>NZ_BQXY01000001.1:0-156927 GCF_024341905.1 Clostridium folliculivorans
AAGACCCCTCGAAGAACACGAGGTTGATAGGTCGGAGGTGTAAGCATGGTAACATGTTCAGCTGACCGATACTAATAGGTCGAGGGCTTGACCAAAACAAATTATTACAAAGTTAACTTAATGCAATTTTGAAAGAACAATCTTTCTAATTAAATAATGTTCCGCGATAGCTCAATGGTGGAGCACTCGGCTGTTAACCGATAGGTTGGAGGTTCGAGCCCTCTTCGCGGAGCCATTTGAAATTGATACATCAGTTATAATTAACTGGTGTTTTTTGTTATATAAAGAAGATACAGAAATTCCATAAATTGTAATGTTAAAAAAGTTTTATGATGTTCTTTTATTAACAAAATTAATGTATAATTAATTTATATAAACCATAATAATGTAAAACTATTATATAAAATGGAGAAGTATAGTTAAAATATTATAAAAATGTGTTAAGAGTATAGTTGTTTTGTTATATAAAGACAACATGTTACAGGATTGTAATTTATTTTTATAAAAATGTAATTTATGACTTGATAATATAGTTTATTATTTATTTATGGAGAGTATATTTATTGATATTTTAAATCCATTATATTTGTTTAATACAATTGTAGGAGATGGTGGTTTTGTTTGAAGACAGTAACCTAAGGATGAAAAGAAAGAGGAAGAAGCGAATGAAAATGAGGAAACGAATTAATGGAATTATATTATTTGCAGGAACAATAGTTGTTTCCTCAATATTTGTTACTGGTTACTATAGGCATAATACGGCGAAGAGAGAAATTGTACAAGCAGCTGTAGTTGAAGGTAATGTAAAACAAGATACAAATAATTCAGCAAAGTCTAATATATCGCTTACTGAGTTTATAAATAAGGAATTAACATTAGATAAGAATGCATATGATGCAGGGACAATACAAGACTTCTTATCAAAAAATATAAAAATAAACGATGGCAAAAAGATTGTTTTTTTAACTTTTGATGATGGTCCTTCAACAACAGTGACTCCTAAGGTTTTAGAGGTATTGAAAAAAAATGATATAAGAGCTACATTTTTTATAGTAGGGAAAGAACTGGAGAAAAATTCTAGAGCAAAGCAAATTCTTTTAGATACATATAAACAGGGGAATTCTATTGGTAATCATACATATACACATATTTATAATAACTTATATCCTGGAGGCAAAGTTGATGTAGATAAGTTTATGGCTGAATTAGATAAAAATAATGATGCTATAAGAAAAGTACTAGGACAAGACTTTAAAAGTAGAATAGTAAGATTTCCAGGTGGACATATGTCATGGAAGGGCGTTGACGAAGCTGATAAGCGTTTCAATGATATAGGATATAAATACATAGATTGGAATGGTATAGTAGGAGACGCTGAAGGAAAACCTAAATCTAAAGAACAACTTCTTAATACATATAGACAAACATTTAAGAATCAGCAGAAACTAGTGTTATTAATGCATGATACATATGGAAAAGAAAATACAGCTGAGGTTCTCCCTGATATAATAGCAGATTTAAAAAATAAAGGATATGAGTTTAAAATATTAGAATAATGTACAAGCTATAAGTAGGGCGCACAGTATTGTGTATCTCTACTTTTCTAGTTTTAAAGATGAAACACTTCAATCCGAAATTTATTCTTAAAACTCTTACTGATTCTGATAAGAGAATTTTAAAATATAAATTCTAGTACGAAGTGGAGATCTATATGTTATAATCACAATAACATATAGTGTACTTAGGTTATGTTTAAATTTAATTGCATATATCTTTATTTATAGTTACTTATTATTTATATAGGATGGTGTAAATATGTCAAAAATATTATTAGTTGAAGACGAAGATAGCATAAGAGGTTTTCTTAAGATAAACTTTGAAAGAAATGATTATAAGGTAATAGAAGCTAACAACGGAGAAGAAGGAATAAGATTGGCTCTTTTAGAAAAACCTGATGTAGCCATATTAGATGTCATGCTTCCGGGAATTGATGGGTTTAAAGTATGTGAGCGACTTAGAAAAGAATATCCCAATATGGGGATAATTATGCTTACAGCAAAAGGGCAAGACATGGATAGAATTATGGGATTAGAATTTGGAGCTGATGATTATGTAGTTAAGCCGTTCAATCCGATAGAAGTAACGTTAAGAGTCAAAGCACTACTAAGAAGAATGGATGAAAAGGTGGATAAGAGTGATGGGGATAAATTGATTTTAGAACCTTTCGAAATGAATCTATACTCGCAGAAACTTTTTAAACAACAGATAGAAATCGATGTCACTCCCAAAGAATTTTTACTTATGAAGATATTTCTTGAAAACCCCGGTAAAGCATTTAGTAGAGATGAACTTTTAAATTTAGTATGGGGTGTGAATTTTTTTGGGGACCCTAAAATAGTTGATGTAAATATAAGAAGACTTAGATCAAAGATAGAGGATTCAGCTTCTACCCCTAGATATATAGAAACAGTATGGGGAACTGGGTATAGGTGGAAGAAATAGGAGATGAAATATGACTAGTATCAAAACTAAAATTACTATAAACTTTCTTGTAGCAGTTTTCGTTACTGTAACTCTTTTGGAAGTACTATTCATATTCTTTTTAAGAAAGTATTATTATGACAATACTGAAGCTTTGTTATCAAATCAAGTAAAGACTTCTGCTGATTTTTACAACAAATATTTTTCTTCTTCATCTTTAGTTGAAAACATACGTGATAATGTAGATGTTTTTTGGAAACAAACTAATGCTCAGGTTCAAATACTTGATGATGAAGGGAAACTATTAATGGACTCCTTAGGAGTTAAAGAAGGGGATATAATTGATACTGCAGATGTAAGAAAAGCTATAAAAGGTGGTCAACAAGGAAGATGGATAGGAAAGGTTTATTATGATACAAATGAAGTGATGGCAGTTTCATATCCTTTGACCTCTGGAGAAAAGGTAGTTGGAGTTCTGCGGTTTGTAACTTCGCTTAAAGAAGTGAATAAATCTATAAGAGGTATATCAATTATTTTTATATCGATTGGAGTAATGGTCTTTTTAGTAGGTGTATTTGTAAGTTATATGCTGGCAAATAGCATAGTAAATCCAATAAAAGAAGTTACTAAGGTAGCTGAGAAAATGGCTATAGGTGATTTAATGGTTAGGAGTGATAGCAAAAGATTGGATGAAATAGGTAGCTTGGCTAATACATTAGACTATATGGCCGAAGAATTAAAAAAGAGGGATGAACTAAAAAATGATTTCATATCATCTGTATCTCACGAGCTGAGAACACCTTTAACAGCTATTAAAGGATGGGCAATAGTTCTGAACAATGAAGAAACAGATAGAGCTATGCTTGATACTGGATTCAAAATAATTGAAAAGGAATCAGATAGATTATCGGCTATGGTAGAAGAGCTTCTAGATTTCTCAAGATTTGTGTCTGGAAAAGTAGATTTAAATATAGAAAGCGTTGATATAAGTCAGCTAGTTGACTATGTTAATGTATATTTAAGACCAAGAGCTGAGAGGGAAAATATAGATTTTATAGTTGATTGTGAACAAGATTTACCGACAATTGATGCTGATTCAGGAAGATTAAAGCAGGTGCTTATCAACTTGTTAGATAATGCTTTCAAGTTTACAGATTCTCATGGGAAAGTATTATTAAGGGTATATAGAGAGGATAATTCACTCAAGTTTTTAGTTAAAGATGACGGCTGTGGTATAAGCAAAGAGGATCTTCCTAGAGTTAAAGAGAAATTCTTTAAAGGAAAAAATTCTAAATCTCAGAATGGGATTGGGTTGTCTATTTGTGATGAGATAATAAATATGCATGGGGGAACTTTTAAAATTAAAAGTGAAGAAAATAAAGGAACAGAGGTAATGGTTACCATTCCTTTTGAAACTTAATGGTGTATATATGAGAATTAAGATTAAAATTTTAACAATTTTATTATTAACAATGTCTTTAATAGGTTGTACTAGTATATCAAAACCTAAGGATCAAGGAGAGATTATAGTAGCGCCTAAGGTAGCTAAGCTAGATATAAATGGAAGCTGGAAAGCAACTAATTATGAGATTATGGATAGCGGTGATAAAAATGAAGCAGAGGACTTATTAACTAGACGTATATCTTTTAATTCAGAATTGGCAGCAATAGGTCATAATTATCTTGGAAACCCTAAATACAAATTAAAAGTAATGAATCCAAATTATTTCTTAGTTAATGAGTATAAATGGACAAAAACAGATTTGGGTAATAAAGATGTAGAAATTACGTCAGTATCAGATGATAATAATGTATTTTGCGATTTTATAAAGCTTGATAACAATAGTGGCTTACTAATATATAAGGGTGTTTTATATAACTTAACCAAAACTGATGATAGTACCTTACGTCAATGGGATGTAGGAGTTAATGTAAGGTCGGAAGACTCAATGGCAAACTTGAACAAAAATTATAATGATCCTATAGGGGTTCTTATAGGATTAAAATCCTCAAGGGAAAAGCTAAGTACGGGAGAGTATGGTCCAGCTGGATATAGAACTCTATGGGTGTCTTTTAAAGATGATAAACTAAATGAACCTAAAGAGATAAAAGACTTGTTGGTGCCTCGTATGAACGGATTCTGGTCTATAAAGGTTAACTATACAGAAAATAAAGGGTATATAGATGAGGAATTTGAGGTGACTCAAGTTAATGAAAAAGAACAGATGAGCAAAGTTAGACCGATGGCTCTAGGATATGATTTGTATAGAGATATATCTTTTATAGGTAATGATTATATTGCAACACAGTATTATAAGGGAACAAATTTTAAAAATAATTATTTTGCTGAGCAAATATTACCTGTGGATAACACCAAAACCTTAAAAGGAGTAGATATAGGTACTTTATTGGGAGAAGAAGCTCAGAAATCTTTTTATATGGCATGGAATGATCAAGTTGGAAATCTATCAAAAGAGGCAAAAGAAAAACTGAATGTAGGGGCTCCTAACTATGAAAATTATACAATGATAAGAAAAAATGGACATTGGCTTATTCAAGGTAAAATTAGTGCAAATGATCAAGATAATTTTAATGGTGTTTCTTTTAATATAAATTATCCACCAACTAAAAAGCTAGTAAATCATGATAAGCTTTTTGTTTCGTGGAATTCAATAAAGGAAGTAGTGCCAGCAGCAGTTGATGCCTATACTGCTTATAATGGAAGATTGGTGTTTATTGTAACAAAAGATAAGATAGATATATATCAGATAAGAAATGGAAGCATAGTTACTAATAGTATAGGTACTATTAACCTTAAGAACGATGAAAGCGTGGTTATGTGTGAGTGGGTCGTAACTGGGCAAAGTGTTGATAAATGGGATAAAGTAGTAAACTTAATAAAAGATAGTGATAAAAAACCATAATGCATAGCATTATGGTTTTTTATAGTCAGTTAAGCTTATTTATTTTTAAAGTAATTACTCTTTATCATTTTATCTGAAATCTCTAAAGCTTTTGTAGCCTGTTCTTTATCTTTATCATTAGTGGTACCTGTACTCTTAAAAGTTTTATTGGTAAGTATTGCAAAGCTCTTATCTGTATTTAATAAATTTCTGCCTAAAGCTGAATTTATATATTTTTTCTCATCAATACCCAATACATATGCTAGAGTAGGCATTATATCTACTTGACCACCATAAGTATCGAATTTTACAGGTTCTTTAAAGTTTTTCTGGTATATGATGAATGGAACAGTATGATTACCATTATCCAAATACCAAGGTTCAGGATTTTTTAATGTATTAACCTTATCATCATAATATTTATGAACTCCAGTATGATCTCCTACGATTACAACTACTGTGTTATCAAGTAGGCCTTCCTTATCTAAATTGTCTAGGAAGATTCCTATATGTTTATCTGTATAATGAACACTTTGGAAGTAACTGCCCATAATGTTATCCTTTAGTTCACCTTTGATATTAAGTTCCTTATATTTGTCAGGAAGATCAAAAGGTCCATGACTTGTTAAGGTTACAACGAAAGAGTAAAAAGGTTGTTTTAAACTTTTTATTTTAGGAACAACTTGTCTTAAATATGTTCCATCACTTAATCCTAAACCTATCTGTTCATCATCTTCATATGAGTAATAGTCAAAGAATTTTTTAAAGCCTATACCTTTAAGTCCAGCAGCATAATTCCAAAAAGAACCCTTGTCGGCATGAATTGCAGCTGTATCATATCCCATTTCTTCAAGCAGTTTAGGTAATGAATAATAAGTAGTATTAGGATACTTAAAAAATGTACTTCCACTTCTTAATGGAAGCATAGATGTATTTACCATTAAGTCTGAATCTGAGCTTGTACCTTCGTTAACCTGTTCAAAGGTATTAGGGAAATATATTGAATTATTAATAAGCTTATTTAAGCTAGGGGTAATCTCCTGACCGTCAATCTTCTGGTTAATAACAAAGTTTTCTAGTGATTCAACTTGAATTACTAAAAGGTTTTTATTTGCAAACATGCCTTTATATTTATTATCAGGAAGGTTTTCATTTTTATCATTAAAATAGTCTTTTATTTGCTTATTTTCTGCTGCAGTTAGGGTATATGGTTTTGAATCTTTATATACATTATAAATATCTAAAACATGATATCCTACTGGTGAAAAATATCTAGCTGAATCCATTGGGTCATAACCACTAAATATGTAACTACCACTTACTTCTCTATGAAGTACATATAGATTAAAAGGAATATATCCTATATAAATAACTGAAATAACAAAAACTATAGCAAAGGATTTTACACTTCTTTTTACCTTTTTAAAATATTTTGATGCAAAAAATAGATATATAGCTAATATAATAAAGTCAATTAAAAATACTATATCATATCTACTTACTAATGAAAAAATTGTTCCTGACATGTTATCTAAGTTAGCAGTTTGAGTAGTAACTAATATAGATGGAACTGTCAAAAAACCTCTAAAGTAAAACAAATCAACAATCATAAGTAAGGTCAAAAGTATGTTTATAACAAGCATATATACATATTTTCCTACACCTTTGAATAAAAATCCAAAGCTAAGAAATGCAGCTGTAAAAGTTAAGTAATAATTAAAAAAAGGATGTGCTTTGTTATAACCAGTAAAAAAATTGAAGGAGTAAGGATCCTTATTTTCAGCAAAACCTAGGAAAAAGGCTCCCTTCATAGATATAGAATAAAGTATAAGTATATAAAAAATTACTCTAATTATTTTGTCTTTGGTAAGTCTATTAAATAATTTCTTTATGGATGAAATATTTAATTTATTTATATTCATTAAAACACCTCATTAAAATAGTATTCTTAACTAAAAAATTATATTATAAGTAAATAGATAAATCAATCGCTTTAGATAATTTGTTTGATTATTATAGGCAGATTTAATGTGGAAAACTATATAAATAATCACAAAAAACAAATTAAATCCAAGGATATACATAAATTTGTTGAAGATATCACTTATTAATTATATTATATTACTTAGATAATAGCCTATATTATGGAGCAATTTAAAGATAATTAATTAAATTTGTAAAAAATAGCATAAATATAGTGTTTTTATAAAGTAGGTAAAATATTATTGGGGATTTTGTTATATACTTTTAATTTTTAGTATATTAATGAAATAGGATAATTGTACGATAATATAAGTAGCTAAATAGTATTAATAATCATTACACTAATTTTATGTTCAAGTATTTAATTATAGATGTACCACTTCGAACCACAAGCTATTTTTAAAGCACTCACGGATTCTAATGAGAGAATTTAAATAATAAGTTTTATTACGAAGTGGTACACCCATAAAAATTAAGATAGAGAGGTACTAGACTAAAATGCTTACGGCTGGAAAGATAGTTAGGTTCATAGGAGAAGTAAGTGGACTTTCTACAGAAAAGATTTTAACAAACGTCGGAAAATACACATATAAATTAGGCCATAAAATTGAAAATGAGAAAATTGAAAGGTTAGGCTCAAAAAGTCTTCGCCTAGGAGAAGTTGCTAGTGATAAAATATGTAAAGTTTCTAAAAATGGCGAAAGGAGCATTGACGAGCTAGTAAAAAGATCTTCACTATTAGTGAAGGACTTGAAACAAAATGCTTTTAATAAAAATGTAAAGATCTATGGAGAAGCTAAAGAAATATACGGAGTAGAAAATTTTGTTGAGGGACGTTATGAAGAAAAAGACTAGAAGAAATATTATAATAGATTTTAGTATGCATATAAAAAGAACAATTGAAGTTTTTTTGATATTAGCTAATTTGTTTTGTCTATATATGGCTATAACTTATAGAATAATTTGGGTATTAGCTATTATAATTTTAAATATGTTATACTATATAATCAACTTAAAAACTACAAGATATAAAGATGAAAATTATAAAATAAAAGTTTTAGAGCGAAAACTTTTAGAGGATGAATCACATACTGTATTTAATACACTAAATATCATTTCTTATTTTTCAAGAAATGATGATAGCTTAGCAAGAAAGTTAATTGTGGAGCTAAGCACTTATCTAAGAGATGTATTAAAAAATGATAAAGAGATTGTAGAAATTGGGGAAGAGATAAAAACATTAAATTCATATATATATATTCAAAAGATAAGATTTGAGCAAGATTTAGAATTAGTTACGAATATAAATGATGTGGAATGGGTGCCTAAGCTACTTTTGCTTAGATTGATAAAATTATCTTGTAAGATAAATATAATTAATCAAAAAGAGGCAACTTCAAGGTTAGACATTTATTCAACTAATAATATTGATAATTATGTTGTAACTTGTAAAAACTTTAATAAAGAAGAGATAAATTATGAAAACTTTAATGATGAGTTTGTTAAATTTTTTAAAGAGGAACTGATGATTAAATATAAGGCGAACTTGACAATAGATATAAGCTCAGAAGAAGCTAAAATAAGTATTTATATAAACAAATCGTACTTGGGAGAAGCTGATGTTTAAAATATTAGTAGTTGATGATGAAAGGTATAGTAGAAAATTACTTAGAGAAATAATAGAAGAATTTATAGATGATGTTTTTATATTTGAAGCTTGTGATGTAAAAGAAGCAATTGAGTTAATAGAAAATAATACTCCTGATTTATTAATCACTGATTATAAGTTAGGTGGATCTAATGGGATAGATATATGTAAAATAATAAAAACAGATAGAAAGTACGAACATATAAAAACTATATTGTTGACTGGAATTATGTATGAGGATATTAAGGCTGATTCTTGGTGCTTAGATTCCTACATAGCTAAACCGTATGATGAAGATAATTTAATAAACGTGATAAATACATTAAGGGATGTAAGGGGATAGAAGAATGCTTAAAATATTAATAATAGACGATGAAAAGATCGCTATTGAAGAACTGGCATTTGTATTGTCTAAGGATGAAGATGTTGAGATAGTAGGAAAGTATACAGATGTAAAACAAGGAATTGAGAGCATAAGCGCTTTAAAACCTGATGCAGTGTTTTTAGATATATCAATGCCTGGCATAAATGGTTTTATAGCAGCAGAGGAGTTCAAGAAGATTGTAGATGATATTCAGGTTGTCTTTGTTACAGCTCACGATAAATATGCTATTAAGGCTTTTGAGTTAGATGCATCAGATTATATACTGAAGCCTTTTTCTGAGGATCGAATACTCCTAGCTATAAATAGATTAAAAGGACGCAAAGAAACTGAGAAAGATCATAGTCATAAGACATTAAAAAAACTTCCTGTGTGGAAAAAAGATTCACTTATACTTATAAATATTGAGGAAATACTTTTTTGCTATATAAAAGAAGGTAATGTTTATATAGTGACAGAAAATCAAGTATACACTAGTGAAGAGACTCTGTCACAGGTTGAAACCAGATTAAAACAATTTAATTTTATAAAGTGCCATAGGAATTATATAGTCAATCTAGAATCTATAACAAATATAGTTCCATGGATAAATGGAACCTTCATACTAAAACTTAATGGAACTGAAGAAGAGATTCCTGTAAGCAGAAATTATAACAAAGCAATTAGAGGGGTATTTAACATTTAGGGATAAAACTGAACATCACATATAAAGAGGGTACATACCCTCTTTAATTTTATCTAAATTTTGAAGTCTGTAGGGTCATAATCTTTAGCTTTTGGTTCTCCAAATACCGATGTGGTGCTTTCTTTCCTAGGATTGTGGCTTACATGTACTTTTTTATGTTTTGTTTCATCTTTTTGATGTTGTTTTGATGCTTTAGTCATAAATACTCACTTCTCCTCTCAGATTTTAATAGTTACTAAGTAGTAGTGTACTCATTTTTTAGTTTAGTATGTGTTTGAATCACTTTATCTTTAAAATCTCTAATCAGAAATTCGTTACATTTTTAGCCAGGGAATATGAGAAATTTATATTAATTCTTTGCGTAAGCTCATTAAAGCATCAGATGACTAATTAATTAATTTAAACACAATGCTATAATAGCAACTTAAATATAAATTTTATTATGAAGTGGTACATCCATAAACTATAAATAAAAAAAGAATTATGATAAAATTAATATGTTTAAATGGATTATTCTACTCAGAAGAGGTGAATTTATATATGTATCAATATGACTTAGTTGTAGTTGGTGGTGGTACGGCAGGTATAGCTGCGGCTATTTCAGCTAGTGAAAAAGGTGTAAAGAATATATTAATTTTAGAACGAGAATCAACACTTGGTGGTACTTTAAATATCTGTATACATAATGGTTTTGGTAAAAAGGTATTGAGTAAAGAAGTTACTGGACCTGAGTATGCTCAATTTTTAAAGGATAAAGTTGATGAATTAAAAATTGACTATAAGCTTGATACCGTTGTGATTGATTTAAATAGGGATAAAGTACTAAGTTATGTTAATCCCAATGAAGGAGTAGTTGATATTAAAGCTAAAAGCATAATTTTAGCTACGGGAAGTAGAGAGAAGTTTACTGGCAATATAAATATACCTACTCATAAATTTGCAGGTATATATACAGTGGGAGCAGCTCAAAGATTTGTCAATATAAATGGATTCTTACCAGGTAAAGAGATAGTAATTGTAGGGTCCTCAGATATTACCTTAGTCATTGCAAGAAGACTGCTATTGGAAGGTGCTAAGATAAAAGCTTTAGTTGAGAAAAAATCAGATGTGATCGCTAAAAGAGATAATATTAGGCGAATAGTAGATGAATTTAATATTCCACTACTTATATCTAGAGCAGTGCTTGATGTTGATGGTAGCGACAGAATAGAATCTGTAACTATAGCAAAGGTTGATAAAAGAGGCAATATAATGTATGACGAGAAAGAAAAAATTGAATGTGATTGCTTACTTTTATCTGTAGGATGGATGCCTGAAAGTGAACTAGCAGAAAAAGCTATGATTAATGTTGAGTCAAAAGCAAAATATCCAGTGATAAATGAAAAATTTGAAACCTCTATAGGCGGAATATTTGCATGTGGAAACCTAATTCATTCCTATGGCTATGCAGATAGTACAACTATTGAAGGTTATGAAGTTGGACGACAAGTAGCGGAGTATTTAAATACATATTATAAGAACATATTTTAATTCTAATAGCTCGCTCATATAGCGTCTCCTGCATAAACAATTAATTTCAACAGTATTCTTAAACATAACCTAATTTATGTAATCTCACGAGTTTAAAAAGTAGTAAG
This sequence comes from Clostridium folliculivorans, assembly GCF_024341905.1. GTDB lineage: Bacteria > Bacillota > Clostridia > Clostridiales > Clostridiaceae > Clostridium_AR > Clostridium_AR folliculivorans. The sequence goes on from NZ_BQXY01000001.1 coordinate 11,720, forward strand.
AGTTTTATTAAAGGAAGTTAAATTGATTTACAGCTTTATTAATATAAAAACCTATTAAATAGGTTTTTATATTAAGGATAGATATCAATTTAACTTCCTTTAGTATTTTAATATATTAAGAAAGTTTTTTTATTTGATCTTCAAAATCTGATGATAATTTATTAAAAATTATCTCATTTCCAAGAGCGGTAAGGTGGATTCCATCAATATAGTACTCTTCATATAGAGGAATTAGCTTATTAAGGCTAATAATCAGAGTATCTTTAATATTATTTTCAAATAAACCCTCCATGATATTTATCATGTCATTCACATAATTATAATCAATGGAAGAATACCAGCTTACTTCTGCAAGCCTCGGTAGTGTAAGGGGAGGTATTAGCACAACTGGCTTAACATTACTATTAACACAGTCGTTAACCATATAAATAATATTATCTACAATATTATCTATACTTCTTCCAGTTAATAAATCATTAGTTCCAGCCATTATGACAGCAATATTTGGCTTTAAGTCGATACAATCTCTAGAAAAACGACTTAGTATACCAACAGTAGTATCTCCATTAACACCTTTATTAACGATATCATACTTTGTGGAAGCTCTTAAAAGATTAACCCAGCCCTTAGAAGGTGATACACCATAACCATAGGTTAAACTATCGCCAATACATACTATCTTCATTTTAGAATCCTCTCCCTAGACAAGCTTTACAAATTATAGATGTTCCTTTATTAGCAGTTATGTAATCATTACCCTTTATTTTTTTTCCACATATGGAGCATGCATTTACAGAGGTTGATGTTTCTTTTTTTGATGAATTATTGATTGAAACCCTGGCTTTGTTAGATGGTGGAGAGTAAGTTACTTTTTCTATAGGTGTTTTTCTTTTCTCAATTGTATATTCCATATCAAATTCACTTTCACCAAAAAGTTCAAGCTCAAAACGAGGATTATCCTTATCGTAAAACTCTTCAATTATTATACGTCTTATCTGAGCATCATTTATTATTAAGCCGCTTTTTTCAATTCCATCAAATATGCTTTTAGTTATATTATTAGTATCGGGATGGCGTTTAAAGCTTTTATAATACACTTTTAAAACAGCTATTACGGCTTCTTCGATAACAATATTAGGATTTTGAGATCTGGCATGATAAGCTATCTCTTCCTCATATAATGCATATCTATCATGATACTGTCCACTATTATAAGGTAGTATTGCTCTACCATTGGTATTAAAAAGTTTAAAGTTTGATTTTGATATTGGTGAACCTAGTACCATAACTTTTGCGTATGAACTATTCATTAGATTAAATCTCCTTTTGTTATCAATTGTACATAATATATTTTAAGCTATAAAGTTACTTATTACAAACTAATAAAAGAACGTTAGTTTGCTATTTTGAATATATTCCTTAAGTTTTTATGAAGAAATTCTTAATTAAAATTTTTCCAGTACTAATTCGTTGATAATCATTTGTCAATCAAGTATAATACTTAATGAATTTATTAATAAAAGAGGTAGTAAACATGAGTAGAACGTTAATTTTAGCAATAGAAAGTAGTTGTGATGAAACTGCAGCAGCAGTAGTTGCAGATGGAAGAGAAGTTCTTTCTAATATAATTTCATCACAAATTGATATACATACAAAGTTTGGCGGAGTAGTGCCAGAGGTTGCATCAAGAAAACATATAGAGGCTATAAATTCGGTTGTAGAAGAAGCTCTGGAAGTAGCAAAGGTTACTCTTGATGATATAGATGCTATAGGAGTTACTTATGGACCAGGACTCGTTGGAGCGTTATTAGTAGGGGTTCAATATGCAAAAGGCTTAGCTTACTCATTGAATAAGCCTCTAATAGGGGTAAACCATATAGAAGGACATATTTGCGCTAATTTTATAGAGCATAAGGATTTGAAGCCACCTTTTGTATGTTTAGTTGTATCAGGAGGACATACTTTTATAGTTCATGTTCAGGATTTTGGTAAGTTTGAAGTTATAGGACAAACAAGAGATGATGCTGCTGGAGAGGCTTATGATAAGGTAGCAAGAGCCATTGGACTTGGATATCCAGGAGGTCCTAAAATTGATAAACTGGCAAAGGAAGGTAATCCACAAGCTATAAGTTTTCCGAGAGCAAATTTTCACGATAATAGCTTAGATTTTTCTTTCAGTGGAGTAAAATCTGCAGTACTTAATTATCTAAATAAGATGGATATGACAGGACAAGAAGTAAATAAGGCAGATGTAGCGGCTTCCTTCCAACAAGCAGTAATAGATGTTTTAACTGAAAATGTAATAGAAACTTGTAAAAGAAAAGATGTTGATAAAATAGCAATTGCTGGTGGAGTTGCATCTAACAGCGCCTTAAGAAGAGAACTCACAGAGAATGCTGGTAGAAAAGGAATTAAGGTTTTATTCCCTGCACCAGTTTTATGTACTGATAATGCTGCGATGATTGGGAGTGCAGCTTATTTCGAGTATATCAAAGGAAATATTTCAGCTATGGATTTAAATGCAAAACCAAACCTTAAACTTGGCGAAAGGTAATCAGGTGGCCTTACATGAGTTTTATTCCATATTCAAACAGTTTTCATAAGATAAATTTAAAGGATCCTATAAAACCATTTAAAATATTTAAAATATTTGTTTATTTGCTTTTGGCTGTATTACTTTTTGGGTTTATATATAAAACAATCGATACAAAGATAATGGACTCTAAGATAAAGCCTAAAGGAAAGTATGTAAGAATAGACGGTGAAAAGTTTAGTTACGATGTTTATGGCAGCGGGGATTATACCGTTATCTTAGATGGAGATGTAGGACTTGACATGTCACAGTGGAGAAATGTCGTCAATGGATTGAACAATGGATTTGATGGAAGTGTATTTATGTATGATAGAGAAGGGTATGGATTTAATGATTCAGGTTCTAAAAAAACCATCGAAGATCAAGCAAGGGATCTTAAATTGGTTTTAAAGAAGGCTGGTGTAAGTGGTCCATACATATTAGTAGGAGAAGGATATGGAAGTCTTGTTATGACTAATTTTGCAAAGATTTTTCCGCAAAATATAGCAGGAATGGTATTAATAGATCCAATTAATGAAAAGACCCTCTCAGATGCAAAAAGTATTAAAAAATATAGCAGTATTCTCACAAAAGAAAAAGTTTTACATGTGGGTTCATATATTGGACTAACTAATCTTTTAGATAAATTTAATTTACTAAAAGATAATAAAAGTTTTTTGGACGAGCTAAGTAGTTATGATAAAGATGAATTTGCATATCACAGGTTAGGACGTAATTATAATGGTGCATATAAAAATGAACTTAATAATCTTGTGAACGGAAAAAGTAATTCTCAAGACCAGGGGCTTATACAGGATAAACCTCTTTCATTGGTAATCAATGCAAATGGTGATGTGAATATGCAAAAGGAATTGTCAAAGTTATCAAAGATTGATTTGATTGATTTAAAAACTGTCAATAATAAGGATAAAGTAACCTCTCAAACTAACAGTGATATAGTAATAGATCAGATAAAGGCTGTAGCAAAAAAATATAAGCAGATAAAGAAGCTTCAAGATCAAAATAATAAAAAATAAAAAAATTATAATTGTCATTAAATTGTCACAGAGAAGCTTTATTATAAAAACATAGAGATGAGATAAATTACATCAGGAGGGATAATAGATGGATAACTTTAATGATGATTTTAATAATGAAAACAAAAACAAGTTTACAGACGACTTAAATAATACTAGCAGTTATAATAACTATGACAATAATTCAAATAACGTAGCTAACAATAACACAAATGAGCAAAGTTTTGTATTTGTAAACAATGATACTCAAACCCAAGTTGATAAGCCGGTTACAAATTGGCAGACTGTAGAGTATACTAAGCCTTTGAATGACAATGCACCAAAGAAGAGAAAAGGAAGAGGAAAAGTAGCTGCTTTGGTTGCAGGAGCATTGGTTTGTGCAGTAATAGGTGGTGGCGTTGGTGCAGGAACTCTGTATTACTTAGAAAAAGGAAATGGTGGTTCAACTACTTTAGGTAGCGGAAGTACTGCTATAAAAAATGTAACATATGATCCACCTAAGTTTGCAAGTTCAACTACAGCTATGAGCGTAACAGATGTAGTAAAAAAGGTATCTCCTGCTGTTGTAACAGTATCTACGAAGAGTGTAGTAAGTTCTCAAAACTTCTTTGGACAGCAGCAACAGCAACAACAAGAAGGTGTTGGTACTGGTTTCATAATCAACGAACAAGGCTATATATTAACCAACTATCATGTTGTATCCGGTGCTACACAAGTTAAAGTAACACTTAGCGATGGAAAAGAGCTAAATGCAAAAGTGTTAAATTATGATGCAAACCAAGACTTAGCAGTAGTTAAGGTTACAGATAGCTTTAAAGTACCAGCAGTTGCTGAACTTGGAGATTCAGATGCTCTTCAATCTGGTGAAGAAGTTATAGCTATAGGAAATCCATTAGGAAAAGAATTTGTTGGAACAGTTACAAAGGGAATTGTAAGCTCTACAGCAAGAACTATCGATATAAGTGGAACTAAAGCAACTTACATCCAAACAGATGCTGCAATAAACCCAGGTAACAGTGGAGGTCCTTTAATTAACTCTAAAGGACAGGTAATAGGAATAAATACAGCTAAGACATCAGAAACAGGTGTAGAAGGTATAGGCTTTGCAATTCCTATAAATCATGCTAAAGATAGCTTGGACTCTCTTTCTAAACCAAAAATAGTTATAGGAATAGGCGTTAAAAATGTAACTGATGAAGATTCAAAGGCTTATAATCTTCCAGTAGGTGTTTATGTTACTAGTATTTCCGACTTCTCATCTGCAGAAAAAGCAGGAATACAAACTGGAGATGTTATAACAAAGTTTGAAGGAAAACAAGTTAAAACAATTGATGAACTTAACAAGTTAAGAGATGCTCATAAAGCTGGAGATAAGGTTAGCATTACTGTAGTTAGAGACGGAAAAGAAGTAAGCCTACAGTTAACATTGCAAACTCAATAATTATTTGAAGTTGAATGCCTTATACAGTAATCTGAGATCATAATAACAGAAAATTAGATTTTAATGACAATAGACTAGGTTAGATATATTTAAATAGAAGCACTGATACTATTAAATCCCCCCTTTTTTAATAGTATCAGTGCTTTATTTTCAAAATAAGAAAATAATTCATGATAACAATTACATATAAAGTATTGCTAAAGTGATTTTAGATATATATCATATAAGTAAGAGAATTTTTAAGAATATTTTTTAATTTAATCTGGTACATACATCTATACATGTGTTTATGATAGATAAATATTATTTGAGTCAAGGGGGAGTGAGTTTATGAAGTATGTTATTGGAGTTGATGGAGGAGGCACTAAAACGGAAACTATTGCCTTCGATATGAAAGGCAATATATTAATGGCATCTATAAAGGGGTTTGGTAACCTTTTAAACGATAAGGTACAGGCTTTAAACAATATAGAAGCTTCCATTAAAGATATAACTGATGCTTTTGGTACTGAAGATTTGGCTTATATATATATGGGACTAGCAGGCTCTGAATTTGGCAATAATGCAAAACTTGTAGAAGCTACTATAGAAAATAGTTTCAAAGTGCCATGCGAAGTTATGAATGATGGTGAGTTAGCCTTAAAAGCATTATTAAAAGGCGAAGACGGGATTTTAACTATAGCTGGTACTGGCTCAATATGCTTTGGAATAAACAATAAAATAAGTGAAAGAGCTGGAGGCTGGGGAAACCTATTAGGAGATGAGGGAAGTGCTTATAAAATTGCTATTGAAGCACTTAAACTTATGATTTACGAAAGAGATTATAAAATGCCATTCAGCAATTTAAGTATAAGTATTTTGAATTATTTAAACATAAATAAGGCAGAACAAATAGTAGAATTTGTATATTCATCAACAAAAGATGAGATTGCTGTACTTGCTGCTGTGGTTTCCGAAGAGGCTGAGAAAGGAAATGAAGCAGCTAGAAATATACTAGTAACTGAAGGAATAAGCCTTGCAAAGACTACGGAATGCGTATACAAAAAACTTAACTTCCATAGTTGCAGTATTGGACTTGTAGGTGGAGCTATAAGAAAGTCAGAAATATTAAGAAATGCATTCGAAGAATATTTAGAACAAAGATTAAATATTATAAGCTTTATTGATGAGGATATGTCACCTGCAAAAGGTGCTTATTATATATATAGAAAATCATTTGAATAAAGGAGAAAAATAAAATGAAAAGATTAGGCATATCAGTTTATCCAGGTCATCAAAGCACTGAAGAAATAATAGAGTATATAAATTTAGCTGGTAAATACGGTTATAAAAGAATTTTTACATGTCTTATCTCAACAGATAAAGATATAGATGAGACAGTAAGTGAATTTAAACAAGTGTTAGCAGCTGCTAAGAATAATGATATGGAAGTAATTGCAGATCTAGATCCAACTGTATTTAAAAGATTAAACGCTACAATACATGACTTAGGAATATTTAAAGAAATGGGACTTGACGGCATAAGATTAGACATGGGCTTTAGCGGTATGGAAGAAACCTTAATGACCTACAACAAATATGGTCTTAAGATAGAATTAAATATGAGTAGTGGTACTAAATATGTTGATAATATAATGTCTTATAAACCTAATTTAGAAAATTTATATGGATGTCATAATTTCTATCCACATGTTTATACAGGTTTATCCTATGAACATTTCTTAAAATGCTCTATACAATTTAGAGATTTTGGTCTTAAAACAGCAGCTTTTGTAAACTCTGAAACTGCAAATCATGGTCCATGGCCAGTATCTGAAGGTCTTTGCACATTAGAAGAACATAGAACTCTCCCAATAGCAGTACAAGCTAAGCACTTGTTTGCTACTGGACTTATAGATGATGTTATAATAGCAAATGCATTTGCTTCAGAGGAAGAATTAAAGGCTTTAAGTGAAGTAAATAGAGAAATGTTAGAATTTGATGTTGAGCTTGAAGAAAATATATCCGACATTGAAAAGAAAATAGTTTTAGAAGAATATCACTTTAATCGTGGTGATGTATCAGAATATATGGTGAGAAGTACTCAAAGTAGAGTAAAGTATAAAGGACACGGGTTCCCTCCATACAACACTCCAGATATGAAAAAAGGAGATATACTGATTGACTCAGATCTTTATACAAGATATGCTGGTGAACTTCAAGTTGCCTTAAAGCCTATGAAAAACTATGGCAAAACTAATGTGGTAGGACATATTGTTGAAGAGGAGTTATTCTTACTTGACTACCTAGAACCATGGAGAACCTTTGGATTTAGATTAAAGAAGTAATTTAAGTTTAATCTCAATAATAATGTTAAACATAGTAGAACTATAAAATAAATTAGAATAAAGATTAGTTAATATAAAGAACTACTTTACTGTGAGATAGCTGTAAATGACTCTAAGATGGATTAGGGTTTTAAGGCTATACTTTAGGAAAGTAGTTCTTTTTGGTTCTAAAAATACAGAATGTTGCATACATATAAAAAAAGGGCTTAATGGAGGTAATTATGCCTTTACTTGCACGTTTTAAATTAAATAATGTAGAGAATGTATTTAACGATTTTATAGAGCTGGAAACAGAAGATTATAAGTTAAGAAAGCTAACTAAGATGGATGCTAAAGACATTATAGATATATACGAAAACAAGGATATAATGACATACGATAGAGCTCTATTCATAAAAAATGAGAGTAGTGCAAAAAAATTTATTGAGCAGCTTAATGATATGTATGAGGAAAGAGAAAGAATAGATTGGGCTATAGAAGATAAAAAGCTAGGCAAAGTAATCGGCCTTATTGCACTTTTTAATATAAGTGTGTTAGATTCTAGAGCAGAAGTAGGATATGTACTAAATAAAGATTATACAAACAAAGGTATAATGCAGTATATTTTAAAATGGATGGTGGATTTCTCTTTTAATTTTCTTGGGATACACAAGTTAGAAGCTAACGTCAACGCACAGAATACTCCCTCTATAAAGCTGTGTGAGAAGATAGGCTTTGAAAGAGAAGGACATAGAAAAAAGCAGGATTTTGACAGAAGAACTGGTGAATATAATGATAATTATACTTATGGGCTCATCAATGATAAATGGGAGATTATTTTAGAAAAAATAGAATAAAAAGAACATTTCATATAAATTTTAAAGAATACTGTTGCAAAAATAAGAAAAAGTGGTACAATATTACTTGTACCTGGCCCGTTGGTCAAGTGGCTAAGACGCCACCCTCTCACGGTGGAATCAGGGGTTCGATCCCCCTACGGGCTACCAAATAAGAAAAATCTAAGGTTTTACACTATTGTGAACCTTAGATTTTTTTGTTACAGAAAGAAATTTAAACTAAATGAGGGGAATAATATATGCCTAGACCTAGAAAATGCAGAAAGGTTTGCTGTTTACCAGAAAGAGAGATATATGGACCACTTGATGTTAGTGTCAACGAAGATAATCTAATAATAATGACAGTGGATGAATATGAAACTATACGACTTATTGATTTAGAAGGATTTACTCAGGAAGATTGTGCAAATCAAATGAATATTGCACGTACGACTGTTCAAGGAATTTATAATGAAGCAAGAAGAAAACTTGCTGAATCCTTAGTCAATGGAAAAGTGTTGAAGATTCAAGGTGGAGACTATGAGCTTTGCAGTGAGGTTAAAATAGGATGTAGCAATGGCAGATGCTGTAGACATAGATGTAAGAGAGAGTTGGCTCATAAAGAAGATAAAAGTCATTAATTTTGTAGGTAAGATATTAACAATAATGGTATCAATATTTTATAAGATAGGGTTACATAGACAGTGCATTGATAGTGTCTAAACAAAAAACAGTCAGTTATTATAGAGTTGAGAATATAATAACTGACTGTTTTTTGTATTTTAGCTAATAAAGCTTAATGATTACATTTGTGATCATTATCATGCTCATGGCAACTATCTCCTGAGTCCACAACAGAACCTTCTAACCAATTTTGAGCAACGGTTTTTACATCACCTGAACATCCACGTAATACATCAATACCAGAGTTGTTCAGTACTCTTAATGCTCCTTGCCCCATGTTGCCTGCTAACATAAGTTTTACACCCATTTCTGAAAGAACTTGCGCAATGTTTGATTTACAGCCGCAGCCTTCTGGAGAAGCAACATTTTCAGAATCAATTATTTCTTTAGTATCAGTATTAACTGTGAAAACAGTAAAGTATTCACAGTGGCCAAAATGGTCATCAATTTTATTTTCACGAGATGGTAATGCAATTTTCATATATTTGTACCTTCCTTTAAGTGTATTTAATACGATAGTAGTTAAAAAAGCAGGTTATTGACATATGTCGTTTATCTTTATGATAACATATTACTGACATATGTCAATAACTGCAATATATATACTCACTTTAACTAAAGGACTTAAATATAGAGATATTATTATATTTCTATTTATTATTATAATTAATAGATTTTTTAGGACATTTGTACACACATCTTTTGCATTGAATACAATCTGGATGATCTATAGCTCCGTTCTTATAATGATAAGGGGATATACCCATAGGGCAATTCTTTTCGCATAGTCTGCAAGACACACATGAATTTTCTACTTGTAGAAGAGAAGCTCTATTTTTTCTGTTTTTAAACTTAGAAATTAATGCAGCTAAGCTTCCCATAGGACAGAAATTACACCAAGTCCTTTCAGTATAAAATAAAGATAATACTATTCCTATTATTGTAGTAACAACTATTAATCTATATACTACAAAGCCCATTTCGTAAAGATTGCCCCAGTTTTTTATCATTCCTGTAGTGAATACAGTTAACATAAGTATAGTAACTAAAGATCTAAAGAATACTGACTTTAAAAATGCTGGTACTTTTCTCTTTCTACTAAACTTTGAGACTACATTATCGTAAAAACTACCTCTTGGACAAAGATTTCCACACCAAAATCTCCCTTTAAAAAGAGAAACTATAATTGGTGCCACCATACAAATCGTAGCAAATAGGCCGATTCTAAAATCGAAAAGCCCTAGGATTATAAATGTGATTAATAGGATGTAAGAATACTTCTTCCAAAACTTTAAAAATGATTTCATAAAGTAAACCTCCACAATAAATAATATACCCCTATGGGGAATCACAAAAGCTATTTTATTAGATGATTTTTCATCAGTCAATTTACAAAAAGCTTATTATATTAAATTGACTTGCAATAGCTCTTTATTGATACTAATATTAATATATTAGAATATTCTAATATTGTGACGGTTTAAAAAATAAAATATTGAGAAAAATATAAAAGATTGATATATAAAATTTTAAGGAGCTGATATCATGTTTACGAAATCTACAGGAAATAAGTTTAGTACTATAAGTGTTCATGACTTAGATGAAAGGCTAGGAAAAATAGATTTAATCGATATTAGAGAAGATTATGAATATAAAAGTGGACATATACCAAAAGCTAAAAATATACCAATGGGACAATTATTAGCTAAACCAGATAAATATCTGGATAAAGAAAAAGAATATCATATAATATGTCAATCAGGTGGAAGAAGTGCAAGAGCTTGTGATGAGCTTTCGTCACAAGGATATAAGATAATAAATGTATCTGGAGGAACGGGGTCATATATAAAACCGTTAGAAAGATAATTATATTGGCTAAAGGAGATTAAAACATGAAAAAAGTATTGATAGTAGGTGGTGTTGCAGCTGGAGCATCCGCAGCAGCTAGACTTAGAAGATTAGATGAAAGTGCTGAGATTATAATGTTTGAAAAAGGTGAGTATATATCTTTTGCTAACTGTGGATTACCATATTACATAGGAGGAGTTATTGAGGATAGGGAAGATCTTTTAGTAGCTACTCCGGAACTTATGAAGGATAGATTCAACATAGATGTAAGAACAAACAGTGAAGTTATAAGTATAAATTATAAGGATAAGAAAATCTCCATAGCTTCTAAGGATAAAGGAATTTATGAAGAATGCTTTGACTACCTTGTTTTAGCACCAGGTGCAAAGCCATTAAAACCTAATATTCCTGGAATTGAAAGTAAAAAAGTATATACACTTAGAAACGTAGAAGACACTGATAAAATTAAATCTGTTGTAGACGAAGTGAAAAAAGCTATAGTTATCGGTGGTGGATATATAGGTGTAGAAATGGCTGAGAATCTAAGAGAAAAAGGCATAAATGTTACTTTAGTAGAAGCTGCACCTCATATCTTAGCACCTTTTGATGATGATTTGATTCCAGTAGCAGAGAAACAAATGGAAGACAAGGGAGTAAAGTTAGTTTTAGGCAATGGAGTTACTGCGTTTAAAGAAGCTTCCGATGGTATTGAAGTTGAACTTCGGAGTGGAGATAAAGTAAAAGGCGATATTGTAATAGCAGCAATAGGAGTTACACCTGATACAGAATTTATAAGAAATAGTGGGATTGAACTTGGGCCTAGAGGTCATATATTAGTAAATGAAAATATGGAAACAAATATTAAAGATATATATGCGGGTGGAGATGCAGTAGAGGTTGTAGATTTTGTGAATAACACGAAAACGGCTATCCCGCTAGCTAGTCCTGCCAATAAACAAGGAAGAATAATTGCAGATAATATTAGTGGTACAAATAAGGCATATAAAAAGACACAGGGAACCACAGTAATTAAAGTTTTTGATTTGTGTTTGGCTGCAACTGGAAACAATGAAAGAATTTTAAATAGATTAAATATTCCTTATAAAGTAGCGATAATACATCCTAATAATCATGCAGGATATTACCCAGGTGCTGTTCAAATTACATTAAAATTGATTTTTAATGACGAAGGAAAGATATTAGGTGCACAAGCATTAGGATACGAAGGGGTAGAAAAGAGAATTGATGTTATAGCAGCAGTTATAAGATTAAAAGGAACTATATATGATTTAACAGAGATGGAATTATCTTATGCACCACCATTTGGATCTGCAAAAGATCCTGTTAATTTTGTTGGGTATGTAGCTGAGAATGTTTTGACAGAAAAGAGCGAGCTTGTTCATCCAAGAGAACTAAAAAATATTAAAGGTAATGAAAATATAGTTGTGTTAGATGTTCGAACTAATTCTGAAAGAGAAAGAGGTGCTGTAGACGGATCAATACATATTAATGTAAATGAATTAAGGGAAAAGCTTAATACATTAGATAAAAACAAAGAATATTGGATACACTGTGCAGTTGGAATAAGAGCATACGTGGCTGAGAGGATATTAAAACAAAATGGATTTAAATGCAAAAATATAACTGGTGGGTTTAAGAGTATTTTAGCTATGAACTATACTCCAAAGGGATTGAAAGAGTAAAGTTAATAAACATTCCATTTCAAAATAAAAGATGCTTAAAATCAGCATCTTTTTGTTTCGTACAAATCTTTATGACCTATAAATATTTTTTAGAAGATAATGAGTATATATATAATATCTACAAAAGGAATCCTTATATTTGTTGAATCTTGATATTAAAAGTACACTATTTAAAAAATATACTTGAATAAAAAAATAAAAAGGAATATTATTATATTAGTAAATAATTATATACTTAAATAGTTATTTAGTTTTGCAAATTATAAATTGATTAAAAATCATAATACATAGGGGTATAAGATGAATCAAGAAGATTTGAGTGTAAAAATATTTAAAGCACTAGGACATCCAATTAGATATAAAATTGTAAAGTATTTATTTGATGGCCCTAAGTGTGTTTGTAAGCTAAATGAAGATATAGAATTTAGTCAAGCTAACTTATCTCAGCATTTGAAGATATTAAAAGAATCAGGAATATTATCAAGTGAAAAGATTGGATTAAATATACATTATAGAATTAGTAACGATGAAATAAAAAAAATCATAGAATGTGTTGATAAATATGTTGTTAACTACATAAATAATTTTAAATAAATATATACTGGAGGGGAATATATGGAGATTAAGATTTTGGGAACTGGTTGTTCTAATTGTAAGAAACTTGAGGCAAATGCTAGGGAAGCAGTAAAACAATTAAGTGTTGAGGCTAAAATAACAAAGGTAGAAGATATTAAAGACATTATGAAATATGGAGTTATGAGGACTCCTGCTATTGTAATAAATGAGAAGGTAAAAATGTTTGGAAAAGTTTGTACTGTTGATGAGATTAAGAAATATATAAGTGATGAAAAATAGAGAAATATTATTTTAAAAGGACTTATCCTAATTTATTAGGAAAAAGTCCAATATTTTTGGATACTATATAAGTAAATAATTATATAATTAAATATGTTGGAGGAGTATTATGTTTACACCTATACAAATTTTTGCAGATTGGCTTATTTACAACATATTTGGGGTAGATAAAGCTAGCAAACTGGGAAGTGCTTTGAATTTCTTCGTATTTGATACTATAAAAATATTTATACTTTTATTAATTATAATATATGCAATAACCTTTATAAGAAGTTTCTTTCCACCTGAAAAGACAAGGAAAATACTAGCCAAAAACAAAGGGAGTGCTTTTATAGGTCATATCCTTGCAGCTCTTCTTGGAATTGTAACCCCATTTTGTTCTTGTTCAGCAGTTCCGTTATTTATTGGTTTTGTAGAAGCTGGAGTACCACTTGGAGTAACCTTTTCATATTTAATTGCAGCTCCAATGGTAAATGAAGTTGCATTAGGACTTCTTTATGGATTATTTGGATGGAAAATAGCTCTTATATATATAGCTTCAGGTGAAATCATAGCTATAGTAAGTGGAATAATTCTTGGCAAGCTAAAACTTGAAAAGTATGTTGAAGGTTATGTTTATGAAATGAATGTTAATGTAGAGATTGATCTACCAGATCCAACAACAAAAGAAAGACTGTTAGATTCATGGACTTTCACAAGAGATTTAATAAAGAAAATTTGGATTTATGTAATAATAGGTATTGCAATTGGAGGAGTGATGCATGGTTGGGTACCAGCAGGAGCATTAGCAAAGTATGCAGGTAAAGACAATCCTTTTGCAGTATTTGTTGCGGTAGCAATAGGTATACCACTTTATTCAAATGCAGCAGGGATAATCCCGCTTGTCAGCGAACTTACAAGAGCTGGTGTAGCAACAGGAACAGCATTATCCTTTATGATGGCAGTAACTGCTTTAAGTTTACCTGAAATGATACTTTTGAGAAGAATATTAAAACCAAAATTACTTGCGATATTTATATCCATAGTTGGACTTGGAATTGTATTTACAGGGTATTTATTTAACTTTATAATACCATAATTTATTAAATAAGAGATCGATAAGGTAATGTAGATTTCTAGAGTTAGTTATATTGAACAAACATGGCACTAAAAAGGCATGAGAAGCATTTGGAAATATTCTTTATTGTAACTGTTACCTAATTAAAACATATTATATACAGAATTATTATTCCAGGAGGAATTTCTGTGTATTTTATACCAAAACCAGACAATCCAATTATATATGATCTCCAATTACAAGCTGCACTTGAAAACATAAAAGAAGCAGTTCAAAGTGAAAGAGAAGATGAACTTTTTTATGAATATCTTATAGGTATGGCTCCTATTAGAGAAGAAAAAGATATTATTATTTCTATAAGGGATGATGAGCGAAGACATAATAAAATATTCAGAAAAATTTATATGGACTTTACTGGTAAGGAAGTACAAGCTTTTGGTGGAGAAACTTTTCAAAAACCAAGCTCTTATATAGACGGCATTAAAAAAGCATTATTTGGAGAATTAAGAGCAGTAGAAAAATATAGAACAATTAAAAGATCATTACCTATAGGCCCATACAGAGATATGGTATCTGATATAATTACAGATGAAATAAAGAACTCTTCGAAATACAATTATCTATTTACACTAAATAGTAATGTGAATATTTCCGATATTAATAGAAGTCCAGGACAGGATACATCTAAATTTACCCCTGACGACTGGGTAAGGTATATCACTCCCTTAGTAACAAGAGCTTTAGCAGAAGCTAAAGAAGGAATTAACCCTGAACATTTATATCAGGAATTTATATTATCCGGAGTACTTGTTGGGTTAGGAAAAACACCTCAAGAGGCTATTGAACAGGTTGAACAGTGGGAGAGGGATGGTACGTCACAACTACTGGCTAAGAGTAAGATGGGAAGGAATTTTAATTAATATAATGTAAAAAAATGTGATGACTTAGAGTTTAAGTTATCACATTTTTTTAATATTATTTTATAGTTATCCTTTAAGTACGCCAACTATTGGAAGCTTTGATAGTTTACTTGGTACTCCATGGCAAGTTTCAAATTCTGCGGTTAAATCTTTACCAGCAGTTAGGCCGTAATGGGTGCCTCCACTCCATTTTGAAATACTACTTACGTCGTATACAATTCCGTTAACTGATACATAAGCTGGATTACCTTTAGTACCATCATACTGAGCAAGTTCACTTAAAGTAAATACCTTGTTTGACTCAGGAGCTCTTAAATCATTTTGATAGTTTCGGATATTGTTCTTTTCAGCGGCTTGAGCATCTACTTTAGTTATATGAACGGTACCAAGTGGATGCTGAGGTGGTGCGTAGATAGAGTATAATTTTAGTGGCTTATTGCCTGTATTTATTATATTATGCCATCTACCTGCGGGTATAAGTATTGCAAAGTTATCATAGATATTTTTTTGGAAATTTAATATATATTGACTAGACCCAATTTGAATAATTCCTTGCCCTTCTTCAATACGTATGAATTGATCAAGGTTAGGATGAACTTCTAAACCTATGTCTTCTCCAACATTTATACTCATTATGGTAAGTTGTAAATGGCTTCCTGTCCATAAAGTGGTACGAAAAGTATTGTTACTTTTAGTTGCCTCCTCAATATTGACTACAAAGCGCTCAGCAATATAACCTTCTAACTGAATTTGGCCATCATCCGTTGAGGATTGTAACAAATCTCGTTTTGAATTATGTTGTAGTTCACTTGTAAAAGGAATATTTTCATTAGGGGACTGACTAAAAAAATATGGGGTATAAACTTGATTGCTCATGTAATAAGGTAATGGATATGTTTTATAAGTATTGAACATAGTGCCCGATCCTTTCAAAGACTTATAACATTATCATATGGTCTATGTCTATAGAGTGTGCTTTGATTGGTGAAAATTTTATACTTAAAAGAGAAAGCTCCTAAAGGGAGCTTTTATTTCTTTAGGGTTTTATATAAGCATATCCTTCCATCTGTAATTTAACTAATTTTGTAATAGCAGACGGTACAACTTCAGTGTATTCAGGAAGAGTAGTGTCATTAATATCAAATCCAATAAGAGAATTTTTGCATAAGTTAATTTTCACTCCAATTGTAGACAATCTGGATATTTCATCTATTTCAATATTTTTTTTATTTTGATCAGAAGTGGCGAAAATTAGTACTGCAGCACCGTTTGCTACGATTTCGACCTTAACATTCTCTTTGCCTATATCTTTAATAAAATTATTTGTATTTGCTAATACAGTTTTCCATTTATCAATTTCATTAATATGAAATACAACTTTCATAAGTTCCATTTAAACTTCACCTCTCGTTATTATAAATATAGTTAAATTGTACTACAATAAGATGTTCCTTTAAATACTTATTTTCAAAATGAAAAAAAGATTGTATAATAGAGTAAAGGAGGTTTGGTTATGATAAATGCATATAATGTTTTGCATAATCTTGATATTAGAAGTATTGAACTTTTAAAGATTATACAGAAAAATGGTCCGATGACTAAAAGTAAGTTAGAGGATATGACCAAATTGAAAAAAAGTACTTTGAATCGTGAGCTTGAAACCTTATGTGAAAGCTCAATAATAACTGAAATTATAGCTGAAGAATCAACTGGTGGAAGAAAGCCTTCATTATTTGATATGAATGATACTATGTATTATCTTATAGGGGTAGACATTTCGAGAACATATATACAAATAGTAATAACTAATTTAAAGATGACTATTTTAGATGAAAAAACAATATATGGGTGGTTTTCTATAAAGGAACAAGAGGAAATAATAACTGAAAATATCAAAGAATTACTTGAAGAAGGCAATATTCCTCTTTCTAATGTAATTGGTATAGGAATGGGTGTGGTAGTTCAAATCCACGAAAAAGAAGAATTAAATAAGAATAATGAATTAAAGAAAGCAATAGAAAAGAATCTAAACTTACCTGTTTTCATAGATAATGGGGCAAATACTGCTTTAATTGCAGAGGCTAACTTTGGAGTTGGAAGAGGGAAAGATAATTTATCATACGTTCATTGTGGAGTGGGGATTAGATCTGCAGTAATTTCAAGTGGCAATATTGTAAGAACTATAAACAATAGTGAAGATGCATTTGGTCATATGACAGTAGAAATTGGGGGTGAACTATGCTCCTGTGGAAATTATGGTTGTGTTGAAGGGTATGCTTCTATATTAAAAATTACATCTAAATTTATAAATGAAGTTAAAAAAGGGAAGATGACTAAGCTAGAAAAAGCTATAGAAGAAGTTGATTATATCGATATATGCAACCTTGCAGAAAATGGTGATGAAACAGCCAAGGCTGTTATTATTGATGCAGCAGTATATTTTGGCACTGGTCTTGCCAATTTTATTAAGATATTGTCACCACAGATGATAATACTGAGTGGCCCTTTAATAGAACATTCAAGACTTTTTTATGAGAATACAAAAATTGTTGCATTAAGAAAATGTTATTCTACAAACAGTAATTATATTGAATTTTATAAAGGCGGATTTTTTGAAAACAAATCTATAGCTATAGGAGCAGCTTACTTAGCATTCGATGAAACATTAAAAAATAATTTTAGGAAGTGATAATATGAATCCAGTTGCATTTCATTTTTTAGGTCTTGATTTTAGGTGGTATGGAATAATAATAGCTATGGGAATGCTATTAGGAATAATGATTGCATGGTATAACTGCAGTTTTAGAAATGTATATTTTGATCATCTTATAGATTTAGTTCTAATATGTATTCCTTTCGGTATTATAGGTGCGAGATTATATTATGTAATTTTTGATTTTAGTGAGTATAAAAATAATTTAATTCAGGTGTTTAATATTAGAGGTGGTGGTCTGGCTATTCATGGTGGAATAATTTTTGCATTTGCAGCTGCATGGATATATTGTAGAAGAAAAAAGTTAAATCTTTTAAAGTTTGCAGATGTGGCAGCTCCTTCTATTATTTTGGCTCAGGCAATGGGAAGATGGGGAAATTTCTTTAATCAGGAAGCCCATGGAGGTCCTGTTTCTTATAATTTTATAAAGCATTTCCCAAGTTTTATACAAAATGGTATGTTGATTGATGGAACATATTATCATCCAACATTTTTATATGAATCAATGTGGAATATTATTATATTTATAATATTGAATATTATATTAAGAAGAAGCAAAAAAGTTGGAGTAGTTTTCTTTACCTACTTAGGACTCTATTCAATTGGAAGATTTTTTATAGAGGGATTAAGAACAGACAGTCTTATGTTTGGACCAATCAGGGTAGCACAACTAGTAAGTTTATTAGGAATAATAGCATGGCTTGTATTTCTCACTTTAAGTAGAAGTAAGAAATTTAATAGTGAGTTTTAATATGGAGGTATTTAAATGATATTACTTGTAATTAAAATACTAGTTATCTCTATATTGGCTGGTGTATTTGGATCAATTCTAGGGCTTGGAGGAGGTATTATAATAACTCCTGTGCTAACGCTGATGTTTGGAATTGATATAAAATATGCAATTGGGGCAAGTATTGTTTCTGTAATAGCAACTTCAAGTGGTGCTGCTGTTGCATATGTAAGAGATAAGATTACCAACATTAGAATAGGAATGTTTTTAGAAATAGCTACAACCATAGGTGCTATAACTGGAGCATTTATTAGTGGGTTTGTCAATCCTAAATACTTGTATATGGTTTTTGGATTTCTATTACTATATTCTGCCTTGGCAATGCTAAAGAAAAGAGGGCAAGAATTACCTCATGATGTGATTTCTCATCCGATGGCAGTGAAATTGAAGCTAAATGGTGAGTATCATGATAAAGCATTAAATAAGGACATAAGTTATAATGTTGCAGGTGTATATGGCGGTTTCGGAATGATGTATGTTGCAGGTGTGATTTCAGGTCTTCTTGGGATTGGCAGTGGAATATTTAAAGTAATGGCTATGGATCTATTTATGAAACTACCTTTAAAAGTATCCAGTGCAACGAGCAATTTTATGATCGGTGTAACTGCAGCAGCAAGTGCAGGTGTATACTTACTTAGAGGAGATATCGATCCTAAAATAGCTGCACCAGTAGCATTGGGGGTATTAATAGGTGCTACTATTGGTACTAAAATAATGCAAAATCTAAAAAGTAAGACAATAAGGATGATATTTATACCTGTCCTTGCTTATGTTTCTATACAGATGATAGTTAAAGGTTTTGGAATGTAAAGTGTAAGGAGGGGATATTTGAATTATGAAAGAGAATTCTAAAATAGATGAAATGGAAATTGTAATCAGCAGACTTTTAAGAATTGGGGTAGTATTAAGTGCAATTATAATTTTTGCAGGATTAATGATGTTTTTAATCACCGGTAAAAGCGGGTATACAGATAATAGGTTTCCAATTACAATATCTGAGATATTTAGTGGAGCTATAGTTCTGAAGTCTTATGCAATAATTATGGTAGGAATGATAATACTAATTTTAACCCCAGTATTTCGAGTTGGAGTGTCTATTATAGTTTTTGTAAAGGAAAAAGACTATTTATACACTAAGATTACCTTAGCAGTATTCATTATACTTATCATAAGTTTTATCCTAGGTAAGGTTGAATAATAGATAGATAATAAGGGTTATTATATGAATGTAAAAGTAATTTTTTGTTCATATAATAACCCTTTATTTTTAAAAATTTTAGTAGCCTTAGGGAGGAAACTTCATGGATTCTAATAGTTCTAACAAAAATATTCATAATAATGAGATGGGAAAACATTTAAATGCATACAGTCTTGCAGGTATAGGAATTGGAAGTATTATAGGTGCAGGATTCTTTTTAGGAACAAGTTTAGCAATTAATCAAGCAGGTCCATCGGTTGTTCTAGCTTTTTTATTTGGAGGAATAATCATGTCTCAGGTGCTTGGTGCAATGACTAATATAAGTATAAATAGACCAGTAAGAGGATCCTTCCGTGTCTATACTGAAGAGTTTCTTGGAAGATTTACTGGTTTTTTATTGGGATGGATCCTTTTCGTGTCTGGGATATTATCAGTTGGTTCAGAAGCAATAGCGTCAGCGGTATTCCTAAAATATTGGATTCATGAACCTTTACCGATTCTTTCACTAATTGTTTTACTAATAGTAATTTGCATAAATGCACTAGGAACCAAATATTTTGGACTTATTGAATCTGGCATGGGATTATTAAAAATAATAGTATTAATATTTTTTGTCTTAATAGGAGTAATTTTTATTTCTAAAAGTGGATTTAGTTTAGCCAAAAATCCATTTAGTAATTATAGTAGCTTCTTTCCTAATAATATTTCTGGGTTTTTACAATCAATGCTGATTGTTGTATTTACATATAGTGGTATAAGCGCAGTAGCTATGGCCACCAATGAGGTGAGAAATCCCAAAAAAGATATACCAAAAGCAACAATAATTTTAACTCTTGGAATTGTGGTTTTATATGTAGTGTCAATGTTTATTATAGTATCTGTTGTGAATTGGGATTCAATAAATGTGGATCTGTCACCATTTGTTCAATCACTTAACGTAATGGGGATAACTTGGGCATCATCAATTATTAATCTTATTATATTGATAGCAACTGTTTCTGTTATGGCAGGATCGTTTTACGGGTGCACTCAAATGTTAGTTTCGTTAGCAGAGGCAAAGGAAGCTCCTAATAGATTTGCTAAAGCAACAAAGCGAGGGCTTTACAGAGATTCCTGGATTTTAACTGCTATAGCATCTTTAGCAGTAGTAGCTATATCTTTTATTTTAGGCACAAAGCTGTTTAACTATCTTATAGCTGCATCATCATATATATCATTTTTAAATTGGGTATTAAATTTACTAACATATATTGTATGGTTAAAGAAAAGAGATAAAAAAGATATATATAAGTCACCATTAATTTTTGGAAAGGTAGGAGCATATACAACTATTTTTGTCATAATTGGATTGTTTCTTGTGAGTCTAACTGTTAAAGATTTTAGGATGGGTTTTTACTCCATGGCAATTGTAACATTAATTATTTGTGCTGCTTATAGGGTTTCATTAGATAGAAGGTGAAGCTATAGCTAGCTAATGTTTTTTAGGTGCATACCAAACTTTTTCTACCTTTATGTATGAATGATTTAACCTGTTTCGAGATAGAAGGGAACCGAATGCATTGGTTTATATCTGAGAAACAGTGTTCCTAAGTATTCTTGTTTTAGCATTGATTATTATGGAAGATATTAAAGCTTGATTGTATTTCTATAATGATATATAGTCGACACATAAAATATTAATAGTAACTAAGCTCGGTTGGACAAATTATTGCAATTTGTTTTCAAGAAATTTTGTTTCTGGGGTGGGAAGCTCTTTTTAGAGTATCCCACCTTTTTTGTTTTGTTAAATATTACTATATAAAAATGAATAATAAAAGGATATTTAGATAATCATTAATAAATACATAACAAAGGAGAAGAAATATGAAAGATAAAATTAAACAAAAAAGACTTAATCCATTTTTATTCTTTTTCGAAAGTGAATCATCAAGTGGATTGATACTTTTATTCTGTGCCATTACAGCAATGATAATTGCAAATTCAGGTTTGGCTAAATCCTATGAACATATATTACATACATATATTACTATTGGCTATCACAAATTTTCATTATCAATGTCAGTTCTACATTGGGTAAATGACTGGGTAATGACTCTATTTTTCTTGGTGGTAGGTATGGAAATAAAGCGAGAACTAGTAATTGGAGAACTTAAATCTATAAAGAAGACAATACTACCAATCTCTGCTGCTATAGGAGGTATGATTGTTCCTGCAATTATATATGCTATATTTAATTATAAACAGTCAACTATAACAGGATGGGGAATCCCAATGGCTACAGACATAGCGTTTGCATTAGGAATACTTTCAATGGTAGCTAAGAAAGCACCTAAAGGAATAGTATTATTCCTAACAGTATTAGCTATTGTTGATGATTTAGGAGCAATTGTTGTAATAGCTATATTTTATACTAGCAAGATTTCATGGGTAGCTTTAATTTTAGGATTGGTAATTTTTAGTGCTCTTTTGATAGCTAATAAGGTTGGAGTAAAATCTAAAACTTTGTTTATTATTGGAGGAGTATTGCTATGGATTAGTTTCTTAAAGTCAGGGATACATGCAACAATTGCAGGTGTTTTACTTGCAATGACACTTCCAGTAGGGAAAAATGAAGATGAATTTAAAACATCTATGCTGCAAAGTTTTGAGCATATATTAACTCCATGGTCTGCTTTTGTGGTTATGCCAGTTTTTGCTTTAGCTAACTCAGGTATAACCTTGGAAATTAAAAGTTTTTCAAAGCTTATATTTGAACCAGTGAGTTTAGGGATTATATTTGGTCTGTTTATTGGAAAACAGCTAGGTATATTTGGAGTTTCATGGGTGTTGATAAAATTAAAAATTGCTAAACTGCCATCTAAAGTAGAGATGAAGCATTTATATGGTGCAAGTGTTCTTGGTGGTATTGGATTTACAATGTCATTATTTGTTTCCTCTCTATCATTCTCAGATGATACCATTTTATCTACTGCTAAAATAAGTATTATGAGTGGTTCAATTTTAGCTGGAATATGTGGCTCAATGATTTTTAAATTAATAGAACGTAAAACTAAAAATAAGCATGTTGGATGATTGGTAGGACTGCTTGATTTCATATACTTTTTGAGATAAGATGATGAAGAATTAATAGGAAAATTAGCTGATTTTAATTACTATTTATCAAAATTACAATTGTCTTATAATAATCTAAGTGATAAATTAATTAAAAGGGGGCGAGGATTTAAGTGGAAGAATTGGATAAGTTAGTTCGTTCAAAATGGTTTTCAATTATATATGTTATAGGGGCTATTCTATTAGTGGTTTATCTAAAGGATGATTTTTCAAAGATATTTTTTTATTATGTATCATTGTTTCTAGCAATCAGATTATTAGCTAATAAAAAATGGATTCAGTTAACAGTATTTACACTTTGGATTATAGCCGTTACGGTTGGAGTCGCATATTTAAAATTAAGGAAATTACTTTTATGAAGAAAGGCGTATGAGTGTGTATTTATGAAGTGTTAACTTCTAAAGTATCTACATATAGGCCTATTATCCTTGGTATATAAGTCCTATTAAATTCACTTCATCAATTAATCATCTAAAAGTGTTATTGCCTTAATATTTTTATGCTTGAAAACTATTTTCTACTACAAAAATCCCTTAACTTACGTTCAGAAAAGACTGATGTGTAAAAAACTCACTGAAGAAGCCAGATATGACCATGTTATATAAACAGTTTTATTATTTTAACTGTCTACTATAAAGGAAGCATAATAGAAGGGCGCTTCAGTGAGTTTTTATAGTATGCAACTATTTGTTAAATAAATGTTGGTAATGATTAAAAACATGAAACTGTGGCAAGCATTAAGAGGATAGTTCAATTATTAAGTTTTTTAGAGAGGTGTTCCTTTTGCTACAGCACGATGTTGAATTGAAAAAATTTGATCTACATACTAATGATGTTCTAAAAAGAGATTTTTATAAAAATAGAATTGTAGAATCTTGTCCGCTTTGTGGGTCAACTTGTCATATTAAATACGGTTTTTATAATGGAATTCAAAGATATAAATGCAAGGTGTGTCAAAAAACTTTTTCACGTACAACTAATTCATTGTGGAGTTATTCAAAAAAGAATGCTAGAACCTGGCTGGAATTTACTGAATTAATGACCGAAAATAAAACTTTAAAATTCTGTGCAGAGAAGCTAAATATAAGTATTGGGACAGCTTTTTATTGGAGACATAAAATACTTCAGGCGTTAAGTACAGACTCAACTCCAGATAGTTTATCAGGAGTTGTACATATAGGAAAAGTTATTATAAAAGAAAGCTTTAAAGGGTGTAGAGATAAAGAAATAATAGCCTCTGCGACACCAAGAGAAAACATTTGGATTATTGGTGCAAAAGGAGAAGAAGACTCTATGTTTATAAAACCTGTATTTAAGTATTACTGGGACAAAATTGCTTTCAATGAAAAAGTCTATTCTAAAATAGAAAAGAAATCATACATAGCTCCATGTGCTGACAGAAATATAAACTCAGTAGCTATAAGACATAATAAAAATAAATCTATTAAGGTAGAGGCTGAGTATAGAATAAAATATCTTTGGCCGAATCTAAAGAAATGGATATCAATCTTTCATGGGGTGGCCTCAAAGTATCTTCAAAGATACCTTAGCTTCTTCATAATCATGAACTTGGATAAGGTTATGGATTATATGGATTTGATATATGATAGATTATTTGAGGGAAATAGATTTATAAGAACTGAAGAAATAAGAATTAAAAGTTCACTTTTTTAAAGAAACTGTAATTTAATATTACTCTAAAGTAATTGCAAAGAGATGCTGTTCTGTAAGAAAACTTCCATAAGACGGTAATAGGCTCCGAGAGGAAGCTTTAAAAATATAAAGTTAACCCTAGGCTTGTCTATCTACTTATAAATATTTAACAACATTTAATTAACAAATAACTATATAAAGAAAAAATATACTGTTAGTATAGAGCTTGCGATAATAGTAGTGCAGTTACTACAAAAATACATTATTATAAGTATTTATATTAGTAGATTTTTTAACATTATTACATCTACAAGTGCAAAGGTGCATTGTAGCAAGCATATAACCAATAAAAAAGGTAAATACTAGCTTTAGTTAAAGAAAAATTAAAGACATAATTTTAATTTCAACATGATACTTTAAGGAGATATTATGATAATAGGAACTGCAGAAGTAACAATAAGAATACCTTGGGCTAAATCTTTAAAAGAAAAAAGAATGGTAGCTAAAAGCTTAATACAAAGGGTAAAAAATAAATTTAATGTTTCAATAAGTGAAGTAGAACATCAGGACAATCATAAGCTTTTGGTTTTAGGAATAGCAACTGTAAGTAATAGCTCTAGTCATGCAAACAATTCTCTAAATGAGGTTGTGGACTTTATATATGATAATACTGAAGCTGAGGTAGAAGATATTAATATTGAGATACTTTAATGGATAACATATTTGAATGATGCTTAGAGCATAGTATAGTTTGCAAATTTTTATGATTAGTTAATGGTATCAATGTTGAGATATTACAGCAAATTACATTAAATCTTTTAGGATGGATAATAAATATATAAGCATTATAAATGTGTAAGAAGTAGAATAAATAAGAGAGTAAGATGATTTGAGTAACTCAAAATCAACATACTCTCTTATTTTATTTATGAAAATATAAAGCTTAAGTATATATACAAAGTTCTTGGTGAATAAAGTCAGTAATATTATAGTCTTTTACTATAATTAAATTTAAGAAATTTATAATGAATACATACTCAATAACTGTTCATCACTAGAAGACAAAGGGGTGCTGAATTTAGCTATTATCTGATTTTTATAAGAGGAATTATCATTCATGCCTTGTATAAAATCAGCTATAGCAATTACTTCATCATAACCCGCATAAACAACGCATTTATTTAGAACTTTTAAGTTAACAGGAGTCTTATTACATATAACAACAGATTTACAGTTGCAAGCTTCCACAATTGAAAGTGGGTAGCTATTATAATTAGAAAAATCAACTACACATAAAGCTCCACTGTATAATATTGGGAGGTGAGTGTATTTAACTAGTCCGAGGAAAATTACATCATTATCTAATCCGTATTTATTTATAAGTTTCTTTAATTTATTTAGATAAACAGACCTCTTGCCAGAACCGTCACCTGCTATTACAAGCTTTATATTATTTTCCTTTGCTTTAACCTGCTTCAAGATTTCTATTATAAGTTCTAAATTCTTTCTTTCTGTTATACTACCAACATAGAGCATGTAAGGGTAGTCAATTTTATAATTTCTTTTTAGAAAGTTCTTGCATAGGACTTTTTCCATAGGCTTAAATATTTCACTACACTTAGGATATACAACCTTAATTTTCTCTTTATCTGCATCAAAATAATTAATTAATTCATCTTTCGTAAACTCAGAGTTAACTATGATTGAGTCGCTTATAGCTAAGGCTGATGGAACCATCTTGATAAATTTATTTAGATATTTTTCATCAACATTCTTCTTATCTGCCATTGGATAAAGTGTGTGTATAGTTGTTATATATTTGCAAACTTTTTTTTCAGGCATACTAAAACCATTATTAGGTGAATGATATATACTTATATCATTTTCTGTGAGAAACTCTACTAATTTAGAGTAATCATTTTTCGTTCTATCTATGGTTAGAGGAACGAAGTCTATATTTTTAAGTCTTTCCCAATAAAAGCTTAGGGGAAAGCTATCCCAAATTGCATGCATTTCATCAAAGGTAGTTGAAGAGTTAAGTAGACTTATAATCTCTCGAGAATAAGAAAACATATCTGTTCCTTGCATCTTAGATGCAGCTAATCCATCAATACAATAATTCATACTGTACCTCCTATAAAAATTCTTCTTCTATATCAAATTTACTGCTATCAATAATTATATTTTCTTCTGGGATGCTTATTTTACTTGCAATCTTATCTGGTGAAGGAACTTCTACATTTTCTTCAAATGATTGTTTTGGCTCAGTTTTACTAGTTGCAGAATTTACAGGACTATTATTAATAATAATTGGTGGAACTTCAGATATTAAATCCCCATCAAAAGCCAGTAAGTAGGACGTTTGTGCTAATACTACTTCTTGATTCAGCATTTGAAGAGTAGCATCTATGATGTATAAGCTAATATTTTTATATGTTGAGTTAGCATACTGCAAAAGTATGGGCTTAGCAAAAGGTAAGTTTCTTGTTATAACTGAGCGTCTTTTTCTATCATCTCTGTATTCTAAAGTAAATTGTTTTATTCCTTGGATAAGTAATATGGATTTGTTTTTTAATTCTAATTTTTCATTGTTAGATATGTCTACTGCTAAGTTTGTTGATATTAATTGATTTAAAGGATGCTTTCGCCTATTTATATATATATAATCAGAGTGAGAAAAGGTTATTATATGTTCACAAGCAATTCTGCTAAGTTGGTCAGCATCACATATGCCAGTTATATTGACTCCATTTTTTATCATATTCTTCCTCAAAAAAATTACTTCATAAGATTATATGCTAAGGATATTGAATTCTTGATATATAGATATACCAGTTCTAAATAAAATTTATTTATTAAGTAAAATACCATTAATAGCTAAAATGATTTTTGGTATGTTTTTCAATCATGGAAAGGGGATATCTATTCCGCTGAACTGTTAAACTACTTCAGTCATTAAACTCCAAATAAAGATTTCGATGGTTCTACGAATCTTTATTTGAATAAATTCTAATATGAAGTAGTTTATCTATAGATGTACCAATTCGTAATAAAATTTATATTTTTAAATTCTCTCACCAGAAGCATATGTAGCAAAATTTTTACTATTGCAATCTGAAGGTAGAACATAATGGAAATAATGGTTTTAGTTCCGAAATTGTAATTGTATGTGATATAATATATTAGAATTAAATATTAAAAAATAGTTTTAAAATTTCATAAACTAGCATATAACACATAAGGATTTTTGAAACCTTATGTATAGGAAATGTTGTGGATAGTTTATTTGAGGTGAAATTATGCGAAGATGCATTGGAATATTAATGGTTGTTTTATATACAAGTTTTTTACTGGTAGGATGTAAACAAGATTCGAAAGTAAAGGATGTCAGCGAAGCAAGCTATGAATACAATATCTTGAGTTATGCTCCATATACCAATTACTTAAGGAACCAAGTTACAGAATTTAATAAAAAATATCCTAAAGTAAAGATCAATGTGAATGATATAAAACAAGATTCTTATATAAAAAATGTTAATAATAGTATAGAGACTGTGGATAAAAAACCAGATTTGGTGCTTTTAACTGGTCAAGAATTGAATGATATGTTGATTTCTAATAAGGACATATTTACTGCAATTACTAGTGATGTAAGTTCTAGAACAAAGAGTTATTCTCAAGGGAGAATAGATGAAATAACTGTAAATAACCAGATATATGGATTCCCATGGGATTCAAAACCTATAGTAATGTTTTGTAATAAAGAGCTGCTACATAAATTTAATGTAAATTTAGATGATGTGAATACCTGGAGCATGCTAATAGATGCTGGGAAAAGATATTATGAAGCCAGCGGAAAAAAAGAAAATATTATGGTGATGAATGAAGAAAATGAAAAGGTATTAGTGAAAGTATTATTATATCAGTTGGGAGTACCATCAGAGAATCTAGACATGACATCAGGTAATAAAAATCTCAACAAGGTAATAAATTTAATATCAGATTTAAAGAAAAATAATGTACTTAGAATAGATGATAATTTTGATTACTTTAAATCTCCTATATTATTTGGTTCTAGTAATACTTATATGAATTTAGAAAAAGTATATAAAGAAGGAAATATATTTGTTAAGGATTTACCAGCTTTTGAACCTGGTGGAAATACTTCTGTGATTATGGAAGGGGTTAATGCTGTATTTTTGAATAATAAAAAAGATATAGAGATACTAAAGCAATTTATAGCTGAAGCTCTAACAGATAAACAAAGCCTTATAAAGTATATGTCAACTGATGGAGTTTTTCCAAGTTATGTTGACAGTTATGTTAATTCAGAAATTGATAAGAAGATACAGTTTTTAGATTATGATAGGTTATGGGCGAGGATGTCCATTATTGAAACGAATTCTAAAAGAAAAAAATATTACTATGATATGAGTAAGATGATAGATTCTTACATAGAGCAAAGTAATAAGCTTGATGTGCAAGTAAATGGAAGTGTAGTGCACTAAAGGTATAATGCGTTTAAACGCTAAAATTGAATTGTCCTACATACGATACTTTGATGAGCTTCGCAAAGAATTAATATGATTTTTTTATATTCCATGGCTAAAAATGTAAACTCACTACGTTCGAACAGTACATTTTCTTAACGCCATTCCATCTGAAAAAATCATTTAATTCTAATAGCTTGCTCATATAGTATCTCCTGTAGAACAACTCAATTTTAGTAATAATATTTAAGATATAATATATATAAGGTCTAATAAGCTTTATTCATAAGAATATTGAAGAAATGCTACTTTAGATGACTAATTGATGAAGCAAGTTAAATAGAAATTATACACAATAAAAATGAACCATCACATTTGCAATTTTAAATGTGATGGTTTTTTTGATTAGCTTTGTAACAAAATCTTATTATAAGCCTCTAGAGTATCTTCGGAGGTCTTTTTCCAGTTAAATAATTTACTTCTTTCATAACCCTTTAAAGCCAAAGCATCTCTAAGTTGTTTAGAAGATATAAGTTTTGACATTGCGTTGTAAAGTTCATCGGAACTTAATGGATCGATAAGTAGTGCTGTATCTGAAACTACTTCAGGAATAGAGGTAGCATTTGAGGTTATGACAGGTGTACGGCAGCTCATTGCCTCTAATGGAGGAAGTCCAAAACCTTCATATAATGAAGGATATACAAAAAATTCGCAGCCGTTGTAGAGTATTGGAAGGAAGTCATCTTCTACAAAGTTGGTAAAGATTACTCTTTTATCTAAATTAAGCTCTTTGCATATATCCATTAGTTTTATACCTTCGTCTTTCAAAGAGCCTACAATTACTAAACTAAGATCAGTATCAAGCTTCATTTTATTAAATGCCTGTATGATACCTAAAACATTTTTTCTAGAGCTAAAACCACCGATATATAATATAAAATCCTTAGTGAAATTGAATCTTTTATTAACAATAGCTGTACATTCTTCTCTATCTAAAATCTTGAAAGAAGTGTCTGCAGCTAAAGGCGTAACAAAGATTTTATCTTCATCTATAATAGGAAAGAACTTTAAGATATCTCTTTTTGAATACTCAGAAACTGTTAGTATTCCATCGCAATTATCAATTATTTTTGGCATATCAGTTAAAAATCTTTTCAAATATCCAGTGCCAACCGTCTCAGGCATAGTATATGGAATTAAATCATGTATAGTAACTACCTTTTTACAGCTAATCTGGTCGTTTAGACCCATCCCGTTTTGTGGAATATGATATAAATCCACTTTTTTGTCATACAAATAGTTTGGGAAATATATATTTTCGAAAAATCGCTGATGTCTTCTAGAGGCCATGATAACTTCAGTCTTTTCATCAGTAAATTCTTTAGAAATAGGGCCAGACCAAAAGATGCTGTACTTATCTTCTAAATCTATATTCAGTAAGTTTTTCAAGACATTGTAGGTGTAAGTACCAATCCCAGTTCCTTTATACCAATTGATACCTCTGGCATCAACAGCAATCCTCATATAAATCTCTCCTAAAATTCCTATAATATATAGATATTCTACAAAAGTATTTTGGTGCATTGTTATATCCATATATTGGAACAACGTCTGAGGATAGTACATATAATAATATGAAATATTTGCTGGAGGTTTCATTGTGAATATAGATGAAATAAAAGCTAGTATAAAAGATCAGTACGGTATAGATGTAACAGAATGTATCAAGATTAAAAATATATACAAATTAAAATCAAACCATGGGGAGTATTGTTTGAAATTAATTAAATATCAATATCCTCATTTTTATTTTATCTTGTCAGCCATATTACATCTGCAGAAGCAAGGATTTAATAAGGTGCCTGAGATAATAGATACAGTGAAAGGGGAAAAATATATTAAACTAGATAATTTACATGCTTACCTTACACCTTGGGTTATTTCTAGAGAAAGTAACTATGATAATCCCATAGATCTTATGAGAGCCGCAGAGAAGTTATCTGAATTACATGTATGTAGCGAAGGATTTACATTAACTAATGAAATGAGACCAAGAATAGGATGGTTTACTTGGACAAATGTATTTAGTACAAGAATAGATGAAATAATGGATTTCAAAAAGAGAATTGGCCAAAAGGCAGTAAAATCTGAATTTGATAAGCTATATATTTCGTTAATAGAAGAAGAGGTAAGACGAGCTGTAGCTTCTATTGAAAATCTTAAGGACAGTAACTATGTTGAAATAATGGAGAAGGAAGTTTTAAAAAGGGGGTTCTGCCACCATGATTATGCTCATCATAATGTATTGATTGAAGTCAATAATGATATATCAATAATAGACTTTGATTATTGTATATTAGATACCCATTTGCATGATCTAAGCTCTCTTATGATTAGAGCTATGAAGGACGGAAAATGGGAGATGGAAAAAGCAGATTTTATAATAAAAGCCTATGAAGCTAATAAAAAAGTGTTACCAGAAGAAATAGCTATTATGGCTGCTTTTATTGAATTTCCTCAGCAGTTTTGGCAGATAGGACTTCAATACTATTGGGAACAACAGCCTTGGGATGAGGAGTTTTTTATTAAGAAGTTAACTAAGTATAGTGAAGATAGAAAGGAAAGACAGGAATTTGTTGATGATTTGAGAATTTACCTATAGAACAGCAAACATCACTTGTTTTAGGAGGAAATAACATGGATTCCTTGAAAGATTACCTGGAGAAAAGAGATATAATTATTTCTCCTAATCAAACTGAAAGAATTCTACAAACAAATTATAATGAATACAATATTTTAGAACAGATAGATTTAATAAGTGATTTTCATAACCGAATTAAAGATGGAGAGGGAATATATTTATTGAGACTCCAAAGCAATATCGGTAAGGAAATGGAAGAATGTAAAGTTAATATAAAAAGGCTAAGAAAAATGCTCTTAGATATAGAAAAAGAAGGCATTAAAGATGCCTTTGAAAGCGAATTATTAAGTAGTGGACACCAAATGCTTCTTAAAGCAGAAGCTTGTGTAAAATATTTAGAGGAAACTGAATATATAGAGCTCATAAAAAGAAGCATGAGAAGTAATGAACTAAGTATTGTAAACTGTGAAAACACAAACCTATGGAGACGTGGAAATTATATTTATATTTCTGATACATCAAAGCTTTGCTTTAACATGGTTGAATGGGATTGCATAACATACCTAAGTAAAATCAAAAGAAGAGGGATACACATAGATTACCAAAAGGTTATTGAAAGCTTTGCTTTAAAATCAGGTCTTGATAAAATGAGTGAAACTTATATAAAAGCTATGGTTTCTTATCCTTATGAGTATATGAAGGTATGTGCAAGAAAAAGAGAAGGCAAGAAGAAATGGAGCGCAGAGGAATATGGAGAAAAATTATCTGCTTCTAAATTGAAGGATGGATATTGTTTAGTATAACATCTATATAACTATCAATTTATACATTGCAGAAAAATTCCTGGCTACAGAGTTTTTAAGCATATATAAATTAAGTTTTAGTAAAGTAATTTATAAAGGGTGAAAAGGATGTTAAAGTTAAAGTATGGAGATAAAAAATATCTTTGCGAATATGATCTTAACATTGAACTGTTTGATAAGTTCTCTATTGAGGTAGTGGATTTGGTTCCTGTAAGAAGTGTATTTGTACTTGAAACTTCTAAAGGTAAAAAGATATTAAAGAAAATTGATTACTCAATCGATAGGCTGAACTTTATTTCACAAAACTTAGATTTTATAAAGAACACATTCCATAGAGCACTTACTATAGACATAGCAGCAGATGGTAATAGGTATGTTCTATGGGATGGGGGAGTATATACCTTGTTAGACCTCATTGAAGGTAGAGAATGTGCATTCTCAAATATAGTAGACTTATCTATTTCGGCAAGAGATTTGGCTATGATGCATAAAAGTTCAATAGGTATAATTAATACCATTGATGGAAAGGTTAATACTAGCTATTCTTTAGATCAAAAAGATATTACACTTGGCAATATGGAGGGATATTTTAAGTATTCTCTTTCAGATATGAAAAAACTTAAAGATCAAGTTATAAGTTACAGGCATAAGAATGAATTTGATAAACTGTTTTTAAATGAAGTTGATTATTATATAGAAGAAGTAAAAGAATGTGTAGAGCTGTTAAGAGATTCAAAATACAATGATATCTGTAAAGAAGAAGATAAAATAGTACTATGTCATGGAGATTTAGCACATCATAATATTTTAATTAAAGATGAAGAAGCGTATTTTATAGATTTTGATTATTGTAGTATAGATTTAAGGGTTAAGGATATAGCTCAACTTATAACAAAAGCTATAAAAAATTTTGCTTATGATATGGATAAGTTTAATACAATAATTGATGCATATACAAGTGTTCTTAATTTGAGTAAAGAGGAATATAAGCTACTATATATTCTATTAAAATTCCCTTCAGATTTTTATACTGCTGTATCAGATTATTATTATAAAAATAAAGATTGGGATGAAGATGTATTTCTAGCAAGATTTATAAATAAGATAGAGTTTAGAGAAGATAGGGAAGAATTTTTAAAAGAGTTTAATAATGAAAAGCTATAAAGTGGCAACTTTATAATATAAGGACACTAATATTCAGTAAATATTAGTGTCCTTTTTGTTATATCTTGTGTTTATAAAGCTTTGTGTTGAAATTAATTGGTTATTCATCCAACGCTTAAATGAGCTTACGCAAAGAATTAATATAATTTTGTCATATTCCATGGCTAAAACTGTAAACTCACTACGTTCGAACAGTACAGTTTTTTAACGCCATTTCATCTGAAAAAATTATTTAATTCTAATAGCTCGCTCATATAGCGTCTCCTGTATAACCAATTAATTTCAACAGTTGTAAATGCAGTCCTATATTACAAAGCTCTATATGCATCTAATGTGTCGTAGGCAGTCTTCTTCCAATTGAAGGTAGCAGAGTGAACAAGACCTTTGGTTATTAAAGTTTTGAGTAGATCATTATCATCTAGAATTGAAAGTATTTTTAGACAAATATCTTCAGTACTTGAAGGATTACTTAATAATGCTGAGTCACCACAAATTTCAGGTATGGAAGTTTCAGTTGAAGCCACCACAGGAGTACCACAAGCCATAGCTTCTAGAGGGGGTAGCCCAAAGCCTTCGTAATAAGAAGGATAAACAAAAATCTTTGCACCGTTATAAAATATAGGCATATCTTCTAAAGAAATAAAGTCTGTAAATAAAACCTTTGAGCTTATCCCAAGCTTTTGTGCCTTATCTCTATACAGGTCATAAGATATACCTTTCTTTCCTGTTATTACTAAAGATAAATCTTTATTATATTTGTGAAGCAAAAGTTCGTAAGCTTCCATAAGTCCTATTATATTCTTTCTAGGGCTAAAACCACCTACGTATAGAAGAAAATCACCTTCAATTCCATACTTTTTACTTAAGTAAGATTTGCATTCCTTTTTATTTAGAGGTTTGTAAATATCTTCTGCAGCAAGATGAGTTACAAAAATCTTTTCTTTTGGAAAATTAAATTCTTTATATATATCTTCTTTAGAAAAGTTAGAAACTGTAATTATACCATCACATTTTTCGATTATCCCTGGCATATCTTCATTAAATATCTTAAGATACCGTTCACTACAGGTTTCAGGCATTCTTAAAGGGATGATATCATGCAAGGTTATTACCTTTTTACAATCAATGTTACTGGAGAGTCCAACGCCATTTTGAGGGATATGATATAAATCAATATCATTTTCATTCAATACATTTGGAACTCTAATCTCCTCCCAAAAGTTAAACAATTCATTTTGTTTAGCTACGCCAGTTTTAAAGTTGCTTCTGAATTCTTTCTCAAAATGAAATTCTTCAGGTAAGAAGATTAAATAATTATTTAAAAAATCTATTTGATTTAAATTATTTATAAGTTGATAGGTATAAGTGCCGATACCAGTTCCTCTATACCAATTAGCTGCTCTTCCGTCTATAGCTATCTTCATATATAAGTCCTTTCGCATTTCTATATTTTATTATATTAAGCAATTACAAAAAGTGTTAATAAAAGGATACGCCTGTACATATAAATATATAGGAGGTGAGCACTATGATGAGGGAATTTGAAATTGAAAGACAGTTTGATATAAAAATTGAGACACTAAGGCCGAATAAAGGAATATACTATTTGAAATCTAATAAGGGAGAAAAATGCTTAAAGAGGATAAACTATGGTGCACAAAAGCTATTGTTTGTATATGGTGCTAAAGAACATCTTATAGAAAATGGCTTTAACAAGGTTGATAGGTACGAGCTTAATATCGATGGAGAACCATTTGCCTTAGTAAATGAAGATTTATACACTCTCTCACAGTGGATACCAGGAAGAGAGTGTGACTTCCACAATTTAGACGAAGTTAAGATAGCGGCAAAGACCCTTGCATTGCTCCACGAAGCTACAAAAGGATACGATCCTCCAGAAAACTCTAAACTGAAAAGTGATCTAGGAAGATGGCCACATCTAATGGAAAAACGAATGAAATCTCTAGATAAAATGAGAGATATGACTAGAAAAAAATCTCAGAAAAGTGACTTCGATTTAAACTATATTAAATCAATGGAGTTCTATAAAGAACTATCTAAGAGAGCACACAATGTGATGCAGACATCCTCTTACCTTGATTTATGTGAGATTGCAGAAAGTGATAAATCTTTTTGTCATCATGACTTTACCTATCATAATATAATATTAGGTGATGATAATGAAGTTTATGTAATAGACTTTGATTACTGCAAACGAGAGATTAGGGCATACGACATAGCTAATTTTATGATAAAAGTGCTGAAAAGAGTAGATTGGAACATAGAATATGCTAAAGCTATATTAGAATCATATAGCGCAGTTGGAAATCTCAAGGATGAAGAATATAGAGTTATATTTGCATTTTTGCTATTTCCTCAAAGATACTGGAGACTTGCTAATAGATACTACTATAACGAAGTCAACTGGGGACAGAACACCTTTAACAATAAGCTAGAGGGAATCATTAATGAAAAAGAGATATATCTAAAATTCATTGATGAGTTTAAGGAAATGTATGACCAAAAGGAATAGGAAGAAAAAAATTAAGCTGCCATTATGGTAGCTTATTTTTGTTATGTATGCGTTGAAATTAAGGAGGTGCTACTCCAGATACTTTGATGAGCTTCGCAGAGAATTAATATGATTTATTCCAATGAAATAACTAAAACTGTATAACTCACTACGTTCGGACAATACAGTTTCTTAACGTTATTTCATTTCCATAAATCATTTAATTCTAGTTGCTTGCTCATATAGCATCTCCTGTGTAAGCATTTTAATTTTAAAGATGAGTATAAACTTAATGTTATGTTAAAGTATTTTATTTAAATTAAAGAGGCGCTACTCCAGATACTTTAAGAAAAATTTATTACAAGCTTTAACAAAAGGGACGTTGTTACATACTATATAATGTGAAATCATAGCTACGAGGAGAAGTTTATGAAAGTCGGTGACTTAGTTGTAAGAAAGTCATATAGCAAGGATATAACCTTTAAGATTATAGATATAAGAGAAGATGATGATGCAGTTTATTATGTTTTAAAAGGTATTAATATAAGAATAATAGCGGATGCGAAATTAGAGGACCTAGAAGAGGTTGATGAGCAATTTATAGCAGAGAAGGATAAAATCTTTAATGCTAGAGTAAATGAAACTATTAAAAGAGTAATGGTATCAAGAGAGGTGGTTGGACATAAAAATATAACGAGAGTAACCAAGTCTCCCAAGATTATACCGGAAAAAGAGTTAACCTTTGGACGACCTGGGAGAATACTTCATGTTGATGGAGACCCTCAATACTTAGATGCTTGCATGAAGGTTTATAAGCAACTTAATCTCAATGCCACAGGAAAAGCAATAGTAGAAAAGGATCAACCTTTGCAAATTGTTGATTTAGTGAAGGAAATAAAACCAGACATAGTAGTACTTACTGGGCACGATGGATTAATTAAGAATGCAACAAATTACCTTGATCTTAATAATTACAGAAATTCAAAGTATTTTATTCAATCTGTTCAGAATCTAAGAAATTATAATTCAAGTTACGATGAATTAGTGATTTTTGCTGGAGCATGTCAGTCTTGTTATGAGGATATATTGGATGCTGGTGCAAACTTCGCCTCAAGCCCTAATCGTGTACTGATACACTGTTTAGACCCTGTGTTTGTCTGTGAGAAAGTAGCTTATACAAGAATAGATCAGGTAGTTTCTATAACTGATGTCATTGAAAATACCATAACAGGTATAAAGGGGATTGGAGGACTTCAAACTAGAGGAAAGTATAGAGAAGGTTATCCGAAGTCACCTTATGTGCAGTAAATAAACAGAGTAATATATACAGCTTAATAAAAAAGTAGATATAAATAGGGAAGAGCGATATCAAACTTTATAAGTTTAGCAATTGCTCTTCTTTTGTATTAATGAATACCTAATAAAGAGGTAATGTAAGAAAATGTGTAACTACTATTAAACAGTAGATTACATATCAATCTAATAAAAATCTAATATTATTCTTATAAACAGCTTATTACATACCTTAGTTTCCATATGTTAGTATTACATCATAGAAATTGTTTAAGAGAGAAGCACTTAGTTAATTACTAGGTGCTTTTATTATGTATTTAATATTTTTAAAAACTAAAATGTAAAGGCAATTTTTGAAGTATGCAAATACAAGGCCTCTATTTATAGAAAAGTTATATGTGACTTTCAATTGGATTTAAGTGTATTAGAGAGGATAAACAATTTCGAGAGGAAAGAAGGTGGTAATTATAATTTTCTAAATTAAGCAAATCAAAGTTTATTTATTACAATAATAATTATAGGAGGAGAAAAGAATGGGATTTACTTATGCAAACAACGCAAAAGTTATTAATGATTTTTTATATGTAAGAGATTCAAATGGAAACATAATTAGTGGGAGGCAAGTGGATATAGGAGATAATATTACTGTTTTAGATGTAAGTTACTCAAAACAATTAGTTCTAGTTGAATATCCAACAGCAAATGGTGTGGTTACAGGATATGTTAGGAATGCCACCAATTGCATTCAATACTATTATCAAAATCAATATTCAAATGGAGCAACATCAGAAACTGTGTATGACGGAAATGGTAATGTAATTGGGTCCTTAAATCCATGGGAGAAGGCAACGCCAATATACAAGAAGGATGGAAAAATTCATGTTGTCTACAACACTGATAAAGGAAATAACACAAAATCAGGCTATGTAGTGTACAATGGAGGATTTACTAGATTTGACATAAGAGATGTAACTCAAGCTCTTAAGGATTTAATGGTAAGATATGAATATATGTACAGGTCTTCATGGGCTAATAACTCGCCTATAGAACAATTATGGCAGTTTTATACATTGGTCCGTAATAAGGGGGCTTTGGATTTAAAAAATAATGGATGGAATGAAAGTCAGTATATATTTGATGGCGTTATAGTAAGGGGAGATGCACCAGGTAATATTTTGTATGGATACCTTGGAAAAGCTTTCGGATACAGTGATGAATTATTAAAAAGAGCAGCTGGATATGCGCAAGCTAAAGCTGGAACTAATATAGAGCATCCTGAATGGGGAACATGGATGGGAGATGCACCTTACGGAGATGATCCTATTGATCAATTCTATATACAAGTTGGAATTTCATACTACTATAAGATGCATTAATAATAAGAATAAATATCAAAATTAGTCACATATATGATATCAATAGAGTAGGTTTAATCTATATGCGTTTTAATATTCTATTGAGCTTTTTTTTCATATTTTATTTTTATACCATTAAATATATCAACTTTAGTATAGGTATCTTTATCATCACTAGAATATATGATAGTTAAATTTTTATCATCTTCCCATTTGATATCTATATCTTTAGTAGTGCTTCTAAGGGAAGAGAAAACATTAGCACCTTTTAAAAGAGCTTCTTTCTTCTCTTTTTCTGCAGATTTAGAAGTAAGTATAGATACTCTAGGTTGAAAAGAAGTGGTTGCTCCATTTTCCCACACATAAGCATAGGCGGTATAGATACCATTAGGTGATTTTATTTCCTTTTGAACTTCTATGTTTGATTCATTAGAACATCCTACAAAAAGTATAGTCAATGAGGATAGTAAGATAAAGTGGAATATTTTTTTGCAAATATTATTCATGAAATACCTCCAATTTATAAATACTGAAACTAAAAATAATGATAATTAGTAGTTAAAGTAAATATAGCATAAGGCTATATAAATTGATATATAAAATTGTGAAAATTTTCAAAAAATTAAGAAATAAACTAATTATTTCTGAGTACTTTCTATACTTACTGAAAGGCTAACTTTTTGTAGAAGCGAGTGAATTTCAGTCAATGGCTTTTTTCGCCCATCTAAAATCCATTTTCGCCAAAGTGTATAAACCCCAGCTGACATAAAGGTGGAAATATACTCGTCAGATCTGGAGGAGTAATATTTTTCTATTTCGGCAGTGAAGATTTCCTGAATAATAAATTCAAACCCGTGATTAACCGATAAAATTAGATCCTGTTCGAATTTATCAAAGAATGCAGCCTGCTGATCGAATTTGATAGCCGGATTAGTTTCTGTGCTGATAGTGTTAAAGATAGCAGAAATTTTTGGCTGATAGTATTCGTATAATATCTGTTCCAGGCCATCAAAATTACGATAAAAAGCCATTCGGCTAACACCAGCCCGTTGACAGACTTTTGAAACAGTAAGTGCTGATAATTTTTCTTTTGCTAAAAGCTGTAAAAGTGCCGTGGTGAGAAATTCTTTAGTATCTGCTTTTATGAGCTGTGCTAGATCTGTTGCTGCCATTACAAAACCTCCTCGGCTGTCACTACAGCCGCTTTTTGCATTGAAATCCTTTTTTATCTATTATAAAATAATCTCACTGACGTTACAAGTGTAAAGGGAGGGGAATTGAAATGAAAACAGAAACAAAAGAACTAGTGTTAGTCACAGGCGGAAGTGGATATATTGCTATAAATATTATCTTGAAGTTGCTGAAACAAGGATATCGTGTGCGGACAACGCTGCGAACAATGTCACGACAAGCTGAAGTGAAATCAATGCTTTCAGCAGGCGGAATTATAAGTTTTGATAGTTTAGAATTCATTCAAGCTGATCTCACGAATGATGATAATTGGT
Source organism: Clostridium folliculivorans (assembly GCF_024341905.1). Taxonomy (GTDB): domain Bacteria; phylum Bacillota; class Clostridia; order Clostridiales; family Clostridiaceae; genus Clostridium_AR; species Clostridium_AR folliculivorans. The sequence continues at coordinate 52,207 of NZ_BQXY01000001.1, forward strand.
ATGAAGCTGCGGTGGGGGCAACTTATGTGATTCACGTAGCTTCTCCCACTCCAGCGACTCGACCTGACGATGGCAATGAAATGGTGAAAATGGCTGTAGAGGGTACTCTGCGTGTGATGAAAGCAGCAAAAGAAGCAAAAGTAAAACGTGTTGTTATGACTTCAGCTTCTGGTGCAGTTCTTGCAGGACACAAGCATCATCCAGAAATTTTTACAGAACAAGATTGGACAAATTTGGACGAAGAAATTGATGCTTATCAGCGCTCAAAAACAATGGCAGAACAAGCTGCATGGAAGTTTGCAAAGGAAAATCAGATGGAATTAAGTACTATTCTTCCAGTAGCTGTGATGGGGCCGATTCTTGGGAAAGACTTCTCACACTCCAACCAAATAATTCGTACAATGTTAATGGGAAAAATGCCATTTTTGATGAAAATGGGCTTTGATTCTGTGGATGTACGTGATGTGGCTGAGTTACATTTACTTGCAATGACGAAACAAGCAGCAGCAGGTGAGAGGTTCCTCGCAACAACAGGAGAAAATATAACTTATAAACAGGAAGCAAAACTTCTACGTCAGAACTTTGGAGATGAAGCAAACAAGGTGTCTACACGCGAAATGCCAAATTTCCTTGTGAAATTACTTGCTGTTTTTATGAAAGATTTGAGGATGCCAGCCACTTTTCTAGGACAAAACACAGCTTGCAGTAATTTAAAAGCAAAAAACCTACTTGGCTGGCAGCCACGTCCAGCTCGTGAAGGAATTCTTGCCACCGCTAGAAGTATGATTGAACTTAATTTGCTTTAGAGATTATTTTCAAACAAAGTTAATATTAAAAAATATATGAAAGAGCATTACCTTAATTAGAATTTTAAGGAGTGCTCTTTCTTGTTGTTCAGGAAAGTAAATAATTTATAAGTGAATATTTAATTGTAGTGTGAAATTTTGTTGTAACATTTATTTTTTTTGTGAATATAGTGTGAGTGAATTATTTTTTCAAGGGGGCAAAAATGTTTTGTAAAAATTGCGGTAATCAGATTATTGAGGGGGATAAATTTTGTGGAGCTTGTGGGCAACCAGTAGATAACCCCAGTGGTAACAGCATCAGAATTAAAAGTGAGATTGGTGGTGAAATAGTTAATAGTATTAAAACCTACTTTACAAAACCGTTATCATTTTTCAGTGAGTTTAAGGAAAAAGATGTCCTAAGACCATCTATAGTTTTGCTTGTAGTATTACCAATAATTTATGGGGTTTTTAATATTCTTTATACTTCAGCAGTTATAAACTCCATTGTAAATATGATTGGAAAGTTACCACAACTTTTGTCAAAGACCGGTATGTTATCAAAAGCTGAAGCTACTTTAGCGCAAGCTTCACTTATGCAATCAAGTGAGGTAACAGCTTCGAAAAGCATGCTACATTCATTAATCAGTAATAAAGATATATTTATAAAAGGGGTAATACAATTATTATTGATTATAATTTTAACTGGTGTAGTATTATTAATTCTTAATGCTGTAGTTTTGAAAAATAAGATAAAAAAAGAAGACGTGTTATTTATAGTAACAGCATCATATATTCCTATGGTATTATCAGTTGCTGCTGCTAGTTTAGTCACATTGATAAGTATATCATTTGGTCTATTTATATTAGCTTCGGGATACATATTGTCCTTTATCACTCTTTATAGTGGTATTAGACAATTGAGCGAGGAAACAAACGATAAGACATTTATGTTAATGATTTTTTTATTTTTAATTATTTCAGCCTTATTATCAATATGTGTGACTAAATACATTGAAGCATCATTCGTACAAATAAAAGGTATTATGGACCCTATTAAAGATTTTCTTTAGAATAAGTACAGGTAGGTCAAGGGGAAGTTTATTACTTGACCTGCCTTTTTAATGATATTTATTAATCTATAGGAGGATTTCATGAGATATTGTAAGAAATGCGGAGCAATATTAAAGGATGATGCAAGATTTTGTACTTCTTGTGGCATGCAAAACAACTCAGATGAAGCTTGCAATGATGAGACTACAAGAGATATCGATAAAGAAAATGAAGTAAAAGTTGAATCTAATATTATACAAAGTAAATATGAGATACCATCAAAAAGTAATACGAAAAAATCTAGTAATAAAGTATTAAGAGTAGTGATTCCAATAATCTTAATTGTAGTAGTTGTAATGGCTGTGGGAATAATATATTGGAAATCAAATAATAAGCCTAAACCTAACACAGTGGGTACAATAAAAGTTGAAAAGATAGATTTAAGCAGCTATCCAGAAATAAAGGTAACTATTTTAGCTGAAAACTATAAAGACAAACTAACAGTAAACAATTTTACTTTAAAAGAAGATGATGTATTTCAAAAAGGATTAAAATTAGCATCTATTGGAGAGGACAAATATAATATTATCTACACCTCGTCTAACAATAAAACTTCTATTAAAAAGAATATAAACTTAGCTTGTCTGCAGGACGGAAAAGAAGCTATGACAGAGTATTCCTACACAGTTCCTGAAAATTCTAAAGGTAATGATGCTATAGCAAGTTTAGACAATAATACAAATCAAAGTTCAAATTCTAATGTGGTAAGTACCTATGATGATAATGAATTAGCCATTAAAGAGTTGATGGATAAGTATGAAGAAAACTTTATAGAAGCGGTTAGGTATAAAGATACTTATTATTTAAGAAATTCAATTGATCTTAGCGGCAATTTAATGAATGAATTTACTAATACAATAAAAAAATACACAGATCAACAAATAAGTGAAGAACTAATTGAATACAAAATTGAAACTGTTAATAAAATTTCAGAGGATCAATATGAAATCACCACTTATGAAAAATTTTATATAGAATATGGTAAGGAAAATAAGCGGACCTACAATGATTATAGGACAATTTATGTTGTGAAAAGAACTAATGGAGGATTTAAAGTGAATAGTATTAAAAGTTTAGTAAAATTGGGATCTAAAGCTGCTTCTTAAAAGCTGTGTTTAAAGGGGAGAAAAGTATGAAATATTGTACAAAGTGTGGGGCAACCATTTTACCTAATATGAAGTTTTGTACTAAGTGTGGCACTCCAATTCAAAGTGAGGCTGTTGAAGAGAAAAGACCTGTATCAGAAATAGAAAGTCAGCCTACAGTTGTTGATGATCCAAAATTAGTAGAGGAAAAAGTGGTAGAAGAAAGAGTTTATGATGAACAAAAAATAGTAGAAGAAAAAGATAGTGGTGAACAAGAAATAATAGACGATAAAGTTTACGGCGAACAGGGAGTAATAGAAGAGGAAGTAGATAGAAGTAAGAGGTTGGAAAAGGATGATAGTTTGACCTATAAAATAGAAAAGCAGCAGTATAAAAAAAGCAATAAAGTAAAAATAGCAACTAAAAAAGAGGAAAAAAGAGTTAAGCAAAATAAAACTAAAATTAGGTTGAGAATAATTCCAAAGATAATCATAGGTGTAGTAATAATAGTAGCCATACTAACAGGTATTTTCTTTAAAAGAATCAAAGGAGAATACTATATTTATAGATACAATCAAGCTTCTGTACCAAGTGAAAAATTAGGATATGCAACAAAAGCGTTACAAATGCTAAAGACTGATAATACAAAAGAAATCCTTAAGAAATCCCTCTTAGAAACTTCTCAAACAGACATTGATTTGGCTATAGCAAAGCTAGAGGAACTATCAAGTGTTTTTACTCAAAAAGAATATCAAGCCTTAGCAAGTGAAATGGGAAATGTAAAGATAGACAAACTCTTTAGTGAAGGAAAATATGAAGAAGCATTTAAACAGTTTGAGGTTATATATAAGCTTGGTGGCGACTTTAAGGCAAATAGTAATTATGAAGACATAATGTTGAACAATGTAGCAAAGCTGATTGGCAGTCCAGTACAAAGCACAAAAGAAATGCTATTGAAGAATAACAAGACTTATTTTGGCAATCTTGATGAAGATGTTTTTGATGAAATAATACAAGTTACAACTACTGGCTATAATGAAGATACTCGATTGAAAGTAAATTTATATAAATATGTCAATGGGCAGTATAGACTTGCAGATAACTATTTAGGTGAATACGATGTAGACACACAAATCCAAGGGATATATAATTATGATAAAGCAAAAAAAGGCATTTATATACGAACCATTGGGAGAATGGATGTATCGACAATAGTTTTAGGGGTAACAGGTGGAAGGCTTCAGCTTAAGGGACTGGTACGTGCGAATAATTATACTGGTCCAGTCGATATAGATAAAGATGGAATATATGAAGTTGTGGCGAATAATGTAAGTCGGGTTACTACTTCAGATAAGGGAACTTCGAAATGGTTTAAAGTTTATGACGATGGAAGAACACCAACAGAAGTAAAGGTCACTGCTGAGCAAGCAGCAAATAGTTCTACAATCGATGAAGGAAATAACACTAGTAATAGTTCGGTTAATACCTCGTCAAACATAGAAGATTATGTTTTTGTAGATAGTGATAAAAGATACTTAACAGACGCTGATTTAGCAGATTTAAGTAAAGATAGATTAGCTATAGCAAGAAATGAAATCTTTGCACGTCATGGTTATGTATTTAAAACAGATGAATTTAAGAACTATTTTACCTCAAAGAGATGGTATGTTCCGAGTTCAAGTTACGATGGAACCGATACAGTGTTTAATGAATATGAAAAGGCTAACTATAAGCTTATACAACAATGGGAGAATAAGAAATGAGAAAAATTATAATTGGGTTATTATCTATAATCCTTGTGTTTTCATTAGCTAGTTGTGAAAATCAAGCTAAAAAAGAGAGTGTAAAAAAAGATATAGCATCTGAGAAAGTAGAAAATAAGGCTGAGGATAAGTTATCAGTGGATAATAACACAAAAACTAGCGAAGATGTAAACCTTGATAAAAAAGAAGAGACTAAGACCCAAGAAGCACCAGCTAAAAAAGAAGAGACTAAGCCCCAGGAAGTACCAGCTAAAAAGAAAATAATAGTTTTAGATCCTGGACATTCAGCGAAAGGAAATAATGGGCAAGAAAAGCTTTCTCCTGATTCTAATACTATGAAAATAAAAGATCCAGGTGGGGCACAAGGTATAGTAAGTAAAACACCCGAGTACGTAGTGGCCATGAAGGTTGCAGTTAAATTGAAAAGTTTACTTGAACAAAATGGCTTTACAGTAATAATGACAAAGACTGAAGCTAGTGAAAACCCAGGAAACATAGATAGAGCAGAAGTTGGAAATAAAAATAATGCTGATTTAGTTGTAAGAATCCATTGTGATTCTTCAAATAGCCAAAGTGCAAAGGGAGCTTCAATGTTATTTCCAGCACCTGTAGGTTATGCAAAGGCTATAAATGATGTAAGTAAGAAGTATGGCCAAACCATACTAAGCGATTTAGTAGCTACAGCAGGTATGAACAATAAAGGATTAGTAGAAAGAAACGACTTAACAGGCTTTAATTGGTCTAAGGTCCCAACTGTTCTAGTAGAAATGGGATTTATGTCTAATCCTCAAGAAGACAAACTTTTAAACCAAGACGAGTATCAAAATAAGCTAGCGAATGGTTTATGTAAGGGAATAATAGATTCTTTAAATTAGATTAGTTTATTTATTTTAATTTGAGCAAGTAGAGATGTCACGTTTTACTTACACAAAATCAATAGATTAAAAAAGCAGCCTCATTTAAAATTCGAGGCTGCTTTTATTTATACTTCCACTTCTTCAGCTTCTTTTTTCTTATTCATATAGATAGAGAATAATACGCTAATAGCAAGTATCCCTATAATGATTGATATTGATGCTAATATAGATATATGTAGCTTGAAAGAAAGAGCAAGTTTTAATCCGGTAAATAATAATACAAATCCTACACCGTACTTAACATATTCAAAAGTACTTTGAAGTCTTTCAAGTAGGAAGTAGAGGTTTCTAAGTCCTAATATGGCTAATATGTTTGAAGTGTAAATTATAAATGGATCAGTAGTTATTGAGAAAACTGCTGGTATTGAATCAATTGCAAATAATATATCTGAACCTTCAATTAAAAACAATATTGCAAATAATGGTGTTGCATGAAGTACTTTATTTATTCTTACAAAAAACTTTTCGTCATGAAGTTCTTTAGTAACAGGGATAAACCTCTTTAGAAGTTTGAGCATTTTACTATCTTCAAATGAAACGTCATCATCTTCTTTATTTGCTAGGATTTTATAGCCACTAGCAATTAGAATGATACCAAATATGTATAGTATCCATTGGAATCTGCTTACTACAGCAACTCCTAATAGTATAAATATAAGACGTAAAACTATTGCTCCTAAAATCCCGTATTTAAGCACTCTCTCTTGATATTTTGCTTTAATTCCAAAGCTAGAGAACACTAAAAGAAATAGGAATAGGTTGTCCACGCTAAGGCTAAGTTCAATTACATATCCACCAAGAAATTCAAGGGATTTTGTTGATCCCATATCGTACCATAGAAATCCGTAAAATAGCAGAGCGATACAAGTAATTATTAAAAAATTTTTTAGTGCTTTTTTCGTTGACATTGGTATCCTCCTAAAAATAAAATTTGTCCTAAGTAGCGTGTTATAGATTGATTTTCTTCTATTAAAATATCTAGGTTTAATTAACTCAAGAATTTTATGATTTTCTATACAGTAAAAAAAAAGATACCCTGAAACAATGTACATATAAAAAGCTAGATGTACATTGTTTCAGAGTATCGCAATTCAAACGCAAAACCGGGATTATCTCCGTGCTGACGATTTTTGCCACTGTATTTCAGCTTGCTACTACCTCTGAACTATATAATATAGTATTTTACTCTATATTTGTAATCAATGCAAGAAAAGATTTATTAGGCTATAAACTGTATAGGTTTTGAATAGTTAAGTATCTTCTTTTGAGTTATATGGAACTACAAATTGTCTAGTTCTCCCCATATTATAAGCTAGCTTTATTATAGATTTTTCATCATCTGACATCTCTCTGGAATACATCTTTTCAAATTGTTTTATTAGGGAAGCAGTATCAACCTTTTCTTTAGGTGAGGTAGCCTTCCTATAAGGACTGGAAGAGTAAATAATAGGCTTAATAGTGTCATCATAGATAGTTTTAAAAATCTCAGAAGTATAGTAAGCATCATTAAAGGCATCATGAAATTCATTGTCAGTTTTTAAATTTAAGAGCTCTATAGCTGTTTTTAAACCGACCTTCGAGTTGTTCGGAGATTTAAGATACAATGAGGCATTTCTTTGAACGTCTATATAATACTTAGAAATTGAGGAAGATGATAAGTTATAAAATTCTATATTTCTAAGAAGTTCTTTAATATCTACTGTGCCCCAAACACATAAAACTACTTGATCATCGGCTATGAATTTTAAAAAATCATTATAAACAGATACAAAGTCCTTGCCAGAACTTGCAATATCATCATTTATCTTAGTTAATTTTTCTACATAAGGATGAACCTTTGGGTACACTTTAGGTTTAACAAGAGCATTAAAGCTAGAGACCGTTTCAAATCTTTCATTGAGTTTTAATGCTCCAATTTGAATAATTTCAAAGGGCAAGCGAGAACTATCGTTGGAATTATCTTCAGGAAAATCAATATACTTTTGATTAAATTCTAAATCATATATTATATAATTCATATTTCACCCATTTTCTTTCTGTATATATATATGTACCACTTCGAACCGAAATCTATTTTTAAAACTCTCACGGCTTCTGGTGAGGGAATTTAAAAATAATAAGTTTTATTACGAAGTGATACATCCATAGGATTACAAAACTATAATTAAATTTTAATTTTTAGAATCTAATATCATTTTTTTGGTGATGTGACGAAGTCTTTCATTTCCTCAAGAGTCATAGGACCAATTTTTTTGGAAACTAAATTGCCTTCAGAATCAATAAAAATCGATGTTGGGATAGAAACTATACTATATTTTATAGCTACATCCTGATCTAAATCTAGTGCAACATTAAAATTATATTTGTTTTTGTCCATGAAGGATTCTACAGTTTTAGCATCTTCGCCTAAGTTGATAGTTAAAATAACTATATCAGAATCTTTAGTTTCTTGATAGAGTTTTTCTAGCTCTGGCATCTCTTGTCTACAAGGTGGGCACCATGTAGCCCAAAAGTTGAGAAAAATCTTTTTGCCTTTAAAATCACTCAAAGAAATTTCTTTACCATCTAGAGTTTTTAATTTGAAATTAATAGCTTTACTATTTGTGGTATTTTTAAATATTTCATTTTTAGAAATACTGGAATTTGCAGCTGTTGATTGATTAAGCTGATCTGTAACTGTAACTTTTGTATTGTTAGCGTCATCAGATCCATTGGTCTTAATAGATTTATTCTTGTTGTATCTCATTACAGTATAAAAACTTAAGCTAAATAGCACTAATACTGCTAATATAAAAAATAATTTTTTCATTGTAAAACCTCCTTTTTAGATGTTTTCTATATAACATTTATTAAAAGTTAATGAAGTTTACATATCTACTTAAGGTATTTAAGTTGTTTGTAAATACTAAAATTCCCATGATTACAAGCAGTAATCCACTTATAATAGATATGAACTTAGAAAACTTTAAAACATTATTTTTGAATTTTATGAAGCTGTCAATTGCCATAGCCGTTAATATAAATGGTATCGATAAACCTAAAGAATAAATGCTTAATAAAAATATGCCCTGATAAACTGTAGTAAGGTTACTTGAATAAATTAGTATGGAAGACAGTATTGGCCCCACGCAAGGAGTCCATCCGGCTGCAAAAGCCATTCCTATCAATATAGGGCTAAAGTTCTCGCTGAAGTTTATAATAGATAAAAGCCTTTTTTCATGATAGAGCATTTTTATTTTAATTATTCCCATAGTATGTAATCCGAAAACTATCATCAAAGAGCCACCTATTTTTCTAAATAAAATTTGATTCTTGATTATTAATTTTCCAAGTGTTGTAGCTGAGGCTCCCATTATAATAAAGATTACTGAAAATCCCAATACAAAACCTAGTACCTTATATAAATTTGTTATTTTATATCTGTGAACACTTTTGTTGTTCATCGAAGAACCAGTCATATAACCGATATATGCCGGTACTAATGGCAGTACGCAGGGAGACAGAAAAGAAAGTAATCCTGCAGAAAATGCCAAGAAAAATGGTACTTCATTCAAGTGTTTCAACTCCTTTTATATTTATAGATGGGTAACAATATATATATTTAAAAACTCTAATTAGAACCTAATAGAATTTTTAAAAATAAATTTAGGTTTAGAGTTAGCTACCCTTAGTAATAGTAATCTATTATAGCAAAGCGCTATGAAGATTATGTAAAGAACTAGTTTAGAATATCCAATAAATGTTTTTCATAAATATTACCTATAACTATAGTATAGTCATTATTAAATGATAATTATACTCAATTTTCAGATGATGTTTATAAATTTTAAATTAAAAAGGAGTCCATTAAGGACTCCTAAGATGTTCAGCATATTAAATTTTTAGGATATGTTTAATTTCAATGATGTACCTTAACAGTTTCAATTCCTAAAATCAAGTTATTTGTTAATAAACTTCACTAATTCTTTGTTGAACCTTTCACGTTCATCATAAAAAGTAGCGTGACCACTATCTTCAAAAGGAATAAGTTTTGCTTTTTTGATAGTTTTACTTTGTATTTTTCCTAAAGAAAAAGGTACAACTTTATCATGAATACCATGAATAATCAGAGTAGGAACATGGATTGCTTCTAAATCAGAAAATAACACTTCATCTAACCAAGTATTTGATATAGCGGCAGTTGACCAACCTGCTGCTTGTAAGCCAAGCTGTAAGAACCAGTTTGAAAATTCTTCCGTTATGTGTTTGTGGAAAAAGATATCTCCAAAACCTTGAAGCATTTTAGGACGATCAGTATATGTTCCTTTAATAAGCTGCAAAACTGTTTCCTTTTCAAGTCCGTAAGAAAAGTTAGAACGTTTTATAAGACTAGGTGCAGCGGCAGCAAAAAGAGCTAGTTTTGAAACGCCATATCCTTTATGACGAGCCATATATCTAACCGCTATCGCTCCCCCTGTTGAATGACCAGCTAAGGTGATGTTCTTCAATTTAAGTGTTTCAATAACTGTCTTTACATCATCAGCCAATGTATTATAGTCATAGCCGTCCCAAGGCTTATCTGAATTTCCAAAGCCTCTAGTATCGATACCTATGCATCTATAGCCAAGTTCAGGCAACTTATCAAATTGATATTCAAACAATCTATTACTTCCAGGCCAACCATGAAGAAATAATATGGTCTTTTCACCGCAAGGGTTAAGGTCTTCTACATAAATCTTTACATTAGCTTCTACTTTAATATAGTACCCCATTTATAGCCTCCGTTAGAAATACTCATATTGATAGAGTATTCAGCCTGTGGTCTATTTGTGAATTATTATTCGTTGAGATTTAACTTTAAAATTCAAGCTCAATTTCTGATGCATCATTAACTTGTAAATACCATTTTTTATAGTTATTCTCTTCACTTGCATTTGGATTGTCTGTAGGATCTTTGGTTTGTACAAAATGAGGACATTCAAAAACATAAGTGGTTTTCTTTAAATTAAAGGTTAGGCAAATATTATCTTGCTCACTATATCTTTCATCAAGTAGGCTTTTGCCACCATTGGGATTTGTTATAAAATCTTTTGTTACTTTTACTACTTAGTAAGTAATATACAAATCATTTTATTTTAGTATACAATAGATTACCAATTTATTGAGTGGTTGCGGATCAACATATGTGTATTTTAATCTATGGAAAATATCCATTTAAGAATATATTGGTATCAGTGGCAGTAATAAAGGGTTTTAATTTGTCCACTATTATATTAAGATATGGTTGAGCGTAAGCACAGATACATACCCCCTAGGAATATATAATATTTTTATTTATGTAAAATTGGGGACAATCTTTAGATGTTTGTAATCGATAGCATAGAAAAATTTATTTGTTTGCTAAGAGTGGTAATTATTTTGGAGAAAAGGAGTAGATATGATGAAATTACGTAAAAAGCTGATTACATTTTTATTTGCCTTTAGTGTAGTCTGTTATATAAGTAGTGTAAGCAATATGAAAACTGCCTTGGCGATAACGCTTCCTGAAAAAGCTTTAATAGTAAACGAAAGAACGGGTCTTCAGCTGCATATGGATGCTAATAATCAGATAGGGGCATGGAATGATCCTAAAAATACAGCAAATCAATGGATCTTAAAGCCTGTAGGAGATTATTATAATATAGTAAACGTTAAATCAAATCTTCAAGTACATATGGATGCTAATAATAAGTTAGTTGCTTATAATGATAGTGAAAACAAGTCTAATATGTGGAGTATAACTGATGTCGGCAATGGTTATTATGTTGTAACAAATGTTAGGACAGGCGGTCAGCTTCATCTAAGTGGAGACAATAAAGTAGTCACTTGGAATGATTCACAAAATCAATCAAATCATTGGAGATTAGAAGAGGATTTTAATAAAAATATTGAAATTAAGAATGTTGAAAAGCCAATTGAAAATCCTGTTGTTGTAGATAATACGAGTAATGGTGATAAAGTTGTAGCATATGCTAAAAACTTTTTGGGAACTCCCTATGCTTGGGGAGGAACAACTCCAAAAGGATTTGACTGCTCTGGCTTTACTCAATATGTTTACAATAATTTTGGGACAAGCATTGGAAGGACAACTTATAATCAAATAAATTCAGGAACAGCAGTTCCAAGAGAGAATCTTAAAGCCGGAGATTTAGTTTTTACTGACCCAGGACATGTAGGTATATATGTTGGAGATAATCAAATGATACATGCGCCATATCCAAGAGCTAAAGTAAGAGTAGAAGGTATTTGGAAGTTTTATGCTGGAAGAAGAATAATGAATTAAGTTTTAACGCCATTCCATCTGAAAAAATCATTTAATTCTAGTTGCTCGCTCATATAGCATCTCCTTTATAACCACTTAATTTCAATAATACTCGTAAATATAGTATTTATAATATCTTTAAAGCACAACTAAGTAGTTAAAACTATTTAGTTGTGCTTTTTCTAAAGAATAAAAAGATCGCTAATTAGAGAGCTAATTAGCGATTTTTATAAAAGTAGGAGGATATAACAGTTTTTAATAGTATTTTAATTTAGAGATATAAAGAATATTGCCTAAGAGCTGATGTAACTTCCACCATTTACATGAAGTATTTCACCAGTAACAAAAGTAGAATCGTCTGAAGCAAGGTAAACGTAAGTTGGAGCTAGTTCTACTGGCTGACCAGCTCTCTTCATTTCTGTATCTAAGCCAAAAGAAGCCAAATATTCTGCGTGGTAGCTTGCAGGTTGAAGAGGGGTCCAAACTGGACCAGGGGCAACTGCATTTACACGAATTCCTTTTTCTGCAAGTGAAAGTGCTAATGAACGAGTGAAACTCACAATAGCTCCTTTTGTACTTGAGTAATCTATAAGAAGTTTTGCTCCTTTATAAGCAGTTACAGAAGTAGTGTTTATGATTGCACTTCCACTGCTTAGATAAGGGAGAGCAGCTTTTGTTAAATAAAACATAGGGTATACATTTGTACGGAAAGTATCATCAAGTTGTTTTGCACTTATGTCTTCTATACCATCTTGAGGAAATTGTACTCCAGCATTATTGACTAATATATCTATTTTGTTTAAATTCTCAATAGTAATATCAACAATTTTTTTAGAAAAGTCTTCCTCTCTTAAATCTCCAGGAATTAAGATACATTTGCTTCCTTTGGATTCAATAAGTGTTTTTGTTTCGTTCGCATCTTTATGTTCATTTAAATATACAATGACTATATCTGCACCTTCTTTAGCAAAGGCTAAAGATACAGCCCTTCCTATACCGCTATCGCCACCTGTAATAATAGCTACCTTGTTCTTTAGCTTGTTGCTTCCTTTATAGTCAGGATTATCAAATATTGGTCTAGGATGCATAAGATACTCAAGACCAGGTTGTACAGGCTGATGTTGAGCTGGAAAGGTTATTGGAATTCTTTTGCATTCGATTTTATGCCCCATATATGGGTAGTAAAGAATCAAATTTTTACCTCCCAAAAAAATTACTCAATTCAATATATGTAAAAAGTTTGAAATTGCAAAAGAAATTTTTGAAATTTATATAATTCATTAAAATATATAATATTTAAGGATATAAGAAGTGATAAATAAACTCATAATTAAGGATTGAAGTAGTTTATCTATATATTAATTTAATACTTAGGAAAGTCGCGTTTACAACATAAACGCGACTGATTAAACATTATTTACTAAATTACCTAAAGATACTTATAAAGAAAAGCAATAATATAAATATCTTAAAATGATTTTATATGAATATGATCATGAATATGGGCGTAGTCATTACTTGATCTATCATATGAACTAGATGAACTTAAATCTGATCTACTATTTAAACTACCTTGTGAACTTTGGCCGAAATACTGGTTGTTTTGACTAGAACTAGAATTTTGCCCGCTCGACTGGCTATTTTGCTGTGAACCAGAGATTTGACTCATCTGATTTAATTGTTGCTGAGTTTGTTCTATAAGTTGACTCATTTGTGCAAGGGTTTGATTTGACTGAAGAAATTGACTAGCCTTACTTAAATCATTCATAGCATTTGTTATTGATGATTGGAGCTGTTGTTGAGTTTGTTGCTTGAAGTTTGTAATTTGTTGCTGTAAGTCTGTCATAACTCTATTTCCTTGAGAATTTACTTGACTATTTTGAGCTTGTGAGCCTTGAGAATTAAAGGAAGTGCTAATTGAACTTTGTTTTAGTTGATTTAATGTACCTTCAATAGCACTTAATTGATCTCTTAAACCAGTGATTTCAGCACCAATCTCAGCATCATTCTTCTTAGAGTCTATAAACTTTTCTACTACTTTTTTACTTTTTTCGTCCATAACCAATCACTTCTTTTAATGTTTTTGCTACGAAAGTATCTTATCCACTCTAAAATTCAAATATACTGGTGTTATCTTTACTAAATCACTTATAACGTTACCAAAGTTGAGAAAATATTAATTAGTTTATGATCATTTTAGAGGTTTTATTAGAATTAAAGTGGAATATATTTACTAAGGCTAAACAGAAGGTTTTTACCAAAACAAAAAAGATCCCACGAGAATGGAATCTTTTTATTTTTTTTATTAAATTTCACATTTACCATCAGAACAAATATTAGCATTGGAATCAGCTTGATCTAAATTTTTTGTAAGAAATTCTATAACTGGTGATGAAAGTTCCTCTTTTCTCACTTTCTCTAATACATCTAAGAATAAGTCTGAAGATTGAGCTCCAGATACGGCGTATTTATTGTTAAATACAAAGAATGGCACGCCACTTATCCTTAAAGCTGAAGCTCTTTCTTCATCTTCTCTAACTTCTAAGGCATATTTATCTGTAGACAATATCTCAAGAGCTTTTTCACTATCTAGACCAACTTCTCCTGCTAGTTTAGACAATACTTGATGATCGGATAAATCTAAGGAATCTGTAAAGTAAGCTTTAAGAATTCTCTCAGATAATTCATTCATTTTACCTTCAGCTTTTCCATAATGAGATAATCTATGAGCATCAAAAGTATTTGTTGGAATTAATGTATCAAAGTTATATTCTAGACCAAGAGTCTTAGCTTGAGCTATCAATTGATCATTAGATGCTTTAGCTTGCTCTACAGGTATTCCATATTTTTTTGCGATAAGTTGATGAATATTTTCATCATATTTTTTTTCAGCAGACGGATCTAGCTCAAAGCTTCTAAAAGTGATTTCTACTTCATCTTTATGCTCGAATTTATCCAATGCCATTTCCAATCGTCTTTTTCCTATATAACAAAATGGACATACGAAATCGGACCATATTTCTATTTTCATATAATTTTCCTCCTAAGACCCTTTAATACCAATCTTTTTTAATTTTGGCGCTGTTAAAGTACTGTGTTGAAAATTAAGTGGTTATCCATCCGATGCTTTAATGAGACTTCGCAAAGAATTAATATGATTTTATCATATTCCATGGCTAAAACTGTAAACTCACTACGTTCGAACAGTACAGTTTCTTAACGCCATTCCATCTGAAAAAATCATTTAATTCTAATAGCTCGCTCATATAGCATCTCCTTTATAACCACTTAATTTCAACAATACTCTTAAATATAGCCTGAATTTTAATTTAAGATTATGGACTCAAATAAAAAACATTATACATAATCATATTTACAATTGGATTATTAATAAGGGTTAATAATTTAATGTTATTATAGTTAATAAAAATGTAATATTCAATGGTATAAAAAGGAACCCCTATAGGGTATATTTATAATATGCTGAAAAACAATGATTGTATTCTTAAAATATAAAAAAAAGGCACTGTTAAAGCACCGTGTTGAAATTAATTGGTTAATCATCCAACGCTCTTTAGATGAACAACTCTATAATTGAATTTATATTTTTAGGAGTAGAGTTGTTCATCCTTAATGAGCTTACGCAAAGAATTAATATGATTTTGTCATATTCCACCGATGCACCACTTCATGACTGATTTTATATTTTCAAATCCTCTGCTCAGAACCCAGCAGAGTTTTGAAAATAGTTTAATGATTGAAGTGTTGCATCTTTGGCTAAAACTGTTATCTGATTAAAGAGTAAAAATAAGAATATATCGCCTGCCAGAATTTCTTCACATACGTTCAGAAAAGGCAGATGCGTAAAAAAATCACTAATAAAGAACGATTAATGATTTTAATGTAGCACTTAAACATAAAGAGTGAGATATTAAAACATAGAATATAGAGGCACATATGGTATACTTTAGATATATTTTTATTGTATTGTAGAAAGGATATTTTACATATGGACCAAAATGAAATCAGTGCTGTTAATACTGTATGTTCAAAAAATTGCTTTGCTACCTGTCCACTAAAGGTTTATGTTAAGGATGATAAGGTAATAAAGGTAGAAGGAAATAATAATAATCCAATAACAAGAGGAAAGATATGTGCGAAGGGTAGAGTTTATCCTGAAATCGTAAATAGTAAAGAAAGAATATTATATCCTTTAAAAAGAACTGGAGCTAGAGGCGAAGGAGAGTATGAAAATATATCTTGGGATGAAGCTCTAGATTTGATATATATGCATTTTGAGAAAATTAGAAGAGAAGATGGTCCAGAAGCTGTACTATATTATCAAGGCAGTGGTAATTTTGGAGTTATGAGAAAATATGCTTATAGCTTTTGGCATCAGTTTGGTGGATATACAGGAACCATAGGTGATTTATGTGATCCAGCTGCTGAAGAAGGAATGAAATATACTTATGGGTGGAGAACACAGAATTCCTTAGAAGATCTCTTAAACAGTAAGCTTATAATCTTATGGGGGGGGAATCCAGCTCATACTAATATACATGCAATGTATTTTATAAATGAAGCAGTTAAAAATGGATCGAAGCTTGTTACTATAGATCCAAGGAGAAACGAATCTAGTAGTAAAAGCACTCTTCATATATATCCAAGAGGTGGAACAGATGGATTACTAGCAATTGGTATAGCAAAGCTTCTTGTAGAAAATAGCATTGTAGATAATAATTTTATAGAACAGTATACCTTTGGGTTTGAGAAGTATAAAGAGTTTTTAAAAGAATATACAGTAGAAGAGGTATGTAGGTTAACGGAGGTTCCTTTAGAAGAATTAAATAAACTAGTAGAACTTATAAAAGAAAATCCTAAGTATGCAATGATGTTAGGTTATGGATTTCAAAGATATACCAATGGGGGACAAACTATAAGAGCTGTTTCACTCTTACCGGCTATAACTGGAAGTATTGGAGAAAAAGGTTGTGGAATATATGCTGGAGAAAGTCAAGGGACTCTGCTAAAGTGGCCATACTTTCCTGAGGAACCAACACGAATAAGGCTAAGCATACCTAAAGGGAGGTTAGCTAGTGAAATAGAGAAAATAGATTCTCCTAAAATTAAAGCTATGTGGGTAGAAAAGGCAAATCCACTCAATAGTAATCCTAATGTAGGAAAGCTAAAGACTACATTAGATAAATTGGATTTTATTGTAGTCACAGACAGCTTTTTAACTGATACAGCTAAGTATGCAGACTTAGTGCTTCCGGCTGCGTCATTTTTAGAAGAAGATGATTTAGTAGCAGCATATGGGCATCCTTATATTCAACTTAAGCAGAAAACTGTAAGTGCTCCAGGTCAGTGCAAAAAAGACAGAGAAATATATAGACTACTTGGAGAAAGATTTAAGCTTGATATGAAGTATTTACCAAAGGATGATATTGAGATATTAAGTAATGTTATAAAATATAGCGGACTAAATATTACCGTAGAGGAAATGAAGAATAAACCATATATTCCTGAAGATTATGATGAGATTGCTTTTAGAAATAAGGATTTTAAAACATCCAGTGGAAAGATTGAGTTTTATTCAGAGGATATCTTTAAAGATTGGGGTGTAAATCAGCTTCCAGTATATGAAGAACCATTTGAAAGTAAGTATTCCTCTAAAGAAGATTATTTGAAATATCCGCTTCAATTAATAACTGCACATGCTTTAGAGAGGATAAACTCTCAATTTACTGAAAGCAAAAAGCTTAATGATATATTTACTCCTGTTATTCATATACATCCAGAAGATGCTAAGGTAAGAAATATAGATAGCGGAGATATGGTGAAGATATATAATCAGAGAGGAGAGGTATTTGTAAAGGCTAAAATTGTAGAAGGTATAAAAATAGGAGCTGTAAATGTTTTTGAAGGTTTATCAGAAAGTACGAAGGTATCTGTTAATAACTTAATTGAGGATATGATTACCGATATGGGATTTGGTGCGTCTTATCATACTTGTCTTGTAGAAGTTAAAAAACTCGATAAGTAAATTATAGTGAATGGTACAATTAGCTATAAAAGAATTTGAATATAACAAAAGGAGAAGGCATTTAGAAGCTTTCTCCTTTTTTACTATGTATGAAATTATAAAGTTCTCAAGTTAGCTTAATCTAGATATTTCAATGATCTTGTAAGTATTCTATGGCTATACAGTAAAAAATAAAACTTATTTGCCTGACAAATTTTCATCATATGCATTTGGAAAGGCAGATGAGCAAGAAAATCACTGGAAAAATTTACTTTAGCTATTTGTTTTGTAGTTATTTTTCTTCGTTATTGAATCTATCAACTAAATCTTGAAGAGTACGTGAAGTTGATTCTAGCTTCTCAGAGATTTCAAACATCTGCTCCAAGTATTGATTTTGTTGTACTATTGAGTGAGCAGTTTCCTGCGTCTTATTGGAATTGTTGTCCGCATGTTCAGCAACTTGTTCTATGGAACTTGTAACCTGCTGAGCAGCAGCAGATACGTCTTGTGATACACTAGCAACCTTTGAAACATCATCTCTAACTACATCTATAGCTTGAAGGATGTTATTAAAGGTTTTGCCGGTTTCGTTAACTACATCTATACCAGTACGAACATCCTTGATACCTATGTTCATAGCTTTATTAGCATTATTAATATTTTCTTGTACGCTCTTAATCATATCAGAAATCTTTATGGCTGATTCTTGAGATTCTTCAGCAAGTTTTCTAACTTCATCAGCAACTACAGCAAAGCCTTTTCCACTTTCTCCGGCTCTAGCAGCTTCAATTGCGGCATTAAGAGCTAATAAGTTAGTTTGTTCTGCAATGGCACTTATTACCTGAACTACCTGATCAATATCCTTCGATTGTTTACTAAATACTTCGATTATTTCAGCAACATTGCCTACTGAATTATCTATTGAGTTCATTTGCTTAACTACTTGTTTGATTGCATTTTCGCCATTTTCAGCTTCCTTTACTGTTTCCACAGTCTTTAATGAAGCTCTTTCAGAAGCAGTAGCTATATCAAATATTCCTTGTGATACTTCTGCTAAGGCTTTTGAACTCTCAGATGTATAGTTAAATTGGTTTAAGCTAGCATCTTCTATATGTTTCATAGCAAAGTTTATGTCGTTTGAAAGACTTAAGCTGTTTTTAACACTGCCAGAAAGATTTTCTGAGTAGTTGGTTAAGTTTTCAATGGTACTAGATATATTCTTAAGTATCTCTTCAATTTCATTCTTTTTATTAGATCTCTCTTCATTAAGAGAAGTTTCAGTTTTCTTGTTAGTAGAAATCATAAGTATAGTAGCCGCACTAGTTAACAGTAAAAATATTGCATGAAGCATCAACATTTGGAATGGATAATTATGTGTTCCACATAGAAGTTCAGGAAATAAGAAGTATCCTGCAATGTGATGAACTGCAAAAATTACTGTACTTATCAATACATTTTTTATGCTATCGAAGTAAGCAATGATTGCAATTACCATAAATATTGAAAAGTGGTATTCAACCAATCCGTTGCCAATAGCAATAATGGCAATACTTGAAAATGTTAATGTTAAAGTTAAAAGTAAGGGAATACTTTCGTGTTCCTGACTTTTAACTTTGTATAAGTAAAAAGCTGAAACTAGTAGTATAACTGGAATAAGTGCTAATAGATAAGATGCTAAAATCATGCTTCCAGAAATTTGCTCCATGTTACTCATTTTACCGTGCATGTCGAGAACGTTGAAAAATCTACCTAATAAAGCAACTAGTAAAATTAATAACACTATACCAAGAGAAAGCTTTAGCATTAAGTTGTTCTTTAAAGATTTTGTCATTTGTGTAACCCCCAAGTAAATATAGTATATAAGTAATTATCGAGTTTTAAAACTGAATGCTAAAGGAGAAATTGCAGGAAATTTAATAAGTATTACTTAAATATTAATAGTACATATGGCATTAGATAAACTATTGGAATTATATAACGAATATAATAAAATATAGATAAATATAATAAGGATAAATTTACCTGTAGGTACAGTTCATAAATAAATTAATTGAGGTAGGTTATATGATTAATATAGGAATTGATCTAGGTACAACCAATAGTTTAGTGTCTTATTGGACCGAGGAGGGTCCTGTAATTATTCCTAATTCTTTTGGAGAAAACTTAACTCCATCAGTTGTAAGTGTAGATGATAATGGAGAAATTCTAATAGGGAAGATTGCTAAGGAAAGGCAGATAACTCATCCTGAGGCAAGTGCGTCTATATTTAAGAGAAATATGGGGAGTAAAAAGATATATAAACTATCTGATAAAGAGTTTTTGCCGGAAGAATTATCTGCTCTAATATTAAAAGCCTTAAAAGAAGATGCTGAAAGATTTCTAGGGTTACCAGTTACTGAAGCTGTAATAAGTGTTCCAGCGTATTTTAGCGATAGTCAGAGAAAGGCTACTCAGCGAGCTGGAGAGCTAGCGGGACTTAGAGTAGAAAGATTAGTAACTGAGCCAACTGCAGCAGCGTTAGCATATGGACTTCACCGAGCTAAGGCTGATACAAAGTTTTTGGTGTTTGATTTAGGTGGAGGAACTTTTGATGTATCTATACTGGAGCTATTTGATAATATTATGGAGGTTAGAGCGGTTGCTGGAGATAATTATCTAGGCGGAGAAGATTTTACCGAAGTACTGGCAGCCATGTTCTTAAAACAAAATGGTAAGAAAAGAGATGAAATCAGTGAAAAGGACTATTCATTTTTAAAGAAAGAAGCTGAAGTTGGTAAAAGAGCTCTTAGTGAAAACAAGGTTATAAATTTAAGTTCTAAGATTGATGGTGAATTATTATCCTGTGATATATCTTTAGAGGATTATGAAAAGAACGTGAAGAATCTTTTGAATAGATTAAGGATGCCTGTTGAAAGAGCACTTAGTGACGCATCACTTAAGGTAAGTGATATTGATTCAATACTATTAGTAGGTGGGGCTACGAAACTCCCTACTATAAGAACCTTTGTTAGCAAATTATTTGGAAAGTTAGCTTATGTAAATATAAATCCTGATGAAGTAGTTGCTTTAGGTGCTGGAGTACAAGCTGCGTTGAAGGGAAAAGATGCTGCATTTAAGGAAATTATACTTACAGATGTTTGTCCTTATACTTTAGGAACTACGGTATCAGTGAGAAAATCTCATGGACAATATGAAAGCGGACATTTCTTACCAATAATAGAGAGAAATACAACAATACCTGTAAGTAAAGTTGAAAGATTATGTACAGTTTATGACAATCAAAAGATTATAAATGTTGAGATACTACAAGGTGAGTCTCGCCTTTCAAAAGATAATATATACCTAGGTGAGCTTAATTCGGTAGTACCAGCTGCACCTGGTGGTGAAGAAGCTGTGGATGTAAGGTATACCTACGACATAAATGGAATATTAGAAGTTGAGGTAATGGTAGTATCTACAGGAGTGAAAAAAACAGTAGTAATTGAAAAGAATCCTGGGTATATGACTAAACAAGAAGTAGCTAGTAGAATGGAGAGTTTAGCTAGTTTAAAGATACATCCAAGGGAAAATCATGAGAATAAACTCATAATGGCTAGGGGAGAAAGGCTTTTTGAAGAAAATCTAGGATTAGTAAGACAAGAAATAGGAAGGCTTATAAGTGAGTTTGAAGAGGTACTTGAAAGGCAAGATTTAAGAGAAATAAAGGATAGTAGAAATAAAATAAAAGAAATATTTGATAGTATAGATACTAAGGGGGACTTTTAGATGGATTGTTTTAAGGCTCTAGGTATTTCTAAAACTGATGATTTAAACGCCATAAGAAAGGCTTATTCAAAGCTCTTAACCAAACATTCACCGGAACAGGATCCAGAAGGTTTTCAAAAGTTAAGGGTTGCCTACGAAGAGGCATGTAGAATAGCTAAAGAAATAGATACAAAAGTCGAAGAAGAGTTATCTCCGGTAGATGAATTTATTAAAGAATTTAAGGCCTGCTACGAAGATTTTGAAAGAAGACTTGATACTGAGGAATGGAGTAGACTCCTAGAGAAGGATATTTGTTATAACATAGATACCTCGGCAGATATAAGTGAAAGAATATTAGCTTTTATTATGGATAATTTTAACCTTCCTAATGATGTTTGGAAGATATTTGATAGTTATTTTTCCTGGAGCACTAAAAAAGATAGTCTATATAAAAACTTCCCTAAGAACTTTATTGACTTTGTCATATACAGGATTGATAAAGGAAGTACATTCCGCTATGAATATTTAAAAAGTTGTACTGTAGGAAAAGAAGATGAATTTATATCTGCCTATAATAAAATATCTAATGCTTTAGATGACTATGATTTATATACAACTGCTAAATATATAGATAAAGCTAAAGAGATTTGTTATGTTCATCCTGATTTACTTATACTTGAAGCAAGGTATCTCATTTGCAAAGGGAAGCTTGATGAAGCTAAAGCAATACTTACAGATATAATAGCTAAAAATACTAAAGATATTGATGCGTATTTTTACAGAGGAGAGCTCTATTCAAGACTAGGAAACCTTGATAACGCCTATAATGATTATAATAAAGTTTTGGATATAAAGTTTGATGATGCTGGAGCTTTGCTTGCACAGAGCAAATGCTGCATCAGCTTAGGAAGATATGAGCAAGCAATAAAGTGTTTGGAAATATTAAATGATATGTATCACTATAGAAATGATTTTAATATAATATTGACTTCGGCTTATAATTTTTATATTGATGATATTTTAGGTAGTTTAAATAAGAACAGTAATGATAAGGGTTTGAAATATAAGCTTGCTGAAGCTTACTTCAAAACTTCAAAGGCAGAAGAAAGCTACAATATATTAAAAGAGCTTAGAGAAGAAGCTGATTTTACAGAAAATATGTATTGTCTTCTTTGTCATGTATTACTTAAATTAAAGAATGATAATTTAGCATATAAAACAGTTTGTGATGCTTTAGAAGTATACGAAGACAATTATGAATTAAACTTTTTTAAAGCAGATATGTTGGATAGGCTAGGTAAGTATGAAGAAGCAATAAAGCAGTATGATAGAGTAATAAACATAAATGATAAAAGTTCTTCAGCTCATAACAATAAGGCTTATATTTTTAATATAATGAAAAAATACAGTGAGGCACTTGTATGTGCTGATAAGGCAATTGAATTAGATACTAATATGGCTCATGCGTATAAAAATAAAGCTGAAGCATTATTAGAGTTAGAACTTTACGAAGATTGTTTAGAAGCATGTAATATTGCCCTTAATAAGTATCAGTATTTGCTTGATGCTTATATAATAAAGATCAAGGCTCTTACAGCTGTGAGTCTTTGTGATGAGGCACTTGATTGTTATAATAAAGCTATTGATTTAGGCTTTAAAGATGGAAAGCTATATCATTGCAAGGCAAGAATATTAATGAGACTTCGTAGATATGAGGAAGCTATAGAATACTGCGATTATGCTTTAGAATCAGATGAGAATAATGATGAATACTATTATTTAAAGGGATTGTGTTACTATTATGTTGAAAAATATGATGAGGCTGTGAATTGTTTTGATTCTGCAATTAAAATAAATATAAACAACGGAGGTTCTTACTATTATAAGGTTCAATCTCTTATAAGTACGTCTAGAGAAGATGATGCTTTAAAGATATTAGATGATGCTATTGCCTTAGAAGGTATTAAGTATAAGGATAGTTTCTATGACTTAAAGGGAACCATTATGGAACGAAAAAACAATTTTGAAGAAGCTCTTTCTTTATATAAACAAGCAATAGATTGTGATTCTAATTATGCACCATATTATTATTCAGCAGGTCATATATTTAATGAATTAGAAAAGTATGAAGAGGCACTTAAATACTTTTTTAAATCTATAGAATTAGATCCTAAGCAAAGGAATTGCTATGTAAATATAAGTTATTCGTTATACTGTCTTGGAAGATATGAAGAATGTATAAAGTATTGCGATAAAGCTATTGAATTAGATCCAAAATATATAGTAGCACATCAAAATAAAGGATGGTCCTTCTATCAATTAGAAAGAATTCCTGAGGCAGAAAAAGAATGTAATATAGCGTTAAAGATTGATGGAAACAATCTAGATGTATTACTCCTAAAACTTAGATTACTCAATTATAAGGGGTTATACCAAGAAGCTTTGATTGTCTGTGATAGAATGCTAGAAATAGACTTTAATAACAGTACTGCAAATGAGATGAAAGTAAAACTAATACAAAAGCTTAATAGCTTAAAAAATGAGAAGAAGGGTTTGTTCAAATCTTTGTTTAAGTAATGATAATCTAATTACTTAAACGTGGTCTTAAAATAAACTTTTTAAATAAGATTTAAAAAGTTAACCAATTATTAGCAAAAATGAAATAATATGTTCATACTTATGATTTATAATAAAAACTGTAGTAGTAATAATATTACAGATCCCTAACTTCTATCAGTTGAATTAAAGAATTCAGCTGATTTTTTTTGTTAATATAGTATTTCACTAAAATATTATATTTTGTAGGATTCTACTATTGATGATATATATTATTTGTTATAATATTACAATATTGCGTTAAAATACATCTATAAGAACGGAGGGATAGAAGTTTGATAGAATTAAAAAATATATCTAAATCTTTCAAGGTTTTTAGACGTAATCCAGGGTTTAGTAAAGCTTTAAAATCTCTTTTTAGAAGAGAGTACGATTTAGTTAATGCGCTTGAAGATATATCTTTCAATATATCTGAAGGAGAGATGGTTGCTTATATAGGACCTAATGGTGCCGGCAAGAGTACTACAATTAAAATAATGAGTGGTATATTAAATCCTGACAGCGGAAGCTGCGTTATAAATGGGAAGGTTCCTTGGAAGAATAGAATTGAGTATGTTAAGGACATAGGTGTGGTTTTCGGGCAGAGATCGCAACTATGGTGGGATGTACCTGTAGTAGATTCTTTTGAACTATTAAAGGATATATATAGGATTCCATATGATGAGTATAAAAGCAATAAAGATATGCTTACAGAACTTTTAGATCTTGAATATATAATAAAAACCCCAACCAGGCAGCTAAGCCTAGGCCAAAGAATGCGCTGTGAGATAGCTGCATCACTTCTTCATAGCCCCAAGATATTATTTCTAGATGAGCCAACCATAGGTTTGGACGCAGTTTCAAAAATCGCAGTAAGAGATTTCATAAAAGAAATAAATAAAGAAAATAAGACTACAGTTATACTTACTACTCATGATACTCAAGATATTGAGGCTTTAACTAAAAGAATGATACTTATAGGAAAAGGTAGAGTACTTCTAGACGGAAAACTTCAGGATTTAAAGGATAGGTTTAATAATGACGGAGAACTGAATATAGATGAAGTTGTAGTTAGAATGTACAAGGAGTACAACATATGAGAGGGTATGTATCTTTCTTTAGGATAAGGTTTATAAACGGATTACAGTATAGATCTGCAGCATATGCAGGAATTATAACTCAGTTTGCCTGGGGCTTCATGTATATAATGTTATATCAAGCCTTCTACAGAAGTGGTGCTAAAAACATACCTATGAACTTTACCCAGCTTTCTAGTTATATCTGGCTGCAGCAAGCCTTTCTAGCTTTATTCATGACTTGGTTTCTTGAAAATGACATATTTGATTTAATAACTAATGGAAATGTTGCGTATGAACTAGTTAGGCCACTAGATTTATATAATCTCTGGTTTAGTAGAAGTTGTGCTAATAGACTGTCAAAGGCTATGCTCAGATGTTTTCCAATCCTTTTTGTTGCAATGATTTTACCAGAACCATATAGATTTCATCTACCAGTTTCAATTATTTCAGCAATACTATTTATAATATCTATGTTAGTTGCATTTTTATTAGTAGTAGCATACTGCATGCTTATATATATTTTTACCATGTATACTGTATCTCCTATGGGAATTAGGATGGTTTTAGTAATGATGGCTGATTTTCTTTCAGGTGGTTTAGTTCCTTTGCCCCTTCTTCCAGATTGGTTTACAAAGTATATAAATTTTTTACCCTTTGCATCTATGCAGAACACTCCTTTTAGAATATATAGTGGTAGTGTTTCACCAGTAGATGCAGTATACAAACTAATACTTCAGTTTATTTGGCTGGCAGTGCTTGTTGGATTCGGGAAGATAATGATCAAGAAAGCATTGAAAAATGTAGTAGTTCAAGGAGGGTAGAGAAATGAAATTATATTATAAGTATTTTTTAATGCATTTGAAGTCTGTAATGCAGTATAAGACTTCTTTCTTCTTAACAACTATAGGGCAAGGGATGGCTACTTTCTTCTCATTTTTAAGTATGTATTTTCTTTTTGATAGGTTTGGTAATATTGAAGGATATACTTTTAAGGAAGTGCTTTTATGCTTTAGCACTATATTCATGTCTTATTCTTTAGCCGAGTGTTTTGCAAGAGGCTTTGATTCTTTTTCATCAATAATATCTAATGGTGAATTCGATAGAATAATGGTAAGACCAAGAAATGAAATACTTCAGGTGTTAGGCTCAAGAATTGAGTTTACTAGAGTAGGTAGACTTATACAAGCAATTTTTGTATTTTCATATGCTATCATAAGTGGTGGAGTTCATTGGGATGCACATAAGATAATTACAATAACATTGATGGTTTTAGGGGGAGTGTGTATATTCTCAGGACTTTTTATGATATATGCAGCTATATGTTTCTTTACTTTGGAAGGACTTGAGATTATGAATATACTTACTGATGGAGGAAGAGAGTTAGCACAGTATCCGCTTAATATTTATAATAAGTGGGTTATTAAATTCTTTACTTTCATAGTTCCGTTAGCCTTCATCAATTACTATCCATTTTTATTTATCATAGGAAAAACAAAAGGTCATGAATTTTTATATATGATTTCGCCTTTAGCGGCTGTTTTATTTTGGATTCCAAGCAATATGTTATGGAGGTTTGGAGTTAAACACTATAAATCTACTGGATCATAGTGTATATTTGCTGTGCACCCTAATTAGGGCTAACAAATTATAAATAACCTGCCTTACTTATATATTTATATAATTGAAGACATTTAATTATAATAACCTAAACTTGAATAACTCAGACATTTATAAGTTTTCATTAATATAAGGCCATGCATAAATAAGGAAATTAAGTTCCTAATATGCATGGCTTTTGTTTTTAAAGGTAGTAATTATCCAGCTTGTAATGATTATTTTGGTGATTCTCTTTCTATACTTTTGATAATAAGCTTGCTGTAACTTTATGTGCAATAATTTACCATAAATATTTATTTATTCTAAGGACAAAATAAAAATATTATTTAGGCGGAAGAACAGGAGGCGATAAAATGAACCTTCAAAGCACTATTAATGAGTTAAAAGAAAAGCTAGGACATCCTAATGAATTTATAGCGAAAAAACTATTATTAGGAAAACAAAATATAGTTGAAGCATATTTGGTTTATATCGCTGGGACGGTTGATAAAAATGTTATAGATAGAGATGTTTTAACCCCGTTACTTCTCCATATTAATGAAGATCTTTCTAGTATCAATAATATAGAAGATTATATGGCAAGTAGATATATTGCAGTTAGTAATACGTCTATAGAAACAGATATCAATAATGTAATAGAAGGAATTAAAAGAGGAAAATCAGTTTTAATATTGGGTAATTCGAATAAGTTTATTGTCATAGATACTGTATCGGAAAAGTATAGGGCTATAGAAGAACCACCTAATGAAACCTCTTTAAATGGACCAAGAGATGGATTTATAGAAAATGTTCAAACTAATATAGCTATATTAAAGAAAAGAATTAAAGATAAAAATTTAAAAACGGAGAAATTTACTTTAGGGAAAAGGACCCAAACTGATTTAGTACTAATGTATATAGATGATATTGTTGATAAAGATTATCTAGAAAGATTAAAGAAGAAAATAAATGAAATTGATGTGGATTCTATCACAGCAAATGGTATTATAGAACAATTTATAGAGGAACATCCATATAGTATATTTCCTCAAACCTTTGGATCAGAGAGACCAGATGCAATACAGTCTCATATTATGGAGGGAAGAATAGCTTTTTTATTAGATTCAACTCCTTATGTTACTACCTATCCTACAACCTTCATAGAATTTTTTCAAACTCCTGAGGACTATTATGGAAGAACTGTACTTTCAAGCTTTGTAAGGCTTCTAAGACTTGGTGCAGCATTTGTAGTTATAACCTTTCCTTCAATTTATATAACCTTGATAAAGTTTAATGCAGAAATGATACCTTTGAAGTTTATTAAAACTCTAGTTGAATCCAGAAGAGATTTAGCTCTTACACCTTTTATGTCCATGGTTGCGATGCAGATAACAATTGAACTCTTAAGAGAGGGTGGACTAAGGCTACCAACAAAGATAGGGCAGACTTTAAGTGTCGTTGGAGGAATAATCATAGGGGATGCGGCTCTTAAAGCTAAGTTTGTAAGTTCTACTACTCTTTTGGTGGCTGGAACCACTACTATCGCTTCCTTTGCTATATCTAATTATAAAATGACACTTGCAATAAGACTCATTGCATATCCAATGACTGTACTAGCAAATTGGTTAGGTGTCTTGGGAATAGTTGTAGGTTGGTATGTTTTGCTTTCCTACCTATGTTCTTTAGAAAACTTAGGGATACCTTACTTTACTTTTTATAAGAAAGATCTTAAAGATACTATAATAAGAGCACCGCATAAGAAACTTAATGACAGACCTAAATCTATACCCAATAGTAATCCAATAAGGCAAGGCAAGGTAGGAAGTGATGACGGTGAATAATAAACAAGGAGCACTTTTAACACCAAATGAATTTACTTTGACTTTAGTATCATCAATGCTGGGAGTAGGGATACTTTATATACCAAATGGATTAATAAAATACGCAAAACAGGATGCTTGGATTAGTTGTATTGTAGGAGCTGTATACCCATTATATATGTTGGTAATTGCAAAATATCTGAGCAGTAAATTTCCAGAAGAAAATTTATTGGATTTAAGTAAAAGATGCTTTGGTAAGTTTTTTGGAAATATATTCAATATCTTATTTGTATCATTTTTCATATTTGTTCTTAGTTCAGAGATATCTGGATTTAGTAATGCATTCAAAACTTACGTTGTTAATTTTTTGAATACCTATAAGATAATATCAGTAACACTACTAGCCGTAATCTATATAGCCTATAAGGGGATTAAGCCTTTAGCAAGAGTTAATGTAATTATATTCTATCTAACGTTAATATTAATGTTTATTCCTTCAGGATCGCTGATAAACGGAACCATACTTAATATTATGCCTGTATTTGAGACGAGTATAGTGAAGATTTTACAAGCTTCTAGAGAAACAGCATTTTTCTATACTGGATTTGAAGTTGTATTTTTTATATATCCTTTATTGGAACAAAAACAGAAATTATTAAAGTATGGTATGACAAGTATTATTTTTTTAATGTTTCTTTATGTATGGACTGTATTTTTAACAATATATTACTTAGGTATAGAAATTTCACCTAAATATTTATGGCCAGTTTTAGGATTGACCGATTCTATAAATATACCAGTTGTAAATAGTTTTAGATTTATTTTTATGTCCTTATGGGCACTCATAATACTTAAATGTATGTCTACATACTGTTATTCAACAATACAAGGAATAAGTCAAATATTGACTAAGGTATCTAAAGATAAAATTGCATTAGTCTTATATCCTATTATAGCAGTATTAGCATTGGCCTATGGAAACACAGTCGAAAGAAAGGAAGTAACAGGAAAGTTAATACCTATATATGTTCTATTTAATTTATTTTTTATAACAATAACAGCTTTTGCTGTAAAGATGAAAAGAGGGGATGTGAATGAAAAAAAGTAAGGTCTTTGTTATAATAGCAAGTTTAATAATACTTTTAGTATCTTTTATAAACTCAACTGGTGAATTAGTAGAAAATCTAGAATTGCCAGTTGGGTTAGGCGCTGATATAGAGAGGAATATGGGGCAAGTTGTATATAGTGTGCCAATACTAACATATACAATTGGAGGGACTGAGGCTGTAGCTACCAAGGTATTAGTGGGAAAGGGACTTAATCTTGGTGAAACAAGGCAGACTAGACAGTTGGAATCTGATAAGAAGTTAACACTAGGAATAATGCGTCTTTATGCTTTTGGAGAAGAAACTGCGAGATATGGATTAAGGGAATGGATTGATATAAATTTCAATAATGCTTTTTTCAATGACAGAGTTGTATGTGTCGTTTGTAAGGGAACAGCAGAAGAACTATTCAAATTCAATATACCAGGGTATCAAAGTTCAGTAGAGTTTATTGAAAATATGATTAAGAATCTTGAAGAATATAATTTTTTTAAGATGCAATATTCTATCAATGATGTAATAGTGAGAGTGGATGCAGAGGGAAGAAATGTGCTTCTTCCATATGTTGAAACTGATGGAGATAAGGTGAAGGTTACAGGCCTTGCTATATTTAATAAAGATAAGATGATTGGCAAAGCTGATATTAGGGAAACTAGGGTAATCAATATGCTAAAAGAGAATAATGTAAAAGGAATACTTACCTTACAAAAGAGCCCAACAGAATACATAAATATAATGGCTAAAGCTAAGAGAAAAATCAAGTGTGTTAAGGAAGATGGTAAATATAAATTTACAATAAATCTAAATATAAGAGCTGAAGTAATATCAAATGAAGTATATAAGAAAATGTATGATAAGGAGGAGAA
Organism: Clostridium folliculivorans; assembly: GCF_024341905.1. GTDB lineage: Bacteria > Bacillota > Clostridia > Clostridiales > Clostridiaceae > Clostridium_AR > Clostridium_AR folliculivorans. Next base: position 82,981 of record NZ_BQXY01000001.1, read on the forward strand.
TATAAAATTGTTTGAACAGGATATGAAAGTTCTTGTAGAAAAACAGTGCAATGATTTAATTAATGATATAAAAAGCAAGTATCAGACTGATATTTTAGATTTGGGGAGGGTAGCTATAGCAAAGTATGGGAGAGAAACTGGGGAGGACTGGGATAAGGTTGTAAGCCAATCTGAAATTGTAGTTAACGCAAAAGTAGATGTAATATCTCTAGGTAGAGGTGACTATTAAACCAAAAGAAGGAAAAAGGTATGACTAAACTAAGTAATCATCAGTTGTTTACACTTATGTTTATATTCGAAATAGGAAGTACTACAATTTTTGCATTAGGTATTGGAGCAAAGCAGGATGCATGGATTGTTATACTTATAGCTCTTGTAGTAGGTTTAGTTTATATGTGGGTTTATACAGAGATACAAAATAAGTTTCCTGATAAGAATTATGTAGCAATAATCAAATTGATATTAGGAAATAAGCTGGGGGTAATAGTGGCAATAATGTATATTGTCCCATTCTTCAGACATGCATCTCGTAATGCAAGGGAGTTTGGTGAGTTAATAATTATAACACTGCTTCCAGAAGCACCTTTGTTAATAATAGTTTTTATATTTATATCCACTAGTATATTTATAATTATTAAAGGTGTAGACACAATGGCTAGATTAAGTGAGATATTTTTCTACATAATTATTTTCTTTATGTTATTTATATATATCTTTACATATATTTCTGGAAATGTTGAGTTTAAAGAATTGCTACCAGTTTTGGGAGAAGGAATCAAACCAGTGTTAAAGGAATTGCCTCCAGTGATTATGTTTCCTTTTGGTGAAACATATGTTTTTCTAATGTATTGGAACCATGCTATAGAAAAGAATAAGGTAAGAAAAACAGGAATGAAAGTCATATTTTTTTCAGGTTTACTATTATGTGTTTCTGTTATTATGGATATTTGTGTACTAGGTGCTGAGTATACATCCATAGCTACTGTACCTTTTATTGAAGCTATGAAGCTGATAAATATTGAAGGAGTTATAAGCAATATAGATGCTATAGGTGTAATGCTTATATTTATAGGTGGTTTTTTTAAAATGACAATATATCTTAATGCTATCAACAATATAATATGTATAATTTTTAAAATTAAAAGACGAAATATTAGCTTATTGCTCTTAGGATGTTTTCAATTGTGGTTTGTAATTACTTTTGAACCCAACTATGCATATCACAAGTGGTTAACTAACTTTGAAACAACATATTTTATGCTAATATATTCTAATGTTATCCCGCTCTTTATACTATTTGTCTACTGGATGAAAAGAAAGAGAATTGAATTTTAAGCTTAAGATTTAAGTAACTAAGAAGATGTAATTAATTTTAAACTTTGAAATACATATCAAAAAAATAAGTTAGCAGCCTAATAATTATAGGTTAGTTGTTAGGTTGCTATAAAATATAAGGGGATTTACTGTTATGACAGTGATTATGAACATCATAGATATTCTTAAGAAATTCTTTGAAGGTAGAGATTGGTATATAACCTTTTTTACATTAATGACATGGGTACTGTTATTAGTGATTATTATTTACACAGTTTGCCAGCTTATTCTCCTTATATTTAAGGTTAGATATAAGAATGAACAATTTATAAATGAAGTAAATAATGTTAAGAAAAGAAAAAATGCTTAGGTGGATATTATTAGATTAAAAAGGTTCGAAACAAAATAACAATTTGAACTATAGGAGCAAAAAAATGTTTAAATACATAGGTAGAAAACTGAAAAGTTTGTTGAGCAATCAGGAAAATATTAATTTTGAAGATCAAGGGAAAACATCAGAAAAAGTGGAAAACAATAACAAGGGTGGAGAAAGAATATCAAATAAATTAGAAGATAATATAAATAATTTTAAAAAAGTCTTTGGAGAAAGTTTAGATATTATTTATAGGTTGTTTTCCTTCGGTGAAAATGGAGAATTTAGTGCAGGACTTATATATGTTGAAGGGCTAAATGAAAACTTTGTTATAAATGAAACCATAATGAAAGTATTTATGTATGATAGCAGAATAGCAAATATTAAGAATATGCAAGCCAATATAGATTTTATAGAAAAAAATATGTTGTCAGTAGCTCATGCAAAGAGAACTAGTTTTAAGCAGGAAATAATAGATGCATGTTTATCAGGTGAAACTGTATTTATGCTAGACGGCTCAGAGGAAGCATTAATAATCCATTCAGAAGCCTGGGAAAGTCGTGGGGTGGAGGAAGCTAAGACAGAGGCTGTTGTAAGAGGTCCGAGAGAAGGGTTTTCAGAAAATATAGCTACTAATATGGCTTTAATAAGACGTAGGATAAAAAGTCCCAACTTAGTTTTTGAATCAATCAGGATAGGTAGACAAACAAGAACCAGCGTATGTATAGCTTATCTAAAAGATATAGCAGATCCTAAGTTGATACAGGAAATAAAGGAGAGACTTAACAAAATAAAAATAGATGCAATCTTAGAGTCTGGATATATAGAACAGCTAATAGAAGATAATCCTAAATCCATATTTCCAACTATAGGTAATTCCGAAAAATCCGACACTGCTGCAGCAAAAATATTAGAAGGGAGAGCTTGTATTTTAGTTGATGGCACACCGTTCGTATTAACTATGCCGATGCTATTTGTAGAAGCATTTCAAAGTGCAGAGGATTATTACTCTAGACCATATTTAGCTAGTATGATAAGAATGTTAAGGTATATGTGTTTTTTTATAAGTATATTTGCTCCAGTAACTTATGTTGTGCTTTCGACTTTCCATCAGGAACTAATACCTACCACACTTTTGTTTACTATTGCAGCTGGAAGAGAAGGAGTTCCCTTTCCTGCAGTTGTGGAAGCAGGACTCATGATAGTTACATTTGAAATTTTAAGAGAAGCAGGAGTTAGACTACCTAGGCCAGTGGGTCAGGCAGTAAGCATAGTTGGGGCGTTGGTAATAGGTGAAGCGGCTGTATCAGCTGGACTTGTAGGTGGATTATTAGTAATAGTTATAGCACTTACTGCTGTGTCAAGCTTCGTGATTCCGGTATATACAGATGTTATATCTATATTAAGAATAGTATTTTTAATATTAGGTGGGTCGCTTGGAATATTTGGGTTAGGAATTGGCGTACTCATAGTATTTGCACATGCTGTGTCTTTAAAGTCTTTTGGAGTACCTTATTTCTCTCCACTAGCTCCACTAGTTAAGGATGATATGAAGGATACACTAGTAAGGGCACCATTATGGAAAATGAACAAAAGACCTGCAGCAATTGGATGGAAAAATATTTTTAGACAAGATGAAGATATGAAGCCTGATTTTAATGATAAAGAGGAAAATTAAGTACTTAACTATGGCAGTTTTTTAGCTAAAGCTAGTCTCTGTAGATTTTTGGAATATGCAAAATCATGGTTGAGTCAGGAACTCTATAGTTGATGCAGAGGTGAAGTAAAGTTATGAAAAATATGAAAAGTATAATTATGTTGTTAATTTGTATCATTCTATCGTTAAGTCTTACTTCTTGTTGGAGTGCAGTGGAGTTAAACAAATTAGGTATAGTAACTGGAGTTGCACTTGATAAATCAAGCAAGGAAGAAGATTTAAATATTACAGCTCAGGTTGGAGTACCTAAACTTGAAAAGTCTAACTCAGGAGTGGGGGGGAAAGAGCAGTTTGTAAATATTAAGGAAAAGGGAAAAAATGTTTCAGATGCTCTTAAAAATATTAGTAGAGAATACAATAGAGTACTTTTTTTCGCACATAATCAAGTAGTTATATTCAATAAAGATTTAGCACAGCAAGGATTAAGTGAACAATTGGACTTTTTTTTAAGACAAAGAGAGATGAGACCTTTAACGTGGATGTTGGTAAGTGATGGGGAAGCTGCAAGCATTCTTGAGACACATACTAATACACAGGATGATCCAGGAATCAATATAGGTAAATTAATTAAAAACGAAAAAAATGTATCTCAACTTCCATTAATAAATTTTAAAGAATTTACGGCACGATTGATGAGTAAAACTACCTCTCCAGTGATACCAATAATACAGATGAAAACAGTTGATGAGAAAACAAAGGTGCCTTATATAGCAAGCACAGCTGTTTTCAAAAAAGACAAAATGATAGGTGAACTTAATGAAAGTGAATCTATGGGGCTATTATGGGGGATAAACAAGGTAAAGTATGGAACAATTACAGTGAATTCTCCAAATGGAAATGATAAAGTAGCGGTAAGGATAATAAGATCAAAGACACATGTAAAACCTAAGATAGAAGGCGAACATATATATATGAATATATATATTGATGCAGAAGGAGATATATTGGAACAAACTTCTTCAGAAGATTTGTCAATTCCCAAAATTATTAAAGTTATTGAGGAAAATGAAAACTTATATATTGGAAATCAAGTTTTGTCTACCTGGAGTAAAGCTAAAGAGATGAATGCAGATGTATTTGGATTTGGAGATCTAATATATAAATATAAACCAAAGAAGTGGAAATCAATTGAGAATAAGTGGGATAATGAGTTTCAGAAAATAACTGTTAATGTGGAGGTAAATGCAAAGATAAGAAGAATGGGTAAAATAACAAAACCACCTACTTATCAAGGCAAATAGAAGGATATTTTGTGAGGTGAAGATATGCTTTGGATAATAATTTCTTTCGTGATTATAATACTTATAGAAATTCCAGAACTGCTCAAAAAGAGACAGCTTAAAGAATTGATGACCTTTTTAATTTTTACTTCAATAGCCTTTATATTAAGCATTTTTTATGTTTTAAGAATACCTATTTTCAATCCAGTAGATTTTTTGCAATATATAATTAAGGATTTACTTCATTTAAACTATATATAAATAGAGTTTGCATACTAAAGCTTTTACATATTGTATTAAAAGACATTATGATTAGAGGTCACACCTTAATTTCTGATATATTATAAAAGGTTTAGCAAGAATCACTAATCATAACAAGATAAACATGTTTCAAACTATAATGGGAGAAGTGCTGATTATGAAGATAGAAAAGGGCATGATATCAAGTTCAGAGTTAATGTTTCTGATAATAGCCTTACTTCAAGGGTCTACGCTCACTGCAACTTTTATAAGTGGAGTCACTAAGCAAGATACTTGGGTAGTAGTTGTGGTAAGTTTTTTTATACTATGCTTTTTGCTACAAGTTTATTTGAATTTAGCTCAGTGCTTTCCAGAGAAAAATATAATAGAGATAAATGATATTACATATGGAGCATATCTTGGGAAATTTGTATCAATTATTTACATATATCATTTTTGGTTTATAGTAGCTGCAAACTTAAGATTTATTGCTGATTTTTTCTCAACTTTTCTTATGCAGGAAACAGATATTATTGTCTTTATAGTGCCAATAAGTATCACTTGTATATATGTAATTAGAAAAGGAATAGAGGTTGTGGCGAGAATGGCACCATTTTTTACTATTTTTACAATAGTAGCAGCCATTATAATAGCTGTCATGCTTTTTAGTCAATATGATATTAAAAATATGTTACCTATGTTTCAACTTAATTCAATGCAGTTTTTACAGGGAGTAAATGTAATAACTGTAATACCATTTGGAGAACTTTTAATCTTTCTCATGATATTTCCAAGTGTAGGAGATAAAGAAAATATAAAGAAATATTCTTTTAAAGGAATGATAATAGGTGTAGTATTTTTCCTAATGATTATTGTTAGAAATACACTAGCCTTAGGAATAGTAGGTGAATTTGAGATTCAGTCTTCATTTCAAGTAGCAAAGCTTATAGATATAGCTGATATTATCAGCAGGCTAGAATCTTTAATAGCAGTTGTATTATTATTTAATGTATTTATGAAAATCGCAATATTCTGCTATGGAACCGTATTAAGTATAGCTCAAATTCTTAAACTTAAAACCTACAAGCATATAGTTTCGCCTATAGTTATTATTAGTATAATATTTTCGATTACTATGTACGAATCACCAGTAAATCAATCTTATACTGCTGCAAATATATATCCAGTTTATGCTTGGATTCCGGAAATAGTATTTCCTATAATATCACTTATAATAGCTAAACTTAGAAATTTGAAGTAATAAATAATCAATACCCAATTTACAAATAAGGATAATAGAGGTATAATCGTGATGTAAAACTAATAAAAATTAAATATACCAGATATTTGCTGGGGGTGCCGTAAGGCTGAGAGGGATAGTTTATCCTAACTCCATGAACCTGATATGGTTAGAACCATCGTAGGGAAGCAAGGGCTTTATTCGTATTTAAGCTTGCTTTTTGCAAGTTTTTTTATTTGGATAAATATGCTGTTAAGCAGTCTTTTGTATTTCTTACAAATGGCTGCTTTTTTGTTTTCTTTATTAAAAAAATTATATTTAAGGAGAGATTATTGTATGAATTACACAACACAAATGGACGCCGCTAAGAAAGGAATTATAACTAAGGAGATGGAAGTAGTTGCAGAAAAGGAAAAACTAGATATAGAAGTTTTAAGAGGACTTATTGCGGAAGGAAAAGTGGTTATTCCTGCGAACAAGAATCATAAATCTTTAAGTGCTGAAGGAGTCGGACAAGGACTTCGTACAAAAATAAATGTAAATCTAGGGATTTCAAAGGATTGTTGTGATCTGGATGTTGAACTAGAAAAAGTGAGAACTGCGCTAAATATGAAAGCTGAAGCGATAATGGACTTATCTAACTATGGGAAAACTGAACACCTAAGAAAAAAGATTGTGGATATGTCTACTGCAATGCTTGGAACAGTTCCTATGTATGATGCTATAGGTTTCTATGATAAAGATCTTAAGGATATAACTGTGGATGAATTTTTTAGAGTAGTGGAAAAACATGGAGAAGATGGAGTAGATTTTGTAACGATTCATGCAGGACTAAACAAAGAAACTGCTAAGATAGTAAAAAATAATCCTAGACTTACCAATATAGTTTCAAGAGGAGGTTCATTGCTTTTTGCATGGATGGAACTTAACAAAGCTGAAAATCCATTTTATGAGTATTACGATAGGCTTTTAGGTATTTGCGAAAAATATGATATTACAATTTCTTTAGGAGATGCTTGTAGACCAGGATCTATAAAGGATGCTACTGATCCAGCACAAATAAAGGAACTAATTACTTTAGGTGAACTAACAAAGAGAGCTTGGGAAAGAAATGTTCAAGTTATGATTGAGGGGCCAGGACATATGCCTATAAATGAAATACAAGCCAACATGCTATTAGAAAAAAAACTATGTCATGGAGCTCCTTTCTATGTACTTGGACCTTTAGTAACAGATGTAGCACCAGGTTATGATCATATAACTTCGGCTATAGGTGGTGCAATTGCAGCTTCAAGTGGTGCAGACTTCTTGTGCTATGTTACACCTGCTGAACATTTAAGACTTCCAACCCTAGAAGATATGAAGGAAGGAATAATAGCAGCAAAGATAGCAGCTCATGCGGGAGATATTGCAAAAGGAGTAAAAGGTGCAATGGACTGGGACAACGAAATGAGTATGGCAAGAGCAGATTTAGATTGGGAAAGAATGTTTGAGCTTTCTATTGATGAGGAAAAAGCGAGAAGATATAGAAAAGAATCCTCACCTGAAAATCCGGACAGCTGTACAATGTGTGGAAAGATGTGTTCTATGAGAACCATGAAAAAGATACTAAATAATGAGGATTTGAATATTTAGAAGAAATAGACTTCTTAATGATGAACATCGTAATATTTAAAATGGCTACAACCGTTGATATTGCTATATATTTATATAATTTTATAATTTTATAATCATATGATTTTATAAATAAAAGAATTTATAAATATAAAAAGTTATAAATAAAAGAAGTTATAAATATTTAATTAAAGCTATGGAACATGAGATTTACGGAATTTTTAAAATATATAACTTAATATTTAGGAGGTGTGATTAATGATATTAAATGGAGAAAAGAAAGAGTTTAAAGCAACCATAACAGTAGCAGAGCTTTTAGATGAGCTAAAGATAAATTCAGATAAAGTTGTTGTAGAAGTTGATAGAGTAATTCTTGATAAGAATGAATACGCAGTCAAAAAATTAAGTTCTGAATCTGAGGTGGAGTTAATAAGGTTTGTGGGAGGCGGCTAAAATGAAGATATATGTAAATGAGGTCCTTAGGGAAGTTGCAGAGGATAGTACAGCTTACTCTATAAGAGAAGTCTTTAAGGCAGATGCAGATATATTGATATATAACTCCTTTCCCTTAAAACAAGACATAGAAATTAAGGAATTTGATAAGATTGTTTTAATAAAAAGAGGAGAGATGCCTTCTAAGGAAGAGCTAGAGGCTCTTATGGTAGCAAGACATACCCCTTTCGTTCATGAAGAGCTTAAAAAAGCTAAGGTTGGTATTGCTGGACTTGGAGGTCTTGGTTCAAATGCAGCGGTATCCTTAGCAAGAATGGGAATAGGAAAGCTTTTGCTTATTGATTATGACATAGTTGAACCAAGCAATTTAAATAGACAATATTATTTTGTAAGACATATTGGTATGAAAAAAACTGAAGCTATGAAGGATGTAATAAGTGATTGCAATCCTTTCGTTGAAGTTGAGGTAAGGGACATGAAACTTGATGAAAATAATATAAAAGATGTATTCAAAGATGTAGATATAATAATCGAAGCTTTTGATGATCCCACTGCAAAGGCAACTATAGTCAGAACGGTGTTAAGTTCAATGAAGGACAAAAAGGTTATAGCAGCTTCTGGTGTTTCAGGATTTTATAGCAGCAATTCTATTATAACTAGAAAATTAAAGGATAATCTGTACATGATAGGAGATATGGAAACGGAAGCGGCAATAGGCTGCGGGCTTATGGCTTCAAGAGTTGCAGTTGCAGCTAATCATGAAGCAAATGCTGCGGTAAGAATTATTTTAGGGGAGGAAATATAATGGGAGATTTATTAAATATAGGTGGAGTAGAGCTTAAAAGCAGACTTTTTGTAGGTACTGGAAAGTATGGTTCAAATAAAATAATACCAGATATAATAAAAGCTAGTGGAACTCAAGTTGTTACTGCTGCTTTAAGAAGAGTTAATTTTAGTGACGAAGAAGAGAATATACTAAGTTATATAAAAGACTGTGTTATAATGCCTAACACTTCAGGTGCGAGAAATGCTGAAGAGGCTATAAGACTTGCAAGAATAGCAAAAGCTGCAGGCTGTGGCAACTGGGTTAAGATTGAGATCATGTCAGATAATAAGTATCTTCTTCCAGATAACTATGAAACAATAAAGGCTACAGAAGTTCTAGCAAAAGAAGGTTTTATTGTACTTCCATATATGAATCCAGATATTATGGATGCCAGAAGAATGGTAAATGCAGGAGCAGCTGCTGTAATGCCTCTTGGAGCACCTATCGGAAGTAACAGAGGAATCAGAACAAAGGAAATGATACAAATACTTATAGATGAAATAAAAGTTCCAATCGTAGTGGATGCAGGGATAGGCAAACCATCAGATGCTGCAGAAGCCATGGAAATGGGAGCTGAAGCTGTGCTTATAAATACTGCACTTGCTACAGCAGGAGATCCAGTACTTATGGCTGAAGCTTTTAAACTTGCAGTTGAAGGTGGAAGAAAAGGATATTTAGCTAAGCTAGGTGCTGAGAGATTTAAGGCTGAAGCGTCATCGCCATTAACTGGATTTTTAAGATAGGAAGTGGAATAAATGAGTTTTTATGATATAGCTAAGGAAGTACAAGATTATAAATTTGATGGTTTCCTTAACAACGTAACAGAAGATAGAATAATGAATATACTTAAAAAAGATAGAATAAGTAAAGAAGATTTTTTATGCTTACTATCACCGGTGGCAGAAAAGTTTTTAGAGACTATGGCGCAAAAAGCACATAATCTGACTATGAGCAATTTTGGAAAATCAGTAGTTCTGTATACTCCACTATATATTTCTAACTACTGTGTTAATAGATGTGCTTACTGCAGCTATAATTTAAATAATAATATAAATAGACAAAAACTCACTATGGATGAAATAGAGAAGGAATGCAAGATTATATATGAAAGTGGACTTAGGCATGTTATTCTTCTTACTGGTGAGTCTAGATTTCATAGCCCGGTATCTTACATAAAAGATGCTGTTAAGATAATGAAAAAGTATTTTAACTCAATAGCAATAGAGATATATCCTTTAGATGAAGATGAGTATAGAGAACTTGTAGAAGCTGGAGTAGATGCACTTACCATATATCAAGAAACTTATAATATGGAGGTTTATGATAAGATACACCTTGGAGGCCCTAAAAAGGATTATAAATTTAGACTTGAAACACCAGAGAGAGCTTGCAAGGCGGGCATAAGAGGAATTGGCGTTGGTGCATTATATGGACTTACTGATTGGAGAAAGGAAGCATATCTTTCGGGACTACATGCAAAATATATTGAAGATAATTTTCCTCATATGGAGATGAATATCTCTATTCCAAGAATAAGACCTCATGCAGGAAGCTTCACTGACTTACATGAAATCAGCGATAGAAACTTAGTTCAGATAATGCTTGCTTCTAAGCTATTCCTTCCTAGAGCTGGTATAAATATGACAACTAGAGAAAGTGCAGAGTTTAGAGATAATCTTATTCCATTAGGAGTAACAAAGATGTCTGCTGGAGTATCCACGGAAATAGGAGGACATACAAAGGAAAAGGAAAACAAAGGCGATGGACAGTTTGAAATCTCTGATACAAGGACGGTAGAAGAGATAAAAATCATGCTTTCATCAAAAGGCTACTGTGCTGTTTTGAAGGATTGGGAATAAATTTATGGATAAAGGAATTTATGTAGTTACTAATAGAAGATTGATTAAAGACGGAACCCTTCCAGAAATAGCTGAAAGCAGCGTAAAAGGGGGAGCAACAGCAATAATACTACGTGAAAAAGATTTGGATGACTATAGTCTCATGAATCTTGCAATTAAAGTAAAGGAAAAGTTAATTAGCAGTAAAGCATTATTTATAATTAACGGAAACTATAAAGTAGCAAAAGATGTTGATGCTGATGGGGTGCATTTAAGCTTTAATATGTTTATGAATTTTGAGGAAGAGTTTGATGGCCTTTTAGGTGTTTCAATACATTCTCTTGAAGAGGCTATATTAGCTGAGCAAAAGGGGGCAAGCTATTTAATAGCTGGTCATATATTTGAAACTTCTTGTAAGGAAAGCATGAAAGGAAGAGGAGTAGATTTTTTAAAGAAAATATGTGAAAGTGTAAAAATACCTGTGATAGCCATTGGTGGAATAAGTGAATATAATATAAATCATATAATGAAGTGTGGTGCCTATGGAGCTGCAATTATGTCGTCTGTAATGCAAAGCGAAGATCCAGAAAATTATATATGTAAATTGAGACATAAGTTAGATTTATAGATTTATAGACTTTATAAATACCTTTAAAAGCATTCTCATAATGGGTTTGAAGGTATTTATATTTATGTAAAGTACATTAGTATATGTATTAAATTAATGTTGATGATTAGGACAAGCTTTTTAGCATACTGTGCAATATTTATAATGTATATTCTAGTTAAGTTAATTAATCAATTTAATTAATCAATTTAATTAAAGTATAATTACTTCAATACTTTTGCGAATAAACCTATTAGACCTTATATATATAAGATTAATGTATGGTGAGTAGCACGTTTTTGAAAATGGGATTCTGTCCGAACTTTTGAATCTTTAAAACCAGTATAATCGGAATATTGAATATAAAAATTAATACATTTTGTTGCTGATCAACCTAATCCTATCAGTGTTAATGAATTTGTTCTTTGCTAATGAATAATTAGATAAAATATCCCTATAATTCAAATTTTCATCTATATTTAGAAGTATAAAGTAGCGAAGATATCTTTGTAGATATTTTGTAGCTACCCCATGAAAGGTACAAAGTAAGGATCTGAGATTTGGTCTGAAACATTTTATTCTTAGGTCAACGGGTTCTTGGTGCATGTGAGTTTTATTGTATAATTTTTTTAACTTATTATGCCTCCTTGCGAGGGCTTTCAAATAAGAATTTTGATATGCAATTATATACGAATCTTTATCTATTTCTGTGTAGACTTTTTCATTGAAAGTACGCATATTACAGTTATTTTTAAAAACTGGTTTGGCAAACATATAGTTATCTGATCCAGTTGCTGCAACAATCCAAATACTATCTCTTGAGCCAAACTTATCTTTTAAATTCAAGTTGTCACTTAAACAGGCCTCTTCAATGTTGCTTTTTAAATTTCTACTGCCTTTAAAGTTTTCTTTAACGGAGGCTGTTCCGATATGAATTGTTCCTTTTAAGTTTTTAAGTTTATCAGTATCTAATGTTAGACTGTGCAGTATTTTGTGCCTCCAATAGAAGGCTGTTACCAAGCTTATACCGAGCTTTTTTGCACAAAATCTCAAAGATTTGGTTTCTACTAATAAGTCCATAAAATTTAACCATGTACTTGCATCTTTTTTTGAATAACTCCATAATGAGTTGGTTGTTTTGGAGAAGGTTCTTCTACAATCCTTACATATATATCTTTGTATTCCATTATAAAATCCATATTTAACATGGTTTTCTGAACTACATGCAGGACAATAATTTACTGACCTTGTTTTGTAGAAATCTTTTTTAGAGATTTGGTTTTTGGATAAACCTAATTTTTTTAGTTTTGTACGTTGTTTTATCAATTAGAGCACCTCATCAAAGAAATATTTAAATAGTAGTTATTATCTAAATACTTGCCATTTTACTGAGGTGCTAATCATTATCAACATTTATTTTATACATATTATTATAGGTTTAACATAGTATTAGGATCTTAGGCTACATCATTTCTTTTGATAATTTTAAGAAGGCTTTTAAAGCAGGAGAAAGCCATTTATCTTTATGATAAAGAACCTGAGATACTATTCCAAAATCAGGACCAGCCCAATTTAATGAAACTAATCTTCCTTGATTCAATTCTTCCTCTACAGCTACCTTTGGTAAAAGTGTTATTCCTAATCCGCTCATAGTAAATTGCTTTATAGCTTGAACACTTCCGGTTTCTAAAACTACATTTGCTTTTAGATTATAGCTGTTTAGTATGTTTTCAAATACAGCTCTATAACTGCAGCCTAGTTCAGTTAATATAAGAGATTCTTTTGCGATATCTTCTGGCAGAATTTCAGCCTTTTCTAATAGAGGATGTCCGGGAGCTGTTAAAAGAAGCATTGGCTCATCGAAGGATACTTCAGTTATAAAATCATTAGCTTCTATCCTAGTTCCTAAAGAAAAAGCAACATCAATAAAGTTGTCACGAAGAAAATGTCTAAAGTCGGTGCAGTTTCCAAACTTCATAGATACTTCTACATTAGGATAAAGTCTTCTGTACTCCTTTAATATTTCTGGTAGTCTAAGTACGCATAGAGACTCAGCAGCACCTATAGTGAGTACTCCGCTTGGAACATCTTCACTGGTCAAAACATTTTTTATCTCCGAGGAAAGTTTAAGCATCTGTTTGGCATAAGGTAGTAGTTTTTTTCCTTGATGTGTTAAGGTTATATTTTTTCCTATTCTTTCGAAAAGTTTTACACCAAGTTCACTTTCTAAAAGTTTTATTTGGGTAGTTATAGTAGATTGGGCATAGCCTAAGGAATGAGCAGCTTGAGTAAAGCTTTGTAATTTACATATAGTAATAAAGGAATTGAGCTGTTTTAAATCCATAATATCATCTCCATTCAAGTATATAATATATTTTCTATTTTTTAATTATAGAGTTGTCTATTTATACCATAAGCATAAGATAATAATGAAGTATAAAATATAATATGGTATTATCAAAAAAAATGAACATATCAATCAAAACTTTCAATTTTACTAATGCATATGGTCATGATAACATATATTTAGATAAAACCGTATAGTTAATGATAAATAAATAGAGGTTGGAATTCAGTATATTTGAAGAAAAAGATAATAGTCAGTTTATCTATAGGAATGGTTTCATATTTGAATGTAAAAACAGAATAATTTAAATTAGGAGTGAATGATATGAGTGATAAGCTAAGAGTAGGACTTATAGGTGGAACTGGAATGGTTGGACAGAGATTGACAATTCTTCTGGAGAATCATCCGTGGTTTGAAGTTAAAGTTATAGCTGCCAGTGGTAGGTCAGCTGGGTTAACTTATGAAGAAGCAGTTAAGGATAGATGGAAGATGACAAGACCTATTCCTGAAAACTTAAAAAGTATTATTATAAAGGATGGAGCAGCTGTAGAAGAAATATCTAAAGAGGTAGATTTTGTTTTCTGTGCTGTTTCTCTTAATAAAGATAGAACAAAGGAACTTGAAGAATTGTATGCAAAGCATGAAGTTCCAGTTGTTTCATGTAATTCAGCCAACAGAATGGTAGAAGATGTTCCGATGGTTATTCCAGAAGTAAATGGAGATCACATCGAAATAATCAATAGCCAAAGAAAAAGACTGGGGACTAACAAAGGATTTATAGCAGTAAAACCTAACTGTTCAATTCAAAGCTATGTACCAGCAATAAGTGCTTTATCTGAATTTAAGCCTAAGAGCATATTAGCATGTACCTACCAAGCAATTTCAGGAGCAGGAAAAAACTTTGAAGATTGGCCAGAAATGTTGGATAATGTTATTCCTTATATAGGCGGAGAAGAAGAAAAGAGTGAAAATGAACCGCTAAAAATATGGGGTGAAGTCAAGGGAGATAAGATAGAAGATGTTAAGCAGCCAATAATCACAACTCAATGTATTAGAGTACCAGTTAGTGATGGTCATTTAGCAGCTGTGTTTGTAAGCTTTGAAAATAAACCATCCAAAGAAGATATAATAAGGTTATGGGAAAACTTTAATATACCAGAATCAGTTGAAAGTCTTCCAAGCGCTCCTAAAAAGTTTCTTAAATATTTTGAGGAAGCTGATAGACCACAAACAAAACTTGATAGAAACTTTGAGAATGGAATGGGAATAACAATGGGGAGGCTTAGAGAAGACAAAGTGTACGATTATAAATTTGTTTGTCTTTCTCATAATACCTTGAGAGGCGCAGCTGGTGGGGCAGTGTTAATTGCAGAACTTTTAAAAGCTCAAGGATATTTATACTAAGAAATAAATTTATATGCTAATTAAATCTAGTGTTATAGACTTAATTTACGAGTTTTTTAATTTAGGCGCTGTTAAAGCATCGTATTGAAATTGATTGGTTAATCATCCAACGCTTTAATGAGCTTACGCAAAGAATTAATATAAAAAGAATATAAAAAGTTTGAGTGATGGAAATATAATGAAGATATAGATGTTTAGCCTAGGAGGTGGTTCTCTTAGGCTAAATTTGTATTAGTTACAGGAAATATGCTTTAATTTTTTCATCTTAAAGTGTGCAAATAGTAACGTAATAACAGGTATTATAACTTGAAAAGGAAATGCGTAGTATTTATAAATAGTTATTGCCCAATATTGCATTTCCATAGTACTGTCATAAATAGTATAGGCTAAGTAGCTCATCAATAATCCGGTTTGAATTATTAGGGATTTATAATCTTTAAGGTTAAAAAGTTTACTAATTCCGTTGCTAACAGCTATTAGGCAAAAACTAACCTTTATGAATATTGCGCTTACGAAAACTATTGCTACTGAAACTTCCATACGTTGAAGAAAGTCTCCTAAATGTATCCTGCTTATAGCAACATATGAAGGAAAGTATAGGAGATTTAATGTACTTGGACCTAATACCATTATATTTCTCATTGATATATATACAATGAAGACTGAAGCTATGACAACACCTTTAATGAGCACCTTATAGGAAGAATTTCTTTTTTCTAAGCACGAAAAAACTCCTGTAAAAACAATTACCTCAGCAAAGGGAAATGAAAAAGCTGAAAAGGTACCATTTAAGAAATCACTAGTTTTCATACTAAAAAAAGGTTTTAAATAATGAAATCTCATTTGGGGTATTGATAAGCTTGCAATTATAAACACAAAAAGTAGGCAAATTATTAAAAGGATTCTTGAACTTCTTGCCATCACTTCTACTCCATGAGTTGAACTCCATATACATAATAATGACAGACACATTATGGTTACTATCATTGGTGTTTCTGGCAAAGCAAGAGTATTCATGAATTCTGCAAAGTTACGTATAACCAAGGCTCCTAAGTGGAAAAAGTACCATATATATAAGACACAAAAAAGTTTGCCTATATACTTTCCATATAATATTACGAATATATCAAATATATCTTTTTTAGGAAATAGAGCTAAGAGCCTACAATATACTAGCAAAAGAGGTATCACTAAAATAGTTGCTGCTATAATAGCAATCCAGCTACCATTTTTTGCTTCTCCAGCTGCACCAAGTATCATAGTACTACCAAATACAAATAGAATAACTGTACTAAGAGCGAGCTTATCACAAACAACTTCATTTTCCATAAGTCACCACCTGTATAATTATTTTTGTAACATAAACTTAAAAATGTTTTCTATTGGCTTAGCAGGGCTAAAGATATCTATTTTAAGGGCTAGTGATACAGCTATGATAAAAGATAAAATACACATTAAGCTGCTTATATAAAAATCTTTTTTTAGCCCTTGCTTAAATAGATTAACTTGATCTACTAAAACAATTACTATATAAAACAAAATAACTACTATTAACATATTAATCACCTATTTCTAGCGGCTTAGAGGTAGTAGCACTATTTCTTATCTTAATTTTAGAAGTAACTGACACTGGTACATCTTTAAACTTATCGCTCCAAGAGGTGGATAACTTTTTCCATGTCTTTGGCATATCTTCACGTACTTTAGTTCCAAAACCAAATATATCACTGCCATATTCTTCTTGAACTTTCTTTATAGAGCTATATATTGAGTTTTGAAGAACCAAAGAAGCATTTCTTTCTATTTCCTTTCTCTGTTCCTCTTTATAAAATTCAATTAAAGGTTGGTCTTCGGCGAGAGCTACTACAGTTTCTGTCATAATATTAATATTAAGAGAATCACCTTTTAAAAAAGGTTTGATTTTAGTTTTACTTTGGAATATTTCTAATGTAAGTGGTTTTTGATTTTCGGTATATACTAGCAAAAGACCACCTTTGATTTTATTAAGGGCGAAAAGTAAATACTTAGTTTCAGTTCCTTCAATTATTCCGATTAAAGTATCTTTTTTGAATACAGCGATTCCATCTATACTTGGAGTTGGTTTCCCAGATTGTCTGTTTAAGATGACTCTTGGAACAGTAGCGCTTTTCCCTTGCTGTATTAAGCTATCAGCAAAATCCCAAAGGTCAAGTATAGGAGCTCTAGAGGCAAGTTTTTGATTTCTTAATTGATTGGCTAGTTCTAATGACATAATCTTCCCAGAGTTTGGTGAAGCAGTAATTACTTCTTTAGCTGTTTTTTCAGTAGAAACTAATAGATACATATCTGATCTAGTTTCTGCGTCTCTAATGAACCAGTCAATAATATCTCCAAGCCCCTCTCTTGCTAAAGAAGTACTGACTATTATGCACTTAGCATGGCTCCAGTAAAGCTTTCTATCAGAAATTGTAATCATGTTTCGTGCTATATCAAAAATAGAATCACCAGTGAGAGTTATATATCTTGGGACTGATTTTGAATCTTTACCGCTTTCAATATCGATAATTTCAGCTGTCATTTCATATTTTTTATTATCTTGACTCTTATCAATTGATACTCCAGCAACTATGGCCATACTTTCTATCTCTCTATAGTTCCAACAGCCTGTTAGATTAACAGTAATAATTAATATTAGTAGTAGTGAAATAGACTTTAAAAGTTTCATTGTATCACCTATTTTTCCCTTTAATACGACCTTTTACAGAAATTTTGTAATTGTGTAGGCTTAGATACCACCAAGGAGCTCTTATAGGTGAATCTGTTATAGATTCAGAGCTGAAAGATCCTACTGTATTCATGTAATTGACTCCAAAGGAGCGTAAACTCATGAGATAGACAATGAAGCCTATTACACCAAAGAGATAACCATAGATGCCTAAGAAAGCAGATAAAATAAGGAATATAAATCTTAAAAATATGGTAGCGCCAACTATTTTTATATTTAATAATCCTACAATTCCAGTTATAGCTACGATTATAACCATGGGAGCACTGACAAGCCTAGCGTCAACAGCTGCTTGACCTAATACTAACGCCCCAACTATACTTATGGCTTCACCTAAATCAGATGGAAGTCTTGTTCCAGCTTCTCTTAAAACCTCAAAACTAAATATCATTAATATAGCTTCCAAAATTGTTGGCAGTGGCACATTTTCTCTGGCTGCATATATACTAAGCAATAGATTAGTAGGTATCATTTCCTGGTTATATGTTACAATGGAAATATATAGTGCCGGAACACTTACTGTAAATATAAAACCAATTATTCTTATAATTCGATTGAAAGACATAAAGAGGTAATTGTTGTAATAGTCTTCACCAGTCTGAAAATACTCAACGAATAAAAAAGGGACAGTTAGTGCAAAAGGAGTTCCGTCAACTAATATAGCTATCCGTCCTTCAAGAATTTTTCCAACCACAACATCAGGTCTTTCTGTGCTCCCAACAGTTTCAAAAGGAGATAGGGGAGCATCCTGTATCATTTCCTGAATATATTCAGAATCAATTAAACTGTCAATATTGATTTGATCTAGCCTAGTAATCAACTCATTTAATATTTTGTCTTGGACCTTACCTTCCATATAACATAAACATATATTTGTATTGGTTTCTTCACCTATTCGTCTAAATTGGAATTTTAAATTGGTACTTTTAGCTCTTCTTCTTATTAAAGATAAATTAATCATTAGAGATTCTGTAAATCCTTCCTTTGAGCCCCTAAGAGCCTTTTCAGATGTAGGTTCATCTATGGCTCTAACTTTAAAATCCTTTGAATCAATTATAAGAGCAGATGAGGAGTGGTCTACTATAAGAATAGTATCACCACCTATAATACAATTTATAATTTCAGATATATCATTAGATTCTTTTACATCACTAGAAGGCAGAATTTGATTCAGTAGTTTATAAAATATATTCTCTGGATTATCTTTTGAAAGATCAGCGTTCAAAATAGGTCTTATAATATTCTTACTTATATAATCATTGCTTACCATTCCGTCAATAAAGATAGTAGAGCATCTTATACTGTTTTGGTATTGATTTTGGATATTTCTTATCCTCAATGTATCATCTTTTGCAAAGATTTCTTTAAACAATGCAATATTTGAGTCAAGTGAAGTTGAGAGTTTTTTGTTATATTCAGCTTTTGATTGAGTTTGATTTTTTGAAGTATCATTTGTATCCAATAATGTGACCCTCCTTCCAAGGTTCACTCTATGTAATCTTAATATTCTTCCGTAAATATGATAAACATGGGAATCAACGCTATGGGTGTAAAAATATATAACTATTGTTTCTATATATGTTTTTATTTATTCACATTAAAGGCGATATGTAATGAGTGCAATATAACTAATTTAAGTGATGGACGATATAACAACTTTTATCTTACAGTTCTGTAAGGTACAGAGCTATTTTGTAAGTGTACTGATATAGAGTAGAACACTAATAATGGATATAATTAGAACATGATAAGTGATGATGATTTATAAAAAAGTTAAGGGAGAGATTCATAAATGGAAATATTGAAGGTTGAAAGTTTAAATAAAACTTATGGTAAAGGAGATAACATAGTTCAAGCTCTAAAAGATGTGAGTTTATCTATAAACAAAGGTGAATTTGTAGCTATAGTAGGGGCTTCAGGTTCAGGAAAGAGTACACTTTTACATCTTTTAGGTGGATTAGATACACCAACTAGTGGAAAGGTAATTATAGATGGAGAAAGCATCTATAATTATAAAGAAGAAAGGCTTGCAATTTTTAGAAGAAGAAAGATAGGTTTTATATTTCAATTTTTTAATCTAATTCCTGTGTTAGATGTAGAGGAGAATATTTCCTTGCCAGCACTTTTAGATAACGAAAAAGTTGATGAGAGATATTTAAATGAAATAATTGAGATTTTAGGGCTAATAGATAGAAAAGGACACTTGCCTTCAGAACTTTCTGGAGGTCAGCAGCAAAGAGTGTCTATTGGAAGAGCTCTTTTAAATAAACCTTCAATAATACTCGCTGATGAACCTACAGGAAATCTTGATAGTAAGAATTCTAAAGAGGTTATAGAGCTTTTAAGATTTACTGCGAGAAAATACAATCAGACTTTGATACTTATAACTCATGATGTAAATATAGCAACTATGGCAGATAGGGTTATAACTATTGAAGATGGAATGATAATTTCTGATAAAACCTTGAAAAGCAGATAAGAGTAGAATAGAGGGGGAAAAGTTATGATAAGTAGCTATAAAGAAATAACTGGACGATATTTAAAGGCCAATAAAAAGAGAGCTTTGCTGACTATAATAGGAATAGTCTTATCAGTAGCATTAATTTCAACTATTGGGTTATTTTTTAAAGGAATGCAACAGGTTGAACTAGATAATGCCAGAGATGACTATGGCTCTTTCCATGTTATGTATAAAGATACCACTGATAAGGTGTTTGAACAGGTTGTGAACAATCCTAAGGTGGGCAAGTACGGATATTATAAAGTAGATGGAGAGATAAAATTAAATGATAATATAATTGCAGATAAATTAGTAACTACAAACAAAGCACTAGATTTACTACCATTTAAGATTAAAGAAGGAAGAATGCCTAATAATGAACAGGAGATTGCTGTTGAAAGATGGGCGGTAAGCTATATATCAAAGTCCATAACAGTTGGTGACAAAATAAAACTTGCTGATAAAGATTATACTCTTGTAGGAATACTTGAAGATAGTTCTTCTACTCAAGAAGGAAATAAAGCAAGAATAATTACAAAGAATGATAATTTATCTAAAGGAGATTCAACACTTTTAGTGCAGGTTAAATCAGGTATAAATCTTAGAAAAGCAATTAACGAGCTCACAAAAATAGGAGATGAGAAAAAGGTTTTAGAAAATGGACCTGTTTTGAGGCTTGAAGGCGCTGGTACAAAAGGCGATGGGTTAGATGGGTTATGGTCAGCTGTATTTATAATAGTTTCTATTGTAGTGATTTGTACAGTGGCAGTTATATATAACTCTTTTCAAATTGGTGTTGTTGAAAGAATGAAGGAATTTGGTCTTTTAAGAGCAGTAGGAACTACACCTAAGCAGATAAGGTTCATAGTACTTAAGGAAGCCACTATACTTGCTTTTATAGCAGTACCGATTGGGTTAATATTTGGATTAATAGCTATAACTATACTATCTATTGTATTTAAACTTATAGGTAGTGACTCTGTAGTAGCTACGAAGCTAGTAATAAGCCCTATGGTTCTGATATCTAGCTTTATAGTTGGGATTATATCTGTTTATCTATCAGCTCTGCTACCAGCCATATTTGCGGGAAGAATATCTCCGCTTTTAGCTATAAGCAGTAGAAATTCAATAACAAAAGGAAAGATAAAAAAGACTGAGAATAGAATAATTAAAAAGCTTTTTGGCTTTGAAGGTTCTATGGCGGCTAAGAATATAAAGAGAAATAGAAAAAGATATAGAATAACCGTATTTTCTATAGTTATAAGCATAGTGCTTTTTATAACCTTTAGTTCCTTTATGGACATGACGCTAACTGTAACTAATGAGCCAAATGAATCAAGAGATATACATTTTACAGTCAATAACAATGATTATGATGAAAATAAAACTAATACTAGTCTAAATGCTATGGCTGAAGAGGTTAAAAAATTAAGCTCTGTAAAGGAAGTCTATAATAGTTACAGATATTATTATTTTAGTGCAGCAATCGATAATAACAAGGAATTAAAAGAAGTAAAGAATATTGGAAATGTATATAAAAGTGTAAATTATAATGGCAAGGAACAAACTCTAATAACTTCTACAGTTCAGCCTTTTGATGATAAATCTCTAGAAGCATCAAAGAAATACTTAGTTGAAGGAAGCATAGATAAGGCTAAACTAGAAAAGGAAAATGGAGTAATCCTAATAAAGAAGGATAAAATATTAAATCAAGCAACTAAGAAAAAATATTTAGGACCTATAGCAAATATTAAGGTTGGAGATGAAATTCCAATTCAGTATGATGAAATAGATAAAGATTCAACCAATTCTGAGGCAGATGAAAAGCCAAAGGAATTTGGAAAAGGAAAAGTAATAACCGTTAAGGTTATGGGAATAGTATCAACTGATCCTTTTGATAATAGTGGGGCATCAAATGGGCTAAAGCTTATTACAACCGAGGCACTTACTAAAAAGATTATGGAGAAGGATAAGCTTGAACCAAACTCTCTATTAATAAAAATAAAAGATATAAATGCAGATAAAACTGCAGGGGAACAAATAGAGAGCTTTACTAAATCTAATAATTCACTTTACGTATACAATCAAATAGATGGAAACAGGAGAGAGAAAGCAAGTGCGCTAATGATACAAATATTGATATATGGATTCATTACCGTAATTTCTCTTATAAGTTCAGTAAATATAATCAATACAATAACTACAAATATAATTTTAAGAAAGAGAGAGTTTGCAGCACTTAAATCTATAGGGCTTACTCAAAAGGGACTTAAAAAGATGATTGTGCTAGAAGGTATTTTGTATGCCGTAGCAGGAACTATATATGGCTCTATAATAGGTTGTGGATTGTCATATTTATTGTATAAGTCTATTTCAGATGTGAGAGAGTTTGCATGGAAAGTGCCTATTGGTGCTATGATTATATCATTTATTGCATCATTAATAATTGGATATTTATCAGTTCTTTCACCGCTTTCTAGAATAAAGAAAACAAATCTTATTGAGGCAATAAGAGAAGAATAAACAAAGAATATATTTCTTTATATTAATAATTAGCAAGAGCTAGGAGATGTCTATGAATAAGAAGATTAAAGTTGGATTAGGTATAGCTTTTGTACTATTACTAGTGATTATTGATATTATAAAGTTTACTAGTGTATACAAAATAGATATTAGTAATAAAGCCGATAGAACTGTTAACAATCTAGAGTTAAGGTATAAAGTAAATGGAACTATAAAAAATATATCACAGTTAGAACCTAGAAGGTTTTGGGAATATAAAATTGATACTAGTGAATTAAATGGAGAGGATCAAATACTTTTAACTTATAAAGATAAGACGGGGAAGTACTATGAAAAATACCTAGTAGGATATTTAGAAAAGGGGTATAGAGGAAACATTAGTGTAACGATAAATGATATTGATGATAACGGAAAACTAGAGCTTCGTATTGAGTGAAGGAAATTTAATTATAGGAGTTTGTCTTACAGATCTGTAAGACAAACTCTTTTTCTGTAAGCCCTCATTTATGGAGTAGTAGGTTTGGTAAAGATATAATTAATACATAGATAAGATTTAGTAAAAAGTTTCTTTGAAAATGTAAATTTTATTACGGAATGGTACCTCTATAGAAAAAATAAAAATAGTGAAAATTTTAATAACAAAGGAGAAGTTATCATGAATAAGTTTATGGAAATAGTTAAAGTAGTATATTTATGTATAGGATTAATGTTTTTAGCAAAAGAAGTAATTAATAATAGTAATGAAAATTTAAATGAAGATTTGCAGAATTATGGTGTTTCTATATAATTATATGTAAGAATTAGCAATAAATTTATATTATTTAGTGAGGTGCATAGAATGGCAACTACGCTTCTGCTAGTAGAAGATGATCAGTCATTAGCTCTAGGAATAGAATTTACTCTTAAGGATGAAGGTTATGAAGTGCTTAGAGCTTCAACTTTAGGGGAAGGAAGAAACATTTTTAAAAGTAAGAATATAGATCTTATAATACTCGATGTAAACTTGCCAGATGGAAGTGGCTATGATCTATGTAAAGAGATAAGAGAAGACAGTGAGGTTCCAATTATGTTTTTAACGGCATTGGATGAGGAAGTAAACGTGGTTTTAGGGCTTGAAATAGGTGGAGATGATTATATAACAAAGCCTTTTAGAGTAAGAGAACTGTTATCAAGAGTTAAGGTTTTACTGAGAAGAACGATTAAGAATCAATCTATTGCCAACAGATTAAAGAGTGGAGATATAATAGTTAATACTTCTAGTGCCACTGTTAGTAAAGGTGATAAAGATATAATTCTTACAGCTCAAGAATATAAACTTCTATTAATTTTCTTAAATAAACATGGAGTTCTAATGAAGAGAGATGAGATATTAGAGCAATTGATAGAAGGATCAGAAGTTTTCTTCGATGAAAATACATTAGCAGTTTATATAAAGAGAATAAGAGAAAAGATAGAGGACGATCCAAAACAACCAGAATACATAGTCACTCAGAGAGGGCTTGGGTATAAGTGGAATAAGGAAGTTGATAGTTTAGTTTAGGGAGAATTTAATATGAAAAAATATTTTGCAAATCCTGAGCTTAAATTGAGCTCAGTTATTCTTTTTTTATTGACAACAATGTTTTTATTTATTACTTTATTTGCTTTAAAAATCTACAATAATAATCTAAAGGATGATTATATAAAAAGTGTTGGGGCTATCACTGCTAGAGTTATAGAGAAAGACCCATCTTTAGAAAAAGAACTTATTCCCCTTATAACAAAGGAAGCGAATAAAGAACAAAGAGAAAAAGGAGCTGAACTCATAAAAAAGTATGGTCTTACAGAAAGCTTAGACAATGAACTTTTTCCTTATATAAATGATGTTAGCAAGAAAAATAATTACACTATAATATTGATATTTTTATTTATAACTCTTATATTTTTAACACTCAATTACATACAGTACTCTTTTTTTTACAAGAGAATAAGAAGATTGTCTTTAGGAGCTAAAAAGGTTATAGAAGGGGAGTATGAGATAAATATAAATGAGAATAAAGAGGGAGATTTTTCAAAACTTGCAGTGTCGTTTAATTCGATGAAAGATATTATAAGAAATAATATAACAGAGCTTGAGAAAGAAAAACAGTTTTTAGTCGACTTACTTTCTGATATATCTCATCAATTAAAGACGCCTCTTTCGTCAATGATGGTTTATAATGACATACTTTTGAGTAAGGAATTATCAAAAGAGCAAAGAGAGACCTTTTTGGTAAACAACGCTAATCAGTTAGATAGAATGAGCTGGCTTATACAGAGTATGCTAAAGCTTGCAAAACTTGATGCAAAGGCAATACAGTTTGATAAGATAACGGAAAGTCTTATTGAAACTATAAGTGAATCAATCAATGCTCTAGAGAGTAAAGCTGGAGAAGCTGGAGTAAAGATAAACTTCCAAGATGAACAAGAGATGGTTCTTTTCCATGATAGGCTATGGATTGAAGAGGCAATAATAAATATAGTGAAGAACGGTATTGAGCATACAGATAGGGGAGGAAAGATTGACATTACCTTAGAAGAAAATCCATTATATAAAAGAGTGGTTATAGAAGATAATGGAGAGGGTATAAATGAAGAAGACTTGCCAAATATATTTAAGAGATTTTATAAGGCGAAAAATTCAAAGAAGAGCGATTCTGTTGGCATTGGGCTAGCGCTTTCAAAATCTATAATAGAATCACATAATGGGATCATAGAGGCCAAGAGTAAAGTTGGAGTTGGGACAAAGTTTATAATAACTTTCCATAAATACAATCTGTGATATTTATGTTATAGACTTAGTAAATCTATGTAGATAGTACTTTTCTATTTAATATTTCTAAAAAGAATTATTTAGTTTAAGCTAAAAGTTTCTGCTTGGAATTATGTACAAAAACCTTATATTTTTTATGGAAATTATATTAAAAAGTTAATAATAATTAACATATTATTAGCACAAAAGATATAATTTATTAATAATTATTGTTTATAATAATATTATAGGATTTAGAAATGAATAAGTTAGCAAAATGCCATTAACAAAAGAGCGTTTAATGTTATTGATCCCCTAATAAATAGCAGCTAGATTACCCCAATCTAGTTGCTTTTTAAAATATTAAAGATGTAAAGGATTTTATTCGAAATGTATCTACGAAATAGCTCACCTTCAATTAAATAATAAAAGTGGAGAGGGAATATGAGAAAACCATCTAAAAGTATTTCTGTTATCTTATTTATTATGTTAGTTTTTTTTTCGTTTCAAATTATTAGTGTATACCAATACTTTTCTAGTGTAAGATCTACTCTAAAGAATAACTTCAGCATAGATGTGCCGAAACCAAAACATGAAATTAAAGTGATGTCTGATATACAGAGGATGCCGGCAGAAGGAAGAGCATATTCAGTTTTAGAATATGATGAAGATAACACTAAAAAACTAAAGGATTTTAGTAAGTGGAAGCTAGTTGATAAAGAAAGTAAAGGCGAAGTAAATGAGTTTGTAGATAAGTTTAGAGATTGTCTATCAGTTAATAATAATGAAAAAGCTGGGTTTAATAAATATATTCCACAAGTACAAGAGAAGACTTTATACTATTTTAAACCAAATAAAAATGATTACGCAATTTTACTGTTCAATGAAGACGAAAAGAGAATATATGTGTTAGAATATATTGATAGATTTGAGAAATATAGTATAAGTTTTAAAAATTAGACTATGGGAGTTGTTATAAATGAGGTCTTTAGTAATTTTTTATTCTCTAGAAGGTGATACTAAATTTATTGCAGAAACTATTAGCAAGGAATTAGATGGAGATATAGCTGAGATAAAACCAGTTAAACAAATACCTACAGGTGGATTTAGAAAATACTTGTGGGGAGGAAAGCAGGTTATGTTTAAGGATAAACCGGATATTGAGCCGATAAATGAAGATTTATCTAAATATGATCTCATAGTTCTTGGAACGCCAGTATGGGCAAGTAGATTTGCACCTGTGTTTAATACATTTTTAGAGAAACATAAAATAAAAAATAAAAGCATCGCTTTGTTTTGTTGCCATAGTGGAGGACGAGAGGGTAAGACTTTTGAAGATTTCAAAGAAAAGCTAAAAGGAAATGATTTTTTAGGGGAGATGGCTTTTGAGGACCCTCTAAAGAAAGATAAAGAAGATAGTTTATTAAAAGCAAAACAATGGATAAGAACTATAAAAGAAAGTTTATAATAAAAGGACCCTAAGCATTACTTTGAATGTAAGGTATGTTGGGGTTTTTATTATGTAATCTATTATAAGATCATTGGAAAGTGTAATAAAATAAATGCATGATGTTTTTGAAAATGACAATAATAAATTATATTATCTATATATTTTATTTGGAGTTTTCAAAAGGAGATTAATTATATGGAAGCAGTGTTGATCTTTAAAGCAATTGTAGTTTTTATTGGTGGCACTTTAGTTTTAAAACTAGGAGGAAGAAAGTCTATATCTCAAATGACAATAGCACAAACTGTTGTTATGATTGGAATGGGAGAACTAATCATTCAACCATTGGCAGATAAAAGCTTAGTAAGAACTTTCGTATCGGCCTTTATGCTTGTATTTTCAATGATATTTATAGAATATTTAGAGTTAAAGTTTGATTTTATGGAAAAGTTATTTTCAGGAAAATCAGTTATAGTAATTGAAAATGGGCAACTAAATATTGAAAATATGAAAAAGTTAAGACTTACAGTGGATAGACTTGAAACTAGGTTACGACAAATAGGGGTTCAATCAATTGCTGAAGTGAAATATGCTACTATAGAAGTTAGTGGACAAATTGGGTATGAACTTAAAGACGATAAGAAACCTCTAACTAAAGGAGAATTCATGGATTTGCTTGGAATAATACCGCAACTTAAAGATATTGTTGCAAATTACAAAAGTAATGAAGGAAAAGCGAATTCTTCAGATATATTTAGCGAAATTAAAGGTGTTACCTCAAAGCAAAATGAAGATTATCTTAAGTAAGAAGTAAAAAAATAAACTATAGGCTATTTTATAAAAAAGATAACCTATAGTCTAAAATAGTGGATTTTTTAATTAAAAATCTTAAGAAATAGTATCTACTTTGTTTCTTCGATTTGATTAATTAAATTCGTATATTTGCTAGCAAACTTTTCGTAAACAGGAGAAACTGCGTTTTTAAACTGATTTTTAGAAGATTGATCTAATTCTGTAATCTTAACTCCAGCATCTTTCATTTTCGTTAACATAACTTCTTCATTGCTCTTCCAAGCTTGTTTCTGTACTTCTACAGAATCAGTAGCTGCTTTTTTTATTATTTCTTGGTCTTCTTTCGATAGAGAATCCATAACTGTTTTACTAGCTACCAGTATATCTGGTATTCTTGAATGCTCATCAAAAGTGTAATATTTAGCAACATTAAATTGACTAGAAGAAACATATGTTGCAGTATTATTTTCAGCGCCATCAACTTGTCCTAAAGCTAAAGCTTGTAATACTAAGGAAGAATCCATTGGTGATGGAATAGCGCCAAAGGAAGAGACAAGAGATTTCATAAGATCACTTTCTTGCACTCTTATTCTTAAATCCATACATATTGTCTAAATTATCAACAGTTTCAGATACCTTCTGATTTTGTATATTAACACTATTAACAATTTCAGTAGCTGTGTTTTTAAGCTCTTTGATAGGGTTTATGAAGTTAATTGATAGTATAATAATACTTGCAATAGAAATAAAAAGGATTACAATGAATAAAATTAAGATATAAATACCAATTAATAATTTGAAAAGAAAATATTTCAAAGTAATCCATAAGAATTGTTGATAAAAAAGAGGTAGTTTGATAAAATAATTACGAACATATGTACGTAGGTGGTGAGATCTTGAAGATTGTTGCTAAAAGTATAGAAATGGTAGCTTGGTTTGATATAAATGGTAAACCGCATCCTGTAAGATTTAAGGTTAGCGAAGGTGAGAATTGTGTAATTAAGATTGATAGAGTAATTAAATTATATAAGGAAAGAATAGCAGGAAATGATATGCTTATATTTGTATGCCAAAGTTTAATAGCAAGTAATGAAAGATTGTATGAGATTAAATATGAGATGTGTACTTGTAAATGGATGCTGTTTAAGTTTTAAGATCTTAAAGCAAGTATTATATGAATATTATTAAAGTTGATAAAAATATAAAGAGTCTAGGGTAGTCCCCTAGACTTATTGAAAAGATAAATATTTTATTCTGAAAGACTGCTCTTTGTTATTAGCGCATTTATATAGCCTTTAAGTTCGCTATCCTCTACAGAGCCGTTTGATAAACCAAGTAATGCTAGTACTAAAACTGCTATAGCGTTATTATCTACTTTAACAGTTACTCTGTTGTTACCTATATCTCCAAAACTGATACTTTCAGTTTCATAGTCAGATTGTCCTTGAAGCTGTCTTTGATCTTGATCTTGATCCTGGAGCTGTTTTTGAAGTTGATCTTGATCTTGAAGCTGTTTTTGCTCCTGATCTTGAAGTTGTTTCTGTAATTGAGCTTGAACCTGAGCTTGCTCCTGTAATTGAGTTTGTAATTGTTCTTGTTTTTGTACTATTAACTGAAGTAGCTCATATACCTCAGAAGGAGTCCTTTGTTTATCATTATTACTATATGCCATTATTTACACCTCATAATTTAATCATATTGTTTGAAGTTTTTTAGTTGTAGCAGTGTTATAGTTGTCCACTATAATAGCGTATAAATAAAATTTATTTATACGTCACCAGTTATTCAGCTTGAAAGGGTCAAATAAATACGTTTTATGGTATAATATATGTTTAAATTTAGAATATGTTCTTAGTAATTTATAATATAGATTAATGAAAGTATTACGATATTTTTTTAAAGATATGAAAGTGATGGATATATTAAGGAAAGAACTTTATTTATTTGTTAGAAAATCTGATTTGTTTTTTTATAAAGGGCTTAATCCAGATATTTTGTTTATTACTAATGTGAAGTTAATATAGAAAATTTAAGTTTATTTTTATGTGAAGAATATTTACATATGTAAACTTGAAATAATATAGAATTAAAACTAAAGGTTGGTGAAGTTTGAAGGAAATATAGGAGTTAGATGGAACACAAAAGTTTTATTTGTAATAATGGATAAAGATAAGTTAGTTTCCAATAGATATATATAATAAGAATCCTAATTCTGAGCAATATATTAGTGTAATAAAAATTAATTATATTAAGGAGGAAATTATCATGGCAAGCAGAGGAAACAGAATTTTAGTTCCAGAAGCAAAAGATAAATTAAGTCAATTTAAGTTTGAGACAGCAAGAGAACTAGGGGTTAACTTAACTGAAGGCTATAATGGTAACTTAACTTCAAGAGAAAATGGTTCAGTAGGTGGATCTATGGTTAAGAAGATTATAGAAAGCTATGAAAATGGTCTTAAATAGTAATTTTTTATAAGTTACATTATATAAAGAATTATAATAAGAATCCTTTTACATATCTTGGCTATATAGATATATAGTTACATGTTATAAAGTGAAAGTAAAGCAGCTTCTATCTGGAGCTGCTTTATTCATTTTAAAAAAGGCGCTGTTAAAGCGCCATGGTGAAATTGATTGGTTAATCATCTTAATTTCAATAATATTCTTAAATATAGCCTAAAAAAATATCTTTTGTAAAATATTGGAAGGAATTTTATGGAGTATATAGAAATAATTATATAAATATATATGTTTTTTAAGGAGTGGGTGAAGTGATAATAATAGCTTTAATCTCAATAGGTGCTTTGATAAAGAGTATATCAATGTATTTAAATTCTTCTTTGGTTAAGAATATGAAAGAAAATAACTTAAATATTAAAGTAAATAAGCTATACTGTATTTATGGAATCGTTCTTATCTTATTTTCTACTTTGATATCTCTTTTAGGTAGCTATGTAGATGTTATGAAGGAAAATATTTTTATTACATTGTTGTCTACAATACTTCTTTGTGTAGGGGCGTATATGGTGTTATATTGGAAAAATGTTGATATATATATAACTGATAAAGAAATACGCTATATAAATATATTTAAAGCAACAGAAGTTATAAAATGGGATGAGATAACTGATATTAGATTTAGTTACATGACAAGAGAATTAATTATGGAAGTATATGATATAAAGATAAAGATAGATATTTCAAATTCATCAATAGAGGCTTTCTTTGATATTATGAAGCAAAATCTAAGTCAATATTTTTATAATGATGCTCTAGAAAAAATCCTAAAACATAAAAAAGTTATGCAGCTTAATTAAACAATGTTTTACTATAATGATAGGCTTAATAAAATATTATAAATACTTTGTTAAATAGAAAGTGTCTAACTGAGAAGGGGCTTTCTATTTTTTTACTGTATAGGAAGTTATAAAATTTTCAAGGTAGCTAAATCTAGACATTCCAATGCTTTTATAAGTTTTTTATGGCTATACAGTAAAAAATAAAATTTATGTCTCCTGCCAAATTTTCCTCATATACATTCGGAAAGGCAGATGCGTTAAAAAAGCTCACTGAAGAAGGTGGCTTCAGCGACTTTTTTTATACTTTACTATAGAAAACATTGAAGTATTGGACTTAGGATAAGAAAATAAAAATTATAAATTGCTATATTTATAGGTGTTCTATTAAGCCTTTGACGTAAATTAAACCAATAAATAAGGTTAGTTTACATAAAAGTACAACAGCGTATAAAGAAAAATATATATAGAAAGAATAAAATTCATTTTTATGAAGAAACTATAGAAAGATGTGAAAAATTCATAAAATATTAATAGAAATTTTACATTGACAAAACAAAACAAATAGTGATAAAATATTTGGTTAATTTGACAGTAAGGTTATTTAGAGGTATAATAGAAATAGGAAAGAGGGTGTTCATATGGAAAAGAGTAAGACATTATCTTCCATAAGGAAAGACATAGAAGGTCATATTGGTGAAAAAGTTATACTTAGAGCTAATGGAGGACGAAGAAAGGTTCTAGTTAATAATGGTGTACTTGAGAGTGTGTACCCAAGTATATTTGTTATTAGATTAGAAACTGACACCCAAAGGACTGTGACATATAGTTATTCAGATGTATTGACAAAGACTGTACAGCTTGTATTTAAAGGATAATTAAAAACCTCGTTTTGCGATTTGAAGTTATGCATGTATGAATATGTTGCAATTATAGAATTAATTTATTTTGTGATATATGATTTATAACTAAAAACTTTAAATCCCTACGGGGTTTTTAGTTTTTTTTACTATAAAGGAAAATATAAAATTTTCAAGTTAGCTAAACCTAGAAATTTTACGTAACATAAATATTTTATTAATAGTTTATTTAAAAGCTATAATCAAATTAAACGTTTACTAATAAAATAAAAAAAGAAAGATGGTGGGTTTCCATCTTTCAACTATGGTATAAAAGGGTATTGAGAATTTATGAGAGGTTATATGGTCAATAACCATCTTTATAATACGACATATTTTTTAACTTGTCAACCCAAGATGTAAAAAAAACTTGTTTAATTTCGACAAAATCTGCAGAAATAATTAAGTAAATTTATATAAATATTTAATCATAATTTTGAATCCTATAGTGTATACATTATAGTAGGTATATTATGGGAGGGATGAATTTGGCAGGATTAGATGTGATAAAAGAGAATATCGAATATGAAAGACTTTTCAGTATAAGCTCATCTGATGCAGTATTGAAAGGTGAATACTTAATTCCGGATACCCATCCGGATGTGGTGAGAATACTTACCGTAGAGGCTAAACCTGTTATTACTAATAAGGAAGTAGTACAAGAAAGGGTTTATGTTGAAGGTCAGGTAGAGTACAATGTAATCTATTTAGCAAAAGAAGATGAAGGATTAGGAGTCCATACAATTACTTATAGCGATAAGTTTGCAAACTATATTGATGTTGCCGGCGCTGAACATAGAATGGTATGCGATGCAGAGAGTGAAGTTGAACATATTAATTCAAACATAATAAATGAAAGAAAAGTTAGCTTGGAATGTATTTTTTCAACAAAATGCACTGTGTACAAGAAAGATAACTTTGAATTTGTAAAAGATATTGAAGGTTCAGGCGATATTGAAGTTAAAAAGAGAGTTGAAGCATTTGATAAGCTTGTTTATGAAAAAGGGTTTGATTTATCAACTAAAGCAAGTTTGCAAATTGGAATGGATAAACCACAGATAGGAAAAATCATCAAAATAAATGTACAGCTTCATAAAAAAGAAATAAGGGCCTTAGATGGTAAGGTTCAAGTATCTTGTTATTGTAAATTAGATCTATTATACAAAGCTGCAGATTCAAGAGAATTAGTTCCTATAGAGGATGATTTATTTTTGACAAAAGAAGAAGACGCAGAAAGTGTTTCTTCAGCTATGATTACTGATGGTGAATTCAGAGTTACAGGAACTGAATACAGTATTAGTCAAGATGATTTAGGTGAGGCTAGAACCCTTGATATTGAAGTATTACTAGGTGGACAATTAAAAGTATATAGCAAAGATGATTTGGAAATAATCGAAGACGCATATTCTCCAGTTAGAAATATGGAACTAAAGAAAGATGATGTAGAGATGACTGTGCTACATGGTCAAGGAAATAATGAGACTATTATAAAGGACAATCTAGAGCCTGAACAAAATTCTAATGAGCCATTACAAATCTTAAGCACCACAGGAGAAGTGGTTTCATTAGAAAATAAAATTGTTGATAATAAGGTTGTTATCGATGGTATTGTAAATGTTAATGTAATATACAAGACTGCTGATACAGATAATAATGTTGCAAACATGAAGTCTGAAATTCCATTCACTACAACTGTAGATATGCAAGATATAAAGGATAATATGAAATCTATAGTTAAAGCATGGATAGAAAGTCTTCAAGCTTCTATAGAAGCACATACAATTGCTATAAAGGCAGTTATAAATGCAAGTGCTAAAGTATACCTTTTGAGCAAAAAACAATATATTTCAGAGGTAGAAGAAAAAGAAGGCGAAGTTGCAGGTAAGAAAGCATCTATAACAATCTACTCAGTACAGAAGCACGACACTCTTTGGGACTTGGCTAAGAAGTTTAATACTACAATGGCTGAGTTATTAAAGATAAATAATCTAGAAGGACCAGACTCAATTTGCGTAAATCAAAAGCTTATAATACCTGGAAGAGCTGTAATGTAGCTTTTATGGATTATTAATATTTAGTTATAAATGGACTTTTAAGTGAAAGTATGCTTAAAAGTTCATTTTTTTGTTGCAAAAATCTTTAATTGAGTACTAATTGATGAAGAAATTTGTTGTTAAAAATTGAAAGTATTTTTTGTATATTGGTAGGTAAAGATATAATTACTGCTGTTTTATGTAATAATAATTTTTAGTTTAAATTATGCAGAACATTTATCTAAAGCCTAATTGAAAGAGTCTTTATTTATTCACAATAAACGATATATTAAATTGTGCATGGAGATTGTACTTAATATTATAACAGTTTTATTCAATGGAGATAGAATGTCAATACATAAAGTAATAATGGTCAAAATGAAACTATAGCTAATATGCCCTAGTGGAAGTAAATGGGTAAATGAATAAATATAAACAACATGGTTAAAATAAAAAAATGAATGATTAGAGGTGATTTTTTTGTGAATATAAAATCTGAAGGAAATTTAATCATTATAGGAGGAGCAGAAGATAAAGAGGGAAATAAAGAGATATTAAAATATGTATGTTCTAAAATAAATAAAGAAAATGATGTGTTGGCTGTGGCTACTATAGCTACAGAGAAACCTGAAGAGGCAAAAGATAAATATAAGAAAGTCTTTACAGAATTAGGTGTTAAAAAAATAGAGATATTGGATGTACAACATAGAGATGACTGTTCTCTTCAAAAAAATATAAATATAGTAAGAGAAGCTTCTATCATATTTTTTACTGGAGGAGATCAGTTAAGAATAACAAGTATAATTGGAGGAACCCCAATATATCAGGAGATACTTAGCGCTTCTGAAAGAGGGTGCTATATGGTTGGAACTTCAGCAGGAGCATCTGTTATGAGTGATACCATGATTGTTACTGGTGATGATGAAGAATCTCCTAGAAAATGCACTTTAAAAATGTCTCCAGGTCTTGGACTTGTGAAAAATATTATAGTAGACCAGCATTTTTCTCAAAGAGGAAGAATAGGAAGACTTTTAGGTGGAGTGGCACAAAATCCTCAAGCTTTAGGAATAGGCATTGATGAGGATACTGCTATAGTTATACGGAGGGATGATCATCTTAAAGTTATAGGTTCAGGTGCGGTGTATATTTTAGATGGAAGCCAAATAACATATACGAATGTTTCTGAGCAGCATCAAGATGATTTGCTTAGTATTTTCAATGTGAAAATGCATGTTCTAGCTAAAGGACATAGATTTGATCTAATTAGTAAGGCACCTTTTGAGGAGGAAAATAATTAAAATGAAGCTTATTAAAGAAATAGTTTATGATGGGAAAAACATATATTCCCATAAGAAGTGCATAAGAGCAGATGTTGATTTGGAAGGTTATTGTGAGATTCCAAGTAAAGATATTCCTAATTTTAATGATACTCTTGTAAAGATGTTACCAGAATTAAATAAACATAGATGTGGAATTGATGAGGATAATGGTTTTGTAACGAGATTAAAAGAGGGTACATATCTTGCTCATATATGTGAACATATTACTATTGCTATTCAAAATATATTAGGTATAGATGTAGCTTATGGAAAAGCGCGAGAGATAAAAGATGACCTGTACTATATGATAATCCAATATGAATATAAAAATATGGCTTTAGGAGCTATGTATCTTGCTATAGATTTAATAAATTCTTTGATAGAGCAAAAACCAATTAACTTTGAAGAAAGATTGGAATTCTTAAAACAAACGATGTCACAAGAGATGATGGGGCCAAGTACTAAAGCTATTTGTGATGCAGCGCGAAAAAGGAAACTCCCGGTTCTTAAGCTTGGAGATGGAGGAATGTATCAAATAGGATATGGAAAGCAAGGTAGAGTTATAGCTGCAGCCTTAGGAGATTCTACTAGATGTATAGGAGCTGATATAGCTTGTGATAAGATGCTTACAAAACAGCTTTTAAAAGCTCAGTTTATTCCTGTTGCTATAGGTGAAAAAGTATTTAATACTATAGATTTGTTGCAAAAGGCTGATGATGTAGGATATCCAGTAGTATTAAAGCCTCAATTTGGAAACAAAGGTAAAGGGGTTATACTCAATATAACTGATCAAAAGTCATTGCTTAAAGCCTATAAAGCTATAAATGATGATTATAAAGATATAATTATTGAAAAGTATGTAAAAGGAGAGGATTATAGAGTTTGTGTTGTAAACAATAAAGTTATAGCTGCGGCAAAAAGATTACCTCCCTTTGTAATAGGGGATGGAACTACTAATATTAAAGATTTAATAAGAAATTTAAACAGCGATCCTAGAAGAGGAGAAAAACATGAAAAGCCATTAACAAAAGTTAAGATGGATGAATGTTTAATTAGCTGTATAAGAAAACAAGGTTTCAATATTTCATCTATACCAGTAAAAGGTGAAAGAGTGTTTTTGAGGGAAAATGCTAATTTATCTACTGGAGGCATATCTATAGATTGTACTGATGAGATATGTGAGGAAAATATAAAATTGTGTATTAGAGTAGCGAAAACTATAGGATTAGATATTTGTGGAATAGATATATGTACAGAAAATATATCAGAGCCAATTTCAGGTAAAGGGATTATAGTTGAGGTAAATGCGGCTCCTGGAATTAGAATGCATCATTATCCAACCTTCGGCAAGGAAAGAGATGTAGCAGGAGCGATAGTAGATATGATGTATGAAGGAAATCCGAAAAGTATACCAGTTATTTCTGTTACTGGTACTAATGGTAAGACTACCACAACTAGGTTGATATCTCATGTAATAAGTCTTATGGGATACAGTGTT
Organism: Clostridium folliculivorans; assembly: GCF_024341905.1. Taxonomy (GTDB): domain Bacteria; phylum Bacillota; class Clostridia; order Clostridiales; family Clostridiaceae; genus Clostridium_AR; species Clostridium_AR folliculivorans. The sequence continues at coordinate 120,015 of NZ_BQXY01000001.1, forward strand.
GGGATGACAACTACTTCGGGAGTAGTTATAAATGGAGAATATATTGATACCGGTGATGATACTGGTCCTAAAAGCGCAAAATCGGTATTGTTAAATAAAGATGTAGATGTAGCGGTGCTTGAAACTGCTAGAGGTGGAATAGTTAGAAATGGATTAGCTTATGATGTTGCAGATGTAGGTATTATAACAAACATCACTGAAGATCATCTTGGTATAGATAATATAGATACAATGGAACAACTGGCTTTTGCAAAGGCTTTGGTTGCTGAAGCTGTTAAAGAAGAAGGATATGCTGTTATAAATGTAGATGATATATGGAGTGTTAAGGTTTTAGATAGAATAAGAGATAAAAAGAAGATATTATTCTCCATGAATAGAGATAACCAGTATATTAGAGAAAATGCTATGGAAGGCAATCCTGTTGTTTATGCTTTTGATGGAACTATATACGTTGAAAATAATAATAAAAAATATGCGGTATGTATGATAAAAGATATCCCAATAACTAAGAATGGGAATTTAAAGTACAATATATATAATTGTTTAGCGGCATGTAGCGCATTAGTTGGTATAAATTTAGACTATGCTATAATTGCTAAAGGTTTAACAACCTTCTTTAGTGATGAAAAATCAAATCCAGGAAGATTTAATGAGTATGATATAAATGGAACTAAGGTTATCTTAGATTATGGGCATAATATAGATGGTTATACTTGCGTTTTAGATGCTCTAAAAGGCATGCCTCATAATAGATTAATAGGAGTAATAGGTGTTCCAGGTGATAGAAGTGATGATAGTATACAAAGATTAGGTGCCTTATCAGCACGCTTTCTAGATAAGATATATATAAAAGAAGATCTAGATAAAAGAGGGCGAAGAGAAGGAGAAGTTGCGGACATTCTCTTAAAGGGAGTCTTGGAATATAAATCAGAAAAAGACATACATGTAATACTTGATGAAGTGGTAGCTTTAGATAATGCTTTAAGTGATTCAATTCCTGGTGATGTAATAGTAGTGTTCTTTGAAGAGTTTGAAAGACTTATTAATTATATTAAAGATAAGTCAGAAGAAGTGGTTGATCTAATTGAATTAGAAAATGTAGTTCATATGTAAAAAGTCTATTAACCATAATTAAAACATGAAAGAGACTTATTATAAAAACAACAGTATGATAGCTTGATTTCGGCTTCAACTGTTGTTTTTTAATATTATTTATGATTATTGTAAACCCAGTTTAGACCTATTTTATTAATTATATAAGGTAAAATCCCATAAAACTATATATTGCATTTATTGCGATAAAATATATAATTATTATAGAACAAGGGGAAGGGTTGAAAATAAATGATACTAAAAGCTTATGCTAAAATAAATATAGCCTTAGATGTTATTGGTAAAAGAGAGGATGGTTATCATTTATTAAGAATGATAATGCAAACAATCGATTTATATGATGTTATTCATATTAATAAAGAATTGAGTAATGATGATATAACTATAACCTGTGATAACCCATTTATACCAACTGACAGTAGGAATCTTTGCTATAAAGCTGCTAAACTTTTTAAAGAAAAGTATAGTATTTCAGGTGGGGTTAAAATTGATATAATAAAAAAAATACCAATGTCTGCAGGTATGGCTGGTGGAAGTACAGATGCTGCTGCTGTAATTAAAGGTATGAATGATATATTTGAAATCAATGCAACTGAAGAAGAACTTTTGGCTTTAGGGCTCCAAATAGGTGCGGATGTACCTTATTGTATGAAAGGCGGAACAGCGCTTTGCGAAGGTATAGGAGAGCAGATTAAGCCTCTTAAGTCCTTTAAAAATTATATATTAGTTGTTGTTAAACCACCATTTGGTGTTTCAACTAAAGAAGTGTATGGGTTACTAGATATAAAACGTATCTATAAGCACCCTAAAATAAATAATTTAATCCACGAGATGAATTCAGGTAATATAAAATTTGTAGCTGAGAATATGAAGAATGTACTAGAAAATGTAACTATTAGAAAACATCCGTTAATAAAAGGAATAAAAGATAGTATGGTTAATTTAGGGTGTTTAGGAACATTGATGAGTGGTAGTGGTCCTACAGTTTTTGCTTTCTTTGAAGACATGGTAAAGGCACAGAATTGCTATGAGAAGATGAAAGAAAAATATAGAGATGTATATATAACTAGAACCATTTAAAATAAAAATGTATAAATAGAAAACCCTTTGGCAATAATTACAAGTGTCAGGGGGTTGATTTTTTTATGAAAAAAATATTATTTATTGTAACTATTATATTCTCATTAACAATAGGAATATTTTCCTATAATACTTTAAACAAGATAACCGTATATGGTCAGGAAGATGGCAGTTCCGTAAGTGATGAAATAAAAGATAAATTAATAAGGTTTCATGTAATAGCTAATAGTGATGATAAAAAGGATCAGGAGTTAAAGCTTAAGGTAAGAGATGAAATACTAAAATATATAACTCCAAAGTTAAAAGATTCAAAATCAATAGATGAATCAAGGAAGATATTAAAGGAAAACGATGAACAAATTAAAAAGATAGCAAGTAAAGTAATAAAAGATAATGGATATAAATATGAGGTAAACAGCACATTAGATCATGAGAATTTTCCGGTAAAAACTTATGGTAATATAACACTACCTCAAGGCAATTATGAGGCTTATAGAGTTATAATTGGATCTGGAAAAGGACAAAACTGGTGGTGTGTTATGTTTCCACCTCTATGCTTTATTGATATAACAAAGGGACAAGTATCCTATGATGAAACGGAAAAGCAAATGAAAAGAGTTTTAACAGATAAAGAGTATGATGAAGTAGATAATCAAAGCAAATTAGGAAAAGATAAATCTAATGATAAGGTTGTATTCAAATTTAAAATAAAAGAAATCTTTGATGATATTGTAAAAAAAATATAGTATTATAAGGTTCTGTTTCTAAATATTAAATTGTTTTGGAATAGAGCCTTAAATTTTTATTCTTTAAGAAATTATATCTCAATTATATCTGTGGATAATTATGCGAACAGACTTAAGACATAGTATAAGTTAAAGGATAAAAAAAGAAGAATATGTCGCCTGCCAGATTTTCCTCATATACATTCGGAAAGGCAGATGCGTTAAAAAAGTTCACTGAAGGAGGTCGCTTCAGCGACTTTTTTACTGTATAGAAAAGTATAAAATTTGAAGTTAGCTAAGTCTACATATTTCAACGGATTTAGAAGTTTTTTTATGGCTATACAGTAAAAAAACAAAACTTATTCGCCTGCCAGATTTTCCTCATATACATTCGGAAAGGCAGATGCGTTAAAAAAGCTCGCTGAAGAAGGTCGCTTCAGCGACTTTTTTATAAATATTTTATATAACACTTGAATAAAGGCATTAAAATTATTAAACTATTATATAGTTGTAAATTAATATGCTTACGAAGCAAAATGCGTATGTAGGCTAGGAGGAAAAGATGAAAAAAAAGGCGATAATTTCAATAGCAAGTAATCAAGTGCCAGCTGATCAAGAAGATCTTATTGAAGTAGTAACTCCGGGGGAGTTTTTAATTAAAGAAGATGGATACGAAGCAATATATGATGAAACAGAAATATCAGGTATGGAAGGAACAAAGACTAAAATCTCAATAACTTCCAATGAGCTTATTCTTGAAAGGGAAGGTACTACTGCAACTAAGATGAATTTTCAAAAAGATAATACATCAATAAGCCTTTACAATACTCCTTATGGGATGTTAGAGCTTAAAATAGATACTAAAGAATTAAAGATAGACATAGATGAGTATGGTGGAGATATATTTATTGATTATGATTTAAGTGTAAGTGGTCAAGAAAGTAATAATACTCAATTGAAAATAAATATAAAGGCAAGAAACTAAGCTGTAACAATATTTATTAAAAAGAATAGAGAAAAGTTTTATATTTAGGTATATGATTTAAATGACAATAAGTATAAAATATCAAACTTACAAAGAGATTTAGTGTTTACTATTAGGTGATTCTTATTCAAGGAATTATCTAGTATGAATTCTAAATCTTTTTTTGCTGTATATAAAAATATAAATTCTGATAAAAGAAGTTTAATGAACAAGATAGATGGCAATAATTACAATATAAGAAGAGGTGAGCAAATTGTATGATAGATACTATAAGATAATTGAATTATTATGCCAGTATCATGGAGTTGACATAAATGAACATAGAGACTTTTTGAAAAGTAGGGAAAATAAATATATGTTTTTGCTATTGATGAAGAAGTATGACTGTATAAAAAAAGAAGAACTGTTAAACATATTGAGAGCGAAGTCTTCTAGAAGCATTAATTATAATGTGAAAAAGGCTGAAGAAAAGTTTTTGATAAATAAAGAATTCAGAGATAAATATCTATATGTGGAAGAAGAAATAGAAAAAATGCTATAAAAACATAAAAAAAAGACTAGAATAAGAATCTGATATGTGATAAAATACTATCATTGTGTTTAAGACAACAATTACCCAGCTTAAATGGTGGGTAATAACTATTATAATAAGAAATCATTACAGTGTCAATAGTTTTTTTAAATAGATTCTTAGGAGGAAATAGTATGAGCAAGAGAACCACAAAGTATGTATTTGTCACAGGGGGAGTAGTTTCATCTTTAGGTAAGGGAATCACTGCTGCGTCTTTAGGAAGATTGCTTAAGAATAGAGGAATGAAAGTTTCAATACAAAAGTTTGACCCGTATCTAAATGTAGATCCAGGTACTATGAGTCCATATCAACACGGAGAAGTGTTCGTAACAGATGATGGAGCTGAAACAGATCTTGATTTAGGTCATTACGAAAGATTTATCGATGAGAATTTGACTAAGAACTCAAATGTTACTACAGGAAAAGTATACTGGTCTGTTATCTCTAAGGAAAGAAAAGGCGAATACTTAGGCGGAACAGTTCAAGTAGTTCCTCATATAACTAACGAATTAAAGAATCGTGTTTATAGAGTAGCGAAAGAAAAAGATATAGATGTAGTTATAACTGAAATTGGTGGAACTGTTGGAGATATTGAATCACTACCTTTTCTAGAAGCTATAAGACAAATTAAGTATGAAGTTGGTAGAGAAAATGTGTGCTTTATACATGTTACACTAGTGCCATACTTAGGAAAAGCAGGAGAATTAAAGACTAAACCTACTCAACACTCAGTTAAAGAATTAACAGGGATAGGTATACAACCAGACATCATTGTTTGTAGAGCAGAAAAACCTTTATCTGATGATATTAAGAATAAGATAGGTTTATTCTGTAATATAGACGGAAGATCAGTAATACAAAATCTTGATGCAGAAGATTTATATGAAGTACCACTTATGTTACATAATGAAGGTTTAGATAAGCTAGTAGTTGAAAAATTGAGCTTAGGATGCTGTGACATTGATAATACACAATGGTCTCAAATGGTAGATAGAATAAAGAGTCTTTCTAAAGTCACTAAGATAGCTTTAGTTGGTAAGTATGTAGAACTTCATGATGCATATATTTCTGTAGTTGAAGCTTTAAATCACGGTGGATTACATAATGATTCTAAGGTTGAAATAGAGTGGATAAATGCAGTTGATGTCACTGCTGACAACGTAGGCACTTTACTTTCAGGTGTTGATGGTGTATTAGTACCAGGAGGTTTCGGAGATAGAGGAATTGAGGGTAAGATAGAAGCTATAAGATGGGCAAGAGAAAACAAAAAGCCATTCCTTGGTATATGTTTAGGTATGCAATGTGCTGTTATTGAGTTCGCTAGAAATGTTCTTGGATATACTGGAGCTAATTCATCAGAAATTGATCCGGAAACTAGTTATCCAGTAATTGATTTAATGCCAGAACAAAAAGATGTAGAAGATCTTGGTGGAACTATGAGACTTGGATTATATCCATGTAAATTAGAAGAAGATTCTTTCTCAAAAGTAGCTTATTCAGATAGTTTAATATATGAAAGACATAGACATAGATATGAATTCAACAATGAGTTCAGAAGTTCAATAGCAGATGCAGGAATGAGAATAGCTGGAACATCTCCAGATGGAAGATTAGTAGAAGTAGTAGAAATAGCAGACCATCCTTGGTTTGTGGCTGTTCAATATCATCCAGAGCTAAAATCAAGACCTAATAGACCACATCCACTATTTAAAGACTTTATAGGTGCTGCTATAGCTAATAAATAATATACATGTAGATTTATAGGTTTAACAAGAAGTGTTCTTGTTAAACCTTTTTCTTAATTATTTTAAAACAGAGCTTAAGAAGTTACTTATATAAATAAAAAGTAACAACTTATTTTATCTGAAAAACTATATACTTTGCATATAAATAGTGAATAAAATTATCATTATTACTCAATAATTATATATATGAAAAAAAATACTTGAAAATATGTTTCTAATAAAGCATAATATAAATGCTAATTGTATTATAAATGTTACTGAAGCTAAATTGTGTTTAGTGCAGAATAAATGCTCAAAAGACCAAAGTCTTTCTTGTTAGTCATTTCTAAATATTTTCAGTACTAATAAATCAAAACCAAGAAGATTTTACGATAGTGAATCAATAAAATGCAATTTATGGATTGCTAATATTACTCTTAATGTCATTGTGTTGATTTATGTTAATTACACTCCGATATTTGGTATATTGCAAAAATTTCAAATATGTAACAACTCAAGATTTGCAAATTAATAAGTTTGTAATACTCATATATTTTAGATTTAGATATAATTAACCTTATACTTTCATTTCTATTGTTTCCTTTGTTGATTCCCTTAAAAAAATATGGAGGTGTCATTTTGACAGCAGAATTTTACGAAAAGAAAACCTTAACTGAGCTAAAAGAGTTAGCTAAAGATTTAGGGATAAAAAATATTTCAAAAAAGAAAAAAAGTGAGCTTATTGAAGAAATAGTTAAAAGCTCTCCAAATGTTATAAAAAAAGATGGGGTTGAACTAAGAGAAAAAATTGCTCCTAAGTTAACCGATGTAGAAAAAGAAGCAAAAACAGTTGATAGACCTGTAGAAAAAATAGAAGAAATAAAAGCTGTTACTGAAAAGGTTGAAGTGCAACAAGAAAATGTAAGTGAAGAAAAAGTTGAAGAAAAGAAAGAACGATTAAAGGAAATGATCAATACCTCTAATTCAGCTAGAGGAATATTAGAAATAATGGAAACAAACAATTTTGGATTCTTAAGATGTAGAAATTATTTGACTTCAGATCAAGACATATATGTATCACCATCTCAAATAAGAAGATTTAACTTGAGAACTGGGGATGAAATTGAAGGTAAAGTAAGAGAAGCAAAAGAAGGCGAAAAATTTAAGGCTTTACTATATGTAGAAAAAGTTAATGGAGAAAGACCAGAGACTGCTATCGGAAGAAAATACTTTGAAAACTTGACTCCTATTTATCCAAATGAGAGATTAAGACTAGAAACTAATGATGAGAAAGATTTATCATCAAGACTTATGGATCTTGTATCACCTATAGGTAAAGGACAAAGAGGAATAATAGTAGCTCCTCCAAAGGCTGGTAAAACAACCTTACTTAAGAAGATAGCGCAAAACATATCTAGAAATTACCCAAATGTAACATTGATGGTTTTATTAATAGATGAGCGTCCAGAAGAAGTTACAGATATGCAAAGAAGTATACATGGTGAAGTAATATACTCAACCTTTGATGAAGAACCAATAAATCATACTAGAGTGGCTCAACTGGTTTTAGATAGAGCTAAAAGAATGGTTGAACACGGCAAAGATGTAGTTATTTTGCTAGATAGTTTAACTAGATTATCTAGAGCATATAACTTAACAATAACACCAACAGGAAGAACTCTTTCAGGTGGATTGGATCCAGGAGCTCTTATAATGCCTAAAAAATTCTTCGGCGCAGCGAGGAAGATAGAAGAAGGCGGAAGTCTTACAATACTTGCAACTGCTCTTGTTGATACAGGAAGTAGAATGGATGATATGATTTTTGAAGAATTTAAGGGAACTGGAAATATGGAAGTTCACTTAGATAGGAAACTTCAAGAAAGAAGAATATTCCCAGCCATTGATATATATAAGTCTGGAACTAGAAAAGAAGATCTACTTCTTAATGATGATGAAAAAGAAGCAGCATATGCTATAAGAAAAGTAATGTATAGAGAAGGTAATGTTGAAAGTATAACTGAAAAATTGATAGCTTTACTTTCAAAAACTAAAAATAATAAAGAATTCTTAAATATGTTTGATAAAAGTATTTTAGATAACAATTCAAGATAAAAATAAACAGGCTGTAAGTAAGAATACTTGCAGCCTGTTTATTTCTTTAGTATATTTTCAGCCAATGAAACTATGGCTTCTAATGAAAATTTTGATGAAAGTCTGTAAAGGTTTTTCTTTAAAGTCTGTAACAATTCCGGGTCTTCTATCAAGTTATCTAAGGATGCATTTAAGGCTTTGAGGTTATCTACATAGATAGCACAACCTTCATTGGTTAGAAATTCAGTGTTTTCTGTTTCCTGACCAGGTATAGCAAATGGAATAACAAGTGGTAGGTTTTTCACTATTGATTCTGTAACTGTGAGTCCACCTGGTTTTGATATAACAATGTCACTGTAATCCATTATTGCAGATATATCATTGGTATAACCAAGGATATGAATCTTTTTGCCTTCAATGGGTTTGGAATATGAATTTAGAAGCTTATTTTTCAAGTTGGTATTCTTTCCGCAAACAACTGTTATTCTAAGCTTATGTTTATTGTTAACCAGTTCCTTAAGTACATAATATATATTGGTAAGTCCCATACTACCACTCATAAGAAGTATATTGAAATAATCAGTATCTTTTACTTCTGCATATTCATGATTTTTAACGTAAAATTCTCTTCTTATCGGAATTCCGTAAGGGAAAATTAAATCTGAATCTATCCCGCGAGAAATTAAGTCGTTTTTTGTATACTCACTTCCGGTAACATAAGCATCTACATAATTAGATACATAAGTATAATGAGCTTTGAAATCAGTGACTATAGAAATAAAAGGCAGTTCAGTAAGCTGATTTTTTTTAAGCATTGATACTACATTTATTGTAAATGGGTGAGTACCTATTATTAAATCTGGCTTGTTTTCATCTATAAATTTTAATAGTTTTCTTGAGGTGTTCCAAAAGGAGATCTTTATTATGTTATTCATAGATTTTATATTGGTAGCTTTGTAAAATGTACCGTAAAGGTTGGGTGCCTTTGTGGCGAATAGTTCATAACCTACAACGAGAACATTATTAAGTAATTTACTACTATTATATAAAAAATCGTATTTAATAACTTCATATCCAAACTGGGAAAAGGTTTCAACTAAAGAGTCTGCTGCTTGATTATGACCTTGTCCTGTAGATGCTGTTAAAATAAGAAGTTTCTTCATGTTTCTCACTCTCTTTGCTGATAAAATAATATAGAAAAATTGTTTTTAGAATATAATTTTCATTTAATTTATATTTTAACATTTATTTCATAATAAAGATATAAAATTTCGTTTTTAGATCATGATCTAAAAATTATATAAGGCATCTTCAAAACAGCTAATTAAGTACTAGCCGTTATTGAAGATGCCTAAATTTCCAACAAAAATGGGAAAGAGTCTATCTTTCCCACGGTTGCTACTTTTCAAGACCAAATCTCTTCTTGAATTTATCAACTCTACCGCCAACATCAATGATTTTTTGTTTACCAGTGAAGAATGGGTGGCACTTAGAGCATATTTCTACCTTAAGTTCTGATTTAACTGAACCAGTTGTAAATGTGTTTCCACATGCGCACTTAACCACAGCGTCGTTGTGGTATTCTGGATGTATGCCTTCTCTCATCTTGTTCACCTCTTTCGAAATAAATACTGTCGCTTTTGCAACTACTAAAGTATAGCATGACATAATACGTGAGTCAATAAGGAGGTAATAATAAATATGTCTATCAAACTACAGTTATTACATTTAATGATTGATGATGAATATTTTACTAATTGACCAATTAATTATAAACAAAATAGAATAATATTAGTGAAAATTATTTTGAGTTTAAGGGGTAAATTGGTTTATCTGTTCATAGAAATAACTATTCCATTTCCATCACTAGAATCGCACTAATAATTGCTTTAACTATTATTTACAGTTAGTTTGATAAATGCATTTTGTTTGAAACTAATCTATCTATAGATATACATATAATGATATAATCATATAAAACACGTTTGAGGATGAAAAAAGGAGATTATTTTATGAGTAAATTATATTTTAGATACGGTGCTATGAATTCAGGAAAGTCAACTCATCTTATGCAGGTGGCATATAATTATGAAGAAAGAGGAATGAATATTTTAATTATAAAATCATCTACTGATAAAAAGGGTGGGGACAAGCTAGTATCTAGATTAGGTGTAGAAAGAACTGTAGATTTGCTTGTTAAAAATGATGACAATATTTTTGAAAAAGTATCTCAATGGGTAGAACTAAATGGTAAAATACATTGCATCTTAGTGGATGAAGTTCAATTTTTAAAAAGCTATCAAATAGATCAGTTGCTTGAAATTGCTGTAGTTAAGGATATACCTATAATATGTTATGGATTAAGAACTGATTTTCAAATGAATGGTTTTGAAGGAAGTGAAAGATTACTATTAATTGCGCATAGTATAGAAGAGATGAAGACTATATGTAACTGTGGAAATAAAGCTATATTAAATGGTAGAAAGATAAACGGCCATTTTGTTTTTGAAGGTGAGCAAATAGCTATAGATAATGTGGATGATGTAGAATACGAGTCTTTATGTGGAGATTGTTATTTTAAGTATAAAAAATCAAGAAACGAATAAAATGTATAACTATAAAAATATTCGGTATAAAAGGATGGTAAATATGAGGAAAACTAAGGTTGGAGGCCAGGCAGTACTTGAAGGAGTTATGATGCGAGGGGCTAGTGGTTTAGCAACGGCAATAAGAACTCCTGATGGAAAGATAGAAGTTGATTTTAAGAACACTGTACCAATATCTAAAAGATATAAAATACTTGGTTTGCCAGTAATAAGAGGTTTTATATCTCTTGTGGATTCGATGATGGAGGGAATCAAATGTATTAATTATTCTGCATCATTTTTTGAGGAAGACGAAGAACCTTCAAAATTTGATAAATGGATAAATGATAAGTTTGGCGAGAAAAGTAATGATATAATAATGGGATTTACATTATTGGTATCTTTAATATTTTCTGTTGGATTATTTGTAGCTATACCTACTGCAATTACTTCATTGTTTAAGCATTTAGGGATAGGAGTAGTAGGGCTCAATATGATTGAGGGTGTAATAAGAGTAATAATACTTTTAGGGTATATGTATATAATAGGAAGACTTGATGACATAAATAGATTGTATCAATACCATGGTGCAGAACATAAGACTATATTTTGCTATGAAAATGAGATGGAACTTACTGTAGAAAATGTAAAGAAGTTTGAAAGATTTCATCCAAGGTGTGGTACTAATTTTATGCTTCTAGTAATGCTAGTTAGTATATTTGCTTTTTCTTTTACTGGTTGGAACTCACTCCTGGAGAGAATACTATCTAGAGTGATTTTGCTACCTTTAGTTTCTGGGATGACTTTTGAACTTATAAAATGGATTGGGGGAAGCGAGAGTTTCTTATCTCACTTAATTGCAGCACCAGGGTTAAAGCTTCAAAATCTAACTACGAGAGAACCAGAAGATGACCAAATTGAAGTTGCTATAAGAGCGCTTAAGGCGGCCGAAGGGATAAAGGATGATGAGACTATCGGTAAACTTCTTAGTAAAGGTAATGAAAAGCTTAAAGCAGCAGAAATAGATAGTTATGTTTTGGATTGTCAACTTATTCTAGGAAAAGTAATAGACAAAGATAAGCTTTATTTAATTACTCATAGAGAAGAATTGGTTGAAGAAGAAAAATGCAAAGAATTCTATGCACTTATTGAGAAAAGAGAAAATAAAATGCCTATAAAGTATATTCTTGAACACGCGGAATTTTACGGAATAGAATTACATGTTGAAAGTGGTGTTTTAATTCCTAGAGCCGATACAGAGGTTTTAGTAGATGAAGTTTTGGGTATAATTAAGGATGGAGAAGCAATTGATTTATGTGATTTATGCTGTGGTAGTGGTGCTATAGGCATTGCGGTAGCAAAAAATCAAGAGAATGTTAAGGTGGATTTTATAGATATAGAAGATACCCCAGAGTTGGTTACTAAAAGAAACATCAGAGATTTAAGCTTAGAAGAAAGATGTAGATTTATAAAAAGTAATCTATTAGAAGAAGTTATAAAAGAAAATAAAATTTACGATATAATTGTTTCTAATCCACCTTATATTAAGGAAGATGTTATTCCTACATTGATGGGAGATGTTAAGGATTATGAGCCTATCATAGCACTTAGTGGAGGGGAAGATGGTCTTAATTTTTACAGAAGAATAATTGATCAGAGTGTAAAAGTTCTTAGAGAAGGCGGGACTATAGCTTTTGAAATAGGGTATGATCAAGGGGAAGCTGTAAAAGAATTACTAGTTGAAAAAGGATATAAAAATGTTAAAATAGTTAAGGACCTGGCATCACTTGATAGAGTTGTAACTGCAATTAGATGATGAAAATCTAAGGTTGTTAAAGATTAATAACTTTAAGACTAAATCTATTTGTAAAACATCTAAGTTTATTGATAAGAGGCTTTAAAGATATGAATTCAATTATAAAGTTATTTATTTATAATAATAAGTAACTTAAATTCAAGATTTATCTTTATAACTTTCATAGTTTTTGGTGAGAGAAATCGAAGATGTAATTCAAGTATAAAGTGGTCTATATATATTTCCTATTGATATGATAGGAATATATATGATATAATAAAAAAATATGAAATTTATTATTACGGAGTGATAGGATGATATTAGATAGATTAAACTTTATAGAAAATAAGTATGATGAACTTTCGGTAAAAATATCAGACCCATCTATCATGGCTAATCAGAACGAGTGGAGAAAACTTTGCAAAGAACATGCGGAACTAGAAATAGTTGTGAATAAGTATACACAATATAAAGATGTTTTAGATGAGATAGAAACCAATAAAGAAATGTTAGCTGAGGAAAATGATAGAGAAATGAGAGAAATGGTTCAAGAAGAGATAAAAGATCTTTCTGAACAAAAAACTACATTAGAAAGTGATTTGCAAGTTTTATTACTTCCAAAAGACCCTAATGATGATAAGAACGTATTTATAGAAATCAGAGCAGGTGCTGGTGGAGAAGAAGCAGCTTTGTTTGCTGCAAATCTTTTTAGAATGTACACAAGATACGCTGAGACCCATAGATGGAAAGTTGAACTTATGAGTACAAATGAAACTGATATTGGTGGTTTTAAAGAAGTTGTATTCATGCTAAAAGGTGATAGTGCATATTCAAGACTTAAGTTTGAATCAGGTGTTCATAGAGTTCAAAGAGTCCCTGATACAGAATCAAGCGGTAGAATTCATACATCAACTGCTACAGTAGCTGTATTACCTGAAGTTGATGATGTAGAATTAGATATAAGTGAAAAAGATATTAGAATCGATGTATTTAGAGCATCTGGTCACGGTGGACAGTGTGTAAATACAACAGATTCAGCTGTAAGAATAACGCATCTTCCAACAGGACTTGTTGTATCCTGTCAAGATGAAAAATCACAGCTTAAGAATAAAGAAAAGGCTATGAAAGTTTTGAGATCAAGACTTTTTGAAAGAGCTGAGGCTGAAAGAGCTGCTGGTATAGCTGAAGATAGAAAGAGCCAAGTTGGAACAGGGGATAGAAGTGAAAGAATAAGAACATACAACTATCCACAAGGAAGAGTATCAGATCATAGAATTGGATTAACACTTTATAAATTAGATTCATTTTTAAATGGGGATATGGAAGAAATGATCCAAGGTCTTATAACTGCAGACCAAGCTGAAAAGATGAAAGCTATGGGAAATACTGATTTTTAATTAGTTTAATTTTTAAGCCTTACATGAAAATGTAGGGCTTAAATAATACGATTAATAAAGGAGAGTAGCTACTATGCATATCTCAAAGGCGGTAAAGAAGCAAAAAAAGTCGTATAGATTATTTTTGTTAAGTATGTTATTTCTCTTTTTTGCTCTACCTATAATAGTATTTCTTCTAGGAAAGACTACAATATTCTATACTAGTTATTTGGCTTTTTTAGAGGTATTCATATTAATTGCTATTTTTGCTGTTGCAAATAGTATAGCTATTGATTTTCAGTGTTCAAATAACAAGCTAAAGATAAGAACAGGTCTTTTGAAAAGTGAAAATGTTATATTGTGCGATAAAGTTGTTTTAGTTCATACTGAAGGAAAAGACGAAAACATGGAAATGATAATTGTAACTACAGTGAAACTTAGAAATAAATTTATGAAGCCGATAACAAAAAGTTTTTTTAAGAAATATCCCTACGTTGCAAATGAATATAGAAAGATAAAAATACTTAAGCCAGAAGAACTATATTATTTTACTATTATAAAACATGGAGGGCTCTTAAAATATCAGCTGTTAGATTTAGTATATAGGAATTGTGTTAAAGCAATATATACTGATTTAAGTATAGAAAATGTTAAGATTGCAAGAGGCCAACTTGAGATTTGAGATCTAGAGGAAGTGAATTGTTTTGAAAACTGAAGTGAGAATAATTAATAATATTGAAGAAAATGTAGACGATATTAAAAGAGCGGCAGAAAGCATAAAAAATGGTGGGACGGTAGTCTTCCCAACTGAAACAGTCTATGGACTTGGAGCGGATGCTCTAAACGAGGATGCAGTAAAAAAAATATTTATTGCGAAGGGAAGGCCTCAAGATAACCCGCTTATTATTCATGTTGCAAGTAAGGATATAGAAAAGTATGTTGAAGACATTCCAGAAGTGGCGGAAAAACTAATGAATAAGTTTTGGCCAGGACCGCTTACTATTTTGTTCAATAAAAAGGCTATTATACCGGATATTACTTCAGCTGGACTTAGCACTATTGGAATAAGGATGCCAGAGGATAAATTAGCACTTAAGCTTATACAGCTATCTAAAACTGCCATTGCGGCTCCATCTGCAAATATATCTGGTAGACCGAGTCCTACTGATATATATAGATGTATTGAAGATTTAAATGAGAAGGTTGACTTTATAATTGGTGGTAATGAAAGTGATGTAGGCTTAGAATCAACCATAATTGATTGTACAGTGACTCCACCTTGCGTACTTAGACCAGGAGGCATAACTTTAGATATGCTTAAGGAAGTGGATCCTGACGTATATATAGATGCTGCAATTATGAAGAAGCCATCAGAAGATATCAAACCTAAGGCTCCAGGAATGAAGTATAGACACTACGCACCTAAAGCAAAGGTTTCGATAGTTGAAGGTTCTTTAGAAAAAAGTGTTGAAAAAATAAATGAAATAGTGCAAAATTATATAGAAAAAGGGTTTACAGTTGGTATTATGGCTACAGAGGAAACTAAGAATTTATATAAAGAAGGTAATGTTATTTCGCTTGGTAGTAGAAATAATATTGAGGAAGTAGCTAAAAATCTTTTTGAAACATTAAGGAAGTTTGATGATTCAGCAGTAGATTATATTATTAGCGAAGCGTTTACTGAAGATGGTATAGGCCTTGCTATAATGAATAGATTAAGAAAGGCAGCTGGATTTGATATAATAAAAGCTTAAATTGGAGGGAAGTATGAATATTCTTTTTGTGTGTACAGGTAACACTTGTAGAAGTTGTATGGCTGAAGCTATATTTAATAGCATTTGTGATATAGATGGCGTAAGAGCATATTCAGCGGGAATTTCAATAGTTCCTGGTAGTAAAACTTCCAAGCACTCAGCTAGTTTAGTCATGAACAATCTGTCTCATGATATTAGTGAAAGATCAGCTGTGCAACTTACTTCTGATATGATAGGTAATGCCGATTTAATATTGACTATGACTAACTATATGAGAGATTTAATAGCTTCAAATTTTCATGAAAAATCTAATAATGTATTTTCGTTATGTGAATATGCTGGCGTAAATGGTGAGATTTCAGATCCATACGGCGGTTCTATTGACGTCTATTCAAAAACATATGATCAATTAAAAAATATAATAGGTAAAGTATTGATAAAAATAAAGGAAGATAAAGGCATTTTTTAATGCTTTAGTCTTCTTTTTTTATAAATTTTGGAGGTGCAATTATGAGGATAGCAATTGGAAGTGATCATGGTGGATTCAGGCTTAAAGGTGAAGTCATTGAACACTTAAAATTAAAAGGGATAGAGGTAAAGGATTTTGGTACATTAACTGAAAGTTCTTGTGATTATGCAGATTATGCCATTCAAGTTGCAGAAGCAGTAGTGACAAAACAGTTTGATTTTGGTATATTAATTTGTGGCACTGGTATTGGAATTTCTATAGCTGCAAATAAAGTTCCAGGAATAAGAGCTGCAGTTTGTGCTGATACTTTTAGTGCTCATGCTACAAGACAACATAATGATGCTAATATTTTAGCTATGGGTGAAAGAGTAGTAGGTACTGGTTTAGCTTTAGATATTGTTGATACATTCCTTTCAGCTGAGTTTGAAGGTGGAAGACACGCAACAAGAATAAATAAAATAGCTGATATAGAAAAAAAATATAATAAATAATATTGGAGGAATTTTTTATGAGTAAAGTTACGCAAATTGGACATCCATTAATATTACACAAGTTGGCATTTATAAGAGATAAACATACTGGATCAAAGGATTTCAGAGAATTAGTTTCAGAAGTTTCAATGCTTATGGCATACGAAGTTACTAGAGACTTCCAAATGGAAGAGGTAGAGATAGAAACACCTATCTGCAAAACTAAATGCAATATGTTAGCTGGTAAAAAGGTTGCAGTAGTTCCTATTCTTAGAGCAGGACTTGGAATGGTTGATGGTATGCTTAAACTAATACCTGCTGCAAAAGTAGGACATATAGGTTTATATAGAGATGAAGAAACCTTACAACCAGTTGAATACTTTTGCAAATTGCCTCAGGATATAGCTGAAAGAGATATAATAGTAGTAGATCCTATGCTTGCAACTGGCGGTTCGGCTGCTGATGCAATAACTCTTTTAAAGAATAAAGGTGGAAAAAATATTAGACTTATGTGCTTGATATCATCACCAGAAGGAATTAAACATGTAACTAGTGTTCATCCTGATGTAGATGTTTATGTTGCAGCTATAGATGAAAAATTAAATGAACATGGCTACATAGTTCCAGGACTCGGAGATGCTGGAGATAGATTATTTGGTACTAAGTAAGAGGGCTATTGAGCCCTTTTTACTCTATAAAATATTATAAATGCTGGATGGAGTCGTATTAGCAGATTTGATTTTCTAATGTATATGAAAGTACATAAATTTCATACTAGCTAAGCCTAGTAACTTCAATTACTTAAGAAAAATTTTTAGGGAATGTAGTAAAAAAAGGCATTGTTCGTCTACCAGATTTCACTAATATGCATTCGAAAAGGCTGATACGCCAGAAACTCACTGAAAAAGATCACTTCAGCTACTTTTTTACTAATTTGGGGTGGAGTATAATGGATAGAAGAGATAAACACAATTATTATTTGGATATTGCAGAAACTGTTCTAGAAAGAGGCACTTGTTTAAGAAGGAATTATGGATCTATAATAGTAAAAAATGATGAAATAATTTCTACTGGATATACTGGAGCACCAAGAGGTAGAACTAATTGCATTGATTTGAAAAAATGCAGAAGAGAAGAACTTAATGTACCAAGAGGTACTCATTATGAACTTTGCAGAAGTGTTCATAGTGAAGCGAATGCAATAATAAGTGCTTCTAGAAAAGATATGATTGGTGCTACATTATATTTAGTAGGTAAAGATGCAAATACAGGTGAATTTGTAAAAGATGCTAATTCATGTGCGATGTGTAAAAGGCTAATTATAAATGCAGGAATTGAGATGGTTGTTATAAGAGATACTAAAAATGAATTTAGGATTGTTTATGTAGACGAGTGGATAAACAATGATGATTCGCTTAGTGCTCAAACAGGTTATTAATTTTTGCTTTTAATAAACAAAGAAATGGAAATTACATAACTATAATGTAAGGGTATATGAAGTTCGCATTTGCATAAATTAGTTTGGAATAATTAAAACAATAACAGCTGCAGTGTTGTTAAAAATGTTCAAATTTTCATTGGTTTGATTTAGGAGGAATAAATTTGAATACTATAAAGATTATGACTATATTTGGAACAAGACCTGAAGCAATTAAGATGGCGCCATTAGTTAAAGAGCTAGAAAAAAATAGTAACATTGTTTCTAAAGTGTGTGTAACTGCTCAACATAGAGAAATGCTTGATCAAGTACTTGAACTTTTCGATATAGTACCTGATTATGATTTAAATATAATGAAGACTAAGCAGACTTTAACAGGTATAACTAACAGAGTGTTAGAAGGTCTTGAAGAAGTGTTTGAAGCTGAAAAACCAGATATGATACTAGTACATGGGGATACAACAACAACCTTTGCTGGTGGGCTTGCTGCATTTTATAAGCAAATTAAAGTTGGTCATGTTGAAGCAGGGCTTAGAACTTTTGACAAGTACTTTCCGTTTCCTGAAGAGATGAATAGAAAGTTGACAGGGGCTATAGCAGATTTACACTTTGCCCCTACAAAAGGATCAAAAAACAATCTTCTTAGAGAAGGAATAAATGAAGAGGATGTATATATAACAGGTAATACAGTAATTGACGCTATGAAACATACAGTTGAAAGTAATTATGTTTTTGCACATGAAGAACTTAACTATATAGATTTTGAAAATAAAAAGGTAATAATGATTACTGCTCATAGAAGAGAAAACTGGGGCGAAGGAATAGAAAATATTTGTGATGCCTTAAATCAAATAGTTACAGAAAATAAAGATGTAGAACTAGTATATTTAGTTCATTTGAATCCTGTTGTTAAAGATGTAGTTTTTAGTAAACTTGAAGGAAAGGAAAGAATTCACCTTCTTCCTCCTCTCGATACAAAACAAACTCATAACTTAATTAATAAGAGCTTTATGGTAATGACAGATTCAGGTGGACTTCAAGAAGAAGCACCTCATTTAGGAAAGCCAGTGTTAGTTCTTAGAGATGTAACTGAAAGACCGGAAGCAGTTGAAGCTGGTACAGTAAAGCTAGTAGGTACTGATGTAGATACGATAGTAAGAGAAGCTAGTGCGTTGATAAATAATGATGAAGCATATAATCAGATGAGTAGATCAATAAATCCATATGGTGATGGTAAAGCATCTCAAAGAATAGTTAAGGCGATATTAAAGTATTTTAATATAACTTCAGAAGAAGTAGAAGAATTCTAAACTTGTTATTTTTTTAACTGGAAGTAGTGGTTTTACTACTTCCTTTTTTTATTACCTTTAATATATTCATAGGCAATATTTTTGCTACATGATTATAGGGATATTTAGGAAAAGAAATATAATAATTTATATAAATCTTTTTTTAGTTGAAAAAGAACAAGATCAAAATTCTAGTATTGCCAATTAATATTAATATGAGAAGTAATATATTAGCTGATATTACCTAAACGTATAAATAAATGAAGTGTCTATTTTGTGTTAACTTGCTAATGGAGATGATAATTAGCAGAAATAACAACTGTATCGCACATTGTGTTTTTTTTAACAATAACTATTGATAAATATATGAAAAATAGTTATAATAAATAAAGAAGTTAAATATTGATAAAAAATTGTCTAATAATAAATAAACCTAGGAGGTAATTTTCATGAGAGAAGTTGTTATTGCGAGTGCAGTTAGAACTGCTGTTGGTTCATTTGGTGGAGCACTAAAGGACGTTCCTGCTGTAGATTTAGGAGCAACAGTTATAAAAGAAGCATTAAATAGAGCTGGAGTTGATGGAGCTTTAGTTGATGAAGTTATAATGGGTAATGTTATTCAAGCTGGGCTTGGTCAAAATGTTGCAAGACAAGCGGTTATAAAGGCTGGACTTCCAGTAGAAGTTTCAGCTATGACAATAAATAAGGTATGTGGATCAGGTTTAAGAGCAGTTAGTTTAGCAGCTCAAATGATTAAAGCTGGAGATGCTGATGTAATAATAGCTGGTGGTATGGAAAGCATGTCTCAGGCTCCATACATACTTAAGACTGCAAGATTTGGTCAAAGAATGGGCGATGGCAAAATGATCGATTCTATGATAAATGATGCATTAACTGATGCATTTAACAACTATCACATGGGTATTACTGCTGAAAATATAGCAGAACAATGGAATCTTACTAGAGAAGAGCAAGATGCTTTTGCAGCTGCATCACAACAGAAAGCTGAAAAGGCTATAAAAGAAGGAAGATTTAAGGATGAAATAGTTCCAGTTGTAATTCCTCAAAGAAAGGGAGAGCCAAAAGTATTTGATACTGATGAGTTCCCAAGATTCGGAACAACTGCTGAAACATTAGCTAAACTTAAACCAGCATTTAAGAAAGACGGAACAGTAACTGCAGGTAATGCTTCAGGTATAAATGATGGTGCTGCAGCATTTGTTGTAATGAGTGCAGAAAAAGCTGCAGAATTAGGAATAAAACCATTAGTTAAGATAGTTTCTTATGGTTCAAAAGGTCTTGACCCAACAATAATGGGATACGGTCCATTCCACGCTACTAAGAAGGCTTTAGAAGTTGCTAACTTAACAGTAGAAGATTTAGACTTAATAGAAGCTAATGAAGCTTTTGCTTCACAAAGTTTAGCTGTTGCTAAAGACTTAAACTTTGATATGAGCAAAGTTAATGTAAATGGTGGAGCTATTGCATTAGGACACCCAGTTGGAGCTTCAGGTGCAAGAATACTTGTTTCATTACTTCATGAAATGGAAAAAAGAGATGCTAAAAAAGGTTTAGCTACTCTATGTATTGGTGGAGGATTAGGAACTGCTTTAATAGTAGAAAGAATATAGTGAAAAACAGCCCTACAAAGGGCTGTTTTTTATTTTGAGAAATTGTAATATTTTTATATAGGTAACTTAGTTTACAATAATATTTTTGTTATTCATATTTTAATTAAAATAAGTTTTTCATATTATGAATAAATAGAATAAAAATATATAGAATAATTATGAGTTGAAATATATTTAAAAGCCTAAGTCATATAAATTTCAGAGTAAAAGCCTATTTTAAAATACAAAAGTAATTTAGTGAAGAGTGAATTAAAGCGCAAGATGTGCGCGTAGTTTAGCTAAAATAAGCTAATCAATGGTGAGAAACTTATTTCGAAAATAATAACTAAATATGCAAGAAAAATTATGGAAAAATTCAGTGGATATTAAAACTTTTCATAAGTATAATAGTAGAGAATTCATTAGATAAAGCATGTTTAGAATGATTTCAGTACTGAGTAGTTTAATAATACAAAAAAATTTTTGAATAATTATAATAATGTTTATTCAATTGTGTTAAAAGATTTTAATATTAATATTCGAGAAAATTTAATATAATTTAATATAATGTAAAAAAACAATGGTTTACAAAAAACTTTATGTAATAAATTGTATAAGTTATGGTTTTGAAAATGTTATCATAGCACATGATGTAGAAAAAAATATATTTTTAAATATTCAGAAAAATGATTGGTTAAATAATATATGTTGCGTAAAAAAAGAAAAATGAAATTTCCAAGAGATATAGGACGTATTAATGAATTACCAAGAGATAATTTCACTTATTTAGCTTAAATAAGCTATTTAAGAACGAAATCAAAACTTTAAAGTAAGGACATACAGTAATATAATAATTTCGTGCTTGAGATTATAGGAGAATAATATGAATCAATCATTAACCAAACTTATTTTCGGAGTTTTTAAATTTAACTTACTTGTAGGGTTAAGTGTTTCACTTATTCTTACGAAACTATATAGTAGGAATCTAGCAGTTGCGTTTCTTACAGGTATTATTATTTCGTCGATAACTTTTGTTATTAAAGGTTATACTATACATACTTTGTTGAATTTTTCAAAAGCTAAAAGAGTGGTAGTGGCGTATATAGGGTATATATTCCAATTCATAATCATTATCGCACTAGCTTTTTTATTTATTAATGATTATACTTGTTTACTAACCTATATACTGGGTACATTTACTCAGTTTTTAGGTATTATTTTATATTGGTTTATAAATAGGAAAGGAAGTGATTAGGTTGGAAGGATTAGATCCTATTGTGATTTACAAGTTGCCAATAGGGGGACTTACATTCAATATAACTTTAGATTTAGTTATTGAATGGATTGTTATAGTTATTCTTGCTGCGATATGTATATTAGCCACAAGAAATCTTAAAAAAGTTCCAGACAAGAAGCAAACTGTAGCCGAAATGCTTTATGAGTTTGCAACTAGTACTGTTGTAGACAATATGGGTGAGAACTTTAAAAGTTTTGTACCATATATAGGAACTTTAGCAATTTATCTTTTAACATTAAATTTAGTAGGACTATTGGGTCTACAGCCACCAACAGTAAATTTTAGTACAGTTGTTTCATTTTCACTTATGACTTTTATTTTAATTCATGTAACTGGAATTAAGAGATTAGGACTAGGTCACTATATAGGTGGATATGCTAAGCCATTTTGGCCGATGGTACCTCTAAATATTTTAGAAAGAGCTATTTTACCAGTTTCATTAAGTCTGAGACTTTTTGGTAATATTTTAGCTGCAACTGTTCTAGTTGACTTAATTTATCAAGCATTGCACAACTTTGGTTGGCTTGCGCAAATAGGTATTCCTGTGATTTTCCACGGATACTTTGACTTATTCGATGGGTTTATACAAATGGTCATCTTTGTAATGTTGACTATGATAAACATAAAAATGGTTGTTGAACATTAAAAACATACTAAAGGAGGATTTTTTAAATGGAGTATATTAAGTATTTAGGAGCAGGTATTGCTGCGTTAGCAGGTATTGGAGCAGGAGTTGGTATTGGTATAGCTACAGGTAAGGCTGTAGAAGGTATATCAAGACAACCTGAATTAAGCGGTAAGATAACAACTACATTATTAATTGGTGCTGCATTTGCAGAAACTACAGCTATTTATGGACTATTAGTATCTATATTATTAATATTTGTTGCAAAATAATTTTTTAAATTTGTATTAAGGCAAACAATTATTATTTGAATTCTTAATATAATTATAATTAGTTTTGCTCCGAAGGGAGGCTAAGATGTAGATGTTGGAGATAGACTGGTTACATGTCTTAGCGGCGTTAATTAATCTTTTGATTTTATATGGTTTTATGAGATACTTTTTCTTTGGAAAGATTGGAAAGGTAATAGAAGACAGACAAAACGATATACAATCAAAGCTTGATAGTGCCGATGAAGACACAGAAAAAGCTAGAACTTTATTATTAGAAAATGAAAGAATCTTAAGATCTGCTAAGGATGAAGCAAAGAAACTTACTGAATCCCAAAAGCATAAAGCAGATAAAGTATATGAAGAAATTGTGGACCAAGCAAAAACAGAAGCTCAAACTATATTAGATAGAGCTACTGTAGAAATAAAAAGAGAAAAAGAGAAAGCAGAGCAAGAAATCAGAGATCAAGTTGTTGATCTAGCAGTACTTATTTCAACTAAAGCTCTAGAAGAAAGTATTGATGAAGATAAACACAGAAAGCTTATAAATGACTTTATTGCTAAGGTAGGTATCTAATTATGTATGAATATTTAGATAGGAGATACGCACTTGCTCTTTATAAAGTAGCAGAAGAAAAAGGAAAAGTTGAAGAATATCTTCAAGATCTTAGGGAAATATGTGATTTGGTTTACAATAATCCTGACTTCTATGAAGTTATTAAACATCCGCAAATAAGCACTGGCAAGAAGAAGAAGACTTTTATTAATATATTTAAAGGAAAAATTGATGATGAATTACTTTCTTTCCTATTAATATTAATAGAAAAGGATAGAATTCTTTATTTAAGACAAAAACTAGACCAGATGGAAAAAATCTATCTAGAAAGAAATAATACACTTATCGCAAACGTGAAAAGTGTAATTCCTTTAGAGGATAAACAATTAAAAAGTTTGAAAGAAAAGCTTGAAAAGAAATATGATAAAAATATTATATTCGAGCAAGAGATTGATAAGAGCATAATAGGTGGACTTTACGTTAGGGTTGGAAATGACGTTATTGACGGAACAATAAAGCTAAAACTTGAAGAGATGAAGGCCCTAATGCTTAAGAGAGAATAGAGGTGAATCCATGAATATTAAACCGGAAGAGATAACATCTATAATTAAAAGAGAAATAGAAAAATACGAAAAGCAAATCGAAACTGTAGATTCAGGTACAATTATTCAAATCGGTGATGGTATTGCTAGAGTTTACGGTTTGGATCATTGCATGGCAGGTGAGCTTCTTGAATTCCCTAACAATGTCTATGGAATGGCTCAAAACTTGGAACAAGATAACGTAGGATGCGTTCTTCTAGGTTCTGAAGAAGGAATCAAAGAAGGAGATATTGTTAAGAGAACTGGCAAGATAGTTGAAGTTCCAGTAGGAGATGCCTTAATTGGAAGAGTTGTAAATTCATTAGGTATACCAATAGATGCTAAAGGACCAATAAAGAATGATGGTTATAGACCAATAGAAAGTCCAGCTCCAACTATAATTGATAGAAGTTCAGTTAATGAACCTCTTCAAACTGGTATAAAAGCTATCGACTCAATGATTCCGATCGGAAGAGGTCAAAGAGAGCTTATAATTGGAGATAGACAAATTGGTAAGACTGCTATAGCTATAGATACAATTCTAAACCAAAAAGGTAAAGATGTTATATGTATATACGTAGCTATAGGTCAAAAACAATCTACTGTTGCTCATATAGTTAACACTTTTACTGAAATGGGAGCAATGGATTATACAATAGTAGTTGCATCAACTGCAGCTGATTCAGCACCACTTCAATATCTAGCTCCATATGCTGGATGTTCAATGGGTGAATATTTTATGAATCAAGGAAAACATGTATTAGTAGTATATGATGATTTAACTAAGCATGCAGTAGCATACAGAACAATGTCATTATTACTTAAGAGACCACCAGGAAGAGAAGCCTATCCAGGAGATGTTTTCTACATTCATTCAAGATTACTTGAAAGAGCAGCAAAGTTGTCTGCTAAGAATGGAGGAGGTTCATTAACTGCGCTTCCTATAATAGAAACACTAGCTGGTGATATCACTGCTTACATCCCAACAAATGTTATATCTATAACAGATGGTCAGATATTCCTTGAGTCAGAACTATTTAATGCGGGTCAAAGACCAGCGGTTAACTCAGGTATGTCAGTTTCCAGAGTTGGTGGTAACGCACAAATAAAGGCTATGAAACAAGTTTCAGGTACATTAAGACTAGAACTTGCTCAGTATAGAGAACTCGCAGCTTTTGCTCAATTCGGTTCTGACCTTGACAAAGATACTCAAAGAAGACTTGAAAAAGGTAAGAGACTAATAGAAGTATTAAAGCAAGATCAATATTCAGGTATGGATGTTGATAAGCAAATAATAATCCTTTATACTGCTGTAAATGACTTCTTATCTGATATAAAAGTATCTGATGTAAAGGCGTTTGAAAAAGACTTCTTAGAATATATTGATACACATCATAGAGATATTCCAAAGTCAATTGCTGAAGGTAAAGTTTTAACTGATGAAATTAAATCAAACCTTGAGCAAGCAATAGCAGAATTTAAGAAGATATTTTTAGCATAGCTTTTTTAAGCTATGCAATCTTTTAGGAGGTGGAATGGATGGCAGGAGCTGGACTTTTAGATATAAAAAGAAGAATTAAGTCAGTAACCAACACCAAAAAGATAACTAAAGCCATGGGACTTGTTGCCACTTCTAAACTAAGAAAAGCTAGAATGGAATTGGAAACCAATAATAGATATTTTAATTCTATCCAGAAAGTTGCAGACGAGTTGATAAAGTCTATAGATGATGATAATAACAGTATTTACATAAAGGGAAATAAATCCGCTAAAAAACTTTATATTGTGCTAACTTCAGATTCAGGTCTCTGTGGAGGCTTTAATCATGGTGTGGCTTCTCAATTAAATGAAGTAGCTGGTTTTGATACTTTAAATAATGTTGTTATGGTCGTTGGTCAAAAAGGCATATCGTATGTAAAAAAATATGGCTTTGAGACAATAGCTGAATATGTTCAAATTTCAGATATACCTACTGTTAAAGAGGCTAAGACTGTAGTTGAGCATGCTTTAAGGTTATATAAAGATAGTGAAGTTGGCGAAGTTAATGTAGTATATACTCATTTTTATTCACCAGTTAGACAATTAGTAACTGTTGATAAACTTTTACCAATAGATAGAAATGAAGATAAAGATGCAAAAAGAAATGATTTCTTAATAGAACCTAATAGTTCTTCAATTGTTGAAAATACATTTGATATATATTTTAGGGGGAAACTTCTTAATTCATTACTTCATTCTAAGGCAAGTGAACAAAATTCAAGAATGCAAGCGATGGACGGAGCTACTAAGAATGCCAATGATCTTTTGGATGCATATAATATTAAATATAATAGAATAAGACAAGGCGCTATTACTCAAGAAATTAGTGAAATTGTGAGTGGAGCAAATGCGCAAAAATAGTGAGGAGGTATACTAATGCCTGGCAGTATAGGAAAAGTAGTTCAGGTTATAGGACCTGTTATTGATATCAAATTTGATACAGATGCACTTCCTAATATATACAATGCTATTGAAATTGATATGGGAGGCCGTACAGTTATAGCAGAAGTTGAACAACATATGGGTGACGATATAGTTAGAACAATAGCTATGGAAGCTACAGAAGGACTTAGAAGAGGTATGGATGCTGTTGATAGCGGAAAACCAATTACAGTTCCAGTTGGTCAAAATGTTTTAGGAAGACTATTTAATGTTTTAGGAAAAACTATGGATCAAGAAGGGGATGTTACAAGTGAATTTAACTACCCAATCCATAGAGCAGCTCCAACTTTTGCGGAACAATCTGTTGAACCTGAGATGTTTGAAACAGGAATAAAGGTAATAGATTTATTAGCTCCGTACCAAAGAGGAGGAAAAATAGGTCTATTCGGTGGTGCCGGTGTTGGTAAAACAGTTCTTATCCAAGAGCTTATAAATAATATAGCAAAGCAACACGGTGGATTATCAGTATTTACAGGTGTTGGTGAAAGATCAAGAGAAGGTAACGACCTTTTATCTGAAATGAAGGAATCAGGAGTTATCAAAAAGACTGCACTAGTATTTGGTCAAATGAATGAACCACCTGGAGCAAGAATGAGAGTTGCTCTTACAGGACTTACAATGGCTGAGTATTTCAGAGATCAAGGTCAAGACGTACTTTTATTTATAGATAATATATTTAGATTTACTCAAGCTGGATCAGAAGTTTCAGCGCTTCTTGGAAGAATGCCTTCTGCCGTTGGATATCAACCAACTCTTGCTACTGAAATGGGTGCTTTACAAGAAAGAATTACATCAACAAAGCATGGATCAATTACATCAGTTCAAGCGGTTTATGTACCTGCCGATGACTTAACTGACCCAGCTCCAGCAACAACATTTACACATCTTGATGCAACAACAGTTTTATCAAGAAGTATATCAGAACTTGGTATCTATCCTGCAGTTGATCCACTAGATTCAACTTCAAGAATACTTGATCCAAGAGTTGTTGGTAAAGAACATTATGATGTTGCTTCAAAAGTTAAGCATATACTTGAAAGATATAAAGAATTACAAGATATCATAGCAATACTTGGTGTTGATGAACTTTCAGAAGAAGATAAATTAATAGTTGGAAGAGCTAGAAAGGTTCAAAGATTCCTTTCGCAACCATTTACAGTTGCAGAGCAATTTACAGGAATGCAAGGAAAATATGTTCCAATTGCTGATACAATAAGAGGTTTTAAAGAAATTCTTGAAGGAAAACATGATAATCTTCCTGAGTCAGCTTTCTTATTTGTAGGTTCTATTGAAGAAGCTATAGAAGCTGCAAAGAAGATGTCCTAATTAGGGCATATAGAGGAGACTAATTATGAATACATTCAATTTACATTTAATTACTCCTAATAGAGAAATATTCTCTGGAGATGTTATTAAGATTCTTTCAAAAAATAGTGATGGTGAATTTGAAGTTTATGCAAATCACATTGCTTATATAACTAATACGATACCTACAGTAACTAAGTTTGTAGATGCTAATAATAAGGAATATTCTGTGGTTACTTCCACAGGAATAATTCAGTTTAAAGATAATGAGCTAATTTTTGCTTGTGATTCTGCTGAATGGCCTGAAGAAATAGATGCTGCTAGAGCTGAGCAAGCTAAAGAAAGAGCAGAAAAGAGACTACAAGGTTCTGTAGATGTAGATGTTTATAGAGCTAAAATAGCCTTAGCAAGAGCTATGGCTAGATTACAGATAAAGAAGTAGAATCTTAAAAAGCAAGTCAATTAATGACTTGCTTTTTCTGTGTAAAAAAATAAGAGTTTTAAACTAATGGCACTTAGAGATTTAATTTAGTTTGTTAGTAGTTTAGATTTATACTAAAAACATAACTCATTCCCTTAATAAATTTCCTAGTATAAATTCAGATTTATAGATGGACAAAAACGCTAAAAATATAATTTTAGCGTTTTTTGTTTTCTAAAATTAAATAAATATTATTTTAATTTATATAATTTATGCTTAATTAACAAAAACTAAATACACAAAGAAATAGAAATTAATATTAATGACATTTAATGTAATATTCACACTTTTTACCAAAACAGATATATTAATAATATATCTATTAATATTCAAGTAGATTTAGGCTTGTAAAATATTATTTTCTATATTTTATTAAAGTTAAGTGAGTAGTTATACAAAGGGAAAAATGGAATTATATTGAATAAAAGCATTGAACTTGGACAATAATCAAATAGAAAGGGCGGGATGATATGAGGATAAAGTATTCTTTATTGTCAACTATTCTATTGATGTTTTCTTTTGGTTTATTGTGTCAGAGCATAAATGTTGATTATGATTCAATATCCAATAATATACTCAAAGAAAATTCAGCAAAAATTATCGAGTGTGGCGTAAAAGTACAGTATAAGTCAAAGAAAAGTTTTGATGATATCTACCAAAATATTTTCACCAATGTAAGTAGCTCATATGTTATTGTGTCTAAAGAGATTGAACCAAGCTACTTTGATATAACCTTCAAGAAAGATAAGATAGCTTATGAGATATTTGCGAGTGTTGAAAACAATATTACTATGGTTTCGGCGACATCTATAGCCACAGATAATAAAAATGAGACAGATGGTTTAAAGAAACAAATAGAAAAAGTACTATATGATGCCTCGATGGATGTACAATATTTTAGCTATGTTAAGGGCAAGATAATTACAGATAGCATTAAAAATAACATAGAATTAACAGAAAGAGCCCTTGTTAAGTATGGTGGAGCTGCAGATGTAGATACTATTAAGCTAAATTCAGGTTTTACTGGTGTAGCAAGATTAAAAGACAACACAGCCGTAAACTATGCTATTAGTGAAAATGATAAAGGAACATACTTAATTATTGGTACACCAATAATTTTTATAACATACTAACAAGGTTAATGGAGGATAATATGGATAAAATCAGAGTTAAGGGTGGGAATGAACTATCAGGTGAAATAAAAGTAAGTGCAGCAAAAAATTCTGTTCTTCCGATAATTGCAGCAAGTATATTAGGAAATGATAAAGTTAAAATAAATAATGCACCTATGCTTGAAGATGTTTATGTAATATGTAATGTGCTACAGGAACTTGGATGCAATATATCTTTAGATAAAATAAACCAATCTATAACTGTTGATTCATGTAATATAAAGCCTATAAATGCTAATAATGACTTAGTTAAAAAAATGAGAGCTTCATTTCTTATTATGGGACCAATGCTATCTAGATTAGGGTATTGTAAACTTTCACTGCCTGGAGGCTGTAATATAGGAAGTAGACCTATAGATTTACATCTTAAAGGGTTTAAGGCTCTTGGTGCAGATATAGAAATTGGTCATGGATATGTTGAAGCTAGGGCTAAAAGGCTTATAGGAAATAGGATATATCTTGATTTTCCATCAGTTGGTGCTACTGAAAACATAATTATGGCATCAGTTTTTGCAAAAGGAACTACAATAATTGAAAATGCAGCTGAAGAACCTGAAATTAAAGATTTAGCTGATTTTCTAAATTCAATGGGTGCTATGATTGACGGTGCTGGCAGAGGGAAAATAATAATTGAGGGTGTTGATAATCTTAGAGGAACTGAGCACACTCCAATATATGATCGTATTGAAGCAGGAACTTACATGATTGCAGGTGCTATAACACATAGTAAAATAAAAGTAATAGGGACAAATGAAGAACATTTAAGACCAGTGATAGAAAAGCTTAAAGAAAGTGGAGTAAAGATTGAAATCTCAGAAGAAGAACAGAGTATAGTAGTTGATGGGAGAAATATAATAAAATCTGTAGATATTAAAACCATGCCATATCCGGGATTTCCTACCGATATGCAAGCTCAAATGATGAGTCTATTAGCTTTGGCTAATGGAGTGAGCGTTATAACTGAAACTGTATTTGAAAATAGATTTATGCACGTCTCTGAATTATCTAGAATGGGAGCAAATGTAAAAATAGATGGAAGAACTGCTCTCATAGAAGGTGTTCCTAAAATTACTGGTTGTGAGGTTAAGGCAACTGATTTACGTGCTGGAGCAGCGTTAATAATAGCTGGATTAGCTGCAGAGGGTGAAACAGATATAACCGATATATATCATATAGATAGAGGTTATGTTGAAATAGAAAAGAAATTAAGATCTATAGGAGCAGCAATAGAAAGATATTCTGCAGATTAATATATTTTAGTTTTATTTAATGAATTTAAATTGAATAATTAACCTATCAATTCAATAAAACTCAGATTGCTATTAAAGTAATCTGAGTTTTATTTTTAGCGTATAGAAAAGTATTTTAATCATGCAGATTATATATTTTAAGTTTTAATAAGTTATGTGAAAAATTAGCTTAAACAAATTTTATTAAAGACATAAAAAGTAATAATATGCTCCTCAAAGCATATAAATTTAGTATAAGAAAAAATAAATATCTACAAAGGGCAAAAAAATAGGAGGCTGCGTTTTAACGCTAACATAAATTGTAGGAGGAGCTTATGAGAGTTGGTAACGGAATAAATAAAAGATATTTATGGGGCTTTGGAATAGTCTTTTTTGTTTGTTTTTTTATACCTATTTTGATTTCCTTATTACAAGGGAGCAGTAGTAATTTTAATAAAAATATATCAAATATTAAAAACTTTATTTATGATAAGAATCAGATTAAAGATGGACGTACTCTAAGTGTTAATAAAATAAGGGTATATAGAACTGATAGTAAGAAGATTGAAGAGATGGACCTAGAACAATATATATATGGGGTAGTTGCTGCTGAAATGCCTGTTAATTTTAATTTAGAAGCATTAAAGGCTCAAGCGGTGGCTGCAAGAACTTTTGCTGTAACAAGAGTAATAAATAAGTGCTCTCAGGCAAATGGTGGTGATATATGTGATTCAACACATTGTCAAGTATATATAGATAAAAATAGTAAGATGAATCAATGGGATAAAGATAAAGCAGAGGCATATTGGAATAAAATTGTACAAGCAGTGGATAGTACCAAAGGACAAATTCTGTCTTATGGCGGTTACTTAGTGATGAATCCACAATATTTTGCTGTTAGTTCAGGCAAGACTGAAAGCTCAAAAGAGGTGTTCGGTAATGATATACCTTATCTCGTTTCAGTTGATAGCCCAGGAGAAGATAAGGCTACAAAATATAAAAGTACGGTTTCTTTAACTTATGATAAGTTTATCAGTTTGATCAATAGTAATTATAAAGATGCTGAACTTAGGAAAGCATCACTGAAATCACAAATAAAGATTCTTTCTAGAACAGAAGGAGGGGGAGTAAGTGAGATTTCACTAGGAAAGGCTACTGTTAAAGGGACTGAGTTTAGAAAATTACTTTCATTAAATTCCACTAATTTTTCAATAGCTTACTCCAATGGAAAGATAGTGTTAAATTGCATTGGATATGGACATGGAGTTGGACTTAGCCAATGGGGAGCAAACGCCATGGCAGGATCTGGAGATGATTACAAGAAGATATTAAAACACTATTATACTGGGGTAGATATAAGTGGTATAGAAGAGGTTAAAGCAAAGTAGAGGAAATTTTAAATAAATATAAGACTCAATTAATTATGTTTGAGCCACCAATAAAAAATGTTATTAGAAATATTAGAGTAATAGAATTGGGCAATACTAAAAATATATGTATTGTTTGATTCTATTTTTTTTACTTCAAAGGAAATTGTAATAAATTAAAATTTATAAGTAGCTGGATTTTAATATAAGAAAGAAATAATTATTACAAATAAGAGGAATATAAAAGAAGAATATATCGGCTACCAGATTTTTTTCATATACATTCGTTAAAGTAGATATGTAAAAAACACAAATATAAAACCAATTAATGATTTTTGCTGATATTTTGTAGAATTTTGTTGGAATTTATATGAAAAAAATATAGGAAAAAATGTATTTTTTAGTAATGGAAGGACAGACTAGTTAATGGAGGTGTTCATATGGACAAAAAAAATAACAAATTTATAAGCTTTTTTAAGAAGGAGGGTTTTTACGTAATTCTATTCGTGTGCTTATGTGTAGTAGCCACATTTGCAGCAATAACTGCAAGAAATAACTCTAAGAAAGCAGCAACAGAAGCAAATAAGAGTAATGTTGCTATGAACATAAATGAGTCAGATAAGTCTACTACTCAAATGCCAGATGCTGAACAAGTAAAAAAACCCGCAACTTCAAGTAATGCAACTGGAGTGACTGTTCCAAATACTAAGACTGTTACAAATACAGCAAAAGTAACTTTTAGTAATCCTGTTTCTGATGGAGCAGTATCTAGAGCATTTTCAGATGGGTCAAAACCAATTGAAATCAAAGGTTTTAATGTTTGGACCACAGTGGTAAAAGGTATAGGTATTAATGCTAAGAAAGGTACTACTGTTACTGCTGCAGCAGATGGAAAAGTTACTGAGGTAACAAATGGAGATGAATTTGTAGGAACTTATGTTGTTATTTCACATTCAAATGGAATGAAAACAATTTATACAAATTTAGACCCTCAAGTTTCTGTTAAGAAAGATGAAGTGGTTAAAGCAAAACAAACAATTGGTAAAGTTGGTGACACAGCAAGAATGCTTAAGTTTGAGTCATATGCTGAACATTTAGGTTTTCAGATACTTGACTCAAAAGATCAACAAGTTGATCCAAGTAAGTATATAAAATTTAATACAGCAGCAAAGTAATAGTTTTTTATTCAGTCATTTTCTAAATAGAAGATGACTGAATACTTAGAAAAAGTAATTTAGTTAAAGGGTAGTGCATATTTATTAATATAGCTAATTAAGGAGGTAGCATTTTGAAAGACTACATTGAGGAAAGAGTCTTAGAAGTTGCACAGTATATTATCGATTCAAAAGCTACAATTAGGAAAACAGCAAAAGTATTCGGAGTGAGTAAAAGCACGATACACAAGGACATGACAGAGAGATTACCAAAGATTAATCCAGTAATTGCTCAAAAAGCAAAGATTATATTGGATTTGAACAAAGCTGAGAGACACATAAGAGGAGGAAAGGCTACAAAATTAAAGTATAAAGCTATTGAAGGTTAATCGCATTCCATGTATAATTTATATGATAAATTATGTAAAAAATACTCAAATTATGTTTATATAAATAGAATTTTAGGAGTGAATTGGAATGTGGTTTTTGGGAATGGGAACAGATATAGGAATTGATTTAGGTACGGCGACTGTGCTTGTTTATATAAAAGATAAAGGCGTCGTTTTAAAGGAACCATCTGTAGTTGCTATAGATAAAAACAGCAATAAAATATTAGCTGTTGGAGAAGAGGCAAGACAGATGATTGGAAGAACACCAGGGAATATTGTTGCAGTACGTCCACTTAGAGACGGTGTAATTTCAGATTATGATATGACTGAAAAAATGCTAACATATTTTATAAGAAAAGGGTGTGGAAAGAAAAGAGTATCGGCGCCTAAAGTCATGGTATGTGTTCCTTCTCAAGCTACTGAAGTAGAAAAAAGAGCCATAATTGATGCTTCAAAAAATTCAGGTGCTAGAACAGTCTATTTGATAGAAGAACCTCTGGCAGCTGCAGTAGGTGCTGGAATCGATATAAACAAGCCAAGTGGTAATATGGTTGTTGATATTGGCGGAGGTACAACTGACATAGCCGTAATTTCATTAGGAGGTATTGTAGTAAGATCTTCTATAAAAATTGCTGGTGACAAATTTGATGAAGTAATTATTAAATATATAAGAAATAAATATAAACTTATGATTGGTGAAAGAACTGCAGAGAATTTGAAGATTAATATTGGATCTGTATTTAAGGATTTAAGAAACCTTACTATGCCTGTAAAAGGAAGAAACCTAATAACTGGACTTCCAGATGTTGTAGATATAACTACAGAGGAAATAAGGATAGCTTTAAAAGAAACCGTAAGAATGATTCTAGAAGCAGTTCATTCTGTGTTAGAGAGAACACCACCTGAACTAGCAGCTGATATTATAGAACATGGAATATTAATGACCGGAGGCGGAGCATTATTACATGGACTTGATAAATACTTAGAGTCAGAGATAGGTGTTTCAGTAAGAGTAGCAGATGATGCAATTTCCTGTGTTGCAATGGGGACAGGCATTGCTTTAAAAAACTTTGAAAAATTAGAACTTAATAAGGATATGGAAGTTGAACTTGTTGAGTAGTAAAAGGGACAGAATATTATTCTGTCCCTTTTACTGTTTATGAAATTATAAAATTTTATGCTATCGTAACTTAGATATTTCAATAGACTTATTAGATTTTCATAATTAAACTAAAAGATAAAACTTATTCACCTGCCACAATTTCTTCACCACTATTAACAAAATTTATATGAGAAAAAAATCACTGAATAAAATAGCTTTGGCAACTTTTACATCTTATTTCTGATAATTGCTTAAATAGTACGAATGCACTATTGAATTAACAATAACTTGTGCCATTTCCATTATTAAATTTAACCTTATAGAGCGACTGGTGAATATCTCAGAATTTTCACTAGAGTCAACGATACCAATTATTGAGGCGTCACCGACATCTGGGAGAGTCTTACCTACACCTTTACCAGGATGTATAGGGTAATCTCTTGTATGAATTTCACCAATTGAGTTTGAATCTCCTAAACATGCATCTATTCCTATTATACAAGCTTTAGGATGGCTTGAGTAAATTTCAGTAAGTTTTCTATCAAGATTTAATGCATGTATTGGTGACGCTATTGTGCCGTATATAGGAAGTGGAAAAAACTTTTCTTTTAGCATTGTACCAACTAGTGGGCCAAGGCAATCTCCTATGCATTTGTCAGTACCTATACAGACTATAACGGTGTTATCTTTAATATAGTTCTTTAAAAAGTAAGCTATCTCGTAGTAAGCAAGCGATGATTTATAATTAACTTTTATCTTATTCACTATCCCACCTCCCTCATAATAAATTTATATGAGTCAAATATATGAAATATTAAAAAAGAATAAAATATTGATATACTGTCAATAGTTTTAATATCAGGAGGTGCTTAGATATGAATAAGAAACAAAAAATATATAGTTGGATAGTTGTTTTTATTACGCTTATTTCAGTTGAAGTAATGGTTGTAAACTATAAATATGATTATAAAAAATTACAAGTAAGTAGTAAACAAGACTTGACTAGCAAACAGAGCGGTATTAAGAAAGAAAAACAACCGACACAAAACAATCAAGCCAATAAGCAATCATCGGATAAATTAAATTCTCAGAGTGAAACTAAAATAAATACTAACATAGATAGTTCAGCAAAAATTGATGTGGACTTAAACAAACAAAATGTAAGTTCAAATGGTTCAGAATTAGAAAATAAGTATAATGATTATGTGAACAAAGAAGATAATTATGACAGTGGTATATTTGATGAGGAATCTGTTCCTACAGTCTCAATTTTCAAGATAGATAAGAATACAATAATAAATAGAATTGGTATGGCTGATAAAGCAAAGTTAATATATTTATCACGAAAGCTATCTATTACTGATTATGATAATATACAGGAAGATCTGAAGAGTAGTAATGAAATAGAGGCATCAAAAGATATATTTACAATATTAAAGAAAAAGTTATCATATAGTGATTACGAAAAAGTGAAAAATATACTTAGCCCATATATAAATGTAGATTACATAGAGAATAGTATAGGAAATTAATTGAATAAGAATAAAAGATAAATGCATAAAGTATACTTTTTTAAATTATAAAAAATATATAGAATGATATAGTATTTAGTATTAATGAGGAGAAAATTGGAGATAGTAGAAAATAAAACGTCAATACGGGTAAATATGGCTTTAAATTGGGGTTGAAAATAATAAGATAACATTATATACTAATCCTTGTCGATTGGCACCGACAAAACAAAACAGCAAAGATTAAACTTGTTAAAAGTTTAGTTAAGGCTTATATGGAGGAGTTCCCGAGTGGCCAAAGGGGGCAGACTGTAAATCT
>NZ_BQXY01000001.1:157012-1431126 GCF_024341905.1 Clostridium folliculivorans
TTGCAAGTTGCTTCAGTGGTTCGAATCCACTCTCCTCCACCACAAAGACACTTATAGTGGTGTCTTTTTTGTATGAATAAAGATAATTAAATAATGTAACTCTTATCAAGAGAGGTGGAGGGAAAGGGCCCTATGAAACCCGGCAACCGGTGATATACACAATGGTGCCAATTCCTGCAGATAAACTGCGAGATAAGAGAGATGAAATTATAAATCTCTTCTTTGAAGAGATTTTTTTACTGTATAGGAAGTTATAAGGTTTTCAAGATAGCTAAACCTAGAAATTTTAATGGTTTTAGAAGTTTTTATGGATATACAGTAAGAAAAATTCTTGTTCGCCTGCCAGATTTTCTTCACAAACGTTTGAAAAGGCAGATGCGTAAAAAAAATCATAGGCAATAGCTTAAATGGTTTTTCAATAATTATAATTTTTTATGAAGGGAGGAATTAACTGTTTTATTTTAGAAGACAGTTAAGTTTTGAATGAAAAGATTATTTACATCAGAATCAGTTACAGAAGGACATCCAGATAAAATCTGTGACCAAGTTTCAGACGGAATATTAGATGCTATATTAGAAAAAGATCCGAATGCTAGAGTTGCATGTGAGACAGCAGTAACAACAGGTATGGTTGTAGTTATGGGGGAAATATCTACTAATTGCTATGTAGATATACCTAAAATAGTAAGACAGACAGTAAGAGAAATAGGCTATGATAGAGCTAAGTATGGATTTGACTGTGATACATGTGCAGTACTAACTTCAATAGACGAACAATCAGCTGATATTGCAATGGGAGTTGATGAAGCATTAGAATCCAAAAAGGGTGAAATGGATAAGATTGAAGCAGTAGGTGCTGGAGATCAAGGTATGATGTTTGGATTTGCTACAAACGAAACAGAAGAATATATGCCTATGCCAATAGCTTCAGCTCACAGACTGTCAAGAAGATTAAGTGAAGTTAGAAAAAATGGTACTTTAGACTATCTAAGACCAGACGGTAAGACTCAGGTTACTGTTGAATATGAAGACAATAAGCCAGTTAGAATAGATGCGATTGTTGTTTCTACACAACATGGTCCAGAAGTATCTCAAGAACAAATAGAAAAAGATATAAAAGAACATGTTATAAATGCTGTAATACCAGCAAACCTATTAGATGAAAATACAAAGTATTATATAAATCCTACTGGTAGATTTGTAATAGGCGGACCACAAGGTGATAGTGGTTTAACTGGAAGAAAGATAATAGTTGACACTTATGGTGGATATGGAAGACACGGTGGTGGTGCTTTTTCAGGAAAAGATCCAACTAAGGTAGACAGATCTGCAGCTTATGCAGCAAGATGGGTTGCTAAAAACCTTGTTGCAGCAGGTGTTGCTGATAAACTAGAGATAGAGTTAGCTTATGCAATTGGAGTAGCTAAACCAGTTTCTATAGAAGTAGATACTTTTGGAACTGGAAAAGTTGGAGATGACAAAATTGTTGAAATAGTTGGTAAAGTGTTTGATTTAAGACCAGGTGCTATAATAAGAGATCTTGATCTTAGAAGACCTATATTTAAGCAAACAGCAGCTTATGGACATTTTGGAAGAACTGATGTTGATTTACCTTGGGAACAATTAAATAAAGTTGAAGAAATAAAGAAATATATATAGAAAAAATGCTGCTTTTTAGCAGCATTTTTTATTTTTTTTATCGACTTTTTGTGACCTAAAGGTTGAGGTTAAGTATTGATAGATATAACTTTTTAAAAGATTCGTAAAAAGCTAGTGGTATCATTCTAATTTACATATAGAAATTTCATATAAAATCAACA
Organism: Clostridium folliculivorans; assembly: GCF_024341905.1. GTDB lineage: Bacteria > Bacillota > Clostridia > Clostridiales > Clostridiaceae > Clostridium_AR > Clostridium_AR folliculivorans. Next base: position 158,833 of record NZ_BQXY01000001.1, read on the forward strand.
TGTATAGAGGTATAGATATGTTGATTCGTGAATGGGTTTGATATGTTATATGGTCTTATTAAATACAACCTTACCTTTTACAAGAACTGATTTTATATTGATTTCCTCATCAAATAATAATAAGTCAGCATCATAACCTTCTTTAATCAAACCTTTTATATCTTCAACTTTACAATGTTTTGCTGCATTATAAGAAGCCATTCTTATTATTTCGTATAAGGGATAAGAAGTATTGTTTTTTACGTTTTTTACTGCCTTATCTAGTGTTAAAATAGAACCAGCTAAAGCGCCATTTCTTAATCTAGCAGCGCCATTCTTAACTATTACATCTTGACCTCCTAAAGAATAATCTCCATCAGGCATGCAGCAGGCCATCATTGCATCTGATACTAATAGGACTTTATTAATGCCTTTAACTTTATATGCTGATCTAAGAGAAGGATATGCAATGTGTATACCGTCTGAAATAGTCTCAGTGGTAATGTCTGTATCAAAAATTGCACCAACCACACCAGGCTCTCTGTGATGAAGAGGAGTCATGGCGTTAAAAAGGTGAGTTGAATGAGATACTCCAGCCTTAATTCCTTCAATTGCGTCAGAATAACTTGCTTTAGTGTGTCCCATTGAGACAGCAATATTATTATTTTTGAGAAAACCAATGAGTTCATTAGCACCATCTACTTCTGGAGCAATAGTTATAGCGGTTACAGTATCTATATTTTCGCCAACCATTTTCTTAAAGTTGTTTATTGTTGGTTCTAAAATAAAATTAGGGTTTTGAGCTCCAATCATCTCTGGACTTATAAATGGTCCCTCTAAATGTACACCTAATACGTTCGCGCCATCAGTTCCATTATTTTTTGCATAGGTTATAGCTTCGATTGATTTACTTATATCTTCCGTTGATACAGTCATGGTAGTTGGTAAAAAAGATGTTGTTCCATGTTTTACAATGGTTTTTGATATTTCGTTTATAGCTTTATAAGTTCCATCCATAGTATCGTGACCACCAGCTCCATGTATGTGAACATCTATAAATCCAGGGGATAAGTATAGACCCGTTGCATCAAGTGTCTCGCAATCAATATTATTTTCTGGATTTATTGCTTTAATCTTTCCGTCTTCAATAAGTACAGAGCCTTCTTCAATTTTATCGAAGAAAATTATTTTACAGTTTTTTATTAATAACATTAAATCACCTCATATTTATAATAATACTAAATTTAATTTATAGAAACACTATTTAAAAGGGAAAAGATTATTTTTTTATCCTTTAGAAAATTATAATTCAATTAGATCTGTGAATAAGAATGCGTGACAGACCTAAAACATAATATAACTAAAGAAAAAAAGAATAATGGGTTGCCTTCCAAATTTTCCTCATATACATCTGAAAAGGCAAGCAATCAAAAAAATTTAACCTTTTATAACTTGAAAGCATACATTTATATGGATGTACCACTTCGTATTAAAATTTATATTTTTAAATTCTCTCACCAGAAGCCGTGAGAGTTTTAAAAGTATATTTCGGTTAGAAGTTTTTTATCTTTAGAAAGGCAACAATATTTACAAGTGAAATTATTCTGTAAATATTTAAATACTGTATGTTGTGATATAATCTATAATAGAATATTGTGAAATAAAACTAGGAGAGATAAAATGGAAGTTATAAGAGGCATTGTGGATACAATAGTTTATAAGAATGATGAGAATGGATATGTTGTAGCTAAAATAAAAACAGATAAGACCCTTATAACTATTGTAGGAGTGATCCCTTATATTGGAGAAGGCCAAAATTTAGAGTTAAAAGGTGATTGGGTTTTACATCAACAATTTGGACGACAGTTTAAGGTTGAAGAATGTGAAGAGATAATACCTAACACTGTAGAAGCTATAGAAAAGTATTTGGCATCAGGTTTAATTTATGGAATCGGTCCAATTACTGCTAAGAAAATTATCAGTAGGTTTGGTGAAAAAACTTTAGAAATAATGGATAGTGATATTGAACGTCTTGGTGAGATAGAAGGAATTGGAACCAAAAAGTTAGAGCTTATAATTGAATCTTATGTTTCTCAAAGGGAACTTAAGAATATTATGATTTTCTTTCAAGCGCATGGAGTTACAACAAATCAATGTATAAAGATTTATAAGAGGTTTGGAGGAAACTCAATAAATATTGTTAAGGAAAACCCTTATGTTTTATGTGAGGAGATAACTGGAATAGGATTTAAAACATCAGATAAGATTGCAAGATCTTTAGGTATTGAGGTTGATTCACCCTTTAGAATACAGAGTGGTCTAAAATACGTTATTAATGATTTTTGTGCTAATGGTAATACATTTATGCCTAAAGAGTTGTTAATCAAAGAATCCTCAGAAGTGCTTACAGTAGATAAAAGCGTAATAGAAAAAAATATATATGACAGCTCGATGGATGGTAAGATAAAAATAGATAGAATAAATGATATAGAAGCAGTATTTAACTTATATTATTACTATTGTGAACTAGGTATAACCAATAGAATACTGACATTAGCAATAAGCAATTTCCAAAATATTAATTTAGATTTAGGATTTGAAATTGATACCTTTGAGAGTAAAAATGATATAAGTTTTGCTAAATCTCAGAAAGACGCAATAATTGGTGCTTTTACTAATGGAATTGAAATTATCACGGGTGGTCCAGGAACTGGTAAAACAACAATAATAAAATGTATAATAGAAATGTATGAAAAGGCTGGAATGAGGGTTATGCTAGGGGCTCCAACAGGAAGAGCTGCTAAGAGAATGACTGAATCTACCGGTAGAGAAGCTAAAACAATACACAGACTATTAGAGATGGGTGTAAGTGATGATGAGGATGTTTCTATGTTCTCAAAAGATGAAGGTTCTCCTCTAGAGGCAGATGTTGTTATAGTAGATGAAGCTTCAATGATAGATATAGTTCTCATGAATAATCTTTTAAAAGCTATAAAGGTTGGAACAAGAGTTATTATAGTTGGAGATATTGACCAACTCCCTTCAGTTGGTCCAGGAAATGTTCTTGCAGATCTTATAGAGAGTGAGTTTACTAAGGTTGTAAGATTAAAAGAAATATTTAGGCAGGGCAAAGAAAGCTTGATTGTTACTAATGCACATAGAATAAATGAAGGTGAAATGCCATTATTAAATGAAAAGGATAAAGATTTTTTCTTTATAAAAGAATCAGAAATAGATTCAATCCTTATGACTGTGATTGACCTAATAAATACAAGACTACCTAAGTTTAATAGAAAGTGGGATAAGTTAAAGCAAATTCAAATTTTATCTCCAATGAAGAAAGGTGTACTTGGTATAACAAACCTAAATAATAAGCTTCAGGAGATCTTGAATCCAAAGAGTAAGGATAAGAAAGAAAAACAAATGAAAGATATTATTTTTAGAGTTGGGGATAAGGTAATGCAAACTAAAAATAATTATTCATTAAAGTGGACTAGAATAAGCGGATTTGGAGAGAATGAAGGTGTAGGGGTTTTTAACGGTGATATGGGATTTATTGACTCTATTGATGAAGAAAATAGATCATTAAGTGTAGTATTTGAAGATGAGAGAAAAGTGATTTATGATTATATATTTCTTGATGAGTTAGATTTGGCATATGCTATAACAATACATAAAAGTCAAGGAAGTGAATTTCCGGTTGTTATAATACCCTCTTATATGGGGTCACCGCTACTTATGAACAGAAACCTACTATATACTGGTATAACAAGGGCAAAAGAGCTAGTGGTTGTTGTAGGTGGGATAAAGGCGCTTAAATATATGGTTGACAATACTAGGAGTAATGAAAGATTTTCTTCATTAAAGTGGAGAATTAAAGATATTATATCTAATGATGCATTTATGTCTGAATAAGTGAGGAGTTAATATGGTTAATATTGAAATGGATAAAAGATATGTTGAATTAAATCATACGGTTAATAGGATAAATGATTGGTATGAGAAAGATGAATGTAGACTGTTAAATATAATCACTGTTCCTTATAATACCTCTAGAATATTTAGGGAGCTAATAACAAATATCTTATCTAATAATAAAAAAATACTTTATGTAACTCAAGATGGTAATGTAAATGAAGATATAGTGAAATATCTTAAACTTTCTTTTGGGTTTAAAAGCTATTCCATAATAAGAAGTGGAAGTTATCATAGTAATACCTACCTTCATTTTATAAGCTATGAAAACATTAGATTTATAGAAGAGGATTACGAATTAATTATTTATGATGATATAACTAGTTTCTCTAGACAAGGAAAATTAGAGATACAAAATTCTGTTGATTTTTTATATAAAAGATCAAACAAAGCTATAGTATATAGCACAGAAGCTGTGTTTATAAATTGTCCGTATATACAGCTTGGAAATTGCTTTAGAATGACGCCTTTTGTTGAACCAAGAATTATAACAACAAGGATTGATTTAAACAAGGATATACCGTATCTTCTATATGATTATTTAAAGTGGTTTAAAGACAATAATAGGAAAGTGATAATTCATACACCTTCAAAAGAGAAGACAGAAATAGTATATAACTACTACAACGATATACTAAAAGTTTCTTCAAGAATGAAATTGGTTAAAGTAACAGATAATAGTGAATTAAAAAATATAGAAAAATTACATGAAATAAAAGACAAACCTGTTATGGTTATAACTAATCTAATAGTGCAGCAATTTGAGGAATTAGATAATATTGATGTAATAATATATTTTGCTGAGGATAAATTTTTCGATTATAAAAAAATAGTATACCTTTGTGGTAAAGTAGGTAAAGTAAGAGGTGCTCAAGGAGAAGTTATACTTTTAGCAAATGAAGTTTCTGCTCAAATGGAGTACGCAAAAGATTTAGCGAGGGAGTTTAATAAAGCTGCGTGGGAAAAAGGATTACTGAAATAATTAAATATGTATTAGAGTGTGTGCTAGAAGTAATCTATCCTCATTCTAATAAGTGTTTGTGTTGTGAATCAGATACTGATACTGAGTCTATTTGTGATAGATGTTTAAATAATGTAGCTTATATTTATGGAGGATATTATTTAGACAAAGAAGATAAAGTCAAGTGCCATAGTGCTGCTTATTATTCTGGTAGTATTAAAGAACTCATAATTAATTTAAAATACTCTGCTAATTTTGAAAGTGCAGAATTTTTAGCTCATATTCTCTATAAAAAAATGAAAGAAGAGCATATAAGTGGAGATTTAATTACCTATGTTCCTATATCTAAAGCCTCATCAAAAAAGAGAGGATTTAATCAATGTAGAGCTATAGGAAAAGAATTATCTAATCTCAGTAGAATTAAATTGGTTAATACTTTAAGAAGATCAAAAGAGGTAAAGGAACAGAAAAGGTTGTCTATTGATGAAAGAGTTGAAAATATGATTGGAGTATTTGAAGCCAAAACACCTAGAGATATAGAAAATAAAATAATTATATTAATCGATGATGTAATTACTACGGGTTCAACGCTTATGAGTTGTAGAGATGCACTTATAAAGGCTGGAGCTGGAGAAGTAATCCTCTTGACTGTTGCAAAAAGTAATATATAATAGATAATAGGGGCTAGGTTTGTGGTTGAAAGTCGATGCCAGTCGCAGGCGAAACGATCCACGTAAGTTGAACAAAAGGTTTAATGAGCATGGTGCGGCTTAGAGGTAAGTCCTGCCAGTAAAACTGAGAGAGTGAGTAGTGAGAGGTTGAGTCCGGGTAGCAAAAGCTCCAGCAGGCGAGTGTGGGGTCAAAGACCAGGTCAACTAGCTTTAAAGTAGGTATTAGCATTTAGATGTTGATACCTACTTTTATTTTTGTTTTGATTTTGGGGTTTGGTTAGAGCAGAAATATATCAATACATAACTTAATTAAAGCTTTACCAATTTAGTCTGAAAACTATTTATAAAGCAAAAAAGGCCATTAATAGCTAAAATGATTGTTGGTATATTTCTAATAAAAATTTAATATATGATAATTCTTAAAAAGCGAATAAAGTACGAATAGTTGTAATATAAATCTATAATCACATATAGAACAATAAAAAAATGAATAAAATCGAAATAATGTACAAGCCTACGATAATTGGAGAATAACAAAGGAATATAAGATTAAGTTGATTAAATTTTCTGTAAATTCAAATAATTATACTTGTTATTATTTAATTAAATGTGTAAAATTAAATTAACAAATACAACATTAACAAAGGTTAAGAAAAATAAAATTTGTATATAAGTATCTATAATTATAAATATAATCTTATATATAAGTAAATACTTTAAAAAGTAATAAAAAAACATAACCTTTTAATTAGGAGAGGGGCTGACCATATGAAAGTTACAGTATTAGCAAAAAACATAGTATTAACAGATCCTTTAAAGGAAGCGGTAGAGAGGAAAATCTCAAAACTTGAGAAATATTTCACTCCGAATGTGGAAGCCAAAGCTACACTAAGTGTACAAAAAAACAGACAAATAATTGAGGTTACAATTCCTTTTAATGGTGCTATATTAAGAGGAGAAGAAGCTACAGATGACATGTACAAATCAATAGATTTAGTACAAGAAAAAATTGAAAGACAAATAAGAAAGCAAAAAACAAAGCTTTCTAGAAGATATAATAATGCAGAATCAGTAAGATATATTAACTTTGACAATGTGCCTAATGTTGATCCTGAAGATGACGAAGCACAAATAGTTAAGACAAAGAGATTTGGTATTAAACCAATGGTGGCTGAAGAAGCGGTTCTTCAAATGGAACTAATAGGACATAACTTCTTCGTTTTCCAAGATGCAGATACTAATCAAGTTAATGTAGTCTATAAGAGAAAAGATGGAAATTATGGGTTAATAGAACCTGAGTATGAATACTAAAAATAACAATAACGTGGGCTGACTGTAATGGTCAGCCCATTAAATGTTTGACTAGAATATTAGTTATAGTATAAAATGTAGAGAAACTTCCACTATCGTAGTGGTTAAAATAGAAATAATTATAATAAATAACTAAATGTTTTTAAAATGTTTACAATATTAGCTAGAATATGGTTTAATTTTACTATAAATACCCGTATCAATTATTGAAAAGTTATGTAAATAAGTGATATAATTTAGAGAGTTATGAAAATATACAGAAGTGTGAGGATAATAACATGGGGATACTTACTAAAGTTTTTGGGTCTTATAGCGAAAGGGAAGTAAAAAGGATTATTCCTATCGTTGATAAAATAGAAACTTTTGATAGTGCAATGCAAGCATTAACAGATGAACAGTTAAGAGGAAAAACAGAAGAATTTAAAAATAGATACAAAAACGGGGAAAATTTAGATAGTATACTACCTGAAGCTTTCGCTGTAGTTAGAGAAGCATCTTACAGACTACATTCTGAGAAGCATTATAGAGAGCAACTTATAGGTGGTATAGTTCTTCATCAAGGAAGAATTTCAGAAATGAAAACTGGTGAAGGTAAAACATTATGTGCTACTTTACCTGCTTACTTAAATGCTATCGCAGGAAAAGGTGTTCATATAGTTACTGTCAATGATTATCTTGCAAGAAGAGATATGGAGTGGATGGGTGAAATATATCAATTCTTGGGGCTTACTACAGGGGTAATACTACATGATCTTGACAATGATCAAAGAAGAGCAGCTTATAACGCTGACATAACGTATGGAACTAATAATGAATTTGGTTTTGATTATTTAAGAGATAACATGGTTATATACAAAGAAGAAAAGGTTCAAAGAGAATTAAGCTTCGCTATAGTCGACGAAGTTGACTCAATACTTATAGATGAAGCTAGAACTCCTCTTATCATATCTGGAGCTGGTGAAAAATCAACTGATTTCTATAAGATTGCTGATTTCTTTGTAAAAAGATTATTTAAAGAGAAGCATTTTACTGTAGATGAAAAGGCTCATTCAGTAATGCTTACTGAAGATGGAATAAAAGAAGCAGAACTTGCTTTTGGTGTAGAGAACTATGCTGATGCTGATAATATGGAATTACAACATCATATAACTCAAGCTTTGAAAGCAAATTACTTAATGAGATTAGATAAAGATTACATGGTTAAGGATGGAGAAGTAATCATAGTTGATGAATTTACCGGAAGACTTATGGAAGGTAGAAGATACTCTGATGGGTTACATCAAGCTATAGAAGCTAAAGAAGGTGTTAAAGTTGAAAGAGAATCTAAAACTTTGGCAACTATTACATTCCAAAATTACTTTAGAATGTATAAAAAGCTTTCAGGTATGACTGGTACTGCATTAACTGAAGAAAATGAATTTAGAGAAATTTATGGATTAGACGTTATTGTCATTCCTACACATAAACCTATAAAGAGAGCAGATAATCCAGATGTAGTTTATAAGACAGTTGCTGGAAAGTTCAACGCTATTGCCGAGGAAATACAAGAAACAAATAAAACTGGTCAACCGATGCTAGTAGGTACAACTAGTATTGAAAAATCAGAGGCACTTTCTGCACTTCTTAAGAGAAAAGGTGTAAAGCATCAGGTACTTAATGCAAAGTACCATGAGCAAGAAGCAGAAATAATTACTCATGCTGGTGAAAAGGGTATGGTAACTATAGCTACTAATATGGCTGGTAGAGGTACGGATATCAAGCTTGGAGAAGGTGTAGTTGAGCTTGGGGGTCTGAAAATTATTGGTACAGAAAGACATGAATCAAGAAGAATAGATAACCAGCTTAGAGGACGTTCAGGTCGTCAAGGAGATCCAGGAGCATCAAGATTCTACATATCATTAGAAGATGACCTTATGAGAATATTTGGTTCAGATAGGCTACAAGGGGTAGTAGAGAAGCTTGGTTTATCAGATGATGATGCGATTGAAAGTAAGATGGTTTCAAAATCTATAGAAAATGCTCAAAAGAAAGTAGAAGGTAACAACTTTGATGTAAGAAAGACTTTGCTTGGATATGATGATGTAATGAATAAGCAAAGAGAAGTAATATATAAGCAAAGAGCTCAAGTTCTTGAAGGAGAGACTCTAAGAGAACAAGTTCAGGATATGATTAGAGAAGTGGTATATGCGGCTGTTGATTCACATATATCTGGTGAAGAAGAAACTTTTGATGATGAAGTAAAACAGTTAATAAGTTATATGGAAGATCTATATATACCACAAGGAATGTTTGAACCTAAGGATTTAGAAGTTTTATCAAATGATGAAATGAAAGAAAAACTTCTTAGCTTAGCAAAAGATATATATAGAGAAAAAGAAGAACACTTTGGTGAAGAGCAGATGAGAGAAGTTGAAAGAGTTATACTTCTTAGAGTTGTTGATACAAAGTGGATGGATCATATTGATAATATGGATCATTTAAAACAAGGTATAGGACTTAGAGCATATAAGCAACAAGACCCTGTTCAGGCTTATCAATTTGAAGGAAGCAATATGTTTGATGAAATGATTGAAAACATAAAAGTTGATACTGTGAAGCTTCTATTCCATGTTCAAATGGAACATACACCTGAAAGAGAAAGAGTCGTTGAAGAAACAACAACAAATCTTGTTGATGATTCAATAAAGAAACAACCAACAAAAAAAGAAGCTAAGGTTGGAAGAAATGATCTATGTCCTTGCGGAAGTGGTAAGAAGTACAAAAACTGCTGCGGAAGAGAAGTAGTTTAATATTATAAAAATTTAGTAACAGAAAATGCAGCCGATATATATCGGCTGCTTCTATTTCCTCAAGATACATTTGATGTTTATTGGCAAAAAACGTGATGTTCCTACAGTAGATGCTATATGAGCGAGCTATTAGAATTAAATGATTTTTGAAGCTAGAGCCTCGTTAAAAAACTGTATTGTCCGAACGTAGTGAGTTATACAGTTTTAGAGGCTTTAGCGGAAGAAATCATATTAATTCTTTGTGAAGCTCATCAAAGTATCGTATGTAGGAGCATCACGTTTTCTAGGAAACATTAAATAGTTCTATCCACTTGTTAGTTGTTTGATGTTGTAAAATTATTATATAATGATATACTATAACTTAGTTTAATAAAGTAGGGGTGATTTGTATATGATGCTTGAATTAGAAAATCAGCTTTTAAAGTTGAATGAATTTAAAAATATACTTAAGGAAATGGGGGCTTCACTTTGACATCCCAGAATTAATAAAGAAGTCAAGTGAGCTTGAATTTACAATGCAAGAAAAGGATTTTTGGGAAGATGTTAATAAAGCACAAAGAATAACTCAGGAATCTAAAACTTTAAAAGATAAGATTAGTAGATATGGCTCTTTATGTGAGAGAGTAGAAGATATAGAAGTTCTGGCAGAATTAATTGATGAAGATGATAATAGTACTGCAGATGAGATAATAAATGAAATAAAGAAATTAGATGATGATATAGATATATTTAGGATAGAAATTATGCTTTCAGGGGAGTATGACAGGAATGATGCTTTATTGACTTTACACACTGGTGTAGGAGGTACTGATGCCAATGATTGGACTGAGATGCTTCTAAGAATGTATACAAGATGGTGTGAAAAAAAGGGGTATAAGCTAGATACATTAGATTATTTGGCTGGAGATGAAGCTGGTGTGAAGAGTGTTACGTTAAGAGTCAAAGGTGAATTTGCTTATGGATATTTGAAAACTGAAAAAGGTATACATAGGCTTGTTAGAATATCGCCTTTCAACGCAAATGGGAAAAGACAAACTTCCTTTGCTTCGGTAGAAGTATTGCCAGAGCTTACAAAAGATCAAGATATAGATATAAATCCAGTTGATTTAAGAGTAGATACCTATAGGTCAAGTGGAGCTGGTGGACAGCATGTTAATAAAACTGAATCTGCTGTAAGAATAACTCATATTCCTACCGGTATAGTAGTTCAATGCCAAAATGAAAGAAGTCAACATTCTAATAGAGAAGTTGCTATGAATATGCTTAAATCTAAACTTATTGAACTTAAGGAAAGAGCTCATAAAGAAAAGATAGAAGATTTAACTGGTGAATTAAAAGATATGGGATGGGGAAGTCAAATACGAAGCTATGTTTTTCACCCATACTCAATGGTAAAGGATCATAGAACTGGTACTGAAACTTCAAATGTAAATGGTGTTATGGATGGAGATATAGATATGTTTATAACGTCTGTATTAAGAGGAGAAAGCAAGAATATAAACTAAATCAATGAGGAAAGTTAGTTTCTTATCAATATTTTTGTCTATGTTTAAGAATATTGTTGAAATTAAGTGGTTATACATTCAATGCTTTTAAAGGCAAGTAGTCATTAATGATTACTTGCCTTTAATCTATTCAACTTTAATTCTATTTTTGTTAGGTATTAATAGCAATAAGAATAGTACCAAAGAAATGCAATAACCAATTGTATAGAAATCTTTATTATAAATTTTTAAAATGTATTGATTACTATAGCAATATTTTATAATTTGATTCCAAGAAGCTTTATAGTCCCTTTCAATTGATGCCTTATCTATAAAATCAGAAGTATCATTAGTAGTGTGGATTTTTGATAAATCAGAATCGCAGATTGTAATGCTATCAATTCCAGCACTATTAAAACTTGCATGATCAGAGGCATTTTTGGCCTCAGTATTAAAATCAATCTTATTAAGTTTACAGTAATCTTGTAAACTGCTAGATGTAATACTCCTATTAGAATTTTCCCCAGTCATTATAGTCATAGGAATACTTTTTGATCCACCAATCATATCAAAGTTTATGGAATTACCATTCTTAAGTAGAGAGTAATTTTTATCAACAAATGCTTTTGAACCCAATAAACCCAATTCTTCTGCATTGAAAGAAACAAAGATGATATCTCTTTCAGGTGGAAGCATTGATGATAGAACACGAGATAATTCTAACATAAATGATGTTCCAGAAGCATTATCCAAAGCTCCTCTATAGATATTTCCAGAGAGATCTTCACCTAAATGATCATAATGTGAAGATAGTATCAGTGGCGGTAATTTTGAATTCGTACCTTTAATTACGCCTACAACATTATAAAGTGTTGTTTCTTCAACTTTGTAAGGAATAGAGCAATCTATTGTGTAGCCTTTTTTATTATAGGTTAGAAGATCATCATATACCTTTGAACTAATATAGATATACATTTCAGAGGATGATTTGGAAATAAATGAGCTTCTAAAGTTAAAATTATCTGTGGATACTATAAAAATAAAACTTTTATTATCTTGAACAACTTCTATAGCTGAAGGGTATATTCTAAAATCATCATTTGGATTTACTGTAATATGGTTTGTCCTATAATTTAGAAAACTATCCTTGAAGTCAGCTCCGTACTCATAATCTTTTATGAGATTTTTTTCTTTGTTATATACTCTAAGGAAAGGCACACCATCAATCTTTATTGGGGTAGTAGCATTAAAAGCCTCATAGTAATCTTTGGTTAGTGGAGAAAGCTTGTACTTTATAAAAGAATTCTTTATGTATTCTCCTGCCAGTTTATTGCCTAATGTTCCTGACAATCTTCCTTTCATTGTGTCTGAGGATAAATAACTTATGCTTTCAATAACTCTATTTGAATCAAAATATTGTAATTTATTAGAGTACATAAATGAGATGTTGGATAATAGGATGCATATGGTTAGCATTAGTGATATTAAGTTTCTTGTCATATCAAGCTCCTTAAAATTAGTATCAGTTAATTCTATGAGAATAAAAAGAAGGATATTCAATTTAAATATTGAAATAATATAGAAAGACATTAAAAATTAACCATACATTTTTTAAAAATTAAAGAATGTTGGTTAGCTGTACTAGTTCTAACCGAAATCTATTTTTAAAACTCTCACGGCTTTTATTGATAGAATTTAAAAATATAAGTTTAATACGAATTGGTACATTCATAAAATAAGACCGCATACTAGGGAGGTAAATATGAACAACATCAATGTAACTTTGGCTAAGGAGCTTAATATAAGCATAGAGCAAGTAGAGAATGTAATAAAACTGCTTGATGAAGGAAACACTGTGCCTTTTATATCAAGATATAGAAAAGAAATAACAGGTGGCTTATCAGATGATATATTAAGAAAGTTTTTTGAAAGACTCAACTATTTAAGAAATCTTTTAGATAGAAAAAACGATGTAATTAGGCTGATTGAGGAGCAAGGAAAACTAACTGAAGAACTTAGAAGTCAAATAATGAATTCAAATACCTTAACTGAGGTTGAAGATATATATAGACCGTATAAACCTAAAAAGAGAACAAGGGCTACTATAGCTGTGGAAAAGGGGCTGAAACCACTTGCAGAGATTATAGTAGAAGGCAATTTTAATGGGAATATATTAGATGAAGCTGGAAAGTATGTTAGTGAAGATAAAGGGGTTGTTTCTGCAGATGAAGCTCTTCAAGGAGCAATGGATGTAATTAGCGAAATAATATCTGATGATGCTGACTATAGAAAATGGATAAGAGATTTAGTAAAGAATGATGGGATAATTGAAACTAAAGGAAATACATCAGAGTCATCACCATATGAGATGTATTATGAGTACAAAGAATCTGTAAAGACTATTCCATCACATAGAATATTAGCAATAAATAGAGGTGAGAAGGAAAAGTTCTTATCAGTTAAGATTTTAATAAATGAAGAAAAGATATTAAATTATTTGATGAGAAAAACTTTAAAGAATAATTCCATTACAGATAAGTATATTGAACTTTCAGTGAAAGATAGTTTTAAAAGATTAATATTTCCTTCAATAGAAAGAGAAATAAGAAGTGAACTTACAGATATAGGTGAGCAAGGTGCCATCGATATATTTAAAGCTAATTTAAAAGCTTTACTTATGCAAGCACCGATAAAGAATAAGATTATTATGGGATATGATCCTGGTTTTAGAACTGGCTGCAAGATAGCTATTCTTGATGATACGGGAAAGTTTCTAGATAAAGCTACTGTTTTCCCAACGGTGCCTAGAAATGATGTAGCTGGAACGATAAAAGTTTTGAAAGAGCTTATTTATAAATATAACGTAGAGGTAATATCCTTAGGAAACGGTACTGCATCTAGAGAATCAGAAGAAGTAATAGCAAAACTTATAGCAGAAGTTAAGAAAGAAACTGGGAAAGAGATGTTTTATGTTATAGTTTCTGAAGCTGGTGCATCAGTATATTCTGCCTCTGAACTTGCAGCTAAAGAATATCCTGATTTAGACGTTACAGTTAGAGGGGCTATATCTATAGGTAGAAGATTACAAGATCCATTAGCAGAGCTTGTAAAGATTGATCCTAAAGCTATAGGGGTAGGTCAGTATCAACATGATGTTACTCAAAAGAAATTGGATGAATCTCTTACTGGGATAGTTGAGGATTGTGTTAATAATGTAGGGGTAGATTTGAATATAGCAACTCCAGCATTGTTAAGTTATATATCAGGTATAAATCCATCCATAGCAAATAATATTGTAGCTTTTAGAGAGGAAAATGGGAAGTTCACAAGTAGAAAGCAGCTTTTAAAAGTTAAGAGATTAGGGCAAAAGGCATATGAACAATGTGCTGGTTTCTTAAGGGTTATGGAAAGTAAAGAGCCATTAGATAATACTTCAGTTCATCCAGAATCCTATGAAGTCGCAAGAAAGCTTATTAATAGACTTGGATATAGCAATGATGATTTGAGAAGTGGTAATTTAAAAGATATAGATGAAAAGCTTAAAGAATTCAACCTAGTCGAACTAGTGGAAGAATTATCAGTTGGATTACCTACTCTTAAGGATATAGTAAAAGAAATAAAGAAACCAGGCAGAGATCCTAGAGAGGAGTTGCCTAAGCCAATATTCAAGTCTGGAGTAATAGATATAAAAGACTTAAAGCCAGGCATGACGCTTATGGGAACTGTTAGAAATGTATCAGATTTTGGTGCATTTGTAGATATAGGTGTGCATCAAGATGGATTAGTGCATAAAAGCCAAATGGCAGATAGATTTGTAAAGCATCCGCTAGATGTTGTTAAAGTAGGAGATGTAGTAGAGGTGAGGATATTAGAAGTTGACGAGAAGAGAAAGAGAATTTCTTTATCAATGAAGAAAGAATAAACAGAGTATGGTTATTAAATAATAAGAAGTAATTTATATAATTAAAGCGTTGTTTTTAAATAGACGACGCTTTAATTATAGATAATAATGAAATGTTGCACCGATTTTTAGTATTACATAGTCGTGTTATAGAACTAATAAAAGTATATGAATCAGTGAAAATGTATACATGAAATATATTTAAAAAATATATTGTCAAAATATAAACAAGGTTATATAATGAGTATATAAAAATTAATATTATCTTCAGGGCGGGGCGTGATTCCCCACCGGCGGTAAAGCCCGCGAGCCGAGAGGCATGATTCGGTTAGATTCCGAAGCCGACAGTAGAGTCTGGATGAAAGAAGGTAAAAGAGTAAAATTAGTCTATTCAGCCCTGGTGACTTTTATTTCATCAGGGTTTTTTTATGTTTATTTAGGTTAATTTTAGTCTTGAGCCCCAGAGGATATAACTTTTGGGAGGGTTTACTATGAAACAAACAAATCAAGCAACATCAAAATTAAATGTGCAAATTAAAATTGCACTACTAGGAACTATTGCGTTTTTATTAATGTTTTTGGAATTTCCAATATTACCAGCAGCACCATTTCTAAAAATTGATTTTAGTGATCTGCCAGCATTATTAGGAACTTTTGCTTTAGGACCAATAGCAGGGATTGCTGTTGAACTTATCAAAAATATTCTTGTTGTACTGATAAAAGGCACTAGTACTGCAGGTATAGGTGAATTTGCTAATTTTGTAATAGGAGCAGTATGGGTAATTGTAGCTGGTTTTATTTATAAGAGAAATAGAACTATAAAAGGTGCTATACTTGGATTATCTTTAGGAACCATTGCATTGACTATAGCTGGACTTTTGGGTAACTATTATATATTCTTACCATTGTACAACAAAATTGTACCTGTATTGAGTCCAGAAATTATAAATTATCTTGTAACAATAATCCTTCCTTTTAATCTAATAAAGGGAGTAGGGGTATCTGTAGTTACTTTAGTCCTATATAAAAAAGTATCACCAATTTTATATAATGAAACAACTATAAATGCTAAGAAAATAACTAATTAGTAAAATAATATTTTAAATAAAATAAAATAAAATAAAACAGAATGATAAAAAAATATCATCCTGTTTTATTTTTTTGCTATGTTAAGATTAGTCTATTTGATTGGCAATTTAACTTCAAAGATAGTCCTTTCATCATCGCTATAAGCTGAAATACTTCCTTGATGAAGTTCTATAATATTTTTTGTTATCGCTAGTCCAAGTCCAGAACCAGCTATTTTGCTATTTCGCGATTTTTCTACTCTATAAAATCTATCAAATATATAGGGTAAATCTATTGTTGATATTGCTTGACCATAATTTATTACTTGAACTATTGCCATATTTTCTTCAACTTTTGTTGTTATATCAACATACTGGCCATCATACCCGTACTTAAGAGCATTGGATAATAAGTTTTCAAAGGCCCTAACTAATTTCCCTGCATCGGCATTTACAGTTAACTTATCTTCTGAAAAGTTAATCCTAGACTTCATATTTGCATTCTTGAATTGGTATTCAAAGTAGGCAACTACTTGGCCTAATAGATCAACTAAATTAATATCAGACTTATCTAGGGTGATAGTATTATTTTGCATTTTAGTGAGTTCAAACAAATCATTAATAAGTACGTTTAAATCTTTGGCTTTTTCATAGGCTATATTAGTGTAATATCTAAGTTCTACCTCATCTTTATATTTATCCCTATCAATTATTTCTAAATAACCGATTATTGAAGTTAAAGGAGTTCTTAAATCATGAGAAACATTAGTTATTAAATCAGTTTTTGTTTGCTGTGCTCTTCTTTCTTCTATGGTTATATCTTTTAGTCGTCTTGAAATATTATTTATATTTTCTACTAAATTTTTTATATCACCATCCGACTCAACTTCTATTGATCTATCTAAATCACCATTTGCCATTGTTTCAGTTTCATTAATTATAGAAACTAAGCTTTTCGTTTTTCTATATGTTATAAGTAAATATATTGTTATAAAAATAAGCGCACCAAAAATCACAGAGGTATTACTTCCCAAAGCTCTATATCTAATAAAAGCCCATATATTCCAAAGATATCCGGAATTATTATTATAATAGATTTTGTTGTATGAATACACTACTATTTTTCTGATTATAAGATAAATAATATAAGTAAATAGTACAGATATTAATATATCAACTAAGGGTAATAACCAATGTTTATAGAATCTTCTATTTTTCAATTTTATAACCAACTCCCCATATAGTATGAATTATTTTATTACCTTCCATATGTTGCTCAAGCTTATCTCTAATTCTGCTCATATGCACCATTACCGTATTATTAGACTGGAAATATGTTTCTTTCCATACTCTTTGGAAAATTTCCTCGGCGCTAAAAACTCTCCCTCTATTTGTAGCTAATAAATAGAGAATTTCAAATTCTCTTGCTGTAAGATCTATATCTTTATCATCAATGGTAACCTTATGCTTATTTTTATTTATTAACATTGACTCTATCCTTATAATCTCATCTGAAGAATGATTTCTTGTATTTAAAAAATATGCTCTTCTAAATAATGCTCTTATCCTAACTGTAAGTTCTAGATGATTAAATGGCTTACAAACATAGTCGTCTGCACCAGTCATAATTCCTTGTATTTTATCCATATCTTCAGCTTTGGCACTTAGCATAAGAATTGGGATATTATATTTTTCCCTTGTTCTTCTACATACTTCTAAGCCATCCATTTTTGGCATCATTATATCTAAAACCATTAGGTGAATATCTTCTTTATCCAATATTTCTAATGCTTCTTCTCCACAACTTGCTTTAAATACTGTATATCCCTCATTTAAAAGGTTTATTTCTAATAAATCTCTTATTTCTCTTTCATCATCAACAACAAGAATATTATTATTCATCTTCTTCTCCAACTTTATAATTATTTGTCTAAATATTCTTCTAACGTAATATTATTATCATAGATATATTTAGCAGTATTTTTTCCAACATATCTAATATGCCATGGTTCATATTCTATACCGGTTATGTTTTTCTTACCATATGGATATCTTATAATAAAACCAAATCTATAGCAATTCTTTGCGAGCCAATCTGCTTCTTTCGTTCCTTTTGCAAAATATTTTCCTTGATTTGTTATGTCAATACATAGTCCTGTTTGATGTTCACTATAACCTGGTCTAGCTACGTATGCATCTGCAAGCTTTTCTCCTTCTGATAACACTCGATTGTTATAAGTATTCTGTTGTGTTTTATATGACCTATATCCAGAGTTGCCAAGCAATGTTATTCCGTCTTTTTTAGCTTCGGAAACTAATTGCTCTAGTGGTTGCGCTATAATTCCTGCTACATGCTTTTCTTCATTACTTACACCAGAGGCGAATTTTATATTTGGTATAGTTAAATTTTTTGGTATATAAGTTTCTTCGAGAACATGTTCTTCATTTACTAATAAGAGTTGAGAATTTATATCTGTATCATTATTATCGTTTTTATAATTATTATTACTGCTAACTGATTGAGACTTTGTACTTGAACCTAAAATAAATTCCTTAAGGTTTAACATATATTTTACTAAAGATAAAAGTCCGCAAATTATAATGATAAATACCAAGACATTTTTAAATCCATTTTTCATATTGTCTACACTCCTTTAAGTATCATAAATTCATTGTAGGAGGTAGAATTTACAGCAATTATAAAAATTTCTTAAGAAATCTTAAGTTTTTGCTATATATCAATAATAGTATTAAAGGTATTTTTGTTCTTATGTAAAAAAGAAAGTATAAATACTGTCATATTAAGTAAGTAGATTAGAATAGATTTTAGAGTGTGCTATAAAGATGGAGGAGTATATTGGCTAGTATAGTAGATGGATGAATAAGCGAATAAGCATTAATAAGTAATAATTTAATAACGTAAGCAAATTAAAGAAAAATGCAAGTATTTCCTTTTGAAGAGGGTTGATAATTAATTTTAATTGATAATTATTATTTACAAATAATAAAATTAGGACTATTATTAAATCAGACGGAAACAATCGGAATTAAAGGATTGTTTTATAAGAGAGGTGTTTTAATTGAAACTTAATATACTAATTGGAGGAAGCGCTGGACAAGGAATGGATACAGTTAGCGTGTTCCTTGAAAAAGCTCTGAAAAAAGGTGGATTTTATGTTTTCTCAAATAAAGACTATATGTCTAGAGTAAGAGGTGGACATAACTTTACACAAATAAGATTCGGAGATGAACCGATATATTCTCATGATGCAAAATTGGACTTGATACTTGCATTAGATAGAGATACAGTAGAAATTCATAAGGATAAATTAAATGAAAATGGAATAATAATAGCTGACGAAGCTATTCAGTATGATGATAAGAGATTAGTTAGACTTCCATTACTAAAGACAGCTAAGGATGTAGGATTATCAAAAGCTTTTACTTTTGTTGCGGCAGGAGCAATCTTGAAGCATTTTGGGATAAAAGGTAATTTTGAAGATTTTATAGCTAAGAAGCTTGCTGAACCTATAAGAAATAAAAATATAGAGGCCTTCAAAAAGGGTAGAGATTTAGTAGATGAGAGATTTACTATTACAGGTAAAGTCTTATCTAATCACCTAATCATAAACGGAAATGATGCAATTGGACTAGGGGCATTAATTGGTGGATTATCTTTCTATTCGGCATATCCTATGACTCCGGCTACAAGTGTAATGACATATCTTTCAAAAAAATCATTGGAGGCTGGTATAGTTGTTGAACAGGCTGAAGATGAAATAAGTGCAATAAATATGGCTATTGGAGCATCATATGCAGGGGCTAGAGCTATGACTGGTTCCTCTGGTGGTGGAGTAGCATTAATGGTTGAGGCGTTTGGCTTAGCTGGAATAACTGAAACTCCATTAGTAGTAATTGACTCACAAAGACCAGGTCCTGCAACAGGACTCCCAACTAGAACAGAACAAAGTGACTTAAGTTTTCTACTAACTGCATCACAAGGAGAATTTCCGAGAGTGGTTCTAAGTGTAAGAAATGCTGAAGATGCATTCTATCAAACTTTTAGAGCACTAAATATAGCAGATAAGTATCAAACTTTAGTTATACTATTAACAGATCAATATCTTGCAGATTCTAATATAACAATACCTAGATTTGCGCTTGAAGATTTGAAAATTGAAAGACATATCTCAGATGGAACTGGATTAGATGAAGAATATAGGCGATATAAGATAACTGAATCAGGAATTTCGCCAAGATTAATACCTGGTAAGGTTAAAGGTCAAGTGGTACTAGTGGATAGTGATGAACATACTGAGTACTCACATATAACAGAAGAAGCTGATATAAGAAATGCTCAGATGGAAAAGAGAATGAGGAAACTAGACTTGTTAATAAAAGAAGATCTACAAGAGCCGGATTATTTTGGTGGAGAAGATATAGATGTACTTTTAGTAAGTTGGGGATCAACCTTCGGAGCTGTAAAGGAAGCAGCTGAGGCACTTAACGATACAGGAATTAAGGTAGGAGCATTATCCTTTGGAGATATATATCCTTTACCTGAAAAACTTTTGAAAAAATACAGTAATAAAGCTAAAAAAGTAATAAATGTAGAGCAAAACTTTACAGGTCAATTAGGTAAACTTATAACACAAGAGACAGGAATATTGATGGATGATAGTATTTTGAAATATGATGGACGTCAGATAACTTCAGATGAAATAGTTTCAAGACTATCTGGGGAGGTTTAGAAAATGTTAGAGTTAAAATTATATCAAAGTAATGATGAAAATACATGGTGTCCAGGGTGTGGAAACTTTTCTATACTTGATGGCATAAAGGAAGCTGTAGCGGAACTTAATATCTCACCAGAAGAACTCATGATGGTTTCTGGTATTGGTCAAGCTGCGAAAACTCCGCATTATATAAGAGCAAATGGATTTAATGGACTTCATGGTAGAGCACTTCCTCCAGCACAAGCTATAAAAATGGTTAATCCAAAATTAAAAGTAATAGTTACTTCAGGTGATGGAGATGCTTATGGAGAAGGTGGAAATCACTTTGTTCACAATATAAGAAGAAACCTAGATTTCGTTCAATTAGTTCATGATAACCAAATATATGGACTTACAAAAGGACAAGGTTCTCCAACAACTGCAAGAGGACAAAAAACTTCTATGCAATTTGAAGGAGTAATATCTGAACCTTTAAATCCACTAGCTTTAGCAATCGCAGCAGGTGCTACTTTTGTTGCAAGAAGCTTTTCGGGAGATAAGGAACACTTAAAGAGTATGATTAAGGCAGCTGTAAATCACAAGGGGTATGCACTAATTGATATAATGCAGCCTTGTGTAAGTTTTAATAAAATAAATACTTTTAAGTGGTATAAGGACAGAGTTTATTATTTAGATGAAAACTATGACCAAAGTGATAAAGGCGCCGCAATAATTAAAGCTATGGAATTTGGAGATGGAGGAATACCTTTAGGAATACTTTATAAGGAAGAAGGTAAACCTACGTTCCATGATCTACACCCAGTACTAACTGCTGGAAATGTAATGGTCGATAGAAAGTGGGCTCCAATAGATGGAGAAAAGTTTGTAGAAGAATTTATGTAGAATAAGATTAAAAAAGAAGAATATATGCCTGCCAAATCTTTCTCATATACATTGTGAAAGACAGATGTGCAAAAAAATAGCTGAAGAAAGTCGCTTCAGCTATTTTTTATTACCATCTTTTCCACATAAGTAGAGCGTCTTCGCCATTATCTTCATAGTATTTTTTTCTAATACCTTCTTCGACAAAACCATATTTTGAATAAAGTTTTTGAGCGGCTATGTTTGACACTCTTACTTCTAAAGTCATAGCGATTACTTTTTTTTCGGAACATGTGGTTATCATCTTGTGTAATATCTTGTCTCCAACACCTCGATTTCTATAATCAGGGTGAATTGCTATATTAGTTATATGGCCTTCATCAATTATTATCCACATTCCACCATAACCTATTACTTGGTCATCAAGTTTAGCCACAAGATATGTTGCAAAGCTGTTTTCTAATTCCTGCTCAAAGGATCTACGACTCCAAGGGTGTGGAAAAGAAAGTTTACTAATTTTAAGCACAGAATCAATATCGTCTATTCCCATAGATTCTATTTTTATATTCATTAATCTAACCCCATTTTTTTATCATATTCTCTTTCGGCCTGTGACTTTCTAAGGTAAAATGGAGCTGTATCTTTTTCATCACAAATACCTTGCTCAAGTAGATTTATTCCTAATAATCCTAAAGTAGAAGCTCTAGCATAATTAAGATGAGGAGGTGAAAATACCGCATTGGTAAGAGCCATTTTTAAAGTTTCAAGATGCTTCTCAGTTCCGTCTCCTACAAAGAGTACAGAATCAGGTTCTTCCCTAAATCTATTTATGAGTTCATCAATGGAAAGAATCATGTAATCGGTCAATCTTTCTAAGTTTCCTGAAACATTTCTATATAAGGCAGTATATACGTTTCCTCTTAAAGCATCCATGATCGGACATATTATCCCGTTATGAGTAATTACATTATATGCAAGTCCATCTAAATTAGAAATGGATATTGTGGGTTTTTTACCTCCAAAGCTCAGCCCTTTAATGGTGGCCATGCCTATTCTAAGTCCAGTAAAAGAACCAGGCCCTTTAGAAACTACATACCCATCAATGTCGTTGACATTTAAATTACTAAGCTTTAGTACTGAATCAATCATAGTCATTAGTATTTCAGAATGCTGTTTCTTATCCGTGATATTTATTTCGCTTACTACCGAATTATTTGAAACCAAAGCAACAGTAGCACTGCTTGAAGATGAATCTATTGAAAGAACTATCATATACTTAACTCCTTAAGATAATCATATCTATTTCCAAAATATTTTATTGTTACTTTTCTCAAATTCTCTTCCTTCTCAGGAAGCTTTGAGAGCTTTATGTGAACAAATTGATCTGGTATAAGCTCTTCTATGTAATTGGCCCATTCTATAACACTTACTCCATTTCCAAATATATACTCATCAAAGCCTATTTCATATATTTCATCAGGATCTGACACTCTATATACATCAAAATGGAACAAAGATAGTCTGCCACTATGATACTCATTAACAATATTAAAAGTAGGGCTGGTTATGTGTTCTTTAACATTTAACCCTTCGGCTATACCTTTAGTTATATGAGTCTTACCAGTACCTAAATCACCAGTAAGACAAAAGATATCACCAGGATTACACATAGAACCTATTTTTCTTCCTAGCTCAATAGTATTATCAACAGAATTAATTATAAATTCCATAATAATCTCCTTTCGAGAATAAAACCTTTTACTTTTATTATTCTAACCAATAATTTATAAAAAGAAAAGGTAATCTAACGATTACCCAAGAGCATTTTTTAAATTTTCTACTGCTATCTTACATATTGACCCATCTTCAACCATGGTATCAAGGATGCAAAATGCCATGTCCTTATTCATTCCTTTACGGTAAGGCCTGTCTTCAGTAAGCGCCTGGTATATATCACAAACTGCCATAACTCTACATTCTTCGGATAGCATATCTCCATCTATCCCTCTAGGATATCCGTTTCCGTTTAGTTTTTCATGGTGATTTGAGGCCCAATTACTTATCTCCTCAATACCATCCATTGAATCAAGTATTAACCTGGTGAAATAAGCATGAGACTTTATTCTTGAAAATTCATCCCCATCTAGTGGACCGTTTTTGTCTAAGATTTTTGATGGTATAGCAAGCTTCCCAATATCGTGAAAAAGCCCAGCAAGTTTCATTTTTAAGCATTTTTCATCATCATAACCAATATGCTTAGAAACCATATATGCTAGTTCAGCAATACCACGTGAATGTCTAGCAGTAAATTCACTTTTTGCATCGATCATATCAGCAAATATTTCACCTATGTTTATCAATTCTTGCATGTTTAATTTTATGTCTATAGGTGGAATTAGGTGATTTATGACCAAATCTAGATATCTATTGTTTTCAAGGTTTAACCAAAATTCATCAGCAGAACTAATTTTAAGAAAGGCTTCGTAGATATTCTGTGAAAAAATCATGTTAACATTATCTAAAATTAAGCCTTTAATTTTATCTTTTTGTTCAAAATATGGAGCGTGGGTATTGTACTCTGAGTCTATTATGTCACTCATTCTAAGTATCTGACTAATTATAGGTATCTCAGTTTCTTTTTTTTGAAATACTCCATTTCCATCCCAGTGCTCGTGATGATAAAGTATTGCGTCGGAAAGATAACATATCTTTGGGATATGTTTTACTATATTTGAGCCTTCTAGACAATGAATGCCAATTACTTCATCCACTGAATAATTTTTATACAATACATTTCCATAGCCTATGTCATGTAACAATGAACACATATATAGATCTTTATAAGTATCTTCATCTAGCTGCAAGGCATTTCCAAGTTCTAAAGCAATATACGCAGCTCGCTTTGAATGATACGTATAATCATCAAATACGATGTCTTGGATTGTTACCCCATTTAAGTTTTCTCTTACAACCTTTTCAACAGACTTCTCCGCTAGAGATACTGTTATTGATAAAGCAGGTATTATAGTATCGATTGAAACTTGCATAATGCTTACCTCGTTAAGAAAAATGTCGAATATTATTTTATCATAATTTGACAATAATGTCATTAAGAAAGTAACATTAATGTTTGAATTAATATTAGATTAGATATAAAATAAAGAATAGATAAAAGTGAGGTGGCGAAATGAAAAAATTTGATATGAAAAAGTTCACTTTTGTATTGATAGGTATCAATATAATTTTTTTCATATTTATAAGCACATATTATAAGCCAAAGGTAGTCAATACAATAAATGATGATGTAGAACAAAGGGATACATATTTAAACATAATAACTACAAATAAATTTATTTATTCTGCAACTAAACAACTGGTGAAAGATAAACATAATGTAACATACATGTTTAATAATAATTTTGATAGTCTAAACTTTAAGTTTACAAATGATTCTTTAGATAATGTTTCAAAATATGACCTGCTTTTATACATGGGCTCTAGTTCTGAGCCTTGGATAAATGGCTTTATAGATGGACTGAAAAAAGGAAAGGTAGGAATTGTTAATCTTTCTAGAGGCACTAAAACGTTGAATTATATAAAATCTCAGACCGTAGCTGGGTATGATATAAAAATAAATCCTTACTACTGGCTAAGTCCTGACGAATATAAGATTATGCTCTATAATATAAAAAGTTCGATTCAGGATAAAGACCCGAAAAATAGGGATTTCTATGAAGAAAATTATGAAGAGATGATATCTGAGCTAGATAAAGATAGTAAAGACGTAAAAGATTCCGTAAGTGTTCTAAGTGGATATACTGTATATACAACAGATGAAGATTTAGATTATCTTACGAAGTATTTAGGTATAGATGTTATAAAACTCACAGATTTAACCAAAATTGATGATTATAAAAAAATGCTTAGTGGATCAGTAAATAAGACCTTAATAGTATATAGTAACCAGGCCAAATTTAATGAGTTTAGCAGTAAGATAACTGGAACAACCTATTATCAAATGGAGATTAAGATACCAGAGTATGATGAGCAATATAGATCTTATTTAGAAAACATAAGTTTAAAATTTAAGGGATTAAATAAAAAGTTATAAGTATTTTTATATACTTATAACTTTTTTTATTGCCTATTATTGAATAAGTATTATTTATGAATTTATAATGCATTCTTTATAATTTGAAAAGAATAATAGTAAATCTTATAAAATTATTAATGAATTTGACTAGCATTCATTCAATAAATAATGCTAAATTTTATGTATTGCATATAAAAATTAGCGTAAGATAATCAAATGAAAGAATTTTTTTAATTATTGGATAATTTTAAAAAATAATATATAATTACCGCAATAAATGGCTTATAATATATATATAAGGAAATCGAGGGGGAGAGACTATGCTAGTAAAAACTATAATATTGCCAAAAAAAGATTTAATAACGGTCACATCTGATACAACAATAGGAAGAGCCTTAGAGATAATGGACCAAAACAAGTTTTTATCAATTCCTGTTGTTGATGGAGAATACTTTAAGGGTTCAATAGCACAGGATATTATTTATAAGTTTTATTTTGAGAAAGGTGCTGATAAAAAGAGCTTATTGGAGGATTTTTCAGTATCACATCTACTAAGAAAAAGCATACCTAAGATAAATCTTTATGAAGAAGTTGAGAAAGCAGTTGGATTACTAGAAGAAACTCATGTTTCCTTTGTTGCCGTTGTTGACGAATTTGACAAGTTTGTAGGAATTTTAACTCATCATGCGGTATTTGAACAATATACTAATGTATTTGGGCTTAACAAAGGTGAAAGAATGGCAGTTACTGCTTATGATGTACCAGGACAAATATCAAGGTTATCTAAGATACTTACAGAAAATCAAGCTGATATAGTCAGTTTTGTTGTAATAGATCCGAAAAGTGTTACTGATGTAAGAGAAATAGTTGTAAGAATGAAGACTAAGAATTTAGAAATAATTAAAGAAAAAGTTAAGGCTGCTGGGTTTAAAGTAGTTTAGTAGACGATTTGCTTCTTCTGATTTTAAATCTATTTTAGGTTCTTGTAGGGTATAGCATAGAATTTTAAACATATATTGTAGTATAAATCGGAAATTTAAATATAGCTGTTTATTAGAAAGGTATCGTATAATTACATAAATTATTATAAGATACCTTTTTAAATATGTATTAGTTTTATTAAGAATATAAATTATGTTAAGAAGTGTTTAGCAATAATAAAAATAAGTACAAAAAAATGTTGCGTTATTTTCAAGAATGTTATATAATCTTATTTGTTCGAAGGGGTATAGCTCAACTGGTAGAGTGGCGGTCTCCAAAACCGTAGGTTGTGGGTTCGATCCCTATTGCCCCTGCCAAAAGACTAGTAGAAAAGTTTTCTACTAGTCTTTTTTTATCGAAATTCTTTGATGAAAGTTGTTATCTATTAAAGTAGTAAGACGTACACCAACGAATATATTTTTACTGCATTAGGAAAGTAGTAGTAAATACAGCTGCTGAGCTGGATTTATTAATGGAGTATATGAGAGAAGACTTACTCTTAATATTAGAATATATAAATGATGCATTGAAAAATGACTATCTATAATCTGCTCTTATGCTTATTCTGAGCAATTATATATTAATTGCTTTAGTGTAAACACATATCGATATACAGATGAATTACCAGATTGAAATTATTTTTATCAATTTGTTAATTTATCTTTTTTTTATTTTTATTAAAAAGCAATCATGAAAAACTTATAAAGTATAAAGTAAATATAGTGAAAAAGTGGATGTGTATAATTGGAATATTTTAAGTAATTATTTTAATTTAAATAAATTTATGTTATGAATATTTTAGCGATAAACAATTTTTTTGATGTTTGTACTAATTTTAATCCATTATATGGATAAAGTTCTCGTAAGAGAATTAGTAAATCTATCATAAAAATAAAAATTGTTAAATTTGAATTTATATACTGATTAATTAACAGTTTAATAAATTTGTTATAAATCTAGCAAATTTAATTACTTCATAGATGATATTAATTATAGATTTGGGAAAAAAATGCCTTTGAAAATGTTTACTTACTGCCAAATTTGATAGCTTATAGTAAAACAATAAAAAAATACACATCAAAATTAACATTTAATAATAAATTCAAAAAACTATTTACAAAATGATAATTTGTAACTATAATTTTTTATATAAACTTAAGAAAAATAACAATGAATGAGGAGATGTTAGTCGGGGGATAAGTGATACAAAATAATATTTGATTATTTGTATTGAAAAAGTAGAAATTTAGTACATAATAGAGATTTAGTTAGAATTTAGTATCAATAAACATATTTAAAGGGGGACTTAAAAAGATGTTTAAATACACATTAAAGAGAATTGCTATAAGCTTGCTTACTATTTTTATAGTAATAACTGCAACTTTCTTTTTAATAAGAGCGATTCCTGGGGGACCATTTACAGGAGAAAAGAAATTACCACCTTCTATACTTGAAAACCTAAATAAAAAGTTTGGATTAGACAAACCGATGTCTCAACAATATACTACATATGTTAGTAGTATTGTAACAAAAGGTGATTTAGGACCTTCAATGATGTATGAAGGAACAACTGTTAATGATATTATCAAAAAGTTTTTCCCTGTTTCAGCAAAACTAGGACTGGCTTCAGTTGTGTTTTCATTGATTTTTGGAGTGTTATTAGGAATACTTTCAGCGTTAAAGGAAAATAAATGGCAGGATAGATTATCAATGGTTATATCAACAATTGGTGTAACTGTGCCAAGCTTTGTAATGGCTACATTGTTAACTTATGTTTTTGCTATAAAATTAAAATTATTCCCTGCAATAGGTTTGAAGAGTGTGTCATCATATGTTCTTCCTACTATAGCTTTAGGTGGATATTCAATGGCTTTCGTATCAAGATTATCAAGATCAAGCTTAGTTGAAGTTCTAAGACAAGATTTTATAAGAGTTGCAAAAGCAAAAGGACTACCACAAAGAGTTGTAATAGTTAAACATGCACTTAGAAATTCACTTATTCCAATAATTACTTATGTAGGACCACTTTTAGCATCAGTACTTACAGGAAGCTTTGTAGTTGAATCTATTTTTGGAATTCCTGGACTAGGAAGAGAATTTGTTACAAGTATTAGTAACAGAGATTACACTGAAATAATGGGATTGACCATTTTTTATTGTGCATTCCTAGTAATATGTAATTTAATTGTTGATATTTTATATGGATTTGTAGATCCTAGAATTAAAATACAAGATTAGTGGAGGCGTGAAGTAATGGAAATCACAAAGGATCTATTTGAATTAGTTCCAGATAATGAAAAAGACAAAGAAGGCGTTGCAAGACCTTCTATGACATATTTGCAAGATGCTTGGAGAAGACTTAAGCAAAATAAGTTAGCACTATTAGGATTAGCTGTAATTGTGCTTATGACTTTAGCTGCTATTTTTATTCCAATGTTTTCTCATTATGATTATTCTACACAAGATTTTAAGATTGCTAACCAAGGTGCAAGTGCAGCTCATATATTTGGAACTGATAAGTTCGGAAGAGATATTTTCACTAGAGTAGCTTATGGTGCTAGAATTTCACTTACAGTTGCATTCGTAGCTAGTGCTCTAAATGTACTTATTGGTATCATATACGGTGGTGTTTCAGGATACTTTGGTGGTTGGGTAGATATGGTTATGATGAGAATAGTAGATATACTAAACTCAATACCAATGTTAATTTATGTAATACTTATAAGTGTTGCTCTAGGTTCAAGGGATATCAAAGGTATAATTATTGCCATGACAATATCGATGTGGACAACTATGGCTAGAATAGTAAGAGGACAAATCTTAACTTTAAAGGAACAAGAATTTGTACTTGCAGCTAAAACACTTGGTGTTAAGCCGTTTGCAATAATATTTAGACATCTTATACCAAATAGTATGGGTTCTATAATAGTAACATTAACTTTAGCAATTCCAGAAGCTATTTTTACTGAATCATTCCTTAGCTTTGTAGGAGTAGGTATATCTGCACCTAAAGCATCATGGGGTACTCTAGCTTCAGAAGCTGTTGAAATGATGAGAACTCATCCATCACAATTATTAATTCCTTCTTTAGCAATTTGTATAACAGTTTTTGCGTTTAATATGCTTGGCGATGGTTTAAGAGATGCCTTAGACCCTAAGATGAGAAAGTAGGAGGAAAATATAAATGCATGAAAAAATACTTGAAATAAATGATTTACAGACTTCTTTCTACACACATGTTGGAGAAGTAAAAGCGGTTAGAGGGGTATCTTTTCATTTAAACAAAGGAGAGGTACTTGGAATCGTTGGTGAGTCTGGAAGTGGTAAAAGTATCACTATGATGAGCATTATGAGACTACTTGCTGAAAGCGGAAAAGTAAAAGGCGGTACTGTAGTTTTTAACGGAGAAGAAATAAGCAGCTTTACAGATAAACAAATGGAAAAAATCAGAGGAAATGAAATTAGTATGATCTTCCAAGATCCTATGACTTCATTAAATCCAGTATTAACTGTAGGCGATCAACTTATGGAACCATTGAAGAAACATTTAAAGATAACTGGTGAAGAAGCAAGAAAGAAAGCAGTTGAAATGCTAAGCTTAGTAGGTATTCCAAGTCCAGAGAAAAGACTTAAGCAATACCCACATGAGTTTTCAGGTGGTATGAGACAAAGAGTTATGATAGCTATGTCTCTTATATGTAACCCTAAACTTATAATAGCAGACGAACCAACTACAGCTTTAGATGTTACAATTCAAGCTCAAATACTTGAATTACTTAAAGAATTAAAGGATAAGTTAAATACATCAATCATAATAATAACTCACGATTTGGGAGTTGTTGCTGATATTTGTAATAGAATAAATGTTATGTATGGCGGAGTAGTAGTAGAAAGTGGAACTACAAGTGACATATTTTACAAATCGAGACATCCATATACATGGGGCCTTCTAAATAGTGTTCCTAATCCGAAGCTAAATACAAAGGAAAGATTAAAACCTATAGAAGGTACACCACCAGATTTATTAAATCCTCCTAAGGGTTGCCCTTTTGCTCCTAGATGTGAGCATGCAATGAAAGTTTGTATGGAGGCTATGCCAGAGAAGTTTAATATATCAGAGAATCATTATTCATCATGTTGGTTAAACCATCCTATGGCGCCAAAGGTTGAAAGAAAATTACCTGATGAAGCAGTAGAAGAATCTCCAAAAGGCACAGGGAGGTAATTAGACAAAATGGAAGATAAAATTTTATTAGAAGTTAAAAATTTAAAGAAATATTTCCCGATAAAAAAGGGCATACTAGGTACACAAGTATCTAATGTTAAAGCAGTAGATGATGTATCTTTTAGCATAAAAAAAGGTGAAACACTAGGATTTGTAGGAGAATCAGGTTGTGGTAAAACTACGACAGGCAGAACAATCATAAAATTATATGAGCCAACTGAAGGTCAAATAATTTATGATGGTAAGGACATAGCTAAGCTAAGTCCAGGACAAATGCGTCCTCTAAGAAAGAAGATGCAGATGATATTCCAAGATCCATATGCATCACTAGATCCAAGAATGACTGTTGGGGATATAATAGGTGAAGCTATTGATGCTCAAAGGTTACTTGGTAAAGGTGAAAGAAATGATAAGATAACTTATCTATTAAAAAAGGTTGGACTTAATGGAGATCATGGATCAAGATATCCACATGAATTCTCGGGTGGTCAAAGACAAAGAATTGGTATAGCTAGAGCTTTAGCAGTTGACCCAGAGTTCATAGTTTGTGATGAACCTATATCAGCTCTAGACGTTTCAATACAGGCACAAGTTGTAAATATGCTTGAAGATCTACAGCATGATTTAGGATTAACTTACCTTTTTATTGCTCATGATTTATCTATGGTTAAGCATATTTCTAACAGAATTGGGGTAATGTATTTAGGTCATCTAGTTGAAATTGGAGAAAGTAATGAGTTGTATAGCAAGCCATTACATCCTTACACCCAAGCTCTATTATCAGCGATACCTATACCAGATCCAGATATGGCAAGCAAAAATAGAAGAATCGTATTGCAAGGAGAAACTCCTTCACCAATAGATCCACCAGTTGGATGTAGATTCAAAGATAGATGTAAATATGCTAAGCCTATTTGTTCACAGGTAACACCTATATTAAAAGAAGTAGGTAAAGATCATTCAGTTGCCTGTCATTTATATTAATTTTAATTAGGTATAAATTTGTTTAAATAAATTATACAATTTTCCATTATAAGGGGGTACAATAATGTTAAAAAGAAACAAAATGAAAGTTCTTTCATTAATTCTTGCTACTTTAGTAGTAGGAACAACTTTTGTAGGCTGTGGTAAAAAAGATGATGCATCTTCTACAGCAAAGGTTGATCAGGTTGTAAAGTATAACCTTGGGGCTCAACCAAAAACAATAGATCCAGGCTTAAACAACTCTGTTGAAGGCGGTATTGTTGACGTTAATGCGTTTGAAGGTTTAGAAAACGTAGATGCTAACAATAAAGTTAATCCAGGAGTTGCTGAAAAATATGATGTTTCAAGCGATGGAACTAAGTATACTTTCCATTTAAGAAAAGATGCAAAATGGTCAGATGGAAAGAATGTTACAGCTAATGATTTCTATTACGCTTGGACTAGAGCTTTAGCTCCAGAAACTGCATCAGATTACGCTTACCAATTATATTACATCAAAAATGGTGAAGCATATAATGGCGGAAAAGCTAAAGTTTCAGATGTAGGAATAAAAGTAGTTGATGATTATACACTAGAAGTTACACTTGAGGCTCCAACAGCTTACTTCTTAGCTTTAACTGCATTCCCAACTTACTTCCCAGTAAGAAAAGATATAGTTGATGCAAACAAAGAAGGATGGGCTACAGATGCAAAGACTTTTGTATCAAACGGACCTTACAAAATGTCTGAATATGCTCAAAAAGATCATATGACATTCGTTAAGAACGATAACTATTGGGATAAAGCAAACGTTAAGCTTGACAAAATCCAATATACACTATTAGATAATGAAACATCTGCATTAAATGCTTTCGAATCTGGTGAAATAGATGCTACAGATTTATTACCAGCAGAACAAAAGCAAAGCTTAATCAAAGATGGTAAGGCTAAGGTTTACCCATACCTTGGAACATATTACTATGCAGTAAATGTTTCAAACAAGAACGTTTCTGCAGATGTTGCTAAAGCATTAAGCAACGTTAATGTAAGAAAAGCACTTAGCATGGCTATAGACAGAACTGCAATAGTTGAAAATGTAACAAAAGGTGGAGAACAACCTGCTACATCATACGTTCCTAAGGGAATAGTTGATAGTACTGGAAAAGAATTTAAGAATAAGGATTACCTAAAGACTACAGCTGATGTTGAAGGTGCTAAGAAGTTACTTGCTGATGCTGGATATCCAGAAGGTAAGAACTTCCCTAAACTTGAAATTAAGTACAACACAGGACAAGGACATCAAAACATCGCTCAAGCTATACAAGAAATGTGGAAAAAGAACTTAGGAATCGACGTTACACTAGTTAATGAAGAAAGAAAAGTTCAATTAGACGATTTAACAAAGCATAACTTCATGGTATGTAGAACATCATGGATCGCTGACTACAATGATCCAATGACATTTATAGATATGTACTACACTAACGGTGGAAATAACAACCCTGGTTACACTAACCCAGAATATGACAAGTTAGTTGACGCTGCTAAGAAGGGTACTGACGCTGCTAAGAGAACTGATGATATGCATAAAGCAGAAGACATATTAATGAATGATATGCCAATAATTCCAATATACTACTACACTAACGTTCTTGCACTTAAGAGCAATATAACTGATTTACAAAAATCCCCACTAGGATTTGTATACTTCAGAAGTACAGTAGTAGAAGCTGCTTCTAAATAAGACTTTTATCGATTGCTTATAGCATGAGGTAATATATAAAGTGGTAGTATCTTTAGTTGTTAATATAACTAAAGATACTACCTTTTAATATTATGTTGTTTAAATATTCACAATTTATCAAAATTCACAACAAGCTATTGCACATGTCTCACAAATATGATATTATATCTTTTGTAAGTGTTATTATAGGGGTATAGCTCAACTGGTAGAGTGGCGGTCTCCAAAACCGTAGGTTGTGGGTTCGATCCCTACTGCCCCTGCCAATATGGTAAACGAAGCTTACAAGTATAATCCGCGAATATTTTTTTGGATATTCGTGGATTTTTATTGTATTTATTTAATGAATTTTAAGAGTATTAGTATATGAGTTATAATTAATAGGTTTCATGAATGAAGGAATTATTATGGTATTACTTTAAAACATATAATATAATTTCAGGCTATTTTAATAGATTTTATAAATTGTGCTTCAGTAAAACTTGATTATAACGATAATATAGTTAATAATAAAATTTACAACATATAGAAAATATAGTATAATTATGTTTGCTGTGAATATTTGTAATTAGTATTTATGAATTTATTTTTTTAATATTATTACATTGAATATACATAATAAATAATAGATCAATAAATTTTATAATCTTATGAATTTTGTATTAAGTATAAGTAAAATTTGAAAAGGCTCTTGAGTATTAAATTTGGGGTGGGAAAATGTACTATTATTTTAAGTATTATAAGAAAAAAGGTATTATAAGAAACATAATTAAAGGATATATAGGAAATGAAGAGTTGACATATATGATAAAAGAATACATAGATGTTACAGAAACAGTAGATACTGAAAATAAGATATTAGTAATGGATGTTTCTGGTTTAGAACTTATAAAATCGGAAGTAAGTGATACATATTGCGAATTTTTAAGAAGTACATCTAAAGAAAAATGGACAATTAACATTATAATAATGCCTAAATCCATAATAGGAAGTTACCAACTAAAAAAGTTTATTAAAAATTCAGGTATAAATCCTATTTTAGTTAATAGCAGTAGAGAAGCTATTAACGTAATCAAAAGCTATAAAGGAAGTACATACCAAAATTGTATTTAATTCAATAGTCTATTAATACTGTTTGTGGTTAACATAATAGTGTAAACCAAAAAGGTTTACTGCTGAAGTATCGTTTAAGCTGAAGCAAGTTTTAATAATATTGCTGTTAAGCAAAAAGTTAAAATTTTAATTTAGCATATTGCGATACGGAAAAGCCATCTCAAAACCAAAGGAGGAATGTTATATGTCAAGATCAAGAACATTAGTTCCAGAGGCGAAACAAGGATTATCTAAGTTTAAATTTGAAGTAGCAAGAGAACTAGGAGTTCCATTAGGTGATTATAATGGAGATCTAACATCAAAACAATGTGGTTCCGTAGGTGGAGAAATGGTAAAAAGAATGGTAGAGGAATTCGAAGGACACATGACAACTAATCACTAGTCATAGTGGAATGCATTTGGTAGGTTGAATCTTAGTTATGTAATCTGACCATTAAGGGAGGAGTTACTATGAGTAATGATGTACCGCCAGATAGTATATTCTAATACCGGGGCACAAGAAATTGTGCCCTTTTATTCTTTAATAAATTAATAGTCTTTTATTAGTTGTTCTTAAATTAAATAACAATATGCTACTCTTAATCTTGCATACTTTTCAATAGAGGTTTGATTATATAATCTCTGGGCAATAAAGAGAAGCTTTACAAGGAGGAATAACTCATGGATTGGAAAAAAGGTATAGTTACTTTTGATGATGGTTC
The DNA here is from genome assembly GCF_024341905.1 of Clostridium folliculivorans. Lineage (GTDB taxonomy): Bacteria > Bacillota > Clostridia > Clostridiales > Clostridiaceae > Clostridium_AR > Clostridium_AR folliculivorans. Next base: position 194,385 of record NZ_BQXY01000001.1, read on the forward strand.
AAGTTATGATGGAGAATTTTTGATAAATGAAGAAGGACAGATTTACAACATAAAAGTATTTAAGGATGGCAAAGCAATAAAAGAAGTAAATGCAGAGGAATTTGCTAGTAGCTTAGGTAAAAGTGTAGAGGATGTTTATCCATACAAAGCAACTTTTGGGCAAAATATATATAAATAATCAAGTTATAAGTAAAAAGAGGTTTAGCCTCTTTTTTTTGATTTATTTTTATGCTAAAATGAGAACAAAAGTTCGTTTATAAAATGGCAAATGGAGGATACTATGGATAAGATAAAAATATTGCACTGTAGCGATTTGCATTTTGATACTCCTTTTACAGACTTATCTAGTGATATAGCTGAGCAAAGAAAGGAAGAGCTTCAAGATACATTCGGTTCCATAATTGAATTAGCAAGTAATGAAAATGTAGATGCTATTTTATTAGCAGGTGATATTTTTGATAATTTACGTGTGAGAAAGAGCACCTTGGATTTATTGAGAAAGAAGCTTGAAAGTATTCCTAATATAGAAGTGTTTATTGCACCTGGAAATCATGATCCTAATAATGATAGATCCTTTTATAGCATGATAAACTGGCCCAAAAATGTTCATATATTTGGTGCTGGCTTTTCAAGATATAAGCTAGAAGGAAAAAATGTTGTTGTATACGGAGCGGGGTTTACAGGTAATTATGTCAAAAAATCTATGCTAAGAGATTTTAAGGTTGATAACGAGGATGAGATTTTAATAAAGTTAATGGTACTTCATGGAGAGGTGGAAAACGGAAATAATTTAAATGAATATAATCCAATAACTATTGAAGACATAGAGAACTCATCTATGAATTACATAGCTTTAGGTCATAGACACCAATTTTCTCAAATAAAAAGAGCAGGTAATACTCTATATGCTTATTGTGGCTGCCCAGAAGGTAGAGGCTTTGATGAGTTAGGTGAAAAGGGGATTATATTAGGAGAAGTTGGACAGAATTTCAATAGTCTTAAGTTTATTCCTATGAACAAGAGAACTTATTTGGTAGTGAATGTTAATATAAGTGATGCAATGAATTATGATGATATTAAAGAAAAAATATTAAAAGTAGTGAATGAAGGAAGTAGAACTAAGGATTTATATAAAATCGTACTAACAGGAGAAATTCATGAAGATTTTAATATAGATTTAGAGGTGTTGGTCAATAAGTTAGTAGAATATTTCTATTTTATTAAGTTAGAAGATTCAACAAAAATAAAAATGGATATAGCTGAAGTTATTGAAGAACATTCTGTAAAAGGTATATTTGCAAAAAAGATTATGGAGAGAATAGATGAATGTACAGATGATGAGAGATCTATATATGAATTAGCATTAAAGATTGGTATACAAAGTCTTTCTGAAGGAGAGATTAGACTAAATGATAATTAAGAAGATAGATATTAAGAGTTTTGGTAAAGTAAGAAATAAGGAAATTAGCTTTACTGAGGGGTTTAATATAGTATATGGTCATAATGAATCAGGAAAAAGTACTATCCAAGCATTTATAAAGGCATGCTTTTATGGGATGAATAGTAAGAGAGTAAAAGATGCAAGAGAAAATGAAAGACTCAGATACCTTAATTTAAATGATAATAAAGCAGAAGGTGAAATTTATTTTGAATACAATGCTGATAATTATATAATAAGGAGAACTTTTGGAAGTACAAAGAAAGAAGATACGATACAAACTATTGATTGTATAACAGGTGAAGAAATTCCGTCTCTTAACATAGACAATGTGGGCAAAAATATATTTGACGTTAATTCAGCAGCATTTGAAAATACTCTTTTCATTAAACAACTAAGTGGTGAAGTGAAAAATTCAAAAGAAGATGATATTTTACATAAAATATCTAATTCTTTTCAAACAGGTAACGAAAATATATCTTATCAAAAAGCTAAAGATACACTAGAACAATATAAAAAGTCTCTAGTAACCCAAAGAAAAGGCGGAAAGCTTGATTTGCTCAAAGTAAGATTCGATAGCTTACTAAACGAGAGAAATAATGCTATAAGATTAGCTGAGGCAAACTTGAATAACGAAAAAAACTACTTAGATGTTAAAGCTAAAAGGGATGAACTTGAAATCACTATTAAAAAACTAGAAATTTATAAAAAACATTTAAAAAGGTTAAAGTTAAAAGAAGAATATGGTGAGATAACCGATTATTTAAGGAAAAGTCAAGAATTAAAAAAGAGAAAAGAAGAATATGAATACAACTTGATTTCTAGCAATGGTGTAATTGATTATTATTTTTTAGATGGTTTACATGAAGACGTAACAGGCTTATTTAATCTTCTAGATATAAATAATCAAAGACAAGAAGAAGAAAAACAACTTCTTGAACAACTTGAAGAAAAGAACAACTACTTAAGTATATATGAGAACTTTGATGAGTTTGATTTAAATATTGAGGAAAAGCTTATAAAAGTTTCAATAGAGCAAAAACTTATAGAAGAGAAAATATCTATGATATTGGATACAAATGAAGATATTGATAAAATAGAGGATGAAATAAAACAAAAGATAAATAATCTAAGAGATTACAAAACTATAAGTGAGCACAGAGAAGAAATAGATAGGCTACTTCTTAATTATGAAGAAGATTTGAAAGAAATTAAGTTCTTAATTGATAGAAAATCAAAAACGACAGTGGAAAAAAAACAAATTGAAAGTTTAAAAAGTAAAAATAGAGCCATAAATGCTATTTCATTAGTGTTGATAATATGTGCGGTATTTTCTATTTTTGCAGCGTTAACAAGCTTAATCCCTCTAAACATTGGGGTGATAATATCTTTTATATTATTCATATTTAGTGGAATGATGTTTATGATATCTAGCAAAAATAAATATCATATTGATCAAGACTTAATTAAGTCAGAAGAAGAAAATACCATAAGTACTTTGAATGAATCGTTCAAACAATATGAAGAGCAATTAAACAAATATTTTAACATGACAGGAAGCACCGATCATATAAGTTTTAAAAAGTATCTGAATACCTTTGATATTTATAATAATCAAATAGAAATTCTTAAAGCAAGAATTAGTGAAAAGAGAAATAGCATTAAGAATATGAACCTCTATGAACTAGAAGATAGCGCAATTAGAAATGAGAAGGTTATTAATTCTGTTTTATCAATTTCAAAGAGTAAAGATATAGAAGAGTTTGTGAAGAATATAAAACAATATAGGATTATCACTCAGGAAAAGGAAGAAATAGATAATAGGATATTATCTATAAGTAAAAACCTCGATTATCTTCAAAACGATATAAAGTTAAAGAAAGAGACTATTTATAGTAGATTAAAAACTCTTGGGTTAGAGCATTTGGATCTTGAAGATATCCCGGAAGAGATAAAGAATATGAGATATAAGCTTCAGCAGCGTGAAGAGATAATGGTAAGATTAAATTCTATTGAAGAAACTTATAAGTTACTTTTAAAAGATAGGGATATACAAGCTATAGAAGATGAAGTGAAAGAAATAATTAATGAGACTAATGAATTTTCATATGAAAATGAGGACGAGATAGAAAATGATATCCGCTCAAAACAACAAGAACTTCTCAATATAGAAAAAGATATGAAAGACATAGAGTATAGCATAAAAAATATATTTTTAACAACAAGAAGGCTTGATGTAATTGAAGAAGACATAGAATCAGTTAAAGAACAGATAAAAGAAGGCGATAAGACTGTACGAGCAATAGAAGTAGCTCAAGTGATTATGGATGAATCTTTTAAAGAGATACAAAAGAGTTTTGGACCAGTCTTAAATGAGAAAGTTACTGCTATTTTAAGTAAAATCACAATGGGAAAGTATTCGGATGTTAAAATAAATGAGACTTTTGAAATTACCGTTAAGCAAAGTAACGATGGAAGGTATATAAAAGCTGAATATTTAAGTAATGGGGCTTGGGATCAAGCTTATATTTCTTTGAGGCTTGCTTTAATTGATATGATATTTGAAAATAAAAATGTGCCTATAATTTTAGATGATGCATTTGTACAGTATGATGATGAAAGACTTGGAAATATACTTAATTATTTATACGAGATATCAGATATTAGACAGATAATAATATTTACTTGTCAGAAAAGAGAATTGGATATAGTTTGCACCAAGGATCGAATAAATGTAATCAGTCTTTAATTTTAAAATGTATTTTACAACCTAATATTGACAATACTTTTTATAGATTGTATACTTTAAAACGTAATGCAAATGATTTGCAAAAAGGAGTGGCAATATGAATATTAGAAGGTTGGGTTTAAAGGTAGCAACTTTACTTTCATCTCTATTACTGGTTACTAGTTTTGTAGGATGCACTAAAAGCACAGGGAAAACCGATAGCGATAAACTAAAAGTTACTGTTTCAATAAATCCTTTGAAAGAATTTGCTGAGGCTATAGGTAAAGACAAGATAGATGTAAATGTAATGGTTCCAGAAGGTATGGAGCCCCATGACTTTGAACCTAAGAGTAAAGATCTTGTGGATCTAAACAAATCAAGTATATTTGTTTATAACGGCTTCGGCATGGAAGAGTGGTTAGATAAAGTTGAAGAAACCATAGAAGATAAAAATAAAATTGAGCTAATTGATAGTTCAAAAGGTATAGAACAAATAAAAACTGATGGAAAAGTTGATCCACATATTTGGTTAAGTTTAAAAAACGCTGAAATTCAGTCTTATAACATAAAGGAAGCTTTAGTAAAAGCTGATAGTAAAAATAAAGACTTTTATGAAAAGAACTACAAGGAATTCACTGATAAACTTGAAAAACTTTATCAGGATAATAAAACAAAATTCAGTGAGCTGAAGACTAAAGATTTTGTTACTGGTCACGAGGCATTTGGATATCTATGTAGAGATTTTGGTCTTAAACAAATGAGTGTAGAAGATGTATTTGCAGAAGGAGAAATAACTCCACAAAAACTAAAGGATCTTGTAGAATTCTGTAGAGCTAATAATATAAAGACTATCTTTTCAGAGCAACTAGCAAGTCCTAAAGTATCACAGACATTGGCAAATGAAGTAGGTGCTAAAATTCAAACAATTTACACTATAGAAAGCAAAGAAGATAATAAAGATTACTATGAAAGTATGAAAGATAACTTAGATAAGATATACAATAGCTTAAAATAGTAGGAATATAACATAGATGTATCATTTTAATAGTTAAATTTATAATTTGCCGTATCTATTAAAAAATAGTTAGTAGGTGAAAGTAGTTTAATTATGAAATGATACATCTTTATATTTTTATATAAATTATAGGCTATGTTAAAGAAAATTATTGAAATTAATTGGTTATACAGGAGATGCTCTATGAGCGAGCTATTAGAATTAAATGATTTTTTCAGATGGAATGGCGTTAATAAACTGTACTGTTCGAACGTAGTGAGTTTACAGTTTTAGCCATGGAATATGATAAAATCATATTAATTCTTTGCGTAAGCTCATTAAAGCGTTGGATGATTAACCAATTAATTTCAGCGTGGTGCACATTTATAGATTGTTAACTTCTAATCTTAAAGATTGTTTTTATTACAGAATATGTTAAAATCATATATAATGTAAACATAATTTAGGAGGTGCTGGATGGATAGGAGTTTTTATGATAATAGAAAAAGTGAAGGCGAAAAAATATATAAAGAAATTGCGAGTAGATGCAATTTGGTAAGTTTTTTGAGGCTTGTGACTTTTATGGTTTTTATAGCTACATGTTTTACAATGTATTATGTAGGAAGAAACTATCTAATATATGGTCTACTGATTATATCAATAGTTCTTTTTATATATTTTGTATATTTGCATTCAAAGAAACTAGAGGAAAAGGTTAGAAGAGAAAAGTATATTGAGATAAATGAAGAAGCAATACAAAGAATAAATGGTGAATGGAAGAGTTTTCAGGATACCGGATCAGAATTTTTGGATATAAAACATCCTTTTGTTAACGACCTAGATATATTTGGTGATCACTCATTATTTCAATGGATAAACACAACAAAAACTTCTTATGGAAGAAAGAAGTTGGCTTCATTATTATCATTAAAGGCGCTTCCAGGCAGAGAAGAGATTTATGAGAGACAGCAGGCAGTAAAGGAGTTAGGAAAAAATATAGATTTTAGACAAAAGCTTCAGGTTGAAGGAAGTCTTAAAGATTCAGCACTAGGTGATACTGAAAATTTTATACAATGGTGTAAAGGAAAAAATGAAAATATCTTAGGGAGCTTTATGAAGATTGCAATGATATTACTTCCGGTAGTTTTCTTGTCAGTTACATTTTTGTACTTTTCCACTGACTATATAATATCAATATTTCCTGTATCTATAGGCATTCTTAATTTTTTAGTGTTAAAGCTTGGTACTAAAGAAAGAAATGAAGCTTTAGATATAGTTTATGAGCTTAAGGGCAGCATATATACTTATTTTAATATGATTAAAATAGTTGAGCATGAAAGTTTTCATTCAAATAAGCTAACAAAAATAAAGTCTACGCTTATTAACGATGAATTTAACTTTACTGAGGAAATGAAAGAATTAAATTCCATTGCTAACAAGATTGCAGACAGAAAAAACATGATATATATAATAATAAATGTAGCATTACTTTGGGATTATCATTTACTAACAAGACTAGAATATTGGAGAAGAAAAAATAGTGAAAGATTGGAGCAGTGGCTTGAAGCATTAGGAGAGATTGAAGCTTTATGCTCCATAGCAAATATAAGTGGAGATAACCCAAATTGGGCTTATGGAGAGATAACTGAGGACTTATCACTTGAGGGAGAAAATGTCAGTCATCCATTATTAGGGGAAAGAGCTGTAGCTAATAGTTTTTCGCTTAATAATAACAATAGAATAATGCTTGTTACTGGATCAAATATGTCTGGAAAGAGTACCTTCCTCAGAACTATAGGTATAAATACAATTTTTACATATGTAGGAGCTCCGGTTAATGGAACTGCATATAAGTGTCCAATACTTAATATATATACCTGTATGAGAATAGGAGATAATCTAGAGGAAAATATATCTTCATTTTATGCAGAAATATTGAGAATAAAAAGTCTAATAAATGCCACTGATAATGGAGAAAGAGTGTTGTTTATGCTAGATGAAATTTTTAGAGGAACAAACTCAAAGGATAGACATACTGGGGCTGAAATTTTAATTAATCAGCTTAGTGAAAAAACTGCTATAGGACTTGTATCTACACATGATTTAGAGTTATGTGATCTTGAAGAAAACAATAAAAAAGTTATAAATTACAATTTTAGAGAACACTATGAAAACAATGAAATTAAATTTGATTATAAGTTAAGAAAAGGTAAATCTACTACAAGAAATGCTATTTATCTTATGAAGATGGCTGGAATAAATATCTAGTTATTGACAGTAGCATTGGGGTAGAGTAAAATTATACCGATAAAACTCCAAAATGTTATATTTATTTCCTTTTTGAATAAAACATACACTTTGGAGTTTTATTATTTAGATAGATTACTTTATACTGAAATCTATTTTTAAAACCCTCACGGTTTCTGGTGAGAGAATTTAAAAATAATAAGTTTTATTACCAAGTGGTATATCCATAGTAAGAGAGTTTGAAAATATAAATTTGATTATGAAGTAGTATATTAATAAAATAGTGAGTATGGTGGAGTATGAAGAGAAAAATAAATTGGGTAGTTGTTTTAGTTTTGTTATTATTTGCGTTGGCCTCCACAACTTATGGGTGGAAAAGCTCTAAGAAGGTTACTATTAATGGAGATGAAAGTGTGGCCAAAACCTTAAAGGAGAATGTAAATGTATTCTGTAAAGAGATAGGCAAAAGAGATTATAATAATTATGATAATCTAGAAAAGAGTAAGCAGTACATAATAAGTAAGTTTAAGTCAATGGGATACAACATAGGAATACAAGATTATCAAATTGGGGATAAAACATTTTCTAATATTATTGCTACAAAAAACTGTTTAAATAAGAATAAGGATAGCAAGACTGTTATAATAGGGGCTCACTATGATTCAACATCAGGTTCCGCAGATGGTGGAGCATCTGGAATATCAGCTTTGCTTACATTAGCTGATTTGTATAAGAATACTAATGCCTATCATAATGTAAGATTTGTAGCCTTTGTAAACGGAGAAAAAGTATTTGCAAAAACTGACCAAATGGGCAGTAAGATATATGCAGACTATATAAAACAACAAAATGAAAATATTGAAGGAGTAATAGTGCTGGATTCAATAGGATACTATTCAGATAAATCTTTATCACAAAGATATCCTTTTATAGGGCCTTCAATGCCTAATAAGGCTAATTTTTTAGCAGTAGTAGGCAATTCTGATTCAAAAGATTTAGCTGGAAATATTACAGGCTATTTTGATGAAAGTTCATTGCTGCCAGTTAAAAATATAAACAAGGACTTTTTAATTGGTTACGGAATAAAGGATAGCTATTCATTTTCAAAGGATGGATTTAAAACAATTCTTTTGACTGATACTTCAATATATAGATTTGAAGACATAAATAGAGCTGATGATAAGGTAGAAAATATAGATTTTAACTATATGAGTGAGATAGTAAAAAATCTAAAGGAGTATTTAATAAGTTACTAAAATAGTATATAATTAATATATTACATTAAATTATATTGAATAAAATTTTGAGTTCAATATAATTTTTTTCTTTTATATGTACGGAGGTAAACAAATGAATTTTGAGGGAAATCAGAATAGATACATAAATTCTAAGCATCTCGGTGTACAAGTAGTAAAAGGTTATTTACATACAGGAAAAACTTCAGCAGCATTGCATAGGACTATAAATCTGAAAAACAATTATTGTTTATATAACAGTGATAAGATTGCTTTTATTGCTACCAATAATAACAATAAAATGCTTGTTCAGTCTTTTTACGAAGCAACAGTGAAAAAGAACAAACCTAGCAGTATTACCCTATTTTCACTTATAGAAAAAGATATTGAGTTTTTTTCCTTAGATGAATTAATTGATCTGTACTTTGAATTATATGTTGAAAATAATGGAACTAAATTTAAAGATATAACAGAATCAGATAAACTTTTAATATTAAGAGAAGTTTTAGAAGCTAATGAACAAAGTATAAATAAAATTAGAACAATAAAAAACAGTTCTATATATTTTATTCTTGATGAAATACAATGGATAAAAGCAAGTATGCTATCAAAGGAAGAGTATGCTGAGGTTAACAGAAGGGGTAGAGGAAAAGCTGTAAGAAAAAACTCTTCAGCAAGAGAGGTACTTTACAGTTTAAATGTACAGTATCAAAGTAGGATGAAAGAACTATCTTTCGTTGATAAATATGATAAAACTAAGTATGCAAAGTCGATGGTTGAAAATGATAATACTAAATACATACATATTCTTCTAGATAATTGTGAGAACTTAACTAGAGGAGAGCTAAATTTCGTTAAGGCACTATATTATAAAAAAGATTATTCATCTTTTACATATCTTATAAATACAATTGAAAGTTCAGAAAGATATGCATGGCTTAAGAATGGAATAAAGCTAAGCTACATGAATGACTTTGACACATTCAAAAATTATAGATTTTCTTGTAGTTCAGTGAAAAAATTAGATGATTACTCACTGGAGAGATTTACTTATGTTAACCTTAAACATAAAAGTGAACATGCTTTTATGATAGACGGAGCATCTACTAGTAATGAAATAATAATTGATTATAATGATAAGCAAGAAGTTATTAAGGAAGAAGAGCTTGTTGAAGTGCCTATGTATAGCGATATTGCTGCCGGTGAACCTATACCTATGAATGGTGAACAGGAAAGTAATTTTTATATTCCATACAATTGGATCAGAGGCAAAAAAGATAACTTTATACTTCATGTAAAAGGTGATAGTATGAAGAATGCTAATATTAATGATGGAGATTTTGTTGTTATTAGAAGACAGCAATCTGCAGATCACAATGATATAGTAGCAGCAGAGATAGAAGGTAGCGCTACACTAAAGAGACTAAATTTGAAAGATAAAATTCCATATTTAATGCCGGAAAATCCGAAGTATCAACCTATTTCACTTGAGAATAGAGATGCATCCATTTTAGGCGTTGCAATTGGAGTCATAAAGCAAGTATAAATCAGACCTATGGTCTGATTTTTTTCTTTTAATTGTGGATATAAAGAATTAAGGTGTATATTTTTTTTATTAAAGAAGTAAATAAAAGTGAAATAAATAACTATTTATGGCATAATTATAATAAGAGATATGATGAGGGGATGAGGCAATGGGATATGTTATAATAGATTTAGAATTTAATAATCTAAAAAATATAACTAAATATTATCCTAATTTTTATAGTCTTTATGAAGAATTTAAAGAGCCTAAGTTAGAAAATGAGATAATTGAGGTTGGAGCAGTAAAGCTTGATAAAATGATGAATTGTATAAGTCAATTTAAAACATATGTAAAGCCTAGTGCTTTAAATGTACTAAATCCTAAGATTACTGAAATTACAGGAATAACGGATGATAATTTGAGTGTAGGAATAACCTTTAATGAAGCAATGGACAAACTTAAGGAATTCGTGGATGATGATTCTATAATATGTTCTTGGGCCAAAGATGATATAGCTGAAATATTTAGAAATGCATTTTATCACAATTATAATAATGTAAGTTGGTTAAAAGAATATCTAGATATACAAGAGTATGTAACCAAAATACTTGGGCATAAGAAAGCATTAAGTCTAAAAAACGCTTTAGAAGAATTAAAGATAAAAGTTGATGAGAGTAAACTTCATGATGCATTGAATGATGCAGTGTATACATCAGAAGTGTTTAAAAGGCTTTTTAATAATAGGATAGTAAAAGGTTATATAGTAAAAGATGTCTATAATATGCCTGCAATCATGATAAAAGATCTTCAAAACTATAAGATAGATATTTCTAAATTAGATTATAAATGTCCAAAGTGTAAAACCAATATAAATGTGGAAAGGCCTTTAAAACTTTTTAATTGGAGGTTTATGGGTATTGGTAAATGTCCAAAGTGTAATACAAAAGTCTTACAAGAAGTTATTGTTAAAAAGACTATAAGTGGAGACGAGATTTATAATAATGTGAACAGTGTATTGAATGATATTGAGTATACTGATTATTATTATAAATTTGAAAAGGCAAACTAAATATTATGTTTGCCTTTTCTAGTGTAAAAGATAATTATGTACTTATCTATAAATTAATTTATACTGAAGATTTTAGGCAGAATCACATGTGATAGTAAGAAATTTAGGCGTTTATTAACGATTTTAGTTATATTTAAATGCGAGAGTACATGTTATAGTTTGGTTATCTGTTATCACATAAAAACCTATCTTACTTATATTGGGGTTTAATAGATATCCTTTATAGTCCTCAATTAGAGCTTGAGTTAGCATGGTGGTGTTAATAGAATATTGATTAGTAAATCTTTGCTTGTAAATGCAATAATTTATATCAGAGCTAGATTGAGAAGGACATAAATCATTTTCATAAGTTTTAAAGTTATTAAGATAAATCTGGGCTGAAGTACTAAGTTCCTTATCTATAGAGAACTCGGGTAAAGAATAATATGCCCTAATGGTATTTATACTATCTAAACATTTAGTTTTGTAAAGTTCTATGTAGCTACTTTGATTAGAATGATATGGGACAGTATCAGCTATACATGAATGTGAAAATAAATTTAGAGATATAATAAGTGAAAAATAAAAACATAAAAATTTTTTCATAAAATCACTCCTATACTTTATTGTTCCATTTTAATAATAAAGTATACTGAGGGCAGTTTTATTAATCGATAATGAGTTGGTAAGACTTAGTTTGACACCAAATTGATATAAATTAGTAGTAGTATTTATATTGTTGATAAAGTGTAAATTAATATAAATATAATAACATTTGCACAATAGATATGATAAAATGATTAAGAAAGAGTAATAAAAATTTTGTTTGGGAAGGGAAACATATGAATATTGCATTTTTTCTAACACCTAAAAATGAAGTTATTTACGAGAACACCGATGCAACCATGAGACAGGTAATGGAAAGAATGGAGCATCATGGATATACAGCAATTCCTCTTATCGATAGAAACGGAAAGTATGTTGGAACGCTGACAGAAGGGGATCTTCTGTGGAAGCTAAAGAATACTCCAGATTTAAATTTTAAGAATACCAATTTAGTGAAGGTTAAGGAGATATATAGGAGAGTTAATCATAAGAGTGTATCAATAAATGCAGATATAGAGAGTATAATTTCCTTATCTATTTCGCAGAATTTTGTTCCTGTGGTAGATGACAACGGTACGTTTATAGGAATAATAAAAAGAAGTGACATAATAAACTATTGTTATAATACATTGAAAAGCACAATTGCGTAATGTAATTTAATTTTATAATAAATTATTTAAAAGCTATCTATAAAGATAGCTTTTTTATTCTTTTCAGATATGTATTCGAAAAGGCAGATGCGCGAAAGATCGCTGAAGAAAGTAACTTCAGCAATTTTTTCACTATATAGCAAATTATAAAATTTTTATACCAACTAAAACTAGAAGTTTCAGGTGATTAAGATAAATCTGTTGATAAATAGATTGTAGAATGTTATTACAAAAAAATGATAATTATTATCATCTAATCTGATTTGTGTTATAATTATTAAAATAATAATTTATTAGTTATCTCTAAAGCTAGTGATTATTTTAGAGATATGCAAAGAAAATATGTAAAAAAACTGATTAAGATGTATATGAGGTGAAGAGATGATAATGATAATATCTCCAGCAAAAACACTGGATTTTAGTAATAAAGATCAAGAATTAAGACTAAATAGACCAAAGTTTTTAAAATATTCAAAAGTATTGATAGATGAGTTAAGAAAAAATTCTCCAGATGATATTAGCAGATTGATGAAAATTAATTTGTCATTGGCTGAAATGAATCATACTAGATATTTGCAATGGACTAAAGAAATAAGTAATATAGACAAACAAGCAGTTCTAGCTTTTAAAGGAGAGGTATATAGGGGATTGAGAGCAGGAGATATGTCAGTAGATCAATTAGAATTTGCTGATAAACACTTAAGAATACTATCGGGATTATATGGAATACTTAAGCCTTTGGATGGAATAAAACCTTATAGACTAGAAATGGGTATAAAATTGAAACTTGATGGTCATAAAAATCTTTACAGTTTTTGGGGAGATAAAATAGCAGAGAATATTAATGACGAGCTAGATAAGCATAATGAAAAGTTTTTGATAAACTTAGCCTCAGAAGAGTACTATAAAGCAGTTAAAGAATATATAAATCATCCCGTAATCAATATAACATTTAAAGATAGAAAAAAGGGTGTTTATAAGATAATACCTATATACGCCAAGAGGGCAAGAGGTCTTATGGCTAGATATGTGATAGAAAATAAAATTGATACTGTGGATGAATTAAAAGAGTTTGATATGGAGGATTACATATACTCAGAATACATGTCCTCTGGAAAAAACTTAGTGTTTTTAAGAGGATAGTGTATATATAAGATATAAACAACTAAAATTAATTATACTATGCTTTATATAAAAAGCTTTGAGGATTATTAAAATTTTAATCAATAAAAAATATTAATGGTATATTGACAAAACCAAATTGAAGGAATATTATATAAACATAACACCCCCCATAGGGGGTGGGGAGGTGCGATATGAACGAGGAAAAGAAAAAAGCTCTTCAAGCTTTAAAAACCTGCAAAGGACAAATTGAAGGTATTATAAAAATGATTGAAGAAGACAGATACTGTATAGATATATCTAACCAGATGATAGCAGCTCAAGGGCTTCTTAAAAGAGCTAATAAATTAGTTTTAAAGCAACACATGACACTCTGTGTTAAAGCTGCAATAAAAAGAGAATATGATGCAGAAGAAAAAATAGATGAGGTATTGGGTATCTTAGATAAATTAATGGATAAATAAGGAGGCAATAATGATAAGTAAAACTTTAAAAATAGAAGGCATGACCTGTGCAGCTTGCGTTAGGAGAGTTGAGAAAGCAGTAGCAAAGTTAGATGGCGTTAATGAGGCTGCAGTTAATTTGGCTACAGAAACTCTTAAGGTTTCTTTTGAAGAAGATAAGCTATCACTAAATGATGTTGAAGTAGCTGTTGATAAAGCAGGATATAAAGCTATTTCTACAGTAAAATCTGCTAAGGTTAAAGTTGAAGGCATGACTTGTGCTGCATGCGTGAGTAGAGTAGAAAGATTCGTAAGAAAGGTTTCTGGTGTAGAAAAGGCAGAGGTTAATTTGGCAACAGAAACTTTGACGGTAGCTTTTGACTCAGACGTTATAAGACTTTCCGATATAAAGAAAGCAGTGGAGAAAGCTGGATATAAGGCTGTGGAAGATGACAAAGAAGATGAGCATAGGGATAGGAAGCTACAAGAAATTCGATCTATGAAAAGAAGGCTTATAATATCAGCAGTCTTTACAGTTCCGTTATTATTGATAGCTATGGGACATATGCTTGGAATGCCACTACCTGTATTCATAGATCCGCATCATCACCCACTTAGCTTTGGGATAGTTCAGTTAATACTTGCTACAATAGTTATTGTAACAGGAATAAAATTCTTTAAGGTAGGATTTAAAAATCTCATACAGCTTAGTCCCAACATGGATACACTTATAGCTGTTGGAACTTCTGCAGCATATATTTATGGATTGTTTGCAATATATAAGATAAGCCAGGGTTATATGGAGTATACTATGGATTTATATTTTGAATCTGCAGGTACAATATTAACTTTAATAACATTAGGTAAATATCTTGAGGCCATAACTAAAGGAAAAACTTCAGAAGCAATAAAGAAGCTAATGGGATTAACGCCCAAGACAGCTACTATTTTGAAAGATGGGGTTGAAAAAGTTATATCTATAGATGAGGTAGAGGTTGGCGACATAATTATAGTTAAGCCAGGTGAAAAACTTGCTGTGGATGGAAGCATAATAGAAGGACTTACTTCTATAGATGAATCAATGCTTACAGGAGAAAGTATTCCTGTGGAGAAAACAATAGGGGATAGTGTATACGGGGCAAGTATTAATAAAAACGGAATGATAAAATACAAGGCTACAAAAGTTGGCAAGGATACTGCTCTAGCCCAAATCATAAGACTTGTAGAAGATGCTCAAGGATCTAAGGCTCCAATAGCTAAAATGGCTGATATAATATCAGGATATTTCGTTCCGGTAGTTATAGGGTTAGCACTGATTTCTAGTATTACATGGGCACTTCTTGGTCAAGGAACCATATTCTCACTTACAATATTTATCTCAGTTTTAGTTATTGCATGCCCTTGTGCATTAGGACTTGCTACTCCTACAGCTATAATGGTTGGAACAGGGAAGGGAGCAGAATACGGTGTGCTTATAAAAAGTGGAGAGGCTTTAGAAACAAGCTATAAGATAAATACTGTTGTATTTGATAAAACAGGAACGATAACAGAAGGAAAGCCAAAGGTTACTGATATAGTAACAGTTAATATAGAAGAAAATCAGCTATTAACCTATGCTGCTTCAGCAGAAAAAGGTTCAGAGCATCCTTTAGGTGAAGCAATAGTAACAGAGGCCGAAAATAGAAGTCTTGAATTTAAGGCAATTGAAAGCTTCAAAGCTATACCAGGAAAAGGTATAAGAGTAACCATTGATGGAAAATCAATACTACTTGGAAATAAGAAGCTATTTAATGATGAAAATATAGATATTAATGTATTAGAAGATAATGCAAATGTACTTTCTGAGCAAGGAAAAACACCAATGTTTTTATCTATAGACGGACAAATATCTGGTATTGTTGCGGTTGCTGATACTGTTAAATCCAACAGCAGAGAGGCTGTAAAGGCATTGCATAAGATGGGGATTGAAGTAGTAATGTTAACTGGGGACAATAAAAATACCGCTGAAGCTATTGCGAAGGAAGTTGGAATTGATAGGGTGGTAGCAGAAGTAATGCCTGAAGATAAATCAAATAAGATAAAAGAAATTCAAGGTGAGGGTAGAAAGGTTGCAATGGTTGGTGATGGAATAAATGATGCTCCTGCGCTAGCTGCTGCAGATGTTGGTATTGCAATTGGCTCTGGTACAGATGTAGCTATAGAATCAGCTGATGTGGTTTTAATGAGAAGCGATATTTTAGATGTTATTACAGCTATAGATTTAAGTAAGAAGACCATAAGAAATATAAAACAAAATCTTTTCTGGGCTTTTGGGTACAATACCTTAGGTATACCAGTAGCTATGGGAATTTTATATGCCCTTGGAGGTCCGCTTCTAAACCCTATGTTAGCAGCATTTGCAATGAGTTTCAGCTCTGTTTCAGTGCTTCTAAATGCACTAAGACTTAAGAGTTTTAAGCCAATGGTTTAGTAAAATTAGTTTGCTAGAGAGAAGCTGCGGATTTATCTTCTTTCTAGCAAGATTTTAAAAAATATTATATTTATATAAAAGGAGAGATGTACCATGAGTAAACAAGTGAAAATAGAAGGAATGTCATGTATGCATTGTGTGAAGCATGTTGAGAATGCTTTATCAACATTAGAAGGTGTAGAAAGCTTCAAGGTTGAAGTTGGATCAGCTGTAGTTGAAGGAAATGTATCTGATGAAGCATTAAAGAATGCTATCGAAGAAGAAGGATACGATGTTGTATCTATAGCATAATAGAGAATAAAAAACTGCCTAGTATTTAGGCAGTTTTTTTTATATATCTATTTAAAGGTCAGCGCTTTCGAAAGTTTCTACTATGAAATCAAATTCATTTGGATTAGATATTTCACCATAGGTATCCTCTGATATGCCAGGGTAGTAATATAGTATAAACTTATCATCTTTATCAAAGATATTTTGTATTATAATATATTGTCTATCTAATTCACAATCTTGAAGAGTTGCTAATACATTGTATTTTGTACTTCTACCAGTACCATTGTTAGTAAGATCTAATGTAAAGTTTTTATGGTAGGTAACATTTATCTTTTCATGATCACAGCTCTTTATGAAAGAGTTATGCCTACATCCTCTACAGCTGTTAAAACTACATTCCTTTACACAGTTTAAACAAGCACAATTTGAACAATTTTTAAGTTGTACAAAATCTTCAAAATTATCATTTTTAAAAGAGGTAAGCAAGCCTTCATATTTATTTCCCTTGAAAAGTCCACCTACAAAAGAAGTAGTTTTATTTTCGGTTTCAGCTGCATTCAAAAGTTCTATATATTTTTTTAATACATCTCTTTTAACATTATATTTTCTTATTTTTAAGGTTTTTTCTGAAAGGAAGGGAGCAACATTGTCAAGCCCGTAGCTTATATCAACATACACCTTGCCCCATATATCTTTTTCTGATTTTACAAATTCTAAGTCCTTGCTCATCTCATTCACCTATATAATTTATTATTAAGAATTTTTATATTTTGCAAGTTCTGCATCTAAATCTGTAGTACCTAAAGCTTCAAATTCATTTTCTAAAGAATCTACTTGTCTCAAATCACCAAGACCTTCAGCAAGAGCTTCTTTTCTTTGAATCTTTCTTTCAATGTCATCAACAGATATTGTATTTGTCTTAGATTGAACATTTGCAAGTATCTCATTGACTTGTTTTGAAGCTTCAGCATTACTATATCTAGCAGCAGCTTCATCTCTGTAACTCCTAGTTTTTTGTATTTCATCTTCAAGAGCTCTAAGATTTTTCTTGATTAATTCAGCTTTTGTGGAAGCATCTGTATAGCTTGTTTTTAATGACTCATATTTTTTATCAGCATCAAGTTTTCTTTGAAGAGCTCTCTTAGCTAAATCTTCATTACCTTTAGCAAGGGCTAACTTAACCTTTTCATCATATTCTTCAGATTCTTTTTTAGCTATTACCATTTTCTTTTCTATTTCATGAACATTACCTAATATTTGAGCAGATGAAAGCTTTGCTTTGTTTAAGTTTTCTTCCATATCTCTTACCTTTTGATCTAAAAGTAGTATTGGATCCTCCATATTATCTAATGTGTCATTTACCTTTGCTTTAAACATATTTGACATTCTTGAAAAAACTCCCATGATTTTTCCTCCTATTATCTTCTTCTCATATATTTTTTTATTAAGTGAATAATTATAAGTAGTATTATTATTGTAAATAATATCTTGAATACACTACCTACCACACTAAATGGTGAACTGTATCCAAAGAATGGTCTGTTATAGCCAGAGTAACTGCTTCTCCCAAAGAACGGTATCGGTATTGGTATATAGGATCTTTTAGATCCGTTATTATATTGAGAACCAGAGGAAGTTGAACTACCCGGACTACTACTTGAAGAACTTGAACTGCTACTTGAGTCTGGCTTTGAGTTTGAAAAAGACCCTGATTTGTAACCACTAGTTGATGAACTAGAACCACTGCTTGCTTTCGAAGGCGATGAACTTGAACTACTACTTGAACTTGATTTACTGCCGCTTGAAAAGGATCCAGATTTATAACTACTAGAAGATTTAGATGAACTAAAAGAACTAGAAGATTTAAAGCTCGAAGATTTTCCACCTTTTGAAGCTGCGTAAACAGTTTTATTATTACTAAATCCGCCAAAAGCATTTATACCATCTATGGTATAACTTGAAAAAATAAATACAAATGTGAGGATCAACCCAAACAAAAAGCGCTTTTTATTTTGGTTTATGATAAACACCTCCAACATATCGCCCTGCGATGTTTTTATTATATGGTATTATAAACTATATTTCAACATATAAAATAACTCTTATTGTATTTAAAAGTAACTTTTATAGCTTTTTATCATATGCGTTCTATGTATTTCTCAATATATCTCATGTTTTCTCTTGATATCGTGAATCGTAAGTGTTATTTTATAACTCTTTATGTCTTCGGCTAGTTATACAATAAAATAAATAATTATAATTTATTATCTTTATTGTATTGATTAGAAAATTTTTATTGTTTATAGAAAATAAGCCTGTACTAATATATAATATTTCTTATTATCCTAAAGTTTGTAACTGCAATTCAGGAATGACATGTGTATATAAGGATAATATTAAGATTCTCGAAGAGAAATGAGTTGAGTTTAATAATGAAATATTATTGGTTGTCTTTAGCTAACAAGAAAAAAGATTAATTAATTTAGATATATAACACAGTGTAATAAGATTATACCATAGGCAGCTATAATAATTATAAAGTATTTGAAGTTTTTGGCAAAGTAAATTTTGGTTTAGTTTACATCTTGTTTAAAAAGTTTTACTTATGTAAAATTATAGATGGGGAGCTGTAATATAGTAATTAATTATTTAAACTATAATCGTCTACATTTTATACTAGACAATATAAAATAATAGATGTATTGCGATTATATTTTTGTAGTTAATTTGCAATATGTAAATCTCATAATAAGTTAATGGACAAATATCATTAATACTAAGGAGTGTGTATTATGGAAAAAGATTTAACGAAGGAAATGTCAATGGGAGCGATGATGGATAATTATGATTTTAAAAGAATCCATTCTGGAGAGGTTATAAAAGGGAAGATTATAAATGTTACGAAGGATGAAGTTTTTGTAAATATAAATTATTTTGCTGATGGAATAATTTCACGTAGTGAAGTTACTGATGAAGCTGATGTGGATTTAACTCAATTATTAAATGTAGATGATGAAATAGATGTAATGATACTAAGTACTGATGATGGAGAAGGAAATGTAGTATTATCAAAAAAGAAAGCAGATGAAATTAAGGTTTGGGATGATGTAAAAGAAGCCTTTGAAAGTAAGAAAGTTATTGAAGTTAAGGTTAAAGAACAAGTTAAAGGTGGATTTATAGCATTATATAAAGGAATAAGGGTATTTATTCCAGGTTCTCAAGGAGCTTTTGAATGGAGAGATAACTTCAATCAATTTGTTAATAACGTAGTAGAGGTTGCTATAATAGAGTTTGACGAAGATAAAAAGAAAGTTGTTGCGTCAAGAAGAGTAATTGAAACAGAAGAAAGAGAAAAGAAGAAAGAGAAAGTATGGAAGTCTTTAAGCGTAGGTGAAAAAATAAGCGGTAAAGTTGTTAGGCTTGTAAAGTTCGGTGCTTTTGTAGATTTAGGTGGTATAGAAGGCCTTGTTCACGTTTCTGATCTTTCATGGAAGAGAATAAATGATCCTTCTGAAGTAGTTTCAGTGGGAGATGAAGTTGAAGTATTTATACAAGAAATTGATCAAAAGAAGAACAGAATTTCTCTTGCTCTTAAGGATGTAGCTACTAACCCTTGGACTAATATAAAAGCAAGATATAAAGTTAATGATGTTGTACAAGGAAGAGTGGTTAAATTCATGAATTTTGGTGCTTTTGTAGAATTAGAACCAGGTGTAGAAGGACTTGTTCATATTGCTGAGATATCAGAAGAAAATATAGCAAAGCCTTCAGATGCATTAAATTTAAATGATATGGTAAAAGTAAAAATACTAGATATAGATGAAACTAATCACAGAATAAGCCTTAGTGTGAAAGAAGCCTCAGAGAAATCAAGGGAGTACTTACAATATAATGATAGTGCAGAAGGTGCTAGTTTAGGAGAGCTTTTTGGAGACTTATTTAAGAATCTTTAAGATTAGTTCGGAGGAATAATGGGAAATAAAAGCTCAAAGCCATTTTATCTTCAGTCTGAAAAAAATAATTTGAAAGTTAAAATTACAATAGGGTTAATACTTCTGGTATTAGCTCTAATTACACCACCATTATTTTTAATTGTTATTATTTATATGGTATATATAGCTTTTGAAGTTAAGAAGAATAAAAGTGAAGAAGTAATTAAGTTTGAAGAAATACTTAGATTATATTCTAGTGAAAGCTATGATCAATGCATTGTAGAATGTAATGATTATACTAACAAAGATAATTTAAAAATACATATAATCAAAGCACTATGTTTATATGAAAATAAAAATTATCAAGAATTTATAAATATAATAAAGCAGATAGATACAAATAAGCTTGATGAGGATATAGATATACTTTTGAAACTTGCTCAAAGTTATGAATATACTGGACAGATAGATGAAGCTAAAACAATATATAAAAAACTGCTTAAATATCAACCTAAAAGTCAGTTTCTTAAGGATAAAATTGAACAAAAATAAGACAGTGGAAATCCACTGTCTTTTTACAATTTATAGAGAATTATAATTTCTCTATCTTAAGCATATTTGTACCACCAATATGAGCTGTAGGCATTCCAGCAGCAACTATTATGTTTTCACCAGTAGTTGCAATACCAACCTCTATAGCAGCATTTTTAGCTTCATTTATTATTTCGTCTGTAGTACTAAATTCCTTACAAATTCTAGGTATAACACCAAAGTTTAAAGATAGATGTCTTCTTACAGTATCATTAGGCGTTATAGCAACTATTGGGCAGCTTGGTCTGTATTTTGATAATAATCTTGCAGTAGCCCCACTTTGAGTAGCCGCAACAATAGCCTTAGTAGGGAACTTAAGTGCTGTTTTAGCTGCAGAGTAACTTATTGCATCACCAAAAGCAGAAAGACTTGGTTCTTTAAGTCTTCTCATAAGATGACCGTAGTCTAAATTGGCTTCAGTTTCTTTTGCAATCCTAGACATTGTGCTAGCAGCCTCAATTGGATAATTTCCAGAGGCACTTTCTCCACTAAGCATTATTGCATCTGTGCCATCAAATATTGCATTACAGATATCACATGCTTCGGCTCTCGTAGGTCTAGAATTTCTTATCATTGAATCAAGCATTTGTGTAGCAGTAATAACTATCTTACCAGCTTCATTACATTTTCTTATAATAGACTTTTGTATTATAGGTACTTTTTCTATAGGAATTTCTACTCCCATATCACCTCTAGCTACCATAATTCCGTCAGAAACTTCTATTATAGAATCTATGTTATTAACACCTTCTTGACTCTCGATTTTTGAGATTATCTTAATGTCTGTACCACCATGTTCATCAAGAAGAGAACGTATTTCTGTTACGTCTGAAGATTTTCTTACAAACGAAGCAGCAACAAAATCAACACCCATTTCACAACCGAATTTTAAATCTTCTTTGTCTTTATCAGTTATGCCAGGAAGTTTTATGTTCACATTAGGTACATTTACGCCTTTATGGTTTTTCATAGTTCCACCAACAATTACTGTACAGATAATGTCTTTTCCTTCTACTCTATCTACTCTGAATTCTAATAATCCGTCGTCTACAAGAATAGTTCCGCCTGGTTTTATATCTTCATAAAGAACCTCATATGAAATTGAACATCTTGTTTCATCTCCAAGGATTTCTCCACCGCAGCTAAATATAAATTGGTTACCTTCTTTAAGGGTAGCCTCATCATTAACAAAGTTATGAGTTCTTATCTTAGGACCTTTTATGTCCATTAAAATAGCAGTAGGAGAATTAAGTTCATCTCTTAATTTTTTTATTAGATCTATTTTAACTTTATGATCTTCATGGGTTCCGTGAGAAAAGTTTAATCTTGCCGCACTCATCCCGATTTCAATAAACTTTTTTAATATGTCTTCATTGTCACTTGCAGGGCCAATTGTAAAAATCATTTTTGTTTTTTGCATATAAACACCTCACAAATTTATTTTATATAAAGATGTACTTGTCTAATTACAATATCGTGTGCATGACTCTTCTGGGTTAAAAGAAGAGAATTTGAAAATGTAAGTTTAATTATAACGGAGTACATCTATAATATTCCCAGTATGAATGATTTAAATTAGGTATTCTTTAAGTAACTTATTGAAATTAATAGGTATATATAGTGTATGTTTTAGTGACATTAATAAAGTAAGAGAATAATTTAATAAAATACCTTAATTTCAACTATAATTTTAAAGATATATTATAATAAAGAGCATTATTAATAAAAAATGATAATTATAAAATGAGAAAATTCTAAAAGTTAAAATTGCTTAGAGGTTAAAGAATATGTATTTACAGGATTAATATGCTATATTATAAATATAGATAAAACACTTTTAAAGTGATTATAGTATTATTTTACCATACAATTTAAATATTGAAAGGAAGATGTAATAAATATGGAAGTTTTATCACATTTAGAACCAAAAGAAGTTTTTTATTATTTTGAGGAAATTTCTCAGATTCCTAGAGGATCAGGAAATGAAAAAGAAATAAGTGACTACTTAGTTAACTTTGCTAAGAGCCATGGATTAGATGTTATTCAAGATTCTAGCTTGAATGTAATAATAAAGAAACCAGGAACAAAAGGTTATGAAAATGCACCAACAGTTATAATTCAAGGTCATATGGATATGGTTTGTGAAAAAAATAAGGGAACTGAGCATGATTTTGAAAAAGACCCTCTTAAGCTAAGAATAGAGGGAGATAATGTATTTGCAACAGGAACAACATTAGGAGCAGATAATGGAATAGCTGTAGCGTATGCTTTAGCAATATTAAGCTCAAAAGAAATAGTTCATCCACCACTTGAAGTTCTTATAACTTCAGATGAAGAAGCTGGAATGGGAGGAGCTATGAATTTAAGTCCTGAACATATAAGCGGTAAGATACTTTTAAACTTAGATTCTGAAGAAGAAGGATTCTTACTTGTAAGCTGTGCAGGTGGAATAAGAAATAAAGCAGTTTTGAACATAGAATGGGAAGCTATAAAGAGTGACGTTTCAAAGGCTGAGGTAAAAGTAAGAGGTCTTAAAGGCGGACATTCAGGAATGGAAATAAATAAAGAAAGAGGAAATTCCAATAAGATAATGGGAAGAGTACTTAAGAGCATACTTGAAGAAGTTGATTTCAACTTAGTAGCAACTAATGGTGGTTCAAAAAATAATGCAATACCTAGAGAACATGATTCTTTAATTGTATTCCCAAGCGACAAATTGGAAGTTATTAAAGAGAAGATTAGCACTTGGAATCAAATATTAAGCAATGAATTTAAAGCGGCAGATCCAGATGTTAAGATAGAGTTTGAATTGGTTGATACTGCAGTAGAAAAGGTGTTCTCTAAGAACACTACTAGAAAAGCAGTGGAGCTATTATATCTTTTACCAAACGGGATAGATACTATGAGTATGGATATTCCAGGACTTGTTCAAAGCTCTACAAACTTAGGGGTTGTTACTACTTTTGATACTTCAGTAGAATATGATAGTGCTACAAGAAGTTCTGTTGGATCTTTAAAAGATGAAATAATAGCAAGAACTAAAAATATTGCAGAGATTATAGGAGCAGAATTTGAAACATCTGCTGATTATCCAGAATGGCAATACAATCCAGAGTCTAAGATAAGAACAATATGTCAAGAAGTATATAAGACAATGACAGGAAAAGAGCCAGAAATACTAGCAATTCATGCTGGATTAGAATGCGGTTTGTTTACTGAAAGACTTGGCGCAGATATAGATATGATTTCTTTTGGTCCTAATCTATACGATGTTCATACTCCAAATGAGCATATGAGTATAACTTCTGTAAAAAATCTATGGGATTATTTACTTAATGTATTAAAAGAAATAAAGTAAAAATACAAGAAAATTTAATATAAGAAATATAGATGGCCATGAAAGAAAATAAAAATTCTTAGTGGTCATTTATTTTTGATGCTGTTAAAGTACTGTGTTGAAATTAATTGGTTAATCATCCGACGCTCTTTAGATGAACAACTCTATAATTGAATTTATATTTTTAAATCCTCTGCTTAGAAACCAGCAGAGTTTTAAAAAAGTTGCCGCATTACTCGAAATTTAGTGTCTATTGCTAAATTAATAAAAATACTAGTGGAAATTTATAAATAAGATGGTAAAACGGAATTTAATTAGTAAAAATAAAAATGTTTATGAATATTTCATAAATATTTTATTAAATTCCTTGACCTACCATACAAAAGTTTACTATAATGTAAAGGTAGTTACAAAGTGGTGACAAATAAATTTGCATATATGAATGAAAAGGTTAACATTAAAAAAGAGACTTAGGGGATAATTAGGTATGAGAGGGGAGAACAAAATGAGGAAGGGACTTAAGATTATAGCAGCAGGCTTTATTTGCTCAACTTTAGCATTTGGACTAGCCTCATCTAGGGAAGCGAAAGCAGACACAACGGCAAAGAGTGAGCAAGGGATTGTTTTAAAGACAGCTGAACTAAAGAGCAACAATAAAACAATTGTATCGCCAAAGAGCGAAGAAAGTAGCGATTCAAAATCTAAAAGCAAGTCAACTGGAAGTAGCAAATCAAATGGAAGTACAAATGCTTCAAGAGGAGGTACTTCAACCGCAGGTGGCGGTGCAGTTTCAATTGCATATCAATACTTAGGTAGACCTTATGTATTTGGTGCAGCTGGACCAAGAGCTTTTGATTGTTCTGGTCTTACTCAATATGTTTATGCTAAGCTTGGTGTAAGCTTGCCACATTATACTGGTGGTCAATATTCTATGGGTACTTCAGTATCTAAAGGAAATCTTAGTCCAGGAGACCTAGTGTTCTTCAATACTTATGGTCCAATAAGTCATGTTGGAATATATATAGGCGGTGGAGATTTTATACATGCTCCATCATCAGGAAAGAATGTAACTGTAAGTTCTTTAAGTGAGTCTTACTATGCTAGCAGGTATGCTGGAGCAAGAAGAGTAAAGAACTAAAATTATTAGAGCTAATTAAAGCCTGTGCTTATAAGCACAGGCTTTTTTGTCTTCTTTAATCAATTTATAAATCATTACTAAATATGACAGACTGGTGTCATAATAATACTATTATAATGTAGAGGTAAACAATAAAAGATTATAAGATGGAGGATGAAGCATGAGTAATTTAACCTTTAATGAAATAGTTGAACGTTCAGTTCAGATTAGAACTAGTTATCATCAACTTGAACGACAATTTCATGATGAGGAATGGAGTGTAGAAGAAGATGCACTTGCCTTCTTAACAGATGCTGGATTAGTTGGTCGATTGACAATGTCTCAGCAAGGAAGATGGCCAGAAGGTGGAGATAACACATTAAAACTTGAACATAAACTTAGCGAATGTATATGGTGGATTATTGTTTTAGCGAAGCGTATGGATATTGATATAAATGAAGCTTTAAAGAAATTCTTATTTGAAACTATCAATTTTCAAGACTAAAGCTTTATACATATAGTTATGATGTAGTACGATGTGTAATATTAGGTTGAAATGATCTCAAGTTGTTTCAACTAGCACTAAATTAAAGACCATGCATAATTGAAGCTTTAAATCCAATTATATGCATGGTCTTATAATATTAACTAACTTTTGAAGGTGAAACTCCATAGTACTTCTTAAATAATTTGCTAAAGTAATAGGCGTCTTCATAACCAACGCTTTTAGCTGCTAGCTTTACTGGTAACCTTTCCATCTCTAATAGTGCTTTAGCTTTTTCTAATCTTATTTTTATTAAGTAATTTATAGGTGAGTCACCGGTTTCTTCTTTAAAAATCTTAGATATATACACTGGACTTAGATACATGTTTTTAGCTATTTTATCTAAAGATATCTCATTCATATAGTTTTCATTCATAAAATTTATTATGGACTTTACTAAGTTTTGTTTATCAGTTGATTCAAAAGAATATTTCACTGTATCTTTTATGCTTTCTTTAAAATGAGTTTCCCTAAGAAGTATAACTAAAAGTTTCATAACTAAAGCCTTTAGGACTAAATCATATCCTAGTGCATTATTTTTCTGTTCCTCGATTATATCAGTACAACAACTAAAGAATTCTTCTGCATGTTTTTTTAATCTTATTACAGGAGAATTGTCCTTGGTTAATATAAAATTTTTCTTAAAGCCTTCCAAACGAAAGTTAGTTATGCCGATATGAAGTTCATGGAGTTCTGACATATCAGTTATAAATTCTCTATGATATATACCTGGATTAAAAAGAAGTATATCGCCTTTATTTATCATCATACTTTCTTTTTCTATATTATACTCAACAAATCCATCCATAATAATGCTTAGCTCAATAAAGTCATGACTATGATATTGAGTTTCCATGGCTCCTCTGTTAACAGCATCAAAAACATATAATATTTGAGGATTGAAGGATTGAGCGCTTATACCTGTGTAACACATTTTATCACCCCTAACAATAGTACATTATAAATATACATCAGTATAAGAATATACATCAATAGTTTAAGAAATTACATTTATATTTTTTATTATTTAAGCAATAATTTATCTGTAATATAAGTAAGGGTGTACTAGCTGGATTTATTTGATTTTCGAAGCTCAACTAGGATTTTTGAGAACAAAATAGGAATATTGAGTCTAATATAAATAGTACATCAATTAAGGAAGGGGAGAAAAAATGGGTAGTCTAAAATGGATATGGAGTTATTTGAAAAGGTACAAGTTAAAGTATTTTATCGCATTATTTATGGTCTTAATTGCATCAGCACTTAACATGATAAATCCATTTCTTTCAGGTAAGATTGTAGATAAAGTAATTGGTGGTGGTGACAAAAAGATTCTGATATCAATACTGTTAATGATGATTGGAGTATCTGTAATGAAGGCAATTGACAGATATATATTCCAGATGATTTTTGAGTTCGTTTCTCAAGATGTCATATTTCAAATAAGAGAAGATTTATATAAAAAACTCTTAAAGATGGATTTTGAGTATTACAACAATACTCGAACTGGTGATTTAATGGCACGTATGACTGGTGATACTGATGCTATAAGACATTTTGTAGCTTGGGTTGTATATAATGTATTTGAAAACTTGACTTTGTTTATATTTGCTGTAGTAATGATGTTTACTGTAAATGTAAAACTAACAATAGCATTAATACTTATAACTCCTATTATAGGATTTTTAGCAACAAAGATGACAAAGGAAGTAGGACCTACTTTTTATGCTATAAGAGAAAGTTTTTCAAAGCTTAACTCAGTTGTTCAAGAAAATATAAGCGGAAACAGAGTGGTAAAGGCTTTTGCTAAAGAGAAATATGAGATTGAAAAATTTAGTGAAGCTAATGAGGATTATAAATTTAAAAATCTAAAGTCTGCGAAGGTTTGGGAGAAGTATCTTCCTGTTCTAGATTCACTTGCGGGTGTACTATCTGTGATAATGATGTTGATAGGTGGAATTATGGTTGTAAACGGCACTATGACCATGGGAGATTTGGTTGTGTTTAATGGTTTTATATGGGCGTTGAATAATCCTATGCGTATGGCTGGATGGCTTATAAATGATTTTGAAAGATACGTAGCATCAACATATAAGATAAGAGATTTATTAAATGCAGAGGTAAAGATCAAAAGCCAGAAGGAAAAACAAACTGTTGATGGGATAAGAGGAGACATAAAGTTTGAAAATGTAAGCTTCAGTTATGAAAATGAAGAGATACTTAATGATATATCCTTTGAGATAAATGCAGGGCAAACAATTGGTATACTAGGACCAACAGGAGCAGGTAAATCAACTCTAGTTAATTTAATCTGCAGATTCTATGATGTTACCAAAGGCAAAATAGAAATTGATGGAGTTGATATTAGAAAACTTGATATTATTAAGCTTCGAGATAGGATAGCAGTTGCAATGCAAGATATATTCCTTTTTTCTGACACTATAGAGGGAAATATAGCTTATGGAAGACCAGAAGCTACTTTTGAACAGGTTCAAAGAGTTGCAAATGTGGCTGGTGCCCATGAGTTTATAGTAAATATGCCAGAAGGCTATGACACAATAATTGGAGAAAGAGGTGTTGGACTTTCTGGAGGACAAAAGCAGAGAATAGCTTTAGCAAGAGCACTTCTTAAAAATCCTTCAATATTAATATTGGATGATACTACTTCAAGTGTAGATATGGAGACAGAATTGAAGATACACAAGGAACTCAGATCAATCTACAAGAATAGAACTAATTTTATCATAGCTCATAGAATTTCTTCTGTAAAAAGTGCAGATCTTATTTTGGTTCTAGATGATGGTAAAGTAATTGAAAGAGGAACTCATGAAGAACTGCTAAAGAAGAGAGGATACTATTATAGTGTTTACGCAAATCAATTTGGAGATTTTGATGTAATAAGGGGGGCGGTGTAATGGCTAGAAATAAATTTGATGTAGATGAAGAGCTTGAAACCAGCTTTAGTTTAGAACATCTAAAAAGACTTCTATCATATATAAAACCTTATAAGAAAGACATAACTATAACTGTTTCGCTCATGTTCTTAGCCAATATGGCAAGTTTACTAGGCCCATATCTAATTAAGGTAGCAATGGATGATAAGATACCTAATAAGGATATAAGAGGTCTTGGAGTATTGGCGGCCATATTTCTTTTAACCTTAGTGATAACTGGTGTATGCATGAAGTATAGAATAAGATCAATGTCTATGATTGGTCAAAATGTACTTAGAAAAATGAGGTTAGATTTGTTCACAAATCTTCAAAGACTTCCTTTTAGTTATTACGACAATAGGCCTCATGGAAAGATTTTAGTAAGAGTGGTTAATTATATTAATTCCTTAAGCGACTTACTATCAAACGGATTAATAAATCTCATTACAGATACTCTTAGTTTATTTATGGCAATTGGTTTTATGCTTGCTATAGATGTAAAGCTTACTTTAATTAGTATAGTAGGAATCCCGGTACTTTTAATCGTAGTTATGATTCTTAAAAAAGCGCAAAGAAAAGCCTATCAGATTTTAAGTAGTAAGCAATCAAATATGAATGCATATATACATGAAAGTATTAACGGTATAAAGGTTACACAGTCTTTTGCTAGAGAAGAAGAAAACTTAAGGATATTTAGAGAAGTATGTGATAATTATAGAACCTCATGGTTGAAAGCTGTAAGTATACAATTCTTACTTTGGCCATCAGTGGAAGTAATTTCTACATTAACTGTATCATTAATATATATAGCAGGAATATATTACTTATCAGCTGAGGTATCAGTAGGTGTATTAGTTGCATTTGTTGGATATGTGTGGAGGTTTTGGAACCCAATTTTAAACATAGGTAATTTTTATAACTCTATAATAACAGCAATGGCCTATCTTGAAAGGATATTTGAAGCTATGGATGAAAAGCCTGTAGTTACCGATTTGCCAGGTGCTAAAGAAATGAAAACAATAAAAGGTGATGTAGAGTTCAGAAATATTACATTTGAATATGAAGACAACAAACCTATACTAAAGGATATAAACTTTAATGTGAAAGCAGGCGAGACCGTTGCGCTGGTTGGTCCTACAGGAGCAGGGAAGACCACAATAGTTAATTTGTTAAGTAGATTTTATAATATAGAAAATGGAACTGTACTGATAGATGAAACCGATATAAGCACTGTAACTCTGAACTCCTTAAGAAAACAAATGGGAGTTATGCTTCAAGATTCCTTTATATTTTCTGGAACAATAATGGAGAATATAAGATATGGTAAGCTTGATGCGACAGATGAAGAGGTCATAGAAGCAGCTAAAATTGTGAGAGCCCATGATTTTATATGTCAGCTAAAGGATGGATATAAAACAGAAGTTAATGAAAGAGGTACAAGATTATCTGTTGGACAAAGACAACTTATTTCCTTTGCAAGAGCTCTTTTGGCAGATCCGAAGGTTTTAATACTAGATGAAGCAACCTCGAGCATAGATACTAAAACAGAAATCTTGCTTCAAGAAGGATTAGATAATTTGCTAAAAGATAGAACATCCTTTATTATTGCACATAGATTATCTACAATAAAAAATTCTTCTCAGATAATGTATATAGATAACGGTGTAATATTGGAACAGGGGACTCACGATGAGTTAATTGACCGTAAAGGTGCTTACTTTAAGTTATATAATTCTCAATTTGATATATTAAATGCTGTATAGAAAATATAAATTTTTTAAACTGAGAGCTAGTTTTATCTAGTTTTCAGTTTTTTTTATAATTTTATCTAACTGTACAATCTGTGCATGTACAAAGCGAATTACTTTAAGACTAAAATCAGTAAAATAAAAAATGTAGTCATAACTTGAGATATTTATAAATACAAATATTTATAAGTACAATTATCCTTAGGAATAAAAAATAGCGAGGTGAAGGAAATGAAATACACAAGATACGATCTAAATAAGAGACAGACGAATGGTGGAAAAGTGATGGTTTTTTTAGTAATAGTGGTGGTTGTAGCATTAACCTTAGGAACTGCCCTGGCCAAAATAATATTTACTAAAACCTCTGATACGGCTAATAGCCCTAAGGCTAATAGCACTGAACAGGTGGGAAATGCAAACAAAGGAGATACTACAGTTTTTTCATTGGTTCAATGTGGGTATTATTCAAAAAAAGAGAATGCAGATGATAACAAGACTAAACTAAAGGATAAGTATAATTCTTTTACTTTAAAAGATAATGACAAATTTAGAGTAGGAGTTTTGATTGGTAAGACTGATGAAGCTGATAAGCTTTCTAAGGATCTTACAGCAGCAGGCGTAACTAACCTAAAAGTGAATTTTGAAATAAATAATAAAGATTTGTGCTCTAAAGAATTAGCGGAAATGGTAAGTGGATATCTTCAAGTAATTCACACCTTAGAGGGTAAGGATACTAAGAGTGTTAAAACTGATGAATTTAAAAAATGGACAAACAGTCTTCAAGAGGATAGTAAAAGTGAAAGTTTTAGCATATTTCAAACTTTGAAAAAGAGTATAAATGACTTACCAGCAGAAATGAGTAAAGATAATATTGAAAGTTCATATGGAACAATATTTACAGCACTTAGCAACTTTAAAGTAAAATAGAAAAACTTTTTATTATATGGATGCACCACTTCATTATGAAATACATATTTAAAAGAGTTCGTAAGATATTATGAATCTTAGTATGTGGCTTCAAAATGAGGTGGTATATTTTTGTGCTTCATTTAACAGATATAGTGGATTAAACTTCACTTTAATTAAATATTTAAATATAAATTTTTAAATTAAGAAAAGTTGTTAATAGAATGTTTAAAATAATATTATAAAGAAGTCGATTACATACAGGAATTTTAATATTTTCTTAACCATATTTAAGAGAAAGTATAAGATAATAAACCATGAGCGGACGCTTTTTCACTTAATTTGCCAATATTATAAAAAAACTTTAAAAAAAAACAAATACCCTTGTTATAACATTTATTAAATGATAAACTATAAAAGATGTAAAAATGAGGTGGGGTAGCAATGAAGGCAGGTTCTAGAAACGTTGGTATACTTATATTTTTTATCTTTTTAGGCTTATTATTAGGAAGTCTAGCTGGAGAAATTTTAGGAGATAAATTTGGTTCGCTAAAGTTTTTAAAGACTTCATATTCTATTGGTACGCCTACGCCAGTTGCACTAGATTTGAAAGTATTTCTTTTAACAATCGGTATGAGTATAAAAATAAATATTCTATCAATTATTGGAGTTATATTGGCAATAATACTATACAAAAGGTATTAGGATGTGATAATTTGAATTTTATATTAGCTTCGGCTTCTGATAGGAGAAAAGAACTTCTCAGCAGATTGGTTAAAGAGTACGAGGTTATACCATCTTCTTTTGATGAAGATTCCGTTAAATTTGCAGGGGATGTAGGGAATTATGTTAAAGAGTTGTCCCTTGGTAAAGCAGAGTATATAAGAAATGACATAAAAAAACCTAGTATAATAATTGCAGCTGATACAGTTGTAAGTTTAGAAGACAAGGTTTTGGGGAAACCTAAAGATAAGGGGGATGCCTTTAAGATGTTACAATCTCTAAGTGGCAAAACCCATCAGGTATATTCAGGAATCACAGTAATCAATACTGAAAATAATAAGTTAATCTCAGATTACGTATGTACTGATGTTACATTTTCTGAATTATCAAAAGAAGAAATAGATGAGTACATAAATACCGGTGAACCTATGGATAAAGCAGGTTCTTACGGAATCCAAGGGTTTGGGGGCGTTTTCGTAGAGAAAATAGACGGCTGCTATTATAGTGTAGTGGGCTTACCTCTAAACAAGTTGAAAAACATTT
Organism: Clostridium folliculivorans; assembly: GCF_024341905.1. GTDB lineage: Bacteria > Bacillota > Clostridia > Clostridiales > Clostridiaceae > Clostridium_AR > Clostridium_AR folliculivorans. The sequence goes on from NZ_BQXY01000001.1 coordinate 227,538, forward strand.
TGATAGATATTGTTAAATAAATTGGGCATGGGGAAAGATATTAAGATAAAGCTTTTAAATTATAAAACTATTTTTATATCTTCTATTATATTAGGAGAAGTAAAGTTATGTTTTTATATTAATTAGAGCAGTGATAAAGGAGTTTATCAAATGAACATAAATCTTAAAATATCAGATATCCCTAAAAATGAAAGACCTCAGGAAAAGCTAATAAGACAAGGATCAAGCGCATTATCAAATCATGAGTTACTTGCATTGATACTTAGAACTGGTACTTCGAATGAAAATGTGCTGGGACTTAGTATGAGAATTCTTCAAGAACTAGATGGAATTAATGGGCTTCTAAATACGTCACCCGAAGAACTTATGAAAATCAAAGGGATAAAAGAGGTTAAAGCAACGCAAATAATGGCGTTGTGCGAACTTTTTAAGAGATTTAGAAGTTTCAAAGCAGGTGAAGAGATCCGAATAAGTGACCCTAAAAGTGCAGCTATGATTGTTATGAATGAAATAGCTCATTTAAAACAAGAGGTACTTATGCTTATGATGCTCAATACTAAAAATGCCATTATTTCTATAAAAGAAGTGTTTAAAGGAAGTTTAAATTCATCAATAGTACATCCGAGAGAAATCTTTCTGGAGGCTATAAAGAAAAGTGCAGCTTCAATAATAATATGTCATAACCATCCTTCAGGAGATCCTACTCCAAGTAAAGAGGATGTTAATATAACCTTGCGCATAAAAGAATGTGGCAAGATTGTAGGAATAGACTTATTAGACCATATAATTATAGGTGGTCAAAAGTTTATAAGCTTAAAAGAACAAGGAATAATCTAAAACTGAAAGGGGAATAAACATGGGATTGTTTGGAATGAATAAAGATATGGGGATAGATTTAGGTACTGCGAACACGTTAGTATACGTTAAGGGAAAAGGCATAGTTTTAAGAGAACCTTCAGTTGTAGCAATTAATAATATGACTAAGAAGCCATTAGCTGTCGGATCAGAAGCTAAACAAATGATAGGTAGAACTCCAGGAAACATAGTTGCTATTAGACCGTTAAAGGATGGGGTTATAGCAGATTTTGATATAACACAAACAATGCTTAAGAAGTTTATAGATATGATAACAAATAAAAGCGCTTTCGCAAGTCCAAGAATAATAGTATGCTTTCCATCAGGAGTTACAGAAGTTGAAAGAAGAGCTATCGAAGAATCAACAAAGCAAGCTGGAGCAAGAGAAGTTGTTCTTATGGAAGAACCAATGGCAGCAGCTATAGGAGCAGGACTTCCAGTTGATGAACCAACAGGAAGCATGATAGTTGATATCGGTGGAGGTACAACTGAAGTTGCAGTAGTTTCACTTGGAGGTATAGTAACTTCTAAATCTTTAAGAGTTGCTGGAGATGAGTTAGATCAAGCTATAATAAGCTATATAAAGAGAGAATATAACTTGATGATAGGTGAAAGAACTGCTGAAAATATAAAGATGGAAATAGGTTCAGCATTTAGAAATGATGAAGAAGAAGAAAAGACAATGCCTATCAAAGGAAGAGATTTAATTACAGGACTTCCAAAGACTATTGATGTAACTGAGACACAAATAAGAGAAGCTTTAAAAGAGCCTGTTTCTGCAATTATAGAAGCGATTAAAACTACTCTTGAAAAGACACCACCTGAACTTGCAGCAGATATAATGGATAAAGGAATAATGCTTGCTGGTGGAGGAGCTCTACTTCAAGGATTAGATGCTTTAATAAATCATGAAACTCATATGCCTGTACATATAGCTGAATCTCCTCTTGACTGTGTTGCCCTAGGAGCAGGTAAAGCTCTAGATAAATTTGATATAATAGCAAAGCAACAAAGAGGATAATATGAAGCTTCTCAGAAATAAACTGGCAGTAACTGTTATAGTGCTGTCAGTTAGCTTTTTAGCTATAATTATTTACAGTGTTAAAAGAGATTCAAGCAATCCTATTGTCAGTGGAGCAGGCACTGCACTTAATCCAATACAAAAAGCAGCCTATACCTTAGCAGATAAGGCCAAAGGTGGACTGGATTTCTTTGTTAACTTCTCAGAGGTTAAAAAGGAAAATGAAGAGCTTAAGCAAAAGAATATAGAACTTGAAAATAAGTTAATTGAATACGGAAGTTTGAAAGCTAAAAATGAAGAATTACAGGGTATGTTGGATTTTAAGAGTAAAAAATCTAGTTATAATTACGTAGGTGTATATATAGTGGCAAAACCAGATTTTGGTGTTCTTAATGGATACATAATAAACAAAGGTACAAATGCTGGAATTGCTAAGGATATGATTGTTATGGCTCCGGAAGGTCTTGTTGGAAAAGTAGTAGAAGCTAATTCAAATTGGTCAAAGGTTCAGACTCTTACTAATTTAAACTTTGCGGCTCATGCAAAAGTAGATAATTCTGATATTTCAGGTATAGTTAGAGGATATAAAAACAGTGATAATGAGCCTTTGGCGATTTTAGATTTGCTTCCTATAAATTCGAAGATAAACAAAGGAGATATAATAACAACTACAGGACTTGGTGGTATGTATCCAAAGGATTTAAGAATAGGAACAGTGGTGTCTGTAGAAGAAGATAAGGTTAAGGTTAATAAAAGTGCTATAATAAAGCCTTTTGTGGATTTTAATAAGTTAGAAGAATTATATGTAGTAATACCACCGGATGGAAATAAAGAAGAGATAAAATATAAGGACTAAGGGGGACAAATAGGTGAAAAGAGTTGTATTGGCAATTATATGCCTGATTTTATTAATTCTTGATAACAGTATTGTCCCTTTCTTTTCAATATTTAATGGAACTCCAAGTTTATTATTATGCTTTGTAATTTGTTTTTCTATAATAAACGGAAGATGGGAAGCAACTATAATTGGAGCTTTTAGTGGACTATTACAGGATATATTTTTCTATAAATATTACGGAATCAATGCTTTAGCTAATCTATTATTGTGCTTTTTAGCAGCTGTTATAGGTGAGAATATATTTAAAAACAGAAAGTTTATTCCTGTTTTGTCAACATTTTGTCTATCGATAATCAAGTTATTATTTGTTATGATTGTATTGTATTTAGCGAAGGTTAAGATGTCTTTTGGATATCCTATGCTTATTTCTGCAACGTACAATATGGTTATAGTTTTTTTAATATATAACAAAGTATATAGATTTTCAAATAAGAAGTATATGAAGGTTCAGTGGAAGTTCAATAAAGATTAATAGGTGATAATAATGAATAACGTTAAGAAGAAAAAGAAAACAGTGAATCGATATACAGTAGTAATAGTAATAATGTTTATTATATTTTCAGCTATAGTTGGAAGACTAATATATTTACAAATTTTTAAGTATGATGACTATACTGATAGAGCTAACACTAGTTCAAGAAGATTAGTTACAGAGAAAGCACCTAGAGGTAAGATATATGATTCTCAAGGTAATCTGTTAGCTACCAATAAGCAAGTGTATACTTTAACATTTACTCAAACTGATGACTCATCTAAAAGTTTTTATACAACTATGAAACAAGTATTTAAACTTCTAGATGAGAATAAGGATTCTCAGCAAGATACTTTAAATCTTAAGATTAATGATAAAGGTGAACCTTATTTTGATTTTAATGTTTCATCTGATGACAGTAAAAGAGCTTTAGAGATCAGATTCAAAAGAGATAGAGGTATGAATGATGATATAAAGAATAAACTGTTCAAAGGTAAGCAAGAACTTACTGATGATGATGAAAGCAAGATAGATGAAGAGCTGATAAAGATAAACGCGAAAGATACATTTTATTATATGGTTAAGTTCTATCAAATGTATGATATGCTGAATCCTACAGCTGATGAAAGAAAAGATTATAAGAGTTTAAGTGGACAAGAAATAACAGAAATGCTTTTAAAGAAGTTTTCTATGAATGATATTAGAAGATATATGTTAGTTAAAGATGCCATAAAGATGCAGAGTTTTTCAGGTTTTAAGCCTGTTACTATAGCTGCAAACATAAAAAAAGATACAGCATCGATATTTTATCAAAAGTTAACTAATCTTCCAGGAGTAGATGTAGCTTTAGAACCTATGAGGTACTATCCTTATGGGCAATATAATTTAGCTTCTAGCGTAATTGGTTACGTTGCTTCAATAGATAGCAGCAAAAAAGACAGGTATGAAGAAAGAGGCTATGACGTATCTACAGATGTCATAGGGAAATCTGGTATAGAGTCTGCTTTTGAATCAGTGCTTAAGGGTAATACTGGAGGAACTACAATTAAGGTAGATTCCCAAGGTAGAAAAACAGAAGAGCTGTTTGATCTTGAGCCAAGCCCTGGTGAAAATGTTCATTTGAGTATAGATAAGAATATTCAGTATTCCGCTGAAAAAGCACTTCAGGAAAGAATGGACTATGTTAAAACTCAGGTAAATGATCCTCAGTATAAGATATCAAAAGACTTTAATACTACAAGAGGTGCAGCTGTTGCTATAGAGGCAAAAACGGGAAGAGTTTTAGCAATGGTTAGTAACCCTGGATTTGATGCTAATATATTCTCCGAACCAGGAAAACTTACACCGGAATTATCGAAGCAATTTTTTGCTCCTGATTATGAAGCTTATGGAAAGATGATTATATCGAAGTACAACCTAAACAAGACTATTGACGAGTTGTTTCCAAAAGATGCAAATGGTAATAGGCAAGATAAATATGATTTGTATCCTAAACCATTTTACAACTATGCAACTATGGGATTAATACCACCTGGATCAACTTTCAAGCCTTTAACATCATTGGCTGCTTTAGAAGAGGGAGTAGTTACCCCAGGTGAAACATTATATGGTAAGAAGTATTTTGATATACATCCGGATGTTTTTGGATCTTGGGCACCAGCTGATGAGCATGAATATGGAATAGTAGACTTAAAGAGAGCTTTAGCTGTATCTTGTAACTTCTATTATTATGAAATGGGATATAGAATGTATGTGAAGAATGGTTCAGATACTAAAGCACTAGATACTCTAGCCAAATACGCATGGCAGCTTGGTATGGGGACAGATCCTAAGAGTAATCAAAAAGGAAGTACTGGTGTTGAAATAGGAGAAAACTTTGGACAAACATATAACTACGAATATTTCAAAAGCCAAACTTTATATTATTCAAGATTTGAATTAGTTGACGATTTATCAAAAGGAGCTTACGGATCATATAGCTTTGTACCTTTAGATATCCAAGCAAAAGACGATGATGACGATAAATTAAAAGAAACCAAACAACAAATAAAAGATTTAGTTATAAACTTTATTAAAGATAGTAGTGGTGGTAAATTAAGCTTTAATGATTTTAATACTAAGTTGAAAAATTTATTGAATGATTTACAGAGTAATTCAAAAGTTTTTAATGATAGAATAAATGCTTATAATGCTACTGGTAGAAAATATTCTCATGGTGCAACTATAGATGCCATTGATCAATTTATATACGACAAGAATGGTGCTGTGAATACACCTGCAGAGCTTGTAAACGCATCAATTGGACAAGGTATAAATAACTTTAGCTTGGTTCAGCTTGCAAGTTATATATCTACAATAGCAAATGGAGGCACAAGATATAAGGTTCATCTTGTTGATCAGATAACTGATAATAGTGGAAATGTAGTAAAAGAGTATAAGCCAGAAGTTTTAGGTAAGATAAATATTAAACCAGAGACTCTAAATGCTATAAAGCAAGGAATGTATATTGTTAATAATGGTACTGATGAAGGTACTGCTAGAGCTCACTTTGTAGGCTTCCCAATCCAGACTGCTGGTAAGACTGGAACTGCTACATATAACACTAATGAAGAAGATTACGGAAGAAGTGACTATAGTGTTTACGTATCTTTTGCACCGGTAGATGATCCTCAGATAGTGGTTGCTGTTGTTATGTATGATGGATATCAAGGTAATATGGGAGCGCCAGTGGCAAGAGCTATATATGAGACTTATTTTAGAGATCAGATAAAACAACAGTTTCCAAATTATCAACCTATGTTTAATTACACACTAAATCCACCATTAGAAGATGTTAAGGATGATAATTTAAAATAATAAATTTACAGCGCAATATCAAAAAACAATTACAGTTATTTTGATATTGTGCTTTTTATTTACAAAAAAACAACGTTTCTATTAATATGTATTAAATTTTGCATTTAAATTGTAGAAAAAACTTTATATATATTATGTAGATGATATAATTATTTTATGGATTTAAAAAGGATTTTTATCAGTTGTTGTTGAATTAGAACATAAGTAGGGTAGGCTTTGGAGGTTTTTATGTTAGACGAGGGTATTTTTATAAAAGGAAACAGAGAAGGAATTATAGCCCTAATAAATATGGATAAGTTTAAAGATTTTGATGAAATGCTCGAAAAGTTACTAGAGAGGCTAAATTCTGGAAAGCAGTTTTATGTGGGAGCCACTCTGACTTTTATTGCCGATTTGAAACATATAAATGATAAACAAATGAGAAGGTTAAAGGATGTTCTCTTTGATGAAATCATGATTAAAGATTGTATATTCCAAGAGAGGGAAGAAAAAGAAAGTAAGTCTTTTACAGGAGTATATGAAGGAAGAACTAAATTTATAAGGAAAACAGTAAGAGGTGGTCAAAGTATTAATTACCCGGGGAATATAGTTATTATAGGGGATATAAACAATGGTGCTGAGGTTTCAGCAGCTGGGAATATAATAGTTTTAGGAAGTATAAAAGGTCAAGTACATGCTGGAATCAACGGAAATAAAAAGTCGATTATTGCGGCGTTTATGCTTCAACCTGAAATTTTAAGCATAAGTAACTTGATTACAATATCACCGGAAGGGGAAAAACCTACATATCCAGAAGTAGCAAAGATTAAGGATGGGGAAATAGTTGTTGAGCCATACTTACCTAATAAATACATAAGTACATGGAGGGATTAAGTAAATGGGAGTTTCAATAGTAATAACATCAGGCAAAGGTGGAGTTGGAAAAACTACAACCACTGCCAATATAGGTACAGCATTAGCAGCTTTAGGTAAAAGGGTAGTAGTGGTGGACGGAGATACAGGCCTTAGAAACTTAGATGTTCTTTTGGGATTAGAAAATAGAATAGTTTATACTATCATTGATGTAATAGAAAATAGATGTAGGACAAAGCAAGCATTAATAAAGGATAAGAGATTTTCAAACTTATTTTTGCTGCCAACAGCTCAAACTAAAGATAAAAACGATATAAGCACACAGCAGATGTTAAAGCTTGTAAACGAGCTTAAAGAAGAGTTTGATTATGTGTTAATAGATTGCCCTGCTGGGATAGAGCAAGGTTTTGAAAATGCAATAGTAGGGGCAGATAGAGCAGTTGTTGTTGTAAACCCTGAGATTACATCAGTTAGAGATGCAGATAGAGTAATAGGTAAACTTGATGCGAAAGGCTTAGAGGACCATCAAGTTATAGTTAATAGATTAAATTATGAAATGACTCAAAGAGGAGATATGCTGGATGTACCAGATATAATTGAAACATTATCAGTAAAGCTTCTTGGGATTGTACCAGATGATAAGACCATTACAGTTTCTACAAATAAGGGAGAACCGATAGTATTAGATGATAAAGCTTTTGCTGGACAAGCATTTAGAAATATAGCAAAAAGAATTACAGGTGAAGAAGTTCCACTTTTAGACTTGAGTAACGAGGCGGGCGGTTTCTTTAATTCTTTAAAAAGATTATTCAAGAAGAAGTAGGAGGTGTTGTAAATGGACTTATTTAAAATGTTTTCTAATAAACCAACACCTAAGGACGTAGCAAAAGATAGATTAAAGCTAATACTAATACATGATAGAGGAGACTTAGCGCCTGAAGTCTTGGAAAATATAAAACAAGAAATTCTTGAAGTTATTTCAAAATATGTAGAAATTGACAGTGATGACATTGATATTACTATAACCAAAACTGGTGAAATGGAAGGGGACTCACCTGCCTTAGTAGCTAATATTCCTATAAAAAATGTAAGAGGAAGATAATAAAGAAATATATGACTAATATAATCCACATACTGTACAAATTAATGCAGCTATGTGGATTAAATTTTGTAGTTTTTTTAACTATTTTGTAGTTTAGATTTTTAAATTTTTAAGATATAATAGGTATATGCGCTTATTTAGATGTACCACTTCGTAATAAAATTTATTGTTTTTAAATTCTCTCACCAGAAGCCGCGAGAGTTTTAAAAATAGATTGTGGATCGAAGTGGTACATCTATAGAACTTTTTATTTAACTAAAGATGTTTATTAAAAACTAAAGTTGTGGAGGTAGTACCATGCTTAAAAGGTTAAAGCTAGATACTAAACTTCTCAGAGAAATGGATTTTAGTATCCTTATTGCAACGATTTTAATAGTATTATTTGGAATACTTAATATCTATGCTGCTATGAGACCAGATAATTCTGATGCAAAAAAACAGCTTATATGGTTCGGAGTATCTCTTGTGGTAATGTACTTTATCATACTTATTGATTACAATATTCTTAGAAATTTTGTGCCAATTTTATATTGGATATCAATTTTGTTACTTATCTATACAAAGTTTATGGGAGCAACTATAAATGGGGCTACAGGTTGGATAAAGATTGGATCATTATTTCAGATACAAGCTTCTGAGGTAGCAAAGATGGCCTTGATATTTATGTTAGCCAAGAAGATGGACGAGATGGAGTTGAAAGTTAATAACTTAAAGAATTTTATGATTTTAGCCGCATATACTTTATTGCCAGTAGCACTTATAGTAATCGAGCCTGATATGGGGATGACAATGGTATGTTTCTTTATTGTATTAGGTATCTTCTTCTGTGCAGGATTGGATATTAGAATTATTGTAGGTGGACTCTCATCTCTAGTTGTAGGAATTATGCTTTTATGGAATTCAGGATTAATTGAAGCTTATCAAAAAAGAAGACTTGTATCTTTTTTAAATCCGGAAGCGGACGAGCTTGGCGCAGGCCTTCAATTGATGCAATCTATGACTGGTATTGGATCTGGAGGCTTATTTGGAACTGGTCTGAAGTTATCTCAAGATGCAGGGACTAGTTATGTAGGACAGTTTGTTCCAGAAAAACAAACAGATTTTATTTTTGCTGTAATTGGGGAACATTGGGGAACGATTGGTGCTATAGTTCTACTCATACTATATGGTATATTAATTTACAGAACTATAAAAACAGCAAGGAATTCAAAAGATGTTTTTGGTTCAATCATCTGTGTTGGTATGGCGTCATATTTTTTATTTGCTATATTGCAAAATATTGGAATGACTATTGGTATAATGCCTATCACAGGAATAACTTTGCCGCTGGTTAGTTATGGTGGTAGTTCACTTCTGACCACTGTAATGTCTATATCTTTAATTATAAATATAGGTATGAGAAAGAAAAAGATTAATTTTTAGGGGGAAAAGGGTATTATGAATATTTCGCTTATAGCACATGATGAGAAGAAAGACGATATGCTAGAATTTGTAAACAGGTACAAGCATATTTTTGAAAGGCATGTTTTATATGCTACAGGAACTACAGGAAAGAGAATAACTGAAGAAACGGGACTTACAGTACATAGATTTTTATCAGGACCTCTTGGTGGAGATCAACAAATAGGAAGTAAAATTGCTGAAGGTAATATGGATTTAGTTATATTTTTAAGAGATCCGTTAACTGCTCAGCCGCACGAACCAGACGTTACAGCATTAATAAGATTATGTGATGTTCATCATATACCAGTTGCAACTAATGTAGGAAGTGCAGAAGTATTTATGAAATCACTAAAATAAATAGATTTATGTATAAAGTAGAGCACCACTTAAATCATAAGATATAACTATGATTTAGGTGGTGTTTTATTTTATAGATATACCAGTTTCAAATGAAATCTATTTATCAAGTAAAATACCATTAATAGTTAAAGTTATTTTGAGCATATTTTTAAATCACGGAAATGGGATATCTATTCCTATGAACAGACATACTACTTCAATCCTTGGACTCAAAAAAATGCTTTCGATGAACCTACGAAGCATTTTTTTGATAGATTTCAATATGAAGTAGTTTATCTATAGAATAGTAATTTTCTTATATACTTTTATCATATAATTCATGTATCACAAATATATATAATATGAACTTGGTATAAATTAAAGCTGAAATGTTTATTGATTAAAATATTTGTGAACGTGGGAGGAAAAGGATGGGAAAGTATAATAGTGAATATGAGAGTTACTATGCAAAGATATTGCAAAGACAAAGAACACAGAATCCGTATGCTGCATATGGAGTGCAAGAGACTCCTGTAAGCAAAAGAGAATATAGTGCTGGAGTAAATAATTTTAATGGTATTAATAAAAATGTAATTGTAAGTAGGATAATGCAAGAGCTTATAGGAGTTCTATGTTTAACAGCCTTTGTTATTGTGTGCAAAACTGTAGCTACGCCTCAAACTACAGTGGCGTATAAGTATGCAAAAGATGTAATCAATAATAATCTTGATTATAATAAATATTTGGATCCTAAAATGGTTTCCTACATAAGCAATATAAACTTTAAAGATACTACAAGTCTTAGGGATAACTTAGAGGACTATATTGAGACCTTTAAGTCTAATGTAACTGGAGAAAAAACATTGAAAGAGAAATCAAAAGAGAGTTTTGTTACACCAGTTAAAGGAAAAATAGATAGTGAGCTTAGTGCAAAGCAAACAGATAAATCAATAGTTATAGATATAAATCAAGATACAGAAGTAATAGCACCTAATGAGGGTACAGTAAAGAAAGTGGCTGATGAAAAAGATATTGGTAGTTACGTAATTATTGATCATGGAAATGGCATAGAGACAAAATGCTCTGGATTAAAGGAGATAGGTGTAAAAGAAGGCGAGAAAGTAGATAAAGGTCAGTTTTTAGGCAAAAGCCAGAGTGTAAAAAGTTTAAATAAGGCATGTGTAATATTTTCTTTGAGCTATATGGGAGAGAATAAAGACCCAAAGGAATATATGACATTTTAGTAGCAATTCTTTAGGAGAATTTGATGGTGAAAATAAGCAAGTGGTTAATTCCGCAAATACTTATATTCTTTATTTTAGGATTTAAGTCTATGATATTTTTAGGATTTTTATGGATAATATTTCATGAAATGACTCATTATGTTGTAGCAAAGTGGATGAACCTAAGTATAGATAACTTTAAGATTCATCCCTTTGGAACTGCATTAGAACTAAGTGATTTCGATGGATTAACTCATAAAGAAGAAATACTTCTTTCAATTTCAGGACCAGCCTTTAATTTTATTATGTTCGGTATACTTTACATGACTTACAAGGTAGTTCCTACAGAGTTTATTAATAATTCAATGGAGATAAACTTAGCCCTGGGAATGTTCAATATGCTTCCAGCGTATCCGTTGGACGGATCAAAGATTTTAAGAACTCTTTTGAGTTCTAGAATGTTTTATAAGAAGGCTCATATTATAACTTCATATATAAGCTATGGGGTAGGAATGATAGGAATCGGTATATTTATTTACTTATCTACAATACATATATTTAATCTTAGCGTATTGCTTACATCATGTTTTATACTATTTATAACATATAATGAAAAAAGAAAGGTAATGTATATCATTATGGGAGATATAATAAAAAAGAGAACGAGACTTGGGAAAAAGAAATATATATATAATAAGACCATATCTGTTCACTTTAAATTAGGATTGATTAATGTATTAGGATTAGTAGATAAAAATAAGTTCAATACCTTTTATATACTAGATGATGAGCTTAGATTAACAGATGTAATCCATGAAGATGAGCTTATTGAAGCACTAAAGACCCATGGTAATATAACATTAGAAGAATACATAAATTATAAAAACAGCTGGATGAAAAAATAGTATTGGTTAATTAGTAATGGTATGATAAAATAATATGATGTAATTCTAAGAAGTATTTAATTATACTTCTTTTTTACTGTAAAAGAAGGTATATAATTTTTATACTAATCAAACCTAGTAATTTCAAATGATTTGAATAGCTTTTTAGGTCATACAGTAAAAAAGAAAAATTATGTCGCCTGCCAGAATTTCTTCACATACGCTTAAGAAAAGGCAGATGCGCAAAAAGCTCTCTGAAGAAGGTCGCTTCAGCGACTTTTCTTGTTTAAACGAAAGTACAAAAATTCAAGATAATATTACTTAAGTAATAAAAATTAAATCATTATACAGTGAAAAATCTAGGAGGAAGAGTAATGGTTAGAATCACAGATGATATTTTATATAAAGTTGAGAAACCTGCTAGGTATGTCGGGGGAGAACTTAATCAGGTTATAAAGGATCCTAAAGAAGTAGACATTAGATTTGCTTTTTGTTTCCCTGATGTATACGAAGTTGGTATGTCACATTTAGGTTCAAGAATACTATATCATACCCTAAATGAGAGAGCGGATACATATTGTGAAAGAGCTTATGCGCCTTGGCCAGATATGGAGAAGGAGCTTAGAAAAAGTAATATTCCACTGTTTGCTCTTGAAACAAAAGATTCGTTAAATGAATTTGATATCCTTGGATTCACTCTTCAATATGAGATGAGTTATACAAACATATTAAATATGTTAAATCTATCTGGAATAACAATTAGAGCCTCTGAGAGAAGAGAAGAGGAACCTATAATTATGGCAGGGGGACCTTGTGCTTACAACCCAGAATCTTTATATGATATTGTTGACTTCTTCGAAATAGGAGAAGGTGAGGACATGATGAATGATGTTCTTGATGTATATAAAAAATATAAGGGAAAAGGAAAGAAAAAGGAGTTTCTTAGAGAGATATCTAAAATAAGAGGAATCTATGTTCCTTCTCTTTACGATGTTGAATATAACGAAGATAATACAATTAAATCCTTTAAGCCTAAATATGAAGATGTTCCGGCTAAAATTCAGAAAAGAGTTATAAACGATTTTGATAAGGTATCCTTCCCAGATAAGTTTATAGTGCCGTATACTGAAATAGTACATGATAGAGTAGTACTTGAAGTATTTAGAGGTTGTACAAATGGTTGTAGATTCTGTCAAGCTGGAATGATATATAGACCAGTAAGAGAAAAATCAAGACAGACTCTATTAGAAAATGCAAGAAAGTTAGTTCAAGGTACTGGGTATGACGAAATATCGTTATCGTCCTTAAGCACCTGCGACTATTCAGATATACAGGGATTAGTTACTGATTTAATTAATGAACATAGCGAAAAAAATGTTGGTGTTGCACTTCCTTCAATAAGAGTAGATGCTTTTTCAGTTGATCTCATAAAAGAGATACAAAAGGTAAGAAAGAGTGGACTTACATTTGCACCTGAAGCAGGATCTCAAAGAATGAGAGATGTTATAAATAAGGGCCTTACAGAAGATAGAATACTTGAAGCTGCTAGAAGTGCTTTCGAATCAGGTTGGAGTACTTTGAAGCTATACTTTATGATAGGGCTTCCTTATGAAACTGTAGAAGACGTAAAAGAAATAGGAAGTTTAGCAGAAAAAATTACTGCACAATATTTTAAAGTTCCTAAAGATGTTAGAAATAAGGGACTTAGAGTGACAGTAAGTACTTCAATACTTGTTCCTAAGCCATTTACACCATTCCAATGGGCTCCTATGGAGAAGATTGATCTAGTGTCAGATAAGATATCTGCAGTTAGGGACTCTATAAAATCAAAAGCTATAATATATAACTATCACGCTCAAAAAACTTCTTATATGGAATCTTTATTTGCAAGAGGAGACAGAAAACTTTGCGACGTACTTGTAAAGGCGTATGAGAAAGGTGCAAAGTTTGATGGATGGTCTGAGTACTTTAACTTTGAACTTTGGAAAGAAGCTTTAGAAGAATGCGGTATTGATGGAGATTTCTATTGCTATAGAGAAAGATCTTATGATGAAGTTTTACCTTGGGATTTCATTGATATTGGAATAAATAGAAAATATTTAGAAATTGAAAATGAAAAAGCTAAGAATGCCGTAGTTACACAAAATTGTAGAGTTGGATGTACAGGCTGCGGAATCGACGTGAACTTTAAAGAAGGGAAGTGTTTTGCTGGTGCGATATCTAATTAAATTTACTAAAGAGAGCGAAATTAAATTTATTTCTCATCTTGATTTAATGAGAACTATACAAAGAGTAATAAGAAGAGCAGATCTTCCTATTGAATATTCAAAGGGATTTAACCCACATATGAATTTATCAATAGCAAATCCTTTGTCAGTAGGCTTTTACTCTGAAGGAGATTATTTAGATATGGGTCTCGCAGAAGACTTAACTGAAGAGGAAGTAAAAGAAAGATTAAATGCAAATTCTGCTAAGGGAATAAGATTTTTAGAGGCTACTAAAGTTATAAATAAAGAAAATGAGAAAAAGGTGCCACAAGCTATGGCACTCATTGATGCGGCAAGATATATTATCAAAGTCAAATATAATGATACAGAAAGCACTATATTAGAAGTTGAAAAACTTATGGAACAGAATGAATGGGTTACACTTAAGAAAAGTAAAAATGGGGAAAAGATGGTTGATATAAAACCTATGGTAAAAGAAATTAAGTACTGGATTAATGAAGATAAACTTATACTTAATGCTTTGATTAGCTGTGGAAGCAGGGAACATCTTTCTCCAGAATTGTTAGCAACCTACATAAGAAGCAATACTTCAAATTTTGAAGAAGAAGCCTTTATTGATATAAAAAGAGAGGAACTATATGCTCTTAAGGGTGAAAATTTAGTTCCACTTTATAAATGTATATAGTATAAAGGAAATTATTATGAGAGAACTTTTTATAGAAAGAAGAGAAAAGATTCTTAGGATTGCTATAAAGGAAAAAGGTAACTTAACAGAATGTTTTGTGGAAGAAGAAAATAACGAACCACTTCCTGGAGAGGTATATAAGGGAACTGTAAAAAATATAGTTCCTGCTATTGGTAGTGCGTTTGTAGATATTGGACATGAAAAGAATGGATACTTACACTTTGATATGAGAAAGAATCCTTTGAAAAAAGGGCAAGATTTAATTGTTGAAATCATAAGTGAGAGTTTTGGTAGTAAAGGACCTAAAGTGGCTAGTCCTATAAGTCTACCAGGTAGATTTGCGGTGTTAGCTAAGGGGGATAAAGAACTTCTTATATCTAAAAGAATAGAAGATAAGGATATTAGAGAGAATTTAAAGAGTACAATAGAAACAATTGAAGGTTTCTCTATAACTATAAGGACAAACGCTAAAGATGTATCAACTGATATTATAAAACAGGAAATATACAAACTTAAAGATAGATATGAAGCTATCGAGAGAGAGGCTTTATATAGTTTGAAAAACAAAAAGCTCTATGGAGAAGATGCGCTTCTTCATAAGGTTTTAAGAGATAATATAAATAGTGAAACATCAAAGATTATTGTAGATTCCATGGAAGATTATTCTGCCGTAAAAGACTATATAGCTGATGATAAAAATATTGAATTAATAATACATAAGGAAATAAGAAGTTTATTTGACTATTATGGAATAGAGAAAGAGATACTTAATTTAAGAAACTCTAGAGTTAACTTAAAATGTGGTGGAAATATAGTTATTGATAAAACTGAAGCAATGTATGTAATTGATGTGAACTCAGCTAAGAATATTAGTGGAAGAAATTTTTCTAAAACAGCTGAAGAGACAAATATTGAGGCTGCAAAAGAAATAGGAAGGCAGATTAGACTTAGAAATCTTAGTGGTATAATAGTAGTAGATTTTATTGATATGGATAACTCTCAAGCTAAGAATAAAGTATATGCTGCCATAAAAGAAAGTCTTGAGGGCGATAGCAGCAGAGCTAGGGTATATGAATTTACTGAGCTAAATCTTCTACAGATATCAAGAAGTAGAAGAGGAAAGAGTATTTATGATTATATAGAAGAAAACTGCGATATATGTAATGGACATGGGAAAAGGCTGAAAGGGTCTTATATAAAGCATCTAATTAAAAATGAAATTATAAGAACCGAAGGTGAAGGCAGCATCAAAGACTTCTATATAGAGTTAAAGGATGTATATGAAGACTATGTTATAGGCGATAAGGTACAATTCCTAAAGGATATAGGAGCCCTAGATAAAAATGTCTATATTAAATTTATAGATTCAATAGATTACTACAAGCTTGAACCATTATTATTCAAAAATCAGATTGATGCTGTAAGTAATTACAAACTTCAAATAGAGTAGATTGAAATTAAGTGGTTAGGCATCCAATGCTTTAATGAGATTACGCAAAGAATTAATATGATTTTGTCATATTTCATGGCTAAAACTGTAAACTCACTCCGTTCGAACAGTACAGTTTTACTCTTTATTAATCACGCTTTCTTGTAAAACTTTCATATATAAAATTTAAGAAAGCAAAAAGGATATATATAAAGAGTAAAAAAGTGAGAATATGTCGCCTGCCAGAATTTCTTCACATACGTTCAGAAAAGGCAGATGCGGAAAAAAATCACTAATGAAAAGCGTATTAGCGATTTTTAAGAGCCATTCCATCTAAAAAAAACATTTAATTCTAATAGCTCGCTCATATAGCATCTCCTGCATAACCACTTAATTTCAGTAATCTTTTTTTAAAATAACAAAATAATCGTACTGAGATAAAATGTAATATATTAAACGTCGCACGTTTAGATAAAAATAACTTTACAAAATATGTGCGATATGGTAGAATGGCATTTGTGAACCGCACACATAAGGTTCCATAAACGATTGTACAATCGTACCTGAAGTGGCGAGACCGTAATGAGGAGGTGTTTTTATGTACGCAGTAGTTAAGACAGGTGGAAAACAATTCAGAGTTCAAGAAGGCGATGTTATATTCGTTGAAAAATTAGAAGCTGAAGTTGAAGCAACAGTTGAGTTAACAGAAGTTCTAGCAGTAGCTAAGGATGGTGAGCTTAAGGTTGGTACACCAGTAGTAGAAGGTGCTAAAGTAGTTGCTAAGGTAGTTGCTCAAGGCAAGGCTAAGAAAATTATAGTTTTCAAGTACAAGAGAAAGAAAGACTATAGAAGAAAGAACGGCCACAGACAACCTTACACTAAGCTAGTTATCGAAAAAATAGAAGCTTAATATGATTAAGTTAGATATTTATACGACTAAGGATATAATAATTGGATTTAAGATACAAAATCATGCTCTTATAGAAAGAGAAATGATTTTAGCTGGAGAAGCATACGATATGGTATGTAATTCAGTATCTGTATTATCTCAAAGTGTACTTATAGGCTTAGACGAAGTACTTAAGCTTAATGTGCCATACGAAATGACGGATGGATATATTAAGTTAGACCTTAGAGAGCTTGATGAAGAAGAACTTCAAAAAGCACAGGTCTTACTAAAAACTTTTGAACTTAGTATAGACAGTATTTTATTATCCTTAGAGCAAAGTTTTGGAAAAAATAAAGCAGACCAATATATATATGTAAAAAAAGAGGAGGTGTAGTACTATGCTAATCATGAACCTTCAATTGTTCGCTCATAAAAAAGGAGTAGGTAGCTCCAAGAACGGTAGAGATTCTGAGTCAAAGAGACTTGGTGTTAAGTCAGCTGATGGACAATTTGTTCTTGCTGGAAACATACTTGTTAGACAAAGAGGAACAAAGATACATCCAGGTGTTAATGTAGGTAAAGGAAGCGATGATACTTTATTTGCAAAGATCGATGGAGTTGTTAAATTTGAAAGACTTGGAAGAGACAAGAAGAAAGCTTCTGTTTATCCAGTAGAAATTCAAGAAATAGCTGAATAATCCTAGTTATAAAAGCACCCTTTTGTAAAAAGGGTGCTTTTCAAGTATTATGGATATGTATATTATTTGTATATACAGGCTATCAATAATATAGAGTACCAAAATATAAATGAAATTTAGTTTGTACTTGTTTTAAAATACCTAATAATTGGGTATTTTAAAACAAGTACAAACAAAAGTATAAGGTAAGGTGATGAACTTATGTTTATAGATACGGCCAAGGTTTTTGTAAAAAGCGGAGATGGTGGTAATGGATCTGTATCTTTTAGAAGAGAAAAATATATACCCCTTGGAGGCCCAGATGGTGGAGATGGCGGAAGAGGTGGAGATGTTATACTACAAGTAGATACAGGAATAACAACACTTTTAGATTTTAAATATACTAGAAAATTTATAGCAGAAAGAGGCGTGAATGGATCCGGTTCAAAATGCTATGGAAAAGATGGTGAAGATCTTATAATTAAGGTTCCGATGGGGACTTTAATTAGAGATGTTGAAACTCAAAAAATAATGGCAGACCTTTCTCACCCTGATGATAAATATGTAATTGGCAGGGGTGGAAAAGGCGGTAAAGGAAATGCTAAATTTGCAACTCCTACGAGACAGGCACCAAACTTTGCAGAACCTGGTATGCCCGGGGAAGAAAGATGGATAGAACTAGAATTAAAACTTTTAGCAGATGTAGGTTTACTTGGATTTCCTAATGTAGGAAAGTCAACTTTCTTATCAGTAGTAACTAAGGCTAAACCAAAGATTGCTAACTATCATTTTACAACGCTAAAGCCAAATCTAGGAGTTGTAAGTGTTCCTGGAATAGATGGTTTTGTAATGGCCGATATACCAGGTATAATAGAAGGAGCAGCTGAAGGCGTAGGTTTAGGTCTTGACTTCCTTAGACATATAGAAAGAACAAGACTTTTAGTTCACGTAGTAGATATCTCTGGAGTTGAAGGAAGAGATGCTATTGAAGATTTTATAAAGATAAATGAAGAACTTAAGAAATATAGTGTCAAGCTTTGGGATAGACCTCAAATAGTTGTTGCTAACAAAGCTGATATGTTATATGATGAAGAAGTTTTTGAAGATTTCAAGAAAAAGCTTAACGAAATGGGTTATGATAAAGTATTTAAGATGAGCGGTGCTACATATGAAGGTGTAGAAGCTGTAGTAAAAGAAGCTGCTAGAATGCTTAAGGAAATACCTATAACTGAATTAGAAATTAAAGAAGAAGATAAATTTGTACCAGAAGAAAAAAGATTTACTTATGATATAAGAGTTGAAGAAGAAGATGGTATTAAAGTTTATATTGTAGAAGGAACTTTCGTAGAAAGGCTTCTAAATTCTGTAAATGTTAATGAACCAGATTCTTTGAAATATTTCCATAAGGTTCTTAGAAATAAGGGTGTACTTGATGAATTAAGAACCATGGGAATAGAAGATGGTGATGTAGTAAGACTTAGAGATTTTGAATTCGAATACTTACTATAATTTAAAATACTTATCTTAAATATTGAATTAACTTTGATTCATATATTATAGAACAATTTAAGGAATGTTTATTACTTAAGGAGATATTGATAATATAAAAAATATCTCCTTTCAAAACATTTTTATTAGTTGATATATAAACCTAAACAAGGGAGGAAAATAAATTGATTACGACAAAACAGAGAGCATATCTTAGATCGCTAGCAAACGGTATAAGCCCTATATTTCAATTAGGTAAGAATGGTATAGAAGAACCATTTTTAAAGCAAATAAGCGAGGCACTTGAAGCTAGAGAACTAATTAAAATAAAAGTTTTAGAAAACAGTGGTTATGAAACTAGAGAGGCTTCAGATGTTATATGTAAAGAAATAGGATGTGAAGGAATTCAAGCTATCGGAAGTAAAATAGTTTTATTTAAACAATCACAAAAGAATCCTAAAATAGAATTGCCAAAGGGCGACAAATAATACACTATGTCGAAAAAAATAGGAATACTCGGGGGAACCTTTGATCCTATTCATAATGGACATATATATATAGCTTATGAGGCTAAGAGATTGTTGGATTTAGATGAAATTATTTTTATGCCGAGCGGAAATCCACCACATAAAGATGAGAAGAATATAACTGATAGTCATTTAAGATATAAAATGGTTGATCTAGCTATAAGAAGTTATGATGGTTTTATAACAAGTGATTATGAAGTAAGCAAGCAAGGTTTAAGTTATACATATGAGACCTTGATGCATTTAAAAGTTAATCTTAAAGGGTCGGAGCTATATTTTATAACAGGTGCTGACTGCTTAATGGATCTTGAAAAATGGAAAAATGTGAATCTTATAATGGATAACTGTAATTTTGTAGTGTTTAATAGACCTGGATATACTAAGGAGAAACTCTATGCCGAAAAAAGATTTGTGGAGCAAAAATATAATAAAAAAATTATATTTTTAGATCTTTTGCAATTAGACATTTCATCTACTTGGATCAGGCAGAGAATCAGGGAAGGTCATACGGTTGATTTTTTTATACCTGATGAAGTTAGTAAAATCATTAGAGAAAATAGATTATATTTATAGATAGAATATTTTATCCTAAATTTTTAACTGCAAAGTTGTATATTTAGGATTATTTTTTTACTGTTTAGGAAGTTACAAAACTTTCAAAAATATAATTATTATAATTGCAAGGACATTAGAAATTTTTAAAATAATGATTAATATTAATATATAAGTAGTTTTTTATCATAGGGTTCCAAACTCAACTATTAAATTGTGCATGGCGCGGAAATTCTTAGAAGTAATGACTTTAGAACATGCAAAACTTAAGTTGCTGTAAGGGAATACTATAATTATCATTGGGGGAATTAATATGTGGTCATATGAAGAAATTGATGAATATTTAAAACAAAACCTTACGGAAAGCAGATATAAACACACAATGGGTGTTGTATATACTGCTGAATTGTTAGCAGAAAAAAATGGCGAATCTAAAGAAAGAGCGAGAATGGCTGCTTTAGTTCATGACTGTGCTAAGAATATGAAGATAAATGAACAATTTGAATTTTTAAAGTCTAGAAATATAGAGCTAGATGAAATTACAATCAATTCACCTCAAATACTTCACGGAATTGTTGGTTCAATTGTTGCAAAAGAAGTTATGGGAATTGCAGATGAAGAAATATTAAGTGCAGTAAAACATCATACCACAGGAAAAAAATCTATGACTCTATTAGAAGAGATAATATATATAGCGGATTATATTGAGCCTAATAGAAATTACAATGGTGTGGAAGAATTAAGACAGTTAACTTTTGACAACCTTGATGAAGGCGCTTTAAAAGGCTTTGATAACACTATAACTTATGTAATAAAACTAGGACAAATTGTACATCCATTAAGTATTGACGCACGTAATGATTTGTTAATAAAAATAAAAAACCAAAAGCATAGATTAGTATAATAACTAATCTATGCTTTTGGTTTTTTAAGGTTATTGGTATATATATGCGAAATTTAAGGTTGCAAATATTTTGTGATTAATTTACAATGGAAAAAGATGTAAAATAATTAGTTTTATAAAGATTAACTTGTTGAGATATAGGGCAAGCAGTTTTGGCAAGAATTAAGTATATGAGAACAAGTAGTTTTATAAAATATGCTGTCAGTTTAGAGGGGGAGAAGATGAAACCAGAAAAATTAATCAATAGTAAATTTAAAGCAAGTCTTTTAGGACTTTTAATATTGTTAATAATTATTTCATTTGGAACTGGTGCTTTTTTTTATAAGTACTTAGGGAAATTTAACAAAAATTATGATGGTAAAGCTGTTGAAAAAGATGTCTCCTTACCGACAAATGTTTTGTTTCTTGGTATGGATATTGGAGATCCTAAGCAAAAGGATAATGACAGTATAAAAAGAACTGACACAATAATGTTAGTTCATTTAGTTCCAAAAGAGAAAAAGGCATATATAGTGTCAATACCAAGAGATATGATGATAAAGATAAAGAATTCTAGTCAAAAAATAAATGCAGCCTTTTCTATAGGAGGGGATAGCGCCATAAAACAGGCCGTGGAAGGTATTATGGATGTTCCTGTAGATTATCTAGTAAAATTGAATTATGAGGGTTTTAGGAGCTTTGTAGATGCTATTGGTGGGGTAGAGATGACTATAGATAGAAATATGTACTATGATGATGCAGCTCAAAATCTTCATATAAATTTTAAGAAGGGGCAAACAGTGCTTCTAGATGGCAAGAAAGCAGAAGAATTTTTCAGATGGAGAAAAAATAATGATGGAACTGGATTAGTCAACGGAGATTTAGATAGAATAGATAACCAGCATAAATTTATTGAAAAAGTAGTTGAAAAATGTACTTCAGTTGCTATCATACCAAAGTTGGGAAAGATACTGGATGTGCTGCCTCAGTATATAGAAACTGATATACCTCCAAAAACCCTGCTAGCCTTAGGAAAAGAAGGAATGAGTCTCAAAAAAGAAAATGTAAAAATGTATACTTTAAAAGGAGTTCCAAGAACAATAGATAACATATCCTATCTTATTTATGATAAGGAAGCTAATAGTGATATAATTGCCTTAATATCAGGTCAAAAGGTTACTGAGTCTAATGGTGATGTTCCTAAATCTTCTTTGAAGATAAAGATACTGAACGCAACAAAGGTCCAAGGACTTGCGTCAAAATACATGAAAGACTTAGAAGCAAAAGGTTATAAAGATATAGAAATAGGTAATACAAAAGAGGTAAGTAAAAGTGAAGTTCAATTAAAAGATCAAAGCTTAAAAAATACAATTTCTAGTGATATAAATATAAACAAATTTTCAACTTTAGGAAAAAATGATGAAAACTTTGATATAATCATTATATTAGGTAAAGATTATAAAAACTAGAGGAGGATCAGAAATGAAAAATATAATTTCTACAGAAAACGCGCCAAAAGCAATAGGACCATATAGTCAAGGGATAAGTATAGAAAAGCTTGTTTTTACATCAGGACAAATACCACTTGATCCAGCTACCGGTGAGCTTATTACCGAAATTAAAGCAGCGACTAAAAGATCAATGCTAAATGTCAAAGCAATACTAGAGCAGGCAGGAAGCTCTCTAGATAATATAATAAAAGCAACAATTTTTTTGAAAAATATCGATGACTTTAATTCAGTTAATGAAGTTTACGGAGAATTTTTCAAAGAAAATCCTCCAGCAAGAAGCTGTGTTGAGGTTAGCAGATTACCTAAAGATGCCGTTATAGAGATAGAGGTTATAGCTTTTAAAAATAGATAGGAGAACTATATGAGCTACATAAGAGAAGTAGTTCCCAAAGAATATGAGGGAAGAAAAATAAGAGATTTTCTTAAAGAAAAGTTAGGATTATCTACTAGACTTGTAAGAGGAGCAGCTATTGACGGAAGAATTAAAGCAAATAATATAGTTGTTAAAATGAACTACGTATTGAAATTCAATGATAACATAGAGGTTAATGTTTCGAAAAATGAAAGTCAGAATATAGAACCAGAAAAAATGAATTTAAAGATAGTATATGAAGACGAAGATATTATAGTAATAAACAAAGATCCTTTTATGGTAGTTCATCCAACAAAAAGTCATCAGTCTGGTACTTTAGCAAATGGTGTAATAAAT
The DNA here is from genome assembly GCF_024341905.1 of Clostridium folliculivorans. GTDB lineage: Bacteria > Bacillota > Clostridia > Clostridiales > Clostridiaceae > Clostridium_AR > Clostridium_AR folliculivorans. The sequence continues at coordinate 251,061 of NZ_BQXY01000001.1, forward strand.
TATTTTAATGAAACTAATCAAAATTGTATAGTTAGATTAGTAAGTAGATTGGACATGAATACTTCTGGATTGATAATAATAGCAAAAAATCAATATGCTCATATGGCTTTATCAAAACAAAATGCAATGGATAAAGATAAAGAAGGAAATATAAAAGGACATAGCAGGGATACTATAGAAATTGAAAAGAGATATATTGCTGTAGTACATGGAAATCTAGAATCTACAGAAGGAACTCTAGATCTTCCGATACATAGACCAGGGCCAGAGTCTATAAAAAGAATTGTTGATGAGCAAGGACAAAGAAGCATAACTCATTATAAGGTAATAGAAAGGCTAAATGGAGCTGATGTAGTAGAGTGTAGTCTTGAGACTGGTAGAACTCATCAAATAAGAGTGCATTTAAGTCATATTGGGCATCCGATTTTCGGTGATACCTTATACGGTAGTGAAGATGATGAGGAATATATAAAAAGGCAGGCATTACATGCATATAGATTAGATTTTCAAAGTCCAAGAAGTAAAAAGTCCTTATCCCTTAGGGCTGATCTACCAGAAGATATGAAGAAACTTATTGATAGTATGAGTATTAAAGATAATGATAAATAGAAATACCACCTTGTGTTTTTACAAGGTGGTATTTTATATATAATTTACATTTTCATTATTGAGCTATATTATTGTATTTCTGTCTTATTGTGGATTGCTTTTTCTTAAAGTTTAAATATTTTCTTAAGGTTATAAAAAATATAGAAACAACAGCTATCGAAAGTGCTAATACAAAAGGTTTTATATTTTTATAAGCAGTAGATGAGGGTAGAAGTCCTTTATATTCTCGGTCTATGTTTGAAGCTAGTTTTAAACCACATAGATCTTTTCCTTTTACAGTAACAGTAGAATCTAAAATCTCATCGCCTTGCTTAAAAGAAGCTTTTTCTAAATTAGCATTTTTTACCTGTAGCTTAGGTGCTAGATAGGTTTTTATATCTGCTTCTGAAATATTTGGCTTATAATCGTTTTTGTTTACTAAATAATAAACGTCTTTTGTGGCTACAAGCGGTATATTAAGAGATTTAGTTACATTGTAGTTTGCAACTTCATCACCTTTACTGTAAAGCTTTATAGGTTCATAATTATTGAACCCATAATCAAATAACTTTATTGCATCTGGAAAATAATTTTGCTTACTTTGAGAGTATAGCATTGATACGATTAATACGTGTCCATCTTTTTCAGCAGCACCTGTAAATGTATGCTTTGATAAAGTAGTATACCCAGTTTTTCCAGCTAATGCATATTTATATTCAAAATGAGAGTTCTTCCTAATAAGTTCATCCTTTGTAGATACCCACTTCTCATTTCCATCTAAATTACTTGGTGGAAATTTATAAACTTGAGTTCTGCATATCTTGACAAAAGTAGGGTTCTTTATAGCTTCTTTAAGCATTAATGATAAATCATGAGCAGTGGTTAAGTGTCCAGGCTCGTATAAACCACTAGGATTAACAAAATTTGTATTAGTTGCTCCTAAGGCTTTTGCTCTTTCATTCATCATTTTAACGAAGTTATCCATGGACCCACCTACATGTTCTGCTAGAGCTTCTGCACAATCATTAGCAGATTCAAGTAGCAATCCATGTAAAAGATCATTAACTGTGTATATTTCGCCTTCTTTTAATCCTATGGAAGTTCCTTCAGCTGTAGGTGGTACTTTGCTTATGGTAACCTTATCATCTAGTTTTGCTTTTTCTAATGTAAGAAGTGCAGTCATCACCTTTGTGGTAGAAGCCGGCGCCATAGGTTTATTTTCATTTTTTCCATATATAATTTCACCAGTATTTACATCCATCAATACTGCAGCTTCAGACTCTACGTCTGGTGGTGTGGTAGCTGCCTTTGCATTTATGTTTCCTGACATGAGCAGGCATAACGAAAATATAGTAAAAAAACTAAATATCTTTTTCATATGTGTCCCCCATATATGTATTTAACAAACATTAGTATATCAAATATATACAAATTCTGCTATATATTTTTGATTATATGTCAATAATTATAAAAGTATCGTCAATAAAGATATGTTGTTACTATTTTAGAGCAGAGGTGATAATTCAATGAAGAAAAAGGAAAAACTTGTTGGATCACTGATTATATTTGTGGTCTTAATTATATTTTTAACTATAGGATATTTTAACACAACCAAAAGGAATTTAACACAGAAAGATATGGAAGATATGTTTGTTGAAGTTAATAAGAGCGATGCTAAACAAACTAGTGTAGATAAATCAGATAAAAAGGAAGTAAATAATACAAGTAGTACAAATAATAAAAAAGTCATAGTAGAAATAAAAGGCGAAGTAAAAAAACCAGATGTATATTACTTAGATGAAGGGAGCATAGTTAAAGATCTCATTCAGCAAGCTGGAGGACTAACTGAAAAGGCTGATATAACACCGGTAAATCAAGCGAAAAAACTTGTTAATAATGAGTGTATTATTATAAATAATAAGGATCAAATAAATGCTAATGTAGTAAGTAAAAACATAAATAAAGAGGTTAGTGTTTCAGCTGGTGCAGATGAGTCTAACAGTATAATTAATATTAATACTGCTTCAAAGGAGGAATTAGACAAGATTCCAGGAATAGGTGCTGTTACTGCTGAAAAAATTATAGAATACAGAGAGAAGAATAGCGGATTTAAAAATATTGAAGATATAAAGAAAGTAGATAGAATAGGAGATAAGATGTTTGAAAAGATAAAAGATAGAATATCAGTTAATTAGAGAAAAGTTATAGATTTCGGATTAAGCTAGTAAATATTTAAACTTAGTAAAGTTACAAAAAGCTATATTATGGATGCACCACTACATATTAAAATTTATATTTTTAAATTCTCTCACTAGAACCCGTGAGAGTTTAAAAAATAGATTTATGTTTTAACTTGTACATCTTTATATAAAAATCTTTACTATAGCATCCTATTATATGGTAAAATATTAGTAGTATATATTAAGGAGGGGTTATTGTGGAGGTTTTGGCCAATCTTGGATTAAGTTTATTATTTGGACTATTGGGAATAGTTATTATGGGAATAGGTTATTTAGTATTTGACAAGTTGATACCTGCAGATTTTAATAAGGAATTAGAAAATAAAAATACTGCAGTAGCTATAGTTATTGCTGGAATGTTAATAGGTGTAGCGATAATAGTATCTAAGGTAATAGCATAAAAATAGAGGAAACATTTAAGTCTAAATATTAAACATTTGTGGGTTGTAACAAATGTTAATAGAGCTTATTAATGTTTCCTCTTTATTTCTATATAAGAAAATATAAAGTTTTCAGGCTAGTTAAGCCTAAATACTTCAATAGTCTTAGAATCTGATTATAGCTATAATCTATTAAAATTCTAATATAGTTAAATCAGCATCTTTAAGATTAGGAACAACCTTTGTAGCTTTTCCTAAGGTTTCAACGGAACCAATGCCTATAGATCTCATACCAGCTCTTATAGCAGCTTCTATGCCTGCTTCAGCATCTTCGAAAACAACACAATCTTTAGGATCTAAATCTAATTCCTTTGCAGCTAGTAAAAATACTTCAGGATCAGGTTTAGCTTCAGAAACCTTGTTTCCATCGATTATAGCATCAAAGTATTTTGTTAATTCTAGATTGTCCAATATCATCATAGAATTCTTTGAAGCAGAGCCTAAAGAAACCTTTATACCTTCACATCTTATTGTTTGTAAGAAGGTTTCAACTCCAGGCAAAATTTCATTTTTATTCATTCTAGATATGTATTCTACATACCATTCATTCTTTTTTGCAGCTAAAGCTAATTTCTGATCTTCACTTAAGGTAACATTACCTATAGAAAGAAGAATTTCTAAGGAAGCCATTCTGCTAACACCTTTTAATCTTTCGTTATCTTTTTCAGTGAAGTCAAATCCTAATTCATTAGCTAGTCTTTTCCAAGCCAAATAGTGGTATTTAGCAGTGTCAACTATTACTCCATCTAAATCAAAAATACAACCTTTTACGTGCATAAATAATTACCCCCATAACATTTAAACGTTTTACCTAATTATAAAATATCATAATACATTTTTCTATCTTTATTGATGTATTAGTATAAAGATTAGAAAAGTATATAAAAAACTTTATAAAACTTTGTATTTATTATAGAGAAAAAAATATAGGATTTAGTTTTATTTGTGCAATCGGTTGAAATATAAAAATAGCGTTTAAAATTATAAGTCTAAAATTGTATTTTAACGTGAACAATTCTCGCTTTTTATCGTTATTGGTAGTATAATTGATAGTATGCTCTTATATTTCATCATAAATTGATATGAAATATAAGATTATTACTTTGAATTGAAATTTTAATATCTTGATAGTGAGTATTTAATCGATTACTTACCAATAAATAGAGTAATGAGATTGACGGTTTTTATAAGATATATAGGTGTAAAGAGTGGAATTTTTATTAGGGGGTATATTATAGTGAATGTAACAATAAAGGATGTAGCAAGAGAGGCAAACGTTTCACCATCAACTGTTTCAAGAGTTCTGGCTGGAAATCCTAGAATAAGTGATGAGACTAAAGAGAAAGTAATGGAAACAGTTAAGAGGCTTAATTATCATCCTAATGTGATAGCAAGAAGCTTAGCAAATAATGTTACCAAAATTTTAGGACTTATATTACCAAGTGGAGAAGAAGATTTATTTAGAAACCCTTTCTTCATTCAAGTTATGACAGGAATAAGTATATATGCTCAAAAGATGGGGTATTCAATAGTTTATACATTTAGCAAGAATGAAGAAGAAGAAATAGCTTTTTTATCTAACTATATAAATAGTAAAATGGTCGATGGTATGTTATTACTTACTACAAGAACAGAAGATAAGTGCGTAGAGTACTTAAACGAAAGACAATTCCCTTTTGTAATAGTAGGTAGACCAGAAATTTCAGCAGATATATTATGGGTAGATAATGATAATAGAAGAGCCATGTATGATGTTACCAAAAGCCTTATTGATAAAGGCCATGATGATATAGCCTTTATTGGAGGGCCTTCTGAGAGGACCATGTCTAAGGATAGACTTAGTGGTTATAAAGATGCCTTAGTAGAAGCTAACATTAGTATTGATGAAAAATTAATTCTTCAGATGGATGACTTTATTGAGACTGAGGGGTATGAGGCTTGTTCTTCTATACTTGAGTATAGAAAGCCTAGTGCAATAGTGACTACAGATGATTTGTTAGCTTTTGGTGTTTCGAAGAAGCTTAAGGAAGAAAAAATAAAGGATGTATGGCTTGTAGGTTTCAACAATATACCTTTATCAGAATATCAAAATCCACCATTATCAACAGTAGATATCAATGCTAAGAAGTTAGGGTATTACGCTACAAAACTGTTAATTGATAGACTACAGCAGAAGGAACAAGAACTAGATCATTATATTATAGAAACTAAGTTTATCGAAAGAGAATCAACTAAATAGGTTTAACAGGGATAAAAAATTATATATCTTAATTTACAGTAAAAACTCACTGAAACGATTTTTTCAGTGAGTTTTTTACGCATTTGAATTTTCGGATGAATATGAGGGAACTTACAGGGAATAAGTTCTATCTTATACTGATTGGCCTAGGAATCAATTCAAGTCAATTGAAATTATTAGATTGACCGTAATAAAAAGATTATAATTTCTTATACAAAAACAAAGGGAGTGCCAAAGAGCACTCCCTAATATTGTGTTAATGATATAATAAACATTAAGTTAGATGATATTATAGATTTCAAGACTTTACAACATTAATAATTCTTAATTAATTGAAATTATTAATGTTGTAGGGTTGTAAGTCTTTTATATTATTTTTTTATATACATTAAGTTATAGTATTCATCAAGCATTCTCTTAACTGCAAATTGTTCTCTGCAGCTTACGATAGAAGCCTTCATCATTTGAAGCCATTTTTCTCTATTTTCATAGTAAGTAGGGATGACTTCAGTTAGAAGAACACTGTATAATGCTTTCAAATCATGAGCATCAAGTTCTTCAAGGGTTTCAAAATCACTAACTCCCTTGCCATCACCAAACTGCCAGCCGTTTACTCCATGATCACAAGCTTCTGGCCACCATCCATCAAGGATAGAGAAGTTAAGTACACCATTCATAGCAGCTTTCATGCCTGAAGTTCCTGAAGCTTCTAGAGGTCTTCTTGGGTTGTTAAGCCATACATCAGAACCTCTTGTAAGAGCTTTTCCTATAGTCATATCATAATTTTCTAAGAATACAACTGAATTTGGATACTTCTTAGTCATTTCAACTATAGTAGCAACTATTTTCTTTCCATTATCATCTAGAGGGTGAGCCTTTCCAGAGAATACTATTTGAAGTTTACCTTCTTTTAATAATGGTTCTATAACTTCAGGATCAGTAAATATTAGATTGCTTCTCTTATAAGGAGCGGCTCTTCTTGAGAAACCTACAAGTAGTTTGTCAGCATCTAATGTAACACCAGTTCTATCATTTACAAACTTTATAAGATCTCTCTTGTTTTTCATATGAGTTTCCCAAAGGTCGCCTTCACCATCAGCAGCAGCAAGCATAGCTGAGTCTACCCAAGTTGGAGTGTGAATAGCATTTGTTATTCCTATGATTTCAGGTCTTTCACTTACACCTTCCCACATTTTGTTTGCAGTTTCCATATGAAGTTGTGCTACACCATTAGCTATTCTTGACATTTTTAGAGCACCTACAGTCATGTTGAATGGAGCTCCACCAAGACTTACAAGTTGTTCTACAGTTAAACCATTGTTAGCACCCATATACATTAATATATCAAGTGTATGAGATTCGTTACCTTCAACTATTGGAGTGTGAGTTGTGAATACAACTTCTTCTCTTGTTGCTTTTAAAGCTTCGTTGAAAGTAAGACCATCTTCCATCTTTTCTCTTAGAAGTTCAAAGCCTGCAAATAGGGCATGACCTTCATTGAAATGATAAACTTCAGCTTCATAACCTAAAGCTCTTAGAACTCTAACTCCACCAATACCAAGAACCATTTCTTGAGCTATTCTTTCTTCACCAAACCAACCATAAAGTTGGCCTGTTATCCATGTATCTGCATTTTCAGGGATATCAGTATCTAGAAGATAAAGTGGGCATACGCCAAATTCAACAACCTTCCATACTTTTATAGTAACATCTCTTTGTCTTATCTTTACTTTAACTTTTATACCTGTATCTTCAAGGCAATTGTATTCTTGATTTGTGTAGCTATCATATGGCTGACCTTCTTCATTTATTCTTTGATCAGTATAACCTTGCTTCCATTTTATGCCTAGACCAACCATAGGGAAGTCATGATCCTTTACACCTTTCATGTAATCACCAGCTAGGATACCAAGACCTCCAGCATAAGTTTTAATTGATGCATCAAGACCATATTCCATACAAAAATATGCAACATTAGGTAATTTACTCATAAATAATCCTCCCATCTATACTTTAAACAGTTACTGTTGAACCATTTAATTCATATTCTTTATCAAAAACTTTTATAGTTACATTTGAACCCTTTTCGTGATTGATGATAACATTATCTTTATTTACAGTAATGTTTAATAGGTTACCCCTAAACATTATTTTAAATGAATATTCATTCCAAACTTCAGGAATAAATGGTGAGAAGTGAAGCATATCATCTTTAACCTTCATTCCACCGAAACCATATACTATAGACATCCAAGTACCTGCCATACTTGTTATATGAAGTCCATCATCAGTGTCATTGTTGTAGTTATCTAAATCAAGTCTAGAAGTTCTTAAATACATTTCATAAGTCTTATCGTAATCTCCGATTTCGGCAGCTAGTATAGAGTGTACACATGGAGATAAAGATGATTCATGTACAGTTCTTGGCTCATAGAAAGCAAAGTTCTTTTTCTTTGTTTCTAAGTCATATCTATCGTTTAAGAAGAATATCCCTTGAAGTACATCAGCTTGTTTAATAAAGCAGCTTCTAAGAATTCTATCCCATGACCACTTTTGGTTTAATGGAAGATTTGATGGATCTAAATCTTTCACTAAGATTTGTTCCTTATCCATGTAGTTATCTTGTTGCGCAAAAACACCTAGCTCTTCAATCATTGGGTAGTACATCTTTTCAGATACTTCTTTCATTTTAGCAAGTTCACAGTCAGTTATTCCAAGCTTTTCAACAAGTGTTTTAAGTTCAGCTGGGTATTGTTCCTTTAAGAAATCATAAGTTTCTAAAGCATAGCCTATGTTCCAAGCTGCCATCGTATTTGTGTACCAGTTGTTATTAACATTATTTTCATATTCATTTGGACCAGTAACACCAAGAATCATATACTTGTCCTTTTGAGGAACATAATTAGATCTTGAAACCCAGAATCTAGCTGTCTCAACGATTACGTCAAAACCATATTCAGCAAGGTATTTTTTATCACCAGTGTATCTTACATAGTTGAAGATTCCGTAAGTGATAGCAGCATTTCTATGAATTTCTTCAAAGGTTATTTCCCATTCATTATGACATTCTTCACCTGTCATAGTTACCATTGGGTAAAGTGCTCCTTTAAGTCCGAGTTTAGCTGCATTTTCTTTAGCTTTATCTAATTGATTGTATCTATATATAAGCAGTTGTCTTGCAATTTTTTCATCAGCAGTACTTAGGTAGAATGGTATACAGTAAGCTTCAGTATCCCAGTAAGTACTTCCACCATATTTTTCACCAGTAAATCCTTTAGGACCTATATTTAATCTTGAATCTTCACCGGTATAAGTTGCAGTCATGTGGAAGATATTAAATCTAATACCTTGTTGAGCTGCCACATCTCCATTTATTACTATATCACTCTCATTCCAGTGATTATGCCACTCTTCACTGTGATCAGTCAAAAGCTTTTCAAAACCAGAAGTTTTAGCTCTTTCAACAGCGTCGTAAGCTTTAGCTATAACAATCTCTTCTTCGTAGTATCTGTTGCTTGTAACACCTATATATTTAAATAATGTTGCAGTACTATTTTTATTAACATTAACAGAAACAGTATTTTCAACATATTTACTTCTTTCAGAAACTTCAGGAGTTACTGAAACTTTTGCATTATCTACGAAAACTTCATAAGACATTGCAGCGGTTACATAATAATTTGTTTTCTTAGTCTGCATTGTGACATCGCCATAGAAGGCATCTGATTTTTGTGATATTTCATTCCAAAATACTTCATCGTAGTTTGAATCTTCATTTACTATATTTCCATCAAGATATGGAGTGAATTCTATATTTCCTTCATAATTTAAAGGAGTAACAGAGTAGGAAATTGCCCCAACTTCTTTATCTTTTAAGCTTATGAATCTCTTTACTTCTATCTTTGTTTCCTTGCAGTCATTAGAAACAGCAACAAAACTTCTTTCAAGAACACCATCTCTCATGTTAAGAGTTCTGTAAAAGTCTTTGATATCTCTTAATTTAGCAATATCTAATGTTTCACCGTTTAACTTTACTCTTATACCTATATAATTTACTGAGTTTAAAACCTTTGCAAAGTATTCAGGATATCCATTTTTCCACCAGCCAACTCTAGTTTTATCTGGATAATATACGCCTGCAATATAACTACCTTGAAGAGAATCACCTGAGAAATCTTCTTCGAAATTTCCCCTCATACCCATGTAGCCGTTTCCTAAACTCATAAAACTTTCGTAGATTCTATTTTCTTCTGGATGAAATCCTTGTTCGATTATTTTCCACTGATCATGCAAAATATAATTTCTCATATTAATCCCCCATCTAAAATTTATTGAAGATATATCAATTCAATTAGGAAAATACCTTTAAATAGCTCGTTATTAATGAAAAAAGAACCTAAAGATATATATTTCCGTGAAGTAATATATTTTAAAATACATGCAAGCGATTGCACAAAATATTAAAAAAATATAAACAATGAATATGTTTACAGTTATAATATATCATTTTATATTTACATAATCAATACATGAGTTATAAAATATTTTCTATTGTAATAATTTCTAAATAGAACACAAAAATTATGTGATTTTATTAAAAACGTTGTAAGATTATGAAAATAGCCAATGTTGAAATTAAGTGGTCAGCAATCCGATTCTTTAATATCTAATATTTTTTACAGTTTGATACCTTTAGAATATTATTTCGTATATTATTGTATATAGACATACTACTTCATATTAAAATCTATCAAAATAATGCTTCGTAGGTTCATCGAAAGCATTATTTTGAATCCAAGGATTGAAGTAGTATGTCTGTTCATAGAAATAGATATCCCATTTCCGTAATTCAAAAATATGCTAAAAATAATTTTAATTATTAATGGTATTTTACTTGATAAATAGATTTAATTTGGAACTGGTTTATTAGTTCAGCGGAATAGATAATCCAGTTCCATCTAAATAAAACTAAGCGACATTCCTGTTATCTATAGTTGAATTTACTAATGATGCTGATTGAGGAGGAGAATATTTGAATAAGAAGAATTTAGCTTTCATTATTATTATGTTTTTAATTATAGGATTTGTTTTTCACAACAATGCCAACGGTGTTTATAAAATTAATAAAGATAAAATAAGTGATATTAGATATATCTATGAAATACAGAAAAATAAAATGGCTGAATTTAATGTAACTAGTAGTGTTAATAAAGACGATATAAATAATATTGTTGACTCTTTAAATAAAGGAGTATTAAAGCCTGATAAAGAGAATGTTGGAAGATATACTAAAGAGCATATAGAAATATTGGTCTTAGGAGATAGACATCTGGGAGTGTATAAGCAGAAGGATGGTAGATTTACGGTTATGTATTCAGCAAATCCAGGGTCTAATGATGAAAGAGACGAGATGCAGATGACTATAGAATCAGATGTTTTAAAAAGATATTTTATCAAATTTAAAGAAGCTTCTAAGAACTTAAAATCTGAGACTTGGGATATAAATGGAGAAAATTTAGATTAATTAGTTTAATAGATATTTAAAGCCTCTCATTATTTAGATGAGAGGCTTTAGATTAATTTGATTTAAAAAATATAGAGACTATAGATAATAAAAATCTTGTTACTATAAATAAAAAAACAAGTACTGGTAAAACACAGTATTGAAATTAAAGCGAAAGCAGCATCTTTACTGAAACCGCCAGTGACATCGTCACAAATATAGGTTTTATAAGCTTGGCACCTTTTTTTAGAGCTAGCTTAGAGCCTATAAGTGCACCTAATATCATGAAAAATGCAACTAAGATACCGTAAGTATAATTAATTTTACCTTCTATAGCAAAAGTTATAAGAGATGCTATATTTGAAGTGAAATTTAAAACTTTTGAGTTACCGTTAGCTTCAACAAAATCAAGCTTAAATATTTTTATAAAGCCAAAGATTAAAAATGAACCAGTACCAGGGCCGAAAAAGCCATCATAAAAACCTAAAGAAAATCCAAAGATAGTTCCAATTAAAATAAGATTTCTAGTCTTTCCTTTATAGTTGCTTTTAAGTCCTAAGTTCTTAGAAAATAACGAATATACTCCAACCATTAATACTAATACCATGACTAATGGAGTAAGAAAGCTTTGGTTGATTATTAGCACTGACTTAACTCCTAAAACTGCCCCAATGAAGGTAAAAGGTACTATGTACTTTAGCAAGGATAAATCTGCTTTTCCTTCCTTTATAAATCTAATAGAGGAAGTAAAGGATGCAGTGGTAGAAGAAAACTTATTTGTGCCAAGGGCTACATGCGGTGGTAGTCCGAAAAGCATGTAAGCAGGTAGGCTGATAAGTCCTCCACCTCCAGCAATAGAGTCAACAAATGCTGCAATAAAACCTGAAATACAGAGTAAGATTAAATTAATCAATATAAATATCCCCCTTATGAACTATCCCTCAATTGAAAATAGTATCATAATTTGCAATAATTTTAAATATGACGTTAAAAATATTTTATCGTAAGTAAAGGAAGAAGGGATAGGTAATGAATAAAAGGGGGAGGTTTACCCTTGGGGCATTAAAACATAGAGATTTTAGATTCTTTTTTATGGGATCAATAGTTTCACTTATAGGAACATGGATGCAAAATGCAGGACAGTCTTGGCTTGTAGTAACTTTAACTGATTCTGCTCTTAAACTAAGTTTTGTAAGTGCACTGCAATTTACTCCAGTTTTACTATTTTCGCTATTTGCAGGTGCATTGATAGATAATTATCCAAAGAAGAAGATATTGCTTATCACACAGTCCATAATGGGAGTACTGGCTTTTGTATTAACATTTCTAGTTTTTACACATAAAGTTCAATATTGGCATATTCTTGTACTAGCGACTATCTTAGGGTGTTGTAATGCTGTAGATATGCCTGCAAGACAATCTTTTATGATAGAGCTTGTAGGAAAAGAGGATTTAATGAATGCAATTGCATTAAACTCCACTGTGTTCAATGCAGCAAGAATGGTTGGACCAGCAGTTGCGGGAATAATGATTAAATTTTTTGGATTTTTCATTTGCTTCCTATTAAATGCAATTAGTTTTATACCTTTAGTATATGGTATTTATATGATCTCTGCCAGCGGCGCACCAAAGCAAAATTCTGAGAAGAAAAATATGATGTTAGATATAAAAGAAGGATTAGAATATGTATTCAATTCTAAAGAAATACTTTTTACAATACTTTTAGTGTTTTTTGTATCTACTTTCGCTATGAATTATAACGTCTTAATACCACTACTCGCAAAACAGGTTTTAAATATGGACTCGGATGGTTATGGATATCTTATGTCTGCAATGGGACTTGGATCAATGATCTCTGCATTTACTGTTGCAACTAGAAGCAGAGGACCTAAAAGAAGACTGATGTTTTTGGCAGGTGCTGTGATATCTATAATGTTAGTATTTATAGGAGTATTTAAAAACTATGGAATATCCATAGTAGCATTGTTTATTGCAGGGGTATTTAATGTGCTATTTTCAACAACTGCAAATTCCACAATTCAATTAAAGTCTAAAAATGAATTTAGAGGAAGAGTAATGAGTGTTTATGCAATGGTGTTTGCAGGAGCAACGCCACTGGGAAGTTTGTTTGAAGGAGCAATATCCAAATGGCTAAGTATAACTGATGCCTTTATAATATCAGGGGTAGTTACTGTAATTATAGGATTTATTATATATACATTAGTTATGAAACAAGAAAAATTAGATAAAAGTTTAGTTGATTAATATTCACAGCCTTCTAATAAGAATACTAGTAAATAAATAATAAATAATTAATTAATGTAAAAGGTTTCTTTGATAGATTGTTAATAATGTTCATAAAATAATAATACATTATTAATAATTTAAAAAACTATTGATTTAATTCGGAAAAGATATTATAGTTGTATCAATGGAAAACAAATTAAATATTATCGTTCTTATCTAGAGAGGTGGAGGGACTGGCCCGATGAAGCCCGGCAACCCGTATATGTTCATTTACATATACAATGGTGCCAATTCCTGCGACGCATTTTGCGTTGAGAGATGAGAGTAAATTCAGGGTCTATATCGCCGGAGTTTATTCTCGGGCGTTTTTTGTTCTGTTTATATGATAATAATTATTGTTTAATAATCAATTTAGGGGGATTTGTATGATAAAAATTGAAGGTGTTAGTAAAAGTTTCAATGATATACAAGTTCTTAAAGACATTAATCTAGATATCAAAGAGGGCGAAATATTTGGATTGGTTGGCCATAGTGGGGCTGGAAAGTCAACCTTGCTTAGATGTCTGAACGGACTTGAGTCCTATAATGCAGGAAGTGTTACTGTTGGTGGACAAGAAGTGAAAGACCTTAAGGGTAAGGAAATGAGAAGTTTTAGAAAAGATCTAGGAATGATATTCCAACACTTTTCTCTTCTAGAAAGAAAAAATGTGTATGATAACATTGCTTTACCGATGGAATGTTGGGGCATACCAAAGGATAAAGTAAAGGCTAGAGTAAATGAACTTTTAAAGATAGTAGGACTAGAAGACAAAGCAAAGAGTAAGCCAAGACAACTTAGTGGTGGACAAAAGCAGAGAGTAGCAATTGCAAGAGCTTTGGCTCTTGAACCAAAAGTTCTTCTTTGCGATGAGGCAACTTCAGCACTAGATCCAAAAACAACTAAATCAATATTATCACTTTTAAGAGAGATAAATGAAAAACTTGGAATAACAATAGTTGTGGTTACACATCAGATGGAAGTAGTTAAAGAAGTATGCCAAAGAGTAGCAATACTTGAAGACGGAGAAGTACTTGAAGTTGGACATGTAGAGGAGCTTTTCTTAAGACATACTAAAGCTTTAAAAAATCTTCTTGGGGAAGAAGAGATACTACCAGCTAAAGGTGTAAACATAAAGATATTATTCCCTAAGGATAATTCACATCAAAGTATAATAACATCCATGGCAAGAGAGTTAGACATAGATTTTTCAATAGTTTGGGGTAAACTTGAAAAATTTAGAGATGATGTACTAGGATCACTAGTTATTAATGTAGGTGCTGATAAAAAACAGGACATTATAAACTATTTAGATTCTAAGCATGTTGGATGGGAGGTTATTATAAATGAGTGATAATTTTAGTCAGTTTTTAAATCTAGTTTTGATACCAGCTTTAGGGAAGACGCTTTATATGGTAATAATATCGACTATTATTGCAAGTATACTAGGTTTCATACTAGCTATTGTGCTTATAGTAACTGATAGGAATGGATTAAAGCCAAACAGAGTAATATACAGCATATTGGATTTTATAATCAATATATTCAGAAGTTTTCCATTCATCATTTTAATAGTTGCAATAATACCACTTACAAGATTTATAGCTGGTAAGAGTATAGGTGAAACAGCAGCTCTAGTTCCTTTAACAATTGGGGCAGCACCGTTTATAGCAAGAGTTATAGAGGGCGCTCTAAAGGAAGTAGACAAGGGCTTAATTGAAGCAGCTAAGTCTTTCGGAGCTTCAGATATGCAGATAATATTTAGAGTTATGGTTAAAGAAGCGTTACCTTCCATAATATCAGGGATAACACTTTCAATAATCTCAATACTTGGATATTCTGCAATGGCAGGAGCAGTTGGGGCCGGCGGACTTGGAGCAGTAGCATTAACTTATGGATATCAAAGATTTGATAATCAAGTAATGTTTTACACTGTATTTACTTTAATAGTACTGGTTCAAATACTTCAGTCAATAGGTAATGTTGCTTATAAGAAGTTAAGATAAGCAGAAAAAGGGGGCATAATATATGAAAAAAATATTAACACTAGTATTAACATTAACATTCGCTCTTTCTTTAGCTGGATGTGGAAAAAAAGAAGAAACAGCTAAAAAAGAAGATAATAAAACAAATATAGTAGTTGGGGCTACTCTTAAACCAGCAGGTGAGATACTAAATTATCTAAAGAGTGATTTTGAAGCAAAAGGATATAAGCTTGAAGTTAAAATCTTCGATGACTATGTAGCACCGAACACTGCTTTAGAAGAAGGTTCAATAGATGCAAATCTATTTCAACATGAACCATATTTGTTAAAGTTTAATGAGGATCATAAAACAAATTTAGTAACAGTAAAGAAGATTTATCTTCCACCACTTGGGGCATATTCGAAGAAGGTAAAAGATATAAAAGAATTAAAGGATAAAGCTGTGATAGCAGTTCCTGCAGATGCTACAAATGAATCAAGAGCATTAAAACTTTTAGAGGCACAAGGATTGTTTAAGCTTAACAAAAAAGATCTTGTTACAAAGGTAGATATAGCTGAAAATCCAAAAAATATAGAAATTCAAGAAGTAGATGCAGCTCAGCTTCCAAGAGTACTTCAAGATGTTGATGTTGCTATAATAAATGCAAGTTATGCATTGCCAGCAGGGTTAGATCCTAAGAACGATACATTGTTCTCAGAACCCAAGGATTCACCATACGCAAACATTCTTGCAACTAAAAAAGGTAACGAAAATGCGAAATGGATTAAGGATTTAACAGATGTTCTTACTTCAGACAAAGCTAAGAAATATATAGAAGAACAATACAAAGGAAGCATAATTCCAGTATTTTAACTAACCGATATATTGTATTGAAATTTATGTGTCACTCTTCCGATACTTTAATGAGCTTCGCAAAGAATTAATATGGTTTTCTTCGATGAAATACCTAAAACTGTATAAACTCACTACGTTCGAACAAATACAGTTTCTTAACGGTATTCCATCTACGAAAACCATTTAATTCTAATAGCTCGATCATATAGTATCTCCATAGTGCCCCATAAATTCCAATAATCTTAAGTATAGCTAGATTTATAAATTTAAATTAAATTATGGAGGGAAAACATTATGAAATTTAAGAAGTTTTTATCATTAGGTTTAGCATTAGCATTAGCTGGCTCATTAGCAGCTTGCGGAACTAAGAAGGATTCAGGAACAACAGGTTCTACAGATACAAAAAAAGAAGATAAGGTTATAACAGTTGGAGCATCACCTTCTCCACATGCAGAAATACTAGAAAAAGTAGTAAAGCCATTACTTGAAAAGCAAGGATATACTTTAAATATTAAAGTATTTGATGATTATGTATTACCAAATACAGCATTAGATGAAGGATCAATAGATGCAAACTATTTCCAACATGTTCCTTATTTAAATGAAACAATAAAGGAAAAAGGATACAATCTTACTTACACAGTTAAAGTTCATATAGAGCCAATCAGAGCTTACTCAAACAAATTAACTAAGCTTGCAGACATAAAAGATGGTGGTCAAGTAGCAGTTCCAAATGATGCTACAAATGAAGCGAGAGCTTTAAAACTACTTGAAAAGAATGGTCTTATAAAGCTAAAAGCAGGCGATTTAGTAACAGTTAAAGATATTACTGAAAACACTAAGAAGCTTAAGTTTACTGAAACTGAAGCAGCTCAATTACCAACAGTATTAAAAGATGTTGATGTTGCTGTTATAAACACAAATGTTGCATTAGCTGCAAAGCTTGATGTTAACAAAGCTTTAGCTGTAGAAGATAAGGATTCACCATATGCAAACATTCTAGCGGTTAAAAAAGGTAACGAAAACAGTGATAAAGTAAAAGCATTAAGCAAAGCTTTAAACTCACCAGAAGTTAAGAAGTACATTGAAGACACATACAAGGGAAGCATAGTTGCAGCTTTCTAATAGCTAATAATATAATGTAAGATTTAATTTGAGCCTCTGCTTTGCCAGAGGCTTTTTACTATGGGAGATTTGCAAATTTTTAATTTACAGATTTACCTTAATGTAGTATATTAAAAGAATGGTAAAAAGGAGTCAACTATGAAAATACACATAAATTATTGGAGGTATGATCATGCTAGATAAAGAAAACGTAAATGAGAACGAACAAAAGGAAGAGGTAAATACAGTAGGAGATGATAACAATACAGCACAAGATGAAGCTGTTATTGAGAAGTCTACAGAGGATATAGTAGTTAGAGAAGAAAAAGCTGATGAAAAGCCACAAAAAGGTGATAAGGCAAATTTCTTTGTAAGATTTGTAGGGAATTTAATGGATCAAACAGTGGCATTAGCACTCGCAATAGTATTATATTTTATATTTGAAAAGTGTTTACCAGCTTTAGGTTACGAAGTGGTAGATAAAGTTGGAATATTCTTAATTATGTATATAGTATCAAATGTATTATGTACATCTATTATTGAAAGTACAAAGCTTGGAACAACATTCGGAAAGAAGCTTTTAAGAATAAAGTAGACAGGAGTAACATATGAAAAAAGGCAATGAAATAGAGTTACTAATAGAAGATATGGAATTTCCTTCCCAAGGAATAGGCTATAGGGATGATTTAAAGATATATGTTAAAAATGCTTTTCCAGGACAAACGATTCGAGGGAAAGTAACTAAGAAGAGAGCTGACTACGCTGAACTTAAACTATTGAAGGTTGTAGAAGCTGCTGATTATGAATTAGAACAAAAATGCCCACACTATGCTTTTTGCGGTGGATGTTCTTCACAAAACATACCATATGAAAAACAGCTTGAATTTAAGAAGAACCAAGTGTTGAATCTTTTCAAAGGAAATAGTGTAGATACAGGCGAATTCTTAGGCATAGAAAACAGTCCTATTCAGTGGGAATATAGAAACAAAATGGAGTTCACCTTTGGAGACATGGAAAAGGGTGGAGACCTAACTCTTGGAATGCACATGAAAGGTAGATCTTTTGGGATTGTAACTGTTGATCAGTGCCACCTTGTGGATGAAGATTATAGAAAAATTCTAGATACTACAGTTGAATTTTTTAAGAAGGATCAACTTCCACATTATAAGATAATGGCAAGAGAAGGTTTCTTAAGAAACTTAATAGTGAGAAAGACAAAACACAACGATGAGATATTAATAAATATAGTTACTACCACTCAAATAAACTATGATTTTAAGCCTTGGGTGGAAGCAATTTTTAGTTCAGGTATTGAAGGAAATATAAAAGGTATAATACATACAGAAAATGATTCCTTCTCTGAAGCTGTTATAGCAGATAAGGTAAATATATTATACGGAGTTGATTTTATAACTGAAGAGCTGTTAGGCCTTAAGTTTAAGATATCTCCATTCTCATTCTTCCAAACAAACTCATTAGGTGCAGCAAAGCTTTATAGCATAGTACGTGACTTTATGGGTGATACTGCCGATAACAAGGTTGTCTTTGACTTGTATTGTGGTACAGGAACAATAGGTCAGATAGCAGCTGGAAAAGCTAAGAAGGTTATTGGAGTAGAGCTAATTGAAGAAGCAGTAGTAGCTGCTAACGAAAATGCGAAGCTTAACGGACTTAATAACTGCACCTTTATAGCTGGAGATGTAGCAAAAGTTATAAATACAATTCAGGATAAACCAGACATAATAATATTAGACCCACCAAGAAGTGGAGTACATCCCGTAGCTATGAACTATGTAATTAAGTTCGATGCTAAGGATATTATATATGTAAGTTGTAATCCAAAGACTTTAGTTACAGATTTAAAGGTGTTAGAAGAAGCTGGATATAAGACAGAGAAGACTTTGCTTATGGATATGTTCCCTAATACACCACATGTGGAGACAGTTGTGAAGCTAGTAAAGAAATAGGCTGATTTGAAAGGCTTTGAAGGTTTTTAACTAAATATTGAAGTGTATTTTATGTTCCCTCAGACTAATAGTTTGAGGGAATTTTGTTTTAGGGGGGCGTACTTTTACGCAGAACTAAGGATATTTGCGTTAAGGTTTAGGTTTTGCGTAATTGTTTATGGTGATAGAGGAAAATGCCACTGTGTCCTCACAAAAAAATATGTAAAAAGTTTGTAAAACATGGTGCAATCTGCTTATATCATACGTGAGGTGAGCAATCGGATGGGATTATTTAATAGAATGAAAGAACCGGTTTTTCTTAAGGAAAGCAGTGATGTACAAATCCAATTAGAAAAGCTTAAAACATTGGAACTGTTACTTAATGTTAAGGAAAAAATATAATAAAACAAGATATAAAATTCCTTGAATATGGAATTTGAATTAAAAAATAGTCATATGCCTATCCTTCGCTCGATTCGTATTGGAGATCTATCATTCTGTTTGGAAGGAATGGGGGCATCCTATAAATTTGCATTAGCTGACTCTCTTTTAGAACTCGCTCCGACCGAAAAAACAGAGATAAGCTTTGAAGAACTGGCTGATCCTTATTCTTGCCATCTTTGTGAGCATCTGAAGACTGCACCAAAGCAGGTGACGAGCAGAAGCAGCCAGTTTCTTGATGCCTGTACTAAATTTAATAAAGGTGAGATCTTGCATGATGAATTAATCAGTGTTACGGTTGAAAAATGGTTTAATAACGTTATTGATACATTTCACGTTGAAGCCGTAACATTGACCATTAAAGCTGACGAGGAGAAGTACCATAATACTGTTTAAAGGCCTTATAGAAATTGCTGCTATTGCTGTATCCGAGCATATCAGCAATTTTTTCAATGGAAAGATCCGTATTATCCAATAATAGCTTGGCTCTTCGCATACGTGATTCAGCTAGCAGAGCAGAAAAGGTCTTCCCTGTCTTTTCCGGCAAAAGACGTGAAATATAGACGGGGTGATATCCGAAATGGGATGCAATGTCATTCAATGTTACAGACTCAGAGTGTGATTCGATATATTCCATAATCCGGTCAATTAATGTCGTGCCAGTAGGTAGATGCTGACGCTTGTACTCATAGGAAAGATACATTGCAAGGGACATGACCATAGGTTTTAAAATTTTCTGTGAGTCCTCTGTTTTATGAGCATATTCAAGAATCATGACATTCAGCAGCTGCCAGATTGGCGAAAAAGCTGGAATTTCCAGATGAACGAACTCTTCTGAATATTTGTTTTTCTGTGGTTCCAGAAAAAAATTAAGCATGGAGCTATCTGCTGAGAGCGCACTCAGATATTCCCGGAAAAAGGTTTCTTTACGAATCAGTACTCCGAGAATAATACATTCTTGATCAGAATCCCGCTTAACAGCATAGCCGCTGTAGGGCTGACCGATATAGCAGTCTCCTTCTTTTACCGTGATCCGATTGTTATAGTTGGCGCTTAATGCATCATAATCTCCGTGGTAAGCAAAATGAATGAAAAAAAAGTCCTGGCGGTGAAAACGCTCCTCAATTTTTTTTCCTTTAAATGCACACACCATAACTTCCTCGGATTTCTCTCCCAACCAATGCGAAATCAGTTCGTTATTTCCTGAGGACGGATCCGGGCTAAAGTCCCAATTGAGGTGAGGAAAGTCCTGACCGAGTTTTTCTAATGCGTGATCAATTTCGGTATCGCAATTCCAAGACATAACAACGTTCCTTTCTTCAGATTTTTGAGCAATTCTTTCAAGCATTGCAACGTTTTTGGTAAATCAGACATGCTTATATCTGATTATAGGTTAAAATACGCCATGATTCAAGTTAATATTTAGCGCTGATTTGGAAGGTGAAAAGCTATATGATGGATTAGTAACAAGAAAGTTCAAATTGAAAGGTATAGAACATATGTATAATTTTGACTTTTATATGCCGACAAAAGTATTATTTGGAGCAGGAAAACTTCAGAAGCTGCATACAGAAGTGCTTCCGGGAAAGAAAGCTCTGATTGTGACATCCAACGGTTCATCTACGAAGAAGTTCGGATATCTGGACTCGCTTGAGAAAGAACTGGATCTTGCGGAAGTTACCTATGAGATCTTTGATGAGATCCGTCCAAATCCGACAAACCGTAATATTATGGATGGTGCAACGAAAGCAAAGGAGACAGGCTGTGAGTTTGTCGTTGCACTTGGGGGAGGATCCGTCATGGACTCCAGCAAATGTATCGCACTCATGATGACCAATACGGGTGATATATGGGATTACAGTTATTCGGTAAACGGAGGAAAAAAGAATCCAGAAAAAGATGCCGCTCCAATTGTCGCTATTACCACTTCAGCAGGAACGGGAAGTGAAGTTGATTGTTGCGCGGTGCTCAGCAACGACGAAGTAAGTGAAAAATCCGGTTTTTTAGTTCCATCAATGTTCCCGGTACTGTCTGTTGTTGATTCCAATCTGATGATGAGTGTACCGCCTAAATTTACAGCTTTTCAGGGAATGGATGTTTTTTTTCATGCAGCTGAATCTGTGATTAATAAGAATGAGCATCCGATGGGAGAAATGTTTGCTCTGAAAGCTATCGAACTGATTGCCGCCAATCTCCCGGTTGTATATCGTGATGGAAGCAATCAGGAAGCAAGAGCAAATATGGCACTGGCTAATTCACTTGCGGGCTACTACATGCTCATCACATCAGCACATACAATGGAACATGCCATGGGATCATACCACGAAAATCTGGTCCACGGTGCTGGTTTGATTATGATTGCTCATGCCTATTATGATTTCTTTGCAGAACGTAAGGCTGCAGAAGAACAGATGATCAAAATGGCAAAAGCAATGGGAGTGGAGAACCCGACATCCGGAAAAGATTTTATCAGAGCATTGGATGAATTGATCGAAGCAGTCGGATGTAAATATCTCCGCATGAGTGATGCAGGAATCAAGGAAGAAGAGCTCGCAAATTATCCGAAGAGAATACACGAGGTGCTCGGCGGCGACATTACCGCAGACCCGTTACCGCTTACGGATGAAGATTATCTTGAAATCTATAAGAAATCATATCGTTAAGAGCATAATGCATCAAATAACTGTGATTTATTACATAATTTAAGGAGGATAAATATGTCTAGAAAAAATATCGGAGCAAAGCCATACATCACACCGATGCCGGTTTTGATGATTTCATCTTATGATGAGGCTGAAAAGCCGACCACCATGTTAGCAGTATGGGGGGGAATCACGAATGAGACAGAAATTACTATTACCGTAGCATCCCAGAGAAACACGTTAAAGGGAATTCTTGCTAGAGATTCCTTTGTTGTAAGTATGGCGGATGTGGAAAATGAAGTTGCCTGTGATTACCTTGGTATAACAACAGGAAATAAAGTGGAAGATAAGTTTGAAAAGTCCGGATTCCATACAACAAAGTCCGAATTCGTAGATGCACCGATTATCGATGAGCTTCCTTTTGCCGTTGAGTGCAGAGTGAAGAGCTATGATGAGGAAACCTGGAGACTGGTAGGCGAAATTGTCAATGTAAGTCTGGATGAACGGATTCTTGGAGAAGATGGCAAGGTATCATTTGAAAAATTCCATCCGATCACTTTCGATTGGATGAATAAGTCATATCTATCCGTTGGTAAGAAGGTCGGTGATGCTTACCGCGATGGACTTCAGTTGAGAGAAAAGAACTAAGAGGAGGTTGTTTATTATGATGAAAAATTTAGGTCCAAACGTTTTTTCGTATGGTTATCCGGCTCCGGTTTTAATGGTTGGCACTTATAATGATGATGGAACAGTCAACGTGATGAATTTGCATGAGTGTACAAGGACGAATGCCGGTGATCTCGCATTATGTATTGGTCCACGTAGTAAGACGCATGAGAACATTAAAAAGAGACGCGCATTTACTGTTGCACTGGTTAATCAGAATTTGATAAAGGAAGTGGATTACTTTGGAATTGTAACCGGCCATAGAGTTCCTGATAAATTTGCAAAAACAGGCTTGAAGGCTGTAAAGAGTGAACACGTCAATGCCCCTATCATCGAAGGCAGTCCACTAGTCATCGAATGCGAACTCATAGAGGTTGTAAGAGCAAATAATTTCACTACTGTACTTGCCAGGATTGTCAATGTAGCGGCAGATGAGTCAGTGTTAGATAAAAACGGCATAATTGATGCTAAGAAAACAGGAATGTTATTTTTTGATTCGTTCAGCAACAGCTATTTTTCATTAGGCGAGAAAGCCGGAAATGCATGGGTTGAAGGAAAAAAATATCTGTAAATTCTTGTTTTGTATGAGATTTGCATTTATAAGAGATTAAAGATGAACGATAAAATTATGCCGGTCGTTTTTGCCGGACATGGGAGCACGATGGTGGCATTAGATAACAATGAAATTACAGAAGGTATGGCAGAGACAGGACACAGAATTATTGAATAGTTCGGGAAACCAAAAGCGATTCTTGCATCTCTGCACACTGGTACACACACGGAACATTCATTCAGACAGCCGAGGAACCGAAACAGGTTTATGATATGTACGGATTTCCGGAGGAGCTGCACCAGGTAAAATATCCTGTAAAGGGAAATACGGATCTATCCTCCAGAGTATAGGAACTCCTGGGCAGCAAGGTTTCCGTCAATGATATCTGGTGAAGAATCCAATAATGAATGGTGCGAACCAGTAACTGATGAGGAATATAGAAAGTTAAAATGATTATTGCGTAAAACTATAAAAATATAAAACTGTACGCCACCCCCGTGCTTTAGGGGGGACATCTTTACACAAAATAAAATATTTTTGCATATTAATATCATCTTACTGTCTACACCGCATGTGGAGACAGTGGTTAAGCTAAGTAAGTAAACATTAAAAAAAGCTAGGATTTTATAAAATCCTAGCCTTTTTTGATACTCTTATTTAGTTTTAGTTAAAAATGTCTTTGTTATACTTCCTGTATAGTTTCCTTTTCCGGTAATAGTTACTTTTGTAATTCCTGCTTTTGAATTATAAGAATAGATTATTGTATAATCTTTTCCTTCTTTCAAAGTGATGTCTCCATCCTTTACAATAACCTTTCCATCATAGATGTGAGCAGAAGTTCCTGAAGTTACTGATAATTTGCAGACTTTCTTGGCTTCAATGATAAAGCTTTTGGTTATTACTTCTGTATAACCTCCTTTTCCTGTAACTATTATTTTTCCAACTCCTGCATTTATATTATCGGTATAACTAACTGTATAATCTGTTCCTGCTACAAGAGTTGTAGTGCCGTCTTTTACTGTAACCACTGGAGTCTTTGCTGTTCCATCATAATCATAAGAAGAATTATCTAAGGTTACTTCTGATGTGGTGATATCTTTTGGCGAAATAGTAAAGGTTTTTGTTATTGTTCCTGTGTAATTACCTTTTCCTGAAATTGCTGCTGTTGCTGTTCCTATATTTGTATTATCAGTATAAGTGACTGTATAATCTGTTCCTTCTACAAGAACCTTAGAACCATCTGTTACTGTAACTGCTGGGGTTTTTGGTGTTCCATCATAGGTATAGGTTGCATTACTTAAGGTTGCTGTAGGTGAAGAGCCATCAGTTACATAACCATAGAAGTATACATTGCTTATAGTGCAGTTTGCTTGGTCTGTCCACCAAGAACCTTTACCAAAATATATATCATTGGCTGAAGAAGTAAGCCAAGTTAATACCTTACTGTAATCTGTTAATGTGCCAGCTGCCTTTGTGGAATCGCTTAATATGGATTGGTCATATGCTTTTACACCATTCACATCTACTTCAAAGCCTGTTGTAGTAAGAGATATTTCTACAGTGGATTTTGAATCTCCAATATAATCTGTTACCATTTTATAGTTAGAAAGATTAGCATCAAACCAGCCACCTAATGCGTTATATCCTAAATAAGAACCTGGTGTGAAATATAATCTCCCGTTTGTTCCGCCATTGCCCAAGAAAGAAATAATAGTTCCAAGTGCATTTTTTACTCCGGTAGATTGTACATCAAATTTAATCTTTACACCCTTAGAAGGATCGATATTAGAAATCATTTTATAAGGGTTTTTCATAGACAAAGTACCGTCTGCCCTTGTTGTTAAATCTTGAGGTTGATTTACAAAAGCTGAACTTACAACCTGCATACCGTTAGCATCAGTCATCATTTTGGTTGTTTGTAAAAGATAACCGTAGAAGTATACATTACTTATAGTGCAGTTAGCTGCTTGATCTGTCCACCATGAACCCTTACCGAAGTACACCTTATTAGAAGTTGTAGAAATCCAAGTTAATACATTATAGTAGTCTGATAATGTTCCAGCTCCTTTTGTTGAATCGCTTATTATTGATTGGTCATAGGCTTTAACCCCATTAACATCCACTTCAAAACCTTTTGTAGTAAGTGAAATTTCTACAGTATCTTTTGAATCTCCAAGATAATCAGTAGCCATTCCATAGTTGTGAAGATTTGCATCATAATATCCGCCTAAAGCGTTATATCCTAAATAGGAGCCTGGTGTGAAATAAAGTTTTCCATTTCCCCCGTCCATAAAGGAAATGATAGTTCCAAGTACATTTTTTGTTCCAGTAGACTGAACATCAAATTTAATCTTTATGCCTTTTGATACATCAAGATTAGGAATTGAACTATAAGGATTTGCGATAGACAAGCTACCGTCTAATTTTGTTGTTAAATCCTGAGGGGCGTTTACAAAAGCAGATCCAAGCACTTGCATTGTGCTATCATTTTTAATAGCCTTATGTACTAATACATTAAAGCCCTTAGTATATACCTTATTATTTTTTGATATTGTTGCAGTCATAGTAACATTAGTATCTTCTGCTGGAGTAGTTACTTTTCCGTCATTTCCAATAACAGCTGTATTTGATGAGGACCAGGTCACTGTTGCACCAAACACACTTGCTTTAGGAAGAGTTATATCTGAATAAGTTTCAGAAGTAACTGAAAGGTTATCCTTTGCCATTGCAATTGAAGCTTCATCAGATGGATATTTAGCTCCCCATATGCATGTATCATCTGTTCCAACTACAGTAAATGCCATTGTATTTACATTGGTTCCTTCAATGGTCTGTTCTACAAAAAGACCTTCATAAGTAGTTCCCCCAACATTTAATGTAACATAAGGTGCATTAGCATCCATTGTCCATGTTCCTGTGTAATCGCCGGAAATAGTACCATCTGCATTTAAAGTCATATTTTGACCACTGCAATATTCAAGGTTTGAGTAATTAATATTCTGTTTCTGTAAAATAACTTCATAAGAACCAGTAACACTAGAAGCTGAATAGCCTGTCTTTGAAACAGTTTCTCCATTGTATTCGAATGGAGCTTCTACTAGATAATGATTTTTTGTTGTAAATAATTGATGTACTCTGTCAGTAAATCCTTCTGAACCATCATTTGTTCTTGTATGGTAAACAATATATGCCTTTCCATCGGAATCAACAAAAGCTGAGTTATGTCCTTGAGCTACTTGAGCATATTTCTGATAATTCCATTTATAATAGGACATTAGCCTTGTACCAACATCATTATTGGTATTTACAGTATAAGTAGAGTATTTTGGTGATTGGCCAGATACATCTGTATATGGGCCTACTGGATTAGAAGCTTTGTAAACCCTAACATTGTAACCGCCTTTTGCTACAAGTCCACCATCTGATATAAACAAATAATAATAGCCATCAATATATTGAATATAAGAAGCTTCTCCAGAAGTACCACTTCCACCAGCAAGTTTGATTCCCATGTATGGATCAGAGTTACCTGCAGAATAGCTATAAGTAGTAGCTGTATCTCTTAAACCTGAAGCTGGA
This sequence comes from Clostridium folliculivorans, assembly GCF_024341905.1. Lineage (GTDB taxonomy): Bacteria > Bacillota > Clostridia > Clostridiales > Clostridiaceae > Clostridium_AR > Clostridium_AR folliculivorans. Next base: position 278,106 of record NZ_BQXY01000001.1, read on the forward strand.
TCAAGCTGAATAATATATATACCACCCGACCAAGAACCGTAGGTCATATAAAGTTTTCCGTCTTGACCATAAAAAGCAGTAGGGTCAATAGCATGTGCTCCATAACTATTATTCCATGTGGTTGTTGCAGTAGTTGTTGAATTATCTGAACAGGTATATTTAGTTGATATATATCTGCTTGGAAGTGTAGTAAGACTTGTTACTGTTGTAAAATCAGTGTTTGCAAAATCATGATTATTATTTGCATCAGTAAAGCCTGAATAAATAACAGTTCCTACATAAGTCCAATCTCCATCTAAGCTATCTGCTGTAAGCATTGCAATAGATGAATTCCATGAACAACCGTTGATGCTAATGTACATACACCATTTGTTTAAAGTAGTGTTATAAATAACATCAGGAGCCCACATGTTTCCTGATGGATCATATACACTGTCGCCCATTTTAGCCCAATTAAATTCTTTAGCAAATAAAGTTTTGTAATTTGAAGTAATGTTATTTGTAAATGGTGTCCAGTTTTTTAAGTCCGATGATTTAGCAAAAGCTAAATGTGATCCGAAAATATAGTATGTTCCTTTTCCGTCTGAAATAATTGAAGGGTCATGCACCGATACACGATCTACAGATGTTTTTGAATATGCTGAAGCTAGATCCACGTCAGTTAAAGTTGTAGTTTGATCTGTTGTAGATGCCATAACGTTAAGTCCTTGAATCGGAGTTAATATCATCGTAGCCGTTAACCCTACGGCTATTCCTCTTTTGATGCCTTTTTTCACGCTTTTACCAAACCATTTTGAAAACGATTTAGTTTTTGTTAAACTTAAAGCTAGCCTTGATGTCAATCTGGTTAAAGTTTTTGTTAACAAATAAATCCCCCCTTGTATTTTGATTTTTACCGGATTAAATATCAAAAACAATTAATGTTATAGATTTTTATGAGGTATTTAAGATGTTATATATTATAGGTTTTATTAAAATGTTTTAGATATTACTATATAATTATATTATTTATTTTGCATGAAAACAACTAAATTAGAAATTTTATACATATAAAAGTAAAAATATATTTTATACTAATCTAAAGCAAATAATAATAACGAATTAGTCATATCGTATTAGAAGATTGATGAAATTATTGTGAACTGTTAAGTATTTCAGATAAAGATAAACGAAGTTTCTATGAAAAAGAGCTGGGAGGTTTATAAATCGCAGATGAGTTCTTTTAGCAGAAATTAATTTATTTATAAATAAAAGTTAATAATAATGAAAAACTAATCAAAGGATGAAAAATTCGAGGAGGTGCTAGGGATACAATATTGTGAAAGAAGGAATAGAACTATGGAAAATAGAAAAATAAAGATTGCAGTATCAGGAGATGTTTGTATTAACTTACTACAGTGGAGAACACACGAACAGTGTAGCAGGGAATTAAGTTGGAGATATTATCCACATGTACATAGTGCTTTTAAACCAGGTGATGCAGTGCTTTTATCAAAATTAACAGCAATATCTACTGGTGCAACAGTACTTTCGCAAAAAATACAGAATATTGAGGAGAGCTTAAATGAAGGAACACTTCTTTCTACTGCGGAATTAGAACTTTTTCCAGTGGAATCAGAGGAAAAAAATAATCATAAAGTTTACAGGGTGAATCAGTTTATGGGATTTACAGGTCCGACTAAAAGTGTACCTAAACAGTTCTCAATTGAAGACGATGATGAGAATGCTGATCTGGTCATAATAGATGATGAAAATAATGGTTTTAATACTAATGAAGAATTTTGGCCATTGGCCTTAAAGTCTCATAATAAATCACCAGTAATCATTTATAAAATGAATAATCCAAACTGTTCTAGCATGCTTTGGAACCATATTGAAGAATTTCATATTGAAAACACAATAGTAGTTATAAATGGAGATGATCTGCGCTCTAAAGGTGTTAACATAAGTAAAGGACTTTCTTGGGAAAGAACTTCATTAGATTTTGTGTGGCAGATGAATAATAATCCAAACCTTTGCTTTCTTGCTAACTGTCAGCATCTTATTGTGCCTTTTGGTCTTGAGGGGGCTATTTATTATAAAAAGCAAGAAGGCATAGAGTCTCATTTATACTTCTTAACCTACGAGTTTGAGGGTGGATTTATCAAAGAAAACCAAGGCAAAATGTATGGATTGACATCTTGTTTTGTGGCAGGTTTAGCAAAGGCTATTACTCGGGCATTAGCTAAAAATGAGAGTTTTAGCATAAGCATTGATGAAGGAATTCGGGAAGGAATGGTTGCTGCCCAAAAATACTTCATTAATGGTTTTGGAATTGATGCCATTGAAAGTGCTTTTCCTAGCCCATCAATATTTACTGAGAGCGAAAATGATTTTATTTTCAAAGAACACATACAGGAAGTACCTATACGAAATACAAATAATCCAAACTGTCAGTCATGCTGGTATATTATTAAAGATAAAAGTTCAACTAGTTTGGCTGAAATAGCCTATGATATTGTTAAGAATGGTGAAAAAAGTGCACTTAAATTTATTCCAATAGCAACTTTCGGTAATTTGAAAACTGTAGATAGGGCAGAAATTGAGGGGTATAGAAGTATTAAAAATCTAATTTCAGAATACGTTTCAGCAAAAAGCATAGTTCGACCGCTTTCTATCGCTGTTTTTGGAACACCTGGATCAGGCAAATCCTTTGGAGTTTCGGAGGTTGCTTCAAGCATTGCACCAGCATTGATTGAAAAATTAAATTTTAATTTGTCTCAATTTCAGTCTCTTTCAGATTTGATAGCAGCTTTTCATAGGGTAAGAGATTTTTCACTGAAAGGGAAGCTTCCACTTGTATTTTTTGATGAATTTGATTCTTACCTTGAAGGTAAATTAGGCTGGCTCAAGTATTTCTTAGCACCTATGCAGGATGGGGTGTTCAGAGAAGGCGACTATGTACACCCCATTGGCAAAGCGATTTTTGTATTTGCAGGAGGCACGAGCAGTACCTTTAAAGAATTCAGCGGAGAAGATATTAATGATGAAATGGAATATAAGCTCTTTTTTAAAGAATTTCAAAGCAGGAAGGGGCCGGATTTTATAAGCAGGCTAAGGGGTTATGTGAATATCCTAGGGCCAAATCAAACAGATGAACATTGGGATCAATTATTTGTAATTCGCAGAGCCATGCTTTTACGTTCACTCCTGGAGCGCAAAACCCCTTATCTCATAAATGATAGAGGTGAAGCTCAAATAGATAATGGTGTATTACGGGCACTTCTTAAAATATCAAAGTATAAACATGAATCAAGATCTATGGAAGCAATACTTGAAATGAGCTCGCTCAGTGGAGCAAAAAAGTGGGAGCAATCGCATCTGCCATCAAAGGAACAGTTAATACTTCATGTTGATGCAGAACAATTTTTACGTCTACTAATGCAAGATGCATTTTTTAGTGAGAAAATTGAGAAGCTTGCTATGGACCTTTATCATACTCACAAAGAAATTTATAAAGATACTCTTAAGTCGGGTTTAACGTGCATGCAGCCATGGGAGGATATTGATGATGAATTTAAAAATTCTATTCGCGATAGAGTGAGATATATCCCTAATGCCTTAAATAAAATAAATTACGATATAATATCTGTTAAAGAAAAACCAGAAATAATTGAATTTACAGAAAGAGAGCTGGACATTTTAGCTGAATATGAACACAAGCGCTGGTCACTACAAAAGAAAGATGAGGGGTGGAAATATGGTGATAAGATAGATGAGAAGAGAAGAACCCATCCTTCTTTGGTGCCGTGGGATAACCTGGGCTTAGATGAGAAAAATAATATAATATCTTATATTAAAGCTTGGCCGGAAATATTGGCTAATTCTAATTTTAAGATAGAGCGGCTAAAGTATTTATGCTTTTGCGAATCTCAAGGATATGTTAAAGGTTCAATGCAATAGTAAAAAGAATAGATTATCACATAAAATTGTTATAAAATCAAAAAAGTTGTTTATAAAGTTGTATATAAAGTTGTATATATCAGTATAAAACATATATGTTTTAACATAATAATATTGAAATGAATAGTATTAGCTAAATCAATAGACAAAATAAAGAGGAGCGGTAATTATGGAAAAACCTATAATAGCACAAAAATCACCTATTCCTGTTGAACTCAAAAAGGGTGAAACTTATTATTATTGTACATGTGGCAGAAGTTCAAAGCAACCATTTTGCAATGGAGCACATCAAGGCACTTCATTTGAACCATTGGCATTCACCGCTGAAAAAGATGGAACGGCTTATTTATGTGGATGTAAACATACTGGCAATCCTCCATATTGTGATGGAACCCATGATAAGCTAAAGGAGGAGTAAAACCATAGGAAATATTAAAATTCAAGTACTTGATGACGCGCCACTTATTGTAAAAGGTGAAGTAGAATTAATTGATGGCGAAGGTAAAAGTATGGGGACTAATCCTGAATTTCATTTATGCAGATGTGGCTTATCAAAAAATAAACCACATTGCGATGGTTCTCATAGAGGGAAGTTTGAGAGCAAAGTTCGCGCAAAATAATTATATATCTATAAAGTCTATGTATATTGCATAGGCTTTTACTATTTTTTCTTAACTTTGTGTCTACTTTATTGTACCATGTCCACTATTTTTTCTTAACTCTGTGTCTACTTTATTGTACCATGTCCAATGCACAATCTAAAGATAATGAATCTGTAGATGGGATTAGATATGCTAAAATGATTGGCGGAATAGTTAATTTAGTTAGGTATTCCATTGGATCAAAATTAGATTCTGAAGGAATTCATTATCAACGTTTTATCACACATGTTAAGTTTTTTGTAGAAAGACTATTTAAAGGTAAAATGCTTAAAGGTGAAAGCGAAGTAATGTTTGACCAAATATCAGTTCTTTATCCCGAATCTATGGAAATTGCATTTAAAATAAAGGATTATATACAAAAAGTATATAATGAAGTTATTTCAAAGGATGAACTAACATATTTAGCAGTGCATATAAACAGATTGCAGTCTAATAATGAGTGAAATTAATAAAGTTATATAAGTATTACCCACGACAAATAATCGTGGGTAATTTAGCGTTTTTCAAGTGTAAAAATTCAGATGAATAGATAAATTGTAAGAATAAAAAAATTAATATCAAAGATAACTAAAGTTTTATAAAAAATTGTATTTTTAAATTTTGTAAGCTATACTAATTAAAAGTATAAAGTTTACAAGAAAGAAGGTACTAGCACATGGTAAAGGGAGCATTATCTTTGAACTATTTCAATGAGTTGAAAACGATATTAGATAATATATTTAATGAAATAATTATAGTTGATAATAATAATAAAATATTCTTTATCAATGAAGCAGCTAGTATTCTTTTTGGCTTAGATTGCAAAAGTAGTTTGGGTAAGGACATTAATAAATTAATACAGCATTCAGAGCTTTCCTATTTGTTATCAAGTAAAAAAGAAGAAATTAAAAAGCCTATAGTTATTAATGAATTAAGCTTAATACTAAATGTTATATCTATATATAATTGTGAAAACTTAGAGGGATCTATACTGGTTTTCAATAATATAACCAATTACAATGAACTTCTTCATAAGCTTGATGAAGAGAAAAACAGTAGTGAAATATTAAATACTGTAATTGAGACAGCTTACGATGGTATGGTGATTATAGATAAGAATGGAATAATCACCATGATGAGTAAGGCGTATAAGGATTTTCTAGGAATAAAAAGTGAAGATGTAATAGGCAGACATGTAACTGAAGTTATAGAGAATACAAGAATGCCAATAGTGCTTGAAACAGGTAAAGAAGAAGTAGCGCAGCTTCATAGGATTAAAGGAAATTATATGATAGCCTCAAGAATACCCATAATTAAAAATGGAGAAGTCATTGGGGTTGTAGGGAAGGTATTATTTAGAAATGTAAAAGAACTTAATAGTCTTTACAAAAAAATAAGTGCTATAGAAAAAGAATTAGCTAATTATAAATCAAGGTTTAAGGAATTTAATACAGCTAGCTATTCTCTTGAAAATATTATAGGAGAAAGTGAGGCCATTTGCTCAGCTAAGGCTATAGTGAAAAAAGCTGCACATACTAGTTCAAATGTACTTATTTTAGGAGAAAGCGGCACTGGGAAGGAAATCTTTGCTCATGCTATACATTCGGAGAGTAATCGTTATGAGGGACCTTTTGTTAAAGTCAATTGTGCAGCTATTCCAAGTGATTTGCTTGAGTCTGAACTATTTGGCTATGAAGCAGGAGCTTTTACAGGTGCAAGAAAAGAAGGGAAAATCGGAAAATTTGAAATAGCAAATGAAGGTACAATATTCTTAGATGAAATTGGAGATATGCCACTTCATATGCAGGTGAAACTTCTAAGGGTAATTCAAGAAAGAGAAGTTGAAAAGATTGGTGGAGTTGCAACCAGGAAGATTAACATAAGGATAATTGCAGCTACAAATAGAAATCTTGAAAGATTAGTTTCTGAGGGTAAGTTTCGTGAAGATCTATATTACAGGCTCAATGTTGTAACAATTGAAATACCACCTTTAAGAGAGAGAGGAAATGATATTATACTTATATCTAATCATCTCATCAAAAAACTTTCAGTGAGTTTAGATAAGAAGGTTAAAGGAATGACCAAAGAGGCTGAGCAGTATCTTAAGACCTATGAATGGAAAGGCAATGTTAGAGAACTAGAAAATATCTTAGAGAGAGCAATTAATATTATGGGAGATAGTGATGTAATTGATGTAGATGATCTGCCAAAAGAGATTACAGGTAAAAAAGCTTCAATGATTCCTAAAAAGCTTCAGGACATCTTAGAAGAAAGTGAAAAAAATGCTATTATTCTTGCACTTAGAGCAGCAGATGGAAATAAGACGAAAGCAGCAAAAATTTTAGATATAGGTCGTACTAGTTTGTACGAAAAAATAGAAAAATATAAAATAGAGAAGTAGTTGTACGGAGATTCGTACAACTACTTTTTTTACTTATTATAATTGTTCGGAAGAACGCACACTATGTAAATGTTTACTTAAATTAATGTACGGAAATGTGAACATAAAATTTGTGTTTTATAAGATTTGTATACCTTTAAAGCAGATAAGACCCTTTATTTACGTTTATTTTATCTCTGAAGTCTTGGCATGAATGTTGCTTATATAAATAAGTGAAAGCGAACTTATTAATAAATATTAAAACTTTTACTATATGAAGTATATGAAAAGGAGGAGAAAATATGAGCAAGGTAATGTTAGCGGAACAAGCAATCTCCTTAATAAAAAATGGAGACACATTGGCAGTAGGCGGCTTCATAGGTATTGGACACCCTGAGGGAATTACAAAGAAGCTTAAAGAAATTTATCTAGAAAAAGGTGCTCCAAATAATTTAACTCTTGTATATGCAGCAGGTCAAGGAGATGGAAAGGAAAAAGGATTAAATCATTTAGGACAAGAAGGTCTTCTTTCTAGAGTAATAGGAGGACATTGGGGGCTGGCTCCTAAGGTTCAGGAACTAGCAATTAAGAATAAGATAAAAGCTTATAATCTTCCTCAAGGAGTAATATCAAGTCTTTACAGGGATATTGCAGCAGGAAAGCCAGGAACTATTACTCATGTTGGCTTGAAAACTTTTGTAGATCCAAGAGTTGAAGGTGGAAAGTTAAATGATTGTACTACTGAAGATATTGTAAAGGTTATTGAGATTGACGATAAAGAGTATCTTTACTATAAAGCTTTTCCTATAAATGTAGCGATAATTAGGGCTACTTATGCAGATGAAGAAGGGAACGCAAGTCTTCAAAAGGAAGCTGCTACTCTTGATGGTCTTTCAATGGCTCAGGCAGCAAAGAATTCTGGCGGAAAAGTAATTCTTCAGGTTGAAAAGATAGTATCAAAAGGAAATTTAGATCCGAGGCTTGTAAAGATTCCAGGAATACTGGTAGATGCTGTGGTTGTAGCCAGCACAGAAGACCACATGCAGACTTTCGCAGAAGCCTTTAATCCAGCTTTCTGTGGAGAAATAAAAATGCCAGCAAATTCTATAAAATGTCTTCCAATGGATGAAAGAAAAATAATAGCTAGACGTTGTGCTTTGGAGTTAGTTCCAAATGCAATTGCAAATTTAGGAATCGGAATGCCAGAGGGTATTTCTATGGTTGCAAATGAAGAAAATATAGGTAATACATTGAGACTTACAATTGAGTCAGGTCCAATTGGAGGAATACCAGCTGGTGGTCTAAGCTTTGGAGCAGCGATTAATCCAGATAGTATAATAGATCAATCCTCTCAGTTTGACTTTTACGATGGTGGAGGCTTAGATGTAGCATTTTTAGGTCTAGCACAATGCGATGAAAAAGGAAACATCAATGTAAGTAAATTTGGTCCTAAGATAGCTGGCTGTGGCGGCTTTATAAATATAACTCAAAATGCAAAAAAAGTTGTTTTCTGTGGAACCTTTACTGCAAGTGGACTTAAGATTAATATTTCTGATGGTAAGCTAATCATTGATAAGGAAGGCAAATCAAAGAAATTTATCAAGGATGTTGAGCAAATCACTTTTAGTGGAGATTATGCAAGAGAAGTAAACCAATCAGTTCTTTATATAACTGAAAGAGCAGTTTTTAGGTTGACCAGTGATGGAGTGGAATTAGAAGAAATAGCTCCGGGAGTAAATTTAGAAAAAGATATTCTGGATCAAATGGATTTTAGACCAATAATATCACAGAATTTAAAGCTAATGGATGAAAGAATCTTTAAAGATGAACTTATGAATCTCAAGTAATTTCTCAATGTGAAAAATAACTATGGTTAGAAAAAGTGGTTGTTAAATGAAAAAATAATAAATAAATGGAGGTTTTATATATGGCGGTTATAGGTATTTTATTAAGCTTAGTATTGTTAATGGTTATGGCTTATAGAGGATTCTCAGTTATAGTCTTTGCACCTATATTTGCAATTGCAGCGGCTATATTTTCTGGAATGGCAGTTATGCCAACCTATACGGAAATATTTCTACCTAACTTAGGTAATTACGTAAAGGTTTACTTTCCGTTCTTCTTATTAGGTGCTGTTTTTGGCAAAGTTATGGAGCAATCTGGTGCAGCAAAATCTATCGCTAAATTTATAGTTGAAAAATTGGGTAAAAAGCGTGCTATGTTATCTGTAATTTTATCAGCAGCAATTTTAACTTATGGTGGTGTAAGTCTTTTCGTTGTTGCATTTGCAGTGTATCCATTTGCCGCAGCAATATTTAAAGAAGCAGATATTCCAAAGAGACTTGTTCCTGCCACTATAGCAGTTGGTGCTTTCACATTTACTATGGATGCACTTCCAGGAACCCCTCAAATTCAAAACTCTATACCAATGAAGTTTTTTAACACAGATCTTTATGCTGCTCCTATATTTGGAACATTAGGTGCGATTATAGTTTTAGTATGTGGTGTATCTTATCTTGAGTGGCGTAAACGTACAGCTCAAGCAAATGGTGAAGGCTATGGCGAAAATCATAAGAATGAACCAGTACTTGTTGAAGATGAAAGTTTACCAAATCCACTTATATCAGCACTACCATTAATATCTGTACTTGGAGTGACTTTGGCCCTACAAAAATTAGTATTTCCTAAATGGGATATAGTTTCTTGGGTTACTAAAGCTCCTTATAATATTCCACAGGCAAGTGTTGTAGGATCAATGAATAACTGGGCTTTAATGATTGCACTTGTTTTTGGTATTCTACTTGCAGTTTGTATTAATCCAAAGCGTATGAAAGGTAATTTAGCTTCAGCAATTAATGCAGGTGCAGTTGGATCATTACTAGCTGTTATGAATACAGCATCAGAAGTGGGCTTTGGTAATGTAATAAAAACTTTACCAGGATTTCAATCTATAGCTCATGCTTTAACAAACATTAATCCAAATGGTAGCCCATTACTTTCAGAAGCAGTAACAGTAAATGTACTTTCAGGAGTTACTGGTTCTGCATCAGGTGGAATGAGTATAGCACTTGATACTTTCGGTAAGCAGTATTTAGGCTGGGCAAATACTGCTGGGATAAACCCACAATTACTTCATCGTGTTGCTGCAATGGCCTCAGGTGGAATGGATACATTACCTCACAATGGTGCTGTTATAACTCTACTTGGAATTGCAGGATTAACTCACAAACAATCATATAAAGATATTTTTGTAATCACTTGTATTAAGACTGGAACTGTATTTGCATTGATAGCTTTACAAAGCATATTCCATTTTGTTTAATAAGTAGCTGGTGTAGTAGTTAGTAGATGAAAAGGCATTATATAAGGAGGAATTGAAGATGAAGGGCTTAACTATAAGAGAAATAAATATTGGTGATAAAGCATCTTTTCAAAAGACAATTACAGAAACGGATGTATACTTATATGCTGGTATAACAGGAGATTTAAATCCAGCTCATATAAATCAAGTTGAGGCAGAAAAAACAATGTTTCAAGGTAGAATTGCTCATGGTATGTTAACAGCTGGTTTAGTATCAGCGGTACTTGGTATGCAATTGCCAGGACCAGGCTCAATATATCTTGGACAAGAACTTAAATTTGTTGCTCCAGTGAAGATAGGAGATACGATTAAAGCTGAAGTTGAGGTCATAGAGAAGCTTGAAGCTAAGAATAGAATAAAATTAAGTACTATATGTACAAATCAAGATGGTGTTGAGGTACTGATAGGTGTTGCAACTATAATGCCGCCAAAATAAGGACAAGTTTTCTAAAAGCAGTGTGAATCTTAAATGGATAAGATTCACACTGCTTTCTGTATACCTAATGAATTGAATACTTAGTTCGAATTGATGTGTCCACAGAACAGATTAATTTGTCGTATAGCGCATATAGTGTCAGTGTGACGTTATATCTTTTCTCTCATTATAAATTGTTTTATCTTTTCTTTTGTATCTGTCTCAGCCATAGGGGTAAATACAGTCATTCTTAAGCTGGTATTATCGGCAATCAATAAACTTGTTTCCTCAAAATCCAGTTTACCTAAAACTGGGTGAATAATTGTCTTAAATCGAGTATCCTCTGTTTTAACATTATGCATTGACCACCACAAGTTAAATTCTTTGCTTTCTCTTTTAAGTTCATTTACCAATTCTTCGATCCAAGGATCGTCTATAAATTTACTGTAGACAGTACGGAATCTCGCAATCATCCCTTGTGCAGCAGAACTCCAATCAGTAAATGTCTCTTTAAATTCTTCATTTGTAAACATAATTCTGAGCACATTGCGCTTATAAAGACTGATTTTACTGTAATCCAAGGAGAGTTTTGAAGCTGCATCATTCCACGCAATCACGTTTAAGCGGGCGTCCATAATTAATGCAGGAGAAAATTCTAAGCTGTCCAGTACATGTTGAAGCATCGGGTCAACAGATTCATCGTAATTTGGAAAGTTTGTTGGTGGTGCTTGCCCAGCAAGAGTGTAGAGATGTATGGTCTCCTGATTATCAAGCATTAAGGTTCTTGCTAAACTTTCAAGCAATTGGGTAGAAACCTGTATAGGGCGGCCCTGTTCAATCCAGGTATACCATGTTAAACCGATTCCTGAAAGAGAAGCAACTTCTTCACGTCTAAGGCCAGGGGTTCGGCGACGTGTGCCTTCAGGTAAACCAACTTGAGAGGGTAATATCTTTGCTCTACGAGTTTTTAAAAAATCTCCGAATTCTTTATATCTTTGATTTGAATTGTCCATAGTAATTAGCGCCTTTCTTTATGGTAGTAGTAATAATACTAGTATAATTACACTCCTATTACTAGTATAAATCAAATGATAAGATAAATACAAACTTAGGTTTACAGCTTATAGATAGGATAAAAGAGTTCTAAATTGTCAAACTACCATAACTTACTAAATAGCATGGCTTGGGTTAACTGGTACTTAAAATCAAAAAGAATAACAATCTTAATAAAATGACAACTATTAATAAATTGAAAGGGGTAAAAAAATGGAAAAAGAAAAAACTGTACTCGTTACTGGAGGATCAGGTTATATTGCTACATATATCATAGCTGAATTACTAAAGAAGGGGTATTCCGTTCGCACCACGGTTCGCTCGCTTAAACGAGAAGAAGAAGTTCGAACTGCATTAGCAGAGCTCGGACAAACTACTAACGGAGAATTACAATTTTTTGAAGCAGATTTAACAAAAGATACTGGGTGGGCAGCTGCTGTAGCCAATGTAACTTATGTGCTACATGTGGCATCTCCTCTCCCATCAGTTATGCCAAAAGATGAAAATGAACTGATTATACCAGCTAAGGAAGGAACCTTAAGGGTTTTACGAGCAGCTAAAAATGCTGGTGTCAAAAGAGTAGTTATGACTTCTGCTTTTGGTGCTGCAGGTATGGGGTACACAGCGGACAGAAATGATTATGTATTTACTGAAAAAGATTGGAGTAATCTTTCTCCTGACACCAAACTTAATGCTTACTACAAAAGCAAAACTCTTGCTGAAAAAAGTGCTTGGGAATTTATTAAGAGAGAGAGCGGAAATTTGGAACTTACAACTATTTTGCCAGTAGCAGTTATGGGCCCTGTTCTCGGTAAGAAAGCAACTGGCTCTAATCAATTAATAGGAATGATGTTATCAGGTCACTTACCAGGATTTTTTGATTTGTATTTTCCTATAGTTGACGTACGTGATTTAGCTAAGGCTCACATATTAGCATTAGAAACACCTAATGCTGCTGGAGAACGTTTCATTATTTCTAACAATCAGTCCATATCTATGAAACAGTTAGGTATGATTTTAAAGAATAATCTTGGTGAAGCAGCTAAGAAAATACCAAATCGAACAATTCCTAGTTTTATATTAAAATTTGCTGCTTTTTTTAGCTCAATGGCTAGGTACACTAGTTCAGATTTAGGAATTAGTTATAAAATGAGTAGTGATAACGCTCGTAAAATATTGCACTGGAAACCAGATTATAGTGTTGAAGAAACAATTGTTACTACAGCAAAGTCAATAATTGAAAAAGTATAATGTAAAATCAACTATACATATAGATATAATTAACAAGTATTTACAAGAAAAGAAGGTTGGAGATACCTAACAATCTCCAACCTAAATAAAACAAAATCTATTATAAAGTTAAAACTTATTTCGAGATGTCAGAAACAATTTGTTCCACAGTCAAATGATATCTCTTATACAGTTCATTCATAGGTACACCATCAGTAAATTCCTTATGAGCACCATAATTGAAAACTCTCATCTTTGTAGGACCAAAGAATCTAGAAATCTTTTCTCCAAAGCCTCCATTTAATAGACCATCTTCAAGAGTGATTACAGTATCATGGTTTTCAAGTAATGAAGTAAGCATATCTTCATCGACTCCAGTAATAAATCTTGGGTTAATTAAAGTAGGAGTTATTCCTTGCTTTTCTAATTCTTCAGCAACTTCTTCAGCTAGATTAAAGAAATTTCCAAGACCTATAATTGCAACCTTTTCTCCTTTTGTAACTTTCTCAAATTTATTTAATTTGTAATTTAAAGAAAGTTTATTCTTTAGTTCTTTAATTGGTGATGAGGATATTCTTATAGCAACAGGAAAAGCATTTTGTTCCATTGCCCAGTCTATCATTGCTGTTACTTCTTCTTTATTTGCAGGTGCTAAGTATACTAAATTAGGAATATTGCTCATCATTGGTATATCAAATATTCCAAGGTGAGTTGCATCGCTGCCAGAGATCCCTGCATTTTCAACCATGATTACAGCAGGATTGTTATTTATGCATAAGTCCTGTGATATTTGGTCGTAAGTTCTTTGAATAAAAGTACTTGGGAAGAAAGCAAAAGGTTTCATTCCTTGTGAAGCTAGGCCTGAAGCAAAGGCAATAGCATGTTCTTCTGCAATACCTACGTCAAAGTATCTGTCAGGATGATTTTCTCTAAATTCGACTAAATCAAGAGCACCAGGAACAGCTGCGTTTATTACAACAATTCTATTATCCTTTTGAAGTTTTTCAGTAATATGATTTATAGTAACTCTTTTGTAGTTTTCACCAGCATTTTGAACAAAAGTTTTTCCAGTCTCAATATCAAATGGCATAGACCAATGGAATCTTTCTTTGTTAGTTTCTGCATGAGAATATCCGTTACCTTTAACTGTGTGGATATGTACAACTATAGGCTCATTTATATCTTTAATCTTTTGTAATTCTTCTATTAAAACATTAACATTATTTCCTTCTTCAATATAAACATATTTAAAGCCTAAAGCCTTGAATATATTAAGTTCAGCTTCTCCCTTTGTCTTTCTAAGTAAAGCAAGGTTACCATAAATTCCACCATGATTTTCAGCTATAGACATCTCATTATCATTAACGATTGTAATAAAGTTTGATTTAAATTCAGCAACATTGTCTAAGCCTTCAAAAGCTTCACCACCACTTAAAGAACCATCGCCAATTATTGCAACTATGTTTTCTTTGGTTCCTTTAAAGTCTCTAGCTTTTGCAAGACCAGAGGCTAAGCTTACAGAAGTTGAAGTATGACCTATTGTGAAGAAGTCATGCTCACTCTCCTTTGGAGAAGTAAAACCAGTTACAGTTTTATATTTATCTTCAAATAGAAATGCATCTTTTCTGCCAGTTAAGATTTTATGTGCATAAGACTGATGACTTACATCCCATACAAACTTATCTGTAGGGGAGTTAAATACATAATGTAAGGCTACTGTTAGCTCAACAACTCCTAGATTTGGCCCAAGATGTCCACCTACCTTACTTACTTTAGTTAATATAGCATTTCTCACTTCAGAGCATAAAGTATTAAGTTCCTCAGTTGTTAGTTTTTTTATATCAGAAACATTTGATATTTTAGCTAATATATTTTCCATGTTTTTACCCTCTTTCGTATGAACTAAATTTATTATTTCTTTGCGTAAGCTCATTAAAGCATCGGATGGATAACCACTTAATTTCAACACGGTGCTTTAACATCATCATTATTTTATTCAAGAAGATATGAATAAATATCATACTTATACTAGCACTTAGAGTTAACTCTAAGTCAAGAAATTTTTAATTAACCAGTTTTTGAAAACAAAAAATGCTTGACCTAAAGTTGGGTTTAGGTATTAGGATAAAAGCATAGCACTTCTGTTGAATAATTAAAAAAGTATAAAACGTGCAACATAAGCGCAGGAAACAGTGTACATTTTGGAGGAGATATAAATGAATAATTTAGAAGAATTAAAAGTATCTACAGTATTTCCTATGGGAGAAGAAAATAAAATGTTTGAAAAGTACTTTATAGGAAAGAGCTATTTAAACATGCTGACTATGGAAAGAATCGGAATCGGAAATGTAACCTTTGAACCAGGATGCAGAAATAACTGGCATATTCATCATAAGGGTGGCCAAGTGCTTTTATGTACAGCAGGTAGAGGTTATTATCAGGAATGGGGAAAAGAACCTCAAGAATTACATGCAGGAGATGTGGTTAATATTCCACCAGAAGTAAAACATTGGCATGGGGCGGCACCAGACAGCTGGTTTGCACATTTAGCAATAGAAGTTCCAGCAGAAGGTGCTTCTAATGAGTGGTTAGAGCCTGTATCTGATGAGGAATACGGAGAGCTAAAATAGTTAGAATAAATACTAAGCTTAATAGTAGAAAGGAAATGAAGTTATGAAAAAACAAACAGCAGGCAGAGATGCTCTTGGATCATTTGCACCAAAATTTGCGGAACTAAACGATGATGTTCTTTTTGGAGAAGTTTGGGCTAGAGAGGACAAATTATCATTAAGAGATCGTAGTATCATTACTGTAACTGCATTGATGTCAAAAGGGATACTGGATAGCTCTTTAAAATATCATATTCTTAATGCAAAGAATAATGGTGTTAGTGCTGAGGAGATGTCAGAAATCATCACCCATCTAGCATTTTATGCAGGATGGCCTAATGCATGGGCAGTATTTAGATTAGCAAAAGAAGTATACGAAGAATAATCCAACTATGTTTTCCCTCAGACAAATCGTTTGGGGGAATTTTGCTTTAGAGGCCTAATTTTTACGTAAAACTATGGACTTTGCATGATTGTTTTGGTCAGCACATTTATGTAGAGTAAAAAAGTGAAAAGTTATCTCCTGATTATTGTATAAATATACTTTAGTAAACACATTTTAAAATGAGTCAATAAGTATCAGTTAAAACGCTACTTAGAGCATTTGAAGAGTATTTAGATAGGAAAGATGCTAGTCGATAATAGAAAAAGTTCAGGTTATGGTAAGCTGTGAATATTATTAGGTTATCATTTTTGAGGTTTACTTTTTTAAAAACTTAACTATCCCCACTTTAATTATAACATATATAGAGTTCTAAATATAGACTGTTTGTTCTCAGGTGCTAGTGCTATAATTCAATAACACGATATGAGATTTATTATTTTATAATTCAAGGAATTTGAAGGATTTTGGGTTTAAATAAGGAGGTAAAAACATGAGTTCATATGTGCTTGGTTTTCAGCAAATTGACAAAACAAGAATCATGGCTGTTGGTGGGAAAGGCGCGAACCTGGGAGAACTTTCTAGGATTGAAGAAATACGCGTACCAGATGGCTTTTGTATTTCTACGGAAGCCTTTAAAAGAGTTATTGGGGAAAAGTCGTTGATTAATGAATTATTTGATCAGTTATCACTTTTAAAGTTGGAAGACCGGGATAAAATAGGTGAACTTAGTGGTGAGATTCGCAAGGTCATAGAAAGTATAGCCATCCCTAAAGATATTAGTGAAGAGATCACCCATCTTCTTTCAAGTCTAGGAGAAAGAGATGCTTATGCAGTGCGATCCAGTGCCACTGCAGAGGACTTACCAAAAGCTTCCTTTGCTGGGCAGCAGGATACGTATTTAAACATTATTGGGAAAGAGGCAATACTAAAGCATATCAGCAAGTGCTGGGCATCTTTATTTACCGAGAGAGCAGTGACTTACCGCATTCAGAACGGCTTTGATCACCATAAAGTCTACTTGTCTGTGGTTGTTCAGAAGATGGTCTTTCCACAGGCGGCAGGAATTTTGTTTACAGCCGACCCAGTCACTTCTAATAGAAAAGTGTTATCCATTGATGCCAGCTTCGGACTTGGTGAGGCCTTGGTCTCCGGCTTGGTGAATGCTGATAACTATAAAGTACTTAACGGCAAGATTATTGATAAGAAGATATCCACTAAGAAGCTAGCTATCTATGCCTTAGAAGATGGCGGTACAAAAGAACAGCAGATTGAGACTGAGTTGCAGAATAGGCAAGTGCTTACGGATGAACAAATTTTGAGCCTCACGCACATTGGCAGAAAGATCGAAGAACATTTCGGCTGCCCACAGGACATAGAATGGTGTTTGGTTGATGATACATTTTATATAGTGCAGAGTCGTCCAATCACAACTATATATCCAATCCCTGAAGTAAATGATGGAGAAAATCACGTTTATTTATCTGTGGGGCATCAACAAATGATGACCAACCCATTAAAACCATTGGGAATGTCTTTAATGGAGTTAATATCTTTTGGCCACAGGTTTAAAGCTGGTGGAAGGTTGTTTGTTGATGTAGCACAAATGTTAGCTTCACCAGACAGTAGAAAAATGTTATTAAAGAACATGGAACAACACGATCCGCTCACAAAAGATGCAATTATGACCATAATAGAGCGGGATTTTATAAAATGTTTACCAAAGGATAAAGAGGAACAGAGTGACCGTAAAAGCAATAAAGGTGTATCGCCTGCTAATTCAGAGGCGCAAATAGAAAGTGACCCCACAATCGTTTCTGATTTAATTAAGAAAAGTCAAACATCCATAGGAGAGTTAAAACGAAATATCCAAACGAAATCAGGAGTAGATTTATTTGATTTTATTATGGAAGATATCAAAGAGTTAAAGAAGATTTTATTTGATCCACAAAGTTCTGCTGTATTTATGGCTGCTATAAATGCTTCAGCATGGGTCAATGAAAAGATGAGTGAATGGTTAGGTGAAAAAAACGTAGCAGACACACTTTCTCAATCTGTACCAAACAATATTACTTCGGAAATGGGTCTAGAATTAATGAATTTGGCAGATGTGATTCGTCCCTACCCAGAACTAATAGATTATCTACAACATGTAAAAGATGATAACTTTTTGGAGAAACTGGTTAAGTTTGATGGTGGACAAAAAGCCCAAGATGCTATTTATTCTTATCTCAATAAATACGGGATGCGATGTGCAGGAGAGATTGATATTACTAAAACCCGTTGGAGCGAAAAACCAACTACACTTATACCTATGATTATAAGTAACATTAAAAACTTTGAGCCTAATGCGGCTAATGAGAAATTTGAGCAAGGGCGACAGGAAGCTTTGAAAAAAGAACAAGAGTTATTAGGGCGATTGAAAGAGTTACCGGATGGTGAACAAAAGGCTAAAGAGACAAAACGAAAGATAGATTTAATCCGAAATTTCATTGGCTATCGTGAATATCCAAAATACGGCATGGTTAGTCGTTACTTTGTTTATAAGCAGGCTTTACTTAAAGAAGCGAAGCAACTGGTTCAATTAGGCGTTATTCATGATAAAGAGGATATATACTATCTCACGCTTGAAGAACTTAGCGATGTGGTACGCACACATAAACTTGATTACAAGTTAATCAGCGAACGAAAAGATGAATATAAACTATATGAAAAGCTAACGCCACCGCGTGTTATGACTTCTGATGGTGAAATCATTACAGGGGAGTATAAACGAGACAATATCCCAGAAGGGGCTATTGTAGGTCTACCTGTTTCTTCTGGAGTTATAGAGGGGCGAGCACGTGTCATCTTAAACATCGAAGATGCCGACTTAGAAGCTGGAGACATATTAATTACCTCCTTTACAGACCCTAGCTGGACACCATTGTTTGTATCTATAAAAGGATTAGTTACAGAAGTTGGTGGACTGATGACCCATGGAGCCGTTATCGCACGTGAATATGGCTTGCCAGCAGTTGTAAGTGTGGAGAATGCTACCAAACTTATAAAAGATGGGCAGCGAATTCGAGTACATGGAACAGAAGGATATGTAGAAATATTATAATAGGGAAGAGGATTTCTTTCTAGCACAATACACATACAGAAATAAAGAAAGCACATTGATAATCTTATCAGTGTGCTTTTCACTATGATATAATTTCCTAAAGAATAAAAAAAGCATTATGAGGCTTCATGATCAGCCGAAACCGAGGATTCGCAATCCTCCTCTTGTGATTCAGAAGAAGAAGTACTCCATTCACCAGGGTTACTATTGTCAGGTATACGATGGTTCATTATATCAAGATACCAGTTTGTTTTATTCTCCATATATTGATATCTTTCATTCATTTCCTTTAACTGATTTTCAATTTTCTTCTTTTGCTCTAAAATAATTTCATATCTCATTTCTATTGTTGACTCGCCCTTTAAGCATAGGTCCACATAGTCCTTCACTGCTTGTATGGACATACCTGATCCTCTAAGATTTTTTATACCTATTAGCCAGTTTTTAGATTGCTCATCAAAAAGTCTGTTTCCGTTTTTATCCCGTTTTAAAGAAGGTACGAGTCCCATATCTGTATAATATCTTACGGTATGTTCCGTCATATCAAGTAGTTTTGCTATCTCTTTTACTGTATACACCTTTACCTCGTTTCCATCGTCAAAGACGAAATATATTTTTTCATTAAATTCTTGACTTCGAGTTACACGAATGGTATACACTAACTTTAACACAGCAAACTAAATTATGTAAAGGTAGTTCTGCCTAATCACATACAAAGAGCAGGATGAAATTATAGTAAAGGAGAAATTAATATGGAATTTGTAGAATTAAACAATGGTATTAAGATGCCAATATTAGGGTATGGAGTATTTCAAATCGCTGATCAAGAAGAATGTGAAAGATGTGTACTTGATGCAATAGAGACAGGGTATCGCTTGATAGATACTGCTCAAGCCTATGGAAATGAGGCAGCAGTAGGGAAGGCTATTAAGAAATGTGGTGTTCCAAGAGAAGAATTATTCATCACTACAAAGGTTTGGATTTCTAATGCCGGATATGAAAAGGCAAAGAAATCAATTGAACAATCCTTAGAAAAACTTCAACTTGATTATTTAGACTTAATATTAATACATCAGCCATTTGGTGATTATTATGGCACTTATCGTGCAATGGAAGAACTATATAAAGAAGGAAAACTTAAAGCAATAGGTGTAAGTAATTTCTATCCAGATAGATTAATTGACTTAATTAAGTTTAATGAAGTTGTTCCAGCAGTTAATCAAGTTGAAACACATGTGTTCAATCAACAAATAAATGCGAATGAAGTAATGAAGAAGTATGGCGTACAGATTGAGTCATGGGGGCCTTTTGCTGAAGGAAAAAACAACCTGTTTACTGATGAAACATTGAAAGCAGTTGGAGATAAATATAACAAATCAAATGCTCAAGTAGCTTTAAGATATCTTATTCAAAGAGGTGTAGTAGTAATTCCTAAATCCGTTCATAAGGAAAGAATGATTCAGAACATTGATGTATTTGATTTTGAATTAACAAAAGAGGATATGGATTTGATTGCTGTTTTAGATAAAGGAGAAAGTTTATTCTTTTCACATTATGATCCGAAAACAGTTGAATATTTAACAAGTTTGGCAAGATAAAATTAATTATTAATACTTATCATTATAAGAACTATCTGAAAGAATAGGATAGTTCTTTTTTGCGTAAAAAATGAAACAATATAGAACGTGTAAAAAAGTTTAAATAAAAAAATAATAAATAATTCCGTAATTTCATCAATAAAGGCATATATATTAATTGTAAGAGAAAATAAAACAATTAAAGACGTACACTTCAATTTATAAACTATCTTCAAAATTCTTCTTAGTTATGAGAGGAGATTCTAAAATGAGGTAGTACAGTCAATATATAAAAATAAAATGCTGAGGAGAATGAGATATATGAGAGAAAGAAAATATGTAAAATTCAGAGTTGATATGTATGAGGATACTAAGTTTAAGATGATTGATATGAAACCAGAAAGAGATGTAATTCATTATATTTGGAATAGAATGGTGCTGCTTGCTGGTAAGGTAAATTTGGAAGGGGAGCTGTTCTTTTCGAAGAATATTCCATATACAATAGAGACTTTAGCAATAGAATTTAATAGAGATGCAGCTCAAATTAAGCTTGCATTAGAAGTATTTATCGGATTGGAAATGGTTGAATTAACGGAAGAAAAGGTATATAGGGTAAAAAATTTTGCTAAGCACCAAAACATAAAAACTAAGAAAAAAGAAACACCTAAAAATGAAGCTGCTGTAGAAGAGCAGAATGTTGTAAATGTAAATAAGGATATTTCTGATAAAGTGGAAAATAATGAAGATGAGAATTTTGTTGAACAATCAAAAGAAAATAAGGAAAAAAGTGAATACACACTGGGCAACCATAAAACCTCAGAGAATCCTAAAGAGAATGGAGAGGTGACAAAGGGGCAGGGAAACGAAGAAGTTTTAAAAGGTAGGGAAAATGAATTAATTATAGATGGCAATAGTGAAGTAGATAAAAATAGTAAAGACAATCTAATGGGATACAAAGTTAATGTATTTGAAAATAAAAAGAGGAAAAGGGGTGGCAGGAAGAAGAAAAATAGTACTTCCCATATTGAATCTATTGCGGAAATCAGTGAAGAGGATGAAGATATAGCTGATACATGCTTCTTTAGTGAAGGCGAAAGATCGTTAGAAGAAGGCGAAGTAAGTATTGTAGAATGGTCCTTTGGATAATATAGATAGTTATTAGACTAAAAGATTTCTTAATCATAAAGTAAACTGATGCTGATATAACTCATACTGGAATGAATAGTATAAGTGATTTAATATACAACAATGTCCTTTTTGTGGCACTTCCAATGGGAGTTGATTAACCGTATTTAGCAAAAAGAGCTGAAGAAAGATAAGGGGATTTAAACTATATTATGAAATAAAAAAACAAAATAATGATTACAAAGAGATCGTCGCAAGTATGTCAACTGGTTGACATACTTGCGGCGTAGTTATATACTTTAATCTATAGGGCTAGTGTAACTATGTCATATATGTCAAGCGATTGACATAAATTAGGGAGGGAAAACAGGATGTTTCAATTTGATAATAAGATAAACTTCATCAATAAAAAGAATGATCTCTTAACAGTTGGCGAACTATTAGTAGATATGATTTCAGCAGATTATGGTGATGAGTTGGAAGTTAGTAGTTATAATAAATTTTTCGGTGGTTCTCCTGCTAATATTGCTATGAATGCGAAAAGGTTAGGCATAAATGCTTTAGTAGCATCAGCAGTTGGAAAAGATGGATTAGGAAACTTCTTGATAAAACATATAGAAAAATCAGGTATTGATAGATCATATATAGATACTGTTGATTATTCCACAAGCATGGTTTTGGTTACCAAGAGTAAAAGTAGTCCTATACCAATATTTTATAGAGCAGCAGACTATCATTTAACATATACAAATAGGCTAGAAGAGGCTCTAAAAAATTCTAAGATCTTTCATTTTTCATGCTGGCCTATATCAAAGGAGCCATCTAGGAGCACTATAGAAAGGTGCATAGTTGAGGCGAAAAAACATGGAGCAATAGTTTCCTTCGATCCTAATTATCACCCTATGATATGGGAAAAGGGGGAAGATGGACCGGAATATATTAAGTCAATCTTAGATAAAGTTGATATAGTGAAACCTTCAGAAGATGATGCTGAAAGGTTGTTTGGAAGTGATAAACCCAAAAATCAAATAGACAAGTTCTTAAAGCTAGGGGCAAAACTAGTTGTCATGACCTTAGGGAAAGATGGGGCCATAGCATCAAATGGTTTTGAGACTATAACCTTTAAAACCTTAGCTACCGATGTTGTTGATACTACAGGGGCTGGCGATGCTTTTTGGTCTGGATTTTATGCTTCAATTATCAAGGGGGATACTTTAAGAGAAGCATTAAACTTAGGGTTTGCAGTTAGCGCTTATAAGCTTAGATATATAGGGGCAGTAGTAGAACTGCCAACACTTGAAGAGATTAAGGAAATATATGGGCTATAGTAGGAAAACTATAATATTAAAAGGAGAAGATAGATATGTCAGTAAAGAATAAGGTACAGCTTATAACCTATCCAGATTCGCTAGGCGGAGATCTAAAGAAATTAAATTATGTGCTTTTAAAATATTTTTCCGATATCTTTAAAGGAGGAGTACATATCCTGCCTCCATTTCCATCCTCAGGAGATAGAGGATTTGCTCCACTTACTTACTTAGAAATAGATCCTAGTTTTGGCACTTGGAATGATGTAAAGGCTATAGGTGCCAACTTTGATGTATTATTAGATTTAATGGTTAATCATATATCAAGACAATCAGAATATTTTAAAGATTTCATTAAAAATGGAAGAAGATCTCAGTATTCCGATTTTTTTATAACTGTTGATAAACTTTGGCCAGAGGGAAGAACTGTCCAAGAGGATATAGATAAAATGTTTCTTAGAAGACCGCTTCCATATTCCACCTTCAAAATAGAAGAAACAGGTGAAGAAGAAAAGGTATGGACTACTTTTGGAAAAACTGACCCTTCAGAACAGATTGATCTAGATATAAACTCAGAAGGAGTTAAGGAGCTTTTTACTACTTTCTTTGAAAATTTTAGTAGAAATAGTGTTAAGATAGTGAGGTTAGATGCTGTAGGATATGTAATAAAAAAACTTGGAACGAGTTGCTTTTTTGTGGAACCTGAAATTTATGAATTTCTAGAATGGATAAAGAAATTGGCAGACTCTTTTGATATTGAGTTATTACCAGAGGTACATGCGCACTATTCAATTCAGTATAAATTAGCTGAAAGAGGATACTGGATATATGATTTTATATTACCTTATAAAATACTAGACACCTTGGTAAACAAATCAAGCCAAAGACTCTATGAGTATCTTAAGAATAGACCAAGTAATCAATTTACTATGTTAGATTGTCATGATGGAATACCAGTTAAGCCTGACTTAGATGATCTTATAGATACTGATGAAGCTAGAAAGTTAGTTGATGTATGTTTAGAAAGAGGTTCAAACCTAAGCCTTATTTTATCAGGTGAGCATAAATCAAAAGATGGCTTTGATGTTCATCAGATAAGAGGTTCATATTATTCGGTGTTAAATTGTGACGACGACGCTTATATAGCAGCAAGAGCAATACAGTTCTTTACTCCAGGTATTCCTCAGGTGTACTATGTAGGACTTTTGGCTGGAAAAAATGATCTGGAAGCTGTAAGAAAAACTGGTGAAGGTCGTGAAATTAATAGGCATAATTTCAGCATTGAAGAAATTGAAGAAGCATATAGAAAAAATGTTGTTCAGAGGCTTTTAAAACTTATACGATTTAGAAATGAATATGCAGCTTTTGATGGAGAATTTAAGGTAGTAGATTCTGCAAGGGATCAAATTTGTTTATCTTGGAACAAGGAAGATAAATACTGCACATTAAATATAGATTTAAACACGTATAAAGCTATAATTGTATTCATCAATGATGATGGAGAGAAACTTCAATATTTAGTATAAATATCAAAAACAATGGTTAACTTTTGATTTTATAAATTATAGGTTGACCATTTTGTTTACAATTACTTAGAATTTTTTCTAATGTAATTATATTACTAGAGTGCAATTTACGAGATTTATTTATATAGATTATTGAATAGTAATTGTTTATTAGTGTAATAACCAAAGTTATTGATATAGATGACATAGTAATATATAATGTTGTGAAAATAATAGAAGCGAAGTACAAACTGTACTAATGCTTAACAGTAGGTGCAATACAATGATTGATAGAAGAAAATATAAAAATTCTTTAGTATTTAGGATTACTGGAGGAACAGTGACTGTAATTATATTGCTTTTATTGGTGTTAGTTACTAGTAACGTTTATTCTTTACATGTTGTTAAGAATAATACTATAAACTCTGCCATGAATGAAATGAGAATTCATATTAACAATATGAATAATTGTTTCGATAATGCAATAAATGATTTAAATGAAATAGTTTTAGGAATAAATAATCAAGTTGATTTAAAAAATGGTGATGAAAGTACCAGATATTTTGAAACTAAAAGATTACAGGATATTTTAATAGAAAGAATGAATATAAGCAAAACTACTGATGTTTATTCTATATATAACTCATCAGCGGATTTACTTTTGATGAGTGTAAGCAGTAGGGTTACATCGAAGGAAAAAATTGAGCTAGACAATATTATTAGGAAAGATTTGTTGAATAGAAGATATTCTGTTAAAGATTTATGGTCTCCAATTAAGCTCGATAATAAATGGTTCTTCTTTAAAATGTACCGATTTTCGGATAACATTATTGTTGGATTTATTAAAGCAGATACATTAATGGCTCTTGTGGACTTAAAGGGTGGGAATATAGACGAGCAAATAGTTTTAACTGATAGTTTAGGTAATTCTTTATCTAAAGTGGGGAATATAAACTTTACAGATATACCAAATAAATTGGCAAATGAAAGCGAAGTAGTAAATAACTTTGATAATAAATATATTATGGTTTCAACTAGAGTAGAGTCAAGTAAAGCAAGGCTTTCTACATTAATTGAAGAAAAAGGAGTGCTTTTGGGACTTGGATATATTCAATGGTTCATAGCAATCTTAGGAATTATTTCGTTGATTTTGATGCCTTATATAATTTACTACTTGAATAGGGAAATTTTAAGACCTGTGAAGGGATTAGTATTAGGAACGCGACAGGTTGAACAAGGTAACTTCGAATATCGTGTTAATGAGGAGGTAGAGTCGCTTGAATTTAATACCTTAATTCATTCATTTAATTCTATGATAAAAGAGATTAAGACTTTAAAAATTAGTGCCTATGAAGAAAAATTGGAACTTAATAAAGCAGAATTAAGATATCTACAAACGCAGATTAGACCTCATTTTTTTCTGAATGCACTTACTACTATACATAGTTTAGCCTATAAGGATAAAAATGAGGAGATTAGAGAATTTATAGATGCTCTATCCAATCATTTAAGATATATGTTCAGAGGTGGATTAAATAAAGTATCGATAAAAGAAGAAATTGATCGTATAAAAGATTATTTCTACATGCAGGAAATAAAGTTTCCTAATAGTGTTTTCTATGTTATAGATGTAGACCAATTTACTGAACAGGAACGCATACCACAACTTCTTATTCTTACATTTGTAGAAAATGCCTTTAAGCATTCTATGACACTGGAAGATACGCTTTCGATTTTCATTAAAACAGAGCGGTGTATTTTTGATGGAAAGGATTCTGTAAGAATAATAATCGAAGATGATGGTGAGGGATTTCCAGAGGATATTATAA
The DNA here is from genome assembly GCF_024341905.1 of Clostridium folliculivorans. GTDB lineage: Bacteria > Bacillota > Clostridia > Clostridiales > Clostridiaceae > Clostridium_AR > Clostridium_AR folliculivorans. The sequence continues at coordinate 304,568 of NZ_BQXY01000001.1, forward strand.
AAAAAGTAAATGAAGATAGCAGTGCTTATACATCTGATGGATATAGAATTGGAATTACAAACATTAAAAGGACATTAGAATTATTATATGGAAAAGATAATCTTCTAAAGCTTTCTAATGAAGAGCCTATGGGAGGAAAAGTTGAAATAGTAATTCCTTTAGAGAAAGGTGATGAAATTGAGATTAATAATAGTAGAAGATGATTTACTTACAGCAGAAGTAATACGGGATTCTATAAATTGGTCAATGTTTGGAATCCATGAAGTCAGCATGGCACATAATGTTATTGGAGCTCAAAAACTTTTTGAAGAAAAGGTTCCTGATATTGTTATATGTGATATTGAAATGCCAAAAGGTACTGGAATTGATCTTATAAAATGGGCACGTTCCAATGATTATAAAAGCGAATTCATTTTTCTAACTTGTCATGAAAACTTTGAATTTGCATCTACTGCCTTAGATTACAATGCAATAAGCTATATAACGAAACCTTTTAATATAGATAAGACTGAAATGGCAATTTTGAAAGCTGTTGAAAAAATTAAAAAAGAAAGTTATCTTCATAGATATAGTGAATACGGACAGCATTGGGTAGATAACAAGAGATTAATGATTGAAAATTTTTGCAGAGAACTTTTATTCTTCAGCATACCTGCAGAAGAGGAGATAGTTTTAGAGGAGATATTAAGGAGAAAAATTCCACTAAGTATTGATGCTTCGTACTATTTGGTATTAATTAGTGTAGTAAAATCAGAAAATCAAACTATAGTTCTTGATGATAAAACTTTTGAGTATGCCCTTAAAAAAATACTATCTGAAGTTTTGATAGATGAATTTGATTTGGGTTATGCTGTTCATTATGTTACTGAAAGGAATCATAACGTTGCTATAGTAATACAAGACAAATATTCCGTTGAAGAAATAAAAGAGAAATGTATAAGTTTAATTGAAAAGTATGAGAAATATCTAAAGTGCAGCGCTACATGCTATATCGGTAGTAAATCAACAATAACTTTGCTTGGGAAAAATCGAGTGGAGTTAGAAGAAATAGACCAAAACAACATCATTTTTAGAAGTAAGGTATTCTTTCAAGGTGAAAAAAATTCTTTAACTTTAAATGCTCAATATAGTATTGATACAGTCTTACTTAATAGTATGTTGGAAAAAAGAGATAAACTAAATATAGTTAATTATATTAAGAAAGAATTGGAGTTGCTAGTAGCTAAGAATAATCTTGATGTTTCCGTTATGCGTTCCATTCATCAGGATTTTATGCAGATTATATATACTTTTTTGTATAAAAGAGAGATACAGGCTCATAAATTATTTTCAGATAAAATATCACAAAAACTAAATTTTTCTGCAGATAATTCAATCTTTGATATGATGAAATGGGTACACTTTATAATAACAAGAACTATTGATTATGCAGAAGAAGCAGAAAAGTCTCAAAGTATAATAGAAAAATCAAAGAAATATATTCATGATAATTTTAATGAAAACATTACTAAAAATGATGTAGCTGCAAAAGTTTTTCTAACTCCAGATTATGTGGCTAAGTTGTTTAAAGCTGAAGTAGGTATTGCTATTAAGGAATATATTAACCAGTGTAGGATTGAAAGAGCTAAAGAATTACTTATAAGCACTAATACTAGTATAAGTATCATTGCTTCAGAGGTAGGATTCGATAACTTTTCATATTTCTCAACAATATTTAAAAAGCTCACTGGATTGAGTCCATATTCATATAGAAAGAAGGATGAAAAGTAATTTTCATCCTAAAATTATTTCTATTTAGAAAAAACACTTAAAATTGAAAAACTATTGCTTGTTTTTGAAAGCGTTTACTAACGATGAAAATTATAATATAAGTATGATGAAAAAACAAATAAAAGGCTAACACTAAATTGTGTAAGGGGGATTCATATGAAAAGATCAAAAAAAATCTTAAGTCTATTGATGGCTGTTGCTCTTAGTACTACAGCGTTAACTGCTTGTGGCAACAGTGAATCAAAAGAATCAGCTAATTCATCAGGGAAAAATGGAAGCCCAGATGAAATTGTTTATGCATTTACAACCTTTAATAAAATCTCAGAAGACTTAGGAAGTGTAGAAAAAGCTATAAATGACATTACTGTTCCCAAAATAAATGTCAAAGTAAAATTAAAGCCGCTCAGTGTATCAAATTACTCACAACAAGTAAATTTAGCTATACAAAGCGGAGAGCAGCTGGATGTATTTCATACCTTAGGGGATTTAAATCAATATATTTCTAAGAATGAATTAATGCCACTGGATGATTTGCTTGACAAGTATGGTAAAGAAACAAAGCAGATTGTAGGCAATGATTTCTTAGAAACTACTAAGTCTAATGGTAAAACTTATGCAGTTCCATCTAATAAGGGTGCCGCTATTGCTCCTAATTTAGTGTATAGGGTGGATATAATGAACGAATTAGGAATATCACCAGATAGTATTAAAACTGTAAATGACTTAGATGCACTTTACGAAAAGGTAAAAGCAAAATATCCCAATATGATTCCTGTTGCACCAACAAATCAAGGAATTTCAGGTGTTTTGCACACAATCGATAATGTAGACTACCTTACTGATGATTTATTTAAGCCAACAGCAGTTTTAATTGGAGATAGCACTAAAGTTGTGGATTTTTATGAAACTGATGCCTTTAAGGAAAAGGTAAAGATAGCTAGAGAGTGGTACAACAAGGGGTATCTTTCTAAAGATGCAGCTACTACTAATACTTTAGCAAGTGAGCTTATTTCATCGGATCGCTGTTTCTCGTACGTGGCAAGCTATGCAGGAAAAGAGTCAGCTGCTCAAATTTCAGCGGTGACAGGAAAGAATATGGGGATGATAAGGCTAGCGCAGCCATACTTGTCAACTACAAATGTAAATGCTGTTAGCTGGGGCATAGCTTCAACTAGTCAAAAGCCAGAAGCAGCAATGAAATTCTTAAATTTAACTTATTCTGATAAGGCTGTAGTAAACTTACTTATTTATGGTATTGAAGGTACAGATTATGTCAAGGTTGATGCTGATCATGTAAAATACCCAGATGGAAAAGACGCAAATTCAGTACCATATACTGCTCAACTTAGTTGTGGAATAATAGGAAATCAATTTATTCAGTATTCAATGGCTGGTCAAAGTACAGACGATTTAAAGCTTATGGAAAGTGAAAATAAAAACTCGACAAGATCTAAAGCCTTTGGATTTACTTTTGATAGTACAAGTGTTAAAACTGAATACTCTTCAGCTATGAATGTAATTAATCAGTACTTACCGGGACTAAATTGTGGAGCACTTGATCCTGATAAAGAAATTCCAAATTTTATCAAGAAACTTAAGGATGCAGGCATGGATAAAATTGTTGCAGAAAAACAAAAACAACTTGATGCTTGGTTAGCAACAAAAAAATAGAACATTTATTTTGATGAAGTGAAGAGTTGCTAAAACCTTCACTTTATTCATAAAATAAGGGGGATAAGTCTATGAAAAGAAATGCAAAATGGAGGAGTTCAAAAAGTTCATTACCATTATTGATGTTGACGATTCCAGGTTTACTTTATCTTTTAATAAATAATTACATACCTATGGTAGGAGCGATTATTGCATTTAAAAGCCCAAACTTTCAAAAGGGTATTTTTGGGGGAAAGTGGGTTGGATTTGATAATTTTGCGTTTTTATTTAAGACCAAAGATGCTTGGATAATGACAAGAAATACCATATTATATAACCTCGGTTTTATAATATTAGGTACTATTGGTGCTGTATTTGTTGCCATACTTATGACAGAATTAACTAAAAAGGTTATGTCAAAGTTTTATCAGAATGCATTAATACTGCCAAGTGTAATTTCCATGGTAATTGTATCTTATATTGCTTTCTCATTCCTAAACTCAGATTCGGGACTAATAAATAAATCAATTTTGAAGGTATTCGGTTTACCAGAGATTTCATGGTATTCAGAACCAAAATACTGGCCATTTATTCTAGTATTTGTTTTTCTTTGGAAAACTACGGGATATTCATCTTTGGTTTATATTGCTAGTATTGCTGGAATAGATAAAAGCATTTATGAAGCAGCTCAAATAGATGGAGCAGGAAAGTTAAGACAGATAAAGGATATTACACTGCCTCTATTAAAACCTACAATAATCATAATGACATTAATGGCTGTAGGAAGAATTATGAACTCAGATTTTGGTTTGTTTTATCAAGTGCCGATGAATTCAGGTGCATTGTATAATACCACACAAACAATAGATACCTTTGTTTATCGTGCAATGATGCAGTTAAATGATACAGGAATGGCAGCTGCTTCGGGTTTATATCAATCTTTAGTAGGATTTATTTTAGTAATAGCTGCAAATGGATTAATAAGAAAAATAGATCCGGAAAATTCGATATTTTAGGGGGAAAGTAAATGAATAATTTAAAAACTCGGGGAGAGAAAGTCTTCAGTATTTTTGCTGAAATGTTAGTAATTCTTTTAGTAGTAGTCAGCTTAGCGCCTTTATTATTAATTTTTATTGCCTCATTTACAAAAGAAACAGCATTAGTAGCCAATGGATATAGTTTTTTCCCTAAAGCCTTAAGTTTAGATGCGTATTATTACATGATCTCTCAATCTACAATGATTCTGAGAGCATATGGTGTCTCATTATTTGTTACAGGAGTAGGAACATTCCTAAGTATTATTATAACTTCTATGCTTGCATATCCACTATCAAGAAAAGACTTTAAGTATGGAAAATTAATTTCCTTTTTAGTTCTATTCACTATGCTATTTAGTGGAGGGGTAGCTCCTGCATATATTATGTGGACAAGAATTTTTCATATTAAAAACACTATATTTGCATTGATTTTACCTAATTATTTGATGAATGCCTTTAATGTTTTTTTAGTTACAAACTACTATAGAAATAGTATTCCAGATGCACTTGTTGAGGCAGCTCGAATTGATGGAGCAGGGGAGTTAAAGATATTCTTCCGTATAATATTGCCATTATCCATACCAGCTGTAGCAACTATAGGAATATTTACTGGACTTGCGTACTGGAATGATTGGATTAACGGTATATATTATATTACAAATCCAAAACTTTATGGAATACAAAATCTTTTAGTAAGAATAATGGATAATATTCAGTTCTTAAAATCTGGAGCAGCAGGGTCCACTATAGGAACGGTAGCAACCCAATTGCCAAGCACATCTGTACGTATGGCGTTAGCAGTAATAGGTATATTACCAATTGTTATACTATTTCCATTTGTTCAAAAGTATCTTATTAAGGGTGTTGTTGTAGGTGCAGTAAAAGAATAAAGTAGTAGATGTTAAAGGTAAAAATAATTATGGAGGTTATATTTATGAAGGTAAAAGAGATTACAGATGAAATCATAAATAAATTCGGAGGGGTTAAATTTGAAGAAACCTGCGATCAGCTGATAAGTGGAAGTTATGATATAGAAGTTTCAGGTGTTGTAACAACATTTATGGCAACTGTAGATGTAATCAAGCAAGCAATAGATTGTGGGGCAAACTTTATTATTACTCATGAGCCAACCTATTATACTGGAGCAGACAAATTGGATTGGTTAAAAGATGACCCAGTATATATAGAAAAGAAAAAGATGTTGGAGGATCATGGTATTGCCATATGGCGCTTTCATGATCATATGCATGCGGCACCTACTGATTTAATATACGATGGCTTGCTAAAAGAAATAGGTTGGGAAGAGTACTTAATTAAAGGCCTTAAATTTCCGCATTGCTATGAGATACCAGAAATAACTCTGAATGAATTAGCAGATTTTTTCAAGATTAAATTGGAAATGGAGGTAATTCAAATTGTTGGATCACCTGAAACAAGATGTAGAAGAGTTGGTATTTTAGTTGGTGGTGGAAGCCTAGGACTTGGCGTAGAGGAAATGCCGATGGTTTTAATGAAGGAACAAAACCTGGATGTTATTGTATGTGGTGATATTACAGAGTGGACTTTATGTCCTTATATACGTGATGCTTCTGCATTAAACATGAATAAAGCTATGCTTGTATTAGGGCATGAACGTAGTGAAGAAGCTGGTATGAAATATATGTCAAGATGGCTTGCGCCAATGCTAAAAGAAACACCTGTATATTTTATAGATACAAAAGAACCCTTTATATATCTATAACTAAATAAGAAAGAAATCTATGGTTGCTTAAGTGGAGGAATATTTATGTCATACAAAGAAAGAATTTTGCCTGAATTATTGCCAATCTTACATAATGCAGTAAGATTTGATTTGAATAAGGATTTAGAAATGATGAGAAATATTAAATTGCCACCTATAGAAAAGTCTAACAATATATTAACTACTGCATGTATGATTAGCGGTCCAGAGTCAGAACTGTTAGTGAAAATTTATGAGCCTAAGGATAGAAAGAATGTAAAATTGCCTGTAGTATTTTGGATTCATGGCGGTGGATATGTCATCGGTCACCCTGATGGAGATGATGGGTTATGTGAGTTATTCGTTAATGAAGTAAACTGCGTTGTCATTTCGGTTGATTATAGGTTGGCACCAGAAAATTTATATCCAGCGGCAATTGAGGATTGTTATTCTGGACTTAAATGGACGGTAGAAAATGCAGAAAAACTAAAAATAGATACTTCAAGGATTGCTATTGCAGGAGCAAGTGCTGGAGGTGGGTTAACAGCTGCACTTGCATTGATGGTTCGCGACCGAAATGAAATAAAAGTAGCATTTCAGATGCCTTTATACCCGATGCTAGATGATAGGAATATAACTCCATCCAGTTATGAAGTGAACGAAGAAAATGTACCGACAGCATGGAATAGGGAGGCAAACCAGATTGCATGGAAGATGTATTTAGGAGATATGAGTTCAGATCAGGTACCTTATTATGCTGCTCCTGCAAGGGCTAAAGATTTGACTGGGCTTCCACCTGCATATATATTTGTAGGTCAAATTGATCCTTTTAGGGATGAGATAATAGATTATGTTGGTCGATTAGCACAGGCTGGTGTTGATGTGGAATTTCATTTATACCCAGGATGCTTTCATGGCTTTGATTCGATTTTTAACGATACTAATATTAGTAAACAAGCTAGGAATGGTTGCATAAGTGCATTAATAAAGGCATTAAATACAGTGAAATAGTAAGGAGGAGAAAAAAATGGCATTTTCACAGGTGAATTTTTATTCAAAATCATTAAGAAAAATTGTTACTTTCAATGCAATTGTTCCAATAGATACAATAGAGATACCAGGAATGAAAGAAGTGAAGAAGGGATCTATGAAATCTCTTTATATTTTAAGTGGTTACTCAGGGAATTATACAGATTGGATTTGTGGAAGCCGAATTCAAGAATTAGCTCTAAAACATAATATTGCAGTATTTATGCCTTCAGGCGAAAATAGCTTCTATCTAGATGATACTGACAAGGGGGAGCTATACGGAGAGTTTGTTGGAAGCGAGCTAGTTGAATTTACACGAAAACTATTTCAGTTATCAGAGAAAAGAGAAGATACCTTTATAGGTGGACTTTCTATGGGAGGATATGGTGCCATAAGAAATGGTTTGAAATATTATGATAATTTCAGCCGCATAATTGCATTGTCATCTGCTCTTATAATTCATAATGTTGCAGGAATTCCTGAGGATTTTAAAGATCCAATTGCTGACTATAAATATTACACAAGAGTTTTTGGGGATTTGAATCAATTATTAGGAAGTGACAAAGATCCTGAGGCACTTATTAGCAAACTAAAGCAGGAGGACAAACCTATTCCTGACATATATATGGCTTGTGGAAAAGAAGACTTTCTTATAAATGAAAACAGAAGTTATCATGAATTTTTAGTTTCAGAGGAAGTAGAACATACTTATGTGGAAGGACAAGGAATTCATGATTGGAATTTCTGGAATGAATATATTGAGAAATCTATACTTTGGGCGCTGGAATAAAATATGGAGGCATAGACATGGCTATTATAAAACAACTTTTTCCAAGAGGAATCAAGAAGGCCTTTACTTTGAGTTATGATGATGGAATTACTCAGGATAAAAGATTAGTTAACATTTTTAATAAGTATAACTTAAAAGCTACATTTAATTTGAATTCTGGACTCCAAAATGAGGATGGATCTTTTGTAATAAACGATTTACTAATAAAAAGAATAAATGAAAATGAGATAGTTGATGTATATAGAGGACATGAAATTGCAATTCATGGATTAAGGCATCTTTCACTAACTGATATAACTAAAGAACTTGTGATTAAGGAAATCCTTGAGGATAAGCAAAATCATGAGAAGATTTTTGGTTATCCTGTAAGAGGGATGGCATATCCTTATGGAGTTTATAATAAAACAGTTTTTGAGGTATTAGAAACTCTTGGAGTGGCTTATTCGAGAACTGTAAACAATCACGGCAAATTTGATTTGCCTTTAAACTATTTAGAATGGAATCCTACAGCTCATCATAATGTTGCAAATTTAATGAGTGTAGCAGAAAGATTTATTAAGGAAGAATTTAATTCATTAGGTATTTTCTATTTATGGGGACATAGTTATGAATTTGATTTATATAATAATTGGCAAGTAATAGAGGAACTCTGTAAATATGTAAGTAATAAGGAAGACATTTGGTATGCAACAAATATACAGATAATAGATTATCTTACTGCATTAAATGGATTGAAATTCTCTAAAGATTATACTTTTGTCTATAATCCATCTGAACTTTCAGTTTGGATAGAATTCAATGGAATATCAATAGAGATAAAAGCAGGTGAAACAAAAATATTAAGTTAGCAATTGATAAAATTAATAAATGTATGATAAATTGTACATCTATATAAATGAAGAAGGTGTAATAAAATGCTGTTAGATGCAGAGTTAGTGTTAGAGTTAAACGTAGAAGTAGGAGAAGTTCAAGAGGTTGGAAAAACACCAAAGGGATTTCTTAGACTTATTCCTATAACTGGAGGAACATTTTCTGGAAAAAACATAAAAGGCAAAGTTTTATCTGGAGGTTATGATTGGAATACCGCTTTGAATGATGAGATAGTACATGCATTTGCAAGATATACATTACAAACTGATGATGGGGTATATATTTCTATTGAAAATGAAGGATATTTAGATTCAAGAATTCAGGATAAGAAGATTAAAACTACTCCCCGATTCCAAATATCTGATGGCAAATATGATTGGCTGAGAAGTGGTGTTTTCGTAGGGAATTTAGAGGCTGGAAAAACTGATACACCAAGTGTTAGCATAAAAGTTTATGAAATGAAATAAATTAATTCAATAGATTTATAGAGTTTATACCATAGACAACAATAGAGGGGTATAATATAATTTAACTAAATTAGGATCAGATAAAGAAAAGGATGATTTTAGGTATGGCAACTATAAAAGATGTGGCTGAGATAGCTGGAGTAACAGTTACAACAGTTTCAAGAGTTTTGAATAACAGAGGCTATATAAGTGACTCCACAAGAGAAAAGGTCAACGCTGCTATGAAGGAGCTTAACTATCAGCCAAATGAATTAGCAAGATCTTTGTTTAGAAAAAAATCAAATATTATAGGATTAATTGTACCGGATGTAGCTCATCCATTTTTTGCGAAGTTAACAAGCTATATAGAGGCCTATGCCTATGCGGCTGGATATAAGGTATTGCTATGTAATTCTTATCAAGATGCTACAAAGGAAAAAGATTATGTTGAGATGCTTAAAGGAAATCAAGTTGATGGAATAATAATGGGAAGCCACACCTTGGAAACTTCTGATTACCTAACCCCAACTCTTCCTATCGTTGCAATTGATAGGGACTTCTCAAATAATATACCTTTTATAACCTCTGATAATTATGCTGGAGGACTAATTGCTACTAATTTGTTACTGGATAAAGGGTGTAAGAAACTTGCTCATATAAGCGGACCTTTGGAGCTTAGTACTCCAGCAAATAAGCGTTATGAAGCCTTTATGAATACTGTGCTTGAAAGAAAGGCTCAGTATGTAGTTGAGCAAGCTAAGTTAGATGTATATGAGAGTTATAAAAAGCTAGCTCGTAAAATTTTTCATAAACATCCTGATATTGATGGGGTATTTGCTAGCAGCGACATGATAGCTGCTGCAATGATGCAAGTTTCACAAGAACTCGGCAAAGAAGTGCCTAGAGATATAAAGGTTATCGGATATGACGATGTTGAGGTTGCTTCATTAATGGCCATTCCATTGACTACAATAAAGCAGCCAATAGACGAAATGGCTCAGTTAGCAATTAAACTTCTATTAGATCAAATGGAAGGCAAAAAGGTCACAGTTGAAAATGTTTTACCAGTGAAACTAATTGAAAGAAAGAGTACTTAATTAGTTTGTTTTTTATAACACAGTGTTATAAATTGATGTTAAAGACTGTTCTAAAGATTCCTAGTGAATAGAGGAAAATTTCCGTAGTTAATTATATTAATAATTGTGATAATAAGAGAGTATAGAAGAATGCTAAGACATGTAATGAAAACAAGGATTAGCCATTTCTTCTTTTTTCTTTTGTAAGAAAAAATGCTTGCTACAACTCCTAATAATGGTAATAAAAACTTTATAATTAAGCCTATTACAATAAAGATATAAAATGATAATGTGAAAAGAGCTTGATCAATATTTTTATGCATAATGGATACCTCTTTTTTAACAATAAAGATTAATAATATGAATAAATCTTATTAGAGATTAACACACCTATATATAGAATTATTTGAGTTGACGATTAGTATTAAATTAAATATTAACAAATTTATTGAAACGTTGTAAAAATAATAATATAATATCTGTATAATAACAATATTAATGACATATACAGTTAAACCTGTCAGAGCTCAAATAGAAAAAATATCGTAATAAATATTCAATTCTAATAAAAAAGTATAGTAATATTAATATCTATCTTTCTCAATTAATCAAAAGACTTCTATTAATCTTGAATTTTCTAAATTTATAAATGCAAAAATTATGATTATTTACAATAATATAAGATGCTTTAAAACGCTTAAAACAAATCTATAAATTTTTTCCATATTTTGATTCTAAATAATTTTCATTCAGTATATTACGACACATTATGTAAACCTTATTAATCTCAATTAGTTTGAATTAAAATCATTTAACGTTAAATAAGATGTATGCTTGGATATTAGATTAACTAAACAAAAGTAATAATTTAAAGAAGGGAGGAATGAGAGGAAAACAGTGTTGAATAATATATCTATTTCAGACTTTACTATAAGCTAATATTTAAACTAATCTTTTAAGAGATATTGTACACAATTCAAGTATCGTTTATCCTATGATCTTTACCCCCAAGTATACTCTTAAAGCATAAAGTTTGATGTCCAATGATCCTTACACTAATTCATAAATAGAAAATAAATTTTGAAAGGTGTGTAATAAATGTTTAAAAAGATATTTCTATGTTTGGTCATAATCTTTGCAATTTGCTTGCCAGATCTAGGTGTAAAAGCTTCTGCTGCCACTTTTACTAATCCGCTAGGAGGCGGAGCAGATCCCTGGGTTATTTCAGCTGGTGGATACTACTATTATGTTCAATCAAATGGCGGTAATACTATAACTATTAGAAAATCTTCAACTCTTCAAGGGATAACTAGTGGAACAGAGACTACTGTATGGACTGCACCTGGGGGAACCCCATATTCCAGTGAAACCTGGGCACCAGAATTACATTATGTAAGAGGCAGATGGTATATTTATTTTGCTGCTGATAATGGTACAAATGAAAATCATAGAATGTATTGTTTAGAAGGTGGTACAGATGCTAATAACCCATTAAATGGGGCTTTCAACTTTAAAGGAAAGGTTGCAGCTTCTACAGATAGATGGGCTATAGATGGCACCGTTTTAGATTACAACAATCAACTATACTTCATATGGTCTGGTTGGGAAGGTACTACTAATGTAGCACAAAACTTATATATAGCTAAGATGAGTAATCCGTATACTATATCAGGAGATAGAGTACTGATATCTACACCTGATCAAGGCTGGGAGAGGAATGGAACACCATATATTAATGAAGGACCAGAAGTTCTTGTAAGTGGTTCTACAGTAAATATAATATATTCTGCAAGTGGAAGCTGGACAGATGATTATTGTTTAGGAAGACTAACTTGTACTAATGGAGACTTAATGAATAGATCTGCGTATACAAAGGTTGGTCCTGTATTTTCTAAGTTTGGAGATGTATATGGTCCAGGACATGCTAGTTTTGTAAAATCACCTGATGGAGTACAAAACTGGATTGTATATCATGCTGCAGTATCACAAGGTTCAGGATGGACAAGAAATATAAGAATGCAGCAATTTACAATACTAAGTAATGGAACTCCAATGTTTGGTGTGCCAGTACAACCTAATGTGCCACTTCAAGTGCCTTCAACTGGCAATAGTATGCCGCTAGTAAATAACGGCATATATACGCTTACAGCCCTATGCAGTAATCTTAACTTGGATGTATCAGGTGGAGCAAATACTGATGGAACTAAGCTTCAGCAATATCAAAGTAATGGGACCGCAGCACAACAATTTAGATTTGTAGATTGCGGTGGTGGATACTACAAGCTAGTGCCAATGTGTGCTCCTAATATGTGCGTCGACAACCCTTATGGATCAACAGCACTTGGCGGTGCAGTTGCATATCAGATATGTACTGATAATGGCCAAGATGCACAAAGATTTAGAATTGAAGACATGGGAAATGGAGTATATAAGTTAGTGAATAAAGCTAGTAATCTTCCTCTAGATGTTGCAGGAGCATCAACACAGAGTGGTGCACAGATAGATCAGTGGCAGGATAACGGAAATAATGCTCAGAGATGGAGATTAACTCGTGTAGGTTAAGGTTCATAATATTATAAGATTAAGGGTGCTGTATTGGTGATAAAAAAATTGCTAATACAACACTCTATTTATTTTTACTAAAATTATATTTAAAGACTACATAACCTTATAGAATTTAAGCAAGACATTTTCAGGTAATCGAGTAGCATAACATACAAAAATACAATCCATCATCCATTTATAGCTCTCATCATAGGTCTCGAATGTAGGAATTGTGCGGAAATAATACACGCTAGGATCAACAAACTTGCCTGATTTAACATCTTCAACATATTCAATTGGCACTGTACGAACTCCATTATTCTCTATGTAAATGGAGGCACCATCCTCTAGCTTTATAGCGTATCTTGCTGAAAGGTCACACTTCCCATCTGGGCGAATGATTTGACTATCTATGCCACCTGGCAATACTTCTCCATTAAAGCCATCACCAATTACTTTTCCAGATAAAATAGGGATTAACTGGCGTCTTCCAACTGTATCGTCTTGTCCAACAACTATAGGTTTATCGACTACAATTTCAATGCTGAATATTTCTTTAAGTTCTGATTCTTTAATATCACTAGTATTCATATAAGAGTCCAATCCTTTCTGTATTTCAATTAAAATTAGCTACTATCAAGTACATCTTTAATGATTTATATATTAAGTATATAAATAGATCTAGTGAATTTGCTAACCAGTAACAATCACTATAATATTGAGTATTAACTCTATTGTAGCATATTTTATGGACATAATTACATTAAGAGCGTGAAGCTATAAAACTGTTTTTATGTAAGTTATATGGTAAAATAAAAATATTATAAAGCTAAATGTGGCTTCTTTATATTTATATGGCATCAGAAGTTCAGGAGGTGTTTGAATGTACAGCATAATGATAATTGAAGATGATAAAAAATTAAGTACATTAATAAAAAATCATCTAGAGAAATATGGTTATAAAACCTATCAAGTAGAGGATTTTTCTAAAATAAAAACAGAGTTTGTCAGCAACAATCCTAATCTTGTTCTTATGGATATAAATCTACCACTGTTTGATGGTTTTTACTGGTGTAGAGACATAAGGACAGTATCTAATATTCCGATTATATTTATATCAGCTAGGGATTCAGATATGGATCAAGTTATGGCTATTGAAAATGGTGGGGATGATTATATAACAAAACCTTTTTCTTATGATGTGCTACTAGCGAAAATAAAGGGAGTTATAAGAAGAGCTTATGGAAGTTATGCAGAGAGCAACAGTAGTGATGTATTTGAAGTAAACGGTCTTTTCTTATATATAGATCAAAATATAATTGAGTATAAGGAAAAGAAAGTTGAACTAAGTAAGAAAGAATTCCAACTGCTTTATTCTTTGGTAAAGAACAAGGATAAGATTGTTTCAAGGGAGACCTTGCTTGAAGTTTTATGGAATGATATAGATTTTGTTGATGATAATACTCTATCGGTGAATATGACAAGGGTAAGAAAGAGACTAGAAGAGATTGGAATTAAAGATGTAATAGAGACAAAGAGGGGACAAGGTTATAGAATAATATCAAGCTGGTAATACTCAGAAAATAATTTAGAAATATAAGTTTAATACGAAGTGATGCACCAATAATTAAGGCAGGTGGTATAAATGAAGTTTAGAAATTTCATTAAGGATAGAATAGCATATACTACGGTATATATAATTAGTACTTGCACAGTTACTCTTATAATGTATTTAACTTTGATAATAAATGGATTAAGGTTTCCGATTGACAATATATTTTATGCCTTTATAATTTCTATAGCTTTTTATATACTTTTTTTAATATATGATTATTATAGAAATAAGAATTTTTATAGTCAGCTTAATTTAATACTTAATGAGGAAAAAGACTTGGATTATATACTTAATATAGGTACGCCTAATAACTCTGAACAAGAGATGTTTAAAAAGGTTTTGTTGAAACTATATAAGCTTTCAGGGGATAAAACCATAAAGTATGAGGAAGCTCATAAGCAGTATATCTATTTTGTGAATCAATGGGTACATCAGATGAAGACACCAGTATCTGTTATTAATCTCTTGCTTCAAGAGCAAGTAAATGAAGAGCAAAGAGAAGTGTTTCAAAGTATATCGGAAGAAAATGAAAAGCTAGCGCATGGTCTTGATATGATGCTTTACAATGCTAGACTTAATGAATTTAATCTTGATTTTAACGTAGAGAGTTTGGATATAATATCTATTGGAAGAAAAGTTATAAATGATAATAAAAAATCAATGATAAGACATCATATATTTCCTAAGATAACGACTAATAAAGAAATGCCAGTGGAAACAGACAGAAAGTGGATTTATTTTGTAATAAACCAAATAGTTATCAATGCTATAAAATACTCTAAGTCTGACTCAGAAGAAAGTAAATTAATTACCTTTGATGTTAATGAAGAGGCTTCAAAGACAACCTTATCTATAAGTGATCAGGGGATAGGCATACCTAAGGAAGACATAAGCAGAGTTTTTAATGCCTTCTTTACTGGTAAAAATGGACGAAAAACCTCTGAATCTACGGGAATGGGAATGTATCTTGCAAAGAGAGTTTGCGACAACTTGGGACACGAATTTCGCGTAAACTCAGAAGAAGGTATCGGAACCACTTTCTCTATTATATTCCATAAAGGAAAGAACATATTTAATTTTTAGCATATGTTTAAGAATATTATTGAAATTAAGTGGTTATGCAGGAGATGCTATATGAGTGAGCTATTAGAATTAAATGATTTTTTCAGACGGAATGGCTCTAAAAAATCGCTAATTGTTCTTTATTAGTGATTTTTTTACGCATCTGCCTTTTCTGAACGTATGTGAAGAAATTCTGGCAGGCGATATATTTTTACTTTTTAATTATATAGCATTTATATTTTATTAAATTTAAGATATAAAATATTTATAGAAGGCATGGATTTTTAAAAAGTAAACTGTACTGTTCGAACGTAGTGAGTTTACAGTTTTAGCCATGTAATATGACAAAATCATATTAATTCTTTGCGTAAGCTCATTAAAGTCTTGGAGGAGTGACATATAAATTTCAACATTAGAAACCTTTCAATATTGTAAGATTAAAATTATAGTTGAAAGAGAAATCGATACCTTGATTTCTCTATTTTTTTTATAATTAGTACATAGAGTTAAGGTTAAATCTTAGGCGCTGTTTAAGAACATTATTTAAAGTAATTTTAACAGAGTGCTGAAAACTAATAAAATGACTGAAAGGAAGGATATAATGTCTATACTAAAGGCTGAAAATATAACAAAGATATATGGTGATAAAAGAGGCGGTTTGAAGGTAAAGGCTCTTGATATGTTTAATATAAATATTGAAGAAGGAGAGTTTGTAGGGGTTATGGGACCTTCAGGAAGTGGAAAGAGTACCCTTCTAAATATTTTGGCTACAATCGATACTCCATCTTCAGGTGAACTTCTTATAAATGGGGTAAATCCTAGCAAGCTTGATGAGAAAAAAGCAGCTTTATTTAGAAGAAAAGAGCTTGGATTTATATTTCAAGATTTTAACCTTTTAGATTCATTATCTATAAAGGAGAATATAATACTTCCGCTTGTACTAGATAAACTTAAGGTTTCAGAGATTGAAAAAAAGGTAGAGGATATCGCTGATATTTTAAATATAAAAGATATTTTGGATAAAAGGCCTTATGAAACTTCTGGTGGTCAGCAACAAAGAGCAGCTTGTGCAAGAGCGTTAATTCATAATCCGTCTATAATACTTGCAGATGAACCAACTGGTAACCTTGATTCTAAGGCTTCTCAGGATGTTATGGAATCTTTAACAAATTTAAATAAGGAAAAGAAAGCAACTATAATGATGGTAACGCATGATCCTTTTGCAGCAAGTTTTTGTCATAGAATAATAATGATCAAAGATGGAAAACACTTTTTAGAGATTGTAAGAGGAGGCAACAGGCAAGCTTTCTTTAAGGAGATAATGGACTCACTTACTCTTATAGGGGGACGTTACAATGACCTTGCGTAGTATTGCTTTTAAAAATATAAAGGGAAATTTAAATAAATTTGTAATGTACTATTTAAGTAATGCTTTGGTAGTTATGGTATTCTTTATATTTGCTAATTTCATGTTAAATCCACAGGTGAAAAATGTGGGAGTCATGGGGCAAATGGGTGCTGTAACATTGCAGGCAATGTATCTTTGTGAGATAGTTATACTCGTATTTACAGTGGTATTTACTAACTATTCAATCTCAAGTTTCTTAAAGTCTAGAGAAAAAGAGTTTGGTCTTTTATCCTTGTTTGGACTTACTAAGGGACAGATAAGAAACTATGTGTTGTTTGAAAACCTAATAGTGTCAGGATTTTCAATAGCGACAGGTCTTCTTTTTGGAATATTGTTTTCTAAATTATTTTTTATGGCAGTATCAGCTATTTTAATTTTAGATAAGGAGCTTCCATTAGTAGTCTCAGCAAAAGCTATATTATTGACAGTAGCCAGTTTCTTAATATTATTTCAAGGAATAGGTTTTATATCAAGTTATAGAATTAAGAATAACAATATAATAGAGTTACTTAGAGGAGCGAGAGTTGCAAAACCAGTACCAAAGTTTTCAACTAGAAAGGCAGTTTTATCTATAGTACTCATTGCAGCTGGGTATATCATGGCTTTATTTTCAAACCAAGCTATAATATTCACCATGCTGCCTATATTAATAGTAACAGTGGCAGGAACTTTTATGCTGTATTCACAATTTAGTGTGTACCTTACAAGCAAGCTTCAGAAAAATAAAGAAGTGTTTTATAAAGGAATCAATATGATAACTCTATCTCAGATAGTATATAAACTTAGGGACAATTCGAGAATACTATTTGCGGTTTCTATACTTTCAGCTGTAACTTTAACAGCTTCTGCATCTGTGTATTCTTTTCAAAAGGTTATACAGAAAAATATTATAATTAATTTTCCACAAGACTTAAGTTTCTTTGAAGCTGGGTTGAATTCACACCAGGTAATTGCACCTGAAAGAGTAGAAAAAATCCTTAAGGATGATGGGCAAGAAATAACATATAAAAATAAAGTTGTTCTTATAAATGCTGTTAATGAAAGTTTATCTGAAGAAGAAAAAACAAAGCATAGTACTTTTCCTAATAGGATAGATTTTAACATTATGTCTAATACAGACTATAATGCTTTAGCAAAGGAGGAAAAAGTATCAACTATTAATCTTAAAGCTGGAGAAATATTTATAAATTCCTATAACCTTAATGGTGGTGAATCGAAAAAGCTGTTCCAAGATAAGGAAGAGTTAAAATTAAATATAGAAGGAAAATCTACTACGTGGAAGATAAAACAAGAAGTAAGTGGAGGAGTAATTAATACTGATGAAAGAAATGCAAGTACAGCTGTAGTAAGTGACGAAGAGTTTAATAAACTTAAAGCAAATATAAAGGCTGAAAAACTAAATGTTTATTATGGATATAGCCTAAAGGATTGGATGAAGTCATCAAACTCTGTATTAAAAATAAAGGCAGAAGTGCCAAAGGAAATGAGCAAAAAGTTTGATGAAAGAGTAACGGATGTGGTAGAGATTATGAAGGGAATGTCATTGTTCTTCTTTATTGGTACATTTATTTCAATATTATTCTTCATAGCTACAGGAAGTATATTGTATTTTAAGCTGTTCAACGAAGTTCAGAAAGATAAACAAGAGTTTATAGCACTTAAAAAGATGGGGCTATCAATAGGTGAAGTAAAGAGAATAGTAAGTACCCAATGTGCAGTAATGTTTTTTCTACCATTTATAGTAGCATTCATTCACACTTGTTTTGCAATAAAAGCATTAAGCAATATTTTAAAATCAAATCTCAGCTTATACTTAATGATTATTGTAGGAGTTTATCTATTACTTCAGACGGTTTACTATCTGTTTGCAAAGTCCATGTATATAAAGCAGATAAATAGCTGGGAATAAAAATAAAGAAAAAAATTGTTAATGTAAAATATTTAATTTAAGACCATGTATATTTGGAAGGATAATTACTTTCTATATATGCATGGTTTTTATTTATTATAGTTTTCAGAGAAGAAGAATATAAAAATAATTACAAATTTAAGTATGAATCTCTAAGTTATTTTAGTGACAAATTCATAGATTCTAGCCATTGCAAAAAGAAATATAAGCTAATTAAATATATATTAGCTAATAATATGAGTATTTTCCATCTATTCCGCAAATTATATTATTATAATTCTACTGATAGAGTGGTGATAGTAGTGGCAAAAAAGGCAGGATTTTTAAAAAAAATGCTATCTTATATTACATATAAAGATAAAAAACAAGTTAAGGAGTTCTACGTACCTACTGTTGATGAGCTAAAAGATGAAAAGGTTAATAATGAAGGTACTAATTATAATGAAAAAAACAATGACTATGATAAAAAATCTACTGGTGTAGTTTCAGGAGTAAACAGTAAAGATAAGACCCAAGAGGATATCAATGAAACAATAACTACTTCAATTGAAGATAATATTAAATTAATTAATTCAAAATTCAATGCTCCTACCAATAAAGATATCATTATTCGAAGATTTCTAATAGCAGATAAATATATGGCGTTTATTGCTTATCTTGATGGTATGGTAAATGAGCAAATAATTAATGATTTTATATTAAGGCCTTTATTAAACATTAAGGGATTTCAGCAAAAAGAGCAGCAATGTCAATTAGATTACATTCTTGAAAGTATACTTGAGACTAATAAAGCTCAAAAGTTAAAAAAACCTAAGGGGGTAATTAATGAGATACTTTTAGGAAATACGGTACTTTATATTAATGAATGTAATTTCTATGTGACTAATGAAACAAAAGGGTTTCCAGCTAGAGGGGTTGAGAAGCCGGCTATTGAAGGTACTGTAACAGGTGCACAAGAAGCTTTTAATGAGAGTTTAAGGGTTAATATATCTTTAGTAAGGAAAATTATTAAAAATGAAAACTTAACTACAGAATTTTTAAGTATGGGAGAAAGGAACAAAAACCAATGTGCCATCATGTATCTGAATGGACTCGTAAATCCAGCAATTGTTGATGAGGTAAAAAGGAGAATATCAAGTATTGAGACTGATTATAATGCAGGGGATGGCATGATAGAGCAGTTCATTGAAGATAGTACTTTTTCAATTATTCCAACGATGCTAACAACTGAGAGACCAGATAGAACGGCATCACATATCGCAGAAGGGCGCGTTGCAATTATTTGTGAGGGTACCCCATTTGCTAAAGTCGTGCCAATAAACTTTGTATCACTTCTTCATAGTCCGGAAGATGCATTTATGAGGTTCCCATATGGAACAATTTTAAGACTTGTAAGATTAATAGGCATGTTTATAGCAACATTACTACCTAGTATATATGTAGCAATGACAAATTTTCACCAAGAAATGATACCAACAGATTTGTTAATTGCAATTGTTAAGGCTAAAGAAAATGTACCTTTTCCTACAATAGTAGAAGTGGTGCTGATGGAATTTTCTTTTGAACTTATTAGGGAAGCAGGAATTAGGATACCTGGGATAATTGGTAATACTCTTGGAATCATTGGAGCTTTAATTTTAGGTCAGGCAGCAGTTCAAGCAAATATTGTTAGTCCAGTACTTATTATAATTGTGGCCATAACTGGTCTTGGTAATTTTGCTATACCAAGTTTCAGTTTGGGGCTAGCAATAAGACTAATAAGGTTTGGATTTATAGCTTCAGGAGCCTTGCTTGGATTCTATGGAATAACCTGTTTCATGATGTTATTAGGAATATATTTAGTTAATATCAAATCCTTTGGTATACCGATATTTGCACCTGTGTTACCAAGAACCTCTAAAAGTAATGACTACATTGTAAGATATCCTGTATGGAAACAGGATAAGAGGATAGACAGTATTAATCCTTTAGATACTACTAGACAGCCAAAGATATCTAGAAAGTGGACGGTGGAAGACGCTGACTATAATAATGATGGGAGGGAAAACGATGATAAAGGAAGGTAAATTTGGAGGAAGAGAGGCTGTGACTCTTACTACATTAGTTTTGACTTCTAAGGTCTTTTACACTAGCATAAGTGTATTGTTTAAATCAGCAAGTACCTCTGCTTGGTATGCTACATTGATTTCATGCTTAGTTAGTATGATATTGTTCTACATTACTTGTTTGCTAATGAAGAGATATCCTGATAAGAATCTTGTTCAAATATTTGATATAGTTACAGGGAAATTCATTGGTAAAATTCTGTCACTTATATTTTGTGCCTACTTTATTTTTTATTCAGGAGCAACTATAAGAGAGTTTATAGAAATGGTAATATCCTATGTTTTACCATATACCCAACCAAGCGTAATTATAGCAGTGTTTTTATCAATTGTTGTTGCGTATGCCTATGTTGGTATAGAAGGAATTGCAAGAATGGCCTATGTAGGATTTTTCTGTGTAATTATAGGCTTAATAACAATACTTATATTACCTTACAGATTTTACGATATAAATAATCTTATACCAATAGGGGGATACGGAGTAAAAAGGATATTTGCTGTAGGTCTTTGGCGGTCATCAGCATATAGCGAAGTGATTTTTCTTGCATTTTTAGCTAATTGCCTCTATGGAGTTGAGCATTTAAAGAAGGTAGGGCTAATAAGTTTAGCCTTATCAGGAATTATTATAAGCATAGGTACTTTATGCTCATTAATGGCATTTGAATATGCACAAGGAGGAGAAAATCTGTCATCACTCTTTCAGCTTTCAAGAGTAATTTATATAAGTAGATTTCTTCAAAGAATAGAAAGTGTATTTATATTTATTTGGGTTATTGCTTCTATAATAAATGTCTCTTTGGCATTTTATGTATCTATAAGTATCTTTTGCAAGGCCTTCAATATTCCTAGGCACAGACCTTGTTTACTACCTTTTGCTTACTTTACTTTTATGGTTACACTTATTCCAAAGAATATAAGTGAAGCTTCTGAGGTTTATATTAAATTTGCAAGGCAATATAGTATTATAATTACTTACTTTATACCAATATTAGTTTTATTAATTTCCATAGTTCGTGGTAATAAAGGAGGTAAGCTTACAGATGAAAAGACTTAGTATAATTTTAGTATTAATTTTTGTAAGTTGTTTATTTCTATCTGGTTGCACAAAGGACAGTAGAGAAATAGATGATCAGGTATATTCACTGGTAATTGGATGTGATAAAGGAATTTGCAATAAAATAAGAATTACAGTTCAGTTTCCTGTATATAAATCAGGCAACAATGATAGTAGTGGAAATAATAAAAATAGCAATGGCTCTTCACAGGGTATATCAAATAATGGCAATACATTATTTGAAACTGTAGAAGCTTCATCTATTTTAGAGGGGATAAATCTTTTAGGTAGCGCAACGACTAGAAGAATATCGCTTGTACATACAAAAACCATAATATTTTCTGAAGCAGTGGCAAAAGAAGGAATTGAAGATGTTCTTGCTCCAATAGCAAGGTTTAGAGAAATAAGAAGAATAATGCAGGTTGTTATATGCCGAGGAAGTGCCGAAGAATTTATTAAAAACAACAACACCTTAATAGGTGAAAGTACAGCAAAAGCCATGGAACTCGCATCTACTCAAGCAAATTATTCTGGCTACTTTCCAGAGCAATCCTTTCAAGAATTTTATACAGGTGTTATTTCTCCATATAAGCAATCCTATGCTGTTTATGCTGGATTAAATGAGTTTAAAAAACTGCAACCGTTGGATAAGAGTGGTTCGTTACCTCTAGATTCTGATGAAATATTTTCATCTATGCTAAAAACTAAATATAATATGCCACCAGGTGATATGCCAAGGAGTGGTAATAGAAAAATAGAATTTATGGGAGTGGCATTTTTCAATGGAAGTAAGATGGTAGGGACTTTAAATGGGTATGAAACTAGATACTTACTTATGGTAGAAGGTAAGTTCCAAAGAGGTTACTTCACCATGGAGGATGAACAAAGTAAAGATCAAGCTATTGTAGTTGATTTACGATTAGGACGAAGGCCCAAAATTTCTGCATATTTTAAAGATGGAATCCCTATAATTAATGTCAAACTGAATATTGAAGCAGATATAGGGGCTATTCAAAGCAGAATACCTTATGAAAAATTAAATAGAATACAAGATTTAAATAAATCAATAGAGCAACTTGTACAAAGAGGAGTTTCAGATGTAATAAGAAAAACCCAGCAAGAATATAATACTGACGTCTTTGGATTTGGCAAAAAAGTAGCTACAAATTTCTTCACTGTCACAGAATTCGAAGAATACAACTGGCTGAAACACTACAAAGATGCAAAGATAAATGTTGAAGTTGAAGCTAATGTAAGAAGGACAGGAATAATGTCCCAATCAGCACCTATTAGAAATAACGAAGACACAATAAAAACTGGAGACGATTAAAATGAAATTTTTACTTTTTTTATTTATGTTAGGAAGTTGCTTTTATACTTGTACTTACGGGTTGAATTTGCTAAAAAGACATAATAATAAACTTGGCGGAATTGCTATTTTAATTCTTGCAATATTAGGAACTTTTATTCCTGGATTTGTGTTGTTTAGTAGGTAAAATTTAAAGTAACAAAACAAATCGATACTATAATTAGTATAGGTGTTTTTTATAAATGATATTTCTAAGTTAGTCCTTAAAATAGTTTAACTACTATGGCTAACTTAGATTTTTATAAATAAAGATTATATTTCATGGTGAAAAGTGCTTCTAAAAGGCTATTAGCGTAACTAGGTAAAATTGACTGCAGAAAAAATTAAACATATAAAAAAAGCACTGCATATCCAAAAAAAGTGCCGTTGTAAATGTTTAAACAGATACCTATAATTTATATGAATAATGGAACATTATGGCATATCTGCAATAATCATTGTAATTATAAATCTCAAATTAAGTTTTGCAAATAATACCTCGCACTAGTTACTCTTAACTTTATCATTATTTTATAAAGAATAGTACTTCATTAATAGTGTAATTCAATTATATCGCTTAGAATATAATGAATAAATTTCAAGAGATGCTTTAATGATGGAGAATCGTAAGTAGAATTGATGATAAAGTAATGTCATAAATATTGATCTAAGGAGGGGAAAAGCAAAAGTATAAAGTCTTTTTATTAACTGTAATCGTTTATAGTCCTAAGTTTAGAGTTGTTCAAAATCTTACTTTAGGGGGGAAAGTATGGCGGAATTATCAAAAATTAATAAGAAAAAGTCATCTAGACAGAATTTTAAGCGCTTTATCTCAATGTTTATAGCTATGCTATTTATATTAGGAGATATGGGAATTAATCCTGCATTAGTTGCAACTGTAAAGGCGTGTACTGATGATTCTAGTAGCACTACAGTAAAAAGCGTGGTTAAACCTGATGATTTTTATGTTCAAAAAGGAACCAAGCTTAATGAAATAATTGAGCTTCTTCCGGCAAAATTAAATGTGGTTATGTCAAATTATACTAAAGGTGCAGCAGAGGTAATATGGGATACAACTCATTATGTATCTCTTACAAAACCAAGCGAAAGTTATACCTTTAGCGGGATAATAAAAGGAACAAAATTAACTACAAAAATAACTGTGAATGTAGCTAATTCATATATAAAATCCATAAAGGAATTATCACAAATAGAAGTTGACAATGGCACAAAATTAGAGGAGATTGGGCTACCTAAATACGTTAGTGCTATAACAAGTGATAAAACAGTAGTATATGCTAAGGTCACTTGGGATACTTCAAATTATAATGGAAATGTGGACAAAGAAACAAACATTGAATTGAAAGGTACTGTTAGCGGATATGATAAACAGATAACTTTAAAAGTAAAAGTTGGAAGTCCCTTTGTTGTATCTGCTGTAGAACCGTCTACATTGACTGTGAAGAATGGAACTTCTTTAAGTGAGTTAAACAATACTTTGCCTAAAACTGTACAAGTTAAACTTTCCAACGGTACTAACAATTCAGTAAAGGTTTCTTGGAATACTTGTGGATATAATGGAAATGTATCAAAAGAAACTCTATATAACTTTAAAGGGGATTTGGAAGGACAAACAAAAGTTACTGCAAATATAACTGTAAAGGTAGGAAGTCCTTTTGCAGCTTCAATTGAGGAACCTAAGATGGTTACTGTTAATAATGGAACTGCACTAGATGTAGTGAAGAAACTGCTTCCTAAAACAGTAGAAGTAAAATGGTCCAATGGATATAGAAACGATGCTAAGGTTGCTTGGGACACTGCAAGTTACGACGGAAATACCGCTGTAGAAAAGATATTTACTTTTACAGGTACAGTAGAAGGAACAACTAAGACTACAGTTATAAATATTAAGGTAGGAAATCCTACTGTAGTTTCTGTGAAGAATCCTTCTTCAATAACTGTAGGAAACGGCATTTTAGATGAAGATCTACTATCTTTATTACCAAAAACAGTAGAAGTAAAAATGTCAAATGGCACAATCGGAACAGCTAAGGTTACTTGGAATATAGAAAAATATAATCCTAAGAAGACTAAGGCAGAAACCTACACTTTTAAAGGAAAGCTAGAACAATGCAAAGAAACGGCTGAAATAATAGTATATGTGAGATCAAAAAATGAAGCTCCAACAATAGTATCAATTATTAATCCAGCTTCAGTTAATGTTGCAAATGGAACACCAGCAGCTGATTTACAACTTCCAAAGACAGTTAATGTAAATCTATCAAATAGAACTGTAGGAACAGCAAATGTAAGCTGGGATACCTCAACCTATAACGGAAATGTATCTGGAGTGCAAGCATTTATTCTTCAAGGAACAGTTGAAGGAACTACTACTAAAGCAAGTATAACTGTAAATGTTGGTGCCCCTTATGTGATTTCAGTAGCAGCTCCAGCTGCAATATATATTGATAATGGTACAGCACTTCAAAATCTACCTTTACCTGAAACCGTTGAGGTTACTTTATCAAACGGGATAAAGGTAAGTGTTAAAGCAACATGGGATAGTTCAAATTATGATGGAAATGTTTCAAAGGCAACTCAATATGTATTTAATGGAACTCTAGAAGGAACAGATAAGACAACTTCTATAGAAATAAATGTAGCAGCTCCAAAAGCTCCTGAGGATCCATGGTCTCTTGTATGGTCGGATGAGTTCGATGGTACAGGAAGTAACCTTGATACAAACGGAGTGGATCTAAGTAAGTGGGCATATCAGAATGGAACTGGTGCTGAATACGGCTTAGATGGATGGGGAAATAATGAACAGGAGTACTATACAAAGGATAATATTAAAGTACAAGATGGTAATTTAGTTATACAAGCAAAGAATGATGGTAGAAATGGAAAGCCATATACTTCAGGAAGACTTTGGACAAATCCTACCTTTGACAAAACTTATGGAAAGTTTGAAGCAAGAATAAAGATGCCAAAAGGAGAAGGATTATGGCCAGCCTTCTGGATGATGCCAAAGGACTCTGAATATGGAACCTGGGCATCTTCAGGAGAAATAGACATAATGGAAGCCAGAGGACGTCTTTTAGACCAAGTAGAAGGAACTCTACATTATGGTAAAACATGGCCTAATAATAAGTCTACTGGAAATCATTATACTTTCCAAAGTGGACAGGATATAACAGGATATCACACTTACTCAATAGAGTGGGAACCAGGCGAAATGAGATGGTATGTAGATGGAAATCTATATCAAACTACTAGCAACTGGTTCAGTCAAGGAGAAAATCAACCAGATAAATATGCTTATCCAGCACCATTTGATAAGGATTTCTATATGATTTTAAACCTTGCAGTAGGTGGAAACTTTGATGGTGGAAGAGTACCAGCAGCATCAGATATTCCTGCAACTATGTCAGTTGATTACGTAAGAGTTTATGATCTCACTGGAAGACCATATAAGGCTCCAGTGGAACCTGTAATGGAAAAAGACAATCTTCCAGATGGTTCTAAAGTAGCCGTAGATGGAAACTATGTCTACGACACAAATTATGAAAAAGGTTTTACTGATATAACTTCAGATACACAATCTTTAGATAATACTTATTGGAACTTTGTACACCAGAGTCAATTTGGTGGAGCTGGTTCTGTATCAGTAGATACAATAAACAACAATAAGTATGCAAAAGTAGATATAACTAATGCTGGTTCACAAGTTCACTCAATTCAAATGATACAAAAAGTAGCTTTAGCGAAAGGAAGATACTACAAGTTAAGCTTTGATGCAAAATCATCAGCTGCTAGAACTATGGCTGTGAAATTTGGCGGAGATGCAAGTCGTGGTTGGCAAGTTTACTCTGATAACTTTAATGTAAACTTAAAAAATGAATTACAGAGTTATGCATTTACCTTCCAGATGCAGGCGAATACTGATCCATTGGCAAGGTTAGAGTTTAATATGGGGCTTAATACAAACTCAGTTTGGGTAGGAAATGTTAAACTTGAAGAAATTAATTCTTTAAATGATCAAGATGCTCCTAAGGAACCTTTAAAGGACGGCAATCATGTGTACAATGGAAGTTTTGATCTTGGCACTATGGATAGAATGGAATATTGGCATCTTCAAAACCTAGGAAGCTCTTCAGTGGCATCTGTTGATCCAAATACAAGAGAGCTTCAAGTCGCAATATCAAATGGAGGATATATTGCTGATTCTATAAATCTTCTTCAAAAAGGAATGAATTTACTCCCTACTGATAAGTATAAGGTTACCTTTGATGGTAGAGCGGGAGCAGCTAGACAGATTAAAGTAGCTCTCGTAAGTAAGGATGGAAGAACAAACTACTCTGGTGATCAAACCATAGATTTAACTAATACTATGGGAGAAAAATCCTTTGAATTTACTATGCCAAATGTTACTGATACAGAAGGGCAGTTAGTATTTAAATTAGGTTTAGGTTCTGAAACAGTTTATCTTGATAATGTAAAGATGGTTCGATTAACTAATAACAACACAGGCGAGCTTTCATTAAGTGATCAGTTTCCACTTAAAAATGGTGACTTCTCAAACGGAATGACAAAATGGACTGATTTTGTACAAGGTAGATATGACGGATGGGATAAGGTTTCATCAGCAAAAGTGGAAAATGGTCAATTAAAATATCTAGTTTCAAGTATAGGCAATAACCCATGGGATGTAATGCTAATGCAAAATGACTTCCAACTATATAAGGGTAAAACCTATGTTGTATCTTTAGACATTAGATCAACTATGCCAAGAACTGTTGAGGTTGTGGTTGATGCTAATGGAAACAGATATCTATCTAAGAATGAAAGTATATCAACAACTACTAAAACCTTAAATTATGAGTTGACGTTGGATTCAGATATGCTAGCTTCTTTTAAGCTATTACTAGGTAAGGTTGATGGAACAGTAAACAATGTTTCACATGAGGTTTATGTAGATAATGTAAGAGTAGAAGAAAAGGGAGCAAGAGAAAAAGCATTTCCACTTAAAAATGGATATTTTACAGATGGAACAACTAACTGGAATGAATTTGTACAAGGAAGATATGATACATGGGATAACGAATCTAAATATTCAGTTGAAAATGGCGGCATGAAGTTCCATGTTTATAGTGCGGCTAACAATCCATGGGATGTAATGCTTTATCAAGAAAGTTTAGCTTTATCGAAGGGAAAGACTTATACAGTATCCTTTAATGCTAGATCAACTACTCCAAGATTAATAGAGCTTACTACAGAAAATTCTAGTTACACTCGTTATTTAGATAAGATGGTTAAGCTAGAAGACTACGTTCAGACTTATAGCTATGAATTTACTATAGATAAAGATGATGTAGCAGGTCTAAAGTTCTTATTAGGTAAGGTAGATGGTCTTGGTGAAATAGGTATTCATGATGTTTACATCGATAATGTAAGATTTGAAGTGAAAGGTGCAAAGGATGCAACAGGAGAATTAGCAGAAACAGCTGATAATATTCACTTGCCAGCTGCTCCAGCTTTATCACCAGATGCAGATAGGAATGAACTTGGCCAAGATATAAAATTAACTTTTGGTGACAACTCTGCATGGAGAAATGCTATAACAGCTTTGACTATTGATGGAAATACTATAGACAGCAGTAAATACACAGTAGATGCTGGTGCAATAACTATAAAATCAGATCAATTTACAGCAGAAAAAGCTTATGTTATTGATGTAAAAGCTACTGGATTTGAAAGAGCTGAAGTTACTCAAACTATCCAAGCCAAGAGTGATTGGACATTATCCTGGGATGATGAATTTGATGGTTCAGGTACTAATGTTGATACCAATGGTGTTAACTTAGATAAATGGGCATATCAAAATGGAACTGGAGCTGAATATGGAATAGACGGCTGGGGAAATAACGAAAAAGAGTATTATCAAAAAGACAATATAAAAGTTGAGAATGGTAACTTAGTAATAGAAGCAAAACCAGAAGCTAAAAATGGTAAGACATATACTTCTGGAAGACTATGGACTAGTCCAACTTTTAGTCAGCAATATGGAAAGTTCGAAGCTAGGATGAAGCTTCCTAAAGGTCAAGGTTTCTGGCCAGCCTTCTGGATGATGCCAAAGGATTCTGCTTATGGAACTTGGGCTTCTTCTGGAGAAGTAGATATTATGGAAGCTAGAGGTCGTGTGCCTGATAGTATAGCTGGTACACTCCACTACGGAAAGCCATGGCCAAATAATAAATCTACAGGAGCAACTTATAACTTCCCTACAGGTCAAGATATAACAGGGTTCCACACTTATTCAGTAGAATGGGAGCCAGGTGAAATAAGATGGTATGTAGACGGAAATCTATATCAAACTACTAACAATTGGTTTAGCCAAAGTGCAGGTCAGCCAGATAAGAACGCTTATCCAGCACCATTTAATAAGCCATTTTATATAATCTTAAACTTAGCTGTTGGTGGAAACTTTGATGGAGGAGTTGAACCTTCTGCAAGTGATTTCCCAGCAAAGATGGAAGTAGATTATGTACGTGCTTATGACTTAACTGGAAGACAATATAAACAGCCAGTAGAACCAATATTAACAAAAGATACTTTACCAGCTGATGCAAAGCAGCCGATAGACGGTAACTATGTTCATGATGTTAGCTTCAATCAGCCAATTACAGAAGTTACTACAGGAAGCTTAAATCCTGAGAACTGGAACTTTGTACACGTGCCAGATGCTGGTGGAGCAGGGGATGTATCCATAGATACAATTAATAGTGAAAGATTTGCGAAGGTTAATATAACCAATGTGGGTACACAAAACTATGCATTACAGCTTATTCAAAATGTTGCATTGGCTAAGGGAAGATACTATAAGCTAACCTTTGATGGCAAAGCTGCTGCTAATAGAAACATCAGTGTGAAATTTGGTGGTGGAGCAGATAGAGGCTGGAGTGCATATTCAGATAACTTTGATGTTGCACTTAAAGATTCTGTTCAAAGCTATGAATATAGGTTCCAGATGCAAGCGGATACAGATACATTAGCTAGGATGGAATTTAACATGGGAACTAATAACGCTGCTGTATGGATAGGAAATGTAAAGGTTGAAGAAGTTGATGGTCTTTACGATCCAAACGCAGCAAAAACTCCATTAGATGATGGAAACCATGTATATAATGGAAACTTTGAATTAGGCACTATGGAACGTATGGCTTTTTGGAACTTTAATACTTCTGGCGCTATAGCACAGGCTTCTGTAAACCCAGATGCAACAGAATTTAAAGCTGCTATTGATAATGGAGGAACTTCTAGAAATGCAGTTAATCTAGTTCAAAAAGGTATGAACCTTCTTCAAAGTGATTCCTATGAACTAACCTTTGATGGAAGAGCTGCTTCAGCTAGAGATATAGAAGTTAAACTGTTAAGCAAAGATGGAAGTACAGTTTACGCAACACAAATATTAAATTTAGGTACTGCTTCCTCAAAACAAACTATTGATTTTACAATGCCTCAAGGGGTAACTGATACTGAAGGACAACTTGTATTTAATATGGGTGGAACAAATGTTGATGTTTATCTAGATAATATAAAACTAATTAGAACAACTAATAATAATGTTGATTACACAGGTGTAGATCTATTCCCACTTAAGAATGGTGATTTTTCGCTTGGATTAAATGCATGGGAGCCATTTACTCAAGGAGCTAATGCAAGTTTTGATGTGGTAAACGGAGAGGCAAAAGTAGGTGTTCAAAGTTTAGGAACTGAAGCTTGGAATGTTATGCTTAATCAATCAAATATGAAATTAAGCAAGGGCTTTGAATATGTAGTATCCTTTGATGCAAGAGCTACTGTAAATCGTGATATTGAAGCTACTCTTGAAAACAGCTCCTACACCAGAAGATTTGACTCTGGGTTTATAGCTCTTACACCACAAACTAAGCATTTTGAGTATAGTTTCAAGATGACAGTTGATGATGTATTAGCACTTAAATTTATCCTTGGGAAAACACCACAAGGTGCTGTAGGAGATGTATTTATAGACAATGTTGTACTTCAAGTTAAAAATGCACCAGTGAAAAAACCACCTATGCTAGGGGCAGACTCAACTAATAATAATGCAGGGCAGCCAATTGATATTATTTTTGGTCAAGATGATGCTTGGGCTAATGCAATAACTGCAGTAAAGATAAATGATGCGCTTATTGAAAAGAGTAAATATACTTTATCCTCAGGAAAGCTTACTCTAGCACCAGAATTATTTACTTCAGAGGGAAGCTACAATATTTCAGTGGAAGCTAGTGGATACGCAAATACTTCAGTTACTCAAAAGATATTCCCAAGCAGCGGTAATCTAGTATTAAATGGAGATATGTCGCTTGGAGATGTAAACTGGAACTTCTGGAACAATGCTCCGGATTGGTCAAGTTATACTATTGCAGATGGAGTAGCTGATATAAAGATTAATTATCATGGAGCTAAGGATGATGAGTGGGGTGTTCCATTTAGCTGGTCAACTCAGTTTGCACAAAAAGGAATACAACTTTCTGCAAATAAAACTTATGAGCTTAGCTTTAAGGCATGGTCTACAGTTAATCGTCCAATTATAGCAGAAATGACAAACTACAACGGAAGTCCTAAGGTTAACTTTAACATTACTTCAGATAAAGATGCAGTTTATAAATATACATTAAAACCAACTCAAGATACAAATATGAATTTAACTTATCTTTTAGGCTATATCGAAGATGGAACTAATGTAACTCCTAGTGGAGAGCATCATGTATTTATTGATGATGTATCTATAAAAGAAGTTAAAGTATCAGTAGATAAAACAGCACTAGTTTCAAAGATAAATGAAGCACAAAGCAAGGTGCAGGCTGACTATACTCAAGCATCTTGGCAGACACTACAAAATGCCTTATCAAATGCAATTGCAGTTAATGCTAAAACTGATGCAACTCAAGCAGAGGTAGACAGTGCTGTAGCAAGCCTAACAACAGCTATAAATGGATTGGTTAAAAATTCGCCAGTACCACCAGTTACGGGTACAAACATTGCATTAAATAAGATTGCGGCTGCTTCATCAAATATAAAGCCAGCTCAGAATGCTCTTGATGGAGACAAGGGTACAAGATGGGAGTCTGAGTTTAACGACAACCAATGGATATCAGTATATTTAGGGGGAGTATATAGTTTAGATAAGGTTTTACTAAACTGGGAAGGTGCCTACGGAAAAGAGTATAAGATTCAAGTTGCTTCAGTTATGAATCCAACAGAAGCTGATTGGAAAGATGTTTATACTGAAAGCAATGGTGATGGTGCTATTGATGAAATCTCTATGAATAAGGTTGAGGCAAGATATGTAAGAATGCTTGGAATAAAGAGAGCATTGCCTTATGGATATTCATTATGGGAATTTGAAGTATATGGTACTCAGGTAGGGGATTTAGATCCAGTAGTTGCTACCAAAACTTTATATTTAACTACAGGAGGAAAATTATCATTGACTCCAGGTACTAGTGAAGCTAAAGATGTATTGCTACAAGATCAAACTCATGTAGAATATACCATAGACAATTTAAACGGAAGCTATAATAAGAATGGAAATACTTCTGCAGAACTATATCTTAATGGTTTAGCAGTAGGTGAAGGTATAAAGGGAGATATATCCTATGACTTTGACGGCGACGGTGTAGTAGATAGGGTTGAAAGTCTAGATATGATGCCAACAGATGGAGCAGTGAATAGTGGAAGTTACGAAAACTTTAAGAGAGCTTCTTCCTTTGTATCTGGATCAGAGTATAAGGATTTTACAAACGGAAAGGTTAAAGTAAGTCTTTATATATTATTTGGTACAGGTAATGGAGAAGTAAAGGTTAGCGCTCCAACAAACTCATCAAATATTGTATTACCATATGGAATAAATTAAATATTATCAAAACAAATTAAGAGGTTGCATGCAGATTGAAAGGGTTTGTATGCAATCTCTTTTTGTCTTGTTCTGTAACATTGACATTAAAATTTTAACAATATTCTTAAATATAGGATTAAGTTAAAGTGTATAAAATAGATCTCGGATTGAAGTAGTTCATCCGCTCAGAGGAGTAGATATCCTAGTTACATGAATTTAAAATATATTAGAAGTGATTTTAACTACTAATAGTAATTTAGATTTTATATGGAACTGATTTATCTATAGATGAACTTTATACACTTAAATGAAATGTTTCCATAAATTTTATAGGATATTTATCGAAAAGTACCTTAATAAAATATAAAAATCACATAAGTAGTTGATAGATATGTACGATAATATAACTAGGGATATATAAAAATAGTGGATAATAAAATTTAGGGGAATTATTGGAGGTTTTTTATGATTAAGAGATTAAATAATGGGGAATTGGATCTTGAAGCTTTAGAAATAAGTGATGTAATAGATCTTAAACTATTGCAGACATTTCAGGATAATTTTGCTACGGGTATGAATATTGCAAGCGTAACAGTAGACAGAAATGGAACACCGGTTACAAAACCTAGTTCTTATACGAATTTCTGTATTAATTTAACACAATCAACTGGTGTTGGTGAGAGCAGATGTGCTCAGTCTCATAAAAAAGGTGGAGAGGAAGCAGCAAGAACTGGAAGACCTTATATTTACAAATGTCATGCTGGATTAATTGACTTTGCAGCACCAATAATGATAGATGGGCATTTAATAGGAACAATTTTAGGTGGACAAATTCTAACCTCAAGTCCAGAGGAAAAAAGCTTTAGAGAAACTGCTTTGGAAATAGGGGTTAATCAGGATAAATACGTTGATGCAGCAAGAAATGTTTATATGACTAAAGAGGAAAACGTAAAATCAGCAGCAGAAGTTTTATTTATAGTAGCTAACTCATTATCAAGAGCTGGATATGAACAACTTGTGCTAAGCAATATGTCACAAGTGCTTTCAGAAAACTTTAGTCAAATATCAGCTACTATGGAAGAGTTAAATGCAACTTCTGCAAACGTAGCAAATAATCAGCATAATCTAAATGATGAGATAACAAATGTGAAAAATATCTCTATAGAAATAAATACTATATTGGATTCGATAAAGAGTATTGCAGATCAAACTAGAATGCTTGGATTAAATGCTGCAATAGAAGCTGCGAGAGCAGGTGAGGCAGGAAGAGGCTTTGGAGTAGTAGCTACAGAAATAAGAAAACTCTCTCAAAATTCAAAGGAAACAGCCTTCATGATAATGGATCTTACAGGAAAGATACAAGAATCTGTGGATAGAACAATGGAAACTTCAAATGCTACTCTCGAAAATGCAGAGCAACAATCAGCAGCAATGGAAGAAGTTACTGCTAGCTTAACTGAAATAGCTACCTTAGCAGATGAATTAAATACAATGACTAATAAATAAGGAGCTCTTGTTTAGAACCTTTTTGAAATTAATTGGTTATGCATCCAATGATTTAATTCTAGTTGCTCGCTCATATAGCATCTCCTGCATAATCAATTAATTTTAATAATCTTATTAAATATAGATATAAATAAAAGTATGAATAATATGATAGTTCAAGTGTAAAGTATTGCCATAATTCTAAGGAATTCTGGCGATATTTTTTTGCTATATAAATAAGCCTATTGCTATGGATAAGTTAGTTCTAAATAAAGTCTATTTACCAATTAAAACATAATTAATAGTTAAAATGATTGAAGTAGTTTATCAGTTCAGCGGAACAAATAGTTGTTTCAGATTTTGAAAAAATATTGCTTATAGGTCAATAAATCTTTATTGTTTTAGATAAGTGTTTTGTAATGAAAGTTTTTAGAATATGGAGTTGAGTTGAAGCGATGGATCAAGTTCTAATTAAAGCAGCAGGTTATATATTTATCATAATAATTAGTTATTTATTAAAACGGAAAGGATTATTTGATTTTAAAGACCAACGTACTATAATGAAACTCATAATGAATATAACTCTTCCTGCTGCTGTTATAGCAGCATTTGCAAATTTTGAAAAAGATACACGACTGATTTCTATAACGGTTATAGGTTTATGCATGAACTTGATCATGAGTGGTATAGGATATTTAGTTGCACTAAGAAAAAGCAGAAAGGATAGAGCCTTCAATATCATAAATTATTCCGGTTACAATATAGGTACGTTTGCTATGCCATATCTACAAAGCTTTTTAGGAAGTCTTGGGATTGTAGTTGCGTGCCTATTTGATGCAGGAAATGCTATTATGTGTACAGGAGTTACCTATGCAATAGCATCTCAAGTAACAAGTAAAGAAAAGTTCAATGTTAAGGATTTTCTTCATAAAATATTTTCATCTGTGCCTTTTGATGTATATATTGTTATGCTTTTTTGTTATTTTACTGATATTAGGTTTCCTAAGGCTGTGTATAGTATAGCAAGTTTAATCGGCAATGCTAATGCTTTTTTAGCTATGTTCATGATAGGATTGTCTTTCGAAATTGTATTCGATAAAGGTATTTTAAGACAAGTGTGGACATCACTTTTCATACGTTACTCAATTAACTCAGTTATAGCATATTTATTCTATAAATATAGTCCGTTTACTAATGAAGTAAAAACTATAGTAGTATTAATAATGTTTGCTCCTATGTCAGCACTAAACGTGATTAATACCATAAAATGTGGTGGGGATAAAGAAAAGTCAGGTCTTTTGAATTCATTATCTATTGTAATAAGTTTAACTATTATAACCATTCTAGTTATAAAGCTAAACTTGAAATAAGAAAACTATATGAAGTAGTATGTCTATAAAATAAATTTTATGGATGTAGCGTTTCATGAAAAAAATTGTATTTTTAAATTATATTACCAGAAGCCGTGAGAGTTTTAAAAATAGACTTCGGGCTGAAATTGTACATCTTTAAATAAATCCCCATTAATATACTAATTATAGTTTCATTTACTTGTGATAAGTAAGAAATAAATACACAAGATATAATTCGTAAGTCAAATAAAAAGGTGAGTATGACTTTAATAAATTTATTAGACTTACTAAAAAATTGCAAGTAGAAAAGGAGACTAAAATTATGATTACTAATAAGAATGGGGTACAAGAGACTAAAAAATTAAATCAACAATCAAGACAAGGACAAGGCGGAATGACTAGTTCTGCTGGTAGCACAAATGCTAATAGTCCAGAAATTCAGGAAGCAAAACAATTAAATCAGCAATCAAGTCAAGGAAGCATGTCAAGTTCAGCTAGTGGAACTGCATCATTTAACTCAGGAACTTCAGGATCAATGAGCAGTGGGGTAGAAGAAGCAAAGCAATTAAATGAACAATCTAGACAAAATAAAGGTAAGTAGTAATATGAAGATTTAGTTGTTAAGATACAATATGGAATAGTAGTGGATTGGATGAAATAAGAAATGCACCAATAAAATCAATAAAAAGTTTTATAACTTTCTATTGCTTTTCACAAGAGACTTAGAAAATTTGAGTTATATTTTGTGGTGCATGTATTTAAGCTGGTAGGTATAAATAGTATACCTACCATTTTTATTGCATGCGGAAGTATAATGAAGAAAGAGCATGGCTTTGAGGCAAAGAAATTTTATAAATACTATATTGAATATTTTTACATAGATGTATAAACGAGAAGCGCTAAAAAGTACCGTAAACCATACAAACTAATACTAATAAATGCATTTATAAAAAATAGTGAATAATTTCACAAAAATTTTGTTCACGTGAACATTTTCCTATTGTATTCTTTTAAGAAAACGATTATAATAACATTGTAAGTGATTGTTCACGTGAACAATTTATAAAAGTTAAATGAAAAGTAAGGTGATTATTATGAAAAAATTTATGGATGAGAATTTTCTATTATCAAATGAAACAGCAGTAAAATTATTCCATGATTATTCAAAAAATATGCCAATCATTGACTATCACTGCCATTTAAACCCTAAGGAAATTTATGAGAATAAAAGATTTAAAAATATAACTGAAGTTTGGTTATACGGGGATCATTACAAGTGGAGAGCAATGAGAAGTAATGGAGTAGATGAAAACACTATAACTGGAGATGCAAGTGACTATGATAAATTTTTAGCATGGGCAAAGACATTGCAAGTTGCTATAGGAAATCCACTTTATCATTGGACTCACTTAGAGCTTCAAAGATTCTTTGGAATCTATGAACCTTTAACTGAAAAAACTGCTCCTCAGATATGGGACAAGGCTAATGAGATACTAAATGCTGGTGATTTTGCAGCAAGAGACTTAATTAAAAAGTCTAATGTAAAAGCAATATGTACAACTGATGATCCAGTTGATTCGCTTGAGTATCATATAAAACTTAAAGAAATTAAAGATTTTGACGTAAAGGTTTTACCAACTTTTAGACCAGACAAAGGAATAGAAATAAATAGAGCTACATTCTTACCATGGGTTAAGAAATTAGAAGAAGTATCAGGTAAAGTAATAAATGATTATGAAGTATTCTTACAAGCTTTTGAATCAAGAGTTGAATTCTTCCACTCAGTTGGATGTAGAGTATCAGATCATGCTTTAGATACAGTAGTGTATGCAGATTCGACTAAAGAAGAAGCAGCAGAAATATTTGCAAAAGCATTAAAAGGTGAAGCAATTAGTTTTGAAGAAGAAAAGAAGTATAAAACATTCACTTTAGGTTTTGTAGCTAAGATTTATCATAAATTAGGATGGGCAATGCAACTTCATATTGGTGCTCTTAGAAATAATAACACAAGAATGTTTAATAAATTAGGAGCTGACACTGGATTTGATTCAATCAATGATGGACAAGTAGCAGAAGCACTTTCAAGATTCTTAGATTCATTAAATAGAGAAGATTTACTTCCAAAGACTATATTATATACATTAAATCCAAAAGATAACTATGTTCTTGGAACAATGCTTGGAAACTTCCAAGGTGGCGGAATACCAGGAAAGATACAATTTGGTTCTGGCTGGTGGTTTAACGATAGTATAGATGGAATGACTCAACAAATGAAATCCTTAGCTAACTTAGGACTTTTAAGCAGATTTGTTGGAATGCTTACAGATTCAAGAAGTTTCTTATCATACCCAAGACATGAGTATTTCAGAAGAATAGTATGTAATCTTATTGGCGAATGGGTTGAAAATGGGGAAGTTCCACATAATATAGAACTTTTAGGAAGTATAGTTCAAGATATATCATATAGAAATGCTAAAGAATACTTTAACTTATAGAAATAAGTAGTAAAATTTGCATAAAGTTGTTAACGTGTGCAAAGGCGATGATATTATTGCATGCGTTAACCACAATACATACACTTATGAAAATCAATAATCTAGAGTTTTAAGATAAAGATATCTAAAGGTTTTGCTGTAAACGTTATTGAAAAACGTATAAACAATATAAACCAAATATAAATTAAACCAATAAAATAATCAAACAATATAAGGTTAGTAAAGCATTTTACAAAAAAATTGCATAAGAGGGCTTAAGCAATTAAATCAAAAAGGTATTTATAAAATTTATTTTAATAATAATATTAAGAAAGAGGTAACTAGTATGAGTAAATTAACGTTGAAAGAAAAAATTTCATACGGTTTAGGTGATTTTGGTAATGGTTTCATGTTCGACTTAGGTCAGGCTTACTTGCTAAAGTTCTACACAGACGTTTGTGGAATAGCATCAGCTGCAGCAGGAGGAATATTCTTATTCACAAAAGTATTTGATGCATTTATGGATCCAATAGCAGGTATAGCAATAGATTCAAGAAAGAATATAGGTAAAAATGGAAGATTTAAACCAGTTATGTTCTTATCAAGTATACTACTTGCGATACTTACTGTAATAACATTTACAACACCAATGGGAGCAACAGCTCATCAAAGATTGATATATGGATACGCTACATACATGATATGGGGACTTCTGTATTCATTTACTAACGTTCCTTATGGTTCATTAGCTTCAGTTATGACTCAAGATGTTCAAGATAGAGCTAATCTAGCTTCTTTTAGACAAGCGGGTTCAGTTTCAGCTCTATTAATAACAGGTGTAGTATTTATGCCAATAGTAACATCTTTTTCTAACACAAAAATAGGTTTCCCTATAGCAGCAGGTATAATGTCTTTAGTAGGTGTAATATCTTTCTTCATAACTTTCAAGAATACAAAAGAAGTTGTAGAAGTTAAGAGAAGTGCTGAAAAGATAAGACCTAAAGATTTTGCAACAGCAGTATTTACAAACAAGCCACTACTTACTTTAATACTTATGACTGTATTCTCAATATCAGCTTACAACATTAAGACTGCAATGATGGTATATTTCACTCAATACTATCTTGGAAACGCTGCACTTTTAGCTAGAACTAACTTCTTTACTATAGGTAGTTCAATAATTGCAATACTTTTCATACCTACATTAGTAAAGAAATTAGGAAAGAAGAGAACAGCAATACTAGGATTCTCAATGGCTTTCATAGCTGATGGATTAAACTTTATATTACCAGTTCACATAGTTCCATTTACAATACTTATGGCTATATCATTTATAGGAATAGCACTACCAAACGGTGTTACATGGGCATTCGTTTCAGACGTTATCGATTACGGTGAATGGCATACAGGTGAAAGAAGAGAAGGTATAACTTACTCAGCATTTAACTTCTCAAGAAAGATAGCTCAAGCGATAGCAGGATCTCTTTCAGGTTTTGGTTTAGCATTAATAGGATATGTTCCAAACGTAAAACAATCAGCTCAAACATTATTAGGAATGAAGGGATTATTAATGTTATATCCTTGTATAGCTTTAATAATAGCTGCAATAGTGCTTGGAGTATTATACGGATTATCAGATAAGAAGTACAAAGAAATCGTTACTGATCTTCAAGCTGGAAAGTACGAATCAAGCAAAGCATAATAATTTAATTAATATAATGTATATAATTTAATCAATTATTGCTTAAAACTACAATCTCATAGATAAGCTCAGTATGTAATACTTGAATAAATATTATAGATTTAAATTCTATAAAAATCATGTGAAAAGCAAGTACTTATAATAAATAGGTACTTGTTTTTTATTTATATATAAGGTCTAATAAGTTTTATTTATAAAAGTAACGTAGTAAATACACTTTAATCTATTAATTGATGAATCAAAATAAATAGAACTTACAGATCTATTTATCGCAAGCTCTATGCTTATATTATATTTTTTCTATATACAATTATTTATTAATTAAATGTTGTTAAATATTTATATGTGTAGATGGACAACCTTATTATCAACTTTATATTTTTTAAAGTTTCTTCTCCGAACCTAATACAGTGTTAAAACAGTTTACGAAAAGAACTGCATGTCTTCACAATTACTTCAGAGTAAATTAGCTGCTTTACAATCTTGTCAATTTCTTCAGAATTATATTAACTTATAATTTCTTTAAAAAAGCGAACTTGTAATTCTTATCTCATCCGTTCTTATAAATCTATTTCCTTTAAACAATCTATCATATATTAGGTCCATATAATCGATAACCTTATCCAAATTCATGATTATGAAAAAACTAAGATATCTTTGAAGGTACTTTGAGGCCACTCCATGGAAAATTGATAGCCATTTTTTTAAATTTGGCCAAAGATATTTTATTCTATACTCAGCATCTACCTTAATGGATTTATTTCTATTATGTCTTATCGCCACCGATTTAATATATCTGTCTCCATACGCAGCAATGTATGATTTCTCTTCTATTTTAGAATAAACTTTCTCATTGAAAACTTCTCGATTCCACCAATGCTTAAATATTGGTTTTATAAACATAGAATCTTCTTGTCCTTTTGCACCGATAACCCAAATATCCTCTCTTGGAGTTGCTGAGGCTATTATTTCTGCATTTCTACACCCTTTAAGGTTTTCTTTTATAATAACTTTCCCTACATGTACGACTCCTGATAAACTACCTGGAGTTGAGTCTAGGCTTAGCGCTTGAAGTATTTTATGTCTCCAATAAAAAGCTGTCCCAATACTTATATTTAACTTCTCAGCACAAAATTTTAAGGTTTTATTTTCGGTCATTAATTCAGTAAATTCCATCCAAGTTCTAGTATTCTTTTTTGAATAACTCCACAATGAATTAGTTGCGCGTGAAAAAGTTTTATCACACACTTTGCATTTATATCTTTGAATTCCGTTATAAAAACCATATTTAATATGCCAAGTTGACCCACAAATTGGGCAAGATTCCACAACTCTATCTTTATAAAAATCTCTTTTTAGAACATCATTAGTATGCAAATTAAATTTTTTCAATTCAGCATCGTGCTGTAGCAAAAGGAACACCTCTCTAATAAAACTTAATAATTAGGCTATCCTCTTAATGCTTGCCACATATTCATGTTTTTAATCATTACCAACATTTATTTAACAAATAATTTTATACTAAAAAACTCATTGAAGTTATCTTCTTCAATAAGTTTTTTTGAGCATAAGCCTTTTTTTAAACATAAGTTTGAGATATTCTTTCAGTAGAATAAGTTTTATTACGAAGTGGTACATCCATATAATGAAGCAAATTAAATAGAACTTATATATTAAAATTAATACTTTTATACTACATAATTAGAAGGGGGAAGAGGTTTAGAAGCAGGTTTTTATATTTCATATATTGACATGGCTTTATAATGTTGTTAACCTAAAGCTTGATATGGTTTATAAAATGATATTAAAATAAATTAGTTGTATTTATAAAGAAATTAAGAGATACATGGTATTAATAAAATCTTTTAGTGTAGATACCTTACAAGAGCGATAGCTTAGAGGAAGGGTGTACAACTTTAGTTAAGAGATGTTTTTTGAGATATAAGAATTTTTATTAGAAATTAAGAAGGTGAAATTATGAGCATAACTATAAAAGATATAGCAAAATTGGCTAATGTATCGCATACCACTGTATCGAGAGCGCTAAATGATAGTCCTCTAATTAATGAAGAAACAAAAGCTAAGATCAAGGCAATAGCAGAGGAGCTTCATTATGTTCCTAACTATAGTGCAAAAAGTCTAGTTTTGGATAAGTCTTATACTATTGGATTATTCTTTTCTAGTATAAGCAGAGGAACATCTCCAAGTTTTTTCTATGAAATAGTAAGAGGAGTAAATAGTGTAATAAAGGAAAATTACAATTTAGTAGTAAGAGGTATAGACGACTACAAGGATTTTTCAGGAATTAATAATAAAAGATTTGATGGTATAGTGCTTATGAGTCAAAGTGATAAGGATAATGAGTTCATATATCATGTATGGCAAAGACAGATACCACTTATTGTTTTAAATAGAGAAATCGAAGGAAATTCCTTAATAAACATACTATCAGACGATGAAGAAGGAGCTTTTAAGGCAGCTAGTTATTTGATAGAAAACAACCATAAAGATATAGCTATCATAGAGGGAAAAGAAGAATTTAAATCATCTAAGAAGAGAAAAGATGGATTTTTAAAAGCTTTACTTAGTAATAGTATTCCAGTAAGAGGCGAATATTTGGTTAGAGGAAACTATGATATAAAGAGCGGTTATGAAGGAATGAAAAAACTACTTGATCTTCCTAACAGGCCAACAGCAGTTTTTTGTTCAAACGATGATATGGCTATCGGAGCTATAAAGGCCGTTTTTGAAAAAGGGCTTTCAGTACCTAAGGATATATCCATAGTAGGTTTCGATAACATAGGTTTTGCAGAGTATGCTACCCCTGCACTAACTACAATAAAGAGACCTATGGAAGAAATAAGTATAATAGGTGGAAGAACTATTATAGATTTGATTGACAAAAAGGACTACAAAGGTGAGAAGGTATATATAAAAACAGAACTTGTGATCAGGGAATCAGCACGTAAGCTAGAAAAGTAGTAAATATGTAGAATTTCTTAAGTGAAAAGATGTGCCAATTATAAGGACTAAAATTTATTAAATATATCTAAGAAGCGGGTAGATTTAATTGGGTTTTAGCAATATTAGGCATGTCTTTTTTATTTTGTTAAAAACACTACAAACCAATAGCGAATTAAAAAAAGCTATACTATATTTTCCACAAAATAAAGCGAGAAATATTTAAAAAAACTTATTGTTAAC
Source organism: Clostridium folliculivorans (assembly GCF_024341905.1). GTDB lineage: Bacteria > Bacillota > Clostridia > Clostridiales > Clostridiaceae > Clostridium_AR > Clostridium_AR folliculivorans. Next base: position 348,140 of record NZ_BQXY01000001.1, read on the forward strand.
GTGTGCATAAGGTGATATAATATATTTGAAAAGAGAAATATATCATATCGGATTGTTAATAAAAAAATTTAAACTAATTTGCACACGTGAACAAAACGTGTATGGAGGAGTCGGAAATGAGATTAAATAAGGAAACTTTTAAAGAGTACAAACAATATCCAGAAAAAGTTTTACAATTCGGAGAAGGAAACTTCTTAAGAGCATTTGTAGATTGGCAAATAGATAAAATGAATAAAGAAGCAGATTTTAACGGTAGCGTAGTTGTAGTACAACCTATAGAATTTGGTTTAGTTGATAAATTAAATGAACAAGATGGATTATACACACTTTATTTGCAAGGAATAAAGGATGGAAAGGCTGTTAAAGAACATGAAGTTATAAACAGCATTAGCAGAGGAATAAATCCATATACCCAATATGATGAATACTTAAAAATTGCTGAAAACCCAGAATTAAGATTTATAATATCAAACACAACTGAAGCAGGAATAGCTTTTGATGAAAATGATAAATTAGAAGACAGACCACAAAAAAGCTTCCCAGGTAAGTTAACAGCTTTACTATATAACAGATTTAAGGCTTTTGCAGGAGCTAAAGAAAAAGGTCTAATAATAATACCATGTGAACTTATTGATAAAAATGGTGAAAAACTTAAGGCTATAATTCTTAAGTATGCAGAACTTTGGAACCTAGGTGAAGAATTTGTAGCTTGGATAAATGAAGCTAATACTTTCTGTGGAAGCTTAGTTGATAGAATTGTACCTGGATACCCAAGAGATTCAATAAAAGAAATAACAGAAGAATTAGGATATGAAGATAACCTAGTAAATGTTGGAGAACAATTCCACCTATGGGTAATTGAAGGACCAGCATGGATCGGAAACGAATTCCCAGTTGCAAAGGCAGGTATTAACACTATATTTGTTGAAGATATGACTCCATATAGAACAAGAAAAGTTAGAATCCTTAATGGAGCACATACATCATTAGTTCCAGTATCATATCTTTATGGACTAGAAACAGTTGGTGAATCAGTTGATCATGAAGTAATAGGAGAATTTATAAAGGGAGTTGTTTATGACGAAATAATTCCTACATTAGATCTTCCACAAGAAGAGTTAGAGTACTTTGCAGGTGCAGTACTTGAAAGATTCCAAAACCCATTTGTAAACCACTATTTAATGAGCATTGCATTAAACTCAATGTCTAAGTTTGAAACTAGAGATTTACCTTCATTACTAGAATACACAATCAGAAAAGGAGAACTTCCTAAGAAATTAGTATTCTCACTTGCTGCTTTAATAGAATTCTACAAAGGTAAGAGAGGCGAAGAAGTTATAGCTTTAGCTGATGATGCAGATATATTAGATTTATACAAAACTGCATGGGGAAGCTGTGATGGTAGTGAAGCTGGATTAAGAAGCGTTGTTACTACAGTTCTTGGATATGAAAAGAATTGGAAGATGAACTTAAATGAAGTTAAAGGCTTAACAGATGCAGTTACTTATTACCTTGCTAAGATAGAGACACTAGGAATTAAGGAAGCACTTAAAGAAGTTATGTAATTAAAAAGAAAAGAGGTAATTTCATGAAGAGTGTTCTTAAAATAAATGAAAATGATAATGTAGTTGTAGCATTGATGGACTTAGATAAAGATCAAACTATAGAAGTAGACGGAACTGTTATTACTCTAAAAGAAGATGTAAAAAGAGGACATAAAATTGCTATAAAAGAAATAGGCGTTGATGAAGACGTAGTAAAGTATGGATTTCCAATAGGGCATGCAATTACTCATGTTTTAGAAGGACAATGGATTCATACACATAACACTAAGACTAATCTTGATGGAATAAAAGATTATAGCTTCAATCAAAAACTATTAGATAACATTTATAAGAATAAAGATTTAACATTTAAAGGCTATAAGAGAGCAAACGGCAGTGTAGGAATAAGAAATGAACTTTGGATTGTTCCCACTGTTGGATGTGTAAATGGAATAGCTGAAAGAATGTTGGATAGACTTAAGAAAGAATTCGGAGAATTAGAAATAGATAATACTCTAGTGCTTAAGCATAATTATGGATGTTCACAGCTTGGTGATGACCACGTAACTACACGAACTATATTAGGTGATGCTGTAAAACATCCAAATGCAGGTGGAGTTTTAGTACTTGGTCTTGGTTGTGAAAACAATAATATGGCTGATTTCAAAAAGTCTTTAGGACAATATGATGAGAGCAGAGTTAAATTCTTAGTTTCACAAGAAGTTTCTGATGAACTAGAGGAAGGTGTGAAGCTTCTAAAAGAATTATACGAGAACATGAAAAATGACGTTAGGGAAGAAGTTCCTCTTTCAGAACTAAAAGTAGGGCTTAAGTGTGGAGGATCTGATGGATTTTCTGGAATTACTGCAAATCCTCTAGTAGGAAGATTTTCAGATTTCCTAGTAGCACAAGGGGGAACTACTATACTAACAGAAGTTCCTGAAATGTTTGGAGCAGAAACACTGCTTATGGATAGAGCTTTAGATGAAGAAGTATTTGACAAGGTAGTTCACTTAATAAATGATTTTAAAGAATACTTTATAAGATATGACCAACCAGTATATGAAAATCCTTCACCAGGAAACAAAGCTGGTGGTATTACAACTCTTGAAGATAAATCTTTAGGTTGTACACAAAAAGCTGGTACAGCTACAGTAGTGGATGTACTTAAATATGGTGAAACACTTAAAGAAAAAGGATTAAACTTATTAAGTGCACCAGGAAATGACTTAGTGGCTGCTTCTGCTTTAGCATCAGCAGGTTGCCAAATGGTATTATTCACAACTGGAAGAGGAACTCCATTTGGATCTTATGTTCCTACATTAAAGATATCAACAAATACACAATTATTTGAACTTAAACCTCATTGGATTGATTTTAATGCAGGAAGTCTTCTTGAAGATAAGAATTCAGAGGAAGTTCTTAAGGAATTCATTGACTACATAATAAGTGTAGCTAGTGGAGAACTTGCAAATAATGAAAAGAATGATTTTAGAGAATTAGCTATATTCAAAACAGGTGTAACTCTTTAGTCAAAGTGTAAATAAAGATTACGCAATTTCGTAAAATTCAAACTTAAAATAATTGACTTCTTGAATTCTCATAAGTCCTGATGAGGGTTGAAGGAATATGTTTTACACACATAAGTACATTTATAAAATATAAATTACAAAGACTATAATATAAAAAAATAAGATACACTACTCCATGTTAGAATTGATTACTTTTGACTCATCTGCCCTTTGTCTTTAAAAGTTACCAATAAAACTATGGAGTAGTGCATCATTATGAGGTTCTAAGTTCAGCTATATTTATATAGATATATTAATTCAGTTCAACAGCTATTTTCAAAATTCTTTTAGAAAGATAGAAGAATTTTGAAAATATAAGTTTTATTATGAATTATTTAAATCTATAATCAGAATTAATATAAATTTTATTACGAAGTGGTACATCCATATAATAGGAGGATTAAATGAAAAGAATACAAGTAGTACAAAAAATAACTGAATGTGGTGTTGTAGCTGTTATAAGAGCTGAATCAAAAGATCAAGCAATCAAAATTATAGATGCAGTTAAAAAAGGCGGAATAAAAGCTTTAGAAATAACTATGACAGTACCAGGTGCTGTTGAGATAATAAAAGAAATATCAGAAATCTACAAGAATGAAGATCTAATCATAGGAGCAGGAACAGTTCTTGATCCAGAAACAGCTAGAGCATGTATACTTGCAGGAGCAGAATTTATAGTAAGTCCTTATTTTGATGCAGAAACTGTTAAACTATGCAATAGATATAGAATAGCAGTAATGCCAGGAATAATGACAGTAAAAGAAGCAGTAGAAGCTCTAGAATACGGCGTTGAAGTATTAAAAGTATTCCCAGGAAATGCTTATGGACCTTCAATAATAAGTTCATTTAAAGGACCATTACCACAAGCTAACTTTATGCCAACAGGTGGTGTAAACCTAGACAACATAAAAGATTGGGTAAATGCAGGAGCTGTAGCAGTTGGAACAGGTTCCGACTTAACTAAAGGTGCTAAAACTGGTGATTATGAACTAGTTACAAAAACAGCTGCAAAGTTTGTTGAAGCATTAAGAAAAGCAAGAGAAGCTTAATCTTTAAGTAAAAGTAAATTGAGAGCAGGTGTAAGCATAGATGGAAGTATTAACTTTTGGCGAAACTATGGTGCTTTTCAATCCAGAATCTAATGGACCGTTAAGATATGTTAATAGTTTTGGTAAGTCTGTAGGTGGAGCGGATTCAAACGTGGCTGCAGCGCTTTCAAGGCTTGGACACGATGTAGCATGGTTTTCAAAATTAGGAAAAGATGAATTTGGAAGACAAATTTTAAATGTAGTAAGAGGAGAAGGTGTTGATACCTCTAGAGTTAAATTTGATGCTGAGGCAAGTACTGGTATCATGTTTAAAGAGAGAATTGGTGGAGACAATCCTAGTGTTTACTATTACAGAAAAGGTTCTGCAGCAAGCAGACTTTCTGTAGAAGATATAGACGTAGAGTATATAAAGCAAGCTAAGATAATACATATTACTGGTATAACGCCAGCGTTATCTGAAAGCGCAAGAGCAATGGTTTTTGAAGTTTTAAAAATAGCAAAAGAAAATGGTATAACAGTTTCTTTTGATCCTAATATAAGATTAAAATTATGGACTATTGAAGAAGCAAAACCAGTACTTTTAGAAATGGCTAAGATGTCAGATATAATTTTCCCTGGTGCTGATGAAGGCGGACTGCTTCTAGGCACCACAGATGAAAAAGAGATAGCTGAGAAGTTTATAGCTATGGGATCTAAAATCGTAGCTGTAAAACTTGGTGCTGATGGCTGTTATGTTGCTGATAAAGATGGAGGCGTATATGTTTCTGGCTTTAAGATAGAAAAGCTAGTAGATACTGCTGGAGCAGGAGATGGATTTGCTGCAGGATTTTTATCAGGAGTACTTAAGGGGCTAAGCTTAAGTGAGTGTGGAACTCAAGGCAACGCAGTAGGTGCAATGGCAACTCTTGTTCAAGGGGACATGGAAGCATACCCATATGAAGAGCAACTTATGACTTTTATGGGCAAGAAAAAAGTAGTAGATAGATAGAATAATACTAGACATAAACTGTAATATAAGTAGATATAAGAAAGATAGGTAAGAAGACAGATAATCCCTGAGAGGATTACGATTCTTAAGGATAAATAGTATATTATAAGAAAATGTTTTGGACGAACATGGTAAAAAAGCTTGAAGTTTTTCAGGCTTTTTTATTTTTATATTTATAATTAAAAAATTAATCAATATTTTATAAATTAAAGACTGAAATTATATATAGATAAACTACTTCAGTCATTAGACTCCAAATAAAGATTTCGATGGTTCTACGAATCTTTATTTGGATAAGTTCTAATATGAAGTAGTTTATCTATAATAAAAGATTTTAAAAATATTTCAAATTCATATTGACCTTTACGCTACGTATAAGTTTATAGTATAGATATCAGGAGGTGGTACACATGGAATATACAGTTCAAAAGTTAGCTCATTTAGCAGGTGTCAGCGCACGAACACTTAGATATTATGATGAGATTGGGATTCTTAAGCCGGCAAGAATCAATTCATCTGGGTATCGAATATATGGTCAAGAAGAGGTAAATAGATTACAGCAAATACTTTTTTACAGAGAACTTGGAGTGGAGCTAGACAATATTAAAGATATAATAACAGCACCTTCTTTTGACGGAGCTGAAGCGCTAAAAGAGCACCGTGTGAAGCTTCTTGAGAGAAAAATACAGTTAGATATTTTAATTGCAAATGTTGATAAGACCATCGAGTCTATGGAAGGGAGAATTACTATGAGTAATAAAGAAAAATTTGAAGGCTTTAAACAAAAGCTAGTTGATGATAATGAAAAGAAGTACGGTGAAGAAATTCGTAAAAAATACGGAGATGAAGCTGTTAATAAATCTAATAATAAAATAAAGAATATGACAGAAGAAGAACATGAGAAAATTACGAGACTTACAAATGAGGTTACTGAAACCTTAGCAGCAGCATTTAAGACAGGAGATCCAGCAGGAGAATTAGCTCAGAAAGCAGCTGATTTACACAAACAATGGTTATGTTTTTACTGGGATCAATACAGTAAAGAGGCCCACGCAGGAGTAGCTCAGATGTATGTAGAGGATGAGAGATTTACTCAGTATTATGACAAGGAGCAACCAGGTACCGCAGAGTTTCTAAGAGATGCTATCCTTATATATACAGGAATGAAAAAGTAGTAATATTCTTATATCAAGAGTTACAGATAAGTATATCTGTAACTTTTTTGATTTGTAAGAAAACATAAAATTTTTATGCTATATATGAAAATATAAGATTTTTAGTTGTTTGAAACTATACAATTCAATTATTATACAAAATTTTAAGCATATAAAGCAAAAAACTAAAACTTATTCGCCAGCCCAATTTTCCTCATTTACATTCCGAAAGGCAGATGCATTAAAAAATCACTGGAAAAAGTCGTTTTAGTGATTTTTTGACTGCATATAAAGTGAGTTTTATCAAAAGATAAACGCATAAATATTTAATTAAGATAGGAGACAATATGAAGAACAAACATGATATTAGATTATTTATCGCTTTGACATGGGTTATTTCATTTGCATTTATATGGTGTTTTTTCTATTTATTATTACCTAGGCATAAGTTTAAAGAACAATTAGACATAATAGAGAAGCATGTTATAGAAAGTCGATGGGATGAAGCAAGAGTCTCTATGGATAAGTTAAAAGAAATATATGAAGGTAATAGAACCATAATACAGATTAATAATGGTACAGAAGCATTTGTCACATTTGATTCAATGATAGGTCAGTTGGATGATGCTATAGAGAACAAGCAAGAGTTGGCTGGAGAATTTATCGGAGGACTAAGAAACTACACAGATTTTGTGATGAAAGCTTTTGCAGGGCCTTAATTTCATGAGAAAATAATCATTTAGGAGGAGTAAAATGATTGATGTCGTATCTTTTAGCATAAGGGTAGTAGTAGTTTTCTATTTTACTTACCTTTGCACTAGGTCACTTACAAAAAAAGCAATGGCTCAAATGACAGCTTATGAAATTGCAGGGATTATGATACTAGCTAATGTAGCAGCGGAGCCTCTAGTAGATAAGGTTACAGTTAAATCTGTATATGGTACAGGATTATTGGTTGCTTTAATGGCATTAAGTACTAGATTGGCTTTGAAAAATAAATTTAATCATATAATGGAACATGGTCCGAGTATAATGATGGATAAAGGAAAACTTGATATGAAAGCTTTGAGTGCATTAGGTATAAGCTTAAATCAACTTGAGGGATTACTTAGACAACAAGGATATGATAAGATGTCTGATTTAGATACAATAATAATGGAGCCTCAGGGCAATATTTCAGCGTTTCCTAAAGCTGAAAATAAACCTGTTACTTTAAAAGATTTAAACATAGTAGATAATACACAAGGTATAACAATACCTTTAATAATGGATGGGGATATACTTTATACTAATATTAAGCATATAAAAAAGACCAGGGAATGGCTCATTGAAGAACTGAATAAGCAAGGGATTTATGATTATAAAAATGAAGTTGGGATAGCAGAACTTGATTCTGAATGGAAATTAATTGTGTTAAAAAAATAGAGTTATAGGGGAGCTTACCTATAACTCTTTAGAGCCTTTGTATGTTTAATATTTAATGTTGATTATATATTATTTTTTTGCCCCTTCAATTTTTTGTTCAGTTGCTGACTTCTTTTGAACAAACTCTAAGTTATCAAAGGCAGTTGCATTTATAACACTATTATCTGAATCGATATATTCAATCTCTATTTTATCACCAGGTTGCGTTAGTGCTAGTTCACTAGATGCTTCTGAACTTACAACAAAGACAACATCAGGTTTTTCTTTAACTATAATATGATAGAATGTTGTTTTATCTATGTTTTCCTGACCAATTCTTAAAACAGTACCTTGTTCATGATTAACTTTCCCAGAAGAATTTAATGATGAGGAGCTGCCTTTTCCTGTAAGCGCCTTTGTATAATCTGATAATGCTTGTTTAGTGGTTTCACCAACTCCAACAATATTATAGTCTTGTACACTTATCATTCCGTACATTCTAACAATTCCATCTTTATCCTTAAGAGTAGTAAAATAAGTAGGAACATTTTCTATATTTATTAGTATCGGAGAAGTTGCAGTATAGCCCATGTTTTGAACTTTTCCTTCTGCTGATTTTATACTTGCAGATTCAGTAGCTCCTGAGGTTTTATACAAAGTTGTTTCGTGGGTTCTCATATTTGTCAAAGTGAATCCTATAGTTGCGCTATCCTTACCTACAGAAGTAAGTCCAGTGTAAAAATAGCAATTTCCTTTGTCATATATTATTTCTCCGTCATCAGTGGTTTTTAGTTTGTCATTCTTAGTGAACCATTGATAGCCTTTTATAAATTCACCATATGAGTTTAATTGATCTTTAATGATGTCTTCAGGCTGTATTCTATCTACCCACTTTGGAGTATTATTGATATCGTAGTTATCAACTTGTCCAGTCTGAGCGTTTACGATACAAGTACCTATAACAGTTTCTCCAGCAAAACCAATAGTATTTTTATATCTACTAATAACCCAGTAAGGAGTTCCGTTATCATCTATCTCAAATGAGAAGTCTGTTAGACCAGTGAATTCATTACCTTTATAGTAAGCATGTCTTTGAAGATCATCGCCTAAATATGCGTTTGGTTGATATTTTAAAGAAATAGGCTTATTGTTTAATTCTTTTACGAAAGTAACATCATCAGCATTTATAGCACTTACAACTATATATCCTGGAGTTCCTTCACGGTTGCTCACCCAGCTGAAAAAACCAGAATGAAGTAAAGGTACAACCCAACAAAGCTTATCTTTAACTATTTGTTTTACTGGTTCGCCTGTTACAACTTGGCTACCTATTGCTCCGGCTTCACCTAGCTTCTTCTCAGCTAATTTCTCTGCATAAGCTTTATCTACAACAGGTAATTGTGTTATATCAATTGGAGATATGTCTTTAGAAAATTCCTGCTCTTTTATAGTTCCGATTAAGCTTTTATAAGACTTAGATCTGAACAAACCACTTGTGGATACACAATAACCGATAAATAGTATTATTGTAAGTGGTATAAGTAAAAGTACTAGCTTCTTCTCAGAGAATCCTGAGAAGAGTATTGAAAAAATTATGATTGCTATGGATATAAATAATGTAGTAGAAAAAAAGCTAAGAGATAGTGGCATTAAAAAGATAAAATGAAAACATAATGCAACTAAAGCGAAGAAAATTATTGCGGCCACACGCATTTTAGAATTAAAGTTTTTTTTCATAGTAAGTCTCCTTATTATATATTTAAAGTTTATACTTATAAGCTTAGTATCTTACCTATAGTACAAGTAGAGTTAAGTATGTTCAATTTTAACATAACTTGTAGATAAATCAAATAAGGTATATTAGTAATAAATACCCATATAAGTTTTCTTATGTGTATCTATTGAAATAGGATATAATTTTAGATTAAATTGTTTCTAATTGTTAATAGATAACTATCATAGACAATTTTTTTCAGCCCAATTTAGAAGATTTAAAAATATTTCTTTTTTATCAGTTTCATTTGTTAGTTCATGTCTTTTACCAGGATATAATTTGATATTAACATTTTCTAGCTGTAGGTTTTTATATAAATTATATAGTTTTCTTACCCATTTGCCGTAGTTTCCTACTGGGTCATCATCTCCAGATATAATTAATATAGGAAGATCCTTTGGTATTTCTTTTAATCTATTAGTTCTATATAGATTTTTCAGACCTCTAAGAAAATAATAATAAAAACCACAGGTTGCTGTATTTCCACATAAAGGATCATTTTCATAGTTCTTTATTTCTAATTCATCTGTGGTAAGCCATGAAAACTTTGAAGCTGAGTTTTTAATTTTTTTATTGTAATTGTAAAAGCTTAAAAAATCCAGAAGCTTGCTTTCTTTCCTTTCTCCAAAAATATTTTTCTGAAAGTAGGATATAACAATTCCAGCATCAACATCTATCCCTTTTCTCATAGCTGAGCCAGAAAGTATTATACCTGAAAGCTCGTTTCCATATCGGATAATGTATTCCTGTCCTATAAAAGAGCCAAAACTATGAGCAAAAAAGATTATAGGGAGATTACTATACTTGCTTTTGATTGAGCTTAATAAAACGTGTTGATCCTCTACAACTTTATTAAAACCATCTCTACCAATGTATCCAAGGTTTAGTTCATCAGTTTTACCATGCCCTCTATGATCCCCTGCATATACAATAAAACCATGAGAATTTAGGAATTTAGCAAACTCTTCATATCTACCAGCATGCTCGGCCATACCATGAACTATTTGGATAACGCCTTTAGGAGAAATAACATCATCCCAGCAATATATAAATATTTTTTTATTATCTTTTGTATGAATAAAAAAGCTGCTTTCAGCGCTTTTATTTGTCATTTAAATCAATCCCTTCTAGGATATAGAATACAATCAATTTTAATGGATTCAGTGCTGAAGTCAAATAGCGTAAGCTTAATAAAAATGAAGATTTTATATTATAAGTTAGTATATATGGCTTAAGGCAGTCTAAACTCTATATATTCATATAAATTTAATTACGAAGTGGTACATCTATTCCTATGAACAGACATACTACTTCAATCCTTGGACTCAAAATAATGCTTTCGATGAACCTACGAAGTATTATTTTGATAGATTTCAATATGAAGTAGTATGGCTTTATATTGTAAGAGGTAAAGTTATAACTTGATAATAAAGAATATGTAATGTTATACAACTAATAGATAATATAAGTAACTAAAATATTAAAAATAATGTTTACAAAATGAATTTATGATTATATAATAAGGATATAAAAATTAGTAATTATTTCAAACAATTATAATTACTAGATTTAAAAGGTGAATATTTTACTAACTGTTATCTACAGTAGCTAACATAATACATTTCTATAAATTAATTCTAAATAACTTATTTTCTACTTGTATATCTAATGAATCACAATAATAAAACAATAAAATTAATATTAAATAAAGGCGCTGTGAAAGCACCGTGTTGAAATTGATTGGTTAATCATCCGACGCTTTAATGAGCTTACGCAAAGAATTAATATGATTTTGTCATATTCCATGGCTAAAACTGTAAACTCACTACGTTCGAACAGTACAGTTTATTAACGCCATTCCATCTGAAAAAATCATTTAATTCTAGTTGCTCGCTCATATAGCATCTCCTTTATAACCAATTAATTTCAACAATATTCTTAAACATAGCCTAAATAAAAGAAAATAAAATGTTTTAATAAAACCAAACTGGTATATACATCTATATATATAAACCTCTTTAAACGCACTACCTTTTATAGTTATAACTATATCTAAAAATACTAATAAAAAAGTCCAACCTTAATAAAGATTCCATAAAAAAGCGATCCTTAAAATTATATAAATTAAATATTTGAAAGGAGTTTTTTATGAAAAGGAAGCTTAAACTAATTTCTTCACTTCTTGTGGCAATAGTATTTACTTTCTTAGCATTACCATCCTTTAGTGTACTTGCCGCACCAGCCCTTAACAGCCGACTTCTTGTAGGATACTGGCATAATTTTGACAATGGGACAGGCATAATAAACTTAAGTAATGTTTCAAGCAAATGGGATGTTGTCAACGTTGCTTTCGCAGAATCAGGAGGTGACAGAAGTACGATGCAATTTGCACCAGTAACTGGAACAGACGCAAGTTTCAAGTCAGACGTAGCATACCTAAACAGTATAGGAAAGAAAGTAGTAATATCAATAGGTGGACAAAATGGAGTGGTGCTTTTACCAGATGCAGCTGCAAAGACTAGATTTGTTAATTCAATGATATCTATAATTGATAAGTATGGTTTCAATGGTATAGATATAGATCTTGAAACAGGTATGTCATTGAATGGCGGAGATAGTGATTTGAAAAATCCTACAACACCACAGATAGTAAATTTAATTGCCGCAATAAAAGAAATATATAACCATTATGGTTCAAATTTTATCGTTAGTATGGCACCTGAAACTGCATATGTTCAAGGTGGTTTCGGTACTTATGGCGGTATATGGGGAGCATATCTACCTCTTATATATGGAGTAAAAGATATTTTAACCTATATTCATGTACAACACTATAATTCAGGTTCATGCTATGGACTAGATGGAAAAGTATACACTCAAGGAACTGCTGATTTTGAAGTAGCTTTAGCAGAAATGTTGTTAAAAGGCTTCCCAGCTGGAGGCAATGCAAACAATGTATTTCCTGCATTAAGGCAGGATCAAGTAATTATTGGGTTACCTTCTAATCAGGCTGCAGCGCCAAGTGGTGGATATATAAGTCCTACAGAAATGATTAAAGCATTGAATTATTTAATTAAAGGACAATCTTATGGGGGAAGTTATAAGCTTGCAAATGCTCAAGGATATGCGAGCTTCAGAGGATTAATGGCTTGGTCTATTAACTGGGATGCATATACTGGAAATGAATTTACAAACAATTATCGTCCTTATTTGGATGGTTTAGGAAACAATCAAACAGTGCCCGCAGTACCGGCTGGATTAGCAGCTTCAGCTGCAAGCACATCACAAATAAACGTATCTTGGAGTACTGTATCAAATGCAACAAGCTATGATCTTGAAGTAGATGGCACTGTTGTAACGAATGTGACAAATCCATATGCGCACAAGAATCTAGCTGCAGGTTCTACTCATACTTATAGAGTAAGAGCTATAAATTCAGTTGGTACAAGTGCTTGGAGTTCATCTGTATCAGCTAAAACAGCTACTACAGTTACAGTACCAACAGTACCAACAGGTCTAACAGCAACAGCTGCAAGCACATCACAAATAAATGTATCTTGGAGCGCAGTATCAAATGCAACAAGCTATGATCTTGAAATAGATGGTACTGTAATAACTAATGTGACAAGTCCATATGCACACAACAATTTAGCAGCAGGTTCTACTCATACTTATAGAGTAAGAGCTGTGAACTCAGCAGGAGCAAGTTCTTGGAGTACTTCTGTATCTGCTAAAACTCAAAGTTCTACAGGAGTTACCGCATGGGCACCGAATACTTACTATGCAGTAGGGGCTTTAGTTACCTATAACGGAATAACTTATAGTTGTCGACAAGCTCATACTTCATTAGTAGGATGGGAACCACCAAATGTGCCAGCTCTTTGGCTTGCACAATAGGTAGAAAAAGATAATTGAAAGGAGTAAGAAAATGAAAAAAATATCATTAAAGAAAGTTATTTCTATTGCTATTTCTCTATCTGTTTTGTCTCTTGCTGCTCCTACATTAACCAGTGCTACAGCTTCAGCTAGTACTAATACTAGTTTAACTACTCAAGCAGCTGCAAAGAGGTTTGTTGTATACTTTCCAAACTGGGGAATGTATAGCGCTGCGCATAACAGTATGTCTGTTGATAATATTCCTTGGGATAAGGTTACAGTTGTAAATCATGCCTTTTTCACAGTAGATTCAACCTATAAGTTAGCAAGTACTGATGAGTATGCTGATTATCAAGCTACATTCCCTCATTCAGGTGGATGGAATCCAGGTGATTTAAGAGGACACTTTGGAGAGTATAAATACTATAAATCACTTTATCCAAATGTAAAAATACTTGTTTCAATAGGTGGATGGACAAGAGGTGAAAACTTCCATGCTATGGCAAGCACTGCAGCTAATAGAGCTACTTTTATAAACAGTGTAGTTTCTTTCTTAAAACAATATCCTTTTATTGATGGTATAGATATAGATTGGGAGTATCCAGGTGTTAATAGAACAGCTGCACCAGGGGATCAATATGATAGAGGCTGTCCAGGTGGTCCTGAAGATAAGCAAAACTATACTTCTTTAATGCAAGAAATAAGACAGGCTTATAATAATAATGGATTGTCAGGTAAGTTATTAACTATAGCAGCTCCAGGAGGATACGACAAGGTAGATTTAACTCAACCAGATGTATATAGTCAATATCTAGATTGGATAAATGTTATGACTTATGATATCCATGGTGCTTTTGAAAATACTACAAATCACCAATCAGCTATATATGCAAATCCCAATGATCCGTCACCTACATCACCAATAGATATAAAGAACAAGTACAATACAGACTATATAATGAAGTATTTTGTAAATAAATATCATGTACCAGCTGATAAATTAAATGCTGGCTCACCATTCTACTCAAGAGGTTGGAAAAATGTTGATAAGACTACTGGGACTAATGGACTATTTGCAAAGGCAAGTGGAGCTCCTGTAGGTAATCTTGATGATCCAAATAACCCAGGTGGACAAAACTCTTATAGCCAAATGTTACAATTAGAAAAAACATCAGGTTATGTAAAGTATAGAGATAGCTATTCTCAGGTTCCATGGCTATATAATTCTTCATTAGGAATAATGTATACTTACGAAGATGCTACCTCAGCTGCTGCAAGATGTGATTATGTTATAAATAATGGCTTTGGTGGTGTAATCGCTTGGGATATATCAAATGATGATCCAGCTACAGGAATGCCACTTACTAGTACTATTGCTTCAAAGCTTGGAATTGGTGGAATAGTAACTCCAACTGCGCCAACAGTACCAACAGGCTTAATAGCAACAGCTGCAAGTACTTCACAGATTAACGTAACTTGGGGTTCGGTATCAAATGCAACAAGCTATGATCTTGAAGTAGACGGTACTGTAATTACTAATGTATCAAGTCCGTATGCTCATAACAATTTAGTTGCAGGTTCGACTCATAGCTATAGAGTAAGAGCTGTAAACTCAGTAGGAACAAGTGCATGGAGTACAGCTGTATCAGCTAAAACTGCTACTTCAGTGACAGTGCCAGCAGTACCAACAGGTTTATCAGCAGCAGCTGCAAGTACTTCACAGATAAATGTAACTTGGAGCACAGTATCAAATTCAACAAGTTATGATATTGAGGTTGATGGAGCTGTAGTAACTAATGTGACAAGTCCATATGCCAATAATAATTTAGCTGCAAGCTCAACTCATACTTATAGAGTAAGAGCAGTAAATTCAGCCGGAGCAAGTGCATGGAGCGGTTCTGTATCAGCAAAGACACAAGCATCAACAGGAATTTCAGCATGGGCACCTAATACTTATTATGCTGTAGGAGCTTTGGTTACCTATAATGGAATAACTTATAGTTGTCGACAAGCTCATACCTCACTAGTAGGTTGGGAACCACCAAATGTTCCAGCACTTTGGCTGGCACAATAAAAGAAAAACAATAATAAAAATCTCTGTAGATCTAGATGATAGATTTACAGAGATTTTTCTATATATTCTTTATGTAATTTGTTTATGTTTAATAATTTCAACGGTGTTTTACCACTACAATTTAAATTTAGAAATCATTGAGACTAGACTGTCTACAGTTTCCTTTGATTTATTAGATTGAATTATCACTTCATTTGCCATTTCAACTATGTTAGTAGTTTTTTCAGCAATACTTGTCATTCCAGTTGCACCTTCGTTAGTTGCACTGCTTACTTCAGTGATTGATCTAGTAACATCTTGAATAGATGCAAGTAGTTCCTCAGTAGTAGAACTTAGGTCTGTCACTAGGTCATTAAATGTTAAGGAGTCTACGTTATATTGATCTCCAGTATTAACAAGTTTTTCATAGTCAGGAATTACTTGCTTTTCCATATAAGCTAACACATCCACAGAACTTTCTCTTAATTTATTAACAGCGTTTATAACAGAAGCTGTAACGTCTTGAATTTCCATTGCACTTTGTTTTGAAATTTCTGCTAGTTTTCTTATTTCATCTGCAACAACTGCAAAACCTTTTCCTGATTCTCCCGCTCTTGCGGCCTCAATTGCTGCATTCAAAGCAAGTAGGTTGGTTTGTGATGATATCTCTAATATGCTTGAAGTCAATGAATTAATTTGTTCAACAGCTTTTACTTCATTAAGCGATGCCTTTAAATTACTATCGAGAGATACTAATATTTGTTGAGACTTTTTCTGAGAATCAGCAGCTTCAGATTTTAATGCAGTAGCACGACCGCTAATTTCTCTTGAAGAAGTAACTCCATCCTCTGATTTACTGGCAATATTTTCAACAGCCTTTTCAATTTCTAGGGTAGAAGCATTCATCTCTTCAGTAGCTGCAGATGTCTCTTCCATTCCAGCAGATAATTGCTCCACAGTCTTTGATATATCCTCTAACTCTAGGCCTAAGCTGGTCATGTTTGAATTAGATTTATCCACCATTGAGTTTACAGATTTAGTGGATGAGATAACATCTGTTAAAGTTCGTCTAAACTCATTTCTTGAGGTACCTTCAGCTTTAATTATTTGTCCAAACTCATCTTTATCTTCTAAATATTTAGCATAACTATCATCATATTTAAGATCAAAATCAGCAGTTTTATTAATTAAAGAAATAGCAACTCTTGCTCTTCTATTAATGTTAGTTATCAAAGCGATACCTAGAAGTAATGAAATGACTAAGGTAGAAATAGATACAGTCATAATTATATTTTTAACACTTTGTACAGAATTTGCACTATTAAAAATAACTTGCTTACCATAATTGTCTAGGATTTCTTCCATCTGATTTATATTATTTCTTGTTGAATTAAAAGCATCTAAATATTGCTTCTTATCCTTTAAAGTGTTTGTTTCAGGATCGTAGAGACTTGTCCATGAATTAAGATCTTTATTAAAGTTATCATAAAGTTGAAAAATATTTAAATTTGAATCTTTATGGGTTATTTTACTTAAAGTGGCTTGATCTTTACTTAGTATGTCGATTGCTAGCTTAACTCTATCTTGAGTTTGCTTTATGTTTTCAGTATAATCGTTTTTCAAGCTTTTAAGATCAGAATCTTTATCAGGACTTTCTAATTCTGCTTCAGCATTCAATGCCTGATAAAAGTCCCTATCAGCATTTAGTAGCCAATATTCACTTGTATGTACCTTATCATACAAATCCGATACTAATTTTTTATTTATTGAATCAATGTCAATTAATGCAAGAACTGATACAAAGAATAAAGATAGTACTGGAATAAGCAAGATTAGGCTCATTTTACCACCTAATTTGATGTTGTTAATTTTAAAAAACTTAGACAAATAATTCACCTCAATTTTAAATTTTATATTAATTAAAAGATTTTTATAAAGTCTTGAAGATATCAATGGAATTTAGTTATTTATATGACAATTTTCGTGTGATTTTTACAAAACTTTAATTTTGAGTACTAAAAAATGTGTGATTAGAAGATTAAGAATTTAAAAAATATAGCGATAAACTAAATAACAAAGTATACTTAAATTAGTAATATATACGAGAATTGTAGAAAGAGAGGTAATGGAATGAGATTAAAATGGAGAGTCACCTTAATCATATCGTTAACACTTCTTATATTTTCTTCACTACTTGGAGGTATTATATACTATAAAGTTACCAAAGTGATTGAAATGAAGATATCAAATGAACTTAATACTAATTCAAATATGGGATTGCTTATTTTAGATAAGAAGTATCAAGGAAGTTGGAAAGTACAAGATGGAAAACTGTATAAAGGAGATAAC
Source organism: Clostridium folliculivorans (assembly GCF_024341905.1). Taxonomy (GTDB): domain Bacteria; phylum Bacillota; class Clostridia; order Clostridiales; family Clostridiaceae; genus Clostridium_AR; species Clostridium_AR folliculivorans. The sequence continues at coordinate 365,902 of NZ_BQXY01000001.1, forward strand.
CTTATTAATGAAGATTATTCTGTTATAGACGAAATTAAAGAAAAAACAGGAATGTATGTTACTATCTTTATGGGGGATACTAGAGTTGCTACAAATGTTAAAGATAAGACTGGCAAGAGGAGCATAGGAACTAAAGCTAGTGAAGCCGTTATACAAAAGGTTATTAAAGACGGAAACTCTTATATAGGTAGGGTAAATATACAGGGGATTGATGTACAAGCTAACTATGTACCTCTAAAAGATAAAGATGGTAATGTAATAGGTATGTGGTTTGTCGGTATAGCACAAGAAGATGTTCAAAAGGAATTGACAGCAATGGCAATATACATTGGTGGGTTTAGTATTGCTGTAATAATTATAGGTGTATTCATTGCATTTGGTATAGCTAAGTATATAACTAAAGATTTAGAAATATTAGAAAACAAAATTGAAGTGTTTTCAACTGGAGATTTTAGTATTGAGATCGATAAAAAAGTGCTAGGAAGAAAAGATGAGATAGGTAATATAAGTAAAGCTGTAGGGGGGATGCAGGAGGGTATTAAATCTATAGTGAAAAAAGTTATGGAAGAGACTAGATCTATAGAAGATAATATCAATACTATTAATTCAAGGTTAGATAATCTACATGTTGACATAGAAAGTATTTCTTCAACAACTCAACAATTATCGGCAGGATTAGAAGAAACATCTGCCTCAGCTCAAGAGATGAACGAGAACTCTGAAGTGATTGAAACATCAATAGAGGAGACTTCGGAGAAAGCAAAGAGTGGCAAAGATGCATCTGAACAAATAAAGAAAAGAGCCGAGGAATTGAAGATAAAGGCTGTGAATTCGCAAAGAATAGCTCAGGATATATATGACAAAACTCAAAAAAATATAATTGTTTCTATAGAAAAGGCAAGATCAATAGAAAAGATAAAATTACTATCTGAAACTATTCTTACAATAGCCTCACAAACAAATTTATTGGCATTAAATGCAGCAATTGAGGCTGCAAGTGCAGGAGAGGCTGGAAGAGGATTTTCTGTAGTAGCTGAAGAAGTAAGAAAACTTGCTGAAAATTCACAAAGTGCAGCTACAGAAATTCAAAATGTTACAAAATTAGTTATTGATTCTGTAGATAATTTAACTGAAGACTCTAAAAATATGCTTAAGTTTATGGACGATACTGTTTTTAATGATTATAATGTGTTTGTAAAAACAGGTGAACAGTATAGACAAGATGCGGTTTTTGTAGAGAAACTAGTATCAGATTTTTCATCAACTTCAGAGGAATTGGCGAAGTCAATAAGTAATATGGTAACAACAATAAATGAGATAACTAGTGCTGCTAATGATGGAGCAATGGGATCAACTAACATAGCAGAAAAGACAATGACTATGGTGGAAAATGTGAATAAATTGGTTGAAGAAGCAATATATACGAAGAATAGTTCTGAAAGTTTAGAAAAAAGTATAAGTAAATTTAAAATTTAATAAACATGAATTACATACCACTTCAATCTGAAAGTATATGAAGTGGTATGTCTATATGAAAATATATTAAATGAAAGTAAATTGTAAACTCAACTAAACTTTTAGTAGAGGATATTATGAGGATGTTTTTGTTGTACATAGTATATGATTGATTAATTAGCATGTGGAGAGTTTAATAATGAAGAAGGATTTTTTACTTGAAGAAGAATTATATAAGCCTGTTAGAGAATATCTTACAAGCATTGGATATGATGTTAAAGCTGAAGTAGGTAATTGCGATGTTTTTGCAATGAAAGGCGATAAAGTAGTAGTAGTGGAACTTAAAAAGGGATTGACTATAGAATTATTAGTACAAGCTACCAATAGGCAAAAATTTGCTGACTTAGTGTATATAGCTATCCCAAAACCAAAAATTAATTTTTTTAGTAAGAAGTGGAAAGATATCTGTAATTTGATAAGAAGGCTACAAATAGGACTTATATTAGTTTCAAAAAAAGATAATGAGTATACTGTAAAAATTAATATAGAACCAGCTCCTTTCGATATAAAGAAGAGTGTAAATTCAGGAAAGAAAAAAAGAAATAGTTTAGTGAAAGAATTTAAAGGAAGAAGCCTTGAAGATAATGTTGGAGGTAGCAAAGGCAAGAAGTTAATGACAGCGTATAGAGAGCAGTCTATAAAGATAGCTGAATATATGATGGAAAATGGCCCCACTTCTGCAGCAAGTCTTTCAAAGATAGGGTTTGAACATAAGAGAACTTATTCTATTATTTATAATAATTATTATGGATGGTTTAAGAAATTGGATAAAGGAATGTATGAATTAAGTGAAGAAGGAGTATCAGAGATCAGAAACAGAGAAAAATTAAAGATAGTATAAAGTGAATAATATAATCCGTAATATGATGAATTTTGTAGGAAGTTATTCAATAGATAAATAATTTAAAAAATTGGAACATTTACTTTAAATTTGGATTTATGTGTTATAATTTCTACGGCTTAACAATGTATATCTAAAGAAGTGCTACTTCAATCAAAAAGTGATTTTAAGAATCATAGCGTGTGATGAATCTTTGAATGACGTGGAAAAGACAGAAGATATAAAGTAGTAAATCTGTAGATGTATGTAAAGATAAAATACTTCATATTAGAATTTATCCAAATAAAGATTCGTAGAAGCACAGAAATCTTTATTTGGAGTCCAAGGACTGAAGTAGTTTATCTATAATTAAAATATCGGGGGGATAAAAATGTTATTAGTTCCGAAGTCTGTAACCTGCATGAAAGGATATACAAAGGAACAATTTACAAAAGATTTTATTTCAGGAATTATTGTTGCTATCATTGCACTACCTTTATCTATTGCTTTAGCTATTGCCTCAGGAGTATCGCCAGAAAAGGGGCTATATACAGCTATAATTGGTGGATTTATAGTATCTCTGCTTGGGGGAAGTAGGGTGCAAATAGGTGGACCTACTGGTGCATTTGTAGTTATAGTGTATGGAATAATACAAAAATATGGATTGGATGGTCTTATAGTTTCTACTATAATGGCGGGGATTTTCCTAATTATAATTGGGGGATTAAAACTAGGAAGTTTTATTAAGTTTATACCATCCTCAATTACAACAGGATTTACAAGTGGAATAGCCATTACAATTTTTTCAACTCAAATTAAAGATTTGCTGGGACTTAAAATACAATCAGTACCTTCAGAGTTTATAGGTAAATGGGAAGCGTACATTAAAAATATAGGAACTACCAATTTATCAAGTGCTCTAATAGCATTGCTTACGCTTGCTATTATAATTGCATGGCCTAAAATAAACAAAAAAATACCAGGAACCTTTGTTGCTATAATAATAGTAACTATAATTACGGTTGTATTTAATCTGCCAATTAACACTATTGGAAAACAATTTGGACATATATCTTCTTCTTTGCCAAGTTTCTCAATGCCAAAAATAAATATGAGGATGATAAATGAACTTTTAATGCCATCCTTGACAATAGCTATTCTTGGAGGTGTAGAATCATTACTATCTGCAGTAGTAGCAGATGGAATGATTGGAGGAAAGCATCGTTCAAATATGGAGTTAATTGCTCAGGGAACTGCTAATATCTTTTCTGCAGCCTTTGGAGGGATTCCTGTTACTGGTGCAATAGCAAGAACTGCAGCTAATGTTAAAAATGGTGGAAGAACTCCTGTTGCAGGAATGGTTCACTCACTTGGATTACTTGTTATACTATTAGTTTGCATGCCATATGTAAAGTTGGTTCCAATGTCAGCTTTAGCTGCAGTTTTAGTTATGGTGTCTTATAACATGGGAGAATGGTCTGCTTTTAAAGATATATTTAAGGCACCAAAAAGTGATTCTTTAGTTTTCATTGTTACCTTTATATTGACCATCGTATTGGATTTAGTTGTAGCCATCGGTGTTGGGGTGGTTCTGGCTTCACTATTATTCATGAAGAAGATGGCTGAAGTAACAGAAGTTAAATACATATTGGATGACGATGTAAGTGAATATGAAGAAAATTTTATAAACGATCAGGAAAATTTAGAAGAAGGCGTTGCAGTGTTTGAAATTACTGGCCCATTTTTCTTTGGAGCAGCTAATAAGTTCGTAAGCGCCATAACTGAGATGGGGGCTCCACCTAAAGTTTTGATAATAAAAATGAGCAAAGTACCTTATATGGATTCTACAGCATATCATTCATTTGAAATGCTGACTGATATATGCAAAAGTAATAACACAACACTTAAAATTATGGATGTACAAGAACAGCCAATGAAAATGCTAAGAAAATATGGCTTTATAGATATCATAGGAGAAGAAAATATATGTGATAACATAGAGCAATCTGCATTTGGAGAAAATGAAAAGGTAAGCTAAAAATCAAAAATTAAAAGGTGACCTAGAAGTTAATTATTATTTTACTTCTAGGTCACCTTTTAATTTATTTAAATTTATTTGTTCCCCAAACCCCAGTAAGGATAAGTATAGATCCAATAAAATGATATATGTGAAAGCTTTCCTTCAAAATTAAGACACCAGCAATTATTGAAACTATTGTTGATACATTAGAGAAAACAGACATTTTTGAAGCTTGAATCTTTGAAAGGGTAAAGTTAGTTAAAAAGTATGCGATTATGGAAGATATTATTCCCAAATATAAGATAGAGACTATAAAGGTCTTGTTTTTTAAAGGTTCAAAGTAGCTGTGAATATCTCCATTGATTGATACATCTATTAAGTTCATTATAGTAAAACAAAGTGCTGCAAAAAACATCATAAAATAAGTAATTTCAACTGGGGTATAATGTCTGGATACTTTTCTTGATATTATTGTGTAAAAGCCTGCTGACGTAACTGCTCCAAGTAACAATAATATTCCTAGAGGTGAAGTTTCTTGTCCACTAGTACTGCTCATAATTCCAATTAAGGCAACTCCAAGTACAGAAATTATTATAAAAACAACTCTTGTTATTGAAGGAATCTCATTTAATATATAAATACCTAATAAGGTCACTGCAATTGGTATTAAGGAGAGCATAAGTCCAGAAACAGATGAAGAGGCGTTTTTAACACCGAAAGTTTCAAATATAAAATATACTACTGGTTCTGCGAGTCCTAGGAGAAGTAAACCACCTAGAGGTTTGTTTCTATAATCTACTTTTATAACTCTAAAGATTATTAATACAGTCATAACCAAAAAGGCAAGTAAGAAACGAAATGATACAAGCATAAAAGGGCTTGCTACAGTAAGCGCTTGCTTTGAAAATAAAAAGCTAAGTCCAAAAATTATGGAACTAGTAGATACTGAGATATAAGGTAATAAATTATTTTTCTTGTCCATTAAATATAATCTCCTTAAAGTCAAAATATATATAAATATATTAATGAATATTTGCAAACTTTATAAATGTATTATTAATTGATTAAAATAATATTTTTAAGAAACCAATAATCACAAGAATTTATTATATTTTAATAGACTATCTGTGTCAAACATCGTTCACTTGATGCTTTTAGTAAATTGGCTTAAAAAGAAAACTTCTATATAATGCATTGATTGAGATGGGACAACTATTTGCTTCCCGGAAAGGTGATATATGTATTAATGGATAACTTTAAACCTAAAACTATTTTTAACCCTATTTTTAAATTCTCTCACCAGAAGCCGTGAGAGTTTTAAAAATAGATTTCGGTTCGAAGTGGTACATCTATATCTATGAATAAAGCGAGGGTATACAATGAAGAATATTTTAAAAGTCTTTAAAAGAGATATGAAGAGTATAGCAAAAAATCCTATTGCATTATTAATCGTTGGAGGATTATGCATTATTCCTTCTTTATATGCATGGGTGAACATAAAAGCCTGTTGGGATCCATATGAAAACACCAGTACTATACCGGTGGCTGTGGTAAACAATGACAGAAGGGTGACTTTTAAAGGAAAAGAAATTAATATTGGTGAAGAAGTTATCAAAAAGCTTAAAGATAACAAAAAGATAGGATGGACATTTGTCAATTCTAAGTCTGCAAGCTTGGGAGTGGTTGATGGCACTTATTATGCTGCTATTGAAATACCAGAGGATTTTTCTTCAAGCTTTATAAGTGTTTTATCAGATAACCCTAAAAAACCTCAAATAAATTATAAAGTAGATACAAAGGCTAATCCAGTTGCTACTAAGATTACAGGGGTAGCCAAAAATACATTGACTGAGGAGATAACTGCTAATTTCGTTGAGACCGTCAATGAAACTATATTTTCATCATTAAATGATGTAGGGCAAAATGCTGAGAAAAATAAACAAGATATAATAAAATTAAAAGATAACATAATTGACATGAATAAAAACATGGATTTAATTTTGAGTACTTTGCAAAACATTAATACCAGATCTGAAGACTTGAGTAAGTTTTTAACTGAAATAAAATCAACTATGCCATCAATAAGCAGTGGGCTTAATTCAGTGATAGAAAGCAATGAAAATAATAAAAATTTAATAAAGTCGACTCAAAATTCAATGAATAGTTCTTTTGATAATATTAATACAACTTTAAATAATTCACAGGCTTCAGTTTATAGGATTCAAGCTTCGATGAAGGAGCTGAATACTGTAGCCTCTGATGCTACAATTTCGCAAACTAATTCAATTATTGGTCAAGTTACTATGGAGATAAGTAATATAAGTAATGGAATTAGTTCTACTGCAGATTTTCTTCAAAAAGTGAATGAAGCAAGTCCTAATGCTGAAGTCACTAAAATGATTGCATCATTAAAAAATATTCAAACTTCATTAAGTGATGAGAAAGGTAGATTAGAAAACGCAAGAACTCATATAAATGAAGCAAATAAAATTAATAAAAATATACTTGATTCTATAAATAGCGGAATAACTGATATAAATACTGAAATAATTAATGCAACCAAACAATACAATACAAGCGCCAGAACTTCATTAAATACTATTACTAATAATCTAGTGACTGCTACCAATGACGCTACTGATTTATTAAAGTCAGCGCAGGATCTTAATAATCAAATAGATAAATTAATGAATACAGCAATTGATGGAACAAATCTAGCTAATAAGGTATCTGGCGATATGAATTATAGACTGCTTGAATTTAAAGATACCATAAGTAAATTGAGCGAAAAGTTACAACTTGTAAATAATAATGACCTTGTTCAAATAATAAGCATTTTACAAAGTAATCCTAAGTTTATGGGAGATTTTATAGCTGATCCTATTAATTTAAAAGAGGAAGCAGTAAATTCTATACCTAACTATGGATCAGCAATGGCACCTATATATACTGTTTTGGCCTTATGGGTTGGATGCCTACTATTAACTTCATTATTAAAAACCTCAGTAGTATCTTTTGAGGGAAGTGAAAATATATCACTGAGAGAAAAACATTTTGGGAAAATGATCACATTTATTACCTTGGCATCAATACAGGCTTTTATTGTGTCAGTAGGAGATAAGGCATTATTGAATGTGTATACAGTTAGCACTGCTTTAATGATAATTTTTGCAATAATTTCATCTATAACATTTGCTATTATAACTTTTACACTAGTTTCTATACTTGGAAACATAGGTAAAGCTATAGCAATAGTATTTATGATAATACAACTAGCTGGCAGCGGAGGAACATATCCTATTCAAGTAGATCCTTTGATTTTTAGAATACTTCAACCTCTATTTCCTTTTACGTATAGTGTAGGCGGTTTTAGAGAAGCAATAGCTGGACCTCTAATAAGTAGTGTGGTACTAGATTTTACTGCACTACTAATAATAGCAACAGTATTTATTTTGATAGGCTTCTTTTTCAAAGAACCCTTGCATAATAAAGTTCATAAGTTTGAAATGAGATTTGAAGAGTCTGGCATAGGAGAATAAGAATTTAAGGAGAGAATTATGAGGAAAGTTTTTAAAGTATTTAAAAGAGATTTGAAAAGTATATTGAGAAATCCTGCTGCTTTAGCTATTGTAATAGGATTGTGTATTTTGCCATCTCTTTACGCTTGGATAAATATAAAGGCTTGCTGGGATCCTTATGCAAATACAGGAAACTTGCCAGTAGCTGTAGTAAATAGTGATGAAGGAACAACATTTAATGGCAAAAATATAAATGCAGGAGAGCAAATTGTAACTGAATTAAAGAAGAACAAATCAATTGGCTGGGTATTTGTGGATCAGTGGCAAGGTAACTATGGATTAAATGAAGGTAAATACTATGCTCTAATAGAAATTCCTTCAGATTTCTCAAAGGGACTTGTAAGCCTCACTACAGTTACTCCAAAAAAGCCTGATATCATATATAGAGTTAATCAAAAGTTAAATGCAATCGCAGCAAAAATTACAAACGCAGCAAAGGATCAAGTTGCAAGAAATATTAAAAGTAACTTTGTAGATACTGTAAATAAAGAAGCACTTAAAACTATTAATTCTGTCGGTGAAGAGTTTAATATAAACAAAGCACAGATAATCCAACTTAAGGATACAATGACAGAAGCAAATGGTGATATAGGTGCTATAGAAAAATACATAACAGAAGCAAATTCTAACTCAGAGCAGCTTCAGAAATATTTGAATGCTGTAAAAACAAAATTACCAAAGATAACAGAGCAGATAAACAGTTTGCAGAAAGCAACAGAGGCAAGTAAAGAACTTACTATAGCAACAAAACAGAGCATAAATTCATTAGCTTCAACTTTAAATAATGATATAGGAAAAATTCAAAGTTTAAACAATCAAAATCAAATGCTTTTGCAGAAATTAAAAGATATAAATAATGGAACAAGTACAGATAATATAATCACAATAATAGGAGAGTTGTCTAGTATAATGGATGATTTAGATAAACTAGTAGATGCTGATATTAAGAGTTTAGATGCAGTAAATCAAAGTCATCCTAATAGTCAGATTACAGCCATTATAAATTCGTTAAAGTCATTAAAAGTTATTATAGGAATAGAAAAAAGTAATCTAGATAGTTTAAAAACATCAATAAATAGCGGATCCTCTAAAGAAAGCATAAATACATCTTTAGATCAACTCTCTAAAATAAGTAACGATATGTCTAATCAAGTGGTTAATGTATCCAATGGTTTTTACTCAAATGGAGTTTCCGTGCTAAACAATACTGCAGATAGCATGACAGCAAGTTTGGATAATATGAATTCAATATTAGAGTCTACCAAGGTTATTGTTCCACAACTAGATGCTCTTGCAAACTTTGGGATAGCAAGCAGCAAAGCATCAGTGGAACAGGCGAGTGATCTGAGCAACAAGCTAGCTGCACTCCAAATGGAATTAAGCAAATTAAGTGATAAGATGAAGGATTTAAATAACGATAATTTAGATCAGATAATAAAACTTATGAAGATGAATCCTGAGGAGATAGCAAGTTTTATATCTTCTCCTATAAATGTGAATGAAACAGATGTATATGATGCAGGGATATTTGGTGTTGGTCTTACTCCATTTTATACAGTACTAGCTATATGGGTTGGAGCATTACTATTATCATCTTTACTTACAGTTGAAGCAAAGAGCTTTGAAGACGGAGAAAAATTGAACCTTATGCAAAGGCATTTTGGAAAAATGTTGTTATTCCTAATGATCTCTATGATTCAAGCGCTAATAGTTACTTTAGGAGATAAATATATTTTAGGAGTGAAACCAGTAGATATGAGACTTATGATTATCTTTGCACTATTTTCTGCTGTAACTTTTACAATTATAATTTTTACTTTAGTATCTATATTTGGCAATGTAGGTAAAGCTATTGCTGTAGTGATAATGGTATTTCAAATTGCAGGAGCAGGTGGAATATACCCAATACAGACGAATCCCAAGATATTCGGGATACTTCAGCCTTTATGGCCTTTTACCTATGCAATAAATGGATTTAGGGAGGCCATAGCTGGTCCGATATGGGATACTGTTTATAAAAATCTAATTGCACTATTTATGTTTGCTTTAATTTTTATTATGCTTTCAGTACTTAAGAAACCATTTCATAAGTTAACTGAGTTTATGGAACATAAATTTAAAGAAGCTGGAATTTAATATTAAAGAAGTCGCTATTAGTTTAACTAATATTAAATATATTTAGATTAACTAATAGTGACTTTTTATGATATTATAAATTATATGTAAAAAATATCATAAGGCATGATATTAAATGTATTTATTATTCTTTAGAAAATTGCAATGATAGTAGATCTACGAATAGCTATATTTTATTTTAGGAAAAAAATAGTGTTGTGAAGATAGAGAATAAAAATGAGTATATTAACTATAAGGCTTTACACATTATTTAGAAAAGCTAGATACACAAAGAATCACTAATGGAAGGCCGTTAGCGATTTTTTTCATAGGGATATAAAAATATACCCTCATATAATCGATAATATAAAAAAATACTATGGAGGATAATTAAGTTGAGATTACTAAAGCCATCAATTGCATTAATGAGAAATCTCAGATACATAAAAAAATTCGCACTAATATTTGCAATAATTCTTCTGCCTATGTCTATAATGATGTCCATATTTATACTTCAAGTAAGCAGACAACTAAATTATGCTTCAAAGCAAAAGATAGGATTAGAATATAATATAGCACTAACTAATTTATCAAGAGATATTCAAAAGCATAGAGGGATGGTAACTGTTTTTCTAAGTGGAGATATAGATTTTTATAGCTACATTAAGAATAATGAAAAAGATATTGATGATGACAATGAAAAAATAAGATCTCTTAGCAGTAAGTATAATAAGCAACTAAAAGTCGAAGAACAATTTGAAAAGATTAATAAAGAATGGCTTGAGGTAAAGAATAATCTAAATGTTTCTCCATTAGAAAAATCCTTTGAGGAACATACAAAACTTATAGCTGATATAAGTGATATGTGTCAATCTGTAGCGGATATTTCAGAATTAAGGATACAAAGTAAGATAGAAAATTACTATCTAGCTGACAACTTAATAAATACACTTCCACAGATTACAGAACAAATGGGTCAAATTAGAGCCGTTGGTGCAAAATCAGTAGCAAAAGGAAATTTAGATGTGTATGATAGAGAAGCACTTGAGTTTATGGCAAAGTCAATAAAACAAAATATGAAATACACTGAAAAAAGTATGAATGTTATATCAAAAAATATTTCTAAAAAAGATCATATAGAGCAACCTTACAAAGAAGCAGTTAAAGGTACCGAAAATTTGATTTTTACCTTAAATGATAAATTATTATATCCTCAGGAAATAGCTATTAATGTAGATAATTACTTTAGCTATGCAACTGAGATGATTGACAAAGTTGATAAGTTATCATTAGTAGAGGCAACAGTGCTGCAAAATGATTATGATGAACAGATAAGACAGTTGGAATTCAGTAGAAATATTATTACTACGGTAGTAGTATTTATACTTTTTATAATAATTTATCTTTTTGGTGGATTTTATAAATCCATTTTGGAAAGCATATTATCAATAAAAGCTGTTGCAGCAAGAATCGCTAAAGGTGATTTGTCTGAAAGAATACAATTGGAATGTAAAGATGAAGTTAAAGAGATAGGTGATTCAGTTAATAAAATGTTAGATAAACTAATAGAAAGTTACTATGAAGTACAAAAGGCAAGGGATTTATCTGAAAAGATCGCAAATCATGATTGGTTGACAGGTGTTCCAAACAGAGCCTTCTTTGTGAGACAATTAGAAGAAATCATTGAGGAATTGCAAGAGACCGGAGGTACGGTTACTATTTTATTTATAGATTTAGATAGATTCAAGTGGATAAATGATAACCTAGGGCATCAAATGGGCGATATAGTTCTAAAAGTAATAGCTAAAAGATTGGTTGATATTACTAAGAAAAGAGGAATTGTATATAGGCTTGGAGGGGATGAATTTACTATAATTTTAAAGAACATCTCTCAATATGAAGAAATTGATGAATTTATTAAAATAATTGAAACAAACATTACAAAGCCTATGTATCTAAGTGAAGCTGAATATAGCGTTGGTGCCAGCATAGGCCATGTTACCTATCCTCATGAAGGAACTAATATTGATGAACTAATAAGTAAGGCTGATGTATCTATGTATATAGAAAAAAATAAGAAGAAAAGTAAAAATATAAATTAATTACAGACAAAGGTGGTATAATGGATTATAAGATGATACTAGAACAGTTATCTAGACTTCTAATAGCTTCTTTTTGTGGAATACTGGTAGGATGGGAACGAAAAAGTAGAATGAAGGAAGCTGGCATTAGAACTCATTTTATTGTAGCACTGGGGGCTGCTTTGATGATGATAATCTCAAAGTATGGATTTCAAGATTCAGAAGCGTTTTTAAAAGTTCCCATAGATCCCACAAGGATAGCGGCTCAGATTGTTAGTGGTGTTGGTTTTCTAGGAGCTGGTGCTATCTTTATGCAAAAAAATACTATTAGAGGACTTACAACTGCAGCAGGAATTTGGGTAACAGCAGGTATAGGAATGGCTATTGGTGCTGGAATATACTCTGTTGGGTTTGCAGCTACTATAATAATTATCATAGGTCAAACTGTTTTACATGCAGATTATAAATGGTTATCATCACCAAAGGCTGTACAGGTAAATGTTACTGCTACAAACCAAGAAAAAGTGGTTAAAGACATAAATGATAGATTAAAAAGTAATGGCATTGCCATTTTAAAAATAAAAATTGTAAAAAGACACGAAGATGAACTTATAGACTTAAAGATGATTTTGAAAGTAAATTCATCGATTACACCTATTGATATTGTAGATATAATTGAAAGTGATAAAAATATTAGATCAGTTGAAGTTTAATTTTATTAATACAGAAGATTTAAGGATGTACAACTTCTAACCGAAATCTATTTTTAAAGCTCTCACGGCTTCTTGTGAGAGAATTTTAAAATAATAAATTTTATTACGAAGTGGTACATCTATTCCTATGAACAGACATACTACTTCAATCATTGGACTTAAAATAATGCTTTCGATGAACCTACGAAGTATTATTTTGATAGATTTCAATATGAAGTAGTATGTCTATAAATTAAAAAGCGATAAAGTTAGTATTTGCATTTTAAAATAAGTATTAACTTATGAGAGGAGACAAATTATGAATTATTTTGAAGAAAGTCTTAGGGTGCACGAAGCACATAAAGGAAAGATAGAAGTTATCTCTAAGCTGAAGGTAGAAACAAGAGATGATTTAAGTATTGCATATACTCCTGGAGTAGCTGAACCATGTAAAAAAATACATGAAAATAAAGATGATGTATACAAGTATACAGCAAAAGGCAATCTAGTAGCTGTTGTAACTGATGGAACAGCAGTATTAGGTCTTGGAGACATAGGTCCTGAAGCTGGACTACCTGTTATGGAAGGAAAAGCCATATTATTTAAAGAATTTGCAGGTGTTGACGCATTCCCTATTGCTTTAGCATCTAAGGATCCTGATGATATTGTAAAAGCAGTAAAGTTAATTGCTCCAGGGTTTGGCGGGATTAACTTAGAAGATATATCAGCACCAAGATGCTTTGAGATAGAAGAAAGATTGAAAAAAGAGTTAGATATTCCAGTTTTTCATGATGATCAACATGGAACGGCTGTAGTTGTTCTTTCTGGTATAATCAATGCATTAAAAATAGTTGAAAAGAACATAGAAGATATAAAGGTAGTAGTAAATGGAGCAGGAGCAGCTGGTACTGCTATAGCTAAATTGTTATTATCACTTGGAGTCAAAAACCTTATTGCATGCGATAAGGTTGGGATCTTATATGACGGAATTGAAAATGTGGATGATGCAAAGAAAGCTTTAGCTAAGCTATCAAATCCTGATAAAATACAGGGAAGTTTAGTTGATGCTTTAGTAGGAGCTGATGTATTTATAGGAGTATCTGCTCCAGGAATATTAAAGGCAGATATGATTAAAAAAATGAACAGGGACTCTATAGTTTTTGCAATGGCAAATCCAATACCAGAAATAATGCCGGATGAAGCAAAGGAAGCAGGAGTAAAAGTTATAGGAACAGGAAGATCAGATTTTCCAAATCAAATTAACAATGTCTTAGCTTTCCCAGGAATATTTAGAGGAGCATTAGATGTAAGAGCTAAGGAAATAAATGAAGAAATGAAGATTGCAGCAGCTTATGCCATAGCCAACTTTGTAAAAGAAGAAGAGTTGACACCTGATAACGTAATCCCAAGTGCTTTAGATAAGGAGATTGCTAAGGTGGTTGCAGATGCAGTTGCAAAAGCAGCAAGGGAAACAGGTGTTGCTAGAGTATAAAATAATCTAAAATCAATATTACAATTAAGAATATGTCTAACTTAAATAGGCATATTTTTTACTGTATAGAAGTTATAAAATTTTAATGATAGCTAAACCTAGTGAGTTAAGCTGATTAAGATACTTCTTTAGGGTATACAGTAAAAGAATTTGCTCGCCTGCCTTGTTTTCCTCATGTATATCCGGAAAGGCAGATGCGTAAAAAGGTATATATATTTAATAAAAGATGCATATGTTGGGGGTTAGATATATGAAAAAAAGAATTTTGGTACTAGATACCACTTTAAGAGACGGTGAACAGGTACAAGGGGTAAAGCTTAATTTATATGAAAAGCTGAAAATAGCTGATCAATTAAAGAACTTAAATGTAGATATAATTGATGCAGGCTTCCCAGCAAGTTCAAACCAAGAATTTAAGACTGTAGAAACCATAGCTAAAAAGCTTGGTAGCTATACTTCAATATCAGCAATAGCAAGAGCTGTAAAGGATGATATTGATTTAGCATATAAATGCTTGAAATTTGCTGAAAACCCCTTAATTCATATATCTCTTGGAGTATCAGATATACATATTGATAAAAAGCTTAGAAAAACTAGAGAGCAGATACTACTTCAAAGTGAAGAAGCTATAAAATATGCTAAAAGATTTTGTGATGATGTTCAGTTTTCATTTGAAGACTCGATAAGAGCAGACTTTGAATATCTTTGGAAAAGTATTGAGAATGCAGTGAATGCAGGTGCAACAGTAGTGAATATAGCAGATACAGTTGGATTTGGAGTACCTGAAGAGTTCGGGGATTTAGTTAATAAAATAAATTATCGCTTGAAAAATTTAAATGACAAAATCATACTTAGCGTACATTGTCACAATGATATGGGGCTAGCAACAGCTAATACCCTTTCAGCTATTAAGAATGGTGCTGATAAAATTGAAGGAACCATAAATGGTGTAGGTGAGAGAGCGGGTAATGCAGCTTTAGAGGAAGTAGTAATGGCGCTTAAAGTTCGTGAGGAGTACTATAAATCATATACTAATCTAATAACTACAGAGTTAAAGAAAACTTCTAGTCTAGTTAGTTATATAATGGGGCTAGATGTAGCATCAAATAAGGCTATTGTAGGGGCAAATGCCTTTAAACATTCTTCGGGAATTCATAAGGCTGGAGCAATTAAAAGTCGAGATGTTTATGAGATAATTCATCCAGAAGATATAGGTAGGGAGGATTCAGATATAATCCTAACAATGCATTCTGGTAGGAGTGAGCTCAAAGATGCACTAATAAAGATGGGATTTGAAAAGTTTACTGACGAAGAGTTTAATCATATATTTGATAAGTTTCAAGAAATTGTGGAATTGAAAAAAGAGGTGTATGATTACGATATTTACTTCCTTATAGAAGATATAGTTGAATTGAATACTGATTTAGGTGATGAAATCATTGAAAAACGAAAAAATCTTTACGAACTTGTAGACTTACAGGTTATAAGTAATAGTATCTTCCCTTCTGCAAGTGTTAAGCTTAAGAGAGGCAACAAGATCTATAAAAAAAGCAGCATAGGTAATGGAGCTGTAGATGCATTGTATTCAGCTATAAAAGAGATAGCTGAACTTGATGTGGATTTAAGAGAATACAAGATAAGCAGCATATCTAGAGGTAAAGAGGCCTTAGGAAAAGTAACAATTAATTTAAGTCATAATAAAAAGAATTATATATCTAGAGCTATTGATACTGATATAATAAAGGCTAGTGCTATGGCGTTTATTAATGCTTTGAACAATATACTTATGGATAAAACGAAAATCTAATTAGATGATAAAGAATAAGGCTGCTTATAATAAGCGGCTTTTATTTTGCTTACAAGCAAGAATATATATAGATTTAGGAAAAGAGAAAAAAGTTATAATATATGCCATATATTATGTAGAAAACTATAAAAATTAGTGTATAATTTAATGGAGAACGAATGTTTTGTGGGGATGAAAAAATGTATACCATTATTGATTTGATTGATAAGCTTATTACTATTGAAAAAAATTCGGAAGAAGGTTATACGATAATCAGTGAAAATAAAGAATTAAGTGAAAGAGTAAGAATAATTGCAAAGGTTTTCGCTAAGGAGCATAGAAGACATGCTGATAAATATGAAAATATAAAAGGAAAAATTGATAAAAATATAAATGTAGAGATAGACTTTTTTACCTATGATAAAGCTGCTAAGTTGATATATGAATTCATGAAATTAAAGAAAACTAATGTAGTTTGTAATAAAGTAAAAGATGTAGTAGATATAGCCTTAAGATTTCAGAAGGAAGGCTTGGCTGTACTATTAAGTATACATGGGATTCTGATTAAATCACATTCCGATATAGGAACTGAAAACTATAAAATACTATCAACTATAATCGATGAAGAGAAAAAGCATATTAGAGATTTAGAAAAACTTAAAAATCAAAGCGTCTAATGATTTTGGAATACATATTATTGAACTTTTTTATTTAAATAATATGTCTCTTTATTTTTTATTTATTTGTAAGATGTGTAATGAAACATGTTGTATGTAGGTTCCTTTAACACTTTGTCAAGTAACTGGATAATTATGTGAAATTATGTTTGTAGTATAGTAAAGTTTTTGAAAAAAATTATATAGATATGGGCATATAGTTATAAATATTACAAATATATGAACTTAAGGTTAAGTCGTGTTTACAATTGCTTACAAATAATGTATAATATTTCTAATATGAGAGTGTATCTAGGGTTCCGGTATAAAGATGTACCGCTTCGTAACAAAACTTATTATTTTAAAAATAGATTTCGGTTCGAAGTGGCACATCCATAATTACGTCTGGTCCGAGCGATACAGGATTTTTCTACACTTTTAGGATAAAAGCCTAAAGGACGAGTCTCAAGATGAGATTTGTCCTTTGGGCTTTTTTTCTTTATAAATTTTATATAAAAAATCAATGAAGGAGGCGGCATATGTGGAAATAATTACAGTAAAAAATTTGTACAAAAAGTTTAAAGTTAAAACTAAAGAACCTGGATTGAAAGGAAGTTTACGTTCAATTGTATCTCCAAGCTACAGAGAAATTGAAGCAGTAAACAATGTTTCTTTTAGTGTTCAGAAGGGGGAGATTTTAGCTTTTATTGGTCCAAATGGTGCTGGAAAGTCAACAACTATAAAAATGATGACGGGTATACTTCATTCTAGCAGCGGGCACATTGAGGTAGCTGGTATGGATCCTGCAAAAGAGAGAAAGCGGTTAAGCTATAATATAGGAACTGTTTTCGGCCAAAAGTCACAACTATGGTTTCACCTTCCTCCAATAGATAGTTTTAATTTACTAGGAAATATCTATGATATGGATAAGACTAAACTAAAAAAAAGAATAAACTATCTAAAAGAAATATTTGAGATTCAAGAACTTATGGATATACCTGTTAGAAAGCTTTCTTTAGGCCAGAGAATAAGATGTGAAATAGCAGCATCCATACTTCATGAACCAGAAATAATATTTTTAGATGAGCCTACAATAGGATTGGATGTTGTAGTAAAACAGAATATAAGGGATTTAATTATAAAGTTAAATAGTGAAGAAAAAACAACAATATTTTTAACCTCACATGATTCAGGAGATATAGAGCAACTTTGTAAAAGAGCAATAATAATAAACCATGGAGAAATAGTATTAAATGAAAGTATAAAAGACCTTAAGCACAATTATTTAAATAAGAAGGTTATTAATATAAAGTATGATACTCCAGTCAATATAACTGATAAAGATCTTAATATAATAAAAAATAAAGAAAATGCCTTGAAAGTTGAAGTTGATACATCAAATCAAGACATAGAAGTCATTTTAAATAATTTAATAAATAAAGGAAAAGTAAAGGATATAACAATATCGGATCCTCCATTGGAAGATATAATATCTCATATATACAAATCTAATAGGGGAGGAGAAGTTCATGCGGTTAATTTATAAGTATCTTCAAATATCGAAGATAAATATGTCCAACAACTTAGTTTACTTCTGGAATTTTATAAGCAAGAACTTATTTTTTGTATTTATAATGTTTATATATTTGATGCTTTGGAAAAATATATATGGCAGTAAAGGCAATACCATAGCTGGATTTAGCTTAAATCAAATGATATGGTATTTAATATTTACAGAACTTATAACCTTATCACGAACGGATATACATCTTCAAGTAAATGATGATGTAAAGACTGGTAATATAGCATACCTTTTAAATAAACCTTATAATTACATTGCATATTGTTTTTCGTATTTTATAGGAGAATTAGGAATCAAGTTATTAACAAATGGTCTTATAGGTATAATAATAGGAGTGATATATGTAGGACCGCTTAATAGCTTCAATTTAGTTTCTTTGCCTTTTATATTTATATCATTAGTAGTGGGCTGTATAATAAACTTTTTTATTTATATAACTATAGCACTGACCTCATTTTGGTTTGAAGACAATAATGCCTTCTTTTGGATTTACTCAAAACTTATCTTTACATTGGGCGGAATGCTTATGCCTATAGAACTTTTCCCCAAATGGCTAAAGAATATATCTAATTTTCTTCCTTTTTCTTACGTAACCTATGTACCTGCAAAGTTAGCAGTTAATTTTTCTTTTTATGATTTTTCAAGGCAGTTTATGATTCAAATTCTATACCTTGGTATATTTATTTTGTTGTCAGCAACAATGTATAGGAGGGGGGCAAAGAATTTAAATGTTAATGGAGGTTAGAAAATCAATAAAATTAATATTGTACTACTTTAAGTTCAACTTATCTGCTGTAATGGAATATAGAGTGAGTTTTTTAGTGCAAGTTTTTGGAATGATACTAAATAATTCTGCGTTTATATTTTTTTGGTGGGTATTATTTAATAATGTAAACTCCATTGGAGGCTACGGATTTAAAGATGTTATGATGCTTTGGTCTATAATGTCCACTAGCTTTGGTGTAAGTTTTTTAGTTTTTGGTAACGTAGGGAATATAACAAAAATGATACTAAATGGAGAATTAGATACGTATCTTCTTCAACCCAAAGATGCTCTTATAAATATACTTTGTTCTAAAACAATAGTTTCAGCATGGGGGGATACACTGTATGGAGTAATATTATTTATCATAATGAATGGATTTCATATTAAAAGTTTTATGTTATTTATCCTGTTTTGCATCACTGGAGCTCTTATATTTGCATCAGTACTAATAACATGTCATAGTTTTAGTTTTTATGCGGGGAACTTAGATAGTCTAGCTCAACTTGTAACTGAATTCATGATTAGTTTTGCAATATATCCAGAAGGTATCTTTAAAGGAGCAATAAAATATGTGCTTTATACAGCTATCCCAACGGTATTCATGGTTTATATTCCAGCAGAAGTTGTAATAAATTTTTCATTAATAAAAGCATTAGAAGTTTTAGCAGTTACTGTAGTGTGGATAATTATTGCCTACGTAGCATTCTATAAAGGATTAAAGAAGTATGAGTCTGGTAACTTGATTATAAGCAAGCTATAAGTATTGAAGTAATTTACCTATATAAAATGCTGCTGTTATATTAATAATAATGGTAGCATTTTTACTGTAGAGAAAAAGGTAATACTATCTAAAACCACTAATTTCAATGGTTAAGGTGAGTTTTGAGGAATACTATAGTAATTAATGACATCTCTAAAGACGCTTCGTTTAAATAATTAGGTTATGATATAATTAAAAACATAAATGATATAAGGTCGTTGTAAATTGAAGAAGTTGGATATAATCTTAAATATGATACGAGTAGGTTTCTTATAGAAGGAGTAACATTAATAATGAATTTAGATTTTAATAAGGATATTACAGATTTTAATGATAGAGCTTTAGAAGTTTTAAATAAATACTATGGATACAGTTCCTTTAGACCTGGGCAGAAGCAAATTATAGATGAAATTTTAAATGGGAATGATGCTGTAGCCATTATGCCAACAGGTGGAGGGAAATCTATATGTTATCAAGTACCAGCGATGATTGTAGAGGGACTTACAATTGTTGTTTCTCCTTTGATATCACTTATGAAGGATCAAGTAGATGCAATTAGAGATATAGGAATCGAGTCAGCATATATAAACAGTACTTTATCAAGTAGAGAGATAGATGGGATTTTTCAATTAGCATTGGAAGGAAATTTGAAAATACTATATGTTGCTCCAGAAAGACTTGAAACTTCACAGTTTTTGGACTTAGTATCTAAAGTTCATGTTGGTTTAGTCGCTATTGATGAGGCGCATTGTGTTTCACAGTGGGGACATGATTTTAGAACTAGTTATAGATTTATAAAAAGTTTTATAAGTATATTAAAAGTAAGACCTATAGTAGCAGCGTTTACTGCAACGGCTACAAATGAGGTAAGAGAAGATATAATAAAGCTTTTAGGGTTAAGAGAGCCTAAGGTTTTTATATCTGGATTTGATAGAGCAAATATCAAGATAAATGTTGTTAAGGGGATTAATAAAAAGAAATATATTGTAGATTTTATAAAGAAAAATATTGATTCGGCTGGAATTATCTATGCGGCGACAAGAAAAGAAGTAGACTCTCTTTATGATCAATTAAATGATAAAGATATAAGTTGTACTAGATATCATGCTGGACTAGGTGATGAAGAAAGAAGTAAGAACCAAGAAGACTTCGTTTATGATAGATATAATGTTATGATTGCTACAAATGCTTTTGGAATGGGAATAGATAAACCAAATATTCGATATGTTATTCATTATAATATGCCTAAAAATATAGAAGGATACTATCAAGAAATTGGTAGAGCAGGAAGAGATGGAGAAGAGAGTGAGGCTATACTTCTATTTTCTCCTGGAGATATACATACACAAAAATATATTATTGATATCGGAACTGGTAATGAAGCAAGAAAAGTTAATGAATATAAGAAACTTCAAAGTATGACTGATCTGGTATATAGTAATGATTGCTATAGAAAATATATATTAAATTATTTTGGAGAACAGTATGATAAACACTGTAATAACTGCAGTAACTGTGAAGTAGAAGGAGAGCTTATAAATAAAACTTTGGATGCTCAAAAGGTTCTATCCTGTGTATTCAGGATGAAAAGATCATATGGAGCAACAGTTCTAATAGATACCTTAAGAGGTTCAGAGAATAAAAAGATAAAGGATCTAGCTTTTCATAGACTTTCAACCTATGGAATAATGAAAGATTACTCAAAAGATGATCTTAAAAACTTCATAAACACTTTAGTTTCACATAGGATACTGAGTTATGATGAAGGTGAGTATCCTGTAGTAAGATTAAATGAAAGGTCTATGGCTGTACTAAGAGGTGAAGAAGAGGTTTGGTTTAAAGAAATACAGAAGGTAAACAAGATAATAGAAGACAATGCCTTATTTGACATACTTAGAAATCTCAGAAGAGAAATAGCTGTTCAAGAAAAAGTACCGCCATATATTGTGTTTGGAGATTCAACCCTGAAGGAAATCAGTGGAAGAATGCCAAGAACTATGGAGCAGCTTAGCGATATATCTGGAGTAGGTGAGCTTAAGCTAAATAAGTATGGAGAAAAATTTCTTAATGTGGTTTTAGAATATGTGGAAACCAATAAAATTGAAGTACAGTTTGAGTACAAGAAGAAAGAAAAGAATATAAAGAGCAATTTGCAATCAATTGATTTAGATGAAGTCACTTCTAAAAAAGAAAAAAAAGTAAAAGAATCAAAAGAAGGAAAGAAAAAATCATATATGTTAACAATTGAAATGCTTAGAGAAAATCTTAGTTTATTAAATATAGCAAAAGAGCGTGAAATAACTATTTCTACTGTCTGTAGCCATTTAGAACAGTATGCTTTGGAAGGGAATCAAATAGATTTTTCAGTAGACTTTAGCGATATACTTAGTAAAGAACAAGAAACGGTTATACTAGAAGTTGCTAAGGAAGTTGGGGATGATAAACTTAAGCCAATAAAAGAAAAGGTTGACGATGCCATAACTTATGATCATATAAAAGTGGCATTATTAAAGAAAAGACTAGCAATATAAATTTTTATGGGGTGAGGGAATGATATTTTATTTTTCAGGTACAGGTAATTCACTATATGTAGCTAAGTCTATAGCTAAAAATATAGGAGATGATTATACGTCGATAGCGTCAATAATAAATGATCCTAGTGAAGAATATGTTTATTGCTTAAAAGAAAATGAAGCAGTAGGTTTTGTTTTTCCAACTTATGCTTGGGCAGCACCAAAGGTAGTAGAAGCTTTTATAGATAAGTTAATATTAAAGAATTATAAAGATAATTATATTTATTCTGTAGCGACTTGTGGAGGAAATAGTGGACATTTATTAAAAGCCTTTGGAAAGTTAATAAAAGAAAAAAATATGAGCTTAAATAGCGGATTTGTAGTTCGTATGCCAAATAACTATATTGTGTCTTCAGATATTGATAATCAGAAGCTTACTGAAGAAAAGCTTAGCAAAGCAAAAGATTATATAGAATATATAACTGAAAATATAAAGAATAGAAAAATAAATGTATTTGAAAGTGTAAACACTTTTTATGATAGACCTTTAACAAAGATAGTGAGTCCTCTTTTTAACAAATTTGCGCTAAATAATACCAAAAAGTTTTATGCAAATAGCAAGTGTATTTCTTGTGGATTATGTGAGAAGATTTGTGTTTCAAATACCATAAAAGTTAATGGAAAGCCTGTATGGGGAGATAAGTGTACACAATGCTTAGCTTGTATAAATTGGTGTCCAGCTAAAGCAATACAATACGGAAAAGGAACGGAGAAAAGGCAGAGGTATACTAATAAAAATATAAAATCTAATGAATTAGTAATTAGATAATCATAAATGTTTATGAAATTTAAAATTTAATCAATAGTAAAAATAAAACTAATTAAAATGATGAAAGTTCCAAACTCTCATTTAGAAATGCAGATGTGTAAAGAAATCACTAGTTAAAGATATATTAGTGATTTTTTTGTTTTACTTTTTATGAAATTATAACTTGAATAAATTATCATATTTTGATGTATAAAGGCTAAATATTATATCAAGTTTATTATTAAAATACAATGATTATCATCATAAAATCTAAAATAATATTAAATTAATCTCTAGATACTAATGAAAACGTTAGTAAAATCTTATTTTCATAAAAATGAGACGTTTTTCATTGAAAAATTAACAGATTGTTGATAGCCCCCTTGAAGATTCATAAAATAAGAATATGAAATAATTAATAATTTTAAATTTGTAGTTTAATAAATTTAACTACTGAAAAATAATATTAAAAAGGGGGAAAATTTTATGAACGGGGTAAACGGAGCAGATACAACCTTTGTGATCTTTGCAACAGCATTAGTTATGCTAATGACTCCAGGACTAGCTTTATTTTATGGAGGAATGGTAAGAAGAAAGAATGTGCTAAGTACTACAATGCATAGTTATGCGGCAGTAGCAATAGTATCAATTCAATGGATATTAATTGGGTACACATTATGTTTTGGAACAGATATTAGGGGAATTCTAGGAGGATTCAATTTCTTAGGGCTAAATGGTGTAACATTTGCACCAAATGCTGATTATGCAGCTACAATACCTCAACAAGCATTTATGTTGTTCCAACTTATGTTTGCAATAATAACTCCAGCACTAATATCTGGAGCAGTAGCTGAAAGAGTTAAATTTTTATCTTTTGCATTATTCATATTACTTTGGAGTACTTTTGTGTATGATCCTGTTGCACACTGGGTATGGGGTGTAGGTGGATGGATTAGAAATCTTGGAGCATTAGATTTTGCAGGAGGTAACGTTGTTCATATAAGTTCTGGTGTTTCAGCGTTAGTTTTTGCATTAGTACTAGGTAAGAGAAAGAGATTAGAAACAATAACTCCACACAATATACCAATGACAGTCCTTGGGGCAGGAGTGTTATGGTTTGGTTGGTTCGGATTTAATGCAGGAAGTGCTTTAGCTATAAATGATGTTGCACTTAACGCATTTATAACAACAAATACATCTGCTGCTATGTCAGCAATCAGTTGGGGATTATGTGAGTATTTACACAGAAAGAAAGTTACTTCATTAGGTATAGCTAGTGGTGCTGTAGCAGGTCTAGTAGCAATAACACCAGGTGCTGGTTTTGTAACGCCGTTCTCAGCAATAGCAATAGGTCTTATAGGTGGAGCAGTATGCTTCTATGCAGTAACTGTTCTTAAGAAAAAATTCGGATATGATGATGCTTTAGATGCATTTGGATGTCATGGAATAGGTGGTATTTGGGGTGGTATAGCAACTGGTATATTCGCTTCAAAAGCAGTAAATTCAGCAGGTGCAGATGGATTAATCCACGGAAATCTTCATCTGTTGGGTGCTCAATTAGTTGCTATACTGGCAACAGTTGCATATTCTGCTATAATTACATTTATAATATTAAAAGCAATGAATGCAGTATCAGCTTTAAGAGTAAAAGACGAAGACGAGCAAGTAGGATTAGATGTATCGCAACATGGTGAAGAGGCTTATGGTGGAATTATCTAATTAGCATATGAATGAAAAGGAGGCTATATAAATGGGAGAAAAGCTTAGTAAAATAGACATAATAATATCACCAGCTAGATTTGATGAATTAAAAGATGCATTGTGTGCTATCGGAATAACAGGGATGACAGTATCTAATGTATTAGGCTGTGGTATGCAAAAAGGCCATAAGGAGTATTATAGAGGCCT
This sequence comes from Clostridium folliculivorans, assembly GCF_024341905.1. Classification (GTDB taxonomy): domain Bacteria; phylum Bacillota; class Clostridia; order Clostridiales; family Clostridiaceae; genus Clostridium_AR; species Clostridium_AR folliculivorans. The sequence goes on from NZ_BQXY01000001.1 coordinate 390,994, forward strand.
AGCAGTAGAAATGAATTTACTTCCTAAAATAAAACTAGAAATCGTCGTATGTGATGTTCCAGTTGATTTAGTAGTGGATACAGCTAAGAAGATACTTCATACAGGTAAAATTGGGGATGGAAAGATTTTTGTCTATGATGTGGAAAATGTTATAAGAATAAGCACTGGGCAAGAAGGAAGAGATGCGCTTCAGTATTCAAAAGAATAGATTTTATTTACTCAACAAAGAAAGATCGAACGGGATTAATTCCCTTTCGATCTTTTTTGTTAGGCCCTATTAAAGGACTATACTGGAAACTTTAACATAGCCTATTATTATTTTACTACATTATATAGTAACCAAATTACTCTAGGGTTTTAAACTCGTAGCCTTGGGCACTTAGATATTCAATTATACTAGGCAAGGCTTTAGCGGTCTCCTCTTTGCCATAAGTATCGTGCATAAGTATTATTACCTTATTCTTATTTGATACAGATTCCTTAACCATTTGAAGTAATTCTTGAGAAATCTTTTTCTTTCCTTCTGCATCTGAGTCAGAGGCATTCCAATCTACAGAGAGATATTTTTCTTGTTTTAACCGTTGATCAAAGTAAGGGAGATTGGGATCATGATAGTAAGATCTACTCATGTATCCGCCGGGAAGTCTTATAAGCCTAGTATTGAATTTATTTCCTAGGATATCCTTCAAAATAGTATTAGTTCTATATACTTCTGACATAAAGTAGTCTGTATCTATCTTATTATTAGGATATAGCTTGTTTAAATCATGCGAATAGGTGTGATTGCCAATAGCGTTACCGTAAGTATATATATTTCTGACCAAGCTTCTAGTATGAGAATTTTTTTGTATATTATTACCTAATAGAAAGAATGTTGCATTTATATTATATTTCTTTAATGTTTCTAAGACTTTTGGGGTAATAGTAGTTGATGGACCATCATCAAAAGTTAAATAGACAATTTTCTTTCCATCCTCTAAGAGAGCATCTTCAAATCTAATTGAAGTTTTTGTTGAATTTATAGGAATTATATCATTAATAGGAGTATTGGTATTAGTATTAGTGGTGTTAGAAATATTTTTAGAAGAAAGTATGGAATCTAATTCAAGATACTTGAAGTTAAAAATAGTGTCATTAGCTTCATAGGTAATTATCCAATTCTTTTCATTATAGAGATTCGAAAAATTATTCTGTTTGACAGTGAGGTCGTAATTGCTACTAATGATATACCTATCTATTAGGATTACAGTGGAAAGTATTAGAGTTAGAGTAAGAAAAATGATTGAAAATATAAAGAATTTCAGCATCTTCATAAGTTTTGTAAAAGTTTTCTTTACAAACTTAAAAATCTTTAACATAATTAAACTTATTACCTCCCCTAACGAAAAGTAATTATTTGATGGGTAACCGATTAATTTCAACATGATGCTTTAACATCGTCAGTTTATAATATGCTGATGGAGTTAGAAATGGAATAGAGATATTATTACAATGTTGTTACTTATTCCCTAAGGTCTCATGATAGAATATTAAAAAGATGATGTATAAAGAGTTAAGGTTAGATTTAACGATGTTTATTAGGACGAGGTAAAGTTTTTAACTTCAAGATAACATCTTCAATGAATAAGTTTTAGGGTTAAAGTTGTCCATCTTTATTGATAACTTCATAGTTAATAAGGTATAATTTTAAGATATGGATATCTAGATTTGATACAGTTACCAAAACTGGGAGGATTAGAAATGAAATTTATTTATAGATTAAGAATGAGATCAAAACTCATAATAGCATTTACAATAATATCACTTTTTAGTGGAGTAATGGGATTAGTTGCATTAAAAAATATTAGAGATCTCAATAATAATAGTGCGATTATGTATGAAAGAAATTCAAGAGTAATAAAAGATATTACCTTAGTCAAGTCAAACTTAGTCCAAATCAATCTTGATATTTATATGATATTAGATGATAAAAATTCCAATAAAATAAAAACTTTAGTAGACGAAATAAATAACTTGAAAAACAAGGATGATGAATTACTAGCTGATTATGAGAAACATATAGTAGAAAGTGATGATAGAAAATTATTCGGTGACTTGAAAAATATATTGAGTGTATATAGGCAATATAGAGAAAGGTTACTAGCGTATATAGATGAAGGAAATTATGATAAAGCGTGGACCATATATAATGATCTAGAGATAGTCAGTGATAATATAGTAAAAAATGTTGAAAATTATATTGAATTTAACTCAAGTGTTGCTGAGAAGTATGACAATTATAATAGACAGTTATATCGTGATACTATCATATCAATGATTACTATAGGGGTATTAGGTTTTCTAATTTCAATATTTGTAGGGTATTTTATAGCCTATAGGATTTCTGGGAAAATCAAGACAATATTAGATTTTGCAAAATCTTTGACTGAAGGTAATCTTGACCACAAAATAATTATGGAATCCAGAGATGAGATCGGGCAATTAGCCATTGCATTAAATAAGGCCGCTGATAAAAGAAAAGAGTACGAAGAGAACTTAATGGGGAGTTACGAGGAACTTGAAGCATCCTATGAAGAAGTTAGAGCTTTAGAGCAGGAAGTAAGAGAAAAATATAATGATTTAGAAGCTTCATTTGAGGAAATAACTGCCTTAGAGCAGGAGTTAAGAGAAAAGTATACAGAGATATCAATAAATGAAGAATTGCTAAGAAATAATGAAGAGTGGTACAAACTTATAACTGAGGCATCTTATGATGCACTTTGGGATTGGAATATAAAAGATGGAAAAATGTTTTTTTCAGATCAATGGTACAAGATATTAGGATATGATAAGGAAAAAACAAAAGACATAGATTGGACTAAGCTAGTTAATGAAGAAGACTACGAAAGAATGGTAAATGTTATAAAAGAAAATTGGGAGAAAAAGAATTCAGTCTTTACAATAGAGTACAGAATCAAAGATGTTAATGGTATTTATACATGGATGCAGACTATAGGGAAAACATTATTTGATTCAGAAGGGAAACCCTATAGATTAGCTGGATCACATAAAAATATAACAGATATAAAAGAATACCAACACAGATTAGAATACATAGCATACCATGATTATTTGACCGATTTGCCTAATAGGCAGTATATGCATAAAGTAGCAGAAAAGTATTTTGATAAAAGAGACATCTGCGAACATAGTAAAAGAGCATTAATATTTGTTGATATTGATAATTTTAAATACATAAACGATACTTTAGGACACAACTTTGGGGATTTTTTAATATGTGCTATTGCTGATAGACTTAATAGAATCAAGGGAGCAGATGATTTATTGATTAGATTAGGTGGAGATGAGTTTGTAATAATATTAAATTCAATCCAGGATAGAACTCAAGTAGAGAATTTCTGCAATGTCATGCTAGAAAGTTTTGAATCTTCATTTAATGTAGACAGTAACTACTTGCAGGTAACGTCTAGCATTGGAATTGCAATTTTTCCGGAAGATGGTGAAAGAATAGATGATCTTTTAACTAAAGCGGATATAGCGATGTATAAATCCAAAAGTTTAGGTAAAAACAACTACACATTCTTCCATTCAGGAATGAATGATAAAGTTATTGAAAGAATGGAGATAGAAAAGTACTTAAGAAATGCGTTAGATAAAAATGAATTTATACTTTATTATCAACCTCAAGTTGATGCTAATAGTGGTATGATATGTAGCTTTGAAGCCTTAATTAGATGGAATAGTCCAGAACTAGGCTTTGTGCCTCCTGATAGATTCATTACCTTAGCGGAAGAGAACCATAGGATAATAGAGATTGGAAACTGGGTGCTAAGGAATGCATGCGAGTTTATAAAAGAAGTACATACAAATGGTCATGATAAATGTTATATATCAATAAATGTATCGGTAATTCAATTAATGCAAAGCGATTTTGTAGATAATGTTTTAAAGATTATAAGTGATATTACAATAGATCCAAATTATATTGAATTAGAGATTACTGAATCCATATTTATTGAAACTTATGACAGTATAAGTGACAAATTAAATAGATTGAGAGATATAGGGATTAAAATAGCTCTAGATGATTTTGGGAAGGGGTACTCTTCATTAAGTTATCTGAAACAGCTACCTATAAGTACTTTAAAAATTGATAAGATATTCATAGATGATGTTGCTGAAGAACACAAGATATCTTTAGTAGAAAATATAATAGATATAGGACATAAGATGAATCTAAAAGTTGTTGCAGAAGGTGTAGAAACTGAAGAACAGTTGAATTATCTAAATAAATATAGCTGTGATAGAATACAGGGATATTATTTTAGTAGGCCGGTTCCTCAGAATGAAGCAATTAGTTTGCTTAATAGATAAAGTTAATAATTAGGAAAGAGCTTAGTATTGAATAATATTTCAATACTAAGCTTTTTTATTCTTTAGGAATTTATATCTCAATTATATCTGGGGATAATTATGCGAACAGACTTAAGACGTAATATAAGTTAAAGAATAAACTCATCTAAGAATGTCCGTTAGTTGAATTTTTATTTAATTAATTATGAAATTATGGAAACAATATAATATAGAGGTGGTGAATTTTTTTGAAAGATATAAATAAAGTTTACAAAATAAACAGAAGAAACATTCAGGATTACTTAGAATCTTCCAATAAAATAGAGACTAAGATGCAATCAATTATAGTAAGGCTTTACCCGCAATTGAAGTAGAGAAGTTATTTGACATAGAATTCGAATAAAATAATCCATATAAGCTAAGTCTATATACGAGAGAAGAAAGGGGTGCTTCTATGTTTGGAAAATATGTAGAAATAATTTTTACATCCATATCTGTTCTTATTGTTGTGTGGACTGTTTTAGTACTTGTTGTTGATAGAGAAAAGGTATGAGTAATTAGAAGGTTTTGATATACAAGATATAATATTATTAAAAAGTGGTTAGAGGTTTTTATGAGAAATAAGAATATAAGAGAAGTACAAGGCCTTTATGAACTAGCTTGCAAGTATAACATAAAATATTTGTTAGATAGTTCTTATTTTAAAATTAACCCGGAATATGATTTGTATGAAAAAGAGTGAATTAACAGGCTGATTATATTAAATTATGTGTTAAGTTTGTGTAATAATTATTTAAAGGCACATAATCTCACACACTCATCTCACAGTTATTATAAAAATACATTTTATAATAAATTAATATGGATGTACCACTTCGTAATAAAATTTATATTTTTAAATTCTCTCACCAGAAGTCGTGAGAGTTTTAAAAATAGATTTCGGTACGAACTGTTACATCTTAGAAAGTAATATTGTATGAGAGGTTGATAGGTGTGAAAAAGAAATACGTGTATACTTGTATGGTTGCAGCTATATTCATGATAGTTTTTGTAGGCTATAGAAACAATGGACAGGCTCAGGGGTTGGTGAATCAAGATGGAATCACTGCAAGTTCTAATACCAATGTATCACAAAATACAAATATGTTAATAGCTCAGCATAAAGAAGTAGATGATGAGAAAATAGAAGAATTAAAAGAAGCTGAGGAAATAAAATTAGATAAACAAAAAAAACTAGATGAACTTAAAGCAAAGGTTGAAGAATTTATTAAAGACAATAAGGACAATGTTGGGATAGCTTATTATGATTTAAATTCATCTTTAGGATTTAGCATAAATGGGGACAAGGCTTTTAAAGCTGCTAGTACTGTAAAGGTTCCTATCAGTATGGCTACTGTTGACCTTATAAAAGAAAATAAATTAACTATGGATCAAGGTGTTGTTTACTTATCTCAGGATTATGAGGATGGAGCTGGTATATTGCAAGGTACCAGTAGACTAAGTAAACCGATAAATATAAGTACATTAATTGATTACTCAATAAAGTATTCAGACAATATAGCTGTAAATATGCTTTTAAGGACTATAACACCAGATTATAAATATTCGTATATTGAGAATATAGTCAAGCATACAGTAAACAGATCGGAAAACGAAACATCGGCTTTAGATTCTTTAGAAATATTAAAAAAGTTATATTTTAATAATGACAATAATGAGTATTTTAAGACAATTATTGATGATATGAAAAATACAGTTTATCATGATAGAATTGATAAGTACATACCGCAAGAAATTGTTGCGCATAAGATTGGAGATTATGAAGATTACGTAAATGATATAGGAATAATATATTCTAATGAGCCTTATATATTAACAGTATTTACAAAGAATACAAATGGAGATCCTGATGAGCTTATAGCAAAACTTTCTAAGTATATATATGAAAATAGATAAAGTTGAAATCTTTTACTGTTAATATTAAAATTATTTTAGTATACAATTATATACTTAGATTGTAATAATGGTGAGCTTTTTTATTGTTTATGAGCTAAAGTATATAATGTGATTCTTACCTTAGGAGGAAAGTATGATTAGATTTGGTGTTATAGGTACAAGTTGGATAACTCATGCATTTATAAAAGGTGCTAGTAATGTAAAGGATTTTAAGCTGACGGCTATTTATTCCCGTGACTTAGAGAAGGCTAAGGAATTTGGTAAAACATATGGGCAAATAACTTATTTTGAATCACTGGAAGAGATGGCTCAAAGTGATCTTATAGATGCAGTATATATAGCAAGTCCTAATTCATTGCACTGTGAACAGTCCATATTATTTCTTAAGAATAAAAAACATGTAATATGTGAAAAAGCATTTGCTTCTAACTCAAAGGAAGTAGAAGCTATGATAAAAGAGGCAGTGAAAAATAAGGTTGTATTGATGGAAGCTTTGAAGTCTCATTATCTTCCTAATTTTAAAGTTATAGAAGAAAATATCTATAAGTTAGGAAAAATAAGAAGATATTTAGGGAACTACTGTCAGTACTCATCAAGATATGATACTTATAAATCTGGAATAAGAGTTAACACTTTCGATGCAAGTTTCTCAAACGGATCAATAATGGATATAGGTATATATTGTGTTCACCCAATGGTAAAGCTTTTTGGGGTTCCAAAACAAATAACTGCATCTGCGTATATTCTGGAATCTGGGGTAGATGGAGAAGGCTCAGTGTTAGCAAAATACGATGATATGGATGCTGTAATAATGCACTCTAAAATAGCTTATTCCTATTCGCCAAGTGAGATACAAGGTGAGAATGGAACAATGATTATAGACAAAATAGGGTCTCCGGAAAAGGTTGAAATAATTTATAGGAATGGTACAAGAGAAGAGCTGACTGTTCCTCAAATTGAAGATAACATGTTTTATGAGGCAGAAGAATTTATTAATCTCATAAACGAAGGAAAGCTTGAATCAAAGATTAATTCTCATGAACATTCTCTAAATGTGATGAAGATAGTAGATGAGATAAGAGAGCAAACAGGAGTTCAATTTCCTGCTGATATTAAATAGTTTATTCAATTATAAAACACCAATTTAAATATATAAATTGGTGTTTTATAATTTTCATAATATATTATGATATCTTAAAATTGGTACTTTAGTTGTTCAATTTAATACCAATTCAAATAATCCCAAGGCTATTAATATTAATGCCGAAATTAATGGAGCTGCACTACCTAACTTTTTGGCTAAAAACTTATTGCCTAAAAACATACCAATTGGAATAACAATTATACTAAAAATAAAAGTGAATAAGGTGGTTTTAATTATATCTAAACCTGCTATGCTTCCACCTATACCAAGCCCTACATTGTTAATTGCTAATGCTACAGATAATGAAAAAGATTCCTTCAAATCTATTGTACCAGAATGATCAAAATCGGCTTCTTCAGGATTATCTAGCAGATTCATGCAACCTAGTTTGACATTAGAATCTGATTGTATGATTGAGCGTATGTTTTTAATGGATTTGTAATAGTCATATAAAAACCATAAGCCAATTAGCAATAAAATAGAACTGCCAATGATATTGGCTATATGGGGAGCAAGTAAATTTGCAAGGACCAAACCTAGAGACATAGATATAAAGGTACCTAAAGAAGAAACAATGCTTATGACTATATTACTAAAGAAGCTTATTTTTATATTCTTTACTCCGTAGGCAAGAGCCACAGTAAAGTTATCGATACTACTTGTAAAAACAAATAGTATTATTGCAAGTAAATTCATGGTATCCCTCCTTTGTGACTTAATTTCAATATATTGTAAGGGAGAGATATATGTTACAGATATTGAGAGGTGCAAATTAAAATTAAAATAGGAACATATTGAAAAATATACTCTTTCAAAGCATGAAATTTAGATTTACATATAATAGTTTATAGTGTACTAACTTGAAGTTTATAAATGTTCGAAAATCATTAATTCACATGATTTTCGAACAAATACAAATAGAGTTATTTATAACAAGTGTATATAGTTGTTCTAGCAAAGAATAGTTTAATTTTCAAACAACCAATTCTTGTTCAGGACATACCAAAAATCATTGGCTAGACCTTTTAAGATATATTCGTAAGGAAGATAACCATAACCATCTTCACCCCAGTTTTCACCCCATGAGTTTCTTATTATTAAGGCGCCTGAGCTAGAATGTCCGGTTAGTTTATTAATTGACAAGTATTTATCGTCATAACCTACAGCCATAACCGAATGACCACCTATTAGCTGATTATTGATAGTTGGAAATAATATCTCCCCTGATTTTTCGGCATAATCTATGCAGTCGTACACGGAAAAACCAAAAATACATGGAAGTTGTAAATATAGCAGTTCCTTAATTTTTTGAAGAAGATTCTCCGAATCTTTGTTTATATCGAGTTTAAAAAAAATCAAATCCTTATAGTTATCTCTAAACCCATAACAAAAGGCTTTGGGTTCTTCATCAATTTGAGTAGAGCTTGTAGAATAATATCTTTCAGGAGGCATACCAAATTGAATTAAGGACTTTAGTGCGGTGCGAAATGATACGCCCGTATCTCCAATGTTCCCTATAAGGGACCTGGAATTTTTATAAACAAAAAGAGATGAACCATCAGTGTTTTTTCCGAACACTCTATTTTCAAAGTATTCAATTAGACTTACCAATGCCTCAGTTGTGGAAGAATTGATTAGTCCTTGGTTTTTTATTGGTGAACACCATTTTCTGAGATCTATAAAACTTGGGAGATTATCTTCAGTTTTTTTATTTGATGCATAAATATTGTTTATAATAACTTTGACTTCAGGGGTATCCTCTGTATAATCATTTATGTCGTTGTAATCAGGAATCCAGCCCAATCTATGATGTAGCATAAAAAAACCTCCTTAGTAAAGAAATAGTTTATAAGTAATTATTTCTCTCATATACATATATGCAAGAAAAGTGTAATTTGAAATAGAAAAAAGTCAAAAAAACACAAATAAAGGTAAAGATATTGTATTATAGTTATATTTTGATAAAATATAATTACAATTAATTAATATTTATTACAAGTTAGTTTGCGTAATTTAGCCAATTAGGTATAAGTTAGCATTGTGCAGAAAATCCTATATAAAATATAGGAATAAGGAGGGCATGTATATGAATGAAATAGTATTTGCAGGTGGTTGCTTTTGGGGAGTAGAAGAGTTTATGTCTAGAAAAAATGGTGTGAAAGAAACTAAAGTTGGATATGCAAATGGAGAAAAAAATGATCCTACTTATGAACAAGTATGCACAGGAACCACTGGGCATGCAGAAGCTTGTTATGTAAAGTACGATGAAGAAGCTATATCTTTGAATCAGCTATTAGAGGAATATTGGAGTATAGTAGAACCAACAGTAATTAATAGGCAAGGAAATGATATAGGGCATCAATATAGAACTGGAATTTACTATATTGATAAAGAGGATTTGAAAGTGATTGAACAAAGTAAGGAAGAACAGCAGAAAAACTATAGTAAACCAATTGTAACTGAAATAACACCGCTAAAATGTTTCTATGATGCAGAGGAATATCATCAAAAATATTTAAAGAAAAACCCAGGCGGTTATTGCCATATAAAATTAGATTAGTGCTAATTTACTTAAAGTCCAATATTGATTCTATCAGATAGAATCAATATTGGACTTTGTTTCTTTACAGGAAAAATCAGTTGTTTTTTATTTTAAAATTATTTATAAAAAATTTAAAATTTTTATAAATTATGGATAACAAATAGTGATGCTATTGAATATTATATACCGAACGACTCATAAATTATGTGTAATGATTAATTCAGTAGGAATTTACTGTATAAGAAGGTCTTAAATGATGACAGATTTATTCACAATATTTAATGATTTGCAAAAATATTTTTATGATTAACTACGTATTTATGCAAGTTAAAGAAATATATAAAAAATTTAGCAAAATGATGCTATATCACAAGGTAATAAGAACACTTTTATATTAGCAACATAATATATTATTGAAGTGTCTAACGTAAAATGGAATAGGAGGATATATTATGCAAGAAAATTTTGAGGTAAAAGGAATGGCTCCATGCCCTTCACCAATCAGCGATGAATGTATAATAGCTCACAGAGTATATGGAAAATGCAGACAACAAGATTGCTTGAGACCATTCGATAGTACAGTTTTAACACCACCTCCAGGAGCAATTGAAATAAGTTCATCTAGATTAGGAGAGGTAGGAACTATTGGTGGTAGTGTAATAGTTGGCGGACCTATCACTCCAGGCGAAATAATTGCTTTTAATAGCACAGTATCTACAGTAAGGATTGTGCCAGGATCATTTAGAGTATCTGACATAAGAGTTACAGTTAATCCAAGTGCATTTGGGCAAGATGGATTTTATGACGTAACAATAGTATATACTTTTACGTATTTAATCAATTTGCTTGATGCAACTGGAACTTCAATACCAGTAACTCTTACTGTAACTGGAGAAACACCAACTGCAATTACTAACATTTGTGCTTTCACAACTTACACAAAAACTCTATGTCTATTCGGCGGAGAAGCTAGTGAACAAACAATTACTACTGCTAATACTTTATATAGCCCACAAACAGCAAATGTAAACTTTGGCAATCTACCATACGCACTAGTTCAAGCAATTGCTAATCCATTACAACAACCTATAATTGGAGTATATGAAAATGCTCCAGGAACAATAGAATATCATGCTGATGTTGTTATAGGTTTATTCACAATTATCAAACTTTATAGAATAGTTAACATGACAGTTAGCTCAACTGGAGATTGTGATATACCAGAATGTGAACCTATTACAGGAGATCCATGTGAATTCTTTAATAGCTTACCATTCCCATTCGAAGACTTTGACCCACCAACAACTTTATAGAATAAATAGTGCCAACATATTTAACGATATGTTGGCACTATTTATTTCATCAACAAAATTTATTAAGGATAAATCTATAATTGACGATAATTTTATAAGAAAAAAGGGTTGCCTATTGGCAACCCTTATAAAATTATGGCACTATAACGTCTGGTATTACAGGATCACCTAATGCTCCTGCAATTGATTCTTCTTCAGCAGTGATATTGTAGAATAATCCCTGTGCAGTACTGTTAACAGTTAAACTAGCTGCAGCAACTGTGATTCCAGTAGTAACTACGTAAGCTCTAAAGAAATAATCGGTTTCTCCTCCACATAATGGAATAACTGGGTCATCCACAAATTGGAATGGAAGAATATCATAAATTGTTGTTCCAACAGTAGCAAGGGTCAATCCATTTATTATAGTTTGTCTTGATCTAAATATTGGAGCAGTTGAAGTATTGCTTCTAAAAACTTCTAAAACTACATCTAAGGATCCTGCTGCAGTTAGTGCTGCTAATGTAGTAAATACTAAAGGAATTGTCCCTTCGATGAAAACTACATCATTCTTAGAAGATAAAGGTAATGCTAAACTTCCTATGGTAACTGGAGTTCCAATACCAGCTGTAGTAGGAACAGTAATAGGAATATTTGTTGAACCTGTTATTGTAGCAAAATTAGTTGGGGTCTCAATTAAAAAAGGTGTAGCCATGAATTAAAAACCTCCCTTTCATGTAAATCTATTATATATTATGATATTTGTCGTATTTTGGTTACTAATGTAATAGTAAGAAAATGTTTTAAGAAATATACTAGAAAAGCTTAAGTGCAATCTACTTAGCTTTTATTCATGGGTCTAGAAAAAATCTGACTAGATACTTTATTTTAAATAAACAGTGTAATTTTTGTGTTTATTCGAATATATTATATTAAATCGATTTATAGCAGGTGAATTAAATGAGAGACTTAAATGTATGTATAATAGCTTTTTCTTCCACTAGTCAAAGTGTAAATCTTTATAAGATATTAAAAAATAAAAAATATAATGTGGTTATGATACAAACACCTTGTACAATATCAGCAGGCTGTGCTAGGTCAATAGAGATTAAAGAACAGGATTTAGAGGACATAGTAAATGAAATAAAGCAAAATAATCTCGAAATTAAAGGAATATACAGAAGAGTTTTAAATGAGAGTACAAGACGTTATTATTACTCAGAGCTTGATATCTAAATCAATTTTAGGGAGGTTAATATGGTTTATATAGATAATGCCGCCACATCTTTTCCTAAGCCAGAATCTGTTTATGATTCGGTTTTAGATTGCATGAAAAGATATTGTGCAAACCCAGGAAGAGGTTCCCATAAACTATCACTGGAATGTGAGATGAAGATATTAGATACAAGGCAAAGTATAAGTGAACTATTTAATATAGATAATATGATGAATCTTATCTTCACTAATAATACTACTGAGGGATTAAATATGGCAATTAAAGGTGTATTAAAGAGTGGGGATCATGTAATAACAACTTCTATTGAGCATAATTCTGTATATAGGCCTTTGAGAAAACTAACTGAAATAGGAGTTGAAGTCTCAATTGTTTCTGTGGATGAAAAAGGATATGTAAATTTACAGGAACTACAAAAAAATATAAAAACAAACTCTAAGGCATTGATAATAAACCATGGCTCAAACGTATTAGGGACAGTTCAAGATATTGAGGAAATAGGAAGTATAGCAAAAAAAAATAATCTTGTATTTATTGTAGATGTAGCCCAAACCGCTGGGGTTTTTAATATAGATGTAAAGAAAATGAATATTGATATTATGGCATTTCCTGGGCATAAATGCTTATATGGGCCACAAGGAATTGGAGGACTTTATGTAAGCGAATCAATTAAGATTGACACTTTTAAGGAAGGAGGTACTGGCAGTAATTCAAATATAATGGAGCAGCCAGATTTTATGCCAGATAAATTTGAAAGTGGTACATTAAATACTCCTGGGATTGTTGGGCTTGGCGCTGGAGTAAACTTTATTACAAGTGTAGGTCTAAATGAAATAAGAAGACATGATCAGGAATTAGCTTTATATCTAACCTCAGAACTACAAAAGCTACCATATATTATTATGTATGGAGAAGATGATTGTGAAAAGAAGTGTCCAGTAGTCTCTTTCAATATAGATGGGTATGATAGCTCAGAGGTAGGTGAATTTTTAAATAATAAGGATATATACTTGCGTACAGGATATCATTGTGCTCCTATCATTCATAATATAATAGGAACTAAGAATCTAGGTACAGTTAGAGCAAGTTTTGCATATTTTAATACAATAGAAGACGTAGAAAAGTTATTATCTGCAGTAAAAGAATTGTATGGACAAAATAGTATATAACATATAAAAGTTAGAGGAGTTGCATAGACTATAAGCTTTGCTACTCCTCTTAATTATTGGTTGAAAATATAGTTGTATGTTTTAAAATAAAAATAAATTAACAAGAGAAAAAGTTTATTAGCTATAAAGTTACTCCTCATCATTGAATATACGTTTTATAAATGAAGACTTTTTTTGCTTAGCACTAAGCTCTTCTATTGCGCTATTCAAATTATTTACCTGATTAAGAAGTTCTAAATTCTTTTGAGTAAGGGAAGATAAAGTTTTCTCTTTGCTTGTTAGCTGTTCTTTTAAGGTTTCAATTGTTTGAGTCAGCATAGCTATTTGATTAGCCTCGGCGGATTTTAAAGATTGTATCTGGTTCAAATTAGAGTTGCTTTTGTAGGTGTTTATTTGATTATCCAAATTAGATATTACCTTATTTAGCTCTTCTATCTTATTCTTATATGTGGATACGACGCTATGTTTATCTGCAAGTCTTTTTTCTAGATCAGTTATCTTATTTTCTTTATTAAGTAAGTTTTGATATAAAGATGCAATATTTGTCTTTAACTTTAAGTTTTCTTCATCATTTATATTAGTGGCCTTTGATAAATTCTTCATTTTATCCTCGTTGAGAGTTACTTTATATTTAAGATCTTTGATTGTATTTTCAAGTGTGTTTATATGCTGTTGTTTTTCAAAGAGCTGTTTCTCATATTCGATTAACTTTAATGCATTCATTTTCAATGAGTTGTCGCTAACTTGATCTGTTTTATCATAAGACTTTTCTTTATCAAGCAAGGAAATGTCAAAATAGTAAGAACTGCCAATAATCAAGTTATCTTTATTATTTTTAGAAAAGAATATATTATTTACTACTATTGGATTATTGGTTTGATAGCTAACTTTGAAAATGATATTGTTTGGTTCAAGTTGGATATCATTTGAACTAGATTCTCCTTTCAAGAAGTCCACAATCCTAGTTGATATCGCTTGATCAGTCACTGATGTAAAAAAGAATTTGCCGTGAAAAAAAGCTGTTGAGCAGGCTAGTAATCTAGAATTACTATTTATGGAGCTTCTAACCATATTGGAAGGAATTCCATAGCCATACTTAAGTTGGCCTTTTCTTTGACTATTAATCTTATAACAATATGATAGTACCTCGCCATCAGCTACAATAAAAGAGTAGTCTTCAATTGGCAGGTAAGAGGTATCTAAAATGTTAAAACCTTCCCAGTTATTTTTAACAGCGTCATATTTCCTAAAACCAAGACAGCTGGTTTTCATTTTTTTGTTATAGCATAGATAGATGCTATTACCTACTGTACACGATATAAACGAGTAAGGAATGGAGTTATCAATTATATCTAACATAAGTGGTGAAGTAAGTTTTAAATCTGATGTGATGAGTCTATGATATAAAAATGTTGTATTATCTGTTGTTTTTGAATAGATAATATTTAAATAATTATTAAGTGAAAGTATCTCTATGTAATCGCTGGCTAAATGATTATTGGTAATTATTGAACTTGTTAGGGATTCATCAATCATGCAATGCATGATTATACTATTGTTGAGAGCCTGAGTAAAAATGTATATGGTATCGTTCTTTGTCAAGATAGCACTAAGTAAGGCTTTACAATTGTCAATAATAACTCTTTCATTGCCAAAGCCATTATTATCAAAAGTTCTAAGACAAACTTGAGATTCATTCTGGTAGATATACCAAATAGAATTTCCTATTTCTAAGGCGTACTCGTTATATTTATTAGCTAACATAATATAATTACATCCTCCATACTTATATATTAATAATGGTCAAATTAGGCTTACTAATAGATGCCGCTCTAAAATAATTTTCATATCAAAGTGATAAATCTATTAATATAGAATATGCAGTGACAACATGGAGATAGTACTTGATTTACTTATTATTCTTATTGTGAAGCTGTAATAATTCATCTATAACTTTACTTTTATCATCTATTACATTTAATAAGTTTGATATCAAATCTTCATAGTATTTTCTAGTCTTAATATTAAAGCCAATAAATCTGGATAATTTTCTCTCATACTGCTTATTTGTAGAATCAAGAGAGTTTCTTAAAATATCAATTTCCTTATTTTTTTCATGAAGCAATTTTAAATACTTTAAAGTAAGAGAGTTCATAGCAGATAATAGGTGATTTATAAATTTATCATTATTTTTTGTTAAGTTATTTTCATAAGTATTAGTATCTGTAGCTGATGGGATTAAAGATAGTTCAATTTGAGAACTTTCAATATCAGGTTTTTTTAAAAGTTCATTATCAAATAGTGATTTAGCAAAGATCTTTTCTGATATAAATCCGCTAAATACAGAAATTGTAGAAGAAATCTTAAATATTGTTCCTGCAATGTTGTTGTTATTATTTTCAATGGTAACGACACTTGTCCAATTTTTAAGATCATATGAAGTTGTAATATAAAAATTAAGTCCAGTAGACCAATTTAGATAAAACTTATTGTTATAAAAAGATACCATAGGTTTTGTTACAGGGACATTGACATTAATCTGATTTTCGTCTGAAAAAAGAAATTTGTCCTGGAAGCAAGTGATAGATTTTTCAAAAAGCAAAATATCTTTATTAATGGTTTTATTATAAAAGATAATAATTTCATTTTCACCAGATAAAACATTTATAGCAAAGGCGTTAGGAATATCGAAGGATCGTATTTTAGTTGAATTATTATCGTTTATTACATGTAGTGAATAAATATTTTTTGTATAGTCTTCGTAAATTAATAAAATTAGTTTATCATTTAATAACGTAGTATATAATGGACAGGAGTATTTTAAGGAATTAATTTTACATAATTCATATGATTGACAACTATTTGACACAATTCCATGGTAAATATATGATATAGTATTTTTAAAATTAGACAATCTATAGAAAAAGTGGATTGATGTTTTAGTAATCGCTAGTGATATGAAGTCCATCTTTCTATATGGATAGTTTGAAGTTTTAAGCCATTTAGTTTCTACTTCATCTAATTTTGAAATATTGAACTTAAGCAATCCTAACTTAGAATCAACGGTGAGAAATAATATAAAAATGTAATTTGTACTATATTTTACATCGAACATCTCTACATTTTGTTGAAGTATTCTATGAAATGTAGAATTAAATAATTCTATCGATGCATTTTTAAGTTTTATGTAAAAAATATTTTTATTAAAATTAATAACTAAAAACTTATTATTCATAAAATCACCACAATCTATTATTTTGGATATATAATTTGAAAATATACAAACTTGTACCCAATATAAAATTATGATGTATATGCAACATTTAGCACATAAGTAACATAAATAATGTTATGGATGTACCACTTCATAAGAAAATTTATATTTTCAAATTCTCCTCTCAGAATCCAAAGGAGTTTTGAAAATAGTTTTTAGATTGAAGTGGTACATCTTTAGAGGAGTAAAGATGATAATATATTATATTTTATTTATAAACCTTATTGGATTTTTAATTATGTATATAGACAAGAGGAGAGCGATAAAAGGTAAGTGGAGAATTTCAGAAAAGACTTTATTCTTAGTTGCCATAATAGGAGGAAGTTTAGGAGCAATTATCTCAATGAATTTATTTAGGCATAAAACTAAACATTGGTATTTTAAATATGGACTACCATTTTTATTTTGTGTACAAATAATATTAATAATTATTGGGAAAAATATTTTTGGGAAATAAGAATTTTATATTTAAAAGACGAAAAAAGATGAAAGTATCAAAAAACAAACGATTACATTCTTTATATGTAAATACAGTACCGCTTTAAAATGAAAAAGTATAAATATTAATATGCAAATAGACTTGATTTTTTCTTGTGATTGAAATATAGTATATAAGGATTTTGAACTGTATTTATAATCGAGATTTTTAATATTTATTGTTATAAAATACAAATTCCAGTATATGGTACTAATAAAAAATGGGAGTGAATTACATGGGGAATTTTGTTTATTATATAACCGCTGCTACCAAGGTATTCCAAATTGTAGTCTACACACTAACTTTGTATTATTTAATGTTAAGCTTGTTTGGGCTATACAGACGAAAAGAGAAGAAGAACTATACTCCAAATAAAAAATTTGCTATGATAGTTGCTGCTCACAACGAAGAAGTGGTTATTGCAAACCTTATTGAAAGTTTGAAACATCAAGACTATCCAAAAGAGCTATATGATATTTTTGTGATTGCAGACAATTGTACTGATTCAACTGCAGAGATATCAAGAAAACATGGCGCTAAGGTCTTTGAAAGAATGAATAAGGAAAAAAGAGGTAAAGGTTACGCACTTGAATGGATGTTTGATAAGATATTCAAGATGGACAAGAAGTATGATGCTATAGCAATATTTGATGCAGATAATTTAGTTTCACCTAATTTTATCAAAGAAATGAATTCAAAGATGTGTGAAGGATACAAGGTTGTACAGGGATATTTAGATAGCAAGAACCCAGAAGATTCATGGATTACTCAAAGTTACTCTATATCCTTTTGGTCTTCAAATAGAGCATTTCAGTTAGCTAGAGCTAATCTAGGACTATCTAATCAAATAGGTGGTACAGGATTCGCGGTGGATGTAGAAATACTCAAAAAGCTGGGATGGGGTGCAACATGCCTTACTGAAGATTTAGAGTTTACTTGTAAACTAGTATTAAATGGAGAAAAAGTAGGATGGGCTCACGATGCTATAGTATTTGATGAGAAGCCTCTTACTTTAAAAGACTCATGGAATCAGAGAAAAAGATGGATGCAAGGTTTCTCAGATGTAGCTTCTAGATTTTTTGTTAGGCTTATAAAAAAAGCAGTTAAAGATAGAGATTATGTAGCTTTTGATTGTGCACTTTATGTGGCACAGCCTTTTATGACTCTGATGGTAGCTTTGTCACTTTGTCTTACTGCTATCCAAAGTAATTTTGGTATAGGATTGTTTACAGTGGATCAAATGTTCTCTGGAGATAGTATATGGATATGGAGAGGTTTTAGTATGTTCCAATTCCTACTTACTCCTTTTATATTGATAATGGATAGAAAACTTACAAAGAAATTTTTTGCTGCTCTGCTATTATATTCAACAAATGTTTTAGTTTTGCCATGGTTTATAGGAATAATGGAAAAGACTAAAGATTTTACGTTTATAGCATCGGTGAATATAGTATTTACACTTGGATTCATAGCTGTTATTATGATTACAATGGGTAAGAAAGCTACTTTGATGTTTTTTAGATACCTTCTATATGGAATATATACTTTGACTTGGGTGCCAATAACAATACAAGGAATAATGAATAAAAACAATAAAGAGTGGTCACATACTAAACATGTTAGACAAATTGGAATATATGATGTATAGATTGATACCCAATGCTTAAGCATTGGGTATTTTGTTTTACTAATGTGTTTAAATTAAGTGCAATCTAATAAATAAGATAACTCTGATATTTATTGATATATTGTTTTCAAAGTACCTTATTATTTAAGTAAGATTTAAAATATAGATGTAAATGAAAGTGGCTTACGTAAAAAATCAACAATATATAAAAATTTGAGATAAGGTAAGGTTTGAAAATGTATAAAATTTCAATATTATTACAATTATCTTGATAATAGTTGAAATATTAATTACAATTACATGATGTAGTGAATTTGTAGAATTAATAAAAATACATACATGCGAACGAATGTTTGACATAATTTATTAAAGTATTTATACTTTGATAATGAGGAAACGAAATCTTAGTTTATATATGGATGTACCACTTCATAATAAAACTTATTATTTTTAAATTCTCTCACCAGAATTCGTGAGAATTTTAAAAATACATTTCGGTTGGAATTGGTACATCTTTAGATATGGTTGAATCATGAAGATGAATTCACTAAGATACTATTATTAGATTGTGGTGATGGAATTCACAAATTCTGTAGGTATAATTCAAGAATTGAAATACAGGATACGAAAGAATAATATATAGTGTGTTATATAGGTATTAATTGCTTTGGAGGAGAATGATGGAAAAGGAAATTTTAAATAGCAGTTATGATGTTACAGATCTTACGTCACTTGAAAAACTTGAACCAGTTAGGATAAGACCTGGAATGTATATTGGGTCCACTGGGAGTAAAGGACTGCATCATTGTGTATGGGAAGTTCTTGATAATGCTATTGATGAAATAACAAATGGATTTGGAGATACAGCAATTGTATTATTAAATAAAGATAAAAGTGTAACCGTTGTTGATAATGGAAGAGGGGTACCAACTGGGATACACCCTATTAAGAAAAAATCTGGCGTAGAGATGGTGTATACTGAGCTTCATACAGGTGGTAAGTTCGATAATAAAAACTATAAGACTTCTGGAGGTCTGCATGGAGTTGGAGCTGCTGTAGTAAATGCATTGTCAAAATGGCTAGAAGTAGAAGTGTATCAAAATGGTAAGATATACAGACAAAGGTTTGAGTATGCAATGGATAAGCAATTAAAAAAGCTTATGCCTGGTACACCAGTAACTAAGTTAGAGATCATAGGCGAGACTGATAAGACTGGTACTAAAGTAACCTTCATGCCTGATGATGAAGTTTTTTCCAGTATAGATTTTAAATTTGATGTAATAGACGAGAGATTAAAAGAGTTAGCTTTTCAGAATAAAGGAATAAAGCTAAAATTTATTGATGATAGAAAAGAAGAAAATATAATAAAAGAGTACTATTCAGAGAGAGGTTTATTAGATTTTATAGAATATCTTAATGAGAGTAAAACACCGATCCATCAGGAACCAATTTTATTTTCAGGTGAAAAAGAGATCGATGGTATAAAGATGTATGGAGAGGCGTGTATACAGTTCACTGATTCATCAACAGAGTATATAGCCAGCTATGTAAATAATATACCTACAACTGAAGCTGGTACTCATGAAACTGGATTTAAGACAGGAATGACAAGAGCCTATAAAGAATGGGCTAAAAAGCTTGGTTTAGTTAAGGAGAAAGATAAGGAATTCGAAGGTGATGACTTAAGAGAAGGCATGACTGCAATAGTAAGAATAAAGATATCTAATCCTATGTTTGAAGGTCAAACTAAAACTAAACTTGGCAATAATGAAGCTTATACTATGATGAATGAACTCGCATATATCAGATTTTCTGAATGGATTGAAGATAATAAGGAAATAGCTACAGCTGTAATTAATAATGCTCTAGATGCTGCAGCTAGAAGAGAGAAGATAAGAAAAATAAATGAAGCAGAAAAGAAAAAGATAGGAAAAGGTGCTGCGCCTCTTGCTGGAAAAATAGCTGTTTGTACTTTAAAAGATAACACTCAAACTGAGTTTATAGTAGTGGAAGGTGATTCTGCTGGTGGATCTGCTAAACAGGCTAGAGACAGAAGATTTCAGACTATAATGCCCTCAAAGGGAAAGATAATGAATACTGAAAAGCAAAAACTAGAGAATGTACTTGCTAGTGAAGAGTTAAAGATATTTAATGCAGCAATAGGTACTGGAACTTTAGATAACTATAAAGAGAAAGATTTAAGATATGATAAGATTATAATAATGAGTGATGCAGATGTTGATGGATATCATATTAGAACCTTGTGGATGACATACATTTATAGATATATGAGACCTTTGATTGCCAATGGTCATCTTTATCTAGCACAGCCACCTTTGTACAAGGTATATAAGAATACAAAGAGTGGAGAAGTCTCTCAATATGCTTATAGTGATCAAGAATTAGAGCAGGCAAAGAAAAAAATCGGAAAAGGTGCTTTGATACAGCGATATAAGGGACTCGGAGAAATGAATCCAGAACAGTTGTGGGACACGACACTCAATCCGGAGACGAGAACACTATATCAGGTTAATATAGATGATGCTGCGAAGGCTGAAAAAATGGTTTCTTTACTTATGGGAGATGTTGTTGAGCCACGTAAGAAGTATCTTTATAAATATGCCGAGTTTTAGACAGGGGGAGTAATTAAATGGCAAAAAAGAATGAAGCAATTCCTAAGGATAATAATATAATTCCTATAGCTATAGAAGAAGCTATGCCTGATAACTACCTGCCGTATGCAGTTGAGGTAGCAAGGGATAGAGCTTTGCCTGATGTAAGAGATGGTTTAAAGCCAGTTCATAGGAGAATTCTTTATGGTGCATACCTTCTAAGAGCTTTTCCTGATAAACCATATTATAAATCTGCAAGAATAGTTGGAGATATCTTAGGTAAATTTCACCCGCATGGTGACTCTTCTGTTTATGAATCTATGGTAATATTGGCTCAAAATTTTTCTACTAGAGAACCACTTATAGATGGACATGGTAACTGGGGATCAATTGATGGTGATAGTGCAGCTGCTATGAGATATACAGAAGCTAGACTTGCACCTATTGCTATGGAAATGATTAGAGATATTGATAAGGGAATCGTAGAGATGGTCCCTAACTATTCTGACACTGAATTGGAACCTAAAGTTTTACCTAGTAGATATCCAAATCTTTTAGTGAATGGAGCTTTCGGTATAGCAGTAGGTTTAGCTACAAACATACCACCTCATAATCTTAAAGAAGTTTCGGATGGAGTATTAGCTTACATAGAAAACCCGGAGATAACGACAAAGGAATTAATGCACTTTATAAAAGGGCCAGATCTTCCAACAGGAGGCATATTAATAGGCAAAAATTCTATGCTTTCTGCATATGAAACTGGAGAAGGAAAAGTTACACTAAGAGCTAAGACAAGTATTGAGAAGCTAGAAAATGGAAGATTGGGTATTGTTATAACTGAGTTTCCGTATAGAAGAAATAAGGCTAAGCTGCTTCAGCTTATTTCTGAGATGACTGGAGATAAGAGGCATGCTAAAGCTTTAGAGGCTATAACGGATATAAGAGATGAATCAGATAGAACAGGTATTAGGGCTGTAATTGAACTTAGAAAAAATGCTGACGAAAATATTGCTGATAAGGTGCTTAAATATTTATTTAAAAAGACAGATCTTCAGTGTAATATAAGTTTTAATATGGTTGCTCTTGCAGATGGTAAGCCTGAAACAATGGGTCTAAAGACCATAATAGGTCACTATGTTAACCATCAAAAGGACATCGTTACAAGACGAACTATAAGAGAATTAGAAGTTGCAGAAAAGAGGTTTCATATTGTAGAAGGCTTCATAAAGGCTATCGATATAATGGATCAAATAATTGAAACAATTAGAGCTTCTAAATCTAAAAAAGATGCTTCAATAAATCTAATAGATAGATTTGGGTTTAGTGAGATTCAAGCTGAAGCCATATTGGAGTTAATGCTTTATAGGTTAACTGGTCTTGAAATCAAAGAATTCCAAAAGGAACATAAAGAACTAGATAAGATTATAAAAAGATTAAGAAAAATATTAAGTGATGAAAAAGAACTTCTGGAGGTAGTAAAAGAAGAGCTAAAAGAAGTTACTGATAAATTTGCTAGTGCTAGAAGAACTGCAGTAATCGAAGATGATAGTGAAGCAAAAATAGATATAGAGGAACTTATAATAGCTGAAGATGTTATGGTAACCCTATCAAATGATGGATTTATAAAGAGAGTGCCTTTGAAATCTTATAATAGGTCAAACTCAAATCCAGAAGATATTGAATACAGAGAAGGCGATTACCTTAAGTATTGTTTTAATTCTAATACAAAGGATAATATATTATTTTTCACTGATAAGGGTAATATGTATCAAGCTAAGTGTAACCTTATACCAGAGTACAAGTGGAAGGATAAGGGCCAAAGAATTGATGAAGTCATAAAGGTATTATCTTTAGATGAAGAAAAGATAATAATGGCCTTATCGGTAGATAACTTTATGCCAAATAAATGCTTTGAATTTATAACTTCAAAGGCAGTTATAAAGAAGACTGCCATGGATAAATTCGTAACAGCTTACTCTAAGCTTTTAGCTATTAGATTAAAGGAAAACGAAAAGCTTGTAGATGTAAGATTAATAGATTTTGAAAAAGAAGCTAAGTTTATACATTTAAAAACAAAGTTAGGCTTAGACTTCCAAGTTGAAGAACCTGAATTAGAGCTTGTTGATAGAAATATAATAGGAAATCCGTTGAGTCCTATAAGCCAAGAAGATGAAGTTGTAAAAATAGAGTACATAGATGAATACAATTTTGCTGATTTTATAGTTGGTGTAAATAAAAAAGGAAATATGAAAATATATAAGAAAGCATTAAAAGACGTCTTTATGAAGACTGCTACACTTTCGAATGAACAAATTTTGATATTTACATCAAAGGGTAATATGTACAAAATTCCAAGTTATTTAATACAAAACATTTCTGATGAGATAAATATAAGAATGCTAGTAGATGGATTTAGTGATGATGAAGTGGTATTAAGTTTGAGTTCTGAAAAAGACTTTAACGACGAAAAGTCTGTAATGTTTTTTACAAAGAATGGATTAGTAAAGAAGACGATAATGAAGGAATTTGAAGGAAATAGCAGCAACCAAGTAGCATACAAGTTGAAAAGTAATGATGATGAAGTGGTTGCAGTGAAGGTTTATAAAAATATAGGCAGTTCTGATATTCTAATGGTAACTAAAAAGGGCATGGTTATAAAGTTCTCTGAAGAAAATGTTTCGCCTATGGGAAGAGTTGCATCTGGAGTAACAGGAATAAGTTTGAAGGAAGATGACTCTGTTGTTTTCGGATCAGTTTTAAAGTCGGTTATTGAAAGTAAAAATAACAAGAGTTATAATGAAATTGCAGCGGAAATGGTTTCAGCTGAGAGAATTATTTTAGTTTCAAATAGTGGTGATAAAAAAGAAATTATGTTAGAGGACATCAAGACGCAAAATAGAGCTGGTAGAGGGAATTGTCTAATTGTTGTACTGCAAAATGATTATATTAAAGAAGTGCAACTTAAATAGGAGGTTAGAAGTTATATGAAGAAGGTATTGGTATTACTAGCGGAAGGTTTTGAAGAAATTGAAGCGCTTACTGTAGTTGACGTGCTTAGAAGAGCAAATGTAGAGTGTCAAACGTGTAGTATTAAAGATAAAGAGGTATCTGGATCTCATGATATATTAGTATTGGCGGATATGACTTTAGAAAGTGAAGATTTAAATAGCTATGATGCTATAGTTTTACCAGGAGGTATGCCAGGAGCTTCTAATCTTAAAGAAAATATAAGAGTTATTGAGCTTGTTAAAGATTACTATGCTTCAGGAAAAATTGTTGCAGCAATTTGTGCTGCACCAATCGTTTTAGCTAAAGCAGGAATAATTGACGGTAAGCTAATGACTTCGTATCCGTCTTTTGATAAGCAATTAGAACACTGTATTTATAAAGATGAACTAGTTGTGGTAGATGGAAATATAATAACAAGTAGAGGGCCGGCTACTACATTGCCTTTTGCATTCAAACTTCTAGAAAAACTAGGGTATGAACAAGAAGCTAATGATTTAAAAGAAGGTATGATGTACAATTTTTTACTTAACCAATAGTATTCGTTCCTAGAGGAGGTCCTCTAGGAACTTTTAAATTTTTTTTGGAGGTTTTTTATGGAGAAGTTTGTTTTAAATAATGGAATTAGGCTATTATATGAACATAGAGAGTCTTACGTAACCTCATTTTGTATTGGATTTGATGCTGGTGCTAATGCAGAAGTGGATTTCAAGCTTGGAACAGCACATGCACTTGAACATATGTTATTTAAGGGAACAACTACACTAGATGAAGATGAAATTAATTTAAAATGTGATAGACTTTTTGGATTTAATAATGCAATGACAAACTTTCCATATTGTATTTATTACGGAACTTCCTCTAATGAAGATTTTGTTGAAGCCTTCTCTTTATATTCGGACATAATACTAAACCCTGCCTTAAGTGAGGTTGGATTTAAGGAAGAGATGGATGTAATACTACAAGAATTTAATGAATGGAAGGAAGATTTTGGACAGTATTGTGAAGATGAGCTTTTCTACAATTCATATGAAAGAAAAAGGCTGAAAAATATTATTATCGGCACTGAAGTTTCTATAAAGGAGATCCATATAGATGAATTAAAGCGGTTCTATAAAAGGTATTATGTACCTGAAAATTGCGTAATTTCAGTAATTACAAGCATTTCTTTTGAAGATATAAAAACAGTGGTAAATAATATATTCTCTGATTTTAAAGGAGAATATATTAAACCAATATACAATAATGAGTCTATAAGCTCAGGGATTCACTATAAGGAAGTTAGTGGATTTGAGGGCGCAAAAATACAATATGTGTATGATATAAGCATGTTAGATACAAAAGAAGTTGAAGCTCTTAGAATATTCAATATGTGGCTTGGTGAAGGCGTGAGTTCTAGATTGTTTGATAAGGTTAGAACAAAAGGTGGATTAGCATATGAGATATTCAGTGCTGTGAAAAATGAAGCTAATATAAAGTTATTTTCTATTAACTGTAGTACATCTAAAAATAGTGTAGATAGATGTATTGATATTATAGATTTACTTGTTGATAATGCAGTTGGTGATTTTCAGACATTAACACAAGTAGATATTAATTATTTAATAAAGAGATTGAAACTAAAACGAGCTCTAGACTTAGAAAAGAGTATTGTATTAGCAAATAGACTCACAATCTACGAACTTATGTACAAAAGAGGTAAAATGGTTTTCGATGAATTGGAATTTGAATACGAAATTAGTAATAAAGATATAATTAATGTGATAAAAAAAGTATTTGTGAACCCTTCGAAGCAAGTACTTTGGTAATGGAGATATATATGAGTGAAAATTGGCTTTTGATAAATAAAGGAATTGCAGATGCAAATAAGCTTATAAAGGAATTAAATATAAGTCAATTCACTGCGAGATTGTTGGTAAATAGAGATATAACTAATGTAAAGCAGGCTGAGAAGTTTTTATATGGCGAGTTAAATGACTTGTATGATGGTCACCTTATGAAAGATATGGATAAGGCAGTAGATATGATAAAGCTTGCTATTGAAAATAATAGAAAAATTATAATATATGGAGATTACGATTGCGATGGTGTTAACAGCACAGTAATTCTAAATAATGCTTTAAAGAACTGTAATGCAAACTATAATTACTATATTCCAAATCGAGAAGACGAAGGTTATGGAATGAATAGTAATAGAATAAGAAAGTTAAAAGAAGAGGGATATGAGTTAATATTGACCTGTGATAATGGTATTGCTGCTTTTGAGCAGGTGGATTTAGCTAAATCTCTAGGCATGGATGTAATAATTACTGATCACCATGATATTCCTATTTTTAAAGAGGATGATGGGACTACCATTGAGAAGTTCCCTGATGCAGATGCGGTTGTTAATCCTAAAAGAAATGATTGTAAGTATCCATTTAAGAAGCTATGTGGTGCTGGGGTAGCATTTAAATTAGTTCAGTGTCTATACGAAGCTTTGGGGATTCCCAAAAATAATGCTTATGATTTGCTTGAATTTGCAGCTATAGCTACTGTATGTGATGTGGTAGACTTAATAGACGAAAATAGGATATTAGTAAAAGAAGGTTTAAAAAGAATTAACAACACTAAGAATATAGGATTGAAAGCTTTGATGAAGCAAACTAATCTAGAGGGTAAAGTAGTAGGCGCATATCATCTTGGATTTATAATAGGACCTTGCGTAAATGCTACTGGTAGATTAGAAACTGCAGATTTGTCAGTTGAATTGCTTATTACAAATGAGAATGATAGAGCATCAGAACTTGCAAAAGAACTACATGAATTGAATCAAAGAAGACAAGAGATGACTACTGAGAGTGTTGAGCTTATCGAAGATCAAATTGTAAGAAATCATATGGAAAAAGATAAGGTTTTGGTAGTTTATAATGATAGAATTCATGAAAGTATTGCTGGTATTGTGGCAGGTAGAATTAGAGAAAAGTATAATGTGCCAGCTTTGATTTTGACGCAAGGAAAAGAAATGGCTAAAGGATCAGGACGGTCTATAGAAGAGTATAATATGTTTGAAGAACTTTCTAGTTGTAAAGAATTATTAGATAAGTTTGGTGGGCATCCAATGGCAGCAGGCTTATCTGTTAAAGAAGAGAATATACCTAAACTTAGAGTGAAGTTGCTGCAAAGCTGTAAGCTAAAGGATGAAGATATAGTTCCAAAAGTTAGGATTGATTTACGACTTCCTTTAGCGTATGTAAATGAACAGGTTGTGGATGAATTAGAGAAGCTTGAGCCATTTGGAAAAGGAAATAATACTCCTTTGTTTGGGGAAAAGTCTGTGGAAACTCTTAGGATATGGACTATAGGGAAGGAAAAGAATATATTAAAGTTTAGATTTAAGATGCTAGGTAGCAATTATAGCATTGACGGAATTTGCTTTAATAAATATGAGGAATTTAAAGAACAATTCATCGATAAATATGGGGAAAATGAATTTCTTAGCATTTTAGATACTTCATTTTGTGATTTTAAAATGGATTTCCTTTTCTACCCATCTATAAATGAGTATAATGGCAATAGAAGTATTCAGGCGATAATTAAGAGTATTAGATTATGATAAAAAATCTATAATTACTTTATTTTAATAATGAAACTAACTTGATAGATTTACTAAATTGTAATTTCATAAGAATTGAAAAGGGATACGGTATACCGTATCCCTTTTGACTTAAGTAAACTATAAACTTTTTTCATATTGTTCAATCATTCTTTTTACCATTTCTCCACCGATTTTTCCACATTGGTTTGCAGAAATAGTTCCGTTATAGTCTGAAAATTGAACCCCTAATTCATTAGCCACTTCATATTTGAATTTAGACAAACCATTTTTAGATTCTGGTATTAATAATTTTTGAGCCATAAAATATACCTCCTATTTAATTAAAGTATTGATTTTAATAAACAGTAAATAAAACTTAACGGTACCTTTAACTGTACCAAACTTTAAAGATTTTAAGCTGTTTTATATTAGTCATACGATGGTATTTTGCCTTTAAAGTTATAAATTGATATTATAGAATTGATGGAATAATAGTAATTAATTAAATTTATATTGAAAAATCTAGTTCATCTTTTTACATGATTTTAATATAATATAGATGGTTATAATTCAATTAGGGAAAAATTTAAGGGGATGATTTTTTGGAAAAATATAAAATAATTATGACTGGTGGAGGAACGGCAGGCCATGTAACTCCTAACCTTGCGCTAGTACCTGAGCTGATGAAACAAAACTTTGATATAAAATACATAGGAAGTAAAGATGGTATAGAAAAAGATATAATAAAAAATTCCTCTAATATGGAGTACTTTGGGATATCTAGTGGTAAGCTTAGGAGATATTTTGATGTGAAAAATTTCTCTGATCCATTTAAAGTTGTAAAAGGAATGGTAGAGGCTTATAAGATAATAACAAAAGAAAAACCTGATATAGTGTTCTCCAAGGGAGGATTTGTTACTGTCCCTGTTGTTATAGCCGCATCAATTAAAAAGATACCTGTAGTATCTCATGAATCAGATATAACTCCTGGACTTGCTAATAAGCTAGTAGCGCCATTTTGTAATAAGCTCTGTGTAACTTTTCCGGAGAGTTTAAAATATATAAAAGATAGCAAAGGTGTTTATACAGGTACACCTATAAGAAAAGAACTCTTTGAAGGTAGTGCTGTTAAAGGAAAGAAGCTGTGTGGCTTTAATGATAATAAGCCTGTATTATTCGTTATTGGCGGAAGTCTTGGGTCAAAAGTAATAAATGAAACTATAAGAAACTCATTAAAAGAATTGGTGGGAAAATATAATATAATTCATATATGTGGAAAGGGTAACTTTGATTCATCTTGTAAAGATATAAAAGGATATGTTCAATTTGAGTACGTATCGGAAGAGTTGCCACACTTAATGAATGCTGCAGATTATATTATTTCAAGAGCAGGAGCAAATGTAATATTTGAAATACTGGCTTTAAGGAAACCTAATATTCTTATTCCTCTATCTGCAAAGGTTAGTAGAGGAGATCAGGTATTAAATGCAAAGTCATTTAAGGAAAATGGATATAGCCTTGTTATAGAAGATGAAGAACTGACAAGAGAAAAGCTTCTAGAACAGCTAGAAATTTTAAAAAATGATAGAAATAAATATATAAGTAATATGCGTAATAGCAAAGGCAAGGATGGAATATCTAATATAGTTTCAGTGATAATGAATTCTGTTAAAGTGAAAAAATAATTTTTTCAAAAATGCGGAATTGAGAGAAAATTTAAAAAATAGCTGGCTAAAATAGAATAATTAGCATTAACAAGTAAATAAGGGATTTTGTAATGAAAATAGGTGGTATTATACTGGTTTGTGCTCTGCAAGAATAAATTTACGGAATATATTAAAATATGAAACTTGAAAAATAATTTCCATACTGTATAATATTTATGTGGACAAAGGGCAGAATTTGTAGCCACAACAAGTTGTTAAGAATTTAACAAGCGAATGAGGTGCTGTTACGATGAAGAAAGTATCAATAATTTACTGGAGCAACGGGGGAAACGTTGAAGTTTTAGCAGATGCAATAGCAGCAAGTGCCAAGGAAAATGGTGCACAAGTTATGATTAAACATGTAACTGATGCTACTGTTGATGATGTTATTAATGCCGATTCAGTTGCTTTTGGAAGTCCATCAATGGACAGTAATAGAATAGAACAACAAGAGATGGAACCTTACATAAACCAATTTAAGTTACTGCCTAACAATGGCAAAAAACTAATTCTTTTTGGATCATACGGTTGGGATGAAGGTCAATTCATAATCGATTGGTCAGATAGAATGAAAGATTATGGTTTTAATGTAGTTGATATTCTTGCAGTTAAAGAATCACCTAGTGAAGAGCAACTTAGAAAAGCTAGAGAACTAGGAAAAGAGCTTGCAAGATAGAACTCTCAGTAAATAATCAAAAATAACAGTCAATCTTATTTTTCTAAAATTTTATTATTTTAGAATAACTCATCATACAAAACAATTATCAAAACAATATAAGAAAGAGGGGTCAACTCGATGGCAATTAGAAAAATGAAAACTATGGATGGTAATACTGCTGCTGCACATATCGCATATGCATTTACAGACGTAGCAGCTATATACCCAATAACACCATCATCACCAATGGCAGAGCATGTTGATGAATGGGTTGCTCAAGGAAGAAAGAACATATTTGGACAAAAGGTAAAGGTAATGGAAATGCAATCAGAAGCTGGTGCAGCTGGTGCAGTTCACGGTTCATTACAAGCAGGAGCTTTAACTACAACTTTTACAGCTTCTCAAGGTTTACTATTAATGATCCCAAATATGTACAAGATTGCTGGTGAATTACTACCAGGAGTATTCCATGTTTCAGCTAGAGCATTAGCTGCAAATTCATTAAATATATTCGGTGACCATCAAGACGTTATGGCTGCAAGACAAACTGGTTTTGCAATGTTAGCTGAAGGTTCTGTACAAGAAGTTATGGATTTATCAGCAGTTGCTCACCTTACAGCTATAAAATCAAGAATACCATTTGTTAATTTCTTCGATGGATTCAGAACATCACATGAAATACAAAAGATAGAAGTTTTAGAGTATGATGAATTAGCTAAACTTCTTGATACTGATGCAGTAGAAGCGTTCAGAAGAAGAGCTTTAAATCCTGATCATCCAGTTACAAGAGGTACAGCTCAAAACCCTGATGTATACTTCCAAGAAAGAGAAGTTGTTAATAAATATTACGATGCTATACCAGAAATAGTTGAAGGCTATATGGCTGAAATAACTAAATTAACTGGTAGAGAATATCACACATTTGACTACTATGGAGCTCCAGATGCTGATAGAGTTATAGTTGCTATGGGTTCAGTTACTGACCTTGTAGAAGAAACTATAGATTACTTAAATGCAAATGGAAACAAAGTTGGTCTAGTAAAGGTAAGATTATTCAGACCATTCTCAGTTGAAAGAATGTTAAAGGTTATACCTTCAACTGTTAAGAAAATAGCTGTTTTAGACAGAACTAAAGAACCAGGATCAGCTGCTGAGCCATTATTCTTAGAAGTTAAGAATGCATTCTACGGAAAAGAAAATGCTCCAGTTGTAGTTGGTGGAAGATATGGACTAGGTTCAAAGGACACAGTTCCAGCTCACATAGTTTCAGTTTATGAAAACTTACTTAAGGACGAGCCTAAAGATGGATTCACAGTTGCTATAGTTGATGACGTTACTCATACATCATTAGATGCTATAACTGCTGATATAGATACAACTCCAGTAGGAACTAAAGCTTGTAAGTTCTGGGGACTTGGATCAGACGGTACTGTTGGTGCTAACAAGAGTGCTATAAAGATAATCGGAGACCATACTGATATGTATGCTCAAGGTTACTTTGCATATGATTCAAAGAAATCTGGTGGTATAACAGTATCACATTTAAGATTTGGTAAGAAAGCTATAAAATCACCTTACTTAATAAACAAAGCTGATTTCGTTGCTTGTCATAACCAATCATATGTGTACAAGTACAATGTATTAGATGGATTAAAGAAGAATGGATCATTCTTACTTAACACTATCTGGACACCAGAAGAAGTAGAAGAAAAATTACCAGCAAGCTATAAGAGATATATCGCTAAAAACAACATTAAGTTCTACACTTTAAATGCTGTTAAGATAGCTCAAGAAATTGGTCTTGGTGGAAGAATAAACATGATAATGCAATCTGCATTCTTCAAGTTAGCTGATATAATTCCAGTAGAAGATGCTATTAAGTATTTAAAAGATGCAGTTGTATCTTCATACGGTAAAAAAGGACAAAACGTTGTTGATATGAACAATGCTGCTATAGACAAGGGTGTTGATTCAGTTGTTGCTATAGAAGTTCCTGCAAGCTGGGCTGATGCAGTTGATGCAGAAGTTGTTGAAACTAAGGTTAAGCCAGAATTCGTAACTAAGATAGTTGAACCAATGAACAGACAAGAAGGAGACTTACTTCCAGTATCAGCTTTCCTAGGCGGAATGGAAGATGGAACTTTTGAAAATGGTACAGCTGCTTACGAAAAGAGAGGTATAGCTATAAACGTACCAGAATGGCAAGCAGATAAGTGTATACAATGTAACCAATGTTCATATGTATGTCCACACGCTGTAATCAGACCATTCTTATTAAGCGAAACAGAAAAGAGCAATGCTCCAGAAGGAATGAAGATAGTAGCAGCTAAGGCTCTTAAGACTGCTGAACCTATGTCATTCACAATGGCAGTAAGCCCACTTGACTGTTCAGGATGCGGAAACTGTGCTCAAGTTTGTCCAGCTCCAGAAAAAGCTTTAATAATGAAACCACAAGCTTCACAACATGTTGAAATACCAAACTGGGAATATGCTACTGAAGCTGTTGCTCCAAAAGCTAACCCAATGAGCAAGACAACATTAAAAGGAAGCCAATTTGAACAACCATTACTTGAGTTCTCAGGTGCTTGCGCTGGTTGTGGAGAAACTCCATACGCTAAGCTAGTAACTCAATTATATGGTGATAGAATGATGGTAGCTAATGCTACTGGATGTTCATCAATTTGGGGAGGATCTGCTCCTTCAACTCCATACACTAAGAATCATCTTGGACATGGTCCAGCATGGGCAAACTCATTATTCGAAGATAATGCTGAGTTTGGAATGGGTATGTACCTTGGAGTTGCTGCTATAAGAGAAAGATTAGCTGTAACAGTTAAATCTGCTTTAGAAGCTGATTTAAGTGAAACAACTAAGGCTGCTTTAGCTGATTGGTTAGAAAATATAAACAACGGTGAAGGTACTAGAGATAGAGCTAACAGAGTTATAGCTGCTTTAGAAACTGAAACTGCTGAAATAGCAAAAGAAATATTAAACGAAAAAGATTTCTTAGTTAAGAGATCACAATGGATCTTCGGTGGAGACGGTTGGGCTTACGACATCGGTTTCGGTGGATTAGATCACGTTCTTGCATCAGGAGAAGATATAAATGTACTTGTATTTGATACAGAAGTTTACTCAAACACAGGTGGACAATCATCTAAGTCAACTCCAACTGCTGCTATAGCTAAGTTTGCTGCTAGTGGTAAGAGAACTAAGAAGAAAGATCTTGGAATGATGGCTATGAGCTATGGTTATGTATATGTTGCTCAGATTTCAATGGGTGCAGATAAGAACCAAACTCTTAAGGCTATAGCTGAAGCTGAAGCTTATCCAGGTCCATCATTAATAATAGCTTACGCTCCATGTATAAACCATGGATTAAAAGCTGGTATGGGTAACAGCCAATTAGAAGCTAAGAAGGCTGTTGAATCAGGATACTGGGCAATGTACAGATACAACCCAACACTTAAGGAACAAGGAAAGAAGTCATTCTCACTTGATTCTAAGGAACCAACTGCTGACTTTAAGGCATTCTTAATGGGCGAAGTAAGATATGCTTCACTTGCTAAGGCATTCCCAGAAGCTGCAGATGCTTTATTTGAAAAGACTTATGAAGATGCGATGGAAAGATTAGCAAACTACAAGAGACTTGCTACTCAAGAATAGTTAAATAATAGTAAGGGGACTAGCTAAGCTAGTTCCCTTATTTTTTCGAAATATTTCAAATAAGCATATACCATTATTTATGAAAATCTAAATTAATATATTGATAGAATTACTAAAATTATTTATCTGAGTTAGATTTATTAGAATAAATAACTTAGTGTCTAAGTTGGATACTATAGGATTTATTGGGTTAAGGATAAGTTTTGTGAAAAAATTTAATAACTATGTATGAGTTTCAAAAATAATTTGAATTTATTCTAGATATACAGTCCATCTATATATTATTTTTTAGTAAAAATATATTTTGAAATTGTTATATCTTTACAAAGAAATGTATAATATTACTATGCTGGTATTGAGAATAAAAGTAATACATGTAAGTTTTCTGTGTATAAAGCTATAATAAATATAATAATATTTATTATAGAATAAAAAAAGCTTTTATTAATCTTAATATTAGGGTAAAATTAAAACATACTATTTAATTAAAGGAGGTGAATTTCACACATCACTTAGATTGTGTGAATCACATATGTCAGATAAAGAAAAAGATACTTGCGGATGTGGCTGTGGCTGCGAAGATAATGGTTTAGAATTAAAAGAAGAAAATACATGTGGCTGTGGCGACGAAGGTTGCGGAGACGAAGACTGTGGATGTGGCCATGACCATGATCATGATCATGAAAGTTTCGTTGTAGATTTAGAAGATGAAAGCGGCAATGTAGTAAGTTGTGAAGTTATAGATGCTTTTGAATATAAGGAAAAAGAATATGTTTTAGTTCAAAACCCTAATGATGGATCAGTATACTTATTTAAATCAGAGGGTGAAGAAGGAGAACTTTCAATACCTGATGATGAAGAATTTGAAGAAGTTACAAAGTACTATGAGTCTGAATTAGCTCAATAGTTGAAAAAGGCGGTTTATACCGCCTTTTTACTGTATAATAACAAATAAAATTTTTATGCTGGCTAAGCCTAATGATTTCAATTTATTTGAGCAGTTTTTTGGCGTACAGTAAAAAAACAAAGTTTATTCGCTTGCTAAATTTTCCGCATGTACATTCGGAAAGGCAGATGTGTAAAAAAACTCGCTGAAGAAGGTCGCTTCAGCGAGTTTTTTTTCAATAAGTTTTAAAATTGTAGATAGTTATTTAATCACATAATTGTATGGTATTTATTAATTAATATATAATATAAACTAGATAATTAAAGATGGATCAGTTCGATTTGAAAGCTATATTTAAAACTCTCACGGGTTCTGGTAAGAAAATTTAAATATAGGGATTATTACGAAGTGCCACATCTGTAAAATTAATAAAATTGTGAATTGAGGAGATAAAAATGAGTGAATGTTATTTAAATAAATTTATTTTAAATGGTACATCTAGAGTTAAAGAAAAATTTGACGATAATATACTAAGAAGAAAAGGAATAGTGTATGAAGTTATAAGAGTAATAGATGGAGTACCTCTTTTTTTAGAAAAACATCTTGAAAGAATGAACAACTCATTTTCTTTAATTAATAAGGAGATGAAGTATAATAAGGAGGAAATAAAGGAGCAAATTGAAACTCTAATAAAAGATGTCAACGTATTTGAAGGAAATATCAAATTATTAATGGATTCAGAAAATGATGAAAGGAATCTTTTAGTATACTTTGTTAAGCATTCATATCCTACAAAGGATCAATATGAAAATGGTGTAAATACTACACTATTCTTTGGTGAAAGAGAAAATCCTAACGCAAAAATAGTGAATACGGATTTCAGAACATTGGTGAATGAACAAATAAGTGAAAAAAATAGTTACGAGGCCATTTTAGTAGATAGAAATGGTTTTATAACAGAAGGTAGTAAATCTAATATATTTATGGTAAGAAATGATGAGATAATAACATCGCCATTGGAAGATGTACTTCCAGGGGTGACCAGGGGTTCTATCATAGATATTTGTAAAGAAAATAATATATCAATAAGGGAGGAAAAAATATCTTACAAAGATATTAGTTCATTAGATGGAATGTTTATAACAGGTACATCTCCTAAGATTCTTCCAATTGTAGATGTTGATAAAATAACTTTAAATTCGCCAAAGAACACGTTAATTTTAGAATTGATAAGATTATATAATAAAAAAATTGATGAATATATTAAATCTGCTAAATAATATTTGAATGAAATTATAATTCACATTAAAATTTAAATTACAATTAAACCTTAATATGGTATACTAAAAACAGTAAATGGCTCTTGGGGGGTGTGAGTAATTATGGAATATGTATATGAAGCATTAACTATTGAAGAATGCATCAAGTTGGCAGAAGCTGAGCTTAATATATCTGCAGAAGATTTTGATTATGAAGTGATTGAAAAAAAAGGTATGCTTAGAAGAAAATACAAGATTAGAGTTTCACCCAAGAATAATACGTCAAATTGTGATGGAAAGATTTCTATAAAAAACGGAAGTTTTATAGTAACTAATCCTCTTGAGGATGGGACTCCTGCGAAAATATTCACGAGTGAAAATATTAATATATATGTAGATAATAAAAAAGTTGAAGGTTTTTGTAGTATAACCGAAAATAATTCTATAAGGTATGATATTATAAATCAAGAAGCAAAAAGAGAAATAAATATAGTTACATCAGATGATGATATGACTGCAATGGCTTCTGTTAAATATATACCTAAGAGAGTGTATAAATTATGTGATTCAGAAAGCGTGAGTGTATTAAGCTTAAACATAGAACTTGACTACGAAGAATACCCTCCAAAGTTTAATGAGCTTGAAATTAAAAAGATTTTATCTGAAAGAGGTATTGTAAGTGGTATAATTTTGGAAAACTTAAAATCTTTGTGCGCAGGAGGGGAACAAGGTGAAATCCTAGTTGCAGAAGGTAAAAGAGTTAAAGATACAGTACACGACCAATTGACTATACTTTTTAAGGACAAACAAAAAAAGATAGTGTCTGAAGATGAGACAATTGACTTTAGGAATATCAGTCAAATAGCTACTGTTCAATCAGGAGAAATAATAGCAACATTGACAAAAGGTTCAGAGGGAAAACCTGGCATAAGCATAAGTGGCAAGGTAATTAAGCCTGAAAAATATAAAGAATTGCAATTGAATGCAGGCGAAGGATGTAAAATTTATGGTAGTGATATAATTGCTACAGTAGATGGAAGACCAGACTTTAAAAATAATACTATTTCAGTGAATAAAATATATGAAGCTACCTCTGATGTGAATCTAGCTTCTGGAAATCTCAATTTCACTGGCGATATACATATAGGAGCTAATGTTAGTCAAGGAATGACTATAAAAGCTGGCAAATCAATATCTATTGATGGTTCTGTAGAGGGCTCACATATTATATCAAACGATCAAACTTTGATAAAAGGTAGCATAATTGGATCAACCATTGAAGCTGGAGGAAAAGACTTCCTAATACAACAACAATTAGACGAATTAGAAAACTTAAAAAGCTCAATGTTACAGCTTACTAGTACAGTACTAGAAATTAAAGAACATAATTTATTAGGACTTGACAGAAGTGATGGTGAAATAATAAAGGTTTTAATTGAGAATAAGTTTAAAAATATAACAACAAATTCGTTAAACATAATTAGATTGTTTTCTAAATCTGATGAAGAAGGTAAAAATATAAGTAGGCTGGTAAAGCAAATGCTGATAGGTCTTGGACCAACCACGATAAAGCATTTTAGCGAGTTGGACAAGTTAGCGGTATTAGCAGATGGATATGTTAAAAACATCCAAGGGAAAATTAATATACCTGCGGATATTATTATAAACTATTGCCAAGATTCTACAATAAGTTCCTCGGGGAGTATATACCTAAATGGCAAAGGACAATATATATCTCATTTAACATGCAGTGGAAGTATAATTTTTACTCAAAACGGCAGTGTGTCTAGAGGGGGATATTTAAAAGCTGAGAATGAAATAAGATGTAAGACAATTGGCAGTACTGGTGGAGTTAAGACGAAAGCTTCAGTTTCGAAAAATGGGCACATATATGCTGATATTGCATATCACAATACCATTTTTGCAATTGGAGAAAGAGAAATAGTCCTAGAAGAGCCTTCGAGGGATATTCATGTATACATGGATGAGCTTGGAGATATAATAATAGATAAGTTTCGCTTATAAGGGGGATTAAGATGGCTAACAAGGAAATAAAATTACTGATTTTTAGTTTAAATGGAGAACATTACGCTACTGACATAATGGAAGTAGAAAGAATATTAGGTTATGAAACACCAACTGTGTTACCTGATGTACCAAGCTTCGTTGACGGAGTTATTAATTATGAGGAAAGTATTTTACCTGTAGTTAATTTATCTAAAAAATTTGGTTTTAATACTAAAGTAAATTTAGCTGAAACAAAGATTATTGTTGTTAAAGAAAGTGAATCTAAAATGGGCATTATTGTAGATAATGTCTACGAGGTTAAAGATGTGGAGGTTAATTTAATAGAAAATCCTCCAGCAATTGCTGCAAGTATTTCAAGAAGATACATAAAAGGACTAATAAGATTAAAGGAAAATATAGTAATCCTCTTAGATTTATCTAAAATTTTAACAGAGGAAGAAAAAACTAAGTTGCTATAAGGTGGTTCTATGATAGATGCAGAAATTAAAGTAGGTATTGCTGATTTAAATACTGTAAGTTATCCTGATAAAATAATGACCATAGGACTAGGTTCTTGCGTTGGAATAGCAGTATTTGATAAAGTTAAATTGATTGGCGGGTTATCACATATAATGTTACCTGATTCAACTCAGTTTAAAGAAGTGAAAAATCCGTATAAGTTTGCTGATTTAGCTATTCCGATACTAATTGAAAAAATGGAAAAGTTAGGATGCCAAAAAAGGAACCTGGCTGTAAAAATAGCTGGAGGAGCATCGATGTTTAATTTTTCCGATAAAAGCATGATAAGTGATATTGGAAAAAGAAATGGTGAAGCTGTAGCGAAGACTTTGAAAGAATTACAACTTCAAGTTCTTGCGGCGCACCTAGGTGGAAACAAAGGCAGAACAATGGTTTTAGATTCAAAAACTGGCAAGGTAATAATAAAGATTGTAGGACAAGGTATTATAGAACTTTAATGGAGTGATAATCTTGAATAAAATAAAAGTTATGGTAGTAGACGATTCTGCGCTTATGAGAAAGATAATTTCTGACATGATAAACGAAGAGACAGATATGGAAGTTATAGCTACTGCAAGAAATGGTGAGGAGTTCGTTGACAAGGTCGGAGGTTATAATCCAGATGTAATTACCTTAGACGTAGAAATGCCTAAAATGGATGGTATCACTGCACTGAAAAAACTGAAACTCACTAATAGAAATGCTAAGGTTATAATGTTAAGTAGCTTAACCACAAGCTCCTCTAGAACAACACTGGATTGTTTAGATGCTGGTGCTGCTGATTTCGTTTCAAAACCATCAGGATCGATCTCACTTGATATTAATAAGGTTAAGCTTGAGCTAGTACATAAAATAAGAGCAGTAGCATCCATAAAAAGATCATTGTTTGATTTTAAAGTTGAGGCAAAGGAACCTGCAAGATTTATTACTACTAAGAAAGCTTCTAATAAAATAGAGGCAGTAGTAATTGGTGCTTCTACAGGTGGTCCCAGAGCACTTCAAACTGTATTGACAGAACTCCCTAAGGATTTAGAGATTCCTGTGTTAGTCGTTCAGCATATGCCAGCGGGATTTACAAAGACTTTTGCAGAAAGATTAAATAATCTTTGTAACCTTAAGGTTGTAGAAGCAGAAAACGATATGAGAATTGAGAAAAATGTTATATATATTGCTCCAGGTGGTTATCACATGGAAGTATCTAAGGATAAAAGAATTTCATTAAATCAAGAACCAAGTATATGGGGAGTAAGACCAGCAGTAGATAAACTATTTAATAGCTCGGCTGTTGTCTATGGTAAGAACTTATTATCTGTAGTACTCACTGGGATGGGAAAAGATGGTGCGCAAGGCACAGTGGGTATAAAAAATGCTGGAGGACATACAATTTCTGAGGATGAGTCCACTTGTACTATTTATGGAATGCCTAAAGCCACTTTTGAAACAGGAAAAGTTGATGAAGTATTACCATTAGGATATATAGCAAAAAAAATCGTTACATTAGTGAAAGGATAGTAGATAAACTATGGATTTTAGCCAATTTCATCAATGGGTACATAAAGAGCTAGGGATTAATTTATCTGCGTATAAACCAACCCAGCTTAATAGAAGAATAGAAAGTTTAATGACAAGATTAGGGGTAAAATCATTAGAAGAGTATACGAAGTTGATTAAAACTGATAGAGAGCATAGACAAAGATTCTTGGACTTTATAACTATTAATGTTACAGAGTTTTTTAGAAATCCAGAATTATTTGAAGAGTTAGAGGCTATCTTGAAAAAAGAGTCCGCAGCTAATAATAGTCTTAAGATTTGGAGTGCTGCGTGTTCTATAGGTTGTGAACCGTATTCAATCTCTATGAT
This sequence comes from Clostridium folliculivorans, assembly GCF_024341905.1. Lineage (GTDB taxonomy): Bacteria > Bacillota > Clostridia > Clostridiales > Clostridiaceae > Clostridium_AR > Clostridium_AR folliculivorans. The sequence continues at coordinate 431,819 of NZ_BQXY01000001.1, forward strand.
TTTGAATAATGTAAGTCCTAATGGAAGACATAAGATATTAGCCACTGATATAGATAATACAATTCTTCAGAAAGCTAAGCTTGGAGAATATACTGATAACGAAATGAAAAATGTAAAATCTAGAGAATTGGAAAAGTACTTTAAGAAAGTTAAAGATAAGTATTATATAGAACAAAATGTGAAAAATATGGTTACTTTCAAAAAGCATGACCTTATACTAGATAGTTATGAGAATAACTTTGACTTAATTGTATGTAGAAATGTAGTTATCTATTTTAATGTAGATGTTAAGAATGATATATACAAGAGATTTGCCGCATCACTTAAAAAAGGTGGTTTATTATTTGTAGGGGCTACTGAAAGTATATATAATTACAAAGACTTTGGTTTTGAAAAAGCTTCTACTTTTATTTATAGAAAGTTATAAAAGTTAATAATTGCTATAAAGAAATTAACTACTTCGTACGAATAATAAGTGTTGAATAATTGAAAAGGTTAGGCAATTTTCACATATTTTAAATGAATATATGATATATAATTGATGGATATTACAAAGAAATGACTATTCAAATTTATTATTTAAATATAATTAATATTTATTGATTGGTTAAATTTTCTCGTAATAACTAATAATTATTATCTGTGATTATGAATTCAAGAGAAGTAGTGATTAATAACTGTTAGGTGCTAATAAGGAATACAGGAGACACAACAATTAATAATTGTTGTGTGCTACAAAGAATAACAGGAGGCGTAACAATTAATAATTGTTACGTGCCAACAAGGAATACAGGAGGCAGAACAATTAATAATTGTTCTGTGCCAACAAGGAATACAGGAGGCAGAACAATTAATAATTGTTCTGTGCTAACAAGGAATACAGGAGGGATAACAATGGACACATCTCAATATCTTTCAATGTTCTTAGAAGAGTCCATGGACAATTTGCAGACTCTAAATGAATCTTTACTTGACTTAGAACAAAAGCCAGATGATATTGACAAGTTAAATGAAATATTTAGAGTAGCTCATACTATAAAAGGTATGGCAGCAACAATGGGATTTAGTGATATAGCAGAACTAACTCATAAAATGGAGGATGTTCTTTCTAAATTTAGAGAAGGCGAACTGAAAGTTACTCAAAATGTAGTTACAGTGCTTTTCGATTGCCTAGATACTCTTGAAAGAATGGTAAATAATATATCAGAAGGTATAGAAGAAAAAGTTGAAATAGATAATATAATGAAAGATCTACATGATATAAGCACTAATGAGCAGCAGGACAGTGTTGCTGTTGATATAGTAGAAGAAGTATTAGAAAATAAGAGTTCATCAGATTATGTAATTGACATAAATGAATATGATATGAATGTAATTAAGCAAGCTCATGAAAAGGGTTATAAGGCTATAAGAGTTTTTATAAGTCTTAATGAGAATACTTTGTTAAAGTCTGCTAGAGCTTTTCTAATATTTAAGGAGTTAGAAGAGCATGGAGAAGTAATAAAATCATACCCTTCTACAGAAGATATAGAAAACGAAAACTTTGATTTTAGTATTGAACTTATTGTAATTACTACACTAAATGCTGAAGAAATTGAGAAACTTGTTAAAAATATCTCAGAAGTGGATAAAGTTTCTGCAGAAGAAGTCGAATTAAGAATAGAAAAAGTAAATGAAACTGTAAAAACTAAAGATGAACCGGTAGCTAAGGCTGAAGTAAATGAAACGTCAAAACCGTTAACCCCTAAATCTATAGTTACGAATAAAGAAAAAGTTGAAGAAAAGAAGAGCAATAATCCATCTGCTCAAACAAAAAAAGTTCATCAATCAGTAAGAGTTGATTTGGAACGTCTAGATAAGCTTATGAACATGGTTTCTGAGTTAGTTATACATAGAACTAGATTAGAACAAATAAGCACAAGTTATAGAGCTCAAGAGCTAAATGAAACTCTTGAACAAGTTGCTAGAACAACTTCTGACTTGCAAGATCTTGTTATGAAGATAAGAATGCTTCCTCTAGAGGTTGTATTTAATAGATTCCCTAGAATGATTAGAGATCTTTCTGTAGAATTGAATAAGGAAATTAACTTTATTGTTGAAGGTCAAGACACAGAATTAGATAGAACTGTAATAGATGAAATCGGGGAACCATTAATTCACTTATTAAGAAATGCGGCAGATCATGGAGTAGAAAGCAAAGAAGATAGAGCAAAGTCAGGTAAAGATCCTGTAGGTACTATAAGACTGTCAGCATATCAAGAAGGCACAAAGGCCGTAATAAAAGTAGAAGATGACGGTAATGGTATTGATGTTGAAAAGGTTAGACGTAAAGCTGAAAAAGTAGGTATAAACACTGAAGGAATGACTGAAAATGATATAAAGAATTTAATTTTCTCTCAAGGCTTTAGTACTAACGAAGTAGTAACAGATATATCAGGTAGAGGCGTAGGTATGGATGTTGTAAAAACAAAGATATCTGCACTTGGAGGAACTGTTGATGTAGTAAGTGAAATAGGAAAAGGTTCAAGTTTTATAATAAGACTTCCTCTAACACTTCAAATTATTCAAGCGTTGCTTGTTAAGGTTGGAGAAGAAACACTTGCAATATCTCTAGGTTTTATAGACAGAGTTATCGACTATAAGGAAGATAGAATAAAGAAGACTAATGGAAGAGAAGTTATAGTATATAGAGAAAATGTTATACCTCTAATTAGATTAAATGAAACTTTACAAATTGATACTAGCAAAAAGGATAAGAATTTTATTATAATAGTTAAGGTTGGAGATAAAGTTGTTGGTCTTTTAGTTGATTCTTTATTAGGACAGCAAGAAATAGTAATAAAACCTTTAGGAAAAACTCTTGAAGGACTAAACGAGTATATAGGAGCAACAATACTTGGTAATGGTCTTGTTACACTTATACTTGATGTAGGTGCTTTAATCTAGGAACTAGAAGGAGGATTGTGATGGATTATACTCAATTAAGTGCACTTCAACTAGATGCTCTTAAAGAAGTAAGTAATATTGGTGCAGGAAATGCAGCAACTGCTCTTTCTCAATTGTTAAACAGAAAAATTGATATGACAGTTCCAAGTGTTAATGTAATAGATTTTATGGATATTTATAATTTTGTTTCTGAAGAAGAGTTGGTGGCAGCAGTACTAGTAAAAGTACTTGGCGATGCACCAGGAAATATTTTATTTGTATTTGAAAAATCTATAGCTTCTAATATAATAGAAGTACTGACTGGAATGAAGGAAGATGAGTTTAGCGAGATGGGAAATTCAGTGCTATGTGAAATAGGTAATATTATTTCAGCAGCATACATGAATTCAATAGCAAGACTTACAAACTTGAGCATTATGCCATCAGTTCCAGCTGTGGCATTTGATATGCTAAGTGCGATTTTAAGCTCTACTTTTGTAGAGTCAGCACAGTATTCAGATAGTGTATTGGAAATAGAAACAATGCTATTAGGCGAGGATTCAGAAAATATTGGTGGACATTTTTACTTTGTTCCTAATCCTGGATCTTTAGAAAAAATATTAAATTCAATAGGCGTAATATAGATAGGGGGATTCTAAATGGCTAGAGTATTAATTGTTGATGACGCAGCATTTATGAGAATGATGATAAAGGATATTCTTGAAAAAAACGGATTTGAGGTTGTAGGTGAAGCAAGTAATGGAATTAAGGCTGTAGAGCTTTATAAAAAGGAAAAACCAGATGTAGTAACTATGGATATAACAATGCCAGACATGGATGGAATTGAAGCGGTTAAAAATATCAAAGCATTTGATCCAGCAGCTAAGGTAATAATGTGCAGTGCCATGGGCCAACAAGGTATGGTTATGGATGCAATAAGAGCCGGTGCAAAAGATTTTATAGTAAAACCATTCCAAGCAGATAGAGTGTTAGAAGCAATCAAAAAGGCAATTGGTTAATAAGGGGGCATGAAAATGCAAGTTGTTGTTTTTAAGATTAGTGATGAACTTTTTGCTGTAGAAACATCTAAAGTTCAGAGCATTACTGATATGACAGAAGTGACCAAAGTACCAAAAGCCCCAGAGCATATAAGAGGACTTATAAACCTTAGAGGTAGCATAATACCTTTATTGGATATAAATCTGCTACTTAATATATCTAAGTCGTCAAAGGTTCAAAGTAACATAATAATATTGAATGTTGATGATGAACAAGTAGGTATATCTGTTGATGAGGTTGAAGAGGTTTTAGAAATTGATGAAAAACTTATTCAAAGACTTGAGAATGAAAAGTATCAAAGCTATGTAAAAGGTATAGTGAATTTTGATGATAAACTAGTTACATTAGTAGATATAAATAAAATACTAAAAATTTAATTAGTGAAGTGAGGTAAGCGTATGGCAGATGTATTATCACAAAGTGAAATAGACGCCCTATTGTCTGCCTTGTCTGCTGGAGAGCTTGAGCCAGAGGAATTGCAAAAAGATGAAGAAAAGCAAAAAGTGAAAGTTTATGACTTTAGAAGTCCTCAAAAGTTTTCTAAAGAGCATATAAGGGCACTTGAACTTATACATGATAATTTTGCAAGAATAATTTCTAATTTTCTTACTGCTCAGGTGAGAAAAAATACAAAGGTTAAGATAGAAAACATTGAGCAGGTAACCTATGAGGAATTTATTCATAGTGTATCTAATCCAACTACATTGCTTTTGTTTAAGATGCCACCTTTAAATGGTTCAATTCTTTTTGAGATGAATCCTAGTTTTTCCTTTCAAGTTATTGATATACTTCTAGGAGGAACGGGAGAGAGAAGACATGTAAGTAAAGAGTTTACAGATATAGACAAAAATATAATAACTCAAGTAGGAACAGGGGTACTATCAAACCTAAAGCTTGCTTGGGAAGATGTCATGGATATTGATATAGAAGTAGAAAGTTTAGAAACTAATCCTGCTTTAAATCAAACATTAGCTCCAAATGAACCAGTGGCATTAATAACTTTTTCAGTAGAAATGGGTAAGAGTAATACTTTTATAAATCTTTGTATACCTTACTTAAGTATTGAGAAGATTCTTGATAAACTAGTAATGAGAAACTGGTTCCAAGCAGGTGCTGAGGAAGATCTTGAACATACAAGACATGATATAGAAAAGAGATTAGATGTCGTAGATGTGAATGTTAAGGTAGAGCTTGGTAATACAGAAATTAGCATTGATGATTTCTTAAAATTGGTGACAGGTGATGTGATTAAACTTGATAACAAGTATAATAGTCCTGTAACAGTAGTAGTTGAAGACGAAAAATGTTACCTGGCCAAACCAGGTATAGTTGGTAAAAATATGGGAGTAGCCATACTTGACATTATAGGTAAGGATGTGGAAGATTATGAGTAATGGATTTCTTACACAAGAAGAGATAGATTCTTTGTTAAATGGTCCATCAACACCAGCCGAATCCACAACAGGTAACACTGAAGAAAGTATTTCAGATATAGATAAAGATCTGTTAGGTGAGATAGGAAATATTTCAATGGGTTCAGCTTCAACAGCTCTTTCCCAGATAATTAATCAGTCGGTTAATATTACTACTCCAGTAGTAAGTACAACAACTTTGGGAGAGCTGAAAGAGCAATTTCATATTCCTAATATAGTACTTGAAGTAGAATATACTTCAGGAATATTAGGTAAAAATATATTAATAATGCAAATCAATGATGCTGCAGTAATAGCTAACCTTATGATGGGTGGAGATGGTACTGTAAATACTACAGAATTATCAGAAATAGAACTAAGTGCAGTTCAGGAAGCAATGAACCAGATGATTGGTTCTGCAGCAACCTCAATGGCTACTATGTTTGCAAGAGAAGTAAACATATCGCCACCTATTTCAAAGACTTGGGATGAAGCAAATGAGCCAATTTCCGAAGGAATTAGCGATGACGATGTTTTAGTTAAGGTATCATTTAAACTAACAATTGGTGATTTGGTAGATAGTAACATAATGCAGTTATTACCACTAAAAACTGCAAAGAAGATTGTTTCAATAATGATGGGAGAAGAGCAGCAAAGTGAACCAGCTATTGAGCAGCCTAGAGTGGAAGAAAGAGCACCACAACAGGAAGTAAGAACAGCTAGTAATCACGAACCATCAAATACATATCATGTCCAAGAAAGTCACAATGACTATAATCACTTTGTACAAGAGAAACCTATATATCAAGAGCAAAGAACTCCTGTGGAAGTTCATCAAGCATCTTTTGATAATTTAACTTCAAGTCCGTCTGGGCCAGCACATAAAAATATAGATTTAATACTAGATGTTCCATTAGAAATATCTGTGGTTCTTGGTAGAACTAAGAAAAGCATTAAAGATATTTTATCTTTAAGTAATGGATCCTTAATTGAACTAGATAAAGTTGCTGATGAGCCTGTAGAGATTTTAGTAAATGGCAAAAGAGTAGCATTTGGTGAAGTTGTGGTAGTTGATGAAAACTTTGGAGTAAGAATCACAAGTATCGTAAGCAACGCAGAGAGAATAAAGTCTTTGAAGTGATAAAAAGCACTGTTCCTGAATCAAGCAGGAAAGTGCTTTTTATTATTTCAAAGATATTTCAATTTTAAGCGTTGTTTGAAATTAAATGGTCAAACATCCAATGCTTTGATGAACTTAAGAAAAAAATAAAATAAACTTTAGAAGTTTTGGAAACAATATAAATGTTAATATTTTGTTAATAAATTATGGTTTTTTCTAACAGGTACATAATAGGGTATAGGATGTCAAAAATGACACTTAAAATGAATTTTGATAATTAGGAAATTTTTACAAATATAAAAACTAAGTATAAACTAATTTATTCATTGCACGATAATATAAGTAGTGAATACAGTACAGTGGAGGTAAGTTATGAATATCAAAGGGGTAGGACCAACTAGAAATGTAATTGATATATATAATGTTAACAAAGTAAAAGCAACTCAAAAAGCTGAAAGCGTGAAAAAAGATAGTTTAGAAATATCAGGCGCGGCTAGAGCTTTAAGTAACTTTTCTTTAGGAGATGATGTAATGCCTAGAAGTGAAAAGGTAGAAGCATTAAGAATGCAAGTTGCAAATGGAACATATAAGCCAGACAATGAAAAAATAGCACAATCAATGATTAATTCTATAAGTGAAGGAAGGGTTTAATATGTACGAAGAGCTTATTAATGTAATACTTAGTGAAAAAGAAGCGCTTAATAAGCTTCTTTCGTTACTAGACAATCAATATTCGTTTATATTAAAAAAAGATATATTTGGATTAGATGATGTTGCAAACAAAATACAAGCTTGTAATAAAGAGATAGCAGAAGAAGAAGTTAAAAGAAGAAAGCTTGTTAAAAGCAATTCTATGAAAGATGTTGTATTTTCTTCAGGGAACGAAAGACTGGAAGAAAGTTATAGAGATATTTTGAAACTTTTAGAAGCTGTGAGACTTCAGAAGGATACTAATGATTTACTCTTAAAACAACAACTTTCATATACTAATCAAATGTTAAATTATATAAATCCGAACAGAGAAATGAAAACTTATAACTCATACGGAAAAATGTCAAGGTAGTAGGGGGAGGAAATATGTCAGGTTTATTTTCTACATTTAATATAGCAAAAAGAGGTATGGAAGTTCAGCAAAAAGCTATCGATGTAACTTCGCATAATATAGCAAATGCAAATACGGCCGGATACTCAAGACAAAGAGCAAACATAGAAACTACAAGACCACAATCTTTAGGTGGTATGGAAGCAGGACAACTCGGAACAGGAGCTCAGGTTTCAACAGTTGATAGAATTAGAGATACTTTTTTAGATTATCAAGTAAGAAATGAGACTAGTATATCTGGTCAATATAGTACTAGAGATAATTTTTTAAGCCAGATTGAAGATGTTTTTACAGAACCATCTGATACTGGTATATCGTCATTAATGGGAAAATTCTTCGATTCATGGCAACAGTTGTCCAAGCAACCACAGAGTTCAAATGCAAGAACTGTAGTTGTTCAGCAAACATTAGCTCTTACAGATGCTTTAAATCATACATATACACAGCTTAAAGATCTAAAAAATAATGCTCAAAGTCTTATAAAGAATACTGTTACTGACATGAACAGTACTTTAAATCAAATTGGTGAACTAAATAAAGAAATAATAAGTGTTAAAAATGCTGGAGATACACCTAATGATTTAATGGATAAAAGAGATCTATTAATAGATCAGTTATCTAGCAAATTTAACTTAAGTATAGATAAGAAAGCTTTTGAAGGAATTAATTTAAAACCAGCAGATGTAAATGGGATGAAGGCTCCAGAACTAGTTAAGGCTGATGGAGATACTCAGGTAGCTAGATTTTCATATATAAGCAGTATGGAAAAAGATCCGACTGATGATTCTGGTACTACTTATAAGATAACCTATTATAAGCTTGGAAATATGGACAGTGAAAATAATAAACAAACAATAACTTTAACAAATGTAAGTCCTGATCAAGCTAAAGAAATTGAAGAAACAAGAGTTATATGGTCAAATAGTGATGGAGTTGCTACTAAAGCAGATGGATATCCATTAAAAGATGGATCAACTGTAGATGTACAAGAACTTAAGTTGTTTTCTCCAACAGCTGGTGAAGTAAAAGGAAATATAACAATACAAAAAGATATTGATAATTATATAGATCAAGTAAACAAATTAGCTAAATCTATTGCATTTACAGTTAATGCTGTACATAGTGGTATGTCAAGTACAACAACTAATGGATTCCCTGATAAAGATTATATGCCTTTATTCGTAAATAAATCAGTAGCTAATTATAGTGTAAATGGACAGATTATAAATCTAGATGATACATTAAAAAATGAATCAGAGATAACAGCTGGTAACATAACGGTAAATAAAGAAATTCTTAACGATGTTATGAAACTAAAGACAAAAACGAGAGATTCTAACTTCGCTTATGCTGATCAAAACACTGTAGATGGTGAAGGTGATGGAGCTAGAGCCTTGGCTATAGCGCAGCTTAAGAATAATTTACTTGATATTCAGGATGTAGGAACTACAGTGAATTCAAGAGCAGATCTTTTCGATATGTCAAAAGGAAAAGCAGTACTAAAGGATAATGGGTTAACAATCGAAAATAATAATAATGGAACTACTTTAGAAGCGTACTTTAAAGATTCTATAGATAAATTAGGGGTACAAGCTCAAGAAGCAACCAGAATGGTAACTAACCAGCAACAACTTTTAGATTCGTTAAATCAAACTAAAGATAGTGTGTCTGGAGTTTCACTTGATGAAGAGATGGCTAACTTAGTACAATTTCAACATGCATATAGTGCAAACGCAAAGGTTATCTCAACAGTGGACGAGCTTCTTGATGTAGTAGTAAATGGATTAAAGAAATAATAAAGGAGTATTTAAATGAGAGTTACTAATAGAATGTTATCAAATAACTTCCTAAGTGATATGAGAACAAATCTCAATAGTATGAAAACCCTTCAATCTCAGTTGTCATCAGGAAAAGAAATAAGAAGACCATCAGATGACCCTTTCAAAGTTGCAAGAGCTATGCAGCTTAACACAGATATATCTGCCAATAAGCAGTACAATGAAAATATAAGCGATACTATAAACTACCTTGATGCTACAGATACATCTTTAGATCAAATCACTCAATCTTTTCAAAGAATAAGAGAACTTGTAGTATCATCTGGAAATGCAGCTTATGGCTCAGACGAAAGAAGAGCTATAAAGGATGAACTTAATCAGAAGGTTTCAGAAGTATCTCAAATATTAAATTCAAATTTCGATGGTAAGTATATCTTCGGTGGTAGTAAGGTAACATCAAAACCAATGGGAGTTAAGGATTTTGATGCAAATGGAAATAAAGGGTTATTCTTTGCAGGAAAAGAAGGCGAAGAACTTTCAATAAACTCTACAGATATTACTATGTCAAGCCAAATGGATATGATAAGAGCAAAACTACCTGTGGAAGTATCACAAGGTGTAACTATGGATTACAATGTAAGTGCATACGATGTGTTAAATTTCACAAGTGAAAAAGGAAAGCAAATAAATGTTAGCAATTTGTTGAATAATATAATTACTAACTTAGATTCATCTTCTCCTGATGCACAAAGCAAACTTACAGGAGAAAACCTAGATGACTTAACTGCTGCAGCTAGTAATATACTGAAAATCAGATCAGAAGTTGGAGCTAAACAAAATAGAATGGATTCTGCAAAAGATAAAAATGATCAAGAAAATTACAATTTAACTGATGTATTATCTAATACAGAAGATATAGATATAACTCAAAAAACAATGGAATACAGTACGATGCAGACTGTGTATATGGCATCACTACAAACAAGTGCAAAAATAATTCAGCCATCTCTAATGGATTACTTGAGATAGCAGTATTGGAGGGGATTTTATGAAACTAGAGACTAAATACCATGGTATATTAAATTATGAAGAAGACGATATAATCACTTTTGCTAAAGGATTACCAGGTCTTCAAGATTTGAAAAAGTTTATACTTGTTGATTTTGAAGAGAATCCAATCTTTAAGATACTACACTCAGTTGAAGACGAGGAGGTTGGGTTAGTCACAGTTTCCCCTTTCGATTTTATAAATGAATATGAATTTGAGCTTAAGGATTCTATAGTAGAAAGACTTACAATAAAGGATTCTAATGAAATTTTAGTATTAAATACAGTGACCCTTAGTTCTAAAGTTGAAAATATTACTACTAACTTAAAAGCACCTATAATAATAAATACAAAATCAAAGCTTGGGGAACAAATAATCATAGATAATGAAAAGTATATGATAAAACATCCTCTACTAAGGAGTGAGTAATATGTTAGTACTAACTAGAAAGAAAGGTCAATCATTACTGATTGGTGATGATATTGAAATTTCAGTAATAAAGCTTGATGATGGAAGTGTAAAACTTGCAATTAGCGCACCGAAAGAACTAAGTATTCTTAGAAAAGAACTTGTTAAAGAAATTGAAGATGAGAATAAAAATGCTACTATAATAGATTTAAGTATTCTTAAAAATCTCAATAAATAGAGGTGTACGTATGGAGATAAGGGTTAATCAGGGAACTGGAATACAGACAAATGTTGATTCAACTAATCAACCAAAACCAATAATAACTGATATATCTGTACAAGAAGACAAAAAAACTATAGATACAAAAGATAAAAATGATGATCGAGAGATAAAAAAAGCTGTAGATAAACTTAATAAGTTCCTTGAAGGTGATAGTGCTCATGCAGTATATGAGATGCATGATAAATTTAAAAATGACCTGATGATTAAAATAGTTGATGATAAAACTAAAGAGGTACTTATGGAAGTGCCTCCTAAAAAAATATTGGACATGGTTGCTAAACTGTGTGAGATGGTCGGAGTTGTTTTTGATAAAAAAGTATAAGTAGATTTAAGTGTTTGGGAGGAATCTATATGGAATTTAAGTTAAATAAAATAGATACCGACCTAAGAGAAAAGCTTAACGAACAAACTAGGGATGGTAAGGTTCATTCTAAGGATGGAATAAAGATTGAAACACAAGTTGATAGCTATAAATATAGAGAACCGAATAAACAAAAAAAGAAAGACAAGCATAAAGAGTCTTTTAAAGAAGTAATAAAAGAACAGAAGACGGTAACTGTAGATGGATATAAGCCTGATACTGTTGAAGTTGAGGTAGTAAAGGAAAAAGACTCGAAAGAAAACTATAGAGGTGTATTTATAGATGTTAAAAAATAGGAGGATATTATGTACGCAAATAACGGATACAATGTATATAAAAACAATAGTGTAAATTATGCATCCAAGGAACAACTATTACTTATGCTGCTAGATGGAGCGGTAAAATATGCTAAGATAGGTAGACAAGCAATTGAAGATAAGGATATAAAAAAGGCTCATGAGAATATTAAAAAGACTGAAGATATATTTACAGAACTTATGGTAAGCCTAGATACAAATGCTGGTGATTGGGCAAAATCACTATTTGCAGTATACGAATTCATCAATTATCAACTTATGCAAGCTAATATAAAAAAAGACACTTCAATAATGGATACAGTAATTCCTATGATAGAAGATATAAGAAATACTTGGCAGGAAGCAGAAAAACTTTCAAAGGCAGCAGTAAGATAATATGAATTCCTTAAGAGAAACACTATTAGGTTATAAGGAATTAACTGATAAATTACTTTTATCAATAGAAGAAGAAGATGAAGAAAACTTTCTTAGACTAATAGAAGCTAAACAAGATTTAATTGATTCGATTAATCAAATTGGTTATGATCCGAAAATGTTTAGTGAAATTTCTAAAGAACTAGGGTTACTCGAGCAAGACAAAAAACTACATCAGATTATTGAAGAAAAAAAGCTTTCTATAAAGGAAGAGATAAAGAAAATAAATGATAAAAAGAATGCAGCTACTGCATATAACAATACTTATAGAGGGTTTAACCTTATAAACAAAAAGATTTAGAATGGAGGGATTTTTTTGAATATATCAGGAGCATCTGGTAGTAGTAGCAGTACTACCGATTACACCAGAATAACAGGAATGGCCAGTGGACTAGATGTTGATGGACTAGTAAAACAAGCTTTAAGTGCAGATCAAACAAAAATAGATAAGGTGAAGCAGGATTCTCAATATGTTCAATGGCAACAAGAGGCTTATGTAGGTTATATAAAAGACCTTAAAGATTTTGCTAACTCTTTTGACATATTACAAGCAGATAACATGATGACTTCATCAACCTATACTGGAACTTCAGTTTCCACAGCCATGGCATCTACAGGGGTAGCGGGAGATAATTACTTAACGGCATCTACATACCCTGGAGCAGTAAAGGGAAACTATCAAGTTAAAATTAATAATCTTGCTGGTACTGCTAAAAGTCAAAGAGATTTTGATAGTGTTAATGTTACTTTGCCTAGCACTGTAGCAAGCTCTATAACTTCCCAGTCTATAAAACTAAATCTAACTGATACAAATGGAAACACTACATCAACTAGTATTGACTTTAGTGGATATGCAGGTAGTGGTACTGCTGATGATATAACACAATATATTAATGATCAGTTGAAAGCTGCTGGAGCATCAGCAAAAGTAAATGCTACTAATAGTAATGGTGTTATTACATTTACATCAACATCATCTGATAAAATAAGTGTAGATAGCAGCACAAAGTTTTATGGCCTGGAAGGGTTTAGTGGAAAGGTAATTAGTGGAGGTTTCAACACAAGTACTAAGCTAAGTGATTTGGGAATTGGAGCTAACAGTACTATTAACATCCAAGTAGACCCTACAGATCCTACTAAGAAATGTTCCATAAATTTGAGTTCTACTGATACAGTGAATGATTTAATGAATAAGCTTAAGAATACTTATATTGGAAGCTCTCCTTTATATACATATATAAATGTTAATTATAGCGAGCTAAATAATAAACTTACTATAGAGAGTAAAAATACTGGTTCATCAAGTGGAATTACAATTAGTGATACTTCAGGATTAGCGGCACAGACATTGGGCATAGCTGGTACATTTACTGGTACTGATGCAAGTGTATCTATTAAGGCTCCTGGTGAAGTAAATTTTACTCAAGTGACTAAGGGGTCAAATAGCTTTACTTTAGATAACATTACTTACAATTTGCAAAATGCTACAGCAGGAGATACTGTAAATCTTTCTGTTAAAGCAGATGCTTCGTCAGCAGTAGATAAATTTAAGAAGTTCATAGATAAGTATAATACCTTAATAGATAAAATAAATACTAGCATAACTCAAAAGAAAAACTATGATTATAAGCCTTTAACAGATACACAAAAGTCTTCAATGACTGCAGATCAAATAACTGCTTGGGAGACTAAGGCTAAGGAAGGTATATTAAGAAGAGATGATACATTAAGTAATCTGGTTTCAACTATGAGACAAGCGGTTTATGATACAGTTAATGGCGCAGGGTTAAATATAACTGATATTGGTATAACAACTACCTCTAATTACATGGATGGTGGTAAATTAACAATAGATGAAACTAAACTAAAGACTGCTATCGAGCAAAAAGGTGATTTAGTTAAAAACTTGTTTACTAAATCCGGTACAGCTAATACCGATAAAGGTATATTCGTAAGATTTAAAGATGCTTTAAATAATGTGGTAGGTACTGATGGTACTTTAATTAAAAAAGCTGGTTATATAAATTCTAGATGGGTAAGCGAAAATGATTTAACTAAGAGTATAGCTGAAAAAACTCAAAAGATTAAAGATATGCAGGATGCTATGAAAACAAAACAGCAACAGCTTTATAATATGTACTCTACTCTTGAGACTAATATGAATAAATTAAATTCTCAAAGCAGTTGGCTTTCATCGGCAATGAGCGGTTAAAACTTAGAAGATACTAAAGTATCTTCTTTTTTTTGTACTGTTAAGACACCGTGTTGAAATTAAGTGGCTATACATCCGACGATTTAATGAGCTTTCGCAAAGGATTAAATAAGTTTCTATAAAAAACTATAAAGTATTGTTTTATGATAACGATTACTATAGTATGAAGATAAAAAATATTAATAGACAGAAGTTGTTAATTAATGTAATTGTCTGAATTTTTATAAGATGTATAAAACCTTATAAAAATATTTTAAAAAGTAGTAAAGTACTACAGAAGAACAACGATAATATAGTATAAAGATAAAACATATTAACGAACAAGTATTGTTAGTTGGTGTAATTATCTGAAATTTTATAAGAAGCACAAAATCTTATAAAAATATTTTAAAAAAGCAGTAAAGTACCACAGAAATGAAACGATAATATAGTATGAAGATAAAACATATTAATGAACAAGGATTGTTAATTAATATAATTATCTGAAATTTTATAAGAAGTAACAAAATCTTATAAAAATATTTAAAAAAAGTAGTAAAGTATCACAAAAATTTAACGATAATAAAGTATAAGGGTGATAAAACACTACTTAAAAAATCTTAATAAGGTAGTAAGTTCAAAGAACTTAACTATAAATAAATTATTGGACATGGATGTCCGTTAAAAATCAGGGAGGGTTTTATAATGATAATCAATCACAATTTAGCAGCAAACAATGCAATTAGACAAATGAATACTAACTCAACAAATGCTAGCAAGGCTATGCAAAAACTTTCTTCAGGTCTTAGAATCAACAGTGCATCAGATGATGCTGCAGGATTAGCAATATCTGAAAAGATGAGAGGCCAAATAAGAGGTCTTGATCAAGCTTCAAGCAATGCTCAAGATGGTATATCACTAGTACAAACAGCTGAAGGTGCGTTAAATGAAACTACATCAATTCTTCAAAGAATGAGAGAGTTATCAACTCAAGCATCAAATGATACAAACACTGCTGATGACAGGGGTGCTATACAAAAAGAAGTATCACAATTAAATTCTGAAATAGACAGAATAGCAAACACAACTGAGTTTAATACTAAAAAGTTATTAACAGGAAATCTTGGTGTTTCAACTAATGATGGACAAAACATAACTAAAGCAGCTATGACTACTGATACTCAAGCCGGAACATTAAACTTAAGTGCTAACGGTACTTTAGCAACAGTTGCTAGTGCAACTTTAGCAACAGCAGCTGGTAAAACTACAGTTGCAACTTCTGATTCACTAACAGTTGTAGCTAACGGAAAGACATTTAACGTAGCAACTAGTGCTGGACAAACATATGATGATTTAGCAACTCAAATGTCTTCAATCACTGGATTAGATGTAAGTTTTAAATCAGGAACAGGATTTACATTTGCAACTAAGGATGCAAATGCTGACCAATCAGTATCTATTAAAGAAACTACTGCAAACGCATTAGATGGAGCTACTGACTTTACAACTGCAACTACTGGTGCAGGAACAAATGCAACTGGTTTAGCTGGTACAGGAAGCGATGGAGCAGCTGCATCATTCTCATACCAAGGAAACCAAGTTACAGTTACATCTGGAAGCCAAAAAGGTTTAACATTTACTTTAGCTGCTGACCAAGGAAGCACAACTACAGCTACAGTTTCTGGTAAGTCAATAACTGCAAGTGGACAATTACAATTACACATTGGTGCAAACCAAGGTCAAACAATGTCAGTAAGCATAAATGCAATGGATTCAAAGAATCTTGGAGTATCTGGTGTTGACGTAACAACTCAAAACGGAGCTGAAAATGCAATAACAAGTGTAGATAATGCTATACAAACAGTTTCAGCAGAAAGAGCTAAGCTTGGTGCTTACTCAAACAGATTAGAACATACAATCAATAACTTAGGAACTTCAAGTGAAAACTTAACATCAGCTGAATCAAGAATCAGAGATGTTGATATGGCTAAAGAAATGTCTACATTCTCTAAGAACAACATTCTTAGCCAGGCTGCTCAAGCTATGCTTGCTCAAGCTAACCAACAACCACAACAGGTTCTTCAATTATTAAGATAATAGAGTAAAGTATTTAGTTAGTTGTATATTTAAGAGTCAGAGATTTAGGTCTCTGACTCTATATTAAAAAAATATAAAAAACTTTAAAAAATTTTAAAAAAAGTATAAAGTTTATATTTAAGTGTACGAATAGATAAATATAAAGTAAAAATTGCATAAATACAATTAATAATCATGGATGATTAATAGACTTATCTCATTTTGCAGGAGGCAAAGGGTAGATAGGTATATTAATCATCCACTTTTTTGCGATTTCAAGGAGGAAGAATATGTTAGTATTAGGCAGGAAGCCAGGGGAATATGTAGTGATAGGTGATAACATCACTGTAAAGGTAGTAAAAAGTGAAAATGGAGATTTAAGACTTGCGATTGATGCTCCTAGAGATGTAAAGATCACAAGAGGTGAGGTTTGGGAACAGGAACATAAACAAGGACAAGCCATTTAGTTTTTAAAACTTAATAAATGTAAACTCAGGAGGAGTAATTTTTTTCTTATAAATCAGCAGGATGCTGGTGTCATAAGAAGAGATTACTCCTTTTTATTTTTTAAAATGTTAATAAATGATCTAGGTAGTAATGCCATAAAGGCTTTAACTATAAATAAATACAGTGGAAAAGGAAGTCCACTTTAAAAATCAGGGAGGGAATTTACTATGATAATTAATCACAATTTAGCAGCTAATAATGCTATCAGAAACATGAACACAAATTCAACAAATGCTAGTAAGTCAATGCAAAAACTTTCATCAGGTCTTAGAATCAACAGCGCATCAGATGATGCTGCAGGATTAGCAATATCTGAAAAGATGAGAGGCCAAATAAGAGGTCTTGATCAAGCATCAAGCAATGCTCAAGATGGTATATCATTAATTCAAACAGCTGAAGGTGCATTAAACGAAACTACATCAATTCTTCAAAGAATGAGAGAACTTTCTGTTCAAGGTTCAAATGACACAGCTACAGATGATGATAGAAAAGCAATGCAATCAGAAGTTGGACAATTAAAAGACGAAATAAATAGAATATCATCTACAACTGAATTCAATACAAAGAAATTGTTAAATGGAGATTTAGCTGCAGGACAAAATACTGCTTTAGCTACTAATCTAAATTCAGTAAAGTTAGAGACTACTGCTACTCAAGGTACTTCTACTGGTAAGAATGCTTTAGCAGCTCCAGTAAGTATTGTTACAGGAACAAATGATACATTTAAAATAGCTTTAGATGGTGGAGCAGCACAATCAGTAACGATAGCAGCTGGAACATATAACAATACTCAATTAGTTTCTGCAGTAAATACTGCTTTAGGAGCAGCATCAATAACAGGTGTAACAGCTCAGTTAACTACTGATGGAAAACTATCATTTGTAAGTTCAGCTGCAAATGCAACAAGTGCAGTTAATATTACATCTGGAGCTACTGATGCATTAGGAAGTTTAGGATATGATACAACACCTGCAAATAATGTTGAAACAACAGGTACTGCAGCAGCAACTAGCGTTGCTACTACAACTAACCTTATAGCTTTAGGTGATTCAAATGGTAATAATGTAGGCTTATCAGTTGGAAATCAAATTAACCTAAGTGCTATAGTTGGAGGACAACAAAAGACAGCTACATTAGCAGTATCAGCAAATACAACTGTTGCTGATTTAACATCTGCTGTACAAAGCATGATTGGTGGAACTGCACAAGTAACTCTTGATACTACAAATAATGAATTGAAAATAGTTGGACAAACTGGTTCTGCATATGAAATTTCAAACTTAAAATTAAGTGCTCAAAAATCAAGCACTGATTCTACTGTTGTAGCAAACAACTTTAATAACCAATTTAGTTCATTTACAGAAACTCAAGCTGCTAAGGATGTTAAAGCTGATGGTTCTTTAGCTTTCCAAATTGGTGCAAACCAAAACCAAACAATGAAAGTTGATATCAGTGACATGAGCGTACAAGCATTAGCTCTATCTTCAGTTGATGTGTCAACACAACAAGGAGCAGAAAGTGCTACAACTGTTATAGACAATGCTACTAAGGCTGTTTCAGCTGAAAGAGCAAAACTTGGTGCATTCCAAAACAGATTAGAACACACAATCAACAACTTAGGTACTTCATCTGAAAACTTAACTTCAGCTGAATCAAGAATCAGAGACGTTGATATGGCTAAAGAAATGTCTACATTCTCTAAGAACAACATTCTTAGCCAGGCTGCTCAAGCTATGCTTGCTCAAGCTAACCAACAACCACAACAAGTTCTTCAATTATTAAGATAATTGATAAACTTATAATAAGTAATTAAGAGTCAGAGTGAAAACTCTGGCTCTTTTTACTTATTGCAAAAGTTTATATGGTAATTAAAGCTAAAGTAATAATTTAAGAGGACGATAAAATACCATAGAATGATTGCATAGTAATAAAATGGATTGTGAGATGTTTGCTACTTGAATGTAGGCATTTAATATATTATATAATTTAAATGAAGTAGAGGTGAGCCCTATGTACAATGATGAATATATTGTTTTAAGAAAAGATGATGTTGAAAAAATAAAAAATAAACTCAATATATTGAAGCTTCTAGTAGAAGACCCTTATGAAAAAGAAAAGGTTGAAGAGGTGCTTCATATTATAAATACGGATCACACAAAGGGTGAAAATGAATCAATAGAGGAAGTTATTTATAATAAAATGAAAGAAACCAAAAGTACTAATCCAGAATTGAGTGCTGACTTATATATGATATATAGAAAGCTTCAACAGAAGAAGATAGATCCGGCAGAAGCGATACAATTATATAAAATCTACATAAGTGATTAGAGGATCTATAGAATTTTGAACATATATATTAGGAATATTAAATTTATGCTAAAGTAATCTAATAACTTAGACGATATAAAGATATATTAGTTTCGATAAAAGTATATTTAGTGATAGTTTGTAAATCGATTTTTAAGTATATGTTGACAAGTTTGTTATGATGAGGCATATTTTAAATAATTATAAAAAATAAGTACGGAGTGATGAAGATGAGGTTATATCATAATTTGGCGTCTTTAGATTTATACAGGAATTACAAGAAAAACTTAGTGGACCAAAATGCTGCTATGGGAAAAATATCTTCTGGTTCAAAACTAAATTCATCTAGAGAAAATCCTAATTCTATCGGCAGAAGTGAGCTTATTAGAATGCAGATAAGAGGTGCTGATGCAGCTAGTAAGAATGTACAGGACGGGGTGTCCATAATGCAGACGGTAGATGGTGCACTTGGTTCAGTTAGTGACTCTTTAGCTAGAATGAAAGAACTAACAGTGCAAGGTAGCAATGGAACTTTAAGCAACGAAGATAAACAGTCAATACAGAAAGAGATAGAACAGCTTAAACAACATATTAATGAAGTAGGTACTAATACTGAATTTAATGGATTGAAGATGCTTGGTAATAACTTTGTGACTGACAACAATAAGCCTTATATGCAGACAATGATGTCTGGTGCCAACGTAGGAGATAATATTGATATTCCGATGTATAATATAAGAGTTGATTTGCTTAAAAGCAGTAACGGAAGCGACATAAGTCAACTAGATGTTACTGACCCACTTAAAAGCAAAACCAATTTACAAACAATTGATGATGCTATTAATGAAGTTAATAGTATGAGAAGTAAGTACGGTGCACTACAAAACAGATTTGAAACTGCAGCAGATAATTTAAGCGGTAGCAGTGAAGTTTTGCAAAGAGCAGATAGCCAACTTAGAGATACAGATATAGCTCAAGAGATGATGGAGTTTTCGAAGAGCGGTATATTAGTTCAATCAGCTACAGCACTTATGGCTCAAACAAATAAGTTCCCACAAGATGTATTAAATATACTAAGCAGAGTAAAGTAGATACTACGAACAATGTAGTATCTACTTTTTCTTTAATTTAATTTAAGTATGGTAAGAAAATCTAAATTACTCAATAAAATTATAAATTATTTATGATGACAAAATTCGATATTTTATATATAATCAATTCATGGTGACGAACAATTCAAATTAGCTTGAATATTCTGAAAATTATAGCTAAGGTGTATCTTGTAAAAATTTAAATGCACAAATTTAATTATTTTTTACATTTAGTTAAAATTTAATCTAGAAAAATATGAGAAATTGAGATATAATTTTTAACATAAGTTGTTTTTTTACAAAAAAGCTTAGTTTATTACAAAAAAGTATAAAAAAAATACTTTATTTTTAAAATGTTAATAGTAAAATATAAATAAATAGAAAATGTTTTTAGAATTACAGTAAAAAATGTTCGAATGGTGGTGGAATATAATGACAATTAGTAGAGTTGATTCAGATAATTATACTTATAATCTTATTAAGAGAGGTTTAGATGTTTCTTCATTAAGATCTAAGGTAATCGCTAATAACATGGCAAATATAAATACTGCAGGATACAAAAGAAGTACAGTTTCTTTTGAAGATACACTTAAAGATGCATCAAGTGATATAGAAAATACAGGATACACTAATGTTGATGAAAATAGTTATGGACAAGTTAAATTGGACAAAGATACTTCTTCAAGTATGAGAACAGATGGAAACAATGTAGATTTAGAATCAGAAAAAGTAAATCAAGCAGCTAATACACTGCTTTACAATGCGTTGATAACTCAAGCTAATAATAAACTTAGTACGACTAGATATGTTATTACTGGTGGTGGGAGGTAATAGGTAATGGGAAGTTTGTTCAGTGCTCTAAGAATAAGTGCAAGTGGTTTATCTGCAGAAAGATTAAGATTAGATACAATATCTTCTAATATAGCTAATGCAAATACTACAAGAGGTGAAAATGGTAAGCCTTATGTTAGAAAAGTAGCTGTATTTCAAGAAAACTTAGACGGTGCATTAGGTATGAACGGGGTAAAGGCTGTTGGTATAGAAGAGGACAAGTCACCTCTAAAAAAAGAGTATGATCCTACTAATCCTGAAGCAGATAAAGATGGATACGTAACTATGCCAAACGTAAATATATTAAATGAAATGGCAGATATGATCGCAGCATCAAGATCATATGAAGCTAATGTTGATACTTTAAACGCAGGAAAAAGTATGTTTATGAAAGCTTTAGAAATAGGTAAATAAGGAGAATAAAATATGAGAATAAATAGTTTTGTACCAGATACAAAGGTCTTTGAAAAAGATATAACACAAAATACTCAAGACAATACTGCAAATGGTGGAGTAAGTTTTCTGGATACATTAAAAGAGAAGTTAAATGAGGTAAATGATCAACAGATACAAGCAAATGATCTAACTGATAAATTAGTAAAAGGCGACAATGTAGATGTACATCAAGTAATGTTATCTACTGAAGAAGCTAAAATGAGTTTAGAATTAGCAGTACAAGTTAGAAATAAGTTGTTAGATGCTTATCAAGAAATAAATAGAATGCAGTTGTAATAGATAGGAGTGCTACTAATGAATAAGCTATTAGAGAGCCTTAAAGGTTTTATGGAAAAAATTAAAGCTATGAGTAAAGGTAAAAAGATAGCTTTAGGTATCTCTCTTTTAGCTGTGGTGATCGCAATCATAAGTTATACTATTATATCCGGTAATAATAAGTACGGAATACTATTTTCTAATTTGGCTGCAGATGATGCTCAAGTTGTTACAACAAAGCTAAAGGCAGACAAAGTTGATATGAAGATATCAGGAAGTAGTATTCTCGTGCCTAAAACTCAAATCGATGAGTTGAGACTGGAACTTGCGCCACAGCTAACAGATGGGAGTAAAGGATACGAACTAATGGATAGTGGTAGCTCCTTCGGTATGACTGATGAGGAGTTTCAATTAAAGAAGTTAAGAATGCAGCAAGGAGAGCTAGAAAAGACAATCAAGAGCTTTAGTGAAATTGAAAGTGCAAGAGTACATATAACCCCTGCTGAAGATTCGGTTTTTGTAAAAGATAAGACACCAGGTAAGGCTGCTGTATATTTAAAACTTAAATCAGGAGCTAAATTATCAAATGATCAAGTTAAAGCTATGGTCTCTTTAGTGTCAGGTGCTACTGAAAACATACCTAAAGAAAACATAGAAGTTGTAGATGATAAAATGAACCTTTTATCAAAAGGATTATACGATACAAATGGTGATGAAGTATCGTCATCAAGCATTGAACAAAGACAAGGTTTACAAGCAGATTATGAAAAGAATCTAGAGAAGAATATAGTAGAACTTTTAGAACCTGTAATAGGTAAGGACAAGGTTAAGGCTAAAGTAAGTGCTACTTTAGATTTAGATTCAAAACAAAAGACTGTTATTACATATGACCCAAATAAAGTTGTAAATAAAGAACAAACAACTAAGCAAACAGGAACCGATAGTAATGGAACTACTTCACAAAGTCCAGTTGATAACAATTCCTCTAATACTATAGCTGCAACTACTGGAGGACAAAATATTAGTTCAAATGAATCTCAAAATGTTGAGTATTCAGTTGGAAGCACTGAAGAAAAAACAATAAGTGCTCCAGGAGAAGTTAAAAGAGTAACAGCATCTGTAATAGTTGATGGGAAAATGGATTCTGCAACACAAGACGCAATAAAAAATATAGTTTCAAGTGCTATTGGATTTGATCAAAATAGAGGAGATTCAATAAATGTCCTTGGAATGAGCTTTGATCCAACTGATAAGGCAGCAATTCAGAAAGAGATAGATCAAATGAATGCTGATGCAGCTAATGAAAAGAAAATGGCCCTTTATAAGACTTTAGGGGTAGCTGGAGCAGCAGCTTTAGTATTAATAGTTGGTATTATATTAGTAATTAGAAGGTTTAGAAAACCAGCTGAGGAAGAAAGACAACATATACTAGATGTAGTTGTGAATGATAGAATAGATCCAAAGGATATAGAGAGATTTGAACCAATTAACTTTGATGTTAATAATGAAAAGACTCATATGGAAAACGAAATCAAAAAATATGCTACTGATAAACCTGAACAAGTAGCTGAGATAATTAAGTCGTGGTTAGCAGAGAATGAGAGGGGATAGGTAATGCCAAGAGAAGGTACTAAATTAACTGGAATGCAAAAAGCAGCTATACTTTTTATCACTCTTGGTCCTGAAGCTTCTGCAGGAATCATTAAGAAGTTACCAGAGAGTGAGATACAAAAGATTACGTATGAGATAGCTAACATCACTTCAGTTAGTGCAGAACAAAGAGAAGAAATATTAAATGAATTTCTTGAAATGAATAAAGCAAGAGACTATATAGTTGAGGGTGGAATGGATTATGCAAGAGTCTTGTTATCAAAGGCTCTTGGACAGCAGAGAGCAGCAGAAATATTAGAGAAGGTGTCAGAAGTAACTCAGCAGTATAGACCGTTTTCTATTGCTAGAAAAGCTGATGCACATCAATTACTTAATGTTATTTCAAATGAACACCCTCAAACTATTGCCTTGATTTTATGTTATCTTCAAGCAGAAAAAGCAGCTCAAGTTATAGCAGAATTACCTGAGGAGCTTCAAAGTGATGTTGCATTTAGAATTGCAAGCATGAACAACACCTCACCTATGGTAATAAAAGAAATTGAGAAGGTTTTAGAAAGTAAATTATCATCTATAGTTAGAACAGAAGTAACCAGCTTAGGTGGAGTTGATACTTTAGTTGATATATTAAATCAAGTTGACAGAACAACTGAAAAGAATATAACTGAAAGCTTAGAAAGAGAAGATGCAGATCTTGCTGAAAAGATTAAGAGTAGTATGTTTGTATTTGAAGATATCATCACTCTTGATGATGTATCAATTCAAAGAATACTTAGAGAAACAGATGCTAAGGAATTGGCACTGGCACTTAAGGGATGTTCTGAAGAAGTGGCAAATGCTATATTTAAAAATCAATCTAAGAGAGCCGCTGCTTCATTAAAAGAAGATATGGAATTCTTAGGACCAGTAAGACTTATGGATGTTGAAAAAGCGCAACAAAAGATTGTTTCTATAATTAGAAGATTAGATGAAGCTGGAGAAATAATTCTAGCAAGAGGTGGAGAAGATGCAATCATCCTTTAGTGTTATTAAAAGTAATATTGTAACTTCAGGAAATAGTAAAAAGATAAATACTGATTATGAACAAAAGAGCCTTATGGAAGAGATGCTTTTAAACGATCCTGAAGAAGCTGCAAGAATGGTTGAGAGTTACAAAAATATTGGTGAAAATATAATAAAAAATGCCCAAAGACAAAAAGATGCAATGCTAGAAGCTGCGTATGTACAAGCTCAGGAATTAGAGCGAGAAGCCTATGAAAAAGGTTATAGGCAAGGTACTGAAAATGGCTATGAAGATGGCTATAAAGAAGCTTATGAAAAAAATATAGAATTAGCTAAAAATGAAGCTAATTCTATCATAAGCAATGCTAACAATATGCTGTTTTCTGCAAAGCAAGAATATGAAGCATATCTAGAAGACAAAAAGGAACAGATCATAAGATTATCAGTGGAAATGACTGAAAAGATATTAAAAGAGAAATTGGGAACAGAGCATGGTCTGGACTCTATAGTTGAGGATGTTATAGCTGAATCTAAAGGCACAAAAACTTTCGTTATTAAATGTAATTCTATACATATCGAATCTGTTAAGGCACAACTTGAACTATGGAAGAGTAGGTTTATTATACAAGGTGAGATTTTTGTTATAGAAGATTCTTCACTTAATCCAGGTAATGCAGTGATAGAGAAGGAAAATGGAACTGTAAAAGTAGGTATTGATATATCAATGGAAAAGTTAAGAGAGGCTCTTCTATAGATGTACCACTTCGAACCGAAATGTATTTTTAAAACTATCACGGCTTCTGGTGAGAGAATTTAAAAATAATAAGTTTTATTACGAAGTGGTACATCCTTATAACAGGAGGTATATGATGATCTCGATTGATTTTGAAGCAATAATCAATAATTTAGATGAAGTAAACTTCAATCATTATGAAGGTAGAGTCAAGAAGGTAATAGGTCTTACTATTGAAGTAGAGGGAATCAGGGCCTTTGTAGGAGAACTTTGTACCATATATAATGAAAGAAATAAACCAATAAAATGTGAAGTTGTAGGTTTTAGAGATGATTCAGTAATACTAATGCCCTTAGGTGAGCTCATAGGTATTTCACCAGGATGTAAGGTGGTACCTGAAGGCAGACCTTTAAGTGTTAGATGCAGTGATGAGCTTCTTGGTAAAATGTTAGACGGACTGGGAATGCCTTTTGATGGCAAAGAAATAAATAGTGGAGAATACTATCAGCTTGATAATTCGCCTCCTGATCCTATGAGAAGAAGAAGAATTAAGGATGTACTTCCAACTGGAGTAAGAGCAATTGATGGATTTTTAACTTGTGGTGATGGACAAAGAATTGGGATATTTGCAGGTAGTGGAGTTGGTAAAAGTACAACTTTAGGAATGATTGCAAGAGAAGCTGAAGCAGACGTAAATGTAATTGCATTGATAGGGGAAAGAGGAAGAGAAGTTCTAGACTTTATTGAAAAAGATCTTGGCCCTGAAGGTATGAAAAGATCAGTAGTAATATGTGCTACATCAGACCAGCCAGCTCTTGTAAGATTAAAAGGAGCCTTAACAGCAACTGCAATAGCTGAGTATTTTAGAGATAAAGGAAAAAAAGTTATTCTTATGATGGACTCGGTAACTAGATTTGCAATGGCACAAAGAGAAGTTGGTCTAGCGATTGGAGAGCCACCAGCTACTAAGGGATATACACCTTCTGTTTTCGCAATGCTACCTAAATTGATGGAACGTGCAGGTACCTCAGATAAAGGATCAATAACAGCTTTCTATACTGTACTTGTTGATGGTGATGATTTTAATGAACCAATTGCCGATGCTGTGAGAGGTATACTTGATGGACATATAGTGCTTTCTAGAGCATTAGCTCATAAAAACCACTATCCTGCTATAGATGTACTAAACTCCGTATCAAGACTTATGCCTACTATAGCTGAAGATGTTCATAAGGAAGTAAGTTCTTTTGCGAGAGATCTTTTAGCTACATATAAAGAATCAGAGGATTTGATAAATATAGGAGCTTACGTAAGAGGTAGTAACAGAAAAGTGGATATGGCAATTGATTATCATGACTTCATAATAAACTTTTTAAAACAAGGAATAGATGAAAAATCTACATACGAAGAAAGTAAAAATAGACTTATTTCAATGTTTAAAGGGTAGGATATCATGGCAAATGGATTTAAGTTTAGTCTTCAAAAGGTTCTAGATATTAGAGTAGAAAAAGAGGAAGAAAGTAAAAGACTTTTTCAAAATACTCAAAGAGAAAAGATAATAATTGAACAAAATATTAAAGAGATGAATGAAAGTTTTGAACAATATAAAAGCATAAAAAGTGGTGAATCAGCAGCTTATCAGAAGATAAAGAGAAATTACTTAAATGCTTTAAGTGTAGGAATACAAAATAAAGAAAAAGAACTTGCGAATAAAGACAAAGAATTGAACTACAGAAGAGAAGATCTTAAGAAGAAACAGATAGATAAGAAAACTGTTGAAATACTTAAGGAGAAAAGATATGAAGCTTTCATCAAAGAGCTTGATAGACAAGAGCAGATTACAAATGATGAATTTGCTTTATATGCTCACCTTAGGAACATTGAAAGGAGGTGAATAAAGTGAATATAAGTGGAATTAGTAATGTACTTGATTTAATGCAGGTTAGTTCAAGCAATCAAAGTAACCAAGCTGTAAATAGTAAAAATAATAGTAATCAAAGCGATTCAAAGTTTTCTTCAATTTTATCTAAAACAGCAGCAAATAAGACTGATGTAGATAATAAGGATTTAGATGATAAATCGGATGATAGCAAACTAGACAATACATTATCACAGCTTAAGCAAATTAAAGAACAGTTGGATAGCAAGGGCGATAGTCTACAAAAACAAGTATCTGAGATTTTTCCTGAGGAAAAACCTGAAGTAATAGCTTCGATAGTTGATTCTATAAAGCAGATTATTAAAGAAGCCTCTGCAGGAGATAAAGATATAAATAGTTTACTAGGGGCAGCTGTTAATACAACGCAAGATAAAACCGATGTAGATAATAGTAATTTCCAAGGAAATAATAAATCTGATAAAGATAATAAAGGAAATGATGTAGATAAACTTGTGGCAATTTTGGCTATGTTCTTGATGGGTAATAATGCTCAAGTAAATAATGAAACTACCACAGCAGATGCTGCTAATAATAAAGGTTCTGATTCTGAAGGCTTGTTATCAATAAAAGAAGCATTAAGCAATGTAAAACTTATGGATTTAGCTGTTAAGGATTTTGTGAGCAACAATGGTCAAAATATTGATTCTACTGCAAGTGCACAGACAAAATCATCAAGCATAGTTGCAGAAATTATGAATTTACTTGGAAAAGTTGATGATTCACAAACTCAAGGGACCTTACAATTAGATGATAAAACAAAGGAAAATTTACAAAATCTAATTGAAACTGTTGTAAATGACAAACCACAAGATGATAATTCATTAAAATCAAGTGCAGATACAAAAGATATTAAACAAGCTATTCTTGACTTAATTAATATGAAAAATGGTGTTAAGGAAAGTGATTTACAGCAAGATGGTACAAGTAAAGACAAAACATCAGCAAATGTAAATAACTTGTATGTAGCTACTAGCAGATTCAGATCAAATGAAAATAATGTATCTGTTGATAGTTCAGCAAAGAAGATAACTTCTGATTCTAATGATGGTGATAAATTACTTAAATCTATTATTGGTGATAAGGATAGCAATGTTCAGAGTAAGTTTTCGATGATGGTTGATCAGATGAAAAATAATACTCAAGCTGTTGCAACTCCAAATGAACAACCTGTTATTAATAGAAATACGATGATAAATGATATAGTTAAATCAATTAAGTACATGGAAAAGTTAGATGTAAAGGAATTAACTTTAAAAACTAACCCAGGAAATTTAGGAGAAATAACTATAAAACTAACTTTAGATACAAATAGTATGAAAGCTACATTAACAGCCAACACAAAAGAAGCATTTAGTCTTTTGAATGATAATCTGAAGGAACTACAAAAGAGTTTAAGCTCTAATGGGATAAAGATACCTGAAGTTGCTATCGAGCTTAGAAATGATAATTACAATAATCCAAACAGAGATCCAAACTCTCAAGCAGCGAACTTTGGATTTGGAAGTGAACAAAAAGAAAATAGAAATCAAGGAAATAGCAGTAGAGATGGCAGCAATATAGCAGAAGATGATATAAGTATTGAAGAAAATAGTAGACAGGCTACCTTAAATAACAATCTTAATTATTTAGTATAGGAGGTGTAATAATGGCAACTGATATAAATTCAACTAGCTCTGTGCAAAATTATGACGGATCAAGAGCTACTTCAAGAGGTACAACAATAATACAACCTGGTAAGGATATGGACAAGAATTCGTTTTTAAAGATTTTATCTGCAGAGTTGTCAAACCAAGATCCAGATAACGCAAAGGACAGTACACAGTACATATCACAGATGGCACAGTTCACTTCAATGGAACAAATGGCAAATTTAAATACTACAATGAGTTCTTTTGCATCTAATTCACTAGTGGGTAAAGGTGTTACTATGAAAGACCTTGACGAAACCGGAACTCCATATACAGGAGTAGTAAAGGCTGTAAGTACTAAGAATGGGGAAACTACAATCAGCGTAGCTGTAAATGTAAATGGACAAAATCAGTATAAAGATTTCTCGATGAGTAATATTGAATCTGTTTTGGATGTACCAGACAGTACTATAGCACCAATAACAAATATCAATGGAAATATGTCTTTCTTATCAGCTGCATCACTAATTGGTAAGCAAGCAGAATTCTCAGATAAAGATAGTGCTGGTAATGCTTACAAGGGAATTGTAAAGGGTGTATCAAAGGAAAATGGAGTTATAAACTTATCAGTTAAGGTTGATGGACAGGATACTCTAAAGACGTTCACTTACGATAAGCTTACAAAAGTAAATGCTGTAGAATAGGGTGGTAGGTGTGAGTTATAGGATAGTAAATGGTAAACCGTATTTAGTTGGTAACCTAACTGCACCTTTAGAAACAAAAAAAGAGAATACTGATGCTAGTAAGAAAAGCTTTAAAGATATATTAGATGAGAAAATAAGCTTAAAAGAATATGGATATAAGATTTCTAATCATGCATCGGAAAGATTAAAGGATATAAAATTCTCAAAAGCAGATTACATGGAAATTCAAAGAGGATTTGATTTAGCCAAGGAGAAGGGTGCAAAGAATACGGTCATGGTATACAAGGATGTGGCTTTGATTGCAAGTGTAGAGAATAATACAATCATAACTGCGGTAGAGAAGAATAGAGCTCAGGAAAATGTATTCACAAACGTAGATAGCGTAGTGATTTTATAAACAAGAGGCTGGACCTAAGATGGGGGCCTCACCTTGTGGAAGGATAGAAGCAAGGTATTTTAAATTAAAATTTTGGGAGGTCAATATATATGTTAAGATCAATGTATTCAGGAATTAGTGGAATGAAAGCAAACCAAACTAAGCTAGATGTTATAGGTAATAATATAGCCAACGTTGGAACTACAGGATTTAAATCTTCAACTGCAAGATTTCAAGATATGCTTAGCCAAAGTGTTAAGGATTCTATGGCACCAAATGCAAACCAAGGTGGTGTAAACTCAGCACAAGTTGGTCTTGGAGTTAAACTTGCGAGTATAGATTCAGTAATGAAGCAAGGTAACTTACAACCTACAGGAAGAGCTTTAGATATGGCTATCGATGGAGATGGATTCTTCATGGTTAGTAAAGGTTCAGCAGTATTTGGGGACAATCAGTTAGAAGTAAACCAAAGATCTGGTGCACATAATATAACTGCTCAATCAATGACAAATTCAGGTGCTCAACTTATGTATACAAGAGATGGAGCTTTTAGCTTGGATGAACAAGGAAATCTAATAACAGCAGATGGATACAGAGTTATGGGATATGCATTAAGTAATGATGATACATCAGTTGCTCCAAGTAGTCAAGCACCAAACAAAGTTAATTTAGATGGTTTAGATATTAAGTTTGGTCCTGGATCTGCTTTAAATGGCTATAAGGTTGTTGCTGGTCAAATAGGACCACAGACAGTTACGTCAGCTGTAGTAGACTCGGCAAATAAGCAAATTGTAGTTAATGGAGATTTTGCAACTACTGGAGCTCTAACAGGAGCACAGGTAGAATCTGCTATTAACAAGGCACTTGACTCAGCTGGAATAGCTCAGAGTGTAACAGTTGCAGGTAAAGCAGATGTAATTCCTAAGTTATCATCTGAAAAAGCTTTAGGAGGTCTAGATGATGCTGCACCAGGTAATGTAACTGCTGGAGGATTAACTTTCCAATTTGGTAATGGAAGTCAATTAGAAGGATATACTATAGAACTTGGTAAAATCGGAGCTAATACAACAACTGATGCTCACATCCAGACTACAGCTCCAAAGAAAATTATAGTAGATGTAGATATGGTAAATGGAAATGTAAGTAATGATGATATAAAGAATATCATAAATCAAAGATTAGGTGAGCAAAAGATTACTCAAACTGTAGACAAGATAACAGGATCACTTGCAAGCTTATCACAATCAAATGTTGCTACTGATAATCTTGGTTCTTATAAAGCTCAACCAGGAACTGTAGATGCAACAACTGGAGCTGCAAAAGCTAATATCGGCGGCTTAGCGTTTAATTTCACTAATGGTGGAAAACTAAATGGGTATACAATAAAATATGGTGATACAACTCCTACTTCAGCTGTTGGTGTAACTGTAGATAAATCAAACATGGTTATCACAATCACAGGAGATTATACTACAGCAGGAACTTTAGGTGCAAATCTTACTTCTTTACAAACTGCATTTAATAATGAATTAAGTAAGAATGGTATAAGTGCTCCACAATTAAGCAGCGTAACAGGAAGTGTAACAACTTCACCAGTAACAGACTTAGGAAAGATAGATAATGGTAGCGATGACAGCAAGCCATCAGATATTACAGTTGCAAACTTAAAGTTATCTTTCCCTGTGGGATCAGCTTACAATGGATATAGGTTCCAAATAGCTGACGTAGCACCAGCTACTCCAGGAGTAACTGCACAATGTGATGCTACAAATAAGATTATAACAATCTCAGGAGATTTCTTGAATCCAAATGGAGTAAGTTCAACACAATTACAGAATGCAATAAAATCTGCAATATTAAGTGCTTCTCCAGCAGTACAAACAAATGTTGCTACTGATCCAGTAGTAAATGCTGCAAATTATGATACTAACTATGCTATTACAGTAGGAAGCGGAACAGGAAAGACTTACACAAGCCTTGTATCAGACAATATCTCTGGAGGTTCAGATAAGCAAGCTCCTCAAATCAAAGGTGAAGTTTTAGGCTTAACTTTTGCAGCAGGTCCAGGAGCAGCCTTAAATGGATATACAGTACAAGTTGGTAAGGTTACCCAAGGAACTGATACAACAGTTGATGTTGATACTGTTAATAAAAAAATAATAATAAATGGAGATTTTGTAACACCAGGTATTGCTATAGATAGATTAAATAGAAAGTTAAATGATGCTTTAAGTAGTGCTCAAATAAATCAGACTCTTTCAGTACCAACTACTTCAACTGTAAGGAAATTAAGTGATTCACAAGCCTTTTCTGATATTTCAGATGGAGGTACTCCAGTTGAAAGCTTAGATGGTAATGGAGACGTTGCTTTTGTTGATGGAACTAAGGTTGTAAAGGCATATGACGGAGCTTTAAAAACTCTAAGAATACCAGAAAAGGTTAAAATACCTGGAACAGATACAGAACTTAGAATAAAAAGCTATACAATAGATAAAAATGGTATAATAAACGGAGTTCTTGAAGATGGAAAGGTAGCAGCACTTGGACAGGTAGCAATGGCTGGCTTTAAGAATGCATCAGGACTTACTAAACTTGGTGGTAACCTTTATTCTCAATCAGTAAACTCTGGAGAAGCTACTATAAAGAGTGGATCAAACACTAGAGATGATGATAATAGTAAGGGATTCGGAGATGCACTTCAAGGTATGCTTGAAATGTCAAATGTTGACCTTGCAGAACAATTTACTGATATGATAACTGCTACTAGAGCTTTCCAAGCAAGTAGTAAGATGATCAATACTGGTGATGAAATACTTCAAGATATAATCAACTTAAAGAGATAGTAAAAAATATATGGGACATCTAAATGATGTCCCATACAACTAATAGGAGGCTTTAATGATTAATGTTACTGGCATGAATAATCAGGAATTTGTTTTAAATGCTGAACATATAGAAAAAATTGAAGAAGTTCCAGAAACTATAATTACTCTTACTAATGGTAAGAAATATATTGTATTAGAAACTGTTGAAGAAGTAGTGGATAAAGTAATAAGATACAAGAATAAGATATTCACTCTAAAGTAATAGGAGGTAAGCTATGAAGAAGTTTGATTCGCTTACTGTAATAGGGTTAATAGCTGGAATAATCATGTTGGTTTTTGGTATGCACAATAGTGCAGGGTTTAAAATATTTTTTGATTTCCCGTCTATATTGATAGCAGTAGGGGGATCACTTTGTGCATTAATGGTAAATTATTCTTTAGATGAAATTAAGAATATTGGTAAAGTATTCATTTCAGCAACAAAGGATACTGAGATTTCAGGAAGTGAAATTGTGACTCAGTTCACCGATATATCAAAGAAAGCAAGAAGAGATGGACTACTTTCATTAGAAGATTATATAAACACCATGGAAGATGAATTTCTCAAGAACGGCTTAAGAATGGTTGTTGATGGAACAGAGCCAGAAATGATTAAGGAAATAATGGAACTAGAAATAGATGAAATGATAAATAGACATACTAAAGGAGCAAACATATTTAGGTCTTGGGGCAACTATGCGCCAGCTTTTGGTATGATAGGTACTTTAATTGGAATTATACAAATGCTTTCTAACTTAAATGATTCAGGTTCTTTAGCTTCAGGGATGGCAAAAGCCCTTGTAGCAACTCTTTATGGGGTTATATTAGCTAATGTAATACTTAATCCTGTTGCAGCTAATTTAGGAGTTAAAAATGACAAAGAAGTTGCAATTAGAGAGATGATAGTTGAAGGAGTTCTTTCAATACAATCTGGAGTAAACCCTAGAATAATAGAACAAAAACTTGTTAATTATCTTTCACCTCAAGAAAGATTGGAGTATTTAAAAAATACAAGCAGTCTAAAAGGGGCTGTATATAATGGCTAGAAGAAGGGTAAAGCAAGAACAAGTTAAAAATGACCAATGGCTAATACCTTTCTCAAGTACTACATTGGTTCTTTTGATACTTTTTATATTATTATATTCTTTTTCAACTATGGATGAGCAAAGTTTGTCTTCAATACCAACATCGCTACAGGGCATATTAACAGGACAAGGTGCAAAGGTTAAAGCACAGAGTACGGTTACTGTGGAGAATACTGCAAGCGACTTAGAAAAAAAGGCAAATATTAATGAAATATATGAGAAGTCTAAGAAATTTATAGAAGATAATAAACTTGGAGCATCAGTTGAATTAAAACAAGATGATAGAGGAGTTATACTACAGCTTAGAGATAGTGTGTTGTTTGAATCAGGCAAAGCTGATTTAATTCCAAATAGTAAAAATTTACTTGATAAACTTGGAAGTCTAATTAAAACTGTTCCCAATAATATAATTGTCGAAGGGCATACTGATAATGTGCCTATAAATACATATAGATTTCAGAGCAATTGGGATCTTTCTGCTTCGAGAGCAGTTAATGTTGTTAAATTTTTTATTGATCAAGAAAATGTGAATGCTGCTAGATTTACCGCTGCAGGATTTGGAGAATATAAACCTATAGTTGATAACTCCACAGCTGAAAATAGAGCTAAAAATAGAAGAATAAATATCTTGATAGTTGCAATAGAAAGGGAGAAGAAGTAATGGCTGAGAAGAAAGAAAAAAAAGAAAAAAAAGAGAAGGCAGAGAAAACCGGAGGGGGAAAGAGTAATCTTATCATAATAGTTTTACTTGTCTTAATCCTAGCTGGTATGGGCTTTTTTGGAGGATACTACGTTCTTTATGTAAAGGGAAAAGACAGTTCAAGTACCTCTAGTTCAAAAGTAGTTGCTAAAGTTTCAGAAGCTTATTTGGAGCTTGGAGAATACACAGTAAATCTTAACGATGATAAAGAAAAACATTATCTTAAAGCGAAGGTATCAGTTGGTTACGATAAAACTAATAAAAAACTTACAACAGAAACAACTGACGATTTAATTGCACTTCAATCAACAGCACTTGAATTTTTGCAATCAAAAAAAGCAGCTGATTTTAAATCAGAGAATTTAGAACAAGTTAAAAAAGAGTTAATTGATACATTAAATAAAAGAGTTACACAAGGTCAGTTTATAGAGGCATATTTTCAAGAACTTATAGTACAGTAAGGGATGATTAAATTATGGATTTATTTTTTCTAATTATAAAGTTAGTGTTTAGTTTTCTACTTATTCTATGTTTGGCACTAATTTCACTAAAACTTACTGGAAACAAGTATAATAGTCTCCAAAAAGGTAGATATATAAAAGTAATAGAAAAGATTCAGTTATCTAAAGAAATATCTATAGTGCTTCTTCAGATTGGCAGTAAAGGTGTTGTGATGAGTTGTTCTCAGAACAGCACAGAAAAACTTGAAGAAATTGATGAAGAGACTTTGAAAAACATATTAGAAAGTAAGGATCAGTTTCAACAGGATATGATGAAGAAGTACTCGGATATTATCGGAAATATTAAGGTAAAAGGATTTAAAGGAAAAATAAGATGAAATTGAAAAAGAAATACATATTTATTTTAATATTAGCTTTTGTCTTAATAGGACTTACTACATATAAAGCACAAGCGGCTCCACAGGACACCCCTGTACCTAATGTTAATATTACTGTGGGAAATACAACTAATCCTAAAGATTATGTGTCAAATATAAAACTATTGGTAATGTTAACACTAATTTCAGTACTACCATCCTTTCTGATCATGATGACCAGTTTTACTAGGATTGTAGTAGTTTTCTCTTTCCTTAAAAATGCAATAGGGGCACAACAGTCCATACCGAACCAAGTTTTGATTGGGTTGGCATTATTTTTGACTATATTTATTATGCAGCCAGTGTATAATGATATTAACGCCAATGCGCTGCAACCTTATATGGATAACAAAATAACTCAGCAGCAGGCGATTGATGTTGGTTCAAAGCCATTAAGGCAATTTATGTTGAAACAGACAAGACAAAAAGACTTAAAGCTTTTCATTGAAGCAGCAAAATTGGATGCAACTAAAATAGATCAAAATACAGTTCCTCTATATGTTGTGATTCCGGCTTTTGCAATTAGTGAATTAAAAACAGCTTTTCAAATTGGCTTTTTGATTTTTTTGCCTTTTTTGATAATAGATATGGTAGTTTCCAGTGTTCTAATGTCTATGGGTATGTTTATGTTACCGCCAGCTATGATTTCTCTACCATTTAAACTTCTTTTGTTTGTTTTGGTAGATGGATGGTACTTACTAGTGAAATCGTTAATTATGAGTTTTTCTTGAGGTGAGTTAATATGAGTGAACAATTAGTTATAGGAATAATAAAAGATGCATTAACAACTGCATTATATCTTTCAGCACCTTTTTTGGTGATTTCACTAGTGCTTGGTTTATTAATAAGTATTTTTCAGGCGTCTACTCAGATACAAGAGCAGACACTTACTTTTGTCCCAAAACTCATAGCAGTTGCAGCTGTTGGATTATTATTAGGTAGTTGGATGTTGACACAACTTATGTCTTTCACTGAGCGAATATTTCAAATGATCTCTAATATAGTACGTTAAAGGTGATAGACTTGATTGATACAGCGTACTTTCTAGCGATATTTTTTATCTTTTTAAGACTCATAACATTCTTTACAATAATACCTAATTTTTTTCCTTCAGGAACACCTGCAGCCTTTAAGATATCTCTAAATCTTATATTATCAATGATACTAGTAGGAACCATAGACATAAGTACGATTCAAAATATTCAAAGCAATTATACAATAATAATTTATGCATTTAATGAGGTTATGACAGGAATAACCTTGGGTTTCGTAACTTCTATTATATTCTATGTTATAGAAATGGCAGGAAGCCTTATGGATCAGCAGATAGGACTTGGTATGATATCTATGTTTGATCCAAACACAAAGTCTAACTCAAGTTTATTATCTAGACTTTTATATTGGGTAGCTATATTGATTTTCTTCATAGTAGATGGGCACCATATGCTCATCAAAGAGCTTTCTAGCAGTTATAAGATTGTAGGTATAGGTAAAAGCATTATATTTCAAAGCAGTATAATGACGATACTTAATTCTTTTACACAGTATTTTATAATAGGTTTGAAAA
The DNA here is from genome assembly GCF_024341905.1 of Clostridium folliculivorans. GTDB lineage: Bacteria > Bacillota > Clostridia > Clostridiales > Clostridiaceae > Clostridium_AR > Clostridium_AR folliculivorans. The sequence goes on from NZ_BQXY01000001.1 coordinate 468,843, forward strand.
TTGCAATACCAATAGTATTGATAATAATAATAACTGATTTAACTATGGGACTTATATCCAGAACAGTGCCACAGCTAAATATAATGATACTTGGAATGCCTATCAAGATGTTAGTTGGAATAGCTTCATTTATGATAGCACTTCCTATGATAATTAAAGCAATGGTAGCAGCTTTCAGTTATCTGCCAGATGTATATCAAAATATTTATAAGGCCTTACCCCTAGTATTCATATTCGCCTCAGAAGACAAAACAGAAGAGGCAACTCCTAAGAAAAAATCTGAAGCGAGAAAGAAAGGTCAAATACCTCGTAGTAAGGATGTAAACCTTGCAATGACTTTAGTGGCTTGCACACTTGTAATAGCTGCACTAGGTGGATATATAGGTAGTGATCTAAAATATAATCTTATATATTTCTTATCAAATAACTTTCACCAAGAAATCAATTTAGGTTATCTAAGTGGATTATCTTTAATGGTGACTTATAGGGTAATGAAGGATTTAATACCTATAGTGGTACCTATAATGGTTATTGGCATCGTATCTTCAGTTGCACAAAGTGGTTTCTTGTTTACAAGTGAACCGCTGAAACCATCCTTAGGAAAACTTAATCCACTAAAAGGAATAAAGAATATGTTCTCTAAGAAAAATTTCGTCGACTTAGGGAAAAACTTTATAGTAGTTTGCGTATTGTCATATATTGGCTATGACTTTGTAAAATCAAATTATTCAGACATTATAAATATTGGAAATGTTTATTTACCATCCTTAGGGGCAGAGTTCAAAAGATTATTACTTAACATCTTTATGAAAATTACTCTAGTGTTGGTGGTAATAGCTGCAGCAGATTATTTTATGCAGAGAAGAATGTTTAATAAAGAAATGAGGATGTCTAAACAAGAAGTAAAAGAAGAATTTAAGCAAATGGAAGGAGATCCTCAGATTAAAAATAGAATAAAACAAAGACAAAGAGAAATGGCAACTAAAAGAATGATGCAAGCTGTCCCAGATGCAACAGTAGTAATAACAAATCCTACTCATCTTGCGATAGCGATTAAATATCAAGAAGGAAATATGGAAGCACCAAAGGTAACTGCAAAGGGTGCTGATAATGTAGCCCTTCGAATAAAAGAGATAGCAAAGGAAAATGATATTCCGATATTAGAAAACAAACCTTTAGCAAGACTTATATATGAGCAGGTAGACGTAGATAGAGAGATACCAGCAGATATGTATCAAGCGGTAGCTGAGATACTAGCAATAGTTTTTAAGATGAAGAAAAAGTAGGAAAGGGATGAGATTAATTTATGGAAGGTAGCAGAAAGATAAGCTTGAAAAAGAATCTAGACGTAGTTGTTGCGTTAGGTGTAATAGGCATAATATTAATGATAATAATACCTTTCCCGGCAGCTATGCTAGATATACTAATAGCACTGAATATAACCTTATCAGTGGTTATAGCACTTATAACTATGTTTACAACTAATGTATTGCAATTATCTGTTTTTCCAACCTTATTGTTGGTTACAACGCTGTTTAGACTTGGACTTAACATATCTTCCACAAGACTTGTATTAACTGGTGGATATGCGGGGCAAGTAATAGATGCCTTTGGTGAGTTTGTTATCAGGGGTAACTATGTAGTAGGTATTATAATATTCTTAATCATAATGGTTGTTCAGTTCGTTGTAATAACTAACGGTTCTGGAAGAGTATCAGAAGTATCAGCTAGATTTACACTAGATGCGTTGCCAGGTAAACAAATGAGTATTGATGCTGATTTAAATGCAGGACTTATAGATGAAATGGGTGCTAAGAAAAGAAGAGCGGACCTACAGGCTGAGGTTGATTTCTATGGAGCCATGGATGGTGCTTCTAAGTTCGTTAAAGGAGATGCAATTGCAGCTATTATTATTACTTTAATAAATGCACTTGGAGGCATAATAATTGGTAGTGTTATGATGGGACTTCCTATAGCAGAAGCTGCACAAAAGTTTGTAAGACTTTCTATAGGTGATGGATTAGTGAGCCAGGTTCCAGCACTATTAATATCTACAGCTTCAGGTATATTGGTAACAAGATCTGGTAGTGCAGAGAACTTTGGTTCAATTGTATCAAAACAGCTTACAGGTTTCCCAATAGTTTTAGGACTTGCTTCAGTATTAATGTTATTCTTAGCGTTAATACCTGCAATGCCAAAGGTACCGTTCTTAATAATGGCTGTAGGCTTTGGAGCAGGAGCATATGCATTATATAAAGATGAACAAGAAAAGATTGTACGAGAGATTGTTCAAGAGGAAGAAGCCATTGCTGAAGTAGAAAGAAAAGAACCTGAAAATGTAATGACTCTTATACAGGTTGAGCCTATGGAAGTAGAAATAGGTTATGGACTTATTCCACTAGCTGATGAAAGTAATGGTGGAGATTTACTACAAAGAATTGCTTCAGTAAGAAGACAATGTGCTATAGAAATGGGAATAGTGGTTCAACCTATAAGAATTAGGGACAACCTTCAACTTAAAACAAATGAATATGTTATAAAGATTAGAGGAACAGTAGTAACAAGTTCAGAAATGATGCCAAACATGCTTTTATGTATGGATCCATCTGGTGAAAATGCAGATATACCAGGTATTAGAACAATAGAGCCGACCTTTGGACTTCCTGCTATGTGGATAAACAAGGATCAAAGAGAGGAAGCTGAAATTAAGGGGTTAACAGTTGTAGATCCAACTACTGTAATGGTTACTCATTTAACTGAAACAATAAAAGCACATTCTTATGAATTATTAGGAAGACAAGAAGTTAAACTAATAGTGGATAATACTAAAGAAAAATATGGTGCGGTTGTAGAGGAACTTATACCAGACTTAATGACAATCGGAGAATTACAAAAAGTATTACAAAGCTTATTAAGGGAGAAGGTTCCAATAAAAGATATGGTAACTATTATGGAATCTTTAGCAGATAACTCAAGAAATACGAAAGATATTGAGCTTCTCACTGAGTATGTTAGATTTGCATTATCAAGAACTATATGTAATCAGATAATTGATGAAAATAGAAGAGTATCTGTTGTAACATTGGATCCACAAATTGAGGAAGTGATAGTAAGCAACATCCAAAAGTCTATCAATGGTTCTTTCCCAGCAGTTGATCCAGATACTACTACTATAATATTTAATTCAATAAAGAACACTTTAGATTCTGTTTACTTTTTCAATAATCAAGCAGTTATTTTAGTATCACCAAATGTGAGAGCTCCTTTCAGAAAGCTAATTGAGATGGTATTTCCTCATGTTATGGTAATATCTCTAAATGAGATTCCTAATGATGTAGAGATTAGAACTGAAGGAGTAGTGACGTTTTAATGATTATTAAAAGATACATGGTTAAAAACATGAATGAGGCAATGACAAGAATCAGATATGAGCTTGGAAAAGATGCCGTTATAATAAGTCAAAGAAAAGTAAAGAAACCTGGATTCATTGGCATCTTTTCACCTAAAATGATAGAGGTAACAGCTGCGGTAGAAAATGCATCAAAAAAAGACGGAGCTGATAATAGAAAGAAAGAAGATACTTTGGAAGACTCCATTGAGAGTATAAAAAAGTTAATGAATGATCAGATATCTAGTAGCAAAAGTGGTATAAATTACAAAACAGATAGAGAAGATGATGGAAGTTCTACAGTCAGAGCAAGCTCTAACAGACTGATGAATGAGACATTAAAGGATTCTTATTCTCCAAATAATACACAAGACTATATAGTAAAAGAAATGAGAGAAATGAAAAGTTTAATTTCTAAGGTTATATCTGGTGAAGATGCTAAAGAAAAACCCTATGAAAATATCCGAAAAAGCCTTATAAATAATGATATAGAAGAAAATTTAGCGGAAACTTTAATTAAAGATATACCTTTATCTGCAGAGCATGATGATGAGGCTTTAGAAAATGTTATAGAAAAAAGAATTAAAGTCGAAAATGTAGATTTAAAAGGACCGGTTGTATTAGTAGGGCCCACCGGTGTCGGTAAAACAACTACAATAGCAAAGCTTGCAGGTAGAATGGCATTAATCGAAAAGAAAAAAGTAGGGCTTATAACAGTAGATACATATAGGATTGGCGCTGTAGATCAATTAAAGACATATGCAGAAATCATGAATTTAGAATTTAAAGTTGTTATAACAATCAAAGAGATGGAAGATGCAGTAAACTCTATGAAAGATTGTGATGTAATCCTTATAGATACTACAGGAAGAAGCAGTAAAAACTCAATGCAAATATCTGAACTAAGAGCCTTTGTACAAAAAGTTAATTCAGATAACATACATTTAGTTATAAGTGCTACTACAAAAAATCGTGATATAAAGTCAATAGTAGAGGGGTTTAAGATATTAAATTACAATCACGTGATAATAACCAAACTAGATGAGACTTCCGTATATGGATCCATTTTAAACATATTGCAATTGGCAGATAAACCAATAAGCTTTATGACAACAGGTCAAACAGTTCCGGATGACATAACTATTTTTACAAAAGAACAGATAGCTAAGCTCATTATGGGGGAGGATAATATATGTTAGATCAAGCTGAGAGCCTTAGAAAGCTTGCGCAGAGTAGCAATCCTTCTTTAACAAAAAAAGGGAAGATAATAACTATAACCTCAGGTAAAGGTGGAGTTGGAAAAAGCAACTTTGTAGTAAATCTAGGGATTCATTTGCAAAAGATGGGTAAAAAAGTATTAATCTTCGATGCTGACATAGGAATGGCGAATGATGATGTTTTAATGGGGATCTCTTCGAGGTATAATATATTTGATGTAATAAATAATAATAAAAATTTAAATGATGTTTTAGCGACAGGACCATTCGGTATAAAACTATTGCCAGGAGGCTCAGGGCTTAACAAGGTAGAAGATTTATCCGATGAAGAGCGAGAAGTGTTCTTAAGTAAAATTTCTGAGATAGAAGATTTCGATTATATATTTATGGATACTGGAGCAGGTATCAATAGAACTGTATTAGCATTTATATCTTGCTGTGATGAGCTTATCGTTATAACTACACCAGAACCTACTTCTTTGACAGATGCTTATAGTCTTCTGAAGGCTACAAGTCATTTTAAGATAAAAGATAGGGCAAATGTAGTAGTAAATAAAGCTCTTTCATATAAAGAAGGAGAAGAAACGTTTTCTAAATTTGAAAACGTAGTAAATAAGTTTTTAAGCATGAACTTAAAATACTATGGATGTGTGTTAGATGATAAGAAATTAGTTCAAGCTGTTAGAGAACAGATGCCTTTTATAGTAAGATATCCAGGCTCAGATGCTGCAGAATGTATTCAAAATATAGGAAATCATTTACTTGGGTCAGCTGAAAAAGAAAATGGAACTGGAGTTCAGGGATTGTTTAAAAAGATATTTAAGATATTTTCGTAGGAGTGAATTAGATGGGCAATTTAACTTTATTAGTAAACAACAGACTAGATGTATTGTTTGAAGAAAGAATATATAGATGTCAAATTCAAGACATAGGAGAAAATTTCTTTAACATAAATTTACCTGCAAGCGAGGGTCAATACCTAACTGTTCCAAGGGGATTAGATTTAGAATTTATGAGCTTTTGTGATGATGGAGATGTTTTCAAGTTTAAATCCACAATAATTTCTAGATCACAAGAGAATAATATACCTATGTATGTTATGACTAATCCATATGACATAGTAAAAATACAAAGAAGAGATTATGTAAGAGTTAAAGTTGCTCAAATAATAAGTTATATTACTGGGGATTATGCAGTAGAGGCTATAGAAAAGCTTAAACTTAATACTGCAATATTGCTAGATTTAAGTGGTGGAGGAATGAGAGTAAAACTTAAGGAAAAGTTATCAAAGGGTGATAGCATTATCTCTGAACTTAAATATAGTAATCAACAAGTATTAGTTAAGGGAATTATCGTAAGAGTAGAAACTACTGAAGATAAGCAGTGGGTCTATGGTGTGAATTTTGACAACATAGATGAAAGAACTAGAGATAAGATCATAAGAATGGTGTTTGATATAATGAGAAAACAAAGAGAATTACTCTAAGGGAGGAATTTATATGGCAGTACAAGGTGCTTTAGCGTATAGAGACAAAATAGTAGAAAAATACATACCATTAGTTAAGTATATAGCATCTAGAGTTATTCTTGGCAAAAGTAAATATGTTGAGTACGATGATCTAGTTGGTTATGGTATGGTTGGTCTCATGGACGCAATGAACAAGTTTGACGAGAGTAAAGGAATGAAGTTTTCGACTTATGCTTCTATAAGAATAAAAGGTGCAATGATTGATGAAATAAGAAGAAATAGCCCTATATCAAAAGGGGCTATGGATAAACTTAATAGATACAATGAAGTAATAGACTCTCTTCAAAAAAGCTTAGGTAAAGAACCAAGCAATGAGGAAATAGCTAAAGCACTTAATATGTCATTAGAGAGTGTAGGTGAAATTGAAAACTACATAAACTACATATCCATAGTATCATTAGAAAATATTATATTTTCAGATGATGATGATATTTCTATCATGGGCATAATAGAAGATAAGAACAGTCCTAGTCCTGAAAAAACCTTAGAAGAAAAAGAAGAGGTTGAGATGTTAAGTAAGGCTTTAGGATTATTGAATGAAAAAGATGGAATAGTATTAAGCTTATATTACTATGAAGGTCTTACACTTAAAGAAATAGGTAAGGTATTAGAAGTATCAGAGTCAAGAGTATGTCAATTACATAGTAGAGCAATAAGAAATCTAAGAGCAGCTATGAAGAAGCTTCATTACATATAAAGAGGTAGTTAAAATGCCATTTGTACTTATTATTATTGGAGTATTGCTTATTACAATAAATTATAGAGCTTTAAAAAAAGAAGACGGTTCCTTTGAGAAAATCCTTGAGCAAAGAGGAGAAAGAGTAGAGGAGCATGATATAGAAATTGGTAATCTAAGAAGAGAGTTCAGTGAGACTATATTAGAGCTTCAGTTAGAAATAGAAAGACTAAAAGCTATTAAGAATAGTGAAGAATCTGACGATAATAAAAGTGGTGCTATTGATTATCGTATAGATGACGAGGTTCCATATGAAGAGCCTGTTTCTGTGACTAAAAACTCAAACAAAAATATGATTTCTGATAAAGCAAGATCGGTGAAGGAACTTTTAGATAAGGGCTTCACTGATGACCAAATTTGTGAGGAACTTGCTATTGGAAAGGGGGAAGTACTATTAATAAAAGGATTATACAAAAAGTAAGAGAAATATTTCTATTTCTAGCTGATAAAAAAATATTACTTGGTATTGGTATAGGAATTTTAATAGGTACTTTCTGCATGTTTGGTTATCAATACAATGTAAGTATGTCAAGAGAAAGAATCGAAGAAAAAGCTAGAGGCTATGGAATGATATATCAGGATGAGAGTAAAGTAATATTTGATAAGGATGTGAAAAAGTGATTAGAGGTTTATATACAGCTGTAAATGCTATGGTGACTTTAGAAGCAAAGCAAGATGTTATCACGAACAATATGGCTAATGCTAATACTAATGGATATAAAGCTGACGATTTAAGGGTAAAAAAGTTTCAAGATGTGTTGATACAAAACAAAGATAAAGTTGTTGGCGGTCAAAACGTAAAAAACACAATAGGAAGTTTGAGTCTTGGAGCGAGTATTGATGGTACAGACGTAGAATTTACTCAAGGTACGCTTACAAGTACTGAGAATGATACAGATATGGCTATCGATGGAAGAGGTTTCTTTTCTGTAAAAAGAGGAGACAAAACATATTTCACAAGGGATGGCCAGTTTAGGATTAATACAGCTGGATATTTAGTAACTAGTGAAGGTGACAGTGTAATGGGACAAAATATAAAGACTGGTGCCTCTGAACCTATTTATGTTGGAAATGGTAAACTGACTGTTGATAATAATAACAATGTTATCGTAAATAATGTGCCTCAATACAAAATGCAGGTTGCTGATTTTAATGATTATAAAAATCTAAAAAAACTTGGAGATAATTTGTACCAATCAAGCGAGACTCCTAATTACAATGGACAAGTTTATGTGAAACAAAAGACACTTGAAAAATCAAATGTTAATATAGTAAATGAGATGGTAAATATGATGACTGTCATGAGAAGCTTTGAAACAACTCAAAAAGTAGTACAAACTATGGATGAGACTTTATCAAAAGCAGCTAATGAAATTGGATCAGTTAGATAATAGGAGGTAAGCATGTTTAGAGTTTTATGGAATGGAAAAAGCGCAATGCTTGCAAACCAAGAAAAGTTAGATTCAATATCTAATAACCTAGCAAATGTCGGCACCACAGGATATAAAAGAGTAGATGTATCCTTTAAAGATTTAATGCAGGAAAGTTTAGATAAGCAAGGATATCCTGTTAATGATAAAACTGCTTATACCGGTACAGGGGTAAGAACATCTTCATGGGTTAGAGATGACTCTCAGGGTCAATTGCAGGAAACAAAAAAATCATCTGATCTAGCTTTGGATGGTGAAGGATACTTTAGAGTTAAACAGGCAGATGGATCTGTAGCTTATAGTAGGGATGGGTCCTTTAAAGTTGACACAAATGGAAATTTAGTTGACTCTCAGGGAAACTTTTTAGATGTTGAATATGCAGCTGGATATAATAAGGATACTGTAGCATTACAGGATAAAATAAGTAGTGACAACTTCGCAATAGATAAACAAGGAACTATAACTTTAAAAGATAGTAATAAAGTTGTAGGACAAGTACCCGTATACACTGCTGTAGGAAATGATGCATTTACTTCCGTAGGTGACAATTTGTATGTTCCAAAGGCTGGTGCTCAAGTGGTAAAGAGTACTAATGTTGATGTCCTTCAAGGCTATGTAGAAAATGCAAATGTTGATATGGGTAAAGAATTTGCAGATATGATAGTAACGCAAAGAGCATTCCAATTAGGCTCAAAAGCAATAACTACTGCTGATGAGATGTGGGGAATGATAAATAACTTAAAATCAAGGTAAAGACTCGTCTTTACCTTGATTTTTTTATATTAAAGTTATATTAATTCTTTGCAAAGCTCATTAAAGTATTTGATGTAGGAATGCCTTAATTTAATCGGCTAAAATAACAAAAATCCAGCTAGAAGCTCTAGCTGGATTTTTGTTATAGATTTGATATTGCATTTGTTATAGGTGGAATAACTTGCTTCTTTCTTGAAAGAACACCAGGAAGATAAGCTGTGTTTTCACTTAAAGTTACTTTAAATGCTCTTTCAGCAATTTCAGGAAGTTTTCCTGCAACTAAAAGTTGAGAACCTTCATTTATAATGTCTGTTAAAAGAAGCATTACTACTTTTAAGCCTGATTCTTCAGCTTTTCTTTCCATGTATGCAAGCATTTTATCTTTTAGTGGCATAAAGCCTTCTATGTCCATTGTATTAACTTGTGCTACACCAACCTTTATTCCTTCTATAGTAAAAGGCTTAAAGTCTTGATTGAATATTTGTTCAACAGTCTTTCCTTTTAAAGATGTACCTGCTTTAAACATTTCCTTTGCATAAGATTCTGCATCAATACCAGCTATTTCAGCAAGCTTTAAGCAGATTTCTTTATCTACTGGAGTACAAGTTGGAGATCTAAATAGAAGAGTATCTGAAATTATTGCACTAGCAAGTAATCCAGCAGCTTCTTTAGAAGGAGTAAGTCCATTCTCAAAGAATCTCTTAGCTACTATAGTAGAGGTACTTCCAAGAGGCTCGTTTCTAAAGTAAATTGGATTTCCAGTTTGGATATCTGCAACTCTATGATGGTCTATTATTTCTAAAATTTCAGCATCTTCAAGACCATTTACTGATTGACCTCTCTCATTATGGTCTACTTGAATTACCTTTTTCTTATGGTTTGAAATCAAGTGGTATCTTGATATACTACCAACAACTTTATTTTCAGCATCCACTACTGGATAACTTCTGTATCTAGTTTCTGCCATAACGTGTTTTATATCATCAGATAATTCATCAGTTGAAAATGAAACTAAGTTTTCTGTAGCCATAACATATTCAACAGGAATTGATTGAACTATAAATCTTGAAGCAGTAAAGGAATCATAAGGAGTAGATATTACTGTAACTCCAGTAGTCTTCGCCTTTTCAAGTAGATCAGCATTCATTTTATGAGAACCAGTGATGATTATAAGTGAAGCTTTTAAATCTATAAGAGCTTCTTGAGTTTCAGCTCTATCACCGACTATAGCAATATCTCCAGCTGCAACAACTTGTTTCATGGAATCAGGTTGCATAGCTGCAACAACAATTTTACCAGCATAAGTAGTATTAGTAGGATTTATGTATAGTGCTTCACCAGAAAGTGCATCTAATATATTTTCGATAGGAGTATTGCTTTTTCCTAATATGCAATTATCCCATATATCCATATAGCTTGAAGTTAAGTTTGCTGTTGAAAGAATTCCTATTAAATGCTTATGGGAATCTACTACAGGTATAGACTTAACATTATTATCTTTCATAATATGCCAAGCTTGCTTTAATGAAATCTCAGGTGTAACTGACTCAATTCTATCAAATTCTAAATCCTCTACCTTTAATTTAACTGTTTCTAGGAATTTAGGCTTTTCTACTCCAAAATAGTTTAGTACAAATTGAGTTTCTTGGTTAGGCTCACCAAGTCTAACAGGTATAGCAGGAATGTCTCCGCTTTTGTTTTTAAATTCTGCGTATCCTATTGCAGCACATATTGAGTCTGAATCAGGATTTTTGTGACCAGTAACATATATAATGTCTTTCACTGAACGAATCCTCCTTTGTGATAATTTATTATACTAATATATTCTAATAGTTAGGATGTAAATTGTAAAGATTGTTACTGTAAACTTGTATAAACAAAATACAATGTTCTAACTAATAGCCTGTCTACATATATTATTATAGATGTTACAGAGAAAAGGGGGAACTAGAGTGATACAGGAAAAGGAACTTATAAGAGGGCTTTCTTCTTCAGAAGCAGAAAGAAGAACTAAGAATTTTGGCTTAAATGAGTTAAGTCATAAAAAGAGCATCTCTCCTGTGATATTATTCCTATCCCAATTCAATGATTTTATGGTTTGGGTTCTTATGGGAGCTACCATTGTATCAGGATTAATGGGAGAAAAGGCAGACGCAATCACTATATTAATAATTGTGATAATAAATGCCATATTAGGATTTGTTCAGGAGTTTAGAACAGAAAAGTCTTTAGAAGCGCTCAAATCTTTAGCTGCACCTACGTGTAAGGCGTATAGAGATGGAAATATAAAAGTTATTAATGCCAGATTTCTTACCCTTGGAGATATCGTAGTATTGGAATCAGGTGATAGGATTCCGGCTGATGGTGAAGTAGTAGAAAGTACAGCTTTGATGGTGGACGAGTCTCTTCTTACAGGAGAGTCAGTAGGAGTAAACAAAAGCATAAATAAAAAAGATTGTAATGTTTATATGGGTACAAATGTATTAAAAGGAAAAGCTTTTATTAAGGTAACTCAAATTGGTATGAACACTGAAATGGGTAAGATAGCTAATCTTCTTCAAAACATTGAGGAAGAAAAATCACCTTTAAAAGAACGATTAGAATCACTGGGAAGAGTATTAGTTATTTTATGTTTAGTAATATGTGCAGTAGTTACTGTAATGGGAATAATAAGAGGAAATGACTTAACTGAAATGTTCTTACTAGGAATAAGTTTAGCAGTAGCAGCTATACCTGAAGGTTTACCAGCTATTGTAACAGTTGCTCTTGCTTTAGGCGTATCTAGAATGCTAAAGAGAAATGCTTTAGTTAGAAAACTACCAGCAGTAGAAACTCTGGGATGTACGTCTATAATATGTAGTGATAAAACAGGTACCTTGACTCAAAATAACATGACTGTAAAAGAAGTATATATGAATGGAAAAATATACAGCTTAAATGAGGAGAAACTCCCTCCAAATCCAATGCTCACTAGATCATTTGTATTCTGCAATGACTGCAATTATAATTTTAGCGAGAAATATGTGGACAAGGCTCTTCATGGGGATCCAACAGAAACCGCACTTATAAAGCTTTATTTTAAAGAAGTTGGCGCTTTAAAGGGATTTTTGGCAGGTGGACATAGAATATTTGATATTCCTTTTGATTCTACAAGGAAAATGATGAGCGTAATAATGAAGGAAAATGGAAAAGAAATATGTTATGTAAAAGGGGCACCTGAAAGATTATTAGAGAGGTGTAACTATATTTATGAAGAAGGTAAAGTAAAACCTCTAACATATCAAAGAAAAAAGCAGATTGGAACTTTTGTTGATTCTATGTCAAACAAAGCTTTAAGATGTATTGGAGCTGCCTACAAGGATACCAATATTCAAAGAGATGACTCACTTGAGAGTAATTTGATATTCTTAGGAATTGCAGGCATAATAGATCCGCCAAGACTAGAAGTAAAAGATGCTGTATTAAGATGTAGATTAGCTGGTATAAAGCCTGTAATGATAACTGGTGACCACCAGAACACAGCTTTTGCTATAGCAAAAGATCTTAATATATGTTCAACTCCAGATCAAGTAATTACTGGAGAAGATATTGAAAAAATGACTGATAAAGAACTATATGAAAAAGTTCAGAAAATAAGAGTTTTTGCTAGAGTAAGTCCAAATCATAAATTAAGAATAGTAAAAGCATTCAAAAAGAATGGAAATATAGTAGCAATGACTGGAGATGGAGTAAATGATGCCCCTGCTATAAAGGAAGCAGATATAGGTATATCTATGGGTATATCAGGAACTGACGTTACAAAGGAAGCATCTTCTATGATATTAATGGATGACAATTTTGCAACTATCGTAGCTGCCGTAGAAGAGGGAAGAGTTATATATTCCAATATCAGAAAGTTCATAAGATATCTATTGTCTTGTAATATAGGTGAAGTATTAACTATGCTTCTAGCATCAATTTTTTATCTTCCAACTCCACTGGCACCAATCCAGATATTGTTTGTAAACTTGGCCACAGATGGACTTCCAGCCATAGCATTAGGAGTTGATCCAGCAGATAAAGATATAATGAAGCAAAGGCCTAGAGAAAAAAATGAAAGTGTTTTTTCAAGAGGTCTTACTGAAAAGATAGTTGTTAGAGGTACCCTTATAGGTATCTGTACATTGTTCTCATTTATGGTAGGGATATATTATGGATGGGATCTTAATACAAGTAGAACTCTAGCTTTAAGTACTTTAGTAATGTCACAGCTAATTCACGTTTTTGAGTGTAGATCAGAAAGACATTCTATATTTGAAATAAAGTTTTTGACAAACCCATATTTGGTTGGAGCGGTAAGTATTTCGGTAACAATGCTGTTATCCATACTTTATATACCTTTCTTACAGAGTATATTCCATACTACACCACTGACCATAGGACAATGGCTTATAGTATTGTTCTTCTCAGGAGTAATAGCATTTATAAACAGTGTTTACCTATATATAAAAGTAAAATAGTAAGTTTTTGTTTAATTTAAAGATTGAAATTTAGGTGTTCCTACAAGAGATACTATATTAATTCTTTTCGATGCTTATTAAAGTATCGGATGTAGGAATGCCTAAATTTCATAAATTACATTAAGGCTAAAACAAAAAAAGAATTGCGAGGATTCGCAATTCTTCTATTTTGTTCTAGTAACTTGTTGTTGTTTAGCTTTCTTTATTTGTGAATGATCAACTGGGAATAAATCCTTCTTCGTAGTGAAGTTTATAACATTCATTATCTGAATTACATCACCGGATGATTTAGATTTCTTATCACTCTTTAAACCTTGGATCATAACACTGTGACCTTGATTAACTGCTATAAATTCTGGCTTTTTAAACCATCTATTCTTTTTGTAAGAACATTTAATAACTGCCTTACTTCTTTCAGGTCTTATTATTAGGGTAGCTGCTATTGTATGAAATATCCAAAGAATAGTTTTTTCTTCAACCTTAGCTGAGATAACCGTTCCTTGAAATTGAGCCATTCTATCACCATACTTTTTTATGTATGAGTCAGTATAATATTTTGATAGTTTTTCCTTAAAACCCATAGTTAAAACTCCTTTTCATATTCAAATATTATAAGTCCATTTTAGTATTTTAACTTAAACAATTAACTAAGACTAGCTAATTTTTTATCCTAAATCTAATTCAATTTTTAAATCACTGTATATTAAGAACTGTGGTTGATATATAGACAAAAACCAATATTCACACACTAATCTCAATAAATGGGATGTATATAAATCTATAAAAAGCATATGTATATTTCAATTAATATTTATAATTTATTTAGTTTACAAAAAAATAATTAATTTCACATAATGCCAATTATATTTTTAAATAAAATAAGGATATGAATTAGAAATTCATCAAATAAAAAAGCACATCTGTCTATAGTTAAGTTTCAGTATAAAAACCTATAAAACATAATAAACAACTAGTATTATAGCATACAATTGATGTTAATAAAATAGCAAAGTAGAAAATCAACCTTATACTTTATTATAAGCAAAAACTTAACTAATAATCATAAATATAATTAACAACATTGTTACAATTTATTAATTGATATTATGGTGAATAAATAATACAATTATTATATGATATTTAATAACCCTTTAAGGGATAAGTAGGACTTAGAAAGAGGTAAAATTATGGACAACATAATTAAAAAGAATGTGGATTTAATGATAAATAATTATATAAAAAGTAAAAATAAATTGAAGTATGATGGAGATTTATTAAATCATTTTGCGGCACTAATACTTACAAACTCAGCAAAAGAATTAAATTATGAGAAAATAAGAGCTATAAGAAAATTTATAAAAGAGAGTACAAGCTGGTTTTCTACCTTTAGAGGAAACAATCTATACGTTATTTCAATATTATTATCTCTTGAAGAAGAGTGGCAGAAAAGATTTAGAAGAATACAGAAATGGGAAGAACATTTAAAAGATGCTGGTTTTGTTGAAAGCCCATATTTATCCATAGGTATATGGATTTTAACGGAGAATTTTAAGGATGAAGAGATGTATACGGTGTCAAAAAAAATGAGAGAAATATTTTTATTAATGAAAGAAGAATATTATAATGTAACATCTTCAGATGACTATATTATATGTGCGATTTTGGTAACACAAGGTTTGAGCAGTCATACATATATGGATATAACTAACAAAGCCTACGATGAGATAACTAATCATGATTTTACTACTAACAATGGTGCTCAAACTTTGGCAACAATATTATGTACTAATCCAAGTGAATGGAATAATAATTTAGAAAAAGCCATTGATATATGTAAATTAGTAAAGAGTAGTGTTGGAAGTATACAGCCTCAATATGTAGGGGTTATTGGTGTTGCGTCCACTGTTATAAAAGATGCTGATAGCTTTATAAGAGAAGTTTATAGTGTGGAAAAATACTTAAATGGACTTCCTGATTATCAATTTTTTATGGATAGAGGCTTTAGATTGATGATTTCTATGTTTATGGTTATACTTAGTAAGAAGAAACTCAAAACTAATTATTTAAATTCAATAATGGCTCTTATAATAAACTATAGTTTAGTGAGTCAGCAACAGGCAATAATATCTAGGGCTAACTAAGAGATAGATTACCTTTATTAATTTTAGAATATAATAATGTTTATATAATTTAAGAAGTATAAATTTGTTAAGAGGTGGTATACATAAGGTGTACCACTTTAACAGGGAGTAAAGATGAAAAATAATTTAAAGAATTATAGAGTAGTTTTCTTAACTATTCTCTTTTTGGAATGTTTTTTTATGAGTGGTGTTTATTTTTATAAACAGCTGAGTATACCAGTTTTATCAGCTATTATACCAACTGAAAGCCAAACTATAGTACTAAGTGCACTGTATGTTATAAAACTTATATTGCTTATCTTCGTAATATTTAAGATTAAAAGTACATATAAAATCTTTATATTAATAAGTATAATAATAGGTGTTTCCACTATATTATATGAGAAAATGAATCTGCTTTTCATCTTAGTTGAAGGAGTACTTTGCATAATAGGTATATTAAGTATATTATGCTCATTTGAAAAAATTAAAGTTCGTAAATAAAGGATTCCTATATTGAAACTTATGTTATACTTGTTCCATAATCTCGGCTTATGGGCTCATCAGATACGTATGACTTTATAGGTGAAGCTGGAATCATATAATTATTTGAGAATATAACATTTTTATATTTGTAGACTAAAAATATATATAAGATTATAATAAGTATGTGTTTCGAGATTTACTTCAATATTATATTTAAGCTGTACTAAGAATATACAACTTATAAAATAATTGTTGAAGTTAAAACTATGTGAAAAACTATGAAACATAAATTTCTTTTTATATTATAAAAATTTATTAAGACTTTTAATAAATAGGAGGAAGAGATGAATAAAGAACAATTAGCTAGAATGATCGATCATACTTTACTTAAACCAGAGGCTACAAAAGCTGGTGTTGAAAAACTTTGTAAGGAAGCACTTGAGTATAATTTTGCATCAGTATGTGTAAACCCTACCAATGTAGAATTGGCAGCAAAGTTACTAAGCGGAAGTGAAGTTAAGGTTTGTACTGTAATAGGATTTCCTTTAGGAGCTAATACCAAAGAGGTTAAAGCTTTTGAGACTAGTGATGCAATACTTAAAGGTGCAAATGAAGTAGATATGGTTATAAATATAGGGAAATTAAAAGATAAAGATTATGATTATGTAAAAGAAGATATAAAAGCAGTTGTAGATGCTGCTAAAGGGAAAGCGCTTACAAAGGTTATAATAGAAACTTGCTTATTAACTGATGAAGAGAAAGTAATTGCCTGCAAACTTTCTAAGGAAGTAGGAGCAGATTTTGTTAAAACTTCAACAGGTTTCTCAACTGGCGGAGCAACAGAAGCTGATATCAAGTTAATGAGAGAAACAGTTGGACCAGATTTAGGTGTTAAGGCTTCTGGTGGAGTTAGAAGTCAAGAAGGCGCTTTAAAAATGATTGAAAATGGTGCTACAAGAATTGGTGCATCAGCTTCTATAGAAATATGCGAAGGTAAGAAATCAGACTCTACTTATTAAGATATAGCTATATAACTTTAAAACTAAAGCTATTTTTAAAATTCTGCTTAAGTATAATCAGAGTATTAAAAAATAAATCTAATTATAAAATTGATTAAAAGGTATAGATTATGTGCAATAGTCTATACCTTTTTCGCATTTTGATGAAACTTGATGAAATATATTTAAAAATTTTATACCTAAAATTAAAAAAATAGAATATTAATATAGTAAATTACTTTATAGAGGAGGGAACTGCTCTAATAAATTGGGGAAAGATTAACTTTTGCAATTTTTGAGTGGGACGTTATGAAGAGAGAGTTAACTCCACAAGAGGTCGTTTATAATGTAGATTTTAATCGATTATCTAGAACAGAGGATAAGAAGTTTATACCAGAATATACTGAGGTCTATAAGAATATAGAAGCTGCTTTACACATCGAGAAAGAGGGATTTAACGTTTATCTTATAGATCTATTTTCTAAAGAAAAACTTGAAAATATAATTAGTTTTATTGAAGATAGCTTTAGTAGTAGGTCTTGTCCAAAGGATATTTGTTATGTAACACTAGAGGATCCTAGATATCCTGCTCCATTGTTTATCGCTAATGGTAAAGGAAAGAAATTTAAAGAGAGATTAGATGCAATCAAAAACTTTTATCTAGAGAAAATATTTAATTTTTATAACTCATCATCAAATAAGGAAAAAGAAACAATAATAGAGGAAATACAGAGAAAGAGAACTGATTATATTGAAGATCTTGTTCAAATGGCTAAGAATGAAGGATTCGATGTAAAAGCCACAACCAATGGATTTGCATTTATACCTCTAAAAGAGGGAGAAGCCATGACAGAAAAAGAATATGATGGGTTAGAACAAAATTCAAAGGAACAAATTGTAACAAAGGCAAGTAAACTTAAAACTGGAGCAGAAGATGTCTTGGAGCAGTTAAAGGATATTGAATTAAACTCTATAGATAAAATAAAGAGAATATTTAAAGGTTATTTGGATGAAGAGTCAAAAGATATAAAGGAAGATATATTTAAAGAGTTTATAGAAGAAAAGGAAGCTTTAGAATATTTAAATAATGTTTGCAGTTTAGTAGAAGAGGAAACTATTGAAAATTACTCCATGAACTATGAAGAGGATATGGAAAAGATAGAGGAAATAGTAAATAGAAATAATATCAATCTTCTAGTTGATAATAAGGATGTAAAGTATCCTAAAGTTATATTTGAAGAGGATCCAAGTGTAAATAACTTGATTGGAAGCATTGATTATGAAAATCATAATGGAGTATATTCAACAGATGTATCTCTTATCACAGCAGGTTCATTATTAAATGCCAATGAAGGGTGTTTAATAGTCAGAGCAAGTTCACTTCTAAATAATGCCGGAAGTTATTATTATCTTAGAAAAGCTCTCATGAGTAATAAAGTAAGCTATGATTATAATAGAGGCTATTTGGAATTTCTAGCTCTAAATGGTATGAAGCCAATACCAATTGATATAAATTTGAAGATTATAATAATAGGAGATAGTGAAACTTATGATACCTTATACACCTATGATGAAGATTTTAAGAATCTTTTCAAAATAAAAGCAGAGTATAACCCTTATGTAGTCATAAATGAAGAAGTGAAAAGTTCCTTATTTACTATGATTGATGAAATTAAAACAAAAAATAGCTTGCTAAATATAAGTAGTGAAGCAATTAATGAAATAGGAAAATTTCTATCAAGAAAAGCTCAAGATAAGCATAAGATATTTATCGATGATGAAGAGATAGGAAGAATACTTATACTAGCAAATAACTTTGCAAAGAAAATTGATAAAAGAGTAATAGGGCGTAAAGAAATAATTGCAGTAGCTTATAATGAACAATTGATAGAAAAAGATATTATTGAAATGTTTAAAGAAAGAAAAATGCTAATTGATGTAAAGTCAAAGGTAGTTGGAAGTATAAATGGGTTGTCGGTTTTAGATACGGGCTATTACAGTTTTGGTAAGCCTACTAGGATAACTTGTATATGTTATAAAGGTGTAGGAAGAATTGTAGATGTGCATAGAGAAAGCAATCTAAGCGGTAATATACATGCTAAATCTATTGATATTTTAAGAGGTCTATTGAATACTCTTATAGATCCTTATTCCAGAATTCCTGTTGATTTTCATGTGAGCTTTGAACAAACCTATGGCATGCTTGAAGGTGACAGTGCATCTATCGCTGAGTTAGTCTGCATGATTTCAGCTATTAGTAAAATTCCTATAAAACAATATATAGCTGTAACAGGCTCCTTAAACCAATTTGGAGAAGTACAGCCTATAGGTGGAGTTAATGAAAAGATAGAAGGATTTTATAAGGTATGTAAAAATATTGATACGGTTTTTGGTAAAGGGGTAATTATACCAGCATCTAATGTAAATGATATTATACTAAACAGTGAAGTGGAAAAGTCTATAGAAGATGGGGAATTTCACCTTTATGCCATAAATAATATAAATGATGCAATTCAAATTCTTATGGCTGATGATACTTGTACTTTAGAAGATATTTTGAGTTCAATAAAAAGTGAAATAGCATTGTATAATAAAGCTAAATAGCGATATATAATAAGTAAAAAAAGAGAGGTGAATTGCCTCTCTTTTTTTACTGTATAGAAAATATAAAGTTATTATTACCGTTAAACCTAGATATTTCAGTGATTTTAGAAAAATTTTATAGATATATAGTAAAAAGATAAGACTTATTCACCTGTTATATTTTTTACATGTACATTCAGAAAGTAGGGTACACAAAAAATTGCATTAATTAATTACTTATGTCTCCCAGTAGTGTAATTTATAGATACATTCACATTAAAAATACCATAATATAGAAATATATGATAAATATGTTTGACTTATTACAAATTTTTATGATAGAATTATGGAAAAAGAAGGAAACTAAATTGGCAAAATAGCTAAGGAGGTGAATTACTCTATTTTAGAGTAATATTTATGGATTTAAATTTTAAAAAAGTTGAAGATAATTTGATAGTGGCACTGACAGGTGAATTGGATCATCATAGTGCAGAGGAAATAAGAGTGAAAGTTGATGATAGAATTGATAGAGATGGAGTGAAAAGTCTTGTCTTTGATTTTTCTAGGGTGACTTTTATGGATAGTTCAGGAATAGGAATGGTTATAGGAAGATATAAAAGACTTTTAATGAGAAATGGTAAAGTAAGTGTAGTGGCAGCAAATAAAAATGTAAAGAGAGTATTTGAATTATCGGGTATGTTCAAAATTATTAATTCTTACGAAAGCATAGACGATGCTATTAAATGCATTTAACAAGGGGGAATTAACGTGGAAGGAAATAAAATGAAGATAGAATTTTTAAGTAAATCTCAAAATGAGGGTTTTGCAAGAGTTGCTGTAGCTGCCTTTATATCTCAACTTGACCCGACAATAGAAGAATTAAGTGATGTCAAAACTGCTGTATCAGAAGCTGTAACCAATTCAATAATTCATGGCTATGAAGAAAAGGAAGATGGAATAGTCAGCATAGA
This sequence comes from Clostridium folliculivorans, assembly GCF_024341905.1. Taxonomy (GTDB): domain Bacteria; phylum Bacillota; class Clostridia; order Clostridiales; family Clostridiaceae; genus Clostridium_AR; species Clostridium_AR folliculivorans. The sequence goes on from NZ_BQXY01000001.1 coordinate 489,552, forward strand.
AACTATATTGGAGGGGAGTGAAGCTACCATCATAATTGAAGATAATGGAACTGGAATTAAAGACCTAAATGTGGCAATGCAACCACTGTATACTTCTAGACCTGATTTAGAAAGATCAGGTATGGGATTTACTGTTATGGAGACTTTTATGGACTCTTTAGAGGTGTTTAGCAATGGAGTAAAAGGAACTAAGATAGTAATGAAAAAGAAATTCAATTCTGTAGGTTAGGTGATAATCTATGGAGTATAATACTTTTAAAAGAGAAGAGTTCAATTATGATGACAATACAGAACTTATAAGGCAGGCAAAAAAAGGCAGCACAGAAGCGATGAATAGACTTATTGAGATTAATATGCCTTTAGTTTCATCTATAAGCAGAAAATTTCTTAATAGAGGCTATGATTATGAAGATATATTTCAGATAGGATCTATAGGGCTTGTAAAGGCTATCAATAATTTTGATGATTCCTTCAATGTAAAATTCTCAACATATGCTGTACCGATGATTATGGGAGAAATAAAGAGATTCTTAAGAGACGATGGTTTTATAAAAGTATCTAGAAATACAAAAACCTTGGCAAGAAAACTTCACTTCAGTAGGGAAGAGCTTTCGAAGAAGTTGGACAGAGAACCTACTATTGAAGAATTAGCAGAGTATTCAGGGGTAGAAAAGGAAGAAATTGTGTTTGCTTTAGAATCCGCTAATAGTATGCAATATCTGTATGATACAATACACCAAGATGATGGATCACCAGTATTACTAATCGATAAGATAGCTGAAAATGGTGAAGAAGATGAAGAAATGGTAGACAGGTTAGCTTTAAAGGAAGCCTTAAAGAGTTTAGAGCCGAAATCAAGGCAGATAATACTTCTTAGATATTTTAAAGATAAGACTCAGATACAGGTAGCAAAAATGCTTGGGATTAGTCAAGTACAAGTTTCGAGGATTGAGAAGAAAGTACTTCAGCAAATGCGAAAAAAATTATCTGAATTTTAAAAAACGGATGGATAACCACCGTTTTTTTTTGTTTAAATGATTTCAAAGTACTGTAATTAAATTAAATGGTTAATCATCCAATGTTTTAATAAGCTTGCGCAAAGAATTAATATGATTTTCTCATATTCCGTGGCTAAAACTGTAAACTCACTACGTTCGAACAGTACAGTTTATTAACGCCACTTCATCTGAAAAAATCATTTAATTCTAACTAGCTCGCTTATATAACATCTCCTGCTTAACCATTTAATTTAAAAAATAGATTTAATCATAAGCTTTTGCTTATATACTTTATTAATGATAAGCAAACTTGATACTGAAAGATCGCTAATGGAAATTGGCGGTTTTTATTTTTTGCATTTTTTAGAAACTAAATTTTGGTGCTTATAAATATTCCATAACTCCACAAAATATAACCATAATAATTGAGATTTGGTTTTAAAGTTAACATAACAATAAGTACATCATTATAAGGTTAAAGTTGATAGAAATATGTATCCAAAGTTAAAAAATATTTTTACAAGGAAGAAGGGGACATATGGAATCAAAAGAAGCACATATAAAGAAAAAATTTAATCAATTATCTAAAGAATCTGAACCTAAGCCAAAATTATTAAGAAACTGTATAAATGCTTTTATTGTAGGTGGTATTATTTGTGATATAGGTGAATTTTTTTCTAACACACTTACATCTTGGGGGGTTCCAAAAGATGATACAGCTACTTGGGTTGCTATAATAATGGTCTTTATAGGAGCACTGTTAACTGGTGTAGGAATATATGACAAAATAGCAGCATTTGCAGGAGCTGGCACTGTGGTTCCTATAACAGGATTCGCCAATTCTATAGTATCTCCAGCTATTGAATTTAAGAAAGAAGGTTTTATTTTCGGTCTTGCAGCAAAAATGTTTACTATAGCTGGTCCAGTACTAGTGTATGGAATAGGTACCTCTGTAATAGTAGGAATAGTCTACTATGTAATTGATTTGTTTTATTGAAAAATTAAACCTTTATAATCTAAGGGTTAAAGTCATAAAAAGTGAGGGATAGCTATGAAAAATGCACATAAGAAGGTAGGAAAGCAGACAGTAAAACTCGATAATCCACCTAAGATAATATGTACTACAAGTATTGTTGGACCTAAAGAAGGAGATGGACCATTAAAAGATTATTTTGACATAATACTCAGTGATGATACCAATGGTATGGAAACTTTTGAAAAGGCTGAAACATCGATGATGTACACTGCTATAAAAGAAACTATAGAAAAAGCGGGGTTAAAAGAAGAGGATATTGATTATCTTTTTGCAGGAGACCTACTTAATCAATTAGCCTCATCAAGTTTTGCAGCAAGAGATATAAATATCCCTTTTGTAGGATTGTATGGAGCTTGCTCAACAATGGCTGAATCTATTGGACTTGCATCACTAATTATGGATGGAGGATATGCAGAAAACGTAGTTGCAGCTACCTCTTCACATTTTAGTGCTGCAGAACGACAATTTAGATTTCCTCTTGAATATGGCTCACAAAGATCAGAGTTAGCACAATGGACTGTTACAGGTGCAGGAGCTATGTTACTATCCCACAGTGGAAACAAACCTGCAGTGACATATGTGACTACTGGATTAGTTAAGGATTACGGAATAAAAGATGCTTCAAATATGGGCGCTGCTATGGCACCAGCAGCAGTTGATACAATTTATAGACATTTTCAAGATACTGGACGCGCCCCTGAAGACTATGACATAATTGCTACTGGTGATTTAGGTCTTGTAGGCAAGGAAATAACAAGTAAACTATTACTAGAATATGGTTATGATATAAGCAATGTTTATGTGGATTGCGGATCTGTTATATATGATAATGAAAGACAAAAAACTAACTCTGGAGCTAGTGGATGTGGGTGTTCTGCAGTAGTAACCTGTGGATACTTTTATAAAAAGATGCTTAAAGGAGAAATAAAAAGGTTGCTGTTGGTTTCAACTGGAGCCCTTATGAGTACAACAACTTCCCTTCAGGGAGAGTCAATTCCAGGAATAGCTCATGCAGTAGCCATTGAGTATGACGATAAGCTACCTTGTGACAGTAATTAGGAGGAGATATAGCAATGAGTGAGTATATATATGCATTTGTAATTGGAGGAGCTATGTGTGTAATAGCTCAGATATTAATGGATAAGACAAAACTTACACCTGCGAGAATATTGGTAGCATTTGTTACTATTGGAGCTATACTAGGAGCGTTTAATGTGTATGACAAACTTATAGATATAGGAGGAGCTGGTGCGACTGTACCTTTACCAGGCTTTGGAAACTCACTATCTAAAGCTGCTATTAAAGAAGTTAAAGAAAAAGGAATAATAGGTGCTTTTACCGGAGGAATAAAAGGAACAGCTGGCGGAATAACTGCAGCAATATTCTTTGGTTATATAATGGGACTTATATTTAATCCTAAAACAAAATCTTAGTGATGAATCTAAGAAAAAATAAGTATGTTCACTAGAAATACTATCTCTGCTATAATGCTTATATAAACTGATTTGTTAATAAATTATTTACTATTATTACATATAGGTAATAAAGTGTCATAGTCTATTAAACGAAAATTAACTAGTAAATAAATGTGACAGGAGCAAAAATTGTGGAGAGATGGTATAACATACCTTGGAGTAAGGTGATTGATAAATTAGAAAGTGATTTAAATAAAGGATTAAGTATTGATGAAGTAAATAAGAGAAGAGAATTAAATGGAACAAACATAATGCCTATTTCAGTAGAGCAAACTTCAAGAACTATACTTCTAAAATTGCTGTTTAGACCGTGGTTTTTTATAATGTTGGCTACAACAGCAATTTTTATCTTTTTTCATTTCTTTCTACAAGCAGGTGTGATAATTTTATTAGCCATGGCAACAATGTCTATAAGATATTATGAAGTTATAAAAAGTAGGAAAGAACTAAATGTATTGAATGGATTAGATTATACATCGACTCGTGTTTTAAGAAATGGCATAAGGGGAGATATAAAATCTGAAGAATTAGTGGTTGGGGATATTGTGGTTCTTAAAAAGAATCAATTGGTACCAGCAGATATAAGAGTGATAGAAAGTGAAGAATTAAAAGTTAACGAGAAAAATATCACTGGAGAAGATTTTATAAGTGAAAAGTATGAGACTATGATAGAGGGCGCTGTTAACTCTTTATCTGAAATGAAGAATATAGTATTCAAAGGAAGTACAGTTGTTCATGGGGATGGATTAGGTATAGTTGTTGCTACAGGGGCTACTACACAACTAGGAAAAAATATGGCTTTACTAAACAGCTCTGGTATAAGAAAAAATACCTTAGGAATAGAATTGGAACAAAAACTTAACTCAATTACAATTTATGCTACATTAATCGCTGGAACTAGTGCTTTGCTTATTAATGCAATTTCTGGAAAGCGTCTGGATATTGATTTATTAATTTCTGAATTATATTCTGTTCAAACATTAGGATATGTAGTTATAGTAATACTTTTCATATATTTATATAAAAAATATCTAAAACAAGACGGAATTGAGGTAATAAACCTCTCAGTTTTAAGTGATCAAAAGAAGATAGATATAATATTTCTAGAAAAAATAGGAGCAATATCTATTAATAAGATGATCGTAAAGAAAATGTACACAGATGAAAAAGTCTATAACGAAGATGAAGGGGATAACAATGATATAAATCTACAAAGAATGATAAATATAGGGTTGCTAACTAACAATGCCATATACAATGTTAATGATGATACTGGTAAAGGTGATATAACAGAAATTGCTCTTCTAAGAATTGGGGCTAGCAGGGGAATTTATAAAGGTATGCTTATGACTAAGCAAAGAAGAATTTTTGAAATTCCATTTGATCTAGAAAGAAGAATGGTAACTACTCTAAATAAAGTAGAAAAAAATTATAGAGCTAATCTAAGAGGCGCTTTAGATGAAGTTTTAAGTAGATGTACTCATATCATGAAAGAAGGCGTAGAAAAGGAAATAACGGAAGAAGATATAGAAAATATAAAGAACTGTGATTATAACTTTTCTAATGAAGGTCTTATAACAATGGGATTTGCTTATCGAAGCTTTGGATATCAACCAACACCAGACGAAAATATTGAAAGTAACTTAGTTTTTGTAGGGACAATGGCATTTCTTAATCCAGTGGTTGATGAAAGTGATGATATAATAAAAACTTTGAAGAGAAACAACATTGCTCCTATGATTATAACAGAAGATAATAAAATAGCTGCGGCAAAGACTGCAAGTGATATATCTTTAATTAATAGTATAGATGAAGTTATATCAGGAGTTGAGCTAGATTCTCTTAGCGATGAAGAGATGATAAGTGTGCTTTCTAAAGTAAAAGTATTTTCAAGAATATCCTATGAAATGAAAAATAGAATAATAAATATGTTTATAAATGATGGATATAACGTGGCTGTAGTTGGAGATAATTTAACAGATCTTCCATCATTAAGTGCAGCTCAATTAGGAATATCTTATGGTGATAAGTGCTCTAGTTTGGTGAAGAAGTTATCCGATGTATATATAAAAGAAGAATGTTTACATAAGTTTTTAGAGCTAAAAAAGAAGCTTACTATATTGAGAAGAAATATATATATTGGTAGTAGCTTGCTAAAATATTTAATAGTATTGCAAATTTCATCAATAATAATCCCTGAAATATTAAATCTTAACTTTACAAAAGATATTTATTTGATAGCTGCAGAAAATCTAATAACAATTCCACTTTTAGCCGTTGGCCTTTTATTTAATGATAAGTATATAAAAAGAGAACCTAGTTCAACTTATCTAGTTGCTACAGCTTTAGGGGAAACATTCTTAATCGGGGTTATATGTAAGCTGGTAGCTGGTATGGATTATGGGCTTATGATAACAATTTGTTTCTACTTACTTTTACTTATAAAAGCAGTGTTTACTTTTGATATTAAGCTAAAAACATCTGAAAGAGTGAAAAGATTATTACTTTCAAGCCTTAGTATCTACATAGGAATAACTGCGGCAGCATTATTAATATCATATAAAGTAGATGTAAAAGGTATAGTAGTGTCAATTATATTTATAGCTTTATGTGTTATTGGTGAAATTTTTTCAAATAAGTGGAAAGAATATATGGTATAGCACTTATGTTATAAATTGACTGATTTGAAAGGAACAAGTATTATACATAGTTAAAATAGATTGGGTGATTTTTAGGTACGGGTACTTAAAACAAATAGAATTTTAATATTTAAGCTATTATATATAATACTTTTATTTGCAATGATAACTAAATTTATAAACAATGTAGAGATAAGTAGACCGGCAGTTAATATATTAATTTCTTGTATAGCAGGTATTATAACTTTCAATCTTATTCAAAAAAATATCTATGGTGCAGTGTTAGTTACTGCATCATTTTTTTTATTACATTTTATTATATACGGAAAAAAGTTCATGGTGGTTATTTGCATATTTTTTATAGCTTCATATATAAATTGCTTAATATACTATTCATTAGAAACTGAATATAAAACTGTATTCAAAGTCGTTGCAGTTAATCCTAAAAATAAAATTGTAGAGATAGGTAGGCAAAGTTTTAAAATTGATGGGATTAAAACTGAGCTTAAAGATGGAAGTAAGTATTTGATATATGGGAGTTTTAGGCGTGAAGCAGATATTGAAAAAGGTGTAGTAGGAACTATAAAGGTTGAAAAATATAATTTTTTAGAATATGGATTTAGCGGGATTGTTAATTCTAAGCAGGATTATTTTTATAATACCTTGAAAAAGTATGTAGGGGAAGAGGGCTCGGCATTAGTTTGTTCTGCAGCATTTGGATACACAAAATATATTAAAAATGAGCAAAATGTGCTTATGAGTAAATATGGAATCATCCATGTAGTGTCTGTTTCAGGCTTTCATATTGCAGTAATATATTCTATTATAGAAAAACTACTTGGCTTCAAATTTGCTTTAGTGTTTAGCTTTATATACACCTTATTTAGTGGCGGAAAGTCTTCAACTTGGAGAGCTTTTTTAATGATATTTATTCTTAAACTATCAAAGAAGTTGTATAGAAAGTATGATTCAATATCTGCACTAAGCTTTTCGGCTATACTGTTGTTGATTTATAAACCATACTTCATATATGATATAGGTTTTAATCTATCGTACCTGTCTACCCTGGGGATATTATTGTTTTATAATAAGTTGAAAATAAAGTTTTACAAATTACCACAAATACTAAGTGATACCTTCTGTATTTCAATAGCAGCACAAGTTTTCTCCTTTCCAGTAGCCACGTTAGCTTTAAATAACTTTTCTCCCAACTTTATATGGGGAAATCTTTTTCTATTACCTTTATTCACGCCTATCGTAATTTTAGGAAATATAGCCTTTATGCTAATGTGGAATGGAATGCTTCTTAAAATTACAGCTTATATAATAAAAATATTTATAATAGCCTTGCAAGGAGGCATAGCAGTTGTTGATAAATTTTCTTTGAATATAACCACAATAAATTCTAGTATTGTATATGGATATGTGTTGATGCTTATATGCTTTTACATGTACCAAAATGGTTATAAAAAAGCTAAACATGTTTTATGGATGGTTGTTTTTACTGTTATTTTATCAATGTACAAATTTGAAACTAAGGTAACTATTATAACAGATGGAAAAACAAAGGGAATACTTATGGAACAAGGTTTTCGTAGGGTATTAATCACAGAGGCTTTGTTAGGATATAATTATAATATCTTGAATAAAAACTACTATCCTACTGAAAGTATAGAATGGAAGAATAGAAAGTTGTATTCATATAACGGTATAACAATAATTCCTAATGATGAAGAAAAGGAAATAGTAATAGTAAGTAGCAAAAATAGTTATATTTTAACTATTAATAATCAACCTTATGTTTGTAATCAATCCTATGATATAATAAAAATTGATGAAAATAAAAGCTTTATATTAGATCAAAAGAATACTAGAGCTTTAAATGATAATATATTAGACTCTGAAGGTGATAACAGTGATTGATTTAGATGGATTAGATAACTCTATAAAAAAAGGAAAATTAGAAGGCTCATATGTTTTTGTTGGATTAGACGAAATGATAATAAATGAAAACATAGATAAAATAATTGATAAAACTGTGGATGGTCAATTCAAAGACTTAAATTATATAAAATTAGATGGGATGAAAGTAACTTTTGATGAAATGATGAATGCCTGTGAGACTCTGCCTTTCTTTAGTGAGAAAAAGGTAGTTGTAGTATTTAGAGCAAATTTTTTAAGAGATAAGACTGATGCTGCAGGAACTAAAGTTTATAGTCAGCTGGTGGAATATTTGAAAAATCCACCACCTCACTGTATATTAGTTCTTTATTATCTGCAAAACGATAAAAGAGAAAATCCTAATAGGAATAAGAAGTTAACCGCTTTAGAAAAAAGTGCTACTGTTGTGAAAGTAGATAAATTAAAAGGTGAAAAGTTATATAAAAAGGTTAACTCAATCTTTGAGGAAAAAGGTAAGATAATAGGTAAAGTAGAATTAAGATACTTTTGTGAAGCGGTAGAAAACAATTTTAATATAATTGAGAGAGAAATTGATAAACTAATAAGCTATACAGAAGGAAGAGATATTACACGGGAAGATATAATAAAGATGCTTCCTCATAAAAGTGAAGACGATGTTTTTGATTTAGTTGATTTTATAAGTCAAAAGAAATCAGAAAAATCTATAGATATAATGAATGAGCTTATAAATAAAGGTGAAAATTTAATGTTGATATTATCTCTTATACAAACTCAGTTTACCATGCTTTACAAAATAAAACTTGGAATAGATAAAGGCAAAAATAAGGATGATCTAGCAAAAGAAATAAGAAGACCAGCTTTTATTTGTGAAAAACTTATGTCCCAAAGTAGGAAGTTTTCATATAAGCAACTGTATAATTGTATGAAACTGTGCATAGATACAGAAAAAAAATTGAAAAGCACTGGGTTTGATAAAAAAACTGAGATGGAAATCATGATAATGAGTACCTTGATGGTTTAATAAAAAGTATTGTGTTAAAATTTAATGGTTATCCATCCAATGCTTTAATTTCAGTTGCTCGCTCATATAGCATCTCCTGTATAACCATTAAATTTTAATAATATTTTTTTTATATAACCTAAAATAAAAAAGAAGTTAGCATATACTAACTTCTTTTTTTGTTTGAGAACCAGCTTTTAACTATTAATTTATGGATGCTCGAAAACAATAACGTTGTTATTTTTGAACATGCATAAATTAAGTTTTTATTCTGGAACTAAAAAATAGATATTGAGAGAAATAAATAACCGGTCTTTAGACCGGTTTACAAGCTTATTATGCTATAGTGTTTAACTTAGCAGCTAATCTTGATTTCTTTCTAGCAGCCATATTCTTATGGATTACTCCTTTAGCAGCAGCCATATCTAAAGCTCTTGCCGCGTCCTTATAAGTAACCTTAGCTTCTTCAACATTGTTAGCGCCAGCAGCTACTTCAAACTTCTTTATAGCTGTTTTAAGAGCAGATTTTATAATCTTATTTCTTAAAGTCTTAGTTTCAATAACTTTAATTCTCTTTTTTGCTGATTTAATATTTGCCATTCATGTTCACCCCCTTCAATTTTATAGGGTCTCTGCAGTTTTGGGGAAATCTGCGTACGAGTTCATATTCAACAAGTGATATTATAGCATTGATAAATGGCTAATTCAAGTACTATTTTATTTTTTTAAGCCAACCAATCTAGTTTATTCCAGTTAATATTATACAAAAACTAATATTACGTATGTTATTTATTACATATTATTTGTTGTCAAAAAACATTAAAATTATACAAAAATTTTAAAATCAATTTATTAAACATACATTTATACTATTTTTAATGTAAAGTAATACAGAATCAGTTTTGATATATATAAAATTAATAATTATCACTTTTATGGGATAAAATATGTATAAAATATTTTGTATAGAGGTGACTATATGATAAACGTAAGAACAGATTTAGCTGTAGAAGCACGAGAGTTATATAAGCAAATAAATAAGAGAGAAGCTGACGGGATTATTTCTGAAGAAGAAGAAATAGATAATATAAAAGTAACAACTGTTACTATAGTGAATGAAGATGGTGCGGCTAAGATTGGAAAGCCTATAGGTACTTATATTACTATAGATATACCAGAATTCACCCATTATGATGGAGAAATAATGGATGATGTATCTGAAGTTTTAAACAATAGCATGCAAAAATTAATAGGTGTAAACACATCTAAGACTGCATTAGTTGTTGGACTTGGAAATTGGAACGTTACTCCCGATGCTTTAGGTCCAAAGGTTGTAGAAAAACTAATGATTACAAGACATCTAAAAGCTGTAATGCCAGACTCTATTGACGAATCAGTAAGACCAGTATGTGCCCTGGCTCCAGGAGTTCTAGGTATAACTGGTATAGAAACTGGTGAAATAATTAAAGCAGTAGCAGATAAAATAAAACCAGATATGGTTATATGCATAGATGCATTGGCGTCTAGAAGTATAAGAAGAGTTAACAGAACTATACAAATTGCCAATACTGGAATTTCTCCAGGAGCTGGAATTGGCAACAAGAGAATGGAGATTAATGAGGAAAACTTAGGTATTCCGGTTATTGCAATAGGTGTGCCTACCGTAGTTGATGCCGCTACAATAGTGAACGATGCTATGGATTTAGTTTTAGATGAAATGGTAAGTCAATCTACTGAAGGTGGAGAGTTTTATAAAATGCTTAGTAACATTGACAAAAATGAAAAGAGCCATTTAATAAAATCCTTATTAAATCCATATGTTGGAGATTTAATGGTTACTCCGAAAGAAGTTGATGTAGTTATAGATTCAGTTTCAAAAATAATATCAAATGGATTAAATATGGCATTACAATCTAATCTAGATATGGATGATATAAATAAATTCATGAGTTAATAAATTAGGACCTAGGTGAAATTAAATGGTTAGCATCTCCTGCATAACCATTTAATTTCAATAATACTTTTAAACGTAGCCTAAAGTTAAGTGATACAGTTATAACTAAAATCATATTTAAATTGTAAGTTAGGTTAACATAATCTATAGACTTGTCTCATATAAATATTTAATATGAGGAGGGGATATAGTGTATTATAATAGGAGGAGAGTAAAAGAGCATAATTCATTAAAAACTATGTTGCTTATGTGTGTCTGCTTAGTGATTGCTGTTGCTATGTTATTTACTAATGTAAGAACATCATTACTTAAGAATTCATATCTATATATCAAGGCCATTGAAACATCTATACCGTATTTTGGCGCAAGTGTACAAGCTGATAATAGTAGTTTTAAAAACATATCTTTGAGAGATAGTATTTATGACAAGATTAGCTCTGATCTAGTAAGTCCGTCTAAATTATTATCTGCTGAAATACCATTCTTAAATATTGGTAGTGATGAAAAAGAATATGAAGAGAATTTTGCTACAATAAATCCTTTTAATCTTTCAGATGCTGCTGTGGCTAAAATTAATCCAGAAGAGCTTCAGCAACAACAAGGACAACAGCCGAATAATCAAACTCCAGTGAAAGTATCGGCAGCATTTAACCCAAGTTTGAAAAAACAGCTAAATGAATCTAAGCCGGAAATCTTAATATATCATACTCATACAACTGAGGCATATAAGCCTGCCGGGGCTGATTCTACTGAGGAACAGTATAGTGTTGTAGGTGTTGGAACTCAATTAGAAAAAGAACTTGAGAATTATGGGATATCAGTTATCCATGATAAGACAATGCATAGCATGGTATATAATGATAGCTATTTAAGATCCGCTGAAACTGTAAAAAAATATCTCAATAAATATGGTAATAATTTTAAATTGATTATAGATCTTCATAGAGATTCTGCAGAAAGTAAAAGTGCAAGTACTATAAACTTAAATGGTGAAAATATATCAAAGATGATGTTCGTAACCGCGCAAAATACACCTTACTATGAGCAAAATAATGCTATAACTGAGAGTTTGAATGAAACAGCTAGAAAGCTTTTTCCTGGATTTTCGAAAGGAATACTATCGTATAAGAGAGGGATGAATTCCTTTAACCAAAATCTTAGTAATCACTCAATTTTAATAGAAATTGGTTCAGATATTAATTCAAGTCAAGAATCTCAAGGCTCTGCAAAGTATGTTGCTAGAGTTATTGCAGAATATTTAAATGGTAAAAAGTAATGTGAATTGGTATAAGTGAATATTTTTTCCAAAAAATGAACATCCTTATAGATATAAATCATATCTTGGGGGTGTTTTTTTGAGAAAGATAGCAAATATTATTATCGTAATGATGGTTATTTCCTTCGTACTGTGGGGAATTATAAATATAAATATTATAAATACAGCTTCTCTGAGTAAAAGTACTGATGGCGTAAGTTCCATATCACAGAATGATTATAAAGAGTTAAAAGATGAATTTGGACAGGATTTCTTAGGGCTTTTAGAAGATGACTGTGAGGTTAAGATTCATGATGAAGATGGAAGCTACAAGTTGGAGTTCAATGGTAAGTACTACAATATAGATTCCATAGGATCAAAACTGCAATCACTTGGCATAATAAAAGAAAAAGGAAATTGGGTTTTTAATAAAATTAGCAATGGTGTAGAATATTTTTATGAAAAAATTAGTAATAAGATTAGTGGTTAAATAACATAATTTTATAGTTATTGACAATCAAGCTGGATACTATGATATAATTTAACAAGATTTAATCTACATGGGGGTGAAAACTGTTCCAAGGATATTCCTTGAGGATGGGTTTATGAATATGCAAAGTAATAGACAGAAACACATAAGAAACTTTTCAATAGTTGCACATATCGATCATGGTAAGTCTACTTTAGCAGATAGACTTCTTGAAACAACAGGGACCTTAACACGAAGAGAAATGGAAGAACAAGTTTTAGATAATATGGAGCTTGAAAGAGAAAGAGGCATTACAATAAAGTCTCAGGCTGCAAGACTTGTTTATAGAAGAGAAGATGGAGAAGAGTTTATACTAAACTTGATAGATACTCCTGGGCACGTAGACTTTAATTACGAAGTATCTAGGAGTTTGGCTGCTTGTGAGGGTGCTGTTCTAGTAGTAGATGCAACACAAGGAATACAAGCGCAGACACTAGCAAACTGTTATTTAGCTTTAGATAATAATTTGGAAATTGTTCCAGTAATAAATAAGATTGACCTTCCTAGTGCGAGACCGGAAGAAATAAAGCAAGAGATAGAAGATGTTATAGGAATTGAATCTCATGATGCACCTCTTATATCAGCAAAAACTGGGCTTAACATAATTGATGTATTAAATTCAGTAATTGAAAAGGTTCCAGCACCAAGTGGAGATGAAGAGGCTCCTCTGCAAGCTCTTATATTTGACTCGTTTTATGATAGTTATAAGGGCGTAGTTTCCTATGTAAGAGTTAAAGAAGGTTCTGTTAAGGTTGGAACTAAAATAAAACTAATGGCTACAAACAAAGTTTATGAAGTTACAGAGGTAGGTGTATTTACTCCAGGATTTATGCCGATTTCAGAACTTAGAGCTGGTGATGTTGGATATGTTACTGGTTCGATAAAAAATGTTAGAGATGCTAGAGTAGGTGATACCATCACTGAAGCAGATCGTCCAACTAGCACTGCACTTCCAGGATACAAACCTGCTGTTCCTATGGTTTTCTCAGGTATATATCCTGTAGATGGAGCTAAGTATGAGGAACTTAAAGAAGCTTTAGAAAAGCTTCAAATAAATGATGCAGCACTTTCTTTTGAACCAGAAACTTCAGTTGCATTAGGTTTTGGATTTAGATGTGGATTCCTAGGGCTATTACATATGGAAATAATACAGGAAAGAATTGAAAGAGAATTCAATCTAGATATTATAACTACAGCACCATCCGTTATATATAAAGTTATAAAGACAGATGGTGAATTAATAGAACTTACAAATCCAACAAATCTTCCAGAGCCAACTGAAATTGACTATATGGAAGAACCTATAGTTAAGGCTTCTATAATAAGCCCAACAGAATATGTTGGACCAATAATGGACCTTTGCCAAGAGAGAAGAGGAAAATATATTGATATGGAATACATTGAGACAACAAGAGTTGTTATCAACTATGAGATTCCTCTTAATGAAATAGTTTATGATTTCTTTGATGCGCTAAAGTCAAGAACTAAGGGCTATGCATCGCTTGATTATGAACTAAAAGGCTATGAAACTTCAGAACTTGTTAAGTTAGATATTCTTCTAAATGGAGATACTGTTGACGCATTGTCAATGATAGTTCCTAAAGAAAGAGCATATCATAAGGGTAGGGGAATAGCCGAAAAGTTAAAGGAAATAATTCCAAGACAGTTATTTGAAATTCCAATACAGGCAGCAGTAGGATCTAAAATTATTGCAAGAGAAACAGTAAAGGCAATGAGAAAAGACGTACTTGCAAAATGTTATGGTGGAGATATATCCAGAAAGAAGAAACTTTTAGAAAAGCAAAAAGAAGGAAAGAAGAGGATGAGACAGGTTGGTTCTGTTGAAGTTCCACAAGAAGCATTTATGTCTGTTTTAAAAGTTGATTAAAGAGTTCCTATATCGAAACCTTAATTTTATACTTGTTTTAAAATCACTCCTTCAGGGGATTTTTAGGCAAGTATAAATTAATAGTTGAGTTAGGAACTCTATAAGGATAAAATAATTCAATCCTATGACTCAAAATAAAGATTTCGATGAATCTACGGATTTTTATTTTCATAAGTTTAAGTATGAATTAGTTCATTTAAAGATAGATTTGATTGGAGGTAACAGTATGGAAAAAATAGCGCTTTATGTGCATATACCATTCTGTAAACAAAAGTGTTTTTACTGTGATTTTCATTCATTTCAAGGTATGGAAGAAGCTATGGAGAGATATACTAAGGCTCTTATAGAAGAAATAAAAAGAAAAGCTCAAAAATATGAAATTACAAGTGTTTTTATAGGTGGGGGAACTCCCACCTATTTGTATTTACCTCTATTTGAAGAACTTTTAAAGTGTATAGGAAGCTTAAATCTTTCAAAAGACATTGAATACACTGTTGAATGTAATCCAGGAACCTTGAATGATGAAATCTTAGAAGTTATGAAAAAAAATAAAGTTAATAGACTTTCACTTGGGCTACAGGCATGTCAAGATAATCTGTTAACTGTGATTGGCAGAATACACAATTATAAGGAATTTGAAGAGAACTTTTATCTAGCTAGAAGCAAGGGATTTGATAACATAAATGTGGATCTTATGTACGGGCTTCCTGGTCAGAAGGTTGATCAATGGAAAGAAAGTCTAAGCAAGATAATAAAATTGAGTCCAGAGCATATATCGGCTTATAGCCTCATAGTAGAGGAAGATACGATTTTTTATAGATGGTATGAGCAGAATAAGCTTAATCTTCCAACAGAAGATCAAGAAAGAGAAATGAATGATTTGACTCATTCGTTATTAAAAGATAGTGGATACAATAGGTATGAGATTTCTAATTACGCTAAGGAAGGAAAAGAATGCAAGCACAACTTAGTATATTGGAATTTAGAAGACTATATAGCCTGCGGTACAGGAGCATCTGCATATATTGGTGGAGTAAGATATAAAAATCTATTAAATATGAACAAATATATGGAAGCAATTGAAAAGAGCTTGGAAGAATATGAAGAAGTAATAAAGAATTCATCGGAAGATAATATGGAAGAATTTATGTTTATGGGCCTAAGAAAATTAGAAGGAATATCAGAGGATAATTTTAAGAAAAGATTCAAAGTTTCCATAGATGATATTTTTAAGGCTGTCATAGATAAACATGTGAAAGATAGGCTTTTAGTAAGAGAAAATGGTATGATTTTCTTGAGTGAAAAAGGAATAGAATTATCAAACTATGTTATGAGTGATTTTATGTTGACTTAGATAAAAAATATAAAAGAATGTATGAATTCATATGCTAAATAAATTCATGCATTCTTTTGAATTTTGTGGAGAAAAGATGGGGAAACTAATTTAATTAGGAGTAGATAAGTTTTTATATTTAAGCAATACAATAGTAATTATATAAAAAATATAGACTAAAAGGTAAGAAGAGATTATATAAAAAATATCATTGATTTGTATAAAAAAAGGATTTAGAAGGAATCAAGAGAAATTGTGAGAATGTAAGAGAAAATTTATAAAAAATAGCTTAAATTAATTTAATCTATAGATTTATTAACTTAAATCAAATTGACAAAAAATTATATAAATAATATATTTAAATCGTAGTCATTAGCACTCAAGTTAAGTGAGTGCTAACAAAAGAGGTGATATTAGTGATAGATGAAAGAAAAATTAAAATTCTTCAGGCAATAATAAATGACTATATAATGACTGGAGAGCCAGTAGGATCAAGAACTATCGCTAAAAAATATGATTTAGGAATAAGTTCAGCTACAATCAGAAATGAAATGTCTGACTTAGAAGAGTTAGGATATCTTGAGCAACCTCACGCATCTGCTGGCAGAGTTCCATCAAGCAAAGGATACAGATTGTATGTAGATAAACTAATGGAATTTCAAGGTGTTAGTTTGGAAGAGGAACTTCTAATAAAAAAATATCTTATAGATTCTGCGCTTTTTGAAGTAGATAGAATGATAAAACAGGCAAGTACTCTTTTATCACAATTAACAAAGCTTACTTGTGTAGTAAATGCACCTTCTGTTAAGAAAAGTGTTATAAAGTCTATACAACTTATGATTGTAGATCAATTTAACCTTCTTTGTGTTATTGTTACTGATAGTGGAGCTATAAAAAACAGTCTTATTAAAGTAACTAACATACCAACATTAGAAACATTATCAAAGATAAATGATATATTGAACATAAGACTTAAAGATCTAACAATAGAACAAATAAATTTGGTTACTATAAACAAGTTAAAGAAAGATCTTTTGGGTTTTGATGAAATATTTAATGCATTGATACCAGCATTGTATGAAACCTTAAATACATCAGAAGGTGAAGTATTTATGGAGGGTACAACTAACATATTTAACTACCCTGAGTACAATGATATAGAAAAAGCTAAGGAGATATTATCTCTTCTTTATGATAAGGACAATGTTTCTAAATTGATAGTAAGTGAAGATAATATTTCTATAAGAATAGGTGATGAAAATTATCTTCCTGAGGCCAAAGATTGCAGCGTAATTTCTGCTGTGTATACCTTAGGTGGTAAAAATACTGGGACTATTGCTTTAATTGGTCCTACAAGAATCAACTATCCTAAAGTATTATCCATTATGGCTGAAGTTATGAAGGAACTTAATGAGTCACTTAAGAATCAGCGCTTGAAATAAATATAAATAATTATATTTTTATAGTATAAAGTAAAGAATAGCAAGGGGTTTCATATATTTAAAAAACCCTATTTCATAAAAAAGAGATGAGGTGTAGTAACAAGATATGAAAGAAGTGAATAACGAAAATATCAATGAAAAAGAAGAAGTAAATACTTCAGAAGTTGAAAATGAAAATTTGGAAGAAAAAGATAATCTAGAAGAAGTTTTAGAAGGTGAAATTTTAGAAGATATTGAATTTGAAAGTAGTAATGATAATGTTACATCTTTTAAAGATGAAATAACTAAACTTAAGAATGAAAACTCAAAATTAAATAATGAATTAGATACATTAAAAGAAAGAATTTTAAGATTAAATGCAGAGTATGACAACTTTAGAAAGAGAACTTCTAAAGAAAAGGAAGGTATTTATACTGAAGCTTGTGAGGACGTACTTAAAGAAATATTCCCAGTATTAGATAATCTTGAAAGAGCTGTAACTGTTGATGGAAGTGTCGATGACCTTAAAAAAGGAGTAGATATGACTATAAGACAGTTCAAAAATGCTTTTGAAAAAATAGGAGTAGAGGAAATAGAAGCTAACGGTGAATTTGACCCGAATTTACATCAAGCAGTAATGCATATAGAAGATGAAAATTTAGGTAACAACACCATAGCAGAGGTCTTTCAAAAAGGCTATAAAAAAGGTAGCAAAGTTCTTAGGTTCACTATGGTTAAAGTAGCAAACTAGTAAAAATACTTTTATTTGAATAAATTAATTAAATTCGTGATTAATGAGGAGGAAATAGCAAATGTCAAAGGTTATAGGTATCGATTTAGGAACAACCAATTCTTGTGTAGCTGTTATGGAAGGAGGAGAACCTGTAGTTATAGCAAACTCAGAAGGTGCAAGAACAACTCCATCAGTAGTATCTTTCCAAGCTAACGGAGAAAGATTAGTTGGTCAAGTAGCTAAAAGACAAGCGATTACAAATCCAGATAAAACAATAATATCAATAAAGAGACATATGGGAACTAACCATAAGACTACTATTGATGGTAAGGACTATACTCCACAAGAAATATCAGCTATGGTTCTTCAAAAGATAAAGGCTGATGCTGAAGCATACTTAGGAGAAACTGTAACTCAAGCAGTTATAACAGTTCCAGCATATTTCAATGACTCACAAAGACAAGCGACTAAAGATGCAGGTAAGATAGCTGGTCTTGAAGTTTTAAGAATAATAAACGAACCAACTGCAGCATCATTAGCTTATGGTCTTGATAAGACAGATCATAGCCATAAAATATTCGTTTATGACTTAGGTGGTGGTACTTTCGACGTATCAATACTTGAACTTGGAGATGGAGTATTTGAAGTTAAGGCAACAAACGGAGATACTCGCCTTGGTGGAGATGACTTTGACCAAAAGATTATAGATTATATAGCAGCTGATTTTAAATCACAACATGGAATTGATTTAAGAAATGATAAGATGGCTTTACAAAGACTTAAAGAAGCAGCTGAAAAAGCTAAGATAGAGCTTTCGTCTTCAACTCAGACTATAATAAATCTTCCATTTATAACAGCTGATGCTACAGGTCCAAAGCATATTGAATTAACTCTTACAAGAGCTAAATTCAATGAAATAACTAATGACTTAGTTGAAAGAACAATAGAGCCAATGAGAAAAGCGCTAGCTGACTCAGGATTAAGCTTAAATGATATAGATAAAATAGTTTTAGTTGGTGGTTCAACAAGAATTCCAGCGGTTCAAGAAGCTGTTAAGAAGTTCACAGGAAAAGAACCTTCAAAGGGAGTTAACCCAGATGAATGTGTTGCAGTAGGTGCTGCTATACAAGCTGGTGTATTAACTGGAGATGTTAAGGATGTATTACTTCTAGACGTAACTCCATTAAGTCTTGGTATAGAAACATTAGGAGGAGTAGCAACTCCATTAATAGAAAGAAATACAACTATACCTACAAGAAAGAGTCAAGTATTCTCAACTGCAGCAGATAATCAAACATCAGTTGAAATACATGTTGTTCAAGGTGAAAGACAAATGGCAGCTGACAACAAGACTCTTGGTAGATTCACACTATCAGGAATACTTCCAGCTAGAAGAGGAGTTCCTCAAATAGAAGTTACTTTTGATATAGATGCTAATGGTATCGTAAAGGTATCTGCGGTTGATAAAGGAACTGGAAAAGAAGCTAATATAACTATAACAGCTTCAACTAACTTAAGTGATGATGAAATTGATAAGGCAGTTAAGGAAGCTGAAAGATTTGCAGAAGAAGATAAGAAGAGAAAAGAATCAATAGAAGTTAAAAACAATGCAGATCAAGTTGTGTATCAAACAGAACAAACTTTAACTGAATTAGGTGATAAAGTTTCTGCTGAAGATAAGGCTAAGATACAAGCTAAACTTGAAGATGTTAAGAAGGTTAAAGATGGAGAAGATATAGAAGCTATAAAGAAAGCTACAGAAGAATTAACTCAAGAGTTCTATGCAATCTCATCAAAGATATATGGTGATGCAAACGCACAAGGTGGTGCTGGATTTGATCCAAATGCTGCTAATGCAGGCGGAGCAAACACAGGAGCTGCTCATGATGACAATGTAGTAGATGCTGACTTCAAGGTTGATGAAGATAAATAGTTGTAACAAAGCGAGTATTTAATATATAATATGACAGGGAAGGCAACTCGTCTTCCCTTTAATATTATAACTTAGGTGGTGGAAATAATTGGCAGGCAAAGACTTTTACAGTGTACTTGGACTTGAAAAAGGTGCAAGTGATGATGAAATAAAAAAAGCATTTAGAAAGCAAGCCCTAAAATATCATCCAGATAGAAACCCTGGTGATCATGAGGCTGAAGAAAAATTTAAAGAATTAAATGAAGCTTACCAAGTTTTAAGTGATCCTCAGAAGAAAGCTCAGTATGACCAATTTGGAACAACAGACTTTAATGCTGGTGGTGGCGCATCAGGTTTTGATGGATTTGATTTTGGTGGTGGATTTGGTGATATATTTGAAAGCATCTTTGGTGGAGGTTTTGGCGGTGGCGGTGGAGCCAGAAGAAACGGTCCGCAAAGAGGTAATGACATAGAATATACTCTTAATCTTTCTTTTGAAGAAGCCGTTTTTGGCATGGAAAAAGAGATATCTATAACTAGAAGTGAAAATTGTGAAACTTGTAGAGGTTCAGGAGCAAAACCAGGAACATCACCAAAGACATGTTCTAAATGTGGTGGTACTGGTCAAATAAGAGCACAAAGACAAACTCCTTTTGGTAACTTTGTTTCTCAATCAGCTTGTGACAAGTGTGGAGGAAAAGGTCATGTGATTGAAGATCCATGTCCAGAATGTAGAGGAAAAGGCAAAGTTAGAAAAACAAGAAAGATTAAAGTTAATGTTCCAGCAGGGGTTGATACAGGTAATGTAATGCCGCTAAGAGGACAAGGAGAACATGGTGATAACAATGGGGCTCCAGGAGATTTGTATTTAAGAATCAACGTAGCTCCTTCTAAAGTGTTCAAAAGACAAGGCTTTGATATTTACTTAGATTATCACTTAGATATGATAAGAGCAACAATGGGAACAGAAATAAAGGTGCCTACTGTTGACGGGGATGTTAAGTACACAGTACCAGCTGGTACACAGCCTGGAACTTTGTTTAGACTTAGAGGTAAAGGGGTTCCTAGAGTTAATTCATCAGGAAGAGGAGATCAATACGTTAATGTAATTGTTGATATTCCTAAAAACCTTAATGATAGGCAAAAAGAGGCTCTAAATATGTTCTTAGAAGCTTCTGGAGAAAAGATTCAGCAGGATTCTAATGAGAATAAAGATCATAAAGATCACAAAGACAAAGATAAAAAAGGTTTTATGGGAAAGATATTCGGATAAACAGCCTTTTGAAAAGCCAAGAATACAATTGAGTATTCTTGGCTTTTAGATTTTGGCTCTGGTAAAGTGTGTGTTGAAATTAAGTGGTCAGCTATCCGATGCTCCTACCTAACCACTTAATTTTAATAATATTTTTAAACATAGACTAAGATTTTAATGCAGTTATTTGAATAAGAAATAATTTGAACAATTAGTTTTAGAAATACTATGGGGATTATTATAAACTTATAGAAGAATAGTAGTATTTAATTCAGTTACTTCTAATTGATGCTTTAGTTTTAAGAATTCCATTTCTAAAACATCGATGTTTTTTTCGTATCTATCTTTATCAGCTGGATTTTTAGCATTAGCTAATAATTTTCCTAAATCAGACATCTTTGAATCAATTTCAATTATTCTTTTCATTGCTTCATAACAGTTCATGTTATCTACCACCTATTACTAAATATTTATTTGTTATGATATGCAAAAAGTTATATAAATGTGATTTGTTTTCTGGGGATATTTCGTTACGAAAAGGTTTAAATATGTGCTATTTCGTAACGAAACATATTTTGAAACCTCAAGTAATCTGGTTCCGAAATTATAAATATAAATTTGAATATGAAGTGGTTTATCAGTTTAGAGGAATAGATACCTCATTTTCACCATTTAAAAACATACCAATAATCTATTTAACTATTAATACTATTTTACTTGAAAAATACATTTTATTTGGAATTGGTATATCTATATATATATATTTACAGAAAGTATGGTAAAGTGTAAAATATATTAGTTGTGATAAGATAATATTTTGTATTAAAATATTACATGTGTTTTAATTGGACGGTATATGTTCAAGATTATAGTATAAGTATTTATTTAAGTAATACTTGTTGAATATTCTATATTTTAAGTACATTGTGTGTATTTTTAGGATAGAAAATATATTAACCAAAGCAAGAAAGGATTGAGTTGTATGAACGGAACATGGATAGAAATAAAGGTAATAAGCAAAAGTGAGGCTTTAGAGCCAGTTTCAGGTATATTCTATGGATTAGACTGCAAAGGAGTTGCTATTGAGGATCCGAATGACATATTAACAAGAGAGCAAGGACCTCTTACTTGGGATTTTGCAGATATAAATATATTAGAACACAAGGGTAAGGCAGCTGTAGTTAAAGGATATTTCTCTGACGAAGACAATATTGAAGACGTGGTTACATATATTAAAGAGAAACTTGTAGAACTTAAAGAGTCTGGAATAGATATTGGTGAGGGTGAAGTTATAGCAACTGAAATGAAAGAAGAAGACTGGGCTAATAACTGGAAACAATATTATAAGCCTACTAAAATAGGTGATAGAATAGTAATAAAGCCTATATGGGAACAGTATGAAAATACTGGTAATGACCTTGTGGTTGAAATAGATCCAGGAATGGCGTTCGGTACAGGAACGCATGAAACTACAAGAATGTGTGTTGAAGCACTTGAAAAGAATGTAAAGGAAAACTCAGTGGTTTTTGATATAGGTACAGGATCAGGAATACTTGCTATAGTTGCATCTATGCTTGGTGCAAAGCATGTTGTAGGTGTGGATCTCGATCCTGTAGCAGTAGACTCTGCAAAAGAAAATATTGGTTTTAATAGTTTAAATAATATTGAAATATTAGAAGGAAATCTTTTAGATGTAGTAAGCGGAAAAGCTGATATAGTTGTAGCAAACATAATAGCAGAGATAATATGTATACTTGTTGATGACGTTAAAAAAGCAATGAATCAAGGTGGATTATTTATAACTTCAGGAATAATCCATGATAGAAGACAAATGGTTATAGATAAATTAGAAGCCTCAGGTTTTGAAGTCGTTGAGGTGAATAAAGACGGAGAATGGAACTGTATTGTAGCTAGAGTAAAATAGACTTTTAAGGAGAATGTGGAATGCATAAATTTTTCACACCAAAGGAGACCTTTACTGATACACATGCTATTATTTCTGGAGATGATGTAAAACATATTTATAGAGTTTTGAGATTAGAAAACGGAGAAAAGGTATCTATAAATAATTTAGAAGGTAAAGAGTATCTTGGAGAAATTGAAGAGATCACAAAACAATACGTTAAAGTTAAAATCATTGAAGAATTAGGTTGTAATAATGAAAGTAATATAAATATCACATTGTTTCAAGGGTTACCCAAATCAACAAAGATGGATTTGATAGTTCAAAAGTGCACAGAATTAGGTGTAATAAAAATTACTCCTTTGATTACTAATAGAGTAGATGTAAAGTTGAAGGGCGAATTTAAAAAGCTTGATAGACTGCATAGAATCGCATTAGAGGCTTCTAAGCAATCTAAGAGAACAATTATACCTGATATAGATGAACCAGTTGAATTTGGACGGATGATTGATATGTTAAGTAGCATAGATATGATAGTAGTACCTTATGAGAATGCTACAGGCTATGGAATAAGAAATGCTATAAATGAAATAGGTGATAGGACTATTAAGAATATAGCTATTGTTATAGGGCCTGAAGGTGGATTTGAAGAATATGAAATAGATAATCTTAAGAAAAGTGGAGCTCATATTGTAACTTTAGGACCAAGAATCTTAAGAACAGAGACTGCTGGATTTACGGCAGTATCTCTGTTGCAATATGAACTTGGAGATATAGGAGGAAATAATCAATGAAGGTAGCTTTTTCTACATTAGGTTGTAGAGTAAATCAATATGAATCAGAAGCTATGGCAGAAAAGTTTATAAGAGAAGGATACGAAGTTGTTGATTTTGACACATTTGCTGACGTATATGTAATAAATACATGTACTGTTACTAATATGGGGGATAAAAAGTCAAGGCAGATAATAGGTAGAGCTAGACGTGAAAATGAAGCTGCTACAATTGCAGTTGTTGGTTGTTACTCTCAAATCGCTCCTAATGAAGTTGGAAATATAGAAGGGGTAGATGTCGTTCTTGGTACAAGAAACAAAGGAGAGATAGTTTACTGGGTAAATAAAGCTATTGATGAAGGTAAACAACAAGTTCAAGTTACGCCTGTACTAAAGAACAATGTGTTTGAGGATTTAGATATAGAAGAATACCAAGATAAAACTAGAGCATTTTTAAAAATACAAGATGGCTGTAATAGATTTTGTTCTTACTGCTTGATTCCATATGCAAGAGGGGCTGTTTGTTCTAAGGATCCTGAAAAAATAAAGGAAGAAGTACAAAAGCTTTCAGAGCATGGTTTTAAGGAAATAATACTATCAGGGATACACACTGCCTCATACGGAGTTGACCTAGAAGAAAAGGTTACTTTAATGGATATATTAGAGGTTATAGAAGCTATAGATGGTATTGAAAGAGTAAGAATAGGTTCGATAGACCCTACATTCTTTACTGAAGAAGTAGTAGCTCGTATATCAAAGCTAAAAAAACTATGCCATCATTTCCATCTATCATTACAAAGTGGTTCAGATGAAACTTTAAGAAGAATGAATAGAAAGTATACAGCTAAAGACTATAAGGATATAGTTAATATATTAAGAAATTCGTTTGCTGATGTATCTATAACTACAGATGTAATTGTTGGTTTCCCAGGTGAATCTGAGGAAGAGTTTAAAGAAACTTATGAATTCCTAAAAGATATTAAGCTAACAAAAACTCATGTATTCAAATACAGCCCAAGAAAAGGTACAAGGGCTGCAACAATGGAGAAACAAGTTGACGGAAATATCAAAGAAGAAAGAAGTAAACTTCTAATTGATTTAAATGAATATAACGAAGGTAAATTTACTGAAGGCTTAATAGGAACAGAGCAAAAGGTATTGTTTGAACAGGCAGTTCAATCGATGGAGGGCTATTATGAAGGATATACTGAAAATTATGTAAAAGTAATTGCAAAATTTGATTGTGATTCTGTAATAGGTAAGATAATGCCAACAAAGCTTTTAGAAAGTAAGAATGATTATGCTATCGGAGAAATAATATAGTTTTTATTTAGAATATTATGGTTAAATTACTGTTTTTAGTGGTAAGATATATATAGAATAGATATTTTGCTCTCAACAAAATTACTTTGAGATTGAATTTGAGTATAACTTAAAGTTAATTAAATTTAGTCGAATGAATCAAGTTAGAGAGTAAAAAGGAAATATGTTCGCCTGCCAGAATTTCTTTACATAAGTTTGGAAATGGCAGATACACAAAGAATTACAGATAGTAAATGTATTTGTGATTTTTAAAAGGAGGTGAACTATTATGGAAAATTGTATCTTTTGTAAAATAGCAAAAGGTGAGATACCTTCAAAAAAAATATACGAAGACGAAGATGTGATAGCTTTCAATGACATTAGTCCTGAGGCTCCAATTCACTTTCTAGTTATTCCTAAAAAACATATAGAAAGTGTTAACCATATTGATGATGAAAGCACTAAAGTGATTGCACATATATTCGGTGTTATTAATAAACTAGTAAGAGAGCTTAACATAGCAGATTCTGGATATAGAATTGTTAATAACTGTGGTAAGGATGGAGGACAAACAGTTAATCACATGCATTTTCATGTGTTAGGTGGAAGAGAATTAAAATGGCCTCCAGGTTAAAAAGTAGGTAAAATTAGCGATGAAATTCTTGACAGTATTGAAAGCTCTATTGTATAATATAGCGTGTGTTGTTAAGCCCACAGCTGTGATATATTAAAACAGTATATAGCTAGCGGAGGGAGGGAAAAAAGGAATGTCAGAAATTAGAGTTAGAGAAAACGAATCATTAGATCAAGCACTTAGAAGATTTAAAAGACAATGTGCTAGAGCGGGTGTTCTTTCTGAAGTTAGAAAAAGAGAACACTATGAAAAGCCAAGTGTAAAGAGAAAGAAGAAGTCAGAAGCTGCTAGAAAAAGAAAGTTTAAGTAAGAATTTCTTTGGAAGAAGGTAGAATGATGCCAACAATAAAAGAAAGACTTCAAGAAGACTGGAAGCAAGCCTTAAAGGCGAGAGATAAATTTAAAGCTGAAACATTAAGCACTGCTAGGTCTGCAGTACTTTTAGTTGAAAAAACTGAAGTAGTACAGCTTGAGGACGAACGAGTTATAGAAATTCTATCTAGAGAAGTCAAGCAAAGAAGAGAGTCTATGCTTGAATTCGAAAAGGGAAATAGACAAGATCTTGTAGACAAAGTAAATGCTGAAATCCAGATTTTGTTAAATTACCTTCCTCAGCAGTTAAGTGAAGACGAAATTTTAGAAATCATCAGAGAAGCAGCTATCGAAGTGGGCGCGAATAACATGAAAGACATGGGTAAGGTTATGTCAGCGGTAAGACCTAAAATAGTAGGTAGAGCTGATGGTAAACTTGTTAGTCAAATGGTAAAAGATTATTTAAATAAATAAGAAAGAACTCAATTTGAGTTCTTTTTTGTTTTTTATTCTTTTAAAATTATAATTAAATGAAATCTGTGATAAATATGCTTAACAGACTTAAAGTGAGATTTTTTATCTTTAAACTTTAAATAGTAATAGCATTTTATAAATTATATATGAGATGACTCCTAAGTATCTATATGCTAATAAACTAAATTTAATAATATTAAATAGTAATTAACACTTAACTAAACTCTATACCTTTTGATTATATTAGAGTAATCAAAAGGTATAGAGTTTTTTGACTTAGCATACATTTTAAAATCCAATATATAAAATTAGCATTTATGAAGCTTTTAACTCATAAACTAATATGAAAGTAATTATCGGGAGTTTTATGAATGGAGAGTAAAATAGATAAAGTTAAAGAAGGACTGGCAGAAAGGTTAGATTTGCCGCGTGATATCGTGCTTAATATTCCTAAGATAGTAATAACTGGTGATAATGAGATTATTATTGAAAATCACAAAGGGATAATATCCTTTGACAGTAGTGAAATAAAAATAAATTCTAAAGTAGGAACAATTACACTAGATGGAGTTAATCTAGAAATCTTATTTATAGGAGGGAATACAATAACTATAAGTGGTAAATTTAAATCTTTAATATATGAGGGGTTATGATGATATGGATTTTAAAAAGTACAGTAAAGGTATAGTGAAACTTGAGGTTAAGGTTTTATATCCTGAGAAATTTATAAATCTTCTATGGAAAAATGGTATACTTGCGAAAAATATTCAAAAGATAGATATTTCAACTATAACTATCGAGGTAGAATTGAATGATTATAATGCAGTTATAGAATGTGCAAAAAAAGTGAAGGCACGAGTTAAGGTAATAGGTAGAAAAGGAATTACATTTTTACTTTTAAGGATGAAAAAGAGAAGTACATTGATGGCGGGGGCAGTTCTATTTTTGGCAATATTGTTTTACCTTTCAACATACATATGGAGTATTCAAGTCGATACTGGTAAGTATTTATCGCCTTATGAAATAAGACAACAGTTGGCAAGGCTTGGCATTAAACCAGGGGTAAGGAAGTCTCTAGTAGATTTTAGAGATTTGGAAAAGAAACTTGAAGATGGAAATGGGGAGATAATGTGGGTGAGAGCCAGAATAGAAGGATCGACTTTGAAGGTTAAAGTTGAAGAAAAGATAAATCCTCCAGAGTTAGTGAAAAACGTTAATGAAAATGATGTCGTAGCAAAAATGGATGGAGAAGTGGTTAGAGTTTATACAACCTCTGGTACTGCAGCGGTTAATCAAGGAGAATTAGTAAAAAAGGGACAAGTTCTTA
This sequence comes from Clostridium folliculivorans, assembly GCF_024341905.1. GTDB lineage: Bacteria > Bacillota > Clostridia > Clostridiales > Clostridiaceae > Clostridium_AR > Clostridium_AR folliculivorans. The sequence goes on from NZ_BQXY01000001.1 coordinate 517,624, forward strand.
TTAAGGGTATACAAGGAAAAGAAGGTGCCGAATATAAGGTAAATGCTGATGGAAAGGTTCTTGCAAACACTTTCTATGAGAAAATAATTGAGCTACAGGTAAGTGGAAATGTAGAAGAAAGAACAGGTAATAAACAGGAAGCTCTATATATTGAATTGTTCGGCAAGAAAATTTATATAAAAAAACCTACAAAAGAATTTAGTGACTATGATAAAATAGAAAATAAGGGTAAAATATTAAATAAAGTAGTATATTATGAAAAAAGTTCTAAACCAATAGGTGAAGACAAAGATAGTATAATAGAAAAAGCGTCAAATACACTATATGATGCTATAATGAAGGATATTGATAAGCAAGGTAAATTTGTAAAAAAACTAGTAAATACAGAGGATATTGGAGAGGGAAAGATTAGACTTAAAGTAGCTGTAGTCATTGAACAGAACATAGCTATGAAACCATAAACTAAAAAAGGATGTAAAGTGGTTAACTGAAAATAAGCCTAATAAGAAGGTGTGATTTTGAGCAGAGAAAGAAAATTTATTATTAAATTTATAAAAAACCCTAAAAGAATAATTATGTTTATATTAACCTTTATAATAGTATATCTATGCACTATATCTTCTCTTGTAACCAAAAAATATGATTTAAGAGAGGGCGATATTTCAAAAGTAGATATAAAAGCCCCAAGGGAGATAGTTGATCAAGATGCAACTGCAAAGAGGCAGCAAGCAGAGGCTGATAAGTATGGACAACAGTATACCTTAAAGACGGATATACAGAAAGATGCTGAAGATAATGTAAGGACTTTTTTTAATAAAATGAGTACGTTAAAAGATTCTGCTATACCTGATGCAGAAAAGATAAATCAAGTAAGTAAATTAACAGTCATTAAGCTTGATAATGATGAAATAGGTAGCTTAATAGCTTTACCTAAAGAAAATATAAAGTCAATATCTGATTTGGTAATATCAGGATTAGAGAAAGCTTATGAGAAGAATATACAAGAGGATCAGCCTTCAGACTTGCAGAATGCAAGGGGTATATTTGACAATGAAATATCAAATTCTAATTACAATAGAAATATAAAGGATATCTTGAAAAATATAGGTTATTATCAAATCAAAGCAAATTTGTTCTTTGACAAGGATAAGACTGAAGAGAAAAAAAAGGAAGCAATTAAAGAAGTTGCGCCTATTGTTATAAAAAAGAATCAGACTATCATAAAAGAAGGAGAGCCGGCAACAGAAGATCAGATAAAGATATTAGATTCGCTTGGTTTACTTAACAACTCAGGCATAAATATAATTATATATCTTTCTACAGCAGTATTTGTTGCAGCTATACTGTCTCTACAATATAGATATTTAAACAAATACTACAAAAATATATATGAGGATAATAGTAAGTTATTGCTTATTAATATAGTTAATATAACGTCGTTGATATTAGCTAGAACTTTAGCTATAATATCACCGTTTTTGATACCATTAGCTTGTGCTCCAATACTACTGACTTTACTTATAAACTATAAAGTATCCTTAGTATTAAGCTTGTTTAATTGTATACTTATAGCTGGAGCCGTGAACTTTAATCCAGAAGTTATAGTGTTAGCGGCTTTAAATTCAATTATTGGAGCTACATCCTTGAGAAAGATAGAACAAAGAAATGATATATTATATTCAACGTTATTCTTGTCAATTATTGTTGCTATAGTTTGCTTTACCCAAGGAATGATACTTTCAAATAATATATTAGATGTGTTATTAAAATCAGGTTTTGTTATAATAGGGTGCTTATTTTCAGGAGTTATGGCAGTTGGATTGTTACCTTTCTTTGAAAGTACTTTTGATGTAGTGACTACAGTTAAGCTTTTAGAACTTTCAAACCCTAACAATCCTCTCTTAAAGAAATTGCTTATGGAAGCTCCGGGAACGTACCATCATAGTATGATGGTTGCCAACTTATCTGAAGTAGCAGCAGAAGAGGTTGGTGGTAATCCTGTATTAGCTAGAATTGGGTCCTACTATCATGATGTAGGAAAAACAAGAAGACCGTATTTCTTTAAAGAGAATCAAATTGGTAAGGAAAATCCTCATGACAAAATAACTCCCAATTTGAGTACACTCATAATAATCTCGCATGTAAAGGATGGATTAGAGCTTGCGCGAGAATATAACCTTCCGCAGGTCATAAAGGATATAATTGAACAACATCATGGTACAACTTTAGTTAAATATTTTTATGTAACTATGAAAAATAATGCTGAAAACCCTGATGAAATAAAAGAAGAAGATTTTAGGTATCCAGGGCCCAAACCAGAGAGTAAGGAAGCGGGAATAATAATGCTTGCAGATAGTGTTGAAGCATCAGTTAGATCAATAGGTGACCCTACAAAGGGCAAGATAGAAGAAATGGTAAATAAGATAGTAAAAGATAAACTATACTCTGGAGAATTAGACAATTGTGATCTTACCCTTAAAGATATCAATAAGATTTCTAAGTGCTTTTTAAAAGTACTAAATGGAATATATCATCAGAGAATAGAATATCCAACAGAGAAAGATAAGCTTTAAGATACTATTAACTACGATATTGAAATTGAGGTGTCACTCCTCCGATACTTGGATGAGCTTCGCAAAGAATTAATATGATTTTGGTAGGATTACATAGCTAAAACTGCATAACTCACTACGTCCGAACAATGCAGTTTATTAACGCTATTCCACCTACAAAAATCATTTAATTCTAATAGTTTGCTCACATAGTATCTTCCGTAGTAAAACCTCAATTTCAATAGAAGCTTTAACTTAATATATTTAATATATGAAAAAGAATAAATAACTAGACTTAATATAAAGTGATTTACGGAGTGATAATATGATTTTTATAGATGATAGACAAGATAAGATGTCAGTAGACAGTGATTTTGAAAAAACAATTGAGGAAGTAATACTAACAGCTCTTAAAGAGGAATTGGTAGATAAAGCTTGTGAGATAAGCGTGATTTTTGTAGATAATGATTCTATTAAAGAAATAAACAAGGAAACTAGAGATATAGATAGAGAAACTGATGTACTTTCTTTTCCGATGTTAGATTATCCTAAGGGGAAAGTATACAAGGATGTTTACTTAAATTATAACTTTGATGCATCTTTTTTTAATGAAGGAGACCTAGTTTTAGGCGATGTGGTACTGTCTTTGGAGAAGGCAAAGGAACAAAGCGAAGATTTTAATCACTCCTTTACAAGAGAATGCTGCTATTTAGTAGTTCATTCTATTTTGCATCTTTTGGGATATGATCATATGGAAGAAGATGAAAAGAAGATTATGAGAGAAAGAGAAGAAAGCATACTTGGAAAATTAAATATAACTAGAGAGGTTTAATAGGGGAAAAGATGAAAGTAAGAAAATTGGTTGATAGCTTCAATTATGCAATTAACGGTATTATACATTCAGTAAGGACCCAAAGGAATATGAGGATTCATATAGCAGTAGCCCTTGTGGTTCTTACTGCTTGTTTTATATACGATATTAAGAAGTTTGAGTTCCTTGTTTTGGCCATAACAATAACTATGGTTATTGCAGCAGAGCTTATGAATACAGCCATAGAACATGTTGTTGATATGACGACAAATTATTACCATCCATTAGCGAAGTTGGCAAAAAATGCAGCTGCAGGTGGAGTGTTAGTTACGGCAATAAATGCTATTTTGGTCGGCTATGTGATATTCTGGGATAAACTTACCAATGTGACATATCATACAATCGGAATGATAAGGCAGTCGGAACCATACACTATTTTTATTGTTTTAGTAATAGTATGCCTAATGACAATAGCTGCTAAGGCATTTTTTGGAGAAGGTACTCCTCTTAAGGGAGGAATGCCTAGTGGGCATAGTGCATTGGCATTTTCCTTAGCAACTGCTATAGCATTAATAACTGAAGAACCTCTATGCATTATGCTAAGCTACTTAATGGCTTTTATAACTGCTCAAAGCAGAGTAGATTCAGAAGTTCATAGTATATGGGAAGTAATTGTGGGAGCAATATTTGGTACTTTTCTAACTTTAATTGTATTTAAACTTTTTAATTAAATTCCTGTAAGGAAATCAGCTAGCTTGTAAATAATATTAATAGTGCTATAATTTATTTTGCACCAAATAACAATTGGGGGTAATAAAAAATGTATGAAGAACTTATAAAAGCAGCTATAAATGCGAGAAGTAAGGCTTATGCGCCTTATTCAAACTTCCCAGTGGGAGCAGCTATAATGAGTGATGGGAAAATCTTTGAAGGATGCAATATTGAGAACGCTTCTTTTGGAGCTACTAACTGTGCTGAAAGAACTGCTATATTTAAGGCGGTTTCTGAAGGACATAAGATAATAGAGGCTGTGGCAGTTATTGGAGATGTAAATGCTTTTACATATCCTTGTGGAATATGCAGACAGGTTATTGCTGAATTTGCAAAAGATAAAGAAATCCCTATTATAATAATCAAAAATGAGAAAGAATATATAGTGAAGACTTTAGAGGACATACTACCAGGTATATTTTCAAAAGAAGACTTAAATAAATAACTAGGAGGACAAATGTTTAAATCAGGATATATAACTATAGTAGGTAGACCAAATGTGGGGAAATCTACGCTTTTAAATCACCTAATGGGGGAAAAATTATCAATAGTCTCCAATAAACCGCAAACAACTAGAAATAATATTAAGACTATATTAACAGCAGAGGATTATCAGATGATATTCGTTGATACTCCTGGAATGCATAAACCTAAACATAAGTTAGGTGAATATATGATGACTTCAGCTAAGGAATCTTTAAATGAGGTTGATTTAGTTTTATTTTTAATCACTCCAGATGTAGAAATTGGCAGAGGAGATTCATATATTATTGAAGGCTTGAAGGATATAAAGGCACCAGTTATTCTAGTTGTAAATAAGGTGGATGAAAACACAAAAGAAAGAGTTGCAGAGACTCTAAAAAATTATTCAGAAACAATGAGTTTTGCAGAGATAATACCAATATCAGCTCTTAAAGGAAAAAATACAAGTACGCTTTTGGATTTAATTGTAAAATACCTTCCTGAAGGACCTAAATTCTATCCAGAAGATATGATAACTGATGTACAAGAAAGATTTGTAATTTCTGAAATAGTTAGAGAAAAGGCACTTAGAACTTTAAATGAAGAAGTTCCACATGGTATAGCTGTTGATATAATACAAATGAAACAAAATGAACGAGGTTTGTATAATATAGAGGTTGACTTAATCTGCGAAAAAGATTCCCATAAAGGAATAATTATAGGCAAAAATGGTCAAACGCTAAAAAGAATAGGTGAAAGTGCTAGATACGAAATTGAGAAATTTTTAAGAGAAAGAGTAAACTTAAAGATTTGGGTTAAGGTAAGAAAAGAATGGAGAGATAACCCTTTATTTTTGAGAGAACTTGGATATAAGAAAAAATAAGTAGGAGATGAGGATTTCTGTCTATTTTTGAAACAAACGGCGTAGTAATTAAAGCTCAAGATTTTAAAGAAAATGATAAATTGATATGGTTATATACAGAAAAGTTAGGTAAGATAGCAGTTATCGCTAAAGGTGCAAAAAAAAGTAAAAGTAGACATTTATCTCTTACTCTCCCATTATGCTACGGTGAATTTGTAGTTTTTAAAGGGAAAAATCTGTACACTCTCTCAGAAGGGAGAATAACCAACTCTTTTCAAGGATTACTAAATAATTTAGAAAAACTTACATATTCAACATACATTTGTGAACTGATAGATATATGCGTAACGGATGAAGAGGATAACGGGAAGTTATTTAAGGATTTTGTTACCTGCCTATATTTATTAAATACTGATGCTCTTGACTATGAGCTTTTAATTAGGAGTTTTGAACTTAAAATATTAAAGGCTACAGGATATGGATTAAATCTAGATAATTGTGCATACTGTAAAAAAAGTATAAACTCTGCTGCATACATAAACATGTCTTTTTATGGAGGTGTGTGCGAAGAATGTCCAAAAGAATATGGCATATCTTTATCTAAAGGTGCATACAGTGCATTAAAGTATTTAAACACTGCACCAATGGATAAAATATATAGACTTAATATTAATAAGACAGTAAAAGATGAAATTGCAAAAATTACAGCATACATTATTAATTCTAATTATTCTAAAAAACCAAAAAGTTTAGAAATGCTAAATTATATTAAGGAGTGATAAAAATGAGTGAAGTTACTTTAGAAAAAGTTGACCAAGTAAGACAAAGAACAGGTGTTAGTTATGCTGAAGCAAAAAATGCTTTAGAAGTAAATAATGGAGAAGTTCTTGATGCTTTAATTTATATTGAAGAAGTAAAGAGTCATGATAAGAATGCTGAAAGTCAGTGGAAATCAGAAAAAGAAGAAGGCTCACAAAAGTACGAAACAATAGAAGAATTTAAAGCTTGGTTATCTGAATTAATTAAAAAGGGAAATGTATCTAGAATTAAAATAAAAAAAGATGAAAAAGTATTAATAGATGTACCGGTTAATGCTGGAATTGCTGCTGGAGTTATTGCTTTAGTATTACCGCAGTTATTAGCTATAGGTATAATTACAGCTATTGCTACTAAGATTACAATAGAGATAACTAAAGAAGATGGTTCAGTTGAAGTTGTAAATAAGGTGGTAAAAGAGACTGTTTCTGATGTAAAAGATATGGCTACTGATCTAAAGGATAAAGCAACAGATTTGGCTGAAAACTTAAAAGATAAGTTTAATTCAGTAAAAAATGAGAAGGCTACTAACAAAAATATTCATGTAGATAATGATTCACCAGTTTATACCTATACAGTTAAATTTGATGAAGTGGATAAAGAATAAGGAATTTAAAGAAAAATAAGAAAATTCAGATGAAATAAGAGGCAAATGAGGAATATTCAAAGAATTTGAAAGATTATTCAGAAAATTTGGCATAGTCAAACTTCGATATAGTGATATAATAGGTTATGTAAAACGTATACGGTTCTGAATAATCAGAATATTCCTCTATTAAAACGAAAGAGGGGAAGGACATTGAAGTTATCACCGCGTCAGGAAGAGATAATAAAGCTTGTAAAAGAGGGACAGCCTATTACCTCAGAAGCGCTGGCTTCAAAGCTTGGGGTTACGAGAGCAGCATTAAGGCCAGATTTAGCAGTACTTACTATGATTGGTGCCTTAGATGCAAGACCTAAGGTAGGTTATGTTTATACTGAAAAGCCAATGAATAACCTCTTGTATGATTACATCACCAATATAAAGGTTAAAGATATAATGTCTAAACCTGCATTTGTAAACGAAGAGACTATGGTATATGATGCGATAGTTAATCTTTTTCTAACAGATGTGGGAACATTATTTGTTGAAAGTGATGGATTTTTAATAGGTGCAGTTTCAAGAAAAGATTTCTTGAAGATAGCTATAGGCGGAACAGATATACATAAAGTTCCTGTAGGAGTCATAATGACTAGAATGCCTAATATAATATTTATAAGCAAAGAAGAAAGCGCATATACTGCAGCAAAGAAGATAATAGAGCATGAAATAGATTCTATTCCGGTGGTTGAAAAAGTTCTTGATGAGGAACAAAAGGATCAATATAAGATAATTGGAAAGATATCTAAAACAAATATAACAAAATTGTTTGTAAAAATGGGAAATGGTCAATAATTAAGGGTAAGTAATTCAGTCTATGGTTCACAGTTCAATTCGTCAGCTTTCGGAGCATTAGCTCTGTTAAGTATATATATATAAACATATTAATATAAATAGTATTGAACGGAGGAGTATTGAGATGGAGATCAAAAAATATGTTTACCTCTTCAAAGAAGGTAAGGCATCAATGAAAAATTTACTGGGAGGTAAAGGTGCTAATTTAGCTGAAATGACAACTTTGGGTATACCTGTTCCACAAGGATTTATAGTAACTACTGAAGCTTGTAATAAATACTATGAAGATGGAAGAAAGATTTCGCCAGAAATAATCAACCAAATTCATGAAAAATTAGCTCAGTTAGAAGAAATAACAGGTAAAAAGTTTGGTGATTTAAATAAACCTCTTTTAGTTTCAGTAAGATCTGGAGCAAGAGTTTCAATGCCAGGTATGATGGATACAATATTAAATCTTGGTTTAAATGATGCTGCTGTTGAAGCAATGGCAAGTCTTACAAACAATCCAAGATTTGCATATGATTCATATAGAAGATTTATTCAAATGTTCTCAGATGTTGTTATGGGGATTGAAAAGAGATTATTTGAAGCTAAAATCGATGAGATGAAAGAAGAAAAGGGTGTACATTTCGATACAGAGTTAACTGCTGATGATCTTAAAGAATTAGTTGTAAGATTTAAGGCACTTTATAAGAAAGAAAAAGGTGAGGACTTCCCACAAGATCCTAAAGATCAGCTTATAGAATCAATCACTGCTGTATTTAGATCATGGGATAACCCAAGAGCTATAGTTTATAGAAGACTTAATGATATACCTGGAGATTGGGGAACTGCTGTAAACGTTCAAGAGATGGTTTTCGGTAACAAAGGAGAAACATCAGGTACAGGAGTTGCGTTCTCAAGAGACCCATCCACAGGAGAAAATGCTATATATGGTGAGTACTTAATGAATGCTCAAGGTGAGGATGTTGTTGCTGGTATAAGAACTCCTCAACCAATTGCTAAATTACAGGAACAAAATCCTGAAATTTATAAGCAATTTGAAGACATAGTTAATACTTTAGAAAAACATTATAGAGATATGCAAGATATGGAGTTCACAATAGAAGAAGGAACTTTATATTTCTTACAAACTAGAAATGGTAAAAGAACTGCTCAATCAGCATTAAAGATTGCTGTAGATCTAGTTGAAGAAGGAATGCTTACAAAGGAAGAAGCACTTTTAAAAGTTGATCCAAAGCAATTAGATTCATTACTTCATCCAACTTTTGATCCTGCTGAAATGAAAAAGGTTGAAGTTGTAGCTAAGGGGTTACCAGCTTCACCAGGTGCTGCATGCGGAAAGATAGCATTCTCAGCTGAAGAAGCTAAAGAAAGAGCAGCAAATGGAGAAACTGTAGTTTTAGTAAGACTTGAAACATCTCCAGAAGATATAGAAGGTATGATAGCTGCAAGAGGTATCTTAACTGTAAGAGGTGGTATGACATCACATGCTGCAGTTGTTGCTAGAGGTATGGGAACTTGCTGTGTAGCGGGTTGTGGAGAATTAAAGGTTAGTGAAGCTAATAAGACATTAGAAGTTGCAGGTAAGACTTTAACTGCTAATGATTGGATATCAATAGATGGTTCAACTGGTAATATATATGCTCAAGCTATAAAGACAGTTTCACCTGAAATAAGCGGATATTTCGCAACATTTATGGGATGGGCTGATGAAACAAGAAAATTAAAGGTTAGAACAAACGCTGATACACCTAGAGATACAGTTCAAGCAGTAGAATTTGGTGCAGAAGGTATTGGACTATGTAGAACAGAGCATATGTTCTTTGCAGAAGACAGAATTGCTGCTGTTAGAGAAATGATAGTTGCTAAGACTGTAGAGCAAAGAAGAAAGGCTTTAGATAAACTTCTTCCAATGCAAAGAGGCGATTTTGCATCTATGTACGAGGCACTAGAAGGAAGACCAGCTACTATAAGATTCTTAGATCCACCACTACATGAATTCTTACCTCAAGCTGAAGAAGATATCATAGCTTTAGCTAAGGAGATGGATATAACTTATGAGGAGCTTAAAGCAACTTGTGAGGAATTGCATGAATTCAACCCAATGATGGGTCATAGAGGATGCCGTTTGGCTGTTTCATACCCAGAAATAGCTGAAATGCAAACAAGAGCTGTCATCGAAGCTGCTATTGAAGTTAGAAACAATAAAGGCTATGATGTAGTTCCTGAAATAATGATTCCATTAGTTGGAGAAATAAAAGAATTAAAGTATGTTAAAGATATAGTAGTAGAAACTGCTAAGACAGTTATGAGTGAAAAAGGTGTAGAAATACCTTTCAAAGTAGGTACAATGATAGAAATTCCTAGAGCTGCTTTAACTGCAGATACTATAGCTAAAGAAGCTGAATTCTTCTCATTTGGTACTAATGACTTAACTCAAATGACTTTTGGATTCTCAAGAGATGATGCTGCTAAGTTCTTAAAAGACTACTATGAAAAGAAGATCTACGAACAAGATCCATTTGCTAAGATTGACCAAACAGGTGTTGGTGAATTGATGAAGATAGCAGTTGAAAAAGGTAGATCCGAAAGAGCTGATATCAAACTTGGTATCTGTGGAGAACACGGTGGAGATCCTTCTTCAGTTGAATTCTGCCATGCATTAGGATTAGACTATGTATCATGTTCACCATTTAGAGTTCCAATAGCTAGATTAGCTGCTGCTCAAGCTCAAATTAAGAATCCAAGATAGTATTTAAATAAAAAGAAACCTAATGAAATTTAGGTTTCTTTTTTACTTCATAAAAAAACATAAAATTTTCAAGTTAGCTAAACCAGTCTATTTCAATGTGTTTAGAAGCTTTTATGGATATACAGTAAAAAATAAAACCCACAAATATATAGAAATGTAAATTTCAATATATTTGTGGGTTAGTTCATAGAAATAGATATTCGTTTCCATGATTTAAAAATATACCAATAATTATTTTATCTATTAATGGTAATTTCCCTGATAAATAGATTTCCGATTGAAGTGTGTCATCTTTATATATCTAATGAATAATGCTTTCTTAAATGATCAGTTAATTCGGAAATAAAATTAAGTTGGTAATCAGTTTTTTTAACTGTTTTTTCTAATAAGTTACAGAAGGAGTTCTTGTTGCATTTCTTTATGTTATTATAGTAATCTTTAGAAATTCTCCAGTATTTTTGAGGGAAGGATAAATATACTAAAATATATTTAATATCATCAATAGTTAGTTTGTTTATCTCGTTATAATTTTTTATACAATTAATAGCTATTTCTACATCCCATTTTGTATTGTCTCTTTTTAATAGTCGTCTTAGATAATAAGAAATATCATGTGCAATATAGTCATATGAGCACTTATCAAAGTCTATAATCCAAATTTCTTTTGACTTATCAAAGATAATATTCTTATTTACATAATCACCATGACACAGAGAGGATGTAAGATTATCATTATTAATTGTAGATGCAGTTTCTAATGCGAATTTTGCTAGATCTATGTTTTTATCAAAGCTATCCAAGAACATTTTAGAAAACTTATCTTTATACAGGTATGCAGAGTTTGAACATATCAAAAGTTTTTGAAAATGTTTATTGATGGATATGTATAAGTCATCATATCCTTTCTTTATTTTACTACCTGGTATAGGAAAAAAGTCTTTTGACGAATAATGCATTTTTGCTAAGTATTTTGAAGTTTCAACTATGTTATCTATGTCGTCATAATTACATTTTTCTCCATCAACCCATGGAGTAAGTACGAAAAGCATATCATTATAATTTACAAATCTACTTTTATTTACTGTGGGTAAAAATCTTGGGACATTAATACCATTCCTATAAAGCCATTCCATAGCAGAATAGACAAAGAGTAACTCTGATTCTGTATAATAAACTTTTTTTAAACAATAAGTTTTGTTGTTATAATCAATTTTATAAACAGCTCTCTGCTTTTCTGTGTTCTTCAACTTTATTTGCTCTATGGAGGCTTCGTTCAAATTGTAGTAAGGTAAGACGTGCTTTCCTACATTTGATTCAGATAATAAGCTGGCAGCAGTTGCATGCAATTCCTTTGGCATAAATACCTCCTTCACATAAAAATTCATATTATATTAATATTATGAAAATTATTACATTATACGTATGTTTTACAATTTTATTTTAATTGTTTGATTAGATGATGTTTCAGTAGTTTATATATACATGGAATAAACTGAGGTTGAAGGAGAATTGCTTTGTACTGCAATTAATTTAAAAAAAATCTTAATTTGAATAATAATTTTATATTAATAATTATAAAATTGTAATAGTTTGAAAAAAAATGCAAATGATAAATAGTAGCATAAATTTGAAGGATTTTAAGAAAATATATAGAATATCTATAAAAGGAGGTGATTATATGACTATAAGGGAAAAAATTGAGGGTTTTGAAAGTTTGACACTGATTAAAGAGGCTTCTTTTTCTAACAAAACGAAAGGAAGAGAAAAAAGTGAAGAACAAGATCATATAAGAACCTGTTATATGGTTGATAGAGACAGGATACTACATTGTAAATCTTTTAGAAGACTAAAGCATAAAACTCAAGTTTTTATAAAGACTTCTTCAGATCACTATAGAACTAGACTTACCCATACTTTAGAAGTTTCTCAAATAGCTAGGACAATAGCTGTTGGTATAGGACTAAATGAATATCTAGTTGAAGCAATAACACTTGGCCATGATTTAGGGCATGTAGCATTTGCACATATGGGTGAAGAAGTTTTAAATGAATTTTTAAAGAATGGTTTTAGGCATAACGAACAAAGCGTTAGAGTGGTGAAAAGGCTTGAAAAAGAAGGAAGAGGCTTAAATCTGTGCTTCGAAGTTATAGATGGTATAGAACATCACAGTGGCTTTACGAACGGTATTGCTAAGGCAGCAACCTTAGAAGGTCAAGTGGTGAGATATAGTGATAAGATGGCATATTTAAACCATGATATAGATGATTCTGTAAGAGCAGGGCTTCTTAGAGAGGATGAGGTTCCTAAAGATATAATTGATATATTAGGAAAAACTAATTCTGAAAGGATAAATATATTGGTAACGGATTGTATTGAAAATACACTTAACAACATAAAGAAAGGTGATATAAAGGTTTCTTTAAGTGACGAAGTAGGAGATGCAATGACCAAATTAAGAAGCTTTATGTTTAAAAAAGTGTATCTTGGGGATATATTAAAGATTGAAAGAGATAAAGCTAAGTTTGTATTAAGACATGTGATTGAATATTTTATGAAGCACCCTGAAGAGATGCCTAACATATATCAAGAAATTTCAGAACAAGAAGGTTTAGAAAGAGCTGTCGCTGATTATGCAGCTGGTATGAGTGATGATTATTGTCTTAATATGTTTAATAAAATATATGTACCTAAATTTGTGATTTATTAATAAATTAAGGACTAAAAGTTATATAATCATAAAAAGATGATAGTTATTTATATATAAGAAGGAAAATTAAAGAAAATAACGAATAATAAATATTACTTGAAATTATAAAGTTTAATAATAAATTTGAAAAAACGTAAAACAAAAAGAAGGATTTTATCAACTTATGTCGAATATTATAAAACTTGCAAAGAAATAAATTTATTTTAAGGTGGTTATGCTCCTTGAAAATATCAGAAGAACTTTTAGAAAAGATAAAAGAACAAAATGATATTGTGGATGTAATCTCAGAATCAGTTAGGCTTAAAAGGGCTGGAAGAAACTATACAGGACTATGTCCTTTTCATAGTGAAAAAACTCCATCTTTTTCAGTTACACAAGAAAAGCAGATATATAAGTGTTTTGGTTGTGGGGAAGCTGGTAATGTGATTACCTTCGTAATGAAAACTAGAAATTTATCTTACTTTGATGCAGCTAGATTTTTAGCAGAAAGAGCTAATATACCTCTAGAAAGTGAAAGTCCAGGTAATAGTAAGATAAATTGGAAGAAAGATTTACTTCATAAGATTAATACCGAAGCTGCAAGATATTTCTTTTCTAATCTTCAAAACGTCAAAATGCCAAAAGAGTATTTCCTACGAAGAGGTATTACTGAAAATACAATAAAAAAATTTGGATTGGGATACTCAGCGGATAGTTGGAATTCTTTGCTTAACTTCCTGAAAAGGAAGGGATATAAAGAAGATGTAATAATTGAATCTGGGCTAGCTGTAAAAAGTGAAAAAGGAAGAGTTTACGATAGATTTAGAAATAGAGTAATGTTCCCAGTATTTGATTATAAAGGAAAAGTTATAGGGTTTGGTGGAAGAGTGCTTGATGATTCTAAACCTAAGTATTTAAACTCTCCAGAAACCTTAGTATTTCAAAAGGGTACTAATTTATATGGTCTAAACTTTGCTATAAAAAAGGGAATACCAGAAAGATATTTTATTATGGTAGAGGGATATATGGACTGTATTTCACTTCACCAGTATGGGATAACAAATGTAGTGGCATCGCTAGGAACTGCATTAACTACAGGTCAGGCAAGACTTTTAAAAAGATATGCTGACAGAGTAATAATATCTTATGATGCAGATATAGCAGGTCAAAATGCTACTATAAGAGGATTGGAAATACTGAGAAGTGCTGGGTTTGATGTTAGAGTTCTGACAGTTCCTCAAGGAAAAGATCCAGATGAATACATAAGAAGCAATGGAAGAGAGGCATTTTTAAGGTTAATTGATTCATCACAGCCTCTAATAGAATATAGATTGTTTAGAGCTAGAGAAGGAATAAACTTTAATGATAATGAAGAGATTATAAAATATGGAGAAAGAGTTACAGAGATAATAGCAGACTTAAATCCTGTGGAAAAGGATGTGTATGTAAAAAAAATCGCTGAAGAAACAGGACTCCGTGAACAGTCATTGTACGACTTATTATCGAAAAAAATGACAAAAAACAATGAATCTTCTCTTAACATGAATAATAAGGAAGAATTTGGAACAAAATTATATGTAGAGCCAGCTTATATTAAGTCTGAAAGAAGTTTGCTTAAAATTATGTCAAATAAAGAATTCTATCAATATATAATTGGGCATATATCTAGAGAGGACTTAATTTTAGATTCTCATAAAAAAATATTTTCAATAATAACATCTCTATTTGAAGAAGGTAAAGAAGACATACATTCCCTAATAGAATTCAGATGTGATGATGGTGAAAGTTTAAAAGAGTGGATACTTATAAGAGAAATTGAGACGATGATTACAGAAAGTAATATGGAGAAAATCATCAATGATTATATAAAAGAAATCAAAAAGCAAAGTTTAGAAAATCACAAGAAGGAAATCTTGCATAAGCTGAAACTAAGTGATGAAAAAGGATTGTTTCGAGAAGCCATTGAGCTAGCAAGAGAAGCTAAAGAAGTAGACGAGAAACTTAAAAGATTAGAAAGGGGTTAAGTACGGATATGGCGGAAGGAGGTATTAACATGGAAACTATTGAAAAGGCAAATAAAGCGAAACCAACAAAGGATAAAGCAGTAGCCGCTAAAGTTGACACTAAAGATAAAAATGCTAAAATGGGGATTGTTAAGAAACTCATAGAAAAAGGTAAGAAGAGTGGTACTTTAACATATAAAGAAATTATGGATGAATTAGATGAAATAGATCTAAGTCCAGATCAAATAGAAAAAATCTATGAAGTTTTAGAATCCATGGGAATAGAAGTAATAGGTGAAATTGGTGAATCAGAGAATGTCGAAGAAGAACTAGATCTTTCTATACCAGAAGGGATAGCAATAGATGACCCTGTTAGAATGTATCTTAAAGAGATAGGTAAGGTTCCTTTGTTATCATCAGATGAAGAAATCAGACTTGCTGAAAGAATCGAAGAGGGAGATCAGTATGCAAAGAAAAAGCTTGCTGAGGCTAACTTAAGACTGGTTGTAAGTATAGCAAAAAGATATGTCGGAAGAGGAATGCTTTTCCTAGATCTTATCCAAGAAGGAAATTTGGGATTAATAAAAGCTGTTGAAAAGTTTGATTATAGAAAAGGCTTTAAATTCTCAACTTATGCTACTTGGTGGATAAGACAGGCGATTACTAGAGCCATAGCAGATCAGGCTAGAACTATAAGAATACCAGTTCATATGGTAGAAACTATAAATAAATTGATAAGAGTTCAAAGACAATTACTTCAAGAGCTTGGAAGAGATCCATTGCCTGAAGAGTTATCAAAGCATATGGATATGCCTGTTGATAAAGTAAGAGAAATATTGAAGATTGCTCAAGAGCCAGTTTCATTAGAAACACCTATCGGTGAAGAGGAAGATAGTCATTTAGGTGATTTTATACCAGATGATGAAGCACCAGCACCAGCAGAAGCAGCGGCATTTACTATGTTAAAAGAACAACTTATCAATGTGCTTGATACATTAACTCCAAGAGAAGAAAAAGTATTAAGACTTAGATTTGGTTTAGATGACGGAAGAGCAAGAACTCTTGAAGAAGTAGGTAAAGAGTTTAATGTAACTAGAGAAAGAATAAGACAAATAGAAGCTAAAGCATTAAGAAAGCTTAGACATCCAAGCAGAAGCAAAAAGCTAAAGGATTATCTAGACTAAAAGCACCTACACATGGTGCTTTTAATTTTAGATAGATTAAAATTTTTAACAATTTATAAACAATACCAAAATTTGGTGTTAACATTGTTAGGAAAGCTATAGATTTATGATATAATGACTTTGAGGTGGTAGGTTTGGAAAGTTATAAACCCCGTAGAGGGATTGCCATATATGAGCTGTTGTTTTTTATAATAGCTGTAAATACAATAATATATTTTGGAGTGCAATTTTTTAATACATATACAGAGGTAAGTCTTGTTAAGATTTTTTCTGTTGCCTTCTCCATATATTGTTTATTTTATGTACTACAAACAGTTACTCTAAGATACAAAGTACACTCAAATGGTATTGAAATAAATGCTCTTTGGGGTATAAAGAAAATTTTTATACCATATGAAAAAGTAGACGGATATAATGTTCAAACAGGAGCTATAAAGGGCATGAATCTTTCTGGAGTTGGTAGAACTATGTACAACTACGGAAGATCAGTAATAGAGGATGTTGGAACAAGCCATATGTTTGTTACTTCTAGCAAACAGGTATTATATATTCATACAGATGAAATAAGTTACGGTATTTCACCAAATGATATAGATTCATTTTTAGCTAAGTTCAAAGAAAAAGATATCAAGCCAAAAAAGTTTGAAATTAAATACAATAAAAACAGGGATTTGTTTAAAGAAAAAAGCTTTCTTTTCCCGTTTATGCTTGTAGCACTTATAATTGTATATATGACGCTTAACCCTTTTGTCCTTTATCTGATGAATAAGCTTCCGGATAATATGCCTCTATTTTTTGATGCAACCTTTAGACCGGTAGTGGAGGGAACAGGGAAACAGTTTGCTTTTAGACAAATGACCTATGGTGCGCTAAACATGATAATACTATTCTGTATGCATTATGCAGCATATTTTTGTGCTAAATATGACAAGAGATCTGCTTATAAATATATTTATATAGCTTTGCTGATTTCTTCAGTATTTTTAGCTATACAAATTAGAATACTACACTTATATCTATAATAAAAAAACTTGAAGTAGTATGTCTATATAGATGTACCACTTCAATACGAAAATTATTTTCAAAACTCATCTGGGTTCATTGAGAAGAATTTGAAAATATAAATTTAATTATGAAGTGGTATACCAATATATGAGATATAGTAGAAATTTTCATAAGCAAATGATAGATTTATAGAAAGGTGAACTTGATGGAACTTAGTAAAAGGTTACAAACCATAGTTAATAATATTGATAAATGTGACAGCATAGCTGATATTGGTACAGATCATGGATATGTACCAATTTATTGCGTAAAAAATGAAATTTGCAGTAAAGCTATAGCGTCTGATATAAATAAAGGACCTATTGAGAAAGCAAAATTCAATGTGGCGATGGATGGACTAGAGAAGAGCATAGAGTGTAGACTTGGACCAGGGCTTTCTACTTTAAAGGTAAATGAAGTAGAAGCAATAGTCATAGCAGGGATGGGAGGGAACTTAACTAGAGATATATTATTAGAAGATATAGACAAGATTAAGAAGTGCTCATTCATTATACTTCAGCCAGCTCAAAACCCTGAAGTGTTAAGAGAGTTTTTGTATACCAGTAAATTTGAAGTTCTTGATGAAGATATCTGCCTTGATGAAGGAAAATATTATGAATTGTTTAAAGTCAGGTTTAATGAACATAATAAACCTTTAGAGTTTGATGATTCTATATATTTTGAGATAAGCCCAGTAATTTTGAAAAAGAATAATGAAACTTTCATGAGTTTTATAAATTCAAAAATATCTAAATATGAAAGCATATTGAGTTTTATAAAAGAAGATACTATTCATGCAAAACAGAAGAGAACTGAGCTAGAAGTTAAAATTTCTAAACTTAAGGAGATATTGTAGTATGAAAGTATTTGAGATATCAAAAATAGTAGAAGAACTTGCACCTAAAGCCTTAAAAGAAGATTTTGACAATGTTGGGCTTATGGTTGGAGATAATAATGCAGAAGTTTCTACTATATTAGTTGCTTTAGATTGTACCCTAAGTGTAATAGAAGAGGCAAAGAAAATTGGTGCACAAATGATATTAACACATCACCCAATACTTTTCCTAAAGCCAAAGACAATTACAAAGGATACGTTATTAGGTAAAAAGCTTATAGAACTAATAAAAAGTGATATAAATGTGTACAGTGCTCATACTAACTTAGATTCTGCTAAAGAGGGTATGAATGATACTATAGTGAAAATATTAGGTTTTAATAGTGACAAAATCCTTGAAGTTTCTAATAACTCAAAGAATGGAGATGCTGGTATTGGTAGATTAGTGTCTTTAGATACTCCTATGGAATTATCAGAGTTAATAGATACAATAAAGAAGAAACTATCAATTCAAAACTTAAGATTTAGTGGTAGTTTAAATAAGAAAGTAAAGAAAATCGCTATAATAAATGGAAGCGGGCAGGATTTCTTTGCAATTTCTAAAAGATATGGTGCAGATTGTATCATAACAGGAGATACCACTTATCATTATGTAAGTGACTATACAGAAGAAGGAATTTCAATTTTAGATATAGGACATTTTGGCTCAGAATGGCCATTGTTTATAGATATATGTAATAGATTAACAGAAAAGTTTCTTTCTGCTGATAAAGATGTAAAAGTTGTGGTTTCAAAAACAAATAGAGATCCATATAATTTTATTTAATTTTAGATTTAGGCGCTGTTAAAGGACCGTGTTGAAATTAATTGGTTAATCATCCGACACTTTAATAAGCTTACGTAAAGAATTAATATGATTTTTTCATTTCCATGGCTAAAACTGTGATTGTAGAGTATGTGTAGCTTGAGTTTACATATAGGAAACCCATAAAACAGCTTAATAAAAATTAGGCTGTTTTTTCATTTACCGAAAGACAAAACTTGCTGACTAAGTGGTATAAAAATATATCCTCATAATAAATAATTCTGCATATGGAACAATAAATATATAAAGTAGCTACTATATTTTTAACATTAACTTATAAATAACTTAAAATTTTCTTAAGTTACTAAAAATATATTTTATTTGCACAAATTTTCAAATAGAATATTATTATAAACATATAAGGAGTGATTTTATTGTATTCACATGAAATAGACTACAAGATCTATGGAGATGATATGCAGTTCGTAGAAATAGAATTAGATCCAAATGAAACTGTATTTGCAGAAGCAGGTGCGATGATGATGATGGATCAAACTATGAAGATGGAAACAATCTTTGGTGACGGAACAAATGCAGGCAGTGGATTAATGGGTAAGTTGTTTTCAGCAGGAAAAAGAGTTGTAACTGGTGAAAGTTTATTTATGACTGCATTCACTAACACAGGTTATGGAAAGGCACAAGTTTCCTTTGCAGCTCCTTATCCTGGTAAGATAATACCTATGGATTTATCAAAACTAGGCGGAAAGCTTATCTGCCAAAAAGATGCTTTCTTATGTGCAGCAAAAGGAGTATCTATTGGAATTGACTTTAGAAGAAAATTAAGTGTAGGCTTCTTTGGTGGAGAAGGATTCATACTTGAAAAGCTTGAAGGAGATGGATTAGCTTTTGTTCATGCAGGTGGAACTATTACAAGGAAAGATCTTATGCCAGGTCAAACCTTAAAGATAGATACTGGATGTCTTGTAGCAATGACAAGAGATGTTCACTATGATATCGAATTTGTAGGAGGAATAAAGAATACTTTATTTGGTGGAGAAGGATTATTCTTAGCTACGTTAACAGGACCAGGCTCTGTATGGGTTCAAAGTTTACCATTCTCAAGATTAGCCTCTAGAGTATTTGCAGCTTCAGGGATGCATGGTGGCGGAAGAAAAGATGAAGGAAGTATATTAGGTTCATTAGGTAACTTTTTAGATGGTGATGGTTTCTAACAATTTTTGGGGTTGAGAGGTGTGTCAAAAAAGAAGAGTTATAAGCACTATGACTTTAATAGTACTGGCAAAAGTTATGATGATATAGGCGAAGATTTTAAAAAACTAGGTACTGATATTAAGAACATATATAAAAAGGTTGATTACAAAGTACCTATGAAATTCAAAAAAAGCACAAATCTATTAAAGTATCTTATAATATCAGCTATTATTGTATTACTTGTATTTACAAGAATAGGTATACCAATAGCGATACTAATGCTTATCGCTGCTTTGTATATGAGCAATAAGCATTAGAAGTTAAAGCTAATTATTAGAAATATATAAGCATATAATAAAGCTTTAAAGAATTAAAGTTGATATGGAATCTAAAAAAGATGACTCTTGCATTAAGCAGAGTCATTTTTTAGTTTAAAAATAATTTTTACATAAAAGATTGAAATAGTAGGTCTGTTGAGTTGAATAGATAACTAAGTTCCATAAATTTAAAATACATTAGAAGCGATTTTAACTATTAATGGTATCTTACTTGAAACTGATATATCTATAAGCTATTTATAGTCTATATAACCTTTCTTTTTGCTCTGCAGTAATAATAAAAAGTTTATAGTATAAAACCCAGTAAGCCCTAATATAACAAATATATTTTCAAGATTAAGCACAATTATTAAAAATCCATAGGCAATAAGATATATAGTATTTATAATAGCAAAGTTAAATTGTAAAGCTAAAAATTCATTTGATTTTACAACCTTTATTTTTGATCTTCGACTATAATAATTAAGCTTGTTTTTAAATAAAACAGAATATATTAAGTAGATTACTCCCATAAATACAGGTATTAAACCAATGAAATTCATTTCGATCCTTCCTTTCTGACTTAGAATAGAATCAAGTTGTTATATGTTTAATTATAACATAGACTACATTATTTGGGATTATAGTGCTTTAAATTTTTTGGTGATTTTAAAGTACCATGTTGAAATTAACTAGTTATCAATGTAACGCTTTAATGGAGATTAATATAAAAAGATTATTTGATTTTTAATAAGATGTTTATTATGCTTAAATAGTTACACATTATAAAAGTATTTAAGTTTTATAATGTATATAGAGTTATTAGCTCAACCATTAATTTATACATGCTAAAAGTCATAGGTGCGTGACTTTCGAACAAGTATAAATTAAGTTTCGATATAGGAAATCTTTAGTAGGAGTAGATATGGAAATTCGTCAATTGAAGTTTTTTATAAAAGTAGCAGAGCATAAAAATTTTACTATAGCAGCAGAAGAACTTTGTATATCTCAATCTGCCTTATCAAAACACATTAAGGCCTTGGAAAATGAACTAGGGGTAAGGCTTTTCGATAGGAGCAAGAGAAGGGTAAAGCTTACTGAAGCAGGTATAGAACTTTTAGATTATGCTAATATAATGATAAATACATATAATGAGATGCATATAGCAATGAATGAATATAAGGGAAGTAATAGAAATACTTTGACAATAGGTACGATTCCAGTTATGACTCAATATGGAATCCAATCACTAATTGCAAGCTTTGCTAAGAAGAACAATGATATTGATATCAACATTACTGAGGGCACTGGCCCAGAGGTCTTATCATTTCTTGATAATTCAAAAATAGATTTGGCATTAATTCGTACAGTTTCATTGTCAGAAGATATTTATAAAATAAATCCACTGATAGATGATGATTTAGTAATGATTGTTTCAAAGAATCACCAGTTTGCAAAAAAAGCTTCTGTTGATTTAGCTAAGGCATCTAAAGAAAATTTTATATTTTTAGATTCTGGGGTAGGGGTGTATAATATTAGCTTAAAAGCATGTAGAGAGTCAGGATTTGAACCTAAAGTTATATATAACTATAGCAGAATAGAAACCATAATTGGAATTGTAGCTGAGGGGATAGGCATATCATTATTAATGAGAAAAGTAGTAGAGTTTTTCAATAATAAGGATGTAGTAATGATTGAGTTAGACCAAAGAGTTACTACTACTTTGGCTTTAGTTGCCCAAACTCAGAAAAAGTCAACTGAAGCTATGAATAAGTTCTATTCCTATACAGATGAATGGCTTAAAGAGAATAAAGTGCAGAGGATAAATAAATAAGAGAACTTAAATAGTTAATAATCAAAGTAGAATTATTTTTAGAAGAATAGGATATTAGTTGGTTGAGGCGTATTAATATAGATTCTATTTAGAACTGGTTTATCTATAGATGTACCACTTCGAACCGAAATCTATTTTTAAAACTCTCACGGGTTCTGGTGAGAGGATTTAAAAATAATAAGTTTCATTACGAAGTGGTACATCCATATAGAAGATATATTCCAAATTGGAATATATCTTTTCTAATTCTGAATTGCTTAATAGTAATGGCCTAAATTATAATGAAATAAGACTTGGGCTAGAAGGTGTTTTGAATCCTTTTTAGTTATGAATTATATAAGTTAGTTAATGGAGGAGAATTAAAATGCCAATTGGAATAATAGTTAATGCATGTACAGTACTTTTTGGAGGGATAATAGGTGCAATTTTAGGTGAGAAAATACCAGTAAGATTAAGACGAGCTTTACCATTAACTTTTGGGGTAGCATCAATGGGAATGGGCGTGAATTATATAGTAAAAGTACACACTCTTCCTGCAGTAATACTAGCCTTAATACTTGGAAGCGCTATTGGTGAATTGATTAAGTTAGAGGAGATAATAGGAAAATGGGCTAAAAAAGCTAAAGAGCCTATTGAAAGATTATTTTATAGTAATAAAAACGATGTTTATGAAGAAGTTGCAGTCACATTAGAAAATCAAGATGCTTTTATGGAGAAGTTTGTTGGAATATTGATTTTATTTTGTGCCAGTGGAACTGGTATATTTGGTGCATTAAATGAGGGAATGACAGGAGATCATTCAATATTGATTACAAAGTCAATTCTAGACCTTTTTACTGCAGGAATATTTGCAGCTAGTCTTGGAATATTAGTAGGATTTATTTTTATTCCACAAATAATTATATTACTTACATTGTTCTTTGGAGCAACCTTTATATTGCCAATGACTACACCGAATATGATTGCTGATTTTACTGCATGTGGTGGCATAATAATGTTAGGAACAGGTTTTCGTATAAGTGAGATTAAGAATTTTCCAGTAGCCAATATGATACCAGCACTTATCTTAGTAATGCCTATATCGCATTTATGGGCTGTATTTATCCATTAATGTATGATTATTACTAAGTATGGATAGCTCTAAAGCTAAAAATATCTTTTTTAAATTTTTAAGTACTGATAAACGGTTTTTTTTATATAGTTTTGATTGTAGAGTTGACTATATGTAATGCAAATTTAATAAAGTTATAAACTGATAATAGAAAAATTTAGCCATATTATATTAAATATCCTATGAAAAATTATTTGCTTTATGTCGATTAGTATGATAAGATAAATCTTGCGAGTAAGCCAGACAATCGCTGCTGACGACAGTCAGGAGAGGAAAGTCCGAGCTCCGCAGGGCAGGGTGCTGGATAACGTCCAGTCGAGGCGACCCGAAGGAAAGTGCAACAGAGATATACCGCCAGAATTCTTTTTAAGAATGAGTATGATATTTATATCATCTGGTAAGGGTGGAAAGGCGAGGTAAGAGCTCACCAGCGTGATGGCGACTTCACGGCTCTGTAAACCCCACCTGGAGCAAGATCGAATAGAGAGGCATTATGGGATTGCCCGTCCCGCCTCTGGGTGTATCGCTGGAGCCCATCGGCAACGATGGGCCTAGATAGATGATTGTCAAATACAGAACTCGGCTTACAGACTTATCTCGCGCATTGAAAACACTAGGTTTTACCTAAGTGTTTTTTTATTTTGCCACCGATTTGCCACCGAGAATATTATTTAATTTTTCAGTAGCTTCTTTCTGCATTTCTTTATCTACATGAGAGTATATATTTGCTGTTGTAGACATCTCTCTATGGCCTAATCTTTCTTAAACGACTTTCATTGATACGCCTTGCTTCAGGAGTAGGGTTGCGTTGGTGTGTCTTAAATCATGGAATCTAATATTTTTTTCTATATTTGCAGCTTTAGTTAATTTCTTTAACTTATTCAAATAGTACATAGGATGAATAAACTTCCCAGTATCCCACAACATAATCAAGTCATAGCTTTTATCATTCCAGCTATTAGTTATATAAAATTCACCATATTGTAATTTACTTTTCTATTTACTTTTACATAACTTTCTAACCAATCAAGACTAAATTCAGTAATGGATCTTTAAGTTCAATACTTCAGATAAGACAACTGGACCTGTCAAGGTTTTGTAGACATGAAGTTAAGAGAATTTTATGAATTTTGTTTCTCAAATTGGGATGGAGAGAGATATCCCAATGAAGAATGTATTCTTTTCGTGTTGTAATATAATTCAATGTATTTAAAGATTTCTTTTTGAGCTTGTTCAGGTGTCGCATAGTGTGCTCCTTGAATGAGCTCTCTTTTTATTGTCCTGTAAAAAGACTCCATTACTGCATTATCATAAGGATTTCCTTTTCGACTATTGCTGTGTTTAGCTCCATGCTTTGAGAGAATAGCTCTAAAATTGCCGCCAGTATACTGAGAACCTTGATCGGTATGGACAATCAGTCCAGTCTCGGGGCGCTCCTTTCCATAAGCTTGTAAAAATGCCTCAATTACTAAATTATCTTTCATTCTGTTACCCATTGACCACCCAACAACTTTTCTAGAGAATAGGTCTACAAATACAGAAAGATATAGAGTACCTTTCTTAGTAGGAATATATGTAATGTCCCCAACCCAGATCTTGTTTTTGGCATCGGTTAAAAACATCTGATTTAACAAGTTAGGCCGTTCTTCGCCTCTATTTTTGAGATTATATTTTTTATAGTTATACCTGGTACCTTTCGGGCATAAATTCATTTCACGCATTAGTCTGGATATCCGTTTCCTGTTAGCATAAATTCCGCGCTCATTAAGAACTTTTCCAATGCGTATAGAACCGTAACGTCCTTTATGCTCATCGAATATTTCTTTAATAATTTCTTTCAAAGCTGCATTCTCAAGATCACGCTGGGAAGGTTTGTGATCTAGGTATTTATAGTAGCCTGATCTTGAAACTCCCAATGCTTTGCAGGCCTTCTTGATGTTTATATGATCTTGATTGTCTTTTATGAATTGGAATCTTATTTGTTCTTTCGCTTCAAGAAGGCCTGGTATTTTTTTAGCATATCTAATTCCTTTTTAAGTCCCTCATTCTCTTGTCTAAGCTTTTTTATCTCGTACTGACAAGAATAGAGTGCAGTCCCGTGACCTGGGAATGCACTCTCTCCATATTCTTCGTATTCATTGATCCAACGGTAGAGGGAGTTGTAGTGGATGTTTAAAGCTACGGCTGCCTCAGCGACAGACATGTCGTCATCCAAAACTAATTTTACCGCTGCAATCTTAAATTGTTTATCATATGAACGTCTCATAAAGTAGCCACCTTTCACTATTTTTTCTTAACTCTGTGTCTACTTTATTGTACCATGTCCAAATTTTTATTTTTTAATCTGTCTACTTTAAGGGGAGCATATCAAGTTTATATGGCTTTTATGGGGCAAGAAGAATAGTTAACTAAATTAAAGACCTAGAAGGAATATCCTTCTAGATCTTTTTTCTATTAGTTAATTTAAATGAACCAATAGAAAATTCTAAGTTAGAGATTTTTTGCAAGTTATTTTCTGATTGTATCGAGAAAGTTACATTGTTAGTATAACTTTTCCAATATTCCATTACATAAATCTTAATTGTACCATCTTTCTCTTCTTGAGGTTCAGAAATATCATATCCTATAAAATCTGATAAATTATTTCTATTATATGTATCGTCAATAGACCATTTCTTGCTTAAGAGATCCTTAGAAAGAATGTTTGAACTAAAGTATTTATCTGTAAATAAAGAAATATATTTTTCGGGATTTTTGTTTTTAATTCTGTAATCATAATAATTACTTATTAAATCAATAGACTTTAAATGAAGTGAATCATGCTTTTTTGATGAGTCAAATGCGTTATACTCTTCCATTTTTTTTGCATCATATATTTCAATAAAATCTATTTTATCTTTCGGTATATTTACTAATCTATTTGGAGCCGTAGTGAACCCGATAAAAAAGTCATTATTGTTATCTAAGTAATAATAGTCAGTAGAAACACCTTGGGAATGCACAATAGCCTTTTTCATTGTCCCATCTTTATCGTTCAATTTATTTAATTTAGTTTGAAACGAAAATGCACCGAACATATACGTTGAAAACGAAACATATATTATTAAAACAATACATAGGCAAGTTGCTTTTACAAAACTATCCCTAATTGTGTAAATATTATATAGTATGAATATAATAATAAATATATAGGAAGAGTAATATAAAGTCATAAATATGGTACCAACTTTATAAGTTAGTGGATTGGAAACACCTATAAATGTAAAATGCAATAGCAAACAAGCCAAGATTGAAAAGTACAGTTTATAAAAAAAATAATTACTGGTTCCATAAAACTTAAAAATTTTTAAGATTTCAACTTTAAAATCCTTTATTGTACGAATAACGGATTTTAAAGGCTGTATTTTTATATTAACAATAGAAGTTTTTATACACGCGAGGAAATTTTTTAATCTAGTAATTTTGGATAATTTAAATCTAATTCTAGCTAAAACTCTAATAAAAGGTTTAAATATAAATAATCCTAACAATATTATGCACATATCAATAAGAATACTTGGGAGTGAACTAAATAGATAGTTTAAGCCGTTTAATAAATATAATTCTTTTGAAAACATGGTAAAACCTAAGTAGCCACTTAAGAAGTTATTTAATGGTCCATCACTGGAGTTAAATGCCAATGTCAATCCGCTAGTGAATAGAAAACCAAGGTAAAACACTAATATCGGAAGCGCAACGGTATACTCTAATAAAGTCGAATATTTCATTAATTTGCTTACTGGACTTTCAGCTTTTTTAAATTTTTCATTACTGTTATACATAATTGCTCCTTTTTAAAAAACTTTATTCCTTAACATTTTTGCAAAATTTGTACATGTTGTAAAGAAAAGTCTAATTCAAAATAATAAGATTCATATATTGATTATAGAGTTCTTATATATTTGTAAAATGCTAGACTAGTATGGTTAATTATAAAAGAACAGTGGAGAGTTTATGGGGAAAAATAAATTATTAATAATATGTTGATTAACTGTATTTATAGGTGGCACTACTCTGCTATTGGAAAAATAAAAAGAGGTATACACTTTAGCTGCTGGATTGTTGGGGGTGGATACTTTTATGATTTGTTTAGAATCTCTACAAATGATAATATTATGGATTTGATAAATAAGAATGAGGAACAAAATAAAATTAAATCACAGGAGAGGAAAGAACTAGGGAAAAGATTAACTACAGGAAAATATGAAAGATTAGCACAATATAGGAGAGAAGGAATTCCATATTGTCCTAAGTGTCATTCTACAAGTTTATCAGCAAATCAAAAAGGATATGGATATGGTAAGGGATTTGTTGGAGCAGCAGTTGTTGGGCCAATAGGAGCATTTGCTGGAGGCATAGGTAGTAAGAAAGTAATGATAATTTGTTTAAATTGTGGCATAAGTTTAAACAAAAGAAAAGATTGTTTTAGTTATTAACCAGTAGACTAGAGGGAGAAACCCTTCTAGTTTTTTTATTTCTAATATATATTCTATATAAATAATTTATGAAAAGAAGAATAATGGCACATAAGAAAGCTATCTTCCTTATGTGCCATTACATATTTATAGTATATTTTTATCTTTTAGATGTTTAACTGCACTTATTATTGCATATTTTATTACAAAAAATAAAACTATAGGAAATATTATAATCCCAGCAAAAGCTTCAAATAATTGACTTGTTATTAAAAAAAAGTTATCCATAATATATTTATATCCTTAATATTAGCGCTTTGTCATGAACATATAGTATTTTGTTTCAAATACATTAAGCTCAAGAGTATATCCGCTAGTTTTTGTATAAAGACCACCAGCGCTAGACACTTGAGTCATTGAAGCATATGCAAGTGCTGGTTGTGTACCAGTTTGGACTGCACGAACTATTGTTGGTTGATTATATGTCCAAGTGCCATAACCCCAACCAGTAGTATCGTGTGCGTTATATATTGTAGAACCGCCGCCTCTATATTCAGTGAAAGAGGTTACAAATCCTGCATGGGATGTTCCGTAATTTCCTTCAATAAATTCGTCAACGTACTCAGTTGAATAATTGCTAGTGTACACATAATTAGGAGTTATCAAATTTTTATTTGCTATTGGTAAAGTTTTTTTAGCTATAGGCTTTGATGTTAATTTTATATAAGATCCATCTGGAAACTTGTACATTTTAGTTTTAGATGCTAGCAGTGCTTGTTTGCTAGTAGGTTTAGTAAAAGCAAAGAATTCCTTAGGAACTTTTGCTAGCTTTTCTGGGGTCTCAGCATCTAATACTTGTCCGTTTTTAAGCTTAGTTATACATCTTTCTATACTTGTATTGTCTAAACCATCTTTAGCAAATTGTTCTCTTATAAGCTTTTCCTCTTGATAAGTAATTAGAGATTTTGAATTGAAATAATTAGAATTAATTGATTGGCTTGTCTTAGGAGCATCTAAAGTTTTAGCATGTGCAATTGATGGTGTGAAAACTCCTATTGTTAAGCTTAATGATAATAATAATGCATAAATTTTTGTTCTTTTTTTCATGTAGAGCCTCCTTTAAATTACAATAAATTATTTTATATGTTATAATTTGTAAAGTGTTATCATTATAAGTTGCATAAGTTATATTGTCAACCAATATTTTGTAAAAAATAATATAAAATTCCAAGTAAATGTTTGATGAATTTATTGAAAGATGTTAAATTATTAAAGTTTGATATATCTAAGAGATACAAAAGAAGTGATTTGAAGTAAATTAGATATGGGATAAAGTATTTTTATTGGGGACATGAAATTTAATAGGGTAACTAAGAGGGGGAAAGCGAGATGTATAGCTACTACAAGAAAATTGATGTAGAAGAACAAATGCTATTTGATAGTGAAATAGCAAGGTTATTTAAAATATATTCAGTTGCTAACAAGAAAGATTTTGGTGAGGTTATAGGAAAACCACATTATGCTCTAGTTAAAGTTATCCTAGATGAATACATAAAAGAAAATAACATAGAGCTAGAGGAACTTTACTATCCAACTTATCTTGGAATGGGACAAGTTTATCCAGAGAGTGTATATAATCCTGCTATAGAAAGGTTCTTAGAAGAGCATTACTGGTATGACTTAACACAAACTTATACCAGCAAGGACGGAAAAGAATACAAATTTGTATGGGTTAAGAATCGAATTTAAGAGAGCAATTAAGCTCTCTTTTTATATTACTCTAATAATTATATATAATAAGTCAAAATAAGAAAATCAATGCTTTTAAATAATTACAAAAGGTTTTAATCACTCTAAAATTAAATTGATTGTTCACTCTTATCAATTAATGATGATCTATATAAAGTTTATTACTTATTATGTTGGTAATAATCAACAGATAGAGGTGATTATTATAGAAACAAATTATGATAAACTTAGAGAAATAATAAAAGAAGCTATTGAAGATTCTTTTATTAATATGTCAATAAATATATCTAAATCAAAACCTAATATTAGAGAAAGTATTACTACAAATAGTAATGAATTAAATAGTTTAGGTAGTTATAATAAGTTAACATTAACTATAGCTGAGGCAGCAGAACTTACTGGCATAGGGAAGGGGAAACTAATGGAGTTAGCACATAGTAAAAATTCAGATTTTCCTGTTTTTCGTGTTGGTTCAAAATTTTTAATTAATAGAGATAAGCTAATTGAATGGCTAAACAAGTTAAGTATTGAGCGTAGAATACTTTAATAATAGAATGGGTGGCAAAATATAAAAATGCCACCCATTTGCCACCGTAACTACAAAGTTTTTATTTTTATATATTTTTATACAATTATATATAACTCTACGTAAGTATAGTAATATCAATATGTTTAGAGTTTTTATTTGTATTTATTTATATATAAATTTACCGCTTGTTTCAAATACAGAACTCGGCTTACAGACTTATCTCGCGCATTGAAAACACTAGGTTTGACCTAAGTGTTTTTTTATTTGCATTCTAAAATTCTATTTACTTTTAAATAGCTTTCTAGTCACTGAAGACTAAATTCAGTTATTCTAATTTTTTAAATGTTTATTAAGTTAAGAACTTATAGCTAATTATAGGAAAAGATATTGTCTAGCAAATTTATTTAATAGAGTTAGATTATATGATATATTTTAAAATCATAGCTTATTTTAATAAAAAATATAACTGAAAAAAAGGGGTATAAATTATGATAAAACCAATTGTAAAAGATATATTGTTTTTAGGACAAAAATCAGAAGAGGCAACTAAAAATGATATAGCAGTAATTGATGATTTAATAGATACATTGAGAGCAAACTTAGAAAATTGTGTTGGATTGGCTGGTAATATGATTGGAGTTAAAAAGCGTATATTAGTATTTACTGCTGGCAACCTTATTGTGCCTATGATAAATCCAGTTATATTAAAGAAAGAAAAGCTTTATGAAACAGAAGAGAGTTGTTTATCTTTAATTGGCTTTAGAAAAACAAAGAGATATGAAATGATAGAGGTAGAATATCTTGATAGAAATTTTAAGAAGCAAAAGCAAGTGTTTACTGGATTTATAGCACAAATAATTCAACATGAAATGGATCATTTTGAAGGTGTAATAATCTAATTGAAAAACCTTCAAAGGATATTTTAAAAGAAGATAATCCTACTGATCGAAAGCAAAATATAGAAGCTGTTGTAAATCTTCTGATAAAAGGACTTAAAAATCCTAATAAATGAATCGTGTAAGAGATGGAAGCAAGCCCAGCCATCTAGCATTAGAGATAGAACTAGAATTTTCATAAGGGCTTACAAAACTCCAAATATCATGAGCTAAAGTTTTTAGCCCTTGACTTTCCTAATAGGATTGTTGAGGGCTTTATTTATATTCCAAGACCCTGACTAGGCTTAAAAAAGCATGGCTAAACTGAAAGTTGGAAGAACATTTTTCTATAAAATTTATTACAGGTTACATATTTTATGTATTGTAATCTGTAATAAGTCGTTGTATTATTAATATTATCAGTTACAGATTATAATAAGTGTAACTAATAATGTTAGTTCAGAACTTTTAAGGAGGATTTTTTTATGCGTGTTTTTGTAACAGGAGCAACAGGTTATATCGGTTCTGAGGTTGTCCGGGAACTCATTGATGCTGGACATGAAGTCATTGGTTTAACACGCTCAGATAATGGTGCATTAAAATTAAAAGCAGCTGGAGCCGAAGTGCACCAAGGCTCACTTGATGACCTAGATAGCCTTCGCAGTGGTGCTGCTATTGCAGATGGCGTTATTCATCTGGCATTTAAGCACGATTTCTCGGATTTTGCAGGTTCACTTGCTACAGATTTACAAGCAATCGAGGCGATAGGGGAAGTGCTTGAGGGAACTGGTAAACCATTTTTGACCACAGCTCATGCAAATGGTACAGCATCAGATGACGCAACTTTGGCGCTTGCAAAGCGTGGTGTAAGGGCGTCAGTCGTGTCGCTTTCAACATCTGTGCATGGGGATGGCGATAAGGGGTTTATTCCACGATTAATCAATATTGCCCGTGAAAAAGGTTTCTCTGCATACATCGGCGACGGGTCTAACCGATGGCCGGCTGTACATCGTTTAGATGCGGCACGACTTTTTCGTTTGGCTTTGGAATCTGCCCCAGCAGGATCAAAACTGGATGGGGTTGGAGATGAGGGTATACCGTTCCGTGATATAGCAGATGTAATCGGTAGCCAGCTGAACTTACCAGTAGTCAGTATTACAAGGGAGGAGGCAGAGGCTCACTTCGGTTTTCTAGGTCCTATTGCAGCTCTTGAGATCCCAAGATCCAGTACACCGACTCAAGAGCTCTTGAACTGGAGGCCAGTGCATCCTACTCTGATATCAGATCTCGAACAAGGGGATTACTTTAAAAAATGATCTAGTGCCAAATGCAACTACTGATGACCAACAAATTAAGTGGAATCTGAAGTAAGTCAGCAGCAAAGCTTTAGACTGAAGAACAGAAATTAAATATGATGCATATGCCTGTAGGTAGGTCTATAATAAATTTTAGGAGCTATAAAAGTCTATATGATTTTTATAGCTTTTTAGTTTAGAAAGAATTATGCTGAAAATTTGAATTTAAAAATAAGATTAAATATAATATATAAGAGGGAAATTTTGTTTTATGATGCAATGAACCTTATCATAAGTAACGGAGGTTTTCTTGTAGATAATGATTATATTAAAGTAATAACTCCGTTTCAAAGTTTAAGGGTGCTAAGTATAAATCCCTAGTTACTTGATGATATCATCAATAGGTATTAAAATTAAGGAATAACTAAAAAAATATAAGTGGGATGAGATAAGAAATGAAGATTCGAGTACCAGATTATTTTAAAGAATTCAAATGCATAGCCTCAGAGTGTGAAGATACATGCTGCGCTGGGTGGGAGATCGTAATTGATGATGAGACATATAATAAATATCAAAAGGTAGATGGAGAGTTTGGAAAAAGACTACATGATAAGATAGTGAATCGTGATGGAGAAAATATATTTGTATTAAAAGGTAATGACTGTGCATTTCTAAATGAAAACAAAATGTGTGATATATATACTGAGCTTGGGGCTGATACTCTTTGCTATACCTGCAGGCAGTATCCAAGATACACTGAAGAGTTTGGTGGCTTACGTGAAATAGGGCTATCACTGTCCTGTCCAGAAGCAGCAAGAATAATATTAAGAGGCAATAAAAAAGTAGAATTTGAAGTAAGTGAAATTGAAGAAGAAATAACTTCATATAATGATATTAATGCTATGCTTTTTATTTATCTTTTGCAAAGCAGAAAAATAGTTTTTGATATTCTTCAAAACAGTGATATTGTGCTAGAGGATAGAGTTTCTTTAATTCTCAAATTTACTAGTGAAGTTCAAGCGGTAATAGATGAAAATAATATAATGGGAATAAAAGCCGTTAATGAAAAATACGTAAACAATGACGTTAGAAATGAAATTGTTAATAGTTTTGATAAATATAAAGGTAATGGAATCATCAAATATAATAATATGCATGAGTTTTTTAAAGTGTTCAAAGAATTAAAACATATAAACTCAAATGATCCGTTAGGATTACATAAGGTATTAAACTATTTTTGGCAGTGTGATAGTGATGCAGAACTTTATTTAGATAAACATAAACAATTTAATGAGTATTATAAAGAAAAGATGTACAAGTTTGAAAATCTGCTAGTTTACTTTGTATTTAGATATTTTATGAAAGCTGTTTTTGATTATGATGTAGCGGCAAAAGTGAAAACAGCGGTGGTTAGTTACTTAATGATTAAGGAATTATTTTTATTTAGATGGATAGAAAGCGGACAACTTACAGATAAAGATGCAGTTGATATAATGCACATGTATTCTAAAGACGTTGAGCATTTAGAGGAAAATATAGAGAATTTAGCAGAGATATTTGAAACTAACAAGGTGTTTAACTTAAATGGATTTTTAAGCATATTGATGAACTAATAGCTTTATGATATCAACAGGTTGGTACAATAGTGGTTAGGTTTGATCTAGGCGTGACCACGTATTTGATGATGAAAATAGAAAAGAGTAACAATAAGTGGCTTTCATTGGAGTGTTAAAGTACTAAGTATAAGTGCAGGCCCATGAGTTATGAGTTGTTGTACAAAAGACTTACTGTAATAAAGCAAGTCTTTTATACATCAATTAATAAATTCAGGTCTGGAGTTGTCCATACTTAGTGCGTGACAAAAGTATAACTGTAAATATAATACATGCTGTTCCTAACCACTGAAGCATACCCAAAGGAGTATGTAGCCAAAATACAGATAAAAGAGCTGCAGATAAACGTTCAACATAGGATATTTCAATAATCAATAATGTTAAAAGATCGTGGTGCTAGTAAAAAAGTCATATCAGAAGTCAGGAATTTCAAATCAGAAAATGATTGGAAAACCTGGCTCTTTTTCATATTCTGATATCTGGAGACAAGGTGAAATTATTAAGTATAAAGAAATAATGAAGAGTGTTGACTAATGGAATTCGTAAAGATAGTGATACTTAAGTAAAAAAAATACAAACAATTTCAATACTTTCAGTTCTTATAAGAAAGCTCTCTTAGAATCAGCAAAATAACACAATTTAAAGTTTCTATTTTGTATTAATTATTTGCTATATATAATTTATATTTATATGTGTGTGTTTACAATAGTTTCACATGCATTCAATATACATAATAAATAGAATAGAAGCTAAATGGTAAACGTTATCTTTACAGTATTATTCTACTGGCTTCATTTCTATAATGCTGATTGTTATTCCTAATAGAACTATATATTGAGTATCCCAATAGGTTATTTAGAAAAAGTAATAGTCATTTTAGACTTTAATCAAAAGGAGGATTAAATACAAACGTAAGTTTCTTGAATTTGCAATAGTAAGGGGGGAGAAGTGATATTCTTATGAATTTAAATTTATAATGGCAGAAGTAATATATTAATTTAAGAAAACTTGTTGAAAATACTTATTATAATGGAGGGGGAAAATGATTAAAAGAGTGATTTCAAAAAAGGTTTCTCTGGCAGTAAGTGTATGCTTATTGCTTTCAACAGTTTTGCAAAATGGGATGATATATGCAGATGAGAAAGGTACAACCCTTGCTATAGAACAAAATCAAGTAAACGGCGAGGGTACTATTGACCTTACTAAGGATGGAAATGTTGACTGGATGCATTTAAAGGGAGATGGTTCTGGTAATATTACACAAATTAAGAAGGCAAGTACCCCCAGTGCTATTTCCTTTAATACATTATCAAACACAGGCACTGAGGGAAAAGTGGATAAGGGTGGAGACTCAGACTATCTATCATATAGCTGGAAAGATGGTATGTCAGGATATGAAACAGGTTCTAAGGATACAGGTTTTGGCGTTTTCTTCCCAAAAGATACAAGAAGTGCTGGTACCTGTAGTGGTAATGTTGGATGGAACTTTAATGTAGCAGCACAGCAAAAGGAAACCACTGTAGTATTTGGTTTGGGAGTTTGGCAGGCAAAAGTAGATGTAAAATTCTATATAGAAGGCGAAGCTACACCTGTTGAAATAAAATCAATACAGGCTGGTGGGACCTCTCAGGTATATAAGTTTCAAGTAACCATACCTGCAAATAAGGAACTAAAGGTTGAGGGTATGCAAACGGAGACATTATCGCAGTGGGGAAATTTTTCACTCTCAGGTATAGCAGTAGGATCTAACAAATTAAATATTGTACAAACACAAGTTAACGGTGTGTATACTTTTGACCTATCACAGGTTGGAAATGTTGATTGGATGCATTTAAAGGGCGATGGCTCAAATGGTATTATACAGATTAAGAAGGGAGCTTCACAAAATGCTATTTCCTTTGGCGCACTTCCCAATACTGTAACCGAAGGCAAAGAAACTAATGGTGATGCCAACCATGTAGCTAGCACCTGGAATAATGGCATGGCAGGATATGAAAAAGGTACTAACGATACTGGCTTTGGTGTTTTTTTACCATTAGCAGAGGATAGAGAAGCTGGTACCTGTAAAGATAATGTAGGTTGGAATTTTTCAGTAGCCTCACAACCTACCCCAACAACTGTAGTATTTACTGCTGGTCTTTGGCAGGCAAAGGTAGATGTGAATTTTTATTTAGATGATGTATATGTTGGTAAAAAGAGTATGGATGCAGGGGATACAGCTCAAATATACAAATATCAAGTGGATATACCTGCTAATACGGTGTTAAAGGTTAAGGGTGTACAGACATATAAAAATGCCCATGATGGTAATTCATCAGTATCAAGTATAGCAGTAAGCAATGGTGAAATTATTAATAAGCAACCTTTGCAAGATCTTTACAATGACTTTATGGGTATAACTCAAAGCTTTTTTACTGATGACTCTTGGAAGAAATTTGAGGATTCTAGAGCTGCTGCAAAAACAGTACTAGATAAAGTTGATGCTACACAAGCAGAGGTAGATAATGCAAAATCCGCCCTTGAGCAGGCTCAAAAAAATCTTGTAAGAAAAGATACAAATATAATGATCGACTATACGAGCAATCAAAAAGGGTTAAGTTATGCATTGGGGCATCTTACAGATCAACAGGATAGATATCAAACCTTTACATCTAATGTAAACTTTAATATGGGATATGTCCAAGTGGAACTAACAAAAGCATCAGATGATGGAAGTGATTTAGTAGTAAAGCTATATGCAACAGATAGTAATGGACTACCTAAGGGAGCTGCACTAACTCAAACTACCGTAAGTAAAAAGGACGTTGTAAGTGGTGGATTAACTACAGTTAAGCTTGGTTATGAAATAGTAGCTAATACAAGGTATGCAATTGATGTGACTCAGAGTACCCTTCAAAATAATGTATATTGCTGGACAGTTATGCCTAAGAATTATTATACGAAAGATGAAATTTTCGGTAAAACTGTTTCAGGAAGCTTTGTGCCTGAAGGACAACTTGGCACTGGAATACTAAAAGTTATAAAAGAAGTAAGTGTGAATAGAAGCATTCTAGAGGGTTTGGTATCGGAAGTAAGTGATTATAATAAGAATATATATACCGTTGAATCTTGGTTATCACTATGCGATGCTTTAACATCAGCAAAAAATTGTCTAAACAACTTTGATGCTACACAGGATGAAATTAATGTGGAAGTAAGCAAGCTTCAAGCTGCGAAGAACAAGTTAGTTATAAATATTGATATTGAAAAATTTGATAAAGTTATTAATAGTCTTGATAAAGTAGCAGTTAAAGGATATACTGACGCTTCTGTAGCCATATTGAATGATGCTATTGCAAAGGCAAAGTTATTAGGCAGAAGAGCTTCAGACAATGAGAAGCTACAGGCATATGCAGCTATCCTAAATGCTATTTCAAAGCTTCAGGTATCTGGAAAATATACATCTGAAACAGATGGTGGACTTACAGGTTCATTTGGTTTTGAAGGTGATATGAACGCTCCGATTGCATTTATTGATGGTTCCTTTAAGATAGTAAGTAGAGGAAATCTGATGGTTAGATTTGGTGTGACAGGCATCAAACAGAAAGGAGCTTCAATTCAGTGGTACAATAGAGACGGCTATTTGCCTTGCTATGTTAGCGAATATACAGTAGATGATGTTAACTATAAGATTGAAGAGTTTGCTAATAAGCATATAATTGATGGGAACCCAGTAGAAGTTGCTTATGTAAAAATGACTGCAACGAACCTCTCCCATGAAAAACGATTGCTTCCTGTTGTATCACAAGAATTATTGCCACTAAATGATGAAGCTGAATCTTCTTTAGTGATTAATAAAGGAGAAACAGTTGTAAGAGAATACGCAATTAAAACAGATAGATTTGAAAATGAGGGACATTCAGGTAACGGATATGATATATCACCTAAAGTTGAGTTCCCAACTGATCAGAAGATTATCGAAGCTGCAAAATCAACTGATAGAAAATGTAAATCTAGTGTGTTTGAAAATAACTATAAAGTCATGAGAACATATTGGGATAATAGACTTGCTGGAATAATTGATATAAGTCTGCCTAATAGTAAGGAAGCAAACGATAAGGATAGCTTGGTAAATGCTTATAAGGCAGGGTATATATATACCCTTATCATAAAAGATAACAAGTTTTTACATGTTGGTGAAAATGGTTATGATAGATTATTTTCACATGATACAATCGGAATTTTACAGTCACTTATTACAGCTGGTGATTTTAAGGATGCAAAAAACTATCTTGTAAGTGTGCCAATGACTGGTGGTATAAATATTGAAAACGGTAAAATAGATTCTGATTTGTATTGGGATGCAAACTGGAAACTACCATGGGCATACTCTGTGTACTTGAGCAAAACTGGAGATCTTGAATTTATAAAAGAAAAGTTTGAAAATGTTATAAAAACAACGGCACATTCAATTCATGATGATCGTACAGGCGCAGCACATGATGGTATCATGAAAAACACTTTGGCCATAGACGCCTATGGGCAATGGACTGTTGATGACCAAGCAGCATTAATGGGTCTTACAGCGTATAAATATATTTGTAGTGAATTGGCTAATAAGGAAAGTATTCAAAGTACTAAAGATTATTATTTATCAGAAGTTCAGTGGGCTAAAGCTGAGTATGACAGCTTGTTGAAAGTTGTTACGGATACACTTGAAAAGACCATTAGTAGCAATAACTTAAACTATATGCCAGCTTCACTTGTTGAGCCTAATACTAAAAACAGATGTGGTGATATTAGAGATGCAAACTGGGCATCAGCATTGTTGTTTGGTGGCTTTACTTGGGATGGATATCTATATGGTGCAGATCAAAGTAAAGCAGGAGCCAATATTAGCATGATAGACCAGACTTACGCATATGGAATTGATAGGCGTAAAAACTTACCAGAAGCATCTCCTTATAATTTTGGAGGATATCCTCATGGATGGTATTCCAGTGCATACAATGCAGGATATGGCATTGCGGCACTTCGTGGTAAAGACTATAGAGATATAGGAATAAAAGCTTATGAATATTCAATAAACAGTACTATGAGCTCGCCTTTTGGTTGGTGGGAAGGTATTGGACCAACAAATTATCCAGAACAAGATCCAACTTCTCCAGTATGGAAACACGATAATGCAGCATCCGGTGGAGGATCCAATCAGCATATGTGGGGACAGGCAACAGCCTCAAAAGTTCTATATGATTCACTTATAGCTGAAAAAATTTATAATGATAACAAAAACGTTGATTTTATTATAGGACGCGGTATTCCAAATGAATGGGTAGAACATGCCACAGCTGATAATAAAGTTATTGCTAGCGTGAAAAACTATCCTGTACTTCAAGGAGGCCGGGCAGGTTACAAAATCGAGAGAAAAGGTAATAAACTGAAAGTAACCTTTGATTTAAATAAAGAAAATTCAAAAGTTGCGAAAGGTACAAAAGAACAATGGAGTGTTCAACTCCCAATAATGGTAAACAATATAGTAGGCACAACTGTAGGTACAATTGATAACGCGAATGGTGTTGTGGAAGTTCCAGTTAATACCACTGAAGTAACAATTACACTAGGCAAAATAGGTTCTTCTGTAAGTGTAAATAGATGAGTATGGATAAAAAGATATTGTCCTTTCCAGTTGGTGGAATGAATTTGTGATTCAAAGGCTACATTTGAGCTTGTAGGTGTATAAAAAGTAATAAAGGTTACCTAATGTAGATATACTTAGGTAACCTTTTCTATTATAATATTATGATTTTTACTAAAATCTAGATTCCGTTGTTGGAGGCTAGAAATAGGCTATTAGAGAAATAAACTTGCTCTATATTCCTTTGGACTTACGCCAGTATACTTTATAAAAACATGAGTAAAATAAGCAGCATCTTCAATTCCTACAGAAAAAGCTACCTCAAAAATTTTTTTTGTAGGATCTTTTAATAGTTCCTTTGCTTTTTCTATTCTAAGCTTGTTTAAGGAATCTATTATTGACTCTCCAGTTTCTTTTTTGTAGAGTCTGCTAAGATAGCAACTATTAATGTGTATATTTTCGGCTATAGCTTTGAGATTTATATCTTTATTGTAATTTTTGCGAATGAATTTAATTGTTTCACTAATTAAATAATTATGCTGCTTTTCATTATTTGATAACAGCTCAGTTACTAGTTTTATAAACTTTGAAATTAATATATATAAACTATTTATCGTTTTACTAGATTGAATTTTTTTGTAGATATAATCTTCGTTTTCTAGTGAATTACTTAAGTTCAAGTTGTTATTGATAAGCATCCTAAAGCATAATGAAACTAAAAAGATACTTGAGACTTTTACGTACTCCACTGGCTCATTATCTTTCTTATATACCTCAAAAAGGTTAGATACAAGTAGCATAGCATCTTCATAATCACCACTATAAATTTTGCTAATAATATCATTATTGTATTTTTCAACTAGATTATAATTTTGTGTTTTACGTTTGTTTAAAGAGTAAGAATAAATATATACTTCGTTTAAATTATAGAAATTCATTGCAAGTGCATCTAAAGATTCATTATAGGCAGTGGTTATATGAGAAACATTATGAAGACAACTTATGCCTATAGAAACCCTCAGTTTCATAAAATTTTCTACCATAGCTAATATTTCATTACAGATTTTAAGTAATGATTGTATGCATTGTGAATAATCACTATTTTCAAAAGAAATAATTGTGCAGGCTAAATTACGGTTCATTAGGACATTGTAACTATGCTGATTTTTATAAGCAAGTTCTAAAAAATCTCTAAAAGCAAAAAAATATTTACTTTGGTCTTCAGTGTTAATATCTATCCCTTCATTATCAATAAAGTTAAATTCATAGGATATAACAAAGAAGTTACTTGGAGAGATTCCTATTTCTTGCAACTTAGTAGAAATAAACTCTTTCTCTGAAATAATACCGTTTAAGATATTTCGTACAAATGAATCATTTATTTCTAAAGAATTGTCTTTAATTTTTTTTTCAAGGAATTCTAATTTACTTTCTTTTTCATTTTCCAATCTTATTAGTTCCTTAACTTTATTTATAGCTTCAGGAATCTTTTCTGTAGGGTTATTTTTGGTAATATAATCAGCAACATTATATTTAATTGCGGATTGAGCATATGAAAAATCTGAGAAGGCAGTTAATAGTATAACTTTAACCTTATTAAAGTTTTCATAGATATATTTAGATAATTCAATTCCATCCATGCCTGGCATTTTTACATCACATATAACTATATGAACCTTATTCAATTGTAGGTATTGTTTTGCTTCAATGCCATTATTAGCTTCACAAACAACTTCACAGTTAAGGGAAGCCCAATCTATAAAGCATTTAAGTCCTTTTCTTATTGTAGGTTCATCATCAACAATCATTACATTATACATTTGTAAGTCCCCCTCTATCAATTGGAATATGAAGAGTTACGGTTGTCCCCTCATCTTTTTCAGATTTAATAGAAATCCCATATTGTTCTCCATACAATAGTTTAAGCCTTTTATCAGTATTAGAAAGACCGATACTATTATGATTTCTACTGGCTGATGGTGGCTCTGTATTATTTTGAAGAATATTTTTTGAGTCAAAGCCAACTCCATCATCTATGACCTCAAAGTAAATTGAGTCCTCTATACTTTTGATATTTATTGTAACATTTCCACTTCCAATTTTATTTTCTAAACCGTGAACCACAGCATTTTCCACTATTGGTTCTAAAGAAAGCTTTGGTAAGTAACAATCTAATAAAAAATCATCAGATATATTTATTGTATATGTTAACCTATCTTCAAAACGGGTCTTCTGAAGATACAGGTAGAACTCTACATATTGAAGTTCTTTACTGATTGGTATTTCAGTTTTACTATTAGAATAGATACTTGCTTGCAATAGTTCACTTAAAGATGTAATCATTTTATATATAGATTCATCTCCAGACATTCGGGACTTCCAACTAATAGTAGCTAAAACATTAAACAGAAAATGCGGATTCATTTGAGATTGAAGGAACTTCAATTCTGTGGACTTTAAAAGAAGTTGCTTCTCATACACCTGATTTATAAGATATTGTATTTCAGAGGTCATAGCATTGAAGGTAATACTTACTTGATTAAGCTCATGATCTTCGTAAATTGGTAACTTAGCAGTATAGTCTCCTTGATTTACTAACTTAACTGCATTCAAAAAGTCACTAACAATTTTAATGAACTTTTTATATATAAAAATACTTGCCAATATAGATAAACCAAATATAAATAGAACTATGATCAAAAAGTTATTTATACTTTTTGATAAGTTTAGTAAAATCTGATTTTGAGGAACTAAAATAGTAAAAGTAAGATTGGTGTTATCAATTTTTTTGGATGCAATAAAATATTTTTGTTTGGCATAGTATGTTACATTCATTTTTGCAGTTTTAACAAGATTAAGAAACTGAGCATCCATAGGCTTGCCTAAAAGTTTTTTATCAAGCGCGGAAAATATGACACCGTTTTCATCATAAATAAATGCTTTGGTTTCAGGGTATATCAAAATTGAGTTATAATCTTGAGATAATATATTTTCATCAATTGCTAATATCAATCTATAATATACTTTATTGTTATTTATATCAAAAATGTTTCTAAAACAATATATGGAATTATCATTATTTTGCGGTGGAATTAGTATTTTATCTTTTCCATTATAATATGAATAGCGATTATAGATATTTATATTATCTGAATTGACAGTTTGAATATTTTTTTTAGATCGTGAAACTGAGTAATAAAGTACACTATTGTCAAATAAATAAATTGAGTTTATTAAACCGTGATCCCAGGCCGGGTTAATGAGCAAGGTATATTTAAATGAGGATTGGAGATCATCGGGGCTTAATGCCGGCGAATAGAAGTTTGGGAAAGCATAAGAATTCATTGTATTTTTTAATACTATAGGATTAGAAACTAACTGTGATGTAGTAGTGTCAATACTATCAAAGGAAGCTTCTATATTTCTATTTGCGTCTTGTACGGCTTTAAGAAGTGCATCATTAGCAACTTTATTTAATACAGACGAAAAGCTTTCATAAAAATATACCACTGAAATAAGTAATGGTAACAGTGTTATTAGTATAATTACTATAAAAATTTTACGTTTGATAGATAACATATCATATAAAAATAGCTTACGTAGCTTACGCATTTGTTTACTCCTTTACTATTATACTAACATTCCATTGTGGGCAGAAATTAAAAAGCTTAATATTAAGTAACAGATATTTCAAATAATCAATTCTACATAATATTAGAAAATTCCTTTTTATATTTTATTAAGTGTTAAAAACATAACAAAAGTATAAAAAATACAATAAATTAGCTTGTGGTTTTATTAAAAGAAAAACAACCTTTAATTTTAGAAAAGAAACCACAAATTCAAGTATGTATTTTGCATTATCAATTATAAATTTTAATTATATAATTAACACATAAATTGAAAGATTTCAAAAATTAGGGGGGTCTCAAGAATGAAAAAAAATTTTGTGAAAAGTCTTATATTAGTGTCAATTATTACTGTAGTTTCATCCATAGGTGGATGTAGCAATTCAAGTACCAATACATCTTCAACAGCATCTAAAGAGCCAGTAACTATTACATTTCCGAATTTCTTTACAGGTACAAATGTAGGTGCTCCAGCTTTTCAGAAGAAGCTTGCAGCATTTAATGCAAAATATGGATCAGAAATTAAAGTTGAAATCGAAGATATACCTAGTGACGACGCTTATGTTAATAAAATAAAGTTACTTATGACTTCTGGACAAACACCTGACATTATCAATGGTAAGCAAGGATTATATGACCTAGCAGTTAAAAGTGGGATTGCCGTAGATTTGACTCCTTATATAGATGCTGATAAAGATTGGAAGGCTTCTATGACTGATGAGGCATTAGCAGCAAGAACTGTAAATGGAAAGCTTTATTCTATACCAGATTCAGTGGACGTTGTAGGTTATTTTTATAATAAAGATATGTTCGAAAAGGCTGGAATTACACCAGCAAAAACCTGGGATGAATGGTTCTCAAACTGTGATAAATTAAAGTCAAAGGGATTTACACCTTTAGCAATGATGACTGGTGAAAATTCATGGACAACTAATCTAATTCTTGCTTCCTTGATTGGAACAAGTGGAGACGCTGGTAATAAGTTTATGAACACAATGCATCCAAAAAACTATAATACACCTGAAGTAATCGATTCCTTAAAGCAAATTCAAAAAATGTTGCAAAACTATACTACTAGTGATGCTATAGGAGCAAAATATGCAGATGCAGCCAATAGCTTTACTAGTGAAAAAGCTGCAATTATTGCTAATGGCCCATGGATGATCTCAGACTTTTCAAATAAAGAGAAGTCTACAGCAGGTTTTGATAAAAAGGTTGGTTGTGCCGCTTATCCTAAATCAGGATTAATAACTT
This sequence comes from Clostridium folliculivorans, assembly GCF_024341905.1. Lineage (GTDB taxonomy): Bacteria > Bacillota > Clostridia > Clostridiales > Clostridiaceae > Clostridium_AR > Clostridium_AR folliculivorans. The sequence goes on from NZ_BQXY01000001.1 coordinate 562,131, forward strand.
CTTTTAGAGAAGGATACTTAATCTGCTCAAAGGATAAGGCTCACCAGGATGCAGCAGCTAAATTTATTAAGTTTTTAACTGATAATACATCACAGCAAACTGATTTAGAAATGCTATCACAATTACCAATCTCAAAAAATGTAAAGATCTCTGATGATTTTAAAAATGCAAATCCTGTATTAAGTGACCTTGTAAATGCTAATTTTGACTCAAAGGTTAGATACCAATCACTAGATACAATTAATTATGCAAATGTAACTTCAGCTTTTTCTAATTTATATTCACAATTAGCTGCAAATAAGATAACTCCTGAGGAAATGGCAAAGAGCTTAAGTGATATTGCAGCGAAGAATGCAGATTAAGTAAGTAATTGATAAAAAGTTAATTATTCTCTTCTGAAGTTTAGTATTTCAGAAGAGAATAGTTTTAGGAGTTGATTATATGAAAAATAATAAATTAGGCATATTCTTGTTCTTGTTGCCTGTAATAATTTTATTTGCGTTAATATATGGGTGGTCAATTATATCACTTGTTTCAACATCATTTACAGATTGGCATCTTGTATCAAAATTAAAGTTTAACGGGTTAACGAACTACATAAATATGTTTAAGGATTTAGATTTTATTAAAGCTTTTACAAATACTGTAATATGGACCATTCTTCAAGGTGTTATACATGTTTCTATAGGAGTAACTGTAGCATTAATATTATCTAAAAAGGAGTTTTATTGGAAATTTGCTAGAACTGCTTATATGATACCAAATATTATATCTGCAGCAGCACTTGGAATGGTTTATTTATTCGTTTTTAATCCGAAATTCGGAGCATTGAATGCCTCTATTAGATTATTTGGAGTAAAGGATTTCACTCGAAATTGGTTTTTTGATTATAGTACATCTTTTCTTACCGTTACAATGACTTGGCTACCTTTTGCAGCACTTGTAACTATCCTAATTTTATCAGAGATATCTACAATTCCCAAATCAGTTTTTGAATCAGCGCAAATAGACGGAGCTACAGAACTACAAAAAAACTTTTACATTGTGCTTCCACTGTTAAGAAATATTATCGGTACATGTGTTATAGTTGCAGCAACCAGTATGTTGAAAAATTTTGATCTGATTTTTATGACAACCAATGGAGGCCCAGGGAATAACACATTAAATTTACCTCTTTATATTTACAAGACCTCAATGCTAGATAACAACTTTGGATACGCCAATGCAATAGGAACCGTGCTTATATTATTAGGTGTAGTGATTATTGTTGCAACTACTAAAGTTTTTAAAATGGGAAAGTCGGATTTATAAAATAAGAAGGAGGGGAAAATATGAAGTCAATGAAATATATACTAAATATAATGAAATATATCTTCTTGATAGTAATTGTGATTATATCTGTAATACCAATATTATGGGTCTTTGTGTCTTCGTTTAAAACAAATAGTGAAATATTAACGTCTGCATTTTCTTTACCTAAGTCTTTTAACTTAAGCAACTACTATTTTGCTTTTAAAACTTCGCCACTAGTAACTTTTTATTTAAATAGTGTAATAGTTAGTTGCGCGGCGACGATTTTAAATTTGATCATTATAGGTATGGCAGCATATGTATTAGCAAGATGGCAATTCAAGGGTAGTAATATTTTAATGCTATTACTTTCTGTCACACTTATGATACCTAACACAGCACTTTTGTTACCTTTATATCGTACGATTACAAAGATTGGATTATACAATAATATATTTGGACTTATTTTGGTATACACTGGATTTGGTATACCGATCACACTTTATGTGATGAGGAGTTATTTCTTAACTATTCCTAAAGAACTTGAAGAATCAGCGATGTTGGATGGAGCAAGTATGATAAGGACTTATATACAGATAATAGTACCTATTGCGAAACCGGCATTTTCTACAGCTGGCATTCTTCAATTTATAGCTTGTTGGAATGAATTTCAGTTTGCTATGGTACTGACTAGCGGCAATAAAAGTAGAACACTCCCAGTTGCATTAAATTATTTTACTTCCCAATTAGCTACAAATTATGGTGCGCTGTTTGCAGCTACTATGGTGATTTGTATCCCTACTATAGTTATATATTGTTTATTACAAGAGCAAGTTGTGTCTGGTTTAGCTGATGGAGCAGTTAAAGGATAATATTTACTTTTATAGAGCTCCTAGCTCAACTATTAATTTATACATGCTAAAATTCATAGGTGCGTGATTTTCGAACAAGTATAAATTAAGTTTCATAATAGGAACTCTTTAGTTATGTAGGAGGTTAAAATGAAATTTAATAAATTTGATAAATTATGGTGTATAAAAGAAGATCAATTTAATGTGAATAATAATAAGTATTATGAAGGTATTTTCACCCAAGGTAATGGGTTTATGTCCATTAGAGGTAGCTTTGAAGAGGGTATTAATGATGCACCTCAAGATGAAGAGTATATAAGAATGCCAGCTAATGTTACGCTAGAGACGGCAAGAAATCCAAGATCCAAATGGGGGACTTACGTTCCTGGAATAGTAGGAATACACCCTTTATTAAAGGAAGAGATAATAAACCTTCCATGTTTTTTGGAAGTGATACTATGTTTTGAAGATGAAAAACTTGATACGGAAAGATGTGAAATAGAAGAATATACAAGATGGTTAGACTTGAGAGATGCAACATTAAATAGAATTTTTATATGGAATACAAAATGTGGAGCAAAACTTGAATTAAAGTATAGTCGTTTTATAAGTTTAAATGACAAGAATATTTGTGCTCAACAGATAAAAATAAAGTTACTAAAAGGAAATGGTAAACTTAAAATCAATTCAGGTATCAATGGTAATGTGAGAACAAATGGGTATAACCACTTAAACAATATAGAAATGAGTTTTACTGATGAAAAAGATGTTTTAGTTAAGACAACTACAGACAAAGGAGATAGCATTACACAAATTTCTTCCACTCAGTCCATGAATGGTGAAGCATGGGATGAAAAACTAGGAACAAATGTAGCGTTTTTAGAAAGTAATGTTCCAATGAATGAAAATGAAGAAATCACTATAAATAAATATAATATTTTAATTACCGATAGAGACACTGAAAAAGATTTAATGTTAACTAAAGGAATGGAACTGTTAAAAAGGGCCAAAGAAAGCGGATTTGATAAACTTTATGAAGTTCATAAATTGAAGTGGGATGAAAAATGGGAAAATAGTGATATAAAAATAGGTGGTAATGATAATTTACAAATAGCAATTCGTATGTCAATATATCATCTTATAAGAAGTAATGCTGAAAAAGATTCTCGTGTAGCTATTTGTGCAAAAGGGTATGCTGGTGAAGCTTATTTTGGAAGGTATTTCTGGGATACAGAAATTTATATGCTTCCATATTATATATATACCAACCCTGAAGCAGCAAGAAACTTAATTCTATTTAGATACAATACATTAGAAGGTGCCAAAAAGAATGCTAAACACTATGGTTATAATGGTGCACGTTATCCATGGGAGTCATCAGTTACAGGAGAAGAACAGTGTCCACTTTGGCAGTATGCAGATCATGAGATACATGTGACTGCAGACATAGCTTATGCAATTTGGCATTATTATATGGCAACAAATGACGAGGAGTTTATGCAGAACTATGGCATAGATATACTTGTTGAGACATCTAGATATTGGATAGATAGAGTGGATAAAAATGAAAAAGGCTACTACGAACTTTTGGGAGTTATGGGACCAGATGAATACCTCCCACTAACGAGAAACAACTCTTATACAAACAGAATGGTTAAGTTTAACTTATCAAAGACAATAGAGTATATAGATAAAATAAAAAAATCTAACGTAGATTTTTATATAAGTATAGCACAAAGACTAAATTTGAGAGAATCAGAGATTGAGAATTTTAGTGAAGTGCAAGCAAAGTTAGTATTGTGCTATGATAAAGATACTGAAATTGTTCCTCAGTCAGAGGATTTTTATAAATATGCAGATTTAGACTTTTTGACAATATGGAAAGACAGGTCCAAGCCTTTTGGCCATTTTATATCTCAGGAAAAAAATTATCGTTCAAAGGCTCTGAAACAGGCAGATGTGTTGGAACTAATGGTTCTATTCCAAAAGGAATTTTCAAGGGAACAAATAATTAAAGCATATGAGTATTATGAACCTATAACTACTCATGATTCCTCGCTTTCAGCAGCAATACATAGTATTATCTGTTGTTGGATTGGTAAGGAGGAAGATACAGAAAAGTTTCTTAATAAAGCTATTGATATAGACATGTCTTTAGAAAAAAAAGGTGCAGAGGAAGGAATCCATATCGCAAACTGTGGAGGCCTTTGGCAACTAGTTGTATTTGGATTTGCTGGACTAAAAAGTCCAATGGATAGTGAAGAATTAAAATTTGAACCAAAGCTACCTAAAAGTATAAACAGTATGGATTTTTCGATTATATGGCATAACAAAAGTTATAATGTAAGTATTAATAAGGATGGCTATGAGGTAAAAGCAAAATAGAAATAATAAATGAGTTCAACCACACATGTACCACTTGTAAAGCATGAAGGAAATGCAGGATAAAGCCTGAATCTTCATGCTTTTTTCTTTTCAATCACCATAAGAATACATAGATACAAATACAATAATACACAAAAAAACATATGGATTTTTTGTGTATTATTGTACTTATTTGATTATAAACACCATGTTTTGTGAATTGATATAGCTTCTTTTATTCCTTGATTAAATCCTGCTTGTGCAGAAAATGGAGTGCGACTAGGATCATAAGGATTTTTTCCTATTGCTAAAATACTATCGTTATCAGGGATAATAAGAGATACAGCTGCTGTTTTTTGCATTTCTTCAGCATCTTCTTTAACACTAGGAACTAATCCATACTTTTGTGGCATAGGAGACAAAATTACCACTTTGTCATAAGAATCTGCCAAAAATGCATTGGTACTTGAAATCATACCACCATCAATCCAATCTCTATCATTAAAAGTTACGAAAGGCCATAGGCCTGGAACAGCGCCACTAGCATTCACTGCATTTACAAGTGAAGTACCTGAATCTTTATCAAATACATGCAGATCTCCTGTTTTCGCATCTACTGCAGTGACTTTCAATTTTGATGGCCAAATAGTTGTAGTAAGTCTTGATTCTACAATTGACTGACGTTCTTCTTTTGAGATTTTGGAAGGATACTTCTTTGCGATATCTCCAAACATCTTTCCAATATTCTTTTTATCATCTTTTCCATATATAAAGGCTTCAGCCCATAATTTCATAACTTCAGAGCTTACTGATACATTGACTTCTGATTTATTTGGGATGAATTGGGAATCGTAAAGTTTTTTCATATCATATCCACTTGCAAGTGCAGTGCCAACAAATGAACCTGCAGAGGTTCCAATAATTACATCAGCGTCTGATAAATCAATGCCTTCCTGTAACAAAGCTGTAATTATCCCAATCTCCCAAGCTATGCCAGTTACACCTCCACCGCCTAATACCACTGCTTTTGTTTTTTTATTTATGTTTTCCATTATAATCCTCTCCATTCTTTTAGTATTTGACTAATGAATTGCTCAAAATGTATTATAAACTATGAAGTAAGGTTTATAGTCAAGAAAAATTAGCGAGGTTTTTTATGAAAATAAATGAAGTAGCAAAAAAAGCAGGATTATCTATATCTACTATTAGATTTTACGAAAAACAAGATTTGATTCCTGAAAAATATGTTAGTAGAGACTCAAATAATTATCGTAATTATTCTGAAGATATAATAGAATACCTTTTAATGATAAAAACAGTTCATTCCGTAGGATTCTCTTTAGGAGAGATTAGAGAGATTCAAAAAAGCAATTCGGATCTAATTTCAATTGATACAAAGATTGAACTTTTACATAGAAAGATAGAAGAAGTGAAAATACAAAAAGAGAATCTAGATAAAACTGAGGCAATATTAGAAAAAATGCTTAAAAATAAATTAAATTCTAAGAATCATACTTACTAAGTTTTTTAATAGAAATCATGTTTAGCTTATATATTAAAAAATTGATAAATGATTTGCAAATAGATATAATTAATGCATGTGCTAGCTATGTTATTTTGTTATTTATACTATGAAAAAAAGTATTAACGAAGGATGTGAAAAAATGAGTAACGGATCAATTTTACTCAAGAATCTTACAGTTAAAGGATTCACTTTTGAGAACAGATATGCTTGTGCCCCTTTTGATATTGCAATGGCAACGGAGGATGGATTGATTACAGAGGAGCTATTATCAATCTACAAAAAGCGCACAGGGCCATCACTTATAGTTGTTGAACAGGCAGCTGTAGCGAGTGCCGGCCAGTATAGAGAGAAGCTTATATATGTTGATAGAGATGAATGTATCGAAGGATTAGCAAAGCTTGCAGATATTATACATAAAAATAACCAAGTTGGAATTGTTCAGATAAATCATGCAGGAAGTGCTGCTAACGTTGAACTCACAGGAATGGAAGCTGTGGCCCCATCAGCTGTAATAAACCCTGCCTTCAAACGCACAATGCCAAAGGCTTTGACTATTGAGGAGATTCAGCAAATAAAAGAAGATTTTGTAAAGGCTGCGATTAGAATTAAAAAGGCAGGCTTTGATGGTGTAGAAATACATAATTGCCACGGATTCTTATTGACTCAATTTTTGTCTCCCATAACTAATTTAAGAACTGATGAATACGGCGGAAGCCTGGAAAATAGAAGTCGTTTTCTTTTAGAGATAACAACAGAGGTGAGAAAGGCCATAGGTGATGACTTACTATTGCTCGTTCGTCTTGGACTAGATGACCTTCTTACAGGAGGACTAACCCTTGAAGAAGGATGTCAGGTAGCAGAAAAGCTCGTTGAAGCGGGAATAGATATTCTTGATACTTCATCAGGTATGCTTCCACCGCTTGTATTAAAAGGACCAGCAATGCTAAGAGATATGATTAAAACCGTAAAGTCAAGAGTTACAGTTCCTGTTATTGGTGCTGGCGATTTGGAAGATATTGAAATAGCTGCGGATATGGTTGAAAAGGGTGAGGTTGATTTTATAGCGCTTGGAAGGCCTATATTAAAACAGCCAAACTTTGTAGAAGGCTTATTGGAAAAGATAAAGAGTGAAGCATAATTAACAAAAATAAGGATTATTCTTAGCATTGATAAGAACAATCCTTATTTTAAATTTTAATGTTTTCTTAGATTTATTACATTGCCATGAATTAAATTTAGAGTAACTTAATTAGCTCTTCTAATTCTTCAGATAAAACTTTTGCAAGTTCAAAATCAGTAGCTTTTAAAGCCAATTCTATTTTTGTTTCAAGTAATTTTTTATTTTGTTCAATTTCTAAATAGTCTTTGCCGAAATGATTAGCATAAATCATTTTTTTAAATTTCCGCATATTCATTTTCCTAATAGTCTTATCTTCAATTATTAAAATAGAATCCATACAGTTTACTATAGTATAGAAATCATGAGAAATCATGAGAATCGAACCATTATAGTTTTTTATGGCTTTTTCTAAGGCTATTTGTGAATAGGTATCTAAATGACTTGTTGGTTCATCAAGAAGCAACAGATTTGCGTCACTAGCAGAAAGTTTAGCCAATTGAAGCATATTTTTTTCGCCACCAGATAAAGTTCCTATCTTTCTATTAATCATTTCTTCTTCAAAACCATAGTCTAAAATATGTGATTTAATATCTTCATAAGTTTTAAAACCAGCATCATAGAACTCTTGAAGGATAGTATTAGAAGCATTTAGTGTCTTATTTTGGATCTGAGATAAATAAGCTACTTTAGCTTTTTCATTTAGCTCAATAGAATCATGATTATTTTCAAAGATTTCTTGAAGTAAAGTGGTTTTTCCTGTACCATTTGAACCGATAATTGCTACCTTTTCAGTAGCTTTAACCTCAAAGTTAACATTTTCTAGAAGTACATCATCAAAGGAAACACTATAATTATTAACTTTTAAAGCAATGTCTTCTTTGATTTTATTACCTGTAACTAAACCGATATCCACTTCCTTAATATCTACAAAAGGTGCTTTAATTCTACGTTTTTCTAATCTTTCTTGAATTTTAACTCTAGCATTTAGAGTTCTCCCTCTAAAAGCTTCAGCGTTCTCAGTAGCAATAATTCTTAGTTTATTTATTAATATCTCGTTTCTCTCAATTTCTTCAGTATCAGCAGCAGCTAGTTCTTGTAATTCAATTTTAGTTTGAAGTAATGAGAAGTTATAATCAATATAGCTTCCATCAAATTCTTGGAGCTCCATGTTTTCAAGGTGAATAATTTTGTTGAAACAATGATTCAATAGATATCTATTGTGGGTAATAATTAACATTGTTCCTTTGTGTGAATTAATTAAATCTTTAAGAGAATTAAGGTTTCCGAAGTCTAAAAACACATCAGGTTCATCCATAATAATTAAGTCTGGATTATTTAGCATTGCTTTTATTACTTGGATAAGCTTGAATTCTCCACCACTAAGTTCAGATATCATTAAATCTTTATAACTCATTAAATTTGCAAGATTTAAATTTTTATTAATAGTGTCTTCGAAAAAATCCCCATCAATTGCATTAAATGCATCTAGAGCTTGTTGATATTTTTCTAGTAGAGTATCAATATCAGAAGATGTTTCCATTTCAGTACAAATAGCTGTTATTTCATTTTGTAGTTTAATAAAATCTTCTCCTATATATTCAAAAACTGTAGTGTCTTTTATCTTGTCCAGCTCTGAGAATTGACTTACATACCCAATTCTAGAATTTGGATACATCTCTAAGGTACCATCGAACATATATTTTTCTGGATCCCTAATTATATCTATTAGCGTACTTTTTCCACTGCCATTTGTTCCTATAAAAGCGCAATGTTGACCATATTCTAATGTGAATGAAATATTTTTATATAGATCCTTCTCCGGAAATGAGTAGGACAAATTATCGATTTTTAGCATAGTATACCTCGCTTTATAATTAAAAAAGAGCCTATAAAATAGGCGCCTTAATATGTATTTTAGTAATTGAAATTTTACATTTGATTTTTATCTAATAAATGCATTTTACTAAGTTTAATATTGAAAGCATAACATCTTTTTCGATTAAGTTCAATGATTTCTAGGGTTCCAACTTCAATTGGTAATTTATACATGTACAAAAATACTTAGATGTCAGGATTTTTGAGAAAGTATGGATTAAATTTCTTTAGAGGAATCCTATAATATAAGTAACAACAAATTGGAAAAACACCTTTAACTTCAAATACATCTTTAGTTAGTGCGGTATCCATAAGACTATTTACTTCATCTATTGGTACAAGATATTTTTCTAAAGAGAGTAATCCTGATAAAGAATTTTCAATAACAATGTTTACATATATAAACCCATCCTATTATATGTTACAATGTATTGATTGGTATTTAGGAAAAGGAGGGTTCAAATGCAAAATTATAAGATGATGATAGCCTATGACGGTAGAAAATATATAGGGTATAATAAATCCAAAGATAACGCGGAAAAGAGTATTGAAGGTAAGTTAGAATTGATATTATCAAAACTCTATGAAAAAGATATAGAGGTTATTGGTGCGGTTAATACTGATGCTGGGGTACATGCTAAAGGGCAAATTGTTAATTTTATAGCACCAGATAGTAGGTTAAGCGAAAAAGAAATTTTTGAGTATTTCGAAAAATATTTAACTGATGATATTATTGTATTATCGGTAGAAACTGTTGATGAAAGATTTCATAGTAGGTATTTAATGAAAAGTGCAACTTACGAATATCGATTATGGAAGAAAGATGCTCCTAATCGTCCGTTGTTTGAAAGACACTATGTTAATTTAATGAATCAAACAATAAATGTAGCTAAAAGTAGAGAAGCTGCAAAGTACATTTTAGGTGAACATGATTTCTTAGCTTTTACTACTAATAAGAAAGCAAAGAAATCAATTAAAAATATACTTTCTCTTGACGTAAAAGAAACTACAAATGAAATTATTATTACTATGACAGCAAATGGATTTTTATTAAATATGGAAAGACTAATTGTAGGTACATTAATCCAAGTGGGACTTGGTCAATTACCTATGAGTACAATTGAGAAAGCCTTTAAGTCTAGGGATATGAATGATGTAGGCCATAAAGCTAGTGCAGATGCGCTTTGTTTATTAAGTGTTCAATATTAGTACATATATTTTCTTAAGTTTATATTATATATGTTCGCTGCCTCATACCATAAATGCTATAGATTTGTTGTAATGAGAGCTATCACTGTTAAATTAGCTAAGGGTTATTATAATATAGCTGAATTAATAATTAGTGGATTTTAAAGAGCGTGCTTCGTCTCCATTATACATATTAAACCCTCTACAGAAATGTAGAGGGTTTTTACCTTTCTGTACTTGTTATAGAATTGTTGAAGATGAAATATATCATAACTTAAAAGGGCTTTCTGCTTTGAAATTTAAACATGTCTCAGAAATATTCTTATTATCAATCAGTGCTTTCAGTAAAATTCATATGAGGCTATAATTGTAGCATTAATGACTTATTAAAATAAAAAGACTGAAGTATATATTATTTATATTATTTGTAGTTAATGGAGTAGTGGCTATAGCAAGTTTATATACAGGCTGGTTTTTCTATATAAATAATGATAATTTATACTCTAGGGGAAGCATTTACTTGATACATATTATTTATTGTTATAGTTTATTGATATGCTCTATGTACTATGTATACAAATATAGGGAAAGGTTAGAAAAAAGACATTATTATTCAATGCTAGTATTCATATTACCCATAACAGTTGGAGCAACGATTCAAATATTATTTTTTGGGTGGGCGGTTGCTTGGTCTGGTATGGCAGTATCGCTTTTAATAATCTATTTTAATATACAAGACCGTAGTTTGACTACGGATTATCTTACAGGGTTATTCAATAGGAGACAGTTAGATAACTACCTAAGAATAAAGATTAAAGGTAGCACTGAGATTAAGTCATTTTCTGCAATGCTAATAGATTTAGATGGCTTTAAGAAAATCAACGATACTTATGGTCATGATGTTGGAGATGAAGCAATAAAAGATGCTGTGTATATAATAAAATGTTCTTTAGGAAAAGATGATTTTGTAGCAAGATATGGTGGAGATGAATTTTTTATAATATTTGACAGTGGAGATAAAGATATACTTGAAGCTGCAGTTGCAAGATTGAAAATCAATGTAGATAAATTCAATAGAGATACTGAAAAAGAATATAAGTTAAGTTTTGCAATATGTTATGATGTATATGATTATAACTCAAGCATGAAGTCAGATGAATTTTTTAAACATATAGATGCATTAATGTATAGTAATAAAGTGGGGAAACAGGAGACACAGGAAATGCCTCAATAATAGGCACACACAGGGGAATGGAGAAAGTCCCTGTTAGCTTAAAAGCTGATACAAATGGAAATGTTGAAGGATAAAAGTGAGTTACCGAAATAAATATAGAAAGTCTTAATTTTAAAATTAGTTCACTTTATTTTACGATTATCCATGACTTGTTGTAAAATTAAATTAAACTAATAAAAAATTCATAGTGGATTTGGCTGAATGTACTTTACACCAACCATAAACCTCTGAGCCCGCATTAATACTATATATTTATATAATTAAATAATTATTTGATTATAAAGTTTTATAATTATTTGATTTTTTAATCATATAAATTTTCAATTATCTCTTTATATGAATATGAGCTAAGCTGCTCATTACTGGAGAATTAAGTTATAAAAGATTGTGAAAGCTGCTCCTTAAAATATATGCTCATTTTTTACATATGGCTATAAGAGGTATCTTCATTTCCTGCTCAGTCATCCCAGCATGATTGGAGATAAATTGCTTTGATTTTTGAGAATATACAATCCCTTTGTCACTAATTGCTATTGCTAAATAATCTCCTATGAATTCTTCAAACTTAGGATGCATTTTTCCGAAACCAAAAATACTCTTTTCGATAACCTCTTCCTTTGAATACAATAAAAAGTCGTTGCCAAAATTATTATGGAATTCAATGGGAAAGTCATTCAAATATTCATCTTTTACATAGAAAGCTATGGCCCTTGTTTCCATAGAAGTTGGACGTTTTAACATAGTAATTAACTTAGGATAATCACTCAAAACATAGTGATTCAAATTACAATGTCCATGGTCTGCAGTAACTATAACCAATGTATTTGATAGTCTATTGCACATATCTGATACTTTTTCTTCTAGTTCTTTTATATTCTCGGTAATCAGACTGTTATAGCAACCAAACTCATGCATTAAGCTATCAGGATTTTCCCAATATCCATAAATGTATTTTTTCTCAGGAGTAGCACACAGCCGTTCCACTTCATGAGTTAATTCATCAAAGGTTTTTATTTTATTACTTCCGAATTTGGACACACTATATGCGTCAGCAATTCCGGCAACTCTTATTTTTCCATAAATACTTTTATACGGTATAAATTCGCTGGCAACATGATAATCCGCAGCCTGAATTTCTGTGTCTTTTTCCGTATTAATAAATGCGTTTACAATTTTATTTATTTCACTAAAATACAAACTCCATCCTAACCACCCATGTTCCAAAGGGGTTAAACCACTTTCAATAGAAGTCGTTGCTGATGTAGTGGTTGGAGGAAACACAGATGAATATTCCTTAATCATATTCTTTCGAAAAAAATCATTTTCTGATAAATGATATTGTAATGCATCAACGCCTAATCCATCTAATAGTAAGATAACTACGTTTTTATATTGATAGTCCAAAAGCTCATCCACTTCTTTTAGTGTACTATGTTCACTCTCAGCACCAAAATATTCTAAGATAGAGCAAGCAAGATTTACTATACTATTATTATAATCAACAAACATATTTTCCCCCTACTTTTATAAATTTTAGAACCAGAAGTGTAAAAGTTTATTTAAAAGCAAAACAATTAAAAGTAAAAAACTAGTATTAAAATAGTGCAACAAACTATAAGAATATAATTAGCCTTATTTTGTGTTTGTGGTTTTATATAATTTTCTTTGAATAATAGGATTATTATACCATATCTTTATATGATGTTTAAGAACGTTGACGCACTGCGCCAAGAATTAAGTTGGATTCACTACAGACTATTGATTAAAGTTGAAGAAAAAAGAGACTTTTAAATAGATGAAGGAGATATTACATTACAGTTTGTCTGTGATAATTGCGAAATTGCTTAAACTTAGGATGTTTTAGATGAAACAGAGGAGTAAATTTAATATATTAAATTGAAACTATGTGGCAGTTCTAAAAATGCTTATAAAAAAAGCAAAAGAATCTCAATAATCATTCTTTTGCATTTTTATAGGTTTCGTATGCATTGTCAAGCGCTTGAGCTGCCTGTTCCGCAGGCATATTTTTTAATAAAGATGCACACTTATTGCAAAGTACATTTCCTTTACCATTAAGAACATCATTACTTCTTATATCACTACATGGGTTGCGGAATATTGGTACATTGCATAGCTCGCATCTTTGATGTTTTTCATACTTGCCATGTGTTGCAGTACTACTTTGATCATTCATAAAATTACCTCCATAAAACTTAAGTCTATTATATATTATGCAAAATTAGATTTAATAATCTGGAAAAATACAACAAGTTAAGTAAAAATAAAAAACATTAAGACACAATACAAGAATATTGTTCATTAGCTATTTAATATTACTTTGTAAAAATAATGATTATTTTTATTAATGAAGAAGTTGCCATCCAAGCAATTCATATTATAAGATACTTGTTTCTTACTAATCTATTTTCTTTAGATAGATACTCTTCATCACTTAACTACTTGTAATTATACCATAAAAAAAGCCGATTAAACTCTTTATATACAATATAAATATCTAATTCGCCCATTAAATCATCTACACTAAGGCTAAAGGAACCCTCAAGAATTATGGCATCATTAGTTTGTTGATAAAAAGCATAACAAGACCTGTTGACTTCAGGTCTTGAGATTTATGGAATGGGGGCACAGAGTTGACCTGAGGCACTTGCTGAGTGTAGCAACCAAGTATGGGATATGATAAAACAAGGTAAATTAAGCATGGACATTATAAAGCTTTCACTTAAAGACATCGAAAAGGCCTGGGAACTTGAAGAACATGGAAAAAGGATAGTTATTACCCCATAGGGTGCATAATAAAAGGGGTTTTGTAATAAACAATTTAGCAAACCAACTTATACTTCTCGGCATGCTTAATTTTCACATTCTTTTTGTGTGGGTCATATTGTTGAACATGCAATAAAGATATTCAGAGCTTCAAGCTAACTATGAATAATAAATATAATAGAGCAGGTAATCCTACTATATCAGATAGTATTGTGACTAAAGTGACTATAAATTTTTATTGTTATTGTGGGGAGATAGAAGGAAAGATGATAACCTTTAAGTATGTTGAGTATGATCTTGATAAGCAGAAAGCATAAAAAAAAGAAGGCAAAGAGTATAAAGTCAGCCTCTACAAATCAACATGTTTTGTTTATTGTTTTAGAAGTTTTAGGAGTGGCTTCTTTAGTGTTTTTTAGCTTATACCTTATATTGGATGCATTTAAATCTTTGGTATCAAAAGACGAGAGCAAATAAATACAATTAATTGCTGGAAAAACAAATTAACTGGTTCATCTATATGTTTTTCCTACGATAATTATAATAGAAATACTTAATTAAACATCCAAGGAAGGAGTTTTATGTATGGCTGATGAAAAGAAAGTAGAAAGTATTATTTCAGTATCTAAAGTCCGTGTCATACAGAAAGAGTACAAGTTTAGGAATGTTCTTCTTAAAAAGAAGAAACAGTGGCGTAACAAGGATGGTAAAGCTACTGAGAGTAAAGATGAAGAGGACTATATGGCTCATAAGAGTTATGTAGAGGAAGTAAAGACAGCTTTAATGTATGGTGATGTTGGGCACGGTCTTCTATTAGATAAAAAAGTCTAGTAAGAGGAACATCATGTCAGGGCAGTTTGAAAAATACTAAGTATCTAAGCTGGTTTCTGTTTTAATGGAAACCAGTTTTTTTATGTATAGGAAAATGTGAAATTTTCAAGCTAGGTAAACCTAGTGATTTTAAATGTTTACCTTGATACTGAACCTACTTTATGATAATTTATTAAAGGTTGGGTTTATCCAATTTTATATTTAATTATGCTAAATTATCTTATAGAAAGTAGGTTTATACTAATGAAACTTGGCTACATTACGTCTATACTTTCAGCCATTTTATTTGGACTTGCAGGGATTCTTATTAAGCTCATATTTTCCTTTAATATAGATTCTATTGATCTTATAATCTTACAATATACATTTGTTGTGATTTTACTGTTTATCCCGTTATCAATATTCAATATTAAAATATTAAAAGTAGGAAGGACAGATTTTTTTAGGCTTATGATACTTGGTGTATTAGGTGACTGCTTTATGACCGTGTTTTATTATAAGTCGTTCTACTATCTTCCCGTAGGCATAGCTACAGTTCTTTTGTATACATCACCAATTTTTATTTATCTATATTCGGTGTTTTTTGAAAAGAATAAGTTTACTATTAAGAGCTTTATTTTACTTATTGCAATATTTATTGGATGTACAATGGTTATTGGGATTTTGCCTTTTTCATATTCAACCACAGGTATAGTTTACGGTATTTTAGCAGCAGTATGTTTCGGATTTATGAATGTATATTCCTCTAAAAAGCTTAAGGATATTAATTCAATAAGTTTAACATTTTATTCTATGTTATTTTCTTTGGTTTTTCTTTGTATATATAGACTGCCTACTAAGGGCTTAGAATTAAATCTGCCGATAAAGGCTTATGTTTATATAATGATATTATCTTTATTATGTGCTTTTTTACCTCTTATGCTATTTTATTATTCTATAAAACGTATTGGATCTTTTAATACCTCTGTCATCGGTAACTTAGAAGTGCCTACGGCTATTGTATCTGGGTTCCTTATCTTCAATGAGGAAATAGGAGTGATTCAATTGATAGGTACTTTTATAATATTACTAGGTGTGTACAATATAGAAAAACACAGTATCATTGAATAGGTGTATATCATATCGTTATATTAACGTATATTATTGATAGTGAGACTAAGTTTAGTAGGTGGTTAATAAAAATAACATATAAGTTAGACTATCTCCTATATTAATTTAGTTTTATGTGTTGACATTAGTTTCCTGTTGTGGTAATTTTAATACAACCTAAAATTAAAAAGCTATGATGAGAGAGAGTAGATATAAGCTGAAGTTACAGAGAGAAGAGGTAGGTGGAAATCTTCACGAAGGCTATATTGAAGCAGTCTCTGAGCTGTGGACCGAAAAGAGATATCTTAGTAGGCTTCTTCGGATTTTCTACCGTTAAAAGGAAACTAGTATCAGGTTGCATTTTAGCACCTCGTACTTGCAGAGTGCAGAGTTAATCTCTGAATTTAGGTGGTAACACGGATTGTATAGTTCGCCCTAGGCTGAAAGTTTATTCAGCTTAGGGCTTTTTGCATTTTTAAAAGTAAAGGAGAATTAAAATGAAAGCAAATGAATTAAGAAGAATGTATGTAGAGTTTTTTGAAAAGAGGGGGCACAAAGAAATAGGGTCAGCTTCCTTGTTTCCTGAAAATGATCCAAGTGTGCTTTTTACTACAGCAGGGATGCATCCACTTGTTCCATACCTGTTAGGAGAAAAACACCCACAGGGAAAGCGATTAGTTGATGTTCAAAAATGTGTTCGAACGGGTGACATTGATGAGGTAGGAGATGATACTCATCTAACCTTTTTTGAGATGCTTGGCAATTGGTCTCTAGGAGATTATTTTAAGAAAGAGTCTATTACAATGAGCTATTTATTTCTTACAGAGTATTTAAATATACCGGTAGAAAGACTTGCAGTCACTGTATTTGAAGGTGATTCTCTAGTGCCGAGGGATACAGAAGCAGCAGAAATATGGATTAAGAATGGAATAAAGGAAGAACAGATTTATTTTTATGGTAGAGATGAAAACTGGTGGGGGCCGGCAGGAAAAACTGGGCCATGTGGTCCTGATACAGAAATCTTCTATGATATGGGCAAAGAAAAATGTGGAGAAGATTGTGGACCTGCATGTAGCTGTGGAAAGTATGTGGAGATTTGGAATAATGTTTTTATGGAATACAATAAAAATGAAGATGGCACTTATTCAGAGCTTCTACAGAAAAATGTAGATACTGGAATGGGATTGGAGCGTATACTAACGATTTTTAATGGTTATAACAACGTGTATGGAACTGAACTATTTCAACCTATTATAGAAAATATAGAAAGTCTTACAGGTATAAAATATACAGAAGACAACAAAAAGACTTTCCGTATAATCAGCGATCATATGAGAGCAGCAACTTTTATCTTAGGAGACCCAAGGGGAGTCACTCCATCAAATTCTGAACAAGGATATATACTAAGAAGACTTATAAGGCGTACCATCAGGTTAGTAAAAAAATTTGGAGTAGATAGCAATATTATTTGTAGAATTGCTGAAGTAATTATTGAAAACTATGGGGAGATATATTCTGAATTAGTTAAAAATAAAGATTTTGTTTTACAGCAACTTGAAAAGGAATATGTATTATTTTCAAAAACTCTCGATAGTGGCTTGAAGATGGCTGAGAGATATTTTTCTAAATTAGAGGAGGGCAATAGCTTAAGTGGAGATTTGGCTTTCAAATTATATGATACCTTTGGTTTTCCAATTGAATTTACGGTTGAACTTGCCTCAGAACGAAAGATAAATGTAGATATGTTTGCATTTGAAGAAAAGTTTAGGGAACATCAAGAAAAGTCTAGAAAAGGTGCTGCTGAAAAGTTCAAAGGTGGACTTGCAGATAATAGTGAGAGAACAACTAAGCTTCATACAGCTACGCATCTATTAAATGCTGCACTTCGAAAAGTGCTAGGGGATAGTGTATACCAAAGGGGAAGCAATATTAATTCAGAGAGGCTGAGATTTGATTTTTCCTTTGACAGAAAGCTGACTAAGGAAGAGTTAGAGAAGGTACAAAAAATAGTGAATGAGGCTATAGAAAAAGGAATAGATGTTGTGTGCACTGAACAAACCTTAGAAGAAGCAAAGGCAGATGGAGCTATTGGAGTTTTTGAAAGCAAGTATGGTGAGATTGTAAAGGTGTATACCATTCGTGGATACTCGAAAGAGATATGTGGAGGACCACATGCTTCAAATACTGCTGAACTAAAGAGTTTCAAAATATTGAAGGAAGAAAGTTCGTCTTCTGGAGTAAGAAGAATTAAGGCTACTATAGGATAATGAAACACTGCTTAGTTTAAAAAAGTGAGATAAGTTTGAGACTATAAAAATAAAACAACCTCTATCTAAATTTTATAATTTTTCATAGAGGTTGTTTTTACTTTGCTTTAGCTTATTCTACTATTCCATGGGCTTCCAAGAAAACAGCAATGCCGTCATTGTCATTATCAGCAGTAATAAAATCAGCAACGGATTTAGATTTTTCACTTCCATTGGACATAACCACGCCGATGCCTGCATTTTCAATCATATCAGCATCATTATCTGCGTCTCCGAAAACAAGAAGATTGTCCAAGGTAATTCCGTGCAAGTTCATAACTTCTTTAAGACCATTTGTTTTGGTTACTCTTGGATCCATATATTCATAAAGAATACTTGCAGTTTTTAAACTTGCACATTTATAGTTTGGATTACTAAAAGTTTTGCTACGTTCTATTACCTTGTCCATATATTCAGGATTACAAATTATCATAACTTTACCCTGTGGAGTCTTTAACAGTTCATGAAAATCTACAACTTCATAAGGGAGTTTATCTAGCTTTGATAGTAATTTTATATATTCATCATCCTTATATCCAATCAAAATTCCATCCTTAGGTATACAAAAATTTAAATCCATATCCTCATAATGCTTGATGATTTCCCAAATCAATTCTCCATCGAGTGGAAAACTAGACTTTTGTATTCCAAGAGACATATCGTCAATTTCACTGCCACCCATTCCTACAATGCAGTCTACCAGCCCTTCGATATTCCATTCTTTCAATAAGTTTTGACAAGAGACAGCATCCCTGCCTGTTGAAAGACCAAAAAGGATTCCTTTTTCTTTAATTTGTTTAATTGCTTTTACTGTTTTTTCTGTTACATAACCTTCACTGCATAAAAGTGTTCCATCTACATCTGCCATAATTGCTTTAACTTTATCCATCCCCATATTGTTTCCTCCTATTTGAAATACTTAATTTATTTTATATTAATTTTGGTATTTGCTAAGCTTAGGTTGCTAGGAGCAAGCTTATTATGATTCAATCTGTTAATTAGATAGTTTTTTATTCAACCTTCAAACCTTTATAATAATAGATTTTGTCATCGTCATTAATTTCACGTAGTACTTTGCAAGGGTTCCCTGCAGCTATAGAATTAGCGGGTATATCCTTTGTTACTACACTTCCTGCCCCTATAACTGAATTTTTTCCAATAGTTACTCCAGGACAAATAATTGCGCCACTTCCAATCCAGACAAAATCTTCAATAGTTATTGGAAAGGCATACATTTCACCATTTTGACGGAGATCTGGATGTACAGGATGGCCTGTTACTGCTATGGTTACGTTTGGTGCAATAAGTACATTATTTCCAATGGTGATTTTATAATCATCTATAAGAGACAAATTGAAATTAGCATAAAAGTTATTTCCAATAGACACATTTTTTCCGTAACATAAATTAATAGGTGGTTCAATCCAGCAATTATTGCCTAAAGATCCGAACATTTCATTTATTAATTTGATTCGTTTCTCTATTTCTGAAGGCCTTGTATGATTAAATTCATAAGCTAACTCTTTTGCTTGCAATCTCTCTTCTGGTAAACCTTCACACATATCGGTAAAAAGCTTTCCTGTTACAATATTTTCTCTCTCACTCAATTGAAAGTCCTCCCTTTTAATGTATATGATAGCTATCCTGTTGCTATTTATAAATCTTCACTTATATTAATAATGCTGTAATTATAGTGCAAGGTAGATGTTTAATCTATAAGATTGCTCTATAAAAATATAACAATAGTATTTTTGTAGATTAAGTTCAACTAAGTTTTTTCTTTCTGTATTGAATTGGTGTAAAGCCGAAATTTTTATGGAATATTTCCGTAAAATAGCTGGAGCCGTTAAAGCCACATTGAAGTGCTATTTCAGTAACTGAAAGTGAAGGAATATTTAAAAGCTCGATGCTTTTTTCTAGTCTATATTCTGTTAGATAAGAGATTGGAGTCTTATGTAAAATTAATTGAAAAATCTCACAGCAACTACTACGGCATACATTTCCAGATGCAGCAATCTCATTTAGAGATATTTTTCTCTGATAATTCTTCTGTATAAAACCTATCATGTTATGCATAGCTTCCAGTTTTTTATTATCAGTATTTTCATTAGTAGATATATTGTTTTTCATATCTTGATAAAGTCTATAACATAATGAATGGAAAAGGCTCATCAGCTGTAGCTCAAAACCATCTTGTTCCTCATCACATAATTTATATATTTGTTCTAGCATGTCTATCAAGTTTCTTTGCCAAGATATTTCTTGAGTCAATATGAAAAATGGATGTGAAGCATCTGTACATATTGGAAGTACATAAGCGTCCCTAATTCTTTCAATAGTAGAAATCAGGTATGGGTGTATCAGTATGCAGATAAAATCACAGTCAGAACCATCTGCAGAAAAGCCATAATGCATCTGCTCGGAATTTACAAAAATACATTGACCCTCTTGAATTTCGTAGACTTTTCCGTTTACGTAATAAGACATTTTTCCTTTTAAAACTAGAGTGAATTCCCAATCCTTATGCCAATGATTTGCAGCAGTCATATTTGGGTAGTCTGAAAGTAAGGCTTGCTTTGCACGAATAGGAAAGTCAGTGAAATTATATGAAACAATTTCTGAATTATCACTTAATAATTGTATTTCCAACATAGATTTTCCTCCAAAGTTATAAGGTTTTAGGACGTGTTTAAAAATTTGCACTGTCCATTAGAACCTAAGCGGTATATCATTAATAGTTATACATCAATTTTAACTCATTGTATTAGTATAAATCTATATACGATTGTTATAAAAGTTAAAACTATTTTTATATAATTATCAAAGATTACAGAATATTATTATATTATGAGTTGAATATGAAAAAAAATTAAAGTATTTTGCTTGGGAGGTAGATTATTATTAAAAATAATAATATAAATATAAGAAAATATCGTTATGATGATAAACCTTATCTAAGGATTATATGTAAGGAAACTGCATGGGATGATTATAAGATAAATGACAACAAACTTGAGGGTGTATGTATTATGTTCAATGATTATTTCACAGAACAGGAGCCAGATCATATATGGGTGGCAGCTGATAAAGAGGATAAACCAGTAGGATATGTAATCTGCAATACGGATTATATACGATATAAACAAATGATGCATCAAATATACTATCCAAGACTAAAGGAGTTATCAGCAGAGGATATTCAGTTTTTTGAAAGCTTTTTATCTGATTTGGATAAAGTAGCATATAATCATCCAGCACATTTTCATATTGATATACTACCTGGCCATCAGAGGCAGGGGATTGGACACAAGCTATTAGACGCATTAGGTAAACAACTTATAAACGAAGAATTTGAAACAATGATGCTATATGCAAGTTCTAGAAATTCTGTGGGGTATCATTTTTATTTAAAATATGGATTTAAAGAAATTTATGATTATAAAAATGATGCAGTAGCATTAGTATACTATTTATAAAATAAGCAGATGAAGAAGGAGATGTTAAAGATGAGTTATATAGATTTGCACATGCATTCTTATTATAGTGATGATGGAGAATTTAAGCCTCAGATGCTAGTGGATTTTTGCTTAGATAAAAACATAAAATATTTTTCAATTGCAGACCATAACTCTGTAAGAGCAATAAAAGAAGCAAAAGAGTATTGCGCTAACAAAGATATTGAAGTTATTCCTGCCATAGAACTAGATTGTACTATTGATAAGGTCAACTTACATGTTTTAGGATATGGTATAGATTATAATAAAAAAATATTCCATAAAATTGAAGAAAGCATTATTACCCAAGAACAAATTGCTTCAAAAGAGCGCATGAGATTGGTTAGAGAACTGGGAATAGATTTTTCAGATGAAGTGATTGCTTCATTATCCAGAAATGGCGTGGTCAATGGTGAAATGATTGCTGAAGCTGCTATGATGTTTGATGAGAATCATGATAAACAACTCCTTAAGCCTTATTATGAGAATGGATCTAGAAGTGATAATCCATATGTGAATTTTTATTGGGATTACTGTGCGCAAGGTAAGCCTGCTTATGTTGAAGTAAAGTTCATAAGCTTGCAGGAAGCAATTAAAGTTATTGAGGAAAGTGGAGGCATACCAGTTTTAGCTCACCCGGGGAATAATGTTAAGGAAAAAGTAAATCTCTTAGCAGACATTATTGGTTGTGGGATTAAGGGAATAGAAGTTTATAGCAGTTATCATAATAAAGAACAAGTAGCTTTTTATAAAGAATTTGCATTGAAACATAAATTGCTTTTAACCTGTGGAAGTGATTTTCATGGGAAAACTAAACCTAGTATAGCTATTGGTGGAACAGATTGTGAAGATAACGAAGAGAAGATAATATCAGAATTAAAGACTGGTATTAATTTAAATTCATAAGGTAATTGGAATTAGTATTATATACTACACCTAAATCAGAAATGAAGAAATTTGTAAATAGATACAAAAGGAAATTGCATAATAACAGTAGAATTAATGAAAAAGAGCTGTACGAATACGGAGTAGATCACGTTGTTAAATTACAAGTTACTAAAAATAAGAGTATACTGGCAGAAAAGGAGAACTAAAAAATGAACCAAAAAGAAAGAATGTTAGCAGGATTGCCATATAAAGCTTGGTTAGATGGACTTTCAGAAGAAAGAATGGAAAATAAGCTGAAAATACATGAGTACAATTTATTGAGTCCAGATGAGAAAGATAAAATAGAGAAATTAATTAAAGACATACTAGGGAAAACTGGGGAGAACATTGTTGTAGAACAGCCATTTCACTGCGATTATGGTAAAAATATTGAGGTTGGTAATAACTTTTTTGCTAATTATAATCTAACAATATTAGATGTTGGTAAGGTAGTAATAGGGAAAAATGCACAATTTGCACCAAATGTTTCTCTATATACAGCAGGGCATCCAATACATCCTGATTCACGAAATTCAGGATATGAGTATGGTATAGGTATAACAATAGGAGATAATGTTTGGCTTGGAGGAAATGTTGTTGTAAATCCTGGAGTTAATATAGGAAATAATGTGGTTATTGGTTCAGGAAGTGTGGTGACAAAGGATATACCTGACAATGTTATTGCAGTAGGAAATCCATGTAAGGTTATTCGTGAGATTACAGAGGAAGATCGTAAATATTATTATAAAAATCATGAATTTGATGTTGAGGATTATAACGAGTAACTTGGTTTATAGATAAGCTAATTAATATTAAAATCTGTCCGAATAAGGATTCGTCTAACCATCGAAATCTTTATTTGGAGTTTAGGGGTTGAAGTAGTATACCTATAGTCTAGATACTTTGAAAATTGGGGATGTTTCTTAAAAAATAAGGTGTTCTAATGGACATCTTATTTTTATTTGTTTACATAAAACTTACAAAAAGAATCTAATAAATTAATTAGCAATATCAGATTTGACATAATAGTAAAATATTGTTATTGTAGTTGAAGAGAAAAGTTATTGTAAAATTTTAACAAATTTTATTTAGATATGGATAAATCAATTTCTATGTTATATGAGTATATTAAGTGAGGAGAGAACCAATATGAATAAAAGTATAATAAGAACAAGAGCGATTATTTCTATTCTAATTTGTATGATGATATTCACTGCTTATGGATGCAGTGCGAAAGATTCAAAAAAGAGCACTTCTTCTAATAGTAGTACAAGCCAGAATGATAAGGCAGCAGAAACGAAAGCGGATAATAAAACAGATACTACAACAGATACTAAAGCTAATAATACAACAGACACTAAAGTAAATGCGCCAACAGCACCTAAAGTAAATACTACCACTGGAACTAGTGATGCAGAAGATTTAATTAAAGTGCCAGATAAGATAGTGTATTTTAATAAAGGAAAACAGACAGTTATAGATAAAAAGAACAAGAAGTTTGATAAGATCGTAAAGCTAGTAAGAGCAAGGGTTACTAGTGCAAATGATATTTATAAAACTTCTATGACTAGTAGAGAAATAGAAAAACAGGAAAAAAGCAATAATGTTGTAGAATTTATATATACCAGTAAGGTAACAATGAACTGGAAGTATGGAAAAGACAATAAATCTGATTGTAAATTAGTATATAACTCTATAGTATTTCCTTTAGACGGTCAATATAGCAAGATGGCCATTTTTACTCCTACTTCAGCTGGTCCAATAGGACCTTTGAAAGATCCAAAAGAATTATTAAATTATATTAAAAATTAGAAGAGTGCTCTAAAATGGTAGATTTTAATATACTTTACTCATATGTATCTGTAAAGTCAGATAAGCAAAAAGCCGCTAAAGAATGTCACTTTAGCAGCTTTCGCACTGTAATTTATATATTTTTATATAAGAATGAATCATAGAATTATTTTTCAGTTTTAGAAACTTCATTATGAATTTTAAAGTAGAGGTTGTTATTATCAGTGCCTTTATCTCTAGCTATATTCATAGCATAATTTCTAAAAAAGCTGTCTGGTAAGTTTGACAATAACTTAAAGCCTTCCGACCCTATTACATCTTTTGAATTTAAGTTTTCAGTTCCTGCAAAATATCTTAGGTTCAAGGTTTTCATGGTCTCAGACATCAATTTCAGATCGTTGTCTGAGTAACTTTCTTGTAGTTCAAGCCTTTTTGAAATCATATCATAACCAAATTTACCAAAATAGTCTTCTGAGTACTTAGCAAAGTTATTAAGGTTTTTATCTTTTATTCCGTTACTCTTTGACCATCCATCCACATCTACTTTAGCAGTACTATATGTAAAACTTTTATCCTTAGATGAATATTTAAGCATTCCATATTGGTGAGGATATGCAGCTAAAGAGTTTGTGGCAATATCATAAAGTTCTGGATTATCCTTGTTGTCAGAAGCTATGTCCTGAATATGAATATGACCGCTTAGAACTAAATCTAATTTATTTTCCTTAAATATCTTAAGAGCTTCCTCATTGTTATCTAAAGTAAATCCTTTACGTACAACCTCGCTATGATCTAGTATATTATGGTGCATTACTGTTATTATATGAGCTCCTTTTTCTTTAGCAAAGTCACTACATTTCTTTATCCAATCTAAGGTTTTTTGAGAGAGCTCGCCACCTAATTGTGGAGCACCTAAGCTAATATTACTCTTATATTTATTAGTATCGAGCATTAAAAGCCACACATCTTCAGTTGGTGTAGCAAGATAACTCAATGTACCCTCATCTTTTGATATTGCCTCAGAATATCCAAAGTCGGCATAGATTTTGCTAAAATCTTTATCACTTATATTGTCGGTGACAAACTGTTTATCATCTTTAAAGCCTCTAGCATAAGGATTTAAAATATCATGATTGCCAGGTATTACGTATACGGAAGTACCATTCTCTTCGATAGTTTTTAATTTTTTTGCCAAATCAAGATGACTTTGCTTTTCACCGTTAGTGGTCAAATCTCCGCTAATGATAAGTACGTTCGGTTTTTTAGCTTTAACATTAGATGTAAATGCCTCTGTTATAGCATCAATGTACTGAAGATCCTTACCGTCACCAGAAGAAACAAATTTACTGAAAGCTTCTCCATTATCTGTGAGGCTTTTGGATAAATAGTGTAAGTCAGTAGTAACATAAAAGTTTATATCATGACCTGATTTTATTTTATAGTCCTCTTTTAGTTTTATTGAGGAACTGCTACAACCGACTAAAACAAGCATAAACGAAATTGATATTACTGCCTTGTATATTTTTGAGATACGCATTTGGTTTCCATCCTCATTTATATAATTTTAATAAAATTCTCGTATTTACATAGTTAGTTTTAGTGATAAATAGTATTTAAGGTTGCTTGTTCACTAATATACTACGGAACTCATTATATAGTTGCAATTAACAAAAATCAAATGAATTTATAAGGATTTTTATGCAAAGTCTAATATTCAATGTTCTAAAAGCACGCTATATTGTAATTGCGTTTTTTCTATACTTTTTTCATATACATTGATATACTGACATAAAAAGATGTATATTTATGGATAGAAAGGAGCTTAAAAAGCATGATATATTTATTTGCTTTTCTAATTTTATTATGTATAGCTATAGCATTATTTGTAAACCTAAATCCGGTTTTTGGCGGAAGACCGAATAAAGAACTTTACAAGCATTTTGATAATTATGTTAATGGAAAATTCGTTAATGAGAGTGAAATAAAAATGAGCATGAGATTGCCTGACATCTTTTCGATGCTTAGAGATTCTATAAAAGATAACAATGAACGGAATCCTGCTAATGAAATTCCTGTATCTGCTATTGATTGGGAGAAGATTAAAAGTGAAAAAGATAGCCTAACTTGGTTTGGTCATTCAGCTTTTTTACTTAGCATAGATAATAAAAAGTTGCTTTTGGATCCTATGCTAGGTCAAGTTGCTTCTCCAGTTTCTTTCGCTGGGAGTAAGAGATATAGATATAGTGAAAAAATGTCCAGTATCTTTGACGAAATGCCATTTATTGATGCTGTTTTTATTACTCATGATCATTACGATCATTTGGATTACCAGTCTATAATTAAATTAAAGAATAAGGTTGAACATTTTTTTGTACCTTTAGGGGTGGGCGCTCATTTGGTAAGATGGGGAGTTCAGAAAGAAAAAATTACGGAGCTTAATTGGTGGCAGGAAGCAAGATTCAAAGATATACCGGTGGCATTAATCCCTTCTAAACACTTTTCTGGTAGAGGGATTTTTAATAGAGACACCACATTGTGGGGAGGCTGGGCTATTTTTGGAACACATACAAGTTTTTATACTAGCGGGGATGGTGGATATGGTGAGCATTTTAAGAAAATAGGAGAAAAATACGGCCCTTTTGATATTACATTAATAGAAGGAGCTCAATATGACAGGCGGTGGTCTTCGGTACATATGATACCAGAAGAAGCTGTTCAAGCTCATGTAAATGTAAAGGGCAAAAATATGATGCTGATGCATTGGGGAGCTTTTACATTAGCATTTCATGGTTGGAAAGAACCAGTTGAGCGGGCAGTAGAAGAGGCGAAAAGATCTGGTGTAAATTTAATAGCCCCTAAAATTGGTGAAACTGTAATATTAGAATCAGATTTAAATAATCCATTTTCTTCATGGTGGGATTATTAAGTAGGGAGTTTTTTGATTTTTAGGAATTTATAGTTCAACTATATCTTTAGATAAATATGAGTAACGACTTAAAACATAATGTGATTTCAAACAATAAAAAAAGAAGAATATGTCGCCTGAAAGGTTTTCCTCATATGCATTGGGAGAGGCAGATGTGTTAAAAAAGCTCGCTGAAGAAGGTAGCTTCAGCGACTTTTTAGAGTTGCAATTTTTTTCCCATATAATAAAAATAAAACTTAACGGTTACTATATTTGGCAGAGTGATAAAAAGTCATATTCCTTAGTTATCTAAACTGCTCTTTTTTCTTTGTTTATCCTTGTACATATTTTTATCAGCAATAGTAATAAAGTCTCTTATAACCCCTATGGAAGTACCTGAAAAAGAATAGCCTATTGAAACTTTTACTTGAAAATCTATACTGTACTTATTTTGTTGTTCTATTGATTCACATAACTGGATATATAACTCTTTTACTTTATCAATAGAGGTGTTTTTTATAATTATTATAAATTCATCTCCACCTGCTCTAGCGATAACAGAGTTTTTTGTAAAAATTTCATTTAAAATATTGAAAGTTCTTTCTATTAATTTATCGCCCAAAGCATGACCGTAACTATCATTGGTTATTTTTAAATTATCGAGGTCACAGAATATAATTCCGATTGAAGTATCAGTCTCTGTATTCAAGATATGTATCTCTTTCTCAAGATAATGCTTATTGTAAGCGCCGGTTAAGCCGTCATGATAACTTAATCTTTCTAGTTTTTCTTCTAATTGCTTTTTATCAGTAATATTTCTACTAAAGCCTTCTATTGCTATAAGTGTACCATTATCATCATATATAGGTATGCAATAGTCATCTAGCCAGACGTAATGCCCATCTCTATGTTTATATCTAATAGCTAACGGTTTAGTAAAATCGATAGTATTAGTTAATTTTTTTGTAAGGATATGATAATCATCAGGATGAACAATCTCAAAAGGAATATTGGAATTTATTAAATGTTCTTCAGCAGTATATCCTAGTATTTCTTTTATTGAAGGGCTAATGTATGTAAATTTAAAATTTGGAATTAAGTCTGCTCTATAAATGATATCTTTGGAACGCTCAAACATCTTGTTGAGAGTCTTTTCACTTTCATCAAACTTTACGTATTGTGATATATCAATCAATGAAAATCTAAAGCCGATCATTTCATTATTTTCATTAAGTAATGGAGATCCTGCTAAATCTATTGGAATCAAGGGACCGGTTTTTGTTTTGGCAGATATCTTTATATTAGTAAATGGCTTATGGTTTTGAGGTGTTTTTGAAAGTATATCACTGATGCTTTTACCCAGTAGTTCTTGCACTGTATAGCCTAATAGACTAAAGCAGTTCGGACTAACAAAGGTTGTTATATAGTTATTATCAATTTCAATATAAACCTCTCTTAGAAAATTTGCTGCAATATTATAATGTGAAGAATTCATTTAATTTCTCCTTTGTAAAGTTATAAAAGTTTATCCATTTAATAATCTCATATTTTTTTTATAAAAGAAAGTACATGCCATCAGCTATTTATTAAATCCTAGTTATTAAGGCGAGTATTTAGCAAGAGTGTTGCAATTTCTTCCCTGTGTTATTAGAATAATACTTAACAGTTACTTTTGTTAAGTATGTATTATCAGAATGGGGAACAAATCAGTTTAAGAAGAGGTGTAAGAAATGTTAAAGGACAAAATAGTTTTTATAAGTGGAGCTAGCAGCGGTATAGGTGAAGCTGCAGCAATAAAATTTGCAAAAGAAGGAGCGATTCTTGTTCTTTGTGCAAGGAATGTAGAGAAACTTGATAATTTAAAAGATCAATTAGTGAAAGAGTATCAAACTGAGGTTCACACATATAAGTTAGATGTTCGTGATAAAAAGGCTATTGATAGTGTTTTTGAAAGTATGCCTGAAAATTTAAGAAATATAGATATATTAGTTAACAACGCTGGTCTTGCTCAAGGTCTTGAAAAGGTTCATGAAGAAAGCGTCGACGATTTTGATATTATGATAGACACTAATATAAAAGGTCTTCTTTATCTTACAAGAAAAATAGTTCCAATCATGATTGAGAATGGAAGAGGTCACGTAATAAATATAGGATCTACTGCTGGAATAGTTGCATATCCAGGAGGCACTGTTTATTGTGCTACAAAGGCTGCAGTAAAATTCATCAGTGACGGCTTAAGAATGGATGTAGTTGATACACCTATAAAAGTAACAAACATACAACCTGGTATGGTAGAGACAAACTTTAGTGTAATTAGATTCCATGGAGATCAGGAAAAAGCAGATGCTGTTTATAAAGGTATTAAACCATTAACAGCTGAAGATATAGCAGATGTAATACTTTATACTGCTTCTGTGCCTGCACATGTACAAATATGTGAAGTGACAGTAACACCAACTCATCAAGCTACTGCTGGAGTGGTTCATAAAGAGAAGGTATAATAATATTAATAAAATACTAACAGTTTGTTATTAGAAAAAGGCTTAGTGGATATCACTAGGCCTTTTTATTGTAGAAAATACAAAAAAATATTGACCAGTGACAGGTTGTCATTTATAATAAAAACATAAGTGACAACTTGTCATTTTGATTTTATTAATTATATTTTTCGATAAGTATAAAAGGAGTTAAGTATGCCT
The DNA here is from genome assembly GCF_024341905.1 of Clostridium folliculivorans. GTDB lineage: Bacteria > Bacillota > Clostridia > Clostridiales > Clostridiaceae > Clostridium_AR > Clostridium_AR folliculivorans. Next base: position 592,401 of record NZ_BQXY01000001.1, read on the forward strand.
AAACAGTTGTTTTTTTCCTTATCAAGCGAAAAACAAAATAAAATAAAGGATTCAGCACTGGCTGAATTCTCTGAAAACCAATTCCATGAAGCATCAATCAATCAAATAATAAAGATAGCGGGTATTTCTAGAGGAAGTTTTTATCAGTACTTTGAGGATAAAGAGGATCTGTACTTTTATTTAATAAAGGATTTCTTGGAATCCAAATTAAGTGAATTCTCTAAAAGTTATGTAAAGGGTGAGTATAATAATGTATTTACAGTTTACAGGCAAATATTTTTATCCATGCTTTCAACAATTTCAGATGAAAAATATCAACCTTTTTTTAAAAACATGTTCTTATCTTTGAATTATGATCTTGAAAAAAAGCTTAGAGAGATTGTTGAGAAAATGCAAGAAGCGATACTATCAAATACATTTAAGAAAGCTATGATCAATATAGGTGATGAATTACCATATCTTAAAGAACTTTTACAAATTATTAGACTTATCAGCAATGATCTTTTTACACGAAAAGTCATAGAAAATCTTGATAATAAGCAAATAATAGAAATTTACGACATGAGAATGGAATTGCTTCGTAGCGTAAGAGAGATTAAGCAAATGAAATTAATGGGGGATTTGAAATGAGATTTTTTACTAAGTTTTCAATGAAAAATACTTTTGTAATATTATTAGCAGTTGTTCTTATAGCTGTAGGCGGAATATATTCTGGTGCAGGTATAAAAGAAGAGGCTATGCCAAATATTTCAATACCTGTAGTAACAATTTTTACTGTATATCCAGGTGCAGCACCAAACGATGTAGCGACCGAAATTACAAGACCAATTCAAAAATCAATGTCAGGAATACAAGGAATAACTGACATCAAAGGAATATCTAATGAGAATGTTTCTATTGTTGTAGCTGAATTCGATTATTCTGCAGATATTGATAAAGGTCTAAGGGATATTCAAGACTCCTTGAGTAAAGTGAATTTGCCTCAAAGTGCTCAAAAACCAAGTGTTTCAAAGGTGACTATGGGAAGCTTTGCTGCTATGACCTATTCTATAGAAAGTAGTAAAAGCATAAATGACTTAACACAGTTTGTAAATTCTAAACTTGAACCAGAGCTTAGCGGAGTATCTGGAGTCTCAAGCGTAGATGTAAAAGGGCTAAGAAGTAATGATGTTTACATAAAGTTAGACGAGCAAAAAATGAAGGATAATAATTTAAACTTCCAATCTGTTCAAAACTTTATAAATGCAAATAATATAGCTTATCCGGTAGGAGATACGGAAATAAATCAGAAAGACTTGGCTATAAGAGTTTCAAATCAATTAAAGACTATAGATGATATAAAGTCTATTCCAATAATTGTAGCACCAAATACATCACAGATATTGGCAGATAGCTCAAGTAAAATCACTGATGGTATGAATCAAATGGGTCAAGCTATCAATGAATTAGGTAAATCAATGGGAGAAATTGGGCAGTCGATGGGGCAGCTTGCACAGGGTGTAGGTTCAACAAGTAAATCTATGGGTGAAATGATAGGGAATAATACGCAAAGCATTGCTATATTAAGTGTCATACAACAGCAAGAGGGAATTATTCTTAAACAGCAGGCTGTGCTTACAAATCCTAAGGCAACTGCTGAGGAAAAAGCCAAGGCTAATGCTGATATCAGTCAAGCTAATGCTGTTATTCAAAGTTCTGCAAGTTCACTTCAACAGCTTTTACTTGACCAACAGAAAAAAGGGGAGGCATTAAGTCAAAGTGCATCAATTCCTCAAGCAAATTCAGATAATAAAAAAGCAAGTGCAAGCTCTAAGTCAGTTTCTTCAACTACAAGTAAATCTCCAAATGCTGACACCCAATTAAAAGTACTCTTCTTAAAGGATATTGCAGATATTAGTTCTGGTGAAGAAGGTGCCAAGTATTTTGCAAGATCTAATTACAAAGAAGGAATGGTACTTAATATTTACAAGACTGATGACTCCAATATGGTCCAATTAGCAAAGGATGTAGAAGAGAAAATAACTAATATTACAAAAGATAATAAAGACATAAAGTTAAATAAAATAAATGATTCGTCAATAACTGTAAAAGATTCGGTTACTGGTATGATGAATGAAGGAATAATTGGAGCAATTTTTGCTATGGTAGTAATAGCTTTATTTCTTAGAAATCTAAAATCTACTATTATTGCAGTTGTCTCCATACCTGTTTCAGTGCTTATAGCACTTATATTGCTTCCGAGGTTTAATATTACTTTAAACACAATGTCTTTAGGTGGAATTGCCATCGCCGTTGGAAGAATTGTTGATGATTCAATTGTTGTAATAGAAAATATATATAGAAGACTTAGCCTTTCAGATAGTTTAGGAGTGAATAAGACTGAATTGATTGAGGAAGCAACTCATGAAGTCGGTTCGGCTATAGCTGCATCAACTATAACAACAGTTGGAGTGTTTTTACCTTTAAGCTTTATCTCTGGTCTAATCGGAAAGGTATTTATTCCGTTTGCATATACTGTGGTAATATGTATACTTGCTTCACTTTTGGTGGCATTAACTGTTGTACCAGTTATGAGTAGATTTATGCTGTCAAGTAAGAAGGTGAAACATGTTGAGGAAGAAGGGATTCTTTCAAAAGGCTACAAAAAAATATTACATGTAGTCTTAAATCATAGAATTATAGTTTTAGGTTTATGTATAGTGACTTTATTAGTATCTTTAGGATTGCTAAGAAAAATAGGTATACAATTTATGCCTTCCTCAAATAGCAATATAATTAATGTAAAACTTACAATGCCTGTAGGAACTTCAACTGGTAAAACAAATGAAGAAGCGTTGAAGTTTGAGAACTATTTAAAGAATAGAAAAGATGTTCTAAACGTAGCTAGTATTATTGGTGATACAAGTAGCAGCGGTGGCAGTGCTATGTCAAACCAAAGCTCAAATGTTGGAGCTTTCACAGTAGTAATGAAGGATGATAAAAATTTAAATAAAGCTATTGATGAACTTAGAGAGGAAGCTAAAACCTTTAATAATGAAGGTGAATATATGACTATAACGCCTCAAAGCGTTACCGGTACACAATCGGATAATGTTCAGGTCATCATAAACGGGAATAATTTAGATGATATTACAAAAGCAGCTGGATTAATTACTGATAAACTTAAAACTATGGACACTTTAAGCAACGTAACAAACAACATTTCTGCAAGAAGACCTGAAATATCGATAAATGTTGATCCGCTAAAGGCTGCAAATGAGGGAATAACGCCTGCTACAGCTGCAGCAGTTGTGAAAAATTATCTAGGTTTTAATAAGATTACAACAATAGATAGTGGAGATGAAAATAATGACAGTTCAATTGATGTAATGATTGGATATAATGAGGATACTATTAATAGTTTAGATAAAATTAAAAATCTTGAATTGCAAGGGGCACAAAATACAGTTAAGCTTGGAGATATAGCTGTAGTTCAACAAATAGACGGTCCAGCAACAATATCAGAGCTTGATGGAAAGCAGTATGCATCTGTTAGTGCAGACATAAAAATAAGGGATACTAGTAAGGTTACAAAGGAAGCCCGAAGTGAAATAGATAGCTTAAAACAGTCAATGCCAATAGGTGTAACTTATGAGCTTCAAGGAAGTAATAAAAATATCAGTGAAGGCTTTTCTCAGATGGAAATGGCAATTGGAGTAGCTGTAGCACTGGTATATATTATAATGGTAATTACTTTTGGAGAACCGATAACTCCATTTGCGATTTTATTTTCACTACCTTTCGCTGTTGTTGGAGCTATTACAGCACTATTTATTGCAAATCAGCCTCTAACAGTATCAGGCATGATAGGCATACTTATGCTAATAGGTATAGTTGTTACTAATGCGATAGTGCTTCTTGATAGAGTAAAAACAAACAGATCAAAGGGAATGAACGTTAGAGAAGCTCTTATAGAAGCAGGCTCTGTAAGATTGAGGCCAATACTAATGACAGCTATTTCTACAGTTATGGCACTAGTACCATTAGCACTAGGATTCTCACATGGAAGTCTTATATCTCAAGGGCTTGGAATTGCAGTTATAGGAGGACTTGTATTCTCAACTATATTAACATTAATAATAGTGCCTGTTATGTATAGTTTATTGAATCATAGTAAATAGAAAAAGTATAAAACTGGTAGTAGCATCTAGCTACAACCAGTTTTTTTGTAACGTGTACTATACACTGCAATTTTATGAGAATACATTCGCCTCCTTTAGAGATAATATTATTGTTGTAATACAACTTTCATATTGGAGGACAATGTTATGGAAAAGAAAAAACAAGGATTGTCTGTAGGGCATCTTACTATGATGGCATTAGGGACTGTTATAGGAGGTTCATTTTTTCTTGGTTCAGCCGTAGCGATTAATGCTGCAGGACCTTCTATTGTAATATCTTATATATTGGCAGGAATATTAGTTTATTTTATACTTTATGCTTTATCTGAAATAACTGTAGCTAGTCCGCATTCTGGATCTTTTCATACCTTTGCAGGGAAGGTCTTAAGTCCTGGAGTTGGGTTCGTTGTTGGATGGATGTATTGGACTGGAATGATTTTGTCTATGTCCAGTGAGGCTACTGCTGTTTCAATCTTACTTAGCGAGTGGTTTCCTAATATATCTGTTTTATTCTTGGGGAGTTTTATAATAATAGCTGTTACACTTATTAATCTATTAGGTGCAGATAGATTAAGCAAAGTGGCAAGCGGCCTTTCAGCGATAAAATTGTTGGCTATAGTTTCATTTATTATTATGTCGGTATTACTAATATTAGGTGGAATTACTAAGATATCACCGGTGGGAGTAGGAGAGCTTAAAAGAGAGGCCTTTGCACCAGGTGGAATAAAGGGGATAGCAGGCAGTATGCTAATAGTTATGTTTGCTTATGCTGGTTTTGAAATAATTGGGTTGGCTGCTTCAGAAACCGCTGATCCTGGAAAAACAATTCCTAAGGCAATTAGAAATACAGTGTTTGGGCTGGTTGGACTATATGTATTATATACACTTGCACTTCTTCCACTGATTCCGACATCTGAGCTAAGTGAAAAAATCAGTCCTATGGTAGCTTCCCTTAATAGGTTTGGAATGGGCTGGGCTGGTTCTGTTATGAATTTAGTTCTTATTACAGCTATATTGTCAGCCTCTCTAGCAGCTATGTTTGGAATTGGTAGAATGATGAGATCTCTCGTAGATGAAGGGCAAGCACCAAAGTGGCTAAAGGATAAAACAGATGTACCATACCGTGCAATATTAATCTCAGGATTTTCAATGTTATTAGCATTGTGGCTGGGGCTTTTATTTCCGAGAATGTACTTGTTTTTGATAAGCTCAAGCAGCTTTGCACTTCTAGTTACTTATGTAGTAATTTTGGGTATCCAAATAAAGTTACGTGGAATCCATGGTTGTCCGCCAGAAGGAAAGTGCCAGATGCCTGGATATCCTTATACCTCTTGGATTACCTTAGTTAGTATGATTATTATCATCCTAAGCATGCCTTTTATCTCAGGGCAGGGATCCGGTCTTGTTGCTGGAATTGTAATGCTTATAATATATTCCGCTGCATATTTTGTAATAAAGTTTACTAGAAGTTCTGGAGTAGGAAAGGCAGAGGATGATAACATGAATATTAAAGCATATAGTAGAAAGGTTAGTGCAGAGTTAGGTGAAGAGTTGATAGAAGATAATGATTGTAAGGATGAAAATAGCACTGATTAGTAATTTTAAATATATAAAAATAGAGCAAAGGAGTCTTCTAAAATAGGTGAGAATTCTTTTGCTCTATATAAAGAATACTGTTTTTTTTGTTCTAGATTGAAGTGTTTTTGTGTACTAGCCCTGTTTATTATTCATGCTATGTTTTATGAATGTTACTGAAACTTAGTGCCAATAAAGCGTTAATGGATAAACATTTAATTTAAATATAAGGCTTTAACAGATTCGCTATTTAAGTTTATCAACAGCAGCTCTTTCGATAGGAAGTCCATTGGTGTAACGCTTCATGAACTCATCAAAGCCTTTTACATCATTAGCATCTGGATACATCTTGGTAACAACTTCTCCTGCAAATACTTTCTGCGATAGATAATCATCTAGGGTCTCGCTTTCAGCTTTGTTAAGCATATAGCCTGCAAGTACTGCAATTCCCCATGCTCCACCTTCTCCAGCGGTTTCCATGACAGATACAGGAGCATTTATAGCAGCAGCCATAATCTTTTGCCCAACACCTTTAGTCTTAAACAATCCGCCGTGACCAAGCATCTCATCAACCTTGACACCTTCTTCTTTAAGAAGAATATCTAGGCCTGTCTTTAGTGCGCCTAAAGAAGTAAATAAATGTACACGCATGAAGTTAGCTAAATTAAACTTACTTTCTGGAGTACGTACAAATAATGGACGACCTTCTTCAAAATTAGTTATATGTTCACCTGAAAAATAGTTATATGCAAGTAGACCACCACAGTCTGAATCTCCTTCAAGGGCTTTGTTATATAAGGTTGCAAACAGTTTATCCATGTTAACTTCCATACCCATTGCCTCAGAATATTCTTTAAATAATCCAACCCAGGCATTAAGATCTGATGTGCAGTTGTTACAGTGAACCATAGCTACTAGATTACCTGTAGGAGTTGTAACTAAATCTATCTCCTCATATGCCTTTGATAAATCTTTCTCCAGTACAATCATTGCAAAAACAGAAGTGCCTGCTGAAACATTACCCGTACGCTGTGCGATGCTGTTAGTCGCAACCATACCTGTTCCTGCATCGCCTTCTGGAGGACAAAGTGGAATGCCTGGTTTTAAGTTGCCAGTTACGTCTAAAAGTTTTGCGCCTTCTTCAGTAAGAACACCAGCATTTTCACCAGCTAATAAAACTTTTGGGAAAATATCTTTGAATTTCCATGAGAAATTTTTATGAGCAATTAATTCATCAAATTGTTCAACCATTTTTCCGTTGTAGTTCTTAGTTTCTATATCAATAGGGAACATTCCTGAAGCTTCTCCAATACCTATAACCTTTTCGCCTGTAAGTTTCCAATGTACATAGCCTTCTAAGGTTGTTTGGAAGGCTATATCAGCCACATGTTCTTCACCATTTAAGATGGCTTGATAAAGATGAGCTATACTCCATCTTTGAGGGATATGGTAGTTGAAGACTTTAGTCAACTCTTCTGAAGCTTTTTCAGTAATAGTGTTACGCCACGTACGGAAGGGCACTAAAAGGTCTCCTTTTTTATTGAAAACCATGTAACCATGCATCATGGCACTAAAACCAATTGCACCAATAGTTTGAAGTGGTACTCCATATTGCTCTTTTACGTTGTTAGCCATCTTTTGATAACTGTCCTGTAGACCTGTCCAAACTTCATCTAAGCTGTAGGTCCAGACGTTGTTTATATAACTGTTTTCCCAATCATGACTACCAGATGCTATTGGTGTGTTATTTTCGCCAAGTAAAACTGCTTTAATTCTAGTAGAACCAAGTTCAATGCCAAGTACTGTTTTTCCGTTGATAATGGAATTTTTAATATCATTCTTTGTAATACTCAATTTTTATTCCTCCATTAAAATATTGTAATATTAATATTTAAATAATTTGCAGTGGAAACTTCTTGAAGGGTACCTTTAAGAAATTCATCTTAAATCGTATACATAATGTACGTACAATTGTAGATGAAATTTTAGGATTAACATAATTTTTTATAGTGATAAATCATGTGCAATATTATCTAGTACTATATTAGTTATTTAGAATAAGGCTTAGTACATATGGTGCTGTAATTAAATAACATTCATACAAAAAAGACTTTTTGTACGTACAATTTATAGCATTATTGTACTATTAAAAAAACATTTAATCAATATGATTTTGGAAAGAATTAAAATTTTAATTCTTTAAGAGTATTGTTAAATTATAGATTAAGGCGAGTGGTTTTTTGTATGTCTGCAATTCTGTCAGAGGTGTAGGAACAAATTATAATATTCTTCTTTTTGATAGATTTAAGGAAGAGTTATCAGAAAGATACTCTATAGATTAGGCCATAGTAAATACTTATAAAGCAGCTGGTAAAACTATTATTTTCAGTATACTTACAGGGTTTATAGCACTTTGCATTATAATGCTTCCTGTATTTTTACCAGCGATGATCAGTCTTCCAAGTGCTATATGAAATTTATTCTTAAGAAATAAAAAAGAGATTGGCAAAGTTGATAAAGTAGCATAAGGATATTTATCATATTTAAACCATAAAATAGAAGCCTCTGCATCATGGATTTAATAATTCTATGTGTAGAAGCTTTTTGCATCTTAAATTTAATTTCTTTTGAAAGATGATTTAAGGTTATATAAATAACCGCACACTAACAATATTAGGTGTGCGGTTAAAATATTTTTAACAATAAGTTATATAATCTAGATTTAGATACTCTCAGTTAATTTTTAGAAATACATTTTTTAGGACAAGCAAGCTGACATGCGCCACAGTCAACACACCCAGACTGGTCAATTGATCTCTTTCTATCATCACCTTGAGTTATGCATCCAACGATACATACTCTTTGACATGTACCACAACCTACACATTCTGATTTGTCAATTTTTCTTGGCATAATAATGCCCCCTCTTGGTTATGTATTCTCTATAAAGTTTGTTTACAAGAGTCAACTGTTATTTCTAAAACTCTTGTTAAGAACGGATATTTTTCTTTCATCATATCGAAGTGTTCGCCGCTTTTTAAATATTTAGCAGCTCCTTCAAGTAAGAATCCAGTTCCCATATAGTTATAGCCCATTACCTCTTTTGATCCCATAGTTAATTTAACCTTAGGGTTGATATTAATATTTTCTTCTGTTTTGATCATTGCAGCTGCAGGTATCAATATTTTATTTCCCTCTACAACAACTAAATAGCTGTTCCAAGTATTACAAACATGAGCGTCATTATTTGCCCAAGATACTATAGATACTACACCTTCGTGATTTATTACTTCTAAAAACTTTTCTGTTAACATATTTGTTCCTCCTCTAATTACGGATAAGAATTATCGTCGACACATGTTGTCTATAATTAATATACAATAAGTTTTTCCTTTAGTCAACAGAGAAATTATGATTAATTTGTGTTATGAAACGAGTGTCTTGATTGAGAAGAAATAATAAGCTATCATAATAGGATATTAGAATATATTAAAGGAGAAGGAATGGAATGAAGTTTTCAGTAGGTGTTGAATATGCGTTGCATTGTTTATTATATATGGTAAATTTAGAGGAAGGCACATCAGTAGGAATAAGAGATTTGGCTACATTTCAAGGTGTTTCAGAAACTTATTTATCAAAGGTGTATGCCAGATTAAGTAAAGCAGGAATTATAAAATCTGTTCCTGGTGTAAAGGGCGGATATGCACTTGCACGTAAGGCAGATGAAATAACATTTTGGGATGTTGTTGAGGCTGTAGAAGGAAGCGAGCCGTTTTTTCAGTGTGCAGAAATAAGGCAAAATAATATATTGCTGGATAAAGATAATCTACCAGATACACATACAAAATGCCCTTGCTTAATAAAGGTAGTAATGTTGGATGCAGAAAATGAAATGAAGAGATATTTAACTAATAAGACCTTAGCATGGTTATATAACGAAGTATACGATAAGAAGCTTCCAAAAGAGGTAGAAAAGGAAACTATAGAATGGTTTGAAAATGCTAGAAAGAAGTAAAAAGCTATTTTACAATATAATTTAAAAGCATTATGGAAATTTGGCCGAAATGTTTCCTTTGGGTCTTAAAATTTGTCAGTTTGAGTGAAAATAATACATATGAAAGATTATAGCCACAGGTCATGCCTGTGGCTAATTTAATCGCAATTATTGATGCATTGATATATAATTATATTAATTTATTACTTAATAAGGTGTGACTCAAATTGAAGCGATACACCGTTATATAATCTACTAGAATAGGAGCAATTCCAATGAATATAGATGATTTAATTATATACAATAAAACCATACCTAAAAGAGAAGCAAAGTATGCAGATTTTCCAAGTAACTTATCACAGGAACTTTGTGGATATCTTTCTGAAAAAGGAATTGATAAACTATATTGTCATCAGGCAGAAATGTTTGAAAAGTCAATGGAACGAAACAATATTGTAATAACAACATCAACAGCAAGTGGAAAAACTCTTAGTTTTTTGCTGCCAGTTATTAATGAGATTTTATCAAATCCTCTTGCAAGAGCGGTTTTTATATATCCTACAAAAGCTCTAGCAAGTGATCAATACCGTGCCATCCTGCCTTACTTAGAATATTTCGGAGATAACAGGATTTCAGCAGGAGTATATGATGGAGATACCACTGTAAATGAAAGAAGCAGAATCAGAAAAAATGCCAACATTATATTAACAAATCCGGAAATGATAAATGCTGCATTTCTACCGAACCACAGTAAGTTTGGATTTGATTTTATATTTTCTAATCTAAAGTATGTAGTAATTGATGAACTTCATACATATAGAGGTGCCTTTGGATCACATGTTGCCAATGTATTTCGAAGACTAGGAAGAATATGCAGATATTATAATTCATCACCACAATATCTATGTAGTTCGGCAACTATAGCTAATCCTGTTGAACTGGCAGAAGAAATCTGCGGGCAAAAATTTATTAGAGTAGATAAGGATGGTTCACCAGCTGCAAAAAGGAAATATATGCTTGTACAACCGCCAAAGATTATGGGCAATGATAAAAAATATTATGGGCAAGTTCAGACAACTACAGTTGCTGCTGATTTAATACCTGACTTAGTAGAAAATGATAATAGTTTTATTGCCTTTGCGAAGTCAAGAAGAAACGTGGAAGTTGTATTAAAAGAATCAAGAGATAAATTAGAAACGGAAAATTTTTTTGGAGCGTCCTTAGCAGATAAGATATCTGGATATAGGGGAGGTTATACACCATTAGAGCGAAAAGAAATTGAAAACAAAATGATCACCGGAGTTTTACGAGGATTAATATCTACTAATGCTCTAGAACTAGGTATAGATATTGGGAAGATTGATACTACAGTGATTGTAGGATATCCGGGAACAAGAGCATCTTTCTGGCAGCAGACAGGGAGAGCTGGTAGAAGTGGAAGTGAATGCACCAATTATTTGATTCTTGATGGTCTACCTTTTGATCAGTACATAGGTGTTAATCCAGATTGGCTTTTTAAAAGCGGAAGTGAAAATGCAGTGATTGATAAAAATAATCTTCTGATAGAGTTAGCACACATACGTGCTGCGGCGGCTGAAATACCATTAACCTTGGATGATATTTCGATTTTTCCTGATCTCGGAGAAACAATTCCAGTTTTAATAAGAGCAAAGGAGTTGATAAATCAGAGTGGAAAGTTTGCATGGAGCGGTAATTCCTTCCCTGCAGGAGATTTTAGTTTAAGAAACATTGATAAGTTTCGATACAAACTTATTAATAAAGAAAATAATAAAGAAGTTACTGAAATGGATGAAATGCAGGCCTTTCGTGAAATTCATAATGGAGCGATTTACATGCATGATGGTATTCAGTATCAGGTTATCAAACTTGATTTGGAAAGTAAAACTGCATTTTGTATACCTTTTAATGGAAACTATTATACAATGCCAGGAGCCAATACAGATATCAGGATTATTCAAGGCAATAAGGAAATGGAGTATAGCCGTGTAAAGGTTGCTTTTGGTGATGTAAATGTTAATGAAGTAGTTTATATGTATAAGAAATTGCAGTTTCACAATCATCAGAACTTAGGTTTTGAACATTTAGAAAAACCATTATCTAAGGACTTTGATACGGAAAGTACTTGGATAAGAATTCCGGATAATGTTGTTATGGTGTATAGAAGATTGCTTCAGGAGAGTCAAAATGGCATGATCATAAGAAATAATCATTTTGAGGGTTTGTGTTATGCTGTTAAAAATGCAGCAATGATGTCTACTATGACAGAACAGGAAGATATGGGTGTTGTAATGTCTAACAATGCCATAGAAATAAGTGAAAATTTTAATGATGAAGTATATATGTTTGTTTATGATAAATATATAGGTGGACTAGGGTATGCGGAAAAAGTATTTGATTTAACTGCGCAGATTGTTGAAGCTGCAATTAAGATGGTGGGTGGATGCAAGTGTGAAGGTGGTTGCGCTGCGTGCATCGGTGATTATAAATTGGATAAAGCCATGGTTCTGTGGGGATTAAAGAATTTATTAGAAGAAATTGAAGCTCCGAAGGGTATTAAGCTGATTGAATACGCTCCATCAACATTTATTAAAAAACAATTTCAATTTAATGAGCTTAAGGAAAAATGGCAAGAGTTCTGTGAATATATGCAGGAAAATGGAGACTCATTTGCGAAGTTCTTAAGCACAATTACTGAGGTGGAGATAGATAATCGCACTTTAACTTTAGTTTTGCAGAATGCTTTTTATAAAGAATGGGCAATGGAAGAAACTAATAGAAAAAGTATAATAAACATTATCTCCTTTCATACAGATGCTCCCTCGGGCCTTCAATTAAAAGTAAGACTTGAAGACACAGCCGATGATAGAAAAAATGTAAAGAATAAATTGCAAAGAAGATATGAAGATCTTGTGGAATAGGAGGCTTTCATGCATTACCAAAAAGAAATAGATAGATTAAATGAATATCAAAAAGAAGCGGTTTTAGATGAAAGTGATGCATGTATTGTAAATGCAAACGTAGGAAGCGGAAAAACAACAGTACTTATTTCAAAGATTGTATATCTTCACTATGCAAAAAATATCAGTTATAAAGACATGATTGTATTAACCTTTACCAATAAAGCTGCAAATGAAATAAAAGAAAGGCTACTCGCTTTAGACGATAGTATTCAATTAGATGAATTAAAGGGATTTGGAACCTTTCATAGTGTTGCTCTTCATTTACTTAAAGACAGATTATCTGTTGAAAAGATAGGATATACAAAGGGTTTTTTAGTAATAGAGCCTGAAGAAGAGTTAGATATTGCTATGGAAATCATACAGGAAGAAAAGCTAACAATTAAGTATAAAAACAGACTGAAAAAACGATTGGAACAGGCAAATGCTATAGAGAGGGAAGAAGAAAAAATCTCTAAGTATAGCGACGATATATTTAAGCTGGTTCAGCTATTGATAGAAGAAAAAATAAAACAAAACAAAATGTCCTTTTCAGATATATTGGAAAGTGTAAATATTTTATTGGAGGATACTATAATAACTCCAAAGTGGATTATTATTGATGAGGTTCAAGACAGCGATAATAAGCAGCTTGAGTTTATTGATAGATTAAAAGGTTCAGATGCTAAATTGTTTGCAGTAGGTGACCCTAATCAGGTTATTTATAGTTGGCGCGGAAGTACGCTTAATGTATTTTATACATTAAAACATAGATATAAAGCTAAAGAACTATCTCTTCCAATTAATTACCGATCTAGTAGTTCTATCTTAGAAGCGGCTAGATGTTTTCTTCTAGATGGAAGTGAATTAAAAGGAATACGTGAATCGGGAAATAAGATCATAGTGAAAAATCAGTATAATTCATTTAATGAAGCTTGTTACCTTGTTGATAGAATTAAGGAAATACATAACTCTGGTGTAAGGTATAGTGACATTGCTATTTTTTACAGATTGCAGAATCAGTCTCAGGTTTTTGAAGGTGTGTTTTCGAAAAATAATATTCCTTATGAAGTATCTATGAAGAAAAATATACGTGATATTCCAGTACTTAACTGGATGATTAAACTATTTCGTTTTGCGGTAAATCCTAATGATTCATCATCTGGAGTATATGTTCTTAGCAATAAAGATTATGGTGAACGAATAAAAGAAGCTACAGCGAGAAAAATTGTGAGAGAGCAGAATATAGAAAAATCAGAACTATATATGAAAATGTATAAATTTCTTAACGAATGCTCGGAAATAATCAAATCTGAAGAGATATATGACTATTTTGAATTTGATAAATATATAAGGCCAACGGCTTCCACTTATAAAGAAGATAAAGAAGCTATTTGTACTTTGCTTAATATTATTATGACATATGTGCAAGAAAAGCAAATGAAATTTCTTGATGGACTTAGAGATTTCGTAAACTCTTCTGCTTTATATGGTGTTAATATACTGCAGAAGGATATAAGTAGTGATACGGATTCAATTAAGCTTATGACTTTGCATGCCTCTAAGGGGCTAGAGTTTTCGTATGTATTTATTACAGGTGTAAATTATGGATTGATTCCATTGAGTACAAGGGATATTGAAGAAGAAGAGGAAATGAGGTTGTTTTTTGTTGGTATTACGAGAGCAAAGGATTATCTAGAACTTTCCTATTATACAAATCCAGATTATCAAAGGGTAGCTTCAGGAGAAAGTAGATATATTCATATGATACCATCTAAACTTATAGAGAGTGAAGATGTTAAAAGTTCTAATGTTAATTTGAAAGAGCTTAAAAAGCAGATTCAGGAAGCAAAAAATGAATACAAGAAAGAAGAAGCAGCAAATGAAGCAGTAGTTCGAGAAGTAATGGAAGTAACTGAATCGGAAATTGAGGCGGCAGTTGGGATAGATATTGAAACAGTAAATGAAGAAGAAGTAAAACTTGCGCGTCATAAAAAATATGGCACAGGAAAAGTACTTAAAGAAGATGATATGATGATCGAAGTAGAGTTTGAGAATTACGGAGTGAAAGAATTTATAAAAGCTTTTAGTGAACTTGAATTTTTGTAAATATATTAAAACCTCAGCTTTCTAATGAGAGCAGGTTTTGAACATATAAGCTTTATTGTTATATACCGATTTTCTTAAATTATAATTACCTTAATTAAGGTCTCTGAAGAAGGTTGTTTCAGAGACCCTTTTATTGAATTATATGATTAGGAAAAATACAAAATATAATGTACTTACATAGATTTGCTGAATATTTTCAATAATCGTAAATAATGGTTTGCTTCACGCAATGTATGATCCGCAAGTAGTGGTATTATAATAGATTTAATTTTACATTCTAATAATCCATTGGTTCCTTGAGCTTTGAATTTACTAATTTCTAAAGTTGCATTAAGACTATCCTCTGTTACTTTTGCAATTGGAATTGTTTGTTCCATAGCCTCTTTTGCCTCAGAGGTCAATTGGTCAAACTCTTCTCCGAAGTTTTCTGCAGTTTTAATAAGTTCCTTTTCTGTTGGATCAAGAAGTCCGTGGATAAATTTAGAGTGTTCAGCCATAATTCTGTTCCAGAAAGTCTCTTGTATATAAGCTTCTTTTTCTAGATCAATTTCTTCGTGATTCTGTAGTTTTTGAATAATGTTAGAATAAAATTTGGCTTCTCTTAAAATATGGTCTATAAGTAAAGGATAATTACCTGTGAATATTTTGCAGGATAAGATGTCTGATAGTAGCATAGTTTTAAATTGTATTAAAGAATTTACTAAGGTCATAATTCTGTGATTAAGCGAGAATACTCTTTGTTCAAGAATGGAACTATCAATTTTGAAAGTGTCTCCTACTAAGTTGCCTTCTGCTTCAGTTAAGTTGACAGCGATATTTACTCCGGTGTAATATGCTGAGGCCCTTTCAGCTTTTAACGTAAATGGTGTGATTACTTCTCCAGAGCGTAATACTTCAGAGCTAACAACGCCATTAGACAATGAAATGGCTTCTGCTAGAAGTCTGTCAAATTCCATACGAAAGTTATCAGCGTGCATCAAATAATTAGAATCTTTTTGGGTGAAATTGATTTGCAAAAAGAATGAGTGTTCTTTCATGATACGTGTGAAAAAAAGATGTAACTCTAGTGATTGTCTTATGAAATCACCACGTGATAGCATATTAAAATCTCCTCTAATAATTTGCTTCAATATTATATTATTAAAGAATGATTAATATGATACTCCAAATAGAGGCTTTTTAAAGATATGAAAAAGTTATTCATTATATAATGTTGTAAGATAATTAAATTGTAAATAAATAACCGCACACTTCTTTATTTTGGTGTGCGGTTAAAATGATATGCTATAAATTGCATTGTGATATATTTGTGTTTTTATAAAGTATATTTTTTAGTATCATTACTTTCAAAGGATTTTACAAGGCCGTAGATTAAATTATCTTGCTCGATTCCTTCAAGATGCAATACATCTAAAACTTCTACAACCATACAATTGGTCGCATCATCTATCAATATTGCAGAATCGTTAACTGTATAGTTGATATTTGCGAATTTATCTGCATCATCAGAATGACTATTGCCAAGTGCATCAACTACATCTTGTTGGTTTTCATTTAATGCACTAACCCCAATGATATCGCCCTTGCTGATATTCTTTCCAGTTACACTTTGAGCACCTAGCAGCATTAGAACTTTATCGTAATCTGCCTGCATTGACCATGCACATATCATACCGTATTTCTTTTCATTTTTTATAAAGCTAATAGCATTAGCTCCGTAATTAAAAGCACTAAGATTCATTTTTTAGCTCCTTACAATTTTTTATTTATTATAATTATACCAATTTATATGGAAAAATACACATTGAGGTTTACTTATGGCGTTAAAGCTTCTTTTGATTTTAACACGTTGCTAGTCGATAGTGGTGCAAAGAAAGTTATGGATATCAGCAAAAAGCATATTATAAATCAGAATAAATTTGAATTTTCTATTAACTAGTAGAAGTCTTAAATAAGACTTGTTATACTTATATTTAAACATACCAAAAAATATGGAATAAAGTTAAAAATGTGAAATAAATACCTTGATTTTCCAATAAATTAAATATATAATAAAGGTGTAATAAAACATAAATATTGTAATAAAGTATTTTGTTTGATGTTGCATACACGGAAGGGAAGATAAATCAATGAGTAAGATTGTAGATTTGGATTTAGAAAGAAGCGATGAGTTGTACAACATAGCTAAAGCTTTAGCTTCTGAAGTTAGATTAGAAATAATAAAACTTTTGAATTATAACAGTCATAATGTAAACGAAATTGCTGAAAAGCTTAATATACCTACTTCAACTGCTGCACTAAATGTAAAAATTCTTGAGGATGCTGGTATTATTAATACAGAACTGCAACCTGGAGTAAGGGGATCTATGAAAGTATGCAGCAGGAAAATGGATAAAATAAACATACAACTTGATACCGTGAATCTGCATTCGCAAGATAATTCTTTCTATATTAATATGCCGCTTGGAAACTTTGTTGATTGTGAAGTTAGTCCTACATGTGGTATGGTGAATGAAAATGGATTTATAGATTCAGAAGACGATCCTAGAAGATTCTATAATCCAATGAGAACAACAGCTCAACTTATTTGGTTCTACAAAGGTTATATAGAATACCGTTTTCCGAATAATGTTCTTCAGCTAGGAAAAGAAAAATTATTTGAAGTATCCATGGAAATATGTTCTGAAGCGCCTAATTATAGAAACAACTGGCCTTCGGATATAACAATGTGGGTAAATGGAATAGAAGTCGGAACTTGGACTAGTCCAGGGGATTTTGGTGGTCGAAGAGGAAGATTAAATCCTGTATGGTGGTCTGATGGTTGTACTCAGTACGGAATGTTGAAAACCTGGAGAGTTAACAAGGAAGGATCTTTCATAGATGAAACTAGAATATCAAGTGTTAAAATTGAGGATTTAAAGCTTAAAGATGATAAATTTATAACTGTTCGAATTGGAATAAAGGAAGATGCTGAACATGTAGGTGGAGTAAATATCTTTGGTGAAAAGTTTGGCGATTACGAACAGAATATAGTTATGAGAATAGATTACAGTATGTAGGATATAGACGATATTTGAAAGTTTTTTAAGCTCTCACCATTTTTTGGTGAGAGTGGCAGAACTAGTATATTTAATTCAAAGTGGTACATGCGGAGAGAGGTTTGAGTAATAAAATGTAGTATTTTTTTACTTAATCCTACATAAAAATTATTATATTACAATAAATATGGTTTATATTGCTGTTTTTATGAAAAGTATATAGTAGGTAAACTTATAAAAACAATTTTAATGAAAACGATGTCAAAAGCTGATGGAGATAACGTTGATTGTGTTAAATTTACCAAGTTATAAAAACAAGAGGTGTACGATGGAAAGAAATTTTTCAATAGATATATTTAAAGGACTTCTGGTTATTGGGATGGTTTTGGTGCATATAATGCAATTTTTTTCAGATCCATCTATATCACCCTCGGTAGAATATGTAATTAATATAGGAAATGTAATCACTTTTTCTGGGTTTGTATTTTGCTTTGGGTATGTTGCTGAAATTTCTTATTTGGAAAAAGATTTGAAGAATGTATATAAAAAAATAATAAAAAACAGTATAAAAACATTAATAGCATTTTATGTTTCTGGCAGTGCATTTCAGTTATTTGTGGCAGGTAATCCAATTGAATGGAATACTTTTAAGGAAATCCTTCTATTAAATACTATGCCAGGATGGTCAGAATTTTTAGCTTCTTTTGCTTATTTTAGTTTTGTGACCTTAATACTTTTTGTTCCTTTTAAAAAAGTTCTAAGTAACAAAATTTTATTTTGGATAATTTTCTTTAGCTTATTTTCAACTTGTTTTATACCATATGAAAAGGTAACAATTAATCAATTAGGCGTACTTATTGGAACTAATAAATTTGCTGCTTTCCCTGTGCTGCAGTATATGCCTTTTTATATGTTAGGAATGTACTTTGAAAAATATGACATAAAGTTCAATTTAGCCTTTGCAGGAGGCGCGCTATTATTAAGTGTGTACCCTCTATACGAGATAATTGTTTTAAAAGCACCTCCTTGCAGATTCCCCCCTTCAGTATCATGGATAGTAGCACCTATGTTTATATTATATTTGTACTATCTGGCAGCTATCATGCTTGAAAGATTTGCTCTATATTTAAGTCCTATTATAGCTTTTGGACAAAATGTACTCTTTTGTTTAGTAGTAAGCAACATATTCATTTTCACTCTAGATTCAAAGTTCAATAAATTAACACTGAAGCCTTTACAATGCATATATATGGAGTTGATTTTTTTAGCTGTAGTATATTACTTAGTATCAATAGTATCAAAGGTAAAGAAATCATATGGTAATATTATTAAAACGTCTTAGTGGACAAGACTCTAACTAATTAGTAAATACAAATTTTTTTGCTTGTATACGTAAACCTTATCATAGATTTACGTTTAAATATACAATACATTATTTTTGGAGGAGATATTATGAATCGTAAAATTAAAACAATCCTTAGCGTTGTGCTTTCGACCTTAACTATTACCTCGTTATTTGCTGGATGCGGTAAAGGAGGCAGTTCTGCCACTTCAGCATCTACATCAAAGAATGAAATCGTACTTTGGACACCACTTACAGGCCCAGATGGTGACACAATGACTTCAATAATAGCTGAGTATAATAAGACAAATCCAAAATATAAAGTTAAACACGTACCTATAGAAGCAAATGATATGTATACAAAGATACCTAGTGTTGTAAGCTCAGGTAAAAATGTTCCTGATTTAACTATTGTACATGCTGAAAGAATTCCTTTATTTGTGAAAAATGATATGTTAGTTTCTTATGATGATGCTATATCTAAGGATGGAAATAACATTAAAGAAGAGAATTATCTAAAAGAGGGATGGAGAGTTGGAACTATAGATAACAAGAGATATGGTGTTCCACTAGATGTTCACTCATATATTACTTACTACAATCCAGATTTATTAGCTAAATATGGCCCTCATGTACTTGACGACGGAGTTATAACAATGGATGAAGTTAAAGAAGTAGGAGAAGCTGCTAAGAAGGATAAAATTGCAGCAATAGGCGTTGACTGGATGAGAGTTATGACATTAGCTTGGATAAAGCAATTAGGTGGAGATATAACTTCTGATGGAACAAAGCCAACTGTTAATACTCCTCAAGCTGAGAAAGCATTAACAACAATGAAGAGCTTTGTTACAGATAAGATTGCAACACAAGATGGTGATGATCCGCAACAATTATTTATGAATGGAAAATTAGTTTTCTGGCCAGAAGGAATTTGGATGCGTAATGGGTTAAAAGATGCAAAAGCACCTTGGAAAATGACTAATTTTATAACTTTTGACAAGAACAAGCTTGTTAACTGGTCATCTTCTCACAACTTTGTAATGTTTAAAAATCCAGCAAGAGATGCAGATAAGACACAGGGAATTTTAGACTTCTTAAAATGGCTACAAGCTAATTCATTAAAATGGGCTACTGATGCAGGTCAAAACCCAGCTTCAATGGCAGTTCAAACAAGTGCTGAATTTGCAAAGGAGCCACAAGCTTTCTTAGCTAAAGAACCAGAGGCTCTTCATGTATTCAACTATCAATACTACGGATATGTAGCTGAGTCCCTTGATAAGATTGTATTAGATACAGTTTTTGGCAAGATGGATATTAAGAAAGGACTAGAACAAGCGCAAAAGGAAACAGAAGACAGAATAGCTAGCGGCAAGTAGTTATAGTACTTAGTGAGTGTGTTGAAATTAAGGTATTCTCTTCTGTAGAACTATCTTAATTTCAACAATATTATTATAGATGTACCAGTTCGAACCGAAATCAATTTTTAAAACTTTCACGAGTTCTGGTGAGAGAATTTTAAAATATAAGTTTTATTACGAAGTGGTGCATCCATGAATAATATTTTTGGCTAGAAATATATTTTAAAAACTTCTTAAATACAACTCTATATTAGGTGAGGTGAAACAATGTAATGGAGAAAAGGAAGTACACACCATATGTGTTTATAGCGCCGCATTTGATTCTATTTATAGTTTTTTTTGGCATTCCAGCTATATTCGGAATATTAATTTCTTTTACTCAATGGAATCTTATGGGTACTCCTCAGTGGGTAGGACTTAAAAATTATGCTGAAATATTAGCTAATTCTAAGTCAACATTTTATACTCAATTTCATAATGGATTAAAGAACACTCTTACTTTTACTTTGTTCAGTGTGCCTTTTTGTGTAATAGTTCCGTTATTGTTGGCTGCAGCTCTTAATGCAAAGCCTAAGGGACATAAAATATTCCAATCTATATTTTACCTTCCAACCCTTTTTTCAATTTCATCAGTGATATTGGCTTGGGGATTTTTGTTTAATAAAAATTTTGGACCAATAAATAAGATTTTAGGTCAGTCCATCAATTGGGGTGGAATCCAACCATATGTATGGATTGCTATTATAACTATCACTGTTTGGTGGTATATAGGTGGAAATATGGTTATATATCAAGCAGCCATAGCAGGTGTACCGGCAGATTTATATGAAGCCGCGTCGCTTGATGGAGCTGGAGCTGTGATGAAGTTCCTAAAAATCACGTTACCTTCAATAAAAAATCAACTTGCGTATACTCTTGTTATGACAACTATAGCTCAGCTTAATATATATGGACAGCCTCTAATGTTCAGTAAGGGAGGACCTGCAGGTTCAACCTCTGTACTTTTGATGTATATAAGACAAACAGCATTTGGTACTGGTGAATCAATCGCTGGTATAGCATCTGCCATGGCAGTTATGCTTGGATTATGTATAGTTTTTGTCGCATCACTGCAATTCTACTTTCTTAGAGATAAAGATTAATTAAAGAGGTGATGAAGAATGATATGGATTAAAAAGAAGGGGCCAAAAGTTGCCGCGTTTATATTCCTTTTTGCAATGGCACTTATTTGGATACTTCCAGTCTTATATGCAGTATTATCTTCGTTTAAATCAAAC
Organism: Clostridium folliculivorans; assembly: GCF_024341905.1. GTDB lineage: Bacteria > Bacillota > Clostridia > Clostridiales > Clostridiaceae > Clostridium_AR > Clostridium_AR folliculivorans. Next base: position 614,211 of record NZ_BQXY01000001.1, read on the forward strand.
GTGGAAATCAATTCAATAGGTTACAAATTACTTCCTCAGCAGTGGATTGTGGAAAACTATGTTAAGGTGTTAACTAATTTTGATAGTGCGCCTATAGTTAGATGGTTTTTGAACTCCTTACTTATAGCAGTATCTCAAACTGTTTTAGTTTTAATAATAGCTTCTTCTGCAGCTTATGCATACTCAAGGCTTAAGTTCAAAGGAAGGGATTTTATATTCTGGATTCTCTTAAGTACTATGATGTTTCCAAGTATAGTAAATCTTATTCCATTATACAAAATAGTAAGCATGTTTAACTGGATAGACACACCTCTTGCTATTATAGTTCCAGGTGTCTCAGGTGTATTTAACATATTTTTAATAAAGCAGTTTATGGTAAGCATACCTAAAGAATACGATGAATCAGCAAGAATAGATGGTGCTAGTGATTTTCAAATATATTTTAAAGTAATATTACCACTTATAAGACCTGTATTAACAGTGGTAGCGTTATTTACTTTTACTGGAGCTTGGAATGACTTTTTATGGCCATCAATTGTATACAATAATATTGAAAACTTGCCATTAACCCCTGCTTTACAGCTTTTTCAGGGGATGTATGTAACAGATTATGGTCGTCTAACTACTTCAGCAGTTATAGCCATAATACCAACATTTATCTTATATTTATTTACTCAAAAGTATTTCTTAGAAGGACTTAATTTATCATCTGGTATCAAGGGATAGAATAAAAACAAAACAACAATAGGAGGAACCGATATGGCAATAAATAATGTTAGAAATGAACATCCACGTCCAAGCTTTGAAAGGAAAACTTGGTTAAATTTAAATGGAGATTGGGATTTCGAATATGATGATAATGATTTAGGGTTAAAAAGTAAATGGTACCAAAATAAATCTTTTAGTAAAAAAATAGTGGTACCTTATGTGTTCCAAAGTGAGCTTTCTGGTATAAATGAACAAGCGGTTCATGACATTGTATGGTACTCAAGAGAGCTTAATATACCAGAAGAACTAAAAAATAAGAGAATAAATCTTCATTTTGGTGCTGTTGATTATAAAGCAGATGTGTGGGTAAATGGAAATCATGTTATAACTCACGAAGGAGGACATGTTCCTTTTTCTGTAGAAATTACTGATCTACTTAAAGATAGTGGAAATAAATTAGTGGTTAGGGTAGAAGATTATACTTATGATTTAGAACTTCCTAGAGGTAAGCAATACTGGAAAGAAAAATCAGAAGGAATATTTTATACTAGAACAACAGGAATATGGCAAACTGTATGGCTTGAGGCTGTTTCAGAAAATTATTTAAAGAATACGTGGATTACTCCGGACCTTGATAATAAAAAGGTGCATGTAGAGTATGAGTTAGATAGGGGTTCCAGTAACACATGTTTAGAGGTTACAATAACATTAAGAGGAAAAATTATTGTTCAAGATAGAATAAGTATAATAAATGGAAGAGGAAAAAGAGATTTCTGGCTAGATCAGAATATTACTATAGATTGGAATCATCAAGAATCCTGGGCTTGGACCCCTGAAAATCCAGTGCTTTTCGATATCAATTTCAAGGTTATAGTTGATGATGAATGTATTGATGAGGTTACATCTTACTTTGGACTCCGAAAAGTTTCTATAGTCTCAGGAAAGTTTATGTTAAATAATAGACCTTATTTTCAAAAGATGTTATTAGATCAAGGCTATTGGGAAAAGTCATTGTTGACTGCGCCTAGTGATGAAGATTTTGTGAAAGATATAAAGCTAAGCAAGGCTATGGGTTTTAACGGTGTTAGAAAACATCAGAAAATTGAAGATCCTAGATACCTTTATTGGGCAGATAAACTTGGTTTTCTTGTTTGGGGTGAGATAGCTAGTGCATATAATTATTCGAGAATATATGTTGAACGTATCACTAAAGAATGGATGGAAATGATAAAACGCGATTATAATCATCCTTGCATAGTGGCGTGGACTCCTTTAAATGAATCGTGGGGAGTTGAGGGGATAATGAATAATAAAGCTGAACAGGCTCATTCGGCATCTATGTATTGGTTAACCAAATCATTAGACCAAACAAGGCCAGTTATATCAAACGATGGATGGGATCATACCAAAACTGATCTTCTTACAATCCATGATTACGAATGGAAAAACGAAGTTTTGAAAGATAGGTATTCATCTTTAGATAGTATAATTAATTCTACACCATCAGGAAGGACTATACTTGCTCAAGGATGGGAATATGAAGGACAGCCAATTATCGTATCTGAAATGGGTGGAATATCTTATCAAAAGAGTGATTGGAAGGGATGGGGATACTCATCAGCATCTTCTGATGAAGATTATATTAAGAGATACTATGATGTCATATCTCCGCTACTTGAGTCTCCATTAGTGCAAGGATTTGTATATACCCAAATAACAGATGTAGAACAGGAGATAAATGGATTACTTACTTATAAAAGAGAGCCTAAGGTGGATGTAGATATAATAAAATCTATAAATGAAGGAAAATGGAAACCTAATTAATATTCCTTTGGTGCTGTAAAAGCACCGTGTTGAATTAAGTGGTTATACATCCGATGCTTTAATGAGCCTTAGCAGAGAATTAATATGATTTTGTCATATTCCATGGCTAAAACTGTAAACTCACTTCGTTCGAACAGTACAGTTTCTTAACGCCATCACATCTGAAAAAAACATTTAATTCTAATAGCTCGCTCATATAGCATCTCCTTTATAACTACTTAATTCCAACAATACTCTTAAACATAGCCCCAGTATAAGCATGGCCATCAATAAATCTTAAGCAGTAATCTATAAGGATATATGTAGATTGCTGCTTATGTACATATTGAAAATTGGAGGAGTATGTCTGTGGATAGAAAATTTGAAAAGATACTAGCTTATGTAGGTGGTTCATGGCAGATAATATCAGGATTAATCACTATAATTCCATACTCAACTATGATAAAAAGGCAAGGGTTTAATGTAACAGATGGTTCACAGTTATCTATAAATGCAACTCAGTCTGTTATTGATAGCATATATTCCTTCAGTACAACCATAGGAATATTGTTTGTTGGAATAGGACTGCTTAATTTATATCTATCAAAAAGATTAAAAAGCAGGGAAGTTGAAAAGAAGATTCCTACTTGGTTTATATGTTGCGGAATAATATCTTTATTTGTGATGGATTTCATAAGTTGTGTAGTTTTTGTTGCATCAGGTTTAGTTGCCATGGCTAGGAATAAGTCTATTAGAATAATAAACAATTAGAATGTAGAAAAAAATCATGATAGTCAATGAATAAATAATGTTTATAATCTCTTTAATAAAAATACCCCAAAACAGCGTTAGTACTATATGTGGAATATAGTACTAACGCTGTTTTGGGGTATAAATATTTTATATAATATAGTAAAAGTGAAAATATTTAATATTTAGGATAGGGCTGAAATAAACTTTGAAATAAGATATATGAGCATACCCCATTAAAGGAAAAAGTATTTTCGTATATATCAGCAAAAGAGTTTAGGTGAATATTTAATGTTTAGGATAGGAATAAAGTGAATTTTGAAATAACTATATAAACCTACCCCCTTAAATGGAAAAACGTTTTCGTATATATTAGCAAAAGAGTGTAGGAGAGGATGATATGAAAGGAAAAGTTATTGCATTATTAATAAGTACAGCATTCTTGTTAGTTGGATGTGGCAGTAAAGGGACTTCAAATAATGTTGTACAGGGAAACAAGGCTAGCAGTGCACAATCAAGCACTACTGAAAATAATAAAACCCAGTCAAGTTCAGCGCAAGCAAGTACTGCAACGCAAAACGGCACAAATGGACAAGTCGGATCTAGTGTTACTACAGATTCTAACTCTGCTAAGACTAAAAATGTAAAAGCTTTGACTCAAGATCAAAAATCAGCGGTAAATCAAAAAGTTGGAACAGCGATGAATAATATAAATGATGCATTACAATCAATACAAAATTTACCTGATGTAGATATAAGTGAAGCAAATAAATAGAAAAACAAAAATAGGAGGAATAAATTTATGAAAACAAATAAGGTAGTATCTTTAATTATTGCAGGATTAATGCTTATGCCAAGCACAATGGTGTATGCAAAAGGAAATGACCACCAATCACACGGAAAAAGTTCTCAAGTAAAGCAACAAGTTACTCAAGTTCAAGCTACACAAAGTGATTCCGCTGAAGTAACCCATGGAAAAGGAAATTCTCAATCACAAGATTCAAACGAAAATAGCTTGGGAGCTAGTAAAAAAGAAGAAGCACAATCTAATAGAGACAATAAGAAACAAGAAATAGCAGCATTTAAATCACAAATAAAATCATTACATACACAGATGACAGCTTTGAGACAGCAAATAATCCCTTTACAAAAGGAAGTAGGTCAAAAGAAAGAGCAACTACAGACAATATTACAACAATTGGAGTCTGGAGAAAAAACTTTACCTGCAGATATGTTAAATACTTTAATAACTGAATCTCAAAAGCTTCTTGGTGACGGAAAAGATTTAAAGGCTACTTCTGGAGTTACAAGCGATGCTACTGAGTCTGAAAATAACTTAAAAGGCGGCAAGTTTGGTAATGCTGTTACTTCATTGAACAATGTAATTGCAAAGTTTCAGGCAAGACTTACTGCACTTAAGCAACTTAATATAGACCTTGATGCAATGCTTGCAATAGCTAATCAAGCTACAACTCCAGCACCAACAGACTCAACACAACCATCTACATCAACTGGAGATACTTCAAATGCAACAACTACACAGCCTACAGATAGTACCACTACACAACCTGTAGATAACACAGCTACATCTACTACAGCTAATTAGTAATATAACCCAGTGAAAACAGGTAGATGATTTTTGTATAATATCAAAATATTATAGGTAGAAAAAAAGCAGTTAAGGATAATTAGTAGTTATTCTTAGCTGCTTTTTCATTATATGGGTTAATCCTGCTTGGGTGTACCTGAAGGAGCCTCAATAGGCTTTTTAAGATTAATAGGTTCGCCAAATTTAGGATAATCATTTTCCCAGGTGAATTTTTGAGCTCTAATACTTCGGCCATCCCATCCGCCATTAGCTGCTTCGCAAGCATGATACACAATCCAATCTTCACTGCCATCAGGTGATTTTACAAAGGATGCATGACCTGGACCATATGCAGTTTCGGTTTTAGAAAAAACAGGCCCTGATTTTTTCCAAGAAGAGGGGTTGAGTACATCTCCATCCGTATTAGTTAAAAGACCAAGGCAGTAATCTTCAGTCCAACTTCCGCTGGCAGAGTAAACTATATGGATGGTATTGCCTTTTTTTAATATCTCTGGACCTTCATTTACATAAGGTTGTCCGATTGTCTCCCAAGGTTCTTCAGGCTTAGATAGAAGTATTCTTTTTCCGGATATTGTATATGGATTGCTCATTTCTGCGATATATAAATTTTGGCTTACGTTTGTATCACCGTCCCATCCAGACCAAATAAAATACAATTTACCTTTGTTCTCTAGCACAGTTCCGTCTATGGCCCATTTGTTTGTATCGTCTCCTACTTTACCTTTAAAAATATATTCTCCTTGTGGCTCTTCAGTTTTGCTCTCCAATACATACATTCTATGATTTTCATTTTTTCCACCATCTGCTGCAAAATAGATATACCATTTATTATTTATTAAATGTAATTCAGGTGCCCAAGTTTCTTTTGAATACTCTTTGCCTAAAGGTGATGTCCAAACGTTTACAGGTGTTTCAACATCGATATCTTGAAGTCTCTTAGTTTTAGTTACAAAGATTTTATTGTTTCCATTTGAATAGCAGTAATAGTAATATCCATCTTTTTGTACAACCCAAGGGTCAGCACTTGGAGCAGATCTAATTGGATTTGTAAAAGTTTCTTTCATCTCTTTTTTACCTCCTGCGAAATTATAGGCTAATGTAATTGCTGAGATTAATAACACAGCAAAAATTAACATAAATGCAAACAGTCTAGATTTTTTCATAAAACACCTCCTTCGATACAGTTATATTATAATACATTCTATGGTAAAATATAACATAAATATTACATTAAAACCATAAATTTGGATGTATTTACATTATTAAATTAAAAAAGAGATTTGCATCGATATTGTTATAAAAAATATACGTTAAATGGCTTAATGGTTCAGTTTATATGCTGAATAAAATTGTTCTTTTGTCTAATATTTGAGCATAGAATTGTAGAAGAGCATAAGATTAAAAACTTAGTTTAATGTCCATTTTGAACAATAAATATGTAAATAAACATTTTTTAATTCTAACCAATAACTCATATAACATCTTTTGTGAAAACGCTTAATTTCAATAGTTTATTATTTATATAATCAGACAGTAATTTTTAAATAATGAAAGGAAGAGAGTTATGTATTTTGCTATTGAGAGAATAAAGAGGATTTTATCAGAACTTAAGGATTACATCTGCATTAATAGATTAGACATTGATAACTACAAAATGAAGTCTTGTGGATATAATGAATTTTCACTTCTAAATGAAGAGACAGATCAATGGGATGCTTTTGGAAAAGGACAATTATGGGGAGGTAGGAACAAACACTTTTGGTTTAAAAAAAAGATTATTATACCTAAAGAATATGAAGGGAAAACAGTTGTTTACGAGGTAACTACAGGTAAAGAGGGGGAGTGGGATGCTACAAATCCTCAATTTTTAGTATATGTAAATGGAAGCTTAGCTCAAGGCTTGGATGTTAATCACAGGCAGATTTTGCTGACTGACAATGCAAAGGCAGATGAAAGCTACGAGATTGCATTATATGCATATTCAGGAATGTTAGAAAGTTTAGTGGAGCTAAATACGTTTATTGCCATCCTTGAAAAAGAGACAGAGAAATTATACTATAACATAAAAGTACCGATAGAAGTAGCAGAACTGTTAGAGGAGGATGATAAAAGAAGGATCAATATATTGAGCTTTATGACAGAAGCTGTAAATATGTTGGATATCAGAATAGCTCTAAATGAAAGCTACTATAAGTCTATAGAAGAAGCCAATAAATATTTAGACGAAGAATTCTATAGCAAGTATTGTGGAAATGATGATGTTGTTGAAGTATGCGTTGGACACACTCATATTGATGTAGCTTGGTTGTGGACCTTAGCTCAAACAAGGGAAAAGGCAGCGAGAAGTTTTTCTACAGTTTTAAGATTAATGGAAAAATACCCAGAATATATTTTCATGTCCAGTCAACCTCAGCTATATAAGTTTGTTAAAGAAGATCATCCAGAAATATATGAACACATAAAAGACAAGGTTAAGGAAGGTCGCTGGGAGGTTGAAGGAGCCATGTGGTTGGAAGCTGATTGCAACTTAACCTCTGGAGAATCTTTGGTCAGGCAGATAATCCATGGTAAGAACTTTTTTAAGTGTGAGTTTGGAATAGATAGTAAGCTTTTATGGTTGCCGGATGTTTTTGGATATAGTGCAGCTCTCCCTCAAATTCTACAAAAGAGTGGAGTAAATTACTTTATGACAACAAAGATAAGCTGGAATGAATACAATAAGATGCCATATGATACTTTTACTTGGAGAGGAATAGATGGTTCAGAGGTTTTGACTCATTTTATATCTACAACTGATTATAAAAAAGATGGAAGACCTGGGACGGGCACTACCTACAATGGTAATACTAATGCGTCGCAGATTATGGGCTGCTATCAGAGATATCAGCAGAAGGAGATAAATAGTGAGGTTTTAAATTGCTTTGGATATGGAGATGGTGGTGGAGGTGCAACAAAGGAAATGCTAGAAATGGCAAAGCGTTTCGAAAAAGGTATACCAGGTGCTCCTAAGGTTAAGATGGGAAAAGCTTTAGATTTTTTTAATAACTTAAATGAAAATGTTAAAGAAAATAATAAGCTTCCTAAATGGGTAGGAGAGCTTTATCTTGAATATCATAGAGGAACCTATACTTCAATGGCCAGAAATAAGAGGTATAATAGAAAAACTGAATTCTTAAATTTAGAAGCAGAGATGCTTTCAACCTTGAGTAGTATTGAAGTTGGAACTAAATATCCTACTGATGAACTGAAAGGATGCTGGGAAACTACACTATTAAATCAGTTTCACGATATAATTCCAGGATCATCAATTAAGGAAGTATATGAGGATTCTAAAACACAATATGAAAAAATAAATGAAACCGCAAAGAGAATTATAAATACAGCAGTAGCTAATATCGCTTCAAAACTGGAACTATCAGAAACCTCTGTTGTAGTATTTAACCATTTAGGCTTTTCAAGAAATGATATAGCTGAGTTTGAACTTCCTAGAGGATGGAACAATGCTAAGGTATTTGATGGAGAGAGTCTTATTGAATCCCAGAAAATAGATGATAATAAGATTGTGTTTTATGCACAAAATATACCAGCAAAGGGGTACAAAACCTTTAGCATTAGGAAAACACAGGAAGTAGAGATTGAGGACTCTTTCATTAAAATTGGAACTAAAAACATAGAAACAGAGTTTTTCAAAATACAATTAGATGAGAAGGCCCATTTTATTTCAATATATGACAAGTTAAATGAAAGAGAAGTATTACAAGAAGGGCAAAGAGGAAATGTGATACAGGCTTTTGAAGATAAACCACATAACTGGGATGCTTGGGATATTAATATCTACTATCAAGAGAAGATGTGGGAGATAGATGATGTTTCTAGTATTAAGGTTATAGAAAAGGGAAATGTAAGGTCTTGTTTAGAGATTAGTAGAAAGTTCTTAAATTCCACATTGATTCAAAAGATTTATATATATAAAGACGTTCCAAGGATAGACTTTGAAAATGAAATAGATTGGAAGGAAAGACACATACTTTTGAAAGTAGCTTTTCCAGTAGATGTCCATGCAGATAAGGCCACCTATGAGATACAGTATGGAAATGTAGAAAGGCCTACTCATTGGAATACCAGCTGGGATTATGCTCGTTTTGAAGTATGCGCACACAAATGGGCTGATTTATCTGAGGGAGGATACGGTGTGAGTCTTTTGAACGATTGTAAGTATGGTCATGATATAAAAGATTCTGTGATGAGATTGTCACTTTTGAAATCTCCTTCATATCCTAATATTGATGCAGATAGAGAAATACACAAGTTTACCTACTCTCTTTATCCACATAGTGGAGACTTTAAGGAAGCTGGCACAGCTCAAATGGCATATAATCTTAATAGTCCTCTTACTACAAAAGTGGAGGAAGCTCATAGTGGGAAGTTACCGCTACAAATGTCACTTTTCAGTGTTGATAAAGAAAATGTAATTGTAGAGGTAGCAAAGCAAGCTGAGGGAAGCGAAGATGTTATAGTAAGAATGTACGAGTATCAAAATAAGAGGACAAAAGTAAAGTGTAGTACTTTAAATGTATTTAAAAGTATATTTGAGTGCGACTTGATGGAAAATGACCTTGAAGAAATTGGTATTGAGGATGGAAAGTTTAGTTTTGAAATAAAACCTTATGAGATAAAGACATTCAAGCTTAAGTAGAGAATATAAATTTAATTTACTTTATAGTAAGTACTTGGATGTCAGAATTTGATTGGATGTATTAATAAGGTATAGTTTTAAAAGTTATGCCAGCATCGATTAACGTTGATGCTGGTATGTTTTTTTACAAAAAGCTATAAATAATGATTGACGATATTACTAATTAGTAATATAATTCATAGCATGGATAAAAAAAAGATATCATATGGTAAACTCAATGACTTAAATTTAAAGGTTGTAATCGCGCTAAACAGAGCAACTCAACATGTACATAAAAAAGAACTAAAAATAATCAAAGAGGGAGGACTAACATTTTCTCAATTTGGTGTTCTTGAGCTCTTGTATCATAAAGGTGATTTAAGAATTTCTGAAATTCTTGAAAAAATTCTAGCTACTGGAGGTAATATGACTGTTGTCATAGATAATTTAGCTAAGGATGGACTTGTTACGAGATGTAGTGACCCAAATGACAGACGAGTTAATTTGATTAGTATTACAGAAAAAGGAAAGAAGCTTATGAGAGATCTTTTTCCTAAACATGTAGAAAATATAAATGAGATATTAAGTGAATTATCTCAAAGTGAAAAAGAAACTTTAATTAGTATATTAAAGAAATTGCAAGGTGTATAACAAGATACACCTTTTATTCTGAAGATATACTACTAATTAGTAATATACTATATAGTAACACTAAAAGCTTAATATACATAAGCATAATCGTTTTTATAACAAACTGAAACTATAAAAATTATAGAAGTTTAAAAAGAAACATTATTATAAGATATAAATTTAAATTTATATATAGCCAAATAGTACATTAAATTATTTTAAACATGGGAGATAAAACAATGATAAAATCATTAATTTCAAAATTCTTTAAATCTAAAGGGGAAGATAAAATGGAAAACAAAGTAGTGTGTGGATGTTATAACGTTACTGTACAAGATTTGAATAATGCAATTAAAAATGGAGCTAAATCCTTTGAAGAAGTACAAGACATTACAAAGGTAGGTACTGGTTGTGGTAAGTGTATTAATGGTAATAAAGAATTGGTAAATGAATTAATAATTAAAAAGAAAATAGATGAGAACCAAATTGTATGCGGATGCTTTAAGGTTACTGCACAAGATATAGTTGCGGCTGTAAAGAATGGTGCAAAATCTTTTGAAGAAGTACAAGCTGTTACTAAGATAGGTACTGGCTGTGGAGGATGTATTGAAGGTAATAAAGCATTAGTAAGTTATTTACTAAAAAAGTAATATTCTAAATTTATATAATATTAGAGACTATGATTGCGTCTAGCGGTTATAGTCTCTAATAAATTGTGAAGTTTAAGTAAATATTGGTTGAAGAAATTTTTATGTAAATAAGGTAACGCAAAGAAGGGGAATATAATATGGATTATTTAAATAATGTTGAAAAAAGTGTTAAAGAAATATGTAATGATTGCTGTCATAATGGAACTGACAAGTGTAACTATAGAATGTGTAATATTGGCTTTGTTGAGTATGTAGCAAAGAAAAGTAAAGATAATTCTATATATGCCACACCTGATGGAGAAAACTTAATACCTAAAAATGATTTCAAGTATTATGATGAAAAAGTCATTGCTAGTAGCATTGCTAATACATGTAGATTATGCAAGAATTGCAATGAAAATCACAATGAAAGTTGTGTTATATCCCTAATCAGACGTTCCTTGGAATATACAAAATTAGAAAATAAGGTTGTATATCCAGGTAATGTAATAATGTATTTAGCTGGAGTATCAAAGCAAAAGCCAGAGTTTGCTGAATTAATAAAAGAAGAATATATGAGAATTGGGTAATCTTAATGAAAAATTTTGAGCAAATATGCAAGGATAGAAGTTCAATTAGAAAATTTATTGACAAAGAGATAGAAAAAGAAAAACTTTATCAAGTATTAAATATCATTAAAACTGCACCTTCAGCTGGAAATTTGCAGGCTTATGAGGTGATAGTAATAAAATCTAGTGATTTAAAAGAAAAGCTGTGTGAGGCAGCCCTTAATCAAGATTTTATAACAAAGGCTCCAATAGTACTTGTATTTGTTGCAAAGAAAGCTGAATCTTTTATAAGATATGGGGAAAGAGGAAAAGTGCTTTATAGTATTCAAGATGCTACCATAGCGTGTACTTATGCAATGCTAGCTTGCGAAGCTATAGGAATCTCTTCAACTTGGGTTGGTGCATTCGATGAAGAGAAAGTAATAAAACTTCTTAATTGTAAAGAAGAAGAGACGCCGATTGCACTGCTCCCTATAGGATATACATTAGCTCCAAAAATTCCTCTTACGAGAAGAAAAGAGAGTAATGAACTATTTAGAGAGATATAATTTCTAAGAGGGGAAGACAATGGATAAAGAAATGAAAGACAAATTTAATAAACTTATCAAAATGGTTCCATACTTTGATGATGAATATTGGACTTACTTTGGATATGGGGAGAGTTGGGGAAACAAGTGCTCTAGATGTTATATTAAAACAAAATCATATAATTCTCCTAATATTGAATGTATAAACTGCTGGAAGTTTGAGATATGGGAAGATAACCTGACCAGTTTAGATGATGCTATATTATTTCTTCTGGAAGAAGCAGAGAAGGATCATAATCTTAGTGGAAAGGTGATGAAAAATAAAGCTTTAACTTATGAAGAAAAGGGAAAAAGGTTAGGATCTGGAATTAGTCATTCAATACCAGACAGTGCTAAACCTGATCGTTATTTAAGTGGTGAAATAACTTGTGACAGAGTAATATTGATATATAACCAGTCGATTGAAGAGAGAGATATGAGAATGGATAGAATACTATTAGGACTAAAAGAGAGCGGAATCTATAAAAAGGATAGTTTTCCTTATAGGAGAGGATGTATAGAGCCTCACGAAAAATTTTTTGGCCCTTGGGAGAATTGGTTTGAAATGAATAAAGACTACAAATAATATGAATTACTAAAGAAATTTAAATATAGCATGAAAATGGTAGCGTTAGCAAAAGAGTGAGGGTGTTCGTAAGAGCATCTTTTTTACTGTATAGGAAAATATAAAATTTTTTGGTAACTAAAACTAGCAATATCAAGAGGTTAGAACAGCTATTTAGGGTAAACAGTAAAAAATAAGATTATGTCGCCTGCCAGATTTTCCTCATATACATTCGGAAAGGCAGATGCGCAAAAAACTCACTGAAGAAGGTCACTTCAGCAACTTTTTTATTGTATAGAAAATTATATAACAATAACTAGGGGATGGGGGATAGAAGGATGAAAGGTATTTTTTAGATGTTAAAGTGTATAAAGAATTTTGAATAGTAAATAATAAAGTGGTGAAATATAGGAGAAAACATTAAAGGACGACTTATTACTTAGGAAATTAATAATATTAAAAAGGAGCTATAAATATGGAAAATGCAATGTTTTGTTACCAATGCGAGCAAACCTTTGGCGGTAAAGGATGTACTAAAAGTGGAGTATGCGGAAAAACACCAGAAATAGCAAACTTACAGGATTTACTTATTTATCAGATAAAAGGAATTTCTTGTTATGCAAAGCCTTTGATTGAACAAGGAAAGATTATAGATAAGGAAATAGTTAAGTTTGTAGAAAATGGACTTTTTACAACACTAACAAATGTAAATTTTGATGCAGAGGTGCACGTTAGATTGTTAAAGGAGTCACAAAAAATCAAAGAAGCGATGAGGGATGAGGCACCTGAAGGAAAATATCCAGATCAAGCTACATACAATCTTAGTGACACAAAAGAGGAAATGTTAAGGGACTCAGTGAAAGCTGGAATAATGTACGACAAGGACCTTGATGAAGATGTACGCTCTTTAAGATCAACAATTTTATATGGTTTGAAAGGTGTAAGTGCATATGGACATCAAGCAAGATTTATTGGATATAATAGTCAGCAAGTAGATAATATTTATTTTTTAGGATTAGAAGCTACTACAAATGACAATTTGACTGTTGAAGAGCTTATTCGTATGACTATGAGGGTAGGGGATATGAGTGTAGAGGTGATGAAAACTTTAGATGATGCCAATACCACTAGGTATAGTAATCCCTCACCTCATAAAGTTAATGTCAATATCGTAAAAGGACCATTTATTATAGTATCTGGACATGATTTAAGAGACTTAGAAATGCTTTTAGAGCAAACAGAAGGTAAAGGTATTAATATTTATACTCATGGTGAAATGCTTCCTTCACATGGATATAAAGAATTAAAAAAATATAAGCATTTAGTTGGTAATTATGGTTCTGCATGGCAAAATCAACAGAAAGAGTTTGATGGAATTCCTGGATGTATTCTAATGACTACTAATTGTTTGATGAGACCAAGAGAAACCTATAAAGATAGAATATTTAGCACAAGTGTTGTAGGTTGGGATGGAATAAAGCATATAGATATGAAAGAAGATGGAACTAAGGATTTCAGTGAAATAATAAATAAAGCATTGGAGCTTGGAGGCTTTAAAGAAAGTGAGGAAGAGAAACAAATACTTGTAGGCTTTGGTCATCATGCTACTTTATCACACGCTGAAACTATTGTTAATGCAGTTAAGGAAGGAAAGATAAGACATTTCTTCTTAATAGGTGGATGTGATGGAGCAAGACCAGGAAGAAACTATTATACTGAATTTGCAAAAATGGTTCCAGAAGATTGTGTGATACTTACATTAGCTTGCGGTAAATATAGATTTAATAAATTGGATTTTGGAACAGTAGCAGGGTTGCCTAGGTTATTAGATGTAGGGCAATGTAATGATGCATATTCAGCTGTTAAAATTGCTACAGCTTTAGCAGATGCGTTCGATACTAGTGTAAATTCACTACCTTTAACAATTGTACTTTCTTGGTATGAGCAAAAAGCTGTTGCTGATTTGTTAGCTTTATTATCACTTGGAATTAAAGGCATGTACTTAGGACCTAGTTTACCTGCATTTATATCTCCAAATGTATTGCAGTATTTAGTAGACACCTTTAACATAAAACCGATAAGCACGCCAGAAGATGATTTACATACTTCATTAAAGCAAGCTATGTGCTAGAAATATATATAATGATGTGCATTATATAAAGTAATGTTATTAACCTACATTTGTGTCTTGAATTTATTTACTTAGCTAGATAATCTAGCTAAGTTTTTTTACTGTGAAGGAAAGTGTGAAGTTTTTATGGCTACTAAAAATATAAATTTCAATGGCTATAGAAGGCAGCTTAATAGATTTTTTTATTTTGCAGAGAATGATAATAAATTAAAACCTACTAATAACCTTGTACAGGCTATATTGAAAATGTAATTCTGTGAAATTTAAAAATATAAAAAATAAATATTTATTGTAATCGTATTCCTTCCATAAATCTATCTTGACTACAATATACATGGTGATATAATTGTTTCGTGTACGAATTAATCGGTTCCGAATAATTACAATGCGAATTAATTCGTCTTAGAAATTGGGGGGAGGAAAATGTCTTTTAGCGATACAAACAGAGATATAACAAGGCTTTTTTTTGAAGTTAGTAAAACTATTCAACAAACCATGCGTAAGAATTTTGAAAAAGGCGAAGTAACTATGCCTCAGGGGATGGTTCTTCATATTTTATGTGAATATGGTGAAATGAAAATTAGTGATTTAAGCGATAAGGTACATCTATCTAAGAGTACTGTTTCTGGCATAGTTGATAGATTAGAAAATCATGGACTAGTTGAAAGAACAAGAAACTTAGAAGATAGAAGAACTGTTTACGTAAAAGTAACTAAGAAGTTTGAAGAACAGCATAAGGGGATACATAAAAAGGCAGAAGAAAGCTTTGAGGACTTACTTAGTTCTGCAACTCCCGAAGATAAGGAGAAAATAATTGATGGACTCAATACTCTGAAGAGAGTATTAATGGATAGAAAGGAGAGGTAGCTTTATGTTAAGACTTTATAAATTTTTAAAACCATTTACTGCTATGGTAATAGGAGTAGTGATTTTTGTAGCTTGCCAAGCTATCGGAGATCTTTATCTTCCTACTTTAATGTCAGACATAATAAATGATGGCGTTATGCAAGGAGATACAAGCAAGATTTTTCACATTGGAGGTGTAATGCTTCTAGTTGCTTTAGGAGGTGTTATTTGCTCAGTTTTAGCTAGTTTATTATCATCTAAATCTGCAGCAGGCCTTGGAGAAATAATTAGAAGCAAGGTATTCAGAAAAGTTGAAAGCTTTTCACTTCATGAATTTGATAAAATAGGTACAGCTACACTTATTACTAGAACAACAAATGATATAACTCAAATTCAAACAGTTACAGTTATGATAATGCGTATGATGATCAATGCGCCGATTATGTGTATTGGTGGTATCATAATGGCTTATAGAAAAGATGGATCTCTTACATGGGTATTAGGAGTTTCTATACCAGCACTTATAATTGTTATAGCAATACTAGCGACTAGAATGATGCCGCTTTTCAAGTTAGTACAAGTAAAGATTGATAGAATTAATCTTGTTCTACGTGAGAAACTTACAGGAATAAGAGTTATACGTGCTTTTAATACTGTAGATAGAGAAACAAAGCGTTTTAATGAAGCTAATGTTGATCTTACTGAAAACTATATTAAGGTAAATAAGATTATGGCATTCATGATGCCTTCAATCATGCTTATAATGAACTTTACTTCTTTATCAATTCTTTGGTTTGGTGGACTACGTATCAGTGAAGGAAGCATGGATTTAGGAGCGTTATCTGCATTTACTCAATATGCTATGCAAATCATGTTCTCAATGATTATGCTTGCAATGATGTTTATTATGGTTCCACGTGCTCAAGCTGCAGCAGTAAGAATCAACGAAGTACTTGATACTGTTCCAGAAATTACAGATAAAGAAACAGTGAGAGAAGATTTTGAAGGTAAAGGATATGTTGAGTTTAAGGATGTAAGCTTTAGCTATCATGGAGCTGAAGAACCAGCACTTAGAAACATTTCATTTGCAGCAAAACCAGGTGAAATTACAGCTATAATAGGAAGTACAGGGTCTGGTAAGTCTACATTAATAAACTTAATCACAAGATTCTATGATGTGCAGAGTGGAAATGTGCTAGTTGATGGTGTAGATGTTAGAGAAATTTCACAAGAAGCTCTTAGAAGTAAGATAGGTTTTGTTCCACAAAAGGCAGTATTATTCTCTGGAACAATAGCTGAAAATATTAAATTTGGAAATGATAAAGCAACTGATGAAGAGATTAGACATGCTGCTGAAGTTGCGCAGGCTGCTGACTTTATAGCTACTATGGATGGAGGCTATGATCACGAAATTGCTCAAGGTGGTACAAACGTATCTGGTGGTCAAAAGCAAAGACTTTCTATAGCAAGAGCTTTAGTAAGAAGACCTGAAGTATATATTTTCGATGATAGTTTCTCAGCACTAGACTTTAAGACAGATGCAAAACTTAGAGCTGCTCTTAAGAAAGAAACAAAGGAATCAACCGTAATTTTAGTTGCACAAAGAGTTGGTACAGTTATGGATGCAGATAGAATAATAGTTCTAGATGAAGGCTCTGTTGTAGGAATGGGAAATCATAAAGAATTATTACAAACATGTAATGTTTATCGTGAAATTGTATCCTCACAACTTTCAGAGGAGGAGTTAGCATGAGTGAAAACAGAGGAAATAGACCCGCTGGAGGCAGAAGAGGCGGCCCAATGGGCGGCATGGGAAGACCAGTAGAAAAAGCAAAAGACTTTAAAGGCTCACTTAAAAGACTTTTAAGATATTTAAAACCACATAGAATAAATTTAATAGTTGTTCTTATATTTGCTATTTTGAGTACATCCTTTACAATAGCAGCACCAAAAATAACAAGTAAAGCAATGAATAAATTGCAAAATGCATATATGGCTCGTAAGATGCTTTCCGAGATGTCAAAGGGTCAAAATGAAGCTATGGATCAAATGAACAGTAAAATGGGAGATGTCCAAACAGAGGTTTCAGGCAAAATTATTGACAAAATGGCTGATGGACAAAAAACTGCTGTAGATAAGATAACTACAAGTATGGGTGACGCTCAAGCTAAGGCTGTTGATGAAATCTATAAGAATGTAGCAATACAAATGTATCAAGGTATAGCTACAGGACAAAAGACTGCAGTTGATAAAATTACTGCTCAAATGGCTACAGCTCAAAAGACAATGGTAGCTCAAGTTCAACAACAAATGCAGCAAATGCAAAAGATGCAACAACAAGCGGCACAACAAGCAGCTCAAGGTGGAACAACAACTCAAAGCACAACTCAAGCTACACAAAGTGCAGCTCAACCGGATGCTCAAACTTTAGCTGCAATTCAAAGTTTAATGAAGCTTCCAATGATTGATGCAACAACAGATAGAGCAACAAGAGTTAAAACTACTCTTGATTTTATCAATATTCTTAAGGCTATGCCAGCTAATGGACAAATAGATAAAAATTCTTTAGCTACATTAGAAGAATTATTAAATATTCCAATGCTTGATAAAGCTAAGATTGGAAATGATAAAGTTAATGTAATGAAGAAATTCATGAGTGTTGCTAAGAAATTGCCTGGAGGCAGTTCATCATCAAGTTCAATGAGTCTTGATACAGCACAAATGAATGAAGTCTATAACAGAATAGCTAAGATGACAGACTTTACTGCAAAAGCTTCAAGTTCAACTACAAAGATGGATCAAAAAGCTACAGATGCAGTTCAAAAATTACTGAAGCTTCCATTAATAAATGATATTAAAGATGCTACAGAAAAGAAGAATAATTTAACTCAGCTTATTGATATATTTAAAGACATGCCAGATATGTCAAGTGACAGTAGTTCAACTTCTGGAACTCAAATAAATAAGTCAGATTTAGATACTGTTAAAGAGTTACTAGCTGCAGCTGATATAAGCACTATTAAAGATTCAAAAGAAAAGACTGCTGCTGCAGTAAAACTAGTTGATATATTCAGTAAAATGCCAAAAACTGATAGTACTACAACTACAGATACAATGAATCCAGATCAACTTAATAGTGTAAAGCAGTTATTAGCTTTGCCAGTGTTGAATTCAATAACTGACACTAACGAAAGAACTAAAGTTATAAGTCAGATGTTAGATATATTCAATAGTATGCCTGACATGGGAACAACTACCGATACAGATTCAAAAAACAAGATAGATACTAAGAGTATAAAATCAATTCAGAAGTTTATAGCTCTTCCTAAATTAGATACTTTAACAGATGCAAATCAAAGAGCAGAAGTATCTAGACAAATTATAGATTTAGGTAGTGAATTATCAAAGACAATGGACAATGCTCCTACAAGTCCTAAAGATAATGTAAAGTTTACTGATGATCAAATTAATTCAGTAATTACAGCAATAAAGGAAACAAATGGAGAATATGACTTTAAGTACATCGGAAACATAGCTCTAGTTCTTATTGGAATGTATATAATCAGTGCAATTTTCAGTTTAACAATGGGGCTTGTAATGTCAGGAGTTGCTCAGAAGACAGTTCGTGACTTAAGAAAAGAAGTTGATGAAAAGCTTTCAAGATTACCACTTAAGTATTTTGATATGCATTCTCATGGAGATATACTAAGTCGTGTTACTAATGATGTTGATACTATAGCAACTACATTACAGCAAAGTTTAACTCAGATAATTACATCTATTATAACTATAGTTGGTTATATAATAATGATGCTTACAATTAGTCCTATTTTAACACTTATTGTAATAGCAACATTACCTCTATACGTTATAGCTACTGCTACAATTGCAAAGAAATCTCAAAAGTACTTTGCAGCTCAACAAAAGGAAATTGGTTTATTGAGTGGACATGTAGAAGAAATGTATACTGGTCATAAGATAGTTAAAGCTTTTGGTCATGAAAAAGATTCTATAGAAGAATTTGAAGCTATTAACGGAAGACTTAAAAGTTCTGGATGGAAGGCTCAATTTGTTTCTGGTATAATGTTCCCTCTTATGAACTTTATAAGTAACTTAGGTTATGTTGGAATCAGTATGGTTGGTGGTATTTGGATCACAAAGAGTCTGTTAGGTCTAGGTGATATACTTGCCTTCATTCAGTACTCAAGATCATTTACTATGCCAATCGTTCAAACTGCAAATATAGCAAATGTTATTCAGTCAACTATAGCTTGTGCTGAACGTGTATTCCAAGTACTTGATGAAGAAGAAGAAATTCCAGACAGTGCTGATGCAATAGTATTAGAAAATGCTAAGGGAGAAGTTACTTTCGAACATGTTGATTTTAGATATGTAGAAGATGTACCTCTAATAGAAGATATGAACCTTGATGTTAAGCAAGGACATACTGTTGCTATTGTTGGACCTACTGGTGCAGGTAAGACAACACTTGTTAATCTTTTAATGCGTTTCTATGAAATAAATGCAGGTAAGATAAAAATTGATGGTGTTGATATAAATGACATTAAACGTAGTGAATTACGTAAGATGTTTGGTATGGTTCTTCAAGATACATGGCTATATAACGGATCTATTAAAGATAATATAGCATATGGAAAAGAAGATGCTACAATGGAAGAGATTGTTCGTGCAGCAAAAGCAGCACATGCTGACCACTTCATAAGAACACTGCCAGAAGGTTATGATACAGTTCTTAATGAAGAAGGAACAAATATTTCACAAGGTCAAAAACAACTTCTAACTATTGCCCGTGCAATACTTGCTGATCCTGCAATCTTGATTCTTGATGAAGCTACAAGTAGTGTTGATACAAGAACAGAAGTATTAATACAAAAGGCTATGAACAACTTAATGAATGGAAGAACAAGCTTTGTAATTGCTCACAGACTTTCTACTATTCGTGATGCTGAGTTAATATTAGTTATGAATAAAGGAACAATCATAGAAATGGGCAATCACAAGCAATTACTAGATAAAGGCGGCTTCTATGCTGATCTTTACAACAGTCAATTCTCAGGCGCAGACTTGGAAGTTGAGACTGTATAGTATAATATCAATTTTATAAAGAATTTTAAGTAGCCATATGTGGGAGGAATATTTACTCACATATGGCTATTTTTTACTGTATAAGGAAGTATAAAGTTTTTATGTGTAATAAAACTAGATATTTCAAGAGGGTTAGAAGTTTGTTACTGTAAAGGGACTTTACGATTTTTTTATCCAAGAACATAATTAAACATTAATGACATATGATCGAACATATACTGTAGTAAACGAAAAAAATTTAAAACCCATAATAATTACAGCAATATTATTTGTTGATTAAATAATATTTAGAAGAATATCAAGAATAAAAATAGAAGGGGTGGAACCTATGTCAAAGACAGAAAATATACTTATAGCTTACTTTTCATATTCAGAAAATAGTAGGAGGGTTGCTGAATTAATTCAAGAAAAGACAGGGGGAGATATTTTTAGGATAGAGACCGTAAATCCTTATCCAACTGATTATAATGCAGTTGTTGATCAGGCTAAAAGGGAGCAGGAATATGACTATAGACCGAAACTTGCAGCACAGGTTGATGATATGGTGGCATACGATGTAGTCTTTGTTGGTTATCCTAACTGGTGGATAACAATGCCTATGCCTGTATTTACTTTTTTTGAGCAATATGATTTTTCTGGAAAGATGGTTATACCTTTTTGCACACATAGGGGCACTGGATTAGGTCAAAGTGTAGACGATATCATGGAGCTCTGTCCAAATTCAACAATTATTGATGGACTAGAAATCATGGATGACGAAGAAGTTGATCAACAAATTGATATGTGGTTAGATAGAATACCTATTTCTAGTAGATTAAGTATAAACAATTCAAATTAATTTTATATATAAGGTCATTATAGGGATCGTTTAAAAATAGAGCCAGCTCAAATGAAGTGCGACCATTTGAGCTGGCTCTTGTTGTACTTTAAATTTCATTGGCTGTACCAATCTTTTTGATACAGCCAATGTATACTCTGATGTAACCAGTGAAGAAATTGTAGGAAGAGCTTTAAAGGATTACGCTAAAATTTATACATTTTGCCTTCTATAATTGTTAGGTGATATATTAAATAACTTTTTAAAGGCTTTGCTATAGTGAAATTCATCATAGAAGCCGAACATAATGGCTATTTCCTTTAATTTCATATGAGGATAAGAGATTAAAAAGTATTTTGAATTATTAAGTTTAAGTTCTAAATAATAGTCATGAATACTTTTTCCAGTACTAGTTTTAAAATGTTTTTGTAAAGTTCTAGGAGCAAAGTTTAGTGATTTAGATAAATCTTCAATAGTAATTTTATCTTGAAGATTTTCCTCTAATATTGAAATTATGTCTTTAGTAAGTTGATTATATTGAAGGTGGTCAGTTATATTAAATTGTAAATCAATTTCTGATAATATTCGAGAAAGAATAGAACTAGCTAATTTTGAATTTGATTCATTTCCCATATTACATAGTAAAGATAATTCATTGAAATAATAAAGCGATTTATGATTATCTCTCAAATTTAACTTTGATGGAATACAGTAATAAGATTCTATTATGTTATCTGGTTTTTTAAAAATAACATAATCTTTAATATCACAAGAAAAATGTATGTAATAACAGGAAGAATTTTTAAGATTATTGGAGTTAGGGTAATGGTGTTTATGGGCAGGTAAAAACATAATATCGCCTTCACGACTTTCTATTAGTTCATTTTCAACAATTACATTAAAACCTCCGCTTATAACATAAACTAAGTCATGAAAAGGTAAGGTCCTATCTGGATGGGCAATATTATCATTAAATGCTAGTTTACTGCACATATCAATTTTTCTAAAACAATTTGAATTTAAATTTGTATATAACATGTGCATTATTTTACATGAGGTCGTCATTTAAGTCAATGGATTGAACAAGTGGAATAAAGTTATAATCAACTTGTACCCGTGATATTACAAAATAATGATAAAAAGGAGGAGAATTTATGAGTAATAAAATTACTAAGGTTTTAACAAATAATATAAAGTTTAATAATGTTAACATTACAGATAGATTTTTTGGATACTATCAAAATTTAATAATTAATGAGGTTATACCATATCAATGGAAAGTATTAAATGATGAATTAGAAGATGTTGTAAAGAGTTCAGCTATAAAAAACTTTAAGATTGCAGCAAAAGAGGCAAAAGGTAACTTTTATGGGTTTGTTTTTCAAGATAGTGATGTCTATAAATGGTTAGAAGCAGTGGCTTATAGCTTACATTTAAAACAAAATAAAGAGTTAGAAAAATGTGCTGATGAAGTTATTGAGTTAATAGGAAGAGCTCAACAAGATGATGGATATCTTCATACTTATTTTATAATAGAAAGACCGGATATGAAGTTTAAGGACCTATGGGAATGTCATGAATTATATTGTGCAGGACACTTTTTTGAGGCTGCAACTGCCTATTATAATGCAACTGGTAAAGTAAAAGTAATTGAAATAGCAAAGAAGCTTGCGGATTGTATATATAATAATTTTGGCTATGAGGATGGCAAAATAAAGGGATATGATGGACATGAGGAAGTAGAGTTAGGTCTTATGGCTTTATATAGTGTAACAAAGGAAGAAAGGTATTTGCACTTAGCTAAGTTCTTTATTGATGAGAGAGGTCAGTCTCCACATTTCTTTGAAGTTGAATGGGAAGCAAGAGGGAAAACTAGCTATTGGAGTGGATGGAAGCAGTGTGAGTCGCCCAATGCTTCAAAAGAGTTTATTTCCTTCATAGGAGCTGAGTATAATCAGACGCATAAACCGGTAAGAAAACAAGATGAAGCTGTTGGACATGCAGTTAGAGTTGTTTATATGTTATGTGGAATGATTGATGTTGCAAAGGAATCAGGGGATGATAGTTTATTAGAGGCTTGCCAAAAGTTATGGGATAATATAGTGAATAAAAAGATGTATATAACAGGAGCAATAGGTTCAACGCATGTTGGAGAAGCATTTACAGGAAATTATGATTTGCCAAATGATTCTTTATATGGAGAGACTTGCGCTTCCATAGGGCTTGCTATGGCTGCTAAGAGAATGTTAAATACAGAAATTAATTCTAAGTATAGCGATATAATAGAAAAAGAAATATATAATGGAATAATTTCAGGGATCGCTATGGATGGAAAGTCTTTCTTTTACGTGAATCCGTTAGAAGTATACCCTAAGAACCATACTAACCCTGTTTTAGAACAAGTAAAGATTGAAAGACAAAAATGGTATCCTTGTGCATGCTGTCCACCAAATATATCTAGATTTTTGCTTAATATAGGAGATTATATATATTCTACTAATAATGATACAGTGTATATTCATCAATATATTGCAAATAATTCTAATTTTAATATTGGAGATTCCTATATAAGTTTAGAGATAGATTGTGATTTATTAAAATCCCAGGAGATACGAATTAAATTAAATTTTAGTGATTTATCGGATAATAAAGTAGCGTTAAGATTACCTAGTTGGAGCAAAGGATATTTAATAAATATATCTGATGATAAAGCAAAGTGCAGAGTTATTGATGGGTATATTTATTTAGATAATATTTCACAAAAAAAGATAGTTATAGATTTAACTCTTAAAGCTGAATTAATACTTATGAAGGCAGATAGAAGAGTAAGGTATGATGCAGGTAAGGCGGCTATAACATATGGACCGATAGTGTATTGTGCAGAAGAAATAGATAATGGTAGTATGTTATATAATTTATTCATTAAAGATTCAAAGAGCTTTAAAAGAGAACCATTTATGCATAAAGATTTGGAGTTATTTAAAGTAACTATTAATGGATACAAAGAGATAGATGATGATGACAGTTTATATCATGAAAACAATGTTCAGCTAGAAAATAAAGAAATAATTTTAGTTCCATATCACTATTGGGGCAATAGGGGATTGGGAGAAATGCAAGTTTGGGTTAGAGTTAAATAAAGTTTGATAATAAAAAATAGTTTATTATATCTTTATAGAGTAGAGAAATAATCTTAACTATATAAGTTTTGCAGGGGATGCAACTGCTTTTTTCCGTATGGTTGTTTTAGAGAAAACAAATTTATCCTCAGAAGAACTTGTAAAACTGGGATTGGTGATTGAAAAAAAATATGGTATTATATAAGTCTGTAAAAACTCTAATATATATTTTGGGTGGATTTTAAGTTTACGACTGCTAGTTGAAAATAGTTGTAAAGCTATCCATCTATTTAAGAATTAATAACAACAAATGGAGGAAATAAACTAATGAATAATTTGCCGAATTGTCCAAAATGTAATTCAGAATATACTTATGAAGATGGAGAGGTTCTAATTTGTCCAGAATGTTCTCATGAATGGGCTGAAGGATCAGCAAGTCAAAGTAATGAAGATGTTAAAGTTGTTAAAGACTCAAATGGAAATATCTTAAGCGATGGTGATTCTGTAACAATAATTAAAGATCTTAAAGTGAAGGGTGCTTCATCAGCATTAAAGAAAGGTACCAAAGTAAAAAATATACGTTTAGTTGATGGAGATCATAATATTGATTGTAAAATTGATGGATTTGGAGCTATGAGTTTAAAATCTGAATTCGTTAAAAAGATATAAAGAGAATTTAATGATTTATTTAAGTATTGAGGAGGACTAAGTCTAAAATAGATGAAGTTCTCCTTTTTTTACTTTTAAGCGGCTATTTTAATGACTTTTATTGGATTCAAAAAGCAAAACAAGTTATAATTGATAGTTCAATATTTGCGATATTTTTAAAAGAATATAACAAGAAATAGTTAAAATTAAAATGTATAATTAGTATATCAAAAGAAAAGATAATGAATTTTAGGAGGAATTGTATAATGAATATATTAAAAAGTTTTTCACTAGAAGATAAAATTGCATTTATTACAGGTGCATCATATGGTATAGGATTCGGTATTGCAAAGGCTTATGCAGAGGCTGGAGCAACAATAGTTTTTAATGATATTAATCAAGAATTAGTGGATAAAGGAATAAAAGCTTATGAAGCAGAAGGCATAAAAGCTTTTGGTTATGTATGTGATGTTACAGATGAAAATATGGTAAATGAGACAGTTGAGAAGATAGAAAAAGAGGTTGGAGTAATCGATATTCTTGTAAATAATGCTGGAATAATTAAGAGGATTCCAATGATTGAAATGAAAGCTGAAGATTTTAGAAAGGTTATAGATGTTGACTTAAATGCACCGTTTATAGTTTCTAAAGCTGTAATTCCTGGAATGATCAAGAAGGGACATGGAAAGATAATAAATATATGTTCAATGATGAGTGAATTAGGAAGAGAAACAGTTTCTGCTTATGCAGCTGCAAAAGGTGGACTTAAGATGTTAACTAAGAATATTGCTTCTGAATACGGTGAATACAATATTCAATGTAACGGACTTGGACCTGGATATATAGCAACACCTCAAACTGAACCGCTAAGAACAGAAGGACATCCTTTCAATAGCTTTATTATAGCTAAAACTCCTGCTGCACGTTGGGGAACACCAGAAGATTTAACTGGACCAGCTATATTCTTAGCATCTGATGCTTCGGATTTTGTAAATGGACATATTTTATATGTAGATGGAGGAATCTTAGCTTACATCGGAAAACAACCAGAATAGAAAGCATATAATTAAACCCACAAAAATCTAGAATTTAGATTTTTGTGGGTTATTTTAATATTACAAGTAAATAATAGCAAGGAATTGACTGTTAAATTGTAGAGTACAAATAGTATAGCTAATTGAAGTACAGTTTAATGTATTAAATATAAAAATAATACAATACTGGTAGAGACTTTTAGTAAATATTTAGTATAATATGTAATTGGGGTGATATTTTTGAAGGTTAATATTTTGTTTAGTTTTGTGTTAGTGGTATCAGCAATTGCACTTCTTTATGTGGGATACTTTTCCTGGAGAAGAGATAAAATATATGTTTCCATAGCGTTACTTCCAGTATCAATTTATTCGTTTGGATATGCTTTTGAAATATTATGTACAAGCGTTGAAAGGGTAAGTTTTTGGATTAAGGTGGAATATCTAGGGATAGCATTTCTACCTGTAGTTTGGTTATTATTTGCGCTTAAGTTTAATGGACATAAGGAGAAAATAAAAAAAAGTACAGTAGTACTATTATTTATCATCCCTGTTATAACACTGATACTAAATTATACAAATGATTTTCATCACCTTTTTTATAAAGAATTATACATGAACAATAATGGTATCTTTCCTATTGTAAATATTGTACGTGGCCCATGGTATTGGGTTAATATTATTTATACCTATTTATTAATGTTTATAGGTCTAATAATTTTTATATTTGCTTATTTTAAAGCAGTTTCCATTATAAGAAAACAAATCTTATTTTTAATAATAGCTTGGATAATTCCATGGATTTTAGATATTGCTTATATGCTGAGAGTGTTTCGCTTTGAGTTGGATTTATGTCCCCTTGCCTTTTCTGTTTCAGGAATAATTTCTAGTTATGCTATATTCAAATTTAAATTATTAAAAATTACTCCAATAGCGATAGAAAAAGTTTTTTCAAATATGCTGGATGGAGTTATAATACTAGATTCGGAAAATAATATAGTCAATTTTAATAATGCCTCAAAAAATATTATTTCGGAATTAAAGTATACAGAGGCCGGAGATAAAAAAATTGATGAGGTATTTAAGGAACACAAGACATTGCTAAAAGCTATAAATAACAAGTCTTATAATGAAAATTTAATTAGCATAAATGATAAGGGACAATCAAGATATTATAAGCTCAATATTAATAATATATATGAAACTTCAGGTGAAAGTATCGGTAAAATACTAACTTTAAATGATGTTACTGAATTTGAGTTACAGAGAGAAAAGTTATATAATAATTTGAATTTTGTTGAAACACTAATGGATGCTATTCCAAATCCTATATATTCTAAGGATGAATACGGTGTATATAATCATTGTAATAATGCATTTACAGAGTATTTAGGGATTACTAAAGAAGACCTTATTGGAAATACTGCATATGCGATATTTGAAGAAAAATTAGCGGAAGTCTATGATAAAGCAGATATGAGCTTGATGAAAGAAGAAGGAACTCAAGTTTATGAATCAAAACTTATACATAAAGATGGAACGGAACATGATGTGATTTTTAGTAAATCAGTTGTCGTAAATGAACAAGGGAATGACAAAGGAGTAGTTGGAGTTATATTAGATATTACAGAACAAAAAAGGAATAGGGCAAAAATAAATAAATTATCAACATTAAAAGAAGCTATGCTAAATATTGGTTATTCTATAAATGAAATATCAGATATTAATGATTTACTTCAATTAATACTAGATAAAGTTATTAATTGTGTTGACGAAAGAAACTGTGGTTCTATATTGCTTTTGGATGAGCATGAAAATTTAAAAATAGCTGTAGCAAAAGGCTATAATTTAGAAGAAATTAAGAAATTCTCAATTAAATTAGAAGATGCCTGGTTTAAGGATGGAGAAATTATAGATAAAACAGTGATTTTTAATGATATTGATAAGATGAATATTGCAAGTATGCTAGATACAGAAGAAGGGATAAAAATAAAATCGTTTATTAGCTCGCCAATTCTTATAGATGGTAAGTGCTATGGATTTTTAAATATTGATAGTATATTTAATAATATCTTTGACGAAGTAGATATAGAATTGATGGAATATATGACCAGTCAAACTTCCATAGCTATTACCAAGCATAAGCTTTACGAAGAAACTATATATTTGTCTAGATATGATAAATTAACCAATGTATATAATAGAAGTTATTTTGAACAATTACTTCACAATAATATATATAATGAAAATACAGATAAAAAAGAGTTTCTTACAGCTATTTTTGATTTAAATGGACTGAAATTTGTTAATGATAATTATGGACATTTAGCTGGAGATGAACTAATAAGAATATTTGCAAAAGGGCTAAAAAGTTTAGGCGGAGGTTCTGATATTATAGGAAGATTTGGAGGAGACGAATTTGTTGGAGTCTTTTTCAACGTTAATCTCCAAGAGTTAATTAATAAATTTGAACAATTGAGTGAACAGTTTAAAAGTAACCCGATAATCTTTGGGGAAAACAAAATAATTTGTAGCTATAGTTATGGAGTTGTAAATTTCCCAAGTGATGGAGTGGAGTTTGATCAACTTATAAAAATTGCTGATAAACGCATGTATGAATATAAAAATAAAGCGAAAAATAAAATTCATAGCTAATAAATAGATTTGTTAAGGTTTTAATTATATTATTGTGTGTAAAAGTATGGAGTTCCTTGACTTTTAAGGCAGTAAGTAGCATTATGTAGACATATGAAATAATGAATTACTGCCTTTAAAGTTAGATGACTTTAAACATACAATTATTTTCACCAACAAGAGGGTAATAAAATGGATTATATGCATTTAAATTATTTTACGAAAGATACTGACTTTCCTTTCTTTATACAAACAGGTGAGCATGATATGGGGATGCCTATACATTATCATGCTGATTTTTCTGAGTTAGTGATTGTATTAAACGGTACAGCTACTCATGTTGTAAACTCGGAAAAGTATTTTATAAAAAAAGGAGATGTATTTGTTATAAATGAAGATACCTCTCATGGATATGAAGAAACTTACAATCTTAAAATTTGCAACATTATGTATAAGTCAGAACATTTGCACCAGGTTGGTAATGACCTAAGAAAATCTTCAGGCTATGAGGCACTTTTTGTTATTGAGCCATTTTTAGCAAGAGAATACAGATTTAAGAGCAAACTTAAACTAACTCTTTCTGATTATGAGAAAGTAAAAGAAGTTATATTTGAGATGCTTAATGAATATCAAAATAAATATCAAGGATATCAGACTATGATATATTCTCGCTTTATGGAACTGGTGGTGTTTTTATCTAGGCAGTATGATATTATCAGTTTAGAATTTAAAGATAATGTGATAAATATAGCGAAAGCAGTATCCTATATGGAAAGTCATTTTAGAGAACATATCAATTTAAAGGATTTGGCTGACAAAGCAGAGCTTTCAGTTAGACATTTTAATAGAATTTTTAAAGAAAATTATAAGACAACCCCTATAAAGTATGTACTTAGGTTACGTATTCAGTATGCATGCCTACTATTAAGGAAGAGTAAGTTTACGATTTCAGATATAGCTTATGAAAGTGGATTTGATGATAGCAATTATTTCACAAGACAGTTCAAAAAAGTTATGGGTACGTCACCAAAAGAATACCGTTCCTATAGTGAAAAATTGTAGTTTTATATTGAAACACAATAAAAACCACCATGGTTGAATATGGTGGTTTTTGTATATCTGGATAGTATACTTTAATTTATTAGTTATTATATAGTGAGAAAGTTTCTGGCTCACCAGTAAAGGAAGAAATAGTAGCAGTTCCTTTAGTAAAGTATAAAACTGCGAAAATTCCATCTTCAATGCTGTACATTGATTTTAAGGATGGAATAGTTTCAAGCGCAAGTTCTTTTACTTCACGTCTATCATCATGTGCTACTTCTCCAGCTAAACGAATCCATTTTCCTTTATTCATAGCAGAGATTTCTACTTTAGGATTTTCTAACATTTGTTTAAAACATTCTTTTTTGTTATTTGTAACAATGTATAGCTTTCCCTCGTATTCAAAAACTGCGCCGAAAGGTCTCACTCTAGGTTGATCACCTTCAGTAGTTGCTAAATAAAAAGTACGACTTTCTTGTAAGAATTCTAATGCTTTTTTCATAATTATTGCTCCTCTCCATTATTCAGACTAAAATTGATGACATAGTAATAATATCATGTACAACTTAAATGACAAGTACGATTTTTATGTATTGTTAGGATAAAAAGTATATCATAGAAGGAGCTAATATGGAGAATAATATTGATATTTTTAGAATATATCCTTATTCTGAACTTAAAGTTTTTTTAGCAAAATGATATATATTGATTATGTATCATTTGAATGACGGAACACTACGTTACGGAGAGCTCCAAAGAAGAATTGGGGATAGCATACAAGCAACATTAACAAAATAACTGAGAATATTGAAAGATTATGCGTTGAAAAGTGAGAACATTGCACAAAAGTGTAGTGTTTTTTATTTTACAATAAATAAAGCTAAAAAATTTTCGCATAATAAATTTATATATATAGCTTAAAAATTAGAGAAAACGTTGTAAACACAACAATAACAAGAATAATTTTAAAGAATAATGATTGGCTGACACAAAAAAAACTTATATCAGTCTCTAGTAACTTTAAAAATTAAACTTTTGTAGATAGCTGCGATAGATTGAAAATCAGAAAAGTAAAGAGAGCTAGAAGGTATTAGTTTCTTATAATTAACTGTGACCATGCCAAAAAAAATTATACATCGCTTTTTGGCGATTTTTGTTTTTCATAAGAAGGGGACTATAATGAACCTACAAAGAATAGATAAGGATTTTAGGGGGAACTACACATGGGAAAAGATATTATTTTTATTGTTTTAATGATGGGTTTGTATTGCTCATTTAACTTACTAATAAGATTTTGTGATAATGCAATTACTTCAAATCAAATTGATGAATAACTGATAACAAAAAAAAGAAAATATAAGCTTATGCAATATTTAAATGCAATCAGGAGGTTAAGGTATGATCTTTTTAGGAATTTTAGTGGTAGCACTGTTTATTTATCTTGGGTATGCACTTCTTAATCCTGAGAAATTTTAAAAATGAAAGATTAAAAGTAATTTTGGAGGTTTATCATGGACATTTTACAAATAGTAATAACTTTAGTTTTATTTATACTATTAATTTTGCCAATGAGCAGATACTTATACAAGGTAGCAACTGGTGAAAAATCTTTTGTTGATCCTGTTTTGGACAAAGTAGATAATTTTATTTTCAAAATAACTGGCGTAAATAAAGAGGAGATGAATTGGAAAAAGTATGCGGCTACATTATTAATAAGTAATGGAATAATGGTTGCTATA
The DNA here is from genome assembly GCF_024341905.1 of Clostridium folliculivorans. Classification (GTDB taxonomy): domain Bacteria; phylum Bacillota; class Clostridia; order Clostridiales; family Clostridiaceae; genus Clostridium_AR; species Clostridium_AR folliculivorans. The sequence continues at coordinate 645,827 of NZ_BQXY01000001.1, forward strand.
GGATATGTAATTTTGAGAGTGCAGGGAATTGGACTTTTGAATCCTAATAAAATAGGAGGAATGGAACAAAGTCTCAGTTTCAATACTGCAATAAGTTTTATAACAAATACAAATCTTCAGGACTATAGTGGAGAGTCAGGACTTTCGTATCTTAGTCAAATGATTGTAATAATATTTTTGATGTTTACTTCTGCTGCTACAGGGTTTGCGGCTGCCTTAGCTTTTATAAGAGGACTTACAGGTAGAACAAAAACCGTTGGTAATTTCTTTGTGGATATTGTAAGAATAATAACAAGAGTTTTTATTCCACTTTCAATAGTAGTCTCAATTATTTTAATGTGGCAAGGGGTTCCTCAAACCTTATCACCTAACATCACGGTGAACACTATTGAAGGCAAATTGCAGGATATTGCTGTTGGTCCGGTTGCGGCGTTAGAAGCAATAAAACATATTGGGACAAACGGAGGAGGTTTTTTTGGAGCAAATTCAGCTCATCCTTTTGAGAATCCAACTCCAATAACAAATTTGATCGAAATTCTTTCAATGATGCTTTTACCTGGTTCTTTAGTACTGACCTTTGGACTAATGCTTAAGAATAAAAAACAGGGATGGACAATATTTGCTGCAATGTCATTATTATTTATTATTGTACTTCCAGTAGCTTATTTTGCTGAAAAGGCGGGAAATCCTGCACTTGCACATATTGGGTTATCGCAAGCTTTAGGAAATATGGAAGGAAAAGAAGTTAGATTTGGAATAGCTCAATCCTCATTATTCACTACGGTAACTACTGCTTTCACCACAGGAACAGTAAATAATATGCATGATTCACTTACTCCGCTAGGAGGTATGGTAGCACTTTGGAATATGATGATTAATGTAGTCTTTGGCGGTAAGGGTGTTGGCCTTATGGGTATGATAATGTATGCTATTTTGTCGGTATTCTTGTGTGGACTTATGATCGGAAGAACACCTGAATTTCTTAGAAAAAAAATTGAAGGAAAAGAAATGAAGCTAATCGCATTAGCAATAATAGTTCATCCCTTAATAATATTAATACCAACTGGATTAGCACTTGTAACTAAAAGTGGGCTTGCTGGCATCACCAATCCTGGGTATCATGGATTATCGCAAGTACTTTATCAATTTACATCTTCAGCAGCTAATAATGGTTCTGGATTTGAAGGCTTAGCGGATAATACAGTATTTTGGAATTCTATAACCGGATTTGTTATGCTTTTCGGAAGATATGTTTCAATGATATTACTATTAGCAGTTGCGGGTTCACTAGCACAAAAGCAACTCTTGCCAGAAAACGAAGCTTCTTTTAAGACAGATAATAAGATGTTCGTGTTTATATTAGTAGCGATAGTAATTATAATAGGTGCTTTAACATTCCTTCCAGCACTTGCTCTCGGACCTGTATCAGAGCATTTAACTCTAGGAAGGTAGGAATATCCTACTTAAGGTTACTTCATATATAGAATAAAGGAGTTAATTAAAATGAGTAAGAATGAAGGTAAAAAATTTATAAGTAAAGAAATAGCATTAAATGCTTTTAAAGATTCCTTTAAAAAATTAAATCCTAAGAGCATGGCAAAAAATCCAGTAATGTTTATTGTAGAGATAGGATTTATAATTTCTTTAATACTCACTGTATTTCCAGATGCCTTTGGAAAAAGTGGTGGAAATTTAAGGGTTTATAACGGTATTGTTTGTTTTGTACTATTTATCACTGTGTTATTTGCTAATTTTGCTGAAGCTGTAGCAGAGGGAAGAGGAAAAGCACAAGCAGAAACCTTAAAAAAGACTAGAAAAGATACAAAAGCAAAACTTTTGAGTAAAAATGGAGAAATAACTGAAATTAGTGCAAGTGATTTAAAAAAGGGAGACATCGTGCTAGTTGAAACTGGTGACCTAATTCCAAATGACGGTGTTGTAATTGAAGGTCTTGCATCAGTAGATGAATCTGCAATTACTGGTGAATCTGCTCCAGTGTTAAAGGAAGCTGGTGGTGATTTTAGTTCAGTAACAGGAGGCACTAAAGTTCAGAGTGACTGGCTTAAAGTCGAAATATCAGCATCTCCAGGTGAATCCTTTTTAGATAAGATGATAAGTTTGGTTGAAGGCGCATCAAGGCAAAAGAGTCCAAATGAAATTGCATTAAGTACAGTTCTTGTTAGTTTAACAATAATATTTTTAATTGTTATTGTTTCACTTTTACCTATGGCTAAATATTCAAAAGTTGATATTCCTATGTCTACACTTATAGCACTTTTGGTTTGTTTAATACCTACTACAATAGGGGGACTTTTATCTGCAATAGGAATTGCTGGAATGGATAGAGTTACAAGGTTTAATGTTATTGCAATGTCAGGTAAAGCAGTAGAAGCTTGTGGTGATGTAGATACAATGATCTTAGATAAGACAGGAACCATAACCTTTGGAAACAGAATGGCGGCTGAGTTTGTAGCTGTTGGTAAGCATACAGTAGAAGAAGTTACAAGATTTGCAGCACTTTCCTCAGTGAAGGATGGAACTCCTGAAGGAAGATCAATAGTAGAACTAGCAAAAAAGAATAATGTAATAATTGAGGAAAAAGAGTATAAAGATAGCGAGTTTATTGAGTTTACTGCTCAAACAAGAATGAGCGGAATGGATATAAGCGGAGGAGTAAAAATTAGAAAAGGAGCTACTGATGCAATTAAAGGTTTTGTTAAAGAATATGGTGGAGAAATTCCTGAAGAATTAGATAGTATAACAGAAAGAATTTCAAAGCTTGGAGGTACACCTTTAGTAGTTGCAGTTGATAAGCATATAGTTGGTGTTATATATCTAAAAGATACGGTAAAACCAGGTTTAGTTGAAAGATTTGCAAGGCTTAGAGAAATGGGAATAAAGACAGTAATGTGTACTGGAGATAACCCACTTACTGCTGCTACTATAGCAAAAGAAGCTGGAGTAGATGACTTTATAGCAGAATGTAAACCAGAAGATAAGATTTTTGTGATAAAGAAAGAACAATCACAAGGTAAAATTGTAGCAATGACTGGTGATGGTACAAATGATGCTCCTGCTTTAGCTCAAGCTGATGTTGGGCTAGCCATGAATAGTGGAACTCAATCAGCAAAAGAAGCTGCAAATATGGTTGATTTAGATTCAGATCCTACGAAAATTTTAGAAGTTGTAGAAATAGGAAAGCAGCTGCTTATAACAAGAGGTGCATTAACCACATTCAGTATAGCAAATGATATAGCTAAATATTTCGCAATAATCCCTGCTATATTTGCAGTTGCTATACCTGAAATGAATAAAATAAATATAATGGGACTTGCGACACCAACTAGTGCAGTTCTGTCAGCATTGATATTTAATGCAATTATAATACCGCTGCTAATACCTATAGCAATGAAAGGCGTAAAGTATAAGCCTATGAAAACTGAAAGAATGTTACTTAAAAATATAATGATTTATGGAGTAGGTGGAGTGATTGTACCCTTTGTAGGAATCAAATTAATTGATATATTAGTTTCACCACTTCTTAGAACACTAGGTATATAGCTATTGGAGGATATAAAATATGAAAAGTATAATAAAAAGTTCTTTATTGATGACTTTAGTGTTAATTGTGATATGTGGAGTTGCATATCCACTTCTTGTAACAGGTATAGGGCAAGTAGCCTTTAAAGATAAAGCTAATGGAAGTATAATTGAGTTTAATGGAAAGGCAACTGGTTCAAAGCTAATTGGTCAAAGCTTTACAGATCCAAGATTTTTTCAAGGAAGAGTATCAGCAGTTAACTATAATACCTATACTGAAGATGATAAAAAATTAGATAATAGCGGAAAAGCAGCTTATACTGGAGTAGCATCAGGTTCAGCGAATTTAGCACCTTCAAATCCAGCATTGACTGAAAGAGTAAAGAAAGATCTGGAAGCTTTCTTAAAAAGTCATCCAACTATTAAGCAAGAGGATATACCAGCGGATTTACTTACTAGCTCAGGCTCAGGTCTAGATCCAGAGATAAGCCCTCAAGCTGCAAGAATACAAATTGATGCGGTTTCAAAAGCTTCAGGCATTGATAAGAAGACATTAGAAGATATAGTAGTAAAGCATACAGAAGGAAGAAGTCTAGGAGTATTTGGAGATGAAAGAGTTAACGTATTGCTTATTAATCTAGATATTGCAGATATTTTAAAAGGTGAAGGAAAGCTGTAGGTTAAAATAGTTGATGATTTAAAAAGATATATTTAAAAATATAAATTTTATTACGAAATGGTACATCCATAAATATACCACTTCAGCGCTAAATATTCTTTAGGAGAGGAATATTTGGAAAGAGGTGGTGTGTTTTATATATTTATATCAAATTAGAGCATAAATTGGGTATTAATAAGCATTGAGAGGTGATTAGATGCTTTCAGAAGATTATTCAAAAGTAATTGGATTAAGTGAGTTTAAAGCAGAACCTTTGATGATTTTAGATAATAGATATAAAGTAAAGTATATAAACGATTCTTTCAAACAATATTTCAAGGTTGATGAGGGAAAGGCAATAGGTGAACATTTATTTAATATAATAAAAAATGTAGATTTCTATAATTTTATTTTTGATTCAGTAAAATATAATTTGGACAGAATTTATCAAATAAGTGTTATATTTAATAAAAGACTATATTACTTTAACGTATCAGTAAAATCAATAGTGGATGATAAATCTTTTATAATGGTGCTATTTACCAGATTAAATGAAACTGAGATAATTAATATTATAAATAAAGAAACGGTTAAATGTATTTATGAAGATTTAATTGAACCAGTAGCATCCCTAACATTAGCAGCGGATATACTTAATAATATGTTAGAAGGATTAACGGATAAACAAATTCAAGCAACTAATGTAATATGGGAAGAAGTTGAGAAGATAAATTGTATCATTAAAGGTTACGTTTGATTTTAGTTGAGGTGAAGGATTTGAAAACTATTAAAGGTAAATTGACGGTAGTGTATATTGCTTTAATAATGATTATATTAGTTGTCGGAGCGGTTTCAGTTTTAAATGTATATACTCTTGGTAAATCAATAGATGGATTGATTACAGATAATTATAAAAGTATAGATGCAGTAGATAAGATGAGAAGAGCTATTGATGCACAAGACAGGGGAATACTAAAATATCTTCAAGGTGAAAAAGAAGAGGCAGTAGAACTGTTTTATCAAAACAATGATCAATTTAATACGTGGTATTATTTTGAAAAATACAACATTACTGAAAATGGCGAAGAAGATATGGTTAAAAAAGTGAATACAAAATATGTTCAATTTAATAAAATGTTGTCTGAGCTTCAGGAAAAAGATAATGTGTCAGCTAATGATTTTTATAAAAAAGATATAACTCCTACACTTAATGAATTAAAAACAGATTTAGATGCATTGTCGGAATTAAATGAAAAAGCTATGTTTGATAAAAAACAACTTACAAGTAGCAGCGCTGAACATTCTATTTATATAATTTTTATAGTTTCTATAAGTGCAGCGGCAGTTGGACTTTTCTTATCTGTAATCTTTACTAATAAATTTATTAGACCTATATATCTTTTAATAAATGCAGTTAAGTCGGTTAAAGAAGGAGAAGTAAATAAGCAGGCGGCTATTGTGTATGATGATGAGATAGGTCTTTTAGCTAGAGAATTTAATAATATGACCTATCGATTATATGAATTTGAAAAAAGTACTAAAGGAACACTTTTAGCAGAAAAAAATAGATCTACAAGCATCATAAAAAGCATATCTGACCCATTGATGGTTCTTGATTCTAGCTTTAAGATTAAATTTGTAAATGATGCGTGTGAAAGTTTTTTTGGTATTGACGAAGAAAGTATTTTTAATAAACACTTTCTTCAAGTTGTTAAAAGAGTAGATTTATATGATTATGTATTTAAGGTAGTTAGTGAAGGCAATGAAGATGAGGGCGAAATAATTGATATAAAAAGAAATAATAAAACCTACTTTTTTAATGTTACTACTAGACCGATTAAAGATAAGGATCTAAAAATTGATGGTGTAATAGTATTGTTTAAAAATGTAACCGAATTAAAGCAACTAGAGATGTTAAAAACAGATTTTATTGGAACTGTTTCGCATGAATTAAAAACTCCACTTACATCTATAATGATGGGTGTAGGACTGTTAAAAAACAATAAAGTAGGAAGTTTAAACGAAAAGCAATTAAGAATAATTGAGACCTTTCAGGAAGATGTAGAAAAACTTAATGAATTAGTTTCGAATCTCTTAAAAATATCTAAATTAGAAACTGATAGAGCGGTTTTTGATATAGAACCATGTAATATATTAGATGTAATCAATAAATCAGTAGAAGGATATACAGAGCTACTACAAGAAAAACGATTGTCTGTTTATTATGAGTTATCAGAAAACTTGCCGAATGTAATGGCTGATCATGAGAAGGTAACTTGGGTTTTAAATAATATAATTTCAAATGCTATAAGATATACTGAAAAAGGTTATATAACTATAGGAGCTTATAGTGATGAAAATAAAGTATATATTTACGTTAAAGATACAGGAAGAGGAATACCATTTAAGTATCTAGAAAAAATATTTGATAAATTTGTTAGAGTTGAAGGTGTTCAGATAATGCCTGAAAGTACTGGACTTGGTCTCTCTATCGCAAAAGAAATAGTCGAAGCTCATGGAGGAGAAATATGGTGTGAAAGTAACGTTAATGAAGGTAGCAAATTTACTTTTACTTTACCAATAGAGAGTAGGGTTAATCAATAGAAGTTATACCAAATGATTACTTATGTAGTAATTCTCTCGGACATAATAAGCTGATTAATAATTCTATAAATATGCCAAATTAAAAGTGCTATTATCAGACATATGAAAGGAGTTTGTATGAAAAAGGTATTAATTATAGACGACACCAAGAATATTAGATCAATGCTAACAACTTGCCTTGAGATACGAGATTATGAGGTTATGGCAGCAGAAAACGGTATTGTAGCTCTAGAGATTCTAGATAAGCTTGGAAAAGAAATAGATTTGATTTTTTTAGATATTAGAATGCCAGGACTAAGTGGAACAGAAGTGTTGAAGATATTGAGAGAAAAAAATATAAATAGTGCAGTTATTATAATGACAGCTTTTGCAACAGTAAAAAATGCTATAGATTGCACAAAGCTTGGAGCTTTTGCATATCTTCAAAAACCTTTCTCACCAGATAGAGTTAATGCAATTATAGATGAAGTTGAAAATACGTATACTCCTAGTGAAGCAAAAGAGGAAAACTATAAAGAAAAAGCTTGTAATGATGAAACATATATAATTGAAGCAATGGAAAATATTGAATTAAACAAATACAAGGAAGCTTTTGAAGTCTTGAAAAAAGCTTTAGCTAGTAATCCTTATAATAAAGACGTTTATAAGCTGATTGGGAAGGTAAACGAATTAGAAGGAAACGAAGAAGAAGCAAACAGATTTTATGCAATTTCGGGATTGTTTTCGTGAGCATGAATTTGCTCATGTATAAAAATTAAATTTTATATGAGGTAAAGAGGTAAATATGAGTAATGAAACTGAAAGGGGAAAGCTTAAGATATTTTTAGGCTATGCACCTGGAGTTGGTAAAACTTATACAATGCTTAGAGAAGCAAATGAGATGCATGAAAATGGTGAGGATGTTGTTATCGGCTATCTAGAGACTCATGGAAGAGCTGAAACGGAACAGCAAATAGGCAATTTATTTATTGTGCCTAGAAAAGAAATAGAGTATAAAGGGAGAAGGCTTGAAGAACTTGATAAAGAAGCAGTATTAAAACTCTATCCTAAATTTGTTCTTATTGATGAATTGGCGCACACTAATATACCTGAATGTAAAAATACAAAAAGATACGAGGATGTAGTAGAGATATTAGAAGCGGGCATAAATGTAATATCTACATTAAACATTCAACATCTAGAGAGTATAAATGATGTTGTAGAGCGAATAACAGAAGTAAAAATTAGAGAAACAATTCCTGATAGTGTGTTAAGCTTGGCTGATGAGATAGTATTGGTTGACTTAACACCGGATGCGTTAATAAATAGGCTTTTAAGAGGCAAGATATATAAAAAAGACGTAATCACCAATGCATTAGAAAATTTTTTTAGAAAAGGAAATTTAACAGCTCTAAGAGAGATTGCTTTAATGGAAATGTCACTAGGAGCAAGCAAATTAGTACAAAATGTGGATGATGATTTTAATGTTACTCAATTTAGAGAAAATGAGTTCATTGTAGTTTGCGTTAGTTCAAATCCACTTGGGATAAATTTAATCAGAAGAGGATCAAGAATAGCTAAAACATATAAATGTAATTGGGTAGTAGTGGCTGTAGATTGTACTCATAGATTTGCTCCAACACCTTCAGAAAATGATAATAAGATTTTAGAAGGGCATAAAAAATTGGCATTATCTCTTGGGGGAGAATTTACAATGCTTAAAGGTAAAAGTATTTCTGGAGAACTTAGTAAATTTATAAAAACAAGTAATGCTACTCAAGTAATAATTGGAAAAAGCAGACGGACTAAATTACAAACTTTAGTAAGAGGATCAACTATATCCAAACTTTTAAAATTTACTAGAAATGTAGAGTATCACATAATTCCTTATTAAAGATGTATCATTCCTATGTGAAATTAATAAATTAAACACATTTTATTTTAATGAGGTAGTATAATGTCAAATAAATTCACAAGAACAAGTCCAGAGATGGCATTAAGAATAGCTTCTAAAGAAAAAAGAGGTAAGTTGAAGATTTTCTTAGGTTATGCACCTGGAGTTGGAAAAACTTATTCTATGCTCAATGAAGCTAAAAGAAGAATCAAATATGGGCAAAACGTGGTGATTGGTTATATAGAACCTCACTATAGAAAAGATACTGAAAAAAATAAGCAAGGTATAAAAGAAATCCCTTTAAAAGAGATAGCTTATAAAGGAAAGATATTCTATGAGCCGGATATCGAAAAAATCATAGAATATATGCCAGAAACAGTTCTCATAGATGAATTAGCACATTCTAATGCTCCAACTAGTAAAAATTATAAAAGATATGAAGATGTATTAGAAATATTATCAAAAGGTATTAATGTACTAACTACCCTAAATATTCAGCATATAGAGACCTTAAATTTCCTAGCTTATAACATAACTAGAGTTGATGTTTCTGAAATAGTACCTTACGAAGTAGTAGATAATGCTGATGAAGTAATAGTAGTTGATGTTTCTCCAGAAGAGTTAATAAAGAGATTACAGGAGGGTAAGATTTTTAACAATAATTATAAAAATGCAACGGAAAATTATTTTCAAAAAAATACTTTAAACGCCTTAAGATCTATTTGTTTAAAAGCTACAGCAGATGAGGTTGAGGATGATCTTTTTTCTTACATGCAACAAAAAAATATAACATTAAACTGGCATGTAGCTGAAAGGATAATGATATTTGTGGATTCAGAAGTTTCTTCCCAAAAATTAATAATAAGAGGAGAAAGGATGGCAAAGAAATTTAATTCTGATCTTTTTGTTGTTTACTTAAAAAGAGAAAGTTTTTTTGATTTTACAAATAGCCAAAATACATCAATCGAAGAACGGTTAAAAGAAGTCTCTGAGAGCCTTGGAGCTAAATATTTCGTTATTCAAGAAAAAGAATATATAAAAACTTTATACAATTTTATGAAGGCAAATTATATAACCTTTGTCCTTATAGGAAACAGCGAATCTATAAAGGGAAAATTCAAAAATTTCATTAAAATGTCTATGATAACAAAGCTGATTAAAAAGACCGATGGAGTAGAGTTTCATATTGTTCCTATTTAAAGCAATTATGAAATTACATTATGATATGGTATTTGTTTTGAATTTTCATCATTAAAAATTGCAGAGCTATGGATGTACCACTTCGTAATAAAACTTATTATTTTTAAATTCTCTCACCAGAAGCCGTGAGAGTTTTAAAAATAGATTTCGGTACGAAGTGGTACATCTATAAATAGAGAGGGTAATCTACGGTCCAATGAATTAAAAGACGAGTATGTATAAATAATAATTAATATACATACTCGTCTTTTGTTATACATATTAATTATTTAATGAAAATAAGTATTATTTGACAATTAAATACTAATCGATTATTATTATCAATAGATATTTTGTTGCGATTAAGTAATGCTAAAAAAGAAGGGCTATTTAATATTTATTAGTTGATAAAGGAAGGTTTTATATGAGTACAGTTTCTACTAAGACAGCTATCTGCGAGTCTCATAGTAAGTTGATTTTAGTTGGCGAGCATGCAGTTGTTTACGGCAAGCCTGCTATAGCTATTCCATTTCCGTTAAAGGTAAAGGTTATGATTCAGAAAGTAGTTGGCTTAATTATGATCGAATCTCCAATTTATACTGGTTCTATTGATGGCATACCACCTAAAATGGAAGGAATAAAGGCTTGTATAGAGGAAGCATTGAGATGCATAAATCAGCCTTTTGCAAATTTACGAATTAAAGTTGACTCATCTATACCACTAGGTCGTGGACTAGGGTCTAGTGCAGCAATTGCAATTGCTATTACAAGGAGCATATTTTCATTATTTGGGCAAAAACTTTCAGAGGAACATTTATTTTCTCTTGTTCAAATTGCTGAGACCTATGCACATGGAAAACCAAGTGGAATTGATACGGCTACAGAAATAAGCGAACACCCAATATGGTTTCAGAAGGAAAAACAGATAGTTCCTCTTGTTATAAGAAGACCTTTATATATAGTTGTTGCTGATACTGGCAGAAATGGTGATACACATACTGCTGTTGATAATGTCAGAAAGATGTACGGGTCTGAAACTGTAAAAGTTCAAAATTCATTGGATGAGATAGCGAGAATTTCAGAATTAGCAAGGGAAGCACTTCTTAAGGGGGATATTTATTTACTTGGAACCTTGCTTTATCGTAATCATGAAGAACTTAAAATTCTTGGTGTCAGTGATGATGAATTAAATCATTTAGTGGAGATAGCTAGAAATGCAGGTGCTTTGGGTGCAAAGCTTACAGGAGGAGGTCTAGGTGGATGTATGCTGGCTCTTGGGGAAAGTTTAGGGCATGCCAAAATTATAGCAACACAATTGATGAGTTCAGGAGCTTCTAATGTGTGGTATTTTTCAACTGAAGAAAATAGCTTGTATAATCCAGAGAAGTAAAAGGAGTGATTATGATGAAAGCTACGGCTGTAGCAAATACAAATATTGCACTAATTAAATATTGGGGAAAACGGGATGAAACACTTTTTTTACCTATGAATAGTAGTCTATCTATAACCTTAGATCGCTTTTTTACTTTAACAACTGTTGAGTTCAACGAAAGTTTTAATAAGGATATATTTTTTCTTAATAACATTCCAGCAAGTGAAAAAGAAGAAAATAAAGTTTTTAACTTCCTTAATAAAGTAAGGCAATTTGCGGGGACTAGCTTATATGCTAGGATTTACTCTGAAAATAGAGTCCCAACAGCAGCTGGTTTCGCTTCCTCTGCATCAGGCTTCGCAGCATTAGCGGCAGCATCAACAAGAGCTCTTGACTTACAATTAAGTGAAAAGGAGTTATCAACGATTGCACGTCAGGGCTCAGGCTCTGCTTGTAGGTCAATTTATGGAGGATTTGTGGAGTGGCAAATGGGGATGCAAATTGATGGAAGTGACTCATTTGCAAAACAGATTCTAAGTGAAGAAGCTTGGGATATTAGTGTCCTTTCTGTATTATTGGCTACGGAACAAAAAAAAGTATCAAGTACAGAAGGGATGAAACGAACTGTCGAAACTTCGCCTTTTTATCCTGGATGGCTTAGTACTGTTGAAAAAGATCTTATTGAAGTGAAAGAGGCAATAAGATATAGAGATTTTGAAAGGTTAGGAATTGTAGTCGAGTCAAATTCAATGAAAATGCATGCAACTATGCTCGGAGCAAATCCGCCAATTTTATATTGGCAAAGCGGAACCATTGATGTTATTCATCATATTCATAAGCTTAGATTATCAGGAACTTATGCTTACTTTACAATTGATGCAGGACCAAATGTTAAAGTTCTATGCTTACCTAAAGATGAAAAAAAAGTGTACGAATCACTGTTAAGCTTGGCAGATGTTCAAGAGGTTATCATATGCCATCCTGGTTCGGGTATTAAGTATTTAGAATAAAGTACATTTTCACTAGTTTATTGATTTTGAGTTAAAAGTGAATTATAGATTTTGTTTATATAAATTCAATAGGATATTAGTGATAAAGAAAATAGTTTGTATAAATTTGAGAAAGGATGTCCTAAAAATAAACTAAACTTATAAGCATTAAAAAAAGTATATAAAAGACTATAATCCTAATGTGTTTAGATTTAAGTATAGGATATTTAATATAGGAGTTGAGTATAATGGATAATTTTAATAAAAAAATAAAGAAATCATCTAATAATGATGATTCAAAAACTAATATTGAAGTGTGGGAGGATCTTGTTTCTATAAAAGAACTTGCTCTATCGCTTATTATTTGTAGTGTTACTGCATTTGGGGCATACTTTATCGCACCTAAAGAACGACCTAAACAATTATTATTAGGCTTAATTGGAGCAATAGTTGGATTTGTGATTTGTAGCATTATAATAAAGCCGAAAAGAACATTTATAGAAGCAACTCAGGAGGATTAGTATGACTATTACTTTAATTTTGCAAATGATTTTAGCGGCTGTTATTGCAGCGATTATATACACTATTATTGGTGCAGCACCAGGGACGGATGAAACTGCAACTATTGCGCCAGTAACGCTTGTATTGGTCTTATCAGGGCTACAGCCTGTAGTAATATTATCTTTCTTTATCTCGGCAATAGTAGCAAGTAAATTAACTGATGCCATACCAGTTTCTATAGCAGGAATCCCAGCAGGAGTTATGTCTACTCCAATGATTGAACATGCAATGGTGCTTAAGAAGTTTGGGCTAACTGATACAAGTATTAGAAAGATGGCTTCAGGTTCTATTATTGGTACAATTGTTTCAGTACCAGTTAGTTTATTACTTGCTCATGCATTAATCCCATTCGCCACTGTAATAAAGCAGTATGGAGATCCAGTTTTCTTTGTTGGAGCAATATTTTTAGCGTTGATGAGTAAAAATAAATGGGGAGCACTTGTGGCTATAGTACCATTTGCGTTGCTAATTCAGGGACTTCGTCATCTTTATTGGGGGATGGGTGTAGTTCCTAAAGGGACTAATGTATCTATTTCTTTTTTCTTAGGAATAACAATAGGACCTGTGATTTTAACTCTATTTGAACTTTTAAATAAAAATAAAAGAGATAGTCTTGAAAGATTTGATAAGAAGAAAATTTATTTCAAGAAGGCTGAAAAGATCAAAACAGTCCCTAATCCATTTAAGATTCTAACAAAAAAAGAGACTATTTATAGCGCTATAACCTCCATAATTGGCTCATTGACCTTTATATTAAGTCCTGTTGGATTAACAACTTTCTTAGGGGAGCTATTCTCTAGTCGAACTAAGGATCCGGTTGAAAAGGCTTCTCTTGCTATTTCCTGCATGGAGGCTTTAGCACATGCAACCTATATTTCAGGAACATTGATACCGCTTATTGCGCTGGGAATACCTCTATCGCCAATGTCACTTGGACCGGCAAATCCACTTTTTAATGCTCCACCAGTTTATACATTAAAGAATAATATGCACCACTTATTGTCTAATTCGGATTATGTATGGGCAACTCTTATCGGTGCTATAGTGGCATTATCAATCACATATTATATTACAGTAAAGTATTCTGAGAATATTTGTAGGTTTGTATTTACAAAAATACCACATGAGGCAATGTTAGGTCTATTCTTTAGTCTAGTATTATTGCTAGCTTATATGGATGCAGGTTTTATAAATGTTGCAGGAGTTCTATTAATAGGGATAGTTGGAGGTGTTCTATATCGACTAGGAATTAATTATGGGGTTCAATTTATGGTACTATACTCAGCACCATGGATCATAACTAAATTAGCAGGTATTTAGTAATAATATATTAAAAATGCATAACCTTAAACTAAAACTATGGTTAAAATCATGCTAGATTTTAAGCAGAGGATTTAAAAATATAAATTATAAATTTATTTATCTATATTTTAAGGGAGGAATTAAAAATGTCTTACCTAAGCTATAAAGTAAGAGTACCAGGTAAGCTTATGATTGCAGGTGAATATGCTGTACTGGAACCAAATCAGAAGTCTGTGGTAATTGCAGTCGATAGGTATGTAACAGCTTACATTGAACCATCTAAGCAAAACAAAATATCCCTGCCAAAACTAGGGTTAGAAGATATTGCTTGGGAAATAAATGAAGAGAAGGTTCGATTCAGTATTGCAGATCCACGGCTAAACTTTATAGAAAATTCAATCTCCGTAGTGAATCAATTTTTAGAGGAGAAATCAATTGAAATTATTCCATTTAAATTACAGATTAAAAGTGAGCTTGATGACCCTTTAACAGGTACAAAGTATGGGCTAGGTTCAAGTGCGGCAGTTGTAGTTGCTGCAATTTCAGCCATGTTAGCTCTACATAGTGATGGAAAAGAGCAGCCTTCGCTTTATCAAATCTTTAAACTTTCAGCAATAGCTCATCTAAAATCACAAAAGAGTGGTTCGGGAGCTGATATTGCTGCTGCTGTTTACGGAGGCTGGCTTGAATATTCAGCATTTATGGGAAAATGGGTATTAAGTCAATTAGATGAAGGGACAAAACTAACAGAAATAGTACAAAGGGATTGGCCAAACTTATCTATTAGAAAATTAACTCCTCCAACTTCTATTAAGTTGGCTGTTGGGTGGACAAAATCGGCAGTAGCAACAGCTCCTATGATTAAAAATATCCAAAGTTTTCGTGAGCATAATTTAGATGCTTATAACCAGTTTCTCATGGAAAGCTCTATTGGGGTGGAAAGAATAATAAAAGGGTTTGAGATGAATGATTGCGAAGAAGCAATTATTGGTCTTAAACAAAACCGTAAAGCACTTCAAAAGCTAGGTGAAAGGGCTGGAGTAGATATCGAAACAGAAAAACTAAAGGCTTTGTGTACAATTGCAGAAGAATATGGAAGTGGTAAATCATCGGGTGCAGGAGGAGGAGACTGCGGAATTGCTTTTCTAAAAGATGATTCCTATGTGAAAGCCTTGTATGAAGGATGGAAAGATATTGGGATTAGTCCTTTAGACTTAAAGGTATCTCAAGTGGGAGTTTTGTCCAGAATAAATGACACTGGATTGGGTTTATAGTTATGATATATATATAAGTTAAGACCATGAATATAACAGAAGTTTTTTCTGTTAATGCATGGTCTTTAACTTTGCAATACTTTAATTCACTTTAAATAATCTATTTAGTACATACAGTGTGAATATTATAAAAAACAAATTCATTATTGAAAGTAGTTAGAGAATTAAATATCTACATATTTAGAAGAAAAAGCTCATATTGTGAAGTGTTGTCTTTTGCATAAGTTATATTTAAACAAATTGGATATATTCCTTAAAATGTAAGTAATGATAATAATATTATTAAAATAATAATAAAAAAATAGAAAGAATACAAATAAATGCATGAAAAATAAATAAAATTGTCGAAAAATATCAAAAAACTATGTATTGCCCTCTAAACTATCTGAATAAATTACGATAATTAGATTAGGGAATAAAATAGATTAACGATTTTTTATTGAAGGGAGATTTTTATGAATACAACACAAAAGAAAAGCAAGAGTTCTATCAAGATAAAGTTACTTGCAATTATTATTCCACTTATGGCTATAGCTGTATCATTGCTCATTATTATATCATATACAAAATCTAAAACGATTATCACAAATTCAGCAAATGATCTTTTAGAGACGTCTAGCAAGAAGCAAGTCAATCAAATTGATTCTTGGCTAAATGAAAATTTAGCATCATTTAGTTCTATTAAGGCTTCAATTGAGAATACGCAACTAAATGACAGCCAATTACAAGGTTTATTAAATAATTCTTATGGATATAACAGCAATTATCCAGAAGGAATTTACATTGCTGATGAAAATGGAAAGTTATTAAAAGCGGCAAAGTCTACTAAGTCTGATAAAAATGTTTTAGATTCAACTTGGTACATACAGGGGCTTACAAGAATTAACATGGCGTTTGGTAAACCTTATAAGAATGCAGAAGGCAAAAATATTATTAGTGCGTCAGGTATATTGAATGATAAATCAGGTAAGATAAAGGTTCTTTCAGTAGATCTTTCTTTAGACAAGATATCAATAATAGTAAATTCATTGACTGATATGAAAAATTCAGAATCCTTATTGGTAGATAAAAATGATAAAACAATATTGGCGTATGGTGATAGTGCACTTATCTCAACTAAACTTGATTCAAATAATGATAATAAGTTTTTAAAGGAAGTTGCAGAAAAGCTAGAAAAAAGAGAATACAATTCGGTGGAACTAGAAAATAATATGGTTGCGTTTAACCAAGTGGAAGGAACTAACTGGGTACTTGTGTCTTATGTTCCAACAAAATCTATTTTAGCAGAGCTCTTAAAACTTCGTACTTTTATGATAATAATCGCTATTATATCTATAATAATATTAGCAGTTCTAGTTGAAAGAGTAGTACAGATTGTAATAAAACCAATTAAGAAACTTACAGATACTATTATTGCAATGACCCATGGTGATTTTACAGTTGATGTAGAGTTAAAGGGCAATGATGAAATTTCTGTTATGTTAGAAAGTGTAAAAGAATTTATAAAAGTTATGAGAGGTATGATAAATAACATTGGTATTATGTCGGCTGATTTAAGTGTGCAAGCTGAAGGAAGTAATGCGATTTCTAAAGAATTATATGATTCATCAAAGATTCAATCTCAGTCTATGGAGAGCTTAAATCTTACTGTAGAGCAATTAGCAACCTCGGTGAGTGAAGTAGCACAAAATACAACTACATTAGCTAATGTTGTATCTACAACAAGAGATGACAGTATTAATGTGGATGAAAAGATGAAGGAAACAATTGCTGTTTCAGAAAAAGGGCGACAAGATATGGAGAAGGTAAATGTAGCTATGGCAAACATAAGAGATTCAATAAGGTCGCTTGAAGGTGCTATAGGTAATGTAGGAAAATCTTCAAATGAAATAACTAATATTGTTAATGTCATCGGAAGCATTGCAGAGCAGACAAATTTATTATCATTAAATGCATCTATAGAGGCTGCGAGAGCAGGAGAAGCAGGAAAAGGTTTTGCAGTTGTTGCCATGGAAATTGGGAAATTAGCAAAAACAAGTTCAGATTCAGTTAAAGATATATCAGAGCTTGTAAGTGGGATAAATAAACTTGTTTCAGATACTGTAAGCCAAGCTCGTGAAAGTACAGATCATATAGCTGAGAGCAGTTATTTAATAAGTGGTACTGTAGATACCTTTGATAGTATTTTCGATATGATTAATGAAACAAATAAGTTAATCCAAGGTATGATTGATAAAATAGGAAATTTAGATGAAGTTGCTGCATCAGTAGCAGCTATAGCTGAAGAACAAGCAGCAAGTTCAGAAGAAATTTTGGCTACTTCAGAAGTAATGGTTACTCAGGCAAATAGTACTACTCAAAATAGTGAAAAGGTAGCAGCTGATGCCGAAATGTTAGCAGCTACAGCTGATAAGCTTGGTAAGCAAGTTAAGATATTTAAATTGTAAGAGTCAAAGATTGGTTGAAAAAGCCTGCATAATAAAATCAGGAGGAAAACATATGAGAAAAAAGATATCTTTAATGTTAATTATAATTATTAGTTTAGTTATATTTTCAGGTTGCAGCTCAAAGAATAATGCAGTTTCGAATAAGAAAGTTAAAATTTTATTCACCGTTTCAGATGCTTCAGATGCATATCGTAAGCTTCTAGTAGATGGTGCTAAGAGTTATGCTGAAAGTAAAGGAATTGACTTAGATGTCAAGGATGCAGCTGGAGTAATAGAAACTCAAGTAGCTCAAGTAAAAGAGGCCGTTTCTGGTGGCTATGATGTAATTATATGTGCTCCAGTAGATCCAACCACGGCGTTAGAGATTGAAAGAGTGGCTAAAGGAATACCTATAGTTTTTATGAATAGTGAACCAGATGGGAAGCTGTTAGAAAAGAATAAATATGTTTATGTTTCTTCAAATGAAGAAGTTGCTGGTCAGTATGAAGCTGAATATATCCTAAATTACTTGAACAATAAAAAGGATATTAAAGTTGTCTTATTAAAGGGAGAGAAAGGACATAGAGCTACAAAAGGGCGTACAGATGCAGTTAAGCAAACTTTTGCTGATAAAGGTATAAATGCTGAGTATGTATTTGAAGATAATGCGGATTGGAGCAGGGAAAAAGCTAAAGAAATGATTAAAGTATTTTTAACTACAGGAAAGAAGTTTGATTGCATAATTGCTAATAATGATAACATGGCACTTGGAGCTATGGATGCTTTAAGAGAGAGTAATATTAATCCTTCAACAGTTCCTATTTTAGGTGTTGATGCCACGATTGATGCATGTAAAGCTATAAAAGATGGAAGTATTAAGCTTTCAGTATACCAATCTGCAAAAGGACAAAGTATAAGTGCAGTAGAAGCTGCAGTTAGACTAGGAACAGGAAATAATTTATCTGGAATAGAAAACTTAACTAGTGATGGTAAATATATATGGATACCATTTGAAAAAGTTGATAAAACCAATGTTGATAAATATATGAATTAAAAAGTCAAACTATATTTTTTATTCTTTAGGAATTCATAACTCAGTTATATCTGTGTATAAATATGAGTAAGCACTTAAAAAATAATGTGATTTAAACAATAAAAAAATACAAATGTGTCGCCTGTAAGTTTCCAAATATACATTCGGAAAGGTAGATGCGTGAAAAAAAGCTCACTGAAGAAGGCCGCTTCTGCGACTTTTTTATACAATGAATATTACCCTTTCAAAAGGAAAAGCTATTTTTTGAAAGGAGTGAATGTTTATGGTTAAGTCTAAAGGCAATTTTAAAGAACAAAACAAGCAAAATACTAATACAGGAACTAAGAGAACTGAAAGTAGTGAAAGACAAGAAAAGAAAAACAAACCAAAGGGATAAGTAAGTAATTAATATATAATTTAGCGATAGAGTTTTAGTAGCAGTAATTATATGATTTTATTTTCTAAATAGACTATTGAAAAATTCAGAAAAGCCCTTTAGGTAAACAAAAGCCGTGCATAAAAGGTAAAAGAAAATTCCTTATATGCACGGCTGTTATTTATGAAAATCAATAAAAATTCGTATGCTTTGAAATAGTACCTTTAATGTAAGCTTAGAAGTCTTAT
The DNA here is from genome assembly GCF_024341905.1 of Clostridium folliculivorans. GTDB lineage: Bacteria > Bacillota > Clostridia > Clostridiales > Clostridiaceae > Clostridium_AR > Clostridium_AR folliculivorans. The sequence goes on from NZ_BQXY01000001.1 coordinate 665,262, forward strand.
AGATTTGCCTTTATTGCATCAATTATCTCTGCGTATTCTTTATCACTAAGCTTAAGATTATTTGCAAGATTCATTTCGAAAGTTCCGCCCCAGCTATAGCCGTCTTTATACTTTGGTACAACGTGGAAGTGAAGATGTGGAAGCTTGTCTGAGTAAGCTCCAAGATTCATCTTGTCAGCACCAAATGCTGTCTTAATTGCTTTTGCAGCAGTTGCAACGTCTTTCATAAATAGTGCAAGTTCACTTTCACTTATTTCAAATAATTCATTTACGTGATTATCATAAGCAACAACACATCTGCCTTTATATGTTTGTTCTTTGAATAAATATAGAGTTGAAACATTAAGTTTTGTAACCTTTAACATCAAGTTATCTAATCTTTCATCTTTTTCACAATAAAAACAAGTCTCTTTTTCCATCACTAACACCTCATTAAGTTTATTTGCACACGTGTGCAATTTTATGTATATTATAACTCTTTTTATATACGTTTACAACATCTTAATATAAAGATAATAATTGAGTTTATATTTTTTGTATTGAAACCTAGTTATGTATAAATTAATAATTAAAGTTGGAAATGTATATTATGATTTTAAAGTTCGTTAAAGGTTTATAAATGCGTAAACAAAATAAAAGCTCATATAGGAACTTTTTAAACAAAATGTTCCTATAAATAAGCTAATATTAATAGGTTGAATTTAGCTATATATTTATTCTGCTGATTATAAAGGGATTAATATCCTATAACTATAGAAGATTCATGGTTAAATATAATAACCAATAGTTAAATTAATATTTTTTTGTTACTAATGCGTAGTATTTATAACAAAGTAAAAGCGGAAAAGAATATGATAGAAGTGAAAAAAATATATTCCAATTATTAAAGTAAATAACTCTTCCTATCAATACACCGAAACCTTCAGCTGAAGTTAATAATAATGCACCTACTAGCATAGTTAAATAGGGATTAAAATTATATTTTTTACATATGTATATACAAGTACAAGGAAATGTACAAAATAAGCCTATATTAAATGGTGTGCCAGCAAGGTCTGATAATTCAAATGGATAGAAGTTCCAAAATAAATAAAAGCCAAAATCGTTAATAAGAAAAGCTAGCATGCTGGCGAATGGGGCTATAGTATAAATAATTTTTCGATCTTTAACAATAATCAATGTTACTATCCATGGTATGATAAAACCTAAAAAAATATTTATAAAAATAAAAATCACCTCTCAAATTAACTTTCAACAAGTTAACATTTATTATTAAGTGATGTATTTTAATTGATATATGTTTCTATAGTGTATCCAATTTAGGTAGTTAAAAATTGCTAAGAAGATTAATTAAATTGAATGCATGGTTTGGTATTCATTTAGTAAAAATAAGTAACATGTAAAATAACTTACTTATTGAATTATTCACTAGTATAAAAAATCTCATGATACTATTTTGTTTATAAAAAAAAGATATTATTCATTAATTTAATGTTTATAATGAATCATTAAATTAAGTTTAAGGAATATACTTTTTATGCACTGTTATTGAAATAGAGTTGCTGAGAGAAGTAATAATGACAATAGAATTTATATATTATTTTACTTATAATAAATGAAAAGGAGAGGTTTCCCTCTCCACAAATTACTAAGTCAATGGACTTTCAATTAATGTGGTAAATATAAATTTGTGACGATGACCATCATTAGTTGTTGTATATCCAGTAACTAAATGAACATGCTTACCATTTCCAACATCGATTGCCGGTCCAGTAGTCATGCTGATCACATGGAAATGATCGAAAAAGTCAGTGTTTACATACAATCTATGAACATGTGATCTTCCACATGGTATAGCTTGTCCTGTAACTCCGGCGAAACGATGATTGTGTCTTTCATCATTTTCTTCAGCAAGTCGTGTGCTCCCTAAGAATTCATGATCATGAAGTTGTTTGGTAGATGGATCAACATATATATTATTATTATAGTCATCAAGGTCAGTATAGTCATCATAAGGTCCTTTTGAGTGTTCATATGCCATATGAATCTCTCCTTTATCTTTAGTATCACTATATTATATGCAATAGATATTAAAGTGTTCATTTAACTTATTAGAATTATCTAGTAGTCTAGATAATTGAAAGAATTATTAATGAAATAATCATCAATACTAATAAAGCGTTAATCTGTATAAATACATACTATGTTTCAGCTTAGATTATTACGGAGGTAGAATAATGGCAGAATTAGAAGACTTATTAAAAGATATTGATAAATTAAGAGAAAGCCTACAGTCTCTAATTGAAAAGAAGCAGTGGAATTTAGTTGATGCCGAAGTTGTGGCAGCTAGTAAAGCTTTAAATTTTGCTTTAAATCAGTATAATAAATTTTTACAAGAAAAGATTGGTGAATAGTAGTATCAAACATAAACTGATAAAATATAATATAGTATAACAAAGGATTTAAATACTAATACAGCTTAATGTCATAAGATACAATGGTGTTGCAGATAATTTGAACTTCTGTACACTTTTTTTTTGAATATATAGGAGGGGTATAATGATTATTGGGCTTGTTAAAGAGATAAAAAATAATGAGAATAGAGTAGGACTTACACCTAGTGGGGTTTCAGTACTAGTAAAACGAGGGCATAAAGTTTTGGTTGAAAAATCAGCAGGAATAGGCAGTGGTTTTGAAGATGAGCAGTATGAAAAGGTTGGCGCAGATTTAATTCATGAAAAAGCTTCTGTATTTAATAATTCTGATGTGATTGTAAAAGTTAAGGAGCCGCTAGAAGAGGAATATGATCTATTCAAGGAAGGGCAAACGTTATATACCTACTTACATCTTGCAGCAAACTTAGAGCTTACTAGAGCCTTGTTAAAGAAAAAGGTGATAGGAATTGGATATGAAACTGTACAGTTGAAAAACGGAAGACTTCCGTTACTTATACCAATGAGTGAAATAGCTGGAAGAATGTCAGTGCAAATTGGAGCAAATCTACTTCAAAAGTATAATGGCGGATCTGGTATATTACTAGGAGGGGTTCCTGGTGTAATACCTGGTGAAGTAGTTATAATTGGTGGAGGTATAGTTGGAACAAATGCAGCTAAGATAGCTTGTGGATTAGGTGCAAAGGTAACTATACTTGATATTAATAGTGAAAGATTAGCTTATCTTGATGATATATTTTTTGGACGAGTTACTACTTTAACCTGTAATGAATATAATGTTGCTAAATCTGTAGAAAAAGCAGATTTGCTGATAGGAGCAGTTTTAGTTGCTGGAGCAAGTACACCTAAAATTGTTACGAAAGAAATGGTTAAATCAATGAAAAAAGGATCAGTCATTGTAGATGTAGCCATAGATCAAGGTGGCTCTATTGAGACTATCGATAGAGTTACAACACATGATAATCCATGTTATGATAAATATGGAGTTGTTCATTATTCTGTAGCAAATATGCCTGGTGCAGTTCCAAGAACTTCAACATTGGCTTTGGAAGCAGCTACGTTACCTTATTTAATAGAGTTAGTAGATAATGGCGTAAGAGAGGCTATGCTAAAGGATGAAGCACTTTTGCTTGGACTTAATACGTATCTAGGCTCAATAACTTGTGAAGCAGTTGCAGAAAGTTTAGAGCTTCCATATACAAATCCAGAAATTTTATTGAAATAAAGTCACAAAAATAGCATAATAAATGAAAATAGGAGTGATAATTTCATTATGAATTATCACTCCTATTTTATTTTAGAGATTTTATTTATTATATAATTAATTTCTAGATGAACCACTTTATAATTAAATTTATATTTTCAAATTCTCCTCTCAGAAACCAGAGGAGTTTTGAAAATAGATTTTTGATTGAAGTGATTCATCTTTAGCAGAGATGTTACCACTCATTAGGATAAGCTACTATATTAACAGTAATGCCTCTTCTTCCCCAAGAATTACATTCAGCTTCAGAATTAAAATATAAATCTACTATATTTCCTTGAATGGCACCTCCAGTATCTGCAGCAATAGCAGTACCGTATCCTGGAATAAATAATTTTGAACCAAGTGGTATTACTGAAGGATCCACTGCTACTGTACTAATACCTGAAGGCGAACGAAGTGGTTTTAATCCAATTGCAGTAACATAACCACCAGTATATGCAGTAGAACTCATACTGAATGTAGCTTTATATTGATCATTTGAGCCTCTTGATATAACTGTGTCAGAAGTAGACTTGCTAGCTATAATCGCTGATAACTTATCTTTGGCAATACTTAAGTATTTTTGTGCCTTAGACTTAACAGAGGAAGTACTTATTTGAGGTATCAAACCACTTAATGTACTGATAGCATTTCTTACATCTGTTTCTGACGAACTGTCAGAGTCTATTGCAGCTATGGAATGAGATATTAATTTTGTCTCATTAGCTTCAATTACTGCAGCTAAAGCCTCTTTTTGCAGTGAAAATTGTTTTGCTAACTGTTGTTGTTGCTGTTTTTTATCATCTAATGTTTTTAAACTTGCCTCAGTTTCCTTTTTCAATTCTTTAAGCTGCTGATTTTTCTTATTTAAATCTTCCATTGACTGATTTACAGTTTCTTTCTCAGAGTTAAGCTGATTTATTAATTGCTTATCCAATGAGATGATTTTTTCTACTGCAGATAATTTTGAAAAGAAATCGCCGAGGTCGGTAGAACTTAAAAGGATTGAAAGATAGTTGTTATCTAAACCACTCTTATACATACCTCTCAGTCTATTTCCCAAAGTGTTTTTATTTGCCTCGATTTCTTTCTTATATTGCTCTAATTTATTTTCAGTTAATTTTATTTCTTTTTCTGTTTGGGCTATATTCTGATTATCATCACTAAGTTTTTTATTTAGCTTGTCCATTTCTGAGTTAATTCCTGCCATTTCAGCATTAAGCTCTTTAATCTTGTCATCTAGTTGCTGAAAACTTTTTTTGCTCTCTGCTATGGTTTGCTCTGTATTATCTGAAGCTAGTACGTTAATACCGCAACTTAATGTAATAACAAATGCTAAAACCATATAAAAAATCTTTTTACACATAGCAAAATTCTCCTTTTATAATTACAGCGGCTTATTGATATTATAACATAATTTTTGAATATTCCAAATTTGTGTAATACAAACTTTGGGTATCATACTATAAACTACATTTATAAATTTATGTATTTAATACACAAAAACATTCAAGTTTTTTAAAAAATTTTTTATTAAATATAATTTTAATAGATTCCATAATAACTCGACACATTTTTATATACGTAAATAGTTATGTAAATTGAGTGGTACCAAGATGTATTATTATTTTAATAAATACTAAAAGATATAAGTGCTTAAATGCAAATCGAATTTTTCATCATATGCCTTCGAAAAAGCAGATGCGCAAAAAAATCACTGAAGTCAACACTTCAGTGATTTTCTTATATTCTTTTAAAGTATTGAGCCTAATAAAAACCAAGGTAATGGATTAAAACCAGGATTATAATAATATGGATTGTAGTATGGATATTTGTATCCATAATTATATCCGTAATGATAAGGATGACCATAACCGTGTCCGTACATATTATATGGTCTAGCAATTACTTGTTGTGAAGCATCTGATGTATCAGTCATTTCATTTGGGGAAGTACTTTGATTAGTTTGAGCGCCTATATTAGTTTGCCCCATTGAAGGCATAGGAGACATAGAGCTAGGGTTCATTTGTCCCATAGGAGTCATCTGTCCCATAGGAGCCATTGGAGACATAGAACCAGGAGCCATCTGTCCCATAGGAGCCATAGGTGACATAGAACCAGGAGCCATCTGTCCCATAGGAGTCATAGGAGACATAGAACCAGGAGCCATCTGTCCCATAGGAGTCATAGGAGACATAGAACCAGGAGCCATCTGTCCCATAGGAGTCATAGGAGACATAGAACCAGGAGTCATCTGTCCCATATGAGCCATATGATCCATAGAACCATGCATCATTTGTCCCATCATTCCATTTAGCTGAACATTTCCTTGATAGTATGGATTAGGTAAAAAAGGTAAGTTACATAAGTTGTTACTCCAATTAGTATAATCAGTTCCTGGTACTGTACCTTGCATTGAACCTTGATAGGTATAATTTGGTGTAGTTCCTTGAACATTAGAATTCATTTGAGATTCATCATTTCTTAATTCTTCATTTATTTCATATTGCTCGGTGTACATTGTTTCCTCCAAAAGAATATATCTTACACTTAATGTTATATGAAATACAATCCATTTTGTTCTTATTAATAACAAAAATTACCACAAATATATCTGAACTAGATAATGTTTTGATAAAAGTAATAAAGATGTACCGCTTTATTATGAAAGTTATTTATAAAATTGCGATAGATTTTGAGACGAGAATTTGAAAATAGTAATTTTAAAGTGAGGCGTTACATCTTTGTAGGATTTAGAACAATTAAATTGAAATTATTATTAATGAAAATATAATTTCAATAGAAAATCACTGATTAATAAGACTATAAGACCTATAATAACAGTTATTGTTACTTCTGGTGGTATAAGGCTTTTTATCTTCATATAGTTCACCTCTTCAATTTAATTATCACTTCCAAAATAAACAGGAAACATAGAAAAACGAATTTATCGCCTGCCAAATTGTTCTTATATGTATTCGGAAAGGCAGATGCGCTAAAAAAAGTTCGCTTCAGCGACTTTTTTATAAGGATTTCGAAAATAAAAAGTGGGAATAGGAAGTGCTTACTATTAGTATTGTCACTCTATAGCTAATTAATCTATTTAATATTATTTTGGAAATAAATATTTATTTTAATGAATAAAGTAGGGTTATATGGCGAACGATGTCGTAAAAAATATGTAATAAATTGGCAAGCAAAAAAAGGGAAATCATACTGATTATAGAATAATATAATTAATAATTTAGTTGCTTATAGAGGAGATGATTAATATATGGTAAGGAACAGCCAGCAGTTGTTAAGCCACTGGAATAGTAAGAATAATTCAGAAATGCTCCACGATTCGTTAAGCTATTTTATGAGGAACAATAAATTCTATGTTGATTTATTAGATGGGTTATTAGAAGCGGTTGTAATTCACAGAAATAATAAGATTGTCTTTGCCAACAGATTTGCATTAAAGATGTTTTCTATAAGCGCTTTTGATAAAATCATAGATAAAAACTTTACAGAATTCGTAGACAATTACTTCATTTCATATAGTGATTCAACTGAGGAGAATCAAGAAAGTAGTAATTATAACGCTAAGTTACTTGATGGTGGCTTTGAACGTGACGTAAAGATAAAAAATTCTAATATTACATTTGATTATGAGGAATATAATATTACATATATTCAACCAAGCTTTAAAATGCCGAACAATGATTCTAAACAACAGATTTTTCATAAAGAGATAGAAGAAAAAGGCAATTATGCTAATAATATAATGGAAGTAGTTGACGATGAAGAAAGTAATTGGGAGATAATTAATAAGTTAAAAAAGGGTATAGCTGTCTATAGAAGCTATAATAAGGGTAAAGATTTTTCAATAGTATTTATGAATGTAGTAGCGGAGGAATTGATAGATATCAAATATTCTGACTACATTAACAAAAATATAATTGAAGTATTTCCGAACTTAGTTAATAGTCGGTTCTTAAGAGTAATTAAGAGAGTATATACTACTGGAAATAATGAGAATGCATCATTTAAACTATATAAAGATAATAAGTATAAACTTTTTAATGGTAATTATTTTTTTAAATTGAAAAACGGAGATGTTGTTTCTGTATTTGAAAACATCAAGGAAGAGATGTTTTATGATTCAAAGTATAGAATGCTTTCTATGTTATTTGATAAATCGAAAGACATGATATTCTTCATAGGTAACGATGGAGAGATATTGGATGCAAATAAAGCTGCACTAAAACTTTATGGGTATACGAAAAGGGAAATTTTAAATAAAACAATATTCGATATATCGGCCTCAAAAGCAAAGGGAATAATAAATAAGCATATACAATTAGCTTCAAGAGGTGGAATTTTATACAATACAGTTCATAAGGATAAAGATGGTAGAGAATTTATTGTTGAAATAAGCTCCGTGGGAATAATGATTAATGAAAAGAAAGTAGTTTGTAGCATAATTAGAAATATTTCTAGTAGAAATACATCCTATATTGATATGGATGTGATAAGACAAAATGAGATAAATCAAAATAGATATGAAGATTATATTTCAAAGCTTATACCAATTTTAGCACATGAACTTAGAACTCCACTTAATGTACTAATGTGCTCGCTACAAGTATTAAATCTTTATATGAAGGATTCAAATACAATAGAAAATAATTTGTCGAAAATAAATTATAATTCCTCCGTAATGCAGCAAAGTAGTTATAGATTATTAAAGCTTATTAATAATATAATCGATTCAACTATAATCGATTCAAATGGGTTTAGACTCAATTATAAGCTATATGACATTGTAGAAATTATAGAGGATACAGTTTTCATTGTAAGCAATTATGTAAATGAGAATGTTAAGAGCAAAAATATTGAGATTAACTTTTTTACTAGTTTAAATTCTAAATATATATATCTAGATTTAGAAAGAGTTCAGAATATTTTGCTAAAAATATTATCAAATTCAGTTAAGTTTTCAGAAGATAAAAATAAAATATACATTTCTATAGGTGAAGATATGTCTGAGAACTTAGAAATAGTGATTTATAACATGGGAGCAACTATGGATGGTGAAGAGATTCAACATATATTTGATAAGTTCTCCTTCAATAAAAATAAGTTGGCAAAGAGTCATGAAGGCATGGGACTCGGATTATTTATAGTGAGAAATATTGTAGAATTACATGGGTGGAGTATTGAGGCTCGTAATTGTGTAGATATGTCTGGTAGTAAATTTGTATTAAAAATACCATATAATAAACATATGAAAATGGATGAGTTAGATAGACGGACTCAATACGATATTTTAGAAGAAGAATTAATTCAAAAGATAAGAATCGAATTTTCAGATATATAGCTTCATTTTTAACAATTTGATCATATACTAAGTGTATGATTGAATTGTTTTTTATTTATTAACATATTATTAATATTTTTATCATTTTAAGATTGAAGTATATAAAAAAACGTTTACTGGAAAGGGTTATTTATTAATTTATCAAAAACATAGCGCTTTATGTATATATTATATAATTTATAAACGTGAATTATGGATAATTATTAAAAAAATATGAAATTTGTTATTGATTTTTCATTGATTAATTGTTAATATAAATAAAAAGACATGTATAAAAAAGCGATGTATAAAAAGGGGGACTCAATTATGAAAAAGAAGATACTTGTAGCAACATTAGCAGTAGCTATGGTTGCTAGCTTATTTGTAGGTTGTAGCAGCAAAAAGGATGGAGAAGCAGGAACAAGTGGAGATGTTATTAAGATTGGTTCTATAGCACCACTTACTGGTAAAGTTGCAACTTATGGACAATCAGTTAAGGAAGGGGTTCAATTAGCTGAAAAGGAGATTAATGATAAGGGCGGTATCAACGGTAAGAAAGTCCAAGTTGTTTTTGAAGATGACCAAGCAGATCAAAATGCAGCAATTAATGCTTTCAATAAATTAGTTGATGACGAAAAAGTTTCAGCAGTAATCGGGGCGGTTACATCTGGAGCTACTCTAGCAGTTGCACCAAATGCAACTCAAGCTAAGATTCCTCTAATAACACCAACTGCAACTGAACCAACGATCACAAAGGTTGGAGGAGAGTATGTTTTTAGAAGTTGTTATGTTGATTCATACCAAGGTCAAGTTATGGCTAATTATGCAGCAACTGATCTTTCTAAGAAAACTGCAGCAGTCCTTTACAACGTTGGATCCGATTATTCAAAGGGTATAGCTGAAGCTTTCAAAAAACAATTTGAAGCAAAAGGTGGAAAAGTTGTCGAGTTCTCAACATACAACAATGATGATAAAGATTTTAATGCACAATTAACTAAGATAAAGGGAGCAAATCCAGATGTATTACTTTTACCAGACTACTACAATGTTGTTGGTCTTATAGCTAAGCAAGCTAAGGCAGTAGGAATAAGTTCTCAACTACTAGGGGTAGATGGATGGGATTCAGCAGACTTATATAAGATAGGTGGAGATGCGGTTAAGGGTGCTTTATTTATAAATCATTACTTCCCAGGTGATACAGCTAAAGAAGTTCAAGACTTTGTTGCGGCATATAAGAAAGACTACAATAAAGAACCGGATGCACTTGCTGCTCTAGGTTACGATGGAGCAAAATTATTGTTTAAGGCTATAGAAAATGCTAAGAGTACTGATGGAGATAAAATTAAAGATGCTCTTGCTAAGGTTGAATACACAGGAGTTACAGGAAAGTTACAATTTAACTCAGAGAGAACAGCTGTAAAAGGTGCTGCTATATTAAAGGTTGAGGGAGATAAGAATTCACTTGTAACAAAAGTTGATCCTGTTAAGTAAAAGATAATTAAGGATTAAAGATATATAGGGGGACTACTATGGAGTTACTACAGCAATTGATTAATGGACTATCACTTGGAAGCATATATGCTCTTCTAGCGTTAGGATATACTATGGTATATGGTATAATCCAGCTTATAAACTTTGCACACGGAGACATATATATGATTGGTGCCTTTGCAGGCTTCTTCGTGGCTACAAAGCTTAACCTATCATTCCTACCAACTTTGATAATAGCAATGATCGTATCAGCAGTTTTAGGAATAGTTATAGAAAAGGTAGCATACAAACCACTTAGAAAATCACCTAGAATTACGCTTCTAATCACAGCTATAGGTGTATCGTTATTACTAGAAAATGGAATGAGATTTATAGTGGGACCTTCTCCTCAGAGTTTCCCAAGTCTAATCGAATCTTCAAAAATTAATATAGGTTCCCTTCAAGTAACCAACATACAACTTATAACTTTAGGTGTTTCATTGCTCTTAGTTGTATTGCTCCAGTTTATAGTATATAGAACCAAAGTTGGTAAGGCTATGAGAGCAGCTTCTTTTGATATAGAAGCTGCATCCCTAATGGGAATAAACGTAAATAATACAATATCATTTACCTTTGCTTTAGGATCTGCACTTGCAGGTGCAGCTGGTGTTTTAGTAGCACTTGCTTGGACAACAATAGATCCTTATATGGGAATGATGCCTGGAATAAAAGCCTTCGTGGCAGCTGTACTTGGTGGAATAGGAGTTATTCCAGGAGCACTTATCGGTGGATTATTTATGGGAGTAGCTGAAACTTTAACTAAGGCATATATATCCACAAGACTTTCAGATGCAATAGCATTTTCAATATTAATTATAGTCCTACTTATCAAGCCTTCAGGTCTTTTAGGCAAGATAACTAGAGAGAAAGTGTAGGTGACAGCATGAAGAAGATAGTGAATTACTTAATATACGCAGTTCTAATAGTAGGCATTTTCTTTTTGCTTAATTATTTATTGCAAGAAAGAATTATAAACAGATTTTATGGTGGACTTATTACCTTAGTATGTATAAATATAATACTAGCAGTTTCCTTGAATCTTATAACTGGTTTTACAGGACAATTATGTTTAGGACATGCGGGATTTATGTCAATAGGTGCATATACCGCAGCTATCCTTACAGCAAAACTTCAGTATAACTTTCCAGTTGCACTAATTGTAGGTGGTCTACTTGCAGCAGTTGTGGCTTTAATTGTAGGTTTACCTACTCTTAAACTAAAAGGTGACTATTTTGCAATAACTACTTTAGGTGTAGGTGAAATTATAAGAGTTATTCTTACTAACATTGATTATACTGGCGGACCAAGAGGATTTACGGGTATACCTCCAAAGACAACTTTTACTTGGGCATATTTCGTAATGGTTGCTGTAGTTATAATTGTATTTAATATAATACACTCAGCTCAAGGTAGAAGTATGATAGCAGTAAGAGAAAATGAAATTGCAGCAGAAGCAATGGGAGTTAATACTGCAAGATACAAAGTAACTGCATTTGTAATAGCTGCATTTTTAGCTGGAGTTGGTGGTGGACTTTATGCCCATTACTCTAGGTTCCTAATACCAAGCTACTTTGACTTTATGAAGTCAATAGAAGTTTTAACTTTCGTAGTTTTTGGTGGTATGGGTTCTTTAACAGGATCGATAATAGCAAGTGGTATATTAACTTTCTTACCAGAACTATTAAGACCAATAAAGGATTTCAGAATGATTATATACTCAATTGCATTAATAGTTCTTATGATCTTTAGACCACAAGGATTACTTGGAACTAAAGAAATAAGCTTAAGTATATTCAGTAAGTTTTTAAAAAAGGAAAGTAAGGAAGGAGGGGTAGTGTAATGTTAAAAGTTGAAAACTTAACGATTCAATTTGGTGGACTTAAAGCAGTATCTGAGTTTGCACTAGAGATAAATGAAAGAGAAGTTGTGGGGCTTATAGGACCGAATGGGGCTGGAAAGACTACGGTATTTAATATGCTTACAGGAGTTTACTCTCCAACTGAAGGGTCAATATCTTATAAGGGTGAGAAGATACATGGATTAAAGCCATATTGCATTACTCAAAAGAAGATAGCAAGAACCTTCCAGAATATAAGACTTTTCAAAAGCCTTACTGTTTTAGATAATGTAAAAATATCTTTTGGTTACAGTGTTAAATATAATTTATTTCATGCAATTTTTAGGACTCCTAAGTTCTTTAAGATTGAAAAAGAGATTGAAGAAAAGTGTCTTGAACTTTTAGAGGCTTTTGGACTCCGAGATAAAGCTTTCGATTTAGCTAGCAACCTTTCCTATGGAGAGCAAAGAAGACTAGAGATAGCTAGAGCTTTAGCTGCTGGCCCAGAATTATTGCTTCTGGATGAGCCTGCAGCAGGAATGAATCCTCAAGAAACACAGGATTTAATGAGAATGATAAATTGGATTAAAGATAAATACGGAGTATCAGTACTTCTAATTGAACATGATATGAAATTAGTTATGGGTATTTGTGAAAAGATTGCCGTATTAGATTATGGTAAGAAAATTGCAGAAGGAACACCAGAACAAATTAAGAATAACCCAAGAGTTATTGAAGCTTATTTAGGTGAAGCTTATACAAGTGAGGAGGCTATATAGAATGCTTAAGGTTAACAATTTGAATGTTTACTACGATGGAATACACGCCCTTAAGGATATAAATATAGAAGTTAATGAAGGTGAAATAGTCACACTAATTGGAGCTAACGGAGCAGGAAAGACGTCTACACTTAGAGCTGTTTCTGGACTTACTCCTTACAAAACTGGTGATATTCAGTTCAATAATAAGACTATAAAGAGTGTTCAACCTCACAAGTTAGTAGGTTATGGAATAGGTCATGTACCAGAAGGAAGAAAGATTTTTGCGAATCTTTCAGTTAAGGAAAATCTTGAACTTGGTGCTTATCTTCGTAACGATAAAGATGGAATCAAAAAAGATTATGAAATGATATATGAGAAATTTCCTAGACTTAAAGAAAGAATTAACCAACTAGCTGGTACTCTTTCTGGTGGTGAGCAGCAAATGCTTGCTATAGGTAGAGCTCTTATGAATAGGCCAAAACTATTGCTTTTAGATGAGCCATCCATGGGACTTGCACCTATTGTAGTAAAGAATATTTTTGATACAATACAGGAAATAAATAAAGGCGGAACTACCATATTATTAGTTGAACAAAACGCTCATATGGCTTTATCTATTGCAAACAGGGCATATGTTTTAGAGACAGGAAACGTAGTTCTAAGTGGAAATGCTGATGCAGTTCTTAAAGATGAAAAGGTAAGAAGTGCATATCTAGGCGAATAGAAAGCTTAAGAATATCTCAATACTTTGAAACATGCTGTAGGCTAATAGTATATAGTAGAGAAGTAAAAAGTATTTTAATTGTATGATTAAGATACTTTTTTTGCTGTAAAAAAATATAAAATTTTTATGGCAATTAAACATATATGTTTCAATGGTTTTAGAAGTTTTTTATTTCATTATGTATTTTTGCGGTGTTGGTATATAAAAATATTACTTTTAGAGAAACATAATAATAAATACTAAGGGAGATGATAAAGTGATCTTAAGACTAGGCTATGTGGCTATTGCTTTAAAGTTGCCTAAGACAACATCATCAAGTACAGTTACTTACGCAACTTATAGTAAACTTACTAATGAAGAGAGTAAGATGAATAAGCTAAAAGCAACCACACTTTCAAACTTAGATAATCTATATAAAATACTTCAGTACAATGTTGAAAACCAGTTGCATTTTTATAGAATAACCTCTGCGTTGATACCGCTTGCTACTCATCCGGAAGTTATGTGGAAATATAGAGAGATGTTTTCTAAAGATTTTAAAAGAATCGGAGATTTAGTTAGAAAAAATCAAATGAGAGTAGATACTCACCCAGATGAATTTAATGTTATTAATTCTCTTAGAGAGGATGTAGTGGTTGCAACAGAAAGAAATTTATGGCCTCATGTACATCTGTTTGAAGATATGAACTACCCAGAAGGAAAGATGGTGCTTCATGTTGGAAGTAGTGCAGGTGGAAAAGAAGAGGCGCTAGAGCGGTTTAAAGTTAACTTTAAAAGGTTTCCTAAGGAAATAACTTCAAGGCTTATGATAGAAAATGATGATAAAACCTTTAATGTAAGAGAAGTGCTTTCGCTGTGCAAGGATATAAATGCACCAATGGTATTAGATGCTCATCACCATCTGTGCAATAATGATGGAGAAGAACTTAAAGATTACATAAGTGATATTTTTGATACATGGGAAGAGCAGAGTCTTCCTGCAAAGTTTCATTTTTCTTCTCCAAAAGAAAGTGAAAGAGATAGAAAACATGCTGATTTCATCGATCCTCAAGCTTTTATAAGATTTATCGAATTATGTAGAGACGTAAATAAGGATATGGACGTTATGCTTGAAGCAAAACAAAAAGACCTTGCAGTATATCAGCTAGCTGATGATATAGAAAAAATAAAACCAGAATGGAAAAGAATTGATGTTAGTACCTTTGAGATAAAATAAAGGAATTGTCATATAACCGTTGTGAAATTAATTGGTTAGTCATCCGATGCTTTAATGAGCACACAAAAAGAATTAATTTCAATGATACGCTTAAACATACCCTAATATAAAATAAATATATTGTTATTTGTCACTGCGGATTTTATAATATAAATAAAGTATATGGAAAAAGGTGATGTTATGGCAAGTAACTATATTAAGTTTTATACCTTTTTTGACATCTTAAGTAAGCACAGTGATAATAAGAATATGTTATCTATGAAAAAAATACTACAAGTAATGGAAGAACGAACTGGAGATAAAATTGACAGAAGGACTATATATGAGTACATAAAAAATTTAAAGGAACTAGGTTTTGACATAAGTGACTATTCAGAAAACAAGAGAGGGTATTTTTTGAAACCGGTGGCGGTTAGTTCAAACAATACTGCTAATAAATTCACTAATTATAAAAGCCAAACTAAAACAGATATCACAATTGAATTTGATAATGACCTGAAGCATGAACTTATGAGTGAATTTAAAGAAAATATTAATTTAATGAGAGAAATGGATACAACCTTTCTAGCCGTAGTTCATATGGTGTACGATAAGTCTGTTATTGGATGGATCCTAAGCTTTGGTAGCAAAGCAAAAGTTGTGGAACCACCTGAATTAAAATATGAAATCAAGGAAGAAATTAATAAATTAAATGAAATATATTGCTAGGAAAGTATAAAGCACTATCAGAGATTAAGATTTAATTACTATGATAGTGCTTTTATTATTTGATGCTGTTATAGTTTTGTGCTGAAATTATTCATAATATTACAGTGCTATAAAAATAAAATACCTACACCAACTATTGTTATTAAAGCACCTATCACTTCTTTTACAGTAGTCTTTTCTTTGAAAATTACAATTGAAGCAGGTATAATCAATATTCTTGAAATTGATGTTATGGTAGAAGAAATTCCTGTTGTAGTATATTGTACTGATAAAAGCGATAGTGAGACTCCTAAGAATGGGCCGAATAATGAACCTATTGTTATGTTTTTCATGGCATTAGCATCCTTGCAAGCTTTAAAAAGGTTCTTCCATCCTTTAGCAAAGGTTATAACTATGCCAAAACCTATTAGGGCAGCAATTATACGTATTTGAGTAGCTGCAAAAGGGTCATAGTTTCCCATTCCGAATTTGCTGAAAATCAAACCAAATGCTTGTCCAAAAGCTCCTATTAGTGCGTATATTAATCCTTTTATAGGATGAGAAAGCTTTATCTTTTTCTCTCCTGAATCTTTAACTAATATAACTAAAGCTATACCACCTAAAGTTATGAACATACCAAACAAATCTTTTAAAGACAAAGTTTCACCTAAAATTAGAAAACCTGCTAAAGCTGAGATTGGTGGGACAGTAGCCATAATTAAAGTTGATAATCTAGATCCTATTTCTACATAAGCTTGAAATAAGAAAAGATCACCTATAACAAATCCTATAAGTCCAGAAATAAAAAGCCATGTCCAATTCTGCATTGAAGCATCAAAAGGAAGAAACATACCTCTTGTTACTAAAGTATAAATACCAATAAAAATGAACGCCAATATCAATCTTATGTAATTTACAGATAGAGAACCTACCTTTTTGCCAGCTGTTTCAAAAGCTATTGGTGAAACAGTCCAACATACAGCTGTGGCTAAAGCTGCTATTTCTCCTATGTTTGAATGAAACAATTTGTCCACCTCCGAAGTTGATAAAAAAATTTTCACGTACAATTTATATTAACACAGTATAGTATTAAATTACTACATCAATTTATAAATTTGTGTCACTGAGAGGTGAAAAACATAAGCTAATATAGAGAAATATTAAGGAGAACGAAATGAATAAATTTCATAGAGCTTTAAACCGTTTATTCAAGAGACAAACTCAACCAAAGATAGTGGAGGTAAACTACAAATGGGCAACTCCATTGCAATTTACAATGAAGCCTCAAATGTTAGTGTATCATCATACTGTAGAGATTGGTAAAACTCCTCAGGAAATACATCAACTTCATGTCAATAGAGGGTGGGCTGGAATAGGGTATCACTTCTATATAAGAAAAGATGGAACAATTTATAGAGGAAGACCTGAAAATGCAGTTGGGTCTCATGCACCAGGATTTAATAATATAGCTTTAGGAATAGCTCTTGAAGGAAACTTTATGGTAGAAAAACCAACACAACAGCAACTAGACTCGGCTATAATACTATCTAAATACTTAGTAAAGAAGTACGGAATAAAAGATCTTAGAAGGCATAAAGATGTAAAACCAACTACTGAGTGCCCAGGAATTAACTTCCCGTTTGATTATATTAAATCACAGGTTATAGGGGGAGGCAGTAGAGCCTTATAGATATATGTAGATTTGTGTGAAGTATAGGTACTGTATACAAATTTAATAAACTATATCATTGAAGCAGTGTTCAGTGATATAGTTTTATTTTTTTCAGTAATTAAGGTCGCTTCAGCGATTTTTTGACATAAGAGCAATAGACTACTTTTTCTTTTGGCCTAGATTTTTAGGTGTAGATTTTTTCTTTTTATTAGGACTAGACTGATAATTATCATGCTTAAGATCTTTTGCTTCATCTAACTCCAATATTTCTCCCTTATAGATGTCTTTTTGTGCCATCTTAATATTGAATGTGTTTTCAAATTTATGTATTGTTGGTAGTTCTCTATCAGTAACTATTGATATAGCTGTTCCACTTTGACCAGCTCTACCAGTTCTACCTACTCTATGCAAATATTCTTTAGGATCCTCTGGGAGGTCTAAATTAAAGATATGAGTAATACCCTTTACATCAAGTCCTCTAGCAGCAATATCTGATGCTACTAATACTTGATATTTACCATTTCTAAAGCCTTCTAAAGCTTTCTTTCTTTCTTCCTTAGTACTAGTGCCATATATTCCATAAGCTTTTACTTTGTGGTACTGAAGCTTTAGTGTAGTGTCTTCTGTTTCTTCGCTTTTATTTATAAAGACAATTGCTTTTTTTGTACCGGAAGCATGGATTAATTTTCTCAGTACTTCCATTTTGTCTCTACGTTCAGTTACAACAAATAGATGATCTATAGTTGAACTTACGCTATTATCTTCATCTAACTTAATTAATATAGGCTCCTTCATTATTTCCTTTGCTGCCTTTTCACTTTCTGGAGTTATGGTAGCAGAGAAAATCATTATTTGCCTATCTCTAAGCGTAGACTTAATTATATCTTTTACTGGAGCAATATTCTTATCATTTAATAATCTGTCACCTTCATCAATAACGATGGTTTTAACAGTATGTGCGCTAATTTTTTTTAGCTTAATTAATTCTAATACTCTGCCAGGGGTACCTACAACTATATGTGGTTTCACTTTCAAATTTTCTATCTGTCTTTTTATATTAACTTCACCAATTATAGAAGTTGAGTTTACTGGTAAGGTGGAATTCGTAGCTAGAAGTTTTATCTCTCTATCTATCTGCATTACTAGTTCATGAGTAGGGGCCAATATAATTGCCTGCATTTCTCTTTTTGAAGAATCTATTTTGTTAAAGATAGGTAGTAAGTAAGCTAAGGTTTTTCCGCTTCCAGTCTGGGATTTACCTATAATATCTTTATTTTCTAATGCAATTGGAATAACCTTTTCTTGAATTTCAGTAGGGGTTGATATTTGTGACTTCGCTAATCCCTCAATAAGAGTTACAGGAAGTGATAGTTTTTCGAATGAGCTCACAATAATAATCTCCTTTATTATACGATTTAAGTATGAATCATAACTAATATTATTTACAAGATATAAAATGATGTACAACAAATTAAATTATGGTTGCTAAAAAGTTGTGTACATATGCCTTTAAGTATACACTAAGTTGATATTTAAGGTTACAATCTTATATTGAAATATTAATTTAATTATTTAATTATTTATCATAGATATACAGTTAATAAGTATAGTAAAAAAACTCACATAAGTCTACACATAGTATAGTAATTTGCCAAATATAACTTTTTTTATTCTTTAGGGATTTATAATACAATATGATCTGTGGATAAGTGTGCGTAGCAAACTTAAAATATAGGAGCTGCTGAAACATCGTGTTAAAAATAGCCAAAGCATAATAGAAGTTAAAGTATAAAAACCACTGGCAGTATTAAGATATCTGTCCAGTGGTTTATATTATAAATAATTATTTTAGTTCTTGAAGCTATGGATAGGTGCAGGCATTCTACCGCCTCTTTTTATAAAAGCTTCAGAAGAATATTTGCTTACAGCCATTATTGGAGCAGTTCCTAGAAGTCCTCCAAATTCAACTTCATCACCTAAAGTTTTTCCGTATACAGGGATGATTCTTACTCCAGTAGTCTTGTTATTTATAACTCCTATAGCAGCTTCATCAGCTATTATGCCTGAAATTGTAGAAGCTGGAGTGTCACCTGGTATAGCAACCATGTCAAGACCAACAGAACATACACAAGTCATTGCTTCCAATTTATCTATGCTTAAAGAACCATTCTTTACTGCTGCTATCATCCCTTCATCTTCGCTTATAGGAATGAAAGCACCACTTAATCCACCTACATGATAAGAAGCCATTACGCCTCCTTTTTTTACTGCATCATTTAGCATTGCTAGTGCAGCAGTTGTTCCGTGACAACCGCAGCTCTCTAAGCCCATCTCTTCTAATATTCTTGCAACTGAATCACCAACAGCTGGAGTAGGAGCTAAAGATAAATCGATGATACCAAAAGGAGTATCTAGTCTTCTTGAAGCTTCATGAGCTATAAGCTGACCGGCTCTTGTGATCTTAAAAGCAGTTTTCTTAATTGTTTCTGCCAAAACATCAAAGGATTCGCCCCTAACTGATTCTAAAGCTGCTTTAACAACTCCAGGACCACTGATACCTAAATTTATTATTGCTTCTGCTTCACCTACACCGTGATATGCTCCTGCCATAAATGGATTGTCATCAACTGCATTTGCAAACACAACTAGTTTAGCGCATCCAATAGAGTCTCTATCTCTTGTTAAATAAGCAGCTTGCTTTATTATTTCTCCCATGTGGGCAACTGCATCCATATTTATTCCTGATTTAGTGCAACCAACATTTATAGAAGCACATACTTTGTCAGTAACAGCTAGTGCTTCCGGTATTGAATCAATTAGTATTCTATCACCCTTAGAATATCCTTTTTGAACTAGAGCAGAAAAACCGCCGATAAAGTTGACACCAACTTCTTTTGCAGCTTTATCAAGAATTTTAGCGTATTCAACATAATTAGTATCACTAGAACTTTGAGCTATCAAAGATATAGGTGTAACTGCTATTCTCTTATTTATAATAGGAATACCGAACTCAGCCTCAAGCTGATTTCCTACCTTAACAAGATTTTCAGCTCTTTTAGTGATCTTATCATATATAAGTTGTCTTGATATCTTTCCATCGCTATGACAACAATCTAAAAGAGAAATTCCCATAGTTATAGTTCTAATATCAAGTTTTTCTTTTTCAATCATGTTAATGGTTTCAAGTATGTTTTGAGTATTTATCAAAATTAATTCCTCCAGTATGATGATATTTAGATTTGTTAGATAGTGTGCATTGAGTTGAAAAGAGCTTCTTGTTGAATTCTTATTGATACATCCAAATTAGTTCCTAAAGTATCCAAAGCTTTCTTTAGTTCTGAAAAATCCATAGTTGCTTTTGAAAGATCTGCAAGCATTACCATTGTAAAGAATCCATCAAGCAAAGTTTGAGTTATATCTAAAACATTAACATTACTTTCTTTTAATACAGAAGTAACCTCATATATTATTCCTACTTTATCCTTTCCTATAACAGTTATTAGTGATCTCATTGAATCATCTCTCCTTAATAAATTTATTTTGTATTAATTACAGGTTTTATGTACGAAAGGCAGATGTATAAACTTTGCGTCTTTACTGTACAACTTAAAAAGTTAGAAAAGTAATTAAATTTGGTAAATTTAAAACGTAAAAGAGTTATCTACTTTTCTATATAGTAAAAAAGAGCCTAATATTAGTATTAGCCTCTGAAGATCGAATATTAAAAAGGATTATACACAAAAAAAGTGCATAAACTTTCCTAATGCTCTGTCCTTTTACCTGAGAGTTTCACCATAAAAATGGTTTTCCCCTTCGGTGCTCAAAAAAGAGTCTCTCCAGAGTTCCGTCCAATAGCGGTTTAAAATATATCCCGCTACCTTCTACCGGAATTATTAAATTAATAAAATTATATCATAAATATTTATATTTTCAATAAGTAAAACTAATTTATATTAATTATTGACTAAATACTGCCTAAAGTGCTACGATTTATGTGATTTTCTGCTTTATATTATGCATAGCCAATTATAGGTAGACCAGCTCCAAATAAGTAATTTAGTATTCATTAATAATTAATAGAATCAGCAATTAAATTTTGTAGAGTAGAACTGGGTATATATGTATAATTATAATATTGGCGTTGTATGTCATTATGAAGCTAAGATTAGGAATTCATTAAATAATCATAATAAGAATAAGGAAGTACAGTTTATGGTAAGTATATGTATAGCATTAATAGTTGATTTTATTTTAGGAGATCCATACTGGTTTCCCCATCCGGTAAGACTTATAGGTAAGTACATAAGCATGTTTCAAAACTTAATAAAGAAGATGGAACTAAAGGATATGACTTTAAAGTTTGCAGGTATTGTTTTAACTTTTACAACAGTGATGTTATGCTTTGGAGTAACCTACTTTATACTTGAAATTAGTAAAAGCGTTTCGATTTATTTATATATAGTAGTCAATATTTTTATAATGTGGACAACTATCGCAGCAAAATGTTTGGCAAGTGAAGGTCTTAAAATATACAGGATACTAAAGCAAGGAAACATAGTTGAAGCAAGGAAACAACTTTCTTATATAGTTGGAAGAGATACGGAAAATCTAAACGAGAAACAGATTGCAAAGGCAGTTATAGAGACAATCTCAGAAAACTGCTCGGATGGTATAATAGCTCCTTTATTTTATCTGTTTATAGGTGGAGCACCTTTGGCAATGGCCTATAAGGCTGTAAATACTTTGGATTCAATGGTTGGATATAAAGAAGGAATGTTTTTAAATTTTGGATGGGCATCTGCCAAATTTGATGATATTGTGAATTTTATACCGGCTAGAATAACAGGAATAATGATGGTGGCTGCTGCATTTATATTAAGATATGATTATAAAAACAGTGCGATTATTTTTATGAAAGATAGAAAAAAGCACTCAAGTCCCAATTCAGCTCACCCAGAAGCTGCTGTAGCTGGAGCCTTAGGAATTGAACTAGGGGGAACTAACTATTATTTTGGGAAACCAGTGGAGAAGCCTACTATTGGATTCAACAAAGAGGACTTACAAGTTGATTATATAAAAGATTCAATTAAACTAATGTATGGATCTTATATATTATCAACTGCAGCATTTTTTGTAATAAAAGGAGTGATTATAAGTGGAATATCATGGTGGTAATATATATGAATATAATAAAGCTATAATTGATTTTAGCAGCAATATAAATCCGTTAGGGGTGCCTCAGTGTTTTAAACGTGCATTGCTTGAAGGCATTGCAGATTTTTCAGTTTATCCAGATAGAGAGTATAAAAAGTTAAGACAAAATATTGTAAGGTATATTGGTAATGTATCTATTGAAAATATAATTCCAGGTAATGGTGCAGTGGATATAATATATAGAGCCTTGGAAGCAATTGAATACAACAACTTATATATATCAACGCCAACCTTCTCTGAATATAAGAGAGCAGGGGAAAAGGTAAAAATGGAAGTACAAGAAATTGACTTATATAAGCATGAGTATGAAGGGATAAACTTAGGATGTTTAATAGAAAATATTAAGGAACAATCTGTTGTTTTACTATGCAACCCCAATAATCCAACTGGTACTTTAATAAAAAAATCAGAGTTTTTAGAACTACTGAAAAATCTTCAAGAAGCTAAGTCGTTTCTCATAATAGATGAAGCTTTTATAGAGTTTGCACCTAAGTTTAAAGATGCATCTATGGTCGAATATATAAGCCAATATGATAATTTACTTATAATAAGAGCAGCTACAAAGTTTTTTGGTATGCCAGGAATTAGACTTGGATATGGAATCACAAGCAATGCTGAGCTCATAAAGAGTATTGAAAGAAATATGGAACCGTGGAGTGTAAATACAGCTGCTGAAATAGCTGCTAGTTGTATTTTTGATGATCATGAGTATATAAAAGCAACCTTGGATTGGATAAATTCAGAAAGAAGTTATTTATTTGAAAAGCTTAGTGAACTAAATGGATTAAAGGTCTATAATTCAAGTTCAAACTTTCTATTTTTAGAGCTTTTAGATGAAAAGATGGATGCTTATGAGTTGCAGAAAAAGCTTCTTGAATATAATATTTTGATAAGACTTCCAAAGGGTTTTAACGGAGTAAGTAGATATAACTTCAGAATTGCTATAAAAGATAGGATAAATAATGATATTTTAATTAGTTCATTAAAAAAAATAATAGAAATAAATAAAATATAAGTTACTTTATTATAGTAGATTGTATAAAAATATTTGCTTTACTTTTGTACAGAAAGAGATATAATAGATTATATGAATAAATTGCTACTATATACCAAACAATAGTTAAGTATACAGTTTAATTTAGTGTTTATAAAACTATAGTACAAGTTAAAGAGCAATTTTTATGAAATTATATAGTATTTAGGAGGCAAATAAAATGAGTGAGGCAATAAAAGTTTTATTAAACAGAAGAAGTACAAGAGTTTTTAAAGATGAGCAAATCAAAGATGAAGAATTAGAAACAATATTAGAAGCTGGAAAGTTCGCACCAAGCGCTATAAACCAACAATCATGGCATTTTACTGTAATTCAAAATAAGGAAGTTATAGATTTACTTGCTGAAACATTTAAGGAAGTACTTTTAAACTCAAATCAAGAAGCTATGGTTAAGAGAGCTCAAAGTGCAAACTTTAAGCCATACTATAATGCGCCAACACTTATAATAGTTTCAGGTGATAAGAGTGCTGTAGCTCCAAAGGCTGATTGTGGTGCTGCTACTGAAAACTTACTGCTTGCAGCAGAAGCAATAGGAATAGGGTCTTGCTGGCTTGGAAGCTCAGATTACATATTCAATTCCCCTAAAGCAGCTGAACTTAAAGAAAAATTAGGAATACCTGAAACACATGAACCATTATATTCAGCTATTTTTGGATATAAGGCTAATGACAATGCTAAAGCAGCTCCAAGAAAAGAAAATACAGTTAACTATATAAGATAACAACAAGCTATTATTTTAAGAATATTGAAAGAGACATATAAACCCATTTTTTCATGGATTTATATGTCTTTTGCTTTTTTAACTTGGATTACTGTTAATTACGATATAGTGATTAATTATACTGTTAGTAAAAACATTATGATATAAAGAATAAAGTCACTTCAGAGATACAAGCATTTGTAGTAAGTTGAATTCTGATAGATTATACGGGTATAATCAAAGATGTAACAATTCAATGAGAAATCTATTATTAAAACTTTAGAACCTTTTCACAAGAAGATTTGATGATATAAATTTAGTTGGGATTGATACAATTAAGTATTAATAATAAGATGTATAATTTTTATATGACTGAGGGTGATTAATTGAATAAGACAATTGGACTATTGGCTCATGTTGATGCAGGAAAAACAACTTTTGCAGAGCAGGTACTGTTTACGACTAATAGTATAAAGAATAAAGGAAGAGTGGATTATAAGAATTCCTTTTTAGACAACCATAGCATAGAAAGGGAAAGAGGTATAACCATATTTTCTGAACAAGCGAATTTTCAATACAATGGATCAAAGTATTATTTAATAGATACTCCAGGGCATATAGATTTTTCTCCTGAGATGGAAAGAGCTTTAAAAGTCATGGATTATGCTATACTTATAATTAGTGCCGTGGAAGGAATTCAAGCCTACACAGAGACTTTGTGGCATTTACTAAGAATGCATAACATACCAACATTTATTTTCATAAATAAAATAGATAGGGTTGGCTCTGATTTAGAAAAATTGATACTTGAAATTAGAAAACAGTTTACAGTAGACATATTTTATGTTGATGATGTACTAAGAACTGAAGGCTTAAGGGAGCATCAGATAGAATTTATTGCTGATAGAGATGAAAATATACTGGAAGCTTACTTTAATGGTACATATACAGTTGAAGGGTGTGTTGATTCATTAAGATTCTTGATAAAGCAAAATAAGCTGTTTCCGATATTTAGTGGATCTGCCCTGCAAGATATTGGAGTTAAGGCGTTTTTAGATAACTTAGACTATCTAACGTATACTGATTATTCTGAGATAGATGAGTTTAGTGGTAGAGTGTATAAAGTTAAATATGATGAGCGAGGGAGCCGAATAAGTTATATCAAAGCTACAGCTGGTGTCTTAAAGGTTAAAGATCAAATTAAAGTTTCTGATGAAGAGGATGCAGTTGAAAAGATAAATCAAATAAGAATTTATAATGGAAATAAATATATAACAACTGATAAAGTTGTTGCTGGTGAAATATTTGGAGTCACTGGATTAACAAGATTTAATGCCGGTGATGTGATAGGAGAAGTCGGTGAAAAATCCACTTATGACATGGTGCCTACTCTTAAATCGAAGGTGATTTTTGACAAGCTGCTAAATGAGAAAGAAGTATTAAGTTATTTTAAAATACTTGAAGATGAAGATCCTTCGTTGAATGTAGTATGGGATGATAGCTTAAAAGAGATACAAATACATGTTATGGGGACTATTCAGTTAGAAGTATTAAAAAAGGTAGTGGAAGAGAGATTTAAAATAGATATAGAGTTTGGGCCGTGTGAAATTTTATATAAAGAAACTATTCAATCAGAAACTGTTGGATATGGCCACTTTGAACCATTAAAGCATTATGCGGAAGTACACATAAAACTAGAGCCAGGAGAAAGGAATCAAGGAATTAAGTTTGAAAACTTATGTCATGTAGATGACTTGATAGTAGGGCATCAAAATTTAATAAAGGCTCATATTTTTGAAAAAGATCATAAGGGGATACTTATTGGGGCACCGATTACTGATATAAAAATTTCATTGCTTAATGGGCGTGCTCATAACAAGCATACTAGTGGAGGAGATTTTAGAGAAGCTACACTAAGAGCACTAAGACAAGGGCTTGAAAAAGCAAACAGCAGAATACTAGAGCCTTATTATAGATTTAGGATAGAAGTTCAACTTGAACAAATGGGAAGAATAATTTCTGATATGGAAAAGCTAAGTTCGCAATGTGAGCCCCCTATAATTGAGGGAGATAAAGTAATTATATTTGGTAGAGGTCCTGTATCTAAACTTATGAATTATGGAATGGAATTTATCAATATAAGCAATGGAAGAGGTCGAATTAACTTTATTTTTGATGGATATGATCTCTGTCATAACGAAGAAGAAGTAATATCTAAAAGTGCATATGATAAAAAAGCTGATATTGAGTATACTTCTTCATCGGTATTTTGTTCCAAGGGACAGAGTTTCATAGTTGATGGAAGTAAAGCAGAGAGTTATATGCACTGCTTACACTAACAAATTAAGAAACTAAAAACCTAAAGCTTAGTTTAGCGTGTAGTTACTCTATAAAAGGCTATAGAAAGGTTTATTAATGTAAATGAGAATAAACATGATTCTAATATGTAAGTGCACAATAGGCTGCTGACTTTATGTCAGTAGCTTTTTGTAATAAACATAACTTATGAACTTATGCTATAACTGAATTAATTAAGTTAGATGCCTCTGCTTCAGTTATATTTTTGATTAAAGATATTTCACCAACTAAAAGTTTTTTTGCGGTGTTTAACATTTGTTTTTCACTAGAATTAAGCGGCTTCTTACTATTTAATAGTAGTAAATCACGAACTACTTCTGAACCTTCTTTCAAATCACCACTTTTAACTTTTCTTAAGTTTGTTTGATATCTCTCTTTATAGTTAAGAGCATCACCTAATTGTGCATCATCAGTACTAAAACTTTGTAATACTAGCTCAAGTGTTTCTTCATCTGATACAGGTCTTATACCGGAAGTTGATATTTTATCTTGAGGAATCATAACCTGCATAGTGTTGTTTACCATATTTATTATAAAATAGTTACACTTAACTTGAGAAATTTCTTTTTCCTCAACTCTGTCTATTATACCTGCACCTTGCATAGGATAAATAATTTTATCACCAATTTTAAACAATAGAACACCTCCATGTGAATAGTCTGCTTAATTCATTATAATATATTAATGAAAAAATAGCAAATTTTAATGATATCACAAGAGATGTCCACATGTCAATAATTTCCCTAAGGAAATATTTTAAAAGAAAAATTAAGTATAAATTTATAGAAGAAGCCTATAAGCTCACAAGCTTATAGGCTTCTTCTATAAATTTGATTAACTAATAATCAATCTATTTATTTAGCAGTTTTTGGAGAAAGAATTATAAACATATTTCTTCCTTCGAATTGAGCAGATTTTTCTACTACACCTAAATCACCAATTTTGTTAATAAAAATCTCAAGAATCTTAGAGCCGATGCCAGTAGTGTTATTTTGTCTTCCTCTAAACCTAACTGATACTTTTACTTTATTCCCACTAGATAAAAACTTTTTAGCATTATTACATTTTATATCTATGTCATGCTCTTCGATAGTAGGACTTAATCTTACTTCTTTTAGTTCTACTACTTTCTGATTCTTTTTAGCTTCTTTTTGTTTTTTTGATTGCTCATATAAATGCTTGCTGTAATCCATTATTCTGCATACAGGTGGAACAGCAGTGGGAGAAATCATAACCAAATCAAGATTTTGTTCTCTTGCTAATCTTAAAGCATCTTCGGTTTTCATAATCTGACTATTCTCACCAGACAATCTTATTTCCTTACTTCTTATATTTTCATTTAAATCTAAATTTTTATTAATATACAACACCTCCAAAATAATAAGCATTTAGCTCATTATTTAATAGTATAACGTTAATCCATTTTATGCAAGAATTAAATTGATTTCTTACATTATTTTTTCATTTATTTCTATTAATATTCAGTTTATATCACTCTAAAAAATATATTTTCTGAAAATAAGATCATTTTCAAGTTAAATATGGTCAAGAATACAATAAAACATCCGATAAATACAATAATATTATTTAGATTAGGAGTGTTTATTTATGGCAAAAACAAAAATTGTTATAGTTGACGATTCACCATTTTCTATTGCTATTATTAGAGATATGCTTACCGATAATGGTTTTGAAGTTGTTGGAGAGGCTGGGTCATTAGAAGAAACTATTGAAGTTGTTGGGAAGGTGAAACCTGATCTTGTAACCATGGATATGACTATTCCTGGAACAGATGGATTAGAGTGTACTAGAGCTATTCACGATATTGATGCTAATATAAAAGTTATTATAATAAGCTCTATGATGGATGAAGAAATTGTAAGAAAAGCAAAGAAAGCTAAAGTATCAGGTTATATACAAAAGCCTGCAGATCCAGAGGAAGTCACTTTACTTATTAATAGAATAATGGCCAGTGAAGAACTTTATGGTGAACTTTTGAATTTGTACTATCCATGCTATAAAGAAGCATTTATGGATACTTTTAATAAAGTTGCCAAGACTATTCCTGATTTCAAAAAAGAATATAATGAAAATATTGAACAGATATCCAAAGGAATTTCAGTTGTAATAGGAATAATTGGTAAGTACTCTGGAAGAATAATATTTGATATGTCTCATGAAACAGC
Source organism: Clostridium folliculivorans (assembly GCF_024341905.1). Taxonomy (GTDB): domain Bacteria; phylum Bacillota; class Clostridia; order Clostridiales; family Clostridiaceae; genus Clostridium_AR; species Clostridium_AR folliculivorans. The sequence continues at coordinate 694,241 of NZ_BQXY01000001.1, forward strand.
AGAAAATATTGCAAAAACAGTGTTGAAGAGAGAACCTAAAGGTTTAGAAGAAGTAATAAATATGATGAGTGAGTTAAATAATATAATATCTGGACAAGGATGCTCTATGATTAATAGAAAAAACAAGCTGTTTGGATTGAGAGTGGCACCACCGGCTATATTCCATGGGGAATCAATAAATATATCTAAATCGGAACTTGATACAGTTACCTCGTCTATGGTAGATACTATATTTGGAGAAATTTATATGAGTGTTGGTTTTAAAAAGGAGGATGGAGAATGGATGTCAAATATATAAATCCTTTTCTTGATGCATTTTCTAACATATTTCCTCAATTAGGAATTAATGAAATAAGGAAAGGGGCCGTAAGCATAAAAGAAGCCTCTGTAGAAAGTCCAGGAGTAATAATTATTTTAGGCATAATAGGTGACGTTAAGGGCAATGTTATATATACTACAACAATAGAAGCAGCAAAAAATATTGCGCAGATTATGATGATGGGAATGCCTGTGCCTGAACTAAATGAAATGGCGCAAAGCGCTATATCAGAACTTACCAATATGCTTACAGCTAATGCATGTATGAGCTTTGAACGTGAAGGAATTAATATAGATATATCAACTCCTACATTAATGTATGGAAAGTTCACAGCCAAGGCTAGCTCTAACAAGGTATTGTGTATTGAAATGTTTGTTAATAATATGCCTTTTGAAGTAAATATAGCCTTAGATAAAATATTATAAAATCAAAATGAAGTAAATTGGAAAACGTAGATGCGCAAAAGAATCGCTAAAAAGATAAATTTAGCGGTTCTTTTATTCTTTAAGAAAATATAAAAATTAAATATTTCAGCAATATTTTGATATATTACTTATTTTTGTCCTAATTACTTATGTGTTGTTTATCTATAAAATTAATTTGATATGTAAATAATAAAAATGATATAATTTATTCAATAATCTATAACATAAGAGAATGGAGTGCTTAAGATGAAAGTAGAATATATTAATCCTATCGTAGAAGCAGGTAAAAATGTTATAAATCAAATTACTGGATTTAATCCTAGTTTAGGTCAAATCTACAAAAAGACCGTTCCATATTCAGTTGATTCTGTTGTGGTACTCATAGGACTAACAGGACAGATTCAAGGGAGTGTTAACGTTTCACTAAGTAAAAATTTAGCATTGAAAATTGTATCTGCTATGATGGGTGGTATGGAAGTAAAAGAGTTAGATGAGATAGCAAAGAGCGCCATATCTGAGTTGTGCAATATGATGCTAGGTAATGCAGCAACAATATTCTACTCAAACAATATAAGCATTGATATAACTCCTCCTATCATAATGACAGGCACAAATATAGAACTTAGTCAGGCAAATTCAGTTGTAATAAGTATTCCATTAATTTTTGACAATGGAGATAAGTTAGAATTAGATATTTCTTATAAAGAAAAGTAATTTTGCTATTTAGGGATTAGGAGTGAAGTAATGACAAAAGAAATGAAGGCAGATCTATATCTTATAACAGTTACGGCCTTTTGGGGGCTTAGTTTTCCAATAATGAGCGTAGCTCTTAAAACAATTCCTCCATATAGTTATATTGCTATAAGGTATACATTAGGAGCAGTAATTTTAACAGCTTTTTTTCATAAAAAGTTTAAAACCATAAAACCAAGAGATTTAAAAATAGCGGCTTTAATAGGAGTGGCACTCCTAATAGGTATTATATTTCAAGTAGTTGGGCTTACATATACAACTTCAAGCAAATCTGCCTTTATTACAGGTTTGAACGTAGTCTTTGTGCCAATTATGTTGGCAGTTATTTATAAAAAGATTCCTGATATAAAAACAATTATAGGAATTATACTATCCTTAATAGGACTTTACATATTATCTGCAAAAGGAGCTTCAGGAATTAATTTTGGAGACTTTTTGACCCTTTTAGGGTCAATCGCTTTTGCTGCTCAAATAATACTTGTGGACAAGTATGCAAGAGAAGTAGATTCTGGGCTTTTAACATCTTTAGAACTTTTTATAGTTGGGATATTTAGTTTTATACCAGCTATTGGAATTGAAAAGCTACACTTTGAGTTTACAAGGACTGTAGTCATAGCACTCTTAGTAACAACAATACTTTGTACTGTTATAGCAATGTGGGTTCAAAATGAAATGCAACCATATACTAATCCTACTCATGCAGCTATAATTTATTTAGGAGAACCTGTTTTTGGCGCTATATTCTCTATATTTATTGGGGACAAACTAACTGGCAATAGTCTTGTTGGGTCGCTGTTAATTTTAATTGGGATGATCGCAATAAACTTAAATATAGGAACTACACAACAGAAGAGTGAAGAGTTCTAATCTACCTGTTAGAAATGGAAGAAGTCGGTATATAGAGTAGTAATGCATCAGTGAATATTCACTGATGCATTACTACTCTTAAAACCTTGTTGGCTTTTTAGTTAAGGCTTAAAAATTTAATTATAAAGTGATAATTGTTAAAGTTCTATTACATATGTATTAGTGCTGAGTTTTCTATATAAAAATAATGGTGTATTATATAATTAACTATTAATGCTAATAGACTACTTCAATCCTTAAACTAGGGATAAAGATTTCGATGGTTCTACGAATCTTTATTTGCATAGATTTCAATAGAAAGTAGTTTGTTTATATAAATATAGATGAAAGGAAGAGTTAAAGATGATTAAAGATAAGGATGTTCTAAATAAGGAAATCATAAATGATATAAATCTGATAGGGATGTTTTTAGCCAAAAGAGATTTAAATCAGCTAAGTTGTGATGAATTACATAACAAGTACGGAATTATGAAAGCTGATATAATTCTTCTCCTCGGAAACAGTATAACTAATACTATTGAAGTAGTTCAAAGAACTTTTAAGGATGGTATAGCCAATAAAATTATGGTAGTAGGGGGAATAGGCCATTCTACTTCATACCTAATAAACAATGTTAAAAATAATAATAAATATAAAGCTATAGAAACTAAAGACAAAGCAGAAGCAGAGATTATAAATGAAATACTTATTAATATATATGGAATAAGTGATGATGATATAATTATAGAAAATCAATCAACTAATTGTGGAGATAATGCATATAAGGCCTTTGACATGTTAAGAGAGTTGAATATAGAAGCTAGATCGATTATATTGATTCAGGATCCTACAATGCAACTTAGAAGTGATGCATCTTTTAGAAAAGTATGGAGTGATGAGGATAAAGTGAAATTTATAAACTATGCACCATTTTTGCCTAAAGTAAAACTTTTTAAGAATCAGATTAAGTTTGAGAATACAAACATAGAGGGAATATGGGAAGTAGATAGATACTTATCACTAATAATGGGGGAAATACCGAGACTAAAAGATGACGAGTATGGGTATGGACCAAAAGGAAAGTACTTTATAGAACATGTTGATATACCAGAAGTAATAATTGAAGCATATTTAAGAATTGAACCTATACTTAAGAAATATTTGGATATGAGAAAAATAGTGTGATATAGAAAATTAAATAACATATTTAGATTGGAAAGCCATTTTATTGGGATATTAGTAATTTTTAAAAAACCAGTAGATTGGTTTTTATTTAGTATTTATGGTTGACTAGTCAACTATGTGGTGTTAGTATAATATTTGGCTAAAAAAACTATACACAAATTATTTCATAAATAAAATGTGTATTTTTGATTTAGTATATTAAAGGCAGGAGAATTTCAAGAGGAATCTTGTAGATTAAAATAATATATCTTAATATGTGTAGTTTATCAATATAATGCATATTTACAGATTGCATAAAAAAATAAAAGATTTTTAAAAGAAGGTGAAGCAGATGGATGATGGTAGAACTAGCCTGATTAAACTTGTAAGCAAATTATACAGACTTACCCAGGCTCAATTAGATGTTTCTTTAGAAAGATTTAATCTTACAAGTGGAATGTATCCTTATATCTTAATTCTTTATAATCATGAGGGAATAAGTCAAAACTGTATAAGTAAAAAGCTTAATGTTGATAAAGCAATGTCTGCTAGAACTATAAAGAGGCTTATAGAACTTGATTACATAAGGAAAGAAGCTGATCAAGAAGATTCAAGAGCATATAGGTTATTTTTGACTGAAAAGTCAAGAAAGATCATTCCTGAAATAAAACAGGAAATCCAGAATTGGATTGATATAATTTCCTTAGGATCACATGATCAAGATATAGATAAAGTGATTCTTTTTTTGAATAATGCATTAGAGAATGCAAAAAACTATAAGATGAGTACAGAAGAGGGGGACAAAAATAATGGAGAATATAAATGATAGGATCTATAAAAACAGATGGCTTATATTATTTAATGTTGTACTGATGACTTTTATGTCATGCTTAGATAGCAGTATTGTAAATGTAGCGCTTCCTGTAATGTCAAAAAAGCTTAATGTTAATATGGCTTCAATAGAGTGGGTAGTAACAAGCTATTTGATAACTATTTCATCTATAATTCTTATATTTGGAAGATTGGGTGACATAAAAGGTAAAACTAAGGTGTTTAGCTTTGGAATAATTATGTTTACTTTAGGATCATTGATGTGTGGATTATCTAATTCATTATGGTTTTTAGTAGCTGCTAGAATTATACAAGCAATTGGTGCTTCTGCCACTATGTCAACAAGCCAAGGGATAATAACAAGTGTTTTTCCACCAAATGAAAGAGGAAAAGCTTTGGGAATGTCAGGTACAGCAGTAGCTTTAGGTACTATGGTTGGACCGCCATTAGGAGGATTTATAGTTTATTTAGTAAGTTGGAAGTATATATTCTTGATAAATGTTCCTATAGGATTAATAACCTTTGTAATGTCATATAAGATTCTTCCTAAGTCTAAGGGAAATATATCAAATGAAAGGCTTGATTTAAAAGGAGCTGTTTTATTTACTATAGCTATTGTGATGATGTTTGTATCTATTATGAAAGGACAACAATTGGGATATGGAAATCCAATTATTTTAGGTAGCTTACTAATCGCTATAATATCATTCACAGCTTTCATTTATGTTGAAAAAAGAGTTAAGGAGCCTATGTTAGAGCTTTCGATATTTAAGAATAAGTTATTTTCTCTCAGTGTTTTTTGTGGGTTTATATCTTTTGTTGCCATCAGTTGCTCTAATATAATTCAGCCATTTTATCTACAGGATGTTATGAAGCTATCATCTTCAGTTACAGGACTATTTATGATGGTTTCACCTTTGATATTAGCGTTCATAGCGCCGATAAGTGGTCATATGTCAGATAAAATTGGATCAGAAGTACTAACTTTTATAGGTCTTATAGCTTCAAGCTTTGGATTAATGTTAATGTCAACTTTGAATCAAACTTCTTCAATGATAATTTTAATTGCATTTATGGCGGTACTATCGATAGGGAATGGAATGTTTCAATCACCTAATAATTCTCTAATAATGTCAACTGTCCCTAAGAGTAAATTAGGTATAGCAGGAAGTGTCAATGCATTAGTTAGAAATCTAGGTATGAATTTTGGTATCTCTTTATCAACTGCTCTATTATATAATAGAATGAGTTATAAGATTGGATATCAAGTTGCTAACTTCATTCCAGGTAGAGAGGATGTATTTGTATATGGAATGAGATACTCATACTTAGCGGCTAGCCTTATATGTGCAATAGGGGCTATATTAACAGCAATGAGATTGTATACTAGAAAGAAATCGCAAAAAAGAGTTGAAGATATAGTTGAAAAAATAAGTTAGAGATATAAAGCTGTACCTATAGGTGAAAATCTGTTAGGTATAGCTTTTTTGCTGTATGAGATAGTAAAAAAATTTAAGCTAGATAAGACTAGTAATTTTAACTGTTTTGAACATATTTAGGAGTTTGAAAATTAAGAATAGTATAGTGATACTATAGCAGTGTTTTATATAATATTTCATAGGAAGTTGACTAAGAATAGTTTTGTCTATAGAATTAGATAATGTAAAAGTGGAAACATAATTAAGTAGCATTAACTTGGTAAATCTAATAACATAAAAACAATAAATTATATTAATAAAATAAAGTTTTACAAAACTTAATATATCTATGTATTTTTTAAGTATTAAGCGAAGAATAAAATTACTTATAGATTAAGGAAAAAGTTTACGGAAAGGATGAAGCTTATGAAGAATTCAAAGGATAATAGCAAAAAGGCGGATCTTTACGAAAGTAGTTTGAAAAAAGAAATAGGGTTACCTGAAGCAATAACAATGGTGATAGGAATAGTTATAGGGTCAGGTATTTTCTTTAAAGCAACGATAGTATTTGGTAATGCAGGAAGTTCATTGTTAGGCATATGCGCATGGATAGCTGGAGGTATAATAACAATGGCATCTGCTTTGACTGTTGCGGAAATAGCAGCAGTTATACCTAAAACTGGAGGAGTATTTGCTTATTTGAGGGAGCTATATGGAGAACAGTGGGCCTTTTTATTTGGATGGGTTCAAACTGTTATATATGTACCAGGAGTAGTAGCTGCATTATCTATAGTTTTTGCAACACAAGCTACATATTTTGTAGATATATCTAAAACAGGGCAAAAGATACTTGGAATCTTTATTATATTATTTATTATGACTATTAATATATTATCGACAAAACTAGGTAGTAAGGTTCAGTTTGTTGCTACACTTGCTAAACTTATTCCTATTATAGTAATAATAGGTTTTGGTTTGATAAACGGTGGAGAACATAACTTTATTAATTCAAATGTAGTAAAAGGCGGCTCTTCAGGATTAGCTGGCTTTGGCGCAGCTATCTTAGGGACTTTATGGGCATATGACGGATGGATAAGTGTTGGTAATATGGCAGGTGAACTAAAAAAACCAAAAAAGGACCTGCCTAGATCGATAATTATAGGTCTTACTATAATTATTGCCGTATATATTTTAGTAAATATAGCGTTATTAAAAGTTATGCCTTTAGGGGATATAATTGCATCCAATAAGCCAGCATCTGATGCAGCAGTAATACTGTTTGGAAATAATGGGGCTGCTTTAATTGCAGGTGGTATAATGATATCTATTTTTGGAGCCCTTAATGGTTATTTGATGACTGGAGTTAGAATTCCATATGCTATGGCTCAAGAAAAATTAATGCCTTTTTCAAAATTCTTCGGTAAAGTTGACGAGAGATTTAACACACCTATGAATGCATTTATATTTGAAGTGTTTTTGGCTATATTGTATGTAATTTCAGGATCTTTCGATACACTTACAAACTTAGCTGTTTTCGTAATGTGGATATTCTTTGTAATGACGGTAGCGGGTATATTTATATTAAGAACAAAACATAAAGATATAAAAAGGGAATATTCAGTTCCGTTGTATCCAGTTATTCCTCTAATAGGAATAGTTGGAGGGGCATACATCATAATAAGTACAATGATAACTGATAAGTATAATGCTTTATATGGGGTTTGCATAACTCTAATAGGAATTCCGATATATCTATATATTAAAAGAAAAAATAATTATCATTAGACCAATAAAAAAATAAAAGCTATACTTAAATTTTGCGATTTAAGTATAGCTTAATTTATTCATTATCAAAATTTATAAAAGTCTGATTTTATAGAAAATCAGAATAAGCAACACATCTAATTAGTTCTTTGAGTAAAATTCTATTATCTTTGGGAATTTTACATCTACAGGGATGTCTTCTATGTTTGGCATGTTTTTTATAGTACCACTTAAGGATTCAAGATCCTTTTCTATATAGTTTACAGAAGGTAATATAGAATTAAAGTTTTCAACAAACATATCAGTCTTCTTGGAAGCTTCTTTAAGTGAAATTACGTCACCTACTTTTAGCTTATAAGAAGGGATGTCCACTTTTTGACCATTAACTCTTATGTGTCCATGAGTTACCATTTGTCTTGATTGTCTTAAGGTTGAACCAAAGCCCATTCTGTAGACTATATTATCTAATCTCATTTCTAATCTTTGGATTAGAACTATTTCAGATTTTTCTTTTGAACTCATTGCCTCAAATACATATCTTCTAAACTGTTTTTCTAGTACACCATAATATGCCTTTAGTTTTTGTTTTTCTAAAAGTTGTTCTCCATATTCGGATAACTTTTGTTTCTTTATACCCCTATTTAATGCTTTAGGGTGATTAAATACATTTACACCAAGTCGTCTTGCAACCTTAAATCTTGGTCCCATTGATCTTGCCATTTGAATCCTCCAATAAAATATATTTTCGCGGTTTCAAATTTTTTACCAGACAGCCAAGAAGAATTATATCATAGTTGAAGAAGAATGTAAATGATATTCATTATCTTTTGTATTCCTTTTATGGAATATTTTATTCTTTATGGATTTTAGATTTAATAATTTCTGTAGTTATGAATGCGTAACGGGTTTAGAATGTAATATAAAGTAAAAGAGTAAAAAAATAAAATTTATTCTCCTGCCAGATTTTCCTCATATACATTCGGAAAGGCAGATGCGTAAAAAAAATTCACTGAAGAAAATCGCTTCAGTGAATTTTTTATTAAACTAATAATTCTGATATCCTAGTTTTTAACTCAGATATTTTGCTTTCATAATCTATAACTGTTATTTCATATAAAGCTTTTACATCTTTAAAAAAGTTAAGGAAAGAAGTTTGTTTACCTTCATTGATGTTAAATGTATTAGCAATTTTAGATAAAAATGCAGTTTCTTCTTCGGAGTACAAGCCGTCTACAAGAGCAAGTCCAACTAATTCAAAATATATTATATTTTGAATTCTTGAAGTAGAAGAAGTTAAAGCCTTTAGGGTTTCATCAAAGGGTAATGAATCTACCTCTGAGCTGTTTAAAGAAAGTTCTTCTAAATAATCAGATATTAATTGTTCCTCTTTTTCTGAAAATACTTTGTCTACATTTGCTAGATTCTTAACTAGGTTAATAAATAGTATTGATTCTTTCTTTGATAATTCGTTTAAAAACATTATATTACCTCCCAAATTAAATGATTTATATATTTATTGAAAACTTAATAGCAATTAGTTTGTCATACATGAATATATAAAAATAATTGTATAATTATAATCATATGATTATATTTTAATTTGTTTGTATATAATTCTTAAAATTATTAATTTAATAGTACAACTTAACAGAATACTTGTAAATATATGCCTGGAATTAAACAAGTGTATTTTAGAAATTATAATTAGAAATTCAGTATATACTATTTAATTAAAATGTGATTTAGAAACGTGTATCTTCATATCAGTTAAGATAAAAAATAAAAAATGAGAGGTAATTAAAATGTTAGATGTAGCATTTTTAGGATGTGGCGGAACTATGCCTATGCCTGAACGTTTTCTGGCTTCAATGTTGCTAAAATATAACGGCAGAAAGATACTTGTTGATTGTGGTGAAGGAACTCAGGTATCAATGAGAAGGCTAGGATGGGGATTTAAATCAATAGATATAATTTGTATAACTCATTTTCATGGAGATCATATACTTGGATTACCAGGACTTTTAGCAACTATAAGTAATAGTGGTAGAGAAGAACCTATTTATATAATAGGGCCTGAAGGTTTATATGAAGTTATGAATGGATTAAAAGTAGTTATCCCTTACTTAGCTTTTGAAATTTTCATAATTGAAAATCCTAAAGGTTCTATACTAGTAGATTTTGAAAAAGATAAAGCAGTTCTATTTGAAAATTATATAAATACATTAGCAGAAGGAAAACAAGAACTTAAAGCACAACTAGAAATAAGTACATCGGAACTAGATCATTCCAGTCCATGTATTGGTTATAGTTTTTATATTCGAAGATCTCCTAAGTTTGCTGTAGAGAAGGCAATTAAAAATCAAGTCCCTAAAGTACTATGGAGTAAATTACAAAAAAATGAGGTTCAAGATTTTGAAGGAAAGACATATACCCCTTCTATGGTTTTAGCGGAAGAGAGGAAAGGGTTAAAGATAAGCTATATAACAGATACAAGACCAATAGAAAGCATAAGAGAATTTGTAGAAGGTAGTGACTTATTAGTATGTGAAGGTACTTACGGAGCTGATGAGGATATAGAAAAAGCTATGAAAAATAAACACATGACCTTTAGAGAAAGCGCAACTATTGCCAAGGAAGCCAATGTTGATGAGCTTATTATAACTCATTATAGTCCTGCTATGATGAATCCAGGAGAATATATTGAGAATGCTGCTAATGTTTTTAAGAATACATCATTGGCTTATGATGGAGCAGTAAAAACAATAAACTTTAAAGAAAATTGAAGCTATAGCCTATTTATAAGGATAATCTGCCAATTTATATTTGTTAAAATAGCGAAGTAGGTTGTATAATTATAGTAGATTATAATTAGTAATTGTTTAGGCGGTGTATTTATGAAAAGTTTAAAATGGGCTATATTAGGACCAGGGCTTATTGCAAAGGACTTTGCAGCAGCAATAAAAGAAGTTAATGGAGAAATATATGCAGTAGGTTCTCGTTCCTATGATAGAGCTGAAGCCTTTGCTAATCAATATGGAATAAGCAAGGCGTATGGAAATTATGAAGAGATGTTAAGGGATGAATCTATAGATGTAGTTTATATATCTACTCCACATAGCAATCATTATGAATATATCATGATGGCTTTACAATATAATAAACATGTACTTTGTGAGAAGGCAATAGTACTAAATGGAAATCAGTTGGACAACATTATTGCTTTAGCAAATGAGAAAAATCTAGTTGTAGCAGAAGCTATGACCATATATCATATGCCTATATTCAGAAAATTAAAAAGTTTAATAAATGAAGGCGCAATTGGTCAATTAAAGATGATAAATGTCTCATTTGGAAGCTGTAAGGAATATGATGTTACAAATAGATTTTTTAATAAGGAATTGGCTGGCGGAGCTTTATTTGATATTGGAAGTTATGCATTATCACTTACAAGAATGTTTTTATCAGTACAACCTGATGAGGTGATGACAACAGTTAAAAAATTTGAGACTGGTGTAGATGAACAGTCCGGGATAATTTTAAAGAATCCAAATGATGAGATGGCTGTAGTTACGCTGACAATGAGAGCTAAGTTACCTAAGAGAGCAATTATTGCGGGTGATCTAGGATATATAGCAGTCGAGGATTATCCAAGAGCTGATGAAGCTGTTATAACATATCTAAATGGAACTGTAGAGAAGATAAGTTGCGGTGATAAGAATAAAGCATTATTATATGAAGTAGAAGATATGAATAATAGTATTTTAAATTTAAATAAGGCTGATGATTTAAATAGCTTAAATCTTTCTAAGGATGTTATGAGTATAATGGATGAAATCAGGAAACAATGGGGTATATCCTATGGTAAATCAGATGAAGTTTAAGATATCATACATATTTATAGAATAATTAGTATTTTTAAGACAATCATGGTGTTATGTAGACATCAGAGGAGGATACCAATGATACAGTTCAAAACATTAGAGCTTAGTGATAAGGATATATTTCAGAAATATTTAAAAGATTATAAGTTTTCAACTTATGAATATTCGTATTTGACATTATATTTATGGAAAAATCTATTTAAAGTTGAATTTGGTTTTTTCGATGGAGCATTGATCATAAAGAAGACTGAGAAACATACGGGCACATATTTTATGGAGCCTATTGGTTATACAAATGATAACCTGAGGTCTATAATAAATGAATTAATAAATATAAAGAAAGAAGATTCTAATATTAAGACTCTTTTTAGAGATATTGAGGAAAACTTTCTAATAAAATTGAAAGAATTATATGGTGAAGAGCTCAATATAGAAGAAGATGAGGATAATTTTGACTATATATATGAAACTGAAAAGTTAGCTACCTTATCAGGAAAAAAACTTCATAGCAAAAAAAACAAATATAATCAATTTATAAAAAGTTATAGCTATGAAATAAGAGATATAAGAGATGAGAAGGTAGTCGAAGATTGCATAGCCTTTGAAACAAATTGGAATATAGAAAAAGATCAATTAGACGAGCAGTTAGTAATAGAAGAACAAGGAGTTAAAGAGGTACTAGAAAATCTTGAATCCTTAAACGCTATAGGGATAGCTGCATATGTTGATAATGTTATTGCTGGATTTACTATTGGAGAGATAGTAAATGATGATATGGCAATAATACACATAGAAAAAGGTAATATAGATTATCAAGGGATTTACGCTTTTATAAATAGATCTTTTGTGAATGAGTATTTAGGTAATATAAAATATATAAACAGGGAAGAAGATAGAGGTATTGAAGGACTTAGAAAGGCAAAGCTAGCTTATCAACCAATAAGACTTGAAAGGAAATATATTGTTAATATATAGAGGTGCTATCTTATGAAAGTGCTACTTAAAGGTGAAAATGTAAAGCTTGGGTCAATTAAAGATGAGGATTTTGCTTGTATTAATTCATGGTATGATGATTCGGATTTCTTGAGATATTACGACATGGTTCCGGCAATTCCAAAGGGACAAAAAGAGGTCCAGGAAGTATTTGAAGAATTTAAAGAAACACAGGAGCGAATGATATTCGCAATAAGGGACGTTTCTTCAAACGAGATAATTGGTGTGATAGGCTTTGATGATATACTATGGAGTAATAGAGTGGCAACACTGTTTATAGGTATAGGAAATATGAAATATAGAAATAAAGGTCTTGGAAAAGAAGCTATAAGGCTTTTAATAGATTTTGGATTTGCAGAGCTTAATCTTCATAGGATTCAATTAGATGTATTGGCTTACAATACTAGTGCCATAAAGTTATATGAATCTGTTGGGTTTAAGAGAGAGGGAGAATATAGAGAGTTTATACTAAGAGATTACAAAAGATACTCTATGTACCTATACGGTTTATTAAAAGATGAGTGGATAGAGAAAATTAAAGTTTAATAATAAGAAGTAAACACTGAATCTATCAATATTCCATTGATAGATTCAGTGTTTTTTACTGTCCAAGAATCACTGATGAAGGTTGCTTCAGCAACTTTTTTGTATGTCTATTTGTTGTCATGTTATTATGTGGAATAAAAAAGCTTATAGATGTATATAGATAGAGTACAGAAAAAAACTGGAAATAGCTGTTATTTAATCTTGACAGTGAAACTTAAGCCACGTGAATGCTGATTGATAATTAGCAATATTAACAAAAATATAAGTAAACTTAACAAAAAGATCATTTACATATAAAATAATATATAGTATTATATTATATAAAGAGTTATTTAATACTGTTTAATATGGAGGGCGTTATGAATTCGTTAATTGCAGATAGAACTAACTTAATGATCGATAATTTTCATAAATTAAAGCACGGGTTTAGATGGGAATCTAACTTAGTTAAGCACTTCATAGCAATGTCGCTTGCTATAGACAATAGAAAATCTGAAATGGACAATTTACTAATGATAAGAGATTGTATAAGGACACATACTAGCTGGGGATCATATTTTAGAGGTACAAATGAACTGATTTTTGTAAACTTATTATCGAGTGAAGAAAATTATGCAGATACGTTCAGCAATGTTCAGTCTGTATATGAACTTATGAAACATAGTGGTTTTAGAAGTAGTCCATATCTGCCTATGGCAGCTTATACAATTGCGTCTAGTTCTGAGAAAACTCAGTGGAACAAAAGTATTGAAAGAATGGGAAGATTTTATGATGGAATGAAGAAAAACCACTTTTGGATAACATCGTCTGATGACTATGTTTATGCTGCAATATTAGCAACTACAGACTTTGATATTGAAGAGACTTTAAATAAAATAGAAAAGTATTATGATGTGTTGAGTAAGGATGGATTTTACAAAGGAAATGCCTTGCAGACATTATCTCATATACTTGCCTTAAGTGAAGGTGACGTACAAGAAAACTGCAGGAGAACTGTGGCTTTATATGAAAAACTAAAAGGTGAAAAGTGTAAGCTTAGATATGATGCGTTAGCAACTTTAGGGCTTCTTGCATTATTGTCTACTGATGTTGATACACTAGTCTCTGAAATAAAAGAGGTTTACGAATATATACATTCGGTAGATGGATATGGATTTTGGAGCTTGGATACATCAAATAGAACTATGATTGCAGCAAGTATAGTATCAAGTTATTATATAGATAATATAAAGAATGGTATTTTACAGATATCAATAGGAAATAGTATACATGCTATATTGATAGCTCAGCAACAAGCAGCAGCTGCTGCAGCTTGCGCAGCCGCAGCTAGTGCATCAGCAGCATCTAGCTAAATATACTAAATAACTACATTAAAAAAGTTTTTGTAGGAGCGTAGACTAAATGGACTATGCTCTTTTTACTGTAAATGAAAGATTATAATAAATTCTACTTTAAAGAATCTATTTAAGTGATTTTGTGTAAACTATTATTTCAAGAATATTAAAAAAACTCTTTACAATTATGAAGATTAGAAATAAAATTTAAAAAAGACTAGAAAAATATGGTGAGCAAAACTATAGATAATTTTTAAGTTGTGATTAATTATCTTAATGAAATTAAACATAGCTTAGTTATCGAGGGTTGTAAATATAACTATCATAAAGATAGTGATTATAGAAGGATGTAGGAGGCAACGAGATGATGAGCTTAAGTGATGTAACAGTAGAAAGGTTGAGTATTAATGGTCATATATGCGGTGAATATGTAGAGTTCACATTATCTCAATCATTTAAGAATAATACTGGAAAAACAATAGACGGAGAATACGCTTTTCCAATGACAGAAACCGGTGTGTTAACTGGATTAGAAGTTAGAATAGGGGATAGAATTTTAGAGTCAGTTGTTGAAGGAAAAGCTGATGTAGAGAAAATTTATAGTGATGCACTTCTGGATGGGATTAACCCCCTCAAATTAGAGAGTTATGAGAATAATTTATATAAACTAACTATAAAAGATATATTACCGAGTGAACTTGTGAAAATAAAGGTATCTTATATGGATCATATGCCATATGAGGATGATGGGTATAGCTTAGTGCTTCCTAAAATAATAACCAATGGAGTAATCCCTAATAAGTTTTATTTTAGTATCATAGTTAAATCCATGGGGGAGATGCTTATAGAATCGTCTTCACATAAGATAAATATAGAGAGAGAAGATGAAACTTTATGTAAGATAACTCTTGAAGATGGAGAACTCTTAGATAGAGATTTTGTACTTGATCTAACAGAAAAATGTCCTATAGAAGCAAGTGGTATGTATTATACGGTTGATGAAGAAAAAGAAGAGTCAATACTTTACTTAAGTATTTTTCCAAAGTTGGATGAAGAAATAAATGATAGTGGAAATAATTATATGTTTATTTTAGATAAATCAAACTCTATGATGGGAGAAAAGCTTGAGCAAGGAAAGAATGCCCTTCAGCTTTGCTTAAGAAATCTAGATGACAATGATACCTTTAATATTATAGCATTTGATGAGGAAATTTTGATTTTTTCAGAACAAGGGAAAGTACCATACACTCAGGGAAACTTAATAAAAGCTAGTGAATTTATTAATTCCCTTTCACCAAGCAGCGAGGAAGAAAACCTGATTGAAGCTTTAAAGATAGCTTTAAAAGAGAAAAATAAGCAAGGTGATTCTACGATTCTGTTATTTACAGATGATAATGTAGAGGATGAAGAAGAAGATATCATCTTAAATTATGTAAAAGAAAATATTGGTGATAACAGAATATTCCCATTTGGTATGGACACATCAGTAAATAGTTACTTTATAAACAAAATTGCTGAGATAGGGTATGGAAAGCCAGAATTTATTTATTATGATGAAAAAATTGAAGATTTGGTAGTAAGACAATTTAGTAGAATCAATAGTCCTCAGATAGATGTATTAAAAATTGATTGGGGAAATTTAGAGGTTTTAAGAACTTATCCAAGAAGTATTGAGTATCTATACGATAGAGAACAATTTTCTATATTCGCACTTGTTAAGGGAGCTATTGAAGGTAATATAAGCATAATAGGGAAAGTTGGAGAAGAGGATTATAGCGTTACTATTAATATGGACTCTTTTGACTTAGAAGAAAACGTAGATCTTATCAGAAAAGCTTGGAGTAGAATGCGTATAGAATCTATAAGTGAGAGAATGAGAGGCGAGCGTGGAGAAATTGCTGAGTCCATGAAGAACAAGATAATAGAAATATCTAAAGAGAGCGGAATATTAAGTGAAGAGACGGAACTTCTTATGGTAGAAAGCTTCCAAGAACCAGTTTTAGGGGCAACAATTACGAAAACAGTTCCTCTTATAGTTTCTGAAGAAGCTCTGAAAGATTTTGCAAGTGGATATTTCATAGATTCACCACGATTCCTTTATAATACATCTGAAAAGTTGAATAAAAATAAACCTAAATTAGAAGCAAATAAAGAAGTTTCAAGAGATCAGCTTTTAAAACTTATAGCTAGAAATCAATTTGCAGAGGGTTCATTTGACAATTCAGAGGAAAGTACCTTATATGATAGAATAGAAAATACTTGTTTGTCATTGATTGCTTTTGGATTAGGCAAGGAAGATTTAAATCTTTATAACAAGCAGATTGATAAAGGTATAAGATATGTAGCTAGAACCTTAACTGATGTTGAAGAGTTATTAGATGAGAATCTTTGTATTCTTACATTATGTACCTTTAAGGCTGTTGAGAAAAAAGGATTATTAAGATCAAAGACAGAACAAGATGTAGTTGAAGCTATTAACGTAATCAAGGATGTCATAAAATATAACGAGTATGCTGCATTAGAGGGATTAATGATGCTAAATAGGTTTGATATAATTACCGAAATAGCAATAAAATTTATAAAATCAGAGGCTATTGATAATCAGCACTTGCTTGAAAACATGCAATATGATTTAAAAGGAAATATAAGAGATGCGGCTAAATATGCCATATTAAAGTTAATGTAAGATTTTATAAATGCTTGTAAAAGATATCTTTTACAAGCATTTATAAGTTATATAGTAGTAGGAATTATTTGTATTAATTTATATAAAAGAGTATAATTTTAGGCAAAGAATCTTACTGGAGGTAATCATCTTGAGTATAAAAATAATAACAGACAGTACCTCATATATACCTGAGGACTTAATTAAAAAATATGATATTTCTGTATGTCCATTAAATGTAATATTTCAAGGTCAAAGTTATAATGAAACGACTATGGATAGGGAGGCTTTTTATGAAGAAATATTAATATCTAATGAAATACCAACATCTTCTCAACCAGGGTTGGAAGATCTTTATAAAATTTTTGAAAAAGAAGTTTTGAAGAAGAACTCGGTAGTAGGTGTATTTTTATCAGCTGAGATGAGTGGTACATATTCAAGTGCTAATCTTGTGAAAGAAATGATATTGGACAAATATCCTGATGGTAAAATAGAGATCATAGATTCTGAGTCAAATTGTATGCAGATGGGATATGCAGTACTTGCGGCAGCAAAAGCTTCTCATGAGGGAAAATCAATAGAGGAGATAGTAGCTGCAGTAGAGAATATGAAGCGCAGAAGTAGATTTTTATTTGTTCCTAATACCTTAGATTATCTAAAAAAAGGTGGCAGAATAGGTGGAGCATCTGCGTTAATAGGAGCTTTTTTGAAGATACGTCCTATACTTACTGTTGAGCATGGAAAAACTTCAATATTCGCAAAAGTAAGGACAAAGAAGAGAGCTATAGATACCATTGTTGAAGCCTTTAAAAAAGATATTGATAAAAATAATTTAGGTGAGGTAGTTGTTCATCATATAAATTCAGAAGTAGAAGGAAAAGAGCTGGCAAAAATCATAGAAGAAATAGTAAAAACAAAAGTACAGTTATGCGATATAGGTCCGGTAATAGGATTACATGTAGGTCCAGCAACAGTAGGGCTGGCTTATTATACTGAGAATCCTCTTAGATAAATTAGTTTAAATAAAAATACTATATAAAGATGTACCACTTCGTAATAAAATTTCTATTTTTAAATTATCTCACCAGGAAATGTGAGATAATTTAAAAATAGATTTCGTCGCGAACTGGTACATCTTTATCTATTAAGTAAACTTTACTTGTACTTATTTGAAAATCGTGAGTTTTGGAGGAGGGATGTATGAATTATTGGTTTAATCTGGAGAGTATAACAATGTAACATTTTGAGTAAAAAGCCATGGATTTTTTCACAATGTATTTGCTGATTAAAGATAAGATTGAGAAGAATTTTCTAATATAATGAAAATTTCACGTAAAGTGAGTTAAAAAAATAACAAAGTTTTCTGTTGACAATTCCGACAATATTGCTAAACTTTAACTAAGTGAAGTCGTTGCGTTAATTTTCCAATTTTCAGACTAATTAAATCGTTAAAAAAACATAGGTTTTTTTGATAAAAATAAAAATTTTTCATAATAGAGCATCTGTAAACGTTTTTATGAGAAAAAAATAAATTTAATTTAAAATATTACATAGGATTTTCTTTAACAATCTGCTAAAATATAAATGCACATTATGATTTTGATTATAAGAAGTACAAGATGTAGGGGGAAGCCTTACTAAAGTCGCATTTATTGAAATGATATTTTAATCAGAGGTGAAAGAATGAAAAATATAATATTAAACGGTAATGCTGTACAAGTAAATGAAGATATGACAATCCTAAAACTTGCTAGAGATAACGGAATAGATGTATCAACACTTTGCTTTTTAAAAGATTGTAACGATGTTGGTAATTGTGGAGTATGTGTAGTTGAAATCGAAGGAAGAGATGAACTAGCAACTTCTTGTAATACATATGTAGAAGACGGAATGGTTATAACAACTAATTCTGAAAGGGTTCAAAACCACATAAAAGAAAGAGTATCAACTATGCTTGATAGACATGAATTCAAGTGTGGACCATGTAAGAGAAGAGAAAACTGTGAGTTTTTAAAGTTAGTAATCAAGACTAAAGCAAAAGCATCTAAGCCATTCGTAGTGGCTGATAAGTCAGAATACGTTGATGATAGAAGTGCTTCACTTGTAATTGACAGAACTAAATGTGTACTTTGCGGTAGATGTGTTGCTAAGTGTGAAAAGAAGACTGGAACAAGCTCAATAAAGTTTGTTGAAAAAGATGGACAAAAGGTTATAGGAAATGAAAGCGGTAAATGCTTTGATGACACTAACTGCTTATTATGTGGACAATGTATTATAGCTTGCCCAGTAGATGCATTATCAGAAAAACTTCATATTGATAGAGTTAAAGAAGCTTTAGCTGATCCAGAAAAGCACGTTATAGTTGCTATGGCTCCATCTGTAAGAACTTCTTTAGGTGAGTTGTTCAATATGGGATTTGGTGTAGATGTAACAGGAAAAGCTTATACAGCTTTAAGAAACTTAGGTTTTGATAAAGTATTTGATATCAATTTTGGAGCTGACATGACTATCATGGAAGAAGCTACAGAATTAATTCAAAGAATAGAAGCTAACGGTCCATTCCCAATGTTTACTTCTTGCTGCCCAGGTTGGGTTAGACAAGTTGAGAACTATTTCCCAGAAATGCTTGGAAATCTTTCATCAGCTAAGTCACCACAACAAATTTTTGGTACAGCAACTAAGACATATTATCCAGAAATAGCAGGCTTAGATCCTAAGAATATATTTACTGTAACTGTTATGCCATGTACATCAAAGAAAGCTGAAGCTGATAGACCAGAAATGGAAATCAACGGTCTTAGACAAATAGATGCAGTTTTAACTGTAAGAGAAATTGCTAAGATGATAAAAGAAGTTAAGATGAACTTCGCAGCACTTGAAGATGGCATAGCTGATCCAGCTATGGGAGAATACACTGGTGCTGGTACTATATTCGGAGCAACAGGCGGAGTTATGGAAGCAGCATTAAGAACTGCTAAGGACTTTGTTGAAAAGAAAGATCTTGAAAATGTTGATTACGAAATGGTAAGAGGCTTAAAGGGAATAAAAGAAGCTACTGTTGAAATAGGCGGAAACAACTATAATGTTGCTGTTGTAAATGGAGCTGCTAATTTATTTGAATTTATGAACTCTAACAGAATGAAAGAAAAAGAATACCACTTCATCGAAGTTATGGCATGTGAAGGTGGTTGTGTAAATGGTGGTGGACAACCTCACGTTAACTCAGCTACATTAGAAACAGTTGATATAAAGGCTGTAAGAGCATCTGTACTTTACAATGAAGATAAGGGAATGAAGAAGAGAAAGTCTCATGAAAATGCTGCATTATTAAAGATGTATGAAACTTACATGGGAACTCCAGGTGAAGGTAGAGCACATCATTTACTTCACCACAAATATACACCTAAAACAAAGTAAAATAATTAAAAGAGTTTGAGATTTCTCGAACTCTTTTTTGCTATATAAGAAATTATAAAGTTTTCAAGCTAACTAAACTTAGATATTGCAATGGGCTTGCAAGTCTTTTGTGGCTATGCAGTGAAAAAATAAAAATTGTTTGACTGTAAGTTTAATAGTGATTTTTAAGTGAATTTTTAAATTTAAATATTTATAAAATCATAAAATCATAAAATCATATAATTATAAAATCATAAAATTATATAAATATATAGTGTTTTCAAGGGTTTCAGCCTATACTATATGGATGTAGCACTTCGTAATAAAACTTATTATTTTTAAATTCTCTCACTAGAACCGGTGAGAGTTTTAAAAATAGATTTCGGTTTGAAGTGGTACAACCGCATAAAGTAAATTGAGAATTGAAATATTATATCTCTTTATCGAGAATATCTTGAGGTAAAGAAGCTAATGCATCTCTTAATAGAATACTTTTAGTTCCTAGTGAAGGAGTTGAAAGCAATCTCTTCCACAAAGAGCTTCCAGGCTGATTTTGAAATAGACCTAAAGTATGCGATAAGGCCAGGTGTGCATTTTCACCCTTGCTTTCCAAATCCTCAATATAAGGGAGCAAATCTTCAATAATTGTCCTTCTAGTTAATGTCATAGAGTCTTGTGGGTTATATAATGAATCAAATCTAGCCATAAAAGCAGGGTTTGAATATGCTTCTCTCCCAATCATAACACTATCTACATGTGTTAAATGCTCATGTATCTCGTCTAAGGTTTTGATTCCTCCATTTATCTCAATAATAGAATTCGGGAACTGCTTTTTTAGATTATATACCATGTCGTAGTCTAGAGGGGGAATGTCTCTATTTTCCTTAGGACTTAGTCCTTCTAAAATAGCGATTCTAGCATGAATTATATTTCTATCTGGTGCTGCTTTATTTATTATGATCATGAAGTCTGAAAGATGTCCCAAATCATTAAAGAATCCGTAAGGCATAAATGAAGAAGTTACTTTAGAACTACTAATTCCTATTCGATGCTTTACTGTAACAGGCTTTTTAGTAGCGCTTTTCATTGAAGAAATCATTTCGGCTATTAACTCTGGATAAGCCATAAGTGATGCACCCATCATGTTTCCTGAAACTCTATCTGAAGGACAACCTGCGTTTAAGTTTATCTCATCGTAATTCCAATCCTCTGCAATTTTAACTGCTTTGTATAGCTCATCAGGATTAGATGCGGCTATTTGAAGAGCTACTGGATTTTCAGTAGGATTAAAATCTAAAAGTTTTTTTCTATCCCCATGAATTATTGCCTGAGATGTAATCATTTCAGTATATAGTAAAGTCTTTTTTGTTAATAGTCTAGCAAAGTATCTAAAATGCCTATCGGTCTTATCTACCATTGGCGCAATACTTATCATATGGTTAAAAGAATTGTTCATATATATTCTCCTTAATTGGGTAATAATAATTAATTAATAATTATTATAAATAATAGTGAGCAAAAAATGCAATCTAAATCTTTTGTAAATTAACCATCAAGTGGTAGTGTTAGAATGATTTATTATAAGACTTAACAGATTAAGATGCAATTAATAGAAGGATAATGAATAAATATACTTTTTATATACATTGCACATAAATATATTTAATGAGAAAGATATTTTAATATGTTTAATTTAGGTATTGAAAAGTGTTTAATAATATGTTAGCATAAAGTGAACTTAATATTATCTAAAGAAACCTAGGGTAGAGGTGCTGGATGTTAAAAGTACTCATGAGTAGCTGGCAAGCGATGATTCATGAAGAAAGGAACAACAGCCGAAGAGAGTGTACAGCGAATATATTCTCTGGCTATGCGTATAAGATATGTATAGTTGTCACTTGAA
The DNA here is from genome assembly GCF_024341905.1 of Clostridium folliculivorans. GTDB lineage: Bacteria > Bacillota > Clostridia > Clostridiales > Clostridiaceae > Clostridium_AR > Clostridium_AR folliculivorans. The sequence continues at coordinate 716,479 of NZ_BQXY01000001.1, forward strand.
TTTATAAGTGGAGAGCTACAAGGTGACACGAGATGCGTATTTAATATATTTGTATTTTTATGCAGCTAAGGTGTACCTTGGCTGCATTTATTTTTTGTTTTTTATTACTCAATATTTATTTAACTTTTAATTCTTTATCTAACTTGTAAAAATAAAGCGTATTTCTATGACAAAATATCTACATAGGTTCAGAAATGGCAGATGGGCAGAAAAGGTTACTAATGAAATCTGCATTAGCAAATTTCATTATAAGGGAAAAGGGGGCTTCTAGATGAAGACAGTAGTACAAAAATATGGTGGAAGTTCAGTGGCTACAGCTGAAAAAATACAAAGAGTAGCAGATACACTTATTAAGAAGAAAAATGAAGGGAATAACGTAGTTGCAGTTGTATCAGCTATGGGGGATACAACTGATGACCTAATCAATCTTGCAATGTCAGTTAGCGAAAATCCTGACAAGAGAGAGATGGATGCGTTAATTTCTACAGGTGAAATTATATCGGCTTCACTTTTAGCAATGGCGCTAAAGAATAAAGGGTATGATGCTATAAGCTATACAGCATATCAAATCGGAATAAAGACTTCGGGTATTTATGGAAAGTCTCTAATTGATGATATTGACGTAAAGAAGATAAAAAGTAGTCTTAACGAAGGAAAGATCGTTATTGTTGCAGGATTTCAAGGAGTAAATGAAATTGGGGACATTACAACCCTTGGAAGAGGTGGGTCTGACACTTCTGCAGTGGCACTGGCGGTAAAGCTTAAAGGAGAATGTGAAATATATACTGATGTAGATGGTATATATAGCTGTGATCCAAGAAAGTTTAATGAAGCTAAGAAACTTGATTTTATAGATTATGAAGAGATGCTTGAACTTGCCAGTCTTGGAGCTCAGGTAATGCACTCTAGAAGTGTAGAACTCGCACAAAAATATGATATTCCTATATATGTAGGACTTAGTTGTAGTGATATTAAAGGAACAGTAATTAAGGGGGTAAAGGATATGAATTTAGAGAGTAAACCAGTAACAGGTCTTGCAACTAGCGATGAGGATGTTTCAGTAACAGTACAAAATTTATCTTCTAATATAAATATTTTATCAGATTTATTTGAGGCTATTGCAAATAGAAAAATTAATATAGATATGATTTCTCAAACAGCTCCTATGGATAACTTAGTAAATGTATCATTCACAATACCTAAGAATGAAATAAGTGAGTGCATGGAAATATTAACTGATTTTTCAAATAAGGATAATATACTAATAGACGAAGATATAACAAAATTTTCATTAGTAGGGTTAGGAATGAAAAATACCACTGGGGTTGCTGCAAGACTATTCAAAGTATTTTCAGATGCAAATATAGAAGTTAAAATGATTACAACGTCAGAAATCAGAATCACCTGTGCAATAAAGCAAGAATATAAGATTAAAGCAATTGAAACGGCGGCTAAGCATTTTAACTTGTAATAAAAAGTCAGCTTACAGAATACTTGTAAGCTGACCTTTTTTTACTATATAGAAAATGATAAAATTCAATATCCAGCTAAACCTAGATATTTCAATGGGTTTGTAAGTTTTATATGGCTATGGAGTAAAAAATAAAACTTATTCGCCTGCCATATTTTCCTCATATACATTCGGAAAGGCAGATGCGCAAAAAAATCACTGAAGAAAGTCTCTTCAGCGATTTTTTAACAGATTTATCTTGAGCTCTACAGCTTTCTTAATGAATTAATAGAAAGCTATAGAGCTTGTTTTCTAAATTAGATAGTAATAAAAGTATTTAATTAGGCAAAAAAGGAATATATCATAGGTATTATTATGGCAGGAAGTAGGTTCGCTACCTTAATTTTAGTAATACCTAGCATATTAAAGCTTAAACCAATAATGAGCAAGCTTCCCACTGCTGTCATACTGTTTATTACTGTAGTTGTTAAGATTCCCTGGATCAGCGTAGCAAGTAGCGTTATTGATCCTTGATATATCAATACTGCAAAGGCAGAAAATATAACGCCAATACCAAGTGATGAAGCAAAAACTATAGATGAAATACCATCTAAAATAGATTTGTTAAACAAAACCGTATGATTTCCCTCTAGACCACTTTGTAGGGAACCAACTATTGCCATAGCTCCAACACAAAATAATAAAGATGAAGTAACGAATCCCTCAGCAATAGGAGAATTCTTAGTAATTTTCTTAAACTTTTCCTCGATAAATACCCCGAATTTGCTTAGTAAGTTATCAATATCAATAAGTTCACCAATTAATGCTCCTACTGCAATTGATATAATTATTAATAATGGATTATCTCCTTTTAAGGCACCAGATATACCAATATACAAAACACACAAAGCAAGACCATTCATAATAGTTTTGCTTAATCTTTCTGGAATGCCTCCTTTTAGGAGTAATCCCAATATGCCTCCAATGACAATAGCCCCAAAGTTTACTAAAGTACCTAACAAAACTTTTCCCCCCAATAAAAAATAAAATTTGATTACGCGTTTAAAACATAGTTTACAAGAGTATATATACCATAATATAATGCTTCGAATGATCCATCAAAGTTGGGTGAATGTAGTGGTGATTCACCTTTAGAACCATCAGATATACCAAGCCTAAAATGTACTGATGGAACTTTCTCACAATAGAAAGAAAAATCCTCTGCTGTAAAAGTTTTTTCCAGTGGTCTAACATTATTTTCACCTAGTGCTTTTTTACTGATCTTAGTAAATTTCTCTGTCAAAGCTTCATCGCTTATAACAGGTGGATAATATACATTGTAATGGGATGATACTGAACAATTATACTTTTTGCCTATATCTTCAGCTTCCGCTAAAATTTGATTTTGAAGCTTCTTCTTAAAAGCCATATCAAAGGTTCTTACAGTTCCTTTTACCACTGATTCCTCGGCTATAACATTACCGACTGTACCACATTGCAAAGTAGTGAATGTAAGAATGTGAGGATCTAATGGATTGTTTTCTATTTTTGTTTTTATAGTCATAGTATTTATAAAATCCATTGCTGGGTATAATGGATTTATACAAATATAAGGCATTGCTGCATGACCACCTTTTCCTTTAAAGGTAATGATAAAATCATCAACTGAAGCCATAGATGGGCCAGGTGAAACTTCAATAGTTCCTACAGGAACCTTTGGCCATACATGAAAGCCAATCATTTCAGTTACTTCAGGATTTTTTAGAACACCTTCCTCAATCATAACTTTTGCGCCACCAATTGCTTCTTCGGCTGGCTGAAATAAGAATTTAACTGTCTTTTTCACACCTAATTTCTTTAAAACTAGAGCAGTGCCTAGTACTGTTGACATATGAAAATCGTGTCCGCAGGAGTGACGAGGACCTGCTACGTTTATGGCATCTATATCTGTCCTTATGCCAATTGCTTTGGAATCATCTCCTAGTACAGCAACTAATCCAGTTTTAGCAATCTTCTTACTCTCATAGCCCATAGAATTCAAAAACTCAAGAAGCAGTTCTTGTGTTTTATATTCCTCGAATGAAAGTTCAGGAGTAGCATGAAGCTTATGCCACATACTAATTACTTCGTCTAAGTTTTCTTGTACTACTTTTTTTATAATATCCATATAATCAACCCTCTTTTCTAAAATAAAATTAGTATTTATTATAAGGATATGAAAATAAGAGACTTATGTCAATTAAATATAAAAAAGTGTCCAAATTGAGCGTAAATGAATTTTTACAGTGATGTAAGGAAATGTTTTACTGTGCTATAATTTTATAGTTGAAAATGTAAGAGAATTATTAAGTGAACTCATACTTATATTTATTCGAAAATCCTAGAATTATAGGATTTTTCTGCTTTAATATAGATATGCTACTTCTTATTGGAATTTATCGAAATATATACCAACAATCATTTTAATTATTGTAGGTATTTTACTTGATAAATAGACTTTATTTGAAAGTGGTACATCCATATAAATCAATAATTGAAGTTTTAACATAATAATAAAACGGAGGAATAACATGACTAAGAAATTAAATCTAATAGTAGCTTTATTTCTAATTATTAGTTTGTCATTATTCGGATGCAGTAAGAGTAATGATAACAATAAAACTAATAAGGAGGATATATTAAATCAATTAAATAAGGTTTATTCCGAAAAGAAGTATCCGGAGTCAGTATCAAAATATGCTGAATTTATATCTGCCGGAGGAGATGTGAAAGAATTTGGTAAGTTAGATGAACTTATGATGAACTTTATAAAAGAAAAGTTTGCTAAAGATAAATCTTGGACAACCATCGCGGATATGAATAAAGATGGATATGCTTTTGGTGATTTGGATAATGACAAGATTCCTGAAATATATATTATTCCATATAATAGCAAGGGAGAGAAAAAATCTCCTGTGAAGGTTTATCTATATAGTAAAGACAAATATCATGACTCAAGTGATAGTGTAGGTCCTTCTAACACTGCTTTTCCAGGTGAGTTAGTAGTAGGCAAGATAAATGATGGAACTTACGGATTAATAGATAACTCAGAGGTATCTAAAGATTCAAATATCGATGTATATATAATGAATAAAGGTAAGCTTGAAAGACTTATAAATAGCACTGTAAGCGGCTTAAAGAAATATGCACAGGATATTGATGGAGATGGTATCTTAGAAATACCGCAGTTAAATGATGATAAGAAACTTACATGGTATAAGTTTGATAAGGATTTAAAACCCATAGCGGTTAAAGAAGAGAAAATAAATACAAGTGATAATTCACAAGTTGCAACAAAGCAAAATAAGGACACAGAAAATAATATTGCTTCAAATGACACAAAAAAGCCAGTTGATAATACTGCAATTGTAAAATCTTTAAAAGATGATGAGATTCTAAGCAAGCTAATAGTAGGGAGAAATTTCGAGATTAGCAGACTGATGGGATTAGGAGATAGTAATCAAACCATTACGATAGATAGTTTAAGTTATGCAGTTATAAAAGATCAGAATACAAATGTAGAGAATGAAATTAAATCATTTAATCAATATTTTTCCAAAGCTTTCGTTAATAATCACGTTAGAAACTTTTTTAAAGAAAGTGATGGAAAGAAGTATGTTCTTTTTGGTCAAGGATTAAGCAATGGGGAAACTTTTACGAAAGTAATAAGTAGTGATCAGGGGTCGAATAAGATTAATGCAAGAGTTGAGTATGTAGACGGAGATGTTTCAGATGTTTGTAATGTAGAGCTAGTATATGAAGATAATGCTTGGAAGATTAACGATGGAACATTATTAATAAAATAAAACATAAAAAGAATAATATATAGACTGCCAGAATTTCCGCATATGCATTCCGAAAGGCAGACGCGTTAAAAAAGCTCACTGAAATTACGTTCTCAGTGAGCTTTTTTATAAGCTAAGGCAGCTAAAAGTATATGTGAAAGTTTTTTGAGGTATTAGACTACTAATAATAATTGAAAGATAGTTTAAAAAAACAAAATAAATTTTAGAAATATATCCACAAATTATAAAATAAAAGCATAAATTAGATAAAAGTGACTTAAACTTCCTAATAAGACGAAAATATGAAACAATTCATGGAATCCAAATTTGGAAGATATATTTGGGGCTTTTAATGCATATATTACTCCTCCAATGGTATATAATACTCCGCCGATTATGAGCCAAATGAAACCAGGCATTAGCAGTGTTCTATATAAAGGTGCGCTGAAGGTTAAGGCTAACCAACCCATTATTATGTAAAATGCGGTATATAGCCATCTTGGACAATCGAACCAAAATATCTTTAGAAAGATTCCTGCGATTGCTAAAGTCCATACAGTGGATAAAACAAATACTTTTAAAAATCCGTTTAAAACGCCTAGACATATTGGTGTATAAGTACCTGCAATGAGAACAAAAATCATTGCATGATCTAATTTTCTTAGAATAAGCAGTTTATTTGCAGATGACCTTGACCAATGATATATAGAACTTGCACTATATAGAAAAATTAACGATAGCCCAAAGATAATGGCTCCTGTAAGTCTTGAAGGTAAAGAGTCATTTACATCAATTGCTTTCAAGATCATAAAAACTAATCCGACTAAGGATGCTATAGCACCAAAAAAGTGAGTTAAACTATTAACTGGTTCTCTTATATATTTTATCATAACATCAACTCCTATAAATATTATGTGAAGTAGTTAACGTAACTACTTGTTATCTTTATTACAGTATACGACATAGTGGATTGTTTATGCAATATTTATTATAAATGAAATTTCAATATTTATTCATCATAACTATAAAATTCTTGTATTATCTAGTATTTTCTATTAATATTAAAATAAGTGGTTTTAAAAACTACTTATTGTTTTTGAAAACTAGGGAGGAAGATATGAATAACGCAGATTTAGAATTAGATTTAAATAACCTTAAAATGATCTTTGAAGATTTACATTTTGACAATGAAATACAACCTGAGCAAATACCTAATTTGGATTTATATATGGACCAAGTAATAACACTATTTGAAAGTAATCTATTTGAAACCAAAAGAAGTGTGGAAGATAAATTACTTACTAAAACAATGATAAATAATTATACTAAAGATAAATTACTTATGGCAGCAAAGAAAAAGAAGTATACTAGAGATCATGTAATTCTTATGATTATAATCTACAATTTAAAGCAAAGCTTAGCCATTAATGATATTAAGAATATATTAAAGCCTATAGTTGAAAAGATAGAGAACGATGAAAAAGTGGATATAAATTCATTATATAATAAGTACTTGCTAATAAAAACTAATAATTCTGAAGAAATAAAAGCTTCAGCTGAGCAAAAGCTAAAAGAAGTTAAGGACGAAGATGGGGATGTTTTGTTATATATTCTTTCTATAATTGATATGGCAAATGGATATAGAAAAATTGCAGAAAAGCTAATTGATAAGTTTTTTTTGGATACGAATGAAAAATAATAATACAATCATGTTTATGGAGGGATTCCATGAAAAGTTTTTTAGGTAATGATTTTTCAGATATAAACTTTAATATGGTTAAAAGAGAGTTTTACTTTGTTGCAGATCAGATGAGTAGAATTGTATATATAGAAGAGGGAATTGAAACCTTATTAGAACATAAATCTGAAGAATTGATTGGTAAGAATCTCTCAGATATTATAGGAGAGCAAAAGGTACTAATACAATTTAAAGAAGTGGCTGATAGAGAAAATACTATTGCTATTCCAGTTTTGACGAAGAGTAAAGTCATTACACATATAAATATATTATATAGATCTCATTATGTTGATGGAATACATAAAGGATATTATGGCTCTATTATAAATATTACAAAAGAAAAAGACCTAGAATACAGGCATCAGTTATTAACAAGGATACTGGATAACTCAAAAGATGTAATATACTATTTTAGAGTAGAACCTAAGGGGTTTGAATACATAAGTAGATCAATTGAAAAGGTACTTGGATATACTCCAGAAGATTATTATAATGACCCGGAATTAGTTTTTAGTACTGCACATCCAGATTATCTTCAAGAATTAATAGATAAAGCAGAAGGAAATGCAGATTATTCAAAACCTATTGTAACAAGGTGGAGAGATAGGGATGATGTGTATCATTGTATTGAAGATTATTCAATACCTGAATACAATATGTTTGGAGAGCTTATTGGAGTTTTTGGAGTTTGTAGAGACGTAACTAATAATTTAAAATAATAAATTTTAGAATTCCTTTATAAGATGAAGCATACATTTACAGTAAAACGATAAAAGAGGGTTAATATGGAGGATATAAGAGCACAATCATTTTATCAACATATGAGTTTTACTGGTAGAAAAAATGTAGAAGATTTAATAAAATCACTTAAATTATCAAAGGATATGAAAAAAATTAGAGGAGTTATGTATTCAGCTATAGTACTTGTAGGGACAGTAGAATTGTATTTGAATTTTAAAGAATCTATAAATATGGTGTTTATACCTTTGGCTACTTTATTAGGTATTGAAGTTGTAGAAAAGATTACAGCTTCACCAATAAAAAAGCCTGAAGATATAAGAAAATCTATTATGGCTAGTCTGAAAAATCATTGTTTTGCTTGCGATGGTAAGTGTGATTGCGATGAGGAATTTAAAGAATATATGCTCCTCAAACATAAGGTTAAGTTATTCTAGCAAATAAAAGGCAGGAGTTCATTAATGGATTCCTGTCTTTCTATTTGAAAAATTTACATGTAAATAGAGTTAAGAAGTTTCTTGCCAGAACAGGTTTTGAAAATCTTTTCTTCTATTACAGCAATATTATCTTTAGGTATTTCATCTTCATATATGTTAACTAAAAAATCAGCTTCCACTAAAATTTGAAAGTCCACAGAATCTATTTTATCGTAACTATGATGATTGCCTATAAGATAACAAACTCTATCAACTATAGATGCATCTAGATTGAAACTACTTAATAGTTCTTTTGCTACAGGGGGACCCTCTATTTCTTGATACTTGCCATTTGATGAATTATATTTTTGTTCACTTATCTTAATACCTATATCATGCAATATTGCGGAAATTTCTATAATAAAAAGTTCGTCTTTAGCCACTTGTTCTAGTTCACCAATAATTTTTGCAAAGGAATATACCTTTAATGCATGATTTATTCTTTTGATGTCTCCATCAAAGTATTTGATCATTATATTTGTAATATTAGAAATTATCATATATAAGCCTCCTATTTTTAAAATTAATATACGTGAAAAGATGAAATGCATCAATCTGATAATCTAAAGAAATTTCATATTGATTAATCAATACCATAAGTTTTGTTTTTGGAACTTGATATTAATTGAAAGAGATTGTTGTAGGTGATTTATAAATAGTATAACTAAGTATTAAGTTTTTTTCTATACTGACAAATATTAAAGTTTAGTTATACATTCAGTTTTAGAAGGCTATGTCATATTTTTTAAAACTAGAATATTCCTGTACACATATTGAGAATAATAAGAACAAAATTACGTCTATATAGTGATAAAAAGGCGGATGAGGCTTAGTATTGCGTAAATAAAAGGAGGAATATGAATGAAAGTAACCAATTCGGAAGAATTGAGCCAAAGAATATCTAAAGTAAGGGAAGCACAAAGGATTTACTCAACTTATACTCAAGAGCAGGTTGATGAAATATTTAGGCAGGCAGCTATGGCGGCGAACAATTCTAGAATAGCTCTTGCAAAGTTAGCTGCTGAAGAAACTGGTATGGGGGTAGTGGAAGACAAGGTTATAAAAAATCACTTTGCATCTGAATACATTTATAATAAATATAAAAATGATAGAACCTGTGGATTATTAGATTACGATGAATCCTTTGGTATAGCAAGAGTGGCAGAACCAATCGGAGTAGTAGCAGCTATAATCCCTACAACTAATCCAACTTCAACGGCTATCTTTAAGGCACTTATATCACTTAAAACAAGAAATGGAATAATATTTTCACCGCATCCAAGAGCAAAGGCTTCAACTATAGCAGCTGCAAAGATAGTGTTAGATGCGGCAGTTAAAGCCGGAGCACCTGAAGATATAATAGGATGGATAGATGAGCCATCAGTTGAGCTATCACAGATGGTTATGAGAGAGGCAGACATAATACTTGCTACTGGTGGACCAGCGATGGTAAAAGCGGCTTATTCGTCAGGAAAACCAGCTTTAGGAGTGGGGTCAGGTAATACTCCAGTAATTATTGATGAAACCGCTCATATAAAGACAGCGGTAAGTTCAATACTTTTATCAAAGACTTTCGATAATGGAATGATATGTGCATCAGAGCAAGCTTTAGTTGTGCTAGAAGAAATATATGATGAGGTTAGAAAAGAACTTCATGACAGAGGTGCTTATATACTAAATGAAGAAGAGAGAGAAAAGGTAAGGAAGATTATACTAAATAATAAAGGCGGACTAAACTCAGACATAGTAGGTCAGTCAGCATATAAGATAGCAGAATTGGCAGGTGTTGAGGTGCCAAGATATTCAAAGGTATTAGTTGGAGAGGTAGAGTCAGTTGAGCTAGAAGAACCGTTCTCTCATGAAAAACTTTCACCGGTATTAGCGATGTATCAAGTTAAAACTTTTGATGAAGCTTTGATCAAAGCTTCAAGACTAGTTGAATTAGGGGGATTTGGGCATACATCGGTATTATACACAGATCAGTCAAAAAGTGCAGATAGAATAGGGAAGTTTGGTGCAGCTATGAAGACTGCTAGGACAATAGTAAATATGCCTGCATCACAAGGAGCAATTGGAGATATCTATAATTTTAAACTTGCTCCATCTCTAACTTTAGGCTGTGGATCTTGGGGAGGAAACTCTGTATCTGAAAATGTTGGTCCAAAACATTTGTTGAATATAAAGAATGTTGCAGAGAGGAGAGAAAATATGCTTTGGTTCAGAGTACCGGAGAAAATATACTTTAAGTATGGATCTCTTGCTGTAGCGTTAAGAGAGCTAGTAGACATGGGCAAAAAGAGAGCGTTTATTGTAACTGATAAAGTTTTATATGATTTAGGTTATGCAGATATGGCTATAAAGGTCTTGGAAGAAGGGCATGTTGACTTTAGAGTGTTTTATGATGTAGAACCAGACCCAACTTTAGCTACTGCTAAAAATGGAGCAGATCAAATGGATAAGTTTAATCCAGATGTAATAATAGCGTTAGGTGGTGGGTCACCTATGGACTGCGCTAAAATAATGTGGGTTATGTATGAACATCCAGAGGTAAGGTTTGAAGATTTAGCAATGAGATTTATGGATATAAGGAAGAGAGTATATACATTCCCAGAGCTAGGACAAAAAGCTATGATGGTATCTATACCAACATCAGCAGGAACTGGTTCTGAGGTAACTCCATTTGCTGTAATTACAGACGAAAAAACAGGAATAAAATATCCTTTAGCAGATTATGAGCTTACTCCAGACATGGCAATAATCGATGCTGAACTTATGATGAATATGCCGAAAAGCTTAACTGCAGCATCTGGAATAGATGCCTTAACTCATGCAATTGAAGCTTATGTGTCAGTCTTGGCGTCAGAATACACAAATGGCTTAGCATTAGAAGCGATAAGACTTATATTTAAATATCTACCACAGGCTTACGATGAAGGCACTACTAATATAAAAGCCAGAGAAAAAATGGCGCATGCAGCTACAATAGCAGGAATGTCCTTTGCAAATGCATTTTTAGGAGTATGTCATTCAATGGCACATAAGTTAGGCTCAATGCATCATGTACCTCATGGAGTAGCAAATGCGTTGTTAATAGATGAAGTTATAAGATTTAATGCAGTAGATGATCCAAGAAAACAGACAGCATTTCCTCAATATAGGTATCCGAATGCAAAATGGAGGTATACAGTTATTGCTGACTATCTAAAGCTTGGAGGAAGCACTGAGGAAGAAAAGATTGAAAACCTTATAAAAGCTATAGATGATTTGAAGGCTAGAGTTGGAATGCCAAGAACTATAGCAGAATGGGGTGTTTCTAAAGAAAAGTTCTATTCTTCATTAGATGAAATGGTAGAGCAAGCTTTTGATGATCAATGTACTGGAGCAAATCCAAGATATCCACTTATGGGAGAGATTAGACAGATGTATATAAACGCCTTTGAGGGACATAATGTAGGAGTTTGAATTTAGTGAATATAAATTAAAATAAAAAACATTTTTATAGGAAAAAAACATCACTAATATTTGCTAATATTAGTGATGTTTTTTACTTGTCAATGTTAAATTGCATGGTTGAAATTAAGTGGTTATCCATACGATGCTTTAATGAGCTTACGCAAAGAATTAATATGATTTCGTCATATTAATTCTAATAGCTCGCTCATATAGCATCTCCGGTATAACCACTTAATTTCAAATCATTATAACTTAGAGATTTTCCTAAATAATTCTATAGTTTATGCAATAACACTCTTAGTGTAATTAAGAAATTTATCATAACTAGCCACTTCTTCTTCAAAATCTTTATTGTCTGTAAGCGATGTTAACTTCAATGAATCACTAAGGTTTGCTGAAGAGGAGTATACATATGAACCATTGCCTATAAATCTTATCTTGTAATTGTTTTTATCATCTTTATTAACATATATCTTTATCATACCACCATCATTATATATGTTAAGTTCTTTACAGTATAAATTAGGATTGTTTAAGCAATAGGCAGCACTAGAAGCAGTCATACCTGTACCGCAGGATTTTGTTAGACCTACACCACGTTCATAAGTAGTAACATATATACTGTTTTCCTCAAGAACTTTCACGAAATTAGCATTTACACCTTGTGGGAAAACAGATTTATTTGTATTACCTTCTTTACCTATTCTAATTATTTCATCTCTGCTTAACTGATTAATAAATGTAACTATATGTGGGTTTGTTATACTTACAGCAGTAAAAAGTAAGTTGTCAGATAAAGCAGGGATTTTTTCATTTATTAAGGTATCTTTTGAATGGTTTAAAGGAAGAGAATTCACGTTAAAATTAACTGTATCTATTTCTATTTCAACTGTTCTAACTCCCTCAAAGATTTCTGAAACAGCCTTTACATCATATTTAGCTTTCATTGTTTCCACAGTAATAAAATCTTTTTTAAGAACATCAATTAAATATCTTCCTACACACCTTAAACCATTTCCGCACATCTCAGGCTCTGTGCCATCAGCATTAAATATTCTCATTTTTCCATCACAGAAAGAACTGTTTTGAACAAATAATATTCCATCAGCCCCTATTTTTCCAGTTCTATCGCATAGTTCAATGGCTAAGCTTTTTCTATTTTCTTCGGTTAAATTAAGAGACTTATTTAACTCATCTATTAATATGAAGTCATTACCTGAACCATGGCATTTTATAAAGTCTATTTTCATTTATATTCCCCCAATACAATATATATGGATATATCATTTTTAGAAAAAGCACCATTAATAGTTAAAATGATTAGTCGTATATTTTTAAATCATAGAAATGACATATCTATTCATCTGAACAGATAAACTACTTCACATTGAAATTTCTGCATTTAAAGCTTTAATGAAAAATATATTAGAACTTTAAGCGATATATCTTAGATTGAAGCAATTCATCTTATTTAATTACTCTATTATAGCAAAGTGATTATATTGTAGCAACCATATCTTGCTGTCTAGGAAAGTATAAAAACTTTTGATATCTAAACCTAGCAATATCAAGGAGTTAGAACAGCTATTTAGGGTGAACAGTAAAAAATAAAATTATGTATTCTGTAAGATTCTTCATATACGTTTAGAAAAGGAAGATAGGTACTATTTATTGAAAATAAATGGTAAATTGCTATTGTATAACTATTTTATTTTATCGTATAATACTATAGATAAATTACATTGCAAATCAAATTTTTAAAACCTAATTAGGAAGTTTTTTATTTTGCGCTTAATATAAGATATTTTATGCTTTTGTATGTAAAATATCTCGTAGATGTTGATATAATTGGTATAATATAGTTATAACAATTATTTATATTTAATATTTGAGTGAATTTTGCTTTCTATAGATAGATCAGATCTAAAAAAATAACTAAGTAGTTTTCATTAACAGTTACTATAATCAGTAACTAAGTCTTGCACACTAGAACTTGAGTGTCTATAGTAAAGTATTATAAAGAAGGAAGTGTACTTATGGGTGACTTAACAGTTAATGATATAATAGCAGATAGACCTTGTGGCAGTATTACTCCATTAGTAGTTGGGCTTGAGGATACGTTATATCCAATTATTATAATAAAGGAAATGAAAGAGGATCTATTGAGTATTGGCGTAGATACACCCATGGGAGTAAAAAGTACATCTATTGGTGATAAAAAAGCTAATGTATATGCCATAATATTAAAATTTGGCGAGAATTTTGAAAATATATATGATATTTGGTTTAATTATGGAGATGAAAATCATCAAGATTTTTTAAAGCTGCTAAGAGATCAACATAGGATTGTGATTGATTTTAGAGATGAAAATAACGAGAGATATTTAACTTTAGAGTTTGAAAATACTGTAAGAGAACATATAGATGATTATATTGAAAAATGTTCTGAAAAGATGCTTGTTAGAAGTGAAAAAGACAATAATTTAATTAAATTAGATTCACTAGAAAAGTATAATGTGTGGAATGATGATGATATTGATAACTTGATGGATAAAATATTTACTGACTATCCATCAATAGAAGAATTATGGGAAGATTTATAAAAGGGTGGAAGTTCTTTCTTTGTTAATATGTTGCAGGTATAGGCTATAAAAAAGTACTAATACTAATATCGTGTAGATTAGTATTACTATAGTAGTTTTAAGGAGTGATATACCTATGTCTCATAAAAATAATAAGAACAGCAAAAATAACAAAAAGTCTAATCCTAAAACAAAGAAAGAATTAGAGAAAATGAAAATAGAAACTGCAAATGAGATTGGATACTCAAAGGAATCAAGAAAGTTAGGGAAAAATAAGCCTAGACCAGTGCAGACTGATACTAATGAATAGACTGTTTTTAACAGTCTATTTTTTTCGGCTAGAATATGTGTAAATAGCGAAATCTATTGACAAATTTTTAAAATATGATATATTTTATTTGTACTTAATATTAATAAACTCTTGGTTTAGTAAAAGTAAACTTTATTAAACCAAGAGTTTAGTTGAGGTTAGAGGATAAAAAGGTAAATATTTATATTAAATTTTAATATTTGAATATTAGTTTTTTTAATATTAGGAGGGGTTATAATGAAAATTGAGCAACTTGGAAGACATATATTGGTAGAGTATTACAATTGTGACAAGGATATAATAAGTAATCATAGCTTAATTGAAGAGTATATGAATGAAGCAGCAAGAAGATCAGGTGCAACTATAGTTACAAGTTGTTTTCATACCTTTAATCCATGGGGAGTTAGCGGAGCTGTAATTATACAAGAATCACATTTAACAATTCACACATGGCCTGAATATGGGTATGCTTCTGTTGACTTATATACTTGTGGTGATAGTGTTAATCCATGGAAAGCATTTAACTATTTAGAGGATATGCTTAAGGCTGAAAGAAGTGAATCAACTGAGGTATCAAGAGGAATAATTGAAAAGATAAAGAACTATTCTGATGGTCAATATGATAATATAGATGTTACACATAAACCAATGAATGAATAGTGTTTGGAGGAATAGAAATGGAATTGTGGTATACAGAAAATCAGACGCCTAACGTAAAGTTTTCAATGAAGGTAAAGAGTCATCTCTATGCGGAAAAGAGTCCGTTCCAAGAGATAGAAGTAATTGATACTTATGAATTTGGAAGAGTCTTGGTAATAGATGGTTGGACTATGGTTACTGAAAAAGATGAGTTCATTTATCATGAAATGATTACTCACGTGGCACTTTCTACAAACCCTGATATAAAAAGAGTTTTAGTAATAGGTGCTGGTGATGGTGGAACTGTAAGAGAATTAACTAGATATGAGACTATAGAAAAGATAGACATGGTAGAAATAGATGAAGTAGTTGTTAAAGCTTCTAAAGAATTTTTACCTTTCACTGCATGTAAACTTGATGATCCAAGAGTTAATCTGTACTTTGAAGATGGAATAAAGTTTGTTGAAGGAAAGATAGCTGAGTATGACCTTATAATAGTTGACTCTACAGATCCTATCGGACCAGGAGAAGGATTATTTACAGTAGATTTCTATAACAACTGCTTTAAGGCTCTTACTGACAAAGGAATATTAGTTAACCAAGGTGAAAGTCCTTATTATCCTAATAATTCAAGAGAAATGAAAAGAGCATACTCGAAGCTTAAGAAGATATTCCCAATATGTGAGGCATATCAATACCATATGCCGACTTATGCATCTGGACATTGGTTATTTGGGTTTGCATCAAAGGCACTTCATCCTATAAAGGACTTTAAAGAAGCGAACTTTGAGAAACGTGGATTAAAAACTAAGTACTATAACAAGAACATACATGTAGGTGCTTTTGCACTTCCGAATTATGTTATAGAAGAGCTTAATTCGGAAGAATAGTTATAACTTATAATTGCGTCATGATATAATAGCTGTTAACTTATGACGTAACTAAACTTGTAAAAAAGTAATAATGTTAGATATTTAAAAAAGTATAGTCCTTGCCTTATTGTAAATAGGCAAAGACTATACTTTTTGTGCTCTAAACAATCCTAAAAGATTTTTCTTTTTCAAGTGAAGGAAGTTCTTCTACCTTACATTCAATAACTCTTGAAAATCCATTTCCTCTCTTAACCCTAGCTAAAAAAGCGTCTACGTGTTCGTTATCACCCTGAGCAAAAATCTCTACATCGCCATTGTCAAGATTTGTGGCAGTACCAGTTATGTTAAGTAAAGAGGCTGTATATTGAACGAAGTATCTAAACCCTACTCCTTGAACCCTTCCCTGGACAATGATATGATATCTTATCATACTCATTCCTCCTCAAGATTTATTTAATAGAATTATAACAGATTTTTGTGAACCTTAACAATTGAAAATATAACCTAAAGATTGATGTGGTATAATGTTATTTATATTATCGTAAAAATTATAATTATATTTATGTTTATTTTTTATGAAAATGAGCAAAAATTACAATGGTGGAGTAATTTTAAAAATATTTACAATACAGTCTTTGGTAAGTATAATAAGGTTAGAAAACATTTACAGGAGGTGAAGGTAATGGATATAGAAAAAAGTTTGGTTCTTATAAAGCCTGATGCAGTAGAGCGACACGTAACAGGAAAAATAATCGATCTATACGAAAGTAATGGGCTCAGGGTAATTGCACTTAAAATGGTTAAAATTAATGAAGAATTGGCCAGGGTACATTATGCAGAGCATGACGGTAAAGTATTTTTTGATGAATTATTAAAATATATTACAAGAAGCCCATTAGTTGCTATGATACTGGAAGGACAAGGGGCTATAGAAAAGGTAAGAAAGATAAACGGTAACACAAATCCTGAAATGGCTGAGTATGGAACTATAAGAAAAAAGTTTGGTGTAAACAAAACTGAAAACTCAGTGCATGCCTCTGACTGTAGTGAAAGTGCTCAAAAAGAAATCAATCTATGGTTTCCTGAATTTGAACAATAAAAAAAGCCTATAAAGGCTTTTTTTAGTTTGATTTAACTTGTAACCAAGCGTCATCATATTTTTTTAGATTTTCTCCAAGATCAACGAAAACTTCACACTTCTTCAGAATATCTTCAGAAGGATAAGCTGTAGGATCACTCTTTATTTTATCATCTAATAGTTCTAAAGCAGCTTTATTTGGAGTAGAGTAACCAATGTACTCTGTGTTTTGTTTGGATACTTCAGGGTCTAGTAGGAAGTTTATAAATTGCTCCGCTTCAGCTTTATGTTTAGCATTCTTTGGTATGCATAAAGTATCAAACCATTTATTGCTTCCTTCCTTTGGAATAACATACTGTAGGTTTGCGTTTTTTTGTTTCATTGTTACAGCATCACCTGAATAAACTACTGCAAGAGCAGCCTCTTCTGCAACCATTCTATCTTTTACTTCATCATTTACGTATGCAAGGACTAGTGGTTTTTGTTTTATCAATTCTTCTTTAGCTTTATTTATCTCGTCATCCTTAGTTGTGTTAAGTGAATAACCTAATCTTCGAAGGGACACTCCTATAGAATCTCTTATAGATTCTATCATAAAAATTTGTCCTTTATACTTTGGGTTCCAAAGTATGTTCCAACTATCCACTGGATCTTTAACTAATTTTTTGTTGTATATAATTCCGTAAGTTCCCCACATATAAGGAACAGAGTATTCATTTTTTGGATCATAAGAAAGATTTTTAAACTTTTCATCTATATTCTTGTAGTTTTCAACTTTAGTAAAGTCTATTTTCTCAAGCATATCTTCCTTGATCATTTTTTCAACCATGTAATCAGAAGGAACAACTATATCATAACTAGAGTTTCCTCCTTTTAATTTCTGATACATAATTTCGTTTGTATCATAGGTCTCATAATTAACCTTTATTCCGGTTTTATCTTCAAATTGCTTTAATAAATCCTCATCTATGTAATCACCAACATTATATACATTTAATACTTTTTTACCTGATTCGTTAGATTTACTGTTACACCCAGCAAATAATGAAGTGCAAACTACAATTGTAGCAAGTAGTGGAATTATTTTTTTTATTTTAATCAATTTAATCACCTCTTATTAAAGATTCTTTTTTATTAACTATCAATAATAAAGTTAAAACTACAATGAACATCAATGTAGACAAGGCATTTATTTCAGGTTTTATTCCTCTCTTAGCCATAGAGTATACCTCTATTGAAAGATTAGTAACGCCTGATCCAGTAGTGAAAAAACTTATTACAAAATCATCGATTGACATAGTAAAAGCTATTAAAAAGCCAGATATTATTCCAGGTTTGATTTGTGGTAGTATAACCTTTCTAAGTGTGTAGCTTGGAGTAGCACCGAGATCCATAGCTGCTTCTTCAATATTATTTGGTAACTGCTTAAGTTTAGGTAGCACTGATAATATTACATATGGTAAGTTAAAGGTTATATGTGCTAAAAGCATAGTAGTAAATCCAAATTTAAAACTAAAGAAAGCAAATAGACTCATCAAAGCAATTCCTGTAACAATATCAGGATTTAAAACTGGAAGATAGTTTACGTTAAGAATTATTTTTTTACTCAATCCTCTCATCTTAAATATGCCAATGGAACTTAGAGTTCCAACAACAGTTGATATTGTTGCTGATATAATAGCTACACTTAAAGTATAGTAAAGTGCTGTTAAAATTCTATCATCACTTATAAGCTCTTTATACCACTTAAAAGTGAAACCTTCCCATACGGCCATAGACTTTGAATTGTTAAATGAAAATATAATCAATACAATTATTGGAGCGTATAAGAATAAAAAAACTAAGGATAAATAAAATTTAGCTCCTAATTTTTTTACCATACTTGTCCACCACCTTCTTTATTTTCATCTCCATCAAATTTAGTCATAATGGCCATTGATAGCAATATAATAAGCATCATAAATATAGAAATAGCAGAACCAAAATTCCAATCGCCTATATTAGTAAATTGCTGCTCTATAAGATTTCCTAGAAGCATATACTGACCGCCGCCAAGAAGTCGTGAAATTACAAAGGTCGTTACTGCAGGCATAAATACCATAGTTATCCCAGATATAACCCCTGGTACAGTAAGCGGAAATATTACCTTGCCAAAAACTTGAGCTTTATTTGCACCTAAATCATGTGCTGCATTTATAAGGTTTTCATCTATTTTTATGATTACAGTGTATATTGGAAGCACCATATAAGGAAGAAAATTGTACACCATACCTAAAAGTACAGCTGCATCTGTGTATAATAAAGTTATAGATGGAAGACCTATCTTGACTAATAGGGTGTTTATAAAACCATTTTTTCCAAGTATGGACATCCAAGCATATGTTCTTAGAAGAAAATTCATCCACATTGGTAAAATAAATAATAGTATAAAGAGATTTCTTCTTTTTAAATTTATTTTTGAAATAAAGTATGCGGCAGGATATCCTATTACAAGGCATAATAAAGTAGAAATAAAAGCAAGATAAATAGATCGCCAAAAAACCTTTAAATATATTGGATTAATAAGTTTATGATAGTTGTCCATAGAAAATATAAAGGAATTGTCAATTTTTTTTGTGAAGCTAAAGAATAAGACCATAAAAAGGGGGATTACAATAAAAAGTACACTCCAAATAAAATATGGGTAAGCAGCATAGGAACGCTTTTTCACTATGTAGTTATCCTTTTTTTCATTATATGTATATCTTCAGGGTGAATACTTAGACCTATCATTGAGCCAATTGGAGCACTTTTTGTATTGTGTATCAGCCATTTTCTATCCTGTTCTAGAACTTCCAGTTCGTAATGAACTCCTTTAAAAATAACTGAAGTGATTTTTCCCTTAAGCATTCCTTTTTCGGAATCAACTATCTTTATATCTTCTGGTCTTATAACAACATCTACATTCTCATTATTTGAAAAACCTTTGTCAACACATTCGAATTCACTATCACAAAACTTAACTCTAAAGTCTTTTAACATAACGCCATCAATTATATTGCTTTCTCCAATAAACTTAGCCACAAATGAGTTTATTGGTTCGTTATAGATATCTTCAGGCGTACCCATTTGCTGTACTATTCCTTTATCCATCACAACAATAGTATCAGACATGGTAAGTGCCTCTTCTTGGTCATGGGTTACAAAAACAAAAGTAATACCTAGTTTTTGTTGTATGTTTTTTAATTCCAACTGCATTTCTTTTCTTAGTTTAAGATCTAGAGCTCCCAGTGGTTCGTCTAATAGTAGCACCTTAGGTTCATTTACTAAAGCTCTAGCAATTGCTACTCTTTGTTGCTGGCCTCCACTTAGAGAATCTATATCTCTTTTTTCGAAGCCTTCTAAAGCAACTAATTTCAGAATTGATGTAACTTTTTCTTTAATTGTAGATTTAGAGAGCTTTTTTATTTTAAGACCAAAAGCAATATTGTCATAAACGTTTAGATGAGGAAAAAGAGCGTAATTCTGAAATACAGTATTAATTTGTCTATTATAGGGCGGAATATTATTAATGTCATTTCCTTCAAAGGATATTGTTCCAACATCAACACTTTCAAAACCCGCTAACATTTTTAGAGTAGTTGTTTTGCCACAACCACTTGGACCAAGAAGCGTCAAGAATTCATTTTTTTTAATAAATAGATTTAAATCATCAATTATCTTTATATTATTGAAGCTTTTTGACACATTTTTAATTTCAATAATGTTATCATCCAAAATAAACACCTCTCTTATATTAGAATGAAGGAGGAGTACTTACCCAAATAACCTTAGCTTCTGTTTTACCACAATTTGAGATGAAATGATTAGCCTTAGGTTTGAAGTAAAAGCTCTCGCCCTTTTTTAACTTTACTTTTCTGTCACCTAGGTGAAGATTTATAGTTCCGCATAAAACGAAACCAAATTCTTCTCCTTCATGGGGTTCTTCTTCTACATATCTCCCACCAGGATCAAGAGTTATCATTATTGGTTCCATGGCATTTTTCTGTGCATTAGGAATTAGCCACATAAGCTTATATTTTAGTTCTTCGCTTTCAGTTTCAAACATGTCATCATATGTGAAGGTGATTTTTTCATTTGAATCATCACTGAAAAATTCTGTTAGATTCGTACCGAGAATTTCTAGAATATCCATTAGCGTCGCAATTGAAGGGGATGTTAGGTCGTTTTCCAGCTGAGATATAAAACCTTTTGAAAGCTCACATCTATTCGCAAGTTCTTCTTGTGTAAGTTGTTTTTCAATTCTTAATCTTCGAATCTTTTCTCCAATTTGCATGCTGCATATCCTCCATTTTTATAATAGGTAAAAAATTACACATACGTATTACTAAACAAATTGTTTATAATTACTAAACAAACAAGGTTATTATATTAATTTTTGCTAACTAAATCAATACTTTTAAGAAAAAAAGTAAAATTTGTTTAATTTTCAGAATGAAGGTAAAATAGGCGCTGTTAAACACTGCGTTGAAATTAAGCGGTTATCAATCCGATGCTTTAATGAGCTTGCGCAAAGAATTAATATGATTTTGTCATATTCCATGGCTAAAACTGTAAACTCACTACGTTCGAACAGTACAGTTTTTTAACGCCATTCCATCTGAAAAAATCATTTAATTCTAATAGCTCGCTCATATAGCAGCTCCTTTATAACCACTTAATTTCAACAATATTCTTAAACGTAGCAAAAAAATATTACACTTATAGAGTAAATAGTCTGAACTCATTATTTTTTGATCAGGTCTAAATTATGTTTCATGTAAGAATTTTGTAGTCAAAATAATGGTGATAATGTAAAGATTCTTATATAAAAAGTGGTGTTATTGAGATATAATTAATTTATGAAAATATTAGAAATATAAGTTTTAAATATGGAAATTGGGTGATTTTTTATGAAGATTAGTGATTTATATAGAAGAGATGGAAAATTAGTTTATATAAAACAACCAAAGTTTGAAGAATTAAATTATGTAAAGAAGTTATGGTGTGATTATGAAACCATGAAGGATATAGGGGGAGTGTTTGCATTCCAAGAAGATAAATGGGGAAATTTCTATAAGAAAATGGTCATGCCTACAGATGGGAAAAACTTTTATTGTCTGATTTTTAATAAGGAAGATGTACCTGTTGGGGAAGTAAGCTTTCATGGTTATGATTCAGCTACAAAGATAGCTAGATTTAATTTGAAAGTAGAGTCTAGTCATAGGGGACAAGGTTATGGAGCTGAAGCGACAAAGCTTATTCTAGAGTACTTTTTCTATGAGTTTGGGGGCCTTGTTATTATGGATACAGTCTCAAACAAGAAATCTCAGGAATCATTTTTAAAGTTAGGTTTTGAAGCTGTTGCAAGGCATGGAAATGATATAACTTTTAAATTAACGAAAGAAAAGTTTCTTGTGGAAGAAAGTTGTGAGAATAAAAACGTATCTATTATAGTTTTGGAAGGTGCAGATTTACTAAGTATAAGTGGACCGATTGAGATATTTTCTTTAGCTAATAAAATACACGACAAAGATATATTTTATATTAATACAATTGGAATCGAAGAGGGTATGGTAGAAACTTCTAGCGGGTTTAAGCTTTCTGCAAACTCAGCTTTTTCTCAAAGCGAATGCCCAAACATACTTATTATACCGAGTGGAAAATATAACGAAGATATTTTGAATAATCAAAAACTAAGTGATTTTTTGAAGAGATGTTATTATGAATGCGAGATGGTTTTAGTAATAGATTCTGGTATAATGTTACTTGCAAAGTCGAATTTGATAAAAGATATGCCTATAGCTGTGCACTCTAAGTTAAGAGGTAAAATTCAAGAGATTTGTCCGAAGGTTAAGATTGTTAACAAATCAATGGTTGATAACGGAAGAGTAATGATAGGCTCAAGTATAATGAGTAGTTTAGATATTTGCATCAATGCAATAAAAAAGTTGTTAGGTGAAGAAAAAGTAGTGGAGATAATAAATCATATGGAAAATAAATAGAAGGTATTAGAGAAACACTTAAAGGTATATTTGATGACTATAGTATGTTAGTAATCTTAAACAATAGATTTAACATTCTGTAGCCAATTTATTTTTAGGAGGGATATTTTGAAGCTTGAACTTACGACACCAGCATTACTTTTTACAGCGATTTCTCTTCTTATATCAGCTTATACTAGCAGGTTTGCTACATTAGCCCAGCTGCTTAGACAACTAGACCTACATTATAGAAAGACACCAGAAAAGCGGATTTTGGCGCAAATAAAGAATCTAAATAAAAGGATAAGACTTATTAAATACATGCAGACTATGGGGGTATTTAGTTTCTTTTTATGTGTTTTATCTATGCTAGCATTATTTTTAAATAAACAAGTTATAGGGCAGATAACTTTTGGTATAAGCTTGGTAGCACTTCTAATATCATTACTACTTTCACTGTTAGAATTACAGATATCAGTAAATGCTATAGTATATCAATTGGAAGATTTGACTGAAATGAGTAATAAACTTGAGGATAAAAATAAAACTAAATAGAGTTTGAATAAAATGACACTTTTACAAATGAGAAGGATGAATATAATGATTGGAATTAAAATTGAAAAAAATAAAACTGGAAACTTAATTCTGAGAGCACACATAAAAGATGAATTTAAAGAAAATTCCATAGTGAGAAGGTGTTTATTGGATAGCAAGAAGTTAAAGGGTAAGAGTATGTACCCTTATGTGATTCCTTTGAAATACCTCGCGATAATAGTAAATAATTTGGATAAGAATTTGTTGAAAATACATAAGAATAGCATAAACAGTTTTTTAGAATTTTCTGATGAATATGATGAATGCTATTATTATGAAGTGGAAGCCAATGCGAAATATATGAAAAAGTGGAGAGAAGTAGGATGTCCTAAAATATATAGGATAAATATTGATATAGATAACAAATGCTTAGAAAAGGAAATTGCTTTTCAAAGAATGATGTAAAAAAGGTAGCTCGTATGAGCTACCTTTTTTTAGTGATTACCGTTATTGGCGTTACCAGCTGGAGTCCAAGGATTATTATTCGTACTGTTATTATTAGAATTTGAGTTATTATTAGAATTTGAATTAGTATTATTTGAACCATTAGTTACTTCTGTATTTCCATTGGTTGCTCCACCGTTATTATTAGTGTTAGTATTATTTCCAGTTGTATTGTTATCTATAACTGGTAGAGTTGGCTTTGTATCATCCTGCTCAGTCGGTAATCCAATTCCTGCCTGAGTTGAATTTTTAACAAATACTCTTTCTTCAATTAGATTTGCAGGAGTATTGTCTGTGGCAAGTTTGCCATTAGCCTTGTTTATCTTAGCAGTTACGTGAACATCACAGAGTGCTGTTGGTTGAGTACCATCTATAAATATATCTTGAACAACTCTGTTGCCTCTAGGATCTTTATTACATAAATCAGTAGGGGATTTTCCAGAGTCTATGCAAACTGAAGCTTTGACAATTCCTGAAGGCATTTCTATCTCTTTAGTTTGCAATCCTTGATGAGCTACAGCCATAATTTTACCCCAAATTGGTGAAACTGCAGATCCACTAAAACCTTTAAGAGTAGTTGGTTGGTCGTAACCTACCCATACAGCTCCAGATAGGTAAGGTGTTAATCCTGAGAACCACAAATCCTTATTATCAGTAGTAGTACCTGTCTTACCTGCAACTGGTATATCTCCAAACTTTGCTGGAGCAGAGGACCAGCTAACAGGGCCTTTTAGTAAATCATACATCACATATGCAGATTGAGGTGATAATATCTTTTTTGTTTCAGGTGTCTTATCAAGAATAACCTTGCCAGTAGCATCTTTAACTGTAGTATATAAAATTGGTTCAGTATATACACCTGAATTACCAAAGGTTCCATATGCTGCAGCCATTATATAGCTGTTTCCACCGTCTCTATCTTTCGGATCATTGTTAAACTGACCTAAAGCCAGAGTTGCTATACTTGATTTTGAGGCTTTGTTGTATTTAAGACCAAATTTTTCACCATAAGAGAGACCGACATTAGTTCCTATAGCATCTTCTATTTTTACAGCTACAGGGTTTCTTGAGTATTTAAGTGCATCTCTTAAAGATATAGTTCCTTTATAAGTACCATCTTCATTCTTAGGGTTCCAAAGCTGGCCCTTGTCGTCTCTAGGATACTTTTTACTTATCTCTTCAGGTAAAGGAGTATCTTCCTCAGGACTAGCAGGCGTCATTAATTTCATGTCTATTGCAGGACCATATACAGTTAGTGGTTTTGTTGCAGAACCTACTGAACGAAGTCCTGAAGTACTATAAGCTCTGTTTATACTCATAGGAGGCTGATTACCTCTACCGCCAACCATGGCTTTAACTTGACCAGTTTTGTAATCCATTATAGTAGCAGAAGCTTGAAGTTTAGGCCATTTGTAACTTCCAGATTCATAATATTCGTTTTTATTGTTTGATAAATTAAAGTTATTGCTGTCATCAAGTATTTGCTGAGTAGCTTGTTGAAGATCTCTATCCATAGTAGTGTATATTTTCAAACCACCATTAGTCAGCATTTTTGAAGCTTCAGCCTCAGAATATTTATATTTTTGCATCAAATCATTCTTTACTTGTTGTATAACAGGTCTTGAGAACCATTCAAAATTCATTTTCTCAGTAACACTTGTTTTTTGTTGGAATCCAAAGTTTCCTGCATCAACATCTTTTATAGCCTGATCATACTGCGCTTGAGTTATTGTTTGTCTTTCTAGCATCTTAGATAGAACGGTCTTCGTTCTATTACGATAAGATGTTGGATTCTTTTGGTTTTGTGGTGAAAATGCATCGTAGTATGAAGGTGCTTGATTCATACCAGCGAGATATGCACACTGTACTATAGTTAGCTTTTTGTCTTTTACACTTTGACCAAAATATTTAAGTGAAGCAGCCTCAACTCCGTACACCTGTCCACCTAATGGGATTGTGTTTAGATAGGCTTCTAGTATTTGTTGCTTAGTTAAAAGCCCTTCTAATTTTAATGCTAAATACATTTCAGTTATTTTTCTTTGTGATGTAATATCATTAGTTAAGATAGTGTTCTTAAGTAATTGTTGTGTTAAAGTCGATGCACCATGAAGTCCTTTTTTTCCTGTTAGTATATTTTTAGCGTCAATATAGATAGCTCCAAGTATTCTTTGGGCATCAATTCCTTTGTGTTCATAAAATCTTTCATCTTCAATAGAGACAAAAGCATCCTTAAGTGACTGAGGAATGTCATCGGAAGATACAACGATACGTTGAACGTCGGTTTGAACATTATCCATTAACTGTTCCTTATTATCATATATACGGGATTGTTGACTAAGCGAAAGAACATTATTTACGTTTAATTCAGGTGCGTTCTTAATGATTGCATAAACGTAACCACCACCAACTACAAATGCCGATAATATTAAAAATAAAAATGAAAATAGAAATATTCTAAGTACTTTCCTAGACTTCTTCTTCTTTTTACGTTTGTTATTTATATTCTTTTTCTTCTTCTCTGCCATCGCATCCTCCTAAAATTTAATTTCAAGCAGGAAATAAAAATATTCTACAATATTATAGCATATTAATAAGATGAATACACTATGATAAGTAGGTGAAAAAAATTAGGACAAGCAAATATAAAAAATTAAAAATAATAATTATTTCATGTTCACTTGTAATCATATCCACTTTTACCGGTTTTATATACTATTTTGATAAAATTATTACTCCAACAGTCATGGTAGTGGCAAATGCTGAAATGAGATCTAAAGCTACGGAGATAATAAACCAGAATATATTAGAGGTCTATTCAGAAAAATTTAATTATGATGACATAATAAGAGTGGACAAGGATAAAGAAGGGAATATTGTAATGCTAAAGGCCGACACTGTAAAGATGAGTGCTATTGCTTCTGAGGTTGCTTTAAAGTCACAAAAAGAACTTAATTCCATCGGATCAGTTGGCATAAAACTACCACTAGGCTATATAACTAAAAGTAACATAATGTCATATTGGGGACCAAAAATTACAGTGAAAATGGAACCTTTGGGAAGAATAGAAACAAAATACTCTTCAGACTTTGAAACAGCGGGCATAAATCAGACAAGACACAAAATTTATATTGAAGTTTATACTAAGATGAAAGTAATAATTCCTTTAGAAAATGATGAGGTAGAAGTAAAGAATCAAATACCTATAGCTGAAACAGTAATAGTAGGAAAAATTCCAAGAACATCTATAGATTTAAACATGGACGGAATAAAAAAATAAAACACACAAAGTGTGTTTTATTTTTCTTCCCAGTTAAATACGTAAGGAATATTTCTATAGTAATCTCCGTAGTTTAGTCCATAACCAACTACAAAAACATCTTCAATTTGGAAACAACAGTAATTTGGCTCTATAGATACCTTTCTTCTTGAAGGTTTATCTAATAGTACACAAGTCTTTACAGATGAAGCGCCAAACTTCTTAACATGATTTACAACGAAATCCATAGTGATACCTGAATCCACTATATCATCAACAATTAATACATCATAGCCTTCTATGTTATCAGGAATATCATTAACTACTCTTACTACACCAGTAGTTTCTTCTGAATGTCCATAGCTTGAAGTAGTCATAAAACCTATTTTTGCATTTGTATCTATATTTCTAACTAAATCAGCAGCAAATATAAAGCTACCTCTTAATAAAGATAATACATATAGGTTCTTACCTTTATAATCTTCTGTTATAACTTTACCTATTTCTTTTATTCTAGCTGAAATTTGTTCTTCACTAAAAAGTATATTACGGTTTTTATCCTCCATGATGATCCTCCATCAAAATTAAATTATATAATTATATGTTTTTTTATTGTTGGATTTATATGTTTTAAAAAGAATTGAGATATCTTTAGTTTTTATCAACAATAAAAAAATATATTTTATTCGTATAGTAGTAGTTAACGGAAATTTAACTAATTAACATTAACCAAAATTAATTTACAAATAAATTAATTTTTATTTATAAATAGAATCTTTATAAAACGCTCAAAATAAGATAGCAACATTTACAAAGTTGTTTTTATAATATAAAATAATATGAAAGTTGTCAAGTAAGGATATACCTTAAAGGAGGTGCTTATATTATGATATATGGAAACGTTGAAGGCGTAAAAAATAGTATATTAAATGAACTAGAGAGTATTTATGACTATAAGGTGCCTAAGTACTCTGTTTGTATAGAAGAAATAGTAAGTAAAATAGCAGAAATTACTACTACATTAGAAAGAGAAGTAAGTGTTGCTATTGATAGAAAAGGATCAGTTGTAAGTGTAGCAATCGGGGATAGTACATCTGTTGAGATGCCGCTAATTGATATAAGTGAAAAAAAGTTATCCGGGGTAAGAATAATACATACTCATCCAAACGGTGTATCGAATCTATCGGCGTTAGATTTATCTGCTTTGCTTAAGTTAAAACTTGATTGTATAGTAGCAATAGGAGTATCTGAAGGAAAAGTTACTGATCTATCCTTAGGTTTTTGTTTTGTTGAGAACGATAAGCTGATAACCGAAGAAGAAACAAACCTATCAGTGGAAACTGTTTTGAACATGAATATATTAGATAGAATTAATCATATAGAAGATATTATTAAGTCTAATAATGTAATAGAAGATTATACAGAAAAGGCTATTATTGTTGGTTGTGATAGTGAAGATAGTCTAGATGAACTTGAAGAATTAACTAAGGCATGTGACATCCCTGTTATAACTAGGGTTTTCCAAAATAGAAACAAAATAGACGCTGCATATTATATCGGTAGTGGAAAAGTGGCTGAAATTGCTATGTTAAGGCAGACTTACAGAGCTAATTTAATAATATTTGATGATGAACTTTCTGGATCTCAAGTTAGAAATCTTGAGGAAGCCATAGGAACTAAGGTGATAGATAGAACCACTCTTATATTAGAGATATTTGCTAGAAGAGCTAAAACAAGGGAAGCAAAAATCCAAGTAGAATTGGCTCAACTTAAATATAGACTTACAAGGCTTGGAGGATTAGGTACAGTTTTATCTAGAACTGGTGGAGGTATTGGTACTAGAGGACCTGGAGAGAAGAAGTTGGAGACTGATAGAAGACATATAAGGGAAGAAATTTATGATCTATCAAGTGAGCTTAAAAAAATTAAGAAAAATAGAGAAACTCAAAGAGAAAAGAGAAACAAGCAAAATATACCTCAAATTTCCTTAGTAGGATATACTAATGCTGGAAAATCAACTCTTAGAAATTCTCTTTGTGATTTAGCTTCTTCCAGAGATACACTGAATAAAGAAAAGGTATTTGAAGCTGATATGCTTTTTGCAACCTTAGACACCACAACAAGGGCTATTACACTCTTAGATAATAGAATAGCTACCCTTACTGATACAGTAGGGTTTGTAAGAAAGCTACCTCATGATTTGGTGGAAGCCTTCAAATCTACTTTAGAAGAAGTTATATTTTCAGATATATTGTGTCATATAGTTGATGCAGCATCTTCCTATGCACAGGAGCAAATTTATGCAGTTGAAGAAGTACTTGCAGAACTTGGTGTACGGGATAAACCAATAATATTAGTATTGAATAAGATTGATAAAACAACAAATGATGTAGTAGAGGAATTAAGAAAAAATAACTCTCAATATGAAATAATAGAAATATCAGCTAGGAATAAGATTAATTTAGATAGTCTTTTAAAAGAAATAGGCAAACAGTTACCAAGTAAAATGAGAGATATAGAAGTTCTAGTTCCTTACTCTGATCAACATATGGTAGCATTTCTTCATAGAAATGGAAAGGTTCTTGAAGAGGAATATAAAGAAGATGGTACCTATATAAAAGCTACAGTGGATGAAGAGATTTACAATAAGAGTAAGAGTTACGAACTGCAACATTAACTTTCCCTATTATTGAATAAAATAACTCCTTTTCTAATATAAATATATATGACTAATATCGAGAGTTGAAGATCAATATGGATGAAAAGGATAAAGGGTTTCAGGAAGAAAATAATTCTAATGATGAGAAAACAGAAGAAAATGATGAATCGAAGGACAATGGTGATAGATTTATTAATCAAGGTGTAGGAGCATACCCGGGTAGTGGTCAGGGACCAAATCCAAATAGTGCTCTATATCAATTACAAACAAGTTCTGATAAACTGAAACAATCAGGGGCCACATCATCAGATAATTTAACTACTGCTGGAAAGTACTTGTTAGCTGGAGATGTAATTGCAAAAACAGATGAGCTAAAGACTGCTACACAATCACTACAGGTTAATGAGCTAGAAAAGATATACTTTGATAGAAAGGTTAGACCTTTAGTTGATACAATTTACGAGTTAAGTACCGTAGCTCAAAATTTTGCTGGTATGTCAAACCTTATTCAAGCTAATAATTATGGTAAAAAAAGAGATGTTAAAAAAGCACTGGATTTAGCAGTAAGTATACTAGATGAGGCTGATGAACTATGGGGTTTAGTCAGAGCAAGAGTAAGATTTTTTGAAAAGAATATTGATCCTTATGAATAACCCTCCAAAATTAAGGTTTATATTATAGTATAAACGTTTGGAGGGATTTATTATGGAAAGAATTTGTCCTTTATGTAACAGTTTGTCTAATATTAAAATTACATGCTCAGAATGTGGTGGGGAAATGGAGGATAAAGGAAGAGTGCAGGAGTTTAGAGACTCTTATGCCCCTGAAGATGAGCTAGAATATGAAAATGGCGATTGTAGACATGTGTTTCAATGCTCTAAATGTAAGCAATTAAAGAATGTTGGAATAAAAAGCTTGTACATATAACAATTTATGGTGTCACTTTATTATGGTGAAGTTTTATGTTTCATAGTATAATAAGTACTGAAATAATTTAAATATTTATAAATGAAATATGTTTAAAAATTATATATTGGGGGCTAATATATGACAAATGAAATTTTGAGATATCAGAAAGTTTTTAATTCTGTTATTGAAAGATTAAGAAAAAATGAGGATATTTTAGCTGTTATGGCTTTTGGAAGTATGGTAACAGGGGACCTTTGGGAAGGATCGGATATTGATATATTCGTTATTTTGAAGGAACAACAAGAGAGCATAAGAAATATTTATACTGAAGAAAACGGTATTTCAGTACATATGAAACTGTTAAGTAAGGAAAACTTTTTGAATTTTTATGAGAATAATGTTATAGGCGGATATATGCATAGAATACTAATATCCTCTAAGTTAATATTTTCTAAGGACGAGCACATAACAAATGTTTTCAATAGCTTTAGATATATAAACGATAGTGAAAGAGAAAAATGGAACTTAGTTTATTTAGGAGATATACTAAAAGATATAAGTCACTGTAAGAAATTAATTGCTAATAACAATATAAAGTCAGCTTATTTAGCTTGCATGAGAACAGTTGAGAATTTTGCAAGCTTATTTCTGAATTTTAATGGTTACTTAGTAAGTAAAGATGTTGTAAGCGTTGCTATAAATTTAGATGATAACTTTCACTTTATATTAGATAAACTTGTTAATACATCTGATGATTTGGAAGAGACCATATATAGTACTTTAAATTTCGTTGAAAATTTTTTGGAAAAAAATATGAGAAGCTGCTGTAGTGCATTAATAAAATACTTTAGAGAACATAAAGACTTCATGAGCGCTGAAGAGATAAAATTAGATGCGTTCTTTAAAGGATTTAATATACATATGGAAGATATATTAAAAGAATTATCTTGTAGAAAAATTATTAGAAAAGATTTTAGAAGTATAAAAAGTATTTCTGGAAACTTAATAGGTGAGGAAAATGTATATTGCTAAAGGTGGAAATATACATTTTAGAGTTGTCTTATAATCAAGTATGATTTTTAGTTTTATATTACATTAAAAAATGAAATTTAAAGTGGTGTATTATATATAGGTATACCTCTTAGTTTAGGTGAATATTATGGATAAATATAGATTAAGGTTTAGTGATGAGTTTAATAAATATATTCAGTTATATGCACATATAAAAAGTTTAATTGATAAAAATCAAATTAAAGATGGCGAGAAGCTGCCATCGATAAGAGAATTAGCAGATTTTTTAAAATTGAATAAAGTTACTATAATTAATGCTTATAAAAAATTGCAAGCAGAAGGTTATGCTAATCAAAAAATTGGTAGTGGGACTTATGCAAAAAGAAGAGATAGTATACGAGGATTTAAGAAGAGTTATTCAATTACTTTCAAAAAGCTTAGTAGTGGGAGATTGAATGAAGTTATAGATTTTACTGGAGAGACAACCTCAGCAGATTTTTTTCCTGTAGCTGACTTGAAGGCCGTTTTAAATGATGTTCTTGATAGAGATGGTGCGGAAGCATTAATATATCAAGATGCTTTAGGATACGAAAGGTTAAGAGAGAGAATAAATGAAAAGTTTTGGAATAATAAGTTAGATTTTGATGATATACTTATAGTTTCTGGGGCACAGCAAGGAATAGATATAGTTTCAAAAGCACTTATCAATGTAAATGATAATATCATTGTTGAAAAACCTACCTATAGTGGAGCTCTTTCTGTATTTAAATCAAGAAAAGCAAATATTTTTGAAGTTCCAATAGAGAAAGATGGTGTAGATCTAGAGGCATTGAAAAAAATACTTAAAAAGAATAAGATAAAATGTTTTTATTTTATGAGTTACTTTCAAAACCCTTCTACTGTAAGCTATTCCGATTATAAAAAAGAAGAACTACTGAAGCTGGCGGAGGAACATGATTTCTATATTATTGAAGATGATTATCTAGCAGAACTCATATATGATAAAAATACTAAATATTCTTCAATGAAATCTTATGATAAAAATGATCGTGTAATATATATAAAGAGTTTTTCTAAGATATTTCTACCAGGAATAAGAATTGGTTATTTAGTATGTCCTAGAATATTTAAGGATTCAGTTCAAAACTCAAAGGTCAATACAGATATATCTACTTCTTCGCTTATGCAAAGAGCACTTGAAATGTATATGGAAAGAGAGTATTGGGTTGAACATATTAAACTTCTAAATGTGAAATATAAAGAACGATATGACTTTATGAGCACTGAAATTCAAAATAAATTAAACGATAAAGTAGAGTTTAATCCTCCAGGGGGAGGATTACACTTCTATCTTAAACTTAGCGATAGTATACAAATAAATTCTATTGAATTGTTTTATAAGCTAAGAGAAAACGGGGTGCTAATAACCCCAGGTGTTATGTTTTATAAACATTCCAATGAAGGAGAAAGATATTTTAAAATAGGGTTTTCTCAAACTGACTGTGATAAGATAAGAAAGGGTATAGATATAATTTCTAGTGTACTATCAGAGGAGGCTAAGGTTTATGGCGTACCTAACAATTAAAGGTTACGGAGAAGATAGCTTTGACGAAAAAAAATCAGAGTTTATTGGA
Organism: Clostridium folliculivorans; assembly: GCF_024341905.1. GTDB lineage: Bacteria > Bacillota > Clostridia > Clostridiales > Clostridiaceae > Clostridium_AR > Clostridium_AR folliculivorans. The sequence goes on from NZ_BQXY01000001.1 coordinate 750,148, forward strand.
TACATTAAAAGAACGGAATCAGAAGAAGAAGCCAAGGCTTTTGTAGCTGAAATAAAGAATAAGCATAAGACTGCTACCCATAATTGTTATGCTTATATAGTTGGACAAAATATGAATATACAAAGATATAGTGATGATGGAGAACCTCAAGGAACAGCTGGAATTCCTATTCTTGAAGTTATAAAGAAAAATGAAATTACAGATTGTACTGTAGTGGTAACTCGATATTTTGGAGGAATACTCTTAGGTGCAGGAGGACTCACAAGAGCTTATACAAAAGGAGCTGCAATTGCTATAAAAGCAGCTGGAATAGTAGATAAGGTACTAGGTGTAAGAATTAATATTACATTAGAGTATGATCTATTGGGAAAGGTTCAGTATATATGTGGACAGAATCAATTGCATATCGAGAATATAGTTTACACAGATGTAGTAGACTTGTATATTTTAGCTGAGAAGCAAGAAAGTGAGAAGATTAAACAAAGTATTACAGAACAAACTAACGGAAAAGCAATCCTTTATGAAGATGAAGAAGGGTTATATTTTAAGCAGGATAATAGGCTTTATAAAGAAATATAAGTTAATAATTAATTGGTTTAAATATTATTAACTTAATGTAGCGCCAAATGTTTAAATTGGCTTAAATGAGTATATTTAGCATTAGTCGATAGTTTGATAAGTTGAATATGAAAAATGGCTATGATATAATATTTAGGAATTTATTGTATTCATATGATGGTTAGGAGGAACAATAATGTCAGGACATTCAAAATGGCATAATATACAAGCAAAAAAAGGTAAAGTTGATTCTAAAAGAGGTAAGGTTTTTACTAAAATAGGTAAAGAGCTTGCCATGGCAATCAAAAATGGTGGAGCAAATCTTGATACAAATTCGAAGCTTAGAGATGTTGTGGCTAAAGCAAAAGCTGCAAATATGCCTAATGATAATATACAAAGAGCAATAAAGAAAGCTGCTGGTGAAGCAGATACAGTTACATATGAAGAAATAGTTTATGAAGGATATGGTCCATCAGGAATAGCTGTTATAGTTGAAACATTAACTGACAACAAGAACAGAACTGCTGGTAACGTAAGACACGCTTTCACAAAGCAAGGTGGAAACATGGGAGCTTTAGGATGCGTAAGCTTTATGTTCCAAAAGAAGGGTGAAATAGTAATAGAAAAATCTGATTCAGTAGATGAAGATGAATTGATGATGATGGCACTAGATGCAGGTGCTGAAGATTTTTCATCTGAAGATGAAGTGTTTGTTATAATGACTACACCTGAAGATTTTGGTTCTGTAAGAGAAACTTTAGAGACTAATGGTTTAGAGTTCTTAGAAGCTGATATTAAAGCAGTTGCAGATACATACACAGCGATAGATGAAGAAACAGCAGTTAAGTTCCAAAAGATGCTTGATCAATTAGAAGATGATGATGACGTTCAGAATGTTTATCACAATGCTGAGTTCCCTGAAGGATGGGAAGGATAGTAGGTCTTAAGTAAGCATTTGCAATGAGATAGAAGATTTTTTATTATTTGAAAAGTGAGTTTTGGCTGTGATATATGTCAAAACTCACTTAGTTATGATATATGTAATATTATTTATGGCTTTATACGTAAAAGCACTCTTAAAAGTTGTATTAAAACAACTATAGGAGTGTTTTTTTAGTATATATTTTAAAATGATAGAGTATACGACCTATTGAATATAGGTGATGTTTATTGATAATCTTAGAATTTTTTATCCTAGAAAGTGTAAAATTATTCAAGTAGAATAGAGAGAGTTTATAAAGAAAAAAATAAGGGGGGACACTGCGTGTAGCGGTGTCCAGGTAAGGTTAGGAGAAAGAACACAACAATCCAAGTGTTCTTGTGTATAATTATAAACTATGTTAACATTAATATCAAGCTTTTGTAACAAAAATAATTAATTAATGTGAATATATCGAAGCTGTTTGGTTTTAAAGCGATGATTAAGTTTTAGCTCAAAATTAGGTTTGATATTGTGAAAAATATGAGTTGTATTATTAAATAAGTATAACTTTATTTATATTTTTGTTTAAAATTGAATTAAACGGTTAAAGACACTAATCAAGTAAAATTAAACTTGGTTAGTGTATTTAACCGTAATACAAATTTATAAAGTCAAACTCATAGTATTATTTTAATTAATAAAACTAGCTGTCTGATTTTTTCCTCTTTTCTTTGCAAGATATAGAGCATCATCGGCTTTGTTTATAAATTCATTTATAGTTAATTCAGTACTTGGAACAAGTGAAGTTATTCCAATGGATAATGTTACTTTATCAGATACTGAGGAGAATTTATGTGGAATATTTGCCATAGCCACTTTTCGCCTTAAGCTTTCACCAAAGTCTAAAGCTCTGTCTAGCTGATATTCAGGTAATACAACTACAAATTCATCTCCACCATATCTTGCAGGAAAATAATTTTCATCTTTAACGCTTGATAGAATATTAGCGATGGTAACAATACACCTATCACCGGCTATATGACCATAGTTATCATTATATTCTTTAAAGTTATCTATATCGAAAATTATTAAAGATAAAACTTTTTTCTCTTGTACATGCTTTTCCCAAAGCTCATATAGATATTTGTCAAGTTTTCTTCTATTAGGAATTTTAGTCATACTATCATTTTCAGAAAGAAATAATAATTTTTCATTTAATCTCTTAAGTTCAAATTGAACAGTATGTGTTTTCTCTATCTCCATCTCCAATTGTTTTGATTTTATAGCGTTATTTATAGCAATTGCAGCATATGAGGAAAGTGATTTAACCATTTCTACATGATAAGATGTAAAAGAGTTTTTTTTCTCACTTTGTATGGACATGACACCAATTATATTAGAGTTTACCTTAAGAGGACAGAAGATTAAAGATTGTAACTCATATTGATCTTTATTCATAACGGCTTTGTATGTTTCGCTATCCATGTATTTTGAAAATTCTTTATTCATATCATTAATGATTACAAAGTCTTCGGTTTCAATACATATGCTAGTAAAGTTTGAATGGTTTTTGACATTAGTGCTTTTCTTTTTTTTCTTTTTTCCGTGCTCAATTACATCTAAATAGTTAACTACTGAGTTTTCATCATCGTATAGACCTATGCTTAAATACGTTAAATCCATAAAGTTTTTTATACTTGAATAAAGAATATCAATAATAGAGTCTAAATCTAAACTCGAAGTGATCTTTTGTCCTAATTCACTTATTATAGATAATTTCTCTACAACCATTTGAAGAGATTCCGATTTTCTTTGCAGATTTTCATTATTATCTATAATTTCCTTTTTTTCTATCTCAATTTTTTTGATTTTTTTACTTATATTCAAGTTGTTTATTCTATGCTTATTTAAATATGCAGCATTAATTCTTTCATTTTCTAAATGCATGTTAAAATAATTAAAAGCAGTTTGAAAATCTTTAAGTTCAGCATAAAATATTGATAGAATAGAAGCGGTCTCAGATATTTTTTCTACAAAATTGTTTTTTATAGATAGATCATAAGCTTTATGAAGAATAGTTAAAGATTTTTCAAGATCATTTCTATCCTTAAGATATTGATAATAGTTTACATATACATCTATTTCATTATAGGGCGAACTTTGAGCACCAATTCTATCTATTGTGATATTGAAATACTCATCCGCCTTATCAAAATCATTCTTCTTCCAATATGTAAGGGCTGCAAGTTTATAACATTCTGGTTGACCTAATGTATAGTTATATTTTTTGAAATATTCAAGTGCTCTAAAGGATAAGATATTTGCTTTATCATACTCATGAAGTAAATAATATAATTCTCCTAAGCTAAGAATTGTTACACCTTTAGAGAATTGAAAATCATAATTTTTATCAATATAATAGGCTCTATTACAATATTCTAATGACTCATCGTAAGCTTTGAGAAGTTTATAGTTTTCAGCAATATTATTTAATGTACGAACCATTGCTTTTTCTTTAGATGAGTTAGTATCGAACTTTTTTCCCTCATCGATTAAATATGCGACTTCTTCAGCATTATTGTAGAAATCCATACCTCTTTCATAATCACCAAGCTCACTAAAAGTGTTGCCTAGTAAATTGTAGGAGCTCCATTGGAGATCATATATGTTTTCTTTAATAAAAAAATCTAGAGAGTCAAAAGTCAAAGTTATAGCTTCTTCATAATTTCCTATAGTATAGTAACAGCTAGATATCATATGCTTTGATGCTGCTGCGCCTAAATCATAGTTTATACTTTCTGATAGGGATAGGGCTTCTAATGAAAGCTTTATGGCTTTTTCAGGATTATTATATCTAACTTCATTTATCTTTAAGAGAAGCATGTCTATTTCATTTATATTATTTTCAGTATTCATAAGAACTCCCCATTTAATTTATAAAACTTTTAATTTTATTTATAAATATACCATAAACCTACATTGAATCCAACAAAATTATAATAATATGTCAAATTTTAATTAAATAATAATATTAAGGTAAAATTATTTTACTAGTTTAACCAATTATAAATATTTAATGAAAATAAAAAGGAATTCTCTAAAAAATTAGGAATCCCTTTTTTATTTATAATTAAGATGTTAAAGTTATTCAGTTTTAATAGCTTCATTTAAAGTATGCCATGCCAGTACAGCACATTTTACTCTTGCAGGCATATTAGATATATTTTTGAATATTAGAGCATCTTCAAGCTTTTCTAAATATTCATCATCGGTTATGTCTTTTTTGATCATTGATATAAAGGTATTTACAAGCTCTAATGCTTCGGTTTTTCTTTTTCCTTTAATAAGGTCTATCATTATAGAAGTAGATGCTTGTGAAATAGCACAACCTGTACCTGTGAAAGCGGCATCTTTTATATAATCACCATCAAATTTTACTTCTAGTTGTATTTCATCACCGCAGCTTGGATTGTGTCCTTTTTCAACTCTATCTAATTCTTCTAGGTGACGCTTGTTTCTAGTTGAGTTGTTATGCTCCATTATTAGTTGAGTGTATATATTACTGAGATCCATAACCAAATAACCTCCTAGCATACTCAAGTGCAGTTACTAGAGTATCTATATCTTGTTTATTATTGTAGACTGAAACGCTTAGTCTACAAGTAGAATTTATATTTAGATATCGCATAAGTGGTTGAGCACAGTGATTACCTGCTCTTACACATACTCCTTTTGAGTCTAGTATTGTAGCTAAGTCATGAGGGTGTATACCATCAATGGTAAATGATAAGACAGAGCCTAACAAATCTTTATTGCTTGTAGTATAAATCTTCACAAAACCAAGTTCGCTTAACTTATCGTAGGCATATGAAATGATTTCGTGCTCGTGCTTAATTATATTGTCTATCCCTATTGAATCTATAAAGTCAATAGCCTCTGATAGGCCGATAACGCCTTCAACGTTTTGAGTACCGCCTTCAAATTTGTGAGGTAGTTCAGCGAAGGTGGTCTCTTGCTCGTAAACATATTCTACCATATCACCACCATATAAGAATGGAGGCATTTCTTCTAGTAATTCTTGCTTTCCGTATAGTACGCCTATGCCCATAGGTGCAAACATTTTATGACCTGAAAACACCAAAAAATCAGCATCTAATTTTTGGACATCTACTTTTCTGTGGGCTATGCTCTGTGCGGCGTCGATAACAACCTTAGCTCCAACTTCATGGGCTTTATGAATTACATATTCTACAGGATTCAAGGTTCCAAGGACGTTAGAAGCATGACCTATTGCTACTAGTTTGGTCTTGTGTGTTATTTTTTTATCTATCTCATCCATTGTGTATTCATAGTTAGAGTCAATATATAAATAATTTAGTTTGCAGCCTTTTGCAATAGCTATTTGCTGCCAAGGAATAAGATTTGAGTGATGCTCTGTAATTCCTATAACTATTTCATCATCTTTATTTAATTTTAAGTTACCGTAAGAATATGCTATTAAATTTAGAGCTTCAGTAGTTCCTTTAGTAAAAATTATTTCTTTTGATGATTTGGCGTTTATAAAATCTTTTACTTTTTCTCTACCTTGTTCAAAACTATCAGTTGCTTTAACACTTAAAGTATAAGCCCCTCTATGAGGATTTGCATTTATTTCCTTATAATATTTATTCAAAGCTTCTATAACAGATAATGGCTTTTGAGTGGTGGCAGCACTATCAAGATATACCACTGGCAAGTCATTAAAACTTTGATTTAAAATAGGAAAAAGTTCTTTTAGGTTATTCATTTTTCAGTCTATCCTTAACTGAGTTCATTAATTGCTGCCTTAAATCATCTACTGGTATTTTATCTATAATAGGTGTTAGATATCCTTCTATCATAAGCTTTTTGGCATTAAGTTCACTTATACCTCTGCTCATAAGATAGAATAATGCATCTTCATCGATTTTTCCTGCTGATGCAGCATGCTGACCTTCAACGTCATGTTCACTACAAAGAAGTAGAGGAATTGAGTTGTTTCGTGCATTTTTGGATAGAAGCATAACATATTCTTCCTCAGAACCTTTTGACTTAGAAGAACCTGTCTTGAAATCCAATGTTCCTCTAAAAGTCTTTTTAGACTTATCAGCTAAAACACCTTTTACATCTATATTGCTAGAGGTCTTCTTGCCGATATGAGTCATTTTAAAGTTTATATCTATCAATCTATCTGCATCTCCATAGTAAACGGAACTAATAGTGCTTTCGCTATTATCACCTACAAGATCAGATGAATAGTTTGTTATAGCTTTTTTAGCACCCAATTCTATAGGAATAAGATTGATTTTTGCCCCTTCTTCTACTTTAGAAAAAAGAGAATTAAAGTGATTAGTATTGTAGTTTAGATTTTGTACAATAAAAATATTTACAGTGGAATCTTTTTTTGCATGTATTTTAGTAAAGCCATTGTGATAGTAAATACTTTCATCAGCAGATGTATATTTTATTAAAACATTAACTGTACTTTTTTCTCCTAAAACAATTAGGTTCTTATCTACAACCTTAGGATTTTCAGAATTTAATTCATAATCAATATAAATTAAGTCTTCAATGGTTCTATTAGCTTTTACCTCTAGTGAAAATCCACAATTATTTGAATCAATGGTTTCATCCAATTGTAATCTCGAAACACCTTCAAAATTATCTGTACTAAATGAACTAGCTAAAGTATTATATTTTTCTATTGGATGAAGAGAGTAGTCTGAAGTCTCTTTGAACTTGCAGTATTCTCTTTCGTAATTAACGCTTGGAATGTCTATCTCTTCATTTAAAGATATATTATTTACTTTAAGCCACCTAAATGTGCTTACTGGTATTGTATTTAAGTCCTTTAATATTTTGTTTTCCAATCTTCATCCCTCCTTATCCAATAGTACCTTCAAGTTCTATATTTATTAAGTTGTTCATTTCTACAGCATATTCAAGAGGTAATTCCTTTGTGATAGGATCAACAAAGCCTCTTACTATCATAGCTTTGGCTTCTTCTTCATCAATACCTCTACTCATTAAATAGAAAATTGCATCATCGCTGATTCTTCCTATTTTAGCTTCGTGTCCGATATCTACTTCATCATTTTCTATCTGAATTACTGGTATAGTATCTGATTTTGATTTACTGTCTAACATCAAGGATTCACAAGATACATAAGATTTAGAATTTACTGCATTACTGTTAATCTTTACTACACCTCTATAGATAGCAGTTCCACCATCTTTAGATATTGATTTTGAATGTATAGTAGAAGAAGTGTTTGGTGCCGCATGAACTACCTTTGTACCTGTATCTAGGGTTTGACCGCTTGATGCAAAAGTTATCCCGGTAAATTCTGATTTTGCTCCTTCGCCTTTTAGTATGCTCATTGGATAAAGCATAGAAACTTTAGAACCAAAAGATCCTGATACCCATTCGATTGTACCGTTTTTTTCTACAACACATCTTTTGGTGTTTAAGTTAAGCATGTTTCTTGACCAGTTTTCTATAGTTGAATATCTAAGCTTTGCATCTTCTCTTACAAAGAGCTCTACGCATCCAGCATGTAGATTTGTTACACTATATTTAGGTGCAGAACAACCTTCTATAAAATGGAGCTTTGCTCCTTTTTCTACAATTATTAGTGTGTGTTCAAATTGACCTGATCCAGGAGAGTTTAGTCTGAAATAACTTTGCAGTGGAATGTCTACTTGAACTCCTTCTGGTACATATACAAAAGAACCACCTGACCACACAGCACCGTGAAGTGCAGCGAACTTATGATCGCTTGGAGGAACGAGTTTCATAAAATGTTCCCTTACTATATCCTCATATTCTCTTACAGCTGTCTCCATATCAGTATACACAACGCCTTGTTTAACCAATTCTTCCTTAACATTGTGATAAACTACTTCAGAGTCGTATTGAGCTCCAACCCCTGCAAGGGATTCTCTTTCAGCTTGAGGGATACCAAGTCTTTCAAAAGTGCTCTTTATATCTTCAGGAACCTTATCCCAAGAGCCTGTCATTGGAGTATCTGGCTTAACATAAGTTACTATGTTGTCCATATCAAGTTCACTTATATCTGGGCCCCAGCTAGGCACAGATATAGAATTATATATTTTTAATGATTTAAGTCTAAAGTTTAACATCCATTCTGGCTCATTTTTTTCTTTAGATATATTAATTATTATGTCTTCTGTTAATCCTTTTTCAGACTTATAGCTAAAGTTATCTTCATTATAGATATCATAAATACCTCTATCTATGTCATCAACATATGTTTTACTCATGTTATCACCTACTTATTTATCTCACTTAGAAATTTTTCGAAACCATTATTGTTTATTTCTTCTACTAAAGATGCGCCGCCTGTATGAATTATCTTGCCATCAACTAACACGTGGACAAAATCTGGACTGATATGCTCCAGTATTTTTGTATTATGAGTTATTATAAGCATTGAGTTCTCATTGTTCTTATACATGCTAACACCTTGGGATACAAGTTTAACTGCATCTACATCCAAACCGGAATCTGTTTCATCAAGAATAGCTAGTTTAGGTTCTAAAAGTATCATTTGAAGAATTTCGTTTTTCTTCTTTTCTCCACCAGAGAAACCTACATTTAAATATCTTTCAGCGTATTCTTTATTTATTTTTAATAAGTCCATTTTCTTTTGAAGCTTCATGTTAAAGCTCAAATAACTTATCTGTTTATCTTCAATATTTGATTTTGCTGTTCTTATAAAGTTCTCAACTGTTATACCAGGTACTTCCTCAGGGGCTTGGAAGGATAAGAATATTCCTTTTTTAGCTCTTATATCTGGTTTGAGATCATTTATATTTTCACCTTCGAATAAAATATCTCCATTCACAACAGTATATTTAGGATGGCCCATTATTGTATTGGCAAGAGTTGATTTTCCGGCACCATTTGGTCCCATTACAACATGCACTTCACCTTTATTTATTTTAAGGTTTAAACCTTTTAAAATTTCCTTATCATCGACCTTTGTTTTAAGGTCATTAATTTCCAAAAGTAAATCTTTCATTATCATTGCACCTCAATTTCTTAATGTAGAGTGTTTTACTCTGAATTATATTTAAATAATAGCACCATGTGCCAATTAAGTCAATATTGGATGAATCTATATAATTCAATTATATTGTTTACAAAACTTAAAGTTTAAATACTATTGATTACAAAATTATGTATATTATTTTTGTTAACAGTCAAAAATATCCAATAGAGGTGATTATATGAAGAAAAATTTATTAAAAATATCAATTCTTATATTTATTTCTTCCATGGTATTTTTACTGAGCTATTATATTACTAAATCATACTTAGCAGATAAAAAAACGAGTGGAAGCAATGTCGTATATAATTCAGAAAATGGTTATTTAAAAGACAGTTTGAAGTTGATACTTAAAACTAAAAATCAAGGGTCAAACGAATTTGTTATTGATGGAGAGTATACTGTAAAGGAATTAAAAAAAGACTTAGGAGTAGAACAAGGACTAAATAAGGAACAGTTAGAAAAACATTTCAACTCTCTAAATTATACTATAGAGAGCATGAATGATTCTCAAATAGTTCTTAGCAGATCGTTTATAAGCAAACTTCAGCCTAAAAAATATTATTTAGGAGAGAAAAATGATTTCTTTGCTGTATACAAAACAGATGATAAAGGGATACCTTATATAGAAAATCCAGCTTCGGATATATATACAGATAAAAAGAAGGTAAGCACATTACCAGAACAAGATAAAAAGGATATAGTAAATTTTAAAAAGCAATTTAATACCAGAGATGATGCTGAAGAAGCAGCAAGTGGATACTTTTAATAATTGCTTTAGAGTTTAACAAGATGTTTATATTTTCTGGTGAAATTGAGGTATTGTAGTCAAAGATGATATATTAATTCTTTGAGAAATTTATTAAAGCATAGAAGAAGTGTTATTTGGATTTTATCGCAACACTTAAAAAAAATCTGGTTTTATAATAATAAAAAATAAATTATAGGCTTAGTAGGCAAAGAGTTTTAATATAATTTTCTACTGAGCCTTTGATTTTTGTATTGTACCTATAGGGTTCCGTTACGAAAACTTAAGTTATGCATGTTCGAAAATTGTGGCTCCTGAAGATTTTAGAGGTATGCATAACTTAATAGTTGAGATAGGAATCCTATATTTATATACTACTTCATTATAAAATTTGTATTTCTAAATTAATTTCTCAGAACCTAGAGAGTTTTTAAAATAGTTTTAAGATTGAAGTGGTACATCCGTATATATATCACTTCCAAATAAGATCTATTTATCAAGCGAAATAGCATTAATAGTTAAAATGATTGTTGATATGATTTTGAATCATATAAATGGGATATCTATAAAATAGCTGATTAAATATTAGAAGTACTAAAGATAGTGAACTGTGATTTTTTTTTGAGTCTTGAAAGTAGACTGTCATAAAATTCAATATCAATAAATAGATTTCCTCTGTTGATAAAAATAAGGTAAAATGTTAAAGTAATATGTAGGTTTAAAACTGTTTGATAGGCATTTGGAGGTATTTTAATGTACGAATACATAATAGGTAAATATAAAGGTATAAATAAAGATTATGCCGTTTTGGAAAATAGCGGAATTGGATATAAAGTTTTTACATCAGGAAGTACACTTGCAAAAATGCCTAAAGTTGATGAGGAAGTAAAGCTGTTTTTAGAACAGATAGTTAGGGAAGATTTTATAGGTCTATACGGTTTTCTAACAAAGGAAGAATTAGAATTATTTAAATTATTACTAACTATTAATGGTGTTGGGGCAAAAGCAGCATTGTCATTACTATCCATAAGCTCACCTTTAAATTTAAAGTATGCCATAATGACTGGCGATGAAAAACATATTACAAGAGCGCCTGGAGTAGGCAAGAAGACTGCTCAAAGAATAATACTTGAACTTAGGGATAAGCTTAAGCCTAATGAAGATTTAATGCCAAGTGATTTCGAGAAAAATCTCTCTGAAGATGACACTAGTTACGCTTCAAATATATCTGAAGCTTTAGCCGCATTATTAGCGTTAGGATATACTGAGAAGGAAGCTCAGAGAGCTCTTGGTAGTGTTAAACAAAATGATAGTTTAGAGAATATAGTTAAAAACTGTTTAAAAGTACTTATGAATTAAGAGGTGAACGTATTTGGAAGATAGAATAACATCATCTAATAAGAATGAAGAAGAATTTAATTCTGAATATAGCTTGAGACCTCAGAAATTGAGTGAATACATAGGGCAGGATAAGGTGAAAGAAAGACTGAGCATTTTTATACAAGCTGCCAAAAATAGAGGAGAAGCACTGGATCATGTTTTGTTTTATGGTCCACCAGGACTCGGAAAAACAACTTTAGCAAATATTATAGCAAAAGAAATGAGTGGTAATTTAAAAGTTACCTCTGGGCCTGCAATTGAAAGAGCTGGGGATCTTGCTGCTATACTTACAACTCTAAATGATAATGACGTGCTTTTTATCGATGAAATCCATAGACTTAACAGGAGCGTTGAAGAGATACTGTATCCTGCTATGGAAGATTATGCTTTGGATATAGTTATAGGAAAAGGTGCATCAGCTAAATCTATTAGAATAGACTTGCCTAAGTTTACGTTGATAGGGGCTACTACTAGAATTGGAATGTTAACTGCACCTCTTCGTGATAGATTTGGAGTGCTTTGCTCTATGGAGTACTATACCGATATACAATTAAAAGAGATCATAGTGAGATCGGCTAGTATACTTGATTGCGATATGACAGAGGAAGGTGCTTTTGAGATAGCAAGAAGATCTAGGGGAACCCCTAGAATCGCTAACAGACTTCTAAAAAGGGTTAGAGATTATTCTGAGGTTAAGGGCAATAATATTGTGGATATATATGCTGCAAGGGCTGCTCTAGAGTTGTTAGAAGTTGATAGCCAAGGCTTTGACAGAATTGATAATGGTATACTAGAAGCTATTATCGATAATTTTAACGGAGGTCCTGTTGGAATTGAAACCTTAGCTTACTTTATAGGGGAAGAATTTGATACTATAGAGGATGTATATGAACCATATCTCCTTCAAAGGGGATTTATAGTTAGGACACCAAGGGGGAGAGTTGCTACTGATAAGGCATACAAGCACTTGGGGAGAAGCAAAACAAAGAATAATGGAGATGTTAGACAATCTAGCTTATTTGACAAGTAGGAGAGGATAAAATGAAAGCAAGTGATTTTTATTTTGATTTACCAGAAGAACTTATAGCACAGATTCCTTTAGAAGAAAGAGATTCTTCAAGGCTTATGGTTCTTGATAAGGATAGTGGAGAAATAGAACATAAGATATTTCACGATGTTTTAGATTACTTTAATGAAGGAGATACTTTAGTGCTTAATAATACTAGAGTGCTTCCTGCAAGGCTTATAGGTGAAAAAGAGGCCTCTAAAGGTAAGATTGAGTTTTTACTTCTTAAAAGAGTAGACAATGATAGATGGGAATGTCTTGCTAAGCCTGGTAAAAGAGCCAAGGTGGGCACAAAGTTTACATTTGGAGATGGTAAACTAACGGCTGTGGTTAAAGATATAGCAGAAGAAGGAAATAGAATTATTGAGTTTAGCTATGACGGTATATTTGAGCAAGTTTTGGATGAATTAGGACAAATGCCTCTTCCTCCATATATACATGAGAAGTTAGAAGATAAAGAAAGATATCAAACGGTATATTCAAAGGAAAAGGGATCTGCAGCAGCACCTACAGCAGGTCTACATTTTACAAAGGAATTACTTGAAGAGATAAAGCAAAGAGGTGTAAATGTAGTGTATCTTACTCTTCATGTTGGTCTTGGAACATTTAGACCAGTTAAGGTTGAAGATGTAGAAAATCATAATATGCACTCAGAGTTTTATCAGCTTTCTAAAGAAACTGCTGAGATTATAAACAATACAAAAAAAGCAGGGAAAAGGGTAATAGCAGTTGGAACTACTTCTACTAGGACATTGGAAACTATAGCTGATAGCGAAGGTGTTTTAAAAGAATCTAGTGGTTGGACTGATATATTTATATATCCTGGATACGAATACAAGGTAGTAGATGCTTTGATAACGAATTTTCATCTGCCAGAATCTACTCTTATAATGCTTGTAAGTGCATTGGCAGGTAAAGAAAATATACTAAATGCTTATAATATAGCTGTTAAAGAAGGCTATAGATTTTTCTCCTTTGGAGATGCTATGTTTATACATTAAAAGTTAGATAAGGAAGTGGAACTTTGACTAAGAGATATACTTTACTAAAAAAAGATGGAAAAGCAAGAAGAGGGCAATTTGATACTCCTCATGGAACTATACAAACACCTGTATTTATGAATGTTGGGACATTAGCAGCTATTAAAGGTGCTGTATCTTCAATGGACTTGAAGGAAATAAACTGTCAAGTAGAACTTTCTAATACATACCATCTACATTTAAGACCGAGTGATAAGGTTGTTAAAAAGATGGGTGGACTACATAAATTTATGAATTGGGATAGACCAATTCTTACTGATTCAGGTGGGTTTCAAGTTTTCTCTTTATCAAGTATGAGGAAGATTAAGGAGGAAGGGGTTTATTTTAACTCACATCTAGATGGAAGAAAGATTTTTATGGGGCCAGAAGAAAGTATGCAGATACAGAGTAATCTTGCATCAACTATTGCTATGGCTTTCGATGAATGTGTTTCTAATCCTTCACCTAGAGAATACGTGGAAGCATCTGTAGAACGAACTACAAGATGGCTTGAAAGATGCGTAAAAGAAATGAAAAGACTTAATTCTTTAGAAGATACAATAAATAAAGAACAACTTCTATTTGGAATAAACCAAGGTGGAGTTTATGATGATATAAGAATTGAGCATGCAAAAACAATAGCAAAGATGGATTTGGATGGTTATGCTATTGGAGGTCTAGCTGTTGGAGAAACTCATGAGGAAATGTATAGAATTATTGATGCCGTAGTTCCTCATCTGCCAGAAGATAAACCGATATATCTTATGGGAGTTGGATTGCCAAGTAATATACTTGAAGCGGTTGAAAGAGGAGTGGACTTTTTCGATTGTGTACTTCCTGCTAGAAATGGAAGGCATGGACATGTGTTTACTAAAAATGGTAAGATAAATATAATGAATGCTCAATTTGAGACGGATTCAAGACCTATAGACGAGGGTTGCCAATGTCCAACTTGCAAGAATTATACAAGGGCATATATAAGACATTTATTTAAGGCTAAAGAAATGCTTGCGATGAGATTATGTGTACTCCATAATTTATATTTCTATAATACTCTAATGCAAGATATAAGAGATGCTATTGATGGCGGATATTTCGCAGACTTCAAGAAACAAAAACTTGAGGAATGGGGAGGAAGAGCCTAATATAATTAATTTACTTATAAAGGAGGATTCATATGCAATACATTATTCAACTTTTACCGTTAATAGTAGTATTCGTAATTTTTTATGCTTTACTAATAATACCGGAAAGAAAAAGAAAAAAACAATTTCAAGCAATGCTAAATGATTTAAAAATTAATGATGAGATCATTAGTAAAGGTGGTATCATCGGTAAAGTAGTAAATCTTCAAGATGATTACATAATATTAGAGAGTGGTCCTGATAGAGCTAGAATAAAGCTTTCAAGACAAGGTATAGCTAATGTTATAAATACAAAAGAAGATAATAAATAGGTTATATTACACCCCTTGTCCACATAGAATTTAGTGGATAGGGGGTGTTTATTTTGGAGTGGAGCAGGTATTTTGCAAATGTTGCAAAAGGAGTCTTGAGAGCGCTTATTGCTACTATGATTTTTGTTGTAATAATTAGTATAGTAATGAGCTTTAGTTTACTAAGTCTTAAAGCCTTAAGCGTGATGTGGGTAGTTGTCACTTGCTTGAGTATTTTGCTAGGTGCTATATACTCTTCCCGTAAAAACGGAGAAAAGGGTTGGCTTGTAGGATTTGGTGTTGGTCTTTGTTACTTTATAATTGTTTTAATTATCTCCGCTGTGTTAAAAGGTAATGTTGTTTTGTCAATAAATGACCTTTGGAGAGCTCTACTTGCCTTGGCAGTAGGGGCATTATCTGGAATGTTAGGAATAAATCTATAAAAAGTCTTTATTATACCTATTTTATGTGATATAATAACGTGGTAATCGAATAGAATGGAGGAGTATGAAATGAAGCATATTAAAACAATAAACAGATCAAGCCTTAAGAACAGTCTTTGTAAGCCAGGATGTAAGGAATGTGCTAATTCATGCCAATCAGCTTGTAAGACTTCATGTACAGTAGCGAACTTAGCGTGTGAAAATTAATTATAAAATAATGAAGTAGTGGCAGTAACTTTTAAGTTACTGCCATAAATCTAGTTAGGAGGAATTTAAATTGGCATTAATCCACAAATTTACTAAAGGTAATGAATATTATGTGATTGATGTAAATTCTGGCAGCGTTCATATAGTTGACAAGCTTATTTATGATCTTATAGATGATGAGAAGTTAAGAGATAGAGAACAATTAATAAATGATTTTTCAGGAATTTACACAAAAGAAGAAATAGAAGAAGCTTTTTATGATATAAATGAATTGATTGAGGAAGGTATGTTATATTCTGAGGATTTATATGAGGATATAGCAATGAGTGATAGAGATGATAGCTACATAAAAGCACTTTGCTTAAATGTAGTGCATGACTGTAATCTAAGATGCAAATACTGCTTTGCAGATGAAGGTGAGTACAAAGGTTGTAGAAAACCTATGAGTGCAGAAACAGGTAAAAAGGCAATAGATTGGGTTATAAAGAAATCAGGTCCAAGAAGAAATATAGAAGTGGATCTTTTTGGTGGCGAACCACTTATGGTATTCGATACTATTAAGGAAATAGTTGATTATGCTAGAGTACAAGAAAAGATACACAAAAAGAATATTCGATTTACAATGACAACAAATGCAACATTATTAAATGATGAAATAATGGAATATATTGATAAAAACATGGGAAATATAATACTGTCTATAGATGGTAGAAAAAATATCAATGATGCTGTAAGAGTAAGGGTAGATGGAAGCGGCAGTTATGATAGAATATTGCCTAGAATAAAGCAAATGGTTGATAAGAGAGATAAATCTAAGCAATATTATGCTAGAGGTACTTTTACAAGAAATAATACAGATTTCTTTGAGGATGTAATGGCTTTAGCTAATGAAGGGTTTAAAGAAATATCCATAGAGCCAGTTGTTCTTCCAGATGAACATGAACTTTCACTCAGAAGAGAGGATTTACCGGTTATATTTGATCAATATGATAAACTTTATGATGAAATGGTTAAGAGATATAAAGAAGGAAAAGACCAATTTACATTCTATCATTTTAATATTGATTTAAACGGTGGTCCATGTGTATATAAGAGAATATCTGGATGTGGTGCAGGTCATGAATATGTTGCTATAACTCCTGATGGAGAAATATATCCATGTCATCAATTTGTAGGAAACAAAGATTTCCTAATCGGTAATTTAGATACATTAGAAATTGATAGCGATTTAGAACAAGAATTTAAAACTGCCCATATTTATAATAAACCAAAATGTAAAGAATGCTGGGCGAGATTTTATTGCAGCGGGGGCTGTCAAGCAAACAACTTTAACTTCAATGGTGACATACATGTACCATATGAGATAGGTTGTGAGATGCAAAAAAAGAGAATTGAGTGTGCGATTGCTCTTAAAGCTGTTACAATGGAATAGAAACCTCCCATTTATTGACATAATGTGGGGCAGGTATTATAATTTACTGTATGAGAATTAACAGAGGGGGATAAAAATGAAAACAAAAGGCAAAGGCAAAAGTATTACACTTTTTACTCTCTGCGTTGTAGGAATATTTTTTCTAGCATTCGCAGGCTTTCATGGTCTTGTTGTCGGTTCTGGTTCAAACCAGTGGGAATTCAAATCATTTGAAAAGTCAATTACAAAAGGATTGGATTTGCAAGGTGGAGTATCTGTGCTTATGGAGATTCAGTCAGATAAAACAGTTAGCAAAGATGATCTTAACAAAACTAAAGAAATGCTTTCTCTTAGAGTTAACAAAGCGGGTGTTGCCGAAACGGTTGTTACAACAGAGGGTAACAAAAGAATTAGGATTGATATTCCAGGACAATACGATTCTAAGAGTATTGTAGACAGCTTAAGTAAAACTGGAGAATTAAGCTTTAAAGATCCTGACGGAAATGTATTATTAACTGGTAAGGATGTTAAAAAGGCAACTTCAGGAACAGATCAACAAACAGGTCAAATAATTGTTTCACTTGAATTTAATGATGCAGGAAAGAAAAAATTTGCAGATGCAACTACAAAGCTTATTGGAAAGCAAATCTCAATATCTATGGATGAAGATGTGCTTACAAGCCCAGTGGTTCAAAATGCAATTATAGATGGAAAAGCTCAAATTACAGGAAATAAAACAGCTGAAGAAGCTAATAAAATAGCTGCAATAATAAATGCAGGTGCACTTCCTATGCCTGTAAAGGCAGTATCTACTCAAACTGTAGGCGCTCAGCTTGGTGCGAATGCATTGCCTAATGCATTAAAAGCAGGAGCTGTAGGTATATGTATCATATTTGTATTTATGCTTCTATATTATAGAGGACCAGGATTAATTGCCTGTCTTGGATTAACTTTATTTATATCACTTGTTTTATTCACCTTTATTGGTGTTGGTGTTACGCTTACATTACCTGGTATAGCTGCACTTTTACTTACTATAGGTATGGCGGTTGATGCAAATGTACTTATGTTTGAAAGAATAAGAGAAGAGTTAAGAACTGGAAAATCGGTAAAAACATCAGTTAAAGCTGGTTTCCACAATGCGATGTCATCAATAATTGACTCGAATTTAACTACTATAATATCATCACTTGTATTATATTTCCTAGGATCAGGACCTGTAAAAGGCTTTGCTCTTACACTTTTAATAGGTGTTATCTTAAGTATGTTTACTGCTATAGTGATAGTTAGATTATTGATGAACTTAGCTGTAAATGCTGGATTCTTAAGCAAACCATCGTTATTCAGGGTGAAAAGGGGGTAAAGCAGATGTTTAAGATTATTGAGAAAACAAAAATATGGTTTATTTCCTCTTTGTTGATAATAGCGATTGGTATTGGCTTTATGATATATAGAGGCGGACTAAACTTTGGAATTGACTTTAGAGGTGGTACGCAAATAACTATAGATTTTAAAAAAGACTTTAATAAAGCTGAAGTTGATACAATAATAAAGAAATATTTAGATGATGCTGTTTCAAATACTGTTAATAATACTCAGTTAGAACTAAAAACAAAATACATGGATACTACAAAAGTTGGTAACTTGACAAAGGACTTGAAAGATAAGTACAAGATTGAAGATAAAGATTTTACTAAACAAGAAATAGGTCAGTCAATAGGTAGTGAGCTTACTAAAAATTCTTTTATTGCATTAGGAATATCTTTAATAGTAATTCTATTATATATTGCAGTAAGATTTGAATTTAATTTTGGTATAGCATCCATTGCAGCGTTGGTACATGACGTGCTAATAACTTTAACTGTATACTCTGTGTTTAACATACCAGTTAACACACCGTTTATAGCAGCAATTCTTACTATAATAGGTTATTCAATGAGTGATACAATAGTAATTTTTGATAGAATAAGAGAAAATACTAAGAAATATAGAAGAATGCATTATGTTGAACTTGCCAATAGAAGTATAACACAAACTTTTGCGAGATCAATTAATACTGCTTTGACAACATTAATTACAACAAGTGCAGTTTATTTCTTTGTGCCTTCTGTAAGAGATTTTGCTTTTCCTCTTATAATAGGAATAGTTTCTGGAGCTTATTCATCAATCTTTATAGCAAGTCCAATTTGGGTTATGCTTAAAAATAGAAAAGAAAAAGCTAAAGTAAAAACAGCTTAAAAGTGTTTTTTTTATCAGATAATTTGACAAAAAGTTGCAGACCTTCACGTAAATTGTGGAGGTCTGTCATATTTTCTCCAAAAGTGTTTGTCAAAACTACAAATTTAAATTATAATATAGTTGTTTTCTATTTTTGGAGGAGTTAGTCATGGAAAAATTTTGGGAGAGCATTTATCGCCCTAGCTATATAACTGGATACAATCCATTTATAATAAAAAATATGAATAAGGCCATAGAAAGATTGGTTAAAGCAATAAACCTAAGAGAAAAGATCGTTATATACTCAGGTTGCGATGTTGATGGTTTGTGCGGCTTAGCCTCCCTTTTACTTGTTTTGAAATACTTAAATGCAGATGTTGAGTATTATGTAAGTGATGAAAAGAACAATTCGCACAATTTAGAGACTGAAACTCTAAAAAATCACATACATTTTTTAGGAGCAGAGCTTCTTATAACTGTAGGCTGTGGGATAGAATCGAAAGAACAAGAAATTCTTTGCAACAATTTAGGTATCGATTTGATTATTACAGAAAATAGAAAGTTAAAACCTGATTTTAGAGCAATTTATATAAATCCAAGCCAAGATGGCTGTTCATATAGATATAAAAGTTTATCTGCTTCAGGAGTAACTTTTAAATTGATGCAAGCAATTGCAATATATTATAATATGAAGAGTATAAATAGATATTTGGATTTAATTTTAATTGGTACTATTTCATCTGAAGCAGAGGATAAAGGAGAAAACTCTGTTTTTATTAAGGAAGGAGCTAACTTTCTTAATAACACCAATAACTATGGATTAAGAGCTATAATGGAATTCTATAATATTGTTGAATTTAATTATGATAGAATAAGAAAAATAATAGATGTTATAACTCCTGCAATTGGGGCTGTGGACAAGAAGGATAATGCTAGAATCGTTGTGGAACTTTTAACGACTAATGATATATCAAGGGCAAGACAAATAACAAAATACTTATATAATGAAAAGATTAGATAAGGTTACATAATCAATTAATAATTATTGGAGGAGTAAAAATGGATATAAAAAGTAAGATTAGAATAATTGATAACTTTCCTAAGGAAGGAATAAGCTTTAAGGATATTACAACTTTAATAGGTGATGGAGAAGGTTTGAGAGCTTCAATTGATGAAATTGCTAACTATCTAAAAGAAAAGCAAATTGATGTTGTGGTAGGACCTGAAGCAAGAGGGTTTATTTTTGGAGTTCCAGTTGCGTATGCATTAGGAGTTGGTTTTGTTCCAGTTAGAAAAAAGGGTAAGCTTCCTTTTGATACAGTAGCAGTAGAGTATGAATTAGAGTATGGTAAGGATTGCTTGGAGATTCATAAGGATTCTATAAAGCCAGGCGCAAGAGTTGCTATTGTAGACGATTTATTAGCTACAGGTGGTACTATCGGTGCTGTTGCAAAGCTTATAGAACAGGTTGGTGGTGAAGTAGTATCACTTGCTTTTGCTATAGAGCTTACTGAACTTAACGGAAGAGATAAACTTAAGAATTATGATATAACATCATTAGTTCAATATGATTTGTAAAAAAAATCATTAAATATGTAATGCTGAGAAAAATATATATAATAACAAAACATACATCTATATATTCATTGAAAAATCGATATATATATAATATAATGGTAGATATATTTGGCTGGTTAATAAACCAGCCTTTGACTTTAGATACGGAATTTAACAATTATGAACGAGGAGTGTAATTCGTATGCTTGATATTTTAATTGATAAAGTTAAATATAACTGTAATAACGTAGATCTAGCACTTATAGAAAAAGCATATAATTTGGCTGCAGATGCACACAAATCCCAAAAAAGAGAATCTGGTGAACCGTACATAATTCATCCTGAGAGTGTAGCTTCAATACTAGCAGAGTTAGGTATGGATACAAATACTATAGCTGCAGGGCTTTTGCATGATGTTATAGAAGATACGAATTATACTTATAATGATATAAAAAACATGTTCAATGAGGAAGTAGCTAATCTTGTTGAAGGTGTAACTAAGCTTGATATGATTAGGTATAAGACAAAAGAGGAACAGCAGGCTGATAATGTAAGAAAAATGCTTCTTGCAATGGCAAAAGACATAAGAGTGATTATTATAAAGCTAGCGGATAGGCTTCATAATATGAGAACTTTAAAGTTTATGCCTGAAGAAAAACAAAAAGAAAAAGCTAAGGAAACCTTAGATATTTTTGCACCTCTCGCACATAGACTAGGTATGTCTAAAATAAAATGGGAACTTGAGGATTTAGCATTTAGATATCTACATTCAGAAGAATATTATGATTTAGTAAAACAAATTGCTGAAAAAAGAGCAGAGAGAGAAAATTATATTGAAAGCATAATAAATGAACTTACCGAAAATCTAGAAAATGCAGGTATAGACTCAGATATTGATGGAAGACCAAAACATTTTTATAGTATATATAGAAAGATGGTAAATAAGAACAAGAATATAGAGCAAATCTTTGATCTTACTGCTATAAGGATCTTAGTAAATTCTGTTAAGGATTGTTATGCAGCTTTAGGTATAGTTCATACAATTTATAAGCCATTACCAGGTAGATTTAAGGATTATATAGCTATGCCTAAACCTAACATGTATCAATCTCTTCATACTACTGTAATAGGTCATCAAGGCAAAACTTTTGAAATCCAAATAAGAACTTTTGAAATGCATAAAACTGCTGAATATGGTATAGCTGCACACTGGAAGTATAAAGAAGGGGCTGCTGAAAGTAGAGAAGATTCCTTTGAAACTAAGCTATCGTGGCTTAGAGATATGCTTGAATGGCAGAAGGACACTGCAGATGCAGAAGAATTCATGGAAGGCTTCAAACTGGATTTATTTTCAGATGAAATATTCGTATTTACACCAAAAGGAATTGTTATAAGTTTACCAAATGACGCAACGCCAATTGATTTTGCATATAAGATACATACTGATGTAGGCAATAAGTGTGTAGGATCAAAAGTAAATGGTAAAATGGTTCCTTTGGATTATAGATTAAAAACTGGTGAAATAGTTGAGATACTTACATCATCAGTTGCTAAAGGACCTAATATTGATTGGCTTAATATTGCTGCAAGTAATCAAGCTAAGAGCAAGATAAAACAGTGGTTCAAGAGAGCAAAGAGAGAAGAAAATATTGATAAAGGTAAAGACCTTATAGAGCGTGAATCAAAAAAACAACTTGTGAATTTTGTAGACCTTTTAAAAGGTGAAGGGTATGAGAAGCTCTTAAAGAAGTATAACAACCTTAGAAATATAGATGATATATATGCTGCTGTTGGCATTGGAATGGTATCTGCATCTACAATAATATCTAGGTTGAAAGAATATAGTGTTAATGATAAGGTAGTACAGTCTAATGAACAAATAACAAAGAACATAGAAGAACATATATCAAAAGGTGAAAGAGTACATAAAAAAGATATTAATTACGGAATAACTGTAAAAGGTGAAAGTAATTTAATGGTTCGTTTTGCTAAGTGCTGTAATCCAGTGCCAGGTGATGAAGTTGTTGGATTTATTACAAGAGGTAGAGGAATTTCAGTACATAGAAAAGATTGCACTAACTTTAAAACTATAATGAATGAAGAACCAGAAAAGATAGTTGAAGTAAATTGGGGTGGTGCAAAAGGTGCTTATACCGCTGAAATTCAAGTTAGGTCAGAAGATAGAGATGGACTTCTTGCTGATATCATGACTGTGATTACAGAATCAAAGCTTCCTTTAAATGGGCTGAATGCAAATTCCACTAAGACTAATACAGCTTTAATAAATATTAAGGTTAAGATAGATAATGTAGAACAACTTAAAGAGCTAATGAGAAAGATAAGAAAGCTTAAAGGAGTTCTAGATGTATATAGAATGAATAGTTAAGATTGTACCAATATTTTTTATATATTAATTATGTTTAAATGCAGTGTTGAAATTGAGGTGTCATTACTTCGATATTTCAAGGAACTTCGATAGTAATATCTTAATTTCAACAATAATATTAAACAAGGTAAAAAATGAATTTGAGTATGTTTTGGTACAGCTATAAGAATAATAATAGGATGTGATGGAATGAGAGCAGTTGTTCAAAGAGTAAGGAGCTCTTCTGTTACTGTTGATAATAATATTGTTGGTGAAATAGCTATTGGTTTTAACGTACTTTTAGGTATAAGTAAAGATGATAATATTGATGACCTAAAGTACATAAAGGACAAAATCATAAATCTTAGAGTATTTGAAGATGAAAACGGAAAAATGAATAAATCTCTTCAAGATGTAAATGGTGAACTTCTCTTGATATCTCAGTTTACTTTGTATGGTGACTGTAGAAAAGGAAGAAGACCTAATTTCATGGAAGCGCTTGGAGGAGAAGAGGCAAAAAAACTTTATGATATGTTTGTTGACATGTGTAAAAGTGAAGATATAAAAGTTGAAACAGGAATATTTGGAGCAGATATGAAGGTTCAGATATTAAATGATGGACCAGTAACTTTAATACTTGATAGTAAAAAGAATTTTTAAGGAGGTCTTGATATGAATATAGCTAGAATTCCAGTTGGTTCAAATCTTGAAAATTGCTATATTGTTGTAAATGACGAGACTAATGAAGGGATTATTGTAGATCCAGGCGCAGATAGTGAA
Source organism: Clostridium folliculivorans (assembly GCF_024341905.1). Lineage (GTDB taxonomy): Bacteria > Bacillota > Clostridia > Clostridiales > Clostridiaceae > Clostridium_AR > Clostridium_AR folliculivorans. The sequence goes on from NZ_BQXY01000001.1 coordinate 774,346, forward strand.
AAGATAATAGATTTTATAGATTCTAAAAATATAAAGCCAGTAGTTATTCTAATAACCCATGGACACTTTGATCATGTTGGTGCAGTAGTAGATATTATGGATAAGTATGGAGTGGAGTTTTATATAAACGAAATTGAAGAAGAACTTATACTGAAAAATACTTATGTTTTTGGTAACTTACCAAAGGCTAACCACTATCTTACAGATGATCAAGAGTTAGAATTTGCAGGGATTAAGATTAAGTGCATACACACACCAGGTCATACACCAGGTGGAATGTGTCTATTAATAGGGGATATACTTATCGCTGGTGATACTTTGTTTCAGCAGTCAATAGGAAGAACTGACTTTACAGGTGGAGATTTTGCAACGCTAATAAATAGCATAACTGAAAAACTTATGGTTTTAGATGATTCTGTAAGAGTATTACCTGGTCATGGTGATACTACTACTATTGGATTCGAAAGAAGTAATAATCCATTTTTGGAATAGTTTATACCTTTATGTTAGGAGCACATATGGAAATTAAGATAAAACTAAATGATGAAAAGTATAGATATGATGTATATCAAATGTTTAATATTTTCTTCACCTTTCAAGACATTTCTTTTGTTAAGGAGGGTGAAGATTTCTGCGTGTCTATAAACGGTGATTATATGGAATTACTTAAAGACCAAGAAATTCTTTTTAAAGGAAATATAAAAGACGGTAAAAAAGAGGAAATAAAGAAGAGTATTTTTACTACTTTATCAAACCTTACTGGAGAGAAATACCCGTGGGGAACAATGATTGGTATAAGGCCTAGTAAGAGAGCACTGAAGCTTATAAACGAAGGCGTTTCAGAAGAGGAAATAGTAAAACATTATTCTGATGAGTTTTTGGTAGAGAAAGAAAAGGCTCAACTTTGTATCGAAGTGGCTAAATACGAGGAGAAGTTTGTAAATAAACATTCAAAAACCATTAGTATATATGTTGGGATGCCATTTTGTCCTACAAGATGTTTGTATTGTTCTTTTGCATCCAATCCAATAGGTGGATGTAAGAAGCAAGTTGATCCTTATCTAGAGGCTCTTTCAAAAGAGATTTCTTTAATTAAAGATTATGTTAAAAGCAAAGAGTTGATCATTGAAACTGTATATTTTGGTGGGGGTACGCCTACAGCAGTAGATGATGAACAATTTGAGGATATAATGAGGAAAGTTTATGAAAGCTTTGTTTTAGATAACAATATTAAAGAGTTTACAGTAGAGTGTGGAAGACCCGATAGCATAACTGCTAAGAAACTTCAATCAATGAAGAAATATTCAGTAGACAGAATAAGCATAAACCCTCAATCTATGAATGATCTTACTTTAAAAGAAATCGGTAGAAATCATACTGTGGCAGATGTGATTGATAAATTTAATCTTGCAAGAAGCACAGGTTTTGATAATATAAATATGGATATAATTGTGGGGCTTCCCAACGAGGGATTAGAACAAGTAGAAAATACCTATAGAAGAATTCTTGAATTGAATCCAGAGAGTTTGACTGTACATGGAATGTCTATAAAAAGAAGTTCTAGACTGCACGAGAATCTAGTTTTAAAACAGACTATTCATATTCCAAGGCAAGAAGAGCTTAATAAAATGTACAATGAAACAAAAAAGTTGGCTGAAGATTTAGGGATGCACCCATACTATATGTATAGGCAAAAAAATATGGTAGGAAATATGGAGAATGTGGGATATTCAAAAGTTGATAAAGAATGTATATATAACATTCAAATGATTGAAGATAGCCAAACCATAATAGCCTTAGGGGCAGATGCTGTCTCAAAAGTGGTGTTTTTGGATGAAAATAGAATAGAGCGCTTTGGAAATGTTAAGGATGTTAAAGAATATATAAATAGAATTGACGAAATGATAGAAGGTAAAATAGCCTTATTTAACACATTATATTAGTTTTGGAGGTAGTAACATGTCATCAATACAGGCACCTAAAGGAACCAAGGATATGCTGCCAAGTGACGCATATAAATGGCACTATGTAGAAGAAAAGTTTAGAAAATTATCAAAAGAATATGGTATAAGAGAAATAAGAACTCCTATGTTTGAACATACAGAATTATTCTTAAGAGGGGTTGGAGAGACTACTGATATCGTTCAAAAGGAAATGTACACTTTTGAAGATAAAGGTGGAAGAAGTGTAACTTTAAAGCCAGAAGGAACTGCACCAGCAGTTAGAGCTTTTATTGAAAGCAGCCTGTATGCAGATGCACAGCCTACAAAGCTTTATTATTTTACTCCTGCATTTAGATATGAAAATGTTCAAAAGGGAAGACTAAGACAATTTCATCAATATGGCATAGAAGTATTTGGATCTAAAGAAGCATCAATAGATGCTGAAATCATATCACTTGCTATGAGAGCTTTAGGGGAGTTTGGACTAAATGACCTTAGTTTAAATATAAACAGTTTAGGCTGTCCACACTGTAGAGAAAAGTTTAATAATGCACTTAAAGAGTATCTTAAGGAAAATCACGACAATCTTTGTGCGACCTGTAAAACTAGATTTGAAAGAAATCCTATGAGAATACTTGACTGTAAAGAACATAAGTGTAAGGGAATTACTGAAAAAGCTCCAGTTATACTAGATTTTATTTGTGAAGAGTGCAATACTCATTTTGATAATTTGAAAGGGTACTTAGATGCATTAGGAATAAAATATAATGTTGATCCTAAAATCGTAAGAGGCTTAGATTATTATACAAAAACAGTTTTTGAAATAATCCATGATGGATTAACAGTTTGCGGTGGAGGAAGATATGATAAGCTGATTGAAGAAATTGGTGGACCTTCAATGCCAGCCTTTGGATTTGGATTAGGGCTTGAAAGACTTCTTATGATAATAGAAAATCAAGGTGTAGAAATTCCAAAACCAATATATATAGACTTGTTTGTTGGTTCAATTGGGGAAAAATCTAATTTTGAAGCATTAAAATTGATTTGCGATTTAAGGAAATATGGAATATACTGTGAATGTGATCATATGAAGAAGAGCGTTAAAGCTCAAATGAAATATGCTAATAAAATAGGAGCAAGATTCACTTTAATATTAGGTGAAGATGAAATTGCTAATAAGTCAGCAAAACTTAAAAATATGAGTAATGGCGAAGAAAGTATAGTAAATCTTACTGATTTAGATTTTTTAGCTAAATTAATAAAAGAGCAATAGGAGGATACACCATGGGTGAAGCATTACAAGGATTAAAAAGAACCATAATGTGTGGTGAAGTAAGAGAAAGTAATATAGGCGAAAACATAACAGTAATGGGATGGGTTCAAAGAAGAAGAAATTTAGGTGGATTAGAATTTGTAGATTTAAGAGATAGAACAGGAATACTTCAAGTTGTTTTTGGAGACGAGATAAACAGTGAAGCATTTAACAAAGCTGGTAGCATAAGATCAGAATACTGTATTGCTGTTACTGGTGAGGTAGTAAAAAGAGAAGCTCCAAACAACAATATTCCAACTGGTATGGTAGAACTTAAGGCTGAGTACATAAAGATATTATCTGAGTCTGAAACTCCACCTATATATATAAAAGAAAATTTAGATGCAGCTGAAAATATAAGATTAAAATATAGATATCTTGATCTAAGAAGACCAGATATGCAAAATATATTCAAGATAAGACACAGAGCTACTAAAGCAATAAGAGATTTTCTTGATAATAATGGTTTCTTAGAAGTTGAGACTCCAATACTTACAAAATCTACTCCAGAAGGAGCTAGAGACTATCTAGTGCCTTCAAGAAATTATCCAGGAATGTTTTATGCATTACCTCAATCACCACAGTTGTTTAAGCAACTTTTAATGGTTTCAGGATTTGATAAATACTTCCAAATAGCTAAATGCTTTAGAGATGAGGATTTAAGAGCTAACAGACAACCTGAGTTTACTCAAGTTGACCTTGAGATGAGCTTCGTTGAAGCTGATGATGTAATGGCATTAAATGAGGGATTAATAGCTCATGTATTTAAAGAAGTTTTAGGTGTAGAAGTTAAACTTCCAATAAAGAGAATGACTTTTAAAGAAGGTATGGAAAAGTACGGCTCTGATAAACCAGATTTAAGATTTGGTATGGAGATTACTGATCTTACTGAAGTTGTTAAATTTGCAGAATTTAAAGTGTTTGCTGATGCAATAGCAAATAACGGATCTGTTAGAGCTCTTAACTTAAAAGGTGGAGCTTCCATGGGAAGAAAAGATATAGATAGATTAGGTGAATTCGTTAAGACGTTCAAAGCTAAAGGATTAGCTTGGATACAACTTAAAGAAGGCGAAGTGAAATCTCCAATAGCTAAGTTCTTAAAGGAAGATGAACTTAAAAATATTATAAATACAATGAATGCAGAAGATGGAGATTTAATTTTAATCGTTGCAGATAAAAACTCTGTAGTTTTCCAAAGCTTAGGTCAACTAAGATTAGAATTGGCTAAAAAGTTTGATTTAATAAAGGATAAAAATGAATTTAACTTTACTTGGATTACTGAGTTCCCACTTTTCGAGTATGATGAAGAAGAAGGAAGATACTTTGCAGCACATCATCCGTTCACAATGCCAATGGATGAAGATATAGATTTCTTAACATCTGATCCTGGAAAAGTAAGAGCTAAGGCTTATGACTTAGTTCTAAATGGAGAAGAACTTGGTGGAGGATCTATAAGAATCCACGATACTAAGCTTCAAGAAAAGATGTTTGAAGCTCTAGGATTTACAACTGAATCAGCTTGGGAAAAGTTTGGATTCTTACTTGAAGCATTTAAGTTTGGACCACCACCTCACGGCGGATTAGCATTTGGCTTAGATAGAATGATAATGTTCTTAGCAGGTACTGATAACATAAAAGATGTTATCACATTCCCTAAGAATCAAAATGCGTTCTGTTATTTAACTGAAGCTCCTAATGTTGTGGATGAAAAACAATTAACAGAGCTTGGAATTGCAACTGTAAAAAGTGAAAAATAGATTGCTATAAACTAAGGCAGTTATTGATATGAAAAATAACTTCAATATTTATTATTGGAGTTATTTTTTACTATATAGAAAAATATAAAATTTTTATGCTAGCTAAATCTAGAAATTTCAAGTGCATAGGCTAACATTATAACTATAAATTCAACTATTCAAGAGCGATTGTTTGTAATAAAGAAGTTATTTATTGTATAAAAGAAGCACAGATGATACAATATATACCGTATACTGGTATACTAACAGGAGTGATATATTATGGATGAAATAATTGATGATATTGTTGATGAAAAAAGCGAAAAACTTAAGAAAGATATATTAGTAAGGCTAAGAAGAATAGAAGGTCAAGTAAAAGGCATTCATGGAATGATAGATAAAAACGTATGTTGTCCTGATGTTCTTGTACAAATAGCAGCTATTAGAGCGGCTATAAATAAAGTTGGAGCATTAATTATAGAAGATTATGCTAGAAATTGTATGGGCATTCCCCACGATTCAGAAGCAGAAGAAGGTCTACAGCAATTAATTAAGACAATCAATACCTTTATGAAGTAATTTGATTTAATAAACATCAACATTAATTTAAAAAATAGGCATCTCCTTAGGGGGTGCCTATTTTGGTGATTAAAATCAATAAGGTCTTCTATTCTTATCAACTATCTCCATATAACGATGTCTAGCAGAACTAATCAATCTTGTAATTGTTGAAACAAATATTACGCCAAGTGCTAATGTTCCAGCACTTGCTAAAGTGGTAGCTAAAGTCTGAAAAGATTTATTCATATCCCCTCTAATAGCTTCATACATCGTATAATACATTCCACCGCCTGGTACTAGAGGTATAAGAGCACAAATAACTATTGTAGTAACTGGGGTTTTTAGTATTCTAGCACATGCTTCTGAATACGCACTGAATACAATTGATGAAATAAATAAACCAGCTATATCTGAACCTGTTTTCTGTAAAGCAAGCTTATAAATTATCCAGCTTATCATACCACCAATAGAAGAAAAAATTAAGTTTTTTCCTTTTATATTAAAGATTATACCAAATCCGAAGGTAGCAATGAAAGCAGCTATAGTTTCTTTAAACAACATATTATATACCTCCAAACTTATTAAACCAAAGAATAAGAACAACACCGGTACCAACAGCGATAGAAATAGCTATTAAGAATGCTTCAGCAGCTCTTGTAAGTCCAGAAACTAGATCGCCAGCAATAGTATCCCGTATAGCGTTTGTTATGGCTAGACCTGGGACTAGAAGCATTACTGAACCTATTATAACTTTATCTACGTTAGAACCTATACCCTCTCTAACTAAAATTAGAGCCATACCAGCCACAATAGAGCCGCTTATACTATTTATAAAAAAGTCGTTTATGCTAAGTTCACTGCAGAGATTGGAAAATAACATTATAATAACTCCAATTATAAATGCAGAAACAAAATCCTTAATATTGCCGCCAAATAATATGGAAAATGCTGCAGCACCTAAGGCAGAGAAAAATATGGTTATAGGAGCGCTATATCTTTTCCCATTCTCAATATTAATAAGCTCGTTATAAAATTGATCAACTGTAAGATCTAAAGTTTTTATATTACGAGATAAGTCATTCACTCTAGAAATTTTTTCTAGGTTTACAGTTCTTCTATGTATTCTCTTTATAAGAGAGGTAGTCTTATGATTTTCATCGGAAACAGAAGACATTATACCCGTTGGCGTAACAAAACTTTCAGCGTATTCCACTCCGAAAGCTTTGCATATTCTCCAAATGGTTTCTTCAACTCTATAAGTTTCACCACCGCTCTCTAGTATAATTTGGCCAGCGAAAGTGGCAACATGTAAAATTTTATTTATGTCCATAATAACCTCATTGAAATTCTATAATTGATTATTAGTAATATTTTAATAGTAGCAGTTTTATAGTAACCCTTTAACAGGGGGCTTATTAAAATTTAATTTTTATTTGATCTTAAAATATTATTTACTATCAGTTTCAGACCAATATAATTGACGCTAAAACCATGAAATAATTATGTTAAAATCACACCAGTTGTATTATAACATAATTATTGAAGGAACTTAATTATTTACCAAAGATTTAAATAATAATTAACCATGAGCCAATTTAATTATAAAATATTTAATATTTATCATGGTTTGGGTAGAAAAATTAGAAATACCTAAAATAGCATTAATGAGATATTTTAACAATATTTATACCTGAAAATGTTTTCATTACGATTTTTATTAAGTGGTTATATTGATTAAATTCTTATTAAAACATATAATCAATATAAACGAAAGAAATTGGGGTGATTGAATGGATTTTAATAATTTAAGAAACAATGACAAAGACATATATGATCTTGTAGAAAAAGAACTACATAGACAACAAAATGGAATAGAACTTATAGCTTCCGAAAATTTTACTAGTGAAGCAGTTATGGAAGCCATGGGATCATATTTAACTAACAAATACGCTGAAGGATATCCAAGCAAAAGATACTATGGTGGATGTCACGTAGTAGATGAAGTAGAAGACATAGCAAGAGAAAGAGCAAAAAAACTTTTTGGAGCTGAACATGCTAATGTACAACCACATTCAGGTTCTCAAGCAAACATGGCAGTCTATTTTTCAGTATTAAATCCTGGAGATACAGTTTTAGGGATGGATCTTAGCAATGGAGGACATCTAACTCACGGATCACCTGTGAATTTTTCTGGAAAGTTATTTAAATTTGTATCTTATAAGGTAGATAAAACTACTGAAACAATAGATTATGAAGAAGTTAGAAAGATTGCTTTAGACTGTAAGCCAAAAATGATAGTTGCTGGAGCAAGCGCATATTCAAGAACTCTTGATTTCGAAAAATTCAGAGCTATTGCTGATGAAGTTGGAGCATACTTAATGGTGGATATGGCTCACATTGCTGGACTTGTAGCTACAGGAAATCATCCATCACCGGTTCCATATGCTGATTTTGTTACTTCAACAACTCATAAGACTTTAAGAGGTCCAAGAGGTGGGCTAATCCTTTGTAAGGAAAAGTATGCAAAGGATATTGATAAAACTATTTTCCCTGGAATGCAAGGTGGACCACTTATGCATATAATTGCAGGTAAAGCTGTTTGCTTTAAGGAAGCATTAGAGCCTTCATTTAAGGAATATACAACTCAAGTTATAAAGAATGCTAAAGTTCTTGGTGAAGAATTAATAGCTAGAGGGTTTAAATTAGTATCTAACGGTACTGACAATCATTTATTACTTGTAGATTTAAGCAATAAAGATATAACAGGTAAAGAAGCAGAAATACTTCTTGATACTATAGGAATAACAGTAAATAAGAATACAGTGCCAAATGAAACTAGAAGCCCATTTGTAACTAGTGGGGTAAGAATAGGAACTCCTGCAGTTACAACAAGAGGTTTTGTTGAAGCTGATATGAAAGAAATTGCTGAAATAATTGACTTCGTAATAACTAATAAGGATGGGGATCTTTCTTTTGCAAAGGAAAAAGTAAAAGTACTTTGTGATAAATATCCATTATATAAGTAAGTCTCATTAGGCTGATGAATGAACCATTGTAGTTCAATATCCACATAGTCCTCTAAAGTTGTAGAGAGGCTCATGTGATTAATTGGAGCTGCAGTGGTTCATATTTATTTATGAATATGTTTAGTAATGAGTTGAAATTAAATTATCACTATTTATATTTTAATGGGTGCGTAAGAGAATTAATAGGAGCAGGTACATCTTTAGCTTTAAAGTGATAAAATAGTATAAAAGGGAGTGATTGTATGAATTTTATTGATTTACATTGCGATACAGCGCTGAAGTTATTTAGTGATAGAGACGCTAAGTTAAGAGAAAATCAGTTTTCTGTCGACATTATGAAATTAAAAGCTGGTAATGCTAAAGCTCAATTCTTTGCATTATTCTTAGAAAAAGATCAATGTGGTGATTTAAAAAATGATTGTATTGATATGTATAAAAGATTAGTTAGTGAATTAGATGAAAATAAATCTGATATAGCTTTAGTTAGAAATTATGATCAGTACTTAAGATGTCAAAATGAAAATAAGCTAGGAGCTTTTATAACTATAGAGGAAGGCGGAGCAATAGCTGGGGATATAAATAATCTGCAAGAATTCTATGATATGGGTATTAGATTAATAACCTTGACTTGGAATTTTGAAAATGAAATTGGCTATCCACATTGCAAAAAAGAATATGCAGATAAGGGATTGAAACCATTTGGTATAGAAGTGGTTAAAAAAATGAATGAACTCGGAATAATTATCGATGTATCCCATCTATCTGATGGTGGATTTTTTGATGTAGCTAAGTGCTCAACAAAACCTTTTGTTGCGTCTCATTCAAATTCTAGAGCTATAAGAAACCATACTAGAAATTTAACAGATGAGATGATTAAAATATTAAGCACTGCAGGTGGAGTAATGGGAATAAACTTCTGCAGCGGTTTTGTAGGTAAGAGTAAGACTACCAAAATAGATGATATGGTAGAGCATATTAATCACATAAGAAAAATTGGTGGAATAGATTGTATAGCTTTAGGTAGTGACTTTGATGGTATAGAAAACGAAGTTGAAATAAAAGATGCAAGTGAGATGGGAAAATTAGCAGATGCTCTTGTAAAAAATAATTTCTCTTATGATGATGTTGAAAAGATATTCTATAAAAATGCGGAAAGAATTATAAGAGAAGTATTGTAGTGAAATATAAGCAACTTTGCAAAAATTAAGGATATATAAATTTAGTAGGTGAATAATTTATGAATGATTTAAACGGAAGAGTAGTTATAGTAACTGGCGCTTCAAAAGGAATAGGAAAAGACATAGCGATGAATCTAGCTTCTAAAGGAGCTTCAATAGTTGTTAACTATAATAAAGACCTTGAAGGGGCAGAGGAAGTTGTTAGTTATATAAAAGAGAATGGCGGTTATGCAGTAGCATTTCAAAGCAATGTAGGAATATATTCAGAAGCTCAAAGGTTGATAGAATTTACGTACGAAACTTTTGGAAAAATTGATATTCTTATAAATAATGCAGGCGTTTCTCATATTGGATTATTGATGGATATGAATGAAAATGAAATAGATAGGCTGATAGATACTAACATCAAAGGTGTAATGTATACATCAAAGTTTGCAATTCCATATTTCTTAAATAAAGGAAAAGGTATTATTATCAATATATCTTCAATATGGGGGCAGTCAGGTGCGGCTTGTGAGGCTATTTATAGTGCTACTAAGGGAGCTGTAAACAGTTTTACAAAAGCCTTAGCGAAGGAACTTGCGCCATCTAAGATAAGAGTCAATGGTGTAGCGCCAGGCGTTATAAATACATCGATGAATAAGTGGCTCTCAGAAGAAGAAAAGAGCATGCTCATAGATGAGATACCAATGTGCAGATTTGGTGAAGGAAATGAGGTTGCTGAAGTTGTAAGTTTTCTATGCTCAGAACAATCCTCTTACCTAACAGGTCAAATACTCACAGTGGATGGCGGAATGATTTAATATACATCTATAGAATACCAGGTCCAAATGAAATGTATTTATCAAGTAAAATACCATTAATAGTTAAATAGATTATTGGTACATCTATATATAAAAGCCATACATAAATGAGAAAAGGTATCTCATAATATGTATGGCTTCATATCTATAAAGTATCGATGTTTTGTTAAGTATGAGTTATGTTACTATTGTCTAAACTTAAGTCAAAGAAAAATTCAACTCCATTTGAGGTGTTTCTTACTCCGAAGGTACTGTTATGTTGTGTAAGTATCTGCTTAACAATCGCAAGGCCAAGGCCACTACTTCCTTCAGAACGGCTTCTCGCCTTATCAACTCTATAAAATTGAACCCAAACCTTTTCTAAATCATCCTTTTGCAAGAATGCTCCGGTGTTTTCTATGGAGAATAAAGCTTTTGTGTTATCAACACCTATAAATATGTTTATACTTTCATTTTCATTAGTGTACTTTATAGCATTAGTTATAAAGTTAGTTATAACACCCTCAATTTTAAATTCATCCCCAACCACCATGATAATATTTTCATCTGAATAAGATTTGTTTATTTTTAAGTTTTTTTCTGCAAAACTGTGTGAGTATTTAAAAAGTATTTCGTTAGTAAGTGATACTATATCAAAAGAGTTTATTTGAAGTTTATTACTATCTGATTCAAGTCTTGAAAGTTCAAGCATATCCATAACTAACTTATTCATTTTATTAGATTCATCAATTATTATGTCTAGGTATATATCCTTAGCTTCACCATCAACAATATTATCCTTTAGCCCTTCGGCATATCCTTCGATAATTCCTATAGGAGTCTTCAATTCATGTGAAACTCCTGCAATAAACTCTTTACGTATCTTTTCAAGCTTACGCTCTTTTTCTATATCAGCCTGCAATTTTTGATTTTTTGTTCTCAAGTCAGTTAAAGCTGTAGATAAATTTTCTGATAAAAAGTTAAGTGTTTTAGCAAGTTCACCTATCTCATCTTCCCTATCTGAGATACATTGCTCAGTAAAGTCCATAGAAGACATCTTACGAGCAACCTTATTAAGCCTTTTTAATGGTTTTGATATTAAATCTGAGTATATAAAAGACAGTATAAGGCCTATAAAAATCAATGCAACAAATATATATTTATAAAACTGTCCTATTATTGAAGATGCTTCTTTAATGCTTTGGAAAGAATAAACTGTTATTAATATTGAATCATTTTTCGTATTAATAGACATAGGCGTTATGACTACTATATGTTTTATATTGTGCTTTTTATCGTCATAAACTTGGCTTAGAGTTTTTCCTGAACTAAAAATATCAGAAATATTGTCTGGGCTAATAAGCGAATTAAAAATACTACTTGTTACATCTAAACTTTGATCTGAACCAAACATAGGAAGACCATTTGATGAATAAATACCTGCCTGAGCACTAGCACTATACTGTAAATTGTTTAATCCACTGATTATTGCGTTTCTATTAGTGGTACCTGAGTATGAATCTTTAAAGCTTTCTACACTAGCTACCAGTAGATTCGTTTTTTTATCAGTATAAAAGCGCTCAAAGAAAAACATCTGAAACAAAGCAGCAGCAACCATTAAAGCTATTATTAGACCAAAGGTGATTACGAAAATTCTCTTTGATATACTTTGCTTCATTCTTTCACCTCAAACTTATAACCACTTCCTCTAACAGTAGTTATGAATTCAGATTTATCCAAAAGTTTTTCTCTTAATCTTTTAATATTCGTATCTACAGTTCTTAGATCGCCATAATAATCAATTCCCCATACACTATCTAATATCTGATCTCTTGTCAGAGCAATACCTTCATTGGAAACTAAATAAATCAATAGATCAAATTCTTTTGGTGATAGGTTTATAGTTTTATCGTATACCATAACCTCATGGGAAATTTTATTTATCTTAAGACCATCGTAGTCCATTATGTTAGTATCGGTTTTATTGCTAGTTCTTTTTAAAAGTGCTTTTGTTTTGGCTACTAAAACCTTTGGACTAAAAGGTTTGGTTACATAATCATCTGCACCAAGCTCGTATCCTAATAATTTATCATCTTCTTCACTTCGAGCTGTAAGCATTATTATAGGAGTTGTAGAAACTTCTCGTATTTTTTTGCATACTTCAAACCCATTAAGTTCTGGCATCATTATATCTAGTATCACTAAATCAATTTTTTCTTCAGAATATATGTTCAATGCTTCTTTACCGTTCTTTGCTTCAAATATTTTAAAGTTTTCTTTTAGGAAATAGTCCCTTAAAAGAAATCGGATTCTTATTTCATCTTCGACAATAAGTAATGTTAAACCCATAATTAAACCTCCTTGAAACTTTTACAATTTCATTATACCTAAGAAATGTGTCAATATATAGACAACGAATATAATTATTCAAATAATATTATAATTGAGTTTATATTGATATTATTATAAAATGTATAGATAAAGAGTTCTTGAGGCAATCCTTAAAATATACTTGTTTAAGAATATCGATTTAATGTAGTTTTGGGCATGTATAGATTGAAAGTTGTATTTTGAACTGTATAAATTTGTACCACTTAAATAGAAAATAAATTTTATAATTTTTTTAGAATTACAAAATAGATTTTGAAAATTCAAATTTGCTGGAAATAGGTACATGTATACTTAAATATAAACTTGAGCGTAATAAGAAATGGAGATTTTTAATGTATAAATTGAATTTAGATAGTAAGGCTACAAAGCTTAGTAATGGGCTTAATGTGATAACAATAAAAAAAGATACACAACTTGCTTCTATAAATGTAGGGGTTAAGGCTGGCTCATTAAATGAGGGAGTTAATGAAAAAGGGGTAGCTCATTTTATTGAGCATATGTTGTTTAAAGGAACTAAGACAAGAGATAATAAAACTTTGAATGACGAGTTGGAGTTTTTAGGTGGAGAATATAATGCATACACTGATTTTTGTTCCACTGTCTATAGTGTGACTTGTCTTCAGGAGGAGATTGAGAAAGCAATAGAACTGCTTGGAGATATGGTTATAGAATCAACCTTTGATAAAAATGAACTGGAAAAGGAAAGAGGGGTCATTTTAGCTGAAATAAAAACCAGTAAAGATGATATAGAAGATTTGAGTTTCAAGAGAATCAATGAAATTGCTTTTGAGTATAGTCCTTTAAGATATGAGATAAGTGGAGATGAAGAAAGTGTAAGTAGGTTTACTAAAGGTGATTTACTGAGTTTTTATAAGAAATTCTACACCCCAGATAATACTACAATAACAATTGTTTCATCTTATGATCATGGAGAGGCTATATCACTTATTTCTAAATTCTTTGGTGCATGGAATGGCACTTTAAGTCATAGAGATGAGATAGAACTTGAAAAAAATAAGGAAGTTACAGTAACTACGTATAAAAGGGATATAGAGTTAAGTACAATAACTTATTTGTATACTTTAGACAATATAGATAAGGATGAAGAATTAGCACTAAAGATTCTTAATCACAAATTTGGTGAGAGTGCTAATTCTATACTTTTTAGAGAGCTTAGGGAGGAAAGAGGCCTCGCATATGATATATATACTAATTTAGACTTAGGAAATGATATTAGAACTCTATATATATTTACTTCAGTTGAGGATGAGAATATAGAGGAAGCTCTTAATGCTATAAATGACTGTATAGAAAAGATAAAAACAGAGGAAATTCCGTTTCCAAAGAGTACAATTGAGCTCATGAAAAAGGTGCACAAAACTGCAGTGGTATCTACTCTTGATGATAGTTCAGAACTCTCTAATTATGTGCTTAATCAAATTCTTGAAGAAGAACCAATAGATGAGTTTATACATGATATGGAAAGACTTAACCATATAGAAAATGTAGATTTATATGATATTGCAAGAAAGGTTTTCAATAACCCTACAATTCATATTTTAAGATCAGACGCAGATAAGGAAGCAGAGGATATAGATGAGCAAAATCACTAATATAGAAGTGCAAAAAAAGAATCCTAAGAGAGTAAATGTATTTATTGATGAAGAATTTTCTTTCGGCTGTGATGCAGAATTAATCTATAGATATGGACTTAGAAAAGATGAAAAAGTTGATGTAGAGAAAATCAAAACAATAATCGAAGAAGAAGATTTTATTAAATGTAAAAATGCTGCATTAAGGACAATTGAAAGAAATTATAAAACTGAGAAAGAGATAAGAGATAAACTTATAGCAAAAGCTTTTCCAGAAAACTTGATTAAAAGAACATTAGATTTCTTAAAAGAGTATAATTTTTTAGATGATAAATTATATACTGAAATGTATTTAAAAGATAAGATTGGAAATCAGGGAAAGAATAAAATTTATTATAGTTTATTAAGAAAAGGTGTTTCAGAGGAACTATTGAAGGATAAAATAAATAATATAGATACAAAAAGAGAAGAAGAAGGTGCCTATTCACTATGCAAGAAAAAGTACGATTCTTTAATAAAGAGAGAATCAGATACATTAAAAATATCTCAAAAACTATTTAGGTTTATGGCATCAAAGGGATATGATTTTGAAATGATTAATAGATTGATAAAGCAAGTAATAAAAAGTGATCAATTTATGGAGTAGATGATTATGAATTTTAATACTACAAATCTTATACTTATAGTTGTGTTTATGATACCTATAATAGCAGGTTTCGTGAACAAATTTAGTTCAGAAGATGCTATGGAAGAAATTCTTGATATAGAAAAAAGTATTGCTCTATTTTTATCAATAGTTCTTGCTGTAGTTTATTGTTCTAAACAAGAATTATTACCTAAAATAGTAGATTATTTAAGTAGCTTATCAGATTACTTGGATAATATATTAAATGGATATAGGCAGATAAGTTATTATGCTGTGTTTTTGCTTATAATTTATTTAGTATATAATATAATATTTATTATAATAAGGATATTTAATAAGCTCACTGTACAACCATTTATAGATATTTTAAATAGGTATTCTCAGAAAAAAGGAAACGTATTTAGGGGATTTATAGGAGCTATATTTGCATTACCAAGAGCTATTATTTTTTTAATAGTTATTTGTATATCTTTGAATTTTATCAACTACCTTAACTTTCCTAGTGAAGTAAAAAAATCAATTAACGGAAGCGCTATATACAAGACTATAAGCAAGAATGTAATTAACCCGATTACAACTTCTCCTATAGTGAAAGAAATACCAAGAGTTTTAAATGACTCTCTTAAAATAAAGGTAGTAAGAGTTGATGAAAATCAAAATAGTAAAAATAGTAGTAAGAGCACAAATGCAAGAGAAGTAGTTTATTATAATGGTGTAACATTAGAGCAGGGCATTAAATCAAATGAAACAATAAATCAGGAGGCCTTAAAACTTACTAGATTTAAAAGCAGTGACAAAGAGAAAGCCAAGTCTTTGTATGCTTGGATTGGTACAAATATAGAATATGATGATAATAAAGCTAATGAAATACTTAGCAATAACTTTAGAGTACAGTCCGGAGCTATACCTACTTATGAAACAAGGACAGGGATTTGCTTTGATTACTCATGTCTTTATGTTGCAATGGCAAGAGCTGCTAATCTTAAAGTTAGATTAGTTATAGGTCAAGGATATAATGGGGAACAATGGGTAAATCATGCTTGGAATGAAGTTTATATAAAAGAAGAAAATCGCTGGATTACAGTAGATACTACTTTCTATAAAGCTGGAAATTATTTTGATTCTAAAAGATTTTATAATGATCATAAAATAGAGAAGATTGCAGGAGAATGGTAAAAAGCACCTAACTTTAAGGTGCTTTTTTGTATTTATTAACAATTAAATTAATTGCTTTTTCACAATCCTTGTCGCTGTTATCTAGTGCCCAAGCCATATTGAAATAACGTAGTGCTTTTTGAGGACTATTAATCATAGAATAACAATAAGCTAAGTTAAAAAAATATTTTGCATCTAAATTTAAATCAATGGCTTTACTAAGCATATCGATTGCCCTTGAGAAATCCTTGAGTTTAATATAACAAACACTTGCATTATAGTAGGAATAAGGCTCGTTGTCCTTTTCTTCTATAGCTTTGATATAATAGGAGAGGGCTTCCCCATAATTTTTATTGTTATAAAGTTCATTGCCTTTAACAAAACTACTCATAAAAATCCTCCAATACTTTTACAACAAATGTAATTATTCTCTTTAATAATTATTGACATAGGATATAAGAATATTCATGTAAAAAAATATTACTTACATAATTAACAAAAATATTTTATAATATAATAATGATATTATTTATATTTACTTATTATTATTAGTTTGGAGATGAGAATATGACAAAGTTTCATATGGGACTTGATGTTGGTTCTACAACTGTTAAGATGGTGTTGCTTGATAACAGAGATAACATAGTCTATAGCAAGTATAAGAGGCATTTTTCAGATATAAGAAGTACTATAATAGCACTTATAAGAGATGGCTATAAGCATGTAAAAGATGTCGACGTTACTGTAAATGTAACCGGTTCTGGTGGACTTTCAGTTTCCAAATGGCTTGATATAACTTTTATACAAGAAGTAATTGCATGTACTAAAACTGTAGAAAGCTACATTCCAGAGACAGATGTTGTAATTGAGCTTGGTGGAGAAGATGCTAAGATAACATATTTTGATGGTAATTTGGAACAGAGAATGAATGGAAGTTGTGCTGGTGGAACAGGTGCTTTTATAGATCAAATGGCATCACTGCTTAAAACTGATGCAAGCGGTTTAAATGATATGGCCAAACATCACTCTGTTATATATCCAATAGCAGCAAGATGTGGAGTTTTTGCAAAAACAGATGTACAACCATTATTGAATGAAGGTGCTAGAAAAGAAGACATAGCAGCTTCAATTTTCCAGGCGGTAGTTACTCAAACTATTAGTGGACTTGCTTGTGGAAAACCAATAAGAGGAAAGGTGGCATTCTTAGGAGGCCCCTTGTACTTTTTATCAGAGCTTAGACAAAGATTTATAGAAACTTTAAATCTAACTGAAGAACAGATAATATTCCCTGAAAATTCGCAGTTATTCGTTGCTATGGGAGCAGCTTTATCATCTAAGGAAGATAAGCTAATATCTTATAAAAGATTGTTAGAAAAGGTTAGTGAAATCAAGACTATGCAATCTACTGAAATAGAAAGATTAGCACCACTTTTTGCAGATAAAAAAGATTATGATGAGTTTAAAGCAAGACATGATAAGGCTACAGCAAAGAGAAGAGATTTGGATAGTTACTCTGGTAAGGCTTATCTAGGAATTGATGCGGGATCAACAACTACTAAAGTGGTATTGATTAGTGAAGATAATGAGATACTTTATTCATATTACGGAAGTAATCAAGGAAGTCCTTTAAATAGAGTTATAGGTATATTAAATGAACTGTATTCAAAGCTTCCAGCAGATGTTGAGATTGCGAACTCTACTGTTACAGGCTATGGAGAAAGCCTAATTAAGGCAGCTCTTCATATTGATATAGGTGAAATAGAAACAATAGCTCACTATAAGGCTGCAGAACATTTCTTACCAGGTGTTGATTTTATATTAGACATTGGTGGACAGGATATGAAATGTTTTAAGATAAAGAACGGGGTAATAGATAGTATCCTGCTTAATGAAGCTTGTTCTTCAGGTTGTGGATCTTTTATAGAAACTTTTGCTAACTCCTTAAATATGGAAATAGCTGATTTTGCTAAGGAAGCTGTTTTATCTGAACAGCCTGTAGATCTTGGTTCAAGATGTACAGTATTTATGAACTCAAGGGTTAAACAAGCACAAAAAGAAGGTGCTTTAGTTGGAGATATATCTGCTGGACTTTCTTATTCAGTAATTAAAAATGCGGTTTTCAAAGTTATAAAGATAAGAGATCCTAAGGAATTAGGAAAGAAAATAATTGTTCAAGGTGGTACTTTCTATAATGACGCAGTACTTAGAGGTTTTGAGCTTCTATCAGAAAGAGAAGCTGTAAGACCTGATATAGCTGGTCTTATGGGAGCTTTTGGAGCTGCTATAATAGCTAAGGAAAGATTAGAAGAAGGAAGAAAAACAACACTTCTTGAAAAAGAACAATTAGAAAGTTTTACTATAGACACCGACTTAAGAAGATGTGGACTTTGTGGAAATAACTGTCTTTTAACTATCAATAAGTTCTCTACTGATGAAGAATACATATCAGGTAATAGATGTGAAAGACCATTAGGGAAAGATAGAAAGAAGAATGATATACCAAACTTATATGATTATAAACTTAAGAGAACCTTTAGCTACAGACCACTTAAGAAGGATGAAGCAAAGAGAGGTACTATAGGAGTTCCTAGGGTACTAAATTTCTACGAAAATTATCCGTTTTGGTTTACGATGCTCACAAAGCTTGGATTTAGGGTTGAGCTATCACCAATTTCATCAAAGAAAATTTATGAGATGGGTATAGAATCAATACCTTCAGAATCAGCTTGTTATCCAGCTAAGATAGTTCATGGACATATAGAGTCATTAATAGAAAGAGGAATAAAGAATATATTCTATCCAAGTGTTGCCTTTGAACAAAAAGAGTTTAAAGAAGCTAACAACAATTATAATTGTCCTATAGTTACTTCATATCCAGAAGTTATAAAAAACAATATGGACGTTATTAAGGAAAAAGATATAAACTATATGAATCCTTTCTTCTCACTGAACAATAAAGAAAGACTTTATAAGAGAATTGAGGACGAATTTAAGAGTTTTGGAGTAACAGCTGCTGAAGCAAAAGAAGCTATCGATGCTGCTTGGGAAGAAAGAGAGCAGTATAAGAGAGATATTCAAGCCAAGGGTGAAGAAGTACTAGAATACTTACAGAAGACTGGTAAGAAAGGAATAGTACTTGCTGGTAGGCCATACCACATAGACCCTGAAATAAATCACGGTATACCGGATGTTATTACAAGCTTTGGAATGGCTGTACTTACTGAAGATAGTGTAAGTCATCTAGGAAAAGTTCAAAGACCTCTTAGGGTTGTAGATCAGTGGGTTTATCATTCAAGACTATATTCAGCAGCAAGCTTTGTAGCTACTCAAGAAAATCTTGAATTAATCCAACTTAATTCTTTTGGCTGTGGACTAGATGCTGTAACCACTGACCAAGTTCAAGAGATTTTGGCAAGTGACGGTAAGATATATACAGTATTAAAGATAGATGAAGGAAATAATTTAGGAGCTATTAAGATAAGAATAAGATCTTTAAAAGCGGCTTTAGAGGAAAGAGAAAGAAATGGGTATGTTCCACACAAAGAGGATACGAGCTATCATACAGTTCCTTTCACTAAAGAAATGAGAAAAACTCATACAATTTTAGCTCCACAAATGTCACCAATACATTTTGAAATAGTGCAAGAAGCTTTCAAAGCTAGTGGATATAATATGGAAGTACTTCCTTCTACAGATAAACAAGCTGTTGAAGAAGGATTAAAGTTTGTAAATAATGATGCTTGTTATCCATCAATAATAGTTGTAGGTCAGATGATCCATGCTCTTAAATCTGGAAAATATGATCCAAACAATACTTCAGTTATAATAACTCAAACTGGTGGTGGATGTAGAGCAACTAACTATGTTGGTTTCTTAAAGAAAGCATTAAGAGAAGCCGGTTATCAAGGAATTCCTGTAATATCTCTAAATGCAGTAGGATTAGAACCACAGCCTGGCTTTAAGATAACTCCAAAGCTTCTAGATAAAGCACTTATGGCATTAGTTTACGGTGATCTTTTAATGAGAGTACTATATAAAGTTAGACCATATGAAAAAGTTAAGGGGTCGGCTAATGCTTTATATGAGAAGTGGAATAATCTAGCTAAGGAAAATGTTATAAAAGGTGGACATAGATTATTTAAGAACAATGTTAAGAATATAATAAGTGAATTTGATAATTTAGAAATAACTGATGTAGTTAAGCCTAAGGTAGGAGTTGTTGGAGAAATTCTTGTTAAATTCCATCCAACAGCAAACAATGATGTAGTTAATCTTCTTGAAGAAGAAGGAGCTGAAGCTGTTGTACCTGATTTACTTGATTTCTTCTTCTACTCAGCTTATGATCAAGACTTTAAGTCTAAGTACTTATCCTTTGGTAAGATGGGAAGAGAAATATCTAATGCAGCTATATGGTTTATGGAGAGATATAGAAACACGATGAAGGAAGAACTTTTAAGAAGTAAGAGATTTTCTCCTCCAAAGCATATTAAAGAATTAGGAGAACTTGCATCAACAATATTATCTCTTGGACATCAAACAGGAGAAGGATGGTTCCTAACAGCTGAAATGCTTGAACTTATAGAGAGTGGAGTTAATAATGTAATCTGTATGCAACCATTTGCTTGCCTGCCAAACCACGTTACAGGTAAAGGTATGATAAAGGCTATAAGACATAAGTACCCTATGTCAAATATAACTGCGATAGATTATGACCCAGGTGCTTCAGAAGTTAATCAGTTAAACAGAATTAAATTAATGCTTTCTGTAGCTTTTAAAAATCTTAAAGAAAATGAAGAAATAAAGAAAGAAGCCTTTGAAGAAGTTGCAACAAGTAAAAAATAATATCTCAATAGTTGACAAAATTTGATGTTGTAATATAATATTACTATAATTTATATGAAACGTTATTGTTTAGTATTGTGTCTAAATTAATGGGTCGCTACAGCTAATAGTTCATGTAATATACTGTAGAACAATTTAATTTCAATAATAATATAAACATAACTATATGTAAAAGCTTTGAAAAAGAGGAGTAAAGGCATAGAACATAATAAGAGAGAAAAATCCGTAGGCTGTAAGGTTTTTCATATGGTGTGCTTTGAAGGTAGCTTTTGAGCTTCTCTGCTGAATAAGGGGAATTAAATAAATGCTAGGTTATAGTTTTATATGTACTGTAGTAGATATAAACAATTTTGGTAGCTTGCATATAATTCCTAAAGTAGGTAGAGACGGTAGCGATATCGTTAAAGGTTAAAGAGCTCTTAACTTAGGTTGAGAGAAAAAAGGTGGTACCGCGAGTCTTCGTCCTTTTATGGATGAAGGCTCTTTTTTTATTGTTCAAAAGTTATAGAAATTATAAGCTTTTAGTGATAAAATGTTTTATTTATTTTGCTGATTTCTATAACAGCAATAAAAAATAGTATTCGCCTGTGAGATTCATCACAACTATATAACTGTTAAGAAACATGTATATATTAAAACTTAAATGTGGAAGTCCATATCAGGCGATAAATCTTTAGGAAAAACACATTTAGAAAAATTATTTACCGGGAAATTAAGGAGGAACTTAGATGCTAGAAGAAAAAAATATTTCAACTACCTATAATCCAAAAGAATTTGAAGAAAGACTATATAAGACTTGGGAGGAAAAGAAATACTTTACACCTGAAGTTGATAAAAATAAAAAGCCATATACAATAATAATGCCGCCACCAAATATAACAGGTAAGCTTCACTTAGGCCATGCGCTTGATAATACTCTTCAAGATATGCTTATAAGATTTAAGAGAATGCAAGGCTTTAGTACCTTGTGGCTTCCAGGAGAAGACCATGCAAGTATAGCTACTGAAGTTAAAGTAGAGAATGAATTATTAAAGCAAGGCCTTAAGAAAAAGGAAATGGGAAGAGAAGCTTTCCTTGAAAAAGTTTGGGAGTGGACTGACGAATACAGAGAAAGAATAAGAACTCAGCTTAAGAAGATGGGATGTTCTGCTGACTTTACAAGAGAAGCTTTTACAATGGATGAAAATCTAAATAAAGCTGTAAAGCATGTATTCGTAAAGTTACATAACGAAGGTCTTATATATCAAGGTAATAGAATAACTAACTGGTGTCCAAAATGTCAAACTGCATTATCTGATGCTGAAATAGAATATGAAGAGCAAGAAGGAAACTTCTGGCACATTAAATACCCAGTTAAAGATTCAAATGAATTTTTAGAAATTGCCACTACAAGACCAGAAACACTACTAGGAGATACAGCTGTTGCAGTAAATCCTAATGATGAAAGATTTAAGCATTTAATAGGAAAAACTTTAATATTACCATTGGTAGGAAGAGAAATACCAGTAGTAGCAGATGACTATGTTGATATAGAGTTTGGAACTGGAGCAGTTAAGATAACTCCAGCACATGATCCTAACGACTATGAAGTAGGAAAGAGACATAACCTTCCACAAATAAGAGTTATGGATGATAAAGGTACTATAAATGAATTAGGTGGTAAATACCAAGGTTTAGATAGATATGATGCTAGAAATCAAATGGTTAAAGACTTAGATGAACAAGGTCTTTTAGTAAAAATTAAGCCTCATACCCACAATGTAGGAACTCATGATAGATGTAGCACAGTTATAGAACCAATAATATCAAAACAATGGTATGTTAAGATGGAATCTTTAGCAAAGCCAGCGGTAGATGCTGTAAAGGAAAAGAAGACAAAGTTCATACCTGAAAGATTTGAAAAGACATACTTTAACTGGATGGAAAACATTCAAGATTGGTGTATATCAAGACAGTTATGGTGGGGACATAGAATTCCAGTTTGGTACTGTAAGGATTGTGGTGAGATAATAGTTTCTGAAGGAACTCCAACAACATGTTCAAAATGTAATTCAGAAAGTCTTTATCAAGAAACAGACGTGCTTGATACTTGGTTCTCATCAGCGTTATGGCCTTTCTCAACACTTGGATGGCCAGATAAAACTGATGATTTAAAATACTTCTATCCAACAAGTACTTTAGTTACAGGTTACGATATAATATTCTTCTGGGTAGCAAGAATGATATTCTCAGGTATTCATAACATGGGAGAAGTTCCATTTGAAAATGTATTAATCCACGGAATCATAAGAGATTCTGAAGGTAAGAAGATGAGTAAATCTCTTGGAAATGGTGTAGATCCACTAGATGTAATCGAAACTTACGGTGCAGATGCTTTAAGATTTATGCTTGTAAATGGTAATGCACCAGGAAATGATATAAGATTCTTCCCAGAAAAAGTTGAATCAGCAAGAAACTTTGCAAATAAGATCTGGAATGCTTCAAGATTTGTTATGATGAACCTTGATAGAGATCTTATGGATAAGTATAAAGATTGCACTGAATACAGCTTAGCAGATAAATATATTCTTTCAAAGCTTAATACCATAGTAAAAGAAGTAACTGATAACATAGAAAACTTTGAACTTGGTATTGCTCTTCAAAAGATATATGACTTTATGTGGACTGAACTTTGTGATTGGTATATAGAGCTTGCAAAACCAGTTTTATATGGTAATGATGAAAAGTCAAAGGGTGTTGTATACAATGTATTATTTAAGGTACTTACAACTGGATTACAACTTTTACACCCAGTAATGCCTTTTATAACTGAAGAAATATACACTCACTTAGATGCAGAATATGAATCAATAACAATATCAAAGTGGCCAGTATATGAAGAAAATCTTCATGATGAAATAGCAGAAAAAGATATGACTTTGATAATTGAGGCTATAAAGGCTCTAAGAAATGTAAGAGCAGAAATGAATGTACCACCATCAAGAAAAGCTAAAGTTATCGCATATATTGCTGATGAAAGTAAAAGAGCTTTTGAAAATGGAAGATCATATATAGAAAAGTTAGCTTCTGCTTCAGAAGTAGCGTTTATTACAGATAAACAAGAAGTTCCTGAAAATGCTGTATCAGTTGTAGTTCAAGGTGGAGAATTATTCATGCCTCTACTTGATCTAGTTGATAGAGAAAAGGAGCTAGACAGACTTAACAAAGAAAAGACTAAGCTTGAAGGTGAAATACTAAGAGTTGAAAAGAAAGTAAATAATCCTGGCTTTGTAAATAAGGCACCAAAGGAAGTTGTTGATGCTGAAAGAGCTAAGGGAGAAAAATATAAAGAAATGTTAGAAGCAGTTCTTGCAAGAATTAGTTCATTATAATAGGTGGCGTTCTTATGAATTATGATGAAGCTATAAAATATATAACTGAAACTGCAAAGTTTGGAAGTAATTATGGTTTAGAAAGAACTGAGAAGCTTTTAGAGCTTCTTGGTTCTCCTCATAAAAAGTTAAAAGCAATCCATATAGCAGGAACAAACGGAAAAGGATCAACCACATCAATGATAACTTCAATCCTCATGGAGGCTGGGTATAAGGTAGGAATGTACACTTCCCCATATATCGAGGAATTTGAAGAGAGAATTCAGATTAATAAAAATAATATACCTAAATCTGATTTAGCAAAAGTAGTTACTGATGTTAAAGTGGCTGTGGATGAAGTGGTTAGACTTGGTTATGATAGCCCCACAGAATTTGAAATAATAACAGCAGCTATGTTTAAGTATTTTTATGATGAAAATGTAGATTATGCTGTAGTAGAGGTTGGTCTTGGTGGAAGGTTAGATTCTACCAATGTTGTGACTCCGATACTTTCTGTAATAACTTCAATAAGTTTTGATCATATGAATATTTTAGGAGATATCTTAGAAAAGATAGCTTATGAAAAGGCTGGCATAATAAAAGAAAATATCCCTGTAGTTGTTTATCCATTAGTGGATGAGGCTATGAAAGTTATAGAAAAAGTTGCTAGTGAGAGAAATGCTAAGATATATAAGGTAAATAATCAATGGGCAGTGATTACAGAACCAAAAGCAGGAAATAACTCTCAAAGAATTTTAATTACAACAGATGAAGAATCTTATAATATTAAACTTTCTCTGCTTGGTAAACACCAATTATTAAATTGTACTGTAGCTATAAAGGCTATTGAAGTACTTAAAGAAATTGGTGTTTCTATAGAGAAGCAGCATGTATTAAGTGCATTAGCAAAAGTAATCTGGAGTGGGAGAATGGAAGTTATGAATGCTTCCCCTCTAGTTGTAATTGATGGGGCTCACAACATAGATGGAATTACCAAACTTGTTGAAAGTATAAACACATATTTTAATTATGATAAGATCAAAGTTATAGTTGGTATACTAGCTGACAAACAAGTAGAGGCTATGATAGATAAGATAAGCACTATAGCTGACTCTGCCATAGTAACTACCCCTCATAATTATAGAGCTGAGGCGTCTACTGTTATCAAAGAATTACTTGATAAAAATGGAGTACAGACAGAAATTGTAGAGGATTATAGAGAATCTTTTATTAAGGCCTTTAGTTCTTCGCAAAAAGAGGATTTAATACTTGTTTGTGGATCCTTATATATGATAGGTGATATGAGAAAAACTATAAGATCAGTTTTAAAGGAAGTACTCTAAGAGAGTGCTTCTTTTTTTCTTTATAATCATTGAAAATATTGTAAAAATTAAATGGCTATACAGGAGATGCTATATGAGAAAATCATATTAATTCTTTGCGTAAGCTCATTAAAGCATTGGATGTATAACCATTTAATTTCTATACGATACTTTAATATAACTTTTTAAAATTAAAATTTAAGAATTGGTTAAGATTTTGTTAAAATTTTGTTCATAGACAAAATTTTTAACCATGTTATAATTAAAGGGTTCAATTACGAAAATTTAAAATTAAATACTAACTCTTGATTCAATCCTAATTTGGAGGTTACTATATGTTAAATTACGAAAGACCTATTAAAAGAAGAACACCAGGAGAAATAATAAAAAAAGCTGCTTTAACTATAAAGGAAAGCTATTTTTTTTGGTATTGTTTTGCGGCTATATTAGTAAAATCATTGTTGTTCATTGCATTAATATCAGATGATAAAGCTAATGGGATTGTTCCGATGAGAGTTTTTTATTCAATGCCGCCTTTCCTTGTTTATTTCAGTTTTATTTGTTTGGTTTTATCCTTTGGATTTTTGTTTAGAAATAAAGGACAAACTATTGCTTTCTTTGTAATAAATACAATAATAAGTGTTCTGTATATTGGGGACTTATGGTATTTTAGAAGCAATAGCTCATTTTTAAGTTTACATATGTTCAGTATGACATCAAACTTAGATAATTTGAGTAGTAGTGTAATTTCTATGATAAGAATAGTGGATATTATATTCATCATAGATTTGATAATTCAAATAGCACTTATGATCAGAAGACGTTCAAAGGCAAAGTATCATAAGAGAAGTGTTATTGCTTTTTTGATGTTATTAATTGTTCCAACCCTATATTTAACTTATGCTCATTATAAGATAGATAATTTTAATAAGGGATTTACTAATCAGATGATTTTTAGGAAAAGTTGGTCTCCTAATCAAACTATGTCAAACCTTACACCAATAGGGTACCATATATTCGATTCCTACAATTTTTATGTAGAGAGTAAGCCATATGTTATATCTAGCTCAGAACAAAAAAATGTACAAAAATGGTTTGATGATAAAAAAGAAAATCTTCCTGACAATGAATATAAGGGAATGTTTAAGGGAAAGAATCTATTGGTAATACAATGGGAATCCTTAGAAAACTTTGTTATAAATCAAAAGGTAAATAATCAAGAAATCACACCAACTCTAAATAAGATTTTATCAAACAGTATATACTTCAATAATTTTTATGAACAGACTTATAACGGTACAAGCTCAGATGGTGAGCTTATAACCCAGGCTTCAGTATTTCCTGTTAGAGAAGGAGCAACTTTTTTTAGATATCCAACTAATACCTATGAATATTCATTACCTAACGTAATGAAGGGTTTAGGATATAATACATTAGCATCACATCCTGATAAAGGATCTTATTGGAATTGGATGCCAGCACTTAAGTCTATAGGATTTGAGAAGGCTATTGATTCTACAAATTATAATGTTGATGAAGTTATAAACTTAGGTATAAGCGATAAGAGTTATTTGAAACAGCTACCAAAAAAGATAGAAGCTCTTAAATCTCCATTTTATGCTTATACAGTTACTTTAACTAGTCATGCTCCATTTGATATACCAGATAAATATAGAGAAATCAAATTACCGAAAGAACTTGAAGGTACAAAGCTCGGAGGTTACTTCCAAAGTATCCAATATACAGATAAGTATATTGGACAAATGCTAGAAGAATTAGATAAATCAGGAGTATTGGATAACACTGTAGTAGTTTTTTATGGTGATCACGAAGGGGTTCATAAGTTCTATGATGATGAACTTAAGAATATTTCGTATGAAGGTGATTGGTGGAAAGAAAACAATAGAAGAGTTCCTCTTATTATATATTCAAAAGGATATAAAGGTAAAGCTATATCAACCTATGGCGGTCAATGTGACACACTACCTACTTTAGCTTATCTTTTTGGTGCTGATGTTAATGCTATGGAAGATAAGATATTTGGAAGAAATCTTTTAAATACAAAAAAGAATTATACCGTTTTATCAACTAGACAGTTCTTAGGTACTGAAAGCTATCCGGGTGAAAAGGACAGAATGCTTGAAAGCATTGATCTAGGTGACAAGCTTATCAGAGCAGATTATTTTAAGAAGTAGGTGAAGGTTACTGTGGAAAATAATATTTTAGAAAAAGAAGTCGTAAATGATACAGAAATGAAACTGACTAAAAGAAGTAAACTTCTATATATTATACCATTATTGAGTCTAATTTTTCCCATAGTGTCTATTGAGGGGTTAGTACCTTGGACAGTAGCTATATACTTTTGTTATAAGGGAATTAGTTCTATAAATAAATACGAGAAACCTCTTAAAAAATGTATAAGCTATTTGGTTCTTAGTGGAGTTATAATAGCTCTGTATAATATACTAGTTTACTTTGTGAGCAATTACCTTGTTAAATTATTAATGTAATACTATAAAGACATGCTAGTTTATCTGTTCAGAGTAATAGATAATCCAGTTCTATCTAATAAAACTAGTAGATACTTCTAGTAACTAATTGTGGTAATAGAGTTATCAACAATATGTTCTATTTTGAACTGATATGTCTATAATTAAGTGAAGATTTGATCATGAAGTGAAACTATATAAAAAAGCAGCTTTAAAGAATCCCTAAATGACATTCTTAAAGCTGTTTTTTTCGTTTTTAGTAGATTAAGTTTTAATATCAGTAAATGTTTAAGAATATTGTTTAAATTAAGTGGTTATGCAGGAGATGCTATATGAGCGAGCAATTAGAATTAAATGATTTTTCCAGATGGAATGGCTCTAAAAAATCGCTAATTGTTCTTTATTAGTGATTTTTTTACGCATCTGCCTTTTCTGAACGTATGTGAAGAAATTCTGGCAGGCGATATATTTTTACTTTTTACTTTTAATCAAATAGCCTTTTTATTTTATTAAATTTAAGGTATGAAACATTTATAAAATGTATTGATTATTAAAAAGTAAAACTGTATTGTCCGAACGTAGTGAGTTATACAGTTTTAGCTATTTCATTGGAGAAAATCATATTAATTCTTTGAGAAGCTCATTTGAGTATCGGAGTAGTGACACATTAATTTCAATGCTATAACTAATAATACCTAATAGCACATTTTATTTAACTTCAGTGAGATGCGACCAATATCTTTTAGGCATATGTTGTCTTCGTAGTTTTTCATTTTTTCTTTCCTCTATATTAACTGAGTTATAAAAGGTTTTCCAAAGCTTTTCAAAGTCAGAATCAACTTTAAGATTTTCTAATTTTAAACCATCTTCTTTAGAAAAATCGATTATGGTTGCTTCTTTTTTATCGTAAAAGATAGCTATTTCACGTTTTATATCATGGATTATAAAATTCTGATCTGAAAATCTAGCACTAAAATGATTTATTAAAAGTGGCAGTATGTTATGGTCTGGGTCAATAGAAGCGTAATAGGTTAAAGCACCTATCTCTTTAAATCTAACAAAGCCTTTAAATCTATGAGCCTCATAAGAGACTCTTTGATTGTATTTGTCTACTTTCATGATGATATCATTATTTTTTGCTAGATTTACTTTTATGCCGTATGTAAAACACAATTTTAAATATTCTACAATCAAATCTTCACTATCTTTATATTCACTAAGGTATAGAGTGTATATATTTTCTAGTGTATCGGAGTTAAGTTTACGCTCTATTGAAGTATATACTCTATCATATTTATCTTCCTCAGTAATGACATCTACATTTTCAGCAAGAAGACTTGGCGTGTAGTTAATATTTTTTTTAATTGTGCATTCCTGCTTACAAGAAAATGCATAAAATATTGCGGTAAGTAAACCTTCGAAGGTACCATCGTAGATAAATTCCTTCATGGAACAGCCCTCCCTATATTTCACCAGTTAACGAAGTAGATTTATCGCTAAGCAGTAAAAGCTTTTTACTTGAATCAATTGTACTAAAATCCTTGGGAAGTAAGAACTTTTTATCAATATGATCAAATAAGTTCAATTGTTCTCCTTCCTGCTCTATAATATTTAAGTCAAATTTAGGAGTAAGTACACTTTTTATCCTTTCCTCGTCAAGAGGAACAGAACCAAAATACTTTCCTTTACAAGTTATAAAATATTGTGCTCTTTTTAATACAACTCCAAGTTTCTTTAAGTCGTGGAAATCAAGCGAATTTATTTTTCTCGCACTCATTATTTTTTGCGCACCTCTTATTCCGATCCCAGGAATTCTAATGAGCATTTCATATGGAGCTCTATTAATTTCTATCGGAAACAGATGGATGTTATTTAAAGCCCAAAAAGTCTTTGGATCAAAGTTTATATCAAAGTTAGGATTCCTATCAGATAATAGCTCGTCAGCTTTGAAACCATAAAGTCTTAGAAGCCAATCACCTTGATAAAGTCTATGTTCTCTTAAAGTAGGTGGAGTTCTTAATTCAGGTAGGTTATTCCCCGTATTTACTGGAACATAGGCAGAGTAATAAACTCTTTTTAAAGAATATTTATTATAAAGGCCTTCAGAAAGATTAAGTATATTTAAATCACTTTCTTTCGTAGCACCTACTATAAGTTGTGTACTTTGTCCACCAGGAACAAATAATGGAGCTTTTTTAAAGAATCCATTTTCTGTTTTACTTATTTGGATATTATTTTTAATTAGTTTCATTGGCTGAAGAATAGTTTCCTTTGTTTTTTCTGGTGCTAGAAGCTTTAAGGATTGTGAAGATGGAAGCTCTAGATTTACACTCATTCTGTCAGCAAAAGAACCAGCCTTTTTTATAAGAGCATCATCAGCTCCAGGAATAGCCTTTAGGTGTATGTACCCTTTAAAGCCATGCTCAACTCTAAGCTTCTCCACTACTCTTGTTAAAGTCTCCATAGTAAAATTGGCATCTTTAAAAACTGCAGAACTTAAGAATAATCCTTCTATGTAATTTCTTCTGTAAAAATTCATCGTTAGTTCTACAACTTCATCTGCAGTAAATGCAGCTCTTTCAACATCGTTACTTCTACGGTTTATGCAGTAAGCACAATCATAAATGCAGTAGTTGGTTAAAAGTATCTTGAGCAGAGAAATACATCTACCATCAGGAGTAAAGCTATGACATATTCCACTGCTAGCTACAGAGCCTAAGTCACCTTTTTTTGAAGATCTATTTGAACCTGAAGATGAGCAAGATACATCATATTTTGCTGCACCACTTAGGATTCTAAGTTTTTCATTTATATCCATATAATCACCATCTTTATGTTAATAAATATATTATAATCAATTAGAGAGAATAGAACAAGTGTTCTTTTTGCATTATTGCATTTAGATAATTATTGTATTCATATTTGCGTTTAAGTAAGAGAAGTTTTTTTGCAATAAGAAGTGCAATGTTTCTAGTAATTAAGAAATATTATGTGTGGTTATTGAAATTAAATTTATTAGAATAGTTTTCTTTTTAAATTAATGGAAATACTATAAATTATTAAATTATTTAATCGTTTAATCTTTTAGAGG
The DNA here is from genome assembly GCF_024341905.1 of Clostridium folliculivorans. GTDB lineage: Bacteria > Bacillota > Clostridia > Clostridiales > Clostridiaceae > Clostridium_AR > Clostridium_AR folliculivorans. The sequence goes on from NZ_BQXY01000001.1 coordinate 805,762, forward strand.
AAATTAATAGCTTTAAAGATCACTATAACTTTCTATTAACAGGAGGGTAAATTAATGAGGATTTTAATAACAACAGATACGTATTTCCCAATGGTAAATGGTGTTATCACTTCGGTGAACAATTTATATAATGAATTGAAAAAAATGGGGCATAATGTTAAGATTTTAACGCTATCTCATAGTGGTAATGAAGAAATACATGGGGATGTATACTATCTTAAATCTTTTGGAGTAGGGGTTTATCCTGATGCTAGAATTAAATTTCCTTTGCATAATAAATTAGTAAGTGAAATTATAAGATGGAATCCGGATATTATTCATTCACAAACAGAATTTTCTATGATGATGGTATCGAAATATATTTCAAATAAATTGGATATTCCACATATACATACTTATCATACGATGTATGAAGATTATCTATGTTATTTATTAGGTGGAAAACTTATAAATAAGAATACTTCTGCTAAGATAATAAAGATGTTGTTAAATAGTTTAGATAGTATTATAGCGCCAACGGAAAAAGCTAAAAGATCACTACTGAACTATGGAATTAATAAGCCGATTTACGTTATTCCAACGGGAATAGACTTAAGTAAGTTTAGACAGCAAGTATCTGCAGAAGAAAAACAGCAAATTATTGATATGCTTAATCTTAAAAAAGAAGATAGAATTATAGCATATATAGGTAGGATTGGACAGGAAAAGAATATAAGTGAAATAATTTCGCTTATGCCTAATGTAGTAAAGAGGAATAATAACTTAAAACTCTTAATTGTAGGCGGAGGGCCATATCTAGATAACTTAAAAAATCAAGTAATTAGTGAAAATATAGAGGATAAAGTTATATTTACTGGAATGGTGAATTCCAACGAAGTGTATAAATACTATAAAATAGCTGAAATATTTGTTACAGCATCAACTAGCGAAACTCAAGGATTAACTTATCTTGAATCATTAAGTAGTGGATGTCCTGTAGTATGCAAGTATGACCACTGTATAGATGGAGTGATTGATCAAGGGAAAAATGGTTATACATATAAGAATGAATTAGAATTTGAAAAATATATTAATATAATTTTAAAAGATGATTCACTAAGATATAATATGAGTAAATATGCTGAAATAAAAGCCAATGAATATTCAAGTAAAATCTTTGCAAATAAAGTTTTAGAAAAGTATGTTATAACAATAAGTAGAAGTGAAGAAATAGGGCTAGATTTAGGTGCACTGATAAATCATAAAACTTAATATAATAAATTCTTTAAGTTAAATAAATATCTGAAAACAATCTTAGAATTTATAGAGTAGAATCACTTTATAGAGGAGGTTGTATAAAGTGTAATTCTATAAATAAAAACTAGTATAATTGTTGCATTATACTAGTTTTTATTTGATTTTTTATTTAGCTTGCTGCTGGGCAGTAGTAAAGTAAATATACTGCCAATTGCAATTGAAGAGTAGTATGTTATTAATCTCCATAAGAAAATAGCTGTGATAATGGTACCTGATTTAAAAAACAAACCATACATAAGGTAAAAGCCACCTTCTGCACCACCTTCGGCTCCTGGAAGGGGGATTATTGCCATGAAGTTAATTAAGAAAATTTGAGCTGCTATCATTGTAAATATATCTACATAATTAAATCCAAAACTCCTATAAATGCAATAAGGTATGGTAAAGTATGATAACCATTGCAGAAATGTAAAAATAGATGCATAAATGCACAATTTTTTATATTTTATAATTATAGAAGCAGTTTTATGAAATGTTTCTAATTCAACTTCAAGCTGTCTATAAGTTTCTTCTGGATTCTTCATTAATTTTATTTTCTTTAGTATATTTAAGCAAAAATTTAATATGGTTCGAGTTAGCTTTTTACTTATTAAGAACAATGTTGCGATTATCATAATTATTACATGTACTACAAGACCAGATATACAAAAATATAAAAAATATGGCACTCTTGAATAGAAATATTTAGACTTAAATATTATTGCTAAGACTAAAATAATAATATTTATAACTTGATGTAGCATAAACTTAGTCATCAAAATAGAAACGCCAGTGCCAGCAGGAATTCCGCTTTCATTCATTTCATATAATTGGGCAGGATGACTAGCAGCAGCAAAAGGAGTAATTGCTCCAAAAAATTGACCAATTACTTCAAATCTTAAGCATTTGAAGAATAAGTTATCAATTTTATAAAATTGTTTAATTATTACGTATAATACCAACATCTCGAAAAACAAAAACATAATCATCATAAGTACTGATAATATAATCCAGCCTGCCCTTAAGTTTGTTATCTCACGTATTAATGTATTAAGACCTTTAGTAAAAAGAAAAAATGATAGAAAAATACAAGCTGAAACTATCACAACGATTATATTTAATATCTTATTTTTCATTTATTTTCTCCTGAGTTTCTTATTATAGATTTCATCATAAAACTGTTTCCACTTTTGTAATACATAATCTTTAGAATAGAAATCATGGCATTTAGATGAATTATCACACCAAAGCTTATAATTTTCACCCTTATCTTGGATAGACCTTATTATATCAGCGAATTCTACATTACTATTTCCTTTTAGATAACTATCAAATAAGATATTTTTATATATATCTAAATTTCGTAGAAGTATAGGTGTTTTTAATGCCATAGCCTCTAGAATTGACATAGGGAAAAGCTCGTTATATGATGGTAAGAACATTAAATCACAAATATTATAAATAGCATTCATTTCACTTCTTTCGATGATACCTAAAAATTTTACATTAGAAGGTGGATTTTCAATGACTTTTCTTAATTCTTTATAACCATCGGTGATAGCACCAAATGAAAAACCACCAGCCCATATAAATTGTACATCAGGAAGAGTTTTAGCAACTTCAATAAAATCCATTACACCTTTTCTGGTTTGAACTTGACCAACTCCTAAAACTACAAATTTATCTAAAGGAATTTCATAATTATTCTTTATAGCGTTGATCATAGAAATATCATATCTATAAAAATTATCTTCTGATACAAAGTTAGGTATATAGGTTACTTTATGTTCGTCTATTTTATAGCTTTTTAAAACATCTATAAAATAAGGGTTTACTACAACTAAATGATCAACACTTCTATAGAACCAAATCATATACTTATAAAAAACTTTTTTTATAAATGTAGGGAGTTTTAAGCTTTCTTCAATTGTTTCTGGTACAAAATGAACATAGGCTACACTTGTTCCTAAAAGTTTTGTTAGTGGAATGCTTAAAAAAAATTTAAAATCAATGGTATGGTAGTGCATTATATCACATAAGAATATATTATTTACCTTAATTTTATAGTTATCTGTGAGACCTTCCTTAACCAGATTTACTTGTTCAATATAGGCAGACATCACTCCTTGGCCTTTTACTTTTTCAGCAGAGGAGAGCATATTAATAGTAGGCATGAAAATTCCTCCTTTAAAAGTTATTAAATTACTTTCATGCTTAGTTTTTGTAAATTTCAATTACATATTCTTAATTACAACATTTAATATAAAAAATATAGAAAAACTACATTAACTATTAGGTGTTACATCTTTATAGAATATAAATGTGCTATTTTAAAACATGAACAGCTTGAGTTTTCGTAAAGAGTATCATTATATGAATAGAAAACTTGAATACAAAATAAATAAAAAAACTGCTCATGATATGCTAATATATCATGGGCAGTTTTTAGATGGATTATTTATTTAAGTAAAATATGCTAATCTTATTATGTCCTTAGGTCTCCTGTTATTCCAAAGCAAATCTAAATCGATTTCGTGAAATTCTCCATAAGTTGAAACGGAAATATAATACTTATTATTATTTGGCTGAAAGCGTAGATTTGTTATTGTCATCCAATGCCAAGTATAATCTTCTAGTTCTTTTACTGGATGTTTAAGCACTAATATAGCAACTGGAAGCTTTAGGTGAAGGGCTTCTAAGATAAAGTCCATAGCCTCTTGCATGTTTGCTTGTTCGTCCAATATATGGGGAACCAATGATACGCCTCTGCTTTCGCAAAAAGCTAATATGTTATCGCTAAATTGAGTTACAGAAGTAAGTCCAAACATTCCTGGAACTACAAATTTTCGAATTTCAATCATATGTTCTATAAAATCTTGCTTATTTATATTATCCTTATATGGGTAAAGTGTACTAAACTTATCTGGAACTAACTTGGATAAGTAAGCAGTTATATTAGCTGCAGCAACAGGTCCACAACCACTTAATTGGTGACTTTTTTTAGGAAACCAATACTGACTTCCACCATAATGTATGTTGTCAGTGTCGTGAATTGAAAGTTTGATTTCTATAGGATAAGTATTATTTTGTGCATTAAAGTCTTCCATTGCTACCACCTTTCTGCATAATCTTCCTTAATTTTTAAAATAATATAAGCATCTAAAGCATGTAACAATAAAATTACAGCAATCAAGTGTCCATAAAAGCTCATATTAAATTTAAAATATAAATTAGCTAGTATTATTACTATACTATATTTTTATAGTATAGTAAATTAGATAAATATGTTATAAAGGTCTTTAATATGAAAAAAGCATGAATGATATAAATATCTTTTCATGCTTTTATTTAGACGACTATATAATTATACAGTTTTACTTAAGTATTCTTCCAAAGCCCTTGATAATTGGTCTGGACATGAAGTTTCCTTTGTTCCGCAAGTAATACCTCTTAATCTGTTCATAGCATCATTAACTTCCATACCTTCAATAAGTGAAGATATTCCTTTTAGGTTACCATTACATCCGCCTACAAAGTTTACGCTAGATATTTTGTTGTCAACTATTTCAAAACTGACTTCTTTTGCACACACATTAGATGTTTTGTATGAGTTCATTTAAGTCTTCCCCCTCTTAATATTGATTTTGTATTGGACATAACCTTTAGAGATTATATACAAGTCCATTCTAAAGTAATTATACTACATTACTAGGTTTTATTAAAGTAGCATTAATGACAAGCGTGATAAAGGTGAACCACTTCGATCCCTATATATATTTTTATAAGCTTTTATGCGCATCTGCCTTCCAGGATGTATACGATGAAAATTTGTCAGGCGAATAAGTTTTGTTTTTTTTATTTTTAGCAACAAATAACTTTTAAAGCCATTGAAATTTCTAGGTTTAGTTAGTTTTAAAATCTTTTCATTTACCGCAAAAAAAATATACATGCGTAAGAACAATCTTAATAAGATAGCTTTTAGCATGCATTTTACGTGTATCAAGTTTCTTAATTATCTTCTATGAGTACGTTGATTATATTATTGTAGATTAGTGAAGGATTTTCTTTCCACTTACTACATAATGCAACGGCTTGTTTTTTTGAAGCTACACTTACCTTTAAATCCATCAACAAACTATCATCTTCCACTGCTTTTAAATTAACTACAAAGGTATTATCTTGGTCTGGTGTATAATCTGCAGATATAGTGAGTTCTCTTTTTATTTTTTCTATGCTTGATTTTAGATAATCATCTATTACGTTTAATCTTTGAGAAGAAATTCTATCCTTGAATAAAGTTAAAACTTTATTTCCTACATCCGTAATATATAACAGTTTCTTTTCATTTGTATCTTCATATTTAATAAAACCTGAAGAGATAAGCTCTGTAATATACTGTTGAAGGAAAAAGTAATTAATGAAACTATTTTCTAAAACAATTTCAGTTAATTGGGCATTAGATATTGGATATTTAATAGATTTAATTATATATAAAAGCAGAAGCTTGTTTTCCGCTAGTTCTAATGTGTTGTCGTTCATACGTTTATCCTCCCACTCACCAGTATAGCTTTATTATAGCATAAAACTTAACTATTTCTCTATGAAAATTTTTATTGTCATTATTTAATAACTTGCTGAATATTATTTTAAAGAGACTTCATTGTGGAGGAATTCATTTGAGGAAGAATAAAATAATTGTATTTTTGATTGTAGTGCTAATTTTTGTCGCAACAGCTGTTGCCTCAAGAGTAGTAAATGCTTGGATGGTAAAAAAATCTCTGCCTATATATTCTGTTGATACTAAGGAAAAGAAAATATCTATAACCTTTGATATCAATTGGACAGATGATGACAACCTTGGAAGTATATTAGACATAATGAAGGAATATAATGTAAAAGGTACATTTTTTATCATGGGAGGCTGGGTAAATTCAAATGAAGAAAATGTAGAGAAACTAAAAAAAATAAAAGAAGGGGGGAATGAAATAGCCAATCATAGCTATATACATCCAGATTTCACTAAGATATCAACTGATAGAATGGCTTCAGAGATAAAGAAAACTGAAGATATTATATACAATAATACTGGGTATAAGACCAAGCTTTTTAGGTGTCCAAGCGGTTCTTATAATGATGCCGTGGTAAATACAGTTAAAAAAATGGGGTATTATTGCATACAGTGGGATGTTGATAGTGTCGATTGGAAAAACAAAGGAGCAGATGAAGAGTATGAAAGGGTAATTAAAAATGTAAAACCAGGATCCATACTGCTTTTCCATAATAATGGGAAGTATACTCCTGAAAATCTTAAAAGAATTTTTCAGAAGTTAAAGGGTGAAGGGTACGAATTTGTGCCTGTAAGTGACCTTATTTATAAAGATAATTTTGATGTAGACAACGATGGTAAACAACATAAAGTTAACCAATAAAAAAACATATTGTAAAAAAGGCATTAAATGTATTATAATGGAAATAAGTTATTTTCTAATTTATACTTTATAACAAAAAATAAAAATTTTAAAAAACGAGGGAGAGAGGGGTTTAAATGGATAATTTAATGTTAAATAATAAAATTTACCTTGAGGGAACTGTTGCTTCAGGATTGGATTTTAGCCACGAGATGTATGGGGAGAAGTTCCTTACTTTTTCTTTAGAGGTAATGAGACTAAGTGATTCAAAGGATATGTTAAACATTACAATATCTGAAAGATTACTTACTAGTTTTGATTTAAGCATAGGTACTGATATAATTGTTGAAGGACAATTGAGGTCTTATAATAAATTTGTAGATGGAGCTAATAAGCTTATATTAACAGTTTTTGCTCGTGACATTAGACCATGCGATGAAAGAAGCAAAAACCCAAATGAAATTTTTTTAGACGGGTATATATGTAAGGAACCAGTATATAGGACAACTCCTTTTGGCAGAGAGATTGCTGATGTATTGCTTGCTGTAAACAGAGCTTACAACAAATCTGACTATATACCTACAATAGCATGGGGAAGAAACTCTAGATTCTGCCAGACTTTAAGCGTTGGAGACAATATTAGAATATGGGGAAGACTTCAAAGCAGAGAGTATCAAAAAAAGGTTTCTGATGAAGAAGTTATTAGAAAAGTAGCTTATGAAGTTTCAATTTCAAAGATGGAAAGAGTAAATGGGGAAAATGAATTAGTAGATGATGATCAAATAGGTGCAGTTTAAAAGCTGATTTGAACATATTAAAAGGGCGAATAATTCGCCCTTATTTTTTTACAGTCTAGGAAAATATAAAGTTTTTATTCCAGTTAGACATAGATATTTCAATGGTTTTACAAGTTTTTTATGGCTACACAGTAAAAAATAAAACTTATTCGCTGCCAAGTTTTCCTTATATAAATTCGGAAAGGCAGATGCGTTAAAAAAGCTCGCTGAAGAATTTCACTTCAGCGAGCTTTTTAATTACTTTCTTAAATCGTCAAGTATTTTAGTCTTGTCTTTTGTCTTATCATCCACTCTTTTTATTATCTTTGCAGGAGTTCCAGCAACAACAACTCCGGCTGGAACATCGTCTACAACAACAGATCCAGCTGCAACAACTGATCCAGCTCCAACTTTTACTCCTTCAAGAATAACTGAGTTTGCACCGATAAGAACATCATCTTCGATTATACAAGGTGTTTTACTAGGCGGTTCTAGAACACCAGCTACAACAGCTCCAGCACCAAGATGAACTCTCTTTCCTAGCTTTCCTCTAGCGCCAACTACAGCGTTCATATCAACCATAGTTGCTTCGCCTATTTCAGCTCCTATATTTATTACAGCACCCATCATTATTACAGCGTTCTTTTCTATTGTAACCTTATCTCTTATAATAGCACCTGGTTCAATTCTTGCATCTATATCAAGTAAGTTTAGCATAGGGATTGCTGAGTTTCTTCTATCATTTTCAAATCTAAAATGTTTTACTTTATGTTTATTATCAAGAATTACTTTTGTTATGTCATCACTTTCTCCGAAAAGTACGTAGAAATTATCAGAGCCGTACCATTCGATATTCTTCATGTCGCTATCTTTTAAATCTCCATTAACGTAAACTTTTACTGGAGTTGATTTCTTTGACTCTTTTATAAATCTAGCTATTTCATATGGATCAGTAAAATTATAACTCATTGTATCATCCTTTCCTCTATTGCTTAGTTATGTAATATGCAATAAGATAATTATAATAAAACTTGATTAATTATGAAAGGGGTAAGGCGAAAAAATTCATTTTTTATAAAATATTATGGCGAATTTGCCTCAGTTTATGTAAAATATAGTTTGTAATATTTTATATGAGAAATATATTTTTTTTATCGATTTATTAGTATAGTATGATTGTATATAAGATATTAATAATAGATAAATCCTTGGCTAATTGCTGATTACAATGGTATGTCTAAGTTTTTTGTATGAGTAAAACTTAAATAAACATATTAGTGGTTATTAGTAGATATATTTAGTATGATTTTCTTATGAAAAATTATATATATGAAATTATATGCATTTTTATGCAATAAAACAGAATAAATATGTATAAAAATGAGATGTAAGATGAACTAAATAATAAGCTTAATTATCTTTAAATAAATGTGAAAAAGGAGTGGTAACTTATGGCGAAGCTAGAAAAAGGTTATATTCAGATATATACAGGAAATGGTAAAGGGAAGACTACGGCTGCATTAGGATTAGCTTTCAGAGCCGTGGGAGATGGAATGAAAGTAATAATGGTTCAGTTTTTGAAGAGTAATAAAACTGGTGAACTTAATTCTTCAGAGTTCTATGCACCTAATTTTAAGATATATAGATTTGAAAAAAGAAGAGGTTTTGTTTGGACTTTAAATGATCAAGAGAAACTTGAGCTGAAGAGTGAAATAATGGAAGCATACTCTTTTGTTAAAGAGGTAATAAAAGAAAGAAAATGTGATATATTGATCTTAGACGAGGTAATGGCTGTTATTTACAATAACTTTTTAGAAGTTTCAATGGTTACAGATCTGATAGACAGCAAGCCGGAAGATATGGAATTAATTTTGACAGGCAGAAATGCTCCAAAAGAATTGATTGAAAGAGCTGATTTAGTAACAGAAATGAAAGATATTAAGCACTATTATGAAAAAGGCGTAGCAGCAAGAGAGGGGATAGAATATTAATATGAATGGTAATGTAAATAAAATAGAGCTTTCAGGTATAAGAAAATTTTCTAATAAGGTTGCGAAAATACAAGGCGCTATATCACTTACTCTTGGACAGCCTGATTTTCCAGTGCCTAAGAGGATTAAAGAAGCGATGATAGAAGCTTTGGAGCAAGGCAAAACTACTTATACATCAAATGCAGGTTTAGAGCAATTAAGAGCTGAGATAAGCAAATATTTAGGCAGCTTTGGAATCGAATATGACAAAGAAGAAATTTGTGTAACAGCAGGAGGTAGTGAAGCACTTTTTACTGTGTTTACCACACTGATAGATAGAGGCGAAAAAGTACTGATTCCAACTCCTGCATATCCTGCATATGAAAACTGTGTTAAGCTTGTAGGCGGAGAAGTAGTTAACTATAAGTTGAATAAAGATTTCACTCTAAATATAGATTTTTTAGAAGAAGCTGTACGAGATAGCGGTTCAAGATATCTTTTGTTATCTTTTCCTACAAATCCGACAGGTGCAATACTTGAGGAAAAGCAGCTAAGTGAGCTTAAAGATCTTATATTAAAATATGATCTAACTGTAATAACAGACGAAATGTACAGTGCACTTTGCTACGATGAATATCACTCTATAGGTCAAGTTAAGAAGCTTAAAGATAGAGTGATATTCATAGGTGGATTTTCTAAAATCTTTTCAATGACTGGATTAAGATTAGGTTACTTCTGCTTAAATAAAGATCTAATGGATGATTTTATGAAGGTGCATCAATATAATGTTTCTTGTGCTACATCAATATCTCAATATGGTGCTTACGTGGGACTTAGAGAGTGTCTTAATGATGTTGAATATATGAAAACTCAATTTATTAAAAGAAGAGATTATGTATATAATAGACTTAAGAACATGGGATTTGAAGTGGAATTACCTAAGGGAGCATTCTATATATTCCCATCAATAAAAAAGTTTAATATAAGTTCTGAAGAGTTTTGTGAATTACTATTAGAGAAAAAGAAAGTAGCATGTGTTCCAGGTAGTGCTTTTGGTCAAGGCGGAGAAGGCTTTATGAGAATTTCTTATTGTTATAGTACTGAAGAATTAGAAAAAGCTTTAGATTTGATTGAAGAGTTTATAAATGAACTTCAGAAATAAAGTGACCATAAAACTTGTGTTTTGAAAATATTAAAAGGCTGTAGTAGATTATTCGTCTACTGCAGCCTTTTTAATATTTAACTTGGAAAAGTAATATTTTAGAATGATAGATTTAATACATCTTCCATATCATAATGTCCTGGTTTTGAGACTTTTCCCATATAAGCACTTGCTTTTAAAGCACCTACAGCGAAAACCTCTCTAGATATAGCTTTATGAGTTATTTCGATAACTTCACCATCTCCGGCAAAAATAACATCATGATCGCCAACTATGCTTCCGCCACGTATTGCGTGGATACCAATCTCTTTATGATCTCTCTTTGCAAATCCTTCTCTTCCATATACGAAGTGTGTATCTTCTTCAATTGAGTTCTTTATGGTTTCAGCAAGCATAACAGCTGTACCAGAAGGTGCATCCACTTTTTGATTATGATGTTTTTCTATAACTTCAATATCAAAGTTTTCATATAGAACTGGTGATATTTTTCTAAGAAGCATGTTTACAAGGTTTACTCCAACACTCATGTTAGCAGATCTGAACAGTGGAAGCACTTTTGATTTTTCTTCAATTAAAGCCAAATCTTCTGTAGTGTATCCAGTAGAACAAAGAACCACTGGTTTGCTATTCTTTTCTGAAAAAGCTAATATAGGTCTTAGAGAGTCAGGTCTTGAAAAATCAAGTAATACATCGTATTCTATAGTGCACTCATTCAAATCGCTAAAAATAGGATAGCTTCTTTCACCTTTTGGAAACTTATCTATTCCAGCCACTATTTGAAGATTTTCATCTTTTTCTACAAGATTTGAAATAACAGTTCCCATCTTTCCACAGCAACCGTTTAATATTATTTTTGTCATAGTTTTACCTCCATTACTTTATAAGATTATGCTTTCTTAAAACATTGCTTAATTTTTCAAGATTTTCGCCTTCCATTTTGTAAAGAGGTAATCTTAAAGGTCCAACATTGCAATTCATTAAATTTAAAGCTGTTTTTACTGGAATTGGATTAGGTTCAACAAATAAAGTGTTTGCTAAGTCTAAAGTTCCTATTTGAATGTCTAACGCTTCCTTTGTCTTTCCGGCTAAGAAAAGTTCACACATATCATGAACTTCTTTAGGAATAACATTTGCAAGTACTGATATTACACCTATCCCACCTAAAGATAATATAGGAATTATTTGATCATCATTTCCAGAGTAGATATCTATTTTATCGCCACAAAGAGCCTTTATTTTTGCTATTTGGCTTAAATCTCCGCTTGCTTCTTTAACTGCTACTACATTTTTTAATTCGGTGAGTTTTAAAAGAACATCTGGACTTATATTTACATTTGTTCTAGCTGGTACATTATAAAGTATAATTGGTGTATTTACAGCATTATCTATAGCTTTAAAATGTTCTATTAATCCTCTTTGAGATGTCTTATTATAGTAAGGGGTTATTATTAAAAGCCCATCAACTCCTATACTTTCAGCCCATTTGCTCATTTCGATAGAGTAAGCAGTATTATTAGTTCCAGTACCTGCAATTACTGGTATTCTCTTTTTAACTACATCTACAGTAAACTTTATAGTTTCCTTCTTTTCATTTTCAGTCATAGTTGAAGCCTCACCTGTAGTGCCACATACAACTATAGCATCAGTTTTATTTTCTATATGCCATTCAAGAAGTTCTTCTAATTTTTTAAAATCAACTCCGTTTTCCGTAAAAGGAGTAACTATAGCAACACCAGACCCTTTAAACAAAGACATAATTATACCTCCATGCCTAATAAATTTGAAAATATTTTATCTTATAATTATTTGTTTTTAATCATTATTTCAGCAATTTGTACTGCATTTAAAGCAGCACCTTTTCTTATGTTATCAGCAACAACCCAAAGATTCAAACCGTTATCTAAACTAAAGTCTCTTCTGATTCTACCAACATAAACATCATCCTTGCCATCTACGTATAATGGGGTTGGATACTTTATATTCTTAATATCATCATATACAATTACACCTTGAGAGTTTCCAAGTAAAGTAAGAACATCTTCAAGATTAAATTCTTTTAAAAGTTCTACATTAATGCTTTCACTATGGCTGTTTAATACTGGAACTCTTGCTGTTGTAGCGGTGATTTTTAAATCATCATTGTGGAGAATTTTCCTGGTTTCAAGTATCATTTTTATTTCTTCCTTAGTGTATCCATCTTCAGTGAATACATCGATATGAGGAAGGATATTTCCTGCTATAGGATAAGGGAATTTCTTTGGTGCTTCTCCTTTAACTCCATCTTGAAGATCTAATATACCTTGAAGTCCTGCACCTGACACAGCTTGATAAGTGGAATATACAATTCTCTTTATACCATACTTATCATAAAGTGGCTTTAAGGCAACCACTGCTTGAATAGTAGAGCAGTTAGGATTTGCGATTATTCCATTATGCCAAGATATATCTTCTGGATTAACTTCAGGAACTACAAGAGGAACTTTAGGATCCATTCTCCAAGCACTGCTATTATCTATAACAACTGCACCTATCTCTGCAAATTTAGGAGCAAACTGAAGGCTTGCATCCCCGCCAGCAGAAAATAATGCAAAATCAATTTTTTTAGAATTAATATTCTCATCACATAATTCTTCAACTACATAATCAATATCTTTAAATTTCATAGTCTTGCCTGCAGATCTTTTTGATGCAAACAAGTACAGGTCTTTAATTGGAAAATTCCTTTCTGCGAGTATTTCGATGAACTTTCTTCCAACATTACCTGTTGCCCCAACAATTGCTACATTAAACAAAACAATCCCTCCTAAGTTTTTTTAAAATTTATGCATAAATATAAATAAGGTCTATTATATCACAACCCTAATGTTACATTAAATTAATTATACACTATAATTTATGCTGCAGATGAAATTTTTTGAATTTTAAATTTTAATTTTCGCATAATATATGAATGTAGCATCATAATAAAAAGTATACTTTCAAATAGTATGCAATGGTGACATTCAAAATATTAAGATATGAATGAATAATGGCGGTTTATACCAAAGGCAGATACGCAAAAAAATCACTGAAGAAAATCGATTCAGCGATTTTTTCATATATTAATAATTAACTCATCAAATGTAATTATTGTATTCAGCTAAATAATAGTAGGGGTATAACTGTAAATTGATATGGCAATAATAGAAAAAAATAAGAAAAAGGAGACTTTCTTATGAGTAAAACACCATTAAAAAAAATAATAAAATCTAAAATCAAATCAAATAGAGAACTGTCTGATGCCGAAAAGCTTAGAGAGTCTATGAAATATGAAATTGCAGAAGAATTAGGACTTAAAGACAAAGTTGATTCAGAAGGCTGGGGGGGACTTACAGCAGAAGAAACTGGAAGAATAGGCGGTATAATGACCAAAAGAAAAAAGAATCTTAAAATACCGAGCAATGATGAAATTTTAGGAAGAAAGTAAAAAATATAGGGTTGCATTAAGAAAACTTGATTTATACTTGTTAGAAATTCACGTACCTAGGACTTTTACAATGTATAAATTAATAATTGGAACTGTAAAAAGATGTACTACTTCAATCAGAAAACTATTTTCAAACTCTCTCACCAAAACTTGTGAGAGTTTGAAAAATAGATTTCGGTTCGAACTGGTACATCTTTATATATAGATAAACCAGTTCCAAATAAAATTTATAAGTCAAGTCATATACCATTAATAGTTAAATTGGTATCTAATATATTTTTAATTTATAGAACTGGGATATCTATAACAACAAATTAGAAAACATGCTTTTAATTAGTGAATACACATCATTTTAGCGAATAAAAGGGAAAGATAAACATATATCATTGACTTAGCAGAAAATTAATAATATATTATTTAGTAGATTTAGTGTGGGGGATTATTATTAAATGGACAGCTATAATAAATTTGCAAATCTTTATGATCAATTGATATATGAAGATATTAACTATAACAGCATAAGTGACTTCATTCTGAATTTATGTAAAGACAACAACATAAATTATGAATATTACTTAGACTTAGCTTGTGGAACAGGAAATGTAGCAGCGATCTTAGGGAAAAACTTTAAAAACATATTTTTAGTTGATTCATCAGATAGTATGCTTATAAATGCAGATAAAAAGTTTAGAGATGAAAGAATGAAATGTAAGATAGTATGTCAGGATATGAGTGAATTATCGCTTAATAGAAAGTTTGATTTAGTGACTTGTGTTTTGGATTCAACTAATTACATATTAGATACTGAAGATTTAAAAAACTATTTTCTTTCTGTAAAGAGGCATATGAGTGAAAACGGAATTTTTGTTTTTGATATAAATTCCTATTATAAATTAAGTGAAATTCTTGGTAATAATATTTTTACATATAATTCTGAAGAGATTTTTTACACTTGGGAGAATATATTTGAAGATGAAATAGTGGAGATGAATCTGACCTTTTTCGTAAAGGAAGGAGATCTCTATGAAAGATTTGAGGAAATCCATGAAGAAAGAGCTTACAAAGAAGATTTTATAGAGTCAATGGTGAAGGACGCAGGTTTCGAAATAATTGGAAAGTACGATGGATACAAAAATAGCGGCGTAGAACAAGATAGTGAAAGAATAGTATATGTACTTAAGAATTTGGAGGTAAATTAATTATGAATGATAAGATTATAAGAGCTACGGCTAAGGATGGAATGGTTAGAATTATAGCTGGAATAACTACTAATTTGGTTGATGAAGGAACAAAAATACATGAATGCAGTACTACAGCGGCTGCAGCTTTTGGAAGAATGCTCACTGCAGGAACTCTAATGGGAGCAATGCTGAAATCTGAAAAAGAAATTTTGACTCTTCAAATTAATGGTGGTGGAGAAGCAAAAGGTATTACTGTAACTGCATATCCAGATTGTACAGTTAAGGGATATATAGGAAACCCTGCAGTTGAACTTCCTTTAAATATTAAAGGAAAACTTGATGTAGGTGGAGCTATAGGAAAGAATGGTAACCTAACTGTTATAAGAGATTTAGGTCTAAAAGATCCATACGTAGGACAAGTGCCAATTTATACTGGTGAAGTAGCAGAAGATTTGGCATATTACTTTACAGCATCCGAGCAAACACCATCAGCTGTTGCACTTGGAGTTTTAGTTAATAATGATTTATCAATTAAAGCTGCTGGTGGATTTATAATCCAAATGATGCCAGGAGCTGACGAACTCTTAGCAGATCTTCTATCATATAGAATGGAAGAAATACCACCTGTGACAACTATGATATCTGAAGGAAAAACTATTGAAGAAATAGTTGAATATATATTTGATGGAATGGATTTAAAAATCAATGATAGCATTGAGCCACTATATAAATGTGATTGCTCAAGAGAAAAAGTAGAAAGAGCCTTTATAAGTATTGGTCTAAAAGATCTTACTGAAATATATGAAGAAGGAAAAGAAGAAGAATTAAAATGCCACTTCTGCAATAAGGCTTATAAATTCACTAATGAACAGATTGGAGAATTAATAAATACTTTGACGAAATAATTTATTGACAAAGTCTTCTAAAGTTCATATAATATAATACGTGGACGATAGAAGTACTTGTGGCTCAGTAGCTCAGTTGGTTAGAGTGCCGGCCTGTCACGCCGGAGGTCGAGGGTTCGAGCCCCTTCTGAGTCGCCACGTGGCTAGATAGCTCAGTCGGTAGAGCAGAGGACTGAAAATCCTCGTGTCCCTGGTTCGATTCCTGGTCTGGCCACCATTTATTTTTAATTTAATTTGGCGCTATAGCCAAGCGGTAAGGTCAAGGTCTGCAAAACCTTTATGCCCCGGTTCAAATCCGGGTGGCGCCTCCAAATTGATATTAATAGAAGATGACCTGCATTATAACTTGTTAAAAGTTATAATGCAGGTCATTTTTTACTTTATAAAAAGCATATAAATTTATTTTAGTTAAATATAATGAGTTCAATTTCTTTACTGGTGTTTACGGTAAAAGGGAAAATCTTCACCTGACAAAAATTGATGAATACATCTCTAATGTATTTTTAAAGGTAAAATTTTTTAAAATTACAACTTGGAGATCTTACTTTAAAATATAAGTTTTACGGAATATTGTGCTATAATATCTATAAAATGTAAGATAGGAGGGGGATTTTAATGTGGAAGGATTTAAATTATGCCTGGCAGGAAGCGTTATCTTTAGCTTGGGAATCTTTTAAGAAAGATACTATTCCAATTGGTGCTGTTATAGTTGATGAGAATGGAAAGATAATATCTAGAGGTAGAAATAGAATTTTTGATACTACAAGTAATAATCCATTGGCTGGCACAGGTATGGCCCATGCGGAAACTACTGCTATGTTAAATTTAAAAAGAGAAGAACATCTAAATATAAAAAAATACACATTGTATACCACTATGGAGCCGTGTCCAATGTGTTTTGGGGCTATGGTCATGGTGGGAATAAGAAACATAAAATATGCAGCGAGAGATGGTTATGCCGGAGCAACGGAACTAAATGATAAGACGAAATATATAAATAGCAAAAATATGAATTTTAGCAGAGAAAATGAGGAGTTGGAGGCGTTTCAGATTTGCCTTCAATCAGCTTACGAATATAAAAGACAACATATAGCACAAGCCGTACTAGATTCTTGGAGTGAGTATTGCAGTGATGGAGTATTATTAGCAAAGGGGTTAAATGAAGAAGGATATTTTCGAAATGCTTTAAGTATGCAAAAGCCAATTGAGGAAATATATGATGAGATAATTAGCAGGTTATCTAAGGGAGAAAGATTTGAAAAGATTATCTAAAATGCAAAAATTAATACTTTGCTACTTGGGATTAGCAATAATGTTTGTATTAGCAGGAAATAGCAATAATACAAAAGATATATTTTTAGAAAGAATATTTAAACCCCTTAGAGGAGATAATTGGGTGTTTCATTATGCTGGATTAATACTTATAGTAGGAATATATTTTTGTTTGAAAAAGCTTAATGAAATAAGAGAAAAAGCACTACTTAAGACAGCCTTCAAAAGAGTAATAGTAACAATAGTATTGATTAGTGTTTTTCCTGCAATGTGGGTTTATTGTATTCAATTTTATAAAGGATTTTATAAGGATTTAAATTCAATATATCTGGATAGGGAGAAAACTTCAGTGAATTTTAGCAAAAATAATGACAAACTAACTGTAAGTGGAGGTATAGCGATAATTAATTGTAGTAATGATATACAAAAGTTTTACGTAAAAATTAAGGCTCCATCCTTAGTGAAAGAAGATATAAAGGAAGAGGATATTACTTTGAAAAATGAATTTATAGTACATCCAAAAGAAGAAAAAAGGTTGTTATTAGATGAAGAGTTGAGTTTTGATAAAGAAGCCCAGTATTCAGGATATAGTTCAAAGGCCTTTGGATATATATTATTTAATGATAAAGATGAAGTTGTTTTTCAAGGGATGTCAGAAATAAATTAAACAGAGCACTATGATTTATAAAAATATATCGTTAAATATAAGCTTTCTTGATGATTAGCTAGATTATTATTTTGTGTATTGACTAAAGCAATAAGTTAGAATATTATATAAGTAAATAAGCAAATGCTAATGTTGTTTATTGTATTTTTAGTAAATATGGGAAAAATATAAAAGATATTTTTGCTAAATCAAAGGAGGAGTTATATGTTTCCGTTCATAAAAAGAGGAAATTTTAGAGCAATAAGTGTTCATGATGTTGATGATGTTATAAATAAAATAAATCTAATAGATATAAGAGAGCCGTATGAGTACGAAGATGGGCATATTCCTAAAGCAATGAATATACCTATGGGAACGATACTTAGAGATCCAGAAAAATATTTAGATAAAGAAAAAGAATATCATATAATATGTCAATCTGGAGGTAGAAGTGCAAAGACTTGTAGTGAACTTAGTACAAGGGGATACAAGGTAGTAAATGTATCTGGAGGAACTGGCTCATATTTAAGACCTCTTGAGAAATAGGGTATAAATCTACAAAAATGCTTGAGTATAAAGTCAAATATAATATTAAAGTGTATTATATAAGTATGATGTAAATAAAAACAAGGACCTATTTAGTAAATTGGATTGACCTATATAAGTTGAAGGATAGGAGAGGCAGGGATATAATGCTAGATAAAGCTAAAGAAGTTTCAGAGGTTTTAAAGGTACTTGCAAATGAAAATAGACTACTGTTAGTATGTCATTTACTAGAAAAACCTATGACAGTAAGTGAACTGAATGAGAGTTTGAGTAATTTGACTCAATCTGCTATTTCTCAGCATTTAGCTATGCTAAAAGCACACAAGATAGTTGATTATAACAAAAAAGGATTAACAAGCACTTACTTTATTTTAGATCAAAGAGTAAGTAAGCTAGTAGAAGTACTAAGAGATAATTACTGTTAAATAATTTCACGGAAAGTCCTATCAATGCTTAATGTTTTGATAGGATTTTTGTATTATATATATAGACAATTAAGAAAATGAGTCAATAGCTGAAAATTGAATTTTACGGTGGGGGAATAAATGAGTAAAATTGAGTTAACCAATATGTGCATGATTTACGATAATATAAATAACAAGGTCTTAGTTCAGAATCGGATTAAATCGTGGAAAGGAATATCATTTCCAGGAGGCCATATAGAAGATGGTGAAAGCATAGTAGAATCAACTATCAGGGAGATAAGAGAAGAAACAGGTCTTACAGTATATGATTTGGAGGCTTGCGGAGTTATATATTGGTACAATGACGAAACTAAAGAAAAATATTTTGTGTTTAATTTTAGAACAGATAATTTTAGTGGAAATCTCATAGAAAAGACAGATGAAGGGGAGGTATTCTGGGTAGATAAAGATAGTTTGCAAGAACTTGATCTTGCTGAGGGATTTAAAGAGCGATTACCTATGTTTTTCGAAAATACTTATTCAGAGGGATTTGGTATATGGAACAAACATACTTCAAGTAAATTAAGATTGCTGTAGAGTTTAGCTAGTACAAGCTATTGGTAAGTGGTATAATTTAACTTTAAATGATTTTTATATTACTTTGAGAGTGAGGATGTTGTAATGGATAAAGAAACAGCGCTATTAATTGTAGATGTACAAGTTGCTATGTATTCCTATGAGGATCAATCCTTATATAACGGTGAGAGGGTTCTGGATAATATCTATCTTTTACTTCAAAAAGCTAGAAATTCAGGTACTCCAGTAATATACATTCAACATACTAGTGAAGATGATGACGAATATAATAGAGCAAAACCAACATGGCAGATTCATCCTAAGATAGCTCCATTGGACAACGAAACTGTAATAGAGAAGACAACTTGGGATTCTTTTTATAAAACAAGTTTAGATGCTACCCTGAAAGAAAGAGGAATTAAAAGACTTGTTATAGTAGGAATGCAGACAGAGTTTTGCTTGGACACTACTTGTAGATGCGCTTATAGTTTAGGGTATCATGAGAATGTATTGGTTAGAGATGCAAACAGTACTTTTGACGGACCTGTACTAACTTCAAAGCAAATAGTTGAGCATCATAACACTCTTTTGGGTGGAAGATTTGTTAAGTCTATGTATACAGATGAAATCGAGTTTGATTAAGGCGTTCCTGTGTCGAAACTTAATTTATACTTGCTCGAAAATCGTGGCTTTGTGATTTTCGAGTATGTTTAAATTAATAGTTGAACTAGGAACCATATAAGTTAGTATTGTATAGAAATCTAAGTTTTTATATGTAGAAGCATGCTGTATAGTTTAATTTAAAGCATACAGCATGTTTTTAATTCTAGAATTTATTGTAAAAGACAGTCTCAGAAATTTCTCTTCTTTTTTCATGATTTGAATTTGGTTTTGAATCATTGCTTGGATATCCTAATGGAAAGATGCATATAGGAACAAAGTTTTCGGGAATATTGAAGGCTTTTATGACAGCCGTAGGATCAAAGTGACCAACCCATGTTGTACCTAGGCCAAGTTCAGCAGATTGAAGCATCATATGAGTTGCAACAATACTGCCATCTATATCAGTATGAACTTTTTCATCGTATTTACGTTTCCAAGCTTCATTTTTATCAGCGCATACTATTAGTGCCATAGGAGCATTAAAAGAATAGATTGTGCAATCTTTTAACTTAGCAACAGCCTCATCACTTTCAACCACCAAGATTCTTTGAGGTTGAAGGTTAGCTGCAGTAGGTGCTATTCTGCCAGCTTCTAATATTAAATCAAGTTTCTCTTTTTCTACTTTTCTAGAATCAAAATTTCTTACAGAGTATCTTTCTTTAGCAAGTTCTATAAAATTCATAAAAATACCTCCTAATAATAAAACATATAATTTCAACACGGTGCTTTAACAGCGCCATAATTTAAAATTATATATCAACATGATAGACAATGTAAGCATGCACATATATGTTATTTACTAACCTTTCAGTAAGTATAGGAATTCTATTTTATTTAACGGATTATTTAAAATATTAATTTAGATATTCTAAGATACAATAAGTTTATGATTTTGAAAGGATTAAAGCCTAAGCTGACTTGTTTTGTTAATTTATAAAATACAGTTTTAATATCATAATCTATCTAAATAGTGATTACAAAAATAAGAGTAAGCTAACTGCCATCACAGCCATTCCTGAGATAAGGCCGTATATGTAGAGATTTTGATCGCCATAGTCCCTTGCTGCTGGGATTAATTCATTCAAAGATATAAATACCATAATTCCAGCCACTGCCGCAAATATAATACCAAAGGTAAGGTTATTTATAAAAGGCATAAGTACTAGATAGCCAATTATTGCACCTAAAGGTTCGGAAAGACCTGAAAAGAAAGAGTAAAGAAAGGCTTTTTTTCTGTCTCCGGTTGCATAATAGATCGGAACTGATACTGAAATACCTTCTGGTATATTGTGAATAGCAATAGCAATAGCAATTGGAACCGCTATTGAAGGACTATGTATTGCAGAAATAAATGTTGCAATTCCCTCAGGAAAGTTATGGATTGCAATAGCAAGAGCAGTTAATAGTCCTATTCTAAGTAACTTTACATCAGAATATCCATTACTAAACTTAATGCTGTATGCAGCTGTGGAGCTCTCTTCATTTGGAATAAAGGTGTCAATGAGGTATATGAGAAGAATACCACAGAAAAAAGAGATTACAGTAAGCCAAGATCCATCTCTTACTCCAAGCTCAGCAGTTAAAGAATCTTTTGCATTTACAAAGATTTCAACAAGTGAAACGTAAATCATAACTCCTGCTGAGAAGCCAAGACTTAATGAAAGAAATTTAGTGTTTGTCTTTTTTGTAAAAAAGGCTAAAGTGCTTCCTATACCTGTAGATAAACCTGCTAAAAGGCTTAATCCAAAGGCAAATAATACATTATTCATCTAACATCCTCCTTTAAAAACGTAAAGCTTCAATAAGAAAATATCTGAAAAATAAACATAAACCACATGCTTGTCCAATAATTTATTAAATAATTAAAAGACAAAGTTTGATATATACCAATTATCATATGAATATTGAAGCTGTAAATTCGCTATACTTTGATAAATATGATTTTCATTAGGAGATTATGATTAATATCGCTATTGGCTACATACAATTATTCTATTAAATATACAAATTACTGAATTAAGCTGATAATATATAGATATCAGATCAAGTTTTCTATATATAATATGGCTATATTAATTTAGGTATATATAAGAATTCTTTGATGTGAGGATTTTTAATAAGCATAGATTTAAGTATATGGATGTACCACTTCGTAATAAAACTTATTATTTTTAAAACTCCTCTGGGTTATGATAGTAGAATTTAAAAATATAAATTTAAAGATGAAGTTGTTGATGTGTACATAGAAGAAAAATAGATAAAATAAGGGGAATAGATGAGATGAATGAAGTTTTAGAACAAATAAAATCAAGAAAATCAATGAGGGTATTTGAAGACAGGAAAATCGAAAATCATATTAAGAAAGAAATATTGCAGGCGGCTTTTGAAGCTCCAACTGCAGGAGCAATGATGCTTTATAGCCTAATAGATATAACTGATGAAACACTAAAAGAAAGACTATCAGTACTTTGTGATAATCAACCGTTTATTGCAAATGCCCCAATGGTAGCGATATTTCTTGCTGATTATCAAAGATGGTATGATTCATTTGTTTATACAAATTGTAACCCTAGAAAACCTGGGGAAGGAGATATTTTACTAGCCATGGCAGATGCGATGGTTGCAGCCCAAAATACAGTGGTTGCAGCGCAGTCGCTCGGGGTGGGATCTTGCTATATTGGTGATATAATTGAAAACTGTGAGCAGATTAGAGAAATATTGGAATTGCCTGAGTATGTTATACCTGCTTGCATGTTAGTCTATGGCCATCCTGTTGAGGCTCAAAAGAATAGAAAGAAACCAGTGAGATTTGAGAAGCAATATATAGTTTCTGAAAATAAATATCATAGACTTTCCGAGGAAGAACATATAGAGATGCATAAAGTGAAAAATGAAGGTTCTGGCCTAAAGAATAAAAATATTAAAGAGCAAGTGCAAGCTTTCTGTAAAAGAAAGTATATGTCTGAATTCGCTAATGAGATGAATAGGTCTGCATCAAGTTACCTTGACAAGTTTAGAAATAAGTAAAATGAATTTTTATAAGAATATTCTATAGCTATCAAAATTTTAGAATGATAGCTATTTTTTTGTAACTATAGCTTCTTATGTGATGGAGTAAATCACATACATTAAAATTAATTAATAAACTGTCTGTGGATGTACCACTTCATAGTAAAACTTATTATTTTTAAAAACTCTCACCAGAACCCGTGAGAGTTTTAAAAATAGATTTCAGATTGAAGAGGTACATCTATAGATAAACTACTTCATATTAGAATATATCCTAAGAGTTTAATGATCGAAGTAGTTTATCAGTTCAGATGAATAGATAATCCAGTTCTATCTAATAAAACTAGGTAATACTTCTGTTAACTATTAATGGTAGTAGGATTATCAAATATAGATTCTATTTAGAACTGGCTTATCTATATAAACCAAATATTTGTATGTAAATAATTATTTATAGGTGGCTCAATATATAAAAAGTATTGCTAATGAACATGCTGTATACATAAAACTGGCTTAGATTGATAATAAATAATTATAGATTAGGTGGAAAATTAGGTAATCAGATATGCATTTAGCTTAATTAGTTAAAGGGCACCTTATCGCTTATTATAAAAAAGGAGAATGGTTATGAAAAAATACCGTGGTCTAATATTAATTATATTAACTTTTGTTATTACTTATATTTTTTGGATTCCTGAAGAGCAGGCTAGTACTATGGCTTCCAACAGGCAGTATTCTCAGCTTATCGCCTCAATTGCCTTAGTTTCATTTGCATGGATAAATTATATTTCTAGTAGGCATAAGCTTGTGGATAGGATTTTTAATGGGTTGGATAAGTCTTATGCTTATCATAAATATCTAAGTATAATATCAATCTTACTTATTTGGGCTCATAAATTCACCTTAAAAACAGGAGGTGGAGGCAGGCCGGAAGGCTTTAAACCTGTTGGAGAGGGATTTAAGCGAACTAGTGAGTTCGCTGGACAAAGTGGATCAAGTTTACTCCATATGCTTTTGGGGTAGCTCATTACTATTTAAGTTCTTCATACCAAGTTTTTGACTTAAGTGCTTTTAGTATATGGATGAATATAATCAATGTTATAGGTATACTATCTGCAATTTATAGTATATGTATTTACGAATTTACGGCCTTTAAATATCGATATAAGGTCAGTAAGATTAGGGAAATAGCAAAAGATACCCTTGAAATTACAGGCATATCTAGTGGAAAAGTAATGGATTATACAGCTGGACAATTTGCGTTTATGAAAGTAGTTGGAAGCAAGAAGGTATTTCCTTCACACCCATTTACCATGAGTCAATCACAGAATAATAGTGAAATTCAATTTGGCATTAAGGTTTTAGGGGATCATACTGGAAAATTGAAGGAAGGTTTAAAGGTTGGAGATACAATTGCTGTTTCAGGTCCTTATGGCAGATTTAATTATAGAAAAGCGGAAAAGCGCCAAGTTTGGATTGCTGGCGGAATAGGAATAACTCCATTCAGAAGTTTTCTTCAATCTGATATACCAACAGATTATAATATAGATTTTTTTTATGCATATAATAATGAACAGGATGCGCCATATGTAGATGAGTTGAAGGGTATAAAAGATAGAAATAACTTAAGGATACATTTAATAGATAGTTCAAAAAGTGGTTTTTTAGGTGTTGAGCATATCGATAAGTATGTAAATAGAGATGAACAATTTGAAGTGTTCTTTTGTGGTCCAAAACCAATGAGAAATAAGATGAAGAATGAGCTAAAGAAAGAAAATTATAAAGTGAAAGAATTTCATTATGAACAGTTTCAATTTAAATAGATTACAAAATAAAAGAAGCTTATGGGCTTCTTTTATTTTTATAGTAAAGAAAGTATAAAATTTTTATGTCTGTTAAATCTAGATATTTCAATGATACCTATGGATGTGCCACTTCGTAATAAAATTTATTATAATGTGCTTTTTAAACAATGGAAATTGGCTATGTATATGACTATAAAGTTTTAAAATTAAACAATATATTATAAATTTTCATGGCTAGGACAGTATAATATCAAATTATGTAGTTTGAATAAGAAAAAAGTGATAATATTTCGGAAAATGAATTAAAAGTGAAAAAAATAGAAAACGGTAATTTCCAATATATGGTTGTAAACGTATTTAAAACATGTTATATTTAATTTGTAATAATTGGAAACGGTACCGACAACGGTACCAATGATTAATTATTTATTCATCAATAGATATTGATGATGACTTTACAAATAATTATAGGGGAGAGGAAATTATTATGAAAAAGAAGTTACTAGGTCTTGTAATGTGTGTGGCTATGGGGTCTACTTTATTCGCAGGGTGCGGAAATAGTGGGAAAACATCAACATCAGCAACAAAGGAAATTTATTTCTTAAATTTCAAACCTGAAATTGCTCAAGTATATGACAATATTGCAAAGGATTATGAGAAAGAGAAGGGTGTTAAGGTAAAAGTTGTTACAGCAGCAAGTGGTACTTATGAAACAACTTTAAAATCAGAGATAGCAAAATCCGATGCACCAACAATATTCCAGATTAATGGTCCTGTAGGATATCAAAATTGGAAGGATTATACTTTAGACTTAAAGAACACAAAACTTTATAGTTATTTAACAGATAAATCCTTAGCAGTAAAGAGTGGTGACGGAATTTATGGAATTCCTTATGCTATAGAAGGATATGGAATAATTTATAACGAAGCAATTATGAAAAAGTATTTTGCGCTTACTGATAAAGCTGTATCAATAAATTCTACAACTGAAATAACTAATTATGATACTTTAAAGAAAGTTGTTGAAGATATGACTAAACATAAAGATCAACTTGGTATAAAGGGTGTATTCGCATCAACTTCCTTGAAATCAGGAGAACAATGGAGATGGCAGACTCATTTAGCAAATCTACCTTTCTATTATGAATTTAAAGAAAATACTAAATATGACAATACAATTTTAGCAGGTCTTTCCGCAGATAAAATTGACTTTAAGTATGCAAATAATTATAAAAATATCTTTGACCTATATATTAATAACTCATCAACAGATAAAAAATTATTAGGAAGTAAATCTGTAGATGATTCAATGGCTGATTTTGCTCTTGGTAATGCAGCAATGGTTCAAAATGGTAACTGGGCTTGGAATCAAATAAAGGGTGTTAGCGGAAATAAGGTACAAGAATCAGATATTAAATTCTTACCAATATACACAGGGGTAGCTGGTGAAGAAAAGCAAGGTTTATGCATAGGTACAGAAAACTTCTTTTCAGTTAACAGTAAGGTTTCAAAAGAAAAGCAAGATGAATCAATTGCATTCCTTGAATGGTTATTCTCAAGTGACACAGGTAAAAAGTATGTAACAAAGGATTTAGGACTTATAGCTCCATTTAATACCTTCAGTGATAGTGAAAAGCCAACAGACCCATTAGCTAAGGAAATCTTAAACTGGAACAGCAAGGGTGGTAATAACGTAGCTTGGACTTTTGCTTCTTTCCCAAGTGAAAACTTTAAGAACACATTTGGTGATGCTTTGTTAGAATATAGCCAAGGTAATAAATCTTGGGATGATGTAGTAAAGACAGTTAAAGAATCATGGCAAACAGAAAAAGCAAATAAGAAGTAGTTAAAATGTAATTAGTATGTGTGAAATTAATTGGTCACCCATCCGATACTTCAATGAGCTTCACAAAGAATTAATATGATTTTCTCCGATGTAATAGCTAAAACTGTATAACTCACTACGTTCGGACAATACAGTTTTTTAACGCTAGTACATCTCCGAAAATCATTTAATTCTAGCTGTTCGCTCATATAGTATCTCCTGTGTAACCAATTAATTTCAATGATATTTTTAAACGTAAATATAACTTAAAATAATTAACTAATGGTGAGAATAGAGAATAACTCTAACTCACCATTTTAAAATTAAGAGTAGGAGAAGATAACGTGGAAAAGATATTAAAAAAATATTTTCATATATTTTTACTTCCAACTTTGATAGCCTTTTTAATAGCTTTTTTTGTGCCATTCGTATTAGGAATGTATTTATCTTTTACAGAGTTTACAACAGTAACTAATTCTAAGTTTGTAGGATTAAGCAATTATGTAAAAGCTATTCATAATAAAGATTTTATGAATGCGTTAATTTTTACCGCTAAGTTTACTGTGATATCAGTGATAACAATAAATATATTTGCTTTTATACTAGCACTATTGCTTACAAGAGGGAAAAAGGGTTCAAATATTTTTAGATCTGCATTTTTTATGCCTAATTTAATAGGTGGGATAGTTCTCGGATATATATGGCAGCTTATTATAAATGGTGTTTTATACAAATTTGGTGTTACTATGACCTATGATCCTAAGTTTGGTTTCTATGGTCTTGTTGTTTTAATGAATTGGCAGCTTATAGGCTATATGATGATTATATATATTGCCGGAATTCAAAATGTTCCTGAGGATCTTGTAGAAGCAGCAAAGATAGATGGGGCAAGCTCTTTTAGAATACTTAGAAATATAAAAATACCTATGATTATGCCTTCTATAACAATATGTTTATTTCTAACTATATCAAACTCTTTCAAGTTATTTGACCAGAACTTAGCATTGACTGCAGGTGCACCTGCAAAGAAAACAGCTATGCTAGCATTAGATATTTACAATACTTTCTATGGCTCTGTTGGCTGGGAAGGCGTAGGTCAAGCAAAAGCAGTTCTTTTCTTTTTACTAGTTGGATTATTTGCGTTTGCACAGCTTATATTTACAAGAAGTAAGGAGGTAGAAAGTTAATGAAGGACTCAAAGGTTAAAGATAGTGTAATATTTGTGATATTACTTGTACTTGCTATAGCATTTTTAGTTCCTATTCTAATAGTATTAATGAATTCCTTTAAAGGAAAATTCTTTATCAGTGATACTCCTTTCGTTTTTCCAACAAAACAAACCTTTACTGGATTACAAAACTATACTAATGGTTTAATAAAGATTGGATTTTTAAAAGCCTTTGGATACTCACTTTTTATTACGGTATCTTCTGTGGTTGCTATAGTGTTATTCACTTCAATGACAGGTTGGTATATAACTAGAGTTAAAACAAAAATTACAAATTCTATGTATTATTTATTTGTATTTTCAATGATTGTACCATTTCAAATGGTAATGTTTACTACAACTAAGGTAGCTAATATGCTCCATTTAGATAATCCAATTGGAATTATTGTCATATATCTAGGATTTGCTTCAGGGTTATCTGTATTCATGTTCTCTGGTTTTGTAAAGTCCATTCCTCTAGAAATTGAAGAAGCAGCACTTATTGATGGATGCAATCCAATTCAAACCTTTTTTAAAGTCGTATTTCCAATTTTAAAACCTATATCTATAACTGTTTCAATACTTAATACAATGTGGATATGGAATGACTATCTACTGCCATATTTGCTTATCGGAAACGAATATAAGACTATACCAATTGCAATTCAATACCTAAAAGGTGGATATGGTTCTATAGATATGGGAGCTATGATGGCTATGCTAGTATTAGCTATTGTACCAATTGTAATATTCTATTTTACCTGTCAAAAACACATTATTAAAGGTATAGCAGCAGGAGCTGTTAAGGGATAAGGTGAATATAATATAAAATATACTTTAAAGGAGGAGAGTTATGAGAGCCAGTGGTGTATTGTTGCCTATATCAAGTTTGCCAGGAAAATATGGCATAGGGACTTTTTCAAAAGATGCATATGATTTTATAGATAAGCTTAAAGCATCAGGTCAAAAATTCTGGCAGATACTGCCTCTAGGACCAACTGGGTATGGTGATTCACCTTACCAATCATTTTCTACTTTTGCTGGGAATCCATATTTTATTGATTTAGAAGCTTTGATTTATGAGGGGTATTTGACAAAGGAAGAATGTGAAAATTATGATTTTGGAAATAGTGACAGATATATTGATTACGAGAAGATATACCTATCTAGATTTAAGATATTAAGAACTGCATATGAGAGAAGTAATATTACTAATAATAGCGAATTTAATGAATTCATAAAAGAAAATTCTTATTGGTTAGAAGATTATTCTCTTTATATGGCTGTTAAAAATGCTTATGGCGGTATGAGTTGGAGTGAATGGGATGATGACATAAAACTTAGGGAGCCGTCTTCCGTAGAAAAATACAATAATCAATATGCAGACGAAATATCATTTTATAAATTTCAGCAGTTTATGTTTATAAAGCAGTGGCTAAAGCTAAAAGCTTATGCAAATCAACAAGGTATAAAGATAATAGGTGATATTCCAATATATGTAGCATTTGATAGTGCCGATGCTTGGGCTAATCCAGAGTTGTTTCAATTTGACTCAAACAGGCGTCCGATTTCTGTAGCAGGATGTCCACCTGATGCTTTTTCTGCAACTGGTCAGCTATGGGGGAATCCGTTATATGATTGGGAATATCATAAGAGAACTTCATATACTTGGTGGATACAGAGAATTGCTTATTCTTTTAAACTATATGATGTTGTTCGTGTTGATCATTTTAGAGGATTTGATGAATATTATTCAATTCCTTTTGGTGCTACCACAGCACAAACAGGACAATGGAGGAAAGGGCCAGGTTATGATATTTTTAATGCTATAAAAAATGCTCTTGGAGATTTAGATATAATTGCTGAAGACCTAGGATTCCTTACTGAAAGCGTGCTGGAGCTTGTTAGAAGAACAGGTTATCCAGGTATGAAGGTACTAGAGTTTGCTTTTGACTCAAGGGAAGCAGGAGACTATATGCCACATAATTACAATAGAAACTCTATCGTATACACAGGAACTCACGATAATGAGACTATTTCAGAATGGTATCATAAACTTAACTCAGAAGATAAAAAATTAGCAAATGATTATTTAGATATTGATGAAGATAATATAAAGGATGTTCATTGGAAATTTATAAGGCTAGCTTTTTCAACAGTATCAGATCTAGCAGTTATTCCAATTCAAGATTATTTAGGTCTTGGTAGCGAAGGTAGGATAAACATACCTTCTACTTTAGGAGCAAATTGGAAGTGGAGGCTCTTAGATAACGAAATTACGACAGAATTAGTAGATAGGATAAGGAAAATTACCAAGTTATACGGAAGGTAAGCCATGAAATCCCCAATTAATTGTTGGGGATTTCAAAATTCGTTGAAAACCCCATTACATTTACAAGTTTTTGATATTATAATAATATTATACATAAAATATTAAATTTTAACATATTTTGTTAGGTTTGGGGAATGAGAAGGATGATGAATATGGAGATAATTACAATAAAGGATATTGCAAGATTATGTGGGGTGGGAGTGAGTACCGTTTCTAGAGCTATAAATAATCACCCTGATATTAATGAGGAAACTAAGGCGATGATTATGCAAGTTATTAGAGAAAATAACTATGTGCCTAATAACAGTGCTCGTAACCTTAAAAGAACTGATTCTAAAGCTATTGCGGTTCTTATAAAAGGTATTACAAATCCTTTCTTCAGTAATATGATTAAAATATTTGAAAAAAAGATAAAAGAAAAGAAGTATTCCTTCATTCTTCAGCATGTTGATAATAAAGAAAATGAAGTAGATATAGCTATTGAACTTATAAAAGAAAAAAAGCTTAAAGGTATTGTGTTTTTAGGCGGTCACTTTTCTCATCCAGACGAAAAACTAAGAATGATAAATGTGCCCTTCGTTTTAAGTACAATTGCAACTATGGACAATTTAGATAAATCCATCTGTTCTTCGGTATCAGTTGATGATTTTAAGGAAAGTTATAAAGTTGTAGATTATTTATGTAAACAAGGTCATAAAAAAATAGCAATAATAACTGCTCCTATGGATGATGAAAGTATTGGTATGCTTAGATTCAATGGATATACCAGCGCCTTAAAAGATAATGGGATTGAAATAAATGAAAATTTAATTGGCATAATGAAAGATGAGCTTGAAAGTTATTCTATGGAAAATGGTTACGCTGTTGCTACAGAACTTTTGCACAAAAATGAGGATTTTACTGCAATTTATGCTATTTGCGATAGCATGGCTATAGGTGCCTGTAAGGCTATTTTTGATATGGGTAAAACTGTTCCGGAAGATTATTCAGTAGCAGGATTTGATGGTCTTGATATTGCTAGTTATTATAACCCGTCCATAACAACTATTAGGCAACCAGTTGAAGAAATAGCTGAAGAAACCATAAAGATTTTGTTCAATGTAATTGGTAAGAAAATCTTAGTGGAACATAAGACTTTTCAAGGGGAACTTATTGTAGGACAATCTACTAAGAATATATATATAGGGAATTCTAAAAACTAAATAAAATTTAAGTGGACTAAAGTAGATAGGTTTGCCATAAGGGTTGCAAACCTATCTTTTTTTATGTACTCACTAACTAATTGATTTTATTACTGGCTAACTTATGCTCAGTATAGTAAGAACAGTAATTAGTGCTATGAAAAATATAGAAAGTACCTTTCCAGGCCTAGCACCGATATGATGAGGATATTTAATTCCAATGAAAAGAGAAATTATAAATAATATTATAGAAACAATTGATGTTGCTCCATAGATATTCATTGAATTCAATACTACAGCACCTACGGATCTTCTTCCATCGCCAATGTATGTGAATGAGCACATTATAGCAGTTATCGAAAATATCAATGATAGCGTTCCTTTACCTAAAGATTTACGCTTAGATCTTAAACGGTCCATAAAGACCTCCTTACTATAAAATTTTAAGTTGTGTAATTATAATTCTTTAAGTAAATATCAACAAATCTCTTATTTTCATGCCACCAATGCATTTGATAGGTCTCAACACTTTTAAAACCTAATTTTTTTGCTAAATTTTTAGATTCTTCATTTCCATTATCGCAATCCCATATTGAATTTATATTATGTTTTATACAATATCTTATAAAAGCTGTGCAGGTCATAAGGGCAAAGCATTGATTCCTAAAGCTATTTTGAGTAATAATATCAATTTCAGCTGAGCCATCTTTTACGTAGTAAGTATTGCATACACTAACAAATTCGGTGTCTTTTAATATACAAAAACCAAAACCATTTCTTATGAAGTTTTCTGCAGTTCCCCATAAATTAAAATAAGAGTCATCAATTTCGTTAGCATATTTAATAAATAAGTCTTCATCTAATTATATGGATAATTATAGGATATTAGAAAAAATAAACCATCTATTAAAGTATAAAAAAGTGCAAAAAACAGTTGACAAAAAATAGAATAAAGCATATTATAAAAACATAATATCAAATTGATATTATCTAAAAGATAATAAGTTGGAGAGTGCAAAACTTGGATAAACATTTTATAGATAACGAAGCAGAATTTCTTAAAAACTATGATGTAAATCAATATGAAAGACCTAGTGTAACAAACGATGTAATAATATTTACTACTGATGATATAAAAGAAGCTAACCAAAGAAAGGTTCCTAAAAAAGGTATGCAGGTCCTTTTGGTTAAAAGAGATGAGTATCCTGATAAGGGTAAGTGGTCCATACCAGGCGGTTTTATTGATATAAATGAAGGTCTCAAAGAGGGAGCTAAAAGAAAACTAAGAGAAAAAACCGGAGTAGAGGATGTTTATATTGAGCAGCTTTATACCTTTGGGGACATAAATAGAGATAAGAGAACTAGGGTTATCAGTATTGGAAACATGGCTTTAATTGAAAAAGAAATTATAAGGTTTGAAGAAACAAATGAATTGAAAGAAAGTAAATGGTTTTGGATAGATAAAGTTCTTGTTGAAACTAATAAGAGTGACAGGTATATAGAAAATAATCATATACTAACTCTAAAATCTGAAGATGATAAGGTTGAAGTAAAATATCAAGTAATAGAAAAGATTGATAGAAATATATATAGAAGAAAAGAAATTAACTATATTCGGTTAGATGAATCAACAGAAAATTTAGCTTTTGACCACTATAAGATTTTAGATTATGCAGTTGATAGATTAAGAAATAAAGTTGAGTATACTCCAATCGCATTTAATCTGCTTCCAAGATTATTTACAGTAAAAGAACTGCAAAATGTCTATGAAGCTATCATGGGAAGAGAAATACTTAATTTTAGACGAAAAATGGAAGATATGATAATTGAAACTGATGAAAAGATAGAAGGAAAGCCTTTTAGACCTGCAAAAGTATTCAAATTCAATGAAAACTGGGAACATAACTTTTAAAATATGACTAGGTTTATGTTGAAATTAACATAAATATGTGTGATTTATAAAATATGGAGGGAAGTTTTTATGATATATCTAAATAATAAAAAAGTACAAATTAAGAAGTTTCCTAATGGGGAAGCATTAATTGATAGTGAGAGTTTAGTTATTAATAGTTATGATAATGAAATAAAGATAAAGTTTGAAAGCGATGAAGATATAACTCATTTGATATTTTTAAAAGGACATTTAGATGAACTAAATAAAAAATGTAGTCTTATAATCCCTTATATGCCTTATTCAAGAATGGATAGAACAGAGGGGATGACAGTTTTTACTCTCAAACATCTTTGTAGACTTATAAATAGCTTAAATTTTGAAAGAGTTACTGTATATGAGCCACATTCAGAGGTATCTGTTGCATTGTTAGATAGAGTTAAGGTTGTAAATATGTCTCAAGCCTTAACAAAAGAACTTTTGAAAAATCTTAATAGTGAAGATGACATATATTTAGTTTATCCAGATGCAGGGGCTGCAAAAAGATATGAAAAGCAGATAGAGCATGAAATGGTGCTTACAGCAAATAAAGAAAGAGATTTTAAAACAGGACGTATTAAAAGTCTTAAGATAAATGGAGAGGTTTCATCGAAAGCTTTTAAAGCAGTAATTGTTGATGATTTATGTTCAAAAGGTGGAACATTTATATTAACTGCTGAGGAACTTAAAAAGCTTGGTGCTAAGGAGATATATCTAGTTGTAACCCACTGTGAAGATACCATTTTTGAAGGTGATATATTGAAGACTGATTTGATTCAAGAAGTATTTACAACTAATAGTATATTAAGTAAATCTCACGAAAAAATTAGGATACATGAAATATAGGAGGCGATATTATGAGAAAGTTGTTAGTAGTGGTTGATTATCAAAAGGATTTTGTAGATGGAGCATTAGGCTTTGAGAAGGCTGTAGAGCTTGAGAAACCTATATATGATAAAGTTAAGAAGTATCTAGATGAAGGCGAAAAGGTTCTATTTACCTATGATACTCATCATGAAAATTACCTAGAAACAAGAGAAGGAAAAAACTTACCTGTTATACATTGTATTGAAGGATCACAAGGACATGAGCTTTATGGAAGCCTTAAGGAATTTAAGAATGTGAAAAACGCCTATCATTATAATAAAGGAAGTTTTGGAATAAGTCCTGCTGATATGATTAAGATAACTGAGGATCTAGGTGAGGAAATAGGGACTATTGAGCTTATAGGTGTAGTTACAAATATGTGTGTTGTAAGTAATGTGGTAACCTTTCAGTCTCAGTATACTAATGCTGACATAAGTGTTGATGGTGCATTATGCGGAAGCTTTGATGAAGCCCTTCATGATAAAGTATTAGATGTAATTGAAAGCTTGCAAGTGAAGGTAATGAGATAAAAAGGTACTGATATATAAATATTTGACTTAAATAAATATAGTTATAGAGAATAAAAGGGGAATAATTATGAATCCAATATTGCTTACAGATTTTTACAAAACAATTCACCATATATGTTATGCAGAAGGAATGACTAAGCTTGTTAGTTATTGGACTCCGAGAATGTCTAGAAAAGAAAACATGAACAAGGTTGTAATGTTTGGACTTCAATCTTTTATAAAGAAATATTTGATTGAGTATTTTAATGAGAATTTCTTTAATGCTTCAAAAGAAGAAATAGTATCAGAATACAAAAGAATTATATCTAGAACAATGGGAGATATAGCTGCGGATACAAAGCATATTGAAGCACTATATGATCTAGGATATCTACCAATACAAATTAAGGCTATACAAGAAGGAGAGAGAGTTAATATAAAGACTCCTATGATTGAAATTACTAATACCCATGAGGACTTTGCTTGGCTTGTAAATTACTTAGAAACCTTCATGAGTTGTAATATATGGCAACCTATGACTAGTGCAACTATAGCCTATAGATATAGAGAGATAGTAGAATGTTATTACAATAAAACCGTAGATAATGGAGATGTTAGAAGAGCTTGTGGTGATTTCAGCATGAGGGGGTTCAGTTCCATAGAAAGTGCTCAATCTAGTAGTTCAGGCCATTTACTTTCTTTCGTAGGTACCGCAACAATACCAGCAATTGATTATTTAGAAAAATATTATAACTGTAATATTGATGAAGAAGTAGTTGCTGTGGGAACTCCGTCAACAGAGCATAGTGTTATGTGTAGTTATGGAGATGATGAAATCGGTGCATATAAAACTCTTATAAATGATAAGTTTCCAAAGGGAAATCTAAGCATAGTATCAGACACCTATGATTACTGGAATGTTATAACCTCCATAATTCCAAAACTAAAAGAAGATATCTTAAATAGAGATGGTAAAATAATAATAAGAGGGGATAGTGGAGATCCTGTTAAGATAATCTGCGGAGATAAGGAGGCTTTAAAGGAAAGTCCAGAATATAAAGGGACCGTTGAACTTTTATACGAAATCTTTGGCGGTCATATAAATGCTAAAGGTTATAAGGTGTTAAATGAAAAAATAGGAACTATTTATGGTGATAGCATTACAGTTGAAAGATGTGAAGAGATATGTAAGGGTCTAGAGGAGAAAGGTTTTGCAGTAAGTAACTGTACACTGGGTATAGGCTCTTATACTTATCAGTATAACACAAGAGATACCTTTGGATTTGCGCTAAAAGCTACTCATGCGATAATAAATGGAACAGAAAAATTTATATTTAAGGATCCAAAAACAGATACAGACAACTTTAAAAAATCTCAAAAAGGCATGTGTTATGTTTATAGGGATGGACAAGATGTTTTGTATAAGGATGAATTAACTTTAAGTGAACAAGAAAAACTAAATGATAATCTTTTAAAGACTGTATTTAGAGATGGAAAGCTTGTAAGAGACTTTTCTCTAAAAGAAATAAGAGATAGATTACATTTAAATAGATTTTAAGATATGAAAAGTTCAGCATTAATTTACTTAATGTTGAACTTTTTTTTATTGTAAAAGGATATAAAATTTTCAAGTTAGCTGAAACTAGATATTTAAATGTTTGCAGAAGTTTTTTTATTTATCAAATTTAAATACAACTGCATATTAATAATTATATGACTGAAATTAAATATTCATTTATAAGTTTAGGAATGGGGTGTTAGAATAATATATTTTTTATAATACGTGCAACTTGGTATTAGTTAGTATTTACATTAAATATAAATAGATATAATGGGAAATTCACGAAGTTAATCTATAAGTAGTTTATTTTGATGTTTGAATTTCAAATTTGAGAAAAGAAGATTAAGATAACAAGAATTTGATGAAGGAGATATTAATATGTTATTTTCAAAAGATCCACTTAAAGAGAAAGACAAAACTTTTGCAGAAGGGCTTAATTTTTATAAGCTAGTGTGGATTTTCTTTATTGGCAGCATATTAGGAGTTTTGGTGGAAACCGTATGGTGTTTCTTGACTCTACATAGAATAGAGAGCAGAAGTGGTTTGATTTATGGGCCATTTAATCTGGTTTATGGTTTTGGATCAATGGCAATAACTCTAAGTTTATATTGGCTTCGTAAAAAAGACAGCATATACGTTTTTATAGGTGGATTTTTAGTTGGCGGAATCTTCGAATATATTTGTAGTTGGATACAAGAAGTGATATTTGGCACGGTGTCATGGGAGTACAGCGGAATTTTACTTAACATTCAAGGAAGAACCAACTTCTTTTACTGTATATTTTGGGGGATTTTATCTGTCATTTGGATTAAAGTAGTTTACCCAGGTATGTCTGCAATTATTGAAAAAATACCATATAAAAAGGGAATAATCATCACCTGGGTTATAGTAGGATTTATGACCTTCAACTCTAGTATTTCAGCTATGGCAGTATTTAGAGGAACTGAGAGACACAGTGGATTACCAGCTTCTAACTCTATTGAGAGATTTTTAGACAAACACTATCCGGACGAAAAGTTAAAAAAAGTTTATCCTAATATGATTTATGTTCAGAATAAAGCAAAGTAAGTGTAAAGATAATATTATATAGTGTGGAAATATTAACTGTGAATTGAATGTAATTGAGTTTTTGTAGGATTAAAAGATGGTTAAACCATTTCTTTTATTTATAAAAATCTTCCAATGAATGAAGCGTAATATTAACTAATTCAGATAAAGTTCCTTTATTCTTATATTTCAGATGGTAATATAACTATAGGGTTCCTAGCTCAAACCTTAAGTTATGAATTTTGCTTGCAATAGATTTTGCAAGACTTCTGCGGTGAGTATAATTTAATCTTTAACCTGAGATACCTATAAAGAGTTCCTATATCGAAACTTAATTTATACTTGTTCGAAAATCGTGGCTCCTGAGGATTTTCGAACAAGTATAAATTAATAGTTGAGCTAGGAACTCTTTATTTAGCACCATAAAATTATAAAATTATAAGAATATAAAATTATATAAATATAAAATTATATAAATATAAAATTATATAAATATATAGGAAATATGCGGCTTCACAGGTGGTATTGATCCTTTTGAAGAGCAAAAATAACCCTATCTTCAAACAAAGCAGTTTTGAAATTAAAAGAAATACCTTTTATCAAAAGTTCTTCCTTAAAGCCGAGTTTAACAACTAAATGTATGGAACGTTTATTGTCAGGATTAATAGAAGCTTCTACTTTTGTTAGCTTTATTATATTAAAGGCAAAATCTAATACTTTTATTGCACACTCAGTCATTATATTTTGATTTAAATATTTGCTGTTCAGCATATAACCTATTTCTGATTTGAAATTAAAAATGTCAAAGCTATGCAAAGATATTAACCCAACCACTTTGTCAGTTAATTTATCTGAAATGCACCAACGGATAAAGTTTTTATTTGAATATCCTTTAAGAAAAGCTATAACTGTTTTCTTCGCCTGCTCCATATCACTCATAGTTTCACTTTGTTGATACTTGACGGCAAGTGGATCAGAGTACAATTCATATAAATCTTTAGAATCTTTAGCGGTTACCTGTCTTAATATAAATCTCTCTGTTTCTAGTTCAGGAAAATTTATAAAAATGGAATCTATTGAATTCATTTAAGCTCCTTTATTAAAGATACCTTATTTCTTTTATAGTAAATACAAAAATATTTTATCATAAATTACAGATTTTGTGTGACAGGTTACACATTCTTCTTTTTTTATTCTTTAGCATATATTATTTTTTTAAGATGCTAATCATACTTGTTCATATTGCTTACGTAAGATATTTCCTAAATAATAAAAACTTAGCTGTATACACAGCTAAGTAATAAATATGTAGTAATAAAAATTGAAAAATATTAATTACCTTAAGATTATTTGGACATGCCCATGAACATACCGATAAAATATGGAATCAGCCAAACTAGCCATACAAAAATACTAAACTTATGAAATACTTTTTTCTTTTCAGCATCATTAGAGTATATAACATAAGTAGCCCAAAGTGCATGGAAAGCCATAAGTAAAATTGCTAAAGCTCCAGTTATACCATGTATATTTTGAGCTAGGCCTGATCTTACAGAATTACCTTCCTTTGAAATCATAGTCATTAGACTAGTTCCTATTGTATCGAATAAAAAGCCAGTCCAAAAAATGCATACTTGATACTTTGTTAAAATCTTTGTCTTTCTTTCCCAAAATACACCTATAGTGTAAAATACTAATGCTAATGTTATTGAGATTATAGCAATTATTAATTTAAAATCCATTGTAGTTCCCCCTTTAGTTCAATAATGGATATTATATAACTGGTTTGTGGTCTAAACATGACCAAATTTTATTAAAACAACATATTTGAACATTTCATAATTAAATTTATATTTTAATTTTGATATTGTATTTAAAACATTACGCACAATACTACTTTATACAACTACTTGTTGTTTTTTGTTTGGGGAATTATAAATTTTTTTGACGTAAATAGAAAGTATTTATTATATGCATATCTATCAACATTTATTCATTGTAAGCGTAAAATATATGGATTAGGCAGAAAAAAACATTAAGCTGCCCCTATCAACTAATGGGGTATCACTAAGGAAAATAGGTTTAACTTGATACTTATCTAAAAAACTTAGTACTAGTTCACCATATTTATAATTTTTTAAATTACCATAAAAAATAATTTCTTTTTTAGAAAGTAAACCACAGGTTCCGCCGATAAAACCATAATTTAACCCAGGTAAATCAATATGACCAGGTGGAAGAAGCAAAACATCAAAGTCTTTTGCAATTAGTTCGTTATGTATTTTTATATCAGAAGTTATTATAGCTTTATCGCTTACAATTGCACATGAACATTTAGTGTATCCTTGAGTTACGTTAATAAGCCTTTTGTGCTCAATATATTTTAGTAGCATTTTATCTGTGAAATTTATATTGTGTATAAAAGTATCTTTTAGATTAACAGCATTTAATATTATATCTTCAGGATACTTTGAAGATAAGCTTTTATCTGAAAAGACTGGATTTAATCCAAGGTTTTTTAATTCAGCTATAAAGTTTGCAGACATATCTTTTTGAACTAAAACGGTATTATTATCCAATATATTAAGCTGTATATCTGGATGACCATCTATAGCAGGATATAAGTTTTGACATCTGGGTACTTTAATGATATTAACGTTTAAAGATCTTAACTTTTTTTCTTCGTCCGGTAAGATTCTATAATCAACAAAGCAATAATTCAATATATCACTCCTTAAATTTTAATTGGCACATTGTACATAATATATTTTAAACACTAATATAAAAAATTTACTTTGTCCTACAAGGTCAATTCTATAAAAAAATAAATTTTTTAAATTAAAATACAGTGAGTTTAAAGTGTGTTAACCCTAGTAAAGTAAGTGTAATAGATAAAAACTCATTATGCAATGTCGATTTGTGAATGTTTAATTTCTGTATATAGGAGAAATTTTAATACATACTATATTTAAGAAAGGAGTGAGCGGAATGTTATTGCTGAAGCTTGCTTACGAAGGAGAACAGTACTTCATAGAAGATATACAGAATATCAGAAATATGCTAAAAGAAAAAAATATAACAATTGGTATTTCTGAAAGTTTAGAAAATAATACCCACTTCGTAAAGATATTTTGTGATGATGATGACTATAATGATAGATTGAAATCAATAATATATCTCTATATAAGCAACATATTATATAGAGTTGTAATAGATGTATTTAAGAAAAGAGAAATGTTTGAATATCTCACAGACACATATTTTTTCTTGAAGCATGATGAACTTCTAGAAGTTGAAGAAGATATAATGAATGTACTAAACATGCAAGAAGCCATTTCTGATGAAAGCAGTGTTTACTGTATGAATAGAATTAATTCTATAATTGAAGTAATAAGAGCTTGTATAGAGGAAAATGAGGAAATTAATATAAACGGTTTTATTACGTTTAGAATGAAAGAATTAATAGGGGAAATAGAGAGGATAATTGATAAAGTAGTAGAAAAATATATGGTGGAGAAGGAATACAAAGAATTTATAAAGCTTCTTAAATACTTTGTTGATATACAGGAAAGCAGAATAGAAGAAGTAAATCTAATTATAGAAGATGACGGTGGATATAAGATAACTAACAGTGAGGGCAAAGATATATTTCAAGATTTTATAAGTGACTTAAGTGAATGCAAGCTTGGTGCTGGAGTTAATGTAGAAGATGTTATAATAAGTGGTCTTATAACTAATTGTCCTGAAAAGATAATTATTCACAATAGGGAGTTATGCCTAAATAGAGAGTTTTTAGATACCATATCAAATGTGTTTGAGGAAAGAGTAGCCTACTGCGATGATTGCAAAATTTGTGGAAAAAATAAAATAAAAATTTAATATAGTATTGACAGTAATTACTGCAAATGATATATTATTTATTGTGTCAAGAAGAAACAGCCGTTTCTCACCTTACAGCAAAGCTAGTAAGGTTATGAATTACTTACGATTTTTTTCGGTGAATGTGGTAATTGAGGGCGGCTTATGCCGCCCTTTTATTATTTATATAAAGGTGTTCTTTTCTACCGGAGGTGAACAAATATTAATAAAGATTTTGCAATCAATGAAGAAATTAGACAAAAAGAATTGAGAGTTCTTTCTGATGATGGTAGCCAGTTAGGCATAATGGCTACAAAAGAAGCTTTAAAACTAGCGGAGGAAAAGGAACTTGATTTGGTTTTGATTTCCCCAACTGCTAATCCACCTGTAGGTAGGATTATGGATTTTGGGAAATTCATATACGAACAGTCTAAAAAAGAAAAGGAAGCCAAGAAAAAGCAAAAAGTTATTAGTGTTAAAGAAATCAGATTTAGCCCTAACATTGAAGAACACGATGTTGAAATCAAAGCAAATAATGCCAAGAAATTTCTTGAAGATGGAGACAAGGTTAAGGTAACTGTAAGGTTTAGAGGTAGAGAGGCTGATTATGCACACGTAGGATATAAGATACTTGAAAACTTTTTAGCTAGAGTATCAGAATTATGCGTGGTTGAGAAGCCTGCTAAACTAGAGGGCAGAAATATGATTATGATTTTGGCTCCTAAAAAAGCATAACTTGAGAGGAGGAAACTATAATGCCAAAAATGAAAACTCATAGAGGTGCAGCAAAGAGATTTAAAAAGACAGGATCAGGTAAGTTGAAGAGAGCTAAAGCTTTCAAGAGCCATATATTAACTAAGAAGAGCTCTAAGAGAAAGAGAAATCTTAGAAAAACTGCTTACGTTTCAACTGCACAAGAAAAAGCAATGAAGAAATTATTACCATATCTATAAGAATACGGAGTAGGAGGTTTGTAATATGGCAAGAGTTAAAAGAGCCGTAAACGCTCGTAAAAATCATAAAAAGGTATTGAAGCTTGCAAAAGGTTACTACGGTGGAAAGAGCAAGTTATTCAAGACAGCAAACGAATCAGTAGTAAGAGCATTAAGAAATGCTTATGTTGGTAGAAGATTAAAGAAGAGAGATTACAGAAAACTTTGGATAGCAAGAATAAATGCTGCTACAAGAGTTAATGGTCTTTCATATTCAAGATTCATGAATGGAATCAAATTAGCTGGTGTTGATATAAACAGAAAGATGCTTTCAGAAATCGCTATAAACGATGCAAAAGCATTCACTGATTTAGTTGAATTAGCAAAGAAGCACTTAAACGCTTAATATAAAAATGCGACCTATGTCGCATTTTTTTTTACTTTTTTCGTTTTTTTAATTTCCTTTTTTTACAATGCAAATTATTGTATAATAGATATAAATATTTGTTTACATTATTCATTAAGGCATAATACTGTATTTTTTGAATAAATTAGTAATTATAAAAATATTATGATAGATTCAAGTTTAAGGTTTTTTAAAGGTGTACAAGTTTAATGTGAAATATACTTTTAAAACCGCTTTGCATTCTATAGATAAACTAGTTCCGAATGAGATCTATATCAGATAATCCTGTTACCATTAATCGTTAACAGAGGTATCACTTAGTTTTATTAGATAGAACTAGATTATCTATAAAAAGAGAAGTTGAAAATATGTAACTTATTATGGAGTATCAAAGATATTATGTAAAAAGCTTGTAAGAGGTAGAGGTGAAATTGATGAATATAACTTTAAGACATAAATTTAAGTTTAATGCTGTTCAGACTCTTTCTTTAGGGTTTGCCATTGTAATTCTCATAGGAGGAATTCTGTTAAGTTTACCTATATCGTCACAAGATGGTGCAGCCACAGATTTTATAGATAGTCTGTTTACTTCTACTACAGCAGTTTGTGTTACAGGACTGGTAACATTAGATACTGGTACTCATTGGAATTATTTCGGCAAGACTGTTATAATGATATTAATACAAGTTGGGGGACTAGGGTTCATGTCCTTTGCCACTTTACTAGCCATTATTATAGGTAAAAAGATAACTCTTAAAGAAAGA
The DNA here is from genome assembly GCF_024341905.1 of Clostridium folliculivorans. GTDB lineage: Bacteria > Bacillota > Clostridia > Clostridiales > Clostridiaceae > Clostridium_AR > Clostridium_AR folliculivorans. The sequence goes on from NZ_BQXY01000001.1 coordinate 849,245, forward strand.
CTAGTAATGCAAGAAGCCATGAATACATTTGGTATTCAAGGGTTAGTTAAAATGGTTAGGTATATATTGATTTTTACATTTTCAGTAGAGGGTCTTGGTGCACTTCTATATTCTACACAATTTATTCCTGAATTTGGTTTGGCAAAAGGTATATACTATAGTATTTTTCATTCGGTTTCTGCTTTTTGTAATGCGGGAATAGATTTATTAGGGGATTTTAGAAGTTTGACTATATATTATAATAATTCAGTAATCATTCTAACTACAGCAGCATTAATAATAATCGGTGGTCTTGGATTTACAGTTTGGATGGAGATATATAACTTTAAAGGTATTAAAAAATTATCTTTTCATTCAAAAATGGTAATTCTAATTACAACAGTATTAGTATTTGGTGGAGCATTTTTAATGTTTATATTTGAATTTAATAACCCTGGAACTATGAGAAGTATGAATTTAAAAGATAAGCTTGTAAATTCATTTTTTGCATCAGTAACACCTAGAACCGCAGGGTTTAATTCTGTATCCACTGCAGATATGACTCCTGCAGGTAAACTGCTTACTATAATTTTAATGTTTATAGGAGGATCCTCAGGTTCTACTGCTGGGGGAATAAAAACAACTACCTTCGGTATATTAATCTTTACATTAATATCAACCATAAAGGGTAGAGAAGATACAGAAGTGTTTAAGAGAAGAGTATCAAAAGAGACTGTATATAAATCTTTTGCTATATTTAGTATTGCATTGGCTTTAGTTTTGTCAGTAACTATGGTGCTATCAATTACTGAAGTATCTGCACCTTTTGAATACTTATTATATGAAGCGACTTCTGCATTTGGAACAGTTGGGTTAACTCTAGGGTTAACACCTAAATTAAGCCTGATTGGAAAGATGATTATAATATTAACTATGTATCTAGGAAGAGTTGGTCCTCTTACTGTGGCAGTTGCTATGACAAAAGCAAAGAAAAAGCAAAATTATAAATATCCAGAGGATAAAATATTAGTAGGGTAGGAGGAATTTATATGAGTAATAAACAATTTGTTGTTATTGGACTTGGAAGATTCGGTACTTCTGTTGCAAAAACCCTTTATGATTTAGGAAATGATGTTTTGGCTATTGATGTAGATGAAGATCTTGTTCAGGAAATTTCTGATAGTGTGACTCATGCAGTTCAAATGGATGCTACAGATGAAAGTGCTTTAAAGACTCTAGGAGTTAGAAATTTTGATGTAGCTGTAATAACCATAGGTGAAAATATTCAAGCCAGTGTTATGGTTACACTTTTGGTTAAGGAATTAGGTGTGAAATATATTGTGGCCAAAGGTCATAGCGATCTTCATGCAAAGGTTTTATATAAAATTGGAGCTGATAGAGTAATACTTCCTGAAAAAGATATGGGAGTTAGAGTAGCGCATAATTTAGTTTCTTCGACTATATTAGATTATATAGATCTTTCACCTGACTATAGTATAATTGAAATAGAAAGTCCGAAAGAGTGGCATAATAATAGTCTAAGGGATTTGAGTCTTAGAACAAGATTTGGTATAAACGTAATGGCTATAAAAAAGGAACATGATATAAATATAACTCCAAACGCTGAAGAGGTAATTGAGGCTGGTGATATACTAGTTGCTATTGGCTCAACAGAAGACTTAGGTAAGCTTGAATCATTTATATCAAGAAAATAATTCAGAGGTGTAGGCAGTGCATTTAATTGAAAGTAACGATAATAAGCATTTTAAAGAACTAAAGAAGCTAAAAGAAAAGAAATATAGAAAGCAGCTTGGGTTATATATAATAGAAGGATTAAGATTTGTTGAAGAAGCAGTAAAAGCTGATGCTGCTATAGATGAGATTATTATCGATGAAGCAAAGCAAGAAAAATTTGAAGATATATGCGTAAAAGTTAATGATGATAAAATTACAATTCTAAAGTCATCATTATTTAATCAATTATCAAGTACAGAAAACCCACAGGGGATTATAGCGGTTATAAAAATTAGCAATAGTGAGAATAATTATAAGGGTAGCTTTTATGTGCTTTTAGATAAACTACAAGATCCAGGAAATGTTGGCACTATAATAAGAACTGCTCATGCAGCAGCAGTTGATGGAATTATTGTTAGAGATGGGACTGTTGATATATATAATGATAAAACTCTTAGGAGCACAATGGGATCCATATTCTACACTAACATAATAGAAGATAAGAATCTTGAAGTAGTGCAAAAGTTTAAGGAAGATGGTTTTAAGCTATTAGCAAGTTCATTAGATACTGATTTTAACTATTATGAAGTGGATTTAAGCGATAAAATTATTTTAGTGGTAGGCAACGAAGGAAATGGAGTATCTGATGAGATTTATGAGCTTTGTGACTTGAAAGCTAAGATACCTATGCCGGGAAATGCAGAGTCTTTGAACGCTTCAGTGGCTGCTTCTATAATGATTTATGAAAAAGTTAGACAAAACTTAAGTAAATAGTATTGAACTAACATGGATTAATATGTATAATAGGCTATAGAATTGAATATGAAAAAACTGTGAATGAGAGAGTAAGAATATTTTAGCTTTACAGGGAGAAGAGATCAAAGACTGGAAGTCTCTTTATTGATATATATTCTGAAGTTCACTCAGGAGTTCTAACTGTGAAATAAAGTAGTAGTTAGCGGGGAACCGTTATATATATAAGAGAGTATTAAGCTAATTAGGGTGGTACCGCGGAACCTCCGTCCCTTTGTAGGGGCGGTTTTTATTTTGCAAAAAAATGCAGTTTTACTTTTTGAAAGGAGAAAACAATATGAAAGAAAAACTTTTAGAAATCAAGGATAGCGCATTAAAAGTTCTTGAAGATGTAAAAAACAGCAGTGAGATTGAAAATATTAGAGTTAAATATTTAGGAAAAAAAGGTGAATTAACTTCAATATTAAGAGGTATGGGAGGTCTTACTAATGAAGAAAGACCAATCATAGGTAAGCTTGCAAACGAAGTAAGAGCAGAAATTGAAAATAGATTAGAAGAGATTTCCACGGAAATAAAGAATATTGAAAAGAAAAAGAAACTAGAAGGTGAAGTTATAGATATAACTATGCCTGGTAGAAAGAACCTAGTAGGCAAGAGACATCCACTAGATTTAACTCTAGAGCACATGAAGGAAATATTCATATCAATGGGCTTTACTATAGAGGAAGGGCCTGAAATAGAAAAAGATTATTACAACTTCGAAGCACTTAATATACCAAAGAATCATCCAGCAAGAAGTGAACAAGATACATTCTATATAAATGATAATGTAGTTCTAAGAACTCAAACTTCACCAGTACAAATTAGAGTTATGGAAAAACAAAAACCACCTATTAAGATGATCTCTCCAGGTAAAGTATTTAGATCAGATGCAGCGGATGCTACACATTCACCAATATTTTATCAAATGGAAGGCTTAGTAATTGATAAGGGGATAACTTTTGCTGATTTAAAAGGAACGCTAGAATTATTCGCTAAAAAGATGTTTGGAGAAAATGTTAAAACTAAGTTCAGACCACATCACTTCCCATTCACTGAACCTTCAGCAGAAATGGATGCAACTTGCTTCGTTTGCGGAGGAGAAGGTTGTAGAGTATGTAAAGGTAGCGGTTGGATAGAACTTTACGGATGCGGTATGGTACATCCACAAGTTCTTAGAAACTGTGGTATAGATCCAGAAGAATATAGCGGATTTGCTTTCGGTATGGGCGTAGACAGAATGGTAATGCTTAAGTACGGCATTGATGATATAAGACAACTATATGAAAGTGACATGAGATTTTTAAATCAGTTTTAGGAGGAATTTAATATGAAAGTACCATATTTATGGCTAAAAGACTATGTAAATATAGATATAGATGCAAAAGAACTAGCTGATAGACTTACTCTATCAGGATCAAAGGTTGAGGAAGTAATAACTTCAGGAGAAGATATTACAAATGTTGTAACTGGTAAGCTTCTTAAGATAGAGCCACATCCAGATGCTGAAAAACTTGTTATATGCCAAGTTGAAGTAGGGCAAGAAGAACCTGTTCAAATAGTTACAGGTGCTAAAAACATGAAGGAAAATGATATAGTTCCAGTTGCTCTTCATGGTTCAACTCTACCAAATGGATTAAAGATAAAGAAGGGTAAACTTAGAGGCGTTGTTTCAAATGGAATGATGTGTTCTGAAGAAGAACTAGGAATAGCTGGAGATGAACCAGTTCATGGTCTTATGATATTACCTGAAAATACACCACTTGGTAAGGATATAAAAGATGTATTAGGACTAAATAAGGCTGTAATAGATTTTGAAATAACTTCTAACAGACCAGATTGCTTAAGTGTACTTGGAATAGCTAGAGAAACTGCTGCTACTTTAGGGATAGAATACAAAAATCCTTCAGTAGAATATAAGACTAGTGGAACTGGCAATGTAGAAGACGTAGTTAAGGTTGAAGTAAGAGATGCTTTATGCAAAAGATATATGGCTAGAGCTGTAAAAGACATAAAGATAGAGCCATCACCAACATGGATGCAGGAAAGACTTCTAGAAGCAGGAGTTAGACCAATAAACAATGTAGTTGACATAACTAACTTTGTTATGTTAGAGCTTGGTCAACCAATGCATGCTTTCGATAAAAGAGAAATTAAGTCTAACAAGATAGTAGTAGAGAGAGCAAAGGAAAATGAAAAATTTGTAACTCTTGATGAAATAGAAAGAAATCTAGATACAGAAGTTCTTTGTATAAAAGATGGAGAAGAAACTATAGGTCTTGCTGGAATAATGGGTGGTCTACAATCTGGCATTAAAGATGATACAACTGAGATAATCTTTGAAAGTGCTAGTTTTGATGGAACCAATATCCGTGTAAATTCTAAAAAACTTAACCTTAGAACAGAAGCTTCTTCAAGATTTGAAAAGGATATTGATCCAAACTTAACTGAACTTGCATTAAATAGAGCTTGTGCACTTATAGAGGAACTTAAGGTTGGAACAATAGTAGAGGGGACTATCGATATATATAATGAAAGAAAAGAACCTCATACTATGACGGTAGATTCTAACTGGGTGAACAAGTTCTTAGGAACAGATATTTCAAAGGAACAAATGAAAGAATATCTAGATAGATTAGAGCTTAAAACAACTATTGAAAATGATAATTTAGTTATAGATGTACCAACATTCAGAATTGACATTGCAATAAAAGAAGATATAGCAGAAGAAGTTGCAAGAATATACGGTTATAACAACGTACCTATGACAGTAATTGGTGCTAACTCTCCAAAGGATGCTAAGAATAAAAAGTTAAAATTAGATGATTTAGTTATAAATACAATGATTTCAAGTGGATTAAATCAATCTATTTCTTACTCTTTCGTAAGTCCAAAGGTATTTGATATGATAAACTTACCTTCAGATAGTGAACTTAGAAATGTTGTAAAGATTAAGAATCCATTGGGAGAAGATTATAGCTTAATGAGAACCTCAACTCTTCCTTCAATGATGGAGTGTCTTGGAAGAAATTATTCAAGAAGCAATGAGTTTGCAAGGCTATTTGAACTTGGTAAGGTTTATATTCCAAAGGCTGATGAAAATCAATTACCTAACGAAAAGAATATACTTACAATAGGTCTATATGGAGCTGTTGATTATTTAGATCTAAAGGGAGTAGTAGAAAACCTTATAGATGCATTAGCAATAAAAAATCCATCATTTAAGAGACAAAGTGAAAATGTAAGTTACCATCCAGGAAAAACTGCTGAATTATTTATAGGAAAAGAAAAAGTAGGAGTTCTGGGTGAAATACATCCTGATGTAGCTGATAATTATGGAATAGATACAAATGCTTATGTGGCAGAACTTGATTTAGATATACTTTATGCAAATTCTAACACAGAGAAAAAGTATAAACCATTACCAAAATATCCTGCTGTAACAAGGGATATAGCACTGCTTGTTGAAGATGCTATATTAGTTCAAGAAATTGAAGAAACTATAAGAAAAGCTGGTGGAAACTTAGTAGAAACTGTAAAGTTATTTGACGTATATAAAGGACAGCAAATACCAGAGGGTAAAAAGAGCATAGCTTATGCTATTTCTTATAGAGATGAAAATAAGACTTTAACTGATAATGAAGTTAATAAGGTGCATGATAAGATATTACGTTCATTAGAATATAAAATTGGAGCACAATTAAGATAAAATAATCAATAATTACTTTATTGATAAAATAAGAATCAATCCCTCTGAATTAACATGTCTTTATGTATCAAGGGATTGATTCTTTTTTACTGTAAAGAAAAGTATATAGTTTTTATTCCTATACAGTAAAAAATAAAACTTATTAGCTTGCTATATTTTCATGGTATGCATTTGGAAGGGCATATACGCAAAAAAAATAATGAATTATGCTTTGCAACATAAAAGGTAAAAATATACAATTTGAATTATGGATAATTAAGTAAAATTAAAGTTTTATAAATAAACTTTGAAATTATATATATTTATATGATAACATTAAAGAAAGATATTGATTGTTAAGAGGTGTTGTTATGGGTTCCGTAACTGTAAGAATAAATGGAATTGATTATAATCTAAAGGGAAAAGATGACGAAGAATACTTAAACTATATAGCTAATTATGTTGATGAAAAGGTGAAGGAGATACTAAGTAAAAATAATAAACTTAGTTCTGTTGCGGCTACTGTTCTTGCAGCTATAAATATATCAGATGAACTTTTTAAAGTTAATAATGATTATAATGATCTTTTGGGGAATTTTGAAAGTCTTCAAAAAGAAAATGATAAACTTAAGCAAAGTTTAGAGGATGTAGAGCGGAAAGAAGACGAAGAAAAAGAAGAATATGTATCTATGATGCAAGCTATAGAAGATTTAAAGCTAGAGAAGCTTTCTTTAGAAGAAAAAAATTCATCATTATTAGAAGTATTAAATTCTAAAAATAATGAATTAGAGGAATTAAAGAATGTACAATTAGATGAAGGACAAGAAGAAGATTTAAGTGAGCAAATAACTGAACTTGAGTCAGCTGCAAAGAAACTTTTAGAAGAAAATAACTCTTTGAAATTAGTAAATAGAGAAATGAAATTTGAACTTCAAAGCTCAAAATATAAAGTTATGGACTTAGAAAAGAAATATTTGGATAGTCAAATTAAATTGGCAACTGAAATAAAGAAAAGAGAGCCTTATTTAAAGGTGAAGGATAATAAATAGAATTATGTACTCAAAAGCTTACTTGCATGACAAGTAAGCTTTTCTTCTGATATAATAGTATGGTACGATTTTTATAAAAAATTGTATATCTATATAGATAATCCAGTTCTATCTAATAAAACTAAGTGATACTTCTGTTAACTATTAATGATAATAGGATTATCAAATATAGATTCTATTTGGAACTGGTTTATCTATAGTTTTGGATTATAAAATATTAGAAGGATAGCAGTTTATACTGCATTATCATAGGAGAGATGAACTGATGAATAAAATTGAGCTTTTGGCACCAGCAGGAAGTAAAGAAAGTTTATATGCAGCAATAAATAAAGGTGCAGATGCTGTTTATCTAGGTGGAAGTAAGTTTTCTGCAAGAGCATATGCTTCAAATTTTAACGATGAACAATTAGAAGAAGTGCTAGATTATGCTCATATGTATGGTGTCAAAGTATATATAACTATAAATACATTAATAAAAGAAAATGAATTTGATGAAGCTTTAAGTTATATAGATTTTCTGTATAGAATTGGTGTAGATGGCCTAATAATACAAGATTTAGGCTTGTTTAATGAAACTAAGAAAAAATATACACAAATTGAACTTCACGGGTCTACACAAATGACTGTGCACAATGGTGATGGTGCTTTATTCTTTAAAGATAGTGGTTTTAAGAGAATAGTACTTTCAAGAGAGTTATCTCTTAAAGAAATTGAATATATATCAAAAGAACTTGATATCGAAACAGAGATATTTGTTCATGGCGCTTTGTGTGTATGTTATTCAGGGCAATGTCTTATGAGCAGCATGATAGGTGGGAGAAGCGGAAACAGAGGTAGATGTGCTCAATCTTGCAGACTTCCTTATAATATTATAAGGATAGGAGATAAAACAAAAAAAGAGGGATATTTGTTAAGTCCAAAAGACATGTGTACAATAGAAGATGTGGAACAGATTGTAAATACTGGAACTTCATCTTTAAAGATTGAAGGGAGAATGAAAAGACCTGAGTATGTGGCTGGAGTAGTGGAATCTTATAGAAATGCAGTAGATAGTGTAATTGATAAAAATAAGGATTTTAATGTAAAGGCTTCAAAGGATACACTTATGCAATTGTTTAATAGAGAGGGATTTTCTAAGGCTTATCTATATAAAAATGAAGGAAAAGACATGATGGCCTTTAAGAATCCTAAAAACACTGGAGTATATATAGGTTCTGTAAATAGCAAAGGTGAAGTGCTTTTAGAAAAAAGTATTTCGGTAGGAGATGGAATAAGCTGTGGTAAAGATGGATTTACCATAAGTAAGATACTTTCAGGTAAGAATAGCTTAGAAAATGCGGATGAAGGCATGAGTGTGAAGCTATTACCAGCAAGATATAAGAATAATGATAAGTTATATAAGACTTTAGATGTAGAACTTATGGATAAGTATAAAACATCTTACTTAAATCCTTATGAAAATAAGATTGAAATTAAGGCTTCAATGATTTTTAAAGTTGGAGAGCCTATGATTATTGCTTTAACTTATAATGATAAAGACTATGAGGTAAAGGGTGAAGTAGTTCAAACGGCTCTTAAAAAACCTCTATCTAAAGATAAGGTTGAAGAAAATATAATGAAATCTGGGGAAACTCCTTATAAGATAAGTTCTATAGAATTCTTAAGTTTTGAACAAGGATTTGTACCGGTATCATCGATAAATTCTTTAAGAAGAGAGATAATTGAAGCCATTGAAGCAAATGAAATAAAGAAATTTAAAAGAGAAGTTAGTAATGAAGACTATGATAAATCAAACTATAACAAGAGGGATGCTAAAGAATTTAAGGGCGTTTTATATACAGTAAGAACTAAACAACAGTTAAAAGCTGTTGTTGAAAATAACTGTGAGAATTATGCAATAGATATTTTCGGAAAGAGTTTGAATTCTTTGTTAGAAAAAGATATAGAAAATATAGATTTATCAAAAGTATATTTTAAGGTTCCTAATATAATAAAAGATGAGTATCAATATGTTTGTTCAGTTATTGATAAATACATTGATAATATTAAAGGAATTGTAACTGCTAATGCAGGAATTATATATAGATATAATAGTAAAACTAGTATAATTGGGGATTATAAACTTAATATATTTAACAGTAAAGCTGTAGAGTTTTACGAAAAATCTATAGACGTTTTACCTATAAGTGTTGAACTTAATAGAAGTGAAATGATTTCTGTAACGAAAGGGAAAAAATCTTCATATCAAGCTTTAATTTATGGAAGAGTTGAAATGATGGTTAGCGAGTATTGCCCGATAGGCAGTACTTTTGGACAGAAAAGTTCTAATAATAATTGCAATCAAAGCTGTGTAAAAGATGATTTTATATTAGAAGATAGAATGAAGGAAAAGTTTGTAATGACTACTGACAGGTTCTGTAGATCACATATATATAATAGCGTTCCTTTAAATCTTATAGATGAGATGGATAGAATGGAACAGATTGGCATAAGCAGCTTTAGAGTGGATTTTATTGATGAGGATTATAATGAAGTCAGCCGTATTATAAGGGTGATTAAAAAAGAAGAAGAAGACAACAAAAATATTAATTATACAAAAGGTCATTATAAAAGAGGAGTAGAATAAAGGAGAAATCTTATGAATGAGAAGGCATTAAGAATTCTAGAATTTAATAAAGTAAAAGAAGAGATAAAAAAATATGCACTTACAGGTGCTTCAAAGGATACTATAGATGAGTTAGCTCCATATGAAAATATACATGAAGTAAAGGAACATCTTCAAGAAACCAAAGAAGCTCTTACACTGCTTCAAAAGAAGGGAGCACCGCCTTTTGAAGGTTTATACGATGTAAGAGAAGCTATAACAAGGGCTGGAAAAGGTGGTACATTAAATCCAGGGCAACTACTTAAAATAGGTAACATGGTGAGATGTGCTAGAAGGTTTATAGATTTTATAAAAAGAAAAGATGAAGAACAATCTTATAATATATTAGAAGATATATGTGCAGGTTTGACACCAATAAGAAAGTTAGAGGATACAATCTTCAATGCAATAATAGGTGAAGAAGAAATATCTGATAAAGCTAGTCAAACTCTTAATAATATAAGAAGATCCCTTAAAGAAAAAAATTCTTCAGTTAGAGATAAAGTGAATTCTATATTAAGGGAAAATTCAAAGTTTTTACAGGATAACCTTTATACCATGAGAGGTGATAGATATGTTATCCCTGTAAAGGCAGAGCATAAAGGCTCAGTGCCAGGACTTATTCATGATCAAAGTTCAACAGGAGCAACTCTTTTTATAGAACCTATGAGCTTGGTTAAGATAAACAATGAAATCAAAGAGCTTATGTTAAAAGAAAAAGCTGAGATAGAGAGAATACTTCAGGAGTTGTCTGGTTTTGTTTATGATGAAATTATAGCAGTTAGAAATAATGCTAATATTTTAAATGAATTGGACTTTATATTTGCAAAGGCTAAATACGCAAGTGCTATTGATGGAATATGTCCTGCGGTTAATGGAAATGGAATAGTGGATTTAGTTCAAGCTAAACATCCGCTTATAGATCCTAAAAGGGTTGTAGCATCAGATATATATTTAGGAAGAGAATTCACAAGTCTTGTTGTAACAGGTCCAAATACTGGTGGTAAGACAGTAACTTTAAAGACTGTTGGTCTACTTCATATAATGGCTATGAGTGGTGTTTTAATACCGGCTAGGGAAAACTCTACGGTGAGTTTCTTTAGAGAAATATATGCTGATATAGGTGATGAACAAAGTATTGAACAAAGTTTATCTACTTTTTCTTCTCATATGACTAACATAGTATCAATAATGGAAGAAGCGGATAATGAGTCACTTATTTTATTTGACGAATTAGGTGCAGGTACAGATCCTACTGAAGGTGCTGCGCTTGCAGTAGCTATACTTGAAACACTTAGACATAGAAACTGTAAGATAGTTGCTACAACTCATTATAGTGAGCTAAAAGGGTATGCATTAAGAACTATAGGCGTTGAAAATGCATCAGTAGAATTTGATGTGGAAACATTGAGACCAACCTATAAGCTTTTGATAGGTATACCAGGTAAATCAAATGCATTTGAGATATCAAGAAGATTGGGGTTAAGTGGGGATGTAATAGATAAATCGAAAGAATTGATCTCTAGTGAGTCCCTTCAATTTGAAGATTTAATACAAAGTCTTCAAGAAAAGAGTATGAAAGCAGAGAGGGATGCCAGAGAAGCTGAAATGTTAAAGCTGGATGCTAGAAAGCTCAGAGAAAAATATGAAGTAAAACTAGAAAATCTAGAGAAGACTAGAGAAAATGCTTTTGGAGAGGCAAGAAGAGAAGCTAAACAAATTCTTAGAGAAGCCAAAGAAGAAGCAGATCAAATTCTTAAGAATATGAGAGAACTTGAGAGGTTAGGATATGACTCTGATGCAAGAAGAAAGTTAGAAGAGCAGAGAAGTAAACTAAGAGATAAGCTCGATAAAACAGAGACTGTAATAAACAAGGCTGAAAAGGATAATGGTGAAACAATTGAAGTGGTTAAGCCAGGAATGGAAGCTTTTTTACCTTCTTTAAATCAGAAAGTAATTATACTAACAATGCCAGATTCAAAAGGCGATGTTCAAGTTGAAGCTGGTATAATGAAAGTAAATGTTAAGCTAAAAGACCTAAGAAAATCTAAAGAGACTAAGGAAACTAAGAAAAAGGTGAAACGTGAAGTTAATCTAAATACTAAATCGGTAGCTAGTTCTGTTGATTTAAGAGGGCTTGATGCAGAGGAAGCTTGCTATAACGCTGATAAGTACTTGGATGAGGCATATATGGCTGGCCTTGGAGAAGTATCTTTAATTCACGGAAAAGGAACAGGAATTCTTAGGAAAAGCATAAATGATATGTTAAGGAGCCATCCGCATGTTAAGTCTTATAGGCTAGGTGAATATGGAGAAGGCGGAACTGGAGTTACTGTAGTTCAGCTAAAGTAGTATTATTGATAGTAAGTTAAGGATTTCTTATGTGGTGAAAAATATAAGTTAATAGCTTAATGAAAATGATTTTGAGGTTTTGGAATATCTATAGTGTTCCATTACGAAAACTTAAGTTATACATGTTCGAAAATCATGCACCTATGAATTTTAGGCATGCATAACTTAATAGTTGAAGTTGGAATCCTATATTAACTTATAAGAACACCTTATATAAGGTAGGGGTGGAGTAGAGTTGATTATAATAAGTGCGTGTTTATGTGGTTGCAACTGTAAGTATAATGGCGGTAATAATTATAATGAAGACATAAAGAAAATCTATGATGAGGGTGAAGCTATACTAGTTTGCCCTGAAGAGATGGGAGGACTTAGCACACCTAGAGAACCAGTAGAAATACAAGGTGGAAGCGGAGTGGATGTTTTAGAAGGTAGAGCTAAAGTCTTATCGGCTAGAGGTACAGATGTTACTGAGGAGTTTATTAAAGGTGCGAGTAAAGTATTGGAGATAGCTGTTAAGAATAATGTTAAGAAAGCAATTCTAAAATCTAAGAGTCCTTCCTGTGGAGCTAGAAAGATATATGATGGTACATTTTCCGGTAAGACTGTTGAAGGTAATGGCGTAACAGCAGAACTTTTAAAGTTAAATGGAATAGAAGTATTGAGTGAAGAAGAATTTTAAAAAGTACAAAATATAATATAAGCTAAAGAATAAAAAGAAGAATATGTCGCCTGCCAGATTTTCCTCATGTACATTCGGAAAGGCAGATGCGCAAAAAAAATCACTGAAGAAATACACTTCAGTGATTTTTTATTCTTTAGAAAGTTATATTTCAGATATATTTATGGATGAATACGTATAGTAAACTTAAAATATAATATAAGCTAAAGAATAAAAAGAAGAATATGTCGCCTGCCAGATTTTCCTCATATACATTCGGAAAGGCAGATGCGCAAAAAAAATCACTGAAGAAATACACTTCAGTGATTTTTTTATATTAAAGATTATTTTGAAACAACTTTAATATATTCAACTTTTGAGTCTTCGGTACCTTGTACGTAAAGACCAACCTCTTTTAGTTCTTCAACATATTTTATGATTTCTTCTGTTATTATCTCACCAGGGCAAAGAAGTGGAATACCAGGTGGATATGCAAGTAAGAATTCACCACTTACTTTTCCGATACTATCTCTAAGTAGTATTGATTCTTTCTTGCTATTAAAAGCATCTCTAGGAATAAGAACACTCTCAGGAATAGATGGTATATCTAAAAAGTCAGGTCTTACCTTTCCTTTAGAAGAATATTCATCAGATATCTCTCTTAATGCGTGTAATAATTTATCTATACTTTCCTTTGTATCTCCAAAAGAACCTACAGCAAGCACGCTATATAAATCAGAAAGTTCCATCTGAATATGATATTTGTTTGATAATATCATATCTAATTCATATCCTGTAATTCCTAAGTCTCTACAAGTTATAGTAATCTTTGTTGGATCTAAAGCTACTACACCAGGTCTTCCTAGTATTTCTTCTCCAAAACAGTAGAAACCATTAATTTTATTTATTTCATTTCTAGCGTAATTAGCTAAATCAATAGCGTTATTTAAAAGTTCTTCTCCGTTTAAAGCAATTTGTCTTCTAGCACAATCTAAACTTGCCATCAAAATATAAGATGGTGAAGTTGTCTGAAGTAAGTTCAGAACTTGTTGAACTCTTGCAGGATCAATGTAATTGCTTTTAACTTGAAGTAAAGAACACTGAGTCAATGCTCCAATTATTTTATGAGTGCTTTGTGCACAGATATCAGCACCTGCTTCCATTGCAGACATAGGAAGTTTTTCGTTAAAACGTAGATGAGGACCATGAGCTTCATCTACTATTAAAGGAATATCGTAACTGTGAACAATGTCAGCAATTTCCTTGATTGCGGTTGCAACACCATAGTACGTAGGGTTTATTATTAATACAGCCTTAGCATCTTTATTTTCTTCTAAAACTCTTTTTACTGTTGCAGGGGTAACACCGTGAGCGATACCTAACTTTTTATCAAGCTCTGGTTGCATAAACACAGGAACTGCCCCACTAAGTATTATTCCAGCAGTAATTGATTTGTGGACATTTCTTGGGACAATTATCTTGTCACCTTGACTTACCACAGACATAATCATGGCTTGAATTGCGCCTGATGTTCCGTGGATTGAGAAAAATGAAGCATCTGAACCATATGCATCAGCAGCAAGTTCTTGTGCTTTTTTTATTGGGCCTGTTGGATGATGTAGACTATCAACTAATTTAAACACCGTTACGTCTATCTTAAATGGGTTTTCACCTATAAAGTTTTTGAATTCCTCATCTATTCCTACGCCTTTCTTATGACCGGGAACGTGAAATGGAATTGTATCTCTATCTACATATTCCATTAGGGCATCAAACAAAGGAGTTTCATTTTGGTCAAATCTGTACACTTTGATACCGCACCTTCTTTCAACAAATAAATATCTTTTATGAAAAACAATATAATTATATGTTATGAGTAACTGTAATGCAATAAAAAAATTGATATGAATAATATTTATTTCTTCTGACAATACTATAAGGCAGGAGGGATTAAAGTGGAAAATATTAAATTGAACAGTAGAAGTAACAAAATAGGTAAAACAGCCAATAAAGTAAGAAGAGCAGGAAGAGTTCCAGGCATTGTATATGGAAAAGGAATGCAGAACTTTATGTTCGAAATAGGTGAATTAGAATTAAATCAAATTATCATTGAACATGGAGAGCATGGTGTAATAGATATCGACTTAGCAGAACAAAATAAGAAGGTACTAATTAAAGAGCTTCAAAGAGATCCTGTTACACATAAAATAATTCACTTAGATTTGGAAACTATAGATAAAGACCAAAAAATTACTACAACGGTACCAGTTCACTTTAAAGGAGAGGGAGTAATAAATTCCTACGGAGCTATAATTCAGAAAGAAAAGTCAGCAGTAAAGGTAAGCTGTACTCCAGATAAGTTACCTAAATTCTTAGAAATAGATGTTTCGAAATCTACAATAGGAAGCACCTATAAAGTATGTGATTTGGAAGTGGGAGCAGAAATATCAATAATTGATGACTTAAATACTGTCCTTGGTTCTGTGAGCTATGAGCAAAAGGTAGTGGAGGCTGTAGAGCCAGAAGAGAAAAAAGGATAACTAAGCCCTATGACTACATAGGGTTTATTTTTAGTCATTAGAAAAATGCAATATACATGAATTGGATGATAGTTCTATAATGTAACAATTTAGAATGTTTATTGACTATAGAATGAAAAAAGAAGAACAAATATAAAGTTAGAGTTTTCTTACATTTGTTATGGAAATAATATTGTAAAAAAAGTAAACTATAAAAAGCGCATTAATAATATATATCTATAATTCATATAATTTCATAAATTTGTACATAAAAGTTTTAATTGTCCATTTTTTAGTGTATAATATTTTATGTTAAATTATAAGGAGGGGTAATAATGACATACAGAGAAAAATACCAACAATGGATACAATCACCTACTATTAATGAAGATATAAAGAATGAATTAAGAAGTATAACTGATGAAAAGGAAATTGAAGATAGATTTTATAAAGAATTAGATTTTGGTACAGGTGGTCTAAGGGGCGTTATTGGTGCTGGAACTAACAGAATGAATATATATACTGTGGGAAAGGCAACTCAAGGGCTTGCTGATTATATAAATGAAACATATACAGAAGGAAAATCAGCTGCAATTGCATATGATTCAAGAAATATGTCAAGGGAGTTTGCTAAGGCTGCTGCTTTAACTTTATGTGCAAATAATATAAAAGTATATCTATTTGAAGATTTAAGACCAACTCCAATGTTATCATATACAGTTAGAAAGTTAAACTGTAAATCTGGTATTGTAATAACAGCATCTCATAATCCTAAGCAATATAATGGATATAAGGTATATGGTGATGATGGTGGACAAGTTACAGATGAACCAGCAAAGAAGATAATAGGATATGTAAATGCTATATCTGATTATGCGGATATTAAATCATTAAGTGAGGAAGAAGCATTAGAAAAAGGACTGCTTGAATATATAGGCGAAAATATAGATAAGACTTATATAGATGCGGTTAAAGCTTTGACAATAAGAAAAGAGTTAGTTGATTTAAATGCTAAAGATTTAAAGGTGATTTACACTCCGATCCATGGGTCAGGTAATATTCCTGTGAGAAGAGTTTTAAATGAGTTAGGCTATAAGAATTTACATGTTGTAAAAGAACAAGAAAAACCAGATGGAAACTTCCCGACTGCATCATACCCTAATCCGGAAGAACCAGCTGTATTTAAGTTGGCTTTAGAGCTAGCAAAAAAAGTTCAACCAGATATAATATTTGGAACAGACCCAGACTGTGATAGAATTGGTGTCGTTGTTAAGGATAATGAAGGTGAGTATAGGGTTTTAACAGGAAATCAAACTGGAATGCTTTTAACTCATTACGTATTAGATGCACTTAAAGACACAAATAGTTTACCAAGTAACGGTGCAGTAATTAAGACCATTGTAACAACAGAAGCGGTAAGAAAGATGGCAGCTCACTACAATGTTACATTGATTGATGTATTGACAGGATTCAAATATATTGGAGAAAAAATCAGAGAGTTTGAAGAAACAGGAAGTCATAAATATCTTTTTGGTTTTGAAGAAAGTTATGGATACCTAGCAGGAGAATTTGTAAGAGATAAGGATGCCGTTATTGCATCAATGTTAATTGCAGAAATGACACTTTATTATAAATCCAAAGGTAAGACATTATATGATGGATTAATAGAAATTTATAATGAATATGGGTTCTATAAAGAAAATCTAGTTTCTCTTGAGTTAAAAGGAAAAGAAGGCCAAGAAAAGATAGCAAGTTGCATAGATAATATGAGAAATAATCCAGTATCTGATGTAAATGGTGTTAAGATAGTTAAGAGATTTGATTATAAGAAGAGTGAAGAAGTAGATGTTGTAAGCAATTCTGTAAATTCTATAGATTTGCCAAAATCAAATGTTCTTAAGTATATATTAGAAGATGATTCTTGGTTTGTAGTAAGACCTTCTGGTACTGAACCAAAGATGAAGGTATACTTATCCATTGTTGGCAACAGCTTAGTAGATGCAGAAAACAGGATAAAGAAGTATACTGAAGAAGTGATGAAAATTATAAATGAGAAATTAAGTTAAATTTGAAAATATGATTAAGGATAAACAAGTTATTTAATAATGATATATTTTGGGTTTCTATTTGGAGATTTTACCAATAAAATTAAAAAGATATAGATTTATTAAAAACTAGTTTGTCTAAAAATTACCACTTCAAGCTGCAAACTATTTTCAAAACTCCCCTAGTTTCTGAGAGGAGTTTTGAAAATATAGATTCTAAAATGAAGTGGTATAGTTATATGTAATATATTTTGTTACTTGACGTACATATGAAGAATAGTATTAATTATTTTAAAATATTAAAAAAGAATTAAACAATAGGGGTGAATGTATTGGACTATAATTCACTTTTTAAGGATAAGCTATCTAAATTATTATTTTTAGAAATAAGAAATATTGAGGCTTTTTTAAAAAAGATAAGTGATAAACAAACAAAATTAAAAAATAAAGAGTTATTTATTCCAGTGAGTATGGAATTTTTAGCTGAAAAAGTAAAACAGAATCAAGAACTTAAGGATATACCTTTATATGAATTCATTGAAGGAATGTTCTATGCCCTAGGTGCAGATGAGAACTTTTCCTATAATGAAGATTACAAGAATATATTGGCCTCAATAAGTAATTCAAAAGAAGCTATTAAAGGAATAATTGCTACAAAAGTAAAGCAAGGAAATTACAATGATAGTTATGTGCTTTTAAGAGGATTGTGTCGATTGTACGGGGAAGAGGAAATCTTTGAAAAGTTATTAGTAGTAGGAAGCACTATAAGAGAAGATAATAAAGATTTTAAAAATTTGCATATGGAAGATATAGAAAATTATAAAAAGGTTTATCCTAAGAGCGCTCTGCCATATATGTATGAGGCACTGACATTTAAAGATGAGGAAGAATATTCAAAAGTCTTAATGTCTCTTAATGAATACATAAGGCTTGGTGGAGAAAGGACAGCTGATATTGAACAACTTTTCTTAGAAGTTTCTGATATAGTCGCATATGAAAAAGGAAAAGAGCAAATTGATGAGAATCCTTTGGAAGCCATAAAAAAGCTTTTGCCTCTATTAGACAAATTTGAAGATAATCCACTTATATATTATTATATTGGTTTATCATATAGAAAGCTTGATAATTACGAAAAAGCAATATATTATTTAAATGAGAGTTTAGGAATAGATAGTTCTATTGTAGAAACTGTAAATGAATTGGGAATAAATTATGCTGCTATCGGAGATTTTGAAAATGCAATAATGTATTTTAGAAAAGCTTTTGAAGCAACTAAAGATGTTGAGATATGCACTAATCTAGTGATGTGCTATTATAATATTGGAAAAATGGATGATGCAAAAATTCATTTAGATATAGCTAACAAACTTGAACCAAATGATGAAATTGTTAAACAGTTAAATAAAGTAATAGGGGGATAATTAATGGAATTAAAAGAATACTTAAACATTGTAAGAAAAAGACTATTATTGGTTATTTTGATAACATTGAGTTGTACTTTGATAAGTGCAGTAGTGAGCTACTTTGTAATAAAACCAGCTTATAAAGCTGATATATCTGTACTGATTGGACAAAATCAAAAGAGTGATTCTGCTACAAAGGAAAACTATAACGATGTGATGATGTATCAAAAGATGGTTAAAACCTATAGTATTTTTGTTCAGACTAAAACCGTTGCAAATGATGTAATAAATGAGTTGAATTTAGATATGAATGCAGATCAGTTAATTAAGATGATTTCTGTTGCACCAAAAGGTGATACTGAATTTTTAACTATTACAGTAAAATCAAAGGACAAGAGTCAAGTTGCTAAGATTGCAAATCAAATTGCTAAATCCTTAAAAAAGGAATCAATTGAAATTTACAATCAAGACAATATTAAGTTAGTTGATGATGCTGTAGAGCCAACAAGCCCAGATAGTCCAAGACCACTTTTAAATATTGCAGTAGCACTATTTGTTGGTCTTATGTTATCTATAGGTATTGTTTTCTTAATAGAATATCTTGACAATACAGTTAAAGATGAAGAAGAATTAACAAGATTACTTGGGGTTCCTGTAATAGGTGTAATTCCTACAATTGAAGAATAATGGAGGAAGCCAATGGATAAGAATTTAATTTCTTTAGTTAATAATAAATCTAGAGGGGCTGAGGCCTTTAGAACTCTAAGAACAAACATACAATACTCTTCTCTTGATGAAGAAATGCGTGTAATTGTAGTAACTTCGTCAAGTCCTTCAGAAGGTAAGAGTACTGTTATATCCAATTTAGCTACTTCAATGTCTCAAGCAGGCAAAAAGGTATTGCTTATAGACTGTGATTTTAGAAGACCTACTGTTCATAAAAAATTTGGTATTCCAAACTCAAAGGGATTAGCAAATATAATAATAGGTGAAAACAAAATAGAAGAATGTTTAAAGACTACAGAGATAAAGAATCTTTATATACTAACATGTGGTACTTTGCCACCTAATCCATCGGAGCTTTTGGGTAGCAAGGCAATGACTAAATATCTTAATGAATTTAAGGAAATATTTGATATAGTTTTAATAGATGCACCTCCAGTTTTAGCAGTTACTGATGCTCAAATACTTTCTGTTAATGCTGATGGAACATTACTTGTAGCTTCTTACGGAAAGACAGAAAAGAAAGCAATTGTAAAATCAAAGGAAATGTTGGACAAGGTAGGCGGAAAATTAGTTGGGGTAGTATTAAATATGGTTCCTACTAAAGCAAACGAGTATTACTATAGTAAGTATTATGGTTATTATGAAAAAGAGTAGGTGATATGATGATAGATTTTCATAGTCATATAATACCTAATATAGATGATGGATCACAGTCTTTTGATATAACAAAAGATATGCTCAAGAATTCTGCTCAGGAGGGTACAACCCATATTTGTGCTACTTCTCACTATATACCTGGTGAATTTGAGCAGCAAAAAGATACTTATGATAGTGCTTTTGTAAAGGTTAAGGAAATGGGACAAGATATGGGCATAAATGTTATTAAAGGTTTAGAGGTTTATATAACTCCTAACCTTTTGGAACTTTATAACAATGGTTTGATCTGGTGTCTGAATGACAGAAAATATATGCTTATAGAGCTTCCTATGAGAGAATTTCCACTTTATACTGAAGATGTATTTTATGAACTAAGGCTAAAAGGTGTTACTCCAATATTAGCTCACCCAGAACGAAACTTTAAGATTGCAAATAATCCAGAAATATTAAAAAATCTTGTTGAGCAAGGGAATCTTGCTCAGGTTAATGCAGGAAGCTTAACTGGTGCTTATGGAAATACAATAAAGGAAGCGGCAGAGCAATTAGTTAAGAGAAATTTAGTGCATATGGTTGGAAGCGATGGACATAACAATGAGAGAAGAAACACCTTTGTAAAAAAAGCCCTATCTAATATAAAAGAACTTAACCCTGAATTACATAAGTGGATTAAAGAAAATGAAATTAATATTTTAAACGGGGAAGATGTTTCTCCGTTGCCAGTAAGAGAATTAAAGAAAGCAAGTTTGTTTTCTAGGCTATTTAGTAAGAAGTGATTAGTATATCTAATTGCTTCTTTTTTTGATGTAAAGGAAATGAAATTTTATTACTTCTAAACTTAGATATTTCAACACTTTCAGAAGTTTTTTATCACTAACAGTAAAAAATAAAACTTGTTCGCATGCCAAATTTTCCTCGCATGTATCCGGAAAGGCAGATGCGTTAAAAAAGTTTGCTAAAGAAGGCCGCTTCAGCGACTTTCTTATTATTCTATATATAATTTGACTTTAAAATATATTGAGTGTAAAATTATTAAGAGTTTAAAAGTTTTAGAGGTGACTTATGAAGAGAAACAATATAGTTACAGAGTTTTTTAAATTTGGTACTTATTTTATAGATGCAGTTTTAGTTGTTTTTTCAGTTTATCTGTCTTTTTTAATACAGTTTAAGTCTACCCCACCAGATTACAACTTTAATCCATTTATTAACATAATACCTTTTATAGTTATAGCTTATTTAATATATATGTATGTATTTGGTCTTGGTGACCTACTAAAAAAGAGTGTTACAGAAACTATATATTCAATAGGGTTAACAGTTGCAGCGTTGTTTATAACAACAGCAGGAATAACTTTCTTCGCACGTGGGTTTGCTTATCCTAGAATGGTTCTTGTTATAAGTACGATTGTGCAGTTTGTAATTTTATCCGTTTGGAGAACTTTTGTGTGGAAGATAAACAGATCTTTTCATGGCGTAAAAGAATGTTTAGTTATAGGAGAAAGTTCGTTAGAATATTTAACTAAGAAGATATTGTTAAAGCAAAGAGATTTATATAAAATAAAATATATATGTGGTAGTAAGAGTAAAAATATTGACAACTACTTAGATAACGTAGATGTAGTTTTTATTTGTAATGATGTAGAGTTAAATGTTAAAAAGAAAATAGTAGACAGTTGTCTTGCAAGTAGAAAAAGTATATATATAATTCCTGATATATACGAGATTGCAATACTTAACTCAAAGCTGAACAGAGCAGATGATATCCCAATGTTTAAAGTTCAAAAGTTAGGATTAACCTTAGAAGCAAGATTTTTTAAGCGCTTACTTGATATAATTGTATCCTTGGTTGGAATAATACTTTCTAGCCCTATTATGCTTATTGTAATAGCAGCAATAAAGTTATCTGATGGAGGAACAATATTCTACAAGCAAGAAAGAGTTACTATAGATGAAAAAAATTTCTTTGTGTTGAAGTTTAGGACTATGGTAATGAATGCTGAAAAACTTACTGGTCCAGTGCTTGCTGGAGAGTCCGATCCTAGAATAACTAAGCTAGGAAGAATTCTAAGAGCTACAAGGCTTGATGAACTGCCACAATTCTTTAATATACTTTTAGGGGATATGAGTGTAGTTGGTCCTAGACCAGAAAGACCATTCTTCGTAGAACAGTTCAAAGATGAAATACCGGATTATAAATATAGAACCATTGTAAAAGCAGGGCTTACAGGACTTGCTCAAGTCCTAGGTAAATATTCAACTACGCCAGAAGATAAGGTAAGATATGATATATTATATATCAAGAATTACAGTATACTTCTTGATTTAAAACTAATCTTACAGACTATAAAAATAATGTTTATGAAAGAAAGTTCAGAGGGCTTAAAGGATGATATGCCTTTGACAAAGCTTATAAAGACTACTAATGCTGAAATAACTATAGATAAAATCGAAGACTAATTACCAAATAGGAGGCTTTTTAGTCTCCTATTATTATAGGGGGAAATACAATAATGAAAGATTTAGCAAATATCTTATTCTGTATTTATATATTTTTAATACCATTGATTCCTTCAGAGATAAATGGGAAGAATTATAGTAATCTCACACAAATAGTATTATTTTTAACAGTTATTCTGTATATCTTTCAAATAATAAAAACAAAAAAGGTATATAAAATAAAGCAGAATATTATGGAATTCATAACAAACAAAATTTATATATCATTAATAATATTCCTAGGAATAATGGTTTTATCAGCTATATACGCTTCTGATAAATCTCTTGCAATAAAGGAGAGTATTAGATTCTTTACTTATATTGTAACAATGTATTTGGTTAGCCAATGTTTTGATGAAAGGGAAAAAGAAAGAGTTATATTCACATTTATAATTACTACTTTTGTAATTTCGGTTTTAGGAATAATACAATACTTCACTGGAATTGGAGCAGATATGCATATATATTCATCTGCAAGACCTAGAATACAAGCAACGTTAGATAATCCGAATACCTTGGGAGCCTTTCAGGTTCTTATGTTGTTCCCTTTATTATCTTTGATGAGAGTAAAACAAAAAAACATCACTTTGAAAATATTTATAATAATAACAACTGTTCTTTGTTTTTCTAATATAGTTATATCGATGTCAAGAAGTGCATTGATAGGTCTTGGTGTAGGATTAATATTGTTAATATTTATTTTCGGCAAGAAGATATTGATATTAATAGTGCCTGTTGGTGCAGTTGTACTTGCCATGCCAAGTGCTTTAAGTAGAATAAAACAAATTACTGACAAAACTCAAAACGATTCAAGAATAAAGATATGGAATGTAGCAGCAAAAATGATGAAAGATCATCCTATAGGTGGAGTAGGGAATGGTAACTTTATAACTAACTATCCTAAGTATGTAAAAATGTATCCTCAGTTTAAAGAAGAAGGTGTAGATGTTTTTCCGAGTCACAATTCATATTTAAAGGTTGGGAGCGAACTTGGGGTTATTGGAGAGCTAAGTTTTATCGTAATTCTTCTATTGATTTTAAGAGAAGCCTTTTATTTTATAAAAAATAAAGGTGAATCCCTAAACTCATATTTTATAGAAGGCTTTGTTGTTGTCATTATCCCTTTTCTAGTTATGAATTGCTTTGATAACATTCTATTTGTTCCAAAGGTAGCAACATATTTTTGGATAATGGTGGCAATGCTTTTTTCCTTTAGGAAGAAAAAAAGTACTTTTTAGGAGCGTGAGGAAATGTCATATAAAGTAGCTCAAATAATTACTCAAGCAGAAATGGGCGGAGCTCAAAAACATCTTTTGATTTTAAGTGACGAATTAAAGAAATTGGGCAATGAGGTTAAGGTATATGCAGGAGAAGGTACAGGTCTAGAACTTCAACTAGAGAAACTGAATATAAGTTTTGAAAGAGTAGAAAATTTGAAAAGAGAGATCTCTTTAGTTTATGATTTAAAAGCTATAGTAAGCTTTATAAAGATATTTAAAAAAGAAAAGTTTGATGTAGTGCACTGTCACAGTTCTAAAGCTGGTTTGGTTGGTAGAATTGCAGCAAGAATTGCAGGTGTAAAGATTGTAACTTATACAGCCCATGGCTTTGTGTTTAATGAACCTATGAGTAGTCTTAAAAGAAAAATATACATAGCTATTGAAAAAATAGGTGCGATTTTTGGAAATAGACTGATAGCTGTTTCGAAAAAAGATTATCAGTGTGCAATTGATTATAAATTAGGACGTAAGAAAAACATTTATTATATACCTAATGCTGTAAATGAAGTTGATAGAAAATCTCTTAAGAACTGTGATGTTTTAAAGCAGCAGCTTGAAGTGGAAAATGATTTTGTATTAGGGGTTGCTGCTAATTTTTATGAAACAAAGGGGCATCGTTATTTGATAGATGCGTTGATTAAGTTGACAAATGAAGGCTATAAATTTTCTTGTCTTCTAATTGGAGATGGAAAGACTAAAGAAGAAATGATGAAAAAGGCAGAAGGGTATAATAACATAAAGTTTTTAGGTTTTAGAAAAGATAACTATGATTTAATAAACTGTATGGATTTGTTTGTACTTCCTTCGGTAAAAGAAGGTATGCCTTATGCAATCTTAGAGGCTATGACTTTGGCAAAGCCTATACTATGTACAAAAGTTGGTGCACTTACTGATATGATAGAAGATGGAAATAACGGCTTTATAGTAGATCCGGAAAGTGTAGAACAGCTATATGAAAAGCTTAAATATATATTAGATAATAAAGATGTGCTTATTAATGTAGGAAAAAGTGGGTATAATTATTATAAGAAGAACTTTACAGTAGATTTATTTATTAAAGATGTACTTAAAGTCTATGATGAAACAATGGAGAGTAGATAAAGTGTTCAGTAATATACTTGGATATAAGGTTTTTAATCAGAGTAAGAATAAATTAATAGAATTGGTTTTTGCTAAGAAAAAGATATGCATAATATCAGGTAATCCAGAAGTTTTGCTTAACGGTATGAGCAATAAAGATCTTTTTGATAGATTTAACAGTGATGATTTTATAATAATCCCTGACGGTGTTGGAACTGTTGTTTCGGCTAAAATTGCTGGACAACCAGTTCAAGAAAAGATTGCAGGTATCGAGGTAATGGATGAACTTTTAAATTTATCAAATGAAAAAGGATATAAAGTTTACCTATTAGGAGCTTCGGAGGATATAATTCAAAGATGTAAAAGCAATATCATTAACAAATACAAGAATATTGATATATGTGGTTGCAGAAATGGATATTTTAAAGTTGACGAAATGAATGAAATTGTAGAAGATATAAAAGTTTCTAAGGCTAATATTTTGTTTGTAGCATTGGGATCGCCAAAACAAGAAAATTTTATCATTGAAAATATGTCACAATTACCATGTAATATATATATGCCAGTAGGAGGAAGCTTTGACGTTTTTGCTGGAAAAGTAAATAGAGCTCCTAAAATTATGATAAAATTAGGCCTTGAGTGGCTATACAGAGTTTGGAAGGAGCCTTTTAGAATAAAAAGATTGGGGAAAATCCCTAAGTTTATATTTATTGTTTTCCTAAATAGAATAGGTCTGTTTAAAAAGGCTGAAAGCAAGTAATTGTGATAGCTGTTAAGCACTATAATGAAATTAAAGATAACCTTAATTTAATAAGAATAAAGCCATGCATAATAGAGAAAGTAGCTCTCTATTTATACATGGCTTTTGTATTGTTTAGGACATTTATATACTTTGTAATAGCTATTTTTACTTTGATATATAAAACTTTATTAATACTTAAACTTAAGGTTTTACCTTATAGTTTCTCATAAACTAAAGTCATTATTACTTTTTTAAGTTCTTCAGCTTTCTTTAATAGATTGCTGCAATCTTCTTTTATTTGGTTAGTATCATCGCTTTCTATAAACTTTAAGTTTACCATTACATTTAATATTGAACTTTCTATTGATGCATAGGCAAGTATAGCAGAAACACCAGCATCTGAAATCACATTTGTATTTCCATACATAGCTGCAGTTTTGATATGTTCCATTACAGCTACTAGTTCTTTTGCAAGGTTTAAGGGAACTAACATTGCATTTTGAAGACCGGATTGAATTTGTTCTTGTCTTATTGTAAGATTTTCTTCTGTATCTTTAGGCAATTTATAAGCTAACATTAAACTTGAAAAAGCTTCTCCATCCTTATCTATAAAGCTTAGAAAATCCTCGGTTTTTTTCTTGCAGTATTCCATTGCAGCAAATACTGTATCCTTTTCATTTTCACTAACACTGGCAAAAGCTTTTTTATTTACCGTAAGATTAAATACCATATTGCTTAGTGCTGTTGACAGTGAAGCTGATACTGCAGCGGCACCACCACCACCTGGTACCGGGCTACTTGAACTTAATTCATCTATAAAATCATTAATACTCTTATCTTTAAAATGCATATAAAAAACCTCCTAAACTTTTGTACATGTGAAATTTAAATTCAGTACTTTAATAAAGTGTAATTATCTAAAGAATTGATCAACTTCTTCCATATCTATCTTATTAGTATCAGCTCTTAATCCTGCTAAATAAGTTTTAAAAATAGATATAGGTTCTTTTTTTATAACCATTCTTCCTACAGTTTCTATGAGAATATAAAGAGAAAAAATTATCTTATGATAGAATTTTGCGTTTCTTCTCATAAATAGGATTCTGTTTCTATTTAAGAAGAAGTAGCTTAACCCTTTGTACTTAGAAATTGTAGCAGATTGCTTATGATAAATTTTGCTGTCAGTAACACAAATAAGATCGAATCCAGATCTTTTAGCTTTTAAGCAAAATTCAGTTTCTTCAAAGAACAGAAAATACATTTCAGGTATTAATCCTATTTCTTTAAAGATATCTTTTCTAGCAATGAAGCATGCGCCACCAAGATAATCAACTGATAAAGTTTTATCTGTTAAGGAACTGTAAGGGGCGTTTTTTCCTTTTGCTTGTGCGAGGCCCGTGAATAAGTTTATGTTTGCTCCCATGGATTGTATTTTATCTCTTTCGTTAAAATCACAGATACATGGTCCAGCTATTCCGGCGCCCTTGTTTGTTTCCATGTAAGAGATTACTTTTGATAGAAAATCTTTTTCTACCTCTACATCATTATTTAAAATACACACGTAATCAGGATCCTGTTTCAGTGAATATTCTATTCCTATATTGTTGCCATGAGCATATCCTAAGTTTGCAGTATTAGTTAATAGTGTGAACTTGTTAGAACTTTGACTTAATACTTCAACCGAGTTGTCACTTGAATTGTTGTCTACAACAATAACTTTATAATTATCATAATCTATGTTTAGTACACTATCTAAACACCTAAGAGTTTCTTTATAAGAATTAAAATTTAATATTACTATAAATACTAAAGGTTTCTTGTTCATAAAATCTCCTTGCTATTTGTAATTTCATTATATAGATTCATTACTATTTTATCCCAATCATAGTTTTCTTGTATGAGATTTACATTGTTTGATGAAAATCTTTCAATATCTTCATTGGAAATGTAATAAGATAGCTTATTTGCCAAATCTTCAACGTTAGAATCTTTTATTAGACTTCCTCCATTACCTACAACTAGTTCATCTGCAATTCCAACATTAGTAGAAACGATTATATTGCCAAGAGCAGCTGCTTCTATAAGCACAATTCCAAAGCTTTCAAAGTGAGAAGTTAAACAGAAAATTTTTGACTTTCCATAGATATCTATAAGTTCTTTTCTGTCAGATATTGGACCAGTAAGTTTAATTTTATTTATCAAACTTGGATGTTTTTGAATGCAGTTTTCAACAAACTCAGTAAACTTCTCAGTACTCTCGCCCACAAGTATTAAATTCCAAGGTAATTCATTATTATTTTCATTTAATTTAACGAACGCTTCAACTAACATTTCTGAGTTTTTTTCCTCTGCACCCAGTCTTCCAACATGAAGAATATTATTTTCTTTATACTCAAATTTAATGTTTTTTGATTTAAATAAATCGTAGTCTATGCCATTAGGTATGTATTTAAATTTATCTTTAAATTTAGGTAGCAATTGTTGGATTTCATTGAAAAGCTTCTTTTGTTCTACTCCGATTATATCAACTTTCTTAAAAAAGTAATTGAAAAATTTACGCCCTGCAGTACTTAGAGATTTTATTTTGTTTAGTAAATTTTCAGTACAGTCTAATTTAAGAAAGATTTTTCCGTTCCTATTATAATGTTTATAAACTATGGCATATACTACAGATCTCATTGTTACATGAAATAGTTGCAGTACGTCTATGGTTTTAGCATTTTTTCTTATATATAAGGAGCCATCAATAATATCATTATTATGCTTTTTGCTTATAAAATCTAGCTTTAGACCTTTTAAGTCACCATCTATGTAATCATATCTATCATTATTGTAGCAGGCTACATAACTTTCAACAGAATATAATTTATGAAGTTTGTAGGCAATCATTCCTACATCTTTGATTAAATGCACATTTTTTGCTTGGGGAAATAAAACACAATATTTCAAAATTTTCACCTTCTTGTACACAAAATAATTGAGTTATTTACAATTATAATATATATATTACATAATTAAAACTATATTTGGAATGAGAAGAGTTGAGGTGGAAAATTAAAAGTAGCTCTTATGTAGAAAATTATATTAACCATTTGCGAAACTCATTAAAGTACTGGAGTAGTAACTTGTTAATTTCAACATAGTGTTTAAGAGTAGTCAAATTAAATAAACTACTTCTCAATCGGCTTTTTTATTAAAAGCAAATATATTGAAGTAGTTTATCTATAGATGTACCACTTCGAACCGAAATCCATTTTTAAAACTCTCACGGCTTCTGGTGAGAGAATTTAAAAATAATAAGTTTTATTACGAAGTGATACATCCATATAATATTGAAGTGCTAGATAAACTTATAGTCTAATGTAGTATTGAATGAAAAATTTATTTTAAATCATCCAAAGATTTAAACTCATATCCTTGGGACTTCCATTCTTTTAATAGTTCATCTAGTATTTTTGCATTTGTATTTGAAACCGCATGTAAAAGTACTATACACCCATCACTTGTTCTTTCTAAAATTCTTTTCTTAGCAGCTACAGGGTCGGGCTGCTGATCAACTAACCAATCTTTATATGCAAAACTCCAAAATACTGTTTTATAACCTAAATCCTTAGTCTTTGCTAAAGAGGCTTCGCTATATCTACCCATTGGTGGTCTAAAATATAAAGGCATTTTCTTGCCTGTGAGCTTCTCGTACTCCTCTTCAACGTCAGTGAATTCCTTTTTGAATTTTTCAGGATCTGTTACTGAAGCCATAGAAGGATGGTGAGAAGAATGATTGCAAACAAGATGACCTTCTGACTCCATGCGTTTTATTAAATCCGGATTTTGAAGTATATAAGGTTTTACAACGAAAAAAGCTGCAGGAACTTTGTTTTCTTTTAATATATCTAATATTTTACCTGTATTTCCATTTTCGTAACCTTCATCAAAAGTTATATATAATACTTTCTTAGAGGTATCTCCGATATAGTAGCTATCATAATTAAATACAAAGTTTTTAGTTTCTTTCGGAGCGTCAGGGGTGGAATTTTTATTCCATATATAATACCAACTGTATTCTTTGTTACTCAAAGAATGTTCTGTATGAGTATTAAATTTGAAAAAATCGAATTTGCTAAGATCAAAGTTAATATTTGTGGTAGCTATGGATGTAATCAGTGAAATATTTATTAAAGTGTTTTTTAAAAAAGAAAAATTCATTTAAATCACCTCAATTATATTCTTTTCATAAAATTTATAAGGATACTGGTGTTATATAGCCATTAATTCCACATAATATAACTTGTTGAAATGTTGTCTTTACTAAGGTATAATCTTATAAGTGTTATTTAATAGATTAAAGTTACCACTTTATTTCAATTTTGAATTTAATGCCTTATTATTTATGAAATAAAAAACTTCAAATATTTTTAATTAAGGCTTTTCAATATTTAAAACTATTACGTGGTATTAAAGTTAGAAAGGATGTACATAAATGAAATTAGGTATTGTTGGATTACCAAACGTAGGGAAAAGTACTTTGTTTAATGCTATTACTAAAGCAGGAGCTGAATCGGCAAATTATCCATTTTGTACTATAGAACCTAACGTAGGTGTTGTTAGTGTTCCGGATAAAAGATTAGATGTACTACAAGAAATGTATAATTCTAAAAAGAAAGTTTTTACTTCAGTGGAGTTTTATGATATTGCAGGACTAGTAAGAGGAGCAAGTAAAGGTGAAGGACTTGGAAATAAGTTTCTATCTCATATAAGAGAAGTTGAAGCAATTTGTCATGTTGTTAGATGCTTTAATGATGATAATGTTGTTCACGTTGAAGGTTCAGTAGATCCTATAAGAGATATAGAAACAATAAACTTAGAACTTATATTTTCTGATCTAGAAATTCTTGAAAGAAGAATGGAAAAGGCAATGAAACTTGTAAGATCAGGTGATAAAAAAGCAAAAGAAGAATATGCTTTAATGGAAAGAATGAAGGCTCATTTAGAATCAAATAAGCCAGTTAGAACATTAGAAGTTACTGAAGAGGAAAATGAATTTGTTCAATCATTATTTCTAATCAGCTCGAAATCTGTTCTATATGTCTGCAACATATCAGAAGATGATATGATGGAAGGTAACCTTGACAATGAGTATGTGAAGATTGTTAAAGAGCATGCTGCTGGAGAAAATGCAGAAGTAGTTGTTATCTGTGCAAAACTAGAAGAAGAGCTTTCGTCATTAGAAGATGATGAAAAGAAAGAATTATTAGAAGAATACGGTTTAGATCAGGCTGGTTTAGATAAGCTAATAAATGTAAGTTACAGACTACTTGGACTTATTAGTTACTTGACAGCAGGTCCACAAGAAATAAGAGCTTGGACTATTACAACAGGAATGAAGGCACCACAAGCAGCTGGTAAGATACACTCAGATATAGAAAGAGGATTTATCAGAGCTGAAGTGATAGCATTCAATGATTTGGTTAGCTGTGGATCAGAATCGGCAGCTAAAGAAAAAGGACTATACAGATTAGAAGGTAAAGAATATATAGTAAAAGATGGAGACGTTATATTATTTAGATTTAATGTTTAGTCTTGTTTAGTAAACTATAAATTATTTTCCTTATTAATTTTATTATAAAGATTTTGAGTATCTATTAAAGATACCTTAGTTTATAAGTAAAGGGTTCCTTTATTTAAAACTTAAGGTGTCTTTTTTTTATGTTGTTTATGATATCTTTTAAGGGGATAAAGTAAAAAGACAAAATTTATTAGCCTGTGAGTTTTCTCGTATGGATTCGTAAAGGTAGATGCGTAAAAAAACTCGTTAAAGAAGATTGCTTGAATGTTTTTTCTTGTTCCATATTATGGAGGTAAAGGGATGAATAATGTTATAAATGTTGCTTTTTTACCAATAGCATGATAAATAACCAAAAAAAGGATTATATCTGTGACCAAATATTAATTTTATTTTGAAAAAAATTAAAAAATCTATAAAAAAGGAGGGATTTTTAATTTTTTATAGAATAATAGAGTTAAAGTGGTGAAAAGTGGTGTAAAGTGGTGACACTTTCTACATTTATACCTAGTTTGAGGTGTGGGATGTTTATAGGAGAATACCAACATGGATTGGATAATAAAAACAGAATAATCATGCCTTCTAAATTTAGAGAAGAACTAGGCAGTAAATTCATCATGACTAAAGGACTAGATGGATGCTTATACGTTTATCCATTAACAGAGTGGAAGGTGTTAGAAGAAAAACTAAAAAGTCTTCCTCTAACTAATAAAGATGCTAGAGCCTTTGTGCGTTTCTTTTTCTCAGGAGCAACTGAGATTGAAACTGATAAGCAGGGAAGAGGTGTCATTCCTCAAAATCTTATTGAATATGCAGCAATAAATAAGGAAATAGTAAGTATTGGGGTTTTAACTAGAATTGAAATATGGGGAAAAGAAAAGTGGGTAGACTACAATAATTCTGATATAGATTTTGATGCTATAGCGGAAAAGATGAGCGACTTAGGGATATAAGGAGAAACGATATGGAATTTAAGCATGTGTCAGTATTATTAAATGAATGTATAGAAGCTTTAAATATAAAGGAAGATGGAATTTATGTAGATTGTACCTTAGGTGGTGCTGGGCATTCTTCTGAAATAGTAAAAAGATTATCTAGTAAAGGAAGACTTATAGGCATTGATCAAGATAAAGATGCTTTAAGTGCCGCAGGGAAGAGAGTTGAAGAATATGGTGATAGAGTTACACTAGTGCACGATAACTTCTATAACATAGATTCTATACTAACTACTTTAAATATAGAAAAAGTTGATGGAATACTTATGGACTTAGGGGTTTCATCATATCAGCTAGACGCTGGTGAGAGAGGCTTTAGTTATATGCAAGATGCTCCTCTTGATATGAGGATGAATAGAGAAAATAAATTTTCAGCTTATGAAGTAATAAATGGGTATAGCAGTGAGGAATTATTTAAAGTAATAAAAAGATATGGCGAAGAAAATTTTGCTAGTAGAATTGCTAACTTTATTGTAAGAGAGAGGGAGAAGGGGCCTATAGAAACAACATTTCAGTTAGTTGACATAATAAAAGCAGCAATACCTGCTAAGGCTAGAAGAGAAGGGCCTCATCCAGCAAAGAGAACTTTCCAAGCTATAAGAATCGAGGTAAATAAGGAGTTATTTATTCTTGATAAAGCAATTACAGATGGTGTAAGAAGATTAAATGATGGTGGCAGAATGGCTATAATAACTTTCCATTCTCTTGAAGATAGAATAGTAAAAACTGTTTTTAAAGAACTTGAAAATCCATGTACATGTCCTAAGGAATTTCCTATTTGTGTGTGTGGAAAGATTTCAGAGGTGAAAGTATTAACTAGAAAACCTATTGAACCATCAGATGTTGAAGTTGAAGAAAATCCTAGAAGTAGAAGTGCTAAATTAAGGGTTGTACAAAAAAAGTAAAAAAATAGTTATATTATGGTAGGGATGTGAATAAGTTGGTAGTGAAGGAATTCGATTATGTTAACGGTAATACAGCGTTAAATCCGAAAAGAAAGGTCAATGACCCACAAAGAGATAAACAATATGAGGATCTTAAAAAGTCTAAAATCGATAGAGATAGAAGACTGAAGGAAAGACAAAAAAGAAATAGAAGAGCTGCCACTCAGGTTATTGTGATGCTTTTTGTTTTAGGAATTGCAACAATTTGGAGAGATGTGAAGGTCTATACTGTTCAAGCTCAGTTAACTCAAGTAAACTCAGATATAAAGGAGATTGGTGCTGAGAATGAATCGTTAAAGGCTGAAATACTTAAATCTTCTTCGTTAGATACAATTAAAACTACAGCTGAAAGTAAATTAGGAATGATTATCCCAGGGGATGGGGACATCTTAAAAACAAATTCTAACGAAAATTATTTTGCTGCAAACGTAAAGGACAAGCAGGCTACTAATAATGATTGGAGTCTTCTAGCTAAGATTAAAGAATTTTTATTCTAGTAGGATGTACTAATCTAAGCTGTGTTAGGATGTTTAATTTGTTCTTTGAATTTTTAAAATCCATGCTAGATATTTTTGTATAAAATTAGGGTTAATTTATCATCTAAATTAATCTTGGTATATTATATGTTTTGGTAAACTACTTCAAGCGTTAATTGAGTAAGATAGAAATTTTTATAAAGTTTCCTATCTTACTTTAATGATTGAAGTAGTTTATGTTCAAAATAAAAGATTGCTTAATACAAAGAATATTTGAAAGCAGTGTTTATTTGTAAGGGGATATATTTACTAATAAATAATGCAACTGGAAAAATAAAGTTCAATAGAATAGTCAAATGTTAGATAAGTTAATATTAAAGAATGACTTTATTTCTGAATGATCGAGCAATGTTTTGGAGGTATAGTTATTGATTGAGCATAATTACAGGGATAAAGCTACCACTAAGAAGAGAATGTGGATAACAGTAGTTTTTTTAACTATATTATTCTTTGGATTAACTTTAAGATTAGCGTATGTAATGATAGTTAAGAGTAACGAATATTCAACTAAAGCTGTTGAACAATGGACAAGTAAAGTACAAATAGATGCTGTAAGAGGAAAAATTTTAGATCGTAATGGCTCTGAACTGGCTGTTAGCGGTAACGTCTATAGAGTAGACTTTGACTTAAATGCTATTAGAGAGTACTTAAAGAAGCATAAACTTACAAGCCAGGATATTGCTCCTAAAATAGCAACTGCATTAGGGCTTACTGAAAAAGAAATACTAGATAAACTAAATACTAAGCTGCCTAGCGGAGCAGATGCTGGAGCGGCGCATGTGGTTAGAAGAATAGAAAAGGATATTGCTGATAAAGTTAAAGCGCTACAAATAAATGGAGTAATGGTATCTCCTGATACAAAGAGATATTACCCTAACAATAATCTATTATCTCATGTTTTAGGAAATACAAATTCTGATGGTAAAGGACTTAATGGAGTAGAACTTCAATATGACAAAGACCTTTCAGGAACACCAGGAGTGAGAATAGCAGAAATTAACAGGAAGAGTGAAGATTTACCATATACTATTTCAAGTTTCACCGCTCCAATTCCAGGTAAGGATGTAGAGTTAACTATAGATAGGCAAATACAAATGTTTGCAGATAAAGCTGCAGCGCAAGCTTTAAGCGACAATAAAGCAAAGGCAGTAAGTGTTATAGTTATGGATCCTAAAACAGGAGAAGTATTAGCTATGGCAAACAAGCCGGATTTCAATCCTAATACTCCTTACGAAGGAGCTGAAAACTTTGATGGAGCAACAGCTACAGACAAGCTACAGAAAATGTGGAGAAATAGAGCTGTTAGTGACTCCTTTGAACCTGGATCTATATTTAAGGTTTTTACAGCAATAGCTGCTATGGAGGAAGGTGTCGCTGATAAAGGGGAGACATACTCCTGTGCAGGTAGTGTTAGAGTATTAAATAGAATTATAAAGTGTTGGAAAAGAAGTGGACATGGAACAGAGACTTTTGGAGAGATAATAAAAAATTCATGTAATATTGGATTTATAGAAGTAGGTAAGAAGTTAGGTAAGGAAAAATTAGCTGAATATATAAAGAAGTTTGGTTTTGGAGCAAAATCAGGAGTAGACCTTCCTGGTGAGGCTAAGGGCATAACTAAATCAGCTGCAACAATAACTGATATTGACCTTGCAACTATTTCTTTTGGACAAACTAACACAGTAAATCCTATACAATTCATGGCTGCATTTAATGCAATTGCTAACAATGGTACATGGATTCAACCTCATGTGATGAAAGAAATCAGTCATGTGGATGATCAAGGTAAGCAAGTAATTGATAGAAAGTTTAATCCTAAGACACAACAAGTAGCAAGTGCAGAAAAAACAACAAAATTAAGAGATTATCTTGAAAAAGTTGTTTCTGAAGGATCTGGAAAGAGGACATATATTGAAGGTTATCATATTGCCGGTAAAACTGGAACAGCTCAAAAGGTAAATCCAACCAATGGTACTTATGAAAGCGGAAAATATATTTCGTCCTTTGTAGGAATGGCACCAGCTAATGATCCAAAGCTTACTGTTATGGTTTCTATTGATGAAGCTAGTGCAGGGGAGTATTATGGTGGTGTTATAGCTGTACCAGTAGCAAAGATAGTATTTAATGATATATTTAATTATTTAGATCCTTCTGCTATATCAAAGGATACCAGCAGCATTGTAAGTGCTCCTGATGTAATTGTTCCTGAAGTTAGAGGTATGAAAATAGATGAAGCCAAGAAAAAACTTAAAGAAGTAAAGCTAGATTTTGATATAGAGGGACAGGGGGAGTATGTGACAGATATCAAGCCTACACCTGGTTATACAGTAAAGGAAGGCAGTAAGGTCAATCTTTACAGTGGAAGTTCAGGAAATTATAATAAAGATGTTATTGTTCCTGACATAAAAGGCTATACTAAAGAGGGAGCTACTAAAATTCTTGAAAAAGTGGGTCTGAAAGGTAATTTCTCTGGTGAAGGTCTTATGGTTGATGAACAAAGTATTCAGCCAGGAGAAGTTGCGAAAAAAGGAGATTCTATTAGACTTACCTTAAGTGATGATGTAGATGATTAATTAGCATGTGGCTTCTAGCCACATGCTAGTATTTTGTTATATTGCTACGATGTTTGTAGAAGTAGCTTTTAATAAATATTAATTAATATTTGATACTTTAGTATCAGAATGTATATCTATATATCATTTAGGAGGATTTAATAGCATATTATTTAAGGAGATGAGTGGACAATGCTTCTAAGAAACTTATTAAATGAAATAGACTTTGAACTTATAAAAGGAAGTTTGGATCAAAATGTAAATAAGATTACCTATGATAATAGGAAAACTGAAGATGGAGATATATTCTTCTGTATTAAAGGGTTTGCAAGTGATGGACATAAGTTTGCAGACAGTGCTGTAAAAAATGGAGCTAAGGTAGTATTTTGTATGGATGATTTAAGTATTAGTGAAGATATTACTGTGCTTAAGGTAAAAGATACAAGAAAGACCATGGCATTGGTGGCTTCAAATTATTACGAAAAACCTACAGAAAAACTGAAGGTAATCGGCATAACTGGAACAAATGGTAAGACAACCTCTGCTTTTATGACAAAAAAGATTCTTGAAGAAAGTGGTTATAAAGTTGGATTAATAGGAACTATAGCGAACTATATCGGAGATAGAGTGATTAAGACAGAAAGAACTACTCCAGAATCCTTAGAACTTCAAGAGCTTTTCAATGAAATGGTTCGAGAGAAGGTTGAGTATTGTGTTATGGAAGTTTCATCACATGCGTTGGAGCTTGATAGAGTATATGGAGTAAGATTCGCAGGTGCAATATTTTCAAACTTAACAAGAGATCATCTGGATTTTCACAAGACCTTCGAGAATTATTATAATGCTAAATTTAAGCTATTTGAGAGAACAGATAAGGCAGTAATAAATTTAGATGATAATTATGGAAAAAATATAATTGCAGATTTGGAAAGTAAAAATATAAAAACAGATATATTTACCTATGGTATTCATGATAATGCTGATATTAAAGCAAAGGATATTGTTAACTCATCAAAGGGCGTTAAGTTTAATGTAACTTTAGATAATCAAGAATATGAATTTAATCTTCAGATGCCTGGTTTATATAATGTTTATAATGCACTTTCAGTAATAACTTTAACTAAACACTTAGGTATCGAATTGAAATCAATAGTTAAGGGCCTAAATAAGGCAGTTGTTCCAGGAAGATGTGAGAGAACAGCTATTGAATATGATATTCCATATGAAGTAATAATTGATTACGCTCATACTCCAGATGGATTAGAGAACATACTTAAAACTGCTAGAGAGTTTACTACCAGTAGGCTAATATCTGTATTTGGTTGTGGCGGGGATAGAGATAAGGTTAAGAGACCTATGATGGGTAAGATTGGCACAGAACTAAGCGATATCGCTATTGTTACTTCTGATAATCCTAGAAGTGAGGAACCTATATCAATAATAAATGACATTATAGCTGATTTGGATACCACTAGTTATAAAGTTGTTGAAAATAGGAGAGAGGCTATCAAAACTGCACTTGAGATTGGTAAGGCTGGAGATGTAATAGTAATTGCAGGTAAAGGACACGAAAATTATCAAATTTTAAAAGATAAAACCATTCATTTTGATGAGAGGGAAGTAGTGATAGAAATATTAGAGCAATTAGGAGTGAAAAAATGTTAGACTTAACCTTAGAAGAAATCATAAAAGCTGTAGATGGTAATTTTATCACAACAAATAAAAATGAACATTTTGAAAAAGTTAGTACAGATACAAGAAAAATTGAAAAAGATAGTATATTCTTTGCACTTAGAGGCGAGAATTTTAATGGTAATAACTATATAAAAGAAGCAATTGATAAAGGCGCAAGTGTTTGCATAGTAGATGAAAATAAAGAAGAATTTTTAGGCTACGAAGCAAATGTTATAAAAGTAGAAGATTCAAAAAAGGCTCTTCAAAAACTTGCAAAATATTATAGAGAAAAATTAGGACTAAAGGTTATTGGGATTACTGGCTCAAATGGTAAGACATCAAGTAAAGATATCTTAGCGGCGATACTAGGTGAAAAGTACTCTGTATTTAAGACTAAAGGTAATTTTAATAATGATATAGGATTGCCACTTATGATACTTGAACTTGATAGAACTGTGGATGTTGCAGTGTTAGAGATGGGGATGAGTAATCTAAATGAAATTCACCTTCTTGCAGATATAGCGAGACCTGATATTGCAATAATAACTAATATAGGATTGTCGCATATAGAAAACCTCAAGACTAGAGAAAACATTTTAAAAGCAAAGATGGAAATAGTTGATTATTTCAATGAGGAAAATACTTTAATTATTAATGGTGATGATGATCTTCTAAATGGTGTAACTAGCAATATATATAAAGTTGTTAAAACAGGTTTAGATGATTCTAACAACATCACTGCTGTTAATGTAGTTTTATTAAAAAATCATAGTGAATTTGAAGTGAACTTTCAAGGACAAAAAGGCTCATTTGATTTACCAATGCTTGGAAAACATAGCGTACAAAATTGCTTGCTTTGCATTGCAGCAGGAAACTTACTTGGTTTGTCGCTAGATGAAATGAATAATGGATTAAGAAATATACAATCAACTTCAATGAGGTTGGAGATAATTGAAACAAATAAAATTACTATTGTTAATGATTGCTATAATGCAAGCCCATCATCTATGAAAGCCGCTATAGATGTTATGAAAAACATAGATGGATGTAGAAAGATTGCTATACTTGGAACTATGAGAGAGCTTGGCGATGAATCACTAAATGCGCATATAGATACTGGAGTGTATGCAAAAAATAATGGAATTGACCTACTATTATGTTGCGGTGATTACTCAGATGGTTTTAAAACAGGTTTTTCAGATGAAGGGTGTATAGTTTTTCAATCAAAGGAACAATTAATTAAAGCGTTGGAAGAATTAATTAAAGAAAAAGATGTTGTTCTTGTAAAAGCATCGAGAAGTATGAAGTTTGAAGAAATAGTCAACGAGCTTAAAAAAATGAATCTATAACCAAGGAGGTGAGCTGTCTAATATAGACGGCAATATATGGGAAATTTAGCTAATACAGCGTTAATAATATCGATTTTAATAAGTTTTATTGTGGCATCAATAATAGGTCCAGTTATAATACCTCTTTTACATAGGCTTAAATTTGGACAAAATATAAGAGAAGATGGTCCGAGAAGTCATTTGAAAAAGGCAGGAACACCAACAATTGGAGGAATAATATTTATATTAGCCACATTAATTACCATGCTTGTCATGATACCTAGTTTTACTGATGAGTCTATGGTAGTGTTATATGCATTCATCGCCTTTGGTTTTGTAGGCTTTTTGGATGACCTATTGAAGATTATTCATAGGAATAACTTAGGATTAAGAGCGTGGCAGAAGATGGTGCTGCTTCTTATAGTTTCTGGTGCATTAGCTTATTATGCGTATGTAAGCATAGGAACTTCAATAAATGTACCATTTTCTAGACAACAATGGGAGATGGGATGGTTATTCATACCTTTTATAATAATATATTTTGCAGCAACGACTAATGCAGTAAATCTTACAGATGGATTGGATGGACTAGCAACTTCAATAACTATATTAGTAATGACTTTCCTATCTATCTTAAGTTTAAATATGGGGCATTATAGACTTTCTATATTCTGTGTTGCGCTAGCTGGAGCTTTACTTGGATTTTTAAGATTCAATGCATTTCCGGCCAGAATATTTATGGGAGATACAGGTTCTCTTGCTTTAGGAGGGGCTGTAGCTGCTATAGCAATGATGCTTAAAATGGAACTTGTTATAATAATTGTAGGTGGAATTTATGTTTTAGAAACTCTTTCCGTTATAATTCAGGTTGCATCTTTTAAGCTAACTGGAAAAAGAGTATTTAAGATGGCTCCGATTCATCATCACTTTGAGCAGTTAGGATGGAGTGAAACAAAGATTGTTTCAGCATTCTCAATTTGCACCCTTTTACTTTGTCTTATTGCCTTTTTGTCTTTGTAGTAATAATAGGAGGAATTTGAATGAAAAAAAACAAGCCTAAAATGGGACAAATCGATTATGTAATGTTTTATACGATTTTCTTCCTGTTGGCGATTGGTGTAGTAATGGTATATAGTGCTAGCTCATACTATGCAATGTATAAGAATAATGATAGTATGTTCTTTTTAAAGAAGCAACTACAGTGGTCTGTTCTAGGCATCGCAGTTATGTTTTTTATGATGTCTGTTGATTATCATAAGATTAAGAAATATACAAGAATAATGATGATTATATCTTTACCTTTGCTAGTAGCTGTATTTTTCTCACCAGATGTAAATGGTGCAAAAAGATGGATACAACTAGGGCCACTAGGGCAGTTTCAGCCTTCGGAGTTGGTTAAGTATGTTGTTGTTCTGTTTATGGCAACCAGTATGGAGAAAAAAGGAGAGAAGATGAAAAACTTCAAAGAAGGTGTGTTGCCTTACTTGATAGTATCAGGTTTCTTTGCAGGAATGATTCTTTTAGAGAAGAACCTAAGTATCGCATCTGTAATAATGATAGTTACGCTTATAGTAATGTTCGTTGCAGGTGCAAAATCTACTACCCTTGGATTTGGAGTAGTGCCAGCTATGTTTGCGGCAGCGACATTCTTTATATTTAGTGAAGATTATAGAAAGAGAAGACTTCTAAACTTCCTGAATCCATGGCAAGATCCTGCTGGTGATGGCTATCAGCTAATTCAATCCTTTTATGCACTTGGTGCAGGGGGAGTTACTGGACTTGGCATTGGTCAATCAAGACAAAAGACTTTGTATATGCCTGAACCACATAATGACTTTATATTTGCTATAATAGGAGAAGAGTTAGGACTTATAGGCTGTGCACTAATAATACTTCTATTCATTATCTTTGTATTTAGAGGAATCAGAATTGCTATGAGTGCTAAAGATGCCTTTGGAACTTTGTTAGCAACAGGAATAACTTCTATAGTTGCAGTTCAGGCTATAATCAATATAGCTGTTGTAACTGGATCAATGCCTGTTACTGGAGTGCCATTACCGTTCATAAGTTATGGAGGAAGTTCTCTGGTCATTAATATGGCCGCCATGGGGGTACTGCTGAATATATCGAGACAAGTAGAGAAAAAGAGAGCAATATAAATTTGTTATGAATTGGTGCATCTGGGGATGTGTCAATTTAAACAGAAACAATTTTCAAAATTCTCACGGCTTTTTGTGAAAAAAATTGAAAATATAAATTTATTATGAAATATCACATCAATAAATAGACAAATTAAATTGAATAATATAAAATAAAATAGCTGAGCCTATGAACGGCCAGCTTTTTGTTTTGATATATTAATTTTGAAATGTACCACTTCAATTTGAAAATATAAATTTTAATATGAAGTGGTACATCCATATTAATTAATTGAAAAATCACACGATAATAAAAATAAAGTTTATACTTATTTAAAACAATTAAGAGTAATATATTTACATAATAAACAATATCTTTTAATAATTTTGTAATGAAAAAGCAAAGATATAATGTTATTATATAAAATGTAATATAACCATATTTTTAGTAATTATATCAAAAGTTAAGAAGGTATAATATGAATAATGAAATAAATGAATATATAAAAAAACACAAAAGGAAAAAAGTTAGAAAAAAATTAGTTTTATTTTTTATTTTCTTCTTTTCTATAACTATTCTTATATTATTGAAGGCTCCATTTTTTAATATAGCTGATATTAAAGTTGAAAATAATAAGATAATAGATAGCAAAGATATTATAAGTAGATCAGAGTTATTCGGGAAAAATATTTTTTACATAAACCAAAAAGATGTTAGTTACAAAATCACAGAAAATCCTTATATAGAGCAAGTTAATCTGAAAAGAGTATTTCCCAATGGAATCATTATAAATGTGGTCGAAAGAAAAGCGGTATATTTTGTAAAGAGTTCAGATGGGATATATGTACTAAATCATGAACTGAAGATTCTAGAAAAAAGAGCTAGTATAGATGGATTAAATCTTACTGAACTTACAGGGGTTTCTCCAACCTCTACAGATGTAGGGACGTACTTGACTAGTGATGAGAAAATAAAAAGAATAGCAACCAATATAGGAAAACTTCTAGAAGAAAATAAGAGTGATGTAAAATTTAATTTAGCGAATTTAGAAAGTACCACTTCATTATATATGTTAGTAGGAGACGTAAAGTTGCTGTTAGGTAATGACGAAAATCTAGAAACAAAATTAAATAATTGTATAGGAATATTAAAGGATAGTAGTAAGGGACTTACAAAAGGCTATATAGATGTTAGTTTTAATGGAGATCCAGTATATAAAAATGAATAAGGAGGAAGTACAATGAAAAAGGTAACTTCGCAGATAGTTGTTGCTATTGTATGTGCATTGTTAGGATTTTTATTGGCGTATCAGTTTAAATTGATAAATAATAAAGAAAGTGCCGTTAAAGATACCGTAGATAAAACAGATATCACAGCTGAAATAGATGCTCTTAAGAAAGAAAAAGATGAACTTGTAAAGCAGAATAACTCTTTAACTGAAGATTTGAAGAAAATAGAAGAATCAGCAGCTAAAAAAGGAGATGTAAATACAGAAGTAAAGCAACAGCTTGATAAAACCAGAATGATATTAGGTACTGTTGATGTAAAGGGCCAAGGAGTGATTTTTTATCTTACACCAAAGTCTTCTATCTTTTCTAACAATAACGCAGATTATATATCTGAAAACGAACTTATTCATATAGTTAATATTTTAAATTTTTCTGGTGCAGAAGCAATATCTATAAACGAGAAAAGAGTTACATCTCAGACTGGTATAAAAAATGCAAGTAATTTTATTTGGATT
Organism: Clostridium folliculivorans; assembly: GCF_024341905.1. GTDB lineage: Bacteria > Bacillota > Clostridia > Clostridiales > Clostridiaceae > Clostridium_AR > Clostridium_AR folliculivorans. The sequence continues at coordinate 892,558 of NZ_BQXY01000001.1, forward strand.
GGCTCAAATGAAAGAATATCACCTAGCGATAAAATAGTTATAAAGGCAATAGGTGATAAAGCAAAACTAGATGCAGGCTTAACTTTTCAAGGTGCTTTAGATTATGGGGTTCTATCCAATTATGAAAGAAAAATAGAGAAAAGCAATGAAGTAGTTATACCTAAATCATCTCAAGTTATTCATAATGATTTTATTAAACCTGTACAATAGGAGTGATTATTAAATGATAGCATTCATAGGACTTTTGATTGGAATTATAGTTGGAATAGTCTGGAAGGTAGATATACCTGAAAAATTTTCTCCATATATGTCTGTTGCTATACTAGCTTGCTTAGATTCGGTTTTTGGAGCTGTTAGAGCTAGTTTATCAAAGAATTTTCAAGCGGATATTTTTATTTCAGGCTTTTTTGGAAATGCCGCACTTGCAGTAGCTTTAGCTTATTTAGGAGATAAACTTGGAATTCCTATTTATATAGCTGCAGTAATAGTTTTTGGTGGAAGAATTTTTGATAATTTTGCTATAGTGAGAAGGCTTTTGATTGAGAAAGCAAGATCCCGATAAAGGGGTGTATATATGAGAAATAACGAAGCGTCAATATTTGTTTTTATAGCTTCAATTATAATAGGAATTCTTATAGCTCTTAATATAAATTTAAAAGGAACCACGAGAAGTTTCCAAATGAGTGCAAAACAGTATCAAGATGCATATAATCAGAAAAATAAGTTATATGGAGAAGTTTCTAACCTTAGGGATTCTAATTCTAAAATGACCGAAAAGATGAATAAATATAAATACGATGACACTAAGAGTGAGAAAATAACTCAGGACATTAACGATGAATCTAATAGCAATAAAATGGCTGCAGGATTGAGCGCAGCAAAAGGTAATGGAGTAAAGATAACCTTAAGGGATGGTACAATTGATACAACAGACGGATATGAAGATGGAAATTACCAACTTACAATGCTAAGAACAATACACGATGATGATATGATAAGAGTTGTAAATGAATTAAGAGTTGCTGGTGCTGAAGCAATATCTATTGGTGGACAGAGAGTTCTTCCTAACACCGCGATTTTGTGTAACTGGGCTTTTTTAAATATTAATGGAGTTCAGATACCAGGACCTTCTTTTGAAGTGTATGCTATTGGAGATCCAGACACCCTTGACAGTATACTAAAAAGAGATGATGGTTTCATAAGATCCCTAATGAATAGGGGAGTTGAAATATCTATAGAAAAGAAAGATAATATAAATATAGATCCTTATTTAGGAGATGCTAATTTTAATAATCTTACACCTAAAACAAAATAGGTGTAAGATTTAAATATTTTGAAGGATTTTTTAAGTTTATGAAGAATATATATTTAAGGAAGTGGAGGCATGATTATTTTGAGTATAAAAAAGAATATAGAGCAGATAAAAGAATCTATGCCGGAAGATGTGACTTTAGTTGCTGTTTCCAAGACTAAGCCTATTGAGTTTCTGGAGGAAGCTTACACGGCAGGAATTAGAGACTTTGGTGAAAATAAAGTTCAAGAACTAACAGAAAAATTTGAACTTTTTCATAAGGACGTAAGATGGCACTTTATAGGGCATCTGCAGACAAATAAGGTAAAGTATATAGTCGATAAGGCTTTTCTTATTCATTCTTTAGACAGCACAAAACTTCTTAAGGAGCTTGAAGGACAATGCTCTAAAAACCAAATACAGATAAATACACTTATACAAATTAATATCGGCAAGGAAGATACCAAATATGGTTTTTACGAAGAACAGCTAAATGAGGTCTTAAATGAGGTAGGAAAATGTAATTATGTAAAAATTAAAGGAATAATGGTTATAATTCCTAAAGGTAATGAAGAAAGTAACCGATATTATTTTAAAAGAACAAAAAATATTTTTGAAAATATTAAGAAACAGAAATACCAAAATGTAACTATGGAAATACTATCTATGGGAATGACTCATGACTATGAAATTGCAATAGAAGAAGGAGCCACTCTTGTTAGGATAGGTGAGGGGATTTTTGGTAAGAGAATATAAATAGGAGGAATAACTATGGCTGCAAAAATGTTTAACAAGATGAAAGAGATTTTAGGCTTTGAGGAATACGATGAAGAGTACGATGAATTTGATGAAGAAGAAGAATTAGCTGCAGATGAGAACCTTGAACCAGTATTATCAGGTAAGAAAAACAATAAGGTTGTAAACATTCATACTGCTGCATCAGCTAAAGTTATGATAACAAAACCATCTGCTTATGAGGATGCAACTGAAATTTGCGATGCACTTAAGAGTAGAAAGATTGTAGTTGTAAATACAAGTAACTTAGAAAACAAGATAGCTCAAAGACTTTTAGACTTTATAAGTGGTGCTTGTTTTGCACTTGCTGGTGAATTGCAAGAAGTTGAGAGAGGCGTATATATACTATCGCCATCTAATGTAGAAGTTACTAGTGAACTTAAGAGTGAACTTTCAACTAAAGGACTATTTAACTGGTCAAAGTAAAGATGTGCCTGTTCAATTCTTAAAAAATTCTCAAAACTCTCTTATTAATTAAGAGGAAATTTGAAAATAAAAAATCAATTATGAAGTGGTACATCTATGAATCGGAGGAGATTTATATACCTTTAATAGAAGAAATTTTAACGTTGTTATTTGACTTTATACAGTTTATGATTTTTGTGGATGTTATACTTTCTCTTGTTTTCATGGGGAAAGAAAATAAATTAACTTATTATATTAAAATAATTACTGATCCAATATTGTCACCTTTTCAAAAGTTACAAAGGAAAATCGTACCTAATTCTCCTTTGGATTTTTCACCAATACTAGCTATAGTTACGTTGTCTATTATTCAAACTATAGTTTTTGCTATAATATAGTATGAATAAAAAAGAATTCATTTCAATACTAGAATTAGATGATATAGGTGAGTATAGCAACTTATATAATAAGCTAACAACTTCCATTGAGAGAGAGATTCCTATTGTAACTAATGAGTTTTACGCCCCTATTATATGGAATAGACTACAAGAATATTTTAAAGGAGTAGGGGTAAGTGTTCTTGTTGAAGGTGGCTTTGAAGATAGTGAACGCAGAATGATAGCAGTTAATTCTTTTAATATTGATTGGCCTTATGAAATTCTTCAAATAAACTATAACGGTAAGTTTGGAACTTTAGGTCATAGAGACTTTTTGGGAGCTATACTATCTCTAGGAATAAAGAGAGAAAAAATTGGCGACTTAAGAGTAAAAGATTTCAGTTGTTTTGTTTCTGTACATAGGGATGTGTATGAATATATTACTTCCAATCTAACGAAGATAGGAAGACATAGCATAAACATAAAAACTATTAAGGATTTAGAAATAGTACCTAAAGTTGATTTCGAAGAAGTAAATATACAAGTCGCTTCTATGAGATTAGATGCCATAGTTGCGTCAATAAGCCGAAAATCAAGAAATGATGCTATGGATTTGATTTCTAATGGGAGTGTACTTTTAAACTACAAGGAAAATAGGAATAAGAGTACAGAAATAAAGTTGAAGAGTACAATAACAATAAGAGGCATAGGTAAATTTATAATTGAAGATATAGTCGGTAAAACGAAAAGTGACAACTTAAAACTAATGGTAAAAAAATATAAATAGCAGAGGTGATTCACATGAAACTGACTCCCATGGAAATAAACAACAAAGAATTTAAAAGAGGTCTAAGAGGATATAGTTCTGATGAAGTAGATGAATTTTTAGAAAAAGTAGTGGAAGATTACGAAGATTTATACAAAGAAAATTCATTGTTAAAAGAAAAGCTGGCTTCAGTAGGAGAAAAAGTTGAGCATTATGCAAAAATAGAAAATACTATACAAAATACTTTATTATTAGCTCAAAATACAGCTGAACAAGCAAAATTGAACGCTCAAAAAGAAGCTGAATTAGTTGTAAGCAGTGCTAATGAGACTGCTCAAAAGATACTTGATAAGGCTCACAATGATGTAATTCAGATTAATGATGAATATGATAGAGTAAAGCAAGAATTTGTAAAGTTCCGTGCTCAGTTTAGAAATTTCATGAAGACTCAGCTAGAAACTTTTGATGATCTTGAAAAGAGCTTTATCAAAACCTTTAACATATCTCACCCAATTGAAGAAATAAGTGAAAAAGATATACATAATGGACTAGAAGAAAATGCAATAAGTAATTATAAAAACGAACAAGTAGAAAAAGATGATATGGAAGAAATAAAGAGCTTTTTCGCTAGCAGATAGTTTTACAGCTGATTTTAAGAATCCATTGGTTATTTTCTATGATAACCACTTCATTAATTAATATTTCAAACTTGTACCAAGAAAGACTTTTGGAGTTTGATTATATTAAATGAGTGAGGTGGTTTATTTTTATTTTAAAAGTATTATAGAGTTGCCAATTCAACTATTAATTTATACATTCCAAAATTCATAGGTAGGTGATTTTTGGACATGCATAACTTAAGTTTTAATAATGAAAACCTATAAATAAAACTTATATTATCTTTTTTCAATCATATTATATTTATAACTTTGTTATAAAAAATCTATCTTTTGAAAGAATAATAATAGATAAATCACTTTTGAAAACCAATTCTTTTGAAAGGAAGCGATAATATGGATAGAAAGGATTATGATAGATATCGTATTAAATTAAATAAGGAAAAAGAGAGGGTTCTCAGCTTAATAAAACAACTAAAAGAAAATGAAGCTGTAGATTCTTATTCAGAAATGGCTTCAGAACTTTCTTTTTATGATAACCACCCATCAGATTTGGCTACAGAAACTTTCGATTTTGAAAGAGGCAAGGCACTAAAAGGTAATGAACGTGAGATACTTAGTAAGATTGATGAAAGTTTACAATCATTAGATCAAGGGAAATATGGTGTATGTAAAAGATGCGGTGTAGAAATAAGTAAGGAAAGACTTGACTTTCTTCCATACGCGCAATATTGTATTAAGTGTCAAACTGTTATAGGTTCAATAAAGGAATATAGAAGCAACAGAAGACCAATAGAAGAAGATGTTATAGGAAATCCTTTTGGTTATGGCTATAATGATTATAACGAATATGAAAAGGTAGGCTTTGATGCCGAAGATTCTTTTCAGGCTGTTGATAGCTTTAATAGATTACAAAATAGATTTGACATATATGATGATGATGACATGTATGTGGAGCCGGTAGAAAAAGTAAGTAACGAACAGTATAAGAATCAATTGCCAGATTAATGATAAGGGATGGGGGAAGTTTTTTATATACTATGGATGAGTTAATTTTTAAAATAAGTTCAGAAGAAAAAGATATAAGAATAGATAAATTTTTATCAGAAAAGATAACAGATAGGTCTAGATCTCATATCCAGAATCTAATAGACAATGAGGCAGTACTTGTTAATAATAAAATAATAAAAAGTAACTATAAATTAAAGGAAAATGATGTTATTATTTTAAATATACCTGAGCCGGAGATATTAAGTGTAGAACCAGAAAATTTGGACATAGATATTATATACGAAGATGATGATGTGGTTGTTGTCAATAAAAAACAAGGGATGGTTGTTCATCCTGCCCCAGGTAATTATAATGGAACACTAGTAAATGCTCTTTTATACCATTGTAAGGATTTATCTGGTATAAATGGAGTGATAAGACCTGGAATAGTTCATCGAATTGACAAAGATACATCAGGAATTTTGGTAGTAGCAAAAAATGATTTTGCTCACAGTAAATTAACAGAACAATTTAAAGTTCACTCTATAAAAAGAGAATATTATGCACTTACAGAAGGTGTATTTAAAAATGATAGTGGCATTGTTGATAAGCCTATAGCTAGGCATCCACAGGACAGAATAAAAATGGCTATAGTTGAAGGTGGAAGAAGAGCAGTTACGCATTATGAAGTAATAGAGAGATTTAAGAGTAACACATTGGTTAAATGCAGCTTGGAAACAGGTAGAACACATCAGATAAGAGTGCATATGGCTTATTTAGGCCATCCTTTAGTAGGAGACCCAGTATACGGATTTAAAAAACAAAAATTTAAGCTAGAAGGACAAATGCTCCATGCAAAGACACTTGGCTTTATTCATCCAACTAAAAATACCTATATGGAGTTTACGTCTGAGCTACCACCATATTTTTTAGAGGTTTTAAATAAACTTTAGTAGATGTTTAACTACCATCGCTAAATTAATTGCTTATTCATCCGATGCTTTAATGAGCTTACGCAAAGAATTAATATGATTTTGTCATATTACATGGCTAAAACTGTAAACTCACTACGTTCGAACAGTACAGTTTTACTCTTTAATAATCCATACTTTTTATAAGTCTTTGATATCTTAAATTAAAAAATAGAAAGATTATTTAATTAAAGAGTAAAAAGTGAGAATATATCGCCTGCCAGAATTTCTTCACATACGTTCAGAAAAGGCAGATGCGTAAAAAAATCACTAATAAAGAACGATTAGCGATTTTTTAGAGCCATTACATCTGCTAAAATCATTTAATTCTAATAGCTTGCTCATATAGCATTTCATGTATAACCAATTAATTTCGATGATGGTCTTTAACTTATTGAAACATTGAGGTAATAATAGAGAAGTAATTAATTTGGAGGAGAGTATAATATGAATCTAAAGGCAATACTTTTAGATGAAGAAGCTATAAGAAGAAGTTTAGTGAGAATAGCTCACGAAATAATTGAAAAGAACAAAGGTGTTGACGATATTGTCCTTATAGGTATAAAAAGAAGAGGATATCCTATAGCTAAGAGAATATCTGCTCTTATTGAAAAATTTGAGGGGATAAAAGTTCCTGTAGGAAGTGTAGATATCACTCTGTATAGAGATGATTTAACTGATATTGGGGACAAACCAACTGTTAAGGAATCTGATATTGGTGTTTCAGTAAAAAATAAGAAAGTTATTATTGTTGATGATGTGCTTTATACATGTAGAACTGTAAGAGCTGCTATAGAAGCAATTATGGATTCAGGAAGACCTGAAACTATACAATTAGCAGTCCTAATAGATAGAGGTCATAAAGAACTTCCTATACGAGCTGATTTTGTAGGTAAAAATGTACCAACATCGAAATTGGAGAATATAGGAGTAGAGATATTAGAAATTGATGGAACTGATTCCGTTAAGATATATGAAAGATAAACTTAGAGATAAGAATAGGAGTTTTTAAATGGATTATGATTTAATAGCCACCAGTACATTTGGAATAGAATCTATTACAGCAAAAGAATTAAAAAAGCTTGGATATGAAGATTTGACTATTGAGAATGGAAAAGTTACTTTTTCTGGCGATGAAATGGATATAGCTATAACCAATACTTGGCTTAGAACAGCAGACAGAATTTTAATAAAAATGGCTGAATTTAAAGCTATAACTTTTGAAGAACTTTTTCAAGGAACACTTGCAGTTGATTGGGGAAGTATAATTCCTGCAAACGGAAAAATGCATGTTGTGGGAAAATCAATAAAATCTACATTGTTTAGTGTACCTGATTGCCAGTCTATTGTTAAAAAAGCAGTAGTTAAAAGTATGCAAAGTAAGTATAATACTGAATGGTTCCCAGAAGATGGACCAGTATATAAAATAGAGGTTGCTCTTTTAAAAGACGTTGTTACTTTAACTATTGATACAACAGGTCCTGGGTTGCATAAAAGAGGCTACAGAGAAAATGCAGGTGAAGCACCACTTAAAGAAACCTTGGCAGCAAGCTTAGTGCTCATTTCAAGATGGTCAAATGAAAATTTATTAATAGACCCATTCTGTGGTTCAGGTACTATATTAATTGAAGCAGCGATGATAGGTGCAAATCAAGCACCAGGACTATATAGGAAATTTGAATGTGAAAATTGGCCTACAATGGATAAAGAAATCTTCGATCAAGTTAGAGAAGGTGCTTTAAGCTCAATTAAGAATTTTGATATGAAACTTATAGGATACGATATAAATGGTCCTGTTCTTAGAAAAGCAAGAGAGAATGCTCAGAAGGCAAAGGTTGATAAGTATATAGACTTTCAAAAGCTAGATTTTTATGAGTTTTCCTCAAAAAAGAAATATGGCTTCATTATAACTAATCCACCATATGGCCAAAGAATTGGTGAAATAAATGAAGTAAAGAGTCTTTATAGGAAATTAGGAGAGCTGTATAACAATCTTCCAACTTGGGATATGAATGTGCTTACATCTTTTGAGGGCTTTGAAGACATCTTTGGTGAAAAGTCTTCGAAGAACAGAAAGTTATATAACGGTAAGATAAAGTGCTACTACTATCAGTATCTGGCTAAGTAAGAGATAGTGTTTTTATATTTTATGAAGTATAAACAAAAAAGAGTGTGATTACACTCTTTTTATTTTTGGTTCTTCTGGGGTTATATATAATGTTTTATTTGTATAATAAATTACCATTCCTGGTTTTGCTCCAGAAGGTTTCTTTACATTTTTTACGATAGTATAGTCTATAGGAATTTTTGTTGAATCTTTTCCTTTACTATAATATGCAGCTAAGTTAGCAGCTTCAAGAAGAGTTGTATCAGTAAAATCTCTTCCTTTTATAATTACATGTGATCCAGGAATAACCTTTGTATGAAGCCAAGTGTCATTTTTGTCGGCAAATTTTAAAGTTAAGTAGTCGTTTTGTATATTATTTTTACCAACATAAATGTCAACGCCTTCTGAAGAAACAAAGTGTATAGGTTTAGAAGGCTTTGGTGCCTTTCCGCTGGACTTCCTAAATTTTATATATCCTTCAGTTATAAGTTCTGACTTTATATCTTCAATTTCAGTGTAATTCTCAGCATTTAGAAGATTTGTATGCACAGAATTTAAGTATTTTAACTCATCCTCATTTTTTTCTAATTGAAGTACAGCGGCTTCTTCAGACTTTTTCATTTTGTTGTACTTTTTATAATAAAATTGAATGTTTTCTGAAGGAGTCTTATTTGCATCTAAGGATATTGTGATATCATCACCGTCTTCGCTATAGAAATTTGATAGTGTGACTTTATCAAGTCCTTTAGAAATACTATAAATATATGCTGATAATATATCACCTTTGATTTTATAGTCATTTTTTTCGGAACACTCTTTTAAGTTTTCCTCAAGGATTCTTTTCTTCTTTTCACATCTATCTATATTTGTAGTAATAAGTTTTTGAAGATCCTGTGATTTTGAATGAAGTCTATCTTGTTTATCTTTAGCGTGGTAAAAGCTCTCTAAAAGAGTTGAAGGATCATCGTAAGATACCATTTCGTAATCGTCATATAAATCTAACTTCAAACAATAGAAATCTTTTAATGTTTTAGATTCTTTATCAATGTAGGAGATAAACTTCTTGTTATCATCAAGTGATTCGAAAAATTCTTTTACAAATTGGTATAAATTATTAATATCAAATATATACTTTTTTGTAAACATATTATATAATTCTTTTGATAAAATTTTACTAACACCAGTTAAGAGCTTAGAAAAGAAATTTTCATTAAATTCAATTTTGTTTTCTGATAGATAATGTTCTAATTCAATTTTTTCAAAGGAAAAAGGATTTATTTTATTACTGTCTGGGGGAAGTACATACTGAACTCCAGGATAAAGTACTCTGTAACTATTTATATCAGGAGTTATATGTTTAATTGATTCCATAACTTTGTTATCTCTTTTTCTTATGAGGGTTATATTGCTGTGTCTTCCCATTATTTCGACCATCAATGTATAGACACTGTCAAAACCCAATTCATCAGTGGATTCGAAATCAATTACAACTATTCTATCGCCTTTGTATTGATATATATCTAAGATTTTGCTTCCTAGCAAGTATTTTCTTAGAACCATACAAAACATAGGAGGTTGATTTGGATTCTCCTTTGAAATTTTTGTGAATTGTATTCTTGGATTATTGGCACTTGCTGAAATAAGTAGTTTTAAGCGATTTGAGCCTCTAATTGTTAGAATAACCTCATCCTTTTCAGGTTGATTGACTTTATCTATTTTGCAATTTAATAAGTTTTCTTTTAAACTCTTTATTAGGGTTGATAAAAATACTCCGTCTAAAGCCATAATATCTTCCTTTCATACTTAACTAAAAATAGTATAACATTTTTCACCATTTTATATCAATAAAATGAGCTGGTGATAAAAATGAAAAAAATTATAGTTGCCTTAATGGTAATTATGTGTGTAATTTTATTTGGCTGCAATGATGAAAAGCCAGAACAGGTCAATGATGCAAAAAGCAATGTTCAGTGGTCGCAGCATATGATAATGTACTCCAATGGAGATAACTATACTTATTATAGCATAAATGATGAAAGTATAAGGAAGTCAGAGCCTTTAGTATCAGGAAATATATTATATATTAATTCTGATAAACAGTTAGTGCTATATCAAGATATAGAGAGTAAATTATACTATTTAAGTAAGGATGGGAACAAACTAAAATTAAATATAAAAGAGCAGATAAAAAAGTGTCAAGTTAGTCCAGATGGTGAAAAAATACTTTATAGTGTAGAAAAAGAAGATGGCTCAGTAAGTTACTATCTTTATTTAGTAGAAAAGAATGTTGCTTCAGAACTAGTTGATTTAATAATTTCTGGTGATATGTATTTTTGGAAGGATAAAGACAGCGTAATATTTTATGGGATTGATGGAGAAAACAAAGGAGGAATATTTGAGTATAATTCAGATACTAAAAAAATTAATAAGAGTCTAATCATAAAAGGTATAGTTGAAAAATTCGTTGAAGACAATGGAGCTTTTGTTTACATTGTAAACAATAATGATAAAAGAAAAACCTATATGCTAGACCCAAATGAGTTTAAAGAAAAATTGGTGTCTGATAAAATACAGAAAATTGGTGATATTTATTACAACGGAAAAGAGTTGTATTTTACAGGGTTAGTAAAGGATAATTTATATAGTTTATATAGAACACCTTTAAATCAAGGCAATCCCGTAAGATTGATATATGATTTCCCAAACGGAGTTGTTGAAGATAAGAAGATACTGGGCTTAGGAAATACAATAATTTTAGTAGGACATGATGAGGATAAAAATGAATTAGTAGCACGATATAATATAAAGGAAAAGGCTATTGAAATATTAGTTGATAATCAAGGGCAATATGATATTTTATTTTAAACATGTATTTAAATTTACAATTAAATTTAAATACATGTTTTTTATTTTGCTGCTGTAAAAGTACTGTGGTATCAAACTAAAAATTGCCTCCATTTTTAATAGGATAGCATTTTTGCCTAAGCCTCCCCTCTAATAAGTGGAAAGCAAAACTATGGATAGATTAGAAGAGCGTAATTTATATCTGTTTGTAACTATTATTTTGATTAAAGTTACAAAGGTGTGGACATAATACTGTTAGGGAGGGATAGTATGGTTGATATAAAGGAAATTAATATAGATACACTTAAGAAAGTACCTAGAAATGCTGCAGTAGCTATGAAGGTACTACCGTATAAAGAAGATAAGGAAGCGGTATATGCATTATGTGTAACTAATACTATTGAGAGTAGTGAATATTTAAGTTTTGTATTTGAAAAGAATATAAATTACAGCAAAGTTTCACAAGAGCAGTTTAATCAATTTATCAACAAGTTTTATTTAGCTATTAGTAATAAAGATAATAAATTAAATAAAGATGTTATAGTAGCAGATATCATGCAGGAGTATATATCTCACTCAATTGACAAAGGTGCTAGCGATATTCACATTGAACCTATGGAAAACCAAGCTATAATCCGTATAAGAGTAGACGGAAAGCTTCTTATATTTAGAAAAACAGATAAAGTGATATATAATTCACTGCTTACTAGAATGAAGCTTTTAGCTAATATGGATATTACTGAAAAGAGGAAGCCTCAGGATGGGAAAATACTATTCTCTCGTAAAAATAAAAAATATGATATTAGAGTTTCGTCAATTCCAACTGTTTACGGGGAAAAACTTGTTTTAAGAATACTGTACAATCAAATATTTCCTTTTGAGATTCATAATCTTAGTTATAATGAGAAACAAATTGAGGACATAAACAAACTAATTGAGCTTAAACATGGATTGATATTAATATGCGGTCCTACTGGAAGTGGAAAATCAACAACTCTTTACTCAATTTTAAAGAGTATTAACAGAAATGATATAAATATTACAACCATCGAGGATCCAGTTGAAATATTTATAGATGGTATAAGTCAAATAAATGTAAACGAAAAAGCTGGAATAACATTTTCAAGTGGATTACGTAGTGTTTTGAGACAAGATCCTGATGTGATAATGGTAGGTGAGATAAGGGATGAAGAAACTGCAAAGATAGCGCTAAGAGCATCTATAACAGGACATAAAGTATATTCTACTATACATACTAACTCTGCTATAGAAGTGTTTTCAAGACTGAAAGATATGGGAGCAGAGGAGTATTTACTTCTTGATGCTATCAAGGGAGTTATATCTCAAAGACTAGTTCGAAGATTATGCGATTGCAAAATGGAATATATGGCAGGTGAATATGAAAAAAAATATGGTGAAGTACAAAGTGGAATTAAGTTGTACAAACCAAAAGGGTGTAAAAAGTGCAATGAAACAGGCTATTCAGGAAGAATCTTAATAAGTGAGGTTCTGCTTGTTGATAGAAATAATAGAGATAAAATTAATTCGTTCATTAAGAGCCAGAAAAATATAGATGCTCAAAGAGAGTTGAAAAATCAATGTAAGATACTTCTTAAAAACGGAGTCATCTCTTTTGCGGATTACTTAGAATTTGTGGAGGGGGAAGCTTTTTGACAAGAAATAAAGTTAAAGATGATTGTATTATTAGAATAAGTTCAGATCTTTCTATGCTTTTAGAGTCAGGCATATCTATTTTTAATGCTTTTAAGATTCTCTCAAGTTCTGTTAGTGATAAGAAATATAAAATTATCTTAAACAAAATAGTTGGAAAGATTAATGGAGGGAGTTCTTTGGCAGATGCGTTCCAAGAATATACTGAGTACTTTCCAGAACTATACATACAAATGATACATATTGGAGAGGCTAGCGGAAATCTTTCTACTGTGCTGGAGGAGCTAGGCAGTTATTATACTATTAAAAGAGATGTTAAGAAGAAGATTATTAACGTTTCTATATATCCAATTATTTTAATGTTTACTTTGGTAGCTATGCTGGTATTCTATGTACAAGTTATTACCCCAGCAATTGGAGAGTTTGTGCAAGGGTCGGGTGGTAATATTCCTTGGTATACGAAAAATATTCTTTCCATCTGCAATTTTATAAGAGAAAACAACTTTCTTGTTATTTTATCTTTTGTTTCCTGGAGTAGTGTAATAATCTTATTATTCAATCTTATATTAAAAAATAAAAGGTTTGTCAGAATAATAAGTAAAAATAAGCTCGCGAGAAATTTTAGAGAAGTTTTAGAGATAGAAGCTTTGCTTTTAATAACTAAATGTGGGCTTCCATTGGTTCTTGGACTTGAGATTTTAATTGATATATTTAATAAGAGCAAAGTTCAATATTGCTTTAATGATATAAAAATATCAATAAATAATGGTATGAATTTAAGTACAGCTTTTTATAATATTGGCACATTTTCAGAACTTAGCTTAAACATGATAACTATAGGCGAAGAATCTGGAAAATTAGATTATGCTTTAGAAAAGCTAAAATCTATGTTAGTTAGCAATATGCAAAAAAATATAGAAACACTTACTTCGTTCATACAACCTATATTAATTTTAGTGATAGGAGTATTAGTATGTCTTCTAATATTAATAATGATGGTTCCGATTTATTCAAGTATGAACATCTAAGAAGAACTAAAGGAGTCACCTTAATAGAACTAATAATTTATATTTCAATTTTATTAATATTTATATCAGTATTTTGGGTGTCCTATAAAAACCTTTCTAAAATATATGAAGATAATTACAAGGATGATCTAAAAAAAGAGGCACATAGCTTAATAACCTTTTCTACGTATTCATGCAAAAACATGAAGCATGATGGTAAAGTGATTTTTAATACAGATCAAGTGGTATTTAAAATAGGTGATACTGTAAAAAAACAAATAAATTTAAGAAAGGGATATGCAATAAGTTTTAATACAGGTACTGTGGATAATTTATTGTTGATAAACAACAATGGCAAAATTTACACATCAGGAACTATTACAATAAAATGTCCCACAGGGGGGAACATAGCGATGAGCATATCGGTAGATAATTTATATGTTAAGGTTAAATAATAATGAAAAGAAGTTAAAAGTACTTAGGAGAAGTGGCAATATACTAATTGATGCTATAGTTGGAACTGCCATATTACTATCAATTTCTGTAGCAATTTTCTTTACATTAGAAGTTAATGAAAGAAATTATGGTTTAAATAAGCAGAAATCTAAAAATAATCAAGCATTAGATTATGTGATAAAGGAACTGAAATATAACTATACTTACGATCAATTAAAGGTAAAAGCTATAGATCCATTAGGAGTTTATAAATTTAATATAGAGGATTTAACCTTAGATAATCTGAAATCAAAAGAACTTTTTTTGTTATGTAGTCAATGTTCAAGTAATTATATTAGTTTAAAGTTTTCTGATGATTTATATGGAAATCATATAAATATTAATTTAGAACTTAGTAGTTCTCTCAATGGTATCAATTTAAACAAGACATATTCACTGAGAAAGGTTAAAAATTAATGAAGAGAAAAGGCTATCTATTGGCAGAACTTTTACTATATATATCTATAGCTATGATTATTCTAGCAATAACTTTTAATATTTTGATTATATCACTGAAGGATTTTAACAAAGGGAAAAAAGATGAAATATCTTATGATAATATGATTAATCTAGTTAACTATTTAGATAATCAGATTAATGAACCTGGATCCAAGAAATATACTGTAGAGAATAGTAAATTCACTATTTCACTAGATACCTCAGATCATGAGGATAGAATTTTTACAGTATCTTCAGGGGAATTGAAATTTTTAAGAGTGGGATATGTAGTTAATGGAGCAAATAAAATTACTGTATTAAAGGAAAGTAAGATATTATTGGGAGGTATAAAGATTCTGAGCTTTTACCAAAAAAATAATTTGATGTATTTAGATATCAAAGTTGGAGAAGAGGAGGTAAACAAATGTTTAGCACTAAAAAAATAAGAAAAGGATATGTGTCTTTGGAGATACTTATAATTCTATCCGTGGCATTGTCTATAAGTTCCATGTCTCTTTTAAGGACATCCAGAAGCTGCGACCTAACCAACTTAGAAGAACAGGCTACTTTAAATGAAATGAGTGAATTTAAATGAAAAGTAACTTTATAATTATTGATTCGTATAGAGAGACTTATAGCGAAAAATTTAATAAAAAAAGGCCTGCTAGTATTATGATTACAGAAAAAGAATTATTCATTAGAGAATTTGAGTTCTCAAGTAGGAAAGATTTAAAAAAATTCCTGGATGGAGAAATCAAGACTATGTTTGATACCTCAAAGTTTTTGTTTCATCATGAAATAGAAACTCATAAAAAGAAAAAAGTATTAACTATTTACGGGATAAATGCAAATGAAAAAATAGAAATACTTTGTTCAAGTTTCAAGATAAAAAATATTTATCCTATACAGTATTTGGTGGCTAATGCAGTGAAAAAGGCTATTAAAAACAGAAGTTTTATTATTATATATAATTTTGCTAAAACTACATATTTCATTGACGTAGAGGATGGTAGCATAAAACATAATAAATTGTATAAACAAGACTGTGATGTTATTAACTTAGAAGAAATTTTAAATTACAATCATGTCCCTATGCAAAAGAATATATATGTTGTAAGAAAAAGTAATGAAAGCTTTATTTATGATACTACTAAGTATAATGTAGAATATTTAGAAAGAGAGGCTATAAATGTACCATAAAATATACAAAGAATTTTGGCCGGAAAGAGTTATTGAACAAAAGAATAAAACGCTCCTCAGTCAGTTAAATAGGTTAATAGTATACATGATAGTATTCAATTTATGTTTAATCCCATTTTCATACAATAAGTATTTAGATTTAAAACAACAAATTGAAGAAAAGAAAAAAATTCAAATGGAATCTAAATCGGTTGTAGAGGAGGGTAAAGATAAAAAGCAGATAGATTTTTCAGCTATAGAAAAAATATCTAAACTTGTGTCAAACATGAATATAAAAGATTTTAGTTATGAAGATAATACTATAACTTTTATAGGTAATTACGATATGCTTGATTTTTATTTGAAGTATTTCGCCGAAAACAATCTTGAGTTAGTAAATGTGGATAGGCAAAATGAAAAAGATTCGAGATTTGCAGTGAGGATAATATGAGGAAAGTTATTAGTAGAATGCTAGTTATAGTTGCTTTCTTATGTTTGATTTCAATTCAAATATTTTACAATCTAGGGAGAAAACAGTACAATAATGATTTGAGTAATAAATTAGATTATAGAAGTATCCCAAATGTTCATTTGAATAAAAATAATAAAGTTAAAGAATCCCTCTATGATGTCATAAGTAAACTAAAAGAAAGAGAAGAAATAAGTATTAATAACATAACTAAAAAAGATGGATATAAAGAGATTAGTTTTAGTGTTAATACTGATATGACTAAATTGACAAATTTAGTTGATTTTTTTCAAGACAATGATATCATAATTATAAAGTATAGTATCCAACAAAAGGATAATGTACTTAAATGCAATATTTTGGGGCAATATAGGGGGAAAGTAAATGAATAATATTATTTTAGTAGGAATGCCTTGTTCAGGAAAGACTACTGTAGGAAAGGTTTTAGCTGAAAGAAAAAAGGCTGAATATATTGATACAGATCAGTATATAATAGCTAGCGCTTCTAAATCAATTGAAAAAATATTTAGTGAACATGGAGAAGAATATTTCAGACAAATGGAGAGAAGTGTAATATTAGATATAATAGCTAAGTTAGAAAATAGTGTAGTCTCTACTGGTGGCGGAATGCCAGTGAAATCAAATAATATGGAATTATTAAAGAAGTCTGGAACAGTAATTTATCTTAAAACCACCATAAAAAATTTAAGTGATAGACTTGATAGAAAAAATAGACCTTTATTTAAGGATCCGGATGCTATAAGTACCTTAGAAAGCTTACTGAATAGTAGATCTTCTATCTATGAAAAAGCTGATATTATCATAGAATGCAATGATGACACACCACATGAAATCTGCGAAAAAATCATAATGTCCATAAATAGTATAAATACCCATTTTTAATTAAAATAATTGCATTTAATCTCACCTTCTGATAAAATATCATTGTTGTGTGTGAGTGAGGGTTAATTTGTGATGTATTTTAGGCGAGAAATTAAACGGGAATTTGACTTTTTATAGAGAAATTATGCACTACGCTCAATAGCCCATAAAGAATTCTTTTTTGGATTCACAGCTTAATGTTGTTGGTATTAAATTACCTGAACGGGTTATAATATATAATGAATTAATAGATTTTGGAGGGATACCATAATGATATCAGCAGGAGATTTAAGAAAAGGTACAACTTTTGAATTAGATGGACAAGTGTTTACTGTTGTTGATTTCTTACATGTTAAACCAGGTAAGGGAGCAGCATTCGTTAGAACGAAATTAAGATATGTAATGTCAGTTGGAGTTATAGATAGAAACTTTAATCCAACTGAAAAACTTCAAGAAGCTGTTATTGAAAGAAAAGAAATGCAATACTTATATTCAGATGGAGAACTATACTACTTCATGGATCAAGAGACATTTGAACAAATTCCTCTTAACCACGAAAAAGTTGAAGATGCAATAAAGTTCTTAAAAGAGAACATGTTTGCAGTAATTAAGTTCTACAAGGGATCAGCTTTCTCTGTTGAAGCTCCAAACTTTGTTGAACTACAAGTAACTGAAACTGAACCAGGTGTTAAAGGAAATACTGCTACAAACGTTCAAAAACCTGCAACTGTTGAAACTGGTGCAGTAGTAAACGTGCCTATATTTGTAAATGAAGGCGACGTAATAAGAATCGATACAAGATCTGGGGAGTACATGGAAAGAGTATAGGCTGAATATATGCTAAGTTCAATATGAACTTAGCATATTCATTTTATTCTTTGCGTAAGCTCATTAAAGCGTGGGATGATTAACCAATTAATTTCAACACGATGCTTTAACAGCTACTAAAGTTTTTATCCTAACTTAAAGGATGTGTAGAAATATGAAGGAATTAAAAGAAAAAATATCAAAACTTAGTGAATTTCTTAGTGGAGATTCTGGTACGGAAGACAAAGATTTTAAAACTGCTGTAATAGAAATCTTAAGTGATATTAGCGACGAGGTAGAAACTCTTCAAGTCAACCAAGAAAGTTTAGCAGAAAATGTAGAATTTTTAAATAACGATATTTCTGATATACAGGATGATTTATTTGAAGATGTCTCTGTAGATGACTTGGAGTGCGGAGATGAAGAGTATGTTGAGATAATATGTAAGAATTGCGGAAAAGGTATATTCTTTGAGCAGTCTGCATTAGATAATAATACTATAATTCCTTGTCCTTACTGTGGTGCAGAAATCAATAAATAGACTACTTAGTTAGTAGAAAATAAAATTACTTTAGTTATCGTATAAAACTTAATATTTAACGATGCAACCTTAAAAAGAAGCCAGCAAATTATTTTAGCTAATAATTTGCTGGCTTCTTTTTGCTTTTTATGGATATATTTTCTCATTAGAATTTATTTTTTATTATGTTTAAGTGTATTATCGAAATTAATTTCAACACGCTATATTTTAAAATTCTCTCATCAACATAACTTTTTTAAAACAGGTGTAATATTTTTTTACTTAACTTAATAATATTATACAAATAACAAAAGTTGAGAGAGGGGGATTTTATGGATGATTTAAAAAATGTTCTACCGATAAATTTGATAAGGCTTATAGAAGATAGGCCAGATTCAAGTAAATTACAAGAGATAAGACTTAAGTGCAATAAACCAGTGATGTTAAACATAGACAATAGAGAAGTGATCCTAAATTACACTACTAGTCAAAATGAGATTAATAATATCTTTAATAAGATAAGCAATTTCTCTGTTTATGCCTTTGAGGAAGACATAAAGCAAGGTTTTATAACAATTAGAGGTGGTCATAGAATAGGGGTCACAGGTCATTGGGTAAATGATGACGGAGTAATAAAATCATTAAAGTCAGTTTTTTCTATAAATATAAGAATAGCCAGAGAAATAATAGGTTGTTCTAATAGTTTACTACCTCATGTAGCAAAAGGGGACAAGGTGTACAATACCATCTTAGTATCTCCGCCTAAATGTGGTAAGACAACTTTACTTAGAGACCTTGTAAGAAATATTTCAAATGGAAATTTAAAATATAATATAACTGGAAAAAAAGTATGTGTAATAGATGAGAGAAGTGAGATTGCAGCGTGTCATATGGGGATTCCACAGATGGATGTAGGAGTAAGAACAGATATCTATGATAACTGTTTGAAATATGTGGGACTTATGATGGCTATACGGTGCATGTCTCCGGAAGTTATCGTATGTGATGAAATTGGTACAGACAGGGATGTTGAAGCAATTGTTTCCGCATTTAATTGCGGTGTGAATATCATTTCCACTATACATGGAAACAATGAAGATGATCTTTATAGCAGACCAG
The DNA here is from genome assembly GCF_024341905.1 of Clostridium folliculivorans. Lineage (GTDB taxonomy): Bacteria > Bacillota > Clostridia > Clostridiales > Clostridiaceae > Clostridium_AR > Clostridium_AR folliculivorans. The sequence continues at coordinate 912,308 of NZ_BQXY01000001.1, forward strand.
TTTTTAAAAAGCTGATTGAAAATAAAGTTATCGAAAAAATAATAGTTTTAAGTAATAAAAATGGAGTTGGAACCATAGATAAAATAGTGGACATTAATTCAGATAGGCAGGTGATAAATGTTGGTTAAATATTTACTGCTGCTTATAATAATGGCTTTGTCATCAGCAACTGGGTATGTATATGGAGAAAAGTTTAAGAAGAGGGTGTTTTGCCTCCATGAACTTATAAATGGATATGTAAATCTAGAAAATGAAATGACCTATACCTTTACTCCATTACCAGAAGCCTTTATTAATACTGGAAAAAGACTTAAAGATCCCATAGCACAGTTGTTTAATTCGATAGGAACTAAACTTAAAGATAATGAGGCTGACAACGTGTTTTTGTCTACTAAGGATAGTTTAGAATTCTATAAGGAAAAGATTAATCTTAATGAAGTTGATATAGATATAATCCTAGATTTAGCAAAGTCTTTGGGGACTACTGGTATAGATGGGCAAAGGAAGATATTTTCCATAACCATAGACAGAATAAAGAGCAATACAGAAAAAGCAGAAAAAGAGTGCGATAAATATTCTAAGATGTATAAATCACTAGGTGTATGTGTTGGGTTTATGCTAATTATCTTCTTGATTTAGTAGGAGGCGAGTAAATGTTAGATCTTTCTCTCATTTTTAAAATTGCAGGTGCAGGTATAATTTTGCTTATCATTGATAAGGTATTGAAAGGCAGTGGAAAAGATGATGTTGCTACTATAGCTAATATTGCTGGAATTGTGATAATACTTACAATGGTTATAAATCTAATCAGTAAGTTATTCGATTCAGTAAAGACTATGTTTATGCTTTAGGTGTGGACATGCTTATTGTAAAGATTGTTGGATTTTGTTTTGTATCTTTATTCCTATATCTGCTGCTAAAAGAAAGGAAAAGTGAGATTTCAGTATTCATATCAATAGTCGCTGGAATATTGATATTTCTTGTACTGATTCCACAAATAACTCAAATAATTGATTTTGTAAACAATATGTCAAACAAAGCTAATATAGATACTGCTTATATCGGAATTGTACTAAAAATTGTTGGAATAGCCTATCTTACATCTTTCTGTAGTGAAATATGCAAAGATTCGGGAGCTAATAGTATAGCATCAAAGGTTGAGTTTTCAGGAAAAGTTATGATACTGGTATTATCAATCCCAGTACTTATGGCTGTGCTGGACTCTATATTAAGTATAATGCAGGTGTGATTATGAAAAAATGGTATACGTTACTAATAAGTTTTTTTCTGGTCATTATGACCAGTAAAGTGGTATATGCAAATGATAATATGGACAAGCAACAAATAGATAATAGTAATCAAATACAAAGGTTATATCAGTATATGGATAATATGAAAACAAATGAAGAAATCATGAATGGTATGAGTCCAAGTGAATATGTCAAAAGCTATTTGAAGGATGGAAAAGATCCTCTAAGCTTTGATAGGATCGTTGGAGCTTGTACAAGTGTATTCATTAAAGAAGTGCAGTCCACACTAAAATTAATGATATCAGTAATAGTTCTCGCTATACTTAGTACTCTTTTAAAAAATATACAAGGAGCTTTCTCCAGCGAAAACATAAGTAATATAGCATTTTATGCCTGTTACGCTGTGATGATACTTATACTTAGTAAAAGCTTCTTAATATCAGTAAATTTAGCGAAGGATACTATTAAAGAGCTGACAGACTTTGTTGCTGTGTTATTGCCGGCACTTGTGCTTTTGTTATCAACTGCAGGTGGAATAACTCAGGCAGCTACAATGGATCCTATAGTCCTAGGTGCGGTAAGTTTAACGCCTAGACTATATGTAGACATTATAATTCCATTAATCTTGATGATATTCGTCCTAGGGTTTGTAAACAACATATCAAATGAGCACAAAATTGATGGACTCGTGAAAGTAGGTAAGCAAGCAGTTTTATGGATGCAAGGAATAGTGCTTACGATTTTCATTGGTTTACTTACTGTAAGAGGAATAGCATCAAATACAATAGATGCAGTAACCTTAAAGACAGCAAAATTTGCTGTGGATAACTTTATACCAATAGTTGGAAAGGCACTATCCGATGCCATAGCTACTGTGGCTGGATATTCATTACTACTGAAAAATGCTGTAAGTTCTATTGGACTTATAATTATGATATTCGTAATGCTTTTTCCAATAATAAAGATGGTAGTTATGGTTTTTATCTATAAAATTTCTGCTGCTGTTATAGAGCCAGTAGCAGATAAAAGAATTGTAAGTTGTATAACAACAGCTGCAGATTCTTTAGTTTTAATTACCTCAAGCCTTATAAGCATAACAGTTATGTTCTTTGTTATGACTGCAATAATGTCAAGTGCAGGCAAGTTCATAGTGGGAGGTTAGAGCTTATGGATCTACTTAGAAGCTGGATAATCTCTTTATGTACAACCTTAATATTCATGACTGCAATAGAGTTGTTATTACCTGATAACAGTACAAAAAAATATGTGAAATTTGTTCTAGGTCTTATTTTAATAGCGGTTATTATAAATCCGTTTATAAGGCTATTTACCAAAAACACTATAGACATTAATACTTTTGTAGCAAAGTATGAGAACATTGCAACTTCAAATGCTGATAATAGTAATACAACTAGTGTTACAGAAGAAAGGTTTTTTTCTAATCTAGAAAAAAATTGTGTCCAATTGATAAAAACAAGTTTAAATGACTTAAACTGTGATGTAAAAATTTCAGGTAAGCTTGATGTAAAAGCGACAAGTTTTGATATAAATCATATAGAAGTTTATGTAAAAGATAAAAAGGTAAGTAGTTTAAATAATACAACAGTAAATAATACAAATAAACAGGAATTTAACTCTACTACAAGTAAACAAATCAAAAGCATACTAAGTAAGGAGCTAAATATAGATGAGAAAAAAATATATGTATATAAAGGTGAGTGATTAGAAAGTGGATTTTTCAAAGCTATTCCAAAAACTAAAAAACTCTTCAGAAGGTGCTAAGACCAAAAATTTAATTTTAATATGTTTAACATTTATTTTTATTTATATAGTGTTTACTTTTTTTACAAATAAACCAATGATACCTACATTTTCTTCAAATCAAAATAATACACAACAGAGTGATTCGACAGATAAACAAACAAGACAACAGTACGAGGATGAGCAAAAGAGTCAACTTAAAAATATCTTAAAACAAATAGAGGGGGTTGGGAATGTAGATGTAATGATAACCTTTGAAAGTGATGAAACCAAGGTTCCAGCAGTAGACACAAATTCTCAAAAAAATACTAATGAAACCACTGACAAGGAGGGAGGGAAACAAAGTAACAGTCAAGAGTCAGATTCAAGTAAGGTTGTTATAACTTCCAATAGTAGTGGAAATGAGCCTCTTATAGTGAAAACATATAAGCCAAAAGTGGTTGGAGTAGTTGTTGTAGCTGAAGGTTCAGAAAATAGTAAGATAAAATACGACATTTCAAAAGCGGTGTCGAATTTATATAATTTGCCAATGGATAAAGTTAATGTATATCCGATGAAAAAGTAGCATATAATTCTATGAAAACAGATGGGAGGTTTTTGTAAATGAACAGAAAACAAGCAGGTATAATTTTAACACTACTAGCACTTATAGTATGTGCTGGTATCTTAGCAGCGAGGGTTAATGGACAAGTCGATGATGGGACAGGCAGTAGCTTAAGCTCCTCATTACCATTCACAAACACTGACAAACAAACATCAAACACAAAGGATTATTTCTATGAATCAAGAAATGATAGAGAGCAACAAGACTCTCAAACAATGCAGAACTTAAAATCTATTATAGAGGATAAGAATACATCTGCAAATCAAAAAACTGATGCTCAAAAAGAGCTTACAGCTTTAACAATGGCTAGAGATTATGAAACTAGAATTGAATTAAGTGTAAAAGGTAAAGGATTTGATGATGCACTTTGCCTAATAGAAGGAAACAAAGCTAGAGTAATAGTTAAGTCAAAAAACAGCTTAAATGAAAAGCAAAGCATACAAATTCAAGAATCTGTAGCTAGTGTTTCAAAGATAAAAGATGTTGTAATAGAAGCAAAACAATAACAATTGTATTCACAATAATATTTTGATATAATGTACCTATGATTAACAGGTTTTGCTAATGTAAAGCTTAAGGAGGTAGTGAGCGTTGGAAGAATTAAATAGAGAAGAAACAAACGTTGGAGTTGTAAAGATTTCTGATGAAGTTGTTAGTGTTATAGCTGGTATAGCGGCAGCAGAAATTACTGGAGTAGTAGAAAGTAATCCGGGTGTTACTGGTGGGATAACTCAAATATTTACCGGTAAGAAGAATACTGGAAAAGGTGTAAAGGTATCAATTGAAAATGGAGAAGCACAGATAGAGTTAACTTTAGCAGTACTTTATGGAACAAGAATTCCTGACGTAGTTGTGCAGGTTCAAGATAATGTTAAGAAGACTGTTGAAGCTATGACGGGATTATCTGTTGCAGCAGTTAATATTTTTATACAAAACATAATTGTTCCTAAGATTGACGAAAAGTCAGAAGAAGTTCATGAGTAGTTTTAAACCCTCTGTTTACAGAGGGTATTTCCTTGTGTAGAATTATAAAGTTGAACAAACTGGGTGTATATGAAAACTTAACTCAGGCTCACTGTTTAAGCTTTTTGTTTTACGACTATAATAATAATGTTATACTTCTAAATGTATACTGATAAAATCCATGAATGTTTTTTAATATCTACTATTTTATGTGTTTTAGATCTATTATTACTAGAGGGGATTTGCTAATTTAATTAGTGTACCAATCTAGAATTTGTTATAATAAAAGCACTAGAAGGTATTTATAAAGTATGATGGACTTATTTTACTGTAAAGGAAAGTATGAGATTTTCAAGCTAGCTAAACCTAGAAAGTTCAATAGCTTTACAAGCTCTTTAAGAACGTACAGTAAAAAGATAAAACCTATTCGCCTGTAAGTTTCCGAGTATGCATTCGGAAAGGCAGATGCGTAAAAAAACTCACTGAAGAAATTCGCTTCAGCAAATTTCTTCATTATATAAAATTTTAATACCTTTTAAAGTCTAGGAGGACATATGAACAGAATAAAAACTAGAGAGATTGCAGTACAACTTACATACCAAATGATGATAAATAAGGAAGAGCCATCAGAAGCTATAGAGAGCTTTAAAGAAGCTTTTGAAGGTGACATAACTGAAATAGATGATACATATTTAAATCAAGTTATTAATGGCATAAATGAAAAAAAAGATCAATTAGATGCAATTATAGAAAAGTATCTAGTAAACTGGAAACTTGGGAGAGTATCAAAAGTTAATCTTTCGATTTTGAGAGTAGCGCTTTATGAAATGCTTCACTTTGAGGACATTCCAAATAAAGTAGCTATCAATGAGGCTCTAGAGATTGCTAAGAAATTTTCAGATGAGAAATCAGTTTCTTTCATAAATGGAGTATTAGATAAAGCATTAAAGGACATGTAGTTTTAGTAAGTTTGGGGGCTATGAATATGGGCGAGATAATTGATGGAAAGAAAGTTGCAGCAACGGTGAAGGAAAATATCAAAGAGTTTATAAGAAGTAGGGTTGAAGTGGGAAATAAAGTTCCAACAGTTGCCTCAATTCTTATTGGAGATGATGGTGGTTCAATTTACTATCAAAATAGTCAGTTTAAAATTGCAGCTGATTTGGGGATTGATTACAAGAAGATTAATTTGCCTTCTAGTTGTACTGAGGAGGAAGCAATTAATACTATAAAGCAATTAAATGAAGATAAAGGTATTAATGGCATAATTTTATTACTACCTTTACCAGCTAGTCTTGATGAAAAGAAGATTATAGCTGCTATAGATCCTTCAAAGGACATAGATTGTCTTACTGATGTATCCATAGGAAAGTTTTATAGTGGAAATGATGGGTTTATCCCATGTACACCAAGAAGTGTAATGACTCTTTTAGACTACTATAATATTCCCCTAGAAGGAAAAAAAGCTGTGGTAGTAGGTAGAAGCAATGTTGTAGGGAAGCCTGTTGCACAATTACTTCTTCAAAAGAACTCAACTGTGACAATATGCCATTCAAGAACAAATGATCTAAAGGATGTGTGTAGTGAAGCGGATATTTTAGTTGTAGCAATGGGAAAACCGCATTTTATAGATAAAAGTTACGTAAAGAAGGATGCAGTAGTTATAGATGTAGGGACTTCTTCATTAAATGGAAAAATCACTGGTGATGTTTTGTTTGATGACGTAGTAACAAAGGCAGCAATGATTACTCCAGTACCAGGAGGAGTAGGATCACTTACAACTACCCTTCTATTTTTAAATGTATGTGAGGCGATGGAAGATTATGATTCTAAAGACTCTTTCGGTAACAGAAGTTAATAATTATTTAAAAAAGATAACAGATAATGATTTTATTCTTAACAACCTAAAGGTCAAGGGAGAAGTGTCTAACTTTAAAGTTCATTCAAGTGGACATATTTATTTTTCCTTAAAGGATGAAAATAGCAAGGTGAACTGTGTTATTTTTAAGAGTGATGCTGTAAATGTATCATCAAATATTAAGGATGGGACAAAGGTTGAAATAAGAGGAAGACTTTCAATATACACGAGAGATGGTTCATATCAAGTTTATTGTAAAGAGATAAATGAATATGGAGTAGGGGATTTATATGCTCAATTCGAGCAATTAAAGAAACAGCTATTAAACGAAGGGCTTTTTGATGAAAAATACAAAAAGCCTATTCCATATTTACCAAGAACTGTAGGTGTTATAACATCTGAAACAGGAGCTGCTATAAGGGATATAATAAATGTATTACAAAGAAGAAGCCCTTATTTAGATATAGTTATATATCCGTCCTTAGTTCAAGGTAAAGATGCACCGGCCAGTCTTATTGAGGGAATAAAGTATTTTAATAAAAATAAGAGTGTTGATGTGATAATAATAAGCCGTGGAGGGGGTTCTATTGAAGAACTCTGGGCTTTCAATGATAAAAATTTAGCTTATGAAATATTTAAATCAAAAATCCCTGTAGTTTCTGGAGTAGGGCATGAAATAGACTTTACTATAACTGATTTTGTAAGTGATTTAAGGGCACCTACACCATCTGCAGCTGCAGAAGTTGTAGCTCCGAAGCTTGAAGAAATAAATCACAATTTAATTAGACATAAAGCATATTTGAATCAATTTATTAATAGTAGGATAATCAGCGAAAAAGAAAAAATAAACTATATTAATAGAATATTAGAAAATAATAGTCCAAAAAATTTGATAATTAATAAATATAGAGATGTGGACAGCAAAAAAGAAAAATTGACTGATCTTATAATGAAAAAAATTGAAAATAATAGATCAAATCTAATTAATATAAATAATATGTTAACATTGCTAAATCCAATAAATGTTTTAAACAAAGGTTATGCTATAATAGAGGATAACAATGGAAAATTAGTTCAAGATATAGATACTTTAAGTTCCTTGCAGGAAATTGAAGTAAAGATGAAAGATGGTAGTGGTAATTTTAAAATTGAACCTAAAAGGTGAGGTGTCTTATGGTAAAGAAAAGTGAATCTTATGATGAGATGTTTAATAAACTTGATGACATAGTAAAAGACCTTGAAAGTTCTGAATTAAATTTAGAGGAATCATTAAAGGTTTACGAAGAAGGCGTAAAATTGGTTAATAAACTTTATAAGACTCTTAATGACATGGAAGGAAAGATAAAGATTATTAACGCAAAAGAAGAAATTAAAGATTTTACAATTGAAGGATAGAGGATTAATACTTCAAATTAACGTTAAAATAGAAGGAGTAAGTAATGAGCATTGAAGATATTAAAAGACTGATAGATGAATATCTTAATAATTATTTCATCGCAAGTAATGGAGAAAATAAGTTAATATATGATGCAATGGCTTATAGCTTAAATATAGGTGGAAAAAGAATACGTCCTATAATAATGATGTTAACATATAACTTGTATAAGGAAAACTTTAAAGATATATTGCCTATGGCGGCAGCTTTAGAAATGATACATACATATTCGCTTATACATGATGACTTACCTTGCATGGATAATGATGACTTAAGACGTGGAAAACCTACCAGTCATAAGGTTTTTGGAGAAGCTATGGCAGTTTTAGCTGGTGACGGTCTTTTAAATGAGGCTTTTTCAATTATGATTAATTACTCCATTTCAAACAATAGGCTAGGAGCCTTAGAAGCAACAAAAGTGATAACGGATGCTGCTGGCGGAAACGGGATGATTGGTGGTCAGGTAGTAGACATAATTAACGAAGGTAGATCGATTTCAGAAAGTACCCTTAAATATATGCATGAAAAGAAAACTGGTGAACTGATTAAGGCAGCCATAGTATCTGGAGCAATTTTGGGTGAGGCAACTGAAGAAGATATTGATACTTTAAAGGAATACGGATATAAATTAGGTCTTGCTTTTCAAATAAAAGACGATATTCTAGATGTTTTAGGTAGCACAGAAAAGCTTGGGAAAAAAGTGAAAAGCGATGAAAATAATAATAAAACTAACTTTATTACTGTTTATGGTATAGAAAAATCAGAAGAGCTATGTAAAGAAATTACGGCAGAATGTTTAGCTCTTTTAGAAAAATTAAATAGAGATACAAGTAAACTTAAGGAGTTAACTCTAGAGCTTTTACATAGGGAATCATAATTATATAGAAGGAATGAAAAATATGTATAGATATTTAGATAAAATCAAATGTCCTAATGATGTTAAAAAGTTAAATTCTACTGAAATTTTAGCACTTTCAGGTGAAATAAGAGAGTTCTTGATTGATAATGTATCTAAGACTGGTGGGCATTTAGCATCAAATTTAGGTGTTGTAGAAGTAACTTTAAGTTTATTTAAGGTATTTAATCTAGAAAAAGATAAGATTGTTTGGGATGTAGGGCATCAAAGTTATGTACATAAAATTCTCACAGGAAGAAAAGATAAATTCGAAACATTAAGAAAATATGGTGGAATAAGTGGTTTTCCTAAGCGATGTGAAAGTAAGTATGATTCATTTGATACAGGACATAGCAGTACATCTATATCTGCAGCATTAGGCATGGCAAGAGCGAGAGATATATTGAAAAAAGATAATCATGTGATAGCTGTGATAGGTGATGGTGCTTTAACAGGAGGAATGGCCTTTGAAGCACTAAATGATGTAGGGTATAGTAAAACTAACTTAATAATAATTTTGAATGATAATCAGATGTCTATATCAGATAATGTTGGTGGACTTTCAACTTATTTAAGTAAGGTTAGATTGGATCCAGGTTATAATAGACTAAAGAATGAAATTAATAATACCTTAAACCAAACAACTGTAGGCAAAAATATAGCTACTTCAATAAGCAAGATAAAAGATAGTATAAAGCAGTTAGTTGTGCCAAGTATGCTTTTTGAAGATATGGGATTGAAGTATTTAGGGCCAATCGATGGACATAACATAGATGAAATAAGTGATATGCTTTATAAAGCAAAAAAATCAGATGGACCAGTAATTATACATACAATAACTCAAAAAGGAAAAGGTTATAATTTTGCTGAAGAGAATCCTAACAAATTCCACAGTATAGCGCCTTTCGATAGTTGTAGTGGGAAATTATGTCCATCAAACACAAGGACTTACTCAAATGCCTTTGGAGAAAGCTTAATTGATATTGCAAAAGAGATTGATGAAGTAGTAGCTGTAACTGCAGCTATGCCTGATGGAACTGGACTGAAGAAATTTGCAAAAGAATTTCCACACAGATTTTTCGATGTAGGAATAGCAGAACAGCATGCAACAACATTAGCAGCTGGCATGGCAAAGGAAGGTTTAAAACCAGTATTTGCAGTATACTCAACGTTTTTGCAAAGAGCTTATGACCAGGTGTTGCATGATGTGTGTGTACAAAACCTACCGGTGGTTTTTGCTATAGACAGAGCTGGTATAGTTGGAGAAGATGGGGAAACACATCAAGGAGTATTTGATATATCTTATCTCTCACATATACCTAATCTTAATATAGTGGCACCAAAGTGCCTTGAGGAAGTAAAACCTATACTAAGATGGGCTCTTACACAAAATGAACCTGTAGCCATTAGATATCCAAGAGGTGGAGATCTACCAGGGATAGAATTAAATGCCATTGAAAAAGTAGAAAAAGGTAAGTGGGATTTAATCAGAAAAGGTAAGGATGTAGTTATAATTGCTACTGGCAAGATGGTTCAACATTCAGAAGCAGCTATTAAACTTCTTGGAGAAGAATATAATGTTGGATTAATTAATGCTACATTTATAAAGCCGTTAGATAAAAATCTTTTAGATGATATAGCTAAAGACTACAAGTATATAATTACAATAGAAGATAATGTTATAAGTGGTGGCTTAGGTAGAGAAATATTGAGTTACTTTAATTCGATAGAATACAAAGGTAAGATTGTAAACTTAGGATATGAAGATAAATTTATACAACATGGAGATTTAAGTACTCTGTATAAATTAAATAAACTTGATATAACTTCAATAAGAAATGAAATAGTAAGTATATTAAAATAGAATAATATAAGTTTAATTATAAAGTGGTTCATCTAAAGATGTATCAGTTCGAACGGAAACCTATTTTTAAAACTCTCACGGGTTCTTGTGAGAGGATTTAAAAAATACCAATAATTTATTTAACTATTAATGGTATTTTACTTGATAAATACATTTCATTTGGAACTGGTATATCTATACATAATTGCAGATATAGAGGAGATAAGATGGGAGACAAAAAGGAAAGATTGGACATTCTTCTTGTGGAAAAAGGATTTTTTCAATCTAGAGAAAGAGCTAAGACCAGCATAATGGCTGGAAATGTTTTTATAGATGGAAGAAGAGTAGATAAGTGTGGCGAAAAGGTAAAGGTAGAAGCAGAGATTATAGTAAAAGGTAATGATATTCCATATGTGAGCAGAGGTGGCTTTAAGTTAGAGAAAGCTATAAAATCTTTTGATATTGAGCTAAAAGATACGGTATGCTTAGATATAGGAGCATCAACTGGTGGATTTACTGATTGCATGCTACAAAATGGAGCAAAAAAGGTTTATGCAATAGATGTTGGTTATGGTCAGTTTGCTTGGAAGCTTAGAACTGATGAGAGAGTTGTATGTATGGAAAGAACTAATGTAAGATATGTAACTGAAGATCAATTAGCTGAGAAAGCAGACTTCGCATCAATTGATGTATCATTTATATCACTTACAAAAGTAACCCCTGCAGTAGTAAATCTTCTTCAGGAACAAGGTGAGGTTGTAGCACTAATAAAGCCTCAATTTGAAGCAGGAAGAGAGAAAGTTGGTAAAAAAGGCGTAGTTAGAGATCCGGAAACTCATAAAGAAGTAATAAAGAAGATTGTGGGATTTATACTATCACTAAATTTATCAATTAAAGGTTTAGATTTTTCCCCAATCAAAGGACCTGAAGGGAATATAGAGTATTTAGTATATTTTACTAAAGCGCAATATGAAGCAGACTTTAATATAGATGAAAGAATTGAAAAGGTAGTTCAGGACTCTCATAATAACATATAGCATGGAGGGAACTATGAGAAATATAGGTATTTTTATTAATCCATCTAAAGATAAAGATGGTTCCATAATTAATACAATAATGAAGAAAACACAAGAGTATTTTCAGAATTCATGTGTTTTTAGAGTTCAAAATCATAAAGATATTGAAAATAATAAAGATATAGATTGTCTAATGGTTTTAGGCGGTGATGGAACTATTTTAGGAGCAACAAGAGATCTGGCGGTACCAACTGATGTACCTATATTTGGCATAAACATAGGTAATCTTGGTTTTCTTACAAGTGTTGATATTAAATGCGTTGACTATGCTTTAGAGTGTCTAAGAAATAAAAAGTTTAGATATGAGAAAAGAATGATGCTAAAATGTAATGTTCAATGTGTTAGCGGTACTTATGATAACATAGCATTAAATGATATTGTTATAGCTAAAGGTACTCTTTCCAGAATGGTAAAGTATAAGATTCTTGTTGATAACAGATTTTATTCATCATTTAAAGGTGATGGAGTCATAATATCAACTCCTACTGGATCTACAGCTTATTCATTTTCAGCAGGTGGTCCTCTAATAATGCCATCACTAGAAATTATAACTATAGTTCCTATATGTTCTCATACTCCTACAATGAAGCCTATTGTTATAAATGGTAGCAGTACAGTGGAAATACTAGCTGAAAGCTTTGCAGAGGAAATATTTTTGACTGTGGATGGTCAAAAATCCATTAAATTAAGCAATAATTGCGAGATAATGGTTGGAAAAAATGAAAAACCTTGTAATTTAATACTTTTAGATGAATATGACTATTTTAACGTACTTAGAAAAAAAATCTTAAGCCAAGATGGCGAATGGTAAGGTGAGGGTAACGTGAAATCAAAGAGACATACAAAGATTTTAGAAATAATTAATAACAGATCTGTTGAAACACAAGAGGAACTTGCAGATACATTAAAGAATGAAGGTTTTGATGTGACTCAAGCAACAGTCTCTAGAGATATAAAAACTTTAAAGTTAATAAAAGCACTTGGTTCAGATGGAAAATATAAGTATGCATCTATTAATAACAGCACAAATGATATGAGTGATAAAATGGCCAATATATTTTCTAATACTGTTCTGCATGTAGAAAATGTAGATAAGATGGTTGTGGTGAAAACTTTGTCTGGATCAGCATCTGCTGCTGCGGAAGCAATTGATACTTTACATTTTTCCGATATAGCAGGAACTATAGCTGGTGATAACACAATTTTTATATTAGTTAGAACTATAGATAAGGCTGAAGAATTGGTGTCTAAGATGAGAAGAATGTTAAATACTTAAATTTGAGTAAGGTGGGTTAAGATGTTATTACAACTTACTATTGAGAACTTTGCACTTATAGAAAAAATTTGTTTAAGTTTTGATAAAGGATTTAATATACTATCCGGAGAAACAGGAGCAGGTAAATCAATAATTATTGATGCTATAAATTATGTTCTTGGAGGAAAGTTTAATAAAGATATTATTAGAACTGGTGAAAATAAAACTTTTGTTGAAGCTATATTTGATATTGAAAGCAACAGAACAAAGAATGCACTTGAAGAATTAGAAATAGAAACTGATGACCTTATTATAATATCAAGAGAATCTTTTCAAAATGGAAAATCTGTTATTAAAGTAAATGGTAAAAGTTTAATTATTTCGTCACTTAAAAAACTTACTGAGACCTTGGTGGATATCCATGGTCAGCATGAAAATCAAAATCTTATGAATAAGTCAAGTCATATTAACTATTTAGATAGTTTTGGGGAAGAAAGTATTTCGGAAACTTTATCTGAGTATAGAAAACTTTTTAATGAAGTTTCATTGATAGAAGAAAAGATTAGGGAGCTTAGAGGTAATGAAGATAATGAAAAGCTTGCCAATTATATTAAATATCAGATTGATGATATAGATGAAGGAAAGCTTAAGCCAGAAGAAGAAACTGAACTTAATGAAAAGCTTGCTATATTGTCAAATGCTGAGAAAATAAGTAAAGTTCTTTCTCATACATATAATGACTTAAGAGGGGGAAGTGAAGAGGGATCAATTATTGATAGATTATCTCGTATCTGTTATGATCTTTCCACTATAACTAAATATTCAGAGAAGATAAAAAAGAACTATGAAGATTTAAATGAAATATTTTATAATTTACAAGAAATTTCCAGTGGATTTAGAGACATAAGTGATGAATATGTTTTTGATGATGATGAATTGGACAGGGTTAATAGAAGAATTTATGAAATAGGATTATATAAGAAGAAATATGGAGAAACTATAGAAGCTATTTTAGATTATAGAATGCAACTAGAAGCACAGTATAATCAGATAGTAAACTCCGAGCAAATAATCAGTTCATTAGTAGACGAAAAAAATAAGATTTACCAGAAGATGAGAACTTTAAGCGAGAAGTTGCATAAATTAAGAACTACAATAGGAAAAGATCTTGAAGAGAGAATAAGTTCAGAATTAAGATATGTAGGTTTAGAGAAAAGTAAATTCAAAATAGATATAACTTCTGTGGATGAGTTTAATATATATGGAATGGATAAGGTACTATTCCTGATTTCTACAAATCCAGGAGAACCTTTGAAATCTTTAGAAAAGGTGGTATCCGGAGGAGAACTTTCAAGAATAATGTTATCTTTAAAAACAGTATTTGTTAATAAGGATAAAATACCTACAGTAATATTTGATGAAATAGATACAGGAATAAGTGGCAGAATTGCTCAAGCTGTAGGAGAAAAAATGTACGAAGTTTCTGTTAAACATCAAGTTTTTTGTATAACTCATCTTCCACAGATAGCTTCAATGTCAGATAACCATTTCCTTATATCTAAGCATGTTGATGGAGAAAAAACCTATACTAAGGTTAAAGTAATGAATTCCGATGAGAAGGACTTAGAGGTAGCTAAAATGATTGGTGGAGTTGAAGTAACATCAGCTACTTTAGTAAATGCAAAAGAAATGGTAGAACTCGCAAATATTAAGAAAAACAAAATGAAATCTAATACATAATAAATGAAAATTTAGGAAAAATAGAACTATTAAATATAGTTCTATTTTTTTGTTTCATAGTAAATTAGCGGACTTTTATAAAAAAGTTGAAGTAAAAATTTTATTAAAAGAAGATAAAATTAGTATTATTTTATTTTTATTGTCTTTAATAACAAAGTTCATACAGCATATGCATCTATATTTGTGGGTAACTTAAAGGTAAAGAGAAGGAGGAGATAAAATGAATATGAAGCTTATAAGAAATTTGTTTTGCGTAATAAGTTTATTTATGTTCGTAAGCTTTTACACATTCTCTTCTAATGAATTTACAACCACTAGAAGTTACATGAATATAGTGCAGAAGGGATACAGTAACGTTCTTACATACTTTAATAGAGATACAAGTAGCAAAGAAGTTCAAGCAAAGCCAAAAGCACTAGCAATGGTACCAATGAAATCAGTTTTTTCTCAAAAGACTGAAAATTTAGAAGTATATCCTGGTGGTAGTTGTGTAGGTGTCAAAATACAAACCAAAGGAGTCCTAGTAGTTGGATTTTCAGATGTTGAAACAAATGAAGGAAAAGCTGAAAGCCCAAGTAGAAAAGCAGGGATAGAATTAGGTGATGTAGTTTTAAAAATAAATAATGAAGAAATAGAAAACTCTAAAGACTTAATAAGAAAGCTAAATAATATGACTACTTCTAATGTGACAGTTACTTTAAATCGTAATAATCAATTAGTAGATAAAACTATTAACGGTATAAAGGCTGCAACAGATGAAAAATACAAAATAGGTTTGTGGGTAAGAGATTCTACTGCAGGAGTAGGTACACTAACATTTTATGATGCTAAAACTCAAAAATTTGGCGCTTTAGGGCATCCAATAACAGATAATGACACTAATACTATATTAAGTATAAAAGATGGATCTTTAGTTAATACTTCAATAATTAGTGTGAGAAAAGGTCAAAAAGGAACTCCAGGAGAGTTGAAAGGCGTGTTTGTGGAAGAAGATAATCCTCTAGGATCAATAGTAAATAACACTGTTTGTGGTATATTTGGAACAGCAGATAAGACACTAGGAACTAGAAGCAGCAAACCATTAAAAGTTGGGTTTAGAGATGAAATAAAAGAAGGAAAAGCAAAAATAATAACTACTATTGATGAAAGTGGTCCACAAATGTACGACATCGAAATAGTAAAACTTTTATCTCAAGATAAACCTGGTCCAAAGAGTATGATTATAAAAGTCACAGATCCTAAATTATTAGAAAAAACAGGTGGTATTGTTCAAGGTATGAGTGGAAGTCCGATTATACAAAATAATAAAATAGTTGGAGCTGTAACACATGTTTTGATAAATAAACCTGATGTAGGATATGGTATTTATATAGAATGGATGCTAAAAGATGCTGGTATTATACAGTAACATAAAAGTAAATATTGTGATATAATGAAAAAAGATATCTTAATAAGATATCTTTTTTAAAATAAAAAATTTTTTAAGAAGGAAATAAAGAACTTTTGTCGAATTTATTTAATTGTAATTAATTGTTAATAATTGGAATGATTATGCGAAGGGGAGAATTTTATGCAAGAATCAAAAATATCAGTATTAATAGCAGACGATAATAAGGAATTCTGTAATATATTAAATGATTATCTTCTTAATCAGAGAGATATAATAGTAACTGGGATTGCTAAGGATGGGTTAGAAGCTCTTAAATTAATAGAGGAAAGAAAACCTGATCTAGTTGTATTGGATATAATTATGCCGCATTTAGATGGACTTGGAGTTTTAGAAAAACTTGCTTCCATGAACTTAGATCCATTTCCAAGAATAATTGTACTTTCTGCTGTAGGGCAAGATAAGATTACTCAAAGAGCTATAACTTTAGGTGCAGATTACTATGTTGTTAAGCCATTTGATATGGATGTATTTACAAAGAGAATAAGACAAATGTTTAATGATACAATATCAGGAGATTCTACTAGAAAAACTGTTCCTCTAATGGAAACACCAGAAGTTAAGGTGGAAACTAAGAAAGAACCATTAGATTTAGAATCTGAAATAACAAGCATCATTCATGAAATTGGAGTTCCTGCTCATATTAAGGGATACATGTACTTGAGAGAAGCTATAAGCATGGTAGTAAATGATATGGAACTATTATCTGCTGTAACAAAGGAGTTATATCCTTCTATAGCAAAGAGATATAATACTACTGCAAGTAGAGTTGAAAGAGCTATAAGACATGCTATCGAAGTAGCTTGGGGAAGAGGACAAGTGGATGCTATAAACAAACTATTTGGCTACACTGTTCACAATGATAAAGGCAAGCCAACAAATTCTGAATTTATCGCTATGGTCGCAGATAAATTAAGACTTAAAAATAAAGTGAGCTAATGGCATGGCTGTGACATTTTTGACAATAAAGTTTATCAAACATATACCAATAAACTATTTTTTACATCAACAAACTATATAGGTTTGTTCATAAACACTTCTTAATCAGATTGGTTAGGAGGTGTTTTTTGTTTTACGAAAACTAAAAAAAAGGTTTTTAACTGTAGAAGATGCAATAGAAGATTTTTTGATTTATTTCACAAACAAAAATATAAGTATTAATACTAGAAAATCTTATGAATCTACACTAAAGCTATTTTCTGAATTTTTAGAAGAAGAATGTAATATTACACATACTGAAGCTATCACTGAAAAAACATATGAGAATAGATATAGTTTACAAGAAAGTAGTATATAATGTTAATTGCAAATAATGATAGATTGAATATATAACTCATTTTGGTATATTATGGTTGAAGAGTGTTATTTCTAACATTATAATATATATGTATAAAAGAATAGAGAGGTATTTATGAGGAAGAATTTTATTTTAAAAGTTATTATTGAATTAGTGTGGTTTGTAATATGCTCTACTACAATACTTTCAACTATATTCAAAACAAATTTTCCGACTTTAATTAGATTTGTAATATTTATGTTAATTTGTTGGATAGGCAATATTATCATAAATTATATTTTTTATAAAAAAAATGCAGGAAATTAATCCTCCATTTTTAATTTTAAGTCCTAGTGAAGTAACCAATATAATAATCTTGATTTACGCCTTTCCAGCAATAATGAAAACATGTCATACCGTTTGAACTATTATGAGCATCATAATATACATTACTGTTATATTCCCAATTGTCACCTACTTATGGCAATGGAGTAGGTATATCTACTAAACTTGATATTCGTCCCCATATTTTAGTAATAGCAACCTGAGCTGCCCATGCAGATACACCAGTGATAGTCATCCATGCAGTACAAACAACTGCAGCTGCTATACCTTCATAGTGGCAATTTCTTCTCGAGCATGAGTATTTAAAAAGCCAATAACCGTCATCTAAAGTAGTGAAAGTTCTGTCTGTATTTTCTGTTTTTAAAGTGTTTTGATTAGTTAATGACTTGGAAATAATGTCAGAAACTTTATAAGTTTTAGCAGAGTTAGGTATTTTTCCACTTTAAATGTTATTTTGACTTAAAGGATTACTGTCTGATGAGATAAGCTCTCCAGTTGCTTTATTTAAGGTAATAAAATCAACACGACCAGTTGAGTATGTTGATTTTAGAATGGTAATATCTACTGTACAAACTAATTTATATTATTAAACTATATAATAAAAGGCTGGTATATATTAAGAAAGATTTAGAGTATGTTATATCTAAAATGAAATTGAAGTGAACATTGGTGAGAAGTTTAATTAAGTTTCTTATAATTTGTTAACTAAATACCTAGTGTATAATGAAAAGTTCATTTTATGCAACAAAATTAAAGGATAAAAGCTAATTAAATAGAATATACATAAATAGGATATTGAGTAAGTTGCTGTATATAATTAATGTTATAAAGGGGATTAATATGAGAAAAATATTTAACGATGAAGAATTTATAAAAAAAGCTTATAATGCTGTCATAAAAGGCAACGCTATGCCAATAGCAATCCTTATACTAGGGCTTTGTTTAGTTTTTAGCGCTAATTCTTTGGGAAAGGCTATGATAAAAGTAGCAGATTCATATGAGTTGAATGGTCAGGCTGGTGCAAATGGAATGTATGCTATAGCACAATCAAATTCTTATATGGGAAATGCAATAAACAATCAAAGTAACAATAACCTAACTAGCAATTCAACTAATAACAAAACTATGCTTGATTTTGTAGATACTTATAGATATTTAAATATATCAGAAGATGATTTAAATAAGATTGTTGCGAGTCCGGATACAAAAATCCCTTATATAAAGATTAGTGGAAAATATGTTTTTAATAAAAAGGCACTAGATAAGTGGTTAGAAACTGCAAGAGTTGAAGTTAAGTGATAAGTTATGTTTAAGAATATTTTTGAAATTAATTGGTTATACAGGAGATGCTATATGAGCAAGCTATTAGAATTAAATGATTTTTTCAGATGGAATGGCTCTAAAAAATCGCTAATCGTTCTTTATTAGTGATTTTTTTACGCATCTGCCTTTTCTTAAGCGTATGTGAAGAAATTCTGGCAGGCGATATATTTTTACTTTTTACTTTTTAATCAAATAACCTTTTTATTTTCTTAAATTTAAGATATCAAATGCTTACAAAAAGTATGGATTATTAAAAAGTAAAAATGTACTGTTCGAACGTAGTGAGTTTACATTTTTAGCCATGGAATATGAAGAAATCATATTAATTCTTTGCGTAAGCTCATTAAGGATGAACAACTCTACTCCTAAAAATATAAATTCAATTATAGAGTTGTTCATCTAAAGAGCGTCGGATGATTAACCAATTAATTTCAACATAGTGATTTAGCATAGCCCAATAATATAAAAATGCTAAAATGTAAATAAAGTGCTAACAATTTTAAAACAACAATAATTTTATTGACTTTAAAGTGCGAAAATATTATAATGTAATAAAAGTTAATAATATTTATCAAGAGTTATGGAAGAGGATTAGCTCGTTTGTACCATAACACCAACCTGTTTTATTCAAGGTGGTAATGCTAATAAGGATAAGTGGTTTTTTAATTGTAAACTACCTCTTATCGTATGATTAGAGGTTTATTTTATTTTTTAGATAATTGTAATCTAGATGAAACTATATATTAGTATGCTTTACTATAAGAAAAAACAAAAGCTATATAGAACTAAAGAGTAAAAAAATTATTACCTATAAGGTTACTCATATGTGTTTAGAACATGAGATTCACAAGAACGCGAATTAAAGTTAAATTAACGATTTTTATTTTTACGGATATAAAATTGAATAAGTTTGCTTATAAAGAGTAAGGGAGAGAATGGGCTCGATGAACTTACAGCAACCTACCACGGTGTGGTGCTAATACCTACCATATTTCATATGGGACTATAAGATTGATATAGAGATTATGGCTTCCTTATGATAGATATAAGGAAGTCTTTTTTATCGTCAATTATAAATTTATTAGCAATTTTTAGATAAAAGGAGAGATATTTGTGAAGGGTTTAAATGAAGTAAAGAAAAGTGGATTTAGCAAAAACTCTTTTTCTGATGCGGCAATAAGGAGTAGTGCAAATACAGAAGAATATGTAAGTTATGTTATTTCATTAATAAATAGCAACCTTTTTAAGGGAGAGGACACTGTAGACTATTTATTAGATGAAGAAAGTCTTTGCCTATATCATGGGCAGAACGAATTTTTAAATATATCACAGAAATATGTAGATAACTTTAGGCAAAGAGGAAATTTCGCTTTTGACAAGTTTATATTAGATATATTGTCAGCCAACGGCTTTGATATCAATAAACGTAATAATTACTATAACAAATTGAAGAGAGTATGTATGTAATTATAGTGTAAGTATGTAGAGCGGGGTAATCTATATTTACTTTTGTGAAAATTTGGTATATTATTTAACTTAAAATGAAAATTAACAAAAATCTTCTATTATATAAAAATAAAATTTGCGTGGTTATATTATAATATTATTAGTTGCTTTAAGTAAAAAGTGAAGATTTATTAAAGATATCAATGTTCGGAGGATGATTATGAGTTTTAAGTTAGATGAAAAAACTTTACAAGAAGATTTAAAATATACTGGAGATTTTATAAAGGTAGTAAGAAGTACGGTGGAGCTTCCAGATGGAAGAGTTGGGTACAGAGATATAGTTAGACACCCGGGGGCTGTGGCTATAGTAGCTATAAAAGATAATGGAATGATTTTAATAGTAGAACAATTTAGAAAACCAGTAGAAAAGATACTTCTAGAGATACCGGCAGGTAAGTTAGATGCTGGTGAAAATCCTATGGAAGCGGCAAAAAGAGAGTTAGAAGAGGAAACTGGTTACAGCTGTAGTAATATCCAGTACTTAGGCAAAATAGCAACAGCACCTGGATTTTGTGATGAGTATATAGGGATTTATAAAGCAACAGGACTCACCAAAGGTGAAACAGACTTTGATGATGATGAATTTATAAATCTAAAAGAATTTACATTAGAAGAATTAAAAGATATGGTACGACAAGGTAAAATTGAAGATGGAAAAACTATTGCAGCTCTTCAATTTATATAGATAAAATATTTGTTAAAAAAAGTTCATCTTATATTCACCAAATAGATAATTTCTTTAAGTATATCTTGAGAGATTTGAACATAATATTTATTAAGCAAAAAAAGGGGGATAAAAAGATGAACACATTTATTAATAAAATTAATGAAAACTTAAGACAAAATAAATTAATTTACTTAATAATTACTGCGGTATTTATTGTAGGAGTGGTTTTAGGAGTTTACTCAATACTTTATATGAGCCAAGCTAGTAAAAATGATGTTATGAGTTATTTTAATAGTTTTGTTTCTTCAGTAAGCGATAAGCAGATAAATTATAAAGATTTGATAATTGAATCAATGAAAAACAATTTGATATTTTTCATTGGAATATTATTGTTAGGTTTTATAATAGTAGGAGCGCCTTTTGTACTTATTATAGTACTTGTTAAGGGATTTTTAATTGGGTTTTCATTTTCTTTATTAGTAAATATACTTGGTAATCGTGGAGTTGGACTAGCCCTTATTGCACTGGTGCCTCAAAATATTGTTATAGTACCTTTTATAATAATATGCAGTTCTTTAGCAGTGCAGTTTTCTATGGCAAAGCTTAAAAGCAAGTTTACTAAATCAGTAGTTTCCAATGAGGCCATTTTAAGTTATGTTAACTTCTATTTATTTTCAGCTATATTTTTAGTTGCAGGAATATTCTTAGAAACATATATAGTTCCTAATTTAATGAAGATAATAATCAAGAAATTTTATGTATAGGATGTTTTAATATGAATGATTTTATTAGTTTATATAAAGAAAACTTAATAGCTAAGAATAAAAGTAATAATACAGTAGAAGCATATATAACAGATATTATTGGATATTATAATTTTTTAGAGGAAAATAATATAGATCCTTTAGAAAATGATTATTCAGTGAGCTACTATGTACAAGCTATTACTGATACAAAAAGTGTAAAGTCAATTGAAAGATGTGTTATAGCTTTAAGAAGTTACTACAGATTCTTAAGCGATAAGAATCTAGTTAAGGAAGTCCCTAAGTTTCCTAAGATTGATAGAAATGAAAGAAGGGACATAGGTCCAATTTTGACTATTGAAGAAGTAGAAAAAATAATAAACTGTATTGATATAAGCAATATAAAAGGAATAAGAGATAGAGCTGTTTTAGAAATATTGTACGGAACTGGAATTAAGGCTACAGAAGCAATTTCCTTAACTGTTGATGATGTTAATCTAGATCTTAACTTTATTACATGTAAGGATGGAAGAGGGCTAGAACGAATAATTCCCTTTGGAAGAGCCGCAAGAACTGCTATTATTGAGTATTTAGGTCAAAGAGAAAAGATAAGCAAGGATGAGAAAATATTATTTTTGAATTTAAATGGAAAGGGTTTAACAAGACAGGGAATTTGGAGAATCGTTAAAGAGTATAATGAAAAAGCAAGCATAAAGAAGATTATAAATCTCAATACTCTAAGGCATTCTTTTGCTATACACTTACTAGAAAATGGAGCAAATCCAAAAATAGTGCAGCAACTTATGGGAACACATGTAATGAACTATATGGATTTATACTTTGATTATGTTTCTAAGGACAAAGTAAATATTTCCTATAATAATTTTCATCCAAGAGCGTAAATTAAAGTTTTATAATATTTAAAAAGAAATTCTAGATTTTAGTTACCGTTGTTACGGTATATTTTATAGTCTAGAGTTTCTTTTTTTGTCATAAATTATTTTATTTTGGTAAAAATAATGTCGAAAGGAGGAGTATATATGAAAAAAATCAAATATCAATCAATATGTTTTGTATTATCATTAATTTTATTATTAAGCTTATTTTCATTTCCTGTATTAGCTGATGAACAAATAAAGGTAGAGGCAAAATCAGCAATATTAATGGAGGCTGTAAGTGGTAAAATACTTTTTGAGCAAAATTCTCATGAAAAATTTGCGCCAGCTTCAGTAACAAAAATAATGACTATGCTTTTAGCAATGGAGGCTGTAGATAGTGGCAAAATAAAATTTAGCGACAAGATTACGGCTAGTGAAAATGCTAAAAAGATGGGTGGAAGCACAATGCTTCTTGATACTGGTGAGATAAGAACTGTTGAGGAAATCCTTAAAGGTATTGCAATAGCCTCAGGAAACGATGCTGCCGTAGCCATGGCAGAATACCTTGCAGGTACTGAAGACAGTTTTGTAGGTCTTATGAATGAAAAAGCACAAGCTTTAGGTATGAAGGATACTACTTTTAAAAACTGTACTGGACTTCCTGCTGATGGACATTTATCAACTGCTTATGATATTTCATTAATGTCAAGGGAATTATTAAAACATCCACAGATACTAAAGTACACTGGTACATATATGGATAACATATCTGAAGGAAGAAAATCACCTATAGAACTTGTAAACCATAATAAGCTAGTAAGATTTTTTAAAGGCTGTGATGGACTTAAAACTGGTTTTACAAATGATGCTAAGTACTGCATATCAGCAACTGCTACAAGAGATGGTGTAAGAATGCTTTCAGTAATTATGGGAGCACCAACCTTCAAGATTAGAAACAGAGATGCAAGTATGTTATTAAATTTTGGCTTCTCAAAGTTTGAAAGCAAAAAGCTATTTGTAAAAGATCAAGATGTTGAAAAGATAAGCATGAGTAAAGATGGAGAAAAGTTCTTTATGGCAAAAGCTAAAACTGATGCTGTTGTAACCATCGAAAAAGGATCTGCTGATAAGATTACTAAAAAGTTATCATTGAAAACAGATCAAATTAAGTTTAAAAAAGGTGAAATAGTAGGAAAATGTGATTTCTTCTTAGGTGAAGAATTAGTAGGTTCAGTTGAATTGTATTCTGATAGGGATATAAAGAAGGCTAATTTCCTAGAAAATATAAAATACAATTTCCAAAACCTTTTCAAAGGTGGAGTATAAGAAGGAGTAAAATCCTTCTTTTTTTATTCTTTTGGAAATTATACCTCAATTATATCTGTAGATAATCATGCGAATAGACTCAAGACATAGTATAAAGTTAAAGAATAAAAAAAGAAGAATATGTGTCGCCTGCCAGAATTTCTTCACATACGTTCAGAGAAGGCAGATGCGCAAAAAATTTGACTAAAGAAGATCGCTTTAGTTAAATTTTTATTATTCTTTTGGAAATTATAGCTAAATTATATTTGTGTGTAATTAAGCGAACATACTTAAGACATAGTATAAGTTAAAGAATAAAAAAAGAAGAATATGTGTTGCCTGCCAGAATTTCCACTATATGCATTTCGAAAGACATATGTGAAAAAAAGCTAACCGAACAAAATCGCTTCAGCGGCTTTTTTATTGCTTTTTTTGATTTATTGCTTAATAATCTTTAACTTGATATTATATATATAGGAAGTTTTTAAAACAAGCTATACTTCTTAGTATTATGCTTGTATACTTTGGCTATGTTTAGGACTATTAATAAAATTAAGTAGATATATGTAAGCTTATTAAAGTATCGGATGACTACCGCTTAATTTCAACATGGTGACTTAACAGCGCCTATATTTTACATACCTTAATTAATTGAAAAAATAGGAGAGATTATATGCAGCTTCCAAGCATTAAGATAACGAATTTCGAAGGACCATTTGATCTTCTTTTGCATTTAATAAAGCAGAATAAGATGGAAATTCATGATATTAAGATATATGAACTTACAAATCAGTATATGGATTATTTAAATACAATGAAGGAGATGGATTTGGATATAACATCAGAATTCATAGTGGTAGCAGCTACGTTGCTTGAGATTAAGTCAAAGATGCTCCTTCCTAAACCAGTTAAGGAAGATGAAGAGGACAAGGATCCGAAGCTTGATTTAGTAGAGAAACTTATAATATATAAGAAAATAAAAAATGCAGCAGTATTTCTTAGCAAAAAAAGTTTATACACAGGCAAGATATTTACAAAGAAACCTGAGATAATAGAAGACTTAGGCAAAGATAATACTGAAGATTTACTTTTAAATATAACCATGCTTGATTTGTACAACATTTTTAATCAGCTCATAAATAATTATAAGAATAAGCAGAATACAACTGTAATAGAAAAGAGAATATATGCAGACAAGTATAAACTAGAAGATAAGATGAGTTATATCTCAGAGGCTATACTTAGTAGAAAACACATTGACTTTCAGAATCTGCTGTTTGAATGTGAGTCAAAGTTAGAAAAGGTAGTGACCTTTCTAGCGGTACTTGAGCTTATTAAGCAAAGGGTAATAAAAGTAATACAGGAAGATAGTTTTTCTAACATATACATAGAGGGGAATGAATTTAGTGGACAAGATTAATATAGATCAATTAGAGTTTGAAGAGGTTTCTACGAAAAGTCAGTATATGTCAGTAATAGAATCTCTCCTATTTGTAACAGGTGAACCACTAGGACCTAAAGATTTAGCGAGAATATTAGAATGTGATATAGACTTAGTAGAAGAGATAGTAGAATCCATGATGAGAGAATATGAAAACCAAGGAAGAGGAATAAAGATTATAAGCATTAATGGTATGTATCAATTAGTAACAAAGCCACAAAACAGTGACTATGTACAAAAGCTACTTAAAAAGAATTCAAGACAATCCTTATCACAAGCTTCTTTAGAAAGCTTAGCGATAATAGCATATAAGCAGCCGGTTACCCGTGTGGATATTGACGAAATTCGTGGAGTAAAAAGCGATAGTGCAGTACAAAGGCTTATGGAAAAGAACTTAATTAAGGAAATGGGCAGACTGGAGGTTCCTGGTAGACCAATCCAATATGGAACTACTGAAGAATTTTTAAGGCAATTTGGGCTAGAAGACTTAAAAGAACTTCCTTCACTAGACTTATTTGAAGAAATAGAAGAAATAGAAGAAGTTGAAGATACACAAGATTCGAATCAATTTGATGAACAATAATTAATATAGAGACTTTGAATATACATACTTTTAAATAATGTTTATAAAGCATATATAGGTAATAGTACATAAATAGTAAATTGAATTATAATAGTAAAAGTTAAAGAGAGTAAGAAATAAAAGCTTATAAACTCTATGATTTTTAACAAAAGAATAAGTAAATATAGACTTTCGTTATATACGAAAGTCTATATTTTTAGTTCTATTGATTTGTTTCAGGTTTGTTGCAATTTTCTTCCTTGCTATTTTTAGGCTTTGAGAAGAAATCTTTTATAACCTCTAAGACTTGAGGAACATTATCCACAATTCTATCATAGGTATTTGTTTGATTTACAGGAAGAAGTCTTACTGAGTTTTCTCTAAGAACTAAAAATGCAACTGGTCTGACAGTAACCCCTGCACCAGAGCCTCCGCCAAATGGATACTTTTCAGGCACTTCTTTACCAAACTCACTTCCGCCAGAAGCAAATCCGAAAGATACTCTAGAAATAGGAATTATATAACTTCCATCTTTTGTTTCTACAGCATCCCCTATTACAGTGTTAACGTCTATCATATCTCGTAGACTTTCCATGGTTGTTTTCATTAAGTTTTCAATTGGATGATTACATTCCATAACTTTCCCCTTTAGGGTCCACCTCCTTATATTTTAAGGACAATAATATTAATAAAATTATATATATAATTTTTACTAAATTTAAAAAAATTATACTTTTTATTTTAATTTTAACGGAAATACCTTCAGACTGGAAATTAGGAGTTAGCTTCGTATCATTTTCTATAATCTTAAAAGGGATGTTAATTATCATATAAATTGTTGTAATAACTTGATATATGATTCCGTATATTTTAGCTGTACTAGCAGCATCTCCTGTAGAATAATTCATTTCGTAGCATAATCTCATCTTAGGTTTTATTGGGTTATGATTTAATCTATAAGTTATATTTTTCAAGACATCTATATTGAATTGAATCTTTTTCTTCTTAGGTTTTTTCTTTTCTTTTTTAGGTTTGCACTTTTCCTTTTCTTTTTTCTTTCTTAACATTTTTTGTAGAGAAAATACTTTAAATCTATATAAATAAACTTCTAAGTCCAAATCTTCAAATATTATTTTAAGCTTTATAGGAAAAGGTACAATTAATAATAAAAGTATTAATATAAAAATATATAATGCAAGCATTAGCCTTCCTCCAAAAATAAAGGATATATTAATCCTTCTACTTATAGTATTTCCATTTTTTTTACGTATAACCATGTATATCTAGGTTATTTCAATTTTATTTTGGGGAATTTATATATATAGCTTTGCTACCTTGATAAATTGTTAGATTGAAATCTTCATTAATGAATTTATAAGTTTAATATGGCATCTTATAAAACCATAAAATAAATTCAAAATATATGTGAGTATAAGATAATAAGTATTATGTAGTTAAAATATAAAAAAGGACTGATGTTATGAATATTAAAAAGGGAATTAGTTGTTTTTTAAGCTTTCTTCTTATTAGTTTATTAATAGGTAACAATATAACAGTCTATGGTAAAGATTTAACTCCTAGTGCTAGATATGTATTGGCAATGGATAGAAATTCAAAACAAGTATTATATAATAAGAATGGCTATATGCCTGTTCCTATGGCTAGCACAACGAAAATAATGACGGCTCTTATAACTTTACAAAATAAGAATCTAAATGAAAAAGTAGTTATTAGTAAAAATGCAGCATCAATAAGAGGCTCAACTGTGGGGTTTAGAAGCGGAGAAGAGATAAGTATACATGAGCTTGTATTTGGACTTATGACTAGATCTGGCAATGATGCAGCTATTGCTTTAGCAGAAGCTCAAGCAGGAAGTGTAGAGAATTTTGCAAAGGTTATGAGTTCTTTTGCTACAAGCTTAGGGCTTATGGATGCACATTTTGAGTCGCCTCATGGATTGGACAGCCAGAATCATTATTCGTCAGCATATGATATGGCTTTATTAACTTCTGTTGCAATGCAAAACGAAAAGTTTAGAGAAATAGCAGCAGTGAAGGAGTTAAGAAAAGAAAAGTATGGATTCACAAGAGATTATACAAATATAAATAAAATATTACATAGAATACCTGAAGCTAATGGAGTTAAAACCGGTTATACAGGTCAGGCTGGAAAATGTCTAGTATCCTCCGTAAATTTAAATGGAAGAGATATAATAATAGTTGTATTTAATTGCCCAGATAGATGGGAGGCTACTGCAAAAGTCTATGATTATATAAAAGAAAACTATGATTTTCATTCAGTAGCTGTAAGTGAAGCTATCGGTAAAGAAGCGGTAGAGAAAAATGGATATAATCCAGAAAGTAAAATAGATTTTGTATTGCCTAAAGGAAAAAGCTACAAGATTGATTATACTGATTTTTGTAATAAAAAAGGTGAAATTGGTGGTAAAGTAACAGTTGTTGATAGTGATGGAAATGAAGTTATAAAGAAATATGTTAATAAAAAGTAGAGCCTTCACAGGCTCTATTTTTTATTAGGAAGAACACATTGAGTATATTGTAAATTAAGTTTTTATAAGTATGAAGATATATGGATGTACCACTTTAATACGAAATATAGTTTTAAAAATAGATTTCGTATTAAAGTGGTACATCTATAAAAACAAAAGTTTTATAATAAAGTGATACATTTTTAAATTATATTAAAGTAAAAATAAAATTTTGAAATTGAATATCTATAGTAACCAAATGAGTTATGATGAAATAATTTAGTAGTATAGGATTTAAAATATCATAATCATATAGGCTAAATAAATCTTAAATAATTATTGTGGAGGAGTAGATGGACAGAGAGTTAATAGATTGTATTGATGCTGGAACGGAATATTGTCCTTCAGTTATAGAAAAGCATCATTTTATAGTAAAGAAAATAAATCATGATTTTATAAACTTAATTTTAAGTTCTATAGTATCTCCGTTCCAAGATATGGTGTCAATTATGGTGTTTAGTAAATTTCTTTTATGGATAACATCTTTTATCACTTCATATTCATCTCCAGGAGAACAAAGAGTTTCTTGAAAGAGGCTAACTTTAGGAAAACTTGATTTAGTTATTTTAGTTGTATAGTTATTATTAAATTTAAATTTTAAATCTTTCAATTCAGTATCTAGTTTTTCCACTTCTTTAATTATATACTTGGATATCTCTTCTTTTTCAGAAAGTGCTAGTTGTTTAACTAAGTTACTTATTATATGTTCTTTTTCATTTATTGATGTTTTCAAAGCATTAATATGATTTTCTTCATCTGTTCCTTTCTCATAAAGTTGCATCAAAGAAGAAAGTGAGCTGATTAATAAATCTTTATCATATGCTTTAATTTGCTTAATTAGAAGATTGTCTAATATATCAACTCTTATATTCTTATTATCACACCTAGAGCCATTACTGTTATCTTTAGCAGAACATACATAGTAATCAAGTCTTTTATTTTGGTTTTTAGATTTATGACCTTGCTTTACCTTCATACTAGATCCGCACTTTGCACAAACCAATAATCCAGTTAAAAGAGCAGTGTTATCACCTGTACCAAGTCTTTTGCTTCTCTTTTCTCTATTTTTATCTAAGATTCCCTGCACTTTTATCCAATCCTCAGCATTTATTATGCCTTGGTGTCTAGAAACGGCAACTATCCATTCTGTAATATCTCTGTCAGTTGTGATGTTTTTGGTTTTATTATAAGTAAGGTATCCGTTTCCATTTGCATCACCAAATACATTCATGCCTGATTGCTTTAAGAAGTTGTTTGTTGTTTCAGAAGACTTTACGTATAATGGACTTGTGAGAATTCTTCTGAGTTGCATAGTTGACCATTGTCCTCCGTTTTTTCCCTTTATATTTGATGAATTTAAATATCTTGAAACCTTTGACAAGGAACGTAGTTCTAAGTATTTAGAAAAGATTAAATTAATTATGTTGAGTTCTGACTTAAGTGGACAGAGTTGCATCAATGAACGTTCTTTAAACTCACTATCAATATAAGTAACTCTTTCCGCAGCAAAACCAAATGGCTCCTGTCCTCCAAGCCACCTACCTGATTTTGCAAGCTGAAGCATATTATCGCGAACTCTTTCAGCGATAGTTTCTCTTTCCAGTTGAGCGAACACACTAGCGATATAAATCATTGCACGACCCATAGGAGTAGTAGTATCAAATTGCTCCCTAATACTTATAAAATTAATATTATATTTTTGAAGCATATCTAGAGTAGTTGAAAAATCAGCTACATTTCTGCTTATACGATCAAGTCTATAACATATAAGTACATTAAATAAATTTTTCTTTGCATCCTTTAAAAGCTGCTGAAATCTAGGTCTATTAGTGTTCCCGCCTGAGAACCCCTCATCCTCATAGATAATATAATCCTTGATACCAAGATTAGAACCATATTGTTTACATAATTCTATTTGGTTTTCAATTGAGTCACCTTTACCGGTAAATATAGATTTTCTACTATAGATAGCTGCTTTCATAATTACCTCCTAGGCTTTATGATACTATTTTAATAAAGTGGAATTAAGAATATGACACATAATTTATATAGTGACGAATATATGTTTAACACTTAATTATATTTATTCATATTATGTAAGTAATAATGTTTAAAGAGGGTTCATTATATGAATAAAGAAATTACTATAATCATAGAAGGGAAGCTAACAAAAGAAATGAAAATAGAATATGCGAAAACATTGGCTATTAGTTTACTTAATGAGTATGGGAAGAGTGGCTGCAAAGAATTACTAGATCTTAATAAAAATATAGATGAACAATAAAATATTAATTTATCTTTTTAGCAATAAAGTGCATATTATTGTTGGAAATTACAAAAAAAGGTGTATAATAATTAATAGCTTTATTATAAAAGCTGGCCTTAAGTATCTAATTATAAAAATATGATTTGCTAAAGTTTAATTGGATTTATAGTTAATTTTAAGTATTGTTTGAAAAATATATCTATTAAGGAGTGATTCAATGAATTTCTATAAACCTAGTGAAAAGATAAAATTTATGAGAAAGAATTTACATATGAGTCAAGCTGACTTAGAGCATATTAATATGACCAGAGCTTTTATAAGTATGATGGAAAGTGGAAGAAGAAATGTTACTAAAACAAGCTCTAAGCTTTTATATGAAAAGTTTAGTGAAAAAGCTAAAGATTTAGGAATTGAACTAAACATAGATGAAGATTATTTTTCAACACTACCACAGGAAGATGCTAAAGTGTTCTGTGAAAAAGAGCTTAAAAAAGATATATCACATGAAGAGATAGAACACGTAATTACTATAGCAATAAGTTTTAATTTAGATGATATTTTAGCAGAAGCATATAAAAAGAATGGGGACAAGTATTATAGAGAAGGTAATTATAACAATGCATTTATAAGTTTTACTAATGCACTTGGTAAATTAAAAGAACTTAAAAACTTTAAGGAACAATTATTTATTTATAATTGTTTAGGAGCATGTAAAAGTGAAATAAGTGAGCATAAGGATGCAGCATTTTATTTTCATGAATGCATTAATTACTCAGCGCAACATCAAGATTACTCTAATTTCATAAAAGCAAGTTTTAATTTAGCAAGGTCATACAGTTATTTGAAAAGATATGAGGAATGTTTAAAACTAATAAATGAAAATATCTTGGAAAGTAATTTACACGTGGATGAGCAATACAAAATAAATTCAATGATTATAAGAGCTAATGCATTATACTCCTTGAATAAACAAGAAGAAGCTTTATCAGAATACTACTCAATAATTGATGAAGTGGGAGATAAAAATGAACTAGTATTATCAATAGTATACACTAATTTAGGGGAACATTTTTATAGAGTTGGGCAATTAGATAAGAGTTTGAAATATACAAATGAGGCACAAAGGCTTAAAAATAGAGTGAATAAAAGAAGCCTTTCTGTAGTTCTAAATACAAAGGGCAAAATATTATTTAAGCAAGGTTTACTTGATGAGAGCGCACTTATTCTTGAGTTAGCGGTGAGTAAGGCAAAAGAGTACTGTAACTATGATTCACTATTAGAAAATCTCAAAGATTTAATAAAAGTATATGAGAAAATGAATGACATAGATAAGATGAAAGAGCTTTCTATGGAGTTAATAAACTTCCATGAAAATAAGAATATTATCTAGCATGAAAGAAGAAATCTTATATCAGAAAACCATATGAAAACAGAGTATGGCTTAAAAATATAAACATTATAATTCAACCAGCTGCAAATGCATTAGAAATTTAGAAAGAGTTATGACTAGGGTCTATATGCATGATATTAATATAAATACACTTAAGATATGTATTAAAAAAATGTTGGTAATTATCTAAAATATCATATGGAAAAAAAAGTAAATTAAGGCGGAAGTTATTTTTTGTAAGTAGTTACAATTTAAAATATATATTGAAACTGAGTTATCTAGATATATTATAGACTAACTACAATAAGAAAGTATTTTTCTTATGACATAACTCATATATTGGCCAATTATTAAAATAAAGTATAGTAAAATGTTAAGTTACTGAAAGGAATTTTATTAAAAATCTAATGGTTGTCCTTTGATGATTTAGTAAAGAACTAAATTAATATAAGTGATTTTTTATAATTCTAATTTTGCTAGTTTTTATGAATTTATCTCCGTTTAGAAGATTATGAAACATTAGATTAACACTGTTAATTGGTAAAGTTAATTTGAATAATACAAAAAAACTAAGATATCTTTGGAGATATTTTGTAGCTACACCATGAAAAACTTCAAACCATTTTTTTATATTTGATCTGAAGTATCTTAGGTTATTATATGATTCTACTTTTAAAACTCTTTTTTTATTATGTTTTCTTGCTACTTGAGACAGATGTCTGTCACCATAATGAACAATATAAGAATTTTCTTCTATCTTCGAGTACAATTTTATGTTAAAGGTTGTAAGATTCCAACAAGAATTGAACAAAGGTTTGATAAATAATGAATCGTCATCTCCCTTTGCCCCAATAATCCATACATTTTTTCTCAAATTAACGGGACAATCCCTGTTTAAATTAAAGCTTTTTATATTTCTGGAACCTTTAAAGTTTTCGCGAACAATAGTTTTCCCAACATGAACAACCCCACTTAACTTGTCAGGGGTAATATCTAGATTTATGGAATGAAGTATTTTATGTCTCCAATAAAATGCTGTAACTAAGCTAATATTTAGCTTTTTAGCACAAAATCTTAATGATTTCTTTTCTAATAATAATTCAATGAATTCCATCCAGGTTCTAGTATCTTTTTTTGAATAGCTCCACAAAGAATTGGTCGTCTTAGAAAAAGTTATTCCACAAACTTTGCATTTATATCGTTGAATTCCTTTATAAAATCCGTATTTAATATATTCTCTACATTTGCATGATGGACAATGACTCACAATTCTATTATCATATAAATCTTTCTTTAGAGTTTGATTAATATGAGAATCTAACCTTTCGAATTTTATATCTTGGTTTATCAAAAGAAACGCCTCCAATTTAAATGATCATATTAGATGCAATGCTTTTTATATCATCTTAATCCTTGCCTTTTTATCAAATTTCTAATCATCACCAACATTTTTTTAATACATAATCATATATTGTTTAATTAGTGTCATCAGTTCAGTTGTTCAATACATGTTATTAAAATCACAACAAATAATCTAATAAAATCTATTCACTATTGTTATTAATCTGAAGCTAATGTATATTATTTTTAATTAGTCATTTTAGGTATAATTAGCAATAAGCATAAAAGTAGCCAATTTAATCTGAGAGATATTTTGGCATAAATCGCAGTTTTATAGATGTACCACTTCGAACCGAAATCTATTTTTAAAACTCTCACGGGTTCTGGTGAGAGAATTTAAAAATAATATATTTTATTACGAAGTGGTACATCCATAGAAATTAGATTGTGAAATGCAAAGTATAAACTTCAGCTTTAAGTTGAAAATCTATATAGATATAGGGGGATAAAAAATGATTCCAAATAAAGATCATCTTGTAGCGACTTTTTCAATTGTTGGGTATGATCCTGTGGAAAAAGAATGGGGAGTTGCAGTACAATCAAAATTTTTAGGGGTAGGAGCTTTAGTGCCTTGGGCGAAGGCTGGTGTGGGAGCTATAGCAACTCAATCCTGGTGTAATACTAGTTTTGGACCAGAGGGACTTAAACTGTTAGAAGAAGGATTAAGTGCAGAGAAGGTTTTAGAAAAGCTACTGGAAAACGATGAGCAGAAAGAATATCGTCAAGTTGGTATTGTGGATGCTGAAGGAAAGGGAGCTACATTTACAGGTAAGGAATGCTTTAACTGGGCTGGTGGAATCGCAGGAGAAAATTTTGCGTGTCAAGGCAATATATTAGTGAATCCTGAAACTGTAGAAGCTCTTGCAGATACTTTTAAAAATACAAAAGGAGACTTGGCTGAACGACTTGTTGCTGCTTTAGACAGCGCTCAATCAGCTGGTGGGGACAGTAGAGGAAAGCAATCTGCTGCCTTATTAGTAGTAAAAGAAAAAGGTGGCTATGGTGGCTTCAATGATAGATATATAGATCTTAGAGTGGATGATCATGTAGAACCAATCAAAGAATTAAAGAGACTTCTTGATTTATATAGGCTTTATTTTTATAAGACTAAGCCAGGAAATTTAGTTAAAATTGAAGGTAAATTAATCAGTGAAATTAAAGAAGAACTTAAGAAGACAGGATATTTTGAAGGTGAAGTAGATGAAAAGTTTGATGAGCAATTTAAAGCTGGCCTTAAGAGATTTTACCTTACAGAAAACTTTGATGAGCGTTATCGTGAAGATGATAATATAGATATAGAAGTGCTAGCATTTTTAAGAGAATTAGCTAAGAAAAGTGAATAATTAGATGAAATAAAACAGCATGGATACCTTAGAGTATTAATGCTGTTTTTTGCTTTAATATTGATAATTTGCGGTTCAAATAAGATAAATAATAGAGTGTGAATGATAAATAATTTTCAAAATTTATTGTATAGACAAGAGGTCTAAGTAATAAAAATGAGATGTAAAATAAGATTAAAGGTTACAACATTATTATAAAAAGGAGAATACAATTATGGGAGAAAATAATAAGGGTATAATTCCAGAAGGTTTTTTATGGGGAAGTGCAGTAACTTCTTTCCAGAGCGAAGGAGCTTATAATGAAGGCGGAAAAGGGGTCTCTATAGTTGATAAAAGAGAAATTCCAGAAGGTTTTTCTGATTGGACGGTAGCTGTAGATTTTTATCATAGATATAAAGAAGATATAAAGTTATTTAAAGAATTAGGTATTAACTCATATAGAACAAGTATCTCTTGGGCAAGAGTTATGCCAAATGGTGAAGGTGAAGTTAATGAGGAAGGGTTAAAATTCTATGACGATTTGTTTGATGAATTATTGGCAAATGGAATAGAGCCAGTAATAACACTTTATCATTTTGATGTGCCTAATGCTTTAGCAGAAAAATATAATGGTTTTGCCTCTAGAAAAGTAGTAGATCTATTTGCAGATTACGCAAAGCTTGTATTTGAGAGATATAAAGATAAGGTTAAGTATTGGATAACTTTTAATGAGCAAAATTTAGTTCTTATTATGAATGAATACTGGGGAGTAACTACACCAGAAGGTGCTAACAGAGAAGCATTAGCATTTCAAGTATGCCACAATGTATTCATAGCTCATGCTAAAGCTACAAAGTTATTGCATGAAATTATTCCTGATGCAAAGATGGGTGGGATGGTAGCTTATACTACAACATATCCAATCACTTGCAAGCCAGAAGATGCATTAGCAAATCAAAAGGTAAAGGAACTATTCAATGATTTGTATTTTGATGTATTTGCTCATGGAGAATATCCAACATATATAACAAGTCTATGGAATAAGAGAAACATAAAACCAGTGTTTGAAGTTGGCGATGAAGAATTACTAAAAGAAAACACAGTAGATTACCTGACTTTTAGCTATTATAGAAGTGATGTAGTAAAGGCAGTTTCAGATGAAGAAGGAAGTGCTGCTATATTTAAAGGAATTACAAGAAATCCTCATCTAGATGCTAATGAATGGGGATGGGCAATAGATCCGATAGGATTTAGAATAGCATTAAAAGAGGTTTATGCTAGATATAGAATGCCTATTTTTGTAACTGAAAATGGAATTGGTGTTAGAGAAGAATTAAATGAAAATAACACTGTAGAAGATGATTACAGAATTGACTATTTGAGAGATCATATAAAAGAGATGAAACTTGCCATGGAAGAAGGGGTAGAGGTAATAGGCTACTTAACTTGGGGATGTACAGATATTTTAAGTTCCCATGGTGAAATGAAGAAGAGATATGGATTTATCTTCGTAAATCGTGATGAAACTGATTTGAGAGATCTAAAGAGATATAAAAAGAAAAGCTTTGACTGGTTTAAGAAAGTTATTGAATCAAATGGAGAAATATTGTAATTAATACAATAAATATATTGAACAAAACTCACTTTTGGTGTAAAATTACACTAAAGGTGAGTTTTGTGTTTTTATGTTTTATATATTTTATGTAATAATGGTTTGAAAGGATGAGGCAAGATTGGGTTGTTTAAAAAGGTCCAGTATAATATTTTTAATTTTAACTATACTTCTATTTTTTATGAATATTGTAGATGGATTCTACGGGAATCCTGTAAGTAAATATTTGGCCAATAGACAAATGACAAGTTATATAAATAGTTGTCTACATATAAAAAAGTTTGAAATTAAAGCAATAAATAAAAATATTAAATATGGAGGATATTATGTTGCTGATGTATATGATGAAGATAATAACAACAAATTCAACATAGCAGCAACAGAAAAAAATGTTATTTCTAATACTCTTACTGATATAGAACCTCCAACAAATGTGGATAAAACTAATTATTCTTCAATAATTTTATGGGAAACACTAAAAGTAAGTTTTATATTATTTGCACTATGTTCTATCATATATTTTTACGGTAGTTTGTTTAAAAAAAGCAAAGAATCGTGATGTTACGCTTAATTTAACTGTTATTCAAGTATATCTTTATTGTTTAGATATATTTCGAAAGTAAAAAACAACATCTAAGATATTAATGACTGAAAGGTGAGCGAAATGACAAGAGAAGAGTTCATAAAAAAAGTTGATGAAAAGATAAAACTTATAAGAACTGAAAAGGGATATACCCAAGATAAGATGGCTGAAATACTGGGAATATCTAAAAAGACACTAGTACAAGTTGAAAAAGAAAGAGCAAGCTTAGGTTGGTCAGTAGCCATAGCAGTATGTGTTATTTTTAAAGAAAGTGAAATACTTGAATTAACTTTTGGTGGAGATATTGATGAAATTATTCTATCTTTGTCTTTTGCAAATGAAGAGAGAAGATATGCTCCAACCCTTGGAGGAAAGGTGTGGTGGAACAATATAAAAAGTGAAAAAGGATTTACCATACAACAGAATATAATATCAAACCATTATAGAATTTTAGATAGCAATAACAGAAGGATTTGTTATTCTTTTGAGAGAGAGTATATAGATATGAGATTTAAAGAACTTACGGAGTAAAGGCATAAGTATGCACTGATACATGAATGTATAAATTTGTAGATAAATTAAGGAGGAGATCATGAAAATTAAAAATTCAATAATTATTTTATTTCCATCAATCATAATGACGTTAATAAATGTATTTTCTTTTTCAACGGATAGGATAAGTGGATACGACAAAGAAGGCATGATAATTCTGACGCTTATTATTATAAATCCGTTACTTTTTTTTATACAAGGGATAATGGCAGGTAAAGAAAAGATCAATATGTTTTTAGCTTTGGGTACGTCTACGGCAATATTTGTCTTATG
This sequence comes from Clostridium folliculivorans, assembly GCF_024341905.1. Classification (GTDB taxonomy): domain Bacteria; phylum Bacillota; class Clostridia; order Clostridiales; family Clostridiaceae; genus Clostridium_AR; species Clostridium_AR folliculivorans. The sequence continues at coordinate 950,428 of NZ_BQXY01000001.1, forward strand.
GTGTTTAATCTATTTAAATCCTTCTGCGCTACCATATTGTGTTGTTTATATAATCATAGGTGGATTAACATACTTATTTGGAAGATGGTTTTATAGAGGCAAAAAAGCATAAGAGTATGAATTATGACAACTTAATGTTGTTTATGGTTTGTAAATAATAATTAAGACTACAGATAGAATATCTCGATTTAAAAGTATGCTGCAAGTATATATAAATTATTAAATACGCTGTTAACAAAAGTAACTGCTAGTTGGATTAACCATCACTAGCAGTTACTTTTTACTGTATAGAAACCAGTATTAATAAAGGTTTTCGATAAGTATTGCAAAAAAGAGATTTTCCTTATTGAAGGAAATCCTATTAAATAAAAATTTATAAGTCATAACTTTTATAATGATAAAAACAAAGCTATATTGATTAATAGGACATTAGAGTTTTAATAACCTCATAACAATTTGAAACAGGATGATAGTCCACTTTAGGTATAGGAGCTTTCAAATTATTATATTTTGTGTTAGTTCTATTTAGTCTTTTGTGCCAGCCACCATGTTCACTATCAATAAAAAACGTCTCACAGTAAGTAGATATATAAGTATACACATTCCAGTAATAAGCTTCCTTGCTATCGGAAGCTAAAAGAGCGGAAGCACCAAGGGTCTCCGCCATTACCCAAAAGTATTTGTCTGTGTCAATTGGAGCACCCTTTTGAGATATGGAGTAGAATATGCCGCCGTACTCATTGTCTACTGCTTTTGACATTGTAGTATTATAAAGATATTCAGCTTTTAGTGCCATCCAATCTTGAGGGAAGTTTCTCTTAAGCATTAAAAGTAACTTACTCCACTGAATAGAAAAACCAGGTATAAAAGCTGCTGTGCTAATATCTTCTTCGGACTCTTTATCATAGTTCCAATCGATTTGCCAATTCTCGTCGTAATGATCCCAAATCATGCCGCCAGATTTGGAGGCAAGTTTTACTGTAACAGATTTTGATAATTCGTAACATTTTTTAAGAAATTTTTTATCAGAAGTTGCTTCATAAGCGGCTATCATAGCCTCACACATATGCATATTTGCTTGTTGACTGCGGTATGGAGATGTAATTGTAAAATCTCTATTTATCTCATTTACATATAGCTCATGATGAGGTTCCCAAAAATGGTTTTCAAGAAGTTCATAAACATACTCAATTATATATTTAGCAGACTGTATCCCAGCTTCATATGCCTTAGAAGCGGCAAGTAAAACAAAAGCATGACCAGTAGTAGATTTAGTGGAATCTGACACCTGGTTATTTTTTAGTGTCCAGTAATATCCACCGTTACTTTTATCTAGATGGAATTCTTGTAAGAATTTCAATCCATGCTCTACTGCTTTGATGCACCATGAAGCTTCACTATCAAGTAAGGCACCAATGCTAAACATATAAATAAATTTTGCAGTTCCTAAAATATGTTTTGTTTCAAAGTCACCAACGGTTCCGTCATCAAGAAAGTAACTAAAATAGCCCCCATTTTCATAGTCCATGCACTTTGGATAATAAAAATCAAGTATTTGAAAGATATGATTTTTTAGCCACTCAGGGTTTTGAAAATCTGAGCTACATACAGACTTATTGACCATTTCTTCACCACCTTAACATTAAAATATATTCCCTTTAAAATCTATATATTCGTTAACTTTAAAGGGAATAAGTATTAAAATAGGTGATGATTATTTTAGTGTGAATTGTTGTATAAGCTTTCCTAATTTTAATGCACTATCAGCATTACTATCTGAAGAAGCTAGTATTGAATCATTTTTACCGCTAACCTCAACTATACTTGAAGCTATATTAGTTGAGGATTTGGCTACTTCAGTCACAGATATTGCAACATCATCCATGCTCTTTGTGATTTGGTCTACTGTGTCTGAAATATTTTTTGAGACTTCTGCAAAGTTTCCGATTAACTCCTTAAAGGTATCTCCATCTTTTTTGTACTCGTCACTGATTGTAATTAATTTTTCATAATCTTTTAAAACATCTTTTTCGATAAACATCAATACATCTTGAGATGAACCTGCTAGCTTACCAACTGAGTTAAGTACTGCATTAATCTTTGTTTGTATTTCAGAAACTGCAACAGAAGATTGCTCCGCAAGTCTTCTTACTTCATCTGCAACCACTGCAAAGCCTTTACCAGCCTCACCGGCTCTTGCAGATTCTATTGCAGCATTTAAAGCTAATAGATTAGTTTGACTAGCTATGGCATCGATACTATTTGCTACTTCTGATATTTCATTTACCACAGCTACTTCAGCAAGTGCTTTCTCAAGATTAATCTTTGTTGAATTATATATTCTTTCTGCATTTTCTCTAGAGCTAACAGATTCTTTATTTATAGCAGTAGCTTTTTGTTGAATATTTAATGCTATATCTAAACCTTGTTGAGCTTTTTGTGCAGTAGTATTTATTTCATCTCTTACATTTGAAGTCATTGATGATACTTCTTGAACTGCAGCAGAGGATTCCTCCATACCTGCTGAAATCTCTTCTGTAGCCGCTGATATTTGTTCTATTTGTGAGCTTACTTCAGTAAATAGATTATTTGTTACTTCACTACTTTGAAGTATACTTTCGCTTTCCTCTTTTATGGAAAGCATACTTATATTTAGTTTATGCACAGCATCATTTAATGCAATAACAGTGTTTCCGATTTCATCTTTGGCTGCAACTTCCATCTGTAGATTGAAATCACCTTCAGCAAGCTTTGTTGAACCATTCATAACTTCTTTAACTTGTGTTACAATACTCTTTCTGATAATATAAGTTAAAAGTATCCCTAGTACTATACTTATAACAAGTATTATAATCATCTGACTAGAAGCAGTAGCTGTTGTTGATTGGCCTTTTTCAGCTTCAATCTGCATTGAAGTGTTTTGTAAATTAAGAATATCATCTATGCTTTTAAGCAAAGTAGCTTGTGGTGTATCAATATCTTTTAGTATTAATTCTAATTGTGCATTGGTAAGAGAAGTTTGTGTAGCTGTAGCCATAGCTTTATCGAAGGCTGAGAAGGCTGCTGCTGAATTTGTTTGGATTACTTGATAGACTTGTTTACTTTCAGCTGTACTGATAAGTGAACCTAACTCATTTTTACTATCTTCAAATATCTTTTTGTTATCATTAACTATCTTTTGCTGTTCTGTTATATAGTTAGAATCACTACTTATTGATATGTTTCTAAAACTAATTGCTATCTTGTTAATGCTACCTCTCATTTTGTAAGCCAGTTCAATTTTTTTGTTTTCAATGTTTACCAATCTAGAAACGCTTTGATTTATGGCATTCAATCTAAATATTGCTAGTGCAGAGGAAAGCATCACTAGCAATATCATTAGAGAGAAACCAATTATTAGTTTGTTTGAAAGCTTAACCTTATTGAATCTCATAACAACACTCCTTAAATATTTTATCATTAGTTTATATTAGTTTTTCGACAAAATTTGCACTGAACTTTAATGGGATTTAGAGGTGATTTTAACTTAACTAAGTAAGGATATTTTTCAATGTTATACAAAATAAGTTGAGATATTTAGTACTGAACAGTAGTTTTTTTATAATTATGTATCTGCTAGGTTATGTTTTAACAGTACCTTTTTTAAAAGTAGCGAAATAAGTTTTATATCCAGCATAGAAAGAGCTTTAAGAACATATTAATTACAGAATTTATTACTTAAAATTGTTTTAAAGAAAGGAGTGAAATTTATATGAAAAAGAAATTAATAATAACTATTATACTTATTAGCACTGCTACCATTTTAGTAAGTTGTATCCCAGGGGATGGGACTAATTCACCCTCAAACCAGGCAGGATTTTTTTCTGGAATTTGGCATGGATGGATTGCACCAATTTCACTTATAGGAGAATTCTTTAATAATAAACTTAGGGTGTATGAGGTTAATAACACGGGATTTTGGTATGACTTGGGGTTCTATGCTGCTATAATAAGTGGTTTTGGAGGTCTATCTTTAGTTAGAAAAAAAGATTCAGATAAGAAGTAACGTTAAACGTAGTTTGTGTTAAATGATAAGGATATAAGAGAATCCTTGGTTAATAATGATTTTGCTGCTGACTTTGTAAATAACCCAATGTTATAATGAGAATAAAAATATGCTATAATGATACGAAAGACTTAGGACAAGGGGTTTTTATATGAATATAGAATTAGACGTTCACACACATACAATTGCAAGTGGCCATGCGTACAGTACCATTAGAGAAATGGCTAGAGCTGCTTCTGAGAAAGGCTTAAAACTTTTGGGGATTACAGAACATGCACCTGGGATACCGGGAACTTGTGAGCAGATTTATTTTGGAAATCTTAGAGTAGTTCCAAGAGAAATGTATGGGGTAGAGCTAATGCTAGGCTCAGAAATAAATATTTTAGATTATAATGGAAGTTTGAGTTTAGAAGAGAGATATATTGACAAATTAGATGTTAGAATTGCAGGCATTCATAAGTTCTGCTATGAATATGGCACTATAGAACAGAATACCAGTGCAGTGCTAGGAGCAATTAAGCATCCTAAAATAGATATTATAAGTCACCCAGATGACGGTGATTGTCCACTTAACTATGAAGTCATAGTGCAAGCTGCAAAACAGTATAACACCTTATTAGAGCTTAATAATAATTCAATAAATCCAGAAAATCAAAGAAAAAATGCTAGGGAAAATAACATTTATATGCTTAATCTTTGCAAAAAGTACGAAGTACCTATAATACTAGGAAGTGATGCTCATTTTGATGAACATGTAGGTAAGATGAACCTTGTACTTGAAGTGCTTAATGAAGTGAGTTTTCCTGAGAAGTTAGTGATAAATAAATCGGTTGAAGAGTTCAAAAAAATGATTCGTAAGAATAGACCGTAGATATTAATAGACTGTATTATATAGATAAACCAGTTCCAAATAGAATCTTTATTTTGATAAATTCTAATATGAAGTAGTTTATTTATAGCTATTTATATAATAACAAATATAATTTTGATTGTGTTGCATATTTAAGTGTTAGGTAATGGTACAAGTTTAATATAAACATTAGATTAGAAAGGTAAAGTGCCAATGAAATTAGATAAAAAGCTATTACAATATTCTTTGTATGCTGTTGGAACTGTTATGATTATATATATCGGAATATCAATTTTAAATAACATAGTAAATATATATAATCTAGTATCGACCGGATTAAGAACAGCTTATGGGCTAGTTAAGCCACTTTTAATAGCCTTGGTAATTGCATATTTATTAAAGCCAGGGGTTGACGCTATAGAAAAATTTCTAGAAAAAAGACAGATCATTAAGAAGCCATCAGCTAGAAGAACTGTAGGAATAGTTGTAGTTTATGCTCTTATGATAGGATTATTTTTATCAATTATTATAGGAATATATATAATGGTCGGTGGAAAGCTTTCAAATAACACAACTATAGCCAATATGACATCATATTTAAATGAATACTTGAATAATACAAAGTTATCTGTAAACTACATTAGTGAGAAATTGCAAAGTTTGAATATATCAATCCCAACAGATTTAAATGAAAAGATTGCACAGGTAGTAAGTTATGTACAAACCTATGTAACTGCCAGTATAGGTGGTTTAGCAAACTTTGTGGTATCAATGGGAGGCAATATAGCAACCTTCTTTATTGCACTAATATTAAGTATTTATTTGGTTAAGGATTCTGAGTATTTTTCGGATATATGGAACAAAATATTCAATCTTTTGTTTGGAAAAAGTAAAGCAGGACACAAGCTAAGAGAAATATTTGCTATATTAGATAACACATTTAATAATTACATAAGAGGACAGCTATTAGAAGCTTCTATGGTAGGTATTTTGTCTGCAATAGTCCTTTATTTCATAGGAATAGATTATGCATTTGTCATTGGTATAATAGCTGGTATATGCAATATGATTCCATATGTAGGACCTTTAGTAGGTACTGTACTAGCAGTTGTTATGGCGTTACTTAGTGGAGAACCTATTACCGCTTTATGGGCAATAGTAGGAATGCTTGCAGTTCAGCAAGTGGATAACAATTTTCTTGCACCTAAAATAGTAGGCGATAGTGTAGGGCTTCACCCTGTATTTACAATGCTAGCAATTTTAATAGGTGGAAATGTTGGAGGGCTTATAGGTATGCTTATAGCTGTTCCAGTAGCCGCTTCATTAAAGATAATATTCTCAAAATGGTATAATGATCATATGGAGAAATCAAAAGTTTAAATGGTGTAAGGGCTTAATACAATATTGAAATATCATGAAAAATTACGGGTGAATATTATTCACCCGTAATTATGTTTTATAAGAAAAATATATTCATATAAAGATGAACTACTTCAATCCGAAATCTATTTTCAAAACTCCTCTGGGTTCTGAGAGGAGAATTTGAAAATATAAGTTTAATTATGAAGTGGTTCATCTATAGATAAACTACTTCATATTAGAACTTATCCCAGGAGTTTAATGACTGAAGTAGTTTATCAGTTCAGCGGAATAGATAATCCAGTTCTATCTAATAAAACTAAGTGATGCCTCTGTTAACGATTGATGGCAACAGGATTATCAGATATAGATTTCATTTGGAACTAGTTTATCTATATTATTCCATTCCGATGTAGGCAATACCAAATATTGATTACTAATGCAATACATGTGACTAATATGATTCCAATTGCAATAGGTAATGTTATTTTTTGAGAACGTTTGCTTATTATATAAAATATAATCGCATCATTCAATATAACAACTAATACACTTCTAATAATAAGCTCTTTCAAAATGTTCATAGTATCAACTCCGTTTTATAAAATATCATAATACTCATGTACGACATTATAGTTAATCTATACTCTAATTATATCACTAATCTTAAGAGCTTTTATATAATTATACAAATATCAGCCTTCTTTAAAATCTATTATTTTGTATAGGCAGGTGTAGCATTTCGTTGAACCATCAACTTTATTGCTTTTACTTCATTCATAATTTTACTTGTATAGGAATTCTCAAGTGTTTATCATAGACCTTTATGTGATTCAGTAAAAAACAAAACTTATTCGCCAAAAAGTTTTCTTATATGCATTTGGAAGGGGGATGTGTAAAAAACTCAGGAAGGTCCCTTCGGCAACCCCTATATGAGGATAATTGTAAAATAAGTATATTTTAAGTAACAAAAAATATATATAAAAAATATATTGGTAACACTTGACATTAACCAAATCCATTGTGTATAGTAAATTACATAAGATATATCTTTATTACTTAACCGATTAAGTTAAAAAACTTAGTGAAGGAGGGGGAGAAAAAGAGGGAAAAATTTTTTCTTTATCGTGAAAACGGTTGCGCAGAAAATTTATATTTTTGGAGGGGAAAAATGAGAAAAGCTACTAGATTATTAAGAAACAAGTTTATACCTTTCTTACTTTCATTAGCATTAATATTACCTATTTATGTTACTCAAAATACTAATCCATTAATAGTTAAGGCAGCAAGTGCATACACAGGAGATGCATCAGTATCAAATAAGGTTGATTTTTCAACAGATGTTATATATCAGATTGTTACTGATCGTTTTTCTGATGGTAATACTGCGAACAATCCTACAGGAGCTCTATACGATTCAACCAAAACTCAGCTAAAAAAATACTTTGGTGGTGACTGGCAAGGTGTTATCAACAAGATAAATGATGGATATTTATCAAACATGGGTATCACAGCTATTTGGGTATCACAACCAGTTGAAAATATATATTCAGTATTCACTGATGGAAGTACTTCTTACCATGGTTACTGGGCAAGAGACTTTAAGAATACTAATCCTTACTTTGGAAACTTCACAGATTTTCAAAATATGGTCAATGCAGCACATGCAAAAAATATAAAAGTTGTAATAGACTTTGCACCAAATCATACTTCTCCAGCAGACCAAACAAATACAAGCTATGCAGAAAACGGAAAGCTATATGATAATGGTACTCTAATTGGTTCATATTCAAATGACCCAACTGGAATGTTCCATCATAATGGAGGAACTGATTTTTCAAGCTATGAAGATGGTATTTACAAGAATTTATACGATTTAGCAGACTTAGAACATCAAAACAATACTGTAGATTCTTATATGAAGTCAGCTATAAAGAAGTGGCTTGATTTAGGAATAGATGGTATCAGAATGGATGCTGTAAAGCATATGGCTATGGGATGGCAAAAGAACTTCATGGATACTGTTTATGGATACAAACCTGTATTTACTTTTGGTGAATGGTTCTTAGGAACTAACGAAGTAGATCCAAACAATCACTATTTTGCAAACAATAGTGGGATGAGCTTATTAGACTTTAGATTCTCACAAAAAGTAAGACAAGTATTTAGAGATGGTACAGATACTATGTATGGGCTTGATTCAATGGTGTCAGGCACTCAAACAGCATATGAAGATGTAAATGATCAAGTTACTTTTATAGATAATCACGATATGGACAGATTTACAAAGGCTGGTGCTAGTACTAGAACAACAGATTTAGCACTTGTATATACTTTAACTTCAAGAGGTGTACCTGCTATATATTATGGAACTGAACAATATATGACTGGTAATGGTGACCCTAACAACAGAGCTATGATGACTGGTTTCAACAATGCAACTAATGCATATCAAATAGTGCAAAAGTTAGCACCGTTAAGAAAGACAAACCCAGCGATAGCTTATGGAAATACAACACAAAAGTGGATCAACAACGATGTATATGTATATGAAAGAAAGTTTGGTAATAGTGTAGCAGTAATAGCTGTTAACAAGAACCTAACTACAAGTGCAAATATAAGTGGCCTTGTAACATCACTTCCAGCTGGAACATACAGTGATGTACTTGGAGGATTAACTTCAGGTAATGGAATAACAGTAGGAACTGGTGGGGCAGTAAATACCTTTACTTTAGCTGCTGGAGGAGCTGCTGTATGGCAATACACTGCAACTTCTAATGCACCTACTATAGGACATGTTGGTCAGCCAATGGCAAGACCAGGCGAAACTGTAGTAATAGATGGTAGAGGTTTTGGCTCAACTACAGGAACTGTAACTTTTGGAACAACAGCAGCAACAGTAGTATCATGGAGTGATAGCGAAGTTAAAGCTGTAGTACCAAACGTAGCAGCTGGTAAAGTAAATGTTTCATTAAAGACATCCGGTGGAACTGCTAGTAATACCTATGCAAACTATGACGTTTTAACAGGGCCTCAGGTTTTGGTAAGATTTGTTGTAAACAATGCAAGTACTGCACTTGGAGAAAATGTGTACCTAACAGGTAATGTAGCAGAGCTTGGAAACTGGGATGCAAATAAAGCAATAGGCTCAATGTTTAACCAAGTAGTATACAAATATCCTTCTTGGTACTATGATGTAAGTGTTCCAGCAGGAACTACAATACAGTTCAAGTATTTGAAGAAAAATGGTTCAACTGTAACTTGGGAAGGCGGATCAAATCATACTTATACTGTTCCTTCTAATGCTACAGGGATAGTAACAGTTAACTGGCAGCCATAATATTTGATATTTTAAGGGAGCTAATGCAAAGGACATTTGTCTTTTGTTATTAGCTCCTTTTTGTTAAAATTTAATATATAAAATATCTATTAGAGATTACAAAGTTCATGAATATTCAAATTTAAGCTTTGATAAAATGATTAATTGTAATTAAAGCAAATTAATTATAATTCCTAAGATGGATTTAAAAAATATGAACACTACTATTACAAAGGATGTGAATCAATGAAGCAAGTTACTATGAGAGATGTAGCTAAGGCGGCAGGTGTATCTGTTGCAACAGTTTCTTACGTTATAAATAATAATGAAAAAGAATCTATACCAGAGGACACAAGAATAAAAGTAATAAACGCAATAGAACAGTTAGGATATGTTCCAAATCTCACTGCCAGATCATTAACTAGAAACAAATCAGGGCTCATAGGCGTTTTTATAATGAGTAGTGACTTAGAACATGCACCATGGAGACTAGAAAGTCAATCTCAGTTCATAAGTGAGCTAGTTAAAACGTTGTATGATTTCAATTACCATGTGATTATAGAGTATCTAGGAGACTCAAAAAAAGACTTAAATATAATCCGTGAAAGAGCCCTAGATGCAGTTTTTTTAGTAGATATAAATGCAGAAGAAGTCTATGATACTGCAAGCATGTTTAAGGTACCCATAATAATTGTAGATAACTTTATTGAAGATACTATATTTCATAAAGTTTTAATAAACTATAAATCGGCAATCGATGAAGGGATAAAACTATTACAATGTAAGGAACCGTATATAGTTGTGGATTCAGAAAATAGTAAATCAATTATCGAAAGATTGTATAAGGATGATAAGGATTTTAAAGAAAATATATACGTAGTAAGACACATAGACAGCTTTTATAAGTTTTTAAAGGATAACCAGCAGAGAAAGTTTATTTTATTTAATGAGTTTTTAGCAGTATTAGCTAAGGAACATATAGAAACCAAAAATGCTGTTGCCATTTGTGCATCAGGAAATGATTATCTACTAGAGGCTTACAAAAACAAAATATATTTTGATAATAGAAGAAAAGCCAAAATATCAGTGGATATAATACTAGATTATATAAATAAAAAGTATCATGAGAATAAGTTTACTTTTATAGATCCAGAGAAGAGATAAAATCATTTTAATGTTAAAGTTTTATTAGATTTACCACATAAAGAATTTATGCTACTAGCAAGGGGGCTAGTAGCATAAAAGAAGAGTAGCGCGTAATTTAAGCAAACCGGTATGTATTTGCAGGGGAAAATGTGTGTTAAATAAATAAAATAGGGTGTATTAATGTTAATATTTGTATTTATGTATTTATTATATTAATTTATGTACAATCTAGCTAGGGTGATTTTTTTAGATTAAGGGGTAAAATTTTGGGTTGTATATAAATATGTATCCGAAAGATTTTATATAGTTACATGATGACATATCACTTAATTTCAACAGCTGAATTAGCAGCGCCTAGGATAAATATCATAATTAAAAGTTTTTAATATAAAGATACAGGTCAACATCCAAAATCTATCATAAAGTAAGTTTTTGTTTATAAATTTTTAAAAAATATATAAAAAATGAAAGCTTTACATAGAAAATATTGTTATAATATGATTAATTGGGTAATTATGAATTAAGTAAGTTTGTTAAAATTATTTTTTTTGTTAAATTATCTCTATATAAACTTTAATTATTATGAGTTAATTGAAGGGGAGGCCAATTGAATACTTCTATACAATACCAGAATAGATAAATTAATAGAAAAATTGACAAGTAAATATAATAATCCTTTGTCGAATATAGATATAGATATAGATTTAAAGAACATAGGATCTTAGGAATAAATATATGAGTGTAGGTGATAAGATGATCAAGACAGCGAAGTATATTGATAACAGTACCACGGATTTTAGTATTAAGAATGAGGTAATAAAAAGTTTACTATTAATAATCTTAAGTATTTGCATTTCACAAAAACTCATAGAAGCGGACTACATGTTTTACCACAGTATAGTTATGTTTATAGGTATAATAATATGTTTTGCCATCTACTTTTTTGCCAGTAATACCTATAAGTTAAGCAACAATAATTTTTTTATGCTTTTAGGTATGGGATTCTTGACAGTTGGTACCATTGATATACTTCATACGGTGGCTTATTTCAATGTAGGAATATTTGGCCTGAATTCAGCCAATTTATCTTCTTCCCTTTGGATTTCAGCTAGGTACATTAGTAGTATAACTATTTTGATATCAAGTATATTTATAAATAAAGGTATTAAAAAAATTAATATCAATGTATTCAGGTTCATATACATAATTGCTTTAGCAACAATTATATTAAGCATATATGTTTTTAAAATCTTTCCAGTAAGCTATATAGAAGGTATAGGAAATACATTATTCAATCAAGTCAGCAGAGTAATAATAATTATAGTTCTTTTTATCAGCGGCATAATACTATATAAGGCTTTTAATAGAGAGAATAAAGAACTGATTTTTTTTATGGAATTATATATTATTTTTGCAATAATAAATAAAATAATTCTTATTTTATTTGATTACACTCTCGGTATTGAAAATACCAGTGCTTTTGTTTTTAGGACAATCTCTTTTTATATGTTATACAAAGGTGTGGTTCAGTGCGGTCTTAAACAACCTTTTAATAAAGTCGCTGGAGCATTAATGGAGACTAAAGATAGACTTGAGCAGGAAAGTGATCTTAGGATTATGTTTGAAGAGGCTATGGTAAATAATGAAGAGTGTTATAGAATTCTGATTGAGAAATCAAGTGATGCTATAGTTATCCACTCAGATTATAAGCATGTATTTGCAAATGAAACCGCAGCAAAAATGCTTGGTTTTTCTAAAGCAAAAGATCTCTTGAAGGTTGATTTTTCTAAATTTATTGAAGAAGAAAACTTTTATGAAAGCATGGAGATATATAATGAAATACTTGCAAAGAAAACAAATGGTGAAACATATGATACAACTCTTATAACTATAGATGGAAGACAAATTTCTGTTAAAATTCAAGGGACTTATATTATATACAGAGGAAAGCCTTCTGTCCTTGTAGTTTTTAAAGATTTAAGTACTGAAAAGGAAGTAGAGAAGTTATCAGCTGATATAGAGGAAAAAGGAAAAATGCTTGAAGATACAATATTTCTTAATAAGCGTATAACAGAGCATTTTGCAAATGTTTCTCATGAGCTTAGAACTCCTTTAAATGTAATACTCGGAGCAATTCAAATATTAGCATTATATGATTCTCGTGATTCGATGGTAAATTCTATAGATAAAATACAAGCATATTACAAAACCATGAAGCAGAATTGCTACAGACTTCTGAGGCTAGTCAACAATTTAATTGATCTATCAAAGATTGACTCAGGTTTTTTCGAGCTCAAAAGGAGAAATGGAAATATAGTAGATGTTATAGAAGGTATCACAATGTCAATAGTAAGTTACTGTGAGACTAAAAATATAACTCTTATTTTTGATACTGAAGTAGAAGAAAAGTATATGGCTTTTGATCACGATAAAATAGAAAGAATTATGCTTAACTTGCTTTCAAATGCCATTAAGTTCACAAACGAAGGCGGCACAATTTTTGTATACATTGAAGATGTTGGAAAAGAGATAAGTATAATTGTGAAAGATAGTGGAGTTGGAATAGATGAGAAGCAGCAGGAACTTATATTTGAAAGATATAGACAAGCTGATAATATTATGTTAAATGTGGCTCAAGGGACTGGAATAGGATTGTCTTTAGTGAAAGCTCTGGTTGAACTTCATAAAGGATTAATACATGTGAAAAGTAAACTAGGGGAAGGCACTGAGTTTTATATTACCTTGCCTGTAGAAATACTAGATACTTCACAAGAAGAACATAAAGAGACGGAAGTTAGATCTAATGTAGAGAGAATAAGTATCGAGTTTTCTGATATATATTCTTAGAGTTTAAATGGTTGTTGTTGTTAAAGTGCTATAGTAAAATTAAAAAAGTGATCTTGGATATATATGCATTTAAGGCTTCTCCTTAGAAATTAGGAGAAGCCTTAAGTTTTTTATCTGTTTAGAGGAATAGATACCCCAGTTCTAATCTGCAAAATTTAGTTGCTGATTCTATTAACTCTGAATGAAAACTAAATTAATCATCTAGATCTTATTTGGAACTGGTCTATAGGCTTCCATTACGAAAGCCTAAATTATGAATGTTCGAAAATAGATTTCGGATTGAAGTGGTTCATCTTTATATGAAAACACATGGTAAAAATTGTAGAATAATAAACGTGGCTATGGTAATATATGTAATATACTATGGTGAACTTAAAGGGGAATTATATTGAAAAAGGCTTCAAAGGGCTGGTATGTCACTGAAGATAATGCGGATGATAAGTAGATTTTATAAGGTGAAAATATAAGGTGAAAATATAAGTAAAAGGGAGAGGTTTTATGTATAGGTATACATATGTAGAGGCAAAAACCGAAGGGCTGTTTGGAGATGCCAATCATAAAGAATTAATTAATGAATACAGTTCAAAGGGATGGAGATTTGTAACTGCAATACCTACAAAATTTGATGGTCATGGATTAGTGAAAAGGTTTGACCTAGTTTTTGAGAAGGAAGAATAGTTGGCTTTAAAAGATAATATTTAGGGAATTGAGGGGAGTTTTATGGCATTAATTATTATGTCTATAATAAGTGGAGCTATAGCCTTTTTTATTGGAGGGGCGATATTTAATGGAGAGCCAGTAATGACTTGCATTTTTACATTTGTATTTTTCATGGCACCTGGTTTATATACTTTAGAGAGAATTTATCTAAAGTTGGATGAGAAAGAATAGTGTCATAGGAAAGTTGTTGAGCATATAAGTACCAATAAAATTACTGTCTTACAGAAAAAAGGTGTTATAAAGGTTCGCTTTTGCGGGCCTTTTACTATATAGAAAATTATTCTAAAATAAGTCGCTCTTTTATAACAGAACCATGCCCTTGTCATTTAGCAGAAGCGGGTGAATGTATACTGTGCTCTCAGCTACATGGAAAGTGTTTTTGTGATTGCCTCAACTGGAAGGGTGTTTGCATATATCAGGAATTTAACAACAATGGAAAAGCAGCTAAGAAAGGGAGAGAGACTTTTAGATGTAAGGTAAAAGAAGTAGAGCATCTAGAAGGCGATGTATTACTTATTAGGTTCATTGCCCCACACAAGCTTGCCTTAGATTTAGTTCATCCTGGTAGTTATGTTTTTATTAGAACAGATGAAAATTTCTATTTTGATGTTCCGATATCTATTATGGAGTCAGATATAGAAAGTGATGTAGTATCTATAATGATTGAAATAAGGGGAATTAAAACAAAAAAACTACTTGATATAAAGATAGATGATGAAATGGTCATAAGGGGGCCATATTGGAATGGAGTTTTTGGCCTAAAGTCTATAAATGAGTTAAAGGATAACAAAGCTCTTGTTATTGCAAGAGGAATAGGTATGGCACCATCGATACCAGTAATAAGAAAACTTTCAAACAACAAAAATACTTTGAAAGTAGTGATAGACAAGTCTCCCTATAAAGATGTGTATGTGAATGAATATCTAAAACAATATTCTGAAGGCTATGAAGAGATTAATACCATTGATAAAGGTAAACTTACAGATGAAATCAAAAAGCTTATTCTAAATGAAATTGCAAATGGTGTTACTCTTATTCATGTAGCTGGTGCAGATATTCTAAGCTTTAAGGTTATTGAGTTCTTAAACAGCATTGATAAGAGAGATGTTAAGGTGTCATGCTGCAACAATGCAAAAATGTGTTGTGGTGAAGGGGTTTGCGGTAGTTGTACTGCTAGATTCCAGGGACACAGAGTTAAGAGATTATGTAAGGTACAGACAGATCCAAGGAATATTTTTGAGGGGAGAAGATTTATATGAAGATAGTAGTAATAGGTGGAGGTTGGGCAGGTTGTGCAGCTGCGATTACTGCTAAAAAGGCTGGAGCAGAAGTTCATATTTTTGAAAAAACAGATCTTCTACTTGGACTAGGCAATGTTGGCGGAATCATGAGAAACAACGGAAGGTATACTGCCTCTGAAGAACTTATAGCTTTAGGAGCAGGAGATTTGATCCATATAACAGATAGAGTAAGCAGACACAGGAATATTGATTTCCCGGGACATAAACATGCAAGTCTCTATGATGTAAACAAAATAGAAGGGGAAGTCTTAAATTATCTAAAAGAACTTGATATCAATGTTCATACAGTTGCAAGAGTAACTGATATAAGTATGGAAGGCAAAAAGATAACAGGAATTTACTTAGCTGATGGAAGCTATGTTGAAGGGGATGTATTTATAGAAACCACAGGGTCTACTGGGCCAATGGGCAACTGTTTAAGATATGGTAATGGATGCTCTATGTGTATCCTAAGATGTCCAGCCTTTGGACCAAGAATCAGTATAAGTGAAAGAGCAGGAGTTTCTGATATTCAAGGTGAAAGAAACGGCGATGAGCTTGGAGCTTTCAGTGGTTCTTGTAAGTTAGCTAAAGAAAGTTTGTCAAAAGAAATAGTAGAGCAGCTTGATGAAACAGGTGTTGTAATATTACAAGTACCAGAAGAAGATATAAACTACGGAAAGTTAGAAGCAAAGGTTTGTCAGCAATACGCTCTAAAAGAATTTGCAGAAAATATAATCCTATTAGATACAGGACATGCAAAACTAATGACATCTTACTATCCATTAGAGAAACTAAGAAAGATAAAAGGACTTGAAGGTGCAAAATACGTTGATCCATATGCAGGAAGTAAAGGAAACTCAATAAGATATCTATCAGTGGCACCAAGAACAGATGACATGAAGGTTATAGGAGTAGATAACTTATTCTGCGCTGGAGAGAAAGCTGGACTTTTTGTCGGTCATACCGAGGCCATAAGTACTGGATCACTTGCAGGACACAATGCAGTAAGATTTGCACTAGGAATGCCAGCCTTAGTACTTCCACGTGCAGTAGCTATAGGTGATATGATAAGCTATGCTAACGAAAAATCAGTGACAAGAGAAGGAAGAAAAGGCAGATTCACTTTTGCAGGATCAGACTACTTTAAGAGAATGCAGGCAGAAGGCCTTTACACTATAGACAAAGAAGAAATAGCAAGAAGAATTGAGAAGTTAAATCTTACAGATGTATTTGGAATGAAGCTTGTGTAATTTATATATTCCACTTAAACAGATGTATCACTTCAATCCAAAAAACATTTTCAAAACTCCTCTGGGTTCTGAGAGAAGGCTTTGAAAATATAAATTGAATAATGAAGTGGTACATTTATAAAGAAAGATAAAAAAGATAAAAATATGAAATACAGTAGAAAGGACGAAATAAGTTAGAGACATATTGATTAGTATCTTGATTACCATAGCAGATTTTTAAAAGTTAAAATGAGATTCGAAAAAATCCTACAAATAAAATGATGTATGAAGGAGCTTAGCTGGGGTGTTTACGGCTGGGCTCTTTATTTTTGGCAATTACATTAAAATGCTTTCAAAGTTGAATTTTGATCTACTTATACGAGGAATGGCATCTCAATAAGAGGTGCTTTTTACTTTAAGTTCAGATAGTTGATAAACGAAGTAATAAACACAATTTGTAAAATGAAAGAAAAACTTAAGAAAAATGATAACTAAAATGAAAGAATTAACCATTACACTTATATATGGAAACTATATTATGAAAATGGATGGTGGGGTAATGAAAAGTATAGGTTTATATTTAGTAGTAATTGTTTTATTTTTTTCAATCGTTGGTGGAGTTTTTGTGCTTGCAAGAACTCCCTGGTACAGTAATCAATCAGGAGGAATGGGGATAAGCAGTGGGGACACCGTAGTAAAACATGAGTTTAAGCTAACTAAAAATAAATCCAATATTACATTTATGGTAAAAGGTGAGCTATCTCAAGGAAAGGTTAATGTTAGACTTTTAGATTCAAAAAATGGAGTTGTTTTTGATGAGGAGATAACTGACACTAATAGAAAAGAATTTAAAGCCGCACTTAAAGGTGTTAAAGGAACTTGGAAGATGGAGGTTGTAAATAAAGGGGCTGAAGGAAATATAAGTTATTCGATGGACGAGAGGTAACTATGTATATAAAATAATTAGAGGAGACTTGAAAGAGTTGTTAGACTTTCAAGTTTTTTTATTTGGCTATGAAGATTACGAGATTATTTAGGAGTATATAGTAGTTCCTATAGATTTAATGTGCACTAGATTTAAATAATTAGTGTTAAATTTTACTTAATATGTAATATATAAGGGGAATTATAGAATGTTATTCCTTCATATGGTTTTGTTGTAAAATTATAATATAATATGTACAAATTTTAAAGGGGGGAAAATAGATGAAGAAAAGTAAAATTTGTTGTTAACGCAAAAAAATTAGAATAATAGGATTTTCGAGTAACTCTTCTGGTGATATATCCCTTGATAGTGTCTACATAGATAATGTTAAAGTTGGTAGTCTTGCTGATTACTATACTTATGGCAAACAAAATTGTCTAGCGTTCGAATATACTTTTAGTACTTCAGGAGTTCATTATGTTAAGATATCTAATCCGTCAGGAATAATAAGTACATCATTTGATGCAATCGATATTAATTCAAGTGGACAATTACTAGATATAAATACTTTACCATCAAGAATGAACATTGAGCTAGATAAATTATTTTGCCACACAAGATGGTGTTATTTATAGAGATATTTAATTGAGAACTAGTAATATGTGTAACAATTTTACAAATGTAGTGATGAATTAGAAATTAGTTTAGCTAATATTATTTTAAAATATACTAAATATAGCATTAATAGTATAAGAATATATTAAATAAGCAGGGAGTAACTTAAATTAAACAGATAGTATACAATATTACATTTATGGATTATAATGTAATAGGAGTATATAAATCTGTAAAAGTTTACAAGCTGGAGGAGGAATGCTTAAAACAGATCATGCTAAAGCATTTGGTACAGATGAAATTGCTCATGATTATAATAGTGTAATACTTGCAAGTAATGGATTTGGGAAGTTAGGGTATATAGTTGAATCTCCTTTCACTTCAGATGGAGATATGAGGTCTACAATATTAAATTACTTAAATGGAAGTACAAGTTATGGATTTTATATAGATTGTCATGGAAGTCCACATGATCTAACTGATAACAAGACTTGGACAATAAATACTTATGACATAAGTGGAAATTTCCATTTGGTGTTTCTTGATGCTTGCGAAACAGCTGCGAATACAGATTGGGCTAACGCATTTAATTGCAATCGACCAAGTAGAGCGTTTCTTGGATGGAAATATACAGTTGGAGCTGATGCTGCTTATGAGTTCAGTCAACATTTTTGGCCAAATGTTGGAAGTAAATCGCTTTATAATGTAGCATTAGATGCTGCGGCAGCATCATCTGGAAAGACTCCTATCATATTAATTGGAGATAAAAGTTGGTATGGAAAGGCTTATTAGTTAATAATTATAGTTGGATGCTCGATAAAATGTTATTTGTAAAGGAATGTTGACAATGAAAAAATTTTATTTATATATAATTTTATTATTACCGATTGTATTATTACTTAGTAGTTGTACGTATAAAAAAAGCACTTCATCAAATCAATCTAATAATTCAAATGCAGAACAGATAAAGATGACTAAGTTCAGTGCACCTAAAGAAATAATTTATTATAATAATGGCCAGAAAACGGTTATTAATAAGGAAGATGAAAAATTTAATGGTATGGTTAGTGCAACTGAAAAAATGATTGAGGGAATTAAAGATCAGTATGGAAGTACGTTTCCAATAGGGGATTTAAAAAACAAAGGAAAGCTACTAGAATATGATTATAGTGAAAAACAAGTGCTAGAATACACTACTTCGAAGGGAACTAAGAGAACTATTACTTATACAAAACTTTATTTTGATGTAAATAAAGGGGATAGTATAAGCAATTTAATGGCGTTTGAAGGAGAAGGATATGGACCAGTTGGTCCTTTAGGATCAAATGATGAATTATTAAAGCTATTAAATAAGTAATCAACAAAGAATAAATAATAAAACTTATATAGAGATTTGTATAATACCTTTAAAGCAAATAGTTAATATAAAATAAAAAAGTCCCGGGATGGGACTTTTTTATTTTATCTCAGAATGTCAAATCTTTAATATCATCAAGATCAGTTAAATCCTTTCCAGTATTGTCTTCTATAAATTCGATAAGTTCTTTTCTGGGTATTTTCATACTTCCGAGTTTTAAACCTTTTAATAATCCCTTTTTTAGAAGTAAATAAACTGAGTTCTTATTGATTTTCAATATAGTTGCCACTTCAGAGACAGTATAAAGTAGAGGTTCTGAACTGCTATTCATTTAAATTTAATCCTTTTCTATTTATGTAATATAGTTATTATAGAAAAAACATACAAAGAATATACAAATATATGTTATACATTAAGGAAAAATTTTACATTAAGAGAATATAACATATATACTAAAGGTAAGAAGGTGAGTATATATGGTTAAAAATAGATTGAAAGAAATACGTATGAAAGAGCTTAGCTAGAGAGTTGATGGCTAAGCTCTTTTTTGTGTGGAATTATATTAAAATGTTTTTAAAGCTGATATTTGATTTGTTTATAATTGGAATTGAATCTCAATTTTTGTAATACTAACTGGTACAGCAGTCAATCAGGGACACTCGGGATGGTTAATGGTTCTGGTGGTGCAAAACATGAGTTTAAAGTAAATAAGAATGATTCCAATATTGAGTTTAAAGTAAAAGGAGAATTATCACAGGGAAAGGTAAATGTTAGGCTTTTAAACTCAGATAATGTAGTAGTTTTTGAGAAAGAGATAACTGACTCTAATAGAAAAGAAATTGTATCAGCATTTAAAGGTTTATCAGGAACTTGGAAGATGGAAATATTAAATATAGGTGGTGAAGGAAATATAAATTATACTATGGTAGAGAGATAAGTTGCTGTGTAAAAAAGAAGAGTACTACTTAACTACGAACTTAGAGAAAACTCTAGGTTCTTTTATTTTATGTATGTGGTTTTATAAGAAAACTAAGAAATATATGATCTTTGAAAATCCAATATGTAAAATAGATGCCTTTAGCCATACCAATAAATACGATATCTAAATTTTCATTTTGCAACATGTATATGTAGCTCAAGTTTTTATTAAATAAATTTTCGTTTAATGCTATAATAATGTTAATACAAGATAATAATTTAACTAAAGATAAAAATAATGAGGTAAATACATATGAAAATCTATTATGAGAGAGAAAGATCTCTTCATGAAAGAGCTAATATGATTAGTTCAGCGGAAGAAAAAGGGAAAAAAGATAAAGCAATAGAAATAGCTACAAACATGATAAACATGAAAATTCCAGTGAATCAAATAATTTTAGCAACAGGACTAACTGAGGAAGAAGTTAACAGAATAAAGTAATTTGATTTTTATATAGGATAGACTTTGGGTGAATGTTTTCTAGAAAACAGTTAACTTGAAGCTATCTTATTTTTTTATAAAAGTACAATGAAAACCTGAATTTGAAATAATGACTAGTTGTAAAATGGAATTGAGAAAATAAATAATATGAGTCCAGCTAGAATTGTTGGCTGGACTCATGTTAATTTAAGAATTGTGCTATTTGTTTTTAATGAAAGCATATATTCACATCCTTTTAACTGTTTTTAGACTAATTGGCGTTAATCTAAATTTGATAAAAATATTAAAAGACTGTATGTTCCTTAAGGAAAGGTTATAGACGAAGCTCATTTATATCTTTTCTACTCTTGAATTTCTTGTTTATCTTTTTAGCTTGGCTAACGCCATAGTTTAGTGCATCTACAATACTTTCTAGTGCTTCTTTTGATATTGGCTCACCAGAAAGAGTAAGGTCATCATCTTCCATCAAAATATATTTAATTTTATTAAGTAATGTTTCAACGTCTTTTTCATCATGTTGAATCACTAAAGAATCTTCTGAATCATTGAGTTCATAATAGCCAGCTAGAGTCATCACAAAGTCATAGGGAACATCGTAAGCTTTGCTTATAAGCTTCAATGTTTCAGGAGTTGGCTTAACTGGAAGACCATTTCTTGGATCGACTCCTTTTTCAAGCGTACTTAAATATGAATGACTTATGCCGATAAGTTTAGCAGCATCTCTAAGGCTAAGGTTAAGCTCGCTTCTTCTAAGTTTTAGCATTCCATTTAAATTTCCCATAAAATAAACACCTCAATATAATTGTAAGGCTAAGATTATGAAATTGGAAGTTATTTTCAAAAAAATGTTCTACGTGCTTGACAGACATGTAATATTAGATTTACAATAAGTGGAAAGGAAGTGTAATACATGAAGAACAGAATAAAAATATTAAGAAAAGAAAGTAATATTACACAGGATGAGCTTGCCCAAAAGTTAGGCATAGCAAGACCAACATTATCAAATATAGAAAGAGGGGTGAACATTCCTAAAGGTGAATTGATTTTAAAGATAGCCAGCTATTTTGAAAAGCCTGTAGAGCAGATTTTTTTTGATTAATGTGTAATACATGGTTGACAAAAATAGATATTTTATTAAATCAGCTGATTATGGTAAATATTCATGATGCATGTAGGGTAAAGCAGCAGAACATAAGATAAGTAAAAGGGGATATTTCTAGAAGCATATAAGAAGAGTAAAAAGGTGTACAAGCCTTTACAAAAAACGCCATATCATAAAAAGTAAATACTTCTGCAATATATGATATGCAGTTAATTTAAAAAATATGATAGGAGGAGGGTTATGGACTTACAAGTTATTGAAAATAATGGACAAAGAGTGCTGACAACTCAGCAATTAGCAGATAGTTATGAAACCAGTAGTAAAAGAATATCGGAAAATTATAACTGCAATAAAGATAGGTATATTGAAGGAAAGCATTATTACTATCTTCAAGGAGAAGAGCTTAATAGATTTTTGCAGTACGGAAATTACGGAGTGCAAAATTCTAGCAAGGTGAGAGGCCTTTATCTTTGGACAGAAAAAGGAGCACTGCTTCATGCAAAGAGTTTAAATACGGATAAAGCCTGGCAAGTATATGACTATCTAATAGACTATTACTTTAATGTAAAAAAACAAATAGCTGTAAACGCAGATGATGAATTTAAAGCAATATCCTTGATACATTCAGAGTTTGGTGAGCTTATCAATGCAACTTTAAGTATAAAGGACAGAGTTGATAGCTTAGAACAGAATATGACAATTGATTATGGACAGCAGCTTGTGTTGCAAGAGATTGCTAAGTCTACAGCTTTACGGGTTTTAGGAGGAAAGGACAGCTATGCATATAAACAAAAGAATATAAAGAATAGCTTATTTTCAGCGATTTGGAAAGATTATAAGCAATATTTTGAGATAAACTCCTACAGGAATACCCCTGCAAAAGAATTTGAAAAAGCAAAGGAATACTTAAGCCAATGGAAAGCTCAAGGAAGGCTTCTAAGAGACATTGATATGGCCAAGGGTAGTTGCTTGATTAAGGAGATACTATGAAAAGGAAATGGAAGAAATAAAAATACCCTTTTGGCGAGGGTATCTTATTCTTCAGAAGTTTATATTTGAGATAATGATTTGAACAAGTATGCGTAGAAATCTTCAATACTTAATTCAAATAAAAGAATAAGAATTGAAGAAATATATCGCCTGCCAGAATTTCTTCACGTATGTTCAGAAAAGGCAGATGCGCAAAAAAATTCACTGAAGAAAGGCACTTCAGCAAATTTTTTTAAAATAAGGATTTTGATAAGAGCTCTGGCAAGCTCTTATCCTTACTATATCACATTTAATTATGGTATAGATAGACCAGTTATAGAAGCTTTATTTTCACTGATTTTATTCTGAAGTAGTTTATCAATATATAAGAGGTGTTTTATGAATATAAGGGTGCTTCAAGCATATTTAAAAAGCTGTAAGCTGATGAATATTGACCCAACCATTATAGGACTTAAAAGTTATAAAAAGTTAAGATATTAGAATTTTTGAGAGGTGTATTTATATGTCATATAGATTAATTTATGAAGAATTTTGGACAGATCCAAGGACAATGGAGGAAATGTCTCCTGAAGATAAGTTTTTTTACCTATATCTTTTAACAAATCCTTCAACTACAAGTATAGGAATTTATGTTATAACAAAAAAGAAAATGGCCTTTGAGCTTGGATATAGTATTGAAACTGTAGAAAGTCTCATGGAACGGTTTATTAACCATCATAAGGTTATAAGATATAATAAGTCCACTAGAGAGCTAGCCATTAAAAATTGGGGAAAATACAATCTGTCTAGAGGAGGTAAGCCTGTAATAGATTGTATAACAAAAGAATTGAAGCAAGTTAAGGACAAGTCTCTTATAGCCTATATTGCTGAGAATATACAAAATAAACCAATGAAAGATTTATTTTTAAACTTTTGCGACGTGTCTACGAATCGTGAAGAGGGTAATGATGGAGTCGTTATACGTAAGGCCTCCAATACAGAGAGAGATACAGATACAAAAAACTATACAAATACACCTACAGATACAGAGAAAGAGAAGTATACAGAAGATAATATCGGAGCATTAAAGTATAACAATCAAATCCAAAACACAGAAAACCTAAGTACAGAGATATGCCAAAGTAGCAATCAAAGTACCGTTAATAATCAATCTTCTGAAGCTGAAAGAAACAATACTATAGCACAAAATACAGTATTATCTAAGGCTAGGGATAACCAAATTGAATCAAATCCATATTTCAAAGGGAATCCTCAGTCTCTTGAGGCACAGCCTGATGAAGTACTTAACCTATCTAAGTATTTTGAAGTAGCAACAGGGGTTCAGTGTACAGCTCATTTAGCTACACTAAAAATGTCCATATCTCAACATGGCTCTGAATATGTAAAGCTAGCAATGGATAAGGCTATAGAACTAGGAAAGCCTAACATGAGTTATATTAATGGCATCTTAAAAAACTGGTCGAAGGAAGGATACCCTAAGGAATCGGAAAATAATAAAAGTGCTAAAGGATATGGCAGTAGTGGAAAACTAAGATTTACTGATTATGAACAGAGGATTTATGACTATGATGATTTGGAGCAGAAATTGCTTTATGGAATTGGTAAAGAAGGAGGAGAGGATAATGACTAGGTTTGAGGAGTATCAGCTCTTATATTACCAAAAGGAATTAGAGAATAAGCAGAAAATGATTGAAGAATTGGTCTTTGAAAATATGATGCTGACTAGGGCTAATGTGAAGCTTGGTATGGAGAATAGTAGGTTAAGAGCTAAGGTGTGTTCTAGAGATTTTAGTAGGAATGGAATCGTCTGTATATCTGAATTATTGTGATATACAAATAGGTAAGGGGGATTTAATAATTTTATTTTTTTCTGCGGTCATTCCCTCCTTTGAATCAGAATCAATATTGAGAAAAGAACCTCTATCTAAACTGTTAGCAAGATTGAGGTTCTTTTAGGTTAACTATGCAGTCTGTGAAACTTCTAATTAAAGATCAAACTTAGTAGTCTGTCTCTGAGTAATTTGAGCTCCATACTTTGAAACTAAAGAAGCACCTTTATTTTCAAATACATCCTTAGCTATGATGGTGTCCATAAGACTATTTACTTCATCTTTGGTTACACCAGCTTTAGCACCTGATATGGTTAGGTTTGACTTGTCCCCAGCAGAATTGACGAAGGTTAAGGTTAAAGTATATTCCATGATTTTTCTCCTTTCTTTCTATTAGATTTGGTGGTTAAAAGTTCTACTATGCATTTACTATTTTTGATGCTTCGTTTAGGTAGTAGTCTCTGGTGTCAGCACTTAAAACATTTTTGATTGCATCAGCTACAGCGTATACATTTTCAGGTGCTGCTGATTTCTTAACTCCTGAGAAACTCTTCTTTCTGTAGATCTTTGCACCTAACTTATCTGTGCCACTTTCAACTTCTATTGCAAATGAAGTTGAGTCTAAAACTTTGTTTACTGCCATAATGTTTTCCTCCTTTTAAAGTTTAGTTGTAAAGCCAAAAGCTTTAAGTTTTTGCCTTTCACTTAATATATATGCCTTAGTGAAAAATTTTTGGGAAATTATAATATTTTTTTTCTTTAGAGTGGTTATATTTTTTAAATTAGGTTTTTAAGCGCTTTTATTTTCATCTGAATAATCGATAACCACCCCGAGTTTAGTTGAGATTATAGTATTGAGTTTATTGATTGAAGCTGTTAATCCAATAATTTGTTTCTCAAGCCTTATAAGTAGGTATGCACTTATAGCAACTGGAAATCCCGTGTTGGCAATTACGTTTACTAAATCAGTAACCTCCATATTTAAATCACCACCTTTCATAAGGTATATATGCCGCTAAGTAAAAATTAAAGGAAATTACCACCTTCTTTGAAAATATAGTCATGATATTTTCTTACGGCTGCATCAATTACAGTGCTGAGATAAGCGTTAGGATCAGGATGGGCTGCTTTAATTTCATTTAGAAGTCTTGCAGTAGATACTCTAAACTTAAAACTACGAGTTATTGTGAAAGCTTCTCCATCAATAGGAGGGGTTATGCCATAAGGCTGAGACTTAAGAGTTCTATTATCGATAAGAGAGTTTTTACGATTAGACTTTGGGGTAATGTTTTTATCCTGGTTGTTATTTGTGATATTAAGCTCAATTTTATTATTTGATTTGTCCTCACTTATCGAAGAAGGCTCTTCATTAATTAGTGAAGTAGAAGCTTCTTCACAAAAACTAAAGGTAGCAACAGGAGTACCTACTATCTCAGTCTCTATAAAGCCATTCATGTCCATCTCTTCTTCATAAGCCAAATCATCCTTATCTATAGTGAAAGCTTTTGATTTTCTTTTAGCCATTTGTATGTCCTCCAAATTTCTTTCTATATGATGTACCACTTCATAATAATATTGTTGAATTATATTTTATTTGTATCTGTTCTATAAATACTTGAAACTATAGATAAACCTGTTCTAAGTAAAATATATATTTGATAATCCTATTACTATTAATAGTTAACAGAAATATCGCTTAGTTTCATTAGATAGGACTGGATTATCTATTCCGCTGAACTGATAAACTACTTCAGTCATTAAACTCCTAGAATAAATTCTAATATGAAGTAGTTTATCTATAATCTATCTATAAATTCTTATATGCCTTAGCTGTATAAATTTAAGGGGGAAAATTAGCTTAAAATAGTGAATAAATAGCGCAAGCCCGCATGGATACTATATATTTATATAATTTTTTAATTTTATAAATAATTAATTTTATATTTATATAAACAAATAATTTTTTGATTAAATAATTATATAAATAAACCCTAAAAATCAGGCTTATAGGCATATATCTTAATTTGAAGGATAAAAAATGTTCAGTTAATTGTGAAAGAGAGGGATGATTTTATGGTTAATAATTCTTTATTAATTAATTCAGAAGAGGGGCAGAGCCTTGATAAGCTACAAATAGCATTAGCAATAAAAAATTCAACCTACGGGCAGGAGCTAAGCTGCTCACTGCTAGAGAATGAGGTGATAAAAGATTGTGAAGGCTGTTCCCTTAAGTATATCTGCCAAAAACTTAATGAACTTGTTGAAGACTACACTGCAAAGACAACTAAGGTCATAAGCAGCTTTAGCTTTGAAGAATAAGTTGGACAAGCTGACTAAAGCCTTGCTAGGAAAAAATAAAGCTACTTTATATAAGGTTTTGAGTATAAAGGCTATGAGAGGAGGTGAATAGCTATGGCAACAGCAATATTAAGCGGCAATGCAATGATACTAAAATACAAAACAGGAACTAATGATAAGGGAGACGACACCTTTGGCAGTCAAAGATTTTCCAATGTAAGTCTTGACTTAACTGACGATGATTTGCATGCAGTAGGAAAAGCTTTAGAAGGTTTAATTAACTCTGACTTAGTTTATATAAGAAAGCAGCAGGACTATTTAGTTGAAGATATATAGGAGGCTGTGAAAAAAGCTATTCTATAGGTTTCACTACACCGTCGTGGAGCGCCAAGAGAGACCTGCGAAAAAGAATAGCTATATTTTTCACATCACCATATAAACAAAGAACATCAAATTATAAGGAAAGGAGTGAAGATAAGTGGTAACAAAATACTTAGTTCTTGCCTTTAAGAATGAGAGTGGAGACAAAATCAATCTATCTCTAAAAGGAATTAAGGATAATTTAACTGCAGAAGAAATATCAAAGGCTATGGATGTTATAATAAGCAAAAATGCCTTCTTTAGTTCTGGCGGAAAGCTTATACAGAAGTCTGGAGCTCAGATTATAACTAAGAATGTTGATGATTATAAGGTAGGGTAGAAGGGGGAAAAGTAACCTGAGAATGAACTGTTCTTTGTCAAGTAGATGAGGTGGTTCAGATCAGGTTGCTTATTTTTATGTATGGGGAATGTTTTTCTTGTAATGTGACGTAAAAAACACCGCGAAACTCAATTATGAATAATGCAGTGTTTTAAGTAATTATCCGATTTTCATTTATGTGACGTTAGATAAGAATATTGTGTACTAATTAAGCAATATTAACCCTTATTTTTTTACTTATTTTTCTCGCGCTTACATACCACTATATATGTGTTTTTATAAAATGGAACCCATGTTCTCCAAATCGTTTGAAAATCATTTATTGATATTTTGCGGTTATAGTTTCTTTTGTTACAATTAATTGTGAACTTCAAAGAATCTGCTAAATATATATATTCTTCATCATAGCCTACAACAGGAACGTAATGTAAATACCTTTTATCCGGAAACACCTTTACAAGAGTAATTATTGGTGTCCCATTACTTATTTGCTTTTTCAATGTATTTATATTTCCTTTGAAAAATGACGCATTATAGTTATTTCTTTTAAAATATTTAATTATTCCTTTAGGGCTTATAGTCCCATCAAGTAATTTTTTAGGATAATTTTTATAAAGTTCATTTCCATCTGCTTCTATTCCAAAATGTCTTAAAACAAATGCACTAGAAAATGCTGCACATTCATTATTATTCTGAATACATATCCTGTTTAATGATTCAATAAAAAACGATTTTGGAATCTTACTTATATCAATTAAATCTTCTTGCGGAAATAAATAATAATATGAAATTATCACAATCAAAATAATAACTATATCAAATAAAAAAAATCGCAACATATGCTGTATCTCCTCTCATAAAAAGTATACTCAACTTTTAATTAGTATAAAGAAGAAAACTATTTCCATTATTGATACCTCCGTTTGATACTACAAAATATATTCTATGGTTATTCATTAGTTACACAATATATTACTAGCTTGACTTAATTACTTGTAATCACACTATATTTATCTAAATTATTCCATGACTATAAAGCTACTTGAAGGTTTTAATATTATTCTCTACACTGGGTTATTCAGTTATCAAAGAGCATTGTTAGCATAGTAAATTTCGCAAATTACGTACTAATTATCAACATATCTTAATTAAAATATGTTCCGTTCCATGATTTTAAATCTAGTGTCTCATCTTCATTAAGCAACGGCAAATCTTTATCTCTTATAATAGAGCTTCTAACCCATGAATCATTCTTCTTTATAATTACAATAGCTATTTTTTCTTCCAATATCTCTCTTATATGATCAATTGCTATTTTAAAATCCTCTTCATCTGTTTCTGAATAACCAAAGTGCGTATGATACCAATCAAATCCAACTGTTATTTCTTCATCACAGGTTGATATCCACAAAACGTTGTCCTTATTTGAAGGGGAGGGTATTTCTATTATTAAGTAAGCCTCATTAAGTCCAGAATATTCTCTAATCTGTTGGTATTGTTCAAATTCAGGGAATGCTGAATATAGCATTTTAGAGAAAATCATTGAATATTCATCTAGTTGCATTTTTTATCTCATAAAATTAAATTATTATAGATAAATATGATAGTGCATAATATAAGCAAGCTAATGAAAGAGCAAGTAAAAATACCATGTAAATTATCTGTTTTTTAAATCTGTAGTGGATGGCTACGGAGGTTTTGAATTTTTTATCTCCCTAGGACTATTGGTGAAACATTTCACTATAGTTAGGGGGTGGTATTGGATATGTTTGATACTTTTTAAAGTGTATATCAGTTATTTATGTAACTAAATTAATTCTTAAAAATAATCTTTTTATACATCATTTAAAAATTAGGATTAAATTTCTTGGTCTTGATATAGAAGTTAAAAGTAAAGAAAAAAGTGCCCCATCCTCACAAGATTAGCACTTTTTCTTAATTAATTTCAATTAATTTAATCCAATAGCCCTAAAACAAAATAAATGTTCTAAGACTTAGCTTAGTGTTGACGCACTAAGCTTTTCTTATTTATATTATATCAAATTTTCATGAAAAATAAACCTCTATATTTTTTTATTTTAAAATTTCGATAAGACTCATTTACTCTTTGTGTAATATCATGCTGGTATTCTACGTAAGCCACTTGGTAGAATGAGAAAGCAACAGCAACCTGATAGGGAACTGCATTATGTTAAGGAGAGTAATGGGTTCAGCTCAGGTTGTTTTTTAAATATGCTTTTTCTTAGCGAACCATTATTCCATTCTTGAATGATAATCCATTAGGCTCAGCACCACCGGCTATGGCATTTTCAGGTATAGCAGCTTCAATTCGATCTACCTCGGTTTTACTAAGAGTAATCCCCATAGCTTTTATTCCATCCTGAATTTGGGACACCTTTTTAGCACCAACTAGTGGCACAATGTCCTCACCTTTTGCTAAGACCCAAGCAACAGCCAGCTGGGACAAAGTAATTTGCTTTTCTTTGGCTATGTCATTTAAGGCTTCAACTAGAAAAAGATTTTTTTCTAAGTTTTCTTTGGAGAACAGAGGAAGTCTCGCATTTGGACCCTCTACTTTACGGTCTTTTGACCAATTGCCGCCAAGTAAGCCATAGGCTAATGAACCAAAAGCTACAACGCCAATTCCAAGTTCTCTAGCTGTAGGCAAAATTTCTTTTTCTATGCTACGATTGAAAAGAGAATATTCCGATTCTACAAAGCTAATTGGATGAACTGAATGAGCCCTTCTTAAAGTATCGGCATCGACTTCTGTAAGTCCTATATGCCTTACATATCCTGCCTTTACTAATTCTGAAATGGCTCCTATTGTCTCTTCAACAGGTATTGCCTGGTCAATTCTTCCTGGCTGATAAAGATCTATATAATCCACCTTTAACCTTTTAAGTGAATAGGTAATATAGTTCTTTATGGTTAGAGGTCTTACATCTAAACCATAATAATTTCCTTTAGGATCACTTAACCCGCCAAACTTTACAGATATAAAAGCCTTGTCTCGCTTGTATCCGCTAAGTGCTTCTCCAATCAGCATTTCGTTATAACCGCTACTATAGAAATCTCCAGTGTTAATAAGCTGTATTCCAGAATCTAGGGCAGCATGAATAGTAGCTATGCTTTCAGCTTTATCTGGATACCCTGTAGTATTTGTCATACGCATACATCCAAGCCCAAGTCTTGCTATGTCGATGCCGTTTCTTGTGTAATTCATAATAAAACCCTCCATTTTGTTTTAATTTTTTAGCCTTTATAAAAAGCACTGTATCAAGAATTAGTACATATGTACTAATATATTGACATATTAGCACGACTGTACTAACATGTCAATAAAAGAACAGTAGTTAAAATTGAGAGGTACATACCATGAATGAAGACAAAAAAAATGAAATTCTGGAAATTAGCAGACAATTATTTAATGAGCAGGGGTATAATAATGTTTCTATGAGAAATATTGCAGATGCCCTTAATATAAGCGTTGGAAATCTTACATATCATTATAAAAAAAAGGAAGACTTGGTTGAGGCAGTGATACTTGAACAAAACAAAAGTTTTAGTATACAAAAGACACCAACCACATTGATTGAATTAAATGAATTTTTTATTCAGGGGATACAGCATCAAAAAGATAACTCATACTATTATCGTCACTATGATCAGTTAGCAAAATTAAGCCCAAAAGTTTATCAAATACAAGTGTCAAATATAAATAAACGGCGTGAGGCTCTACAGAATTGTATTACTACTTTGCAAAAAAACGGATATATTGTAGAGGAAGAAATTCCAGGACAAATGAATGGAATAATTGAAGTGTTAAATTTGATTAAAATATACTGGAATCCTTCCAGTGATTTGTTCGGTGGAGTAGATATCATGACTTGCTTTTGGAGCATAATCTATCCCATACTCACAGAAAAAGGTAAAATAGTATATCGTGAAGAATTACAGGAGTAGATAACTAAAACTTATAGTACCTAAAAGGGTTGTTTTTTTAATATAGGTATATGTTTTTCTTGGATTGTTACATAAAAAGACCGCAGGATTCAGTTGAATAATGCGGTCTTTCCATTTTATTCTTGTGTATATATTCTACATAATTATGGTATGTATAATTCAAAAGTGATATTTTGAAATCTGTAGTGGATGGCTACGGAGGTTTTGAACGTTTGCCTCTTGGCATTCCTCATACTGTATTATGTCTCCCTAGGACTATTGGTGAACTATTTCACTATAGTTAGGGGGTGGTATTGGATATGTTTGATACTTTTATAAAGTGTATATCAGTTATTTATGTAATTAAATTAATTCTAAATAAAGAAGTAGAGTGGGATCAATAATACATGAATGTATTAACTGTTACAATCATTAACTGGACAATGATTGACACTTCCTTGGAAATATGGATATAATAGCAATGTTTGCATAACTTGTCCATATTGCTGATGTAAAAATATTAAATGTGGCTTTGGCTAAGATGATGATAATGGTATTGTGACTTATGGATTAAGTTATATAGATGTACCACTTCATATTGAAATTTATTATTTTTAAATTCTCTCACCAGAACCCGTGAGAGTTTTAAAAATAGACTTCGGATTGAAGTGGTACATCTTTAAGACTATACAAAAAAACAGGAGGATGATGTAAATGAAAATGAAGAAACTGGGGATAATTAGTCTTTGCGTGGCTCTGCTATTAACAGTATTTACTGGGTGTAGCTCAAGCTCCAAATCTACAAGCACTAGCACTGCTAGTACTACCACTAAAAAGGCAATACCTGATTTGAAGGGTGATTGGAAACAAGAAAATAGCAAGTCTGATGACAGCTATCAAACTGCAATAATAAGCGGTGATACTATTGAAATTTACTGGGTAAGTGATAAAGGCGACACAAAATCACTTTATTGGGCTGGTTCTTTTGAAACTCCAACAACTGCTGACGAACCTTATTCATGGACTTCGAAAAATGATCATAATAAAACTAAGAGTTCTTTGCTAGCTTCCAATGATGATACTAAAAAAATTACATACCAAAACGGCGAATTAAGCTATGAGGCTTCCGCTATGGGCACAACTACAAAGGTTAAACTGAAGAAGCAATAATAAAATGATGATAAAAGGTGAGGGTACTTTCGTATATAACCTCACCAAATAGGCATAATGATACAGTTAAAATCCAACTTATTCAAATTAAATTGCGCATTTTATGAGAATATTAGAATTATGAAAACACCTGCTATTTTAAAATAGAAGGTGTTTTGTTTTTTACCATAAGTTTCATATTTGATGGATTATGTATCTTTGAATTTTGATATTTAGATATATCGCTTTAATGGCTTTTTTAAGGCCATTTAGCTTATTTATAGAAGCTATAAGTATATATTTAACGTCTCTATTTTTCAATTCATTAAGTACAAGAAGCCAGTATTTAGACGACTCAGCTAAACCTATCCAAATCCCTAAAATATCTTTTTTTCTGCCAAGTTAACACCTATGGTAGCGTAGGTTGCTTTCAACACTACTGCATTGTCTTTTCTTAGCTTTAAAATGAATTTCATCCATAAATATTCTTGGATAATCAGCTTCTAAAGTTCTACTTTACTAGTCTCTAATCATAAGTGTGCCCTGCTAGATCTTAATCTGGCAGGGCATTTCTGTACTGTTGGTTGAGTAGAAGAATTGTCGATTGTAGCACAAGTTTTTATATTAAAATCCTATGGAGGATTAAGAATTATAACGTCGAATATTATAAGTAAACTATGTGAAAAGTTGGATATGAAGATAACATTTGGATTTAAAGTGAATAAACTTTAGTGTTGATATATGAATAAACTTGAAAGTTATTAATTGTATTATGGAGGAAGGAGTGAGAGTTTGTGTCAAAAAGTAGGCGAGCAAATGCTGTGATATTTGGTTTTGATTTTCAGGTAAATGCAGCAATCGCACTAATGCTTGAAAATATTGAGGACTTAAAATCATTGCGGCTAGAGGGCAATTATGAAGATATAGAACTGGAATTAGAAAATGGACAATATATATTAGCACAGGCAAAATCAGTGGAAAAAAGCAGTTCAGATTTTAGAAACGTTCGAAAAAATCTTGAAAAATCACTTGTTTCTTTATCGGAAGGTAGCCAAAAGGTTAACGCAAAACAGCTGATATTAATTACTAATTCTCCTAATCCTTTAAATGAAGATGTTTCTAAGAGTATATTTTTAGGAACTGCACACCGTGACTTTTCGTCATTACCTACGTCTTCACAAAAATTAATAGAGGGTTACATGAATGGAATCAGTCAACCACTGGATTTAGATAAATTCATGATTCAAGTGTTGCCATTCGAAACTGATAATGATATAGAGCGGTATAAAATGGTTAAGCAAGCAGTGGATGATTTCATTGGCGATTTAAATTTAAATATTCATGGATTTGGAAAGAAACTTCTAAATATTTGGCACGAAGAAGTTTTCAAAAATGGTACAAAGAGGAATTCGTCTATTAAATTGAAGAAAGAAGATGTAGTTTGGCCGATAATAATTATTGCTACTGATGTTGAACGTTGCGACGACTCTTTTAGAGAGATATTTGATTGTAGTGCTTATGATGAAA
This sequence comes from Clostridium folliculivorans, assembly GCF_024341905.1. Classification (GTDB taxonomy): domain Bacteria; phylum Bacillota; class Clostridia; order Clostridiales; family Clostridiaceae; genus Clostridium_AR; species Clostridium_AR folliculivorans. The sequence goes on from NZ_BQXY01000001.1 coordinate 985,083, forward strand.
TTGTCCACCAGTATAAGGATACAATAGAATCTTGTTGCCAACGCTGTGAATTTTTTATTAAAGTTCTCTGTGACTATAACGAATACCAAACCACTAAGAAACCTGCTGAGAAGTGTATGGACTTTGCTATAAATAAATGGCCTGACTATCTTCCTGAATTTGAACTTGATACTATTGATGAAGAAACTAAGAAGGGATTAATTCAAATTATTCTTTACAATATTGTACGTAATCGAATTACAATTGATAAAATCAAAAATGGGGTGAAACTGTGATTTTTAAATCTATTCGACTCAAAGAGGGATTTATTGAACGTAAAATTTTATTTGCGGAGGGGGTAAACTTAATTCACAGTATAAAAAACAGTCGTGGAAAAACTACCCTTATGCGCTTTATGTTGTATGCTCTTGGATATAACATTCCGAATACCAAGAAAATTAAGTTTAATAACTGTGAAGTAGAGTTAGTAATTGACTGTGAAACAAAGGGAGAAATATCTTTGATACGCTGCAGTGATATTGCTGTCGAAGTAATTATTGAATCTGAAAAGCAAACCTTTGTGCTCCCGGAACAGCAAAATGAACTGCATAAAATTATTTTCGGAACAGAGGATGTTGATATTCTAAGAAATTTGCTTGGAGTTTTTTATGTTGATCAAGAAAAAGGTTGGACGATGCTTAATCGTGGGGTTGTAATTGGAAGTATTCATTTTAATATTGAAGAATTAATTCGTGGGCTTTCAGGGAGAGATTGTTCAGAATTAATTAAAAAGGAAGCACGTCTATCAAGAGAATTGACAAAATACCGACAGATGTTTAGCATTGCACAGTATAAGGAAACGTTAGAGGACGGGGAACTTGTCACGGATAGTTATGAAGAAGAATCGGATATAACCATTAATCAGATTATTTTGCAACAAAAAAGGTTGAAAGCTGAACTGCGTAGAATTGATAGTACCTTGTCTAATAATAAGCACTTTAAACAGTTTGTTGCTGATATGAAGTTGCTTGTTCAGTCACCTGACGGAGTGACATTTCCAGTAACGGAAAATAATATTGTTGGACTAAATGATGCAATTGATTTGTTGATTGCAAAGAGAAAAATAGTTTCAGTGGAGCTTGCTACTATCAATAGTCAACTTGAGCATATTGAAAAAGAAAAGGATAGTGAATATGAGCAGTTGGCATTTTATAAATCTGCTAGTCTGTTGGAAGTCTTTGATAAAAGAATTGCAAAAATGCCAATGAATCCTATTGCAATTAAGCAGGAAATGAATCGATTAGAGAAGGAACTTAAATCTATTAGAAGTGATATCAGTAAGATGACCAAAGTTAACAATAGTGTTGTTTCATCTATTTCTAAAGATATAGTTAAATATGCGACAGAACTTGGTTTAGGTGATAAGGATTCTATACCTGTAAATTACCTTTTTACATCTAATCTTAAAGAACTTTCAGGTGCAGTTCTACACAAAACTGCTTTTGTGTTCAGACTTGCATACATAATTGCAATTGAAGATGTTCTTAAAATCAAATTACCGATTATCCTTGATTCACCGAGCGGAAAAGAAGTAGATAAAGCAAATGTTAAACTAATGATGGAAATTTTAAAAAGAGATTTAGTTGATCACCAGATTATTATTGCTTCAATCTTTAATTATGATTTTGAACAAGTAAATACTATAGAAATTAAAGAACATTTGATTGAGGAGTGCGAGAATGAGTAAATTAATAGATAATAGTATAACTATATATGAGGCATTGCAATATATTAAAAACGGCAAGTTTGTTATGCCTGCATTTCAAAGACAGTATGTTTGGGGCATGGAGCAAATAGAAAAGTTGTGGGACTCCATCCTGCTTGACTACCCAATTGCTACATTCCTGTTTTGGCATGTGGATGATGACAATGTGACTTGGGATACATATTTCTGCAATTTCCTATCTGAGGTAACCTTCGATAGCAGAAAACAGGCAGATAGCGTAAGCTATGAGTTGACCAACATTGATGTAAAGATTACTGATACTGCGGTATTGGACGGGCAGCAGAGATTGACTTCGCTATTTCTATCCATGCTAGGTGGGGCTTATATTCGCCAAAAACATGCAAGGAAGCAAAATGGCGGTAGATTGGTCACAAAATTGCTTATTGAATTAAATAAGAATAAGCTGACTGTTGATGAGGAAGAGTACAATAGCAAGAAATATGATATCAAATTCAGTGAAAAGATTGGAAAACTGAGTCCTACACAGTTTGAAATTAAAAACATCATAGATATGAAATTTCAGGATGAAGCAACAAGACCACAAGCTATTGAGGCTGCAATAGTTAATGTTCCAGCAGATAGCAAAGAGTATGCCAGGGAAATTCTGAATAAGCTGTACAATAAAATATTTGTGGAAAAGCTTATTAGATTTACGGAAATACAGGATATGAAGCAAGATGATGCTCTGGAAATGTTTGTGAGATTTAATAGTGGAGGTAAAGCACTCCGTAAGTCTGAAATAACGATGTCTATTCTTGAGGCTTACTGGCCAAGTGCTAAGACTGAGTTTGGAAAACTGCTTTCTGATTCCTATGCTGGATTTGGCTCAGATTTTATTATACGTTCTGCTCTTATGCTTTATGGTGACGTTGTAAAATCTAATATTAGTAAACAGATAGCAGAGGAACTTAAGAACAACTGGAGTGAATTCAAAAAAGCATTTAAAAATCTGGAAGTTGTGCTGAAAGGAATGAAGATTGAAGTAAGCCGTTTTTCAAGTAGTTGGAATGTTCTATTGCCGATAACCTATTTTATTTATTATAACCCAGAATACGAAAACAACTTGGGAGCAATCCGTTCATATCTTATTAGAGCAGTTCTGTTTACATATTTTCAATCTGGCACAACTGGAAAGTTACAGCAGATGAAGAGCAACATTAACAGTAATGATCAGGAAATCACTGTAGATATGCTTGAGCAGATGAATGAACTAAGAGTAACGGATGGTAAAATAGAAGATATTCTAAATGTGGAAAAAGGTAGCAGAGTTGCAGGAGAGGCATTGTATTATCTAAGTCTTGACTGGATAAATAAGAATTTCAAGTATGAGCAGGACCACCTCCATCCATTTGATAGATTTGATGGCAGTAAACCAATATCTGTTTCTATGGAAGATTGGAGAATGTGGAGAAGCAATCGTAACAGGCTACCAAATTTACAACTACTTGAAGGTAGATGTAACGGTAGTAAAAATAATATGCGACTTGTGGATTACTATAATGATATGAATGATGATCAGAAAGCGAAGTTCTACAAAGAAGCAATTATCCCTGATGGTGTTTCTTTGGAAATAGAGCATTTTGATGAATTTTATGAAAAGAGAAAAGTTGTTTTGACAGAGAAAATTCGAAAACTGTTGGGCTAATGATGACTTGTAAGTCAGAATTTGAGGATATTCATGCTATAACGGTAATGGAAAAAGTATAAGCATAACTACTTTAAAAGATAGATTCTCATAAGAGCGAAAAGGTAGATGTTTATATTATTGATGGTTACAAATTCTTGTTCTACGCAATAGTTTTATTAATCCAAAATATAAAATGATTGGAGGTAACTCTGGATGAAAGTTACTTTGGAAGAACTGAGAGAAGATGGCCTTTTGTTAAAACAGGTACCTAAAAAGGAACAAACAGTAAAAATGTGTAAAGAGGCTATCAGTCAAAACCCAAAAGCACTGCAATATGCATCTGAAAAATACATTGATACTAAAACTTGTTTGGATGCGGTTAAGAAGGATGGAAATGTATTTCGACATGTTCCAAATAAGTTTGTTACCAAAAAAATGTGTTTATTGGCAGTTCAGACTGATGCGGGTTTACTTAGTAACGTCCCAGTTAATTGGAGAACGAGAGAAATATGTACACTTGCAGTAATGAAGAAAGCATGGACTTTGGAGTATACTCCAGAAGAGATAAGATATGAGATATTGAATGAAGAAACTCATGAGGAACTTCTTGAGAGTATAGTTGAATCTAACATAAGTTGGCTAAAATATATGCCGATTTGCCAAAAAAGTATAGATATTTGCTTGGCGTGCATTAAGGAAGACTTTTCTACTACTCAGTATTTGCCTATAGGAATAAAACAGTGTAGTGAGATTCTAGATTATCAGAAATCCCAAGGAAAAATTAGTATAATTAGTAAACTGTACAGTTCTGAAAAAGGTTTGTTTATTGTAAAAGTAAAGGTGGTTTATGATAGAAGATCATCTATTGGGGATGATAGAGCACTAATTGATGATACGTATACTATTATGTTGGAGTTCCAGAACTTTGATGAATTTTACAGTTTTGTGGATGGTAATCTATATGATGCTGAGTTATGGGGATATAAATTTGAAGGTATAGACCTAAAGAAATACAATATTAAGGGAGCAGTGATTCATCAAGACGTTTTGGTAGAGCAAGGGCTATTTGACGGTACATATTTCGAAGGATTGAAGAAACGTATGGAGTGCTTGGATTTAACTGAGGTAGAGAAAAATGAAATCTGTATTATGGCAGGATTCAATTATCCTAAACCAATTGATGATGATGGACATGAAATATTAGATAATAATCATATTCCATTTTTCTATGTAAGTGATATTCATCTGTGTCATAGGGTTTTGCAAATGTTTGAGCTAAGAGCGACAAAGGAAGAAGTCAAATCATATGTTAAATTCTTGGCACGAGAAATGATAGCATCTGTTGGAACTGTTCCTCATGATAGTTATCTTTTAATTGCTGGGGATACTGCTTCAGAATTTGAGCTTGTAAAAATATTTTATGAGGAACTTATATGTTTTTGGGATCCTCAAAAAATTGTAGTAATACACGGTAATCATGAACTTTGGGACCCGTGGGATGAGATGGAAAATAACATCGACATTTATCGTAAATACTTTAAAGAATTAGGAATTATATTCCTGCAAAACGACTTCCTTTTGGTTGAGAGCCGACAGCAGCAATTAATACTTAGCGAAGATGAAATACTTGAACTTAGCGAAGAGAAATTAAGGGAACTGGCACAGAAGTGCTCCATAGCAGTACTTGGAGGCATTGGATTTAGTGCCTTAAATGATAAATATAATGCTGTAAATATGCGTTATGGAAAATCTTTTGAGGAATCAAAATCTGCAGAAATGGCACTGAAAAGAGATATCTTTGAAACTCGTAGATTTGATAACATATATCGGAAGTTGGTACAAACTCTTCCGAATAATAAGGTTATCGTTCTTACACATATGCAAAAATGGGACTGGAATGCAGATTCACATAATCCGAATTGGATTTACGTAAACGGACATGACCACCGTAATTACTTTGATAAAAGCAGTGAAAAGGAGGTTTATGCTGATAATCAAATAGGCTATAAAACAGAAACTATAGGGTTGAAATATTTCTATATTGATAATCAATATGACATTTTTTTATATTTAGATGATGGTATTCATGAAATAACGAAGAATCAGTATTCAGAGTTTAATAAAGGCAAAATGGTGCAGATGTCATTTAGAAGAGAAGATGGACAGATTTACATGATAAAGAAGAACGGAAAGTATATATTCTTTATCTACTGTTTGTATTCTAAGCAGTCGAAATGTAAATATCTTTATCTTTTGACTGGAGGTAAATTGATTAAGTTGCAACGGAATAGTCTGGAGGATTTAAAATATTATTATGATACTCTTGATATCTATATTAAAAATGTTAACCAGCTATTAGAGCGATACACAGGTGGGCAGAAGAAAATTTCCGAGTTTGTAAAAGGACTTGGAGGATCTGGAAAGATTCATGGATGCATAGTAGATGTAGATAAACCGAGAAACTTTGAATTATATTCATATTGCCACTTGTTTGTTAATCCAATAGATGGAAAGATAACGCCTTACTTTGCTCATGATGTGACATCCAGAATTGTTTATAAGGACTTTAAGGCATTACTGAAATCACACAAGTCTTGTAAATTGTTGCAAGATAATTTCAAAAGACTTGAAAAGGAAAAGAACTTAAATATGCCTGCACTACAGTACTCGAGCACGTTGGAGGACTGGGGAGATGAAAGTTCCATGTATGATGAAGGGGGCTACTTATATAAGATTTCAAGAATAATTAAAAGCTTGCAGTATGTTGCTGAAAAAAGCATTGTTCGCATATGGAAAGAGGAATTTATAAATTATGATTTTATTAATCATATCAAGGAGGCAAACAGAATTGAGGATATGATTGACGATACACTCATTATAGAAGTTGATGGGGAGTAGATTGTTGATATGTTATCACAAACTGTTTTAGCATAAGCTATTGTAACCGCAAGGACAAAGTCATTTTTTAGAGTTAAATATACTATAATTTATATAAAATAATCATTATTTATGGCCTTTTAGGCCTACGGAATTATCTTGCAAAATTAATTTCCGTAGGCTTTGGGTTTGTGTCACTAAGTTCCGATCATTGCCCTAAATTTTTGATGTCTTATTTTTTTAAAAGTGAAAGTTTTAGATGTACTTCATTTACTTGGATATGTTTTAATGAGAGTTTCAATAATAGTGAGTTATCTAATAATATTTGAACCAGTTTAAATGGTGTATTGCCATTAAAATAGATCTTGTTGTACTATCAATGTGATTCATCATTAAGGTTATATCCTCTTGAGTCTGTTTTTTGAATAATATTCATTTAAGTATTACATAACTTATGTATTCATGATTCTTTTCTAAGTGCGGCTTCTGATAAGAAGCCGTAGGATTGCAGTAGAATATCTTAGTTCTTTGATTTGATTCAGCATCTAATTCTAAATCCTCAGTTTTTTTAAATTTTGAGCTGTTATCTATTAAAATAACATGAAAGCATCTCTTAAATACTTCATCCCCTAATAGTACATATAGCTTAGCTATAACTTCAGTTATAACTACCTGATTGCATCTTTCAATAATGAAAACTGACATTAATGAGGAATTTCTAAAAATAAGCGTTAGAAGAACTTTGCCACTTCGTGCACCGCGGACGGTATCCATAGCTACTATAGGAATATTAGTATTATCTTCAATAAATTCAACAAATTCTTTAGAAAGTTTTAATATTTCTCTATACTTTGAATCTGCAACTTTAGCTTTATAGTAGATTTTTCAGCAGCACACGGAGTTACTGTACTAAAACTATTACAAACATATTAGTAACGGTTAAGCTTGGAATATTCATTTCAGGTCCGATAAGAATTAATAAATATACATTCCTTATATTACCTACCACAGCTAGTATCACACAACTTTGTCTTAGTACAACTTGTTCAATGTTGGCATGGTTGCACATAGTTTTCTGTTCTCTTACTTACTCTAAGAAATCTATTTCTTCTAATTCGCTTAGAGATAGTAGTTGCATTTTACTTAATTTTTTCAGCAATTTTTTTAAATATATAATTTGAATCTAACCCATATTTAATTATAAGGAGATATTTAATTAAAAGGTGTTTTCCTTTGCATAACTCTTTGCTTAATATAACTAATTATTGAATTTATAGTTTAATATGTAAAATATATTGTGTAGTAACTATAATTTTATTATATTAGAAGAATATAGAAAATATATAAGTAATAGTATAAAATACAATATATAATAGAAACAATATATACACGAAGGAGAATGAAAATGAGAAAATTTACTTTATTACATTTATCAGATTTACACATTGATAATGCTGATGATCCTAATTTTGCGATTGCTAGAGAGTATTTAAAGAACGATTTAATAAAAATAATTAAAGAAAAAAGAAAGCAGATAGATGCAGTTGTGATTAGTGGAGACATAATAAATAAAGGGAAGTTACAATCATATGATTTAGCTAAAAATATGATTAGAGAAATAATTGATATAGCAGAGTTATCAGCTGATAAGGTACTAATTGTCCCAGGAAATCATGATATTGCTAGAGATAATATGGTGAAGGTATTATATGAAAATCTAAGCGAAGAAGATTTAAATGATATAAATTTTATTAATGATAAGTGGCAATACTTTAAGTTAAGATTTAAACCTTATTTACAATTCGTTAACGAAGTACTTAATAGAGAATTTATACAAGAAGACAATCCTTTTGAAATAAGAGACATTAAGCTTAATGATGTAAAAGTCAGATTTATATTATTAAATACTTCATGGTTATCATTTGGAAGTGATGATTTTGGGAAGCTTTTAATAGGAAGATGGCAGTTAGAGAATTTAACTGAAAAAATTAGAAAACTAGACAAATCGGATTTTTGTATTGCAGTGACACACCATCCGTTAGAATGGCTAACACCAGATCAAAAAGAGCTTGTAGATAATTATCTTAGAGATGAAATGAAGCTTGGAGTTAATGCTATTCTTCATGGACATATACATAATGGTAAAATAAAAATGGAGTCAAACCCAAATGGAACCCTGGTATCATTAGTGTCTGGAATAGGATATCCAGAAAAAGATGGCAGAGAAAGTGGACAACCTAAGCTTAGTAAATGTAGATATTCTCTATATACATTTGATTTGGATAATAATAAAGTAGACTGTTGTTGTAGAATATCAAATAAAGATGGTAGGTTTATGCCAGATAATGATTTATATTTTAGTGAAGCTGAAGATGGTAATTATACATTATTATTTAATAATAAACTTGGAAATACAAATAAAGAAATGTTAAAAGATAATGATAGCTTTAATGAATTTGAACTAGATACTGTTCCAGTAACAGCAGGTTGGACTGGTAGAGAAGTGGAATTAGACAAACTTTCTAATAATAGATGTTCAGTTGCAATTATTTCTGGAGTTGGTGGACAAGGCAAATCTGCATTAGCAGCTAGGTATTTGCGCGAATTTGCAAGAGGTCAAAATAAAAAGTATAAATTTGGGATATGGGTCGACTGTAGAGAATTACCTGAAACTATACATTTAAAATTAGTTCAACTACTTGAGGTTATTTCTGATGGAGAAGAGACGGCAATAAAATATAAAGATGAAAAAATAGAGGACACGATAAAAAGATTTTATAACCACTTAAAAGCAAATAATATATTAGTTGTATTTGATAACATAGATGCGTATGTAGATATAAAAAACCAAGAGATAGTGGGCGATTTATCAAAAGTTTTCAATAAATCGTTGGATAATGAACATGACAGTTTTATAATAATGACTTGCAGAATACCAATATCTGATAATAGAGCAAATTACTTGCCTATAAATTTAAATGGACTTTTAGAGGATGATGGAATTAAGTTTTTTAAAAGTCGTGATATAAGGATTACTTCAGATGAAGATATATATTATTGTAAAAAAATAATAAGAAAGACCAAGGGGCACCCGTGGTGGTTAGGATTAATTGCAGGTCAAATTAAGGTAGGAAAAACATCATTAAAGAAATGTGCGGATGAATTTAGTGAGTACTTAATAGGAGAAAATCCAAAAGTAAATGGATATTTCAATGGAATTTGGGAAGGAATGAATAGTAAAGTTGATCAAATATGCAAGGAAATGGTAAGGTGTTTGGTTGAGGCCCCTAGGCCGCTTGATGAAAATGATATTATTTTAACAATCAGTGATAAAATTAATTTTAAAGATATTAAGAAGTCTCTAGATAGATTGAAAAGTTTAGGATTGCTAGAATATCATGAGGATGCTAACTCTGACAATATGTTTTATCAAGTTCATCCATTAGTAAGAGAATTTATTCATCAAAAATATACTGTTAGTGATCAAAGGCCGTTTGTTTATAAGTTGTTATGCTTATTTTTAAATGCAAAAGTTGTGAATGTTTTATTTAATAATTTTGAAAGCTTTGAGAATGAAAATGTGGAGATTAAATATAGTAAGGGACTTTTAGATTCATTGGAGACATGTTTGAATTCAAGAAATTATGTTGAAGCTTTGGGTTTGATTTGTAACTCTTATCACCTGTTGGTAAATGGTGGGTTTCATGTTGAGTTTGTATCAATAGGCTGTAGAATATTGAAAGAGATAGATTGGGAGAAAGAAGAAGTTACTACTAATTTTAGAAGAGCTACGTTTCTTTCAAATTTGTTAGATGTTCTTTCAGTTATAGGGAATAAAAATGAACTAAATATATTTTTACAAAGATATAAGAATTTAGCTAAAAGTAGCACTATTCCGTATTCACTATACTTATCGACTTCGATGTTTATATATTGGAGGCTAGAAAATTATGATGAGGCTATTCACTATATGAATGAATATGATGAATTAAGTGAGTCATATAGCGGTTTATGGACATTTAATGATCTATCGTGTACAAAAGGATTGATCTTAAGAGATTCAGGAAAATATGAAGAGGCACTTGAAATATTTAATACTTTAAAGAAAGATTCTTCTAATTGTGGCAATATAGGAAGATGCTATCAAAGAAAAAATGAATATGATGAAGCGCTTAAATACTTTAATGAATCTTTAAAACTTTTATATAAAGAGGAAAATCTAAACTCACTAACCAATAGGGGATATGCACTTTTTTGGATAGCTGAAATTATGTTTGAGAATGGGAAATATATTGAAAGTTACTTATTATTATATAAATCAAAACAGATTTGGAGAAAATATGCTCCTGCATTATTGTCAAAACTAGATGATTTAGATGAAAAACTGTTACAATATAGAAATTTGGAAAAGGTAGATGAAAAATCTGAACAGTTTTTAAAGTCATTATTAAGAGAATAAAAATAAAGTTATAAAGTAGCTTAGGTACTTTATGACGAGTTTGTGTTATACATTTTATGGTAGTTAATGATTAAATTCAAGGTTTATAATGGAATTATGTCTATGTTTTGGACACATTAAGTAGAACTGAGTAAAATGTTGTTCAGTTAAGAAGTGATATATACAATATGAGTAAGTAAGATAAAAGATGTTTCTATTAAAGGAACATCTTTTCTATTTAATAATATTAAAAATAGATGTTAGCATTTTTAATCTATATTATGTTAAAATTATACATAAAAGGACATTTCTAAGATGGGTATTATATGAAATATGATATAGATAATGTGGGGGATTTATTTTATGCAGAAGTGTAGATATAATGGTACACCAATATATGCCTTTAATGTTAAAGGTAAAAATGAGACTATTAACTATAGTATTGAAAAGCAATGGAAAAAAGCTGGTGAGATGAACGAGCTAATATGTGATGAGTGTGAGGCTTCTGTTATCTTTAGATGTGGAAAAGTTAATATACCACATTTTGCCCATAAATCAGATTTTCAAGGTGGAAATCCCTGTAGTTATAGTGACGAAACTGAAGAACATATTGAAGGCAAGAAATTGTTATTAAATTATATGAAGCTGCTTTATCCAGATATTTATGCTGAAGTAAGATATAAATTACCTGAAAGAAAAAGAGCGGATTTGTATTTTAAATTCGAAGATGGACAAGAACTTATTATTGAATTTCAAAGGCAGAGATTGAGTGTTAGCTATTGGGACAATAAGAGAGAATTCTATAAGAAGTTAGGCTTGAATAATATTTGGTTTCTAAGTGGTAAGAAAGAAGATCTAGAGGAGTTAATTCGAGAGTATCAACTTACTTTCTGGAATAGGATGATTCTAAATGATTCAAATAATACTATATTGTATTTGGATGTTGAACAAAAACAAATTACTATAATTAAAAAAGTTACAGTAATAGATAATGACACTAATGAATTAATATATGACAAGCTTTTTAATAGGACATATGGATTAACTGATATTAAAATACTTCCTGATGGTAGTATAGAATGTGATTTTAATGCTTCTTTTAATACTGAAAGAGATAAATTTGTTCAAGAATATTTAGAGAATAAAAGACGAGAAGCTGAAGAGAGAGAACGTCTTAGAATTGAATTAGAAGAAAAAAAGAAAAAGAGGCTTGAGGAACAAGAAAGAAGACGTAAGGAAGAGATAGAAAAGTTAGAACGATTATCTCAAGTAGCAAAGCAGAATACATATACCACAGACAGAACGGATGCTTGGAGTGATATTGGATATAGTCGAAAAAGTTATAGCTCTGATACATATAAGCAAAAACCTAAGAAAAGTTATGAATATTATAGTAGAAATGATGATTATTACAAAGATAAAGTAAATAAAGCCATAAGTGGTTATAAATTTGGTATAGACAATTTAGTTAGGATCTTAACCCAATGCGGATCGTCTGAATATAGCACTATAAAGAAATTCTTTGAGGCAGAAATAAATAAAGGTAATATAAGAGCTGAAAATGTATATAGGGAAGTCCTTAGATTATCAGGATTGGATTAAAAACCTTATAACTATACTTAGAAAAAAAATAATACCTCCTTCAAAAATATCAGTAAGTTTGCCAACCACTAACATTTCAAAGGAGGTATATCCATAACCTAAAATAATATCTTTTTAAATACCAAATTGCACTACAAATACCACTCAATTTAAGAATACGCATTGCTTGTCTATCTTCAAGTCACTCTTTAACTTAGCCAGTATACTAGTTTTCATTTCAAATACCTTATAATAGGGAATCTTGCTAAAATCAGAGTACTTCTTCATAGAATAACCTTTATAGAAAATATATTTCACAAGGTCTTTTTCTTCTTCAGTTAAGGTATTAATCACAGAGTTTATCTGTGATTTTACTTGCTTTTGGTAGATAATATCCTCAACAAAATTCATATCATAGCAAGTTACACTTTCAAGGGTAGCGTCAAAGGTTACTACCTTAGATCCATCAGTTTGCTGTCTTCTTACGGATTTTCTTATAAGGCATTTAACGGAGTTTTGTATAGCGTTTGTTGCATACGCTACAAATCTATGCTTATTAGGTTCGTAAAGTTTTATACAGTTAAATAAAGCTTTATAGCACTCATTTTTTATATCTTCAAACTCATATCCGCTTACAAAGGATTTCTTACATAGGTTTAATATTAAGGGGTCAAACTCTGAAATTAAATTTTCTTTAGCTGCTTCATTATCACTCTTACAAAGTAATACTAGATTTTCAACATATTTATAATTCATAAAATATCACCTCTTAACTAAAATATATGCCGGTCGGCATATATCTAAGGAAAAGGAGGTAGATATTTATGAAAATATCAAAACTAGCAGTAGATATAGGCCACAATGTTCAGTTTGACGGGGGAGCAGTAGGCATAAGGTCAGAAAATGAGCTTAATTATGAAGTAGGAACAAAGCTTATAGAAAAATGCAGAGCTGCGGGGCTTACTGTTATTAACTGTACTCCAAGTAGTGCAACTAGTCTTTATGATTCCTTGAATCAAAGGGTTCAAGCAGCCAATAGTAACAATTCTGATTTCTTTATTTCCATTCATCATAATTTATGTACTGGAGGGCATGGATCTGAGATTTTATGTATTCCAGGTGGACGAGCTGAAGGTATAGCTAAAATTATTCTTCCTGAGATCTCAAAGTTAGGATTTACAAATAGGGGAGTTAAGGCAGGAAATGATTTGTTTGTTCTAAAGAACACTAATATGTCTGCAATACTTATAGAATGTGCTTTTTGTGATAGTCCTGTTGATATGAATAATTATAACCCAGAAACCATGGCGGAGGCAATATTTAAAGGGATTTGTAAGGCTTTTGAAATTAATGCATCGGAGCATTGTAGTCCTTCTGAGCAAACTAATTATTACACAGTAGTAAAAGGTGATACCTTGTCTTCAATTGCTAAAAGCTATGGAACCACTATAAGTAAATTGGTTCAACGGAATAATATAAAAGATGCTAATCTAATTGTGATAGGACAGAAGGTAAGAGTAAATTGATTAGAGCTTTATTAAAGATGAAACACTTCAATCCGAAATCTATATTTAAAACTCCTCTGGGTTCTGAGAGGAGAATTTGAAAATATAAGTTCAATTATGAAGTGCTTCATTTATATAGGACATAATTTTATGGCTTTTTGACCATCTTAGTATAAATTCAGCTGACATTAGGGCTCACCCATTGAAAAATAACCAAAACTGTTGCAGTAAAGGATTATTTTGAAACGGGTGAGCCCTTTCTCATTTCTAGCTATGGTGAGAACGAACTTTTGTGAGTTTGAAAAGAAGTTTGATTAAATGAAAGTTGCGGACTATACTTTATTAAACTCAATTCCTTCAGTATATTAACTATAATATCCTTTTAATATTATGCTTTCATTATCATTATAAAAGTCTTTTATTCTTTCAATATGTCTTTGTACAGTGTTGATTGGTATTTCATTAATGCTAAAATAATTAATATCATCTGCCTCATCTGACAAGGATAAATTACCACCTACTTTTTTACATAAAAAAGATAATATAATATCGTCTTCAAATGTTTTGCAGTATACACCTTGAAGTTTTATAACTTCTACATCCAATCCCACTTCTTCTCTAACCTCTCTTATAACAGCTTTCCATGGAGTTTCACCTTTTTCGACTCTCCCGCCAGGCAAATTCCATAAATCCTTATCGGTTCTATGACATAGTAAAAATCTATTATTCTCATCTAGAATTAATGCAAATGCTCCGATAGTAAACATAATATTTTCCTTTCATTACAACTGATAATCTATTTTTTACTTAGTTCTGAATAGGCATCTGCCAACCATGGATGTATAACTTTAAGTTTTGAACTATCATTCCATAGGTATTTAAAATATGTAAGAGCAGCTAATTCTAATGAAATATTCACTGTCCTTTCAATCTCATTGATATATGGAGGTAATCCATCTTGATCCCATTCTATCTTATCAGCAACAAACAAAATCTTGTCCAAAATAGAAGCGCCAGCTTTAAGTGTTGTATGGCATCCAATTGCACTAAGTATATCTGGCGATTGAATATTAAATATTTGTTGTGACATTATCACAGATATCTTTTGATGGATAATTAATGGTAACTCTTCCTCTTCAGGAAGTATATTAATTTTTAGAATTTTAGAAATCTCAATTCTTTTGTCATTTGGGTATACCCCGCCTATATCATGTAGTAAACCTGCTGTCTCAGCCAAACTTTCATCAATTCCGTATTGTCTAGCTAATATCTTTGCTTTTTTAGCAACTCTTTGAGAATGCTCTGCAATTCTAGTTCTATTATGTTTAATTAGTAATCTATTTGAATTCTCTGCTAAATCTGATGTAAAGGTCAAATCTTTTATTAGATACCCAAAAATCTCTTCCAACTTTATTATCCTTTCTAAAAAGTTTGTTTTGCGTTATTTTGCTGTTGTGGCTTAATTATTAAAAATATTATACCATTAAACTCCTTTATATGAAAATTACACCTTTTCATTTTACTATTTATAATTCATTAGAGACATAGTTTAATTAAAACTTTCTTCATAGACTGTATTTTTGATTAAAGAATCTTAGATAGCAAAAAATTGTAAGAAAAAGTTAAGAAAGATGCAGACTAAGTTGTAAGAATTATGCGATATAGTATTTATATAAGTAAATTTTGGGGTTTTAAAGTGAAATTTTAAGAGAAATGGGGAAGAAAATGAAGATAAGAGAAATTGAAAAATCTGATGCTGAAAAATATTTAAAATTGCTATTAAATTTAGACAAAGAAGATAATAAAATGGCCACTCAAGTATACAAAGCACAAGATAATATTAAGAAATTAGAAATGGAGATAAATTTTATAAACAAAACTAATTCTAAACTCTTAATAGTTGAAGATTCAAAAAAGTTTGTTGGATATCTTTCCATAGAAAGAGATATTATGAATCGAAAGATAACTGGATTTCTTCATGTAGGGCTATTAGAGAAGTATACAAATAAGGGGATAGGGACTAAATTAGTTGAAGTTGCTAGTGATTGGTGTAAGGACAATGATATTCATACTCTTTATTTGCGTGTAAGAGCAGATAATACCAAGGCAATAGCATTATTTAAAAGAATGGGGTTTATAATAGATGGAACTGTTGCTGAGGAACTTAAAGAGACAGATAGTGAGTATGATGAATTACAGATGTTAAAACCTTTAAAAGATGCTAGAGTGAACCTCAAAATAAGATCAGCATAAATCATATGAGAGGATTGTGGGGAGAGTATATGAATTATTGTGTGAAGTATAGAAATAAAATTGTGGAAAGCCTGAAGTGATTTGCTTCAGGCTTTTAATTTAGGAAGTGACCTATTTCATGAGTGTACATAATTTTTTTAGGATACTTCAAAGCAATGTTTTTGAAAGGTGAATGTTCTTTTATTCGTTTTTTGTCATAGAAAACAAAGTTTATAAGCTCTTTATCACAATCACTAATTTCATTCACAAAATCTTGAGTATTGCTATTGTAGCTTCTGATATATGTTTGATCTTCAAAATGGGGATTATCCTCTGCAAGGTGATTTACAAATATCTCATCCATTATTAAAGTCTTATTTCCTTCTGAAATTAACCGTTTAAACCTTAATTTAATCAAGTTATTTATATTATGTTTAATAGCATTTGTTGTATAAGCTACAAAACTATGATTATCACAATTGTAATAAAAAATGCACTTGAACAAAGTTTTATAGCATTCATTTTCTAAATCTTCTCTTTCGTAAAGATAAAGCATTGATGTTCTGTACAATTTTTTAATAAATGGTGTAAAACCAACCATCAACATTTCTTTGGCAGTTAAGTCACCGCTTTTAGCAGCAATAACTAAATCTTCAATTTGTTCATAATCCATAAATATAACCTCCTAAAATAGTTTTCAGTATAAGTAACAAAAGAATGTGAAGTTTGTCATTAAAACTGTTATATATAATATGAAAACATATATAACATATGAAAAGGTTAAAAAATAGATAAAGTTAACAAGAGATGTGAAGTTTAATGCTCGATTTTTGATTAACAGAAAGAAAATAAAACGATATTTTATATAACAAGAAGCAAGAATGCCTTGCAAAAGATATAGCAGATTGTGAATCAATATAGTATAGGATTAAGCATTGCGGAAGATGAGAAGATTATATTTCGGATAAAGCAACTTATCTTTTACTAGATAGAGTACAAATGATAAATAAAATAATTACATAATAATCATCTATCACCTAAAATAAAAAAACTTTCAACCAGTTAATAACTACCCTATGTAAACTTACCAGCTAGCTCGTTGTTTTTATACAAGTCCCATGTTTTATAATTATCATTAAATTCATCATTTGGGGTGGCATACCTAATAAAATTACTTTCATAATTGTAAATATCACTTCTAAGTACATAAAAAATAACTTTAGACTACTTTTATCATAAAAAAAGTAAATTGGACACTTTTTTCTATGATAATCCTACTGATATTAAAGTGGCGCCTAAATAAATACTTACAAAAAAATTCTTCTATGAAAAGTTTTATATTATCTAAGTTTTATGCTAGCCCGTATTTAATGGAAAACAAGTATATAATTTCTGTGTGAAAAATATAATTAAAAGTTAATGAATACTTCTTATACATTAGTTTAGATAATAGAATAAAAAAGCAAATAAAAATTAGGAAAAAACTATGAAAATAATAAATAAGGTTAAAAATGATTATAAATTAATATTAAAAAGATTCGTGAATAGCATTATGGGAGATTATGTTAAAAAAACTTATTAATTTATATGAGTTACATAGGCTGTTGCTACATGTACCTAGCTACGGTTTTAAGATTATAAAATGTATGTTTTTATATAATTTTAACAATAATTATATAGAAACAGTCATTTATTAAAAATAAAAAAGTGAAAATATACAATTTGATATAAAAAATGTTGATAAGCTCAAATAAGTATGATAATATACCTATAAATGGATATAATGTTAAAGTTACACATTAACGTTGTGTTCCGTTAGTTTTAAATGGACAAGCGTTAGCTTGTTTGATTAGCATATACGGGGGGTGATAATATGGTAGATTCAATAACAAACTCTATAGTAGATATGAGAAATATGGCTTTAAGTAAGTATGAAGCTTGGTTTCTAGTATTATTGGCTGTGCTTTTGGTATTAGCAGCTGTTTTAATTGTTGCAATGACAATTTGGTGTGTTACTCATGGTCATGGAACCTTCACAGGAAATTATAGCTGGAAAGATTTCTGGACTTTAAATGTAAAATGTCAATGGTAGGTTAATATGTAGATATTGGAGATAGAAATATCTCCAATATCTATATATTAAGAAAAATTTAAAATAATATAATATTTGATAAAGTTAAAAAATCAATGAAATAGAGTAACAAATATATTGTACTCAAAATTAATTATTGTGTATTTTAGCAAATATTTAGTTCGTAATTTAATGATTGATTAGAAGTTTAGTTTGTTTGCAAAATAAGATAATTTTGGTGTGTAAATTTTTAAATAGAAAAGAGTGATAATAAGTAAATTGTTGGATGATAACCATGGAACATAATTCTTAGTTTTTAAATGATCATACTAGGATATAGCAATTTATCAATAAAAAGTATTTGATCTAATGTTGATAGATACTTTATATACAAAATATAGAGGAGTGGGCGTTAATGAAATCAGTTGCAATAAAGTCGCTATTTATAGCCATAATCTTTTATCCGCTTATAGTCATTGTTATTTCAATATACAATATGTTTAATGACAAGTCTTTTTCATTTTTGGGATTTAACTTAATTCTCCAATTAACAGGAAATTCTGCTTCTGCAAGCCTGAATATAAAACCAAGTTTTGCAGTTTCTATATTAGGAGCCTTTGTTATTAGTTTCATATTATTATTTATGTATAAAACTATTAATGAAAAGGGGAAAAGAAATGCTAGTTGAAGTAAAAAATATAGATAAAACATATAGAAATAAAAAAAAGGCACTAAACCAAGTATCATTTAATTTGGATTTTGGTAAGATTGTTGGAATAATTGGGCCAAATGGATCAGGAAAAACCACATTAATTAACTGTATGCTTGGTAACTTGAAATACGATAATGGAGTAATCACATGGCATGAAAATTTAAAGAGTAATAAAAAGTTCTTTTTCATACCTGATGAAAACATTCTGCCTGAATTACTTACAGGAAAAGAGTATTTAGAATTTTTGATGAAGTTGTATGGAAAAACGACTAAAGACAAAATTGATTTGCTTCTAGATATATATGATATGCAAGAGGCGAGTACACAATTGATTGGGAGTTATTCTTATGGAATGAAAAAGAAAATACAGATTATAGGTGCATATTTATTGGAACCACAATTATTAGTTTTAGATGAACCATTCAGAGGATTAGATGTAGAAGCTATAATAACAACGAAAGAACTTTTAAGGAAGTTTATAAAACTTGATGCAACAATACTACTATCTTCTCATGATATGCTCTCATCTGAACAAGTTTGTGACCAAATAATAATGTTAAGTGAAGGGAAAAAAGTGGTGGATGGAAATCCCAAAAAGGTTATTGAGGAAAATGAAGTAAGTAATTTAGAAGAATTATTCATAAAAATAAATGGCAAGAGGGTATTGAATGATGTTTAGAGAATTTTTTATTGTTTCTAATTTTGTTAATAAACTTCTTTTTAGAAATATAAAAAAGATTTATGATAAATATAAATTTTATACTTTGGTTTTCTCATTAATTTTTATCATATTATTATTGTTGTTTTCTGTAGTTTTAAAAGATTCAGTTAGTGGCTTGTTTTCTGCTTATGTTACAGGTGGAAGTACAACAAATATATTTTCTCTGATGAAGGCAGTTGGTATAAACACTAGTATAATTATATCAATTTTTTATTTTCTATTAAAAATGCTTTCTCCAGAAGAGGATAATGTTGAAAAGATGTTATCGAATTACGGAGTATCTTATTGGATTAGAAATCTGAGTATAAATTTAAGTAAGTATACATGGATTATTATAGGATGTGATTTAATTTTATTATCACTGTATTATCCAGCAGTATTAGAATCATTGCTGACAACAGGTTTTAAGATTACTTTTCTTGTATATATAGTAATTCAAACCATTTTTTATATAATATGTCTGGACATAGTATATAATTTTTCTACTTATGTATTTTATAAAATTGGCATTAGCTATTATAGGCAAATTACAAACTATTTGTTGGTTGGTATATCAATATATATTTTTTCAAAAATCTTCGGTAATGCTAATCATATTTACTCAATTGATTTTGACTATAATATCACATATTTTTGCTCACCGATATTTTTACTTTTTTCAGCTGAATTGAGAAATGTTGTGGAAATTAATAGTATCACTTATATTTGTATGCTTTTCTCTATTTGTATAATATTTATATTGTCCAATCTAGTAAAAATTAAGGACAAGAATTGTAAAAGAGCTAGTAGGTTATCAAATAAAATCCCGTTTCTTTTAAATGAGAAAGCAATAATAACAAAAGAGATAATAGAATATTTTAGGAATAGTGATAATATATCTAGTTTTGTCTGTTCAATTTTAATATTGATTGTATTAAAGCAAGTGGTTCATTACAGTTTTGATAGTATGTATGTGGCTGAGGCAATTTTAGCAATCCCAACAGTTTCATTATTTTACTCTTTTGGGAATGAGCCAAGTATGAAATATATCTATAAGGCAGTATTAAAGGATTCTTATAAAATGCTTATTTATAAATATATTGCAGGTTTAGTTCTGGTTTTTTTACAGTGTTTTATTATATCTCTATTTTTTAGAAGCGATATGATTTTAAGTAACATTGATATCATAATATTATGTACGTTAGTATCTACTTCAGTTTTTTCTTTTTTAGGAACTGTTTTTCCTTATAGTCGAAAAAGCACTTTTGGTTCAACAGCAGTGATATGTGCTATAATTTTGTTTTTAATTCCATTAGTTATGATCTCAATATATTATGTACAACTTTATACAATATCAATAACTTTAGTAAAAATTGCATTACTAGTGGTGTGGGTTTTGTTACAATCTTTAGCTATTTGGCTACAAAATTGTAAGCTATTTAAAGAAGAAAATCTTTAGAACAAATTTGATATAAATGAAGATCCATTTGGTTTTAAGTTTTTAATATATATATCTTTATGATGTTTGATATTTTCACCGCGTTATTATGTATTGTTAGATTTCTTAAGTCAATATTTGCTTTTGTATATTAGTAACTAGAATATACTTATATATGTAAATTAAATTTGAAAATAAAATGAAGATAGGTAATTTTATGATAAAGTGTTTAAAAAAAGATAAAAGCATAATTATTTCACAATACATTATATATGATTTGGCCTTAGAAAAAGAATATAGTGTAACAGGTGATGTGAATTCAATTAAAACAATTAGCTCAATTAATCGAGAATGTATGATAAATATTGAATATGATTCAGTTTTGGAAAAAATTTTTAGAAGATTTTCGCTTAATTATGTAGAAAGATTTGAGATTAAAGGGTTTAGACTTTATGAAATATTTATTAGCGTAATGGGAAAAATGACTACTTTTTTTTCTCCTATTATAACTGTATTTACGGCAGTATTATACTTATTAAGCAATAATATCTATTTTTCTTTAATTATAGCTGCATTTTTCTTTAACTTTATTATGATATTATCCTTACATGAGTCATTACATTTATATCTGTTTAGGAAATATAAAAATAAAGAATTAGGAATTTTGGCTTGGAAAAATATGAGTATATCTGTCTATTTACCAAATCTCCCAATGAGCAATAAGAATAGAATTCTAATTTCTATTGTGCCTGCAATAACAAATTTCATAATCGGAGTACTACTATTTTTAGTTGTATTTTTTGTGAAAAATGAGATTGTTCAGTTTTGTGTTAGAGTGTTTTTTATTTTTCCATGGATATTCAACATTTTTAGTATAATACCTCTAGCATCTGATGGAAAACATTTGATTTCAGCGATTAAATCAATAAAACATAAAAACAACGATAAATAATAGATTCTGGTATTTTGGGGTGTACATTAGAAATTACCGATTCTAAATAATTTACGTTTATTAGGACAAAAGGAGCTGTAAGGAAATGAAGAAGAAAATTGAAGTTTTAAATGATAGTAAGGTAGTATTTAGTGGATATGTTTCTAATATTCCAATTAGAGAATCTGTTGTGCTAAGCAAATGTATTGAGTTATTTGATGATGATGACCCATGTATAATAAATAAAAGTTATGCTATTAAAACTATAACGTTAGATATAGAGAAACTTATTGATAAAATTTCTAATAAACAAATAGAAATATGTGACTACTATGACTCTATATTAAATTCAATTGATATTGAGAGCCTAGATGAATGCATTATTCAGAAGATAAACTAAATTTAAAGGGTTAGATGTATGTTTTGGGAGGTAAATTATGAGTGACAAGATCTATCTTGATTATGCAGCTACAACTTTTATAAGACCTGAAGTCATTACAGAAATAAATCCTTATTTAAGTGAGTTTTATGCAAATCCCTCATCTTTATACTTTGATGGAAGACAAAATAAAATTGCTATAAATAGAGCTAGAAAGAATGTTGCGGAGCTTATAAAATGTAATAAAAATGAGGTTTTTTTTACTAGCGGAGGATCTGAATCGAACAATTGGGCCTTAAAAGGGATTGCTTTCGCAAATAAATCAAAAGGAAAAAAAATTGTTACTAGTGCTATTGAGCATCACTCAATATTGACCACTTGTGATTTTTTGTCAAAAAATGGATTTGAAATAGTTTATTTACCTGTAAATAGTCAAGGAAGAGTGGATCTAAATTTTCTTGAGAACTGTGTATCTAAAGATACCTTAGTTGTCTCTATAAACTATGCAAATAATGAAATTGGTACGATTCAACCGATGAAGGAAATAGCAGAAATATGTAAAAAAAATAACGTTTACTTTCACACTGATGCTGTACAAGCTGTAGGGCATATTGATATTGATGTAAAAAATATTGGTATTGATTTACTCTCTATGTCTTCACATAAAATTTATGGTCCTAAAGGATGTGGAGCACTATTTATAAGGGATGGCGTTATATTAGACAATCTAATCCATGGAGGAAAACAAGAGAGTTTTAGAAGGGCTGGCACAGAGAATGTTACTGGTATAGTTGGATTTGGAAAGGCTGCTTTGTTATCTAATATTGAATTACAAACTGAGAAAATAAGGTTGTATGAACTTAAAGAATATTTTTTAGATAAGTTACTTAATGAAAATCCCAATATTATACTTAACAATCCAGATAAATTCAACACCTTGCCTAATAATATAAATATTTCAATTCCAGGAATTGATTCACATGAAATGCTATTAAAGCTTGAAAATAGGAATATCTATGTATCCGCAGGAAGCGCTTGTACAGCAGGGAACATCACAGGATCACATGTATTATCTGCAATCGGATTAGCAGAGGATTTAGCAAAATCAGCAATAAGAATATCATTAGGATTACTTACAACAAAAAATGAGCTTGACTATGTTGTGGAAGTTATAGGGCAAATAATAAACGAAAGTATTTGATCTATTATTTGTTCGATTTTTTTATAAAGAATAATAAAATAGGAGAAATGTGAACAAATGTCAATAAAAAATGTCAAATCAATTTTTAAAGGTGGAGTGATTGCTAGTTTACTTATTATAATTGGAATTCTAGTTTATACTAGCATAAATCAAATTTCAGGAACAGCAAAAACAAAAGATGATAGTAAAATTAAAATTTCAGATGAAGGAATGGTTTATGGAAATGTAAATGCTCCTGTAAAAATTATAGAATATACAGATTTTAGATGCGCAAGTTGTAAGAAAAACCATGAAACTAATGCAGACACTATAAAACAGTATATAGACAGAGGAGAAGTTGTATATATACTGAAGCCTACAAATGATGCTGAATATATGAAATTATCAGTAAGCGAAGAAAAAGATTTTAACAATCTCTCTAAGTTATATGGTAGCACATATAATTCTGACACATCAGAGCAAAGTAATAAAACTTTATTAGATGGACAATTATATGAAAAAAAATTAGGTGTAGTAAATAAAATTAAAAGTGAAGTAAAAGAGTTAAATCTTGAGATGATTCCAACTACATATATAAATGACACTAAGTTTGTAGGGATAATAAATAAAGATGACTTAATAAGGACAATAGATAAGGAACTTAAAAAATAAAGTGTTTTTGGTTGAGAGGTTAGGATGCTATTATGAAGAAGAAGAGAATTTTATATAGTATTTGTTTTAGTTTGATTTTAGTTTTAAGTATTTTAGTTAGCAGATCGGACAAGGTAGATGCAGTTGCAAAAACAACAACAATTACTGGTATCTACTTTTCAGTACCGCTGTGTGGAGAATGTATAGAAGATAAAAAAGTTCTTAATGAAATTTCTTCTAATTCAAGTATTCTAAAGCTGAAATATAAATTTAATTTTAAAGAATATAGTTTGAATGAAGATCAAAATTTAAAATTGCTTCAGCAATATTATGAATATTACAAAGTACCTAAAGATGAACAAAGTGTTCCTATTCTTTTTGTAGCTGATAAGTATTATAAGGGTAAAGATGAAATTAAAAATTTACTGCCTAAGTTATTATTAGATGAAAACGTAAAAGAAACACCTGTATTAGGAAAGTCTGATAGTATTAATTACTTTTCAGTAAAAGATACTTTGAGTATATTCGTGGTTGGATTGCTGAATGGTCTAAACCCATGCTCAATTTCAATGTTGTTATTTTTCTTAACGATTATAAATTCTAAAAATGCTGGTATAAAACGAATGGGGTTTGCTTTTGTAGTTGGTAAGTTTATTACATATTTACTATTAGGATCACTTCTTTATAGTAGCATAAGTAAACTTAATGTTGGATATTACAAGGTTGGGCTTAAGATAGTGTTCATTTTATTTTCAAGTTTATTGATATACCTTAATATGAAAGATTTTTTATCTATTAAAAAAAATGATTATAAACATATTAAAAATCAATTACCAAAAAAGGTTCGTTCATATAACCATAAGTTAATCAATAATTTGTTAGAAGGTAAAAATAGCTATATTCTTATACTTTTATGTTTTATAGTAGGTATTGCAGTATCAATTGGAGAATTTATGTGTACTGGACAGATATACGTAGCAACTCTAGCTTATATGGTAAGGTCAAGCACTCAATTTTCGTTAATAGCCTTTTTTCAACTAATTATATATAGTAGTGCATTCTGCATTCCACCATTAATAATTACACTACTAATAGATAGAGGAACAAGTATCTTTGATGTATCAGATATAATGAGATCTAAGCTTCATTATATTAAATTGGCTAATTCAATAGTGATAGCAATATTGTGTATTGCTGCAGTTATATTTTTCTAGATTATAATAAGGCAGGCGAATGTTCACGAACTAATAATTAAAATAGGATTAGGATTTAATGTCTTAATCCTATTTGTAGTGTGCCCGGCATGGGAAACAACTTGGAGGTGTAAGTACGCTGTGGGCTTTTTAGTGGTAGCTACTAGACAAGGGCAAGGGGGTCTATAGTGAGATAGAATATGAAGGAAGCACTAGGCAAAATCTCATCCTAAGGGACACAGACTAATTTGCAAATTATTCAAAAGTTTTAAAGTATTTAAGGTTAGGAGTAACCTTGAGGAAGTTAGAGAAAATCTGGAATTCTACACATCTAATATATAATTTTACAGCAGACTCAATATATGTTAGTTTATTATTTTTCCGCAATCGGGTTAAAAACAGTCCATAATTAGTTATAATAAATCTAGAGTAATCGTCACATAAAACCTCAGTACCTAAAACTTTAACTAGTTATATTAGTACTTTTCTGAAAGGGGAGGAATTATCATTTTCATAGCCTATGATTACAGCTCCTGTAATTCCAATTAAATCACCCAATTCTTCAGAAGTAAAATTTTATAAATTTTCTTATTCTGATGAGTAATGTACCAGTTTATTTCAATTTGTTTTCCACAAACTTAAAAACAAAATTTTTTGTAAGCTTGCAATAGTGTGAAGCGTGCATATAAAATTATGAGTAAATAGCTTCGTATAAGGTTTTTCTTAAATTTATCACATAAAATAAAAATTTTTGATGGTAGTTAGTAAGTTTCCTTTATAAACTCATTAATTAATTCATTATTTTTATACAAATCCCATGTCTTAAAATTATCGTTATATTCAACATCTTTTGCGCGATCATACCTAATTATATTACCTTCATAAGAGTAACGATCATCTCCAAGTTTAATTTCTATTAAAATTCTAAGCCCTTTAGGATTAGAATTGCTAGGAAATACTAATTTTTTTAAGGTTTTATCACTCATTGCAAAATCATCACTAATATTAAAAATATTGTCCATATATTTTTTAATCTCATAACTTGAGCTTTTCTTTAACTTATAGTCAAAGTAAAGACTTCCTTGAAAATTATAAATCTTACAACTGGATATAAATACGTTTTCTTTTTCTATTTGCTTAGTAAAATCATCAACTTCACGGGAAGTTATATACTCCCTACCTGGTGGAAGGAAGAACTTTACTACTGGATAAAGTGATAGAATGAATAAAAATATAGCGGCTAATATTAAAACCTTTAATTTCATAAAAAATCTCCTAAAATTGATGATATTATAAATATAACAATAATTACAGTAACTTACAATTTGATTATATAAATGTAGTAAGAACTTATTCATTATAATTTATGGAGATTTGACTTAATCATTGAGTTCTACGAAAAATACGAGTCATTTTTTATTGAACTTGGTAAAACCCAACCGTGTCGCTGCCATTAATAAAATAAAAAAGCAAAAGCCAGTTGGAGTAAAACTCTAACTGGCTTTATGTTTCATTGGGACTAGATGTTCTTTTTATATTTCTTAGTGTCTTAATAATAAATTGGACAATTACTACTGATAGAAAAATAAAAGTCCAGTTTAAAAAAGCATCTCTATATGCGTTTTTAGAAAGCTCACCGATAAATCCGATACACCAGACTGTCAAAAAGATACATAAAATCGAAGCTACGTACTGAACAAATAATTTTACCCATGAGTTTCTTATATTTAAATATCTAAAAATCCCATAAAAACAAACTCCGATGAAAGTGAATATAGCTCTGATTAAGATATGGCCATTTGTATCACTTGTTGCACCGGTTAATAACTGCCAGGATGAGCTAACTAGGGTTACCACAGTAAAAATAACAGTAAAA
The DNA here is from genome assembly GCF_024341905.1 of Clostridium folliculivorans. Taxonomy (GTDB): domain Bacteria; phylum Bacillota; class Clostridia; order Clostridiales; family Clostridiaceae; genus Clostridium_AR; species Clostridium_AR folliculivorans. Next base: position 1,012,239 of record NZ_BQXY01000001.1, read on the forward strand.
AGTAAAAAAGAATTAATTATTTTCTTCAATAATAGATTACCTCCCTTAAATATGGCTACATTATGTATAAAGTTCAAAGATTAATTTTCAATCTATGTTTCATCACGACCTTATATATAAATTGTAGTATTATTTTTGAGTATTTCCTTTATAGTGAAAAAAGAAACTATATATTATAAAAAATGTATATACTCTTAATATGTAAAGTAAAAAGTGCTACAAGTTTGATAAAAATTGACGTGTATGTAATTAATTGTTAAAATCGTAATGGGGTGATGGTGTGGTATACGTTATGATGTTAGAAGACATAATGATGATAACAATTATTCTATATACAGTTAATTACTATAAGATTTCTATAAAAACCTATATTTATATATATATCTGTAGCTATTTATTAAGTTGTCTACTGGTTACTAGGTTTCAAAGCCTTATTGTAATGGGGGTAAGTGTTATTATATTTATTTTTTTAAGTAGAAACATGAAAAAGATACATGCACTATTCATAACGCTGAGCACTCTATTAACTTGTTTTTTTGCTAACATTATTCAGTTGATAATTTGTTATGGAATTTTGAAGATTGATGTATACAGTGCTAGAAGTTCTTTTACAACCTACAGTCTTTTAATATTTCTTGGTACTATTATCAGTTTAATTATCGCAATAATACTTAGAAAAGTTTTAAAAAATAATATGGACAAACTAGCTCTATCTAAAACGAATAAAGAGTATATATTTATGGCGTTGGCTCTTTTGCTGACCATAGTTATTTTTTATGTTAATTACATTGTGTTTAATAGAGATAATGGGTCATCAAATGAAAAGATGGTACTTAATCTATTATTATATTTTTTATATTTTGGAATGCTGATATTTATATATAAGACAATGAAGGAAAGTATTACAAGAAAATTAGAAATCGAAAGTAGAGAAAATGAATTAAAAAACTTAAAAGAGTATACCGAAAATATAGAATCTTTATATTCAGAGATGAGAAAATTTAGGCATGATTATACAAATATCTTAGCATCTTTAACTGGATATATAGATAATAATAACCTTGATGGCCTTAAGGAATATTTCGAAAAAGATATACTTGGGCTAAATGAAGCTTTTGAAAAAAGAAATGATAATATAGGTATTTTAAAGAATGTAAAGATTATTGAAATAAAGGGATTAATTGCATCTAAGTTAATTAAAGCCCAAAAGTTAAATATAGAAACTAGAGTGGAAGTAGTAGACCCTATTAATAAAATTAATATCAATATAATTTCTATGTGCAGGATTCTTGGAATTTTATTGGATAATGCAATAGATGCAGCACAGGAGAGTTTTGACAAACAGATAGCAATTGCATTAATAAATAGTGGAGATTATGTGGTTTTAATAGTTTCTAACTCTGTACCGGAGAATGTAGCACCAATTCATAAAATTTTCAAAAAAGGATTTAGTACAAAAGGTGAAAATAGGGGAATAGGTCTTTCAAACCTAAAGGAAATATTAAGTGACTACAGTAAAGCAACCATTGAGACTAAAATAGTTGATGGTGTATTTACTCAAACTTTAAAAATATAGGAGATGATTTAGGTGTTAAAGGTTTTTATTTGTGAAGATAATAAGGAACAATTAATGAATTTTAAGAAAATAATTAGTGATGTACTTCTAATAGAAAACTTTGATATGGAACTAGCTTTAGCAACTTCATCTCCATATGAATTGATTGAATACATAAATGGAGGAACTATATCAGGAATTTATTTCTTAGATATTGATCTTCATTCAGATATAAATGGCATAGAACTAGCAGAAAAGATAAGAAAATTTGATCCTAGAGGATTTATAATATTTGTAACCACTCATGCTGAGATGAGCTTTTTAACTTTTACATATAAAGTTGAAGCAATGGACTTTATAATTAAAGATAATTATAAAAATATCAAGAAAAAAATTCATGATTGCATAAAGAATGCTCATGAGAAATACTCGCATAAAGCTGGTATAAATAAAGTGTTTAGCATTAAGTCTGATGATATGATTATAAATATAGATTATAATGATATTCTTTTCTTCGAAACCTCGACGTCTATTCATAAGGTAATAGTTCATTGCATGGACAGGCAGATTGAGTTTTATGGAAAGATGAAGGAATTAGAAGATAGACTAAAAGACGATAATTTTTGTAGGTGCCATACTTCATTTATAGTCAATAAATCAAAGATTGAAAAGATAGATAAAAAGAATAGGGAAGTCCATATGATTAGTGGAGAAGTATGTTTAATATCAACCAGAGGATTAAAGGGATTATTATCTAATGTTTAAATAATAGGCTATGTTTTAATATAGTATTGAAATATAGCCTATTAAAAATTATAGATTGGATTTTCCACTTTAAGCCATTTTATTGAATTGAGTTCATCAACTCAAAGAAATATTTTGACTCTTGGGTTTTATAAAGATTGTACCAGGAATCTAGGGTTTGCGGTAAGAATACATCTAGAATTTTCAGTATATGCAAAGCAAATTCAAGGGGAGCTATTCCAGAAGCAGTAATCAAACTTCCATCAGTTACTACACATTCCTGCTTATAATACTTTTCTCCATAATAGCTTGGGCAGACCATTTTAAGATACCCCAAGTCATTGCTTGTATGAGCTCGTTGATCCAATACTCCCCCCATAGCAAGTCCTATTGTAGAACCACAAATTGCCCCTACAACAATACCTTTCTCTAAATATTTTTCAGCCATTCTTATAATGGGAGCATGAATTGCTTCTGTCCATGTATTCCCACCAGGTAGAATCAAAGCAGCAGTATCTTTAACACTACACTCCTTAAGTTCAATATCTGGCAATATTTTCAGACCTCCCATTGTAGTAATAGGGGTCTTGGTAATTCCTACGGTTACTACTTTTAGCGGCATTAATCCCTTTTTGTAGTACCTTCCCGAATTGATTTCAGTGCTTAAATAACCTATTTCCCAGTCTGCCATTGTATCAAATACATAAAGATATACTGTATTCCTCATTATCTATTCCTCCACATTAATTTTATTGTTGCTATTTGTTACAGGATGGTCTCAAACTCCATCTTGATCAATTATATATTATCTTCACTGACAAATTCGGTCAGTGAAGATAATGGGCCATCAAATCTTCAAGAATTGCTCCCATAGCAGCATTAAAACTATTCGGTTCAAGCACCTTTATTGATTTACCATATTGAAGTAGGATATGAGGAACATAGGTATGGATTGAGTATTCATCCATTAAAAAGTTAGCTCTGCATTCAGTTCGTTCTATCAGATGATACCCTAAGAACCAATGTGCACAAAGGTCATTCAATGCTTCTGACTTGCCCTCAATTACTAAAGTGCAAAGTCCTACTTTGCTTTCCACATCCGATAATAAGTTTTTTGTAAAAAACTCACGTGCGGAAAAAGCTTCAGGACGCTTAAATGTATTTTTAGTACTTATAATATTTACTATTCTATCTACCCTAAAGCTACGAATTTCATTCCTAAGATGGCAAAATGCAATAGCATACCATTTATTGTTCCAGTAAAGCATCCCGTAGGGGTCAACAACCCTATGCTTGAGATGCCCTTCATAACCTGAACAGTATTCAATTTCAATAGAGCATTCATTAGCAACAGCTTGCTCGAGTTCCGTTAATATAGGTTTGACAGCTGGATCGCAAATACGACTCACTACTTCAAATCCGATTAAATGACGATTGAGAGCTTTTTCTTGTTCTTGATTCGAGAACATCTTTAACTTTGATGTTGCACTATTTAGTGCTTCCATAAAAGGATAGCCTGCTTCCATTGCAAAAATGGCAGCATGTAAAAGTGATTTTTTCTCTTCAAGGTCAAAAAACAGGGGTGTTCGGATAAAATTGTTAAGCAAACTATATCCGCCGTTATGACCAGGCTCCGAAATTATTGGCACTCCACTAACACACAATGCATCCATATAACGATAAACTGACCTTATGTTTATTTCTAACCTTTCGGATATTTGCTTTGCAGTTATTTTTGTACCTGAATTCAGCATCCATAAAATTGCTAGCATATTATCATTTTTTGGCATAATGCGCCCCACTTCCATAGATTTTTAATAGTATCATTTATAAATAAATGTAATGCACTTCATTGGACTATAGTTTGTAATTATACTTATTGTAACATAACTTACAAAGTATAACGGATGTTATACGTGCATTGGTTCTCTATCATTCAAATATAAAATCCAAACTTTTTAACTTCTTGTTCCACTTGACTTGTTGTGAATCTAAGACAAGAATTTCTTCTAAAATTGATAGTAGCTGTTCCTTCTGATTAAAGGCCAAACTCATAATTCCTCCACAATTATAGTTTACTATGTACTCATAGAAAGAAGTTAACTGGATAGGGGGATATTAAAATGAATAAAAAAGTATTGGTTATTATGATTACTGGTATATTAACTATTGGAGCAATGACTGTTGTTTATGCAAAGGGAAATGATAATACAACTAAATATGGGACTAGAGGTTCTATGATGTATCAGAATACTACAAATAGAAATGAAACTTATAACAAAATGATAGATGTAATGAAAAATAATGGATTTGAGGACGCTGCAAAGGCTATGGAAAGTAAGGATTATAATGCAATGAGTACATTCATGAATAAACTTACTGATGAAGAGTATAACAAAATGACTGATTTAATGGAGCAGAATGGCTTTAAAAATATGGGTCAGATGATGCGTTCTGTAGATAAAAATAATATGGTTAATATGCACAATTTTATGATGAGAAACAATAGATAAAGTATAAATATCTATCATAAATTTTATCAAGAGTAATTTTATAAAAACTTATAAAAAATAATACTTATAATATAATGCACATATATATTATGCTATATTAAAAAGTCCAGCAAGTTTATTTGCTGAACTTTTTTCGTAATTTAAGAAAATCCCTAATTAAATATAGAATAATGATTATACATCATTTGCTCAAGAAAATAGGCACTTTAAAAATATTCATTATAAACACAAGAAAGATTAAAGCCGTACTCCAAGATAGGACATAGTGTTTCTTGTGATGTAATATTATCATCGGGAAAATAATTATATTGTGAAGTACAGACCACCATATATTCCAATTATTATAATTCTTCTGCATACCTATTGATGTGGTAAATAACTCTATTGCTGTAAAAATTCCTATCCAAAGCAGTATATATGCAACTTGATAAATAAACTGTTTAGGAAATTTAGATAAGTACAGCAAAATAATGGGTACAAATATTGCAAAGTAAATAAATAACCCATTTATAGATGGTACTAAATAATCTACTTCAAATCTCCATAAGGGTTTATCTTTAAAGACCACATTATAAATTAAATCTCCCATGCCATAGAAAAGCAAGGTCGGATAATACATTTTCCAATTCTTCCAATCTGCTAATTTATAAGCAAGAGAAATCCATGTTATGCTCATTATTGCTCTAATTAATGTATACATAAGTTTGCTATCTCCTATATTGAAGCAATATAATGTTATTTTTCGCAGTTAGGAGTTTTTTATTCTTATATTCTATGTGATGCTTTATCAAAATGGCTTAAAAGTTTTTTATTTTTATTTTTAAACTTGCTATAATAGCGTCTTTATTAGAATCATTCATTTCTCTTTTAACCTGTGCTGAAGTGGGTACTTGTGATTGTTGATGTCTAATTTACTGTAAGTCATACTTCCTTGTGATATTCTAGAGTAAATATCTTCATACAATTATAGATGAACCACTTCGTAATAGAATTTATATTTTTAAATTCTCTCACCAGAACCCGTGAGAGTTTTAAAAATATATTTTGGATCGAAGTGGTTCATCTTTATTAAAGGTGCTGGAATAACCACTGTAGCATCTATCAAACAGAAGTTGACTGATAATATAGTAGTTAAAAAAGAAACTTAAGCTGGAAGATAGATAGTAAAAGTAGTTCCTTCATTTTCTTTACTTTGAGCAGATATTTTTCCACCATGGGCTTCTACAAAAGCTTTGGTTATGGTAAGGCCTATACCTGAGCCTCCGGTATTTGTATTACGAGATATATCACTTCTATAAAACCGTTCAAAAATATAAGGTAAATCTTTCTCAGGAATACCGATTCCAGTATCAATAACCTTGATAATTATATTTTTGTTTTCTTCTTTTAGAGTTACTGTAACTCTGCCGTTTTCTTTTAAATATCTATAAGAATTTGAAAGTAGGTTAGTTATTATTTGCTTGAACTTATCTTTATCAAGTATAGTTGTTATCTCTGGTTCAATTATTCCATTTAGTTCATAATGTTCTTTTATATAAAGAGGTTTAAAAGAGTCTATTATTTTCTCTAATTCAGTAGAGATATTTACTTTGCTTTTACTTAAATTAAGGTTTGTTTGCTCTAGTTTAGCTAAGTTGCGAAGATTATCTACAAGCTTAGTTAGCCTTTCTATTTCTTCATAAAAAGATTCAAATCTTTCTGTAGTTGGTTCCCAGATACCGTCTATAAATGCCTCAATATGAGTTTTGAGAGTTGTTAAAGGAGTCCTTAATTCGTGGGCGATATCTGAGGTCATTCTTTTTCTAAGCATTTCTTGATCATTTAAAGTTTCTGCTAGATAATTTATAGAATTAGAAAGTTCATCAATTTCCTTAGTATTAGTATTAACTAAGGATCTGACCTCAAGATTGCCAGTTCTCATGGTATTTGCAGTTTTTGTTATGTTGATAATAGGCTTTGAAATGCCTTTTGAGATTATTATGCTAATTATTAAACCAAAAATTAAAGCTATAACAGCGGATAATAATAAAGAATGATTTAAGGTGCTTATAAAGGTAACAGAACCAGAAGATAGATATGAGGTTCCGAAATAACCAATAATAATAGTGCCGACATTTTTGTTATTAATTGATAAAGGATACTTGTTTTCAGTATATTGACCTAAGTTCATTCCTGAAAAGTTCCTCATCATAGAACCCATCATCATATTTCCCATACCATTTTTTTGTTGTAAATAATCATTACCTGAAGAGTATAAAATGTTATTATTCAGATCTCTTACTTCAATATATAGTTTTTGCAGCTCTGCATATCTTTGAATTTCATCTTTATTTGTATTTGTGAAATTATTTTGTTTAGCATATAAGTCTTCAATCATTTTTATTACATCATTCTCTTTAGATTTATGTTCATCAATTAAATATTCTTTAAACTTTTTGCTTACTGTGTAATTTGATATAAAACTTGTTAAAGCAATCGAGCCTAAAATTGCTATTAGTATAGCAATAGATAATTTTTTCATTAAAGTTATTTTCATCATTTCACCTCGTTTGAGTTTGGAATGAATTTATATCCCATGCCATAAATAGTTGTGATATATTTAGGCTCTTTTGGATTATCTTCAATTTTTTGACGGATGTTTTTAATATAAGTATCTATTGTTCTATCAAAACCCTCATAATCAATCCCGAAAGCTTTATCTACTAGCTGTTCCCTTGAAAATACTTGGCCTGGATTTGTAATTAAAACTGTTAAAACTTTGAATTCGTTGGTTGTTAAACTTACAGCTTTCCCTTGCTTTTTAACCAGTAATTTTTTTATATCTACCTCTAAATCTCCATTGTTAAAGGTTAAAACATCAGCTAGCGGAATAGTGTCCTTATAAGATCTTCTTAGAAGTGCTCTAACTCTTACAACTAGCTCACGAACACTAAAAGGTTTAGTTATATAGTCATCAGCACCAATAGATATACCTTCTATTCGCTCATCCTCATCAGCTTTTGCAGTAAGCATAATAATAGGGACGCTGGAAAGAGCTCTTATTTTATGGCATACATCTTCACCAGTTATTTTTGGTAGCATTAAATCTAGAACTACAAGGTGAAAGGTATCTTTGTTAAATATATTTAAAGCTTCTTCACCGTCTGAAGCAGTAGTTACTTCATAATTTTCCTTTTCTAAATAAGCTTTTACTACATCCAATATTTTTGGCTCATCATCAACTACCAGTATTTTAAAATAATTATTCAAAATGATCACCTCTAATTTTAAGTACTTTTAATTTATTATAGTGTACACCTATTTTAAAAATAGTTTAGATTTAAAGTTATCCAGTTTTATTAGGATATAAAGATGAAATACTTCAATCTGAAACCTGTTTTTAAAACTCCAGGGGTCTGAGAGAAGAATTTGAAAATATAAGTTTAATTATGAAGTGGTTCATCTATTGGTGTACATATTACAGTTTAATTTAAATTATATTATAACAGTTTTATTAAATGATAATGGAATATATCTATATATAAAATTAATTATATAAATATAGTGTGGAGGAATTATGGAGAAATAGGAAGGTATAGATAAACTACTTCAGTCATTAAACTCCAAATAAAGATTTCGATGGTTCTACGAATCTTTATTTGGATAAGTTCTAATATGAAGTAGTTTATCTATAGATAAACCAGTTCCAAATGAAATCTATAAATCAAGTAAAATACCATTAACAGTTAAATAGAATTAATAACTAAATTTTGTAGAGTAGAACTGGGGTATCTATACTAACAAATGATGAGGAGTATTTTGGGATACCTATAAAATAGAAATTTGTGATGGCTTTTATAAAATAACGGCAGCAAAGAATTATATTCTCCATAATCTCTCCATAATTAAGTACTACAATTAAAGAAAAGTTAGAGTTTTAAGATTAAATATTAAAACAATAATAAAGGAGGAATTATATATGTTTTGTAATGGATTCGGTGGCTTTAGGGGTTATGGAGGACCTGGTTTTTTTATGATGATACCAATGCTTTTAATACTTTTAGCAGTAATCTACTTTATATTTAAAGCAGTGAGCTCAAGGAATTTAAATTTGACTACTAATAAAAATTCATCTAATGCAATGGATATTTTAAATGAGAGGTTTGCTAAAGGTGAAATAAATGAAGAAGAGTATGAATTAAAGAAGAAGTTACTTAAATAAATTAAAGCTAATATGATTTTAGAAAAAGTATTAGTGTACAAATATAAAAGATAGATTATATTAAAATTGAAATTAGACACAAAGTACTTTGTTATATTTATATAAAGTATCCAAAGGATAAAAGAGCCCAGCTAGTGATTTAAAGCTAGGCTCTTTATTTTTGTTTTAGGCTATGTTTTAAAAAACTGTTGATTATGGACTAAAAAAATTAGGCAACCATAGTGGATGCCTGTTTTGTTTTAATTCATAATATTCTTGAAATGCGACGTAAAAACACTGCAAAACTCAAGTGTGAATAATACAGTGTTTTAATTAATTATCCGGTTTTTATTTATGTGACGTAAAATTAGAAAATTGTGTATTAGGCCAATGATAGATATGCTTATTAGGTTCACTGTTATGATTTTAAAATTTTATTCTATCCTTTCGCTATATACTTTTGTAACCCTATCAATGTACAACAGACCGTTTACGCTATCACGGTCAAAGGCCGCGTTTATTGCAGCAATATGTGCATCATATCCGAGGTCGGTGGGCAGTGGATTGTCGTCCTGCGATGCGATGTAAGCAAGCCAGTTATCCAGCGTATATTCTATTGGATTTGCAAATTCCCAAGTCGTCGGCTTTGTGAAAAACGCATCGATGGTCTGTTTGTAAATATCTATCATCTCGCTGCCTGGTAAATGGTTGTAAATAGCAATCACTAATCCGCCGGGCCTGACGATGCGGCGACATTCTGCGCGGAACGCATCCAGATTGAACCAGTGCAGTGCATGGGCCACGGTGAGAATATCGACACTGTGATCTGGGAGTGTTGTGGCTTCGTCTGTGCCATCTATAATCTTTGCATTTTCAAATGGTGCAAGCGTAATGGCAAGCTGTCCACGCATATCCGCGTTTGGTTCAACGGCAAACACAGAGTAGCCGCGCTCCGCCAGTTTCGCAGTGAATTTTCCAGTCCCGGCGCCGATGTCTGCGAAGACTGTTCTTGATGGCGCAAGCCCGACTATTGTTTCTATTGCCGCATCGGGGTATCCTGGGCGTCCTTTGGCATAGGCTTCTGCCTTACCGGTAAAATTTTCAGTGTTCATTTTATTTCCTCCAATGCAAATTTTCTACTTTACAATTATTAACTATCTCGACTTAATTACTTGTAATTATACAATATATAGCCAAATTATTCCATGAGTTATATAGTTACTTGGATCTTCTAATATTCTTCTCTAAACTGCATTATTTAATTTTCAAAGAACATTGTTCGTACTCTAAATTTCACAAGTTATGTCGCATTTTTTTCACATTACGTCTTATTTGAAAACGAATATACTACTGTTATTCAATTATAAAAGCTTGGAAAGCTCCTTGTGAATTCGAATTAGTGTGTCTATATCTTCCTTTGGTATTTTTTCTAGTGCAGAAACCATTGCAATATATGAAGAAGGATTTTGAATTGATTTTTTTGATATGTCCTTACCTTTATCAGTTAGGATTAAGTTAATTTGACGTCTATCTTCTTCGGATGATTTGCGTTCAACCAAACCCAAATTAACAAGTTCTTCAACGCTAACACTTGCTGTACTTTTAGGAATGAATAATTTCTCTGTTATTTCTTTAAGAGTTATTAACGGAGAAGAATAAATGGTATTTAAAACCCCTAATTGTTGCAAAGTCAAACCTAAACTATCCGCATTCCTTTGTGTGTATTTTGCTAGAGTTTTGCTAATTAACATAAATGATTGAACTACCTCTACAGCCTGTTTTGTTTTGGAATCATTGTAATCCATAAAAATACCTCCTTGAAATATAGTTCTCTATTGAACAGTTCATACATGAACTATATTAAATTATTCAATTCTAAATGTCAATACGGTTACTTAATTAATTATATTTCACCACTCTAGTTTAACTATTCGTAATCATATAATGAGAAACAAATAATCCAATCATACAAAATAGTTAGCTAAAATTTGTACTATTATTTTTATCACTGCATTATTCAATTTTCAAAGAACATTATTCGTACTTTTAATTTCATAAGTTATGTCGTCTTTTTTTCATAATACAACTTAGTTTTTAGAATATACACTATTTTGTTAAGGCTGTTTAAAAATAGCTTTCTTAAATTATGTGTAGGTATCCACAGCTTTTTAAAACAGAGCCTTGTTTTATTATATTAAATAAATATTGACATGTTATAAAAATAGAGATAATATAAGTATATAAGAATATTCTAATATATAAATATAGTTATTAAATTTCTTGGAGGTATGAAAATGTTTGGGTTTTTGTTTAAAAACAGTATTAAGTCTGTAAAGGCAAATGAAATAGGTGAACTTTTAGGAAAGATAAATCTTATTGATGTTAGGGAACCGTATGAATATAAAAATGGGCATCTGCCTTCAGCTAAAAATATACCGGTAAATAAAATTATTGCAGATGCAGATAAACTTCTCGATAAGTCGAAAGAATATCATATCATCTGCCAGTCTGGAGCTAGAAGCTCAAGAGTTTGCAGTGCTTTAAATAAAAATGGCTTTAAAGTTATAAATGTATCAGGTGGTACAAGTGGATATACAGGTAGTTTAAAAAGATAAGTTGATGAACTGTGCCAAAGGTGATAATCTATAAAAAGTGTAAGAAAGTTTACAGAGCAGTAGGGCTTACAATTAAAAATTATTATATAAAATATTAAGTATGAAGTAGTACATCTATAGGAGGAATTTAAAATGAATAAAGCATCAGAATATCATAAACAAGGATTTACATGTGGAGAAGCTGTTATTAAGGCATACAATGAGAAAAATAATACTAATATTCCTGTAGGACTTGGAAGTGGCATGGGAACAGGGTTTACAATAGGAAGCGTTTGCGGTGCTGTTGGAGCTGCAGCTGTTATTATAGGATCTTTAAAAGGTAGAGAAAGTAATACAGAGCAAAATGAAGCAAGAGCTCTTACTAATCAGTTAATGAAAAATGTGCGTGAAAAATACGGAGCAGAGACTTGTAAGGAATTAAAGAAGAATGGTGTTAGCTGTGCTGAAATAATTGAGCATACATTTGAAAGCTTAAATGAAATAGTGAATAAATAGGCTCTTAAGTTCCCTGATTTATGGCATAATATTAGTGCTATAAATCAGGGAATTTGTTTTATTCTTTAAGAATTTTTTTAAAGAAACTTATTTCCAAAGTGAAAAAAAGTATTATAATATAGTAAAGGGGGCAAGAAGATGATGAATGATTATAATGCCTTGCATAATCTGGATATTAGAAGTGTTGAATTACTGAAAATTATACAAAAAAATGGTCCGATAACTAAAAGTAAGTTGGAGAATATGACCAAGTTGAAAAAAAGTACTTTGAATCGTGAATTAGAATTCTTATGTGAGAGTATGATTGTAAGTGAGATTTTGTCTGAAGAATCAACTGGTGGTAGAAAGCCTTCATTGTTTGAGGTTAATGATACTAAGTATTATCTTATAGGAGTAGATATTTCAAGAACTTACATACAAATAATGATTACCAATTTGAAAATGGTTATATTAGAGGAAACAACAATCTTTGGAGATTTTTCTGCTAAGGAACAAGAGAATATAATAATAGAAAATATTAAAGAATTACTTTTAAAAGCCAGTATTTCTGTTTCTAAAGTTATTGGGATAGGAATGGGAGTAGTAGTTCAAATCCACGAAAAAGAAGAATTTAATAAAAATAATCAGTTAAAAAAAGCAATAGAGAAGAGTCTAGGATTACCTGTTTTCGTAGATAATGGAGCAAACACTGCTTTAATTGGGGAATATAACTTTGGTATAGGCAAGGGAAAACACAGTTTATTATATGTTCACTGTGGTGTGGGTTTAAGATCTGCAGTAATCTCAAATGGTAATATTGTAAGAACCATAAACAATAGTGAGGATGCCTTTGGTCATATGACAGTGGAAATTGGTGGCGAACTCTGTGCTTGTGGAAATTATGGTTGTGTTGAGAGTTATACTTCTATATCAAAAATTACATCGAAATTTATAAATGAAGTTAAAAAAGGTAAGATGACAAAGCAAGAAAAGGCTCTTGAAGAAGTTGATTATGTTGATATCTGCAATCTCGCAGACAGTGGAGATGACACAGCAAAGAGTATTATAGCTGATGCAGCTATGTATTTTGGTACAGGACTTGCGAATTTTATTAAGATATTGGCTCCTCAGATGATAATACTTAGTGGTCCTCTAATAGAGCATTCAAAACTTTTTTATGATAGTAGTAAAAGTGTGGCATCGAAAAAATGTTATTCAACTAATAGTGACTCTATTGAATTTTGCAGAGGCGGATTTTTTGAAAACAAATCTATAGCTTTAGGAGCTGCTTATATAGCATTTAATGAAACATTAAAAAATAGTTTGAGGAAGTGATAGTATGGATTCTGAAGCATTTCAGCTTTTTCATATTAGTGGCAGTGGAGTATTATTAATAATAGCTGTATTGAGTGGATTTATTTATTATAGTAGAAGTAAAACTTTATTAAAGGATTTTAATATGGAGGTGCTGGTATGTTGTTAATGGTAATTAAGATACTTCTAATCTCTATATTGGCAGGAATATTTGGGTCAATCTTAGGTCTTGGTGGAGGAATTATTATAACGCCAGTACTAACATTGATGTTTGGGATAGACATAAAATATGCAATTGGAGCAAGTATCGTTTCTGTGATAGCAACTTCAAGTGGGGCAGCTGTTGCATATGTAAGAGATAAAATTACAAATATAAGGATAGGAATGTTTTTAGAGATAGCTACAACAATAGGAGCAATAACTGGTGCGTTTATTAGCGGATTTGTTAACCCTAAGTATCTATATGTAGTTTTTGGAGTACTGTTGCTTTATTCTACTTTAGCTATGCTGAAAAAGAAAGGGCAAGAGTTGCCGAGTGATATAATTCCTCATCCAATGGCAGTAAAATTAAGGCTTAACGGTGATTATCATGATAAGGCCCTAAATAAGGACATAAGCTATAATGTAGCAGGGGTGTATGGTGGTTTTGGTATGATGTATGTAGCTGGTGTGATTTCAGGACTGCTTGGAATTGGTAGCGGCATATTTAAAGTAATGGCTATGGATTTGTTCATGAAATTACCCTTGAAGGTGTCAAGTGCAACAAGTAATTTTATGATTGGAGTAACTGCAGCTGCAAGTGCTGGTGTATATTTAATTAGAGGTGATATTGATCCTAAAATAGCTGCTCCAGTGGCTTTAGGGGTGTTGATTGGCGCTACAATTGGTACAAAAATAATGCAGAATCTAAAAAGTAAGACAATAAGGATGATATTTATACCTGTCCTTGCGTATGTTTCTATACAAATGATAGTTAAAGGTTTTGGAATGTAGTAGACAAGGAGGGAAATGCTTATATTATGGAAAAGAATTCGAAAATAGATGAGATGGAAATTATAATCAGTGGATTTTTAAGATTTGGGGTATCACTAAGTGCAATTGTAATATTTGCGGGATTAATGATGTTTTTAATTACGGGTGTAAGCGGATATGTAGATGGATATTTTCCTACTACTTTATCTGAAATATTTAGTGGATTAATTACACTGAAACCATATGCAGTTATTATGGCAGGGATGATAATACTGATTTTAACCCCAGTATTTCGTGTTGCTGTGTCTATTATTGTCTTTATAAAAGAAAAGGACTATCTATACGCAAAGATTACTCTTGTAGTATTCATTATACTTATAGTGAGTTTCATCTTGGGTAAAGTTGAATAAGGGATAGACGTAAAAAGGTGAATGATTATTATGGAATTATTGAAATAAAGGTTTATAAAAATTAAAGATTAATTTTAATATAGAACACGTCAAACCCGCATTCTAGGCATAAATTTTTAAAAAGTTAAAAAGTTAAAAAGCTAAAAATTTATATAGGCAAGATTCTACATACAAACCTCATCTTTAGGAATAATAAAAATGTACCAATTATGAAAGACATTATTATTTTTGTGATTTCTATAAGTTTTGGATGTATGGAGGTGAAATTCTTGATTGTAATATATCATGATGTTGGTGGATGCCATTCCTCTGCTGTGGCAGCAAATATACATATTAACAAACTTCCTATGGATAGATTACCACTAAGGGAAGAGCTGATGTCTCTTACTACTTTTGATAAAATAACAAAAAATGATTTAGGAAAGCTAATATATATTGGCAGAGATGAATTTGATTCAAAGGTTTATACTTTATGTCGCAGACATTGGGGGAAATTAGTCATACCTGCTATTTCAGACTTATATAAAGAGCTTAATGGAGGTATGGATGGACTAGTTTTGGCAAACACTTCTCCTTCTGTGAATAATATTATGAGAATTGGTGGTTTTAGTTCCAGAGTGCTTGGGTTGGTATCATTTGGACGTCCCATTGTGGCTGATGGTACTTTGAAGGCTTATTATGATATTGCTGATATAGTAAAAAAAACTAAAGAGTATATGCGTAATAATATATAGTAATTTTGCTTAAAGGACACCCTTATGAGTTTAATTTATCTGAGATTATAGTGTATAATTAATGTAAAATTAATTTTCTTGAAAGGTGATTAACATGAGTAAAAACATAGATGCAAGAGGTAAGAATTGTCCTATGCCTGTAATGATGGCAAAGAAGGAAATTGAACAAGGTGGAAAGTTCTTTACAGTTCAAGTTGACAACAAGATAGCAGTAGAAAATCTAAGAAAATTTGCTAATAGCCAAGGGTTTGAGGTTAGTGTTGAAGAGGCTAATGGTGACTTTAATGTAAAGTTTTCTAATGGCTGTGAAGAATGTGAAGAGATAATTGCAAAAGTGGAAAATAGAAAACCTCTTGGAGACTGGTGTGTTTTTGTAAATAAAAGCACAATTGGGATTGGAAATGAAGAACTTGGACAATCCTTGATGAAGATGTTCTTCTACACAGTATCAGAGTCAGAGGATTATCCAAAGGCAGTTTTATTTATGAATGATGGGGTAAAGGTTCCAACATTAAATGACCAGGCAGCAGAGCATTTAAAGAAACTAGAAGAAGCAGGAGTTGAACTTTTAATCTGCGGGGCTTGTCTTGATTTCTATGAACTTAAAGAAAAGGTTTCTGTAGGACAGGTGAGCAATATGTATGCGATTCTTGAAGCTATGAAGTCAGCTGGAAAGGTAATTACATTATAATTTTTCAAATTGAATAAGGCTTTCTTAGTGAGTAGTGGTACAGCAATATAAGTTTTCACTGCTCATATTTTTAACCTAAAATAGGGAATGGGGTAATGAGATGGAATGTCCGTATTGTCATAAAGAGGCTGAAAAGGGGTTCATATATACAAGAGAAGGTTCTTTAAAATGGATTGAGGAATCGAAGGATAAAGGGGTGTTTTTTAATGCCTTTGCTAGCGGTGTAGTAATGAGAAATTATGAAGATTTAAATAAGATAGAAGCTTATTATTGTAAGGATTGCAAAAAGATGATTATAGATGTAGTAGAGTAAAAAACGAAGGTATGCAAAGATTAGCATACCTTTTATTTATCTTATGAAATGTGTAATTATTCAATCCAGTTCTCTAAAATTGAGACTCTCTTTACCTTTAAAGTTGAGTTTGAACACAGCCTTATTTCACAACGATAGAATAGTCTTTTTTATCAGTTACCTGACCTATAATTCTTGCCCATGGAGTGTAGCATTCCATTCTAGACAAGTATTCCTTAGCATCTTTCTCTGGCATAGACAGTAGAAGGCCTCCAGAAGTTTGAGGGTCAAGCAATACATCGTTCATTTCTTGAGAAACGTTTGTTGCAGTTCTAAATATATCTTTTAAATAATCTTGGTTATTGTACATTCCTTCAGGAATAATTCCCATACTTGCATATTCTAAAGCCTTTGGAAGTATAGCAACTTTATCACTAAAGATCTCAATAGTTTTATCGCTTCCACTAGCCATCTCATAGCCATGACCAATTAGGCTAAAGCCTGTAATGTCAGTGCATGAATTCACTTTTAAATTTGCAAAGGCTTCCTTAGCGTACTTATTTAATTCAATCATTATTTTAGTGACTTCTTTTATCTCGGCAGAAGTTAGAAGCTCAGCTTTTGCTGCAGTATTTAAAATACCAATACCAAGTGGCTTAGTTAAAACCAGTACATCACCAGTTTTGGCGTTGCTATTTGTAAGTATTTCACTCGGATGAGCAAAGCCAGTAACACATAGCCCGTACTTAGGAGTAGGGTCTGCAATGGTATGTCCTCCTGCAATAATTGCACCAGCTTCTTGAACCTTACTATATCCTCCAGCTAAGATATCATGCATTATTGATGGATCTAGGCATGATGGGAAGCATAATAAATTCATTGCTATAGCTGGACTTCCTCCCATAGCGTATACATCACTTAAAGCATTTGTAGCTGCTATTTGTCCAAAAGTATAAGGATCATCTACCATAGGTGGGAAGAAATCAACAGTTTGTATTACAACTTTATCATCAGATACCTTATATACAAGAGCATCATCTTTTTTATCAAAGCCTACCAATAGGTTTGAATCCTCAAATTTAGGTAAGTTTTTAAGAACAGAATCTAAAACACTAGGTCCTATTTTAGCAGCACAACCTGAAGTTTTAGTAAGTGAAGTCAGTTTTATGTTATTGTCCATTATATTAACCTCCAGTAATTTATATCAATTCAATAGCCTTTAATTATTATAAAATTTCAAGGAATTGTCTATAATCAAAATAGATATCTACATATTAATCATTATAAATGAAAATTAATAATTTCAGTAGTTTAAATGTGAAAATTTGAATTATAAACATTCCTAACTTGAATTAGTGGGAGGGTTTAAAATTCTTATGGCTTTATCTATAACTTGAAGATGCGAGTTTTGCCATAAAATATGTGAATTTGTATAATTTTCTGCAGTAATATATAATTTATAATTGTTATATAGATAAACCAGTTCTAAATAGAATTTATAAATCAAGTTATATACCATTAATAGTTAAATTGGCATCTAATATATTTTTAATTTATAGAACTGGGATATCTATTCCGCTCAAACAGATAAACTACTTCAATCCTTAAACTCCAAATAAAGATTTCGGTGATTCTACGAATCTTTATTTGGATAAGTTCTAATATGAAGTAGTTTATCTATAGATGTACCACTTCGTAATAGAACTTATTATTTTTTAATTCTCTCACCTGAACCCGTGAGAGTTTTAAAAATAGATTTCGGATCGAAGTGTACATCTTTAGAAAAACATTAGAAAGATGAAATAGAAGGAACGAGAATGAAGAAATTAAGTGTAACAAATGATTTTGAAAGTATAGTATTGAATGATACAAAGTTAATAGATGTAAGAGCTCCAATTGAATATGAAAAAGGAGCAATGTTAAATTCGATAAATTTACCTATATTGTCTAATGAAGAAAGGCATATCATAGGTATTTGCTATAAGGAAAAAGGTAATGATGAAGCAACTAAATTAGGTTATAAGCTTGTATCTGGAAGCATAAAGGAAGATAGAGTAACCTCATGGGTAAAAGAATTTAAGGAAAATCCAAATACCATGATTTATTGCTTTAGAGGGGGATCTCGTTCAAGCATAGCTCAGAATTGGGTATATGAAG
This sequence comes from Clostridium folliculivorans, assembly GCF_024341905.1. Taxonomy (GTDB): domain Bacteria; phylum Bacillota; class Clostridia; order Clostridiales; family Clostridiaceae; genus Clostridium_AR; species Clostridium_AR folliculivorans. The sequence continues at coordinate 1,030,890 of NZ_BQXY01000001.1, forward strand.
CAACAGGTCAAGATATAGTAAAGCTTGACGGTGGATATAAGGCGTTTCGTAATTATCTAATAGACTCCTTAGAATCTGAAAACATTGAAGCAAAACCTCTAGTTTTGACTGGTTATACAGGTTCAGGTAAAACAATATTATTAAATAAGATTAAGAATTCTATTGATTTAGAGGGAATCGCACATCACAGAGGTTCTACCTTTGGCCATTTTGTGACACCACAACCAACACAAATAAACTTTGAAAATAACTTAGCTTATAGCGTCATAAAGCATGAAGCTAAGAATTTTAAATATATGATTTTTGAAGATGAAAGTAAAAATATCGGAAAGAGTTTCATACCAAAAGATTTTTATAATTATTTTCAAAGTGGAGCTGTAATATTCTTAGATGCAACTGTAGAAGAAAGAGTTTATAACATATTAGAAGAGTATGTTATAAACGGTCAAAGAGATCATATTGAAGCAATGAAAGATAGAGATTTAGGCTTAGAAGCATGGTTAGATGATATGGTAGTTAGTATGGAGAGAGTTAAGAGTAGACTTGGTGGAGACAGGATGAAGTCAATAATCGAAGAGCTTAAACTTGCCTTTAAAATTCAAATCGATACCAATGATATAGATAAGCACAGAAATTGGATAGAATTATTTTTAACTAACTATTATGACCCAATGTATAAGCATTCTTTAGATAAAGCTAATAGAAATATAATATTTAGAGGTAATAGTAGAGAAGTAAAAGAGTTTGTTGAAGGATTGGAACATTGATTATGAAGATAAATTAAGTCAATTTTCTTACCTTGTATATAAATCTTAGTTTTTCAGTATAACAAACTTCAATGTTATCACCAATTGATAATAAAGCAATACTTGATTTTAAAAGAGTTGTTTTGTTATTCTCTAATTCCACAGCTACGGATCTTTGGAATATTGGTATAGTTCTTCTGTTATATGGGGATTTTAGATCAAAAGACTCCGTATCTATTTGTGTAACAATTCCTTTAGAAGAAACTAAATTTTGAGTATCCTTATAAATTAAGAAACAATAAGTACAAAGATAAATGATTAATGGAATTAAGATAATATATATAAATAAGGATTGTGAATCTGAATCTGATTTTATTTTAAATATGAATGCAGATATTAGAATTAGAATTAAAACTATCCTTGAGAATATATAAAATTGGATATGTTTTTGGAAAGTGATTTCCTTATCCATGGAATAATTTTTTTTAATTTGTAAAATTGAATCGCTAAGTTTTCCTATAAATAAGGCATAGATTAGCACTGTAATTAAAAAAAGAATAGGTATTAGTAAAACCAGTAAATATCGAGAATTATAAGGCGCCATTATATTTTCCTCCTAAAGTTTATATTAAAGATGTACCACTTCTAACCGAAATTTATTTTAGGCTCTGTTTTAAAGCAATGTTGATAAATTAACAAAATTAAAGTGGATACTTAATTTGTCCACTTTTAGTTCGTCTAAAATAAATATTCCGTATTATAGTTTAGCCTCCACCAGTGCCTACCCAATTAATATACCAATACTTTACCTTACCAAAGTAACTATACTTATAGTCTATGTCATAATGGTCTGGACCGATAGCAGGATTATTACAAATATATAGTGTACCATATTGTATGTCAGTAATTGGTCGTTCAGAAATATCTGTCTTAAATGCTTCTATAAAATAGCCTTTTAAAAGTAGGTCTGTTCTTATAAGTCTTTCAATAGTTGAATGAGTATAAATATCAAATCCAATATAAAATGATAATAAAATAGTACACGATAAGATGATTTTAACTACTTTACTTCTCAATTTCATTCCCCCAATAGATTAATTCAATATATCTTACTACTGTTTAATAGTTTATATTTACATTATACATAGTTTATGAATTACAATTCCAGTTAAAAACATAAAATGAATCGAATTTAATCAAACATTTTCTATACTAAACTAAAAATCAATTTATTAAATTTTATCACAACAATATCATAAACGGAATAAATAGTGCTAATTTTGAATATAAAAGGAAAATATAAACTAGAAATAAGTGGAACATGTGCAAAAGGTTGAAAATTTGTATATTTATCAAACTAAAACATTATATTTATATCACTACGATAGAAATAATGAGAAGAGGCAGTACATTGTTTGTGATAAACTTCATTCAAATGACTTTTCAAACATAAAAGTGGCAGTTAGTAAAATAAATGCTGATGGTTCTTTAGTTTTTGATGTAATATTAAATTATGATCCTCTTAAAACACATTAAGAAAAACACTATAAAGGCTAAGCCAATATAAATGAGTTCAGTTAATTTTTGTAGCTGGACTCTTTATTTATATTTAGGAAATTGCATGAATTTTATATTGCCTAAAGCTAATAATTTTAATCACTTCCATAGAATTTTTATATATAATATATTTAACTTAATAAAGAAATCAATTATAATTTATTACAATAATGTGAAAGATAATAAGTAACACTACATTTATGTTAATTATTGTTTCATAAAATACTATGCATTTAAGAGAGGTGATTAAAATGAAAAAGAGTCAAATAATTATTGTTTCAATTATATTAATTATCACTGGTGTAATCGTTTATATATTCATAAACGAAAATAAAAATACTGATAAAGCTGCCGTAGCACCAACTTCAAATTCAGATCTTGCTTTTGCAGTGCTTGGAGATGTCCATGATGATATTGAACATTTTCAAGGGGCAATTGATGATTTGAATACAGTAAATTCTAACATGGATGCATTAGTATTGAACGGAGACACGGTGGGTCAAGGAATAGAGACTCAGTATGCTTCAATGAAAAAAACATTAATCGAAGATAAGAATTTGATACCAAAAACAATAATTATCAATATAGGTAATCATGAGTTTTTTGATTACAATATAAAAGTTAATTCACCGGAGCAAGTTCAAACCTTTATAAATAGATATCTTGAGTTTTCAGGAGAAAAAAAGGTATATCATGATACCTGGGTGAAAAACTATCATTTTATATCTCTAGGCTCTGAGGATGGGAATTCTAAAACTATAGACTCAGTTTCAGCTTATATATCCGATGAACAATTAAACTGGTTTAAAGAAAAAATAGGTGAAAGTTATCAAAAGGGAAAACCTATATTTGTATTCTTACATCAGCCTTTAGATAGTGGAAATAAAAACTGGACTTCTGTTAATAAAAGCAAACAAATCAGAGAAATACTTTCGAAATATCCTGAAGCAATATTGTTCACTTCACACACCCATAGAGATTTAATTGAAAGCAGTGTTGTGGTGGATCAACCCTTTACTATGATACATACTGGAGCTGTTTATTATACTGTTATTCCGGATGCCAATAGTAAAGGAGGTAGAAAAAACTTACCTTATATTAAGGGATTATATATTGAAGTTAACGGAAATAAGGTTGTTGTTAAAGGAAGAGATATGAAAGAAAAGAAGTGGATATTTACAAAAGAAATTAATAAATACTAGATTAATAAAACCTACTGTTAGAGAAGAAATCTATAACAGTAGGTTTTATTAGTTGGTCTTAATTAGTACTATTTTTCAGTTCATTCATTTTCTAAGTTTCTGAAATATCTTGTGCAACATAGCTAACCCAAATAGGGAAAAAGCCTGTGTTAAGTGCAACTGTTGTTGAAGCAATATTAGGACTCCAAGTAGTATAAAAGGGCATCATACCACACTTTTCGATTTCATCAGCTAGTGTTTTAACAAGGTATGCAGCAAGACCTTTATTACGATGTTCGGGGATGGTGTCTATACCGATTTGCCATAGCTTACCCATAGTATCATCAGCACCAGCTAAAGCAACAAGCTTATTTTCTTTATATGCGCCAAATGCTATAACATCATTCCTGAAGTTTAATGCGTTGCTAAAATCTTTGTTTGCATACAAGTCTTTTATATTATCTTTATCAAATAGTTTGTATTCATAATCACAAGGTTTGTGTATAGATTTATTATTATCTAAATATAAGTATCTAACTTGTTCTCCGCCAAGCATTTTTCCAAACTCTCGTAATTTAGCTTCAATGGCAAATAAATTCTCTCTGTCTATAATAAAACGTGCAGGTGTTTTTGAAAAGTTTTTAATGCACCATTCATAAATAAGTGGATCTGCTTTTATAACAGCATTTTTGCCAAAGGTAATTATATTGAAAAATGTGTCATCAGACTCAATGAATACATTTTCGTTTTGATTAAATAAATGTGAAGAGCAGTTCCATAAGATCCCTAGTTGATCTTGTGCAAAATTTACTTTGCTTACTTTGTTCATTTAGGACACCACCTTGTTTTTTTATAGGGTAAAGCATTTCTTTATCAAACATCAATAGCTTTTTCTGGTTATTAATATGAATATATTTTCATATTATACCATTAATATCCTCAATATTCACTGTTGTATAGCAGAAGAATAAAGATGAAATAAGTTGACGTATTGGGGCAATAATCTTAATATTAAAGTTAAATATAGAAAAAAGTATTAAGTGTTTACTACAAAAACTATTAAGATAAGTTATAGGAGGATAGCATTATGGCAGATATTAAATTTGAGATAAAAGAAAGTTTAGGAACTCTTTCAGAATCATCTAAGGGGTGGAAGAAAGAAGTAAACCTTATTAGCTGGAACGATAAAGAAGCTAAGTATGACATTAGAGAGTGGGACGGGGAACATAAGAAAATGGGCAAAGGGGTCACCTTCTCTAAAGAGGAGATGAAGGAACTAAAAGATATTTTAAATAACATGGATTTATAATGAAAGCAATAAGGATTATGGAAAATTCTAATTATAAATAAACATAAGATTACCCTTGTTTGAGAGGTATAAAACAAGAAGATGGGAGTAAAGGATGTATATCTTAATTATATTATTACTGTTAGGTGTTTTTGTTATAGTGGCAGTAAGCTTCAAAAACACTTCCTATTCTAAAGAAGATCAGTATAATGCATTTATTAAGCAGGGAAATGAATTTTTGAGTAGTGGAGAATATGATAAGGCTCTAGCTGAATTTGATAAAGCAGTTGAAGTAGAACCTACTGATATTGGTACTTATTACTTAAAGAGTAGTATACATCTTAAATTAAATGATTTTAATAAGGTTATTTTGAATACAACTAAGATAATAGAAATAGATAATTTTAGCCCTTTAGCATATTATCTAAGAGCTTACTCGTATTTGCAAAATAAAGACTTTGACAAAGCAATTAATGATTTTTCTGAATGCATAAATATGAATCTTTCAGCAGAGTACTTACCCTCGGCATATGGTGGCAGAGGAGAAGCGTACCTTGGAATTAAGAATTTCATGAAAGCTTTAGATGATTACAAAAAAGCAATTAGTATGAATGATAAAGAGTATTTGTATTTTAAAAATACTGGATTTATATATCTAAAAGTCAGGGGATATGGTGAAGCTATAGAATATTTTTCGAAGGCAATTTCTTTGAGACCTGATTCTAGTGAATGCTTCAATGATAGAGCCTTTGCTTATATTTTAATGAAAGATTACGAAAATGCGTTGGCTGATGTATTGAAAGCTATAGAGCTAAATGAAAGTTTTGCTGCTGCATACAAAAATTATGCCTATATACAGATAAAGCTAGGAGACATTAAGGTTGCTGAAGAAAGTATTAAGAAAGCAATTGCACTTGATTCAAATAACGGCGATTTTTATATTATACTAGCAGCAATTAATCTGATAAATGATGACAATGAAGCTTTCTATAATAATTTAGAATTGGCTGAAAATATAGGAATAAACTTCATAGATTATTTTCAAGACGCTTTGTTTGACAAAGTGAGAGAAAGTGATAGGTTTTTAAATTTTTATAGAAAATTGTTCTTTTAAACAACTAAAATTTAGGTAGCAGTTCCATCAATAACTGTAGTTTGATCATATAAAAAAAAGCACATCAGCAGATGGTTTGTAATAATATTAATTTGTTATCAGTTGATAAATAAAATTAAGTAAAAGTCTATTAATAAGTTTTATAATGAGTGCATTCATATAGGAACTACTTCTAAATAAAATTAAACTAATTAATTTATCAATAATAAATTAATTATATATCCTAAATTGGAATATCAATTGACAAATGAGAATACAATATAATATAATTTTTTTATAAAGTAAAGATGTATAGTTAAAAGGGAGTAACTGCCTTGAAAAAGGTGATACAGTCAACATACTGACCATTGGTCTGGTTGTATCGTAACTAATTTTAGTTAAGTGAGACTTTTAACACAATGAATTCATTGTGTTAGAGGTCTTTTTTTATTGTTCAGGAAAGTATAAAATTTTTTTGTAAATAAACCTATAAATATCAAGGGGAGATAAAATATGGCATCATTTATCAAAGCTTTACTTCTAGTAGTAGTTGCTGAAATGGGAGATAAGACTCAGCTTTTGGCAATGGCTATGGCAAGCAAGTATAAAGCAAAACAAGTACTTTTGGGAGTTTTAATAGCTACTGTTCTTAATCATGCTTTAGCCGTTGCGGTTGGAAGCTATTTGAGTACCATGATACCAATGAATGTGGTTAAAATGGTTGCTGCAGTTTCTTTTTTAGTTTTTGGTCTTTGGACTATACGTGGAGATAAATTAGATGATGAAGAAAATAAGAAAGTAAAATTTGGACCAATTGCTACAGTTGCAATAGCATTTTTTTTAGCTGAAATGGGGGACAAAACACAACTTATGACTATAACTATCGCTGCTGAAAATACGCAACCTTTGTTCATCTTAATGGGAACAACAGTAGGAATGCTTATAGCTGATGGAATAGGTATTTTAGGTGGTGCATGGATGTGCAGACATATACCTGAAGTATATATAAAGTGGGTGGCAGGAATTGTATTCATGTTTTTTGGAACATTAACTTTGTATAATTCTGTATCAAGTTCATTATTAACACCTTTATATATTTCTTTATTTTTAGGAATACTAGGAGTACTTATATATTTATTTGGAGTAAAATTTGCATATTTTGGACAGGTGTGTGAGAGAAAAGTTGTAAAGATAGAGGAGTCTGAAGTTGTGAATGAATAAAAGTTAGTAAAGATGTACCACTTCAATCCGAAAACATAAAGTCAATAATAAAGTGGTACATCTATACATTAATCAAGGAGTGAAGTTAATGGATGAAAGGTTTAACAATCTAAAACTGGCTGAGCGAGGAGCTAGAGTAAGTATTCTTGCATATATAGCACTATCTCTAATTAAAGTTGGAATTGGTTATATTTCAGGTTCCGAAGCACTATCTGCAGATGGAATTAATAATACAACTGATATAATAGCTTCAGTTGCTGTATTAATCGGCCTTAAAATATCAAGAAAACCAGCAGATGAAGATCACCCTTATGGACATTTCAGGGCTGAGACAATAGCTTCGCTTGTTGCTTCCTTTATTATGATAGCAGTTGGGCTAAATGTATTGTATAATGCAGTTCAGTCGATTATTCATTTTAAAGCTAAGGCACCGGATTTGGTAGCAGCAGTCGTGGGTGTTTTATGTGCAGGAATTATATATGTTGTGTATAGATATAATAAAAAAATTGCAGTTAAAATAAATAGTGCTGGTCTTATGGCGGCAGCTAAGGATAATCTTTCCGATGCTTGGGTTAGTATTGGAACAGCAATTGGAATCATAGCATCTCAGTTTGGATTGCCATGGATTGACCCACTTGCTGCAGTTATTGTTGGTATGCTAATTATTAAAACAGGTTGGGATATATTTAGAGAATCTTCTCATAATCTTACTGATGGCTTTAGTAAAGAAGAACTAGATAACATAACTGAGAATATAAAATTAGTATCAGGAGTTGAAACCGTTAAAGTAATACGAGCACGTGCTCTTGGTAATAACATTCTTATAGATGCTACTGTAGGTGTTAGTTCTGATTTAAATGTAGTTCAAGCGCATATCATTACTGAAGAGATAGAAAGAAATTTAAAAAATGATTTTAATATTGCAGAGGCAATGATTCATGTAGAGCCAAACGAATAATTTAATAGATAGGTGCAGTTAAAGCACCGTGTTGAAATTAAGTGGTTATCCATCCCATGCTTTAATGAGCTTACGCAAAGAATTAATATGATTTCTTCATATTCCATGGCTAAAACTGTAAACTCACTACGTTCGAACAGTACAGTTTTTTAACCCCATTCCATCTGAAAAAATCATTTAATTCTAATAGCTCGCTCATATAGCATCTCCTTTATAACCACTTAATTTCAACAATACTCTTAAACAAGCAAATAGATAATATTAGGAACTCCCTTATAAGTTGCAGATTAATTTGCATTTTATAAGGGAGTTTTTTAGAAAATTATAATTTAAATAAATTTATGGACAACTAAGTATTAATATGAATCCTTTAGAGAGTATCTGTTATAATACACTTGAACTATGTATTAAATAAATGTTGGTGATACTATATGGACAAACTACTTCGTATCCCAATTTATCCAAATAAAGCTTTATAGTTTATTAGATGTATTTTAAATCTAAGGAGTGGTACATACTTAAAGCATAAATCTAATATAATTTGCAATTTTAAAAGATAATTCTAATTTAAATAAGTTGTTATTGGTATCTAGTGAAATATCAAGTAAGTTTTGTATCTTATTGAAGCGATAGAAGAAGGTACTTCTATGGATGTTTAATCTGTTTGAAGCTTCATTAGCATTTCTATTACTTTCTAAATAAATCTTTAGAGTCTTAAGTAACTCAGTGTTATTTTGAACATCAAATTTAGTAAGTTTTTTAATCCAAGGATGAATTAAAGTTTGTAAATTTATGTTTTGTAAATCATTAGCTTTTTTTGAAGAAATAAAAAACAAGTAATATTCAACGTATTCTTCAAAATAATTAATATGGTTGTCTACTTTCATATCTAACGATAGCTCTAGGGCATATGTAGATTGAATGTAAAAGTCTTTTATAAACAATAAGTCATCAAAAACAATGCTTATGCCACAGCTTAAACCATTTAATTTTAAAAATTCTAAGAGAGTTGCTTTTGTATTATCAGAAATAACTTCTTCTAAATCACTACTTATAAGGAAAATGATCTTATCTTTATAGTATGTAGAAATACAATTTCCAAGTATGTTTTTAAAACCATTAATTAACTGCCTTAATCCGAAGTTATGTCTATAATCTTCATACTTTTGTTTAAAGGGAACTGTAATTATTAGTAGATTTTTATTTAAATTAAAACTACTATGTTGTAGACGTTCTTCAACATGTTCAATATTATCTATTTTATTTGTCAATAAATCAATTAGGTAATATTCTTCATCCAATCCTGAATCACTTATGAATAGATGTTCTTTTTGAATTTGTATAGAAAGTACATTGGATAAAATATTTGTAAGATCTAAATCTTCCTCTTGAAAATTCCGGTTGCTTTGCAAAATGCTTATATATGCAATTGATATGTCATTAACTCTAATGGAGCAAAATATTAAGTTTTCATCATCACTATGAAAAAAAGAAGTGTTTGTTTTATAGATTGTATCTATGCATTTGTTCTTTTTCATTAAATCAATAGTACCTGACAAAAGATAATTTTCCCCATTTCTAGTTTCGATACTTGAGTTTTCATCTTTTGCAAGATTTGAGCGTGTAATAATGCGATAACTAGTATCTAAGATGAAAATAGGGTTGCCTAAAAAGTTTTCAGCTTTACTAAGTATTGCATCTACACTGCTTTCAGCAAAAAGGCTATGATAGAGTTCGTATTTTTTCTTATATGAATTAAGTTCTTTTTTCATAAGTTTCTCCTTGTTTTAAGCACACTAATCTAATATTGAACTATTTTCAAAACTCTTACCAGTTAAGTGGGGAATTTAAGATATAAATTCTTTGCGTAAGATCATTAAAGCGTCGGATGATTAACCAATCAATTTCAATACGGTGCTTAAATAATTTCATAAATTAAAAAAGTGTCTAAATATTATAGCGTTAATAGGCTTAATTTAGGACGTATTTTCGATGAATCACAACTTTCAACATGTTAATATTATAACAAATCATTTAAATGTGTAAGACAAAATTATTTGTTTTGTCTTAATTATTAATCTTTTACCTAAATCATAAACATATTTTTAAAGCTCCTCTGTTTATTTAGAGGAGGCTTTGAAAATATGAATTTTTTAATGAAGAGTTACATTAAGATAGTGAAAAACTGATGATTAAAAATCAGTTCTAAATCAATATAAGGTTAATTTAAGAGGAGAGTATACTATGGCTTTTACAGTGTTAGGGATTACAGCAGGAAGAAAGGATTCAAACTCAGAAATCCTATTAAAGGAAGCACTACTTGCATGTCAAGAGCAAGGTGCAGATGTTAAAATGATTAATTTGAGAAATTATAATATTATTGAATGTTCAGGATGTACAGCTTGTACACATGGCATGAGCAGTGGTAAAAATGTTGGTTGTACCTTAAGCAAAAAGGATGATAAAGAAGAAATCATGAAGGTTATGCTAAATGTAGATGCAATTATTGTGTCAGCACCAACCTATGATTTAATGCCAACGGCTACATTTTCAAAGTTTATGCATAGGAATTTGGCATATGAATCAGCATTTTTAGAATCAATTGGAGCTATTGAACATAGGGATAGGGTTGCTGGACTTATTGCAGTTGGTGGATCTACACGTTCGTGGCAGTCAATGGCACTAGAAAGTATGCAAGCAACATGTTTTACAAATGATTTTAAAGTAATAGACATGTACTTAGCTACAAGAGTACCGGCACCAAAGCAATGTTTATTACATGATGATATGATTGAAAGAGCTCATGAGATGGGACAAAATATCATGAAGTCATTAAATACACCAGTAGAAGAAAGAGGATGGCTTGGTGAAGAAGATATGGGATGGTGTCCACATTGTCATTCTAATGCATTAGTCTTAGGAGAATTACAGTGGGACGGACTACATTTTCCTGTTGAATGTCAGGTTTGCGGAGCTGGAGGAAATTTAGAAAAAACAGAAGAAGGAAAATGGAAATTTGTTATTCAAGAAGATGGGTTAAGCCGTGATCGTACATCTGTAGAAGGAAGAGAACATCATTTAAAGGAAATCATGCACACACAAGGCGGCTTCTATACAGAAGAGAACTTAGCCACTGTAAAAGAAAAGTTTGTTAAGTATAAAGAATTGAAGTTTCCAACTATAGAGATTGACAAATAAAATAAGTATAGACGAGAATATTAGGCAACCATAGCGGTTGCTTTTTTATTATTATTTATAATATTCTTGAATTACGATGTAAAAACACTGCAAAATTCAATTAAGAATAATGCAGTGTTTTAATTAATTATTCGTTTTTATTTATGTGACGTTAAATAAGAAGAATATGAATTAATAATTTGGTATGATTCTTTATTCGTAAAATTTATAAAGCTGTTTAGCACTTACTCCTTCAGTGGTAAAAATAATTGAATTGTTATTATTAAATCCGTTCAAAGAGTGAATTGTTTTTTCTTTTATGGACACTTTCCACTTTTTATCAAAATCAATTTTAAAACAAATATATGCTTCCAATTTTAATGGTTCAAATACTATCGAACAAATAGTTGTATCCTGGCATGTTCTTCTTAAGACGTCAAAAGCATCATTTATTCCAAAGTTATTAATTTTATCATTTATATTCTTATATGCTTTTATATATCTATCAGCACCACATCCGTAAACTTCGTCAAATTTTTGATTTTTAAAATTGCCATTTGGGAAATTTGTCATAACAATAAACTTGCCATCTATTTTACTTATAACATTAGTATTTATTCCCTCTTCGAGGATTACAGCATCACCGTATTTATCTGCAATTATAGTATGTAAGCCCATATTGGGAAAAAAAGGGTTTGAGGAAAAGAAAGCATTTCTATTATTTAGAATATCTAAAAAATCTGATACTTTGTCCCCTACCCTTAATGATTCTTCAATAACATCAAAAGCAAATACATTATTTCCATTACTACATGGTTGAAAATTTGGGCTATATTCTAGCGCTTGGGTACATATAAATAAGCCATTACTATTAATACCAGCAATATCTCTATAAATATTATCCATTAATCCTGAAAAGTAAAAAACATCACTATCAGCATAATTATAAATATTTAGCTTTAAATCAATGTCATCTGAATCAAAATTCATGCCGTAAATTGGATTGTTTTGACTATATACTGCAAAGCTTGTGCACATTTTAGAAAACTCCTTCTAAACTAATTAATCAAATAAATTTACATAATTAAAAGATTACGCTATGTTCAAGAATAATGTTGAAAATATAAGATTTTTAAAAGGACCGATTACTAGGTTCTTTTAGTTCGTTATTTAAGAAAATTATGAATCAAGAGAAAAGTTTTCAATTATTCTACCTATCTGATTATTAAATTCAAAGTAGAAATTTTCATTCGTTTTAGACCTTTTCACGCACCACCCTATCCTGGTAAAGGCAGTCAAAAACTTATAAAAAGGAAGAGTATTATCTAAATCAGGCAGCTTTCTTATGGATTTATAACCCTCTGAGAAACTTTCCCTAGTCCCAGCGTAAACATTGAATACTTCACATTCTAATGTCAAGATATAAACATCGGAACTATTTGACTCTGTAACAGTATCTAATTTTTTTACATTTAACTCGAAAATAGCGTAATATTTTTTAAGTTTATCTTACATTTGCATATTTCATTGCATCGCTTTCTCGAAAAGTTTTACCGTTTAACTAACTCAAGAAGATGATTAAGGTCGGTTTCGTATCTCTTAAAAAGAGGAATTCTATCATTTGAAATATCATTCATTAATTTATTAGCAACATTACAGGCTAAATTATACTGCTCATCATTAATTTCTTTAGTATCCCTCGCTTCATCCAATTCATCTTTATCCAACAAATGAATATCTGAAGGTGGTAAGATAACAATATCCAGATACAAATCATCATAAAAAGGTATTCCATCATCACCGATACCATTTCTATAGGTAATATCAAAATACCATTGCACTAACTTATTGTTTTTATCACAAAATGCTGTTAGGGTATAATTCTCATTTAAAGGCACGTATTGCATCATCTTATAACCGTTATCAATAACACAAATATTTTTCTCCCCATATTTAATAATACAATCTTGCGTTACCTTATTCATCTTAAAAAGTGTGATATATCCTTTAAAATCATAATCGTCAACACATATTGAAATAAAATCTCTATCAATAACTCTCTTTAAATATGTTCTATCTGTAGACTTTCTCTTCATTATTAATCTCCCAAACAAAATAGAAATAATTTTTATAATACTTCCATTAACAACTTTTGCATATTCGCTATATCCTACCATGCTGTCTTAATTATCATTAATTATACCATATTACACCAATTAACTCTAAGAAAACTGTAGACATTAGAGTATTTTCAAATTACAAATTAGTTTTCAGATTATAAGGTATTTTTCTGAAAATCACACAAAAATCGCTTCTCTAGTCTTGAAAGCTTTAATAAGGACTTTTGTTTTAGCAGTACTAGCTTGAACCATAAGGGTTTTACCTTTAACTATACCTTGAAATTAGAATTTTCTATAAATTTATAGGAATATAATTAATAAAATTTGACTGAATGATGATACTCGTGATAATATCACATTGAGAACGATTTTAGGAAAACCAGATATTTTTAATAAAAAAAGGGAAATATAATAAATAGATGCTTGTAAAAGAAGATGAATGAATATAAGTTAATTAAAATTTATTCTAGATTTATATTTATTCAAGTTTTTTTATAAATGCAAAAAATATTTATACAAGAAACTTTAACGTGCGGATAATTTGAGTTTATTTTCAATCTTTGCGAAATTATTAAAGTTGCACCACTTCCATAGGAAAAATATTTTTTAAATTCTACTTTTTTTAAGCAGAAATTTTAAATTTATTAAGCAATATGAAGTGATACATAGATATAAATTCCTTAGACAAAATAACTTTAGAGATGAAAAACTTTAATAGGTAATATTGATGATCGGAATCAAAAAATTATAGCGATAATAAAAAATTAGTAGTAACTAGGTTCTATTTTTTATTCTTTTGAAAATTACAATTTATAGAGGTTCTAATTAGTTTTACTCATAAAAGTATTGAAATAGAAATGCTTTAATACATTATTTTATGAAGAAAACTAAATAGAATTTGTATGGATAAATATTAGAAAGATTATATTTTATTATAAGAAAAAGATAATCTTTGCTAGGCAAAAGGATAAAAAAGAGGATTTGTTTTTTCAAAACTTCCTTAGATTAGTTTGGAAAGGATAGATGCGCAAAAGGATTATTAATTAAAAGCGCACTAGCAATTCTCGATACCTTTAGTTACAAGTTAGGAGAAAATATGACAAATAAAATTAAAAACAGAAGTAGAATAAAGGTTATACCTTTAGGCGGTTTAGGAGAGATAGGTAAAAATCTAACTGTTTTCGAATATGAAGACGAGATAGTAATAATAGACTGTGGATTAGCGTTCCCTGATGAAGAACTTCTTGGAATTGATCTTATAATCCCAGACATAGCTTATTTGCAGAAAAATAAGGATAAAGTAAAAGGATTTTTTATAACTCATGGACATGAAGATCATATAGGAGCTTTACCTTATGTTTTAAAACAATTAAATGTTCCTGTATATGGAACAAAATTAACTTTAGGTTTAATCGAAAGCAAGTTAGAAGAACATAAGATTCTCAATGACTGTACCTTAAATATGATGAAACCAGGTGATATAGTAGAGATTGGTAACAATTTCAAGGTTGAATTCATAAGAACAAATCACAGTATAGCAGACAGTGTATCTATTGCTTTACACACACCTGTAGGTATTATTGTTCATACTGGTGATTTTAAAATTGACTTTACACCAATTGATGGAGAAACTATAGATTTAAATAGATATGCGCAGTTAGGTAAAAAGGGTGTACTGCTTCTAATGGCTGATAGCACTAATGCTACTCGTAAGGGATATACAATGTCAGAAAGAACTGTTGGTGAGGCTTTAGAGAATCTCTTTCTTAAGGCTGATGGCAGAATAATAGTAGCAACCTTTGCATCAAATATCCATAGAGTGCAGCAAATTGCTAATGCTTCTGTAAAGCATAATAGGAAGATTGCCTTAAGTGGAAGAAGTATGGAGAAAATATGTAAAGTTGCTATGGAACTAGGATATTTATCTATACCTGAAGGCGTATTTATAGAATTAAATGATATTAAAAAATATGCAAATGATAGAATTACAATAATCACCACTGGTAGCCAAGGTGAACCAATGTCCGCATTAACAAGAATAGCACTTGGAACTCATAAGAGCATTCAAATAGAAAAGGGAGATATGGTTATTATCTCAGCAACACCTATACCAGGAAACCAAAAGGCTGTTTCTAATGTTATAAATGATTTAACAAAGAAGGGTGCTAATGTAGTCTATAAGTCAATAGAAGATATACATGTATCAGGGCATGCCTGTGAAGAGGAAATTAAGCTTGTTCATACATTGTTAAAGCCAAAGTTCTTTATGCCTGTACATGGCGAATATAGACATTTAAAAAGACATGGTGAAATCGCAGAAAGCATTGGAATGGATAAATCAAACATATTCTTATTAGAGATAGGAGATGTTTTAGAAGTATCTAGAAAGAAGGCTCAAAAAGCTGGTAAAGTAATTGCGGGAAGAATCCTTATAGATGGATCTGGAGTCGGAGATGTTGGTAATGTTGTACTTCGTGACAGAAAAAATCTAGGTGAAGATGGTATTATAACCGTAGTTGTTGTTATAGATAAAGAAAGTAAAACAATAATTTCTGGACCAGATATAGTTACAAGAGGCTTTGTATATGTTAGAGATTCAGAGAAATTAATTAAAGAAATAAGGCAAATAGCAACTGACAGTATAGAAAAATGCCTTGGTAACAATGTAATGCAATGGTCAGAAATAAAGAACTCTATTAGACGAGAAATAGATGGTTTTATATATAGAAAAATGAAGAGAAAACCTACAATTTTACCTGTTATAACTGAGATATAGAGTCTTGTAATAATTTAGGCTAAACATTGAAAAGATGATTTTAAAAGACATGAATTATATATGAAGAGTGTGAATAGTATAAAGAGTTCAGCTAAGATTAAATGGCTGAACTCTTTGTTTTTGTGTGAGAAAAAAAATTACATTAAGTTTTGCAGTCTTTTGTTTTGTATTTTAATAATTGTAAATTATAGGATGAATATATTGTAATACATATTACATTTTGCTACAATAAAATTGTAATAGGTATTACAACTTAAGGAGTTGGTTTTGTGATGGAAGAATGGTTAGCTATTAATTTTACACTGCCTAGAGAGCCATCAAGGATCAGGGTTAGTATATGGAGAAAGTTAAAACGTACAGGTTCAATTAATATTGGACAGTCAATATGGGTACTCCCTTTAAACGATGAGCATATCAAAATATTTAATGAGATTGCAGCGGAGGTTAAAGAAAATTATGGACAGTCATTTGTTATGAAGACTGATTTCTTATTGGACCAATCAGATCAACCAATTGTAGATTACTTTAATAATGCAAGAGATGAGGAGTACAAGGAATTTTTAGAGAAATGTAAAGATTTTAAGCAAGAGATTCAAAAAGAAACTGAAAAAAATAATTTTTCTTTTGCTGAAATTGAGGAAAACGAACATGAATTAAGAAAGTTGAATATTTGGCTTGAAGCAATAATTAAAAGGGACTTTTTTAATTCATCTATGAAAGAAGAATCAGAAACTACACTTATAAACTGTAAAGATATATTGGAAAATTACTGCAATGAAGTATATGTAAGAAATGGTGCGTTGTAATTAAAGATGTTCAACTTCGATCCTTAAACCATTTTTAAAACTCTCACTGATTCTGGTGAGAGAATTTAAAATATGAATTTTATTACGAATTGGTACATCTATATTAAGGTACGGAGAGAAATTATGAAAAATATTTTATCACAAATAATTATGAAGTTAAAAACGAATTTTGAGAAGTTGAAGTTAAAGGCGAAAAAAATAAAAAAGGAATTGCGAGTATTATATATAGCCTGTCAAAGACCTGATATTCCATGGTACACAAAACTTATAGCTATTCTTGTAGTAGGGTATGCATTAAGCCCTGTTGATTTAATACCAGACTTTGTACCTGTTTTAGGATATTTAGACGATATTATAATAGTTCCAGCAGGAATATCTCTTGTTATAAAGTTAATACCCCAAAACATTTTAGCAGAGTGTAGAGAAAAGGAAAATGAAGCTTTTAAAGATGGAAAGCCTAAAAACTGGATAGCGGGTACTTTAATAATAGGTCTATGGATAATATTGATAGCATTAGTTATAGAAAAAATACTTAAAATATTGCACTTTAAGTGGTACATCAATAGATAGATTAGTTCCAATTATTTTCATATTTGGAGAGGATTATTATGAATTTACATTTTTCTTATGCTTATATATTACTTTTTATTGGAAGTTTTATAGCGGCAGCAATATCAGGTGCAGCAGGCTTTGGAGGCGCCTTACTACTACTTCCTCTACTTACTAAGACTATCGGAACAACTTATGCTGTACCTATTTTAACTATAGCGCAACTTATAGGAAATGCTTCAAGAGCATTCATGAGTTTTAAACAAATAAAGTGGAAGCCAGTTGGGTACTTCACGGTTGGAGCAATTCCTATGGCGTTTCTAGGAGCATTTTCATTTGTCAAAGTCTCAGAAAATATTATTAATAGAGGAATCGGAATTACAGTAATTTTATTTGTAATTCTAAAATATTTTAAAATACTAAAGTTTAAGCCAAGCAACATAACTCTATTAATCGGAGGAGGAGTAACAGGGCTATTATCAGGTTTGGTTGGTAGCGCAGGTCCTATAGGTGCAGCACTATTTTTGTCTTTAAATCTTCCTGCTACGTCCTATGTTTCTAGTGAAGCTGTTACCGCTGTTGCAATGCATATAACTAAAACAATAGTATATCAAAAATATTTAGGGATAGGATTGCAAGCTTTAGGAACAGGATTATTTATGGGTTTGGCAATGATCTTTGGAACATGGACTGGGAAAAAAACTATAGAAAAAATGCCAAAAGAACTATTTATAAAGCTAGTAGGTATTTTATTAATTATTATGGGATTGCAGATGGTGATATCACCATAATTCATTGATAAGAGGATAAGTAGAAATAGAGAAACTCAAGGTTGACATCAATATCAATAAGCCTATTAAAGGTTTAAATGAAAATGTCACTATACCATAAAAAACAAAGTTTGGAATAAGTTCTTAATATCAAGCAAGGGCAGGTGTAATGCATGAGTTCGGAAGTGCTTAATAAAGAAGCTTCTACTAAAGTAAATTCAAATATTAAGTGGCTTAGCATAGCAACATTTCTAGCTGATATAGGTGGAGGCTTAGTAAATGTTGTCTTACCACTATTTTTATCTTCATTAGGATTAGATAAGGTTTTTATTGGAACAGTAGAAGGTATTGCAGATTTTACAGCAGGCATTGTGCGTATTTTTTCAGGTTGGTTTTCAGACAAGCTTAGAAAGCGAAAGATATTCGTAATCATTGGATATTTATTAGCAGGGATAGCAAGGCCACTTTTAGCCTTTGTTAATAGCGGTTTTATGATTATGTTCTTGAGGTTCACGGACAGGCTTGGTGCAGGGGTCCGATTGGCACCTGCTGATGCACTTATCGCTGACGAGTCTCATAAAAAATCCAGGGGAAAGGCATTTGGTATTAATAGAGCCATGGATGCCTTTGGTGCAGTAGTTGGGCCTGTTTTGGCTTATGAGATTTTAAAGTCTCATCCAGGAAACTATAAGCTTGTATTTACAGCCACAGCTATTCCGATGTTATTAACTTTAATTGTTGTAACATTTCTTATTAAAGAGAAGAAGAATAAAGTTGAGACTCGCATAGCAGTACCTTCATTCAAGGGCTTGACTAAGGAGTTTAAAAGGTTTCTTTTAATTGTAGTATTGTTTTCTCTTGGTAATTCCAGTGATGCCTTCTTAATTTTAAGGGCGCAAAACCTTGGAATTTCATCTGCGATTATTCCAATTTGGTGGGCTGTCTTTAGTATTGTTGCTACAATTTTATCTATACCATCAGGAATTATTTCAGATAAAATCGGCAGGAAACCATTAATAATAATTGGATATGTGATTTTTGCTGTTGTTTATTTAGGATTTGGATTATCACATAAGGCTGGTATACTATGGATATTGATTGCTTTATATGGGATATATAAAGGTCTTGCTGATGGAGCTCAGAGAGCTCTGGTTTCAGAACTTGTTCCTTCTAATCAAAGAGGTTCAGCTTTCGGTGTATTCCATACCTCAGTTAGTATGGCGACATTGCCTTCTAGCATAATTGCTGGTTTACTATGGGATAGACTTGGAGCATCAGCACCATTTTTATTTGGTGGATCTCTTGCTTTAATCTCTAGTTTCCTTATGATGATAATAATGTTCACACATAAAAATATTGATAACTCTCAGTTTAGTTAGTTCGTAATCTTCTTATATTATTTATTAATAATTATAAATTAGATTAAAAAAAGCGTGTTAAATTTAATTAACATGCTTTTTCTGTTGCAAAAATCATTGTGAAAATCCATGCGATTTTATTTTATGCACCCCTAAGGTAAACCCGTTAGAATAAAAGTGGGTTCTTTGAATTTTAATATCTTATCCTTAGAAGCTAAATCAACATATATTATTTCATTATATTTTTTCTATATTGATTAGGTGAAACCCCGTAAACCTTCTTAAAGGTTCTTATAAAGTGGTTGTCATCTTCATAGCCGATAAGATCGCTTATATCACGAATCTTTAAGTCGGAAGAAGCAAGAAGTTCAATTGCTTTATTGAGTTTTATAGTCTGAATCATTTCTTTAAAGGTATGTCCAGTATTAGCTTTTATTAATTTACTCAAATAAGGCACAGAAAAATGGAATTCCTTTGATAAATCTTCTAGGGTCACAGATTTATAGTTTCCTTGAATATAAGTAAGTATTGAAGTTAGCTGTTTATTGCTTTTCTGTAGCTCTTTAGGTAATTCTACCGTATGCTTTTTATCTCTTAGTAAATGGGCAAATAAAATCATTAGAAAATTATCAAGTATCTTATTGCTATACTGCTCATTTTCTATACTCTCCATGATTATGTGTGACATAAAGCTTCTGATTGAATCACTGTTATTTGTTCTGAAGATAATATAGTTATTATAATTCTTTGTATATAAGATTTTTGTGAAGAAGGAAGAGAGAATGTTTTCTTCACTTAATACTTCTAAAAAGGTATCGTTGAAGGTTGTGCTTCTTATTATTACATTTATTACAACAGAGTCATCGAATACTGATATTGAATGCTCTACATCAGGAGGAACAATGCATATGTCACCCTCCTTTAATAGAATATTATCGCCCATTATATTTTGCTCACACTTTCCAGAGTACACGTATATCATCTCAAAGAATGAATGTTTATGTGTAAATTCAGGTGTGTATCTGAAATGTTTTGAAGCTAGAATGTGATAATCCTTTTTGTGTTCAAATACATATTCCTCAATAAGTAAATAGGGTTCCATTATATCTACATCGTCTATATCTGGAACAATAAGGCTTTTTTCCTTAATTAGTTTCATATCTGCCTTATCAATAAATTCTTTAAGTTTTGCAGGGTCTTGCTTGGCTAAATAGTATTCTTTGTAGAAAAGCTCATCTACTGTGTAAGTCTTTAGGTATTTATCTAATTCGTTTATAGTCATTTTATCACCTTATTAAAATATTGGTTTTGTTTAAGAATATTGCTGAAATTAATTGGTTATACAGGAGACGCTATATGAGCGAGCTATTAGAATTAAATGATTTTTTCAGATGGAATGGCTCTAAAAAATCGCTAATCGTTCTTTATTGGTGATTTTTTTACGCATCTGCCTTTTCTGAACGTATGTGAAGAAATTCTGGCAGGCGATATATTTTTACTTTTTACTTTTTAATCAAATAACCTTTTTATTTTCTTAAATTTAAGATATGAAAGATTTATAAAAAGTATGGATTATTAAAAAGTAAAACTGTACTGTTCGAACGTAGTGAGTTTGCATTTTTAGCCATGGAATATGAAGAAATCATATTAATTCTTTGCGTAAGCTCATTAAAGCGTCGGATGATTAACCAATTAATTTCAACACGGTGCTTTAACAGCGCCAAAATATTAAATTATGCATATACAAAATATTTCAAATTATAGTTTTTCAAATGTATAAATTAATATCTAAGTTAAACACTCTATAATAATTCGATTTTGTAACTTTAATAAAAAATGCTGGTTTTTATATGCAAAATTTAATGTAATTTATTATATTTTTAATATTAACGGTTTTGAAATCCGCTGTAAATAAGAATTTATATAACTATTAAGAAAAATTGAATTGTACCAATAAAAAAACGGTTATATTAAAAAATGCATATTCATTGCAATAAATTATGCAGTTTGTTTAGTTGCGTATATGAATTATAATAGCAATATAAACGATATCATCGATGATTGTTCATATGAAAATAAAAAGGTTCTTTTATTTAAGTGTTAAAAAATGCATATAAATTCAAAGCATTATACTAAGTGTTATTAAGGATACTTTAAATCTAAAACTATTTTTAGAACTATGCTAGAATCTGAATAAAAGTTTTAAAAATGTAAATTCAAGTATAAAGTTATCCATTATGAAAGAAGAAACTGAAATTTGAACTATTTCTTAGAGGGGGATAAAAATGAGTACAAACGTTAATACATCAGTAAGTGCTTCTACAGGCAAAATCGGATTTTTTGAAAAGATATCTTATGCATGTGGTGATTTTGCAAATAATATAATATTTTCTTCAATGGGTGCATTCCTAGTATTTTATTATACAGACGTTGCAAAAGTAGGTGCAGCTGCTATTGGTTCTATAATGCTTATTTCACGTTTACTTGACGGAATAATTGATATTATAATGGGGTTTGTTGTTGATAGGACTAAATCAAAGTATGGAAAAGCTCGTCCTTGGATTTTAAGAATGAGTATACCTTTCGCAGTAGCAACAGTACTGTTATTCTCAGTACCTAACTTAGGTGAAACAGGTAAACTTATTTATATATTCTTGACTTATAATATTGTTAATATCATATATACTTCTATAAATGTACCTTATGGAACTTTAAGTTCCTTAATGACACAGGATCAATATGATCGTTCAGTATTGAACATTGTTAGAATGATATTTTCTCTAGTTTCAAGTCTTGGAATCACAATGCTTACTTTACCTGTAGTTAATGCTTTAGGTGGAGGACAAAAAGGCTGGACAATGGCATATCTAATATTTGGTATTATAGCTTGTGTATTATTCTTTATAACTTTCTTCTTTACAAAAGAAAGAGTTGGAAATACTGCAGAAGTTGAAAACGTTAAGAAGGAAAATGTTCCAGTACTAGAAGGACTAAAAGGATTGTTTAATAATAAATATTGGGTTATTCTAACTGCCAACGGTCTTGCAAACGGTGTTAATATGGCTATTTCCATGGGAGTTAATATTTATTATGCAACATATATACTAGGTAATCCTAATCTTGTTGGTACTCTTTCACTAGCTATGTTATTACCGATGATTGGTGGACTATTTATACTAGCACCTTTCGTTAAAAAGTTTGGAAAAAGAAATATGAATATAGCGGGAAATATAATTACAATAGTAGGATATGTAATAACTTTAATTAATCCAACTAATGCAGGCATGGTAATAATTGGTGCAGTAATAAGAGGTATAGGAACAGCACCAGGAACAGGTGTAGGTTTTGCTATGATTGCTGACTCAGTTGAGTATGGAGAATGGAAGACTGGTAACAGAACTGAAGGCTTAGTATTCAGTGCACAAAGTTATGGTGGAAAAGCTGGATCAGGACTTGGTGGAGCGCTAATAGGTTGGGTTTTAGCAGCTGGCGGATATGTAGGAGGAGCAGCAGTTCAATCAGCAGCCGCAATTTCTTCAATAAAAGCGTTGTTTATATTTATACCTATAGTAGTGCTAGTTGTTCAAATATTACTTTTAGTTCCTTATAAATTAGATAAGGAGTATCCAACTATACTAAAAGAACTTCAAGAAAGAAATGCGAGCAAAGCATAATAGTTGAGCTAGGAACTCTATGTTTTGAGGCATATTGAGTAAATAAAGAATATAGAGTTTTAATAAGAACATGCATATGAGGGAGAGAAGCTCCAGCTATGCATGTTCTTCAATTTTTCTGGAGAATTAAAATGCTTTTTTCATATTGAGGAGTTTAATCATCCGGAGTTTTAATAGTTTTCACAAATCCTTATTTTATATAAGAACCTGCACTTTGAGTATTGCTTGATGATTTCAATTCTATGGCGGGAGTAATGAAGAGAAGCTTGGATGGTTATGAATATTTCAAAACCTAAGCGGAGATTAAAAAATGCATATTATTTTAGGCAAATAACTTCATTTGTTTTTGAAGTTAGATATTTTACAATTAAGGTGTAATGGAGATTATAGGGTTTATCCATTGATGCATTATTAAAATGTCTCGTATATTTAATTAAAAAATGTATATAAAAACATGGCGCTGTTAAAGCACCGTGCTGAAATTGATTGGCTAATCATCCGACGCTTTAATGAGCTTACGCAAAGAATTAATATGATTTTTTCATATTCCATGGCTAAAACTGTAAACTCACTACGTTCGAACAGTACAGTTTATTAACGCCATTCCATCTGAAAAAATCATTTAATTCAAGTTGCTCACTCATATAGCGTCTCCTGTATAACCAATCAATTTCAACAATATTCTTAAACATAGCCAAAAATATATGACTTTGATTTATAAACTATTTTTGAAGTTCTTTTTGGTTTTGAAAGTAGATGGGGAAAATATAAACTTTATAAATAAAAGCCATAACAATATGTATTTAGAAAAATAAGAATAGAGGTTGTTAAAAATGAGAGTTATGAATTTGAGAACCAATCACATTACTAATCCATTGGGCTTTGAGATTGGGAAGATTAGTATGTCCTGGATTACGGAGGATACAGTTTCTAAGTATCAATCTTCGGCTAGAGTAGAAATCTCTTTGGATGAGGCCTTTGAAAACATAGTTTTTGATAGTGGTAAAAGAGAGGATATAGATAGTTTAGCTTTTTACCCAGATAATAAGCTAAGCTCTAGGACTCGTTATTTTTGGAGAGTTACTGTGTGGGGAGATAGTGGCGATTTTGCAACTAGTGAAATAGCATGGTTTGAAACAGCAAAGATGGAAGAACCATGGACAGCTAAATGGATTACGCCAAAACTCGATAAAGAGCTTCATCCAATTATAAGAAAAGAATTTAAACTTCCATCAGAAGTTATTTCAGCAAGGGTATATATGTGTGGACTTGGACTATACGAGTTTGAAGTCAATGGAAAGAAAGCTAGTGAAGAGTATTTTGCCCCTGGCTTTAATGCTTATGATTTTTGGCTTCAATATCAAACTTATGACATCACAGAACTTCTTCAAGCAGGAGATAATTGTTTAAGCGTAATGCTAGGCAATGGAACTTATAAAGGCAGATATGGTTTTGATGGTGGATACAATGAGCTTTATGGAGATAAGTTCGCTTTAATTTGTGAGATAGTAGTTACCTTAAAGAATGGTATGACAGCAGTTATTGGAACTGATGAAAGCTGGAAAGCTATAGAGTCACCAGTAAAATTCAGTGGAGTATATGATGGAGAAATTTATGATGCTAATGCTGAAATAGAGGGATGGTCAAAGCCAGGTCTTGATGAAAGTAGTTGGAGTGGTGTAGAGCTAATAGATATTGGGTATGAGAAGTTAACACCAAGACTAAGCCTTCCAGTTAAGATAAAAGAAGAGATTAAGCCTATTGAAATAATACACACTAAAAAAGGTGAAACAGTCTTGGATATGGGCCAAAATATGACAGGCTGGATAAGATTTAAGGCTTCTGCTGAAAAGGGACAAGAACTTCTTTTAGAATTTGGAGAGATACTTCAAGATGAATGCTTCTATAGAGATAATCTTCGTACGGCAAAAGCAGAGTTTAGATATATAAGTGATGGAACTAGTAAAATGGTTCAGCCTCATTTCACATATTACGGATTTAGATATGTAAGACTTACTGGATTTAAAGAAGTAAGGTTAGAAGACTTTACAGGCTGTGTAATATACTCAGACTTAGAGTTAACAGGAGCCATTGAAACTTCTAACCCACTAGTAAATAAGTTATTTAAGAACGCTCAGTGGGGACAAAAAGGAAACTTCTTAGATGTACCAACTGACTGTCCACAACGTGATGAAAAAATGGGATGGACAGGAGATGCTCAGGTATTTGCATCCACAGCTTGCTTTAATATGTATTCACCAGCTTTCTATGCTAAGTATATGTTTGATTTACGTGAGGAACAAAAGAGATTAGGTGGTTCAGTACCATTTGTTGTGCCTTCAATAAAGCCTAAAAATCCAGTGGGAATAGTTAATGGAAATGGCTCAACTGCTTGGGGAGATGCAGCAACAATTATTCCTTGGACCTTGTACCTTCATTATGGAGACAAGGAGCTTTTAGCAGATCAGTTCGATACCATGAAAGATTGGGTAGATTATATCAAAGGTATAGACGAAAATACGGGAGGAAGAAGACTTTGGACTGTAGGTTTCCACTTTGCTGATTGGTTAGCTTTAGATGCGAAGAATCCTGCAGAATTAACTGGTGGAACAGACAAGTACTATATAGCTTCAGCTTATTACTGCTATTCAGCAAAATTAGTTGCTAAGGCTGCCAAAGTATTAGGCAAGATAGAGATATCAGAAGAATACTCAAACCTAGCTGAAGAAATAAAACAAGCCATATTAAAAGAATATTTTACACCTAATGGAAGAAGCGCAATAAATACTCAAACTGCAATGATTGTGGCTCTTTATATGAATTTAATACCAGAAGATCATAGAGAAAGAACTATAAAGGACTTAAGAGAAAAATTAGATGGAGACAATATGCATCTAACTACTGGTTTTGTAGGTACTCCTTATTTCTGTAGAGTATTATCAGAAAATGGTGCAAATGAAGACGCTTATAGACTTTTATTAAATGATGATTATCCAAGCTGGTTATATGCTGTAAAGCTTGGAGCAACAACTATTTGGGAACGTTGGAACTCTGTACTTCCAGATGGCTCTATTGGCGATACAGGAATGAACTCTCTAAACCACTATGCTTATGGTTCTATTGCAGAATGGATGTATAGAAATATGTGTGGAATAAATCCAGTTGAAGATGTGCCTGGATTTAGAAAGATAAGACTTACACCAACACCACATGGAAGCTTAAAGTATGCGAAGGCAAGCTTCAATTCTCCAAATGGACGTATTGAGAGTGGCTGGAAAATAAGTGATACAGGAGAATTGTCCTTCGAATTTGAGATTCCATTCAACACTACAGCAGAGCTAATACTTCCAGATGCATTGCTTAGAAATGTTAAGTTGTGTGGTAAACCATTGATGGAAAGTGGCATAGATGCGGTTCAAGAAGGTAGTAATGTAGTTTGCAACCTTACAGCTGGAAGATATAGATTTGAATATATGCCTTTAAAGGAATACAGATATATATATAATCTTGATAATAAACTTTGCGAATTAATGAATAATGTTGAGGTTAGAGAAATATTAGATGAGGTTATTCCAAGCTTAGTAAACAATCAAGTATTAGGTTTCTTATTCCAAAATACATTAAAGCAAATAAGCTCTGGAGGAATGGACTTAGGAATTGATTGGAATTATGCACTTAATAAAATTGATAGTGAGCTAAAGAGTAAAGCAATTAGTATTTTGTAATACGTTAATAGTTAAGGAATCATACAAAGTAAATAAAGTAACTGATGTAATGGGAGCATTTCACCAGTTACTTTTAAGATAAGTTTTATTAGAGAATTTAAAAATAATAAGTTTTATTACGAAGTGGTACATCCATAAACAAAATTTTAATTTAGCATTATACAGATAGGAGTAATAAGATGATTGATTTAAAGAAGAAGCCATTTTACTTATCAGATGAAGACATAAAATGGGTAGAAGATACAATAAATGCTATGACTATAGAAGAAAAGATAGGGCAGTTATTTTGTCCTATAGGAATGTCTCCAGATGAAAATTACTTAAAGTATGAAATTTTAAGTAAGCATATTGGAGGAATATTATTTAGACCTGGTGATAGTAAAGAGATGCAGAAAACTCATAACTTCCTTCAAAGAAGTTCTAAGGTTCCTCTGCTTATAGCTGCAAACTTAGAAGCAGGTGGAGATGGTATAGCATCAGATGGGACAGCCTTTGCTAAGCAGATGCAGGTTGCAGCAGCTAATGATCCTGAATATGCATACAAGCTAGGAAGAATAGCTTGCGGAGAAGGTGCGGCAGTTGGATGTAACTGGGCATTTGCTCCTGTAGTAGATATAGATATGAACTTTAGAAACCCAATAACTAATGTAAGGACTTATGGAGATGATCCAGAGAAGGTTTTAGCTAATGGTTTAGAGTATTTAAGAGCCGCTAAAGAGTGTAATGTAGCAGTTTCTATAAAGCATTTCCCGGGAGATGGAGTTGATGAAAGAGATCAACATCTTCTAACTTCTGTGAACTCATTATCTTGCGAAGAGTGGGACGAGACATTTGGTAAAGTGTATAAGGGACTTATAGAAGCAGGTGCTTTGACTGCAATGATCGGACATATTGCCATGCCTGCATATCAAAAGAAACTTAATTCTGATTTTTCTGGAAAAGTAGTTCCTGCAACTCTTTCTCCAGAACTACTTAATGGACTTTTAAGAGAAAAGTTAGGCTTCAATGGAATGATAGTTACTGATGCTACCCCAATGGCTGGTTTTACTGCTGCAATGAGTAGGGAATTATCAGTACCAACAGCAATTGCTAGTGGCTGTGATATGTTCTTATTCAACAAGGACTTAGCTGAAGACTATGATTTCATGATGAAGGGATACAAAAATGGAATTATAACAGAAAAAAGACTAGAGGAAGCCTTAACAAGAATATTAGCTACTAAAGTAGCTTTAAAACTTCATGAAAAGCAAAAAGACGGAAGTCTATATCCAGGAGAAGAAGAGTTAAATGTTATAGGTTGTGAAGAACATAAAACATGGGCATATAACTGTGCTGATAAAGCAATAACACTAGTTAAAGATACTCAAACTTTGCTTCCTATAAGTGTTGAAAAGCATAAAAGGGTATTACTTCAGATACTAGGAGACTTCCCATCCATTAAACGTGTAAATGAGAAGATTAAAGCTTTATTAACCTCTGAGGGCTTTGAAATCACAGAATATGTTAAAGAAGATTTCGGCATGCCTCTTGATAATGTGACTGATATTAAGAGTAAATATGATCTTGTTTTATATATTGGAAATATAGAAAACGCAAGTAATAAGACCGTATCACGTATAAACTGGCATACTTTCTTTGGGCTTGGAAACAATCTTCCTTGGTTTGTAGAAGAGGTTCCAACAATGTTTGTAAGTGTAGGAAATCCATATCACTTATTAGATGCGCCAATGGTAAAAACCTTTATTAATTGCTACTCAAATAATGATTTTGTATTAGAAAAGGTAGTTGAAAAGATACTTGGAAGAAGTGAGTTTAAAGGGGTTAGCCCTATAGATCCATTCTGCGGAAGAGAAGATACAAGATACTAATTTCATATGCTAAATAATACGAAGTTTAAGTGTTACTACTTCCTATACTTTAATGAGCTTCGCAAAGAATTAATATGATTTGCTGCTATAAAAAAGCTAAAACTGTATAACTCACTACGTTCGGACAATACAGTTTCTTAACGCTATTTTATATCCTCAAATCATTTAATTCTAATTGCTTGCTCATATAGTATCTACCGTAGTAATACTTAAATTTTAGATATGCCTTTAACATGTACTGTTGGACTTGTGAGAGATTACCATAAACAAAGAAGATATACTTGGAGGAGAAAATGAAATACGAAGCAATAATTTTTGATTTAGACGGAGTAATTTGCCATACTGATAAATACCATTATGAAGCTTGGAAGGCTATAGCTGATAAACTTAATATAGAATTTAATGAAACCATAAACAATAGACTACGTGGAGTAAGCAGGATGGAAAGTTTCAACATTATCCTTGAAAAATATGATGGAGTAATGTCTGAAAAGAAAAAACTTAAGTATGCTGAAGAGAAGAATGATATATACAAAGAATTGCTTAAGAATATGTCAGAAAAAGATCTAAGTAAAGAGGTAAGAGAAACTCTAACTGAACTTAGAAATAAAGGAGCAAAGCTTGCAATTGGTTCATCTAGTAAAAATGCAAAGTTTATATTGAATCAAATAGGACTTGGAGATTTCTTTGATGCTATTTCTGATGGAAATAACATAACAAAGTCAAAGCCAGATCCAGAGGTGTTTTTAAAAGCTGCAGAATATTTAAACCTCCCAGCAGAAAAATGCTTGGTTGTAGAGGATGCTGTAGCAGGACTTGAAGCTGCTATTGATGGGAAAATGGATAGTTCAGCAATTGGAGATGCGGTGTCTAGTGGTAAAGCTACTTATAATTTAGATTCTTTTAAGGATTTGCTAAGTATATTGAATTAAATTTTAGTAGCCTGTAAGAAAGGATAATAAGAAAAGTCAGATTTAATGAAAATTGAATCGGGCTTTTTTTCTTAAATAGAAAGAAAAGAATAAAGTTCTATAAAGCTTCATATAGTTACATATATTAACAAAGTAAAAAAATGCAGCAAACTAAAAATTTTTAACAGTAATAATATTTCTGTATATGTATATATTGTAATAAGCAGAAATGTTTACATTTACACTTAAAATCGTATTAGGGAGTGACTTTATGAATCCATTATTAAACACAGCTATTACAGAAGTATCTAATCTCAAATCAGGAGAAGAATTCTTAGTGAAAGACTTATTTAAAGGATATGTGTGGAAAAGACTAGATAAATCTACCCGTCTTAATGTTGGTATTTTATTTCTTAATGAGGTACGAAATAACTCTTCTTTAAAGGTAACCATTCTAGATAAAACCTCTTCAAATCAGCAAGTGTATTTAAAAGAATAGCTATTACTCAGTGTTATATCTAATAAGAATATTAGTAAGCAAAGGATAATTTCTTTAATGATAAAGATATTTAAATTAGGTTATGTTTAAGGGCTTATTGGAAGTATTAAACATAACCTAATAGTAAAAAGTTTAATATGATATGAAGGCATTGGAGTAAGAAAATACTAATGTAAATAAAGAGTTATCATAACTTAATAAATATTTTGTTATCAGATTTAATCAATTAAAATCTGATTTTTTTATTCTTTAGAAATTTATAATTCAACTAGATCTGTGAATAAAGCTATGTCGCCTGCCAGATTTCCCAAATAATGTACAGTATTTATTTTTCAATTATGTTATAAGCTAATAATGAAGTTTTTAGAGAAATTACCATTAAATAAAGTTATCTTTAGAATTATGGTTAATTTCAATAAGTATTTTTTAAAATTAGGTTCTGTTAAAGCACTGTGTTGAAATTAAATGGTTATCCATCCAATGCTTTAATGAGCTTACGCAAAGAATTAAAATAAATAAGGATGGTGAACAAATGAAAAATACATATGATAAACAAGGTAAGTCTAAGGCTATTAGACTACTATTGTTAATTATAGTAATGATTTTTTCAACGATGACTTATGTGAGAAAAGATGTGGTAAAAGCTAAGGATTTACCACAGAGCAGTAACAATATTATTCCAAAACCTTTAAGCTATCAAAAAGGTAGCGGTAAATTTGTTCTTACAAACAATACTTCAATCTATGTAAAAGGAAATAATGAAAATGAGACAGCTGAAATCAGTAGAGTAGCAGAATTTTTAAGAGAAAAGTTAAGAGCTTCAACAGGCTTTGAATTAAAGATTATTAAAGCAGATAATGTTCCAGCACAAGGCATTTATTTGACTACAGTTGGAGCAGAAGCGGATAAGGGAAATGAAGGTTATAGGATAGCAACTACCGCTGAAGAAGTGAAGATAACAGCATACAAGCCAGAAGGAATCTCGAGAGCAGTTCAAACCCTAAGGCAATTATTGCCTCCAGCTATTGAGAAAAATGCCTTGGTTTCAGGAGTTGAATGGAGCATTCCGGTTTCAACTATAGATGATAAACCAGAATACAGCTATAGAGGGTTAATGATTGATGTTGCTAGGCATTTTTTTACTGTAGATGAAATAAAACGTCAAATAGGTCATGCAGCTCAATATAAAATAAATAAAGTTCATTTGCATCTAAGTGATGACCAAGGCTGGCGTTTAGAAATAAAGAAATGGCCAGACTTAACTACCATAGGTGGAAGTACAAAAGTTGGTGGCGGACCAGGTGGATATTATACACAAGAGCAATTTAAAGATATAGTTAAATATGCAGCTGACAGATATGTAGAGATAGTCCCAGAATTCGATATGCCAGGGCACAGTAATGCTGCTTTAGCTTCCTATGGGTTCTTAAATCCAGACGGTAAGAAGAAACCGTTGTATACAGGAACGAAGGTTGGCTTTAGTTCATTTATGACTCGTGATGAGAAAACCTATGGATTTATTGAAGATGTAATTAGAGAAGTTTCTGAAATATCTCCTTCAAAATATATTCATATAGGTGGAGATGAAGCCTTAAGTACCAAGAAGGCAGACTATGATTATTTTGTAGGAAGAGTAGCTAGTATTGTTAAGAAATACGGCAAGACTCCAATAGGCTGGGATCCAATTGATACCTCTCCTTCAATAGATTCAAGTGTTGTGCTTCAAAACTGGAAAGATTCAAATACTGCAGCTAGACAAAAGAATATGAACATTATTACATCCGTTGCAAAAAAGGCTTATCTTGATATGAAATATGATGAAACTACACCATATGGTTTGAACTGGGCAGGATATATTCCAGTAGAAACCGCATATACATGGGATCCTACTGATTTTGCTCCAAAGAACTTAGTTTTAGGTATAGAAGCTCCACTATGGACAGAAACAATTCCTAATGAAAAAGCAATGGATTATATGATATATCCAAGACTTCCAGGATATGCAGAAATAGGATGGACGCCTAAAGTAGATAGAAATTGGGCAGAGTACAAAAATAGGTTAAAGGCTCAGGAAGAAAGAATGAGAAATGAAGGAATAAACTTCTACAAAGATAATAGCGTCTGGACATTTAATCTTGCGAAATAATTTTTTTAATATATAAGTTGTAAAAAGTATTATTCAGAAAAACATTGAAGCAGCAATATAATTAATTTTCATTTATATGGTTCCTATCTTAAATGTTAAGTTATAGGGTTCATTAATTATAAGAAACTATGATTATTGAACCACTGGACTTACAGTTAGTATAGGAGCCTTTTATTATAGGGTTCCAACTTCAACTATTAAGTTATGCATGCCTAAAATTTATAGGTGCATGATTTTCGAACATGCATAACTTAAGTTTTCGTAATGGAATCTATAAACTTAAATATGAAGTGGTTCATCTATAGCTAAAAATATTCGTAAAGAGACTTCAGAAATCGCTATGTAGAAATCTGATGTCAGATAAGATATTATATGGTAAAATAAGACACAAACATAGGGATGAGAGGGTGAGTGTTATTAGTATAGAAGATTTATTTATAAAAAGTGGATTTAACCCTAATAAAGCTCAAGAAGAGGCTATAAAGAATATTGATGGTCCATTATATCTAGTGGCCGGTCCTGGTTCGGGTAAGACTAGAGTACTGCTATGGAGATGTGTAAATCTAATTGTTTTTCATGATGTTAATCCAGAGGAAATATTTTTAAGCACTTTTACAGAGAAAGCGGCGGAGCAACTTAAAGCAGGACTAACTTCACTATTTGCTCTTGCCACAGCAGAAACAAAGAAGCACTATGATATATCTAATATGTATGTAGGGACGGTACATTCCTTATGTCAAAGATTTATTTTAGATAAGAGGTTTAAAAATGACTTGAAGAAGAAACTTCCTATTATCATGCAGGAAATAGATCAATATTTTTATGTCAGCAGCAACAAATTTTTAGGTATGGCTGAAAGAGTTTTGGGACTTTCTGATACATATAAGGAAGAAATAAAAGAATACTTGGGAGCTAGATCTATTTCTAAGAATTCCATAGTAAATTCTTTAATATCTCTATTTAATAGATTTTCAGAGGAGTGTATAGAGATAGATAGAGTGATAAACAATCCAGAAGGTGATGAAACACTTTCAATGCTGGGAAAATTATATGAATTCTATCTTGAAAGCCTTAAGAATGAGCCAAGGCAAACCATTGATCTATCACTGCTTCAGCAATATGGATATAAGGTTTTGTGTGAAAGCTATAATAGTGAAAAGATTTTTAAATACGTCATTATAGACGAGTATCAAGATACTAATAACATTCAAGAAAAGATATTTTTTAAGCTAGCAAATGGATTTAAAAATATTTGTGTGGTTGGCGATGACGATCAGTCGCTTTATAGATTTAGAGGTGCAACAGTTGAAAACTTTGTTCAGTTTGGTACTAGATGCAAAAAATATTTAGATATTGAACCACAAAAGATTAAACTTAATATTAATTATAGATCTAGAAAAAATATAGTTGATTACTACACTAATTTTATAGAAAAAGAAAACTGGGCAAATGAAACTTTAAACGGTAGCTTCTACAGAAATGTAGATAAAGACATAAAAGCTCATAGCAAAGATTCTGGAATATCAGTGGTAACCACTGTAGGTGAATCTCCTGATAAAGTGTACAGAGAAATTGCTTTAAAAGTAAGAGAAATGCTAGATAAAAAGGTGATTTCAGATCCATCAGAGGTTGCAGTACTGTTCACTTATTTAAAAGGTAACAAAAATGCACCAAAATTAAAAGATGCTTTTAAAAAGGTAGGAATAGAGGTATATGCACCTCGTGCAGGCAGATTTTTTGATAATCCTGAACCCGTGGACATTTTTGGGATAATCTTTTATTTATTTGGAACACCAGAAATAGACGAGAGATTTAATGTAGGAAAGCATAAGGAGTTTAATGATTGGATACAGCAATGCTTATTTTCTGCAGAGAATATAATAGCTGAGGATTATGAACTTCAATGCTTTATTGACAAAACAATATTTGAATTAGACAACTTAAAAAATGATTATTTTGAAATACTTAGATATATGGAAATTTATAATATTTCCTTAGAGGATCAAATCAATAGGAAAGGTTATGAAAAGTTAAAAGATGCTTTAAAAGACAAGTTGTCGGAAACAGGTCAAAAGGAGATTAGTAAAAAGTCTTTAGGAAGAATAATAGAAAAGAAAATCAATGAAGGTGTAAACTTAAATTATCGATGGCTCATTACTAGGATTAATTCTTTAGACTGGAATCTATTAGATTTATTTTATCAGCTATGCGGCTTTGAAAGATTTAAAAAGATTTTTGACGATGCTGAAAATGGCATAGATGAAGGACCTATTTATAATTTATCTAATATAACTAATTATCTTCACTTTTTTATCGAACATAACTTTGGATTAATTACTGGACAAGTACTCTATGAAGAGACTTTCGTGAGAGTATTTGTAACTTCCTATTTAGGAGCTTTATATAAAAGAGAAGAAGGGGATTATGAGATTAAAGATGAACCAATACCAAAAGGAAGAGTTTCATTTTTAACTATACATCAAGCTAAAGGTTTAGAGTTTCCTGTGGTTATCTTAGGAGCAGTACCACCAGTTATGAATAATGAGAATAAATTAGAGGCTTTAGTAAGACCTTATCTAAATGGAGAATATGAGCCGTTAAATAAAATAGCTCATTTTGATAGAATGAGATCTTATTATGTAGCTTTGTCCAGAGCAGAAATCCTACTTATAATACCTAACTTTAGAGGTTTAGGTCAGAGAATGCATCCGTATTTTAAGGATGATATTGCAAATGCTAGACTACCTTTAATTCAAAGTCTGGATGTGGATTCAATGCCTAAAGCTAATAAGAAAGATGAAACTATAGCAAAGGTTTATTCCTACACTGCTGATTATTTAGCTTACAATGATTGCCCTAGAAAATATATGATATATAAAAAATATAATTTTGTTCCTGCCAGAACTACAATAACCTTCTTTGGTAACTTGGTACATAACACCTTAGAAGATATCCATAATTATTATATAGAAATGCGAAGCATATGATAAGGAAACTAGAAGATACTAAGATTATTAAGTTAAGGTAAGGAAAATTTGAAGTACAAGTATCAATACATTGAATAAACAGAACAATATAGTAAGTCAGCATTACTTAAACATAAGATGTTTAAGATTAAAGTACTTGAAACATAAGAAATAAGATCAAAATATAAACTTATATTTAAGGAGGAAATTAAATATGAAAAATAATAAAACAATAAATATAATGACAACGGTAAATGCACCTGTAGAAAAGGTATGGAAATGCTGGACAGAGCCTGAGCATATAAAGAAGTGGAACAGTGCTTCGGAAGATTGGCATACTACTGTTGCAGAAAATGATTTAAGAGTTGGAGGTAAATTTCTTTCAAGAATGGAAGCGAAAGATGGAAGTTTTGGCTTTGATTTTGGGGGGATTTATGATGAAGTTAAACTACAGGAAGTTCTAGCTTACACTTTAGGAGATGAAAGAAAAGTTCAAATAACCTTTATAGATCAAGGTGATAAAACAGAGATAAATGAAACCTTTGAAGCAGAGGATACTAATTCCATAGAGATGCAGAAAAGTGGCTGGCAATCAATTCTAGATAATTTTAAAAGATATACTGAGTCTCAAGTTCAAGAGTAATAAGTGCAACTATAAGGCTAAGATAAATAAAGACGTTTTATAAAAAGTATAATCTTAGATTATTTATTAAATTCTAGTATTGAATCTTTTTATGAAAAATTAAACTTAGCATTGCTGAAGTTCATTGATTTTAAAAATTTTCATATATATATAAATTAATAGTTGAAGCTGAAGCACTATAATTACTTTACTTGGAGTTATTTAAAAAAGAATTTATCATATCTTGGGCATATGTAAAATGGGATGAGGGGTATAGTATGGATATAAAGAAATTGAGAGAGATATTTGAGGATAATTACGAAGAGTTAAAATACGAAACTGGACGTTCCATAACTTTAAACATGAAAGAGTTTGCATGGCAGCAGGTAAAATTATATTATGAAAAACTAGGAAATGTAGCAAAGAATATGACAGAAGCTGAAGTTAAGCTAATACTGCCAGAGCAATTAACTCCAAAGGGTAAAAAATATACAATAGAAGGTATTGTAGATATAGTAGAAAATGAAGACAAGATAACGATGTATGATATAAAAACTCATAATTCAGAAGAAGTTCAAAATGATAAGGATTTATATAAAGGACAGTTGAATGTGTACGCTCATATGTGGAAAAACCTCAAGGGTACTGAAATAGATAATATGGCAGTAATAGCAACTTCTCCTCCTTCAGGGCTTAGACAAGCAACCAGCATTGGCGATGAAATAGCAATAGACATAATCGACGATTGGAATCCTATTGTTGAACTTGATATTGATAATAATGAGGTTGAAAAACAGATACGATACTTTGGAGAGACTGTAGATAAAATTGAAGCTGGAGAATTTAAAGCACCACCACTATCAAAGTTAAAGGCAGTTAAGAAAGGGCAGAAAGCTCCATTTGGAACTGCAGTTTGTAGACACTGTGATGCTAGATATTCCTGCAACTCTTATAATCAGTACATAAACAAGGTGAAATTAGATGAAGAAATCTTAGAAGAAGTTGATTCTGAAGATATGGTAGAACAAGATGAATGGAAAGATGCTTTTATGAAGTAGTATGATATTGGATTGGAGTAGTTAGTTATAATACTAGAAAGCACTGGAGGTATGTATCAAATAAATGTTGTTGGAACATCAAGAATTAAATGGACATGCGGTGCGAAAAAAAGAATCTCAAGGCACATTTAAATCTAGTTTAAATAATTATGTTAAATATAGTTCCGCAGAGATTAACTTAAAGTGGAATAAAACACTGTGATTATGTATTAAATAAATGTTGGTGGGGTATCAATGATTAAGTGGACATGCATTCTGGCATAAAGAGATCAAAAGACTACTGAAATTAAGGTGAAATAACTATGTAAAATGCATGTCTTTGGAGTGATACTTAAAGTGAAATAAAACACTGTGATTATGTATCAAATAAATGTTGGTAAAGCATCAATATGTATGTGGACATGCATCATGAAAGATCTTAGCAAGAACAGAGGCTTTATTAAAATATCGGGGTTCTAATAAGCTGGTTATTTAGCATTAAAAGAAGTGAAAATAAAATTTGTGCAAAACTATGTATTTAGAAATTGTTGGTAGTTTACTTATAATTGAGGAAAATTATATGAAAAATATCATTATAATATTTTCCTTATATACATTGGGAAAGGCAGATGCTTTAAAAAGGCTTGCTGAAGAAGGTCGCTTCAGCGAACCTTTTTTATTTATTTTTAGTTCCAATGTAACGACTTGCGGTGTTTTTATAATCCAGATACTCTTGTCCAAAAAGAATAGAAAGAAACTTTTCTTCTTCTAGTATCTGAAGATGAAAGATTAAGATCGTGAAACAAGTAAATAGTATGTTAATTATATTTGAGAATGATATTGCTATTCCGATATATAACAAGTCAAATCCAAGAAATGCGGGATTTCTGCTATATTTATAAATTCCTCTCTTAACTATAGTAGTTTTTTGAGTATTATCAACTCCAGCTCTCCAGCTATCACGCATTGTTGTCATTGCAGTGATAAATATTACAACTCCTAATAAAGAAATAAAAAAGCCAATGTAGATTACTGTGATATTCTCTGATAATATGGGAAATTTTTCCTTGAGTACAATACTAATTAGCTGAACTAGAGCTATAAGAATTGTAGTGATCTTTAAGCATACTTCAATTATAAAAGTTCTTTTAGGTTTACTACCTTTACCCATTCTATCAGTCTTAATACCTTTTTTGCTCTGAATAAATGCTTTGGAAAAATAACTTCCATAAAAAGCAGCTAAGATTATTAAACCGATGATATTTTCTGTATTCAAAATACCAACCCCTTTGTAAGAGTAATGATCTTTATAAATAGTATATTATGTATAAAGTCTATTTTATACTAGATACATATACATAGCTTGTCTATGAAAAATTCAATACATTACCAACATTTATTTAATACATAGCATAAGTATCTTTTTAAACATGTTAGGGAGGAGCATAAATTAAAGAATAAAAAAATTAACTTGAATATGGTTTTGATTAAAGGTCTGACTACCTACCAACATTTATTTGATACATAAAATAAGTGTTTTTTTATTTATAGTGGAAAACATCATAAGTTAAAGAGCGAATAAAATTTAACTTGAATATGGTTTTCTCTAAAAATGTGATATCCCACCAACATTTATTTGATACATAACATAAGTGTTTTTTATTTATAGTCGGAAGCATCATAAATTAAAAATCTAATAACTTAATTTGGATAGTATTTATAATGAGTGAAAAATTTACTTATAAATACTTAAAAATATTGACTTATTACTTATAATTACTTATTATTTAGATAGAGGTGATCATATGGTTAAAGAAGATAGCTGTAAAAATTC
The DNA here is from genome assembly GCF_024341905.1 of Clostridium folliculivorans. GTDB lineage: Bacteria > Bacillota > Clostridia > Clostridiales > Clostridiaceae > Clostridium_AR > Clostridium_AR folliculivorans. Next base: position 1,069,772 of record NZ_BQXY01000001.1, read on the forward strand.
AAGTAAAAATAATATGTATTCATATAGAGAAAGATTAAATCTAAATATTGATGAGAAAGAAAGAATAGTTGAAAAGGCTATGATTTTTATCCATAACAATGGAACATACTTTTTTGATGTTTCAACTAATGTTCAACTTCTTGCAAAAAAGCTAAATAAGAAGGCTACTATTTTTACTCATTCTTTAGATAACTTTAATATACTTTCTGAAAAACAAGAAGTATTAGTAAAATTAATTGCTGGGGAGTTTAATAATAAGAATCGTTTCTTTTATAGAAAAAATTATAAAGAATATTTTGAAGGAATAGAATTTGATGCAGCAATTATAGGTGCTGGTGCTATAAGAGAAGATGGAATTTATTATGAAGATGAAGAAGATATTTTTATAAAACAAGAAGTTATAAAAAGGTCTAAAAAGGTAATTTTACTTGCTGAGCACCAGAAATATGAAAAGGATACGTACTATAAAGGGGTAGATTTAGATAGAATAAATGTCATTATTGTTGATCCAATGTCAGTATCTTCCTTTGTAGATATTATAAGAACAAAAAATATTGCGATTAATCCTAATAGCTTAATTATTATGTAGAGAAAGGATATAAGTTAATAGTTTAATTAGGAGCTGTATATTTATATAAACTTAAAAAGGTGGGTTAATAATGTATCAAGAAGAAAGACTTTTAAAAATATTGGAATATTTAAATGAGCATAATACAATGTCTATTCATGATATTTGTGAAATGTTTAATGTATCAAGAGATACTGCACGTCGTGATATATTGAAGCTTATAGATAATAGAACAGCAATTCGAACACATGGGGGAATTAGCTTACCAATTTTAAAAAACACCATTAAAGAGTATAGAGAAAGAATTGAAGCTTATTCAGAAGAGAAAAGAAATATTGCAAAAAGGGCTTTAGATTTTATTGAGGAAGATAAACATTATTTTTTTGATGTTTCTACAATAATAAACTTCTTGTCAAAAGAAATAAACAAACCTATTTGGGTGCTTACTCATTCACTAGACAATATTGAAGTACTTTCTGAAAAGAAAGATATCTCAGTTAATTCTATTGGAGGACGTCTTAACAGTAAAAATAGATTTTTTTATAAAGCTGATTGGATAAATTACATTGATGGGTTGAGGTTTGATATAGCATTTTTAGGAGCTGCATCGATAACACAGGATGGGATTTATTATGTGGATGAAGAAGATGCTGTTATTAAGCAAGCAGCAGTGAAAAAAGCTGATACTGTAATTGTTCTTGCTGAGTACGAGAAATTTAAGCACTTAAGTTATTATAAAGGGGTAAATTGGGATCAGATAGATATTATAATCACTGACAAAATGCCACCTTCTGCCTTCGTAAAGATTATTGAAGAATATGGTACTCAACTGATTATTGTTTAGAAATCGCACATGTAGATAAGATATCCACAAAGTATATGGAAAAAGAGTTTGAAATTTTCATATAAGAATATAAAGAATTAAAATATAAACAGACTTACTTATAGGAATATTATAAGTTGAATCTAACATCTCATTATTCATTAGGGTAATTCACATATTAATTTTAACTATATTTAGTACTACATTATATCATAAGATATTTTAGGGGGATGGATTTATGAATAATTTTAAAATGGTATGTTTAGACATTGATGGAACCTTATTAAATTCTAATCACAGAATCACTGAAAAAGTAAAAGCTGTAATCAATATAGTTGCAAACGAAAAGAATATACCTGTGATATTAGTTTCTGCTAGAATGCCTAAGGGGATAAAGTTTTTACAAAAAGAACTTGAAATAGAGGAGCCAATTATTTGCTATAGTGGTGCTTTGATTTTAGACAAAGATGGCAAAGTACTTTCACAAGAATTTATAAATGCTTTAGAACTTGAGAAAATATATAAATTGGTTAGTGATCATAATATTCACATCAGCTTATATAAAGATGATGAATGGTATATAGAAGAGATGGATTATTGGGCTAAACAAGAAAGTGAAATAACAAATATTACTCCTAAAATTATAGATTTCAAAGATCTAATCAAGTTGTGGAAAAAAGAAGGGACAGGTCCTAATAAAATTTTATGTATGGCCAGTCCTGATGAAATAAATATATTAAAGGAAAATATTAAAGCTGTGGAGCTTAATATATATCCATCGAAACCAACATACTTAGAAATTATGCCGATTAAGGCATCTAAAACATCAGCAATTAATTGTCTGCAAAAAGAATTTGGTATAAACAAAGCTGAGATAATAGCTATGGGTGATAATTATAATGATGTAGACATGCTAGAGTATGCAGGGGTAGGAGTAGCTATGGGAAATGCTCCTGAGTATGTAAAAAAACATGCAAATGATGTCACGTTAACAAATGATGAGGATGGAGTGGGAGAAGCGTTAGAAAAGTATATCATTAATTTGAATGCAGTGCTTTAAAAACGCTTTAATTTAAAATATTCTTGATTAAATACAGTAAAAATTATTAATTTGAGTAAGTAATCAGTCTTTATATGCTTGATCAAGTATGGTGTCTAGTTGGAGGAAATCCGCTAGGCACTTTTTTACTATATACAAACTATACAATTTTCGATTTAGCTAAACCTATATAGTTCATTATTTTAGCAACTTTTCCATTTCAAAGGAATTAAGCTTGTTTTATAGAATTTAGATAAAGAGTTAATTTGAAAAAAAATATGAACCTTTCGTGTAAGTAGTTTATCTAATGTATGTAAGAGTTCTTAGCTAAGACTTTTAGAACGCAGTAAGGAGGAGATGATTTGGAATTTATCTCGACAATAAATAATACAAATAGTTCAGAACTAGATGTAAAGCTTGCTAAAAAAGGTGATAAAGAAGCCTTTAGCAGAATAATTGAAAATAATAAAGTTACTTTATATAGAATAGCACTGAGCATGCTTAAGGAAAAACAGGATATAGAAGATGCAATTCAAAATACAATAATTAAAGCCTATGAAGGAATAATTTACTTAAAGAAAGATAAGTTTTTCAAAACTTGGCTTATAAAAATCTTGATAAATGAGTGCAATACAATACTAAGAAAAAGGAAAAAGGTAGTTCCTATTGAGGAAGTAAGTGCAGATATAGCTATTGCAGATGACTACAGTAATATGGAGCTTACTAATGCAGTTAATCTACTTGAAGAGGATCTAAAAGTAGTAACGGTTTTATTTTATTTTGAAGATATTGCGCAAAAAGATATAGCCAAGCTTTTAGGTATTCCTGAGGGAACGGTCAAATCTAGGCTTTCTAGGGCAAGAACTAAACTTTATGAAATGCTTAGGGAAAGGTAGGGGATTGATATGAATAATGATTTATTAATTGATGATATATTAAAGGAAAAGGCAAATGGCGAAGCTTTAAAATTACCAGAAGATTTAAATCTTAAGATAAAACAGACAATTGAGGATTTACCAAAGCGAAAGAAAAGTAGGAAACTAGCTAAAAGAACTGCAGTAGCAGCAGCAGTTACACTAGTTGCTTTTACAGGATTAAGTGCTGCATTTCCTGCATATGCACGTAATATTCCAGTGGTAAACTCAGTATTTCAGTTTTTAAGTGATAAAAATATGATTGATAAAGAATATGTTAAATACAGCTCAGATTTAAACTTATCAAAAACTTCAAATGGTACAACCGTAACGATAAATAGTATAGCTTATGATGGAATAGACCTAAGTATTGCTTACACTGTTGAAAGTGAAAAAGAACTTAAGTTTTCTCCTTATATGCTAGAGAAAGATTTTAAGATTAATGGAAAGGTCACAAGCTTTGGCTCAGGTGGTACTGGGAAGCTAATAAATAAAAATACTTATGTTGGAGTAGACAGTTTTCATGTATCCAATGATTATTTGCCAGAAGAACAAAGAAAGTTTATCTTAGGCGGAGATGTTGTTATCCCAGATAATTTTACGATGGATTTAAGTATAAAGGAATTTTCTGATGGTACAAAAGGACAATGGGATTTTAAATTCAAGGTATCCTTAGATCAGATAAAAGGCAAAGTAAAATCCGTGAAAACTTCTATAGATCTATCTAAGCTAGTGCCTAATCTTAAAATAAATGAAGTGATTTTTACACCTATGAATACTGTTTTAAGAACTGAATCAGATAATGGGACGATAGGGGAGTCTGCTAGATATATTATATTTGACGATAAAGGAAGAAGTTTATTAGAGAAGGGGTCAGAAGGATCTGGGTCCGCTGATACTAATAAAATGTACTGGCAATATAATTTTAAAAATATATATGATGACACTAAGTCAATTACATTCATTCCAATGACAGAAATTAAGGGCTATAAGGATAAAGCAACAAAAAATGCAGATGGAGTTTATGAGCTTGACAGTAAGTCAACTCAGTTAAATTTAAATGAAACTACTGTTTTATCTGAAGGGAAGTATGGAGAATATAATATAAATAAGGTTGAATTACTTCAAGATAAGACTTTAATTTATTATGAATGTACAAATCTGCTGCCTTCATTAGATCCTTATGGACTTGTTATAAAAGATGAGAATGGTAATAGGTATGGATTACAAAAAGATGTTGTAAAAGATCAAGGCCACAACAAATTTGTAGCTGAAATAGAACCATTGCATAAAGATAAGAAGTATACAATATCAGCAACAGATTTAGAAAAGCTATATGATGTAAGAGAGGATCTAAAATTTACTGTTAATGTGAAGTAAAACACTTATTTCAGGGAGTATTGAAAATAGATTTCGGACTCAAGTGTTTCATGTTTAATATTAAAAATAAATATATTTAAATAAAGATTGTGTAAGATAAACCCAAGACAATGTGATGTCCTTGCGAAATAGAAAGATAACGTAATTAAGCTATCTGCTATAGAGGAAGCATATCAGCGTCTTGGGTTATTTTATGAAGATCATAAATATGTATTATAAATTATTCTAGCGGAGATTGAAAATTACTTGCTTGTTGGTCTTGAATTTTTTGTCTACCTTTTTCAGTATTTTCAGCTTCTTTTGGACTTAGTATGTATAAGAGTTGCTGCAATTCTCCAACATGTCTTCTTTCCTCATCTGCAATATGATATAAAACCTTTTTTGCTCTCTCATCATCTGTAGCCATTGCGTGTGCCTCGTAACCAATAATGGCTTCAAGTTCTCCTGCGATATCAACTCTAAGGGCTTGAACTAATTCTTCAGCATTCATTTTTCTTGGGACATTTGCTACAAAAGGGTTTCCGAGTAATGCCATAAAAACACATCCTTTTCAATATTATATTTGAAGTATAGGCTCTCGATTTCAGTTGCCAATCTTTAAACGTCTAAATTTAGAAGGCTAAATAGTTATTGATGTATTTATAATCTCAATGTAATTTATTCGAAAGCACATAATTAGCTTTTAACAAAGTTGGGATTTGTATTCATTGTTTAGAGAAATACAATTATAAAGTTAAGGATATGTTTTTGGATTCATTTGTTTCGGTTATTTTATAGCATCAGATGGCTAGACACTTAATTTCAACACTCTGATTTAAAAGCACTTTTATTTCAAATGTCTAATTAAAAAGTACATATAAAAATGGCTTCCCTTAATTCATAATAAAAAGTACTATATAAAATCTTTAGTAGTTAAGGTTCCTTGATGAAAAAACATTTTCCACTTTCCGTTATAGCATTTCCATATGGAGCTACGAAGTGAGTATTTTTTATGTTCACTTACTTCGCTATGCTTTATCACCTTATATGTTTCTAATATGCAATCATCACTTAATTCCGTTGTTGAAAAGTCTCTTATTTCCCAGTTTATATTTTGTATAGTAGTACTAGCATCTATTTTGTCGCCTTTCTTATAATGATACACATATCCAGAACTACTGAATTCAGTGAAATCATCTGCTAACAATTCACTGATCTTTTCTGAGGACTGTCTTACCTCAGGTTTTAATAAATCATTTTCAAGTTGGAGTATGTATTTTTTAAGTGATTCCATTTCTTTACCTCCTATAATATATAAAATTTTATAGTTTTTAAAGATGTATCAGTTCGAGCCAAATTCTATTTTAAATAATAGTATAGTCACAAAAATATGGATTTAATATATAGGGAAATTTAATTTATACTTGCTAGAAAATCACGCACCTATGACTTTAGTGTGTAAAAATTAACGGTTGAAGTCTGAACCATATAGATAAAGGAGTTGGCACGTTATTTTATGTGGGGGATTTATGGAAATATACTCTAGGAAAGGTATATTGGAGCTAGATCAGTTTCAAATAAGTATTTTAATCTCCATTAATAGTTAATAGAAGCAGCAATTAAATTTTTCGGAGCAGAACGTGAGAACTATAGCGAATAACTGAAAAGATATTTTTAACAAAAAAATTTATGACATACAAAGAAGTTTAAAAAAGTGCATAAAAAATATCATTGACTTACAACAAGCTCAATGATAGAATTATACATTGTAATATTAAAATTACTTATATATATTTATCATAACATATTCAAAAATAAAAGTCAATAGAAAAATCAAAAAAGTTTAGGGGGTTAATTTGTGGAAAAAAGTCTAATGTTTATGAAAAATTCTATTTTAACTAAGCAAACCTTATCTGAAATTCAGCAGATTAACGAGGAGACTTTAGAATATGGCCTAAAGCTTTCAGAAAATGATATAAAAGCTATCTTGGAAACAAGAAACAACGCTTTAAGTAGCAATGGAAGAGTGGAATTTGGAGGAGGACTAGTAAAAAAGATTATCACTGCTTTTTGTGATTCGCCTTTTATTCACCAGCAAAATTATGTTGAATCCATTACTGATCTGGTAGATGCTTTTTATTATTTCAAAAACGAAACCTTGGAAGAGATAAGTGATGACGATCTCATCGAGTTCATGAAGGAATGTTTTAATGACAAATGTCAAGGGGATCTAGATTTACTTAGGTATAGATACTTATACCAATTGGTTCACAACGTAAGATACGGAGCAAATGATTACTTAAAAGAAGATATGGAAGAGTATATGGATGATTATATGAATGAGGAAGGATATGAAGAATAGTGGATAACTTTATCATTAATCAAGAAGAATCACTAAAAGGCTTAATAAGCAAAGAACATTATTTTCAATCTCTGCTTCAGATAGCGCATTCAAATAATTTGCTAAGTATAAGGGAACTTGAAATTATACAGCTTCAAATTTTTGAACTACTTACTGAGATTATTGGTTATTATACAAGAGATGAAAGTTCTTCCGTTAGAGAAGAAGTGGCTGAACAGATTATACTTTCGCTTTGTTATACTCTTGGTATGTGTTTAAAAGAGCATAAGACAATAAAGGGAAATCTAGAACTAATTAAAAATACAAAGCTTAAACAATTATTTACAGAAGGAGAAAAGGTACTGAAAACTAAGTTTGAGCTATGCAAAAGCTTATTAAACACTGTATATGAAACTAGACTTAATGTAGAAACCTTTGCTTATACTGATACTATTGAGTATGGAATTCCTTTGTTTTTTAAAGACTATGATATTAGATTTGCAAGCCATGAAACACCAGGTTCTATAGATTATCAGCTTTCCATTGATGTATGCAATTTGGTGGGAGTTGAATATATAGAAGAATATTTAAATAAAATAATTCTTGAAAATAAATTCTGCTCATTATTTGACGCAGAAGAGATTGAAGCATTATTAAAAGGCTTCAATAATGAGTATGCTCATATGCTGGTCAATATTTTTCAGCTTGTTTTAACCAATTGCATAGGATGCATCCTTATGGGAAAGGGCGGAACATACTTAGATATAACTGAAGGGGATAGGGTATACATCAATAGCATGATTAAAGATTTGCCTGAAGAAATGTTTGAAAAGCTAATCCTTATGGCTGCAGAAAAATTGTGCAATAACCTTTGTATTGGTGATGAAGTTCTTATTGATTATATAAATAAAAGTGTGCTTGAGATCATACCTCAAATAGAAAATGCTATTAAGATTGATAAGCTAGAAAGTGTATTTATTACCTTAAAGAAATCAGAAGAAAATCTTCTTAAGTATGAAGACGGTGAGAGCTTAAGTAATAGCTCATTTAGACAGATAACTGAAGAAATAAGAGCCTGCCATAAGGTGGAAGAGAAGATAGCAATTATAATAGATGAAATTCACAGTTTAAAAGATCTAGTAGATGTACTGGGAGCTGACTGCATATTTGAAGAGGAATTTATAGAAGTATTCAAAGCTTTAGAGGATTTTGAAATAGCTCTATTAATTAAAGCAACGGCAACTAGCAAAGCTTTTGATAATGAGTACGGAACAGAAAGCGAGAAAGAGTGGCAAAGAAAACTGAAGGAATATTTAGATAGCCTTAATGCTTTAAGGAAAGAAGAGTTGTTAAGAATGGCTGAGGGGATTGAAGTATAGATGGAAGTTAATTATAAGGTTATATAAGGAAGGATATTGCTGAAGCATTGGATTGAAATAGCAAAGAATTTACTAGACGTTCTAGATGACGAAACTATTGCTGCTAAAACAGGTCTTTCTATAGAATTAGTAAAAGAACTTAGAAAAGAAAAAGATAGTTAAAAAATAAGAGTAAGTGATATTAGGGATTGAATTCATGGGTATGTCTTGAATTTGATCCTTTTTTTACTGCCTAGGAAGTTATAAAATTTTAATCTTAGTTAAGTTTATCAAATTCAGCCTAGTAGGATAACTTTTTTATATAGTACCTTGCAATGAATAGTACTGAGTGATATACTATTCTTAAATCATACATATAAAGGAAGAAAGACATTAAATGAATACTCAATTGAAAAAAGGCATATTAGAATTATGTGTTTTATGTATACTTTCAGAAGGGGATTGCTATGGCTATGAATTAGTAAATGAGATATCAAAGAATATAGCTATTTCCGATGGGACCATATATCCCATATTGAGAAGGCTTAATAACGAAGGTTATTTTGAGACCTATTTAAAAGAATCTCAAGAAGGACCGCCAAGAAAGTATTATAGATTAACGGACTTAGGAAAGACAACTAAAGATGAGCTACTAGAGGAATGGGTCGGCTTTGTAAATGGAGTAAATAATATAGTAAAGGGGCATAAAGAATGAAAAAAGATGAATTTATGAGAGAAATGGAAAGAAATCTAGATAAAGTATCAGAAGCTGAGCGGAAAGAGATATTGTACGACTATGAAGAGCATTTTAGGATAGCAATGGAAAATGGAAAGACAGATGAAGTCATATGCATGGAATTAGGAAATCCAAAAGAAATTGCACATAGCTATATACCTAACTATAAAAATGAAAATAAATTCATTTTGAATAAGAAAGAGGTTATGAAATCAGCGCCTGTATATAATAGTAACAGTAGATTGCTAAAGCCATCAGGTGTATTTATGGTAGCAGCTGGAATAATCATAATGCTTTTCACAATTCATTTCATATTCTTAGGTAATAGAAGCAGTGTTAAGAATGCTTCAGTGAATCCGATAAAGATTAGTGAGAAAAATATTGATAAGTCAGGTATTCATGGAGATGGAATAAACATTGATAAAGATGGAATCAGCATGCCTGGATTAAATATTAACGATGATGGAATCTCTGCAGAAGATGTTAACATTGATTCAAATGGAATAAGCGGACCAGACTTTAAGATCGATGATAAAGGCATAAGTACACCTGATATGAAGATTAATGATGATGGAATACAGGCGCCAGGAATAAAAATCGATGACAATGGTATAAGTATGCCGGGCATTAAAATAGACGACAATGGAATAAGCATGCCAGGGATTAAGATAGATAAGGACGGAGTAAAAATTAATTAAATATTAGGAAGAGAACCTACAAGCACAAATCTATAGTGAACCGCACATTTATGGATGTACCACTTCGTAATAAAACTTTTTATTTTTTATAAGTATGTTAAAACCGCTTAAACCCGCATGATTCCTATATATTTATATAATTATATAATTAAATAAACATAAAATTATATGATTTTATAATTAAAAAATCAGATGATTATATATTTAAATGAATAGATAAATATAAGATTATATGATTCCATAGGAACTGGTTAGCGATAGAGATTATTTGAAGAGGTGCATGAAAATGAAGTTATATAATAAATTAGTAAGAGATAAAATTCCTGAAATCATAAAAAAGCAGGGAAGAGAATGTGAAATAGAAATAGCGCCAAAAGATAAAAAATATGAACTTCTAGAAGAAAAACTTAAGGAAGAGGTTAATGAGTTTCTAGAAGATAAAAACTTAGAGGAATTAGCTGATATTATGGAAGTGTTGTTTGGACTTGCGGATTCATTGGGGTATGACGAAGAGGCACTTTTAGAAGCAAGGAATAAGAAGAGAGATGAACGTGGTGGGTTTAAGGAAGGAATTGTACTAAAATGTACAGGCGATTAAGATATAATAGTGAAATATAAAATGAGTCCAACATTTAAAGTGTAGGGCTCATTTTAATTTTGTCTTTATATAATATTACTGCTTAAATTAGATTTCAAACAAACTAATTAACATATTTAAGTAGTTATACTTTAATTGCAACACCATGATTATTGTATATATAACTTAAACAGATAAATCTCTCTTATTATAAAAGAAATAAGTAAGTACAGAGAATAGTGCTATCATTATGATTGTTATAATAACTATCACGAAATTTAAACCATTTCCATTTACAATATCAACATAACTAAAATATTTGAAAGGAGAAAGTACATTTAAAAAGTTCATACGATCTGTTATGTCAGTAATCTTTGATATTACAAAGGAAAATAATAGTATGGAAGTAGAAACTGAGCCTGATACTTTAGCTTTCTTCATAAAAGCTGATAATAAGGCACCAAGTGAAAGGAAAAGCAGCTGAATGATAAACATACTAACGAAGAATGTAAATATTTCATCATTAATAGAGTTTCCTTTATTGTATACGCCCACCATAGCTATGGAAGAAACCAAGGTTATTAAATTAAGAATAACTATATTTACTAAAGCCGCAAGAAGCTTTGAAGTTATTATTGTAGATCTAGAAACTGGTTTAACGATCAAAAACTCTGTGGTTTTATCTCTTTCTTCCTTTGCTATAATACCGTTTCCTAAGAGTACTGCATGAATAGCCACTGTTATTTCGATATAAAGAAATAAGAATGCGAAGAAGCCACCCATACTTGCAACATCAAAGGCACCTATTCCAAGTAATGCTTTTAAAGTAAATGGCATTTTATTAATAACCTCACCAGCGGAACCACCGCTTGAATAGGCTGTATATTTTGCCATACCGCTTACAACCAATAGAACCATACATACGCTCCATATTATAAGAGCTTTTCTGTTGGCTTTTAATTCTCTTATAAAAATATTCATAATTAGACCTCCTTATAATTAAATCCAAGTGCATTAAGCTTACACTGCATGGATATCCTTTTTGTTATAAACGATATAGCTTACAATAATGGAAATAACTACGATTACTATCCCTGTGATCATATATGAAGCTTCATAGCTTGTGTTCTTTATGATATAAGGAATATCAAAATACCTAAAAGGAGAGATATAACGTGTAGCATCAACGTCTTTTCCAGTAGCAATAAGTGCTCCTATCATATAAAGTCCAAAAACTACTCCTAGGGATAAAGGAAGAATGTTTTTAAGTTTCTTAAAAAATACTGAACAAATCATTCCGATTGCAAGGAAAATAACTTGGATAAAAAATAGTGTAAGGTTAATTAAGAAAAATGCTTTTAAGTCAAAATCTGAGGTCTTAACTGCATTTGCCATGATAAAAGAAACAGCTAAGAAAATCACATTTGTAATAACTATATCAGTGAAAGCTGCTAAAAGTTTTGCAGTTACAATAGTTGTACGTGAAACTGGTTTTACGAGTAGGAAATCAGCAGTTCTTTCTCTGGATTCTCTTGATAATATTGAAACTCCAAGATTCATGGCTTGAACAGCTCCGAAAACCACAATAAAGGAAAATATCATGGAATAAAAGCCTAAGATAGAGGTAATATTGTCAAGATCAATACCTAAGATGGCTCTAACTGGTGCTGGATAGTTTCCCAGTAAGGTTTTAAAATCTTCTGCATCTTTTGCCATTCCAGGATATATTGAAAGATATAGTGTAAGTAAAGCAACTAGAGACACCGCCCATATAATTGTTGTTTTTCGGAGAGATTTTAGTTCATGTAGAAATATATTCATAGTACTAATCCTCCTTATTATAATAGTGCATAAAGATTTCCTCTAAATCAGGTTCTTCAATAGATATATTACTTAGATCTATTTCAGAAAGCTTTTTAGTAATGGAGTTAACATTACCCCTAAAGATGAAACTAGCTATATTACCTTCTACGCTAAAGTTACTTACGCCACTAATATTGAATTCATCTTTTTTAATTCCAGATTTAGCTTCTATACTTATCTTTTTATAGTTATTTTCTTGTAGAGTACTCATTTTTTCAAGCTTAATTATTTTACCGTCTTTTATAAAAGCTACACGGTCACACATTTTTTGAACTTCACCTAAAATATGAGAGGAGAAGAATACAGTTGCACCTTTTTTATTTTCTTCCTTGATAAGCTCAAAAAATCTTTGCTGCATTAATGGGTCAAGACCACTGGTTGGCTCATCTAATATGATTAACTTTGGTTCATGCAAAAGTCCTTGTACGATACCGACCTTCTTCTTGTTACCAAAGGAAAGATCATCTATCTTCTTTTTCAAATCTAAATCCATAATTTCTGCAAGTTCATGAATTCTTTTTGTACAATCTTTTTTATAAAAGCTTGCGGAGTATTTTAATAAATCTATAACCTTCATATTATCGTAATAGAAAACTTCTGATGGAAGATAACCGAGGGACTGTCTTACTTCAGGATTTTCAATGCAGTTTTTTCCGAATATAGTTGCGGTTCCGCTAGTTGGATATATAAGTCCTAAAAGTGTTCTAATAGTAGTGGATTTTCCAGCACCATTTGGTCCGATAAAGCCAAATATTTCTCCTTCCTCTATCTTTAAGTTGACATCAATGATTCCCCTAGACTTACCATATTGTTTTGTAAGATTGTTAATTTCAATCACATTCATAATTGAAGCCTCCCAAATTTTAATATTATAAATTCGTTTTTAATATTTATAGATCTTCTAGCATAAACAGCTCCCATAATTAACAGAAGCCGTGATATATGTATTTAGTATTTATGAATTATAAATATTCTTCTTTATAAAAGTTTTTTCTTAGCATGTTCATGCAATCATAAAATTCGTTGCAGATATCTTCGAAATCTACATCTGTTTTACCTGAAAACTGATTCATAAATCCATCAGTCATCCAAGTAAGCATTTTCATAACAACTTTAAGATCAACTGATTCTTTAAATTTTGACATATCTATACCTTCAAAGGCTATTTTTTCTCGAAAGCCATCCCCTTGAGCAATGATAGCTTTAATATCATCCTTAACTTCTTCATCTGCTTCAAAATACATACTAGTTAAAAAGGTAGGGATAGCAGGGTACTGCTTCATAACAGAAAGTTCAATCTCAGTAGACATTTTAATCCTGTCAAAAAAGTCAGTAACTGTGTTATCAAATCTATTAATAACCTCACTCACAACAATATTTCCACAAAGCTCTATTAAATAAAGATAAAAAGCTTTTTTTGTACCAAAGTAATGGAATACCATAGCTTTAGAGATTCCAGCAGCAGAAGCAATGTCGCTTACAGAAGCTTTTTTATAACCGTTTGATCCGAAAATTTTTAGGGCTGCATTGATAATCGTATCTTGCTTTTCCTTTGGTAAATTTTTAAACTTTTCCAAAAACACCACCTCACAATTACTATAAACCGAATCGGTTTATTTAATTGTAGCTCCATAAACCGATTCGGTCAATAGGAATGGAAAAATATTTTTGTATCGTCTTTGCTATAAAGTGAATGCTTAAAATATTGTAAGAATTACTTATTAAAACATATTTGAAAATAGAATTCTGTAACTGTTTGTTTAATGGTATTAGCTCTATAAAAGTGATACTATTTTAAGTCCCTTGAGGTATGTATTAAATAAATGTTGGTGATTATACGGATGGCTTGTCCTAAAAAATAACAACATTTATTTAATACATTTATTCAGTGGATTTTTTCTGCTTATATGTATATTAGATGAGCAGCTAATTATATAGGGCTAATTTATAAAACTATTTAACTAGATAAATATATAAAAAGTTAAATATATAAATAGTTAAATAGTTAAATAGTTAAATAGTTAAATAGTTAAATATATAACTTTTTATATAGGATTTTTTAATTCAAAATTTAATTAGATCAATCCCCCCTTGTTTTTACAAAATGTCTAAGAAATGGTAGTATTAATTGAAGATTTATCAAGTGAATTTTTTATTATAAATAAAGTGGGTAGTATGAATTGAGGGGGCTATAAATATGAGAAGAGAATATAATTTAGAGGATTTATACAGTGGTTTTGATTGTAAAGAGTTTGAGGAGGATTTAACAGCATTACAAGAAAATATAGATTTATTGTATGAATATGCAAAAGATGATTTTGGGAGTAGCGAAGATATTAACGGAAAATTAAATATATATATTCAGATGTCTGAAGAGATAGTTAATGCGTACACAAAACTTACATCCTACTGCTATTTAAGATATTATGCTAACTCAGATGACAGAGAGGCTATAGGGTTTGTTGGACAAATTGAACAGATATATGCTAAATATATTGAAGCTGAGGCTCTTTTTAAGAAATGGTTAAAGGGAGCAAATCCTAATAGTGAAGAGTTGGAGTGGACAGAAGGACTAAAAGCTTATTCTTATTATATAAAATCTAAGACTGATGAAGCTAAGCACACATTAGGTGATAAGGAAGAGTATCTAATATCTTCAATGAAAAGTGTTGGCTCAGATGCATGGAGAAATCTTTATTATGAATTGTTTTCTTCACTTCAGGTTGAGGTTAAAGTAAAGGATAAAGTTGAAAGAGTTCCTTTTTCTGTAGCAGAAAGCATGCTTGCAAATGGCTCAAAAGAAGAAAAGCAGAGAATATTTAAGGCTGAGCTGGAAGCTTTAAAATCAATAGAAAATATTTCTGCAACTTGTCTAAATAACATAAAGCAGGAGGCTTTAATTCTATCAAAAATTAGAGGGTATGACTCTATACTTGAAGAAACTGCCGCAAAGTCAAAAATGGATTTACAAACCTTAGAGCTAGCGATGTCAAAGCTTCAAGAAAATTTGCCTATACTTCAAAAATATTATAAGGTTAAGGCAAAAGCCATGGGGTACCCACAAGGACTACCATTTTACGAAATTATAAGTGTTAAGCTAGAGAATAATAAAAAGTTTACTCTAGATGAAGCAAAAGATCTAATTGTAGAAAGTGTTAATGATTTTAGTATACCAATGGCTAAATTTATGGAAAGGGCTTTTAATAGTGGATGGATAGACTCAGAGGTTAGATCAAAGAAATTTCAAGGAAACTTTTGTATGCCAATACTTCCAATAAAGCAGATAAGAGTATCAACAAACTTTACAGAAGATATTAGTTCTATACTGTCATTAGCTCATGAACTTGGACACGGATATCACTTTTACTGCATGAGGGAGGAGAGCATACTAAACTCCGAAGTTCCTATGGCAATAATTGAAACTCCTTCAATCTTCAGTACAACCGTTGTAAATAATGCTCTTATGAAAAATGCAAATGCTAAATTGCAAATAGAATTATTAGGATTCGATTTAGACTGTATAATTGGAGATATACTTGTTATGTATAGTCGTTATATATTCGAAAAGCAATTATTTGAGGCAAGAAGAAACAAGATTCTCACTGCAGCAGAGCTTAATAATCTTATGATAAGCGCTCAGAATCAAGCCTTTGGGGATAGCTTAGATGAAAACTATTTGAACCAGTATGCATGGATCACAAAATCTCAATATTATAATGCTGATAATAACTTTTATAATTTTCCATATATCTTTGGAGATTTATTATCAAAAGTATTCTATGCAATGTATTTGGAAAAAGGACAAGAGTTTGTAAATAAATATGAAAGGTTTTTAGCGGGTTCGGGAAAAGGAGATTTGCGTGATATACTGAGAATAGTTGATATAGATATAAATAATCCAGGCTTTTGGGATAATACCTATAAGATAATTGGAGATATGATAGATAGGTATATAGGAATGTGAAATTCGCAGGAGAGTAGAAGATATCAATAAGGATGAGAACGTCATAAATATAGTAGTATTAATAAAGCAAGCTATTGGTACAAAATTAGTATTTAAAGGTTTTAGATTATTTAAAGATAGAGGCTCAGAAGAAGAAGTGTAAATTTTAACTTTAGTTATGTATTAAATAAATGTTGTTAATTTGGCGTAATGGCTTGTCCTGCAAAATAACAACATTTTTTTAATGCAGTCGTTGAGTGAATTTTCAAGTTTCTATTTACTCACATGTTCGGTCGATTATATAAGTTTTAGTTCATATAAATTATATTATAATGGTTTAATAAGTCTTCAATAACTTTTCTAGAGATTACTTGTACAAATCAATGAACTTTCTCTGTAAATTCTAAATATAATTACTAGTTCTAAAGTTTTCAAGTGCTTTGGCTATGCTTCCATATATTAAAATATTTACTCTGGCTATAATAGCAGATGGATCATCTTTCATACCTTTACCAATCCACTCAAGCATAAGTCCTACAAAGGCATATTTATAAAAATGGGCTATAAACGCCTTATCATCATTTCTTACGGTGATACCACTAGCTTTTTCTTCTACAACCCCAAGAAGGAGATTATAAGTTTCGCTATAGAGATAATTTTCTAAGTGTTCTCTATTGAGGGAATGATATGTGTTTAAAACGAACTCCTTATTTTTAGATACGTATTCAAAAATTTGCATAAATCCCTGCTGCCAGGTATCATATGTCTTTTTGCCTCCAAGAGCCTGAGAGGCTTCATTTGTATAAATCCATTCAACAAGATCGTATATATCCTTAAAGTGGTAGTAGAAGGTTTGTCTATTAACTTCACAATCCTCTACAATATCAACAATGGTGATTTTATCCATAGGTTTTTGTGCTAATAATTTTTTTAATGACGCAGCAAGTGCTTTTTTAGTTGTTGGTTCCATGTTTATCCCTCCAATTCTGAGTTGCCATAATATAGTGGAAGAGCAGTAGTACCTTCTTTTTAGTAATATATAAATTCTATTTAATTTAATTAATCAGATTATAGATTAAAGTATTTTCATTTAAATACTTAATGAATAAAACTTATTAGAGTATATATAATATTGAAATGTTTAGATTAATAAAAATTCTAGATAATGACAAAAAATCAAGAGCCCAAAAGACCATTTGATTATTGATTTTGATGATTAAAATATTTGGCTATTCTCTCACAATATATTATATAGCATGTTAGCTATAGATGAACCACTTCATAATTAAATTTATATTTTCAAATTCTCCTCTCAGAAACCAGAGGAGTTTTGAAAATAGATTTCAGATTGAAGTGGTTCATCTTTAGATAAACTACTTCATATTAGAATTTATCCAAATAAAGATTCGTAGAACCATAGAAATCTTTATTTGGATATAATTCCTATGAATCTACATAACAGAAACAATAAAAAAAAGAGACAACTAATTAACTATAATTAAAAATATATTTAAAAAATTAACAGGTTTTATTAAATTAGTGGTGCGGATTGTAAAGAGTTGGTTTATAATTGGTAGTAAGTGTAAAAAAATGACAGCAATAAGCTAATGAAATGGGGTGGAGAACATTGGAATTTAATAGTCCAAGTGAAAAAATCAAACTTATGAGAAAGAGGTTTAGAGTTAACCAAGCTGAATTAGAAGGTATAAACATGACGAGAGCTTTTATCAGCATGATGGAAAGTGGGAGAAGAAATGTAAGTAAGTCTAGCTCTAAACTTCTTGCAGAAAAATTTAATAAAATTGCAAATAGGATTTCAGTTAACTTAAATTTAGATGATGAATATTTTTCAAGAACTCCAAAGGAAGATGCAATTTATTATTGCAAGGAGGAATTAAACAAAGATCCTAATCACGATAAGTTAGAAGAACTTATTGAAATATCTGAAGACTTTGAACTAGATGATTTACAGGCTGAAGTGTACAAGCTCCAAGGTGAAAAATATTATAAAGAAAAAGATTATAAGGAAGCATTCTTTCATTTTCGCAAGGCCTTAGGTAAATACAAAGAACTTAGAGATAAAAAGTCACAAGTAAGAATATATCAATTGCTAGGGATATGTAAAAGTAGAAGAGAAGAGCATGATGATGCTATTCATTACTATAAAGAGGCTATAGCTTATGCGAGAGAAGAAAACGATAAGAGAGTATTCTATAAAGGTAATTATAATCTAGCACTTAGCTATATGTTAACTCAGCAATATGATAAGAGCTTAGAGAGACTTGATCAAATAATCAATAGTAAGGAGGATGAAGTTGATTTTGATATACTAGTTGATGCAAAGATTCTGAAGGGCTATGAGTTAGATAATATAGGTAGAGGGAAAGAAGCAATTGACGAAGATTTAAGTTTAATTGATATTCTAAAGGGTAAAGATGATGAAAGTCTATCTATGGCATATAATAATATAGCTGAAGCTTATTATAAGATAGGTGATTATACTAAAAGTTTAAAATATGTTGATGAGGCTCAAAGGTTGAAAGTTAAAGTTAACAAGCCAATGCTTTCACAAACACTAAATACCAAAGGAAAGGTACTTTTTAAGACAGGCTTCTACCAAGAAAGTATACTTATATTAGGTTTAGCAATTGACTTAGCAGAAGAGTACAAAAGATTTGATTATCTTTTGGAAAGCTGTAAGGATTTGATAACAGTATATGAATCCACAAACGATTATCAAAGCATACAGGATTTAATGAATAGATTATTAGAGATTTTAGACACTAATGATGTTAAATCTGGCAAAGCATATGCGGTTCTGAAGCTAGCAGAAGTATCAGCTAAACTGGATAATAGTAGCGAAACTATAAGCTATCTAAACAAATTAGAAATATTATTGCAATAAATTAACTAATATTAACAATTTATATTTCGTATTTAATGGTAACTTGTGTATAATATATTATGATTGCTTTATAAGATAAGGAGGATGGGATATGAGAAATAGATTTTTAAAAACCATTGGAGGTATGCTCCTAGTTTGCATGTTAGTGATTCCAGTGATAGGAAACAAAAGCTTTCCAACACATGGTGGGGTAACTACTATGGGTGGAGACTATCATCAGGGCGGAGAATAAAACTTAACATAAAGGACTAGATAAAATTATTTAATAAGATTTATCTAGTCCTTTCTATTTAAGGTGCTTGTAAAAATTAATACAATTTCCACATTATTTCTTTGCTTTTTCAAAAAATTATGTATAATAGAAAGGGCGATTTTTTTTAAAAAGCACAAATGGATTTTGATGTGGCTTTTACGGAAACTTAATTTATAATTTTTAGAAATCAAGGTATTCAGAGATTTTTAGATTATATAAATTAAAAGTTTGAGTTGAGCATCTATGTTAGAAAGGTTGAAGTAAGTGAAAGATTTTTATGAAGTTTTAGGATTAGAAAAACAAGCTACAAAGGAAGAAATAAAGGGAGCGTATTTTGCAGCTGCAAGAAAATTCCCTTTCGATAGATATGAAGAAGAATTTATGGATATAAGATATGCTTATGAAGTTCTAAGTAACCATAAGGCAAAGAAAGAATATGATTCGATTATTTGCTTGTCTAAAGAAATAAAAGAAAATTACGACAAAGCAAGAAGTTTAATTGAAGAAGGAGATTTAAACGCTGCAATTAAGGTGCTTGAGGAAATATTAAAAGATAATCCAACACTGCTGCTTATAAGGGGACTTTTAGCAGAAAGCTATTTAAAGAATAATAATAGTGGAAAAGCCATTAAGATTTTTGAAGAGCTTACAAAGGAAGAATCAGAAAATGCAGCATTCTTAGGTTATATTGCCAATTCATATCATGTAAGAGGCTGGCAGAAGAAGGCAATAAAAGCCTATGAGGAAGCTTTAGCTCTTGATTCTGATAATATATCTTTATGGATTGGACTTTGTGATGCTCATACAAAGGATGAAAATTACGATGAGGCTAAAAAGGTTATTGAGAAAGCTATAGAGATCCAAAAGGAGATTAGTTTTATTGCTACATTGTATTTTAGGCTTATAATGCTAGAAATAAGCTTTGGAATGAACTCTCTAATAAGCGATATTACAGATAAGATTGTAGTTGTAGCTCAAAACAATTCAGAGATTAAAGAAGATATAGCATGGATACTTTGTGATATATCAAGATACTTTATGCAGTTAGGTGGAGCAGAAGAAGCTGAAAGACTTAATAATGCTGCAATTGAAATTTTGCCACAAGATGAAAATGTGTTAGATACTAAAAAGGAAATTGAGAATTTCAATAAGTATGCTGACTTGTTTGGCAAGTTAAGTGATGATGAAGAAATAAGACAGGAAATTGGTGTTCTTGTTGGACTAGAGGTACTTCCAGACAGCGTTCTAGACTTAGACGAAGATGGAAAAGATGCAATGGCTTATTATAACGAATACCAAATATTATCACAATACGATGACTTTAAAGCTTCAATTCAAAGCCTTAAAAAGGGTTACCCTGAATTTTATGAGCTAATAAGAGATTTTTTTGATAAAGCAGCAAATGATGGGGAAAGAAGAAAGATGCTTAAAGGTTATGAAAAGCATAGTGACAGATTCTTTGAGCTCATAAATGGTTCTCCAAATTTCTTTGAAGGTGAAGAAGGGGAGTCAGCTAGTGATGAAGTATCTACTGTTGACCTAAATAATGATAATGTAGTTCCGTTTATAAGGGAAGAACCTAAGATCGGAAGAAATGACCCTTGTACTTGCGGAAGTGGGAAAAAGTATAAGAAGTGTTGTGGAAAATAGCTCTTGAGTTTCTAACTCAACTATTAGTTTATACATACCAAAAGTCATAGATGTGTAATTTTTGGACATGTATAGATTAAGTTTCCATACAGGAATTCTTTAATTGTAGTTTGTGGGAAGATAAGTTTAAAGAGTAGAATAATAAGCACAGTAGGGACAGCTGTATCTTTGTAGCTGTCCTTTTAATGTGTAAAAGATAAAGTTTTCATTTTGGTTAAGTATACATGGAGATCATTGGACTGGAAAGTTTATATATATATAAGTTTTCCAAAAAGATCTACTTTCTAAATCTATTATTGGTATTTGTATAAATAATAAGAAATATTACTGTTCCTATGAAAAGAATAAAACCAATAACAAATACAAAATGTTGATTGAGTAAGGTGCTTAGTCCCCACAAGAAAACTGAAAAAGCAAGCATAAACATTGACTTCCCCATAAACTTACATAGAGCTTCTGTATCATATTTAGCTTTTTCTTCTTTACTTAAGGTATTATACCCTGATATGAGAAAAGCACCTTTTCCTAAAGAAAAAACTATTCCTAATACAATGAATAATACAATTATCCCGATTAGTCCAGCTGGCATTATTATTCCCCCTTTATTAGAATCTCTATATACCTTGAATTTTTATGTATATATTCATTCTAGAAATATATGGATTGTTGGTTACGGTGATTACCAATATATAAATATATTGTAAGATGGAAAAGGTGAATAACGCAATTTTAATAGATGGTTACAAAATAGGTGTTATTTTAAGAGAAGCAAAGCTAGGCTATGATAATTTTGGGATAATAAGAAATATATGCTAAGAAGAGGCAATAAAAACCACAAATTAGTAGTAGAATGATTATTATAAAATGTTTTTTGCTAAAGATGTACCAGTTATAGGAGAAGATTACATGAATAAAAAGAAACCCCTTGTATTAGTAATAGCAGGCCTTTTGGTGATAATTGCTATTACATTAATTATAAAGCAGAATATTCCGGCTAAGCTAAGTGAACATAGAAACATAGCAGCTCCTGACAGCATTATTTATTATAAGAAAGATGGTAAGGTAACTTTAACTAAGTCAGACTATAGATTTTACTCTATTGTTAATATAACTAATGAAAGAGTTAAAGGCATTAAAGATGCGTATAAAAGTATATTCATGCTGGATGACTTAAAGAAGAAAGGAATGCTTCTTGAGTTTGATTATTCTGAGAAACAGACCTTTCAGTATGCTGTTAAACCTAATGAACTAAGAACCGTTACCTATACTAAGCTTTACTTTGATTTGGACAAAAATGATAGTATAAGTAACCAAATGGACTTTGAAGGTGAAGGATATGGTCCAATTGGTCCATTACTTCCTGATGATAAACTTTTAGAAATATTACATAAGTAGTTTTGGAATTTCAGTAGTTAAGATATAGATAAACTAGTTTATCTATAAGAAATTTGCAATACGGAATTTCCGGACTACAAAATTATCAGATTTATAAGGCTGTGTTTTAACATAATGTTTGAACATATATTGATGTTGACATTTTTGAAATGTAAGCGTAGAATAATAAGAAAAATCGGAATTTGAGGTGAAAAAATGTATAATTTTTCTTGCTAATTTTTAAAGTACAACAGACACAAATATAAACGGAACAATTCTGTTTTTTTGTCGTACTTTTTTATGCAAGAAAGTTATTCTTTTTTTCTCTTAACATATACTTTGGTGCTATGCTTAATTGCCTAGCTTAACTTTGTATATCTATGAGCTGTAAGAATGATAATTTCTTGCGGCTCTTATTTTTTTTGTTTTTTTAGCATAGATAGCGTAAAGTGACATATGAAAAAAACTAAAATTAGTTTGATATCCTATAAACCTTATTTATGGGAAAAGCATAGGAGGAGGATGAAAAATGAAAATTGAAGATACTTTGCTAACGCATGATATTCTCCATATAGAGCCGGATACTATAGGCGACTCTCATATGGAGTAATAACAAGGTCGCCTTTTGTTCCGACTTTGTTATTTATAAGATTATAAAAGGATTACCTTAAAGTTGTTTTGTATTTTATCTTTTGCTTATACTAGGGCAGACTTTAAAAATAGCTTTAGATTTGAGGTTTTCCTGATTTAATTGCAGAGGAGGACGATACTATGTCTATGATAAATGTAACTAATCTTACCTTCGCTTATGAAGGTAGTTATGATAATATATTTGAAAATGTAAGCTTTCAAATCGATACTGATTGGAAGTTAGGATTTACCGGAAGAAATGGAAGAGGGAAGACCACTTTTTTAAATCTTTTGCTTGGAAAACACGAATATATAGGGAATATTTCAGCTAATGTAAACTTTGAATACTTTCCTTATGAAGTTAAGGCTCAAGAGGATTTTACCATTGATGTCATAAGAGAAATCAGTCCAAATTCAATGGACTGGGAGATTGTAAAAGAATTATCTATGCTTGATATGGACTATGATGCTTTATATAGGCAGTTTTACACACTATCTAAAGGAGAGCAGACTAAGGCCCTGCTTGCTGCAATGTTTTTAAAGGAGAACTCCTTCTTGCTTATTGATGAGCCTACAAATCATTTGGATATTGAAGGTAGAAAGAAATTAAGTGATTACCTTAAAAAGAAGAAGGGATTTATCTTAATCTCACATGATAGAGCTTTCTTGGATAATTGCATTGATCATATTTTGGCTATCAATAAAACCAATATTGAAATACAGAAAGGGAACTTTTCTTCTTGGTGGAGAAACAAAGAATTGCAGGATGGTTTTGAGCTTGCGGAAAATGAAAAACTTAAGAAAGATATTAATAGACTTTCAGCAGCAGCAAAACGTACCTCAACCTGGTCTGATAAAGTTGAAAGTAGCAAGTTTGGAGGTACTAATTCTGGAAGTAAAATAGATAGAGGTTATGTTGGACACAAAGCTGCAAAGATGATGCAGCGTGCTAAAAATATAGAATCTAGACAGCAAAATGCTATTGAAGAAAAATCGAAGCTGCTTAAAAATATTGAATCTAATGAAAGCTTAAAAATAGTACCACTGACTTTCCATGATAGAAAACTTGTGGAACTTTCAGAGGTTTCCGTTCGATATGACGATAAAATTGTCTGTGAAAATATAAGTTTTACCATAGAGCAAGGTGAAAGAATTGCAATACAAGGAAAAAACGGCAGTGGGAAATCGAGTATCTTAAAACTGATTAATGGGGAAGACATCTCTCATGAGGGAACTGTGAGAAAAAATAATAAACTTATAATTTCCTATGTTTCTCAAGATACCTCGGCTCTACATGGTAACCTTACTGAGTATGCAGAGAAAAATTCTATTGATGAAAGCCTATTTAAAGCAATGCTTAGAAAGCTTGATTTCTCAAGAGAACAGTTTGAAAAGAACATTGAAGATTTTAGTGGAGGTCAGAAGAAAAAGGTGTTGATAGCAAAAAGCCTATGTGATAGAGCACATCTTTATATCTGGGATGAACCACTAAACTTTATTGATGTAATCTCACGTATGCAGATAGAAGAACTCTTGATGGAATATGAACCAACAATCTTGTTTGTTGAACATGATATTACATTTTGTGAGAATGTAGCAACAAAACTGATAAAATTGTAGTGGTAAAAATAGCACTCTTGCTAGTAGGTCATAGTTAAAATAACTTTTAGGATACTCATTTAATTAATAAGTTATGATAAAGATATAAATAATAAATAAACAAAGGAGAGGTTTGTATGGAATTTACCTTAGAAGCAATACAAGAAGCGCAAAAGAAATATACAGGACCAGATTTTCCGAGGCTAATAAGGGAGTTTAAAAAGCTTGGAATGGTAACCAATATCTATGATCTAAAAACAGGATTGATAACATATGAAAACAAGCTCGGTGAGAAAATAGAAGTTAAAGGCAATATAGAGAGTAAGGTAAATGATATATCTTCCAAAGAGTCGGCATTGGTTGCATTAAAGCGTAATCAAGTGGGAGAAAGTGATTTTTTAACATTTTGCAGGGAGATTGCAGAGGCTGGTATATATAGGTGGGTTTCAGATTTAGATAAAATGACTTGTAGTTATTATGACTTGAAGGAGCAAATTTTAATTGTAGAAAAAATACCAACTGTATAGCCACTAGCTATAAGAGTTCAAATTAGACAATAGAATTTAAGAAACTAAAAGGTATAGCAGAGTTTTAGCTATACCTTTATTTGCGTCTTAAAGCAAATTTTATATCAGTAAACAGTTGCTCGTGGATAAGAAGAGGGTGTTGTGAATACTATTGTAAATGGCTGTAGTTATGTATTAAATAAATGTTGGTGGATAACTATAGCTTGTACATCTAATATAAAACATAGACAAGCATACTTAGTAACCATAACAACATTTTTTTAATATATCACCTTATATTGTTGTAAATGACATATGAACCTCTTGGAGATTACTAAAAATTTTTATTATGAAAATTGTTATTCACAGAATAGAAGTTATCCCACTTGGTACAGTAATAGCAAATGCCATTATATCAACCTCTAAATAGAAAATAACTTGCTCAAAGCTAAGAGAATTTATATAAAGATACATAGTATTAATCTATGTATATTTTGACTGTGATGATATACTAATATATGGATATATTGTAATTTAATAATAGCGAGTGATGCATTTTTGACTAAATGAGTTTCTCGATTTTAATTGTTAAAAGAAAGCAATGAAAGTGTAATATAATAGAGAATTTGATAATATAAGTTTTGCTATGAAATGGCAGCTGAAATAGAGTGATAAGCTTGGAAGTTTAATATATGAACGTATCGCTTGGTGATGAACCCTATATTTTAAAACTATCTTATAATAACATGTGAGAGCTTTATTTAAGAGCAATAAGTTTTTATTTACTATGATTTGAGGGTTAGAAAAGGGTAAAGATAATATTAATATAATTATTTTAATAGAGGTTTGGGGGAGAGAAAAATTAAGAAGCAGAGAAGAGCAATAATAGTAATTTGTTTGATCATAATTATCATAGGAATATTTACAAATCTGCCTGAGAGCAAATATTATGATAAAGAGTTAAAAGAGCTGATAAATCAGAAAAAAGCTCAGGTAATTGAAGTTAACAAAGATATGAAGATAGACAAGGCTACTATATCTATTAAAAGAATTATTAACACTAAAGATAAAACTTATATTAGATCTACATATAAAGCTTCTGAACTAGGTTGGTCTTTTTCTACTACTAATGTAATTAAGGTGTTTGATGATAAAGGAAAACAGTATCAGTATAGGGGTGGAGAAAACATAGGTAAGATATGGGGACAGGATGAACTAATGGAAGTTGAAAGAATAAATGAAGATGCAAAATATTTAACTCTTAAACTTGAATGGTATGATAGAAAGGCTGAAATGAGGATTTCACTTGATAAGGAGAGTAATGTTAATGAAAATAAGTAAGAAGCACATAAGTGGAATTATTGAATGGAGTATAGCAATAGTACTTCTACTCATTTGCTATAAATATTCATTTCTATCATATGGTAGCTTTTCTCCATTAAAAGCTCATGAACTGTCCGAGAGAACTTATCATTATGGCCCATCAAAGATAATAAAGACAATAGATATTGATAAAGGAAAAGTATATTTATGTAGGTACAAAGATTGGTTTTCAGCGGATACAGTTAATAAGGAGATAATTAAATGGTATCCAGGAGATGGAGTAAGCGGAACTCCTATAGATTCTTCAAAACAAGTATCTTATAGTTGGAGTGGATCAGGTACTAAGAATAATGAGATGTTTATGAAAGTCTATGGCTATGTAAGCGATTCTAAAATAACTACTATACAAATTGAAGGGGACGATAAAATAAGTGTACCTAAATATCAATTAGATGAAAGTAGAATGTTCATTTTTTATTGGAACGAAGATAATAAGCAAAATAAAACAAAGTATCTAGTAGGCTTGGACAAGGATGGAAAGGTTATTTATAAAGAGGAGCTTATGGGATTATAAATTTCAACACGGTACTTTAACAGTGCCTAAATTTTTAAAAGGCGACTGTTGATCTAGAGCAACAGCCGCCTTTATATATATTGACTATATTATTAAATTAAGGTGTACATCAACATATAGTCTCAGTCATAGAGTGCCAAACAATATGATAAACTCCTATTAATTTTATGCTACTGGATCTTTATCCTTTAAAGAAAATACTATAAATGGCACAGTGAAGCCTAGTATACTTAAAACTGTATAAAGAGTAGCACTTTCTGGTTTATAGAGTTTGTATAGTTTATTTAATGCAAATAGCATAAGAATAAAATTAACCAGTGACACTAAAGTACCTAAGACATGTACATTACGAAATACTACAAATATGATGGAGGCTACTGGTAGAACAACCTCAATATTTGGAACTTCAAAATCAAAGATTTTTAGACCTTTAATTAACTTACCTAGAATGTACAACTGGGCTATAGGAATCCATGCTACCCAAGGGTTTTCCAGTCCTTGACGCACTGCCATTCTGTATAAAGCATATGCCATGAAAACATATAAAACTAAAGATATTGCGAAGAAGAAAAATATAAAAAATCCTAATAGAGCAAGAAATTGATACATTAAATCACCTATCCTTTATTATTTAATAATTTATATTAGCTAATGAGATTAAATATTACAGTGGACAAATATAATATTAAGAAACCTTTGAAAAATATCTGGAAGGTCAAACATCTTATGAATGTTTAATAATTAAAGAATCCACTTTAGAAGATGTTTATGGCTAAGTTTTTTAAAGTTGATAGGATATTTTATTCTTTTGGGGATAGGGTATACAAAATTCAATTCATGAATTTTGAACCTATAACATAGACTCAACCAATTTCTAAAGATACTATTGCTATTAAGCTTGGTTTTGTGATAATAGAGTAAGTTCTTACTATTACAAGAAAGCCGCTGAAGAAGGTCTCCTCAGCGACTTAGTTAGTATTAATATGGTGGATTACTTTATAGGACACACACCTGTTGTGCATTCACTATCATCTATATCATGTTCATCACCATGCTCATATTTCATTAATAGTTTAGCATCAAAAGGTTTCATGTTTGATAATCTATTTTCGTATTCTTCTTTCGTAATTGCTTCGTAAGGTAAAAGTGGATAATAGTTATCGTCTAAGGATAGGAAGGAGATACCAACTATTGAATTCCAGTTTTCATAAACCCAATCTTCAACTAAATCCCACTCATTTTCTCTTACACTTACAGTAATACTTGCATTGTGGTCTACGTAATTGTCCATAAACATCTTATATATTTCAAGTTGTTCTATTGCTGAAACATCATATTTGGTTTTACCTTTAGGTGCTTCAACAGGGAACTCAATAACTAAAGTTCTGGCATTTTCCATTGTAGAACCATTTTCAGGATGTACAGGATAGCCTAATTCTTGACATACTTTAACTAGTGCATCTTCAGCATTTATCCTTATTCTTCTCACATAGTATGGAGAATGAGAAAAATGAAGCCCACTTGAAACAGTTGGAAGTAGTGACAAAGTGCCTTCAGGTTTTAAGGTTGTAACAAGCAGGGATCTATTTAAACCTAAAGAATCTGCTAGTTCATCTGCAGCTTTTCTGGCAGTAAATCTTAGCTGTTTTAGTAGATCAACTTGGTCAGCTATATTCATGCCTACAGCATTAATAGCATCTTGATACCCAGTAACACTTACCCCTAGCAGTCTATCTCTCTTTAATTTATAATCCCATTCTGGAAGTTCAAGTTCTACAAGTGTAAGTCTATAGGATGCCCTGGTTAATAATGAATGAGTTTTTAATAATCCATCTATATCAAGTTTTCCATCTTTTACATGAGCCAAAATATTGGTAGTAACTAAATTACAAGTTTGACGGTCATCTAGTAGTACCTCTCCGCATGGATTGGTTCCTTTAAAATTAGGATTACGTCTTAAAGCTTCAGCTCCATTGTAACTTGCTGGTTCACCACTAAACCTCATTTGCTGAAACTGCCAGTTCCAAAAATCTTTAGAAGGTTTTTCAAAGTGGATTATGGTATTATTGGATAATGCCCTATGTATAATATCTTCATTTACAACCCAATTACCGTTTGAATCCTGAGTATATAAGCCATTCTTTGCTTGAATTGTTTCAGAATCATTGGCATCTATTAAGCCGATTTCAGCAGATCTTCTAACTCCGCCCACAACTACATTTTCAGCAATTATATTGGCAAAATCAAGCATATCGATAGCGTGTACCTTGCCTTCAACAGCATCACTTCCAATTCTTTTACTTACAACCTTATGGAATTTAGTAAACATATTTTTTAAGCTATCATGACCAGAGGCAGTTCCTCCGAAACGTATCAATCTTTCTCCTCTAGGTCTTACGCTATCATAATCTATCTCAATTGTTACGATATGCTTATATTCTTTTCTGGTAATTATGTCAAAGTACATTCTTAGAGCCTGAGCCCAGCCTTCTTTAGAGTCACCTACATGTATATTTGCTTTAGTATTTTCGTTAGAAAAATCTAGAGCTGTGGATTCTAATCTATTATTTTTACTTTTAGGTTCATATTCCTTATTTATAACTTCAACAAGTCTTGCTTTAGGAAGATATTTAACATCCTCTTCAAGAACTCTAAATCCTACGCCTGTTCCAACCATTAATGCATAAAATAGTTCGCCAAGTTTATCAAAACCATCCAATATAATAAGGCTACAATTAAAATTTGCAAGAGCATGATCATTTACAGCTGAGGTTCCACCTATCCAAAAGGTACGTCCGCTAAGAAATCCTTTTAGATTGAATACTAAATCGAATAACTTTTCCGCTTCTTCCTTGGAAGTGTTGGGATCTAAACTGCAATTGTATTCAACAGCTCTTTCAACAGTTTCAAGCCATGTTTCACGTCTGCCTTCTTTTGCTAGCCATCTTGAATAAGTTCTATAATAAACAAAACTTCCTAATGGAGCTAATGGATTAATCTCCGCATATTGATTTAAAAATTCTTTAGTTAATAATTTCTTCATAAAAAATCCTCCTTGAAAAGCATATCTTCCTTTTTAAATGGTTCCATTACGAAAACTTAAGTTATGCTTGATCGAAAATAGTGGGTCATGAGGATTTTCGAGGTATGCATAACTTAATAGATGAAGTTGGAACTCTATAAAGATGTACAACTTCGTAATAAAACTAATATTTTTAAATTCTCTCACCAAAAGCCATGAGAGTTTTAAAAATATATTTTAGATCGAACTAGTACATCTATAGATGAACCACTTCATAATTAAACTTCTATTTTCAAATTCTCCTCTCAGAACCTAGAGGAGAATTTGAAAATAGATTTCGGATTGAAGTGGTTCATCTGAAAAAAACAACACTATATATAGTGGGATGTTTTTCTAAATAATACTACATATAGTACAACAGTGTCAAATGTTTTAATTCGATAATTAATCGTTAACAGTGGAATAAATTGAAAAAAATGAGTGGCTGTTAGTGTAACTAATGCTTGCATATTCAGAGGTGTGAAGGGGGACACCCATATAATTATTAATTAAATATATATTAAAAAAATTTACGAGAATAATTTTTCTGTATTTAAAATTATGAACTTAAATACAATTATTGAGAATTTAAACTGTTTATAGGATAGTTCTACGAATCTTAATTTTAATAGATTCAAATATGAAGTATATGGATGTACCACTTCGTAATGAAATTTATTATTTTTAAATTTTATCACCAGAAGTCGTGGGAGTTTTAAAAATAAGTTTCTGTTCGAACTGGTACATCTTTATATGTGTATAATTTTATGTTTTGGTATATTAATAGCTGAGATTGGCCAATAGCATTAACCCAGGACTATAATTATAAATATTATTGTCCTGGGTTAATTTACAGATTTATAACTTCAACTATATTTTTTCGCATAGCTAAAGTGTATAGATATATGATTTTCAAACATAAATAACGACGTAGGTTTCAATAAAAGAGCCCTATAGTGAAATAGCGCATTAATCTACTGTCAATTTAAACTAAATTCCTTGTGCATACATAGCTTCAGCAACCTTAATAAATCCAGCAATATTTGCTCCTATAACTAGGTTATCTTCAAAGCCATACTCACTAGCAGTGCTGCTACATTTTTCGTAGATGCCCTTCATTATTTCCTGAAGTTTAGAGTCTACTTCTTCAAAAGTCCAAGAATATCTCATGCTGTTTTGGGCCATTTCCAGAGCCGAAGTAGCTACACCACCTGCATTAGCAGCTTTTGCTGGTCCAAAGATTATTTTGTTATTGATGAATAGATTAACAGCTTCCATGGTTGAAGGCATATTTGCACCTTCTCCAACAGCATAACATCCATTAGAAATTAAAGTCTTAGCAGAATCTTCATCAATTTCATTTTGAGTTGCACATGGAAGAGCTACATCACATTTAACATTCCATATTCCTCTAAAACCTTCGGTATAAGTTGCATTAGGATGGTATTTTACATATTCACTTATTCTCTTTCTTTCCACTTCTTTTATTTTTTGAATAGTGGAGAGATTTATTCCATTAGCATCATAGATATATCCGTTTGAATCACTCATAGCTACAACTTTAGCACCGAGCTCTGTTGCCTTTTGATTAGCATAAATAGCAACATTACCAGAACCTGAAATAACTACAGTTGCATCCTTAAAGGATTTGCCTTTTGCTTTTAAAGCTTCATTCATGAAGTAGCATAGACCGTAACCTGTAGCTTCTTTTCTAGCAAGACTTCCGCCCCAGCCGAGGCCCTTTCCTGTTAATACTCCTGTAAACTCATTGTTTATTTTTTTATACATACCATATAAATATCCAATTTCACGACCGCCAACTCCAATATCACCAGCAGGTACATCTGTATTTTCTCCAATGTGTCTATTAAGTTCTAGCATAAAGCTCTGACAAAATCTCTTTATTTCTCCATCTGATTTACCCTTAGGATCAAAGTCACTGCCGCCTTTACCGCCACCGATTGGAAGACCAGTTAGTGAGTTTTTGAAGATTTGTTCAAAGCCTAAGAATTTTATTATTCCAATATTAACTGATGGATGGAAACGAAGTCCACCTTTATAAGGTCCAATGGCACTATTAAACTGAACTCTAAAGCCTCTATTGATATGTTCTTCGCCCTTATCATCTACCCAAGGTACTCTGAAGATAATCTGCCTTTCAGGTTCTACTATCTTATCAAAGATTTTATCCTTTACCCATTCAGGATGTTTCTCTGCCACTGGTTCAAGGGATAAAAGTACTTCCTCTACTGCTTGGTGAAATTCAGGTTCATTTGGATTCCTTTTTATAACATCATCCATTACATGTTTTAAAATTTGCATTAAATTGACCTCCCATTTAATTAGGTTATATTGAGTATTATTGACAAATTTATCAGAAACAAGAGATTTATAATATTAATTATAAACCTTTACAAGTTATAGCTAAATAGGTTATGCTGCGTAAAATAGAGTTAAGAATGTTTAAAAATCGCTGTTTATTAAGACTTTTGAATATACATAAATTATTAGTTAAAGTTGAAATCTATAAAAATTGTAAAGCTTTCATTTTAATTTATGCTAGTTTGGGAGATATATTCTTTTAAATAGCATTATTCTAGCTTTTGATGTTGACGGATCAGGTGAAAATCCTGTTTTAAATCCTAACTCTACTTATTCAGATTATCAGTGGATTTTAATAAGAGATAAGAAAAATAGTGATTGGGTGATAGATGACAAGGGATATTAAGACTTGAGATACTAGAATATTAGATGATTAAGCAAACTTTGAAAGCTATAATCTGGTATCCTTATGTAAAGGAACTCAAGTTAAGGAATCTGAGCTATCCCTTGTTAAGTAAACAAGGGATAGCTCAGAGTGATGAATCTTTAACAATTTTAAATTTAAATTAAATCAAATAACATTTTCATTAACAGGTTCACTAGAATTAGTTATAGAGTACAATGAATAAAAGAATCCTTTCTTTTCGAGAAGCTCATTAAAAGTACCACGCTCCACGATTTCTCCTTTATTCATTACTATAATTTGATCATATTGGGTTAATATATCCGCGTATAATTTGTGAGTGACAATAATTTTAGTTAAATTCTTTATTTTTAAAATAGCGTCTTCTATTAAACGGGAAGTTTCGTTATCCAAGGAAGCTGTAGCTTCATCCATCATGAGGATTGGAGTTCCTCTTATAAGAGAACGGGCAATAGAAATACGTTGCTTTTCACCACCAGAGAGATTTACTCCGTTTTCACCACATCTGTAATCTATCCCTTTTTCACCAATCAATTTTGATAAGCCTGAACAGGCAATCGCATAATCAACCTGTTCTTTTTCAAAGGCTCTAAAAAGAGTAATATTTTCAGCAATACTATTATTAAATACAAATACATTTTGTTGAATCATTGAAACCAGATCATATAGACTGTCAATAGAAGTATCCCGCAACTCATTTTCATCAATTTCTATGGTTCCTTTGTAGTTATTTTGATACCCTAGCATTAGATTTAGTAAAGTTGATTTACCACTTCCGCTGCTTCCTACAATAGCATAACTTTTATTTTTTATAAATTTTAGATTAATGTTGGTTAGAGTAGAACTCTCTTCTGTATATCCAAAAGAAACATTCTTAAAAACAATTGTATTATTAAAAGAGGACAGAGCTGTGCTTCCATCTGTGCTGTTTGAAATTTCAGCAATACTTTGAAATTTTTCTATTAAACCTTCTGCAGCTTTTCTATTTGCAATAATAGGACCAATAGAATTAATAGGACCTAAAACATAATTTAGTAGCTGAATAAAAGCAACAACAACTCCAACGGTGATAACACCTTTTATGGACAAGTGTACACCTAAGCCAAATATGGTTATTTCAACAATTAGGCTAGCAAAGGAGTTAAATATTTCAATGTTATTAGCTATATCTCTACGATTCTTTTTAGTCTGTTCTAATTCATCATTTTTACTGACGAAGATATGGAAAATTTCTCTATCGGCCTTGAAACTTTTGATTACAGGAAAACCTGTCAACAGATCTTTGACAAGAGCTACAAAAGAGGCATTTTCATCAGATACTTTTACTTCTGCATTTGTGAGCTTGTTCCCGAAAATGGCAGATACTAAGATAGGAATAATACAAGTAGCTAAAGTTCCTAAGAGCATTCTAAAGTTAAGGTAAGCCATTGCCATAATGCCACCTATAAATAAAGAACATTGTAAGATTAGATTTAGACTGCCGATTAAGTAATTTTGTTCAATTGAGGCTAAATCATTACTAAAGGCCGATATATAGGTGCTGGATGTTTCTTTATTGAAAGCGCTGATATTTTTATCTAAAATTTTCTGGAAAACTTTATTCTTATATTGACTAAGGGCTTTTTTTATAAAGCGATTAAAGAATATTTTCTTTATAAAGTACGCAAATATTGTGGATACCATAACAATTGCAGCAATTGCTAGTGAGTGCCATAGCTTTGTCATATCTCTACTAGATGCTATGTCCAGAAGTATTTGAAGTACAAATGCAATGCCGATTTGTAGAACTGCAATAGAAACCATAACAAATATAGAAACAAAATAGTTGATATGATTATTTTTATAAAACTCCTTTTTGTAGTTAATACCGCTTTTAACCATATATAACTCCTCTCTAAACTTAAGGATGTGTTTAAACACGGTGCTTCAACAGCGCATAAAAATCAATTTAGTTTTAGACTGGTTCATCCTTAGAAACGTTTCTATTTCTAGTGAAAAAATCATTTATTATATCAATATCTATTTCATCTATAGTGAATCCTACTATATAAGAACCTGAGAATACTATCTTCATAACTGCACCACAATTTTCAAATTCAAGGTATAAAGATATATCATAGTCAAACTGTAGGATGTGAACAATTGCTTTAAAATTTCCTATCTCATCAGAAATGGTTTCCCTAAATTTCTTTATAATATCTACCGATAAAAAGTCTCTTGAAGTAGGTGCAAAGAATTGGCTCATAGAATCCCAATCTTTTTCTATGAAGCTTTTAGCAAACTCTAAAGCTCTTTCTTTCTGAAGTTTTTTTTCATCATCTATATCGCAGTGAAATGAGAAAATATCTTTCCCATCATTTATTAACTTCATTGTATTTTGCAGACGTCTAAGCTGGATGTTTTTCAATTCAATCTGTGTCTGAATCAGTGATTGCCTAGATTGAATAGCCGATTTTAAATCATGTTTATCATTTAAAAGCTCACATATTTCACTGATATTAAAACCCAGTTCTTTTAAAAATAATATGTGTCCAATTTTCTCTGCTTCATATTTGGAATATTTTCTTGGCATACGATCTTTTTCCTGAACACTTTTCAAAATTCCCTTTTCTTCATAGAATCTAAGGGTCCTAGTTGTAACACCATAGCGATCACAAACTTCTCTTATTGTATATATTTCTTCCATAATATACCTCCCTTAAGCTAACCCCATTATATCAATTGACCTTACGTCAATGTCAACATGATTGTTAGAAAATTTATGTAATTCGCCTAAGTCTTAAATTATTCTTAACAAATTCAATCCTTGTTCTAATTAAAATCCATTTTAAATAGTATATTAAAGTAAATTTATTTGGGAGGAGAGAAGCTTGAGAAGAAAATCAGATAGAAAAACAAAACTGCATTTTATTGCAATAGCTGTAGCTTTGATATTAAGTGTTTTTAATTTTGGTGTAATAAGCCAAGTGAAAAAAGTTAAAGCCGCAGAAAAAAATCAAGAAAAAAATCTAATTATTTTAATAGATAAATCCTTAAGTATGAAAAAAACAGATCCTTTTGGATTATCCTTAGTAGCTGGTGTCATGCTTATGGATACCCTAAGTGACAAGGTAAATGTGAATGTTTTGGGTTTTGGAGAAACGGTGACTTATGATAAAAAGCTCAGTGAAAAGCCTTCACGAGAAAGTTTAAAGACTTTTTTTCAGTCTATAAAGTTTGAAGATAAAGGTACTGATTTAAAGGAAGGCTTGAAGGAAGCAATTGCTCAGCTTGATACAGTGACCGGGGATAAATCAATTATTGTTTTGTCTGATGGTAAGGAAGATCCTGTTAATGGGATCACTGCAAGTCATGAAAGTGAACTTAATTCCTTAGTTAAAAAAGCCTATTCCTCAAAGATAAAGATTAATACAATAGGACTTTCAAAGGATGTGGATCAAAATAGACTGAATTCCATAGCATTTAACACAGATGGAGATTTTCTATATTGTGAAAACTCAGCAGAGCTTTTCAATGCTTTTAGTAAGATGCTTGGTGATATGGAGGGCTTCTATACCATAGCTAACTATAATACAGAAAGTCAAAAAGGTCAGGAAATTAAGTTAAGTTCCATGGTTGATGAAGTTATTATAAAGGCAGCTTCCTGTGAAAATAAATCCCCTTTAGTTAGTGTTACTTCAAATGGTGAGGAAGTGCCAGCAGATAAAACTGGGGATACCTATAAGATTTATAGATTAAAAAATGACAGTGATAAAACCTTAAAGATAGATAGCAAAGACAACTCGAAAAATTCTATTATTGTTCAAATAAAAAGTAAAGCAAGTATAAATATAAATTCAACTCAGACAACGCTAAACATACCAAAAGGAATACCTTTAAAGTTTGATATAACAGTGGAGAGCGATAAGAAGCTCGATGGAATTTACCTTCAAAAGAAGGAGCAAGATAAGATTGAAAACCTTAATAATAAGGTAGGTGATGTTTTTAAGTATGAATTTAATAAGGACAAGCCAGGCCAATATCCTATTACCTTAATAGCTCAAGATGGAAATGGCGGTATCATTGGTGTTAAGGAAGTAGTTATACATGTTAATGATTATCCACCTTTTTATTATGAATCTGAGCTACCTAACAATGTAAAACTGGGAGATAAAATGAAGCTTAAACTTGTGCCTAAGGATGGCAGTAAGGTTACGAGCTTAGGCGGAACTGTAGTTATAGATGATGGCACAGGAAAAAAAGAATATCCGTTAAAGGCTGAAAATGGAGCTCTTTTAAGTGAAATTGAGTTTGATAAAAAAGGAGTAGTAAAGGTTTCTACAAGCATAAATGGAGTAGTGAACAATGAAAGCTTTAGCTATTATCTGCCTTATGAAAGTCTAAATGTAATAGACAAGCCGTGCGTTGATATTGAAGGGGTTACTTCTTCTAAGAAAAATTATAAGCTTGGAGAAAATGTAAGTTTAAATATAAAACTAGGTAATGTCATACTATATGACAAAGAAAAAGTAGAGATTTTAGATGAAGATAAAAACAAAGTAGGAGAATTTGAAGTAGAGCCAAAAGGGCCAAAGGAAATATCAGTTTCAATAAAACCTATTAAAAATTCAAGAAACCTGAAGCTTTCCTTTAAGACTGCTGACGATGTGAAGTTAACTGGAAGTATAAGCACAAAATTAGTTATATTATCAGGTGCATTATACTATCTAAACTTATTCAAGATTCCCCTAATAATTGTAGTTACATTAGCTTTAATAGCTGCATTTTTATACCTCTTAGGGAAGAGTTCCTTTAAGAAAAACATTGAGAGCTATAGTGTGGCAAAAGAACTAGATTGCACCGTTGGTTCAAGAACTAGTTCAATAAATCTTTCTATGAATTTGCAGCAAAATACTATGTATCTAAACTTTAATAATAGACTTAAAACCTTAGCCATAGATGATATAGATGACAATGCCATAGGATATTTTTCTCTCACAATAGAGGACAAACCTCAATTCCTACTTGGTTTGATTTATCTAATTAAGAAGGATAATATCTTCAAATTTAATTACTGTGGCACAGAATCACAGGAAATTCTATTAAATGAAGAAGAAGTAGGAAGTGAAGTAGCCTACACACCAGGAGTGGAGGTGTCTTTAACTATTAAAAAAGAAAAAATAAGAGTTGTTTTTATGTAGTTCATTTGTTAAAAAGTAAAATTACTATATTAGGAGGTTAACTATGCGTAACATGGAAGTTCCAAAGGATATTATGCCTACCTTAGTTATTGGACTGGGAGGTACAGGATTTCAAGTTATTAAAAGACTTAAAAAGCTATTTAGTAAAAGATATGGTGGTAAAAAGCTGCCTATAAGATATTTGATAATAGATACAGACTTAAAATCTTTCTTAGATGATGACATAGATAACAACGAAAAGTGCCAGTTGAGATTTGGGGAGGGAGTTAAGACAACCTTAGATTGGGCTTATAAGAATCCATACTTTGATTGGCTTCCTAAAAATCCACCTATTACTCCTGATTTCTTTACATCAACAGATCAAGGTGCAGGACTGATGAGGCCTATAGGTAGAATGTACTTAGCTAAAAATGCACAGTTAGTATATGATACTTTAAATACTGCAAAGAATGATCTTGTGGATCTACACAAGGTTTTAACAGATGTTGGAGAAGCTTATTTAGAAAACATAGATAGGCATAAGGTTTATGTAGTTGGTTCTTTGGCTGGGGGCACTGGTTGCGGTACTTTTTTAGATGTGGCTGTAATGCTTTCTAAGGTATTCAACAGAGATAATACAAATATAATTGGCTTATTCACCCTAGAAAGCTGTTATGATGACAAGCTTTCTTCAGATTTAGATGCTCAAAACAGAAGTAAGGCAAACTGCTATGCTGCACTTAAAGAATTGGAGTTTTTCATGTCTTCTATCACAAATCCAGATGATGAAAAGTACTCATTTAAGTACAACAATATAGGAGAAATCAAGCTTGAAAAGAAGCTTTTTGATATCTGTTATCTACTTGAAAATAAAAATGAGATGGGTGGAGTATTAACAAATATTGAGGACATTTACGATTTGTGCTCCCTTCAATTATTCCAAGAGGTAGGCACAAAGCTTGGATCTCAGTTAAGAGCAGACTATGCTAATTTTATATGTAAAGATAAAGACCCAGTATTAAAAAGGGATAGGCACTTTAGTACTTTTTCATCTTCTTCAATGGAAGTACCAGTAGAAAATTTGAGGAGATACTGTGCTTATAGACTTACTTCTGAAATATTATCAAAGATATCCAATTCAAATGAAGAGGAGAACCTTTATGAAATAGCTCAAAATTTAGCACAAGATATCAACGAAGCCTTAGAAATCACAGATAGGCTTAAGGATTTTAGAAGTAGTAATAGATATAGTGGAAAGAAATATACTGAGTTTATAGGTAAAAAAGGAAATCTCAAGAGAGTTGAAAATATCTCAGATGAAAGATATCAGGAATGGAAAAGTGACCAGGAGAATAGTAAAGAATTAGTAAATAGAATCCTTAGTAGCTTTGTAAATGAAAAAGCTGTAGAGTATGGACTGATTAATTTAAATGCAATTCTAACTGAACTTAAGTCAGCTTTTGCAAGTGATTATGAAAATTATGCGGATTTTAATAATAAGAGCACTGTTGATAGAGCCAATATTGAAAACAGTATGGACAATATTAAAGATAAAAAGGTCAAAAACGGTAAGAAGGATGTAGAGGGAAAACTGATTTCTGACTTTAATAAGTTTGTAGATCAAAAATTTGGAGAGTTAGCATACAAAATCCTAAAGAAAAAGTATGACCTGGCAGCAGAAATTATTGATGACTGTAAAGCTAGCATTAGCGCTGTAATTGGAGATATAAATGCTTACATTAATCAAGTTAACAATAGATTGAACAAGATCAACTATCAGGCAAACAAAAAGTATGGCGGCAATATTATTTCCAGAGAAATGATAACAAAGGAATTTTACGAACACTATTATTATGAAAATTTTGCTAAGAATCTTACAGAAAAAGTTGCAGCCATGTTTAAGGATATGAGTATTATTTCTGTTATTAAAGAAGGAAAAGACAGACTCTTAGAAATTTGTGAAAGAGAATTTGATAAAGTTGATTCTAAGATTAACATAATGGAGATCTTAGAGCAAAACGCTAAGGATAAAAATATGAGTATAAATGATTATGTTAAAGAGCAGCTTGAGATAACCTCTAAGCTATCTAAGCCTTTTTGGTCCGCAGTAAAAAATCCAGAGGTATCTTGGACCGAATGCTATTATATTGGAGTAGTAAAGGATGAAAATATAACCAATGGCTTCACAATAAAACCACAAGAACCAATAGACAATTGGATCAGAAGTCAAACAGGAGAAAGATCAAGACAAGCAAGATATGTGGAAACAACAAATCCATATGCTATTGATGTAATTCATATAACCATGGGAGCTTGCGCAGGATATCTCCCAGACATAAAAAACTATAAGCAGTTTTATCTAAGACTTCTTTCCACAAAGGCTTATCCACTACATCTAAACGAGTCATATATTGGACTTAGTGATTTGGATTTGGATACAGAAAAACTGATGGAGGATTACTATCTATCCTTAGCTTACGGACTAATAATAAATGTTGATGGAGACTTTGTTAAAAATCTTAGATATGAGGAAGGTTTCAAATATATCTACTCTTCTCCTTACTGCATTGAGCTTGAAGATAATACGGAAGAATGTATGGAGTTTCCTAAAAACAAAGCAACCATAGATAAAAAGTTGGTTTTAGGAACCTCTCAGGAGGAAGTTATTAATAAATTAGCACAAGACAAGCAGCTTATTAAATTAATACATGATTTTGTGATGTCCATAGAAAAGAGCTTTAAGAAGGAAGAACTAAAAGAGCATATGATAAAATTCATCTCCGATGAAGTGAATGAGAAGGATTTTATTGCTTATGAGAAGCTTAAATATAAAACATCATTATAGTAGAGGTGTTTTAAATGAATGAAGTATTTAATCCTTCATTAGTAATTTCTGCAGGGCCTTCAGGTAAAAAGGCCCTGGACTTTTTAAATAATATGCTCTTAGAAACACCTGAGCACTTTTTAAATCTAATAGAATGCTGTGATGTAGAAAGTATTGATGAAATAAAGAGTGAGCTTCAGGAAATAGTGGATAATAAGCTTTTATCAGCTAAAAATCTTAACAAGCTTGTAGATCTAGGGTACAAGGTTAGAAATGAGAATATTGAAGGTGTAAAGATAAATATTTATGTGCTTTGGGACATGTATAGTGCAGAAATATCTGCAAGCGAACTAATTGAGCTTATTTATGGATTGAACTATGGAAATGTAGATAAGTCACAGTATTCAGGGGTGTCCTTGTACATCATGCCAATAGCACATAAAGAATGGGCTTATAATGAGGAAGAAAAATTAAGAGGAGTTAATAATTTAAACACAATTGTTAAGTTCATTACTAAACAAGAAAATATGATAAATATTGATTCTAAAATATATCTTCTTCATAGCATCTCAAAGGATGGTACAAGAATTTCAAAGGAAGAGTTAGAATATATAAGCTCTCATTTAATATACTTGAATATTGTTCCATCAAAGCATCCGTCTTTATCCTACTTTAACCAAAGGATATTAATGCATGAAGGTGACTTTAAGGTTGGCACCATTGGAATATCAGCTTTATCGGTTCGAAAGGATAAGCTTTTAAAAGAGTTTTCAGGCTATCTTTGCTTTGATCTTATGGAACGAGCTATAAGCTTTGAAAAATATATTGATTATAGTCCTTATGACAGCTTTAGAAATATTAAAAGCAGTGTTCATATAAATGAACTTAAAAATGGAGTGCCGTTTATAGATGGTAATGAACCTAAACTAAAGTCCAATGAAGCAATAGAAGTTAATCTAACGGATAATATTTGGGATTACCCTAGAATAATGAAAAATTGGGAAGGGGTATTTGAGCAAAAATATCTAGGAGAAATAAAGAAAAAGATAGACAAAAGTTCCAGTGATATTGCGTCCCGAGCTAAAGAGGCAATAAATAGGGATTTGAATGAGATATCCTTAAGTTATAGTCTAAAACAAGGAGAGAACTTCTTACTAGAACTATTAAAAAATGCAGAAGGACAGTCTACAGGTCACGGAACTAAAGCGCCTAAGGATATAAGCTACTTAAATGAAACTTTGAAAAAGAAAGCTTACAATTACCCTAATTATATGGGTTTTATAGTTAAGATAATTATCCTTACATCTTTTTTATTATATTCCTCAAATAACTTGTTTTTCCCTTATCTCAGTATGGTGATGAGAATTATATATGTGGTCTTATTGATAGGATTAATCTCATCACTTACTTGGTTAGACTATAAATATAAGGTGAAAAAGTTCAATAATTTCATAAAGACTTATATAGATGAAGTTTATAAAAATTCTGGTATTTTAGTTAAGCAATATATGGAGAATAAATTAGCCGAAGTACAAAAATCCATAATAGATTATATAAATGAAAGAATTGTGGAAGTAGCTGAAGGTATAGAAAATTGTAAAAAGGTAAGATCAGATATTTTAGCCACAGCAGAATATAATGATTTGGATGATGAGAATCTTATAACCAGCTTGCTTGATTTTAAAGATAGAAGAAGGTTCTATGAAGCTCAAAGTAAAGATCTCGGAAGGATTTACTCAGGTCTTGCAGCAAAGCTTTCAGATCTTAAACAGTTTAGGGAAGAAGCAATAAAGGAAACTATAGAAGAGTACTCCTTGGAGGCTTCAAAAAGCTATATAGCTTTAGACTTTTATGAGTTCTTAAAATTCAAATATGGTGAAGACTTAAATGAAGGAATCTCAAGCTGGATTGATAAAGGATTGATCAAATCTAAAGAATTGCTTCAATACAATAATAGCCGAGAGCTAGAAAGGCATGGTATGTTTGTAGCAACCAAGGGTTTTGTAGAAGCTACAAAGGATGTATTAAACTCAAAGCTTTGCGGATATGAGATTTCAACCATTGATGGGGAAGATATTTTTATAGACAGCATATCCATAATCAAGCTTACCTTAGGAGTAGAGCTTAGCAGCATAACTCCATTTATGAATATAAGGGAGGGGAACAATATATGATAGAAATAATTGCATTATTTTTAATTGTAGTATTCTATGTGATTCCTCTAAACCTGCCGGTATATTGGCTTTGCATAAAATTTGCAGATTTTCTTTTAGAAACCTTCCCAAATCCACCTTTTAAGTTTTTGCTATATATTTCTTCAGATTATTTACCTCCTACAATATATTTTGTAGGCTTTGTAATCCTATTTTTACTGCTTTATTATTTATTAAGTAACGTAATAAGGAAAAGTCTATTCGTATTTAAAAATATAGATATAAGTAAGTGGAGCTTAATTAAATATTCTAAAGGGCAAAGATCTATA
The DNA here is from genome assembly GCF_024341905.1 of Clostridium folliculivorans. GTDB lineage: Bacteria > Bacillota > Clostridia > Clostridiales > Clostridiaceae > Clostridium_AR > Clostridium_AR folliculivorans. Next base: position 1,113,077 of record NZ_BQXY01000001.1, read on the forward strand.
AATCTAGCTGCAAGAGTGCTTATTGTTTTATCATTAGTTCTTCAAATATTTTTTAAAGTAATAGATATTAAGATTATAGTACTGAGCGTATTATGTTTATTATTTATATTTAAAGAATTGAAACCAAAGAAGATTAAGAAAGACTTAAAGAGTGAGATAAAAACTGAAGAAAAGAATGAAAAGAAAGAACTTGCTGAAGAGGTTGGGGAGGATTATATTGACTTTAATTGGAGCTACACTATGGATGCTTTAAATATAAAGAAGCCTATAGATTTTAAGGCAAGCTTTAAAAAAGGAGATAAACACATAGTGCAAGATGAGGAAACACAGCTTGAGATTGAGAAGAATATTAAAGATTTTGGGGAGCAAATTAAAGATTTATGTAATCTAAATGGCTTGGATAATTATCATAAAATCTCAGCAGTTTATTCTCTAATAAGTAAATTTAAATATAAGACAGAAGTGTATAATAAAACAATTAATTTGCAAAAGCCTTCTGAAACATTAGAAAGACAGGAAGGTGACAACTATTCCTTAGGAGTCTGCACTGCAGCTATTTTAAGAACTATGGATATGGAAGTTATAGAACTGAAGATTCCATTAAAAGATGGACAAACTAACCTTGCTCTTGCTGTAGAAGGGGCAGATGAACTAGTGGGAAACTATTACATTAATGATAGCAAACAATACTTTTATTGCGAGTTAAAGGAAGATAATAGCTTTAGAGTTGGAGAAGTTCCAAGCATCTATCAATAATTGTTTGTAGCTTATATGGATGTACCACTTCGTAATGAAACTTATTATTTTTAAATTCTCTCACCAGAAACCGTGAGAGTTTTAAAAATAGATTTCGGTTCGAAGTGGTACATCTATAGATAAACCAGTTCGAAATAGAATCTATAACTTAAGTAAAGTACCATTAATAGTTAAAATGTATTCTAGTATATCTTAATTTTATAGAAATGGGTTATCTATTCCGATTAATCAGATAGACTACTTCAGTCCTTAAACTCCAAATAAAGATTTCGGTGGATCTACGAATCTTTATTTGGATAAATTCAATTATGAAGTGGTTCATCTATATGCATATCATCATAATATATAACAAAAACAAAATATGGTGATAGCATGGATAAGGTAATAAATATAGAAGACATGATATTATTCAAAAAAGCCTGTGAAGTTCTTAGAGAAAATAAAATTTCTTTCAATGATGAAAAGCTTAGAAATAATCCTGACCTTTGCAAAGCGGTAATAAGGATGCTTGGTAGGTACGAATGAGTTCTTTCAGAGATAGATGACAGCTATGCAAAGTAGGGGGAAAGATATTCTAATAAAAGCAGCTTGGACTCAGAGGTCTAAGCTGCTTTTATTATGGAACTCTTTACATTGTTTTATCAAATTTGAAACGATAATAGACACCATAGACAACAATAAATAGATATGAAAACACTAAAAGAAGAAGAGCTATCATATCAATTCCCATTAAAGCAAAGGCAAGGATTAAGGCACCAAATAGGAATATCATCATATCGTAAGCTTTAGCCTTTGCTAGATTTGAAATAGAAACATTACGTTCATCTAACTTGTCAATCTTAAGCTGTTTATCAATCTCAGGATAGTTTTTTAATGATCTACGACTGATAATCTCTCCTAGACCATGACCCAAAATTCCGCATCCGAGGCCAATACATACATAGGGGAAGGCTCTCATAATACCTTGAGGTTCAAGGATTGTTTTACTGAGATATAGTCCTATACATAATAGCAACAATCCAAATGCCACTGCAAAGTAATTTGTAATATTTTTTTTCATTTTATTTAATCCTCCTCATAAATAAAAATTTCTTCGATGCTCATATTGAAATATTTTGCGATTTTAAATGCTAATAGAATTGATGGATTGTATCTTCCGTTTTCTAGGGAACCAATTGTTTGTCTCGACACTTCAAGAGCAGTTGCTAGATCTTCTTGTTTAATGCCATGTTTTTTTCGTATCTCTTCTAAACGATTTTTCACAGTGCCACTCCTTTTCATGTAAAGCTTACTTTCCATAATTTAATTGTATTACCACTTAGTATAAATGTCAAGTTTACTTTCCATAAAATAATGTAGAGCTTAATATTTAATTTTTTATTGATGTACTATTTTGATAAATTAATTAAAATCATGTATATACCTTCAATAACTGCTTAAACTTAATATGTATTAAGTTTAAGAAAGGAATGATTATATGCCTATAGATAAAAACTTTGCACACACAATAGCTAAAATTATAAAAGATGAGGACGATCAGGTAATATTATATGAATTAGACAATGGAGAAAGAATTTCAACAGGCGAAGCTGTTATGTTTGCAAAACAAGGAGTTCTTAAAGATGTTGAAATAGCCAAAGCAAAAAATGGAACAGAATATCTTAAATGCGTATCAGAAGATGGCAGCGAGCCAAACAATATATCTGAGACACATATGAAAAGAGATGCACAAGATTCAAGGCAATTCTTCCAATAAAAAGCTAGTAAGTGATTATTTAATATTCTTATACAGAAAGCAGCTTGGACCTAGAAATCCAGGCTACTTTTATTTTGGCAGGATTAAACTCATCGAAACATCAGAGGAATAAACAATTAAATCCAGTAGGATCAATTGATACAGTAATGATTTATTCCCTTTAAATTTAATCTAAAACCTTTATTATTGACAACAGGAAGCATTACATATATTATTATAGACAAATAGACTCTGTAATATCTTTTGAAGGGGAGAGAGAATTTGAGATACACAAAAGCTACAAACTATGCATTACATACAGTTGCGTATATGATTGCCCATGATAAGACTGACAATTTAGTATTACAAACCTTAGCACAACATCTGAATATATCTTCTACTTATCTTTCGAAAATTTTAACCCAGTTAGTGAAAGCAGGTTTAGTTCAATCAACTCCGGGAGTGAATGGTGGTTATGTTTTACGTAAGAAGAAAGAAGCTATTTCATTTCTAGACGTAATCAAGGCAATAGAAGGAGCGGGGGCATTATTTGACTGCGGACTTCATGAAGAAGACAGTGAATGTCGTATCCTTAAAGTAATGAATGAAGCTGAAGATGTAATGGAGAACTATCTTCAAAATAAGAAGATATATGAGATCCTCCAACATAAGCAAGAGATTGAAGTGAATGAAGAATAATTAACTATTTATTTGGTGACTCTAGTCTATAAGTTTTTTATGCTTTAATTATAGATATAAAATGTCTGTAATAGTGATAATAAGATGAATAAGATATTATTGAAATTTTCAATGCCTTAAATGAGAAGATTTTAAAATGAGAATAGAAGACTTAAAGAACAATTAGAAGTTCTTAGATGGAAATTATATTCAATGAATTAGATGTATTATAGACTACATTGTTTATATGTAGTCTATGTATAAAATAAATAAAATCAATCAGTGTACAAGCGAGTACACTAAATATTTAAAGGAGAGATCTAAATGGGCGAATTTTGGGAAGATAGTTTTATAGAAAAACAAATGATGTGGGGAGTTGAACCTGCAGATTCTGCAATTAAGGCAAAGGACTTTTTTATTGAGAACAAGGTAAAAGAAATACTAATTCCTGGTGTTGGGTACGGAAGAAATGCAAAGATTTTTTCAGATAATGGAATTGATGTAACAGGTATTGAGATATCACAAACTGCTATTGATTTAGCAAGAAAAAATGGAATTGATTTTCCCATATATCATGGGTCAGTGACAGATATGCCTTTTGATGACAAACTATATGACGGTATATTTTGTTATGCGCTTATTCATTTACTAGATAAGGAGCAAAGGGCAAAATTGATTCAAGCTTGTTATAATCAGCTAAAGCCTAACGGATATATGATTTTCACTGCTGTGTCAAAAAAGGCTCCGATGTATGGAAAAGGTAAAAAGCTTAGTGAAGACTGGTACGAGACAATGCAAGGGGTAAGGCTATTTTTCTATGATTTTGACTCTGTAAAAGAGGAGTTTGGAAAATATAATCTGGTAGAAGCATCAGAAATAGATGAACCGAATAAGGAGAGGCCAGGTAATCATTCAATAAATTTCATGGTTATTAAGTGTAAGAAGTAGGATAAGAGCAGTTTATCATTCTATGAATTTCTATATTTAAGAGTATTATTTAAATTAATTGGTTATACAGGAGACGCTATATGAGCGAGCTATTAGAATTAAATGATTTTTCTCAGATGGAATGGCTCTAAAAAATTGCTAATTGTTCTTTATTAGTGATTTTTTTACGCATCTGCCTTTTCTGAACGAATGTGAAGAAATTCTGGCAGGCGATATATTTTTACTTTTTACTTTTTAATAATATAGCATTTTTATTTTATTAAATTTAAGATATAAAATATTTATAGAATGCATGGATTTTTAAAAAGTAAAACTGTACTGTTCGAACGTAGTGAGTTTACAGTTTTAGCCATGGAATATGAAAAAATCATATTAATTCTTTGCGTAAGCTCATTAAAGCGTCGGATGGTTAACCAATTAATTTAAAGAAATTATACAGATGCAAGTTTTTTAGTCTCACGCTTACTTTCTTTTTTAGAGAGGGCAGATACCCATTTTATTCTCATTATTAAAACAGTGGTGATTATTGCTGCCATGTAGTTTGAGAATAAATTACCCCAGAATACTGAGTAAAAGCTGAGAACATGCTCTGTTGCTAGGATAAATACATATCTTAAAAGCCATATTCTAAGAAATCCCATAATAAGAGGTATGCCTGTACGACCTAGTCCTATGAAGGCACCTTGCTCTACCATACATATACCAAAACCTATTACAGAATATGTGTATATATGAAGAGATTTATTAGCAATTTCCAGTACATCATGTTTATTAGTAAATAAAACCGTTAGGTAAGGGGACAGCGGAACTACTGTAATGATTAATAATGCTGCAGTAATAGCACTTACTATACAACCTTCAATACAAGATTTACGGGCCTTATCACCTTGTCCTGCTCCAACATTCATACTTACCATGGTAGTTACCGCAGAACCAAAGGCAGATGGCAGTATGAAGCAAACTGAGGTTATGTTACCTGCTATTCCTTGACCAGTCAATACTATAGGACCATATTTTTCAATCTCATTATTTATAAGAAAGAAGCCAAGGCTAAGCATTAAGCTTGATATCATAGAAGGTATTCCTATTTTTATAAGCTTGAACAAAATCTTAAAATCGAATTTAAAGCCTCTAAGTATAAGCTTGTCATCTCCTGCTTTAACAAACAATTCGTAAAACATCCAAATGCAAATAATTAAGTTTGCAGCAAAAGAGGATATAACTGAACCCACTAGCCCTAAAGGAAAAACAACAATGAACAATACATTAAAGATAAACTTTAAAACTAGCATTAGCATCATTCTTATGAAGGTAGCTTCAGGTTTTCCGTTGGCATTTTTTATTGAGTTATATATAGCTTCGAGAAATAAAAAAGGTAGAACCATTGAGTTTAAAGAAAGATACAAAAAAACGTCATGAGATATTTGTGGATCAACTCTGCTTGATATAGGAAATGCTAATACGTAAAGTATAGGAGCTGTTATTATTCCTATAAGAAATGCAAAGACCACAACTTGAGTTGATACATATTTTGCTCTCTTATAATGACCTCTTCCGTTCATCTGGCCAATCATAGCAATTGCTGCAACACTAAGTCCCTGAGAAAGAGCTATTGCCATATTTATAATAGGACCTGAATAGGTAATGGCACTTGCACCTATAGTTCCAACAATATTGTTTATAAAAATTCCATCCATTACAGGTATTATGGATTGTACTAGTCCCATCATAAGGGTTGGGATTGAAAGTAGGAAAAGTGTTGAAAGTATAGGACCATTTAATATTAAATCACGTCTTTCTTCAGTATTTTGACGTAAAAAACTCAAATTCATATTCATATTTACATCCACCAGCCTTTAATAAAATCTCTAGATATATTACTTATATTTAATATATAAAAATAAAAATTATTGCTTTAAGTATCATTTAAGATATATTATCGATAAATTTTTTTTATAGTTAATGAACCATCATCTATTATAAACTCAATAAATTATAGCTTCAAATATTGAGGATATAAGAAATATAGACTTATTTAAATGAAATATCAATATATGAGCTCTGAAGGCTTTAGGGGGCAGGAGAGAAGGATTTTTGATGAAAAATATACGATAATTTAGAAAATAATCTATACAATGTTTAGTTATAGGACAATGGAATTCCTACATTTAGAACAAAGTAAAAAAAGTAACATAACGAAGAAATGTGTCATATATTGTGTTATAAGAAGGAATTTTGGAGGAGTTTATATGAGAAATTTTGAACCTTTCTTAGAAAATACTATGAAAAACTCTTTAATAAAAAGATTGGAAGGTACACTTTACCATCCGTTCATATACAGCGGCTATCAAAGAGATATTGATTTAAGTAATTACTCTGTTCTAGTAATAAATTTTGCCAATTTAGATGAATGCAGTGACCAACTAGAACTCAATAAGGTAATTTCTATGGCATTAGCTCTTAAAAAGCCATTAGTTTTATTAAATGTTGAGGATGGAAGAGTATTATCGAAAATACTAGGAATTGGATTTATGGGTAAATGCATTATCGTAAGACCTTATAGCACTTACAATGTATTTAATGTATTAGGTTTAGGTGGAGACGTTATGCAAGAATGTGGTCAAGCTGATGTTACCCAAGACGACACTGGTAACAGATGTTTTAGTGTGGAAGACACTAATATGTGCGAATGCGAATGTCAACCTACCCAATGTCAGAGCTTTTTTGAAAACCTATGTGTTGCAGACCAAGTAAGAATGATAGAGGCAATATTAGAATCAGATTTCAAGGTACCTCAAGGATTATGCCCACCTGCACCTGGTAGTACACCAGCTGATTTACCAGAAAGTCAATTTAGACTAAATTATCTGGCTATTGAGGGAATGTGGAATTTATCAGATCAACAGGTAACAAATAATTCAGTAATTATGGAAATATCACTTATTGCTTCTTTTAATCCAAAATATAAATATTTAAGAATAAGAAGTGTTGGTGCTGGGTTTAACCCTGCAAATGGTGCTCCAATGGAAAATGATAGCACCTATGATAGAGGATATTTCCAATCACATGTACAAATTCACATGCAGCCAAATACCACTTTACTAAAAACTTTATCTACAGAGCCTAAGAATGTTAATAAGCAGGCACAATATACTACAAGTAGTGAATTTAACGTTGGAGTAGATATAGGAAAAAATCCAACTTTTAGCTCATCATATACAATTTCAGAATCAATGACTACAGTAGTATCAGATTTCAATATCTATAACAATGGTGCTGGAATTACAGCTGATTGGGACTTTGATCTTTCTTTGACAGAGAATAGTATCTGGGATATATTTGATGAGGAGTTTTTGAAGAAAGCAAAGGTAAAACCACTTCCTGCATTAGCAACTAAGAATTTGCAAACAATAACTGAAGCTGTATGGTATTCAGATAATACCGTTAATGATGTAATAGGAGTTCAGCTTTACTGGAAAGTTGACCACTTCCATTGCTATGTTACAGGGGATTGGGCTTCATATACTGAGCATTATACTCACAAATGGAGAACAGTAGGATTCCAAGGCACACCAGTAAATATTAATTTTGGTTCTGTTAATGCTTAAATATAAATTTTATCTATATAAACACATTTTTTTAGAAAACTTATAGGTGAAGTGATTTCAATACCTCTAAGTGAAAACTGTACCGGACTTTTATATGAAAATTTATGAAAGTTCGGTATTTTTTATTTGCTCTTAAAGCCTGCCTAATTTTTTAGTAGAAAAGTTTGATAATTAAGTTCAGAACAATATAAAGCTGCATATTCTTAAGTATATATGGTGAATTTATGGAGGAAATCATATGGTACATAATAGGTTATTAACGGAAAATACTTCTTTAGGACCTCTAGTGGATGAGTTGAAGAATATACTTCATCGTTTGTTTATATATACTGGCAGTGAAAATAATATTGATCTAAGTTATTATTCTACCATATTGGTAGACTTCAAGGATGTAGTGGAAAACAGTAATGAATTCGCACTTAATAAACTAATTAATGATGCACTAGTTTTGGGTAAGTCTTTGATTTTATTAAATGTCCATAATGGAAAATGCTTATCGAAAATGATTAAAGTAGGATTTGAAAGTAAATGCATGATCATAAGGTCTTATGATAAATACAATGTTTTTAATGTATTAGATTTATATGAAAGCGATATATATGACTATGGTGAGAGTCATGTCACCCAAAGTATCGATGGCAGCAAAAATTTTAATGTTCAAAAAGTAAACGATAATGAGTATTCAAATAGTGAGATTAAAGACTCTTTTGGAGAGTTAAATGTAGCAAAGCAAGCTAGAGTCATAGAGAGTATACTATATTCAGACTTTGATATACCTCCGGAGTTTAGAAACCAATCAATGAACAATACACTAGCAGTTTTACCCGAAAATCAGTTTAAACTTAATTATTTAATTATTGAGAATAAGTGGAACCTATCAGAACAACAGGTGGCAAATAACTCTATAGTTATGGAGATTGCCCTTATTGCTTCTTCCAATCCAAACTATAAATATTTAAGAATAAGAAGTGCTGGTTCAGGTTTTAATCCTTCTAATGGCGGTGAAATAGAAAATGACAGTACCTATGACAAGGGTTACTTCCAAGCAAATATAAAAATACACATGCAGCCCAATACTGATAAACTGAAGACCTTATCTACAGAACCAAAAAATGTTCAAAGACAAGTACAATATACTATAAGCAACGAATTTAATGTAGGTGTTGATTTATCCCAAAATCCAACTTTTAGCAAATCATACACTATTTCAGAACCAATAACTGCTGCAGTTTCAGATTTCAATGTATATAACAAAGGTACTGGTATTATAGCTGATTGGGATTTTAATTTGCAAATCACAGAAAATAGTATTTGGGATATTTTTGATCAGGAGTTTTTAAATAAATCAAAGGTAAAACCACTGCCAACGTCAGCAACTAGGAAACTAAAGGCTATAACAGAAGCTATATGGTGTGCAGAAAATATGCTCAATGAAACAATTGGAGTTCAGCTTTACTGGAAAGTAGATCATTATCATTGCTATGTTACAGGTAATTGGGAAGACTATACACAGCACTATGGACATAGATGTAGAACCGTAGGGTATAAAGATGTACCAGTATATATAGATTTTTCATCTGTTTATGCTTAGAGATATATTAAATGTAAATTTACTTATATAATAATATATTCGTCTCGATTTACTTTACCAATGTTGATAAGCTAATTATAAATTGCTATCATGAATTAAAAGATTAAGCCATCAACATATAAATGAGTTAATTTTATGTAGAGAAAAGAGCTAACTATATATTATTTGATATCTTTATTTAAAGGAGTCATATCAATGAATGAATTAGAAAATCTAAAGCAGCTGGAAAATGAATTTAAAGAATGCAGGCCTGTGTTAACAGCAGTTGGGGATGAGACAAGACAACTAATTATTTTAAGTTTGTCTAAAGGAAGTTATCCGGGAATGAGAGTTGGAGAAATAAGTAGAAGAACAAATCTATCACGGCCGGCAGTTTCGCATCATTTGAAGATATTAAAAGAAGCAAAAATTGTGAATGTGGTAAAACAAGGTACGATGAATTTTTATCATATAAACAATCCAAAGAAAAGCGGATTGGTTTTGATGAAAGTATTATTTTCTCATCTTGAAGAATTTATGTCTGAGTGCTGGAAAGAGAGTTTGGATGAAACAGAAATATAGATAATAGCTTTTAATAGGCATTGAAATATTATATCTATAATTTATTTTGAAAGGAGTAAATAAATGAATTTAGCTAATAAGGAAATTGAAGCAGTTAATGGTGTGAAGATTCCTCAAGTAGGCTTTGGGGTATATAAAATAACTAAGATAGAAGATTTTGAAACTGCAGTTGGGGAAGCCATTAGAATTGGTTATCGTCATTTTGATACAGCTAAAATTTATGGAAATGAAAAAGATTTAGGGATAGAAATTCAAAAAAGTAATATACCTAGAGAGGAGTTTTTTATTACTTCTAAAGTCTGGAATACGGAGCTTGGTTATGAAGCTACTAAGAAGGCATTTGAAAAAACTTGTAAAAATTTAAACATAGAATACATTGATATGTATTTAATTCATTTTGCAGCACCTGGTTATATTGAAGCATGGAGGGCTATGGAGGAGTTGTACCTTGAGGGAAAAATCAAAGTCATTGGAGTTGCGAATTTTGAAATCCAGCACCTTGAGAGATTAATGAAACATTCGAAGATTACACCCATGATTAATCAAATTGAAACCCATCCGGAGTTTCCACAAGATGAATTACATAATTATTTAGTTAAACATAAAATCCTACATGAAGCCTGGGCTCCATTAGGACAAGGGAATAAAGATTTATTTAAAAATACAGTATTAAAAGAAATTGCAAGTAATCATGAGAAGACAGTGGCTCAAGTCATTCTGCGCTGGCATATACAAAGGGGAATTATCATTATTCCAAAATCATCAAACCCAAAAAGAATTAAAGAAAATATCCAGTTGTTTGATTTTGAACTATCCAGTGAAGAAATGAAAAAGATAAGTAAGCTTAATACAGGGAAAAGGTATTCCCATAGCCCTACAGGTTATATGGTTAATCCTCTTTATAATAAACTTATGAAAATGTTTATTAAGTAAATTACAAATACACCTTTTCGTGTTTATAAAGAGTTTGATATAATATATAAAATGCTTAGTGCTGGTAACACTAAGCATACTTAAAACATATATTATGTTTTGGGGTTGTTGTATAAATTAATTTAGTATTAATTTATCGGAAAAGTGCTTATCTTTCCAGGATGGGGCACTTTTTTTCATTTTTGTATTAAACATTTTATTAACCCCTTATTAGTCTTTTTAACTAAATAATTATTAATTCTTCAACTTTTTATATTATTTTTTGCATGAACGATTATGAAGATTGTTAAGCAAGTTTACGCTTGATTCCAAAAACTTGCAAGGCGTTCTGCATCCTTGCGGCCTTGTTCTCGAGCACAAGCAGCAATTACAGGACGTATTTTAGGATCAACTGGGTTTCCACCAAGCTTCTGCAAAGCTGAATAAGTATTCTTGTCAGGTTTGATTAATTCTACTTCGGAACCAGATTCCTGCAAGTTTCGAATTTGGCCTTCAAGCGTATAAGGAGTTTTTACAGGAAGTCCCACAGATAAAATCAGAACCTTGTTTGCTCCTTCAGCAACATCAGCATTTTCCATGGAATGAGCTCCGCCATCGAAATATTTACGAGAACCGATGGTAGTTGGTGGCCATACACCTGGGAGAGAAGAACTTGCAGCTACAGCACGAAGTAATTCTACACCAGAGTTAGGACCCCAAACGACTCTTTCTGAGGTAGCAAGGTCTATTGCAGCAATGCGCAAACTCTCAGCCCAATGAAGGCCAGTTATTTTGTTTTCTATTCTTGATAGCTGGTTACTTTCAGGTATAATCTTTGTCTCAATAGCTAACTCTCCAATCCTCTCAATCCATTCATGAGGTGTCTTAGAAGAAGCAGCAATTTCATCATATCTTTCGAAAACTGGACCAAGGTTTGATGACGGACTTTCTTCAATCTGTTGATGCTTCGGATCAATCAGTCTTTCCCAAATATCATTCCAAGATAGGTTTGAGGCTACCAAAGTCCCAACTTGGGAACCAGCTGATGTTCCTACAATTAAATCGGCAATACGAGTGTCAACACCACCATCAGCAAGACCTTCTAAGTAGCCGGTTTCCCAACCAATTCCCATGCTTCCTCCTCCACCAAGCACAAGAGCCCTTGTGAGCATATTACTTTTCATTAATTCACTCATTGTTATTCTCCTTTGAACATATTATTTCTTTCATCCTATTTTCACACTTGCTTAGTAAATAAAATAGTTGGTCACTCTCCTCAGAGGTTAGCACATCAAATGGGCTTATTGTAAGCTGTGGAACTGAGGAATTAACTTTTTGCAAAACCTCTTTGCCAGTATCTGTGATTAGGATCTTATGATATTTTGCATTCTTTTCATCCTTTTTTCGATAAATCCAATCTTTCTTTTCAAGATTTTTGATAATAACCGAAGCAGTTGGACGGTCGCAATGCAGATAGTCAGCAATTTCATTTGGTGACAGGAATTGATTTTTTTCTAGCTCATTTAATAGTGCCATTTGCTGAATAGTAATATCGTAAGTAACCAGCCTTTTTTGGTTATACCTTCTCCACTCTAGAAAAAGCCAAGCAATTTTTTGAGTTAGAATACCAGAGCTTTTAATTTTACTCACCTTCTTTTTAATAGTTAGAACTCTAATTATAGACTAATATTTGTGTAGAACTTTGTCAAGATTATTATTTTGGTAAAGAATGGAGCGACAAAATATTATAAGCTAATGTATGTGTTAAGCGGATTTTACAAACATGAGCTTCCATTCTAACCTTAGAAGGGTTATAACAAAGTTTTATTGGGATGACAGTTGGTGGACGGCTGTTTGATAAATATGGAACAAAGTCTGCAGCTGTTCCAGGATTTTTAATGACAGGATTTAGTCTGATTTTATTAGCTCAAATTACAAGCACTACTTCAATAAGTTATTTGCTATGTTGCATTGTTCTTTTAGGATTAGGACAAGGACTAGTAAATATGCAGGTTAACAATCATGCACTGCAAGCAGCACCATTAAATTTGATTACACGAGTTACACCTATGACAAACGAATTACTTCAAGTTATTAATTCGTTTTCCATCGCATTTATCACTGCATTTTTATCAAACCAAATAAGAAATGTTTTAAAGAGTAGTTCTTTGACCATTGCAGGAAATATTGCTTTTCGTAATACTTTTATGCTGCTAACAGTATTTATTTGCATAGGTTTTGTTTTAACCTTTTTCTTAAAAAACAAAAAAACAAACAGTAATTATAGATAAACCAGTTCCAAATAAAATCTATATTTGATACTCCTATTACCATTAATTATTAATACGGGTATCTCTTAGTTTTGTTAAATAGGAGTGGATTATATATCTGTAGCATTGAAAATAAATTTTATATACTTTTAATCCGTTAAACTTTAATATCCATATTTGTATACTAATGTAATATAATTAAAAGTATAAGCTATGAGTGAATCAAGAAAAGATTGGATTGATGGAGAAGAAGTGGATAGAAATGTGAAGGTAGTTCATTTTACTTTTGAAAGAAGAACGTCAATGTTTAATTACAAATCAGGTTAAGGAAAAAGGTTTATAAGGGGCTGATATTATGAAAAGGTTATTTCTTATAGTGGGGGTTGTTTTGATATTACTTGTTGGATGCAATAACACCAGTGACAAAGTTACGATAACTACTGATCCAAATTCATATACTCCATCAATGTCATCAGTACAAGGAATTAAAATGACACCTAATTTTGAAACAAAAAAGAGTTACGAAAATTTAAATTATCACTGGGAAACTACCGAAGGTGAATTTATTGACAAAGGAAAAGAAGTGGAAAATCAAGGTGAATCTGTAGTATGGAGTGCTGTGGAGAATGATAAAGTTATAGATATAAAGAACTCCTTTGATATAAAATTAGAAGTTATAGGTAGTGAAAGTAAGAAGGTATTAGCAACTACAAAAGTAACAATAAAATCTAACAATGGTTTGTATGAAGTAATCAAGTGATGATCTAATTGTTAAAATCAATCAATGAAGGAAGTCTGTCAGACTTCCTTTAATAATAAGCGAAAATCATGAGTAAGGCTCAAATTACTTTTGTCATATAAGTTTCCTCATATTCATTTGGATAGGTAGATGTTCAAGAAAGGTTACCGAATAAGGTAGAGTCAGTATTTTTCTACAAGGAAGTTAACCAATAGTTAAGTTTTATGAATGAAAGATGAAAATGCTTCAATTGTTTAAAATGGTTAGCTTTGATATGATTTAAGAAACAGAAGCTTAAGATATTAATTGCACAAATAAATGGGGGAATTTAATTTATGAGAATAGGTGAGGTTATTAGGATTCATAGAAAAAAAGAAAATCTTACGCAAGAACAAATTGCTAATTATTTAAATATAAGCGCACCGGCGGTGAATAAGTGGGAAAATGGGATATCTTATCCAGATATAACACTGCTGCCACCTCTTGCACGAATTTTAAAAATTGACGTTAATACTTTATTAGCATTTAATGAGGAATTAACAGTTGCAGAAGTAAATAAATTCGGAAGAGAAGTTGGTGATATGGTATCAAAAGAAGGATACCAAAAGGCCTTTGAAAAGGGCAATGATTTAATTAAGCAATATCCAAGTTGTGACGATTTGATATTGAGAATAGCATCAATACTAAGATTATTTCTAGTTTCACGGCAAATTGATGATAAAGATAAGTATGAAGAAAAAATTATTGCTTGGATTGAACTGATAGTATCAAGCAGTAATGAAAAGATAGCAGCTATGGCGAAAATATCCCTATCCGCAATATACAGGGAAAAGAAACAGTTTGAAAAAGCTCAAGAAATGTTAGATAAGATTCCAGAGTTAGAGATAGATACTGATAAAAAAATTCAGCAGATACTACTACTTGAAAGCAGCGGGAAATTTGAAGATGCTTACGATGGTTGTGAACGCATATTGTTTAGCAATGCTCATGAAGCCATGGCGGCGCTATCTTTAATGATAAAGATGTCATTAAAAGAAAATAAATTCATTGAAGCAGAAGAATATGCAGAACGTGCTAAAAAGTTGATTGAAGCTTTTGATTTAGGTGCATATCGTAAATATGAATTAGATTTATATCTAGCAAAGGAAAAACAGGATAAAGAAAAAGCTGTAGAGATGATTATAAATATGGTAAATGAAGCAGAAAGTATGAGTGTTATGGACTCACAGCTTTATAAACATAGAAAATGGAAGGGTAACAATAGCTGGAATAAAGATAAATATGTAAGCTTGGTAAAAAGCTCAATTAGAAAAGACAAGACTCTTGATTTTGTAAAAGATGATCCTAGGATAAAGTGTTTGATAGAATAACACTAATGTTTATGAAAAGACATCGCTCTATATTTTTTGAAAGAAAATAAATTAATCTATATATAAAAGTAGCTTGGATAAAAAAGTCCAAGCTATTTTTGCTAATTAAATAGTAATTTAAACTGTTGAAGTTAAAATTTAGTACTTGGTCCTTCAGTTACATAAACTTTTATAATTGAAAAGTTTTTCTTATCATAGATAATTTTACCGTGTTTGGTAGTATATCTTTAAATAGTTAACTTAGATAGATGTTTTATAATATCAAAATCCCTTGAAATCCTGATTATATGCATAAATTTTTAAAAAGTTATAATTTTATAATTATAAAAAGTTATAATTTTTTATTTTTAACATTTTTTAAGTTTTTCTAATGAGAAAGGAGATAATGTTGATCTATCTCTAAAAGGAATAAAGGAAATCTTAACTTCAGCAGAAATATCAAAGTCAAAGGACACCATAGTTTCTAAAAACACATTCTTTAGTTCTGGTGGAAACCTTGTGCAGAAGGTTGGAGCGCAGATTGCAACAAAGAATATTGATGAATATAAGGTAGGATAGAAGTAAAAGGTAAACCCCTTGAATGTTAAGTACATATAACATTCAAGGGGTTTTTTAATTAAAACATTGATCCTGTAACTGTAACATTACAAGCACAACAAAATAATTGGATTTCATTTATTTAGATTATTTAAAAAAATCTTATAAGTAATTTTTTAACAAGATGGTAAATGCATTCCATACCTCATTTAGGCATCTGGTACCATATGCCTAGTAGCATGATAGTGCATGTGATAGATTTAATACATAAAGAAAAAATGAAAATATTACCAGGTGACAATCTATATGTAGACGTTTCCGAGGTGAGATGGATAGAATTATTGAAAACTGTAACTAAGATAATCTGATAACCTGAAATTAAAGAGGGATAGAGTTCTTTCACTAAAAAACTCTATAACCTTTAATTTATATAAAAGTTGAAAGAGTAGTGTAAAGAAATTTACACGAACAAAAAAGAAAGGGGGGGACTATTAATGGAATTACAAACAAACTCAAAAACAACTTTAACAAAAATCAGGGGGACACGAGTTGCTTTAATATCGATGGGTATAGCTTTAATTGAAGTAATTATGCTTGCTTTTATGCCTATTATCGCTGTTGATGGAACTAAATATTGTGGTTGGAAGATAGCATTCTACTATTGGGGAAAGCAATACATCTATAATTATCATGAATTTGGGTTCAATCTTATTCTCTCATCTAGTATTTTACTTCCAATCATTGCTGTTATTGCAACAGGAATCATCTGGAGGAAGTCAACAGGATTAAAACGTTCTGTTTTTCAATTTGTGGTTGCTGTACTTCTCATTTACTGCGGTATTGCATATTTAAATGCATTGCCTCTTGCAGAAAAAACAGCATCTGAAACCATGTTCAAAACCATATATTATGCAAAGAATTCTAACTCATATATTTTGACTTCATATCCGTTATTTAACTTTGCAGTTTGCACTTTTGCTGCTGTAGTTCAGATTGTAACTGGGATATTAAATATCAAGGCTAAAAAGGACAACTAAGTCTATAGCAGATTTGTAAGTTAAATCTTAAACCTATGGGGATTTTTAGGGAGGAATTATTATGACAAAAAAAAGGACAAAAAAAAGTATCAGTACTAAGAAGTTTATGGCAATTTGTATTCCGTCCATGGCTTCTTTAACTGCACTTGTTTTAGTCGCTACAATAGTAATGAATAATTATTCAACTGTAATGGGATCAATTTTTGGCTTTGGTCAAATGGTACAGACTAAAGTAAAAGGTTCGGAGGGACTAGATGCTAATTATATTAAATTAAATACCTCTAATTATAAGGATTCTACTGCGAATGCTAAAGAGGTCACTGAAACCATTGAAGGTGAAGGTGCTACTCTTTTAAAGAATGAAAACAATGCTTTGCCTTTATCAAAGGGAGCAGCTGTAACTTTGTTTGGTATTAAAACCATATCTATGAACATGAGTGGTGGTGAAAATATCAAGACTGCAGGAGGTTATTCAATTGACGATGCTTTGACAAAAAAAGGCTTTAAAATAAATCCTGCAACTGTAGATTATTATACAAGCCTAAGTAAAACAAAGCAATCAGATATAGAGCCAGAAGTAAGTGCTTATGCATCAATGGAAAGCACATATGCAAATTATAGTGATGCAGCAATTGTAACATTTGAGCGTAACTCAGGGGAAGGTAATGACCAGACCAAAAGTATTACAGGTGATAACGGTAGAACAGGACTTTCTCTTTCTAGTGCTGAATTAAACATGCTGCAATATGCGTGTAGTAAATTCAACAAGGTTATAGTTCTTGTTAACGCTTCAAATACTATGGAGCTTGGATTTATTAAAGATGGTTCAAAATATCATGACAAATATACCGGTAAGGATTATGATTTTAGCAATATTAAGGCAGCCCTATGGGTTGGTGGTGTAGGCAGTACCGGTTGTCTTGCTATAGCAGATATTCTTCAGGGCGTTATTAACCCTTCTGGACATTTGGTAGATACTTATGTTCGTGATTTGACACAAGATCCTTCATTTAAAAACGTTGGCGACTATCAATGGACAAACATTAATTATTCATCAGGCAATTACTATGCAAAGGACAATACTAATGCTTTTGTAGAATACGAAGAAGGTATTTATGTAGGATACCGTTACTATGAAACAGCCGCAAAAGAAGCTAAGGATGGTAACTATTCTGGATTCAATTATGATAATGCAGTAATTTATCCTTTCGGTTACGGCTTATCATATACCACTTTTAGCACGGCTTATGAAGGAACACCAACATATGATAGCAGTACTAATAAGTTTACATTTAAAGTTAAAGTTACAAACACTGGAAACGTTGCAGGTAAAAAGGTTGTTGAAATTTATTGCAATGAGCCTTATACAAAGGGTGGAGTTGAAAAAGCTCAAGTAATTTTAGCAGGTTATGCTAAAACCAGCAACTTGAAACCTGGAGCAAGTGAAGTGGTTAATGTAACTGTTGACAGAGATTATATTACTTCATATGACTACAAGAGTGATAAGTCCTACATTTTAGATGCTGGCAATTACAATTTCTATTTGTCCGATGATTCTCATAGCTGGGCAAGCATTGAAACTTCAGATACATCAAAATACTATACTTATACGTTAAATAGCAAAATTGTATTTAACAAGGATAATAAGCGTCCTTCAGATGGTATTGCTGCTGTTAACCAATTCGATGATATATCAAATTACTTGTTCAAAGATAAACAAGCAGCAGGCTATGCAACTAACTTCTCTAGAGCAGATTTTAAGGGAACTTTCCCAACATCTCCAACCACACAAGACAGCGTTGCAAACGAAAAAACTTTAGAACAGCTTAAGAAATATGATGTTACCAAAGCAAAAGAAACAGTCAAAGATACGCCGACTACAGACTATCTTGGAACAAAGATACAATTGATTGATTTACGTGGTAAAGACATTAACGATACACTTTGGAATTCTTATATTCAGCAGTTCTCAGTGCAATCATTGTACAATATGTACAGAGACGGCGCATGGGTTGAGCATGCAGACAGTGATCAGGGTGTACCTGAAAGTATAGATATGGATGGACCTTATGGTTTCTTTGGCCATACATTTACACTATACGTAAATAAGTGGTATCAATCAGAAACTATTACAGCTGCAACTTGGAATGTGGAAATGGCTAAACTTATGGGCGAATCCATCGGAGAAGAAGCTAATAACCAAACAACCAAATTAACAGGTTGGTATGGTCCTGGCGTAAATATTCACCGTTCTGCTTTCGGTGGAAGAAATTACGAGTATTTCAGCGAAGATCCACTTCTTTCTGGGTACAGTTGTGCTGCTGAAACTGGTGCTGCATCAAGTAAAGGCTTAATTACATTTACTAAACATTTTGCATTAAATGATCAGGAAACAAATCGTACAGGTGTTAGTACATTTGCCAATGAACAGGCAATGCGTGAAATCTATTTAAAGGCCTTTGAGATTTATGTAAAAAATTCATCAAAACAAGTAAACTATTATGAAAATGAAAATGGAAAATTAGTTATGAAAACAAAGACAATGTCTGGAGCTACTGGTGTTATGAGCAGTTACAACAGAGTTGGAGCAACTTGGTCTGGTGCCTGCGAACCATTGATGGTAAGTGTTCTCCGTAATGAATGGAAATTTACAGGTACTTCTTTGACTGATGCAGGTGGTGGATCTGATAATTATATGAATACTGACTATGCTCTGAGATCAGGGGGGACTGACTTGTTCCTTGGTACACATACTGTCAAAGACTACCAGAGTGCATCTGCTATTGCTTCTTTACAACAGGCTGTAAAACACATACTCTACAACAAGGCTAACAGCAATATAATGAATGGCTTGGTGCCTGGTTCTACAATCAGCTATTCATTGGCTCCTTGGCAGATTGGCTTGATTGTTGCTGGAGTAGTAGTAGGTATTATAGATGCGCTTGGAATAGTATTAATAGTCCGCAAAGTTCGTCAAGGTAAAAAGCAACAGGACAAAGTGGTTTAATATTATATTACCCCAAATACATGGATTACTCAAAGTTTTAGGTTAATTAGTTTGTTGGATACCATAAGTCATATATATAATGATTCATATATTATGGTATCCAACACAATTATATTTATAAAGGAGAATTAAAAATGAAAAAGAAAAGCTTTTCATGGTATTTGCTTATATTAGCTTTATGCATTGGTGTACTCACAACTTTTTCTGGTTGTGGTAGCGGTCCTCTGAATGCCCCAAAAGACTTCACCATTGATTCCAATGGCGCATTTTCCTTTAAAGGTGTTTCTGGTGCTAATATGTATCGTATAGACGTTTATCTTACTAAATATATATCCAATGGAACAATTTCTAAAGATGCACAAATTGCTTGTACAGCAAATGTTGCTCAATCTAAAGGGACAGTTAAAGGAACTGCCAGTAGTGTGAAAGCTCTACCTTATGGAAACTATACAGCTGTCATAAGTTCAGTACCAAAATCCGGTTCTAAGCGTACTAAATCAGAAGCCGTATTTTCAAGTGCATTTACACGTAGCGGGTCACTTTCTGTTCCAGCAATCTCAGTTACAAAAAATAATTGGGGTGCTACAATAAAGCTTACGGACGATGCTTGTAAAAATTACTTAGAAAAAGAAGGAGCATATTCTTTTAAATACCAAGTGTTCTCAGATGAAGCATGTACAAAAATGGTTACAGAAGGAACATTCGGAAAGGATATAACTCATAACCCTAATGCTGTTGCTGGTCCTAATGCAATCAATTATAATAATGCTTCAGTGGATTTCGCAGTTGCTGAAGGTCAAGCTGCCAGCTATTGGGTGAAATGCATGGCAGTGGGAAACACTGAATTAAAGGTTACTGATTCTGAATGGTCAAAGGCTGTGAAAGTTGATATCGACGGTAAAAAACCTGAAAACAATTCTCCATTTGGTCCTCCTGCAGGACAATAATAAATTTATTAAGATTAAAATTATATATTAACTTACATGCATTAATAATTATAGTTCTTTTACAGATGAAGCAAATACAATAAGAAACCAGAATATATATTAAAATGTCTTCTTGATGTTGAAGTGGAACTAGATTTCTTGATAATTAATGCATATCTGCGGTCAATTGGATTCCTCCTAGTTCAATTATAGGTGACTGTATTAATAAGATTCAAGGAAAAAGGTTCCACAAAATATCTATTAAAAAGCTATGGGACTCGTTATTGAAAATATAAAATTTAAAAAGGAATTACAGATATGAAATATAGAAGATTAATTGAAAAGATGACTTTAGAAGAGAAAGCATCTCTTATGTCTGGAAAGGATTTCTGGCAGTCAATGGATATTCAGCGTTTGGGCATAAATAGCATGTTTTTGTCTGATGGACCTCATGGTATAAGAAAACAGGCAGCTGCAGCAGACCACCTCGGATTAAATCCTAGTGTTCCTTCTACTTGTTTTCCTACAGCTGCAACTATTGCGAACAGCTGGAACGAGGAATTAGGAGAAAAGATAGGTGGATTTCTTGGAGAAGAGGCAGTATCTCTGAAGGTCAATGTGCTTCTTGGACCAGGCATAAATATGAAAAGAAATCCATTGTGCGGAAGAAATTTTGAATACTTTAGTGAGGATCCCTACCTGGCTGGAAAAATGGCAGTTAATTATATCAAAGGTATACAATCCAAGGGAATATCGGCATGCGTAAAACACTTTGCTGTGAATAACCAAGAAGAGAGAAGAATGGCTATTGATACTATTGTAGATGAAAGAACCTTGAGAGAAATTTACCTTACTGCCTTCGAGATGGCAGTAAAAGAAGGTGGTACAAAAACCATCATGTCTTCCTACAATATGTTGAATGGTATTTATACAAATGAAAACTTACACCTTATGCGTGAAATTCTCCGTGATGAATGGTGCTATCAAGGCGTTGTAGTGACCGATTGGGGCGGTAGCAATGATCGTGTAGCGGGACTGATTGCAGGAAATGAACTTGAGATGCCTACTACTGGTGAAGAGACAAATATAGATATTATAAACTCTATTAAAAACGGAAAAATAAAAGAAGAGTTACTAGATGAATCTGTAGACAGAATACTGGATTTAATTTTTACTACAGAAGAGGTATTCAAGCAATCATATCATGACTTTGATATAGATAAACATCACAGAATGGCCCAGTTTGCTTCTGAAGAATCTATTGTGTTGCTTAAGAATGAGAGCAATATACTGCCTCTAAAGACTGGAACAAAGGTGGCGATTATTGGCGATTTTGCAAAGAATCCAAGATATCAAGGAGCAGGTTCTTCAGTTGTTAATCCAACAAAATTGGATAATACTTTGGAATGTTTAGATGAATCAGGTATTGTAAGCTTGGGATATGCAGCTGGTTTTAAGAGATATGGAAAGAAAAGTTCTAAACTGATTAGGGAGGCCTGCGAACTTGCAAAAGGAGCAGATGTAGTACTTTTATATCTAGGGTTAGATGAAGCTACTGAGGCAGAAGGTTTAGAAAGACAAGACATGAAGTTGCCACAAAATCAAATCGACCTGATAGAAGAGATAAGTAAAGTGAATTCTAATATTGTTGCAATTCTTTCCTGTGGTTCAGTAGTTGAGATGCCGTGGATTTATAAGGTAAAAGGATTATTACATGGATATCTAGGTGGACAGGCTGGAGCAAGAGCTATGCTTAGGATTATATCAGGTGATGTGAACCCATCAGGGAAATTAGCTGAAACATATCCAATTTCTTATGAAGATACACCATCCTTTAACAACTTTCCAGGAAAGGAAGTTACTGTAGAATATAGAGAAGGCATTTATATTGGCTATCGTTATTATGATACCGCTGATATAGAAGTTCTTTTTCCTTTTGGATATGGATTAAGTTATACAAAATTTGAATACTCAGATATGAAGGTTAATCAATATGGAGTAACATTCAAGATAACAAACACTGGAAAAATTTCTGGTAAAGAGATTGCACAGCTCTATGTAGGATGTAAATCAAAGAATATTTTTAGACCACAAAAGGAATTAAAGGGATTTATTAAGATATTTATTAATGAAGGTGAAACAAAGAAGGTTACTATACCTTTTGACGATAAAACCTTCCGCTATTTTAATGTAAAGACTAATAAATGGGAAGTAGAAGAAGCAGATTATGAAATTATGGTTGGTACATCAAGTAGAGATATAAAACTTAATGATAATATTTTTATAGAGGGTACTGGGGCTCCACTTCCCTATGATAAACATAAAATTCCATCTTATTTTTCAGGAAAAGTAAAAAATGTTAGTACAGATGAGTTTGAAGCTCTTATTATAAGAAGAGTACCTGAAGCTAAATGGGATAGGAGCAAACCTCTTGGCTATAATGATACAGTTGCACAGTGTCAATATGCAAAGGGAGTTGTAGCTCGATTTGCATTCAAGCTGATTTCTTTCGCATATTGGTTCTTAAGAAAAATAGGAAAGAGAAAAACTGCCAATATTATAATGATGTCTATTTATCATATGCCATTCAGGGGGATTTCCAGAATGACAGGTGGGGTTATAAATATGCCTATGGTTGATGGCATTCTCATGATGGTAAATGGACGCTTCTTTAAAGGGTTAAATTACTTTCTTAAGCAAAGAAGCAAGATGCTGAAAGAAATTAAGATAAAGAGTGCTAGAACAGTAGAAAAAATATCAACAGAGGCGGCAAAGGAGAGGTAAAAATGAATAGTGGAAAAGTGGAAAATAATAAAATTGCTGCGAGAAATATAAGTATTTGGACAAAATTTAAGGAGAACCATCCAAATCTTGCTCAATTTCTAGTGTTTTTTATGCTTAGCAATGGGATAACTGTTTTACAGATGATTTTAATGCCAGTGTTTAAGGGCATATTCGCGCATACATCATTAGTAAGTACAAGCTTTCAGATTATACAGGTTGGACATAATTTTGATGGAAGTCCCTATTATGTATTTAATTACGCAGCTGGTTCCCTTGCCCAAGGCGGAGGAGGTGGACTTGCATACTTTCTTGCAGTTCAGATAACCATGGCAATTGCACAAATTATAAATTTCTTTTTACAGAGGAATATAACCTTTAAGTCAAACAGTAACGTCTGGAAGGCTGCGTTTTGGTATGTAGTAGCTTATATAGTAATATCAATAGGTGCCGCTGCGCTTCAAGGAATTTATAAAGCGCCAATCTATAATTTGTTCATTAATAAATTGGGAATAGGTTCAGTTGGAGAAACCATAGCAGATTTTATTACAATGATTATAAATTGTGCTATTTCTTTCTGGGTGTTTTTTCCTATATTTAAGATAATTTTTAAGAGCGAACCAGAGAAGCAGTAAATAAAGGAATACGTAATGTAACAAGATTTTATTTTAAGGTAGTGGGCAGGGATGACTAGGGATATACAAGATATCATAAAAGGTTGTTAGCTTTAACTACAATATTTATAAACAGAAAAAGATCCATGAGAATGAACTCTGACTATTGATTATTTTATAATGCCTATACTATGAATACCACGTTTAAGGCGTGGTATTTTTTATTTTCGCCCAGCTGTTTAGCAAGCCCAAAAATTAAAGTATCCGATTCAAAAAGCTAGAGCATATTTTATAACTAAGAATATAGGGTAATATATAAGTCAAAATATCTCCCTTGAGTATTTATATGAACATTTAATACTCAAGAGAGATATTTATTTGCACTATTGATTCTGTAACTGCAACATTACGAGAACAACAAAGTAATTTGATTTCATACTGGTTTTGAAAATACCATTGTATTTATGCACAATGGAACGTATAATCTGTAAGCCAAGGCCATGGTTCTCTTTATTCTTTTTTGTGGTTTTCAATTGTTTGTTAATTTTTAAGACATCTATTGATGACTTGTTTTTTATTTGTATTTGAAGATAATTTTTTATAACTGATATAGAAATATGTATATCACCTTGTTCTTCATTTTTACTGGCATCTATTGCATTGTCTACCAAGTTAAGTAAAAGAGCGCATATGTCATCATCTTTAATAGGTAGGTCAGATGGTAATAATACATTTGTCATCACGTTAATTTTATGTTCACGGGCTTCACTGACTTTCTGCGTAAGTAAGAAATCAAATAGTTTATTTCCAGTTTGAAATTCTTCCATTGCATTAAAGCGATATGCAAGTTCAGTGTCAAGGTAATGTTCTAACTGTTCATATTTTCGATTTTTTACTAAAGACTGAATATAAAAATAGTTGTTTTTGATTTCATGCTTTTCTTTTCTTATATTTTTAATGACACTTGAAGTGCGTTTCATGTATTCCAGCTGCATTTGCAGACGATGATTTATGTTATTAGTATTTATCATTTGCACATAAGTTTTTGTCATAAAGTATGTTAAATAATAGGTACTAAGTATGATACAAAGAATAAAACAAGACAGTATGATAAAAACCTGTCTTATAATATTGGTGCCTAGTACAAGGGAAGAACAGTATTGGGTTATCACTGCAACAAAAATAGGACATTGAGCCATTAGCATCCAATGTCTTTTAGGAATCTGATTTGTAAAGTGAAGTGGATGCATTATAAAAAATATACTTGCAAAAAATATGAGAGAATAGAAAATAACATAATGGATTGCTATAGTATATGAATTATACCCACTATACAATAACTGAACACCAATTATTGTAGCAAGTGTTGATTTGATTGAAGCTATAGTATAAATATAAATAATAATAAAAACTATCCTATTGGCTAGAAAACCTTTTTGAAAAAGTATAGAAAAAATAGAAGCAAAAACTAACATAAAGCTCAAATATAAGTAAAAGTTGCCATAGCGAATTTCAAAAGGTTCGAACACTAAAAAAAATAACAAACTCCACAGTAGTCCTAAAATATATCTTGATTTAAAAGTCTTTTCACACCCATACATTTTTATTAAAGTAATCATTAGAAATAAGAAGGTTATAAATCCTTCAGTAAGACTTAAAAATTTAACAATCATTCTATAACCCCCTCGTCAATTAATGAAATAAACTCTTCTTTTATTGCACTCACACGATTGCGACTTAACGGAATAGAAGCTTTATTGTCCAAAATAAGTGAATCTTTTTGAATGCTGAAAATATAACGGTAGTTTACCAAAAAACTTCTATGAGGTCGTAAAAATCCATGTTCACGGAGATGTTTTTCGAAATCCATTATCTTGTATTGAATATTTGCTTCCTTTGAGGTGGTTACAATCTTGCAGTATTTTAGAATAACTTCAATATATATAATCTCTTTTATATTAAAAGAATAAATTTTATCAGAGTGAAGTTCTCTTATGGTAATCATGAATCCCTTCTGCTCTTGGAACTCTCTAATTATATCACTAACTAGTGATGGCAATTCTTCTGAAAAGTGGGCCTTTCTTATAAAACGGAATGGACGAACTTCAAAAGTCTGAAAAACCAATTCTTCTTTGTTAGTAATGAAGATAACCATTACATTGGAATTGTTTTTTCTAATTTTTCTACATAATTCAATTCCATTCATTCCAGGCATATCAATGTCCAAAAATAATATATGGTAGTTCTTTACTGTACAAGTTGCATACAAGAGCTCTTGAGCTTTGGTATAACAATCAAAATGTATAGGAAAATTTTTATTTATGAAAGCTTTGGAAAGTTCCATATTTATATAGTTCATACTTTCCTGTTGATCTTCACAAATTGCAGCCTGATAAAGTTTCATCTAAAATCCCCCTCATAATTTGTTAACCAGTTAGTTGTCATCTAATATTATACACAAAAAATAAGCTAATTCAATTTTTCATTTATACGATGTTTTTTAGCCTCACAGGAAATTCTTCTGTGGATTTAAATATTTATTTTAGTAAATTATTTAAAACTCCCCTCTTTAACATTATAAAAAGTTATTACTTGAAAAACGATTACATTTCATTCTATATTTTTACATTTGGTTCTATAGGGATAGTACAAGAAAAATGAATCTGCTAAAGTAAATAATGAACTGGAATTCTAGAACATAAAAATAGTACAAGATATTTTGAATAGGATTAAAAAGGAGAGAGTATATATTTTTCTATTAAAAAAAGAAAATAGCAATTTTGAAATTTTTTCCTAATTTATATACATTATTCTTATTTGTGTCACTGGTGTAGCTGATTTTATATTAACTAGATCCAATATGGCTTATACCACAGAATTAATAGAATTTTTAATTTAAAGTAATAGTATGACCTGAAGAACAGTAATAGATTTAAGAGGAGTGAAAATATGAAGATATTATCAGTAATTATTCCATGCTTTAATTCGCAGGAATATATGAGATATTGTATAGAATCACTTTTACTAGGTGGGGAAGACGTAGAGCTACTGATAGTGGATGATGGTTCCACTGACAAAACAGCAGAGATTGCAGATGAATACGCAAGAAAATATCCAACTATCGTAACAGCGATACATCAAGAAAATGGAGGACATGGAGAGGCTGTAAATGCTGGGATAAGAAATGCAACAGGACTATATTTTAAAGTAGTAGATAGCGATGATTGGGTAGATTCTTGTGCATATGAAGAAATATTAATGGTATTAAATAAGCTAACTTCAGCTGAAACTCCTGTTGATATGCTTATAAGTAATTTTGTGTATGAAAAAGAAGGTGCAAAAAATAAGAAGGTTATGAAGTATGAAAATGCACTCCCAGAAGGGACAATCTTTACTTGGGATGACATTAAGCGTTTTAGAAAAGGTCAGTATATATTGATGCACTCTGCTATATATAGAACACAATTGTTAAGAGATTGTGGATTAGAACTTCCAAAGCATACCTTCTACGTTGATAACTTATTTGTATATGTTCCACTTGAACATGTTAATAAAATCTACTATGTTAATGTTGATTTTTATAGATATTTTATAGGTAGAGGAGATCAATCTGTTAATGAGAGTGTGATGATAAAAAGAATTGATCAACAGATTAAAGTGAACAAGCTTATGATAGAGCAAGTGCAATTAGAAAATATTAATAATATAAAGCTTCGTAAGTATATGTTTAACTACCTAGAAATTGTTACAGTAGTATCCACTATCTTATTAATACGTTCTGGAACAACAGAAAACTTAGAGAAGAAAAAAGAATTATGGAAGTATGTTAAAGATACAAATCTAGAGTTATATAACAACATTAGATATGGGATTATGGGGAGAATTTTGAATTTACCTGGACGAATCGGACGAAGCATCTCCATAACAATATATAAAATTTCACAAAAGGTTGTCGGTTTTAACTAATGTATTTATAAGCAGAAAAGAGAAAGATGAAATAAGCTTGGATTAAGGACTATTTATCTATGATTAAAGAAAAGTGCCCTACCAATTAACTTAACCAAACACCATCCTATTATGTTTAATTTACTGAAAAAGTAGAATATATAGGGGGAGGTTGTTTGGTTATTATTTTTTTATAATTGGTATTTGTGTAGTAGTTAATCAGGCGAATTAAGGTTAAATTATATTTTAAGAATGACAGTTTATGAACTTAAACAGTATCTGAAAACAGACTGGGTATATTAAAGAAGCTATTGTTAAGTGAATAATGAATATAAAAACTAAAAAATACACAAGAATATACAAAATAGAAATATATAGATAAACTAGTTCCAAATAAAACATATAGTTGATAATCTTATTACCATTATTATTTAGTAGAATTATCTATTAGCTTTATTAGATAGAACTGGATTATTTATAAATAAGTTTTATAGGGAATGTGATTAATATGCAGCAGCATAATACAGATTTTGAAAATAAACCAGTTGATGCATCTATAGATAAAAATTTGCAGTTTATAAAAAGTTCTTTAGGAGATGGAATTGGTCTATCTGTAGGTAAATTTAATGTATTTGGTGGAGAGATAGAAGCAGGTATTATATATATTAGCAGCCTTTGCGATAAGGAGCTTGTAAACGGTCAGGTGATATCCTCATTATTACAAGGTTCACTAAGTGATAATACTAAAGGTAAAAACATAACAACATTAGCAAAGAGTTTGTATATTCCATCACTAAATACTAATGAAGTTAATCAAATGAAAGATATCATGGATGGGTTACTAAAAGGAAATACGATTATTTTCTTTGAGGGGTATACGGATGCTCTTATAATTCAAAGTCAAAA
This sequence comes from Clostridium folliculivorans, assembly GCF_024341905.1. GTDB lineage: Bacteria > Bacillota > Clostridia > Clostridiales > Clostridiaceae > Clostridium_AR > Clostridium_AR folliculivorans. Next base: position 1,141,998 of record NZ_BQXY01000001.1, read on the forward strand.
GCATGAAAAGAGATCTATAGATAAGCCAGAAAATGAAACAGCTGTTTTTGCTGCTAAAGATTCTTTTATTGAAGATATAGAGACTAATATAAGCATGATAATTAGAAGACTTCCTATACCGGAAATAAGGTTTGAAACCTTTAGTCTTGGAAGTTTATCTCATACAGAAACAAAAATTGTATGGATAAAGGGCCTAGCCAATGACGAGATTTTAGAGGAAGTAAGAAAGAGGATTAAGAATGTCCATATTGAAATGGTAGATGGCACTACTACTTTAGCGGAATTGATACAAGATAAGCCTAGTCACGTATTTCCAACCTATAGATTGACAGAACGGCCTGACTTAGTGGCAAGAGCATTAACTGACGGATATATTGTTATACTTTGTAATAATAGTCCATTTGCACTGGTATTACCAATGATGTTTTGGGATAGCTTTAAGAACATGGATGATTATTCACAAATGCCCATTGCAGCTACCATGCTTAGAATTATTAGAATAATAGCTTTTTTTATATCAAGTTTCATATCGGCTTTATATCTTTCCTTTGTGACATACAATCATACTATAGTTCCATTGTCACTAGCACTAAATATTTCTCAAGGAAGAGAAGGAGTGCCTTTTCCTTCGATAATAGAGTTAATCGGTATGACTATTATAATTGATATAATCCGTGAAGCAGGGACTCGTATGCCAGGGATGGTAGGTTATTTTATAGGAACTTTAGGCGCCGTTATTATTGGTCAGGCAGCTGTAGCTGCGGGATACGTAAGTGTTTCTCTTATAATAGTTATAGCCTTCTCAGCAATAGCGTCATTTGCTATTTCATCTACCGTATTAGTAAACACCTCAAGAATAATTAATTATTTTTTAATATTTATATCAGGATTTTTAGGTACAGTTGGTTTGTTTAACGGCATTTTTATTATCTTATGGAGAATGTCAATTTTAGAGTCTTTTGGTGTTCCATATTTGTATCCAGTTATACCAGTAGAATTTACAGCTTGGAAGGATGTCCTAATTAGGGCACCTTTTAAAGTATTGAAAACAAGGCTTAGGCTTATTACCAATAACAAAGAAGAGAACAGCGATGATTAGCTTTAGATGTACCACTTCGTAATAAAATTTATATTTTCAAATTCTCTCACCAGAACCCGTGAGAGTTTTAAAAATGGTTTAAGGATCGAAGTGGTACATCTATAATTATTTTCTTCGGAGAAGGTGGATCTAATTGAAATATGACATGTTCACTAAAGAACAAATAATTTTCCTCACATTTGCAAGTGGCTGTAGTAATATGGCTTTTAACTTTATCTGGGCTGTATATTTAGGTGGAAGAAGCTCATGGATTGCGTTAGCAATAGGAATAATATTAACGATTCCCTTCACTTTTGCAATTTTATATTTAAGCAGGTCATATCCTAAATGTAGTATATTTGATATCATTCAGATTAAATTTGGAAAGTTCGTATACATAATTATTGTGACAATTAATTTGGCAATAAATATTGTTTTAGCAGTAACTATTTTAAACTTTTTAGCTGGGACGATTAAGGTTTATTTCCTGCAGCTGACACCTGTTTGGGTCATTATAATTATAAATGTTATTCTAGCCTTTTTATTTGTAAATAATAAGATTTTATTATTTGGAAGAACTGTTGAGCTGCTTACTGTATGGTATATAATTAATTATTTTACTGGATTTTCGTTTAGTTTTTTTAAAGAATTTGATTTTAGAAACATATACCCTATATTTGATACGACCTTATTAAAGTTTGGAGAAGCAGTATTCTTTTCTTTATGCGCATCATCAGAAATACTACTTTTCGTCATAGTAATTGGCGGACATATGCCTCAGACTGTTGGTTGTAAAAAGAGTATCATAAAAGGGACCTTACTGTGGGCTTTCATATTACCATTAGCATCATTTATTATGCAGGGCATATCTGGCACTGAGTTACTATTAAGTACTTCTTCAGCGGGGGTTGAAATATCAAGAACTATTTTTTTTGGAGATTTTTTAAGAGGATTAGAAATATTCATCTTAGCCACATATCAGCTTATTTGTATCATGAGATTGTCATTATATTTATATTGTACTTGGATTCCTATAAAAAAGATATTTAATAAAAAGTATTCGGTGATAATATTATTGCTAATATCTGCGATAATTTTTATACTTTCAACCAGGTTAAATTCTTATAATAAAGCCTTTTTTATCTCAATATATATGGATTATTATGTGGTTTTTCCTTTTGTGTTAGTCATCATAGTAGTTGCTTTTTTAGGTACACTGATAAATAAAAGAGGTCGTGTAAGCTATGAAAAGAAGTAAGAAAATATTATTATTACCAATATTAAGTTTATTGATTTTCTTAAATGGCTGCTGGGATTATAAAGAATATGAGAGTATGACTCAGGTTTATTCCCTAGGGATAGACCTAGATAGTAGCTCTAAGAAAATAACTGTAACACTTCAATTTATTCCAATAAGTAAATCCTTAGGAGAAAAAGCAGATGCTTCAAGTAAAGGAACGGTTTATTCTGCGTCAGCAATAACTTTCGAAGATGCATTGGCAAAATTGCAACAAGCTAGTCCTAATAGATTATTTTTTGGCTACTTGCAGGTTATAGTGCTCGGTGAGGATACAGCAAAATATATTATGAAGGACATAGCTGAGTATTTTCGTCGAACCCCAAGTGTACGTAACTCTGTAAGTATGGTAGTTGTGCCAGGAAAAGCGGAAGGTGTAATTGCAACTCTTGACCCAAATTCTGCTACATCATCAGGAAAAAAGATACGTACGCTTTTAACTTCATATAACAGCAATGGAAATGTGTATTCTGTTACATTACATGATCTTATGATAATGTTGACGAGAGAGGGGGTAGAACCAGTTATTCCAAGAATACTAACTACTTCTGCCAATAATGAAGGTAAAGCCTCAGGAGGCTCTTCAAATGATATTAGATTTGCTATAGAAAAACAAGGTAATATAGTAGCCAGTGGTATGGCAGCTTTCAAAGGAGCTAAGTTTGTTGGATGGCTTAATGACAAGGAAACCTTAGGCTTAAACTGGATACTAGGTAATAAAATTCATACCTATAAGTATGCTAGCTCAGAAGAAGTAAATACTGATAGTAGTTTTCCTCTTTACTCAGATCCAGCAAAATTAGAGTATTTCTATGTAACTAGGTCAGGAAGTAAAATAAAAGTAAAAATAGAAGATGATAAGCCGGTTGTATATATAAATGTTAAGATTGAGGCTGCATTAAGGAAATACTTCAGTTTTGAAGGTGGTGAAGCAGAATTCATAAATTTAGCTAAAGTAGATGAAATTGAGAAGAACTTAGAAAATAGTATATATTCAGATATTGAAGCAGCACTTAGAAGAGGTAAAGATGAATTTAATTCAGATATATTTGGATTCGGATTTAATTTATATAGGCAGCATACTAAAGAATGGCGTAATAATTATCAATGGTATTGGGATGATATATTTCGTGATGTTTCTGTTAAAGTAAATGTTGATGCTAAAATCAATAACACAGGAACAAATATTAAAGGGCTTTCTATAAAGTAGATATTTTTTAGATTATAAGAGGTATGATAGCAGCAAATCGTAAAAAATTGTATAGTAGCAATTTTTAAGGGAAGTGAAAGAATCACTTCCCTTAAGTCATTTAGCAGGTCTTTTCTTTTTAGAATATTTTAATCAAAACAACTCCTGTAAGCATAAGAAGCAATCCAACTACTTGGATTGGAGTAATTTTGTTTTTAACAGAGTTTAGCAAACCAAATTGCTGAATTAATAAACTTCCTGCAATTTGTCCAAATAAAGCAAGGACTACAGTTTGACCAGTTCCAATTTTTCCAACTAAATAGACATTGATAATAATGTATAATGCTCCAATAAAACCACCAATCCAGACCCACCAAGGTGCACCTTGAGTAATTGGGTTTATTACATTTGAATAGGAGCGTTCTTTTAATCCTACTATAACAATCAAAATAGATGAACCTACAAAGAACGAAATAAAAGCTGCATGAAAAGAGGAGTGAACCACACGACCTAATTGACCATTAATCGCTGATTGAATTGCCATTAAAAAACCTACTAATATTCCGATAATCTGCCATATTAAAAGTTCGAATTTATTCTTTTCTTTTCCTGAGCTACTGTCGCTATTATCACTCAATGAATTTACGGCAACAGATAGAAATACTCCTAATAATACTAGAACAATACCAATAATTCTATTAAAACCAAAGGAATGTTTTATTGAATTAAACCAACCAAAATTATCAATTATCATTCCCATGACACTCATTCCTAAAATCGGCATTACAGTTGTTTGCACACTCCCTAGTTTTGAAAATAGAAGAATATTTGAAGTAAGTGCAATAACACCGCAAGCACCTCCTAACCACAACCAATAAGGCTCAGTGGCAAATAGATGCAATGGAACTGTAAGTGAAGAACCGCTAATTAGGGTAGTTGCTGTTAAAAAAATAGTTCCAATTACAAATGAGATCATTGAGGCCAAGAATGGTGAAACAACAAATTTTCTTAAATATGAGTTAATAGCTGTTTGATTTGCGAGTCCTACCCCAATGACTATAGCTAAAGCTGCTGTAAACATATAAAACCTCCTAATCTGAAAAGTTACTATAATTGCCGTACTATGAGGTTAATGGCAAAATAAATATATCACACTAAGGTGACTTTATGTCAAGCTTATATTTACAATCTGCTAAAATATCCAGAACAACCTATCCTTTGATATGCTAAATCCAAGTCTCTTTTGTAAGGCCAGTGATTTTTCATTATCCACTTCTATTTGGGCAAAAGGGATTAAATCATTTTCAAGCATGTGATTTATCATATAGCTTTCAAGCATTGTGCCATAGCCTAAACGTCTATACTGAGGGAATATCGCTAAGAGTCCCATGCTTCCTTCGAGGTGGTTGCCAATAAAGCCTATGAGAGCACCGTCTTTGTATCCTCCGAATAAGTCTCCGTCATCTAAAATTGTTTCAAGTTCGCTCTTTGATAATTTACCATAATGCTCTAATATGATTTCTACATGGCTCTTATCTAACTGTTTGATTTCTAATTCTTCACTTACACTAAGTTTAGCTTTATCCATATAAACGGCTTGAAAACATTCAAGTTTTTTAGATAGCCTGAATCTATCTATTATATAAGCAACCATAAATTCTTGATGTGAAAGAATTAGGTTACAGCTTGATATGCTATCCAATAGTTCTTTTCCTTTTTCAAAATCATCTACGGATAGCATATAGGCATTACTTTTCTCTTCTTTTAATAATACGGCATCATCTTCAGCATACAATATGTCTGAAGTTCCTCTACGCATTGTCTCAAGCATGCCTGTGTGTAATAGTGGGTTTTTTATTAAATACTTAATTGCTTTATCTTTCATCATTTTGCACCTTTAATTATTTATTTTTGTTGAAATATATAAGTCTTATTTATTTTATAAATCACTTTTAACCAATATTATAATTATAATACTAACTTGAAAAAAATGTATATAGCTATATGAATTACCAATAATCAATCGTCAAGGAATAATAAAAGTATGAAAAATTCACAAGAGATTAATGATAGAAAAAACTAATATAAGGCTATATTTTTTGATGAAAAGTTCTTTAATAAAACAATATAAATTTACAAAATATGTTATAATCAAAAGAATAATAACTTTTTGGTATTGGCTAAATAAGTAACAAATACTTATTTGATAGGAGAGATAAAATGCATTTAGGTTCAATTTATTTAATTGTAGATGATTTTTATAAATCAATTAAGTTTTATGAAAAACTATTACAGATTCCAGTTACCAGAAAAAATATGGACAGGTTTGCAATGTTTGAGTTTGAAGGAAAGTGTATATCAATTATGAATGGACATTTTGATGCTGAAAATCCTGATTTAGTTGTACATAAGGGTGAGTATATAGAGTACTTTGATGATATGAAGTCAATTGTTAGTGCACATAATGCTCGCAAGTTTGTATTAAATTTTTGGGATGAGAATCTTCGAAAAGAGTATGAGAGGGTTAAGAATTTAGATATTACGGACAAGCTGACAAAGATTAGATATGTTTGTAATGTTAGCCCATATTATTACTTTCAATTCACGGATCCTGATGGAAATATTATTGAAGTTACTGGTGAATATGTTCCTGAAGAAGGCGAATTTGAATAGTGAATCTTTGAGTTAATGATAAAGATAAACCACTTTAGTCATTGAACTCAAAATAAAGAGTTCGGTGACTCTACGAATCTTTATTTTGATAGATTTAATTATGAAGTAGTTTATCTATAAAAATGCTATATATGGGTCCGCTTTTAGATAGAAAATAGTTAAATGGGAGATATGAGGGGTATCATGGATTATAGAGAATTAAAAGAATTATGGAAAAAAGAAGAGAAAGATACAAGTGAAGGATGGGATTTTTCTCATTTAGAGAATAGAAGTGAGGAAGAAGATTTACCTTGGGACTATAAAGAGATATTGAGAAAGTATTTAAAACCAGATTTTAAATTACTTGATATGGGCACTGGTGGAGGGGAATTCCTATTATCATTGAAGCATCCCTTCAGTAATACATCTGTTACAGAAAAGTGGGAGCCTAATGTAAAATTGTGCGAGAAAAGATTAGCACCACTTGGAATAGAAGTAAAGCAGGTATTTGATGATTCAGAGTTACCTTTTAAAGATGAAGCTTTTGATATGATTATTAATAGACATGAATCTTTTGATATTAAAGAGGTAAAAAGGTTATTGAAGCCAAATGGGATATTTATCACACAACAAGTAGGATGCAGAAATAACGAAGGATTATCAAAGGCATTAATTAAGGATTTTAAACCGCCATTTTCTAAGCATACCTTGGATAACAACTTAAAGGAAATAGAAAAAAACTTTTTTGAGGTCTTATATGCTCAAGAATTTTTTCCATATCTACGTTTTAAGGATATTGGAGCATTGGTGTATTTTGCAAGGAAAATTCAATGGGAGTTCCCAAACTTCTCTGTAGAAAGCTGTTATGAAGAATTATGTAAATTGCATGAAGAGGTAAAGGTCAAAGGATATGTAGAGAGTATTGAACATAGATTTATTATAGTTTGCAGAAAGAAAAAGTAATTGCATATTTATGGTTGCCTATGATTGGGACAGCAAATAGAAATTTATATAGGAGATATGATTATGGATACAAGGACTATTATGATCTTCCCTAAGTTTGAAAATATTCATATTATAGACGATATTCGAAAGAAATATGACCCTTTGGCAGATCTGGTGTTGCCGCATATTACTTTAGTATTTCCTTTTAACAGTGAGTTGACTAATGAGGAACTTAATTTGCATTTAGAAAAGTGTTTGAGAGGAATACCTCCATTTAAAATAGAATTGAACGGTTTTAGTAAAAGGCAAGATAAATATGGAAACTATCTATTTTTAAATATTGTACAAGGTAAGGATGAAATAATAAATATTCATAGCATACTATATAAAGATAAACTAAAGAAATTTGATTTAGGTTATGATTATATCCCGCATATGACAGTTGGAAAACTACCTTCTAAAGAGTTGCTTGATAAGGCCTTTGATGATGTAAATAAGTGCAATGATAGATTTTCAACTGTGGTTAATAGGATATCCGTTGAAATGATTGGCGAGCATGAAGAATCAATTATTGTAATAGAATACGAACTAAAGTGACAAAATTGACAAGAGGCCTCAAAGTAGTTTATCATGTGATAAAAAGGAAGTGAATTATGATGTATTTAGCGATAGTAGTAAGCTCCATGCAAAGCTTGTAAGATATGAAAAACTTTTGCTTGGAGCCAATAGAAAAAGATTAGTTTTTCATATTTTATGAAGCGTTGCATCTTCATTTAGAAACTAAATGTTGATTGGAGCGAAGATTATGAAATATGAGAAAGCACAAAATATATTACCAAACAGTATAATAGAACAAATTCAAAAATACATTGATGGCGGATATATCTATATCCCTAGAAAAGACGAAAACAAAAAGGCTTGGGGAGAAAATACTGACACTAAAAAGCAGCTTAGTACTAGAGATTCTGAGATTCTTTACAAGTACTCTTCTGGAATACCTGTTAAAATCTTAGCTGAGCAGTATTTCCTAACTGAAAGCAGTATTAGAAGAATAATAAGGAATAAAAGAAAATATGGATGATAGATGAGGCGTATTTTTCACAGTTAGCTCTGTGGGGAATATGCCTTTTGTAATTCATATGAGCAAGTTTATTACAGAAGTATTTGCGACCTTGGAACACTAAGCCACCGGTGATAGTATATAGTTAAACCAGTTCCAACTATAATTAAAGTATGAAACTTCATTATATACCTTATGACAGTGCAAGGAGGTGCATATTTATGAGCATTTTAACAATTGAAAACATGAATCATTCCTTTGGCGACAGAATACTGTTCAGCAATGCATCCTTCAAATTATTTAAAGGAGAGCATGTTGGTCTTATTGGTGCTAATGGAGAAGGTAAATCAACCTTTATGAAGCTTATTACAAATCAAATATTACCTGATGGTGGCACTATTCAGTGGAATAGAAAGTATACCATCGGATACATGGATCAGCTTGTGGATTTAAAAGAAGGAATTACTGCTATAGATTTCTTGAAAGAAGCATTCATAAAGCTATATGATATGGAAAATAAAATTAATGATTTATATAATAGGCTTGGCAATATGGATACAGAAGAAATGAACAAAGCACTAAGTAAAATAGCCACAATGCAGGAAGCCTTAGATAAAAATGATTTTTACAGCATTAACTCAATAGTACAGGCAACTGCAGCAGGACTTGGATTTAAGGAGCTTTTAGAGAAAGAGGTATCGGCCTTAAGTGGAGGTCAGAGAACTAAGATTTTACTTGCAAAACTGCTTTTAGAAAAGCCAGATATTTTACTGTTAGACGAACCAACTAACCATTTGGACGAAGAGCATATAGAGTGGCTTAAAGGATACTTGATAGACTATAAAGGAGCTTTTATAGTGATATCCCATGATAATATTTTTTTAAATAGTGTAGTTAATGTAGTTTACCATCTTGAGCATAAGGAACTTACAAGATATGAAGGAAACTATGATTACTTTCTTAGACTTTATGATATAAGAAAGCAACAGAGATTAATTGAGTATAAAGAGCAGCAAAAGGAAATCGAAAAACTTGAAGAATATATAAGAAAAAATAAGGTGAGAACTGCAACTGCAAGGCAAGCTAAAGCCAGAGAAAAAAAGCTCAATAAAATTGAAAGAATAGAGATAAAGAAGGATATTAAAAAGCCATATTTTAATTTTAAAACCGTAGCAATGCCAGAAAAGATAATATTTCAAACAAATAGTTTATCTATAGGTTACGACAAGCCCTTAAGCAAACCGCTTAATTTAAAAATGGAGAGGGGGCAAAAAATCGCTATAACTGGAGCTAACGGGTTAGGAAAAACCACTCTTCTAAAAAGTCTACTTGGACTTCTAAAACCTATAGATGGAGAAATAGCTCTAAGTGAATTCACAAAGATAGGATACTTTGAGCAGGAGCTCACAGAGGATAATACAACCCCAGTTTTATATGATGTGTGGAATGTGTTCCCGGACTTCACTGTAACTGAAGTAAGAAAAAGTCTTGCTCAGTGTGGATTAACCTGGCAGCATATAGAAAGTCCCTTTAATATATTGAGCGGAGGAGAGCAGGCTAAAGTAAGACTATGCAAGCTAATCAATAAACCTTCTAATATCTTAGTTTTAGATGAACCTACAAACCATTTGGATCTTCATGCTAAGGATGAACTGAAGCGTGCCTTAAAGGAATATGAGGGTAGCATAATTATAGTGTGCCATGAACCGGAATTTTATAGTGACATTGTGACGGAGGTTTGGGATTGTGGGGAGTGGGCAACTGAAATCGTATTATAATTTTATGATGCATGCTACGAAAATACTCAGAAGCCATGATCTTTGAACATGCATAACTTAAGTTTTCCTAAAGGAATTCTATATAGAGTTCCTAACGCGCCTATTAATTTATACGTGTTAAAATTCATAGGTGCGTGATTTCTTCCAAACAAGTATTAATTAAGTTTCGACACAGAAACCATTTAAAAAGGAGCTAGGTCAATATGAATTTGTTTAAAACTTCTATGAGAGAGCTTCGCAGCTTTTTAATTTTATGGCTTACACAAGCACTTTCAAGCTTAGGTAGTTCTATGACCAATTTTGCTTTAATCATATGGTCTTATCAGCAACATGGCTCAGCACTTATAACGGCACTGCTTTCTGTATGCACGTATGTACCCTATGTAGTTATGAGTATATTTGCAGGTGCTCTAAGTGATAAGTGGAATAAGAAAATCACAATGCTTATAAGCGATAGCTTTGCTGCTCTGTGTACTGTTGCAGTATTAGTTCTATTGAAAACTGGCAGGCTAGAGATATGGCATCTTTATTGTTTAAATGCGTTAAATGGACTGATGAATACAATTCAGCAGCCAGCATCTGATGTAACTATTAGTCTCCTTACACCGAAAAAGCACTACCAGAAGGTCAGTGGAATGCGTTCCTTTTCTAATTCTCTTATAAATATAATGACACCAATTATAGCAACAACCCTTTTAACTTTAACTAGTATGGATATGGTCATAGCGTTTGATTTATTAACATTTGCAATTGCTTTTATATCTCTGTTATGCTTCGTAAAAATACCAGAAGTGCAGTGTGAAAATACGCAGAAAGAATCGGTTTTGCAGTCAGCAAAAAACGGATTACTCTTCTTAAAACGTAACCGTGGAATTCTGAATCTGATCCTGTTTTTGGCAGCTATAAACTTTACAGCCTCTATGTACAATGCCACTTTACCAGCTATGCTTTTATCGAGAGAGGGAGATGGAGAGGTAGCTCTTGGCATTATTAATACTGTTACTGGAATTGCTATGCTGGTAGGTAGCTTCTTTGCATCTATACTGCCAGCGCCTAAAAGTCGTGTTCGAATGATTTGCAATGCGCTATTGCTTTCAATGAGCACTGAAAACTTCTTTTTGGCATTTGGAAAGTCTATACCAGTATTGTGTATAGGTACAGTTTTAGGATGGATTGCTATTCCGATTATGAGTTCTAATATGGATGTTTTATTTAGAAATTATATTCCGATAGAGATGCAGGGACGAGTTTATTCTGCAAGGAATACATTGCAGTTTTTTACAATCCCCATCGGATATTTCTTAGGTGGATTATTAGTTGATAAAGTATTTGAACCATTCATGGCATTGCAACAATCAGGTGGGATATTGACAATAATATTTGGAATGGGAAAAGGGTCAGGTGCGGCATTTTTATTTTTTATTCTTGGTATTGTGGGAGTCTTGACATGCCTTATCTTCCGTAAAAATACGCATATATGGCAACTAGAAAAATAGTCAAATTATTTATAATAATATTGTGATAGATGTGCGGAATTGTGAGGAGTGGATGGCTAAAGTTTGTTAATTTTATTAGTAATATGTAAATCTAGGTTTAAAGTATAGAATTAGATAGCAGCAGTAATATTATGCAATAATACTGCTGCATTTTTATTTGTTTAACAGGTTTGTATTTGAATATTTTTAGAGTGTAATATTAGTATATATCTTTAGTATTTTCCTTTATAAGATACTTGTGTTATGGCTTAATAAATTCCCAATAAATCAATTCTTGGTCTCGATTAATCTCTTTCATACCGACCTTGTCCAAAATACGAGCGGAAGCTATGTTGCTAATTAAGCAATCTGCTTTTATAGTTTTAACATTATCCTGGTGATTTAGCCAAACCATAATAGCCTTCAATGCCTCAAGGCCATAACCCATTCTTCTAGCATTTTCTGATAATCCATACCCAATTTCAACTTCGCCTTCTTCATTAGGTTTTCCATGAAAGCCTATATCGCCGATTACGAGCATATTATCTTTATTAATAATCATCCAAAATTCAAATCCACTTGGCTCTTTATCTTTTTCTAAAGTCTTATTTATAATAGGTAAAATATCCATTGTATCCTCTGTAGGCCACTTTTCATCAGTTTTAATGCCAAGCTTTTCAATTTCTTTGACATTACCTTCTAATAAGGATTTTGTTATTTCTAATGTTACGGGAATCAAAATTAATCTTTCTGTGTAAATGTTCTTTAAATTCATTTTGTTTTCCACCTTTCAATAATAAATATAGTTAAATCTAAATTAAGGTGGAATAATACCTATTAATTATTTTAGGTAGAAGCCACCTCGTAGTGCTGGTATATAAAATTCTGCATATAATCACTCCTATTATATTATTAGCCAAGGGCTATAATAAATTAAACAATCCCTTAATATGAATTATATTCCATAGCTAAAGGAGTGTAAATATAAAGTGAACTAATAACTACTATTCAGAAATATAACGGCTAGATAAAAAGAACATGCTTTCATTATTATTTTCAAACTTTATAATAAATTCAATATAAAATGTGGTTATGTAATAAAGAGGTGTTAAAAACACTTCTTATGTACTCTTTATTGGACAACTAAAATTGTTTAATAGTTCCAGATTAAAAGGAGTTAGTTTTAATAACTAGCTTCTTTTAGTTTTGTAGCTTCGAAAACGTTCGGAATTTTGGATCAAGATAAATATGTATATTGTAAATTATCTATGTTATAGTATATTTTGGAAGTATATAAAGGAGTGGTTGCCAATGAGTAAGATATTAATATTTCAGAGATTATACAGAACTGCTTCCAATATAAGAGCTTAGTAACATTTTGATGTACAGTTAAAATGAATAATAAAGTATGTCTTCATGATATGGAAGTAGTTAAAAAATTATTCTAGGGTATAGTTATGCCCAAATTTTGATTCTATGGAGGCAGAGTAATAATGAATTATAAGTTAATTAAAAGAGATGAAATTATAGATGTAAACACAATAAACCATAGTTTGGATACCGAAAGATTGAACATATTGCCATTACAATCACATCAACTTGCATTAGCATTAGAAGATTATGCAAAAATGCAAACTGATTTAGGATTAACCGTAATAAATACAATTCTTGATGAAGAAATGGAATATGCAATGAAGGTAAGGTTAAAAAAGGTACTGGAGGATGCTAACAATTATTTATGGCTAACTAATTGGGCTATAATTCATAAAGAAGAGAATCGAATAATTGGTTTCATAATACTTAAAGGAAGTCCTAATGAATTTGGTGAGGTAATAGTTGGATATATGATTGAAGAAAGCCATCAAAGAAAAGGGTATGCTACTGAAGCATTAAAGGCTTTGACTCAATGGATCTTTAATAATCCCCAAGCACTTTCGGTTATTGCAGATACGGAAAAAACCAATACACCATCAAATAAGCTTTTAGAAAGTTTAGGGGCTGTTAAGTATAAGGAAACTGACGGAATAATATGGTGGAAAATTGAGAAGTAAATTCAAATGCGAAATATTAAAATAGTCCTGTATTCATTAGATGGATATAGAAAAAAGTTTATATATTACTAAAATTCTCAAGATAATACGAGCTATAAAGTAAATAGGTTGCTACAATATATTAAAAATAGCATAAAAAAGGGGGAAGAGATATGATAGTAGAATAAGCAGACTCTGTTAAAGAGATTTTTTATTGCTGTAAAACAGGTATTTTATCTTAGTGAAGATGATAAAATACTTATTTAATATAATCTAATAACTTCCAAATATATTTAATTTCTTCATTTAAAATGTCAATAATGTAGAAGAAGTCCACAGTTTTTTGTTTTCATTATTGTACACACATGTTAAAATTAAAGTCTATGCTAAAAAACAATTTTTAAAATTATACACTTTATTTAAAGATGTAACAATTCGAATCGAAATCTATTTTTAAAACTCTCACGGTTTTTGGTGAGAGAATTTAAAAATAATAAATTTTATTACGAAGTGGTATATCAATACATACAAAACAGCCTAATTGCTATATAATTAGATGGGTTCATGTATGGCTTTTGAAGAAGTGTACATGGATAGCATGGCTAGAAGACTTAAATTGAGTCTTCAAGAGGATAATTAGAGGAGGAACTTTATGAAAATTTCAAAGAAGGATGCATTGAGTTGGTTTGAGTTTTTTGCAATGTTACCAGAGGACGAGGAACCAATGACAAAGCAGCAAGAAATCATTTACGCTACCTTTGCCCAAATTGAGGCAGCGATTGATCATAGAAATGAAATGTTAATGTCAGAAATTAAAAACTTTAAAACTTTACAAAATAGAACTTTTTATGTAGGAAATGATAGTAAGTTTTCAAAAGGATGCACTTCTTGCCTATTTGGAACTGGCTTGAGTGCAATTAGAAAAACAAACAAATGTAATATACAGTGCAAGTTCTGCTACAATTATGGGGAGCTTGATTTTATTCCTCCAATTGGTGAAGGCATGTGGCAAATTGGAGAAACAAAATTTTATGAGAATGATATAGATCTTCTTCTTTCAATACATAAGAAACCTACTGGTATTTCCTACGTTTATTTAGAACCTTTTATGGAAATAGAAAAATACTATCCAGTAGTAAAGAAATTTAGAGATGCTGATATTCATCAACATTTATATACAAATGGTCTTTTAGCTACAGAAGAGACATTGAAGGCATTAGCGGAAGCTGGTCTTGACGAGATACGTTTCAACTTAGGTGCTTCAAATTGCTCTGACAAAGTTATTGGAAATATTAAAATAGCAAAGAAGTATTTTAAAAGTGTAGGTATTGAAACTCCAATGACTCCTGAGTTCTTTGAAGTTTTCTTTGAGAAAAAGCAAGCGATATTAGATACAAAAGTAGATTTTATCAATTGTGCAGAGTTACATTTAAATGAGAATAACATAGACAACTACTATGGCGAAAATATGTATATCTCAAGACACGGATACATATCTCCAACTTGGAGCAGAGAATTAACTCTTAAATTCATGAAAATAGCTGATGAAGAACAATGGGATTTAGCAGTTCATGATTGCTCAAACCACACAAAATTTGCTAGAGACTTAAATTTAAGTAGCAAAGAAGGTAAGTGGTTCGGAGCAAGTAGTTATGGCTGTGAGTTCTCAAAAATTCCATACGAAGTATTTTTACCAATATTACGTGATGACAACTTCAAGTTTTTAATTGAAGAAGAATTACCAAGTGGATATAGACCAGGAGAGCTAGTGTTTTAGTTTGAGGGATATCGTATCTATTTAAAAGAATATAATTAAGAAAAGAGTGCTTACGTCTGATGGACGGAGCACTTTTTTTAGTTTTCTCATGGAGTTGTTAGAAAAATATCAGTAAAGTAGTATACCCTACAAAAGTAAACTAGATAAGTCGGATAGACCTTTATAGATTCTGGTATTCTATTAATGAAAGGAGAGGTTACAAAATGGATTCGCTAAAAAGAATGAATGAAGCATTAAGTTATATTGAAGAAAACCTTACAGAGGATATTGATATTAAAGAAGTGGCTAAATTGGCATTATGCTCAGAATATCATTTTCAAAGAATGTTTTCTTTCTTAGCAGGGATATCTTTATCGGAATATATTCGCAGAAGAAGGCTTACTCTTGCTGCTTTTGAACTTAATAATAGCAATGTCAGGGTGATTGATATTGCTATTAAATATGGATACAGTTCACCTGATTCATTTACAAGAGCTTTTCAAAACTTGCATGGTATAACTCCTTCTGAAGCAAGACTAAAGGGTCAGTCATTGAAAGCATATCCAAGGATGACCTTTCAACTAACAATTAAAGGGGGAAATGAAATGAATTATAGAATAGTAGAAAAAGAGGCATTTAGTATAGTAGGTATAAAGAAGAGGGTTCCAATTGTCTTTAACGGAGTTAATCCAGGTATTGCAGAGATGTGGAAAAGTTTAAATGAAGAAATGATCAAACAGTTTAAAGATCTTTCTAATATTGAGCCAAGAGGAATAATAAGTGCGTCCACTAACTTCTCAGAGGGGAGAATGGAGGAAAAAGGAGAGCTTGACCATTATATAGGAGCTGCCACAACAAGAGAGTGTCCAGTAAACTTAACTAAACTTGATGTCGCTGCATCAACATGGGCTGTATTTGAGGCTGTAGGACCATTTCCGGGTACACTTCAAAATGTGTGGGGGCGTATATATTCGGAATGGTTTCCATCTTCAAACTATGAGCAGGCAGAAGGACCAGAAATCTTGTGGAACGAAAGCAAGGATGTATCTTCACCAAACTTTACGAGTGAGATTTGGATACCAGTTAAAAGAAGAGTATCACTTTAATAAATGAAATATAAATATGTATCAGTTTAAAATAATATAAAGATTGGTGTTAAGCTACTATTAAAAGTTAATATGAATTAGTTTATCTATAAAACTTCTTCTGAGTAATCAGAAGAGGTTTTTATGTATACTCATATTATTGGAAAGTGGAATGCATATAGATTTTTATGAAATAAAACCCAAATAATTTGCAAAGCTTACTTGACAATTTATGTAAAGTTAACTATACTAAAAATGCAAAGTGTGCTTTGCAAGGAGGTTTGTTTTGTGAAAACACGAATTCAAGAATTGCGAAAAAAGCATAAATTATCTCAAGAAGAATTAGCATCTGCAGTAGGTGTTACAAGGCAGACAATAACTTCATTAGAGTGCGAAAAGTACACGGCTTCTTTAGTTCTAGCTTATAAGATATCAAAGTACTTTGGGTTGCCCATTGAAGAGGTCTTTGATTTTTCAGAAGTGGAGGAGTTATAGAGTGGAGAAATTTAAGGGTGATTTGAAGAAAAGATTAGTTTTTATTATTTTAGTGGATGCATTAGCAATTTTCCTAATAGTTGTGGCAGGTATTTACTTTAATAATATTAGTATAGCGCAGGGTGAGAAGGTTGTAACAGATATGATTCGTGGGTTTCAGATAGGGATATTTATGGGAGCTCAAGTTATTGTCCTTGTATATATTAAGAAATATATAAAGGCGTTGAAAGATAGAGAAAAATTAAGACAATTATATATAAAAGAGAATGATGAAAGAGAAAAACTGATTGTGAGTAAATTTGGAAGTATAGGGTTTAACTTCTGTTTAGTAGTTATTGCAATCGCTACTATCATAACTGGATATTTTAATCAAGTAGTATTTGTAACACTACTAATAGTTGCACTTTTTATGTCCTTTGTAAAGGGATCTCTTTTAATCTATTATTCGCATAAGTATTAATAGAGAGGATAGAGAACTTTCTAGCTGTTACAAGGAAAAATGTTATCCTTGCCACCTATGATAATTGTCCTCGGTAGAGTTTTCTTTTCAAGTGTTTTTTTATTGATTATAATGCTTTACCTGAAGAAAGATATAAGATTAAAACAGAAAAAGCATTATTTTTATTTGGCACTAATGGGTGTGGTTTTAGCTATTCATTGGAGTACTTTTTTTAAATCCATACAAGTATCTACAGTAGCAATAGGATTACTTACCTTTTCTACCTTTCCAGTTTTCGTTACCTTTCTTGAGCCGTATTTTTTAAAAGAGAAAATAAAGTTATCAGATATTGTGACTGCAGTTATAACGTTTTTTGGAGTAGCTCTTGTTATTCCAAAGTTTGAACTGGGAGATAATCTAACGCAAGGAGTTTACTTCGGAATAATTTCTGGATTTGCCTATGCTATTCTTTCAATACTTAATAGAAAGTATGTAAAAGAGTATTCGAGTTCAGTAATTGCTTTTTATGAACAATTAGCAGCAACTATTGTTAAAACTCGCACCGGTTCTGGTGAGAGGATTTAACAATAATTAATTCTATTGATTAAATGCCTTGTGCTTTTCACGAAATTCATTTGGTGTAACATCAAAGTAACTTTTAAATTTCTTATAAAAAAAGTTTAAATTTTCGTAGCCAATATTATTTGCTATCTCGTAAATAGGCAGATCACTGTTGGTAAGTAAAATAGAAGCTTGAGTTAGTTTTTGAGCCTGGATCAGTTCCTTAAAGGATTTATTGGTGCTTTTCTTAATCAAAGAACTTAAGTAATTAGGGTGAAAATTAAAATGTGATGCTGTAGAGGCCAAAGTACAGGTCATATAATTTTCTTCTAAGTACTGAAGTATATCAATTATTGTAGCGTTTCTATTTGAAGCAGCTTGATATTGATTGGTCTCATACTGAAATACTCTCATTAATTCTGTAAATATAAGTATCATGTAGCAGTCTATGATTTCATCAGAGTATAAGGATTTTTCAAAATACTCACATAGAAGTTCTCTTATATGCTTAGGGAGCTTTTTATTATTTTCTGAGTTAAAAATAATGTAGTTATCATGTTCCTTTCTGTTTGATAAAGCGTTTATCAAAAACTCTGATATAATTCCCTTACCTGATAATCTGCTCAGGAATGAGGTGGAAAAGTATTCTTTGCTCATTAGAAAATTGATTATAATATCATTCTCAGTGGTTGCTGAAACTGCATGGGGAACGCCCGTATCTACAATACAAACCTGTCCTTCTCTAAGTATTATTTCCTTGTCGTTAATGATTTGAGTACATTGACCCGAATATATGTAGTTAAGCTCTATATGAGTATGTATATGCATAGGGACTTCTGAAAAACGAGTGTGTTTATTTATAAGAAATTTGCCTTGTTGAAAAGCCTCATCAAAATTAAATACATATGCATTTTTTCCATTTACATTTACCTGTTCCATGCTCTTGTATATTTCAGATGTAAAAGGTGTTTCTTTATGTCGGTGTTCACTTTCTGTTAAAGCTTGCAGTTTCTCATCTAACTCAACATATTCCATATAAAAATTCCCTCCTTTGCTATAGATGTACCACTTCGAACCGAAATCTATTTTTAAAACTCTCACAGGTTCTGGTGAGAGAATTTTAAAATAATAAGTTTTATTACGAAGTGGTACATCCATAAAGATATACCACTTCTATCAGAAATCTATTTTTAAAACTCTTACTGGTTATGGTGAGTGAATTTAAAAATATGGCTATGTTTAAGAATACTGTTGAAATTAATTGGTTATGCAGGAGACGCTATATGAGCGAGCTATTAGAATTAAATGATTTTTTCAGATGGAGTGGCGTTAAAAAACTGTACTGTTCGAACGGAGTGAGTTTACAGTTTTAGCCATGGAATATGAAGAAATCATATTAATTCTTTGCGTAAGCTCATTAAAGCGTTGGATGACTAACCAATTAATTTCTACACAGTGCTTTAACAGCGCCTAAAATATAAACTTTATTATGTAGTGGTAAATCCATATAATAATATCTATAGGTTATAATATTAAGTTTGGTTAGTCAACATCTTTTGTTTTGATATTTTTGAAGCATAATATAAAATGTTATCATTTACATGTAGCAATTATAACAATTTGTTTTTTATTGATGGGAGGAGAAAAAATGGATTTCAAGGCTTTAGCAAAACAAGTAGTAGATCTTGTTGGTGGAAAAGATAATATTGAAAGTGTAACACATTGTGTAACAAGACTTCGTTTTGTGCTAAAAGATGAGAAGGTTGCAGATACAGAGGCAATCAAGAGTACAAAGGGTGTTTTATCTGTAATACGACAAGGGGGACAATACCAAGTAGTTATAGGCAACGAGGTAGGAAAGGCATATGACGCAGTAACTGAAGTTCTTGGTATTAAAGAGGATGCTGCTCCTGTTGAAGCAGCTGAAAATGGAAAAAAAGATACTTTGTTTAATACGCTTTTTAAAACTCTTTCAGGCATCTTCAGTCCAGTGCTTGGTGCATTAGGTGGAGCTGGTCTTATGAAAGCAACGCTGGCTATATGCACTACATTTCATTTATTATCAGCGGATACAGGAACCTATAAAATTCTATATGCATTTGCAGATGGGTTCTTCTACTTTTTACCAATAATTTTAGGTTTCTCAGCTGCAGCAAAATTCAAGTCAAATCAATACCTAGGTGCAGCAATTGGTGCAGCACTGGTATATCCTGATATCATAACAGCATTTGGTAAGCATGCAAGCATGACTTTTGTAGGAGTACCGGTAATTTTGATGAGTTACACAAGTTCTGTTTTCCCAATCATATTAGCAGTATATGTGGCATCAAAAGTTGAAAAGTTCTTTAAGAAAACATTACCTACACAAATGCAATTAATGTTTACACCGTTTTTTACAGCATTAATAGTAGTGCCACTAACTTTTTTGGTAATTGGACCTATAGGAACATACATCAGCAGTGGATTAGCAGCTTTAACTTCAGGTATTTTTAGTTTTAGTCCTATACTTGCAGGTATAATACTTGGGGCATTCTGGCAGTTAATTGTAATATTTGGACTTCACTATGCATTTATTCCAATTCTAATAAACAATATTGCGACTATGCATCAAGATCCGATAAATGCCATTTTATCAGTAACTGTATTTGCATTGTCAGGAGCGACCTTAGGATTTGCATTGAAAGTTAAGGATAAAGAAAAGAAAGCCTTCGCCTTCTCAAATGTTATTACAGGATTACTAGGTGTTACTGAACCTATCATTTACGGTATAGCATTACCTTATAGAAAAGTTTTTGTAAGTGCCTTCATTGGTGGCGCTATAGGTGGTGCAATCACTGCAGCTGGACATGTCGTTATGTATGGTTTCGCTGGTGGTGGATTACTAGGAGCGCCAATGTTTATAAACCCTTCAGGCAGCAATAGTGGATTTATATTATATATAATAGCTTCCGTAGTTTCCTTTGCAGTTTCCGGTGTTCTAAGTTTCTTATTTGGAGTAAAAGGAAACGAAAAATAATATTTAAAAGCTCTATTTAGTAAGTTTGGGAGGATTACTTTTGTTAAAGATGTACAAATAGCTAATCCTCCTATTTAAATCTACTGATAAACGACTTCTATGCTTAGACTCAAAATTAGAGGTAAATAGTATTAATATTAAGTTTGGTCAGTAAATATGTTTGGTTTTGATATTTTTATTAACATATATGAATGATAATATAACTAACTGTAGATGTAACACTCCATTCTGAAAACTATTTTTAAAACTCCTCTGGATTCTGAGAGAAGTTTTGAAAATATAAAGTTAATTATGAAGTGGTGCACCCATATAATCATTATTTCTTTAAAACGATGATTATCAAGTATGTACAGATTAAGTTTATGTAAGGGAGCATTTTAAAGATCAGCAGACAAGGAAGGTAAACTATGAAAAGATTGAATGAAGTTTTAAATAATGAAGAAAAAAACTATATACTGCCTTTCTTTTGGCAGCACGGTGAAGATGAAGAAACTCTAAGAGATTATATGAAACATATAAATGAAGCTGGTATCAAAGCTGTTTGCATAGAATCAAGACCTCATCCTGATTTTGTTGGACCATTATGGTGGAGAGATATGGACATAATAATGGATGAAGCAAGAAATCGCGGAATGAAAGTATGGGTATTGGATGACAGTCATTTTCCTACAGGCTATGCAGCAGGTAAGATAAAGGAGGAACATCCAGAGCTTAAAAAGTGGTATTTAAATGCACACCGTATTGATGTTCCAGGACCATTAAAAGACTCTTCTTTTATAATAAAGTATTATCCAGGACGTGCATCAGCAATGCCTGGCTATAAAGGTGAAGATAAGGTTTTAGCAGTTATAGCAGCTAAAATATCAAATATAGAAACAGGAGCAATTGATGAAAAGACACTTATTAACGTTTCAGAGTTTGTTCAGGAGGGAGTTCTTTATTGGGACTTACCGGAAGGAAATTGGAGTATATTTGTTGTCTTCATGACTCGTGACGGAGGGGAAGAAACAACTAAGGATTACTTAAATCCAATAGTAGCAGAGGCTACAAGAGTTTTGATAGATGCAGTATATGAACCTCATTACCACAGATATAAAGAAGACTTTGGAAAAACTTTAGCTGGATTCTTTTCTGATGAGCCAAGATTAGGAAATCTAAAAGGCTTTGAAGGATCTATCGGAAGGACTAAAATGGTACTTCCATGGAGCGATGAGATGCTTGAAATATTGAAAGGTGAAGTTGGAGAAGAGGCTCTAGTAAACTTACCACTTTTATTTACTGATGGTGTAGAAGATAAGGACCATACTATCAGATATCACTATATGGATATTATAAGTAGACTTTATGGCAAAAATTTCACTACGCAGTTAGGTGATTGGTGCAGAGAGCATGAAGTGGAATATATAGGACATGTAATTGAAGATAACGGAGCACACAGTAGATTAGGATATGGATCAGGACATTTCTTTAGAGCTCTAGAAGGACAGGACATGTCCGGTATTGATGTTATTGGGGGACAAATCGTTCCTGGAATGGATTTCTCTCACAGTGGATTTACTGCAGCGGGTTGGGATGGAGAGTTCTTTCATTATGGATTAGCGAAGCTAGGGGCTTCCTTAGGACATCTTGATCCAAAGAAAAAAGGCAGAACTATGTGTGAACTTTTTGGAGCTTATGGATGGGTTGAAGGTTTAAAGTTTATGAAGTGGCTTACTGATCACCTTTTGGTAAGAGGAGTCAACAATTTTGTACCACATGCATTTTCACCAAGGCCTTTCCCAGATTGGGACTGTCCACCACATTTCTACGCTGGAGGCAATGATCCACAGTTCAGGTTTATGAAAAAATGGTCAGATTATACAAATAGGATAAGTCACCTGCTTTCTGAAGGAACTCATATTGCACCTGTTGCTGTATTATACCATGGAGAAGCTGAATGGTCAGGTGAGTATATGCCTTTCCATAAAGTAGTTAAGGAACTAGTACAAAATCAAATTGACTGCGATATAATTCCGGCAGATATTTTAAGTGATAATCTTGCTGTGAGAGATGGAAGTTTAGTTCTAAATAATGAAAGCTTTAAATGTCTAGTAATTCCTTATGCTGAAGCTTTACCACAGAATTTATTAAAGAGTATCTCTGAACTCACAGAAAAAGGACTTAAAGTGATTTTTACAGATAAGCTTACTGAGAGAGCTAGTGAGGGTTTTGAGGTTGAAGAACTTATAGTTAAGTTACAAGAAAGCAATAACTGTGAAATAGCACAGCTTAACGGTGTTGCAGAGAAAATAAAGAGTTTAGGTATAAATGAAATTGAATTAGATAGTTTTGAACCTAACATAACCTACTATCACTATAAGCATACGGATGAAGATATATTTATGTTCTTCAATGAGCATCCATATGACAGCGTAGATACTAAGGTATATGTTCCATTGAATAAAAAAACTGTATCCTATGATGCGTTTAATAATTCAATAAAAGTCTGTAAAGCTCAGTCAAGAGATGAGGGCACTGAGATAGATTTAAAATTAAGTGCATATGAGTCAAAGATTATTATATTTAGTAGTGATGATTTTGAAAATTACGATGTAGACAATATAGAAGTCTTAAAAGAAGCAGAAAAGTTTAACATCGAAGGAAGCTGGAAGGTTTCTATGGCAGAACCACTAGATTATCCAAACTTTAAGGATGATATAAAGTTAGATGAATTAGTGAATTTAGCAAAGCCTAAGCTATATCCAAATTTTTCGGGGACTGTGAGATATGAAATAAATTTTGAAGTAAAAGAAGCTGCAGAAAAAGCTCTATTGGATCTTGGTAGAGTTTATGAGGTTGCAGAGCTGTGGCTAAACGGAGAAAATCTTGGAGTAAGAATATGTCCACCATATAAGTTTGATGTTTCTAGCTATATAAAAAAGGGCGTTAACTCCTTAGTAGTTGAGGTTACTAATACCTTAGTTAAAGCTCATAAGGATGCATTTTCTCAATATGCAGTACAAGAACCAGTAGGATTACTAGGACCAGTTAAGGTATCAACATATTTAGAATAAATAGTACAGTAAGATAAAAAGTTATATTACTTGGAGTAGGTGATATAGTAAAAGCAAATATATTATGCTGCCAGATTTTTCTCATATACATTGGGAAAGGCAGCTGCAAAAAACTCGCTGAATAAGGGTTGCTTCAGCGAGTTTTTTTGATGTTTAAATAAGTTTTTATGTATACTCAATAATTATTTATTGTTTTTCGATAAATAATTATTGAAATTATTAAAAAGGTATAGTATTATGAAATCAGAAACTTGTAAAGATGTACCACTTCAATCCGAAAACCATTTTCAAAGCTCCTCTGGGTTCTGAGAGGAGAATTTGAAA
Source organism: Clostridium folliculivorans (assembly GCF_024341905.1). Classification (GTDB taxonomy): domain Bacteria; phylum Bacillota; class Clostridia; order Clostridiales; family Clostridiaceae; genus Clostridium_AR; species Clostridium_AR folliculivorans. The sequence continues at coordinate 1,166,231 of NZ_BQXY01000001.1, forward strand.
ATATAAGTTCTGTTATGAAGTGATATATAGATAAATAAATGGAGGCATTAATGTATGAAAGAAAACAATTATAATTCTATGGCAAAAATTTTGATAATGGTACTAAATGTGCTTATTGTTTTTGGGGTAGTATTCTTTGTAAGCGTAGTTATAGGCACTTTAACTTCAGGAAACTCAGGAATGGCAAGCGGAAAATATATAGTGAACTGCTTATTGTTTTTTGCTGGAACTTCTTCTTTAGTATACATTCTTTACTGTCTTAGAAAGATTTTAAAGTCTGTTATAAAGGAAGGGCCATTTAATATGAGTAATGTAAGAAGTTTAAAAAATATAGCTTCAAGTTGCTTTGTTATAACTGTAGCTTACTTAATAAACTTCTTTTATAACAATCAGTTTAAGAGCTTTAAGCTAATAGAGATAGATCAAACAGGCATACATACTGATACAGAATTCTTGATATTTTTCTTTGCGGGGTGCTTTGTCTTGATACTGGCTCAAATATACAAGCAGGCTGTAGAAGTAAAAGAAGAAAATGACTTCACAGTTTAGACAGTAAAGGAGGCTTATTATGGCTATAATTGTAAATCTCGATGTAATGATGGCAAAGCGTAAAATATCTCTTAATGAACTTGCTGAAAAGGTTGGTATAACCAATGCCAATTTATCTATATTAAAGACCGGAAAGGCAAAAGCAATAAGATTTTCTACTCTGGAGGCTATATGCAAAGAGCTTCAGTGTCAGCCTGGAGATATCTTAGAGTATAGAGAGGAATAGAGGGGTGATGAAATGGAAGAAAATAAAAATTTAGAAGCTAAAACGAAGGATGGATTATACTGTATACTACTTTCACTACTACTTGGTTTCGCATTTGATAGATTATTTATTGATAAGGAGCTTGGCATATCCTTCTTCATATTCATAGGGCTATGCATTATATTTTTCTTATGGACCGTAAAAGTTAGAAGTATAGAAAAAAGCTTCGGCTGGTTTTTACTTATACCCATAGCTTTACTATCTTTTAGCTTCACTGTTCATACAAATCAAGTGTTTAATTTTTTTAATTTTTTAGCAGTTCCAATACTTATGATTGCAAGCTCAATCTTGATAGTGAATCCAAAACTTAGCTGGGATAAAGCTAGCTTTATAGGTGATATGCTAAGAAGAGCAGTAGCAAAAATGTTTGACAATATCCCTAAGCCTTTTTCAATTCTAAAAGCTTCAATAAAAATAAGAAAAACTACTGAAATGAAGGAAGGAAAAAAACAGATATTAATTGGAATCCTTATTTCCCTGCCTTTGCTTGTGATTCTAATAGTACTTTTAAGCTCTGCAGATATGGTTTTTGGATACTATTTTTCTAATCTGACAGAGGTTTTTAATAATATAGACACGGGAGAGCTTATACCTCATACCATAATAGTTTTAGTAGTAGCTTTTTATCTATTTGGGTATGTTTGGAGTTTTAAAGATGAGAAGAAACCTATTGAAAAAAGCTTAAAGTCTACTGCTGAAAACTGGGGGAGCATTACAGTAATAACTGTATTAATTGCGCTAAATATACTTTATCTCATCTTTACAATGATTCAGTTTTCATATCTATATGGAGGCGGTAAGTTAGCACTTCCAGCAGGTTTTACTTATGCGGATTATGCTAGAAGAGGTTTCTTTGAATTAGCCGCAGTTACCGTTATCAATTTTGTAATAGTACTAAGTTGTTTAAAATATATAAAAAAAGACAATACAAAAACTTTAAAATTAGCAAATCTTCTTTTAACTGTGCTTGTGATCTTCACCTTAAATATGCTTTTCTCTGCAAATTTTAAACTTACTTTGTATGAAGCTGCCTTTGGGTATACCTTCTTAAGGGTATCAGTGCATTTGTTTATGTTATTACTTTTCATACTTTGCTTAGTTATAGTTGCTGGTATTTGGTATAAAAATATTCCTATAATGAAAAGCATAATTGTGATAACCATAAGTATGTATACGGTGATAAACTATCTAAATATAGATGGGTTTATAGCAGAAAAGAATATGGAGATATATAATCAAACCGGCAAGGTTGATGTTAATTATTTGACTTCCTTATCTTTCGAAGCCGTTCCTTATCTAATTGAACTTAGAGATAAGGGTAATGATAATATAAAAAGTGTTATTAATGGAAATTTAAAGTTTAGAAATGAAGTACTTGATAGAGAGAAGTCATGGACTGAATTCAACTTTAGCAAGAATAAAGTTAGAAAATTGTTAAAGAGTTCCTAAATCGAAACTTAATTTAGACTTGTTCGAAAATTACGCACCTATATTCTGTAGGCATGTATAAATTATTAGTTGAGTTAGGAAATCAAAAAACCAGGGGAGTTAACGCCCTGGTTTTTTTGAATTAATAATAAGACGGTATACTTAAAAAGAGGTAAGTATTATCATGTAGTTGCTATAATTCAACATTAAATTGAATCATAAGCTCCAACACAAGAATTGCTTTCAAAGTTTTCCCTAACTAGCTGCATAAACAATGCCATTGCAGGGCTTATCCACTTGTTTTTGTGGTAAGAATACACTGCTGTAATTTTGGTATCAGAACAATTTGCCTTAAGTTCCTTCAATTTATTGTCTTTAAGGTCATTCTCCACTACAAAACGAGGCAAGAAAGATATTCCTAAATTGCTTGAAACACAGTTTTTGATTGCTTCTATGCTCCATAGCTCTATAGTATTATTCATGGTTATGTTATTCTCACGGAGATAACTCTCAAATATTCTTCTATAAATACAATTAGGTTCATTAATAACAAGGCTTGTATCTATTACTTGATTTGGGTTATTAAAGTCAACCTTAGCATGATTAAACAAAGGCGAGCATACTAGAGCTAATGAAAACTCAGTTAGTTCAACAGAAGTTAAACTTTCCTTATGAGTTCCCACATCATAAAGTAAGCCGATATCTATATCACCCTTTGATAACATATCGTTAATCACAAAACAATTTAATGACACTATAGAAATTTTCACATCAGGAGCCTTTTGTTTAAATAATCCAAGGACATTTTGTAGTTTATAGGACATCAATGAGTCTGCTATAGCAATTTTTAATTCACCCCTAGGGATACTATCATTTTTTCCTATACTTTCAATCTTCTTTACCGTTTCAAGTAGCTCGTCTGTATATGATATTAGCTCTTTTCCGAGAGGAGTTAATACCATGTTGCGCCCTATCTTTTCGAATAGTTTTATTGAAAGCTCTTGTTCCAGCTGTTGAATCTGAGACGTGACAGTAGATTGAGTGTACCCAATCTTTAATGCTGCATTAGAAAAACTGCCTTCCTCAATAATACATTTAAAGGTCTTGAAATGCCTTATATCCAATTATTTCACCTCAATATATCTACAATAAAGTTTAAATAAAAGCTTATTTTTGAATTTAAAGTATAGGGGGATATAAATTTATTAGAGAATCAGCAAAGTGGCAAGTTTAAATTCTATATCATACTATCTATAAATAATATATTGAAAAAAATGAACTGTCAATTCGAAAACATCAATTTTACAAATACATTGTGGTTTGTTAGTATAAATTAACGAGAGGAGATCTTGGAAAATCAACTGTAGGACAAGTATCTTTAAGAAGTGTTTTAGAAGGAGATTTACATTATGAATTTGGCAGCATTTTTAACTTTTACTCTTTTAACGGCATATACACCTGGCCCAAATAATATATTGGCAATGTCTAATACTAGTAAGCATGGTTTTAAGAAGAGTATTGGATTAATTCAAGGAATTTTTACCGGTTTTCTATCAGTGATGGTATTATGCAGTATTTTTAGTGTTATCCTCGTAAATGTAATTCCAAAGATTAAACCTGTTATGACGTATATAGGGGTAGCATATATCATATGGCTTGCCTGGCATGTTGTTAAAAGCAAATCACAGACGGAGGAGAAAAATGAAGAGAAGGCAGATAGTTTTATCACAGGGTTTATTCTTCAATTTGTAAATGTAAAAATCATATTATACGGCATAACAGCCATTTCAACTTTTATCATACCTTTTTATAGCTCATTCTTTTCTATAGGAGCCTTCACATTATTAATCACAGTTTTTGGGTGTTCTGGAGTTTTAGCCTGGGCAATTTTTGGAGCAGTATTTCAGAGATTTTTTGAAAGGTATAGAGTTGTGGTGAATGTGATAATGGCTTTGCTTTTAGTTTATTCTGCAATTACCTTAATGATATAATCTGTAGGTATGTATAAGTTAGTAGCTGAGTTATGAATTTTAAAACCCAGGGAAGTTAATGCCCTGGGTTTTCATATGTTTGAAATACTTATATAAATTTTGCTATCTATCCTATGGTAAGAGATAGAATAATTATATACAAGTTTGACAAAGAACAATGATCCTATAAGGAGTTGTCTGTGCTGGTATACTCTTAGTGGTAGGACCGTATATAACTACTAGATTTCTGTTTTCAAGTGGTCTTTCAAAAGGCTGATCATTAGTTAGAAATACCTCAGTAGAAGGAGAAATGTTTAGCTTTAACATGCCGTTACTGCTTATTAAGTCATTGTTAAAGTAGTTTACAGTAACATTTTGATGTGACTTGTTTTTTGACACAACTACTGCAGGAAATTGAGGTGGATATATAAGGATTGCAGGTTTAGTGGCATCATAAAATCCAGTAACCTCATCTCCAACCTCAACTACTTCATGATCAACAAAGTAAGTTTCAGGAGATATCACAAAATTTAGAGGACCATATTCTTTACTTTCCAGAGACATTAAGAAATAGCAGTCTGCTGACGGGTCATTTGGAGCTGGATAAAAAGCATCAATTCTCCTAACAATGCCGCTAAAGGATGCAAATTTCGGAGTTTCACTTCTCCAAAGTTCATTAAACACTGGGTAAGTTGGAAGGTTAATATAATAAGGGAAATATGGATATTGGTTATTATACATAGATTACTCCTTAAAATTGCTATGGTATAAAATTTACCATTAATAGTATAGTTGCAATTTTAAAGATTGTTACAGGTTTAAATCATTTCCACATCAATGATATGTTTAGAAAACTGCTTCCATCGAATGTTAATATTATTGATGGTAATGCTGGGACTACCAGAAATCTAAAGAGAATTTTAGCAGAAATGGACTCTTTAGACGAAGGAAGTGGAAAAATAACTTTCTATAATTCAAGCATTGAGGTTAAGGATGAAACTGAAATAAAGAAATATAGCAGGCTGTTTGAAAGATTAAATGATATTGAATAACGGAGTGTGGTTTCTTTATTTGGAATTATGATAGGTGAACCGTACCATAAGTAAATGAAGTTTTTGTGATGGAAGTATTAAAGGTGCATAATACAAAGATGTATACTAACATTCCTAGTAAACAAGGCCATATTACATCAAAGCCATTACCTAAAATTTCATTGAATGAGATAGTTAGGTTATAGAGAATAAACATCTAGGTACATGGAATATAATTGATATATAATAGAGATTTAGATTACGTAAAAATAAATACTTTTTTCAAGAACAAAATGAGATGAATAATTTGAAAAGGTGCTTATTCTGGCTGGAATGAGCACCTTTTCTTTAGTTAAAAAGTCAATATTATAAACTGTGTAGTTCTTCTTTTATCTCTAATAGTCTTATGGATAAAAAGATTTTGCATATTTCATCACCATGTTCTAGGGCTATATCAGTCATCTCTTTTATTTTGTTGATACGGTAGAATAAAGTATTTCGATGAATATTTAATAATCTTGCTGCTTCTCCAGGAGAAGAAGAATAAAAGATATACTGTTTCAATGTTTCTAGAAAGTTTGTTCCATTCTCTTTGTCATAGGTCATAAGCATTGCAACGGCTGGATGGCAAAAATCCATCTGATCATATCTGTTTGAAATCAATTCATAGAGGATATGCATAGTGCAATCTTCGAAAAAGGAGCAATTTATGTTTCTTTTTAGGCCTATCTCCATAGCTGTAACTGCATTCATATAGTGTTTTTTTGAATCAGTCAAGAGAGAGTACTTTTGGCTAATTCCTGCATATAGATTGTTTTTACTCAAGAATTCGCTAAAATCCTTATTTGGAGAGTTAAGAAGTTTATTAAATAGCAATTCATCAATAAAAGCTACAATTCCAGGGTTATAAATAATACACTGTCCAATAGGAATGTAAGATTTCAGAGCTCTAAAAATGGCGGAAATCTTACTGTCAAAAGCTTCCTGCCTGTTACTTCCAATAACCATAATATAAAGATGTTCTGATTTAGCCCATTTTAGATACTGCTGTTTGTTTTTTACAATGGACTCATCAATCTGTTTTCCCTCTATGAGGTCTGCTAATAAGTAATTTGGGAGATTATTGTTATCCAAATTTAAAAGAATATCCTTTTGTAATTGAGCAGATATAAGAGAACTAACCTTGTCTATTAGCATGAAATCAATTTTTTGAAATGGGATGTTGTTTTCGTAAACAATAAATCTGCCAATCTCAATGATATCAATTTTTATGGAATTTATTAGGGTTCTATTGGAATTGTTACTATTATTAAAATTATCCTTTATATTATTTGAATTTATTTGTGATAATGACTCTTCTGACAGGTAAGTATTTTTATTTTCACTATGAACAAATCTAAAGATATTTTCAGCGTCATAAGAAGCTGCCAAGAGCTTGCCACTTGTATCGATTAGTATCAATGGCCTTACAAATCTCTCCCTTGCTTTATCTATTAAGTATTGGAGTCCTTTGTTAGAACAAAATCCATCGAAAAGATCCTGCATATAAAGCGCAAGTTTTATATCTATTTCATTTAGATTATTTATATCGAAGCTTTTTTGCATGGAAACCTCCTAATATATCTATTGTGCTTTAGCACAATTAGTTACTCTATTTTAAAACTAAGTTCATATTTAAGTACATTGTTTAGGCAGTTATATTATATTATAATCAAAACTGTAGGGCAATACAGCTATTTGAAGTGTATTGTGCTTGAGCATAATTAAGGTGTGAATGATACTGATGATCATACTGCAGATGATTATTAAGTATTATCCATATATGAATTAAAAATATAAGACCATGCTTTTTAATATTTAATATTTTAAATTAAAAATATTAAAATAGACTAAAAGGTTGTGGCTTGAAAGAGTAAGAAAAAATCATAAAATTATAAAATCAAAAAAATATAAAATTATAAAATCAAAAAAATATAAAAATATAAAATTATATAAATATAAAATTATATAAATATATAGGAAACATGCGGGTTTGAGTTGATTTTGACTATTTCAAATTAATTGATTAACTTAAATCTGATAGCTTAATCAATACTAAAATATTTTGATTTCATAGGAGGCACTAAAATGGCTACTATACTAATAAAAAATGTGAAAATTTTTAATGGTATTGAATGCATAGAAGCAGATAAAATTGTAATTGAAGATGGATATATAACTGATAAAGCAGAAGGAGATATTGAAATTGATGGAAGTGGATGCACCTTACTTCCAGGATTAATAGATGCGCATATTCATCTATATCAAATTAAAAATCTAGAGGAAGCTTCTAGGTATGGTATTACAACTATGATGGATATGGGAACACGTTCACCGAAAGTTGTAGATGGTCTGAAAAATTTAAGTGGTTTACCTGATATACTAAGCAGTTACAGTCCTGCTTTCACTTCAGGAAGTAACATGCCAAGTAAAATGGGGTATTCAGACTCTTCATATGTAATAAGTATAACTGATGCAGAACGCTTTGTTAATGAACAGATAGAACTGGGCGCTGATTACATTAAAGTTATTTTAGAGGATCAAGGTGTAAATGTTGAAACCATGTTATTTCCACCAGAAATTGTTGCAGCGATTGTTGCACAAGCTCATATTAATGGCAAAAAAGTCATTGCTCATGCAGTTTCATCAAATTCGTTTAAAACAGCAATAGAAGCTGGAGTAGATGTGGTGACACATATTCCATTTGCTGAACCTTTAACGGAAGAGGTTATTCAATTAATGATGGAGAGGGGTACTATGTCAGTTCCGACAATGGTAACTATGAAAGGGATTGTTGAATCTATTAAAAGATTCAATCCTAATGCACCATTGAATTATGATTACGTTAAGGAATCAGTTGCAAGACTTTATAAAGCTGGTGTTAAAATAATTGCTGGAAGTGATTCCAATACTGACGATCCAACAACTCCATATTCAGCACCATATGGTATATCACTTCTTGATGAACTTGAATTAATGGTTGAAGCAGGGCTTACTCCTATTCAGGCAATACAAAGCGCAACAAGTATGCCAGCAAAATATTTCGCAATGCATGACAGAGGAATTATTAAGGGAGGCTATAGGGCAGACCTTGTTCTGATAAAAGGTGATCCCACTGTAAATATTAATGAAATAAAGAATATTAAACAAGTTTGGATTGGTGGAGAGGAGATTATTAAATAATCTTTAATAGCTGACAGCTACCACTAAAGAAAGGCTGAAATATTATGCAATAGGTGGTTTTACAAGTAGCGCTAAAAGAAAAGTGCATGTCAGTAAGTATTCCGTTCACAAAAATACCGGATGTTTTATACATCCGGTATTTTGAGTGTTATATATTATTTCTGTTCTTGACTAACAACTTAAAACTTAAACAAAAATTAAATCTATAAATGAGTTAATTAAAGCTGTTGGATCATCTAATCCTTTTTCTGATTCTAGATGACCAGCAGAATTAAGTTCAACAAGACCAAGAATAAATGAAGATACCATTGCTGATAATTGTTTCGGTGGTTTATTAACAGTGTATTTTTGTTCATGAGGTTTTTCTAAGCATTTATAGAAAATTCCAAACACCTCAATGGCTGCAATGTGTAGATTATCATATTGATTCTTATCCCATTGTTTTAAGAACATCAATTTATAATGCTCTTGATTGTTTATCCCAAAATCATAAAAAGTATATAACACTTCATAAACAAGTTCTCTAGGATCCTCTATTTCTTTAATTAATTTTCCAATGCGACTTTTTAATATTTCAAAATCTTCGGTCACAATGGCTGCTAGTAAATCTTCCTTATTTTTAAAATACACATAAACTGCACTTCTAGATAAGTTCATTTCTTTTCCAAGGTCACGCATACTAACAGAGTCAACACCACTTTCATCAATCATTTGCCTTGTGACATCAATCAGCTTTTGTTTTGTATCATTACTACTTTTCATAATAACCTCTTTTAGAAATATATTTTAAATTAATTTTATAACATCATGTTGACACTGTCAATGTTGGGGGATATAATGAATTCAAGTTGACAGTGTCAATGAAATGTATTGATCTTACTTTTTATAAAAGGAGTGTAGTTATGTTAACTAAAAATGGTTCAAATAAAAAGACTATTATTATAACTGGGGGGAATTCAGGACTTGGTTATGCATGTGCTAAAAATATTGCTAAAATAGATAAAAACAATCATGTTATACTAGCTTGTCGTAACATAGCTAAAGCAAATGAAGCAGTAAATTCACTAATTAAAGAAACTAACAATAATAACATAACTTCTTTGGAACTTGACCTTGCGTCCTTAGAATCTGTAAGAGATTTTGCACTTCAATTTTCAAATTCAGATTATCCACCACTATATGCTCTTGTTTGTAATGCCGGATTAATTATGGTTGATAAGACTTACTACACTAAAGATGGATTTGAAAGTACCTTTGGGACAAATCATCTTGGGCATTTTCTACTGGCTAACATGTTGCTTGGAAAAATGTCCGATTCAGGTAGAATAGTTTTTGTTAGCAGCGGAACTCATGACCCTAAGCAGAAGACAATTGTAGCTACTCCAGTGTATGAGAATGCTAGATTGTTAGCTTTTCCTAAGGAAATGAATCAAGGTGAAAGTATGCTTACCGTTGGCCAACGTAGATACTCTACTTCAAAGTTGTGTAATATATACTGTGCTTACGAGTTAGCAGAAAGGATACAAAAGCAAACTAATAAAAATATTACAGTAAATGCTTTTAATCCTGGGCAGATGCCAGGCACAGGGTTCTCACGCACATTTCCGCCTATTATGAGATTTATTACTAAAAACATCAATTATATTTCTACTTTATTTTTACCAAATGTTAATACTGCAAATAAGTCAGGAAAAGCATTAGCGGCTTTAGCAATTAACCCTGAGTTTAATGGAATTACTGGTAAGTATTTTGATGGGACAAGGGAAGTAAAATCTTCGGAGCTTTCTTATAACAAGGAAAATAGACAAGATTTATGGAAGACAAGTGTTGAGTTGTCAAAGCTAAACAAATCAGAAACAATCTTAGATTTATAGATGTACCACTTCGAACAGAAATCTGTTTTTAAAACTATCACAGCTTCTGGTGAGAGAATTTAAAAATAATAAGTTTTATTACGAAGTGGTACATCCATATAAGGTTTCAAAGCATGCAATATTAAATCAAATATTATTTCATTGCTTGGAGAGAGCCAATACAATGTGAATCAAATGATTTCTTATACCTTTTAATAATGTAGATGGGATGGTATCTATAAATTAAAGGCTCTAGCAAGTTTTGCTAGAGCCTTTGTGATCTTCATGTAAAAATGTATTTTAGTAGCTTACTTTAATATTCTTTTTTAATTACAAAGAACGAACCACGAATTGTTCCTGCTAGTTTAGACTTTTGTCTAGCAAACTTAAACTTTCCTTCTAACTCCTTTGGGACTTCCATTCCTTCAGAAAGCTTAAGACCAACAGCTCTCTTTTTAGGATCATCAACTGTATACATTACGTTGATGCCAAGACCATCCTCATAGAAGACGTATGTAAATTTAATATTTTCCACCTGAAAGCTGGATGTTTCTAAAGGTTTGGCTGCAAACTCAATATCACGTTCTTCTTTCAAAATTCCGTTCACGTAATCAAGGGTATCCTTACTTTCGCTAGCTGGTACAACAGTAAATTCATGCTTGTACTTGTTCATAAAGTAACGTGCTTCATTTGCACGTAAACCTGCAAGAGCATCCGCTATAGGGGAAGACTCTAAACCAGTTGTAGATACATTTTTAAAATCAACGATATATGACATTTCAAATCCTCCTTATAATTCATTATTTTTTAACAACAGGAATCCACATTTCACCAAAGACTAAGTCGTTTTGTTTTTTTATCTCAACTGTTGCATTTGGCCCACCAACATATGCAAAATTATTTACTACTGGCAAGACTTGACCAAAGGCAATGCCCGCAAGCTTATTATTCAATTCATCCGAAGTTTTTGCTTCGCCTTTAACAACAAGATAGTCTCCTTTAGGGAATTGTATAACTCTAGCTTCTTCTGGTGCTGCTGCCTCTGTCATGACGCCAGCATAGTGCATCATCTTGTTATTTACCGCTTCGTTCACAGCAAAAACGTAGTCATTTGAAGCTATTGCTTTTAAAGCGTCAAGGCTTCCATCTTCACTAATTGACTGCCAAAAGTCTGATTTTTCCTTGTTTAAACCAATAAAATCTGTGTAATTGCTCTTAAGCTCAGTTCCAAGTCCTACAACGATAAAGCTATCTTTTTCTTCTAGAGTATAATCTGCCATTTTCAAAACCTTCCTCTTCTTTAAATTAATCAAATTACTTAAATTATTTACTTGATAGGTATATAATATTCTTAAATCATGTCAAAAAATGATACTGTTTAGGAGTGTTTATGAAAAAAGTCGAACGAATTAATATACTTATGAGATATATCAACAACCGTGCCAACTTCACAATTTCTGAAATAATGGAGGAATTCAACATATCTCGTTCCACAGCTATTAGAGATATCAGAGAAATTGAGGCCATGGGAGTTCCTCTAGTTGCAGAGGTTGGAAGAGATGGTGGGTATTTTGTTATGCACAATTCTGTTTTGCCTGCAGTTCGATTTACTGATAATGAAGTCAAAGCACTTTTTATTGCTTTTATGGCCACAAGAAATGAACAACTTCCATATTTAAAGAGTCGTCAGTCCTTAACTGAAAAATTACTTGGACTTATATCAGAAAACCAGCAAGATGATCTTGTGCTTTTAAATCAGATATTGCTTTTTGAAGGTACTAATCCTAATAATCCTGACCTCATTGAGCTTTCAGACCTACCGCATCCATTATTAGAAAAGCTCATACAAATCCTTCTTTTGGATAGATATTTATGTATTACAATCAAAGAAGATATGATAATAAAATCTTACCAAATTTTTTTATTACATCTTTATAATGAAAAAGGTCTTTGGGTTATAGAAGGGTTTGATTTAGAGAAAGAAAAGAAGCTAATTTTTCCTGTGGACCACCTTGAGGAGGTCAAAGCCTATTCTATGAAAAAAAGATTAAGTAGGAAAAAGATTTTCGAAAAATTAAGTAAACAAGAAGAAATGATTAACCTAGTTCTTGAATTTGGTCCAAAAGCTATTGCACAGTTCAAAAAATATCATCCTTTAAAAGTTACAATATCCTATACCAATCCTTACCAAACCACGGCGATACTAAGAACTTTTATTGATGTAAATAAGACAGAGGAATTAGAAGAAATAATAAATTGGTTACTTTTCCTAGGTAGGGATGTGAAAGTTAGGGAAATTCCAAAAGAAGTCTTAGAAGGGGTACAAGGAAGATTACGCTTATACTGAACATAATTAGTGAACTTTTTTTATTCGTTGTATGTTGTAAATAAGGATAAAAGGTATAAAGATGAAATACTTCAATCCTTAAACTCCAAATAAAGTAATTCGTTTTGAGGTGATTTCTTCATGTCTCCTATATTGAGTACCATGATTGAAGCTGCAATTAAACTTGATAATCAATAATTTTAAAAATTAAGTTGAAATACATTTTAAAGCAATATATGATGAATTCAGGCATCGATGTACTTTATAAAAAAGAAGGTAAGTTATGGAGATTAATATTGAAATAATACCATCATATAAAATTGCTTATATTCGAAGAACAGGTTTTTATGGTTCAGAGAATGTGAAGGTAATGGAAAGCTTAAAAAGCTGGGCTAAGGAAAAGCACTTATTTAATGAAAGTTCGATTATATTAGGTATAGCTCAAGATAATCCAAGGTTCACAGAACCTAAGGACTGTCGTTATGATGCATGCATAGTGGTTTTCGATAAATTTGAGCCTGAAAATAACTTAATTAACTTTGGAGAAATTATCGGTGGAAAGTATTGCGTATTTAAAATAAGCCACACAGTAGATGCTATGCAAAAAGCATGGGGTGAGATTTTTTCAGAGTTGTCAAAAAGAAATTATGCATTGGATGAAGAAAGACCTATTCTTGAACGATATGCTGTGCAAATGATAAATAGTCATTACTGCGAAATTTGTGTACCAATATTATAAAAAGTCTATAGAATTAAAAGCTGTAGCCTCTGATTACCAGCAGGGGCTACTAGATTTATGATTATAAGATAACAATATAAATGGTAAGTTCTACTTATTAGCTAAATAGGACAAATTGGTTGTAAATCTAGTAATGCTCCAAATTTTTGAGAAGCTGTTATGAAACATATAAGTGCTAGAAGTTCAGATATTTCACCTTCATTAAATTCGTTTTTTAGTAAATTAAAGCGAGTATCATCTAGAGTATGATTTTTAGAAACAAAATCAGCTGTTTTTGTAGCAACTGAGATTTTAGAATCTATTATTTTATAGGTATTGATTGTATTATTAAAGTAACTATGAAGAATGGTGAATATGAAAGATTTAAAGCTTTTATTAAAGACTATGAACGTAGTGAATGGTGTTATAGAATTGCTGGAAATGGATGTTTTATAGTTAAATTGTCAGTTAAATCATTAGAAGAAATAGAAGAGTTTATAAATGTTATTTCTTCATATGCGCTAACAGAAACAATGATAGCATTTTCAGAAGTAGATATAAATAATTGCATAGACAAGTTTTTGAAAGAATAAGTAGCTAAATAGATGAGAAAACACTTCTGCATATATTAAAATGTATTTAGGGAAAGTATGTGTACTTCCCGATTATTTAATAAACAATTTTAGGAGGAAGAATTATGAGTGTAAAAATGATACATCACATATGTATTCAAACCGAGCAGTATACAGAGTCATTAGACTTTTACACAAGAATAATAGGATTTGAAATAGTTAGTGAAAACCTAAATTTTCACGGAAGAGCCTATAATACATGGATAAAATTTGGAGATTTTATGATAGAGCTTCAAACACCTAAAGAAGGTGAGCAATTTAATAAATGGAGTTCTTTAAATGCTGGCCCAGTTCATCTGGCGTTTATGGTTGATAATGTAGAGCAAGAATATGAAAGAATTAAATCGCTAGGCTATGAGAATTTTAAACTGAAAAATGGTCAAGTTATTTATAAGGTGCTTGGAGAAAGTTTATTCAAAATAAAAGCGCCAGAAGGAACTGAAATTGAAATGAGAGATACTGAGATTACATTTTAAGTAAATGATATTACGGAGCGTTTTTATGCTCATGAAAAATTCTTTGATAGAATTATATTATCTTTAGATGATTAATTAATATTACTTTAAAGATTATCAATGAATCAAAATTTATAAGTTATGCTAATAAGAAGCACTTGTCTTTGAAGGATGAGTGCGTTTTCTATTTTTTAAAGTCTTTGTTATTTGTAGTGTGATGTTATTATATCACATGGTATATGCTGTATATAAATGTTATAATTGTAAAAGCATAAACAGTAATAAGATTTGTATTCTCCAAAGGAGTGGGAAGATGGATAAGAGACTTACGTTCAATGAAGATGCTAGCAATTATGACAAGTGGAGACCAACATATTGTGAAGAATTATTTGAGGATATCTTTCAGTATTCTGGGCTTAGTAAAGGTAAAAATGCATTAGAAGTGGGAATAGGAACAGGTCAAGCTACAACACCTTTTCTTAATGCTGGGTATAATGTAACTGCTGTGGAACTTGGAAATAACCTTGCGCAGTTCTCAAAAGAAAAGTTTAAAGAATATAAGAATTTTAATATTTATAATACTTCTTTTGAAGCATTTCAGTGTGAGGATAACAGTATAGATATTCTTTATTCTGCTACTGCTTTTCATTGGATTGCAGAAGATATTGGATATCCAAAGGTGTTGAGGTTATTAAAAGATAATGGAACCATAGCTTTATTTTGGAACAAGCCATCTCCAGCAGACGAGGATTATTCATTGCATCTAGAAATACAAAAGATATATGAAAAATACTGGCCAGCAACAGATAAACTTCTAGAAAGTAATAGTGAAAGGTATAAAAGAATTTCAGAAACTATTAAAGCCCACGGTTTTAAAGATCTAGAAGTGAAGCTATATCATAAGATACGTAAGTTTTCTGCGGAAGAGTATATTTGTTTGTTAAACACCTACTCTGATCACAGAACTATGCTACAACCTACAAAACAATTGTTTGAAAATGAAATTAAAGATACCATTAAGAGAAATGGCGACTTATTCAATATTCATGACACAATAGAGTTATATTTAGCTAGAAAATAAGTTGAGAGATAGTATAAGATAAATTTTAAAATAAATTAGTTGAGGATATATAAAATGAATTTAAAGGAAGTAGGACTAGAAAAAATAACAATAGACTCAAAAACAAAGCTTGAAAATTTAATCAGCTTATATTTGCATGATTTATCAGAGTTTGCAGATGATTTGAAAATTAATGAGGATGGAAAATTTGAATATGAGGGTTTGGAATTATATTTTAAATCTAAGGATTTAACTCCTTTTTTTATAACTTACCGAGGTGAAGTGGTAGGTTTTGTCCTTTTTAATACGGGAAAATATGCTCCGAAGGATATTAACTACGTGATACATGAACTATTTATCCTAAAGAGTTTTAGAAATAAAGGTGTAGCAAGTGATGCAATTAAAATTTTGATGGACACATATAAAGGAAAATACAAAGTTGTACAGATATCAACTAATAAGACAGCAGTAAAGTTTTGGATGAAGTTTTATGAGAATCAAAGTATTAAATTTACAGAGGCAAAAGAAAAAGACGATGATTTAGAGATTAATGTTCAGATATTTAATGTGTAAGTGTGATTAAAGAGGTGTTTCGTATAAGCGTTATGATATAAAAATGTACTATTAATAGTTAATAGAATTATTAATAAACTTAGTAGATTATAACTGGGTATCTATAATAATTAAAATAATAATGCAGTCACTAGTAAAAGTGGCTGCATTATTTTTATTTCATCTATAATTTTACATGAATTTATTATAGTATCTGAAGTTAAGCTTCTACCTCTCTTTTTTTGAATATCAGCACTGAAGAAATAAAAGCCATAATGGTTAAAATAGCTGTTATCAATAAGGTTTTAAGTGGAAATTCTGTTGATAGCTTTGAGGCTTCCGTAATTAACATAAATGGATTTAGTGAATATTTAAAGGTGCTTAAAAGTGTGAGTATAATATTAAATCCCATTGATATTAAAGCAGCTCCCATGGCTTTCTTTAATAAACTGCTAAACAAAAATATTATTGAAAGCATAAACAATATATACAAATATACAAATAGGCAGCATAGTATAATAGCATTAATGGAAGGAAAAGCTTGATCAAATATCAAAAAGGAATAATAGATATTAGTAAGCACAGAGATTGTACTTATTATAAATAATACAACTGCATAAAAGCTAAATTTTGCTATTACAATAGAAGTTTTATAAGCTCCTTTGGTAATTGGAAGTATTATGGTTCCTTTTGATATTTCATTGCAAAGAATTCCTCCTAGAGTAATACATAAAACCAATATACAAATTTGAGGCATATTGCTTCCTAAATAATTAGCAACAGAATCAACTGCATTAGTTTTAAAGAAACTAGACATATCAGTACCGTACTGTTTTTCTAAAAGCTTTGGAGTAAGCTTAAGCATTGGAGGGGTTGCTATACTAAAGAAAAAGAAGCCCATAAATAGTATTATTAGTTTATTTTCTCTATTAGCTTCTAGGAATTCCTTATTTAAGTATGCTTTAAAGGTCAATGATGACACCTCCCTCAATAATTTTAAAAAATATATCCTCTAAGGACACTTCTTTTTTGGTGAAAGCTTTTATAGGAGAGTTCAAAGATAATAAGTAATTGAATAAATCTCTCTCATCGGTTAATGTACTGTCTGTATAAATTTGAGTTATATCGTCCTTGATATTTATATCTTTTATAAAGCTTGGGTAACTTTTAGGATCTATTTTATCACCGAATTTGACCTCGTAATAGCAGGCGCCATACTTGTCCTTAAGGGAAGATAGAGTAGTGGAAGCTAGAATTTCACCCTTATGAATTATAGTTATATAATCACAGATATTTTCTGCATCACTTAAAAGATGAGTGGAAAAAAATACTGTCATTCCTCGGTCTTTTAAGCCCTTTATTATATTCATAACTTCTCTTCGTCCTTCAGGATCTAAAGCAGAGCTAGGTTCATCTAATATAACAAGTTCAGGATTATTGCATATGGCAACTGCTATACCTAGCCTTTGAAGCATTCCTCCTGAAAGGGTTTTTATTGTCTTTTTGGAAGCATCCTTAAGACCTACTATTGAAAGTAGTTCCTCAAGAGAAAAAGCTTTATCCTTTGCTTCAGAAAGAGAGAGAATAAAATTTAGATATTCTTGAACCTTCATATAACTATAAAATTTAGGTTGCTGAGGGAGATAACCTATAGCTTCTCTCTCTTTATCATAACTTAATTCACTTCCTCTAAAGATAACCTTACCTGAAGAAGGCTTCTTTAAACCACATACAATATTCATTGTTGTAGTCTTGCCAGCACCGTTTTCACCAATAAATCCATATATAACTCCTCTAGGAATTTTTATATTTATATCCTTAAGCACTTGAGTTTTACCGTAGTTCTTGCTTAAAGCATTAAGCTCTAAAGTGAATTTAGCTCGAAGATTTTCCATCATTCTTCATCCTTTCCCAGTGCTAAATAAAGAATGCATCCAAGGGTGTTAAGGCATAATATTGCCCAAAGCCACTTTGGAAGATGCTTTGCTGGATTTTTAATAAGTTTTACAAAGCAAAAAATAGAAAAAATCACTTGAAGTAATAAAACGGGCATTAAAATTGTTAAATCTATATTCATAAGATTAACTCCTATTCTTTTTAAAATATAATTTTCTATAAATTAGATAGATTATGGTTGAGCTTGGAATGTTCATGAGACCAATGATTCCCCAAATCCAAGGGTTTGGAATGCTTTTTTTAACTGCATCCCTAAATATCAAGGTTCCTTGGATAGTAACTAGAATGAGAAGAAAAGTAATAATGATTATTTTACTGTGGATCATTTAGCTTCCCTCCTTGTCTTTTTCTTTAAAAAAACCTGATTTAACATAAGTAAAAATATTAATAATATAGACTGAATTGCAAAGGTTATATATAACGAAACTCTCATATACATAAAGCCGATAAAAATAGATAAAAATCCAGCAAGCAATAGAAATTTAAAGGTTTCTTTTCTAAGTCTTTTTGAAAAACGAATTTGCTCTCCATTTTCTACAATGGAACTTATATCTACATTAACTGAAACCTTGGTTTCCAAGTCTTCTGCAATAGACATCCTATCTAAAATAGATTTTAAATCCGCTTCTCCCTTGCTTGCTTTATTTAGAGAACCATCATAATATTTATCAATATTCTCATCCAAATTATCAAAGGGTTTCATTTTACTTACCTCCGTTAAATCTTGAAATTATCTCTTTTATTGCATAATGTAATCTTGATCGTACCGTACCTATAGGGCAATTTACTATAGAGCTTATTTCCTCATAGCTGTAACCATAGTAATGTTTTAGTATAAATACAGTTCTTTTATCAGCAGGCATAGCTCTTAATATCTTTAAGACCTCTTCTAGCTCTTCTTTTTTTACTATTTCCTCTTCAGTAATAGAGGAAGACTGAAAAGTATCTAATAACGTAACTGTCTCTTTATTCTTTCTTAAGTAGTCTCTATATTTATTGGTGGCAATTTTGATAAGCCAAGTGGAAAACTTAGCATTAGATACAAAGGAATCAATATGAACAACAGCAGATAACAAGGTATCTTGAACAATATCTTCAGTTAGATCTTTGTCTAAAGTCATCTTTAATACATATCCCTTTAAAATAGAAAAGTTATTACTAATCAGTATTTCAAAAGCGTATTTATCACCAGCTTTAGCTCTTGCTATTAAATTTTCTTCGTTTTGATTTTTGAAATTCATGAATTCTACCTCTTCTTGCTGTTTTCATTACTTAAACGCAGGAGTTAAAAAAAAGTTCAATATAAATATAAAAAAATTTAGTATGTTAAACTACCGTGTTGAAATGAAATGGTTAATCCTCCGACGCTTTAATGAGCTTACGCAAAGAATTAATATTTATAATTTTACTCTTAGATTCTATTTATTCATATAGGCTTCCTAGCTCAACTATTAATTTATACATGTCAGAGAATCCCCAGAAGCCGCGATTTTCGAATATGCATAAATTAAGTTTTGACATAGGAACCCTTTAGAAAAGTTATTAGAGGATGACTTTTAAATAGAATGTAGATTGTACTCCAATCATTAGTTGGAAGTGTGCTACAATTATAGTGAAAAGGAAAGTGAATTATGTGATCTGTATTTTTTTAAGTGCTTATATAGAGGGGGAAATACTATGAAGGATATTGCCAAGAAAGGGAAGTTATCAAAAATTATATCGGGACTTTCAGTAATTATTTCTTTATTAGGTATTATTATCGCGTTAATGAATATGAGATTTTTAATCACTCATGGGAAAGACACTTGGGAAGCAGTCAAAACGCTCTTAATTGGTATTCCAATTTTTTTAGTATGTACAGCACAATTTATAATTATAAGAAATAAATATAGAAGACATTCTAAATGAGAAAAAAAATCCGTAGAGCATCAAAATTTATATTTTGAGTCTACGGATTTAAATTGGATACCATGCTAGCAGGCCATCATATCTATAATAACTGTTTTCTTACGCATTGCTTCAAAATATTCATATCCCTTAATCCAATAATTAATGAGATTTTCATTGTAAGCTAAAAGATGTTTAAGAAATTCATCAAACACATTAAGTTTAATAAATATTTTAATTATTTCTTTAGGATAGGGGATGTCTTTTTGGAAGACTTTTCTCGGATCAATAACTTGTATTTTTTCTTCTTTAGTTACAAAGATATGTGCATTTCTAATATCAATTCTCTTAAAATTTAGACGTTTAAATTCCTCTACAAGCTCTATTATTTCAATTGAGAGGTTGTAAGACAATCCGTTCTTACTAATGTACTCGTATAAGTTTGTTCCCTCAACATAATCTCTTAGAACTTTATTTTCAGTAATAAACATAACTTTAGGGAAAAATCTACTATCATTAGCTTTTTCCAAAATAGCAACTTCACTTTCAGCTTTCTTATTGTCATAAAATATTTTTAAAGCAAAGCCCTCTGGAGTCAAATATACTGAGCCTTCATCACCTTTTCCTAAAAATTCGCATTCTTTAATGTTTAAAATGTATCGCATATTATCCTCTAAATGATTGTTTTAGATATAATATGATTTTTGCTTTAAGGATTCCACTGTATTGAAATGATTTTGCAGTTTTATTGACATCTCTCAATTGGATGATATATAATGTGTGAGATTTTAGAAGGTATAGATGATTGTATCAGCAATACAAACTACTTTAGTTATCCGTATTCTGTTCAGCAAAATAATTCTCTGTTGCATATTTAAAAGAATTAACAAGGAATTCATGGGCTTTTTTAGTTACCTCAGCTTTGGGACATATCTGATCAAAACCATGATAGCAGCCGTTGAAAATTTCAAAATGAACAGGTATTCCAGCCTTTTTTAGGTTTTCTACATAATCAATAGTTTCATCTCTAAAAGGCTCTAAGTTTCCTACAAAGGTTGCTGTTGGTGGAAGATTACTATAATCTTCTGATCTTGCAGCAGCGGCATAGTATGGAACCTTTTCAGTGGCAAAGAAACTACCGAGATATAGCTTCCAGCCAAGAAAGTTAGATTTAGAGTTCCAAACCGGTGCATCATTGTCTTTTGCAGATTTAGTTGTCATCCTATCATCAATCATTGGGTATAGTGGCATCTGAAACGCGATATTAACCTCGCCCTTATCTCTTGCGTATAAAGTAAGAGCCGCAGTAAGTCCACCACCTGCACTGTCTCCTCCAACCATTAGCTGGTCAGACCTGATTCCTAAATCCTCTGCGTGATTTTTCATCCATAAAAGAGCTTCATAACTATCCTCTAAAGCAGCAGGATATGGTGCTTCAATAGATAGTCTGTAATCAGGAGCTATAACAATACAATCACTTACTTCTATAAACTTTTTAGCATATAACTTCGATACCTCAGGGGCTCCAAGTGCATAACCACCTCCGTGTAACCAAAGAACACCTGGTACATCCTTCTTTGGATTAAGAGGTTTAAAAATGCAAATACGAAGCCTTGAACCATCATTTCGAACAATATATTCTTCTGAGAATTGTATAGTCTTATCTTTTACTTTCATTTTGCTTTTACGGCTCATTTTATACATAAAGCGTAATTTTGGTTCAGTAAAAGTGTTATTAAGAAGCTTAAGTAATCTTCCTGTATTTCTTAAGTCTTTATCAATAGAACTGAATTTTACTTTCATTATTTCCCTCCAATTGTATAAGCACAGTAATTATATATAAACTACTTAAGTCATAAAAATCAAAATGAAGATTTCGGTGATTCTACGAATCTTTATTCTGATAAGTTACAATAGGAAGTAGTTTATATATATTTTAAGTGTAAAATTAGACAAGGTGTTGTATATTATATTAAATGACAGTAGAATTTTATTCAATAAACACTTGAAGGCGATTTGTCTAAAATTCAAGGTGGAGGAAATTTTTATTAGATATAATATGGCTTAAAAGCTTTACTGAAACCAATTTAAGAAAGATTAATAGGTATTATTTCTCTGGAAATATTTTACTGAAGATATTTGGGTTACTATCACTTCTACATAGGAAAAGGAGAAGAATTTTATGAATATCAAAGAGGTTGCCAAAAAAACAGGAGTATCCATAGATAATCTGCGATATTATGAGCGTATTGGATTAATCCCACCTATAAAAAGGACAAGAGCAGGTATACGAGATTATGATGAAAGAGCAATTCATTGGGTGGAATTGGTTTTAAAGTTTAAAAAGGCAGGAGCATCGCTTGAATTTATTAAAGAATATCTTCATCTTGCAAATGAAGGAAAATCTACAAAGGAAGCCAGAAGAGGTATTCTTTTTGAAATAAAGACCAATATTGAAGAGCAAATGCAAGAATTACAGAAATGTTATGATATGATAAATTATAAAATTGAAAATTATGATGATTTGTGTGAACCTGTGACAACAGAAATCATAGGACAATGGAAATCCTCAGATAATAAAGATGAATAGCGTACATAAAAGTAAACGTAAATTGTAATAAAGCCAGTAGAACAGGAAATTAATTGTTTTACTGGCTTTAACCAATTCTGTTTACATGAAGCTCAAGTACGAATTTAATATTGCAAACAAGAATTTAACTTTTCATTTTACAGAAAATAATGAAAAAGTACTTGACTTGGAGTTAACTTCAAGTGCTAAACTGATTCTCAAGAAACTAGATCAGCGTGAGGTTAATTATGATGAAGATAATCATATTTTGTGCTGCTGGAAATACAGCAAGGTTACTAGTAGAAAAAATGGAAATAGAAGCAGAAGCAAGAGGCCTAGATATATATATTAAAATATTTTTAGAGGGGCAAATAGAAAAACAAGTTGATGAATTGGATTTAGTTTTAATTGCACCAGAGATAGCATATATTCTCCCAAAGGTTAAGGAAATATATGAACCTGAAGGAATACCGGTAGATGTAATATCAGCAGTAGACTTCAGTGTTGTAAATGGAGAAAAGGTTTTAAATTTTGCATTAGATCTACTTGAGGAAAAAGAAATATATTGTTGAGTAAAGATCCTTTAGAGTTTATATTATTGTCTTAGAGTTAGCTCTGGCATCTATAATTATTTAAATATTAGGAGGTATAAAAATATGACCATAGCAGAAGTAAGTGCAAAGTTTGGTGTATCACAGGATACACTCCGCTACTATGAACGTATCGGATTGATTCCTCCTGTGAACCGAAGTAAAAGTAAGATTAGAGATTATACAGAAGAAGATTGCAAATGGGTTGAATTTATTAAATGTATGAGAAGTTCAGGCCTTCCAATAGAAGTCTTAATTGAATATGTTACCCTATTCCAAGAAGGCGATGAGACCGCAGAAGCAAGAAAAGTACTTTTAATTGAGCAGCGAGACAATCTTGTAGCAAAGATGGAAGAAATGAAAAGCACAATAGAACGTTTAAATGGCAAGATTGCCAGATATGAAGAAACCATAGGAAAGAAAGAAAAAGGATTAAGAAGATCTTAAGTTTGTAGAATTGGGATGTAACTTAGTGTGTATTATTATCGTTTTTCTATCACAACATATGTTGAAATTTAGCAAGTAAACACAGTTAGAATCTTGAGAAATCAAGATTCTTTTCTTTTTTACAGAAGGCAGAAGTTAAGTTTGAAATAGATATTGTATTCACGAATTTACCTTTTCATTTTACGGACAGGAATAAAAAATTGTTGACTTGGAGTTAGCTCCAAGGAGTAGGGTAATAATAAGAGATTAAGAAAGAGGGGACTGAAAATGAGTAAAAAATCTTTAATAGCCTATTTTACAAGAGAAGGAAATAACTATGTGAGCGGTAATATTATAAATTTATCTGTAGGCAACACAGAAGTGGCAGCGAAAATGCTTCAGAAAATAACAGAAGCGGATTTATTTCGTATAGAAGCGGTGAAGCCTTATCCTAAGGATTATACAGAATGTACAGAAGTGGCAAAGAAAGAACTGCAGCAAAGTGCTAGGCCAGATTTAGCCAGTATGGTTGATGACATAGATTCTTATGATGTAATATTCCTTGGATATCCTAACTGGTGGGGGACTTTTCCTATGCCTATATTTACCTTTCTAGAAACTTATGATCTATCTCGCAAGAAAATCATTCCCTTCTGTACTCATGAAGGAAGTGGGATGGGACGTAGTGAAAGCGATATTAAAAAACTTTACCCAGGTGCCAAGGTAGAAAAAGGTCTTGCTATCAAAGGAAGTAGTGTTAAGGGAGCAGAAAAAGAAATTTCTAAATGGGCTCAAAAGTACTGTACTTCAATGTGATTATTTAACTCTTTAATAAAAAAACAAGAGAAAATGGAGTGGATGAAATGGAAGCAACTTCAGTAAAGAAACGTTTTTTTTCAAATCATGACTTATTTACGTTATTTTTACCTCTCATAATAGAGCAGGGACTTGAATATACCGTTGGAATGGCAGCTTCCATGATGGTAGCACAGGTTGGAGAGTCTGCTGTATCAGGGGTGTCATTGGTAGATTTTATTATGGCGCTAATAATTAGTATATTTGCAGCATTAGCAACTGGGGGAGCAGTAATTGCGGGACAGTATCTTGGACGTAAAGATAAGGTAAAAGCAACAAAAGCAGCAAATCAACTAGTCAAATGTTCATTATTATTATCAGTTGTAATAACTGTATTACTATATATTTTTAAACCACTGATACTAAATCATTTATTTGGAACTATTACAAAAGAAGTATCGGATGCAGCAAATCATTATTTTGTGATAGTAGCAATATCAGTTCCATTTTTAGCATTATATAATTCTGGTGCTGCAATCTTCCGTACCATGGGGAATTCTAAATTACCAATGAAAATTATGCTTGTTATGAATATCATAAATGTGGCAGGAAATGCATTGTTAGTGTCAGGGTTTCATATGGGGGTCACAGGAGTTGCTATTCCAACATTAGTTTCAAGAATTGGTGCAGCAGTGATTATTCTTTTTATGGCACATAGAAGTGATTGTGAGCTTAGAATTACAAAGTTTTTAACTGAAAAATTTGATAAGGCAATGATAAAAAGAATTTTAAATATCGGAGCGCCTTTCGGTTTTGAAAATGGGATGTTTTATCTAGGAAGGCTTATTGTATTAAGTATTGTTTCAATGTTTGGAACAGCATCAATCGCAGCCAACTCTGTGGCAGGAACTATTGTTATGTTTGAAGTGCTGCCTGGGATGGCGATGAACTTGGGGCTTTCTGTTATTATATCAAGATGTGTGGGAGCTGGAGATTTTGAACAGGCAAAGTACTATAAGAAAAAAGTGAGAATTATCATCCATTTAGGATTTATTATTAGTTCTGTGATAGTACTACTTTTAATGCCAGTGATTATGCATGTTTATAATCTTTCGGCAGATGCTACATCCATGACATGGAAGATAGTTATCGCTCATGCAGTTATGATGATTTTAATATGGCCATCTGGTTATATGCTTCCTATCATATTCAGAGGAGCTGGAGATGCAAAGTTTCCAATGGTAGTCAGCACTTTATCTATGATTTTTTGCAGAATTGCCTTGTCTTACGTATTTGCAATAGGATTTCATATGGGAATGATAGGTACTTGGGTTGCTATGTTTGTAGACTGGATTATAAAATCAGTGATTTTTGAATTTCATTATAAAAATGATAAATGGACAAAGTTTAAAGCTATTTAATAAATATACATTGCAAGGCTTGCCAGTACTGTGTGGAAGCTACCATAAGTTGACCAGATTACAGAAATAAATATTGGTACGAATTTAACTGTTTGATTCTTTTATCTGGATAATTATCTAGTAAAATTTTTAAAAATAGTATTGACCTTAAGTTAACTTAAGGGTCTATAGTCAATATGTCAGGAAAACTGATGTATAAAAATACTGTTTGAGAAGGAGATAAATAGCTATGAAAATAACAGTAATAACAGGAAGTCCAAATAGGAAGGGTACCACTGCTTTATTAGCAGATAAATTCATTGAAGGAGCTACAGAAGTAGGACATGATGTATATCGTTTTGATGCAGCTTTTGAAAATGTAAAACCTTGTATTTCATGTGGATATTGTGCAAGCAATGATTCTGAATGTGTTCACAAGGATTCTATGAGTAAACTTAATGATAAACTATTGGAATCAGAGATGATTGTATTTGTAACTCCAATCTATTACTATACAATGTCTGCGCAAATCAAAGCGGTGGTTGACCGTTTCCATGCTAACAATGCAAAGCTGTCTGGAAATAAAAAGGCCATGCTTTTTGCAGCTGCTTATGGGTCAGATGATGAAACAATGGAAGGACTAGAAAAGACTTATGAAGCAATTCTGAGTTATTTGAACTGGAATAATGCAGGCGTACTGTTAGCAAAAGGATGTCCAGCAAGAGAAGTAATTGAAACAACAGATTATCCAAATTTAGCATATGAGATAGGAAAGAATGTTTAAACTCTAAATTGGGTCTAATATGATTGTGTAGAGTTTTAAGAATTTAACGAAGGAGGGATATTTAATGCCAGTTATTACATTAGAAGCAGCTAAATTAACAAAAGAACAGAAAAGCCAGGTGGTAAAAGAATTTACAGCAACTGCATCAAAGATCATGAATGTGCCAGAACAAGCATTTATTGTTCTAATAAAAGAAAGTGAGCTAGACAATATAGGAGTTGGAGGAAAGCTTTTATCTGATAGATAATCTTCAATATGCAGGATAACTTTATAAGTGTTTTCCTGTATATTTTTATAAAATTAAAGAAATAAGCAAGGGTATATAAGGGAGTAGAAAGAATGCTAGTTTTTTATTTGAGCAAAATGGTTAAAATAATGTATTGACATAAAGTTAACTTTACCATTTATGATAAGTTTGTAGCTACAAATAATTATGCACAATACCTCTGACTATATCATGGAACTGGTCATGGAATAAGGAAAATTTATTGCAATACTTTTGCATGCTATATTTAACTATTTTCAAAGGAGAACAATATGAAAAAAGCAAGTTCAACTTTAATAGTTCTTACATTGAAGTACTAAAAATCTTAATCTGAAAAAATATAAGGAGGATAATACAATGTTAGGAAACTTTAGCTATTCAAACCCTACGAAGTTATACTTTGGAGAGGACTCATTGAATTTCTTGAATGAGGAACTACCGAAGTATGGAAAGAATGTGTTGCTTGTTTACGGTGGAGGATCCATCAAAAGCACTGGTTTATATGACAATATTGTGAAAATTCTAAAGGAGAACGGCAAAGATGTATTTGAAGATGCGGGAGTTATGCCAAATCCAACAGTAGAAAAGCTATACGAAGGTTCAAAGAGAGCAAAGGACAACAACGTCGATTTAATTTTGGCAGTAGGAGGCGGCTCAGTCTGCGATTATGCAAAAGCAGTATCGGTTTCAGCTTATTGTGAGGAAGATCCATGGGACAAATACTATCTACGAATGGAAGATGTAGATAATAAAATCATCCCTGTTGGATGTGTTTTGACAATGGTTGGTACAGGTTCTGAAATGAACGGGGGATCTGTTATTACTAACCATGCTACCAAGCTAAAAATCGGTCATGTATTTGGTGAGAATGTGTTCCCTAAGTTCTCTATCTTGAACCCTGTACTTACCTATACCGTGCCTCAATATCAGATGGTTGCAGGATTCTTTGATATTATGTCCCATATATTGGAGCAGTATTTCTCTAATGAAGATGATAATACTTCTGATTACATTATGGAGGGCTTGTTAAAGTCTTTAATACATAGTTCCAGAATTGCAGTTAAGAATCCAACAGACTATGAAGCAAGAAGTAATATTATGTGGACTGCAACATGGGCACTGAACACCCTTGTTGCTAAAGGCAAGTCAACAGATTGGATGGTTCATATGATTGGGCAGTCCATCGGTGCTTATACAGATGCCACACACGGAATGACACTTTCAGCAATCTCCATGGCATATTACCGATTCATAATGCCTTACGGCTTTCAAAAGTTCAAGCGTTATGCTATTAATGTATGGAATGTAAATCCACAAGGGAAAACAGATGAAGAAGTCGCTTTAGAGGGTCTTGACCTAATGGAAGCATATATGAGAGAAATTGGCTTAGTTATGAATATAAATGATCTTGGTGCCACTGAGGAAATGGTTGACGGTATTGCAAAAGGCTCCTTTATATTAGAAGGCGGATACAAGGTGTTGACACAGGATGAGATTGTTCATATCTTGAAAAACAGCATGATTAATAATAAATAAAATCTTAACTGAGGCTACAAAAACAGCTTGGACAAATGTTCAAGCTGTTTTTATACGATTAATATTAGTCAGCCTCTAAGTTTCTGCTAAGAGAGAATATCTATTTTGTCAGTGTAAAAAACCAACTTCTATGCATAAAGATGATGTTTTTAATATTATATGAAAATTGTGAAGTACTTAGTTTGATAAAAGTAGCTTCAGTAGTGAAATCAAAAAGTTGAAAAAGTTTCATAGTAAATTATCTACTATTTACATAAACAATAGGTAAGTTATGTTTTTAAAAAAAACTTGCTAAAATTAAAAAAATTTTTTTTAAAAAATGTGTATGTCTTTTTTTAGATTTACTGTATGAAAATGTATAGGATTCTTGAACACTAATAAAAAACTGCAGTAAAAAAATGAACACTTTAATTTGTGTATAAGTGTATAATTTAAAAACGAAATATACACAAATTACAGTGTATGTCATTCATAAAAAACAGGCTTAACATAAGTAAAATAGCGGTGTTGACATATATTTGCAAATATTGTATTGTTTTTTTAGAGTATTAAGTGTATAACTTCTTTAGGGGGTGTTTCTATGAAATCTAACAGAGAACAGATTATTGACTTCATGATTAAGTGTTCAAATTCTGTTAATAGTGAAGAAGCTAAAGGAGTATCAACTCAATACTTATCAAATAGATTAGGAATGCAAAGGACCAATATAAGTAGTATATTAAATGAACTTGTTAAAGATGGTGTCGTAGAAAAAGTTAACGGTCGACCAGTTCTTTATAGAATTAAAAAGAAAACGTTGACACCACAAGGAGAGCAATCATGTTTTAAACAACTTATAGGTTGCAATGGAAGTTTAAAGAATGCAGTTCAATTGGCCAAAGCTGCAATACTTTACCCGCAACATAGTTTGCATTCACTAGTATTAGGACCAAATGGTTCTGGGAAAAGTTATTTTGTTAATCTAATGTATTATTTTGCTAAAGAAAATAAAATAATAGAAAATGAGGCGCCATTTATTAGATTTAATTGTAATAATTACAGTGATAAACCAGAGCAGATGGTTGAAATTTTATTTGGGATAGATAAAGGAAGTTTTCTTAGCAGGGCTAAAGGGGGAGTTTTATTTATAGATCATATAGAGTTACTTCCTGCTGAAGGCAGAAATATTTTAATACGACTTATTGAAAACAATTACGTAGAAGTTAATGGAATTAAAAGTGAATTCAATGCGATAATCATATGCGCTATAAATGATATAGCGAAACAAAGTTTGATTGATTACTATAGTTCATATTTTTCCATAAGGATACAACTACCGTCATTAGCAGAAAGAAATTTAAATGAAAGATTTGAATTAATTAAACACTTTTTCACAATTGAGGCTGCAAGATGTAATAAAACTCTTAATATCAATTCTGAGCTTCTAATATGTCTACTGCTCTATCAATGTGAAACAAATGTAAAACAGTTAAATAGAGATATCCAAATAGGATGTGCAAATGCTTATGTAAGAGAGTTTGAGAACAATAAAGATAATATCTCTATTCTTATGAGTGATTTTCCTTTTTATGTTAGATCTGGGTTCTTGAATTTTAAAAGATATAAATCAGAAATTAAAGAAATAATATCTGAAAATTGTAATTATGCATTTTCTAAAATAGAAGCAACTATGATTTCGTTAAGTGAAGAAAAACTGAATAAGAAAAAAAACATGTATGATTTCATAGATGAAAAGGTAAACGAATTAAGAGAAAGAGGAATTGAAGAACAAGATATAAATACTATTATAAGCATAGATGTTGAAAATCAATTTAAGAAGTATAGTAAAAAACTAATGAATCAAGTAGTAAATGAAGAGCAATTATCTGAAATAGTAAATAGTAGAGTTATATCATTAGTTAAGGACTTTCTTAACGAAGCCACTAAAAAGTTTAACAAAGTTTATCCTCATGCTATATTCTATGGATTATGTCTGCACTTAAATTCAACTTTAAATAGAAAAGATAAGTTTCAAAGATTGAGCAATGAACAGATTATGGAAGTTATCGGAAAATATCATGAGGAATATAGTTATTGTGTGAAATTTGTAAGCTTAATAGAAAAAGAATTTGCTAAAAGATTGCCGATAGACGAAGTAGTATTCATTACAATGTTTATTACGAGGGATTCTTTAGAAAAAGAAGAGAATAAATATCCAGTGGTATTATTAGCTCTACACGGGAATACGGCGGCAAGTTCACTAGTTGAAGTTATTAATAACATGGGGAGCAATGAGACATATGCCTATGATATGCCTTTAAACAAAAGTACAAACGTTGCTTACGAAGAATTGAAAACATTAATAATAAAAATACATCAAGGAAAGGGCGTTTTTGTAATTTATGATATGGGGTCCTTTGCAACCATGTTGGATATGATATCTTCAGAGACAGGAATAGAGATTAGAAAATTGGAAATCCCGATTACATTGTTAGCTTTAGATTGCAATAGAAAGATAATGCTTGGAATGGAAATAGATGAAATTCATAAGGGACTCATTAATACCTACAACAATATGATGTGTATGCAGGAAAATGTATACTATAGGGCAAAAAGCAAAAAGGTAGTATTAACCTTATGCATGAGTGGAGAAGGAGCAGCAGTACAAATCAAAAACTATATCATAAATAATATAAAGCCTCAAGACATTGAAATTATTCCATTAGCAATTACAGATAAGCAATTTCTTTTAGAAGAGGTAAATAGAATAAAGGAAAATCATAACATCATTTGTGTTATAGGAAGCTATAATCCACAGTTAATGGGAATACGATATATACCAATTACAGATATTTTTCAGAACAATGCAAAAGAATTGAGGGGACTATTAAATTTAGGCAATGAAGATATTGATGATGATGAAGAAGGCGATGATTTTAAAGTTATTTTTGATCACTTAAGCAAAGAACTAGAACTTGTAGATGTGGACAAACTTAGAGTTTATTTGCCAAAAGTAATTGGTGAAATTGGAGTGAATGAAAATTATCATCTTACTGAAGAACAAGAACTTGCTCTTATGGTGCATATAGCTTGTTGTATAGAATACATGCTAAAAAAAGTGCCAATGTCGTCTAATATACACAAGGAAAATATATTAAATGAAAATAAAGAACTATACAATTCTATCAAAAAAAGCTTTTCTGTTATAGAAAAAGAATTTGATGTAACCTTTAGTGATAATGAATTAGCAAACATAATATCTATAATGAAAATGTCACAAAAGGGTTAGAAACTTAAAAGTAGTTAGCTTTAGATTGAAACCTATTATTATTGAAAGAAGGGGAAATAAAATATGTCTAATATAATGCAGACCATGGAACAAAAGGTTATGCCTCCAATGACGAAATTGAACAATAATAAAGTTATAAAAGCACTTACAATGGGGATGATGGCTACAATGCCACTTACGCTTGGAACTTGTTTAGTTGCAATAGCTGCTAATTTTCCAATGAAAGCATGGAGTGACTTACTTGCGAAAACTGGAATTGGAGTGCAGATGAATGCAGTAATTAATGGAACTACACAGCTTATGGCATTATACATTGTAATTGCCATTGCATTTAATTATGCAAAGATTAAAGGTCATGATGGAATGACTGCCAGTATGTTGTCTCTAGGTTCATTTATTGTTTTAATGCCACAACAAGTTATGGTTGACAAGACTTCAATACTAGCACTTACAAAAGACTATTTGGGAAGTACGGCTATTTTCGGTGGAATGGTTATAGCGTTATTAATAACAGCACTATACTGTCATCTTGATAAAAAAGGTCTTGTCATTAAAATGCCTGATAGTGTACCAGAGATGGTATCAAAATCATTAAGTCCAACCTTTATCGCAATGATCATTTTCCTGATTGTATTACTTGTACGTATTGGTTTTGCTGCTACACCATATGGAAATATATTTGATTTCATAACTAAAACCGTTGGATTACCAATAATGAAATTTGGAGCATCTCCTTGGTCAGTTGTAGTTGTATTTATTATTATAAATTTCTTATGGTTCTTTGGTATACATCCAAACACAATATTAAGTGTATATATGCCAGTACTTATAACAGCAGGTACAGCAAATATCACGGCGTTCCAGTCAGGAAAACCATTACCTTACTTTGCTTTTTCAGCCTTGGCTGCATATATAGGACTTGGAGGAGCCGGTTCCACTCTAGGACTAGCGATTTGTATGTTGACTGGAAGGTCAGAACGTTATAAGACTATGGGAAAATTATCAATTGTGCCTTCAATATTTAATATAAATGAACCACTAATATTTGGTGTACCTATAATGTTTAATCCAGTTTACTTTATTCCAATGATTTTATCAACCCCAGTAGGTGCTGCGGTTGGGTTAGTATTCATTAAGCTTGGAGCTCATGCAAAAATGAATCCTACAATTCAATTACCTTGGACAATGCCACAACCTGTAGCAGCTGCTATTTCAACCGGATTATTTGCGGCATTAGGCGTTTGCTGTGCGGTTGCAGCTGTAACATTATTGTATTTCCCATTTTTTAAATACGCTGATAGACAAGCATTAAAAGAAGAACAAGAAGAAGTTATTGCAGTTTAGATTTATAGTAAATTAATAAAGGAGAGATGTAAAATGATTCGTATTTTATTATGCTGTTCAGCAGGTATGTCAACAAGTTTATTGGTTCAAAAGATGAGAAAATCAGCAGAAGAAAAAGGTATCGAGGCTGAAATATGGGCTATCCCTCAGCCAGAACTTCCAGAAAATAAAGATAAAGCAGATGTAATCTTGCTTGGACCACAAATTAGATTTGCTCTTGGTGAGGTTAGGGAAATGGTTGGTCCAGAGAAACCTGTAGATGTAATTGAACTTAGGGATTATGGAACAATGAATGGCAAAAAGGTCTTAGATTTTGCATTGTCAAAATTAGGCTAAATTAGAGAGGAGAACATGGCATGGAAAGTTTAGAAATGACTTGCTTTGAGATTATTTCATCAGTAGGTTCTGCACGTTCTTGCTATATTGAGGCAATTCAAGAGGCGAAAGTTGGAAATTTTGATAAAGCAAATGAATTAATGCAAGAAGGTAAAAGATTATTTCAAGATGGACATAAGTTTCACAAGGTATTGATTGAAAAAGAGGCATCTGGTGAAAAAGTGGAAACTAGATTATTGTTAATTCACTCTGAAGATCAGATGATGAGTGCTGAAGTACTAGAGATTATGGCACGTGAAATTATTGAACTTTATAAAAATAAATAGATACTTGGGGTGTTTTATGAACACCCCTTAATAAAACTTATAAATGAAGAAAGGAGATAAAAATGATTGATGTAATTATAAATGCAGATGATTTTGGTATGTCTGAAGCTTTTAACTACGGTGTTATTAAAGGATATAAAGATGGTGTTGTATCCTCAACTACATTGATGGTAAATATGGAGGCAGCTGAACATGCAGTATCTTTAGCTAAAAGTTTTCCTGATTTATTTATAGGGCAACATACTAATTTAGTGTTAGGTAAGCCTTGCTCCAATCCACAAGAAATTCCATCTTTAGTGGATGAAAAAGGATATTTTTGGAGTTCATCTTACTATAGAAATGGTAGCAAGAAATTTGTATATGAAGATGTAAAAAAAGAAACTATTGAACAAATGGAAAAGTTTAAGGAATTATTGGGGTATTATCCACAGCATATAGAAGGACATTCTGTTTTTGGTGAGGTTATAGAAAAAGTATTTAAGGATATAGCCTTAGAATATAATATCCATGCTTCATTATTCTCTGAAAAGCTAGAAGGATACAAAGAAACTGTGGGGCCAAACGATTTTAAAGTTATGATGGACATAATGTCAAAGGGAATTTCTGTGGATAATATACTTAATGATGATCTAAATCTCCTAAACTGTGATGGAAAGATAGTAGAACTACATTTTCATCCTGGATATTTAGATCAATTTATTTTAGATAATTCAACTCTTACTTTACCAAGGTGTAAGGATTTAGATACATTATGCGATGGCAAAGTTGTAAATTGGTTTAAAGAGCAGCCTATCAGACGTATTAGTTTTGGCGATTTAAGGTTATAGAAAAATACGCATAACTTCAACTCGAAAATTATTTTCAAAGCACATATGTGTTCTGAGATTATACTTTCAAAATATAAGTTTTAAACTGAAGTCATATATTTATATAAATAGATTTTGAAGAAGTGTAGATTAAATAAAAATTCAAAATAAAGGTTGGTGTAGTTAACAATGAATTACAAAACATTAAAAGATTTTCCTGAGGATTTTTTATGGGGGGCATCTACTTCGGCTTATCAAGTTGAAGGAGCATGGGACGAAGATGGAAAAGGTCTTTCTGTTCAAGACGTAGGCAAATACCCTGAAGGGACTACAGATTTTAAAGTAGCAAGTGACTTTTATCATCATTATAAAGAAGATATAAAGTTATTTGCAGAAATGGGCTTTAAAGCTTTTAGATTTTCTGTAGCGTGGACAAGAATATTGCCAAATGGAATAGGTGAAATAAATCAAAAAGGAATAGACTTCTATAATAATGTAATCAACGAGTTATTATCATACGGCATAGAACCAATTGTAACAATGTATCATTTTGATTTACCATATGAACTTGAAAAAAAGGGTGGATGGTCCAATAGAGAAACTATAGATGCCTTTGAAAATTACTCTAAAGTTGTATTCGAGTCTTTCGGTGATAGGGTTAAGTATTTTCTCACAATTAATGAACAAAATATGATGATTTTATTTGGAGCTATCTTAGGAACTGCAGGGGAAGATGGAGAAGATCCAGCAAAGAAGCTATATCAGCAGAATCATCATATGCTGCTTGCACAAGCAAAAGCAATGAAATTATGTCATGATATGTGTCCGAGTGCTAAGATAGGTCCAGCACCTAATATTTCCTCGGTTTACCCAGCTACATCAAAACCAGAAGATATCCTAGCAGCTTCAAATTTCTCATCTATAAGAAATTGGCTGTATTTAGATGCAGCTGTATATGGAAGATATAATAGTGTTGCTTGGAGTTATATGGAGAAAAAGGGCTGTACTCCAGTCATAGAAGATGGAGATATGGAAGTCTTAAAAGCTGGAAAGCCAGATTTTATCGCATTTAATTACTACTCAACAATGACCGTTGCTGAAAACAAGGAAGAGGATATGAATGATAAATCAAAAGCAGACCAGCAGCGTGCCTTTGCAGAAGGAGGAGTGTTTAAGGCTGCGGAAAGTGTTGGACTACCAAAAACTGAGTTTGGATGGCCAATTGATCCTGTTGGTTTCAGAAATACACTTCGTGAAATAAATGAAAGATATGATCTGCCATTAATAGTTACTGAAAATGGTTTAGGTGCTTATGATAAGGTTGAAGAGGGAGATATTATTGATGATGAATATCGTATAGATTATCTTCGTAAGCATATTGAGCAGGCAAGACTTGCAATTACCGATGGTGTAAAACTTTTCGGTTATTGTCCATGGTCTGCAATCGATCTTGTAAGCACACATGAAGGTTGTACAAAGCGCTATGGTTTTGTTTATGTTAATCGTGATGAATTTGATTTAAAGGATTTGAAGAGAATTAAAAAGAAAAGCTTCTATTGGTATAAAGATGTAATCAGCAGTAACGGAGAAAAATTAGAATAAGTTAATTGCAAAAGAAGCTCTTTAATTATTTTGGAAGAGTTTCTTTTAAATGAAGTAAATAGCTCGCAATTTAGGAAGGAATATTTTATGGAGATTTTAGTTATCGATGTAGGTGGTACTGCAATTAAGTATGCACTTATGAATGATAGTGCACAATTTATTGAAAAAGGATCATTACCAACACCTAAGGACTCAATAGAACATTTTGTGGATGTTATTGGTTCAATATATGATAAATACAAAGACAAAATTTCAGGGATTGCTATGAGCATGCCAGGTCGTATTGATAGTGAAAGAGGTTATTTATATACTGGAGGAGCGCTAGAATATAATTGCAATAAGAATATTGTATCTATCATAGAGAAACGCTGCCCTGTAAGAATAACAGTAGAAAATGACGGTAAGTGTGCCGCCTTAGCAGAAGCATGGAGAGGTAATCTTAGTGATTGCAATGATGGTATTGTAGTTATTTTAGGCACTGGTATTGGTGGCGGTATTATAAAAGATAAAAAATTGCATAAAGGAAAACAATTTGTGGCTGGAGAGTTTAGTTTCATTATTGCTGATAATGATGGAAAAAAGAAAGACTTTTCAAGATTTCTCGGAGCTCAATCTGGAGTACCAAGATTATGTAAGCTAGTAGCTGAAGCAAAAAAGCTTAATGAAGAAGAGGTTGACGGATATAAAGTATTTGAGTATGCCAATAATGGAGATAAAAAAGTGCTTGAAATACTTGATGACTATTGTTTTAAGCTTGCAGTACAGCTACATAACCTGCAGCATATTTATGATCCGGAAAAAATAGCTATCGGCGGTGGCATAAGCAAGCAAGATATACTATTTGAATATATCCAAAAAAATATAGATTGGATAGCAGATAGTTTGCCTTACATTATGGCAAAACCTCAAGTGGTCAGATGTAGATTCAATAATGATTCCAATTTAATTGGTGCATTATCTGTATTTATGACTACTAGAAATTAATAAAGAGTTACTATGTCGAAACTTAATTTATACTTGTTCGAAAATCACGCACCTATGAATTTTAGCATGTATAAATTAATAGTTGAGCTAGGAACTCTATAAAGGGCAGTAAAGTAAAAATCTATGAAATTCAGCTAAAAACAACATATTTAAAGGAAGGTATATAAATTGAGAAAATATGATGAGAAAGCCATTGAAAGACTTCAGAAGGAAACTTCTATTATAGATAATAATGGAATTAAGGTTGTTGTAAAGCCAATTCCAGGGGAAGATAGAGAAGGATATTTAGATCCACTTGAATTAGATCTTATGGAAAAGTTTTGGGCAACAAACGTAGGGGGAGAAGATAAAGCTGCAGAACCAACTTCAAAGGAAATGATGATTTCAGCAATTAGGGATAGTATGGGATTCCCAAATTATAATTTAAATACAGTTGAAATTCATACAAAATTTGAAGAGTTAACCTTTGACGAAAATAAAGTTGGATTGTGGAGGTATTATCCAAGAAAAACTGAAAAAAATAAAAAACGCCCAGCCTTCGTATTCATCCATGGTGGTGGATGGATAGGTGGAAGTGTTTATACAGTAGAAAATTTCTGTAAATTACTTTCAGAGCTTGCAGATGCAGTGGTATTTAATATTGACTATTCCCTAGCACCTGAAAAACCATTTCCAAATGGGCTGAATGACAATTATTCTGCTGTGAAGTATGTTTACGATAATGCAGAAGCTTATGGAATAGACGCTAATAAAATTTGCATTGGAGGAGACAGTGCTGGAGGTAACTATACTGCGGCAGTATGCCTAAAGGCAAGAGATTTAGGAACTCCAAAACTTGCAATGCAGGTACTAATATATCCAGCAGTAACAATGGCAGATGCTAAGGTAGAGGGATACCAGTGGAGTGAGGATTTCTTTGAAATGTGTGAGGAGCAAAAGCACATTATAAAAAACTGTATTGGACTTGGAAGACCGATAAAATTTGAGGACGATATGTTCCTTCAAAACTATATTTCAAATAAAGAGGATATTTATAATCCATATGTAAGTCCTATGCTTGCGAAATCCCATGCAAATCTTCC
Source organism: Clostridium folliculivorans (assembly GCF_024341905.1). Lineage (GTDB taxonomy): Bacteria > Bacillota > Clostridia > Clostridiales > Clostridiaceae > Clostridium_AR > Clostridium_AR folliculivorans. The sequence continues at coordinate 1,204,248 of NZ_BQXY01000001.1, forward strand.
AAAGGCTATTTTAGCTGGGGCAGAATTTGATGGTTTGCGCTTGCATACAGAGTTTTATGCAAAACAGCTTTCAGATGCAGGGGTTGATTTTACAGTATTCCGTTATAAAGGGATGACTCATGCCTTTATAGATAAACTTGGACATGTTGCTCAAGCAGAGGATTTATGTATTGAAATAGCAAATGCTATGAAAAATCTTTAAGTAAAAAAGTACCTTATAGAGTAATTTCTATAGGGTACTTTAAGTTTTGGGCGATTATTTAATCTGAAGGCGCTAGTATGATTGTGTATTATATTTAAGAAAAAATTATAACTTAAAGTTAACTTGCTCCATTTTTATTTTAGGCATTATTAAAGCAGTGTATAATTTCAACAATATTCTTAAGTAGCGTCTTATTTTAAATTACCTGTAAAAAAGCTATAATATTAATAAAAGTGATTTTGACTTATAAAGATATATGGAGAATCAAATATGGAGATACGAGTATTAAGATATTTTTTAACAGTGGCAAGGGAAGAAAGTATTACTAAAGCCGCAGAAATACTACATATCACTCAGCCAACCTTATCCCGTCAGTTGATGCAGCTGGAAGAAGAATTAAGAGTTCAATTATTTATAAGAGGAAAGTCTAAGATAACTATTACTGATGAAGGGATGCTACTAAGAAGAAGAGCAGAGGAAATTGTGGATTTAGCTGACAGGACAGAAAGGGAATTTATTGGACAGGATAACCTTATTGGCGGTGAGATATTTATAGGTGCTGGCGAAACTCATGCCATGCATGTTCTTGCAGGTATGATTAAGAAGTTTAATAGCGAACATCCTCAGGTAAAATATAATCTATATAGTGGCAATGCTGATGATATTAAGGAAAGAATTGATAAAGGACTTATAGATATCGGTTTACTCACGGAGCCTGTTAATATCGAAAAATATGATTTTATTAGACTTCCTAATAAGGAAACATGGGGAGTTCTAATGCCCAAAGACAGTCCTTTGGCTGAAAAGGAGTATATAAAATCGGAAGATCTTACTAATATGTCAATTATAAATACTAAGCGTTCTATTGTTCAAAATGAAATTGAAAACTGGTTTGGTGCACACTATGAAAAACTCAATATCATTGCAACTTATAACCTTATTTATAATGCAGCAATTATGGTGGAAGAGGGACTGGGGTATGCCATATGTTTCGACAAGTTAGTTAATATAAATGAAGAAACCAATCTATGCTTTAAACCTTTCTATCCTAAATTGGAAACAGGAACGGTTATAGTATGGAAGAAACACCAAGTATTTTCTACTGCCACAACAAAATTTATTGAACAGATTATCAATGCTTTAAAAGCATAATTGAAGATGTAGAATAGGTATTAGAAATACTTTGTTATTTAAGATAAGATGTAGGTAACCAGATGGGGACCTACATTTTTTTATTTCAAATGAAGGTATAAAAATATAGATATAGTTAATTTTTTAAAATAAAGTGAGGGGATATATATGAGTAAATTAGAAGCTAAAAATCAAGCTCATGCACCGAAGACACAAATATTTGGAGCAGAAGCATTTGCTCTGTCAGATAAAACTATTATTCGCTGGCTAGGAAATGCAGGAACATTCGTTAATAGTAAAGGAACTTGTATTATGATTGATCCTCTTTTAGAAGGGTTCGATTTGCCACTACTTATAGACATGCCAATTTTACCTGAAAATGTGCCTCATTTAGATGGGGTATTTGTGACTCATTGCGATAATGATCATTTTAGTAGAGTTACTTGCAAGAAGCTTGCTAATGTTTGTAAAGAATACCACGCTCCACATTATGTATCGGAATTAATGAATGAAGAAAAGTTGCCTGGATTTGGACATGATATTGGAGAAGTTTTTGAAGTAGGAACTATTAAAGTTACTTTAACACCTGCGGATCATGCTTGGCAAAATGAAAAAAAGAAATATGCTCGAGTGTTTAAATTTGAAGACTACTGCGGCTTCTGGTTAGAAACTCCGGACGGTACTATATGGATTCCTGGTGATTCTCGATTACTACCTGAACATCTAGAGATGCCAACACCGGACGCAATTATTTTTGATTTCTCTGATAACTCATGGCATATTGGACTTCAAGGCGCTATTAAACTGGCAAATGCTTATCCTAATACTCCATTATTACTTTCTCATTGGGGGAGTGTAGATGCTCCAAATATGGATGCATTCAATGCTGATCCAAAGGATTTATATGGACTTGTCGAAAATCCAGAACGAATTTATGTGCTAGCACCTGGTGAGGCTTTTGCTCTTACTAGATTAAATTGAAAAACATATTGAAATAAGGTTTGACATTTTTAAAGGGAGGTATGAGATTGAAGATCAAAGAAGTAAGTGAAAAGTTCAATATTTCTATTCCAACATTAAGATATTATGAAAAAATAGGATTATTTGATCATGTGAAAAGAATTAATGGGGTTAGAGAATATGAGGACAAAGATATTAAAGATCTTAGTATGATTATTACCTTAAAAAATGCAGGACTGATCAATGAATTAATTTTAAAGTATATGGAATTGTCAAAGCAAGATGAAATCTCAAATGATGAAAGAATCTTTATCTTGAAACAACAGAGGCAGAAACTATTAGATGAAATACATCATAAACATAAGAATTTAGATTCTTTAGACTATCTAATATACAAGATAAAAAATAATTAATATCGAGATAATAAAATGGCAAAAATATTATATTTAATGAGACATGGACAAACTCTTTTTAACTTACGACGAAAAATTCAGGGATGGTCTGATTCTCCACTAACTGATAAGGGTGTAGAACAAGCAAAAACTGCAGGAAGATATTTTAAGTCTAACAAGATAACTTTTGATCATGCCTATTGTTCCACATCTGAAAGATGTGCTGATACCTTGGAGATAGTAACTGAAAACAATATACCTTACACAAGACTAAAGGGATTGAAAGAAATGTATTACGGTACTTTTGAAGGTGAAAGTGAAGATTTAAATCCAAAAACTCCTAAAGAATGCGAAACATTTTATTTGCCATACGGAGGTGAGTCCTCAAATACTGTAAGAGATAGAATGATGAAAACCCTAACTGAGATAATGGCAAAGGAAGATCACCAGAGTGTTTTAGCAGTGTCACACAGCGGAGCTTGTTTCAATTTTTTAAGAGCGCTTCAAGACCCTATGGAGGAATTAGAGAAAGGATTTACAAACTGCTGTATTTTTATATATGAATATGAAAATAAACAATTTAAATTAAGAGAAGTTATAAGACATTGCGAAAGTTGAGGTGTTATATGTTTTCAAATAGAGCACTAAAGAAACTAATTATTCCTCTATTTCTAGACCAAATTCTTATTATCACAGTAAGTATAATTGGAACAATGATGGTTTCTTATGCTGGAGAAGCAGCTGTTTCAGGGGTATCTTTGATAGATATGATTAACATGCTACTCATAAATGTTCTTGCTGCACTTGCTACAGGTGGAGCAGTGGTAGTTTCACAGTATATTGGGCGTAAAGAAAAGGAACAAGCATGTTTTGCCGCAAGTCAATTAATAACCGTTACAACAGTTATTTCTACTGGAATCATGCTAGCTGTACTACTATTTAATAAACCACTTCTATACACCCTCTTTGGTAGAGTAGACAAGGATGTTATGACTGCTGCCATTACCTATTTTGTTATTTCAGGATTATCATATCCATTTTTAGCCGTATACAATTCCTGCGCTGCATTGTTCCGGTCAATGGGTAATTCACGCATTCCTATGACTATTTCCATAGTTATGAATGTAACTAATGTAGCGCTAAATGCAATTGGTATATTTGTGTTTCATACTGGAGTTGTGGGGATTGCTCTTGCTGCACTTATTGCTAGAGGTATTGCCGCAGTTATTATGATGTATCTATCATTAAATAAAAACAATGAGATATTTATTCGCTTCTCTGAGATTTTTTCATGGCAGGGAAGCATGATAAAAAGAATCCTAAATATAGCAATTCCTAATGGGTTAGAAAATGGTATAGTTCAATTAGGTCGTGTTCTCCTTGTTAGTATTATTGCACTGTTTGGTACAACTCAAATTGCTGCAAATGGCATAACCAATAGCTTGGTTGGTATAGCCATCAGCTTTGCAACAGCAATGAATCTTGCAATAGTAACAGTGGTTGGCCAATGTGTGGGGGCAGGTGATTATGAGCAAGCTTCTTACTACAATGAGAGGCTTACAAAGGTCAGCTATATAGGAACACTTATTATTAGTTTGGCTCAAATTACATTGCTTCCTATGCTTTTAAGCTTATATACCTTGTCTCCAGAAGTTCGTCATTTAACTTATATACTTGTAGTGATTCATAACTGCTTTGCAATTTTTTTGTGGCCACTTGCCTTTACTCTTCCAAACGGGCTACGTGCTTCAGGGGATGTACGCTTTACCATGATAGTTTCTATTGGTTCAATGTTTATTTTGCGTATAGCTCTTGGGTATATTCTTGGTATTGCATTTAAGATGGGAGTTATAGGAATTTGGGTCGCTATGGGCTTTGACTGGATGCTTCGTTCTATTATATATATTGTTAGGTTTAAGAGTGGCAAATGGAAAGAGTTTAAGGTTATATAGTAGATAATAATGAAATGTTCTACTATTTCAGATTCTTTACACCTATAAGCTAATTGGGGGAATTTAAATTAACTAAAATTTCTTGACTTCGTGCTACACGAAGGTGATAGATTAAATTTATCACAGTTTTCAACAAAGGATTGATGTTAGCAATGATATTGGGGATAGGTTATCTAAACCTAAATGTACGGGGGGCATAAAAGAAAATGGATAATAAGATAAACAATACATGGAAAATTTACTTGCTGACTTTTATCAGTTTTTTATCTGGTACCTTGCAGTTTGTTATTGGCGGAATACTAGATAAAATTGCAGTATCAGTAGGAGTACCCATATCTACAGCAGGACAACTTGGTACTGCATTTTCTTTAGCTGGTGCTATAGGCACACCAGTTATTATCATGATTACTGCAAAGATGGATGGACGTAAGAGGTTACTTATGGGGCTAACTGCCATATTACTCAGTACATTTTCAACAGTAGTCCTTCCAGGCTTTGGCTTTTTGATGGTTTCTCGTATAGTGCTTGGTATAGGGATGGGCGTTTACGGAATAAGTGCATATTCGATAGTTGCAAAGCTGGCTCCACCAGAGCGTTTGGCAAGAGCGATGTCAAACCTATCAATGGGATCTAGTGCATCACTGGTAATAGGTGTTCCTATAGGTCGTGTTGTAGCAAATTCATATGGTTGGAAGAGTATATTTTGGGCAATAGGATTTTTTATTATTTTGGCAATGATAGCTGCAATAATGTACATCCCAACTTCTAAAGCTGAAGCACCTATCCCACTTGGTAATCAATTGGCCTATCTAAAGAAGCCAAGAATAGCCATGTATCTCGGTGCAGCGTTTTTCATGTTTATAAGCTACTCCGTAGTAAATAGCTATATAACTCCGTTTTTAATCGGCTTGATGCCATTAATTGAAGGGAAAATGAGCATAATATTGATGGGATTAGGAATAGCTAGTGTGGTTGGGGCAAAGCTTGGGGGATTTTATGCAGATCGGCTAGGGGCTAGAAGTACTCTAGTAGGAGGTATGGCTATACAAGCTTTTGCATTAATTTTAATATCAATTGTTCCTAAAACTGTAGTATTAATATGTCCATTGCTCATGATATGGGCTATAGCTGCATGGATCTGTGGACCGACTTTCAATTTTAATTTAATATCAGTTGCTCCAGAAGCATCTGGCATCATGCTAAGTCTTAATAGCACCTTTGTACAGTTTGGTTTTGCAGCAGGTGCTGGAATTGGAGGAATTGTACTTAGAGGGTTCTCCATAATTGCAATAAGCTGGGTTGGAGCTATTGCTGTTGTATTAGCTGCCTGTGTAGCATTAGCAGCTTTTGGACACACAAACTTATCCACCATGACAACGTTAAGTAATGAAGAGCTTGATCTAGAGCAATTAGAAAATTAGGATTTATCTAGCGTTGATAAAGCAATATCACACATGATGAAAGTTTTAAAAGCACTTGTAGATAGTATGATAAATGATTTAATCTTCGCACTTTCTCAATTGGTATAAAGGTATCGTAAAAAAGAAAAGGATTAATAAAGATTTAGAAAGAGAGGAATGTAAATATGGAATATGTTAAACTTGGAAACACTGGTATGGATGTGTCAAAGCTTTGTCTTGGCTGCATGAGCTTTGGAGATGACAAATGGATTCATAAATGGGTACTTGATGAGGATAACAGCCGTCCTATTATTAAAAAGGCTCTTGAGCTTGGTATAAACTTTTTTGATACTGCCAACGTGTACTCAATTGGAAGAAGCGAAGAAATTGTTGGAAAAGCCCTAAGGGATTATGCAAATCGTGATGAAGTTGTTATAGCAACAAAGGTACATGGAAAGATGCATGAAGGACCAAATTGCTCTGGGCTTTCTAGAAAAGCAATAATGAGCGAGATTGATAATAGTCTTAGACGTCTTGGAACAGACTATGTAGATTTATATATTATTCATCGTTGGGACTACAATACTCCTATAGAAGAGACTATGGAGGCCTTACATGACATTGTGAAAGCTGGTAAAGCTAGATATATAGGCGCTTCAGCTATGTATGCATGGCAGTTCCAAAAGGCACTTCATGTAGCTGAAAAACATGGCTGGACTCGTTTTGTATCTATGCAGAATCACTACAACCTTATATACAGAGAAGAGGAAAGGGAGATGCTACCTCTTTGCAGAGAAGAAAAAATAGCAGTTACTCCATACAGTCCAATGGCATCAGGAAGGCTGATACGTGATTGGTCAGAAACTACTAAACGCTTAGAAACAGACGCGGTTGCTAGATCAAAATATGATTCTACTGCTAGTGCAGACAAATTAGTAGTAGACAGGGTTGCTGAGATTGCAGAAAAAAGAGGCATTCTTCGTATACATGTAGCTCTTGCTTGGCTACTTCACAAATCACCAGTAACAGCTCCTATTATAGGTGCCACAAAGATTTCACAGCTTGAAGATGCAGTTGGAGCTATTTCAGTTAAGCTTACACCTGAAGAAATTGCGTACTTAGAAGAACCATATGTACCACATGTAATAATTGGGCATAATTAATTTTAGTATTGGGGAAAATTCTGCTTTGCAAAAACTCCTTCACACGAAACTAATCGAACAGAGGTGTTAACTGAGAAATGGAGATAAAAGAGAATTCTCTATAGTAATTCTATGATAAGAGGCAACTAAAAAACAGCTTGGACAAGTGTTCAAGCTGTTTTTGCATATTAGTGACTATAATAACTACTTTATATCAAACTTAGTAGTTTGTCTTTCAGTTATTTGAGCTCCGTACTTAGCTGCTAAGGAAACACCTTTGTTTAAGAATATATCTTTAACTTCTATATAAAAAGAAGTTGTTTCTAAAACTTTGTTTACTACCATTTTGTTTACCTCCTTTTTTCGTTCTCATAAGGTATATATACTTTCATCAGAAGGAAAACAGTTTTTTTGAAAATATTTTTATAAAAAGTTTTACTTTTGTGACGAACGTTTGTTTGCATATATTCTTTTTTTCTGGAAATAATATCATATATAAAGCAGTAGAATGGAAGGCGTAAAAAGGATTATAATAAGATTGAAGACGCGGTTTTTAAAAAAGCCATGGAATTCTTTAAAGACAACGCTGTAAAGTTTTTTGGTATTAATACTAAAATAACTGCACCAGCAGAAACTGAAATCAAAAATGTTGATATTAAGACTAATTACACTGATTATTTATTTCACACAGAAGATGGTGGATATCTACATTTTGAATTTCAAACCACTGATAAGAAAGAAGATATTAAAAGATTTTTATATTACGATGCGTCATTATTTTACAAGGAAAAAAGAAAAGTAAGAACAGTAGTGATTTATTCAGCAGATATAGATGATGCAGAGGTGCATATTGATGCAGGTAGTATAAAATACGATATTGAAGCATTTTATATGAAAAATTTGAATGGTGATGAAAAGCTTCAAATGCTAAAAAATAAAATAAGAAATAAAGAAAAGCTAGATAGTGAAGATATATTAACTTTAAGTTTTATTCCTTTGATGAAAAGTAAAATTAGTAAGAGTCAAAGGTCACTGGAAGGAATTGAACTTGCTAATTCAATTGAAGAAGATGATACAAAATTACAGTGCTTAACCTTATTGTATGCACTATTTGATAAATTTGGAGATAGTATTTCTAAAATTAGATTTAAGGAGGTATTTAGTATGACTGATATAGGAAAAATGATTAGAGAAGATGGATTAAAAGAAGGTATAGAAGTAGGTAAGGAAGCAGAAAAAACAGAAATTCTTATAAAGTTATTAGTAAAGAAGTTTAAAAAGCTTCCAACTGGATACGAAGAAAAGGTAAGAAAACTGCCGATGGCAACTTTAGATATTATTATTACTGAAATATTTGATTTGGAATCCTTAGAGGATTTGAATAAGTATTTGTAGTATACTGCTTTTTATAGTTAAAACTGCATATGCGTAAAAGACAGCATGGACAAGTGTTCAAGCTGTCTTTTTATAGTGGTAGTTTAATAAAACATTTTATGCCATACTTAATCCTTTAATTTTGATTGACTATAGATTATATTTAAAATATGGGCTCAAAGAAATTTATGATTATGACAATGATGCAGTAGCCTTGGCATACTACTTACAGTATTAATTGTAGACAAAGGGGGAAGATTTTATGTTAGCTGATTATCATATGCACACTAGTTTTAGTGATGATTCTGATTATGAAATGGAGGATGCTGTAAAGAAATCTATAGCTATAGGACTTGATGAAATATGCTTTACGGAGCATGTAGATCATGGCGTTAAGACTGATTTAAATTGTGATTATGAAAAATATGTAGAAGAATTTAAAAGATGCAAAGAAAAATATAAAGATCAAATAGCTATAAAACTTGGAATTGAATTCGGTATGCAGGTTCATACTATCGACCAATTTCAAAAGGATTTTGACAAATATGATTTTGACTTCGTGATACTTTCATGTCATCAGATAGATGATAAAGAGTTTTGGACATATGATTTTCAAAAAGGAAAAACTCAGCAGGAGTATAATGAAAAGTATTATGAAGAAATATTAAAAGTAATGAAAAACTACGACAATTATAGTATTTTAGGCCATTTAGATATGATAAAAAGATATGATGAAGAAGGAGAATATCCTTTTGAGAAGGTAAAGGATATTATTACTGAAATTCTAAAGCTTGCTATTGAAAAAGGTAAGGGAATCGAAGTAAATACCTCAAGTTTTAGATATGGCTTGAATGATTTAACTCCATCGAGAGACATATTGAGATTATATAAAGACTTAGGTGGAAATATTATTACTATAGGCTCGGATACCCATGAAGACAAGCATGTAGGACATAAAATAGATTATATAAAGGGTGAATTAAAGAAAATTGGATTCACCAAGTTCTGTACCTTTGAAAAGATGAAACCAACTTTTCATGAGCTATAAAAATATACAGAAGATCATGCTATATAACATTAATCACGAAACACTGGACATGAATATGGTATTGGTATAACCATTGAGAATAAGGTTTGGTTTGGACAAATGTTCAAGCTTTTTTCTTATTATGCTGGCAAAAGCTTGATTTAAATAAATTTATATATAAGAGATGATGTAGACGAAACCTTAAACTTTTATTTAAGTATATTTTAAGAAGTGTAAATATAGGTTATAATTAAAATACCAAAATAATTTGATTATAAAAGAAATATATTGATTTTGTTTAGAAAGGGGTGAATTCATGATTGATATTGAAGCAAAACTAGACGATTTGGTGAATTATTTTAAAAGTAACGAAAATATTGTAGCGGCATGGTTTATAGGTTCATACGGAACGGAAAATCAAAGTGAAGATAGTGACATTGATATTGCATTACTATTTGATAAGCCAATTGGAATTATGGATGAGATGGATATATCATGTAGAATTAGTGAAATAGTCGAGTTTGACAATATTGATACGATTAACCTGCTTTCTGCACCTATAACATTACAATTTAAGGTCATAGATGAAGGAAGAAATTTATACGAGAAGGATTATTATAAAGTCTGTGATTTTATGGAGGAAACCTTTAATAGGTATAGGGATGAAAAATATTATTTAGATAGATTTACGCAAGATTTTTATGAAAGTTATGGTGTTAGGAGTAAAAAGATTAATGGAATTTGATAAGAATAAGATAGATCAAAAGTTAATGTTTATGAATACTTGCTTAAATAAGTTAAAAAGGTTGAAATTGTTTAGTAAGAATGAGTTTCTAGAGGATTTTACAAAGGTTGATAGTGCAAAATATTTATTACAAGTTTCCATAGAAGCCATGTTGGATATATCTAGTCATTTAATTGCAAGGAATAGATGGGGTAAGCCAAAAGATAATAAAGAGCATTTTCAAATATTAGCTGATAATGGAATTATAGATAATAAAGATGTATCAGTGTATTTCAATATGGCAAGATTTAGAAATAGGATAGTTCATATGTATTTTAATATAAGTGATGAGATGATATATGATATTGTTCAAAATAACATTGATGATTTTGAAAGATTTATAGGTAATATAGTTAGTACATTAGGCAATATTGATTAATGATTAAGGATTTACGTTTGTTAATAAGACTTAATTAATCTGAAAATCTAAATAAATAGTTCTTAATTTAACATAAAAAACAGCTTGGACAAATGTTCAAGCTGTTTTTTAAAATTTACCACTCAATAAATTACTTTATATCAAATTTAGTAGTTTGTCTTTGAGTAATTTGGGCGCCATACTTAGCTGCTAAGGAAACACCTTTGTTTAAGAATATATCTTTATTTTCATGAAGAAAGTGAAGCCTTAGAAGCTAATGATAAATATAATTCTTCAGTGAATCTTGATGAAGCTGCTCAGTCTCTCTCTGACTACTATATGACCATTACTGGAAGCTCGGAAGGTCTTAACTTAAGTAATTTAAAGCTTTCAATCAAGCAGCATAAAGCAATTAATGTAAAGCATGCAATAGATAAAGCTGTAGCTTATGATAAGTTTTCTATAGGTTATATCAATGGGATATTAAGAAATTGGGAGAAGGAAGGCTACCCAAAGGATGAAGAGGATTTAGATGTGCCAAAGTTATCAAAGCAAACAGGAAAATCATTAAGGGTTACTGACTATCCTCAAAGGCAATATGATTACGATGATCTTGAGAAAAGACTGCTGGGGTGGGATTTGAAAAATTAGACTTTGCTAAATAGTCTTTTTGATGAAGATATTATTAAGGTTGGGTACATTGCTTTCTAATGGGATTTATAGTTAAATATATATAAATAAGTATTTATTTACAGAACTAAAACTTTAATGTTAGGCTATGTTTAATAATATTGTTGAAATTAATTGGTTATACAGGAGACGCTATATGAGTGAGCTATTAGAATTAAATGATTTTGTCAGATGGAATGGCGTTAAAAAACTGTACTGTTCGAACGTAGTGAGTTTACAGTTTTAGCCATGGAATATGAAAAAATCATATTAATTCTTTGCGTAAGCTCATTAAAGCGTCGGATGATTAACCAATTAATTTCAACACAATACATTAACAGCGCCTAATTTTATAGTTGGCGGTTAATAGTAAATACAGCAAAAGATATTAAAAATATACCACTTCGATCCGAAGTCTGTTTTTATTACGAAATGGTACATTAGTGTGAAGGTTGTGGAAAAATGAAATTTAATAAGTTGGATTTAATTTTAGAAGTAAAACTTAGAAATCTGAATCTTATATTTTATCTAATAGCTTTTTTGATTGTAATAATTCCTGGAGCTATAGTTGTTATTACCGATGTGCCATTTAGTTCAGCTTTTACCAAGATATCCATTGGAATATCAATGTTTTTAGTTTTGATCGGAAAAGTTCTATCAGTGCTTAAAAAGGACAAAGGGGACAAGAATATTGCTGTAGATATGAGCTTTATCATCGGAATCTTAATTGCGTTTATAGCATATGTTTTAAGGTAATTGTGACATAGAGTTAAACTACTTCGGTCTTTATGCTTAAAATGAATATTTCCAATAAGCTTATTGGTATTATTACGAAAAGAAAGGTGTGAAAAAGATGGAGGTTGTATCTATAAGAAAATCCCCTGAATATAAAGATAGAGCAATTCAATATTTTCAAAGCAAATGGGCCTCAAAAGAAAGCCTTATGGTTTACGAGGATTGTATAACAAATTGTATTACTACCTCAAATCCATTACCACAGTGGTATTTATTAGTTGAAAATGATGAAATAATCGGTTGTGCTGGTCTCATTACAAACGATTTTATCAGTCGTATGGACTTATATCCTTGGGTTTGTGCTGTATATATAGAAAAAGAGTACAGAGGACACGCATATGGATCCCTTCTGCTGGAACAGGCGAAGAAAGATGCAAAACTAGGAGGATTTTCTAACGTATATATCTGCACAGATCATATAGGATATTATGAAAAGTATGGATTTGAATATATTGGTACAGGCTATCATCCATGGGGAGGTAGTTCACGGATATATTCTGCCAATTTATGATGTGTTTTGCAAAATTCATTAAAGAGATATTGAGGGAAGATAAAGTGCTTCTCTTGTCCCTAGTTATAAGTGTTAGAGATTTCCTATATTGAAACTTAGTTAGTACTTGTTCAAAAATCACATATCTGTATTCCAGTGAAATGTACAAGCATTTCCAATAAATTATTTTAATGTTATTTACATATAATCCATTGTTATATATTTAGTGTTATTATAAAGAAAATTTTTAAGGTGATTAATGTTACGGCATTTTATAAATAACACAAGTATAATTGTAGATGAATTTAGAGTGAAGGAAGTGCAATAATGGGACGATATGATAAAAACAGGGAGTTTTTAAAAGCCAATTTTGAGATTCTTGATGATATAAAGACAGACGCACAGAAAAAATTACCTAAGGCTCCTCTTCAGAAGGAATATGATGAGAATGCAAAGCTTATAGACCTGCCTAAGCCAAGCAAGGATATACTTGTAAAATCCAATGTACTAGAATGCATTGAAGATAGGAGAAGTGTAAGAAAATATTCAGAAGAAAGCATTAGTTTAGAAGAACTTTCTTTCCTATTATGGTCTACACAAGGGGTTCAGAAGCTTATTGGAAATGATACAGCAAGCCTAAGAACTGTACCATCTGGCGGGGCATCCCATACTTTTGAAACCTATCTTATTGTGAATAATGTACAAGGACTTACTAAAGGTATATATAGATATATCCCTATAGGACATAAACTATTATTTATGTATGAAATAAATGAAATGACTAGTAAAATTGATGAAGCAACACCAAGACAACCATTTGCTCCAAATTTTGCGTCAAAAAGTGCTGTGCTATTTGTGTGGAGTACAATACCTTATAGAGCTGAATGGAAGTTTGACATAACAGCACATAAAAAGATATTGATAGATGTTGGACATGTTTGTCAAAATCTTTATATTGCTAGTGAGGCAATAAAATGTGGAACCTGTGCAATTGGGATATATGATCAAAAGTTAATTGATAATATGCTAGGACTAGATGGAGAAGACGAATTTGTAATTTATTTAGCAGCAGTTGGTAAGGTATAGTTGTGATAAGTTGATATAACTGAATGTTAAATGAATACAATACTGAAACTTAATATCCAGAAAAGAAGAAGCTGATGGAAAATGAATTAGTTTAGTTCATTTGCATCAGCTTCATTTTTATATATCCATATTATAACACAGCCTTTTACCAAATTATGTTACATGAAAAAGAGCTGATTTAAGCTAATGTGTTGAAATTAATTAAAGATGGTAACAATTATGACGAAAATATAAAGAAGGTAATATTTAAAAGTCTTTAAAGTTAGGCACAGTTGAAGTGCCTTGTTGAGGTTAATTATAATAGCTCGCTCATATAGCATCTCTTGCATAACTAATTAATTTCAATAATTTTATTAGACATAACCTAAAATTAATGTGGAATACCTTGCTATAGGTACAGGGGGGAAACCTAAGAATTTATATAATAAAGGGGAGAAAACGTTGTAATTCTAAAAAGAAATAAGGGGAAATTTGTGTTACAATGGAAATAAGATGAAGAAGATATTTCCTTAAGGCTCTTAACGTCTAAAAGGAGGGTGATAGTGTGAAAAAAAGGATTTGTATATCTGTATTGACGTTAGTTTATTTACTGTATTTATACGCTATAATTACAAATAATAATATGATTGGAGATTTGTTATCGCCTGTCCTGATGCTAGTTATTTCATGCGTTATTTTTTATGGCTTTGTAAAGAAACAGGAAGTAGCCATTTTAAAATGGCTTGGAATTTTGCTTACCTTAGCAGCTTTTTCATGGTTTTTATGCGATATTTGGTGGGGAATCCAGACCTTGGTGCTCCATAGCAATCCAGAAGAAAGTTTCATTACTGTCTATGGGTATTCTTTAACAAATCTTTTTCTGTTTTTGGCAACGGCAGTTGCAGTACGTGAAGACATAAAGAAGATGAATAAGATACAAGCCATGTTAGATGCTATAATTGTTTCGGTAAATATCGCAGTGCTTCTTTGGCTTTTTGTATTTGATCAAAATAGTGATAAAGTGGTATTGCTTTTAAATGATAAAATATCAATGGCGTCATTAATTACTGATGTTATCATATATGCATGGATCAATGTTTGGGCATTTTCAACAAGGACAATAGAGCCACCATTGCACCATCGAGTTATAGTGGCAGGTACCCTTGTATTTGTCATTACTGATTTTATTTATTATTATATTTATTTTTATTCAGACTATAAACCAAACTCGTGGGTTGATGGCGCATATGTTATTGCATTTAGCTTGATGGCAGCTTCAGCAGTTTTAAAAGGTAAAGTAAAGAAAGAAAAGCCTGATTTAATACCAGTTAAAGCTAAAAAGAGAGTATGCTGCAAGCTAGGTGTAGAACTATTTATATTATTTGTTCCAGTAGTAGTTCTTATTTTTAAAAGAAATGAAATTGAGTATTTTGTATTACTTGTGATGGCACTTCTTGTTTACTATGTACTTATTAATTTTACTCAGAAAAGTCTTTTTCAAGAGAAGTTATTAGAACTAGAAAAAAAGAATGTACTTGAATTAGAGAAAAAGGTAAAGGAAAGAACAGAGGAGATCACTAAGCTACTAAATACTGATTTTGTTACAGGACTATATAATAGAAGGTATTTTGAAGCCAGGCTATCAAAAAGTTTAAAAAATCTTCGACAGGATGAATTAATTTCATTGTTATATATAGAACTGAACAAGTCCAAATCAATCAAATATTTATACGGTAAAGATACTGCTGAAAAACTTTTGAAAAATGTATCTGAAGCTCTATATCAGATAGTGAGTAAAAATGGTGGCTTTATTGCTACTTATGGAGATGATACATTTGCAGTGAAGATAAAAGGTTATGATGCAGAGGCAGTTGCAGAAAAAATTGCAATGGAGATTATAGATAGATGTAATGAACTGTTTTTTGTAGACAACCATGGTATAAGGGTTACTTTAAATATTGGAACTTCATGTTATCCACGGGATACTTTAGATGAAAATAATTTGATAAAAAATGCTGATGCTGCAATGACGCAGGCTCGTAACAAAGGCTTCAATAGAGTTCAGGGCTATAGTGACAAGATTGGAAAGATTACTGACAATAGTCATATGATTGAGGTTAAGCTTAAAAAAGTAGTATTCGATAAAGAATTTGTTTTATACTATCAACCACAGGTCTACTGTAAGGATGGTAGCTTATCTGGTTTTGAGACATTGATACGCTGGTTTGAAGGTGGTACTAATTTTATTCCACCTCTGGATTTTATTCCTTTAGCAGAAGAGAATGGTATAATTGTTCCCTTAGGATACTGGATTATTGAAAATGCAGCAAAGCAGTATGCTTTATGGAAAGAAAAAACTGGGCATGACTACAGAATTGCTGTAAATGTATCATCAAAACAATTAGTGGAAGTGGATTTTGTTGATAGATTAGAAGCTATATTGAAAAAATACGATATTAAGCCAGAATTATTTGAAGTGGAGATAACAGAGACAATACAGATTGAAAGCAGCATTAATATCCAAGAAACCTTAAAGGAACTTAAAAAACTGGGTGTTTCTATAGCTATTGACGACTTTGGGACAGGTTATTCCTCTTTATATTATCTTAAAAATATTCCTGCTGATCGTATAAAAATAGCAAAGGAACTAATCGACAATGTAGAAAGCGATTTTTATTCCAAAGCTATTATCCAAATGGTTATCTCCGTTGCAAAAATGAAGGGTAACAAGGTAATTGCTGAAGGAGTTGAAACCAAAGAGCAGTGGGAGTGCTTGCAAAAATTAGACTGTGATGAGATTCAGGGCTACTATTTTGCAAAACCTATGCCTGCAGGTGATATCGAAGAAAAGTGGATTAAGAAAGAAAAGTAATAGAAAAAGTATAAATTAAAGACCTTTAGTTAACAGTTAAGTGCATGTTAATTAGAGGTCTTAATTGATTCAACATTAAAATCTGATATTTTGGATAAGATGGAGTGTTCGACCTTTTGGAGAAAATAATAAGTTTAGGGAGAAAATAATCGATGTTAATAGCAAATAACAATGAAGAAATTAAAAATATAATCAGTAATAATGAAATGGTGATCTTATATTTTAGCAATAAGGTTTGTGGAGCTTGCGATGTTATTAGAATTAAGATTCAAGATATATTAGAAGTTTATTCTAAAGTAAAGCTCATTGATATTAATGGTGAAGAACAAATAGAATTAGCAGCACAGCATAATGTTTTTTCCTTTCCTTTAGCTATACTTTATGTTGATGGCAAAGAAGTGATAAGAGTTGGAAGGAATGTTAATTTACTTGAACTAGAAGGTACTATTAAGAGATATTATGATATGTTGTTTTAGAAGATTTTAATTATATATTTTTAGTATTATTAGAGCTTGTCAGGCAAAATTCTGATGAGCTTTTTATTTTTTAGATATGCTCAAAAGGGTCTTGTTTAAAACGGTCAATGGAGGTAATATGACAATATAATCCATTGACCGTTTTGGTTAATGGGCATGGAGGTATCCTATGAATGAAAAGTTTTTTAAGCTTCCTCAGGAAAGGCAAAATCAGATTATAAATAGTGCGCTTAAGGTTTTTTCAAAGGCAAGCTATTATCAGACATCTACTCTTGAAATTGCTAGGGAAGCGGAAATATCAAAGGGGCTTTTGTTTTATTATTTTAAAAACAAGAAGGAACTGTATCTTTTTCTATATGAGTACTGCGTGAAGCTGTCGCTTAAAGAGATTGATGAAAACAGAAGTGTAGAGGAACGAGATTTTTTTGAAATAGTCCTGAAGTCCCAAAGGCTAAAGTGCAAATTGATGAAGAAGTATAGATATATATATGAATTTATAGTTAAAGTGTACAAAGAAAGTGATGAAGAGGTCATAGAGGACATAGCTAGATTTTCAGAACCATTGATTAATAATAACTACAAGAATTTTTTTGAGAAGATAGATAGAAAAAAGTTTAGAGAAGGAGTGGATATTCCTCTGCTTTTCCAATCGCTGCAATGGTGTGCAGATGGTTTTATGAGAAATGCCTTAAGCTCAAATAAAACCATAGACGAAATAGACTTAGAGTTTTCAAAGATATTGGAGATGTATAAACAAAATTTCTATAAGGAGGAATTCGCATGTACTACGATGAATACGGAAATAGGGAAAACCACACAATAGTATTTCTACATGGAGCAGCGGCTACAGATACCTTTTGCAATCAATATTGTTTTAAGGACAAGTACAATTTGGTTGTGCCCCATCTTTACGGAAGTGGCAAAGAAGTGGAGGAAATCTATGAACCTGAAAAGACCATAAAGGCTTTGGCTGAGCTTATACAAGGACTGGGTAAGGATAAGGTTACACTAATTGGTCATTCTCTTGGTGGTGAGCTTGCAGTGGCAATGGTATCACAATATGAATATTTGTTTGATAAGGCAGTATTTTTAAGTGCCTGGGTATGCTCAACGCAAAAGTCTATTGATAAGTATGTAAAGCTATCAAAGTATTCAAGTTTTACATTGAAATTTAGCTCTCTCATAAGGCTCCAAGCAAAATACTGGCACTATACAAAGCAGCAGGAAGATTTTATGGTTGAGTATTCAAAAAAGATAACTGCAGAGCAGTATACAGCTTGGTTCAAGAATCGTATTTTACTTGACGATAATACCAATTATCCTAATGTAAATATACCTATGCTAGCTGTATGCGGCAAAAAGGAAATTAAAGAAATGAAAACCTCCATTGAGGAGCTTGGCAAAAGAAATCCTAACTGCAAAACAATATTCTTAGACAATGCAAATCATGATTTTCCTCTAAGAAAGGCTGAGGTTATAAACCCAATACTTTTAGATTTTATTTAAAGCATATCGTATATATCCCTCACAAAGTAATGATCACATATCATGAATTTTTTTAAATGGTGTTAATCTTCTAAATTGTATCATTTATGATTACTTCAATCTTAAAAAATATCTATTCTCGTAGGAAGGATTTCAAAAGTTAATGACTTGATGAAACCTTTCTAAAGTTATGTTAGAGAGGGGGTATTAGTGATGAAGTTGAACGTGCATTTTCTTAAGTGTCAAATAGAGGTTATAAAATTAGACAGATTATATATAAAATAACTTCAAAAGCAGCAGGGCTTTATTGACAATAAATATGCTAAATGCTAATATTTTATTCATAATATGAACCGATTTGAAGATTTTTTGAACAATTTGAAATGTAAGAGGATGGATATTTAAATGATAGTTTCAGATAAATGGAATAAGGTAATGGATTATTTGAGTCAGAATAAAGCTGCATCAATTCAGGATATAATGGATAAGTTTAATATGTCTAAGTCCACAGTGAGGAGAGGTCTTATTGAACTAGAAGAACTAAAGCTGGTTAAAAGGACTAGAGGTGGAGTAGAGGTAATAGAACAAGAGATTGATTTTTCAATAACCCTCAAGGAAGCCTTTGAGAAAAATAAAGAGGAGAAAATCAAAATAGCAAAATTCGCGGCCACACTAATTAAGGACAATGATTTTGTGTTTATTGATTCAGGTTCAACCTGCTATTACTTGATTGATTATATTACAGCAAAGGATGTTACAATAGTGACTAATGGTATACTGCATATTCAAAAGCTTTTTGAAAAAGGAATCAATACCTACGTCCTTGGTGGATATGCAAAGCCTTCAGACAATATTATTTTAGGTGAGGATACTGAAAAGAAGATCAGCATGATGAATTTTGATACCTGTTTTCTTGGTACTATAGGAATTGATGCTGAAAAAGGTTTTACTACTGTAGTATCCTTTGACGGAGAGATAAAAAAGGCTGTAATTAAGGCTTCACATAAGTGCTATGTACTTGCAGATTCCTCAAAGTTTAATCTAAGAAAATTCTACTCCTATGGAGAGCTTACAGAAGCTACGGTTATAACTGATAAGAAGGTTGATTTTGAAAGCGATAAACTAAATATAATTTACGCAGAGTGATTTAAATGGATTAGGATAGCATTATAGTTTATACAGTTAAAAGATAGAATTTATTCGACAGACTCATTTCCCTAATGTACATTGGAAAAGACAATAAAAAAAATCCGCTAAAGAAGGTAGCTTTAGCGGATTTTTTTTATTGTCTAATTAGTTCAAAAGGAGAGAGGAGTTACAGTGAAAATGAATTTTCTTATTTAGAAAATTCAAAATGTGAACTGATGTGTTGAAAATATGAACCAATAATGATAATATAGAACCATATTATTAACAATAAATGATTTTATATAGAAAGAAGGAATTAAAGATGGCATTTCCAAAAGGATTTTTATGGGGTGGAGCAACTGCAGCCAATCAATGCGAAGGTGCTTATATTATAGATGGTAAGGGGTTAAATACTTCTGATGTCATGACAGCAGGTAGTGCTACCAAAGAAAGAGTTAATACAAGAGAAGTTAAAGAAGGATTATATTATCCAAGCCATAAGGCAGTAGATCACTATGGACATTTTAAGGAGGATATAGCATTATTTGCAGAAATGGGCTTTAAGGCATACCGTATGTCAATTAACTGGGCGCGTATATTCCCAAATGTTGATGATGAAACTCCAAATGAAGCTGGATTAAAGCATTATGATGAAGTATTTGATGAGTGCAGAAAATATGGTATTGAACCAGTAGTTACAATATCACATTATGAAACTCCTTTAGCATTAACAGAAAAGCATGGTTCTTGGACAAGCAGAAAAGCTGTAGATCTATTTGTAAAGTATTGTGAAACAATTTTCAATAGATATAAAGGTAAGGTAAAATACTGGTTAACCTTTAACGAAATAAACTGTATGTCTATGAATCCATGGATGTCAGGAGGAGTTTTACAAGAGGATGAACAATCCAAAATGCAGGCAGCTTACCATCAATTTTTAGCTAGTGCAAAGGCTGTAAAACTTGGACATAAAATTGATCCAGAATTTAAGATAGGAATGATGTATGGCGGATTATTTTCACATCCAAATTCCTGTGATCCTGAAGATATAGAAGCTAATACAGAATTTATGAACAAAATGCTGTTTTACTGTGATGTTATGTGCAGAGGATATTATCCAGCATATAAAGTAAAAGAGTTTGAAAGAAGTAATATTGTACTTAGTAAAGAAGCTGGAGACGAAGAAATATTAAAAGAGGGTACCGTTGACTTTATATCCTTCAGTTACTATTTCACTTTAGTTGCAGGAAAAAATACAAAATTGGCTATGGATTGCGGAAGTTTAGACACTGGTTATAGCAATCCACATCTTAAGAAGAGTGATTGGGGATGGACAATTGATCCAAAGGGTTTACGTCATGCATTAAATCTTTTATATGACAGATACCAAAAGCCACTTATGATAGTTGAAAATGGTCTAGGTGCTGCAGACACTGTAGAAGAGGATGGAAGCATTCATGATCCATATAGAATTGATTACTTAAGAGCACATATTGAAGAGATGAAAAAAGCAGTAGAAATAGACGGAATTCCACTTTTAGGCTATACTACCTGGGGATGCATCGATATAGTAAGTGCAGGAACAGGGGAAATGAAAAAACGTTATGGCATGATTTATATTGATGTAGATGATGAAGGCAATGGAACTTTTGCACGTAGCCGTAAGGATTCCTTCTACTGGTATAAAAAAGTTATTGAAAGCAATGGAGAAGACTTGGCTTAATAAGAGGCAACTTAGTAAATTTAATAACAACATTGAAAGCTGTAGAGAGTAAAAATCTACAGCTTTATATTTGAAGAAAATAAAAGGTCAATCCTAAAACTATTTTCAAAACTCCGCTAGGTTCTTATATGATGCTTTGAAAATATATATTCCATCAGGAATATATATTGGAAGTGAATGCATCGGATTTTACAAAAGGTGTAGTCAGTTATAAGTTTTACACTAAAATATGGTATAATTCAAAAAAAGAGGGGGAGATAAGAATGGATTTATTTGTTATAGGAAATGGATTTGATTTAGCTCATGGATTAAAAACTTCATATGGAGACTTTAGGGATTACTTAGAAAGGGAAAATACATATTTTCTAAGCAAATTTGAAAAGATGTATGGAATAGGAAATCCGGATTGGATAGACAAGATTGGTGAAGATATATGGAAAAAAGATGTTAAGAATATGTTGTGGCGAGATTTTGAAGGAAATCTACCAAAAATAGATGAATCAATTATATCGGATGGAGAAGATATTGAGTTAGGAATACAAGGAGAAGATTCTAGAGGAAGAGGGGATTCTGTAATAGGTGAGGTTCTTGATAAACATTGGAAAGAGGAGTTTGAATTTATTGAAAAGTTGGGTGATATAGTTTCGGATTGGATTAATCAAATAGAGTTAAAGATATCTAGAAAAGCAAAGCTAATAGATAAAGAGAACTATGATAAATTCTTAACCTTTAATTATACATTATTGTTAGAAGAAGTTTACAAGGTGAGTGATTCTAATATTTTACATATACATGGTTCTGGTGATGATAATACAATAATTGGGCACGGAGACGAAAAAGCCGCTGATGAAATGAGGAAAGAGGCGGAGGAAGCAAAAGATAATTTTAATCAATACGGGCGTAGCATATACGAGGCTATTGCAAGTTATTATGATAATACATTAAAAAAAGTTAAAGACTACATAGAATCTAATAGAAATTTCTTTGAAAAATTAAATAATATTAAATCAATACATATCATAGGTCACTCTTTAGGCGATGTGGACATGCCGTATTTTCAAGAGATAAAAAACAATGTAAATAAGGATACAATGTGGAACATATATTACTATTGTGAAAGTGATAGAGAGGTTTATAAAGATAAAATTATGTCTTTAGGAGTAAGCGAAGATAAGATTAAGCTATCACCAACTGAGTATTTTTTCAGTGGGGAAATATACGATGATGAAAGCATATCATTTTTAAATATATAGATAAACTACTTAAACCATTGAACTCCAAATAAAGATTTCGATTATTCTATAAATCTTTATTTGGAGATTCTCATCTGAAGTAGTTTATCTATTTTTTTAGGATTCAGATCTCTATAAGGTCTTCAATTATGAAATAATACTGCAAATTAATTTTGCTAAAGCTTCAGGGCTGGTATGTAGATTGTTCTCCATCCAGCTTGATTTAACATTATAGAAGCCTCCAATAAGAAAAGCCTTTATTAAGGCAAATTCTTCATCATTATACTGTGGCATAGAAGGTCTAAGTATGTCCAGTGTCTTAAGCATGATTTCATTGTAGTGTTCAACTAGTAAGTGTTCGCAACCGCTGCTTTTAACTAAGTATAGTAAGTCAGAATAGCTTTTCCAGAAGGTAAAATAAGTTAAGGTTATCTGATAGATTGATTTGTCTTCAAGGGAAAGCAATTTTTCAGATATTTCATCGCATACTTTGTTGCTGTATTCCTGTATAATCTCATCTTTGGACTTATAATGACGATAAAAAGTCTGTCTTGATACATCAGCTTGCAAGGTGATTTGCTTTATAGTTATTTCACTGTATTTATATTCTTTTAAAAGCTCCATAAAAGCATTTATGATCCATTCCTTATATTTTAAAGCGGTTTTGTTTTGATTTACATTTTCCAAAACTGTGACACTCCCTTCAATTTGTATCACTTGCGGGCAAACCCTTGAAAAGTGAAATTTAAGTAATTATAATACAAAATAAAAAGTGTTACAAGTGTCGCAGAAATTTATGTAGATTATTCAGCAAAAGTAGTTAACTATAGGGGATATTAATTGTATACCATTAGTGAAAGACAGGCTATAGGAGAAATCAGGAGAGGAACATTGGTATACAGTATTTACAGTGAACAGGATTAAGATAATAAAGGTTTTATAGGAGGAGAGAGAAATGAATAAAATATATTACAGAACACGTCAAGCGTTACTTAGCACTGTTCTTAAAGTGGCACCATCAAAGGAACCAAAACTTATAACTGGTGCTGGAAGTATGATGAAACTTCCAAAGCTAGTTAAGGACAATGGAATTGGAAGGGTAGAGATTATTACCACGGCTGGTTTTATGAGACGAGGCACTTTAAAGCCATTGTTTGAGATGCTTAAGAGTGAAAATATATCCTATACAATTTATAGTGAAGTTGAGCCAGATCCAACCATTGAATGCATCGAAAAGGCTGTAAGTTTATATAAAAAGGAAGGCTGCGAAGGAATTATTGCTATCGGAGGCGGTTCTGTTATGGATTGCGCTAAGGTGGTTGGTGCAAGAATAGCATGTCCAAATAAAACTGTATCAGATATGACAGGACTTATGAAGATAATGAAGAAAATTCCATTGCTTTTTGCAGTACCTACCACAGCAGGAACTGGTTCAGAAGTAACAGCAGGAGCGGTTATTACAGATGGAACAACACATTATAAACATACAATCATGGATTTAAACATAGTTCCAGCTTATGCAATACTTGATCCAGAGTTAACCATTACCCTTCCAAAGGATATCACAGCAGTTACAGGAATGGATGCACTAACTCATGCAGTGGAAGCCTATATCAATCGCTTTGCTCCTAAAAAAGGTAGTGAAAATGCACTTGAGGCGGTAAAGCTAATACATGAAAACCTAATTCTAGCATATGAAGATGGACAAGATATTAAGGCTCGTGAAAATCTACTAATTGGTTCCTACTACGCAGGAATAGCTATTACAAATGCTTATGTAGGATATGTTCATGCAATTGCTCATGGAATTGGAGGTCTCTATGGAGTTCCACATGGAAAAGCAAATGCGGTTATACTGCCAAGAGTGTTAGAAGGTTATGGAGAAGCAGCTTACGAAAAACTTGCAGAACTAGCAGATATAATAGGACTTCAAGGAATGACAAAAGAAGAAAAAGCAAAGGCCTTTATAAAGGAAATTGAAAATATGAATAGGCAGATGGAGCTTCCAGAAAAACT
Organism: Clostridium folliculivorans; assembly: GCF_024341905.1. GTDB lineage: Bacteria > Bacillota > Clostridia > Clostridiales > Clostridiaceae > Clostridium_AR > Clostridium_AR folliculivorans. The sequence continues at coordinate 1,228,921 of NZ_BQXY01000001.1, forward strand.
TGAGGTTGTTAAAGAAAAGGATATTCCTGAGCTTACAAAAAGAGCAATATATGAAGCTAATCCACTATATCCAGTGCCAGCTATTTGGGGAGAAGAGGAGTTTTATAAGGTTATAAGGAAGATATAATAATTAGTTTTAAACTCTCCACCTTGATATAATATAGAAGTAAAATTATCCTAATAAAAAATATGGTTAAATGGTGTAGTTATCAATCCTGGCGAATATACTAAATAAGAGAGTTATATCATACCAGGAGGAACAACAATTGATTAGATTAGATAAGAAGATTGTTATAATAATGCTGACCTTATTTTTTTTAATATCGGTAGTATGTTTAATGTCTAACAACGAATCAAAAGGAGTAGAGTATGCAGTATTTAGCTATATACTATTTTTTGATCATTCAAAAATAATAAAATATGATTATATATTTGTAAGCTGTTTAGTTTTAGGGTTTGTTTTGAATTTCATTGATATATTTTATAAAAATATGTACTTAATAAATATTTATTCCGTAATTATTTGCAGCTTGGCAATCCTTGTATATTGGAAGAAAATAGGAGTTAAAAACGAATAACGTTAGTTTTACTAATAAAGTCAGCATCTATTAATAAACTCATCAATAGTATTTATAATAGTTATATGGGTAAAATCAACACAGTAAGCAGTGATTTTAACGTTAATGATGACTGTATTTCTTGCGGAATTTGCAGTAAGGTGTGTCCTGCTAAAAATATAACTATGGAGAATAATAAACCTGTATTTCATAATGACTGTGAAAGCTGCCTTGCATGCATTCAGCATTGTCCTAGACAAGCTATCAATTACAAAGATAAGACGCAAAACAGAAGACGCTATACTCATCCTGAAGTAGGGGCTAAGAAGCTTATGGGATATTACAAATAGAAGACAGTAATTTAGTTTTTAAAACGCCTTTCAACCAAATATGGGATTAAAATCTATTTTTTAATACCAAAATAAAATGTGATAGCATAAGTGTTTAAGCTATCACATTTCACTATTATGGGTTAAAAACTTTTATAAAATCAAATTCTATTTCATCTATCATTGTAGGTTAATTTTATGAATAGTAACTTTTTAAAAATAATATTTGAAAAGAAGTTAGTGGCTATTCTTCATACTACGGTGATTTTTTAGGTGTCTTACTAATTTTACAAGTTCATACCAAGCAACTGAAACTAGTGCTATTAAAGCTGCCAAGGACAATTGCTTTATAGATAATGGAGCTAGTTTCAAAAAGCTGTTTAAAGGAGAATATAGTATTACTGCTAAACCTATTAGTGTTCCTAAATTAGCTATCCACATTATTTTATCACCTATAGCTTTCATAAATGATTTTGCTGCAAAATCACTATTTGAACTATTAACATGAACCAACAACACGTTTGAAATCAATATGATGGTAAGTCCCATTGCTCTAGCTATAGAAGCATTATCTGGATTTTGATTCAAAAACCAGTAATAGGTTCCAAAGGATGCACCAAATATAACGAAACCTTGTAGAATGCTTTTGAAAAGATTTTTAGATGTTAACATTTTTTCGTTTGGATCACGAGGCATTCTCTTCATAATATCATCTTCTGCTGGCTGACGTTCTAATACTATAGAGCAAGTAGGGTCAATTACCAGTTCAAGCAAAACAACGTGAAGTGGAAGTAGAAGTAGATTTCCTGGATTTATTCCAAGTAGAGGAGCTAGTAGCGCACTAAAGGCAATAGGTATATGAATGGTAAATACATATCCAACTGCTTTTCTAATGTTGTCATAAATTCTTCTGCCATCTCTTATGGTTTCAACAATTGTAGAAAAGTTATCATCAAGCAAAATCAAATCTGCTGCTTCTCTAGAAACTTCTGATCCACGTTTACCCATAGCTATACCAATATCAGCATGTTTAAGAGCTGGAGCGTCATTAACACCGTCTCCTGTCATGGCAACTATTTCTCCATTTTCTTTAAACGCATTAACAATCCTCATTTTATGCTCTGGAACTACTCTAGAGAAAATACTGACCTCTTTAACTCTTTCTTTAAGTTCTTCATCAGTCATATTATTAAGTTCATCGCCTGTGATAATCTTATCACTATTTGGTATATTTATTTGTTTTGCGATTGAGCTTGCGGTTATTCCATTATCACCAGTTATCATAACCACACGAACTCCAGCTTTTGTGCAGGTTCTAATGTCTTCTTTAACCGATTCTCTAGGAGGATCAGCTAGGCCAATAAGTCCACAAAACTCTAGACTACATTCCTTAATAGTTTCAGGTATCTTATCTATATTGTTTAATTTCATTTGTCCAACAGCAATGACACGAAGTCCCTTACTAGACATTTCAAGTATTTTATTTTCTGCTATTTTTCTTTCATTTATATTCAAGTTGCATATTGTTAATATACGTTCAGGTGAACCCTTTGCAGCAATTATTATACCTTCAGTTGATTCCCAAACATGTCCCATCATTTTAAGCTCATCGGTAAAAGCGTATTCTTTTATAAGCTCACCGCCAAAAATAATATCTCTTGTGAATCCTTTTTCTTCACAATATGATATCATAGACTTTTCCATTGGGTCGTAGGCATCAGCTTTGCAGCCCATCCCCATTATTTTAATCAAAGTATTTGTATCGTTAGTAGAACACCAAGTGTCTCTAACTGTCATTTTGTTCATAGTTATAGTTCCAGTCTTATCAACACAAAGAACAGAAACTGCACCTAAGGTCTCAACAGATGGAAGCTTTCTAACAAGAGAACTTTTTTTAGCAAGTCTCCAGGCACCCATCGATAGAAATACAGTTAGTATAACAGGAAATTCTTCTGGGATCATAGCCATGGCAAGAGTTACTCCAGATAATATACTTTCAATAAGTCTATCTCTAAACCCATGATCTGGTATATTAAAATAAGTTACTACACCAACAAAGATAAATAAAGCTGCTGCAATTACTGCGCATAGTTTTACTAACTTTCCTGTTTGTTTTTGAAGTGGGGTAGGGTTATTAGGTGCTGAAAGAACATTTTGACCTATCTTCCCATATTCAGTGGATGGACCTATTTTATCTACTAAGATGGTGCCTGTACCTTGTGTAACAAGAGTTCCTGCATAGCAATAATCTTTACGCCAATAATCAGTACCAGTATCTATACAGTTATCCTGAGTAACTTTCCAAACCGCTTCAGCTTCTCCTGTCAGAGAGGATTCATCAATAGCAAGTGTACTTGCCTTAAGCACTATTCCATCAGCAGGCACTTTCACACCTTCTGATATAAACATTATGTCACCAGGTACAAGGTCCAAGCTATTAATTACTTTTTCTGCTCCATCCCTCATTACCTTGATTTGTGGAGCCGATAAATCTTTCAGTGCTTTTAGGGTTTTGTCAGTTTTCCATTCTTGGATTGTTTCAATGCCTATAACTCCAATAACGAAGATAAGCATGATTGCGCCATCTTTAGGTTCTCCCAGTATGAAATATATAGCGGCAGCTACAATGAGGAGTAAAAACATAGGCTCGGTAATTACATGTAACACCTTGTGTAAAAAGTTTTCCTTTTTTTCAGTCACAAGTTCATTCTTACCGAATTTTTCTTGAAGCTCCTTGGCTTTTTGAGTGGTTAGTCCTTTGAAATGTTGTTCTGTCATAGTGTGTTACCTCCATTTTGCTTGTTTTAAGCATATTTAAGATAGCTCTATGGCATTGCAATGATCTAGAAATGTTCTAAAGGTATAAAAAAATACCCGTAGAACATTTACTGTCCCACAGGTATGTATTATCATCCTGTTGCCAATTAAGGCCCGGCCCCACGAACTTTTAAGAAAGTCCATCGCCTGCTCAGTTTGTACTGTAGATTTATATGCAGTGCAAAGAGATACATTTATTATATCATATAATACAATATATGCGAATATGATAAATTTGTTAAAAAAGATGAGGAAAATATAAATATGATTGTAAAACAGCAATTATTATTTGCTCTTCAGCTGCTAGTTTTGAAGATATACTGATAAATATTAGAAGATATGTTGGCGTTAAAACCTATTGCAAAGGTTCTCTAGGGGATACTGGCAAGGCCTAAGATCCTTACATAAAGCGAATGCTGAATATTTAACATTTTGAATGCTAATAATATAAGCAGTATTTATTTGTAAGGAGGAGTCATTTATGAAGGAACTTAGAGAAAATGTATATTGGGTTGGGGCAACTGATTGGAAGGTAAGGTATTTTCACGGGTATGAACTTTCAACTCATAGAGGCAGTACATATAATTCTTATCTAATAAAAGATGAAAAAACAGTGCTAATAGATACAGTTTGGGAACCACTTACCGATAGATTTTTGGAGAATCTCAGTGAAGTTGTTGACATAAGCAAAATTGATTACGTTGTTATGAATCATATGGAGCCTGACCACTCAGGAGCTCTACCTACTATTATGGAGTATATTCCTAATGCCACTATAATAGTATCCAAAAAAGGAGTAGAGACCATAAAGGAATATTATCACAAGGATTGGAATCTGAAGGTTGTTAGCCAAGGAGACAAGATTAATATAGGAAAACATGACCTTACTTTTATTGAAGCTCAGATGCTGCATTGGCCAGATAGCATGTTTACTTACTTAAGTGGAGAAAATATTCTGTTTTCCAATGACGCCTTTGGTCAACACTTTGCGTCTTCAGAAATTTTCAATGATCTAGTAGATGAAGCTGAGGTTTATCAAGAAGCACAGAAATACTATGCAAATATATTAACTCCTTTCAGTAAGTTTGTAACTAGAAAAATAGACCAACTAAAGGAATTAAATTTGCCTGTAGAAATGATAGCACCAAGCCATGGTATCATTTGGAGAAAAGAACCTATGCAAATAGTTGAAAAGTATTATGAATGGGCTCAGGGCAAATCTGAAAAAAGTGCTGTCATAATATATAACTCTATGTGGGGTGCTACTCATAAGATGGCTGAATTTATTGCAAAAGGTCTTGGAGAGGCTGGAGTTGAATATAAGATCTTAAACACTGGTACCGCTGATAGAAATGACGTTCTTGCAGAAGTTTTTAAAGCAAAAGGTGTTTTACTTGGTTCTTCTACAGTAAATAACGGTTTGCTCACATCCTTGATGCCGGTAATAGAAGATTTAATAGGATTAAAGTTCATAAATAAGGTTGGAGCTGCCTTTGGAAGTTATGGCTGGAGCGGAGAGTCCCCAAAGCTTTTATCTGAGTATTTGGCAAAAGCTAAAATTGAAGTAATACAAGATGGCCTAAAAGCAAAATATATGCCTGATGACGAGGAACTAGAGCAGTGTATTCAATTCGGTAAGAGTTTTGGTGAAGCTTTGCTTGCTAAATTTTAGACAGTGTAAATTATAGATAAACTACTTCATATTAGAATTTATCTAAATAAAGATTCGTAGAACCATCGAAATCTTTATTTAGAGTCTAATGATCGAAGTAGTTTATCTATATCTATTTGTTTACCACCTGACTAGTAGCTTGATTCAAATCACATTAAGTATACAAAAATAGAAGTAAAATATACTATATAGGTTTGTATTAAAGAACTTTATATTCTATATTATGAATGGTGGTGTATTGGTTTGGCAGAAAAAATAGTTATTGTTGGAGGCGGCATCGCAGCAGTAAATGCCATAAAGGCTATAAGAGAAGTTGATAATAAAAGTGAAATCCACTTGTTTGGAAATGAAAGCTTTTATCCATATCACAGAATTAGACTTACAAAAGGGCTTTTTGAGTCTATGATGGAAGATAAAATCCGTATTCAAAAAATAGATTGGTATACAGCTAATAATGTAAGTGTATACCTGGGTGCTGAAGTTATAGGTATTAATACAACAGAGAGTAAAATAATTTTAAAGGATAATATAAGCGTTTCCTATACAAAGTTATTGCTAGCTAGCGGAGCACGAAATTTTGTACCGCCTATCAACGGTATAAATAAAGATGGTGTATATTCTATAAGGCAATTGGAAGACGTACATAATATACAAAAGGATTTGGAAGGAAAAGATACAATACTCAATATCGGGGGTGGAATCCAAGGGCTGGAAACAGTATGGATACTAAATCAGCAAGGCAAAAAGGTAAAAGTGGCTGAAGTACAAGAAAGACTAATGCCAAGGCAGCTTGATGAAAAAGCCTCCGATATTTTAAAGAAAGCTATAGAAAGCTTCAATATTGAGGTGCTTTTAAATACTCAAATTAGTGAGATACTTGGTGAATCTCAGGTAAGCGGAGCCACCACAAACGGTGGAAATACGCTTAAATGTGATATGGTAATTGTGTCAGTGGGGATAAGACCAAATGTTGAATTTGTTAAAGATAGTCCTATAGAAGTATCAAAGGGAATTGTAGTTAACGATAAAATGGAAACTAATTTGAAAAATATATATGCTGCCGGGGATATAGCAGAATTGAATGGTAAAATAGCAGGTACTTGGCCTTCAGCAGTAGAACAAGGAAAAACTGCAGGATATAATATAGCGGGAAAAGAAACAAAATATACAGAGGCTATACCAACAACAACTTTAAATGCCTTTAATATTTCATTATTTTCAGTGGGAAATGTTGATGCAAAGCAGTGTACTGAAACACTAACCTATGATGATACTGATGAGAATTCTTACAAAAGACTATTTATAAAGGATGGTAAAATAGTAGGAGCTATATTAATAGGAGACACAAAAAAATCTATGGCACTGAAGAGTGTAATTGAAAGAAAAGCGGATTTTTCTTCTGTAGCTTATGCATCAATGTCCTTTAGTGATTATATTGATAGTTTAAAGAATAATTGAAGAAAATTTATGTTTTAATCTAGTTTCTTGGTAACAAAAATTCTTATACGGAATTTCAAGACTAGAGAAACAATTTTATACTGTTTGAACAAAAGAATGTATAATTACAAATAGTAAATAACCGCTCAGTAGAGCGGTTATTATTTTTATAATACTTGATGAAATATTTTTGCATTTTAAGAAGTTATTGTTTTAATATAATTGTTTCATGATGGTCTAATTCACCTTTTATTTCATTGTGTTTTAAATCAACAGTTCCATCTATATTTAATTCTGATAATTCATCATATGAATCAGCTGACTTAAAGTTCCACTCAGTGGCCTTTATAGATAATTTATCATCTTTGTAAGTACCAGCTATTTTTGCGGTTTCAAATTGTTTTGTAGCAGTAAGGGTAAGTGTTAGAACACCATCGGTTATAGTTCCTTTACTATCAATTTTATTTATTATTAATCTTATTTCGATTTCTTCACTTCCTCCTTGGTTAATAAGTCCTACCCATTTGCCTTTAATGCTTGAGACTGAACCTGTAGAAGTGGCCGAAGCAGAGGTAGACTGAGACGGAGCGGTTGAGTTTTGAGAAGTTGTTCCTTTACTAGGAGTTGAGGCTTGTGATGAGCTTGTCATACTGTAAAAATAGTATTTATCGTTAGCTTTAATTATTTCAAGTTTCAGATTCTTTTTACCGTCATTGGACTTAACAACAACATACTTATTAGAGTTATCTACTGTAAAAGTAAAATCGCTAAGTTTATAATTTGAATAGTCAGGTGCATAATCACTAAGTAAAAAATGTGTAGGGTAATCTAGAGAATCTGACTTGTTGATTGAATTAAGAGTTTTTTCATCTGCTTTTATTAAAGCGCCAATAAACATTTTTGCACATCCTTCTGGAGAAGAATTACTTCCTGACCCACTACCTCCTGAAGAACTGCTACACCCTAAAAAAGCCCCGGAACATAATACAAGGATAACAATTACTGATAGTATTTTTTTCAATTTTAAAAAGCACTCCTTTAAATACATAATCAATCTTATGATATTAAGGATAGCCTTGTAATGTGATATAAATGATTCTATTTCATACCTTAATAATTAAATACCTAATATATTATTAACCTATGAATATTAGAACTTAAATTTGTCATATGCTCACCTTTTTTTAGGTAGTATGCGGATCGGAATCTAATAGTATTGAATATATCGGTAAAGATAACAAAGAAAGTTTAGAGAATAATTGAAGAAACTTTATAGAGAGTAAACAAAAATGGAGCAGCTTGTGCTGCTCCATTTCAATCTTAAAATAGTTGGAGAACTGTGAATAAACCTAAGGAACATACCAGTATATAGATGAAAATTAAGATTACTTTTTCCCAAGTTTTCAGTGCAAAAGGCTTTGGCAGTACCTTCCATCCAAGGGCAAGTAAAAATCCTAGTACGATAGGAAGCAGTAGAGAATTCATTACTTCCACAGCTATAGTTAGGGAGATAAGGGGAATACCAACCAAAACCAAAGCTGCAGCAATAATGATTCCACCGGAGTAAAAGCTATAAAAAGCAGGAGCTTCCTTCCAGGAACAGTTTAAACTGCAAGGAAGGTTTAATATTTCTCCAAAAGCCCAGGAGGTTGCTAAAGATACTACTATGGCTGCTATAAGTGCAGCTCCTGTAAGACCTATAGCAAAGAAGGTTTTACCAAAGATGTTTCCTAAAAAAGGAGTGAGTGCGTTTCCTATTTGTTGAACACTATCAAGGGAGGTATTGGGATTTGTACGACCTATGGTTGCAGCTGTAAGCACTAGGACAGCTCCCATTACGATTTGAGTTACAATAGAGCCGAAGAAGGTATCTATTCTACTGAATTTTATATTTTCTTTAGTTAAGCCTTTGTCTACAACGGCTCCCTGCTGATAAAATATCATCCAAGGCATGATTACAGCACCAACGTTAGCTGCAACTAAAAGCCAATAGGAATTGTTATTAAAGGGCTGTTTTCCAACTAAGGCATGCATTAGAGCTGCAGTATCTGGTTTTGCAAAAATTGCAGCAGGGATAAATACAACTTCGAAGAGACCTACAATTATTGCAATTCTTTCCACACGTTTATACTTTCCGGTACAGGAAATAAGTATTAGGGCTAAAGCTGCAAAAGGCACAGTAACCCACTTGGAGACTCCAAAAAGCTCACTGACACCTGCAATTCCTGAGAATTCAGTTACTAAAGCTCCCATGGCAGCTACAAAAAGAGTTATAACAGATATCCAAGCCCATTTTGCACCGAATTTTTCTTTGATCAATTCTCCATGTCCTCGACCTGTAGTTATGCCGATACGAGTAGTAAGTTCCTGTACAAAATATAAGATAGGTATGAGAATTAATTGCAGAAGCAGTAGTTTATATCCCCATTGAGCGCCGGATTGAGCTGCAGTAATGATTGAACCAGCATCGGTGTCAGCCAGCATAACAGTTAGTCCCGGGCCTACAGTTGCTAAAAACAATAGAAGTCTGGACTTTTTTCTCACTCTATTATTTATGGGAATACTTCCTGCACTATTATTGTTCAACATAAGATCACTCCCTCTATTTAAATGATAATTATTATCATATAGTCTAATACAATATTATTATTTATATTGATGAATTTCTGTGACTGAAATCAAAATTTTTCTTTGTAAATGAAAAAAATTCTCGTTTGTAAGCTTTCGTTAGTATGCATTTTTTTCACCACTAACTAGCCACAGATTATCACCGCAAATACTATCAAAAGTAGAAGGAGTAATGTGGAAAGGTTTATGGGACATAGAATCTGAAACTTTTTAAAAAGCTCTTTCAATAAAATAGCATAGGGAATCTATTTTAACTTCTTTATTTTCTACATTAGTTTTACAAGTTTTTACCTCAATATCAAGCTGGAAGCCATCTGTATAAGCTGTGATTTTCAAACAAAACTTTTTATCTGGTTCTTGGAAACTGTCTAAAAACTTTTTGCACTTTTTAACTAAATCCATATCTTCAAGTCTTTTCAGTTCTTTAGCATTTAAGTTTTTTCTATTACTTGTAATAAGAGATAAGTCCCATCTAACATACCCATCTCCGTTAAATTCACAATCTCTTACCTTAATTTTTTTTTCAAACAATCTTCTGTTAACCTTGGCATGCTCATACAATGGCTCTATAGCTTTAAGAATTTCTGACTTATCATAGGTACAAAAGCATTGATTTACACGCAAAATCATCAACTCCCCATTAGAAAATTTAATATTAATTTTTGTAGATAAAAAGAATTATTAAAGGCAAAACAGCAGGGCAATTTAATTATATTACCCTGCTGTTTTTTTATTTACATTTTGAAATACCATAGTGAAGTCTAAAACTGGTACACACACTTTTATTAGCCTTCAGTTGCTTCAAATTGATCCTTACCTACACCACACACTGGACATACCCATTCTTCAGGTACATCTTCGAAAGCAGTACCTGGAGCCACATTATTATCTGGATCTCCAAGTTCAGGGTCATATATGTAACCACAAACTAGACATACATATTTTTGCATAATATCATCTCCTTTCAATATCTATAAATTTACTTTTGCTCCATAACCAAAGGGGAGTGTGCATATCGATAGGAGTCAAATTTGTTTCTTTTAATAAATCTGACCATATCTCTGCAACTAATAATTGAATTTTGTTATCCTTTAACATATCGGCACTGATTAAGCCTAACTTATGAGTAGCTTTTATTATGTGAGTATCCGGTGCAATAGATAGAAACTCTCTACCATTAAAAGTTGCATCCGTATACTTTTCCAATATGTGAAGCCAATAGCTGCACAATTTTATACCACTCAGGTATGGAAAACTACTCTTGTGTGTAACTTGAACTAATTTTAGAATATCTGGAATATACCATTTAGTTTCTATAAAAAGATTCCGGATATCTCCATCAAAAAGAAAACACATTGTTTCGCAGATTTTTCTCCATATCTCAGTATGCTTATTAGGCTGTAGAGCTAAGTTATATTCACATAGATATTTTTTTAGCTTTTCATTACTCATATTAATGACTAACTTTGGATCAAAGACTTGAACTGTACTAGGATCCAAAAAGGTCTTTTTAGCAGATTCCCAAAGTGAAAAAGCATTTCTTTGGTAATCAAGAGCCACAGTTAGTGTGAAAAAATTATAATTATCTATAGAACTTTTGGATAGACCAGGATTAGAATCCTCCGGAAGTATTTTTCCACCTAGATAGCCCTTTTTATACATTTCATAAATTGCATATATACTACGAAGGATGTTATCCTTTTGAGAACTCATGTGAACCACTCCTATTGGTTAGAGCTAGATTATGGCTATAATATACCATTAATATAATCATTAATATGTGATTCAAATCATCTCTTTATTATCATGATAAAAAGTTGTATTTCTAATCTAAAAATTGACTTTGGTCAAGGTTTTATTTTTATATTCCTCTTATAATGAAGCCACAAGATGAAAACGAGGAGGATTTAAATTATGATTAAAAAAACATATAAACTTGAAACTTTGACATGTCCTAGCTGTGTGCTTAAGATTGAGGGAACTGTTAATAAGATTACAGGGGTAAGCAAGGCAGAGGTGCTTTTCAATGCTAGCAAGCTCAAAGTGGAATTTGACGAAAGTATTATAGATGGAAATCAAATCAGAAACACAGTTGAAAGACTGGGTTATGAAGTATTAAGTGAAAAGTAATTATAAACTTGTGTGTCCAAGTATAAGATTAAATTATAAATTTTTACTTTATTTGGAACTAGTATATCTATTCCACTTAAGCAGATAAATTACTTCAATACTTAGACTCAAAATAAAGATTTCGATGGTTCGACGAATATTTATTTTGATACGTTTAAATATAAGTAGTTTATCTATAGATGAACCACTTCGTAATAGAATTTATATTTTTAAATTCTCACCAAAACCCGTGAGAGTTTTAAAAATAGATTTCTGATCGAAGAGGTTCATATTTATATATAAGGAGGTAGGGAAAATGAAAATAAGTAAAGGTTTGAGGGTTGCGGCTTCAGGTGTTATAATTGCTTCCGCTTTGGTATTGGAAAGGCTTAATATTAATTTAGTTATAGTAGAGGTTTTATTTACGGCGGCAGCAGTTATTGCAGGTTATGAGATAGTAGTAAATGCACTGAGAGCTTTAAGATATAAGATAATTGGAATCGATGCATTGGTTACTTTGGCGGTTATTGGAGCTGTATTAATCGGTGAATACTTTGAAGCAGCGGCGGTAACTTTTCTTTTTATGTTTGGAAATTACCTTGAAGCTAAAACACTTGAAAAAACACGGTCTGCCATAAAGGCTCTTTTGGATTTGGCACCGGATACAGCAAGAGTTCTGAGAGATGGCAAGGAAGTGGAACTTAGCTCTGATGAGGTGTTAAAAGAAGATATAGTTGTTGTGAGACCTGGAGAAAAGATTCCTGTGGATGGAACTGTTATAGAAGGCACAGCTTATATAAATCAAGCATCAATTACCGGTGAATCAATGCCGGTTAATAGGCAAGCTGAAGATAGAGTTTTTTCAGGAACCATAGTGGAATCAGGATACTTGAAAATAATAGCTGAAAGAGTAGGTGAGGATACAACCTTTGCTAGAATTCTTGAAATGGTTGAAGAGGCACAAGATAAAAAGGCTAAGACACAAAAGTTTATGGAGGTATTCGCCAAATATTACACTCCTGCAATTATGGTTTTAACAGTGATTGTTTATATTATTACTAGAGATATTGAGCTTTCTCTTACTTTGCTGGTTATAGCGTGCCCAGGTGCCCTTGTCATATCAACACCAGTATCACTTGTTGCAGGTATCGGTAACGGAGCAGGAAAAGGCATACTTATTAAAGGTGGAGATATAATAGAAAAGCTTAGAAATGTGAAGGTTGTAGCCTTTGACAAGACAGGAACTCTTACAGTAGGAAAACCTGAGATTATTAAAATTAAAGCAGTTGATGTTAGTGAAGAAGAACTTTTGAGTCTTGCAGCCAGTGCTGAGATGTATTCAGAGCATCCTTTGGCAAAGGCAATAATAAAAAAAGCAAAGACTATAGGAAGCGGTGAAATTATTCCGCCGGAAGAGTCGGAAATAACTTTGGGTCAGGGAATAAAAGCAAAGACTAGTAGCGGCACAATTTTTATTGGCAATAGAAAGCTTATGGAAGAAAATGATATTATAATAAATATAGATATGGAAAGTTATATTAAAGATGAAGAAGCAAACGGACAAACTGCAGTTTTAGTTGCAGATTCAGAAAAGCTTATAGGAGTTATCTCTATTGCAGATACTATAAGAAAAGATGCTGTAGAGCTCATCAAAAAGCTAAAGGCTCAAGGAGTTAAAAAGGTAGTTATGCTGACAGGAGACAACAACCTTGCAGCAGAAGCTATCGCAAAAAAAATAGGACTAGATGACTATTATGCTGAGCTTCTTCCTGAAGACAAGGTCTCTATTTTAAAAAAATTGCAACATGAAGTAGGTGTAACAGCAATGGTTGGAGACGGAGTAAATGATGCGCCTGCCTTGGCTTCAGCAGACTTTGGAATTGCTGTTGGAGGTGCAGGTTCAGATGTTGCCATGGAAACAGCGGATGTGGTTTTGATGTCTGATGAAATAGGCAAGCTGTCCTATGCAATTGGGTTAAGCAAAGCAACAACAAAAAATATGAAGCAAAATATAACTTTTGCTATAATTATAGTAGTAGCATTATTAATTGGGGTCCTTGGAAAGGTAGTATTTCTTTCATCAGGAATGTTTATACATGAACTTAGCGTACTAGCTGTTATAATAAATGCCATAAGGCTTTTAAAGTATAAGGAAAATTTATAATTTGATGAAGATAGGAGGTGGATTTTATGGAATGCCAACATTGTTCACAGTCAGAAGAGAAACATGAAAAAAGCTGTATAGAAAAAGTACCTATATTCAGCACACTGACTTTTGATGAAGTACTTGAGGTTTCTATGACCACTATGCACAAAGAATATAAAAAAGGTGAAAATATATATTTAGAAGGGGACGTTGGAGAAAAGCTATTTATAGTTAACAAAGGAAAGGTTAAGATAGTAAAACTTTCGGAAACAGGCAGAGAAAAAATTATAAGAGTATTAGGTCCAGGAGAGTTTATGGGCGAGTTATCCTTATTCACCCAAAACCCTTTTAAAAATAATGCTGAGGCATTGGAGCCAACTACAGTATGTATTGTTGATGGGAAAAAGATAAATGACCTCATAGAAAAGCGTCCGAGGATTGCCCTTAAGATAATAAAAGAAATGAGTTCAAGGCTAGAGGAGGCTGAAGATCAAATTCAATCTCTTGCAATAAATGATGTGGAACAACGTCTAGTGGATACCTTACTAGAAATGGCTGGTGATAGCGATTTGATTAATTTGACTATAAGCAAGAAAGATCTTGCATCACATATTGGCATGAGCCAGGAAACCTTGAGTAGAAAGCTTGCAAGTTTTCAAAAAAACCGATGGATTGATCAAGAAGGACAAAGAAAAATCATAATTCTAGATAAAAATGCTTTGAGAAATATTAGGACGGTGAACAACGATTATGGAAAAAAAAGAAATTAGAAAGAAAATACTTGAATACAGAGAAACAATAGACGAAAATCAAAGAAAAATGTGGGATGAAGAAATCTTTAAAAGTCTTATAAATAGCGACTTATATAAAAGATCAAATACAATATTTGCTTTTGTAAGCTTTAAAAGCGAAGTGGATACACATAAGATTATTAAACATGCCCTAAGTAGTGGCAAGACAATATGTGTGCCAAAAATTAATTCAAAGCAAGAGGGAATCAAAATATATAAAATAGAAAATTTTGATCAATTGAAAGAAGGATATTTTGGCATAATGGAACCTGTAGAAAGCTGTGAAGAAGTTGATAGTAGCACTTTGGATTTGATATTAATGCCAGGGGTTGCTTTTGACAGACATGGTGGAAGGGTAGGTTATGGAGCTGCCTTTTATGATAGATTTCTATCTAATATGAGTAAACAAGTTTACAAAGTAGCACTAGCTTATGATTTTCAAGTGATGGATACTGTTCCAATGGATGAGCATGATGTTAGAATTGATGGTGTTATTACAGAAAGGGAAATGATAATAACTGAGTAGAAATTATAATATGTGTTTTTTTCTATATATGCATTTAAGCCTTCACTAAAATTATTTTAGTGGAGGCTTTTTTTATTTATATTATTCGTTTGTATTATTTAGGCATTACAAGTGGAAGTGTGTAATTGACAACAACAGTTTGACCATTAAAAGTTGCATTGTAGGTCAATTGTTGTTGGGATACAAAACCAGTTCCATTTTTAGTAAAGTTAGTACTCAAGTTTGTAACTGTATAAGTAACCCCGTTTATAGTGTAATTCAATGTATAAGTTTCCTGAACATTGCCTCCATTATTACCAGTCCATTTAGATTTTATTCCACTAGCCACTGTTCCATCTACTGACGCAGGGATTGCAGGTGCAGGAGATGCAGGAACAGTAAGAGTTTGAGTATGAGTTACCCCACTGATCGTAACACTTTCTTCAACGGATGTACCAGGAGTCAATCCATCACGAGTAATAGTTTCAGTTGCTGCATTACCGTCACTATAAGTTTCATTTACCACAAAGCTTACACTGTAAGTTTTGGTTGCTGGATTGTATGTCCAAACAGGAGAATCTGCAGAGAAAGTAAAGTCTCTAAAAGCAACTGGTGGTGTAAATGAAAAATCTTCAGAATAACCAGGTGCTCTGTCATCAGATGCTGTGTAAGTATAAGCACTAGCAGCATCCACTGTCTCACTTACTGGTACAATCTCAGCATCTCCCTTACTTAGTACCTTTGTTAAATCGAATGTTAAAGTATAAGTATTGTCTGTAGGGTTGTAATTTGTAAAAGTACCTTCAGATGCTGTAAAGTCTCTTACAGTAACAGGGGTAACAAACGTAAAGTCTTGACTGTATGGGAAAAGCCCATCTGAAGATGCAGTATACACATAATCCTTGCTTGCATCAACTGCAGATTTACTTACTGTTGTTGTTTCAGATGTACCATTGCTTAGATTCTTAGTAAGGTTGAAATTCAAATCATAAGTATTGTTTGTACGGTCATAATTTGAAAAATCCTGAGAGCCAACAACAAATGATTTAACAACTACTGGAGCTTGAATCTCAAAACCTGAGTTTTCATAAGTTTCAGTGCCGCTTATACTAGCAGTAATAGGATTTGCAACTTCGCGAATTCCATCATCCCAAACATTTACAAGATTATAAGAGAATGCGAATTCATTAGTGGAACGGTCGTAGTTAATCCAATCTAGATTCGTATAATCATAAGATTTTACGAAAGGTACGTGAACTGATTGACTAACAGCTGCTGCAGTTGTATGAACTTGTCCTGCAGGTTTTCCATTTGCATAAATGGTGTAAGCTCCAACATTAAAGGACACATCGCCTGTTTGGCTTCCAACTGTTGTTTTGTATTGATAAGTCCAGGTTTTATCAGCTACTTTTGTTAAAGTTGCTTGACTACTTACATCCTGACCATTAACAAGTAAAACTAGTTTAGGTCCATCAATGACAACTGTGCCTGTAAGGGTAACATCAGTAGCACCATGTGCTAATGTAGGCACTTTATTAGCTATAATAACTCCAGTTGCCATATTTTGTTCAGTTCTGCCAGTTGTTACACTGTTATTAGAATTTGGAGCTGCATAAACAACAGCAGTGCCTAGGGAAACTATCATTGCACTTGCCATGATAGTGTAAATAAATTTTTTTGAATAAACGTTTAACATGATAATTCATCTCTCCTCTTAGTTAAATTATTTTAAGTAAGAGGGTCGGTTACACTAGTTGCTCCACATAATCCAAGTGTCCATATAAAGATTATGCTTCATAGCACCCCTTAAAAAGAGGTCCGGTTACACTACTAGCTCCGTATAGCCCAAGTGTCCACATAAAGGCTAGACTTCAAAGCATACCTTATAAAGTTCAATAATATTGAATAGACTTTTCAAAAGTTTATCAATAATTAAAATATAAGAATGTATCACACCTTTCCTAGTGATTAAAATATTTAAAAACAATATTCTTGTAGCAATAGTATAACTTATGCAAATACGTAAAATATACTGTTTCAGTGCGACAATCAATAAGGAAGTTTAGACAAATTTCTTGGTTTTAAAACAAATAACAATGGTTAAATATTTGAGGCAAATATCCACTTGCAATGTATACTGTAAGCCGTATTATAAGTAAATCAAAAATATTTTTATAAACTAAAATACTTAAGTATGTGTGACAATATATATGATTTAAAGACATAATATTTACAGTAGTAATATAATTGCTTTTTTATGAAAATTAGAAAAATCAAGGTTATAATTAAACAGCTAGCATATGACATTTTTTTATATTAGGCACAGTAGATAGATTTGATTTCACTATAGTCTATATATACTGTTCAGAGCCATACCATAATCTAAGTCCAATTAGGAAAAATCTATTGAAATTCTCCATTTTCATTAAAAATATAATTGTGATAATGCCTTAAAGCAGCATCCACTATAGTATTCATATACACATTAACATTTGGATGAGCAGCTTTTATCTCATTAAGCATCCTTGCAGTAGATTTTCTTATCTTATAGTTTCTTTGAAGATCCAGTGGTTCGCCATCAACAATTCCGTTTTCCTCTATATTCTTGGTATTAAAACAAATAACAATGTCTAAATATTTAAAGGCAATATTCTTTTGGAATGTATACTGTAAGCCTCGTTATAAGTAAATTAGGTTCCCTATTTTTATAGTGTAGAAATTTATGGTAAAATTGATGTTATTAGAAATGAAGATGTTCAATAAATGGAGGAAAATATAGTGCTACTAAAATCAGATAAAATAATGAAAGGATCAATAACTAAGATTATTGAAGAATGCTGGATAGAAAGGAATAAAGGAAATGAAAAGTACATTACATTAGAGGAATTTAGAAATATACATAAATTAATAGTTGAATATGATACAAAAAGTAAAGAGATATTTATTGATATTGTAAAAGATATTTATATTAAATTTGAGGATATCGGACAAGACTATAAAAATTTTATTAAACCTATAAATTGTCAAGGTATTGTTTTAGATGAAGATATTTATGCTGGATGGGGACGATTTAACTACATTTATAGATGTAAAGGGAATAGAAGCATTTGGTTTAAAGATGGAATGATAGAAGAATATTCAGTATACTGCACTATAGATCAAAATGGATTTCAATTTTCCCTTTCTGACCTATGTTCTTTAGATTTATTTAGTGAGGAAGCTGAAGAAGTGTTTAGTGGAGAATTTAATTATGATATGCCTATATATAAGTTAAAGTATGTTGAATATACTTTAAAAAGATTATTTTATATTAATAAAGCATATATGAAGGATTATTATTTAGAGTATTTAATGGATCCACCAGATGTTAATATTTTATCTGAGTTCTCATTAAAGTTAAGAGAGGAAGTTTGGGATTCCATATTAGAGTTAGGTAAAAGAGCAGTAGATGGAAGTGATGATGAGAAAAGCTTATTTAAATATTGTATAGAACTTATGGCAAAAGTAGGGTTAGATATAGAGTCTAGGAGTCTTATAGAGATTTTCTCCTATATTATGAAAAGCAATAAAAATGGTGCTGATATAACTTGGATGATTGATTTTTTGAAAAATGTAGGTGAAAAGGTAGATGAAAATAATAGAAAAATAGACGAAAATAATAGAAAAATAGATGAAAATAATAAAGAAGATATCATAGAATTAAAGCCAGGGATAGGCGGTGTAAATTTAAACTTAAATGAGATATATAAAAGATTAAAAAAGAAAATAAAAGGTGTGTCTGGTGGACAAAATTAGCGTATTAAAGCGTATTACATTAGAGAAGCCTTTATAGAGCTAAATTAATACAACGGGTTAAGCTGGTGATATTTCTTTGAAGCTTCTAATTAATATATTTATAAATTGAATTGATCAAAATATAATTTTTTAAAACTTGGCTATGTTTAATATAAATGTTGAAAAATTATATTTTCTGAATATTTGGGTGTAATAAGACTATATGAAGGATTACGGAGGTCTTATTATGCCAAGTGTAGCGTCACTCTTTTGTATAATTTAATACAGACACAATAGTAATGTGCAAAAAATTTTTGTTTTATATAATACATTATTAATTACAGTGTGCTTATAAAAAATAAGGTGTGGTATTTTGAATAAAAAGTATATTAAAATAGCTTTAATTACCACAATATCAGTTATTATAATATTAATAGGAAGTTTATGTTTTTTAAGGTGTTATACACCAGCAAAGAATGATATTGTCTACTCAGCAAATTTGAACAAGAAAGATTTAGATTTAGTAATATCAGATTACATAAAAAATAATTATTTTAATTTGAGTAATACATCCTCAATCAAGAAGTATGAAGCTCATAAAATTTATGGCGTAGATGAAATGTTTGGTCTTAAATATGTATATATAGAGACCTTATTTGAAGCAGGAACTTCTGGGGGGAAATCCATTAATAATTGTAGTTAAAGAGGACTCAAGTGGCATGTATTCTGTGGTAAATCATAAAGCACCTCCAGATGGTGATGAAGGTGCTTTATGGCTAAAAATATTAGTTCCTAATAAGTATCTAATAAATATGTACTCAAATGAAACAAGGAAAGAATTAATAGAAAAAATAAATTCTGAAAAAATAAGTTCTTAGGTAGAATACTGAAAAAGAAATACAGAACTTATGCTCCTATTATTGGAGAGGGTGAACGAGAAGGAATTTATATAGGTTATATTCCTATTGATCAAATCAGATATTATGGAAGTATATAGACAGTCCGTTGCTAAGGTGAATATAAATAACATTGAATAAGTAAAACAATATTAGGAACAGTAGACAGTTTGATTTTACTCTAGTATATAGCTACTGTTCCTAAAGGTCTGCTTAGGCAAAACCTATTGAAATTTGCCATTCTCATTAAAAATATAATTGTGATAATGCCTTAAGGCAGCATCCACTATAGTGTTCATATACACATTAACATTTGGATGAGCAGCTTTTATCTCATTAAGCATCCTTGCAGTAGATTTTCTTATCTTATAGTTTCTTTGAAGATCCAGTGGCTCATCATCCACTGGTGGTGTTTTATCATTTCTTATTGTCTTTAGTTTTCTGTTATCTGATATTTCATGAGATACTTTAATATTCTCTTCCTTAATCATATTTGTATTTGATGCACTAGTATCATTCTTCAGTAAAGCTTCAGCTTCTGGTGTCACAAAACTAAAAGCTCTAACAACATCTCCTCCAGTTGGTTCACCATCAACAATTCCGTTTTCTTCCATAACTTCCTCATCGTAGCACAGTTCGTGTACATCATCAGCCTTTCTTTTTTTCTTAACCATAGTTAATCTCCTTTAGAAATTTATTTTTAGAACATCAATATAAAAAATAATTCTTCAGCTTAAATATATGATTTGAAAGAACAAAATCCATCTAAAACGGCATTTTATCAGTAAATATTTAAAAAGTTACCTATTTATGTAGACAAATAGATAACTTTTTAAATATGTATATAGTTTTATAGTTAAATATGAAACTATGGAAAAAGTTTTATAGAGAAAAATTTAAATAGTTATTGTGTTGGGGCGGTTTAGATGCATGAATACTCATTTAAAGATTAAAAAAATAAGCTTATTCGTAGGGTGTTTTATAAGTTGATTTAAGCCAGTGATTTTTTTACACACAAAAACGGGCATTTCCATAACTATAGTATGTTTTGTATAACTTTGGTAAGATTAAATTATTGATTGATAATTGAAACAATACAATGCCTGATTTTTATTAGAACAGTACAAGTAGATATTAAAGGAGAATGGATTATGGGGATGGATATACTTAAGTCTGCAACTAGAAAAAATAAAGTTTATATTAGAATTAAGAGTGAATGTAAGTTTATACCGGATATTAGTGTTTTTCCTTTGTACTGTACATGTTGTAATGCGCCTCAATCAAAATTATATGAACATTTGGGATCAAGATACGGACAGGTCGGCACAGCAATATGTGAAAAGTGTGGTAAAGAGATATGTGTTACAGACCATGACAATATTGTAGCGTCAATATATATAAATAATTATCCAAGTAATGAGATATTCTTTAATAAGTTGTATCTATTAGATTGGAAGTTTGTTGATAAGCTTGATGAATTTCCGATAAAAAATACACTTGAAAAAGTTACAGAAGAACTTAAAAAATATGATGGAAATTTTATAAATGTTGATGAGCTTAGGGAAATAATAGAGAATATCATAAATATAAAAACAGATGGAAAAATGAGATTTATTACTGACGAAAGATTTTCAATTTTACCAGATGATATCAATAGATGGATAGAGTTATTATATAGGGCAAAGATAGATATCCCGGCTAAGGTTGTATGATTAATTGGTATTTATTGTAGATATATTTAAAACAAAATATATAAAGGTGGATATTATGATTTATTGGAGGAGGAAATGTTTTGGGAAGTGAGTGGAAATCAACAGAGAAAATAATTAGTAGTTTTATAAAAGAAAATGAGGGTAGAACTGTAACAACATTAGAAGCTATTGTAATGGACATTGATCCACAAAAAATTATTGGAATTAATGACAATTATGAGTATTCAGAAATAATAAATGACTACAAAATGAAGCCACTAAAAGAGTCTGTAACAAAAAATGGGTGGAGGAATATTAATATTCAAAGCTTTTGCTTATTGATGTTTCCTAACGGAGATTTAGTTGTAACTGGAGCCGGAAATCATAGGGCAGTTTTAGCTAAAGAATTAGCAATACCGTCTGTTAGAGCAATGGTAGCTAAGGTTGTTTATACGGATGAAGATTAGGGAGAAAAGATGTTAGTGAAGTTATAGGTACTTATGATGAGATAACAATGTGATTTTATTAGATTTATTTGAATTGTGGTTTGATAGGGATGTTTATGAAAATTAAAGAAAAGTTTAGTTCTAAAAAAACATTTGAAGCCTTTCCTTTAAGCGGTAAAGGGAAAAGAATAATAGTCAATTCCACTGATGGCAATCTTAATATTACTTGGGGAGAGTTGAAATTTATATTAAACAGTAGAGTAATTGACGATATTCTTGAAAATTATTTTAAAGATGATCAAGAATGGTATGTTCTTGGTGCTGGAATGACAAATCCTATAGTCGGCGGATTAGGAGAATATATTAAGAATAACCATGCACCTCTTACACCACGCCATGCTTCTGCTATAGCATCTGTAATGGTTAGCATTGGGGTAATTGAGTTTAAGGGACAAAAGCCTATTTTCATGAGGAGAATACACTTTGATTCCATTTATAAATAAAATGAGTTATTATTTATCTATAACATAGAATATTTTTAGGATATAACACGTAAATTGTAGAGCATATAACTAGTATATAAATTATTTAAAGGTATGACGAGAGAATAAAAGAGTGTCGAAACAGGAGGTCAATAAAAATGTTTATTTTTCAAGAAATTTTGATAAAATGTAATTAAGAAAAGCTTAGTGAGTCAACACTAAGCCAATCCTTAGAACATTTATTTTGTATTAAGGCTATTATATGAATTTAACATTTAATTCTAGAGAAAAGCACTAATCTTTGGCGGATGGGTGCTTTTTCTGCTTTCTATCATAACTAGAAAGTCTTTGAAATATATAAGAGAAGTCTTCATTGCAACTGAAAGCAAGGAAACTTTACTTAAGCATATTAAAACCTGAAATGAGATTATAGAAATCCTATCTCAAAATATAGATGTATATACTAACGAACTGCGACTCCATTTCTAAATTCTCTTTTAGGGAAACTAGCACCAGCAATTTTATCTTCAGGTATAGCCTTTTCTATTCTTTCAATATCATTTGCACTTAAATTCACTTTTAAAGATTTTAATGAGTCTTGAAGTGTGGCTCTTCTTGAAGCACCAACTAAGGTTATAATGTAATCACCTTTGGATAAATGCCAAGCGAGAGCAAGTTGTGGTATAGTGATATGTTTCTCATCAGCTATTTTACGCAACTCTTCTACAAGCTCAAGATTTTTGTCTATATTTTCTTCAAAGAATAAAGGAATAAATGAATTATATGCATGTGCTTTATCCTTTAACCATGTACCACTAAGTAATCCATGAGCAAGGGAGCCAAATGCAACTACACCAATACCAAGCTCTCTAGCGGTAGGTATAATGTCTTTTTCAATACTTCTATTAAATAAGGAATATTCGCTTTCTATAAAGCTTATTGGATGTACAGAATTGGCTTTTCTTAGGGTATCAGCATCAACTTGAGTAAGTCCAATATGTCTCACGTATCCAGCATTAACCAGATCAGAAATAGCTCCAATTGTTTCTTCTACTGGAATGCCTAAGTCAATTCTTGCTGGTTGGTAAAGGTCAATATAATCTAAATTTAACCTTTTAAGAGTATAAGTAAGATAATTTTTTATTGACTCCGGTCTTACATCCAATCCATACATTGCGCCATTAGGTGCAACTTGCATACCAAACTTTACTGATACATAAGCTTTTTCTCTCTTTTGGCCTTTAAGGGCTTCACCAATTATCATTTCGCTCTTTCCAGAAGCGTAGAAATCTGCTGTATTTAAATGATTTACTCCAAAATCTAAGGCTTCATGAATTGTTGCTATATTTTCAGCCTTATTGGAATCATCTCTCATACCTCCACAACCTAATCCAAGCTTATTAAGTTCTATGTCATTATTTTTATATTTCATTATAAATCCTCCAGTCTAAATGGATGTACCACTTCGTAATAAAACTTATTATTTTTAAATTCTCTCACCAGAAGCCGTGAGAGTTTTAAAAATAGATTTCGGTTCGAAGTGGTACATCTTTAATTCCTATCATTCTCTAAATCTTTGGGTGCTATCATAAATCTTTTTTAAAGACTTCATAGTAATAAGCATCTCTTCCTCAGATAATTCTTCAGACGCTAAATTCACCAAAGCTTGAATTTCTTTATGGATATTTGGCATAATCTCTTTAGCTTTATCTGTTAAATATAATTTATAAGCTCTACTGTTTTTTTCGTGCTGCTCTTTATATACATAGCCTTGTTCTATTAGTTTTGTAATAGTCCTTGCAGACATTGCCTTGTCATTACCTATTTCTTCGCTCAATTTATTTTGACTTATACCTTCATTTTTTTCTAAAACAAATAAATATGAACAAGAGCCATTAGTTAATCCAAACTCTTTTAAAACCTTATCTAAATATATTTGTGTGTTTCTAAAAATCTTACTAATATACATTATGAAATGCATGCTTTCTTTTTTCATGATTATAACCACCTTAATTTTAATTGACTAGTCAACACTTATTTTATTACTTTGATGTTGACTAGTCAACAACTGATTGAAATAAATTTAGTGCGTGGTAAAGAATAGGAAAACAATGAGAATTTGCAGCTAGATAATTTTATTAAGTAGATACTTAAGTTTTTTCTAATTAGGGTACATTATCTAAATATTTTGCAATGTAATATCCGCTAGTTAACTTGCTTCATTAGGAATCTAAACAATAAATGATGGTAAGGTAAATAATATTAGTAAAGCTGTTTTCTTGAGAAAGAGGTTAATTTATAAATACGTATACTAATTACAGTACTTTCATCACTCATAAGAAAATCATCACTAGCATTAAAAATATTATCTGAATTTTTTTAACTTCATAGCTTGAGCTCTTCTTTAATTAGTGGAGTTGCAGAAGCCGTGAGAGTTTCAAAAATATATTTAAGATCGAAGTTGTATATCCCCATATTTGCAACTAATCTATCTATAAATTTTTATATATCCTAGCTGTATAAATTTAAGTGTAAAAATGAGTTTAGAAGGAGTGGGAATGGCTCAAACCCGCATGGTTACTATATATTTATATAATTTTTTAATTTTATAATTAAATGATTTTATGATTATATAAATATTTAAATAAGCCCTAAAAATTTTTTAAAAACGGTTCAAAATAAATTGGGGATCTAATAGATTTTCATTATTTGTACTCCGGAGAAACCGGAGTGCAAATAATTTCCAAGGATTTCTTAATAGATTATTTAATAAACAGCAAGTATAAATTTAATGAATAATAGGAAGTACATTCAATTTAGCATTAGGAAAACCGCAAGAGATAAGACTAAATAGTTGAAAAGCTTTCTTATATAAACAACTTGGGGTGTGAAATGAAAGACAAAAGGAATATGCAAACTCTATATTCTATTTTAAATAAGCTGTAGGGTACTCTTTAATTGTGAAGCTTTATGAGTTTTATGATATAAATATGATAAAAATTAAGTTGATTTCATCCGAGGACTCAAGTGATAATGAGAAAATTATAGAATTAGTTAGAAATAAGATACATTATAATCAAATATCGAGCGACTTAGAGAATAATGAAGAAATAGAGAATGAAAAAATCAAAGATGCTTATATTAAATCACTAGAAAAAAAGAGTGAGAAGGTTAATTTTTATTAATGGAACTTAATATGAGCTTAGCAGAATTGGAAATAGCAGTTGATAAATTGAATTGTGATTATTTTAAAAGGTTTTAGGTAAAAAATCTGAAACAAAAGAAGAAAGGTACTTAAAGAATATAATTTAATAGTTTTTTAGAAATACAATAAACAAATTGTTTATTTTTTAAGAAATTTTGATATAATATAATTAAGAAAAGCTTAGTGCGACAACACTAAGCCAATCCTTAGAACATTTATTTTGTTTTAGGGCTATTGGATGAATTTAAATTAGCATTTAATTCTAGAGAAAAGCACTAATCTTTGGCGGATGGGTGCTTTTTCTCTTTGCTATCAATTTCTATGTGTATACCAAGAAATTTAACCTTGATAACTAACTTAGAAACAAAAAGATTATTCTTTAAAACTAATCTAATTATATAAAGAATAGTAACACTTTTTATAATTAATTCTAGTATATCCAATACCACCCACTAACTATGGTAAAGTAAAATACCAATAGTCCTAGGGAGATAAAATGAACAAAACCTCCGTAGCCATCCTACTACGGAATGTATATATTTAACTTGGCTATTATGCCATATTTATCTAGGAATGATATAGGGGTAGATATTGGAAAACATACTAGAATCAAATAAAATAGCATGATCAATCACTGGTAAATAAAAGCCAGTGATTTTTTTATTATTAAGGACAGGAAATACTATTGCACTATCTGCAAGATAATATAAGACTTTAAATATCTATACTTCGCTTTATAAGTTTAAATATAAAGGTATCTAGGCTATAATAAAGAAATAGACTTTGAAAATGTAAATTTTATCATGAAGCGTTACTTATAGATAAACCAGTTCCAAATAAAGATTTCGATGCTTATACGAATCTTTATTTGGATAAATTCTAATATGAAGTAGTTTATCTATAGATAAGTTTCCAACTTCGTATAAAATGAATTTCCAGTAGGAACTGGTTCCATAGGATTAACTTAAGAGTTTCATGGAGGATTGATTTTGAGAATAACAGAAGCGTTAATAAAACAATGGACAGATGATATAACGTTTAGAAGAGCTAAGCAGTATTATGAAAGAGATTATATTGAACCTTTGGAAATAAATCAGAGTGACATAAAAGGCATTATAAAAGGTAAGCAATTAGATATTTCTGCTAATGTAATTTCTTTTAATGGGTTTAATACCAATGCTGTAAATATAAAATGGGACAGCATATCAAATCAGATACAGGGAAAATGCAATTGTCTGGAATATGAAGAGGCTGAAGACTACGAAGGTGCTCTACTTTGTAAACATATTGCAGCAGTGCTTTTAAAATATAGTAAAGAGTACCAAAGTAATTTAAATGGAGCATCAAAGAAATCTGATATAGATTCTTTAATTGAAGCCTTTAATGAAGTTTCTGAAATAGGTGAAGATTATAAAAGAGAAATGAATTTGGAAATCAAGTTATTTGAAGCTTTTGCTAATGAGAGGCCTTATATTGAACTTAAATTGGGATTGGAAAAAAATTATGTTGTAAAAGGAATGAAGAAGTTCATAAGTTCATTAATAGCTGGTGAAGTTATAGAGTTTGGAAAGGGATTTACCTACGAGCCTAATTTACATAAATTTAATCCAGTAGACGAAAAAATAATTGAAATGTTTATGGAAATAAGAGATATTGAGGGAGAACGTTCTGGCTACTATGATTATTATAACTCCAATAACTACTCAATGTTTTCTGGAAAAAAGCTTATATTAACAGATAGAATTTTATATAAATTTTTTAGATTAGCAAAAGAAAGAGCCGTTGATTTGACGGTGAATGGAACAGAATACAAGAATGTCAAGATAATAGAAGGTACCATGCCTTTAAAATTTAAAATGGGTATGAAAAAAGAAAGCATAGAGTTAGAGCAGGACGGGAATATACCAAAACCTTTAGATAAGGAATATAGAGTATTCTGGTATGAAGGCAGCGTCTATATTCCACCGAAGGAGCAGTGTTCCTTGTATGTGCCTATCTATAAATTAATGGCAAGTAAAAACAATAAAAAAGCAGTTTTCAGTAAGACGGAAGGGGAAAAGATAGCTTCTTATCTACTACCTAAGCTTAAAACTGTGGCTAAGGAAGTTGTTTTTGACAAAAATATTAAAGAGAATTTTTATGAAGCACCTCTTGTTAGTAAAATTTATCTAGATAAAAAAGGTGATATTGTAACCGCCACCTTAAAGTTTAATTATGATGAAATAGATATTAACCCACTAGAAAAAGGTGAGGCTAAAAGCACTGATAAGATATTGATTCGTGACATTAAAAGCGAAGAAAACTGTGAAGGTATACTGAAAAGCTTTGGCTTCCAGGAAGAGCAAAGTGATTACGTTATGAAGGCTGAAAAAAATATTGTAAGCTTTATTACAGATGGAATATATAAGCTTCAAGACCTTGGTGAAGTATATTATTCGGAAAGCTTTAAAAACACTAAGGTTTATGGCAAATCAAGCTTAAAAGGTGGAATAAGGCTTAATGAGGATGATCTATTGGAATTTTCCTTTGAGCTTGAAGGGGTAAGTAGGGAAGAACTTAAAAATATATTCAGTGCCTTGAGAGAAAAGAAAAAGTATTACAAGCTTAAAGAGGGCGGTTTTGTATCCCTTGAAGATAAAGCCATAGAAGCTCTTGGTGAGATGATTAGCTTCTTGGATATAAAAGATAAGGATTTAAGCAAGGAAAAGATACTACTTTCAAAATATAATGCATTGTATCTTGATGAAAAAATCAAAGATAAAGAAATGGATTACGTAAAAAGAAGTAAGAACTTTAGAGAACTTACCAATAATATACGTGACGTAAGAGATATGGAATATAACTTGCCTGAGTCACTAGACAGCATTATGCGTAACTATCAGAAAGTAGGCTTTAAATGGTTTAAGACCTTAGCAGAATATGGTTTTGGAGGTATACTTGCAGACGAAATGGGACTTGGAAAAACCCTTCAAACTATAGCCTTTTTGCTCTCTGAAAAGGGAAATAAGCAGTCTATTGTCATAGCGCCAACTTCCTTGGTATACAATTGGCAAAGTGAGATAGAGAAGTTTGCACCAGAACTTAAGGTACTAGTAGTGACTGGTTCTAAAAAGCAGCGTGAGGAAATGATAAGCGAGATAAATAATTGTGATGTTGTGATTACCTCCTACCCACTGATAAGAAGGGATATAGAAGAGTACAAAGAGATTAGCTTTAATTACTGTATTTTAGATGAAGCACAACAAATAAAAAACCCATTTTCAGTTAATGCTACTTCTGTAAAAGAGCTTAAGGCAAAGGGGTATTTTGCACTTACTGGAACACCAATAGAAAATTCATTAATGGAACTTTGGTCTATTTTTGATTTTATTATGCCTGGCTATTTACTGACCCATGATAAATTTACAAAACGATATGAAACACCTATAGTAAAAAATAGCGATGTAACTGCATTAAAGGAATTAAATAAGCACATAAATCCTTTTATTTTAAGAAGACTTAAAAAGGATGTTATTAAAGAACTGCCTCCTAAAATAGAACATAAACTAGTGGTAGAAATGACAGAGGAGCAGAAAAAGCTTTATGCTGCCTACCTTGATAAAGCTAAAAATGAAATTGATGAAGAAATAAGAGAAAATGGTTTTAATAAGAGTAAGATAAAGATACTTTCTATCTTAACAAGACTTAGACAAATATGCTGCGATCCTTCTGTATTCATAGAAGACTATGAAGGTGATAATGGTAAAATGGAAGCTCTGCAAGGAATTTTAGAAGACAGCATAGGTCAAGGACACAGGATACTTTTATTCTCACAATTTACTTCTGTACTTAAAAATATTAGAACTAGACTCGATAAAAATAATATGAAATATATGTATTTAGATGGAAGCACCAAAAGTAAAGTTAGAATGGATATGGTTAATGAATTTAATGAAGGCGATGCAGAGGTATTTTTAATTTCTTTGAAAGCTGGAGGAGCAGGGCTTAACTTAACTGGAGCAGATATTGTAATACACTTCGATCCATGGTGGAATCCAGCTGTAGAAGAACAAGCTACAGATAGAGCCCATAGAATTGGTCAGCAAAAAACTGTAGAAGTTATAAAGCTTCTGACAAAGGGCACAATTGAAGAAAAAATATATACTCTGCAGGAAAAAAAGAAAGAAATGATTAAAAACGTAATGAACGAGGATATGAATGAAGATAATGTAATAACCCAAATGACACAAGAGGATTTGGAAAGTCTGTTTGCATAAAGAAACAGCAGGTGATAGAAGTAAATTTAAAACCTAAAGTAAAATTGTTGACGCACTGCGTCACATATATTGTGAATCACTGGTAAATTAAAGCCAGTGATTTTTTTATTTTGATAGAATTAAAATTGTTGCCTTATATAGTTGAAGAATTCGGTAGATCATAAAAGAATTGATAAAGGTTGGTATAAATCAGTAAAAAACCGAAAGTTCAGTTATAGAAAAGGATATTTTTAGTTCTTTAGATTAAGGGATAAAGAGAATTTTGCAGTAGAGAGAAAGGAACATCTTAAGCATAGATATTGATATTTTTAACGAATCAAAAAAGATAATAGAAAAATATAAACTGCTATGATACTAAGATGTATAGTTGTTGTAACATATATATTGGTATATGGACATTTACGGATATTAATATGTAATAAAAGTAGTTTATATTTAACATTACTTAATAAGTTGTATAATTATTGAATAAATTAACCAAAAACTCTTTTATTGTATACAAAAAGTAGTATAATCATATGTAATTGTATTAAAATGTAAACTTTAAGTGAAAGAGGGGGTTGCTTTGGAGTTTTATAGTCCAAGTAAAAAGATAAAACTAATGCGAAAAAAATTTAGGGTAAACCAAGCTGATTTAGAATCAGTAAATATGACAAGAGCATTTATTAGCATGATGGAAAGCGGAAAAAGAAATGTTAGTAGAGCAAGTTCGCAAAAATTGGTGTCAAAGTTTAAGGAACTTGCAATGAAAATTTCTGTAACTCTTGATATAGATGATGAATATTTTTCAAGACAGCCAGAAGAAGATGCAAGACAGTACATTGAAGAGACAATGAACATAAACAATAGTAATAAAGAACTTGAAGAGCTTATTACTATAGCTACAGATTTTAATATAGATGATTTGTTAGCTAAAATATACGAAGTATATGGGGAAAAGCTTTTAGCAGAAAAGGATTATCTTAATGCATTTATGAAATTCAGACTAGCTTTAGGAAAGTATCAGGAAATAGGATATTTTAATAAACAAGCTTTACTATATAAAAGATTAGGATTTTGTCAGGAAAGACGCGGCGACTATGAAGAGTCATTATATTATTTTAAACAAGCAATAACTCATTCTTTGGAAGAAAGTAATTTTGAGATTTATTTTAAGTCAAATCTAAATGTTGCTATTGTATATGCAAAATCTAAACAATATATTAAGTGTATAGAAGTACTTGATGAAACAATATTAAATTCTGGGGCTAAAGTAGATAATACAGTATTTATAAATGCAAAGATGACTAGAGCAACTGCTCTAAAGCAATTAGCTGATCCAAGAGCGTTAAAAGAATATCTTGACTTAATGGATGAAATTGGTGATACAAATGATCTAATACTATCAGCTCTATATAATAATATTGCAGAGTTTTATTATAAGATAGGTGACTTTAATAATGGTTTGAAATATATAAATAAAGCTCAAGCGCTAAAGATAAAAGTGAATAAAATGACTTTGCCTACTACTCTCAATACAAAAGCAAAGTTGTTGCTTAAACTAGGTTTATTTGAAGAAAGTACAATGCTTTTCAACTTAGCCATAGACATGGCTGAAGAATATAAAGCATTTGATATGCTTTTTGAGAGTTATAAAGATTTAGCTGAAGTATACGAATCAAAGAAAGAGTTTGAAAAAGTTTCGGATACATTAAACAAATATATAGAAACAATAGACTACTATAATATTGAATATGGTAAAGGATATGCTCTTTGTAAACTAGCTCAAGTATCTGCAATAGAAGAAAATTGTGAAGTTTGTATGGATATGTTAAGCAAAATAGAAAAATATGTGTTATAAAGTATTTGTAATTGTATTCATAATTAATAAAAAATTGTATAATATATAATATAATTACAATGTGTGTTGTAATATATTATTTTAAGAGGTGATGTTCTATGAAAAAAAATACTAAAGTTCTCTTTTTATGTGTAGTCGTGGCTATAACACTTATTATTCCAATTTTAGGTGGTGGACATGCTAATTTAGGTTCTGGGGTAGTTACTACTATGGGGGATGAATATCCATCAGCAGATTAGAAAGTATGAATAAGCTAGACTGATTTAAATGAAATCAGCTAGCTTATTTTTATTTTTGTGTAGATTTAAGGATATCGCCTTCTTAAATAAATTATGAAAGCGTATAAGAAAACAGTATTATAGCTGTTTATGGAAGATTGCAGGTTAGTAAAATTAATTGCATTTATAAATAAAATAGATTTAACATTATTCAATAAATTGTATAATTATTGAATAAATTCACTAATAATTATTTTATTATTAACAAATAATGATATAATTATATGTAATTATATTAAAATGTAAACTGTAATTGAAAGAGATGGTTGCTTTGAAGTTTTATAGTCCAAGTGAAAAGATAAAATTAATGCGAAAAAAATTTAGTATAAACCAAGCTGACTTAGAGTCTGTAAATATGACTAGAGCATTTATTAGCATGATGGAGAGCGGTAAAAGAAATGTTAGCAAGGCAGGTTTACAGAAATTGGTATCAAAGTTTAAGGAACTTGCAATGAAAAATTCTATAACACTTGATATAGATGACGAATATTTTTCAAGACAGCCAAAAGAAGATGCAAGGCTTTATATTGAAAAGGAACTTATAAGGAACAATGAACATATGGAACTTGATAAACTAACAAAGATAGCTATAGATTTTGAAATATATGACCTCTTATCTAAAATATATGAAATGAACGCAGAAAAGTTTTTAGCTGAGAATGAGTTCATTAATGCTTTTATTAACTTTAATTTAGCTTTAGAAAAACTGCAACAAACAAGTGTAAATAGCGGACAAGCTCTCTTATCTAAACAGCTTGGAGTTTGTAAGGAAAGACTAGGTGAATACATAGAGGCTATATATTATTTTAAACAAGCTATAGAATATTCTTTAAAAGAAAGTAATACGATAATTTATTTTAAATCAAGTCGTAATCTTGCCATTGCATATGCAAAATCTGCACAATATAGTAGCTGCATACAAACAGTTGATGAAAACATATTAAACTCAACAATTAAGGCTAGTAAGGAAATTTTAATTGATGCCAGAATTACTAAAGCAACTGCTTTAGCGAATTTAAATGATGATAATGGATTGAAAGAATATCTTTCACTAGTGGATGAAGTTGGGGATACCAATGATTTAGCACTGTCATTTTTATATAATAACATATCAGAATTTTACTACAGAAAAGATGATTATAAAAAAAGTTTAGAATATGCAAATAAAGCTCATGTTTTAAAAAGTAAAGTAAATAGAGTTGCTCTACCTAATACATTAAATGTAAAGGGAAAAGTGTTTCTTAAGTTAGGATTAGTTCAGGAAGGTACTATGATGTTTGATTTAGCTGCAAGTATTGCTGAAGAAAATAAAACCTTTGATATGCTACTTGACAATTATAAAGCTTTAATCTCAATATATGAGTCTAAAGAAGATTTAAAAGAAGTGATGAAGCGATTTGAAAATTTATTGTTATATAAAAAAAGCATCTTATAGGGTATGCATTAAAAATATAATTATTAGAGTTAATATAAAAGTGTGGACACAAAATAATTTAAAATATTAAACTATAATTATTAGGTTAGGAGAGTGTTTACATGGGAAAAACATCAAATAGATATACCGATGATTTTAAAAAAATGATAGTTGAAGTCTATGAGACTGGAAAACCAATAAAAGAGATTTGTGAAGAATATGGCGTTACTTATTCATCTGCTAGCACTTGGATTCAAAAGGTGTATCCAAAAGAAAAAATATCATCAAAGCCTTTGATAAAAGAATCCAAGAAACAAAAAAACTCGTCTAAAGAAGAAAAAGATGAGATTATGCGTTTAAAGAAAGAAAATGAAAGAATAGCATTGGAGAATGAAATATTAAAAAAAGCTATCGCCATATTCTCAAAGGACCAAAATATATAATTAACTTTATTGATAAAAATAGAAATACTTATCCCGTAAGAACCATGTGTAGAATTCTTGGGATACCAAGAAGTACCTACTATGAGTCGCACAAACAAAAAACGTCCCGTAGGACAGAAGAAAATAAAAAATTAGAATCTAAAATCCTTGAGATTTATACTGAAAGTGACAGTTTTTACGGCGCTCCTAAAATACATAAATGCCTTATAGCTGACGGTTATAAAGTAAGTATAAAAAGAGTACAAAGACTAATGAAAAAATTAAACATAAGATCTATTGTAATAAAGAAGTTTAAGCCATTTTCAAGTAATATAAAGATTGAAGGACGTACTAATATCCTTAATCAATATTTTTCTACTACTAGACTAAATGAAAAATGGGTTGGAGATATAACTTATATTCATACTGTTAAAGATGGCTGGTGCTATTTAGCATCAGTTATGGATCTTCATTCTAGAAAAATAATAGGATACTCTTTTTCAAAAACAATGGATGCGGCTGTAGCGATAGCTGCCTTAAACAATGCTTATTATATTCAAAAGCCTATCGGTTCGGTTATATTTCACTCTGATCTTGGAACTCAATATACTAGTTCAGAGTTTATTAATACTGCTCAAAAGTATAAAATTCAGCTCTCAAATAGTAGAAAAGGTTGTCCGTACGATAATGCATGCATTGAGTCTTTTCATTCAATACTTAAAAAAGAACGAGTTAATCGTGTAAAATATTATGATTATGAAAGTGCTAAGCTAGATTTATTTATTTTCATTGAGTCTTGGTATAACAGAAAAAGAATCCATGGCTCTATAGGTTATATAACACCACAAATGAAAGAAAACTTAGCTAGAAAATCTAGCTAAGAAAAATGTGTCCAAAATATTGACATAGGTTCAATTCATTCGAATAAACAAAGTTGAATGTTCCAATGTGAAATATGAATGGTATAATGGCATTGATTTTATTCGTCCCGTAGAATATAATAGACTAGAAAGGGTAGGAAAAATGATGGAATATTTAAGTGCAAGCCAAGCAGCAGAAAAATGGAACATCTCTCAACGGAGAGTGCAAATATTATGTTCAGAAAATCGTATTGAAGGTGCCTTCAAGGTGGGGGAAGTATGGGTTATTCCGTATGATGCACCAAAACCTACGGATTTAAGAAAAAAATCGAATAAAAATGAAGAAAATTGTAAATAGAGAGGAATTTAATAATGAGCAAGAAATTTACTTGTGTGGATTTATTTTCAGGAGCAGGAGGACTATCTCGTGGTTTTTATGATGCAGGATATGACGTTGTATTAGGTGTGGATTTTGATGAGGCAGCATTAAAAACTTTTAAGGAAAACCACGGTAATGCAGAAGCTCTACTTCTAGATTTATTTGATCACAGTAATATTGATAAAATAGTTAATTTTCTTGAAGAAAAAGAAGTGAAATTAGATGTGCTTGTGGGCGGACCACCTTGTCAGGGATTTTCTATAGCTGGACCACGTGATATGAATGATAAAAGAAATTCCTTATATTTAGCAATGGTTAAATTGGCAGATTGTTTAAAACCACAGGCTGTTGTTTTGGAAAATGTTCCTGGAATGTTACAGACTAATGGTGGAATTGGTGCAAAAAGAATAATTCAGGATTTTAAAAATATTGGATATACTATGGTGCCTCAATTATTATACGCACCAGATTATGGAATTCCACAAATTAGAAAAAGGGTATTTTTTGTTGGATTGAAAGATGGAGTTACCGATTTTAAATTTCCAGAAGCATTATTTGATAAAAATCATTATGTTACATGCGAAGATGCAATAGGAGATTTACCAGCACTTCAAACAGCAAATGGTGAAATTATTTATGGAGAAGAAATTCAGGATTACGCAACTCCTGCATTAACAGAATACCAAAAGAAGATGCGTAAGAATTCCAACAAGGTTCATAATCATATTGGAAGCATACCAATTGAAAAAACAAAGAAAATGATTTCATTGGTTCCGGAAGGTAAAAATTATAAGTCATTACCAGAAGAGTATAGCGGTCTATATAAGTATCACGAAGCATTAACAAGATACAATAGTAAGAAACCGTCATTAACGATTAACACCGGACACAGATCGCATTTTCATTATAAATATAATAGAATTCCTACGGTAAGAGAGAGTGCAAGATTACAAAGCTTTCCTGATGATTTTATATTCTATGGAAATAAATCGCAACAATATAAACAAGTTGGGAATGCAGTGCCTCCTATGTTAGGGCAAGTACTTGCTACAAAACTAAAAGAATACTTAAAGGATTGATACAATGAAAAAATTTAAAATGATTGATTTATTTGCAGGATGCGGAGGACTAGAAGATGGTTTTCTACAGAGTGGTAGATATGAAGATGTAGCAGCAGTGGAATGGCTAAAACCACAAGTGGATACTTTGATACACCGACTGGAAACAAGATGGCATATATCAGATGCATCAGAAAGAGTAATGCACTTTGACATTCAGAGGGAAGATGAATTGTTCAATGGATGGGAGGATTCTAAATTTGGTCAGGGAAAAGGACTTGATTATTTTGTAAATAAAGAAGGTGGTATTGATATAATAATTGGTGGACCACCTTGCCAGGCATATTCAGTAGCTGGAAGAGTACGTGATGAAAATGGTATGAAAGATGACTATAGAAATTATCTTTTCGAACATTATCTGAAGGTTGTTGACAGGTATAGACCTAAAGTATTTGTTTTTGAAAATGTACCTGGAATATTGAGTGCAGCTCCAGATGGTACGCCTATAACAGATCTTATAAGAAAAGGTTTTGATGAAATAGGATATGAAATCGCTGAAGATATCAGAATTGCAAAAGTGAATGCAAGCGATTATGGAGTTCCACAAAATCGTGAACGTATGATAATTGTAGGTGTTGACCGAAGAAAATATGAAAATGTACAAGAGAGATTGAAAAAATTCTATTCTGAAATACTTCCAAAATACAAAAGCAAAAAAAAATATACGGTTAGAGAAGCTATAGGAGACTTACCAAAATGTATTCCGTTTTTTGATGAAGAAAGCCATAAGAAACGTAAATCGCATTCAGAACCTACTACAAAAATTACATGGCATCAACCTAGATATCATAATTTACGAGATATGGATACATTCAGGATATTAGCTGAAGATATTGAAACAGGTCGAAGAGAATATGATAGTAAGAAAATTAGTGAATTATATGAAAAAAAAATCGGTTCAAAATCACCCATACATAGATATCATGTTTTAGAACCTGACTTACCGAGTACAACTATAATTGCACATCTATATAAGGATGGAAACAGATTTATTCATTATGACTCAACTCAATGCAGATCAATAACAGTAAGAGAAGCAGCCCGATTACAATCATTTGATGATGATTTTGAGTTTGTAAGTTCAAGAGGAAATGCATACCAGATGATTGGAAACGCTGTACCTCCAAGATTGGCAAAAAATGTGGCTTTAGCAGTTAGTGAACTTATTGACCAATATTTATAAGGTGGGATTTTATGAACAGTAAATCTAATGCATTAGTAAATGAATTAACAGATGCGTTATTTGAGAGAAAGTCTATTTTATTATCTGGAAGTAGTGGTGTTGGAAAAACATATATTGCCAAACAAATAACGAATCTATTGCAAAACAGTAAATATAATTTATTTGATCCCAGCATAGAATCAGAAGTGGAAAGCTGTGTTATTTCTTGCCATAATAGCGTGACATATGAAGATGTTGTTGGAGGGATTGAAGTATCTACAGATAATGGAAAGTTAGCATTTGAATATAAAGATAAAATTTTGTTAGAAACGATAAGAGCAGCGAGTGAGGACTATCGCAACAAAAGAGAAATCAGACATATCGTTATATTTGATGATGTTCAGAGAAATGATATGTCAAATTTATTGGGAGAAACAATTAATGCTATTGGTGCAGAAAGTAATGTGAAAAAACTAATCCTGAATTATAATTCAAACATTGAAGTCACACCAAATTTGTATATCATATGCACTTACAATGGAACGGAAGTAGGAGCAATCACCATAAATAAAGGTTTATTAGCAAAATTCTATACCAGAGAGATATTATCAGATATAAGTTATATTACAGAGGATTGTGATAATGATATTGTGATTTGGTATGATAAAATTCATACTTTGATTTATAATTACCTTGATATGCAGTACAGAGTCAGTACATATGATCAAAACAGATACATGTTAGGACATGGATACTTTGCTAGTGATAATATCTATATAAGTTTGAAACATCAGATTATTCCATTACTGAAACAATATGTTGCGGAAGGGATATTAGATAAAAAAGTAGAAAATGAAATTAAACTTTTGGAAGATGCATGTGATGAATCTATAGAGAAGACTGATATAGTTGAAGAAGAAATTTTAATTACAGATTATGATGTGAAAGACGTAAAACGTGTTCAAGTTGAAAAACGAGGTTCCAGATACATTCCTACATTGCCAATGAATCAGTTGTTAGGAAGACTAATCGAGCAAAAATTACTCCCACAAGAAAAAATCGTAAACAAAATTCTTTTAAATAGACAGTTCTGTTATAAGGATCAGGAATCAGGTGGAATAACTTATCAAGCTGCTTTCGTAGCAAATGAAGATGCATATAATCATATAGGTAGAATGGATGGCAAACGACATAGAAAATTCTATAGAGGTGGAACTGTTGAAATTAGAAAACAAAAATATTATTTATGGGGTGAATATCTGGTTAAGGATTATACCATTGGGCTTGATTATGAAAAGTTTCCAACGATAGCTTTTGGAACTACAATAGGAATGAATACATTGTTTATTGGTGTTTTGAAAAATTATTATGATTCTCTGATTGGTCTTTACGAAGATTATTTATTGTCTAATCCACAAGATATAAATAGGCAAAAAATATGTGAATATTTAAAAAAAGAGTGGAATGATTTTATACTTGCTAATAAAGAAATTTACCCAAATATTAAGAAGAATAACCCAGAAGCAGAAAGTAATGAAGTATTAGAAAAGTCTAATATAAAACTACACGAAATGATAAATGAATTACAAATTTTGTGGAAAAATGTTGGAGATAAGTTGGTTCTTGACGATGGTACAGAGATAAACATTGAAGGGGTTGGAAAGATAATGGGAAAAAAACAGTATAAAGAATATCGTGATGTAATGGAAGAATTAGAAATTAAACAGATGATTTTGCAAGGACCTCCAGGAACATCAAAAACGTATTCGGCTAAAGAATTTTTGAAGTATGTAGCTGATGATTGTACAGATAAAGAACTTGCAGATATGCAGATAGTAGATTATTCATCAGATGACAAGTATTGTGCTAAATTATTAGAAGATAAAGGAATTCCTAAAATTGCATGGGATATAGTGCAATTTCATCCGTCGTATGGTTATGAGGATTTTATTAGAGGAATCAAAGTGTCGACCGAAGAAGGCACAGATAGAATAGTGTATCAGACTGTAAATAAAGTTTTGGGAAATATTGCGAATCTCGCAAAAAAACATGAAAAAACTACAAAGTTCTATTTGATTATAGATGAAATAAACAGAGCAAATTTAGCAACGGTATTTGGAGAGTTGATATATGGTCTCGAGTATAGAACAGAGAAGATTGCTACTCCGTATGAAGTGAATAAAGATAGTAGAATTAGTTTGCCAGATAACTTATATATCATAGGAACAATGAATACTGCAGATAAATCTATCGGTAGCATAGACTATGCGATTAGAAGAAGATTCCTGTTTTTCGAACAATTACCTGACAAGGCCATAATTGCTGATTATAAAAAAGAGAATGGAGCAGCTCAAATTGCTTTAAATGAAAAAGCGAGCAAATTATTTGATCAGGTTAAAAATGTTTTTGACGAAGATTATTTGAATCCTGAATATCGTAAAGAAGATGTTCAGATAGGACATACTTACTTTTTAGTTGATGACATAAATAAATTACAAATGCGTTTTGAATACCAAATAATACCTATTTTAAAAGAATACTATAAAGATGGAATTATATCATTTGATGTTGAGTTAAGTTACACAGGATTTGAAGGCTTTTTAAACTGCATTAAAGGTAAAATTAATTTGTCATCAGAAAAAGAAAAAGTAGACAAGATATTTGAAGAACTGATTTCCTAATAAGGGTGGAATGAAAAATGTATGGATGGCAAGAAGCGCGTGATGGTAAAAGAATGTATCTGGTTAAAGATAATTCTGAAATGGCTGGGTTCGGAGAATACATTCAGGAAAAAGACAGAGAAAGTTTATTTAAAGGAAATGAAGACTCGAAGCGAAACCTGGGTGTACATTTTTTTCAGCGAAAGCTATATTCATCTAATTATGTTGGTATATGTAGAATTAAAGATATTAACAATGATGATTTATATGATGTCGAAGGAAATGAACTTATTCTAAAGGTCGTTCCAAGATTTAATGTAGGCATTGTAGAATTACTAAATTACATACGAGAAGATGATGAGTTTGATCGATATCTAGCGCCTCAAACAACAAGTAATTCCCAGAAGGATAAGGAAATAGAAGCTGTTGATAAAAATGAAATTTTTTATTTCTTTGAAAATGAAAAGCTACTAAAAGTAGAAGATGGTATTTCAAAAGAAAATAGCATTATAACAGTAACTGTATTTTTGTCTTTATTAAAGTCATTATGTAAGAAGCCACTAATGGGTAGGATGATAAAAGATGAGGCTAATCTAACAGGTAAGGTTAAGGGGAAAATTGTTATTGAAAAAAATATCAGAAGTAATACCATGCGTGGACGAAATGATAGATTCTATTGCAGATATTTACAATATACAGATAACATTTTGGAGAATCAGGTTTTAAAAGCAGCGTTGAAAAAATCAAAAAAATATATTCTTGATTGTTTTGGAGTGAAAGGAAGGTCTGACAATAATTATGCAAGTATGATTTCATATTGTTCAAAAATGTTCAGGGGAGTAGATGATATTAAGTGTTCACCTTCAGATTGCAAAGAATTAAGATTTACTGGATGCTATACATATTATAAACCAGTAATTACGTTAGCACAGATGATCTTGAAAGATATTTCTATTGAGTCAAATGGAGAGGTAACTACATCAGGATACATTGTACCGTATGCAATTTCTATGGAAAAGTTGTTTGAAGTATATGTAAGAGCATATTTGAAAAAGAATGGTGTCAAGTCGTATAAAGAGAAAGCAATAGAAGGAATTCAGATTGAAAAATTTGATTCAAAAACAGATGTGCTTGTTGAGGAATCTGATTTGAGTAATCCAGGTAAATATATAAACGGACCAATAAAGCCAGATATTATTTTAACAGATATATCGACTGAAAAGACAGCTGTATTTGATGTTAAATACAAAAACTATAAAAAAGGTGATTCAAGAAATGACAGATTACAATTACTGGCTTATAGCATGATGATGAATGCAGACAATGTGGGATTGATTTTACCAACATTAGATGAGGAGGTTCCGGTGATTTTTGATGCTCGCAAGATTAACTCATCTGAGAAGCGATTAGTTAAATACCATCAGCTTTTACTTAATATGAAAAAAGCAGATAATACAGTTGCTGAGTATATTAAAAATAATTCATTTACGTGATGTTAGCAAGGAATTAGCTTCCAGTCACCTCCTAATTTCTTAAAGGTGATTCTAATTTTGGACAACCTTTTGTTTTATGGAAAATTACTTATATTAAGGATGTGAATGTATTTTCATATAATAGCAAATAAAACACCCTATTGTTATAGCGTATTCATAGTAGCATACATGCAATAATTAATTAGGTATATATTTAGTTGTTCGTATATTAGTAGGAGGTAAAATGTATGAATCCAAATAAGTTTGGTAAGTTCATAGTAGAAAAGCCAAAATAAAAAGAAATAAGTTTGAGAAGAACGGCAGAGTTAGTATAACTTTCACCAGCTTATTGGAGTGATATTCAAAAAGGAAGAAGGAATCCTCTCAATATTAATAAACTTGAAGAAATAGGTTTATCATATGAAGATACAGATAGGATGATAGATATTGCATCGGAAGATAGAGATGAAATACCAATGGACTTGCCTGAATATATAAAAGAAAGTTACCTTGCTAGGGCAGCTCTTAGGAGATCACGTAAGATGGAGGAGATTGAAAGAAAAAGTGAAGTTATTAGCAAGCTCAACAAGTCTTGCTAGTAACTTAGAGGTGTAGATTCTTTCATATTTGTATTAGAAGTATGGATTTGCAAACATTAATATTATTGAAAAGTAATTAGGTTTATAACTAAAAAGATATGTCAATACTCTTAAATGGTGGTGTTGACATGTCTTTTTAGGTTACATGGAAACTACATATATTATGATTTTTAATTGGCTTTATAATTTGTGTGATTCATCAAAAATACATTTGTGATTTATTTTCAAATCTATTATTAGAAAGTAATGTAAGCGTAAAAAATTAAGTACCTAGATAACATGTCCTCCCATTGATAAAATCAAGGAAAAAGATTATCAATGAGAGGACACCTATGTCTAGAAAATGACCTTACTAAAAGTCAATTTTATTATCATAAAAAGAGATTAGAAAAAGCCAATTCTAAATAACTACATTTCATGAAGTTGCATTAAAAACTGAGAAAGTTAATATAGAGCAAGAGCCAAAAGTTTCAAAAGAAATAAAAATTACTATCGGGAATGCTAATATAGTTATTCCTGCTAGTGAAACTGCTTTAATATATTCAA
Organism: Clostridium folliculivorans; assembly: GCF_024341905.1. Taxonomy (GTDB): domain Bacteria; phylum Bacillota; class Clostridia; order Clostridiales; family Clostridiaceae; genus Clostridium_AR; species Clostridium_AR folliculivorans. Next base: position 1,271,412 of record NZ_BQXY01000001.1, read on the forward strand.
TAGTCAACGAATTAGCTGAAAAATGTTAAATATAGATAAAGTAGAAAAAGTCTATCTTGCCTGCGGCTACACGGATTTAAGAAAAAGTGTTGATGGATTGGTTATGATAGTTAAGAATCAATTTAAGCTGGATCCTTTTGATAAAGCATTGTTTGTCTTTTGCAATAAGCAGATGGATAAATTAAAGATTCTTCACTTTGATGAGGGATTTTGGCTATATTATCATCGTTTAGAAGCGAATCGCTTCAAATGGCCTGCAACAGCAGAAGAAGCATTAAAAGTAAATATAGACGAATTACGATGGCTTTTGAAAGGATATGAAGTAAGAACAAAATAAAGTTCAAGCCTATAAAACAAAGCAATTATTATTAAATCACATCGTGACAAACCCTTGGGAAACCTTTATTTTCAAGGGTTTTCGTGGTATAATTAATATATAAAATACATGCTAAAGAGGTAATTATGAATCACGAAATTTTGACAAATGAACTTGATGAAACTACAAAATCATTAATTGAACAAGTTGAAAAGATGGAAAATGAAATTAATGAAAAAGATAAAGAATTAAGCTCAAAAGATGAAGAAATACGAAAACTAAAAAATGAGCTAGAATTCCTAAATGGTGTTATATCAAATAAAAACAGAAAAATATTTGGAGTATCTAGCGAACAACTAGATACAAACCAACTATCTCTTTTTAACGAAGCTGAAAAATTTAGTGATTCAAAAATGAACGAACCTACTTTAGAAGAAGTAACACATAAAAGAGCTAAGAAAAATACCTATACAGGCAAGAAAGATAATTTAACAAACTTAGAAAGAGTTATTATAGAGCATAAACTTGACGGAGATGATCTTAGATGTAAGGAATGTGGAGAACTATTAGTTGAAATAGGTGTGAAATCAAGAAAAGAAATAATTAAATATGTTCCAGCTAAACTTATAGTAGAAGAACACGTAATTTACAGCTACGCTTGTAAAGCATGCGAAAAAGAAACCGGTGAAAGCAACATAGTTGCAGCACTAGCTCCACAAACTATATTTTATAATAGTATGGCTTCTAATGAGTTAATTGCTCATACTCTTATACTTAAATATCAGCATGCTATGCCGTTATATAGACAAGAAAGTTACTTTGATATGATGGGGGCTACTCTTCAAGGCAAACTCTTTGTAACTGGACTATGTCCGCAGCGGAAGCTCTAGAGCCAATATATAGCCATATGAAAAACGAATTACTTAATAGAAATTATATACACGCAGATGAAACAACTCTAAAAGTAATCAATGACAACTGCAAGGATTCTAAATCTAAAAAATACATGTGGATATATATGAGTAATACTGATTCAAAGACTGTAATTTTGTATGATTATCAGAGCACTAGAGCTAGCTCTTGTCCTAAGAATTTCTTGGAGAATTTAGTGGATTCCTTCAAACTGATGGATATAATGGATATAACTCCGTTAGCAACGCTACGCGGATATATTGCTTAGCGCACATAAGAAGATATTTTCATAATATAATAGTTGATTTGGATGAAGATGCCTTAAAAAATTCTAGAGCAATATTAGGATTTAATTATTGCGAGCAAATTTATAAACTTGAAAAAGAACTTAGAGAAGTTTATTCAAGTGATGAAAATTATTATGATATCAAATTTAAGTTGAGATCTGAAAATCTAGATAAAATTCTAGATAACTTTATTGAATATGTTGAAAGAGAAATTAAAGACGCTCTTCCAAGAAGTCCGTTAGGTAAGGCGCTTGATTATGCTAAAAAGCACTTGCAAGGATTAAAAAATGTGTTATTAGATGGTTCTTTGGAAGTTGACAATAATGCTGCTGAAAGAGCAATTAAGCCTTTCGTTATAGGTCGTAAAAACTTCCTTTTTGCAAATACTGCTAAAGGTGCCACTTATAGTGCTAATATTTATAGCATTGTTGAAACTGCCAAAGCTAATAAACTAGTTGTGGAGAGATATTTAGTTTATTTATTTGATAATCTATCAAAGATAAATGTATCCGATAGCGAAAGCTTAGAAGCTCTTATGCCTTGGTCAGAAAAGGTTGCTGAAAATATAAAAATTAAAGATAGGAAATAAATCAATCCCAGTGAAGCTTAATAAATTGCCTTACTGGGATATTTTAATGCTATTTTTGAAATTGTTAAAGGTGCTAAAGTTTTGACAATTACATTATATTTAAGTAATAGCAGGCTTTCTTTTTACGCTTACATTATATTTTTGTGTGATATACATATAATTGAAGTCATATATTAAATTATATTAATATTTTGGAGAAAGTGATGAGCAAATTAGCTATTTATTATAGAGTTAAGCCCGGGGATTGTTATGAAACTCCTAAGTGGGCAGTAGATTGTTTATTAAGGCGAGAAGCATTTGAAGGTGTAATACTTGAACCTTGCTGTGGACAAGGTGCTATAAGCAAAGTATTGAAAGATTACGGATATGGTGTAATATCATCAGATATAAGGGATAGTGAACAAATTGATGGAGAAAAAGGAAAAGATATTTTTAGTATAAATAAAGTTTTTAATAATATTATCACAAACCCACCATATTCTAATATTAATGATGTGATAAAACATTTTTCTAGAATTTATAATAAAAAAATGGCGTTATTATTAAGGCTAAGTTTTTTAGAAAGCATGAGTAGATATGAATTTTTCACGTCTTTTCCGTTAAAAGTAGTATATGTATTTTGTGCTAGAGTAACAATGTATCCAGAGGGGGAAGAAAGACCTAAGAACTCAGGAAGTGTAGCGTATGCATGGTTTGTATGGGATAAGGATTATATAGGTAACCCTATGATTCGGTGGATACCAGAAAAAGAAAAGTAGTTTATATTCTTAATCAATAGAATAAAATCCGAAAATTAGGAAATATTTTAAGTAATATCTAATATTTCGGAGGAATAAAATGGGCTCATACTATAAGAAGATAGATAAATCAGTATTAGAAAGTGGGAAGATAACTATACCCGATGATGAAATAAATTTATTATTAGATGTTTCTAAAATGAATGTAGGTGAATCAATAGATTTGATACTTCAGTTTAATAATAGGAAATATAAAGGGAAGATAGCATATAAAAATAGAAATTCTAAGAAAAATAAAGGTAAGCCGTATTATCAGTTAACATATGAGTTAGGTCTAACAAAAGAATTAAAAAAGGAATTTATTCAAACTTTTTTAGCAATTGAGACAGAAAAAATATCATGTAATGAATCTGAAAAGTATCATATTACAAGTGATAATATAAATAGAGAAGTAGTTAAGTTTCAGGCTAAACATGAAAATTTAATAACAGTATCTCCATTTCTTAAAATTGGTACAGAATATGACAGATTGTTTCAGAAGATTATTGAGATGAATTTATTAGATTTAGATAAAAATGATAAAGAAAAAGATATAATATCCTATTCTTCTACATGGATTCCAATATCTGACCTCAATAAACATAAAGAAGTTAAGAATGTAGTTTATTATTTAGTTGATACTATTAACAAGGAAGTTTACATAGGAAGTGCGCATAATTTGGGAAAAAGGGTTAAGCCTAATAGAGAAGAAATTCCAGGATGGAATATATTCAAGTATGAGGTTATAAATCCAAAGTATACTGGATTACTGGTAAAGATTGAGTATCATTCAATTAGAGCTTTTGCAAGCTTCTTAGATAATGTTGGTGGAGAGAGTTCGTTAGGAATATCGGAATATAAACTTAATAACAAAGTTTGGTCAAAGTGCAAGTAGGGATTTTACTTTGGTAAATATAACGAAGTTATATTTTTTATGTTATTAAACTAATTTAAATTTAATACCAGGAGTTATTATACACTGGCGAAAAGCCAATGTTTTTTATATGCCACACCTTACATACACTAATTGTAAAATTATATATAAATATGTTATAATTTAATAAAATTTCTAAATTTGGAGGGCGTCATGGGGATTCTTGATTCGCTTAAAAAGGGATTATTTGGTGAAACTTCAGAAGATAAACTTATGAAGAGTATAAGTTTGCCAATATTTCTTAAGGATTTTGATATAGAAAGCAATGAAATTAAAGAGCTTAATAGGCTTTTAGATAATACAAGTAACGAAAATAGTAGAAAAAAGCTTGAAAATGAGCTTAATCTTCAAAAGTATGTTCATGATGGCTTAAGCAAGGTTTATTATGAACTTAAGAATTCATCAGTGCCTTTTTATGGATTATATGATTTGAAGCTTAAGGTACAGGATCAAGGAACTAATATAGATTTTTTATGTTTAACAAATAGATTTTTATGTGTAGTTAAAGTTAAGAGTATGCAAGGTAATATTGAGATAGACAAACAAGGAAGTTTTTCTAGGTGGATGAAAAAAGATGACAAGTGGCATAAGGAAGGTATTTATAGTCCTTTAGAGCAGAATAGAAAGTCTGAGACTTTCATAAAAAGTGTTCTTAAAGATGAATTTAATATAGTTAATATGCCTATATATTCAATGGTTGTATTTACTAATCCTAAGGCTACCTTGAATTTTAAAGAATGTAGTGAGGACATATTAGATAAGGTATTTAAGTTTGATTTAATAAATACAAAGCTTAAGGGAATTATTGGAGAGACAACTTATCAAGGAATAGATGAAAAGTTAACTTTAGTTATAGCTGAAAGATTTAAACAGCTTAATATTGCCCAAGAAACTGATTATGCTTCAAAGTTTAATATAACTAAAACAGAAAAGGCAGAAGAAGCTAAAAGCGAAGTAGCAGCTAGTTTAAAAACAGTGCCAGTTGATGAACCTTCAAATAAGGTTGATATAGAATATATCTCAAATGCATTAAAGACTTATAGAACTGCAATTGCTACAAGCAGTAAGATCCCTCCATATTACGTGTTTAACAATGAGGAATTAGATAGAATATTAAAGGCAATGCCTAGAACTAAGGAAGAACTTTTAAAGGTTAAGGGGTTTGGTACAGTTAAGGTGGACAAGTACGGCGAAGATATATTAAAGATAATTAATGATTAGTGAGGAGTATTAATTATGCAGCTTAATGTTGAACAAAAGAAACTTGTGCAAAGTAAGCCAGCAGGACATTCATTAATAAGAGGTGTAGCTGGTTCTGGAAAGACTACAGTGGCAGTTAATAAAATACCTTTTTTGATGGAGCATTATTGTATAGATGATAATGATAAGGTTCTTATGGTTACTTACAATAAGAGCCTTATAAGCTATATAAAATATGTATATGAAAAGGTTCAAAAGGATAGGGAAGAAGAGCAGTTATCTCTTTTCCAGTCAGATAATAAAAAGGTTGATATAAAGAATATCGACTCTTTGATGTATGCTTATTTTAAGGAGTATTGTAAGGCAAATAAGTTAAACTTTGAAGTTGAAGGTAAAAGAAATAACATAGTTAATCATATAATTAAAGCCATGGCAGAAGTGAAAAAAGAGGCTGTTGAGGTTAAGTTTTTAGAACATAATTATCTTCCTTTTATAATGGAGGAGATTGGCTGGATTAAGGCTTGCAAGTATTTACATATAGAAGAATATCAAGAAGCAGATAGACTTGGAAGAATGTCTACTCAAAAGGCAGATGGTCCTCAGAAGCTTCAGAAGAATTCTAAATCAAGAGCTGCAATCTTTAAGGTTATGGAAGCCTACAACAAATCCTTAAGATCGGAAAATAAAGTTGATTTTCATGACATGTCTCTTTTTGCTTTGGAGCAATCTAAGAAATCCTTATACAAAAAATATGCCCATATAATCGTAGATGAGAGTCAGGATCTTACTAGAGTTCAGTTAGAGTTTTTAAACAATATAATAAGCAACAAGGAATATTCTTCAATAACCTTTGTGGCAGATACTGCACAGAGTATATATCCTCAATCCTGGCTTGTAAAGGGAAGAAGCTTTGCATCTGTTGGTTTTGATGTAAAAGGAAGAAGTAACTCTCTTTCAAAGAATTATAGAACCACAACACAGATAGCTGAAGCAGCTTATTCATTACTAGAAAAGGATACTCAGATAATTGAAGATGAAAACTTTGTTAAACCTTCTCTGCTTGATAAACAGGGACATTACCCAGTGTTTAGAGTTTTTGAAGATAAAAAACAGGAAGAAAACTATGTAGTAAAGCTACTTACAGATCTTAAGGATAAATATAATTATGGCGATATTGCCATAGTAGCAAGGACAAATGAGCAAATAAGTGAGTTTAAGAATTTCTTAGAAGATAAGAAAATACCTAATAAACTTATGTCAAAATCTGATGGTTATGAATTTGGAGATGACAAAATAAAGCTATTAACCATGCATTCAATTAAGGGGTTAGAGTTTAAGGTTGTCATTATAATCGGACTTAATTCAAAGTATATGCCACTAAGAAGTGTAACAATAGATGATGAAGAACTTCTTGAATCCAGGGAAAGAAAGCTCATGTATGTTGGTATGACTAGAGCCACAGAAAGGCTATACTTAACATGCGATGGGACACCTTCAAAGTTCATATTAGATATTGACCCGAGATTTTTAAAGTATTCAGATAACACTTTAATGAGAAGTTTTTATCATATAAGACAGGAAAACTACAACTTTAAGGAAAAGGTTAAAGATGTATATTCTTATGAAGAAAAGATAAGACAATGGGTTATAAATGAGCTAAAGGAAAGCTATAAATACCCTCTGAATTTAATAAGTATAGAGCAGCAGGTGAATTTATTTTCCAAGGTAGGTTTTGTTGATGTAGCTGTGACCATATATAAAAACAACGTTAAAACTCCATACATATTTGTTGAAGTAAAAAGAAAAGGTTTTGGACTTGTAAACTGCCTAGAGCAGCTTAAGAGCTATATAAGTGCATCACCAACATGTCAATATGGTATAGCAACTGATGGAGTTGATTTAATTATCATCAATAGAAATCTTGAGATAGTAGAAGACATAGAAGGTTTCCAAACCTCAATGCTTCCATCATCCTTAGAAGAATATTCTTATGTAGATTTAAAGAACAATCAGGTTTCAAAGTTCACAAGAGACTGCAATAGTATCAAAGAAATCATAATAGATAACTCCTATATATTCCCTGAAAACGAGATAAAAAGAATAAATGTTTTCAGCTCCATAGCAGCAGGCAATCCAATACTTATAAACTCCTCTGTAGAAGAAGAATTCTACCTTCCACAAAAGTGGGTAGGAGGTTCTAATAATACCTATATGGTTAAGGTAAAGGGTGACAGCATGATAAATGCTAATATATGTAATGGTGATATAGTGGTTATAAGGCAGCAAAACACTGCAAATAATTATGAGATTGCTGCAGTGGACTTAGACGGAAACACTACTTTGAAAAGATTTGTTAAGATGGGAGATACCATACTCTTAATGCCGGAAAATCCTAGTTATGAGCCTATACAGGTTAGTGAAGGGCAGATGAATATATTGGGAGTGGCTGTGGGAGTGTTGAAGAGAGAGTAAGATAGAAATATACAAAACTTTTGTAACGATTAAATAATCATTAATAATTTAAGTGTAAATAACAAACTTATAAACATCTTTAACATAATGATAGAAAATTTAAAAGTTATAAAGAGAGATAACATACTATCGAGGAGGAGAAAAATTGGCCTATCTGGATTATGAGAAGTATAAAACTTTAGAGAAAGGTTCTAAAATTAAAGAATTAAATCAACTTTGGAAAACAGAGCAGATTTTAAAAGGATGGATAAAAAATATTAGCCCTGAAAGAGGTTTCATTACTATTGACGATATAACTAATTTAGATAATGAGGGAATTAGAAATCCCTTTAATGAAAAAATTATTGAAAGAATTATATGTTTCCCAGGTAAAAACTCTATACTTTATGAAAAAATACACAAATATGATCAAATAGTTTTTAAGTTTGATATTAATAGAAATAATCGTGAAGTTGATGATAAGGATAGTGAAAAGAATAGTCCTATAATTGCAGATGCGAAAACCATTAGGATAATAGATGAATTGGAAGAAATATATAATAAATTGATTGAGGAAGATATTGAATTAACCTTTGCTGAAATAGTTAAAAAAGAATATGCAAATAAAAGCGTTGTTTTTTGTGAAGATATAATAAATTTATTCAAAGATAAAAATGATAGTGTAATTAATGATATATCGAAAAGGCAAAATGAGTTATCGAAGTTAGATAATGAAATCATGCAAAAGCAAAATGAAATATTAAAATTTACTTCATTACTAAGTGAGGAAAAAGTTAAACTAGAAAAACAATTAAATGAAATACGTGAAAATAAACTAATAGAGATTAATAAAGAATTAGAAGATAAGAAAAACTCAATTGTTCAGATAGAAACAATAGCAAAGAAATATGAAAAAATTGGTTTTAATTTATACTGGGACAGTGACAAATATACGAATGAGACAGAAGGCAGAGTAGATATTAAGGAAAAGTTAGAACAAATTGAATATATTCAAAAGTATCTAGGCATAAGGGAAGATAAAAAATTATATTATGATAGGCATATTATTGAAATGCTTTTTTCGGCTTTATGTTCAAATCAGATTATAGTTTTATGTGGAGAACCTGGAACAGGAAAAACTAGTTTGGTTGAAGGCTTTGCTGAGGCAATATCTGCTGAGTACAGGTTGGTATCTGTACAGCCCAATTGGACAGATAATCAGGATTTACTAGGTTTCTATAATCCAGTAGAGAAGACCTATGTGGCAACACCATTTTTAGATGCAATACTTGAAGCGAACAAATACCCAGAACGATTATTCCTTATATGTCTTGATGAAATGAATTTGGCTCATGTAGAATATTACTTTTCTGAATTTTTAAGTAAGCTTCAATCGAAAGTAAGAACTTTAAATTTGTATAGTGATTATATTTATAAACAGATAGGACTAGAACTACATGGCAAGATAAAAAAATACATAAGTGGTGATATAGATATTGAAAAGGCTTTAAGCAGTGATTTGCCTCTTTTACAGCTTAGTTCAAATGAAATTGATGAATACTTTAAATTAAAATGGCAATGGAATATGTTTAGAAGATATACCTCAAATGTGAAAATTCCTAATAATATAAGGTTCATTGGAACTATTAATAAAGATGAAACAACAAAAGGTTTAAGTCCAAAAGTAGTAGACAGAAGTTTTGTTATAGAACTTGGGAAATTTAGCGAGCATACTAAAATTGATATAATTGAAAATGAAGAAGAGTACAAAAAATTATATAATAAAAATTTGTATCTTAGTGCTAATTATTTTGGGATCAATAGATATAAGGTAGATGAGGAATTTTTACAAAGAATAAATAGTATTAAGGAAATTCTTAAAAAGTTAAAGATATACTTAAATAATAGATTTGATGATCAAATTGAACAAATTATTGGAAGCGGTATTATAAATGATTATGATAGGTTATTCGATTATGTAGTTTCGTGTATGGTATTACCTAAAATTAATATAAGTATTGATGATGATCAAGATAAACAAATTGTTTTATTGCAAAAACAATTAAAAGATACTAAAATATCAAAATCAATATTTGCGAAAATGAAAGAATATTGTGATCAAGAGCATATTCTTACCTTTTGGCGGTGATTAGTTTGAGACTTAAGGCTCACATGATTAATGTTAACTATTCAAAGGCAACAAAAAGTGATTTTCTGGTTGAGAATATTACATTTTTGAGCGAAGAGCATTACAAGGAAGGAACTAAGTTAGGTAATGATGACAAGGAATGTTGGTATACATATACACATTACAGGGATAAAAATAACTTGAAAAATATTTATCAGTTAGGATTTGAGCTTATTGACCTCGATGAAAGTGAGGAAATGGCTGAATACAATTTATTCATTACATGTACTGATGATAAGGATATAGCTTACCCATTAAAATATGATAAAACAGCTAAAATTTATTTTGATTCTCCTAAAGGAAAAATTAAAAAAGGAAAAATTCAATTTGATAAAAGCACTGAATATATGCCAGTTGGTGTAGATACATCAGGGATATTTTATGTAGATATTTTTGACAGCACAGGAACCGAAATTTATACTTCACCACCTATATGTGTATTACCTTCTTCTATGATGTATAAAGATTATATATCTATGGTAAATGATTTACTTCAGATAAAAGATGATTTAATAATTAACAAAAAAGCAAAAGTAGCTTTAAAAGGAAATTGGGAGTATAGAAAAGATAGCATAATAAATTGTTTGAATATGATTAGTAATCCATTGAAAAGAATAGATAGGAATCCAGCTGTTAATTTAACACCAGAATGGAAAAAGGTTAATTATAAGTCAATCAAACATATTAAATCAAAAACCTTAATTGAAAGAGCAATATTACCGTCTAAGAATAAATATACTACTCAGACTCATTCTGAAAATGTAGATATATACGAAAATCGGATAATAAAATACGCACTATCTAGACTAAGAGATAAAATTGTATATTATACGAAAGCTTACGAGAATGAAGCAATTCAACGGGAAAAAGAAATTAATCAAATTAAAAAAGTAATTGAGAGTAAATACAATAGAAATATCGAAGATATATTACAAGAATTAAAAGTGAGAACATCACTGCATGAAACCGAAATAAATAGGCGTGAAAATATTTATTTAAACCAAATTAACTCTATTATGCATAACAATGTAAATACGGTAGGAAATATTAATATTTATTTTGATATTTATAAGGAAGCAGTTATTAACAACAACAATATTAATCTTGAAATTGGCAGTAATACCTGTAAATTAATTATTAACAGCATTAAAAATAGCGATAAAATTTATCCTTTAAATCTACATAGGGGAAGTTATAAGTATATGACTTCTAATATGTGGAGGGATGCACAATTTCATGCAAGAGTTGCTACTATTGAATTAGAAACAAGTAGTTTAAATGAGATCATTTATCTTATAGAGAAAATTTGTGAATCTGATTATGAACTTATGCAAAATAAAATTACAATATTAGCTCAGGCACAAAGCGTTTCAAATGACAGTGATGACCCACTTGGAGGAAATATTCTTACGGGATATAAATTTTCTGATGGTGGTATTGTTAAAAAATACAATATTAAAATAACAAAACTATATAGTATTAATGGAGAAAAGGTTCCTAAATATGAAAAAGATGATGTAATAAGTAAATTACTTCAATATGTTAATGACCCCATTTTACATAAGTTAAAAAATGATTATAGTAACTTAAGTGAAAATAAATCATTTATTGAATCTATCATTAAAAAATATGAAATATGTTGTAATAAGAGAAATATTTTTTTAAATCAGAATGATGATTGGAAAAGTGTTCATAATAGTATAGAGTCACTTCTATCATTAGATATTTTTCATAGAGTTAAAGATATACATTCTACATGGAAACCAACACAAATTTTTGTAAATGATTCGGATTATGGGGTTTTATGGAGATACCTAAAAGAGTTAGATTTAAAGATAGATTTTATCAGTGACTTTAATAAAAAAAGTTTTGCTATCAAAGCTACTCATAATCTTTATGAACTTTGGTGCTTCTTTAAAATGGTACAAGTTCTTATGAATGAGCAAAAATGGGAAATAGAAAATTGTAATGAAATCTACAGTATAATAAATCAATATTTATATATGAATGAAGAGAAATTTAGCGATGATTTAAAGGCAGTTCTAAGCCATAAAATAGATGAGGAAAGAAAAATAACACTAACAATTTTGTATAATAAAAAGATATATTATAACGTAGAAGATGGTAAATATAAGCAACCTGACTATATGTTTAGCTTCAATATTAATAACGAGTCTAAAATTGTTTATATTGATGCAAAGTATAAGAATTATAATGAACAAACAAAAGCAGAGTGGATTAATGACGTAAAAGGAGTTGCTATAGATAAATATATTAGAACATTTGAGAATACAGTATATTTGCCTATTGCTTCTTTTATTGTACATCCTGATTTAGAAGAAAAATGGACTTTTTTTGGAGGTTATTTGAATGAGGATCAAAGAAAAGAATTAGGATGGAGAGCTGAAACGCCAAGTCATAGATTTGGAGCTTTTGCTTTTGTTCCTAGTCAAATTATAAACTTCCAGACTTTTATTAAAATGATTTTAGAATATCATCTGAAATTATACGATTATTGTTGGAATTGTGGGGAGATAGTCCATTCAGAAGACAAAATAAATAAAGTAATGAAAAAAACGCAGGGTGGTTTTGATAAGTATCATTATACCTGTAACACATGCGGAGAGTTTTGGGTAAAGACCCACTGTGAAAAGCCAGAACATCATAATATTATTAAACATCTATATAATTATCATTCACAAAAAGAAAAAAGTAAATATCCTTGGTTTGTTGAATGCCCAAAATGCGATAATAGTAGTGATGCTGATGAGCGATTAGATTCTCATTATGGGGTTCATATTCTAAATGAAGATATTATTTTTTAGTGTAGTTAGAATAATTTGATATAAATTCAAGAGGCTAATTCTTATGGAAAACCATAGTTTTTGAAAAAATACGCCACCTTATTTTAGGGGGCGTATTTTTACACATTATCAAAACTAATAGATATAAAAGTTATTCGAGAAGTGAACCTACTTTTAATCTAGAAATGAAAACTTTTTTAAATCAATTGATTTAAATGTGATTAAAGATATATAAAAAAATCAAATTTTAGTACATAACAATTACATACACTATCTGTAAATTTATATATAAATATGTTATAATTCAATAAAATTTCTAAATTTGTAGTATATACTGGAGAATTTTGATTAGGGAAAAGAATATTATTTGTTTAGAGGAGGATGTGAAAAATATAGCTATCCTTTTTCGTGGGCCGCTCGTGGCACTCCCCGCGTGGTGTAGCGAAACCTATAGAATAGCTTTTTTCACAGCCTCCTATGGTTGAAGTGTATATAGAACCTCATATTGAATAAGTTTAGATTATAATTAGACAAGCTATGTTTAGGAGAGTAAAGATGAGATATAATAACTGTTTTGAATTATGGATTGATGAAAGTGGAGATTTTTTAAGTGATATTTCAAATAAAAGATTAAATCCTTCACTTGTAGGAGGAGTTCTTATTGAACAAGGAATAGTAGATGAAACTATAGCAGGAAAGATATTAAATAGAGATTTTGTTCACTTCAATGAGGAAAATGGGCAGTTAAATATTGAAGTATTGAGGAAAGTAGCTGAATACAAGGCAGAATTTGTGGTGTTTGAAAACAAAGAAAGACTTCTTGTGATAGATAGTGACACCACTTATCTTAATATCCTGTCAGAAGGTATCATTCAGCTACTTTTGTTTTTGTCAGCAAAATACGGAGACTTTGAGCTTAATGTATTGGTTGCTACCAGAAAAAATACAACTGCTGGCAAAGGCATATTAAGCGAAGAAGAATACGAAAAAAGACTAAAAGAAAAGGTTGTATTGGGGATAGCGAGAAATGCATTAACTAAGAAAACTAGATGGAAGTATAAGATTAGTTTCGGAGATGCTAGGATAGATAAAAGACTAATGCTATCGGACTGTGTTTGCAATACATATTTAACTAGGACTTCTAGAAAATTTACTGATGAAGATAGAATTATTATAAACGAGTTGTACAAAAAAGAGCTAAACTTTTCAATTTTTGAAAGCTCAGTAGATATTGAAATTAAAAGAGCTATTGCTGAAGGAAGGTTTGGAGATGTCATTTTCGAATTGTATTTCAACAGTGAACTAGCTGAAGGTAAGAAAAAATATTTGGATTTAGCTTTAGACAGATTACAGCAATTTAATGATTTTGCTATTAACAATCAGCTTATGAGCATTACTTCTAAGATAGACACACTAATAAGAATGCATTTAGATTATTCAGTGTTAAAGGTTATACTTACAGAGCTCCAAAGTGAATTGGTTCCGCTATTAAAGCAGAGGAATATGGCAGTTCCAGAGTTTATTTTAGATATAATACTATATTTATATACTATATACACTCATGAGGGAAGTGCTCAAGCAGAGGAACAAGACGAATTTTTTATGATAGAACTTGAAAATTTAACTGATTTATTTATTAAGTTTCAATACTTCATTATGTATAAAACAAGACAAGCAATTCATCAAAAGAACATGTTGGATGTTGAAGCTAGTATTGATAATATGACAAAGGTTATTAAGATAATGGAACAGATGAAGGAATTAATGTCAATTATTGATGGAGCAGAAGATAATATGCTTGGAGATAAAAACATAATGCTTGCAAAAGCTTACGGTACAAGGCTTCAAGCCTGGGCAATGACTATGCATAAGGAAAAAGATGATTTAGAAAAAGCTAGAGTAGATTATGAAAATGCTCTTAAACAGTTTGCAAACGAAAATGATAAGGTAAGACAGCATCTTTATTTAAGCCAAGCAGAATGCGAAGCAGGAAATATAGAAAATGCTCTTAAGCTAATATTAAAAACTGAGAATATGAATTATATGGAAGAGGATAGCGTAGAGAAATTTATAGATAAGATTAATGGACAAAGATTATATGATGTTATTTATAAATACTTAGCATATGTTCGAATCATGTCTTATGCAAAGAGGCTTAAGGAAGATTCTATAGCATCTTATATGTACAAGGCAATGACAAAAAATAATGTAAACTTAGAAACTTTTAAAGCAAGTTTCAGTGGTATTCATCCACTTGAAATGATCTATTGGCATATGGGAGACTATTTCGCATATTCTGAAGAGATAAAAAAGGCAAATAGATATTATGATATGGCAATAGAACTGTGTGAACAAAGTCAAAGGGATATTACAATTAAAGTAATACAACTAGGAGTTCTATCAAGTAAGGTCTTAGCATATTTGCACAAAAAAAGAATTAACGAGGCAAAAGATGTAGTTGACAGGTTGATTAATGAATATTCTACTTTGATTGCAGGAGGAATTCCAAGTACTGTATTAGACTATGTAGGTATACTTAAAAATGTAAGTAAAGAAAATATAAATACAGAAGCCTTAGAAGAGTTTACTGTGAAAGCTAGAGCTATAAATTAAAGTATATTTATAATATGCTTATTGACATTTGAAGGGAGAAGCTAGTTTGGAGCAAAGGTGGACAAAACATATACATATTAATGCAATGATAAGTTTGTTTGAAGCTGAGCAGCAGCCATTTAGGAAGATACATAGGCTGATTGATCTTTTTGAGACAGTTATAAAAACTCATACAGCAATGATAATCGCAAATTATTTTTCAGTAAAGGATATTTCAGAACAAGTAAAAGCATTATTGTCAGAAGGTTTAAAGGTACCATCTCTCGGATTATGGCAGCTTTTTAGTAAGGTTATAATGGATGAGATGGTTATCCAAAGAAAATTATCTAAAGCAGAATTTTATACTATGCTTAATGCTTTGCAGGGGCGAAACGTAGATTTATTTAAGTCAGCTTATGATGAAGCAGGGGATTCTTTTTGCTTGAAGCTTGAAGCTGCATCAGCAAAAAAGCAATTAAGGGAGTTATTTTTAAACCACTATTCTGGGTTTAATAAAATATTCTTTATTGAAGATTTTCATAATTATTTTTATAAGTGGAACAAAAAAGTTGAAAGAGTAATCACCTTGAGAAATGAATATGCCCATGGGGCAACACCTTGTGACGAAAAGTGCATGGAAGATATTGAAATGCTAATGCCTCTGATTGAAGAGATTTTATCGGCAAAATGGCTTCAAGACACTAAGATAATAGCCTTTAAAAATCATAGACTTTTGGAGCTTTTAGTTTTGGAAAGCTCAATTGATGTTTCTCTTAACGAAGAAATTTTAAGGGCAGTAACAAATAATTGTAGTGATTTAGTAAATTACCATCCTTACTTAGTTGATAGTAAAGGAAGGGTACTGGATTTATTTCCTATTTTGAGTTGTAAGGTAACTGACTTAAGTAATCCTAATACTTATTCAATTGTATTTTTTAATGATTTGAAAAGGAAAAAGGAGATATCCTTGCTTAATTATCCTAAATCTCTTCACTTTAGGGATAAGCAAATGTATGAAGAGTTCCTTAGCGTAATTAATATTGAAAAATGGAAGTATCATGTTACAAGTGAATTCAGAGAAAGAATACTTGAACTTACAGAACTTTTTAAAGGAAGAGTGAAAGAGAAGAAAAATATAAGAGAATTTATAGATAGTAGAGATAGAGGCGTTTTAGCTATCTTTGGAAGTCCAGGTATAGGCAAGTCAGCGTTGATTGCTAAAATTATTAGAGAAGAAAATCTAAATAAATCTTCAGAAGAAAAAAGGATTTATCAATTAGAGTATTTTATAAGAAGAGGCACTATCCATGCGAGGCCGGATTTTATGCTGGATTATTTAAATAGAGGAGTTGAAAACTTTTACAAAACAGATATACCTATGGGAAATTCTCTTGAAGAAAAGAGAGTGAATCTTCATTTACGTTTAAGAACGATTTCAGAGCAACTGGTAGATAAAAAACTTGTCATATTTGTTGATGGACTAGATGAAGGAATTGAGGGAGGTATATTAAACCATTTAATTACTGAAAGCTATAAAAACATAATTGTTGTGTACTCCTCAAGGCCTGTAAGGGAAAGTGAGATTTTTTATCGTAACATACCTTATGATTACAAGGATAGGTTTGATATAGATGGACTTAACAAAGAGGATATAAGAGCTATTCTTTATGAGGTTGTAAATAAATATGACCTAAAAGAAGCTCTGATAAATCTTATTTGTCAAAAATCCCAGGGGAATCCTCTATACATTAAACTCTTATGTTCTAAACTGGAAACACTAGGAATCCAAAATTTCGATGAATCCAAGTTAGTTGATTATATTGAGGACTTTTATTATGAGATACTTTGCCGTTTAAAAGAAACAGAAAACTTAGTACTTGAAGGCTTGTATGTGATAGCTTCTGCTTCTGACTATATATCTGAAAAGCAACTAGAATTTATATTAAATATAAGCGAAAAACAGTCAGCCTATATTATCAGTTTGCTTCAAGAGGTGCTATTTGAAAATCCACATATGGAAAACAGTTATCAGCTCTTCCATGAGAGTTTTAGAGAATATCTATTTAAGTCAAATGATATAAGCTTTACTCAAGCAAGGCTAAAGCTTATTGATTATTGCAGAAGATGGAAGGAGTTTTTGATTTATAAAAATTATATTAGTAGTTATACATTAAAGCATTTTTCAAAGCATCTGGTGGAGCTTGAGTTATATGATGAATTATACTCATTAACTGAGAATAGTGAATACATAGAGGCACAATTGAAAGTGACAGGTCAATATGAATCAACCTTTGAACTTTATATGAATGCTTATAGAATTGCTAAGAAAAACAAAGAGTATGAGAGGGCGTTGAAGATTGGTACGTCGATAGGGCAACTTCATATTGGTATTTCAAACAGTATAAAGACTGTTATGTCAGAAATAAAGTTAAAGGATAAGGATATTGCTGGGACAATTGAAAAAATCAATGATTTTACAGGATGGGAGAAATTTGTTCTATATATAAATTTAATACATTCTAAATTATTTGGTGAATTAAGTATTTTTAATAGAAAAGAGCTTCTAGAAAAAATCCTTGAAAGTTTTCACACAGAGTGGCTTGATAGTTTTAAGAATGTTAACTGGTATGAGTATTTATCTATAAGTTATATTATTAGAATGTTGAGAAAAGTTGATTCCTTAGAAATTGATATAAAGCCGCTTATAAATGTTTTTTCATACAATGAAAATATGGAGCTCTCTCTTTTCTCAGACAAAATTGACTTTAAGGATTATAAGGATTATGAGATTTATAAACTAATAATACTGCAGTCAGACAAAATTTATAGAGAAAAAATGATACCTTCCATAGCAAAGGAGCTTATTAAAATTGGGTATCCCCATGAGGTATTGAATCTTATTGATTTTGTCAGCGATGAATATCTAAAATTTGATTTAATGTACCAAGCTGCTTTATATTTAGTAGACAAAAACAGTTTAGAGGAAGCCTGTGAAATTATAAAAAATATAGAAGATCAATATTATTATTCTAAGGCCCAAATTGAAGTCATTAAGAAATTTGTTAAAGAAGGAAATAGTGAAAAAGCCAGAGAAATGGCGGTTAAGCTTCCCGAATATTTTGTACAAGAAGGTCTTGAGGCTATTGATGAAGAAATAAATGGAGTTCAAGGCTTAAGTTTATCAGTGCAAGAAAGGGTTATAGAGTATGCGGAGAATAATGAAATTGACCAAGCGTTAGAGTTGTATAAGAATATAGTAAGCTATGAAATTAAGGTTGAGACAGCTAAAAGCTTATGTAAATACATTCCCCTAGGCAATAGGTCCTATGTGGATGTACTTTTAGCACCAATAAATACGGTTTATGCTCAAGCTGAAGTTAGAGGCATGTTGGCATCTGAAGCAGCTAAACAAGGTGAAGTAGAATATGCATTAGAGATGATAAATCTAATCGAGGTTGAAACTGAAAAAAATGATTTTAAAAAGGTCGTTTCTGGGTTACTGCTTGAAGCGGGATGCTATGACAAATCAATTGAGTTAATTAATTCAGTTTCAAAAATAGTAGAACGACAAGATTACTTGCCATATGCAAGCTATCTAAAAAGTAAGGCAAAGTCTGAAAGCAATAATGAGATAAATGATGCTAGTTGGCTTGAGAAAGAAGCAGAAACTAACTACAGTTTAGAAGATAAGTGTAATGTTGAAGAGCTTGAAAAGCTTATAAAAGAAGGGTCACAGGAGAAGTTATTTTCATTTCTAGAAAGCTTAGAAGAAAGCAGAGAAAGTTCAAAGCTTTTGTTTGATTTTAAAGATCCTATAACTAGAGAAGAGTTTGAAGGCAGCTTAAACAAAGATAATCTTATCTTAAAATTTGAAAATGTATTTGCATTTCAAGCAAATATTTTGAATTTAATAAGATGTGGTGAGATTGAATTTGCTTTAAGTTTATGTAAAGCTTGCTACTATATAGAACTTGAGTCTAAAATAGAAAAGATATTGATAAGAGAAGCCTTAAAAGCTGGTAAAACCAATGAAATAATGCAATATACTAACCTAAAAAGCGACTTTTCAGCACGGGCTAAAGCTAAAGTGGATATTGCAAATTATCTTAGCGAATTAGGTAAAATAGATCAAGCTAATTCAATTATGAATGATGTAATAGGGTTAGCTAAAATAGACCAAAAGTATGATGTAATACTTTATGCAGTAATACCTATTTTAGAACATAGCATAAAAAAAGGTGATAGAGATAAAATACAGAATTTATTGAATGAAGCTAAGCAATGCATATTTAAGAGCAAAAAATCATTTGACATCAAAGAATGTATTAAAAGAATTGTTGAGCTTTTAAAGCAAAATAGTTATGGTTCTTTGGCAGATAATTTTATTTTTAACATTGCTAACAACATTTATGATAAAAAAATGATAACTTTTTTGATGTGCTTGTTTGAGAAAAAAGAGCTGTATACTACTCAATTTGATAGGTTTTTGAATCTTATGGAGCCAAGATTACAGCTGATTGCAGGTAAGGATAATTTCTATTCTGAGGCTGCTGGGTTTCTCTTTGAATATGATGAATATAATAAAGCTAATGAAATAATTGACAAGATTAGAAGTAAGTTTGTCCGCTCTTTAACAAATATTAATATATCAGCAATAATTTTTGATAAAGGAAATAAGGTTAAGGCATTTGAAGTTCTAAACTCAGAAATAATTAATACCTGTTCCTTTGAGCAGTGCGAAGGAAAAACTAAGGTTCTAAAGCGTGTATTTAGAGTTTTGATTAAATTTGACATGAAAAATAGAATTTACGAAATTCTTGATAATATCAATAACGATGAATATAGAAAAGAAGTTATAATCAATGCTTTATTGCCAGAAGGAAAGGGGGGGTTACTGGAAATTATAAATTACGTTTCAAATAAAGCTTGGTCTGATAGTTACAAGAACGAAATTTACATGGAAATAGTAAAGCTAGCTAAGGATACTGAAGAAGATTCACTGCAGATTTTAACTGAGTTATTTACTGAGATATATTCTGATAAGAAACTAGTGTGGCAATGGTTATATTCTAGTGCTTATTGTTTGAAGAACTGTAGTAAGTTGGTTGAAGATGAGGATGTACTTCTACAAGAGATTAATAAGATCATTAATTATAGTTTTTAAAATGAGCATAGAGGTTAGCAGAAAAAATGAGAGGGAGGCAGCAGCCCATGAAATGTCCAAAGTGTAGTACCGAAATGATAAAGGGTAAAAAGTACTGGATTTGTGAAGAATGTGAGGAAAGAGTTCCTATAATTGAAGATTTAGGTTCCGGTGAGTTTAATATCAATGCAATGAATGAATTTCCAACTATTATCGCACATGAATATCATAGGTTGAAGGAGTTAAGTACAGCAGGTGAAGCCTATGGTACTTTTATGCAGATTAAGGATATGTATGAAGTGATCCTTAAGTTTCCAGTTTTGATAATGATGGAAGGCTTGATATATAGCTTGAAAAATGAAGGGGAAAATGAGTGCAGAAACAGCATATTGAGAGCTTTCATTGAAAAGCCTCTTAGTCTTGGAGATTGGGAGGTTACAGCTAGTAGGATTTCAAGGCTTACTGATGAAGAGCTTCCACAAAGGAATTTAATGATTTATGGAGAGACTAGAACTTACCTGAAAAATATTATCAAGCTTTTTAAGGTTAAAATCAATGGAACAGAGAAATATATATCAAGCTGGCGTAATGATGAAATTGCCCATGGTGCTTTGGCTTTTGATGATGTTGATTTCAGAAATGAAATAGGGTATATGTTGAGCAACATACATGAGATTATGAGAAAGTCTGAAAAGTATTATTCACAGATAGAGATAATAAATGATAAAGGTATAGTTTTAAAAGGTCATAATATTGAAAGCATGGACGAGCAAAATGAAATCTACATAAGCTTCAGCATGGATTCTAAGGAAGATAATATAACCCTTATGCCCCTTGTCTACAGTTCAGAAATTTATATATACTTGTTTGATAGTTTTTCTCATTATAGCAATATTGCATATAGATTGAACTATTCTCATGGTAAAAAGGACAAGTGTTACAAATCTGTTGATACTTTTCTGGAGATAAAGAAAATACTGAATGTTGAAGAATTGACAAGTGAAACAATAAAAAGGGAAAATCATCTTGTAACTCAGCTAAAGAAAATTGATGAGATATTAAAGACTAAGAAAATAATAAAACCTACATATTTGAATGATTATCTTATGAAAATACTGGGGTTTGAAAAGGATACGAAGCAATATACCAGTGGTGTTTTTATGATTAGAACCGAAAGAGGTATGGGAAAGACAGTTTTTACAAAAGTACTCGATGATCTCGATAATATATCCTCCCAGGAGGAGAAACCATCTTTTTATAATAAGGTAATTAAGAGGGTTTACCACATAAATAGTACATATGGTTCAGAGCTAAGCACCTTTAAACATATGCTCCAAAATGACCTTTGTTCAACCCTGCAAAAAGCCAACGTATATGTAGGTGAAATAAGAGATGAGTTCACTAGACTGGATATGTGTCAAAGCACTGATTCTATAAAAAAACAGTTTGCAGTGATCCTAAATAAAGCTTTCTATGAACTGAACAGAGCCTATGTGAACGAAACAGGTGTAAAACGAGAAAAATTTTTAATGGTAATAGATGGCCTTGATGAGTTCAATTATAAATACAAGGACAATATAAGGACAATTTTTGATTATATTCCAACTCCAGATATGCTTGCAGAGGGTATATATATTCTGTTAACCTGCAGAACTGATGGAGAGTTAATAAATTCTGAAAGAATACGAAAAGAAATCAATAATATAAAACTAACCTTGCCTGAAATATCAATAATAAGGACATCAGGTGAATATGTATCATTGCTTAAAAAGCATCTTATAAAAAATCTTTCGATTTCTGAAGCAAAAGAGCAGGATGAATTATTGAAGTTATTGGATTATAGGTTCTCTTATTTAGGTGCTTATGAAAAGCTATACTCTTCTAACCTATATAATAAAAACGAACTCAATCCAAAAAACATTATCAAGACCTATATGAACTATTTGCAAAGTGCTAATAAAAGACATTATGAAAGCATAAAAAAGCTTTTACTCATACTTGCAATTGCACCAAGTGGAATCAGAGTGGATGAGCTTTGTTATCTTATGAATGAGCAAGAAATAACTTATAGACTGCTAGGCTCAATAGCTGACATAAGCAATTTTGTGGAAACTAAAAGAGAAAATGGTGCAACTGTAATGTCTATAACGCATGTGGATTGGAAGGAAAATCTGCTTCAAAATTACAAGGAAGAAATAGGAGAGCTGCTTGAGGAATTAAAGGAATCAGTGTATTCATTGTTTAGAGAATTATGGTCTGATCCAATTGCACAGGGGTATAAAAAATATCAAAAGGATTTTGCAAAATACAGAGGAATGTTTTATTTGTTCTCTAATTATCTTGATATGAGTCAATACTTTAGGGAAATCAATAACATAACTATATCAGATGATGAATTAAGAGAAAACAGCGAAGCCTTTTATAGTATTGAACCTCTTATGAAGGTGCCTAGTAATGAATATGAACGAATGCAGATACGTATTAACTATCTTTCTGGAATAATTATAGAAAGCTTAAACATAAATGAGAAGACCTTAGGGGACTATTTGATATTGTCAGATGTATTTATAAAAAGATGCGCGACCTTCGAGGATTTGAATCTCCTGCAGGAAGCTAAAAGGGATTGTGAGTGTGCTATTCAAATCAGAGAAGATCTATACAAAAATGGATTTTTAGAGGAAAGCGATCTCTTAGCAGAAGCTTACACGAAAAGGGGAAATCTGAATTTAAAATTTAATTTATATAACGAAGGGCTTGAAGATCTTCAAAGTGCAATAGAGATAAGGGAAAGTCTGGATAAAGAAGGGACGCTACCAGACAGATATGATTTAGCAATGGCCTATATGGATAAGGGCGTGGGTCTTAATAGATTGTATCACCTAGAAGAAGGATTAGAGGAGTTTGAAAGAGCTATAGAAATCATTGAAAGCCTTGATAGAGAAGGAAAGCTATTCGACAAAAGTGTACTTGCATCATTACATATAAATAAGGGAGCATCATTTGTAGAGTTAAATAGTTTAGAGCAAGCACTAAAAGAGTATGAAAGTGCAATTAAAATATTAGGAGGCTTGACTAATGAGGAAGAAGTATATAATGTAATCAATCTGGCAAAAGCTCATATGAACAGAGGACAATTATTTAGAGTTATGAATCGTTTGGAAGAAGCACTTGAAGATAATAAAATTGCGGTAGAAATAATGGAAAGTTTGCATAAATCAGAAAGACTTCCTAATGTTGGTGATCTTGCAGAGGTGTACGATAATAGAGGAAATGTACTTTTGGATCTAAATAAATCGGAAGAGGCTCTCTGTGATTATGAAATTGAAGTGGAAATTTACAAAGCTTTGGAAAGTGTAGGAAGGCTAACTGATGAAAACAAGCTGGCACATGCATTAAACAGCAGAGGGGTAGCTCTTAAGAATCTTGGCAATTTTGAAGAAGCTTTAAGTGACTTCAATAGCGTTATACAAATCCGAGAAGAACTAGCTGGGAAAGGGAAACTTGATGATAGAAACACTTTAATAACAGCATATAATAACAGAATTGACGTGTTTAAAAGATTAAATAGAATCGATGAGTTAGTAAGTGACTATGAAAAAATCATAACTAATATAAAAGAACTAGAAAAGAATGAACAGCTTACTAATAAGGATCATCTAGCAAAGGTTTATGCTGACAGAGGTATGACATTATGCAATTTTAATATGTTTAAAGAAGCTTTGGCTGATCTTGAAAGAGCTAAAGATCTTTGGGAGAGTTTAAGTGAAGAAGGAGGACAAGATTATAAAAACCAATTGGCAAAGCTATATGTAAATACTGGAGGTATATTCTATAATTTAAATCTCGTAGGAGATGGTTTGGTGAATTTCAAAAGGGCCATAGAGATCATGGAAGAGCTCTACGAAGGTGGCATGTTAAAGGATATAGACAACCTAGCTATAGTTTGTATGAATAGTGGATTGGCACTTAATTCCTTAAATCAACTTGAAGAAGCTTTAAAGTATTATAACAAAGCCTATAATGTGATGGGAGGGATGGATAAGCACATAAAAATTACGAATAAGGACCTCCTAGCTGCCATCTGTATGAATAGAGGAGCGACGCTATGTAAACTAAATCTTCTTACTGAAGCCTTGAATGATTTTAATAAGGTAATTGAAATCACAGGACATTGGGAAAAACAGATAACCATAGAGGAAATAGGACAACTACAGGATGTTTACAGCAACAGAGCGTTGGTATTGACTGAGTTAAAGCTTTTTTCAGAAGCATATAAGGACTTTTCAAAGGTTTTGGAGTATAATAAAATTCTTGTTAATGAAAACTATGAAACTGTGGAAGAGTACCTTCAATTAATTTTATACATTGCAGAAATGCTGAAAAATAATGTAGATGACTTGGAATTGCAAAAGTTATTTAAATTGTATTATGAACCAATTTGTAAGCTTTCAAGCAGTAAAGAGGCAAAACAGTATATCAGAAAGATAGAAAAGATAGTGGACAGCATATTGTAAAATTGTTAATGCAGAAAACAGATTAAGATTAATAAGTTCATTATCCCGATATGAATTGTGGAGGATTTTACAAATGCTAGTATATATCAATGAAGAGCATAATATAAAAATATATTCTTTAGACCATACAAGATGGGAGGATTTTGAACTTTTATTTGGTGAAAGAGGAGCATGTGGTGGATGTTGGTGTATGTCTTGGAGACTTAAGAAATCGGAATTTGAGCGAGGAAAGGGCGAATTTAACAAAAACTCCATGAAGGATATTGTATTTAGGGGTAAGCCTGTAGGAGTGTTGGCATATGTAGATGATAAGCCAATTGGATGGTGCGCTATTGCTCCAAGAGAAGTTTATAAGCGTCTTGAAAGTTCCAGAGTCCTTAAAAGAATAGATGATAAACCAGTTTGGTCTATTTCTTGTCTTTTTATAGCTAAAGCTTTTAGACGAAAAGGAATTTCAACAGAGTTAATTAAAGGGGCAATTGAATACGCTAGATTAAATGAAGTAAATATAGTTGAGGCATATCCAGTGGTTCCCTATGGTAATAATGTGCCAGATGCTTTTCTCTGGACTGGTGTTCCCGTAGCATTTGAAGAAGTTGGCTTCATTGAGGTAGTGAGAAGATCAAAATGGAAGCCTATGCTAAGGTACTATATTTAGAATATGAGAAATATAGTGTATTATAAAAAAAATAAATAACCAATGTATAAACCTATGCTAAAGCAACAATTTGGCATAGGTTTTTGTTTTACAATAGGATGTAAATTTAAAGATTTTTATTTATTGAATATATAGTTTAAAATACAAAAAAATATCGTAATGATTCTGATTTAAATTCAAGTTAAAATTGATAAGAAAACGTTTTTTGTAGAAAATAAGAGGAATTTACTGAATGGAGGAGATAATTATTACATTTAGTGAACAGCTATGGTAATTCATCAAAAATAAGGGGATTATTATGAAATTTATAGTATAATGTAGATACGTGTTTACACTAAGCTAGGAATAGCAAGTTTTATTTAAAGATGTACCACTTCTATCTATCAAAATAAAAGTTCGTAAAATAATCGAAATTTCTATTTTGAGCCTAAGGATTGAAGTGCTTTTGTGTTCAGAGAAATAGATATTTTATTTCTATAAATATAGATTCAATTGTATGTAATTAACTATAGAAGGTAAATTTTTAATAGATTTGAATCTTATTTGGAATTTGTATATCCATAGAAAGAAAGGATGAAACTAATGAAAGACGTAAAATCACTAATACCTTTAATGAATGAAGCAATTATTAATTTAGATCAAAATGAAAAAGAACTTAACAAATCACTAAAAAAATTAGGCATTTCTCCGGTAAGGTTCAATGACTGCATAAGGGTGATTGAGCAGCAGGTGAAAACTGCAAATAATAAATTTACAATTGCTTTTGTAGGAGAATTTAAAGCAGGTAAGTCTACAATTATCAATTCTTTATTGCAATTAAGTGGTGATGAAAGATTAAGTACTGAATATGAACCGGATACTGCCAAATGTATAAGAATAATGTACAAATCTGATGATATTGACTATGATGCCGAGATTCTTTATGAAGAAAATACCTATGAAAATGAAAAAGTAGACTGGTTGACAGCTAAAAAGTATACAAGTCAGGTTTCATTAGATGAGAATGAAAACTTGAAGGCTAGAGCAGAGAAAATATCAGAAGTAAGATATTTTCTGAAGCAGGATATTTTATCTGTTTGTAACATACTGGATTTACCAGGCACTGGAACAGCACATGTGGAAGACCATACTGCTACAACCGACAGAAAAATACTTGAGGCAGATGCAATATTTTGGATTGTGTCTACGTCAGAGGAACCAGGAAAAGAGGCTATTGCCAATTTAGAAAAGTTTAAGAATAAGATAATACCTATTATAAATGTATGGCAGTATGAAAGAAAAGGTATTTCAAGTGAACTTACTTATGATGATATAATAAAGTTTCTTAATGATAGATATGCAAGCTATTTTGTAGATACTGAAACACCTATTCGTTATTATGGAAAAGAAATAGATGAAGCTCAGATTAACGGAGAGGAAATTAAAGAGGAATGGGGAAAGACAGCTTTTGCTGAGTGCCTTAATAGGTTAGTATTTTCTGAAAATGTAAATCTTGATCTTGATAAAATGAATAGAATAACTAAGAATTTAAAAGTATCTTTTGAAAAACTTAGTTCTGCTCTTACAGAAATAGAGGCTCCCTTAGATGAAATTAAAACAGAAATAGATCACATTACAATGGATAACGATCTGCTTAAGTCACAACTTTATGCAGTGTTTAAAAATGCAGAAGGAAAGCTCGCCGATATGGCTTCAAATGCAGCAAATGATATAATCACGCACCTTGTAGGGCTTACTGAAAGCTTTATAGAGGATGAAATGCAGAACGCAAATATGTCTATGCTTATAAAGTCAATCGGTAGGAACAGAAAAGAAAGACTTAAAAGAGAGCTTAAAGAGCGATATGAATATGAGTATTTAAAATTGGATGAAAAGCCTTGCTGGTATGATGAAATACTAAAGGAATATATTGAGAATATTGAGATCCTTTTAAACAGTGAATATGCCAAGTTTCAGATTGAAGCAAATAAAAATTTAACTAATTTGGAAAGAAGTCCTCTAGATAGTAACTTTATTTCAGCTGTTATCAAGCAGACTGTCAATAGTTTTCTTGAAAAGTTAGGCGGGATACTTATAACTGTTATAGGGGCATTGATTGCAGTTCTAATACCAGGTGGAGAGATAATTGATGCAATTTCTGTTGCTTTATTAGGTAATACAAACCTTAATGCGGACACCATGACTAAGAAAAAAGAAAATGTAAAGAACAGAGCGAGACTATCAATATCAATGCAGAAGTATTCAGTTGCTAACACTTTAAAAGGTGAAGCTAGAAAGATTAATAACGATTGTAAAGAAGAATTTGTTAAAAAAGTAAACACCACAACTGGTATGAATGAGTCAAAGAAGGAAATATATGAATCTGCTAAAAGCGCTATAATATCAATAAAGGATGATATAGATACATATATTGAGCAGATATTCAAATTTAACTAGGGTTAAAGTTTTTATATATTAGAAGGCAGGGTGTATGCATGGATGCAATAAGAATTACAAGATTATTTTCAAATAATGAAAAGCTATCAGAAAAGCTTCTATTTGAATTGAATAAATATAAGTTTTTTACTGAAAGTGCTGTTCCAAATATTGCAGTACTTTGTTCAGATGATTCACTGAAAAATGAAATATCAAATATCTATGATAAAGCTCAATCGAACTATATTATAGACAACTTTAGCATAGCGCAGGAAAACGGAGATTTGCTTGAAAAAATAATGAACACAGATGCGGTAATAATTTATACAAATGCTCTGAAAATAGCTCCAAAAGATCTTTATGATATAGTTAGTGCAGTTTCTGTAACTAACAAAAAAGTATTTGTGCTTCTTGGAGGATGGAATGCACTGCCTAGAGAAACTGTCCTCATAAAACGCAGGCTTTCACAGGTTGCAAAAGAATTTCAAAGAAATGATATTGTTATGGTAAAGGGTGCATATGGAGGAGAAACTGTTGAAGGACTTGAGTGCCTTTCAGATGCCTTTAAGGCAGCATTTGATTCTATTAAAAGTAATTTTAAGGAATACAGGTACAAGCAGGAAGAAGCGCTATATTTATTACATAAAAAAGCAGTAAATGCAGAAATAAATGAAATTCATAAGAGCATTATAAATACAAATGAAAAGGTGCTAAGCTACCTTGATTTTATTTATAAGAAGCAGCTAGGCTTAGGACTTGCATTTAAAAATGCTAATATAGGGCTAATAGATGTTGTTGGTGACTTAAAAGATAAGATGGATGGACTGAATTCAGGTGAGTTTGTTGACTATTTGAAGGACAGCTTAGATGAGGAAGGATTAAATGATATAAATAGAATAGTTGAAAAATTTAAAGAAAAAATGGTTGAAAAAGTCACGCAGTTTTTGGAGGCAATTAATGATTCTCCTAAAACTGATGTGAATATTAAGTTTGACGGACTGATTCAGGAATGTATTAACGAAATGCAGTATGTGGTTTCGGAGCTTGGTAGATTAAACTATGTGAATGGCGTTTTACTAAAGGAACTTGCGGATTTTACACAGGAAATATCTTCACTGGCAAATCTTCAAGGGAAGGTAAAAGGTGAATTCAAAGAAAGCATGGAAAAGGTAATTAATAAACTTAAAGGCCAGATCAATTCGATCCAAGTAAATACTAAGAAATTTGTATATTTGGATACTGCAGATAAAACCGTTGATAGATTGGAAACTGTTATAGAAATGATTAAAAATGAAAAGGGCTCAGAGGATGAAGACAAAGAGGAAGCTGATAGGTCAAAGGAAGAATCTGAGAAAACAACGAAAACTTCTGAAGAAAGTAATGAAAGCTCTGAGGAGAGAAAGGAAACTTCAGAGGAAGATAATGAAATTTTTGAAAAAATAAAAGAAGTTGCAGGGATTGGAAGAAAAATCACTGATGCAAAAGCCGCTGCAATTGAAGATATTACAAGAGAACTTATAGAAAGTGCAAAGGTTACGGTACTGGCACAGATGGATGCTATCATGCAGACTACGAAAAACGGTATACAATCCCAAGCCAAATACTACGTAGACCTATACTTTCAAAGCATTATATCAGGAATAAATAAAATTAGTGATGATTTGGTAATACAAAAGAAAATTCTAAAGAGCATCGATTAGTGGAGAGTTCCTATGATAAATGAATTAAAGAACTATATAGACAAGATAGTGATGATTGCAGAAAAGTTAGGGATGGAAGACATAAATAGGCATTTTTATGACGAAGTAGCCAACATTAAGGTTTATTTTCATGGTGGCTATGACTATGGTAAGAAGTCAACTTCTCCTCAGAGATTGATATTTTCAAATAAGGAATTTAAGGGGTTTGTAAGTCAGCATCGAATTCGGTTTGAAGAATTGAACGTAGCGTTACCGTATAATGGTGAACAAGACTTGTTGCTTACGGTGTTTGGAGATGAAGAAATTGAGGGACGTGATAAGAAAAATCTAAATGAAAGAAGGTATAATAATTATCCTACTCTCCCCTTGATAATTTTCACTGAAGATTTTTTTCGTATTCCATATGGAGAAGTTTTAGCCTATGCTTCAATAATTGAGACACTGGAAAGCTGCTGTGAATATAGGGTGGTTGCTTTTAACGAGAGAGATGTAAGAAGCTATGAGAGTATATTTTCTAGATATTTATATTGTGTTTCATTCCTGAAACGTACTATTGATATTGTTAAAATAGCTGATGAGACAAGAGATAATTTGCATAATTTGATTTTTGAAATATATGATGAAAATGATTCACATATTGATCTTGTGCTTAAAGGTGGCTGGATAAAGCAGATTTCTGAAAAATTGAAGGAGATTGAAAGCCTCAATGTAGCTTGTAATTCTTTAAAAGACTTTATTTTTCAGCAACTTTTTAGTATACAGGAGGAAAACAAAAATAACGTTCTGAGACGGTTAAGGTATTTCAAAGCAAATTCTTATGCTTCTACTTTTGCAAAGGATATTTTGTTAAAATATGGCACTGTTATAGAGGAAATAGATCAGTTCACTGATGAGGTTTCTAAAAATCAGCATATAAACTCTGATTATCAGATTGTGAGGAGAATGGAGGCTACAAGACATTATCTTGAAGATGCATGTGAATTTGCAACAATCGGCACCTTCAGTTCAGGAAAAACTACCTTTATAAATACCCTTCTAGCAAGCAACCATAAATTAAGGACCTCTGCAGCACACAACACTGCTGTGCTGCTAAAAATACATAAGGATGATGAAGTTAAGGGTGAGTACAGCAAAATAACTTTTAAAGACAAGATAGAACTTGATTTAATTGAACCAGCTTCAACAAATGAGCTGGCACAGTTATACAGAGGACAAGAAAATGGCAGAGTTATAAGTGTAGACAGAATAAATGCAAGAATAAAAATAAGATACGGTAATAGGACTTCGGTAATTCTCATTGAAAATGAAAAAACAATAATTGTTACCGAAGGACAAATCCTGAAACCTAATGACAAACTAACAGAGGGATTTTCAGATGTACATAACTGCAGGAAAGTAAAATGTGTCAGCCGAGATGAGCTTCTAGTGCTTATAGATGAGCTTAATGCAAAGCGATTGTCATCAATAAGTGTTACCCTTGAAAGTGAAAATAAGTCGGATTTTGAAAAGGGAAGCAGGGCCATTGGCGTAATTAAAGCACTTCTTAAGATTGCAAATAATACGGAATCTACTATAGATATTGAGAGCCTTAAAGAAGTTGGACTTGAAAACTGTCACCATATAAAACTCACTGCAGAATACAATAAGGGTCCTATTGAGATTAAGCTGGACAACAACGGCTGGAGGTATTTCAGTGATAATGTTGAAGAAGACGTGTATATAGAAAGACCTGAATGCTATATATTTGCAAAAGAAATTGATGTTTTTATGAAAAGCTCTTTTCTTCAATATTGCACCATTATAGATACCCCAGGTTTTGGTTCAGTAACTGAAAAGCATGATGCTATCTCTGAACGATATCTTATGGAACATAATGGAATACTTCTTATTATGATAAAGATAAGCAACGCCACGGAGAAACTGTCAATGAGGGTTTTATTGAATAAGGTTGAGGCAATTTATAATAATAACAGCAATCTTAATAAAAAGAATGTTACCTTTATCCTGAATTGTTTTGCCAATTCTACTACAGAGGAGCATTTGATCAGTGCTTGCAGAAATGTAAGTAAAATGATAGTTGATAAAGGCTTTTCAAAAGATAAGATATTTGTATGTAATTTGAAGCGTTCAATTGAAAATAATGAATATTTAGATAGAATGTTTGATGAATTTCCATCTTATAAGATGTTCGCTTCTAGCATAAAAAGAGAAATTGAAGAGAAGGGTATGCTTCAGAAATTTATAGGGGTTAAGGATATTTGGGATGGTTTCTTTGAAAGCAAAATCAATGAGCTTACAAGAGAAAATAGTGAGCTTAAAAATGACAAACGAAACAGAGAGAGGATTGTATCGGATAATGAGTTTGCACTAGGGCAGACTAAAAATATTCAAATGCTTGACTTCTATGAGTTGAAAAAGAAATATATGGATGAAGTAAATCCTCTGTTGCGAATGGTGGATGGATTGAGTTCAAAAAAAGAATGGAAGCAATCAAAGGATGATATTTTTGTTTTTCTAGATACAGTCTCAGGAATTGATGATTATATAGAGCGTGATTATAACAAGGTTTACGATATTGCCAGTAAGGCAGGTATAAGAGATATTGAAATACCTCAGATATCAAATAGAAAGAAATTCATAGTACCATCTGAGACCTTTAAGGATTTATATAATGATATATTATATAGGAGGAGCTGGGGGCTTTTTTGGCACAATAAGCACAGATTCCAAAAGGAACTATATGATTTTTTAACTGATGAAATAGATAAGTCCTTCGAGATAATGGAAAAAGAATATTATAAGATATGCAGTGAACAATTTGCTAAATTTAAAAAGTACTGCATTGCAGTTATAATGAAGCGTATTGAAGTAAACAAGGACGACGGAACAAATAAGTATATTATAGAAAGTAATGAAATTCTCAATAAAGAGTATAGAAAATTCTATAAATCATGGAGTGTGCTGTCTAGTCTGATAAGTAAGATGGATGATATGAGAAATAATTATTAGGAGAATTATTATGGCTGGAAATGAACAGGTAAAAAAGATATTGGATAGCATAAGCAAAAAGTCGAAGGAAGCACAGGACGAGCTAGTTGTGACTATTATTGATGATTTCGAAGATGCAGTAAAATCGATGAATGATCCTCTTAAAAGAGCTAAACTAAGCCTCGACAAGGCTAGAGAAACCTTGGATGCTTCCAAGGGGAATATGGAATTATTTGAAACTAGGTTCAATGAAACTCTCACTAAATTTGAAGAATCATTTGTCCAGATGAAAAATGATATAGTTAATGACACTAATCGCAGCCTTGCAGAGCTCAAGCATGAGTTTGAAGATGGAATGGAGAACACAAGGAAACTTATAGAAAATAACTCCACATTGGAAACTAAAATAGCAGAAATAAGCAGCAAGTTTGATGAGATTAGTGAAGAAAATAAAGTGGCTATAAAGGATTACCTAGGTGAAATCAATTCAAGCTTCTTGAAAGTATCAGAAATACTTGAAACAAATAAGGTTGAGATAAGTAATGAAAATGGAAATTTATTAGATAAACTAAGTTCTGTTGCTGTAAATATTGGGCAGAATAATGATGAAATTATACAGCTTAGAAAAGAAACTGAACAATATAAAGATTTATTGATTGATTTCCAAATGAAATATGAACAGAGTATTTTAGAAGCTTCAGAGTTTAAGAATAAAGATAGAAAGTTAATATATATGATTGTGGCTTTGGGAGTGCTAAGTTTTGGGCTAATCATAGTGGTTTTGATTTTTTTTAGGTGAATTATATGGACAATCTAAATAGAAGATTTTTTAAAGTTGAGATGGATTTGGACAGTGAACAGGATAAAGTTAACTTTTTGTCAAGAAAATAGATAAATCTAACTTAACTAGTGTAATTCCTTTTTAATGCTTACACAACTTCATAGAACTTCTATGAGTATTGCTGTAGTGAAATCAAATAAGTATAAAAGAAGATCTCAAATTTTTGAGGTCTTTTTTTACAAAAATTTTTTTGAGGGAAGTTTTCTTTCCCTGTTGTTGCTTATAATGAAATTAGTAATTGGCTCTTTGATAATAAAAAACGCTTAATAACTTTACTACTGCAATTTATGAAAGCTATATGCCAGATAGCTAAATTCACTTATGATGAAAGAAGAGAAGACTTCAAAATAGATAAATTCTAAAACATCAATACCGACCAGTATGTTGAATATTTAAAGTTTATGACAATAAATGAAAAGTTAGAAACTGATAAATATGATTAAAGAATGGTAATGAATATAAAAGTAACTATTATATAGGATGGATTTGATGTCTACATATAATTGAAACAAAGTTTGGTATAAAAGTATGTGTTTACAATTAAAAGAGGAATTCATCATAATATGTAGAAGTGTATGTTGTTATATATTTTTAAATCGTAAAGATATGTGTTAGACCATGAAAGGGAAGTTTATATGACAGCATATTCTGATAGATACAGTAAAGC
Organism: Clostridium folliculivorans; assembly: GCF_024341905.1. Lineage (GTDB taxonomy): Bacteria > Bacillota > Clostridia > Clostridiales > Clostridiaceae > Clostridium_AR > Clostridium_AR folliculivorans. The sequence continues at coordinate 1,305,387 of NZ_BQXY01000001.1, forward strand.
AAGATTACTATTTGAAACATACAGGTTGATAAAATCAGGACAGGCAACAACAAGAAAAGAAATTGCCCAAATTATTGGAAAAGATGCAAAAACTATAACCAATTATATCCATGAATTAAATTCTGAGTTTGGTGCTTACATAGAAGTTGGTAAAAATAAAAGCTATGAAATAAAAGAAGAGGGACTGATGGGGCTTTTGAAATCAAATAACCCGCTTACAGCAGACGATGCAACCATTATACTATATGCTTTGGTTAATTCCCAAGATTTCATAGAAACAAAGCTCAATATAGTTAAGAACACTTTGCTTGACATATTGCCAGAAAAAGAAGCAAAAAAACTTAAGGAAATGTTTTATTTTGAAAAAAGTAATGATCTTAAAGACCGTATTACTGAGGGCAATATTATAACACTACGCAAGGCCATTGCTGAAGAGAAGAAGGTAACATTCTTTTATTCAAGTGCTTCCGGAAAACATAAGATGCATAAGGTTATACCATATAGCTTTGCCTGTGATAACGGAAAATTCTATCTTATTTCTATGCCTGAAGATAAAGAAATGTTGGTACATTATCGAGTTGATAGGATGTCAACACTTAATATATTAGATGAAGTTGGAAAGAAATTAGAAAAATTCAATATAAATGACTATATGAGCAAAACCTGGTACATGTACGGTGGTGACGAAACAAAGGTAGTGGTTAAGTTCAGCAAAGCTAGCAAAACTGTTGTAACTGAAAGAAATATGACAGTAGGAAGAATCTTAGAAGAAAACGAAGAGTACTTTATATATGAATTTACATGTAATGGGGTATCTGGCATCAAGCTTTGGTTAATGGGTTTTGGTGCTGATGCTGAGGTATTGGAACCTTATGAACTTAGAGAAGAGATAAGAGAAACAGTAGAAAATATGATGAAAATATATTCTGAATAAGAAAAGACTTGAATTAAATGGAGGAATACTATGAAACTTAAGACCATTGATGATTTATTTAACAAACGAATATACAGAATACCTTCATATCAAAGAGGATATGCTTGGGCAAATGATAGCAAAAACTTTTTGGGACAATTAAGTGATATCTGGGATGATATTCTAAACATAATGGATGGGTGGCATTATACTGGGCTTATAACTTTGATGTCTTCCCCTTTAAGTGATATAGCCTTAGATGATAGATGGCTTTTAGATTATAATTTTGAGCAATATTATATAGTAGATGGACAACAAAGATTAACAACACTTTTAATATTAATACAAGTTTTATTAGAAAGGGCAGAAGAAGAGAATATATCACTTAGTTTGATGAGATCGAATGAAGAGATTAAAGAAAAGTATTTGATAAATAGCAAAAATACTACTCCAACCTTTATATTCGGCTATTCTAATGATAATCCAAGCGATAAATATTTTAAGAGAAATATCTTAAAGGTAAGAGGACTGATAGTAGACGATTCTGAAGAAAGCTATTATACTGAAAACTTACGAAAAGCAAAAGAGTACTTTAATAATGTTGTTGGAAAGTACATTGAGGAAAAGGCAGATAAGTCAACTTCAATACAGAAACTACTAAGTGATATTTTTAATAAAGTCACGAATAGGCTTAGGTTCAATGAATATATTCTTGATGAAGAGCTAAATGAATATGTAGTCTTTGAAACAATGAATAACAGAGGAAAACAACTTTCAGAGCTAGAAAAGCTTAAAAATAGGCTAATGTTCCTTTCAACAAAATTACGAAATTGTAGTGAAAATGAAAAAGAAATTCTAAGACGAGACATTAATACAGTTTGGATTACTATATATAAAGAATTAGGGAAAAATAAGAGCAAACCACTGGATGATGAAGATTTTATTAGAAACCATTGGATCATGTATTTTGGGTATGACAGAAAAGAGTCTAATTCATATTCAAGATATTTGTTTGATGAGATGTTTACTATAAATAATGTATATAATGATAAACTTAAGCTTGAAGATATGCGAAAATATATTTCATCGCTTCAAGAAAGTGCTGTTGTTTGGAGTGTAGTTAATAATCCTCAATATTATAAGACTAATAATTTCTCTGACCTTGAAGTGAAACTTGGTCTTGAGAAGCTTCATAGAGTAGGAATTAAGGCTTCATTTAAACCAGCTATTATGGCAGCTTTAAATTACTGTGATAATGAGTTTATAATAAAGCTATTAAATTTACTTGAAGATTTTGCATTTAAGATATTTGATGTTTCAAATAGGCAGTCAAATACAGGAGATAGCAAAATATACAGACATGCATTTAGAATTCATTCAGATCATAATTCTAAAGAGAACCTTGACGAAGCGAAAGAAAGTATATTAAGAGATATACAAGAACATATAGATTATTATTTTAACATTGATCACTTCAAACTCAAAATTAAAGAGCTTTTTGAAAAACAATCAAATGGATACTATGATTGGAGTGGAATTAGATACTTTTTATATGAATACGATGAATATCTAAGGAATGCTAATAATGTTACAGAAAGATCAATGAAACTTGACTGGAGAGTGTTTTTAGAGGAAAGAAGTAGTATTGAACATATATTTCCTCAAAGCGGTAAAGAGAAATCTCTTGGTAAATGGATGCAGTTCAACCACTTAACTGATGAACAAAAAGCTCGTTGCTGTGGCAGTTTAGGTAATCTATTAGGAATTTCTAACCCTAAAAATTCAGCTTTAAATAATGACAGCTTTGAAGAGAAAAAGGATCAAGGAATAAAAGGTGAAGCCTACATGAACAGGGGGTATAAGTTTGGCTCATATAGTGAGAGAATTGTCGCTGAGTATGATAATTGGACACCAGAGACAATATTTCAGCGCGGAATTGATATGTTAGATTTTCTGTGGAAGAAGCTTGGAATAGATCAAGTTGAACCACTGACAATAGAGGATAAGAAGATACTTCTAGGACTAGAGTTTTTAAATTCAAAGGATATAATTAGTGAGTTTATGTTTGATGAGTCATTATTAGAGGATAGCAATAGTAAAGAAGTTAACAATATTAAAAGTAAAGGTTTGGAAGAGACTGATGACTTAGAAAATAAGCTGAGAGAGATATTAATGACTCAGCTTACTGATGGAATGTATGACAATATGAATGAGCTCGCAGAGTATAGTGAAATACAGCGATTTGCTATGCTTAAGGATATAACGCCAGAAGAACTTTTAAAAGAATGGGGATACAAGAAAAGAACAAATTATAAATATTGTTTTGATAAAGCTGCAGCTAAAAAGCTTATTGAGGAATATAATATAAGCTATGCAGAACTTGGAAGATGGCTTGGATATGATGAAAAATCAAATAGTAGAGCCCTTGTTAGAGCAAAAATAAATGGAAAAAGAAGTGAAAGTGGAGCTTGGACCAATCATGTTTTAACTGCAGAAGAAAATACATTGCTTCACTCAATGATTATAAAACATGAAACAGAATATGAAGGGGATAATTTTTCATTAAAAATTATAAGCAACGGAAATGATATTTGTATTTTGTTCTTATGTGAAGATACAATAAAATGTTTCTTTGAACTTCCTGAGGATTTAAAAGCTGCTCTTAAAGAAAAAGATTACTATAAATTCACGAGTTTTGATATAGATGTTTTAAGAACTGGGAAAGTAGAAACCTATCTTGGTAAGAGACTCTTTAGAGCAGAGAAAAACGTAGGTAGCAGAATGAAGGAACTAGGTATAGATAAGGCTGAAGAATATTTTAGATATTTGGGCTTTGATGGTGCCCTTAATGGAAATCAAGAAACGGATTCTATCATAAGAGAGACTTTAAGCAAATATTTAGATACTGAGAATATAATATACCTACCAGTTAATAGCGAAGATTATCAAAGATTAAATATAAGAGCAAATAGAGAAGGATATACTCTCGATGAATTTGCAGCTTATTATGGATTTATAAGAAGAGGAAGAGACTCTGACAATGCTAAGGAAAAACTGATTGAAAAATACAAATTAGAATTAAATGAGAATATAGTTGAAGGAAATAAAGTATATATACCAACTGCCAGCAGACTATTTTACAAATTGAATGGCTTTTGTAATAATAATAATCTCAAATTTAACGAGTTTATTAAGTCTTTAGGGTTTGAAAGAATATATGTGTAGAATACTTAATATTCCTGCTATAGCTTTAAAACTAGAGATTACAAGAGATTGAGATCTTACTAATGCCACAAAGCTTTGGAATAAGATAATTCTTTCAAAAAATATAACAGACATATATACAGGAGAGAAGTTTACAGTAACTAATTATGAGAGATTAGGAAGCTTAAGCATAGATCACTTTATCCCTTGGAGTTTTGTGATGCACGATCAGCTATGGAATTTAACCCCTACCTTTAAGAATATCAACAGTAAAAAGAGCGATAAGCTTTTACCGTATAACAAGTATATGGAGAAGTTCTGTAATTTTCAATATGAAGCCTTTGATTATGTATGCGATAATAGGATTAATAGTTTTGTTGAGGAATACATAGATGCCTTAAGAGTTGAAGAAATATATAATTTTCACAAACATGCTTCTAAAGAGAGATTTTCAGAGGAAATGTATAATGCCATTATATCAAATAGCTGAAAATCAGGGGTTTGTGGTTATGGATAGCTTTAATCTTAATGATAAAATGGTTAATCTATAACTGTATAGTTATAAATAATAATTAAAAACCAATCTTGTGGTTTAAATGTCGCAAGGTTGGTTTTTAAGTTACAGATGAACCACTTAGTAATAAAAATTGCATTTTTAATTTTCTCACCAGGACTTCTAAGAGTCTTATAAATATGTTTTGAATAGAAGCCGTTCATCTTTAGTACCATTTACTATTTCAAAATAAACTCTACTATTTTACCGATGGTTGTTCCACATATTTTTTTGCTGAATTCTGCAATTCATTTTTATAATTATTTATATCAACAATAGAATCGATATAATGTCTTACTCCATATTTGTTTTCATCTGGGATAACTATAGATTTTTTGTTCCCATTAAAGAATAATCTGCAGATCCACTTTCTAGTATTGTTTTTGTATAAAATCCCACAATATCTCTCAACATCTTTAATGGTTATATCGTTAGAATCCATAACCTCGCTTAATAGGCTTCTAATTAGATTAAAAGCTTCTAACTCCTCTTCAGTAGTGGTTATATTACAAATTTCATCACTATCTACTGTATCAGTTTCGCTATCTTTACTTGTATCATCTGTATATTCTTGTTCGGCATCATTATTATTTAGTATAGACTTTAGTTTTTCGTTCATAAAGTCACTGATAAACTGCTGAAATGATTTTTTTACAATAGGTCTGAATTTTTCAATAACATTTTGAGTCTTCATTCCCTGATAAAAGCTGTTAATTATAAACCTAACAAAGTCGTCAGTAGGATTATTCAATTGTATGTTAAGCTGAGCTTTTATTAGACTACTGTACTTCAATTCTGATGCAGTATTAAATATTGTATCTATATCAAAAGCATCTTTTGAGAATTTCTTTAATTCTTGAATCTGGTTATCACTAATATCTTGTATATTAATTTCTAAAAATGGAGTATCATCCATTTTATTTGATTGCTCTAAGTCAGTGAAAAATTTATACACTAATCCGTTAGTCAAAATTGCGAATCTTGATTCTGTAACTGAAAAATATCTGAATAATTGAGCATCATGTTTTGTGAGAGAATCGTTTACACCTTTACATTCAACTAAAATTATTGGTTTCCCATCCTTCATTATTGCATAATCTACTTTTTCACCTTTTTTTATACCGAAGTCGGCTGTAAATTCTGGAACAAACTCCGTAGGGTTAAAAATATCATAACCTAGCAATGAAAAGAAAGGCATAATTAAGGCAGTTTTAGTAGATTCTTCAGTTAGTAATGTATCCTTTATCATACCAGCTCGTTTAGAAAATTGTTTTATTTGGTCAGAAAAATCCATTTTAAATCCTCCATCTTTTAAAAATATATCAAATTAAATTTATGTATGTACTATTTAGGAATTAGAAGCAAACATAATATATACAAAATCAAATTTTTTCTACATTATAAATTTTATTAAGCATAGTTAATAGTTATAACTAGTATAAAAATTTAAAGTATATGTGGAAGTGCTATAGAGGCTACTTATATAGATGGAGAAACTTGCTGTTGATAAAATCTGTTTTAGAGAGATTAAGATGAAAGGGATAAAATAGAAAGTTTACTGAACTTTAATTTGAAATAATGTAATAATACTTGTACTAGAACAGTAGCAGAGTATAAATTTGCAATGAATATATTAACCCACACTGATTTTTTGATTTTTAGAAAGATAGACAAAATGCCAGTGCTTGTGGTTGAAGTAGATGGATACTATTATCATTCAAATAATCCTAAGCAATTAGAAAGAGACAGGATGAAGGATAAAATCTTAGAAAAGTATAATATTCCTATATTGAGGATAAGAACAAATGAAAGCGGAGAAGAGAAGAGGATTTATGATAAACTTTTAGATGAATTAGGAGTAAGATAATTTTGCCTTCTTAAAAAATTTGCATTTAGCAAATAAATATTAATAAATAATTAAACGATACGTATTCAAGCTAGGGTTATTATCACTAGTATAAAAAGGAGTTAGTAAAAGATAATATACAATATACTTTTTACAAGGGTCTAAGCTTTAAGGTGAAATCTAAAGTTAGGCTCTTATTTTTAGACCTTTAAGAATACGGCGATAGCTTTTTTTATATTTTATTTTCCATTGCACTTCTTTCGTTTTTTAATCTTGTTATCTCATATTTATTATTTTTAGGTGAACACTTTTCCTTTACAGTCACTTTTATCACAGACCATAAGACATTTTTTCTTTGGGTGTAGTCTTAGAATCTAGTTGTTAGTAGATAAATAAGTTGCGGTATGTTCTTCACAAATTTCTTTTATTGTTTTTGTAAGATCATTGATTTTAACTATCATTTTTTGAAAATCGCCGATATAAGCAGTTTATGTCTTTCTAATGCGAACACGCTCTCATCTTAATAAGTATAGTTTGATATCTTTAGTAATTTTTGTTCACAATTATATAATAACTTCAAAATTTATTACTTCTTGTCGAAAAACAATTATTTTTGTAGAAAATATATTTGTCAGCACATATCTATGTATAATAATTATGCAATTAATGTTTTCTATAAAAATGTAGATTACATGGATGATATGTGTATGTAAGTGTTTTTAATAAAGAAAGATGGTGGTGATAACATAGAGTGAAGAAAGAGATATATAGGACAATCGTGTGTTAACAATATGCTCGAAACTAGCTTCTTTTTCTATACATGGTATTTAAATAGATTCTATGATATAAATATACGTTTATAAAGGGGAATAAAAAGTGATTAATGACAACAAAGAGTCGAATACATTAAAGATTATTACTGGCATAATTAAGGAAATCTTAGATATACTATCTTGGATTTGGATAGCATTTTGGGTGCTGTTTATGTTTGTAATTATTGTGGCATCAAATAATAAAGGTGGTCAAATTATAGGGTTATTTGTATTTTCAGCAATAGCCTCATCACCAGCTATTATATATATTTTTAAAAGACGTAAAATCAAGAATAACATCGTTAAAGATAATCTTCTTACAGAGGAAAATATGAGTCATATGGTACAAGCCAATGCAGTAGATAACTCGGAGGATACTTTAGAAATACATAATAAAAATATATTAAAAGATAAAAGATTTATTAATAAAAGGGGAGTTGTTATTGCTATTGTTTCAATAATTATAATAGTAGCAATGGCCAATAGTATCTTTAATAAATTAAATCCGAGGACTAGCAGTATTTTTGGAACATCAAGTGATTCAAATAATATGATTTCTTTGGAAAAGGTAAGAGATGATTTGAAACTTAATGAAAAACTTGAAAAATTGTTTTATAGCAATGAGAAATTACCTACAAATAATCTGATTATAGATATAAAAGTGGGATTGAAAAAATATAAGTTAAAAAATGAAAAATACAATGAATATTTAAATAAGATGATTTCAGAAATTAGCTTTGTTGATTATAAGAGACAGCAAAGAATTGATTATGAGGAAAATAAATATAAAGACTGCGGAAAGTTATATTTAATACAAAAAAATATTACAGCTGAGCAGTACAAAAATTCTGGAATGTATTATAAGACAGGAAGTGGTAGCTCATATGAAGTTACAGATGTTTCCATAACAAGTGAAAGTTATTCTTTTATTAATGAATATTTGAAGAAACAATTTTTAGAAAATCAATCTGCGTTTATTAATCAAGCAGACGAAAGGTACTCCTTTATGAAAGGCGAAGATCCCAAGGGTATATATTATCAGGATAGAATAAATTATTCTCAGGATATTATCGATTCAATAAGAAAACTTAGTGATAAATCTGGTGTACAAATATCTCAAGATACAGACACTAAGCTAAAAAGATTAAGTGATTATCTAGAGGTTTGTAAAAATCAAATTAAAAACGTACAAGAAGCCGCTACCACTAATAAGAAGATATATGATGCTAACTCTGAAAAAGAATATGTAGCAAAAGTAAAAGATTCTCTACTTCAAATTGGTAAAGAAAATATTATAATTAGTCAAGAATTAAGCAATTTCTCAAGCAGTGACAGACTTCCAAAGGCTATGAAAAATCTTCAAAGTGCATGCAAAGAACTTAAGGAATTATCTTCACCAAGTGATAGGTTTGCTGAAATTGATGGATTAATAGATCAGGGATGTTCTGAATATATAGATTCTGCTGCTTCTATAGGTAGAGCTGTCACTCAATTTGACTCAAGTTATATTGATGAAAGTGTGAATCAATCTAAGGAAGCAGGTAATTACTTTAAACAAGCATTATCAAAAATGAATGAATATGGATATAAAATCCAGTAGTAAAGCTAATAAGAGCAATTTTAAGCTGTATAAAGAAAATTAAAGATTAGTTTGAGTATATAACTATAAAAGTATGAGGTTGAAAAACAGACTTTTTAAAGTATATGGACAGGAAATTATTACAATAGAAAATGGATGTTGAATAAAAAAATCGCTAATAAAGCTAATTAGCGATTTTTTTGTTTAACTAAAGAATAATAAATAACTAAGGTAACTTATATATATCACTTAAATCCTTAGACTAAAATAATGCTTTCGATGTGATTACTAAGCTTTATTTTGATAGATTTAAATATGAAGTAGGATATCTATATTTCTCTTAATATGAAATGGTATAATAAGTTTAATAGAAAAATTTAGAAGATAAAGTTACAAAAAACACTACGGACATATGGACCTAATAATTATGCAATTTTCGAGGTGATAAAGTTGAAAGTAAAAGATGTAATGAATAAAGATCTTGAGCGTTTAGGAAATAAGATTCCTTTGAACTTTGATAATATACCTGTGCTTTTTAGCGAAGAGGAGCTTATTAGCTGTAAGGATGTTATAGATGATGAATATTTAAATAATAACTACTATGTCTATGTTCTAAACCAAAAGAAGAAGTTAGTGGGATTTATCACCTGTGATTATATAAGACTTTTCTTGAAGGAAAAGGTTTTATTTATGTTTTTAAGTGCAATAGATCACATACATGATGGTGTGGTTTTGGTAGACAAGCATTCTAAAATTATTTACTTAAACAAAGCGTATTCTGAAATACTTAATATTGATAAAGAAAAAGTACTTAACAAATATGTTAGTGAAATAGAGCCTGGAGCTGCTATACTGAGTACTTTGAGGCAAGGAACCCCAATTCTAAATAAAAAAATCAAAGTTAAAAGTATTGAAAAGCAGATAGTTGCTAGTATAAATCCAATCATTATTGATAATGAGGTGCTTGGTGCAATTTCTATTTTTAAAGATGTTACGGAGATACATGTATTGAATGAAGAACTAGCCAATGTAAGAAAATTGAGCGGGTATTTTTATGAAGGAATAGCAAAGCCTCATAATGAACTTCCAAAGAATTTTTCCTGTATTGTTGGTAGCAATGAAAAATTTTTGAATTGTCTAAAGCTTGCTGCAATAGTGGCACCAACTGACGCAACGGTTCTGGTTCAAGGGGAGAGTGGTGTTGGTAAGGAAGTAGTTGTAAAGGCTATCTACGAAGCAAGTAAAAGAAGCGAAAAACCATATGTAGAGCTAAATTGTTCTGCTATCCCTGAAAGCTTGTTTGAAAGCGAACTCTTTGGTTATACAGACGGTGCGTTTACAGGAGCTCATAAAAGCGGGAAAATAGGTAAATTTGAGGCAGCAAATACAGGAACAATTTTTTTAGATGAAATAGGAGATATGCCTATGCTTATGCAGGCAAAGCTGTTAAGGGTACTTCAATCAGGACAAATCCAAAAAATAGGATCTAATACCATTAATAAAGTTGATGTAAGAGTTATTGCTGCTACAAACAGAGATTTGAAAGCAATGATAAAAGAAGGAACCTTCAGAGAAGATTTATATTTTAGGTTAAACACTTTTAATATTAATATCCCGTCTTTACGTGAAAGAGTAGAGGATATAATTAATCTGGCAGAATATTTCCTTGATATATATTGCAAAAAATACAATAAGACTTTAATGTTATCTGAAAATGTTATAAATGTACTTTCATCATATAAATGGACAGGTAATGTCAGGGAGCTACAGAGTTGTATGGAGTATGCAGTGATAATATGTCAAGATGACATTATTGATGTAGAACATTTACCAGAAGAAATAAAAAATTCTTCAATTATAAATCTAAATAGAGAAGATAAAACAGAATCAAAAAAATTAAAGCATGAAATATTGGATATAGAAAGAGAGAGAATTATAGAAGCTCTTGAAAAGTTTAATGGGAACAAGACACGCGCGATGGAGATGCTTGGGATGAGCAGACGAACCTTTTATAAAAAACTCAAGCTTTATAATATTGATAATGATTAAGATACACTATGGTATTGTATACAAAGTATATGATGTATATAAAGTATACACTAGATGTTTCACTTAACTAATAAAAGTATACATAAAAATATGATTTTATAATGCTTTTGAAGCATTATTTTTTTGGCATGAATATTGCTTGATAAAGGTTAGGGATATATATTCCTAATCTTTATTAAGAAGGTGGACAAATGAAAACAATTAGAATTGGCGGTGCTCAGGGTTTTTGGGGAGATTTAAATGAGGCACCAGTAAATATGGCAAAAAATGATCAAGTTGATTATATAGCTTGTGATTATCTTGCAGAGCTTACTCTGTCTATTATGCAGAGGCAAAAGGAACATAATCCGCAAAGAGGATATGCTAGAGATTTTATAACAGCTTTAAAAGATATGCTTCCTATGATAAAAGAAAAATCCATAAAGGTTTTAACCAATGCAGGTGGAATGAATGTGAAGTGTGCAGTGGAAGCAGTGAAGCAAGCGATTAAAGAATCAGGACTTAATTTAAAGGTAGGTTATGTTCTTGGTGATGATGTTATGAGTATAATTCCCCAGCTTAGAAAACAGGGGATTACAATGAATAACATGGATACAAATGAACCAATCGATGCTATCTTGAATCATATGGTAAATGCAAATGTTTATTACGGAGCTGAACCTATTATAGAATGTCTTCAAGGTGGAGCTGATATTGTTATAGTAGGACGTTCTACAGACTCAAGCCTTTTCTTAGCACCACTTGCATATGAGTTTGGTTGGAAGAAGGATGATTGGGATGGTTTAGCTACAGGAATACTAAGCGGGCATCTTTTAGAATGTGGAGCTCAGGTAAGTGGAGGAAATTATGATTATGACTGGAGAAATGTGCCACATCCAGAAAACTTGGGATATCCTATAGCTGAGGTAAGTGGAACAGGAAGTCTAATAATGACAAAGACAAAAAATATGGGTGGACTGATGACCACTCAATCAGTAAAGGAGCAGCTATTATACGAAATACACGATCCTAAAAAATATTTAACTCCTGATGTAATTGCAGATTTTAGTAATGTCACTGTAAAGCAAATAGGACAAGACAGAGTTTTGGTTGAGGGAGTGAAAGGGCATAAGAGACCAGATACATTAAAACTTTGTGTGGGATATAGCGAAGGGTATAGAAATGTTGGGTACTTACCCTTTAGCTGGCCTGATGCCTTGGATAAAGCTCAGAGAGCTGCAGAAATACTAAAATTGAGATTGAAAAATAAGGGTCTTGATGCAATGGAAATACGAGAAGAGTTCCTTGGACTTAATACACTTCACGGTCCATTGGCAGAGGAGATGAAAGAAGATTTAAATGAGGTAATACTTAGATTTGCTATAAAAACTAAGAATTTAGAAGAGGCAAATAAGTTAACTCCTGAAATTGCGCCTTTTATTTTAAATGGACCACCAGCATCCTGTTTCTTTGGGGGAAGAACAAAACCATCTGAAGTATTTGCATTATGGCCTACACTAATACCTAGAGATGCAGTCAAATTCGAGGTTCATGTTGAGGAGGTAAAGTAGAATGGTAAAGCTTAAGGATATAGCTCATGGAAGATCTGGAGATAAGGGTGACGTATCAAATATATGTATTTATGCAAGAGAACCTAAGTACTATGAAATAATAAAAGCTCAAGTTACACCAGAAGCAGTAAAAAAGCACTTTAAAGGTATGGTTCAGGGAGAAATCGAAAGGTATGAGGTTCCACAGCTTGATGGCTTCAACTTTGTATTACATCATGCATTGGATGGAGGGGCAACTCGTTCTTTAAGGCTTGATGCATTAGGAAAGAGTATGGAGGCCGCACTATTAAGGATGGACATTGAACTTAGTAAGTAATCTATATTGAAGGGAGATTTTATAAATGTCAAAGCAACTTGATGGCATTCGCATTTTAGATTTAACTAGAGTATTATCTGGCCCATATTGCACTATGCTCTTAGCAGATATGGGAGCAGAGGTGATAAAGATTGAAGAGCCATTAAAAGGGGATGACAGCAGGGGCTACCCTCCTTTTGATAGAGGAATAAGTGCGTATTTTGCCAACCTTAACAGAAATAAAAAGAGTATTGCATTGAATCTTAAGGATCCAAAGGCTAAGCAAGTATTGATTGACTTAATAAAAATATCAGATGTTATCGTAGAAAATTTTAAGCCTGGAACTATGGACAAATTAGGTTTTTCTTATGAAGAAGTAAAGGAAATAAATCCTAAAATTATTTATGCTTCCATATCAGGTTTTGGTCAAACAGGAGCATATAGCAAACTGCCTGGGTATGATGTAATTGCACAAGCTATGAGCGGAATCATGAGTGTCACTGGTTGGACAGATTCTGCGCCTACAAGAACTGGAACTGCTATAGAAGATATTTTAGCAGGGCTTAATTGTTGCATAGGAATATTAGCAGCATTGCAAGGGAGAAGTAGAACTGGTCATGGTGAAAGAATTGATATATCCCTTGTAGATTGTTCAGTAAGTGCAATGGAAACTCTGATTGAAATATTTTTGGTTGAAAAGAGAGTACCAGAGAGAATTGGAAATAGATACGAGTTTATTTATCCATACGATTCTTTTCAAGCAAAAGACGGATGGGTAGTTATTGCAGTAGGTAATGATAATATTTGGGCAAAATTCTGCGAGGCTATTGATAAAAAGAATTTGTTAGAAATAGATGAGTTTAAGTTAAATAAGGATAGAGTAAGTGAACATGATAGGTTAAAAGCAATTGTCAGTGACTGGACCAAGGAGCACAATGTAGAGGAAATAATTAAAATACTTTTAGCAAAAGGGGTTCCTTGTGCACCAATTAATGATGTGGCTCAGGTAGTTAATGATAAGAATATTGTTGATACTAGAAAAATGATAGAGGAGATAGAACATCCTATTTCAGGAAAAATGAAAATAGTAGGCTCACCTATAAAATTTACTGAAAGCGATGAGTATTCATATGATAAGGCTCCAATCTTAGGCTTGGATACTGAATCAGTTATGAAGGAACTACTTGGATTGTCCAGTGAAGAGGTAGATTACTTTAAGAACAGAAAATAGAAGAGTATTAGTATATTCAGCATTATTATAAGTATTTATGTAATGCTGAATGTGCTAGATAAAATCAATTTTTAGTTTTGGAGGCATATATGAAATTAATTATTAATGCTGATGATTTTGGATTTACCAAAGGAAATACTGAAGGCATAATTGAAGGACACAAAAAAGGGATAATAACCTCAACTACTGCGTTATGTAATATGCCTTATTTAGAATATGGAGCAAAAATTTCTAAAGAAACTACAGATCTTGGGATAGGTGTTCATTTAAATCTAACTATAGGGAATTCACTTACTGGAGGAAAAACTATTACTAAGGAATGTAGTAAGTCCTTTTTCACTTTACAATGGATTAGAAAATTGTTATATAAAAATATCAGCAATTCATAATATAGAAGATAGAAATAAAGAATGATTTTACATAAAATCAGGTTATTTACCATAAGAAGTAATAAATATATGATAAAATTATCCTATAAGAATATTTATATTTATGTATAAAAGTTTAATAATGAAAAGCACAAGGTGATAATAAATGGATAAATTATATAGTATTACCCAAGAATCGATCCTAGCCAAAGAAATACAAAACAGTCTACCATCAAGTAACTTCGTAGATTCAAGAACCTTTTCGAGATTATTAAATGATGACAAGGTAGTGGCTAGTTATAAGATGTATTGGTTTTTGGCAATTTTGAAGGAAGTTAGCATAGGAAATAGAGATATAAAGTTCAGAACCTTAATAGCAAGAATGATAGTGAGTGCTTGGTATCCAATAATGCAATATAAGCTGAGCTTTGGTGCTTTTGACAATCTGAAAAAGCTAGTGTCTTATATTGCTGATAACTATGAAGTTTCAGCAAACTGCGATGAAGAAAAACTTTTCAATACTATAAATACTGTTCAGGATAAAGAGCTTGAAAAGATGATTAGAGAGCTTACATATCTTGTGCCTTATAGACTGCTTTCACCTTTCTTTGAAGAGGAATTGAAAGGAATGCCAAAGGGTGAAAAGAAAAGACTTATAGTTGAATTATCTCAAGGTAACGAAAATTCTCTATACAAAATTGTTGAAGATAGAATAATCGTAAGTGAAAACTGGTCAAGATATCTGAACGATAATTACAGGATAATAAAAGCGTGGATATACTTTAAGATAGTTGTATTTTTACAGAAAAGAAATCTTAATGTTCCAGCTATAGCTTTAAAACTAGAGCCTCCAAGGTCGAGAAATCTTACTAAATCCACAAAGCTTTGGAATAAGATAATTCTTTCAAAAAATATAACAGACATATATACCGGAGAAAAGTTTACAGTAACTAATTATGAGAGATTAGGAAGCTTAAGCGTAGATCACTTTATTCCCTGGAGCTTTGTGATGCACGATCAACTATGGAATTTAACCCCTACCTTTAAGAACATCAACAGTAAAAAGAGCGACAAGCTATTACCGTATAACAAGTATATGGAGAAGTTCTGTAATATTCAATATGAAGCCTTTGATTATGTATGTGAAAATAAGATTAATAGTTTTGTTGAGGAATACATAGATGCCTTAAGAGTTGAAGAAATATATGATTTTCATAAACATGCTTCAAGAGAAAAGTTTTCTGAGGAAATGAGAAAATGTATAATGCCACTTTATCAAATAGCTGAAAATCAGGGGTTTGTGGTTATGGATAAATTTGATTTTAACCAAGAGTAGGATAAATATAATTATGGTGTTATTATCATATTATCGATTGATAGGGTTTAATGTTACTAGATGGCGCTAAGTGAGCACACATAGATTTGTATTAAATTACAAAACTACAGTGAATAGCATATTGTTACTAAATATGTATGTTGCAATGTTTTGGAAACATATATAAGGCGGTGAACTCTTTTGAAAAAGAAGGTATTAATTCTGCTAGCAATAATAATAGTTTGCTGTGGAATAGTGACTATGTTTTTTAATAAAAAAGAAAAGCACTATGTATCTCCAATAGAGAATCCTGAAAAAATAGCTGTTTATAATAAAGGAACAGTTACAAATATATCTAGTAGTGATGACAAGTACAAAAAACTAGTAGATATAGCTAACGACAGGATTAAATCAATTACTGGTGAAACATTATGTGCTTTTATGAAAGAGGATCTTAAAAAGAAATCCATCTTACTAGAATTTGATTATTCAAATGAAAATAAATTAAGTTATTGGGATCCATATTCTAAAAAAGAAAAGTCAATTACTTATTCTAAACTTTACTTTTGCTTAGATAAAAATGATTCAGTTGGTAAGGTTATGGATTTCGAGGGGAAAGGATATGGACCTTTAGGATTTTTATCTTCACCAGATGAGATGATAGCTGTATTAAATAACTAAATAGTATATTAGTGCAAAAGTTATTTAATAAACCAGGTTAATACATATGTAATACAGTCAAAACTAAAGTAGAAACACAATTAATCAAATATATTAGTATATATAGTAGTTAAAGAACTTCTCTTTAACTACTTTTTTATAGATAAGTAACATCATATTGAATAATGTGGTAGAATATTATCATATTCCAAGTTAAAACAGGAAACACAAAAAGTTGAACATAGAAAGAAATAATTTGAAAGGAGAAAAGTTAACTGTGAGTACTCTTAAGTGTAAGAATTGTTCTAGACAATTTAAATGGATTGATGTTGTTAAATCAATCGGTTTTGGAAATAAGCTTGAATGTGATAATTGCAAGACTAGATATTACATGAATAATAGTTCGCGTATAGTTATCTTTGTATTAATACTTATACCGTTACCATTTCAAGTGTTTTTAACTAGTGTATTTCATTCATATTCAATTCTAATTTATTTAGTATGGTGTATTGCAATATTATGTGTTTCACCGTTTCTCGTAAAAATCCACTCGAATAGCAAAAGCTATAATAATTTAGAGAACTGAACCTCTAAAAATGACTATTTGGTTTATTGGTTATAGCAAATAACATCTATAAATAATAAGAAGTGAAATTCTAAAAGGAAGCTTCACTTCTTAATTATTTGTTAATTGATACTAAAGTTAAGTATTCTTGAAGTCTGATTTAAGTTTGGTTCTAGCAGCTTCAATAAAAGCTATTCTATTAGTTCGATCTGTAATATATTTCTTTATAGAAAATAATTCATTCTCATCTACTTTATCATCAACTTTATTACTCAGAATTTCTTGTAAAGTTATCTTAGCATTTTCTAGACTACTATATTGATTAGCTAGCTTTTGTTCTATTAGTAATAAGATTTGTTGAAAAAAATAATGATCATTTGAATTAATTGCTTTAGGGAAAGTACCAAATCCAAACTCTAGAGAAAGTGGGTCGTCATCAATAAAAACTGCATACTTAACAATATCATTTGTTTTTGAATAGAGCACTTCTTTAACACTAAATGGATCGTAACGTTTTACTGTATTACCTAGAATTAATGAAATCATTGTCTACACCCTATCTATAATTATAATAGTAACGAGCCTAATACAAAGTCTCTAATAACTGAGGCACCACCAGAAGCTTGTTCTGATGTGTTCACTAAAACTTAATTGTTATTCGTATCTTGTTAAGTAAATGTATAACCACGAATACAACTACCATTATAAGAAAAAGCACAGCTTCCCAGGTAATTGAGTGTAGATCTTTTGTTATTGCAAATTTAACTAACATTTCAACTAAAAAAATTACTACCCCGATGATAAGGGTTATAAGGGAAGAACTTCCTACTACGTCTATAGTTCTTTCATCACTACCATTTGCATAATTCTTTAACTTCTTATTAAAATTCATAATAACCTCCTAATCATCTAGATTATCATTCCATTTGTTGTATTTTTTAATTTTTCTCTCTTTTAATAAAGTATCTAAAATAAAGAAAGGAATAAAGTATAGTATAATTTTAAGAAATTGACTTACGAAGAATTCTAGGTTAAAGGTTATATCCTGTTTTTTTGTTAGGTAATCCATTACTACAGAAAACGCTGTAAAGCTAATAGAATATACAAAAGAGTCTTTTGCATAGATTAACAGCCTTTTGTGCTTTGCTTGTTTTGTATTTTCGGCACTTAGCAGTTCACCATTATTTTTTCTTGGTAGCGTTGGTGAGTAGCTTCTGTGAAATCTTTGCACTATAAGAAAAGTGAAGATGACAGAAAGAAAAATTATAAACTCGCCTAGTATACTTGAGATATCTTTGGTTACAAAAAACTTTATTATCATCTCAAAGGCACATATCACGTAAAATAGTCCTAATACCCCTGTAGCTGTTTCTTCTAATCTTCTTTTACTTCTTTCATCAATACTTAGCATCATCATTCCTCCCAAAAAAGATCATTTAAGGTCTTGCCAAGAGATTTGCATATTGCTACAGCAAGTTTTAGTGTAGGATTGTAGTTACCAGACTCAATCATACTAATGGTTTGTCTTGTGGCTCCTACAGCCTTGGCCAATTCTTCCTGAGACATATCACTCTCAACTCTTGCCATTTTCATTTTTACATTTTTCATGTAAACTACAACCTTTCGTTCCATATTATGTATATATAGTACAATATGTTTTGCAATATGTCAAATATATATTACATAATGCCAAGTAAATGGGACAAGAAGTTTGATTGAGGTGAGTTTATGGGAGAACTGAGTGGGAATTGAAGCATGAGATGCCACTTTATAAATTGAAAAGCAATATTTGAACCTTACAATTGAATATTTGTAAACGAAATGCCACTTTTGTATTTGAAATGCAGGTTTTGTAAATGTAATGCAGCTTTTTGTAAATTAAAAGGAGAAAGATTTTTAGGGATATGGTTTTAAGAATGTTGTTTAAATGATTTATGGTAAAATAACTTATTATTAAACATGATAAACTTTCATAGACAGATTTAGATTACAGTACATCTAAAGTAATGGAAGATAAGCAGAATTAAAAGTATAATTAAAGATGTAATGCTTCAATCTGAAAACTATTTTTAAAATGTATTTGGTTTTTGATATGCAGATTTGAAGATATAAATTTTATGATGAAGTGGTACATCCATAAATCATCAGTTTCAAAACTGATTTAGTTGATTAATGATAAGATTGGGAATAAAGCTAAGGAGAAATTTATAATGACTGAAATAGGAAGAATGATTTGGGAAGAAGGCAGAAGGCTAGGCAAACGTGAAATTCTTAATTACCAGTTAATAAAAAAGTTTAAAAAGCTTTCACCTTATTATGAAGAAAAGATAAATAGTTTGTCAGAAACAGTAATAGAAGTGATTGCACTAGAAATATTCGATATAGAAACTGTAGAAGATTTAGAAAAGTATTTCTGAAAATTTATATCCAATTTTTGTAAGAGTACTTCAAGTTGTTTTTGAAAAGCCATTGAGGTAAATGTCATCATATTTGTACTAATAAGGTGATTTAAATTACATAAATAATTAAGTAAATTAAATGGTCAAAGCTTAATTTGACTCATCAAAAAGAAGATAAAGTGAGGATTATACATGGATACAATACTAATTACTGGAGCAGAGGGCTTTTTTGCGTCCAGATTTGTTCAATATTATAGAGATAAATATAACATAATTGCACTAAACCATAAGGATTTAGATATATGTGATCAAGAAAAAACTATAGAAAAGATTATTGATATTAAGCCAAAATATCTTATTCATTCTGCAGCAATATCTGATACAGGCAAATGCGAAAGTAATCCTGAATTATCTTATGATGTAAATGTTAAGGGTACAATTAATATTGCTAAGGGCTGCGCTAAAGCTAAGACAAAGTTAATATATTTAAGTTCGGATCAAATATATAATGGCAATGTTGAAGCAGGTCCATATGAGGAAGACTGTGTAGCAGTGCCAAATACGGTTTATGGTAGGCACAAGCTTGAAGCTGAAAATGCTATATGTGGCATTGTGGATGACCCAGTAATATTAAGACTTACCTGGTTATTTAGTTTACCGGAAAGAAATGTTAAGATAAATTCTAATATAATTTGGAACCTTGTAAAAGCTGTATTAAAGAATGAGCAAATAACCCTTCCTGCCAACGAATATAGAGGAATAACCTATGTTTATGATCTAATAAGCAATTTTGATAAGATACTTAATCTGCCAAAGGGAGTATACAATACTGGAAGCGAAAGTAACCTAAATACCTATGAAGTTGGTAAAATAATTTTAGAAAATATGGGGCTAGGTCATAGGGTAGAGGAACTTTTAATAAAGGATACAGAAAGATATAAGGAAAATAATAGATATCTTAGAATATGTAATAATAAGCTTATAGAGCAGAATATATACTTCACAAATACTGAAGAAGCAGTTAGTAGATGTATTAGTGATTTTTTACTGTATATGAAAGTATAAAATAGTGAATAAAGATAAAATCATGTTCAATATTGAAGCTTCTTCAAAGGTTTTAGTACCTGAAGATGGTGAAGAATATAAATTTTAAGATTTATTAGATAACCTTTATGAATATAATAAATATTTTACGATAGGAGAAGGCAGTATGAATAACAGTGATATTTCAATACAAAAGGCTCGAGAGGAAGAGTACGATAGGCTAAGAGATATATTTCTAAAATCAAGACAAGAAAATTTTAGATGGATGGATTTTGACAACATAAAATTAGAGGACTTTGATCATAGTACTGAAGGCGAGCTTATATTAACTGCAAAGGTGAATAATGATATTGCAGGTTTCGTTTCAATCTGGGAGGAAGATAAATTTATTCATAACTTATTTATTTCATCAGAATTTAAAGGGTGTGGACTTGGAAAGGAATTAATTAAAGAAGCTGTAAAAGCAGTTGGACTGCCACTAACCTTAAAATGCGTAAAAGAAAATACTAATGCTTTGAAATTCTACTTGTCTCAAGGGTGGAAGACAGAAGAAGAAACAGAAGGTGAAGAGCCTTATTATTTAATGAAATATAATGGGTAAAAGGCAATATCTTCATCAAAAAGTAAAAAGATTTTTTGAATACAGAGTATATATGGCAGAAATCCTTTGCTTATAGGGTTTCTGCCTTTTTAATTAAATAATTTTATAATTATTTAATTATGCTCAGAACTTTTCAAGGCTACATTTAATTTTGCTACAGCGTCTTCAATAAATGCAATTCGCTTTAAACCTTCCGACTTGTATTTCTGTATGCCAAATAGTTAATTATCTTCTATTTCACCATTAACTTTATTATCTTAAATATCTTGCAAAGATTAAAAATCTTTACTAAATACTACATATGTGGAGCATCTTTGAAAAATATGTTACAATATGTATATTATAGTCTAAAGTTGTGATTTTAATAGAAATTATAATTTAGACCAAAAATTAGTTAGAAATAATGGAAATTTATTAGAGAATTGAAGGGGGAAAATTTTATGCCTGCAATAGGAATTGACTTAGGAACAACAAATAGTCTTGTAGCTTATTGGACTGAGGATGGGCCTAGAATAATACCAAATATACATGGGTCAAACCTTACGCCATCTGTGGTTGGGGTTGATGATAATAATGAAATAGTTATAGGGGCAGTTGCAAAGGAAAGGCTTATAACTCATCCGCATATGACTGCATCTGTATTTAAACGCTATATGGGAACAAATAAAGAGTACAAGCTTGGTAAATACTCATTTACATCAGTGGAATTATCCTCATTTATATTAAGAGCTTTAAAAGAGGATGCAGAAGTTTTCTTAGGAGAAGAAGTGAAAGAAGCAGTTATAAGTATACCTGCTTATTTTAATGATACCCAAAGAAAGGCAACAAAACAGGCAGCAGAGCTTGCGGGCCTCAAGGTGGAGAGGCTTATTAGTGAACCTACTGCAGCAGCTATAGCATATGGGCTTCATCAAGAAGAGGAGGAAACTCAATTTATAGTTTTTGACTTAGGTGGAGGAACCTTTGATGTATCAATCCTAGAATTATTTGAAGGTGTAATGGAAGTTAGATCTATATCAGGGGATAACTTTTTAGGGGGAGAGGATTTCACAAATCTTTTGGTGTCTTATTTTATAGATAGTGAAAAGATTGAAGTGGAATCCTTAAGTTCTAAGGAAAAATCCGCGCTTTACAAACAGGCGGAGATTTGCAAGAGAGCAATTGGTGAAAGTAATTCGGGAACTATGAGTTTTACTTTGGGTGATAAAACCTATGAAAAAGCTATAAATAAAGATGAATTTGATAAATTAGCAACTCAGCTACTATTTAGATTTAGAAATCCTATTGAACGTGCTTTAAGGGATGCTGAACTTAGTCCAAGTGATATGGATGCGGTAATTCTTATAGGTGGAGCAACTAGGATGCCTATAATAAAATCTGTGGTTAGTAAGATGTTTGGAAAGCTGCCATATACAAATATAAATCCTGATGAAGCGGTTGCTTTGGGTGCTGCAATTCAGGTTGCCTTAATGGAGAGAAATGAAGCTTTAAAAGAAATGGTATTAACTGATGTTTGTCCATACACTCTTGGAGTAGAAACTAGTACTAGGCATAATGATGGAACTATAGAATCAGGATATTTTCTACCAATCATTGATAGAAACACAACTATCCCTGTTAGCCGAGTAAAATCTCTTGTTACCATAACGGATAATCAATCCATAATGAGGATATCTGTTTATCAAGGTGAAGGCCGTAAGACTAACGAAAATCTATGGCTTGGAGAATTTGAGATAAAGCTTCCAAAAGGCCCAGCAGGAAAAGAAGAGGTTGATTTAAGATATACCTATGATATCAATGGACTTCTAGAAGTAGAAGCAAAGGTATTGTCCAGTGGTGAAGTTAAAAGCGTAGTTATTGAGAAAAATAAAGGAAGCATGACAAAGAAAGAAATTGAAGAAAGATTAAAAGCCTTGAAGGACATAAAAATTCACCCTAGAGACAAAATGGAGAATAAACTGCTGCTTGCAAAAGGGGAGAGGTTATATCAAGAATCTTTAGGAGATAAACGTCAATATATAGCAAGCTTGCTTCAATACTTTGATGGAATTTTAGCAAGTCAGGATGATAAAGCTATAAAGAAAGCATCAAAGGAATTAGAAGAAAAATTAAACCAACTGGAAGGGTGGTTTGATTATTAATGAACATATGGCAGGTGCTTGAAATAGAACCTACTGGGGAAGTCAAGGAAATTAAAAGGGCTTATGCAAAGAAATTAAAAAAAACTAATCCAGAAGATGATCCGGAAGGATTTCAGGTCCTTAAAGAAGCCTATGATAGTTGCTTAAGATATGCTAAAAATTATAAGAAGAATATAGAATATAACGATTTATCCGTAAGAAATGAAGAGTTAGACATCGTTCATTCTGAAGAAGAATTCAATGAAAATGACAATGGTGATATCTATAAAGAAAGCGATAATCAAAGATTCATTGATTTAAAAATTACAAATAATGAGGACAGCTTAGACGACTATAACTATAAGACACCTCCTCGTATCAATATAAAAGAAGAGGAAGTTAATCTTGAAGTTAATTTTACTGAGCAAATTGAATTATTCTTTGAAAAGGTACAAGCTTTATATGACGATTTCTTTAAGCGTATTGATTTAAAGTATTGGGAAGAACTTTTAAATGATGAAGTAATGTGGAAATTCGAACTTAAGAATCAAATTGGTACGAGAATGGCAGATTTTTTAATAGAGAATTACTGTCTGCCAAGAGACGTATTTAAGTTAGTTAGTCAAAGTTTTCAAATCAATGAAGAAAAATGGCATACTCATTATGATTATCCAAGGGAGATAGTAAACTACATATTTTTGCAGTTAAGTAATGAGGACAGAATTACGAGATATAACTATTTGGATGAGAATGCAAATGTTGATTTTGGTAAGTATGTGAAATATAGAGAAGATGCTTTTATCGAATTAATGAACAATGAACTAGGCAATGCAAGGAAGTTCATTGTGCTTGCAGAAGAGATATATGATAAAGACCCATATTTAAAATGCATGAATAGTGAATATTATATTAGAATTAATGATGATATCACCGGTGATGATAACTTTAATGTAGCCATAGAATTATCAAAAGATGACATAGCAATATATTTATATCAGGCAAAAACCTTTACTTATGCTAATAAAATCGATAAAGCTACTGCAGTTTATAAATTCTTAGTGAGTCGCAATCCAAAGGATTTAGGCTTAAGGGAACTATTAGGAAAAAGGTATATTGACAATTCAGACTTTGTTAATGCAAGTAAAGTCTTTAGAGAGTCTTTAAAAATAGAACCAGAAGATAGAGTTGCTAGAGATTATCTAACTAGAATACTTCATTTTGTGAAAGATGAAAAAAATTCTAAAATTATAAGATCTGATTTAAAGAAAGAATGCAAAAATATAGTGAAAGACTTAAAGGCAAAAAGCACTAAGGTTAAATCAGGAAAAAAATCTAAATTTGTACTATTTTTACAGCGCAACTTTGGATATTTTGCTTTACTAGCTGGAATTATAAATGCTATATCCGTTATTGGAAAAAATGCATCATCTTCTAGTAGTGGAGATATAGCATTATTACTAATATTAGCAGGTGTTATGTATCTTTGCTTTAAGTATTTCAAAAAGGCAGGATCTAGAGATATACAAGGAAAAAAAAGATTCTTTTATATATTTTTAGATATAGTTGTAGCTATAGTGGCATTAATAGATTTCTTGTTTTTAATAGTTGGCGTGTTAGAATTAGCTGGCTTAATTGGAAAAAGTGAGTCATCTTTTAGTAGCGGAGATATAATAGTATTACTAATATTAGCAGGGGGTATGTATCTTTGCTTTAAGTATTTCAAAAAGGCAAGATCCAGAAATATACAAGGTAAAAAAAGATTCTTTTATATATTTTTAAATATAGTAGTAGCAATAGTGGCGTTAATAGATTTCTTGTTTTTAATAGTTTGTGTGTTTGATTTAATGGGCTTAAATGTAAAAGATGGATCATCTTCTAGTGGAGGCGTTATAATAATATTACTAGTATCAGCAGGTATTATGTATCTTTGCTTTAAGTATTTCAAAAAGGCAAGATCCAGAAATATACAAGGAAAAAAAGATTCTTTTATATATTTTTAAATATAGTTGTAGCAATAGTGGCATTAATGGGTTTGTTGTTTTTTATAGTTGGTGTGTTAGATTTAATGGGTCTAGCTTAAATATATAATACTTGAAGCTTCGGAAAGTAAATGATTAAAAAGCCAATCTGGTGATTTTTTTCTGTAATAAAAATAGTAAAAAACTTAAGCTATAAAAAGTAGATATAAATTAGAAAATAGCTTAATATAGATATACGAACTTTTGTTCGTATATCTTTCTTTCTACTGGAAATAATATCATATATAAAGCAGTGGAAAGGAAGGCATAGAATGGATTATAATAAAATTGAAGATGCAGTCTTCAAAAAGGCTATGGAATTCTTTAAAGATAATGCAGTGGAATTCTTTGGCATTGATACAAAAATAGTTGCTCCTGCAGAAACAGAGATAAAAAACGTAGATATTAAAACTAATTACACAGACTATCTATTTTACACGGAAGATGATAATTATCTTCATTTTGAATTTCAAACTACAGACAAAAAGGAAGATATAAAGCGGTTTTTGTATTACGATGCTTCGTTATTTTATAAGGATAGGCGCAAGATAAGAACAGTAGTTATATATTCAGCAGACATTGAAGATGCTGAAATACATATTGATGCAGGAAGTATTAATTATAACATTGAAGCTTTTTACATGAAAAATTTAAATGGTGATGAAAAGCTTGAAATGCTAAAAAATAAAATTAGAAATAATGAAAAGTTAACGAGTGACGATATATTGACACTGAGTTTTATTCCATTAATGAGTAGTAGGATTAGTAAAAGTGAAAGAACTCTAGAAGGAATAGAACTAGCAAACTCAATTGAAGATAGTGAAGTTAAACTGAAATGCTTAACTTTATTGTATGCATTGTTTGATAAATTTGGAGATCAAATATCTAAAAAGAGATTTAAGGAGGTGTTCAGTGTGACTGAAATAGGAAAGATGATAAGAGATGAAGGAAAGGCTGAAATTCTCATAAAGTTATTAAACAAGAAGTTTAAGAAGCTTCCTCAAGAATATGAGGAAAAGATAAAAAATTTATCTTCAGAAAAAATAGAATTAATAGCCACTGATATATTTGATTTAGAAAGAGTAGAGGATTTAGAAAATTATTTTTAAAAAGCACAAGTGTGATTTTATAAGAGTCTATAATATAGGCTCTTATTTTTACTATTTAGGAATCGGGACCATGTAAAGGAGAAAATATATGATAGAAACTAAAAGAGAATGGAAGACCTTTGAATCCGTAGAGAAAGAGCTTGAAAAATTGAAAGAATGGCATTTAATCTCTCCAAAAGCTACAGAAGTAAAAGCCTTTTATTATAAAGGTGCTTATACAGACAAGCATATTGAGTGTAAGGTTGCTGGATATGTTGATGATAATGAAATAGTGCTTTATGTTGATGGAGAGCTTCATAGTATTCATCCAGATTATTTTTTGGATATGCAGAAAAAAGACTTTTCGCTATATGGTTCAATTGAAGAAACAGGATTAGATGAAGCTAAAAAATTAGATGAAAATAAAAAAGATAAAAAAACAGATGAAAGTAAGAGCATTAATAAAAAAGCGGAGAAAAAAGAGCGATTTATAATAGTTGATATAGAAACTCCTCATAGCTTTTATCCAAAAGACGGAATAAGGGAAGTAGCAGCTACAGTTGTTGAGGATTATGAAATTATAGATAAGTTACATTTAGCTATTATTAACGAAGTAGAAGAATATAAAAAAGGTTATGGTGCAGGTCTTGAGAATATTGAAGAAAATGAAGCTTTAAGAGAAGAATTTAAAAACTTCCTTCTTAAATATAAGTATCCACTAGTAGCTCATAATGCTAGCTTTGATAAAAGCTTTCTTGATTTCTGGAACTGGATAGATAAAGATCAAGTATTTTATTGTAGTATGAATACAATAAAAAAGATGGAAAAGCTGGATAGCTATAAGTTAAGGGATTTATTAGAACATTACAATATAAAAGATAATCAAGAACATACTGCAATGCAAGATGTATTAGATTTATTAGAACTGTTGAAAAAGTTAAAGCCTAAGAAGTGGAGCAAATTAGGTGGGAACACAAGTGTTAGTGAAACTAAACCTAAGAGAAGTTACATGTTTGATAAGGAAGAAAGAGAAGAGAATAAAGCAAGGTTAGAACGAGCTAAGGAAAACATCATAGAAGATATATTACAAAGTAAAAACATAGTATTTACTGGTGAAACCGTGAAAGATAGGGTAGAGCTTTCAGAACTTGCTATTATGTATGGTGGAAATGTAAAAAGCGGTGTAAGCAAAAAGACAAATATTTTAGTTGTAGGTGAAAATCCAGGAAGTAAACTAAGTAAAGCACAGGAGCTTGGAATTGAAGTACTGTCTGAGGAAGAGTTTCTAAATCTAATATACAAGAAGTAATCACGGCTTGTTTTAGGGCTATTGGATGAACTTTTGATTCAAGAAAAAAGCACTAATCTTTGGTGGATTGAGTGCTTTTTTATTTTCACTAAAATAACTTCATATAAGTCTTTGGTTATGCTAAAATCAATATAAACACAAATGCATTAAGGGAGATGATAGCGTGAAATGGGAAGAAATAAGAAAGCAATATCCTAATACTTTTATTAAGTTCGAGATAGTAGACTCTCATATGGAAGAGGATAAGGAAATAGTAGATGAGATAGCTCTTATAAAAACTATTAAGGACGGAAAAGAAGCTATGTTAGAACATTTAAAATGCAAAACAGGACAGTACATATATAATACAGCTAAAGATAGAGTAGAAATACAGATGATTAAATATATTGGCATAAGAGGTAAAATATAAATGGTTAAATTGACTTATAAGAATGGGCTTTTATATACAAACTTGCTTCTTTGTCATGATGGTAAAGAAGTATTGGTAGAAGATATTATAATAGATACTGGTGCATTTCATACTATATTATCTCCAGTTTTTCTTGAAGAATTAGATACAGAAGTAGCATTAGACGATGAAATTGTAAATGCTTATGGCTTAGGTGGAGGCATATGTAGTTCCTTAAGAAAAAGAATAGACAAAATTAGCTTTGGAAATATTTCTATAGATAATGTGAGGGTTGATTTTGGTGAAATAGACCCAAAGGATAGAATAAATGGGCTATTAGGCTTAGATTTACTAAAAGCTTCTAAAGTTATTATTGATGTAGTTGAAGATAAAATAGTTTTGAAAAATGATATATAATCCATGAAAATTTTAAAATACACAGAAACTTAATTTAAGAGTTATATTCGATCTTTACAACAGTCATGAAAATAAATCGTGGCTTATTTTTTGCAGAAAATTATATTTTATATAAAGATTCAGATAGGTGTATAATATTATTTTGAATGATATGGCAAGATATCGATATATTCCAAATTAAAAGAGAATACTAACAAGGTTGATTATAGGTAAAATAGGGAAGAAGGAGACGCATATGTTCAATATTGAAGCTATAGTAGAATATTTATTACCATTCGCTTTAAAGATTGAAAAATTGTTTAATTGGGATACTCCAAAGGATAAGGATGTTAACTTCTTAAAAGAAAATGGAATAATTAGCTCCGAAGAGTGTCAGCAGCTGCAGCAGATAGAAAGTAGTTATGAGAAAAATGTTGCAGTAAAATTAATACTATCTTCTGTTTTAGATAAGCTTGATTCAATTCAAGATAGAAAACTAGTTTATAAATGGATCGTATCTAACTGGGGTGGAATAAACTCAATTAATGTTGAGAAGCTAAACTCTTCCGTAGAGCAGTTTCTAAAGCAAAGAGCAGAGGGAAGTAAATATGCAAAAATAGAAAGCAGAGCAAGTGTAACAAAGGTTTTAAGCTTTATTGATCCTGAAAAATACATTATTTACGATACAAGAGTAGCCTATTCTATTAACTGGATATTACTAAAAACTAATTCCTCAAAGATGTTCTTTCCTATGTCAGAGGGTAGAAACTCAAAGCTTAGAGGAGTAAATATTGAAACTTTAATAAGGCTGTCTAGAGCTAGCGAATATTTAGATAACTTAAATGATAAAAAAGTTATGAGTAAAGTAGATAAGAAAATATTTATAGACGATACATTGGCATACCCAATGCTTTGTGATTTGATAGCTGCTATTAATCATAAGCTCTGGAGTGATGAAAGAACGAAGTATCCTTTCTATACAGAAATGTTGTTGTTTGCGATAGCTGACAATATTATATTTGAAGATGTTTTGAAAACTTGTAGTATGAAATTTTAGAGGAGCTGAATTAATGTTTTCAGCTCCAATTTATATTTTATAAAACTTCATCCATTGATTTTATATAGTGACATATAGTTAGGGTTTTCCATCTAGGGGCATAATTGATTTTCACTTTTCCGCTGAGCATTCTCTCAATTAATGTGCATCCATAACAGGAGTTCTTATGTTTTTTAGGAATGCTCGACCAATAAGATGAAAAAGTGTATTTGGGCAATACCATGGTTTCAAAGGACCTAACTTTTCTGTACAATCCCTTAAATCCAATGTAATTATTTGATAATGCACAGTAGTGAATATATGCAGGACTTGATACAGGAATGTTTTCTAAATTAGAAACCTTTATACCTGCGAAATCACCAAAAGCATCAAATTTATATTTTTGACTATTATATGAAGTTATAAGATTAGTACTTGCATCCTGTATAATCTTATTATCTTGTAGTTTAGTGTTTGGTAATTTATCTGGAAGTGCTGAATGTAATATTACAGTGGTACATCCGAAGGTATTTTTTAATGTATTAATTTCAGGATATATGCGGAGTAACGATGTACTATTATGCTTTTGCTGAAAAATATCAAGTAAAATAATATCTTGAGGCTTCAATACTGTCTTTAATTCATCAATTATTGAGTTATTGTAAGGTGCAAAGATTCTAAATGCAAGCTTCTTATAATTAGCTCTTAATAATTTCACTTGATCTACAATAAGTTTTTTTGTATAAGGAATATTAGGATTATAAGATATTACAGGTACTAATCTTCCAGGGCAAATATTTGATAACAAATTTAAATAGTTACATCTCTTAATTTGATTTTGATAAATTGGATCAAGAAATTCAGTAACGGAAGATTTTGTTCTTTTAGATAGTTTAATATACATAGGAATGTCCACAAAAAAGGGAGTGGATATATCATTAAATAACTGCTTACTAAAGGTTTTAAAATCTAGTTTTGAATTTTCTCTAGGCTTATCTGATACTAACTCTATAAGTGGCATTATTTTAGCTGATGTTTTTTGATATTTCAGTGCCTCTCTCTCTGCTGTTAAATTTCTTAGAATAGGTACATATTTGAAAGTCATAGCATTTCCTTACATAATTATTTTCTTAATGTAATATGCTGCTTAAATTGCAAATATGCTAGTTTCAATATGTTTTTAATTTCATCGTTACCTATTGCACATAAAATGACATTTTTGTTAATCAATACTTTTATTTTTGAATATTCTGATAAATTATTGCATATATTGCCAATCTTATTATAAAATAAAAGAGTAAAGTCAAAAATATGAATTGAAAGGATTGATATTATGGTTCAAGAAATGTTCTGTTATCAATGTGAACAAACTGCCGGTGGTAAAGGATGCACTAAAATTGGTGTATGTGGTAAGACACCTGATATTGCAGCTATGCAAGATTTATTGATTTATCAGTTAAAAGGAATTAGTATATATGCTAATGAACTTTTAAAAAATGGTGAAGTAATAGATAAAAGCGTAGTTTCTTTTGTAGAGGATTCATTATTTATGACCTTGACTAATGTTAATTTTGATCCTGCTGATCATATGGCTAAATTAAAGAAATCTCAAGAAATTAAAGAATCTTTGCGTAAAAAAGTACAAGCTGAAAATGTACACGCTCCTGAAGCATTATATGATTTAAGCGATTCTACTGAAGTTATGTTTGAAGATGCTAAAAAAGCTGGAATTATGTATGATCAAAATTTAGATCCTGACATTCGTTCTGTTAGAGAGACTATAAAATATGGTCTAAAAGGAATTGCTGCTTACGCACATCAAGCAAGATTTGTGAAATACAATAATGATGAAGTGGACAATTTTTATTTTAAAGCTTTAGCTGCTTTAACTGATAACACTTTAACATTAGATGACTTAATTAAAGTATTAATTGAAACTGGAGAAGCCAGTGTTAAAATAATGGAGCTTCTAGATACTGCTAATAACAGTCTTTATAGCGCACCAACACCTACAAAAGTTAATGTGAATAGAAAGAAAGGTCCATTTATAGTAATTTCAGGACATGACTTAAAGGATTTAGAAATGCTGTTAAAGCAAACTGAAGGTAAAGGTATAAATATTTATACCCATGGTGAAATGTTACCTTCTCATGGATATCCTGAATTAAATAAATACCCTCACTTAGTAGGTAACTTCGGAAGTGCATGGCAAAATCAACAAAAAGAATTTGATAATATTCCTGGTTGCATCTTAATGACAACTAACTGTTTAATGAAACCAAGAGATTCTTATAAAGATAGAATTTTCTCTACAAGTGTTGTTGGATGGGATGGAGTTAAACATATAGATAAAGATGAAAACGGAAATAAGGATTTTTCTGAAATAATAAATAAAGCCTTAGAATTAGGCGGCTTCAAAGAAGATGAGGAAGTAAAAGAAATTTTAGTTGGCTTTGGACATAAAGCAACTTTAAGTCATGCTGATACAATAATAAATGCAGTTAAAGATGGTAAAGTTAAGCACTTCTTCTTGATCGGAGGTTGTGATGGAGCTAAACCTGGAAGAAACTACTACACAGAATTTGCTGAAAAAGTTCCAAAGGATTCTATTATTCTTACATTAGCATGTGGAAAATATCGTTTTAATAAACTACAATTTGGCGAAGTTGCTGGACTTCCACGTTTGTTGGATGTTGGACAATGTAACGATGCTTATTCAGCAGTTAGAATTGCTTTAGCTTTAGCTGATGCATTTAAATGTGGTGTTAATGATTTACCTTTATCAATAATACTTTCTTGGTATGAACAAAAAGCTGTTGCCGATCTTTTAGCATTGCTTTCTTTAGGGGTAAAAGGAATGTATATCGGGCCAAGCTTACCTGCATTCTTATCACCAAATGTATTACAATTCTTAATTGACAATTTTGATATAAAGCCAATCAGCACACCTGATGCTGACTTGAAACAAATATTAGGATAAATAATAGTTTTTAAGATACATAGCAGCCAAGAATAGAGATACTCTTTCTATTTTTGGCTGCTTGTTTAAATGAGATTAAATTACAATGCTTAAGTTTATTGTATGCATTATGTGATAAAATTAAATACTAAGTTGGATATCTATATATCTAAAATGAGATTTAAGTAGGTATTTAATGTGACTGAAATATGAAAAATGATAAGAGATGAAGGAAAAGCTGAAGTTTTCATAAAGCAATTAAATAAGAAGTTTAAGAAACTTACTAAATAATATAACGGAAAGATAAAGAAATCTACATTCAGAAACAATGGAACTAATAGCTATTGATATAGTGGATTTGGAAAAGGTATAGATGTTAGAAAAGTACTTTTAATATAAATGGTTGCAGATAAGAATGCAGGAAGAAAATTGAGCAAAATTTGGTAACTATGTAAAAACAAAGATTTAAAGAGGGTAAATTATGAATAATATGAAGTGTAACAATATGGGAGATGTAAGAAATACTATAGCTACAGGTCACCGTCATACTGTTGGTATTAAATCAGATGGAACAGTAATGACTGTAGGTGATAATAAATGTGGTCAATGTGATGTAAGTAGCTGGAGCGATATTGTTTCGGTGGATGCTGGTAATGTTCATATGGCGACTAACACAGGAAACTCTCATACAGTGGGGCTTAAGGCTGACGGTACTGTGTTAGCTGTAGGTTGGAATAAGCATGACCAATGCGATGTTGATGGTTGGCATGATATTATAGCCATTGCAGCTGGTTGGCGCCGTACAGTTGGTCTTAAACAAAACGGCACAGTGGTTGCTGCAGGTCGAAATACTGAAGGTCAATGCGAGATAAGTGAGTGGCGTGGTATTGTTGCGATTACAGCAGGAGACTGGCATACCGTGGGTCTTAAATCAGACGGAACAGTTATGGCTGTAGGTAATAATAGATATGGCCAATGCAATGTTGGTGAATGGAGTGACATAATAGCAGTAGCTGCAGGTTATCTTCATACAGTGGGCCTTAGATCCGATGGTACTGTGGTTGTTACAGGTAAAAATAATGAAGGACAATGTAATGTTAGTGATTGGAACGGTATTGTAGCTATAGCTGCAGGCAGTAGTCATACAATAGGTCTTAAAGCTGACGGAACAGTTGTGGCTGTCGGGTGGAATGAGTATGGTCAATGCAATGCTAGTGACTGGTGTGATATAGTAGCAGTTGCAGCTGGTTGTGCTCATACTGTTGGTCTTAAATCAGATGGTACTTTTGTAGCTGCAGGTGACAATGAATATGGTCAATGCGATGTAAATAGCTGGAACTAAGGAGTTATAGCAATCTAGCCTTTTTCTATATTTTTTAATCTTTGTTTATGCTTTTAAAAGTTGTGTGTTATAAACGAAAAATATTAGGAAATCTCTGTGGTTGTCTAACTTGCCATATTTTATAATGTTCTTGAATAACGACACAAAAACACTGCAAAATCCATTTTGAATAATGCGGTGTTTTAATTAATTATTCGGTTTTTATTTACGTGACGTTAAATAAGAATATTGCTAATAATATAACCACATTCTCAAATCTAAAAATTAAGCATCTCTCTTAATTCATTAGAGATACCTTGTGAAACTTTATGATTTGTGTCAGGAATTGTCCATCCAAAGCCATCACCCTTATATCTTGGAAATACATGCATATGGTAATGTCCGATATCATTAAATTCTCCTCCGTTTTGCATTATGCTATATCCATCTGGAGAATACTTTTCTTTAATAATTTTCACTATTTTTTTAGACAAAGACATCATTGCTAACAATGTTTCATTAGGAATTTCATCTGTATCTAAATAGTGAGTCTTTGGGATAATTAACACATGTCCTTCATTAAAAGGGTAGATATCTAAAAAACACATTATCAATTCATCCTGATATACTAAATTACACGGAATTTCACCTTCAACAATCTTACAAAAAATACAGTCCATAATTACCTCCATTACTTATTCTTATTTCTTCGCAATATTTTACCATTGTATGTTAATTATTATTAATTATACCATTTCATACCAATTAATTCTAAGAAAACTGTAGACCTAAGAGTGTTTTAAAATAATTTTTTCACTGCATTATTCAGTTTTCAAAGAGCATTGTTTATATCGTAAATTTCACAAGTTACGTCGTCTTTTTTTCACATTCTAACTTAATTATTTTAAATTATATAAGTAACTATAAATAACTCTAGGTGAATATAGATGCCAAGATATTGTTGTATTATTTCAACCCTTAAATTCAATATACTCAAATTAGTATAAGTGATATCAAATATAATTACTTAAATGCTGATATCTCACGGGTTTTAACATGTGGGTAAATATTTTTACCCTATTAGCCTATGTATTAAATAAATGTTGGTATTATATAGCTTGTCCTTATACACAAAAGTACCAACATTTATTTAATACATAATACAAGGCTTTTTTATTATTTAGGATTTATAGTTCAATTAGATTTATGGATAAGTATATGTAACAGGTTTAAAATGAGCTGCTGATAGCATTATCCACAGGATGTTCCTAAATCAATTAATTCAATAGTATGCACCGTAATTTTAGTGGACATTGCACAATCTACCTTTATAAGCTTACCAAAAGAACATAAAATTTAATTACAAAGAAACTTCATAGATTATGAAATAAGCCCATATCAGATTTGCTGCTCTGATATGAGCGTATTGTTTAATTTCTTAAAATAATCCATAGTTGTAATCAGCAACAGCACCGTTATAATTTATAACCTCGCCATTATGATTTTTGCCATCAAGGATTATGTCTGTTATTAACTTACCAGCTTCCGACGCTGTCTTCATGTGTGGTCCTGTCGCATTGCCATTTAAATCAGTTGTTGTTCCGCCAGGCATGATACCAAAAATCTCAAGCGATTTTCCAGCTTGTTGGAAATTCAAACCAAGGGTTTGTGTCATGGCATTTAGTGCCGCCTTGCTCGATTTATAGGAAAATGGATTAAAGTGAGGTGTCATGCCGATAGGAATTGTTATATTTACAATGCGCCCGCTGTTTTTTTCAAGAACAGGTATTAACTGACGAATGAGTTCGAAAGGAGCAAATACATTTGTTTCCATGACATTTCTTAATTCATCCAACGTAAATTCATAGCCTGGTTTTCTCATGTCGCCAGGAATAGCTGCATTATTGATTAATATGTCAAGATCAGAATGCTGTGATTTAATTGTGCTTACAGCTTCTACAATAGTTTCTTGATTCTGCAAATCAATATTTATATAGGTTGCTTTAATGCCTTCACTAAGAAGTTCATTAACCGCTTCAAGTCCGCGTTTTTCATCTCGTGATCCTATTAACACAGTCCACCCACTTTTCCCCATTTCATATGCTATTTGTTTACCAATTCCTTTGTTCGCTCCTGTGATAAAAACTTTCTTTGCCATATGTTAGTCTCCTTATCTTTTCTTTGTTCTATTTACATTTCTATTAGTTACTTGGATATGAACTTTTATGTATTATATAC
Organism: Clostridium folliculivorans; assembly: GCF_024341905.1. GTDB lineage: Bacteria > Bacillota > Clostridia > Clostridiales > Clostridiaceae > Clostridium_AR > Clostridium_AR folliculivorans. The sequence continues at coordinate 1,341,244 of NZ_BQXY01000001.1, forward strand.
TGATGTTATCACTTAGAGTTATGTATAAGTCAAGTGGTTTTATAAAATTATAATGAGATTTTTGAATGACTATTCTTTTATAGAACCTTTATTAAAAGAGCTAGTGATGGAAAACTATTGATTAAGTGGATGAAACTCACTTTGATTTTGCATTCAAATTCCCTTATATCCCCCTTGAAAACAAAGCCCCATAGAACTATAATTTCCCCATATTAAATTTAAAGGGAGGTTTTTATATGGAGCAACAATATCTAGAAAAGCTTAAGCCTATGGAATATGCAAATATGCAGGGCGAACAAGTTAGCCGCTTGAGAGAACTAGAACTAAAATTTAATGAAGAATTTGGAACTGACTTCTATTTCATGGTTATGGAAAAGGAAGAGAAGTTTAAAAGCTAAAAGACACTTAGGTGTCTTTTTTTACTGTACGAGAAAATATAAATTTTAATGCTAGATAAGCCTAGCAATTTCAGATGTAAAAAATGAATTTTTAGGACGTGCAGTAAAAAATAAGATTTATTCGCCTGCCAAAGTTTCCTCATTACATTCGGAAAGGCAGATGCTTTAAAAAAGCTCACTGAAGAAGGTCGCTTCAGCAACTTTTTCATACCCAAAAATGACATTTGTCATATTCGAAAGTAATATAACTCACTATTTTCATTACCTCTATTAACGTATTATAAGATTAGAAAAGACGGTTGGAGGTATTAAAAAGATGATTGTTGAGATCAAAAATCTTGTTAAAAGATACAAGGATTTTATAGCAGTAGATAATTTAAGTTTATCAATAAAAGAAGGAGAAATCTTTGGACTTCTTGGACCAAATGGCGCAGGTAAGACTACAACTATAAACACTATCTTGGGACTAAGCAAAATAGATAGCGGAGAGGTAAAAGTTTTTGGGAAAAGTTTAGATAAGGATGAGATGGAGATTAAGAGGAATATTGGTATAGTTCCTCAGAATATTGCTCTTTTTAATGATCTTAAAGCTTATGAGAATATAGAGTTTTTTGGCAGGCTTTATGGACTTAGAGGTAGTGTATTAAAGTCAAGAGTAGAGGAAGCTTTAGAATTCACAGGACTTTCAGATAGGAAGAAGGATTATCCTAGCAAATACTCTGGGGGCATGCAAAGAAGGTTGAATATAGCTTGTGCTATTGTTCATAGACCAAAGCTTATAATAATGGATGAACCTACTGTAGGGATTGATCCACAATCAAGAAATCATATACTAGATTCAGTGAGAAAGCTTAATGAAAGCGGATCTACAGTGATTTATACTTCACACTACATGGAAGAGATAGAGGAGTTGTGCTCTGATATAACTATCATGGATCATGGAAAGGTCATAGCAAAAGGCACCAAGGACGAGTTAAAGTCACTTATAGATGTAGAAGAAAAGGTGACTGTTACTCTTTCAAATGTCAATTATACAATGATTGAGCAGATTAAAAGAATATCAGGTGTTATAGATTGCGTACTTGAGGATAGGAAGCTTACTGTTATATCACAAAAGGGCAGCAAAAACTTAAGCAGGATAATTGATTCCATTAATAATTCAAGTAGTGAAATAGTAGGTATAGATGTCGATAAGCCAAGCCTTGAAGGGGTATTCTTAACCCTTACTGGAAGAAAGTTAAGAGATTAGGAGGGAAAAATGAATATATTCTATATAGCCTTAAATACTATTAAACGAAATTTAAGGGACAAGAAAGCCTTACTTAGTTCTATTTTGATGCCTATTCTTATGATTATAATACTTGGAACTGCTCTCAATAGTCGTTTTCAGAGTACAGAGTTAGATAAGCTTGATATATGTTATCTTAATCTTGATAGTGGCACTTTAGGAAAAGAGTTTGAAAGATTTCTTGAAGATGATGAGATTAAGGAAATACTTAATGTTAAAGTGGTAACTTCAATAAAAGAAGGAGAAAAATTAGTTAATGACAAAAAAGCAGTTTCTCTCTTACTTGTACCACAGGATTATTCGGAAAAACTAGAAGCTGGAAAAGAATCTGCTATTAAAATTTACAATACAAAATATGCTGATTTTAAAAATACAATTGTTGAAAATATAGTAGATGCCTATAATTCTGCTGGAAATACAATCATGGCAATAGCTAAACTTAATTCAAGTAACAGCCTTAATTATATCAGGTACAAGGCAGTGGATGAAAATATACTTTCTACTGAAGGAAATTCTCCAAGAGGCATAGATTATTACGCAGTAGCCATGCTTGTTTTAGCAATAATGAGTTCTGCAGGCTTTGCTGGTGATGTGATTTCAGAGGATTATTTTTATGATGTGTCGGTGAGAATCAAGTCAACTCCTATAAAGTCTTATGAAAGGCTTTTAGGAAAGATCATAGGCTGTGTGTTTGATATATTTATCAAGGCAGTAATTATCATAGTCTTCAGTAAACTTGTTTATAAAGTAAACTGGGGAAACAACTTTGGAATGATAGCAATTATTGTAATAAGTGCTGCAGTGTTTTCTACTGTATTTGGGATGTTTGTTGCAATGGTTGTGGGTAATGGAAACAAAGCCTCTGGGATATTAAATATCTTAAATAATGTTTTTACTTTTGGTGCAGGTGGATATGCGGTACTTTTGACTAGAGAGTTAGGTGAATCTGTGATGATGCATCTTTCACCAAACTTTTATCCTCAAGCAGCTTTATTCAACGTAATATATTCAAATAACTACAGTGTAAATATTCATTTCTTTAGCACTTTTGGATATATTTCAATGCTTTGGGCCGCTGCAGTACTGTTATTTATAGGTTTTATAACAGTTGAAAGGAGGAGAGTAAGATGACAATCTTCATTACAAATTTAAAAAGGATATTTAAGAGAAGATTAAATAGAGTGATAATATTTGGTGCACCAATAGTTTTTGTAATTATTGCTTTTTATTTAGGTACTAATGGAATCAGTGTAAATGTAGGAATTGTAGATAAGGAAAATACAGAGTTTACTCAGAGTTTTATAAAAGGACTTCAGGGAAAAAGTGATGTAGAGATTATGAATGAAGATATTATGAAAACATCTATTATGAATAAATCTCTAGCCTATGGAATTGTGATAGATAAAGGTTTTACGGAAGATATGTTAAACGGTAAGGATGTGAAGCTTAAAACCTACAGAGCTGACGAGGTAAATATAGCTTCTTCCGTTAAATTATATATAGAAGATTATATTAGTGCAGCCAAGAATATTTCTAATAATACAAAAGGAAATAAAGAACTATTTTACTCTTCAATGAAGGATTATGAGAAAGGTAAGTTTAATACTGAGAAGATTATTATTGGAGATAATGGTGGAGATGGTCAAAAAGAAAAGATTGCTTTAGGACTATTAGGTTATACTATGCTTTTACTTGCAACCTTCTCAACTAATCTTATTCTTGAAGACAAGAAAAATAATACCTATATCCGAATGTTTGCTTCGCCTATGAAAAATCTAAGCTATATGCTGCAAAATATTTTAAGCTTTTTATTTGTATTACTTGTACAAATAAGTGTGACTTTTCAGTTCATGACAAGGGTATATAAGGTTCAGCTTGGAGCATCTGAAATAAATATGTATCTTATTTTTGCACTTTATGCTGCTACCTGCGTTGCATTGTCCCTTGCAATAGGAAGTGTTTCAAGAAATGTTAAACAAGCTGCAACTTTAGGAATGGTTGCTACAACTCTAATAGGTATGCTTGGTGGTCTTTTCTGGCCAAAGGAATACATGCCTGATGTGCTCCTTACAATAGGTAAGTTTACACCAGCATATTGGCTTACAGATGGTATAGATAAACTACTTACTTCTTCCTCAATAACATCTGTAGCTATGGAATTTGGAGTGCTTTTATTATTCACAATAGTATTTTTCATGATTTCTTCATGGGGAAAGGTATACTCGGAAAATGTTTAATGAAAATTTTTTCCAGAACCTGTATAATATGATTATGCAGGTTGTTTTTTGTTTTTATAAAGACGACTTAACTTTGGAAGATTCGGCAATATAAATTTTATTTGTAAATTATAAGTTTGTACAATTAAAAAATGAGCTTATAAAAAGGTGAGGAATATGGAGTACTTAATTAGAATATTAATTTTTGCAGCAGTAATAGGTAAGTTTATAATTCAAGGAAATGCATCGGCACTTGAGGTTTCACTGCTTCTTTCAATAGCTGCTGTTAATATATTTAAGCATAAATACAAGGTAACTTGGCAGATTCTAATAATAGAAGCCATAGTAATAACCTTTGGCTGTTCCTACAGTTCTAATTTTACTTTTCTATATGCCCTCATTGCATATGATGCAGGAAGTAAAGACTTTAGGTACCTTGCTTTGCCTATAGCATTGCTCGCTATTTATTTTTCAGGACTTAATAATAGTATTGAAGTTTTAGTTCTGATTTTTATGGCTTTCATAATTGGAAATCTCACTTTAAAGTTTAGTAATAATATAAGTTCTTTTAAAGAAACTTATGATAATGAAAGAAGATATAGGTATGAGCTTGAAGCTGCAAAGCAGAAACTTTTAAACTCAGCTAAAGAGGCTGCTTATATCGCAGAAATTAGAGAGAGAAATAGAATTGCAAGAGAGATTCATGACACCGTGGGACACAGCCTTGCAGGTATTTTACTTCAGCTTCAAGTAGTACAAAAACTTAAGAATAGGGATGAGGAAAAGTCCGATAGGCTTCTTGAGGACTCAATTGTAAGGTTGTCTGATTCCTTAGAGGTTATGAGAAATACAGTTCATAACATTAGGCCAAGCAATCCACTGGGACTGGAGTATATAGAAAGCATTATTAATAATTTTAATTACTGTACAGTGAACTTTAAGCCCTCAGGAGATTTTAAAAGTCTTCCGGCAAATGTTCTTGAAACTATAAGTTCAGATGTTAAGGAAGCACTAACAAATGCTTATAAGTATTCTAAGGCAACCTCAATAGATATTAAAATAGATGTTATGGATAAGTCAGTAAGAGTATATATAAAAGATAATGGAGAAGGGTGTGCAAGCCTTAAAGAGGGATTTGGTCTAATGGGCATAAGAGAAAGGATCAAAAATCTTGGAGGAACTGTATCCTTCAGCGGGGAAAATGGTTTTATAATACTTTATGTAATTCCACTTGAAAAAGATAAGGGGGAAGAATTGAATGAAGGTAATAATAGTTGATGATGACGGCTTAATTAGAGACAGCTTAAAGCTGATTATAGATCTTGAAACAGACATGGAGGTAGTAGGTACAGCAAAAAATGGTATGGAAGCTTTTGAACTTTGTAAGGCTGAGCAGCCAGATATCGTACTTATGGACATACGTATGCCTGTAATGGATGGAGTCCTTGGCACTAAACTTATAAAAGAGAGCTTTCAAGCTATAAAAGTAGTAATGCTGACTACCTTTAAAGATGATGAATATATAAGAGAGGCAATACTTAATGGAGCAGAAGGATACATTCTAAAAAATCAATCTTCAGATAGCATTATTGATAGCCTTAGAACCGTATTTAAAGGAAATGCAGTGTTCGAAAAAGATATAATCAACTCAATCACAGGCATGCTAAAAGAAGAAAAGAAAAATAAACCTTCAAGCTTTGGTCTGTCTGAAAGAGAGTTTGAGACCTTAGCTTTAATTGCTGAAGGCATGTCAAATAAAGAGATAGCAGAAAAACTTTTCTTAGGCGAGGGAACAGTGAGAAACTATATAACAAATATTTTAGAAAAACTAAGTCTTAGAGATAGGACTCAATTGGCTATATTTTATTTGAAGAATTTTTAGGAGAAATGAGATCTATTTAAAGACAGGTTTGGAAGTGACATATATATAAAAGATAATTATGAGGGGGAAAGGGAATGGAAAAGAGAATTGCAATTGTTACTGGAGCTAGTGGTGGTATAGGAAAAGAATTTACTAAGCTACTAATTCAAGAAGAAGTAGACGAAGTCTGGGCTATAGCTCGAAATCAAGAAAAGCTTGCAGCTTTAAAAGGTGAATTAGGAGATAAAGTAATTACTATCTCAAAGGATTTATCTAAAACAGAAGAGTTGATTTCCATAGGTAAAATGTTAGAAGAACAAAAACCAGTCATAGCATTTTTAATCAATAATGCTGGAATTGCGAAAATGGGAACTTATGATGATTTTACCATAAAAGAAATTGAAGATACCATTAAAATAAATTGCAGTGCACTTGCCATCCTTTGTAACTTGTGTATCCCATATATGAAAAGGGAAAGCAGAATACTAAATATATCTTCTGCATCATCTTTTCAGCCCTTACCATATCTAAATTTATATGCTTCAACTAAAGTATTTGAAAAAGCTTATTCTAGAGCATTGAATATAGAATTGAAAAAGAAAGGTATTACAGTAACTGCGGTGTGTCCGAGCTGGGTTGATACAGATTTATTAAAGAAAGAAATAAACGGTAAAAAAGTTAAGTTTGATGGTATTGTTTCAGCAGAAATGGTTGCAATAAAAGCGATGAAAGATGCAAAGAGAGGAAAGGACATTTCAGTTTGTACTTTGTATGTAAAACACCTGCATTTTCTATCTAAAGTACTTCCTCAAAAGTTGCTTATGGGTATTTGGGTTAAGAGAGTTGATAAGTATATTTAGGCATAGTGAAAATTAGTTAACTAAATTTAAATTTGAAAGATGAGGACTAAATTAATGATTAATTATAAGGAAATAGATTCATCCATGCTTGAATCTATAAAAGATATCTACAAAAAAGAATCTTGGAATGCATATTTGAAAGATGATGAAAAACTAATAAGAGCATTTGATAATTCATTATATATCCTTGGGGCCTTTGATGAGCATAAGCTAATTGCCTTTATTAGATGTGTAGGAGATGGAGAGCATATTTTGGTAGTGCAAGATTTAATTGTTGATCCAGAGTATCAAAAGCAGGGTATTGGGACATACCTATTCAAAACAATAATGGAAAAGTACTCAAAGGTAAGAATGTTTATGGTTGTAACAGATATAGAAGACATAGTAGATAATAAGTTTTATCAATCATTCAAGCTTAAAAAGTTAGAGGCTATGAACATGGTAGGATACATTAGATAATTGATTTAGGAAGGTGTTTAAATGAGAAAAAAAGTGAGCGAGAGTTTTAAAGATAAGTTAAGAAAGCTACATTTGATGTCCATGGCATTTGCATTAGTTGCTATCACAGTTGTGTTGTATACTTTTGCTGTTCGCTCGGCTGAGCAATTAAAATATGTTATTGTGTTTTGTATGGTTATAGCAGTATTTTTCTTTATATGCGATGTAATATACAACTACGTAATAAAGTTTCTTGAAGAAGGGATTTCTAAGGGATTAATAATTAATATAATAAGAGAGATATTAGTTTTATTGATTATTATCCATCTTATATAGTCGAATTTATGTTTTAGAGAGAAGGGTGAACCTTGATAAAGTTAAGAAATACTGCCAAAGCCATAATAGTTGAAGACAATAAAATATTATTTGTAAAATATCTTTCAAAGAGAACTGGAATTGTATATTATGTTTTGCCTGGAGGGGGACAAGTAGCCGGGGAAACATATGCAGAGGCACTAAAAAGAGAATGCCTGGAGGAACTTGGAGCTGAAGTAGAAGTAAAGGACGTTGCACTTGTTAGCGAGTATATTGGGAAAAATCATAAATTTTCTGATTTACATTCTGAAATACATAGAATTGAATGCATGTTCTTTTGTGTATTAAAAACACCACTTGATTTATCAAAAGCTACTAATATTGACCCTGACCAAATAGGATTTCAGTGGTTAAAGTTCCAAGAGCTTAAGGAGAAGACAGTGTATCCTGAGGCATTAAAAAGAGTTTTTGATGAACATGGCAATGTTATATCTCCGTTATATTTAGGGGATGTGTTTTAAGATGCAGAAACTAAACTAGTTTTTTGGGGGAGGGAAAATGGACATAGCAGTTTTATCTGATATTCATGGCAATTACATAGCATTGGAGCGCTGCCTTGAATATGCATTTTCAAGAAATATTGATACGTTTATATTTCTGGGTGATTATATTGGAGAATTAGCTTACCCAGAAAGGACAATGAAGATAATATATGAGATTAATGAACGGTATAAATGTTATTTTATAAAGGGAAACAAGGAAGATTATTGGCTTAAATATCATGCTAATGGTGAAAAAGGCTGGAATGATAAAAATTCTGCCAGCGGTTCATTACTGTATGCATACAAATCTCTTATAGCCAGAGACTTGGAGTTTTTTGCTAAACTAAGGCCAGTAGGGGAAATAAAGTTTGGTGAGATGCCAGAAATCACTATTTGCCATGGCTCTCCTGAAAAGATAAATGAGAAAATGTTACCGGATGATCATAGAACTTTGGAAGTGATTAATAGTGTGAATACATCAATCATTTTATGTGGACATACCCATGTACAAAGGAAGATAGTGCATAATGATAAATGTGTCCTAAATCCTGGGGCTGTAGGGGTACCTCTTTATTGTGAAGGAAAGACACAGTTCTTGATATTGCATGGAAATGATGAAATGTGGTCAGAGGAATTTATAAGTCTAGAGTATGACACTTCGAAAGTAATCAAAGAAATGCAGGAAGCTAAGCTTTACGAATATGCGCCTTTCTGGAGTAGGGTAACTGAAGATATACTTCAAGGAGGAAATATATCTCATAGTAGAGTTTTATCAAGAGCAATGGAGATATGCAGAGAAGAAACTGGTAAATGTGTTTGGCCTGATATACCTGAAAAGTGCTGGGAGAAGGCCGTAAGGGAATTAATACTATGAGTGCTGATAGTGATTATAAAAATAATCAACCATTAAATAATTGGGTTATTACATAAATATGTATAGTATAACACCAGAATAAAACATGAAAAGTTCTTACCTTAACTTTAAGGGTAAGGGCTTTTTTACTTTATATGTTACAAAATACAATTGACAAATATATTTAAAGGTGTTATTGTGTCTATGAAATTAATAGACAGGAGAAAAGAAATGCTGGAGCTTATTCGAAATGCAACTATAGAAGACTATAAAAGAGGCTATCTGTGGGACGGTAAAAAAGCGGAATTCTTTTGCTTGATATGTGAAAAGTACATCAATCAAGAGGATGATAATATAAATGTTCATATTGACAGCCATGGATCACCTATAGAAAGGCTTTTGATGTTGGATAAAAAGTATACTGGGCTTACAGAAATTCAAAAAGAGTTTTTAGATATGGTATCAAATAAATATACTGATAAGGAAATAGCAATGAAGCTTGCTTGTGCCGAATCAACAGTAAGAAATATGAGATTTGCCTTAAGAGAAAGAGCAAGGCAAGCAAGAGCCTTTTTGGCAGTTATGGAATTAGCTGAAGAGGATATGCCTAAAATAGCTCTTCCAAGACTGCGAGTTTTTCCAGTTAGAGAAGAGAAGAGGAAGGCATTACTGCCAAGATTTGCAGATTTGTTTGAGCCAGATAAAAATTATACAGAAGCTGAAGTTAAAAAAATCATTCAAGCTATCTATGAAGATGATGCAACAATACGCAGATACCTAGTAGACTATGGATACCTAACTAGGTCAAATGATGGAAGTAAATATTATAAAAGTAGTAAGGAGAATATTATGAGCGATATAAATAAAAAAGAAGCTAAAGATAATTATAAGCTACAGGAAGTAGAGATGGGAATAATTCAGATATACAATACAGTTAACGGATATTCATTTGTTGATACATGTACAAATCTCTATAAGCCCTTTGAATCAATAAAGTTTCAACTAAACTTAGGGAAAACTAAAAGTAAAGAACTAAAAAAGGATTGGAAAGAATACGGAGAAGATGCCTTTGAATTTAAGGTCGTAGAAAAACTTAAACCAAAGGAAGGTTCTTCAGAAAAAGAGAAGATTGAGGAACTAAAAGAACTTTTAAAGATGTGGATTGAAAGTGAAGGAGAGAATTTAAAGTTATATAAATAAATATAAATATAAATTCAATTATAGAGTTGTTCATCTAAAGAGCGTCGGATGATTAACCAATCAATTTCAACACGGTGCTTTAACAACACTTATATTTTCTATACAGTAAAAAAATAGCCTTAGGTATGGGATATTACTTACCTAAGGCTATTTGCGCACATAGAGATGAATTACTTCAATTCTTAGACTTAAAATAATGTTTAGATGAAGTTACGAAGTTTTACTTTCATAGATTTCAAATAGCCATATAGATTTTTAAAGTTCATCTTAAATAGGAGTAGTTGGTTATATACACCAAATAAGTTATAATATAGAATTAACAATATATAGGCAAATATAATATATAAAAATAATTTATATATGATTATAAGGCAAATGAGGAGATTAGAATTAAAATGAATTTTGAAATTACTGATGAAATTAAAGAGCAAGACAAAAAAATTATATTTCAGAGTTTATTGGAATATAATTTAGCGAGAATTGAAGATAAGAATCCAAAGGATTTAGGAATTTATTTAAATGATGAAGCAGGAAGAAAACTTGCAGGACTAATTGGAGATACACATGGTAATTGGCTGTTTGTGAAATTTTTGTGGGTAAGCGAAGAACTACGAGGGCAGAAGATTGGTAGCAAAATTTTAAAGCAGGCAGAAAGAACAGCAAAACAAAGAGGCTGTAAGTATGCATTTTTAGATACCTTCAGTTTTCAAGCACCTTTGTTCTATATTAAACATGGATATAAGGAAGTGTTCACATTAGAACAATATCCTGTAACAGGAAAACGCTATTATTTTACAAAAACTCTTTAAATAAACTAAGCACATCTATATCATGCTAAGACAATAATTAATATAAAAAAGAAGGTAAAGTGAATGAAATATGAAATTATACATTTACCAAAAGAGAAATGGAAGGGAACTTTAATTCCAATAAAGTATACGACAGATAAATATTATGATGTTATGGTAAATAAAACAGACAAAGGATTTGTTATTGACATAGAAAAGAAAGCTTTTAATGAGCCAGTAACTCATTCACCAGAAGAATGTGATTTTCCGGATAAGTTATATCAAGACCACTGTGAGAATGCTTACGCCTGGGGAGTAGTAATTGACGATGAATTAGTTGCTGCAATTGAAACAGATGAAGAGCTATGGTCTAATCGCTTAAGAATAACAGAACTTTGGGTAGCAGAGAAATATCAAAAGCAAGGAATAGGCCATGCTTTAATAGAGATGGCAAAAGAGCAAGCAAGAAGAGAACGCAGACGAGCTATTATATTAGAAACTCAATCTTGCAATGTTAATGCAGTGGATTTTTATCAACATGAAGGCTTTACTTTGATTGGTATGGATACATGCTGCTACAGGAATAATGATCTACAAAGAAAAGAAGTAAGGCTAGAATTTGGATGGTTTCCAGAAAGAAAGAAAAGATTAAACCGTGAAGAAGTAGAAATTAGAATCGAAACTAAAGATGATTGGTACGATGTAGAGCTCATGACACAGCATGCATTTTGGAACAAACATCATCTTGGATGTGATGAACATTATCTAGTGCATAAATTAAGACAAGATAAAGACTACATTCCAGAGCTTAGCAGAATAGCAGTTAAGGATGGGGAAGTGATAGGGTGTATAATGTATTCAAAGGCAAAAGTTATTGATGGTGAAAATACACATGAAATCATAACCTTTGGACCACTTTGTGTAGCACCTAAATGGCAGGGCTGTGGAGTTGGTGAGCTACTACTTCGGGAAACAACGAAAATAGCTGCTGATAAAGGATACAAAGGAATCGTAATTTTCGGTGAACCAGAATATTATCCTAGGATAGGGTTTAAAACCTGTGACAATTTTAATATTACAACTGCTGATGGTAAAAATTTTGATGCATTTATGGGATTTGAACTAGCAAAAGATAGCATGAAAGATATTAAAGGAAAATTCTACGAATCAGAAGTTTTTGTAGATCTCCCAAAGGAAGAAGTAGAAGGATACAATAAAAAATTCCCTAAGCTGCAAAAACTAAGATTTCCAGGACAATGGGATTAATAGAGGAGAGGAGAGATATAAGAGAATATGGTTGGGCAATTGGTGGATTGGTTATGGCAGGACTATTTGGGTTGCTTGGAATGATATTTTTGATTTTTAAAGAAAAAGCATGTGTTCTTATATCTGGTTATAATTTAAAGAGTAAAAAAGAGAGAGAAGAATATGATGAGGTTAGTCTATGCAAAGATGAACGTAACTTTTTCTTTATATGTGCAATTATTTTTTTAATTGGAGCAGTAATATCAATATTTTTTGGTCCATTATCATTTTGGATTAGCTTTGTGGCTTGGCTTATATACTTTTTCAAAAATGTTCATTTTGATACAGAAAAGGCATTTGCTAAGTACAAGAGAAAAAAATAATTCATTAGTTGTAGAACTAAATTGGATTAAATCTAAAGAAACTAATATACTTTATTATAAATGGTAATAGACTTATGGATTATGGTTTGTCAGATAAAGTTATGAATAAATCTAAAAAGAATTTTTGTAATAAAGCTAAGAGGTGAATAAATGATTAAAATAAAACCCCATCATTTTATGGATATAATAAAATTATATGGATTTGGAATCGAAAAATTTATCCCAGATAGGAAATATAATCACAATTTTTATCTTATAGCAAATGAAATATTAAAAGACAAAAATGTAAAAATAGAAATAACAATAGGAAAAGATGATATTTGCATGCCGTGTAAGTATATTAAAAATGATATATGCCAAGATTTTATAACACATATACAATATATAAAATCGAAGGATGAGTGGAATAAAATTATTGATAAAAGGATTCTAGAATATGCAGAGCTGCAAGTAAATCAGATATTATCTGCATATGAATTATGTAATAAATTATATTTGATAAAAGAAAAAATAAATGATATTTGGAAAGAAGAGTGTGAGGAAAATAATTTTAAAAGATATACAAACTTCTGTTTAGGGGCACAAAAGTATCTAGAATTCTAAATAGAATAAAAACATTTACGTTAAATTCTTTATAAATTTAAGGTCTTCTAAAAAATGGTCAGTAGATTTAAAATAAAATTATCTACTGACCGTTTTGGTCTAAAGAGTTCCTATGTCGAAACTTAATTTATACTTGTTTGAAAATCCCGGCTTCTGGGGATTTTCAGGCATGTATAAATTAATAGTTGAGCTAGGAACTCTATAAAGGATTCCTATATTAAGGAGAATATTATGAATCAAGCATATTTTCAATTATCATCAGATAAACAAAAAAGGTTACTTAATTCTGGATATAAGCTATTTGCATCATATCCCTATAAGAAAGCTTCGATGATTGCAATTGCTAATGAAGCTGATATCTCAAAATCGTTATTGTTTTATTATTTTAAAAATAAAAAAGAATACTATTTATTTTTATTTGATGCTGCGCTTGATTTCGTTGATGAACTTAAGGAAAAAAGTATTAATAAGGAAATTAAGGACTTTTTTCAGCTAATAAATAAAACTATGGAACGTAGAATGGAAATCATTCATGACTATCCGTATTTGTATAAGTTTATTACAATTAAAAAGATTGCTGAGCCGTGGGCAAAAAGTAATAGCAATTGTACACTTCGTTTTATCGACCATGCAGCACATAACTCCAATCAGGATAATCCAGAGATGGTAAATAAATTGATCATTGACTTTATAAACGTAAGTTTCATTACGAAGTGATACATCCATAACAGATGAAATTAGGAAAGGTATTAATTTTCAGTTTTAAGTTAGATTATAAGCATATATATCTGGGACGATTTAAGCGTAAACAGTATTAATTCGTGGAACTTTTACTATAATCCAGCATAATAATGTTAATATACAATAGTAAATTGTTGTAAAAATTGAGATTGATGAGGATGGAAATAGTAAATGAAAAACAAATGTGTGTTCATAATAAGTTTAATTATAATGATAATTTCCATATTATTCATGTGTGTCAATCGGTTTGTGGCTCCACTTCAAGATCTAACTTTAAGAATTTTAGGTTCCGTAATGCTCGTTAATATATTTGTTTTAAGTTATAGTGCAGTAAAATTAAAGAGTAAAAATTAATATGGTGTACTTATTAAAAGCTTAATGTAGAAAAATGCACCATAATTGATTTTTTAGTAAAAGTATAGAAACTCCTCTATAATATAAACCCACGACGATATAGTCTTGTATTGTCGTGGGTTTTATTGCATCTATTCAACAAGCAATCCAGCTAGTATTACCTCTAAACCATATAAAAACTGCTGCCGGAAGTCTAAATTAAATTCATATTGATCTCCAAAAAATGTTCCAAAAAGAATAGCTTCTTCTGGAGAGAAATTCATACCACGAATTTCATCAGCTACAAAAGATAAAATGTAGTTATTTAGAAGATTAGCAGCTGTTAGACAGTTTTTATTAGAAACTCCATATTCACTTAAAGTCTGTAGAATAAATTTTATAGATTGTATTCTACTTGGTGTACTTGGAAAAGACTGTGACAGCACATCTACCGCATCTCTGGTTTTTAATAGAACTCTTCTAATCTCTAAAGAAAGATTTATCAATGTTTCTTTTGGATCCTTCAATCCTTCTGGTAATACTATTTCTTGATTAATATGTTCTGAGAGCAAATCATATAAAGCTTGCTTATCTTTAATATGCCAATATAAGGAGGCAGCTTTAATATTTAATTCCTTTGCCAAAGTACGCATTGTTAAATTGCTTATTCCATCACGATTCAGTATGTTAAGTGATGCATTTATAATAGATTCCTTTGATATAGCCATAAAATCACTCCAAAAAAGATATTGACACTAACACTGTTAGATGATACACTAACGGTGTTAGATGACTAACGATGTTAGTCTTAATTATTATAAATTTTTATTTTTATAAAATCAATGTATTTTAAGGAGAAGTTTATTTATGATGAAAAATTTTAGAAAAAATAAAGATGTTGGCATCTATGGCTTCACTGCAAAATGGTATGACAAAAATACTCGTAAAAGTAGAATTACTGAAATGAAACAATATGCTGACGAAGTTGCATCACATGTTAGTGAAAATGCAAATATATTGGAAGTTGCGCCTGGACCAGGATATTTGTCTATTGAATTAGCTAAGAAAGGCTTTAATTTAACTGGTGTAGAGATAAGTCCTGATTTTGTAGAAATCGAGAAAAATAATGCAAAGCAAGCAAATGTTTCTGTAGATTTTAAAGAAGGGAATGCCTCCAATTTACCTTGTGAAGATAACTTTTTCGATTTTATTGTATGTAGTGCTGCTTTTAAGAATTTCAAAGATCCAGTAGAGGCAATATCTGAAATGCATAGGGTGTTAAAACAAGGTGGAACTTCTCTAATAATAGATATGAATTTCAAAGCAACAACTGAAGATATAGAGAATGAAGTTATAAAAACTGGCATGAAAGGCTTTGACAAGTATTTTGTAAAATTTGCTTTTAAAACTTTCTTGAAACAAAGTGCTTATACGAAAGAAGATTTTGAGGAATTTATAAAAGAAACTCAATTTAAAAACTATGAAATTAAAAGGGATGGAATTAGTTTATATGTTTATCTTCATAAATAAATGATATATTTGGGTTGCTTAGAGTCTTTTCATTAGATAAATGATGAAATGAAAAGATTATTTTCTAATATTACCTAAAGTATTGGCAATGCTATCATAATTAAAACCTCGGCAGAAATACCGAGGTTTTTGCCTATCATATTATTAGATACGTGATAATTCAATCCAAAATAAAAAGTAGGTTTTTAATATATTATTATAATAACACTATCTTTTAGAAGATAACATCTCAATACTAGGCATTACATAAGGTAATATATTATGCGAAAGTTCTTTGGCTGAAACATGTTTCCCTTGGCTATACCAGTAGCTAGTAGCTCCATATATTGAATTACTTATCATTATGGATAGTAAATCTAAATTTTCTTGCTCAATTACACCAAAGCTAGTAGTGTTAGTTAACATAAGAGCAATAAGTTCTTTAAGTTTAAGCTGTGTTTTATTATCCATATAAGAAGAAATTGATTTATAAACCATATTACAGTGATTGCTTATATTCTCATGATAATTGCACATAGCCACTATTAAAGTTTTTAAAGTATCTTCATTTAACTGTACATCAGATTGAAATTTACTAGATATGCCAGAGGAGAAGGCTTCTGAAAGTAACTGATCTAGAAGAATATACTTATCCTCAAAATGAGCATAAAAGGTGGATCTATTTATATTAGCTTTTTCTACTATATCTTTTACGGTTATTGCCTCGAAAACTTTTTCTCTTGTTAAGGAAAGAAAGGCATCCTGTATCAAAATACGAGTTCTAGCAGCTCTTGGATCTATTTTCTTAGTTTCAGGTTTCATTTGTCATACCTCTTAATAAAATGTTTCTCCATCATTTTTAATACTCTGATGGGTTAACCGACAGAACTTAAGTTTTGTTGGTTGAACTAGCTTCTTATCGATATTATCATAATAACATGCAGAGCTTACTTTGACAACACGTGTTGGAGATGTGGCATTGACATTAAAAGCTATAAGTTTAAATGGATATCCGGTTCAATTATCTTAAAATTATGTAAAAGGAGCTAGAATAACATGAAATTATTATTTGATAAAACTAATATAGGAAAGTTAGAATTAAAGAACAGATTTATTAGATCTGCAACTGGTGATGGCTTTATTAAGGATGGTCACCCAACAGAGGAAATGTTTGCAGCATATGAAGAGTTAGCTAGAGGTGGTGTTGGAACCATAATAACAGGCAATGCTAAGATAACTGATTATAAGATTCCGTTCTTTGATATGCTTAGTATAGAGGATGATTCTTTTATACCTGAACTAAAAAAATTCACAGATAAAGTCCATGCTTTTGAAGCCAACATCATACTACAAATTGCATATTTTGGTTCACTAATTGGGTCAGAACAAGGCGATATTTTAGGACCAAGTGCTGTACCGAATCTTATATCAAATATCGTACCTAAGGAAATGTCAAAGGAAGATATTAAATATATACAAAAGACATTTGCATCAGCGGCGCTAAGAAGTAAAGAGGCAGGTTTTGATGGTGTACAGCTTCACGCAGCACATGGTTTTCTTTTGAGTCAGTTTTTAACTCCATATTATAATCATAGAACAGATGAGTATGGTGGAACAATCGAAAATAGAGCTAGAATGCTTATAGAGACATGTAAGGCAGTAAGAGAAATGGTAGGTGAAGACTATCCAATTCTAATAAAGATAAACAGTAGTGATGCTATGGAGCAGGGCATGACTTTTGAAGAATGCAAATATGTTTGTAAAAAGTTGCAAGAGGTTGGAGTAAATGCAGTAGAGATAAGCGGCAGTTCCCATACTTTCAAGCCACAACAAGAAGCATACTTTAAGGATTATGCTGCGGAAATTGCGAAAGAAGTTGATATCCCAGTTATCGTAGTTGGAGGAAACAGGGATTATGCAGCTATGGAAGCCATATTAAATGAAACTTCCATTGAGTATTTCTCATTCTCAAGACCATTTATTGCTGAAAGTGATTTTATTAAACGCTGGGAAAATGGAGATACAAGTAGAGTAAAGTGTGTTTCTTGTAATGGTTGTAACAGACCAGAAAGTATGGGAAGATGTGTATTTAAAAAGTAGAATCGTTTTATAAATATATGAAAAACTTCATTTTAATAAGTTTTAAGTTTAGAAGTTGTTAGAGCACCGTGTTGAAATTAAGTGGATGTACCACTTCGTTATAAAATTCATTATTTTTAAATTACCTCACGAGAAGCCGTCAGAATTTTAAAAATAAATTTTGGTTCGAAGTGATACATCTTTAATTAAGCAAGTTTATTGTAATGTAATTTGTACCACAAGTATGCATGGATAAGAAAATATTATTCAGATTTCTCATCACTTTTTTGCAAATAATCTGTACCCCAAACATGCATTGCGTCAAAAATAGGCCTTAGACTATTACCAAGCTCGGTCACAGAGTATTCAACCCTCGGTGGAATTTCTGAATACACTTTCCTAGAAATCAATCCATTTTGTTCTAAGTCACGCAGCTGTTGGGTTAACATCTTTTCGCTAATACCAGTAATCCCTTTCTTAAGTTCTCCAAATCTATGTGTACCTCTAAGTAATAAATCCCTCATAATAAGTACCTTCCACTTATCACCAATAAGATTAACCGTTGTTTCTATGGGACAAACCATAATTTTACACCTCCAACAAAAAATATTATCCCCTTAGTTTTACAATAGATGTAGTACTTTCATCTTTTATGCAAAGTAAGCATAAAATTCATATTAACAAAAATGAGTGTTTCAAAACTAATAGCTTAGTTATGAAACACCACTTTTGCCAGTTTATAAAGAAAACTGTTTAGGGAACATGTAATTAGGTACTATAATATGATTTATAATTAATAACCAAAGGGAGGTTCATTAACCACTGAATTTATAATATTTTTAGCAGTATATAGTTGCTCATCGGTTCCAGTGATTGCTAGCCAAGAGCCACCTTCTCCTCCAAATATTCCTCCGCCTGCAACTAGTTCTGCTGACGCTCCCGTTAGAATTTCAATAGATTCTAGCTCTGTAATAATTGTTCCACTTACCGGAATCATCTTCATTCCGTTTGTAGTGGAAGGTGAGTTAACCTTTGAAACAACTTGTCCAATATTACCAAAGATTCTTTTTTCTAATCCAACAGGAATGATAAGCTCGCTTCGCTTGCCTATTATAGCTTGCATCATAGGACCACTTGGTCCAAGGCTTGGCGTTCTAACTTGTATTGCTGCTAGCATTCTTTCTGAATCAATGGCATTTGCACCTTTTATTATAATATCTCTTTTACCAAGACTTTCAGCTACATCAAAAATAGTTTTTCCTTTAGACCATTTGCCCTTCTCAATCACCACATCTGTATTAAAATAGGTACCAGTAGTATCTATTTTTTTGCCTGGTCCTGGAGTAATTCCACGGAAAAATGTGTTTCTAGAGAAATCTTCAATTTGCTCAATGTGCAGCAACAATTCCTCAGCAACATAACCGTTGGTGCTTCCCGCAATTATAACAATGGTATTATTCTCCAATGCAGTCTTTATCTGTTCCAGAGAAATAACAGCTTTAGCTATTAGCCTCTTGCCTGCTGGAACTGTAATGTGAAATTGATTTGTTTTTATATTATTTTTTATCATTTTAATCCTTCTTTCTCTCTCTTCTTTATCAAAAATAATTACCTCGATTAATTCAAATCTTCTCATCGGATTGGCATAATTGAACCGTAATCTCATATTAAATGGATTTTGACGCATGGACAAGTAGCCACTTTTTTGTTTGATACTTACCTGTATGTAAGTATCAAACAAAAAAGTGGCTACTTGATGATAACGTATGAAATAGTTATTATATTATTCATAACGTGTAGCTTAAAGCTAAAAAAAACAGTTAGTTCTATTTATATACAAAAAGGACGGTAATTGTTATGGATAAACTTTTATTTGGAATATCGGGATTACCCATTGGAAATGGCTCTGATAAATTTAACTATGCATCTGGAATATCTTACATAAAATCTATAGGTTTAGATGCAATGGAATTACTATTTGTGAGATCTGTTAATGTAACAGATACAAACAAAGATATTATATTAAAAAGTAAATTTGATAATGATATTTATCTTTCTGCACATGGGTCACATTATATAAATCTTAATGCAGATGAATTAGAAAAACAGATACAATCAATGAATAGAATAATAAATGCCACGGAGGCACTTTCTAAAGTTGAAGGTAGAAGTCTTATATTCCATCCTGGTTTTTATTTAAAAGATTCAAAAGAAGATACTTATAAAACTATAAGAGATAATTTACTAAAGCTTCCATATAGAGGCGTAGACTATAGAGTTGAAACTACAGGGAAAGGTACTCAATTTGGAACGTTAGAGGAGCTAGTTTCTCTATGTAAAGAAGTTTCTTCATGCAAATTATGTATTGACTTTTCTCATATACATGCCAGAGAAAATGGCAGCTTAAAAAGATATGATAATTTTGTAAGAATACTTGAATATGTGTTAGATGAATTGGGGCGAGAGGCATTAGATGACATGCATATTCATATGGGCGGTATAAATTACGGAGAAAAAGGGGAGAAAAATCATCTTCCTTTATTAGAAAGTGATTTCAATTATAGAGATTGCTTAAGGGCACTAAAAGATTTTAATGTGAAGGGATGTGTAATTTTAGAGGGGCCATTTGTGGAAAAGGATGCTTTATTGCTTAAAAATACTTATGTGAAGCTTTAAAAAAGAATTTTAATGAAGTATGACATACTTTCTGAACGGGACTTTATCATAGTTATTTTGTTTTTAAGCATAACATATTCAATAATTACTTAATACAAGAGAAATTAAAGTATAATGAAAATTGAATTAGTAAAAGATTATTTAAATTTATTCTATTTATAAAGGAGAGTTTAACAAATGTATAATATTTATGAAGATTTACATCAATTTAGTTCATATGTACCACCTATAGATTTGACATTTCATCAATACCTTTTATTAGCTGACGAACCCGTATTATTTCATACTGGAAGCGTACAGCAGACAGAAAGTTTATTGCCTTTATTGAAGGAGGTTCTTGGTAGCAACATATTAAAATATATCTTTATTTCACACTTTGAATCCGATGAATGTGGAGGTCTGTCACTAATATTAAAGCATTTTCCAGATGCAAAGCCTGTGTGCTCAGAAATTACAGCAAGACAGCTAAGTGGCTTTGGTATAACTAATAATATAATAATTAAAAAACCAGGAGAAAAGCTAATTTCTAATGACTATGAGCTAGAATTTATAAGTTATCCATCTGAAATGCATCTTTGGGAAGGGTTACTTGTGATGGAAAACAAACGTGGAATATTTTTCAGCAGTGATCTAGTGTTCCGTTTCGGAAATGCCAACGGTGCAGTAATAGAAGGTGATTGGCAGAAGGAAATAGAAAATATTACACCTCAGCAAGTGCCTGATCCTCAACAAAAAGAAAAGCTGCAAAACACTTTAAAGAAATTAAGTCCTAAATTTGTGGCTACTGGCCATGGAGCTTGTTTAAAATTATAGGTAAGAACCATAATTCTTTACTGGATTTATATCACAAATAATTCAACATGAAATATTTGATGACACCAACTAATATATTGTTAGTTGGTGTCATTGTTACTTAAATAACAACCTATGTTATTTTGAAGAGTATTATAAGAAACGTAAGTTTTTTTGTATTTTGATAACCTATAATTAAATTCTTCATTTGAAAGTAGAGTCATAACATATTTATTAGAATTATTACTACAAGACGGTTTAATTTATGAATACTTAATCAATACTTAATGAATAGTAAATCTCTCTTCAATCGACCTACTTATTAAAATACATTCCTGTATGTATATCCTCATTTCCAGCTTCAATAGTTTCTTTACAATAAGAACATTTAGCATTAATTAAATCTAAAGATTTTTGGAGTTCCACCATTTCTTCTTCAACAGCCTTTTTTCTTTCAAGTAACATTTCATATATTTCAGTTAATGAACCATCGCCATTTTTTATCAAATTACAAAAAGTTCGTATTTCCTTAATTGGCATTCCTGTCTGCTTAAATTTTTCTATTGACGCTAACATAACTAAATCTGAATCTGAAAAAATACGATATCCAGCTTCGCTTCTTTCGACAAAAGGCAAAAGCCCTTCTTTATCATAATATCTTATTGTAGAAATAGATAAATTCATCTTTTCAGCTACTTCTTTAATTGTATATTTCATAACTTCACCTCATCATTGCTAGTTGCTACAAATCTAATCTTCTTCTAATTATTAGTTTAAATATGGGTTATGTCAAAGTACTGAGTTGAAATTGAGATGTAACTCTTTCTAGAGATGTACCAGTTCGAACTGAAAACTATTTTTAAAACTCTCACGGGTTCTGGTGAGAAGATTTAAAAATAATAAGTTTTATTACGAAGGGGTACATCTATAATACTTAAGTGCCATCGTAATTTAATGAGTATTATTAAATAATGAACAACTATTATAGTTAACTTGATATTTCAAAAAATTATATAGATATGGTATTGACTCTAAAGTTAACTTTAGGGTTATAGTCATAGTAAGCAAAACATTATTTAAAAATAATAAAGCAAAGGAGAGTACTATGTCAAATATATTAAACAAAATAGATTCGCCAAAGGATTTAAAAGAACTTTCAATAGAGGAATTAAGCGTCTTAGCAAGTGAAATCAGAGAAGCATTGCTTAAGAAAGTAAATGTAATTGGGGGACATGTAGGTCCAAACTTAGGAATGGTTGAAGCAACAATAGCCTTGCATTATGTTTTTAACTCACCAATAGATAAGATGGTTTATGACGTTTCGCATCAAAGTTATGTCCATAAGATTTTAACTGGACGTAAGGAAGCTTTTACAAATCCAGAAAAGTATCACACAGTTTCTGGATATACAAATCCTGATGAAAGTGAACATGATTATTTTAAAGTTGGACATACTTCAACCTCTATAAGTCTTGCAACAGGACTTGCAAAAGCAAGAGATTTAAAAGGTGATAAGGAAAATATAATAGCTATTATAGGTGATGGTGCTTTAAGCGGAGGACAAGCTTATGAAGGGCTTAACAATGCCTCAGTATTAAATAGCAATATTATAATATTAGTAAATGATAATGAGATGTCTATAGCAGAAAACCATGGCGGAGTTTATGAAAATTTTGCTCTTTTAAGAGAGACAAAAGGAAAGGCAGAAAAGAATTTTTTTAAGACCATAGGCTTTGATTATTACTACAGTGAAGAAGGTCATAATATAGAACAATTAATAGAAGTCTTTGAAAAAGTTAAAGATATTGATCATCCGGTAGTAGTACATATGCACACAATTAAAGGAAAAGGCTTAGAAGTAGCTGAAAAGAATAAGGAACAATGGCACTCAGCATTTCCAGGTGCACTTAATATAAAGCCTGACCAAAAGATACAAATGCCAGAAAGCTATCCAAGCATCACCAAAGATTTTATAGTTGATAAATATGAGAAAGGTGAAAATGTAATTGCAATTACAGCAGCTACACCAGTATTTACTGGATTTACTCCTGATCTTAGAGTACAGGCTGGAATTCATTACACTGATGTGGGAATAGCAGAAGAACATGCAGTTGCTTTTGCCTCAGGACTAGCAAGAAATGGAGCAAAGCCAATTTTATCAATAGCAAGTTCCTTTGTACAACGTACTTACGACCAATTATCACATGATTTATCCTTAAATAATAATGCTGCAACTATTCTTGTGTATGCTGCTGGAATTTCAGCAATGGATTCAACTCATTTGGGTACCTTTGATATACCATTAATAAGTAATATACCAAATATGGTTTATTTAGCGCCAACCTGTAAAGAAGAATATTTAGCTATGTTAAACTGGGCAGTAGACCAAAATAGCCATCCTGTAGCTATAAGAATACCAGATTGGAATCTTATCTCTACAGGGATAGAAGATACAACTGATTATTCTATATTGAATAAATATAAGGTAATGGAAAAGGGCAGTGAAGTGGCTATTATAGGTCTAGGAGGTTTCTTTAAATTAGGTAAAAAAGTAAAAACTATGTTAAAGGACAAACTGGGTATTGATGCAACTCTTATAAATCCTCACTTCATAACAGGCTTAGATGAAGATTTATTAAAGTCACTAGAAAGCAATCATAAATTAGTTATTACTTTAGAAGATGGTATACTTGATGGTGGCTTTGGAGAGAAAATAGCTCGTTTCTATGGAGCATCAGATGTAAAAGTCTTAAACTTCGGAAGCAAGAAAGAATTTACTGATAGTGTACCGCTAAACGAATTATATGAAAAATATCATCTAACTGATGAGCTTATAGTAGCTGATATAGAGAAATGTCTTAAGTAGAAATGTAGGTGTTTATATATTTTTTTCCTTAGTAAGCATGGTACATAGGATAAATAACAGTATATTGATTTTTTCGTATTAAATAATCAATAATAATTGAAGGAAACTTGTAATCTCCTCACTGCCTTTTAAGTGAGGAGATAAAGTTTATAATGTGATATTTCGTTCTTGAAACACTTTTTTGGCTGTAAAGATAGCATTTAGTACTTTTGGAAATCCAGTATAAGGTATACATTGTAAGAAGGTTTCTACCACTTTAACTGGTTCAATTCCTGTGTTTAAGGCTCCGTTAATATGAACTTCTAATTGTGGTTCGCATCCACCAGCTGTAAGTAGGCTAACGATAGTAATCATTTCTCGCTCCTGTAGTGATAAGACAGGTCTAGAATAAATATCACCAAAAGCAAATTCAATGATGTATTTTCCGAGGTCTGGTGATATATCTTGTAGAGATTGAATCACTGCATCGCCACCTTTTCCATCCACAGCTTTTAAATTTTCCATTCCTTTTATAAATCTTGTATTATCCATAATAAAACCTCCCTATGTAGTTGATATTTGAAGAATATCACTTCAAGTATGGTTTAAGTCAATGAACAAATTATGAATTATAGATAGACATACTACTTCAAATTGAAACTTATCAAAATAATGCTTCGTAAAACCATCGAAAGTATTATCAAATATATTTTATTTGTAACTGGTTTATCTATAGAAAAATCCCAATGAAGTGTAAATTGATGATATAATTACAAATAATGGTTAATGACATTTTGATATGTTATGAAAGAATTTATATAGGCGAGGTGTGAGATGACAATTGGTGAATTCTCTGAGTTAACCGGTATAAGCTGTTCGGCATTAAGATATTATGAGGACAAAGGTTTAATCCAAGTTGAAAGAGATGCCGGAAATAGAAGAATTTATTCTGATAAAGATGTTGAATGGGTGAAGTTTCTACAACGGCTTAAGGATACAGGTATGTCCCTAAAAGATATGAAGAGATATTCTGACTTGAGATATGAGGGTGATTCCACAATTTCAGAAAGACTTGAGATATTACAAAAGCATGAGATTTATGTAGAAGAACAAAGAAAACTTTGGGAAGAGTACTCTGAAAATCTAAAGTCTAAAATTCAATGGTATAAAAAGCAACTTTGATTTTATTGATTGTAAAGGAGATTGAGATGGAAAACATAATTACAGATAGGGTAATTATTAGAAAGTTTGAACAAAATGACTGGCAGGATTTATATGAATACTTGTCAGATAAAGAGGTTGTCAAATTTGAACCCTATGATATTTATTCAGAAAATCAGGCTAAAGAAGAAGCAGTTAGAAGATCGAAAGATGAAGCTTTCTATGCAGTTTGCTTAAGGGAAGATGGGAAGTTAATAGGAAACTTGTATTTAGGTAAAGGAGATTTTGATACATGGGAATTAGGCTATGTATTTAATAGTAATTATCAAGGCCAAGGTTATGCCACAGAGGGGGCGAAGGCATTACTTGACTATGCCTTTACACATTTAGGAGCAAGGCGTGTTATAGCTATGTGTAATCCAAAGAATGAGCATTCTTGGAAGCTACTTGAACGATTGTCTATGAGGCGTGAGGGATTGCTTTTACAGAATATCTATTTTAAAACAAATAGAAATGGTGAGCCTATATGGCTTGATACTTATGAATATGCCATATTAAAGAAAGAATGGTGTAAGTAGTATAGCTAAGTGTAAGTGAGCTGTATAAATACTATTTAATATAGTGTTTATACAGCTTTTTCATTTAAACAGTATTTTTGTTCATGCATCTATAGATATACAATTTTTCTATATATTTGAATATTTGTGGGTGAGTAGTATATAATTAAAGAAATGTATAATTGAAAATTACCACTAAATAATGCTTACTTAAATAATTTGAAGACAAATAGTAATTTGTAGGTTTGATTTGACTTCAGGTTATTTATACTATGGGAACAGGAGGAAGGTGAATGGATGCAAACTATTTTTAGAAAAGATTTTCAAGGAGTTTTCTATCCCTCAAAAACAAATGAAAAGGCTATGATTATTGTAAGCGGTAGCGATGGGGGGATTAAATGGGCTAATAAAATTGCCTCTGTATATTCTGCTCATGGTATTTCATCGCTTGCTGTTGCATATTGGAAAACAAAATACACGTCGAAAACTCTTGCACTAATTCCCATAGAAATTATTCAATCCGCTGTACTTTGGCTTAAGAACAATGGTTATTCAAAGGTTGGCATATATGGTGTTTCAAAAGGTGCAGAGCTTGCTTTAATTTCAGGAAGCTTAATCACCAAAATTGAATTTGTTATTGCAGTTTCACCTTCCTGTTGTGTTTTTGAAGGAATTGCAATGCCACACTATGCTAATGCTTCTAGTTGGACATGGAGTGGTAAACCATTGATGTATGCTTCTTTTCATAATATTTCAGTAAGCATAATAAAGAATATTTTAAAAAAACATGAATTTGGCTTTGTAGAACAATACCTTGATGTCCTTGAAAAAAATAGAAATGAAGAAAACACAATCAAAGTTGAAAATATAAACGGCCCAATACTCTTGTTATCAGCAAAAGAAGATGCCCAATGGCCTTCTGCTGAAATGGGAAAAATGATTTGTGATAGACTAAACAACAAGAAATTTGCATTTTCATTTCACCATGAAATCTTTTATCCTGCCAGCCATATATTATGTCCTGTAAAAACTAAAATGGTGCTTGCATATCGTATGGAAAGACAGTACAAAAAAGAATGTGAAGTGGCAAGGAGGCAAGCATTGAAGATTTCGTTAGATTGGATAGAGAGGTTATAAGTATAAAAAAAAGCCTGTTAAATTCTAATATGAAGTGGTACATCCATATACAGTGTAGGTTAAATGGTAAGAAAAAGAATTATACAGAAGCTCTAAAAATTATCAAAATCCTCTCAAACCCTGATTCTATGAGTAAATAGTTAAATAGTTATAAAGTTAACTTTTTAAAAAGTTATAATTTTAAGAAGTTAAAAAGTTATGTTGTATAGAAATATTAAGAGACGAGGAACAGCAAAATGAAAGAAAGAAATATAATTATGGAAACAAAGAAGCCTAATACAGTAAAAACTTTATATGAGGATTTTTTAAATCTTGGGATAAATAGAGATGATATATTGTTAGTTCATTCCTCTATGTCCAGCATGGGATGGATCTGTGGTGGAGCTCAGGCTGTGATAACTGCCTTGAAGGAAGCGATAGGCAGCGATGGAACAATAGTAATGCCAGCTCAAAGTGGAGATTGGACAGATCCTGCAGGTTGGGAAAAACCACCTGTACCAAAAGAATGGATACAAATAATTTATGATAATATGCCAGCTTTTGATCCACAGGTTACTCCAACAAGAGGGATGGGACGTATAGCGGAATTATTTAGAACTGTACCAAACACAATACGCTCAAACCATCCTCAACGATCCTTTAGTGCAAATGGCAAGGCTGCAGCCTATATTACCAAAGATCATCCCCTTACTCCTCATTTTGGAATAGAATCTCCTCTAGGCAAAATGTATAACCTTAAAACAAAGGTTCTTTTATTAGGAGTTGACTATGATTCTTGCACAAGTTTTCATCTTGCAGAAACTCTTATAGATGAAATGCCAAAAGAGAGACTTGGTGCTGCAATAATGGAAAATGGTGAGAGATGCTGGAAGTGGTTCGAGGATTATGCTTATGATATAGAGGGCTTTGAACTAATCGGTAAGGAATTTGAAGAAAAATGCAGTGTACAAGTAGGTAAGATTGGTAATGCTGATTGCAGACTTTTTGATATGAAGGAAGCAGTTGATTTCGCTAAGGATTGGCTAATTAAGAATAGATTTAATAAGTAAAATATTTAAATTGGGGGAACTAATTTTGAATTTAGAAGAATTACGATTAAATTGTGCAATTAAGCAAAAGAAAGGGTTACACTTTATACTAGCCTCTATTATTATCTGGTGTGCTGTACTAATCATTCATTTAACATCATTGCCTATTATGACAAAGAACTTACTTACATTTTGTTTTACAGCACCACTAATGCCTTTAGCGTTCTGCATATCCAAAATAATCAAAGTTGATTTTCAAGACAAAGAAAATCCGCTTAATAATTTAGGAGTTCTTTTTTCAGTAAATCAAATACTATATTTACTGATTGCAATGTGGGTATATCCAACAATACCTGAAAAAATGTTAATGGTAATAGCAATGATTTTCGGAGCACATTTATTACCGTATGGTTGGCTATATAAATCAAAGTCCTATATGGTGGTTGCTATTTTAGTACCAATTTTGGCACTTATAGTTGGTATAAGCTTTAAACCTTATATTCTTGCAAGTATGATGGTTCTAATAGAAATTATATTTAGTGTTTGTTTGATATTAGAGAATAAAAGAATGTCTCAAATTTAAACCATCAATTTTAATTTACAGGTGGAAATATGAAAGCAAAGAAATATAGTTTGGTATTATTGAGCATATGTTTTCTAATTTAAGGTTTATTAATAAATAGTAATTTGTAAGGAAGTGATCTTTTGATAGAATGGTTATTCATGGATATCGGTTCTACATTTGTTGATGAAGAGCACTGTGATAACTGCAGAATAATGGAAACCTTACATCAGGAAAAGGCTCCTTCTAAAGATGAGTTTTTGCAGAGAATGAAATTTTATGCTAAACAAAATAAAGATGCATATAAGTGTACTTTAAAAGAATTTGGATTAAATAAAATGCAGTGGCATAGTGAGTATGAGAAGTTATATAAAGGTACACATGGAGTGCTAGAGGAGCTTCACCGAAAATATAAATTAGGTATAATAGCTAATCAGATATTAGGGACAGAACAAAGGCTTGCCAATTTTGGCATAAGACATTTTTTTGATGTAATAGTAGCTTCTGCAGAAGAAAATATTTGGAAACCAGACTCAAGACTCTTTAGTATTGCATTAGAAAGAGCTAAGTGTTCTCCTATTAATGCATACATGGTTGGAGATAGATTAGATAATGATATTATACCTGCAATAGCATTAGGAATGAAAACTATATGGGTAAAACAAGGATGGGGAGGAATTGGAAGTATAGATATATTAGAAAAACAACCTGATATTATAATTTCAAATTTTACAGATATAATTAATTATATATAGATAAATTCCAATTTAAGTTTGAATAGTTTTATTTTTTACCAAAGCACTTAACCAAAAAGCTTGGTATCAATATAAATACAGTTATAAGAATACTTGCAAGTATAAAAACATTAAAAAGAAATTGTGGTAAAGACAGTACAGACATATGTAATCCCCCTTTTCACTCTTATATAAATAATAATATTGCTGTTACGCTATAATAATTACACTAGTTTGTAAAGATTTCTTTTTTTTATTATGCAATTCATACGAGACGTTACGTATGAATTACACAGAAGTTATGAAAACAAATAGTAATTTGAATGGGGGAATATTATGATATGTACTATTAATGATAGAGAATAGAAAGAGCAAAAGGCAAAGCTGCAACTTATATTACTCAAGATAATAAGATTGTCTCGACTTAGTCTGTAATCATAGGAAATATGTAGTAGAACTGCGTACAATAAGTATTGTGGCTTAGTATACACTTGTAAGATAAGCAATTTAGATTAAGGAGGAAATGTTTTGAGTAGATCAATCCGTTATGCAAGTCTTAAAGATTCAGATGTTCTAGGTAAGGTTCACTCAGAATCATCACATGCAGCATTCAAGAGTATTATTCCAGAAGATGTTTTAAATGAGGTTTTTTCTATTGAAAGAAGAACAAAACGTTTTGTCAGTGAATTAACAGAGGGATCCCCAAGAACTGCTATCGTCTTTGAGGATAATGAACCAGCTGGACTACTTTCATTTGGGAAATGTAGATATGGTAATAATGATAATTCGTGGGTAGAGATTTGGAGGGTTTACTTAACTCCAACATATTGGGGAAGCGGTGCGGCAAAAGAGTTGATAGAATGGGGCATCGACGAAATCCAAAAAGATAACTTTATGAATATAGAACTTTGGGTACTAAAAGAAAATATACGAGCCAGAAATTTCTATGAGAAAATGGGTTTTAAACATGATAATACCATTCAAATAACTAATGTTGGTAAAGAACTAAGTGAACTACGTTACATAAAAGTATGATTTTATTAAGATCGATTATTTAGGATAATTAGGAGAATAAGAGTGATATGAGAATAGAAACCAATGGAATAGTAATTAGAGCCTTTGAAAGAAAAGATGCTGAAAATCTTTATAGGATTGTTAGACAAAATAATATCTTAAGATTTATGCCTGATTGGTCTGAGGGCAAAGATTCACCACAATCATACTTTAATTATATAGATTGGCATCAAGCTAAAAAAGACTCAACAGATATTTATGAAAATAAAAGATATGTGATAGCACTAAATGATACAGATGAGATGATTGGTATGGTGGGCATGGGACTTGAAGATACATTGAATGAAGTTGAAGTAGCGTACTTTATGTCAGAAGAATATCAAAGAAAAGGTTATACAGTAGAAGCTGTAAATAAATTAGTAGAGTGGTGCTTTAAGGTATCAAATATAAAATATCTTATTTTAACTATTGATTGTGCAAATGTAGCATCCTGTAAACTTGCTGAAAAGTGTGGCTTTGAATTATTTGAAAGAAGAACACCTATAGGACATAAGCAGCCTAACATGGAAAGTGACAGTTATTTTTACTATCGTAAGTATAGATAAGTTTCCAACTTAAGCTTTATTAATAAATAGTAATTTGTCTATGAGAATATTTAAAGTGAGAAATAGTTGAATTATTTAATGCAAAAATTAATGATTAAGATAGAAAAGTAGGGGATTTTATGAGAGCACCGTATCAAGTTTTAGTGTTTCCTTATCATATTGATGATGAAGGTATAGAATATGCCATATTCCATCGTAGTGACTATGATTGTTGGCAGGCTATATCCGGTGGAGGTGAAGATGGAGAAACCATAATCGAATCTGCTAAAAGAGAAGCATGGGAAGAAGCAGGAATTCCTATGGATTCGCTTTATATTAAGTTAGATACAGTTAATTCAATACCTGCTGACGAGTTTGCAGCCAGTATACATTGGGGGAAAAATGTATATGTTATACCAGAAAATTGTTATGGAGTTGAAGTTATAGATAAACAATTTAAGCTTTCACACGAACATACAGAATACACGTGGATGAGCTATTCTGATGCTATTTCATGTTTAAAATATGATGGAAATAAAATAGCACTTGGAGAACTTAATAAAAGGCTAAATAAGAAAATTTAAAAGGTTGTGAGTTGAATATGGACAAGGTTTATTTAGTGTCTCCTGCAATGGAACATAAAGATGCGTACAATGAGATGATGGTAGAATGGGAAGAAGAAAAAGGGCATATATATCCAGGTGTAATTAGAAGAAAAGGGACGGACTATAGCAGCTGGTTAGAAACTTTAGAATTATATAGAAAAAGGGAAACCTGTCCACCTCACCTCTCACCTTCAGATACTTTCTTTTTGGTAAATGAGAATAATAGCTTACTGGGTGCAATTAGCATAAGACATTACTTAAGTGAGCAACTTCTCAAACTGGGTGGACATATAGGTTATGGAATAAGACCTACAGAAAGAAGAAAAGGTTACGCAACCGAAATGTTAAAATTGGCTCTTGAAAAGTGTAGATATATGGGAATAGAGCAAGTTTTAATAACCTGTGATAAAGATAACATAGGTTCATCAAAAACTATAATTGCAAATAATGGTGTACTTGAAAACGAGATAGTTGAGGACAATGGAAATATAGTTCAAAGGTATTGGATATCAATAAAATAATAGTTAGTTAAATAAATGTATGATGGTAAATAACAGAAAAGTATAATTTGTAGACCAAAAGAAATTTGTATGACAGATTTTAATACAATTTATAGGAGGTAATGGCATGGTATTAGAAACTCAAAGGTTAATTTTAAGAGAAATGACACAAGCAGACTTTTCGGCTCTTTGTAAAATTATGCAGGATGATGATGTAATGTATGCTTATGAGGGGGCATTTAGTACTGATGAGATTCAAGGATGGCTTGACAGACAATTTGAACGTTATAAAGAATATGGATTTGGTCTATGGGCGGTTGTTCTGAAAGAAACTGGTACTATGATAGGACAATGTGGGGTGACAATGCAAGATTATAACAGAGATAAGATAATGGAAGTGGGTTATCTTTTTCAAAAAGATTACTGGCACCACGGATATGCAAGTGAGGCCGCAATTGCCTGTAAAGAATACGCCTTTGATAAGCTAAATGCAAAAGAAGTATATTCTATTATTCGAGATACAAATATACCATCACAAAACGTAGCAGTACGTAATGGAATGACTTGTATAGATAAGTTTGTAAAGCATTACCGAGGTGTTGATATGCCACATTTTCTATTTTCTGTAAAGAGGATTGTATGATATAAGCTCTGCAAATTTCAATTTTAAAATCAAGATAGAACACATGAGAATTTAAGAAGAGCAATTGCAATGGGAAAAGTTTTATAGCAGGTTTTACTGATAAAGGAGAATATAGCAATGAAAATTGAGACAAATGATTTAATTATTCGTAATTTTAAGTTAAGTGATGAAAATGATTTATGTGAATATATGTTGCAACGAGTTAATGCTGAATTTGAGCAATATTCAGATTTCACTTGCCAAAAAGCGAAAGAAGAAGTTGAATTCAGAGCACAAAGCGAAGAATTTTATGCAATTGAGTTAAAAAAAGAACATAAGGTTATTGGAAATATTTATTTGGGAAAGAGAAATTTTAATACAAGAGAACTTGGATACGTGTTGAATGAAAACTATCAACATAAGGGCCATGGAAGTGATGCCAGTAAAGCAGCGATAGAGTATATGTTTAATCAAGGAGTCCATCGAATTTATGCAGAATGTGCTCCTCAAAACACACCTTCATGGAAGTTGATGGAGAAGATTGGAATGATACGTGAAGCACATTTTAGAAAAAATGTTTCTTTCCATCAAGATGAGAATGGATGCCCTATATATTGGGACACCTATGTATATGCAATATTAAATCCATATAAGTAAGTTTATTCTGACTGACAAATAGGAATTTACCATAAAAATTAAATGGAGGTTTGATTATGTATTATGAACAAGCTAGGAATTTTATTTATAAGAATGCTAGGCCGCTTGATATAGCAAGGTGGAAGTATCTGTTTGAAAACGGAAGCAAGGAAGATATTCTGATAGCATTAACTGCGTATCAAAATGATGATGGAGGTTTTGGAAATGCACTTGAGCCAGATTGTTGGAATCCTAATTCATCTCCAGTTCAAACGTGGGTTGCCACGAAGATAATTAAAGAGATAAATTTGGAGGATAAAAATCACCCTATTATACAAGGAATATTGAATTACTTGTCCTCGGGAAAGGACTTTGATGGACATACATGGTCAAATACAGTGGCTACTAACAATGATTATCCACATGCACCTTGGTGGAATTTTGAAATTTCTCAGGAAACATCATATAATCCTACAGCATGCTTTATTGGTTTTATATTAAAATTTGCAGATAAAAACAGTAAACTCTTTGAATTGGCTTGTAGTCTTGCTAAAGAAGCATACAGTTATTTCAAAATACATTTTCCTATGGACTCTATGCACACTGTTTCTTGCTTTGTTGAATTGTATGAGTATATAAAAGAAAGCTCAATGAATGAGCTTTTGGATATAGAGGAATTTAATACTTTACTACACCAACAGATCCAACATGTTATAACATACGACACATCAAAGTGGACAGTTGATTACGTATGTAAACCATCCTTATTCATAGGCACTAAAACAAGTGATTTCTATATGCAGAATAAAGAAATATGCGATTATGAATGCGAGTTTATCTTAAATACTCAAGAATCAGATGGTACATGGGGTATCACATGGTCATGGGCAGATTATCCTGAACAATGGAACATCAGCAAAAATTGGTGGAAATCAGACTTGATTATAAGAAATGTTCGATATATTAAAGAAATCCGTGGCTAAACTACAATTTTTAAATAAGAATAGGTAAAACGTGAGAATTTATGGAGGGTAATATGGAACAAATATGGGAAAAGCTTTATAGAGAAGCTATGAATGTTATAAATCCACATGAAGTTTCAAGTACTATGTGGGTTGGAAGCGTTGCTTCAGCTGTATTAACAAAAAAGGGCAATATATATACTGGTATCTGCATTGATACGAATGGTTCATTAGGAATGTGCGCAGAGAGAAATGCTTTATCGACAATGCTCACTCACGGTGAAAACGAAGTGGATAAAGTAGTTTCTGTTTATAAGGACGGAAAAGTTATACCTTCTTGTGGTGCTTGCCGAGAATTTATGATGCACCTTGGAAAGGATGCAGAGAATATTGAAATGCTACTTGATAATGAAGGGAAGACAATCAAACTAATCGATTTACTTCCGGAGTATCCAAGATATAAATAGCTGCGAGGTAAGGATAGACATATAATCTGAAGATAATTATTAATTTAAATTGCTGATTATCTCAGTTTTAGGAAGTGATATTAGTGGATATGTTTATATACAATCGCATAATGATTGTTGGTAATAATGGTAGTGGGAAAAGCTTTTTATCTAAAGAATTGGCTGCTATTACAGGTTTGCCACTGGTTCATCTTGATGTTGAGTATTGGCGTCCTAATTGGGAAAACCCAGCGAGAGAAGAATGGGTAAAGAAAGTAATAGAGATTACATCAAAAGAAAAATGGATAATAGATGGCAATCATACCAGCACAATGGAGTTAAGATTTAAAGCAGCGGACTTAGTTATATTTCTTGATATAAATCGTTTTGTGTGTTTGGCCCGTGTATTATTAAGAAACGGTAAAAAGCGTTCTGACACACCGGAATATCTTGAAGAAAAATTTGATAAGGCTTTTTTACGTTTTTGTAAAGGTTTATGGAGTTTCTCTAAAACTCGTAGACATGTAATAACGGATTTACATAAAAAATATCCCGATAAGCCATTATTTGTTATTCATACAAGACGAGAAAAGAAAAGGTTGTTAAATCAATGGAGAGATGAAAAAGCTAAATATATAAATCAGGTATTATAAGAATAACACGAGGCTGACAAATAGTAATTTGATGAGGAAGTGATTTTTTGATAGAATGGATATTCATGGATATAGGTTCTACATTTGTTGATGAAGAGCAATGTGACAACTATAGAATAATGTACAGCAGGAAAAAGCCCCTTCTAAAGATGAATTCTTGCAGAGAATGAATTTTTATGCCAAGCAAAATAAAGATGCATATAAATGTACTTTAAAAGAATTTGGAATAAATAAAATGCAGTGGCATAGTGAGTATGAGAAGTTATATAAAGGTACCTATGAAATACTAGATGTGTTGCACCGAAAATATAAGTTAGGAATAATAGCCAATCAGGTATTAGGTACAGAACAAAGGCTTTCTAATTTTGGTATAAGGCATTTTTTTGATGTAATAGCAACTTCAGCAGAAGAAAATGTTTCAAAACCAGATTTAAGAATCTTTGACATAGCATTAGTAAAAGCAAATTGTTCTCCTTCTAATGCTTACATGATTGGCGATAGATTAGATAATGATATTATACCTGCAATAAAATTAGGAATGAAAACTATATGGGTAAAACAAGGATGGGGAGGACTGGGAAATATAGATATATTAGAAAAAAAGCCTGATATTATAATTTCAGATTTTATAGATATTATTAATTATATATAAATTCAAACTTACAGGGGGACAATGTGAAAGCAAAGAAATATAGTTTGTTATTATTGATTGTATAAATATAAGAAATAGTTCAGTTTTTCCAAAGAAAAAAACTTCATAAAAGGAGTGTTATATTTGAATTCTATAGAAATTTTAAAGGATAAAATAAAGAAGAAAGCAACCTTAATGCAAATTGGAGGATTTAGACCAGATAATGACTTGTTAGCTTCATGGTTTGGGAGGGTTAATTTTTGTTTACCAGGTGAAGATTGGCCTACTTGTAATGGAATGCCTATGTATGCATTGTGTCAGATAAATTTGACACAGCTTCCATATGTACCAGAATCACTTAATGACTTA
Source organism: Clostridium folliculivorans (assembly GCF_024341905.1). Taxonomy (GTDB): domain Bacteria; phylum Bacillota; class Clostridia; order Clostridiales; family Clostridiaceae; genus Clostridium_AR; species Clostridium_AR folliculivorans. The sequence goes on from NZ_BQXY01000001.1 coordinate 1,377,410, forward strand.
GAGTTTTTAGTTGTTTTCATTAGTCCAAATGAGTACCCAAACAATGATACTAACGGTGTTAATTGGTGTCTTAGAGCATATAAGAAAATTGAGGATTTGGTTCCACTTAAACAGATAGTCACAAGTTCAACAATAAAGGAATTCCAAATGAGAGGAATTGTAATTGATGAAGACTATCCTTGTTGGGAGGATTTTTCCGATATTACACTTCAAGACAATCTTTTAGAATTGACTGACGAACTTGAGGAATATTATTGGGATAACTTAGAAAATGTATCAGGTTTTAAGATTGGAGGTTGGCCTACTCTAATTCAGTCTGAAATTTACTGGGCACCATACAACCAACATCCAGCAAAACCAGAGTATATTTTCCAAATTGATTCTACTGGGAAAGGAAATTGGATGTGGGGTGACAATGGAGTTGGGTATTTTGGCAGGGGAACCAAAGAAGGTCATGAGGATGAATGGACTATTGAGTGGCAATGTTATTAATTCCACAAAATTAATAATAGAGAAAGATATTGAGAAAAAGAGGTATACCATATGCAAAACATAGTCTTGTCAATAATTATATTTCTTCTAATAATTATATTGATATTGGCGTTAGTTAAGTATTTAAAAAACAAGTACAATCCTAAACCATTTACTATAAATATTTTAATAGTATCAGTAGTATCGATTTTAGGTGGTTTAATAATATTAGGCTTGTGGAGCTCAGGGCTAAGAGTGACTCCACTTCAGGCTTCAAGAGCTAATAAACTTATAGAGGCCGATGGCAAATTTTTTAAGGAAATAAAGGTAGATGATAAATTCCTTCACATCTATTATAATCCCAAGGAAAAGCTATACAGAACTACTTTAACTAATCATGTTGGATTTCTTTACACAAGTAAATCTTCAACCTATTACTATCCACATGAAGAAGATAAGGTAGTAACCTTAGGTGGTAGTGATATTCAAACGGAAGACGGTCATGAGTCGGTGTTATATATTGCAAATAAAGACCCAGAAGTAACGGAATTCGCAGTGCTAGATTCGGATGGAAATTATGTAAGCAGGCAACCGGCTAAATCAGAAGAGCCTATCATTGTTCAATATAAATATCCCAATGGGGAGAATGTATTAAACTATAAAATTTTAGCTTTGAATAAAGATCTAGATGCTGTTTACTACTATGGTTATCCAACAAATTCTAATAATATAAGCATTAATGATTATAGATGGTATGTAATGAAAAACGAGAAATTAGATAGTAAATTTGCAGCAAAAATTAAATCTGGTAACTTAGTCACTAACTATAAAATTGATACAGTTCTTAAAGATATAGATGCCTTAGGACTTAATACCTTAAATATTCCTGTTGTTATAGCTATAAGCGACCTTTCATCAAGTGATATGTCAATTGATAAAAATAGCGAAGAACAGGCCATAAAACTTATTAAGAAATTACAAGGTAAAAATATAAATATAATACTTGAGCCATATCCATGGATATCTAATGGTAGTAAAACTGAGACAGAGTGGAATCCTAAGGATATAGATGCTTTCTTTAACAATTGGAAAACCAAAGTACTAAAGCCTCTAATTGACGATATTGCAGTGCCTTACCATGTTGAGTGCTTTAATATAGGTTCGAGCTTCACCAAAATTGAAAATTATGAAGATCAGTTCTGTGAAATGATAGATTTTGTAAAGAGCCAGTACAAAGGCTTAGTTACTTATAGAACAAGCTGGTGGATAACGACTAATTGGAATGATCCTTCAACAAAAAAGATCGAAGATAACTTAAAAACAGCCTATAACAAGAAACTTAATAATAAGTTGTTTTCAAAGCTAGACTTCATTTCTATTGCTTCTTACTTTGAACTTACTGAAAATGATAAAAATACTGTGGACAACCTAGTTAGTGCTCTCCAAAGTACTCAAAGATACAATAGAAAACAAAATGTAAAGCAAGAGATTAAAAACTTTAATACCAAGTGGAATAAACCAATATTCTTTGGTGAATTAGGCTTCCCACCAAAAGATAAGGCATCAATTGAGCCATGGAATCCATATCTAACCTACAAATGGAATGATAAAGAACAAGCTAATTGTTTTCAGGCCTACAAAACTGTATTTGAAAACGAGCCATGGAATTTAGGTTTTTCAATTTTTGCAATTGGAAGTAAGGAATCTGATAATAACTACTATCCAAGTGATGATACTATGGAAATCATAAAAGGATGGTATTCGAAATAGGAAAAGACTATGGTCAAAGTGACGAGGATGGCGTTCTGCAAATTATAATTTGAAAGGTTAATACAGGGTGACAAAAATGTATGATAGCAGTGAACTTATTTTAAACTTAGATAAGCTACATACAACTGATTTAGGAGTTGTTAGAATTAAGAGAAATCTTTCCTTAGACGTGGATGATGTTGTTATATGGTGTAGAAATAAAATTCAAAATCCAGATGCTTTGATAATCAGAAGGGGCAAAAACTGGTATGTAGATATAGATGATTGTGAAATAACGGTAAATGCTTATAGTTATACAATTATTACGGCACATAAGATAAAGAAGTAAATTATATTTCAATTCAAAAATAATTAAACTTCAATTTAAGGTTGAGTAATGTAAATGGTAATTTGAAAGGATGGTGTATATGGCAAGAGAAATTTGGGATGCTTATGATAAAGAGGGTAATAAATTAGGATTTGACCAATTTAGAGATGAACCTATTGCCGAAGGTGTTTATCATATTGTTGTTGAAATCTATGCTGTAACAGAAAATAATGAGGTGTTAATAACTCAAAGACATAAAAATAAGCCATGGGCGTTAAAATGGGAAGTAACTAGTGGCTCAATATTGAAAGGTGAAACACCAGAGCAAGGGGCTATCAGAGAACTAAAGGAAGAAACAGGAATAGAAGTAAGAGATTCCGACTTGAATTTTGTATATTCTTATATTTATAAGAATGTTCCTTCAATTTATAAATGTTTTGTAGTATTCATAAATAAAGAAAAAACAAAAATTCAATTACAAGAAGAAGAAACTATTGATTATCGTTATCTACCATATAATGAGTTTAAACAATTCATTAAAACAGATGAATATGTCGATTGGGTAAGAGAACGTTTTTGTGTTCACGAAAAGATATTTGATACCATTATTCATCAACGATGAATTCCAATTTGTGAAGCACTTGAGATATGGAAATAATTAATATCATAGGAAGGAGTACATTATATGGACAGGGATGAAATACTAAAAACCAACAAAACATATTGGGACTCAAATGCAGATTTATGGTTTGGCACTACAGCACTTCCTGAATACGGAGTTAAATTTGTGACAGAAGATGACTTACATTTGTTTGGAGATATTTCGGGTAAAAAGCTATTGGAAATATGTTGTGGCAGTGGTCACTCTTTAAAATATCACGCAGATAGAAATGCAGCTGAATTGTGGGGAGTAGATATATCCCACAAACAATTAGAAAATGCTGATGCTTATTTAAAAGAGCATGGATATACAGCAAAATTTATTTGTTCACCTATGGAAGCGGATATGGACATACCTACAAGTTATTTTGATTTCGTTTATTCCATATACGGAATAGGTTGGACAACAGATCTACAAGGTGTATTCAATAAGATAGCATCATATCTGAAAAAAGATGGCATATTTATATTCAGTTGGCATCATACCTTGAATTACTGCGTGGCTTGGTCAACTAGCCAACGCAAAGACATTATAGAAAATGACACCTTGATTTTTAACAAAAGCTATTTTGATGAATCATACTTTACCATGCCAGTTGATGGAAGTGAAATAATATTATGTAATCGAAAAATATCAACATATATCAACGCTTTAGCAAAAGCAGGATTTGTTGTTGAACAAATGGTTGAGCAATCTGATAAAGAATCGATAGAGGCAGTTGGAGAGGTTAGCGACAAAACCAAAAAAGCCAAGATGCTGCCGATTTCTTTTTGCATTAAGGCGAGAAAATTGTAATATGAATTTCATACATTTATCTTTTTGTTTATGCCTTGCAAAATGGTGCAGATCTTGACTATGGAAATGGCAGGTCAAAACAGTTTGATGAAAGGTGTCCGGATGGTGGAAGGGTATCTATTCATGGTGAATATATAGAAAAATAAACTGAAAGTAAGGGGTTATATCTGAAGACAAATATTAATTTGTACGGAGGAATATTATGGTATGTATTATTAGTGATAGAAAACAGAAAGAGCAAATAGCAAGAGAGATATTATTTAACCTGCCAGATTGGTTTGGAATCCCTGTCAGATTTATGTGATGTCTCTTTAGTAAATAGTAATTTATTAGTGATTTGAGTGGTTTGTTTAACAAATGCGAACTGAAGGTTATTATATAAGGGGTGAGTTAAGATATGGAAAAACATATTGAAAAAATTCAAAAGTATTTACATAATGGAAGTACTGAAGTTATGGATAATCGCATTGAAAAACTTCGAAAGCATATTGATGAAATTCTGATAAATATGAAAGACGCTCAAGAAAGAAGATGTGGTTACCTCCATCTATATGGAGTTTCGCAGGCATGTGCAATGATTGCTCTCAAAAGAAATCAAGATGTTGAGTTGGCAACCATGGTTGGTATGTTACATGATTTACATTCATATAAGGCTATGAATACTAAAAATCATGCTGAACACGGAGCAGTTTTGGCACGTCAAATTCTTGAGGAGTTGTCATTGACAACTGATAAAGAAACAGATTTGATATGCTCAGCTATTCGCAACCACAGTTCAAAGGAGACTACTCATTCTGCATTTGATGAAGTATTAAAAGATGCAGATGTTTTGCAACATTGTTTATATAATCCTCTTTTTCCTGTGATGGAACATGAAGAATATAGGTTTCAGAATTTACTAACTGAATTTGGTATTTTGCGAACATTATAAGCATAATGTGGAGTTCAACAAACTCCAATTTATCAAATAACAGTTGATGAAATCATTGAGAATTTTCAGTTGACAGAAATTTGATGCTATACTTATAGTAGAAAGTTTGAGTAATATAGTGTAGTTATTAAAGTAGTATTTTTAGTAATATAGATTACATTTCTATATATAAAAATAACTATATATGTAGAAATAAGATGAAAAAGTGTAGTTAATATAATTTTTTTATAGTTAGGGGTGGAAGTGATTCGATGTACTGGGATAAATTAAAAATTGTATTCTTATCAGAATTGGTCAGTAGCAATGATGGATCAACAAATTGTCAAATAGCGAATTATATTTTAAGCCATATAGAAGAAGTTAAGCAATGTACCATCAGTGAACTATCAAATAAGTGTCATGTGGCCAATAGTTCCATTAGCAGATTTTGCAAAGAAATGGGATTGAGTGATTTTACGGAGCTTAAAGATTTAATTAACACAACATCCTTTCATTTTGATTTGTACTCGAATCATCAAAGTATCAATACACGTTCGTTGGACTTTGTTACAAGAGTAAAAGAGAGTTTGGATTTGGTTTCCGAATCCCTTAATTATGAGGTCCTTAATCAACTAGCAAAAGATATAGATTATTACGAAAAAATAGGAATCTTTGGTCTATTAAAAGCTGAAACAGCAGCGATGAATTTACAAAGTGACTTATTAGTACTTGGAAAGGCAGCCTTGACCAAGGTATCTTTTAAGCAGCAGCTTGAGTATATAAAAAATGCAAATGATAAAGATTTGATTATTATTTTCAGCTATACCGGTATTTATTTTGAGCATACTTTCCCGCGCAGAATACCAAAGCAGCAAACTAAGCCAAAGGTTTATTTTATTACAAGTGATTATAATTCAATGTCAAATAAATATTTTGATGAAGTGATTCGTTTTAAATCCTTGCAAGATTATGCATCCCATCCATTTCAACTTCAGTTAGTGAGTAGTTTAATTGCTCAAAATTATGCACATTATTTAACAAAAAAAAAGTTTTAAAAGGCAACCAGCAGATTACCGATATCAGCTGGTTGTTTTTTTATTTAAATCAATAAAAATTGAATTTCCTAAATTGGGAAATCTATAGGGTGGAGAAACTGAAGTAAGTATAATCAAGGTATAAACAAAACAAATAAAAGAAAGGAAGATCAAAATGAAAAAAATTGCAGTATTTTTAGCTGAAGGATTTGAAGAAGGAGAATCTCTATTTGTAGTTGATATTTTAAGAAGAGCAGGTTTTCAATGTGATTCTGTAAGCATTGTTGGAGAAATGGTAAAAGGGTCTCATGATATAGTTGTAAAAGCTGATAAAATCATCAGTGATGAAATTAAAGAGTATGACATGATAGTTTTACCTGGTGGAATGCCTGGTGCAGCAAATTTAAGAGATGATGAAAGGGTAATCGAACTGGTTAGATATTTTGACAAAGCTCCGGAAAAATTTGTTGCAGCTATATGTGCGGCACCAATGGTTCTTGAAAGAGCAGGAATTATTAAGGGACGAACTATTACCTCATATGTAGGAGAAAAATATACTACTCTTTTAAAAGAAGCAAATTATGTAGAAGATATTGTTGCAATAGATGATCATTTAATCACCAGCAGAGGACCTGCCACCACATTACCTTTTGCTTATGCATTAGTAGATGCATTAGGGGGAGACAGTAACGTTTTAAAACAAGGTATGCTTTACAACATGGTAAGAGAGCGCGGTTTTTAATGGATAAGATGATGGGGGAAAATGGCTTAATTAAGAGAGTTTTGATGCTGGTTTTTGGAATACTAATTTCCTCCTTTGGTATGGCGCTGCTCATAAAAGCTAGCTTAGGACAAAGTACAGTATCTGGAATCAGTTATAATATCTCATTAATTACAAAAATGAAAACTGGTACAGTTGTGGGGATTATTAACTACATATGCTTTGTTGGACAGATTATTTTATTAAAGAAGGAATTTAAACCTATACAAGCAGTACAGTTAGTTGCTACAACATTTTTCAGCAGTGTCTTAAATATTTATTTATACAACATACCTTTTATTGCGAATATCACTATTGGCAATTATGGATTAAAAGTTGTTGTATTGTTGTCTGGTATAGTGTGCATGGCTTATGGAGTAAGCTTAATGATGGTAGCAAATTTGACCTTTTTACCTTTTGAAGGCTTTTGTAAGGCAATTTCAACAAAATTAAATAAACCCTTTGGAACAGTAAGGGTCTATGTAGATGTAGCTTTTGTAATTATTTCACTTTGTATAATATCTATATATAAAATACCTAATATCTCTGTTCGTGAAGGAACAATTGTTTATACGTTTTTATTTGGAAACTTAACAAATATTTTTATGAAATCAATGAAAAAGAAAGTAGTGGAGGGATAATAATGGTTACTTGTTATATGAAATTTGCAATTGACCCATACAAGCTAAATGAGTTTGAAATTTATGCTAAAAGATGGATGTCCATCATCAAGCGTATGGGAGGAGAACATCATGGATTTTTCATGCCATATGAAGGCGGCAGCAATAATATAGCATATTCATTATTTACTTTTCCAAGTTTAGGTATATATGAAGAATATCGTAACAAACTTCGTACAGATGAGGAAAGTCAGGCAAATCTAGCATATGCAAGGGAAACAAGATGTCTTATCAGTTATGAAAGAAGCTTCATGCGTCCGGTTTTTGAATAGAAAAGGGAAGAATGATATGTTGATTTTACCTGGAGGGTTACCTGGAGCTGCAAATCTAGCCGCAGATGAAAGAGTAATAGATTTAGTAAAATATTTTAATAAACAAAATAAATTTATTGTAGCAATCTGTGCCGCCCCTACAGTTTTAGCAAAAGCAGGCATTATTGATGGCAGGATTATTACAGCTTATTCTGGATACGAGACAAAATTATTGGGCTGCCATTTTGTAGAAAACAATGTTGTGATAGACAATAATATTATTACCAGCAGGGGGCTTGCAACCCCATATCCCTTTGCCTATAAAATTGCTGAAATATTAAGAAAAGATACCACAGAGTTAAGAGAACGGATGCTTATAATTTGGCTAGAGGAAAATAAAGGTACTAATGAGAGGATGAGTGAAAATGAGTCTAATTAATTCCATGCAAAGTGTATTATGCATTCTGTTAATGATATCAGTAGGTTACTTTTTTAGCCGCATAGGGTGGTTTAATGATGGAACAGCAAAGCTCTTTTCTAAAATTGTAGTCAATATAGCAGTACCTGGCTATATGATTTCAAATTTAATGGCCACCTATGATAGGTCAAAACTTATTTGTTTAGCCGGGGGAGTATTAATACCTTACACTCAATGATTATATGCTATGTATTAGGTACATTAATAGCCAAAGCTATTAAACTTCCTTCAAACAGAAGAGGAATATTTGCAGCTACCATATCAATTTCCAATACTCTTTTTGTTGGGTTGCCTGTTAATGTGGCACTTTTTGGAGACAGTAGTATTCCCTTTGTATTCATTTACTTTATAGCTAATATGAGCTTGTTCTGGACTATAGGAGCTTATGGAATAAGCAGAGATGGTGGAAGAAAAGGTAATATTTTTTCAAAAGAAAACCTTAAAAAGATGGTTTCTCCGCCTTTATGTACATTTATTATTGCTGTTATATTGATTTTTCTTGAAGCCAACTTACCAAAATTTCTTATGGATACCTTTAAGTATATGGGGAATATGCTGACGCCGTTATCAATGTTGTATATTGGTATCACTATATACAATATTGATTTTAAGGAAATGAAATGGGACAAGTCAATGTCACTTATAGTGATTGGACGATTTGTAATTTCTCCGCTGCTGGTATTTTTTTTATGCTCTTCTGTAGTAATGCCAGTGTTAATGAAAAAAGTATTTATCATTCAATCTGCAATGCCGGCCATGTCTGTAACCTCAGTACTTGCTGAAGCTGGCGGAGGAGACCATAAATATGCTGCTATAGTTACAACAATGACCACCATTGCCACCCTACTTTTTTTACCTATATATATAATATTGTTGAGTAAAGTTTAATTGGAAATTAAAATGAAATCCTCCTAAGTGGCTACTTTTGAAATCGGGAGGTTTTATTATTTAAGGTTTATGTTTTTATTTTCTAATTTTTTATTTATAATTATAGATGTACCACTTCGTAATAAAACTTATTATTTTTAAATTCTCTCACCAAAACCCGTGAGAGTTTTAAAAATAGGTTTCGATTCGAACTGGTACATCTTTATAAGTAAAAGGAAGAGTTACAAGTTTTCTGAAAATATGAGAGTAGTATCAATAAGTAAATTTGACAATTGATTACGTTAAAAAGAATCTATATATATTTAAGACACAATGTTCTTTTATGATGAATTGGCAACAAAGTAATTAACGGATTATGCACAGTTGCAATAAATCATAGATCACATAGATTATATGTAGTCTATGTATAAAATGAATAAAAATTCAGTGTATAGGAATGTACACTAGATACTTTGAGGAGGTATAATTTTATGGAAAAGTATACAAGAGAAGAACTGGAAGAGGCATTACAAGTTGTAGTTTCAACTATTAGTAACTGTGAAAAGATGCAGCCCAAATTTGCAGAAGGAACCTCACAGCACACACTACTCAAGAATAGAATAAAAGCACTTTATATATCAAAAGCATTGGTAACAGATGAAGATATAACTGACAAATATACAAAAGAAGAATTGCTAAAAGCACAACCCCCAGTAGCTTCAGTTATCAGCAAATGTGAAAAAGCACAGTTAAAGGCTAAAGAGGGTACCGCTCAGCACACTCGCCTTAAAAAGATAATAAAAGCAATGTATATTTCGAAAGAATTATTAGCTGATGAAATTAGTAGAAGAGGATAATTCGCATTGTGTTTCGTTGACGTGCTGGTTATTTTTTGTTAGCATTATATCACCAAAACAGAAGAGTTAATATTAAAATGCGGTGCAAAAATGTAACAATATATCCAAGTAAGGATTCATATAAAAGGTGAATATATGACAAATGTTATGAATGAAGAATTAATTTATGAAATACTTTCAGTTGTTGAAGAAATCCCGGAAGGGAAAGTAGCTACATATGGACAAATTGCCAGACTTATTGGTAGAGACAAAAATGCGCGACTTGTTGGAAAGGTCCTTAGCCATGCAGAACTTTATGGTGGATACCCATGTCATCGTGTAGTAAATCATGCTGGAAGACTAGCACCAGGGTGGCAGGAACAACGATTTCTGCTATTAGAAGAAGGTGTATCCTTTAAAGATGAGAATCATGTTGATATGAAGAAAAATCAATGGGACTGTTAGGACTGTTATTATATTTCTTATTCATTAATTTATCTCCAGATAATCTTTAGCAAGCTATACTTAGCTTGCTTTTTTTTATTTTAATACGATTTACAATGGTGCCTACGCTTAAATGTTTTAAAATATAGTATTATTATTTTTTTCTTGTAACAAAATAATAATACTAATAAATATGTAATCGCTTTCTTAACATTTTGATAGAAATATATTAAGAATAATTAATAACAGTTAACATAATGTACAAGGAAAATAGTGGTAAAATGTGTTATTATGAATTTTGGAAGTATATTCCAAATATAATAGAGTAGGATGTCCACTAATTGGATATTCAGAAACTAGGAAAAGTAGGGGGAGAAAATGTTAAATTCTATCAGGAAAGTTAAGGGATTTATTACTCTAGCACTGTCTACAGTGATGACATTTAGTATGATTGGTCCGATAAATGTCATGGCAGACACCACTAACAAAAGTGAAAAAGCTATAAGTACAAATGCAAATAGTCAGCTTTTAGCAGTAGGTAACGATAAACTAACACTACAAATTCTTGCCACATCAGATAGTCATGGAAGATTTTTACCTTATGATTATGCGATAAATGCAGCGGATACTACAGGTAGTTTAGCTCAAGTTTACACTGCAGTGAAGGAGCTTAGAAGCAAAAATCCTAACAATACTATTCTTATAGACAATGGAGACACAATACAGGACAATTCAGAAAGCTTATTTGTAAATGGTAAATCCAATCCTATGATAGCCGCTATGAATATTATGGGCTATGATACTTTAACCTATGGAAATCATGAATTTAACTATGGCATTCCAGCATTAAAAAATGTTATGAGTCAGTTCAAAGGAAAAACACTTTGTGGTAATGTTTACAATCAAGATGGTTCAAGACTTGCAGCACCTTATACAATAGTTGAAAGAAGTGGAGTTAAGGTCGGAATAATAGGTATGGTAACTCCAAACATAAAGAGATGGGATTCTGTAAATCTTGAAGGCTACAAGGTTACAAATCCAATAGATGAAACAAAAAAAGCAATAGAAGAGCTTAAAAAGCAAAATGTTGATGTAATAGTTGCTGCAGAGCATATGGGAGAGACAGGAGAATATAATGAGCCAGGATCAGGGGCAATAGATGTTCTTTCTCAGTGTCCTGAAATAGATGCTTTTATAGCTGGACATTATCACTCAAGAATAGCAGGAGATTATTATTACAACAACGCAATATATACTTTAAATAGTAATGGTACAGTTACAGCAACATTACAAGATGGAAGCACAAAGAATTCAAATATGGAAGCTTACACTGAAGCTAAACAAAAAGGAACTGTAATAGTAGAACCTAATAAGTGGGATAAGAGTCTTTCACAGATAAATATTAGTGTTACAAAAAATGATAAAGAAAAGTATGTTATTGAAAATAGAGAAACTGATATAACTACTAAAGTATATGACATGGCTACAAAGACTGCAGTAAATTATCAGCCTGATGCAGAATTAACTGAAGCACTTCAATCTTATCATAAGATAGCAATTGATGATGCTAACACACCAATAGGAACTTTAAAAGGTGGAGATTTAGCTCCAAAGGATGAAATCAAGGGTATTAGCGATTCTAAGCTTAAGCCAACAGCTATGATTGATTTAATAAATAAAGTTCAAATGTATTACGGTGAGAAGATTGCAGGACACAAAATAGATGTATCTGCAGCAGCTATGTTTAAAGATACTCAGAATATAGCAGAAGGACAAATAAAGAAATGTGATACAGCAAATATATATCAGTTTGACAATACTTTATATGTATTAAAGATAACTGGTGAACAGCTTAAAAAGTATATGGAATGGTCAGCAAACTACTATAATACCTTTAAGCCAGGGGATTTAACTGTTTCTTTTAATGCTGCAATACCAGGTTATAACTATGATATGTTCTATGGAGTTAAGTATAAAGTAGATATATCAAAGGAGCCAGGCAGCAGAATAGTTAATTTAACTAAAGCTGATGGTGCTGCAATAGGAGACTCAGAAGTATTGTACATGACTGTAAATAACTATAGAGCAACTACTCAGCTTACAAAACCAGGTATTAAACCAGCTGCTGTTTACTCAGCAAGTGATAGCTTGCCTGTAATCATCGGTCAATCAGAAAAGACAAATGGTCTTGGTGACGGAAGAATAAGAGATCTTATTGGAAGTTATATTCAAAATGTTAAAGGCGGAACAATTACTCCAGAATGTGATAATAACTGGAGCTTAACAGGTTACTATTTTAACACTTATGAAAGAGGCTTAGCGGTTAAATATATAAATAGCGGTGCTATAGCTCTTGCACAATACAATGGTAAAGCAATCACTATGGATGATGTAAATAAGGCTATGAATCCAAATGGTGATAAGGTTATAGATGTAGTTTCCTTCAACGACTTCCATGGAAACTTAGCAGAAGATACAAGTGCTAGTGGAAAGAACCTTGGAATGTCTAAGTTTGTAGCTGCTATAAATGAATATAAAGCTGTAAATCCAAACACAGTAGTTGTTTCAGCAGGAGATAACTATCAAGGAAGCGCTATGTCTAACCTTACTTATGGGGCACCAGTTTCTGAAATGTTTAAACAACTTGGAGTTGTAGCTTCAGCAGTAGGTAACCATGAATTTGATTGGGGTATCGATAAGATAGCTCCTTGGGCTAAAGATGGAAACTTTGATTTCCTAGCTTCAAACATTTATGATAAAAAGACTGGTGAGCCAGTAGCATGGGCAAAACCATATAAAATGGTTACAGTTGATGGAGTAAAGATAGGCTTTGTAGGAATAACAACACAAGAAACTGCATTTAAAACTAAGCCTGAAATCGTAGCAGGACTTGAATTTAGAGATCCAGCTACATCAGCAAAAGTATGGGCTGACAAGTTAAAGAGCGGAAGCCTTCCAGAAGGAAAAGCAGATGTTGTTATTGCTCTTACTCATATAGGAGCTGCACAAGATGCAAAGGGAAATATTACTGGAGAAGTTGTAGACACTGGTTTATGCAATGTTGAAAGCTTAGATGCTGTAATAACATCACATACTCATAATCCAGTAAGCGGCTATGTAAATAATAAGCCAGTAGTTCAAGCTTATTATGCAGGAAGATCCTTAGCTGATCTTTCAATAGTTATAGATAAGAATACAGGAAAGCTAAAGAGTATAACACCAAATCTAGACAGTGTATATAAGAGAAAAGCACAGATAACTCCAGATACCACTGCACAAGCTACTTACAATAAGTATTATACAGAGCTTCAACCAAAGCTTGAAAAGGTAGAAGGCTATACAGATACAGAATTAACCCATGATAGATACGCAGAAGGAACTTCTTTACTTGGTCAATGGGTAACTGATGTTATGAGAAAAGCAGTAGGAGTTCAAATAGGTATAACAAACGGTGGAGGCCTAAGAACTTCTATAGCAGCAGGAAAGATAACAATGGGTAATCTATACGAAGTAATGCCATTTGACAACACTCTAGTTAAGATGAACCTAAAAGGATCAGATCTAAAGAGAGTAATTGAAAATGGTATAATGAACACTAGTGTAGGCTGGGTTCAAGTATCAGGAATAAAAGTATACTACGACAAAGACGCAAAAGCAGGAAGCAGAATAACTGCAATGTTCTTAGAAGACGGAACTCCAGTAGACATGAACAAATCCTACTCTGTAGTTACAAATGATTTCATGGCAACAGGCGGAGATCAATACGACTTCACAGGAGCACAAAACGTTTATGACACAGGAATTCCAATAAGAGACAGCCTAGCAAGTGCCCTAGAAGCATTAGGCTCAAAACATTTAGTTGTAACTGATGCAAAGCCACTAGTAGCTGGAATAGCACCTGCAAACAACGGTGGCTCAAATAATGGAAATAACTCTAACGGAAATACAAACACAGGAAGCGGCACAACAGCACCAACATCCGGAACTTCAATATCAAATCTTCCTAAGACAGGATCAACAATAGATTCAAATGTACTTTTAGGAGTTGGCGGAGTTGTAGTAGTACTAGGAGCTGCAATGTTTGTGGTTAGTAAGAGAAAGAAAAGAGAAGATGAAGCAGCTTAAGAATTAAAGAAGAACTGCAGCACATTGATGGGAGATTGATGTGCTGTGTTTTTTTTGTGTGTATAGGTGGATTTTAAAGGTTTAGCGTTATAAATTAATTAAATTTGTAGTGCTTTTTAGAGGATTTAAAAAAGAAGAGTCTTATATCAAAGGCTTTGAAGATTTTTAAGTAAATATTGAAGTGTGCTTTATGTTCCCTCAGACCAAATAAGTTTGAGGGAATTTTGCTTTATGGTATATAAATAATACCCAGAACTAAGGATATTTACATAAAACTTTGGAATTCTACAGATGAGAAATAAAGATTGAATTCTTTATTGCCGTAATTATTTATAAAAGTTTTCAAAAATAGTGGCATCAGGGAGTGTTTGGTAGCTCAGCTGAATGATTCGCTCAATGGAAACACCATTATTATCACAAAACCATTTCTGGTACATTGAAATTAAGCCAGAAATGTAATATTCCATGAGAAAATCAACCTCAGCGGCAGTATACTGATTGGTTCTAAAAAAGTATTTTATCCAAATAGGTTTAAGGTTTTCTACAATCTTGCGTATGAATTCTGTGTCACCGTGTGGGCCTAATAGCACGATGATGTATTTATTTAGACGGGCAAAAGTCCCCAAAATTGCTTGAAGGGCCTGTGACGCATCAAAGTTATTGGCTTGCTCCACAAGGTGTACCACGAATTCGTCCACTTCATCCAAAATTTGATTTTCAAGTTCGTGCAGTATATCATAGACATCCGCATAATATCGGTAAAAAGTACTGCGATCATATCCCGCCAAACTGCAGATATCTTTTACTGTAATTTTATCAATACTATTTTTTTCATATAATAACCAAAAGGCATCTTGAAAATTTCTCTGAGTCATTTCCGTTTGCCCTGTTTTTTTCTTCATGGTGAAGCTCCTATTCTTACTTTTTTACCCATTTTAACACAAGAAGTATAGCAAGACAACATTGTGTTAGATGAATCCAACACATAGCTATCCAGTGTTGCTTGATTGGATGTAGATTATTTTTTATAATAAACCTATCAGGGGGGATATTTGATGGCATTTATTTCATTTGAAAATGTGTATAAAGAATACGGAACAGATGACAGTCTTGTACGGGCTCTAGATGATGCGAATTTTTCTGTGGAGCAGGGAGAATTGGCAGTAATACTTGGTTCATCTGGTGCAGGTAAAACTACAGCACTAAATATTCTGGGGGGCATGGATACTGTAACACGGGGCAGGGTTATATTTGATGGCAAGGATATAGCCAACTGGAATGAAGAACAGCTATGTAATTATCGCCGCACTGATGTTGGGTTTGTGTTCCAGTTTTATAATCTAGTACCTAATCTGACGGCACTTGAAAATGTAGAGTTAGCAGCGCAGATTTGTACAGACAGCTTAGACGCCGCCGAAACTCTTCAAAAAGTTGGTCTTGAAAATCGAATAGGAAATTTCCCGGCTCAGCTTTCAGGTGGAGAACAGCAGAGAGTTTCAATAGCTCGTGCACTGGCAAAAAGGCCAAAACTGTTGCTTTGTGATGAGCCAACAGGTGCGCTGGACTATGTGACTGGTAAGCAGATTTTACAGCTTTTGCAGGATACCTGCCGCAGAGATGGGATAACTGTTATTATAATCACTCACAACAGCGCAATTGCTCCAATGGCAGATAAGGTAATTAGGTTCAAGAGTGGTAAAATTGTTGATATGAAAGTCAATGCTGAACCTATGAATATTGCAGAGATTGAGTGGTGAGGCAGTGAAGAAAAGTGCATTTTATAAGGATATTAGAAGAACTTTAAAAAAGAATTTGTCCAGATTCATTGCAATCACTGTGATGGCGGCACTTGGCATCGGCGTATTTTCCGGATTTCCAGTGGGGTGTCTGGATGCCCTAAAATCTGCTGATAATTTCTTTCATAAACAAAACACTTATGACATTAAAATTGTATCTACCCTTGGATTAACTAGGGATGATGTTTTAGCCATATCCAAAGTGGAGGGTGTGAGTTCAGTATTTGGCAGTCCTAGTATGGATGTGAAGGTTCAGCAAAGCAGTGGAAGCTTACTGTTGGCAAATCTAAGTACCTTGGATACAAAAGGCATGAACAAACCTTATGAAATTGAAGGTGCGCTGCCAACTAAATCAGGGCAAATTGCTGTGAACTCTAAATTTATGGAGGATACCGGCTTGAAGCTCGGAGACAGTATTACCCTTACAGAAGATGATACAGATAAGACTGCGGTAAAGGATTCAGGGGCAGGTGGCAGTGAGAAGGATGACAAAGCTGATTTGGGAATTAATATAGAAAGTGATTCTTCAGCTCCGTCACTAGAAGTGAAAAATTACAAAATTACTGCAATTATTCTAAGCCCTTTGGACATTTCCAACACTAAAAAAGGCATTTCATCTGTGTCCTTCTCCTCAAGCAGCAGTAATTACATGATGTATGCTACGGCAGACTGCATTAAAAGTGATATTTATAGTTCTATTTATGTTACTTTAGATGGTGCTTCAAAGCTAGATGGATATTCTAAGGAATACGAAACACTGGTAGACAATATGACCTCAAAAATCAAATCTACTATTCAGGGAAAACGACAGCAGGCTAGATACGATGAAGTTGTGGGTAATGCTAATGCTAAATTTATCAAAGCTGAAGGGCTGCTTAGGGACAAAATGACAGTGGCAGAGCAAAAGCTATCTGATGCTCAGAAAAAGATTGATGAGGGCTTGATGGAGGTTAATTATGGCCAGGCGGAGCTTAAAGCCAACGAGTCAAAACTTTTACAGGGCGAACAGACACTCTCAGCTGCAGAAAAATCTGCAAATGAAAAGTTCAACTCTTCCCAAAAAGACATTGATAAGGGATGGACAGAATTGAAGGCCGGTGAACAAAAGTTAAGCAGTGAGGAAAAAGCTGCATTGGAACAGTTTTCAATCAATGAACAGAAGCTTGAGGAAAGTAGAAACACACTTAATAAACAAAAGGCTGATGCAGATGCACAGTTAAAGGGAGTCGTTTCTGTACTGCCAAAAGACGCGCAGGAGATCTGGAACAGTGTAGAAGTTAAAAAAGTATGGGCAGATATGGTTGCAGATGGTGTTAAGGCAGCTCCATATTTATTAGCAGCTAAACAGGTGGACACACCAACAAAGGATCAAACCGATGCCTATAATACTGCAATGGCAGGGCTTAAAGCTGATACTCAAGCTTTTGCCTCAGATTTTATTATGGGAGGAGCTTCACTTACAGAGGAGCAAATCTCTGGTTTTTCAAGTCTTGCTGTTGCTCAGGGTACCTTGAATTACAGCCAAACTTTGCTTAATGAAAATTCATCGGTACTGGCAACTCAAAAGGCTGCTGCATTGAAGCAGATTTCTGATGCCCGTCAGAAAATTGAGGATAGTAAAGCACAGCTTACAAGCGGACAGCAGAAACTAAATGACAGCAAGGCTGAGGCTAAGATACAATTTGCTGAAAAGTATGCAGAAATGAATGAGGGCAAGCAAAAGCTTGTGGACGCTAAAAGAAAACTTAATGAGGCTAAGTCTAAACTTGTTGATGGTCAGGACGAGCTTAATAAAAACAAGTTTGACTACCAGAATTCTATTTCAGATGCTAGACAGAAGCTTTCGGATGCCAAGAACAAGGTTGCAGACAAATGGTATGTCTGGGATCGGAGCTTTAACGAAAGTATTGCAGGACTTAAAAATGATATAAGCTTCATTCAGGCAGTCACCAAGGCCTTTCCAGTTATTTTCTTTCTCGTGTCTGTACTAATTAGCCTTACCACCATGACTCGCATGGTGGAGGAGGACCGTGGATTAATCGGTACGTATAAATCTCTAGGTTATTCCAATTTCCAGATTAGCATAAAATATATTCTGTATGCAGTGCTAGCCTGCATAATTGGAGGTATCTTGGGAAGCATCATTGGATTTGTTGCACTTCCTAAAGTAATTGAAGTTGTCACCAGTACTCTGTATGCATTACCAAAGTTTCAGCTGTTCTTTAATCCTTATTATGGTATTGGGGGCTTTGGGATGTTCCTATTGGGTATTGCAGGTGCAACAGCTATCTCCTGTGCTGAGATGCTGCACCATCGTCCTGCTGAGCTGATGCGTCCAAAAGCACCTAAAACAGGAAGTCGTATTTTACTGGAACGCATTCCATTCATTTGGAAACGACTAAATTTCCTGAATAAAGTAACCTGCCGTAACCTGTTCAGATATAAGAAGCGTGCTATCATGACCATTGTAGGTATCTTAGGCTGCACTATGCTTATCGTGCTAGGCTTTGGTGTGAGGGATAGCGTAGTTAGTCTGACAACTGACCAGTTCAATAAGGTAACTGTGTATGATGCTATTGTAATGACAGATAATTTGAATACAGCTAAAATGAACACACTTGCCAATGAGTGGAAGGCATCTGGAAAGGTGAAGGATACACTGCAACTTCAGATTAAATCCTTGACACTGCGAAACAAGAGGGATAGTTTGGATATTACCGTTATGGTGATTCCAGAGGGTTCGGATTTGGGACACTTTGTTAATTTAAATGATTCTAAAACTCATAAAGCAATGACATTGCCGAAAAATGGTATTGTGGTTACTCAAAATGCTGCGAAAAAGCTTGCTTTAACTAGTGGAGACACCGTTTCTATGCAAAATGAGAATAATTTGGAGCGTGATTTTCAGGTATCTTACGTAGCTACAAATTATACAGGTAATTACGTGTATGTCAGTGAAAGTTCTTACCAGGCAGCATTTGGCGACTATAACGGAACCTCTTTCCTGTTGAACCTAACAAACAAGAAAGAGGGGCAGAAGTGGCTGGATGCTTTAAGTGATGATGAGAGAATCCTCAAAGTCAACAGCAGTCAATCAATGATTGATGCCTTTAGTGAAGTAAATAATGTTATTAACATGGTTGTTTATCTCTTAATAGGAATGTCAGCAGTATTGGCTTTGACAGTTTTGTTTACCCTGTCTAATATCAATATAAGCGAGCGTGAGAGGGAGCTTGCAACCATCAAAGTGCTTGGCTTTCAGCGTGAAGAGGTATATTCCTACGTAAACAGGGAGACTTTTATTCTTACACTATTAGGTATAATTTGCGGCCTGCCAGCAGGGTTTGGGATCACCTATGGTATTTTGAGTAATGTAAGCATTGCGAATATCGCTTTTAAGGTTCGTGTTTCCATAATCTCTTATATTATTGCGGCGGTTATTACGCTGATTTTTGCCTTATTGGTAAACAAAGTCACAAATAAGGGATTGCGAAAAATTAACATGGTGGAAGCATTAAAGAGCGTGGAGTAAAAAATAGATTCCATTATAATTTTTAGATGTTTAAAGAGGTTTAAGTAAATATTGAAGTGTGTTTTATGTTCCCTCAGACTGATAGTTTGAGGGAATAGTTATTTCTTATTACCAATTTAATAAATCAATGGACTTAAAGGCCGTTGATTCATTAGAATTATGTAGAAAATAAACACAAGAATAAGTGGAAAAATCTCATTTGAGGTAGTCACGGAGAACTGTACCATAAGTAAATGAGGCGTTTTGGGGTATTTACACATATAGCTCATGTTTAGAGTGTTGTCTCGATTTCACTAAATGGTGGCTAAAAGACTTGATTTCCCAGTATTTATAAGAATATAGTAAAGCGGCAAGATTGGTTATAAAACTGATCTTGCCGCTTTTTTCGTTGCATAGAAACATACCCACTGGTAGGAAGTATGGCTGATTTTGAGTTTAGTAGTTAGCTGAAACATATTAAAAGTAAAACTTGTTCACTTCGGCAACTCCAAGGAATATATACATCACTTTTTAGAATATGGTGTTATCCCATTTGTATAAAGGCTATCTACTAACTTGAACAATTCTTCTGTCGATAAATCCTTTCCTTGGCGTATCCAAAGGCGAAATAATGAAAGTGATGTTGATATGTAAAACTCAATCAAGTAGGGTGTTAAAGAATTATATTCAGGAAAGTTTAAGCCTAATTTATCAAAGGGAATTTCTCTTTTCAACCGTTCTAAAAAACGAACACTTCCATAATCACCTAACAGGGCCTTGAGAGTTAAGATATGCTCGCTACTTTCCAAACAATTAAGTGCATTTTGGATAGGATCCGTAGCTGCTTCTTTATTCGTCAATGACTCTTTCATAGAATTCAATAAATCAGTTTCAACAAAGTCTAACAATTCGTAAATATCAGCAAAGTATTGATAAAATGTGCTGCGGTTATATCCAGCTTTGCTTGTAATATCTTTAATCGAGATTTTTTCAATGGGCTTTTCACTATATAATTCACAAAAAACATCTATAAACGCTTGCCTTGTTTTTTCTGTAATTTCAGGTTGCTTTTTCATTTTATTCTCCTTTTATGAACAAAAATATCATCCAACAAATAATGAAAAATTGATGGTTGATAAAGCTATAATAAAGATTTACAATCCTATTATACAACGCGTTGTCTTATAATCAAGAGAAAATATTATCAATATTAATAGGAGTGTTTTTTATGTCAGTAAGACAAAATAGAATTTTAATTTTTGGTGCAGGTGTTATAGGAAGCATATACGCAATGAAATTCATTGAAGCAGGTATAGATGTTACTATGTTTGCACGTTCTAATAAATTTAAAGCATTGAAAGAAAATGGACTACAATATAGTGAAAAAGGTGTAGTTAAATCTATAAAAGTAAATGTCATTGATAAGATTGAAAATGATGATGTATATGACTTTATTTTCGTTACAGTCCGTTACGATCAATCCGAATCAGCGTTGTTAGCAATAAAAGACAATCAAAGCAAAAATATAGTTACGATGACAAACAGTTCAATTGGGTTTTCGACCTGGTTAGATATTATTGGAGATAGACTTTTGCCAGCCTTCCCTGGTTTTGGCGGGCAGATAAAAGATGGAATATTATATGCTCGAATTCCACCAAAGGCTTTAGTGGCTACTATGTTTGGAGAAAATAATGGTTTAGTGACAGAACGCATAGAAAACCTCGCAAAATTATTTAAAACAGCAAAACTTCCCTACACAATTAATAAGGATATGAAAGCATTTTTAATAACACATTCAATATCGGATATTGCACTTTTGGGCGGTTTATATTTTGAAAATAAGATAAGTGATGAAAAAACAGCAAGAACCAGAAAAACCGCACATAAAATAACAATCACCTTAAAAGCGTATTTAAGGGCAATACAAAAAGCTGGAGTATCTATTAATCCATCTGCATTTAAAATTGTACTTAAACTTCCAAATTTTATTCTGGAAACTTTCTTTATGATGTGGCTACGGACTAAAATGGTAAAGGATATGATGCTACAGGATTATGCGAATAATGCAAACAACGAAGTTGTGAAACTTAATAACGATTTATTGAAGTTTTTAAGTCAAAATGGTATCACACCATAAAAACGAAAATAGATATAAGGTGGTTAAGAATATTCAATATCAATATTACTTCAAAACTAACTATTTAATTACAGGAGGAATATAGATATTTAAAAATACCCAAACGGATAAATTTAATAGATCAACGAGAAAATGCGCAAGAATACACCATCTCAAACTCTTTGTTTTATGATAAACATATCCCCAAATTAATCCCATAGTTAGCAACGGTAATACCATTATATAACTTCTAATAGTTATTGAGAAAACTCCCCACATTAAAGGATGACTCAAACTGAATAAAATAGTAGTGTATATAACTTTAATTGATGGTTTCCATGTAAGGTTGTCTATTAAATAACCTCTCCAAAAAATTTCTTCTGTAAAAGAATTTATGACAGCAAATATAATCCACATAATAATTAACGAGGGAGTTTCAATATATTTTATCCCCCATATAAATGAAAAACTGCAAAGCAAGACAGGTATAAGAGATACTATACTTATTTTAAAATTATAAGCAGGTTTCTTAAGATAGGATTTAAGCATGTTTTTTGTAGGCTTTACAACTACAATTATTGATGCCCAATAAACAATGGCAAGTGGAATGAATGCCCATGCATTTATATACTTTGAAGCAATCATTGCAGTTAAAGAACCTACTAGAATAATTATTAAAGGAATTAGGGCTGTTTTTATATTAGTCTTCATCATAAATTACCTCTATTTAAACAATATTAATGATTTTTTTCTATAATAGTTCTAAATTTAATAGTCAGGTCAATTTTTTAAAGTCTTGTATAATTAATAAAACCATTATACCATATAATGGTAACGTGTGTAGGATATAAAGTTCTTCTTTTATAAATTATAAGGCGGTTATTGTTATATATCTATTTGCAATGATTAGATTTTCCAATGTAAAGGAATATTCTTACTTTAAAGAAGGTGGTATAGAAATGGATTTTAAATTTAAAAGCTTCTTAAGAAAATTTTTAGTAACCTTTGTAATATTAAATTTAGCCATTTGTGTTAGTGTACAGGCTGAGGTTAATAATAATGACTTGAAGAATTTTAAGACTAAACTAGATGACAGTGTACGTAAACTTCTTAAAAAGTATGATATAGCGGGAACTTCAATAGGACTTATAAGTGGTGGTAAACTCACATATGTTCTAAACTATGGATATAGTGATAAAAGCGAAAATAAACTAATAACTAATGATACAGTGTTTCAGGTAGGTTCTATATCTAAAAGTGTTGCAGCCGTATCAGTAATGCACTTAGTTCAACAAGGAAAACTTGATTTGGATGCTCCAGCTGAAAAGTACTTAACTCGCTGGCACATACCTGATTCAAAATACAATAAAAGTGATGTCACTATAAGGAGACTCTTAAGCCACACGGCAGGTATTTCAATTCGTGGCTATCGTGGAATTGATCCAGATAAAAAGCTTCAAAGCTTAGAAGAATCTCTTTCAGATGGAGTTAAAATTGCAGTTAAGCCTGGAAGTCAGTACAGATACTCAGGAGGTGGATATACAATACTTCAGCTTATTATGGAAGAGGTTACAAAGACGCCTTTTTATCAATATGCTAATGAAGAAATCTTAAATCCATTAGGCATGAAAAATAGCTCTTATGATGCGGAGTATTTTCCTAAATCTATGTCAAAGGCCTATAGCTTTTTTGGAGAGAAGATTCCAACATATAAATATACTGAAGCAACTGCGGCAGGATTAAAGACTACAGTTAGTGACTTTTCAAAATTCATGTTAGCATGCATAGATGGTGGAGATGGAATTATAAGCAAAAAAAATCTTGATACCATGTTTACTCCAGTTAAATCAGATTACGGATTTGGATTTGCAAAAGAGATTTTATCTGATGGAACTACAGCTATATCTCATGGTGGCGCAAATAGAGGATGGGAAGCTCAATTCGAGATGATACCTGAAAAAAAGGACGGAATAATTATTTTTACCAACAGCGATAACGGAGTTGATATTATAAATGATGTGCTTAATCAGTGGAAGGGATATGAAACAGGGAAAATTCAGCCAGTGTTAGATACTTATAAAAATATTCAACTTGTTGCCTTTGTTGCACTTATAGCAGTCATAATACTTTCAGTAATTTTAATGGTAGCATTATATGGAAGTGTAAGGCATGGTAAGAGAGGCTTTGCAAAAATTAAAGCTAAGTTTATGATAAGGCTTGGTACTGAAATGGTTATCCTGCTTGCATGGATTTTAATTTTTTATGCCTTTAGAGCAGCACTTTTAGCACCATATGCAGTAAGAATGTTCACGTATGCAGTTTTTATACTTATAGTTATAAATCTGATTTATGGACTGTTTCCAAAAACTAAGCTAATTACGTGATTGAGCTTATATAGTGAGAAATATTAAAAATCAGCTTCACAGTGAGAAACGGAAGGCTGATTTTTTTATAATACGTAATGTACGCCATTGATTATAAGCGTTTGTAAATTAATTTATAGATGGACACTTCATAATTAAAGTTATATTTTCAAATTCTCCTCTCAGAACCCAGAGGAGTTTTAAAAATAGAGTGCTGTTCGAAGTGGTACATCTTTATAATTCATGGCTTCAATTTGGGGAGTATCTGCCTAAAAACATAAGAAGTTAGAAGGCTGCCTCTTATCTCCACGACTTTAGAAGATACTTGATTGGCTATTTCAAGACTTTTTATATTTGAATAGCCTAATTTTCTAGAAGCCATGAAGGCTCCAATGTGAGAATCTCCAGCACCGATTGTGTCAACAACATCAGCTTTGATACCCATGTCGTGCTGTAGGTGTTCACCATCATATAGATAGGATCCATTTTCACCATCAGTTATGATAATCAAATTATTTGTTAAAGAATAAAGTATCTTAACAGCTTGTTCTAAAGTTGCTGTTTTTGTAAAGGTTAGAATTTCATCCATGTTTAGATGAACAATTGGTGAAAGTTTGAAAATTTCATCAATCTTATTTTTATCTATTAACGAGAATCTTGGCCCAGGGGCAAAGAAAACTTGTAGATGTTTGTTTTTATTAAGAAAAGATATTATTTTATTACCGGTGGATTCCTCAATTTCTAGGCCACAGATGTAAACCTGGTCAAAATCATCCATATTAATTCCATCAAGCCACATAGGATCAAAAGTGTATTCTGCACCGTGATATGATAGAAAAGTTCGTTCTCCATGAGCTTCAACATAACAATAACAACACCCGTTATCTTGATCTGCAACTCGTACACATGGTGATAATCCTATTTTTTTCAGCTGTGAAGCCACATAATCTCCATAGATCCCAGTACCGATAGGTGAACAAAACACATAAGGGACATCAAAAAGATTTATTATGTTCTGAACATTAAAAGCACAACCACCTATAGACATAGTTTGACCATTTATGTGACAGTCTTCAGTGGTAGTTGGGAGTCTTTCTATATTGATTATTATGTCGAGGACAGTAGATCCGATAATTAGTGATTTTTTCATTGTTACCTCCTGGCTTCTGTGAAATAGTTTGTTGGATAATTATAGTATAGCATCTTTTGATGCAGTTTGTATTAAAACTAAAACGCCTGGCTCAATTCAA
This sequence comes from Clostridium folliculivorans, assembly GCF_024341905.1. Lineage (GTDB taxonomy): Bacteria > Bacillota > Clostridia > Clostridiales > Clostridiaceae > Clostridium_AR > Clostridium_AR folliculivorans. Next base: position 1,402,835 of record NZ_BQXY01000001.1, read on the forward strand.
TTGACCTTAACCATATCCTTGTGGTTACAATTAACGTAACTTGAAACCTAAAACTAACAGTGATATAATTGAAAAATCAAATATAGATATACCAGTTCCAAATGAAATGTATTACTTAAATTAATTGACAACAATCGTTAAAAACACTAGTAGTATGTCTATAAGAAAGAACATTTTATGAGAGGTAATGACTTTGGATAAGATTTCGTTAGATAAAGAAATAATACTCAATGCAGCAGAAGAAGTTATTCGCCGTTTCGGGCCAGAAAAAGCGAATATTACTGACGTTGCAAAATCATTAAAAGTTAGCCATGCTGCACTTTATAGATATTATAATGGAAAAACTGACCTTTGGAATGCTGTTACAGAGCGCTGGCTTTCAAACTTGCATGTTTATTCAAAGGACATTTTAAAAGAAGATACTCCTGCTGATATTAAACTTTTTCGTTTACTTGAGGACTTTGCGGAAGCGAAGCGTCGCAGTTCCATCAATGATCCAGAAATGTTTGCTAATTATCTTAAACTCGCCCAAAGCTCAATGGATGTAATAGAAAAAAGTATACAAGATGGGATAAATAGTATTAAAGAGGTTATAGTGCAAGGAATTGAAGAGGGGATATTTTTTGAAGAATTTCCTCAGCAAGCAGCGGTAGCTGTATATCTTGCAACCAGCGCTTTTATTCATCCAAACTCATTTGAAGTTGATGATCGAAAACAAAATATAGAATCTGTTGTAAATCTTCTGATAAGAGGGCTTAAAAACCCTAATAAATAATTGAGTAAGAGATGGAAGTAAGCCCAGCCAATATTATCTCACTGCATCAAGTATAATAGACATGGAAGTACCACTTCTTAATAAAATTTATTATTTTTAAAAACTCTCACCAGAAGCCATGAGAGTTTTAAAAATAGATTTCGGTTCGAAGTGTTACATCTATAGCACTAGAATTTTCATTATAGTTTACAAAACTTCAAATATGATGAGCTAAATTTCAATATGAAGTAGTTTATCTATATTAAGGCAAAGCTAAACAAAGCATATGAAGAAGCGTTCTTTTTTTGCGTAATTAATTATAAAATTTATGACTGGTTATAAATTTTATATATTGTAACTTGTAATACGATATGATATTATTAAAACAATAAGTTACAAATAATAATATATGTAACTCGTAATATTAATTCGGAAATTTTAAGGAGGATTTTTTATGCGTGTTTTTGTAACAGGAGCAACAGGTTATATCGGTTCTGAGGTTGTTAGGGAACTCATTGACGCTGGACATGAAGTTATTGGGTTAACACGCTCAGATAAGGGAGCATTAAAATTAAAGGAAGCTGGAGCTGAAGTGCACCTAGGTTCACTTGATGATCTAGATAGCCTTCGTAGTGGCGCTGCTATTGCAGATGGTGTTATTCATCTGGCATTTAAGCATGATTTTTCGGATTTTGCAGGTTCACTTGCAACAGATTTACAAGCAATTAAGGCTATAGGAGAAGTGCTTGAGGGCACTGGAAAGCCATTTTTGACTACAGCTCACGCAAATGGTACCGCATCAGATAACGCCACTTTGGAGCTTGCAAAGCGTGGAGTTCGGGCGTCTGTAGTGTCGCTTTCAACCTCTGTACATGGGGATGGCGATAAGGGATTTGTTCCACGATTAATCAATATAGCACGTGAAAAAGGTTTCTCCGCATACATCGGCGATGGGGCAAATCGCTGGCCAGCTGTACATCGTCTAGATGCGGCAAGACTTTTCCGCTTGGCATTGGAAGCTGCTCCTGCAGGATCAAGGTTGGACGGTGTTGGAGATGAGGGCATACCGTTCAGTGATATCGCAAATGCAATTGGTCGTCATCTGAACTTACCGGTGGTTAGTATTACACCTGAAGAGGCAACGGCTCACTTAGGTTTTTTAGGTGCTATTGCAGCTCTTGATCTATCAAGATCCAGTGTACAGACTCAAGAGCTCTTAGGTTGGAAACCAGAGCATCCTACCCTTATGGAGGATCTTGAACAGGGACACTACTTTGAAAAATGATTAAGGACAATATTAACTATATAAAATAGTTATACGATGATATTGCTTGTAATAAATAAGGGGGAACGGAAGTTGAAAAGTGTCGTTTATTATTTTACAGGAACAGGAAATAACTTGCAGGTAGGTAAAAAAATAGCTGAGGCATTGCCGGATTGTAAGCTGGTATCGATGGGTAAAGGGAGCCATGACAGCAATGAAGTGTACGATTATATCGGTTTTGTGTATCCCACATACGCCTTCAATTTGCCACGAAGAGTAACACAATTTATAAACGAAATGTCCCTTGAAAAAAGTAAAAACGCATATTTTTTTGCTGTGACTGGATGCGGTAATATGAGTGGTGTTGCGTTAACTGTCCCTGCCAAAATTTTAGCAAAAAAGGGTGTGACACTTAATTTTGCAGAGGAAATTATTATGGTTGGGAATTATGTTGCAATGTATAAAATGAACGAAAAAAACCCGGAGAAATATGAAATTGCTACTGATAATATACCTGCATTGGTACAAAAGATAGTAGCTAAAACACAGCAGCCAGTAGGTAAGGTGAACGAGCCTCTTAATATATCAACTGCTATTGGTCAAAAATTAATATACGCCAGAAAAGACAAAGGTTTTAATGTTTCTGATGCTTGCATAGGTTGTAGAACTTGTGAGGCAGTTTGTCCTGTTTCAAATATAGTAATGAAAAACAAAAAACCAAGTTTTCAGCACAATTGCGAACAATGTATGGCCTGTGTGCAATGGTGCCCAAAGCATGCTATTAACTATAAGAATAAAACACAAAGTAGAGGACGCTATACTAATCCTAGTATTAGTTTGAAAGAATTAATAGAAGGCAATAAGTAGAAAAATTAAAAGTTTTTCACAGAATTGGTCACGAGGATTGAACATAGTTGAGAACTTAATATATTAAGCACGTACAACTGATATACGTATAAAAAGCAGGCTATATTATGGAGATAAACTCCAAAATATAGTCTGCTTTTGTTTTTCTATTTTTCAAACAATTAATAGGACTAAATTAAAAACTAATAACCGTTTCTGGTACGGTTAACTTAATAGATAAATGTTAAATTTTTATATATTATTTTTCAACTTCTTTATGATTTATATAATCTTCCCACCAAATAGTTAATTCATAAAGTAATGGCAACAGACCTTTTCCTTTTTCAGTTAAAGCGTATTCTACTCTTAGGGGCATTTCATTATATTGATTTCTAGTAATTAATTCATCATTCTCAAGTTCACGTAATGAATTTGTGAGCATTGTATTTGTTATCCCTGATATGTCTCTTTTTAATTCATTAAACCTCATCACTTCCTTTCTTAGTAAGTGACCTAATATATTCAGTTTCCACTTACCTCCAATTACTTCTAATGCATTTTTTATAGGGCAGTTTTCGTTAAAATCTGATTGTTTTATTAAATTCCAGTATTGTTCTAATTCTTGTTTGCTCGCCATATATATCCTTCCCAGGTACGAAAAATAGTACCTAATCACAAAATTCTGCGTAATTGTTAATATAAATTTTCTTAAGTATAATAATTATACCTAGTATATTTATTAGAGTAAACATTATATTTATTTAAAAAACTATATATTTAAGAGGAGAGATATAAAATGTCAAAAGTAGTTATTTTTAATGCTAGTCCAAGAAAGAATGGATATAATTCGAAGTTATTAGAACAAGTAGCAAAAGGTGCTGAATCTAAAGGTGCTGAGATTATAGAATTTAATTTAAATGATAAGGGGATTCGTCCATGTCAGAGTTGCTTCTACTGCCGTACCCATGATGGTTGTGCTGTTAATGATTACCTTCAACCAATGTATAAGGCTATTAATGAAGCAGATGCTATTGTATTTGGTTCTCCAATCTTCTACTATCAAATTACAGGACAAGCGAAAGTTTGGTTAGACCGTACATTTCCAATGCTTGGAGATATGATTGAAGATAAATTTGAACCAAGACATCCTGGCAAAAAGTTAATAACAATATTTACTCAAGCTAATTCAAATCCTGAAATAAGTGCAGAGGGCATTAAATATATTACTGATATTTTCAACAAATATGGTTGGAAGCTAGAGGAAAATATTCACGTTTGTGGAATTTCTCTTGTTCCTGATTTAAAAGTGTTAGAGGAGTTATCTTTAAGAGCATTTAGGGCTGGGGAAAATCTAGTTGGATAGAATCCTAGAAAAATATTAAAAACTATTTTGAGATTATGTAATTGATATTGATTTGTATAAAATGTCATTGATATATAATTTAGTATCGATAAAATAGATTAAAGCCATATGTTGGATACTTTACTGACATATGGCTTATTTTTATACTTAGCTTGGCTGTACCAATTAATGCCGCAGATTGCAGGAAGTTTCTATGAACGCATTTCAGTTTTCATCCCATTCATAATAAAGCTAAGTGTTTTTTCAATAATGTATTCTTTATCATCTTTATTATAATAACAATGTTGAGCACAACTATATATTGAAGAGGTAATTAATTTAACTAATATATTTGTGTCATTGCAATCTAGCTCATCTCTGTCTGCCATACTTTTCAATATTTTTTCAATAAGATTTTCTATTTTATCTTTTAATAGATTATCTACACTAGATGCAATTGAAGTAGCATCAATCTTACAGATTTGATAAAAGTAGATATTGTACTCATAAAGGAATAAAATAAGCTCCTTTATAATATCTTCATTCAAATCTATAGCGCTTGAAAGTTTTATTGGTAACATTTCTTCAAAGCACTCCACAATGAGTTCTTCTAGTAAAATATACTTATCAATATAATGAGCATAAAAAGTCGCTCTATTTATAGTTGCCTCTGTTGTAATATCTTTAATTGTAATGTATTTAAAGTCTTTTTCCTCAAGTAACTTAGCAAATGAGGCTTTAATCAAATTTTTGGTTCTCAATGCTCTCGGATCTTTTTCATTCATAATTTATCATGAAACTCCTTTTATAAAACAACAGATTTAATAAGATGTTGCCTATACAACATGGCTGAAAATCTATTGGTTGTAGTTGTATGAATAATTCAATAGTATATTAACATACAGTTGTATCTTATACAACACATGTTTGTTAGGGGGTAATATAATGAAAATATTAATGATAGGTAGAGGGGTAATTTCAACACAATATGGCTGGGCTTTAGAACAAGCAGGGAATGATATAACATTTTATGTTCGTCCAGGAAGAATTAAGCAGTATGGCGATGTAGTTAATATGAAAATATTAGATGGTAGGAAGAATAGGAAAGGTGATCTAGTAAAAAAAGCATGGAAGATTAAAATGATAGAAAAAATTTCATCTAATCATGATTTTGATTTAATTATGATTAGCGTAAATCATAATCAATTAAGTAACATAATAAATTTGGTAGAATCACTTGTTAATAATTCAACTGTTTTAATATTTAATAATATTATTGATGAACCTTTAAATTCAATTGGATCAATTCCAAAAGAACAAGTTGTTTGGGGATTTCCTGGAGCAGGTGGATCTTTTATAAATCAAAACACATTAGATGGTGGTTTTATGAAAAATATCTTCATGGGCTCCATTGATAACACTACTAATAAGAATAGATATGATAAAGTAGCTAACTTGTTTAAGAATGCAGGCTTTGGTATATCTGAAAATAAAGATATGCGTAACTGGCTATGGTTTCACTTTATCACAAACGTAAGCTTAATGGCTGCGGCCTCAAAGGTAGGTTCCCTTAATGCTTTGTTCGATTCTACAAGCGCACTTAAGGAGTTTGCTTTAATATTAAGAGAACTAATTCCGCTTATGGATGCTAAAGGTTCAAAGCTTAGTTCAATAATAAAACTTGGAATAAAATTACCTGCAGGACTTATAGCTTTTGTAATGAAGTTAGCATTAGCTGAAGGGCAGCTACCTAGAGAAATAATGAGAAGCGCTAGTGGAAGTGAAAGCCTAAAAGCCGAGAACAATGCAATATTTGTACGAGATGCCCTTGCTGAAGCACGTAGACTAGGGATATCCATTCCTAGGCTTGAAGCTTTAGATTCATATGTTTATAAACAATTTAAGTAATTTAAAAAAACAAATAACTAAATAGTTCTTTATAGAAATTTAATTAAAAGGGAAGCACTATTCTTTGTGGGATGGGTGCTTTTTCTATTTGTCATCAAGATATTTCCGTTAGGCATTTACTATGAATTTCAAAAGATTGCTTCACAATATATGCACGTGTTAAGAAATTATATTTACCAGCAGTTTGAATTTAATAATTAGGTTATGTTTAAAAAACTGTTGATTACAGACGAAATATATTAAGCAATTTATATGATTGCCTGTAGAATTTCTAACTTTGTTAAATTCCAACATGTCTGCTACAACAGATTGATTGCTACCATTGACAAATCTCAATGTTGTAACAGTATATATTTTTAAAAACATCATAATGTTAAAGTTAAACTAATGTGAACATCTTGCATTGGATTGCCTATAATAATTTAAAGACATAATATGTAAATATGCAAGGAGGCTAAAAGTGAGGATTTTTCAAGGAACAAGGGAGTTTAAAGATAAAGATGACCTATTAAAGAACATTGCAAAAGAAGAAATAGGAGGAGAAATATATATAGAAAGTGGTACTACTGTTGTTATTATGCATCCTGGAGAGATACTTAATAGGCAAGAGTATTCCGAGGAACAATGGTTCCAATATGCTATCAATATGGGACGAGACTTTCCTTCTGATCAATGGTATTCTCAAATGAAGAATAAAGCAAAAGTGGAATCAAAAGACAACAAATTAAATGATGATTCGGCGAAAACAATGAATTGCAGTATCTATGAAAAAGAAGCGTTTTTCGAAATTTACCCAAAAGCAAACGAAGATGATTACTATAAAGTTTCTAACCCAGATTCAGATGTACTAGCTTATATGGAAAACCTAGAGAAGAAGTTCAACATTAAAATTAATGAAATGAATTTTGTATGCATCGACGAGGAATACTTTGAATGGCTCAAAGCAAATAATCTTGAAGAAAATAAGAAAAATAGGCTCAACTATATAACATTAATGGAAGATGATAATATTGAAAGGCTATGGAACAAAAATCATAGGAATCAATATATACTCATGATATTTTTACCTGTGATTTTATATAATGAAGATTCGTTCAAATCTCCAGAAGATACAATAGAACTAGATAAACAGTGCGTAGAATTCTTAACAGATAGACTTAGCAGTAATCTTAATATACCTAAAGATAGCCTACTTATTTTAGATAGAATGATTAGGCCTGATGTGGCTATAGTAAACGAAGATAACTTCTATGAATTGTATTATAGCTGGTTTCTTAACAATCTAAAAGTTGAGAAATCTTTTCTTGAGGCGAAAAGTAATGACAAACTTAACAGATTTAACGTATTCATGAGAGTAATCCCAATTGGTATTTTAGGAAAAAAAACTTTTAAATATACAAAAGAACAGGCTATTATAAAAAGTAAAACCGATATCTATAAAGAGTTTAGCAAAAGTCTAAATGAGAGCATTTCTAGTAAATTGCAAGAGAAGAACAACTATAAAGTAATATCTACTTTTGGAGCCTTAATCCCATCCGAAGCAATCGAGGATAGGTATAATGAATTTGTCGATACCTTAAAATAGGCTATTAGATTATGTATTAAATAAATGTTGATATATTATAGATTGTCCTTTTGTGTAGCAGTAACAACATTTATTTAATACAAAATGGGAGTGTTTTTATAGTAATACCTAGCATACACCTTCCGCATAATTTCATACAAACTTCTACTAAGTAGAAATACCATGCAATAATCAAGATTAATTTACATCATATGTTATAATTGAAGAAATCAGTAATTGATTGTTATAAGGAAGATTGGAATTTGTGGAATAGATAATATGTCATTAAATAAATACAAAAATGAAGTTGAAAAAATTTTGCTTAGACTGGGATCATTAGTTCAACGTTAAGTATTATAAACTGGTGATTTGCAGGAGGTGTATAAAGTGAAAATAGGAGTAATAACCGATATACATAGTAATATTGATGCAATAAATGCGGTATTAGATGAATTTACTTCACTCGGTATAGAAAAAATTATATGTAGTGGAGATATTATTGGAATTGGACCCAAACCAGAAGAAACTGTAAAAAGGATAATGCTACTTGAAGATGATATAGAATGCGTAAGAGGAAATCATGAAAATTATCTTATTAATGGAATACCTATGATAGTTCCTAATGATGAAAAAATGGGTTATGGGGAAATGGAACATCATAAATGGGAGCACGGAAAACTCAGTGAAGAATCTATTGAGTTTATAAAGGCACTGCCGTATACAAAAGTATTAAAAATATGCGGAAAGACAATCTATATAGCACATTATGCTATAAACGAAGATAATAAATATGTAAATTATACTCCCAATCCATCATTGGATGATTTAGAAATGATGTTTCAAGATGTGGAAGCAGACATTATAGTATATGGTCATAACCATGCTCCATTAATTAATCACGAATTAAATAAGTGGTATATAAATACTGGTTCTTTGGGATGTCCATCAAATAACATAAACATTGCAAGAGCAGGTATTATTATTGTTAATGAAGAGAGCATTAAATATGAAGAATTGAAGGTGAGTTATGAAGTGAAAAAGGTTATAGAAGATATTAAAAATATAGGATATCCTGATTTTAAAAATATTTTGAAGTATTTTTATGGCATATCATAATTGCAGATCTTAACTTATACATCAGTAAAGTATAACAGAAAAAGGAGAATAACTATGCTTCAATCAATTGTGCATATTGCTTTGGTTGTAAGAGATTATGATGAAGCAATCGAATTCTACACACAAAAACTTAAATTTGAATTAGTAGAAGATACATATCAACCTAAGCAAAATAAAAGATGGGTAGTAGTATCTCCACCAGGTTCAAATGGAACAACAATATTACTTGCAAGAGCATCTAAGTTAGAGCAAGAAGATTTTATAGGAAATCAAGCTGGAGGAAGAGTTTTTCTTTTCTTAGGAACTGATGATTTTTGGCGTGATTATAATGAAATGATTAAGGCAGGGATAGAATTTGTTAGAGAGCCTAAAGAACAAGATTATGGAACTGTGGCAGTATTTAAAGATTTGTATGGTAACTTATGGGATTTAGTTCGGTTTAGTAAAGGACATCCTATGTCTAAAAGAGTGAAGTAAATTAAGAATTTGAAATCGTATGGGGGAACAGAAAATGTTTATAATCAATTTAACTTACATTAAACCACTTGAGGAAGTTGAAAAGTATTTGACAGAGCATATTGGATTCTTAAATAAATACTATTCTAGCAACAATTTTATTTGTTCTGGGCGAAAAAATCCTAGAATTGGCGGAATTATTTTATGTAATGCGAAAGACATGAAAGTAGTTGAAGACATTATTAATGAAGATCCTTTTAAGAAAAATGCAATCGCAGATTATGATATAGTAGAATTTCAACCAACAAAGTATGCTGAAGACTTCAAGGTATTTGTTGAATAAATTCCAATCTGTAAGGAAGAGAAATCTTGTAAAATTCATAATTAAGGATATGAACTTTATATTTTATACATAAAAAAATTACTACAGGGAAACTTTCTCTGTAGTAATTTTTTAAAAAATATCAAATATTAAAGATTTGTTTTTTACAATTACTTACTTATATAATGAGCCTTATTCATATTTATTTGACCAGGTTTTAATAAGGGCATATGCATCAGCATTCAGGACTTTCTTAGCATTTTCTCCTGTGCATTTTTTCAAGGCATGGTTGTTAAGGTGTTTTTTGAAGTCCTGCATGTGTTCTATTGCATTGTCTTTTCTTCCCTTATCAAGCTGATGCTGTGCTTGATCAAGACTGTTGGTAAGTTGAGGTATTATTGGTCCGATGAGTTCACCGGTTTTAATATAACCATCTATGAGACTTCTCATGGAAGCAATACTTGTTGTAACTGTAAATGAGAAGTTATCCTTAAGGACATTGCCTGCATTATCCTTAGCTGTTATGACAGCAGTATAGCTACCAGTTTTCCCTGCGAAGTCTAGTGTTAATTTGGATTGTGTATTAGGATCAATGGTATAGTTCTTATCTCCTATGACAAGCTCTGCTGAAGCAATACCTGAGAGATCATCCCAAATACTGAAGGTCAGAGGAAGATTATCGTCAAACACTGTAGCTTTATTTATTACCTTTCCATTTAAGGTAAAGCTGTATGCTGGAGGAGTTTTATCAACCATAACGCTGACGAAACTGTTTTTAGTTACTCCACGGAGGGTTACAGATACAGTAATGTTTGTTTTTCCTTCTCCTATTCCTGTAATAACTCCATTTTTATCAGCTGCGGCTATATTTTCATTATCACTGTGGTATATTATTGTACCGTGGCTTAAGTCCGCCTTACTGACATCAGTTAAAAATCCCTTTACGGACAGTTGTGCTGTGTCTCCAGGTTTTAAAACAGATTTATCAGCACTGAGCGTGATTTTATCAAGTGGTGGTACATATTTTACAGTGACTTTTGCAGTTACAATTAATTCAATTGGAGTAGCTGGCTGCTCTACATCTTCTGGTAGAGTGAAGGTTCCTGTTGCAGTTAACTGTCCTGCCTTGCTGCTGTCAAAGTTTGCAATGGTCCAGTTTAGAGGTACTTCATAAACTTTTCCCCAGTTGTCAGTAATGGTAGTGGTTTTAGCAAAGGCTGCAAGTGCTTCTTCTATACTGGTACCACTTTCTATTTCTATATCAGTAGCCGGCTGGATTTTTTTAAGTAAATTTTTTATCGGTGATAGAGTGGCTCCTTGAATAGAAGTATTTCCGCCATCCATATCATTTGTATATCTTACTGTTACGGTCTGAGCTTTAAAACCGCTGCCTGGTATGAAATCTACTGTCCAGCAAGTATAGCCATTGCCATTTGGAGAACTGAAATATTCAACAACTGGCTTTGATTTGCCGTCTTCAGAAATAACTTCAAATTTTCCGTCATTCTTCCAAGTGGTTGTATAAACCTTTAATCTGCTTGGTTTGTCAACTTTTACTTTGATTTCGGAACCTTTATTTGCTCCCCACACATATACTGCCTGAGTGGCATTATCGGCATTCTGTACAGGGGCTCCATCATTCCAAGACATATTTATCTGTGAATCTCCTAGACGATTCTTGCTGGCAGAGCTCACAAGGTCCCCGATAAGCTGAGCTCCGCTCTTATAATTATAGGAATTTGCATCATCTAAGCCATAATGAGCCCAAGAGGATGTTCCTTCCTGTGATAAATTCACTTTTCCAGTAAAGGCTTCTCCATACCCTGTAATATAATCCTTCTGATTAGGGTCTATAGCTGAAAGAGTTACTCCTTGTATAGAGGTGTTTCCTCCGTTTACGTAGGTACTATCAGTAGTATACCTAATATATAATCTCTGCTTTCCTATCTTGCTACTATCTGGCTTTAAATCCAATGACCACATAATATATTCATTGCCAGCAGGGGAGTCATAATATGCAACTGCAGGCTTTGCTAATCCATCCTTATCAACATATTCAACAGGTTGTTTAAGGCCGTTTTCATCCTCTTTCAGTATCTCGAGTTTACCTTTTGCTTTCCAAGTTGTAGTATAAACCTTCAATCTCTGTGTTTCTTGAGAGGTGAGATCTACTGAAAACTCTGAAGAATTACCAGGATAGCGGATAAAGGATGAGTTTATTACTCCGTCAGCCTTCTGCACCGGAGCTCCATCACTCCATGACATGGTGATTCTCGAATCTAATACCTGTTCAAGCCCTGAGTTTCCAATGACCTTTAGCTCACTGATTTGTTCATTTCCGTTTTTATGGTTGAAACCAGTTGCGTTTCCAAGGCCGTATTGTGCCCATGCAATTTTTCCTTCTTCAGTTAAGTTAACAGCTTCTTTGAATATTTTTCCTTTAAAATCTTTAACGTCAATCTTTGGATTTACAAGGGTAAGCTTATCTATAGCGGCTTTCAATACATTTACTGCTGCATCTACCTCTATCTGTGATGGATCAGAAGTATCCTTTACTGATATTGCGGCTTTATGGGCATTCATAAATGCATTCCAGGAATCTTTTGTATAATCTGCTTCTGAAGATGACTGAAATATTTTTTCTGCTTGACTAAGTTCTGATACTAAGCTTGATCTATCAACATTATTGGCTTCAACTGAATAGGTTACTTCTATTACTCTTTTACCTGATACTGAAGCCTTTGGCACTACTACTTCAACTATATCGCCATCCCGTGAGCCGCCATTGTTTACAAAAGGCATTGCGCTTTCAGCTTTGTTTTTAATTGAAAATTCAGCGTTTACACCATCCACTGTAACGGATTTTGGAACAGGATTTTTCCATTCTGCAGTTTTATGCAGTCTAACTACCCAGGAACGTTCGCTTATGGCACCATCGAAGGTTCCTTTTGCTGGGTCTATATTTACAGTGATTTTCTTGCTTGTATCGTCAACATTTGCGTTCATTTCAGTAGTTCTGAAGGCGCCATTCTTATAGTTATTGCTCTGAGTGTCGTCTTCATATAGATGTGATTTTGCTTCATTAACAACACTTGGATATAGGTCTAAAGTAACAGAATCCCATGGCTTTTCTCCGGTATATGACATCTCTGGAGCAAGAGGTACCATGGTTCCAGCCTTTATATATATTGGCATTTTATCAATAGATACGTTAGTAGTGATAGTCTTAGGACCGGTTATTACGTTTCCACTCCAGGCATCAATCCAGTTTCCTTCAGGAATCCATAAGGTTCTGGAAGCGTCTGTACTTGGTGCTGCAGATTTCCACTTCAGACTGATCAGTGCATCTCTAGCACCTTCATTATATTCAAGCTTTATCGAATGAGTTGTACCTTTAGCTAATGTAATATTTGCGTCTAGTGTTGAGGAATCATGAGGTCCCCACGCATCTATTACAAGCTTGTCATCTATATACATACGGATTCCATCGTCAATAGTGGTAGCCAATATTGCATCCTGGTCTCCTACAGTAATACTTCCTGTCCATCTTGCACTAAAGTTATCTGCTGGCACACCACTAGCAGGGCTGTTGGTTCCCCAGTTAAAATTCACTGAACTGTCAGTTCGAGTCAAAACAGGGCTGCCTGACAAATTGTTATTTGAATAATATTCACCTTTTAGTCCTGTAGAGCCATCGCTAGTTTTTAACCAATCTGATGGTACAACTTTATAACCGCTGGTTTCTTCTAGTACTGGTGCTACAAGTATTCCATCTCCCAAAAGGTATTGAGTATTGCTGCTTGCTTCTTTATAATTTGGGTAATAAAAATCGCAGCGCCTCAGCATAGGTGTTCCGGTGTCATAGCTTTCTCTTGACAATGAGTAGAATAGAGGTAGTAAGCGATATCTCATCTTAACAAAATCTCGTGTTATGTTTTCCGCAGTTTCACCAAAGGTCCAAGGCATTCTTGTGTAATTTAAAGTACAGTGAGGTCTTGTTATAGGAGATAACGCACCATACTGAAGCCACCTAATATAACCTTCAGTGGTTGGATTGGAGGTATGTCCTCCCAAATCAGCACTGGTGTATGGATAGGTTGCATACATACCGTTGTAAACAGCATTATCAACCTCTCTCTGAAGAGATGAAAAGTCTGGTTGGATATCGCCTGTCCACTGAATTGGGTAACGATGAGATGCAATTGATGGAGCGCTGTTGCGGTATCCATTGTCTATTCCATCTACATTGGCCATAATCATAGGACGTTTGTTTTTATCAGCATCCGCAGTAATCCAATTATACATGTACATGCCCCAGGTTTCTTTTATAAGACCAGCTGGTGGAGTTAATGCAACACTCCAGTTCCTGTCATACCACCAGGTGTCTAGTCCTTTATCTAAAAGTCCACGAAGTCCGTTATTACGGAATGAAACCTCCTTAGAGTCCAATGCACCAGCAACTGGCTCAGGATGATCATTGAACATAACTTTCACATTTTTATCATGTGCAGAACTTAAAAATTGGGTCATATCAGGAAAACAATCTTTGGCTATATCATATCCAGTTGAACCGTTTACACGCCAATCAGTGTCAACAACCAGATTATCAAGTGGAATGTCATGAGCCCTGTAGTCATCTATTTGCTTTAGCGCAGAAGTATCAGTATATTTGTACCAACGGCTGTCCCAGTATCCTAATGCGCTAAGTGGAACCATATCTGTATGTCCTGTAAGGTCTAAAAAATCCTTTCGAAGTTTTTGTCCATCTCCATTTGGCAAAAATACATACATATCAGGAGCGTTGTTGTCTAGATCCCAGCCATTGTTAGCTGTTTCTGTGGGAGCTGGATTATAGCCCCATTCTGCAGGTACCATTCTAGGGTTGTCCGCAATTGCCCATGCCAAAGTCTTTTCACTTGTAGCAGGTAGCCAAACTTTTTCGCTTGGCAGTGAAGTGTAGGTCCAAATCTTAGTTCCATCTGGCTTTGTGATGTCGATACCACTTAGAGAAGTTGCTCCCTGTGGTACTTTTACAGTAAATTGAGAGGTGTTTATATAATCGTAACCGTTAGCTGTTGCCCGTGTACACTCAGTTCCAGACCAAGAACGGTTCACAACAAAATAGGTCTTACGGTCTTCAAACCCCTTTGATCCCTTTACCTCCAGCCTTACAAGGGTAGAAGATAGAACCTGTACTCTGACATTTCCAATGATGATGCCTGTTTTCGCTTCTTCAGAAGATACTTTAGTCCCGACATTCAAATTCGGCTGTTCTGATGCGAATGCTTTGGATACGTATACATTACTCAGGACGAAGAAAAGCATAATTAGAAATGCAATGTATCGTTTTAGTTTTGCTTTCAGTTTCATTTTACTTATTTCCTCCTTTTAAAGGTATAGATTTATCTAGGATATTGTTACTATATATTTCCATTATAACGATATATTTTACTACCTTCAAGTGGGATTTAAAGATGAAACACTTCAATCCAAAATCTATTTTCAAAACTCCTCTAGTTTCTGAGAGGAGAATTTGAAAATATAAATTTAATTATGAAGTGGTTCATCTATATGTGTTCTTAAAAGACTTTATTATGACTCATAGAAGAGAGAAAGGGATGAGCTTTATGTCCCATAATTTCAATAACCGTTAAAGAGTACTTCGGCGGGGAAATTCAGAAATTACGTAATAGTTTTTAAGTTGATACATAGCATGCGAGAATTCCAGAGTGTAATAAATGAATTGGAATATAAATTTTTTTGCTAATAATACAGAAGAAACATAGATAAATTTAGAATATGGTGCTATAAAAGGCATCATAAGCAGATGTGATTTTAGTTTTAACTCTTGGAATAATTTGAATATAGTTGGTTTTATAAGCAATGTTGTACTTACAAAATATGTTATAATTAATAGGATAAGTAATAATTTATAATACTGTGAATAGCAATTTTCGAGGTGAATTTATATGGATTTTAGATTGGCTGATATTAACGACTTACCAAAACTCAAAGCTGTGTATAGAAACATAATTGATAATATGAACAGAAATAACATACAAATTTGGGATGAAATCTATCCCTGCGAGTTTTTTAGAGATGATATTGAAAATAATCGCCTTTATATATTGGTGGAGGACAATGATGATATAGTTGCAGCATTTGCGCTATGTGAATCAAATGCTGGAGAAAGTTATGTGAAATGGGGAAATACCCATGAAAAGGCATTATATATTGATCTTTTTGGAGTCAACGTTGATTATTCAAGAAGAGGAATTGGCAGTATAATGCTTAATCATGCTATTACACTCACTAAGCAGAAGAAAGCTAAATATTTAAGGCTTTTTGTTGTGGATATAAATAAACCAGCTATTAATGTATATCTGAAAAACGGATTTAAGCGGGTATATGGAATCTATGAAGAAAAAATTGATGATAACATTATATTACGTGAATATGGATTTGAAATAGAAGTATAAAGGTAACACAAATTCTAATTTGCAATGGAGGAAGATATGGATAAAAGTGTAATTCACATATATGGAGCATCAGGTTCAGGAACCTCTACATTAGGTAAATTTATATCAGAGCAGCTTGGATATACTTTTATGGATACAGATGATTACTTTTGGCTGCCAACAGATCCGAAGTACATAGAAAAAAGAGATAAGGCTGAATGGCTTCAAATGATGAAAAAAGACATTTTACATTCAGATAAGGTTGCTATTTCTGGTTCGCTTGTGGATTGGGGAGATGAGTTAATTCCATATTTCACTTTGGCAGTTCGTGTGGTAACAGATAAAAATGTTCGTATTGAACGTCTAAAGAAAAGAGAAAAGAAAAATTTTGGTTCACGTATTGAGCTAGGTGGAGACATGTACAAAAATCATATGGAATTTATTGAATGGGCGGCTGCCTATGATACTGGAGACACTAATATGAGAAGTAAGGCAGAGCATGATCAGTGGGAACAGCTGCTAAAGTGTAAACAAATTACTGTAAATGGTGAAGAGGATTTGAAATGTAATTTAGAACTTATAAAAAATGCACTTATGGCAGAGTAAATCTCAGCAGTATAAATAACAATTAAAAAACTACTACTCCCTTAATAATAGTAGATTTTGTATAAAGAATGATATAGAAATGTCTATTACCTTTATTCCAGCATTTAGAAATATTAAAATTATATCAGACATAAAACTTATTTAAAGCAGATTTAAAGATGAAACACTCCAATCCGAAATCTATTTTCAAAACTCCTCTGGGCTCTGAGAGTAGAATTTGAAAATATAAATTTGATTATGAAGTGGTTCATCTTATGGCATTTTATGCATTAAAATACTATATATTAGATCTGGAATTAAATAAGCTGTGATAATTAAAGGTGGTGGATATTTGATGGAAAATATAATTAAAAGACCATATAGAAGACTTTCTGACTTTATGAAGGTGTATCAATTTATGATTGAAAACTACTCTGTTGACTGGGAAAATGGTGCTCCTGCAACATTTTTTGAATATGCACAAATGTTATTTTGGACTGACAATTCGCAAAGTCATAGAAATGCTATTTGGGAAGATAATGGTTAGATAGTTGGATTTTGTTTTTATGAATCTCAGATTGGTAAGGCATTTTTCAATTTGAAAGAAGGATATGAAAAGCTTATACCGGAAATGATAGAGCATGCAGAGCAACGTTTAAGTAAAGATGATGGAAGTTTAGAGCTTAATCTCTTTATGAGTCAAAAAAATGTGATAGAAGTTGCTAAAAATATGGGATATGAAAAAACAAATGAATGGCGATATGGTATTTATGATTTTTCTAAAGGACCTTTGAAATATCAATTGCCAGAAGGTTTTTCCTTCGAGGAACCTGGAAGACATGATATGAAGAAAAAGATAGAGGCATTTTGGAGAGGTTTTGACCATGATACAGAACCAGAAGGTGGAGTAGAACGCGGATATAATTTGATGTCGGCTCCACATGCAACCCCTGAATTAGATGTTGTTATTAACAACTCCAAAGGCGAGTATGTTTGTTGTGCAGGGATGTGGATGGTTCCTGAAAATAATCTGGCATATTTAGAGCCATTAGCTACAGTTCCAGAATACAGAAAAATGGGACTTGCTTCTGCTGCATTATCAGAGTTATATAAAAGAACTGTTGCTTTAGGAGCAACACATATGACAGGCGGAGGAAATGGATTTTATTTTGCAATTGGCTATGAGCCCTTGGTGAAATGGTCAGTATGGAGGAAAGGGTAGGAGGGTTTTACTTATGAGATTTGAAGATATAGTAGACAATGATTTTAATGGCTGTATTTCTATAGTTAAAAACGGAAACGACATATTTCAAAAAAGCTATGGTTATGCTGATTTACCAAATAAAATTCCAAATAGTATTAATACAAAATTTGCTACAGCTTCGGCAGGTAAGGCTTTTGTTGCAGTTGGGATTTTGCAATTAATAGAAGCTGGAAAACTAAGTTTTGACGATAATATAGGAAATTTACTTGATTTTGATTTAAAGGGCATTGATGAGAAAATTACAGTGAAACAGCTGCTGTGTCATACCTCTGGAATCCCAGATTATTTTGATGAAAGTATAATGAGTGAATATGATGAGTTGTGGAAGGATTTCCCTAATTATAAAATTAGGAAGTCATCTGATCTAATACCACTTTTCATTAACAAACCTATGATGTATCCACCAGGAGAAAAATTTCAATATAATAATACTAGTTTCGTTGTACTGGGGCTTATAATTGAGAAATTGACAGGTCAGTTATTTGATGAATATTTAAAAGAGAATGTTTTTGAACCTTCTGGTATGTATGATACAGGTTACTATGAATTAGATAGATTACCTGGAAATTGTGCTAATTCATATATATATGATGAGAAACGTGAAGA
Source organism: Clostridium folliculivorans (assembly GCF_024341905.1). GTDB lineage: Bacteria > Bacillota > Clostridia > Clostridiales > Clostridiaceae > Clostridium_AR > Clostridium_AR folliculivorans. The sequence continues at coordinate 1,421,320 of NZ_BQXY01000001.1, forward strand.
ATATTATACTAATATTTATAGCGTAGATGTGAAAGGAACTGGTGCAGGTGGAGCATTTACTACTGTTTTAGATATAAATAAGTTTTGGCTAAATCTATTAAGCGGGAAGCTTATTTCTAAAGAGATGCTTGAGCAGATGTTAAGTGTACAAAGCAGCAGTAATTCACAATACTATGGGTATGGCCTTTGGCTTAATAAGGTAGGAGATCATACTTATACACCATATTTTCAAGGCTGCGACCCTGGAGTAAGTTTTATATCCAGTTATGATACTGCTACTGATATCTGCATTACTGCAGTAAGTAATTTTGGCTGTAACGTGTGGAAACTAAGAAGGAATATGACTGATTTTATTAAATCGGAGGAAAGTTATGAAAAAGATAGATAAAATCAATGGAATAGCTCTTTGTGTGATAGGTCTAATTGTAGTAATTGGAGCCATAGCTCTAATGATCAGCCAGTCAAATAAAACCAAAGAAGATGTTAAAGTTAAGATAACTGGCAGTAAGATTGCAATAGAAGGGCAGTTCGGTACAACCATTGATGCTAAAGATATCTCCGAGATAAAGCTCCTTGACACCTTACCTACTATTGGAACAAGAGTTAATGGTGCAGAAAGTGGAGAATACAAAAGAGGAGATTTTAAGGTAGATGATCTTGGTACTTGTAAGCTATTTATAAATTTAAAGAATGGCCCATTTATCTATATTGAAGCTAATGATAAATATATAATCAATTTTAATGATAAGACAAAAACTTTAGATGTATATGATAAGTTAAAGGAAGCTATTAAGTAATAAGATAAAAAGCACTTTAATATAAAGTAGATATGAAAGAGGAGAGGGCTAATAGTAGATGATTTAGTGTTAAGGAACCTTTTAAATATAGATAAGATAGTAATTGAATAAATACAGAAGGGTATATATACATGGATAAAATGGTAAAGTTAATAATCTTAAGAGGTAATTCAGGAAGTGGCAAAACAACGACAGCCAAGGCTCTGCAAAAGAAATCTGGACATGGTACAATGCTAATTTCACAAGATGTGGTTAGAAGAGAGATGCTATTTGTGAAGGATGGACCAGATGCAGTAGCAAGTGAGCTGTTAAGCGAATTAGCCCTATATGGAAAGAAACATTGTAATATTGTGATTTTAGAAGGAATTTTAAACTCAAAGTGGTATGAAGGACTTTTCAAAAATTTACTTAATGAATTTAATGATCAAATCTTTGCTTATTACTTTGACATACCTTTTGAAGAAACTCTAAATCGTCATAAACAAAAACCTAATGCTCATGAGTTTGGAGAAAAAGATATGAGAAGCTGGTGGAAGGAAAGAGATTTAATAGGGTTTATTCCTGAGGTATGTATAAATAAAGAATTAGACCTAAATGAAGTTGTGGAAATGATTTATCAGGATACTATAAGATAAGAATTTAGACAAATAAGGTTTCAGAATTTTTCCGTAAGTTTTGAAACCCTATTATCATATGTTTTTAAAACTACCTTTTATGGAGTTACCCTCTGCTATCTAAAAATGAGGTGTATACTTGGCTAAATAAAGTAGGTGACTTATATATTTACATGCGTCCCTTATACAAAACAGGTATTGCAGCTGCTATAAGGATCATGCCCATAAAAGCAGGTGCGGCATGACCTAGTGATACATAGATTTGACCTCCAATGATAGGGCCAATCATTCTTGCTAAAGCTTGAATAGATTGGCTACCTCCTTGAATCCTTCCTTGTTCACTAGAATCCACAGACTTTGAGAGCATCCCATTGAAGGAAGGCCCGAAGATCGAATCACCAAAACCATATATAAACATTCCAACGATTAAAAGAGGATAGAAGGAGAACAAGGCTGATGCAGCAATAAGACCGTAGCCTATAATCTCAGAAGTCATTCCGAGAATCGCTATCTGCTTATCACTAAGTTTCTTCAAAAGCCTTGGCATTATGAGGCCTTGGGAAACAATGTCTTGGAAGCCCATAATTGAAAACATAAGTCCGATTACTGCAGGCTTCCAACTGAAAGTATCCATGGTAAATTGTGAAAATACTGCTTGTAAAGATCCATTGGGTATCCAAAGTAAGAATGCTGAAACAAGTAGTCTTTTTAAAGTTTTCATGGAAAGTATACTTGCGAGCTGTGTAAATGGATTAAGTCTTACAAGGGTAATCTCTTTAAGTCTATTATTCTTATCTAGGCTTTCAGGCATAAAAAAGAATCCATAAACAACATTTAGTAAAGTAATTAGTGCTCCGAAAAACATTGGTACAGAATAACCAAACTTAGCAAGTAATCCGCCTAGAGTTGGCCCGATGATTGTGCCCATACCTACAACCGCACTCATCCATCCAAAGTATTTAGTTCTCTGTGATGGAGGAATGATGTCTGCAAAATATGCGAAGATAGTACTTATGCTGCCGCCAGTTATACCTTCAATTATACGTCCTAAAAATAGTACCCATAGTGCTCCGCCTATACCAAAAACTAAGTATCCTATTGATGAACCTAGTAGGCATATCAAGAGTAGTGGACGACGTCCATACTTGTCACTCAAAGCTCCAAGTGCTGGTGCTGCAAAAAACACGCAGACTGCATAAACAGATGTCAGCATAGTAACGACTATTGCTTGCTCTCCAGGACTGCTTGTATAAGGCTCAACTAAAAATGGCACAACAGGTGCTATGATGCTAAAGCCTATACCGCAAAGAAATACAGATATAAGACCGAATATTAAAGCATGTTTGTCTACTGTTTGTTCTGGGCTATGTTCATTGTATGATATAAATTTAGACATTTAAAATCTCTCCTTTAAAGTTACTGTTTTGATTCCTTGGAAACAAATTTATCATATCAAGATTTTGTTTCCTTGTCAACAAAAAAGAAAAAATAAAAAAATCACTAAAGATACCTTCCTTAGTGAATTTTTTGTGTATTTGCCTATGGTTTCCTTTTCAATATTCAAATTTATTCCGACTTAGTATCTACACCCTGTTTTTTTATTTCTTCATCCAAGTGCCTATTATACTTTTTCACGAATTTAAGCATACTATCAAATTGTTCCTCAGTTACTTGCTCAAAAACAGCCTTATCACGTTCTTGAAACTCTTTGTGCAGTTCATCATGGACTTTATAAAGTGCTTTTCCTTGTTCAGTAAGCCTAAAATAGACTTCTTTCTTATTATCTGGTTTCTGATAGCTTTCAATAAGCCCCTTTTGTATGAGCTTTTTAGTTAATTTGCTTATAGCTCCCCTAGTCATATAAAAGGCTTCACCGAGTTTTGTCACGTTGGAATCTACATTTCTTCCAATGTATTCTATACAGTGTACTTCAGAAGACTTATAATCCTTAAGAATGTCTTCCATCTTAAGCTTATTAAGCCAAGCCATTTTGTTAAATACTTCCCTGAACCCAGTCATGACCTGTTCTTGTTTGTCCATTATGTGTCCTCCCGCCCGTTGTTACATTAACAATATTATAGTGAATTTTTGTTTCTATTTCAACAATATTGAAAAAATTATTTAAAGCAGAAGTGAGTCAGTTCCTTGGTATAGTTTAATTGATAGGATAAAAAACTGTATGAAGAAAGCTAGATAAATATTTAGGATAATGAATGGTGAACCTTATATTGTTATGGAAGTTTATGAAATACATTTTAATGAAGCTGATGTTATGATAAGCTATGGTAATGTGGGTAATGTAACTTTATAATACAATTAAAGGTCTTTATAATCTTGTAAAGTGATTAAAATGTGGATTATAAGACATAATTAATACAAAAGTTAAAATCATATAAAGGGGATGATGAAATGAATCCGATAATTGAAGTTAAGAATTTCACTAAGAAATATGGTGATTTTACAGCTGTAGATGATATTTCTTTTACAGTTGAGGAAGGAAGTATTTTTGCTTTTTTAGGGCCGAATGGCGCTGGAAAGAGTACTACGATAAATACTCTATGTACAATATTTGATAAGACATCAGGTACACTTATAATAGATGGAAAAGATGTTGCTACACAAAAAAGTCAAGTTAGATCAACAATTGGAGTGGTATTTCAGGATTCAACGTTAGATTCAAAAATGACAATTGATGAAAACCTTAAAATGCATTGTGTCTTTTATAATGTCCCTAAAAAAGAAGTTGAAGAACGTATCCAGTTTGTTTTAAAGTTAGTTGATTTATTGGACGAAAGAAAGAAATTAGTAGGTGCTTTGTCAGGTGGAATGAAACGTCGAGTAGAAATTGCTCGTGGGTTAATTCACTATCCAAAGGTTTTATTTCTTGATGAGCCCACAACAGGACTTGATCCACAAACACGATCTCATATTTGGGAGTATATTGTGAAACTTCAAAAAGAGAGAAATATAACTATTTTTCTTACGACTCATTATATGGAAGAAGCAGAAATATGCAATAAGATTGCAATTATAGATGGTGGAAAGATAGTGGCCCATGATACACCATATGCTTTAAAAAAAATGTACACTAAAGATAAGGCATATATCACTACAAAAAATGAACCTGAACTTGAAAAGTTGCTCACAGAATTTGAAATAAATTATGAGAAAAAGGATGGCTACTATAAGGTTGGTGCTGAAAACACTAATACTTTATTAGAAGTTTTAAGTTTGCAAAAAGATGTAATTACTGACATTGAAATAAAAAAAGGTACCTTTAATGACGTTTTCTTAGAAATAACCGGAAGAAAAATTAGGGAGGAAGCATAATATGAATACCGTATTTGCATTGTGGAAAAGAGGATTGAAAGCTTTTATAAGAAATAAAACAGGTTTAATTTTTTCACTTGTGTTCCCTTTTTTCTTTGTTTATGTATTTGGTGCTATTTTTAAAATTAACTCAATAGAAAATCCTATTGCATATATGCTATCAGGAGTTATTATAACAACAGTGTTTGAAGGTTCACTTAATCTAGCATCATCTACCGTTGATGATATGGTAAGCGGCTTTATGAAAGAAGTTTTAGTTTCTCCTGCTAAAAGGATAACTGTTGCGCTGGGCCAATTATTATCAGCAGCAACCGTCTCCACTATACAAGGGATTATGATATTAATTCTTGGATTATTTATAGGTATCAAGTTTACTTCATGGGTAACGCCGCTTTGGGTGCTTTTAGCTATGATCAGTGTTGGACTTGTTTTTTCAGGTGTTGGGTTATATTTAGCAACCATTGTACGTAATGGTCAAACATTTCAAATAGTTAAAACCGCTGTAACCATGCCATTAACATTTATATCTGGAGCGTATATTCCCTTATCAATGTTACCTGATACCCTCAGATATGTTGCTTATATTAATCCAATGACCTATGCAACTGCTTTTTTCCGTATGGTTGTTTTGGAAAAAACAAATTTATCCTCTGAAGAGCTTGTGAAACAGGGATTGGCCATTGAAATTCACGGATTTATTGTTACTCCTATTATTTCTTTTACTATAATTATGGGCATAGGCGTTTTATTCCTTATATTATCAACTTATTCATTTGTTAAAACAGATTTTTCACGACTTAACAGAAGTTCAAGTGATGCTAGCGCATTATGGGGATAATAAAAATCAGTTGATGACCACAATATTTACAACTGCCTAAGATCTTCATATATTCTATAATGTTCTGTGTTGAAACTGATCAGTTAATAACATGAAAAGTCTGAGCTATAATTGTTACAGTGAACCTTACACCCAGTAGAAGACGATTTGTCTACTACTGGGTTTGTTATATAGTTAATAATCGAAAAAATTCCAGTCCTTGTAATCAATCTGGTAGTGCTTTCTGGTTAATGCCATTGATTTCTTATTTTGAAAGGATTTTAATTATAAAGATTGCATAAGAGCACTAGAAGATTTTAGGGTAAAAGAGTTTGTAATTTCAGAGGGACCAATGGTGGAAAATGATGCTTTATTGCTTAAAAATACTTATGAAAAACTTATAAGGATATCAAGTTGAAACGCATAGAAGTTCATCTGTAACATAAATTCAACTTGATTAAGAAAAGTAAGAATATGCTATAATTAATAAGATAAGTAATTATTTATTGTAAGGTAGATAGTAGTTTGTAGTTGAGGAAAATATGTATAAAAGTGTAATTCACATATATGGAGAATCAAGTTCAGGAACTTTACATTAGGTAGATTTATATCATAGCGGCTTGGATATACTTTTATGGATACAGATGATTACTTTTGGCTGCCAACAAATCAGAAGTACATAGAAAAAAGATAAAAGAAACATTTTGGTCCACGTATTGAGATAGGTGGAGACATGTACAAAAATAATGTGGACTTTATTGAATAGGCGGCTGCTTATGATACATGAGGCACTGATATTGGAAGTAAGGCAGAGCATAATCAGTGGAAGTGGTTGTTAAAATGCACACAAATTACTGTAAATGGTGAATACGATTTGAAATATAATTTAGAACTTAAAAATATAAGTTTAATTACGAAGTAGTAGCTGGAGGAGTACTTGTGGTAAGTGAATTTGAAAGATTATTAGGTGGTAATTCAACAAGTGTGTATAAGCAGAATGAAACAGTTTTGAGGGAACAGAAGACTTGGAGTTCAACAATACATAGAGTATTGATGCATCTAGAAAAAGTCGGATATACTAATAGTCCACGATTTATAGGAATCGATGATAGTGGAATGGAGGTATTATCCTTTGTCCCTGGAGAATGCAAGGATAACTATCCTTTTACTAATGATAAAAACAAGCAGTTATCAATTATAAAAAAGGTAGCTGAAATGATGCGTAAATACCATGATGCAATGCTATCATTTAAGGAAAAAGAAAAAGATAAGTGGATGTTTTCTTATAATGGGGATTTGGAAAAAGAAGTTATATGTCACAATGATATTGCACCGTATAATATAACATTTGTTAATGATATGCCATATGGAATGATTGATTTTGATACATGTTGTCCAGCCCCTAGAATATGGGATATTGTATATGCACTTTACAGGTTTGTTCCATTTAGTGAGAAAATTTACGATGCTGAAAAACAGAAATATAGGAGCTATGATGTTGATATAGACAAGGAGTTTAGAAAAAATAGTATTGGTGTGTTTTTTGACACATATGGAATGAAATGTCCTAAGGATTTATTTGAGCAAATGATCGCTAGACTACAGGTGCTTGCTGATTTAATTTATAGTGAAGCTAAAAGTGGAAATAGTGCTTTTCAGAAAATGTTGGAAGAGGGACATAGGGATTTGTATTTAGCAGAAATCGGTTTTATTAAAGAACATGCCAAAGAATGGTTGTAATAAAGATGAACTGCTTAAAGCAGTAAGATTCAAATAAAATATATTTATAAAATTAATTAACAAAAGTAGTTAAACGATCAATAGTATGGTTTTTTAATAAGGGAAATAGGATATTTGTATAAATAAGAAGTGATGAAGTGTAACTTGAATGGGGGAGAACTATGGAAAATAAACTTATATTGGTGGAAGGTATACCAGGATCAGGTAAGACCACTACAGCAAGAAAAATAAAAGAAAAATTGATAGCAGAGGGTAAAAAGGTAGTGCTTTATGAAGAAGGAATGTCTCATCCAGCAGATATGTCATGGAACGCATATCTAAGTGAAGAAGAATATAATAACTTCTTATCAAAGTGTTTGAAAATGTGGGAAACTTCAGAAAAGACTATTAGCAAAGAGGAACTGAAGCATAGAATTGAAATACAAATTCGAAGGGAACACAACCATGTTATCTTAGCTTATACAAAAATAGACTTTCCAGAGGGGAATTATTGGGGACTCGTAGGTGAAGTTGCAGCAAAAGAAATATGTGATGGCAGACGTAGTTTAAAAGAGTTTACAGAAATACATTTAAGGCGATGGGAGAGCTTTGGTGAGAAAGCACTATTAGATGACAATATTTATATATTTGAATGCGCCTTTCTTCAAAATCATATATTTGAGTTGTTAGGTGTATATGAAAAAAGCGATGAAGCGATTTTAACCTATCTTACTAATTTATTAAATAAGGTAAAATGCCTAAATCCATGTATTGTATATATTGAGCCTGTTGATGTTGAAAAAGTAATAATGAAAGCAGCAGATGAAAGAAAAGCACCAAATGAATCAAGAAAAGACTGGATTGATGAAATTGCTAATTGGGTTAGCAATACGAATTATGGTACAAACCATAGACTAGCAGGAAGAGAAGGTGTATTTTCTTTTTGCAAAGAAAGATTAAGAATAGACAAGGCGATGATTAGAAATTTAGACATTCCAGTAACTTTAATTAATAGAGATTAGGATTATATAGTATTTTTAGGAGAATGTTTATGGAATTTAATTCATTAATACCAGAATTATCAGTAACTAATATTGAAAGTACAAAGCAATTTTATATATCTATGTTAGGTTTTAAATTGGAATATGAAAGAGCTAATGAAAAATTTATATTTTTATCTTATGGCAAAAGTCAGTTTATGTTTGAAGAAATTCATCCAGGTGGGTGGAATATAGATGTTTTAGAATATCCACTAGGCAGAGGAATAAATTTTTCTATAGCCTGTACGGATATTGAACTGTTATACGAAGTTGTTAAGAATAGCAAAATTAAAATTTATAGAGACTTAAAAGAAACAATATATTTATGTGATGAGAAACAAAAAAGTCAGAAGGAATTCCTTATACAAGATCCAGATGGATATTTGTTGAGATTTACAGATTAACAACAAACAAAGATATAATGGATTTTAATGATAAAACGAAAGCTTTAAATACATATAATAAGTTAAAAAATTATTAAGTAATAAACTAGTCTAAATAAGTAATAGTTATGAAAGATGCTATAGCTAATATTAGATGAGATTGTGTAAAAGTACGTAAATCAGTAAGTTAATAAATTAAGAAGAATATTTATAGGTGGACAAGGCGGTTAAGCTAATAATTTTAAGAGGAAATTCAGGAAGTGGTAAAACTACAACTGGTAAAGCAATACAAAAAAAATTGGACATGGCGCGATGCTGATTTCACAAGATATGGTTTAGAAGGGATTTTTAACTCAAAGTGGTATGAAGGGATATTTCAAAGTTCACTTCATGAATTTAATAATCAAATCTTTGAATACTACTTTGATATACCTTTTGAAGAAACTTTAAATCGACATAAACAAAAGTCTAATGCTCATGATTTTGGAGAAAAAGAAATGATAGACTGGTGGAATGAAAGAGATTTACTAAGTATTATTGCTGAGGTATTTATAAATAAAGAATTAGGATTAAATGAAGTTGTAGAGATGATTTATCAAGATGTTATAAAATAAAAAATATAGATAAGCAGTAATTTTACTTAATAGTACATTAAATAGAACAAGTTTATATGTGTATAAGATATTATTTAGAAAACAGTGCCAAGTGTATCAATTGGTGAAATGTGTCGAATTATGAAGATATACTTAAAAATAGATATGTATCTTAATGTCACGGGATTTTATCCAATTAATAGCTTTAAGCTATATGTTATTATAACTTATGTCGCTGCAACACAGAGCGATAAAGACACGAAAATTTAAAGTTTGTTTTTAGAAAATAAGTTTTAAAAAAGAGTGTTGACAAAGAAATCTTACGGTGGTAAGATGAGTAAGCTGTCACAAAGACGGCGATAAAAACTTGGTCTTTGAAAATTAAACAGAGAAGATAACATAAAGTCTAAAATTAGACTTAAACTAAACCAGCAATTCTTTTGAAAAAAGACTTACTAAGTAAGTAAGCTATGATTAAACTTTAAATTGAGAGTTTGATCCTGGCTCAGGACGA
>NZ_BQXY01000002.1 GCF_024341905.1 Clostridium folliculivorans
CTAAGGGTTACACCCGTACCCATACCGAACACGAAGGTTAAGACTTAGACGGCTGATGGTACTGCATGGGCGACTGTGTGGGAGAGTAGGTGGTTGCTAGGTAATTAGTATCTGATGATACATAAAAGACTTCACGATAAGTGAAGTCTTTTTTTATATACATGGAATGCGTGTAAGTTTTATGTATATAAGCTTAGCAAATTCAATTAATTTCACTAATTATAAATGATACTTAAGGGTAAGTTAAAGTAGTGTAGTTTAATATAATATAATATAATACCGATAGATAAGATAGATCTAAGGAGGCAAAATGGATTCAATTTATAAAGTTAAGCAAATTACAAAATTATATCAAAGCTGCGATAAATGTGGTCTTCCTAAAATTAATTGTATTTGTAATATCATTTCAAAAGTTAAAACTAAAGCAAAGATATGGATATTATCCACAGAGAAAGAATTCTATAGACCTTCAAATACTGCAAGAATATTAAAATTAGTAAATCCAGAATCAACAGAGATATATTTATGGGAGAGAACTAAAAAGCCTGAAGAGTTAATTAAAAATATAGAGCAGGATATTTATGATGTATATCTTGTTTTCCCAGAAGAAAATAGAGATATAGAAAATACTGAAGTTATGCATAATCATGCGGATAAAGTTCCGGCATTTATTCTTTTAGACGGAACTTGGAAAGAAGCTAAGAAGATACTAAGGAGAAGTGATTATTTAAGGGGACTTCCAACAATTTCATTGAATGTGGATTTCAAATCAGAATATAATTTAAGAAGGGGAGTCCTTGAAGGAAATCTATGTACTATAGAAGCTGCAATTGAAGTTATAAGAAATAATAATGAATTAGAGAATGCTGATAAAATAAATAAGGTTTTTAAAATGTTTCTTAACGGCTTTAAATTTGGATTATATGGACAAAGGGTAAACACTAAGTGAAAGAGTAGACTGAAAGTTAATTAATAATACTTTTTTGAATCATTAATTAAAATTTCGAAAGATAAACTTAAAATTGAGATATTAATAAATAATTGCTTAGGGAGAATTAGATGATGGTTTTAGCAGAAAATAAAAGTGGACAACAGTTACTACAATATCAAATAATTGCAGAAAAAGATTTACTGGAAAGTACTGAAATTAGTCCAGTTACAGGTTCGTTTGCATTTGTGAGATGTGATGGAAAGTATTTGATTGCTTATAATAAGTGGAGAAAACAATGGGAATTCCCTGCTGGTAAGATTGAAGAAGGAGAGACTTATAGAGAATGTGCAGTAAGAGAGTTATTTGAGGAAACAAATCAGAAAATAAGTGACTTTCAGTTCAAAGGCGTATTTAAGATATATGATAAAAATAAAGACTCTGTAAAATATAGAACAGCGTATTTTGCTGAAATAGATCATATTGATGATTTTAAAGAGAATGATGAAATGGAAGCTATTATGCTTTGGGATTTAAAGAGTTACATAGGATATTTTGATGAAGTAGATATGAAAATGCTGGAACTGATTTTAGAAATAAATAAGTAAGATTTTGATTGATAGTGCAAAAGAATAATAAATTTTTTCTGACAATTGTTGTTGTATCACAATTAATAATTTTCTGAATAAGATTTAATATAAATGAATTTTCATTTTTACAATGCACAATGTAACCTGAGCTTTATTGAAAATAAAGAAAATATTAAGCAAAGGAGAAATCACGTGATTAAATGCAGGAACTATATAAGTTAGAAAATGCTTGGTATGTAAAAATAATATTTGCTACAATAACTGCTTTATTTGCACCATTCAAATTAGCTTTACTTGTACTATGCACCATGATAATAATTGATACAATCACTGGATGCATTTATGCAGCTAAAATTAAAAGACTAAATAGTAGAGGATTGAGAAGAGGATTAGATAAAATATTAGTTTATTCAATTTGTATTTTAGTTGTGAGACTTTTAGAAATAGGAGTACAATCAATTTTTAGCACAAATCTTCTTACTGAATTTATTACGGCATATCTTATTCTTACGGAGAGTTTTAGTGCACTAGAAAATCTTAATTCTTTGGGTGCACCATTACCATTAAGAATAAAAAAAGTAATCTTGGATAATATCAAGAATGATGCCTTAAGGAAAATTGTAATTGAGGATGAAAATAAAAAAAATTATAATGATGAAATATCAGATATAAAACATTATTGCTTACCTAATATAAACGATGAAAAGGTTAAGAGTGTCATGCTAATAATGATAAATGAGTGGACAAAATTTATAAATATATTAGACAAAGAATTAGATGAGGCTGAAGGGTATAGCAATGATTTGATTTTATGTAAGGTGTTATCTTTAGTAGAGGCTACTAAAAAAACAACTAGAGATATTTGGATAGATGAAGGTATATCTAGAAATTATATGGAAAAATTTATGATATATCATAGGCCTAGGTTGGACAAGTATTTAACAGAACTAGAAACTATTTGTGAAAGTAGCGATTCCATTGAGAAGAAGAAAAAGCAAATAATAGAGAAGCTTATTATATTGATGTATCTAACTGTTTCGGATGGCCAAAAGGTACAAGTGACGAGTATTGAATTGTAAGTTTTGCTACTTTCCAGTTGTAGTTAAATTTTAGATTCTAATGTTAAGGAAAATAAAGTAGTCCTATAATACAGAAGATGAAAAGTTTTGTATTATAGGGCTTTATTTAGCTAATATTGAAATGTCAAAGCAATGTACTTTACAAATATTAAAATGGCAACTTTATTATGGTGGTGCATAGAGATGACTTCTTTTGAGTAAATACAATATGTTCATATTTATGTACTAATATTTGCACAAGAGTAGATATTAGCCAACAAAAATATCATCACCAGAATTATTATTACTGTTACCAGTTGGATTGACATCAGTAGCTATAAATTGTTTTTGAGCAGCAACTGTTAATAACAGACACCCAACTCCTACAATAAAGTTACCAAGTACATTTATTTCATCAGCATTTTTATCTTTAGCAATAGCTAAAGCAATTGCATTCGTAAGAATAATAGCATCTTCTGGACTAAGGTTGTCAAGGATTGTCATAACTACACCTACTCATAATTAATGAATAATAAATAATATGATTTTATCTTTGTCTATATGCTTCTAATAATTGTATGTAATCAAAATTAAATTGTTTCATTTTTTATTCTAAAGTTATTCATTGAATTAGTTGTTTTAAATCACTTAATAAGTAGATTAAGAATAATATATATTAAAATTTATATTTTTAAACTCTCTCATTCAGAAACTATAGCTATTATTTGTACTTAAGAGGCTAAAACATTATATAGTGAAAGAAGTCTTAATATGAGTAAGAGGATATTTTGTATTAGATCTATAGTTATATTTATCTTCATAACCTTTATCATTTCAGCAATATATCTTTTCGTAATAATAGAATTTGTACCTTTAGTAGATGAAAAATTTAGTGCTCGAGTTAAAGGTGATTATGTTATTATGCTGCTACAGTGTATTCTAGGTATAGTTGCTATGGTAATTCCAGTAATTTTAAAAAAGCGATGGCATATCCACGTTCCACCAAAAATGATATTGGTATACGCAATATTTCTCTATTGTGCAATATATTTAGGGGAGGTTCAATCCTTTTACTATATTGTACCTTACTGGGATAAAGTTTTGCATACATTAAGTGGTGCTATGTTTGCAGCACTTAGTTTTTCAGTTATCACAACTCTAAATAAAAAACAATATACTTCAGCAAATTTAAGCCCAATTATTGTAGCAGTATTTGCTTTTTGTTTCGCAATAACATTGGAGGTTCTTTGGGAGATATATGAATTTACTACAGATTTAATTCTAAAAACAAATATGCAAAAGTACGCACTTTCTAATGGAGTTTTGCTTGTTGGGCAAGCTGCTTTGAAAGATACGATGCAGGATTTAATAGTAGGTTCACTAGGTGCACTTATTATTTCATTAATTTTTTATATTTCTTTAAAATATAAAAAAAGTTGGATTGATAAAATACAGCTAAAGATTAATGAGTTTTAAAAGTTCATTAATGAAAAATTTAGAGTGTCAATATAAATATATCTTAGTGATTAATTATATTAATTGGAGCTCATTTACACTGTTATAATAGATAATAATAAATTGAACGATTTATTGACAAAATAAATTTTAAGGAATAAAATTAGTAATAATAAAAAAACTATGACGAGGAAGAGTAAATAATTTACTGTTTAAAGAGAGAGAAACTCACTGGCTGAAAGGTTTCTTAAATAAGTATTGTTGAAAACCACCTTCGAGTTGACTGTTGAAAGATATAGTAGGCAGTTCCGTACGCTTGCGTTAAAAGTATTGAGTGATAGAAGCGTCTAATTATAAGCTTCTGTAATTTGGGTGGAATCGCGATATACTCGTCCCTTACTTGGGATGAGTTTTTTTGTTTTTAATAAAATTTTTTAGGATGGTATTAGTAAAAGCTTTAGCAGATTACTACTATTTATATTTATATTTATATAAAAGTAATTAGGTTAGGTTTGTAATTAATACTATCACTACTTTATAAATTTAAAATTGTATATTTAAAGGCTATGAAGAGGAAGAGTAAATAATTTACTATTGAAAGAGAGAGGAACCCATCGGCTGAAAGGTTTCTTAAATAAGTATTATTGAAAACCACCTCTGAGTTGATTACTGAAAATTAGTAAGTAAATTCGCAAATCTGCGTTATGGATTTTGAGTGACAGTGGTGTAAATTTGGCTGCTGTAATTTGGGTGGAATCGCGATTAAACTCGTCCCTTATTTTAGGGACGGGTTTTATTTTTATATATTTAAAAATAAAAATTTATAAAAGGAGGACTATCATGTTAAAAGTATTGTTAAAGGATGGAAGTATTATTGATTCAGGTGAAGAAGATGGAAGAAGGGCTTTAAGACATACCGCAGCACATATATTGGCTCAGGCAGTAAAACGCTTATATCCAGGTGCTAAACTAACTATCGGACCAGCAATTGATAGTGGATTTTATTACGATTTTGATATGGAAGAAACACTTACTATAGATTCGCTTAAAGAAATTGAAGAAGAAATGAAGGTAATAATTAAGGAAGACTTAAGACTTGAGAGAAGTGTATTATCTAGAGAAGCTGCATTAAAGCTTATGGAGGAATGTGGTGAAAATTATAAGGTGGAACTTATAAATGATCTGCCTGAAGATGAAGAGCTAACTTTTTTTAAACAAGGAGACTTTATTGATTTATGTGCAGGACCACATGTACTTTCTACTTCAAAAGTAAAAGCTGTTAAACTATTATCAGTTGCAGGGGCTTATTGGAGAGGCAATGAGAAAAATAAGATGCTCCAAAGAGTTTATGGTACTGCCTTCGCTAAAAAGAGTGAATTAGATAAATATTTAAATATGTTAGAAGAAGCTAAAAAAAGAGATCATAGAAAGCTTGGAAAGGAGCTTAAATTATTTGCTTTAATGAATGAAGGGCCAGGTTTCCCGTTCTTTCTTCCAAATGGAGTAGTATTGAAAAACAAATTGATTGAGTACTGGAGAGAGCTTCATAAAAAGTATGGATATGAGGAAATAGAAACTCCACTTATATTAAACAGGGAACTATGGCAGACTTCAGGCCATTGGTATCATTATAAGGAAAACATGTACACAGTAAATATCGATGAAGAGGAATATGCAATAAAACCAATGAATTGTCCTGGGGGAATGCTAGTATACAAATCTGAGTCACATTCCTACAGAGAGCTTCCAATTAGAGCTGCAGAGCTAGGAAGAGTGCATAGACATGAGCTTTCTGGGGCTTTACATGGCCTTATGAGGGTAAGAGCATTTACTCAAGATGATGCCCATATATTCATGCTACCTGAGCAAATCAAGGATGAGATAAAAGGTGTAATTAGACTTATAGATGAAGTATATGCTCGATTTGGTTTTAAATATAGTGTGGAACTTTCTACAAGGCCAGTGAATTCAATGGGAAGTGATAGTGAGTGGGAAATGGCTGAAGAATCTCTTAAAAATGCCTTAGAGGAAATAAAGATGCCTTTTAAAATAAACCCAGGAGATGGAGCTTTTTACGGACCTAAGATAGATTTTCATCTTGAAGATAGCATTGGAAGGACATGGCAATGTGGTACAATACAACTAGATTTTCAGCTTCCTCAAAGGTTTGATTTAGACTATGTTGGTAGCGATGGAGAAAAGCATAAACCTATTGTTATACACAGAGTAATATTTGGAAGCATCGAAAGATTCATAGGGATACTAATAGAACATTTTGAAGGTAAATTTCCAACTTGGATATCACCAGTTCAAGTTAAAGTACTTCCTATATCAGATCAGTTTAATGAGTACGCAGAAGAAGTAGTAAGAAAACTAGAAGAAAGTGAAATTAGAGTTAAGATTGATGACAGAGTTGAGAAGATAGGATATAAGATAAGAGAAGCTAGAAATGAAAGAGTTCCTTACATCATAATTGTGGGAGAGAAAGAAAAAAGTACAGGAACAATTTCTCTTAGAAGTAGAAAAAATGGTGAAGAAGGTTCTGTAAACTTAGATGAATTTATAGCTAATATTAACAACGAGATTAAGTTAAAACAATTATAATACAAAGTAGTTTTTAGCTTATATATTTATTTAGTTAACTACACTTATGCTATAAAAAGTCGATTATAACCATGAAGAAATCCTAGTACAAAGTAATTATATTAATAAAATATATATCCAAAAAGTTGGATATATAATACTGTTTTTTAATAAAATGCAGGATAGTTAGTTTAATATAAACGCTAATATCCTGTATTTTTACTTAACTAATTGAAAAAAGTTATTATGCATGATAGATATTTGTATGAATTAATTGTATCTGTTTTAGGACATGCATTTATGCTATAATAGTAGAAAATAGAAATATGAAAACGTTATACGAAAGTCGAAAGCAATTATTAAGTGTGACAATAAAAGTGGATCAATATTATTGTGAGCTTTGAAATTATTATTTAAGTGCCTATATAATCATTGGTACTATTTTTTGCAGATTAGTAATGTATTTTTATAAGAAATTGTATATATGGGGGAATAAAAATGATAAAGATTCTTTTATGTTGTCTTGGTGGGTTTTCTTCAAGTGCTTTGGCTCAAAAAGTTGAAAAGGAAATATTGGAGAATAATATGCAAAATGATTTTTATATCGAGTTTTCGCCATTTCAATTAGCAGTGAAGAAAGTTTCTGACTTTGATATTATAGTATGTTGTCCTCATTTAATTACAGATGTAAAAAAAGTTATAAAAACTTTAAATCCTGATATACCTATTTATATTCTTCCGCCAAGGATGTATGGAATGATGAGCTTTAATGAACTATCATTAGATGCTGTTGATGCTATTGATTTATATAATATAAATAAAATAAATCCAGTATGTTTTCCTGGAGAAGAGAATACCTTAAGAGTTACTAGACATGTAGCTTATAGAAAAACTAAGATTTAATCATAAATTTTTTAGTCATAAAACAATTCAAAACAATAGTTTAACGATGAACAAGAATATTAAGTTACTGGGTATAGAAAATTATAAATACAATGACCGCCTACAATATTATAGGCGGTCATTGTATTTGGATTTAGTTATAAACTTGATAAGAAGTTGCTATTTATTCTCCTTATCTACTTCTCTAAAAACCTGTCCTAATTTTGAAAGAGATGATGATTTTTCTACAATATATTCGATAATAGCATTTTTATTTCTTTTTCGGTATACCTTTCCGGTTAAGTCTGGAGTGTAAGTTCTTATGATGTTTATTAAATCCTTTGGATTAAGTGAAGAAAGTTTGTCTTTCAATCCTCCTTCTCCTAAAGCTCTTAGAGCAGCCACAGGATTTAGTAAGGAATTTTCTTCGCTTAAGGGATTGCAAACTGTATCAGGTTCAGTAGGGCAACTACAGTTTTTCACAGTTTCAGATGCAGTATTTTTATCATACTCTGAGGCATTAGTAATACAATCTCTATGGGCACTTTCACCAGTTTTGATAGTATTATCAATGTCTATTTTTACAGATATATTGAGGCTGATATCAACTTGTGCAGATGCTTCTTCTAAGGATTGAAGTAAAGTAATCACTTCTTTAAGGCTACTTGAGTTGTTACTTTCTTCTGGGGGAGCTTCAATTTCTGTTGGAACTTCTTCCACAACTGGTGGTTCAGCAATTTCAATCTTTGGTTCTTCTGTAGTAACAGGTTCCAAAAATTCTGTTGGTAATGCAGATGAAATAGCTTCGCTAAGTAATTTAGAGTTCTTTAAAACTTGTTTTACGTATTTTTTAGTAAAACCTTTACTTGAGATATCTTCTATGCTAAGGCCTTCTTCGTAAAGTTTAATAATTTCAGTCTTTTTGCTAATTTTCATATATAACACCTCTTAATTATTGAATTCTATCTAAGGATTCTTGTATCGAAACTTAAGGTATACTTGTTCAATAATCCAGAATTTATGGGATCATCGTGCACGTATAACTTAATAGTTGAGTTAGGAAACCTATAAAGATGAATTACTTCAATCCATATTAATTAATACAGCATATTTATATTCTTTTATGTAGCAAATTATTTCACTTTATGATGATTATGACTGATAATTGTATAGAATTTCTTTATTAAATTTGTTATACTTCATGAAATAAAAAAATAAGTAAAAGAAAGCATCATATTTAGAATAAAAAATAAAAGCATTTATTGTAATAGTCAAAACAGCTATCACAGTAAATACTTTTAAACTTCAAAAATAAACGTAATTTTATAAAAAAAATTATAAATATTTTGGCTAGATTAGATTTAGTAAAATTAAATCGTCATTATGCTGGAAATCAGTAGGATTTTCCAGTATGTATTTAATAAATACTGAGGTAACTAGTGGATTAAATTGAGTGCCGGAATTTTTACTTAATTCATTGATTGCATAATTAGGATCGAGACTTTTCCTATAAACTCTATTAGAAGTCATAGCGTCAAATGCATCAGCCACAGCGATTATGGCGGCACATTGAGGAATTTCATCCCCTATTAGTCCTTTAGGATACCCAAGGCCATCGTACCTTTCATGGTGACATAAAATCATATCTAATATTTTGTTTTCATTAAAGTTCTGTACTAATTTAAGTATGTCATATCCAATAATTGGATGCTGTTGTATTAGTTTATATTCTTCTTTGCTAAGTTTTATTGGTTTATTTAATATACTATCGCTTATACCGATTTTACCAATGTCATGAAGTAGCGCACCTACATAGACAGTTTCACAATCTGCCTTAGAATATTTTAATCCTTCTGCAATAATCCTTGCATATTTAGCAACATTCTTTGAATGAGAAGCAGTGTAAAAATCTCGTGATTCGATAGTTCTTGCTAAAGTTTTAATGAAATCCACAGTATCTTTATTATGTTTGCTATGAACTTTTATTAAATAAGTAATAATATAACCTATAAGGAAATAAGAAATCCAGTTTGGAAAAAAGTACATCAAATAGTGGATAAAATCATGTCTAGACCCATTAAATGGACCTCTTTGGAAAAATGGAGAAAAGTATGTGTTTACAGCTACAGTAGCAAAGCTTACAAATAAATGTTGATATATTTTGAAAAGTGATATTCCTGAAGCAATCATAATAAGAACAAAAGTAGGATTAGGATGATTGCTAGAATCATACATTTCTATAATTATTGCAATAAAAAAAGTTAAGAGGGTAATGAACCTGAACAACTTAGAATTGTTTTCGAAAATTTCCCATCTTATCTTTTTATGGATATATTTTAATTTCATCAAACTAGTTCTCCTTTTACAATTGTAAGTAAATAAATTTCCTGTGTTAGAAAGTATTAGCACAACATGATTATATATTTGGAATACTGTGAAATTATAAAATAATTGTGTGATGTTAATGTGATGAGAGCTGCTTTTTAGAAACAATTTTATTAAAAATAAGGAAATAAAAAAGAAATTACTTGTGGATTTGATTTAAAAGTAAATTAAATAATTAAATGTATCATAATAAATGAACAAATTAAGATATATTTTGATGTAAAAAAGTTAGATAAAAGTGTGATTTAAATCAATGTTTAATATGGGTATTTTTACTATAATTTAATTAAAGAAAGCCTAATTAAACAAATTTAAATATAAAAAATTGGAGGTAGTGTATTATGAAAGCTTGTGTAGATAAAGAAACATGCATAGGATGTGGACTTTGTGCAGCAATTAGTTCAGAAATATTTTCTATGGAGGATGATGGGAAGGCTGTTGCTATTGGAGAAGAGGTATTAGACTCACAACTTAGTGATACAGAAGAAGCAGTGGGTTCATGCCCAGTTAGTGCCATAACCTTAGAGTAAATTTTAAATTTTATATCAATAATTTTAAGTTGTAATTCTGCAAGAAATTAATGAAAGTTGGTTTAATAAGAAACTAATCAAATGAATATTACTGCTTTATAAGGAAAATATAATACTTAAAAGGAGTGATTAGAATGGCTAAAAACAAAGGAAACAAACAATATGATCAAGAAAATAGTATGGAACAAAGAACAGACAGAAATCAACTTCAAGGAAAAGGGTCAAAAAAGAAGACTAAATAAAAGTTATTTGATAAGTAAGTTAATAATTGTAAGAGTAATCCATCTAGAATCAATTTCTAGGTGGATTATTTTATGTCTTTCGTTTTATTTGTATAAAAAAGCTCTTAAATGTTAGATGTTAAGTTTTTGTAAGAATTAGGGAGTTTAACAGTAATTATGATTACGTTTAATATAATATTAAAAAAAATATTGTGAAATATGACAAAATGTAGAAAAAAATTCATTATTATAGTATATTTAATATATATTACAAATATGTTGAAGATTGTTAAAGTATGGAGGGAGTACATTGGACGTAAATTTAGATTTCAACAAGATAGATCCATTCATAGTGGAAGACAGAGGAGTAATAATAAAAGTTGATTATAGCTTTTTGGAGTTAACTGGTTACAATGAAGAGGATTTTGTTAGTAAGAATATAAATGAGATATGGAAATTGTTAACCAGATCAGATATAGATGTTTTGCAATTGAATGAGGAAATAATTATTTTTACAAAAGATTTAGAAGCTAAGACTGTAACTATTCAAAAAGTTGAAGAAAGCTTTAGTAAAAACGTTTTATATAAATTTATACAAAAATATGAATTGAGTTTTGGCGAAAGAAATGGATTTTTAGAAAAACTACTAGTTGATGAGAGATATGGAATTGGGATTCATTTAGCCAAAGATTTTACCTTAATAAAGTCAAATGAAACTTTTTTGGATTTTTTTAGAGGACCATTCAAGACTAAGAAGATGTGTTATGGAAAAAAACTAAGTGAATTAACTCCTTGCTTTATCGGCTCAAAAGAAGAATCAGAATGGAAACAGATAGTAAGCTCAAATAAATCCTATTATGTATCTGAGAGAAAAGGGGTATTGCCAGATGATGATAGATACTGGGATTATAATATAATACCTATTTCAGAAAATGGAAAGGTAAAGTATATTGTTGCAATGATTGAGGATGTTACTGAAAGAGTACTGAGTAGGGAACATATAAAGGCGAAAAATGAACAGCTTGAGGCTGTTTTTCATAGTGTTGAAGATATAATAATTATGGTGGATAAAGATGAAAATTATTTAGGTGGAAACAAATCTTCGAAAGTGCTATATGACTTATATAAGAAAAATAGAAAGCTAGAAGATGCACTTTTTAAGGTTTATAATTATGATAGAGAAGAAGTGAGTTTAGAACAGCTAGACTTGAATTTAGTACGTGAAGGCAAAGCTATAAAGAATACTAAAATAATAGTAGAACTTGAAGATGAGCTTAAGTATTATGAACTCAGTGGTAATCCCATTTTTGATGAAGGTGGGAATGTAAACTATGGTGTTTTTGTACTTCATGACATCACTAAAGAAGTAATGAGAACAAAAGTAATTGAGAAGCAGAATAGAGAATTAGAAGCAATTATAGAATGCATAGATGATGTTGTAACGGTTGTAGATAAAAATGGACGATATATTAGAAAAAGTACTAAAGCAGGAAATAAATATGTGAGAGATAATCAATTTTTTTCTCGGATTTCTTCGAGGACCAAGTTTTATGATTTTGATGGCAATTTAATTCCTGTTGAACAATTATGTACATCAAGGTTATTACGAGGTGAAAAAATTAAAAATTATAAAAGCATGGCAACGGTGGATGGTAAAGAAATATATATGAGTGTCAGCGCAATGCCAATATTCGATGATTCAGGACAATTTGAGATGGGAGTTATGGTAACACATGACATTTCAGAATTAATGCAGTCTTATGTAAAAATAGAAAAACAAAAAAAAGAACTTGAAGTTATAATTGAAAATATGAGAGATGGATTAACTGTACTTGATAAGCATGGAAATGTTATAAAGATAAATAAGGCTTTCAAAGAAATTATGAAGAAAGGAATGACTGTAAATCCTACCTTTAGTTATGTTACAGAAACTATGAAATTTGGACAAGTATATTACAATGAAAAAGGAGATGTTTTATCAAAAGAAGAGCTTCCTTCAATAAGAGTTTTGAACGGAGAGAGAGTAGAACAACAGAGGATTATGGTTAAGAATGGAATAAAAAACTATTATGTAGATTTCTATGGAACGCCAATTTATGATAAGAATGGTCAGTTGCAGTATGGTATTATAATAGGTCATCATTGTACTGAAATGATAGAAAAAGAAAAAAAAATCAGAGAGCAACAAGAGCTACTTTATAGAGCAGAGAAGAGTAGAAGAGAAGCTTTAGAAAAGGCTCTTATAATGAAGGATGAGTTTATATCATTAATAACTCATGAGTTCAAGACACCTTTAAATGTTATATATTCAGCTATACAACTAATAGAACACGTATATATTAAACAAGTTCCAGATAGTGTGAGTAATCTAATAGGAAATATAAAACAAAATACATTTAGACAACTTAGACTAGTTAATAACCTCTTAGATATAACAAGATTGAATTCAGGTCATTTCAAGATAAATTTAAAAAAAGTAGATATAGTTTATTTGACTAGAATGATTACAGAGTCAGTAAAGTTATATGCAAGTCAAAAGAAGATTAATTTATCATTCAACACTAATATGAAAAGTAAATTAATAGCAATGGATGATGAGAAGTATGAAAGAATAATATTAAATTTACTATCAAATGCAATAAAGTTTACGCCTGAAGGTGGAAATATTTCTGTAAGTATTAATACAGATAATGATAAAGAACGTATCTTTATAAATGTCAAGGACAATGGGATAGGTATACCAAAGACCAAAAGGAATATGATTTTTGAAAGATTTGGTCAAGTAGATAGCAATCTGTCAAGACAAGCAGAAGGAACAGGAATTGGCTTATCCCTTGTAAAACTTTTGGTGGAAAACTTAGACGGAACCATAGAAGTTGAAAGTGAGGTAGGAGTTGGAAGTTCATTTACAGTTGAATTTCCTATGAAAGAGTATGTTGAAAATGAAAAAATATATAATTGCATCGATGCGGACGCCAGACTAATAACTGCTATTAGTGTAGAGTTTTCAGATATATATTTTTGATTTTGGTATCATTATCAAACTTATAAAGTGATTATATAGATAAACTACTTCATATTAGAACTTATCCAAATAAAGATTCGTAGAACCATCGAAATCTTTATTTGGAGTTTAATGACTGAAGTAGTTTATCAGTTCAGCGGAATAGATAATCCAGTTCCATCTAATAGAACTAAGTTATGCCTCTGTTAACGATTAATGGTAACAGGATTATCAGATATAGATTTCATTTGGAACTAGTTTATCTATAGATGCACCAATTCGAACCGAAATCTATTTTTATTGGGAAGTGGTACATCCATAAATTTGATAGTAATAACTAAAGATTAAATTTTTAGATATGTGTAAAATACTGCTATTTTTAATAGCAGTATTTTTTCCTATTAGGTAAGAAATTTGGAAGTTAAAATATTATTCCCATTCTTCAATGTTTTCTGCACCATCAAATTGTTCTACTGCCCATTCTATAGCTTCAGTACTATTTTCAAATCTTTTATGTGTATTGCTTACATAGGCATATGCTGGATTGTCGTCAGCTGATTGAATTGTGATGTTTTTATCTTCACCTATAATTTTTACCTCACCATTTGTTTCTAAAAAGCCACTTAAGCTTTCTATTAATTCATTCTCATCCATTAATATCATCCTTTCTTGGTAATAATTTGGCGATTTAGTTAGCAATAAATATTATTGTACATATCCCCATAGGATTATTCATTCTAACTAAAAATAAATTTATTTTTTGAAAATGTATACATTTAAGATTGTACTGCTTTTAATCAAATTTTAAGTTTTAAGATCTATTAATTGTATTAAGAGAAATTTTGAAAATTGACATAGACTTTAAGCAGTGTATCTTTAATAATAATAGGTATGCAACGTTATAGTTATATAGTCCTATAAATATAACAAAAATTAAGAACAATTTTAAATTAGGGATGTTAACAATTGAAGTGTAAATTATTTTCTGTTAAAAACTAGATCAGAAATATGGTTTAACTATATTTACTAAACAATAACAATAAATTGAATTATTATTGACTTTAAATATAACGAAGCAAAGATTTTATGCATATAATAAATACCAATGGACAATTTCAATATAAAGTTTATTGAAATATCTTATATCCCCGATTATAAAGCACAAGAGACAAAGAAAGTTAGTTTCTCATGAAAAGTTTAAACACAAGAAGAGTTATTTAGGAGAGATAGGTTATGTTAATGTTGTGTTACATCATAGGGATAATATTATCAAGTATTTTTATTTTTATTTTAGCTAAGCAATCAGTAAAGAGAAATGGTAGATGATAATATTTTATTTGTGGGGGAAATTAATCTCAAACAAATACAATTATGAAGCTATTAATGGCTTTTGTGAAAACTAATATTTTTTAATCCCAATGAATAAAGGCCATGCATAAACAAATTAATTGTTTACGCATGGCCTATGACTTAATCATTCAACTTTAAACTTATTCACAACATTGTTAAGCCTATCAGTCATATTTTTAATATTATTCATATTGATTTTTACTTGATACATAATAGCAGCTTGCTCTTCAGTTGAAGCGGCTGCTTGTTGACTGCCAGAACTAAAACTTCTTGATATATCATCAAGTTCATGAATCTTATTTAAAGAATCTTTACAAGTATGTTCAATTATAAATATAGAATTAATAATTTCTTTTATTTTAATATTAGTGTCAATGCTTGAACTTTGAAGATCTGATAAATAGCTATCAACTTTATTTACTGAAGCAACACTTTCATTTGCATGTCCAACACCTTTTTCAATAGATTTGATTGCATTTAAAATTTCATTTTGCATAGAATTTGCAATCTCGCTTATTTGACTGCTAGCATTACTTGATTGTTCTGCTAAATCTTTAATTTCATTAGCAACTATGGAAAATCCCTTACCTTGTTCTCCAGCTCTAGCGGCTTCAATAGCAGCATTGAGTGATAATAAGTTCGTCTGACTAGTTATTTCTGAAATAGTTTCACTAAACGCAGTAATTTCTTTTGATTTGCTGTCGAGGTCTTGAATAATCATTGCTGTAGCTTCTATAGTATCTGTTACTGTAGTCACTTTTTCTATAGAAGTTTTAAATAGATTTAGAGCAGCCTTAGTATTATTTAGTGATGTATCAGATGAAGAAGACACGATGTTAGCCTTTTGAACTGAATTTTCAACTTGCCTAAAAACTTCATCCATCGTTGTTGAAACCTGATTAATGCGGCTTGTTTGCTCTAGGGAACCTGTAGCTATCTCGTTTATAACTTGACTAATTTCTTCTGCAGTATTACTTGTCTCGGTAAAACTTTTATGCATATCAGTTATTTCAGCATTTACTTCCCGAGTATTATTTTTTATCTCACTTGTGATAACAGAAATATTATTAACCATTTCTCCGAAGGATTGCGTTAATTCACCGATTTCATCATCACCGTTTTTATCAAATCTTACTGTAAGGTCTCCATTTTTTATTAGCTCTGCTTTCTTTTTAAGCTTATTTAAAGAGCGTACTAAGAAAATTGAAAAGATTTCGCCAATAATTATTCCAAGTACAATTATTATGACTACTAAAATACATATATTAAATTTAAATTTATTAAGTTGATTAACCATTATGTTAGCATCGAAGTCAGCGGCAAGTACTCCAACTATATTCCCTGAAGTATCTTTAATTGGAATATAGGCAGAAATAAGATTTCCCCATCCATCTGAATGAAATTCAAATCCTGAGTTGCCATTAAAACTGTTCTTTAAAATGTTTGTAATTGAATCTTCTTCATCACCCAGAGCAGAAAAGTTTTTGTCATCTGTAGGTGTACTATCAACCACATATATGTATTTGTTATCATTGGTCTTACGCATCGTATATAGATATTTCAGACCGGTAGATTTTCTTATATCGCTTAGGTGTGATTGAAGATTTTTATAATACTCTGAATTCATATCTTCTTTATTCTTAAGGTTACTAAATCCTTTTACATCAACTGTGCTTAAAATAGATTTAACTATATTTAATGCTGTATTACCTATTGTAGTTTCTATATTCTCTTTTGTTTTGTAGTAAGTATATATACCAACTGAAAGTGAAGAGAATAGAATGAGAATAATAAAACCTCCTATAATCTTATGACGTATTGATAATCCCTTCTTTTGCATGCGCAGCTTCATGTTTGTGCCATCCCCCTTAATACCATTTATGGTAAGTTGCAATACAACATATATCATACCAAAAAATGATATTATTTGACAGTTAAAAACTAAAAACGATAATATTTTTCAAATTTTATTTGAATTCAATCCTCAAATTGCACTACTTAAACCTGAAACTTATTTTCAAAGTTTTTCTGGGTCTGAGAAGAGAATTTGAAAATATAAATTTAATAATGAACAACTGATAATTATTTAAAAAATACTTTAATAATAATTAATTGCTATAAATATAATATAGAGAAATAAATGTACTATAAAATAAAGATTAAAGCTTTTCTATAATTTATAGTTAAGAAATCATTAACTTGATTCATTTAGAAAAAGGGTTTCAATGTACAAGTAATTTTGAAAAAAAATAATAAGAAGATGAACTAATAAATCCTTGAAAAGTGGTCCTAAACTAAAGTTTTTAGAGATGTAGTAAAAGAATTTATGCAGAAGTTTTTAAAAACGAAATTGAAAAGTATAAATTTTTTTCACAAGATTTTATATGTTTTACTACACGGTATGTAGAAGATGTAACATAAATGTTTTAACATTTCAAAAAAGAGGTGATGGGTATGGCAAGAAAGGAAAAAGTTTATGACATAGAAAAGATTTTGTTTCTATATCAAAAGTATGGTTCATTAAATGCTGTAAGAATGAGAACAGGATATGGATCGCAAAAAATTAAAGAAATACTCATAGGAAGAGGGATAGAATTAAAGAAGTATATACCTGAAAGATGGGATTTTAAAGATAAAATAAAATACTAGTGATGTATAGGGATGAGGAATACACCTTAATCCCTATTTTACTTATATAAATTTTGCTATATAATGGGTGGAATTACATCATATTGATACAACAAAGAATATTTGTTGATATATTTTTTTGAAGCTAAATATTGAAAATGAACAATTTTTTATAAAAACAGTTAAATACAAATAAATTAATAAAATTTTCTATGTTTTAATGCCTTTTTATGAAAAAATATGTATAATTATTAGTGGAAGTACTGAAAAAAATTAACATTACATTTAAGAGGTGATCAAATTGAATTTCTATTGTCCTAGTCAAAAAATAAAAATTATGAGAAAAAGATTTCATATGAATCAAATGGAGCTAGAAGATACAAAGATGACTAGAGCTTTTATCAGTATGATGGAAAGTGGAAAAAGAAAGGTGAGTAGGGCCAGCTCCAAATTGCTCGCACAAAAATTTAATAATAAAGCAAAAGAACTGGGACTGGAATTGGGTTTAGACGATGAGTATTTTTCAAGAAAGCCTTATGAAGATGCAAAGATTTACTGTGAGAATGAATTACTAAAAGAAAATAATCATGAGCAGTTAGAAGAATTGTTAAATATAGCGTTAGAATTTAAGTTAGATTATATTACTGCAAAAGTATATATAAAAGAAGGCGATAGATATTTTTATGAACAGGATTATAAGATAGCCTTTATAAATTATGTAAATGCTCTAGGTAAGTTAAAAGAACTTAAGCAAAATGGAGAACAAACATATGTTTATAATAAGATTGGCCTGTGTAAGATAAATATTAAGGAGTATGAAGAAGCAGTATTTTATTTCAATCAAGCAATTAGCTATGCAAATGAGGAAAATGATGAGATTTCTTTTGCAGAAGCTGTATACAATTTAGCTTTAGCTTATTCATATATGTTAGATAATGCAAAAAGCGTAGAAATATTGGATAAGTTTATTTTAAATTCTAATATTTTTGAAAAGCTTGATTTTAACTTTAGAATAAATATAAAACTCTTAAAAGCAAAAGAGATTTATAATTCAGGGAGAAGAGAAAAAGCAGTAGAACAATATATTTCACTAATAAAAGAGTTAGAAGATAAAAATGATTTTATATTATCTAATGTTTATAGCCTTTTAGGTGATTACTATTTTGAGATTTCTAATTTACATGAAAGTTTAAAGTACATTAATAACGCACAAAGATTGAAGGGAAAATTGGATAAAAGATCCCTGCCAAATACCTTAAAAACAAAAGCAAAAATATTTTTTAAACAAGGATTATCTGATGAAAGCATTATGATACTGGAGCTTGCTATGAATATATCAGAAGAACTTAGTGATTTTAACATGCTTATATCTATTTATAATGAGCTAATAAAGATTTATAAAGAAATTAAAGATGTTGATAGAATTAGAGAAACATCAAATAATCTAATTGAATTTTTAGATAAAAATAACTTGGAAAAAGGAAAAGATATTGCGTTATGCAATCTAATGGAAGTTGCTATAAATCAAGGAGATAGTGAACAAACAAATCAAATCTTAAGTAAATTAAATGTATTACTTGGGAGATAGGCAAGCTGACATAGAAATGACACAAAGAAAATTTATAATAGAAAATGTAGAGTTTTTCATGATCTCCTTATAAAAGCATTTTCACTGCGGTGAAAATGCTTTTTTGCTGTCTAGAAAAGTATGAAATTTTCAAGCTATAGATAAACTGCTTCATATTAGAATTTATCCTAGGAGTTTAATGACTGAAGGAGTTTATCAGTTCAGCGGAATAGCTAAACCTAGAAATTTCAGGGTGTTTAGAAGTTTGCTTCAGCCATTTATTATTATATACCTCTTATAAATTAATTTTAGTAGATAAAAGATAAAAAAATATATTAAAAACATATAGTTAAAATATATCTTCTAAATTCAAATAGAATGTTATGAGCCAAATAATTAGTGAAAAAATGTAAGTATAACTAAAAAGAAATACTCGTAAATGAGCATATGCAAATAATAAAATATAAATTCAAAGTTTTGCCACTAAATTGTCACAAAAGAGATATATAATAATGTTGTAAAATTTTTTTCATAGAACTCCTTTTTAAAGCACCTTCATCAATTTGGGGGTGCTTACCATTTGGACAAGACTTTGTTTTTAGTGAAAAGTACAAGATTTTTGAACATTATGATAAGTTAAGAAAGTTTTTTTGCTGCTAAAAATTTAATAAGTTTTATGAAAAGTTTAGCTTATGCATACCAGTCCTACCTTCAATTACTAAGTTTATAAGTACGAACTTAGTAATTGAAGGTATACGCCATTTAAGGGAGGGACTACCATAACACCGAGTATATATAAATTAGTGTTGTATGCATAAGCTGATAAATTAAATATGGAGTTCAATAAAAAATTTATTTAGTCTAGTTTAAACCCAATTCTTTACGTTTCTTCTCTATATGATCTACATATATTTGGATTGTTTTTTCTGCATCCAATTCAACAACAACCTTACCAAGTCCAAGGGATTCAGTTGTTTCTGTTAGAGTTTTTACAACTACGTCACTACCAGTAATTGATGGAACAGGGGCAACATGAACAAGCCAACCAAGAGCAACAGCAGTACAAGCGTCTGCCACAGCCTTTTGTTCAAGATATTCTGGTGCACCAATTACTAAAGGAAGTTTGTTAGTGTCTACACCTAAAGCATCAGCAAGTTCTTTTGCTGTATGAGTCATTTTTCCTATATCAACACAAGCACCATATGATAAAACTGGAGGTATTCCAAGTTGTTTACATACAGCTTTTAATCCTTCACCGCATTCATCAGCAGCTTTTGGATTTGTTAGTCCGGTATATTCCATAACTGAAGAAGTGCAGCCACCTGATAATACAAGGATATTATTCTTTATTAAACCTTGAGTTATCTTGAAAATATTACTTCCTACTTGACCGTAGCAACTGCTAGTTTTTCTATTGGTTGATTTATATCTAGACCAGCCATATCTGCATATTTCTTTAATTTTTCAGCATCTCTAATCTTTAATCCACTTTCAGGATGCTCACCTGCAGCTTTTAATGTTCTTGCAGCTTGGTGACAGTGAAATACGTTTGCTGAAGTACCGATTGTAACATGTCTGTATACAAAGTTTCTAGCTACCATAGTATGTGCGTCAACACCGCAAGTTCCTCTAGGGACTTTATCACTTATTCAACAAGGACCATTGGCACAGAGCTGGCAAGAAAGGCCTTCTATACAAAACTTGCATTGAATTGGTTGCTGTTGGCTGAATCTATCAAATACATTTGTCATTCCTGCATCGTGTACTGCTTGATACATTTCTCTCATAGCTGGGTCTATGATTACATTTAATGGGTAGCCTTCTTTTGATTGATCACCTTTGGCTACATGTTCTCTTTGCCACTTATGCAAATCCTCACCTTGAGGTGACTTTTCGATTTTATCATAATCGATTTTTATTCTGTTATGTATGTCTTGATGTGTGGTTGGATCATTTGAATGTTCATTTGTTAACTTAGTACCAAAAGTGGTATTATCACCTCTCATGATTTTTGCTGCATTCTCAAAAGACTCTTTAATATCCTTGTCTGACATTTGATTTGCTCCTAGGTATTTTTTGTTAGTTGTGATTTGCCACTTCGTATAGAAATAATAAAAATTAAGTGGGGCATCAGTATAATAGAAATTCAATATATAGAATGTGATTAGTAAAAATAAATTATTCATATTCTTCTAGATTAGGATTATTTTTTCCTTAGAATCATAAAATGGTTAATTTAAATAAAGAATTATGTTTACTGACTGCAATGCACATGGTAAAATTAGTATATATTTTTATGAACTGGAGGTGAAAGATATGGTGTATTTCTTTTTAGAAAATACTATTTTAGATAGATTGCCTTTGTCATTATCTGGAATAACAAATGCTGATTTTGGGTTAAAGGGACAAGTCTGCCCAAAATTGAATATTGTGATTAAAAGGAATGCTGTATCTTTGCCATAAAATAAATTTTAGTTTTACTCAGGCGAGATTAGTTGCCTGGGTTTTTTCATGTTTAAATTTGATTTTAATTATCAAATACCAAATTTGATTGATAAAAGATTTTAAACTATTAGACTTTCTAGTATTTTAGGTCTTATAATTACGAAATCTCCCTGGCAAGAAATTGCTTAAGGGAGATTTTTACGTTTATATAAGAATAACTTGCTTCTTCAGTGAGCTTTTTTAATGCATCTGCCTTTCTGAGTGAATATGAGGAAAACTTGGAAGGTGAATAAGTTTTGTTTTTTTACTGTATAGCATAAGAAACTTTTAAAACTATTGAAATATCTAGGCTTAGCTAGATTGAAAATTTTATGTTTTTCTTTACAGTAAAAAACAGTTAATTATATTAAATGAAACTGTGAATTTCAAATTAAAATAACTAGGTGATTTTAGGAGGAATTAATATGAATTATAAAAATAGATTAAGAAAAAATATTGGAAAGAATTATTTGTTTATGCTTTTAAATAACTTTAGTTTTACTAATGGCATATGGATGATTTACTTAGCCTCAAAAGGATTAACGTTAACAGAGCTTGGCTTAATAGAAGGTATATTTCACATTACTTCATTTTTTATGGAGATACCAACTGGTGCAATTGCTGATATATGGGGGAGAAAAGTAAGTAGAATATGCGGACGTATGGTGTCTTTATTATCATCTATAATAATGTTATTCTCAAATAGCTTTCTTGAGTTTACGATGGCATTTATAATTTCCGCAATATCATACAATTTAGAATCAGGGGCAGGTGACGCACTGGTATATGATTCTTTAAAAGAAATTGATGAAGATAAAAAATATATGAAGATTTCTGGTTTCAATGAACTTATAATGCAAGTGGCCAGTACTGTTGGATTAATAGCAGGTGGGTATTTATCAAAATACAATTATAAATACGCATATATAGCTGCTATAATAATAGGCCTAATTAATTTTATACACTGTTTTTCATTCACAGAGCCTAATATTGAAATGAAAACTGAGCATAAAAGCTTAAAAGCTATAAAAGATCAAGTTGTTGAAAGTTATAAAATAATAGTTTCAAATAAGGGAGTAGGCTTTCTTTTGATTTTTTCTCAAGCTATTTTCATGTTTAATACAAGTATTTTCTTTTATTTTCAAAACTATTTATTAGGTAATGGTATATCACAGGATATAATAGGAATTATTTTAGCTCTATCATCTTTAGGATCAGCAATAGTTGGTGCAAATGGATATAGAATTGAGAGAAAAATTGGTCAAGTAGGCATAATTGCTGTGGTACCTATTCTTATATCTTTATGCATATGGGGAGCTGCTTTAAGTAAGTATTATTATATATTTTTCATAGCTGTAAGTTCTATGGAGTCACTTATATATGTAGTAGTAGGAGATTACATTAATAAACTTATACCATCAGAAAAAAGAGCCACTATCCTGTCAATGGGAAGTATGATCTTTAGTGCATATATGATTATAATTTTTCCGTTGATAGGGAAAATAGGTGATATGTATTCACTAAAAACCTCTTTTCAAGTCATTGCTCTTATAGCTACAGTAATGTCTATAGTTAGTTTTACTATTTTTAGCCGTGTTAATAAGAGGTATGAGTAGTATATAAAATCAAAAGAATAATGATTAACATTGAAAAGTGGTGAATAATAGTAATTTCTAATTTTTTAGGATATATCCTAAAAAACTATTTGCTACTTAAATTGAACTCTTTGGAGGAAAATGCATATATATAAAAAGATAAAGGTAAGTATAATGAATCTTTACTTACTCAGTAATTTTAGAAGGTGAAAAAATGTATCCAGATGGATATGGCAATGCATTTTCTAGTAGACATAATTATTTAAAAGGATTTGATGGTAACGAGGTTTTCAGCAATATACTTAAGGTTATAGGAAACGGAGTTATAAAGGTTAGACCTGATATTGCAGAAATAACACTTGGAGTTATCACTGAAAATGAAAGCCTGAAGACAGCACAAAAAGAAAATGCGGAGATTACAATAGCGGTTTTAGATGCTTTAAAGAATAGTGGAGTAGCTACAAAAGATATACAAACGGAAAACTACACAATAAACACTAAATATGACTATGTAGATGGTAAACAAATTTTTAAAGGTTATGAAGTGAGAAACTTTTTAAGAGTAATAATTAGAGAAGTAAGTAGAGTTGGAATAACAATTGATTCAGCAGTGGAAAGCGGAGTAAACAATGTTGGAAACATAAGTTTTACTATACAAAACCCATCTAAGTACTATTCTGAAGCCTTAAGATTGGCAGTTGAGGATGCTCAGAAAAAAGCAGTTGTTATAACCAGTAAACTTAACGTAAAGATATATGAAGTCCCTATAAGGGTAGTAGAATTAACTAACGAGGGTCAAGGACCAAGACCAATGGATTTTAAAACTAACATTGCTGCGACTACACCTATTGAAGCAGGTGAAAACGCAGTATCTGCATCAGTTGAAGCAGTTTTCCTATATGCTGAATAGTATTTTTAAAAAGAAAATTTATTATAAAATTAGTGTCAGGTAATCAGTAGAAATATGTGCTGTTTACCTGATTTTTTACTGTGTAAATTTAAAGATATAATATAAAAAGGTAAGTATGACATATATATTGATAAGCATGTGTAACAGACTTAAAACATAGTAAAGAATAAAAAAGAAGAATGTGGAAGGTATTGTCTAATATATCCATAAGTAGGTATAATTATAAATATAACTTAAGGATACGGAAATATGTAACATGTTAAATACAAAGGAATTTTTAAGAACCTACTTTGTTACGATTAAGAATTGAAAGCCATGGCTTAATTCTTAGTGGCATATTTATGTATAGAAAGGGTGACTTATTGTATGAATATATATAGCGTTATAAACATGGATATTGTGGGGTCGAGAGAAATTGAAGGTAGAGCTGCAGTACAAGAAGAACTTAAGCAATATTTTAGGCAGTTATATATTGAAAACAGACATATACTAGTAGCACCTATTACATTTACTTTAGGAGATGAATGGCAGATTGTTTTAAGGGATGTAAAGGAAAGTTATAATATGTTCTTAAAGATAAAAGATTTTCTTTTATACCGAAATATTAATTGCTATTGTGGAGTTGGGATAGGTTCAATAAGTACCGAAGAATCTGAAGATACTAGAGAAATGGATGGAAAAGCGTTTATATATGCAAGGAAAGCTCTTATATGTGCCAAAGAGACAAATACCTTTTACAATAAAATGCTATATACAAAAGATTGTAAGGTGATTTTTATAGGAGATTCCGTAAAGATTAGTAACTCAAGAAGTGATGAAAAAATTTCATCAGAGCAGCAGTTAGAAGTTGCAGTTACTTCAAATGATGATGATTTTGATATAATTGAAACTCTAAATGCTATAATTCAGAATAACGAAATTCTACAACTAAACATGACAGAAAAACAAAGGGAAGTTATTAGTTTATATGAATCTTTAGGATCATATGGAGAAATTGAGAGGAAACACCCAAGGTATACTAAATCAAGTATTTCACGTAAGCTTTCAGCTGCGAATTATTTTTTAGTAGAACATAATAGAAATATCATCAAAGGTCTTTTATCAGAATATTGTAAAATGGTGAAGGAGCAAAACTAATGGATATAGAACTCTTGTTAATTGCTGTACTCAGTCATAATATTTTTGATTTTATTTTACAAATTAAATTTTTCCGGTGTTATAGATTTCCTGTATGCAAAGGTGATGGTAAAGATCTAAAGCGTAAGAAAAACATATATAAGACTGTAAAAGGTAATTTAATGCATACATGTAGCCATTTCCTAGGACTTTGTATAATTGT
Organism: Clostridium folliculivorans; assembly: GCF_024341905.1. GTDB lineage: Bacteria > Bacillota > Clostridia > Clostridiales > Clostridiaceae > Clostridium_AR > Clostridium_AR folliculivorans. The sequence continues at coordinate 25,510 of NZ_BQXY01000002.1, forward strand.
ATTTATCATAAATTCAATAAAAAGTAATCCTGTAATTTTTCCTATGAGTAAAATAATCATAATTTGTATAGCTCATTTCTTTATAGATCAGCTTAAATCATTGGCTTATCTATTCAGGACAAGCACTCAAAATAACATATGGGTGTTTTTATTTGATCAGCTTCTGCATCTTATAGTAATTTCATTTGTAAGTTTTAATTGTGATATAGCATACTTTATTAGTCAGTTAAAGATTAAACTTTTGAATTACCCACAGAGTTTTAATTTCACCGAGAAAGTCTTGCTTACTTCCATAATATTTATTGTGTCTACCTGGGCAGTAGGTATATTTATTAAGGTGTTTATAAACTATATAAGTTCTGAAGTAAATAAGATAAATATAACAGAAAATATAGGAAAGAATATTATTGGTTATAATGGAAGTATTATAAAAATTGCATCTTCAGAAGCTAAAAATGGGGGATATTTAATAGGCATACTAGAAAGAATACTGATATTGATAAGTATAGCTATGAATTATCCTGTAATGATAGGCTTTGTACTTACAGCTAAATCTGTAGCAAGGCTAAAGAAACTATCTAATGACAGTTTTGCAGAATACTTTATTATTGGTACTTTCTTTAGCTTTATAGCTGCTGTATTAGGAGGAATTATTATAAGAAGTTTATTTAATTAACTAAAATAACTAAAGAACAGTGGTTTTTCTTTGCATATTTTATCGCTTTTCTAGCAAGGTGAAAAGAAGGACCGTCTAATTGATTAACTGTAAGCTCAAAATTATTGATAGTAATTTCACCGATGCCTATACCAGTATAGAAGTCTAGGTATTCAGGCAAGTTTTCTCTAAAAAAGCTTATTATCTTATCATAAGGAGCATCCTTATGTAATAATCCTTCCCACTCATCGCCAAGAGTTATTAGAAATGGCGAAATAATTATATCATCAAAAGTTGAATTACATTTTTTTAATGCATTTATAAGTAATTTCTGAACTTCATATCTATTTTCTATACTTTTAGAATCCTTTAAATCAAAAATCATTGTAATATAGCACATATTTCCTCCTATCGAGTATATTGTAAAAAAGAAACTCTCGCACAGTTGATGTTTTGATAGCAACCTTACAAGAGTTGTAATTTTTATATTAACTTGAAAGTACAATAATCTCACACTGCATTATATGAATTTCTGACGATTTGGTACCAAATAAGTACGTGGTGTAGAGTGAAAATTTATAAAACATATATACTTAGTGTAAGGATTACAAGTTGTTCTGAAATAGAGAGGTGTATAAATAATGTAACTGATTCGGCTAATGTTGTTTATTTATACAATATATGGTAGTATGAGTTTAAAGAGAAAAAAATATTGGTTAAATAGCACTTTTTAATGATTAATTTAATGTGAAAATAATTTATAGAAGATGATATGGATGCACCCACTTCATGACAAAAGTATATTTTCAAATTCTCCTCTCAGAACTAATATAAGTTTTGATAATAGTTCTAAGATTGAAGTGGTACATCTTTAATTAAATATTGAAATCGTATATTTTATTAAAGGAGGGAATAAAATGGACATTGAAAAATTTGTTCCTGAACAGTTGATGATTTTGGTGGCAGCATTATATGTCATTGGAATGTGCTTAAAAGCTACACCTAAAGTGCAGGATTGGTTGATACCGTGGATACTAATTGTGATTGGAATAATTGGATCAATAGCATTGCAACAAGGCTTTACTGCGTTAGCGTTTTTTCAAGGCATAGTTTCTGCTGGATTAGCAGTTCTTAGTAATCAACTAGTGAAGCAAACTTTAAATAGGGATGATTCTAGCAAAAATAGTAATGATAAAGTGTAGAAAGTAAGGCGAATTTGTTATGAGGTTTAAATCAGAAGCTTTTGATGTATTTCAATTTTTATCAGAAGAGTATAAATATAATGACCATCAGCTTCATTGCGTATTACAATTTAAAGGGAAAGTAGAAGAAAAGATTTTAGAAAGAGCAATTAATTTGAGTTTTAAGGCAATACCAATACTCTCTAGCAAATATGTAGAGGATACAAAGAGGCCTTATTGGGAGAGTTGTGATTTCAAAGAAGTCAACGATTATTTGATAGTTACCAAGGATAAAAGTAGTTTTGATGATTTTATTGTTATACCTACTAATGAGTTTAATGGTCCACAAGTGAGATTTTGTTTATACGGCGGCACTATTTGTATGTTAGCCGTAATAATGAATCATATGATTTGTGATGCCGCTGGATTTAAACAGTATATATATTTATTAAGTGACTTATATTCAAAATTATATAAAGACAATAACTATGTTCTAGACAAAAAAATAAATGGCACAAGGAGCATTAATATAATTACTGATAACATTTCTAGTTTTACAAAAATGAAAATATTGACCTCAAGAAAGATAGTAAGTAATAAAACTGGTCATCTAAAGTTTCCTATTAGCCATAACTCTGATAAAAAACCTTTCATTAAAAAATATATAATTTCAAAAGATAGATATATTAAAATTAAAGATTACTGTCAGAAAAATAATTTTACCATAAATGATGTTTTTTTGGCTGCGTATTATAGGGTTATGTTTAATATACTGAAGGTAAAGCACAATGATAAATTAAATATAGCAATAATGATTGATATGAGAAGACATCTAAAGAATAAAACTATTGACTCGCTTTGTAATCTTGCATCATCTGTTGTTACAGGAATTGAATATTGTGAAAAAGATAATTTTTTTGAAACAGCCTGTAAAGTGAAAAATGATGTGGATTTAAAGAAAAATAGTTATTTTGGAATGAAAGGTTTCTTGGAAATAGAGTTAGCTTTCAAGATTTTAAGTTATAAGACTATAAAGAAACTCTTAAAAAAGCACTTTAATAACCCGGTGATAGGAATGACGAATATAGGTATATTAGATAAGCGGAAGCTTAAGTTTGGTAACACAGAAGTTGAACAAGCTTTTATGTGTGGATCGATAAAGTATGCACCTTATTTTCAGTTGGCTTTAAGCAGTTTTGATGATACAGTTACTTTAACTGTGAATCTTTTTGGAGATATGAATGATCAAGTAACAGTAAATGATTTTTTACTACAGATTGTAGATGAACTTCCATAAATATGATTAGGTAACAGTATTAAGTTTAGACATAGACTAAATACTGTAATTAAAGAATTATAATAGAGTTTTATATGATAGTAATAGAAATTTTTAAGATATGAAAAGAATATATAAAATTATTAAAGCCTCTAAAAAACATTACTGTTTTTTAGAGGCTTTAAGTGACTAAAGATATTATTAATTAAAGTTAATCAAAATTTAGTGAGTTAATATCATTTAGCCCCTGATAAACTTCTTCTCTAGAAAAGTTGTTTTTAATTAGGTCCTCGTCGCTTTTTTCTAAAAGCATGTTATAAAATTTAATACCAACATCTTGTATTGATTTAGTCTTATTTTTCTCTAGCTCTTCAAAGAGAAGATTCTCAGCTTTATTATATTCACCTTCATAAACCATGCGTTTTAACAACAATTGGAGTAAATCAGTAGACCCAATATTGTTTAGGTCTGAGTTATCCATAGCTTTTGCCTGTTTTTCATCATCTTTTTTTGATCTTAAAAATCCCATAAAAACACCGCCATCTATTTTATTAAATATTATAGACAATATTTTATCATAAATCAATTTTCTTACGAAGTGTTTCATATAAAGATGAAACACTTTAATCTGAAAATATAAGTTTTACTATGAAGTGGTATATCCATGAATATTAATTGGCAATTTATAACAAGTAACTTGTCTTTATACGAAAAAGCAGCATGGCTTACACTTAAGCTAGCTTTTTGGGGTATATTGGCATCTATTATAATCGGACTTATCTGTTCTGTAATACTTTATTATAAAGTTAAAGTACTAGATATGATTGTACGAGCTTATGTAGAATTATCTCGTAATACTACTTTGCTAATACAATTATTTTTCTTATATTACGGGTTAACTAAATTGGGAGTAACGTTAAGTGGAACAGCATGTGCAATTATAGGACTGTCCTTTCTTGGTGGAAGTTATATGGCTGAAGCTTTTAGAGGTGGGATAGAAGCTGTTAGTAAAACACAAATAGAATCTGGTCTTAGTATAGGGCTTACAAAATCTCAATTGGCTAGATATGTAATACTGCTTCAAGCCTATTCGGTAAGTGTACCTGCTATTGGAGCTAACTGTATATTTCTTTTAAAAGAAACTTCAATATTTAGTGCTATAGCAATAGTGGACTTGATGAATGTTACAAAGGATTTAATAGGACTTTATTATCAGACATTTGAATCATTATTTATGTTAGTAGTATCGTATTTAATAATATTATTGCCTCTGTCCCTTCTTTTGACATGGCTAGAAAGGAAGGTAAGATATGCAGAATTCGGTAATTAGTGCTATTTTTGAAGGAAACAATTTTATAAGACTTTTGGGTGGATTGCTAGTAACAGCTAGAATAGCATTTATCTCAATAATAATTGGATCGGCTTTGGGTATTGTTTTGGGATTACTTAGAACTACTAAGTATAAGGCGATAAGATTTGTTTTGAGACTATATTTAGAGATATTTAGAATAATATCAACATTAGTGTGGTTGTTTATACTTCACTTTGGAGTTACTGCAGCTCTGGATATACAGATAGATGGCGAAGTGGTATCTATAATAGTTTTTAGTTTATGGGGTGCTGCTGAGATGAGTGATATAGTAAGAGGAGCTTTGGAATCTTTGCCTAAACATCAATTAGAATCAGGAAAAGCATTAGGGTTAATCATCCGACGCTCTTTAGATGAACAACTCTATGATTGAATTTATATTTTTAGGAGTAGAGTTGTTCATCCTTAATGAGCTTACGCAAAGAATTAATATGATTTTGTCATATTCCATGGCTAAAACTGTAAACTCACTACGTTCGAACAGTACAGTTTTACTTTTTAATAATCAATACTTTTTATAAATCTTTCATATCTTAAATTTAAGAAAATAAAAAGGTTATTTGATTAAAAAGTAAAAAGTAAAAATATATCGCCTGCCAGAATTTCTTCACATACGTTCAGAAAAGGCAGATGCTTAAAAAAATCACTAATAAAGAACGATTAGCGATTTTTTAGATCCATTCCATCTGAAAAAATCATTTAATTCTAGTTTCTCGCTCATATAGCGTCTCCTTTATAACCAATCAATTTCAACAATAGTCTTAAACATAGCCGAAATAAAAAATAAATGGGAAATAGTATTTATAAATTATAATATGAAGTAGTTTATCTATAATAATACATTTCAAATAATTACATTATAAAGTAGTGAGAGTGTTTATGAAATTTAAATAGCTTGAAAGGACAATAGTTGTTATTCTATAATTAATGGATAATATAGATAAATCAGTTCCAAATCAACATATAATATATTTAAAATCAAAATGGAGGTGGGACACATATTGGAGAATATTGCAGTTGTGAATAGCAACGATGAGATAGTAGGATATAAAGAAAAAATGTTAGTACATGAGGAAGGTATATTGCATAGAGCTTTTTCAGTATTACTTTTTAATTCAAAAAATGAAATGCTGTTGCAGAGAAGGAGTTTTTCAAAATATCACTCACCAGGAGAATGGACTAATGCTTGTTGCAGCCATCAGAAAGAGAATGAAACTATTAAAGAAGCTGCTATTAGAAGACTTTATGAAGAACTAGGAATTAATGATGCTGTAATTGAAGAAGAATTTGTTTTTCATTATAAATGCCAATTTGATAACAAATTATGGGAAAATGAAATTGATCATGTTTTTATTGGTAGATATGATAACAATGTTGAATATTTTAACCTAGATGAAGTGCACGAAGTTAGATGGATTTCAGTGTCAGAGCTATTAAAATTAATTAAAGAAAAACCTGAAGAGTTCACTTACTGGTTTAAAATTCTAATTAGTAAAGCAGAAGAGTTGAAAAAATTGTACATTAATTATTAATTAAATTAATAATTAATGTATAATTCTTCTACATATTGAGGCATAATAATCAATGTAATGTAGCATCTTCTTATAAGTTTTATTCTTTGTAGTTTTAAAATATTTAAGTTACGAAATTATAACTTTAGAAGATTTATACACTAATAACCAAAATGAACTCTTCTGAAAGCTAATTAGAAATCAAGGTAACCTAGTACATAGTAAAGAAATAATGGATTAAAATGCAAATTATCATCCATAAGGAATGGCTGGTTACATCGGAATTTTATTAGTGAAATGTTCCAGAGAGTTTAAAAAAATAAAATTTCGGAGGTTCAAAATTATGAATGGTACAGTTAAATGGTTTAATCCAGAAAAAGGATTTGGATTCATCACAGGAGATGATGGAAAAGATGTGTTTGCACACTTTTCACAAATAAATGCTGAAGGCTACAAATCTCTTGAAGAAGGCCAAAAAGTATCTTTTGACGTTGCTCAAGGTCCAAAAGGCCCACAAGCAGAAAACATTACCCTAGCTAGATAGATAGCGGAAATCCCCTTAAAGTGTGTACTTTAAGGGGATTTTAGTAATAACTTATATTGAAGTTTTACAAATAAAGAAATAGAAATTTCCAAAAATCTAAATGATAATTTAATTCCATATGTAGTTAATAAAACTATCAACTTAGTTTTATAGTGTAGACCTAGGATATACATAATATTATGAAAAAGTATATTCATAGCTTTTATTTTTTGTGATTTAGTTATTTAATCCAAAATGGTTGAGTCCAAGCCATGCAACCATCTTCTCTATTAATTTCAACCCGTACATATTTCTCATTCCCTAATACAGTAAATTCAGCTTCATGACCATAAACTTCTTTTAGAACTTCGCCTCCATAACCTATAAATTTGAAAACTACTGGGAGGTTATGATGCTTAAGTTCCAGATTTAGTCTATTGTCAACGGCTTCGATTTTATTTAAGAAAATTCCAGTAGAACTATAGAAACTTCCTTTTCTCAAAGATTCCATTATTGATGTAGAACTTTTTTCTTCACATAAAGCCATATTAAAAGCACAGCCACAACGTTGGAATACATGCATATCATCGTTTGCGAATCCGAATACTTTTTTACCATTTGATAAAAGATTGTCCCATAAATCGGTAGCTAAAGATCTTCCCTTATTGTCAAATTTAACATTATTATTATAAATTTCTAATCCAGTATATCCATTAAGCTGTAGTAATTTTTCTATAGGCCAATAATTATCCTCATAAACATGAGGATGGCATATTATATTTAATCCGCCTTGATCATTTACTGTATTAAAGAGCTGTTGATGATTATCATAATTTCGTTCATCGTCACAGTAACTTTTAATATTTATACCGAGAGTTTGATAATCTCTATATTTATATTCAGTTCCAGGGAAAACAATTATATCTTCGTAACTTTCATTAAGTTCTGTTAGCATACAGTGATCTGTAATAGCCAAGAAATCATATTTCATTTTATAAGATTTGTACATATCTATTACTGTCTCTAAAGAGTAGTGACCACATTTACTGTTTTCAGTATGAGTATGTAAGTTTCCTTTAAGCCACACCCCAGTAGACAGGTAAGGATTAATTATCATAAGTTTACCTCCTGATGAGTCTATATTTTGAAATATACTATTCAAGTTTAAAAACTTGAATATATATGGATGTACCACTTCGTAATAAAACTTATTATTTTTAAATTCTCTCACCAGAAACTGTGAGAGTTTTAAAAATAGATTTCGGTTCGAAGCAGCACATCTATAGATAAACCAGTTCTAAATAGAATTTATAAATCAAGTTAGATACCATTAATAGTTAAATTAGTATCTAATAAATTTTAATGTATAGAACTGGTACAACCATAGTATAACTTTATTATATATCACTAAAAATAATTAGTAAAATTAATGGGAGATAATATATAATGTCATATTTCTCTTAAGTTAAACTAATATTTGAAAATTAAAAAACTTATTAAAACTACTTTATAAAACCACTTGAAAAAGTTTTTTTACAATGATATACTTTAGTAAAAGATTGGTAATATAAATAATAAATAAAATGGGAATGAGAGGTTAGAAGAATGAGAGAGTATTTTCCAAACATATCTAAGATAGCATTTGAAGGTCCAAAGTCAACAAACCCATATTCATTTAAATACTACGATCCTGAGGAAGTAGTAGGAAATAAAAAAATGAAGGAACATTTAAGATTTGCAGTATCATATTGGCATACATTAACTGCAAATGGATCAGATCCTTTTGGTGTCGGAACTATGCTTCGTCCTTGGGACAATGTAAACGATTCTATGGAACTTGCTAAAGCAAGAATGGAAGCTGCTTTTGAATTAATGGATAAGCTAAATATTGAATATTTTTGTTTTCATGATAGGGATATTGCGCCAGAAGGAAATAGCCTAGCTGAGACTAATGAAAACTTAGACAAGTTAGTGGCTTATTGCAAAGAATTAATGAAGAAATATAATAAAAAATTGTTATGGGGAACTGCTAATTGTTTCTCTAATCCAAGATATGTACATGGAGCAGGTACTTCATGTAATGCAGATGTTTTTGCATATACAGCTGCTCAAATTAAAAAAGCTATTGAGGTAACAAAAGAATTAGGTGGAGAAAATTATGTTTTCTGGGGTGGAAGAGAAGGTTATGAAACTCTTCTAAATACTGACATGGAATTAGAGCTTGATAACTTTGCTAGACTTCTTCAAATGGCTGTAGATTATGCTAAAGAAATAGGATTCACTGGACAATTTTTAATTGAACCAAAGCCAATGGAACCAACAAAGCACCAATATGATTTTGACACAGCTACGGTATTAGCATTCTTAAGAAAATATAAATTAGATAAATATTTTAAGATAAATATTGAAGCAAACCATGCAACTTTAGCTGGTCATACTTTCCAGCATGAACTGCATGTAGCAAGAATAAATGATGTGCTTGGAAGTGTAGATGCAAATCAAGGAGATCCTAATTTGGGATGGGATACAGATCAATTTCCTACTAATGTTTATGACACAACTCTAGCTATGTATGAGATACTTAAGAATAACGGTATTGCACCTGGTGGTTTAAATTTTGATGCTAAGGTAAGAAGAGCATCTTTCGAACCAGAAGATCTATTTTTAGCTTATATAGCTGGAATGGATACTTTTGCAAAAGGGTTAAGAGTAGCTCATAAATTATTAGAGGATAAAGTCCTAGAAAATAATATGAAAGAGCGATATGCAAGCTTTGAAGGTGGAATTGGAAAAGATATAGTTGAAGGTAATGTTGGATTCAAGGAATTAGAAAAGTACGCTTTGGAAAATAATAAAATTTCTAATAAATCTGGAAGACAAGAGATGCTTGAGGCTATTGTTAATCAATATATATTTGAAGATAAATAGATTTTCTTGAATATAAATAAGAGATATATTTGAGTAGCGTTTAACTTAAATTAAATCAATTAAAAAGATGTACCACTTCGTATTTAATTTTATATTTTTAAATTTCATCACTTGAACACCAGTGAGTTTTAAAAATAAATGAGGATCGAAGTGGTACATACTATATATAGATAATATGTCAATAAAGCATAAATAGCTAAGAGAACTATCAAATTAGTTTTATAGTATAGAACTGAGATATCTATTTATCTATAATGATATCTCACTATAAGTAGGAAATACTTAGTAGCTGAAACGGAATGGACAATAATGGAATAGGTATTATAGGGGACATTAAAACCTCCCATTGGAAATAGAAATGAATTATGAGTTGTCGTAGTAGTTGAAGTGAAAACGTTATATTTGATATAATTAAGATGATTATTAAGATTATGTAAAAAATTAAACTTTTAGCTACAAATACTTAAAAGTCGAAATTATCTTTGACCAATCTTCTTAGATATATGATGGGAAATGAATAGGAACAAAAAACACTGAACAAAGTCAATTTAGCAATTTTTTATACAAATTAACGTTATATTAAGTGTACAAAGGAATGATAGAGCAATGATGAAATTTAAAAATGTAGATAAAGATACAATAAGAAGTTCAAATATAAAGCTTATAATAAATTTATTATTTGATAAAAGACAACTTACAAAGCAGGAAATATCAAAAGAAACAGGACTTAGTATACCAACAGTAATTAATATTACCAACGAGCTTATTGAAGACGGATTAGTTGAGGAATGTGGAGTCGCTGAATCAAGTGGAGGAAGGAAACCTATAATTGTGAGGTTTATGCCAAATTCCAGATATTCTTTTGGAGTAGAAGTGAATTCTAAATACATAAGAATAATTTTAATTAATCTTGATGCAGTTATTTTGGAAGATGAAAGCATAATGCTTAATGATTTATTTAGACTGAATGAAAGTAACGTAAAAGATATTTTTGATGAAATTTGCAAGATAATTAAAGTTATAATTTTAAAAAGAAATATAAAAGAAGTAAATGTGCTTGGGATAGGATTTTCACTTCCAGGTACAGTGAATGAAGAAAAGCTTTTGTTAGAACTTGCTCCCAATCTTTTTGTTAAGAATATGGATTTTCATTATATAGAAGAAAAGCTTAATATGAAGGTGTATGTAGAAAATGAAGCAAATTCAGCTGCAGTAGCTGAGTTAAGACTCGGAATAGCAAAAGATATGAGAAATCTAGTCTACATATCAGTCAGAGAAGGTGTGGGTACCGGAATTGTTGTAAGTGGATATCTATATAAAGGAAAGAACAAAAGAGCAGGTGAATTTGGACATATGACTGTAGAAAAAAATGGTATCCCGTGTACCTGTGGAAAAAAGGGATGCTGGGAAGTCTATACTTCATCAGAAGTCATTTTGAAAAAATATAATATAGAAGAAAAAAGTCCTATAAAGTCTTTTGATCAATTCTTTAAGTTACTTGATGAAGGAGATTTTAAGGCTACTTCTATTTGGGAAGAATATTTAGATTATTTAGCTGTTGGAATTCAAAATATAATTCTAATAATGGATCCACATTATATTGTAATAGGAGGAGATATAAGTAGTTATGAGAAGTTTCTTATTCCACCTTTAAAAGATAGGATTTTTAAAGATATCAATTTCTTTAGCGAAGATGATTTAAAGTTACTTACTTCAAGATTTAAGGAAGACTCATCCATAATAGGAGCATCAATTTTACCAATTGAAAAACTATTTTTTATAAATGAAAGAATATTATAGTGGAGGCAATTATGAAAGTAAAAAAGGAATTCGGAGAAGGTCCAATATTTATAGCAACAAATTATATATGGTGGTTTTTAGTAGGAAACTTCTATTTTTGGCTCTTGAATATGCCAATGTTATTAGTTGTCCTAGGGATAATATCTACTGTTGGTAGTGACAATACTTTACTGTTTATAATAACGCTTCTACCAATGGCTCCTGCACTAACAGCACTTTTGAGTTCAATGGGTAAGATTATTAGAGAAAAAGACATAAACATGACAAAAGAATTTTTTAAAGCATACAAAACAAATTTTGTTGAGTCAATAATTTTCGGTTTCTTTCAAGTAATTATTCTAGGAGTATTATATTTTGATAGAGCGTACTTTGCAGCTACATCTTCAGCTGCTATTCTTCAGATAGTTATATTAGTGATGGCTATGATTTTCTTAGCAATTATAAACTTCTATATTTTGCCTATAGTTTCTAGGTTCTATTTAAAAAAGATGCAAATAGTGAAGTTGTCTATCTTTTATTTCTTTAGAAGAATACATGTAGCAGCAGCCGCATTAGGAATTTTGTACTTATTATGGACAATCTCACTTAAAGGCGGGTCTATTATTTTACTTTTCTCTGCAAGTATTTTATGTTATATAGTAATGCTATTTCATACTAATACATTAAATGAGATAGAAGCTAGGTTACAACCAGAAGACACCAATGGCTTAGATGCATAGAAGGTGTATAAGTGTGAAAAAGATCATAGATTTTTTTAAAAATTTAAGTGTTAGATTTAAGTTTGCCTTAGTATATTTTTTTATATTACTTATTCAGATTGTGATTTTTGGCCTTTACATGTATGAGCAAACATCAAACTCAACAGTGAAGCAAGGTCAGCTGGTTATGGAGCAAAATCTATTGCAAACCAAAGAGAGTATCCTGCAAAAAAGAAATTCTATAGAAAGTGCTGCAGATATATTGGTTTTAGATAAAAGAATACAAGATTTTTTAGATTATAAATACGAAAATTCTGTTTATCAAATACAAGATTACCAGTTTAACATATCACCTATTGTTGAAAACATATTAAAGCAAAACAGATATATAAATTCTATAAAGATATATATGTCAGAAAATATAGTGACTGAAATGTCAGACAGCTATTATAGTGTAAATAAAGACACTGATTCCAGCAAGTTCTTGGCATTGAATCAAAAAAAACCGTTGGATAATGGTTGGACTAGTACCCATGAAGCAAAGACACGTGCACTTAAGGATAGTACTGGTACAGGTGAACAAGTGTTAACCTACTCTAAGAAGATAATTTCAAGTAATACCTTTAGGGAAACAGGGACTCTTGAAATCGAGGTTAAAGAGAATGTTCTCTTTGATATGCTTAGAGATCCAATAGTAACAAAGCTTGGTAAGATATTTGTTGCAGATGATGATAGTGTAATAGTATCCAACAACATTACAAATTTGTTCAAGAAAGATGTGATTAAGAGTAATTTCTTTGATTTTACACCAAATAAAAGAATTAGTAAGGTTGGTGAAGTATTTAATAAGAAATATATTTTTATTTCAATCCCCATAAGCGAAATAAATTGTAATATACTTGGCATATTTCCAGCTGATAATTTCAACAATGAGATTAAACGTTCCTTTAGAAATATTGAGCTTGTTTTATTATTTTCATCCATTTTTTTAGGGATAATTATATTTTTTACTACAACTGCATTGTTATCAAGGATTAAAGATATGGTTAAAGCAATGAAACAAGTAAGAGATGGAAATCTTAATGTTTCTGTGAATGTAGATTCTACAGATGAATTTGGAGAACTTGGTACTACATTCAATCATATGACTTCTAGAATACATGAATTAGTTGAGACAGTTTATAAAATAGAGCTTATGGAAAAAGAGGCCGAGCTCAAAGCTTTAGAAGCTCAAATAAATCCTCATTTTTTGTATAATACGCTTGCAACAATCACATGGGCAGCCAGAAAGGTAAAGTCGACTCAAATTGAAACGATTTCAAATTCTTTAGCTAAATTTTATAGATTAGTTTTGAGTAAGGGGAATAGAGAAATTACTGTTGCGGAAGAAGTAGAAATGGTAAAGGCTTATCTTCATATTCAGAAAATACGATTTGAAGATAAATTTGATGTAATATATAAAATTGATGAAGCCTCATATTCTAAAAAGATTATAAAAAACATTCTACAGCCTATAGTAGAAAATGCATTAAGCCATGGGATTGAGCCTAAAAGTTCTCATGGAACCATTGTAATAAAAATTAGCTCATTTGAAAGTTTTCTAAGTATAAAAATAATAGATGATGGTGTAGGAATGGACAAAGGTAAGCTGATAAAGGTATTAAATGGTGATGTAGAAAGCTCTAAAGGTAGCGGATATGCAATGAAAAATATCATTCAACGATTGGAAGCATATTCAGGTAGAAAAGAGGTAATTTCTATTTATAGTAGGGAAGGGATTGGAACTGAAGTATTGATTTTGATATAAATATTATATTTTATTCTTTAAAAAATTATGTTTCATATATATATGGATAAGTATGCGTAAAAGCCTTAAAACATGATGTAAGTAGAAATCACTTAATGAGGAGGATCTTATGTTAAGAATGTTAATTGTTGAGGATGAAAGACTAGAAAGAGAAGGTCTTCTTGAATTTTTGGATTGGAATAGTTTTGGAATAGAGGTAGTAGAGACAGCATGCGATGGTATTGAGGGGATAGAATTAGCTAGAAAGATGAGACCAGATATAATTATCACAGATATTAAGATGTCAGGCATGGCAGGATTAGAGATGTCAAAAAATATAAAAGAGTTCCTACCGGAAGTAAAAATCATAATTTTATCTGGATATAATGATTTTAAATTTGCTAAGGAAGCTATAAAGTTTAGAGCGTATGCATATTTATTAAAGCCTGTTGAAGAAAAAGAAATGATAGAAGTGATAAAAGGGGCCACAAATGAATGCATAAAAGCTTATGAAATGGCTTTAGAAGAAAGCAAAAATAAACTTCAGATAGAAGAAAGTTATGGTGTTGCGAGGATACAGTTTATAGCAGATCTTTTCGAGGGAAGAGTAAAGGAAGATGAACTCTACGAGTACTTAAAGTATTTTCATATAAACCTTATAAAGGAAGATAACATATTAGTAATGATTATAAGGCAATCCAAAGCGAATGATTCAGTAATTATAGATGAACAAGATTTATTTGATATAATCAATAGTAATATTGATGAATTTAAGAATAAAAATTATTTTAACGTTGAAAAATCCTTTTTATATAAGGATAGTATTAGAAATCAACTAGTAGCATGCATTTCATTAAACTCCGAAGAGGATTTTGATACTTTGCTATATTATATATCAAATAAATATATTGCAAGAATAAAAAGAGAGAATAATGTTACACTTCAGATTGGTATTGGAAAAAAGGTTGAGACAATTGATGATATACATACATCCTATAACACAGCTTTAGAAGCGATTAAGTTTGGGGAATTTTGGTCAATACAAGGATTAACGTACTACGAAGGTGTAGAAGCTAATTCAAAAAAGTTTGAGGACAGGTTATGTGAATTTGTAGTGAAAGGTAATTATTTTTCTAAAAACTTGGTCAGTGCACTAAGTACTTCTGAAGAAGATAAAGTTTATCAACTCATTAAAGACATGTTTGACTATATAAACAATACTAAATGTACAGATAGAGATCTACTTAACAATTATCTATATAATATAATAAATGAGGTATCTCTCTTTGTTTATAATATAAATAAAAGAACTGAAGAATTTATGCAAGACTACAATGATAGTATCAAAGCTTTTATGAACTTAAATAATATAAATGCTGTTAAAGAATATTTCTATACCTTTTTTGGAAGTGTACTTGCATTTCTAAATGAAAAGAGAGGAAGTAAGGATGAGAGTATTGTGAAAAAGGTTATAAAGCTTATCGATAAAAAATACATGGAATGTATTAGTCTTAAGACAATTGCAGCAGAAGTCTATCTATCGCCTAACTATTTAGGCAATATATTTAAGAAGGTTACTGGAAAAACCTTTAATGTTTATCTATGTGAGTATAGAATGGAAAAGGCTAAAGAGCTTTTAAGTAAGGCTAATAAAAAGGTTTCTAGTGTTGCTCAAGAGGTTGGTATACCAAACACATCATATTTTTGTATGGTATTTAAAAATACATTTGGGATAGCTCCAGGAGAGTTCCATGAAATGGCCATAAGAGGATAGTATAAGATTTTAGTAGATATCAGTGTTTTTAAAATAAACTGATATCTTTTTTTTATGCCAATAGTCATATATATGTGTAGTTAATTGCTCAGAAAGTAGGTCTAAGAAAAAAATATACAAAATAATAAGATAACTTTATAAAGAGTGTTGATTATCAAAAGGAGTGTTGTTTTTTTATATTTACAGTATATTACATAAGTTTTAAGATATAAATATAGCAAATAACTGAAACATAAAAGTCTAATTAATGTAAATGTAATCCTTTTCTAGAGTTGCTTTTAATATAATTATCAGCCCTAGATATAAAAAAAAGCTTAGTAAACGTTTTAAAGTAACTGTAGTTTAAGCAGAAATATAATCAGACTTATATTACTAATTTAAGGGGATAAAAAAATATGATAACGGTTAAAAAAGCTCATAAGACATCAACTCAAAAGAAATTTTCAATTCCTAATAAGTACAAACTGTTTCTGATGGCATTGCCATTCTTACTCTTAACATTTTTCTTTTCATATTTACCACTTCATGGATGGTTATATTCATTTTATGATTATAGACCAGGAATACCATTAAGTAAGTCAGAGTTTGTTGGGCTTAGATGGTTTAAATCAATTTTTTCAAATCCTGTACAGACTAAAGAAGTTTTAAGAGTTATGAAAAACACCATTGCTATAAGCAGTATTAATATTTTAACTTCAGTATTTCCTGTTATTTTTGCAATCTTACTTACAGAGATAAGGAGAGAAAGATTTAAAAAAACAGTACAGGTTTTGACTACAATTCCAAACTTTATAAGCTGGGTTTTGGTTTACTCAGTAGCATTCACATTATTTTCAGTGGATAACGGGCTTATAAATCATTTATTAATTAATCTTCATATTATTAAGACACCTATAAATTTCTTGGCTTCCGACAATCATACATGGTTAAGTATGACACTTTGGAGTATTTGGAAAGGACTTGGATGGGGAGCTATTATGTATCTAGCAGCAATAACTGGTATAGATCAAGAATTATATGATGCAGCAAAGGTTGATGGCTGTGGAAGATTTAAATTGATATGGCATATAACTGTTCCTGGAATTATGCCAACATACTTTGTTCTACTGCTACTATCTATAGCAAACTTTATAAATAATGGTATGGATCAATACTTTGTATTTCAGAATGCAATAAATAAGGAACATATTGAAGTCTTAGATCTTTACGTTTACAACATAGGAATGGTAGGTGCAAACTTCTCATTTTCAACTGCAATAAGTATGTTAAAGTCTATAATAAGCGTGTTCTTATTATTCGTAGCAAATAGCATGTCTAAGTTATTTAGAGGAGAAACAATAATTTAATAGCAATATAGATAAGGAGCGTGGTAAAACAATGAGAACCCATTCAAAGAATTTATCTGATACAATAGTTAATATATTGATTTATATATTTTTTATAGCATTTACCTTAATATGCATATTTCCATTCTATTATTTATTTATAAACACAATAAGTAATAATGATTTAAGTAGTAAAGGGCTCATAAACTTTATCCCTAGAGGAATACATTTTACAAATTATCTACAAGTTCTAAAGATTAGAGGCCTTGGGCAAGCTGCTTTTATTACTCTCAGCAGAACCGTAATAGGAACAGCACTTACAGTATTTGCATCTGCATTTCTAGGTTTCCTATTTACGAAAAAAGAAATGTGGGGAAGGAAGTTCTGGTATAGGTTTGTAATAATAACAATGTATTTTAATGCTGGAATTATGCCTTGGTATATAACAATGATGAATCTAAAGCTTACAAATAACTTTTTGGCTTATGTTTTACCAAGCATTATATCACCATTCAATATTATACTTGTAAAGACTTTTATTGAAGGAATACCAGAATCTCTTCAAGAGGCAGCTGAAATAGATGGAGCAGGACTTTATACAATATTTTTAAAGATAATAATGCCACTTATAAAGCCGATACTTGCGACAATAACTATATTTTCTGCAGTTGGTCAGTGGAACTCTTTCACAGATACACTTTTTCTTGTAACTGATTCAAAATTATTTACTTTGCAATTCGTTCTTTATAAGTATTTAAATGAGGCTTCTTCACTAGCAGCACTTATAAAGAATAGTCAAAGTGGAATAGCAGCCGCAAATATAGCTAATATGCAAACTGCTACGTCTGTAAGAATGACGGTTTCAATGATTGTTGTTATTCCGATATTATTTGTATATCCATATTTCCAAAGACACTTTGTAAAAGGTGTGATGATTGGAGCTGTAAAGGGTTAATATTAAGTTTTTATTATTCTAATTGCTGTTTGAAAGCTTTTATGATTATAGTAACTTAATGAATATCATTAAGTTGAACAGCAATATGGATATTAAGATAAATAGAAACAAATTTAAGGGGGATTAGTAATGAAGAGAGGTTTAAGCAAAACTATGGGAAAAGCAGTAGCTTTAGCTACCGCAATCACTACTATGTCTATTGGTATGGTAGGATGTTCAAATGATACTAAAAAAGATGCAAGTAACAGTGCTCTAGAAAAAATTGATGTTTTCTCTATGAGTGCAAACTTTGCTGGTGAGCAAAGTGGATGGTTTGGGAAGGTTGTAAAAGATAAGTTTGGTTTGGATATGAATATTATTTCTTCAAACCTTCAAGGTGGAGACAGTAAGTTTGCCACAATGATGGCTTCAGGTAACTTAGGAGATATAGTAGTATTCGGTGCCGATGACCAAAAATATAGAGATGCAATAAAAGCAGGTTTATTATTAGACTGGAATAAAGACGGTTTGTTAGATAAGTACGGAACACACATAAAGGAATTCCAAAAGGCTATTGAAAAGAATAAGACAAATTTTGGTGATGGAAAAGCTGTATATGGACTTGGAGCCTCAGTTTCTACAATGCCAGCTACAACTTCTTCTGACGGAACTGAATTGGCTTATGGACCTCATTTACGTTGGGACTTGTATGAAAAATTAGGTAAGCCAACAATAAACACAATGGAAGACTACCTACCACTACTTAAAAAGATGCAAGAAGCAGCTCCTAAGAGTGATTCAGGAAAACCAACCTATGCATTCTCTATGTGGAGTGATTGGGATGGAAATATGATGATGATAGCAAAGCAGTTTGCTTGTATGCACGGATATGATGAACTAGGATTTTTATTAGTTCATGGTAATGAAGAAAAGTATCAAGACATATTAGATCCAAACGGTTACTATTTAAGATCTTTAAAGCTTTATTATAATGCTAATAAGATGGGCTTAGTAGATCCAGACTCAATATCTCAAAAGTATGATGATGCTGCTAACAAAATGAAGGATGGTCAAGTATTATTCTCCTGGTTCCCATTTTACAGCACTGGATATAATACTCAAGAAAGAGTAAATAAAGGACAAGGTTTTAAACTTGTGCCATTCGGAGATGAAATGGATTATTCAAATGGTTTTGCTAACTATGGTAATAGTCAAGTAATAGCAATAGGCTCTAAAGCTAAAAATCCAGAAAAGATAATGAAGTTTATAGATTGGTTATACTCACCAGAAGGTATTATGACAAGTACTAATGGACCTAAAGGCTTAACTTGGGACATAAAGGATGGCAAAACTGTATTAACTGACTTTGGTAAGAAAGTTGTTCCTTCTACAGGATCCGATGTTATTTCTGATCAATACGGTGGCGGAGCATATAAAGATGGTGTAAATGCTCTTAACTTTGTAACAGTAAATGCAAACTCTATAAATCCTGAAACTAAGGAACCTTATAACTGGCAATTATGGTCTTCTACAATTAACGATAATGTATCAACTCTTGATAAAAACTGGAGAGCAGCTATGAATGCTAACAACGATAAAGATTACTTTATTAAAAATAATAAGATTGTTGTAAATCCAGTAACTAATGTTAGTAGTGATGCTATGGATACAGCTACTCAACAAAAATTAGGTCAAATTGCTACAGTTATAAAACAAGATTCTTGGAAGATGATATTTGCTAAGAGTGATGCAGAATACGAAGCACTTCAAAAAGATATGATCGAGAAGTCTAAAGGCTTAGGTTATGACGATGTTGTTAAGTTTGATATAAAGCAAGCAGAAAGAATATTTGCTGCAAGAAAAACTTTAAAGTAGTTTCTATAGGAGAGGGTCTGATAATATATCAGACTCTTTTTTGCTGTTAAGGAAAGGTAGATGCGCAAAAAAAACTCACAAAAGAAGGTCTCTTCAGTTGCTATTTCATTAGTTTAGAAACTAAGTTGATTTTCAAGATAATAGTTGATTTTTAGTATATACATTACAAATCATAGTAATTTATAATGATACTAGGAAAACATTTACATTGTATTAGAAGTTATTTTCAAGTTTTAATTTTTTTTAGGAAAACATACGAATACAAAACATATGAATTAAAATAACTGAATTAGTGAGGTGTAATTATATGAAATTTAGTAATGGGTGCTGGCTTAATAGAGATGGTGTAACAACTTACAGTCCAGCTGAGGCTTATGATGTTAAAGTGAAAGATGATTCAGTAATTGTATATGCTCCATGTAATAATATTAATCATAGAGGTGATACATTAGGAGGACCTGTTATTACTGTAAAATTATCTTCACCTATGGAAGATGTGATAAGGGTTCAATTATATCATTACATGGGAGCTAATAAGAAATCTCCTGAGTTTGAAATACAAAACCAAGGTAATATAGTGAAAATTAGTGAAGATGAGCAAGCAGTAAATCTTACATCTGGAAACTTGAGTGTAAGTGTAGATAAAAATTCTGGTTGGCAAATGAACTTTTTTAATAAAGATAAGAAGTTGACTGGTACTGGTTTTAGAGATATGGCTTATGTTAAAACTAACGATGATGGAGTATTTATGAGAGATCAGCTCAGCCTTTCAGTTGGAGAGCTAGTATATGGTCTTGGTGAAAGATTCACACCATTTGTTAAAAATGGACAGGTAGTAGATATTTGGAATGAGGACGGAGGAACTAGTACAGAACAATCCTATAAAAATATACCGTTCTATATAACAAATAAGGGATATGGAGTATTAGTAAATCATCCTGAAAATGTATCCTTTGAGGTTGGTTCTGAGAAGGTAACAAGAGTTCAGTTTAGTGTTGAAGGCGAATACTTAGAGTATTTTATAATAAATGGACCATCCATGAAAAAGATCTTAGAAAACTATACCACTCTTACAGGAAAACCTGCACTGCCACCAGCTTGGTCTTTTGGATTGTGGCTTACAACTTCCTTTACAACAAACTATTATGAAGCTACAGTAACAAGTTTTGTTGATGGAATGAAGGAAAGAGATATTCCTCTTCATGTATTCCATTTTGATTGTTTCTGGATGAAAGAATTTAATTGGTGTGATTTTAAATGGGATACTAGAGTGTTCCCAGATCCTATAAATATGCTTAAACGATTAAAAGATAAAGGTTTAAAAATATGTGTATGGATCAATCCATATATAGCACAAGCTTCTGAACTTTTTGAAGAGGCAATGGAAAATGGATATTTAATTAAAAAGGCAAACGGAGATGTATGGCAATGGGATATGTGGCAGCCAGCTATGGGAATAGTTGATTTCACTAACCCTAAAGCATGCGAATGGTTCCAAAGCAAATTACAAGCACTTATAGATATGGGAGTAGATAGCTTTAAGACTGATTTTGGAGAAAGAATTCCGACAGATGTAGTTTATTTTGACGGTTCTGATTCCAAGAAGATGCATAACTATTACACTTATTTATATAACAAGGTAGTTTTTGAACTGTTAGAAAAGAATTTCGGAAAAGGCAAGGCAACTTTGTTCGCAAGATCAGCTACAGTAGGAGGACAAAAGTTCCCAGTTCATTGGGGAGGAGATTGCTCTTCTGACTATGAATCTATGGCTGAAAGCTTAAGAGGTGGATTATCACTAACCTTATCAGGGTTTGGGTTCTGGAGTCACGATATTGGAGGCTTTGAAAGTACTTCTACAGCTGATGTTTATAAGAGATGGGCAGCATTTGGACTACTTTCTACTCACAGTCGCTTACATGGAAGTCATTCTTATAGAGTACCTTGGGCTTATGATGAAGAATCCTGTGATGTAGTTAGATTTTTCAGTAAATTAAAATGCAGTTTGATGCCTTATATATTTACTCAAGCAAATAATACTTCACATACTGGAATTCCAATGATGAGAGCAATGATTCTTGAATATCAAGATGATCCAGCAACTCACTATTTAGATAGACAATATATGCTTGGAGATTCTCTTTTAGTTGCGCCAGTCTTCAGCGAAGATGGAACGGTTTCTTACTATCTTCCTAAAGGAACTTGGACTAACTTCATAACCAATGAAACAGTTGAGGGTGGAGTATGGAGAAATGAAAAACATGATTATTTAAGTATTCCTTTAATGGCTAAGGAAAATAGTTTGATTCCAGTAGGAAGTAATGTAAATAAGCCTGATTATGAGTATACAGATGATGTTACGCTACATCTATTTAACCTTAAAGATGGGAAAACTGCAACTGCTAATCTGCTTAATCTAGATAGTCAACTAGAATTTTCAGTAATAGCTAAGCGAGAAAAAGATATTATTACTATTGAAATAGAAGGAGAACACAAACCTTTTAGTATTATTCTTAGAGGAATAAATAGTGTGAGTACAGTTAAAGAAGGCTCAATAGAAAGTGATAATTTAGGTGTAAAAGTTTTAGTAAATAAAGATATAAACAAACTTACAATAAGATTATAGTTTATGAAAAGTGGTACATCTAAATAAATTACATTAAGATTAAAATATAAGCAAACTAGTATAGGTTTGTCTATGGGGGATAGTGAGAATGAGCGAAATAAATCAGTCCGTAAATGAAAAGATAAAAAAAATTATTGAAGAGATGACTTTAGAAGAAAAAGTATCAATGATCCATGGCAATGGGCTTTTTAGAACAGAAGCTGTTGAAAGATTAGATATTCCAGCCTTAACTATGTCGGATGGACCAATGGGAGTTAGAAAAGACTATAAAAATGATAAGTGGGAAGATATGGGAAATACCTATGATTATGCAACATATTTTCCATCAAATATGGCATTAGCATCTACTTGGAATCCAGATAGGGCATATGAATTTGGAATTTCAATAGGTTCAGAAGCAAGAGCAAGAGGAAAAGATGTAATATTAGGTCCAGGAATAAATATAATAAGAACTCCACTTTGTGGTAGAAATTTTGAGTATATGAGCGAAGATCCGCATTTAATTTCAAAGATGGCAGTACCTTTCATAAAAGGAGTTCAAACAAAGGATACAGCTGCATGTGTAAAGCATTTTGCTGCTAATAATCAAGAGTATGAGAGACTTAATATAAATGTAGAAATGGATGATAGAGCACTGAATGAAATATATCTTCCTGGTTTTAAGGCTGCTGTTGAAGAAGGAAATTCTTATACTATAATGGGTGCGTATAATAGGCTAAGAGGAGAGCATTGCTGCGAAAGTGATTATCTTCTTAATGATGTTCTAAGAAAGCAATGGGGTTATGATGGTGTAGTCATATCTGACTGGGGCGCTGTTCATAATACTGAAACAGCTGCAAGATATGGTGCTGACATTGAAATGAACGTTACAGATAATTTCAATGAATACTTCTTAGCTGATCCATTGATTGAAAAAGTAAAAGCTGGATTAATTGATGAGAAATTTATAGATGAAAAAGTAGAAAGAATATTGAAGTTAATGTTTAAGTTAAACGTATTTTCTGAAAAAAGAGTACGAGGAAGTTACAATACTCTTGATCATAGAGAAGCAGCTTTAAATATAGCAAGAGAATCAATAGTTTTATTGAAAAATCACGATAATCTATTACCTCTTAATGATGATAAAGTGAAATCTTTAGCAGTTATAGGAGAAAACGCTGATAAACAGCATTCAAATGGGGGAGGAAGTGCTGAGATAAAAGCACTATATGAATATACTCCACTTATGGGATTAAAAATGAGACTTGGTGGTAATACAAAGATACAATATGCTAAAGGATACTCAAAAGACGAAGCCTTAAAAGCGGAGTTATTAAATGAAGCAGTGAATCTCGCTAAAAGTTCTGATGAAGTCATTATAGTTGTTGGGTTAGATCATGATTTTGATGTTGAGGGAAAAGATAGGGAGGATTTAACTCTTCCGTATAATCAAGATGAATTAGTTAAAGCGGTATTAGAAGTTAAGCCAGATGCTATAGTTGTAAACATAAGCGGCTCACCAATATGTATGGAACAGTGGATTAATGAAGCTAAAGCAGTAGTACATTCTTTTTACGCTGGAATGGAAGGTGGATATGCGCTAGCGGAAGTCTTATTCGGTAATGTAAATCCTTCAGGAAAACTTCCGGTAACTTTTCCTAAAGAACTATCAGATTCTCCTGCACATTGCATTGGTGATTTTCCAGGTGTTGAAACAGTAGAGTACAAGGAAAGCATTTTTGTTGGCTATAGATATTTTGATACAAAAGATATTGAACCAAGATTTGAGTTTGGACATGGATTATCCTATACAAAATTTGAATACAGTGATTTGACGATAATAGTTGATAGCTCAGAAGAAATCAATATTGAATTAAGTTTTAATATAACAAATACTGGAGGTACTGCAGGTGCTGAAATAGCGCAAGTGTATGTATCTGATTTGGAATCATCATTAGTAAGACCTAAAAAAGAATTAAAGGCTTTCAAGAAAGTTTTCTTGGAAATTGGTGAAACGAAGTTAGTTACATTAAGGCTTAATAAAGAAGACTTATCCTTCTATAATGATAAAGAAAATAAATGGGTATGTGAAGCTGGAGAATTTAAATTGCTGGTAGGAAGTTCTTCAAGTGATATAAAGCTAGATAAGGTATTTACTATATAAATTTGCATTAAATTGATTTGTTGTAAAAAAGCATGCTCAAAAGATAAAATGAAAATTTTGAGTGTGCTTTTATTTTTAAATTTGATAGGAGAGAATTTTATGATAAATGAAAAGTTACCTTTTATGTTTTATGGTGGAGATTACAATCCTGACCAATGGCCAGAAGAAGTACTTGAAGAGGATATAAGACTATTTAAGAAAGCAAATATTAATGTAGTTACTTTGCCGGTATTTAGCTGGGCGAAGCTGCAACCTTCAGAAGAAGTATATGATTTTCAGTGGCTAGATAGGATTATGGATAAGCTTGCTGAAAATGATTTATATGTGTGTCTTGCTACTTCTACGGCTGCACAACCTGCTTGGATGTCTAAAAAGTATCCAGAAATGCTGCCAGTTGATTTTGATGGAAGGAAGAGAAAGCATGGGGGAAGAGTGAACTTTTGCCCAACCAGTGAGATTTATAAGGATATGTCTACAAAACTAACTAGAAAACTTGCTGAGAGATATAAAAATCATCCAGGACTATTATTATGGCATATTGGTAATGAGTATGGAAACTACTGCTATTGTGATCATTGTGAAGAAGAATTTAGGATTTGGTTAAAGAAAAGATATGGAACTATTGAAAATTTAAATAAAGCTTGGAATATGAGTTTTTGGGGACATACTGTTTATGAGTTTGATGAGATAGTTGTGCCATCTGGAATAAGTGAGATGTGGAAAGATAATGGCAGAGATAGATCGAATTTTCAAGGAATTTCATTAGATTATCATAGGTTTATGTCTGAAGCTATTTTTAACTGTTATTTAGAGGAATACAAGATTATCAAGGAAATTACTCCTGATCTATGTGTGACAACAAATCTAATGGGAACTTTTAAACCTTTAGATTATTTTAAATGGGCAGAAAAAATGGATGTTATATCTTGGGATAACTATCCTCAATTAATAGACCCAATGTATGTTACTGCTTTAAGGCATGACCTTATGAGAGGACTAAAAGATGGAAAGCCATTTATGCTTATGGAGCAAACTCCAAGCCAACAAAATTGGCAGCCTTACAACGGCTTAAAACGTCCAGGCGTTATGAGACTTCAGAGCTATCAAGCTGTTGCCCATGGAGCAGATACAGTTATGTTTTTTCAACTAAGAAGATCTATAGGTGCATGTGAAAAGTATCATGGTGCAGTAATTGAACATGTTGGACATGAAGATACAAGAGTGTTTAGAGAATGCACTAAGCTTGGAGAGGAGCTTACTATTCTTAAGGATAAAATAATTGATTCTAGAATAGAGGCTAAGGTAGCAATAGTCTTCGATTGGGAAAATTGGTGGGCGGTTGAACTTTCTAGTGGTCCAACTATAGAGCTAAACTATTTAAAGCAGATTGAGAAATATTATAAAGCTTTTCATGATAAAAACATATCTATAGATTTTGTTAAATCTGAAGCGGATTTTTCTAAATATGACGTGGTTATTGCTCCGCTACTGTATATGGTTAAAAAAGGTGTTGCAGATAATATAGAAAATTTCGTAGAAAATGGAGGGACTTTTATAACTACCTTCTTTAGTGGAATAGTTAATGAGAATGACTTAGTCACATTAGGGGGATATCCTGGTGAATTGAGAAAGGTTTTAGGTATTTGGGTAGAAGAAATTGATGCTCTTTTCCCTCATATGAAAAACAGTATAAAAGTAGTTAATAAATCAACTAATTTAAGTGATGAATATAGCTGTGGAATGTTATGTGACATTCTTCACCTTGAAGGTGCAGAAGCACTAGCTCTTTATGGAAGTGATTTCTACAAGGATTTTCCTGTAATAACTGAAAATAAGTTTGGAAAAGGAAAAGCATATTATATAGCATCAGATCCAGAGGAATTGTTTATTAATGACTTTATACAACAAGTATGTAATGAGAAAAATATATCATCAAATTTTGAAAATATTGAGGGTGTAGAAATAACAGAGAGAGTAAAGGGCGACTGTAAATATATATTTATACTAAATCATAATGAATATAGTGTTGAGATTAAACTAGATAAAAATGTATATGTAGATCTTTTAACTGGAGAAAAGAAACTTGGACTAGTCACAATAGATTCTAAGGATTTACTTATATTAGAAGAAAAAATTGCAACAAAGTTGAGCTTTTAGGAGGTTATATATGAATTTTAAAAATAATTGCAGAGTTCTATTCCAAGGTGATTCAATTACTGATGGTAATAGAACTCGTGATAATGACCCAAATCATTTCTTAGGTCACGGATATGCATATATAATAGCTGCAAGACTTGGAGCTGATGAGCCTGAAAAGAATTATGAGTTTCTTAATAGAGGTGTAAGCGGTAATAGAATATTGGATTTATATGGTAGATGGCAGGAAGATACTTTAAATTTAAAGCCAGATATCTTAAGCATATTAGTTGGAGTAAACGATATAGTTTGGGAATTAAATGCTAAGGCAGAAATCTCAGCCGAAAAATATGAAAAGATTTATAAACTTTTGATCGAAGAGGCAAAAGAAGTAAATTCAAAAATAATTATTGTAATTTGTGAACCGTTTATTCTTCCGGTTGCCGGTGTTAAAGATAACTGGAACTATTGGTTTGAAGAGATAAAAAAACGTCAGGAAGCATCAAGAAAGATTGCAAAAGAGTATAATTGCGTATTTGTGCCTTTACAAGACGAATTCAATAATGCATGTGAGAGAAATAAACCAGAATATTGGATTTGGGATGGAGTACATCCAACTGCTGCAGGACATGAACTTATAGCAAGAAAGTGGATTGAAACCATAATAAGTATTTAAAATAGCTATGAAATTATAGTTTAATAAATGAGCTGAAATTTCTAAGTTAAGGAGAATAGTAATGAAAAATGATATTTTTAAAACTAGTAAACATATGTATCCGTATTTAAATCCAAGCTTACCTTTAATTGAGAGAATTGATGATTTAATATCAAGAATGACTTTAGACGAGAAGATCTCTATGATACCAACAAGGCAGGGAGAGGTTGAGCGATTAGGAATAAAAGCTTATAACGTTGGTGGAGAAGCGGCGCATGGGGTAGTATCAAATCTTGGCACAGCAACAGTTTTTCCTCAACCACAAGGCTTATCCTGTACATGGAATAGCAAACTTATGAAAGAAATAGGTGGCATTATTGGTGATGAAGCAAGAGTTTATTATAAGAAAAATAATGAAGAAGGGGGCTTAACTTTATGGGCTCCTACCATTGATATGGAAAGAGATCCAAGATGGGGGAGAACAGAAGAGGCTTATGGTGAAGATCCCTGTCTTACAGGAAAGCTTTCAGCAGAACTCATAAAAGGTATGCAGGGAAATCATGAATTTTATCTGAAAATGGTACCAGCACCTAAGCATTTTTATGGTAATAACAATGAGGAAGGAAGGATTTTCTGTTCAAGCAGCATTGATCCAAGAAATAAGCACGAATATTATCTAAAAGCCTTTGAAAAAGCCTTCACAGTAGGAAAAGCTTTTTCTATGATGACTGCTTACAATGAAATAAACGGAAGGCCTTGCCTCGTTAATCATGAAGTTAAGGATATTGTAAAAGATAAATGGGGTTGTGATGGTTTTATAGTGTGTGATGGTGGCGATATGAGCCAGACAGTAGAATATCACAAATATTATAAAACTCATGCAGAAACCATAGCAAATGCTCTGAAAAATGGAGTAGATGTAATGACGGATGATAGAGAGTTGGTAATTTCAGCTACAAAAGAAGCTATAGATATGGGGCTTTTATCTGAAAATGATCTAAATAACTCTTTAAAAAATATCTTTAAAGTCAGGTTTAAATTAGGTCAATTCGATCCTCAAGAAATTAATCCATATGAAAGTATTCCTGAAAGCATCTTAAATTGTGAGAATCATAAAAAAGTAGCTAAAAAAGCTGCAGAAGAAGCTATCGTCTTATTGAAAAATAACAATTCTTTCCTTCCACTGAAGAAAGAAAACTTAAAGAAGGTCTCCGTAATAGGGCCACTAGCTGATGTTGTTTACAGAGATTGGTACACAGGTAGACATGAGTACAAGATTACTCCTCTTGAAGGGATTATAGATAAATTAGGAAGAGAGAAAGTTTCTTATTGTAGTGGGAATGATATTGTAAAAATAAAGAATATAGATAGCGGAAAAACTTTGAAGGTTGATAATGCTAGTAAAAATCTTATGTTTGGTAATGAGTCATCAAAGGAAAATGAAAAATTTGAACTTAGTGACTGGGGCTGGGACAGCTGTACATTAAGATCAATCAGTGAGGACAAGTATTTAACAACCAATGATAAAGATATAACAGCTAATGCTGATGAAGTATTTGGATGGTTTGTTAGAGAAGTTTTTAAAGTAAAAGAATGTAAAAATAATAATGTATCAATAAATTCATGGAATAACAGTAACTTGTACTTGGATCAAGACAGTTACTTAAAGGTTAATGATATGCAAGATAAAGTTAATAATAGTCTTGAAGATCATAATAGATTGAATTTACAAGACAAGCTAAAGATAGAAAAAATACTTGATGGAAAAAGTGAAGCTGTCAAGGCAGCTGAGAATAGTGATGTAGCCATGGTCTTTGTAGGAAACAATCCAGTGATTAATGGTAAGGAGGAAATTGATAGGGAAGATATAACTCTTGCTAAAGCTCAAGAAGAATTAGTTAAAGCAGTATATGAGTCAAATCCAAACACCATTGTAGTTGTGGTGGGGAGTTATCCTTTTGCTATTAATTTTATTGACGAGAATATTCCAGCAATTCTTTATACAGCCCATGGCTGTCAAGAACTTGGCAGTGCGATTTCTAATGTGCTTTTTGGTGATTACAGTCCATCAGGAAGATTAAGCATGACTTGGTATAAAGATTTAAAACAACTTCCGCCAATAAATGATTACGACATCATAAAAGGCAATAGAACTTATATGTATTTTGATAGAGATCCATTATATCCTTTTGGACACGGGCTTACTTATACATCTTTTGAATATAAAGACTTACAGTTTTCTTCAGAAGAAATTGATGAATTTGGACAGATTACAATAAGCTTTAATGTAGAGAACACTGGACAATTTGACAGTGATGAAGTAGTTCAGCTTTATGTAAAATCAAATAATTCTAAAGTCAAAAGACCCTTTAAGGAACTAAAAGATTTTAAAAGATTAACGGTTAAGAAAGGGGAAAGTAAGAAAGTTGAACTAGTGTTAAAGTCAGAAGATTTAGCGTTTTGGGATGTAAGATCTAATGATTTCTTATTAGAAGAAGGCTTCTATACTATCATGATAGGAAGCTCTTCTAAGGATATAAGATTAGAGAAAACAATTAAGGTTAATGGAAGCTGTTTAAAAAACAGAGAGTGTAGAAAAGAAATCTTTGCTGAAAATTACGATGATTATAATAATATTATAATCCAGGAATGGCAACCAGGAGAAGACTGTGTGGCAGCTATTAGCGATGAAAGTTATCTAAGATTTAATGACATTGAATTTACATCAGAAATAAGCAAGTGTGAGATATTGATCTCAAATAATGATATAGCTATAGAGCTTTTTTTAGATTCTATTGAAAACTCTGCAATAGCTTCATATAGATACCTGAAATCAGCTGATTCTGATTGGTGCACAAAAGTATGTTTTGAAATAAAGCCAGTGGTTGGAGTACATGATCTATATATAAAATTAAATAAAGGTATAAAGCTTAGGTCTTTTAGAGTCATTTAATAAAAGAACAGTTAAAGCACCTGGTTAAAATTAAGTGGTTAGGCATCTCTTGTATAACCACTTAATTTTAACAATTTTTTAAAACATAACCTTAATAGAAATATGTATGAAGTATAAACAGTAGTAGGAGGTTGTTATATTGAAATTATGGTATACAAAACCAGCTGAATTAGACAATTGGAATGAAGCTTTACCAATAGGAAATGGTAGCATTGGAGCTATGGTTTTCGGTGGAATAAAATCTGAGAGGATTCAGCTTAATGAAGAAACCGTTTGGGATGGTGGGCCCAGAGATAGAAATAATAAAGATGCACTTAAATATCTTCCTGAGATAAGAAAGTTTTTATTTGAGGGGAATATTAAAGAAGCTGAGAAATTGACTTCATTAGCTATGGCTGGTACGCCAGAAGACTCACGCCATTATGAATCCTTAGGAGATATATTTTTAACTTTCGATGGTGATTCTGAAGAAATCACTGATTATGAACGGTCTTTGGATATAAGTAATGCTATTGTAGAGGTTAAGTACAAGCAAGGTGAGGTTGAATATAGAAGAGAGATATTTATAAGTGCAGTTGACAAAGTTATGGTAATGAAAGTCTCTTCAAGCGAAAAAAATTGTATTTCTCTTATGTTGAATCTGAGTAGAGAAAGATATTTTGATCACATCGATGCTATCTCTGAGGATACAGTGGTTTTAAAAGGAAAAAGCGGAAGCGAAGAAGGAATTAGATTTTGCTCTATGGTTAAGGTAAAAGCTGATGGAGGAAATACCTACAGCATAGGAAATAAAATAGTTGTTGAAAATGCAGACGAGGTGACACTCTTTTTCACTGCGAGAACTGATTATTATAAAGATGAACCTGAAAAATGGTGCAGACAGATTATAGAAAAAGTTATTGAGAAATCTTATAGTGATTTGAAGAATGGCCATACTGATGATTACAAGAGATTCTTTGATAGAGTAACTTTAAGACTAGATGGTGATGAAGAAGTTGCAAAAATGCCTATAGATCAAAGGCTTAAGAGGCTGCAGGAAGGAAAAGAGGACTTAGGATTAATAAGTCTATATTTTCAATATGGAAGATATTTATTAATAAGCAGTAGTAGACCAGGAACTCTTCCTGCTAACCTTCAAGGAATATGGAATAAAGATATGATAGCACCTTGGGGAGGAAGATTTACTATTAATATAAATACAGAAATGAACTATTGGCCTGCTGAAACCTGTAATCTTTCTGAACTTCACACACCACTTTTTGATCATATTGAAAGGATGCGAGCTCCAGGAAGAATAACTGCTAAGAAGATGTACGATTGCAGAGGGTTTGTATGCCATCACAATACTGATATTTGGGGAGATACAGCTCCACAAGACTTATGGATGCCAGCAACTCAGTGGCCAATGGGAGCTGCATGGTTATGTCTTCACCTATGGGAACATTATGATTTTACTAAAGATTATGCTTTTTTAGAAAAAGTATATGATACCATGAAAGAATCAGCATTGTTTTTTGTTGATTTCCTAATAGAAAATGAAATGGGACAGTTAGTTACTTGTCCCTCAGTATCTCCTGAGAACACTTATAGTTTGCCAAATGGACAAACTGGTTGTATATGTATAGGTCCTTCTATGGATAGTCAAATTTTATTTTCATTATTTTCCAATTGTATAAATGCTTCAAATATTTTAGATTGTGATCATGAGTTTAGAGATAAATTATGTGGATTAAGAGATAGACTGCCTAAGCCAACCATAGGAAAATATGGACAGATACAAGAATGGGCTGAAGATTACGATGAGGTAGAGCCTGGCCATAGACATATATCGCAACTTTTTGCATTACATCCATCAAATCAAATCAACTTACAAGAGACTCCAGAACTTGCAGCTGCAGCAAAGAGAACTATTGAAAGAAGATTAACTTATGGTGGTGGGCATACTGGCTGGAGTAGAGCTTGGATAATAAATATGTGGGCACGGCTGGAAGAGGGCGATTTAGCATACAAGAATATAGAGGCTTTGCTAATAAAATCTACTTTGCCAAATTTATTGGACAATCATCCTCCTTTTCAAATTGACGGAAATTTTGGAGGAAGCTCAGGTATAGCAGAAATGTTAATGCAAAGCCATGCAGGATGGATAAAATTCCTTCCAGCATTACCTAAAGCCTGGAGCAATGGAGAACTAAAAGGATTATGTGCACGTGGTGGTTTTGAAGTTGATATTATATGGAGTAATTGTAATCTAGTTAAAGCGACTATTTTTTCTAAAGCTGGACAACTGTGTAATATATATTCAAAAGAAAATATAACAGTATTGTGTAATAATAAGTCTGTTGCAAACTACGATGAAGAAAAATCTATAATTACTTTTGAAACAAAAGTTGGAGAAACATATGAAGTTATTAGGAGTTAAAGAAGGCTTTAAATTAAGATGATTAAATTAATTGTATAACATTAATAATAGGCTTGAAGGCTAGAAAAGTGTTCTTTAATGAAATTACAAAATTCTTAGAAATACTGTGTTTAAAAATTTTAAAAAATTTTTAAAAATACGCGTATTAAATTCTGTATAAAGGTTATATTAATATCGTAAGGAACATAGTGATAAGGCAATGCTTATGAAACTAGTTTATACTAACATTATAAGTGATTCTGAATGGTTGCAGCCTGGAACTGCTTTTGTTCAGATATAGTAGATTTTATATGGTTAGGAAAAGCTTTATTATGGTCATCTTTTTGATCATAATAAGGTTCCAACTTATCATATAAGGTCGAGATAAGATTTTATTAGGTGTTGTAATGGTTATATATAGCCGAAAGGTTATATATAGTTGTGTAAATATCTAATAAGGTCGAGTGAACCATTAATATTTGGTAGTGATGTGCTTTTTTATAGTCGAAAGATTGTACTTAGGTGATAAATTATCTTTATTAGTGCTAACCACATCACTATGTTTCTTATTTTTTTAAAATTAAAATTATTGTTTACACGTAAATATTTAGAGGGAACCTATATAGGTTCCCTCATTTTTTTGTAAGATAATCATGAGTAGTAAAAAAATATGATTAAATATAATTTTTATATATCTTTGATATAAATCCAAAAAATGTTGAGGATAGCATAATTCCAAAGGCAATAGCTCCAGCAATTCCAAGCATTAGTACTCCGCTATTTTGTGCAGCAGTGAAATTACTTTGAACAAGGTAGGTTATAGTACTGTAGGCTGTAATTCCTGGGACTAAAGGAAAGATACCAGGTACATAAAACATGGAAGCTGGAGTTTTTATAATTCGCGCCATTAGTTCACTATATGCATTTACAACTAAAGCTCCAAAAAATGAACCTAACACTTCACTGCTTGTCTTATTTAAAACAATACTATATACAATCCAACCAAGGGCTCCTCCTATTCCTGCAAAGATGATCTTTTTTCTATCAATGTTAAATAATATTACAGGAAATATACTTCCTACAAAGGCTAAAGTTATCATTTTTATCGACATATCACTAGAATCCTTTCATTCCAATAAGTAGAGCAGTACCTACTCCTGCGCTTACAGCTGTTATAATTATTAATGCTTCACAGAATTTAGCTATACCAGCAGAGAAATAACCGAAAATAACATCCTTTATTCCATTTGTGAGGACTACTCCAGGAAGTAGAATCATAATTGATCCAGTTATTACGTTATTCTCTTTTATAGAAGGAAGTAGTATGTGTGATAGCAAGCTTGTTCCACCAATAATAAAACCAGCTAAATAATACTTGAAAAATTGAGAGATCCCAAAGTTTGAAATCTTTTCAGTAATTAAATAAGTAATAAGACATACAAATATTGAAGCTATTCCATCAATAAGTGAACCATTAAAAAACAATGAGTAAACAAATCCAGTCATACAAGAAGCAAAAATACGGACAGGAAAAGTGAAAGTGGGAGAATTCTGTATAGATTCCAGTGTTTTTATTGCATCTACATAAGACACCTTATTATTTTTAAGCTTTCTTGAAAAAGAATTTATAAGTTCTATTCTATATAAATCAACTTGCTTAGGACACACCTTTTTCATTGATGTAATCTTTTTGCTCTCAGAATCCTGTGTTGATAATAATATACCATTGGACATTGACAAGCACTCAGCATTTAGCCCATAGGATTGACAAATAGATGAAACAGTTCCCTCTATTCTATGGGTTTCAGCACCATTTTCTAATAGTATGCTGCCTGCCATAAGAGCAATTTCACTAACATTTTCTACAGTCATAAAAAATCTCCTTTAAACCAATACTATGGATGTACTACTTCGTAATAAAACTTATTATTTTTAAATTCTCTCACCAGAAGCCGTGAGAGTTTTAAAAATAGATTTCGGTTTGAAGTGGTACATCTTTATAACTTTAATTCCTTTTATATGGTATCAAGAATGGTATTTTAATGCAAGATGAATAAAGCCACACAATCAAAGTAAATAATTGTGTGGCTTAAGGTTTAAAAGTTCTTATTTCTAGGGTAAGCTTACATTGAATAATTCTCTAAGGATATACATTCCTTATGTAATAGTCTATCTTTTTTTATTCTTTTTCTTTTTTGTGTTTCTTTTAATATTATTCTTAGGAACAGCATTATTAACTACAACATTTTTCTTTAGTTTTCCTCTTGAAAGAAAGTCCATTGCAGCAAACATCATAAATAAAAATGCTAAGAAAATAAAGGTTGGACCACCCCAGCTTTTATTTATATTTATAACACCTGTAATAAGAAATAGACCTATTATAATACCGTAAAAAGTAATTGAAACCTTTTTTGATTTTTCCATGAGCAATGCTCCTCTCCGCAAAAAATAAAATTCTATTGCTTATAAGTATATTATAATATCGTTTTCATTAAAAGTATAGAAGGATGTCCTAATTAGTAATGGATTTTGTAATAATAAATATCAATTAAAGAAAAAATAGTAATTTGATGTCTATAAGCACATGTTTATTTAAAATGTCGATAAAATGGGTTATAATCAAATATGTAATATAAGAAAAGCATTACTTAAGTTTTAAGAATTAATCTTATATTTTAGAGATTTTGCTCACGTGGAGTAAGTTTAATAACTATTAAGTAAAGCTATACTTATCAAACTTATGTAAAGATAATTAATACGATAAAAAATTTAAGAAATATATATAAATTAGGAGGTACTTTTATGATATCTAAGATTAGCGATATTTATGATATAGCGACAAGTAAAAGTTTAACTTACCAACAAAAGCTTTACAATTTAGCTAATGTTGCAGAAAGACTTTTAGATCCACGTGATATTCTAGGATATACAGAAGATGAGATGAAATATATAGAGGATGAAATGATTTGTGACCTTAATGAAGGCTATGCAATCTACAGACCAAGATATATAGTGCCTGATTATTCTGTCTTACTAGAAAAAGGCTGTGAGTTTTTAGATTTAAAAGCTCCAACTGATTTAGACGAGCTACTTGATAGTTTATTAATATTATATGTTCATATACCATCTATAACTTCTTTCCCTGTATATATTGGAGATTTGGATAAGCTTATGGAACCTTTTATAACAGATGAAGAAAGTGATTATAAAAAGATAAAGAGATTTTTAAACCACGTTGATAAAACTATTGTAGATTCTTTCTGCCATGCTGATATAGGTCCAGAAAAAACTAGAGCAGGAGAATTAATATTAAGAGCTATAGTTGAACTTCAAAATCCAACACCTAATATGTCTATAAGATATGATAAAGATATTACTCCAAGAGACTTTGCTTTAAAAGCAGCAGAAGCTTGTTTGAAAGTATCCAAGCCATCTTTTAGTAACAATAAAAAATATACAGAGGATGTTGGTGATCATAGAATAGTAAGCTGTTATAA
This sequence comes from Clostridium folliculivorans, assembly GCF_024341905.1. Lineage (GTDB taxonomy): Bacteria > Bacillota > Clostridia > Clostridiales > Clostridiaceae > Clostridium_AR > Clostridium_AR folliculivorans. Next base: position 61,553 of record NZ_BQXY01000002.1, read on the forward strand.
TGCACTACCAAACGGTGGAGGGGCGTATACTCTTCCAAGACTTCGACTTGGAACTATAGTTAAAGGAATAAATTCTCTTGAAGAGCTTTTAAATGAAAAGCTACCTAAAGTAACAAAAGCCATGGCAACAATGATGGATAAAAGAATAAAGTTTCTAGTGGAAAAATCAAATTTCTTTGAAAGTTCTTTCTTAGTGAAAGAAGGTTTTCTTAGAAGAGAGAATTTTTCTGCAATGTTTGGTATAGTTGGGCTTGCTGATGCAGTTAATTATGTTTTAAACCTTGAAGGATCAGAAGAAAGATTTGGGACTTCTAAAAGAGGGGATGAAATAGCTCATAGTATATTGAAGCTTATTGAAAAGATTGCAAATGAACATGAAGCTGTTTATTGCGAGAGAACTGATAATAAATATCTTCTTCATGCACAAGTTGGTGCAAGCCTAAGTGAAGAAGATCACAACAACACTCCAGCTCATAGAGTGCCAGTTGGAGAAGAACCAATTCTTCCGGTTCATATAAAGCAAGCAATGCCTTTCCATGTTTATTTTACTTCTGGCACTGGTGATTTGTTTGCTTTGGATCAAACGTATTTAAATAAGCTAGATGCTGTATTAGATATTATTGATGGAGCATTTGCTGCTGGTGGAAGATATCTAACTACTTACCTTCACAATACTGATTTAATAAGAGTTACTGGTTATCTTGTTAAGAAAAGTGAGATAATGAAAGTAAGAGAAGGTGAAGCAGTGCTTAGAGATACAGATATCTTAGGCTCTGGCTCAAATACTATGGCACATGTTCTTGATAGAAGAGTAAGAAAAGATGGAAAATAAAGTTCCTGTAAATAAAATTATACCTTTCTCAAATGTAGATGGTCCAGGCAATAGATTGGCTATATTTTTTCAAGGTTGTAATATTAGTTGTGTCTATTGCCATAATCCTGAGACTATAAATCTTTGTTCCAATTGTAAATTGTGTGTTCCAGGATGCCCTGTAAAAGCTATTAAAGAGATAGATGGAAGAGTGTTTTTTGATGATAAATTATGTGTTGAATGTGATAAGTGTATAAAGACATGTAAAACTAAGTCTTCGCCAAGAACAAAAAACTACAGTGTAGATGAGTTAGTTGAAATAATCGAGGAATACAAGCTTTTTATAAGAGGTATAACTGTTTCAGGTGGTGAGCCAACATTAAAAGCATCCTTTATAACTGAGCTTTTTAGGAAAGTTAAGAAGCTAGGTCTAACTTGTTTCGTAGATACCAATGGCTTTTTTGATAGAGATAGTATCTCGGAGCTTATAGAAGTCACAGATAAGTTTATGGTTGATATAAAAGCTATAGATAAGTTGGAATCTTTGTGTGATACAAAGATGAAAAATAATTTAGATAATCTAAAGTATCTTTTGAGTATTGATAAAGTATATGAGGTAAGAACCGTATTGATTGAAGATTTGATGGATTTAGATAATACAGTTGTTACTGTAGCTAATGTTCTTAAAAATTATCCTGAAGTTATATATAAACTCATAAGAGTTCATACTGAAGGCTTGAAAGAAGCTCAAAAGGAAAAAATAAAAGATAAAATTCCAACAAAAGCGAGAATGAACTATATTGAAAATCTTGTAAAAGAAATTGGAGTGAAAAAAGTTGAAATTATTGATACACCAATAATTTAGCTTGGAAAATTGATTTTAAATTAAGGCGCTGTTAAAGCACCGTGTTGAAATTGATTGGTTAATCATCCGACGCTCTTTAGATGAACAACTCTATAATTGAATTTATATTTTTAGGAGTAGAGTTGTTCATCCTTAATGAGCTTACGCAAAGAATTAATATGATTTTGTCATATTCCATGGCTAAAACTGTAAACTCACTACGTTCGAACAGTACAGTTTTACTTTTTAATAATCCATACTTTTTTATAAATCTTTCATCTCTTAAATTTAAAAAAATAAAAAGGTTATTTGATTAAAAAGTAAAAAGTAAAAATATATCGCCTGCCAGAATTTCTTCACATACGTTCAGAAAAGGCAGATGCGTAAAAAAATCACTAATAAAGAACGATTAGCGATTTTTTAGAGCCATTCCATCTGAAAAAATCATTTAATTCTAGTTGCTCGCTCATATAGCATCTCCTGTATAACCAATCAATTTCAACAATATTCTTAAACATAGCCTAAATCAAAAGATACATCTTTAGTAATGCCTTATAATAAGCAGAATGATTTATATAAAAAGTACTCTAGATATATCTTCATATATTTAGAGTACTTTTTCATCAATTAACTTAAAAAAAGATTATTAAAAGTTTGATATAGAAATAATTTATATAAATAAGGAATAAAGCTTCTATCTATAATTAAAACTATATGGTATTATTAGTTGTTACATAAAATGCAGTTATAAATTTATGAGATATATCTTATCTATGGCGTTCCGACACTAGTTGTTAATTTATGCATTATCGAAAGTACTGGGATGCAAATATTTTCGAGTAAGATAAATTAAGTTTCTTTAGTGGACCTGTAGCTAAACTATTCTTTTATTTTGAATTATAATAATATTGATGATAGTAAATTGGTATTATTGTTAGCAAATTTATTAAAGAAATTATTTAAGTTAGTTAGGCAATTTTAAAATATAAATTTAAGTGTGAAGAGGTTCATATATAGATATACCAGTTCCAATTAAATGTATTTATTAAGTGAAATACCATTAATAGTTAAATAGATTATTGGTATGTTTTTAGATCGTGGAAATGGGATATCTATTCCTCTAAACTAACATACTATTTCAATTATTAGACTCAAAATAATGCTTTCGATGGTCTTACGAAGCAGTATTTTGATAAATTTAAATTTGAAGTAGTATGTCGATATATAAAGCAAAATAAGTATTAAAGTGATATATCTTATGTAAGTGTATAAAGGTAAACTATATAAAGAAGAAAGGTAATTATAATGAATTTTAAAGAACTTGGAATTAATGAAGAAATAATAAAAGTATTAAAGAAGTCAGGGATTACAACTCCTACTCAAGTACAACAAGAGAGTATCCAGTTTGTAAAATCTGGTAGAGATGTTATAGCAGAAGCTCAGACTGGAACAGGAAAGACTTTAGCATTTTTACTGCCTATTTTTGAAAACCTTTGGGCTAAAACTGATACTGTGCAAGCTTTGATATTGACTCCAACTAGGGAGCTAGCTATCCAGATAACAGAACAAGCAAACAAATTGAAAGAAGCTAAGGATATTAATATACTAGCTGCATATGGCGGTAAAGATATTGATGGGCAGCTTAGAAAACTTAAGGGTAACATACATTTAATAATAGCAACTCCAGGAAGACTATTAGATCATATAAAAAGAAAAGCTGTTGATCTATCAAGGCTAAAGACTTTTGTTTTAGACGAAGCGGACCAAATGCTTCTTATGGGATTTAAAAATGAAGTAGAAGCTATAATGAAAGAAACTTCAAAGAAAAGACAGATTCTTTGCTTTTCAGCAACAATGGATTCACAGGTTAAGAAGTTAGCCTATAGATATATGAAGGACCCAGTAGTGGTTTCAGTAAAGAAATCTCAAGATATAACTCTAGACAATATTAAACAAGAAGTTGTTGAAACTACTGATAGAAATAAGCAAGATTCTCTTTGTAAAGTACTAGACGAAGATAATCCTTTTATGGCTATGATATTCTGCAGAACTAAAAGAAGAGTTGATGACTTAGAAGAAGCTCTTCATAAACGTGGGTACAACTGCGAAAAGCTTCATGGTGATTTGATTCAGTCTAAGCGTGAAAAAGTTATGAAAGCATTTAGAAATGCTGAAATTCAGTATTTAATAGCTACTGATGTTGCAGCAAGGGGTCTAGATGTAACTGGAGTAGGACATATATATAATTATGATATACCAGAGAATGCAGAAGGGTATATTCATCGTATAGGAAGAACTGGTAGAGCAGGTGAAGAAGGCTATACTTGTCTTTTCATAGATCCAAAGAATAAGAGAGATTTAGAAGAAATAGAAAGAGCTATAAAATATAATATACCAAGAAGAAGTTTATAAAGAGATCGCTGAAGCTACTGAAATATCTAGGTTCAGCTAGAAGGTATAAAAATTTAATACTATCCTATGCAGTAAAATATAAGGACCTAATACAATCATATTAAGTGATTGTATTAGGTCTTTCATTTTATTATATTTTAACATGAAACGAATTATCATTATACACATACTTCTATTATTTGTATAATTATACTTTTTGTAAGATGATATTTTTCTATTTTTATATATTTTTATGTATGCATAATATTATATGAATTAATTAGGAATACTATAAAGAAAGATTAATGAAATTTATAAAAATAACCTTATAAATATAAGTTAAAGCAACACATAATATAAGTTGACATATTATAGATAAAATGATACTATACCTATAACATACTAAATTGATAATAATACTAGGAATTGAGGGAGAAGAATGAAAAAGATAGCATTGCTTATGGGCGCTTTACTAATTGCAACAGTAGGATTAGTTGGGTGTACAACAAAGAGTAACGATACAACTAAAACTACCAATTTATTAGAAAGTATAAAGAAACAAGGAACAATTAAAATAGGAACTGAAGGTACTTATGCACCTTATACTTTTCATGATAGTACTGGAAAGTTAGTAGGATTTGACGTTGAAATTGCAGAAGAGGTTGCTAAAAGATTAGGAGTAAAGTCAGAGTTTGTTGAAACAAAATGGGATGGAATGCTTGCTGGTTTAGATGCAAAGAGATTTGATATTGTTGTAAATCAAGTAGGAATAAATGAAGAGAGAAAGCAAAAATATGACTTCTCTGATCCATATGTAACTTCAAGAGCTGTACTTATAGTTAAGAGTGACAACACTACTATAAAAACTTTTGAAGATCTTAAGGGTAAAAAAGCTGCACAAACTTTAACAAGTAACTTAGGAAAGCTAGCAAAAGAAAATGGTGCTGAAATAGTTACTTCAGATGGTTTTAATCAATCAATCGATTTGATACTTGCTGGAAGAGCAGATGCAACTATAAATGATAGTTTATCTTTCTATGATTTAAAGAAGCAAAAACCTGATATTGCAGTAAAGATAGCTGCAGAAAAGAAAGATGCAGATCAAAATGCTATACTTATAAATAAAGGTAATAAAGAGTTAGTAGATGCAATAAATAAAGCTTTAGCAGATATGAAGAGTGATGGTACTTATCTAAAAATATCAAACAAATACTTTAATACAGATGTATCTAAGTAGGATATAAAATGGTTTTTGACGAAAGTACTACGAGAATAATTAATATTCTGTTAGATGCATTTTGGCCAATATTAAAAGCAGGCTTGGTTTTTACCATGCCTGTTACCATCATATCTTTTATATTAGGCTTAATTGTAGCGCTTCTTACTGCTCTTTGTAGATTATCAAATTCAAAAATTTTAAATGGTATAGCAAAATTCTACGTTTGGATAATAAGAGGAACTCCTTTATTAGTGCAATTATTTATAATCTTCTATGGATTGCCGAAAATAGGTGTTGTATTAGATCCATTACCTTCAGCTATTATTGCGTTTACTTTAAGCGTAGGAGCATATAACTCGGAAGTAATAAGAGCAGCAATATTATCAATTCCGAAGGGACAATGGGAATCAGCATTTTCACTTGGAATGAGTAGGAATAAGGCTCTTAGAAGAATAATTTTGCCACAGGCAACTAGAGTTTCGGTGCCGCCACTATTTAACTCTTTTATAAGTTTAGTAAAGGATACTTCTTTGGCAGCAACTATAACTTTAACAGAAATGTTTCAGATTGCTCAAAGAGTTACTGCAACGACTTATGAGCCATTATGGCTTTATACTGAGGCTGCTGTAGTTTATCTGATATTCTGTACTGTACTCTCTGCAATTCAAAGAAGAATAGAAGTAAGACTTGAAAAATATGTTGCTAAGTAATGGAGGAGTACAATGATTGATATAAAAAATTTAGATAAGATTATAGGAAATAATCATATATTGAAATCTATCAATTTGAATATTGAAGAAGGCAAAACTACTGCTGTTATAGGTCCTTCAGGATCAGGAAAAACAACATTGCTTAGATGTTTGAATCTATTAGAGATTCCCAATGAAGGTGAAATTACGTTAGGGGATATGACTATGGTTTTTCGGAAGGATGCCAAGCTTTCTGAAAAGGAAATAATTTCATTTAGGAAGCAAACCGGGATGGTTTTTCAAGGATTTAACTTATTTCCACATATGAATGTGTTGCAAAACGTAATGGAAGGACAAGTAACTGTTTTAAAGCGTTCTAAAGAAGAATCAAAAGAAAAGTCTAGGAAGCTTTTGGCAAAGGTAGGATTGAGTGAAAAAGAAAACAGTTATCCATATGAATTATCAGGTGGTCAGCAACAGAGGGTTGCAATCGCCAGAGCTATGGCAATGGATCCTAAGATTATACTTTTTGATGAACCAACCTCAGCTTTAGATCCAGAATTGGAAGCAGAAGTACTTAAAGTAATGAAGGAACTAGCTGTAGAAGGTATGACAATGGTAGTTGTAACTCATAATATGAATTTTGCAAAAGAAGTTGCACATAAAGTTGTGTTTATGGAAGAGGGGAAAATACTTCAGGAGGGAAATCCAGAAGAAATTTTCAAAAATCCTAAGAACGAAAGAATGAATAGATTTTTAAATATTTTGACTTAAAGTTCTAAGTAAAAAAGCATTGTGAAAATATATTTCATGATGCTTTTTTGGTTTGTGTTATTGGTACATCTTTATCTAGAATATGCAAATTTGGAAATATAAAATTAAAGTATTTAACCATTTTGTTAATACTATAATAGAGTTTTAGTATAAATTATAATAGTGAACGCAAAAATCTTTTGATTATTCAAAGATAAATGTTCATAATAATTTAATAACATAATCAAAGCAAGCAATTGTGGTAGTTTAAGTGAAAAACATGTACTATTTAATCAGAAATAGTATTATTTTTGTGAAAAATAAATAAATTTGTGATAGAATACTGTATGTGAGCTTTGACGTCCATAAATAATTATGAGAATTTGACAATAACAGTATAATTGGAGGAATAAAGATGGCAAAGAGAGAAAAGAAAAAGAAGAGGATGAAAAAATCTACAAAAATAACTTTAATAACTATAACAGCTATTTTGCTATTTGCAATAGGTTTTGGTGCAGTGTATTTTTATAGTACCTTCTCAGGTATAAAGAAAGATACAATTTCAAAATCAGATATTGAAGGAAGCATAGACAAGGATGTAAAAGAAAAGTATGATGATAGTATAATAAATATAGCTTTACTTGGTGTTGATAGAAGAAAAGGAGATACAGGAAGATCAGATGCAACTATGGTCCTAACTGTTGATAAGAAGCATAATAAGCTTAAACTTACTTCGATTATGAGAGATAGTTATGTTAGTATTGATGGGCATGGCATGGACAAGTTAAATGCTGCATTTGCATATGGTGGTGGTGCATTATCAATAAAAACTATAAATCAAAACTTTGGACTTAATATCACAGATTATGTAGTTGTTGATTTTGGGGAATTAGCAGATATAATTGATGCACTTGGTGGTGTAGATATTAATGTAAAGCAAAGTGAATTTACTGAAACTAATAAGTATATTGAGTCAGTAATGAGAGAAGCTAACAAACCTGGAAAGACTCTTACAGCACCAGGAATGCAACGTTTAACTGGTGTACAAGCTGTTGGCTATTGTAGAATAAGATATACTGATAGTGATTTTGCCAGAACAGATAGACAAAGAGATGTATTAGTAGCAATGTTCAATAAGGTGAAAACAATAAGCCCAACTGAGTTACCTGGAGTAATAAAAAAAATATCACCATATCTAGAAACAAGCCTTGGAGTATCAGATATACTTAATTTAGGAACTGGAGTATTAAAGAGTGGTATTGGTAATATACAACAGCAAATATTCCCTATAGAAGGGCTAGATAATTGCGTAGGAACTACTACTGGAACATTCTACTTTAAATATGATAAAGATGCACTAAAGAAGAGAATACAAAACTATGTATTTGAAGATAAAGATGCTAAGAATCAATAGTATATAAAAAATAAAGTCCTAATATAGAATTATCTCTATATTAGGACTTTTCTTATATGATTTAAGTTAATTAGCTTGAAAACACTATGCTGATTTTTTACTTATTCGTACTCAATAGTATAAAATACATAGATATATTGGATATTTAACTGGTTACTGGTATAATTTAAGAGATAATTTTAAAATGAAGTGGAGTATTTGGATGGAAAAGCTATACAATGTATATACAGATTCTGATAAAATTATATTGATTAATAAAAATGTGAAAGGTAAAGCAAAAGTTTTAGTAGAAAATAAGTTTGAATTTGATAATGAAACTGAAAAACAAAATTTAATCTTTTGCTATTCACCTGATTATGAAATATTGAACAATGGTTATAGACATTTATATGATGTAAAGATACATGATGATTTAAGTAATATAAAGACCTTTTATGACAAAGATGGAATCTTAAGTGAGTTTGGAATAATATCTGATTTAAATAAGGAGTATATTCCTGTTTATATTAGATATGATCTGTTAAAAATAAAGCAAGATATGCAAGAGTTAATTAAAGCTATAAGTGATTTTTTTATTAAAAATATAAATTTGAACTATAATAAAGAAAATATTTATACTATGGGGTTATTATTCTTTTATGACTCCGAAGCTATTGATATAAATCTTACTATTGGAACTGAAAGTGAAAGGTCAAATCTTGAAAAAGGTGGTTATGACACAGAGTATCTAGGAAACTATTCTTTAAGAGTGAATTTAAATGGAGCTATAAAAGATATGCTAGATACATTAATATTAAGCATAGCAAAAGATGAATTAGTAGATGAGAATGAGCTTTTAAAACATATTGTAGATAGTGTTGAAGAAAAGTTGAAAGCTGTGGTATGTAAGGATGTAACAGCTGTTTCTAAAGATTTTACTTTTCAACAAAGCGAACAATATGATTAGAATAAGATTTTAGGAGGAAAATATTATGGAACAGAATCAAGATGAAGTAAAAGAATTATTGAAGCAATTGCTTGCGGAAGTGAAAGATGTAAAGGAAAGAGTGGCTGCTATAGAAAAAAATCAGATTCAAGTTGCTAATGCGGAACATAAGAATTGGCATATGCTTGCAGAAAAATTAGAAGTGTATGATAAGGTGCTTTATAAAGTTTTTGGTAAGAAGTCACTTGATTAAAAATTATAATTTTGTTATCAAATATAATTATGGTAAAAAACTGCTTAAAGTGATGAGCAGTTTTTTGTGTTTAATGCTAAGACTCTTAAGCTGGAATTATAAAGTACATCAGTTATTAAATAATATATTATTTTTAAAAAATCAGTATAATGAAAATTTAAACTTAGTAAAATGTATTGATGATAATTATTAAGAAATGATTGTATTAGTAAAGCTTAAATATAAATTTATTAAATTTAATTGGAGGTATAATAGATGGATGTAATGGAAGCAATAAAGACAAGGACCTCTATAGGCAAAATGAGGGAAGAAAGTGTACCAAGGGAGGTAATAGAAAATATAATTGAAGCTGGGACACATGCTCCAAATAGATATCTAACTCAACCTTGGAGATTTTTTGTTATAAGCGGAGATGGAAGGAAAGCACTTTCAAAGGTAATGGAAGATATTGTACTATCTTCAGGTGTAGATATACAAAGTGAAGTTGGAAAGAAAAAACTAGAGAAAGAAATAAATAAACCTTTTAGAGCTCCAGTAATTATAGCTGTTGCTACAGAAGTAACTGAAAACGGAAAAGCATTAAGGACTGAAGAGCTTGGTGCAACATATGCTGCGGTAGAAAATATGCTTTTAGCTGCACATGCCTTAGGTGTAGCAGCTTATTGGAAAACAGGAAAGGCTTGTTATGACAGCAAAATGAAGGAGTTTTTCGACTTAGAGCCAAAAGATGAGGTGGTTGCACTCATATATATTGGATATGCTGATATGGATAAGAAACCAACATCTAGGAAAAGCGGCAAAGATCTTACAAAATGGATTGAGAAGTAGAATGTGTAAAGAAGGATTGGGATTCGATTTGATTAATTTTGTATTGAATATATTATAGTAGTTAGATAAATAGGAGAAATTTAGTAACCTATTAATGTAAATATATTAATATATAATATACAAATATTAAGGTGGTAACCTATGAACGATTTTGGAAGCAGACAAATAATTGCAATAAAAGAAGGTGATGTTACATGGTATTTTTCGAGGGACAAAATTATATTAACCGGTGAATGTCCCTATGTAGAAACAACATTTACAAATAATATAGAGTTAATAGTACAACCACGCGGAAAAAAGCGGCCATCTTTAGTTAAGATACCTTTTAGCGGATATTACTTTCAGATATTTTTAGGCGACTTTAATGGTGATGGAAGAGATGAAATACTAGTGAGGGGGAGTTTCTTAGAAGTAAGGGGATATGCAATCGGTGTAATTTACACTTATTCAAACGGCTATTTGGAAAAGATATTTGATCATGAAATATTTACAAGTAGTTATTTATTTAAGACTAGATATCTAGATAACTATAAAATAGAAGTTATAAGTCTGCCATTAAAAGAAAAATATATAATTGATATTTCTGGAAGATCCAAAGAATATTTAGATCTATTGTTTGACTCAACAGGTAAAGTAAAAGAAAATGTTGCTCCGGCGATATCTCCAGTTATAGACATAGATCCAGTGAAATCAATTTATGACGACACATATAGTATAATAATTAAACAAAATGTCTTAGGAATTGATAATGATGATGTCTTTGCAATTATTGAGAGTTTTCTTTCTCTATATGAGAATAAGATTAAATTGATTAGTATGGGAATCCTCACTTTTGGTAAAAAAGAAGAGAAAATCACAGACTGCAGTCAGTAAGTGTAATTACGAATTTTTACTCTATTTATAACATATATGGATGTACCACTTCTTATTAAAATTTATTGTTTTTAAATTCTCTCATCAAAAGCCGTGAGGGTTTTAAAAATAGATTTCGGTTCGAAGTGGTACATCCTGTTTTGAATTTAATTACGATTTATTTTCTACTCAGTTCTATCGAAAAGACTTAATAAATCTTCTTTACTCAATCTATCAAAAGAATCACTATCTTTTAATTCTCCAGTTAATATTGAGTCTATCAATTGCTTTTTATTATGCTGAAGAGTTAGTATGTTTTCTTCTATAGTCCCTTTAGCAACTAATTTAATAACTTCAACAATATTTTTCTGTCCTATTCGATGTGCTCTATCTGTGGCTTGATCTTCTACTGCAGGATTCCACCAGGGATCAAAATGAATAACTAGGTTTGCGGAAGTTAAATTTAGTCCAGTTCCGCCAGCTTTTAAAGAAATTAAAAATACACTAACATTATCACTTTGATTAAATTCATTCACTAGTCTCAGTCTCTCCTTTGCAGGAGTTGAGCCATCTATATAGTAGTAAGCTATATTTTGTTTCTCAAGATCATCAGCTATCTTTGCTAGAGCAGAGGTGAATTGCGAAAATAGAAGAACCTTACCATTAGATTCGATTTGGTCTTCAATAATTGAAATAGCTGCTTCTAATTTACTACTGCCTCCTGAATAATTAGGTATTAGTAGTGAAGGATCTAAGCAAATCTGTCGAAGCTTCGTTAAATATGAGAATATTTCAATCTTTCCTTTTGAAGCATCTCTTAGACTTTTTCTTATATCCTTTATATAAGAACTATATATTGATTTCTGCATTGAAGTCATTTCTATAATCAGTGTTTTTTCTACCTTATCAGGCAATTCATCTATAACCTCTTGTTTAGTTCTTCTTAGGATAAAAGGACTGATAAGTGTTTTTAGAAGTTCAATGCTTTCATAATCATTAGCTGAAAACTTCTTTTCAAAACTTTCTTTGGAAAGAAGATAATTTGGCATTACAAAATCGAAGATAGACCAAAGTTCTGTTAAAGTATTTTCTAAAGGAGTTCCAGTTAAAGCAAAATGAACCTTTGCTTTAATACTTTTAATTGCTAACTTGGTTTTTGAAGCTGAATTTTTTATATTTTGAGCTTCATCGATTATGCAGTAGTCAAAGTAAGAGTCTATATAGCTCTGAACATTATTTTTTAGAGTACCATAGGTAGTCAAAATCACTGTATTATTTTCTATTAGTTCAGATAAGTTTTCAGTTTTGTTTTTATTTCCATGTATTATCTCAAACTTAATATCAGGAGAAAATCTCTCTAGCTCATCCTTCCAGTTATATATTAGAGAAGTAGGGGTAACAATCAGAAACTTTTTGTTTATTTCTGAAGTTATAAAAGCTATGGTTTGCACAGTTTTACCTAGTCCCATTTCATCCGCTAAAATACCGCCAAATCCTAAGTTAGATAGATCCCTAAGCCACTTGAAACCTTTAATTTGATAATCTCTCAATGAAGCCTTAAGTTCTCTAGGTACAAGCACTGTGTTATTTTTAAAATCAAATAAATTCTGTTCTATGTTTTGCAACTGTTTTGAAAAATTGTTCATCACATAGTTGCTGTTATTAAGTAGATGATTTGCATATGGAAGTTTATCTTTATCTATATATAAGGTTCCGTCATAGGAAGTTTTATCATTTGATAGCAAATCAAGCAAATTGAAAAATCTTAAAATTCCTTCATCTCTAAAATCTAGAAAATTATTATTGCTATCTTTGTAGAAGTTGTCGCCGGATTTATATGCCTCATGGGCAGAATTAAGTTCTGATACAGACATATCTCCAATTTGATATACTATTTTTATATAAGAATTTTCATCATAGAAGTCAATCTTTACATTAGTTGAATTGTATATTTTAACCGTTTCAAAACCTTTACCGAACGTAACTTTACCAAGTTTATGAATATTATTTTCTGTGTTGGCTAATAAATCAAAGAGATCAGGATCATTACCTATAAATAATAACTTATCTTCTTTGCATATAAATCGTAGGGCTTCTAGCTTCATTAAAACTTTATTTTCCTTAGCATAATCCCGTATGTTGCTTAAACTATTTTTCTTATCAACAAGTATATCAATTTTATTATCAAAATATAGACCGTAAACTTTGCAACATATAGTTGCATTAGCTTTGAAAATGAGAAATTCAAATTTTAGATAATTTAAGCTAAAGTTCTTGACTCCTTCACTTAAACTTATATCTTTTGATATACTAGTGATTTTTAAAATTAGCATGTCGTAGTTTTCTTCAGTTTTAACAAAGGTTAAACTATCTTCTTCGATAAATCTATTGTAAAAAGGTAAATAATTGCAAGTTTGATTTTTGCTAGGCAAATATATATTGCCATTAAAGAAAAATACATTAGCTTTAGTATCAAGCATAGTTGGCAACTTTTTATGGGTTGTCAATATAAAATGTGCATTATCATCTTTCAAAGTGAAGCTTAGGGGCAAATCTTCATTAAATATAGTAGGGGAGTACTCTATGCTTTTGTATTTAAATTGTATTTTTTCATTGACTAAAGCCTTAAAAAAATCTTTTAATTCAGACGAATCTAATAAAATAGACCGCCCATTAAGTGAAACGGATGAATTTTGTAGTTTCTGTTTTAAAAAGTGTAAAAGCTTTCTATGATTTTGATTAATCTCATATTCTTTGAGGTCATATTTGAGATGATCATCTATATAGATATAATTTTTATTAAGTATAGATGAAATAAATTGATTCAAATTAGTAATTAAATATTTATGTTTTAACCCAATACGAAACTCAGCCTCGTATGTTGAGTATTCTTTAAATGATTTAGAAATAAGTGAAATCTGCATTGTGAGAATCGACTTTTCCTTAGTATCTATATCAGTTTGCTTATCAGAATAAGTATGTGATTCATTTCGTTTTTTTAGAGAGTCTATAAATTTATATGCTGTAGCAGTTAAATGATCACACATAAACAGTGGTTTGTTTTGAGAAAAATCCTTAAAAAGACTGCAGTTGCATCTTGTATTTATTACAGTTCCTTTTGCTAAATCTATTTTTATATGCGTACTAAATTCAGTTGCATTATCCTTATTTTTTATATCACCATATATATGATAAATAGAATCTATTCTTTTTCCTCTAACTTTTTTGACAAAATCTTTTTTGAATATTTCATTTCCTTTGGTTTTCATTAAATTAGAAGAAGGTTTGAAAATTATTTGTTTTAAAGTCATAATATCCATTCTCTCACCTCATTTTGCAGAGTATTTTTGGCATCCTTAGCAATTATGTGATATTATTAATATCTGTGCATACGTAGTTCTATGAAGCAGGTAATATTATAACATATTTTTATGGATTTTATGGATATAAAGATATACATATAGTAATCAAAAAGCTTTTTATGATTTTATTGAAAGCCAATAAAATCAAATATGGTTCATTAAATCTAGTCAATAAAGTCAGATTGGTGCAACTTTATCCACTATATGTCAGTTTATATCTTAAGGCTTATGTAAACTATATATAATAGTAACTAAACTATACATAAAAAATATAAGTTTATTTAATTTAGGTTTCAAATTTGTCGTAAATGTTCTTTGTCAAAAAAATATAAAAATAGAGACACATCCTGTGAGGCAAGTGTTTAAGCCAGTTTTCGCAATTTTAAAATTGTCATTGAAAACGTATCACAAAATTGAAGTTAATTAAATTGAAAACGACTTCTTAATGTTTTATTATAAGTACATAGCAATCAAACATTAATAAAAATTATTAAAAATTATTTTATAGGAGGTCTCATAATGGCAAATAATTCATCAGCAAAAGCCAAAGTTCAAAGATTTGGTAACTTCCTTAGTTCAATGGTTTTACCAAACATCGGAGCATTTATTGCATGGGGTTTAATCACAGCATTATTTATCCCAACAGGTTGGATGCCAAATGCATACTTTGCAAAATTGGTTGGTCCAATGATTACTTACTTACTTCCAATACTAATAGGTTACCAAGGTGGTAAACTTGTGTATGATACAAGAGGAGGAGTAGTAGGTGCTATAGCTACAGCAGGTGTTGTAGTAGGAGCATCAATCCCAATGTTCTTAGGAGCAATGGTAATGGGTCCACTAGGTGGATGGTTAATCAAGAAGTTTGATAAACTAGTAGATGGAAAAGTTCCAACTGGTTTTGAAATGTTAGTTAACAACTTCTCATCTGGTATATTAGGTGGAGGACTTTCATTATTAGCTTTCACTTACATAGAACCACTTGTTGCAGGAGTTTCAACTGGTCTAGGTAATATAGCTCAAGGAATCACAAACGCTGGCTTACTTCCTTTAATAGCAATAGTTGTTGAACCAGCTAAGATATTATTCTTAAACAACGCTATCAACCACGGAGTATTATCTCCTTTAGGAATTCAACAAGCTGCATCAGCAGGAAAATCAATATTCTTCTTATTGGAACCAAACCCAGGTCCAGGACTTGGTATACTTCTAGCATTCTGGTTATATGCTAAGGGAACTGCAAAACAATCAGCACCTGGTGCTATCATAATCCACTTCTTAGGTGGTATACATGAAATTTACTTCCCATATGTATTAATGAAACCACTTTTATTATTAGCTGTAATAGCTGGTGGAATCGCTGGAGACTTAACATTTGTAGTATTACATGCTGGTCTTGTAGCAGCTCCATCACCAGGAAGTATAATTTCCTTAATGGCAATGTCTCCAAAAGGTGGACAATTACCAGTATTAGCAGGTGTTGCAGTAGCAACAGCAGTATCATTCTTAGTGGCTTCTGTAATAATAAAGAGAGATCCACAAGGTGAAGACATCGAAGAAGCTCAAGCTAAAGTTAAAGGTATGAAAGCTGAAAGCAAAGGTCAAACAATAGCAGAAGCAACAACTGGCGACGTTAAGTTAATAGTATTTGCTTGTGATGCTGGTATGGGATCTTCAGCAATGGGTGAATCAATACTTAAGAAAGCATTAAAAGATGCAGGAATAACTGGTGTTGATGTTAGTCACTCACCTGTAGACAGTATTCCAGGAAATGCTGATGTAGTATTTACTCAGGAAAACTTATACGAAAGAGCTAAAAAGTCAGCTAAAACTGATAGAATCCTAACTGTGAAAAATTTCTTAGATCGTGCTAGATATGATGAATTTATAAGTCAGTTAAAGAAATAAACTAAAAACTAGGTGTTTAAATTAATGGAAAATTTCACCCCTAGACAGCAGTTTATATTAAGTAGAATTTTAAATGAAGGCTCTTTAAATATAAAGAGCCTTCTTAAACAATTAGATGTCAGCACGAGAACAATTCTAAGAGAGATCACAGCGATAAATAAGGAACTGAAGAAGTACAGTGTTACCATATTTTCGCATGAAGATATGGAATTATCTATTTCAGGTAATAAGAAGAGTATTGAAGAATTGAAAATATCTTTAAATCAAGTTCCTATGCAATGGCTATTTAGTAAAGAACAAAGGCAGATAATAATGGCTTGTGAACTTCTTATAACAAAGGAGCCATTAAAAGCAAGTTATTTTAGTCATAAATTCAATGTTGTTATGGGAAGTATAAGTTTAGATTTAGATAATATTGAGAAGTTATTGCTTAGTAAAAATTTATGTTTATTAAGAAGAAGAAATCAAGGCATAAGTATTGAAGGATCTGAATGGAATATAAGAATAGCGCTAGTTGAGTTTTTATTAGAACTTAAGCCATATGAAGATCTTTTAGCAATATTATATGATGAAGAGGTTGATCAAACAGTTCAAGCTTTCTTCGAGATAATATTTGGAACTAAGCTTATAAATCTTGTGAAATCAATATTCAATGGTTCTAAGTTTAGTTATATAAGAGTAAATGATGTGAAGTATTTCACATTGTTTATACAGTTGCTTTTGGCAATAAGAAGAACAGAATCTGGTGACAGTATTAAACTGCCAGAGAAAATGAAAAATGAAATAATTAACTCGGAAGCATATGAAAAAATAAAAATTATTGATGAAGCTTTAGGAGAAAATGGAATAACTTTACCTGAGGAAGAACTGGTTTATTTAACTTTGTATTTAAGTGAATATAATTATTTTCTAAATAATAGTAATAATTTTATGCAATCAGATGTTAATTACGAAGATATTGCTTTAGAGTTAGTAGCTGATGTATCAAAGAAAATACAAGCGGATATTACCGGAGATACACAACTAATAAAGGATTTATCACAGCATTTTAAGCAAACTTTTTACATGCTTAATATAGGTCTTGTGGTAATAAATCCGTTAGTAAATGAAATAAAGGAGCACTATAGTGAGCTATTTAAGATAATAAAAAATAGGTGTAAGCTCATTTTTTCAAGATATAACTTGAAAATTCCTTCTGATGAAGTCGGATATATTGCTATGCATATAGATGTTGCACTTCAAAGGAAGCAAGAAGCCTCTAGGAAGATAAATGCCTTAATAGTATGTCCTGGCGGAATAGCTACAGCTAGGATACTTTCCAGCAAGGTGAACTCACTTTTTCCTGATATAGGAGAACTCACTGTTTCATCTATAAATAATATGAATAATAAAATTGAAGAGGATTTATATGATTTAATCATATCTACAGTAGCTATTAATTCTCATTCTAAAGGGAAAGTTATTGTTGTATCACCATTTATGTCAAAAACAGATATTGAGAAAATAAGTAATTTTATATTTGATTTTAAGGTAAATGGGGAGCAAAGAACTTCAACACTTTCAAGTTCTTTAAAAAAAGAGGAAGTCACAAGCTTAGATTATGAACTTGCAGATGATCTTCTGAAGAACTTTAGGTTGAATAAAACAAACGCTGATAATATTATTGAACTAATAGATTTTATTTCAGATGATGTATATAAAAGTGAACTTACTAATGATAAACAAGCAATAAAATTTGGTATAATGAAGAGGGAAGAAAAAGGAAATGTTGTTGTACCAGGAAGCAATATCGCATTGCTTCACACAAGAAGTGATAAAATGATAAGGCCTTTTGTAGGCGTATATAGAATTACAGAACCATTAAGCATGACCAGTATTGGTTTTGCTACAGAACAGACAGGTACTTTTATTGTACTTATAGCTAGAAAAGATGAAAGCAATTATATCCTACAACTTTTAGGTAAGATAAGCGTTGCATTAATAGAAGATAAAAATTTTGTAAATATATTAAAACTAGGTGGAATAGCTGATATAAGAAACTATCTAGTTAATATCGTGAATAAAGAGGAGGACATTTGAATGAACAAAAACGTTTTAGTCGAAGAAAATATTGTATTAAATCTCCCATCAGAAGGTAAATATGAGGCGATAGAAAGAGCAGGAAGATTACTAGTAGCGAACGGATATGTTAATGAAAATTATATCCAAGGAATGAGAGAAAGAGAAGATGAAGTTTCAACATTCATGGGAAATGGAGTAGCTATTCCACATGGAATGAACGAATACAAAAAACAAATATTAAACTCAGGAATAGTTATATTACAATACCCAAATGGTGTTGATTTTGGTGATGGAAATACTGCATATATGGTAATAGGAATAGCAGGTGTTGGTGATGAACATATGGCTATACTTTCCCAAATAGCATTAACTATACAATATGAAGAAAATGTAGAAAAACTAAAAGAAGCTAAAACTCCACAAGCAATAATGGAGATAATAAAAGAAGAAGGTGAAATGTAATGAAAGCTGTACATTTTGGTGCTGGAAATATAGGTAGAGGTTTTATAGGATACCTATTATCAAAATCAGATTATCAAGTAACCTTCGTGGATATTTCAGACTTTTTAGTTGACGAAATAAATAAACATAAAGAATATACAGTAATTACTTTAAGTACTTCAGAAAATAAAGAAAAGATTAATGGTGTAGATGCAATACATCTTAAAGATCTTGAAAACTTAGAAAAGGCTGTAGTAGAAGCAGATCTGATCACTACTTCAATAGGCGCTAACAACCTAGGTAGCACTGGAAAGCTTTTAAAAGGCTTATTAGAAAAGAGAATGGCAACAACTGATAAGAAAGTTGACATAATTGCTTGTGAAAATGCAATAATGGCTACTGACATGATTAAGAATGCTATACTTGAAGATGCTAGTGAAGAATTAGTTAAGTATTTAGATACTTATGTAGGCTTCCCGAACAGTGCTGTTGATAGAATCGTTCCTAATGTAAATATCGAAAAGGAACTACCTATAGACGTTGCAGTTGAAGATTTCTATGAATGGGATATTGAAAAAGGTAAGGTAAAGGTAAATGGATCAGTAGAAGGTGCTGAATACGTTGAAAATCTAGCACCATATCTTGAAAGAAAATTATTCCTTTTAAATGGAGCTCATGCAACTACAGCATATTTAGGATATTTAATGGGATATAACTTCATACATGAAGCTATAAAAGATGAGTATATAAGATCTGTAATTGTAGACTTCCATAAGGAAGCAGTAAAAGCTTTAAGTGAAAAACATAAAATGGATTTCAATGCACTTACTGAGTATTCTAAAAAGCTTGTTGGAAGATTTGAAAATCATTATCTTCAAGACGAAGTTTTCCGTGTAGGACGTGATCCAATAAGAAAGTTATCAGCTAACGATAGATTAATAACTCCATTAAAGCTTTGCTATGAGTTAAATTTAGAGTGTGGCAATATAGTTACTGGTGTAGCAGCTGGTCTTTTATTTGATGCTAAAGATGATGATAAAGCACAAGAGATTCAAAATGTTATAAACACTAAGGGTGTGAAAGAAGCTATTGTTCAATTTACTGGTTTAGAAGTAGATAATCCACTAGTTGATTTAATCGCAAAGAAGTACGAAGAATTAAAGAAATTAAAAAAGTAGTTAAATAATGAATAATTATATATAGATATAGACGTATATCCATAATATCTTTAGTTAGATACTATAGATTTCTAATCTACTATATCATTAATAGACCTACAGAAACTATATTTATAGTTCCTGTAGGTCTATTTGTTACTTCTTTCAACACAAGGGGTGAACACTGTGTTGAAATTAAGCGGTTAGTTATCCTAAAAAAATCATTTAATTCTAATAGCTCGCTCATATAGAATCTCCTACATAACCACTTAATTTCAACAATGATATTAAAACTATATTGAATATTATGATTGAAAATTAAGTTATTTTGCACAAAAAATGAGTGAATTTGTTGTGATTATATATAATTATAGTTGACTATACCAGTGAAATTTTGTTTATCAATCAAGAATTTTTTGGTGTAAAATGGATGGCCTATTTTTATTTATAGTACAAAAAAATGATAAATTTATAATAATACATAGAGGCTTGTTTAAAATGTAACAAAGAAATTGACTTTAAATACTATATAGTATAATATATAAAATTGTGAAGGCTGAAGAGACCATAATTATAGAAATACATTAAAAAGGAGGATAGAAATTTAATTAAGTATTAAATTAAGCGCTTGGGGTTAAACATTTGGGACGTGCAGTGTTTAACCAGACGAGGATGAGGAGTATCGGATATTCAGCGGGTGCCTCACGGTATGATACTACCGTTAAAGCCTGGTAAACCTAAAAAGTGATTTTTAGAACAAATCCAGTCAGGTATCAAGATATTTAAATATATCTTTATATAGAATTCCTAACTCAACTATATAAGTTATACGTGTCCGATAATCCCCAAAAGCCGGGATTATCAAACAAGTACAACTTAAGTTTCGATATAGGAATCCTTAGCTTCAGCTTTAGAAAAGCCTAATTTTTAAAAAATTAAATATTAAAATTTTGCTTCTAAGGTTGAGCTGAAATATTAAATATATTAAGCCTTCCATGGATAAAATAACTCATATAATTATGGTTGTATTAAACGAATAATTGATATGAAAGGAAGATTTTTTTATGTGTGGAATAGTAGGATATTTAGGAGAAAAGAAAGCAACACCAATATTAGTTGAAGGATTAAGCAAGCTTGAATATAGAGGTTATGATTCATCAGGAATAGCTGTTATTGAAGATGGAGAAATAAAGATCGAAAAGTGCAGAGGAAGACTTTCTAACCTTAAAGACAAAGTTGCAGACAAAGAGTATTCTGGTAGCATTGGTATAGGTCATACAAGATGGGCAACTCACGGAGAACCATCTGATGTTAACTCACATCCTCATAGCAATAAGGACGGAACTATAGCAGTTGTTCATAACGGAATTATCGAAAACTATATAGTTCTTAGAGAATGGTTAATATCAGAAGGATACAAGTTTGTATCAGAAACAGATACAGAAGTTATACCTCACTTAGTTGATTACTACTTTGATGGAAACTTAGAAGATGCTGTAATAAAAGCAACTAAGAGAATGGAAGGAAGCTATGCATTAGGAGTTGTTGCTAAGAACGATCCTGGTAAAATAGTAGCTGTAAGAAAAGATAGTCCACTAGTAATTGGTGTAGGTGAAGACGGAAAAGAAAGCTTCATAGCTTCAGATATTCCAGCTGTATTAAATATGACAAGAGACGTTTATCTTTTAGAAGATAAAGAATTCGTTGTTATGACTAAAGATGGAATAACAATATATGATGAAAGCAAGAATAAAGTAGAAAAACAAATATTCCACGTAACTTGGGATATAGATGCTGCTGAAAAAGGTGGATATGACCACTTCATGCTTAAAGAAATATATGAACAACCAAAGGCTATAAAAGATACTTTAACTTCAAGAGTTGTTAAGGGAGAAAAGATTAAGCTTGATGGTATTCATTTAACAAAAGAACAAATAGAAAACTTTGATAGAGTTTATATAATAGCTTGTGGAACAGCTTATCATTCAGGTGTTGTTGGTAAGTACGTAATCGAAAGATTAGCAAAGATACCAGTAGAAATAGATGTTGCGTCTGAATTCAGATACAGAAATCCACTTATAACAGACAGAACTCTTATGATCTGCATCAGCCAATCAGGTGAAACAGCAGATACTTTAGCAGCATTAAGACTTGCTAAAGAAGAAGGTGCTAGAATAATAGCTATAACAAACGTTGTAGGAAGTTCAATTTCAAGAGAAGCAGACGATGTATTCTATACATGGGCTGGTCCTGAAATAGCTGTTGCTTCAACAAAAGCTTATATAACTATGCTTATAGCTCTTTATATAATAGCTTTATACATGGCTGAAGCTAAGAACACTGTAAGAGAGACTGAAATAGAAAAGATTAAAGATGGTTTATTAAATCTTTCTGAAAAAACTGCTGAAATATTAAACGATGTAGATACAATCAAATCATTCGTTGATCATTTATACAGCAAGAACGATGTATACTACTTAGGAAGAGGTCTTGACTACGCAGTAGCAATGGAAGGATCATTAAAGCTTAAGGAAATATCATACATCCATTCAGAAGCATATGCAGGTGGGGAATTAAAGCATGGAACAATAGCTTTAATAGAAGAAGGCACTTCAGTAATAGCTCTTGCAACTCAAAGTGAGTTATATGACAAACAAATCAGTAATATAAGAGAAGTTAAGACAAGAGGGGCAAACGTACTAGGAATAGCAATGGAAGGACAAACAGAAATCGAAAAGACTGTAGACCAAACAATCTACATTCCAAAGGTTATGTCAATACTTGCACCAGTACTTTCAGTTATACCACTACAAATATTAGCTTACTACACAGCTGTTCAAAAGGGCTGCGATGTTGATAAGCCAAGAAACTTAGCAAAATCAGTTACTGTTGAGTAATAGATAATATGAAGACCCATGAATTGTTTAACTGAAAGAAAGTCGTTAAAAATGAAACTAAGTCGTTAAATTAAAGATTGTTGTATTGCTTAAATAAATAATAAAAATCTTAAGGCCATAGCTTAATGTAGTTATACTATATTTAAGCTATGGCCTACTTTTATATGAACTTAGAATAAATTATA
The DNA here is from genome assembly GCF_024341905.1 of Clostridium folliculivorans. Taxonomy (GTDB): domain Bacteria; phylum Bacillota; class Clostridia; order Clostridiales; family Clostridiaceae; genus Clostridium_AR; species Clostridium_AR folliculivorans. The sequence continues at coordinate 84,543 of NZ_BQXY01000002.1, forward strand.
GATTTTAAGTTATTTTTGTAACTCAATCATATTATGCGGAAATCGAATAAGGGCTTAGAGTTATACTAAAATGCTAGAAATGAATGATTAGCAGTTGCTTAAAAAATAAGGAATTTAGGAATAATTAGTAAAACATTTACCTAAGTCTTTTTCTATTTATTTGTAGTTTTTGCATGAAATCGTGAAATATTTACAATTTCTTCATAGTAAAGTGATAAAATCAAGTCGTAATTATATGAGATGAGTTAGGACAAGCGTGAAAATACGACAGGGAGGATATTATATGAATTTATTGAAGAACTTGAAGATAAGACAGAAACTTATAAGTTGTTTTTTATTAATTTCAATTATTATGGGAGTACTTGGTGGGATAGGAATATCACAAATAAAGAAAATAAACTCTAATTCGACTTCTATGTATGAAGACAATTTAATTCATTTAAGATCTATAGATGAACTAAAAGAGAATTTTTTGCAAATACATTCAGACTTAATATCTCTTTTAACAACTAAAGATTTAGAGAAGAAATCAAAAATTAAACAAGAAATTGAAGAGTTGACAGAAGAAGATATGGCTCTATCTGAGAAGTTTAAGAATGAAGATGGATTAACTAATGATGAGAAAGAAATGATAACAACATTTAATCAGTATCATGAAGATTATATGATGGAGCGTAAAAAATTTATAGAATTGATTGATTCTGATAAGTACGACGAAGCACAGATGGCTTTCGATATGGTAACGGAATTAAGGAATAAAACATTTGATAGTATTAATGCAATAATTGATACTAATCTTAAAGAAGCTAAAAACGCAAATAACTCAAATAACTCAATATTTAAAAATTCATTCAATTTAATGATTGGTATTGTAGTATTTGGATTTATATCTGCATTAGCACTTGGTTTGCTAATATCAACATTACTATCTAAGCAAATAAACAAAGTGTTAATATTTGCAGATTCACTAGGAAGTGGAGATTTAACAAAAAGGATAGATATTAATTCAAAAGATGAAATAGGAAAGATATCTATTGCTTTAAATAAGGCAGCTGAAAATACACGCAACCTAATTTCAGCGATAATATTGAGCTCGGATAATATAAATAATTTAAGTGAGGAGATTTATACTACAATAGGAGGAGTATCTAAAAAAATAAATAACATAAATGGATCGACAAAAGACATATCACGAGGTACTGAAGCTCTAAGTTCAACTGCCCAACAAGTAAATGCTTCAATTGAAGAGATAGCTTCAAATTCAATTGAACTCTCTCAAAAGGCCAAAGAAGGAGATAATGCTTCAAAACAAATTCAAGTTCGTGCGGTACAGATAAAAGACAAAGGATTGAAAGCAATAGATATGTCAAAAAAGATATATCAAGAGAAACAGATAAACATACTAAGAGCAATAGAAGATGGAAAGGTTGTTGAAGAAATTAAGGTTATGGCAGACTCAATAGCAAGTATAGCATCTCAGACTAATCTCCTAGCTTTAAATGCAGCTATTGAGTCAGCAAGAGCTGGTGATCTTGGCAAAGGATTTGCTGTAGTTGCTGATGAGATCAGAATTCTTGCAGAACAATCGTCGGAGAATGTTTCAAATATACAAAAGGTAATAAGTCAAGTTAATAATGCCTTTAACAATCTTTCAAGTAATGTTGAGGATATATTAAAATTTATTGATAACAATGTAAACCCAGACTATGAATTATTCTTAGAGACTGCATTGAAGTACGAAAATGATTCCGCTTTTATTAAAGCTATGTCGGAAGAAATTGCTACTGGTGTATCCAATATACTAAGCTCAATCGAACAAACTAGTAATGCTATTGAAGCTGTATCTGCAACCGCTCAACAATCCGCAGAAAATTCAGAAGGGATACTAAGTAGCGTTGATGAGACAAATCATGCGACTCAAGATGTTTTAAGTTCAGTTCAAAAACAGGTTCTTCTATCTGATGAGCTTAAATCTCTAGTTCAAAGATTTAAAATTTAGAAGCAAATACAAATAATTAGAGCACATTAGATATATCTTGGATAAATTCTTCATATTATCTTTATAAAAAAATAGTAAGATGTATTTTATAAAGATTAATTTAGATACTTAAACAAAAATAATATCTAAAAATAAATAATATCATTTGGAGGTGACATCATTGGTTGTTGAAGTTTTAGTTACTATTGGAGTAGTAAGTTTTTCTACGTTCACCATATATAAAAAATTTAAGAAGAAATCATCATGTGGATGCTGTAAGTAGTAAATTACATAAAAATGATGTTTTATTTAAAAGCAACTATTGAAATTTAGTAAAACAACTTTTAATCACTAATTATTAATAGTTTTTTGCATAATCTACGGAAAAAGAAAAGTCCTAGACTGAATCAATCAGTCTAGGATTTTTTCTTTTACACAAATGTATATATTTTTTATACATTTAGTTCATCTTTACAACATCTTCATAACATCTACATACTATCTACATACATGCAAGTTATACTTTCAGAGAAATATTAATTATAGTAAAACTTTAAGATATCCCTAAATGTAATAGAGTTTAAATTATAAAGAGAGGTGATGAAGTCGTGTTAAGGTTTATTGAAGCAAGTAATGCAGTAAGGAAAGAGCTAAATGAAGTAGAGAATATTTTAAAAAATATAGACGAGGACATTATAAAAGGAGCATCAAAAGAAGTTTTTGAATATTTTTTTAAAAATTCTGGCAAGTACCTTCGTCCAATGCTTATATTACTTTCTGCTAAAGCTATAAAACGAGATATGACTATAGAGCAGAGAGTACAGTTAATTAATTTATGTGTAGCTGTTGAACTCATTCATAGTGCCAGCTTGATACATGATGACATAATCGATAATGACTTATTCCGACGAGGTCAGAAAACCCTTAATGGAGTGTATGGAAGAAAAATAGCTGTTCTAGCTGGAGATGCTTTATTTGCAAAAGCTTTCAACATTTTAGCTAGTATGACAACCAGAGATGGAGAACAGGTGATGACACAAGTTGTAGAAAAAATGTGTGTTGCAGAAATTGAACAAGCTCAATATAGCGAAGGTTCTAGAGAAGAGTACCTTAGGATAATTGAAGGAAAAACGGCAGTCTTTATGAGTGCTTGTTGTAAGTTAGGGGCGCTTGTAGCTAATGCTGAAAAAGAAGATGTTATAGCTTTAGAAAAGTATGGCTTAAACTTAGGAATGGTATATCAAATTACGGATGATTGCTTAGATGGAGATCCCAATGCTATTAGAAATAATATAACAATAGATAATGCTAAAGAATTTGTTGTGAAAGCTGAGTTGGATGTTGAAGGCATAGAATCATCAATATATAAAGAAGGATTAACAAATCTTTTATATTACGTTATTGAATCTTATGATTCAAAAGTAAAAAAAGCTTAGTAAAAATTTTTATAAATAATATTTTTGAGGAGTGAGTAATAATGAAATTTTTAAAAAATAAATATTTTACAATTGTATGGACTATTTTACGTGTTTGGCTTGGAATTCAATGGATAGTTCCAGCTATTGAAAAGCTTAAAGACCCAACTTGGGTAGGTAGCAAATCTGGTGTGGCTATAACAGGATTTTTAAAGGGCGCTGTAGCAAAATCAACTGGAGAACATCCAGCAGTACAAGGCTGGTACGCTGCATTTGTGCAAAACGTAGCTCTACCGAATGCGCAAGTTTTTTCATATTTAGTACCAGTTGGTGAGCTTCTTGTAGGAGTTAGCTTAATATTAGGTGCTGCTACTATCATAGGATTATTTGCTGGTGCCTTTATGAATCTAAATTATCTATTGGCAGGTACAACTAGCACAAATCCAATTCTTTATACAGTGGCTATTATTCTTATAGCTGTTGGGGCTAATGCATACTTAATAGGTCTTGATCGCTTTATTGTTCCATATGTAAAACAAAAGTTTACAAAGCGAGTTGTATAAATAAGTTATAAACATATTAAGTAAATTATAATTGAATAAATATGAGCTGTTTTTAGTTAATAGATAGATAAATTAATTAGTTTGCTTGTATATGGGAGAGGAGTCAAATAATAATGAGAAAGAAGACAATAAGAGGTTTAGTATTTAGTTTAATTTTTGTACTAGTTTCTTCTACAGCTGCTTTGGCAGATGAAATGAATATGGGAAAGGGTACGTCTAAAAGTACCGATGGGATAACTGCGGAGCTTTCTTTTAAAGGTGAAGAAGCAAAGACTGGTAAAGATCAAATAATGATTACTCTGCATGATAGTAATGATAAAGAGATTGATAATGCAGATGTAACTATAATTGCTAAGATGCCACAAGATGATTCAATGAAAATGAATAGTAATGAACCAATAACAGTTAAGTTAGAGAAAAATGAAAAAGGTCAGTACATGGGAGATATAAACTTCACCGATAAAGGTAAGTGGACTGTAACTACTGAAATTACAGTACAAGGCGAAAAGAAAACCATTGATTTTGATATTAATGTAGTTAGTGGTGGACCTAACTGGATTATTATAGGTGGATTTTTAGGAGCAATTGCATTAATAATAATTGTTGCAGCTATAAAAAAGAAGCAGGCAAAATAGTTTTGAAGTAGAAGTAGGAGAAAAGAGGTAGTGCTATGAATAATGTAAATAAAGCTACTAATGAGAAGGAGAAATCTTCACCTGAACATGAAGGGAAGAATTTATTAGATAATAAGAGGTTTGCTAAATTCATTAGGAGCAAGTGGTATCCAGGTATATTTCAGCTCTTGGTAGGAGCAGTGTTTGCATTTATTGTATTTGAGCTATTAGTTGGTCCAGATAAAGCTCATGATAATTTCGGAACAGCAGGAACTTGGGTATTATGGTGGCCAATACTTCCTATATTGTTGTTCCTTACAGGAAGGTTTTGGTGTGCAATATGTCCGTTTGGAGCATTAAGTGATGTTGTTCAAAAATTTGTTGGAAGTAAAAAACCAATACCTAAATTTTTAAAAAAATACGGAGTATGGTTAATAGATGCAATGTTCTTAGCTATTACTTGGAGTGACCACGTATTCGGTATAGTTGAGAATCCTAGAGGTTCTGGAACGCTGTTATTATTAATAACTTTAGGAGTTGTATTTTGTGGAGCATTCTTTGAACGTAGAACCTGGTGTAGATATCTTTGTTTCCTAGGTGGGTTATCTTCAAACTATTCTAGAGCAGGAATATTACAACTTAGAGGAACTAAAGAGAAATGTTCAAAATGTACAGTAGCAGCTTGCTACAAAGGTACTGATAAGGCACCAGGATGTCCAATGTTTGAATTTCCTAAGACTATGGAGAGTAACTCTAATTGCAACATCTGTGGTAACTGTGTTAAAAATTGTCCTAATAATTCTATTAAGATATCCTTTAGAAAGCCGACTCAAGAATTGTGGTTCATAAGAAAACCTCAATTAGAAGTTTCATTCTTAGCTGTTGTAATCATGGGTATTGTTTTCGTACAAAATGTTACTATGCTTAAGATATGGGATGGCATGTTAACATGGTTAGAAAAGGTTACAGGGACACAAAGTTATTTTGTGACCTTTACTATAACTTTCATAGTTGCTATGGCTATACCAATACTTTTATTAGCATTAGCAGGTTATATAGCTAAATTGTTTAATGGTGACTCAGTTAAAGCTAATTTCACTAAATTTGGTTATGCCCTAATACCTTTAGATTTAGCAGCACATATAGCTCATAACTTATTCCATCTATTAGCTGAAGGAAAATCTATAGGATATACATTCATGGGGTTATTCGGAGTTGAGATGCATGATGCATCAACTGCAATTCTTGACAATCTAACAATACAAGCATTGCAATTTATATTGATAGCAATTGGAACCTTAGGCTCCATATACACTGCATATAAAATTGCAAAGAACAATTATAAAGAAAAGAAGACAAGCGTTACAGTAGTATATACTGTTCTGTTGATATTACTTGCAATAGCTAATATATTACTATTCTCATTGCCTATGGCGATGCGTATGTAATTAATTAAAGGAGTGAATGTCATAAATACAAAGTCTAAAATGTTGATTAGGGCTGCAAGGCCTTTTTCTTTAACAGGCTCAGTAATTCCAGTAACTTTAGGTGCAATGCTTGCTATTCACCAATCTAAGTTTAGCATAGTATATTTTATTTTTTCAGTTATTGGAATTATATTATTACAGGCATCTATAAATTTATTAAATGATCATGACGACTTTATAAACAAAGTAGATACAAAAGACTCATATTGCTCTAGCGGGGTAGTTGTTGAGGGACTTATAACGGCTAATGAGGTAAAAAAAGCAGGTATTATTGCTTTAGTATTAGGATGCATAGTAGGTTTGCTTTTAGGCTATTTTAGGGGCAGCATGATTCTGATTATTGGACTAGTAGGTGCTATTTGTGGGTATTTCTACACTGGAAAACCATTGGCCTTAAAATATAGAGGATTAGGTGCACCATTAGTTTTTGTAATTTTTGGACCATTGATGACATTGGGATCATATTACGTTCAGGCACAAGAACTAGGTTTAAAGCCTTTGTTGATTTCAATTCCTGTAGGATTACTAACTACTGCTATATTACATGCCAATGATATTAGAGACATAAGAAATGATAGCAAAGCTGGTATTAAGACCTTGTCAATTGTAGTTGGAAGAAAAAATGCAGATAGGATATATATTAGTTTAATTGTATTTGCTTATATTTCTATTCCACTAATAAGTTTTTATAATTATATTCCTTATTTAAGTTTAATTTGTTTGTTAACAATACCTAAGGCAGCTAAAAATATTAAAAAGTTAACATCAAGTAATAATGAAAATAAAATAATTGCAGATCTTGATAAAGAAACAGCAAAGCTTCAAAGCCAATTTGGAGTGCTTTTAATTTTATCTATGTTAGTTTCGATTGCAATACTATAGAAAGGTGGAGATATTATGGGAGAACTCAAAAGAAGCGAAAAGCTGGCCATAAGTTCATTAATTATTGTTCCGTTAGTATGGTTTGTAATATTTGTGGTTAAGCCATTCAACTTCTGGGGAGAAATGAGTATAGCAATTCTCTTCTTAGGTAGTATTGCTGTAGTTGCAGATAGAAAGCTATTGTCACTGTCACTGAAAAAATTGACTCTTCGAAATATTCTCGTAGGAATAGGTTCAGCTATAATTCTGTATTTTATTTTCTATGTTGGTAATATTGTTTCAGGATATTTATTTCCTTTTAAAGATGCACAAATAACATCTGTTTACAGTAATAGATCTCAAGGAAGTTCAGTTTTTATTGGATTTTTGTTACTATTTATCATTGGGCCAGGAGAAGAAATATACTGGAGGGGTTTTATACAAAATACTCTCTCAAAAAAGTTTGGAGAAAATAAGGGATATGTAATTGCAACATTACTATATGCTGGTGTACATATAATAACATTTAATTTCATGCTTGTTGTCGCAGCTTTAGTATGCGGGATGTTTTGGGGATGGATTTATAAGAAGGAAAGAAATATTGCAACTATTATAATATCTCATGCACTTTGGGATTTAATCATATTTGTTTTATTGCCTTTAATGTAGAGAGAAAGGAGTAGGATTATGGCTGAAATTAAAGCAGATGTTCAAGGCATATTTTCATCTATTGCTAAAAGATACGATATGCTAAATTCTATATTAACTTTGAATATTGATAAGTTATGGAGAAAAAAAGCTATAAAATTAAGCGGAATAAAAAAAGATGATAAAGTACTAGATTTGTGCTGTGGAACAGGTCAAATGATAGATTATGAATGTAAAGCAGTAGGTAAAAATACTTCTGTTATAGGGATAGATTTTAGTCAGGAAATGCTTGACGTAGGAAAGGAAAGACTTGAATATCTAGCTAAGGATTACATGTTTGAGTTAATAAAAGGAAGTATTTTAGAATTGCCTTTTGAAGATAACACTGTTGATTGTATAACTATTGCCTTTGGACTTAGAAATATTCAGGACACAAACAAGGCATTATCAGAAATGTATAGAGTTTTAAAGCCAAATGGCAAAGTAATATGCTTAGAGCTTTCAAAACCCAATAGATTGATTTTAAATAAGGTATACAGCTTGTATTTTAATAATGTACTACCAGTGATAGGGTATATAGGGACAGGTGACAAAAAAGCATATTACTACCTTAGAGATTCTGTAAATAATTTTATGACAAAAGAACAGCTTAAGTTGCAGTTTCAGAATAATGGCTTTAAAAATACTGGCTATAAGTCTTTATCACTTGGAATTTCATCTATACATTATGGGATTAAATAAAAAGATAGTTAGGAACATGGTTAAGTTCCTAACTATCCTATTTATGAATTATTACATACCAGCCATTCTCCTACATTCATCAGCACATTTTTGACAGTGCTCATCTTTAAATATAGAACACTCTTTTGCACATGCATCGCAAATTGTAGCACACATTTTACAATGATCTTTTGCAAATTGTCCATTAATAAACATAAGTCCTACTGACATTTCGCACATTCTACAAGAAGCTTTACGCAACTTCTTCTTGCGTTTAAGTCAGGCTCATTATACATGCATCAAAACATTCATAACATGCTTGAGCACATTTACTACATTCATCAATACACTTTTGGTAGTTGTTTGTTACCAATGTTGATACTGCCATTTTAAATACACTCCTTTAAATTTAATTTATATACAAAAGTATTGTGCTTTAAATAACAATTTTTATACGAAAAGGAACAATTATGGGTGCTTTTTTTAGTATTGGAATGAGTGTAGTATCGGTATAATATTATCTTAAAATTGTAAAAGTAATGTACTTTGGAGATGAATCCAGAAGTTTTGAATCAATTAAAGTAACTGTAAGTACAAAAGTAGTATTAACGCTATCTATGATAGAACTTGTTATATTTGGAATTTATCCAACTCAATTAAAAAATTTGGTGATGGAGATTTCAAAAACCTTTTTTTCTTAATATTCATATGTATTTATTGGAGCTCTCCAAGTTTGGAGGGCTTTAATCTTAAAAAGAAAATTAAGTATTTTCACATGAAATTCATAAGTTTATGCTAAATTATGAACATATAATAATAACAAATTATACGAGGTTAGACGATGAATAATAATATTTTAATTATTGAAGATGAAGAAAATGTATTGAATGTTTTAAAAGCCTATCTAGAAAAGGCAGGATATAATGTTTATGGAACTACAAGAGGTTTGAAAGGGATTGAATTGTTTAAATCGAATGACTTTAAATTGATAATTCTTGATTTAATGTTACCTGATATAAGTGGTGAGGAAGTCTGTAGAAGAATAAGAGAAACTTCAAACATACATATATTTATGCTTACTGCTAAAGGTAGCTTAGATAATAAAATTGATGGATTAGAGATAGGAGCAGATGAATATCTAGTAAAACCTTTTAGTCCAAGAGAACTAACTGCAAGGATAAATGCTCTTTTTAGAAGAATCGCCTATGAAGATAACGAATCCGGTTTGTGTTATAGTGATGGAAATTTAATTGTTGATTATGAAAAAAGATTAGTAAAGCTGAATGAGCAGGAAGTTCCACTAACATCAAATGAATTTGATATACTGTATGCACTAATTATTAATAAAGGAAAGGTATTGTCAAGAGAACAGTTAATTCAGAAAATTGGTGGTATAGACTTTGAAGGATATGACAGAACAATAGATGTTCATATAAAAAATATACGTAAAAAGATTGAGGAAGATACAAAAAAACCTAAATATATCATAACTGTAGTTAAGGTTGGATACAAGTTTGGTGGTGATAATTAGTGAAAAGTATAAGAAGAAAACTTAGTATTATGTTTTTTATCTGTTCACTTGCAGCAATATTATTAATAACAATGTTTGTGAATTTAACTATAACCAAAAAGTTCGATGACTACATGGTAGATACCCAAAATAAAAGATATGAAAGAATTGTAGCATACTTCCAAGAAGTATATAAGAGAGAGGGAAAGTGGGATGAAGACTCAGGCGTTGAAATGATGCACGAAGCTTTTATGGGCAATTATTGCCTAACCCTTCTTGATAATAACGAAAAAACTGTATGGGGAATGAATGCTAATGATATTAAAAATAATTTACATTTAAATACTATGCTCGTAAAGGATTCTGGTGTTTATACATCCAAGAGATTTCCAATAAAGGTAAATAGTAAGGTAGTAGGATATGTAGACATAGGTCAATATTCATCGGTTCTCTTATCAGAAGAAGATGTTAATTTCAAGCTATCAATAAATCAAAGTATTATCGTTAGTGGTTTAATAACCTTGATAATAATAATTGTGATAAGTCTCTACTTTTCAAAGCAGTTTTCAAAACCTATTAAGGAAGTTTCAAACATGTCTGTGAGTTTATCTAAGGGGAATTTTGATACCAAGTATGTCACAAAGAGTAATATAAAGGAATTAGAGAACTTAAGAAGTAGCGTGAATATATTAGCAGAAAAGTTGAAGCAACAAGATATGCTTAGAAAAAGGCTTGTATCTGACATATCTCATGAAATAAGAACCCCGCTAAATGTACTGCAAAACAATTTAGAAGCCATGATTGATGGAGTTTTTGAAGTTACAGATGATAGGCTTAGGTATTTAAATGATGAAGTTATTAGATTTGGTAAACTTTTAAATAACCTAGATTTGCTAAAGAAATTCGAGGCTGAGAGTACAAAAATTAATTTTGAAACTGTAGATCTGCATCAATTATTAAAAAGTGTATGTGAAGACTTTTATATGAAAGCAAAAAATCAAGGAATTGAACTTCAATATACTATTCAGAAAAATCAAGAGTATTATATAACTGGAGATAAAGATAAGTTAAGACAGGTATTTATAAACATTATTTCAAATGCTATTAAATTTTCTAAGGATAATGGAAATATAGATGTAAATATGTACACAAGAGATAAAAAAGCCATCATAGAGATTTTTGATAATGGAATTGGGATAAAAGCAGAGGACTTACCCTTTATATTTGAAAGATTATACAGAGGTGATAAGAGTAGAAACGAAATTGAAGGTAGCGGCATAGGTCTAACCATAGTTAAAAATATTTTAGATCTTCATTTTGCAAACATAGAAGTAGAGAGTGTAGAAAATCAGGGAACTAAATTTAGTATTTATTTTGATAAACTTAGTATTTAAAAATAAAGTTTAATGTACATATTTGTTAGAAAGAAATAAACATACTTATTGAAGAAAATAAAATAATACAAAAAACCGGTATTAAACCGGTTTTTATATAATAGGGGATTAGTTTATATTACATTTTCATTTGGCTCATTTTACTAATGATCTCTGGATTAACCATACCAAATATCATTGCTATATGTGCAACAACTAGGAATCCACCTACTAGTATGAAATGTATTTTCATCTTTTCGTTATCAGATTTATTTTTAAATATTAATCCTAGTTCTAAAAGAGCTAAAGGTAATAGGAAGACAACACCGCTTAAGTAAAAACCAACGGCAACTACGTCTACCCATGTATGCCATCCACCTGTTTGGGTTAATGGAATTACTGCGTTTATAAAAAGATAAATAAAGATTCCGGTAAAATAAAATCCATCGAAAATTGAAACAACTTTGTTTAAAGTTCTTATACCACCACTTTGTATCCTATTAAATATGATGAAAAACTCTGTTATTGTAAGAGTTTCAGCACATATTACAGGTACAGCCATAAAAATTAATAGATTCCAAGGCTGATTGTCAGCTAATAAGGACATGTAATGAGTCATATTCATAATTTATACCTCCTAAATATTCTATGAGAACATGTTAACATAAAATTATAAAGAAGTTATGAAGAAAATAGTTAATATATAGTTTATTGTGGGAAATATTGCATATTTTACAAAATTATCTTTGATATTTAAATTAATATGTAGTGGTAGTTATTTTATATCTAGAGGGTTAATATGAAAGAGTTAAGAAAACAAATGTTAAAAATAGCAGTGTTGTTTATATTTAAACAAAACCTAATTTCTTTAATATCTTGTTATTAAAGAAAAAAGAATGCCTTGTTACGGCATTCTTTTACAAAACTAGTTTAAATTATAGACTAATTAAAATATTTACTTCTAATTTCTTCTAGATTTTTATTCTTAAGATCATCAACTACTTCTATTATTCCTATGAACTGATTATCTTTAAGAATAGCATAGCTAGTAGTTGCGTTAGGAACAAATTCAACTACATTTATTCCTTTCTTGAATGTAAATTCACTTAATTTTTTACCTGTTACCGTATCTAAAATTTCGTATGTTCCTTCTGGATTATCAAATTTAGTCATATCAAAGGTAAGTTTAGTTGTTGAATTACTGCTAGTTACTAATATTGCAGGCTTTAATTCATAACCAATCCCATTAAATTTAGCACTTAGGTTTTTGCCAGTTCCTGATGCTTTATTAATTAATGTTTCTGTAGGTACTTTAGTTAAATCATTACCATATATACTACTACTTTGAGCAGCTGAGCCATCAGTTACAGGACCAGCGCAGCAGCTAGGACCGGTGCTTGGAGGTGGTAGTGAAGGATCTGATTTCGATGTATCAACAGTATCTAGTTTATCTACAACCTTAATGACACCTCTTATCATACCCATCCAGCAGCTAAAGTTTATATCTTTATCACCAGGGGTAAACTCAATAACATTTTCTCCGCTTTTTAATTTCTTTTCAACATTTAATGATTGTGCAACAACTGAATTATTACAAGAGTTAAGTTCTTTTCCATCTATTACCCACTTAACTGGAATTCCTTTTTGTACATAAAATGCATTAGGAGTGTAACCGTTAGTATTTGCAGTCATATTTATAGTTTGAACCCCGTCTTTTATCGTTGCTTTCGCAACATTTGAATTAGATGAATCTTTAGAGCTTCCTCCTAATAAAGTGGCAGTGCCTCCTGATAGTGCTGTCAAAGGATTAATGTTTATACCAGCTAAGATAAATCCTCTATTTCCCATAATTAAGCCAAGTACTATAATCAATACACCGCTAAGTTTAAGAATTTTCTTTGTATAACCTTTACTTAATAATCCAGATAAGGCACCAAAAGTAAGCATTAAAGGCACTGTACCTAATGAGAAGATTAACATAGATAGAGCCCCTTTAAAGGCACTTCCTGTACCTAGTGCAAAAAGCTGCATTGTTTGAAGTGGACCACAAGGCATAAGGCCATTTAATAATCCCACTATAAAAGGTGAACCAGACTTATTTTTTATTTTGCATGCTGTATGAGGCAATTTTATCTGGAAGGATCTAAAAAATTTAAAACCAGCCATGTTAAAGCCCATCATTATCATAAATGCACCGGCAATTATTTGCATCATAGCTTTAGCTGTAATAGAAAGTGAGAATATTGAACCTAAAGCTCCAATTATTCCACCTAATATAGTATAAGAAGCAACCCTTCCCATGTTATATAGAAGAGCAGGTTTTATAGCATCAAACTTGCTTTCGCTATCATTTTTTATACTCTGAGAAAGCATAATTCCTCCGCACATTCCAACGCAATGTATAGAGGTAAGAATGCCAACTAGAAATAAAACTGTATAAGAAGCATTAGCAAGCTTAGAATCCATATCGAAGCCGCTAGTTCTTACCCCAAGAAAAGCTATTGCAGCCACTATTATCACTGTTCCTATAAACTTATAATCATTTGATTTTTCCGTTCCATATCCTGCTTTTTTTATTGAAGCTTTAATTTGCGACAGTGTACAAAGATTTTCTTCGTATTCTACAATTGCGAATTCTCCGCTATAATTAGCTTTTACGCTTATAATACCGTCTAATTTTTTGATGGCCTTTTCAACCCTATGTTCACAAGATGTACAAGTCATTTCATAAACTTTAATTTTCTCACGCCTAGTACTCATTAAAATCCTCCTAATTGGTTTATTAGAGATTAAACTAACTTACTTATTACATTAATTAAATTTAACCACTTGATAAATTTAATTAATGTATAAGTAGTTATTAAAAAATATAATTCAAGTATACAAAATTAATATGTGTTTTTTATGAAGATGAAATCTATATAATTACTTAATTGTAAATAAAATGTTAATTGTGATTTAAAATTCAACAATAAAAAGCTATGATAAGGTAGTTAATTAATAGAATATGATTGCGAGGTGACACCTTATGAACATTATTTTAAATAGTAATAGTAAGAGGGTATATGATATGAAAAGTATTTTGTTGACGAATGAATACACCATTCATAAATTTTTTCATAAAAAAGTTAATATGGATGTGGTAGATAAGTAATGAATAATTTTAAGCCTCAAACGGATTGTTAGAATTTGAAGTGTGAAGTTAAATGGCAGATTTTGTGACGTGTTAAAAATAAAATGCCTTATAGGAGACACGGGGATGTCCCTATAAGATATAATATAATAATATAGATAAATTTATGGTAAGTGGTGTATAACTTTATCTATATTAGAATAAAGCAATAATTACGAAGCTTTTATTTCTACATTTTTATTATTGGATTCTATATAAAGATTATTATAAGTATTTATTATGGATTGCTCTTCAAAGTTAATTCTCTCAACTAACTTTATAGAATAATCTTTTCTATATTTTTTGATAAATAGAAATTTTAAAAAACCCATCTCTTTCTCCTCCTCATAACTGTAATGACTTAAGACAATAATACTCGATTCTTATAAAGAGAGTATGAAGAGAATATAAAGATAATATGAAGATAAGAAAGTATTGTTTAAAATAATAATACTTTACGTAAAAAGTAAACTTAAGTAACATGATTGTTTGTTGAGTGCTAAATTATTCACGTTTAGTATTAAAAATATTAATCATTATTTTAATAAATTAACATATGATTTCATTTCCTCAAGTGTCATCGGGCCAATTTTCTTTTTTATTATGTTGCCATTTTTATCTATAAAAAGAGAAGTTGGTAACGCTGTAATATTATAGTTTGTAGCAACAGATTCGTCATAGTCAAATAATATATTAAAATTTAACTTGTTTTTGTTTAGAAAATCTCTGACAGTATCATTATCTTCGCCAATGTCTATTCCTAAAATAATTAAATCAGAGTTCTTTGTCTCTTGATAGAGCTTTTCTATTTCGGGCATCTCTTGTACACAGTAAGGACACCATGTTGCCCAAAAATTAATAAAAACATTTTTACCCTTAAGATCACTCAGAGAAACCTCTTTTCCTTCAAGAGTCTTCAATTTAAAGTCAATTGCCTTATCACCATTTGGATCTTTAAAAATTCCATTAGTAGAGTTTGTGCTAGGAGTTTTAGATATAGAATTGTTGTTATTATCAGAAGTTTTCTGATTATCAACTATACTATAAGAATTAGATTTAGCAGAATTATTCTTATTATAATTAATTACTGTATATAGACTTAAACTAAAAAGTACAACTATAGATAGAGGAAAAAGTAATTTTTTCATTTTTAGGCTCCTTTAATAAAAATTAATAAAGTTTAAATATTTGCTAAGCGTGTTTAAATTATTTGTATATACCAAAATGCCCATAACTATAAGTAATAAGCCACTTATTATTGATATAATTGGAGTGAATTTTAAGAGCTTATTTTTTAGTTTCATAAACTTATCAATAGCAATAGCAGTTAATATAAATGGGATTGATAGACCTAAAGAGTATACGCTTAGCAGAACTATCCCTTGATAGACGGTATTAAGATTACTTGAATAAATCAATATTGATGATAATATGGGGCCAACGCATGGGGTCCATCCAGCAGCAAAAGCCATTCCCATTAGTATAGAACTAAAATTTCTGCCAAATGAAAAAAGTGACAGAAGTCTTTTCTCATAATAGAAAAATTTAATCTTTATTATTCCTATTGTATGTAGACCAAAGATTATCATCAAGAAACCGCCTATTTTTCTAAATAAGCTCTGATTCCGTATCAATAAGTTTCCCAAGGTTGTTGCTGATGCCCCCATAATAACGAAGATTATTGAAAAGCCCAATACAAAGCCAAAGATTTTATAAAATCTTGTTGTTTTATACTTATTAGTATTTATAGTAACATCGTTGATTGATGTTCCAGTCATATAACTTATATAGGCAGGTACTAATGGCAAGACGCATGGTGAAAGAAAAGATAGTAAGCCTGCAGAAAAAGCTAAGAATAATGGTATTTCGTTCAAGCGCTTCAACTCCTTTTAGTAATAATAACAATTTATTATAGTTGATTGCTGTGAAGATTGTATGAAGAATGTTTTTCAATTGATTGTATTTTTTAATATATTAAATTATATTATTAGTTAATTATATCTTCATAATTCCTTCATAAGATTAATTTATAATAATTATTAAATAGAAATTATAATTACTTGAGGGGGTTAATATGATTAAGACAAAAAATATATCCACGGTTGCTGCGGTAGTTGCTGGGGTGGCTGCTGCAGGTTTTATTATATTTGCAAATCCGATTAATAAAAATAAAGAAATGAGTACTACTGAAATTAATAATATAAACAAAAAAGCTAAAATTAATAATAGCCTTCCTATTCCTGCACTTTTAGAAGATAAGAACCCTGACCCTAAGATAGACGATTTTACTCTAGAGCCACAGCAAGGATTAACATCATTTATAGCAGGAACTCAAACTAAAACTATGGGGTATAATGGAAATTTTCTTGGCCCAGTAATCCGGGTGAATAAAGGAGATCAAGTAAATATTCATGTAAATAATAAACTAAATGAAGCTACAACTGTACATTGGCATGGGGTAGAGGTTAATGGTGAAAATGATGGTGGTCCAGATCAAGCCATAAAACCAGGAACAACTTGGAATCCTAGCTTTACTATAAATCAACAGGCTGCAACATTATGGTATCATCCACATTTTAGCGGTACCACAGCTACACAGGTATATAGTGGATTAGCTGGACTATTCTATGTAGATGATGAAGTATCTAAAAGTTTAAATATACCTAAGGATTATGGAATAAACGATATTCCTTTAGTGATTCAAGATAGAAGCTTTAACAAAGATGGAAGTTTTAAATACGATACTAATATGATGGATGGAGCAACTGGGAATAATGTTATTGTTAATGGAGCAGTGAAACCGTACCTAGATGTAAAGAAAGTTAAAATTAGACTTAGAATAGTAAACGGATCTAATGCTAGTAACTTCAATTTAAATTTGGACAATAAAGATGATTTTTACCAGATCGCATCTGATGGAGGATTTTTAGAAAGTCCAGTAAGGCAAAAAAGTCTTTTTCTAGCTCCTGGTGAAAGAGCAGAAATAATTATTGATTTTTCTAAATATGATAAAGGAACCAAAGTATCACTTATAAATGATAAAACTGAAATATTGAGTTTTAATGTTAAGGAAGATGGAAATGATACAACAGAAATCCCTGATGTTTTAACAAAAGTCAATAAGATTGAAAAATCACAAGCTACAAAGGTGAGAAACTTCGACCTTCAAGGTATGGGAAATATGGTATCAATAAATGGTCAAAAGTTTGATATGAATAGAATTGATGAAACTGTAAAACAAGGTGATACTGAAATATGGAATATAACTAGTGAAGAGGCAATGATGCATAATATGGGACATCCGTTTCATATCCACGGTGTGCAATTTCAAATACTATCGAGAGATGGAAAAGAACCAGATGAAGGTGAAACAGGTTGGAAAGATACAGTTTATATAAAACCAAATGAAAAAGTGAGCATTATAGTTAAATTTAATAATAAAGGAACCTTCATGTACCACTGCCACATATTAGAGCATGAAGAGTCTGGAATGATGGGACAAATTAAAGTAGAATAATATCTTTTGAAGGTAAGGCTATAAATAAAGCCTTATCTTTTTATGTACATACAAAAAGAGATTTAGTATTAATCATAGCAGTATATTTCTGTAAATTATTTTATAAAATAAAGCGAAAGTGAGGTATATTGCAAGCTTCTTAATAGATGTACAGCAAGGTTAAGAATTTTTGTACAAAGATTAATTTGGCAACTAAGCAGGTAGTGGCTACCATTGAGACTTGAAAAGGATCACATGGTGTAGTTGTAAGCGCAGATAATAAATATGTATATGTAACCAATATGTATGATAATAGTGTAAGTATAATAGATAATGCATCGAATAAAGTAATTACCAATGTTTCAGTTGATTCGGAACCAAATGGAATAACTTTTAAAAAGTAATTTTAAGAGAGATTTTCAGAAAGTGCCAGTTTACGCTATTAATCTAATAGGATGGTTTACAAATAAAAAGATTAACTAAATTAGTTAGTCTTTTTATTTTGGGTATTATACTACGTTCATGCTGAAAGTAAACTTTTGTTTCTTCATAAAATCTTTATAATGATACGTTAAAATATAAGTATATTAAGAATAGTTAATAATTTAAATTTTGGATGGATTACTATGAGTTGTCACAATACAGGTAATGAAAATAAATCGAATCATAAGCACGGAGGTAATAAACATTTACTCCATATGATTATTTGCTGTGGGTTGCCTATAGTAATAATATTCATGTTACCTTTTATTGCAAGTTTAAGCCCTAGCATTGCTGGAGTACTTGGTAAGATAGCTCCATTCTTATGTCCGATAATGATGCTTGCAATGATGCCGATGATGATGGGAAACCACAAAAAGAAAAGTTGTTGTTCAAATGACAGTGATAAAGAAGCTGTTGATATTAAGAAAACTATAGAATAAATTTGCAATTTGTTTATTTTAGATTAAGAAAAGCATGCAAAGATATTAGCAATCTTTGTATGCTTTTCTTTACATATTAAATAGGTAGAAAATTTGTTTGTTGGTTTTCTAAGTTGTATACTTTAATGTTTTTTATTAATTCATTTTCCTGATTGTCGATTTATTCATATAAATTTGATTAACCATTTTGAACAGTAGCATAATAACGTTGTTGTAAAGGGAATTTCTGAAATTATGAGCTATAGAGTACAGTGTATCCCCATATAGAACCTTATAAATTATCATAAACTTTTGCTCTTATTAAGTAATAAATATCCTTTTTTAATATATTCGACACTTTATTAAGAAGTTACTAAATTAGTATCTGGTTAATTGTTTAATTATACAATCATAAGTGATATAATAAACATATCCCCCTTGGGGGGATAAAAAGACTAAATGATGCAATATATAAATATTTTTAGTAGAACTTAAAATGGGAGGCTATTTATTTTATGAATAAAGCAAAAGTTTTTCCAATAGTTCAGTCTTTGCTTGCTGCACTTTTGTTTGGTGCTAGTGCACCTCTGGCAAAAATACTTCTAGGACAAATAGATCCGATACCACTGGCTGCTTTTCTTTATTTAGGTAGTGGAACAGGATTATTAATATATCAAATAGTACTCAATTTAATAAGCAAAGATAAAAAAAGTGAAGCACCACTTTCAAAAAAAGAGCTTCCTTGGCTTTTAGGAGCTATAACCTTCGGTGGAGTTATCGCACCAATAATATTAATGACGAGCTTAAAGGTTACTCCAGCATCAACTGCAGCATTATTGCTTAATTTTGAAGGAGTGGCTACAACTCTGATTGCCTTATTTTTCTTTAAAGAAAGTATAGGCAAGAGGGTGTGGATTGCAGTTATATGTATTACAATTGCTAGCATTGCCCTCTCATGGGACTTCAGCAATCAATGGGGATTTTCACTCGGGGCTTTAGGAGTAGTTGGAGCTTGTGTATGCTGGGGAATTGATAATAATTTTACTAGAAACATTTCAGCGAAAAATCCTTATACAATAGTTATACTTAAAGGATTTGGAGCAGGTTTATTTTCATTATTTCTAACATTTTTATTAAAGTATCACATTCCTCAATTAAAAGTTGTTTTACTGGCTATGATACTTGGGTGCTTTAGCTATGGGCTCAGCATTGTGTTGTTTGTTTTTGCCATGAGGAATCTTGGAAGTGCACGAACAAGTGCTTTCTTTGGAACGGCACCATTTATTGGAGTGATTTTAGCATTTTTATTTAATCATGATATACCTAATGCTATGTTTTATGTTGCATTACCAGTTATGATATTAGGTACATTCTTTTTACTAAAAGAAGATCACAACCACAAACATACGCATGAGCATATTTTACACGAGCATAGGCACTGTCATAATGATGAACATCATAATCATATACATCTTCCAGGCGAGGTGCCAGAAAGTGGATATCATTCACATGCTCAT
The DNA here is from genome assembly GCF_024341905.1 of Clostridium folliculivorans. Lineage (GTDB taxonomy): Bacteria > Bacillota > Clostridia > Clostridiales > Clostridiaceae > Clostridium_AR > Clostridium_AR folliculivorans. The sequence continues at coordinate 104,799 of NZ_BQXY01000002.1, forward strand.
GAACATGAAGAACTTAAACATGAGCATCCGCATGTACCGGATATTCATCATAGACATATACACTAATAATTATCTAAGTTAGAAAGCGATATTATTGAGTTTCTAAATAAAACAATATAAACTTAGTTTAATTTATAAAACAATATTTAGTTTAAATAAACAATTTATACGGTCATGTAATACTGCGAAATTTACCTAGCAGTCTTGCATGGCTCTTATTTTTTTATAAAAGATGATTGATGATTTTAGTTTAAAGATATCGAAGTAAAGATTTTTTGTTAATCAAAATGAAATACAGCACTACTTCTTACTTCTGGAATGATGGTTGGTACAGGAATATTTACCACATTAGGATCAGCAACTGCTGAAGCTCATAGCGGAATCTTAATCGCTATGCTTATTGGTGGGGGAATAATATTCATGACGTGGTTAAGTGCTGCACAAGTAGGAGTGAACTATCCTAAAGAAGTAGTTTAAAATGAACAGAATCAATGAAACGGTATAACAAGGATATCAATAAATTTGCCATATGCTGATTTTTAGATTAAATAAAGCATACAAAGATTATAAGTAATCATTGTATGCTTTTCTTTACATTTTTAATAGGCCGAAATTTATATAATACTAATCAAAGTTATTATATTACTTCATATTTTTTATTTCAGTTAAAGTCTTATCTAAAGATTCAATAGCAGAATTTATAGTTTTTTCATCTAATGGTTTTACTTTTACTCCTGCTTGGATCGTTCCTAAAGGAGCTTCTACTTTCTCGTATAGTGGTTGGTTCTTTGCTTTAACTTCATCTTCAAAGCTACTCCAATATTTTTCTAATCTCTCAGTGTATTTAGTAACTTTTTCTTCGTTTAATGGAGAAATAAATTTTTTAATTTTAGTTAAAGCAGTTTTCATGTCTTGTGGGCCAGATGAGAATGCAATTGATTTTTGAAGCTGTTCTAGAACTTTATCTAATTCTACAATTGATGTATTTAGAACTTTTGCATCAAGTGGAGTTACTTTTACAGCAGCTTGAATTGTTCCTAATGGTTGTTCAATTTTTTCATAGATTGAAGGATAGTTTTCCTTTATTCCATCTTCAAATGAACTCCAATTTTTTTCTAAACCCTCAGAAGTCTTGACTAGCTTAGTATCCTCTTTATTAGTAAGTTCACCACTAAGTTCTTTTAAAATTGATCTCATATTTTCAAGACCTATAGTAGTAGCATTTTCACTTTGTAACTTTGCTAACTGAGTATCTAGATTATCTAATGATTTATTTAAGACCTTTGTATCTAATGGTTTTATCTTGGAACCAGCATCAATAATTCCTAATGGGTCTTCAATTTTAACGTATAAATCTAGGTATTTGTCTTTAAGATCTTCTTCGAACTTATCCTCAAAGGTTTTCCAAGAATCTTGTAACTTTGAGGAAGATTCAGCTACTTTATCTTCTTCTTTATTTGTAATTTCAGCTTTCATATTTTTAATAATATCTCTCATATCGCTTGCTGCTTTATCAACTGAAAGTTCCTGATTAGCAGTTGCAGTCACTTGAGGCTTTGGCACAGAATCTTTAGTTTGTGATTTTTGAGCTGTGCATCCAAGTAATGCTATAGAACTTCCCAATGCAATTAATAATAATAATTTTTTTGCTGATTTCATAAATAAATCCTCCGTCTTTCGTTTGCTAAATTTATTGTTTTTTAAATTTATTAAATAGACTTACTACTATTGCAATTACTACTAACAGTATTTGAGGTATAAATCCTTCCCAAGTAGGATATACACCAAGAGCAGAGATTGTTGGTAGAGTATCACTTGTTGTTGCTGGCAATAAACCTGCAAGTTGAAGTCCATTAATCCCCATGCCTGTAAACTTTAATCCTAAATAGAAGACTAATAGACTAGAAACTAGGAAAAATGGCTTCATTGGAATTTTTAAACCAACTTTAATTATGAGTACTGATAGTAATATAAGAATAGCAAATCCAATCAGAATCCCTAAAAATAAAGTAGATAATTTTATAGATGAAGCCATCCCTATGTAGAATAAAACAGTTTCTGTTCCTTCTCTGAATACGGCTAGAAACGCTAAGAAGCCTAAGGAAAGTAAACTTCCATTTTTTAATGTTTTATAACTGTTATCTTTAAGTTCATTTTTACGTGATGCTATATTGGATTTACTATGCAGCCAATAACTTACGTAAATAAGCATTACGGCCGCAAATACTCCTGTCCAGCCTGAGATTAAGAAGTTATTATTCCCAAAGGTCCCTGATGTAAATAGAAGTTTAACTAATGCAGCTAGTACAATACTTACTATAAGACCAACGCCAACACCACCATAAACCCATACTTTCTTGCTTTCTTGACCTGATTTATTTAAAAATCCTAATAAAGCAATTACAACTAAAATGGCTTCCAGTCCTTCACGTAGGATAATAGTAATTACATCTACTATTCCATATGAAGTATCACCAGAAAGTAAGGACAGATATCCATGCATTCTATCGATTATCTTTAACGCTTTATCTTTATCAACAGGGCTTACTGTAAGATATGCCTTAACACTTACCATATCCTTTTCAGCATCGTCATAAACTTTTTTGGATTGAGTAAGAACTATGCCTTCAACATCAAGCCAAGAAGAACTGAATGTGTTCATGGTTTCAATAGCAGAAGTAATATCACCATCTTGAATTTGATTTTTCGAGGTTTCTAAAAGACTAACTAAGTCTTTAACTGTGGCAGATTTACCTTTAGTTTTTGAATCACTATTTTTATATCCATCTTGAAGAAATGCAGTATTTGTTTTCTCTAAATCTTCAAGTGCTGTTAGAACCTTGTCCTTTTGAATTGGGTCTTGTGTGAATAGAAAACGAACCATGCCCATTTTTTCTTCAATATCGCCATAAGCTTGCTTTGATTGTTCTTTTACGCCATCTTCAAATTCAACCCATGTATCATTAAATTGATCATAAAGATCTTTTCCCTTAGAAAGATCTCCAGCTTTAACGGCTTCAATAGAGCTTTCTATTAGTTTATTTCCTTTTGAAAATTCAGTCTTTGTATCAGCAGCAAATGCTTTAACAGAGAATAGTGGAAATATTAAAAATAATGATAATAATAATACAAATAATTTACGCAAATCTTGCGCCCCCTTTATCGTTAGTACTTTAAGTATTCACATAGAATAAATTAATTTTGTGAATTAAAAAACATGATTTAGGTAATCTTCCAGGAAGATTACATCCAGTAGCAGGTCATAAAATATTGAAATTATTTTTTAAAAAGCTTGGTAAGGTACATTGATACGAAGAAAATGCGAATTGCTATCAATTAAAATACTTTTTCATTATATACTAGAATATTCTAGAGTTCAATGGTTAATTTTTAAACAATGTTGGTTGTTAAAAATGTAGAATGAGATAAAAAGGTTTGTAGAGTTAGATGACTATTCAATTTTTGAAAGTGTCATATGTTGACGTTTTCATTTTTATTTTTATTGAAGAATAATTGCTTGAGGTGTGAAATAGATTTTACTAAGGAGTTGTTATATCAAAACTTAATTTATGTTAGAAAATCTCGGCTTCTAGGGATTTTCGGGCATGTATAAATTAATGTTTGAGTATGGATCTCTATAAAATTAAATATATATTAGGGGGGAAGGTATTGTGTTTGTTTTTAACTATGCAGATGGTGCGTCTGCATTAAGTGTATGGGGAGTTTGGATAATAGTTTTTATTGCACTTTTTAGCTTTAATGAAATAGCTCGTAGATGGAAATATGTTGGATTTTTTTGTTTTATTGTCTTACCAATAGCACTTTCAATATTATGGTTTACACTATTAAGTGATACAACTTATACAGATTGGTTTCATTTAGCAAAGGTGTATTCGTCTACAGCAGGATGCATTGGATTTTGGTGTATAAGACATGTTAAATGGAAGAATAAATCCACAGGTAAGGAATGGAGATTATCAGATAAAAAGTGGGCATTATGTTTTCCTCCACTTATTCTTGCTATAAATATTTTGGAGGCAGTATCTCGTGATTTTCAAGTTGGTATTCAATATGCCGGAGGAGGTAGATTAGCTGATGAAGCTATGTATGTACTTGGTGGCTCCTGGAATTTCATGAATGGTGTAGCAGGTATTTTAAACATTATAACTATAACCGGTTGGCTTGGCATTTGCATAAAAAAACAGACTGATAAAGACGGAAGCAGAGATATGTTGTGGCCTGATATGCTATGGTTTTGGATAATAGCTTATGATTTATGGAATTTTGCTTATACCTATAACTGTCTTCCAGGGCATGCTTGGTATTGTGGATTTGCTTTGCTATTAGCTCCAACAATTTGTTCCTTTACTGTGGGAAAAGGAGCATGGCTACAACATCGTGCACAAACTTTAGCAATATGGTGTATGTTTGCACAGACCTTTCCATATTTCATTGATAAGGGAGCATTCGCTGTTTCCTCATCTTATAATACAGTACCACTATTTGGATTTAGCTTTGCAGCATTAGTTGCTAATATAGCAGTATTTGTTTACATGATTTATAAAGTTGTTAAAACAAAAAGAAATCCTTATCTTGGGGAACTTTATACAGATTTAAAAGAATACAAAGAAATTAAAGTACTTGCTGAATAGATATTTAGACAAACATGCATTTTTGTCTATTGATATACTTTGAAAACATTTTATAATAGAATCATAAAGCGATTTGGAATTATTTTACAGAAGGTTACAGCAATGAAATTAAAGTGACATTTGTTTAGCTTTTAAAATATTGCTTTAAAGAAAATTTCAATAAAAATAATTGAAACTGCATTAAAACATATAAGGAAATCTATAAATAAACTACTTCATATTTAAATTTATCAAAATAAGGATTCGTAGATTCTTCAAAATCTTTAGTTTGAGTTCAAGGACTGAAGTAGTTTATCTGTTTAAGTGGGATAGATATCCCAGTTCTATTCTACAAAACCTTGTTGATTATTCTATTAATTATTAATTGTACCTTAATTACCTAGTTAGATTATATTTTAAACTAGCTTACTATAGCATAAGTTAAAAGTTAATTTATTATATTTTTAAAGTAAATATAAAGTAAAAAAATTAAGAAAATGAGAGGGTAAATAATATGGATGCATATAAAGTTCTTGAAATTAAGAAAAGTGTTTTCGAAAATAACGACCGACAAGCAGATTTACTTAGAGAAGAATTGAAAAAAGACGAAACCTTTTTGTTGAATTTAATGTCTTCGCCTGGTTCAGGTAAAACAACAACTGTTTTAAGGACAATAGAGGCTTTGAAAGATCAAATGAGAATTGGTGTTTTAGAGGCGGATATTGATTCAGAGGTTGATGCGAGTACTGTTGCAAAAACTGGGGCAAAGGTAATACAACTACACACTGGTGGAATGTGTCATCTTGATGCTGGTATGACTAAGCAAGGACTACTAGGGCTTGGCACTGAAGATGTTGATCTTGTTATCTTAGAAAATGTGGGGAATTTGGTATGTCCAGCAGAATTTGATACTGGAGCATCAAAAAATGCAATGATTTTGAGTGTGCCAGAGGGTGATGATAAACCGCTTAAATATCCATTAATGTTTACCATTGTTGATGTTTTATTAATTAACAAGATAGATGCAATAGCTAATTTTGATTTTGATTTCGAGGCGGTAAAGGATCGAGTAAGGAAATTAAATCCTAATATTAAGGTTATTCCAATCTCAGCTAAAACAGGAGAAGGAATTAAAGAGTGGGCTGAATGGCTACGTACAGAAGTAAAGGATTGGCAATCTAAATAGAAAATTAATTATATTTAATTTGGGAGGTAATTATATGGTCAAGCAAAAAGTGCTTCAACTGGCAAATAAGATTGCTGCAGGGATTACTGGTGGAATAGTAAAAGTAAAACCGACAGATCCAGAGTATAGAATTCTTGAGCCAGTTACTACAAATGAAATGGCAGAAGTAGCACTTCACTTAGAGGTACGTAAACCTAAAAGCTTAAAGGAAATTGCTGCTCTTTGTGGCAAGTCTGAAGAGGAAGTAGAAAAAGTTCTAGATAAAATGGCTGTTGATGGTTCAATTAAATTTGAACGTGAAAATGGTGCTAATAAATACTTCCTTGAACTTTTTGTTCCTGGAGTCATGGAATATATGGTTGCAAATAAGGAAAATGTAGAAAAATATCCAGTAATCGCTGAATGTTTTGAAGAATATACAAGAAGATTAAGTGGACTGATGGCAGGAAACCTTCCTGTGGGAATGGGAGTAATGAGAGTTATTCCAATTGAAAGTGCTATTGAAGGAGATACAAGAAAAGCTTCCTATGAAGAAATAGCATATCTACTTAATACCCACGAAATTTTTTCTGTTGCTGATTGTGCCTGTCGTACATCTATGAGAGTTAAAGGTGAAGGGTGTGGACATACAGTTGAGGAAATGTGTATTCAGCTAGGACCAGCTGCAGATTACTATATTCGTACAGGAAGAGGTAGGAGTATTACTAGAGAAGAGGCTATTGCTATTTGCGAGAAAGCAGAAAAGGAAGGGTTGGTTCACCAGATACCTAATCTTTCAGGACCTGGAAAAGCACTTGCCATTTGTAATTGCTGCGGATGTTCTTGTTTTGGTTTAAGAAATACAACCCTTTTCAGAAATCCTGATTTTTCAAGGTCAAACTATATTGCACAAGTAGATACAGATAAATGCGTTGCTTGCGGAGAATGTGTAGAAAATTGCCAAGCTAATGCATTAACTTTAGGGCAAAATTTATGTACAAAGAAACCTATTGCAGCTCCTAAGGAAGTAGATACTCCATACGATACGCAATGGGGAAAAGAAAAATGGAATGTTAATTATCGCCATCGTAAAGTTGTTGCTGAGAGCGGAACAAGCCCATGTAAAACTGAATGTCCAGCTCACATAGCTATCCAAGGATATATCAAAATGGCTTCTCAAGGCAGATATAGAGATGCTTTAGAACTTATAAAGAAAGAAAATCCACTTCCAGCAATTTGTGGACGTATATGCCCTAGAAAGTGTGAATCTGCTTGCACAAGAGCAGGAGTGGATGAACCACTGGCAGTAGACGAAATTAAAAAATTCATTGCTGATCAGGACTTGAAAGCTGAACATAGGTTTGTACCTGAAAAAAAGGTACAAAGACAAGAAAAAATAGCTGTAATAGGTGCAGGCCCAGCTGGACTTTCTTGCGCTTATTTCCTAGCAGTGGAAGGATATCAAGTAACAGTTTTTGAAAAGCAAAAAGTGCTTGGAGGTATGTTAACACTTGGAATTCCATCCTTTAGATTAGGAAAAGAAATAGTAAATTCAGAAATACAAGTTTTAAAAGAGTTAGGTGTGGAGTTTAAAACAGGTATTGAAGTTGGTAAAGATGTTACTCTTAATGGACTTAGAAACTTTGGCTACAAAGCATTTTATGTAGCAATTGGTGCTCAAGGTGGCAGAAAACTTGGACTCGAGGGTGAAGAAGCTGAGGGAGTAATAACTGGTGTGGACTTTTTAAGAAAGGTGAATCTAGGAGAAGAACTAAAAATGGAAGGTTCAGCAGTTGTAATCGGTGGTGGAAATGTGGCTATTGATGTAGCTAGAACCGCTGAGAGAGTTGGAGCTTCGAAGATAGATATGTATTGTTTAGAAAGTCGAAAAGAAATGCCTGCACTAGAGGAAGAAATAGAAGAAGCATTATCTGAAGGCATTGACATCAACAATTCTTGGGGACCAAAAGCAATTCTTCATGAAAATGGGCAGGTTACAGGAGTAGAATTTAAAAAGTGTATTTCTGTCTTTGATGAAAATGGAAGGTTTAATCCTAAGTTCAATGAAGAAGAAACTAAGATTGTTAAAGCGAATCATGTGCTAATTTCAGTAGGGCAAGGAATAGACTGGGGGCAATTATTAAAGGATTCTATGATGGAACTAAAACCTAATAAAACTGTAAAAGCTGATCCACTTACCTTCCAAACTGGAGATAAGGATGTATTTGCTGGTGGAGATGCAGTGACAGGACCTAAGTTTGCTATTGATGCTATTGCTTTAGGAAAACAAGGATCTATTTCAATTCATCGTTATGTACATGGTGATAACCTGTCCATAAGTCGAGAAAGAGAATATCATGCTTTAGATAAAGAAAATTTAAATATGGATGGTTATGATAGTCTGCCTAGACAAAGAGCACTTCATGTAGATGGAAGTAAAACAAAAGAAACATTTAAAGATTTACGTAATACTTTTACTGAAGAACAAATAAAGAAGGAAACAGAAAGGTGTCTTGGTTGTGGAGCTGTAGTTGTGGATCAATATCAGTGTGTGGGATGCGGTGTTTGCACTACAAAGTGTAAATTTGATGCAATTTCACTTTCAAGAAAATATGATAGCGCTGGTGCAGAACTCAATGAAATGAAGCCAATAGTTATTAAACATGCGATAAAACGTCAAGGCAGAATTGCTGTGAAAAAAGCAAAAAAATCCTTAGGATCAATTTTTTCGAAGAAAGAATAAAGAGGTGATTTTTTTGCATGAAGTGGGAGTTATGATTGAAGTGGTAAAAACTGTGGAAAATTTCGCAAAAGAAAATGGATTAACCAAAATAGATAAATTGGTTATCCAAATTGGGGAGCTTTCATCCATGATCCCGAGATATTTAGAAGCTTGTTATCCAGCTGCAGTGGAAGGAACCTTATTACAGGAGACTGAATTGAAAATAGATATATTACCTGGCAATGCTATTTGCAAGAAATGTAATAAGGTTTTTAATCTCATCGAGAATAATAATAAGTGTCCTAAGTGTGGAGGTAGAGAATGGGAGATCTTATGTGGAAAAGAGTTTATGATTAAGGAAATTGTTGCTTGCTAAAAAGGCTCTCATTGATGAAAAAGGATTGAGTTATAAATTCTTAAATAATAAAATAACTCAATCCTTTTTTTTTGCTTTCTTTTGCATTTTAGAAAGTTGACAATATATTCCTGTTGGGCAATAATAGAATAAAATATTTATATTCGAAAAAAGGCAGGAAATGAGTCTAATGTTGAAAAATCAAATAGATAAAGAAAAATATAGTATACCAAGACATATAGCAGTAGTTTGTGACGGAAACGGAAGATGGGCTAGAAAAAAAGGTCTTCCTAGAACTTTGGGCCATAGAGCTGGTACAAAACCAATTGAAAACACAATTAAAGAATGCTTTGAACTAGGGGTTGAGGTACTTACGTTTTATGTTTTCTCTAGTGAAAATTGGAATAGATCTAATGAAGAAGTTGCATTTTTAATGAAACTCTTCGTAGAATTCTTTGCTAAGTTGCGTAATGAGGTAGGAGAAAATATTAATGTACGTCATATCGGTAGTAAGAATAATCTTTCTAAAGAATTGCTAAATGAAATTAAAAAAACAGAAAAGGCATCTGAAAATAATTCTGGGTTAGTTCTAAATATAGCATTAAATTACGGAGGACGTTTAGAAATAGTAGATGCTATGCAAGGAATGATGCAAGATATTAATGAGGGAACACTTAATGCTGATAAAATAGATGAAGCTTTAATTAGCAATTATATGTATACTGCAGGGTTGCCTGACGTTGATTTGATCATAAGAACAAGTGGAGAAAAGAGGATAAGCAACTTCCTACTTTGGCAATCTGCTGAAGCAAGGCTATGGTTTACTAATGATTTTTGGCCTGATTTTAACCATAACCATTTAATAGATGCCATTAAATATTATAATAAAATTACAATTCCTTCACTTCATTAAAAGGTGTTAATACTGTAACAAATGATTTAATTAGTAAATGTCCTAATATTACAACGAAATCTTAAAGGGTTTTAAATATTATATAACGGACGAAGATAAGATAATCCCAAAAGATCCAATAAGTCATAAAGATAAAATATATTTGTTAGTGTATAAAGAAGTGTATTCAGCTTCGGACTCCTTAGCAGTTTTTTTGAAAACAAAGCAAATTAGTTATTTTGGTAGGTAAAAGAACTGGAGAAACTATTAGTTTTATTGAGTTTGATTAGATGCTGAAACTAATGGCTGATCTAAATTTCTTAATATTAAAAACAAAAAGGATTGAGTTAAAAATAATTAACTCAATCCTTTTTGTTGTTTAATTATGATAAAAAATATATAATTAACCCTAAAATTTTCTTACTACGGCATATATATCTATTAGAAAACAAAATATAGATGTACCACTTCGAACCTAAATCTATTTTTAAAACTCTCACGGCTTCTGGTGAGAGAATTTAAAAATAATAAGTTTTATTACGAAGTGGTACATCCATATAGTTCCTAGCTCAACTATTAATTTATACATGCCTGAAAATCCCCAGGAGCCGGGATTTTCAAACAGGTATAGATTAAGTTTCGACATAGGAACTCTTTAAAAATAAATTGTTAAGGAGAATGAGATATATGAGAGAAAGAAAATATGTAAAATTCAGGGTTGATATGTATGAGGATACTAAATTTAAAATAATAGATATGAAGCCAGAAAGAGATACAATTCATTATATTTGGAATAGAATTGTATTACTTGCGGGGAAGGTTAATCTAGAAGGGGAACTGTTTTTTTCAAAAAACATTCCATATACAATAGAAACTTTAGCAATAGAGTTTAATAGAGATGTTGATCAGGTTAAGCTTGCCTTAGAACTCTTTGTTGATTTAGAAATGGTCGAGTTGACTGAAGATAGGATATATAGAGTGAAAAATTTTGCTAAGCACCAAAATATTAAAGTAAAAGAAAAAGAAATAACTAAGAATGAAAAAGCTGAAGCAAAGACTATAGATTTTCAGTTAAATGAGGCTTGTGATAGTAAACTTGATACAAAGAATACTGAAGAAAAGGATAATGAAGGGTTTGAGGATAAGGCTTTGCTTAAGATAGAAAATAAAGAAGTAGTTAATGCTGAAAACTTGGAAATTAGCACTAAAGATCCTATTATCTCTAAGGATATTGAAGGAGATAATAATAGAGATAATAAAGAAGAACATAGCACTGATATAATAGAAATTAAAAAAAGTAAAAGGGGCAGGAAGAAGAAGAAAAGCAGTAATTTATATGCTGAAGACATAGGTGAAGTATTTACAGATGATGATGAAATAATTGAATGGACAAATGAAGAGGAAATACCTTTAGGAAAAGGTGAGGTTGTTACTTCACAATGGTCTTTTGGTTGATGATTGGCTTAAATATAATTATACAACAAAAAAGTTCTGAACTCATCAGCATTGCTTTGTTTGATTTTTATTAAGCTTTATGATTTACTGAAACAGTTTGTAAAATTAAAGTGAACTGCAATTATGAAAAACATTGACATAGAAAATCATTTTAATTATCATATGATTATATTTTGAATATGGTCATGAATGAGTTAAGAAGTTCAGATTTAATGCAAGTGATAAAATCTTTATTTGACAAGACGACAATAAGAATAGTCATGCTTGTAAAGGTAGCTCCTTAAAAATCATTTTAATTATATTTAAAAACACTTAGACTTAAAAAATGGGGGATTAATAATGAAACCAAAAGTAGCGTTTATATGCGTGCATAATTCTTGTAGATCTCAGATGGCAGAAGCATTAGGGAAAATGTTTGCTTCAGATGTATTTGAGTCTTATTCGGCTGGAACTGAATTAAGACCACAAATAAATCAAGATGCTGTAAGAATAATTAAGGATTTATATAATATTGATATGAATGAAACACAAAAATCGAAGCTACTTACAGACATACCTGAGGTAGATATTGTTGTAAAGATGGGCTGTAATGTAATTTGTCCGTTCTTGCCTTCGAAACATGAGGAAGATTGGGGCTTAGATGACCCATCAGGTAAAAGTGATGAGGAATTCATTAAAACTGCAAAAGCAATTGAAGAGAAGGTAAAGGATTTAAAAAGAAGAATTAAAAATAATGAAATTAGCTTAAGTGCTATAGGGGAGATTTAGTAGCATCTAAGTGAATAGATATGACTTTAAGCCAGTGTAAACTGGCTTTTTTTGTTTATTCACATTATTTTAATGAAATCATAGTATGTAATATAGACCAATATAGATGTTAATATTGAAAGGTTGCAGTAATTACAAAGTAAATATTGACTATATATAGATAAAGGTCTATATTATACATAGATGATTATCTATATAAGGAGTGATAAATTGAAACTTGATTATAATGAAAACGCAAAAGTAATTAAAGCTCTTTCTGATGCAAATAGATTAAAGATAATAGATATTTTATCTTGCGGAGAAAAATGTGCTTGTGATATACTAGAAAACTTTGATTTTACTCAACCAACACTTTCTCATCATATGAAGGTTTTGATAGAGTGTGGTCTTGTAAAGAGTCGAAAAGAAGGGTTATGGAGCCATTATTCATTAAACGCAACAAACTGTAATAAACTAATGCTGTTTATTATGAATCTTATAACTGATACTGAGGATTGTATATGTAAAGATAAATCAAAATGTGAATGTGAATAAAAAGGGAGATATGTATTATGAAAAAAATGATTATTTTTGATCCAGCAATGTGCTGTTCCACAGGGGTTTGTGGACCAAGTATAGATCCAGAATTATTAAGAGTTTCTACTGTTTTAAATAATTTAAAAAGCAGAGGTATTATAGTGGATAGATTCAACTTAACTAATAATCCTCAGGCTTTTGTAGATAACAAAGTCATCAATCATTTATTAAATAGTGAAGGAATAGAGTGCCTACCTGTAACCATTGTTGATGGAGAAGTTGTTAAAACAAAAGCATATCCAACAAATGAAGAATTTTGTGCTATGCTTGATGTTCCTGAAAGTTACTTGAAGCTACAAATCAAGAAAAAGACAAATGGCTGTGGGTGTAAAGGTGGATGTTGTTAGCGAAGGAAGGGTGTTTAAATATGTGGAAATTATTTAATCCAAGTGATATAGAGTTAACTAAATATTTATTTTTTACTGGAAAAGGTGGAGTAGGAAAGACATCTACCGCTTGTGCTACTGCTATAACTTTAGCTGATCAAGGTAAAAAGATTATGTTAGTAAGCACAGATCCAGCTTCAAATCTTCAAGATGTATTTAACAGAGAGTTAAATAATAAAGGAGTAAAAATAGAAGAAGTACCAAACCTTATGGTTGCTAATTTTGATCCTATAGAAGCCGCAAATGAATATAAGGAAAGTGTTGTTGGGCCGTACAGAGGTAAGCTTCCTGAAGTTGTTATTAAAAATATGGAGGAACAGCTTTCAGGTTCATGTACAGTTGAAATTGCAGCTTTTAATGAGTTTACTAACTTTATAACTGATGATAGTATTCAAAAGGAATTTGATCATATAATTTTCGATACAGCGCCTACAGGTCATACGTTAAGAATGCTGCAATTACCTTCAGCATGGAGTAACTTTATAAGTGAAAGTACTCATGGAGCATCTTGTCTAGGGCAACTTGCAGGACTTGAAGATAAAAAGGAAGTCTATAGTGAGGCGGTTAAGACATTATCTGATGGAAAGGCTACTACTCTTATTTTAGTATCAAGGCCAGAGATAACACCTTTAAAAGAGGCGGAAAGAGCATCGAAGGAACTTAGAGAAATAGGGGTAAATAATCAGATTTTAGTTATAAATGGAGTGCTCAATAATGCAGATGATGAGTTATCACGTAGTATTTATAATAAACAACGAAGAGCACTTGAAGATATCCCAGAAAAGCTAGAAACTTTAAAAATCTTTGAGATTCCATTAAGACCTTATAATATTACAGGTCTGGAGAATGTAAGAGCTTTTTTAAAGGAAGATAATATTAAAGTGAACAATGAAGAGCTTAAAGTAAGTGCCATGTTAGGTCTTAAGGATATCATTAATGATTTATATAATACAGATAAAAAAGTTATATTTACAATGGGAAAAGGCGGAGTTGGCAAGACAACAATAGCTGCTACAATTGCTTTAGGCTTAGCCAATAAAGGCAAGAAGGTTCATCTTACTACTACTGATCCAGCTGCTCATTTGAAATTTGTGTTAGATGAAGAGCAAGGGATAAGCTTAAGTAATATAGATGAAAAGAAAGAACTGGAAAAGTATAAAGAAGAAGTACTAAGTAAAGCTAGAGAAACTATGTCTGAGGGAGATATTGAATATATAGAAGAGGATTTGAGATCTCCATGTACTCAAGAAATCGCTGTTTTTAGAGCTTTTGCGGAAATAGTTGAAAAATCAGAAGATGAAGTGGTTGTAATTGATACAGCTCCAACAGGACACACTCTTTTACTTTTGGATTCAACAGAAAGCTATAATAAGGAGATATCACGTTCTCAAGGAGATACTCCAGAGTCAGTTAAGAAGCTTTTACCAAAGCTAAGAAATCCAAAGGAGACAGAGGTTGTAATTGTAACTTTGGCAGAAACTACACCGGTTTACGAGGCAATGAGACTTGATGAAGATTTAAAACGCGCAGGAATAAAGAGCAAATGGTGGGCTATAAATTCGAGTTTATATGCTACGAATACAACAAATATTATTTTAAAGGCAAAAGCAAGTAATGAAATACATTGGATTAATAAAGTAGAAGAAATATCTAATGGCAATTTTGCAGTTATAGAATGGAAACCTGAAGAAATAAAAGGTGAAAAGCTTGTTGAGCTTCTAAAATAAAGCATCGTGTTGAATAAGTGGTTAACCAGCTGATACTTTAATGAGGTTAAGTAATAATATTATTTTAAGGGGGATTTTATTTGAAAAGTAAATCAAGACTTTCATTACTTGATAGGTATCTTACATTATGGATTTTTCTAGCTATGGCTTTAGGGATTACCTTGGGCTGGGCAGTACCAGCGTTATCAAAGGCTTTATCAAATTTATCTGTAGGTAGTACATCAATACCTATTGCGGTTGGGTTGATAGTTATGATGTATCCACCGCTAGCAAAGGTAAATTATAAGGAAATAGGTAAAGTATTTAGAAACCCGAAAGTTTTAGGATTATCCTTAGTACAAAATTGGGTTATAGGACCTGTGCTTATGTTCATTCTAGCTATGGTTTTCTTGAGATCGGATTCGGCTTTAATGACAGGGCTTATACTGATTGGTTTAGCTAGATGTATAGCCATGGTTATAGTTTGGAATAGTTTAGCTGATGGAGACAGTGAATATGCAGCAGCATTAGTAGCTTTTAACTCAATATTTCAGGTTATATTCTATTCAGTTTTTGCCTATATTTTTATTACTGTATTGCCGCCAGTATTTGGGCTCACTGGATACAAAGTTAATATATCCATGGGTGAAGTTGCAAGGTCTGTGGCGGTTTACCTAGGAATTCCTTTTGCATTAGGAATGTTAACTAGATTAATCTTGGAACCAATGATGGGATCAGAATGGTATACAAAGAAGTTCATACCTAAAATCAGTCCTTTAGCATTGATTGCACTATTATTTACAATTATAATTATGTTTACTTATAAAGGACAATACATCGTGCAATTACCTTTAGAAGTAGTGAAAGTGGCAATTCCACTTTTAATATACTTTGTTATCATGTTCTCAGCATCTTTCTATATAAGCTATAAATCAGGTATTGATTATAAGAAAACTACAACTTTAGCATTTACAGCTGCAAGTAATAACTTTGAACTTGCTATTGCGGTTGCAGTTGCTGTATTTGGAATAGAATCAAAGGAAGCATTTACTGCTGTAATAGGGCCACTTGTTGAGGTTCCTGTAATGATTGGATTAGTTAATGTAGCTCTTTATTGGAGAAAGAAATATTTCCAAAAGCAACAGCAATAATTAAAGAACAGTATTAAATATATTGATAATAATAAGTTAAATATTTTACCCTCTCCTGGTGAGAGGGTTTTTGTTTTTAAAGCAATTAAATACATAAATGTAGTTTTTTGAAGTAATCGTTTTATGTTGCAAGAAATATTTATGGTGGGAAAAATCTTCAATAGGTCTTGTTTTAATAAAAATATAGAAATGGTGCCAAAACTTAATTATTGACAAAATTCGAGTTTTTATGCATAATGTTAATGCAATTACGAATAAATATGAGATAGTGATGCGTTATATAATATTAGTAAAGTACAGATAAGCACTATCAAGCCGTAGTAAAGAAAATGATGCAAAAGTGCGCAGTTAAAACTTTAACGCGGTGAAGTTGTACATAGATTAGTTTACTTAGTGTTTGATTAAAAATTTATACCTTTAGGAGGAATAATCGTGGAACAAAAGACAAATTTAAAAAAGGATATTGGACTACTTATTGCTACAGCATTGGTTGCTGGTAATATGATGGGATCTGGTATATTTATGTTGCCTGCTACTCTGGCAGGAATTACAGGCCCTGGTGGAACAATTATGGCTTGGCTTATTTCAGCAGCTTGTTCTATATGTCTTGCTATAACCTTTGCAAGATTGGGATCGAAGTATCCAAAGACAGGTGGACCTTATGAGTATTCAAAGGTTGCTTTTGGTGAATTTACAGGATTTATGAATGCATGGCTTTACTGGAATGGGTCGTGGATTGGAAATGCCGCAGTTATTCTCGCTATATGTACATATACATCTAGTTTAGTACCAGCTTTGTCTAATGGACATGTTGCCTTCATATTTGGAACTATTGTATTATGGATATTTACTGGTATTAACATTCTTGGAGTAAGAAGAGCGGGGAAAATTCAGACAGTCATTACTATATTTGAGATATGTTTTTTTATATTCTTTATTATAATTACAGCACTTCATTTTAATGTAGCAAATATCAAACCATTGTTTCCAAGTGGAAAAGGATTATCAACAGTGAACGGAGCAGCTGTTAATACACTTTGGGCCTTCATTGGTCTTGAAAGTGCAGCTATTACTGCTGGTGAAATAAAAAATCCGGAGAAAAATGTTAAGAGAAGTACAATACTTGGTATTTCCATAGCTGCAGTTATATATATATGCATTAACTTTTTTGCTATGGGTTCCATTTCTCAAGAAGCTTTGGCCAACAGTAAGGCACCTTTTGCAGACATTCTTTCCCAGTACTTTGGAGGAGGAGTATCAACATTTATTACTTTAGCAGTTATAATCAGTATACTTGGTACAACTGTAGGCTGGCTGCTTTCAACAGCACGTGTAGGCTTTGCAGCTGCAGAAAACGGGGTGTTTCCAAAGGCTTTTGGAAAAGTTCACCCAAAATTCGAAACACCTTATGTATCATTAATAATAGGTTCGGTATTATTAAATATTCTCTTATATATGAACTACAATAAATCTCTAGTAGGAGCCTTCACATTTGTAATTTTATTGGCGACACTGGCATATTTACCGGTTTATGCTATGACAGCTCTTGCAGAGATAAAAATTATGATAAAAAATGGACAAATTAAAAATTTCTCAACTTTTATTAAGTGTGCATTGATTCCCCTAATAGGATTTGTATATGCATGTTGGGCTATATATGGTTCAGGCTGGCAAGTAATTGGTTATGGAGCATTATTGGCAGCTCTTGGAGTGCCATTCTACTTCTATATGAAGAAAGGCAAAGAAACTGGAGTTTAATGAAGCGGTAATAGAGGTAGCTTATTGATATGTAAAGCTATATCTGAAGCAAATTAATGATGACCTATTAAGAAAAAACACACCTTATCAAAATCTGATAAGGTGTGTTTTTTCAAGTTGTCTAAAATGCACCAGAATCTCCACCGCCTCCACTAGATCCACCATCTCCACCAGAGGTAAAGCCACCTCCGTCTCCAAAACCTCCACCAAAATCACTAGAACTATTAGAACTGTTATCTGCAGTGTTATGATTTAATTGATTTTGGAAATCATCAAAAAAGTCATAATAAATGAAATTAAGATAATGCATGTTATAGAATAAAGGATCTGAGTACATATAGTCATCATTTGCCAGTTTAGGGGAGAACTCAATTAATTTGTCGGCTAACCCTAAAGCTAAGGCATAAGATAAATATTTTCTCCATAGCGCTGGAGTTAAAATTTCACTTTTACTTGAATTTATGCTGTCAAATAAAAAATTTTTAAAGGCAAGCCATTTTAAATACTCGTTTTGATAGGTATTAGTTAATACATAACGGTTTCTTATCTTAGTATGGAAAGGCTTTGAATCTGCTTCTGTTTTTACTGCGAATTTCCAATCGTTAAATTTATTTTTAAAATCCAGTGCTGTTTTGCGATTATTTGTTTGTACTTCTATATCTTTTAGTGAAAAGGAAGGGTAATTTCCATAAGAAGAAAGCCAATTAAGAAGATATCTCTCGTGAATAGAACAAAAGTCTAAAGCATGAGTATTTATTGAAAAAGTAAAATCTATCTTTTCTTCATCTTTGGAAAAGTATTTTTTTTCTACATAGGAATTTGTAGTATAGGATAATATATTTCGTACTGATAAATCCAGTAAAGTTGCTATTATATCATTTATTTCTATATATTCACTTATTAGATAAGTTACTAAAGCTGGACTTAAGCCACTAGGGATTGAATCACAATAAGGATCATTAAAAAATTGTTCTGTGCTTCTATATTCTTCAAGCTCTTTTTGAAACTTCTCCTTTTCTTTAGCATTATAGATCAATATAGTAGCTACTAATATTACTATAACTAAAACCAATATAAAAATACCGATACTATCATCTTTATCAGCATAATGATTTACAGGTGGTTCATATATAGGTGAATTAATAGAATTATTTGAACTACTTATGCTGTTTGAATTAGTTTCTGGAGTATAAGCGTTATTCATCTGTTCATTATAAATTCTATTGTAGGCATCTTCACTGACTATCTTTTTAGCATCCTTAAGATAATCTAGTGGGAAAAGTATACGACAACCTAAGTATTCTCCAGAATTGAGCTTTGAAACATTAAACAAGAAATTATTATCATCAGCCTTACTTGCGGTTCCAGAAGCTGGACCTATGCCCCAATATTTTGCGTCTTTTAGATTTCCTGTTGGAAAGTTTACCTTAAGAGATATATTATTTATATCTACATTAGATGAATTTTCGTAAAACTTCCAAAATAATTCACCTGCATCATTATACTTAGTAGCAGCTCCAATTATGGAATACTTAATATTGAATTTAACAATTTTGTTGCTGTTTTTTGAGTATATGGTAAGTTTTTTGTAGTTTCCATCTGTAGCTACTGTAAAAGTTCCATTTTCTTTACTATCATTGTTTTTAAAAGGTGTGTTGTTTGAACCATCTAATATACTAACTTCAATATTCTCAACTCCTGAGCTTTGACTAAAATTAATATTTCTAGTGACTCCATTAAAATCACCCTTGAAGTTATATTCATAAACTTCTGATACTTCAAGATCACCTGAGGTGTTTATGGCGGTATCTATGGCGAGGCTGTCAATAGAAAAACTTTTACTATCGGCATATACGGTATGAGTTGAAAGTAAAAGTGTAAATAGTAAAAGAACTACTAGATATTTAAAATACTTTCTCATAGAAATCTCCTTATCTTAATTTTTTAGACAACCAATACTTAAAATTGGTTGAAGAATATAATGTTTCGACATAGTTTAAAGAAAAGTTTGTATTATAAGATGTCAATTGGATATATATGTTTTATTTTACAGTAAAATACTCACTAGAACAACTAATGCTTAATATAAAAAATAAACATAATAGGTGTGAACTAAAAATTCTAAGTTTATTAACTTAGATAAAAAAAGTATACTTCATGACAAAATAATGTAGTTTTTGACAATATATTTACTAATACGATATATTGTGATAAAATTTTAACGCAGTATATTATTGTATTAAAAAAACAATTAAAGTATATGCAAATTAACTAAATGGGAGGATTTATGAAAAGCATAAAAGGAAAATTAATATTATTTTTAGGTCTATTAATAGGTGCTATATGCATCGGTCTAGGTATAGTTTCTTTTTTTAATTCATCAAAGGCACTAACTTCAAACTTATCAAAGACACTGCCGAAGATAGCGGAGCAATCAGCAAGTAATATTCAAGGTAGAGTTGAAGGGCAGTTGAGTTCATTAGAAGTTATGGCATCAAGAAACGATATAAAAAATCTTAATGAAGCATGGGAAAACAAGGTGCCTATACTAGTAGAAGAAGTTAAAAGAAGTGGAAGCATAAAAATGGGTATTGCTGATAAAAATGGTGATGTAAAATATACTGATGGGAAAAGTGCTAACATTAAAGATAGATCATATTTTCAAAATGCCTTAGCAGGTAAAAATAATGTGTCAGATCCATTAATTAGTAAAGTTGATGGTTCCATAGTTATAGTATATGCAGTGCCGATTAAAAATAATAATGATATTGTAGGAGTATTGATCAGCAGCAGGGATGGCAATAAATTAAGTGAATTAACCAATCAGATTAAATTTGGACAAACAGGCAATGCGTTCATGATAAAGAAAGATGGAACGGTTATAGCTCATAGCAATAAAGATTTAGTAATGAAATTGTATAATCCAATTGAAGAAGCAAAAAAAGATTCTAGTTTAAATGGATTAGCAAATATAGAAAAGAACATGACTCAAGGTCAAATGGGACTAGATCAATATCTATTTCAGGGTGTAGATAAATATGTAGGATATGCTCCTGTAAAGGGAACAGAATGGTCACTGGCAGTTGTAATATCAAAGTCAGAGGTATTATCAGAACTTGATAGTCTAAAAACTACCGTTATGGTATCAGCGCTATTATTTTTATTAATTGGGTTAGCAACAGTTTATACTATCTCTAACAGTATATCCAAGGGAATAAAATCAACTTCAAAACACTTAGATTTGTTAGCAATGGGTAATTTAAGTGAAGAAGTTTCTCCTAAATATTTAAAGTCAAAGGATGAAGTTGGAGAAATGACTAATTCAATGAAAATAATGCAGAATTCTCTTAGAGAAATGATTAGTCGAATAAAACAAAATTCTTCAAATATTAATGGACAATCAGAGAACCTAGCTTCTGTTGCTGAGGAGATCTCAAGTACAACACAAAATGTTGCAGAAGCGATAAATGAAATTGCACAAGGAACAGGAAATCAGTCTGAGGATTTAATAAATGTAACAGAAATTATAGATAAATTTAGTAACAAGTTATCTGAAATGGTAAATGAAATACAAGTTGTAGATTCAAACTCTAGAGAAATTAGTTTAATGGCTAATGAGAGTAGTAGTGAAATGAATAAATTAAATCAGTCTGTAACAAAAGTTAGTGAATCATTTAAGACATTTAATACCAAGATTATTGGACTTGGAAAAAACATAAATGAAATAAATGAAATTACGAATATAATTAATAACATAGCAGGACAAACCAATTTATTGGCATTGAATGCTGCTATTGAAGCAGCAAGAGCTGGAGAAGCTGGAAAAGGATTTTCGGTTGTAGCAGATGAAATAAGAAAGCTTGCTGAACAATCTAAGGTGTCATCAGAAGATATTAGAAGATTGATCAGTGAAATATCTAATAATACAGATGTTATAGTTCAAGATTCTGTTGAAATGGATGATGAACTTGTAAATCAAGTTGAAATAATAAACAGTTCAATAACATCATTTGGAAATATTATAGGAGCAGTAAGTGAAATAATTCCTAAAATAGAAACAGTTAAGAATTCTGCTGAAGGTATAGACAATGATAAAGATATTATTTTAGCTAGAGTAGATGGGGTGTCCTCAGTTGCTCTTGAGGTTTCAGCTTCAGCAGAAGAAATTGCAGCATCGTCAGAAGAGATGAATGCTTCTACAGAAGAAGTGGTAGCAGCAGCCCAAATACTTAGCTCTATGACTGGTGAAATGCTTGAGGAAGTAAATAAGTTCAAAATTTAAATTGTAATTTAATAGCCATTTCCTATATTTAAATTCAACTAGGTACAATTTAGATATGAAAATTTTATGATTTATAATAAAGTTGTGTTGAAAGTCAGTAATTTCTGATCAAAATGATTAGATATTGCTGGCTTTTTGCATGTTTACTCATAAAACCAATAGATAACCAGTAAAAGAAAATGTTAATATAATGATGGAGAATTGATTTGAATTTAATGATTTTCATTTCAATGTGAAATTTTTTCATATAATATTCATAAGTTTATGTTAATTTAGGAATGTAAGTGAAAAGTTATTACATTTCAACTCTATAGAGATGTGCAAGCTCTATAGATAAACTAATTTTTAAATGAAAGCGCAGTAAACTAAAACATGAAAATTGATATAATTTATAAAATACTAAAACAGAAAGTTATGTGAGGCTGAATTATGAGTAATATTTTAATTATCGAAGATGAGCAAAATGTATTAGATGTGCTAAAAGCTTATTTAGAAAAAGCAGGATATTCCGTTTATGCTACAACTAGAGGTTTAAAAGGCCTTGAACTATTTGAATCAACGAAGTTTAAATTAGTAATTCTTGATTTAATGCTTCCAGATATAAGTGGAGAAGATATATGTAAAATTATAAGAGAAAAATCAAACGTACATATATTTATGCTTACTGCAAAGGGGTCATTGAACGAAAAAATTGAAGGGTTAGAAATAGGAGCAGATGAATATCTTGTAAAGCCTTTTAGTCCAAGAGAATTAACTGCAAGAGTAAATGCTCTTTTTAGAAGAATTTCCCATGAAGAGGATAATTCTAGATTACTTTATGATGATGGCAATTTAATAGTAGATTATGAAAAAAGGCTTGTGAAAGTTAAAAATCAAGAAGTTCCTTTGACCTCAAATGAGCTAGATATCTTATATGCACTAATTATCAATAAAGGAAAAGTACTATCAAGGGAACAATTAATAGATAAAATTGGCGGGATAGATTTCGATGGATATGATAGAACCATAGATGTTCACATTAAGAATATCCGTAAAAAGATTGAGGAAGACACCAAAAAACCAAGATATATTGTAACAGTAGTAAAAGTCGGCTATAAATTTGGTGGTGACAATTAGTGAAAAGTATAAGAAGAAAACTGAGTATTATGTTTTTTATATGTTCTCTTGCAGCAATTTTACTTATAACAGTGTTCGTCAATTTAACCATAACAAAAAAGTTTGATGATTATATGGTAGACACACAAAATAAAAGGTACGAAAGAATTGTATCTTATTTTCAAGAAATCTATAAAAGAGAAGGAAAATGGTCAAAAGATTCTGGTATTGAAATGATGCATGAAGCATATATGGGGAATTATTGTCTAACTCTACTTGATAGTAATGAAAAGACTATATGGGGAATGGATGCTAATGATATTAAGAATAATCTAAATTTCAATACTATGATGGTTAAGGATACTGGGGTATATACATCCAAAAGATTCTCTATAGAAGTGGATAATAAAAAAGTAGGTTATGTAGATATAGGACAGTATTCATCAGTTTTATTATCTGAAGAAGATGTTAATTTTAAATTATCTATAAATAAAAGTATTATTGCTAGTGGTTTTATAGCCATGATAATAACAATTGTTATTAGTCTATATTTCTCTAAACAATTTTCAAGACCTATTAAAGAAGTTTCAAAAATGTCTGTAAGCTTATCAAGAGGAAACTTTGATACTAAGTCTGTTACAAAGAGTAATATGAAGGAACTAGAAAATTTGAGAACCAGTGTAAATGTATTAGCAGAAAAACTAAAGCAGCAAGATATGTTAAGAAAGCGGCTTGTGTCTGATATTTCTCATGAAATAAGGACTCCATTAAATATACTACAAAATAATTTAGAAGCAATGATAGATGGTATTTTTCCGATTACTGATGACAGACTTAAAGATTTAAATGATGAAGTTATAAGATTCGGTAAGCTATTAAGTAATCTGGAGTTATTAAAGCAGTTTGAATCAGAAAGCATAAAAGCTAATTTTGAAACAGTTGATGTAAATCAGATATTAAAGAGTATATGTGAAGATTTTTATATGGAAGCTCAAAACCAAGGGATACAAATTGATTATAATGTTCAAAAAAATCAACAGTACTATATAACTGGCGATAAAGATAAATTAAGACAAGTTTTCATAAATATAATTTCTAATTCTATTAAGTTTTCTAAAGATAGTGGAAAAATAAATGTTAATATGTATCCTAAAGATCAAAAGATAATTGTAGAGATTAAAGATAATGGAATCGGGATAAAAGAAGAAGATCAACCGTTTATATTTGAAAGGTTATATAGAGGTGATAAGAGTAGAAATGAGATAGACGGAAGTGGTATAGGTTTAACAATTGTGAAAAATATTTTAGATCTTCATCTTGCTGACATAGAAGTGGAAAGTAAAGAAAAAATGGGCACAAAGTTTACTATTTATTTTGATAAAGTTATTGTTTAAAAACAAAGATATCCAAGTAAGCTTTTTATTTAGGGAAGTATTTATACAATTTGCATGGTAATATTTTAATATATATATGCAAAAGTTATTGGCTTGTCAGGGTTTATCATGTACGATTTGAAAATGTAGATAAACAAAAAAGTAGCTAGATATTACTTTAGCTACTTTTTGGTTATTAATAAATATACTTTCTAGTAGTATGAACTAATTATTTCATACTATCCATAGTACCCATATTGTTAACTATTTCTGGATTTACCATACCAAAAATCATTGCTATATGTGCAACTACAAGAAAGCCACCTACTAGTATGAAATGTATTTTCATCTTTTCGTCATCAGTTTTATTCTTAAATATTAAACCTAATTCTAATAAAGCAAGTGGTAAAAGGAAGATTACGCCACTTAAATAAAAACCTACTGCAACTACGTCTACCCAAGTATGCCAACCACCTGTCTTTGTTAGTGGTATTACTGCTGTTGTAAAAAGATAAATAAAAATTCCTGTAAAATAGAAGCCATCGAAAATTGCAACAGCTTTGTTTAAAGTTCTTATACCGCCGCTTTTTATTCTGTTAAATATGATAAAGAATTCTGAGATTGTAAGGGTCTCAGCACATATTACTGGAATTGCCATAAATATAAGCAAGTTCCAAGGCTGATTTGATGCCAATAATGACATATAATGAGTCATATTCATAGTTTTATACCTCCAAAACATTTTATAGGAAAATGTTACTAGAATGATATGAAGAAAATATGAAGCGAATAAATTAAGGTATTATTTTTTGGAAAATAATGGTTTATTAGAAAATTTTAATCAAACTTTATGACTTCTCTTATAACTTATGAAGATATAAGTATTATAATTTCACTATAAAGTGATTTAGAGAGGAGAATATAAATGAAAGATAAAATAAAATTGTTTTTTCAAAATGAAAAAGTAAAGAAATTTGGTAGAAGAATTTTTAACAAAAAGACTGTTATTGCTGCATTAGTAGCAATTGTAATCGTAATTGCATTAAGGGTAGCATTCAGTTTACTTTTCCAAGTGGAGGGCACAGTTACTAATGTTGATGGAAGCAAAGTTACAGTTGCAAATTTCATTACCACTAAAACAGTAGACATAGGTAACTTCCAGACAACATCGAATAGCATACAAGTTGGAGACAGAGTAGAAATAATGAAGAACTTGTCCGGTGATATTATAAGTGTAAGAGATAGGAACAATAGGAATCTTAAAGAGAAAAGGAATAGAATTAATAAAGGCGGAAAAAGCGTTAAAGGAAATGGTCAACGTAATTCAATGCAAGGAAAATAAAATAATTTACTTATACTGGGCCAAACATTATTGTAATTATTGCAAGTATTATTTATAATACAGAAAGACAGCCGAAAAACTAAATGTTTTTCGGCTTTTAATTAAGTATTTAAAAACTGGGAGGAGAAAATGACTAAGGTTTTGATTATCGAAGATGAAACTGAGATAGTAAGTTTTTTAAAGCCAGAGTTAACTTACGAAGGATATGAAGTAGACTGGGAACTTGACGGGAGAACGGGCTTTGAAAAAATCCAAAGTGGCAATTACGATATAATACTGCTAGATATTATGCTTCCTGGACTTAACGGAATTGAAGTGTTGAGGAGAGTTAGAAAAACTTCGAATATACCTATTATAATGCTAACTGCGCGTGATCAGGTCTCAGATAAAGTCACTGGATTAGATAATGGTGCTAATGATTATTTAACCAAACCATTTGCAATCGAAGAGCTGTTAGCAAGAATTAGAAGTGCTTTAAGAATAAATTCAATTAATATTGAAAAAGATGAAAATAGAATATTATCTTTTCGAGATATTGACTTAAATCAAGGGCTATGCGAGATTAGAAAAGGTAACAAACATATAGAGCTCACCAAAAAAGAATATCAATTATTGGAGTTTTTGGTTAAGAATAAGGGGAAGGTATTGACTAGAGACCACATCTTGAATTCAGTATGGGGATATGAGTATGTAGGTGATACAAATGTGGTTGATGTTTATGTTAGTTATTTAAGAAATAAGCTCGAAGATAGTGTCGGTGATAAATATATAACTACGATAAGAGGTGTAGGATATGTTATGAAAGAAAATTCTTAATAAAATAGATGATATTTTTCTCATAACTAAGAGGCTTTCTATTTCAAAAAAACTTACTTTGATCTACTCCTCAATTCTAATGGGTATATTAATCATATTTACTTTGTTTACGTTTATATTGATAAGAAGTTTCATGGTTAAGGATAGTGAAGCTGTAATATCTTCAAATGCAGATATTATTTCAAGTTATATTGAAAATATGAAGATTATAGATAGTAAAAATGTAAGTAGTATTAATTTAAGCGCTGGAATTTATTATATTGTGTATGATGAAAATAAAAATATTATCTATTCGAACACAGGAAACTTAATTCTAAATACCGAACGTCGACAAAACAAAAAATTACGCAACAAAGATTCCTTTGAAAAATTAAATGGAACACTCTCCACAAGTAGGGTGGTAGATGTAAAAGGAAAGATTTATTATATATTTGTAACAAAAGACTTTGAAGACATAGGAGATAAGATTGGATATATAGCTGAAATTCTTTTTACTATAAGCATTTTGGGGATTATTGTATCTTTAATTTCTGGAAACTTTTTATCTAAAAAGCTGCTTAGACCTATAAAGGATATTACAAAAACTGCAAAGGAAATAACTTCAAAGAGTCTTAGTAAAAGAATAGTTACAAATGGTGCAAAAGATGAAATTAGTGATTTGGCTGATACTTTTAATCTTATGATTGAAAGGCTTGAAGTAGATTTTGATAATCAGAAAAGATTTGTATCAGATGCATCTCATGAACTTCGCACACCTCTGGCTGTTATACACGGACATGTAAATATGCTTTATAGGTGGGGGAAGAATGATACTGAGCAACTGAATAAATCACTTATAACTCTAAAATCGGAAACAGAAAACATGAATAAATTGATAGAAAATCTATTGTATCTTGCAAAAGGAGATAATGATGTACTTTCAATTAAAAAGGAAGAGTTTCAAATCGCTTCACTTTTTAAAGAAATAGTTGAAGAAACTCAGCTAAGTTATAGCAATGTTGAAATTACATATTATTCTAATCCACAAGTAAAGGTTTATGCTGACTTTAGCAAATTAAAACAAGTAATGAGAATCCTCATTGACAATAGTATAAAATTTAGTAAAGATTCGGCGCAAATAATGATTAATTCAGAGGAAAGAGGCAAAGAAGTAATTATTACATTAACAGATAATGGAATAGGTATACCTAAAGAGAGTTTATCTAAGATTTTTGACAGATTCTATCGGGTTGATGAGTCGAGAACAAAGACTACGGGAGGAACTGGTCTTGGGCTTTCTATAGCAAAGCAAATCATACTGTATCACGGAGGAACAATTTCTGCTGAAAGTAAATTAGGTGAAGGTACTAAAATAAATATTTTCTTATCGCAGTTAATATAGTAATTAGATTACTAACTATTAGCGAAGACAACTATACCTATATAATAAAATTATACTTTGATATACTAAAAGAAATATAAATCGGAAACATATCTAGCGTGGTTAATTATAAAAATGAGAGCAGCTTCAACCGTAAAGTTGCTCTCACTTTTTATTGTATTGAGAATTATAAAATTTTAATTACAGCTAAACTTAGTAATTTCAAGTGCTTTGAATGATTATAGTTATGGAAAGTATAGATAAACTATTTGTTAGTATAATATTGTCCTAGAGAAATGCCATTTGATCCGAGAGGTATCTGATGGTCAAGTCCTATAAACTTTCCTCCAGACTGCCAAAGTGCAGGTTTTAATAAAGCGTACTTTGCTTCGTCCCAGGTCTTCCAGTCATTGCCGAGAAGTCCGCCTGTATCACCTGAATTTGGATTTATGCACCAGAAGGTTTGATTAATATGCTTACTTACTATATAATCCCTCAATAAAGTCATCCATTTTTGATTTTTTCCACCGTCCATGTAGCCACCCCACTCACCGATTAGAAGTGGCGCGATTCCTTTATCATTTATATATGCCCAGCTGTTATACCAATAATCATCTAACAAAGTTTGTGTCGTAAAGTCTTTATCAAACCAAGTTTGATTGTAAACTGAAGGGCCATAGTCATGAGGCGAATATACAATCTGACTGTTAAGTGAACCTAAGTTTATTGGATAATCTTTTACACCTCTTAAATTTCCGCCCCACCAAGCACCATACCAAGGTGATTGGTCTCCAGTAGCTCCCCATATATCAGGAGTGTCATAAGTGTAACCTTTCTCAGTTTTTGGATATTGCTCAACACCTTCGATCATTACTAGTAACTTTGGATTTTTTGCAAGCACTGCCTTTGAGCACTTTTCAGCTGCATATTTCCAATTGTTTTCATCGGTAGAATTATCCCATTTTGCTATATTTGTAGGAGTAGCAGCTGTATAACCTCTCTGTCCATGAGGTTCGTTTTTAAGATCAAAGGCTAGGATTGTATCATCATTTTTGTATTTATCAGCTAACCATGCCAAGGTATCTACCCATTTATCGGTGGTTATTACTCCAGCAGTTGGTGTATTTACGCCATACCAAAGTGGATAATTATGTCCTGAATTATTGGCATCTGGACTGTGAACATCAATCATCACCTTTATACCTAACTGTTTACAATAGCTCATTATTGTATCAAATATTTCCATGCTGTTTTTTACGCCATTTGTTGTAGGATCATAGAAGTCGGGATTACAAACATAATATGGTGGATTATTAGCAGCTGTAACGCTTGAAACTTTGTTAGGTTTTCCAATCATCCAACTATATAGAAGCTCAGAGGAAATAGGAACTCTTAAAAAACCAATACCTCTATCTGCAACATTTGTTAAAATGCCTTTAATGTCATACCAAGCACCATGGAATACGTTTTCGCTGCAGTTAAAGCCAAACCAGTTAGCACCAGTGAGCCAAACCTCTTTTCCACTCATATCATAAATCTTATTGCCTACGCAATGCAGCCAATCATCATTATTTGTATCGGCTGCTTTTACATTTTGAATGTTAGAAAAGGAACAAGTCGTAATTACAGTAGATGCAATAACAAGTGACGAAATTAGTCTTGTTAATTTTTTCATTATAAAATCCCCTTAATATTAATAATTTTAGATAATCAAAATTTTAGACGACCAACAATTTATTGAATTTTGAGATTAAAGGTGTGCACCTCCTTTATTTGAATTATTAGGTAGTATGAATAGAGAAGTTTTAGTGAAATTTTAGTGTAAATATTTCAACAAGAAGTGGTATAATTAAGTTTTAAATTTTTACGGTATGTAAATTTGTTTTATAAGCTTACTTAAGATAATGTATTAATTAATGATAAATATATATAGAAAGTATATATCTATATATTAAATATTATGTTATAAATTTACAATAATTAAGAAAATAAGTTACAAAAACTAATTATTGACGAAGAAAATGATGGAATATATATAAATACAGATGTACATGCGAAGTAGTATAGAAGAAAAACTGCTTTGATATAGGAGTTTCTAAAGAGAATAAATGTGATATTTAAAATAGGGTGTAAACAGAGAGAAAATAATATGGTATTATTATAGTGGACACAAGAATAAAAATGCTATAATGGTATAGTATGATGATAAGGAAAATCCTTTTGTTTTTTTCCGAGAATCGTTTATATTATTAGCCTTTGAGAGTGTAGTGGTAGAAAAGTAAACGATTTAAGTAGTGGCTGTAAAAATACAAGTAATTTAAGATATTTTATCACCATTAAAAAAAATACAAATCATTCTATCAAAGAATATAATAAAATTAAAACTCAATATAAGACTCAGGAAAATGAGAATTCTAAGATTGTTTGGTTTTA
Organism: Clostridium folliculivorans; assembly: GCF_024341905.1. Classification (GTDB taxonomy): domain Bacteria; phylum Bacillota; class Clostridia; order Clostridiales; family Clostridiaceae; genus Clostridium_AR; species Clostridium_AR folliculivorans. The sequence continues at coordinate 135,065 of NZ_BQXY01000002.1, forward strand.
GAATAAAGATTAATTAAATTAAGTTTATTATTTTTTAAATATATATAAAGGAGTAGTAGATTATGAGTATAAGTAAAAGGGTTTATGGTGAAAACAGAGATGGAGAAAAAGTATATTGCTATACATTAGAAAATTCAAAAGGTATGAAAGCTGAGATAATAAATTATGGAGCTATTTTAACTTCACTTCAAGTTACTGATAATGAAGGAAAGTTTGATGATATTGTTCTTGGATATGACTCAATAGAAGGATATTTTGAAAATCCAGCGTTTTTAGGATCAACCATAGGACGATATGCAAACAGGATTGAAAATGCTTCTTTTGAACTAAATGGAGTTAGATATAATTTAACTAAAAGTGAAGGGGAGAATCAACTGCACGGAGGGCTTACAGGATTTCACAAGGTTCTCTGGGAGGTTGCTATTATAAACGATAAAGAAAATCCAAGTATCGAGCTAACATATCTAAGTAAAGATGGTGAAGAAGGATACCCAGGAAATCTGAAGGTAAAAGTAAGATATACTGTTACAGAAAACAATGAACTAAAAATAGATTATGATGCAATATCAGATAAAGATACTGTGATTAACCTAACGAATCATTCATATTTTAATTTATCAGGACATGCTTCTGGTACAGCTTTAGATCATAAGGTTATGATTAATGCAGATAGATTTACAGTTATTGATAGTCAATCTATTCCAACAGGGGAACTTAGAGATGTAAAAGGAACTCCGATGGACTTTACTAAACCTTTTAAATTAGGTGAGAGAATCAATGATGATTATGAACAACTGATCGTGGCAAAAGGTTATGATCATAATTGGTGTCTTAATGCTGATGGCAATTTACTAGAAAAGTCAGCAGAAGTAATAGATGATAAAACCGGACGTATCATGGAAGTATATACTACAATGCCTGGAGTGCAACTTTATTCGGGAAATTACTTGGATGGTTCTATAATTGGAAAAAATAAGACTGTATATAATAAGAGATCTGCTTTGTGTCTTGAAACTCAATTTTACCCAAATTCTATGAATGTTCCAAGTTTTCCTTCACCAGTATTTAAAGAAGGACAGGAATACAAACATACTACTATATATAAATTTTTGTTAAAGTAGAATACTATAAGATTATGAATCACATAAAAAATAAGACTAGCCGATTAAGGCTAGTTTTATTTTTTTACTGAAATATAATGTAAGTGAACTGCATATAATTATTAAAGATATATTAATTAAATATTGACAACATGAAAATTGTGGATTATTATTAAAACATATAAAACTTATAAGAAATATAGGAATTGAACAATGATGAGAAGAGTAAGTTAAGAAGAGCCAACAGAGAAAGATCTCCTTGGGTGGAAGAGGTTTTAGGTAAAACTTAATGGAAGTGCATCTCTGAGTTCTGAATCGAAATTATACGGATATACCACTTCATATAAAAAATATATTTTTAAATATATCTTCACAGAATTCAGAGGAGTATAGAAAATAGTTTTTAGATTGAGTTGGTGAATCTTAAGTAGACTTCAGCGGGAACGCCCGATATAGCGTTGCGGTATGCTTGTACCAACATACTTTTAGATTTTGTGTATTTGCATGGAAATCAGAGTGGAATACGAGGATTTTACTTCGTCTCTGAATTTGAGACGGAGTTTTTTTATTGCTCTAATAATGGTTAAACTTCACAGTTATTCAATTATATTCTTAAAGTTTTCTATTATACATTTAATTAATTAACAAGGGGGAACAAAAATGACATTTAAAAAATTATCAATGCTTGTAACAGCTCTAACAACAGCAGCTTTTTTATTAGTAGGCTGTGGTAGTGGAGCAAAAAGTACTACAAATGCATCAGGAACTGCAACTAAATCAGATACCTTTGTTTATGGTATTGATGGAGATCCAGGTAACTCTGTAAATGTAATAACAACTAGTGATCGTTATGGATTAATGGAGATAAAGGCATTATACTCACCACTATATATGTACAATGTTGATGGGATTAATTATTTCCTTGCTGAAAGCATGACTCAATCAGCAGACAAATTAACTTATACTGCAAAGCTAAGAAAAGATGTAAAGTGGAGTGACGGTGTTAAGTTTACTGCTGATGATGTAGTTTTCACATACAATGAAATGTTAAAAGAAAAGAATGCTGGATGGGCATATAGCCAATTGGTATTCAACGGGAAACCAGTGAAGATTACAAAGGTTGATGACTATACTGTAGATTTCACATTACCAGAAGTGAGTGCTCCTGGAATGGAACTTTTAGCCAACATCTTTATAATGCCAAAGCATATTTATGAAGGTGAAACTAATTTTGAAAATAGCACTAAGAATGCAAAACCAGTAGGGACTGGTCCATATAAACTAGAAGAATATAAAGCTGGCCAATACGTTAAAATGGTTAGAAATGATGATTACTTCTTAGGCAAAGCAAAGATACAAAATGTTATCTTTAGAGTAATACCAGATGCTAATACTGCTAAGCTTTCTCTTCAAAAGGGAGAAATAAATGCTCTATCAGTTCAATCAAGAGATTTGGATAGCCTATTAAAAGGTAATAATTTAACTCCTTACAAGTATGATGAAGGTAGAATAGCTTATACTGTGCTTAACTCTAACTCACCAAAACTTAAGGATGCAAGTGTTAGACAAGCAATTTTCTATGCACTAAACAGAACTGATTTAATAAATGCTGCTTTCGGGTCAGAAGAATATGCTAAGAAAGCTTATTCCTTCCTTCCTAACGAAAATAAATTCCATACAGACAATGTTGAGAAGTATGAGTTTGATCAGGCTAAGGCAAAAGAACTTTTAGCAAAAGCTGGGGTTTCGGGTTTAAAACTTAAACTTGGATATCCAGGTAGCAATGTTCCTTACCAAAAGGAAGCTGCTATAATTCAACAAAATCTAAAAGCAGTAGGAATAGATGTTGAGCTTGCTGCAGGCGAAGATGCTGCTATAAGTAAACAAATGAAAGATAAAAATAGCAATTATGATATGTTCCTTGGCGGATATATCATGGGAATAGATCCAGATACTTTTAATTCCTTATTTTTATCAGATAGCCAATGGAATTACAGTCATTTTGCAGATAAACAAATTGATGACTTATTTAATGCTGGAAGAGTAGAAACAGATGAAGCAAAAAGAAAAGATATATACAATCAAGTTCAGCAAAAGCTTCAAGCAAATGCATATTTCTTCCCAATTCTTGAAAACAAAAGAATTGTTGTTATGAGTTCAAACCTACAAGGAGTAGATGATGCTAAACTAGTACCAGTTTATACTTTTGAAGATATGTCTAAGCTTTATTATAAATAAGAGTTTTAAGGATGTACCCCTTCGATCCGAAACCAATTTTTAAAACTCTCACGGGTTTTGGTGAGAGAATTTTAAAATAATATAATTTATTACGAAGTGGTACATCCATATGTAGATACATGGGGAATATATAGACTTATATTCTCCATGTATAATTTATTAATTAAGGAAGTGAGCATAAGTGGCAAAATACATACTTAAGAGAATTCTACAAGCTATCCCACTGCTTTTAATTATTAGTATTATTTGTTTTGCATTGATTCAGATGGCGCCTTACAATGCAGTGGATGCTATGACAACTCCAAAAATGCCTCAAGAAACGATTAATTTAATAAAAGCAAAATATGGATTTGATAAACCTGCCTATGTGCAGTATTTCTTATGGCTAAAAGGGATGCTTACTGGTCAGTTTGGATATTCAATTGTTACTCATGAAAGCATATCAAACGACCTAAGTGCAAGACTTCCAGCTACGATGGTTTTAGTTTTTCCAGCTTATTTGATTTCTCTTGCTATTTCAATAGTTCTTGGGCTTATAGCTGGATCTAATAAAAACAAACTTGTAGATAAGATAATAGACGGGTTTTGTTCAATAAGTATAGCAACTCCAACCTTTTGGTTTGCAATGATTTTAATTTTTATATTTGGATACAAGCTATCTATACTTCCTATATTGGGGATGAATACTATAGGAGTTGAAGGCTCTATATCGGACTTTTTACTACATTATATAATGCCATGTTTTGTGTTAGTTATTGCTTATACTCCAGAGCTTGTTAGATATGTAAGATCTTCAACCATAGGACAAACTTCTGAGGGATATGTAATGGTACAGAATGCTTTTGGTGCAAGCAAAAGTGAGATATTGTTTAAGCATATTTGTAAAAATGTTCTTCTACCAATCATCACAAAGATAGGTATGGCACTACCGATGTTAGTTACTGGTGCGATGATAACAGAAACTGTTTTTGGATGGCCAGGAGTAGGTCCGTATTTTGTTACAGCAGTTCGAGGCTTAGATTATCCAGTGGTTATGGCTATTTTAGTACTATCTTCCTCTATGGTAATAATAGGAAATTTATTATCAGATATATTATATTCAATTGTTGATCCTAGAATAAAAGAAATGGAGTAAGGCCTATGAAAAGCGTAAGATTAAAAAAAGTCATAGATGAGTTAAAGGGTAATAAAAGTGCTTTATTTTCAATAGCCTTTCTTGTATTTATAATAGTTATATCAATATTTGCATTTTTAATGCCTATAGATCCAAATGCTACTGATACTTCAAGTATATTACAAACTCCTAGTATGAGCCATCTATTTGGCACTGATGAACTAGGCAGAGACTACTTAGCGAGAACCATTTATGGAGGAAGAGTATCTCTTATAGTTGGAATCCTTGCTATGATTATTTCCACTAGCATAGGTATAGGTGTAGGTACAATAAGTGGATATTTCGGAGGACATATAGATAATCTTCTAATGAGGTTTGTTGATATTATATCATCTATTCCTTGGATGATACTTGTAACTGTAGTAAGTATATTTTTAAAACCTGGGCTTCAAGCCATAATTATAGTAATTGGATTATTTTCTTGGATGGGAACCGCGAGATTGGTACGTGCAGAAACACTATCTATAAAACAAAGAGAATATGTACTTTATGCAAACTCTATTGGAGAAGCCTCAAGAAATGTGATTTTTAAACATATTATTCCTAGTGTATTTCCCACTATAATAATTGCTTCAACTTCAAGCATAGCTGATGCTATAATGACAGAATCCTCATTAAGCTTTTTAGGACTTGGAATCCAACAGCCTATGTCTTCTTGGGGAAATTTACTTCAAAATGCTCAAACAAATTTACAAAATGCACCTTATATGGCTATTTTGCCAGGTGTATTAATAATTCTTACAATATATTCTTTTAATAAATTAGGGAATGTTTTAAGAGTATTTGCTGAGCCAAAGACAGCAGGAGGTAGTAGATAATATTATGAATGACGAGATACTTCTTAAAGTAATAAATTTAAAGACTACATTTTATAATAAAAATAGCAAGATAGAAGCAGTTAGAGGAGTTGATTTTGAGGTTAACTCGGGAGATGTTCTTGGAATAGTAGGTGAATCAGGTAGTGGTAAAAGTGTGCTTATGAGATCAGTGATGAACATACTTCAAGAAAACGCCAAGATAGACTCAGGAGAAGTTCATTTTGAGGGGAAAGATCTTTTAAAACTATCACCTAAGGATATGAAAAAGATCAATGGCAAAGAGATGGCTATGATTTTTCAGGATCCAATGACGGCTCTAAATCCATTAAAAAAGGTTGGAGAGCATCTTGTTGAGGTAATAGTTAGACATAAAGGTGTTAATAAAAGAGAAGCAAAGACAATGGCTATAAAACTTTTAGCTGATGTAGGTATCCCAATGCCAGAAAAAAGAATAGAGCAGTATCCACATGAATTTAGTGGTGGTATGAGGCAAAGGGTACTTATTGCAATGGCACTTGCCTGTAAACCTAAATTACTAATAGCAGATGAACCTACTACTGCTCTAGATGTTACTATACAAGCTCAGATTTTAGAACTTTTAAAGTCTTTAAAAGAAGCTAATGATATGTCCATTATTCTTATAACACATGATTTAGGAGTAGTAGCAAACATATGCAACAGAATAGCAGTTATGTATGGTGGATTGATAATGGAAGAGGGAACTACTGAAGAGATTTTTTATAAAGCTAAGCACCCTTATACAAAAGCTTTACTGAATTCTATACCTAAAGTTGAGGGAAATGAAAAAGTAAGACTTAAACCTATAGAGGGTTCTGCTCCATCTTTATTAGATCCTCCTAAAGGCTGTCCTTTTGCAGAAAGATGTGAATTTGCAAACTCAAAATGTTTTAGTGAGATACCTGATTATAAAAAGTTTAGTGACACACATAGAGCTATGTGCTTTTTACTGTAGAGTAAATTATATAATTTTCAAGGTAGCTAAACCTAAATATTTAAATGCTTTTAGAAGCTGTTTAGAGTTAACAGTAAAAAATAAAACTTATTCGCCTGCCAAATTTTCCTCATATTCATTCGGAAAGGCAGATGCGTTAAAAAAGCTCACTGAAGAAGGTCACTTCAGCGACTTTTTTATCAGAATAAGATGAATTCTGCAAGTTAATGTAAAGGAGGCATATAAGTGGATAATTCAGATAAAGTATTAATAGAAATAAAAGATTTAAAAAAGTATTTTCCCGTTAAGAATAAATTTATTGGAAGCGAAAAGAAGTTTGTAAAAGCTGTAGATGGGGTCTCTTTTGATATAAAGAAAGGTGAAACCTTCGGGCTTGTAGGTGAGTCTGGCTGTGGTAAATCTACTCTCGGAAGGTCAATCACTAGACTTTACGATGTAACCTCAGGTGATATATTTTTTGACGGAACTAATATTGCAAAGTTTAGTAAAAAAGAGATGAAACAATATAATAAAAGGATGCAAATTATCTTTCAAGATCCTTATTCATCACTTAATCCTAATATGAACGTGGAAGAACTAATCAGCGAACCTCTTGTGCTCCATACAGATCTTTCTAATAAGGAAAGAACTAACAAGATTCAGAGTTTGCTTGAGATGGTTGGGCTTAAGAAAACAGACATGGAAAAGTTCCCTCATGAATTTAGTGGAGGACAATGTCAAAGAATTGGAATTGCAAGAGCTATATCAACTAATCCTGAGTTCATATTATGTGATGAGCCTATATCAGCCTTAGATGTATCTATTCAAGCCCAGGTAGTAAATATGCTGGAAGATCTACAAAAGGAACTAGGACTGACATATCTATTTGTGGCCCATGACCTTTCAATGGTAAGACACATATCAGATAGAATCGGTGTAATGTATTTAGGTAATATTATAGAGATTTCAGGAAGCAAGGATTTGTATAGTAATCCGCTGCATCCATATACAAAAGCGTTACTTTCAGCTATACCTATAGCTGATCCGCTAAAGGCAAAAGCATCTCAAAGACAAATAATTGAAGGAGACATACCAAGTCCAATTGATGTGCCTTCAGGCTGCAGGTTTCATACAAGATGCCCATATGCTAAACCAATATGTAAGGAAATAACACCTCAAATGAAAGAAGTAGAAAGTGGACATTCTGTGGCATGCCACTTATATTAGAAAAGTCTAGTCTTAGACAGAACTATTCCTTGTAAAGTAAGGAATAGTTCTGAAAGACTAGTTTTTTTATTTATCAAGGAATAGTTATTGGGATATACTAGTTTTCAATGAAATACATATTATTTGGTTAACATTAATTGTTAAACACATAATTAATTCAATTTAAAAAACTGAAATGGCAGATTTATATAATAAATTATATAAAAAATGGGTTTACCCCCTTAAATGTTAAAACTATAATCGTATATTATTAAGTAAAGATTTATGAGTAGGACAGTGGATTTAAAATAGGGGAGGTCAAAAAGATTTAAATGTGGTAGCTATGTGATCATATGACTATCAATTATAAGATATGGATGTAAGGGTATAAATACATAAGATAATAAATAGCAGGAGAGATAGACATGGAGACAAAAACACTTAAAACTTTATATTGGACTTATTTAACAGCAATACCAAACTTTTTTGATTTTATCGATGCTGATGTCAGTGAAGTATTTGGTAAAAAGGGCAGTTTTATAGTTTTCAATATAGTTAGTTTAAGAAAGATTAATGAAAAGTATGGAAGAGAGTTTGGTGATTTACATACTAAAGCTTTAATAAAAGCAATTACTACTATTTCATCAAAATATAAGAAATCATATTGCTTTAGATTTGGAAGCAACGATTTTGTAGTCATATTGCCTAATTATACTACAAAACAAATTAATGAGATTTCGCTTGAAATCAAAGAACAATATAAAGATAATGTGAATTCTTTAGGCCTTAATAGAGCACAGTTAAATAAATTTATGATTGAATATAAAAAAGAAATTACCTCAGTAGAAGATTTTATGAAAAGTTATTTAACTTTGCCAAGATACTTTGAATCACAAAAGAGAGTAAACGGAATATAATGGACAACTATATATGAAATTGTTTAAGGATAAATTACGTAGTTTTATTATATTAATTTATATGATATTTATATTAAAAGAAGCAACTAAGGAAGCTTTTGAGTAAACTTAATGATAATTAGGAGGTTTTGAATGGAAATAAAAGCATTAGATAATGTTTATGGTAATTATTGTACAGTACGTCCAAACTTCTTTGATTTTCTTGAAGCTGATGTTAGTAAAATATTTGGAGAAAAAGGCGCATTTATAGTTTTTAATATTTTTAATTCTCAAAAAGAAGAGGACGAGTTATATATAGAAGATATTTTCAGGTTAGTGAGAAGTGTAATTTCCGCATATCCAAATGTGTATGGTTTTATATTAGGGACTAATGATATAATAATTACTTTTCCAAACTATAATTTCGCTGATATCGAAAAAATATCTTATAAAGTAGAAGCTAACTTGAACAATAGAATAAATACTTTTGAAAACTCTCATATACAGTTAAATAAGTTCATTTTACAATATGACCAAGAGATTACATCTGTAGAAGATTTTTATGAATTGTTATTTAATAATGCGATAAGACTAGAAGAAAATAGAGAAGTTTCTAGAAAGAAAATTAAACGCATAATACATATGTTTACTAATAATATAAGGAACACACTTCATTCTTATAAATACGCAAATGAACTTGCTTTTATAGATGATGTATCAGGAATATCGAATCATCGGGCTGGAAAACTATTTTTATCAAAGCTAATGGAAGAACATATAGAAAATAGAAAAGGCTTTGGAATAATGTTTATAGATGGAGATAACTTGAAACGTTATAACAATATAAGTTATGATGCAGGAAATCAAATGATTAGAAATCTTAGTTCTATAATTAAAGACTCCATAAGAAGCGAAGATAAGGTGTTCAGATGGTTATCAGGCGATGAATTCGTAGTGATAGTAAGGGAAATAGATGAGCTAAATACTTTAAAATTAGCTGAAAGAGTAAGAAGAGCCGTTGAATCTAAAACTAAAAACTATATATACCCAACAACTATTTCAATTGGAGTAACTCATTATCCAAGTGACGGGAAGACATTTAATGATGTGATAAACAGAGCTGAGAAAGCAAATGCTTATGCAAAGTCGATTGGAAAGAATCGTGTGATAAAATGGAATGTTTCAATGAATGAATAAATAAAATACTTTTGAATATAAAAAATCGCTTTTTATTAATAAAAAGCGATTTTTATTTTGATTATTATAATATTATAAAAATATATTTTACTGATTACTCTGTTTTAAAGTTTTTTACCGCATCTGATAGGTTAGTAGAAAGATCTTTTAATTCTTTCATATTTTCCATAATATCATTAATATTCTTATTTTGAATTTCTGTTAATGCAGTAACCTCCTCAGAACTTGCTGAAGTTTCTTCACTTACAGCAGATATGCCTTCTATCACGTTAACAGTGGTAGATGTATTAGCCTCTATTTCGTTTATTTGTACTGAAAGAAATTCAATATTTTGGAACATTTCTGAAGTAGCCTTTTCTATAGAGCTAAATACATTCTCTGCATCTTTCACCGCAATTGTTTGATCGGATATTACATTTCGTGTCATATCAACATTATTAGCTATATTGTCTATATTTTTCTGAATATCATTTATTACTTCTGATATAGCTTTAGTCTGTTCCGAAGACTGTTCAGATAACTTTTTTATCTCCTGGGCCACAACTGAAAAACCTTTTCCGGCTTCACCAGCTCTAGATGCTTCTATTGAAGCATTAAGAGAAAGTAGGTTAGTTTGGTTAGAAATTGCTCTTATTATATTTGTAACTTGATTAATTTTTTCTGACTGTTCCTTAAGAGCTTTAACATCTTCTACAACCTTTGTAAAATCCTTATGAGTGGTCTCTGAAGTTTGTCCTAAAATAGCTGTTATACGGCTTCCTTTCTGGATTTCCTGTTGTGTATTAGATGCTATTTTTTGTATAGCCTTAGCTGAGGTATTTGTATTGTTAGCAGAATTATATATTTGTTTAATTGAGGTACTTCCTTTTTCTATGTCTTGTGCAAGTGTTTGATTAGACATTGCTATTTCATTTATGGCTGTAGATATATCGTTATATGAAGTCTTGCTTTCATTTACATCTTTTGATGTGTCTTGAAGTGATTTATCAAGAATAACAGCACTCTTCTTTATATTAGTAGTTAGTTCCTTAAGATTTGATAGCATGTTATTAAATCCATTAGCAAGAGATGCTATCTCATCTTCACTATGAACCACAACTGGATTTATAACTAAGTTTCCATTTTCAACTTCTTCCATGGCTTTAGCAATATCTTTTATTGGCTTAGTAGACTTACTTACTACAAGTGAAATTATTAATATTGATAGTATTAATGTAATAGCCCCAACTTCAAACAATACTTCCATTGCCTTTACTTTTGCACCCTGGAATTCAGCGGTATTTCCATTTAATGCAATTACCATATCCCAAGGCTTGTAGTATGTATAGTATGCAAATTTTGATTTTCCATCTTGTGTGTATAATACTTGTTTGACCTTAGACATTCCATATTCTTGCGTTGTAAAGCTTGAAATATTATCCACCATTTCTTTAATTTGAGACTGACCAATAAGGTTTGTACCTACAAGGCTTTTATCATTGTTATAAACAACAACACCTTTTGAATTTACAACAAAGCCATTACCATTTTCACCAACGGTACGGCTTACAATATATTTATTGAATGCATCTTTTGCTTTCGCTTGATCAGTTGCAGTTTTATCTAGCCCAGAGGCAACGTCCCAAGCACACATAACTCTCTCCATCATTTGTTCAGATAATACTTTGTTTGATTCACCGACAATTACAAAGTAGCTTGGTACTCCGATTGCAACTAAGGTTGTAACAATTAATCCTATTACAATTAATACTAATTTAGTGCTAATGTGCTTTCTCATATTTCCTCCGCAGTAAATAATAATTATTATTAGTTGATTAATTATATCAAATGTCTTTAGAGTATACAATGTAATTTAATTGGTATTATATAGATAAACTCCTAGGATAAGTTCTAATATGAAGTAGTTTATTTATATAAATCTCCTATTTGAATGTAAAAATAAATTTTTATAATAAAAAGTATACGTACCCCCATAAAATAGAAAGTGGATTCGTATATAATACTAGGCGAAATTTTGATAGATTAGTAAATGGGGGTAAGTATGCTTGAAGTTGGACATATTTTAGATGATAAATATGAAGTTAAAAAAATAATTGGTTCTGGAGGTATGGGTACAGTCTATTTATGCAAAAACATACGTCTGGACAACTTTTGGGCAATAAAAGAAACTGAAAAATGTGATAATCTAAATATAGATATTTTATCAGAGTGCAATATACTAAAGAATTTGAATCATACTGGTATTCCTAGGATAGTTGATATATTTTATGAAAATAGCTATTTTTATTTAGTTGAAGATTATATAAAAGGGAAAACTTTATTTGAGTATATAAAAGATGAACAACAAATTGAAGTAGAAACCATTAAAACTATTATTCTTGAAATTAGTGAAATAATAGATTATCTGCATAGTCTTAATCCACCAATAATTTATAGAGATTTAAAACCATCAAATATAATAATAAATCCAAGTGGAAAAGTTTTTCTTGTGGATTTTGGTATATCAAAAATTTATAAAGCAGATAGCGATAGTGATACAATCTGTATGGGATCAAGTGGCTATGCTGCACCAGAGCAACATGGACTAGCACAATCCTGCAAACAGACAGACATTTATGGAATGGGAATGGTCATGTATTTTATGCTTACAGGTAAAGTTCCGTTTAGTGGTGCAGAGCCATTATTTGATGAAAATTATAATGGTAATTTAAATGAAGATTTTATAAGAATAATCAAGAAATGTATACAGCCCGAAATTAAAGATAGATATCCTTCTGTACATGATCTAAAAAAAGAAATTATTGAATTATCAATTATTGAAAAATATGACAAGACCGTTCTTTTAAATAATTCAATGGGAAAAATCAAGAAGGTAAAGAAAAAATTTAGGATTAAAAAAATTTTTTTAATTATCCCTTTCTTCCTAATTTTATTATTTGCTTCAATGTATCTTTTAGGAGAAAGTGGCACAGGTAATAAAGGTGATGATGGAATAAATAAATCCAATGTTGAAAATAATGTACAAAGTATACCAGAAGAAACAAAAGAAACCAACGAACAAGTTCAAAATGGTAATTCTGGGGATGCAGCTAGTGATAACAAACTACAAAATCAAGCAACTGATAATACCATTAATAAGCAGACTTCAGATACTCAGCCAACATATTATAATCAGCACAAAGCTAAAGGGAATGGTAAGAAGAAAAAATAATATCATATATATTTAATTAAAATTAAGACGCTGCTAAAGCACCATGTTGAAATTGATTGATTAATCATCCGACGCTTTAATGAGCTTACGCAAAGAATTAATATGATTTTGTCATATTCCATGGCTAAAACTGTAAACTCACTACGTTCGAACAGTACAGTTTTTTAACGCCATTGCATCTGAAAAAATCATTTAATTCTAGTTGCTCGCTCATATAGCCTCTCCTGTATAACCAATCAATTTCAACAATATTCTTAAACATAGCCATTGTTAATTATTTTTATAGAAGTTGGAGAAATAAAAATCTCCGACTTTTTTTATTATAAAATAGCAGAGTTTTTCTAAATTAGAAAATGTAGTTAGAAAACTAACTATTTAATTAAACATCGTTGACACTTTAGGCAGAAAAATATATACTATAATAGTTATGAAAATATAACTATTATATAAATATAACTAATATTTAAACTATATCCTTTTTGGAGGCATAAATGGATAAACAGATATATGATGAAATGATTGAAAATCTATATTGGGCATTTCCTCTGCTTAAAACTAAATTAGTGAAGCCTTTTGATAAAGAGGAAAAAGAAAAAGAAAATGACCTAACTGGTACTCATATGACTATACTTTTTATGGTAAAAGAAAAAGGAAGCATATGCATATCAGAAATCGGGAAACATTTGGGGATTTGTAAAGCAAATCTTACACCACTTGTTCAAAAATTAATAGATAAAAGCTATATAGAAAGATTCGTTGATGACAAGGATAGAAGATACACTTTTATCAAACTTACAAGTGTCGGAGAAGATTTCCTGGATAACAAAAGATATAAAGTGCAAGAGTTTTTAAAACAAAAGGTATCAGATTTAAGCGAAGCAGATTTAATGACACTATCAGCTTCAGTTGCAGGATTAAAAGAGATTTTAATGAAAATAAAATAATTCGTAGAGGAGTGTAAGTATGGACAAAACAAACAGATTAGGGGAAGAGAAAATTTCAAAACTCCTTGTTACTTTTTCAGCACCAGCTATTATAGGTATGTTAGTAAATGCTATGTACAATGTTATTGATAGAGCTGTAATAGGTCATGGGGTAAATGAGCTTGGAATCGCGGGAATAACAATTGGATTTCCTATTCAAATAATAATGATGGCTTTTGGTATGCTTATAGGAATTGGAGCAACTTCATTAGTATCAATTCGTTTAGGTGAAGGAAAAAAAGAAGAAGCAGAAAAAATTATGGGTAATGCAGTTACCTTACTAGTAGTAATTTCTATTGTTTTAACAATTTTGGGGTTAATATTTCTTAACCCGTTATTAAAGGCTTTTGGTGCAAGTGAAGCAGTATTACCGTATGCAAGAGATTATGTTAAGGTAATTCTTGTAGGAATGATTTTTGGTACACTTGGATTTGGTATGAATAACTTTATTCGTGCTGATGGAAATCCAAAGATAGCAATGCTTACAATGCTTATAAGTGCTTTAATTAATGCAATATTAGCACCAATTTTTATATTTATATTTAGATGGGGAATGGTAGGAGCTGGTCTAGCGACTTCTTTAGCTCAAGTAGTGTCTAGTACTTGGATAATGTCATATTTTCTTATGGGAAAGAGTTCTCTTAAACTTAGATCAAAAAACCTAAGGCTAGATTCAAGAATAGTAAGAAAAATTTTAACCATAGGAACACCACCTTTTGCAATGCAATTATCAAATAGCTTGCTAAATGTTATTTTGAACAAAACTCTTATTGTATATGGTGGCGACTTAGCTATTTCTGGAATGGGAATTATTAATAGTATTCAAACATTGATGTTAATGCCTGTAATAGGAGTTAGCCAAGGTTCTCAACCAATAATAGGGTACAATTACGGAGCTAAAAAATATGACCGTATTAAAGAAACATTAAAGCTAGCAATATCAGCAGCTACAATTATTGTAGTTATTGGTTTTATATTAACTAGATTGTTCCCAAATCAATTTATTGGTATATTTGCTTCAGACGAAGAATTGATTAAGTTCGGAACACATGCATTATTTATATTCTTTTTATGTTTACCAGTGACAGGATTTCAGATTATAGGGGCTAATTACTTCCAGGCAGTTAGTAAGATGAAACCTGCTATGTTTTTAACCTTATCTAGACAGGTCCTTATACTTATTCCAGCAATTTTAATACTATCAAAAATGTTTGGATTAGATGGAGTTCTTTATGCTGGACCTTTAGCTGATTTTTCGGCGGCAGTCTTAACTGGAATTTGGTTATGGAAAGATTTAAAGCATCTAAATAATGATGAAGAAGAAAATGAGAATGAAGATTTATTGGTTCTAGAAGATTGATAATTTATATATAATATATAAAAAAGTATAAGAAGCTGTATCAGAAATTTTGATGCAGCTTTTTGATATGTAAGAAACATAGTTTTTCTGCAGAGATAGATAATTTTAAATTAGGAGCTCATTATATGATGTTTTATCGTATAATGAAGTATCATTGTAGGTCACGTAGTAAGATCAGTGGAGGAATTAATAGTATGAAGAAAAAATATGGACTGATAATTATTTCTATTTTTCTTGTATTGTTAATGATAGGCGATATCTTCGTTAGTTCATTTTTTTATGATTTAGCAATTGCAAGAAATAGTAAGGCTTTCTTAACAACGACTGAAGATATGCCAGTATCAAATACTGATACTAAGCCTAAAGTTAGTGGAAGTGAAAGATGGATAAATGAGATTGGTTATGAAACAGTAAGTATAAAGAGTTTTGATGGGCTTAAGCTTGTTGGTTATTATATTAAGGCGAAGAATAAGACTAACAAAACCGCCATACTAGCTCATGGCTATGGTGGAAGAGGTAAATCAATGGGGGATTTTGCAAAGATTTACTATGATTTGGGATACAATGTACTAATGCCTGATGATCGTGGACACGGAGTTAGTGAGGGGAATTATATTGGTTTTGGATGGGTAGATCGGTTAGATTATTTGAAATGGATCGATTTTATGTTGGAAGAAGTAGGGGAGAATGCCCAAATTGTTCTTCATGGTGTGTCTATGGGTGGTGCTACTGTTATGATGGTAAGTGGTGAGGAGTTACCTAGTCAGGTTAAAGTTATTGTAGAGGATTGTGGATATACATCTGTTGAAGACGAATTAGCTTATCAGCTTAAAAGGATGTATGACTTACCAGAGTTTCCTATTATTCAATCAACAAGCTTGCTAACCCAAATTAAAGCTGGATATAATTTTAGTGAAGCATCTGCTATAAAACAGGTTGAGAAGACAAAAATACCTATGCTTTTTATCCATGGTTCAGATGATGTTTTTGTACCTACAAATATGGTGTACAGATTATATGATGCTTGCAAAAGTGATAAAGATATACTTGTTGTTGAAGGTGCAGAGCATGGTTTATCTTTAACTAAAGCTCCAGAAGCATATAAGAATAAGGTTAAAGAGTTTGTTGGAAAATATATAAAATAGTGATGAAAGTAAAAATTAAAAAAGATTGTATATAAAATCAAATTTGTTGACATAAATGAAAAGCGTAATTATGATTAATTTAATTACAAGTATAACAAACATAGGAGAGTTTAAATGGATATTTTAGAAGCAATAGAGAAAAGAAAATCTCGTAGAAGTTATTTGTCTACACCAATAGCAAAGGATAAGATTGAAAAAATTGAAAGCCTTATATCTAAATATAATGAAGAAGGCGGTATATCAATACAATTAATTGAAGATGGAAGTCATGTGTTCAATGGATTAAGAAAGAGTTATGGAATGTTTTCAGGCGTTAAGAGTATATTGGCGCTTATTGGAAAGGCTGAAGATCCTCATTTAGGTGAGAAGCTAGGATACTATGGTGAACTTTTAGTACTTGAGGCAACTAAATTGGATTTAGGAACTTGTTGGGTAGGTGGTACTTTTGATAAGAAAACTCCAATTGGTAAGCTGGCAAATGATGAAATCTTAGTTTGTGTTATTCCAATCGGAAATGTTGAAGAAACACAAACTATAAAGGAGAAACTTATATATAAAGCATCACATCGAAAAACAAAATCAGTAGAGGAGTTTTACACATCAATTGGAAATGTTCCTCAATGGTTTTTAGAAGGAATCAAGGCTGTACAAAAAGCTCCTTCAGCTATGAACACTCAAAAGGTAAAATTTAATTATAATGAAGGGAATATAACTGCAGGAATAGAAAATACTTACGTCTTTGACTTAGTTGATTTAGGAATTGCTAAGGCTCATTTTGCTATTGCAGCAGATGGAGACTTCGAGTTTGGTAACCCAGGAAAGTTTTTAAAAAATACAAAATAAATTTAATTATAAAAACCTCTAAAGACATATCGAATAAGTCTTTAGGGGTTTTTATAACATTTAAAAGCTTATTAAAGTATACTAATCAGAGTAAATAACCGACTTATTAACATAATAGCATATTATGTTGTAATTATATGAAAAACATACAAATAAAGGGTTGGTGTAAGAGGAATTTCGCAAAATATGAAGAACTATAGTAAAATGTGAAATTTTTTCTAACATATGGAGGAGTTGATCAGATGTTTGAAACAACAGCTGTTGACAATATTGAATTTGAGGATGAAGAAAGAAGTAATCAGATATTAAATTTAGATTTTACTTGTTTTAATTATATGCCTGGCGCAATTGTAGTTCAAAAGGATAATGAAATAGTTTTTGTTAACGAATCACTTCTTAAAATTATGGAGTGCGATTATGAGTGGATATTGGGAAGTTCAATATTTAATTTGCTTGAAGAAGAAAATGATAAAGTATTTATTAATCAAATGAGAAAACGTTTAAATGTAGAAGATGGTAAATACAAAATCAAAAATCCTAGGGGAAATGAAATTCATATAGAACTAAAATGTAAAGATGAAAGAGTTGGAGATAGTATTTTTTTATTTGTAGATATAAGGGACATCAGTAATGAGAAAAGAAAATTCGAAGCCATTAAAAATCGTGGCGATAGATATAATGATATTCTTGAAAATCTCCCTGTTAGTATATATGTAACAGTTGATGGGAAATTTGAGAAGGTCAATAAAGAAGGGCTTAGATTGTTAGGTGTTGAGGACTTTGAAGATATAAAAGGTAAAAGCATGATGCCTTATGCCCATCCTGATGATGTGTATCATATTAATAATAGAAAAGATATGTTATACAATAAATTAAAATCAGTGCATTTTGAAGAGCAAAAAGTTATTAGACAAGATAATGAAGTGCTGACGGTTGAAGCAGCTTCATTCCCTTATACTGTGAAAGGATTAAAAGGAGTTGTGACTACTATTAGGGATATATCAGAACGGAAGCAATTGGAGATTGAACTTAGTGAAAGCAGAGAATTGTACAAAAGTTTAATTGATATATTACCTATAGGGATAAGCATACATGATGCAAAAACATTTTCTTTTGTTAGTGATTCATATCTAAAGATATTAGGATATGATAGTCCCAATGAATTGGTTGGAAAGAAATTAGGTAAAGTTGCAAATAAAGAATTTCATGATGTTGTCACTGAAAGATTAAACTCTCTTTTAGGTTGCAATATAGTGTTGCCACCTATTGAATATAAGTTTGTTACGAAACAAGGCGATTTAATTGATGTTGAAGTTATATCAGTGAGATTTTCTCATAATCAAAAGGTAAATATTATTTCTACAATAAGAGACATTACAGAAAAAAAGAAAGCTGAAGAAAATAAGTTGCTTTTAGAGAAAACTTTAGAGTATGACAGGTTAAAAACTGAGTTTTTTTCGAATATTTCTCATGAATTGAGAACTCCTTTAAATATATTGCTAAGTTCTTTACAGCTTATAGAATTATATGCTGTTGATGATACAAATCCTAAGATAATGGATATAAAGAAATATTCTAATGTAATGAAGCAAAACTGCTACAGATTGCTAAGACTTATAAATAATTTATTGGATATAACGAAGATAGATTCCGGCTATTATGGCTTGAATTTTCATAACTACAATATTGTAAAAATAGTTGAAGATATAACACAATCTGTTGCATCTTATATGAGAGAAAAAAACATCCAAATAATATTTGATACTGATGTTGAAGAAAAGATAATTGGGTGTGATGAGGATAAAATAGAGAAAGTAGTTTTAAGCTTACTTTCTAATGCCGTAAAGTTTACTAAACCTGGAGGGAAAATAGATGTAGCAGTCCAAGATCTAGGGGATAGAGTTAAAATAAGCGTAAAGGATACAGGTATTGGAATTCCAAAAGACAAACTAAATTCGATTTTTGAGAGATTTATTCAAGTTGACAAGTCATTATCTAGAACAAGCGAAGGTGCAGGTATTGGATTGTCTCTAGCTAGGGCTTTGATAAAGATGCATGGTGGAACAATTAGCGTTACAAGCGAATATGGAAGGTTTACTCAATTTGATATTGTACTTCCGTTAAAAAATATTGAAAATGAGAACATAATATTAAATTCGGATCAATATTTAGATAGATGGATAGCGAATAAAGATAAAGATGAGAGGGTTAACATAGAATTTTCTGATATTTATATCTGACATAAAGGGGTTTTATAGTTATGTTAAACAATAAGTACGAGGTAATATGTAAGGACGTTAATCAAAAAATAATTATAAATATAATAGTTACATTTATAATTGTACTATTTATATCCTTTATTTTATCAATAGTTATATACAATAAATTTTGGGCTTTGGATAAAGAGTTGGTTCATATGACGCTTGAATTACTAAGTGTTTTTATGGGGGTATCTACTTTCTTAATAATATGGAATAGGCACAGTTCAGAAGAAAGCATAAATTTTATATTAGGATTTGGATACTTAATCGTTTCAGTAATGGATGTAGTACATACTTATTTTTATAAATATATTATTTTACATGATGTTGCTAATAGTGATGCATCTTTAAAATATTGGCTGCTTGCAAGAATTATAGAAGTTCTTACTTTGTTGATGTTTTCGTATTTACCATATAAAAAAAATGGTAATAAGTATATTGCTATGTTTAAAACGCTAGTACTTATAAGCTTTCTATTTTATATTTTACAAATAAATAAAAGATTTACCCCTTCATTTTACACTGTAAATGGAATTACGCTTTTAAAAATAATTCTAGAGTATTTTATAATAATCTTAGCTGCTTTAACTTTATATAAATTAAAAAACAACCTTGTTACAAAACAATTGATTAATTTTAAATTCCTTTATATATCAATTCTTTTGATAATTCCTTCAGAGGTATGTTTTACACTTTTCAAAAGCCCAGATTCAATTTGGGTGGTATTTGGTCATGTTTTAAAGATATGTAGCTATTATTATCTTTATAAGGCAGTTTTTCAAAGTTTGATTAATTATCCTTATGATCAATTAAATGAAAATAATCAAAGGCTATCTGATATTCTTAATGCAATACCTATACCTATTCATACTTACAATTTGAATAATAAAGTTGATTTTGTTAATAACAAATTTGAGGAACTATTCAAATATTCAAAGAAAAGTATTATAGGCTTAAATGATTATGAAATATCAAAAGTTTTACGTAAGGTAGGAAATAATTATGAAAACTCCTTACCATACAGAGTAAATAATAATGAAGAAGAAACTCAAAATATAATTAGAACTTATTTAGATTCACATAATAAAGAAATAAAGGTTTTGATTAATGCTCATAAGATCAAGGGCGGTGTTCTTATACTTACAAATGATATTAAACAAGAACAACAAATAGAAAATCTAAATCTACAGGCTCAAACTATATTAAATTCTATATCAGTACCTACAATGATAATTGATTATAACGGAGAAATAATCGCATGCAATAGTTACTTTGCTGATTTAGTAGAAGTTGACTATAAAGATATAATTAAAATGAACACATATGAACTGAACAATCTTCTAAAATTGAATAATAATGAAGTTCACCAAATATTTACACCAATTAATTTTAGAGATGGTAGAATCGATTGTGTTATTGAGACTCCAAGTGGGAATAAAAAAAATATACAGATAAGTACGTCTGTGATAAAGAATATTTATAACGAGAGAATTGGATTAATGATAGTTGTACAAGATGTATCTAAGGTGAAAGAGAATCAGATAAAATTGATAAACCAAGAAAAATTAGCTTTGCTTGGACAGATGGGGGCTACCATTGTCCATGAAACAAGAAATTTTTTGACGACAATAAAAGGAAACAGCCAATTAATACAGCTATATACTGATAATGATAGAATCAAAGGCTTTGCCAATAAAATAAATTCTGATACTGATGAAGTAAATAGAATTATAAGTGATTTTCTAAATTTGTCAAAACCAAGAGAAACTGAATTAGAAGAAGTAGCATTTAATGACTTAATCTCATCAATGAAAAGTACTATAAAGACTTCATCATTAATGAGCAAAGTTCAAGTGTCGTTGGAATTAGATTATGACGAAAGATATATATTATGCGATGAGACTCAAATTAAACAAGTTATACTAAATATTTGCAAGAATGCAGTTGAGTCGATGGAAAATGTCTCGAATCCTAAATTACTTATAAGTACAGGGCTTAATGAACAATCTAAGGAAGTATATATCAAAATAGAGGATAATGGTAAAGGTATGAGTGAAGCTATAATTAAGAAGATAGGAACGCCTTTCTTTACAACTAAGAAAACAGGTACTGGCCTTGGTCTTAATGCATGCTATCAAATTATTAAAGAGCATAAGGGAAGAATTGAGATAGATAGTAAGGTTGGTATTGGGACTACTTTTACAATAATTATTCCATATTTGGATGAGGATTAATTTGAAATTAAAAAGACTATAATTTCTAATATTAAAGTAGAAATTATAGTCTTTTTAATGTTAAACATTTAATACTACTGACATCCATATGCTTTCACCTACTTCCAATTTTATTTACTATTATTTTGTATTATAAATACTATTATTGAGCAGAAAATATGGAAATTCATAAAATGTTAACCAAATCCTTAAAATTCAATACTATTGTAGAGAAATTTAGTTCGAGATATAATAGAAAAATAAAAAGAAGCATATATCAGCTGCCAAGTTTTCCTATGTATATACTCGGAAAAGCAGATTCGCAAAAAAAGCTCACTGAAGAAGGTGGCTTCGGCAGCTTTTTTACAGATTACTAATGAAAATCGAGGAGAAAGTATGGATCCCTTTAGTATATTAAATAATGTAGTGTTTTTGGATATTGAGACAACTGGTCTCAATCCACTAGAAGATAGAATAATAGAAATTGGTGCAGTTAAAATAAAAGATGGTATAGTTGCTAGATTTAGCAGCCTAGTTAATCCTAAAATAGAAGTCCCACTAAACATTCTTGATTTGTGTACTGGAATAAATCAAGAAGCATTGGATTGTGCACCTGAATTAGATGAAGTTATGGCTAAATTTGTTGACTTTATTGAAGAACTTCCCTTAATATGCCATAATGCAGCTTTCGAAAAGAGCTTTCTAACAGTAAAAAATAGTTTTTTAGACTCTCTTGAGCTAATTGCTATTCTTTTTCCTGAGTTTCATGAATTTAATCTTCAATACTTAATGAAAAAACTTTTACCTAAGGAAAGGAAAGAAATACATAGAGGACTTAGTGATTCAGAAGATACTATAGAGGTAATTAATCATGCTATTAGTATATTTTATTTTGAAAATGGTTTTACTATTCCAATGAGTATAACAGAGCTAGAAGCATGGGATTGGTATAAATACCTTACAAATATTAATATGGATGATGTTAAATATTTTATTTCTAATATTCCTTCAAAAACTAAGGTGGAAAATAAAAAACCATATACTATCTTTGCGCTTAAGGATTATGAAAAGCTTTTTGAAAATGAAGATATATGGAAAAGAAATAGAAGTGATTATAAACTTAGAACTCAGCAAAGAGATGCATCTAAGTTCATAAAAGAAGGTTTAGAAGGAAACAAGTTTACTATAATGGAAGCCCCTACAGGACTAGGTAAAAGTATGGCATATTTGCTGCCTGCGTCTATTTACTCTCATTTGAGAGAAGAGAAAGTTATTATTTCTACTAACACAAAAGGACTTCAGAATCAGTTGGTAGAGAAGGATATTCCAAACCTTTTAGAGGCATTGAATATGAAGAATGATATTAGTTATACTTTAATAAAAGGGAAAAGTAATTATTTATGCTATGATAGATTTGAAGATATAGAGTATCCGAAAGATATGAAAAGTCTTATAGGATATATTTATTTAAAGAGATTGATAACAGAAAAAAGTTTTGGTGACATAGAAGAAATTAATTACCTAATAAAAGAGAAGTTTAATTTAAATGGTTTGCTAGATCAGTGTTTTTGTGACTCAGAGCTTTGTGATGTAGACAGTTGTAAATATCGAGATATGTGCTATTATGCAGCTAAGGTGGAAGCATTAAAAGAATCTCAATTAATAGTAGTGAATCATTCTTTATTAGTTAAGTGGCCCTATCAGAGTCTAGCTCCACTTGAAAATATCGTGATTGATGAAGCTCATAATCTTGTACAGGAAGCTTATGATGCTTTTGAAGAAACACTTATATCATACGAGTTTCATAAGTTTTTAACAGAGATATATGATGAAGAAGGAAAAAATGGTTTTTTATATTACCTTTCCCTCCGAGCAAAAAATAATAATTTACCTTTAAAAAATATACAAGTAGGAATAAATCGTTGCTTAGAACAGCTGGACAATGTAAGACTAGCTTTTGATAACTACATAAATTCTAACTTAATAAGTA
Source organism: Clostridium folliculivorans (assembly GCF_024341905.1). Lineage (GTDB taxonomy): Bacteria > Bacillota > Clostridia > Clostridiales > Clostridiaceae > Clostridium_AR > Clostridium_AR folliculivorans. Next base: position 158,652 of record NZ_BQXY01000002.1, read on the forward strand.
GAGATTATAATATAAAAGAACACTTGAATAAAAATAATCCTAATATAACACCAATTATAAACTGTTTACAATATTTGAAAGAAGATGTAGCGGACTTAAATTTAAATATTGATAAGGCCGTTAATGTTTTAAAAGAGATAACAGCTCTAGAGAAAGATAAACGACTTAAGATAATGATTGAAAAAGTTGAAGCTATAAGTGGATATATTAAGTTAATTGAAAATGTGATTGAACAAAGTAAAAATGACTACTGTTTTTATTTTGAAGTTGAAAAAAGTCTTAAATGGTGGAAGATATCAAGCATTCCTTTAGATGTTTCAAGTGATTTTTATGAAAAAGTTCTTAATGGAACTAAGAGTTGTTTGTTTATATCTGCTACATTAAGTACGGATAATGGATATAATAATTTAAAAAATAACTTAGGAATCAACATAGCTAAATCCCAAAACAAAGAAATACTAGAGGTACCTCCTATAGAGCCGGTTTTTGATTATAAAGGAAGAAGTGCAATATACAGTTTTGATGGTATGGATCCAAATGATATTGGAGCTTTCTCGGAAGAAATGAAAAGTTTTGTTTTAGAGCTTTTAAATAACATTGAAGGAAACATAATTATTCTTTTTACAAGTAAAAAAAGATTGCAAGCTTTTAAATCAGCTGCTGCACTGGAACTTAAAAATTTAGGGGTAAGAATTGTAGAAGGAAAAAAAGACATAGAAAAACTTAAATTGAGAGAAAAAAGATTTATACTTTTAGGATCAAAGGGCTATTTTGAAGGAATAGATATTCCTGGAGATACTATGACTACTGTAATCTTGGATAAGGTACCTAATATTAATAGTAAAGAACCATTATATAAATCTTTAGTTGAAAAGGGGCTTGAAAAAGGAAAAGATTATTGGCAATCTTATGCGAATGTTAATTTTCCTGTTGTATCGATTGATCTTAAACAAATCTATGGAAGAATTATAAGAACAGAATATGATTATGGAGCACTTTTTATCATGAGTAAATTTGATAGGAACAACTCAACAATTAGGAAGCTTGAAAAACAGCTACATGGCGTTCCTATAATTAGAAAAGAACAAGAAGATATTTTTGAAGATTTAAAACTAAGAACAATAAGATGGAAACAAATGAATCTTTACAAAATAATGAAAGAAGTTAAGAGTATTTTAATAGAAGAATTAGAAGGTAAGAAACAAAAAAATGAACTTTTCTCTATAAAAGATGTTGAGCTTTACTTGAATAAGTTTATGTCAAAGGAATATGAAAAAAGGAATTTGAAGTATGATGTAAATATTTGTCTTTCTGAACAATTAATGATTTATATAAATGAAGTAAGAATAAATCTAGGAAATAGTGAAAAAGCTATAACACAATACTTTAAAGATATATTAATTCTTTAAGTTTGTTTTGTATATGTTATTAAATTAAGTGGTTATCAATCCTATGCTTTATAACCACTTAATTTTAACAATACTATTAAACAAAGCCTAAATTAACGTATATATAATAATTTATAAGGCAAAATTAGTTATTATAACTACATAATGTAAAATAAAAAAATAAGATTTTCGTGTAATTGTATACATTATTCGACATGTATTGACAATGAAATTAGAAAGTTTTATTATATTAATATGTTTAAGAGATTAAACCAATAAACGATTGGAGGTTAATATGGATAATAGGCCAAATAAACAGCAAATCATAGATACATTTAGGCAGTGCATTCCTTATTTCAATGTTTTAGCAGATGAAAATAGACAGAATATAATCATGCTTTTAGCACAGGAAGAAGAAGGGCTTAATGTAAATAAGATTACTGAAGGAATTTCACTTTCTAGACCTGCAATATCGCATCATCTAAAGATTTTAAAGCAAGCAGGTTTTGTAGCAATAAAGAAAGTAGGTACAGAAAATTATTATTTTCTTACACTAAAAAGTCCAATAGAAAAAATTAAGCTACTTATGAGTTTTATAGAGGGCACTTGTCATTTTAGATAAATTTTTTGTAGTGTTGGTTTAATTGATTAAACGAATAAACTAAAATATTATCCATTTTGACCCCCAAGTTAAAAAACTTATCTTACATGATAAGAAAATAGTAGCAATATTTAAGGGAGGTAAAAGAATGAACAGAAAAAATAGGACAAGCAGTAAAAAAACATTAATTATTATTTTAAGCATAGCATTAGCAGCAGTAATGTTCATACCAATGCTTTATTCTTCTATTTACCTTGGAGCATTCTGGGATCCATATGGCAGACTTGACAATGTGCCAGTAGCCTTTGTAAATATGGATAAGTCAGTTACTAAGGATGGCAAGGAGTATGCAGTAGGAAAAGAACTTGAGAAGAATCTAAAAACAAATGATAAAGTAGCTTGGAAGTTTGTGAGCTATGAAGAGGCACAAAAAGGAGTAAAAGGTACTGACTATTATGCAATGATAGAAATACCTGAAGATTTTTCAAAGAAAATTGCAGCTTCACAGGATGGAACATTTAATACTCCTGAGGTAATTTATGAAGGAAATAAAGGAAGAAACTTCGTGTTTTCTCAAATATCAGAAAAGGTAGCAGAAAGTATAAAGACTGAAGTGAGTTCAAGTATTCAGAAAGAGATCTCTAAAGCATTAGTTGACAGTTTATACGATGTTAAGGTTTCTATAAAAGATGCTGGTGATGGTGCCGCAGAGTTACAAGATGGTACTCAGAAGCTTTTAGATGGAAGTAAAACTTTAGCTGACGGACTAGGTACTGCTGCAAGTGGATCAGGCCAATTAAGAGATGGTTTAATGCAAGCAAGTAACGGAGCTACAACTCTTGAAAATGGAACTAAGCAATTATTAGATGGAAGCAATGCTTTATCAAGTGGCCTTAATCAAGCGTCTAATGGATCAGGAGATTTAAAGTCAGGATTAAATACACTTTCTAATGGAGAAACTCAGGTTGTTGATGGTGCTGGAAAATTAGTTGATGGCCTTAATGCTTTTAAACAAAGCTTAACAGCTAGCAATGATCAAATACCTAAATTAGTAGGTGGTGCTAAGGCACTTAGTGATGGAACTTCTGCATTAAAGTCTAGTGCAAAAGATTTGACTTATGACAATGTTAAAGCATTAGCAGATGGAGTTAATTTAGAGAGTGGTGCGATTAGCAATGCAAATAGCAAGATTGATTCAAGCCTTCTAAATGATATTAATAATTCAACTTTAACTGATGCCGATAAGCAGAAGTTAGCCTTGATAATCGGAACTATTCAAAACTTAAATACTGTTAATCAAAATAATAACCTAGGTGGGCATCTTTCAGGTTTAGCAGAAGCAGTAAAACCGCTACCTGATACTTTACAGCAGCTAAGTGACGGTTCCAAGAATCTTTATTCTGGTATAAATCAATTAGTAAGTGGCCTATCAGAAACTCAAAACAAGGCAGCAGCTGGTGCAGATCAGCTCATAGCTGGAGCAAAGGCCATTCAAAACGGAAGCTCTGCTTTACAAACAGGTTTAAATACAGCAACTGAAAAAACTGGTGAGCTTTCTAATGGTTTGAATCAGTTAAGTGTTGGTTCAACTTCAATAAGTGATGGATTAAAATCTGCCAGTGCTGGAACTACTAGTTTAAAAGATGGATTAGATACAGCTGTGGTAAAGACTGGAGAATTAACAGATGGACTTAATAAGTTAAGTAGTGGATCCGTAACGCTAAAGAATGGATTAAATGATGCTAACGATGGAACTGCTAAACTTAAAGATGGACTAAATAGTGGTTTTGATAAAATGAATGAGAATTTGAAGTTTAACTCAGATAATATGTCTAAGTTTGTATCAGAACCAGTTACCCTTAAGGACAATTCAATAAATGCTATTAAGTATTATGGAGAAGGACTTGCACCATACTTTGTATGTCTATCTTTATGGTTAGGTTCGATGTTTATAAACCTTGTATTATCAATAGCGAAGAAACTTAATGTGACTGAAAATAAGTTTATTAAGAGCTTTGGTGGCAAATTTGCGTTTGGTGCAGCAACGGCAGCTTTACAAGCCTTGATTTTAAGCTTTGCGTTAGTGAAAGGTCTAAATATAGATGCTACAAGCATAACAAGCTTTTATATAAGTAATATTTTTATTGCAATTGTGTTCTTTAGTGTAATGTATGGAGTATCTCATGCTATTGGGGTAATAGGAACACCAATAATGTTTATTATATTCCTTTTACAGCTATCATCTTCAGGAGGAACATTCCCAATAGAGACTGCTCCAACTTTTTATAGAGTTGTTGGTCAAATCTTCCCGATGACCTATGCGATAAATACACTTAGAATGATTATAGGTGGAATAAATACGTCAGTGCTACACAAAGATATAATTATTCTTTTAACATTTATGATTGCTTTCTTAGGTGGTGGATATACCTTAAGGATAATACTTAATATGTTTAAGAGTAAAGATAATGATGATGATGCTCAAGAGTTAAATGCAGCATAAATAAACAAAATAATTTAATAATATATAGAGAAAAAGTAGTTCAAATTGAACTACTTTTTTTGCATTTCAATTAGTTTTTTAAAATTAATTTATTAATTATAATAAACTGTTTCTTTATTTTAATATTATAAATAAGATAAATCATTATTTTAATATAATATGAATTAAATGTAGCAATATACAGTAGAAAATACTTATAATTATAATTTCTAAAAAATGAAAATACTATATGAAGCTAGTGTGTAATTGGTTTTATCAGGTGCTTAACAAGGATTTACAGTTTGCTTTTTTGGATATTAACATGCCAATTATAAAATTATAAATTGACATACTATTTTATAATAAGGTAAAATAGTTTATATAAATATAAACTATTAATAAACAAAATGGTATGAAGGGAGATATTACATGAGACAGTATAATAGTAAGGTTAATTATAGTGATAATATAATTGCTCATTATAAATTTGATGATTTAAATCACGTAGGTAAGGATAGTTCTGATAACAAAAACCATGGAGAAGTATTAGGAGAAGTTGAGCCAACTATTAATATAGTTGCTGGTAAAACTGCTGTAAAGTTTGCAGGAGGAAGCCATAAAACTTCCTACATAAAGTTACCTTCTAATTTACTTAAAGGTGTAAATGATAACACTGGGTTAACTATATCAACATGGGTATATTTAGATAAAGGATTAAGTGTATGGGAGAGAATTTTTGATTTTGGAAAAGGACCTGTTGGGCCATATTTATTCTTAACTCGTAATTTACGTGGTGTCTTAAACTCAGGTGCAGATATTGTTGCTGATGCTGGACAAACTTATCCTGTAGGAGAGTGGCTCCATGTTTCATACACGATTTTGGGAACAGAAGGAGGAACTTTAAGTAGTGCCGGTCCAGTCATATATGTTAATGGTAAGATAGTTGCAAACGGATTAATAAGTCAAACTTCTAGCGGAACTTATGCAAAACTAAGAGAATGGTTTGACACATTTAATAATGAAGAAAATTATAGCAGCAACAGCATAGGTAAATCTCAACATGAAGTGGATGTTGATTTCTGTGGTTCACTTTCTGATTTTCGTGTTTATCGAGCAGCTTTAAGTGAAGATGAAGTTATTGAGGTTATGTGTGAATCTTTGACTGATGATGGAATAGTAAATTTAGCAAAAGACAAGTACTTATCATTTCCAGCGTCTGTTTTATCAAATGATGTAACCTTACCTACAACTTTGATGGGTGGAAAAGTAAATGTTTACTGGCAATCAAGCAATAAAGATGTTATAACTGATGAAGGTGTAGTAAAGGCCATAGAAAAACCTCAAGGAATAACAATTACTGCTAAGTTACAAAAGGGGAGTTATACAACAGAAAAGTCTTTTGAAATATCTGTTCTTCCTAAAGATCTCCCACAATATACACTAACAATTGATGGAAGCAATGAGGTTGTTGATATAAGTGAAACATTATATGGACTATTTTATGAAGATATAAATAATGCTGCTGATGGCGGAATATACGCAGAGCTGGTAAGAAATCGTTCCTTTGAAGCATTTACTTTTGATACTTATTCAGTAAACTCTGGAGAAAATGCAGTTTCTACAGGAAGAAATCATACTCCTTTAGAAGCTTGGTATGGAGATTTAGATAAGGTTACAGTTAAAAATGAAGGTGGATTAAATGATTTTTTTAATATAGAAGATAAAGAAATAAACTCTTATTATGTAACAGTTGCCAGTGGTGCAACTATATCTAACAGGGGCTTTTCCGATACTAATAACTATTGTTCGATGTTTGTAAGAAAAGACGCAAAATATGACTTTACAATTTGGGCAAAAGCAGAGAAAGAATCTACTATAACACTTGAATTAAAAGATAGTGATAATAATGCTATTAGTGATGTGGCGGTAGTTAAGGTAGCAGGTAATAATTGTTGGAAAAAGTACGGTGTAGAAAGTAAAGTTGTATTAACTGGCTCTAAGTCAGTACTTGGTCAGCTTGTGTTAAGTTTTGAAGGTGAAGTATCAATTGATATGGTATCTTTATTTCCTGAAGATGTATGGGGAATCTCTGAAGAAGAAACCTCAAAGACTGCTAACTCTAACTATAATGGCAATCCCAATTATAGATTGAGAAGAGATTTGGTTGAGGCTTTAGTAGAACTTCACCCAACCTTCTTACGTTTTCCAGGAGGATGTATTTCAGAAGGATCATTTATATGGGACAATGTTTATGATTGGAAAGATTCTGTAGACAATGTTGAGTTACGTAAGGAAAATTTTAATGTATGGGGATATGGTATGACAATGGGACTTGGCTACATGGAATACTTCCAATTAGCTGAAGATCTAAATGCAACACCACTTCCTGTAATGGCCTGTGGAGTTTTATGTCAGGCTCGTTCGGACTATGCTAACCCAGCAGGAGGAGAACTTAGAGATAGATATATAAATAACTTTACTGACCTTATAGACTTCGCAATAAGTACTGATTTTGAAAATAATAAATGGGCAAAACTACGTAAAAAGATGGGACATGAAGCAGCTTTTGATCTTCATTATTTAGGAGTTGGAAATGAAAACTGGGGAGTAGAGTTTTTTGCTAGTTTTGAAATATTTAAGGCAGCAATTGATGAATATATGGAAAAGAATTATCCAGGCTATGTACTATATATTATTTCAACTGTTGGAGCCCAGGCTGATGATGATGCGTATCAAAACGGTTGGAAGTTCTTAAGTGGTAATTTAACAGGAACTGCAAAAGTAAGCTTTACTGACGGTAAGATAAGTACTGAAGAAGAAGTATCTTGGTATAAGAAACAAAGCCATTACATGGAAACAATTGCTGATGAACATTATTATCGTTCAAATCAATACTTACTAAACAATGTTGATAGGTATAACTATTATTATAGAGCTTATAATACTGACGGTAGTTTAAATGAAAATGAAACTTCAAAGGTCTTTGTCGGAGAATACGCTTCTACAGATAAGAATACATTAGCAGGAGCAATAGCTGAAGCAGCAGTAATGACTGGTTTTGAAAACAATTCAGATGTAGTAAGACTTGCAGCAACAGCACCTTTATTCAACAAAGTATTAACTGATGATGTTTATAGATGGACACCAGATTGTATCTGGTTTGATGATGAAACAGTATGGCATACACCAAACTATTATGTACAACAATTATTTGCTAAATATATAGGAAAGAAAGCATTAAAGACTTCTTTCTCAACTTACAGAAAAGGTGAAAAGAAAGAATTAATTCCACATGGAGGCATTGAAATTGCAACTGGAAATGCAGAAATTACTATAAAAAGTGTAAAGGTTATTTGTAACGAAAGTGGGAAAATAATTTTTGAACAAGATTTCACAAAGGAATTAAGTGATCTTTGGAGTATGATTCCAGGATCAACAGGCTATACAATTGATTCAACAAAAGGTATAGTTCTTAAAGCTCAAGCATCAGGTCTTAATGGATTATATATTATGAATGATAAATGGAACAATTATAAAGTAGAAGTCTCAGCCTCTAAAATTAATGGGGTTGACGGATTCTATGTTGGAGTAGGGCTAACTAACATTGAGCTTGAAAGTAAAAATGTATTAGAGTATGCAATTGCTTACAGTGGTAATGCTACTGGTGTGAAAGTTTTTAAAAATGGGGTAGAGGGCTATACTTTAGGCGATTATTCATCTAGTACAGCGGCTGGAAACTTAAGGGCTTCGGCGTACGAGGAAATTAAGAATGATACAGCGTATACTATTACAGTAAATTATGGTGGAACTACTGGTTGTAATTTAGTTTGTTCATATAATGATGGCTCAAATTATAGTAAAGTATTAGAATATAAACTTGAAGCTTATAATGACCAAATATTTAATTCAGTAACAAGAGATTCTGAACATGTTTATATTAAACTTGTAAATGCGGACAACTTTAATAAAAAAATAAATATAGACATTCAAGACATTAGTTTATCTGATAGAGCTAAACTAATTCTATTAACTGGAGAAGAAGATATTGTTCATCTTCCTAATGTTAATAAGAAGAATGATGAAAAAATTATTCCTGTTGAGGTGGAAGTTGAATTAAGTAGTAACTGTGTAATATTAGATTTACCATCAAACTCTGTTAATGTATTAGTTTTTGATATAATATAAGGACTTGTTAAAGTCTGTATTGGAATTAAGCGGTTAACCATCAGATAAATCTTATGCATAACCACTTTATTTCAACAATATTCTTAAACATTGGTTAAAATTAAATAAGCAACAATAATGGCAGGTAGTAAAGCAAAGCTACCTGTCCTTATTGTTTTGAAAGTTATATAAAATTAAGCTTTTCTTAAGGTTGAATATACGGTTCTATAGTTTACTTTAAGTTTAATGGAGAGTATCATGTATTTATAAGTTATGCAAATTTTTGTAAATTAAGGATTTAGGGAGAGTGAGAAAAATGTATGTTATACCACAAGTATTGCCAACAATTTTCGTAGTAAATAAATCTGATCAAGATCTAGAAGATATATTTATTACTATAGAAGATTATAGAGCAAAAGACCCTAAGATAAAAAAAATAAAATGTGGAGATACCAAGACTATAAGCATATATAACAGAGGTTATGCTGGAACAAAAGCATTATATTTATATCATTATGACAAAAATAACGTGAAACATCAGTATATAATATATGATCAAATGACCGCTGGTTATTGTAATAATATACGAGTGTTGATTACAAGTGTAGATAAGACAGGCTCTCTACATTTCAGTGTTACCTTAGATTATGACAATACAAGAACTCACTGAAGAAGATCACTTCAGAGACTTTTATAAAATTCAAAAATGGGGGAATTAATATGCCAGGATTTTCTGGAACAATGATAATGCAATCATGGCCTAATATATATGTTGCTAATAAGACTGGAAAGCAGATAAATGATATCTATTTTACTATGGATGGATATACGAAGCCAGATGTTAAAGTTAAAAAAGTAAAGAGTGGAGCAACTACAATAACTGCAATATATAATAAAGGATATATTGGAACAAGAACACTATACTTATATCATTATGATGAAAATAATTATAAGTACCAATATGCAATTTATGATAAATTAGTTGCTAATTATTCAAACAATATAAAAGTAACAATAAAGGATATAAAGGAAGACGGTACATTAGTATTAGATGTTATAATCGATTATGATCCATTGAAGACTCACTAATGATATGGAAAAATGCAATAGGGTTCCCATAAGTTACCTAGTCTACAGCTATTTTATAATATATAATTATAAAAAGAATAACTGTAAGATTGGTTAAATTAGGAACCCTAAACTTTGAATTTTAATAATATTATTATTTAAGTAAGTTAGATAAGAAGTTGTCTGCAGTTTCTTTAAGGTTCAATGACGTATCTGTAGTTTGCATATCTATTTTAAATTGCTCAGCAATATCATAAGCATTGTAATAACCTTTATTTAACATATAATTAAAAATCTTTTCATGTGTAGCAATAGCTGCATTTAAATGATTTCTTAAAGTCAATCTAAGTTCTGGAGTAGTTGCTTCTGTTAATGCTATAGAGTAATTTCTTACAGCACTTTTGGCTGAAAGTAAAAAATCTGTAGCAATTAATTGATCACTCATCTTGTTTAGGCCAGTAAGATTTTCTATTACAGAGTTCATAAAATCACCTCCTTAGGACTTTTTATTTAGGTTATATATTAAAAAAATTTAGGGAAATTATAGTTTTTGTGTAAAAAATATAGACAAGGCATCAATATAATTTTTTATTGATTGCACTTAGCTACATAAGACTGTTCCATATATGCTCTTAATTCTCCTATCTGAACTTGTTCAGCTGAGACGCTTTCTTTCATAATTGATTTTAATTCATTATCCTCTACTAAAGGCGACATAGTAATTGCCTTTGTTAAACTAAGATTTTTTAGTGTTAATAGTTCATGTAATTGTAAGGTTTCATGAGGTGTAATAAACTGGTCATTCATATTGTAACCTCCTTAATTAAATAACAATTTATGGTTTTAATATAACCTTAATACAATCTTCAGTTTTTGTATCAAAAGCTTTATACCCATGAGGTGCATCGTCAAGTGGAAGTCTGTGTGTGATAATATCACTTGGATCAATTTTTCCTTCAGTAAGTAGATTGTAAAGTATTGGCATGTAAGGAATTACAGGTGCTTGGCCTGTTCTTATATTAATATTACGGTTTATTAAGTCACCAAGAGGGAAAGCATTATATCTTCCGCCGTATACTCCTGTAACTTGTATAATCCCGCCTTTTCTAACAGCTTGAGTTGCTATATTAAAACCTCCCAGTGCACCACTTTGAAGTTTTAAACCTGATCCAACAAACTCCATAGGTGTCATCTTACCATCCATTCCTACGCAATCAATAACAACATCTGCACCTCCGTGAGTCAATTCTTTTAAGTATTCACCAGTATTGTCATGTTGCTCAAAGTTAACAGTCTCTACTAAGTTGTATTTTTCAGCATGTTTCAAACGATAATCTATATAATCAACTGCGATAACTCGTTCAGCACCATGTAACCAAGCAAATTTTTGTGCTAATAAACCTACAGGTCTACAGCCTAAAATAACCACAGTATTTCCAGGCTTGACTCCAGCATTCTCCACAACTTACGTTAAAAGGAACAACAACTTTGTCTCCTTTTTTTAATTTTGTTACATCGGGCCCTACCTCTTCTACGATACCCATTGGCTCATGACCAATTATGTAATCCTGATGTAGATTGGGAACCATATCATGAATAAGATGCAAATCAGATCCGCAAATTGCTGTATTAGTGATTCTCACAATTATATCGTCAGCTTTCTGTATTGATGGTGCAGGTACATCTTTTACTTCTACGTTTTTAATACCTTGAAATGTTACAGCTTTCATAAAATTTTACCTCCTTACTATTTATATGGAGTTGCAAAGTCCCCAAGTCTGCTTGTATCCTCAGGAAAAAGATTTAAACTTGCAATCTGTACTGCGTTTCTGGAGGATTCCATATCCATTTGAAATTGCTTTTCCAAATCAACAGGATGAAACCAACCTTTTCTAATCATGAGATTGGTTAATTCTTCATGTAGATTTATCGCATCATTTAATTGAGCATTCAGAGCGGCTCTTACCTCTGGGGTAGCAGCTTCTGTTAAAGCAATGGCATAATGTCTTACTCCGTTTTTGGCATTTAATAAGAAAGCTAGAGACATGGTTTCATCTACCATTTTCGGCATTCCTTCTGCATTTCTTACTTCCAAATAATCATTGATCATATTTTGTTTACACCTCCTATCTCAATTTTGGTGCTTTTCCGAGTAGAACTTGTAAGTCATTTATGGCTGAAATTGACAATCTAACATCTTTCTCTAATAAAGCCTTTAATTCTTGATCAAAAACTACCCCTTCCATCATCTTGGATGTTGTCATACAAATAGTTTTGAAGTTGAGTAGTTCATGTATTTGCATAGTTTCTGCTGGCGCAAAAGTTTGTTGTTCCAAAACATTCACCTCCTATGGTTATAACAGCTTTATTATTCCACTTACAAAAATCAGTTATACTTAAAGGTAGCATACATTGATAATGAAATATTTAATAAGATAAGCATTTATATAGCAATAATTAATTGTGTTTATTTTCCATTTTATATTAATTATGTTAAAATTATTTTATGGATTCTATTAAAATATTTATTTAATTAAAGATTTATAAATGAAGGGTAGAATCAATCTTAAAAAGAGGTGAAAGTATTATGAGATTTGAAGAAGACAATTTAAAAGAGTTATTAGGTAAATGGCAAGATATTTTAAGATTAAGAGATTGGGATATTCAATATCAGTTTGTTGAAAAAGATTGGAGAAAATCAGGTGATGTAAAGATAAATTCAGAAGATAAAAAGGCGATACTTTTAATAAATAATTTTAATCCTAAGTCAACAAATTTAGATGAATTAGTAATACATGAACTTTTGCATATTAAATTATGGGGGATGGATCAAATGATAGAGGACCTCCTTTATGAAGTTTTCGGAAAAGACATGCAGGATCCTAAGCTTAACTTTGCATATACACAATTTATGAAGCTTTTAGAGAATACAACTGAAGATCTTGCTAAAGGATATGTTACATTGGGCGCAAAAAATAAAGAACTATCTTTTGGTAAACTAAAAAAAGAAGTTGATGATGAAATTGGTATTTAAATAGAAATAAAGATATAGATAAGAGCTAGATGGCAATATTTACATCCGTTTATGATATTTTCACTATTGCTTGTACATATTAAGATAAATTATAATTAAATTATAATAATTCATATAACCACAGGTAAATTTAAGTGATTTTTATCGAAATTTGCGGTATAAGTATGGATTGATTATATTTATATTATAAATTCAATGTTTTAGCTAAAGAAGTTTTGTTTAGATTTAATATGGCATTGCTTGAAGGGAAGGTGTACATGATTAAATTTATTAAACGGTTACTTTATATTGCGCCTATAATATTGTTATTAGCACTTATTTATATTCATCCAGTAGATGTGTTTGCTATTGATAACACAGGTGAATCTATAAGTGTTAAATATTCGTCGCATGTTCAAAATGTAGGTTGGCAAAATAGTGTTTTTGATGGGCAAACTTCTGGGACAGTTGGTTTATCTTATAGGTTAGAAGGCATAAAAATATCTATTGAAAACCCTATATCAGGAATGAAGATAAAATACCAAACTCATGTTCAAAATGTAGGATGGCAAAATTGGGTCTATGATGGACAGCTTTCTGGGACTTCAGGCAAGAGTTTAGCAGTTGAAGGCATAAAGATAATGTTAGAAGGGGCGCCAGTTGGTTACCATATTCAATACCAAGCTTATGTACAAAGTATAGGATGGCAGAATTGGGTACAAGATGGACAGCTTGGGGGCACAGAAGGTAGATCCTTAAGACTAGAAGCAATGAAAATAAGGATAGTAAAAGAAGATTCATCTCTTTATGGAAAATTAGGTATTACTTATAGGACGCATGTTCAAAATGTTGGTTGGCAAGATTATGTTTACGATGGACAGTTAAGTGGAACAGAAGGGCTTTCGTACAGACTAGAAGGAATAAATATAGCATTAAAAAATCAAACTTCTGGAATGAGGATTAAATATCAAACTCACGTTCAAAATATAGGATGGCAAGGTTGGGTGTATGATGGACAGATGTCTGGTACTTCCGGAAGAAGTCTACGACTTGAAGGTATAAAAATAATGCTAGAAGGTGCTCCAGCGTGGTTACATGTAAAGTATCAAGTTCATGTTCAAAATGTAGGTTGGCAGAATTGGGTTAAAGATGGACAAGCAGCTGGAACTGAGGGACAAAGTTTAAGACTAGAAGGAATTAGGATATTATTAGTTGACGAAAAAGAAGTGGTATATTCAAGTTATAACATATCACTTACAAGTATGCTAGATAAGCAAATGGCTGATGAACCTGCAGTTGATGTAGTAAATAGTACCACAAAGCAATGGGAATGGAGATATGCGCAAATTCAAAACGGCATTCAAGGATATTATATGTGGCAGCCGCAGCAAAATTCTGATGGAAGTACAACTAATATTCAAAAATGGACCAATTCTCCCGATGGGTACCAGTACATAAAGCAAACTGTACAAAAAAACATAGATCCAAGTTACATAATAAATGACCCTACTTACATATACCAATTTATAAAATTAAGTTATGTAGATGGCACAACGGCTAGTGACCTTAATAAATTATTTAGATCAGATGGTGTACTTGCGAATGAAGGCCAGGTTTTTATTGATGCAGCTAAGGCTAATAATATTAATCCTATTTATTTAGCAGCACATGCTATTCTTGAAACTGGAAACGGAACATCAGATTTAGCTAAAGGTACTGATATAAATGGTACAGATGGAGTTAAAAAAGTTTATAATTTATTTGGTATACTAGCTTTTGATGGAAATGAAATAAATGGAGCATATTACGCATACAGTCAAGGGTGGACAAGCATTGACAAGGCAATCTATGGAGGTGCCAATTGGATTGCAAAAGGATACATAAACAATGCCACTTACAAGCAGGATACTATCTATAAAATGAGATGGAATCCTCAAAATACTGGAACACATCAATATGCTACAGATGCAGAGTGGGCAAGAAAACAAACGGTTTATATAAAAAAATGTTTTGACATGGTACCAAATGCAAAAATAATATTTGATGTACCAGTATATAAGTAATTTTTCATTATAGGCGTTAAATTAAGTGGTTATCAATCCAATACTTTAATTTTAGTAGCTCGCTCATATAGTATCTCCTTCATAACCACTTAAATTAAACAATATTCTTATACATAGATTTATTATAAAGATATGCCATGTTACACCAATTATCATATTGGTGAAGATTATGGCATATTTTTTTGTGTAAGGAAAAGCCTAAAGATTTTATAACTATCAAACATAGATATTTCAGTGACTTTGCAAGTTTTTTATGGATATATGGTATAAAATAAAACTTGATAAAAAGCCAAATTTTCATCATATGTATTAGGATAGACAGATGCTTAAAAAACCGCTAAGAAATTACTTAGCGGTTTTTTAAGCTACAGATTTATCATGATATAAACGTAATTTTAAAAATTAATTATTGTTCACAATCCTTATTCTAAGGCCTTCAATAGGAAGTCCCAAACCTGTGGTTCCAGCTGTTTCTCCATTCCTAACCCAATCCATCCAACCTTTATTGCTAACATGAGCCTGATATTGAATTGTATAATTTGATGGTGCGTTTTCAAGCCATATTCTTATTGCTTCAACTCTAAGACCTTTACCCACGGTACCAGCAATAGCACCATCGTAAGAAATATCTTGCCATCCGATATTTTGGATATGTGCTTGATATTTTATCTTCATACCAGCAGGAGGTGATGGTAGACTAAGCTTTACTGCTTCTAACCTAAGATATTTTCCAACTGTACCTATAAGATTGCTTGGATCTGAATCTGTTTGCCAGCCTATGTTCTGTATATTTGATTGACTATTTAATTTAATCATATCACTATCTTTTACAAGTTTTATTCTTATTGCTTCTACTCTTAGCGCTCGCCCTGAAGTTCCAGACATTTCTCCATCTTGGACCCAATTTTGCCATCCAATATTCTCAACATGAGCTTGATATAGTATATGGTATCCAGTAGGCGCATTTTCTAAATTTATTCTAATTGCCTCCATTCTTAATCCAAGTCCTGAAGTACCTGCTAAGCTTCCGTTGTACACCCAGGGCTGCCAACCAATATTTTGTATATGAGTCTGATATTTTATTTTCATATTACTTGGTGCGTTACTAAGGTATATGTTCATAGCTTCAAGCCGTAGTGATTGTCCGCTTGTTCCTGAAACGGAACCATTAGAAACATAATTTTGCCAACCGATATTTTGTACGTGAGTTCTGTAATTTACACTTATTGGTGCATTCGGTAATGCAATAGTGTTAAAGCTAAAATTACTTGTCCATTTATTAAAAGAACCTGAATCATCATATACTTTAACATATAAATATGAATTGGACCCTTTTGATAAGGTATATTCACTACCAGAAAAATAGTTGCTTTGTAATTCAGTAATAGAATTAAGTGAACTATCAAAAATGTCTGCTTTAAGGCTCGCTGGATTTTGAGAACTAAACTTTAATTTTACTTGAGTACTGTTACTATTAAATGAAAGTTTGTACCAAGTCGAATCAAAAGGTACTACTGCATTACCGCTAAGTTGGATACTTGAATTAACATCAATTGCTTTTGTATATGTATTGTCATCACTAGTACTTGTATATACAGGTTTTAATGTTGTTGCTTGTCCGCTTATAGCCTTAGTAATATCTATTATTCCCGAGCCATAAGATTTATCTATTGTATTATTTGAAAAAGAATAGTTTTTTAAATTAGTCTTAATAGCTGATACTGTTAAGTTTGGATTATTTGATGCTAATATTGCTAATTGACCAGATGCTACTGCTGTGGCCATTGAAGTTCCTGACATATACTCGTAATTGTTATTGAACGAAGGTACTGTAGAGAGAATATTCACTCCTGGAGCTACTAAATCAATCTTATCACCAAAGTTAGAAAAACTTGCTAATTCATTAGCTTCATTTGTTGCTCCAACAGAAAGCACATTATCGTATGCTGCAGGATAACAAATAGTCTTTAAACCATCATTTCCAGCAGCTGCAACTAAGATAATCCCTTTATTACTTGCATAATCAATAGCATTCTTTAAAATTTGGTCAGAACTTGAACTTCCTAAACTAAGATTTATAATTTTGGCCCCATGATCAGCAGCCCATATTATTCCTTGAGAGATTGAAAGAGTATCTCCCTCACCATTTGCATCTAGAACTTTAACAGCTAGAAGTTTAGTTGATGGGGCAATACCTGTAACACCTTTACCATTATTACTTATAGCTGCAATAGTACCTGCAACGTGTGTACCGTGACCTTCATTATCATTATAAGAACCGGTTCCAGTATAATCTATTCCACCAATTACTTTGTTAACAAGATCCTCGTGATTATAATCTATTCCTGTATCTACAACCGCAACGGTAATATTAGAACCAGAATTATATTCTAAGGCATTTAATATATTTAAGTCATTTATATACCATTGATCAGGTAAATAGCTATCATTTACAGATATATTTTTTGTCTGATAGTTTGCATTGGTCAAATCTGTTTTTTTGTATTTTATATTTGGTTGGACAATTTCAATGTTAGAGTCATTTTTTAACTTGTTAAGCAAATACTCATAATCAGTTTTTGACGAGGCTGTAAACTTTTTTAGATTAGGTTTAATAGACTGAGCTTGAGATTGTCCAGAAACTGCTGTCTTATATTTAACTATTAAATCATAATTTTTGTTTGTTTCATTATTGCTTAAAGCATTAACTGTAGTTCTATTGATTACTAAACTTGATATTAAAGCAATAATCATAAATGATGCAAAAAACTTTTTTAACATAGAGATCACCTTTCGTTAATTTTAAACTTGAATTTCATATTTTAGTAAAAAGTAATATTTATTGTTTTATCAGTTTATTAGTTTAATGAATTATTAAATGAGCTGAATTTTAGTCTTTAAAAGAAATTATACACTTTAATTATCGATGAAAATTTAAAGTATATAATACATAAGCTAGGAATATCTAGTTCCAACAATGGATACTTGAGGTAATGTAATAGAGTTTATCAGTTGAGAACAAGTGTATGTCAAAAATATGGACATTTATAATGTTTAAGCATAGAATACAATATATTAATTGATAATAGAGGTAATTATATATTTTATACTTGGACAGTTTCAGGAAGGTCTAGTTATGCTTATATTTGTTCTTTTCGTTTGTTCTATAACCTTTTTTCAGCAATGGAAAACTGATAGAACAATGAATGCTTTAAAAAACTTAGTTTCTCCAGAAATTCATGGACTTAGGGATGCAAAGAAAATTAAGATTAAAAGTTCAGAGTTAGTTCCAAATGATATAGTTTATATCTCACAAGGAGAAAGAATTCCTGCTGATTGTGAAGTAGTGGAAGCATCTAACTTTTATGTAGATGAAGCTATTCTAACAGGTGAATCCGAACTAGCTTATAAACAATGTAAGAATCAGTGTGGAGAAGTATTTACTTTATGCTGGAACGCTAGCAGTTTCTGGGACATTTTTCACTTACAACTTTGATAACAGGTAATATTATATTAGTTCTAGTTAATAGTTCTAATACTAAATCAATTATTGAAACGCTAATGGATAATCGAAATAAATCAAGAATTTTAATAAATATAATATCATTTCTAGTTTTGATTAGTATTATATATATGCCAGTATTGCAGTCATTATTTAAGACATCGTCCTTAGGGTTTAAAACGTTTACTGTGGCTCTTGTTTTAGGAGTTATATCTACAGGCTGGTGGGAGATTGTAAAATTTTTTCATAGATTCAAAAAGTTTTGATGCATATAAAATCTTTAATAAAAAAATGGGGTTTTTGGTCAATAGCCATAAAATAGATGATACTTAAGTTATAGCACTGATTAAGTTTTAGTGCTATAATTTACATATTAGTTTTAATATGGAAGGCAAAATGTCTTATAAGCATTTTGTTTTAGGTGGATTTATGGAATTCAGTATAAGTTTACAGGAATATAGCTTTGAAAGAGTGACACGAGAAACTATTAATCATTTGGTTGACTTAGCCCTAGAACTTTGGCCAGATAATGAAAGAGAAAATTTGTTAAGAGATACCTTATTGCTACTAGATGATTTAGAGAACAATATTTTTTTTGTTTGTAAGAATATAAATCAATATATAGGATTTATTCATGTATCATTAAGGCATGATTATGTTGAGGGAGCTTATTTTAGTCCAACTGGTTTTATTGAGGGAATTTATGTTAAGGAAAGTTTTAGAGGTATAGGTATTGCTAGAAAGTTAGTTGAATACGGAGAAGCATGGAGCCGTGAAAAAGGTTGCAGCCAGCTTGCTTCTGATATTGAATTGAACAACAAATGTAGTTTTAATTTTCATAATAGTATTGGCTTTAAGGAAGTAAATAGGATAATATGTTTTATAAAAAATATTTAAAAAGTATAAATTTTTAAGTTAGTAAACTTAGCGATTTTAATGATTTTATAAGTACTTTAAGGATGAACAGTAAAAATAAAATTATTCTATTACTTAATTCTCCACATTCACATTTTGAAAAGCGGGTGCTCAAAAAAAGCTCACTGAAGATCAGTGAGCTTTTTTTAATGTATATGAAACTAAAAAAATTTCAATGTAGCTAAATCTAAATATTTCATGGGTTTAAAAGTTTTTTTAGGATGCTATTTCTAAACATTCGATTTTGATTTTACCAACTCCTATATCATAAAGTAAAGCAGAAATTGCGCCTAGATCCTTTGCTAATAGTGGAAAAATTGAATAATTAGCTTTTAGAATTATTTCACGCATTTGTAGGTAATCTGTCCAAGAGCCTAATTTTTTATTTTCTGAAAACAATAAATTAAATCCATTAACTATAGCAGTATTAAATGGAGGTATGATTGTAGGATGTATAAAATATAGAATATTTGCCACTGCAGGCCCTAAGCCTTTTATTTTAAGGTTGTCCAATTTTACTATTTCTTCGATTATTTCATCTTCACGAGATGATAATATACAAGTTTCTAAAAAATTAGCAAAAAGTTGCTTATTTTGTTCATTTTCATAAATATCTGGTATACCTAATTTAGGTTTCCAATAGAAAGGGTGAGCTGCGCCTTTAAACATTTCTTTTTGCTCAGTGATATGTCCCAAAATAAATTCCAGAGGTGACCCCTTGAAGCTGTCACCAAAAGAATGATTTCTTGTTGATTGAATAAGCTCTAAAACGCCATTCTTTGTGGAAGGAAATGCTTTTATCCTTACTTCATTGCTAATAAACCAAGTATTATAGGTAGAGTTTTGATTTTCTTTATAGTGCTTCACTATTTTTACTAGACTTGTATTATCCATATTTGTCCTCCTATCTTGTCAAAAAACTGTAAATAAATTAAGTACATATACAATAATACCATTTAATGTAAAATAAGTGAATAAAAAATTTCCAAAATAATACAAAAAGTATGATTGTAGGTTTGAGGTGTAATATAATTAAACTAATTTGGGAATAATTTTTTAAGATTATAAAAATATGCTTTATTAAGATATGGTATTAAAAACAAGTGGTTAGTCATCCAATGATTTAACCAGCTTACGAAAAGAATTAATATGATTTTGTATATTAATTTCAACAATATTGTTGAACATAAGATAAATTAAATAGAAATGTTGTTTTTAAAGAATAAGAGGAAAAAATACATATGAAGGTGAAAGAATGAAATTAAGACCACTACATATTATAATTCTATCAATACAATCTATTGCAATGCTTTTAAATTTGTAGTCAATTTTTATTAAGAAAATTCAAGACTATAACGGTCATATAATAGCTTTTTTATTGGTTGCCTTAATAATGATTTTAAGTTTGAAGTCTTGGTCTTTAGCGGAGCAGAATAAGAATAAAGTATAGGGATTTAAATTTTATAAGCACAGGACATGACATAACAGTGTCATGTTTTATTGTTTATAATATATTTGAGGTTGCACCTTTGAGAGCATCGGTTTGAACAAAATTAATATTGTATTAGCTAAAACCAGTAACATTTATTTAGATTTGAATGTTACTGGGCTTTTTATTTTCTGTTTCAGGAAATTGACTTTAAATGTAATAACAGATGTTATTTTGTGGTAGTATTAATTAAAGGGTATAAATACATTAAAAAACAGAGGGGGATATAATTTTTGGCTACGTTTTTTCTTATAATAATTTATTTTGCTTTTATTAGTTTAGGATTGCCAGATTCATTATTAGGTGTTGCTTGGCCAGTTATGCATATTGAGCTTGGAGCACAGTTTCAGTCGGCAGGGCTTATCTCTATGTCTATTGCGGGAGGTACAATTTTATCAAGTTTAGCTAGTGGCTTTGTTCTAGAGAAACTTGGGACTGGTAAGGTAACTCTAATTAGTTGCTTCATGACAGCCGTTGCTTTATTAGGTTTTTCATTTTCGCCATCTTTCATTTGGCTTATAATTCTAGCAATTCCATTAGGACTTGGAGCTGGATCAGTAGATGCAGGATTAAACAATTATGTGGCAAATCATTACAAAGCACATCATATGAGTTGGTTACATTGTTTCTGGGGCGTAGGAGCTACTTTAGGTCCTATTATTATGTCTAGATTCATAGGAGGAAATAGTTCTTGGAGATATGGATATAGGACTGTTTCTTTTATACAATTTTCATTGGTATTATTACTTTTTTTCACGTTACCTTTATGGGAGAAAGTTGGAAAAGAGAGAGTTAACAGTAGTGAACAAGGCAATGGTGATGGAAATAAATCCGATACAGAAATAAACTCAACGCACTTCACTGGAGAGGAAAATGTTGTAAAGCTCCCAGGAGTAAAGTTTGCATTGGCAGCTTTTCTATTTTACTGTGCAGGTGAATCAACTATTGGATTGTGGGGAAGTAGTTTTCTTGTAAATACAAAAGGTTTTTCACCAGTAACTGCAGCTAGTTGGGTATCTTTATATTATGGTGGGATTACTGTAGGTAGATTTATTACAGGATTTGTTACTATGAAATTAAGTAATAAAACTTTAATTAGATTGGGACAAATAATATCTTTAGTAGGTATTTTCTTATTGATATTACCACTTCCGCAAATTCTGTCATTTTTTGGATTTATGCTAGTTGGCTTGGGATTTGCTCCTATATTCCCATGCATGATTCATGAAACTCCAGTACGCTTTGGTAAAATAAATTCTCAAAAAATAATAGGGTATCAAATGGCTTGCGGCTACATTGGTGCTACATTTTTGCCACCACTTTTAGGCTTTATAGCGGCTAAAACATCAATTAGTATTATGCCATTTTTTGTTTTAATATATATAATGACCATGTTATTAGGCTCAGAAAGAGTAAATTTACTTATGAAAGGCTTACACATTAAAAATAATAATCTAGAGGGTTAAGTTACATTGAATCAGACATAATCTTAATAATAGATTGATCTTATATAGCAAACAATCATTAGAGATTCACCTACTTTTTTAGCACAATATTCATCCATTAGATTAAATAAACATTAAACTTTTGTAGCTTTTATTTCCATTTTTGTATTATAATTTAAATACAAAATCAAAGGAATATTGGTTAGAAAAGGAGAAACTAATGTCTATTAATTTAATTGATGAAGCAAAAAAATATTTAGAAACATTTATGAAAGATAAGGTAGTAGACTATGAAGTTACACATCCATGGAGAAGAGATTCTAAATATATTGTTTTGCATTGCTATAGGGTATGCTCTATAGCAATGGAAGTAGTAAATAATTATGAGATTGAGTTATCTTTGGTTGATATAGATCTACTTAAAGTTGCAGCTATTTTACATGATATTGGCAAAGTATATTCTAGAGATAACCATGCAGAGAAAAGCGGTGAAATTGTAGAGAATTGGTTAGAAATTAATCCAAATATCGCTGAATTAGTTGGAGATAAAAAAAGATTAATTAATATAATTAAAGATCATTCAAATAAGGGAAGAAAAGATGATGATTTATTATCCTCAATTCTTAAAGATGCAGATTTATTAGATGAAATTGGAGCAATGTCTATTTTTATGGCTTCAAATAGGTTAAATAAAGAAACTCCATGTTTTTTTGACGAACTACATATAAAATTAAAAGAAGATGAACTAAATTACTGTTACACTGAGCTCAGTAAACTACAAACACAAGCTGCAAAAGAAATTCTACTTAGGAAGATAAAATTTATAAATAGTTTTGTAACAGAACTAGAGTATGAGTTAAAAGTTAATTTCTAGTATACCTGTGTATATGGATAGATGTTCTAATTCCGTACTTTAAAAATATATCAAAACTCATGTTAACAATTATTGGTACTTTACTTGACAATAGGATTTTGCTTGGAACTTGTATATCTCTAAGTTAGAATTATGATATTTTACATGATATTTGTGTTACAATATATAAATAAAGATGTACATATTAAGATGAAGATCAATTGATATCTTTAATTTTTAAGAGCATATCTGTATATGGATAACATCATGAAACTAATTACAATAAAATGCTAAGGAGTACATATGGAAAATAATTTCACATTAACAAAAGAAGAGTTAGAACAATTAAATGCAGTTGAGGTATGGGAGAAATTATATAGCAAGGAGTTAAACTCAAAGAAGAATATCCTTGAATATATTGAGATAACTAGAATATTTAAAAAACTAGAAGTAGATCAAGAAAAGATTCAAGATACATATAACTATATTTACGGAAAAATAGAAGAATTAAAAGAAAAAATAAAACCTAATACAATGATGTATTTAAAAAATAATCTAAAATCACAACTTGGAAAGTATGTTGTTGATAAGGATCCAAAACCAATCAACCACTTTATAGAGTTCTTTAAAGAAGCTTATCCAGAGAATAATAGAAGAAAAGATTTCACCTGGGTAATAATGGATGTAAACAAAATCTCAGAAGAGCAGCTTTGGACCACTTTAACTTACATAAATAAAGAATGTATGAATCATGATCTTAGATTAAGTTTAAGTGAAAAAAGAGATATTATTGAGGTGATTGAGTTAGTTGTTAAAAGGAATAATTCTAAATTTATAAGTAATCTTAGAAACTTAAAGTCCTTAACAGATGTATTAAATATAAAACTTATTAGTGTTGGTGAAATATTTAAAGTGAAAAAACTTTAGTAAGTTTCTGTAAAATCAAGTGAATATAGAGTAATTTATTGTTATAAAGACATAGACATTGTGCTATGTCTTTTATTTATCATATAGATACATTATTTTATTAGTTAAAAAGAATATACCTAAAAGCTACATTTTAAAATAATAAATGATACAAACACTGTGAATTAAAAACAAAATATTTGAAACAAAGTTAAGTTTAGTTATAAAGTATATCTGATCATATACGAATATTTACAATGTATGGCAGAATTTTGAATTTATACAAATGTTAGATAAAATGATTCTGATATTTATTTATCTCATTAATTAGGGTTTGAAATTGAAATTATAAGGAGGATAGAGTATATTAGTTTAGTTTAATTTTGGAGCTTTTATATATAAAGATAAGCTACTTAAATCCGGAATCTATTTTAAAGTTATCTATCTTGAGTTAGATTTCTGCTAAAGATGAAAAACTTCAAGCTAAAAACTATTTTAAAAATCCTCTGGATTATGAGAGGAGAATTAGAAAATATAAATTTTAAGTAAGAAGTGGCTCATCCATATATGAAAACCTATTCAAAATAATAAGAGTAATTTTAAAGGAGTGGAGAAATGTTTAAGGATAAAAGTATAAATAGAAAAAGAATCCGAAAAAGTTTATCTAGCTTTACAGCCTTATGTATGGCATTAAGTTTAGTTCAGATATCCTTTATAAAAAATACAACAGTTAAAGCAGCAGACGCTGGAAGTCCATATTTGCTTTCCCAAAATAGAACAGTATATGCATCATCATCAAATGTAGGTAGTTCTACTGATAAGATGGTAGATGGTGACACCACTACACGCTGGGAATCAGAGTGGGGAAAAGATGATCAATGGCTATATGTTGACTTAGGCGCGTCAGCTAATATAACTGAAGTAAAGATCAACTGGGAAGGGGCTTACGCCAAGGATTACACCATTGATGTTTGTGATGATGAAAGTAGTTGGCAGACAATTAATAACGAAGTCAATGGAACTGGTGGAAATGAAGATATTAAAGTAACAGGTAAAGGAAGATACGTACGATTACATCTTACAAAGAGAGCTTTAATAGCTTACGGTTATTCAATTTTTGAATTTCAAGTCTTCGGTACAGGTGGATTGAATCAACCACCAGTAGCTCCGCTTGGACAAAACGTAGCACTTAATAAAAATGTAGTAGCATCTGGAACTCATGAAGACTGGTATATAAAACCAGGTGAAGTTGATCCTAAAAAAGCAGTAGATGGAGATTTTAATACTCGTTGGGGGTCTCCAATTAATGAAGCTCAGTGGATTTATGTAGACTTAGGTGTACCTCATACAATTGGAAGAGTAATTTTAAATTGGGATTCTCCTGCAAGAATATACGATATTGAAGTATCAGATGATGCTACAAACTGGAAAAAGATTTATAGAACTCTTAATGGAAGAGGTGGAGAAGAAAATATTCCGCTTTACGCTACAGGTAGATATGTAAGAATGAATGGTATTACAAGAGGTACAACTTATGAATTCGGATTAAGAGAATTTAGAGTATATGACTATGTGACAGGTGATCCAAAGCCAGTATATACAATACCAGCTTTACCAGCATCTACAGTAACTTCAGTAGGAACTGGAAGTTATGTAAGTGATCCAACTTTATTCCCACAACCAAAAGAACCTTTCGAAAAGACTAGCAATTTAAACTCTCCATTGCCCTCAAATGATTGGTGGCAATCAATTCTTATAAAAAATCTCGGAGATGCTCTAATAACATTACCATTAAAAGCAAAATATCAAAAAGAAGGTCTTGGACTTTTGACACCAAGTGCTGGATGGATTCAAGATAGAACTGTACAAACAGAAAAAAATATAGATTTGTTCTTAATGGCAAATAATATAAATTCACCAGAAATGAATAGTAAAATAAGTGGATATGGGGATTACTCAGCGTCAGTTATATTAAGCGATAATGATACCGCTAAAATGAAAACTACCTTTGTGAAAGGATCACCATATGTTTTCACAGAGTTTAGTGACCCGAATTCTGCTGAATTATACTCGACTGTAATTTCAAAAATATTTGACGACAATGGAAATATTATTCTTGCAAACGATAAAGATTCGATTGTAACCGATCATATAGGTATAGAAGTTACTAATGTTGATGGTGCACCAACTCCTAAGACTATAAAAAGATATTATGGAGTATTTGCACCACAGGGGACAACTTTCAAAAGAGTTGGCTCTAAAATAAAGATGCAGCTTGGTGGAGGTCAAAATTACTTATCCATGTCCACAATGACTACTGATGGTGACTTAAATTATTTCTATAAGCATGGTTATGCCTTTGTTACTGATACTAAGGCTACGTACAACTATGATGGAGTAAGTTCAAATGTCACTACTACTTTCACTAACAATATATCTTTAAAGCGTACAGATCTTGCAAATACAACTTTAATGTGTATGCTTCCCGCACAATGGAAAGCCAGCAGTGCTTCAAAGACTACTTTGGCTTACCCTTCTGTAAGAGGATCATTAAAGCTACATGAAGGAAATTCCTTTAATACAGTAGATAAGTTTAATGGAATAGTTCCGCAATTTACAGAACCTCTTAATTCTGAGTACTCTCGTGCTGAACTTTTAAAGTACCTTGCTAATCTTGATAAAGAGACAACAAATTATATGGCTGGGGATGCTTATTGGGAAGGGAAAAACCTCCATCCTTTGGCAATGGGGCTACTCATAGCTGATCAAATCAATGCTACAGAGTATAAAAACAAGTTTATATCTAGATTAAAGACTATTTTGACAGATTGGTACACTTATACTCCTGGAGAAACAGAAGGCTATTATTTCAATTACAATAAAGAATGGGGAACTTTAATATATAAGAATAGCGAGTTTGGTGCTAATACAGGAATTACTGATCATCATTTTACTTATGGATACTTCACCTTTGCATCAGCTGTACTAGCTACTTATGACCAGGATTTCTTAAAAAATTATGGTTCTATGGTAGATACATTAATTAGAGATTATGTAAACCCATCAAGAACAGATTCAATGTTCCCTCAATTTAGAAATTTTGACCCATATGAAGGTCATTCATGGGCAGGCGGATATTCAGACAACTGGGATGGTAACAATCAAGAAGCTGCTGGAGAATCTTTATTTGGATGGGTAGGACAATATCTATGGGGAAAAGTTAGTGGAAATACTACTTATAGAGATGCTGGAATATATGGATTTACAACAGAGCTGAGATCAATAGAGCAATACTGGTTTAATTATGATGGCGATAACTGGATCTCAGATTATACTCATAAGACAATAGGGCAAGCTTATGGTAGCACTAATTTCTATGGAACTTTCTTTAATGGAGATTCTGTGTATGTATACGGAATACACTGGTTACCAACTTCAGAGTACTTGACAAACTATGGTATAGATAAAGCTAAAGCAGCAGGACTTTATGAAGGTATGAAAAATGACATAATAAATGATTATAATAAGAGTACAGACCCTAATAAAGGTGCAGCGCCGGATCCAAACAATGTAGAACCAGATTGGAAGCACATTACGTGGCCGATTGAGTCATTAAGTGATCCAAAAGCAGTTCTTAGTAAGTGGAATCCTACACAAGTACAAACAAAGGAGGCATATAATACTTATTGGTTTGTTAACAGTATGGCTACACTTGGTCAAAGAACTAATGATGTATGGGCACAAAATGGTGAAGGAGCGTCAATATATAAAAACGGAACATCCTACACAGCGTTAGTATGGAACCCATCAAGCAGTTCAATCACTGTTAAGTTCGCAAATGCTTCAGGTGAAGTTGGATATACTACAGTTGCACCAAAAACCATGGTTTCAGTAGATCCATTTGTGAAAAACTCAGTAAGTAAAACTGCTTTAAAGGCTGAGATGAATTACGATAATACACTTAATGTTAATGATTATACAGTGGATTCTTGGAATGCATATAGCACAACTTTAGCTAATGCAAAAAGTGTTAACGACAACGCTGCTGCTACTAATGATCAAGTTATAACAGCATTAAATAATTTGAGAAGTGCAGTTCAAGGACTTGTTAAAAAGACATCAAATCCAGGTAATGATACAAATATAGCTGCAGGTAAGATCGCAGTATCTTCGTCAAATGAAGCAGATGGATTAGGAGCTCAATATACTACAGATACAAGTTTAGATACTAGATGGAGTTCTAATTGGGCAGTTAATAAGGACAATCATCCTGAATATATTTATGTTGACTTAGGACAGCCATATTTTGTTGGAGATGTTAAAGTTAATTGGAGCGATGCATTTGCCAAAGGATATTTAGTTCAAGCAGCTTCCTCTAATCCAGAGCTTGAAAGTAGCTGGTCAACTGTTGCTACAATAACAGATGGAGCAGGTGGAATAGGAGAATCAGTTTTCAATTCAACTGCAGCAAGATACGTAAGAATTTATTGTACAAGTGCAGCAACACAATGGGGATATTCAATTAAAGAGATATCCGTATTTGGTGCAGCTGACAAGACATTACTTTCAGCTAAGATTAACGAAGCAAGCGCTTTAAAATCCACTGACTATACAGCGGACAGTTGGGCTGTGTTAATAAATGCATTGAATAATGCAAAAAATGTTAATGCTGATTTAAAGGCTACACAAGACGCAGTTAATACAGCATTACAAACACTTACTAATGCTGTGAGTTCATTAGTAAAGAATACAGCACCAGTTAATAGTGGAGATAATTTAGCACTAAATAAAAAAGCTGTATCCTCTTCAAATGAGGCAGACGGATTGGGTGCACAAAACGTAACTGATTCAGATTTGATTAGTAGATGGAGTTCGAATTGGGCAGCTAACAAAGACAATCATCCTGAATTTGTATATGTAGATTTAGCTAATGCCTATGATGTAAGTGATGTCAAGGTACTTTGGGATACAGCTTATGCTAAGGGCTATGATTTGCAAGTATGTAGTGCTGATCCAATGGTTGAAAGCAATTGGAAAACCGTGGCTACGGTGACTAATGGATTAGGTAGTACTGTGGAAACAACTTTCACTAAGATTTCTGCTAAGTATGTAAGGATTTATTGTAAGGATCCTGTGACACAGTGGGGATACTCTATTAGAAATATTGAAATACGATAAGGCTAAATAATCAAAATTTCATTTAATAATAAAGCCCTCGACCATTTTTGTGGTCGAGGGTGCTTTGCTTTGAAGATAAAAGATTAATTTTTAATGTTAACAAATCAAATATCTATAATAGGTTGATATACATATAATTCGCAGTAGTTATCCTTAGACATGGAGTTATCGATATATTCGAACCTAAAAGTATCAGCAAATTTATAACCAGATTTAAATATCCATCTAGAATACATTTGCACTAATATACGACCTACATGTCTACCATTTATATCATCAGGTCTAAAAAATCCCACAAATTTAAATACTACATACTTATGACTAGGAATAGATATTCCAGTCATTCCATCAGGAATATCATCTAAACTGTTTACCTGTGAGCTTGGGATATAATAGATGATGCCTTTATCGTTTTCGCTCCAATCAGTATAGCCAAAGTATACTTCAGGATTCACAATGTTTTTAATTTTACTTTTTTGATTATAAAAAAATTCCCGCCCAAAAGCATTAGCTGTTCTATCACCAGACTTACTTAATATTTTATGTTTTATTCCTAATAGATTAAATTTTTGTTTAAATACAAACTGAGGATTATAGGTAATAGAATTTTCAAAGGAGAGGATATCATTTGCGTTAATTTTTTCCTTAATTATTAAGCTTAAGGACACCTTATCCGATCTAAGTTTTAGAGGGGTGTGACCGAAAAATTTCTTAAAAGCTCTTATATAAGACTGCTCATAATCAAATCCGTAATTTAACGCTATATCGATAATTCTCATATTAGTATTTAAGAGTTCATTAATACTAGAAGTTAGTTTTCGACCTTGAGCATAATCTATAATTGACTCTCCAGTTAGAGATTTAAAAATTCTATGAAGATAGTATTTTGACACTCCAGTATGGTTAGCAAGATCATCCAAAGTGATTTTTTTATAAAGGTTTTTTTCAATATATTGTATAGCAGAAACAATAGCTTCTTTCAAATCTTTCATATTTTAACACCTTTTCTCTTTATAAGTTTCTATATCAAAAAGCAATATTTGTTCATTTTAACAAAAGCGAATCTATTAGAATAATATCAAAAGGTGATATAAACATGTACCAGTTCGTAATAAAATTATATTTTTAAATTCGCTCACCAGAAGCCGTGAGAACTTTAAAAATAGATCTACGTTCGAACTGGTACACCTGATAATAAGTTCAATTCATTATATCCGTTAAAATATTAAAAGTAAATATATTAAAGGTTTAACATTTTATGTAGGGAAGTAAATGATAATTTTCACCACAGTATTGTTATTTTTTACATCTATATTAGAAAACACTTCATAATTAAATTTATATCTTCAAAATCTCTCTAAAAATCCTGAGGAGTTTTGAAAATAAATTTCGGATTGAAGTATTCAATCTTTAATTATTAAATTAAATAAATATATAAAATAATATTAAGAAAGTTAATTCAGGAGGTTTTTTATGAGTAGAAGAGTTGTTATTACTGGTATGGGAGTGGTTACTTCAGTAGGAATAGGGGTTGATAATTTCTGGCAAGGAATTAAATCAGGGAAAAGTGGAATAAGCATGATTGAAAGGGCAGATGTTTCAGAAATGCCAACAAAGGTTGGCGCTGAGATAAAAGATTTTGACCCAAATAATTTTATGGATAGAAAAGAAGTAAAAAGAACCGATAGATTTTCACAGTTTGCGCTTGCTGCAACAAAAATGGCAATAGAAGATTCTAAAATTGACTTAGATAAAGTAGAAAAAGAAAGAATGGGCGTAATTATTGGTACTGGAATCGGTGGAATAGAAACAACCTTAGCTCAATATAATGTTTTTTTAGAAAAGGGCCCAAGCAGAGTAAGTCCATTTTTAGTTCCGATGATGATACCTAATATGGCATCAGGACTTGTTGCGATAAAATACGGTGCAAAAGGTTTTAATGAATGCACTGTAACAGCTTGTGCAACCTCAACAAATTCAATTGGTGATGCTTTCAAAGCAATTCAAAGAGATGATGCAGATATTATGATAACAGGAGGATCAGAAGCTCCAATAACTGGGCTTACTTTAGCAGGATTTTGCGCAAGTAAAGCAATGACAACAAACCACGATCCAGCTTCTGCTAGTAGACCTTTTGATGTTAAAAGAGATGGTTTTGTATTAGGAGAAGGTGCAGGTGTCATAATACTTGAAGAACTTGAACATGCATTAGATAGAGGCGCAAATATAATAGCAGAAATAGTAGGGTATGGGTGTACTAATGATGCATATCATATAACTTCACCATCAGAAGGTGGAGAAGGCGCTGCAAGATGTATGGCAAGAGCTATTAAAGATGCAGGCATAACTCCTCAAGAAGTTGGATACATAAATGCCCATGGAACTTCTACTAATGCAGGAGATAAGTGTGAAACTTCTGCAATTAAAACTGTTTTTGGCGAGTATTCTTATAAACTTTTAGTTAGTTCAACTAAATCAATGACTGGGCATTTACTTGGTGCTACTGGAGCAATAGAGGCAATTATAACTGCAGAGGCATTAAAAGAAGGATTTGCTCCTCCAACTATAAACTTAAATACACCTGATCCAGAATGTGATTTAAATTATGTTGCAAATGAAGGAATAAATGTTGATCTTAAATACGCTTTGAGTAATTCATTTGGATTTGGTGGTCATAATGCTACTTTAGTATTGAAAGCATATAACTAATTGAATTTATTCATTATCAAGTATATTGAGTTAAATTCATTAATTTATAGGGTTCCTGTGTCGAAACTTAATAGGAATTTGGATGTCCTATTCCCTTGATATAACCATAAGAGGTATAATACTATTATTAAGATTTTTAAGAGGAAGCTGGAAAGATATAAAGATTGATTAATATCTTAATAAATTCATACTTATTAAAGTTTTAGGGAGAATGCCAATGGAAAATCATAAACACAATCATCCCAGTCAAAAACAAGTAATAAATAGACTTTCAAGGATAATTGGTCATGCTGAAGCAATTAAAAGAATGTGTGTTGAAGAAAAAGATTGCAGTGAAATATTAATCCAGATTGCTGCTGTTAAGTCTGCATTGAACAATGTTGGTAAAATAATTTTGCAGGATCACATAAATCATTGCATAATTGATGCCGCTAAAAATGATGATGAGGAAGCCTTAGTAAAACTAAATAATGCAATTGAGAAATTTTTAAAGTGAGATAACAAAACTTATCTCACTTTTTGAATTTTATCGAAGTTAAATAAAGTGGTTATGAATCCGTTGCTATTTAAACAATATTCTTAAACATAGCCCTAAATTTCTGTATAAAATTACTTAGTGAAATTTCGGAAGACTTTTTATCAGATAAATATTAAAATAGATACATATGAAAATTGCTCAGTTGTTTATATCTATAACAAATAATTTCGTAATGCCGCAATGATATATTAAAAGGAGGTTCAAAATGATGAATAGTTGTTATTTTAATAGTAAAATTGGAGATTTAGTAATAGAAGATAATGGGGTAGCAATTACAAAAATATGTTTTGCTAAGGAAAATAGAGAAGTAATTAAAGAAGATGTACAAAGTCCGTTGTTTAAAAGAGCAGTAGCTCAATTGCAAGATTATTTCAATGGAAAGATTTTTAGTTTTGATTTGCCATTAGCGCCTAAAGGAACAGATTTTCAAAAACAAGTTTGGAAAGCCTTGAGCGAAATTCCTTATGGAAAAACAAAAAGTTATGGTGATATTGCTAAAATAATAAAAAATGAAAAAGCAGCGAGAGCTATTGGAATGGCTAATAATAAAAATCCTATAATGATAATCATACCTTGTCATAGAGTGATTGGGTCTAACGGTAGTTTAGTTGGATATGCAGGAGGAATTGATGTAAAGAGAAGACTTCTAGACTTGGAGAGTGAATATGCAAAGTGTAAAGACTAAAAATTTTGAGTATGGAGAAAGAGAAATACAATATCTTAGGAGTGTTGATGAAAATTTAGGAAAAGCTATTGATAAATTAGGAAAAATAGCTACATTAAGTGATTTTATTAAAATAGATTATTAGAAAAGAAGCGAACAAATTCGCTTCTTTTTATTGGTGTGGATTAAAAACTTTAACTTTTGAGAAGTCAGCTTTATTAAATTGTATTACGCAAAGTATAAAGAAAATTAATCCCATACCTAATATAATAAATAGACCAAAGTAAGGTCTGATGATAAATCCATTCACATCAAAGGCAACACCTGATTTAATTAAAGCATCGGTTGAGAAGTTATCCATTTTTAAGCTTATATATCTAAATATTGATGTTGTATAAGTAAGTGGATTTAAGTATACAAGAGGACGTAAAAGCTTAGGCATAACAGTAGTTGGGATATATGCACCTGATAAAAAAGTCAGAGGCATTGTAAACAAAGTAATTATAACTTGGAATGCAGCAGAATTTTTTGCAATTGAAGCTAAGTAAAGTCCTATGGAACCGAAGGTTACACCAACCGCAATCATAACCCCTGTCATTTCTAAAAATTGCAGTACATCAATTTTTAGTCCCATAAATAGGGCGAAGATAATTACAAGTACTCCTTGAAGCACTGCTATTATTGCAGAAGAGAGTACTTGTCCAATTGAAATCTGCCATCTTGCAACAGGTGAGACAATAATCTCTTTCATAAAGCCCATAGATATATCTTCAATTATATTAGTAGAATTACTTAAAGCTGATTGAAAAACAGTCATTATTATTATTCCAGAAATAAGGTAGTTTAGAGGTTGTTCAATTCCTGTAGTTGATGATTTCATTACGAATGAAAAGATAAACAAGAAAAATCCAGACATGAAAATTGAAGCGAATAATCTTATTTTATCTCTGGTAAAGTTAGTTAGGTTTCTTTGAATTATAGCAATCATTCCACGCATTATAGTCTAATCTCCTTCCCAGTTATAGTTAAGAATACATCATTTAATGTTCCTTTTTTTGTTTCAAAATCTATAATTTCATTTTTAAACCTTGCAGTCATTTCTAATATAGTTTCTAATTTGTTAGAGTGGATGGTAAATACATCATTATCAAAATCATAATCTATCGAATTGTTCTTAAGATGCTCAATAAGTTCTGCAATTTTTGAAGTCTTAATTTTAGTTATGTTAGAAGTATATTCTTTTTTTAGATTATACGGAGTATCAAAGGCTACTATTTTACCATGGTCCATTATCGCAACTTTATCACAGATTTCTGCTTCATCCATATAGTGAGTTGTCAAAAATATAGTTATATTTTTTTGTTTTTGAAGTTTATAAATATATTCCCATATATTAGCTCTTGTTTGAGGATCAAGTCCAGTTGTAGGCTCATCTAAAAATAATACCTTAGGATAGTGAACAAGACCTCTAGCTATTTCTACTCTTCGCTTCATACCGCCTGAGAGGCTTTGCACTGGAGCTTTTCTCCATTCCACCAGATCAACCAAATCTAGAACAAAATCGATCCTGTTTTTTATATCTTTTTTTGGCACATTATAAAACTCACAATGAAACTTTAAGTTTTCCTCAACAGTGAGTTTTCCATCCAAAGTACTATCTTGAAATACAATACCGATACTATTTCTTACTTTGCTCTTATTATCAGAAACTTCATAACCGTTTATTTTTAAAACTCCTTCAGTCTTATCAACTATTGTACAAAGTGTATTTATGGTTGTACTTTTTCCAGCGCCGTTTGGTCCAAGAAAAGCAAATATTGATCCTTCTGCTACCTCGAAAGAGATATCATCTACTGCTTTAAAATCGCCATATTTTTTCGTGAAATTTTTTACTTCTATTATGTTATTCATAATTTATATCCTCCTGATTAAATTTTGTTCATGAGGATATAGTAAATCTTAATTTTAAACTTATACTAAAGCATTTTTAAAGATTTTATAAAGAATTTTAAAATCTTCTTAAAATATGGGACTTTTAAAGCTTCGTTTTTAAATTAAGTGGTTAGCCATCCGATGCTTTAATGGGCCTTCGCAAAGAATTAATATGATTTTCTATAGAATAAAAAACTATTATTATTAAAGCTTTGCAAGTATAATCTTAATGAATAGATAGGTGTAAAATATATTCTACTAATAATGAAGCAAGAGATCTAAATTAGTTTTATGCTTAAAATAACTTTATAAAATCTTTATAATTAGTTTAAAGTATTTTTAATAATAACTTTTACAATGATTTTATAAAATAAAAATAGCAGGTGAGTATTATGAAAAATAATAAATGGGCTAGCAACACAATTTATACAATAAGTAAACGGATTAGAGAACACAAAGAAATGCATGAGAAGCAGCATCAGCTACATATGGAATACCAAAAAAAGATACATGATATAAATGGTTTTTATAGACATAGTAACGAATTTCAAAGATATAGAAATCATATAAAATACACAAGGCCGTTTATAGTAGTTTTTAACTTAATCATATGGTTTCTAATATTTCGATTTTTAGGAATCAAGACATTAAGTATCATATTTGCATTACTAGTTAGTATTGGAGGATTAGTTGAATTTTTCTTTCTTGCTAACTTGGAAAAAAGAATATTTAAACCAATAAATCAGCTTAAAGTCGGAGTAGAAGAAGTTGCTAAAGGCAATTATGATATAAAGGTTGATTGTGAGATTGAAAACGAAATAGGAGTTTTAGTAAAATCCTTTAACGAAATGGTGAATAGACTTAAAGAAGGTGAAGTGCTAAAACAACAATATGAAGAGAATAGGAAATCTCTTATTGCAAATATTTCACATGATTTAAAAACTCCAATTACATCAATACAAGGTTATATTGAAACCATGGCTGATAGAAATGATATTCCAGTAGAAACAGTAAATAAGTATCACCAGATTATATATAATAATGCAGCATATATGAACAAACTTATCGATGATTTATTTTTATTTTCAAAATTAGATATGCAAAAACTAGAGTTTGATTTTCAAAATATAAGTATTAAAGATTTCATGGCTGATTTGATGGAAGAGTTTAATTTTGAACTTGAAGATAGGTCCATAGCCTTTGAGTATGAAGATAAGTTATCTAGGAAGCTAGATTTTAACATAGACTTAAAAAGAATTCATCAAGTCTTTAGAAATATAATTGGAAATGCAATTAAATATGGGGATGAAAAGAATCTAAAAATAAATGTAAAGTTGTATGAAAAGAATAATTTTATACAAATTGATATTGTTGATAATGGATCGGGTATACCGGCAGATAAATTACCGTATATTTTTGATAGATTTTATAGAATTGATTATGCAAGAACAAAAAACTTAATGAGTACTGGGCTAGGACTTGCAATATCTAAAGAATTGGTTGAAGCACATGGCGGAAAAATTAAAGTTAGAAGTAGAGAAGGTGAAGGAACCTGTTTTACAATAGTGATTCCTGCGAAAGAACATCTGAAGGGAGAATAATATTATGAAAATTTTAATTATAGAGGATGACCTAAATATAGCTGAGATGGAAAGAGATTTTTTACAACTAAATGGATATAATGCTGAAATTGTTCAAGATGGGACAGAAGGCTTAAAGATGGCTTTAACAGGGCATTATGAAGTTGTTATAGTTGATTTGATGCTTCCTGGTAAGAGTGGGTATGAGATAACAAAAGAGATAAGAAAGAGTCTAGAAATTCCAATCATAGTAGTGTCGGCTAGAACTGAAGATATTGATAAGATAAGAGTTTTAGATTTTGGAGCAGACGATTATATGACTAAACCATTTAGTCCAGCAGAGTTGACAGCTAGAATTAAGTCTCATATAAATAGATACAATAGGTTAAAAGGAAATATGGAAGCCAAAGAGCTTATAATTAGAGGTGGTCTTGAAATAAATATGTCATCTCATAGAGTTTCTGTATATAGCAAGGAGATACAACTTACATCAAAAGAATATTCAATATTGCTATTACTTGCATCTAACCCGAATGTAGTTTTTACTAAAGAACATATCTTTGATAAAATATGGGGAGATGAGTTTTTTGGAGATACAGCTACAGTACCTGTACATATACAGAAGATAAGAAAAAAGATTGAAAAAGATCCATCCAATCCTGAATTTATTGAAACCTTATGGGGAACCGGTTATAGATTTAAACAAAATAAGTAGCAATGTGAGGATAATATGAAGTTTGATTTTAGAATACCAAAAGAAGAAGATTCATCACAAATAGCAACTTGGAAATATGAGGATGAGTACTCTTTCTATAGCAATGATAAAACTGAAGAAAAGCAAGAATGGGCATTAAATATTCATACTGAAGAAGATGCTTTCACAATTTTTGATGAAAACAATAAACTTGTTGGCCACTGTAGTTTTGATAATGAGGATGGAGAAATAATTCTTGGATTGCAAATGGAACCAAGTTTTACAGGACAAGGAAATGGGTATGAATTTGTTAAAGCAATTTTAGATTTTGGAAAGAAGAAATATAGATATGATAGAATTTCACTTTATGTTGCTAAGTTTAACAAACGAGCCATTAAGGTTTATGAAAAACTTGGATTTTATAAAATAGACGATTTTACTTGGGAAATATATAATGAAGAAATAGAATTTTTTGTTATGGAAAAGTGTTATTAAAGATTAAACACTCAATCTGAAATCTAATTTAAAAATTGCCATATATGTGGCGATTTTTTTGTATAAAACTTTTATGATTTTCTTTTTGAAATCTTAGTATATTAATTATGTAAATCGCCAATGGCAAGTGATGAATAAAGTTTGAAAGTTAATTATGTTGACAATAAAATAACCTTATGATAGTATAATAGCAATAATTCGATGAATATCGAAATATAAAAGATCAGGAGAAAATCTGCATGAAACTTGATGATAACACAATTGGACAGGCTGTTAAAGTTTATAAAGCTTTAGGAGAGCCAACGAGAATAAGAATTATTAAAATTTTATATAGGATTGATGAATTGAATTGTAATGAAATTGAAGACAAGGCTTGCATATGCGCAAAATCTACATTATCACATCATATGAAGCAGCTAGCTGATTGCGGATTAATTGAACTACGTAAGGATGGTATATATCATTATTACAGTCTAAACAGAGATGTATTAAGGAGTTTTGTTTCACTAGATTGGGATGACTAGCATAAAAGCTAAGTTGTAAGCTATATATTTTTTAGGATATAGTTCTATAGATATAGAACTATATATGTACAACGGAATAGATATAAAAGTATTTGGATGAAAGAACAAATTAATGACTGTTATAGTCAAAATAATGGAGATGAATAAAAATGAACAATTTAAACATAAAAAAGGAATTGCCTTTAATAATTATACCAAATACAGTGCTTTTACCTGGTAAGAGTATTACAGTAAAAACAAGTAAAGAAGTAGGTGATAGCTTTTACAATAGAGTTATGGCTGAAGAAAACTACGGTATTGTTTTAGCAATAAAAGGTGGAAAACAACTAGAAGCATATGAAGAAACCGATTTTTATACTGTTGGAACATTAATAAAATTACAGGAAAGAAAACCACTTCAGGATGGATATCATTTTGTTATAGATGTGCTAGAAAGAGTAGCAGCAGATGAATTTATAAAAGAAGGGGAGGATTTTAGAGTAACTTTCAACTATGTACCTGATGTCATAGACTTAGCTGAAAATAATCAAAAAGAGATTATAACTAATATTAAGACCTTAGTAGGTGAAATAAGTGGTCATTTTAAGGGTTCAGAAACTTATGTTGAGTACATAAAAAAATTGGATGATATCACGGCTACAATAGCTTATTTATTCCCTTTTATGAATATAAATTTTGAAGCTAGACAAGCTTTCTTGGAGATTCGCTCTCTAAGGGAGAAAAGTTTAAGATTTTTAGATATTTTGATAGAACAACGTGAAGCTATAAAGTTTCAAGTAGAGATATCAGAAAAATACAATAGCAAAGTTAATAAAAATTATAGAGAACAGATGCTAAGACAACAGCTTAAGGCTATTCAAGAAGAACTTAACGAAGCAGATGAGAGTAACACTAAAAGAAAAAAAGACTATAAAGAATTAATTGAAACAGCGAATATGCCTGAAGATGTTAAAGAAGTTGCACTTAATGAACTCGATAAATTAGAGAGGCAAAGCCAAAACAGCACCGAAGGAAATGTTATTAGAAATTATCTAGATTTGCTTACAAGTTTACCTTGGGGAAAAAGTGAAGTAAGAGATATTGATATAGCTGCTGCAAGAGATTTATTGAATAGCAAACATTATGGACTTGATAAGGTTAAAGATAGAATAATACAGCACCTTACAATAATGAAGCTGAAACAAAATAAGCAAGGTTCGATTTTACTTCTTGTAGGGCCTCCAGGTACAGGTAAAACAAGTTTAGGTAAAAGTATAGCAGAAGCTTTAAATCGTAAATATGTAAGAGCTAGCCTTGGTGGAGTTAGAGATGAATCTGAGGTCAGAGGGCATAGAAGAACTTATGTTGGAGCACTACCAGGTAGAATAATTCAAGGAATGAAGAAAGCAGGAGAAAAGAATCCAGTTTTCATACTAGATGAAATTGATAAGTTAAGTGTATCAGCAAACGGAGATCCATCTAGTGCACTACTAGAAGTTTTAGATCTAGAACAAAACAATAGTTTTTCTGACCATTATCTAGAAGTACCATATGACTTGTCAGAAGTTTTCTTTATAGCAACAGCAAACTCATTAAGAGATATACCAGGACCGTTAAGAGATAGAATGGAAATCATTGATATAAGCAGTTACACAAGTCATGAAAAGTTTTATATAGCAAAAGAGCATTTAGTTAAATCAGTACTTGAAGATCATGGACTAAGCGGTGAGCAACTAGTTATTGAAGATGATGCAATAAAGGTTATTATTGAGAAGTATACAAGAGAAGCCGGTGTCAGAGGATTAAAGAGACAATTAGCTAAAGTTGCGAGAGTTTCTGCAGAAAAAGTAGTTAATGGAGCTATAGATTTACCTTATATAATTAAGGCAGACATGGTTACAGATATTTTAGGACATAATGCAATTCAGTATGATAGAGCAAACGAAAAAAATGCACCAGGTGTTGTAACCGGTCTTGCTTGGACACCAGTTGGTGGGGATATATTATTTATTGAAGGGGTATATATGCCTGGAAATGGACAACTTATTCTTACTGGTCAGCTTGGGGATGTGATGAAGGAATCTGCAAAGATTTCGCAAAGTCTTATACGTTCAAGACTCGCTTTAAGCTTAAAGAATTTTGAGTTTAATAAAAATGATTTACACATACATGTACCGGCAGGAGCTACTCCGAAAGACGGTCCATCAGCGGGAGTTGCATTATTCACAACTATAGCTTCTTTAATAACTGGTTGTGAGGTAGATCCAAAGCTTGCTATGACTGGAGAAATATCATTAAGAGGTGCTGTGCTTCCAGTTGGTGGAATTAAGGAAAAAGTGCTTGCAGCACATCGTGCAGGTATAAAGAGAGTAATTCTTCCAAAAGGAAATGAAAAAGATATTCAGGACATTCCAGTTGATGTAAGAAATGAATTAAAGTTCATTCTTGTAGAGACAATTGAAGATGTATTAAGAGAAACTATTAATATGAATTTACCAAGTCCTAATGCTCTTAACATAGCAGAAGAGATAGAACAATTAATCACGATTTAATTTGATTACCGAAAACAATAAGATAATTCTTACATTATAATATATAAATAGTATCCTATAAGTAGACTTTAAATAAAAGCTACTCTATAGGATATTTATTTTTAAATAGTGTGATGTTAAAGTACTGTATTGGAATCAAGTGGTTAAAAATCTCATTCTTTAATTTCTATCATATTATTAAAAATATCGCATAATAATAAATTATAAAATTACTGAAATTTGCGCAAATAGAAAATTGAAAAAGTAAGTTATCATTGC
This sequence comes from Clostridium folliculivorans, assembly GCF_024341905.1. GTDB lineage: Bacteria > Bacillota > Clostridia > Clostridiales > Clostridiaceae > Clostridium_AR > Clostridium_AR folliculivorans. Next base: position 199,644 of record NZ_BQXY01000002.1, read on the forward strand.
AGATTAATAACGTATATGATAAGATATGGTGAAAATCAAAAACAACTAATCTATCGCAATTGATCTGATTAGTAATTCAATTAGTGATTTATGCATTCCTGACGATTTTTAGATTAATATATTTTATAACAAATATAAGTTAATAAAGATAAAATACTAAAATCCCAAGTTTGTTTTCAAGATTCCTCAGGCTTCTGAGAGGAGAATTTGAAAATATAAATTTAATTATGAAGTGGTACATACATATAAAGTAAGCTAAGGATTTTATAAGGAGTGTATTTATAAAATAATATATATTTTTAGAAAGTGAGGATTTAATGAAACTGCATGATAATACGCAGTTAATCATTAAAAAAAGTTATGACAAATGATGAAATATATAAGCGTATAATGGTTATGACTAGTGTTAAAAGTGCAATAGAGTATATAAAAACTAGTGATGTGAATAAAGCTGATTTAGTTAAACTATGTAAGAGATATAATATTAATATTATAGAAGGAAAAGCTACTAAGGAAGAAATAATTGATAGATTTGTAAAAGAAACACTTGGAGTTAAGCTAAGAAAAAAGGCTGTACATAGATATAATACTAAATAATACTGAAGGTAAATTCCTGATTTATGGAAGTTACCTTTTTTTATTTATTATATAATACTTTATTAACGTAGATACGTTTCACTGATTGGTGAGTAAAAATTCAATAAAATGAAGATAACTAAAATGGTTTATAATATACTTAGTGTATAATGTTGAAACATCTAATAAGTGACAAAAGAATATTTTATTAGATGATGATTACCTAATTTTATACGGATATAAGAAAAGTAATATGACAATAAAATATGAACATATTAAATTATAATATAGTGAAAGGATTCAAAAAAAATATGGACTATGTAAAATACATACGTGAAAAAGTAAAACATGATGAAATCAATCTTACAGGTGTAAATGTTTTGATTATAAATGATAAAAATGAGGTGTTGCTTCAAAAGAGAGGTACATATCCTTTTAAATGGGGACTTATAGGTGGAATTACTGAACTTGGTGAATCTCTCGAAGAAACAGCGATTAGAGAAGCAAAAGAAGAGACTGGTCTGGACATTAATGAACTAGAGCTACTTGGAACTACTTCAGGCGGAAAATGCTATATTGAATTTCCAAATGGAGATAAAGCATATTTTATTTCTGTTGGTTATGTTAGTAAAAGCTTTAGTGGTAAGCTAACAATTGATAACAATGAAACAAAAGATTTAAGTTTTTTTAGTTATGAAAATCTTCCAGAAGATATACCTAATAGTCATAAAATAATGATCAATAAATATTATAGCTAGGACATAATTATTTGCCATTAATTCCCTCTAAAATATAAAGTTTTGGTCTAGATTTACGAAAAGTATATATATGGGTAAATTACAAATTTAATTAAAATATGGGGGATTTATATGGAAATAAATAATGTTGCTGTAAATAATTTTATTTTTAATAATTATGATGTAAATAAAAAAAATAATAATGAATTATCTGTTATGCCAATAGATGAGAAAAAGGATTCTATAGATTTTAGTATAGACTACTCAAATGATCAAGTTAAAAATATATTGGAAAATGTTCAACAGTCATTTGGAATATTACCAAATGGTATTAACGATGATTATTTAAATGGTGTAAATGATATTTCTACACCTATATTCAATATGGACTTAATAAATAAACAAAAAGATTATTCCATTAAGGATTATTCAGAACAATATGGAAGTATTTTGAAAAATATAACAAATTCAAGCTTAGATGACTACACTAAAGATAGGCTTACAAATATATTAAATAAATCTTATGATAATTTCACTGAGAATAAAGGAATAGAGTATGGAAAAAAATTAGATGCATTCTTTAATATGTCTAGTAGTGCGAAAGAATTTTATTATAAACAGAAAACTGATATGGGGATTATAGCTGATAAATTGATAGATAAAGATCGAACAATAAGTAATATTAAGAATATTATCAGTTCTGCAAAAATATTTTATGCAAACAACTTAGATAGCAGTAATGAAGAGTTTGAAGCATTTATTAATAGTAAGTTTGCCACTACTGATAGAGTAGATGAAATGTCTTATAATGATTTTAATGCTGTTAATAAAGCAATAGATTATATATATGCTAATGGAGGGGTAAAAGATACTGAGGCTGTAAAAAAATCTGTAGATATTCTACAAGTTGAAGGTGCATCCGCTAAAATTATGGATCTATATAAAACTGCTATAAAACAAGACCTAGAATTAACAAATAGAGTTGATGCATATAAAAATATTAAATTTGGTTATGAGGACAATATTAAAAAGTTAAAAGAACAAAGTAATGCTGATGAAAAACGCCTAAATTCACTTGAAAAATTAAGGCATGAATTAGTAAAAGAGTATAACAAACAAATGCAGAAATTGAAATATGAAAGTTATAAATTAAAACTAATGGAATTAAATGCTGGACAAGTGGTAGAATATAACGAAGAATTAGAAGATCTTACGAAATATCACAATTTAAGATTAAAGGGGTTAGATGAGCAAAGAAGTGAAATTGAAAAATCTATAGCTGAAAGAAAAAAAGTTATAAATGAAACAACGAAACACTATACTGAGTTTATAAAATCACCTGCTTCTGCTATAGATGATTATCTAAAATCTGAATCAAATAAAAAATCAGGAGATGCTGATTTAAGGAAATAAGAGTACATTGAACATACTTTAATATAACAAGAGATAGAGACATATCATGTGATTTTTGATTTAAATATAGATAAATAAAATGGTATTAGAATATTAAGTAATATATACTTATTGTAAAAGTGCATTTTATTTATATAACGATAACAGACAATGTGGATCATGAGGTGATAAAATGAAGATTGGGATTATTGGATTAGGGGACATTGCAAAGAAAGCATATTTACCTGTTCTTTCAGAAAAAGAAGATATAGATTTAGTTTTATGTACGAGAAATTCTGTAACATTAAATAGTTTAGCAGAAAAATATAGGATTAAAGAAAAATATAATACAGTTGAAGAACTTATTAGAAGTGGTATTGATGCGGCTTTTATTAGTACTGCTACAGAGGCTCATTTTGAAGTAGCTGAAAAGCTTATAAAACATGGTATAAATGTATATATTGATAAACCTATTTCTATGAATTATGAGGAAACCAGAAGTATAGTAAAACTCGCAAAGGAAAGCGGCAAAATAGCAATGGTTGGTTTCAATCGTAGGTTTATACCAATTGTTAAGGAGTTGAAAGAAAAAGGAAAACCTACAATTGTTATTATGCAAAAAAACAGATTTGCATTACCTGATAAAGTAAGAAGATTTATTGTAGAGGATTTTGTTCATGTTGTAGATACCTTAAGATTTTTGATGGGAACTGAAGTTAGAGATTTAAAGGTTCAGTATCTAAGAAATGGTGAACTACTTGATAATCTAGTAATAGAGCTTATAGGTGATGGTGTCACCGCTATTGGGATTATGAATAGAAATGGTGGGGTCACTGAAGAGATTATTGAATACATGACAAGTAGGGACAAATATGTAATTGATAATTTGACTGAAACAACACATTTCCATAATAAAGATATAAAAGTATCTAAATTTGGGGATTGGGAGCCATCTTTATTTAAACGAGGATTTTATCAAATTGTAGATCATTTCATCGAATGCGTTAAAAATAATACAGAGCCTATACCTTCTATCTATGATTCATTAATTACACATGAGCTTTGCGAGAAGATTGTAAAATATATAGATGATAAAGCTTAATTAAAGTTTGCCTTATTTAATTGTAAAAAAACAACCAGTGATAATATTCACTGGTTGTTTTTTGATGATAATTTATGAAGTTAATCCAAGTTTATGAGGCAGTATTTTCATCAAGTTTATAACTTTTTATATCTTCGAACTTGTTAACATTTAAAATTGAAGGGAAAAGCTTCATCCAACTTAGTACAACTAATATGGTTCCGATACCTCCTACTAGAGCTGCTAGTTGCGGTCCAAGAAGTGCTGCTGTAGCACCGGATTCAAATTCACCTAATTGATTGGATGTCCCAATAAAAATCATATTTACAGAACTTACTCTACCTCTCATAAAGTCAGGTGTTTCAAGTTGTACAAGAGTTGAACGGATAACAACACTTATAACATCGGAAGCACCTAGAACGAATAATGCTATGAAAGATATAATTACAGACTTAGATATTGCAAATACTATAGTTGATAAACCAAAGAAAATTACTGCAGTGAACATAGTACGTCCAACATTTTTCTTTAATGGTTTCTTTGCTAGATAAGCTGACATAAGCAGTGCACCTACTGCTGGAGCAGATCTAAGTATACCAAGACCGAATGATCCTATCTTTAAAATCTCACTTGCATATATAGGTAGAAGTGCAGTTGCTCCTCCAAATAATACTGCGAATAGATCTAAGGATATTGCACCAAGAATAATTGGCCTTCCTTTTATGAAGGAAATACCTGCAAAAAGCGTCTTTAAGCTAGCTGGCTCAGCCTTAGTTTCTTCTTTTCTCATTGTAAGCTGAGAAATTAAAATACTAGATATAAATATTAGAATACCAGTTAATCCATACACCAGGGTTGGACCAAAAGCATAAAGTATACCGCCCACTCCAGGTCCTATAATAACTGCAAACTCAGACACAGAAGACATCAAAGCTGAAGCTCTTGGAAAAATGTCTTTGCTCACAATGTTAGGTAATAAAGCTTGCATTGGAGGTCCTTGAAAGGAGTGTGCAACAGCGATAAGGAATATTATAATAAGAAATCTTTCTTTTGTAATCCATTCACTATAACTTCCGTATGCTAAAGCTAGTATGGCTGTTCCTTCGAATATTTGACTTATAGTAATTATTTTTCTTCTATCGTATCTATCTGCAAGATGTCCAACGAATAGTGATAATAGAAGCATAGGTAGAAATTGAACTAGTCCAACTAATCCTAAATAAAATGCAGAATGAGTCATAGAATACATCTGCCAGCCTATAGCTACAGTTAGCATTTGATAGGCAAAGTTTGTAGATACTCTTGCTACCATTAACAATCTAAGTGACTTATTTTGTAGAAGAGCTGGAGTTTTTGTAGTGTTCATTATGTTCAGCGCCTTTCTGTATATAATTGCGAATTATAAATAGATATGATAGATTATTTAGCTTTAGGCGCTTTTAAAGCACCGTGTTGAAATTGATTGGTTAATCATCCGACGCTTAAATGAGCTTACGCAAAGAATTAATATGATTTTATCATATTCCATGGCTAAAACTGTAAACTCACTACGTTCGAACAGTACAGTTTCTTAACGCCATTCCATCTGAAAAAATCATTTAATTCTAATAGCTCGCTCATAGAGCATCTCCTGTATAACCAATCAATTTCAACAATATTCTTAAACATAGCCTACCTTAAATGAATATATCGCCTGTAAGTTTCTTTGTATTCACTTGGAAAGGCAGATGCACAAAAAAATCACTGAAGAAAGTCGCTTCAGCGATTTTTTCATGTAACGCTATTGATAGTATATAACACAGATACTTAAGTATCAAGTGCAATAGAAGCCTAGAAAAATTGAATTTGTCTTAAAATACTTTACTTCCAATCTAATGTATTCTCAACGCCATTCACTTTTTTTATTAACCATTCCACAGCTTCTTTGCTAGTACCAAATTCCTCGTTTGTACTACTTACATAAGAATAACCTTCTTTATCGTCTACGCTCTCAATAAATAGATCATTTGTCTCATTTGTTAAGCTTATTTCGCCTTTAGTTTCAAGAGAATTTGTCAACTCATCAATAATTCTTTGATTTTTTTCCATAAGTTAACCACCTTTCTTATATTTTATAAACATATGATTTTACAAATAATATGTTTTTATTACTTTTTTAAGATGATATATATTAACCTATTTTTTATTTTAGTTTTGAAAATATGCAGTGTACCTAGGCGATTTAACAAAAGCAAGGTTTAAATTGCTGTGAAACTTAAGAATTACTTTTTAGAAAACAACTAAAGGCATATGTAAAGATTTAAATTTTAAGCAAATTCCTTTGTTTATATAGTTATTTTATTATAAAGATAAAAATTAAGGTTATATGGTACTTTTTGCTTGAATGTAATAAGATAAAAAAAATTAATAATGCTATAATATTTTTGGAAGCTATTCCGTTCAACTGGATTTTACAGATTTATTTAGGGGGCTTTAGACGTGATTAACAAGGTTTATAATGTAAGAGATATAAGAGATGATTCAAAATATGAAATTCACGAGACTGTGGTTTTTGGAATGTTACTTGCAATAGTTGGAGGTTTTTTAGATTCCTACACCTTTATCTCAAGAGGAGGAGTCTTTTCAAATGCTCAAACCGGAAATATAGTGTTTTTGGGGATATATGGTTCACAAGGTCAATGGGCTCAGGCCTTTGAGCATCTTCCACCTATATTAGCATTTATATTAGGGGTCCTAGTAACGGAAATCGTTAAAGGAAATTCACCAAAACTTTTTACTCAAGAATGGGGTAAAGTCATTTTGGTTTTAGAAATTGCAGTACTTTTTATAACAGGTTTTATGACTAAGGGGTCAACTGATACTGTTGTGAATGTTATAATTTCATTTGTATCATCGCTTCAAATAGCGTCTTTTAGAAAATTAGGAGACTGTCCTTATAGCACAACTATGACAACAGGTAATCTAAGAACGGCTTGTGAAGCGGTTTATCTTGCCATAACTCAAAAAGATAAGAAAGCTAAGAGCAGAGCGGTGAAACTTTTTACAATAATAGCATCATTTATAACAGGAGCTTTTTTGGGAGCGATATTAACAATTATTTTTAGTGTTAAAGCTATATGGGTTGCTGCGCTGATTTTAACTTTTAATGTAGCCCTGTTTAATATAAAGAAACAGAGATAATATGATCACTTCAATTTAAAAATATAATTTTATTATTGGTGTGCTTTTATATTTTTTAATATGTACTTTGTAAGAATCACTTGGCTGTGATTCTTTTTTTATGCGAGGAAAATACAAAACTTTCAAGCCAACTAGAACCAGTAGTTTCAGATGTTTAGTATAGTTTTTAAGGGATACAGTAAGAAAACAAAATGTAAGGTTTCTCATATAAATCAGGAAAGGCAAGGTTTTTCTGTATATAAAATATTTTTTTAATACATAAGATAATGGTGTTGTAATAATATTTTTGATGAATACTATAGATAAACCAGTTCTAAATAGAATCTATATTTGATAATCGTATTATTATTAATAGTTAACAGAAGTATTACCTAGTTTTATTAGATAGAACTGGATTATCTATATAAGAAGTTTAAGACAAAGATGATAAAATAAACCTCAGATTGTATTGATTAATATTTAATATTTTTTGATAAGTGAAACTATAGGGTTCATGTGTGAAAACTTAATTTATACTTATTCGATAATCGCGGCTTCTGGTGATTTTCGGGCATGTATAAATCAATAGTTGAGCTAGGAACCCTATATATGGTTACATTGAGAAAACTTAAGTCGTGCATGTTAGGAAATGGCATATCTAGATTCATTAGACATTCATTTCTTAATAGTTGAAGTTATAAATCTATAAATAAAATAATTGAAACTTGAAGGAATTATTCGGATAAAGGAGAATTAGTTATATAAATGAAAACCTTTATCAATTTTATGATTTTAAATTTGTCTAATAGGAGGGATTATATGTCAAAGATAACACCTTACATATGGTTTGATGACCAGGCAGAAGAAGCAGCAAAGTTTTATGTTTCTATATTTAAAAATTCAAAAATAGATGATAAATCATTTTATGCAGAAGGTTTACCAAAGCCCAAAGATAGCCTAATGAGTGTAAGTTTCCAATTATGTGGTCAAGAATTTGTAGCCTTAAATGGAGGTCCATATTTTACGATAACTCCGGCAATATCATTTTTTGTTAATTGTGAAACACCAGATGAAGTGGAAAATATTTGGCAATTGATTAGTGAAGATGGCATAGTGCTTATGGAACTAGGCGAATATCCTTTTAGTAAAAAATTTGGTTGGCTTCAAGATAAGTTTGGGGTAACATGGCAAATAAATCTTTCAAATCAAAAACAAAGTATATATCCAGCATTAATGTTCTTTGGAGATAATTATAGAAAAGCTCAGGAAGCAATGAATTTCTACACATCTATATTTGAAGATTCAAAGATTGATTCAATTGAATTTTATAATGATGATGAAGTGGAAACTAAAGAATCAGTGAAGAGTGCTATTTTTATGCTTAGATCTCAAAACTTCATGGCAATGGATAGTTGCATTAATCATGAATTTACTTTTACACCAGCAATATCATTTTTTGTTGATTGTGAAACTCAAGAACAAATAGATGATTTTTGGCAAAAACTTTCTTATGAAGGCAAAAAAGGGCAATGTGGCTGGCTGGAAGATAAATATGGAGTCTCTTGGCAAATAGTGCCCTCAGTTCTTGGGCAACTTTTAACTAGTGCAGATGAAGAAAGGGCACAGAAAGTTACAGATGCTATGTTGAAGATGAATAAACTTGATATCGATACTTTAAAAAGAGCATATGATCAAGTTTAAACAATATTAAAATACAAAAAATAGTCAAAATAATTTTAAGGAGTTGAAGAAAATGGCTATACAAGTATATTTAAATTTTAATGGAAATTGTAGAGAAGCAGTTGAATTTTATTCAGAAGTTTTTAACACTGAAAAGCCTCAAATAATGACTTTCGGTGAAAATGCATCTGATCCCAACTTTGTTATACCCGAAGAAGCAAAAAATTTAGTATTACATACAAGACTTGACATTAGCGGAACTACTATAATGTTTTCTGATACATTCCCTGGTATGCCTTTTACAGAAGGAAATAACTTTAGTCTGACTTTAGTTACTAAGGATATAGAGGAAGTCAAGTCATGTTATGATAAATTAAAAGAAGGTGGTACTGTTGATATGGAGCTTCAAGAAACCTTTTGGAGTAAATGCTATGGTACAGTAACAGATAAGTTTGGCGTAAAATGGCAACTTAGTTATGAGGGTAAATAAAAAAGTATCAAGGTAAACTTGTGGATTTAATATAGGTTAATTAACTATACATATAAAAGAACTGTCTTAATGACAGTTCTTTTATATTATACAATGTATTGAAGTATAGTTCACACATAAAGTTTTACTTTGGAAAACATTATGATATAATAAAAAATGTTGGTGCACTTTCTGAGATTAAGCTTATAGTTTTTTCTTGTAGTAAACCATAAAATTTAAAGAATCGTACTGAATGAATGAGGGTTAGTCCCAAGTTAGAAGGCGAGAGAATAGTTGTTATAAACTCAGGAAATTAATTTATATGATTACTTGCGTTTTATTTTCTATCCTTGTTCCTTTTTGGTACAAGGATTTTTTATTCTTTATTGAAAGGATTTTTTTATGGAAACAAGGATTGCTGTTGTTGGAATTATTGTTGAAAATAAAGATTCGGTGGGAAAGCTTAATACTATTCTGCATGAATATACTGAGTATATTATTGGCAGAATGGGACTGCCATACCCAAAACGTCAACTTAATATAATAACTATAGTTATTGATGCACCGAATGATGTTATCGCCGCTCTTTCTGGAAAATTGGGAATGTTACCTGATGTGAACATCAAAACGGTATACTCTAAGGTTTCTGCTAAGGAGTAAAATATTGGAGGGATTTGAATGTATAATGTTAAGTCTAAAGTTGCAACAGAATTTATTGACGATGAAGAAATTAAAAGTACTTTAGAACATGCTAAGGAAAATAAGAGTAATAAAGAACTAATTGCTAGTATTATTGAAAAAGCTAGAAGCTATAAGGGAATAAGCCATAGAGAAGCTGCTATATTATTAGAATGTGATATTGAAGAATTAAATGAAGAAATGTATAAACTAGCAAAAGAGATTAAGCAAAAGTTTTACGGAAATCGTATTGTAATGTTTGCTCCACTTTATCTATCAAACTATTGTGTTAATGGATGTGTTTATTGTCCATATCACTATAAAAATAAACATATAGCTAGAAAGAAACTTACTCAAGAGGAGATAAAAAGGGAAACAATTGCCCTACAAGATATGGGACACAAGCGTTTAGCTTTAGAAGCTGGTGAAGATCCTTTAAACAATCCACTTGAATATATTCTTGAAAGCATTAAAACTATATATAGTATAAAACATAAAAACGGAGAAATAAGACGTGTTAACGTAAATATAGCTGCAACTACAGTTGAAGACTATAAAAAGTTGAAGGATGCTGGGATTGGAACTTATATATTATTCCAAGAAACATACCACAAAGAGACTTACGAAGAGCTTCATCCAACAGGACCAAAGCATAATTATGCATATCACACTGAAGCAATGGATCGCGCTATGGAAGCCGGAATAGATGATGTTGGAATAGGTGTATTATTTGGTCTTAATCTATATAAATATGATCTTGTAGGGCTTCTAATGCATGCAGAACACTTAGAAGCTGCAATGGGAGTTGGTCCGCACACTATCAGCGTACCTCGTATTAGACCAGCAGATGATATTGATCCTAATAGCTTTTCAAATGCAATATCAGATGAAATGTTTGAAAAAATAGTTGCTATAATACGTATAGCAGTACCATATACAGGAATGATAGTATCTACTCGTGAATCTAAAAAGACTCGCGAACGTGTACTTGAACTTGGAGTATCACAGTTAAGTGGTGGATCAAAGACTAGCGTTGGTGGATATGTTGAGCCTGAACCAGAAGAAGAAAATTCATCTCAGTTTGATGTAAGTGATAACCGTACTCTTGATGAAATAGTAAATTGGCTTTTGGAATTAGGTTATATACCAAGTTTCTGTACTGCGTGCTATCGTGAAGGTAGAACAGGAGATAGATTCATGACTCTTGTTAAATCAGGACAGATTGCAAACTGCTGTCAGCCGAATGCTTTAATGACTCTTAAAGAATACTTAGAAGACTATGCATCAGAAGAAACTAAGAAAAATGGTGAAGTCGTAATTAATGAAGAAACTGAAAGAATTCCTAACGAAAAGGTAAAGACTATAGTAAAAGAGCATTTAACTGAGTTAAGAGAAGGAAAGAGAGACTTCAGATTCTAATTAATTAGTTAATTTGTATGTGTAAATCTAAGAGAGTATAATTTTTTAGATTTAGAAATAAAATATTGAATTGTTATTATTGAAGAGTATGTGGATTTTAATTCGCATACTTTTTTCTATATTATTCAATATAAACTCAGAGGAGTTTATTAAAATGAGGGTCACTTGGATAACATCACCAATTATTATAGGATATATAATCATTACCTATGTTAAAAACTTTAGATCTATTTTTATTAGAGAAGCTTTGGATTGTTATACCTGTAGTTTTTATTTTAGATGGACTATTACAAAAGAAATATAGATTTATTATGATTATCTTAGGTGTTTTCACTTTAGCAATATACTTTTATATTAGAAGAACTATATAATATAGTAAAAGAACAGGCTTAATATTTTTGAAATCTATTAATAACCAGTGAACTAGAGTTAATAACATTATACATTTTGAAGGGGATGAATATTATGGTCAGTAATAAAATAAAAGTATGCGTATTCAACTACAGAGAATTTGACGAAGCTCAATATTTTAAGAAAATAAGTGAAGAGTTAGGAGTAGAACTTATTATTTGCAGAGAAACTCCAACACTTTCAAATATACATTTATCTGATGGTTGTGATTGTATTAGCATTATAACTACACCAATAGATGAAATGTTGATTAAGAAACTTAATGAAATGAATATAAAAATGATCTCAACTAGAACTGTTGGGTTTGATCATATAAATATAAAGTATGCAAAAGAATTAGGTATTCATGTAAGTAATGCAACATATTCTCCAAATGGCGTAGCTGACTATGCAATTATGTTAATGATGATGGCTTCGCGTAATATGAAGCGTATTATGGAACGTGGAAATATTCAGGACTTCTCCTTGCAAGGGCTATTAGGGAGAGAGTTTGCAAATATGAAGATAGGAATAATAGGGACTGGAAGAATTGGTGAGACAGTAATTCGCCATCTTTCGGGATTTGGAAATCAAATTTTAGCTTATTCACTATATGAAAATGAAGAAGTGAAAAAGTATGCTCGTTATGTTTCCTTAGATGAACTATTGGGTGAAAGTGATATAATCAGTCTTCATACGCCAGTTGATGATGAAAACTATCATATGATTGATGCAAAGTCGATCTCTAAGATGAAAGATCAAGTAATCATTGTAAACACAGCAAGGGGAGCACTTATCGATACTAAGGCATTATTAGATGGAATTGAAAGTAGAAAAGTTGGTGCAGCTGCTTTAGATGTAATAGAAAACGAAGCAGGGCTTTGTTATAATGACTTGAAATCTGAGGTGCTAAACAATCGAGATTTAGCGGTTCTTAAAAGTTATCCAAATGTGATAGTGACACCTCATATGGCATTCTATACAAATCAGGATGTACAGGAGATGGTTTACTCGTCTTTAAAAAGTTGTGTTTTAGAGGTGGAAGGAAAAGAAAATCCATGGAGAGTAGTATAAAGATTACTAGCTGAGCAAATTTTAAAAAAAGTAAATATTAGAGATTAGAAAATAATTTTTTTATCAAAGAGTTATATAGACAGCTAGAAATGGCTGTCTTTAATAATATGCTAGATTAGTTGTTATAAGTTTAAGTTATTGATATTCTTCATTTTTTTATGTGTAATAAAATAATTTTTTATTAAAATTGACATAAGCAATTTTAGAGTATACTATAGATTTATAATTAGTTAGTTAAACTAACTATATGGAGGATAACAATGGATAAAGATATTATTATCAGCGCAGATGCTGTTTCGATGTTTTGTAGATTACAGATGAATGTTAAAAGAGACATTCCTATAAGACCAAGTGAAATGGGAGTACTTATTTTTACTAAGACTCAAGAAGAGCAAGTTACACCTTTGATGATTAGTAACTTTTTTAGAATCACAAAACCTTCAGTGACAGCAATGGTAAACACATTAATAACAAAAGGATACTTAATAAAGACTAAATCACTAACTGATGGAAGAAGTTACACAATTTCTGCTTCCGATAAGGGTATAGAACTAGTTGAAGAAACTTACAATGAATATTTTAAAACAATGGAGTTACTAAAGCAAAGGTTAGGTAGTGAAGATTTTAGTAGATTTATTGAGCTAATACAGAAAGCAAATAAAATCTTAGGGGAGGAGAAGGAGTAATGAAAATTCTTGTTACAGGGGCATCTGGAAATGTAGGTAATTATGTAGTTAATGAACTTTTGAAAATGGGTGAAAAAGTTGTTGCAGCAGGCACAAATATTGGAAGACTTAAGAACATGTTCAATGAAAGGGTTGAAGTATTAAGATTTGATTTCACAGATGAAAGTACTTTTAAAACTGCTCTAGAGGGTGTTGATAGAGTGTTTTTAATGAGACCACCTCACCTTGGTAAACCTGAAGATTTATTTCCTTTTATTGATGAAATGAAAGCTAACAATATAAAGCTTGTATGTTTTTTATCATTAATGGGAGTAGAAAATAATACTATACCTCCTCATCACAAAATAGAGAAATATATTGAAACCTTAGAAATTCCATTTACACATATTCGACCAGGTTTTTTTATGGAAAATATATCGGGGATTCATTCTGTTGAAATCAGGGAACAAGATGAAGTATTTATCCCAGCAGGAAGAAGCAGAACCAGTTTTATAGCTGCAGAGGATATAGGTCTTTCTATAGCAGTAGTTCTACATAACCCAGAATTATATAAAAATACTGCTCATACAATTACTGGTGGTGAAGCCTTAGATTATTACCAAGTAGCGGAAATAATTAGTAAGGTAACAGGAAGAAAAATAACTTATAAGAAGCCTGGATTTCTCAAGTATAGAAGATATTATATAAAAAATAGAGGTCTCGATAAATCATATGTAAATGTGACTGTAGCACTTTATTTTATGACAAGAATTGGAACAGCAAAAAAAGTAACAGATGAGTTTTGTGAATTAACTGGAAAAAGACCTAAAAGCTTTGAAGAGTTTGTTAAAGAAAATGTAGTGAATTTTTGTAGTAAACTTTAAGCTTTATAAGTTACTTTTTTTTGTCTTAAATTCATCTTTATAATATCTTTCTTTAATTTTTGGGGATATTAAAACGTTTCCAAAGGTTAATGCAACTATAATAACTGCAGAAATCAAACCTATTGCTGCAGAGTGGCTTTTTCCATAATCAGTGTTAAGAAGAACCATTACAACCATAAGAACAATATCAGCAAAAAGCAGTTCAAATCCAGTCTTTTTACAGACTTTTCTTTCATCATATTTGTTTTTTTCTAACTCATCCATTGAGTTATAGCCATCAACTAAAAAACTTAATTTGCCATTTAATAAGGCAATTGATATTGCTAAAAAAAAGATTATTAAAATAAATCCCATTATCATGTAGAATAAACCTCCTCATATAAACGATACCTAAGCTATCAAATATTCAAAATATCCTTTTGATTTATTAGGTATTCAATACTTTATTGTAATTATACACCATTACAAAATTTATTTCAAATATTTACCAATTAGTATGGTAATTAATGATTAAAAGCTACGATCAATAACTAAAATTTAATTAAGTTTTAATCTTATATTCAAATACCTTGTTGAATTTAAGTGGATATTAATCTGATGCTCTTAAGCTGAACAACTATATTGTTGAACTTATATTAAAAAACTCTGCTGGATTATATGAGCAGAGTTTTTTAAAGTAGTTTTATGATTTAAGTGCTATATGTTTTGTTAAAAATATAAATTCATTATCCTATATTTAGAATTATATGTGCGTTTTCAATTAAACCTTCTAAAATCTCTATAGCATCATAGGAGGTTTCTATCTGAATATGATCCTTTCTTACAGAAAGTCTTTGCATAAGACCCCATATTGCATTTATTTGAATAGCTAGCTTTTTACGAAAGCTTAAATTGTTTTTAATGGAACCATCCTGAAGTCCTTCGTTGATTAATTCATCATAAAAGTATGAATAAATGATATAATCCAAATAATTTTCATCGTCTGCTCGATGAGTATGATAACAATCAAAAAATATTGTGAATCTGATATCATCAAATCTTTCAAGGTATAGTTGTTTATATAAATCGATTAAAGAATGAATTTTTTCATTTGCATTATTACCGTGTATGTTATCCTTTAAAAATATTGTTATTTCACCTAAAATGCTTCTGTGAATTTCCCACAATATATCAAATACTGAATCAAAATATTTATAAAAGGTTACTCTACTGGTTTCAGCAAGATTAACAATATCAACCACAGTTACTTTATCCATGCCGTTGTTAACAGCTAGATCGAAGGCTGCCTCCATTAAAGTATTTTTACGTTCACTCTCATCTTTGAATTTATAGTTATGCTTAAAACTCATTAGAACCTCCAGATAAGCAGTTTTGCTTTTTATTTTAGGTAATTCCTTAATTAAAGGATACACATGTTTATATTTTAACATATAAATCGGAAAAGTGAGATTTTCTAAATGCGAAAATCTAATAACTTGGGGTTTACACTGTGTAAATTTAGTGGTAATATAAAGCTAGTTTACAGTGTGTAAACTAGTGAAGAACTTTGTATTATTTAAGACAATTATTATATAGTTGTCAAATTAAATAGAAGGTGGAGGAGAGAATTTATGAATAAAACTAATGTTAATCAATTTCTTTGGGGAGGCGCTGTAACATCTTTTCAGATAGAGGGCGCTTGGAATGAAGGTGGCAAAGGAGTTTCTATTGTAGATAACAGGGAAATAAAACCTGGAGTATCTGATTGGAACACTGCCATAGATTTTTATCATAGATACAAGCAAGACATAGAACTTTTTAAGGAACTTGGATTAAATTCATTTCGTACTAATATAGCTTGGTCTAGAATATTTCCTGATGGTGAAAATGTAAATGAAGATGGATTAATATTTTATGATAATGTAATAGATGAACTTTTGAATAATAATATAGAGCCAGTGTTAACCTTATATCATTTTGATATGCCTTTAGCACTTCAGGAAAAATATAATGGATTTATTTCAAGAAAAGTAGTTGATTTGTTTGAGAAATTTGCAATAACTGTTTTTAAAAGATATGGAGATAGGGTCAAGTACTGGGTTAGCTTTAATGAAATGAATACAGCTACACTAATGACAGATTTGTACGGAACTAAGCTTCCAAAGGGCATGGACAAAAAAACTTTCGAAAATCAATTAATCCATAATCTCTTAATGGCTCATTCAAAAGCTACCAAAGCACTACATGATATTGTAAAAGATGGAAAGATGGGCGGTATGGTTAACTACATGCAACTATATCCTGCAACTTGCAATCCAGATGATACTCTCTTAATGAAAAAATTCAAAGAGAGAATTGCTGATTTATATTTAGACGTATTTGCAAGAGGAGAGTATCCATCATACTATCTTACAGATTTAAAAAATAGAAAAATATCATTGGAATTTCATGAAGAGGATTTGGAATTGTTAAAGTACGGAAAAGCAGACTATTTAGGAATCAGTTATTATTTTAGTGGAACAGTTAGCTCAAGTATAAAAAATAACAAGCCTCTTTTCCAGGGTATGGAAAATTTAATAGAAAACCAATATCTTAAAGCTAGTGAGTGGGGCTGGACTATTGACCCTATCGGTTTTAGGCTAGCTTTAAAGGAAGTCTATGAAAGATATAATATGCCAATATTTATATTAGAAAATGGAATTGGTGTAAAAGAAGAATTGAATGAAGATAATACTGTAGAAGATGATTATAGAATTGACTACATGAAAAAACATATAGAACAAATGAAAATTGCAATATCTGAAGGTGTAGAAATAATCGGTTATTTAGCTTGGGGACCAATAGATATACTAAGCTCCCAGGGAGAAATGAGTAAAAGATATGGATTTATATTTGTAAATAGAACTGAAACTGATTTAAGAGATCTAAAGAGATATAAGAAAAAAAGCTTCAATTGGTTTAAGCAGGTTATAGAATCTAACGGTGAAAGATTATAAAATAAAATTTGGATATTATTTATATGCATACAAAGGTATATGACCATTACCTCTGTATGCATATTCTCCCCTAACTTTTAACAGTAAATATATTGAGTAAAAGTTAAACTATAAGGCTATAATTCTAATTTAAAGTGTTATACTTTGCAAAAGTTCCATAATCTTCAACTTTGTTTAGCTTCGGACATTTTGCAATAAAGTGGACTATAATATGACAGTTATCCAATTTTGGATATACTTCAAACAGTTTTCTATCCCCATATCTTATAGCTTCTAACGCAAGCGGTAGTTCTTTTCTAAAAATATAGTCTCTAATGGCAGCTTGTATTGGATTTGTGTCGTTATCTACAGCTAGATAAACATAAAATAAAAGTGAGCTTTCTTTGCTTACCCACTTTCCAAGTACTTCATCTTTCATCTCATTAGTTTTGTCATAAGCAAAGCTCAATCCTATAGTTAAAAATAATTCTGCAGTAATATCAGAGTGAGTTAATGTACAATGTCTAGTCAAAATAGGACTAGTTGGCGTAACACCATCTCTAAATTCAACTGAAAGTTTTTCAGGCTTAAATTCCGACATATATTATACCTTCTATTATTTATTTACAAGAATAGTATATGTATATCATTGCGCTTTGCTATTTTGACTTATATTTTATTTAACAGCTGTTTCTTATATTGGTTGGGGGTAACATTTTCATATTCTTTGAACTTTTTGATAAAGTAACTAAAATTATCAAATCCAACTTCAAAACAAATATCTGATATCTTTTTATCTTCATTTTTCAAGAGTTTAGTGGCTTGTTCTATTCTATATTGGTTTATAAAATCTACTATTGTTTTGCCTGTATTGGCTTTGAAGAATCTACAAAAATATTGAGGATTCATATTTGCTTCTTTAGCTAAATCCTCTATATATATCTTTTCTGTATATTTACTCTGAATATAATTTATAATATTTTTAATGATACTTATTTTATAATTAAGCGATGAAGCTGATGATACCTTATTGACAATAAATTTATTTTCTCTAGCGATGACAGAAAGTATCTTGTATAGTGAAGCTTTAATTCCTATCTCCCAACCAAATTGTTTTTCAGAGCATACAGCTAGTATTTCTTTTACTTCCTCTATCACTTTTATACCCCAGATATACTTTTCATCTATTATTAAAGGAAGACGATAATCTCCATTTAGAAGTGGGGTAATATAATTATTTTGGCAAGGGTCATTGATTGCACTATTTAAAAAGTTTAAATCAAAAAGTAAAGCATGATGCAAGCTGCCCTCTCCATTAATAGTATGAGCCGAATGAAGTTGACCACTATTTATTATTATAGCTTGGCCTTCTGAAACCTTTGTGGAAACAGTATCGATTGTATAGATTATAGATCCTTTTTCTACATAAATGATTTCAAACTCGTTATGCCAGTGTAAGTATAGAGTGAAGTTATTCCAATTTTGGTTATATGAATAAAACGGAATAAGAGAGTTACCTCTATCCACGGTTTCCCTTAGAGTATTTCTTTCAGTTTCCATTTATTAAAGTCACCTCACTAGTGGTATACAAAATTTATTAATTTACAACTCAATAATAAGCAGTGCGATGTTATGATTTTTATTTATGTCAAAATAGTGTTATTTTTAGTTAAGATAGAGCAAGTATTGAGCTGAAAAAATATATATACTACTAATATAAGGTTTACATCGTAAAATAACAAGTATAAATACTACAGGAGGAAAATTATGTTTGGTAAAATAGTAAGTCATAAAGTAAGAGCTAATAAGATACATTTAGAGTTTGAAAAAAATGAAGGTATAATTGAAATTATAAGTCCAATGATTGTGAATGTTTTTTGCCCATTAAAATATGATAATCATTATTCGAGAGCTGTTGAAGATTTGAAAATCGAACAATGTGAAATTTTAGTAGAGAAAAAAGATTTTTACATTGAGATAAGTACAGAAGCATTACTTATTAAGGTATATGATGATTTTAAAGTAGATTTCTATAGCATAGAAGGAAAGATACTATGTGAAGATTTTAGAGAAGAAAGAGCACCTTTTGTAAGAAGAGGTACTATAAGTGATGCACAAGATGAAGGTCATAGTGTAGATATACAAGCAGATAAGCATAAAATTGAAGTTGTTAAAAGGTTATTTGGAGATGAGAAGTTCTATGGTCTTGGAGAAAAAACAGGCCATCTTAATAAGAGAGGTTATTATTATGAAATGTGGAACACTGATGATCCAACGCCACATGTAGAAAGTCACAAATCACTTTATAAATCTATACCTTATTTTATAACTCTAAGAGAGGATTGTGCCTTTGGTATATTCTTTGATAATACTTTTAAAACTTACTTTGATATGGGAAAAGAAAACTCTAAATATTATTACTTTGGTGCTGATGATGGTAATTTGGACTATTATTTTATCGGTGGAAATAATGTACAAAGTATACTAAAGGGTTACACTGATTTGACAGGAAAGACACCGCTTCCTCAAATGTGGACTCTTGGATATCAGCAAAGTAGATGGTCTTATTCTCCAGCAGGTAGAGTTAAAGAAATAGCAAAAAGCTTCAGAGAAAAAGATATTCCTTGTGACACAATTCATTTAGACATAGATTACATGGAGAGTTTTAAAGTTTTTACTTGGGATAAAGAAAGATTTCCAGATGAAAAGAAGATATTAAATGAGCTTAATGAAGATGGATTTAAGATAGTTACTATAATAGATCCAGGGGTAAAGAAAGAAAAAAACTATGATATCTATGAGACTGGACTTAAAAATGGATATTTTGCCACTGATAAGGATGGAATCACTTATGTAAATAGAGTATGGCCAGGTGATTCTGTGTTTCCTGACTTTTCTAAGAAAGACACTAGAGATTGGTGGGCTGAAAATCAAAAGATTCTATTGGATTCTGGAGTTTCTGGAGTATGGAATGATATGAATGAGCCTGCTAGTTTTAATGGACCATTACCGGATGATGTTCAGTTTGAAAATGAAGGAAGAAATACAGATCACACTGAAATTCATAATATATATGGACATTTAATGTCTAAGGCAACTTTTGAGGGAATTAAGAAACATAGCGGTAAAAGACCTTTTGTTATAACAAGAGCCGCATATGCAGGAACTCAAAAATATTCTACAGTATGGACAGGAGATAATCAAAGTTTTTGGGATCATTTAAGAATGTCAATACCTATGCTTTTAAACCTAGGGATGAGTGGTATTAGCTTTTGTGGAACTGATGTTGGAGGCTTCAGCTTTGACTGCACACCTGAGCTTTTGTCAAGATGGGTACAAGTAGGAGCGTTTACGCCATTATTCAGAAACCATTCAGGTAGTAACACAAGAGACCAGGAACCATGGGCTTTTGATGAGGAAACACTGAATATAAATAGAAAGTATATAAAGTTAAGATATAAGCTACTTCCATATTTATATGATTTATTATGGAGTGGTGAAACTACAGGCTTACCGGTGATGAGGCCGCTTGTTCTTCATTATGAAAAGGATAAAGAAGTATATGAAATCAATGACCAATTTTTATTTGGTGAAAATATATTGGTAGCACCTATATTAGAGCAAGGTAAGAAAATAAGAACTGTTTATCTTCCAGTAGGTCAATGGATTGATTATTGGACTAAGGAAGTTATAGATGGTGGAAAGTATATACTTAAAGAGACTCCTCTTGATATCTGTCCAGTTTATATTAAGAAAGGAAGCATAGTTCCAAACTATCCAGAGCAAAACTACGTTGGAGAAAAAGATATTAAAGAATTAACACTTGATATTTACCCAGGAGAAGGTCAATATGTGCATTACGTAGATGACAAAGAAAGCTATAACTACAGAGAAGGCGAATATACTTTATATGAATTTATTATGAAGAATGATGAAGAAGCTACCATTGATATAAACATAAAGCATGAAGAGTACAAAGCATATGATAGCTTTAAAGTTATATATAATTGTGATATTACTAAAGAGGTTTATTTTAATGAAGAAAAAATAAGTTTTGTTGAAACTGATAACAAGATTGAATTTGTGATTCCAGCAGTAAGTGGTAGACTTATAGTAAAGTAGTGAGTTTGAAAATTTAAGTTAATCAAATATATTAAAGCTACCCAATTAGTGTAGTTTAAAAGCTAAATTAAGTTACAAAAAGGGACATAATATTAATAGACTTAGCATATAGAAAATGAGTTTAATTTGGTAAGTTCTTATGAAATAAAAGCACTAGAGTTGCATAAATTCTAGTGCTTTTATTATAGTAGTTGTTAAAGTATTGTGTTGAAATTAGGAGTATGCAGTTTGTTTACTCTTTTTTTACTGTAAAGACCAGTTATAAAAAGTCAACAGTTTTATATAAAAGGTTACTATCAAAAAAGGTAAATATAGATAAACTGCTTCATATTAGAACTTATCCAAATAAAGATTCGTACCACTTAAAACCGAAATCTATTTTAAAATAAATGTTTAGTTAAGAGGATAAGTTAATGAAAAAATATGTTATTATTGTATTATTAGAGAATTAATGTAACAATACGAATTTATACAAATAAACTATACGTAATTTTACTTTAAGGATTAATGAAAGAGAACATAGAAAAACTTGAGAGGTAAAGTGGTGGCTAAGATATTTGACTTTGATATATTTAACCTTAAAAATGACATTGAACTTACTAATAAACAGAGAGCAGATATAGATAAAGATGTTGCGATAACTAATATGAAAAGACTACGGATAGGGTTAAGTATAACTGCAATCATGGAAATGCTATTAGTATTAGCATATGATTTGCCACGAATAGAAAATATAACTCCTTCTACCAGAGGAATATATATATACTATTTATTGTTACATTCACTTATTATTCTAGTCTGTTTATTAGGATTTACACTTATTAATACATGGCTCAATAAAAATAAGACTTTTTCTATCAAACTAATTGAAAGAGTAATATATTCTACTCTAGGTGTTATATTAGTGTTACTTACATTAATATCAGGACTAGATCAGATCACTACAGGACAAATTTTAGTTTTTGGCATAAATATAATTTTTAGCGGCTTAGTAATACTTATAAAACCACCATATGAAAATGTTATTTATACTACTACATTTATAACCTTTATTATTGTTATGATAATCTTTCAGCATAGCTGGAATATATTAATTTCTAATCTTGTTAATGGAAGCTTTTTCTTTGTATCGGCTTTATTTTTATCCAAGTTTATGCACAATAATCAAGTTGCTCACTTAGCTAAAAATATTAAGTTAAAAGATGTAAATAGAAAACTTCAGTACTTATCAGATTATGATTATCTTACTGGGATTCCAAATAGAAGATACTTTATGAAACAGTTAAAAGATTTTGATTATAATAAGAAATGCCCAAATACTAGATCTTACGTAGTTATAGCAGATATAGACTATTTTAAAAATATCAATGATACATATGGACATCTAATTGGTGATTACGTTCTAAAGGCTATAGCTGTCATATTGAAAAACAACATTAAAGAGCAGGATTTGTTGGCTCGCTTTGGTGGAGAAGAGTTTTTAATTTTACTATCAACCAAAACCTTAGAAGAAACTAAAGTTATCTGTGAAAATTTAAGAAGTTTAATAGAACAATATGCTTTTAATTTTGAGAAAGACATAATAAAAATTACTGCAAGTTTTGGTATTTGTTCAATTGATAATATTTCGGAAGTAGATTTCGGCAAAGCATACAGTCATGCAGATAAAGCTTTATATGAAGCAAAAAGAACTGGTCGCAATAAAGTTTGTATTTTTTAATTTATAGTATTAAGTTGGAAAATAACTGAAACTTAAATAATTTAAATGATAATAGTCATGAGAGTAGATGATTCACAGCCTCATGGCTTGTACTTTTTTAAGAGTATGTAGTTATAAAGGCAATATTAGACCAATAAAACTTATATATAATGTTAAGAAGTTAGGAAATACTATAGAAAGTTAGTTTTATTTAAAACAACACAACTGGAGGATGTAATATGTCAAAGATAATATTTTTAGGAACAAATGGATGGTACGATTCAGAAACAGGGAACACTCCATCTGTTCTAATAGAAACAGAACAGTATTGTTTAATATTAGATGCTGGTAATGGAATTTATAAGTTGAATAAATATATTTCTTATGATAAACCAGCCTATCTATTTTTAAGCCATTTTCATTTAGATCACATTTCAGGATTACACACATTGGTTAAAAACAAATTTTCTAATGGATTATATATTATAGTGCAAGATGGAGGAAAAGACTTTTTGGAAAGATTTATCAGCTCACCTTTCACAGTACCAATAAAACAACTTCCTTTCAAAGTAGAAATATTGGAAGTAGATAAAATTCAAGATACCCTTCCTTTTAAAGCAAGTTTTCTGCCGTTGAAACACAGTATAGAAGTTTTAGGGGTTAGATTAGAGATAAACAATAAGATTATTACATACTGCACCGATACCGCTGAATGCCAAAACGCTATTGCCTTAGCTAAAGATGCAGATATATTAATTACAGAATGTAGTATGGCACCAAATGCAAAAAAAGATGCTAATGTACATCTTAATCCTCAAATGGCAGCAAAGCTTGCAAAAGAAGCTGAAGCTAAAAATCTTTATTTAATGCATTTTGATGCAAGTACTTATACTAATAAAGAAATGAGGATTGAAGCTGAATTGAATGCAAAAGAGACTTTTGCAAACTCTTTTGCAGCCTTTGATGGACTGGAAGTTAAATTCTAATAAAATCTGTTACTAGATTGAAATGCTTTTAAATTCTTAATTATTAGAAAGTTGAGAGTTGCTAGCATATAATCTACTTACTGTGGCGTTAGTTAATAACTTATATCTATTTAATATAAGTTAATCAATTGGCAATATTATGTTATAATTATTCAATATAGTAAAACTATATTTATTTGATTTTTAAGCATATATTGTAGTAATTATACGTAAATAATTTCAATCAAATTCATAAATATTTTTTAAGATTTAAATCAATTACTTACATGGAGGATAACTTGATGATTTGGAAAATTAAAACCTTCAATCAATTAACAGGAGAAGAAGTATATAAACTTCTTAAATTAAGAAGTGAGGTTTTTGTTGTAGAACAAAATTGTGTATATCTAGACCCTGATGGTAAAGATCAACACTCATACCACTTATATTTAGAAGATGAGGGCGAAATTGTGGCCTGTACAAGAATATTAAATAAAGGTGTCGCTTATGAACAAGCGTCAATTGGAAGAGTAATAGTAAGAAAAGACTATAGAGGTAAGAGTATTTCAAGAGAAATGCTTGCGAAAGCTATTAGTTTCATTGAAGAAAATATTAAGGAAACAGAAATAAAAATTCAAGCACAAGCATACTTATTTGATTTTTACGGAAGTTTTGGGTTTAAAGCGATATCTGAAGAATATTTAGAAGATGGTATTCCTCATATAGATATGCTTTACAAGAAATAGCCTAACTATAAGTCCATGAACACCGTTTAATTTAAAGGATATATTTATTTTCATAATTTTATGATTGGTATGGAAAAAAGATACGACTATTATAAATTTAAACGTGATTTTAGAGAATGCTTTTATGGAATATAGGGATGTGTTTTGATAATAAAGAAGAAGTGGACAATCTATCTAGAAAGTAAATAAGTAGAGGATTAATTTGGGTATACATTTTCCAAAATCAGTTATATTATCAGCTGATGTCGATACGTCAAAGAACTAACTTAATTAAAGATGAAGAGTTAGATAAATATTATAAATGGATCAAAAGTATTCTTAGTGAAAAGAGGAGAGAAAAAATGTCGACTAACAGCTTAGAACAAGTAATAATAATATGCGGTTCGTGGTTTCTATTTAGTGCGTTATATAAAAAATATGATTTATTATCATTCCTAAAGAAGAAAATAAAATTAAAAACTAATACAGCTTGGATTGCTTTCATATGTGTATCTTATGTAATTTTAGAAGCAATAATTGGAGAATTGATGTATAAGTTAAATGTACAATATTCGTATATAGTTATCTTTTTTAACATATTCATGGGCTTCTTTCTAAGTCTGCTTGCAGCTGCAACTTTCAAGAAAAAAACTAAAAAATAGTATGTATTTTTAACATAGCATAAGTTTATTAGAAAAGCTCTAAATAGCTTCTCTAATAAACTTTTATCGTAAAGGAAAATATAATTTTTTATGGCTGATAAACATTGTAATTGCTCAGTTGAATTATTCTAAAAGTATAATTATATGAATATAATTTAGTCTAAAACATTATAAAAAGTCAGAATATTGGGTAAACTATATATAGTTATGGTTTCTTATAATATATAACTAATAATTCACACAAAAAATTAGATTGGTGGTGTATAAAATAGTGATAGATAATGGAGAAGAATTTTTATCGATGCATCCTACACAAAGAAAATGGATAAATAAATGTAGTATGTGTCATCATAGAGGATACAAGCCAAACATATTGGAACAACTATATCCATATCCACCAACAGAAACAAGAAATTTACGTTGTTACTTTAAACCGCTTGCACTTAATAATGATGGCATTTGTGATGATTGCAATAAACTTTTAAAGCAGAAGCAAAATGAAACTTATTGATTCTAGCTATAGCTTTAATTTAATAATTCAATGATAGATTTTACTTAGTAAAAAAAATTAAACATTTTTATGGATGAGAAATACTACTCATATTAGAGTAGTAACTTAAAATTAGGAGTAATAATGCAGAGACTCTCAAATTATATGCTTTATGGTATAATTATACATATAATTTTAACTTTACAAGAGAGGTATCTATGGACAATAATTTGAACGAAGAAATTATAAAAACTGAAGATGATGTACTTGATATGTTGGACAACCTTTTAGAAAAAAGAGAAAGTGACTGGTGGGATAAGTTTTACTTAAGAGATATAAGCTCTGTTCCTTTCTTTAGTGATATTCCGGATTGTAATATTGTTTCATATTTTGAACGAGGTTTATTATCTAGAGGACATGCACTTGACGTAGGTTGTGGAAGGGGAAGGAACTCTATATATTTAGCTGAAAATGGGTTTAATGTCACAGGAATAGATTTTTCAAATACTTCAATTAAAATTGCAAGAGAAAAGTCAATTGAAGGTTCTTTAGAAGTAACTTTTCTTTGTAAATCTATTTTTGACTTTGAAGCTGATAACGAAAGCTTTGATTTTATCTATGACGGTGGTTGCTTTCATCATATAAAACCTCATAGAAGGTATAGATATTTGAGTACTATATCTAAACTTTTAAAGCCCAATGGTTATTTTGCTATGAACTGCTTTAATTTAAAGGGCGGAGCGAATATAAGTGATTATGATGTATATAGACAAAATTCTATGTGTGGTGGTATGGGATTCACTGAGTATAAACTTAAAAATATTCTCGAACATTATTTTGACCTACTTGAATTTGAGGAAATGAAAGAATCAAAGGATAATAATATTTTTGGAAAATCTTTTTTATGGTCCGTATTAATGAAAAAGAAATCATAAATTTTGCAAATTCCAACAAGAGTTAAACATATAAATGAATTTTATCTTTTTTAATAGTAAGGCAAAACTTTATCGTTATAGTGAAGTGAGGTGTCATATGGGATTTGATGAATTTTCAAAAGAATGGGACACTGAGAAGCGAATTTCTAGAGCTAGAATTATATCTAAGGAAATGGAAAATTTTATTCCTATAGATCAAAGACTTTCTGCAATGGAATTTGGATGTGGAACAGGACTTATTAGTTTTAATCTGCATGATAAGTTAAAAGAAATAACACTTATCGATTCCTCAGAAGGGATGCTTGATGTAGTTAAATCTAAGATTGAAACTTATAAAGTTAATAACGTAATAATAAAAAAATTAGACATATCAATTAATAATGTATTTGATAAGAGGTACGACATAATATATAGCTCAATGGTACTACATCATATTAATGATACAAATAGTATAGTTAATAAGTTGTATGAACTTCTTAACAAGGAAGGATACCTTTGCATAATTGATTTAAACAAAGAAGATGGTAGTTTTCATAAAAATGAAGCTGGGTTTCATGGCCATAATGGATTTGATCAGGCTGAGCTTATAGAGATTTTTGAGAATGCTGGACTTAAAGAGGTTAAAGCCCATACATTTTACTTAGATACAAAGGATATTGGCGATGAAGTAATAGAATATTCTTTATTCATAATTAAAGGTATAAAATAGATAGTTTAAATATGTAGAATAAACAATGATAAAGCCACTCATAAACAGATAATAATTATACTGATATGAGTGGCTTTTATTATTAAATCTAATCATCAATTTCGACTTAATAACAATAAAACAAATATTTGATAAAGATAGTGTTAATGAGACACCGTGCATTTCTTCTAAAATTTAACTTTTATTTTAAATTATATATTTTATAAATTAGAGCATTAATTTTAGATTTTATGACTTATATAAAATTTTTAGGGGATATTTATATAGTATGACAAATAGTAGAAACTATGAGTAAAGTCATGAATTAGTTAAGTTGAATAAGAAAATACTTGAAATATCGAGTTAATCCGACATAATAATTGATTCATAAAATAGAAAATACAAGTATAATATATATATAATTATAATAAGGAGTATGAAGATGAACGAAAATCAAATTTTTATCCACAATAATGGAGAATTAGGTCTTATAGTTTTAGAAAGCTGTAAAGCTTTAGGACAAAAAATTGATGAAGAAATCAAGGCTAAAAGGGGCGTAAGTGAATCTTTTTTAATTCCTTCAGATGAAATACGCTTTTCTAATGGGGAAGGAAAGGTAAAGCTTTCAGAAACGGTTAGAGGTAAAGATATTTACATACTTTGCGATGTTGGTAATCATAGCTGTTCATATAACATGTTTGGGGTAAAAACTTTTAAAGGCCCAGATGAGCATTTCCAAGACATAAAAAGAACAGTTTCAGCTATAAGAGGTAAGGCAAGAAGAATAACTGTTATAATGCCACTTCTTTATGCTTCAAGACAACATAGAAGAAAAGGCAGAGAATCACTTGACTGTGCTTTAGCATTACAAGAATTAGAAAGATTAGGAGTGCAAGAAATATTAACATTTGATGCACATGATCCTAATGTTCAAAATGCGATTCCACTTTTATCTTTCGAAAATTTCTATCCTACTTATGACATACTAAAGACTTTTATCACAGAAGAAAAGTCAGCAGAAATAGATAAAAATAAAATGCTAGTAATTAGTCCTGACACAGGAGCTATGGATAGAGCTATATACTATTCAAGTGTTCTTGGTCTTGATGTTGGGCTATTTTATAAGAGAAGAGACCATTCTACAATAGTTAATGGTAAAAACCCTATAGTAAAACATGAATATATGGGAAGAGATGTTGAAGGTCAAGACGTACTTATCGTAGATGATATGATTGCATCTGGAGAATCTGTGCTTGATATAGCAAAAGAACTTAAAGCAAGAAAAGCAAGAAATGTTTATGTAGCTGCAACTTTTGCATTCTTTACAGAAGGAGCTGAAAAGTTCCAAAAGTTCTATGAAGATGGTACTATAACAAGAGTTTACTCAACTAACCTTACATACATAGCTCCTGAAGTTCAAGAAGCAGAGTGGTTTAAAAAAGTAGATATGTCACAATTTATTGCTAGAATAATAAATAGATTAAATGGTGACCAATCTATTGCTTCATACATGGATGCAACATATGTAATATCTGAATTATTAAAAAACAGATAATATTAAAAGATTTGATAATATTCCTATATACAATAAAAAGGTTAGAACTAAAATTTTAGTTCTAACCTTCTTTGTTATCGAAGTGGTACATCCATATATTTAAACTCGACTTAAAAATATTAATTAATCATTAATGAACTACTAGATTATTTATCCACTTCTTAGATGCAATCCTAGGAAAGCCAACAATAAACTTAGCTATTTCCTCCATAAATACGAATATATAAACTTTATCTATCGGCATATGAAAGTATAATCCTGCTAGAGCAACCAAAGGCACCCCTACAAGCCACATTCCACCAATATCAAGTAGTAGACAAAACTTCGTATCGCCACCGCTTCTAAGTATACCAACAACATTTGTATAATTGAATACCTTTATACAAAGGAAGATACCGAGTATATGAAGTAATGATTTAGAGTAATTGTGAACTTCAGGAGATACACTATAAGCAAATAAAATAGACGGAGCTCCTAAATATATTATAAGTCCTACAATAACACCAATAAGTGGATTCATTATTATAAATCGTTTAGCATATAGAAAAGCAGTCTTTTCATCCTTTTGTCCTATCTTTTGTCCTATCATTATTGCAGCAGCATTCCCAAATCCTAAAAACACAACCATTGCAAGTCTATCAATAGTACTTACTATATTAGTAGATGCAACAATAGCTGTGCCCATATGTGCGTATACAACTGAATAAATAGTAACCCCTAATGCCCAGAAACTTTCATTTAAAATAACAGGTATAGTTATCTTAAAGAATCTTTTAGCAAATTCCAGTGATATGTCTAATAGTTCTTTTGGTTTTGCTGCGAGAGGGAATTTGAATTTATAAACAACAAATATCATTAATATAAATTCTACAATACGGGCTATCAATGTACCTAAAGCAGATCCATATACTCCAAGTCCAGGAATACCAGCCACACCATATACTAGAGTGAAATTTAGAACTGTGTTTATAGCTAGTGCAATAATACTTACTACCATCGGTGCTTTTACCTGTCCCAAGCTACGTAAGGTTGCAGCATAAGCAAATGATATTGCGGTAACTATATAACTAAGACAGATTATTCTTAAATAATTTGCACCCATTTTTATAACTGCTGGATCATTAGAGAAAATACTCATTATTGGTCTAGGAAAAAGTAAAGCAGCAATTGTAAATGCTGACGACACAGTTATTGCAGTAATAAGACATATTCCTAGAACTCTTTTAATATTCTTCAAGTCCTTTTTTCCCCAGTATTGCGCTGTAAAAATAGAAGCGCCACTTACTACACCAAACAACACTAGATTTAACAAGAAAAACATTTGGTTAGCTAGTCCAACACTCGCAATTGCAACTTCCCCCAGTCCTCCAATAATTATATTGTCAAATAAATTTAGCGAAGACAATATAAAATTTTGAAGTGCTATGGGGAAGGCTAGCTTTATAGTGTCTCTGAAAAATTTTTTGTCATCAAATAAAGATAATAAGTTCATAAAAGTAACCTCCATAACATTAGCCATATAATTATAGCATAGTTTGGTGGTATTATCATACTAGTCTAATTTAATAGACTTACTATTTAAGCTTTCCTACTATAGGTAGATTGTTTAACACTTTGGTTCCATGGGCTGCTTGATTGATTTCTTGAGTGAGATCTTTGCCAGCAGTTATTCCATTTTTATGTTTACCATTATGCCAGTCCTCAGCATTTGTAACATCATATACAATACCACTTACTGCGGCATATGCTGGGTTTCCATTTTGACCATCATATTTTTTTAGTTCATCTAAAGTAAAGGTTTTATCTGGTATAGATTGAGTAGTGCTTGAATTGTTTGTATTATTTTTATTTGAAGCTTCATTTGATTTTGTGCATCCAAATAAAGTAAAAGATAAAGTTAATACAAGCATACACATAATACTAAGTAGTTTTTTTACCATATAATCATCTCCTTAGCTTATTTATTTGCTATTTAATTGAAAAATATTCTTTTCATTCTAAAGCTAGCGTATTTAGCCTTTGTATCACAACTGCTTAGAAGAGAGCAGTATTGTATGTTATATAAATGAATTGTATAGATTTTTGAAATTTATAAAAGATTTTAGATTTAGTTTAGAATTATTTAATAATTTCTTTCAATTAATTTTATAATCAACATGTACAATAAAGATGTACTATTTCAATATAGAGATATTATTTTAAGTTGAATGGTGCATGTTTGTATAAGTCTTTGAATTTAATTATTGAATATATGTTTGATTACATGGGAGGAATTTTGGATGAAAAAGAAAGTAATAGCTATAGTATTAGTAGCAATAGTAGTGGTTGGAGGATTAGGTTATGCTAGGAGCAGAAAAAACACAACTCACTATTTAAGTGTGAAAACTGCAAGTGTATCAACTGGTGATATTCAATCCTATCTTTCAACTACTGCAACTATAAAATCTAAGAATAGTAAAGATTATTATCCAATCCAAGGTAAAGTAAAAAAGGTAAATGTAAAGGTTGGAGATTCCGTAACAAAGGGACAAGTACTTGTGGAATTTGATGTAACTGATCCAAATATAAGTGTAAAGCAAGCTCAGATAAACTACGATAATGCAGTACTTGCAAAGCAGGTTCAAGTGAATGCAAATAATGCTCTTAAAAATAGCATACCTGATTTAGATAAACAGATTTCTGATTTAAATAATCAAATTAATGAGGCGAAGAAGAATCCGCAGACTGCAAATAATATATCAGCATTACAGTCACAATTAGCAACGGTTCAGTCAAAAAGAGATGCTGCCTCAAAGCCACAATTTAGTGATGAACAGCTTAAGCAATCAGATAATACTATTGCACTTCAAAAAATTGCATTAGATACCGCTAAAGATAACCTTTCAAAAAGTCAAAGTACAATTGTAGCTGATTTTGATGGAGTAGTAACTGCATTAAATGTTGCAGAGGGCGCAGCTACAGTAGCTGCAGCTCAACCAGCGATAACAATACAGGATGTGAATAATTTAAAGGCTGTTATGTCAGTTGGAAAGTTTGATGCTGCGAAAATTCAACTTGGACAAGAAGCAGTTATAAAAAGTGGAGATAAAAAGTTAAAAGGAAAGGTTTCATTTATTGGACCATCTGCAAAAACTACTACATCTGCAACCGGTACTGAATCAACACTTCCAGTAGAAATAGATATATTAGATAAACCAGACGGATTAAAGATTGATTTTGA
Organism: Clostridium folliculivorans; assembly: GCF_024341905.1. Taxonomy (GTDB): domain Bacteria; phylum Bacillota; class Clostridia; order Clostridiales; family Clostridiaceae; genus Clostridium_AR; species Clostridium_AR folliculivorans. The sequence goes on from NZ_BQXY01000002.1 coordinate 231,863, forward strand.
CACAGATGTAGATGTACTTCTTGGACAAGTAAACAATGTAATAAAAGTACCAGCTGAAAGTTTAAGAACAGATAAAAATGATAGGAACTATTTATATGTTATAAGTGGCGGTAAAGCAGTAGAGAAAGAAGTAAAACTTGGACTTCAATCTGATATGGAGGCTCAAGTAACTGAAGGGTTAAGCAATGGAGATAAAGTTATTCTTAATCCGAGTTCAAGTGTTAAGAATGGGGTAACAGTTAAAGAAGCGGGTGATGGTAAGTAATGCTAGAGGTTAAAGATATAATTAAGAAGTATGTAAACGGAGATATTAATTTTACTGCACTTAAAGGTATAAACCTTAAAATTGAAAAAGGTGAATTTACTTCTATAATGGGACCGTCAGGCTCTGGTAAATCTACTTTGATGAACATAATCGGATGTTTAGATAGAATGGATAGCGGAACATATATTTTAAATGAACAAAACGTATCAAATCTTGATGATAAAGAATTAGCTTTTATTAGAAACAAAGAAATAGGATTTGTTTTTCAGGCATTCAATCTACTACCTAGAATGACAATCTTAGAGAATGTTGAACTTCCTATGGTATACGCTGGTATACCTAAAAAGATTAGAAGAGAAAAAGCTTTAGTAGCTCTTGATAAGGTTGGTCTTGGTGATAGAGTAAAGCATAAACCAAATGAAATTTCAGGAGGTCAAAAACAGAGAGTTGCTATTGCTAGAGCAATAGTGAATACTCCGGCAGTAATAATGGCAGATGAGCCTACTGGAAATCTAGATACTCAGTCTTCTATAGAAATAATGAAAATATTCCAGGACTTAAATAACGACGGTGCAACTGTTATAATGGTTACTCATGAACCAGATATAGCACAGCACACAAAAAGAATAGTTAGGTTCAAGGATGGACTAATAGTTGATGACTACTTAGTCGAAAATAGAATAATTCTATAGGAGGTAAAACTAATGAATATAATAAGTAGTTTACTAGAAAACTTCAAAATGGCAATTGATAGTATCATATCTAATAAAATGCGTTCTTTTCTAACGATGCTTGGTATAATTATAGGAATAAGCTCAGTTATAGCAATTATATCGTTAGGAGCAGGTGGTCAGGAGTCTATAACAGGTGAGTTTGAAAAGCTTGGTTCGTCAACTGTAAATGTATCTACTGACACAACAAAGGCATCTGAAAGTGATATGATAACTTTTGAAGATATAAAACAAATAAGAAACAAGGTGGACACTGCAAAATATGTAGCTCCTAGTGTATCTAAAACTGGAGTAGCTATTTCTGACACAAGTAATAAAAGAGCAAGTATATCTGGGACCAATACAGACGGATTTATAATACAAAACACTGAATTCTTATATGGAAGAGCTTTTAATGAAAGAGAATATACAGAAGGAAAAAACGTAGTTATAATTGATGAGGATTCTGCAAACGACTTGTTTGGGTATACAGACGTTACAGGAAAGAGTATTAAAATTGGATCTGCAAAATCTCCAATTAAAGCTACAATAATAGGGGTTACTGTTTCACCTTTTGGATCTACTTTCAAAAATATGGGTAGAAATCAAAGACCAGGTATATTCTATGTGCCTGCTACATTACTACAAAATATGTACTCAAATGAATTTTCTATTGATAAAATAAGCATAATGGCTTCCGATAAAGATACTTTAGAAGAAACAGGCAATAGTGCAAAAAACGTATTAGAAAGTAGACATAATAACAGAGGAAAAGATATTTATACTGCTCAGGGAGCATTAAGTCAGCTTGATCAAATTAATAATGTACTTGGAATTTTCACTACTTTTATAGGAGCTGTTGCTGCTATATCACTTATTGTAGGTGGTATAGGCGTAATGAATATTATGTTAGTTTCAGTAACTGAAAGAACTAGAGAAATAGGTATAAGAAAAGCAATAGGTGCTACAACTAATAAGATACTTCTTCAATTTTTAACAGAATCAGTTATAATTTCTCTTATAGGAGGAATCATAGGATTGCTTGTTGGAATAATAGGCGCTTATGGAATAGGAAGTTTTGCAAGTATTACACCATCTTTATCAATATCTGCAATTATAGGAGTAATAGCTTTTTCTTCAGCAGTAGGAATTTTCTTTGGAATTTACCCTGCTAGAAAAGCTGCTAAGCTAGATCCTATTGAAGCGTTAAGATATGAGTAAACTTTATTAAATAGGGGTGAATTTATATGAAATTCGTAAATAAACTTACTATGACAAGATTGATTTTAGCAACAATCTTTTTAGTATTTATGTCTATAAAAGGAATACCTCATCGTAGAAGTATTGCTACAGCGGTGTTCATTGCTGCTACCATGATAGATGTATTTTATGAGAACTTTATTAGGAAAGAGAATAAATCAGACAAATTAGTTGTTTTAATAAATTCATTGATTGATAAAATTCTTGTTACTACAGCTTTGATCTATTTAGTTGAAACAAATATAATTCCTAGTTTTGTAGCTGTAACCATTATATCGGTAGAGTTTGCAATTGGCGGACTTGTATCAATAGGTAATTCAGATGGGCTTTTGCTTGCAAAAAGTACTTTGGAAAAAGTAAAAACTGTTTTCCAAATGAGTTCTATAATAATACTGCTTTCAAAAATGAGTATTGATTATAATTTTCATAAAGTAAAAGAATATGTAGCAAATAGCTTTATTGGTGTAATACCTTATATGGTATTGTATATCGCACTTTTAGTGACAGTGATATATGCAGTTGACTATTTCTTTAAAAACAGACAATTTATTAATATTGATAGATAAATAAAAGGAGGGATTTCGTGTTCATAAAAAGGAAACTTAAGTTGACATATGTAACCATTCTTATTACTTCATTTTTACTTTTGACATGTTTAAGTAATATATTTATAGCATTAACAGAAAGCAATTCAAAATATGATATTTCAGGCAAGCTCGGAAAAGGTAACTTTGCATTCTTTACTGAACTTGTCACTGAGAATAATAAATTACTACAAAAAGTAAATAGTGAAGTTTTAAGTACTCCAGATAACTTTTTAAATCATGATTATCTCCTCCAACTAGAAAATAGTTCAAATATGAAATATACTGGTATAGTAACTTTAGTTAACGATAAAATTGATTATTCTTCAAATTTTATAAGAAAAGATTTAAGTGAAGATGCATTAACTTCTTTTAATTCAAATTCTAATGATCAGTTTAAGAAGAAGATTATAATTTTATGGAAACAGGACTTTACAACAAGTAAAAAGGATAAAGGTAGTATCTATTATATAATAGACCTTGAAAGCTATAAGAAAATGTTTAAGCAAAATGTTTTAATAGTTATGGTATTAGTTTTAATTATATTAATGGCTACTAACGGCATAATAACTTATTTTGTGTCAAAAAGCATTGTTAAGCCACTAAAAGAATTAGATAAGGGCGCAGGAGAAATTTTAAAAGGAAATTTGAATTATAAGCTTAATATTGACTCTAAAGATGAAATAGGAGAAGTTGCAGAAACTTTTGAGGAAATGAGGTTACGACTTAAGGAATCTCTAGAAATTCAAAATCAGTACGAAGAAAATCGTAAAGAACTTATTGCAAGTATATCTCATGATTTAAAAACTCCAATAACTTCAATTAAAGGTTATATAGAAGGAATTAAAGATGGGGTAGCTGACACTCCAGACAAAATGGAAAAGTACGTAAATACTATTTTGACGAAGGCAAATTACATGGATAGTTTGATAAATGATTTATTCTTATATTCAAAGCTAGAATTGAATAAGGAACCTTTTAAATTTCAAACTGTTGATATGAATATTTATATTCAAGATTGTGTTGAAGAAATAAATTTTGACCTTGATCAATCTAAAGTTGAATTGATAGCTGATGTACCTGAAAAGCCTACTTTGATTGATATAGATGTACAAAAAGTAAAAAGAGCTATTATGAATATAGTAGAAAACTCTATAAAGTACAGAACAGACAGTAAGCTTGCTATAAATATAGTTGTTAAGTCAAATAATGATTTGGTGACTGTTGAAATACGAGATAACGGAAAAGGAATTCCTAAAGAATCATTACCTTATATTTTTGAAAGATTTTATAGAGCAGACACTTCTAGAGAAACCGTTATTGGTGGAAGTGGGCTAGGTCTTGCAATAGCCAAAAAGATTATGGATGAACACAATGGAAAAATTACAGTAAGTAGTGAATTGAACAAAGGTACATCTATATTTCTTAGTTTCAAAAAATAATGTAGTAGCATGTTTATAAAATTTTATATCTAGGTAGGTGAGATTTAATGCAAAAAGTATTAATAATTGAAGATGATGTGAGTATTGCAGATCTTGAAATGGATTATTTACAAATCAATGGTTTTGAGGTTGATATTGAAAATAATGGCGATAGCGGATTAGCAAAGGCTTTAAATGAAGACTATAATTTAATAATTTTAGATCTCATGCTTCCAGGTATAGGAGGATTTGAAATATGCAAAAAGATTCGTGCACAAAAAGAGATTCCGATAATCATTGTATCTGCAAAGAAGGAAGACGTTGATAAAATGAGAGGATTAGGGCTTGGTGCAGATGATTATATGACTAAGCCGTTTAGTCCTAATGAAATGGTTGCTAGAGTTAAGGCTCATATCTCAAGATATGAAAGATTAAAAAGTGGTAATAGCATAATAGATAAAGAAATAATAGAAGTTAGAGGAATCTCAGTAGATAAAACTGCAAGGAAGGTATATGTTAATGGTAAAGAAATAGAGTTTACATCAAAAGAATATGAACTTTTACTTTTACTATTAAATAACCCTAATAGAGTTTTTTCAAAAGAAGAATTATATGAAAGAATCTGGGGATTAGATCCTGTGGGCGGTATAGCAACAGTTACAGTTCATGTAAGAAGATTAAGAGAAAAAATAGAGTTTGATCCATCAAATCCAGAGTACATTGAAACTATATGGGGAATTGGATATAGATTTACTTTATAGGTTACAATAAAAAAGATCACTGAAGGAAGCAGCTTCAGTGACTTTTTTGCTGTTTGAGAAAGTATAAAGTTTTTATGCTTGTTAAACCTAGATATTTTAACTATTTTACAAGCTTTTTATTGATACACAGTAAAAAATAAAACTTATTCGCCTGCCAAATTTTCCTCATATACATTCGGAAAGGCAGATGCGTTAAAAAAGCTCGCTGAAGCAACCCACTTCAGCGACTTTTTTATTGTAAAAATTTATAAACTTAATTAAGTTTTAAATTTTATAACCGATAAATACATATTACAAAAAACATCAAAATACGACAAAAATTTAGTGGCGTTTTACAGATATTTAAATAATATTAATTTGATTAACTAAATTTTGTATCAGTAGAAGGGAGAAAATGAATGTTTGAGTGGTCTATGAAGTATGAAACAGGATCAAGTTTTATAGATGATAACCATAAAAAATTGTTTGAAATTGGCTACGATATAGTAACATTCATACAATCAGAAAGCAATGAAGTTAGTAGATGCCATCTCACAAATGCTCTTAAAGATTTTATAACATATGCAAAATTTAGTTTTTCAATTGAAGAAGATTATATGTCGGAGATTGAATATGCAGAATTTGTGAGCCATAGGCAAGAACATTATTTTTTTATTAAAAGATTATGTTATTATGATTTTGATGAGATTATCACTAACAAGGAAAGCTCACAAACGTTGTTTGAATTTATATATTCATGGCTAGACCAACACATGATTTCAGAAGATCTAAAGCTTTTTAATAAACAAATTTAAATACAATTTTAAGTCGATGTAAAGTCTAAAATTGCTTTGCAGGGAGTCGTGATATGAGTACAAAAAAGATAAAAATATTTCTAATGATGCTAATATATTTTATTTGCTTTACTTCTTTTGGGGTTAAAGCTACAACAAAAGTTACTTATCAAGTTGATAAAAATTATCCTCCATACACATTTACATCTAAAAATTATTTGCATGGATTCGATGTGGATTTAATAAACTTAATATTTAATAGTGATAAATATGACGTGCATGTATCTTCTGATACTTGGAATTGTGTTTACAAAAGATTAATTTCAGGAGAAGTGGATGTTGGTGGTATAGCTGGTATAATTGACAGTCGAAAAACAGAAGTATTGTTTACTAAGCCTTTATTTAAAGCATACTCTGCTATTTATACTCGTCATAATTATAGACAAGTTGATTTAAATAAACTAAAAGAATATAAAGTTGGAGTAGGCAAAGGGTATTTTACTGAAAATATTTTAAGGGACAAACTGGAGGTTAATGATTACATAGCTTACGACAACATGGAAGATGCTGTTAAGGACCTTGAAGATGAAAAGATAGATGTAATCTTTGAGAATCAACAGTTAATGGATTATATACTAATGCATAAAAACTTAAAGGGTGAGATAATTCCTCAAGTTACTAATTTATTTCCAGTAGAAGAAGCTTATGCAGTAAGTAAGGATAAACCTGAACTTGTAGCCTATATTAATACTAGAATTGATCAATTAAAAAAATCAGGTGTCTTTGAAGAACTATATAAAAAGTATTTCTATGCTAATTCGGAAGAATATATTGCAAATCAGCATAAGAGTTATCTAACATTGTTAGGATTTGCTGTATGTATAATTGTCATGATATTTATCTTTTTAAAGATTTATATTGATAGACTTAAATCTACTGTTTTGAAAAATTATGATGAATTAGCAGTTGTTAATATGGAATTATCTGAAACAAAGACAAACTTAGAAAATCAATATGAACAACTATATAAAAATCAAATTGCACTGAAGGAAAGTGAAGAAAGATATCGTTTAGTTTTGGAAGCATCAAACGACGGTGTCTGGGATTGGGACGTAGAGAATGATATAGGTTACTTATCTAAGCCTTGGAGAGAACTGTTAGGCGTTCAAGAGGAAGAAATTGAAAATTACTTTGAGTTCCTAAGAGGAATTGTATATCCAGAGGACAGAAAATCAGTATTAAGTTCTTTAGAAGAATATTTCATGGGAAAAACCAATTCATATGAGGTTTTCTTTAGATTAAATCTAGAAAGAGAAGAGTTCATATGGATTCAGTGTAAGGGAAGGATTTTTAGAAATGAATCTGGATCAATTGTGAGAATGGCAGGATCAATTTCTGATATTACGGAAAAAAGAAATTATCAATCAAAGATTTTTAAAATGGCTTACTATGACAATTTAACTAAACTTCCGAATAGAACTTATTTAAATGATAAATTAGACGAATTAATAAAAAATGTTACTAAAAATGGTGGAAAGGCAGCTGTTTATTTTCTTGATTTAGATAACTTTAAAAATATCAATGATACACTTGGACATGACTATGGTGATATAGTTCTAAAATGCGCTAGTAACGAACTATTGTCTGTATTAGGGGAAGATTATACCGTAGCCAGATTTGGTGGGGACGAGTTTATAATAGTTCAACATAAATTAGATGAAGAAAATGAACTTAATGACACAGCTCAAAAAATAATAAAAATTTTTGATAAACCAATATTGATCAACAATCAGCCTTTTTATGTTGCAGCAAGTATCGGAGTAGCAATTATACCAGAACACGGAATAGAATCAGTTGAGATTTTAAAAAAAGCCGACATAGCTATGTATAATGCTAAAGAAGAAGGCAAGGGCAGATTTAAAATTTATGATGAAGAAATGTCTAAAAAGGTCCAATTGGAAAGTGATTTTGAAAAGAGCATAAGAAAAGCTATAATGCAAAAAGAATTTTACTTAAACTATCAACCGTATTTCGATGCAATAAGTGGTGAATTAGAAGGTGTAGAAGCATTAATAAGGTGGAATCATCCAATAAGAGGTGTAATCCCGCCATATGAATTTATTCCTTTAGCCGAGAAGACTGGCTTAATTAAGGAAATTGGCGATTGGGTTCTTATGGAGTCATGTACACAGAATAAAATCTGGCAGGAAAAGGGCTTGAAGAAAATTCCCGTTGCTGTAAATGTATCTGAACATCAATTTCAGTCTCCTTTATTTGTTGAGAGAGTTAAGACTGTCCTAAAAGAAACAAATTTGGATCCTAAATATTTAAAGATTGAGATTACAGAAGGAACCGTCATAAAATCTTTTGACAACAATATTAGTATTTTAAATAAGCTAAAACAAATGGGCATTGGTATATCGCTCGATGATTTTGGCACAGGATATTCATCTTTATCTTATCTAATAAAACTGCCATTAGATGTAATAAAAATAGATAAAAGCTTTGTCGATGATATCTGCGGAATTGAAAATACAAAAATAATTATTGAAGATATAATTTCTATGGCTCACAAGCTAAATTTAGAGGTTATCGCAGAAGGTGTTGAAACTAATGAACAATTGAAATACTTACAAAAACATAAATGTGATAAGATACAAGGATTTTTATTTTCTAGGCCTGTTTCTAACACAGATATAGAAAAGTTACTATAGGATAATTTTATAATATACTGTAAAGCAAAAAGGCTTAATCATATAGTTTATGGTTAAGCCTTTTTATGTTATTTATAGGGTTAATGAAAAAGGCACTGAAACCACCTTGTTCATTAATTTTTTTCGCATCTGTCTTTCTTAATTAACATGAGAAAAACTTGGCAGACAAATAGGTTTTGTTTTTTTAGTATAGTCATAAAAGGTTTCTAGAAACATTGAAATATCAATGTTTAACTGTCATAAAAGTTCATACTTTTTTACAGTAAAAAACGATAGTAATTTTAGCATACTATCGTACCAGATAAGAAGGTGTAAAAATGATTTAATTATTAGATATAAGAAACATAGTGATGCGGTTAGCACTAATAAAGATAATTTATTACCTAATTATAATCTTTCGACTATAAATAAGCACATCACTACCAAATATTAATGGTTCACTCGACCTTATTAGATATTTACACAACTATATATAACCTTTCGGCTATATATAACCATTACAACACCTAATAAAATCTTATCTCGACCTTATATGATAAGTTGGAACCTTATTACAATCAAAATACTAAAACTATATGACTGTAATAAAGCTTTTCCTAACCATATAAAATCTTATCCGAGAGTTTATACCTTGGATATTACTTATATTAAATAGAAATACTAATATTATAAGTATAGACTAAAGAAATTCAATCATTCCAATCAAATTATTTCATCTTATATCAATACAAAATCGATAGTTTTGAAAATTTGATAGAATTAACTGACTCTTTTCATCACTATGTTTCTTACACTATTAATATAACCTTTTGGCAAGATTGAATACCCGGTAAATATAGGATTTAATATAATAACTTTACAAATTTATAGGCTATAGTACTAAGTTCTCTAACCTGGTCTATATTAATGACTCTATAAAATTATAGGCTTTTTCATCTTCAAAAGAGGAAAGTTTCAAATTTCTAAGTTCAGATTTACATGAATTAAAAGTCAAGAGTTTTTTTAGCTCTTCATAATATGTATGTCGATTAATCCTGATATTGCTTATTAATAATTTTTGACAACATGGCTTACTATTAGCATCTGAAGGCAAGAAAAGCATAGCAAGACCGCCAACATATTTTCCCTTGTTTATGTTTGGTTTTGTCATACTTATATAGCTAATACCATCTTCTGTACTTTGCATATTAAAAGTCATGATTTTTTCAGAATTATTAATGTTTCCTGAAAAGTTCTTCATAAGAGAATCACCTAACATTATCTTAAAACTAATTCTTTTATTATGAAATTCTAAGATTCCTTCATGAATAGAGTCTTCTTTACCTATGTTGGTGGCAAAAAAATAGCAATAATAACTATCGAAAAATATATTACTATTTGAATTGAGTCCTTTCTCAATACTTTCTAATTCTAATGCTGATAATCTCAAGCTTATAAATCTATCAATCTTAATATTATATACATTACATATATAAGCTAATGTTTCAATAGAAGGGAATGCATCACCTGCTTTGTATTTGGAAAGCAAATCTTCTGATACTCCAATTTTCTTTGCCAATTGCTTTTGTGTGCCTTCTAGTTGAATTAGCCTTTTTAGGTTATATATGAAGTTAGTCGATATGTTTTCAAACAAACTATTTTTAGATGCTTTCACAATATTAATTTCATTTAAAGACTCTTTTTTTATTGTATAGAGTTTTTCATTGTCTATTTGGCTCATTTCCTTAGTGTTCTTTGTTCCTTTATTCAATAAAAAACCTCCTTAAAGTATTTGATTATGATTTTAGTTGAATAATATTCAACTAAAATTATAACATTTTCAATTTAATCACATATTTTTATAGTTTTATTGAGTATTGACATCTTATATATTACCATAATAATGGATTTTCAATAAATATCAAAATTATTAAAATTAATTAACTTAAAGAAAGGACTACTATTATGTTTGATATTACTACCTGTATAATTTTTTCGTTTTTACTTTCAATAATTATCGGAAGGCTAATCATACCTGCTCTAAAAAAAGAAAATATAGGACAGTACATAAGAGATGAACAGCCCAAGGCGCATCTAAAGAAGGCTGGAACACCAATCTTTGGAGGATTTATATTTATCATTTCAACGGTAGTTACTTCTGTTATTATGATAAAGGATTTTAACAATGAAGTAATGTTTGTAATATTATCATTTTTAATTTTTGGTACTATTGGGTTTTTAGATGATGTACTAAAAACCTTCAAAAAGAAGAATGAGGGGTTAAATGTACTTCAAAAGCTTATTCTCATATTGCTAGGAGCTAGCTACCTCATATATTTTGCTAATAAAAATTTAAATGTAAGTGATATATTAGTGATTCCGTTTACACTTAAAAACATTCATATTGGCATATTTTACATCCCGTTTATTTTATTTTTCTATACCTGTGTAACAAATGCTGTAAATCTAACTGATGGGCTAGACGGTTTAGCTGGCACAGTAACAATGCTCATAGCAATCTTCTTTACATCAGCTTGTCTTCTTTTTGATAAGAATTACTTAGCAATAGTTTGTAGTTCACTGTTTGCATCATTAATAGGTTTTTTAAGATTTAATATATTTCCAGCAAAAATAATTATGGGAGATACTGGTTCCTTAGCTTTAGGTGGTTTTGTTGCTTCTATAGCAATTGTACTTAAGTTGCCACTAATTATACCAATAGTAGGAGGAGTATATCTAATTGAAACGTTGACTACATTTATACAAATAATAGTATTCAAGATATCAGGAAAGAGAGTATTTAAGATGACTCCAATACATCATTCTTTTGAATTATCTGGATTTCATGAAACTAGAATTGTAACTATGTTTTCTCTTACTACGGCAGTTCTTTGTATCATTGGGTATTTATCTTTAATTAATATAATACAATTTTAATTATAGTATTGTACATTTAAAGGCTCATGACTTAAATGTAACTTTCTTACGCAGATCATTTTAAATATATTTGCCTGGTAAATTTTCCTCATATACATTCAGAAGGGCAGATGCGCAAAAAGGCTCAATAAGAAGATCACTTTAGCCACTTTTTTATTAGATGATGTTATACAATTTTCTATTTTAAAAGACATATAATTAAGATACAGTAGAATGTTCTTCTTGAAATAGAAGTTATATGATGGTATATTTTATGTATACTAGTGTATATACATCTGTAAAGGAATGGTGAATATCATGTCGGTGATTGAAGAAATCCAAGTTTTAAAAAGAGAAAAAAATGCAATAATACTTGCGCACTATTATCAGAGACCAGAAGTACAAGAAATTGCTGATTATATAGGAGATTCGTATTACTTAAGTAAAATAGCTAAAGATTCTGATCAAAACACCATAGTATTTTGTGGTGTTAAATTTATGGCTGAAAGCGCTAAAATACTATCGCCTCACAAGAAGGTGCTTCTGCCAGCATTAGATGCGGGCTGCCCTATGGCAGATATGGCCACTGCTGAAAAAGTACTTGAGTATAAAAGCAAGTACCCTAAGGCTGCTGTAGTGTGTTATATAAATTCTTCTGCAGAAGTAAAAGCTGTAAGTGATATATGTTGTACTTCATCCAATGCATTAAAGATAGTTAATTCAATTGACAATGAACAGATTATATTTTTACCTGATAAGAACTTAGCCTCCTATATTCAAGAGAAGGTGCCAAATAAAGAAATAATACCTTGGCCTGGCTTCTGTATTACTCACAAAAGAATTCAAGAGGAAGAAATTCTTACTGCAAAGGAAGCAATTGAAGATTTATTAATCTTAGCTCATCCTGAATGTGAAAAGGAAATAAGAGATCTTTCTGATTTTATAGGAAGCACCTCAGAAATAATAGATTATGCAACTTCAAGCAATAATAAGAACTTTTTAATAGCCACTGAAGAAGGAGTCATTCATGAACTAAAAAAGAGAAATCCTAATAAAAAATTCTTCACTCCGAGAGGAGGATTAATGTGTATTAATATGAAAAAAACTTCTATAAATGATGTAAGAGATGCATTACTTTTTGAAAAGAATGAAATTTTACTTGATGAAGAATTAAGAATTAATGCCTTTGACTGCCTGATGAGGATGCATACAGTTTAAGAAGATTTATAAAATTTAAACAGTATTTTTCTATTTCTAAAGTTTTATTTTGAAGGAAGGTTAGGGTATGATATTAAATACTGATGTTCTAATAATTGGTGCAGGAATTACAGGATTAAACTTTGCATTAAATTTAAGAGATGATCTTGATATAATTGTACTAGCTAAGAATAGTCTACAAGAATGTAATAGTTACCTAGCTCAAGGAGGTATTTCAGTACTTAGGAATGAAAATGATTATGAAGCTTATATAGGAGATACTTTATCTGCTGGTGGTTTTAAAAATAAAAGACAAGCAGTTGAAATATTAGTTAAAGAATCGAGAGCTGCAATAAAAAGGCTAGAGCAATTAGAAGTTCCTTTTAATAGAGATAAAAACGGTGAACTTATTTATACAAGAGAAGGGGCACATAGCATTAATAGAATAGTACACTGTGATGATAATACCGGTGAGCAGCTCCACAAAGTTTTGGAGAAGAAAGTTAGAGAAAAGACAAATGTAAAGCTCATAGAAAACTGTTTCTTCGCGGATTTATTGGCATCAAAAAATAGATGTGTTGGAGCTTTAGCAATTAACGAAGGTAAAGAGCTTAATATAATTGCTAAAACAACAATTATTGCTACTGGAGGAATAGGAGGATTATTTAAAAATTCAACTAATTTTCATTCTATCAGCGGCGACGGTATTGCAATAGCTATAAAAAACAATATCAAAGTGGAACACTTAAACTATATCCAGTTTCATCCTACATCCTTTTATGAAGATATAGAAGATAAAAGACGTCTTTTAATATCTGAAGCAGTGAGAGGAGAAGGTGGAAGGCTATTAAATAAAGAAGGTAGCCGTTTTGTTAATGAGCTTCTTCCTAGAGATAAGGTTACAGAAGCTATTATTAAGGAAGAACTTAAGTATAAAAGCAATCACGTATATCTAGATATAAGTTTTCTAGAAAAGGATTTTGTTTTAAAGAGGTTCCCTAACATTTATAAAAATTGTCTGGAAAGAGGAATAGATATAACAAAGGAACCTATTCCGGTAACACCTGCACAACATTATTTTATGGGTGGAATTAAGGTTGATATGTATTGTAGAACTTCCATGGAAAACCTTTATGCCGCGGGGGAAGTAAGTTCTACCGGTTTACATGGAGCTAATAGGTTAGCCAGTAATTCACTTCTTGAATCATTAGTTTTTTCAAATAGGGCTGTAGAATATATTAACAGGACAATTTCTCCTTATTCAGTAATTTTTAAAGAATTAATAAAGAAGAGTGATGGAGATAAAGATTATTATAATAATAGTCTATCTATTATATTGCAACAGGAAATAAAAAAGGTTAGAGGAGATATTATAAATGAATTGGTCGCTTTATGATGATATTTTTAAGAATGCAATTAAAGAAGATGCACCCTATGGTGATATAACCACAATGGCTATAACTAATGAATCTAAAACGTGCACTGCAGATTTAATAGTTAAAGATAATGGAGTAATAGCTGGGCTAGGTGTATTTAAAAGAATTTTTGAAATTCTAGGGCCTATTGAAATAGATTTTTATATAAAAGATGGCGAATCAGTAAAAAAGGGACAAGTAATTGCAAAGATTCATGGAAAGTCTGATGTTGTTCTAACAGGCGAAAGGGTGGCTTTAAATTTTCTTCAACGAATAAGTGGAATTGCCACTATAACAAAGCAATATGTTGATGAAATTAAAGAAACTGGTGCTAAACTTTTAGACACAAGAAAAACCACCCCAAACATGAGAGTGTTTGAAAAATATGCTGTAAAAGTTGGAGGAGGAATTAACCACAGACTAGGACTAAGCGACGGAGTACTCATAAAAGATAATCATATAGCTGCTGCAGGGGGAATAAATAACGCTGTTAATTTAGTAAAGAATGCCGTTCCCTTTGTGAGAAAAATAGAAGTAGAGGTTGAAGATTTGACTCAGCTACAAGAAGCCTTAGATGCAGGGGCAGATATAATAATGCTGGATAATATGAATATTGAAACTATGACGAAAGCAGTGCAGATAATAAATAAAAAAGCTTTAACTGAGGCCTCTGGTAATATAACTATAGAAAATATAAGAACAGTTGCTATGACTGGTGTGGATTATATCTCCTCTGGAACACTAACTCATTCATCAAATATTCTTGATTTAAGTCTTAAGAATTTGAAGCTTGAAGATTAGCTTTTTTAAAATTATTAATGAAAGAATAGCTGAAGTGATTTCCTTTAGTAAGTTTTTTTAAGCATCTACCTTTCCGATGTATATTAGGGAAATTTGGTATGCGAACAAGTTTTGTTTTATACTTTATTTTCTAAAAGGTTACTCTAAACACTTGAAATTACCAGGCTTAGCTAGCATTAAAGTTTTATACTTTCTCTACAGTAAAAAAGGCTTAACACCAATGACAGCTAATTGGTTTAAGCCTTTTTGCTATTTGTATATCATTTAATTAACTTACGACAACATAAAATTAAAAAAACTATGACAACTATTGGAATAAAAGCAAACATCAGATTAAGTCCTATGAAAACTAAAACTACTGTTCCAATTATAGCTCCAATTACTCCGAAAACAGCTCCAAAGACAAACTTTGTTAGACTTATAATTAGCCCAAATCCTAACACGAGTACCATTAAAATAAATCCTAAAATCATTTATATCACCATTCATTTAAATTTAGTTATAAATTATAGATTCTATTAAAAAAACTTAAGTTAGAACACTATTTTTTATAACCATCCATATATTATATTAGCATAACTGTTAATGTTATTATCGAAAATGACAGAAATTAAGGAAAATTTAAGAATAATAAGGCAGTAACATTCTAAGAGGTATTAGCATATATTAGGTTACAACAGTTTATTTTCATTTAATTTAATTAATAAACAAAAGAGAAGGTGTTATTTTGACATTTGGGAAAAATTATTTTAAACCTACTGAAGTTGTGAGTTTATCAAAAATCTTTTACGAGGCTGTTCAAGGAAAATATTATGTTGGACAAACGGATATAATCTGTTCAAATGGCCTAAATATATGGGGGGCTTTATTTAATCCATCTGATTCTGGAGTCAATATATTTGTAAACGTAATAACTTTTTCAAATTTGAGTGACAGTCCATTTTTAGGACAATTGTGGATTAACGGTGATTTTCCTGGAAAGGGTATTATATCTAACAAATTTACTTCAACTAATACGATTCCATGTTCTGAAACAATACCTAAAGGTAAAATAGTATATTCTAATGGTGTATGCGGATTTCCTCAAGGTGGCGTAAATATTTATGATAGAATAGTTCCGGTAGATACAACACTTGTCAGTGAGGAAGATGGAAAATTCTTAATCCCTCCAGGTGGGAATTTTGGTGTATTTGTTAAAGCAAAAGCAAGACAAGATATCAAAGCAATATTTGCCCTTGGATGGTGGGAAGAAAGTATAAAAGATTGTAAAGACTAATATTATTAGTAAATAAATACAAATCGTTTTGATTTTACTGTAAGCGGTGTAATTTTTGATTACATCGCTTTTGGTTAAAATATAATAAAGTTGAGTTATTTTGACTCATTTTTAAAAATTATATGTTGATAGTAAGTATATTAGTTTTTATGTAAAATATTTTTAATAATAAAATTAATTGAATGAAGTACTAGAATAAGTTACCTAAGTTTGATAAAATTGATTATTGTAAAAAACTTAGGGGGGCATACAAATGAATACAGACAGCCGTAAAAATTTAATACTCAATGGTAGCATGTATAAAGTGATTTTAACTTTATCACTGCCTATAATGATAAGTAATCTAATACAAACATTATATAATTTAGTTGATGGAATATGGGTTGGAAAACTAGGCTCTGTCCAGTTCGCAGCCACATCTTTTGTCTGGCCGGTTATTTTTCTGTTTATCTCGATAGGATCAGGAATTTCTATTGCAGGAACTTCTTTATTATCACAGCTAATTGGAGCATCAAAATACGAAAAAGCATCAAAATATGCCTCTCAGCTCATCGTAATTTCAGTTATATGCGCTGTTATTTTTTCAGCATTAGGATATTTAATTAGCCCAATAATAATAAAATTAATGGGAGCAAGTGGTGACTTAGCATATTATAGTAATATATTTTTGAAAATAACTTTCTTAGATATGCCTTTTACTTTTATATTCTTTAGCTTCAATGCAATAATGAATTCCCAAGGTAATACAATGATGTCTACAATATTAAGCGGATGTAGTGTAATATTGAACGTAATTCTAGATCCTATACTAATTTTTAATCTTAATCTAGGAATGGCAGGTGCTCCTGTTGCCACTTTAATTGCAAAGGCTGTTCTTGCATTTGTAGGTCTATATATACTTCATAAGTCTAAATCTGAAGTAAAACCTAATTTTAGAGATTTTAGGTTTGATATACGGTTAATAAAAAGAATTTTTAGAGTGGCTATTCCGTCTGCAATCGGACAATCTGGTTCTGCTTTAGGCTTTATAGTTCTTAATGGTTTTATAGCATCTTACGGCACAGCTACTATTGCTGCTTTTGGAATGGTAAATAGAATAACCTCCTTAATAATGCAACCAGCTATGGGAGTGGGAGCAGCCCTTACAGCTATTGTTGGACAAAACTTAGGTTCTGATAAAGTACACAGAGTAAAAGAAGCCTTTATAAAAGCTGTAAAGCTTACTATGACATTTTCAATAATAGGCGGCATTCTTATGGTATGGAAGGACGAGCCTATTATTAACTTTTTTATTCAATCTAAGGATGACCCTTCTGTTATAACTCAAGGTATAACATATTTAATATACATTTCGTTCTCAATGCCATTAATGGGGTTATTCAGTATTTACCAAGGCATATTTCAAGGGTCAGGGCATACTAGATATTCAATGAACATGGAAGTAGGAAGACTTTGGTTTGTGAGATTACCAATGATACTTCTGTTTAAATATATTACATCAGCTGGTCCTGTAGGAATATGGTTCTCTATGTCCTTTAGCAATTTGATTGTGTGTATATATGGGTATATTGTTTATAGGAAAGGGAAGTGGCAGAAAAAACAGGTTTAATTAAAGATTTGTGTAAAAATTTATTTTAAATAATTAAAGGTATTATAGGAAGAATCCTATAATACCTTTAATAGCTTTTCTATGTCATTTTTTACTTTTTCTGAACCAGAGTTGTCTATTATATGTATTCCTGGTACTTCAGGTTTTGAGAAGTCTTGTCCACTTACGTACTCATCCCAATTTTGAAGTTTCCAAGTATCTCTATCTGATGCTCTTTCAATCATTCTTTGGTGACATACTTCAATGTCACAATGAACCCATACTTGTACCAATTCAGCATCATAAGCTTTTAATTTTTCTTTTAAGTTGCTTATATATATTTCATCTCTAAATTCTTTAGCAAAAGGTGCGTTAACCATAACGTGAGAGTTAAATGGTAGCGCCTCAAAAGCAATATCCATTATTGCTTCATATTCAGCATTTCTTACATATTCCTTAAAGAAAGCAGAGTCTCTATTGTAAGGCTCATTTGCTGCTCTATATATCATTTTTGATAATGGAATTACAGTATCCTTGTCCAAATAAACTGGATTAGGAAGTCTTTTAGCTACTTCATTAGCCACATAAGTTTTTCCACATGCTGGTGGAGATCCTATTAACATTAAATATTTCTTCATTTGATCGCCTTCCTTATTTCAAATAATTAATAAATATAAAGTTGTATTAGTTAGTAGTGTTGGCTATACGTATGTTACTTAAGCAGAATGAACATACTCAAAGCCTCTTCTGTAAATCAAGAAGAGGCTTAATCTTTACAATAAGTTAGTATATTCATATAGCTACAAACACACTGTTGTTAATTATATCACAAATGTTATTATGATAAAATAACTTTTTAAGAAAATTACTTGTTGGTAATTTCCAACTTATCAAAAATATATTATAATTAACTTAATTTACAAAAAGCGAATAAAAATGAGGGTTAGATAATACAGCTAAAAAATTATATTTAATTATGACAAGGTATTAAATTATTTATTAATCCTATATTTGTTCAGGACTCCAAACTATATTATATCAATTAAAAGAAAAAGTAGAAGAAGATTGACAAAAATAAGATAATTATGAAAATCTAATTTTAGAGCGACTAAGGAGAACATATCATGAAATTAGTGTTGAGAGAAATTGAGAAAAGTTTTGATAAAAAAAAGGTTTTAAGAAATGTATCATTTGTTTTCGAAAAAGGAAAGATATATGGATTACTTGGGCGCAATGGTGCAGGTAAAACAACGCTTTTTAATTGTATAAGCGGAGATATGCAGTGTGATAATGGATCAGTGACTTTATATGATGAGAGTGACTGTGAACATGAGTTAGATTATTCTAATATAGGTTTTGTATTTTCACAGCCTTTATTACCAGAATTTTTAACAGGTTATGAGTTTTTGAAGTTTTTTATTGATATAAATATAAATAAGATATCAAATCTCCTTACAATTGATGAATATTTTAATATGATAAAAATTGATGAAGATGATCGGTATAGACTGATAAAAGGATATTCACACGGGATGAAAAATAAGATACAAATGCTTTGTTTTCTTATAACACGCCCTCAAATTATTCTACTAGATGAACCTCTAACTTCATTTGATGTAGTAGTTGCACTTCAGATAAAAAACTTATTAAAAGAAATTAAAACTGATCATATCATTATCTTTTCCACGCATATACTTCAAATTGCTACAGATTTATGCGATGAAATAGTAGTTTTAAACAATGGGGTTCTTGAAGAAGTAGATAACGATATTTTAAATAGCATCGATTTTGAAGATAGAATAATGGATATTTTGAAGGAGGAACGCGATGCTTAACACTTTTCTGGCTAGTTTTAAGATTTCCTTTATTCAAAATGCAAACTCTTTTATTTTCTTTTTAAAAAGGATACCTCTTTTTGGTAAGTTCTTCCCAGAAAAATTGTATAAAGCAACTGGACTTAAAGTGTTTTTTGCAATTTTAAGTACAGTATTTAAGATTATAGGAGGCTTATTTAAGACATTGCTCTACTTTGGAATAATATTGATACTGCCGGCATTTGTTATTTCAAGATATTCAGATAACTTTTATGGAGTCTTTCTTAATATATTCTTTTTTATGAGTTTTGTTCTAAGTGTATTTATGAATAGTTCCATATTCAATTTTAACAATAAAGAAGCTTATGATATGATAAATTTAATGAGATGTGATGCAAAAGAGTACTTTATTATCTTTATGTTATATGAAAAGTTTCTTGTTTTTATATATTCAATTTTACCAATGATAATTATCGGTTCAATATTTAATCGACCTATATCTCAAACATTATTAATACTGATTGAAATTATAATATTGAAGTTTTTTGGAGAAGCCGTTCAAGTGCTTTTTTTTGAAAAGAAAGGAAATGTTATTGCTAAAAATAGCAAAATCATTTTACCAGCAATAATAGGTTGCTTATTATTTGCATATGGTTTACCTCTATTAAAATTCATTTTGAACCTGGAGATTATATTAACAAATATATTCATACAGGCTGCTATATTAATTATAGGATGTTTTTCTATTATATATTTATTCACATATAGAAGATATAAGAATATAGCAAGAACCGTCCTGGTGAAAGATGGCATTTTTAATTCAGAAGCCTTTAGTGCAAGTGTAACTTTTGCAACTGTTGAGTTAGATGAAAAAAAGCTAGGCAAGGACTTGCTTGATACTAGTAAATTTAACAATAAAAAAGGGTATGATTATTTAGATTCTATATTTTTTTATCGTCACAGGAAAATGATAATAAATCCAATTAAATATCGTGTTTTAGTTATTTTAGCTGTAACTTTATTTTTTATAGCATTATCAATTTTTTTCCCTAGTAGCAAACTTGCAATGATTGAAATAATAGGAAGAAGTCAACCACTTATGGTTTTTATTATGTATTCAATTTCTACGGGCGAAAGAGTATGCAAAGCTATGTTTCACAACTGTGATGTAAGTCTTTTAAGTTACAAGTTTTATAGAGATAGTAAATCTATATTGAGTAATTTTACGTACAGAGCTAACGTAATTATATTATTAAATTTGATTCCAGCTGTAACTTTAATCTTTGCACTTATTATCTTAATATTTTTATGTAATCATAATCAAGACATAGTATCAATGGTTCCATTCTTTCTTTCCATACTATGCTTATCCTGCTTTTTTTCCATTCACCATCTATTGATGTACTATGTATTACAACCATATACTTCAGAACTTACAGTAAAAAGCCCGCTTTTTAGAATAAGTAATGGTATAATATACTTTATTAGCTATTTTTGTTTAAATTTAAAGACAAGCACTGCTAATTTTACATTAGGAATTCTTTTTGTAACTATTATTTACTCAATAATAGCACTAGTTTTAATATACAAACTTTCACCTAAGACTTTCAAATTAAGGTGAGATATCTTTTTTTATTATAGATGTACCACTTCGAACCGAAATCTATTTTTAAAACTCTCACGGCTTCTGGTGAGAGAATTTAAAAATAATAAGTTTTATTACGAATTGGTACATCCATAGTAAAATTTGTTTTTCATCACTATGTGAATATAGATAAAATTAATATATTCATAAAATTATATAAAAAGGAGAATATTTATGTTTAGAGAAATGAGAAGAAAAGACAGAGAAATAGATGAAACAGAAGTAATAGAGATCTTAGAAAATGGGGAATACGGTATCTTAGCCACACTATCAGAAAATGGATACCCAGTAGCGTTACCTTTAAGTTATATATATTTTGATAATTACATATACTTCCACAGTGCAACAGAAGGAGAGAAACTTGATAACATAGAAAAAAATAGCAACGTATCTTTTTGTGTTGTTTTGGATACTGAAGTTCTTCCAGATAAATTTAGTACAAGATTTAAAAGTGTAGTTGCGTATGGACATGCATCAGAGGTAAATGGAGATATGAAGGATAAGGTTTTATATAAGCTTATCGAAAAATACTCCAAGGATTTTCTTGAACAAGGCAAAATATATATAGAAAAAGCCAAGGATAGAACAAAGGTAGTTGGTATTGAGATAGTTAAAGTTACAGGAAAAGCTAGAAGATAAATATAACGAAGGCTATAACACTATGTAGACAGTGTTATAGCCTTCGTTTTCCTTGAACTTGTATTAGGTTACATTTTGAAATGGCATTCTTGTTAAGAAACCTAAACTTTCTAAATAAGAAAATAACTTTTTTTATTCTCAAAATTTCATTATAATCTTTTATAGGACAGTTGGACCTTTTATAATGATTTAGGGGGAAAGTGAATGAAATATAAATTAATTGCAATAGATATGGATGGTACTTTTTTAAATGAGGAAAGGCAAATTACAGAAAGAAACCTTAAAGCAGTAAAAAAGGCTGTGGAGCTTGGCACTAAAGTGGTTATCTCATCTGGAAGAATCCCATCAGCTTTAAGATACATTATAAAAGATATGCCCAAAAATCAACCTATTATAGCTTGCAATGGAAGTATAATTCTTGATCATAACCATAACGAAATAGCCTATGGTGCAATGGACAATAATTCGTTAATCACTATGATTGATATACTAAGAAATGATTTTAAGGATACTTTTTTTAGCTTTTTTTCAGAGGATATTATTTATTCTGAAAAACTTCATCCATTTGCTGAAAAGTTTAATGAATACAATTTAACATTACCAGTTGAGTATAGGATGGAATTGAAAATGATACGAGATGCTAAAGATTTTATACTGGAATCTAATCCGAGGATATCTAAATTTGAGATCTACGATGATAACTCAAGTAATGTAAATGCAATAAGAGCTAGATTTGAAACCCTGTTTGACATTGAAATAGTTTCCTCTGGGTTAAATGGAATAGAAATTACTAATAAGGGATTAAGTAAGGGCAGTTCTCTAGAGGTTCTGGCTAAACATTACGGATATTCTCTTGAAGAGTGCATTGCGGTCGGAAACGATGAAAATGATATTGAAATGATTAAAAAGGCAGGACTTGGAATTGCTGTTTGTAACGCAAAAGATTATGTTAAATCAGTGGCAAACTATATAACTATTAGAGACAATGATCATGATGCAATCTCAGAAGTTATAGAAAAATTTGTTGTATAAATATCTTAAGATACATCTAAATAGGTTGTAAATTTTAAAAAAGGAAAAAAAAATTATAAATTAGTAAATAAATTCATTAATCTTTGCCAAAAATAAGCTAAATTACATTTTAGAAAGAAGGCAAAATTAATGAGTTTTTTTATTTCTATAGGATTTAATTTTATAATTTACTCTTTTCTTGGATGGATAATTGAAAACCTATACTGCTATCATCTGTTTAAGAGATTCCAAGAAGATGGTTTTTTATATGGGCCATATAAACCTATGTATGGTTTTGCTTTTTCTATTCTAGTTTTGCTTAATGACGTTATTCATAACAACATTATACTTGCATTGGTTATCTGCTTAATAATTCCTACAACTATAGAGTACTTAAGTGGCTATTATTTAAAAAAATTTTTTAATAAAACTTATTGGGATTATTCAAATGAACGAGCAAATTATAATGGATTAGTATGTGCAAAGTTTTCGTTCTATTGGATGATTTTGAGTTTATTAGGTATGTTTTTCATACATCCTATAATAAATAAGTTTTTTTTATTTTATAAAGATATCTCTTTTGTATTTATTATTTTAATACTTTTATCTATTTCAATGGATTTATTCATGACTATAGCAACATTATCTAAAGAAAATAAGCTCTTTAAAAAGTTTTAAGTATTCTATTTATAATAAATATATCCTTTCAAAGAAAAAAACGTAAGGTTAGAATATATATTAGAAATTACATATATAACTCCCTATTAATAAAAAGACATATAGTAATAAAAAAAGGGCAAAATATTTATGGATAAATAATTTTAAATTTAATAGGAGGGTGTTTTATGAGAAAAAAGTTTATAGTTATCAGCTGTTTTTTATCAGCTGTAGTTATGTTTACTGGATGTACAGCTACTAAAAAGAACACAACTGCGCAAAAACCTAACGGCACATATAGCGCACCAAATGACAATACTGCTGGAACAAATGATAATTCTGGTACAAAAGCGCCTCAAACTCAAACAGCTCCAAACACTCCACCTTCAACACAACCTGTTCCTAATCAGCAAGGTGGCGGAACACAATATAATACACCATCAACTGATCATACAAATGGAACAAATACCAATGGTTCAGGAACAAATAGCAATGGTTCTGGAACAAATAAAGCTCAACCTAACCAAAGTAGCACTGGTGTACAATATATGTCAACAATAGAAGCGGATATTTTGACATATACAAATCAGGAAAGACAAAAAGTTGGGTTAGCTCCATTTACTATAAATACAACAGCTGCTAAATATGCTAGAAGTAAGAGTGAAGAAATGATTAGACTTAATTATTTTGATCACAAATCACCAGTGAACGGTTATATATCTGATATTGCTCAAAGAGATAGTTGGAGATATTCATATATAGGCGAGAATATTTATACAATGAATTTTACAGGGCAAAGAGTAGAAGACGTAACAAGTGGTCAAAGTATTGTACAATCATGGATGAATTCACCAGGCCATAGAGCAAATATATTAAATAAAAACTATACACAAATAGGGATAGGTGTTACTTACGAGAACGGTAAGGTAATGGCAACTCAAATATTCTATACACCTTAACATAAAAAATCACTGAAGAGATCTCTTCAGTGATTTTTGTTCATATTTTTTTATTTTTGCAACATATAAATAAGCTGATCTAGTAGGCTTTTCGTCTTCTTAATATTATCAATATAATCTGCTACGTGAGTAGTATAATATAACAAGCCGGCATCAGTTATAGAATATATTTTCTTGCTTCTCTTATTGAGAAACTCATCACCTTCCCATTTACTTTTCACATAACCTCTAGTTTCCAAGTCATACAAAGTATCATAAACTGTGCTTGAGGATACTGGTAGTGGTAAATTATTATTTACAAAAGCTTCCCTAAAATCTTCTAAAATTCTATTACCAAAAACCTCTTTGCCTTTAGCTAATTCTTTTAATACATAAAAAATATATATCTGTTTTATGTTTACAACATTTCTTGGAGCAACCATCCTATTACGACTTTGCGACATAAAAACACCTCATTTCAATTATACTTATTATAAAACATATGTGCGCCTTTATCAATATAACCGTGTTCATGTGTAATATTTTATATTTTTTAGCTTGATAAGCTCTACAAAAAGCATAATTCAAAATAATATTAAAATTACTGTCAATTTATAACATAATTGAATACTATGTACTATACAAAAGAGATGGGGTGATTAACTTGTCAAGAAGACACGGATGTTGCTGTGGAGGAAATAATTGTTGTAGAAATAACTGTTGTGGTAATAACTGCTGTGGCAATGGATTCAATTACGGCCCAATGGGATGTGGCGCTGGATTTAATAATTGTGGCTGTGGCGGTGGTGGTTTTGGTGGTTACTACAACAACCCATTATTTTTATTATTATTGTTAGGTTCATTCCGCTGCTAGTAAAAGGCCATAGGCATTTCGCCTATGGCTTTAATTTTGCTTTTTTTTCATTTTTATAATGATTCATAAATTTTCTTTAGTAATAATGCGTCATTTTCTAATATAGGACTTTCACAAATGATACATCCTTTTACATTAAAGTTCACAAATGCTTTTAAGCAAGCCTTATAGTTAAAATCACTTTCTTCAAATGGTAAGTGATTTTTTTCACCTTTAATTGTGTATGCAATTCCTGAAAGGTGTATATGCATATCTTTGATTGCTTCATCACCAAGCTCAGTTCCTATTAAATCTAGGACTTTAGCAAAATCATCATAGTCCTTTAATATACCATTACCTCGTGCATGAACATGTGAAAAGTCAACACATATTTTACATGTTGGTACTTCTTTACAAAGTCTTACAAGCTCATCATAAGAACCGAATTGAGTAGGTTTTCCTGTTGTCTCTAATCTAAAATCTACTCCCTCATATGATAAATTTTCGAGTTCTTGCTTTATATTATTAAAAGCCTCTTCATTGGTAGAATCTAAATAATATCCTGGATGAAACACAAGGCTTCTTCCTCCTACTTTTTTTAATGCATTTGCGCCATTTTCTATTCTTTCCTTTGACTTCTCTCGTTTCTCTTCCTCTATTGCATTTAAGTTTATAAAATAAGATCCGTGAGCAGATAAATAAAAGTTCTTTTCATTTTTTATATCCAAAATAGATTGTCTATTTTTTTCAGTTACGTTAATTGAACGTACAAAAGGTAGTTCCATTGCATCTAGTCCTATTGAATGAAGGTAATCTATTCCAGTCTTGTAAGTGAATTTATTTTTACCATCGCCAATGGGCAAACCTGAAATTCCGAATAATAATTTTTCCATGTTAGTAATCCTTTCGTTTCAACATAAGAGCAGTTAATTTAGATAAGCGAACTCAATAAATAATATTTAATAAAAACTGTTTAGATAGAACATGATGACGATGTAAATATCTAAACGAGTACAACTATAGATTATCCTAAATTTTTAAAAAATATCTTATTGATTTGGACGTACCACTTCGTATCTAAATTAATATTTTTAAATTCTCTCACCAAAAGCCGTGAGAGTTTTAAAAAAGATTTCGGTTCGAAGTGATACATCTCTACATACGATGTATCCTCTCTTATAAATATATATTTTTAGTATATCAAAACCAAATGAACCCCTGCAAATTATTTTCCAGGAAATGTAAAACAATAATAGTTATTGAAATCCTTACTGTTATTTATTAGAATGGATTATTAGAGGTGATAATTATGGAAGAAAGACTTCAAAAGTTTATGGCTAGATGCGGAGTTGCATCCAGAAGAAAGTGTGAGGAACTTATACTTTCAGGAATAGTAAGTGTAAATGATATAATTATAAAGGAATTAGGAACAAAAATTGATTGTGATAAAGATATAGTAAAAGTTTCCGGTAAGGAAATAAGACCTGAGGAGAAAAAAAGATATATAATGCTTAATAAGCCTGAAGGATACATTTCCTCAGTAAAAGACGAACACGATAGACAAACAGTAATTGATTTGATTGGAATACAGGAAAGAATATTTCCTATAGGAAGACTTGATTTTGATAGTTCGGGTCTATTGCTACTTACTAATGATGGTGAAATATACAACAAACTTATTCATCCAAGACAAAAAATAGCTAAGACGTATATTGCTATTGTAAACGGAATGTTTTCAAAGGATGATATACGCAGATTTGAAAATGGTATAGATATAGGTGGATATATAACTGCTGATGCGAAAATAGAAGTTCTTGAAATTCAAGAAGATCGTTCAAAGATTAGACTTCAAATTCATGAAGGTAAGAATAGGCAGATCAGAAAAATGTGTGCAGCTTTAAATCATGAAGTTCTAGAACTAACTAGGGTAAGTATTGGTGAAATAAAACTTGGAACCTTAGAAAAAGGCAATTTTAGAGAACTAACTGAAGCTGAGTTAAATTACATAAAATCTCTATAGGAGTGATTGAATGTTTAAGTATGTTGGAGATATAAGCAGCATTACCCACTATATAGTGAGTAATTTTGTGAATGAAAGATTTATTGCTATTGATGCAACTTTAGGCAATGGTTATGATTCAGACTTCTTAAGTGATAACTTTAAAAAAGTATATGCTTTTGATATTCAAGAAGAAGCTATTAATAATTATAAGTTAAAACAAAGAGATAATGTAGAACTTATATTGGATTCTCATGAATACATAGAAAAATATGTAACTCAAACGGTTAATTGTGTCATGTTTAACCTCGGATTTTTACCTGGTGGCTCAAAAGAGATTACTACACTTACTGATTCAACACTTAAATGTTTAAATGCATCAATTAATCTTTTATCCTCTGGAGGTATAATAACTATTGCGTTATATAACGGACATAATGAAGGAAAAAAAGAAAGCTCAGAAGTAATAAATTTTGCAAGAAATCTTGATAAAAAGTTCTTCGGTGTAATGCATCATAAATATCTAAATCGCACTAATTGCCCACCAGAACTAGTTGTTATAGAAAAGAAATAAGTTTCTATAATATTGAATATCTTCATATTTGATGATAAAATGAAATAAATATTGCATTTTATCATCGGCAATGGAAGAAGGGATAGCTAGTATGAGTATCAACGATAATCACGATTTAATGAGATTAATACAAATAAAATTTCCACGTTTAAGTAAAGGTCAAAAACTGATTGCTGAATACATACTTAAATATTATGATAAAGCAGCATTTATGACTGCTGCAAAATTAGGAATTAGCGTAGGGGTTAGTGAGTCAACAGTTGTTAGATTTGCAAATGAATTAGGATTCAGTGGCTATCCAAAGCTGCAAAAAGCTCTTCAAGAACTTATAAAAAATAAGTTGACATCGGTTCAAAGGTTGCAGCTTTCTAATGACTATATAAGTGAAGAAAATGCTCTTAAAGGTGTTTTAAAAGCTGATATGGAAAATATAAGAGCAACTTTAGAAAAAACAAATCATAAAACCTTTGAAGATGTTGTTCATAATATTTTTACTGCCAAAAGAATTTATATAATTGGTCTTAGAAGTTCATCTGCTTTAGCAGAATTCTTAGGTTTCTACTTAAACTTAATATTAGATAATGTTAAGATAATAGGTAATGGTATAAGCGATGTTTTCGAAGAGATGATTAATATTGGAGATGGTGATTTAGTAATTGGGATAGGATTTCCAAGGTATGCTGTAAAAACTATAGATGCACTTGAATTTGCACAATCTAGAAACGCTAAGGTTGTTGCAATAACAGATAGCTTACTTTCACCATTAGCTTCACAGGCTGATTATACTTTAATAGCACAAAGTAATATGGCTTCTTTTGTTGATTCTCTTGTAGCACCTCTAAGCATTATAAATGCACTAATAATAGCGGTTGGAATGAGAGAAAAGGAAAAAATATCCAAGACTTTTGCTGATCTTGAAAGCCTTTGGAAAGAATATCATGTATATTCATACAACAAAAGTGGTAATGAATCTAGATAAAGAGGCATAGTAGCCTCTTTTTACTGTATAGGAAGGTCGCTTCAGCGACTTTTTTACTGTAAACGAAAATATAAAATTTTTATGTCTATTGAACTTAGATATTTTAATGTTTTTAGAAGCTTTTTATTGCGATACAGTAAAAAAACAAAAAAATAAATGAACTATTTTTATAGAAGGAGTAATGCACATGAGTAAGGTTATTGTTATCGGAGCTGGACCAGCAGGAATGATGGCAGCTATTTCTGCTGCTAAAAATAATCAAGTTATTTTATTAGAAGGTAATAATAGATTAGGTAAAAAGCTTTTTATTACTGGAAAAGGTAGATGTAACGTTACTAACGCTAAAGATATCAGTGATTTCTTCGATATGATTCCTGGTAATCCACATTTTTTATATAGTTCCTTATATACTTTTACAAATGAAGATACTATGAATTTTTTTCAAAAACTTGGAGTTAAGCTAAAGATTGAAAGAGGAAACAGAGTGTTTCCTGAATCAGATAAATCCTCAGATATAATAAGCGGTCTTAGCAGGGCTTTAGATGAAGCTAATGTCAGAGTAATGCTTAATTCTAAGGTTAGTAAGATACTAACTGAAGGAGATATTATAAAGGCAGTTGTTTTGGCTGATGGTAAAGTACTAGAAGGTGATAGTTTTATTTTGTGTACTGGTGGAAAATCATATCCGCTTACAGGTTCTACTGGAGAAGGGTTTAACTTTGCAAGAAAATTAGGGCATAAGATTATTGATCCAAAACCATCTTTGGTTCCAATAGAAATTAGAGAGGACTGGGTAAAGGAATTGCAAGGACTTTCGCTTAAAAACATTGAATTTACTATAAGTAATGGGAAAAAGGTGTTATTCAAAGATTTTGGCGAGATGATTTTTACACATTTCGGTATATCTGGACCGGTGGTACTTAGTGGTAGTAGATTCGTTAAAAGTGATGGTATTACATATACTGCATCTTTGGATTTAAAGCCAGCCTTAGACGACAAGGAATTAGATTTAAGGATACAGAAAGATTTTCAAAAGTATATAAATAAAGATTTTAAAAATTCATTGGTTGATTTATTGCCAAAGAGGCTTATTGAAACAATAATTCATTTGAGTGAGATCTCTGGTGATAAAAAGGTAAATGAAATAACTAAGGAAGAACGAAAGAAACTTGTAAATCTTCTAAAGAATTTCAGTTTTACAGTTAAAGGTCTAAGACCCATTGAAGAGGCTATTGTTACAGCTGGTGGCGTAGATACAAAAGAAATAGATCCATCTACTATGAGATCAAAGATAGTTTCAAATTTATTCTTTGCTGGAGAAGTAATTGATGTTGATGCATTTACTGGTGGATATAATGTTCAAATTGCACTTTCAACTGGTTATATAGCAGGAACTCATATAAATGATTAGATAAAAACGTTTTTTTATATACCAGAAAAGGTATTTATTGAATTTCATAAAATGTGGTATAATCAGAAAGAAAACTACATAAAGAGAGGACGATTTAATTGAGATTATCAGTTGCTATTGATGGCCCAGCTGGTGCAGGTAAAAGCACAATAGCTAAAATTGTGGCTAAAAGATATAACTTAATGTATATAAACACTGGCTCTATGTATAGAGCTGTTACATATAAAGCTTTAGAAAAGGATATACCTCCTGAAAACATTGAGGCTTTATGCAATTTAATAGAGACTATGGAAATGCATTTTGAAAATGATGAATTATATCTTAACGGTGTAAATATAAATGATCAGTTGACTATACCTAACATTAGTAAGAATGTTTCTGCTTACGCATCAATCAAGGAAGTAAGAACTAGACTCGTAACGCTTCAAAGAGATATGTCTAAAAAGTATGACGTAATTATGGATGGTAGAGATATTGGTACTGTAGTTTTAAAGGATGCCTCTTTTAAATTCTTCTTAACAGCTAGTCCTGAAGAAAGAGCAACTAGGAGATATGAAGAACTAAAAGCTAAAGGTCTGGAAGTAGATTACAGTAATATCTTGAAGGATATAATTCAAAGAGACTATTTAGATAGTAACAGAGAAGTTGACCCTCTATCCAAGGCGGATGATGCATTGGAAGTAGATACTACTGGAATAAATATAGATCAGGTTGTTAGTAAAATTTGCGAGTATATAAATAATGGATTAGAACTTAGTATGAGGTAAAAATATGAGGGAAATATTATTAGCTGAAAGTGCTGGATTTTGTTTTGGAGTTAAAAGAGCTGTTGATGAAACTTTAAAAGTTCAAAAGCAATATAATAAGAAAATTTTTACGATAGGGCCTTTAATACATAATAACGATGTAGTAAAAATGTTAGAAAATAATAATATTTTTGCTATTGATATCAATGATATTGATTCCTTAGCGAATGATGATGTAGTTGTAATTCGTTCACATGGTGTTCCAAAAGCTTTAGTTGATAAATTAAATGATAAAGGCTTAACTGTAGTAAACGCTACGTGCCCATACGTTACTAATATTCAGAAGAAAGTAAATAAATATCATGATGAAGGATACAATATTATCATAGTAGGTGATAAAGATCATCCTGAAGTTGTTGGAATCAACGGATGGTGTAATAACGAAGCTATGGTAACAAAAAGTGGTGAATTCAATGATGATATCCCAGGAAAGATTTGTATAGTTTCTCAAACAACAGAGAAAAAATCTAATTGGGATAAGGCATTAAATGTAGTTAATGAGAAAAGCACTGATGTTCTTGCATTTAATACCATTTGTTCAGCTACGGATGTAAGGCAAAGAAGTGCTGAAGAAATATCAAAAAAGGTTGATGCAATGATTGTTATTGGCGGAAAAAATAGTTCGAATACAACAAAGTTATTTCAAATATGCAGAAATAACTGTGAAAATACTATTCACATAGAAAACATAGAAGAACTGCCTGAAGAACTGATAAATGATAATTCTATCCGCGCCATAGGTGTAACCGCAGGTGCCTCTACACCTGACTGGATAATTAAGGAGGTTATTGATAAAATGACTATGAATAACAGCGAATATAATGAACAACTAGAATTGATGGAGAAATCTACAAAAAAGATACATGTGGGTGAAATATTAAATGGCGAAATTTTATCAATAGTTAAAAACGAGTTAATTGTTGCTATTGATGGATATAAAGCTGACGGTGTAATCCCTAATTCAGAAATTTCAGTTAATGACGGTGTTAGGTCAAAGCTATCAGAACATTTTAAAGTTGGAGAATTAGTAGATGCTAAAGTTTTAAGGCTACAAAATGAAGAAGGTTATGTTGTTTTATCAAGAATTGAATTAGAAAAAGAAAAAGCCTTTGATGAAACCTTGGAAGCTTTCAAAAACGGAAGTATAGTAACTGTAAAAGTAACTGAAGTAGTGAACGGTGGAGTAGTTGCAACTTTTAAAGGGCTTAGGGTATTTATTCCTGCATCTCAATTAGATATAAGATATACCGGGGAATTTAATAATTTTGTTGGTAAGGACATAGAAGTTAAATTTATTGAAGTTGAAAAGGAAAGACATGTAAGAATAGTTGCATCAAGAAGAGTATTGTTAGAACAAGAAAAACATCAACGTGAGCAAGACGCTCTTAACTCATTAAATGTAGGTGATGTGGTTGAAGGTACAGTTAGAAGATTTACTAATTTTGGGGCTTTCGTTGAAGTAAATGGTATTGATGGTTTAGTTCATATATCTGAAATTTCTTGGGGCAAAATAAATAATCCTTCAGATGTATTAAAAGTTGGTGAAAAAATTAAAGCAAAGGTTATAGCTTTAAATATTGAAAATAAAAAAGTATCTCTTAGCATTAAAGCATTAGTTCAAGACCCTTGGATGGATATTGAAGAGAAATATCCTGAAGGAAGCATAGTTTTAGGTAAGGTAGCTAGACTTAATGATTTTGGTGCTTTCCTTGAATTAGAACCTGGAGTTGATGGATTAGCACATATATCAAAAATATCCTTCAACAAAATAAATCATCCTTCAGAAGTATTAAAGGCAGGAGAGTTAGTTAAAGCTAGAATAATAAAAGTTGAGAAAGACAATAAGCGTATTGGTTTAAGCATTAAAGATGTATAACCTAAAAGCAGCAGATAATTCTGTTGCTTTTTTCAGCGATTTTTTTACTGTGTAGGAAAGTAATATAATAGTTAGTTGATTTATTTTACGAACAATATTAAAATATTATTAGGTAAATAATGTAAAGGACATAATGGTATGATTAAAATTAAGAGACTATGTTTTGATAAAAATAGACTAATTAACTTATTTGAAAGGTCCAAAAGCTTCAATTCCTTCAATAATAGTTTTATTAAATTCTATAAATCTAAACCACCAATCATAAGATTACTTTTGCTAAGGAATATAAGATTTATATATTTAAACAAAAAAGTTGTAGGCTACTTTTGGTTTGAAAAGATATATGAAAAAACTTATTCGATAAAAGATTTTGTAGTAAATACTAGAGCTGATTTATCAAAAGCCTTAGAAGAAAGTACAGTGAAAAACGGTTTCTTCTCCAAGGGTCTCTTTATATATGAGTGCGAAGATAATTCTTTAAGTAATATTATATTAACTACACTGGGTTTTAAAAAATCTGGTGAAACATTGCTTATGGAAAAATCTATAGAAGATAAATATATAGAAAACGTGCCATCTAATATAACATTTAGATTTATGGAAAATAATAAAGATGAGAACTTAAGGTGCAACTTACAAAACAACATCTTTGAAGATGACAGCAGAATTCCTTTAACAATAGATGATATATATTATGATCAGTGTCAAGACTATTATTTAGAAAATGCATCGATATTTATAAAAGATTATGATGAATGTGTAGGTTATGGGCAAATAATACTCAATAATGATAGTTTTTTTATTGTTAATTTAGGTATTGTAAAAGAACAAAGAGGGAAGGGTTTTAGTACATATCTACTTAATTATTTGATAAAGGTTTGCTATGATAGAGGTATAAAAAAAATCTATATTAGAGTCGATCAGCAGAATGCAATTGCTAAAAAGCTTTACTTAAACAATGGGTTCAAGTTTGTAAACATGGTGAGCATTTGGGAGCAATAAAGTAGCAACATTACTACCTTATTGCTCATTTTCTTAGAATAGGGATTCTGTTGGAACATAGGATGACTTAGTGTATAATACACTGTCAGTTAAATGACTTCTGTAATACGCTCTGTCACCTATGTTTCTTGAGTCATTTTCTTTATTTAAGTCTGTTTCCTTAGAGGTGTCATTTGTTTCTTGATTTTTCTTTAAATCATACATAAAAAATCCCTCCTTATTTATTATTCCAATAAGCAGGGATTTTATTTATTCAACTAACTTTCTTTATAATATTCTTTTAAAAGTTTTGATAATCTTTTAATACCTTCCACTATTTTATCCTCAGGCATATTTGAATAATTTAGTCTCAAATAATTATTATGTCCTCCGTTAGCAAAAAAAGAACTTCCAGGAACAAAAGCCACATTAAATTTTAATGCCTCTTCTAGTAGCCTTACCGTATCTATATTCTCCCTTAATTCTAACCAAGTAAATAATCCACCCTTAGATCTAGTATATTTTATTTCTTTAGGCAAAAATTCATCCATACAATCAAACATTAGATCTCTTCTTTTTCTATATACGCTTTTAATTCTTTCTATATGCTCATCTAAATTATAGCTATTTAGATAATAAGCAATTATTCTTTGATCTAATGAACTGCATTGAAGGTCAGAACTTTGTTTTAGAGTTACATATTTATAAATTACTTTTTCATCACCAAAAATCCAACCAAGCCTTAATCCAGGGCAAAAGGTTTTTGAAAAAGTGCCAAAATATATAACATATCCATCTGTATCAAAGCTTTTTATAGGAGGAAGTTTTTCGCCTTCAAGTACAAGTTCACCATATGGGCTATCTTCTAACACTGGCACTTTATATTTATTTGCAATATCAGCAAGTTGTTTTCTTCTTTCTAAAGACATAGTTATTCCTGAAGGGTTGTGAAAGTCTGGTATGGTATATATAAATTTTGCGTTTGGATACAGTTTTAATTTTTCTTCTAACTCTTCAATTATCATACCATCCTTATCCATTGAAACTTCTACAAATTGTGCTTCATAAACTCTAAAAGCGTTTATAGCACCAAGGTAACTTGGCTTTTCTACTATAATTACGTCATCTTTATCAATAAATAACTTTCCGGTAAAATCTAGACCTTGTTGAGAACCACTAGTTATTAAAATATTATCAATGGTTCCTGTGATTCCAAAAGGATTGAGTCTTTGTTCAAGAATGGCTTTTCTTAATGGGTTGTATCCCTCGGTAGTACCATATTGAAGTGCTTCATTTCCTTCGTTATTAATCACCTCTGCAGTTAATTTTATTATTTCTTCTTTGGGAAATAATTCAGGTGCTGGTAGCCCTCCAGCAAAAGAAATAATTTCTGGATTCTCAATCAGTTTTAAAATCTCCCTTATTTCAGAAGTTTTAATGTTACTCGCGCGTTTCGAGAATTTCATAAATGTTATGCCCCCAATTCAATATTAATTAATTAAGATAATTTAATTATCTATTATTATCGGTTAAAATAGAAAAAGAAGTCAATAAGTTTTAGTTAATTTGTATTGTAAGACCTAAATTAATTATTTTTTCCACAATATATGTAATTAAATTAGTGAAACTTATATATAAACACTTTAAAAATCTTCACAAATTCAGTATAATATTAAAGAATTGAATAATTGGAGGAATAAAATAGTGAGTAACGTAATGGATAAATATTATATAGAAACATGGGGCTGTCAGATGAATGAAGAAGATTCTGAGAAGCTTTCAGGTATGCTTAAAAGAATTGGATACGAACGTACTGAAGAAAAAGAAGAGGCCTCAATAATAATCTTTAATACCTGTTGTGTTAGAGAAAATGCTGAAAATAAAGTATTTGGTAACTTAGGTGCTCTTAAGGCTTTAAAAGCAAAGAAACCAGAACTTATAATTGCTATATGCGGATGTATGATGCAACAAAAGGATATGGCAGATACAGTTCTTAGTAAGTTCCCTTATGTAGATATTATATTTGGAACACATAATGCTTATAAATTCCCTGAATATTTAAATACAGTAAAACAACAAGGCGTTCAGGTTAAGGAAATTGTTAATAAAGAAGAACAAATAGTAGAAGGCATTCCGATAGATAGAAAAAGTGATATAAAAGCTTTTGTTACAATAATGTATGGATGCAATAACTTCTGTACTTACTGTGTAGTACCATATGTAAGAGGACGTGAAAGAAGCAGAAAGCCAGAAGATATTGAAAAAGAAATAAAGGAACTAGTAGCAGCAGGATATAAAGAAATAACTCTACTGGGTCAAAATGTAAATTCTTACGGTAATGGCTTAGAAGAAGAGCTTACTTTTGCTGGTCTTTTAAGAAGAATAAATGAAATAGATGGACTTGAAAGAGTAAGATTTATGACTTCACATCCAAAGGATCTTACTGAAGATGTTATAATGGCCATAAAAGAATGTGATAAGCTTTGTGAGCAAATACATCTTCCTGTTCAAAGTGGTTCTTCTAGAGTTCTTAAAGAAATGAATAGAAGTTATACTAAAGAACAATACATCGAATTAGTTAGAATGATAAAAAAGGAAATACCAGATGTTGCTATTTCTACAGATATAATTATTGGTTTCCCTGGAGAAACAGAGGAAGACTTTAATGATACTTTGGATTTAGTGAAAGAAGTAGAATATGATTCAGCCTTCACTTTTATATACTCTAGAAGAAAGTATACTCCAGCTGACAGAATGGAAAACCAAATATCAGATGAAGTAAAACATGCAAGATTTAATAAATTAGTAGATGCAGTAAATGAAATTATTGCAAAGAAGAACTCTACTTATGAAGGAAAGACTGTTGAAGTTCTAGTTGAAGGCACAAGTAAAAATGATGAAAACAGACTTATGGGAAGAACTAGAAATGGTAAACTTGTTAATTTTGACGGCTGCAAGGAAAGCGTAGGAAAGCTTGTAAATGTTAAAATAACAAGAGCACAATCATTCTCTCTTGTAGGTGAAGAAGTATAAAGCTCTTATTATAAGAGCTTTTTCGTTTAAGGAGGTTTAACTATGGGATTAACTCCAATGATGCAGCAATACATGGAGATAAAAGAAAATTATAAGGATTGCATTCTTTTTTTCAGATTAGGGGATTTCTATGAAATGTTCTTTGAAGATGCTGAGGTTGCAGCCAAGGAATTAGAGCTTGTTCTTACAGGCAGAGACTGTGGACTTGAAAGTAGAGCTCCTATGTGCGGTATACCCTATCATGCTTCAAATTCATATATAGGAAGACTTATTTCTAAAGGTTTCAAGGTAGCGATATGTGAACAAGTTGAAGATCCAGCACTAGCAAAAGGATTAGTTAAAAGAGATGTTATTAAGATAATTACTCCTGGTACATATAGCGACTCAAATTACATAGACGAATCTAAGAACAATTATATAATGTGCATATTTGTGGATCCTTCAAGAAACACTGTAGGATTAAGTACGACCGATATTTCTACTGGTGATTTTTTGACTACAAGCTTTCAATATAATGAAAATATTATTTTAGATGAGATATCAAAATTCTCTCCTAAGGAGATAATATTAAATATACTAGAAGATACAAGTTTAATATCTTCTATATCAGATAGCTGTAATGCTCTAATCACAAGAAAGCCTGTAAATTATTTTGAAGAGGATACAACTGATCTATTGTCTTCTCAATTTGGTGATGAAAAGAAAAAACTAGATTCATTCTCTTTATATAGCTCTATAGGTTTAATTAAATATGTTATTGATGCCCAGAAGATAGCTTTGAGCAACTTGAATAGAATTGATACCTACTCAATAGTAGATTTTATGACTATAGATACCAATTCAAGAAGAAATCTCGAGCTTACAGAAAATATTAGAGAGAAGACAAAAAAAGGCTCTCTTTTATGGGTATTAGATAAGACCTCCACAGCTATGGGAAGTAGAGAAATTAGAAGATGGATAGACCAGCCTCTAATAGTAAAGTCATTAATTGAAGATAGGCTAAGTGGAGTAGAGGAATTACACAACAATTTATATCTAATGGAACAGCTAAAAGAAACATTAAAGGATATATACGATATAGAGAGAATCACTGGTAAAATAGCTAACTTCAATGTAAATGCTAAAGACATGATATCTTTAAAAGTATCACTTCAAAAGATACCAAATTTAAAGCAATTACTAAAAGATTGTAACTCATCAATGCTTACAAAATTCTATGATAGCATAGATGAATTAGAAGATGTTAGTGAGTTACTTGATATTTCAATTGCTGATGAACCTTCTCTTTCTGTAAAGGAAGGAAACATAATAAAAAGTGGTTATTCAATAGAAGTTGATGAGCTAAGGCAAGCAAAAATTCATGGTAGAGAGTGGATTGCTGCTTTGGAAAATCAAGAGAGAGATTTTACTGGCATTAGATCTCTAAAGGTTGGCTATAACAAGGTCTTTGGATATTATATAGAAATATCTAAGGCAAATTATTCATCTATTCCGGAAGGAAGATATATAAGAAAACAAACCTTAGCTAATGCTGAAAGATTTGTTACTCAAGAGCTTAAAGAAATGGAAGAAAAAATTCTTGGAGCTGAAGAAAAATTAACAAGTTTAGAATACAGTATTTTCGTTGAAATAAGGGATAAAATTGAAGCAGAAATAGATAGAATGAAACACACTGCAAAAATAATAGCTGAGCTGGATTGTTTATGTTCCTTAGCTAATGTAGCTATTAACAACAATTACGTAAAGCCACTTATTAATGAAGATGATGTAATAGATATTAAAGACGGAAGACATCCAGTTGTAGAACAGGTGATTTCTAAAGGTGAATTTATATCTAATAACACAAAATTAGATGTTAATGATGAACAGCTACTGATTATAACTGGACCTAATATGGCAGGTAAATCTACCTATATGAGACAGGTAGCCTTAATTACCTTGATGGCTCAAATAGGCTCATTTGTTCCAGCATCTTATGCCAATATATCTGTATGTGATAAGATCTTTACAAGAATCGGAGCATCTGATGATTTAGCTGGTGGAAAGAGTACCTTCATGGTAGAGATGTGGGAAGTTGCAAATATCTTAAATAACGCCACTAGAAAAAGTTTGGTGTTATTAGATGAAGTAGGAAGAGGTACTAGTACTTATGATGGTTTAAGCATAGCATGGTCAGTAATAGAGTACATGACAAAAGATGATAGCTTAAAATGCAAAACATTATTTGCTACTCATTATCATGAACTTACTAGATTAGAAAAAGATATTAAAGGTGTTAAGAATTTTTCAGTTGCAGTTAAGGAAGTAAACAACACAATAATATTCCTTAGAAAGATAGTTGAAGGTGGAGCCGATCAATCCTATGGTATTGAAGTTGCAAAACTTGCAGGCTTACCAAATAAGGTTATAGATAGAGCTAAAGAAATACTATCTTCTCTTGAAGATAATAAAATTCACGACAAACTTGACGGGGTAGCTGCAAGTAACAATGATACGTCTAAAAGTGATGAATCAGAAGTAGCTGTAGATACAATTAAAGATACTGCTAACTCACATATTAAAACTGGTAAAAACAAAAAACAAAAAGAAGATTTCTTTGAACCGCAGATGCAATTGAACTTTACTGATATAGAAAAAGAAACCTTGTTAAAATCAATAGCTTCAATGGATATTATGTCAATGACACCACTTGAAACAATGAATAAATTGTATGATTTGGTGAAAAGAGCTAAGGAGCTATTATAGGTGGTGATAATTTGAAAAGAATTAATCTACTAGATACTAATACTTCAAATAAAATAGCTGCTGGAGAAGTTGTCGAAAGGCCTTCTTCAGTGGTTAAAGAGTTGATTGAGAACAGTATAGATGCTAAAGCTAAGAAGATAGTCCTAGAGATAGAAAATGGCGGAGAAAGTCTTATAAAGGTTACTGATGATGGTAATGGAATACACCCAGATGACATTGAGAAAGCATTTATGCCTCATGCTACTAGTAAAATACAATCAATTGAAGATGTTTATAATATAAACACCTTAGGTTTTAGAGGTGAAGCGCTTCCAAGTATTGCTTCAATATCTCATATAAACATAAAATCTAAGAGCACAGAATTTGATACTGGTAGAATGCTTCAAATTGAAGGTGGAATAACAGTTATAAATGAAGAAGTAAGTATGCCAAATGGAACTCAAATCGAAGTGAAAGATTTGTTTTTCAACGTTCCTGCTAGAAAAAAGTTTCTAAAATCTCAATCTAGAGAAGCTGCTTTGATAAATGAGATAATAAGTAGAATAGCAATAGCTAATCCTGATATAGCTATTGAATATCATAACAATGGGAAAAAAGTATTTAATACATATGGAAATGGCAACATGCTAGATGCTATCAGAACAATATTTGGCAAGAATATAGTAGATAACCTTATATACTTTGAAGGACATACAGATACTTCTTCTGCTTATGGATATATAGGTAAAGAAGAAATAAGCAGAGGTTCTCGTAATAATCAAATTCTTTTTGTAAATAAGCGTTATGTAAAAAACAGATTAGCTACTGTAGCTGTTGAAAACGCTTTTAAATCCTTCAGTACAGTGAATAAGTTTCCGTTTTTTATTTTACTTATTGATATTTACCCTGAGCTTATAGATGTTAATATTCATCCTCAAAAAGCAGAAATAAAGTTTAAAGATGATAGAAGTATATATAAGATTGCTTTTGATAGTGTTCATAAAGCATTAAAAGATGATGTTTTTGAATCTTTTAGATTGCCTGAAGAACAAGCGCAAGAGGAAAAGGTAGAAAATATTCCTCTAGATTTAGATTTTCATAATTTTGATAAAGTTTATCATCCATATGTAAATACTCAAAATGATTATATAGTTAAAGAAAATGATGATGAATCTACTTATGAGGATAAGCAGAAAGTTGTAGACTTACCGATTGATTTAAAGCCTATTTCATTTACTAAGGAAGAGGTAACAGATAATAACCAAATTACTGACACTGGTAACAGAGCTTCAGACGCAAATAAATCTTATATTGAAAATAACCAGGTTATTGAAACTGATAGCTCAGTTAAGAATAATTATAAAGCCGTAGAAGAAAAGGGTAATGCTAAAATACCTAACCTTAGAATTATAGGCCAGTTTAACAAAACCTATATAATAGGTGAGTACGACGATACCATGTACTTAATTGATCAGCATGCTGCACATGAAAAAATCCTTTTTGAAAAATATCTAAAGGATATAGAAAACTCTCATATACAAGTACAAAGCTTACTGGTACCTTGTGTAATAAATTTAATAATGGACGACTATGAGATTATTTTAGAAAATAAATCAATATTTGAAAAAGCAGGTTTTCTTATCGAGGATTTTGGAGATAATAGTATATTGTTAAAGGAAGTTCCTTACTTTTTAGATAAACTAAACCCTAAAAGTTTGCTTCTAGATATTATTGACAATTTAAAAAATCTCGGTTCTGGTAAGACTAGTGAAGTAAAGTACAACAGAATCGCTACTATGGCCTGCAAGGCTGCTGTAAAAGCACATGATTTGTTAAGTACCGAAGAGATGTATGAACTACTAAATACTCTTAGATTCATCGATGATCCGTTTCATTGCCCGCATGGAAGGCCTACAATAATTAAATTAACGCTTAATGAATTAGAAAAGAAATTTAGAAGGATACAATAAAGGAATAGACTTATGGAAAAGAATAAATTATTAGTACTCGGAGGACCTACTGCAGTTGGGAAAACTGATATATCCATAAAATTAGCTAAAGAGCTAAATGGGGAAATAATATCAGCTGATTCGATGCAAATATATAAATATATGGATATAGGTTCTGCGAAAGTTACAGAAACTGAGATGGACGGAGTTAAACATTATATGATTGACGTAGTACATCCAAAAGAAGAATTTAGTGTTTCTGACTTTAAAAATCTAGCTAAAGGTTATATTGAAGATATACATAGCAGGGGGAAATTACCTATAATTGCTGGAGGTACAGGGCTTTATATAGATTCAATAATTTGTAACTTAAGCTTTACGGAAAGTAAGAAAGATGAAGTATATAGAGCTTACCTAGAAAGTTTGGCTGACGAACATGGTAACCAATATATTCATGAGCTGCTTAAAGCTATTGATATTGAAAGTTATGAAAATATCCATTTTAATAATAGAAAAAGAGTTATAAGAGCCCTTGAGGTATACAAAACTACAGGTAAAAAATTTAGTGAGTATAAAGAAAAAGAATCAATTTACCAATGTGATTATGATCTTTATTATTATGTTCTAACTATGGATAGAGAGAAGCTTTATAGCCGCATTAATAAAAGAGTAGATATTATGCTTGATAATGGACTGATTGAAGAAGTAAAGATGTTAATGAATATGGAGCTTACTCCAGATATGCAGTCAATGAAGGGAATAGGCTATAAAGAAATACTATACTATCTTGAGGATAAAATTTCCTTAGAAAAAGCTGTTGAGATGATAAAACAGGGCAGCAGAAACTATGCCAAAAGGCAGCTTACTTGGTTTAGAAAAGACCCTAGAGTTGTTTATTTAGATAAGGATATATTGTCAGATGCCGAAATAATAAACAAAATAGTTGATGACATAAATATTCAATAGCATTATAATAATATATAAGATTAAGAAAATTTGGAGGTTACGGTTATGAACAAGTCAACAAATAATTTACAGGACATTTTCCTAAATGGTGCAAGAAAGAATAAGATTTTAGTTATAATACATTTAGTTAACGGATTCCAATTGAAAGGTTTTGTAAAGGGTTTTGATAGCTTTACTGTTGTTCTAGATTCAGATGGAAAACAGATGCTAGTTTATAAACATGCGATAACTACAGTAACCCCAGCAAAGCCAATACTATTTAATACACCACAAGTTGATGAAAGTTTATAAGTATTAGCATAGGCAAACAAATTGTTTGCCTAATTTTTGCTCTTTAAGCAATTATGCTTTAAATAGATGCGCAAAAAATCACTAATGAAAGACACATTAGCGATTTTTTCATTTATGTGTTAATATAATTTTATTGCTATAGGATAAATTTGGAGGTTTATACATGTTAGATATTACAAAAGATTTTTTAAGAAAAAGCTACAATATTAACGAAAATACCTTTGCTCTTTATGAAAAGGCTATTGAAGATGTACAAGAGCAATTTGATATGTACGATAAAATAAGAGAGTTTAATCAATTAAAGGTTCTTAATGCACTTCAAGAAGAAAGAATAAGTGATACACATTTCACTAACTCATCTGGTTATGGATATGGCGATGTTGGTAGAGATGCTTTAGATAAGGTTTATGCAAGGATTTTTAATACAGAAAGCGCTTTAGTTAGACCGCACTTTGTAAATGGAACTCATGCTATAGGAGCTGCTTTATTTGGTAATCTTAGACCTAATGATACTTTATTTACTGTAAGTGGTAAGCCGTATGATACATTACATAATATTATTGGAATAAGTGGAAATGAAAACATAGGTTCTTTAAAAGAATATGGCGTTAATTATAAACAAGCAGATTTGACTTCAAAAGGTAAATTTGATTTTGACTTAATAGAAAAAGAGTTAAAAGAAGATAAGAGTATAAAAGTTGTACATATGCAAAGAAGCACTGGCTACGGCTGGAGAAATTCTTTTTCTGTGGCAGAATTAGGAGAAGCTATAAAGCTTGTTAAATCAATTAGAGAAGATGTTATAGTGTTTGTGGACAACTGCTATGGTGAATTTATCGACACTATTGAGCCAACAGATGTTGGAGCTGATTTAATAGCTGGTTCCCTAATCAAGAATATAGGTGGAGGAATAGCGCCTACAGGTGGATATATAGCAGGGAAGAGCGCATATGTAGAACAGGCTGCATTCAGATTAACTATACCTGGAATAGGAGGAGAGTGCGGTTCTACTTTCGGAGTGATGAGACAGTTATTCCAAGGTTTATTTTTAGCACCTCATGTAGCTATTGAGGCAGTAAAAGGTGCTGTATTCTGTGCTAGAATTATGGAACTTGCAGATTTTGAAGTTCTTCCAAAGTTTGATGAAAAAAGAAGCGATATAATTCAGGCTATAAAATTCAATAATCCTGAAAAGTTAATTAATTTCTGTAAGGGAATCCAAAAAGGATCTCCTGTAGACTCTTTTGTTGAATGCGAACCATGGGATATGCCAGGATATAACGATCAAGTTATAATGGCTGCAGGAGCATTTATACAGGGGTCATCAATTGAATTGTCTGCAGATGCTCCAATTAGAGAACCTTATATTGCATATTTGCAAGGTGGATTAACCTTTGATCATGCAAAAATAGGTATATTAATAGCTTTATCTAATATAGGCTAATACATATATGCAAAATAAAAAGAACGGATTAAACCGTTCTTTTCATTTTTAACCTATAAGTTAAAATAACAAAATTAAAATCATCTAGGAATACAATATAAATTATACAAACATCCTAGTATATAGATATAAATACCTCTTACAAAAGGTATAACTCTTCTTACTTTTAAACCTACATTTCTTAATATCAATAGATATATGAGCGATTTAAGTTTAAGTATGTAATTTAATATGATCTGAACAATCCAACTAAGCGTCCTAAGATAGCGCAATCATCAACTATTATTGGATCCATTGTCTTGTTTTCTGGTTGCAATCTTATATGGCCATTTTCCTTGAAGAATCTTTTTATAGTTGCTTCTGTCTCTATCAAAGCGACAACTATTTCGCCGTTGTTAGCGTGACTAGATTGCTCTATTATAGCAAGATCGCCATCTTCAATACCGACATCCACCATGCTACTACCGCTTACTCTTAAAGCAAATAATTCATTATCATGTTTTATGTAGTCTATAGGCATAGGAAAAACATCTTCTACATTTTCGGTTGCGAGTATTGGTTCGCCTGCAGTTACCTTACCAACTATAGGAATATGTATCATTTCTTTTCTAGGAGTAGATAACTCAGCTATTTCTAAAGCTCTTGGTTTAGTAGGATCCCTTTTAATTAACCCTTTTTTCTCCAATCTCTTAAGATGACCATGAACAGTTGATG
This sequence comes from Clostridium folliculivorans, assembly GCF_024341905.1. Taxonomy (GTDB): domain Bacteria; phylum Bacillota; class Clostridia; order Clostridiales; family Clostridiaceae; genus Clostridium_AR; species Clostridium_AR folliculivorans. The sequence continues at coordinate 276,827 of NZ_BQXY01000002.1, forward strand.
TTGATTTTAATGAAACAGCTTCACAAATTTCTCTTACTGAAGGTGGGTATCCTTTGTTTTCAGTATAATTTTTCAGGAATTCATATATCTCATTTTGTTTAGTATTTTCAAGCATAACTTACACCTCTCAATCTAATTAACTTGATTATATCACAGATGTTAGCGCTAATCAAACGAACGTTCTCTATTTATTGATATTATTACTAAGTTTTGATATAATTACTGGGTATATTAACATATAATATTGACAATACATGCAAAGTAGAATAGTATACTTTAGTAGAACTATAACTTTATGTTTTATTTTATTGAGTTGATGTTGTAAAGTAATTAGATAATTGAGAGTGATTATAAACTTATAATTAAAAAATATAGTGGATGTGATTATAGAGAAAAGATATTCAATTTCCGCTAATTTAAGTGAATAAGTTAATTTGTACAGTCAATAATCTATATAAGCAATATCTTATACAATATAAACTTAATATTATAATCTTTAGGATAGGAGAGAAGAAATGAATACAAACGGTAATCTAGCAGATGAGTTATGTGATATTTTCCCTAACAAGGTATGTGATAACTGCGGCAAATGCCTTGAAAATGAGGGGATAGACCTAAAAGCTATTAAAATTGAAGATATAGCTAGAAATGTCGATGAAAATGATTTTGTTGAAGAAGAATTAATAGAGTTAGATGAAGATAATTATGATGATTTAGATCTAGACGTCGTTGACGATGAAAATGATGAAGTGATTTACGAAGAAGAAGAGTATGAAGATGCCTGGGATCACATAGAGTACATAGATGATTTACAAGATATATTAGATGATGATACAAGTATACAAAAACTAACCGAAGAAGTTTATCCTGGTTTAATTAAAATTAAAAGAAGAGAGTAGAAGAGCGTTCATTTTGAACGCTCTATTTATATCTATTTATTTTTGAAAGTGGGTTTGAATTTACAGCTTCTCTTAGACCTTCGTCATCAATATGAGTATATATCTGGGTTGTTGAAACACTTTCATGACCTAATATCTGTTGAAGGCTTCTTATGTCAACATTGCCGTACTTATACATTAGGGTAGCAGCAGTGTGTCTAAGTTTATGAGGAGTGTATTTATCTTGTGTCAGCCCGCTATTTGTAATATGCTTTTTAACTAATATTTCAACGGTTCTTTTATCAATTTTTTTATTTCTAGAAGAAAGAAATAAAAATCTTTTATTTTCTGCATCACATTTAGAAGAATCTCTTGCAGCAATATATTTTTGGATAGAATCCAGAGAAGCTTCGTTTAAATATACAGTTCTTTCTTTATTTCCTTTACCTATTATAGTAAGAGTATCATTTTTAATTTTATCTATTTGTATATTACACAGTTCAGATAATCTTAATCCGCAATTTAAAAACAATGTTAAAATACAATAATCCCTTAAGTAGTTTTTGTTTTTCTGATCTAAGGAATTAAGCAAATTAATGCTTTGATCTAATGTAAGATATACTGGATGTCTTTTGCTTATCTTTGGCGTTTCTAATTCTACAGTAGGGTCTTCGGTAAGTATTTTTGCTTTTGTAGAAATAAATTTAAAATAAGATTTTAAGGCAGCAACTTTTCTAGCTCTAGCATAAGTTCCATTGATTCTTTGTTTTTCTACAAAACTCATAAAAGCATATAAATCCGTAAGTTTTATAGTTCTTAGAAAGTTTTCGTCTATATCCGTCAAAGGAATTTCATTAAAATCAATTTCTGAGTTACATAATCCTTTATATAATTTTATAAATCTAAAAAATACTGTTAAATCAAATTTATACCCGGCAATAGTTCTTTCTGATTTACCTTTTATAGTTTCTAAGTAATTCAAAAAATCTATAACTGAATTTGGCAAGTTATTATATGCTTGAATTGCTTTTATATCATATTTCATTGAAAAATCTCCTTAATCATATGTTCTTATTAAATTATACCATATTTTCCTTTGAAATTATAGTATAATTTCGCTAAATTAGCATTTAGCGAAATTAATTTTACGCATTTTTAGGTGCTTTTATTGGTTTATATCATATAAATCATCATTTATTACTTGGATTTCGTAAATTTATTTGAAAATCAATAATCTCGCGTTGAATTTTAATAAGTTTGAAATAAATTCAATTTATTCACTTGAAATGATATTTTTTATTTATTATAAGAATTTTATTTTCCGATCATAAAACTACAATTTTTGACAGTAAAATCTTTATTAAAAATTATCATTGATTTTGACGAAAATTTTCTACGGAGAATTTTCAAAATCATTACTATATATCTTACATAATTTCTAAAAATATTATTTTTCTACAAATTAACCATATATTTTTATTAAAATTTATTAGAATTATTTAAAATACGAGCTTGAATATTTTTATAATAATTAATAATAGTTTCTTAATTATTTTTTTATTTAAGCTTATATTTAAATATATACTTAAAACTTAATTTTTCATTTATAAGTGATATATATTATCCTAATTCTCTTCTTAAGTAAAAAATATTCTCAGCTAAAATCATAAGTTAGACTTATTACTTCATTTATATTTTTAGACTTCTACATTTTCAACTCTCACAAATGAGAATTGTTTTCTCTTCGTTTTTTTGTTGCTAATGCTCTCTATTAACTTTACATAATAACATATTAAACATTATGTAAAGTTAATACTAATAAAATAAGGTTAAGAAATCTAATTTGATTTCTTAACCTTATTAATTTGAATTTAAATTTTATTAAACATTAATTTGAGCTTCTACACCTAATAATTCTTTATTAGCTTCAAGCACTGGCGAAACTTCATCTCTTAAAAATTCATCCACTTGACCTGGTGCTCTACCAACAAATTTAAGCGGGTCTATTATACTGTATATTTCTTCTTTTGATAATAAGAAACTATCATCAGCAACGATTCTTTCTATTAGATCATTGTTCAATCCTTCTTCTTTTACTCTTCTAGCTGCATCCATTGAATGCACTCTTATTTTTTCATGCATTTCTTGTCTGTCTGCTCCTCTTTTTACAGCTTCCATCATTATGTTTTCTGTAGCCATAAAAGGTAATTCATTAAACACGTGTGCTGATATAACTTTATCATAAACAACCATGTTTTCAGCTATATTTATATAAAGATTTAAAACTCCATCTAAAGCTAAGAAAGCTTCAGCTACAGCTATTCTCTTATTTGCAGAATCATCTAAGGTTCTTTCAAACCATTGAGTTGAAGCTGTTATAGCAGGATTTAAAGCATCTACAACTATGTATCTAGCCAAAGCTCCCATTCTTTCTGAACGCATAGGATTTCTCTTGTACGCCATTGCTGAAGATCCTATTTGATTTTTTTCAAACGGCTCCTCTACTTCCTTCATGCTTTGAAGAAGTCTCAAGTCGTTACTGAACTTGTAAGCACTTTGAGCAACTTCTGATAACGTATTAAGTACTATAGAATCAACTTTTCTAGGATATGTCTGACCTGTAACAGCATAACTGCTAGTATACCCCATTTTTTCAGCAACCATCTTATCTAAGGTTCTTATTTTTTCTTCATCACCATTAAATAAAGTCATAAAACTTGCTTGAGTTCCAGTTGTTCCCTTAACTCCTCTTAGTTTTAGCTTTTCAATAACAAAATCTAAGTTTTCAAGATCGATTAATAAATCCTGAATCCATAATGTAGCTCTCTTCCCTACTGTGGTAAGCTGAGCTGGTTGGAAATGTGTAAATCCAAGTGTAGGTAAATCTTTATATTTATTTGCAAAATTACTTAAATGATTTATAACATTTATAAGCTTCTTTTTAACTAATAATAAAGCATCTTTCATTATTATTATGTCAGTATTATCCCCTACATAACAACTAGTTGCTCCTAGATGAATTATTCCTTTAGCACTAGGACATTGTAATCCATACGCATATACATGACTCATAACATCATGTCTTACTTCTTTTTCTTTCTTTATTGCTTCATCATAATTTATATCGTATATATGCTCTTTGAGCTCATTAACTTGCTCTTCAGTGATATTTAACCCTAATTCCCTTTCACTCTCCGCTAGTACTACCCAAAGTTTTCTCCAAGTAGAAAACTTCATATCATCGGAAAATAAATACGACATCTCTTTAGATGCATATCTTGAATTTAAAGGTGTGCTATACAAATTTCTCATTTTCTTTCCTCCTGCGAATAAAATGTAAAAAAATACAGTTATCATTCGTATTATATCATATTTTTTCTTTTTTTACAGGTATATTTTATTATTTATTTTAATATATATACTATGGGAATTTAATTTGATGGGAGTTGAAAATTGTGTACAAGCTAAGTCTTATCGACAAGCTAAGTTTTCTACTAGTACTTATAGGAGCAATTAATTGGGGGTTAATCGGATTACTTAATTTTAATCTAGTTAGGCTAATCTCTCTAGGTAACTGTTATATCGAAAGAATAATTTATATTTTGGTATTTGCTGGTGCCGTTAACCTTATAGTCGTATTACTAAGAAGTAAAACCGATTTCAAAAAAAGTTGCTGAACATAAATAAAAAAGGTTCCTTTCGGAACCTTTTTTATTATTCGTCTAAACCTTCGATTAATTTAACGATTTCTTCAGCAGCTAAAGTTTCGTCATCTCCTGAAGCTATTACTTTTATGTTAGCATCTTTAGTTACGCCTAAAGAAAGAACTCCTATTAAACTCTTAACATTAGCTTTCTTTCCATTGAATTCAATGCTAATATCAGATTTAAATGATGATGCCTTCTTTACTAATAATGTTGCTGGTCTAGCGTGTAAACCAGTTGAATTTTTAACTAATACTTCTTTAGTTACCATTATATCCACCTCTTTAATTATATTTTATATCATTAACTATTACATTATAATAATTTTTGGACAAAATATCAATAAGTTTTGGACAAGTTGGTTATTTTAGTTTATTTATAAAAGATTTTAATCTTTTTACACCTTCTTCTATATTGTCTATAGAAGTGGCATAAGATAATCTAATATAGTCATCAAGTCCAAAAGCTATACCAGGAACAGTGGCTACAGCACTAGTTTCTAGCAGAAGTTCAGAAAACATTTTCGAATCTTCAATTATAGTTTCTCCAAATTTCTTTTTTAAATAATATGATATATTTACCATAACATAAAACGCACCACTCGGATTAATTATTTTTACGTTTTCTACTTCATTTAGCTTATCTACCATATAATTTCTTCTTCTTTCAAATTCAAGAATCATATCCTCTACTAATTTCACTGGAGAATTTAACGCCTCAATAGCAGCATACTGAGCTATAGTATTTGGATTTGATGTCATATGACTTTGTATGCTAGACATTAGCTTTATTACGTTTTCCGGACCAGCAGCATAACCTATTCTCCACCCTGTCATAGCATATGTTTTTGAAAGTCCATTTATTACTATTGTTCTATTAAAAGTATCTTCTGATACTGCTGCAATACTAAAATGTTTCTCTCCACCATATATTAATTTTTCATAAATTTCATCTGATACTATATAAAGATCATTTTCTTTTGCAAAATTAGCTATTTCAACTAACTCTTCTTTAGAATATATAGTTCCAGTAGGATTATTAGGAGAGTTAATTAATAAAGCTTTAGTTTTTGCTGTTAAACTTTGTTTTAAATTTTCTATAGTGTATTTGAAGTCATCTGCCTCTTCACACTGTACATAAACAGGAACTCCATCAGCTATTTTTATAAGTTCAGGATAACTTACCCAATAAGGTGTAGGTACTATTACCTCATCACCGGGATTTAATAAAGCTAAAAATAAATTTCCTAAGCATTGTTTAGCCCCATTAGATATAATAACCTGTGAAGACGAATATTCTAATTGATTATCATCTGAAAATTTCTTACATACAGCCTTTTTTAATTCCAAAAGTCCTGACGCTGGTGTATATTTAGTGTGCCCATTTTCCATAGCACTAATTGCAGAATCAATAATATTCTTAGGAGTATTAAAATCTGGTTCTCCTGCTGCAAAACTTATTACGTTCACCCCAGTTTTCTTCATTTCATTTGCTTTTGCTGTTATTGATAGTGTTATAGAAGGCGTTAAAGCTTCTATTTTTTTTGATAATGTCATGATACCCCACCTTTATAATTTATTATAAAATCTAACAATCTTATCTAAGTATTCTTTATCAATTCCATACTGTCCAATTAAGTTACTACCATCATTAGAGCATACTCCATGGCAATCACTACCACCAGAAACTAAAAGTTTATATTTTTTACAAAGATTAAAAAATTTATTTACTTGCATACCTGAATGACTTGGATGGAAAACCTCAACGCCACAAAGGCCGTAATCTTTTAATCTTTTTATTACCTTTTCTACATCTATATTTCTATAGATCTTCCCAGGATGAGCTAGAATTGGAATTCCTCCAGCTTTTCTTATCAAACTTATGGTTTCAGTATAATTAAATTTATATCTTTCTACATAAGCAGGACGACCTTTTATAAGATAATTATTGAAAGCTGCTTTATAATTATCTACATAGCCTTTCTCAACAAGAATCTTAGCTATATGAGATCTTCCAGCAGTATCCCTACAACAACATTCAATGTCTTGCATACTTATATCTACAGAAAGATCATTCAGCTTTGATATTATTTGTCTTATCCTATCTAACCTTATAGCCTTAAGCTTATTCATAGCATCGTTAAGTTCAGTATTATTGATATCTATAAAATAGCCTAATATATGTAACTCCGAATCATTGCAGATTGTGCTTATCTCAACTCCAGATATAATATTAACCGAAGTCTCACAACCCTTTAAAACGAATTGTGAGCATATTGAGTCATGATCCGTAATAGAAATAGTATTTATGTTCTTTTGTTCTGCGATATGTATTATTTCTGAAGGGCTTAATACCCCATCAGAGTAATTAGAATGTATATGCAAATCGGCATATTTCATCTCAGCACCTTATTTCCATTTGATATATTAAAATATATCATTATTGATTGTAAATGTAAATATGGAGCTCCATTACAAGAGCCTAATTTGTGCCTGTTCAAAAATCGTGCACCAATGAATTTTAGACATGCATAAATAAATAATTGAAGTTGGAAATCTACATGAGGCTCTATTACAAAAACTCATTTTATATTTGTTAAGAAATCGAGTGTTATCAAGCTTTTACTACATGTACAAATTAATAATTAGAGTTAAAACTATATAATTCAGAGCAAATAAAGAGACATATTAATATGTTGTAAAAATGTGGATATATACAAAACATATGTTTTGTGATATACTAAGATAGTTACAGAAGAATGTACCTAACGGTGCAAAACAATTTTATCCATAAATTAAGATATTATTTGGCTCTTGTGATTTTTATTGCAAGAGTCTTTTATTTTTATTTAAATAAAAATTAGGAGGAAAAATGGAAATTTTAATAGTATTTTTACTAAAACTGCTGGACAACACTTTGGGCACAATGAAGAATATATATCTAGCCCGTGGAAAGTTCTTCTTTTCAAGCTTACTAGCAGCGTTATCTACAACTATATACATGATTGCTGTTGTGAGGATGGCAAAGTCAGACGGGATACTAAGCATCATTGCTATATGTGCTGCAACATTTATCGGCACTTTAATTCCAGGGCTTGCAGTTAAAAAGTCTGAGAAAGAGAAACTTTATATCTTTGATATAACCGCAGACAATATGCACAGCGGCAAAGAGTTTGCAGATATTTTAAGAAGTGCAAACATCGCCATAAAAACCAGTGTTGTTTATGACCAGATGATGACAAAGACTCTTTCAATAAAGGCATACTGTGCCAATAAGGAAGAAAGCAAAATCGTGAACAAAATTATATCCCCAGCTTTCAAATACAATGTTTATGCACCGATGAGTTTGGAGTAAACTCGACTAAGTGACGCTATATCAAACAGCTATAATATCACTTCTTTTTATCCCATAGAACTCTTCAGAGTTCTCAACAGCTCTTTATTTATTGAAACCCTTAAACCACTTTCTGTAGAATGGACTATTATCATTTTGATTTTCCACATAACTCCATTCTTAAGGGTTACATATTTAATTATTATCAAAGGCTTTATTACCTATACTATCTATAATATAAATTCCTTTAATTCTTTAATTTTTTATTTCTTAAATAACCTATTTCTATTGCTGCTACTCCTCTATTCTACAATTCCCCTACAGTAATAAATCATTTCAAAGACGTCCTCAATATTTAAATTCCGTAGTTTAAGACCTATTTTAATGGTACAAAACAAGAGCACTTATTATCTTTAAAATCATTTACACATGAATAATATATAAATAGTACATTAAATAATGATATAAGCCCGAAACACGTATTTAAATTTACTAGAATTTATCATGGAATATATGCCTTTGGACATTTTTATGATAAATAGCATTTCCAATTGAAGTGATACATCTTTAATAGCTCAATATATGCAATATAAAAATGTACAACCTTCATTTTTAGTGTATTTCTATATACAATATTTCGCATTTTGTGAAATATTGCTCGCAAAATTCCTTCAATTGTGCTAATTTTCGAGACTACTTCTAATGAAATCGCCTTATATATTGACCTTCTGAATTAAGTAAGGGTTCTAATTCTTTAAGTTTTTCTAATTGTAATTCCACATCACTGCTCTCCTTAAGAAAAACTGGTTCTTTCATTCTATTAAATAATCCCATTCTATTGTTCACCTCACGTATTATATAAGGAGATCGAACCATGTTTTTCAAAGATTCTACATATTTTTACTATGAATACCAGCTGCAACCTAAAACTCCATATACAGTAAAATTAACTCCTAATAATTCAAGATACATTCTATTACAAGAACTTCCACCAGTCATATTGTCTATTGATTCAATCATCCTTAATATAATAAGCTTTTGTACTTCTATTGACATTTTAGTTTTTTTAGCCATTAAATTAAAATTATAGAGAATATCCTTATCAATTTCATTAAAGTTGTAGTTATCATGCTTGCCGTCTAAGTAATAATATATTTTTATATTGCAATCAGTCAAAATGTCTTCTGTAATATTTTGTTGTTATAATAACTTTCAAATATAAATATTTCAAAATGATCAACTAATTTTAGCTTACTCTAATCATTGAATTAAACTTAATATAAATAGTTATACAGCTGTACCACTTAAATCGGAAAACTATTTTTAAAATGCCTCTAGCTTCTGAGAGGCAGCTTTGAAAATATAAATTTTATAATGAAGTGATACATCCATAATACTTATCTTAAAAATATATCAACTAAATCAATTTTTACGTATTCCTATACTACAAATGGATCAATACCATCCCTAAACCCGCATGTTTCCTATATATTTATATGATTTTTTAATTATATAAACATATAATTATATCTTCATTTAAATTTAACTTTTTTAACTTCTTATCTTTTTAAATTCTTTAGTTCTTAACTTCTATGATTATTTGCAGAAGCCATGCCACCTTTCTCAATTTGCATCCTTATATGGATCTACAACTTCGTATAAAAATTTATATTTTAAAATTCTCTTACCAAATAAAAAGAACTGCCTGATCATAGACAGTTCCTCTTCATTGAAAATATTTTATTATTCATCTACCCAAACCATTCCTGCTCTAGCTTTAAATCTTCATCTATCATATATCTAAACAATTCATGAAACTTTATATAAAAATCATCTTCTAACATTTCCTCTAGAATTTTTCTATCATTTAAGGTTAGTGACTTGCAGTAGTTTCTTCCTTGTTTTAAGGTTTCTAGGTTCATGTTATAGGTAACAAAGTGCTTGATCTATCTTTTCTTTATTTATGTAATTATCTAGGTTGTTAAAGGCATATATAACCTCTTAAATTAGATTAACTACCTTTTATTTTCCTTCTTCTATATAAAAGCTAGAAGCTGATCTTATGAAATCATCATCATAGGATAACTCTTCAAGTTTTGCTACAATCTTATGTCTATATTTCGATATGTTATCAGAGGTTTTAATCTTATGATAAAATCTATCTATAATATTTATCATATAGTCTTTAAACAAGGTCTCCATTATTTCCTCAGGAGTTTGTTGTTTGGTTAATTTATCTATGTACTTCTTTATATTTGTATTAAGAGTTTTTAAAGCACTTAAAATCTCTTTTGTGTTTTCAAATATTTGCTTAAGCAAAATACCACTATCGAAATTTTCTGAGGAATATCGATAGTGATAAATAGAAATTATATTTCCTTGATATTCAACACTTTCTTTATTTATTAGCTTTTTCAGAGCCTCAATCATGGTTACAGCATAATCATTAAAGTTTATTATCTTTATAATTAATAGTGGCTTCTATATAAAACCAGCCATAATCTACAAACTTTCTAACTAATGCACTGGCCTTGTCCTAGTTCATCTACAAGAGTATTTAAATCCTTTCCCTTAATATGTCTTCTATTTCATCTACTAATATTTCTCTATCTTATAAATATCTATGAGCAGAAGTTAAAGGAGAAAGTAGATTATCAGGTGATATTTTAATTAAATGACTATCGAAATTATCACCGCCATGCTTATTTTTACGCAAAGTATTTTAATACTATGCCATTATATGTCTATATAATTCTAATTATATACTTTAATGAGAGCTTATGTTATATTTTATTCAAGAAAAAGTACCTAGAGCTTACTGCCCTAAGTACTATACTGTATAGGTTTATTGAATTAGATCTTTACCTTTAACTTTTCCTTTAAGTAAATTCTTCTCTTGTAACCATTTGATATTCTTATCCCAAACATTTTCATCCTGGCTTAAGAATTTGCCACTTTCATTCTCCATAAGCGGAAGTAATATACTTAAGCTTTTCTTCTCTACTTCTGAATCCAGTGGAAAATCTTTGCTTTGAGCCTTTAACACTAAATCTAAAGCTTTATCAGGATTATTTTTAGTATATTCATAACCTTTTTTTGCAGCTGCTAAAAAAGCTTGTATTGCACTATTGTTATTCTTAAGTCCATCCTCACTTGCAATAAATGCTAGTTCATAGCTGTTTGCTACTCCATAGTCTACTGGATTAAAAGTGATAAGCTCAATACCTTCTTTTTCTAACAACAACTTTTCATGATTTATATATCCACCTATTATTGCATCAACTCTTTTTGTTTCCATAGCAGGCATCAAGTCGTAACCAACATCTACAAAATCTACTTTTGAAGCATCTGCACCAGCAGCACTTACCATTGCCTTAACTGTTTCCTTATCTATATCAAAGGATGCATATCCAACCTTTTTACCTTCTAGATCTTTTAAAGTTTTAACTCCTGAGTCCTTACGTACCATAAGTTGGTTTAGTGGACTTCTAACTATTGCACCAACAGATTTAACTGGAATGTTTTCTCCTCTTGCTAAAATAACTTGCTTAGGATAGCTTATAGCTAAGTCAGCTTTATTTGCCGCTACTAATTTAATTCCATCATCTGTACCTGCAGGTGTAATTAATTTAACCTTTAATCCTGCCTCTTTAAAATAACCTTGTTCCTCTGCAGCATATAAGAAAGTATGCACTGCATTTGGATACCAGTCTAATAGTACACTAATTTCTTTTAAGTCTTTAGATGCACCTTTTTCTTCCTTATTATCTGACTTTGTAGAACATGCACTTAATAAGAAACTAAACATTACTACAATAACTAATGAAATACTAAGTTTTTTTAATTTCATGATTATCCTCCTTTATTACTCTTCTGTATTTTAATAAAACTTTTTCTAGTAAAAAACCTGTTGAAAATAGTAGTAATCCTAGAAAAGATAGAACTAACACACCTGCAAACACTGAATCTGATTGTAGCATCCCTGCTGTTCTCTTTACATATATACCAAGTCCCTTTTCTGCTCCTAACCACTCGCCTATGGTAGCCCCTGCAACACTATAGGTTGCTGCTATCTTAAAGCTGCTTAAGAAATTAGGAAGCACAGTGTTCATATGAAGTTTAAAAAATATTTGAAGCCTGCTTCCACCTAGAGCTTTCAAGACATCCTCTAAATCCTTATCTACGCCATTTAATCCATCTAAGGTGCTTATAACTATAGGAAAGAAGCAAAACAGTACCACTACAGCTACCTTTGACCATATGCTGTATCCAAACCACATAACCATAATTGGAGATAAAGCTATTGTAGGAATTGTTTGAGAAAATATTATAACTGGATACAAGGTTTTCCCAACATTTCTCCAAAGATAAATTGAAAGAGCACAAGAGATACCGATAATTACAGATATCATAAGCCCAAGTACGGCTTCACCTAAGGTTATAATCGAATGCCCATATAATAGCTCTCTTTGAGTCCATAACGCCTTAAGCACCACAGATAATCTAGGTATAATATATTTCGGCACTTTAAAATATGGTATCAAAAACTCCCATGCTAGAAGTAGAAGTATCAAGAATACTAAAGGGAATATATAATCCTTAATCTTTTTCATTATGAATTCCCCCTCTCATTCTCTTCTAGCCCATCAAGAATATTTAGAATACTTCTCTTCAATTCTATAAACTCACTAGATAGTGTGGTTTCATAACTTCTTGGCCTTCCTATATTAACTTCTATAGATTTTAAATTTTTATAAGGTATTTCAGTACAAATCAGTATTCTGTCTGATAAGAGTAAAGCCTCATCTATATCATGGGTTATCATAAATACCGTATTTTTTTCCTTTTGACAAAGATCTAAAAGCCACGCCTGCATTTTTCTTCTAGTTAACGCATCTAAAGAAGAAAACGGCTCGTCCAACAAAAGCATTGAAGGCTTATTTACTATAGCTCTTAAAAAGGAAGCTCTCTGCCTCATACCACCGGATAATTCATAAGGGTAGTACTTTTCAGTGCCTTCAAGTCCAAAGTCTTTAAAATAAGCAGCAGCTGTTTTCCTTGCTTCTTTTTTACTGTGTCCATTTAATTCAAGGCCAACCGCTGTATTGTCTAGAATATTCCTCCAGGGCATTAGTGAATCCTTTTGTGGCATGTAGCCTATTATGTTTTTATTGGCTTCCTTAGCTATCTCTATGCTACCTTTCTGAGGCTTAATCAAGCCTAAAATCAGTCTAAAAAGAGTGCTTTTCCCTGTGCCACTTGGCGCAATAATTGTAACAAATTCATTTTTATCTATAGTAATGGATAAATCATCAATTATTAACTTCTCTGAATCCTTATACTTAAACGATAAATTATTAATTTCCAATGCTTTCATATAAATTATCCAACCTTTTTCATAGCCTTTATATCAAAATATGTACTAATATATGTATTAATGATATTACGAAAACTTGAACTAAACATGTTTTTCAAATAGAATAACATTTTGAGAACAATTTTCTGAAAACTGCAAAAAACTCCTTTCAATCAGTATCTGCATACCATCGAAAAGAGTTAATAATCTAATAATCGTAAATCTATATATTTTTAGATTTACCTGTCATATTGTCTTAAAACTTCCCTTCGCTGGCATTACCCAGTGCAGGTTCAAAGGGTCTGAAAAACTTCATCTCAGCCTTAATGGCCCCCCTAGCATTACAGATAAATTTTATAGTTTAAACTGATAATTGTCAATAGTTTCTGGATATTTATATATAGCTATGTTTAAGAATATCTCCAAAATTGATTGGTTAATCATCTTATGTTTTAACCTGTAGGTAAATAAAATCAATGATTTAATCGTATACAAAAAGGAGCTCGTACACCTGAACTACTGCCCTTTGTGTAAAAGCTCCTCTTAATATTATTATCTTGGTTGTACTATTAATTTTATTGCTGTTCTTTCTTCCCCATCAATTATTATATCTGTGAAAGCTGGTACACAGACTATATCTTTTCCACTAGGAGCAACGAAGCCTCTAGCAATTGCGATAGCCTTAACAGCTTGATTTATAGCTCCCGCACCTACAGCTTGTATTTCTACGATATTTTTTTCTTTTATTATAGCAGCTAAAGCTCCTGCCACAGAGTTAGGATTAGATTTTGTTGATACTTTTAATACTTCCATTATTATATGACCTCCTAGAAATTATCGATATCGTTTACATAAAGTATAATAATTACCTACTTTATCTATATTCTATATAAACTCTGAAAAACCTCTTTTTTTAAAATTTATTTTTAAAAAAATCACAAAATTATTTCCACATTCTTCATTTGTGTTTTTTTGTGGCCTAATTTTTCCAATGTAGATGAGGCGAGTTTGCAAGGCAGTATATTATTCTTTAGAATAGTTGTGATTATTTCTTATCTATAAAGATATAATTATCATCATATTTATTTAAAGAATAAAAAAATACATTTTGCTTTCACAAAATGTATTTTATAATTACTTGGCATAGTCAACTGCACGGGTTTCTCTAATAACATTTATTTTAATTTGTCCTGGATATTCTAATTGTTCTTCTATGTTCTTTACAATATTCCTTGCCATTTCAATGGCCCCTGCATCATCAACTTGATCTGGTTTAACCATAATTCTAATCTCTCTTCCAGCTTGAATGGCATATGACTTTTCTACACCTTCGTATGAATTTGCAATTTCTTCGAGCTTTTCTAATCTCTTAATATAAGCTTCTAAGGTTTCTCTTCTTGCGCCTGGTCTTGCTGCCGAAATTGCATCAGCTGCTTGAACTAGTACTGCTTCAAGAGATAGCATTTCTACATCACCATGATGAGCTGCTATAGCATTTACTACTATTGGTGATTCATGATATCTTTTAGCTAAATCTCCACCTATTAAGGCATGAGGTCCTTCATACTCTTGATCTACAGCTTTACCAATATCATGTAACAAACCAGCTCTTCTTGCGAGTGTAACATCTAAACCTAGTTCAGATGCCATAAGTCCTGCTAAGTATGAAACCTCGATAGAATGTTTTAGAACATTTTGACCATAACTAGTTCTATACTTTAATCTACCTAGAAGTCTAATTAATTCAGGGTGTAGTCCGTGTACTCCGGTTTCGAAGGTAGCTTGTTCTCCTTCTTCCTTAATATCATTTTCTACATCCTTAGTTGCTCGTTCTACCATTTCTTCTATTCTAGCTGGGTGAATTCTACCATCTACAATTAATTTTTCTAGAGCGATACGCGCTACTTCTCTACGAATTGGATCAAAACTTGATAGTATTACTGCTTCTGGAGTATCATCAATAATTAAATCAACTCCTGTTAATGTTTCTAAAGTCCTAATATTTCTACCTTCTCTACCTATAATTCTGCCCTTCATTTCGTCGTTAGGTAAAGCCACAACGTGTACAGTAGATTCTGAAACATGATCAGCGGCACATCTTTGAATAGCAGTAGTGATTATTTCTCTTGCTTTCTTATCCGCTTCTTCTTTTGCTTTTGTTTCAACTTCTTTAATCATTATAGCAGCATCATGTTTTATTTCCTTACTTATTTCGTCAAGAAGAATTTGCCTTGCTTCTTCGCTAGATAGGCTTGATATTCTTTCTAGCTCTTCGCGCTGCTTTGTGTATAAATTCTGTACACTATCCTCTAATTGTTGAACCTCTTGTATCTTTTTGTTGAGGCCCTCATCCTTTTTCTCTAAAGCATCACTTTTTTTGTCTAGAGATTCTTCTCTTTGTATTAATCTTCTCTCTAAACGTTGAATTTCATTTCTTCTTTCACGGGATTCTCTTTCAACATCACTTCTTAACTTATGAACTTCTTCCTTAGCTTCCAAAATTGATTCTTTTTTCAGTGCTTCTGCTTCTCTTTTTGCGTTATCCAAATTAGTTTCAGCTTCCTGTTCTAAGCTGGACATTCTACGTTTAAAAGTATTTTGAATTACTGAATACTCGATAATTCCTAGCACTATTAAAACTATTATACAAACTATAATTTCAATAATGTATCTTGTCATTATTAACACCTCCTTCGCACTATTTTAGCAATATATATTATAAGTAAATATGAAGGCGTAGTAAGGTGCATATTAAATTCTCACTGTAATTAAATGAATATGATAAACCAGTATTTGTTATTATTTTATATTAATTTTAAAATTATGTCAAGTTGATAGGTAAAAGCTTGTTAAAAACAATTTAATATCTTTATATATATTATTATTATCAATTGTTTGTAATTTATAACAAAAAAATAAATCGCAAATGCGATTTATTTTTGGTCTCCAGTTGATTTGTTTTGTTTTCCTTCTGCCTTAGTAGTAGCTACTTCTGCTTTAGCAGATTCTTTTGCTACAGTAAGTGGCAAATTATATTTTGATCTTATTTTATTTTCTATTTCGAATGCTATTTCAGGATTTTCTTTAAGGAATTGTTTTGCATTTTCTCTTCCTTGTCCTAATCTCACATCGCCATATGAGAACCAAGCACCACTTTTTTGTATAATTTCATCTTTTACACCAACGTCAACTAAGTTACCTGTCTTTGATATTCCTTCTGCATACATAATATCAAATTCAGCTTGTTTGAAAGGAGGCGCAACCTTATTCTTAACTATCTTGATTCTGGTCCTATTTCCAACAATACTTTCACCTTGTTTTATTGAATCAATTCTTCTTATGTCCATTCTAATTGAAGCATAGAACTTTAAAGCTCTACCACCAGTTGTTGTTTCTGGACTACCAAACATAACTCCAACTTTCTCTCTTAACTGATTAATAAATACAACTACACACTTTGACTTATTTATAGTACCAGCTAATTTTCTTAAAGCTTGAGACATAAGTCTAGCTTGTAGACCAACGTGAGAATCTCCCATTTCACCTTCAATTTCAGCTCTAGGAACAAGTGCTGCAACAGAGTCAATAACTATAACATCAATAGCACCTGATCTAACTAAGGCTTCTGTAATTTCTAATGCTTGCTCACCTGTATCTGGTTGAGAAACAACAAGATTATCTATATCTACACCTAGAACTTTAGCATAGCTAGGATCTAAAGCATGTTCAGCATCTATGTATGCAACTGCACCACCAACTCTTTGAGATTCAGCCGCTATATTTAAAGCAACAGTAGTCTTACCAGAGCTTTCTGGTCCATATATTTCTATTATTCTTCCTCTAGGAACTCCACCAATACCTAAAGCTATATCTAAGTCTAAACAACCTGTTGATATAACATCAAAATTTAGTGTACTATGTTCACCTAATTTCATTATTGAGCCTTTTCCAAATTGTTTTTCTATTTGGCCCATAGCAGATTCTATAGCTTTAAGCTTTTCCATATCAATACCCATTGATAAACACATCCTCTCTCTATCGAACGTCTGTTCTATTTATATTATAAGGTACTTTAATATATAAGTCAACACTAATGTACGCTTAAAATTAAAGTAATACCTAGTAATTTTTTCTTTTAAAATGTTTGGTGATATCTTCTTTTATATGATTCTACTATATGGATGTACCATTTCATTATAAAATTTATATTTTTAAATCTGCATCTCAGAAGAATGACATTTTGAAAATAATTTTCGGAGTTAAGTTGTACATCTTTATTAATTCTTACTTAAGAAAATAGTAAGATTATAATCATCAGAATAGAAAAATAAATTTAAATTAACCACATAATAGATGTACCACTTCAAGCTATAAATATCTTCACATCACCTTTTGACTAGATAATTTGAAGATATGCATTTATAGGGTTCCAACTTCAATTATTAATTTATACATGCTAAAATTTATAGGTGCACGATTTTCAAACAAGTATAAATTAAATTTCCGTAGAGGAACCCTATAGTTATGAAGTGGTACATTCATTAAAACAATTATAAATTGACTAAAGTCAACATTAGTTAATTTAAATACAATACTATCAATCATACAGTCTTTAAAATTATCGACTATTTTTATGATTATTAAACTTATTTATCTGTATTTATTGCATCTTTATTTTTTACAAAATAATCTACTCCAGATAAAATTGTCACTATTACAGCTATATATAACGCAATAGTTGGAACTATATCAAAGAAATTGTTCATCCAACTGTGTTTATATATTAAATCTGTTAAGTACTTAGAAGAACCTATATTAACCTTTAATAATAATAAAATTATAGCAACAATTTGAATTACAGTCTTTATTTTTCCCCACCAACTAGCTGCAATAACTGTACCGTCAGAAGCTGCTATAGTTCTAAGTCCAGATACAGCAAACTCTCTAGCAATAATTATAACAGCAGCCCAGCTTGGTATTACATGAAGCTCAACTAATGAAATAAGTGCAGATGTAACTAATAACTTATCTGCTAACGGATCCATAAGCTTTCCAAAACGAGTTATTTGATTTCTACTCCTAGCTATGTATCCATCGAGTTTATCAGTTAATGAAGCTAATATAAAAATAAAAGTAGCTATAAAAGTACTATATGTTAAGTCTCTAAATGCTATAAATATCAAAAAGAACGGTACTAAAAATATTCTGATCAAAGTTAGTTTATTAGCAAGATTCATTACAAACAACTCCCAACAAGTCATATTCAGCGGAATCAGTAATTTTAACTTTTATTATATCACCAATAGTTAATTTATCTTTAGTATGATTTACAATAATAGTACCATCTATTTCAGGAGCCATCTCATAAGATCTTCCAATATAATTTTCTCCATCATATTCTTCTATTAGAACATCATAGATATTGCCAATCTTAGCTTTATTAGTGGTTTCTGAAACATCCATTTGAGTTAACATTAATAACTCTTCTCTTTTTTCTTTAACTTCTTCTTCAACATGGTTTGGCATTAAAAATGCTGGTGTTCCTTCTTCTTTTGAGTATTTAAACACACCAACCTTCTCTAGTTTATAATCTTTCAAAAAGTTTTTAAGCTCGCTGAAATCTTCATCAGTCTCTCCAGGGAAACCTACAATCAATGAAGTTCTTAAAGTTATACCTTTAACTTTTTCCCTTAAAAGCTCTATCTTGTTAATGATATCTTCTTTAGTTGTCTTTCTTCCCATAGCTTTTAAAATATTATCACTTATATGTTGTATAGGCAAATCTATATATTTACAAACCTTAGGATTTGAAGCAATTTCATCTATTAATTCATCATATATTTCTTCAGGATAGCAGTATAAGAGTCTAATCCACTCAATACCTTCTATCTTGCCTAACTCATTCAATAATACATGAAGTCTGTTCTCTTCATATAAATCTATTCCATATCTTGTAGTATCTTGACCTATTAGTATAAGTTCTTTAACTCCAGCTGACGCTAATTTCTTTGCCTCTTCAAGTACACTTTCTAAAGCTCTACTTCTGTATTTACCTCTTATCTTTGGTATGATACAGTATGTGCAGAAATTATCACATCCTTCTGATATTCTTATATAAGCTGTTGCTTTATCAGTTGTAATAACTCTTTCACCTTCATTTATATTTGTATTACTGTATTCAAGCTTAGTTATTCTTCCTTCTTCTTCTTCTATAAAAGATCTTATAAACTCATCGATTTTATTATAATCATTAACTCCAAGCATTATATCAATTTCAGGCATTAGCTCTGTGAGTTCACTTCCGTATCTTTGAGTTAAACATCCTGTGGCGATAAGCAACCTACAGTTATACTTGTTTTTATATTCTGCCATCTCTAATATTGTATCTATCGATTCTTGTTTAGCTTTCTCTATAAAGCCACAAGTATTAACAATAATTATATCTGCAGATTTAGGGTCATTAGTTAATTCGTAGCCAGACTTTAGCTTACCCAGCATAATTTCAGAATCAACCCTATTTTTGTCGCATCCTAGGCTTATCAAGCCCACCTTATATTTCGTCAACTTAATTCCTCCTGTGTTCAATACAATATATAATACAAATTAATTTTAAAACTGTTTCAACATTAAAACAAGTATTTTTTCTACATATTCTCAAGTTCTTCCTTTGATATAAGAACTTGTCTAGGCTTGCTGCCATCTTTTGGTGAGATAATATTGTTTTCCTCTAACTGTTCCATTATTCTAGCGGCTCTATTAAAACCAACTCTAAGCTTCCTTTGAAGAAAAGAAGTAGATGCCTGACCAGTTTCAACTACTATTCTTATAGCCTCATCTAAAAGTTCATCTCCATCATCAGAATTTGATGTACTTGATGAAGTAACCTCACTATTAATATGTTCTATTATTTCTGTTTCATAAGAAGTCTCTTCTGACGAACCTTTTATGAAGTTAATTACTTGCTCAACTTCCTCTTCTGATATAAACGCTCCCTGAATTCTTACTGGTTTTGATGCTCCAACAGGATAGAACAACATATCCCCCTTACCTAGAAGTTTTTCTGCACCTGATGAATCTAGTATAGTTCTTGAATCTATCTGGCTAGAAACTGCAAAGGATATTCTAGATGGTATGTTAGCTTTTATAACACCGGTTATAACATCAACTGAAGGTCTTTGAGTTGCAATAACAAGATGCATCCCCGCTGCTCTAGCCATCTGGGCTAATCTAGCTATATAATCTTCTACATCATTAGGACAAGCCATCATTAAATCAGCAAGCTCATCTACAATTATAACAATCCAAGGCAATTTTTCAGTGATAATACCCTTATCAAAAAGATTATTATATGATTCTATATTTCTAACACCACTATCCGCAAACAATTTATATCTTCTTGTCATTTCATTAACAGCCCAATTAAGAGCTGCTGCTGCCTTTTTAGGATCAGTCACTACTGGAATTAGAAGCTGAGGTATTCCGTTATATACATTAAGCTCAACTACCTTAGGATCTACCATCAAAAGCTTAACCTCTGAAGGAGAATATTTATATAATATACTAATAATTAAAGTATTTATGCATACACTCTTTCCTGATCCAGTGGCACCAGCTATTAACAGATGAGGCATCTTACTTAAATCTGCAACAATAGCTTTTCCTGCTATATCTTTACCTAAAGCAAAAGCAAGATTAGTTTTAGTATTAATAAACTCATCAGAGTCTAATACTTCTCTAAGCATAACTGGAGTCAATTCTTTATTAGGAACCTCTATTCCTACTGCTGCTTTACCTGGAATTGGTGCTTCTATTCTTACACCGTTAGCGGCTAGTCCTAAAGCTATATCATCTGATAAATTAACTATTTTACTTACTTTTACTCCTGCACTTGGTTGAAGCTCAAATCTAGTAACAGACGGACCTTTAGTTACTTGTACAATTTTAGCATCAACACCAAAACTATTGAGTGTTTCTTCAAGCTTAGTCGCATTTAAAAGTAAATCCTTCTTATCTTCCTTTTTGAGCTTTAAAGCTGAATTTACATTTAGAAGTTCAGTGGAAGGAATTTTATACTCTTTATCATCTGCTGAAAGTAATCTTTCTGTTAATTCCTTATTCACAACTTCCTTAACTTCGTTGTCTAATCCTTTTTTCTTATCAGAGGCACTAGTAGTACTTGGTGTAGACGTAGAATTATCAGTTATTTCTACCTTTGTTGGAGCGCTCTCAGACATTACTTCTTCATGAACTGAAGCATTCTTCATAAAATCCAATATTTTAATTTTATTATTTATTCCATTTATAAATTCATTTTGGCTTGGATTCTTTTCCTCTATAACTAGAAAATCATCTTTTTTCTCTATTTGTTTAGGCTTCTCACTATTCTTTGCACTCTTTTTCTGTAGAAAACCTAAATCTAGGTTTATAGAATCTAATGAGAAATCAAATCCAATTATAAATACTATAATATAGATAGCAATATTCACAATGAAAGTACCTATAGTACCAATTAATTTATATATAGGCAAAGTTATAGTAAATCCAATAATTCCGCTATGAAAATAACCTTGAGAGTATATAATTGCTTTTAATGAATTAAAAAAACTAGTCTTGTCATAATAGCTCTCTATAGACATGACTTGTATAAATACTAAAGAGTTTATTATTGCTATTGTTAAAGCTATGAAACTTTTAGATAATTTTATAACTCCTTTTGAGCTAATATATATTATTGATAAATACACCATATATATTGGTAATATATATGTTCCCACTCCTATTGATGATATAAAGAAACGTTTTGAAAAAAATGAAAGATATCCAGCTGCATTTGTATATATGCTTATAGCTAAAACTAGACTCACTGCTAGTAATATTATTCCAGTTATATCAGTATTTTTTTTCTTTTGATTTTTTTTGCTTGTAGATTTTTTCTTAGCCATTCTTTTCACCTCTCTTTACTACTTCTACAAATAGATTTAATTTCCTCTAAGAACCCTAAAAAATAGCGAATGTGTCTCTCATTTGCAATTTTTTACGCATCTGCCTTTTCGAATGTATATGAGGAAAACTTGGAAGGCGACATATTCTTATTTACTCTTTATCTCAACAATTTTCACTCTATCACAGATATAATTATAAATGATTTACATAAATTGTGGATTAGTAGAGAGTAAATAAACCATAGGATTTCCCTATGGTTTATTTACACTATCTATCATTGAATTCAGTTTAGCAAGTGCTTCCTTAATTCCACCAACTTCATCTATGAGTCCATAATCTACAGCTTCTTTTCCTACTAAAATAGTTCCCATATCATTTAAAAGCTCATCAGTTTGAAGCATTAATGTTTTTAGGGTTTCCTTATTTATTTTAGAAGTTCTAATTATAAATTCATTTATACGTTCCTGCATTTTATTAAAATATTTAAAAGTTTGAGGAACCCCCAGTACTAATCCATTCATTCTTATTGGATGTAATATCATAGTAGCAGAAGGGGATATAAACGAATAATCAGATGCAGTAGCTAAAGGAACTCCTATAGAGTGTCCTCCACCTATTACTAATGATACTGTAGGCTTACTTAGACTTCTTATCATCTCTGAAATGGCGAGTCCTGCTTCTACGTCACCACCAACAGTGTTTAAAATAGTTAATATACCTTCTACCTTTTCATTTTGTTCCATTTCTATCAGTTGAGGTATTACATGCTCATACTTTGTAGTTTTAGTTTGTGGTGGCAAAACACCATGACCTTCAATCTGACCAATTATAGATAATATATGAATTCTTTGTTGTGTTTCTTGAGCAGAATTTAAATTTCCAAGTTCTTTTATTGCTTCAATTTTATCATCTTGTTTTGTTTCATCTTTTTTTAGTTCATCGTTCATAATCATTCCTCCTGTACTTTACTATTTTGTACAAGAGAACTCTCTATTATTCAAGCTATTACATAAAAGCTTTATGAAGTACATTAATTGCTTTTTCTACATCGAAGGAATGTATTAAGCACCATATTGTAGTATGAGAATCAGCTGTCTGGAGAACCTCGATATTATTGTCATCCAAAGTTCTTATTATTTTGGCCATTACTCCAGGAATACCTTTCATTCTTGAACCAATTAAAGAAACTTTACTGCAGTCTTTAACTAAGCTGTATATAATATTTTCACCTTTTAGCACTGATTCTAATTTTAACAAGTCTTCCGAATCAATCGTAAATATTTTTTCTTTTGGAAATATATTAATTAAATCTAAGCTTATTTTATTTTCAGCTAAAGTATCTAATACTTTTCTATATTCAATTTTATCTTTATTTTCTAAATCAGTTACAGTTACTTGAATTCTTCCTGACATATGAGTTATGCCAGTTAAAATACGTGGATCACTGCTATCACCAACATTGTCTATGACAGTCCCTTTACTTTTAGACATTGTATTTTTTATTACAAGAGGTATATTTCCTCTCATAGCAATCTCTACAGCTCTAGGGTGAATAACTTTAGCACCTTGATCAGCAAACTGAAACACTTCATTATAGCTTATTTTATCTATCAGATTTGCATCTTCTACTATTCTTGGATCTGCTGTCATTATCCCATCTACATCAGTAAATATTTCGATTTGCTCACTTTTTAAAGCTACACCGAGTATTGATGCTGTAGTATCACTTCCACCTCTTCCGAGAGTTGTAAAATTACCTTCTGCATCAGTACCTTGGAATCCACATACTACTGGTACTATTCCTTCGTTCAATAGGTGTATTATTCTCTTTGTATCTACGTCTAATAATCGCGCATTGGAAAAATCACTATTAGTTATTATACCAGCTTGTCCGCCAGTCAAAGGCATGGCTTTAATATTATTCATATATAGTTCTTGGCAAAGAACTGTAGAACTAATTATTTCACCACAACACATTAAAAGATCAGTTGCATGCTTGTTTGATTTTTTAAAATCACTATTTAGAAGTGAAAGAAGTGTATCTGTTGCATACGGTTCTCCTCTTCTTCCCATAGCAGAAACTACAACTACTGGTGAATAACCATTATTTATTGCTTCTTTAACCTTTTCAATTACCTGTTCTCTTCTCTCAGATGTAGATACTGAAGTTCCACCAAACTTTTGTATGATGATTTTCAAAATATCACTCCTTTGTTAAAGCTTTGTTCTTTTAATCATTTCCTCTTCGACGTCAAGTATTATCGTTTTTGCACCTATTTTTTTTACGTAATCCCAAGAAATCTCTAGGAATTCGTCTCCTCCAAATAAGCTAAACTTTGACATATTGACATTTATGATGAGAAACTTAAGCTTCCCCTCATCATCTATAACTATATCATTGCTTGATAAAGAATTATACTTTTCGCCATCATTTACGTTTATGATTTCATAACGTTCCATTTCAGATAAATATTTTACATTGTCACTCATTGTAATACACCTCCTTAACATCAAAGTATGATACCAAGGAGGATTTTATGCTTATATATTTCCTTCACTGTTAGTGTATGCAACTGCATCTTTTTGTGCTAGCGTGGACAAAGTATCTAAATTAATTTCTTTTCCAACAAATGCACCATTAATTATTCCTGGTTTAAAGCATTGTTCAAGCATAGTGTGAACTGTATCGAAATTAATTCTGTCTATTTTACTTATTATATCTTCTGGTTTATTTATCTTATTTAAGAATAGAACAGATTTACCATTACTAAACATTCT
The DNA here is from genome assembly GCF_024341905.1 of Clostridium folliculivorans. Taxonomy (GTDB): domain Bacteria; phylum Bacillota; class Clostridia; order Clostridiales; family Clostridiaceae; genus Clostridium_AR; species Clostridium_AR folliculivorans. Next base: position 301,819 of record NZ_BQXY01000002.1, read on the forward strand.
ACTACTAGTACTTTCTAATCCTAAAACATAACCTGCTTTAATTTTTTCTTTATTTATATTTAGTTGTTCTTTAGTGATTCCTTTAGAAATAAAAAGCTTTAATTCCTCATTTATAGCAAGCAGTGTTTCTTCTGCATACACAGGATTAAGTCCTACATAAATATTTAACATTCCAGTATTCTTATAAGAAAGAGGATATGAATAAACTGAATAGCACACACCCATTTCTTCACGAATCTTTTGGAATAGCAGTGAAGATGCACCTCCACCTAAAATATTATTTAGAACTATTAAATTATATCCGTTATCGTCTCCGATTGGAACTCCTTTAAGTCCTAAATTTATATGAAGTTGTTCAATATCCTTATCAGAGCTTACGAAATTACTTTTAAGCTCTGGAGTCGAATAATCTGTTATTATCTCTCTTTCAGATTTCCAACCACCAAAGTAATTCTCTACAAGTTTTATAAGCTCTTGATATTCAAACTTACCACAAATAGATAGAACTGAATTTTTAGGTGTATAATGAGATTTAACATAGTTAGTTATAGTTGCTTTATTGAACGATCTTACAGTTTCAGGAGTTCCGAGGATTGGATAAGCTAAAGAGTCATCCTCAAAAGCTGCCTTTGCATGTATATCCGACAATACATCCTCTGGAGTATCTTCACCCATATTTATTTCTTCTACAACTACACCTTGTTCCTTTTGTATATCTTCTTCAGCGAAATTAGAATTAAACATCATATCAGACAATACTTCTAAGCATAATCCAGCATGAGTTGAAAGAGCTTTGAAATAATAACAGGTAGACTCTTTACTTGTATAAGCATTTATTTGTCCACCTACATTTTCTATATCTTCAGCTATTTGTTTGGCATTTCTGCTTTTTGTACCTTTAAACATCATGTGTTCTATAAAGTGTGAGATACCATTATTATGTAAATCTTCATTCCTTGATCCATTTTCTACATGTAATCCTATGCTTATAGAGTCAACATGATCTATATATTCTGTGACAACTCTTAAACCATTTGGTAATGTGTATAAGTTATACATAAAAATACCTCCTTAAAAAATAAAAAGGCAATTTTTAAGTTGCCCTTTCATCGTTATTCTTTTGATTTATCTTCTTTTGATTTGTCTTCTTGTGTTTCAGCGATCGCATCTTTTCTAGATAGGTTGATTCTGCCTTGGTTATCTATTTCAGTAACCTTAACAAGTATTTCATCCCCTACAGATACAATATCTTCAACCTTATTTACTCTAGCTACATCAAGTTTAGATATATGAACTAAACCTTCTTTGTTTGGTAGTATTTCAACAAATGCACCAAATTGAGCAATCTTAACTACTTTACCTAAGTATATTTCTCCTGCTTTTACTTCACGAGTAAGTCCATCTATTATCTTTAACGCTTCATTAACTCCTGAGTGATCTGAAGAGGAAACAAATATCTTTCCATCATCCTTAATGTCAATCTTAACCCCAGTATCAGCTATAATCTTATTGATTATCTTTCCACCAGCACCGATTACATCTCTTATCTTATCAGGATCAATTTGTATTGTTGAAGTCTTAGGAGCATATAATGAAACTTCTTTTCTAGCATCTGGTATGCATTCTTTAATCTTATCAAGTATGCCAAGTCTTGCTTTTCTTGCATCATATATAGCAGTTCTTATACAATATTCTGACAATCCAGCTATTTTTGTATCAACTTGTATAGAAGTTATTCCTTTTTCTGTACCTGCTACCTTAAAGTCCATATCTCCAAAGAAGTCTTCTATTCCTTGTATATCAGTAAGAATTTCTTCTTCTGATAAATCTTCAGAAGTTATTAAGCCCATTGCTATACCAGCAGCTGGTCTTTTAATTGGAACTCCTGCATCTAATAATGCTAAAGTTGATCCGCAAACTGATGCTTGTGATGTAGAACCATTTGAGCTTAATACTTCAGATACAAGTCTTATAGTGTATGGGAATTCTTCTTCTGATGGTATAAGTGGTTCTAAAGCTCTTTCAGCTAATGCACCATGACCAATTTCTCTTCTACCTGGTCCTCTTAAAGGTCTAACTTCACCAACACTGTATGATGGGAAGTTGTAGTGATGCATATATCTCTTAGATACTTCTTCACCAATTCCATCTAGAATTTGAACATCTCCTATAGCACCTAAAGTTGCTACAGTCATAACTTGTGTAAGTCCTCTTGTAAATATACCTGTTCCGTGAGTTCTTGGTAAAACTCCTACTTCACAGTTTATTGGTCTAACTTCATCAAAAGCTCTACCATCAGGACGTCTTCTTTCATGTAAAAGCATATCTCTTACAATCTCTTTTTGAATTCTGTATACAACGTCATTAACGTCAGACATGTTGTCTGGATATATATCAGCAAAGTGTTGTACTACACTCTTCTTAACTTCATCCATCTCTTCATTTCTTTCATTCTTGTCGATAATATACATAGCTTTTTTTATAGTTTCAAAGGAATATTCGCGAACAGTTTTTTCTAGTTCTGCATCAACCTTGTATATTAAAGGTACCTTTTTCTCTTTTCCAAAAGTTTTCATCGCTTCTTCTTGGAAAGCTACTATATCTTTACATGCTTCAAATCCAAAAGTAATAGCATTTATCATAGTTTCTTCTGGTATCTCGTGACCACCAGCTTCAATCATCATAACTCTATCTTTTGTAGCACATACTGTTAAAGCAAGTATCATTTCTTCTCTTTGCTTTGATGTTGGATTTAATATAAATTCATCACCGATTAAACCTACTTGTACTGCGGCTACTGGAGTGGTGAATGGGATACTTGATAGACAAAGAGCAGTGGATGCTGCATTTATCGCAAGAATTTCTGGAAGGTTATCGTTTTCTACAGAAACTACTGTACAAACTACTTGTACGTCATTTCTATATCCTTTAGGGAAAAGTGGTCTAAGCGGTCTGTCAACAGCTCTTCCATTTAGAATTGCTTTTTCTGAAGGTCTACCCTCTCTCTTGATAAATCCTCCAGGTATTTTTCCTACTGCATATAATCTTTCTTCATATTCAACACTTAAAGGAAAGAAATCAATCCCCTCTCTTGGTGATTCTGAAGCATTTGCGTTTGTTAATATTACTGTGTCACCATAGCTCATTAAGATAGCAGTATCTGAAAGCATTCCTAACTTTCCAAATTCTACTTTCATTTTTCTACCAGCTACAGTGGTTTCATGAAAATGATTCATGTGTTATTACCTCCTTTCGGTTACTTATGTAAAACTTTACTTTAGTTGATAAAATAATAGAGCGGTATAACCGCTCTTTTCAGATTAACCTCTTATACCTAATTGTCCTATTATTGCTCTGTATCTTTCGATATCTTGAGAAGATAGGTAGTTTAAAAGACCTCTTCTTTGTCCAACCATCATTAGAAGACCTCTTCTTGAATGGTGATCTTTCTTATGAACCTTTAAATGTTCAGTAAGATAGTTGATTCTTTCAGTAAGTAGTGCTATTTGCACTTCTGGTGAACCAGTATCTCCTTCATGTCTTGCGTACTTAACTATAATTTCTTGTTTTCTTGCCTTATCCATGTGTAAACACCTCCAAAATTATCCCCTAGTTCCATGAAAAAAGATGGCAAACCTTTTATCTTAGGATTAGGTTCTCAAAGGTATTATAGCAGAACTAATTTTTATTGTAAATGAATTTTTTTACAATCCAATTAGGTTTTTTCTTGATTCAGCAAAAGCTTTATCGCTAATTAGTTGCTGCTGTAACTCCTTTAGGCTATTAAACTTTTCTTCATTTCTTATTCTTTCAAGAAAATAAACTTTTAATTCATCGCCATAAATATTTTTATTAAAATTTAATATATACGTTTCTATAGTTATATTCTTACCATTTACAGTAGGATTATAACCAATAGATGTTATACTTTTATATAACTTACTCTTATAAACCGTATTTGTATAATAAACGCCTATCTTAGGAAGAACTGAGCTAGAGTCAACCTCAGTATTTGCAGTAGGAAATCCGAGTGTTCTTCCAAGTTGCTTTCCTCGCACAACTGTGCCTCTTAGAATATATGGTCTAGTCAATAATGCATTAGCATCATCTAAATCTCCATCAATTAGAAGATTTCTTATCTTTGTGCTGCTTATTATATTTTCTTCATTCATCAAAGCACCCATAATATGCAGTTCAAATCCATACTTTTCACTTAGAGCTTTTAGAAGATTTATATCACCTTTATTTTTATAGCCAAATCTATAATTAAATCCAACAATTATCCCTTTAGCATTATATTTTCTTAAAAGCATTTCTATAAATGCTTCAGGCTCAATCTTCATAAAGTCTTCATTAAAATTTACAAGACAAGCGATATCAATGCCTAGTTCTTCAAGAATCTCAAGTTTTGTTGCGTTATCAAGTAGCAGTTTAGGAGCTCTATCTTTATTTACTACAGTTAGTGGATGATTTTTAAAAGTAAAAACCATACTAGAACAGCTATTTTCCTTAGCTAGTTCCAAAGTTTTATTTATCAAACTCAAATGTCCTAAATGCAAACCATCGAAACTACCTAGAGCTATAAAAGAACTTTTTTGTAAAGAGATTTTGCTATTTTCATCAATAATTATCATCTTTGTACCTCTAATCTAATAATAATTTTTCCAATTTAAAGCCATCCCTATTCATCTTACCAAGTCCAATTAAAGATCCTTTATTATCATACACTTTATAAAGCTTTTGAAAATCAAGTTCATCTCTAATCATTGTTCTATCACTCACTCTTACTCCATTAATTAATAACTTAGAGAATTTTTCATTTACGTTAATACTGTCATAAAACTTTAATGCATCTTCAATTGATATAATAAAATCATTTATATTAGATTCATTTAAATCTTCTAATTTAACGCTGTTTCCTAATGTGAAAAATCCATTTCTAGTTCTACACAAGGCAGTCATAGTTGCACCTACATTTAATTCGTTTCCTATATCGAAGCATAAGCTTCTGATATATGTTCCTTTCGAGCAAGTAACATCCATAGTGACATAAGGAAGAGCAATATCTATATTATCTATAGAATATATGTTAATCTTTCTTGCTTCTCTTTCAATCTCTTTTCCTTGCCTCGCAAGCTCATATAATCTTTTTCCATTAACCTTAAGTGCAGAATACATAGGAGGAACTTGATCTATTAAACCAATAAATTTAGATATTACTTTTAAAACATCCTCATTTTTTATATGGTCTGTTTTTGAAGTCTTAATAACAGATCCTTCTAAGTCATATGTATCAGTTACTATTCCTAACTGAAAACTAACCTTGTATGATTTTTGATTTTCCATTATATAATCAATTATTTTAGTTGCTTTTCCCATACAAACAGGAAGGACCCCTGAGGCTTCAGGATCAAGGGTTCCTGTATGTCCAACTTTTTTTTCCTTAGTTAAAAACCTAACTTTTCTAACTACATCAAAAGAAGTCATACCTGTGCTTTTATTTATATTAATTATACCATTCATATCTATATCTCTTCTTTTATTTGATTTAAAACTAAGTTTTTAGCTTCGTTTAAGGATATGTTTTTCATAGTAATTCCAGAAGCTCTCACATGACCGCCTCCGCCAAAAACTGAAGCAACTTTGTTAACATTCAAGTATTTTTTAGATCTTAAGCTTACTTTAACTCCATCTTCAACTTCCCTGAATAATACCGCTCCCTCAACACCTCTAATTTGAAGGCCTTGAGAGATTATATCTGAAGAATCATCTAAAACTATATTTAATCTATTAATTGTATCCCTAGTTATTTCCATAACAGCAAGCTTTCCTTCATATATAAGCTCTGTATTTCCTAATACATCCCCTATAAGTTTTAGCTTTTCAAAAGGCTTATTATCAAATATATTACTATGAATATCTGAATGATTTATATTAAATTTTAGAAGTTCAGATGCAATAGCATGAGTAGTTGGAGTGGCGTTTGAATGTCTAAAAGACCCTGTATCTGTAACTAGGGCAGTGTAAAGACATTTTGCTATATCACTATCGATTTCAGCATTTAATAACTTTATAAGACTATATACTATTTCTGCTGTTGCAGACGCAGTAACATCTATAAAATTTAAATCACCATAAAGATCATTTGATAGATGATGATCTATATTTATAATAGTACCTTGAAATCCTTCTAAATCTGCTGAAATTCTCTCTTTATTTCCACAATCAAGTATTATTACACAATCACTATCTTCTTTAGGACTTACACATTCTCCATTAAGCTCATTTGAAAAAGGAAGGAAGCTTAAATTATACGATATCGTATCTTTCGATATCATATAAGCTTCCTTACCAATTTTTTTTAAGGCTTGATATAATGACAACACGCTACCAGCAGCATCACCATCAGGAGAAACATGAAATGTAATACCTATTTTATTCATCGGTAAAATCTTATTAGCAATTTCATGTAGTGTCATTCTATTTCTCCTTTATCTTCTCTAAAAGAGAATCTATATGCATTCCTTTTTCAATAGACTCATCTAATTGAAATAACACCTCAGGTGTATGTCTTAGATTAATTCTATGGCCTAATTCTTTACGAACAAAACTACTAGAACTCTTTAAAGCGCTAAAAGTACTAGCCTTTTCCTCTTCACTTAAACTGAATATACTAATATAGATATTAGCATACCTTAAGTCCTTTGTTACTACCGCATCAGTTACACTTATCATAGCAGTTAGCCTAGGATCTTTTATACTGTTTCTTATTATATCGCTTACTTCTTTTTTTACTTCTTCATTTATTCTTCCGCCTCTATAGTTAGGCATGAAAATCACCTCTTTTAAAGTTCTTTTCTTTCAATTGCTTGCATAGTAAAGGCTTCAACAATATCGCCTTCTTTGATATCATTAAACTTTTCGAAACTTAATCCACATTCATATCCTGTATTAACTTCCTTAACATCATCCTTAAATCTCTTTAATGATGAAAGCTTACCTTCTAGTATAACTATGCCGTCTCTAATTATTCTAACCTCAGAATTTCTTACCATCTTACCATCTAATACGTAAGATCCAGCAATAGTTCCAACATTAGAAATTTTATATGTCTGTCTTATCTCAGCTCTACCAAGTATAACTTCTTTATATTCAGGTTCAAGCATACCTATCATAGCTGATTTTATATCTTCGATAGCATCATAGATAATTCTGTATGTTTTAATATCAACATTCTCTTTTTCTGCTATGCTTACTGCATTGTTGTCAGGTCTTACATTAAAGCCTATAACAATAGCATTAGAAGCTGTTGCAAGAGTTATATCTGTTTCAGTTATTGCTCCAACTGCACCATGGATTACTCTTACTCTAACATCCTCAGTAGATAATTTTTCTAATGATGATCTTATAGCTTCAACTGAACCTTGAACGTCAGCTTTTACTATTATAGCAAGTTCCTTTACTTTTCCTTCTCTTATTTGGCTGTATAAATCTTCAAGAGAAACTCTATTTGAATTATTAAAGCTTTCTTCACGATTCTTTTCTCTTCTAGATTCCGCCATTTGTCTAGCAGTCTTTTCATCTTTTACTACTATAAATCTATCACCTGCTGAAGGAACATCAGATAGTCCAAGAACTTCTACTGGTATGGAAGGTCCTGCTAACTTAATCTTTTTACCCTTATCATCAAACATAGCTCTGATTCTTCCATAAGTTGAACCAACTACGATTGAATCTCCAGAATGAAGTGTTCCATTACCGATAAGTAATGATGCAACAGCTCCTCTTCCTTTGTCAAGCTTAGCTTCAACAACAGTTCCCTTAGCTCTTCTTGATGGGTTAGCTTGAAGTTCAAGCATTTCAGCTGTTAAAACTACCATTTCTAGAAGAGTGTCTATACCTTCATGAGTTTTTGCAGAAACAGGAACGCATATAACATCTCCGCCCCAATCTTCTGATACAAGACCGTACTCTGTAAGTTCTTGTTTAACTCTTTCGATATTAGCTCCTGGTCTATCCATCTTATTTATAGCTACAACCATTGGTACATTTGCAGCCTTACAGTGATTTATAGCTTCAACTGTTTGTGGCATTATACCATCATCTGCAGCTACTACAAGAATAACTATATCAGTAATTTGAGCACCACGAGCTCTCATTGCTGTAAATGCCTCATGTCCTGGAGTATCTAAAAATGTTATCTTTTGATTGTTAACATTAACAGTATAAGCACCTATGTGCTGAGTTATACCTCCAGCTTCTGATTCAGTTACTTTTGCTTTTCTTATAGCATCAAGTAAAGAAGTCTTACCATGGTCAACGTGACCCATTACTGTTATAATCGGAGGTCTGTTTTCAAGGTTTTCGCCATCTTCAGTTTCCTCTTCAAATATTTCTAAAGTAGCTTCTTCTGTTTTCTTTATAACTGAAACACCATACTTTTCTGCAGCTTTTTGAGCTGTAGCGAAGTCTATTTCTTGGTTAATAGCAGCCATAACACCAGTGAAGATTAGAGTTTTTATTACATCAGCACCAGGCTTATTTAACTTTTCAGCTAATTCCTTAACTGTTATTGTATCGCTGATTTCAATAGTACCGCCATCTAATTCAGTAGCATTACCATCTTCATCCGTGATATCTTCATCATCTGATTTCTTTTTCTTTCTCTTTTTAGCAACATTATTAACTTCTTCAGCAACCATTTCCTCATATTCATCTACGATAGTTTTAGAAACTTCCTCATCATCGTCATCCGAACCTGCTGGAATTATAGTGTGATCACTACCTGCTAATAATTCTTTAATAAGTTCTGCATCTTCATCCTCTATAACGCTCATGTGATTCTTAACTTCTATGCTAAATTCATCCATAAGCAAAGTGATAAGATCCTTACTTGCTACATTTAATTCTTTTGCTAATTCATATACTCTAATTTTTGACATAGATTCACCCCCGACAAAATTCGTTGGATTTATCAAATATTCTCTTGAATTTGAATTAATTTCTTAGCCATATTTTGTTCAATAACAGCTAATACATTAATCTCACTTCTTCCTAAGCTCAATCCTAAGTCTTCTTTAGAGAAAACATCAATTGTAGGGATATTTTTTTCTATGCAGTATCGCATAAACATATCCTTACTTTTAGGCGAAAGCTCAGTTGAGAATATAAACAAATAAATCTTTTTCTTCTTTAATATTTCTTCGCATTTATTGTAACCTTCAATTAAGTTCCCGGATTTTTTTACTAGTCCTAAAAACTGAAGAAACTTATTAACCATTTACAATTTCATCCTTTAAGTTATTATAAATATTCTCATCGATTGTTGTTTCAAGATTTTTATTAAGTCTTTTTGCTTTGAATGCCTTATCTAAGCATTCAACACTTTTACAGATATAAGCTCCTCTACCGGACTTTTTACCTGTCAAATCAACTGATACAACACCCTCTGGACTTTTTACAATCCTTATGAGTTCTTTTTTCGGTTTCATTTCCATGCAACCTGTGCACATTCTCATTGGAATTTTTTTTGGTTTCATTGTAGCACCTCCAAGCTTCAGAACTATTCAGTCTGAGACTTGCTTTTAATATCAATCTTCCATCCAGTAAGCTTAGCAGCTAATCTTACATTCTGGCCTTCCTTACCTATAGCAAGCGATAATTGGTTATCATCTACAACTACCTTAGCAGACTTACTATCTTCATCAATTGCAACATCTAAAACTTTAGCTGGGCTTAAAGCGTTAGCTATATATTCTTCAGGTAATTTACTCCATTTGATGATATCAATTTTTTCATTCTTTAACTCATTGACTATATTTTGAACTCTTGAACCCTTTGGTCCAACACAAGCTCCCATAGGATCAACAGATTCATCAGTTGTATTTACTGCAATCTTAGTTCTTGAACCTGCTTCTCTTGCAATACTCTTAATTTCTACTACACCTTCAAAAATTTCAGGAACTTCTAACTCAAAAAGTCTTTTAACAAGTCCTGGATGAGTTCTTGAAACTAAAACTTGAGCACCTTTTGAAGTATTTTTTACTTCTACAATGTAAAGTTTTAACTTTTCATTGAAATTATATTCCTCACCAGCCATTTGTTCGTTAGGTCCTAGAATTGCTTCTATTCTTCCTAAATCAACAAAAACATTGCCTTTATCTTTTCTAATTATCGTTCCAGTGATTATATCAAATTCTTTTTGAATGAATTCATTATAGATAATATTTCTTTCTGCTTCCTTAATTCTTTGGATTACTACTTGTTTTGCAAGCTGTGCTGCTACTCTACCAAAGTTTCTTGGAGTTACTTCTATTTCAACAACATCATCTATTTCATATCTAGGATCAATCTCTTTTGCCTCATCAATTGATATTTCTGACACTTCGTCATAAACAAAATCCACAATTGATTTTTGCGCATAAACATGGATTTCACCAGTTTCCCTGTTCATACTTACTCTTACATTCTGGGCTGCAGTAGTTGAATTTGCATAATTCTTCTTATATGCAGCTACAAGAGCATCTTCTAAGGTTGTAAATATAAGATCTTCGCTTATACCCTTTTCTTTTACAATCTCTTTCAATGCACCTATAAATTCTTCATTCATTTTTTACCCCTCCTTACTAAATCTCCCCTTCGATGTTTACAGACTTTATTTTATCTTTAGGAACAGTAAACTTTTCACTGTTTTCTGCGATAACTAATGTCTCATCTGTTACTTCTTCAAGTATACCTTTTATGTTTTTTTTGCCATCTACATTTTTAGTGAATTTTACAAAAACCTCTGAGCCTACAAATCTTTTATAGTGCTCTTCAGTAAATAACTGTCTATTAAGTCCAGGTGAAGAAACTTCTAAATAATATGGATCTGTTATAGGATCCTTATCATCTAGTATATCACTTATTCTCCTACTTACTTTTTCACAGTCAGCTAGAGATATACCTTCTGACTTATCGATATATATCCTTAAGTAGTATTCGTTGTTTTCCTTTACAAACTCAACGTAATAAAGCTCATACCCAAGTTCATCTACAACAGGCTTGCAAAGGTTATTTAAATTTTCTAAAAGTGCATCTTTATTCATATCTATCCTCCTTTAAACACCTAGCAATTTTTATTAGTATTCCCAGATAATAAATCTATATTGATTATTATGCAAAAACGCAACTTTCAACAAGTTGCGTTTACAAATAGAAAGAGCGGACTTTTATGCCCACTCTTATCTTGCTCTATTGTAAATAATCTACTAGTCTAATCATAACATAGTAATTATTGGATTACAAGTACTAATTTATATAAGTATAAATGGATGCTCTGATTTGTTACTTTATTCATCAAAAACATTCATTTTTAGCTAATGATTAACTTATTAATAAGCTTCTTTAAGTGTTTGTATTGAACTATTACTTAGTACCGTATTAGAAATTTGTAATTATATTAATAAAAAAGTCGCTGAAGCGACCTTTTTTACTGCATTTGCCTTTTCGGATGCATATAAGTAAAATTACAACTAATAAGTTTCACTTTTACTGTACAGCTATAAAAAGCTTCTGAAAACATTAAATTATCTAGATTTAACGTCTATAAAAACTTTATATTTTCATTTACAGTAAAAAAAGCGACTAAGTCGCTTTTAAAATTGCTCAATCTCTTTAATCAATTCATTAACTAGGTCTTTTTCATCAACTTTTCTAACTATTTCACCTTTTTTGAATATTAGTCCTTCACCATTTCCTCCAGCTATTCCAATATCAGCTTCTCTAGCTTCACCAGGACCATTAACAACACAACCCATTATAGCCACTTTTATATTTTTCTTGCAAGATGCGAGCTTACTCTCTACTTGCTCCGCTATATTAATTAAATCAATTTTTGTTCTTCCACACGTTGGACAAGATATGAACTGTATTCCTGATTTAACATATCCGAAAGTCTTAAGTATTTCACGTCCAACTTTAATTTCTTCAACAGGGTCTCCTGTTAATGATACTCTGATAGTATCACCAATTCCTTCAGAAAGCAAAGTACCGATACCTATACTTGACTTAATAGTGCCTCTCCATAATGTTCCGGCTTCTGTAACACCTAGATGAAGAGGATAATTAACCCTATCTGCCATAAGTCTATAGCTATCAATCATCTTTAATACATCTGCTGATTTTATTGATATTACTATATCATTAAAATTCATCTCTTCTAGTATTTTTACGTGCCCTAGAGCACTTTCTACTAAAGCCTCAGGAGTTGGACTTCCGTATTTTTTCAATAACTCTTTTTCAAGCGATCCTGAGTTAACTCCAATTCTTATAGGAATTTCTCTTGACTTTGCAGCTTCAGCCACAAGTCTAACTCTATCAGCACTTCCTATATTTCCAGGATTTATTCTAAGTGCCGAAACTCCATTTTTTATAGATTCTAATGCTAATCTATAATCAAAATGGATATCAGCGACTAATGAAATATTGATACCTTTAACTATATCTTTAATAGCTGCTGCTGCTTCCATATCTGGTACTGCGCACCTAACTATATCACAACCAGCCTCTTCAAGCCTTTTTATCTGTTCAATAGTACTTTTAACATCTCTCGTATCTGTATTAGTCATAGATTGTACTGATACGGGTGAATCTCCACCTAAAAATACATTTCCAACTCTAACCTTTTTTGTTTGCCTTCTGTCCATAAAACCATCTCCTACAAATTAACTGGGAACAATATATCCTTAACTGTTACTAAAAGCATCAACAGCATAAGTAGTGAAAATCCCACAAAGTTTAGTGCACCTACAACTTTATCAGGAACTTTCTTTCTTGTTATCAGTTCAAATAATAACATAATAATCCATCCTCCATCAAGTGCTGGAAATGGTAGTAAGTTAAATACTGCAAGCTGAACACTTAAGTAAGCTGTAAACCATACTAAAGTTATTATGCCACTTTTAGCCGCAGTTCCTGTCATTTTAACAATAGTTACCGGCCCACCAACATCGGTTTTTAAGTTAGCTTTTCCTGTGAAAATTGTTTTTAAAGCAGAAAATGTTTGCTTAACCCATGAAGCTGTTCCCTTAAAGCTATACTTAACACTTTGAACAATAGAAGGGCTCTCAACAAAATCATTAGTTATACCTATCATTAAAATCCCATCACTATTTTTAGTTGGTACTATACTAAAACTTTTAGTTTCGCTTCCTCTTTTTAATTGCACGTCTACAGCATTTCCCTTTGACATGGCTATCTCGTATGTTAAATCATCTTTAGTAAGCACTGTGGAATTATTGACTTTAGTGATTTGATCACCTTGCATTAATCCTGCTTTAGCTGCTGGAGAATCTTTAACAACATCCTTTACGATTGGAATCGCATATCCATTATGAAATGTAAAGATGCTAAATAAAACTATTGCCAGCACATAATTCATAAAAGCTCCAGCAAATATTATTGATATTCTTTGAAGAGGTGATTTAGATAAAAATCCTCTAGTATCACTAGTAGTCTCTTCTTCGCCGTACATCTTAACATATCCGCCGATTGGGAGTGCCTTAATCATATATTCTGTCTCTTTACCTTTAATACTAAAAAGTTTAGGACCCATTCCTATAGAAAATTCATCTACCTTTACCCCATTGAGCTTTGCTAAAGTAAAATGTCCAAGTTCATGAATTAATATTAATAAACTAAATGCAATAACTGCAAAAACTATATACACAGTAGTTCCTCCTATTCATACTTTTTAAATACATAATCTCTTACTTCTTTATCCATAGCCTTTACATTTTCTAAAGTTACTTCTTTGTTGTAATCGAACTTATTCATACATTCTTCAACAACTTCTTCTATTTGTAAAAATTCAATTCTATTGTTCAAAAACAAACTTACACACGCTTCATTTGCGGCATTAAGTATGCAAGGCATAAGTTTTCCAAGCTTTCCAGCTTTAAATGCAAGACCTAGACATTTAAAGGTTTGCAAATCTGGAGTTTCAAATGTCAAAGTGCGTAAAGTTTTAAAGTCTAAAGTCCCTCCAATATTGCTTTTCCTATTTGGGTAATTTAATGCATATTGAATAGGTAATCTCATGTCAGGAGTTCCAAGTTGCGCTATTACGGCTCCATCTTCATATTGAATCATAGAGTGGATAACCGATTGAGGATGTACAACCACCTCTATCTTGTCATAGTCACAATCAAAAAGCCAATGTGCTTCTATTACTTCTAAGCCCTTATTCATAAGAGTAGAAGAATCAATTGTTATCTTCGGCCCCATTGACCAATTAGGATGTTTTAATGCATCTTTAAGGGTAACAGTACTTAAATCTTCTGTCTTTTTTCCCCTGAAAGGTCCGCCTGAAGCAGTAAGTAATATTTTATCTATTTTGTTCATTTTATTCCCTTGAAGACTTTGAAATATTGCACTATGCTCTGAATCAACCGGAAGTATATTAACATTGTTCTTTTTTGCTTCTGACATAACTAATTCACCGGCAACCACTAAAGTTTCTTTGTTTGCCAATGCAATTGTTTTTCCAGCCCAAATGGCGTTCAATGTTGGTTCTAATCCTATCATACCAACAACAGAAGTAACAACAACATCCACTTCTCTATGGGTTGCAATTTTATTCAATCCCTCAATGCCAAAGTTCACTTCTATATCATACCCTTTTTTAGTACAATAATCCAAAATTATGTTGTAAGCTTCGAAATCCGTCATAGCCACAATCTTAGGCAAAAATTCGTCTATTATATTCATAATACTCTGAGTACTTCTGTTTGCACTTATTCCTATTAACTTAAAATCATCTTTATGAAATCTTAATACATCTAAAGTTTGTGTTCCTATAGAACCAGTTGCCCCTAATATAGCTATATTTTTCATGTAAAATCCTCCTGAGTTGAACTGATTATTATGTTTTTAGCTAGAAGTATATATAGCGGACCTGATATGATGCCTATTATACCAAATAGTTTAATTCCTATATATATTGAGATAAGTGCAAGTATAGGATGAATATCTAGCTTATCTCCAATAAATTTAGTTTCAAGAATCTCTCTATTTATTTGAATTAGAATGTATAATATCACCAATCCAAAAGCTACGAAATACTCCTTTAATACAATATTGTATATTATTAGTGGAATAAATACAATAATTGTTCCTACATAAGGAAGTATGTCAAGCATTCCACATATAACAGCTAACAAAAACGGCTCTGGTACTTTGAAGAAAATAAAGCCTATTAATGTTTCTAAAGTGCTAATTAACGCAAGCATTATTTCAATAGCAGCTAGTTTTTTTAACTTCAAAATAGACTGTCCTATATTATTGATTACTGAAGTTGGTAAAAACGAATAGAAAACTTTTTTCAATAGCATCTCATCTACGAGCAAGAAGTAAACACAAATATTGGCAATAACATAAGATACAATGCTTTCAGATGTATATGCAGCGCCTTTTCTTATAATTGAACTGTCAATAAAATTACTTCCATTATTTAGCATATCACCATTACCGCTTACTGTAATCAAATTAATAAAATCATCATAAAAAGATCGTAGCTTGTCTATATTTAAAACAATATATTTTTGAAAAAGCACAATCATATTGTTACTCAAATAAAATATGATAATAAATAAAAGTAAATTTAATACAATTATACTAAAAGCTGCAGATAATTTAAATGATTTTGTAACTTTTGAGAAAAACTTTTGTGAAGGTTTTGCTAATAAATACAAAACTATAATATATAAAAATGGATTAAAATAATTTTTAACAATATAAGATATTAGTAAAATTACAATTAATAAAATTAGTAATTGAATTAATTTCGCATATTCTTTTAACATTTTCACTCCTTTCTATATAGATGTACAACTTCAAACAGAAAGATATATTTAAAACTCCCACGTATTCTGGTAAGAGCATTTAAATATATAAGTTTTATTACAAAGTGGTAAATCTATATAAACAGTAATTTATAATTTTAATATAGATCTATTTGTCTTAACTTAGGATATGGACATTTATATATAATTACTTTAGTTAATTATATTAATAAGAATATAAGTATATTAATAAAAAAATAAATGAAGCAAAAAAAACTCATAGTGCATTTCTGCATTATGAGTTCAAGTAGATATTAAATTTTAGTTAATTTTACATATTATAAATTATATAGATAATACTAGGTGAAGATACATATATATTATAGTTGAAGCGAATAATATACTATCAAATCTATCAAGTATTCCACCGTGACCTGGTATAAGATTGCTGTAATCTTTTATACCTACATATCTTTTTATAGAAGATGCTATTAAATCTCCAAATTGGCAGAACACCCCGCATAATATTCCTATTATTATATAATGATAAAAAGGGATATTATGTATAAAAGAGTTTATGAAATATCCATAAACTGATAAAGCTAAAGTGCTACCAAATAATCCACCTACAGAACCAGCAATAGTTTTTTTAGGGCTTACTTTAGGACAAAGCTTTCTTTTTCCTAAATATTTTCCTGTATAATAAGCTACAGTATCACAAAGCCAAGATGCTAAGAATATCAACCATACTAGAAATTTACCATTAGGCATAGCATTTATCAGATAAATAAAACTAAAAAAAACGCCTACATATAAAAATCCTAAAATAGTTAACGAAACATCTATAAAAGTATATTTTGTATTTATAACCGGTATACAAAATAGAATAATTAGTGCTATTATCAGCAGATACACTAGTTTTTCTATATCTGCGTTTATAAAGTAATAGCAAATTAAAAGGGCATATCCAACTGGCCATATTGGGTTAAAGTCTTTAACTTTCATTGTTTTGTAAAATTCATACATACCAATCATTGATATTAAAATTGTGAAGTACTTCAAGTATACTCCACCAAGAAATATAAAAATTAGTATTGGAGCAATTATTAATGCACCTAGGTATCTGTTATTTGATTTCATAATATCACCTCAGTTATTTTATGCCGCCAAATCTTCTATCTCTATTCTGATAATCGTAAATAGCTTTATGAAGATCTGACTCTGAAAAATCAGGCCAATTTATATTGGAATACCAAAACTCAGAATAAGCACATTGCCAAAGTAAAAAGTTACTTAATCTTTGTTCTCCACTTGGTCTAATAATTAAATCTGGATCTGGCATACCTTTGGTATACATATGAGATGAAATTACCTCTTCATCAATGTCTTCAATTTTTAATTTACCATCTTTTATATCCTGTGCTATTTTTTTTACTCCATCTATTATTTCAGATCTACCACCATAATTCAAGGCAAGATTCATAACTATACCTGTATTATCTTTGGTTCTTTCGTATGCACTTATAAGTTCCTTACTACACCTTTCAGGTAGCTTGGAAATATCACCTATATGGTTGATAACTACGTTGCTTTTATTAAGTTCGTCAAATTCTTTTTTTAAGTATTCAACTAATAAATCCATTAAAGCACTGACTTCATCCTTTGGTCTTTTCCAATTTTCTGTTGAGAAAGCATACAGAGTTATATACTTAACCCCCAACTTATCACATTCTTTTATAATTCTACGAATAGTTTCTACACCAGCCTTATGACCAATAGTTCTTGGGAGATTTCTTTGCTTCGCCCATCTCCCATTGCCATCCATAATTATAGCTATATGTTTCGGTATATTATCATAATTTAAATGTATACTTCCATCATCACTTATAGTGCTTCTCTTTTTTAAGAAGTTAAACATATTTTTACACTCCTATAAGAAGATTTATGACATTATTAATAGTATCAATATTTTCTTCATACCAATATATTTTAAACAAATTTTATTTAAAGAGAAAAAAACCTGCTAAAGAAGCAGGTTTTAAACTGTCATAATTTCTTTTTCCTTGTCTGCTACCATTTTATCTATTTCTTTTACATAACTATCAGTTATTTTTTGTATATCTTCTTCAGCCTTCTTAATTTGATCCTCAGAAATTTCTCCATCTTTCTTTAAAGATTTAACTTTATCATTAGAATCTCTTCTGATTGATCTCAAAGCAACTTTGGCCTCTTCGCCATCTTTCTTAACATTTTTCACTAGATTTTTTCTAGTTTCTTCAGTAAGTTCTGGAACTAAAAGTCTGATTATCGTACCATCATTAGTTGGATTAATGCCTAAATCTGACTTCAATATAGCTTTTTCTATTTCCTTTAAAAGTGACTTTTCCCAAGGAGTAATCACAAGTAGTCTTGGCTCTGGAGCAGAAATATTAGCAACTTGATTTAAAGGACACATACTTCCATAATAGTCAACTTGTATTCTATCAAGCATAGTTGGATTAGCTCTTCCAGCTTTCATTGTCGCTAACTCAGAGTGTAAAACAGTTAAAGTTTTTTTCATTTTATCTTCAGATGCTTTTATAATATCCTTAATCATCATAAACCTCCTTATTTATTACAAACTAAAGTACCAATTGTTTCTCCGCATGCGGCCTTTTTTATATTTCCTGGCTCATCAAGTCCAAACACAAGTATTGGAATACTATTATCCATACATAGTGAAGTCGCAGTAGAATCCATAACTTGAAGACCTTGTTCTAACACTTGAATGTATGATAAAGTATCATATTTTTTAGCGTCATTGTACTTATGTGGGTCTTTATCATAAACTCCGTCAACTTTTTTAGCTAAAAGTATAACATCTGCTTCTATTTCAGCTGCTCTTAAAGCTGCAGTTGTATCAGTTGAGAAATATGGGTTACCAGTGCCTGCTGCAAATATTACAACTCTACCTTTTTCAAGGTGTCTCATAGCTCTTCTTCTTATAAAAGGTTCTGCTACTTCTTTCATTTCGATTGCAGTTTGAACTCTAGTAAGTACACCTAAACCTTCTAATGAATCTTGAAGTGCAAGTGCATTTATGCAAGTTGCTAACATCCCCATATAGTCAGCAGTAGTTCTATCCATTCCTTCTCCGCTTCTGCCTCTCCATATATTTCCGCCACCAACTACAGCCCCTACTTCAATGCCCATATCTACAAGCTCTTTTATTTCACTAGCTATTCTTGTTGCTACATTAAAATCGATTCCAAACCCATTATCACCAGCTAGAGCTTCACCGGAAAGTTTTAGTATTACTCTTCTATATTTAGCTTCCATTACACAACCTCCACCATGTAGTATATATTTATTTTTTAAAAAAAGAGAACACGGTGTGTTCTCTTTTGTTTTACTATTTTCCTTGAACTTGCTTTGCAACTTCTTCTGCAAAGTTTTCTTCTTTCTTATCTATACCTTCTCCTCTTTCATATCTAACGAAAGTATTGATGTTGATTGGAGAACCAACTTCTTTAGATTTCTCTTGTAAGTATTTAGTTATAGTCTTATCACCATCTTTTACCCATGGTTGTTCAACTAAACATACTTCTTTATAGTATTTTTGAATTCTTCCTTCAACCATTTTATCAACGATCTTTTCAGGCTTTCCTTCATTAAGAGCTTGAGCTCTGTATATTTCTTTTTCTTTTTCTAAAGATTCAGTATCAACTTGAGTCTTATCTAAGAATAAAGGATTTGCAGCAGCAACTTGCATACAAAGTTCTTTAGCAACTTCTTCTAAAACTGGGCTAGCAGTTTCACATCCTAGTTCTACTACAACACCAATTCTACCACCACCATGGATGTAGCTTTGAGTTATTCCATTTTCAACTGTGAACTTTTGGAATCTTCTTACTGTCATGTTTTCGCCTAATTTAGCGATTAGAACAGTTAAGAATTCTTGAACTGTTTGTTCTTCGTTGTATTTTTGAGCTACAAACTCTTCAACTGTAGCAACAGTAGTAGTTGAAGCCATTTCAGCTAACTTACCAGCAAATGCTACAAATTCTTCGTTAGCAGCAACGAAGTCAGTTTCACAGTTAACTTCAACTATACCAGCACTCTTCTTGTCATCTGATATGTAAGTCTTAACTATACCTTCAGCAGCAACTCTGCCAGCTTTTTTAGCAGCAGCAGCTAATCCTTTTTCTCTTAATACTTCTACAGCTTTGTCCATATCGCCGTTTGTTTCTGTAAGAGCTTTCTTACAGTCCATCATTCCAGCGCCAGTTCTTTCTCTTAATTCTTTAACAGCTTGAGCAGTTATCATGCTAATTCCTCCCTAAAATGTTAATTTAAAAGGTAAATGAAGCCTTGCTTCATCTACCTATATATAATTATTCAGCTAATTGTTCGCCTTGTCTTCCTTCAATAATAGCATCAGCCATTTTTGCAGTTATAAGTTTTACAGCTCTTATAGCATCATCATTTCCAGGTATAACATAATCAACTTCATCTGGATCACAGTTAGTATCAACTATTGCTACTACTGGTATACCAAGAATCTTAGCTTCTGATATAGCGTTCTTTTCTTTTCTTGGATCAACAACGAATAATGCACCTATGTTAGTAGCATCTAAGTTTCTGATTCCTCCAAGATTTTTTTCTAACTTTTCCATTTCATTCTTAAGATTAGTAACTTCTTTCTTAGGTAGAACATCGAATATACCATCTTGTTCCATCTTTTCGATTTCAGTTAATCTGTTTATTCTAGTCTTAATAGTGTTAAAGTTAGTTAGCATACCACCAAGCCATCTATTATTAACGAAGTGCATGTTTGATCTAGCGCCTTCTTCTTGAATAGCTTCTTGTGCTTGTTTCTTAGTACCAACGAAAAGTATATCTTTACCTTCTGTTGCTACTTCTTTAATGAAATCATAAGCTTCTTCAACTTTCTTTACTGTCTTTTGAAGATCTATTATATATATTCCATTTCTTTCTGTGAATATATAAGGAGCCATCTTAGGGTTCCATCTTCTTGTTTGATGTCCGAAATGAACACCAGCTTCTAATAATTGTTTCATTGAAATAACTGACATAAAAGTACCTCCTAAATTTTGGTTGTTTCCTCCACTATCATCATATTTTTAGAGATTCCCTAACAGGGCACCACTCTAACAATTCGATAATGTGTGTATTTTCTTACCTTAGACAGTATATCATAAGGTTTACTGTCAAGCAATATAAATTTGTAAAATTATTAATTAATATGGAAAAATTGCTGAAGCGACTTTCTTCAGTGTTTTTTTACGCATTTACCTTTTCTAAACGTAGTAAAGAATCTTACAGACGATAAATTAGTATTTTTTATTATTTATATCACATTATATTTTGAGTTTTTACTCATATTTATCTACAGATATAATTGAATTATAAATTCCTAAAGAATAAAAAAATAAGGAGGAAATCTCCTCCTTATAATTATTGACTATTTTATTTTCTTTAATTCATCAAGTAATTTTTCATTAAGGATTCTAATGTGAGTTCCCTTCATTCCTAATGAACGTGACTCGATAACTCCTGCACTTTCAAACTTTCTTAATGCATTTACTATAACAGATCTTGTTATTCCAACCTTGTCCGCAATTTTCGATGCAACTAGTAATCCTTCATTTCCATCTAATTCATCAAAAATATGCTCAACTGCTTCAAGCTCTGAATAGGAAAGTGTTCCAATAGCTAATTGAACTACTGCTTTCTTTCTTGCGTCATCTTCAATTTCATCTTGTTTAGATCTAAGAATTTCTAACCCTACTATTGTTGCACTATATTCTACTAATACTAAATCTTCATCAGTAAATGGTTCCTTAAATCTTGCAAGTAGAAGTGTTCCTAGTCTTTCTCTGTTTCCAACTATAGGAACTATTGTAGAAAGCTTGTCCGACATCATGCATTCACCTTCACCCTCAAAAACACATTGTCCTTTGTTAGGAAGGTTAGCTAATGTATCTCCTATGTTCAATAGTTTATTATTATATTCTTCTGGAAATCTCTTGTCATCCAATATCTTTCTTTTCATTATGTCACATTCGAAGCTATCAGAAAAAGTATATCCTAGTATTTTTCCTTTTCTACTTGATATGTACACGTTACATGCTAATACTTCACTTAATAATTTACAAATATCTTCAAATGCTAAAGGTTCAGTACCTGATTTTTGCAAAATTTTATTTAACATTCTTGTTTTGTTTAGTAGAGTTGACATTAAATTCCTCCTCAATAATACCGATGTTTATAATACAGGGGCTTAATTTTACACACACATTTACGGTTCCAACTTAAACTATTAATTTATACATGCCCTAAGATCCAAATAATCCACTATTTTAGAACAAGTATAAATTAAGTTTTCGTAATAGAGCCATAGCACGTACCAATTTAAGTTTATAAAAAAATTAAACCCCTGAAAATATTTTTCGAATTTTTTGAATAGTTCAAATTTTAAAAAACTTCACATCCAAATCTATCTTAGCATACAAAAAAACTTATTTCAACAGTCTTTTCCGCTATTTCGACATATAATTCTACTTTTCATCATTTTGAACAGGAACTTTATTGCCACATTCTTTATTTGTACATTCTAAATATTTGCCTTTGCTTTTACTATATCTAACAACCATATGTGAATTGCAATTGCTACATCTTTCTTTAGCTGGTTCATACCAACTAACAAAAGAACATTCTGGATAATTAGAGCATCCATAGAACTTATTTCCCTTTTTGCTCTTTTTAACAACTACATTTCCATTACAAAGTGGACACTTAGCATCGATTTCTTCTACTATTGGTTTAGTATTTTGACACTCAGGATATCCAGGACATGCTAGGAAGTTACCAAAGCGTCCTTGCTTTATAACCATCATCTTGCCACATTTATCACATGGCACATCACTTAC
This sequence comes from Clostridium folliculivorans, assembly GCF_024341905.1. Classification (GTDB taxonomy): domain Bacteria; phylum Bacillota; class Clostridia; order Clostridiales; family Clostridiaceae; genus Clostridium_AR; species Clostridium_AR folliculivorans. The sequence goes on from NZ_BQXY01000002.1 coordinate 324,572, forward strand.
TTTATCTTCAATTACAACTTTTGATACTTCTTTTTCCGCCTTGTCTAATGCTTCCTTTAGCGGCCCAAAGAATTCATCAACAATTTTTTCCCATTCTACTTTTCCTTCTTCTATATAATCAAGCTTATTTTCCATATCTGCTGTAAAATCCGCATCAACAATTTGCTTAAAGTAATCACTCATAATATTATTTACAATAATACCAAGCTCAGTTGGAAAAAGATTCTTCTTTTCTCTTTGTACATATTTTCTGCTTAAGATAGTAGATATCGTTGGCACATACGTACTTGGTCTTCCTATGCCATTTTCTTCTAATACCTTAACAAAAGAAGCTTCAGTATATCTTGGCGGTGGCTGTGTAAAATGTTGTTTACCTACTATACTATCATAGTTTAGAACTTCATCTTCTTCTATTTCTGGAAGTAATACACTTTCATCATCTTCGTCAGTTGTATATTCGTATATCTTCATGAAACCATCAAATTTAATGGTCGATCCAGTAGCTTTTAACTTATAGTCCCCATTATTTATATCTATAGTATTAGTGTTAAGAACACATGATGCCATCTGACTTGCTATAAATCTTTCCCAAATAAGCTTATATAGCTTATATTGTTCTGCTGACAGATTATCTTTTGCAATTTCAGGTGTTATTTCAACTAATGAAGGTCTAATTGCTTCATGGGCATCTTGTATATTCTTTTTACCTCTATATACTCTTGGGCTTTCAGGTATATAGCTCTTCCCATAAATGTCACCAATAAATTGTAAAGCACTATCTTGAGCTTCCTTAGATATTCTTACAGAATCAGTTCTCATATATGTTATAAGTCCCACTGTTCCATATCCTTTAACTTCAACACCTTCATAAATTTGTTGGGCTATTGACATAGTTCTCTTAGTTTGAAAGTTGAGTTTTCTACTAGCATCCTGTTGAAGAGTACTTGTTGTAAAAGGCGGTAACGGATTTTTATTTTTTGTTCCCTTTTTAACTTTTGCAACTATAAAATCGTTTTTCTTTAGTTGTTCTATTGTTTTATTTGCTTCTTCTTCAGTAGCTATCTCAAATTTCTTTCCTTTAAGTGTTGCTATCTTAACATTGAATTTTTTATTTTTCTTTTCTAATTTTATATCAACAGTCCAATATTCTTTAGATTCAAATTTATTTATCTCATCTTCTCTATCACATATTAATTTTAAGGCCGCTGATTGTACTCTACCAGCACTAAGTCCCCACTTAACATTTCTCCAGAGAATAGGACTTATTTCATAACCAACTAGTCTATCTAATACTCTTCTTGCTTGCTGAGCATCTACTAAGTTTTGGTTGATAGTCCTTGGATTTTTTATGGAATTTTTAACTGCATTTTTTGTAATTTCGTGAAATTCAACTCTACATGTATCCATATCAGGTATCTTTAAGATATTAGCAAGATGCCAAGATATAGCTTCCCCTTCTCTATCAGGGTCAGTTGCCAAGAATATCTTATCACTTTTCTTTGCAAGTTTTTTTAGCTTATCTAATAAATCCCCTTTACCTCTTATGGTTATATACTTGGGATTATAATTATTATCAACGTCAACCCCTAGCTGACTTTTAGGAAGATCTCTTATGTGTCCCATAGATGCTTCTACAACATAATTTTTTCCTAAATATTTACTAATTGTTTTTGCCTTTGCAGGCGATTCTACTATTACAAGATTTTGACCCATTTTTTACTCCTCAAAAACTTTGGAGTGTTCACCCCCTAGTTTTAAATATTTTTAACATAATAATTTCCTAAAATACACATAATTTCATTATTAAATTGCATTTCAAATAATAACTCATAAATCATTGAGGTGTCAATATCTGTGTTTCTTATAATTTCATCAATATGAGTAGGTTTATCATTTAATAACCTTATTATTTGCGCTTTTAAGGTATCACTGAAATTTTTATTTTTTTTCATATTGATATCAAGACCTTCTAATAAAGTTATTGTATCTAATATAGATGTAGCACCATCTCTTATTAGTTTATTTGTACCTTTACTTTGAGGTGAATAAATTGTTCCTGGTACTGCTAAAACATCTTTACCTTGGTCTAATGCATAATTTGCCGTAATTAGCGAACCACTCTTCTCATTAGCCTCTACTACTATAACAGCTTTGGACAATCCACTAATTATTCTATTTCGTCTAGGAAAATTATAAGGTAAAGGTTTAGTTCCTGGAAGAAACTCTGATATAAGACAACCATTTACTGCTATATTCTCATATAAAATTTTATTATACGCCGGATATATTACATCAATACCACAACCTAATACTCCACAAGTGACTCCTTTATTTTCTATGACACTTTTATGAGCTTCTGAATCTATTCCATAGGCTCCGCCACTAATTATACACGTATCATATCTACTTAATTCCCTACAAATAAACTTTGTAGCTTCTCTTCCGTAGGACGTACATTTTCTTGAGCCTACTACTGCTATATTAATCTTTTTATTTAAAATGTCAATATCCCCTTTATAAAATAAACAATAGGGAGCATCCTTAATATGTCTTAAAGGGCTAGGATATCTATCTTCTGTGTAGGTTACAAGTCCGATATTATTTTTTATTATATATGTAGTAAGTTTAGTTATCTCTTCTTCTGAAATATTATTCTTAATCTTGCTATTTACTAGTTTTTCCGTTTTATAATGATTAAAGTTTATATTTCTATAAATAGTTTCTTCATCTATATATTCATCCAGTAGATTCAATTTTATACTATCATTTATAGGTAACATGGAAAACCAAATTTTATAAAAATCCAAAATTAATTTCTCCTTTATATTATCTGTCCATCAAAAAACTTTCTATAACTTAAAGCCTCTATTATAGATGATTTTTTTACATCCTTATCATCATTTAAGTCAGCTATAGTTCTAGAAACTTTCAAAATTTTATCCAGACCTCTTGTACTTATTCTATATTTATCATAAATCTTTTCTATTAACTCTAAGCATTCGTTATCTAATTTTATATATCTTTTTATTTGACTATGATTTAATTGGGAATTAAAGGTTAACCCTATCCCTTTGTATCTTTTTTGTTGCAAACCTCTTGCCTTCATGACTCTTTCTTTTATATCTTTAGAACTTTCTCTTCTCGAATTACTCATTAGTTCATTAAATGGAATTTGAACCACTGATACATATAAATCTATCCTATCTGCTATTGCTTTTGACAATCTTTTTTGATACTTAACTTTTTCTAAATCAGTACAAATACAACTTGAAAATCCGCTATTATCAAGGCCTTTTGCGCAAGGACACTGATTAGTTGCTCCGATAAAAATAAAATCGGCTGGGTATGTTATTTTACCAGAAAGTCTTGAAATCTGTATCAGTTTTTCTTCTAAGGGCTCTCTTAAACATTCAAGAACTCTTCTATCAAATTCTAATAGCTCATCTAAAAATAATACCCCTTTATGTGCAAGACTAATCTCACCAACTGCCAATTCTCTTCCACCACCTATAAGGGTATTTTTAGGTGTTGTATGATGAGGATTTCTAAATGGTCTTATATCAACAACACCACTTTTATTCTTCAGATTTCCAGAAACACTATATATTTTTGTAACCTCTAAGCATTCTTCATAGCTTAAATCCGGGAGTATTGATGATAGCCTCTTAGCCAGCATTGTTTTTCCAGAACCAGCTGGTCCATATAGCATAACATTATGATTGGATGCCGCAGAAATTTCTAAAGCTCTTTTTGCCGTTTCATTTCCATATACGTCACTAAAATCATATTCAATTTTATAGGAATTGTTAAACTTAACCACTTCATTATGTTTTAATGGCAATTGATCCTCGTAAACTAGAAATTCAGTAACCTGCTTTAAATTCTTAAAAGGATATATATTTCCATTCTTTATTAGCGTTGTTTCTTCAATATTTCCTTGAGGTATAATATAATTATCTATTCTTCTATTCTTACCCTCTAATATAATAGGTAAACATCCATTCACAGCGTTTATTTCACCATTTAATGATAATTCACCTACTAGCATGTATTTATTAGGATCACTTATTGTAATTTGATTGCTTTCTAGTAGAATGCCAATAGCTATTGGCAAATCTAAAAGAGTCCCTATCTTTTTTATATCAGCAGGGGCTAGATTCACTACTACTCTTCCAAGGGGAAATTCATATCCGCTATTGATTACAGCAGAGCGAACCCTTTCTTTAGATTCTTTTATTGACATATCTGGCAGTCCAACTATAGAAAATGAAGGTAATCCTTTATTAATATCCACCTCTACATATACAACTTCACCATCAATACCGTTAAATGATGCACTTATTATTTTTGTTGCCATCTAAATCACCTCTTTAATGATTATTGACCATTTTTAATTTTAATAACAAAAAAGTTATTTTTTTGTTTCAAAAGGCAATAATATTAAAAATATGCTAATAAGGGGATAATAATATGAAAAAATTGAATAAATCCATAGGAACTACAGGGGAAAATATAGCTTTCAATCTTCTTTTAAGTGAAAAATATAATATTATCAAGAAAAATTTCAATTGTAGAAATGGAGAAATAGATATAATAGGTTGGGACAAGGAAATACTCTGTTTTATTGAAGTAAAAACAAGATACGACTTAGGATTTGGAAGTCCAATGGAAGCCGTATCTTTCAGTAAAGTACTCAGCATAAAAAGAGTTGCAAAATACTTTATTCACAAATATGGATTATATAATGTAAATGCTAGATTTGATGTCATAGAAGTATATCTAAATCATAGAAATGCAGATATTAAGACTAATTTAATAAAAGATGCATTTAGGTAAACAGAACTTCTGTTACAAAATGCATCATATCATATTAATAAATCATATATAATATTAAAATTATTTTTTAGATAGTATGTTGTTGAGAAATGACATTCTATGAATTTCACATGTTCCTATTGCATGAATTGCGTCTACATGCTTTTGCGTCCCGTAGCCCACATTATCCTTAAAACCATATCCAGGATATATAGAATCATATTCTTTCATCAGTCTATCTCTATAAACTTTAGCAATTATAGAAGCACATGCAATAGAGGCGCTTTTTGCGTCTCCTTTTATTACAAATTTATTAGGTTTGTTCAAATTTCTAACTGGATATCCATCAGAAAGAACTAATTGGGGCTCTATAGGCAAAGTTTTACAAGCATCCAAGAAAATCTTATTATTACAATGAGCTATTCCTAATGTATCTATTTGTTTATTATCACATACAGTTATACTATAGGCTAGCGCCTTTTCTCTTATGATGACATCTAATTCTTCACGTCTTTGCTCGCTTAATACCTTAGAATCCTTTATACCTAAGATTATATCTCCTAAGTTGTTAAAGTCTAAAATTACAGCCGCACCTACAATAGGCCCAGCAAGAGGTCCTCTGCCAACCTCATCAACTCCTGCAACGTATCTAAAATTACTGAATTGTTTATCAAACATATACATAGCCCTAACTCTAATGTACTCTGCTTCTTCCTTTTGAATTGAGGTTTCAATTTTTTTAGCTAATGAAAGTACGTTCTTTCTTTTATCACTAGAAAGAATGTCAATAATCTCTGATAGCTTTTCTTTATTACTTAGCTTAATAGGTACTGATGAAGCTAATACTTTAACATCACTAAAACTAATATTATGTAAGTTTTCTTTCAAATAAATAATACTATCCTTCAATTTTTTCGCCTTTCCAAGGAGTCTCTAATGATACATTACCTATCTTCCCGCCTCTAAATTCATCTAATATAATAGAAGCTATTCTGTCGTAATTAATCTCGCCACCAGATACAATTGATCCTCTTTTTCTCGCAATCATATTTAAAGTATCAATTGGTTCTTCGGCCACTGCTTCTAATTTATATCTAGCTTTCAGTAATTCAGGATTAGTATTCTGTAATCTCTCTACTAATTTTAATGAAAGCTCTTCTGTATCCATAATTTCATCTTTAATTGCACCTGTAAAAGCTAAGTTTAATGCCACTTCCTCATCCTCAAACTTTGGCCAAAGTACTCCAGGAGTATCAAGGAGCTCAATACCAATAGATGTTTTAATCCACTGTTTATTTTTAGTAACACCAGGTCTATCTCCGGTTTTAGCTATATTGTTTCTTGCCATCTTGTTGATGAAGGTAGACTTTCCAACGTTAGGAATACCTACAACCATAACTCTTGTTATAATCTTAGCTAATCCTTTAGCTTTTAACCTCTCATGTTTTTCCTTTAGTAGTTCCATTAATGCAGGTTTAATATTTTTTATACCATCACCCTTGAGACAGTTAACTTCGATTGCTCTTATTGACTCACTCTTTAAAGCATTAATCCATGCTTTAGTAGTCTTGTTATCAGTAAGATCACTCTTGTTAAGTAGAATTAATCTAGGTTTATCTTTACATAATTCATCTATGTCAGGATTAGCACTAGATTTAGGAATTCTAGCATCCCTAATTTCAATAACAGCATCTACTAACTTTAAATTTTCTTTAATCTCTCTTTTGGTTTTTACCATATGGCCAGGAAACCAATTTATCGCCATAAAATCATCCCTTTCTTATTCAAAAACATATCATATAGATGAACAACTTCATACTTAAATTTATATTTTCAAATTTTTCACTCAGAACCTAGAGGAGTTTTGAAAATATATTTAGGATTGAAGTGTTTTATCTTTAGATAATGCTTAAAAGCATTATCTATACATTCATATATTCATATATTTATATACTCATAATTTTATATAAGTATATAGATATATCAATATATGAATGTAAATTATATATATTTTACAGGTATATATATAACAATTTAGTTTCATATAAGTAGTATACCTATATATTTATCAACTATGTTACAATTAACTGCTCAATCTATGTTAAAATGAATTTATAATTATAATAAAAAATCGCTAATGCGACTTTCATTTGCGATTTTTTTGTGCATCTGCCTTTCCGAAGGTATGTGAGGAAAATCTGGCAGGCAATATATTCTTCTTTTTTATTCTTTAACTTTACTCATAATACCTTTTACTTATAATAGAATATAATTATTCAAAGATTTATCTATGTTATAATTTCTTAAAGAATAAAAAACGGAGCTAAAATAGCCCCTGTCTTTTAATTAAATATTAGATTAATTCCTTAACCTTAGCTGCCTTACCTACTCTATTTCTTAGGTAGAATAACTTAGCTCTTCTTACTTTACCTCTTCTTGTAACTTCAATCTTCTCTATGATTGGAGCATTTAGTGGGAAAGTTCTTTCAACGCCAACGCCATAAGCTATTCTTCTAGCAGTGAAAGTTTCTCTTAATCCACCATTTTGTCTCTTAATTACAACACCTTCGAAAACTTGGATTCTTTCTCTTGTACCTTCTTTAACTTTAACGTGAACCTTAACAGTGTCACCTACGTTAAATTGAGGTAAATCAGTTCTGATTTGTTCTTGTTCTATTGCTCTTAATATTTCGTTCATGTGCATTCCCTCCTTAGTAATAATGTGACGTTCTTACCATATGTAAATACGACAGAGGACCGCCCGTACTAGCACAATGGTAATTTTAACACATGTAATTTATTTAATCAACATTTTTTTCATATTCTTTAAGTAGCTTAATATCTTCTTTAGTGAGTTTTACATTTTGGAATAAATCAGGACGTCTTTCCTTAGTAATCCTAAGCGACATCTTCCTTCTCCATTTTCTTATGTTCTCATGATGACCTGATAAAAGAACACTTGGAACCGATTCATCTTGAAAAACTTCTGGTCTAGTATACTGAGGATACTCTAGTAAGCCACTATAAAATGATTCCTCAACAAAACTTTCCTCACTACTTAAAACCCCTGGAATTAGTCTGCAAATACTATCTATTATAGGTATAGCAGCCATCTCTCCTCCTGTAAGCACAAAGTCTCCTAAGGATAATTCCATATCAAAATATTTATAAGCTCTCTCATCTATTCCTTCATAATGTCCACAAACAAAAATAACTTCATCTAGCTTAGATATCTCTTTAGCAACCTCTTGATTGAAGGTTTTGCCTCTAGGTCCTAAAAAAATTACTTTCCCATTATTATTCTGCTTTACAGATTTGATGCATTCTACTACAGGCTGAGCACTCATAACCATACCAGCACCACCACCATATGGATAATCATCTACTTTTTTATGCTTACTAGCTGAAAACTCTCTAATATTAGTAGTGTTTATATCTAAAATGCCACTATTTCTCGCTCTACCTATTATACTATGCTCAAACACATTAAACATATCAGGAAATAGGGTAAGAATATTAATCTTCATCTTGCCATTCTCCTGAAGGTTTTATTATAATCTTCTTATCACCAATATTTATATCAAGAACTATTTCTTTTAATACAGGAACCAATATCTCTTTATTACCTTTAACCCAATAAACATCATTACTTCCTGTTTGTATTACATCGTATACATCGCCATAATTAAATCCATCTGTATCAGAAACGTTACACCCAATTAAATCAGATATAAAATATGTATCTTCTGGAAGTTCAACGGCATTTTCTCTAGTAACTCTAATATACTTTTGCTTTAATTTTTCAGCATCATTCATAGTATCAATACCTTTGATTTTCACTATAACTCTATCTTTCTGATATTTAACCCATTCAATTTCAGCCTTTTTATCATCAATTAAAACTTCTTTTAGATCATCAAATCTATTTACATCATCAGTTAGAGGATAAACCTTAACTTCTCCTTTAACTCCATGAGTATTAACTATTTGACCTACGTTAAAAAATCCATTCATATAATCACCTCGCAAACCATTTTAAGAGTATGTGGAAAAAGAGCTAGGAAGCCCTAACTCTTATTAGATAATTTCAACAACAACTCTTTTATTGTCTTTTACTGCCGCAGCTTTAACAACTGTTCTTATAGCTTTAGCAATTCTACCCTGTTTTCCTATAACCTTACCCATATCTTCAGGAGCAACTTTAAGCTCTATTATTATAGATTGCTCTCCAGCCACTTCATTAACCTGAACTGAGTCTGGGTTATCAACAAGTGATTTAGCAATAACTTCTACTAGTGTCTTCATAAACAATCTGCTTTAGGGGAATCCTAAGCAGAATTCACCTCCTAAAAGCTTTTACTTGTTTATACCAGCTTTAACAAAAAGCTTCTTAACTATATCAGTAGGTTGAGCACCGTTGTTTAACCACTTTGCAGCCTTTTCAGCGTCAATTTTAACTTCAGCTTCAGGTTGAACGATTGGGTTATAGTATCCTATTTCTTCGATGAATCTTCCGTCTCTTGGACTTCTTGAATCAGCTACTACTACTCTGTAGAAAGGAGCTTTTTTAGATCCCATTCTTCTTAGTCTTATCTTTACTGCCATTAATTTCACCTCCTTTTAAGGATATTGATATATTTTAACTAAAGAAAGGCATTTTACCAAACAAACCTTTTTTAGTATTTTTTTGCATTGATTTAAATTGCTTCATTTGTTTCTTCATCATTTCAAAGCCTTTTAAAAGCTTATTTATTTCTTGAATTGTAGTACCAGAACCTACAGCAATTCTCTTCTTTCTTGAAGAAGAACTTGAAATCAGATTAGGACTTTTTCTTTCTTTTGCAGTCATTGATTGAATGATTGCTTTAACTCTTCCCATTTGATTTTCGCTGTCTGAAAGGTCTAACCCCTCAAGTTGTTGAGTATTTACTCCTGGCATCATCTCAAGCAGTTTATTAATAGGTCCTAACTTTTTCATCTGCTCCATTGCACTTAGATAATCATCAAAATTAAATTCTTGACTTAACATTCTTTCACTAAGTTGTTGAGCTTCTTTTTCATCAATTGCTTGCTGAGCTTTTTCTATAAGCGATAAAACATCACCCATACCAAGAATTCTTGAAGCCATTCTATCTGGATGGAATACTTCAATATCATTCATTTTTTCACCAATACCAGCAAACTTTATAGGTTTTTCAGTAATGCTTCTGATTGAAAGAGCAGCACCACCTCTAGTATCACCATCAAGTTTTGTAAGTATTGTTCCAGTAACATCTAATGATGCATTAAAAGTTTCAGCAACATTTACAGCATCTTGACCAGTCATCGAATCAACAACAAGTAAGATTTCATTAGGATTTACTGATGTCTTTATATCTTTAAGTTCCTGCATAAGTTCTTCATCAATATGAAGTCTACCAGCAGTATCAATAATAACTAAATTATATCCATGTTCTTTAGCGTGAGCTACTCCTGCCTTAGCTATATCAACAGCAGGTACCTTATCTCCCATAGAGAACACAGGAATATCTATTTGCTTACCAACAACTTCTAATTGTTTAATAGCGGCTGGTCTATAAATATCACAAGCAACTAATAAAGGCTTTTTATTTTTCTTTCTCATGTGAAGAGCAAGCTTTCCACACATAGTTGTTTTACCTGCACCTTGAAGACCTGCCATCATAAAAACTGTTGGTCCATTGTCTGCATAGTTCAGTTTACTTTCAGTATTTCCCATTAAAGCTGTTAGCTCATCATTAACTATTTTTATAACTTGTTGTCCTGGTGTAAGGCTTTCTAACACTTCAGATCCTACGCATTTTTCACTTACAGTTGCAATAAATTTTTTAACAACTTTAAAATTTACGTCAGCCTCAAGTAATGCGAGCTTAACCTCTCTCATGGCTTCTTTTATATCTTTCTCAGTTAGTTTACCTTTACCCTTAAGCTTTTTAAGCGTATCTTGTAATTTAGACGCTAAACCTTCAAAAGCCATGTTACCCCTCCTACGAATTAATAATTTCATCTAGCATTTCATCTATATCTTCTACTAATTCTTTTGACAACATATATTCGTTAGTAAGTTTTTTTATTAGGTCATTTTTCTTAGATTTTCTTATTTTGCTTTTTTCCACAAGCTGTAGCTTTTCTTCATAATTAATAAGTTGTTTATCACATCTTTTAATTAAGTCGTGAATAGCTTGACGACTTCTATTATTTATCTCAGCAATCTCTGCTAATGAAAAATCATCATTATAATACATGAACATTATATCTTTTTGTTTCTCAGTTAATAATTCTATGTAATAATCTAATAACAGAGAAATCTCAAATCTGTCTTCCATATAATCACCTTACTCACAAAGAATATATTATCAAAAGAAAATACACCTGTCAAGTATTTTTACTTAACAGTTATATTTTTTTAAAATAGTGCATCCGCGAACCCTTGTGGATCAAATTCCTGAAGGTCATCAACACCTTCACCAACCCCAATATATCTTACTGGTATATTTAAAGAATTCTTTATTGATATAACCACTCCACCCTTTGCAGTCCCATCTAATTTTGTTAATATTATACCATCAATAGGGCACGCTTCCATAAACTGCTTTGCTTGAATAACTGCATTTTGACCTGTGGTAGCATCTAAAACCAAAAGAGTTTCTTTTGAAGCCTCTTCGAATTCTCTATCAATTATTCTATTAATCTTTGATAATTCGTTCATTAAATTTTTCTTATTATGAAGTCTTCCAGCAGTATCACAGATAAGAATATCCATATTTCTAGCTTTAGTTGCTTGAATCCCATCATAAACAACAGCAGCAGGATCAGACCCTTCTTGGTGTCTCACTATATCAACACCAGCTCTATCGCTCCAAATTTCTAATTGATCACTAGCAGCCGCTCTAAAAGTGTCTGCTGCAGCTAATATCACTTTTTTTCCTTCATTTTTGTATTTAGACGCTAATTTTCCTATAGATGTTGTTTTTCCTACACCATTTACTCCAATAACTAACATTACCTTTTGTTTACTGTCAGCTTCTTTCTCTTTTACCCCTTCGTTAAGCATATCTGCAATTACATTTTTTAAGCAGGGCTTAACTTCTGTTGGATCTTTAATTTTCTCAGCTTTAATTCTAGACTTTAGTCTATCTATTATCTCTACTGTTGTATCCATACCAATATCTGATGTTATTAGTATCTCTTCAAGTTCATCATAAAGATCCTCATCAATTGTTACTGCTAAATTTAAAACCTCAGTAATTCTGTCTGTAAAGTTATCCCTAGTCTTACTAAGTCCTGATTTTAATTTTTCGAATAATCCACCAAACATAAATGCCTCCTAATTTGTTAAGTCTACTGATACAACCTTTGATACGCCTCTCTCTTCCATTGTTACTCCATACATTATATCACTAGCTTCCATAGTTCCTTTTCTATGAGTAATAACTATAAATTGTATATTATCAGAAAACTTTTGAAGGAATTCTGAGTATCTATAAACATTTGCATCATCAAGTGCTGCCTCTATCTCATCTAATATACAGAATGGAGTTGGTTTCATCTTAAGTATTCCAAACATTAATGCAATTGCTGATAAAACTTTTTCTCCACCAGACATAAGATTTATATTTTGAAGTTTTTTACCTGGAGGTTGAACATTGATATCAATATTAGCAGTTAATTCGTCACCATCTGATAATATAAGTTCAGCACTTCCACCTTTAAAGAGTTCCTTAAATGTAATATTAAAATTCTCATTTAATATTGCGAAATTCTCCTTGAAAACTTCCTTCATTTTCGCAGTCATTTCTTCAATTACTGCAAGAAGCTCAGTTTTTCCTTTTTCTAAATCTTCTCGTTCTGTTGACATAAATTTATATTTTTCTGAAAGGTCCTTATATTCTTCTATAGCACTGACATTAACTGTTCCAAGTCTATTTATTGATGCCTTAAGTTTGTTTATTTGATTGTTGTATAAAACTTCATCAAAATCCTTAAGTGCCAAATCTATGGCCTCTGCATAGGTTAAACTCATTTCATCATTGAGTTTCAATAAAAGATTTTCTTTTTCAACTTCATTTTTAGCCTTTACCAATTCAGATTTATGAACTTCATCCTCTTTTATATTAATTTCAGAAGAAAGATTTTCAATTTTGTTCTCATGACTTCTTATAGTTTCTTTAATTTTTATTTTTTCAATATCATACTCTTTGAATTTATTCTCAAGTTCTTCAATGTTCTTATTATAAACTAGAATATTATTTCTATTTTCATCAATAGTTTGGATGCACTTACTTTTACTTGTCAAACTCTCTTTGTTTGATTGTTCCAAAAAGCTCATTCTGCCTTGAAGTTCAGTTGCCTGATTTGATAATCTTTCTACTTCTTTTTTTATATTATTTATTGATTCATCAACTTTGGCCTTTATAACTTTTTTGCTAGTAAGCAAGTCTTTCTGATTGTTAGTTTTTTCATTTAAGTCTTCTATTTCTTTTGAAAGTTCATCGAATTGCACCCTATAAGACTTTAAATTTTCTTCTAATAGTATAGATTTATTATTACTTTCTTCTAACTCTCTTTTGTAACCATTTAACTTTGACTCACTTGTAAGTTTTTCATTTTGCGAAATCTTTATATTGTTTCTAAGTCTTAATGTATCTTTCTCAATATTTTTTACTTCACTATCAAGTTTAGCTATTTCTATACTTTTAAAATGGCTTTCATCTTTGAAGTTTAAATTTGCTTCATCTAACATCTTAATTTCATTTCTACCATCAGAAATTAGACCAACAAGTTCTTCAATAGAATTTTCAACTTTAACTAATTCTGAACTAATATCTTCTATTTCCCTTTTTCTACTAATAATGCTTGTATGTTTATTATAGACACTGCCTCCAGTTAAAGATCCACCAGGATTAATTACTTCCCCTTGCAAAGTTACAATCTTATGTGAGTAGCCACTTATTTTCGCTATATTTAAAGCACTATTCATATCTCTACTCACTATTGTTCTTCCCAATACATAATTAATAGCTTTTTCATACTTTTTGTCGAAATCTAATAATTCAGATGCAATTCCAATATATCCGTTTACTTCTTTAATTTTTTTATCTAACTGAAGCGTAGTGCCTTTAATTATTGTTAATGGCAAAAAAGTAGCTCTTCCAAGTTTCTTTTCCTTTAGATATTCTATAAGCTTTTGAGCGCTCTTTTCATCTTCAGTAACAACATTAGATATAGAACCTCCTAAAGCTATTTCTATTGCAGTTTCAAACTCTTTTTCAACAGATATGAGCTCCCCTATAACGGAACAATTCTTTACATCAGCTCCTACGTAGCCTTTATCAATATGCTCCATTAATATTTTGACAGCTCTATTATAACCTTCGTATTGCTTTTCAAGATTTGAAAGCATAGTCTTATTAGCTTCAAGTTTACTTTTCTCTTGGTTTAAAATTTTAAGCTTTGCATCATTCTTAGTATTTCTACTTAATAGAACACCTATATTTTTATTATTTTCTTTTACTGCAAGTTCTAATCTCTCTATTTCATCTTTTAGTAATATTACTTTTTCTTCTAGCATAAGTTTGGTTGATATATTTATTTTCAAAGAACTTTCTAGATTTGAACTGTTATTATGTAAGTTGTAAATGGAATCTTCTAAAACCTTTATTTGACTCATAAGCATTGTCTTATTATTTTTAAGTTCAGATGACAATTGTATGTTTTCAAATTCATCTTCTCTTAAAAGTTTTATCTTATCCTCTTTTATTCTCAATGAGTTAGATAAATCAAGAAGAATATTTTCTAAGCTTTTACTTTCAGTATCTATAAAAACTTGTTCATTAATCTTACTATTTAAATAATTAACATGTTCATTTCTTTCATTTTCAATGGAAACTATCTTCTCTGATAAACTCTTTATTTCTTTATTGCTATTTTCAATATTAAACTCAATATTTTTTACTCTTTCATTCAGAATATCAATCTGCTTTTGAAGCTCGCTTGAATTCTCTTTGTTTTTATAATATAGTTCTCTATCTTCTCTTGTTAAATTTTCAAGTTTTTCAAGCTCATCACTCAAAGAAACAGCTTTATTTTTGGTTTCAGAAAGTTCTTCTTTAAGTTTAATATTCTCATTTATGAGATTTGATACTTTTTCACCTTGATTTTTAATATTTGTATCAATCTTTTCTATATGATTTACTATCAAAGAAATCTCTTTTTCACGAAGCTCATTTGAAAGTTCTAAGAAAACCCTAGCCTTTTCACTTTCTATCCTTAATGGCTCAATTCTTTCTTCATAAGTAGATAAGATATCATTTATTCTAATTAAATTTTGTTCAGTATTATCAAGCTTTCTTTCGGCCTCATGCTTTCTAGTTTTAAATTTAACAATTCCAGCTGCTTCCTCTAATAGAGCTCGTCTTTCTTCTGGACGTCCACTTAAAATAGCTTCTATTTTACCTTGTCCAATAAGTGAATAGCCTTCTTTTCCTATACCTGTATCCATAAACAAAGTTGTAATATCTTTTAATCGGCATTGAGAATTATTTATTAAATATTCAGCTTCGCCTGATCTATATATTCTTCTAGTTACTGTTACATCATTGTATTCAATAGGAAGTTCTCCATCTGCATTGTCTAAAGTAAGTGAAACTTGTGCCAAGCCAACCGGCTTTCTAAACTGAGTACCGGCAAAAATGACATCTTCCATTTTACCACCTCTTAGAGTTTTGATACTCTGTTCACCTAGAACCCATCTAACAGCATCTGAAATATTACTTTTTCCGCTACCATTTGGTCCAACTACAGCTGTGACACCTCTTTTAAACTTTAATTCTGTTTTATCTGCAAATGACTTAAATCCCCTAATCTCAAGAGACTTTAGAAACATATGTCCACTCCTTACCTTCCTACAAATTGATAAAATAATCCTATTAGAAATGATGTAATAATTATTGCAATTATTATATTCATAATGGTTGTTCTTGTTCTTTTCTTCATACTGCTCACTCCTTATTCTATATTAGTTTATAGTAAATAAAGTAAAATATCAATGGCAACGAAAAGAAAACCCTAGAGTTTGCTCTAAGGTATAGAGTTCCTAGCTCAACTATTAATTTATACATGCTAAAATTCATATGTTCGTAATTTTCGAACAAGTATAAATTAAGTTTCGAAATAGGAACCCTTTAATTCTCTATATATCAAAGTAATATTAATTTATTTATAACCGTCTCTTCGTTACCAATAGTTATTTATATTGAAACTATTTTAGTTTCTTTATTTGAATCAATTTGAATTTCTCCAACCTTTACTGAATCATCGATACATACATTTATCTTTACATTAACCAACTTACTTTTTAATTCATTAAAAAACTCTTTTTTGTTAGCATAAAGTCTAGAAATATATCTATTAT
The DNA here is from genome assembly GCF_024341905.1 of Clostridium folliculivorans. Lineage (GTDB taxonomy): Bacteria > Bacillota > Clostridia > Clostridiales > Clostridiaceae > Clostridium_AR > Clostridium_AR folliculivorans. The sequence continues at coordinate 340,818 of NZ_BQXY01000002.1, forward strand.
TTATTCTAATAGTTACATCATTTTTACTTTCTTTAAGTAAGTTGTAAATATGCTCATTTAGGATACTGCTTTCTACTAATTCTCTAAAAGCTGGATGGAATGGTCCATCGATTATGTCTCCACCTGTATTAATGTTCTCAGTAGGTTGTAACCCAACTCTAATAACATTGATATGATTTTCTATATAAAGCTTATATATCTTTTTTGCTATTGCTACTGCTTCGCTTAATGTGTAAGGTTTATATTCTTCTCTTCTAAGCATTTCTTCCATAGGAGTATCTTTAATAACTAAAGCAGGATATATCCTACAAATATCTGGTTTCATTTCAATAGATTTATTTGCAGTATCTAAATCTTTTTCAAATGTGTCGCCAGGAAGCCCAAGCATAATTTGATGACCTAAAGTAAATCCATATTCTTTTATAAGCATTGATGCATTCCTTACATCTTCTTCTGAATGCCCTCTTGCAGACTTTCTAAGAACTTCCTTATCAAGAGATTGAACTCCGAGCTCTATTATATCAACATCATATACTTTTAAATGATTTAAAATATCATTATCTATATAATCTGGTCTTGTTGATAGTCTTATGTAATTTATTTTTTTCAACCTTTTGTATTTGTATGCAACTTCCAAAAGTTCTTTTTGTTTCTGCATAGGAATTGCAGTAAACGTGCCACCAAAAAATGAAATTTCAACTGTTGAATTAGTGATATCTATAGTTTTCAAATATTCTTCTACTGTATTTTCTACATACCGACTATCCACTACTCCTTCTTCACCAGATATCTTGTTTTGATTACAAAATACACAGTTATGTGGGCATCCTAGATGAGGTACGAAGATTGGAATTATATAATAACTTTTACTCACCGCTGCCCTCCAAAAAATTCAAAGCCTTTTTAGCAGACTGCTGCTCAGCTTCTTTTTTACTAAATCCTTCTCCTTCACCAATTATCCTATCACCGATAACTACTTTAGTATAAAATTTCCTTCTATGTGGAGGACCCTCGTATTTAACTAGTTCGTAATTTATATTAACTTCACCATTCTCTTGCAATTTTTCTTGAAGCTTTGTTTTAAAATCAAGAACTATTTTATCGTTAATTGCATCTTCGATTACATCCTTAAAGTTTGTTATTATAAACTCCCTAGCATACTCTAATCCTTTGTCTAAATATATAGCAGCTAGCAAAGCCTCTAAGCAGTCGGCCTGAATAGATATTCTTTCTCTTCCTCCTGTTAATTCTTCACCTTTACTCATTCTTATGAGATCACCAAGTTCAAGAATCCTCGCCACTTCATAAAGAGAATTTTCACATACTATTAAAGCTCTCATTTTTGTAAGCTCACCTTCGGATTTATCCTTACAATAATTGAACAAGTACTCAGATATGCAGATTTGAAGCACTGAGTCACCTAAAAACTCAAGTCTTTCGTTATACTCAACACCTTTATACTGATTTGCATATGAACTATGAGTTAATGCAGTTTCAAGCAAATGTTTATGTTCAAAATAAATATTTAGTTTGCTTTCAATCTTTTCAATATTAAACTCGTACATTTAAAAAATTTCAACTCCTTAAGGTTTATTCTTCAGTATGTTAATCCTTTACTGCCTAATTTAAATTTATTACTTATGCCATCATTAACACATTCAAGAATAAACTTAATTTAAAATATAAAATCCCGCTTTAGGCGGGATATATTATTCTTCACTATGTTCTTTAAGATACTCTACTACATCGCCTACTGTAACAAAGCCTTCTGCTACATCATCAGGGATTTCCATTTCAAGTTCATCTTCTAAAGCCATAATAAGCTCAACTATATCTAGTGAATCTGCACCTAAATCTTCTATAAATGATGCCTCAAGTGTAATATCACCCTCATTCACACTAAGCTTATCAGCAATTATTCCTTTTATTCTTTCAAACATTTAATGCACCTCCAAAATTAATCTACTTAGATAATATTATATATAATCAACATCGTCAATATATCTCTAAGCATATTTGTAATAAAATATTATTTTATATTAAAAGTAATATCAGTTTTTATCGTTAGTATTAACTTCAAGTTCAGCTTTAAGCTTTGCAAGAGTATCATTAACATAAAACATCCTTGCTTGCTTTATAGCGTTCTTAAAAGCTCTTGCATCTGAGCTGCCATGAGCTTTAATGCAGATTCCATCAACACCTAAAAATGGAGCTCCTCCATATTCCTTGTAATCAAATTTATTTTTTAAGGATTTTATTACAGGAAGTATAAACAATGCACCAATTTTAGTAATTATTGATGATGTGATTTCAGATTTTATAGTCCCAAGAAGATTTGAAGCAACACCCTCGTACATTTTAAGAACTGTATTTCCTACAAATCCGTCACACACAACAACATTTACATCTCCATTTGAGATATCTCTAGGCTCTATATTTCCTACAAAATTAAGATTAGAATCTTTCAAAAGTGAATAAGTTTCCTTTGTAAGTTCGTTACCCTTCTCTTCTTCTGCACCGATATTAACCAATGCAACTGTAGGATTAGATACCTTAATTACGTTTTCATAATATACTTTACCCATAATTGCAAACTGCTTTAAGTATTGTGGTTTACAATCAACATTTGCACCAGCATCAACAACCACAAAAGGCCCATTCATTCCTGGCATAATAGGTGATAATGCAGGTCTTTCAATACCTTTTATTCTGCCTACTACTAAAGTACACCCTGCAAGGAATGCTCCAGTACTCCCAGCTGAAATTACTGCATCACATTCTTTATCTTTTACAAGTTTCAAAGCTTTATTCAAACTAGAATCTTTTTTCTTTCTTAAAGCCATAACTGGATGTTCATTAGTACCAATTACTTCAGTAGCATTTATGATTTTTACTTTTAAACTGTCATATTGATATTTACTTAACTCACTTTTTAGTTTATCTTCAGGTCCAGTAATTACGATTTCGATATCTTCAAACTCTTTTAGAGCCTCTACACATCCTTCTACTATAGCAGAAGGAGAATTATCTCCACCCATACCATCAATAGCTATTTTCATTTTATCACCCCTTTGTAAACTATCATTTAACTTAGAATCTTAATATTTTATTATTTACACATTTAATGCAAAATCAAGATATATATTCTCTTAACTCTAACATGCATTATTAATAATAATCTTATACTTTAATCTCACTTACAACATTAGGATAATATAGATGAACCACTTCATAATAAAATTTATATTTTTAAATTCTCTCACCATAACCCGTGAGAGTTTTAAAAATACATTTCGGATTGAAGTGTTTCATATTTATTAAAATCAAATAACTGATTCATGATGAAACTCAGTAAAATGCCTTTAACAAAAATAAGCTTTATATGGCTTAAAAACTTTTACTAAATATTTTATTACATATAAAGAAAAGAAAGTCAATTGACTTTCTTTATTGTTCTGAAGCAACTACTTCTTTACCCTTGTAATGTCCACAGCTCTTACAAACTCTGTGAGCTAATTTCATTTCATGGCATTGAGGACATTCTACAATACCAGGTATGCTTAACTTAAAAGTTTGAGCTCTTCTTGAATCTCTCTTTGCTCTGTATGTTTTTCTAGCAGGATTTCCCATAATTACACCTCCTTATTTGCTAAACAAATCATTCAATTTAGCCAATCTAATGTCAATATCGTTGTTGTCACAGCTACATTGCTTTTTGTTTAGGTTCGTTCCACATTGCTGACACAGACCTTTACAACTTTCATTGCAAAGTCTTTTTATAGGCAAGGCTGATATAATATTGTTAACAATTATTTCTGTGATATCTATTGTATCACCATCAACGAAGATAAGATCATCATCTTCATCTGATAAATTATTTGTAAATCTCTCATTAACACTAATGTGTATTGGATATGAGAAGATTTCTAAGCATCTTGAACAAGAAAGTTCTAAAACTGTTTCAACATCCACATCTAACTCTAACAGCCCTTCATTAAAAGAGAACTTGCCCTTCACCTTTACAGGTTCAACAGCTTTTATCGATTCACCCTCGTAATTAAAGGTACCTAGATCCAATGTAAAGTCTAAAGCCTTTACTCTTTCTCTCTTGCTAATTAAATCTGAAAATTGTAGTATCATATGTACAACTCCACTTCATGCCTAAGAATGGCACAGCCATCCTTATAGCAGAATTAGTAATTTTTACTGACAACACAATTTATTATATAAACATGACTTTTAAAAGTCAAGAAATTTATTTTTTATTTTCTAACAAGCTCCAAAGTATCTTTAGCAATCATCATTTCTTCATCAGTAGGTATTACAAATACCTTTACCTTTGAACCATCTTTGCTTACTTCAGTTATTTTGCCTCTTACGTTGTTTTTAACTGGATCTATTTCTATTCCAATGAACTCTAAACCTTCACACGCCTTTAGTCTTGTTACAGGATCATTTTCTCCTACACCAGCAGTAAATACAACTACGTCAATACCACCCATTGCAGCAGCATATGAGCCAATATATTTTCTTACTCTATATTGGAATATATCTAAAGCTAATTGAGCTCTAGCATTACCATTTTCAGCAGCTATTTCTATGTCTCTAAAATCACTGCTTACACCTGATATACCCAAGACTCCAGATTTTTTATTTAATAATTCGTTAGTTTGTTCAACTGTATAGCCAAGTTCATCCATTATAAAAGTTACTACAGCAGGATCAAGATCTCCAGTTCTCGTACCCATTGCAACACCTTCTAATGGAGTGAATCCCATAGATGTATCAATTGATTTACCATTTTTTATGGCAGTTAAACTTGAACCATTTCCTAAATGACAAGTTACAATCTTTAATTCGGATAAATCTTTACCCATAACTTCTGCAACCTTAGCAGATACATATTTATGAGAAGTACCATGGAATCCGTATTTTCTTATATTATGTTCTTTATATAACTCATATGGCAAAGCATATAAGAATGCCTTGTCTGGCATTGTTTGATGGAAAGCTGTATCAAAAACAACTGCCATTGGAGTGTTAGGCATTAGATCTTTACAAGCTTCTATTCCTATTAGGTTTGGAGGATTATGAAGTGGCGCAAGTTTAATACATTCATCTAAATACTTCATAACTTCATCATCTATAAGAACTGAACTTGAATATTTTTCACCGCCATGAACAACTCTATGGCCTACTGCAGATATTTCATCCATTGACTTTAGTACACCATTATCTTTATCTACAAGTGCATCTAAAACCAACTTTATTGCATCTTTGTGGTCATTCATCTTTTGTTCTATTACGTATTTGTCCTTACCTTCTACTTTTTGAGTAAGTATTGATCCTTCTATTCCTATTCTTTCAACAAGTCCTTTTGCTAAAACTTCTTCTTTACTCATATCAATTAATTGATACTTTAAAGACGAACTTCCACAATTAATTACTAATATGTTCATTTCTATTCCTCCTAAAATGATTAAAATGTTCTATTTATCAAATTGTGCTTGAACAGCAGTAAGTGCAACTACATTTACAATATCATCTGAACTACAACCTCTAGATAAGTCATTTATAGGTTTATCAAAACCTTGGCAGATTGGTCCAATTGCTTCTGCATTCGCAAATCTTTGCACAAGTTTATAACCTATATTTCCAGCTTGAAGATCTGGGAATATAAGAACATTAGCTTTTCCAGCTACATCACTATTAGGTGCCTTTTGACTAGCAACTTTCTCAACTATAGCTGCATCTAATTGCATTTCCCCATCTATTAATAGATCAGGTCTCAATTCTTTAGCTCTTTCAGTTGCAGCTCTAACTTTATCTACAACCTCATGATCTGCTGATCCCATTGTTGAGAATGAAAGCATAGCAACCTTAGGGTCTATCTTACATAATTTTTTTGCTGTATCAGCTGTTGCTATTGCAATAGCTGCAAGCTGCTCTGAACTTGGGCTTGGGTTAACAGCACAGTCTGAGAATAAAAGCATTCCTTCTTCTCCATATTTAGAACCTGGTACCATCATAATGAAGAAACTTGATACAACAGAAACCCCAGGTGCAGTCTTAATTATTTGAAGACCTGGTCTTAGTAAATCTCCAGTAGTATGTACAGCACCTGAAACCATACCATCTGCATCTCCAACCTTCACCATCATTGTACCAAAATATAATGGATCTCTTACAATCTTTCCAGCTTTCTCGATTGTCATACCTTTACTTTTTCTAAGCTCATAAAATTCATTAACATAAACTTCAAGCTTATCTGAAGTTTCTGGATCAGCGATATTTATTCCTGTTAGATTAACACCTAAATCTGCGGCTTTACTTCTAATCACTGATTCTGATCCTACTAAAGTTACCTCTGCTAATCCATTTTCTTTAATTTTTTGAGATGCTACGAGTGTCCTCTCTTCATCTCCCTCAGGTAGCACAATTCTCTTTATATCTTTTTGTGCCATATCCCAAATTTGCTTCATAAGTTCCATGTTCATTTCTCCTTTCAGTCGAACGGATAATATCTACATATACTAATATACTCCTAAATTAGAGTAGATTTCAACACATAAAGCCAAAAACATAGTAGTTCTTATATTTGAATAATTAATAATAATCTGACATTTCATTTTTTAATACTATATTTATTCTATCCAATGTTTGGTGTATTATATATCTATAATTTGATAAAGGAGGGTTTTATTATGAATATTGTTGGAATAGTAACTGAATATAACCCATTTCATAACGGACATAAACTACATCTTGAGCAAACTAAGAAGGTTACTAATGCTGATGGTGTCATATGCGTAATGAGCGGAAATTTTGTTCAGAGAGGTCTACCTTCAATCTTAGATAAATGGACTCGCGCCCAAATTGCTGTTCTGAACGGAGTTGACTTAGTTATAGAACTACCTACAATATTTTCTGTATCTTCAGCTGAATTTTTCGCAAAAGGCGCTGTAGATATTTTAAATCAAACATCAGTAGTTAACTCCATATGTTTTGGAAGCGAAATTGGAGAAATAGATATAATTATGAAAGTAGCAAAAACGTTATCCTATGAATCAAATGAGTTTAAATCCTTATTACGCAATCATTTAAACCAAGGTAAGTCATATGTAAAATCCCGTTCAGAAGCTTTACTTGAGTATTTCAAAAAATATGATAATTTCAATTTTCGCTCAGAGGAATTCGAAAAATTCTTAAATTCCTCAAATAATATTCTAGGTATTGAGTACTGCAAAAGTATAATTAAATCAAAAAGTACTATCAACCCAATAACTATTAAAAGAATAGGTTCATCTTATAATGACATAAATCTTACCAGTAGTTTTGCAAGTGCCACTGCTATAAGGGAACAACTTTATAATGATTCCCCAATTGATGAACTTTATAAATACATGCCTGATACATCTATACAAATTATAGATGAAAAAAGGAAAATTTCAGATAAGTTTCCATCAAATGATGATTTTCTTAAGTATATTAAGTATAAGATTACAACTAATCCAGGTTCACTTTCTAATCTTCCAGACAACATGGAAGGTTTAGAAAATAAATTTATCAAAGAAATTATGAAAGCGAAATCTGCTGATGAACTTATAATGCTAGTTAAAAGTAAAAGATATGCTTATTCAAGGCTTTCAAGACTTTTATGCCAATATTTTATAGGCTTTGAAAACTATGATATTCAGTCTTTAAGAACTTCAAAACCAAATTATTTAAGAGTACTTGGATTAAACAATGTTGGAGCACAAATAGTAAAAGAAATAAAAAGGAACTCAGAAATAAATATAATAAATAAAATGCCAAAACAAATAAATAATCCAATGCTAGAAATCGATTTAAGGGCCACAAATGCATATTCTCTTATAAATCCAACTATTCCTGTTAATGCAGATTATCTAATTAGCCCTTTTGTACATAAATAAATATTAAAATCTTTCAATACAATTCTAGAATAAATATATAAAGAAAATACTATATATGAGATAAGGGGGGATCTCATGTATAGTATTTTTTTATTGCTTATTGCATCAGCTTTATTAATTTTTATGCTTCTAAAGCTTAATTTTAATAGGACAAGCACTTTTGTAACTTTATCATTAACAATATTAATACTCTATTTTGTAGTAAATCCAAGAAGTTGCATGGAAGCAGCTCTACAAGGCGCACAATTATTTATAAAGGCCATCTTGCCTTCTTTGTTTCCATTTATGGTTATCTGCAATCTTCTTATTGCTTTTGATGGAATATCTATATACTCTAAATTATTAGGACCAATTTTATGTAGACCTCTAAGACTAAGTAAAAACTGTAGCTTCGCTATTGTTGCAAGTATGTTATGTGGTTATCCTCTTGGCGCAAAATACAGTTCTGAGCTCTATGATAATGGTTATATAGATGAACTTGAGTTCAAAAGGCTTTTAAACATAGCTTCTAATGCTGGACCAATATTCATATTAGGATCTGTGGCTAGTTCAATGCTCAACAATATCTATTATGGTTATATAATACTCGCTGCAAACTACTTATCTTTTTTTATAATTGGCTTATTTTCCAAAAGCAAAGCTAATCCTAAAAGATTAAATTTTAAACCATCACCTAAAAATCTTAATATAGGTGAAGCTTTTAAAGCATCCATTAACGATGGTATAAATGGTACCCTGATGGTAGGCGGCTATGTAATTATTTTTGCTGTATTAATAGCCATAATAAAAAATAATGCTATTGCAAGCATTATTTCTAACAGTATATCTAATATGAATTTAAATAACGAATTGTTATCAGCATTATTCCTAGGCAGTCTAGACTTAACTAACGGATGTTATATTATAACAAGTAGCACTTTATCTATAACAATAAAATTATGCCTCATAAGCTTTTTTTGCTGCTTTGGAGGCTTTTCAATTATTGCACAAACACACGCTTTTTTTTATAAATATGATATCTCAGTAAAAAAATATTTTGCAATTAAATTTTTACAAGGATTGATAGGTGTAATCGTCACATTCCTTCTATGTACTATATTCATCACTACGATACCTACATTCAGCTCAAATTCCCCAGTTGGTCTTAACAACCAAATTTGGCTACCATACTTAATATTTATGATATTAACAATTATTTGTCTAAGTATAAAAAAGTTATTTAATGCTGCGTAGTTCCTTAATATTTTCTCTTATAGTAACGGCACTTTTATTCATATCATCATTCATATTAGTGGCCAAAGTTTCTACGTTAGTTTTAATTATGTTTAAAATCTCATTTGTTTTAACTTCTATTTCTTTTTCAAGTTGACTAAGTATTTCATCTGCATAATCTCTTGCACCTATTCTAATAGCTTTAGCTTCTCTTTGAGCTGAAGCTATTACTTCTTGTGCTCTAATATTTGCTTCTTTTACTATATCATGGTTTTCAACCTGCTTCTTTAGAAGATCCATCGTCTGCTTCTTAACAGATTCATATTCTTTTTGTGCTTCCCCTAAAATCCGTTCTCTTTCTGTCATAACCCATTGAGCTTTCTTAAATTCATCTGGCAAGTAATTTATAACTTGATCTACAACCTCTAGTACTTCCTTCTTATCAACAACAACTTTACCAGTTATAGGAACCTTTGCTGCACTTTCAACAATATCTTGAAGATATTCAAGGAGCTCAATAACATTAACTTCCATTTTACTCACCCTTATTCCCCCTTTATTCTACTTATAATATCTACGATAATCTCATCTGGAACCAACTCACGAATGCAACCACCGAATTTAGCAACTTGTTTTACAGCTGAACTACTCAAGTATGAGTACTGTGCATTAGTCATCATAAAAACAGTTTCTATTTCCGGATCTAATTTATTATTCATCAATGCCATTTGAAATTCATACTCAAAGTCAGAAACTGCTCTCAATCCTTTTAAGATTACAGTAGCTTTCTTTTGTCTCATAAAATCTACTAAAAGACCATTAAAAAATTCAACCTTCACATTTGGAAAGTCTTTTGTAACTCTTTTTATTAATTCTACTCTTTCATCTATCTTAAATAAGCCTTTTTTATCAACATTAACTAGTACGACAACTATTACTTCATCAAAAACCTTAGCCCCTCTAGCAATGATATCAAGATGTCCATTAGTTATTGGGTCAAAGCTTCCAGGGTATACGGCAATCTTCATTTTAGTCCTCCTTGTATTTATAAAAGACAACGGTTGTATTTCCATATTTTCTTTCATTTGTTATCTTAATTTTTTCACTGCCTTGATATATTTCTTCACTTGTATCTATTTTAGTTACAATTATACCGTTCGGATCTAGCAAATTTCTATCCTCTACTATCTTTATCGCATCAGGAATCATATTCTTTAGATAAGGTGGATCAATAAAAATAATATTAAACATCTTTCCCTTATCAGCCATAGAGTTTAAGGCACTATATGCATCCATATTTAAAGAGAAACAGAAATCATCGAATTTTAAATTTTGGATATTTTCCCTTAAAACTGGATATGTTATAGGACTTTTATCAACTAAATAGCATTCTTTAGCACCTCTGCTTGCAGCTTCTAACCCTAAGCTACCAGTCCCCGCAAATATGTCAATTACAACAGCATCAGGAATATAAAATTGTATACTGCTGAACATGGCTTCTTTCACCCTGTCTAATGTTGGTCTTGTATCGTATGTAGGTGGTGATAATAATTTTTTTCCTTTTGCTTTTCCTGCTATGATTCTCATTTGTATGTCCTCCTAAATTAAGTGAATTTTATCATATAGATAAATAAATTAAAATATTATTTAAATAAATGGATACCTATCTGTAATCAGAAAAAATATCTTATCAAAGTTTTTTAGTTGAAGCAAATATACTTTGAACTTCTAGAAAGATTTTTACTAATCTCTGTAATTAGCTTTACATTATTTACATCTGAACTCTGTAAAATTATTTTAGCTTCTTCGCTGGCACATCTTAATATCTTCATATCTTCAATTATATCCGCTAAAATCAAGCCTGAATCCCCACTTTGTCTCAGCCCAAACATTTCACCAGATCCCCTTAGCTTCAAATCTTGTTCTGCAATGTAAAACCCGTCATTACTTTCAGTCATTATCATCATTCTTTTCTTAGTTATATTATTTTTAGCATTACCAACTAAGATACAATAAGATTGATATTGACCTCTTCCTACTCTTCCTCTAAGCTGATGCAACTGACTTAATCCAAATCTTTCACAATTCTCAATAATCATTACACTAGCGTTAGGCACATTTACCCCAACCTCAATAACAGTTGTTGAGATTAACGCTTTTATATGACCTTCTTTAAATCTATTAACAATATCTTCTTTATCCTTTGGAGCCATCTTTCCATGTAGTTTCTCGATTTTATGTTCTTTTAAAACACCATCGCTAAGATCATTATATACTTCATCAACAGAATTCAACTTTCCATCTTCATCCTCTTCTATAAGAGGGCATACCACATAAACTTGTCTTCCTTTGCTAATTTCATCTAATGCTAAATTATATGCTTGATATTTTGATTCACTTTGAAAGAACAATGTCTCAATCTTTTTTCTACCAGGAGGAAGTTCATCGATAATAGAAACATCCAAGTCGCTATATAGATATAAAGCTAAAGTTCTAGGTATTGGTGTAGCAGTCATAACTAGAACATCTGGTTCTTTCCCTTTATTGATTAGTTTACTTCTTTGCTCTACCCCAAATCTATGCTGCTCATCGGTAACAACCAACCCTAAATTTGTAAAATTAACATCTTCCTGTATTATAGCATGAGTGCCTATTACAACAATAGGGATTCCAGAAGAAATTTTTTCTTTTATCCTAATTTTCTCCTTATTTGTTGTACTTCCTGTCAAAAGTTCAATATCTATGTCGAATTTGCCAAGTAACTTTTTAGCTTCATAAAAATGCTGTGATGCCAAAATTTCAGTTGGCGCCATCATTGCTACTTGATAACCGTTCTTATATACATTAAACATTGATATAAACGCTACAACAGTTTTACCGCTTCCTACATCTCCTTGAACAAGTCTATTCATTGGACTAGAGCTTTTTTGATCAAGAAGTATTTCTCTAACAACTTTCGCTTGCGCATTAGTCAACTCGTAAGGAAGTGATTTTTTTAAGTCGGTAAGTTCGGGACACATGCTAAATTTAATACCATTACTACCTTGTTTCAAGTGATTCTTTAACATTAAAAGTTTTACCGAATATGTAAACAACTCTTGAAATTTCAATCTAGTAATTGCTCCATTTAACTTTTCTTTTGTAGAAGGGAAATGTATATTTCTTATAGCTTCATCTAAAGAAACTAGATTATACTTTAACAATAAGTATTCTGGTAAATTTTCTCCTATAACTATATTGCATAGGATACTATTAACGAGCTTTGATATAACTCCTCCAGTAATATCCCCCTTCAAAGGATATACTGGCAGTATTTCATTGTCACTAGCATCTCTAAATACTATGGTAGGATTAACTATTTCAAGATAGTTTCCTACCTTTTTGTATTTCCCCATTAAATTATAGCTTTCACCAATCTTAAAATTATTTTTTATGTACGGTTGGTTAAACCATTTTGCTATAACTTTAGTATTTTCATATCTTAAAGCAATGGAGGTTAGTCGTTTTCCGTTTTTAGTCCTAATATCTCTTTCAAATGAAACTACCTTACAATTTATTATCTGTTTAAGTTCTTCAGAAATATCATCTATATTAGGATTACCATCCACAAATTCATAATCTCTTGGAAAATAAAGGAGCAAATCCAACATAGTAAAAATACCACATCGATTTAACTTTTCTTCCAATTTAGGGCCTACTCCTTTTAATTTTTTTATCTCGCTATATATATCCATCTTTACCACCTAAAATAAAAAAATCATTCAGTTTATCAGTCATTTTTCATTTGTATTAAAATACGATTTATATGACTAATAATCTATTATAGTACATCTTATTGAAGTTTTCATTACAATAAAACTTCAGCTTAATATTTGTTATTAAATTATATAGAACTCCCAGTTCTGCTATACAAAACTTAGTAGATTATTCTATTATCTATTATTTTAACCTTAATTACTTAGTTAGATTTTATTTGGAACTGGTCTATCTACAGATTCCAAATTCAACCATTAAGTTATACATTCCGCAAAAATCCTCAGTAACCACGATTTTCTAACATGCATAACTTAGATTTTCGTAATGGAACCCTATAAATATGCATTTAAAGCGTAATCTAGGTTCAAAACTCATCTAGGTTCTTAGAGGAGAACTTGAAAATATAAACTTTATTGCGAAGTGGTACATATATACAAATAGTAAAAAGAAAAGCGACAATGTCGCTTTTCTTATATTACATCATATGTCAATTATTATCAATATCTTGATTATGTTTAAGACAGATGTATATTATAAATTTCAATAAGATTACATGTACTATTTAGCAGTTTATTATATAAATTTAACATTAGATAAATCTATATTCTCTAAGTTAGCATATGTATGAGATATTAAAATTTATTCTACAGATATTAGGAAATAATACAATGGTTGCTCACCATTATAGCATTGAACATCTATATCGCTATACTTCTTTTCAAGTCTAGAAACAAATTGCTTCACTTCATTTTCATCGCATTCTTTTCCATAAAATAAAGTAATAAGCTCGCTGTCTTCATCTACCATTTGATTTAATAACTCTTCTGTAACTTCATATACATCGCCACCAACGTGCTTAATTTTATTTTCAATCAGCCCTAGTATATTGCCTTCTTTTATTTCTATTCCATCCATTTCAGTGTCTCTTACTGCATATGTTACAGATGCTGACTTAACTAGTTCTATTGAATCATTAAGTTCTTTTATATTTTCTTCAACTTCAGCTTCTGGATTAAACATAGTAATACATGTAATGCCTTGAGGGATTGTCTTTGTAGGAACAACCACTATATGTTTATCAGATATTTCTGCAGCTTGATTCGCAGCCATTATAATATTTTTATTATTTGGGAATACGAAAATATGCTCAGCATTTAGTTTATCTATGCATTCAAGTATATCTAAAGTACTTGGATTCATAGTTTGACCACCCTCAATTACATAATCAACTCCTAAATCCTTGAATATATTTTTTATTCCAGATCCCATAGCCACCGATACAAAAGCATATTTTTTCTTTTCTTCAACTTCTTGTTCAACAGCTACTATATTTTCATCCGGAACATCTTCATATTCTTTTTCAACTAAAAGATGTCTATGTTCTTCTCTCATATTATCAATCTTAATCTTTGATAATTCACCTAGTTGAACTGCCTTTGAAAGAACAGCACCAGGATCATTAGTATGAATATGAACTTTTATAACATCTTCATATCCAACAACAATCATTGAATCTCCAAAATGCTCTATTTCATCTTTGAACTTATTAGATTTAGAGCTATCTCCCATAATTATAAATTCAGTACAATATCCGAATTTAATATCATGATCTTCCATGTTGTTTGCTGCTGATACTCCAGTAACTGCTGGTTTAAAGTTTTGTATTTCTGCTTGTAGATTTTTTTCTAAAGCCTCATACATTCCTTGTAGTATAATTAAAAGACCCATTCCACCAGAATCTACTACTCCTGCTTTCTTCAAGGCTGGAAGCATTTCAGGTGTTCTATCTAGCATTGTTTTACTGTGATTGCAAACTTGTTCCATTAGTACTGTTACATCAGTAGCAGAAGATTCTGAAGCAGCCTCTGCTGCAGCTCTTATAATGGTTAAAATTGTGCCCTCTGTCGGTCTCATAACTGCTTTATAGGCCGATTTCGCACCTTCTGATAAAGCACTAGCAAACTCAGCTGTATCCGCTTCCACTTTATTTTCTAAGCCTTTTGAAATACCTCTAAGTATTTGAGATAATATAACTCCTGAATTTCCTCTTGCTCCCATTAAAGCACCTTTAGCAAGTTTCTTTGAAATCTCGCCTATAGAAGCTCCTTTTAAGGCTTCAATCTCCTTAACAGCAGCTTTAAATGTCATTGACATATTAGTTCCAGTATCACCATCTGGAACAGGAAAAACATTAAGCGAATTAACATACTCGCTTTGCTCTTCCAATCTATTACTTGCATTTATCACCATATTGTAAAAATTTTCACCATTTATTCTAATATAATTCATTAGTTTGCCCTCCTAAACTCTCACAGCTTGAACGTTAACAGTTATTGATGATACTTTAATTCCAGTATAATTTTCAACGTTATATCTTACTTTTTGAATTATATTATTTGCTATAACAGATATCTTTGTACCGTACTCAACCATAACGAATAGTTCTACATTTAGTTTATCTTCTTTAAAATTTATTTTAACACCTTTGCTTAAATTCTCAACTCTTATTAGCTCCCAAAAACCATCGGTTGCATTTTTAGATACCATTCCAACAACACCATAGCATTCCATAGTTGAAAGTCCAACTATTTTAGCCACTACTTCATCAGAATATGATATATTTCCAAACTCATTTGATACGCCTAACATAATTAAATTCCTCCTTGCTATATTCCATTAAATATATTCTATATTAAATAGGAAGATTATTCAATACTCTTAATTATCTCTAATATTTTGCGCATATTTAGTATTTTTATCTTGCATAAATTATACATGTTGTGATAATATATTATATGTCCTATTGAAGATCACAATCTTCAGAGTTAAGGAGGTGTTGTAAATGTCAAGAAAATGCGAAATCTGCAACAAGGGTGTAATATCAGGAGTACAATACAGCCACTCACACAGACAAAGCAAGAGAAAATGGGCTCCTAACATAAAGAAAGTTAAAGCTGTAGTTAACGGAACACCAAAAACTGTTCATGTTTGTACTAGATGCTTACGTTCAGGTAAGGTTCAAAGAGCTGTCTAAGAATCTTGTGAAATGCAGTTGTAAATTAGCAATTGCATTTTTTTTTAACATTAAAAGCGTGCCTATGGCACGCTTTTAACTTTATCTAATAATATTAGTTTTTCTTATGTATGTTTCCTTCCTTTTCTTATAAAAATCCTTAAGAAAACAGATAAAAACTTAGGTAACTTAATAGCCACTATTTTCATTCTAATTCCTCCCACAATTAATATAAAAGCCACCAATAAGCTGCTTTATATATAGTATGCAAAAAGCAATTTATTGGTGACAAATAATTTTTCATAAATTATTAGATTTTTTATTTTAATTGTTAGTCATTACTATAGATAACCATAACTATGCCAGCAGAAAAGTCAATTTTAATTGATTTATCTATAAATTCATTTGAAACAGTTCTTCCGTCTCCAAATTGTAAGTTATAATCATAAAGTGGATATTTTGCATCCGCTATATAAAAATTCCTTACTGACTCTCCAAAAGCCTGAAAAGATATAGTTTGTCCGTGAGATCCTTGAAGTTCTACACCTTTAGAAACCAAAAAAATACAGTTATTTTCATCTTTAATTATGGCCTTTATATTCAAATCTAAAGCACGCTTTAATAGTCCTATATTAGCAACAGTATGATCAAGCCTAGTACCTGTACATCCAAGTAAAACAATCTCATCTGCTCCATGTTCTATTGCATTTTTAAAAGCTAATTCGCTATCTGTAAAATCTTTTTCAGGTTTAAACTTAACAATCTCAACTTCTTTAAAAGAATTAATTGCTTCGTGTTTAGCAGAATCAAAATCACCTAATATTACATTAGGCTCTACATTATATTTATAAAATACATTAACACCACTATCTGCAGCTATCAAATAATCCGCATCTTCTATTTCACATAAAAACAAATCTTTATTTGGAGCCTTTCCTCCTGCTACTATAACAGCTTTCATTACTACAGCACCCTTCTAAGCTCCATTAAGTTATTTTCTATATTATCTCCATTAAAAACTGAAGAACCTGCAACTATTACATTAGCTCCAGAATCTACAACTTTCTTAATATTGCTCTTATCTATCCCACCATCTACTTCTATAAGAAGTTCAGGATTATACTTCTCTGACAATTCTTTTACTTCCTTAATCTTTTCCAGAGAGTAGTCAATAAATTTTTGCCCACCAAAACCTGGATTAACAGACATGATAAGAACCATGTCTAGTTTTGATATTAGGTGTTTGATAAGCTCAACAGGCGTCGCAGGATTAAGTGATATTCCTGCCTTAATTCCTTTGCTTTTTATATATGAAATAGTTCTGTCAATATGTCTATCAGCTT
This sequence comes from Clostridium folliculivorans, assembly GCF_024341905.1. Classification (GTDB taxonomy): domain Bacteria; phylum Bacillota; class Clostridia; order Clostridiales; family Clostridiaceae; genus Clostridium_AR; species Clostridium_AR folliculivorans. The sequence goes on from NZ_BQXY01000002.1 coordinate 358,076, forward strand.
CGTAATGTATAGTTATTATATCAGCTCCTGTGGCTATAAACTCATCTATATACCTTGCAGGTTCTTCAACCATTAGATGAACATCAAAAACCTTTTTTGTTAAAGGTCTAATTGCCTTTATTATAGGAAATCCAAAAGATATGTTTGGAACGAAAGCTCCATCCATAACATCAATATGAATAAATTCAGCACCAGCTTCATCAACTCGTGTTATCTGCTCTCCTAATCTAGTAAAATCTGCTGCTAAAATCGATGGTGAAAAAACTACCATTTAATTTTCCTCCTCATTATGTCTTCTAGTGATCTTATGTAAAATTCGTATCTAAGTGTGCTTATCTTCCCTTCCTCTACTGCATTCTTAACTGCACATTTAGGTTCTTTGTAATGATTACATCCTGTAAACTTACACTGTTCATTATAATCAATAAACTCTGGGAAACAATACTTTAGGTCATCTTTTTCAATAAAATCTAAATCTAAACTTGAAAACCCTGGAGTGTCAACTAAAAAGCCATCTTCTACTGGAATAAGCTCACTATGTCTAGTAGTATGTTTTCCTCTTTTTAGCTTTTCACTTATTTCCCCAGTCTCCATATGTTCTTTGTCAGCCAAAGCATTTATGAGAGTTGATTTGCCAGCCCCTGAGGGACCGCATAATACGGTTACATTGTCTGAAAGCCTGCTTCTTAAAATATCAAGCCCCAGTTGTCCTTTTGCATTTATGTATAAAACTTCATATCCAAGATTATTTATGATGTTTTTTATATTAGTGCTTTCTTCTTCACTGCATAAATCGATTTTATTTAGACAAACAATGGCCTTTATATTATTGTGTTCACACAATACCAAAAACCTATTAAGCAAGTCAAAATTTATATCTGGATTCTTAATAGCAAAAACTACATATGCCTGAGTAACATTTGATACAGTAGGTCTTATAAGCTCAGAAGTCCTTTCATGTATAGAGTTAATAACACCTTTACCGTTAGTAACCTCTATATCAACCTTATCTCCTACCATGGGCTTCAGATCATTATGTCTAAATATACCTCTTGCCTTACATTCAATTATTCCGTCTTCTGTCTTAATGTAATAAAAACCACCAATGCCTTTAATTATTGTACCTGTCATAGTACCTCCAAAAAAAATATATTCTATAAATATAATAAACACTTTTTCGATAAAAATGCAATGGTGCCAGTATATACTGGCACCATTTTTTACTGTATTGGAACATATAAAATTTTAAACTTAGCTAAAACTAGATATTTCAATGATTTTAGAAGTCTTTTATGGGCATACAGTAAAAAATAAAACTTATTCGCCTGCCATATTTTCTTCATATACATTCGGAAAGGCAGATGCGTTAAAAAAGCTCGCTGAAGAAGGACACTTCAGCGAATTTTTTATTGAGCTGGTTTATTTGCAGGTTTTAAATAAACTTTAACAGATTCACCAGGTGCCACTTGTGCAGGTTCAACCTTGATTACGGTTGAGTCTTTAGGCTGACTTGGGTCGTCGAAATTATATGCAATTCCATTTTTATTTAACCAAGTCTCTGCATAGTCTCTTGTCTGATTATTTAATGCACCTTGCACATCTATTTTCCTAGGTTGATATTTATAATATTGAACAGTTATATCTGTATTCTTAGCTACCTCAGTATCCTTAGGTATTGTTTGATCAAATATTTTACCATCCATATCTTTATTTTCAACTTTATCAGTTACAACTTCTTTTGGCTTTAGATTTAAACTCATTTTTGCATCTGATATAATCTTTTGAGCTTCATCAACAGTCTTACCAATAAAGTAAGGTACTATAACAGGTTGCGGACCTTTACTAATAACAAAGTTTACAGGAGTATTATCATCTTTATTTTTTACAGCATTTGCAGCAGGATCCTGACTCATAACCTTCCCCTTTGGAACAGTATCGCTAAAATCTTGAGTCACATTTCCAACAGAGAAACCAGCTGCGGCAATAGCTTTTTTAGCACCAGCTTCATCTTGGTTTGATAAATCCGGAACATTTATTGTAGCAACGCCAGCACTTATCACAACTTTAACTTGAGCACTTTTATCAACCTTCTCACCTACAGCTGGAGTTGTTTGAGTAACTGTTCCTTGTGGTTTATCGCTATTTTCTTGACCACCATCAACAAATACAAGCCCTTTTCCCTCTATAGTGCTCTTTGCTTGATCCTTAGTCATCCCAACAACATCTGGAACCTCTACCTGTTCAGCTGTAGTTGTAGGTAGCTTTACTTTATTATTTGTAATTGCATATGCCGAAACTGCACCAATAACAAGTAAAAGTAAAAATAGAAGCCCAAGTAAAATCCTGTTTTTAGTTTTTTGCTTCTTCTGCTTTGGAGTAAGCTTTTCATCTTCATCTTCATCATCGTAATACTCGTCGTCTTCTTCATCTTCATCATCGATGTCTTTCGGTTTTACATTGGAAGCTTTTTTAGCCGCTGCTTGCTTTATAGCTTCAACTGTTATTGGCTCCATTATTCTGGTATGATCATCTTCTAATGATTCAACTGGAATAATTATCTGAGCATTTGGATTTTCTTTAATTTTCTCTAAATCCCCTATCATTTCTTTAGCACTTTGGTATCTTTTAATCGGTTCTTTTTCAGTTGCTTTTAGAATTAAGGAATTTAAGCTATCAGGAATTTTGCTGTTTAAATTCTTAGGCGGAACTACATCTTCCTGAATGTGTTTTAAAGCTACAGAGACCGGTGATTCACCATCAAAAGGAACTCTACCAGTTACCATTTCATACAACACTACACCTAAAGAATATAAATCAGTTCTACAATCTATATAGCTTCCTTTTGCTTGCTCTGGAGAAAAATAATGTGCTGATCCCATAACGCTATTAGTATAAGTTATTGTAGAAGAATCCGTTGATTTGGCGATACCAAAGTCTGTAACCTTTACTATACCTTCTTCAGTAACCAATATATTCTGAGGCTTTATATCCCTATGTATTATATTATTTCTATGTGCACAATCTAGTGCATTGGCTACTTTAGATGCTATGCTTATTGCACTTTCGTAGGGAAATTTTCCATGCTCATTTATTATTTCTTTAAGATTTTTACCTTTTACATATTCCATGACTATATAGTGAATATTATCTTGTGTACCTACATCTAATATATTCACAATATTAGGATTAGTTAAATTGGCAATGGCAGTAGCTTCTCTTTTAAATTTTTCGATGATTTCTTCATTATTGGTAAAGGAATCTTTTAGTACTTTTACTGCTACATATCTTTTTAACTTATGACATTTTGCTTTATAGACATAGGACATTCCCCCCTCGCCTATCTTTTCAAGAATTTCATATCTTTCTCCTAAAACCTTACCTACCATGCTATATCTCTCCTCCAAATATCATTACAGTAATATTGTCTTTTCCCCCTCTGTCTTTAGCCAGCTCAACGAGAGCAGTACAAGCGTCATCATAGTTAGATTTGGACTTGATCAAGTCTTTAATCTCTTCATTCGAAATCTCATTGGTTAAGCCATCTGAGCACAAAACAAGTATCTCAAAACCTGAAGAAGTTATATCGAATAAATCTACTTCTACATTTAAATTTGTACCTATAGCTCTTGTAATGACATTTTTTCTAGGATGATGCATTGCCTCTTCTTCACTTATAGATCCACAATCCAAAAGTTCTTGAACTAAAGAATGATCTTTCGTTATCTTGATTATCTTATCATTTATAATTCCTAAGCAACAACTATCTCCAACATTAGCTATCTGTGCTAAGTTCTTAGTTACAAAGCAAGCAGTTATTGTAGTACCCATACCAGTTAAAGTATCGTCACCTAGTGAAAATTCAAATATACTTCTATTTACATGTTCTATAGCAGTTTTTAATATATTAACATCATCTATTGTACCATAATTTTCAACAAAATAGGAAATCAGCCCTTCTGCAGCCATCTTACTTGCTACTTCTCCAGCATTATGGCCTCCCATACCATCTGTAACTACGTAAATAGAATATCTATCATCTTTATAGTAACTAGCAAAATCCTCATTTAAATTTCTTTTGTTACCCACATCTGTTTTAATGCTTACCATAGAATCTTCCCCCTATTAATTCTGGGCATTGATATAGCTTCTTCTTAATTGACCGCAAGCGGCATTTATATCCGTTCCCATCTCTCGCCTTACAGTAACTTCAACACCATAGCTTTTTAAAATACTTTCGAATTCTTCAATTGTTTTTTTAGATGACCTTTTAAAGGAGTTCTCAACTACTTCATTGACTGGTATTAAATTCACATGACAAAGCATATTCTTAAGCAACCCTGCCAATGCCTTTGCATCTTCTTTTGAATCATTTACATCCTTAACCAATGAATATTCAAAGCTAACTCTTCTATTAGTCTTCTTTATATAATAATCGCATGCATCCAATATTTCTTTTATTGAATATTTATTTGCTATTGGCATTATCTGTTTTCTCTTTTCATCACTGAAAGCATGTAGCGAAATGGCCAAAGTAATCTGTGTATCTTTATCCGCAAACTCCTTTATTTTAGGTACTATCCCGCAAGTCGAAAGTGTTATGTGCCTTTGACCAATATTCAAACTATAATCCGCATTTACTAATTCTAAAAACTTCATAACATTTTCAAAGTTATCAAAGGGTTCTCCACTTCCCATCAAAACTACATTAGAAATTCTCTCACCAAGAATCTTTTCACCAACTAAAATCTCTGCTATGATTTCTCCTGTAGTCAGATTTCTTACCATTCCATTTAAGGTTGAAGCACAAAATTTACAACCCATCCTGCAACCAACTTGAGTAGAAACACAAATTGAATTTCCATGTTTATACTTCATAATAACTGCTTCAATTAAATTTCCGTCTTTAAATTCCAAAAGCAACTTTTTGGTATCATCATTTATAGATGTGTAGATTTCTTTAATTTCAGGAATACTAAAATAAAAGTTTTCTTCTAATTTTTCGATTAAAGCCTTAGATATATTAGTCATATCTTTAAATTCAAAAGTATGCTTTTTATAAATCCATTCTAAGACCTGTTTAGCTCTAAAAGCTCCTTCATTATTTGCCTTCATCCATGATTTAAGTTCATCAAGAGTTAGATCTAAGATATTATCCATTGTATCACCTACTTAACTTCCTAAGTTTTGCAATATAAAAACCATCAAAAAATTCATTTGGTAATATAGTTACAGATCCATCTTCGTTGTATATTACATTGTCGCTTTCTCCTAAATAGATCTTTTCAATCTGAACATCTTTATAATTTTCTTTAATCCATTTTATATTTTCTTCATTTTCTTTTTTATTCAATGTGCATGTAGAATATACCATTATTCCATCAGGTTTTAAGTACAACCATGCATTCTTTAACATATCTCTTTGAATATTAACCAGATCTTTTAGATCTTTTTGAGATTTTGTCCATTTTATTTCTGGTTTCTTCCTTATAATTCCCAAACCTGAACATGGCGCATCAACTAAAATCCTATCAGCAATTTCCCTAAATTCACTATTGTATTTAGCTGCATCTAGTAATTTTGTTTGTATATTCTCTATTCCTAATCTATCTTTATTTTCTTCTACTAATTTAAGCTTATGATCGTAGATATCACAACCTATTACTGTCCCTTTATTATCTAAAAGCTCGGCAATATGCGTTGTTTTACCTCCTGGCGCACTGCATAGATCTAGTACTTTAAGATCTCCATTAAGTTCTAACAATGGAGCTACCAGCATAGCACTTTCATCTTGAACAGTTATTTTTCCTTGTATGAAGAGAGGATTGTTTTCTATGCTCTTTCCTCTAATTATGTTTATAGCTTCAGGACAGATATTACCTTCCTCAACTGTATATCCTTGTTCATTTAATTCATCAAAAACTTCATCATAATCTGATTTTAATGAATTAACCCTTACAGTTACACTTGGAGTTGAATTGAGGCCACTTAATATCTTTACACATTTTTCTCTACCAAATTGTTCTAAGAAAAGTTTAACCATCCAAGGTTCAAAGGAGTACTCAACTGAAAGATACTCAATATCACTTATATTACTTTTAATTTCAGCATCTTTGTTTCTTATAAAGTTTCTGAGAACTCCATTTATAAACCTTGAAGAATTCATTGAAATCTTTTTACCCAAATTTACAGATTCATTTACTACCGCAAAATCAGGAACTCTATCTAGATATTTAATTTGGTATATAGCACTTCTTAATATATTTAGAATTCTTTTATCTATTTTCTTTTCATCTGCTACTAAAGTAGAGATTATATAATCTATACTTTTTTTATATTTAATTGTTCCATAAACTACTTCAGTAACTAGACCTTTATCTTTGTCGTTTAAATCACTCTCACTAAGACGCTTATTAAGTTCTATGTTTGAATAAGCTCCATTGTAGAGAATACTATCTAAAGTATCTTTAATTATTTTTCTGCTATTCATCTTTTACCTCGATTTATCTGTTTATCTGTCTCTATCACTGATGACTATAAGTCTTAACAGTTGTGAAATAGCCATTAGAGTTGCAGCCACATAAGTCATCGCTGCAGCACCAAGAACTTTCTGTGCTCCTTTTACTTCATCTGGATAGAGTATATTTTTGCTTTTTAAAATCTTTAAAGCTCTGCTGGATGCGTTAAATTCAACCGGAAGTGTTATAAGCTGAAACACTACCACAGCTGAGAAAAGTAATATACCAAAAGTTATAAGTGGTCGTATCCCTAACATTAATCCTAACACAAATAAAATCCACGAAAAGTTTGAACCAATATTAACAGCTGGTACAATTGCGTTTCTTATAATTAATGGAGCATACGAATTTTTATGCTGAATTGCATGCCCTACTTCATGCGCTGCAACACCAATTGATGCGACAGAACTGTTATAATAAACATCCTGAGATAACCTTAAAACCTTTTGTCTTGGATCATAATGATCTGATAGCTTACCAGATACCAATTCTATTGGTACATTATGAAGACCAGAGTCATCTAAAATTATCCTAGCTACTTGAGCACCAGTATATCCATTATAACTCTTAACTTTGCTGTATTTGTTAAAAGTTGATGAAATTTTTGATTGAGCATATATAGATATTAACATTGCAGGTACTAACAATAAAAAAGTTGAATCAAAAAACATTAACATTCACTCCTTTTATCATATTCTACTGCTAAGCACTTTACTTTTCTAGTTATAATTTTTCTTATCTTAAATTAACCATTTATAAATAAAATATTTTTAAACTATAGTTATATGAATTTCTTATTGAATTGATATTCTCAAAGTATATTCTCATAAAATAGTTTGCACATAAAATTGAAACGGCTTAAAGCACATACCCAATCTCAAAAGAATTACCATTTATATATTGTTCTACGTATAGTGGTTTTCCGTTAGGAAATTGAATCTTTTTGATTAGTAGAACATCCTTACCTGTAGCTACCTCCACACCTTGCTTTGTAACGGAAAGTATGGTTCCAGGCAATTTACCACTATTTCTATTTATAACTTCAGTTTCGTAAATTTTCATTTGTTTATCCATGTATTGTGTATAAGCTATCGGCCATGGATTAAGTCCCCTTACTAGATTATGAATTTCTATTGCACTCTTACTCCAATCAATATTAGCTAAATTTTTGTCTAGCATTGAAGCATGGCAGGTTTTACTTTCATCTTGTTTTACCGGTGATATAGTGTTATTAATTAAACCATTTATTGTATCAACTAAAAGCTTTCCACCAGTTTCCTTCAGTATATCGTATAGTTCTCCAGCGGTCATATTATCATTTATTTCTACACTATTTGTTAAAAGCATATCCCCAGTATCTACCCCAACATCCATGAGCATAGTAGTATTGCCTGTTACTTTTTCTCCATTTATTATAGACCATTGTATAGGTGCAGAGCCTCTATATTTTGGAAGTAAAGAACCATGAAGGTTTATACACCCATACTTTGGTATATCTAAAACAGACTTAGGTAATATTTGACCAAAGGCTACAACCACTATAAAATCCGGTTCCATACCTCTTAATGCATCTATAGTTTCTGGCTCATTCTTAATTCTAATTGGCTGATATACAGGTATATTATTTTCTACCGCTACCTCTTTCACTGCAGACATAGCTAACTTCTTACCTCTTCCCTTAGGTCTATCTGGTTGAGTAAAAACTGCCTTAACACCAAATTCAGATATTAAAGACTTTAATGATGGAACCGCAAAATCTGGAGTTCCCATAAAAACTATATTCATAACTTATCTCCTCCTTACTATTTAGAATAATCTACAAAAAGAACTCCATCTAAATGGTCATTTTCGTGACATATTGCTCTAGCAAGAAGACCTTCTGCTTCTAATACAAATTCTTGTCCGTTTATATCAAGTGCTTTTACTTTAACCTTGCTTGGTCTTTCTACTTCTGATTGTTCCCCTGGTATGCTAAGGCATCCCTCCATATCAGTTTCAGCACCTTCAGTTTCTAATATTTCTGGATTTATAAACACTCTAGCACCATTATCATCATATACATCAATTACAAATATTCTCTTAAGGATTCCTACTTGAGGTGCGGCAAGCCCAACTCCATCTTCTTCGTACATTGTATCAATCATGTCTTTAACCAGTGTTTTGATTCTATCATTTATAGTATCTACTTCTCTAGATTTTTTTCTTAAAATCTCATCACCAATTTTTCTTATATTTCTTAAAGCCAAAGCTATCACTCCTATACTAAATTATTTGGATTTATATCCATACTAATCCTTATATCATTATAAACTTCATTTGATAATTCATAAACTATATCTTTTATATTATGTGCCAAAGATAACTCAAAATTACCTTTTATTAAGATTTGCCATCTATACATTTCATTAATTTTTTGAATTATACATGGGCATGGGCCTAGTACTTCTACTTGATCATTATCCTTCAATTCATTTTTGATACTGTAACCAAGCTTTTCACAGTGCTTTTGCAAATCAACTTGATTTTTAGAACTTAAGTTAATAAGCATTATATTTGCATACGGAGGATAATTCATAGTTTTTCTAAGAATTATTTCTTCTTTATAAAAACCTTCGTAATCATTATTTTTAGCATAACTTAAGCTATAATGTTCTGGATTATAACTCTGCACTAAGACATTGCCTTCCTTACTTCCTCTTCCTGCTCTTCCTCCAACTTGAGTAATTAATTGATAGGTCCTCTCACTAGATCTAAAATCAGGAAGATTAAGAGAAATATCAGCTGTTACAACTCCAACAAGTGTTACATTAGGAAAGTCTAACCCCTTCGATATCATTTGAGTTCCTACCAATATATCTGCATTACCATTTTTAAAAGTATTGTATATTTCTTCATGAGAATTTTTCTTCCTTGTAGTGTCAACATCCATTCTAAGAACTCTCGCTTTAGGAAATAACTTTTTTATCTCAATTTCTAGTTTTTCAGTACCTGCACCAAAATATTTAACATATTTACTGCTACAGGACGGACATTCGCTTTGTTGCCTATGTGCTGTACCGCAGTAATGGCATACAAGATATCCATTAGTATGATAAGTCATAGCTATATCGCAATGAGGACATTTAAATACATAGCCACATTTTCTACAAGAAACAAAAGTTGAGTATCCTCTTCTGTTAAGGAAAATTATTATCTGCTCTTTCTTTTCCAATCTATCTTGGATTGCTTCATATAATTTTTTACTAAACATACTTTTGTTATTGTTGCTAAGTTCTTCTCTCATATCGATAACTTCCATCTTAGGCAAACTGGAACTATCAACTCTATTTTTTAATTCAACTAATTTCATATTTCCTTCTAAAGCCTTAAAATAGGATTCAATACTTGGAGTAGCTGAACCATACACAACAGTACAACCTGTTAATTTACTTTTGAATTCAGCTATTTCTCGAGTATGGTATTTAGGATTTTGTTCAGACTTGTAAGTTCCCTCATGTTCCTCATCTATAACGATAAGACCTAGATTATCAAAAGGTAGAAATATAGCTGATCTAGCACCAATAACTAACTTAACATCGCCATTCTTTATTCTAAACCATTCATCAAAACGCTCACCATCAGATAATCGGCTATGAAAAACAGCTACATTCTTTCCAAACCTTCCCTTAAAACGCTCTATCATTTGAGGGGTTAAGGCTATTTCAGGAACTAAAATCAAAGATGTCTTATCGTTATTAAGCATATTGCTAACTAGATTCATATAAACCTCAGTTTTACCACTACCAGTAACACCTTTAAGCAGTATTAATTTATTCTTACTACTTAGAATAGTATCTACCGCTTGTTGTTGTTCCATATTTAAAACTCTCGATGAATACACTTCATATTTCCTAGTATTTATCCTATTTACCTGCTCATCATCAGAAAATATAATATTGTTTTCTAGTAATTTGGAGATTGTATAAGCAGACAGGCTAAATTTATCAATTAATTCACTTTTAGTATAAATACCACTATTTTTAGAAATAATATCCACTGCATTTTTATAATTAGGCTTGTTAAGATTGCCTTGAAGCTCGGCCCCACCGTAGCAGATTACCTTTTTAGTCTTTATTTTATTCCCCTTCATAATACCGGTAGGAATTAACACCCTAATGGCTTCAATATACTTACATAAGTATTTTTCTCTCATAAATTGTATTAGGCTAAAATCATCTTCTGTAATTAATGGATTTTCATCACAGACTTCTGAAATAGCCTTTAGTTTTGATATGTTTCCGTTATAATCAGTATATAGATCCATAACGAAAGCCTCTATAGTTTTATTTCCTTTTCCAAAAGGAACTCTTATTCTATGTCCTTTTTGAATCAAGGGACTAAATTTATCTGGTACTTCATATGTAAACAACTTATCTACTTTTAAAGCATCACTATTTACAACTACACCTGCGAATAAACTCAATATTATCACCCTTAGCTATAAATAAAAAAGCGCTAATTGCGCTTTTTTATTATATTAAACAAATTTCTTGCTACGTCTTTTTTATTCATTTTATCCAAGGCAAAATGTTCACCTTTAGATGAAATAATAGTAACCAAATTATCATCTGATGCAAAACCTGTATCTGATTTTGATATATCATTTGCAACAATATAATCTAGATTTTTTCTTTTAAGTTTGGCATCTGCATTTTCTATTAAATCATTACTTTCTGCAGCAAATCCTACTAGAACCTGATTTTTTTTGCGTTCACCTAAAGTTTTAAGTATATCATTATCTCTTACAAAATCAATTGAAAGATCACCTTCAGTTTTCTTGATTTTTTTATCATGATATTCTTTAGGTTTGTAATCTGCAACTGCAGCAGATTTTATAACGATATCTGAAGAATCAAAATCTTCTAAAACAGCCTTCATCATTTGCTCATTTGTTCTAACTCTTACTATTTTCATCCCAAAAGGATCAGGAATATTTGAAGGTCCAGCTACAAGTACTACTTCAGCACCTCTATCTCTCGCTTCTTCTGCAATAGCAAAACCCATTTTACCAGAAGATCTATTTGATATAAATCTAACTGGATCAATATCAGAAACAGTAGGACCGGCTGTTACTAAAACTTTCTTGCCTACTAAATCTTTTTGATCATTTAACATACTTATTACGTATTCAGAAATAAGTTTTGTATCGGCTAGCTTACCTTTACCAACATCACCACAAGCCAATCTTCCACTTGCAGGTTCAATAAAGTTATACCCTAATCTTTTTAATTTTATAAGATTTTCTTGAACTATTACATTTTCATACATATTTGTATTCATGGCTGGAGCAAAAACAACTGGAGCTTTTGTAGCCATTATTGTAGTCGAAAGCATATCATCTGCAATTCCATTTGCAACTTTCCCAATAATATTGGCTGTTGCTGGCACAATAAGCATTAAGTCCGCTCTTTTTGCTAATGAAATATGCTGTATTTCCCAAGCCTTTGGTTCTGCAAACATGTCTGTAACAACCATGTTTTGACTTAAAGATTGAAATGAAAGTGGTGTTACAAACTCAGTTGCTGACTCAGTCATAATTACATGAATGTCAATATCCTGTTTCCTTAAAGTACTAATAACATCTAAAGCTTTATATACTGCTACTCCTCCAGAAACGCCAACAACAACACACTTTTTACTCATTCTATTTTAAGCCTTCCTTTATTTGTTCATATTTTACAAAGCCATCATTAACTTCATTAATAGAAACTGTTAATGGTTTGTTTGAGTCTACCTTTACGTATGGTTCGGCACCATCTATTATTTGTCTTGCTCTCTTTGAAGTTACAATAACTAATGAATATCTATTGTCTACCTTTTCTAATAAGTCTACGATTGATGGATTAATCATAGAGTTGCTCATGAATTAAACCCTCCTTTGATTCTATTATAGTTTCTTTTATTCTGTCTACTCTGCACTTTTCAGCTAAGATAATGCTTTCTATTTTTTTAACTGCTTCATCAACTGTATCATTTACAACTGCATAGTTATATTTTGATACATAATTTATCTCTTGATACGCTGATTTGAATCTTGTCATTAAAGATTCTTGTGTTTCGCTTCCTCTATTTATAATTCTTTGCTTTAACTCTTCCATTGATGGAGGAAGAATAAATACGAAAACACCATCTCTTGCATTTTCCTTAACCTTTAGTGCGCCTTGAATATCAATTTCAAGGATTACATTGATACCTTCATCTAGCATTTGATCTACTGTGGATTTTGGAGTTCCATAATAATTACCATAAACTTCTGCCCACTCAATGAAGTCATCATTTTCTACCTTTTCTAAAAACTCTTGTTTAGTTATAAAGTAGTAGTTTACTCCTTCAACTTCCCCAACTCTTGGTTTTCTTGTAGTTGCAGAAACTGAAATAAAAAGATTTTCGTTATTTTCTACCAAAGCCTTACATATGGTACCTTTTCCAGCGCCTGAAGGTCCCGATATCACAATAAGTATTCCTTTATCGTGTTGATGCATTATTCATCTACCTCTTCTACATCATCATCTTTAGTAGATAATCTATGTGCAACTGTTTCAGGTTGAACTGCTGATAAAATAACATGGTCACTATCTGTTATGATAACTGCTCTTGTTCTTCTACCATATGTAGCGTCAATTAGCATACCTCTATCTCTAGCCTCTTGAATTATTCTTTTTATTGGTGCTGATTCTGGGCTTACTATTGCAACAAGTCTATTAGCTGAAACTATATTTCCAAAACCAATGTTGATCAATTTGATACTCATATTATTCCTCCTACTCGATATTTTGGATCTGCTCTCTTATTTTCTCTATCATATTTTTAATATTGATAACTAAATTAGTAATTTCCAAATCAGTAGACTTGGATGCTATTGTATTCGTTTCTCTATTCATTTCTTGAATAATGAAGTCTAGCTTTCTTCCAATTGGTTCATTAAGTAAAAATGTGCTTCTAAGCTGATTTATGTGACTATACAGTCTTGTTATCTCTTCATCAATGGTTGACTTATCTGCAAAGATAGCCACTTCCATTGCAAGTCTGTTTTCGTCTATCTGTACATTCTCTAAAATACCTTGAAGCTTTTCTCTTAATTTTTCTTTATATGCTTTAAGAACTTCAGGGCATTTAGCTTCAATCTTTCTGACATTAGCTTCAATATCATTAGATTTTAGAATCATATCTTCATAAAGCTTTTGGCCTTCAGCTTCTCGCATGCATATTATCGTATCAAGTGCTTTATTCACTAGAGGAAGTAATTCTTTCCAAATATCTTCTAAATTTTCCTCATGTTCTTCAAGAACTATAACTTCAGGAAATCTAGAAATTAATGTTAAGCTTAATTCATCTTTTAATGAATATCTTTCTTTAATTTGCTTTAGACAATCTACATAACTATCTGCTAAATCAACATTTAATTTTGCAGCAGTATCAAATTGTCCATAGTTCTTGTAGTTCAAAAAGATATCAACTTTACCTCTGTTCAATCTTTCTCCTACAATTCTTCTTATTCTTTCCTCAAGCGAAATCATTGATTTAGGCATTCTTATATTTATATCCAGATATCTATGATTTACACTCTTCATTTCTAATGAAAAACTTCTAGCACTTTCTTCTTCACTTGAAGCTCTTCCAAAACCTGTCATACTTTTAATCATTGTCAATCCTCCTAAAAAAATATATCAGATTGAGACTATATTCATTGTATATAATACGCTTAACAAATGTCAACAGTTTGTTAACAGAATGTTTACATTTGCTCTCAATATTTTTTTTACAAGACTACTTTTACTTATTAACCTCAATAATTATCTTTAAGTAGCATCCACTATCATTGAAACTTTTTCTAAATCTATCTTCCTTGCTGAGTTTTTTGCGTATATGCCTTTTTGAATCCGTATGATGAAAGTTGCAGGCGAACAATATTTGTTTTTTACTATATTCCTATAAGCTACGCTAATAACTTGAATTTACTAGGTTTAGGTTGAAATTAAACTCTATGCCCTCATATAAAGTAAAAAAGGCCCTGCCAGATAATCTAGCAAGGCTATAATAAAATTGAAGGAAGACAATTATAATACTAATTTCAAAATAAATATAACAGCTAATAGATACATTACTGCCGATATTTTTTTTTTATCTTTTGAAACTAGGTTTGATATTACATTTATTATTACATATGATAATATACCTATCATTAATCCATCACCTATTGAATATGTAAATGGCATCATACTTATTGTCAAGAAAGCTGGTACAGCTTCGGTAATATCACTAAAGTCGATTTCTTTTACTGTACCCATCATTAGATAACCAACATATATTAGTGCTGGCGCAGTTGCACATGATGGAATTGCAATAAATATCGGTGATAAAAACATTGCAAGCAGGAATAACACACCTGTTACTATTGCAGTAAATCCAGTTCTTCCACCTTCTTCAATGCCTGTTGCACTTTCTATGTAAGCTGTTATTGCAGAAACTCCCATTAATGCTCCACCAGTAGTACCTACTGCATCAACTAACAAAGCTCTTCCAGCATTAGGAACTCTGCCTTCTTTGTCCACAAGATTAGCTCTTGTAGCAACACCTACTAATGTTCCCACTGTATCAAAAAAATCTACAAATAGGAATGTTAAAACAACTCCTATAAATGTAAGTATATTAGCACTATTCGAAAGGAATGAAAAATCAACTTTACCTGCGATTGGTGTAAGTGATTCAAATTTGAATATTCCATTTGGTAAATATATACCAAATGCGGCAGCCCCTCGTGTATCGAAAAGTGCATATGCCCAGGCAACTAATGTACCACCTAAAATCCCCCAAAGCATTGCGCCTTTTACTTTTTTCTTTTCTAAAATAACTATTATTAAAATTCCAAGGCAAGCAATTGCAACTGATGGAGTAGTAAATCTACCAAGTGCAACTGTAGTCGATTGATCCTGTACAACAAGCCCTGAATTCAACATACCTATAAACGCAATAAACAATCCTATACCACCAGTTACTGCTAGTTTCATGTTACGAGGTATAGCATTAACTACTGCTTCACGAACACTGAATAATGATAAAATTATAAAAATAAGGCCTTCTACAAAAACCGCGGTTAAAGCTACAGTCCAAGAAATACCGTACTTACCACAAACAGTAAAAGCAAAAAATGCATTTAGCCCCATACCAGACGCAAGTCCAATAGGAAGATTGGCGTAGACCCCCATAAATATCGAAGTTAGCCCTGCTGACAAACAGGTAGCTGTTACTAAAGCACCAACTGGCATTCCTGATTTACTAAGAATATCAGGATTAACTGCTATTATGTATGCCATAGCTAAGAAAGTAGTTATACCTGCTAAAGTTTCTTTCTTATAGTCTACATTTTTGTTATCAAGTATTGCTAGTTTTCTTTGTTTAGCTTTTAGATTTTGCATAAATTTCTTCCTCCTAAAAAATAAAAGCCGCAGAGGTGAAGAACCAAAGCGACATCATATTGATGTATTGACAACTTTTGATTCCTCATAGTCAGATATTTAAGGTATCTGGTAGAAACTTTCGACCCATATCGTCAAAATTATACGAGCAATAAGCACGAATATTATTATATATTCCACCTATATTGTTGTCAATATATCCGAATTATTTTTTACTTTTATTTTTTATAATTCACCTTATTTATACAAATCTCTTTCAAACAGACATTTTATGTACTCAAAATCTGATGTGTAGCTTAAAGCAGTAATCAATTTGATTCTAGCTTTTTGGCCAGGCATATTGTCTCCAAAAACTACCCCTAAATTTCTAAGCTCTTTTCCACCACCATGATATCCGTAAGAGTCATAAACTCTTCCTTCAAAACATCTTGAGACCACAACTACCACAACACCCTTATCTATAGCTCTTTTTATGCCATCTACCATAGCAGGAGGAATATTTCCCCTTCCCATAGCTTCTATCACTATACCTTTATCTCCACTTGCCACTGAAAAATCAATCAATCTAGAATCCATTCCAGCAAAGCTTTTAAGTAAAGTTACCTCGCCATTTATATTTTTTATATCTATAAAGCTTTCCTTATGAACATCTCTATAAAATATAACACGATTGTTATCTACTATACCTATAGGACCAAAATTAGGTGTTCTAAAAGCATTAAGTGCCATTGAATTAACCTTTGTAACTTCTGCCGCACTATTAAGCTCGCCATTGAAACACAC
The DNA here is from genome assembly GCF_024341905.1 of Clostridium folliculivorans. Lineage (GTDB taxonomy): Bacteria > Bacillota > Clostridia > Clostridiales > Clostridiaceae > Clostridium_AR > Clostridium_AR folliculivorans. Next base: position 374,829 of record NZ_BQXY01000002.1, read on the forward strand.
TAAAACTCCTCTATTTTTAGCTTCTTCAGAAATAGCGGTACAAATTGATGCTGCAAGATTTGAAGGGCCATCGTAACCTAATTCAGAGCTACTTCTCATTGCTCCTGTAAATACAACTGGTTTTTCTGTATCCAATGTCAAATCTAGAAGATAGGCAGTTTCTTCTAGAGAGTCTGTCCCGTGCGTTATTACAACTCCACTTATATCGTCTCTTGAAAGTAGTTTTTGCACATACTTTGAAAGATCAAGCATTATTTCTGGAGTCATATGTGGACCTGGCAGGCTTGAATATGTGTATGACTCAATTTCTGCAAAGCTTTCAATTCCTGTAACCATTGACATTATTTCTTCACCTGTAAGACTCGGAACTGCCGCTTTTATTCTAGGATCCACTTTCATTGATATTGTTCCACCATTAAAAACTATTGCTATCTTTTTCATTATTCCTCCTAGGTAACTTTGTATTTTAAGCCATTAAAAATGAAATATTCCTTCACATTATTATATAAACGTTTCCTCGTTCATTAAAAGTTCCATTTTAAATAATCTTTTTACATTATAAAAGTTTATTATATATAAGGTTTTTTTTCAACAATTAGTATCACATTCAAGTAGTTTATTTAGAGTCTAAGATTATAGCTTTTATTTTAAAATGTTTAAAAAAGTTTATTATATTTTATTATTTCTATAAATCTATTAAATAAATATATTCTTATAATTTTGTTTCTACTTTTGAATTATCTGTCCTTGTATTTTGCTGCAAATTATAAATACTCGTCAATAAATCGTGCGCAAAGTTAGCTCCTCTAGATATAAGCAAACCAGTTAAGACTTGTCCTACGTAATTAATTTTTGGTGAAAATCCAATTAAGCTTAATATGTCAGCTCCAGTTACTAGACAAAGTAATACACCTACTAATATTGCACCAAGCTTATTGAAATCCAATTTTCCATGATCGAAAACCATCTTGATTGTTTCCCAAATTGCTTCAGCTATTCCAGCCAAAATAATAATACTAGCTAATTTATCCATTCCCTTCTCCCCTTTGACTCATATATTTATAAAAAGGTCGCTTAAGTGGCCTTTTTCAATAATCTTTTTTCGCTCATCTGCCCTTCCGAATGTATATGAGGAAAATTTGGCAGGCAAATAAGTTTTATTTTTTACTGTATAATCAAAAAACTTGTAAAACTATTGAAATATATAGGTTTATCTAAGTCAAAATTTCTATACTTTCCAATACAGAAAAAAACAAATTGTTAAAACTATATTTTTATAAATATATTCATAAAAGTGCTTATAAATTCTGTGAGACTTATAAATTATTCTTTTTTCTATTATTCAGCATATCATTGATATTTTCTTATTATAATAAAAAACCATCTTAATCATTTTCATATTTTAAAGTTCCTTATATTTAAAGAAACTCGAAATATTTCTAAATAATTAAAATGGTTATAAAATACATATAATTTTCTATTTTGTATTTTGGGCTACTTGTAATATCTCATCAAAGTTTACTTGATTTGAAACTTCTTCTAGATAGTTAGCATATACTATTCTATTTCCTGAATCTATTACGAAAGCAGCTCTTGTTAAAAGTCCTAATTCTTTTATATAAGTACCACTAATATCTGCAAAATTTCTTTCTTTATAATCTGAAAATACTTTAACATTTTCAATTCCTTTTGCTGCACACCATCTTGCTTGAGCAAATGGCAAATCCATTGATATAGTAACACAAGTTATATTAGGCAATTCTTTAACTTTATCATTAAATGTAGCAACTTCTAAATCACACACTGGAGTATCTACAGATGGGACTGCTAGCAATATTTTAACGCCATGAATATCTTTAAAATTCACTGAATTAAGATTCGTATCTGTTACGGTAAAATCTGCTATAGTTTCATTAACAGCAAGTTGCTTCCCTTTTAGTTCAACCTCATTTCCTTTAAACTTTACCTTCATTCTAAATCCTCCTTTTATTATAAAAAATTATTCAAGTCTATTATTATGTATGTGTCATTTCGTAATAAAATTTATATTTTTAAATTCTTTCACCAAAACCGTGAGAATTTAAAAATAGTCTATGAATAAAAACAACATATCTTTATTAACTTTAAATAGTAAACTCATTATTATTCTGTCTACATTAACTCACACTCAAAGTGAATGAAATTTATTGAATTATCAAAATAAAAATTATGCTCTTCCCTATACCACAAAAAAAGTGGCTGAATCGACCTTCTTCAGCGAGATTTTTATGAATCTGGCTTTCCTGATGCATATGAGAAAAGTTTGGCAGGCAATAAGTTTTATTTTATTGCTGTACAGCCATAAAAAACTTCTAAAGAAAGTTTTAGATTTAACTAAGTCAAAAATTTTATACTTGCCTTTACAGTAAAAATAGAGAACCATAAGGTTCTCTTAAAGATTATCTATGATGTTGAACCATATCAATAGTGCCTAAAACTACATGTGCTAATCCAAATCCTAATAAAGCAGTTTCAGCCATTGGAACTAAGTCTCTTTTTCTCATTCCATGTTTTCTAAGTTCATTTGCTCTTAAAGCTGCTGTTCCAGCTACAACAACACTGCCTATAAGAGTTGGAATTGTTCCCTCTTTAATTCTCATTAATAATCACTCCTTTCATATATAGTATTTTAAGGAGAAAAATATTAATTATTCTAAAAACTTTTTACCAATTTTTATAATCCCTATTTAAACTAATATATTTCCATAATACAAATATATTTGGTAGCTAACTAAGTTTCAAAGATTTTACTCTATTATAGTCTTCTAAAAAATAAAACCTCTCTGAAGTTCATTTAAATTAAAAAGGCATATTTCTATGCCTTTATTCTTTCTAATATATATTTTTTAACATCTTCTAATGAACTAAATTGTTCTTCATTCTCTTCATCTAAAAAGTAAAAACATTTTTGAGCATCTTCTTCATCAGATTCATAATCAAAAACTACTTCTCCAAGCTTTACATCATCTTCAATCCATATTTCAAGAAAATATTCTTCTATATTTTCTTTATATTTTTCTAATGCTTTATCTAATTTTTCTGTGGTTAGTTCTACACTAACTCCTTCTTCATTACCTGAAAATACTATAATAGTCATTTCATCTACTCCTTTTTATATTTATATACACTTCGTAATAAAATTTATGATTGTAAAATTTCTACTCATAATCAGCCAAATTTAAAAAAATAAAATTATACGAAGCTGGCTTTTCCCTAGTAACTAATTTGTTATACTAAAATTTTTGCTAGGATTTTGATTGAATAAGACAATTTTAATATATAATCCTTTTTTTGGCTATATATTAATTATAAATATAACTTTTTTATAATATATAAGCTCAACTTAACCGTCTTCATCAATTAATAGTTTAAAGCATCCTTACTTTAATTCTTTTGAATAAAACTAATTAGAATTTATATAGATTGAATTTAATATGTAATTTCCATTTTTGCTTTTATTTTACACAGTTTAGTTTTTAAATTACTTGATACTATATAATTTTTTAACTTTTAATATTAATATATATTATAAATAAGATATTATTTTGAATTCAATTTTTAAAATTATTACTCATTTACGAGTATATTATATTAGATGATATCAATTTAGAATTAAATAAAAATAATAGCAGGAATAATAATATCTCCCGCTATTATTTTTATTTAATTTATAATTTTTCTGATGATGGATATTACTTGTAAATCCAAGAACTTACTATTTTAATCCATCTTCATAGCTTTGTATCATTTTCTTAACCATATTTCCACCTACAGAACCATTTTCTCTAGATGTAAGGTTTCCATTGTAGCCTTCTTTTAGATTAACCCCAACTTCCTTTGCTGATTCTTGTTTCATCTTATTTAATGCTTGCTTAGCTTCTGGAACTAAAGTTCTATTACTTCTTGCCATTGTGTATCCCTCCTAAAAAAATATTTTTGTTTGTGTTTCTAATACTATTTTATATAATTACAGATATTATATTCAGGTTGATTTATGGCATGTAATGAATTTTTTACCTACTAATGAATAGGTTTTTTCTTATATCTCTTTCCAGCGACTTCTACACTTCCAATGGTGATCAATGCGTCTTCATCAAACCCTTGGACAATACTTTTTACTTTAGCAATCTCTAATCTTGATACAACAACATATATTACATTTGTTTTTATTCCTTTATATCCACCTTTTCCATCCAACAACGTTACTCCACGGCCAAGCCTGTCCACAATAGCCTCTGTTATATCTTTATGTTTATCAGATATTATTGTAACAGCCTTTGATTCATCAAGTCCTTCTACAATAATGTCAATTACTTTGAAGGCTATAAAGTATGCTATTAACGAATACATTGCTCTGTCAAATCCAAATATTGCTCCCGAAATTCCTAATATAAAAAAGTTGAAAAACATTACAATCTCTCCAATAGAAAAGCTTAACTTTTTATCTAGAATTATTGCAGCTATTTCAGTACCATCTAAGGAACCGCCATTTCGAATTATCAAACCTACACCAGCTCCTATAATAACACCACCAAATACCGCCGCTAGTAATGTATCATGAGTAATTCCTGGAATAGGATGAAAAAAGTTGACACTTAAAGATAAACATATTACAGCAAAAAGTGTTGAAATTGTAAAGGTCTTACCAATATGCTTATACCCCAAAACGAAAAATGGTATGTTTAATATAAAAGTAAATATGCCTAAAGGTAAACCAGTGAGATGACTTACCATTATTGATATACCAACTACTCCACCATCTACTAATTCATTAGGTATTAGAAATATTTCTAACCCTATTGCAGCTAGTATTGACCCTGTTATAATAAATATTATTCTAAAAAAAGTATTTGCTAATTTATTTTTCATTATAACCTCCAATAAAACCATGAAATTAACATTATTATTAATGCTATTTTTTTATTTTTATACCATTAATAATAGCATATTAATAATATATAAGCAATTTTTTAATGATTTTATACTTACAAACTACTTTCTATATAAAGTAATTTTAAATATTAATTTATTATTAAATTCAAATGTAAACTAATGCACTATATTGTAATTTTATAAAACTTAGTTGTATAATATGCACTATAGTGTATAAATCTTTCTTTCTCTGGAGGTGAAATATTAAATAAATATTAATTTATGGAAAAAACACAATTTAAATAAGGTGGTAATAGCATGAAATCTTCAATCAGAAAAAAGCTTATGTTTTCATTTGCCGCTGTAGTTGTAAGCAGCATATTTATCATAGTTTACATGTATCTCGTTATAAAGGGATATATAAGCAAAGACAACTTAGATATAATTTTCATAATTGCGGCACCTATTGTCCTAATAAGTATGTCTTTTGCATCGTATCTTACTTACAAAATTTCAACAAATATTTCAGTTGTAACAAAAATACTTAATAGAACAGCTGATTTTGATTTTAGTGTTGATCAAAATGCATTCGATACATTACACAAAATAAAAGGAAATGATGAATTAAATCAAATTGCTACTTCCGTGTCTAAAATGAGAGTTGAACTTAGAAACATAGTTTTAGCAATAATTGAGAGCTCAAATAAAGTTGCTATAGGCTCAGAAGATATGAACAAGATAGTTGAACAAAATGTTTGTACAATTGAATCTATAACTAGTGCTGTAAATGGAATAGCTACTGCATCAAACGAATTATCAAGCAGCACTTTAAATGGTACGGAAAAACTAGAACACCTAGCTGACGATATCAATAATATAGGAGAATCTACAACGGTAATAAAACAATATATAGATAAAACCAAACTTTCTAACGATGCTGGAATTAAAAATATAAATCAACTTGTAGATACTATAAAAGAAAACGAGATTGTATCTGATAAGGTTGCTGTTAGGATTAACAATTTAAAAGAACAGTCAAATCATATAAGCAGTATTACAAATACTATAAATGATATCGCTAGCCAAATAAATCTATTAGCATTGAATGCATCAATAGAATCAGCTAGAGCTGGTGAATCAGGAAGGGGATTTGCCGTAGTTGCAAACGAGATAAAAAAACTTGCAACCGAAACAGAGCAATCCACAAAGGAAATAGAAGTCATAATCAATGATTTCCAAGCTATGATTTCTGAAACTGAAAGATATATGACAGAAGCATCAAATACAATACATAAAACCGGACAAGTATCTGATGAAACTGGTAAGACCTTCACTTCAATTAAAAGTGATATTGACAGTATGTTAGACAAGGTTAATCTTCTAATAAGTAAAATAAATAAGGTTAATGAAAATAAAGATAATGTTGTAAGCACCATAGAAGAAATAGCCGCAGTTGCCGAAGAATCAGCAGCAAATACTGAGGAAATTTCGGCCTCACTTCAAGAACAAAATGCCAATATCGAACAAGTTCTTAATACATCAAATCATTTGAACGACATTTCGAAAGATTTAAATGAACTTACCAGCAAATTTAAAATTTCCTAATCATTTTTAGATAAGAAAAGCTAGATTCATATATAACTAAACTAACTTTAACTTAAACACTTAAAGCTAATTTATATATGGACCTAGCTTTTTACTTTATATCAAACTAATACTATGCAAATCAATAATAACTTAAGCTTCATAATCAACACAAGTTCTATCGACCTTAACAGCTCCAACAAAGGCTGCAACCTCTATATGTGACGGATGACTTTGGTATATATTTAGATTTTCATAACTTTCAAATTCTGAATATAAAACCACATCATAAGAATTAGCAGGGTTGTTATTTATTCCAACTTCTATTTTACCTATCTCGCTAATTTTATCTTTTAAAGCCTCTAATCGTATTTTAATCTCATTTGCATTAAATTGTTTATCATTTCCTTCAGCGTAATCCTTCAACTTCCACATTACTATATGTTTAATCATATTAACCTCTCCTTACTCTAAAGCTGTACTACTTCAATACAAATCCTATTTTTAGCCCCCTATAGGTTCTATAATGAGATTTTAAAAATATAAATTTAAATATGAAGTTGTACACCAATATGAAAACTTATTTAAGTTTTATTCTATTTCAAAAAAATATTATTTGCAAGTTTAAGCTTTTAAATATGTGTAACTACAATTTAAATATAATTTAAAAGTTTTTCTACCTTTTTACAACATATTTTTGATTTATTTATTATATTCTATCTTAAAATGGGAAATCCTACTTTTTAAAAGGAATGATTTGATGTTTAATTTTTTAAAAAACTATAATTTGTCAATTCTAAAGCAGAAGTTATTAATTATATATTTTCTTAATGTGTCAGATATATTCTTTACACTTATATTAGTCAATAGCGGATACTTTTATGAAGGTAATTCACTTATTGCCATAACACTCAACACTCCAATTTTAGCTGTCCTATTTAAGATATTAATTCCAGCCTCCTTAATTGTATTCATATATAATAGAATGAAAAAGGCATCTGTTAATCAACTAATATATTCGAACAAAATAATTATAGCTTGCATGCTTTTTTATTCCTTTGTAAATTTATTGCATTTAATCTGGCTTGCACTATTAAAGTTTTATTTAAAATAAATAAAAAAATCCGCTGAAGTGAGCTTTTTTTCCTAATATGACTTTCCAAATACATATGATGAAATTTAGGTACGCAAATATATTTTTTACTGTATCACCTAAAAATCTATAACAAATCTCAAAACCACTAGGTTTAGCTAGCTTGAGAATTTTATACTGGTCTTTACAGTTAAAAATAAGAGCAATAATCAAGTGATTAAAGCCCTTATTTTTTTATACTTTCCTTAAACTTTAATATAGCTTTTGCTATAGCTTCCGCACATTTAGTTTGTCCATCTTTTGATGTTATAAATTTACTATCCTCTTTATTTGATAGATATCCAATTTCAACTAAAGCTGAAATTGCATCATTATTTTTAAGTACATATAATGGCGAGTTGGCTTGGTACTTCATATTTCGTTTTTCAGTATACTTTAATTTATATAGCTCCTCCTGAATATCCTTTGCTAATAATTCATCTTTTGTATTGGGCTCATTACACCATAACTCTATCCCTTTAATTGATGTATCCTTATAACTATTACAATGAATCGAAACGAATACATCAGCTTTATTATCTTGGGATATCTTCACACGTTTCCTTAAATCTTCTCTATCGTCTGATCCTAATATTGTTTCATCATCTTTTCTTGTATACACCACTTTTATATTATTATTATCAAGAATTTGTCCAACTTTTAGGCCTACTTTTAATACAATATCTTTTTCAAATACTCCATTAGCACTTTCTGTCCCTCTATCATATGCTCCGTGACCAGGATCAATACATACAACAAAGTTTTGTTTTGATTTAACTAATAAAGTAGTGTCATCGATTTTTTCCTTATTAGAGCTAAATATTGATATGGCACCATTTAATACTAATAGAATAAGCATAGAAATTACTGAAAATGAAAATGCAAGCCTTTCAATCCTAATATTATAACGTTTTCTCTTCTTTTTCATTTAAAAATCTCCTACTCACACATCTACAAACCCTCTTGTATTTATTTCCATATTTATATATTATTTTACATCTACTTCTCAAATGTGTAAACAATAAATATATGTATTAAATGTAAAATTTATTACACAAAAAAAATAGCTAATACGAACTTTATTAGCTATTTTTTTACGCATCTGCCTTTCCGAATGTATATGAGGAAAATCTGGCAGGCGAATAAATTTTTCTTTTTTATTCTTTACCTTAGTACAGTTCAATATTATCTAGTATTAAAATATACCGGTAAATATACTTATACAAATTGTAATTTCTTAAAGAATAAAAAATAGCTAATACGAACTTTATTAGCTATTTTTTACGCATCTGCCTTTCCGAATATATATGAGGAAAATCTGGCAGGCAAATAAATTATTCTTTTTTTAATTGTATTCATTCTGTAGATAATTTTATCCTCTTAATCTCCTCACCTATTATTCTTATACCTTCTTCAATGTCTTGTAAACTTACTTTCGAAAAACCCAATCGTAATGTGTCCTCGCCACTGCCATCAGTATAAAAAATATCACCAGGTGTGAACACTACCCCTCGTTTATAACAACCTTCAAGTACTTTTCTGCTACTAATTCCTTTAAGCTTAACAAATATGTGGAGTCCTCCTTCTCCCATGATAAATTCATTCGGTATATGATTCATCACTGCCGAAAAGGTAAAATTATATTTCTCTCTATAATGCTTTCTTACCTTTTTTAGATACTTATTAAAGGCACCATTATTCATATAATTGAACAAAAGGGCTTGATCTAAAAAAGAACTGTGTATGTTTCTAGCTCTTTTCACACTTTCTAACGTACTTATAAGCTTATTATCTGCCAAAACCCATCCAATTCTTAGACCTGGAAAAAGTATTTTTGAAAGACTTCCTATATATATGACTCCATTCCCTTTATTACATAAACTTGCGAGAGGTGGAACATGAGAACTTGAATACAAAAGTTCTTCATTAAACCCGTCCTCTATTATAGGTACAGAATATTTTTCAAATAAATTAAGCACTTTCTTTCTATGTTCTCCCTTCATAACTATCCCTGTAGGATTGTGATATGATGGTATTATAAAACCAAGCTTAGGCTTTTCATTTCTTAATTTATCCTCAAGTTTTTTTAGATCCATACCTTCTTGTGTCATTTCTACTCCAATAATATTAAGCTCATGAGCTCTCATTATTTTTAATGCTGTATTATGAGTTGGATTTTCACATAATACTTTGTCTCCTGGCTCTGTTAATGAATTTATAAGTATATCAAAAGCTTCAGTAAATCCATTAGTAATTAAAATGTCTTTCCCCTCTATGTTAACTCCCTTATTAGCCATGTACTTTAATAAATATTCAATAAGTGGTTTATAACCTTGAGCGTAACCATAATTAAGTAGCTTGTCGCCTTGGAAAGACCATGTACTTAAAAATGATCTCTTAAATTCTTCTGTATCAAATAAAGTCTCATCTGGGGCGATACTTTTAAATGAAATCATACCTCTTTCCCAAGGTAATTCAGTTTTTATTATGTCTAAACTTTCACAGATATTGGCATACTTATTTACTTTTAACTCCCATTTTATATTAAAAGCTTTATCCTCGCTCATAAGCTGTAAAGATACAAAGGTTCCTTTACCTTTCAAACTTTTAATTATACCTTCACTTTCTAAATTCTCATATGCTGTAACAACAGTGCTTCGACTTATATTCAATAGTTCGCTAACTTCCCGCGTTGAAGGCAGCTTACTTCCTTTTTGAAGTAATCCGCTATTTATACTTTCTTTTATATGCTGTTCTATCTGTATATAAAAAGGTTCTTTTTTATCAAAATTAAATGAAGAAAAAATCAAATATCTATCACCTCTTAAATTAAGGAATACTCAATGATTTTATTTAAAAGCTCTGAATACTCCATATCTGCCGCTTTTGCACTTCTAGGAAACAAGGAAGTTTTTGTCATTCCAGGTGCTGTATTCAATTCTAGTACATATGCAATTCCATCACTTACTATAATATCAACTCTAACATATGATTTGCAATCAAATATATCCCAACACTTTGAAGCTATACTTTCCATTTGTTCTTCTAGTTCTTTAGGTAGCTTTATTACAACCTCCTCAGTTTTATCATCAAAATATTTTGCTTTATAATCAAAGAAAGTTTCTTTTGTTTTTATTTGCAATATAGGCATAAGCTCACCATTTAATATAGGTATTGTATACTCTTCTCCTTTTAGATACTGTTCAATTAAAACTTCTTTATCATACTTAAATGCTTCGTCAATTGCATTAATCAACTCTATTCTATCTCTTACTATGAAAGTTCCAACACTGGAACCTCCAGAATTAGGTTTGACTACCATAGGATATTTTATCTTTTCTATATTATTGATCGAAAAATCTTTATTTTTCAAGCTTATATCTTGAGCTACATTTAAACCTTGGTTTTTCATTATCCTCTTAGCTTGTTTCTTACTCATGCAAATTGCACTTGTTAAAACATCGCAACCTGAATAAAGTATTTTCATGGTCTCAAGTATACTCTGAACAGTGCCATCTTCTCCAAATGCACCATGAAGAGCAATGAACGCAAAATCAATATCTTTTGCCTTCTCAAATATATCAATCTTAGAATCTATAACTATTGGAACAACCTCATATTTATTTATATCTAAATTTTCAACAATTTCTTTTCCTGACATCATAGATATTTCTCTTTCCGATGATACACCACCCATTAAAACTCCAACTTTCATAAACATCACTCCTTCTAGCTTTATTATAAGTATATGTGCTAAGCTGATGTTTTTTAAGTACCACTAACTGTTGAGTTTTATATATATGTGGTATATATTTTTTCTTTAGAAGCAAAAAAAAACAGCAGGATGGGGGGATCCAACTGTTTTTTGCTAACATGTGTGGTCGATCGTCTTACTATCTTAATTGTATAATCATATTATTAACACAGTATTACTATTTTAAGAATAAATCGTTAATAATTTATTCTGCATTCTTTAAAGATTCAATCATATCTATTTTATCAAATCTTTTATACATAGCTAAATTAACTATTATAGAGAATAATATTGTTAATAACACAGAATATAAGAAATAAATCGGCTTTATAGTTCTTAAAAACATTATTACATTAGTTTCTGCTGCAGATACAACAAAATTATTAATAAATATTCCTACCACTATTCCAGTTATACTTCCTATTACAGTTAATATCATATTTTCTCTGTATATATATGCCGCTAGCTCATGATTATAAAATCCAAGCAATTTAATAGTTGCAAGTTCTCTTCTTCTCTCACTTATATTAATATTAGTAAGATTATAAATTACAACAAAAGCAAGAACACCTGCAGATGCTATAAGTATTAATACAACTGAATTTATACTATCCATACTCTTATTAAAGTCAAGATGGGTACTATTTTTAAAGCTTGTAGATCCAACCTTATCTATATTGTTAAAGCTTTCCGCTATCTTGTTCTCTGTATCTTTGGATTTATCTTTAATTAGTGCAAAAAAGCCACTATACTTTACATCTTCCCCCGAAAGCTTTTTATAATAATTGGAACTCATATATACATAGTGCTGAACATAATGTTCAGTTATTGCAGCTACCTTAGCCTTCATTACCTTATCATTGACAGTTATTTCAATGATATCTCCTACCTTTTTATTAACTAACTTCGACAATTTTTCAGTAATTATAACACCATCATCAGTAAGTTGAAGCTTCTTACCTTTCATAGAAAGATTTATATATTTATTCAGCTCATCACTTTTCTCAGGAACAACTAGATATGCATCTTCATCAGATGAATCAGCTTTTTTGATCGTGGAATTTTTAGAATAGGTAAATAATATCGATTTAATGTTTTGATTACTATAAATCTTATCTTCAATATTATTTTTCTCATCATTATCCACATTTTGTGTAAGTGAGGTTTGCATATCATAAGTATAAATATCGTTAAATTGCTTTTCTACCGCACCAAGTATTCCATCCTTAAGACCGTAGCCTGTTATCATAAGTCCTGTGCAGGCAGCTATTCCTATAACAGTCATGAAAAATCTCTGCTTATATCTAAATATATTTCTGGCAGTGACCTTTCTTGTAAAACTCAGTCTCTTCCATATGAAAGGTAACTTTTCAAGAAAAATCTTTTTACCAGACTTAGGTGGCTTAGGTCTAAGTAGTGATGCAGGAACTTCTCTAAGTTCATCTAATGTAGCTGCAACTGCAGAAACAGTTGTAAATAATATAGCAATCAAACACGCCTCTAATGCTAATGTAGTATTAAATGGAGTTAGTGAATTAGGGATTGCATAAAGTGAAGTATATGCATTCATTATAAGTGGAGGAAATAGTTTAAACCCAAAAGAAACCCCTATCACACTTCCTAGTACACTAGCTGATAGAGAATAAATTAAATAATGAGCAACAATGGCTGTTCTTGAATAACCTAATGCCTTAAAAGTACCTATTTCTATTCTATTTTCTTGAACCATTCTTGTCATTGTAGTAAGGCTTACAAGTGCGGCAACTAAGAAAAATATCAATGGAAAGGCTTTACCGATATTATCGATTCTATCACTATCCTGTCTATAGTTCTCATAACCTACATTTTGTGATCTTCCTAGTACATACCATTCTGGATTTTTTATATCTTTCAATTTATCTCTGTTTTTTTGTATTTCATTTTCTGCGTCATTTATTTTATTGTTTGCTTTTTCTTCTTCATCTTTTAGTTTTACAGAATTTTCATTTAGCTCTTTTTCACCATCTTCAAGTTTCTTTTTAGCATCATTTAACTTAGTAGTACCTTCAGTTTTACCCTTATTAAGTTCAACCTCAGCATCAGCAATTTTTTCCTTGCTGCTTTCTAGTTCGCTTCTACCTGATAGAAGTTGCTTTTCTCCAGCAATAAGAGTATTTTCCTTAGAAGATATTTCTGATTTTGCTCTATTAATTTGATTTGAAGCATTATTAAGGTCATCAAGATCCTTAGAGTTAGGCATTTGAGCTAACATTCCGCTGCTTTTTAAGAAACTATACATTGAATCAAAGTCTTTACCTTTTATTCCATTGTTAAAAGCCTGATTTAAAGTATTATATTGCATAATTAGCATTGGATTTGTAGGATCTTTGTCTAAACTTGCTTTTAATGCTATTAACTGACCTTGCATTCCATTAGAAATATCATCAGCAGCTAACTTCTTACCTTCATTTAGCTTTGACAATTGATCCTCAAGCTGTTTCTTCCCTGCAGCTAGAGCAGTTTTTCCATTTTCAATTTCAAGGGCACTAGCATTTAGCTTTGTTTCTCCATCTTGAATCGCTTTTTTTCCATCCGCTATTTGCTTTTCCCCATCAGAGATTTTTTTATTGTATAAGTCTACATTTTTCTTCAGTTCAGCTTTACCTTGTTCAAGTTTAATTCTTCCATCTTCCAGTTTTTTATGTGCATCAGCAAATTTATCTGCTGCTTCCTTTTTTGAGCTGTTAAGCTTATCTTCTGCCTCTTTAAGCTTATCCTCAGCGGTTTTCATTACATCCAAATATCTGACTTCGCTTCTTTTTAATCCAAGATTCTTGAAGTCTTTTTCTATACTCGATATCTCTTCTTTATACTTTTCATTTTCTAGAAGACTATTTTTTGATTCTTCACTTTCAGCTCTTACATATATTTCTGTATAAACCTCACTTTTAAATACCTCCGGTAGGATATAAACAAACCCTCTAACTGAACCATTCCCTACAGAACTTAATTGTCTTTGACCTGAAGCATACATAGGAGATTTTGCTGAACCGACTATTTCGAATTCAGTATTTTTTAACTTGTCTCCTATATTTGTATCATTACCTGATTGAAGTTTAATCTTATCTCCTATCTTAAGATTGTTTTCCTTTAAAAACTTATCTTCAGCTATAGCCTCAGTATTGTTCTTAGGTCTTCTTCCATCAACCAGTTTTATTGCGTTAATTCCGCTTTCTGACGGCAGAGTATTAATATTGAGTACTAAAGAGTGATCTTCTTTTATAACAACTGCATCAAGAGAATAAGCTCCTTCAGCTGCTGTTACACCCTTTTCCTTTTTCACTTCTTCTAAATCATCTTTAGTAAGTCCTAGCGTTGATATAAGTTTAAAATCCATTAGATTATTGCTATTAAAATATGAATCTGCTGATATTTTCATATCTGGACTAGTAGCTCTAACACCTGCATAAAAAGATACTCCAATTGCTATGATTATAACTATAGATAAAAATCTTGAAAGTGTCTTTCTAATATCTCTGAATAAATTTTTAAAAAATGTCTTTTTCATGTTTACCACTCAATGCTTTCTATTGGTACTGGATTAGAATTTGTTTTAACGCTTTCAACCTTACCACTTTTAACAGTTATTATCTTATCAGCAATTGGAGCTATAGCTGTGTTATGTGTAATTACTATTACAGTCATATTGTACTTTTTCGAGGTATCAGAAAGAAGTTTTAATATTGATTTACCTGTATTATAGTCTAATGCACCTGTTGGCTCATCACAAAGTAATAACTTAGGATTCTTTGCAAGAGCTCTTGCAATAGACACTCTTTGTTGTTCTCCTCCTGAAAGTTGAGAAGGAAAATTGTTAATTCTATGTTCAAGTCCTACATTTTTTAATACTTCTACTGGGTTCATAGGTTCCTTGCATATTTCAACAGCAAGCTCAACATTTTCTACTGCATTTAAGTTCTGCACTAAATTGTAAAATTGGAATACAAATCCAATATCTTCTCTTCTATACCTTGTCAACATTTTAGTATTGTAGCTGCTTATTTCATTTCCATCCACATATATTTTACCTTCAGTTACATGATCCATGCCGCCTAGAAGATTAAGGATAGTAGACTTTCCTGCACCACTGGCACCAAGTACAATGACAAGCTCTCCTTTTTCTATTGAAAAGGAGACATCATCAACTGCTTTAATTACAACTTCACCCATGGTATAACTTTTTCTAACATTTTTTAACTCGATAAAACTCCCCATTGACTTTCCCTCCAAAGTTATTTGTGAACTCTCGTTCTCTTTTAGATTAAAAATTTAAATTAATAGTTTCGTAAAAGTATCAATTAGATACCCAAATTTAATTACAAAACATCAAAAGCTTTGAAAATATATTTTCGATTAAAATGGTACAAATTTATAGAGTTCAAAGCTCAACTACTAAGTTATGCAGATATACAAAAATATGAGATCAAACTATCAGTTCTATTTTTCCGAACTTTTTATAATTGATCATACTCAAGTTTATCTATTACATCTTTGTAAAAGATATCAATCAGATTTAATATTAACTTTCTAACTTCAATTTCATCATTTTTTTCTTTTAATGTAATTGAAATACTTTCCACTAGACTATAAGAAAGAAGATATATTATAAAATTATCTTTAAGCTTTTTATTCTGAATACTTAGACCATATTCCATAACCTCTGTAACCACTCTTGTAATAAAATCTACAAAAGTAACTTTACAATTTTCATATTTTGAACCTTCACTTTTGTTAAGTAAGATAGCTAGTTCAATTCTATTATCATCAAATATCTCCATTATCTTTTCCAAAAGATTATAGAATATGTCTTCAGCCTTATCATTAAGTTCTACCTTTTTGAATTGATTTATGTACTCCATAACTTTATGATAAACTGCACCAATAAGATTTTCATATAATTCTTCTTTACTTGCAAAATACTTATATATATTTCCAACTGAAGTACCAGAATTTTTGGCTATGCTTCTTATAGAAGCAGCTTTATAACCCTTAGTATTAAATTCTTTTATTGCCTCATCTATAATACTTTTTCTGACTTCATCCTTTTGATATTGCATTAGAAAACCTCCGTTCACTTTTAAAATTTTACTCTTAAAAAAATTCAATGTCAACTTAACTTTAAAAAAACAATCTATCTTTATTTGATATGATTGTTTTTTATTAACATATTAAATATATTATTATATAGTTTTGTTCATAGTATTTGCAAAGTATTCTATAGAGTCTTCTGAAAGTTTATAAACACTGTCTTTGATTCCTGTTATTTTTTTAATCATTGCTTTTTCGAAAAAATTTAGTTTTTCAAACTTATATTCATATCCAAATGAACATCTACATATAGCATTTTCGTATAATCTAGAAGGAAATGCATTTTTTAATTCTTTACCTTTTTCCTCTTCTTTATCAGCACCTCCACATATAAAAAGTCCTACTCGCTTCATTAGGAGCTCTTCTTCATGATTTATTGCAAATTGTTTTAACTTTTTTTGTATATTTCCTATATATATTGATCCACCTAATATTATGTTATCAAATTCAACTAAAGAAGGAGGCTCCTGTTTAAGAATATTAACAACAACTACTTCCTCTTTCATTTTATCTTTTATAAGATTTGAAGCCTTTTCTACCGTACCATATTTAGTCGCATAAATAATTAAACTTTTCATAATTATCTCCTAACCATATGATTATTTTCTTTAACATTACTAATTACAAGATACAGACAATAAATAACAATTAAATTGAAGCATGGAAATATAATAATCTCACCTACTGACATTGAAACACCTGAATATATCTGACCTATTATCATAGCTGTTATAGCTGTTAGCATAGAGATTTCCTTAATGATCATTATCGGAGCTAAAAGATACCCCAATGACTTATTTTTAATTACTAAAATACCTGACATAGTTGCAATTGGAACAACAAAACCTAAATCAAGCGCCTGTATAGGCAAAGTTGTATAATACTCTAGTCCTTCTGGATATCCTCCTTTTAAAAATGCTGTTCCAATCTTCCCAATCCACATTAACCCAACCACAAAAGACATAAACAATAAAAACCCTCCTATAAACTTTCTCGGGATCTTATCATTAAAATAGGACTTAATGTTGTCAATATCAAAAGAAGTGATCATCAGTGTAAGGGTAAAAAAACTCATAGACATTAAAGCTACATAAATTAAGAAAAATTTATTATACATAGACAGAAAACTGTAAGATGTATAGGTATAAAAAAAGTAACCTAATGTTCCTGTAAGTAGTAGCCTACCCTTCATGAGCCCTTTGTTTGCTAAAAATAATGATATAATTAGCAACGGTACTGCTAGAATTATCGTAACTATATCTTGAGAAATTGCTTGAGAAGCTATAGAAACAGAATCATTGTGATATATACCTCTTCCATACATTTTAACAATTTCTCCGCCAATTGTTGTAAATTCAGTTTTGTCATAACTTTGATTAGAAAAAATACCGTATACCGCTGCCAAAAGTGATAAAAGTGCTATTAAGATTGAAAGAATGTTTACAGATATTCTTAATTTCATCGAATTAACCTCACTTTAATAATATTTAACATTTTAATATTTTAATATTTTTAAAACCGCTTCAATATGACAATTAATAAGTTTTTCTTTTTGATCAATAGTAATAAAGTCTTCAATCATAAGCCGTATTATTAGTCCAAAGGTTGATGTCCATATAACTTGAGCTGTAAGTTCGATTTTACCTTTGTCAATATCACTTTCATTCCATAAGCCTTCTATGCACTCACATAGTATACCTATGGCTTTTCGTTCTTTTGATGCTCCTTCAAATAGTACAGACGTATGCTCAAGTACATTTGGTGAGCTATTCAAAAGCAAATTTCTATATTCTTCTTTCATTTTTAAAGCCATCTTAATATAATTTCTTAATCCATCCTCTATTCTACTTGCAGGTTCACCATCACTATCTTCCATAATTGATATAGACTCAATAATCTTTTTATATCCTTCTCTCATAATGCAGTCAATTATTTCATCTTTATCCTTAAAGTAATGATATATAATAGGTGCGGTATACTCTATTTTATCTGCTATTTTTCTTACAGTAACACTGTCAATTCCTTCTGAGTTTATGATTTCTCTTGCTGCTTTTAATATTAGCTCTCTCTTTTCTTGTCTTTCTCTTTCTCTTCTATCTTGAATTCCCAATTCGAATACTCCTATCCAATATTTTAACAATGTTAAATGATTTAACATTGTTAAATAAATGATAGCACCATAGCATATTGGTGTCAATTACCAAATATGATAAATATAACTTTTAAAGAATAATTGTATAATTTAGAAATCTAAAATATCGAGTCGTTAGCTTCTTCAAAATACAGAAAACCACTAGTTAATTTACTACTATGAGTAAAATAACTAGTGGTTTCATTTATAAATTAAACATGTATACTTATCTATTCAAATATATAAATAAAGTTATATATGTTAGTCTTCCTACATCTCAATCTTAAAATCTTCATTCATTGAATATTCTTTGATAAATCTTTATTTCATCTTCATCTTTACCATTAAGTAATAAATAGTAATTTTGTTTATCTATATTTTTTTTGATTTTTTTATCTAATATTATATTATCCAGCACGCCAATCGCTCCAATATAGCTTCCTTCATTATAAATATTATGAGCTGCATCAAACGAACTTCCATCATTAAAATTAATATTATATACTAATTCAGAATTGTTCTTTCCTCTACTCTTTATTTTTATATCACAATATTTTATATCTCCATAGCTATATGTAAGCTCTTTAGCCTTAATAAGATTATGACGTACTATCTTGTTGGGCAAAAGTTCATAATAATTTTTCACGGTGTAGTAAAAACAGAAACTAAGGATTGAAAGAATAATAACATATATAAAACTAATTTTTAATAATCCGAATTTTCTTTTTTGTGGAATTTTATTAATTTGTCCAAACCGAAATATATATGAACCTTCTCTATTTATGAGTATCAATATTGCAACATACAGAACTAACATTAATATAACAACAATTGGTATTGTGGAATAAACTATAGTATTCAATTTAGTATTAGCAATTAAAAAGCTTTCCGCAGTCCTATTACTAATTACTAACTTGTCCATTATTACCGATAGTCCGAAAGTATATAACAACGTAGCACTTAATATCAGTAAGATAATTATGACTTTGTTCACAAAACCCCTCACTCTATCTATATTATAAAAAAAATCTTTAAGCACTCTTACTCCCCCTAATAGATACCTCTGTTCTACATGAATAAAAAACATGTAATTTTAAACATTTCTTTAGTATAAATATACATACTTGTATATTATAAAGTATTTCAACTGCAGATTTACAGGAAGATTGTCGAACAAAAAACTTTTTTTTACAAAATTAAAGACTAGTAAATAATTTATTGCTATTTACTAGCCTTTTAAGATTCATAATATGATAACTTTAAGAACTCAATTTATTCATAACTAGTTAACTAAAAGTAAATCCCTCACCAACTACTTCATGTACTTCATTAATTGTAATAAAAGCTCTATCATCAATACTGCCAATATACTCCTTCAACTGAATAAACTGTTTTCTACTAAGAACTGTAGTTATGACTTCACTTTCGTTGTTATTATAAGCACCTTTGGCATAGTAAATTGTTGCACTTCTTTCTAATATATCCATTATATATCTTTTGATTTCTTCACCTTGAGAACTTATTATCGCAACTTGCTTATATGTGTTTAAAGTTTTTATTACTTTGTCTATAAGCGTACAGTTTATTATTACACCAAGTATTGAATAAAGGCCTATGTTAATTCCAAATATTGATGTGGCAGCAATAGTTATAATAATATCTGCAGCTAGAAGTGAGTTGCCAATAGATATATTAAAGTATTTGTTAATTATTTTAGCAATTATATCAGTTCCGCCTGTTGATGCATTTTGGTTGAACACTATTCCCATACCTAGTCCACAAATTAACACTCCGAAAATCAGCTGTATTAGTACATCATCACTTATAGGTTTAATATTAGGAAATACCTCCTCCAAGATTAATATGATTCCAGAAATAGAAAAACTACAAAATATTGTTTTTCCACCAAAAAAAGGTCCAATAACCAATATACCTACCAAAAACAATATCACTTCCATACACATCATAAGCCCACCTATTGGCAGACTATGTATTATGCTATTGATAATAATAGCTATACCACTTATTCCACCTGCAGCTATCTTATTTGGTGCTAGAAAAAAATATGTTCCTAAAGCTACTAAAACAGATCCAGTAAAAAGCAGTAAAAAATCTTTGATTTTATTTTTCATGTAATCTCTCCTCCCGTCATATAACATAAGAAAAATATTCTAGTTATTTTCAATAAAAAAGTCTCTAAAGAGACCTTATTTAGTGTTTTTTTATCATCTGCCTTTCCGAATGTATATAAGGAAACTCTGGCAGGCGAATAAGTTTTATTTTTTACTGTATAGCCATAAAAACTTCTAAATCCATTGAAATATCGATGTTTAACTAGCTGAAAATTTTTATTCTTTCCTTTACAGCAAAAAGAGCACATAAATCAAAATATGCAACAGGCTTCTTTCACCAATTAACAATTTAAGATTTATATGCTCTCATTACACAGAAACACTCTTCTGTGAACGTCTTTTATTTACAACATAATATTATCCAAAATTGGACCTTATGTCAATCCTTAATTTTTTTAATATTTTATACCTTTATAGTAAAATATTACTCTTTATTGGTTAAGTTTCTTGGTTTCATGACGATATGTTAAATATACCACTTATTTAAACAATATTTTTTCGTAGAATCCCCTATAATTTAATAAGTTTAAAGAAAGTGGTATTATTCTTATTTAGATATTCATATAGGAGATGATATTTTGAATATTATTACTGATATAGCATCATTATCTATAGGAATGAAGCAGGACAGCTTAGCTCAAGCTCTTAGTATTTCATTAGTAAAAAAAACTCTTGATAGTTCTCAAGAAAACTCACAAAATCTAATTAAGATGATGGAGCTAAGCGTAAACTCTAATCTAGGTAGCAACCTAGACGCTAGAGCTTAGAAAGACTGGATTTTTACCAGTCTTTTTATAATTTAAACTCTACATTTAAATTATATATATTAGCTATGATAAGAATATTAAATGTTCATAAAAGCTGTTTTTTTTAGAATAAATTTTTAAAATATGTGCAACATAATATCGTAACTAACTTGAAGACATAATCCGCAATAATTTAAAGTATATCCTCAATTTTAAATTATTTAAATTGCTCTTATATGTCTTCGATTACTCACTGTGGTCAATGCTAAAACCAAAATAATCCAAACACTAAATTTTATTTAGAGTTTGGATTATTTAATTTTATAGTTTCCTATATGTCAGCAAAAGGCTTGGAGTACCAAGCCCTTTGTTCTATATTCTTTTTCTTACTAACATATAGGTTGCTACACCTACACCAGTAGCCGTTCCCAAAAAACTTATAGTTCTAGAATGGAAAGTCTTCCTTGGTTTTTTTTCATTTCCTAACATGCTTATTAGTGTTGAAACTCCTACAATTTCACGTATCACTGCTTACACCTCCATTATTAAGAATAATTATACTATCTGTGTTTTCACTTACTTTCTCAAAATCTTTTAGTATCTTTTCTAAGTAGATTTTGGAATTCTTAAGAAAACTAAACAATAAATAGATGTACTATAAATGTTCATCTATTTATATTTTATCTACTACTTATATAATTATCCTTTATAAATGTAGGATGTATTAATCAATACATGTATATTTTACTTTCTAAGGTATACTTTGTAATAATTCTATCCCAATTATCAATTTATACATACTGGAAACATGCTAGAATCTTCCCTGTTCAAACAAGTATAATTTAAGTTTTCATAATACAAAACCTATTAGTGTATATATTCTGCAGCAAGTATATTCTCTTTCCTAAAATAACGCTTTTGTCTTCTTAAATAGCAAAAAGCTTGAACATTATCACCTTTTATACCTAGTACTTGAATATTTCTTCTTGTTATTTTTCTGTCTTTGTCCATGTAGATAATTGTAACAGGCCTATGAAATTCTAAAGCACTTTTTAATATATCCATTACTAATCACCTCAATATTATTATAATACATATCATTACGGTATGCAAACATAAGTTCGTATGCATGATATTTTTATAATTTCATTAAGGTTTAATTTAAAATTGTAATTTGATCAATTTTTCATAATCTTTAACTATTAAATGAATAAAAAGTTGCTAAATTAGCCTTCTGTAGTGAGTTTTTTGCGTACCTGCCTTTCGAACGTATCTGAGGGGAACTTTGGAAGGCGAATAAGGCTTATTTTAAATTTGTAGCCACAAAAATTTTCAAGACTAATTTTTTATCTTGTTATTACACCAGATTTAGTCCATGTTCCCTTGTCGGTACTATACACTACATTTAATCTACCATTTCCCAAGTCCTCTAAGACAATAACATTTTCACTATTAACACTTCCTATATTAGCACCTGAAAATCTATCGTATACTTGTCTAAAGCCACTTACATAAATCGGAGCATTTAAATAGCCAATATTAGCTACAACATTCCTTATATAAGTTTGCCTTGTACCTCCTGGTACAGGGTATTCAACTAGATCAAGCTGCTTACTATAAGATACATCAATAACTTTCATTCTATCTCCAATGTCAACTATTCTTCCTGGCTCAATATCACCGTTAGCTGTTCTCCCATAGAACCAGTCATTTTTTACAACTGCATTTGCTCCACTTACTTGCCCCATAGGCGGATTTGGGTTTACTGGTGGTGTTGTCCTTCCTGTCAATAGATCTTCTTTAAATTGATCCATATCAACCGGTCCAAAAATACCACTAACTGAACCTGATGAAGTATATTGCCAGCCACTCCAAGTATCCCAAATATTTGTGTTCCAGCTTGGTGTTCCATTTGTATAATGAGCTAGCCACAATTGAGTACCTTTCAAAAGATCTGTTAAATTGTTTTTTGAGAAATAGCTTCCTGTATATACTATACATTCTATTCCTGTCAATTCTTTCACTCTATCAATAAAGGTTCTAACACAGCTACTTAAAAGATTTTTATCTAATCCTTCAGTAGTTTCTACATCGCAAGCATATTTTAAGTCAACATTATATCCTTTTATTGTTTCAACAAAAAAGTTAGCTTGATCTATTGCATTTTCAACACTTCTTGCTCTAAAAAAGTGATAAAATCCAACTAATATACCTTGTGCTTTTAATCCTTGATAATGAGTAGCCATCATCTTATCTTTATAAGTTATACCTTCAGATGCTTTTAGATAGGCTGCTTGTATTCCGCTATTCTTTACTCGAGAATAATCAACATTAGTTTGATAATTAGAAATATCAATTCCTTTATACATAATATCCCTCCCTATTAATATATATGAAAAGACGTGCAATTTTGGTCCTTTTTGTACATCCTAGTCATGTTTTTTATGAAGTAATTATATGTTTGAAATTAATATTCTCTTATTGTTCATAATATGTTTTTTTTGTGGTATTCAAAAGCAGTTTTTATCTCAAACCCGCATTTTTTATATAAATTAAAGGCTATATCATTTCCACTATCTACTTCGATAAAGATATTTTTGTTTTCATCGCTACATAAAACTTCAATTAATTTTATCAGAGTTTCTTTTCCCATCCCCTTACCTTGATTAGCCTTAGCTATTGCAAAGCCAAATAAAAATATATCATTTCGATTGTAGCTTACAGAGCATGCCCCAATAATCTCATTATTCAATTCTGACACATAAATTTCTCTATCTTTGGATTCTAAAGTTTTCATTGTAAAACTTTGAGAAACTTCAAAACTATCATCAAAGGCATCCATGCATATATCAATAACTTTTTTAGCATCTCTATCCGACGCTTTTCTAACCTTAGCTAGGTTAGATGAAACTAATCCTTTGCTATCTTTATTAAATTTCAAAAGATATTCTGTAAAATCATAGGCAGCCTTAAGATTTTTTATAGTTTCCTTTCCATCCTTTGATTGACTTTCGCAAACAAATAGTAAATCTTTAATATCATGTTTTTTAGCCTCTTCACTTGCTCTGCATACTAACGCTTTAAAATATCCTCTTTTCCTATAACTAGGATGTGTATACGCTGATATTTCTGCTTCAGCCTTAGTTGGAATGAACATATATAAAACACTTATTAAAACATCATCCTCATATGCCATAAATAAATTTTTTATATTCTTGTTAAAGTTTAATGAGTTATCTAAAAACATATCTCCATTTAACCCATCATGTTCTTTACAAACATCTTCCAAAATTCTTATAGAATTAATTAATTCCTTATTTAGTTCACTGAATTCTTTTATTATCAAAAATAATCCTCCAATTTCGTTCTAAAGATTTTCTTTTAAATAATCTATATATTTATTAAGTGAGTTTTCGTCTTCAAAGCTAGCTTGAGCTCTTTTGGAGTTTCCACCACCTTTTCCTCCAAAATCCTTTAAAGTTTCTTTGAATAACTTTCCACACTCAAAATCAAAAGCTCCATTTTGAGCTAATATTAATTTTTTGTCTCTTAAAGAACTTAAAATTAATACAAAATCTTTTTCTTTGAATTCATCATATATTTTTTCTAAAAGCTCAAAATCTTCATATTGAGCTAATATAAATTTGTCATTAGAACTTTCCAGAAGTTCCTGAGCTTTACTTGAAGCTATACTGCTATACAAACTTCCAACCTTCTTTTTAAGTTCTATGACTTCTTCCCTCTGATTCTTTATCTTATTACTTATTTCTGACGGATCCGCAGAAAGAGTTCTAGTTAAATCAACTATATAGTCATGCTTTACTTGATAATCTTTTAATGCTCTGCCACCACATTTAAAGTAGACTCTAGTCATTCCTTTATACTTTTCATATTTTATTATCTTCACAAGACCAATCTCTCCAGTCCTGTTTGCATGAGTTCCGCAACAAGCACTAAAATCAGTGTTATCACCCATTTGCACCATTCTTATATTTCCTTCAGCTTTTATCTCTTTTCTAAGTGGAAGCTTTAGAGCCTCATCTTTTGATAAAAAATATGTTTTGATTGGTTCATTCTTAAATACGTATAAGTTAACCTCTTTTTCTACCTTCTTTATCATTTCTTCAGTAGCCTCTCTTAATTCCATATCAATAGTCACATAGTCTTCTCCTAGATGAAATCCTGCATTGGAAACTTTAAAAAGTTTAAAAAAGGCAGCTGACAATAAGTGTTCTCCTGAGTGCTGTTGGATATGATCCACTCTCCTCTCATAATCAACTTTACATTTGACTACACTTCCTTCTGGCATTCTATCAACCACGTGATATATTACATCATCTTCTTCATATATATAACTTACTTTAATATCATTAATGTATCCCAAATCGTTCGGCTGCCCCCCACCTTCTGGATAAAAGGGAGTGCTTTTGAGCACAATTTCAAATTTATCTCCTTTATCTAAAATTCTTTCAATTTCGCAATCTGCTTCGCATATATATGGGTCTTTGTAAAATAACTTTTCAGTCATATTAATCCCCCCCAATTTTAATTAGTTTAGGTTATAATGAATATTTATTTAAATAAAATTATAGCATACAGCAAAAAAACATTTTATAAATCATGTACATTTTAAATAGTTCATAATTTATAAAATGCCCTTATACATTTAAGTAGGCCTATTAACTTCAACGAAAATTCAATATCATTGTCGTTACCAGATATTGTTAACGACAATATTTCTTTTTAACATATATAAATCTTCTAATTAAAACTTTAAGCACTTATTGATATTTTCTAAGAAACTTTTTAGATATATTGATTATTACATCAAATTTATCTGTATTGTTTACTATATGCTCTAACAATTCTTCATGACTTGGTTCTTTATACCTATGTGATATTCGGTTCCTCACTAGTCTAGATTTTTCAAGAAAAAGATATGTTCTTTCATCAAATACATCGCTTTTTCTCAAAAGTTTAAAGCTATCACTTAAGGAAATACCTATCTTAAACCTTCTTACCTCTCTTAAAGCGATAGAACAAAAATCTTCTAATATTGTGTGAAATCCAACAAAGAGTTGCCTCAAGCTTGATTTTGCTAGTTTGGTTATAAGCTCATCATCTTTATATTTTTCCAGCACTTCTAAACATTCATTTATATCAGCTTTGCACTCTTCTAAATCTTCTATTATTTTTACAAGTCTCTCATCATTCATGATAATACATCCAATCTCCTAAAGTATATAAAGTTTTCATTTTCTTTATAGGTTCTATCAACTTCATCACAAATATGCTCAAACATTTTTCCATTATCTTTTGTAAATAATATTTTTCCATAGTTTAATATATTTATTTTAACAAACAAATCCAACTTATCACTTCTGAGGTCAACAACATCTATTGGTCTATTTAATAAATTTTCTAAGAATAATTCCAAATCCAAAATTGTATCAAGTGTTATCTTTTGCTCACTTAGCACTGCAATATCCACATCAGATATCTCATTGAATTCGCCGTGATTTAAACTTCCAAATATAATAACATTATCAATATCTAACTGGTTTATAAAATCATATACTTCTTTAGAATTAAGCTTATCAAGAGCCAATTGCCTCTCATCATTATCCAAATTTAACACCAACCTTTAGATTAATTAAATCTTAAAGTAATAAATATTTATAAATTAATACTATTACACCCTAAACTTAGATTATATACCTAGTATTAATATTATATCCAAATTCTTGCTAAAATAAAAGTGAAGTATTAGCTTATAGAACTTCTCCTTCATCTTTTAGAAATATTCTTACTGAGAAGAGCAATAAAAATGATAAAATATATAAAATAGTAGAAAATGAGGTGGCCATTTTTATATCTGTCTGCATATATGTATAAATTTGAAGTGGAATTGTTCTAGTCTCATTTAGTATATTACCTGCAAACATCAATGTGGCCCCAAACTCTCCTATGGATCTTATGAAACTTAATATTAGGCCAGAGATTATAGCTCTTTTAAGCATAGGTATTATTACTCTAAACACTGTCTCAACACGTCCAGCACCTAAAACATAAGTAGCTTCAAAGATTTCTTTTGGTATATCATTAATTGAATTAGTAAGAACCTTCACATAATAAGCTGAAGACACAAAAAACTGTGCTAAAATAACAGCAATAGGAGTAAAAACTATCTCTACTCCTATTTGATTTAATAATTTCCCTACAAATCCATTGTTTCCAAAAGTTAAAAGCAGCGCAATCCCCACTGCAGCTGGCGGTAAAACTATTGGAAGCTCAATTATTATGCTTATAAGTTTCGAAAGATTTTTATTTTTTATAGCTCTTAAATAAAATGCTATAGTTGTGCCAAAAACAAAAGTCATCAATAACGATATGCTAGATGTATAGAAAGTAAGAATTATACTTGATATATTGTCCTTTATATAAAACATCTCAAGTATATTATCTATGCCTGAATATCTAATCATAGCAGTTATTGGTAGTATAACAATCGCTAGATATATAAATATAATAATCCCTATAGGGAGAACCAAAATCTTACTTAATATAGTGTTGTTAGTTTTATTTCTTATGCTAGCGAATTTC
This sequence comes from Clostridium folliculivorans, assembly GCF_024341905.1. Taxonomy (GTDB): domain Bacteria; phylum Bacillota; class Clostridia; order Clostridiales; family Clostridiaceae; genus Clostridium_AR; species Clostridium_AR folliculivorans. The sequence continues at coordinate 402,949 of NZ_BQXY01000002.1, forward strand.
TTATTAAATAAACCATCTTGTACCATAAATCTCCTATGTTAAATAGATGCATCACTCATTATAAAACTATATTTAAAATTTTCTCTCCAGTATCAATGAGAGCTTTAAAAATAAATTTATGATTGGATTGGTACATCTTTATTATTGTATATTAAACCCATGTTTTTTTAATATATCCTTTCCTTTACCTTCAGTTATGTATGTAATAAACTCTTCTGCTTCTTCTTTATTCTTCGAAGCTTTTAATTTTGCTATGGGATACTGAACTTTAAGATTATTAAACTCACTTGTTTCTACTATATCAACTTTATCTTTATTAGCTTCATTTATATCAGTCTTGTATACTACTCCCGCATCAGCTTCACCGAGTATAACCTTTGCTAAAACATCCTTAACATTTAGCTCATTACTTTTAATGTTTGATTTAATAGCATTATAAGTATAGTCATCGATAGAATTTTTCTGTTTTTGTTCTTCTAATACTTTATAAAAATAACTTCCCACTGGCACAGTTTTATCTCCAATTACAAGTTTCAAACCATCTTTTGACAAATCCTTAAAATTATTCACAGATATTTTACTAGTTCTGCTTATACATATAACAAGCTTATTTTCTGCAAACGCCTTGCTACCCTCAATTTTATCAATTTTCTTTAACTCATCCATGTAGTTTGTATTTGCAGAAGCAAATATATCTGCTGGACTTCCCTGATTTATAGACTGAACTAGAGCTTGGCTACCAGCAAAATTGAATACTACGTCAATTTTCTTATCTTCTTCAAACTTTTTTCCTATCTCGTTAAAACTTTCTGTAAGACTAGCAGCTGCAAAAACCATTATCTTTTTTTCATTATTGTTTGTTATATTTTTAGACACTTTAGAACATCCAAGTACACTAATAGATACAGCAACTAAAACAACTAAAGTTAAAACTAGTTTTAATCTTTTTGTCATATTACATTCCCCTGCTACATTATTTCAATGGTGTCTCCAGGTCTTATAACTCCACCTTTTATTATTCTTGTAAATATGCCTTCAGTTGGCATTATGCACTTTCCTACCTCATTTTTGATAGCACATCCATTATGGCACTCTTTGCCTATCTGTGTTACTTCTTGAATAGTTTCCCCTATCTTCAGCCTTGTGCCTATAGGCAGTTCGTGTAATACTATCCCTTCAGTTGTGATATTTTCCGCAAATTTTCCTGGTGTCAAATCCTGAACTCCGAACAGTGTCATCTTATCAATACTTTCCTTTGCAAGAAGGCTTACTTGTCTATGCCATTTCCCAGCATGTCCATCTCCTTCTAATCCATGTTCTTCTTTAAAAAAGCCTTTGCTTATAGGTATCTTAACAACACCTTTTATTTCACTTATGTTAATAGATATTACCTTAGCCATATAGCACTTACTCCCTTTAAGCATTTATTTTCTTACGTAATCTCCGCTTTTGCCGCCGGTTTTCTTCATGAGTTTTATATCAGTTATTATCATATCTTTATCCACAGCCTTACACATATCATATATAGTAAGAGCTGCAATATTAACAGCCGTCAAAGCTTCCATTTCTACGCCAGTTTTTCCTATAGTACTTACTGTTGCTTCTATATGTATCTCAACATCTTTAACATCAAACTTTATATCAGAACCAGTTAAAAGTATATTGTGACACATAGGAATAAGCTCCCAAGTTTTTTTAGCTCCCATAATTCCGCCTACTTGAGATACCGCAAGCACATCACCTTTCTTTATGAGACCTTCTCTTATTAGCTTTATGGTTTCTTGTTTCATCTTGATTGTAGCTCTTGCTACCGCAACTCTTTTTGTATCATCTTTTTCTGAAACATTAACCATATGAGCTCTTCCTTCTTCATTAAAATGCGAAAACTCCATAATTATCCTCCTATAGCAGTCATTTCTCTTTCTATATACTCTCCATTCTCAAGGCCATGTTCCTTGGGTTTATGTTTTACAATATTATATAGAACCTCAGTTATATCTTTTCCATCTCTCATTAAACCTTTGATATATATTTCATTATTAGAATGAAGACATGCTTTTAGCTTTCCATCTGCTGTTAGCCTTATTCTGTTACAATTACTGCAGAACTTACAGGATATTGGATTAATTAGTCCAACGTTTCCCTTTCCATCAGGAAGTCTATAATGTCTTGCAGGTGAAGATATATCCCTAGACTCTATTTGGATAAGTTCTGGAACCTTTTTAATCACTATTTCATTGCTTAAATATCTATTAAGAGACCATTGCTTTAATTGTCCAATAGGCATAAGCTCTATAAATCTTACGTCAATTTCTTCATCCTTGGTTAAATAGATAAAGTCCATTATTTCATCTTCATTGAAATCTTTTATAAGAACAACATTTAACTTTATAGGAGTTAGTTTAACTTTTTTAGCTTCGCTTATTCCTTCAAGTACCTCTTTAAGTATTCCACCTTTTGTTATTGTTCTATATTTTTCATCAACTAAAGTATCTAAGCTTATATTAACTCTTGTGAGACCTGCTTCCTTCAACTCTTTAGCATACTTTTTTAAAAGTGTACCATTAGTGGTCATCGCTATCTCTTCAATACCTTTAAGCTTAGACAGCTTTTCAATAAGTGTTATTATACCCGCTCTAACTAAAGGCTCCCCACCAGTTATTCTAATCTTCTTTATGCCCAAAGAAACAAATTTCTTTACTATTTCTTCTATTTCTTCAAATCTTAATATTTCATCATGGCAGGTTTTCTTTATTCCTTTTTCAGGCATACAGTACTTACACCTTAAATTACATAAATCCGTTACAGAAATTCTTAAGTAATTTATATTACGCCCATGTGAATCTATCATTTATATTACCTCCATGAAAATCCTACAAATATTCTTAAATTTTAAGTGTATGACAAATACTTAAGCATTTTTTATAATAAAAAACTCAAATTTTTATCAATTAAAAATGGACTAATAATTAGATTTCCTTATATGTCTTTATGTATCTATCTAAATCCTCTTTTGTATTTAAATTCATAAACATTTCAAAGCTACAGTCAAAACTCTTTACTTTTTCTTCTTCAATAAATAGAGTATCTGAAGCTTTTATTAACTGTTTAAGTGCTCTTTTATCAGCTTTTATCATTTGCTCTACTTTTGAGAGCAATGACTTTGAATAAAAAGCGTTAAAAGGTTCGATATAACTTTCTCTTTCAGCTATACAACACTGCTTAGGTTCCTCTATTAATCTATCTTTCATGAATTCTATAAACCGGATATTAACTATAGGCATATCGCAAGCAATAAAATACACATATTCTCCTTTTGCAGTCTTAAGACCTTCATATATCCCTGAAATAGGCCCAATATCTGCTATTTCATCCGAAATTATTTTATATGGGCTATCTCTATAAAACTCTGGCTTGTTGCTTATTACTATAATTTCTTCAAAGCAAGTATAAAGCTTTTCTGCTATTACATCAATGATCTGTTTATCTTCAAATTCCAAAAATTGTTTGTCGAAGCCCATTCTAGAGCTTTTACCACCAGCTAATATTACAGCAGTCTTAAATATATTTAATTTCTCTGATTTGTTATAAAACATTTGCCTCTACTTTAAGCTCTTTTTATAGAACTTTTACTCCGTTCTTTTGATCACTTCTATCATTTCCAAAGATGATTTACTTAAATATGAATCTTCCTCGTATTTTTTCTCCTGCTCGCATCTCAGTATAGTCTTCTGGTACTATTAATACTCCATTAGCTTTACTTATTGTTGTAAGTTTGTTAGAGCTTTGCGAACCAATGTTATAAGCATAATATTTATCATCCTTTTTAACTATCTTTACATATAAAAGTTTTACTCTTCCTCTTCTTACTTTAAAATCTTCTCCTAATATAATTGAAAATTCTTCTTTCATATAATCCTGCTTACCTAAAACCTTTTTACAAAGTGGCTCTATAAATTGTTCGAAGGTAGTTATTGCTGAAAGTGGATTACCAGGAAGACTAAAGAAAAACTTACCACTTAATACAGCGAAACTTATAGGTTTTCCAGGTTTTATAGCAACTGAGTCAAACTTTATATCAGCACCTATTTCCTTTAATATAGTTTCAACAAAGTCATAGTCTCCTGCTGAAGCTCCGCCAGAAGTTATTATTATATCTGTTTTTTCCAGTCCTTCCTCTATAACTTTCTTAAGTACATCTTTATCGTCCTTTACAATACCAAAAGAAACTACTTCAAGACCTAAACTTCTTATCATTGAAGTTATTGCGTATTCATTACTATTCCTTATCTTTCCTTTTCCTATAGTCTCATCTATATTTACAAGTTCATCACCAGTTATAATAAGCCCTACTACTGGTGGTTTATAAATCTCAATTGTTTTATATCCTAATGATGCAAAAAGCCCTATTTCAGCCGGCCTTATTTCAGTTCCTTTCTCAACCACTATATCACCAGGCTGAACTTCTTCACCAAACTTTATTACATGATTATCTTTTTTTACTTCATTATATAAGTAGACTATATCACCTTCTGTTTTAATCTTTTCTACTTCTATAACACAATCAGCTTCCAAAGGAATTGGTGCTCCGGTCATTATCTTATATGCTTCTCCTGCGTTTATGCTTTCAGTACACCACTGACCAGCCTTTATTACCCCCTTTATTTTAAATCCTCTGGGGTTTTCTGCAGTTATTTTTTCCGTATCACTACTTCTTACTGCATATCCATCCATTGCTGACTTATCAAAAGGCGGAAGATTGTCCTTAGATAATATATCTTCCGCTAAAACTAAGCCATTGCATAAAAGTAATTCCTTCTTCTCTTTACCTATTGGTTTAGCTTCTTCAGAAATTATTCTTAAAGCTTCACTTACACTAATCATTTTAACTATCCTTTCGTTACTAATGCTTATGGTACAATATCTAAATTTTAGTATTCTTTAAATAGATTCTAAATCATCCATAGTAAGTTTGTTTCAATCAACCTATCCAATAAAAGTTACACTTTTTTAATTGCTATAAAAGAAGTTACTTCTATATATTAATTAAATAAGTTATCATATCATAAAACTTATTATAAGCTAATTTTAACTTTTTTTATATGCTATTTAATACTTCAATCCTAATAGCCTATTATTATAAGAAGTTATAATAAGCTTTTATCTTGTAACATTCTTTCTTTACAAAAGCATTCGATGTAGTATAATTAAGGAGTTTTATCGATATTAAAACCTTATTAGATGAAAGAAAGTTGAAGTAGAACTAACTTTTATAGTCAAATAAGTTTACATTTAAATTTAAATACACAATTATTTAATATAAAGTTTTAGACACATAGGAGGGAACTATTATGATAAAAACCGCAATTTTGACTATAAGTGATAAAGGATCAAGAAACGAAAGAGTTGATATTACAGGTCCGACGATAAAAGATCTATTAGATAAAGATTGTTACTTAATTGAATACTATAAGATTATTCCAGATGAAATAGATATTATAAAAAAAGAACTTACATACTTATGTGATGAAATGAAAATAAACTTAATATTAACTAATGGAGGTACTGGTTTCTCCCAAAGAGACGTTACTCCTGAAGCCACTTTACTAGTTATAGAAAAACAGGTTCCTGGTATTGCTGAAGCAATGAGAGCTACATCTTTGAAGATAACACCTAAAGCTATGCTTTCCAGAGCAGTAAGCGGTATAAGAAAATACTCCTTAATAGTTAACTTGCCTGGAAGCCCAAAAGGTGCCGTAGAAAACTTGGAAGTTATTTTGCCTGTCCTTCCACATGGAATACAGATACTTACAGGCGAAGCTTCTGAGTGTGCAAGATAAATTTGAACGGTATAAGAAAAGAGCTAATTACAAATATAGATTGTAACTAGCTCTCTTCCATAAGTTCCAGCATATCATCTGTATTAGAGGAAAATTCATCAGCTCCTGTTGTCTTCCATAACTTAGGATTGTTATTAAAGGCACCTCCTCCTATTATAATCTTAGGGGCACTCTCCTTAAACTTATCCTTGATTGCTTGTATCATAAATCTTGCAGACTCCATATGATATTCCATTGTAACTGATATAGCTACCAAACTTGGTTTTTCTGTATCTATTGCTTTTATGAGGCTTCCCACTGGAACGTTGGACCCTAAATAAACTGTATTCCACCCTTCTATTTCAAGCATGTCTAAAACCATTTTCAGTCCTATGTTATGTTGTTCTGGACCAGCAGTAACTCCTATCACAGAATGTGATTTATGTTTCTTCCTCTTTTCTCTAGCTTTTACCTCTCTCATTGTATCTAGCGTAACCTCTGAAATGAAATGTTCTTGCCAAACATCTATTTTACCTGATTCCCAAAGGCTACCTATTTCTTTTAAAGCCTTCTCGAAAATATCAAAGTATATAAATCCCATTGGGAGTCCTTTTTCAAAGTATTCTATAACTAATTCTCTAGCAGCTTTACTATTTCCTTCTAAAAGAAAAGTTAAATAATCCTTATATAAATTTTCTTTATTTTCAAGTTCAGTTCCATAAACTCCGATTAATTGGCCCTCATCTCTCATATTTGAATCTCTTTCTTCTCTACCTAATAAATAATCGAGACTAATATCAAAAAGATCAGCCATCTTTTGTAGCATTTCTGCATCTGGAATTCTTATTCCATTCTCATAATTTGCTATAGTTGTCTGTGCTACTCCTAATAACTCAGCAAGTTGTTTTTGAGTATATTTATTTAGCTTCCTTAAGTTCTTTATATTAATTGAGATTATATTCTTCATTTTATTCACCTCTAAATAAATTTTAACACACTTCGTAATACTTTTACTAATTATATATTGATTTATTTCATTATGTGATATATGATTATATTATAAATTAGTTGATAATTATTATCAAGTAATTTATATTAGACGACTTTTAAGTTTAATTTAGGAGGTAAAAAAATTGAAATTAGCATTTAAGATAGCAGTAAGATTTCTAAAATCAACTAAAGGACAAACAGCCTTAATAGCACTTGGTATAGCAGTTGGCGTCTCAGTCCAAATTTTTATTGGTTCTCTAATACAGGGACTTCAGAAGAGTTTGATAAATAAAACTATAGGCAATTCATCTCAGATTACCATAAGTTCAAATTCCTCTGATAAGTTAATAGATAATTATGGCTCTATTGTAGATAAAATAAAAAACTCTGACGATAGAATAAAAAATCTTTCTATACTATCAGATGGACCCGCACTAATTAAGAATGATTCAAAAACATATTCTGTCCTACTCAGAGGTATGAACATTAACGATTCGGATAAGATTTATAATATTAAAAGTAGTGTTTATGAAGGAACTATTCCTAAAAATGAGTTTGAAATATTAGTGGGAAAAGATTTAAGAGATGAATTGAATCTGAATACAAATGATAAAGTGGATGTCATCACAAACTCAGGTAAGCTTACTACTCTAACAGTAACTGGATTCTATGACTTAAAAATATCTACAATTAATAAGTCATGGTTAGTAACAGATTTATCTACTGTAAAAAACCTCTTTTCTACTGGAGATAAAATAACCGGAATTGAGATGCAAGTAACGGACGTATTCAAAGCTGATGAAATAGCTTCAAATATCTCAGCAAAACTAGATAATAATATGGTAAAGATAGATAACTGGAAGGCACAAAATGCATCCCTTTTAAGCGGATTAAACGGACAAAGTGTATCAAGCTACATGATTCAAGTATTCGTTATGATTTCTGTTGTTCTAGGTATTGCCAGCGTACTAGTTGTAACAGTAGTTCAAAAATCTAAACAAATAGGAATTTTAAAAGCTATGGGAATTAGGGATACTCAGTCTAGTTTAATATTCTTATTTGAAGGCTTTTTACTTGGAATCATGGGAGTAATTCTAGGAGTTATTTTAGGTTTAGGTTTAAGTTATATGTTTACTAAATTTGCTGTAAATCCTGATGGAACTCCAGTTGTAGAACTATATATCAGCTATAAATTTATAGGTATTTCAGCACTGGTAGCTCTATTTGCTTCTACCCTTGCAGCATTGATTCCAGCAAGAGGATCATCAAAATTAAATCCAATCGAGGTGATTAGAAATGCATAATGTAATTGAATTGAAAAATATAAACAAAATCTACGGCTCCGTTATAAAGACTCAGGTCTTAAATGATATTAATATATCTTTTGAAGCAGGAACCTTTAACTCAATAATCGGTGCTTCTGGAAGTGGTAAGAGTACTCTTCTTAATATAATGGGTACTTTAGACAAACCAACCAGCGGAGAGATTTATATAAATGGTATTAGAACTGATAACATGAAAAAAAATGAACTTGCTAGGCTAAGAAATAAAACCATTGGATTCATATTTCAATTTCACTATTTGCTCCCTGAATTTACTGCTCTAGAAAATGTGCTTATGCCTTATATGATCGGAAACTCAAAACCATCAAAGGAAATTAAAGAGAAAGCCGATGAGCTTTTAGAGCTAGTTGGACTAACCAAGGTAAAAAACAACTTAGCTACAAATATGTCTGGAGGGCAGCAACAAAGAACTGCTATAGCGAGAGCATTAATAAATAACCCTAAAATAGTTCTAGCTGATGAACCTACAGGGAATTTAGATTCTGAATCAACAGAAAGTATCTATACTCTTTTAAGAGCCATAAATGAGAAATTAAATACTACTTTTATTGTTATAACTCATGACAATAGGATTGCTGAAAAGACTGATAGAATTATTGAGGTTAAAGACGGAAGAATTGTAATGGACACTAATAAAAGAGATACAGTAATTGGTCTTTAGATTTACTTTCACAAATATATAATTTCATCGGAGAAGATAATAATTCTTCTCCTTTTTACTGTTTAAAGATATAAAATTCTTAAGGTTAATTTGAGGTTTCACTGAACAATAACACCATGGTTAATTAAAAATTTTATCATAAAACATTATTATCAATTAATATATGTTAAAATATTATGGTCATTATACTGATATCCCACTTCACCTTAGAATTTTTTTAAATCCCTCAAAATCCTGGGGTATTTTTAGAATAATCCTCATTTTGAAGTGATACATACTTAACAAAGGAGTTGTTTCTTAATGGATTCACGTAAAAACAGCATAATTACAGCATTGATGGTAGCAATGTTTTTAGGAGCTGTTGAAGGTACTGTTGTAACTACAGCGGTTCCATCAATAGTAAAAAGCTTAAATGGCTTTGAACTTATAAGTTGGGTATTCTCTGCATATATGCTCACTTCAGCTATATCCACCCCAGTTTACGGAAAACTATCTGATTTATATGGAAGAAAGCTTATGCTTTCAATTGCTATAACTATATTCTTACTTGGTAGTTTCTTGTGCGGATTTTCAACTAATATGTATTTACTGATATTTTTCAGAGCCTTGCAAGGACTTGGAGCAGGTGGTATCTTTACAATAAGTTATACTATTGTCGGAGATGTATTTACACTTGAGGAAAGAGCAAAGGTTCAAGGCTGGTTAAGCTCTGTTTGGGGAATAGCAAGTTTAGTTGGACCTTTCTTAGGAGGATTCTTCATTGATTATTTAAGCTGGCATTGGATATTTTTTATTAATATTCCTTTTGGAATACTATGTATCTTTTTACTACAGAAGAACTTACAAGAATCTTTCGAGAAAAGAAGCCATAAAATCGACTATCTAGGTACAATAACTCTTTCGTTCTCAATTTTGTTTATATTGCTTATTATATTATTTGCTGAAAAAAAACATAGTTTCTTTTCTACTAATATAATTATTTGCCTTATAATATCAATATTAATGCTAGCACTATTTTATAAGGTTGAAAAGACGGCAGAAGAACCAATAATACCTTTTGAGATCTTCACTAAAACAAATACGGTAACAAATATAATAGGTTTCTTAGCTTCTGCTGTACTTATAGGCTGTGATGTATATATGCCAATATATATACAGAACATACTTGGGAAAAGCGCCACAATTTCTGGGCTTTCTCTTGCACCAATGTCTATTTCCTGGTTAGTTGCTGCAGTTGTTTTAGGAAAAGCTATTACAAAATACGGAGAAAGAATTACCACCATATTCTCTTTTATAGTTTTAATAATAGGTTCAGTACTTCTTGCTACTCTCGGTGTAAACTCTCCACTAGTTCTCTCAATGGCGTATACCTTCATACTAGGAGCAGGTTTTGGAGGAGTTTTTACCATAATCACAATAATAGTACAAACCTCTGTAGATTTTAATATGCGAGGAGCAGCTACTGCTTCAAACACTCTACTTCGTACCTTAGGTCAGACTATTGGCGTTAGTGTTTTCGGAAGTATGTTTAATCTTAGTATAATAAACTATTTTAATAAAATAGGGATAAAAAATGTAGACCCTAACAATCTATATACTTCTTCTGAAGGAAAAATCAAGTATACTTTTGATAGCATAATCAATTCACAAATCAGTGGAATAAAAAGCATATTCTTTGTATTAGTTGTCATCTCTGTAATATGCTTATTGCTTTCTTTTATACTTCCTAATAAGCTAAAGGAAAGTAATGATATTAACCAAGCTTAAAATATTTTTAATTAATAAAACAAAAGAGAGCATACTTGAAAAACAAGTTTACTCTCTTTTATTTTAATATCATTTACCTTTTAAAATAATATTCCTTATGAAGCACCCATGTATTGTTCTCCCACTTATAAATATATACATTGTCAAAGCTGCTTTCAAATTTACAAGGTATTTCAGAAACATATTCCCATATATATTGATATATTGGTTTAATATTTTTAGATGCTACTGTTATATGGAAAGATTTTTCCTTTCCTTCTTTTTCTTTGAAATTTATAAAATTAAATGATTGCAAAACCTCAATTACTTTATCATGTATTTCTTTTCCCTCGTCAGTCAGTTTCATACTCATATACACAACTCTATTATCAAAATGATCAAATCCATCTATAATTAATGGAGTTACTTCACTTTGTTCGCACAAATCTTTCAGTTGATCTTCCAGTTCTCTTATGCTCCCCTCATATTCAAATGGAGCCTTTATAGTAAAATGTGCCGGCAACTTTGAAGATTTCGCTTTGAATTTATTAAACACTTCTTTTCTTAAGTTATTATTAAAATCTCCTGCTTTTCCTTTAATAACTGAAACAATAACATATCTCATATTCATATCTCCTCTTATTCTTATTGATGTCTTACAAAATCTAATACTAATCTCATTTGACTTTTAAACAATATTTAACTTATGTGTAAAGTGCTTATATCTATATAAACAGTTTATTTTATAAAAAAAATTATGCATCTATATTATTATATAAATTATAGCTAAAAACTTTTACTCAACACTTCATAAAATAACCTTTAAAAGCTATTTTTATGTTCTTTTCATTTATACATTAAAGTCTTGAATAACTTAACAGGAATAGTTTCGCCTCAAAAACAAAGAATATTAATGGAGGTGATTTGATATGCAACAAGCTAACGGCAAGAAGAAATTAGGTGACAAAAAAGCTTATCTAAATAAATACAAGAATTCTGAGCCAAATCCTGTAAATACAAATGGAGATAAAGACATGAGTGAACCAGTAAGAGGTTTACCACAAAGATAATTTTGGACATGTATAATTTGTAAGTTTAGATTAGATAAATATGGAGGTGTATATGTCATGCAAAGTACAAATCATATAAATAAGCCAGTTCATAAAGATCATGGTAAAGGTAAAAATTACAATCCAAATCCAGTAAAGATAGTCTGGAATAAAGATTCAAAGAAGCCTGTTAGACATTCACCTGAAGAATATCTTTAAACTTAATTAATGTTAAAATTAATTTCAAAGCCTATAATAAAAGGAAAGGATGTAAGCATGAACTTTCATAGTGTTTATGTTTTACATAACGGTGGCTAATTATGACTCAAAAACTAGGGAAAAATAATAGAACCGGAGAAAAATCTTATTATAGAAATAAAAATAATAAATCAGCAGCTAATCCAGTAAATGCTGAATTTAATGAAAATACAAGTATGCCTGTAAAGCATCTTCCAAAGCAATAACATACGAGAAATTTAATGTATATAACTTCACAAGATTAGGTAGCTATTATTAGCTACCTTTTTTATAGAACTTTTTGACATCCATACCTATCTTTAATTCAGGGTGTGTTAAAGAATACTGCTTTAATTAAATAGTTATGAAGGATATGCAATATAATCGCTTTATTTAATAATAATTGTAAAATTACCAATTAACTTGTATTTATGATATAATCTTTTGAGAAATTATTTTTTTAGGAGGCACTATGAGCAAAGTTTATTTCGTTCGTCATGCACTTCCAGACTTTAACATACATGACGATTTAATAAGACCTTTAACTGAAGATGGATTAAAATCAGCCCTTAAGGTAACCGATTTTTTGCAAGATAAGAAGATTACTAAAGCCTACTGTAGTCCTTATAAAAGGTCCATTGATACCATTTTAGATTTCACAAGCAAGAATTGTTTGGAAGTATTAATAATTGATGATTTAAGAGAAAGAAAGATAAGTAATTCTTGGATTAAAGATTTCCATACCTTTGCCCGTAATCAATGGCAGGATTTTAACTTTAAGTTATCAGAGGGCGAAAGCTTGAAGGAAGTTCAGAATAGAAATGTACAGGCTTTACATTGTATACTAGAAAAGCATCCACAAGAAAATATTGTGATAGGAACTCATGGGACTGCTCTTGGTACAATTATAAATTATTATGATAAAAGCTTTGATTATAATAGTTTTTTGAGAATAATAGATCTAATGCCCTTTATAGTTTGCATAGAATTTGAAGGAACAAGTTTAGTAAGTTTAGAAGAAATTGTATTGTAACGCTTCCCTTTAATTTATTCTAAAATCACTTCTGTAAGTACAAGCCTGGAATTTCATAATAAATTTTTCTCAAATTAAAATAGATTCTTAAAAAATATTGTGTTTTTATATCACACTACTAAACCACCATATTAACTAGAACCTAAAGAACACTTATATTAAAAAATATCAATAGGCCTACAGAGAAATCGCAAAACTCTGTAGGCCTTTAATTTAAGGTTGAACTCCTCTAAAACTAAAGCTTTTTTAAAATTCTACTGTATTATCAGCAGAGTTTTAAAAACATATGTTTAATTGTAAAGTTGTTCATATATGGAATTAAAGCAAAATGCTTTAATGGGGGCTAATTTATTATATAGTATAGAATTTATACTTAGTATAGTGGCTATGTAGCTCACCTAGTTTAATTATAATCCATTTCTATTTTTTAAAGTTCTTTTGCAGTTTTAATAACATTATCTACTGTAAAGCCAAATTCTTTGAAAAGTATATCTCCAGGTGCTGATGCTCCAAAGGTATCAATTGAAACAACTTTACCATCTAATCCAACATATTTATGCCATCCAAATGATGATGCTGCTTCAACTGCAACTCTCTTTCTTACAGCCTTTGGCATTAATTTTTCTTTATATTCTTCTCCTTGAGCTTCAAAAACTTCTAAAGATGGTATTGAAATTACTCTTGCATCAATTCCTTCTTCCTTAAGCTTTGATTGAGCTTCGTATATTAACTCAACTTCTGAACCAGTTGCCATAAGAAGCATATCTGGTACTTCTTTTTCACTATCCTTCAATATATAAGCACCCTTTAAAGCTTCTGGAGATGTTTCATTGTATAAAGGAAGATTTTGTCTTGATAGTACTATGGAAGTAGGACCATCTTTTCTTTTTAATGCATGTAGCCATGCAGCAGCAGTTTCCTTTGAATCAGCTGGTCTAAATACATGCATATTAGGTATACTTCTAAGCATTGCTAATTGTTCAATTGGTTCATGAGTCGGACCATCTTCGCCTACTCCAATACTGTCATGAGTTAAAACGTAAACTACTGGAATCTTCATAAGTGCTGATAGTCTCATTGAAGCCTTCATATAATCACTGAATACAAAGAAAGTTGAAACGTAAGGCACAAGACCTCCATGTACTGCAATACCATTAGCAATAGCTGCCATTGCATGTTCTCTTACTCCGAAGTGAAGATTTCTTCCACTTCTATCTTCTTTAGAGAAATCTCCTTTTCCCTTCATATAAGTTTTTGTAGACGGTGCAAGGTCAGCAGATCCACCTATTAGGTTAGGTACTAAATCCATTAATCTATTTATAACTTTTTCTGAGGATACTCTTGTAGCAAGCTTACCTTCGAAATTCCAGTATTCTTCATTTGAAAGTAAATCTGCTTTAACTTCTCCACTATTCCAAAGCTCCCATTCACTAGCAATTTCTGGATATTCCTTCTTATAGCTTTCAAAAAGTTTGTTCCATTCTTCTTCTACTTTAGTTCCTCTTTCTATAGTTTCACATAAATGTTCTCTAACTTCCTCTGGAACATGGAATTCTTCTTCATAACTCCAACCTAAGAATTCCTTAGCCTTTTTAATATTTTCAACACCTAGAGGTTCTCCATGAACTGAAGAAGTTCCTGCTTTAGGTGAGCCATATCCTATTACTGTCTTTACTATAACTAACGATGGCTTTTCAGTTTCTTTTTTAGCTTCTTCTAGAGCCTTTGTAATTGCAGCAACATCATTTCCGTCTTCTACTGTAAGTACTTGCCATCCATATGCTGCATACCTTGCTCCAACATCTTCTCTGAAGGCTATATCTGTATCTCCTTCTATAGAGATTTTATTTGAGTCATATAATACTATGAGTTTACCTAATCCTAGAGTGGCAGCTAGTGAAGCACCTTCACCAGTTATACCTTCCATCATATCACCATCACCAGATAAAGCATAAGTGTAGTGATTAACGATTTCATAACCAGGTCTATTGAACTTTTTAGCTAAAAAGCTTTCAGCCATAGCCATACCAACTGAATTAACTTGCCCTTGACCTAGAGGTCCAGTAGTTATTTCAACCCCTACAGTGTGACCATACTCTGGATGCCCTGGAGTCTTACTATCCTTTTGTCTAAAATTCTTTAAATCATCAACTGTAAGTCCATATCCATATAAGTGTAAAAGTGAGTATAAAAGCATTGAACCATGTCCAGCTGATAGTACAAATCTGTCTCTGTCGAACCATTTAGGATTCTTAGGACTATGTTTCATAACCTTATCAAAAATGGCATATGCCATTGGAGCCGCTCCCATTGGCAATCCAGGATGACCTGAATTAGCTTTTTGTACAGCTTCTGCTGAAAGTAATCTTATAGAGTCTACGGTTAAATTATCAATATTTTTACTCATTCTATCTCCTCCGTTTTTATCCAAATATAGCTTTCCAGTCATTCATGAACTTTTCTATACCGCTATCTGTTAATGGATGCTTAATCATTTGGTTTATAACACCAAATGGTACTGTTGCAATATGAGCACCCGCTTTAGCAGAATCGATTATATGTGTAGGATTTCTTATACTTGCAGCTATTATTTCTGTCTTTATATTATGCACATTAAATATAGTAGTTATCGCTTCAATTAAGTCCATTGGGTTCGTAGTAATATCATCTAATCTTCCAAGGAAAGGACTTACGTAAGTAGCTCCTGCTCTTGCAGCAAGTAACGCTTGACCTGGGTTAAATATTAAAGTTACATTGGTTTTAATTCCTTCGCTTGCTAATACCTTTGTAGCTTTTAAACCTTCAGCAGTCATAGGTATCTTAACAATCATGTTTGGATGAATTTTAGCAATTTCTCTTCCTTCTTTAACCATACCTTCTTTTTCAAGACTTATTACTTCCCCACTTATTGGGCCATCTACTATTGAAGTGATTTCTTTAATAACTTCGTTAAAATCTCTACCTTCCTTTGCAATTAGGCTTGGATTTGTGGTTACACCACATATAACTCCCATCTCATTTGCTTCTCTAATCTCATTAACATTAGCTGTATCTAAAAATAATTTCATAATTCCGACTCCTTTTTATTATACACTTTATTTTCCATAATACTTAAAGTAAATGTTATTTTTATATAAAATATAATTTATACATATATTTATCTAGATTTAACTTTCAAAACAATAACGCACCTATTTTTGACCGTAGTAAGCATTACTTCCATGCTTCCGGTAATAGTGCTTGTCTAACAAAAATTGATCTAAACTTCCTATTTCTTTATTTAAAGTAACAGTATGATAAGCCATGTTACAAGTCTCTTCTAGAACAACAGAATTTACAACTGCATCCTTTGGAGTTTTTCCCCACGTAAAAGGTGCATGACAGCTTACAAGTACTCCTGGAATAGCCATAACTTCTCTATCTCCTAAAGTTTCAATTATTACTTTCCCTGTATTTCCTTCATAATCCCCTGCTATTTCTGCTTCAGTAAGTTTTCTAGTACAAGGGATATTACCATAGAAATGATCTGCGTGAGTTGTACCTAGTGCTGGCATTTCCATAGAAGCTTGTGCCCATATAGTGGCCCATGTAGAGTGAGTATGAACAATACCACCCATATCTTTATATCTTTTATAAAGTTCTATATGAGTTGGGGTATCAGATGAAGGTCTTAAATCTCCTTCTACTATATTTCCTTCTAAGTCAAGAACTACTAATTTATCAATAGTTAACTCCTCATAAGGAACTCCGCTTGGTTTAATTACAATTAAATTCTTTTCTCTATCTATTCCACTTACATTCCCCCATGTGAATTTAACAAGGTTGTATTGTGGAAGCATAAGATTGGCTTCTAAAACCTGCTTTTTTAATTCTTCTAACATTTTTACCTCCTTTAGATAAATAAGATGATATATAGATTACAGATAGCCTAGCAGTTAATCTGAATTACTAATACGTAAAAACTAAAAAGTTACCTATAAAACACCTATCAGATTACGTTATTTTAAACCTTTTCAAATTGATAAGTACTTAATACCTAAATACAAAAAACCTTTCTATTATAGAACTCTTTTTTCATAATAAAAGTCTATCGTTATTCATACAAATACCCTTTATTGTACGTACAAATATCTTTAAAAAAATATATGTAAAATACATTAGCTTAGCCTTTTACAGCTAGCTAATTATATTTTAAGCAAATTAAAGTCCTGTGGTGGACGCTCTAACTATTAGTTCCGGTTTATATACGTAGGAACTATGATCAACTCTTCCTTCAATTACATCCATGAGCATTCTTGAAGCTTTTCTTCCAAGATCTTCTTTTGGATGCCTTATTGTTGTTAGTTTTACTTCTGTAGCAGTAGCAATGTAAGAATCATCATACCCTACTAACGCTATATCTTCTGGTACTCTAAGGCCTTCTTCTCTGATTGCTTGAAGCGCTTGAACAGCTATTTGATCGTTATAACAAACAATTGCTGTTGGTCTATCTTTTCTTCTAAGAAGTCCGTTAGTAAACTCTTGAGGAAAATATTCTTTTTCCTTAGTACCATACTTTCCAATATTATGGTCATTGGTAGTAATTTCTTTTTCCTTAAGTGCTTTTAAATATCCAACTTCTCTATTTAACCCTTGCAAGTCATCATTTTTAAAAATGCCAGCAATATTTTTATGACCAATCTGAAGAAGATATTTAGTTAATATGTATGCACCTTCTACATCATCCATACCAACGAAAGGTCCACTAAGCTCCTTATACTTACTATTAATCATTATATAAGGAATATTTCTTTTTTCTAACTCTCTATAATAAGCTAAATTTGTATTTTCTGCTGCACTCATAGTAGGTTCAACTATAAGACCAGCCACTCCATTTTCAATTATTTTCTCTAAGCACTCTTTTTCTTTTTGCTTCTCATTGTTTGTATTGTAGAGAAGTAGATTGTAACCAGCAGAACTTAAAACCTCTTCTATTCCAGATATTATTGAAGGAAAAATATAGTTTGATATATAAGTAGTTAAAACTGCAATTGTCTTCTGCTCGTTTGACTTATTCTTCTCACTATAACTACAAAAGGTTCCTTTGCCTTGTTCCCTCTTTATGTAGCCATTATTTTCTAATTCCATAAAAGCTTGCCTTACTGTGTGTCTACTTACAGAAAACTTATCAACAATTTCATTTTCAGTTAAAAGTTGATCACCATAGGCAATTCTTCCTTCTTCCATTTCTTTCTTAAAAAAGGACGCTATCTGCATGTATTTTGATATTTTTGCTTCTTCACGCATATAGTTATTTCTCCTCAAATTATTTGTACGTATGTCCTATAATTCTATTTTATAACAATATTTCTTTATGTCAATGCCTATAAACCCTAAAACTCTAAAAAAATAATATTTATTTTCTTAATATTTATATTGAAATAAAATAATAAAAGGTTTACAATATACTCAAATGGTACGTACAAATTCTAAATTTCATTGCAAATTTGTATGTTTATTACTTAATATAACTTAACTAAAAGGGAGGATGTAAAATGCTTAAAACAAAACCTTATGAATTTTGGTTTGTAACAGGTAGTCAACATTTATACGGAGAGGAAACACTTAAAGAGGTAGAAGACCATTCTAAAGAAATAGCTGAAAATTTAAACGAAAAATTAGGATCACAACATAAAATTGTTTTTAAAAAAATACTAACTAGCTCAAGTTCAATAGCTAAGTTATGTATAGATGCAAATTCAGATGAAAACTGTGCAGGTATAATAACTTGGATGCATACTTTTTCACCTGCAAAGATGTGGATAGCTGGATTACAACAACTAAATAAACCACTTCTTCACTTACACACTCAATACAATCGTGAAATTCCATGGAGCACTATGGATATGGACTTCATGAACACTAATCAATCAGCTCACGGAGATAGAGAATATGGTTTTATCGGAGCTAGAATGCAAGTTAAAAGAAAAATTGTTGTAGGTCATTGGCAAGACGAAGATGTTCTAGCTAAAATAGCAAGTTGGACAAGGGTTTCTGTTGCATTTGTTGAAGGTAAAACTCTAAAGGTTGCTCGTTTTGGTGATAACATGAGAAATGTTGCTGTAACTGAAGGTGACAAGGTTGAAGCTCAAATCAAATTAGGCTGGGAAGTTCATGCTTATGGAATCTGTGATTTAGTAGATGAAATGGCTACAATCACTGAAGAGCAAGTAGATGAATTAATGAAAGAGTATGAAAGCGAATACGACTTTGCTGAAGATTTACTCGTTCCTGGTCCAAAGAGAGATGCTGTTAGAGAGCAAGCTAAGATCGAATTAGGTCTTGAATCTTTCCTTGTAAGAGGCAGCTTTAGCGCATTCACAACTAACTTTGAAGACTTACATGGAATGAAACAACTTCCTGGTCTTGCTGCTCAACACTTAATGGCTAAGGGCTATGGCTTTGGAGGCGAAGGTGATTGGAAGACAGCTGCACTAGTTCGTGTTATGAAGATAATGGCCGAAAACAAAGGCACTGCTTTCATGGAGGATTACACTTATCACTTAGAACAAGGAAATGAATTAATTTTAGGCGCACACATGTTAGAAGTTTGCCCAACAATTGCTGCAACAAAACCTAGAATTGAAGTTCACCATCTAGGAATAGGTGACAAAGAAGATCCAGCAAGATTAGTATTTGATGGAGCTGCAGGTTCAGGTCTTTGTGCTTCCCTACTTGATATGGGTAACCGCTTTAGATTATTAATAAATGAAGTTGAAGCTGTTAAGATAGAAAAAGAGTTACCTAAACTTCCAGTTGCAAGAATTCTTTGGAAGCCACTTCCTTCATTAAAGGAATCAGCTGAAGCATGGATACTTGCTGGTGGAGCTCATCATACTAGTTTCTCCTTCGAAGTAACTACTGATCAATTATTAGATTATGCTGAAATGATTGGAATGGAAACTCTTATCATAGATGCTGACACTAAAATTCGTGATTTCAGAAACCAAATACTTTGGAATGACGTTGCTTGGAAATTAAGATAGTTTCCCCCTATACTTCTAGAAATAAATCTTAATATATTTAATCCCCAGCATCATTAAATAATGATGCTGGGGTGATAAAAATCTAACAAATGCTAAAGCATTTCTATTCATGTTATAATAATATAAATTTATTTTAGTATTTAAGTCTAATTATACATAAGAAAATATAGTTTAATTTCAATACTAAAATCAGTTTATATAATATTTTAAGATGCGGAGTGATATTATGGCTAACAATAACGATTTCGGAGATAGCAATTTAAGCAAAGTACTTAACTATGTTCATTGGTTTTTCATTACGAATATTTACTTCTTTTTATGTAATATTCTATTTATCATATGTGCATATACTGTTGAAATAAAATTTGACAATATATTGGTGTTTTTAATTGCTCTAATCCCTACTGGTCCATCAATTACTGCAGTGTGCTCTTCTATGGGTAAGATAGTTAGAGAAAAATATTTGGATACAACGAAAGATTTTTTTAGAGCCTATAAAGATAATTTCTTTTCTTCAATGAAATTGTGGATTTTATTTCTTTTAACCACTTTCATTCTACTACTTGATATAAAATTATGTTTTATAAATAAAAGCTTTTTATTTTTATTAATACCAACTGTTATAATTTTGTTTCTGCTAATTTTGATTTTTTCATATGCCTTCCCTATATTATCAAGGTTTAGCATGAAGACAATTGATATAATCAAATTATCCATTTATTTAGCACTAAAAAACCCTTTTGTTTCATTAATTAATATAGCAGTACTTATTGTAGCTACCCTCTTATTTATTGAAGGAAGAGGTATAATCGGTCTATTCTTAGGAAGCCTAGCCGCATATGGCATAGTATTTAATATGAGAAAAGTATTCGATTATGTAGAAAAAAAATTTATAAGCCCATAAGTTATTCATTATATATAAAAATATGAAGTCACGTAAAAGTGCTTCATATTTTTTTATCTCTATACCACACTATATATAACTCTTTAAACCAAACTCTTTATTTGGTATAACGCCTTATATATCATATATTAATATTAATTATTTAACGAAATGATTTAATAATATTAAATAATAAAGTGATATTAAATAGCTCTTAATTTTTCACCAAATATCCAGCAACTATTTTACCTTTATCTAAATATGTGAAAATATGTTATATTTGTTAGTGTAAATGATTAAACAATTGCTATTACTGTATACTTTATCTTTTTTTCTTTAGAAAATGAAATTTTATTTTAGAAAAACTTAAAATATTATTTCATTATTTTCCGCAAAATAGTATAATAATGTAAGAGTAGTAGATTTAATTTAAATATAATTTTAAAAGCATGCAATAATTCTTTCGATAGTAATTTCTTTATAGATACTTTCATTGAGTTTATAGCAAAAAATTTTATTAATACTATAGAGGAGAATATCATGATACACATAACTGACTTAAAAGAAAGCTTACCTTTATTCAAAGCTTTAAGCTCTGATATAAGGGTGCAGATAATTGAACTTCTTTCAGAACATAAACAATTAAACATGAATGAATTGGCAGAAAAACTTCAACTTACTAATGGTGCTGTAACAATGCACATAAAGAAATTAGAAGAATGTGGTTTAATAAAAACTAATACCTTAACTGCCAAACACGGGATCCAAAAAATTTGTTATCTACATGAAGATAAATTTGTAATCGACATAGGAACTCAAGATATAGAAAATTCCTATGAATTAGAAATAGGAATAGGCCACTATTCATCTTATGAGATTTCCCCTACATGCGGCATTGCCACAAAAGAAAGACTTATTGGTGAAGTTGACAATCCTAGTTATTTCGCTGATCCAGAAAGAATTAATGCAGATATCTTATGGTTTACCAAGGGTTTTATAGAATATAGAATTCCAAATTATTTAAAACCAGGTCAAGAGTTTTCTGAAATACAAATATCTATGGAAATAAGTTCTGAGGCACCTGGAAACTGCAATATTTGGCCTTCAGATATTCATTTCATACTAAATAACATAAATGTAGGTAGCTGGACCAGTCCTGGAGATTACGCAGATAGCAAAGGAATCTTAACCCCATCTTGGTGGTTCCCAAACTGGAATCAATATGGATTACTAAAACTCTTAACAATCAACAAATTTGGTACATTTATTGATGGATTAAAAATATCAGACACTACAATAGAAGATATTAATTTAAATTATAAGAGCGATTTAATATTAAAGATGGCTGTTCCTGAGGAAACAAAACATGTAGGAGGCTTAACCATCTTTGGCAAAAACTTCGGAAATTATAATCAAGGGTTAAATGTAAGAGTTGTTTATGATGTACTTAATGATTAATAGCAAAAGTTCACTGAAGCGGCTTTCTTCAGTGAACTTTTTTTTGCAGTGCAACCTTAAAAAGCTTATAAAATCATTAAAATATCTAGGGTTAGCTGGAGTGAAAATTTTAACCTTCCTATACAGTAAAATAACTAAAGCACGTAAATTCATTTTATATGAATGTAACGTGCTTTTAACATATATCATAATATTTACTATATAAATAGCTCTATTTACTCATCTTCCCCCATATAGCTAGACCTTTTTTATTGATTCCAGTGAACACTAATGTCGATTTGTTGTTTTCCCAATCCCAAGCAGGAAGAATCTTACCTTGAAACTGATCTTCTTCATTATTTGATAAACTTATAGCAATATCATTATTTCCTTCAATACTCCATTTAGCGTTACCTTCTTTATCTATCTTTCCATTTGACCTAAAGGTATATTGTTCAGATGGTATTATATCATTATTATCCTTTGCTAGTAATATAACATCCCACTGTCCAGGAATTGCATCCTTTGATATTTTTTGTTCTTTTTCTCCTGCATATTTTTCCGGAGATACCATTGGCCAACCATCTTTAGACCATTCAATTTTTCTTACATTTAAATAAAACCAATTCGAATCTTCTTCTGTTCTTATATGATGATAGATATAATAATCATCCCCATCCTTTAAAACCGAATTATGACCAGGTGCTAACCACCCTTCGCTTTCCCCAAATCTATAGCCACCCATAATTTTATTTCCTACTTCATTCGGTTCTATTGTTGTGTCAGTCATATCATTTCCGTTAATATCTAAATAAGGGCCATCAATATTATCAGACCTTCCTACTCTAACATTATAATCTTTCGATAAGGAATCATAAGACTCAAACAAATAATATTGTTCCTGTGTATTATTATATACAATATACGGTCCCTCCACAGCTCCGCTTACAGAGTTATTTCTAGAAGATATATTCTTGCCTTTATCTAAAGAATCAACTGGTTTTCCTGTATTCTTATCAAGCTTAACTATATAAATACCAGTCCAAAAAGAACCATAACTCATCCACATATCACCGTTTTTATCATAAACTATATTAGGGTCTATGGCGTTCATTTTATCGCCTTCTTCACTCTTAATAACAGACCCCATATCCTCCCATGGCCCTTCTATTGATTTACTTCGTTCTAATCCTATATATGATTTATTCTTACCAAAAGACGAAGCAGCATAATATAAATAATAATAATCCCCAATCTTAGTTATGTCAGGTGCCCATAGCCCTTTAGCTCCAGTCCACTCATAAGCACCGGCGGGCACTCCTTCTAAAGCTTGACCAACAAATTGCCAATTTATCATATCTTTCGATTTCCTAACCTGTATTCCAGGCGTTGCAGGTCCACCAACTCTAGCATCAGTAGAAAAAACATAATACGTATCATTGTCTTTGAAAACTGATGGATCATGGGTATTTAACTCTCCCCATTTACTTTTATCATTTATGACCTCTACATCTCTAAGTTTCTCTTGTTTTATTCCACTTGGAAATGTTATATCTTTTAAGGCTTTTTCTTTATTAGCATTAGATGAACAACCAATAAAACTAGTTAAAAAAAGTAGTGAAATTGTTATCTGAAAATATCGTTTAATATTAAAACCTCCTTTTCAATTGCTAAAGTTTTTTTAATTTCTACTCTTGTTTTAGCTGTATACCTAAAAATCTATGCTAGCCACTTTAAATCGTTAGTTTTAGCTCACATAAAATCCTATACAGTAAAATAGGATTTAGCACAGCAATTTAACTTGTGCACTAAATCCTAAATTAGAGAATAATATTATGAAAATTATGTTTTGAACTATTTATTACAACTAATTCTTATCATATTCCATGAGAGTTTCGGAATAACTATATTTAAACTACCTTCTCTAACTTCAGGAATATCTACATTCCTTGGTTTAACATTTTCAGGATTTTCGAAAGTATTAGTAGCATTAAGATCTGGACCATCTAATACAACATGTTCTATAACCTTTAGCCCTCCAAATGATCTTAACTCTGCTGATAATTCTACATCATCAATTTGATCACAATTAAGTGCAAATATAGTTATAGTATTGTCTTCTTTATTATAAGTAGCTGTTGATTGCACAATTGGTATTTCACCATGTAAATTGGTTTTAAAAGTCGGCGCATCAAGCAAGACATTTAGCACTTCTCCTCTACCATAGGTGGATACCTGTTGAAAAGGATAAAAAGTAGTCTGCTTTAGAACCGCCCCTCCCTTTCTAGTAAAAATAGGCGCTATAACATTAACCAATTGAGCAAGACACGCTATTTTAACTCTATCAGCATGCTTAAGCAATGAGCACATTAATCCTCCAAACACTAGAGCATCTAATAAGGAGTATATATCTTCCAATATAGGCGGAGCAACTTCCCAATCAGTAAGCTTTATCTTCTTCTGATACCAAACATTCCATTCATCAAAAGAAAGATACATAGTTTTATTACTTCTTTTTTTGGCTTTTACATAATCAGCTGTGCTTACGATTGTATTAATAAACTTCTCCATATCTGCAAAGGATCCTAAGAAATCCTCAATGTTACCAAAGTTCTCATAATACCTATGGCAGGATATGTAATCAACTTGTTCATAAAGATATTCAAGAACCGTTCTGTCCCATTCAGGAAAAGTTGGTATTTCAGCATTTGAGCTTCCGCATGCTACAAGTTCAATTGTTGGATCTACCCATTTCATTATCTTAGCAGCTTCTAAAGCCTTTTTACCATAGTCATCTGCATTCAAATGACCTATCTGCCATGGTCCATCCATTTCATTCCCTAAACACCATAATTTAAAATTATGTGGTTCTTCATGTCCATTCTTCTTTCTTAGTTCGCTTAAATCTGTATCACCAGGGTGATTACAGTATTCAACAAAATATCCAGCATCTTGAGGAGTGCCAGTACCTAAGTTAACAGCTATCATAGGCTCAATATCAGCCTTTTTTGCCCAATCTACAAACTCATCAATTCCAACTTCGTTTGTTTCAGTTGTTCTCCATGCGTAATCAAGTCTCCTAGGTCTATCTTCTTTAGGTCCTATACCGTCTCTCCAATTATATCCAGATACAAAATTTCCACCTGGATATCTAACCATAGGAACCTTTAGTTCCTTAATTAATTCCATAACATCTTGTCTAAATCCTTGATCATCTGCCGTTGGATGATCTGGCTCATATATTCCTGTATAAACTGCCCTTCCTAGATGTTCAATGAAAGAAGCAAACATACGTGGATCCACTTCTGAAATCTTATAATTTTTGTCTACAAAATATTTTACTTTTTTCATAACTATTTCTCCTTTTTAGTTTTAAAGCTGCTACTATATGTTAAAACTAACCTTTTACTCCGCTTATTGCCACAGACTCTATAATCCACTTTTGGAAGACTATAAATACAATTATAATAGGAAGCATTGCAACTACAGATGCTGCCATTATTAGTGGATAATCAGTTTGAATTGCATATGTTGCGTTAAATGATTGTATAACAGTTTGAATAGTCATTTTCTCTGGTGTACTTATATATATAGCTGGTGCTAAGAAGTCATTCCATATTCCCATGAACCACAGTATTATCTGAGCAGACAAGGCTGGACCAGTTAGAGGGAATATTATCTTATAATATATTTTAAAGAAGGAACATCCATCTATTTTTGCTGCGTCTATAATATCATTAGGTATACCTTGTATATACTGTCTTAAGAAGAATATCATCGTTACGTTACCGAATAATCCCGGAACTATAAGTGGTAATAATGAATCTACCCAACCTATCTTTGAGAAGAAAACGAATTGAGGAATCATTACAACTGGGAAAGGGATCATCATTGTACCAAGTAAAGCTAAAAATATCTTATTTTTATGTGGAAAATTAAGTTTTGCAAAACTGAAAGCTGCTAAACTTGATGTAAAAGTACCTACTACAGTAACTGTTACCCCAACCTTTAAGCTGTTTATGAAACCACTTAATAGCGGCCCCTTTTCCCATATTTCAGAGTATTTACCCCAAACGAAAGGTTTTGGTATCCATACTGGTGGTAATTGGAACACTTGGAGTTTCTCTTTTACGGAAGTAGAAACCATCCAAAGCAATGGTACTATCATGACCAATGATCCTGCTAACAATAAAAGAAATATAATTATATTAGCTATCTGAGTTCTTCTTTTCATTCCTGACATTTCGTATTTTGGTTTCTTTTTGATTGTTTCAGTATTTAGCACTTATATCACCTCTTTCTTGTTAGCTTTCGAAGAATGTATCATTATTTCTAAATTGAATTAGTGTAACTATAAATATGAATATCGCTAGAAGCCATGCAACTGCACAGGCATATCCCATTTGGTAATTTTTAAAGGCCTTATCCCATAAATAGTAAACTATTGTTGCTGCACTATAGTTGGGACCACCATTGTCAGTCATTATGTTTGGTTCAACGAACATTTGTGAACCACCTATGATGCCTGTTATAACCATATAGAATGTAACCGGCTTTAAAAGTGGAATTGTGATATATTTAAATATGTTAAAAGAAGTTGCTCCATCTAATTGAGCTGCTTCGTAATAGTCTTTTGAAATACTTTGTATACCTGCTAGGTATAAAAGCATAGAGCCTCCAAGACCCTTCCATATAGCCATCCCCATAATGGCTGGCTTAACAGTAGTTTCATTAAATAACCAGTTTGGTCCTTTTATATGGAACCAACTATCTAATAATTGATTTAGTAGACCGTAGTCTCCGTTATATACCCATCTCCATAGTATTGATACAGCTGCTACAGAGGATATAACTGGTATATAATAAATAACTCTAAAAGCTTTTATTCCGAATATTTTTCTATTCATCATTAGTGCTAATGCTAAAGCTAAAATAAGTCCGATAGGAATACCAATCATCATAAATACTGTATTATAAAGCGATCTCCAAAAGTTTATATCATGGAACATATCTTTAAAGTTTTGAAGACCTACAAAATGTATATCACCTATTGAGCTCCAATCAGTGAATCCTGCATAAAGCGAAAACATTAACGGGCCAAAGGCAAAAAGGAAAAAACCAAGTACTGGTGCAAGAACAAATAATAGACCTGCTTTACGCTCTTTAGCATAATAGTCTGATTTTATAGCCATGATTCCACCACCTATTATTATATTAATTACCGCGCTTACCTTATTATTTCTAGCTATTTTTACATTTAAGTACTGAATCTTTATTTATTGCAGAAGAATAATGGTCTCTTCTGCAATAAATAAATGATTATTTTAAATTATTTCTTCTTTTCTTTCTTTTCTCTTTCAATAGCTTTGTCTAAAAGTTCTTGCATCTTAGGTTGAACTTCTTTACAGTAAGCTGCTGCTGTCTTCTTACCATCTAAAACTGGTTGAATTCCTTCGAAGAACTTATTGATCCATTCAGCATTGTAAGTGTACTCTGCTGGCATTGATCTACCAGTATTTTCAATTATATTTAGGAATTCTTGCTTATTTTCAGGTTGAATATTTGCATTATTCACATATTCATTCTTAGCCATTGACATTAAGTTTGGAACCTGGATTTGCATTTCTGAAACCATCTTATTTGCATCTTTATCTGTTGATAAGAATGTTGCTAAGTTAACAGCTTCTTGTGGGTGTTTTGTATTCGCTCCAACTGCAAAACCAACTGATCCTAACCATGTAGCCGACTTACCAGTTGCAGGGCTTGCTGGATATGGTATTATGTCATATTTGAAAGGAAGATCCTTAAATGCTGCTATATCCCATGGAGCTACAGCAAAAAATGCTAATTGTCCTTTTAACCATCTTTGATAAGTATCAAGTGTTTGACCTTCTTGTGCCGAAGGAGTTATTTTATTTTTTAAAGTTTGATCTGCGAAGAATTGTAATGCTTCAGCGAACTTTGGATCATCAACAGTTACTTTTGTCTTAGATTCATCTAAGAAGTCTGCTCCGTTACTCCATACAAAACTTTGAAGTGTCCAGTTAACATTTAAACCAGTTCCCCATTGATCCATTTTTCCATCGCCGTTTGTGTCCTTAGTAAGCTTCTTACAAACATCAATCCATTCATCCCATGTATAAGGCTTATTTTTATCTGGAAGAGGAATTCCGGCTTTTATAAACATATCTTTGTTATATCCAAATCCGAAAGGTCCTATATCCTTTGGTAGCGCATATTGATCTCCTTGTCCAATCTTTTCACCATCGTATTTATATTTTGCAAGTCCTTTTGGCCATATATCAGATAAATCTAATATTTTAGCTTCTTCTGCCTTTTTAAGATACGGAGTCATATCCAATATATTTCCTGAATTAACCCAAGCTTTTACATCTCCTGGATTCATGTATAATACATCGGGTAGTTTCTTTGATGCCATTGAGGCTTGTATTTTTTGTCCATATTGATCAGCTGTAGTAGAAACGATCTTAACCTTTACATTTGGATACTTAGCTTCAAATTTCTTTATTACTTGATCAAAAACCTTAGTTTCTTGTGGTTGTCCATAACACATCCAAGTAAGTTCGATTTTTCCATCAGATGAAGCAGTTTCTTTCTTATTTCCACAACCTACAAATACTGACGCTACTACTACTGCAGTAATAAGAATTGACATTATTTTTTTTGATCTTTTTAACATACATTCTCCCCCTTGATAGTTTTAAACGTAGAATTTTAATGTTTTGTAAAATTATTTAGTTTAGGCCTATACTTCCATGAGTTTAAAGCTTTTAACTCATTTTTCTTTTGTTTTAATATTATATGAAATAATATTAAGCTTGTCTTCGTCTTTCTCTCTTTTAAAGATTGAAAAGCAGAGGAAAACATTTTACACTTTCAAACTCAACAATTATAGTGTATAATTTTCTAGTAAACATTTTCATTTTCGTTAAAAAAATATTTATTTTCTCACTATTATTGCTTTTTCATTTGTTTGTTCCTTGATTATATTATAACTCGTATAAATATTAAGTCAATGCTTTACTTTAAATTTATTTAAAATATTTTATAATTTATTAAAACAAACATGTGAATTCCTGATTTTATGCGATTATAATACGTTTTTAAATATATTTAATTTACATTATGCTAAATATAATTTATTAGAAATCAACCTTTTTTGGTGTTGCCAGTCTTTTTTAACTAGATTTATTATAACCAAGTTCTACTATATACCTACAAAAACACATTAGTTTAAAATCCTTTAAAAAGAAATCAAGATATGCTTTTAAACTTTACTAAATTAATGAAATACAACTTAATTATCAAAGATCCATTTAAAACCTTCATAGTTCACATTGCATAATTTTAAAACAGATTCTATTGCAATGTATTAATTCAAAAGTATAGTAATAATTAGATATAGTTTTATGCCAGATTGAATTTATCATATTTGTACGGACATCTATACTATTAATATTACATTATTGAGCATACAAGTCAATGATTTCAAAGAAAATATTTTACACTTTTATTTAATTATACCCCTTCATTATACATTAAGTTAAATCATATACTATTTTATGTTATTTATTTGGATTTAGAAAACTTATTTATATATTGTGTTAAATTCAACTTTATCATTTTATTTTTTCATAACAACTGACATAGCAAAAAACAAGGAGAAATACAAAATTCCCCCTCACCTCGTCCTCACTTATTTTTTTTACACATGCACCTTAACCAATTCTTATCTTCTATCAGATCAATTTCTATTTTTCCAAAACCCACATCCTTTAATAACAGTTCAAGCTCATCAGAACTAAATATATTCATATTCCCTACTTCCTCAAATTTTTCATTTCTTTCTTTAAATTTGTCGCTTCTATACATTTCATTTATAATTACAAAAGTCCCTTCAATCTTTAATATTCTTTTTATCTCTTCAAAACAACCTTTAATATTAGGCCAAAAGTATATTGTTTCTACAGCAGTAATTAAATCAAACTTTTCATTTTTAAAAGGAATACTCTCAGCAGTTCCCTGAAAGATTTCTACTTTATTTTCATCAATAAGTTTCTTATTCAAATCAATAGACCATTTAACACAATCATCTGAATAGTCCATACCATAAACTTTTCCACTCTCAGCTTTTTCCGCTAACCGATTTACTGTTTTTCCTCCCCCACAACCAATATCTAAAATAAAACAATTCTTATTTACATCAATTTTTTCAAGCCCCCAAGTAGTGAGATTATAGTGACTTTCATTCATGTTTTCAACAACTATCTTCCCTACATCACCAGTGGGTCTTCTACATTGATTCAATCTTCTAGCAATTTCACTCATATATAACATCCTTTCTAAGCTACTAATTTTTATAGAGAAACTACTTCAACCAGAAAACTATCTCCAAAGCTTTTATAGTTTCTAGTTATAAAACCTAAAAACATAAGTTTTACAATCAACTGCTACATCTGTAAGAATAAAAACAACCAGCAGTGTTGCAAGACAAACTCATTCTAATTTATCCTTCTTTAAATATTCTTTCCATGTTCATATAAAATATCTCAATCAAATATCTATATACAGGCATCACTCAAACTAAAATGATACCAACTTTCCTCATAAGTTCAATTTCATTCAAGCACATACCCCTTATTGCAAATTACATTTTTAATAAAGTCTCATTTCACTATTATTGTAAAATAAAAATAGCCATAATCCATTTATATCAATGAATTATAGCTACAACCAATTAAACATATAAAGTTTTGAAATAAATAAATAAATAAATAAATAAATAAATAAATAAAAACCCTTAAAGAAAAATCTTTAAGGGTTAAATATCAACTATTAAGCTAAAGTGATATTTTCAGCTTGAGGTCCCTTAGGTCCTTGAGCTACTTCGTAGTTTACTTTTTGTCCTTCTTCAAGACTCTTGTAACCTTCTTTTTGGATTTGTGAGAAATGAGCGAAAACGTCTTTTCCATCTTCTCCTGTTATAAATCCGTATCCTTTTTCTGCATTAAACCATTTAACTGTACCAGTCATTCTGTGTACCTCCGAAATTTTATTTTTTTCTTAAACTTCTGTAATAATTCACAATAAAATTTCGATGTCCTCATAATAATAAGCACTAATTGAAATATATTTGTGTTACATTATTTACGTTTCATTTAAGTTACATTTATATAATAACATTAATATTTATATAAATCAACCTCTTATTTTTAATTTTAGTAATAAAATCTAATTTTTATTATAAAAATAGTTCTCGAATCCTATGATACATCTTTATGCATGTAATACAAACTAATTAATCTGTTATAGGAAACCATCCTGGCGCATTTATAATATTTTCCCAAAGAACTTCAGGTATATCTAATATATTCTTATCACTTTTACTTATTGAAGTGCGTATCTCATCAATTTTATCATCTTTAACCTTTTCCAACCACTCAGGCTCCATTATTAGCTCTCTTCCTAATGCTAAAAATTCTATTCCACTATCCAACGCCTTCAGCGCCTCATCGGGAGTATGAATAGATCCCACACCTATTAGTGGTACTCTTCCCTCAATCTTATCTTTAATCTTTAATATAGTAGGGTCTGTTATTGAGTTATTTCTAATCGAACCTTGCCAAAAGTTATTTAATGATACATGTAAGTAATTTAAGTCTTGTTTTGATAGCACATCTACAAATGCCAAAGTATCCTCTAAAGTTATTCCTGGGTTCTCCAGTTCCTCAGGAGAAAAGCGATACCCTACAATGAAATCACTTTTCCCTTCATTTTTTACTGCTTTATTTACTTCATCTATTACGGCTAAAGGAAATTTCATTCTTTTCTCAATATTTCCTCCCCAGTTATCGTTTCTTCTATTTGAGTGCGGTGAGAAAAATTGCTGAATTAGGTAAGTGTTAGCTCCATGTATTTCAACACCATCAAATCCAGCTAAAATAGCCCTTCTTGTAGTTTCACCAAAAGCTTTTATGGTATAATATATTTCGTCATCTGTCATTTCTCTTGGTGTAATAGTCCCAGCTCTAACTGGAGCTACTGCACTTGCGCTTATGGTTTCCCCATTTGGTATTTCATTTGGCAACGCCATTCTTCCAGCATGGAAAATTTGAAGTATCGCTAACGCTCCTTCTTCTTTGATAGTTTGAGCCAGCAACTTTAAACTAGGCAAAAATTCATCTGAATAAGCTGCAAATTGTCCTGAAAACCCTTTACCAGATGGAGTAACATATGTTGTAGCCGTTATTACCATACCAACATTTTTTGCTCTTCTTTTATAATACAATAACTCTGCTTCAGAAACATTTCCGTTTGATTGGCCAGCAAAAGTAGTCATAGGAGACATCACCATTGGATTCTTAACTGTTTTTCCTCCTAAAAGTTTTCTCGATTCAAATAGTCTTTCATACTTTGAGTTCAAAAAAATCACCCTCTCTTCATAAATATTTCTTCTCATCTCTTTGGTATAATTTTACTACAACTTTCTATAAGTGCAAGTTATTTTTTATTAATAATTAGTATTGGTTACTTTTAACATTCAGTAGACATCCCCATTATATAATTCACTGATTTTTAGGTTTTATACTTAATAATTGAATTTTTAAACTTTTGTAAATATATGTTATAATTGTATGAAAGTATTTTAAACTATATTGTGATTTAAGATTCAGCAGTGTTTTGTAATATAAGGGAGATTAAGAATTATGGTAGATAAAAAATTCCAGTGGAATGAAAATCAAAAGAAATTAAAATCATTTCTATTAGACAACACTAACTTTGAAACGGCTATTAAACTATGTCTAAATCAGCACTCTATGGTGCATCTTTCTGAAATGTCATCTATAACAACAAATAGCTTTGAGGATGATTTATGGGAAAATTTAGATGAAACCACTTTAAGAACTTCTACTAACGAGAAAGGTAGAACAATCTTATATGGTTTGTGGCACTCAGCTAGAATTGAAGATATAACAATGAATATTCTTGTAGCTGGTGATGAACAGGTAATTAATACTGAAGATTGGCTTAGAAGAACACAATCTTCAATTTGTACTACTGGAAATGAGCTTAATCCAATCGAAATCTTGGAATTTAGCAAAGGCTTAGAAATAAATGAACTTCGTAACTACAGAATAGCTGTAGGAAGAAAGTCTCAACATATTATTAGAAATCTTGAATTTACAGATCTAAAAAGAAAATTTTCTAAAGAAGCATTAAGTAGAATTATTGAAGAAAAAGCTGTATCCAATCTCCCTGATGCAAATTGGCTTATTGACTTTTGGAGCAAAAAAACTATTTCTGGTATCCTACTTATGCCCGTTACACGACATCATATAGTTCATATAAACGAATGCTTTAAAGCAAAGAATAAATATCTGAAAGCTATAAACAAGTAAGTTTTCTCTAATTCTTAAAACTAGTTTAAGGTTGAAGAGTTAAATTTCTAAATCAAATTATATTTATCATTACAATAAATTATTATATTTTCAACGAAATCTCTTGCATCTCGTAGTCTATCCACTCTACCCTTGTACAAAGACTTTTTCGAAGCTCCAGTTCTTATCCTTAACGCTTCTGAAATAATCATTTTGTATTTTTCATTTACCATCATATTAGCTGCAAATTTCGCAGCCTCTGTCTTGGAGGTAATTTTATTATTTTCAAAAGTATATAATATCCTGCATAATGTTAAAATTGAAAATTCAATCCAGTAATCTGTTATAAAGATAAATTTATTTTCTAGTTTTCTTTTCCAATAACAATTAATATTATAGTTCATGTTTGTTATTACGTTTTTCCATTCAATATTTAACTGCAAATTTGAAATACTTGGGCTCTTTATGGCAACTCCATAATTTCTCAGCATCCACCAAGTAACAGAATTTATATCATAATATCCATACTCATGAAGCTTTTTATTTGAAAAGTATACATATGGTGGAATCTCATCATTTCCTTTACCCACTTTATCAATTCTTATATACATCCCTTCCATCTTACTAGCATATTTGTATGCATTCAAAAGTTTTTGATGAATTAATTTTAATTTTTTTAAATCTACATCATCAAAATCTTCATTAATAATTGTTAGAAAATCTATATCACTCTTACTGTCGTCAAAATTTCCCAATGTAACAGAGTTATATATGTACACTCCAAAAATTTTATTATTAAAAGTACATTTTAATTCATTCTCATAAGCAAAAAGTACTTGCTCGACCTTTTGAGGGATTAGTACAGCCATTTTTTCTCCTTTTTAAACTTTACTTGCTTCTAATTTATCTTATGGTAATATTATACATAACATTTTATCAATAAAACAATCAAATTCACATAAACTTAATACTTCAGATACATATTCTTAAAAATCTATCAAAATTATTAGGTTTAGTAATATAAAAACCATATACTTTCCTTTAAAATAAAAAAGTCATTACTTTCATATTGCGAACATATGGATGTACCACTTCGTAATAAAATTTATTATTTTTAAATTCTCTCACCAGAACCCGTGAGAGTTTTAAAAATAGATTTCTGTTCGAAGAGGTACATCTATATCAAAGTAGTGACTTTTATATTAAAGCTTTCTCGCTAATTGATCTAAAATATTGGCATTTGCACTTAGTTCTTGAATTGAAGCCGATATTTCTTCAAAAGTTGCTGCATGTGACTCAAAAACAATACTTGTGTCACTCACTTTCGTTGAAATATTTCCAACTGATCCTTCAATCTCAGTAAGTACACTGTTTATCTTTTTTATTGACTCGCTACTTGAAGCTGATAATTTTCTAATTTCTTGTGCTACTACTCCAAATCCTTTACCGAGATCTCCAGCTCTTGCAGCTTCAATAGCAGCATTTATACCCAACAGATTAGTTTGATGCGAAACATTTTCAACAAATCTTAAAATATCATCTGTTCCTTTTGTGCTTTCTTTTGCAACCTTTACCTCACTTAAAATTTCATTGTTAGAATTAGCAACTCTCTGCATTCCCTCTGTCAAACTTTGGATAGATGCAGATATCTGTTCAAGTGAAGCTGCTACTGCCTCTGAGGTTGATAGCACTTGATTTCTTTTTTCTAGAGATTTACCTATCACAATCGAACCAACTACTATATTATTATCATTCTTTATAGGAATTGCATATGACTTAAAAGGTATGCCGTACACTTCCTTCGGAACATCCATTATAATTGTTTTTCCTGAACTAATTGCTTTATGTATAGCTCCACCTTTAGGAATTATGTCCCCTGCTTTTCCTTTAATCTGTAAGTTACTGCAGTTTTCAATTAACAAATATTTATCTTCATCGGTAATCGCAAAAGATGCTTCATCATCAAATAAAACCATTAAATATGGTAATACTGTGTAAAATGCTTCTAGCACTTCATTTTCTGATATTTTTAACATAATAATTCCCCCTAATGATTTCTTATACGTCATATATAATATTTCGTTTATAGACAGTAAAGCTTTAACATATATTCTTTTAATTACTAGTGTTATGTATAATGATAGAATTTAATTTATAAAAGCAAAATAGAATATCATTTAAATGATATTCTATTCTTATATTACTTGAGATTTTAAGTAAACCAACTTCTAATCTTTAAAATTATGTAGGTAATAAGAATAATCCAAACAATTATTATTACAATAGCAAATAAATAGCTTTTCTTTTTGATCTTATTATACTGTCTTTCAGCATCAATTCTACACTCCTCCATAACGTTCTTTGGTATAAGTCTAACAGCTAAAGCAATTCCTAAAGGAAGAATTATTAGATCATCAAGAAAGCCTAGAACCGGGATAAAATCCGGTATGAGATCTATGGGACTTAATGCATATGCAACTACAACCATAATAATTATTTTCGTATATATTGGAATGTCATTTCTTTTATAAGCCAAATATAAGGCTCCAATTTCTTTTTTTAAATTCTTGCCTTTTCCAGTAAATTTTTTTATAGAAGTTCCTAATCCCCTTGAAAGTTTTCTGATCATGATTCCTCCAAATTTTCCAATACTATATTTGCATTATAATTATAATAAACAGCATTCTATTTGTAAAATTTTCTTTTATGGAATAATTTAGACATAAAAAATGGTTTTATTACAAATACTTATGATAAGAGATGCAGATTCATCACTTCAATTTGAAAACACATTTTTTTAATGAAATAATGCATCTATATTATAGTAGGAGGTGATACTGTGCAATTTATAATGAATCTCTTCAATAGTTATAGTTACGCCATTTTATTAATAAGTTTAACCTTAGAACTTATCGCATTTCCTCTCCCTGGCGAAATAATGATGACTTACTGTGGTTTTCTCATATATGAATCTAAACTTAATCTCTTTCTAAGTGTTTTGTCAGCTACTTTGGGTGTAATATTAGGAATAACTATTTCGTATCTAATAGGAAGTAAATTTGGCATTGAGTTTATTAATAAATACTTTTCGTACTTTCATATAAATAAAAAAAACTTAGAGAAGCCATCAAATTGGTTCAATTCCTATGGAAATAATTTATTACTCTTCTCATACTTCATTCCAGGGGTTAGGCATATTACAGGATATTTTTCTGGTATAACCAAAATATCATATAAGAAATTTGCTATAAATGCATATTTAGGTGCATTAATTTGGACTTTTACTTTTATATCCTTAGGTATGTTTTTAGGTCCAAATTGGGAGAAACTTGATAGTTACATATCAAAATACATGTCCTATATTTTTCTTATATTACTTATGGTTATTGGAATTATATATTC
Organism: Clostridium folliculivorans; assembly: GCF_024341905.1. Lineage (GTDB taxonomy): Bacteria > Bacillota > Clostridia > Clostridiales > Clostridiaceae > Clostridium_AR > Clostridium_AR folliculivorans. Next base: position 439,973 of record NZ_BQXY01000002.1, read on the forward strand.
ATATAAGAATCACGGATTCAAACTTGCAAAGTTTAGTTATAAAATACTTAACAATACATTCATATATGTATATTCCTTCGCTAAAAATCGTAATGTTATAAGTATATTAACTCTCGCACTAATAGGAATCTTTGCACTAATTGTAGGAATAGTTCAAGACTATATAACATCCGATTTAAATCAATTTAATTTAGTAGCAACATATTATATCAAAGATATTTTTTCAAATAGCTTATCAAAATTTATTACCATACTAACATTCTTGACTTCAAATATTTTTATAGTTATTTTAATATTGATTATCGCTATGTTAATAATTAGAAAGAGTTCCAGTCCAAGACTCGAACTTCAATTTCTGTTTACCACTATAGTTGGCGGAGAAATGTTATGTATATCCTTGAACACTATATTTAAACGGTTAAATCCAATAACTAACTACTATAGTAATATGGACTACACTTTTCCTAGCCACGAAGGGCTAATGTCAATTGTTGCATATGGTTTTTCTACCTTCATAGTATTAAAATACGTAAAAAAACATTTATCAGCTACTATTTTAATCGCATTAACTTTATTAATATGTTTATTATCTGGGATTTCACCGATTTTATCGAATATGGAAAATCCAAGTGCAATTTATAACGGATATGTTTTTGGATTAGTCTGGCTTACAATAAACTTAGTTTTACTGGATATATATATAATAATAAACAACAATCCAAAGTTATCCAACTCTTAATATACACAAACATAAAAATTATAGTAATTAACAAAAAAAAATCTGCCAGTATAATCTAAAATCTAATTTTTAAAAACTCTGCTTGATTCTAAGCAGAGTTTTTAATCATCTAATATAAAAATTAACATGAATTAGTAGTTTCCCAAAAGTTTTTGAAGAGCTCTTTGTACAGAATCTTTAGATGTTCCCCAAGGTTTATCAGAATTAAGATAATCAAACTTTTTAATAAACCATTGTAGTTCTTCTTGAAGTCTTTCTAAATTCTTTAAATGTATCTCATTAGTAACTTCATATATATCAGCTATACCTTTCTTTTCAGATGATTTCTCCAACTCATTAATCATATTTATATAATGGTTATTGCAAAACCCTCTAGACTCTTTATAAAGTAATCTAAAATCCATGTCCTTATTCCATAGTTCAACGCTTGTCTTAATATTATCTTTATTGTTTTCATCAAGTTTACTACATATAAAGCATTCATAGTTCGTTTTTCCATTTGAAGGTGCACTAGAATTTTTTGATAAAGACAATAACTTCTTAACTACCGAATTATCTTTTTTTTGTAGGGGTTTATTTTTATGTAGTTTTTTCTTTTCCTCATTTATTATTTTATCCAGCATTATTGCTAAGCCTAATTTATCACTACCTCTATTTAATTTTTCAATATGATTTTCACAGAACTTATGCTCATTTCCTATTTTAGGATAGAAATCAACATCCATTATTCTTTCACCTAAAATAGAGTGCATAAGTTGTTCCTCATAACTCTTTTCCAAAACACAAAACGGGCACTCAGCCAATTTATTTTCGAAAGTCTCATAAATTTTTATCTCTTCAATCTTTAACTTTTTCATAAATTCTCCCTTAATATACCTATCATACAAATCATATTTTAGAATATAGACAAACTTTTCAAAAATCATAAGTAAAAAAACACATTTCTATATTTTAAATTATAACTCATTTACATCAAAATATTTAGTTGTTTTTACCGTTTATCATTTATTGATAAACTTTATAAAATGTTTTAAAACTATATAGTTATTTAGTTTAATAAAAGTATAGGTGCTGAAAACCTGAAATTTTCAGCACCTATACTCTATTATTTAAGATAATAGTAATATTTTGTATAGAATTAATTTGGTAAATATAAATTAATTCTATATACTATATGGCTTTCTTACTACTCCATTTACCACATCTATCTCCGAAACACCCAATAGTACTTTCGTTTTCATTAATTTTAACAACTTCACACCTATTTGGGCATCCTTCACACTCAAAACTTTTAGATATAAATTTACTATCTGCAAGTTTAAATCCTTTAAAGTTAGTCTTGCCATTCTTTTCTACTGCAGCTTTTGCAATAAGTGCAGCACCTATAGCTCCCATCATATTATAGTGCTCTGGCACAAAGATCTCAAAACCTAAAGAACTTTCAAAAGCAGCTTTCATCCCTTTATTTGCGGCTACCCCACCTTGAAAAAACACCTTGGATTCAATATCTTTTCCCTTTCCAATATTATTTAAGTAGTTTCTTACTAATGCATCACATAAACCTCTTATAATATCAGAATCGTTATATCCCAGTTGCTGTTTATGTATCATATCAGATTCTGCAAATACAGCGCATCTTCCGGCTATTCTTACAGGAGTTGTAGATTTAAGTGCGTATTCACCAAATTCCTCAATGGGAATATCTAGTCTTTCTGCTTGCCTGTCTAGGAATGAACCTGTACCTGCTGCACATACAGTGTTCATTGCAAAATCAGAAACTACTCCATTTTTTAAAACAATAATTTTGGAATCTTGACCACCAATCTCAATTATAGTTCTTACATCTTTATCAATCTCTAGTGCAGCTACTGCATGAGCTGTTATCTCATTTTTTATTGCATCGGCACCTATTAGTGTTGATGCAATATGCCTGCCGCTTCCAGTGGTTCCTGCTGCATTTACCTCTAATCCGTTATATTTTTCTTTTAGAATCTTAAAGCCTTGTTGAATAGCATTTATGGGTCTTCCTTTAGTCCTTAAATACAGTTTTTCTATCACATTCATTTGATTATCTATAAGCACTAAGTCAGTACTTACGGACCCTACATCTACGCCAAGGTAGTACATCTCATCTTTCTCCTTTCAAGTAAATCTACAAATGCTTCTATTCTTGTGACATAGCCTGCTTCCCCAGTCATCTCATCAACGACTAAAGACATTATAGGAAAGTCTTTGTCGCTAGATATTTTAGGTAAAATAGCTTTTGAAACAATCTCAGGCATGCACCCCATTGGAAAAATCTGAATAGCTCCATCACATCCTTCTTCATGCGCCAAAACTGCTTCACCTATACATTCTCTGGCATGACCACCAATATAAAGAGGTAGGTATTCTTTTGACCCTTTTCTTATATCTAGAGAATTTAATTTAGTTGGAACAAGTGCTGTATTTTTTACCCACCAACTAGGAGTTAATCTTCTTGTTGTTGAAACCCCGTAATCCATTAATTTATCTTCGATATATAGATTAGAAAATGGTTCTATTACCGTATATATCTCTCCTATTATTGCTATCTTAATAGGATTCTTTTTGCTATCTATAGTTACATTATCTATTTGCTTTTTATAATCTAAAAGGATTTTTATCATTTGTGATGGATTTGAAGTTTTTAGAGCTTCAGCTTTACATTTATGCAGCAATCTTTTACAAGTACCAGTTTCTTTTTCAAAACCAGCAAGATAGTGTGCTTTGGCTTCTACTTCATCAACTAATCTAACCACTCTTAAAGCATCATACAATACTCTTAATTTCTCAAAAACAGTTTTTTCACTCACTGATGATATTTTACTAACTCTAGCAAAGAGTTCTTTAACCCCTATTTCTTTTGGAGCATCTATAACTATAAAGTCCAAATCATGACCAAGTTTTTTAAGTAGATTCATCTGCATCTCGCAGTATTCTCCAAATCTACAAGGTCCACAACTTCCAGTTATTATTACAGTATCTGCTCCTTGCTCAATTGCCTCAATATAGTTACCAATCATAATCTTAAATGGAAGACATATCTCTTCAGGCGAATGTAACGCTCCTATTTCAAGAGATGATTTACTACTCTGATTAGGTATCACATAATCAATGCCAAGACCATCAAATAATGCCTTAGCTGCAAGATATACATTACCCATATGCGGAAATGTTATTTTCAAATTAACAGCTCCTTTCTAACATATCAACAAAGGCTTCTACTCTGGTTTCTAATCCGGCTTCCCCAGTGTGCTCATCAACTTTTAGAATCATAAAAGGAAAATCTCCAATTTTGTCTTTGATAAGTTCAACTATCACTGAATCAATACCACAAGCGAAGGACGATATATATATTATCCCATTGACCATTTTTTCATTTGAAGCTTCTAAAGTGAATCCATATGCATTACGAGCAAAAGTCCAAAAAGGTCTTTTATATAAATCTTTAACTTTATTATCAATTAAATTATCATCTATGAATTCCTCTGTTATTACCCCAACCCCTAATTTATTTAATTTCTTCACTATATTCATGTTTATGAAGTCATCATATAAATTGTATGGATGACCTGCCAAGGCAACATTAATTTTATAATTGTCATTTCTTATTCCAGTTTTATATTTATCCTGTTCACCTAAGGCCTTATCAAATGCATTTCTTATTTGTGTTCTATTATTTGTGATTGCTTTTCCAGCCTTCTGTGCCCATTGATAAAGTTCCTTCTCTGAAGCTGCATATATCGGTTCTGTTATTGATTCTTGAATACCTGGTATGCTATTTAGAACCATTTCAGGCAAGCCACAAAACTTAGGACAAATGTATTCTCTTGACCTAAGTTGCATTATTCTTGGTATAACTATAATATCGCATTTATCTCTGAGCATTGACACATGACCATGAAAAATTTTTATAGGTAAACATGCCTCATCTACACAATATTTAACACCTTCATCTAAAATCGCTTTGTTTGTATCTTCCGATGTTATTATTTCAGCTCCTAGTTCAGTAAAAAACGTATTTAGGAAAGGATGATACTTATAATATAAGAGTCCCTTTGGAATACCAACTTTCATTTTATCCTCCATGAAAAAATCGCTGAAACGATTTTCTTCAATGATTTTTTTGCGCATCTGCCTTTTCTAAGCTTACTAAAAATTTCTGGCAAGCGACAAATTCTTCTTTTTATTCTTTAATTTTATTATGTTTTAGACCTTTCTATCATACATATATACGAATCTAATTTAATCAGAAATTATTAAAGAATAAAAAATAAAGTTCCATTAAAGTAGTATTATCTATTATTTCAATATTATTCTAGTTAATCACAAATTTTCTTATTCAATCGTAACATTTTTTCTTTTTTTTGTTATTACCTTTAATAATATACGTATATCGTAAAACATCACTAATTATTCTGATGCTCATACATATAAAATTTGACGTTGTTTAATATGCATTAAAGTTTATACATAGCACGCTCTAATTCTAATAAGCTTATATACAATTTAAGTAAATTTAATAATCTATTTGGCAGTATTATGGTATTATATAAATAATTATTAAGAGTAAATATTTAGAAGTAAATTAATAAAGAATCTAGGATGTGATATAAATGATAATAAATTCAGAAAGTGAATTAGAGGCATTAAGGAGAATTGGCAAGATTGTTGCTGAAGCCAGAGAAGAAATACTAAAAGCTGTGAGACCAGGCATTTCAACTATAGAGTTAGACTTAATAGGTGAAAAAATACTTTCTTCCTACGGTGCCAAATCTGCACCTAAGTATGAATATAATTTCCCTGGTGCTACTTGTATAAGCATTAATGATGAAGCTGCTCATGGAATTCCAAGTACTAGACTTATAAATGAGGGAGATTCCGTAAATATAGATGTATCAGCAGTTCTAGACGGTTACTTCTCAGATACAGGTGCAACTATAGTTGTATCTCCCAATGCTAATAATATAAAACAAAAACTTTGTGATTGTTCAAAACAAGCTTTAGATAAAGCAATTATGAAAGCTAAGGCAGGTAGTAAGATTAATCAAATAGGAAGAACGATTTTTAATGAAGCTAGAAGGAATGGATTTACAGTTATAAGAGATTTAACTGGTCATGGAATAGGTAAGAACTTACATGAAGATCCTGAAAATATTCTTAATTATTTTGATATTAATGATAGTTGCATTTTAACGGATGGCTTAGTACTTGCAGTAGAAACCTTTATATCAACTGGTGCTGAACATATTTTTCAGGACACAAACGGATGGACTTATAAGACTCCAGATAAAAGTATTGTAGCTCAATTTGAACATACTATTGTTGTAACAAAGGGAAAACCTATTATACTAACAACAATATAACTTTTGACCCTATACGTTAGTATTTTTTAACCTCACAAGATTTTATAGATATTAATTTGATATTTTCAAAACTCTCATTCAAAACCATGGGAGCTTTGAAAATATATTAGTGAGCTATATATATTATAGTGTCATACTAAGCTTCACTCTCTACTAGAATAATTTATATTATCAATTTCCATAGTATAAGTTTTAGATCAGTTGATAATATAATAATATACTAATTTCATAACCTCGCTTAATTTCTATAATATCTATATATAAAAAACTGCTTCATACTATAAATACATAAAGGAGAAACTAGACTATGCTTTCATATAGGTTTGCTGATGAGAAAGATGTACACTTGCTTGTTTCACTAAGACTAGATTTTTTGGAACTTATTTCCACTGATGAAGAATACTATGAGTTAAAAGAAAATCTAAAAAAGTATTTTGAGGAAAAGATGCATTATGAAAGCTGTGTTGTTATGTTGGCAGAAGATAATGCCGCTATTATAGGTACTGGAATGTTATCCTTTTACGATTCTATCCCATCCATTAAAAATAAAACAGGAAAAAGTGCGCATATAACTAATCTATACGTTCACGAATCATACAGAAAACAAAAAATAGGAGCTTTACTATTAACAAAACTTGTTGAGTTTGCAAGAGAAAAAGAATGCTATTCCATCTCACTCAACGCTTCAGATGATAGCAAAGATTTATTTTCAAGGCATGTTTTTAAAAAGGTGGAAGGCGGTATGATCTATGAAGTTCCAAATAAAAAACTTATAAAAGATAATAGTGAACTTTACAATGCAAATCCACTATAATATTAACATCTATCAAGGCTAAAATCTTAGAAGTGTAAGAAATCTTTGATCATATTGAACTCCATTAACTTGCGCATGTTTAAAATACTTAATATAATAATTTTTGAACATACATAAATTAAGTTTGAAATAACTAAAGACTACGACTATTAGAATAATCTAGTCGCAGTCTATTTGGAATTCAAATCTATCTTTTAAATTATGATTAGTTATGAGTAAATATTTAATCAATATAAGTTTTCATACCAATCAATCATTTATATTGCAAAATATTACCTAATTATATTAAAAATTCTACTTCCATGAAACTATAGCATCTTTTCTTGGTACAGTTCTTGAATATTTTACAGCAGGATATCCTATTACCATGCAAGTTACTATTTTTTGACCTTCCTTTAATCCTAGTAACTCCATTATTTCCTTATTTCCTTGTGCTGCTCTTACAAAGAAACCACTAAAGAAAGTTCCTAGTCCTAAAGCATCTACCATAAGTTCCATATTAGAAGAAGCTAGAGCTCCATTAACCTCTGATTCAGATAATACTAATACTACTGCAGGTGCATTAAAGAACAACTTGTCCTTTGTGTTATCAGCTTTAAATTCTTCGTTCATTTGAATCCACATTTCAGCATATCTCTTAAAATGCGCAGTTTCAGGAGTTAAATTATTAAGCATATATTTTCCATAGTTACTTAAACCTTCAAACGCTAAAGTTTTTAGCTCATTTAATTTCTCTCTAACTACTACATAAGAAACATTCTGTGCATTACTTCCCGTTTGTGTAAATCTTCCAGCATCTATAATTTTATTTAATTTTTCAATTTCAATATCTTTAGCTTGAAATTGTCTTACTGTTCTTCTAAACTTAATAAAGTTCAGTAATCTTTCTGGTTCTATTTCAAATTCATCTTTATTATATGCTTTTACTTCTTCCATCTTGTAATCATCTGTTGACACTGCTTCTTTTGGGCATATTGCAATACAATGTCCACATTTAAAACAAGCTTCATTCTTAATTTTTGCTTTTCCATCAACCATCTCTATATCTCTAACAAAACAGTCCTTTACGCATAATCCACAACCAATACATTTTTCCACATTAACATTCATCATAAAACTTTACACTCTCCTACTTATTACAAGGTTTCTTAAGTAGTGCTAACCTCATATTATTTTTTTGACTATAGCAATTATAACACTTAGTTATTATATTAGTCTAACTTATGATTTTATACTAAGACTCATTTTTATAGATAAACCTCTAAGTTTTTCTGTATTCCTACGATTTAGGTATGTTTTGTTACAAGAATATTTATCATAAAATATAGGTTTATGAGCCTATATAATGTACAATATAATCTGAAAAAAGGATATAATTGTTTTATATATAAAAGGTGAAAAGAAGTAACCTGCTACCTTAATTCCAAGGTCAGATTACTTCTTTTTTTGTTTACTATATTACTTTATAATCCCTGTGTTAAAAAGTAGTTTACCAATCATTCTATCGATAGATATTTCTCTGTTTCCTAGCATAGTCTTAACTGCATTTAACAATACTCTAACATCATATTGTCCTTCATAAACCGGTGGAACTTCTTTATCTAACTTAAGTAATCCATATACAGCCATAATCGCAGATCTTACAGAATACTCTACAGTAAATACACAATCATTTGGTATCTCTGAGAATTGTCCAAGAAATGCTAAATTAGTACACCCATTTGGTATAACTGCAGGTCTATCACCTTTCTTACGAGGCATAAACTGACTTGTTATATATGGCATCATGCATGGTATAACTTTACATGATGGTAGTATCTCATCTACCTTATCTCCTAAGCCCATATGATAAAGTAATTCAGTAAAGAGTTCTGCCCCAGTACAATCACTCATCTTCTTATTTACAAAATCACCAACCTTATCTGGGAATAATCCGTACGCCCACATTACTTGTACATTTTCAGGTTGATTTATAAAATGTGGCTGCTTTGGAGTAACCCAAGACATTAGCCAATTTGAATCCTTAATTGTTACAACTCCACCCATACCAGGTTCATCACCAGTTAGCTCTAATAGATGATCAAAAACTGAAGTGTTGTCTGTAATTGTAACAGTAAAAGAAAGCCACTTTGTTTTATCTATATCTCCAGCAAATACTTCTGGATGTCCGAAATCAGGACTTTGCTTAGCTATATTTTCCCATAAGGACCAACAGCCTCTCTCTTTTTGATTTCTGTTTAATAGAGCTGGTGTATGTGTATCTCCTAAAGTTGAATTTTCAGTCATTGACCCATTAGTTACAAAAACCAAATCATTTACAGTTGTCTCAATAACCTCTTCATGTCCTTTTCTCTTAACATAAATGCGTTCAACAGTTTTTTCTTCTTCAGTAACCCTTATATCCAAATCGATAACTTGTACACCTAATTCCATTACCACCCCTTGCTTCTTAAGCCATGTTATTAATGGTAATATTAATGAATCATATTGATTATATTCAGTATGAAGTATCCCATCTAACTGATTCATTCCACCTATTAAGTGCATGAATCTTACCATGTATCTTTTAACTTCTAATACACTATGCCAATTTTCAAATGCAAACATTGAACGCCAGAAATACCAGAAATTTGTTTCAAAGAAATGTGGCTTGAACCATTGTTCGCAAGTAGCAGCTCCAATTTCATCGTCGTGAGCAAGTACTAGCTTGTTTAAAGATATAATATCTTCTAATTCAAGTCCTAAGGTAGAAAAATCTGCTTTTTGTCCTTTATTCTCTACTAATCTACAGTGTGATTTTATTGGTTCTGCAATATTAAGTTCCCTAAATTCATCTAAAACTGTTCTATCTGGATTAGTAAGTGATGGAATAAATCCAAATAAATCATAAAGGCATTCCATTCTAGATTCTAGTTCTCTTCCGCCTCTAGCAATATACCCCTCTTCTGCATTTCCTGCTCCATCCATACTTCCACCAAAAACATTGGATTCTTCTAAGATATGAATGTTTTTTGCTGGCATATGTCCATCTCTAATTAAAAATGCTGCAGATGCAAGTGATCCTATACCTCCACCTACTAAGTATGCTTTCTTGTTTTCAATACCGTTTTGAGGTACTGTGCTTATTCTCTCATAATTTTTCATAACTCTCCACCCTTTCATAAATGCAGAAACAAATTACTTTCAACTCTTTAAAGTCTAAGTTTTACTGCAATAAATATTAAAATAAAATGTCTATTTAATGATCAAGGTGTTATTTCTTCCACCCCTCAACTACAATATAATTTTTTACATAAAGCATTACAATTTACAAACAAATGCATATGTCAAATTTCTTTACAAATAGCTGCAATTGTAAACCAAAACGTCAAAAAACACAGATTTTTTCTATCTGTGTTTTTCTTCAAATCTTATTATTGCTTGTTTTATGGTACCATCAATTAAAAAACCTATATTCTCAATTATATGTTCAGGTTTTTCCTTCATATTCTCTTCCATCCACTTTGCAACTAGTGAAAAAAGAGCTGGTGTATAAAAATCTACTATGAATTTTTTATATTCTTCTGTTATCTTTGTTCCTTCAGAAATTTCATCTACAATCTGCTTAAGTGAATTTGATGTGTTTGCAAAAAGAAATCTCTCAAGATGATCTCTCCCGATGGAATGTAAGGTATTCATACAAAAGGCTTTGTTTTTTTCAATATATCTAAAAGCCTCTAAATAACCTTCCTTCCAAGTTGCATAGAACTTATGTTGCTCTAAATAATGAACAGCTTCATTATTATAAATCCAGCCTAATAATTCATATACATCTTGGAAATGATAATAAAAAGCTTGTCTTGTAATTCCGCAGCCATCAACTATATTTTGAATTGATATTTTGCTAAACGGAATCTTCTCCATAAGCTTTTTTAATGAATCTGCCATTAGTTGCTTTGTCATATATGAACTTGCCATAAAATCCTCCAAATAAAGCTTTAATATTAACCAATAAAAATTCCTATGATACATTTTCTAAATACCTATAGAATAATTGTATCATAGGATATAATATTTTTCTTGTTTAAAAGTAATTCTTATTAAACTGTTTATAAATTTTAATTTTTAGGCGCTTTCTAACTTCAAAGTCTTCCATATTATATACGACAACGCCCACATTATAACAAACAATATAACCAATAGATAACCAATGTTCGCCATATCAAGATTTTGTATCCACATCCATACCCCACTGTTTAAGCCAAGTTTTGGTGCCAATATTTGTGTTAACTCAACTACACCAATAAATAATGCTGCAATAACAGATATACCTGTAACAGAAAGATTATAATATATCTTACGTAAAGGGGTTGAAAAAGCCCAGTTATATGCTGTGGTCATAAATATACCATCTGCAGTATCCATCAAGCTCATACCAGCTGCAAAGACAATAGGCAAAGCGATAAGCATTGTCACTGGGATGCTCTTTGTTGCGGCGTTTGCTGAAATTGCTAAGAGAGCTACTTCTGATGCGGTATCAAATCCTAATCCGAAGAGAAAACCTAATGGGTATACATGCCAACTTTTGCTTATAAACTTATAGAATGGTTTTCCTATCTTAGCAATTAACCCTCTATCCAATAAAAGTTTTTCTAAGCTTTCTTCTTCATATTTGCCTTTTCTAGTGTCTTTAAAAAACTTGTAAATATCAAACCAAATAAATAGATTAAGCACTCCTATAATAACAAGAAAAGCTCCAGAAACTGAAGTACCTATTATACTACCTACTTCTTTGATCTGAGGAATATTTTTACTTGCCCATCCCATTGAAAAAGTAGTTATAAGCGCCATTATAAAAACCACTGAGGAATGTCCCATTGAAAAAAAGAATCCGACTCCTGTTGAATCTTTCTCCTGCTCGATTAATTTCCTTACTGTATTGTCAATTGCTGCGATATGATCTACATCAAATGCATGTCTTAGTCCTAATGTATATACTAAAAGAGCAAGACCAATAATTTGTGGGTATTTACTAATATTAAGTAATACCAAAGTTACACCAATGATATGTAATATAACTACTATAACACTATAGAATATCCAATTAGTATTCTTTTTTAATTGCATACTCCTACAACTCCCCCTTAACACCAAACAATTACGTTCTTTTATAATTTATTTATCATGCTTGCATTATATGCAGCTCCAAAGCCATTATCTATATTAACTACACTTATGCCGTTGGCACAACTGTTTAGCATGGATAAAAGTGCTGCAAAGCCGCCAAAGTTAGCGCCATAACCAACACTTGTTGGAACTGCAATTACTGGTTTATCTACTAGCCCACCTATAACACTGGCAAGAGCACCCTCCATTCCTGCAATAACAATCACTACCTTAGCACCTCTTATGACGTCAAGCCTAGCAAATAATCTATGTATGCCAGCTACACCTACATCTACAATCTTCTCAACCTTATTTCCTAGAATCAATGCTGTTTCATAGGCTTCTTCAACAACTGGCAAATCCGATGTACCTGCAGAAATAATAGCAATATAACTTTCAGTAAGCTTTTCTTCTTTTCTTCTGATGGTAATAGTTCTGCCTAACTTATTATACTTTGCACTACTACATATTGCCTTAACTGCCTCAAACATTTCTTCACTAGCTCTTGTTGCTAAAATGTTATTGTCTTTCGTAAGCATAAATTCAATGATATTCTTTACCTGCTCCACAGTTTTTCCTTCACAATATATAACCTCAGGATATCCTGTTCTTATCTGCCTGTGATTGTCAATTACTGCAAAACCTAAATCTTTAAAAGGCAAATCTTCAATTTCTTTGACTGCCTTTTCTATTTCAATTCCACCATTCTTAACAGCTTCTAGCAGCTTTTTAATATCGACTTTATCCATACTATCCTCCCAAATATACTAAGGCTTTCAACTTAATTTGTAATCTTCATCCTTCAAATGCTGTATAAATTATCAAACCTTTACCAACACCATAACTGACTTAAATTAATTTTATTTTTAGACTATGTTTAAGAATACTGTTGAAATTAACTATTAACCACTAAAAAGAGTCTTAATTAAGACTCTTTTTTCTTTATTAGCTCTTTTTTTGAATAGTAAATAGTGTTTTTTCTTCTTTGTTTAAAACTTCATTCATGCTGCCAGTTCTATAGCCTAACATGTCTAAAGTAACATAAGTAAAACCAATTTCCTTAAACTTATTGCCTATCCTATCCATAAGTTCAATATTAAAAAATTGTTCTCTTTCTTCAGGAGCAACCTCTATTCTAGCAATCTCACCATGATGTCTTACTCTAACTTGCTTTATTCCCATATCAAGAAGGAATTGTTCAGCTTGATCTACCATTTTTAACTTAGGTAAAGTTATCTTATGCCCATAAGGGAATCTAGAAGAAAGGCAAGCAAATGATGGTTTATCCCAAGTAGGAAGTCCAAGTTCCTTAGATAATTCTCTTATATCATTTTTAGTTAGCCCTGCTTCCTTTAACGGACTAACCACTTCTAGTTCTCTAGCAGCCTGCATGCCTGGTCTATAATCTCCATTGTCATCTAAGTTAGAGCCGTCAAATACATATTGAACCCCATTTTCTAAAGCTACATCCTTAATCTTTGTGAAAAGTTCTTTTTTGCAAAAATAACATCTATTCTTAGGATTACTAGCAAAACCTTCTATATCCAATTCTTCTGACGATATGATAATATGTTTAACTCCCATATCCTTTGAGTATTTAATAGCCTCTTTCAGCTCTCTTTCTGGGTAAGTTGATGAAGTTGCTGTAACTGCAATTAGCCTTTCCCCCAATACTTCGTTAGCTACTTTTACAAGAAAAGTACTGTCAACACCACCAGAAAATGCTACAGCAGCACTTCCCTTTTCTTTAATTATATCTTTAAGTAATTGAAATTTTTCTTTAAGTTCCATTCCCCATACCTCCTATAATGCCTTATATATATCGTTATATATTTTAGATATTGGTACATTATTTTCTTCAGCTAGTCTTTTACAATCCTCATACTCAGGTTTTGACTTAACCAACTCACCTTTATAATATGAGTTCTTCACTGTTACCTCTCCATACTTAGTTGTAAGCTTAGAAAACTCTCTATTTAGCATAATCTTTTCTACATTGAATTTCCTAACACCAATAGATGTAGTTTCCCTAAAGATAACTTCAAGCACCTTCTGTTCAACCTTCTTAGTAACTAAAACACTTAGCTTTATTGCTGGTCTTCCTTTTTTCATGATTATAGCGGTCTTAAACACGTCTAATGCTCCTGATTCAAAAAGCTTTTCTTCAACATAACTATATATTTCAGGATTCATATCATCAATATTAGTTTCAAGTAAGTGTTGTTCTTCAATGTCTTCATTTTTTATTTCTTCGCCTAAATATACTCTTAGAACATTAGGTATTTCAAGTTCTCTAGTTCCAAGACCATATCCAATCTTCTCTATTGAAAACTCCGTCTTATCAGTGAAAACTTCAACATTTTCAGCTAAAATTGCTGCACCTGTAGGAGTTGTAGTTTCAAAATTAACTATTCCAGTTTTTACTGGTATATTTTTAAGTATCCTAATTGTTGCTGGTGCTGGTACAGGTATAAGTCCATGAGCACATCTAACAAAGCCTCCACCTAACTGAATAGTTGATGCCATAATTTTATCAACCTTCAAATAATCCAAGGCAATTGCTGCACCTACAATATCTATTATTGAATCAATAGCTCCAACTTCATGGAAATGAACTTCATCTATGGTTTTTCCATGAACTTCTGCTTCTGCTTCTGCTATCCTCATAAAAATAGCTAAACTTAAGCTCTTTACTTTATCACTTAACTCACTTGAGCTTATTATATTCTTAATATCATTAAAATTTCTATGTCCATGATGGTGATGGGTTTTATTCTCCGAAAGATTTAAATCTTCATGTGAATGCCCTTCATCTATGTGATTATGGTGGTGACTATGTTGACTATTATGATTATGCTCATGATGAACATTTTGATCTAATTCATGTATATTGGTATGTGTGTGTGATTCATTTAGATGATCTTCATCCATATGAGCATGATTATGATTGTCTTGTTCATTTATAATTACATCAACTTTAGTGCCAGTTATACCGTTTTTGATATCTTTCCTAATATCTATTCCATACTCAGAAGATATATTTAACTTTGCAATTTCATTTAATAAGTATTCCTTGTCCACTCCTAAGTCGATTAGTGCCCCTAAATTCATATCTCCGCTAATTCCACAAAAGCAATCATAATATAATATTTTCATCTTATTCTCTCCATTACATTTGTTATTTAACATTCTTTAGAATTTTTTACGTTCATATATATAGATGTACCACTTCGTAATAAAACTTATTATTTTTAAATCCTCTCCCAAGAACCCGTGAGAGTTTTAAAAATAGATTTAGGTTCGAACTGGTACATCTTTAGATGCACAGGTCCCAAATTAAATTTACCATATATAATAATTTTAAGATATTTTAAAAAGAACCTGTACACCTTAACATTTTGGTATTTAAAATTTTTAACTTCTTAAATTTTTAACTTCTACGCAAATACTTCTTTAATTGTTTGTAAATGTTCACGGATAGGAAGGCTTTGTGGACAATGTTGCTCACATTTACCGCATTTAACGCAGCTTGTAGCCTTTTCCTTAACTGGCAAGTTTTCATACGACTTGTCTCCAGGGAACATATTGTAAGTATTATATGCACTGAAGCATCTTGGTATATTAACTCCTGCAGGACATGGCATACAATATCCACAAGCAGTACAGTTAACTTTCATTTTACCTTTAATTATAGTTTTAACTTCATCAACTATAGCTAATTCTTTTTCAGTTAAAGAATTTTCTGGAGTTTCACCAGCTGCTTTAATGTTTTCTACTAATTGTTCTAATGTGTTCATTCCACTTAGTACAACCTTAACTTCTGGGTGATTCCATACCCACTTTAAAGCCCACTCTGCTGGAGATTTCTTTACATCTGCTTTATCAAAAGCTTCTTTTGCCTCATCAGGGATGTTTACAAGTTTTCCACCTCTGATAGGTTCCATTATAGTAACACCTAGCCCTCTTGCAGCAGCATATTCTAAACCTTCAGTTCCTGCTTGGAATTCTTCATCTAAATAGTTATATTGTATTTGACAGAATGACCAATTATAATAATCAACTATTTCTTTAAATACTTCTAATTTATCATGGAATGAGAAACCAGCATATTTTATTCTACCGTCTTTTATAGCAGAATCTAAAAACTCATCTATCCCATTAGCTTTTAATCTTTCCCAATCAGTTTTATTTAAAGCATGTACCAAATAAAAATCTATATGATCTGTATCTAAACGTTCAAGTTGCTCATTTAAATATTTATCCATATCACTTCTTGATTGTATTAGCCAACTTGGAAGCTTTGTAGCTAATTTTACTTTTTCTCTATATCCATCTTTTAATGCTCTTCCAACAAAAGGTTCACTTGCACCACCGCCTCTAGTCATACCATTTCCATGGTATGGATAAGCAGTGTCTATGTAGTTCACGCCGTTATCTATTGCATAGCGAACTAACCCCATTGCTTTTTCTTCATCAATTTGCGATGGATCTCCTCCTGGCATTAATGGTAATCTCATACATCCAAAACCTAAAATTGAAACCTTTTCATTTGTATTACCAAAATTTCTGTATAACATCTCGACTCCTCCTCATACTTTTTACACATATGCTTCAACCCAAATCATATATACGAATCCATACTAATAAGCCTGGTTCCGCGGGCAATTATGATAAAGGTTGGACAATATGGATCTTTATTATTTTCATTTAAAATAATATTATTTGAAGTTTGTTTCCATATATTATAAATATTACACCTTATAGTATACTCTAAGTCAATATAGTGACTAAATCTTTTTTCTAAAATGAAAAACTAAATTCTTGTTTGCAAGGTTAAATACATCTTACACGATTTCAATAGTGCACTTTTTCATAGAATTAAATAAAGCAAAAAATTAATCCTTAAAAACTTCATAAAAAGTTTAGGATTAATTTTCTTACTAAGTTAATATTCTTATAAAAATTCACTACACTACTGCTCCGCTATTTTCACAGTTATTGATAGAATTACAACAGCTACTTTCTGTTTTCTTCTCTTTAATTAGCCCAGTATAATGCTTGAGCTTCCAATTAATCATTTCAAGATTATTGTTCATCTCTTTAATTTTTTGCTCAGTTATCTTCTTTTGTGCCAAAATAATTTCTCTTCTTAATTCTAAAGTTCTGTCACCTTCCATGCAAAGAGCAACAAAGTTTTTGATTTTTGAAATGGCCATTCCAGTATTACGTAAACAGCATATAAGCTTTATCCATTCAATATCATCTTCACTGAAGTTTCTAATCCCATGTTCATCACGGGCTATATTCGGAAGTAATCCCTCTTTTTCATAATATCTGATTGCATACTCAGTTAAATCAAATTTTTCAGCTACCTGCTTTATTGTATATTTCATAAAAAACAACTTCCCTTCTATAACCTAGGTTTATGTACAAGTCTAATATAACTCCTTTTATGGTATATAAGTCAAGTGGTATAGACAGAAAACTGCAGAAAATTTATATTCCCTATAACTTTTAAGAAAATATACCTAAGCTTATAGTTAGGACTATACCCATTTGCAAGTTGATATATTTGATTGGTTTATAAACTATATAATTAGAAAAGCTATAGCAAATATTTTTATCAACAATAGTAATGCTTAGTGCTTAATTCCTATACATTCCCTAATATCACTCTATTTAAATATTTACCTGCCACTTCTTCGGCTTTCCTCATAAAGGTTAAATCTGTTGGAGAACTCATTAATTTATATCGTGGAAAATATCTTGAAAGATGTAATGGTATATCCTTATTTATACTACTTAAAAATTTTGCTATTTCTTCTACCTCTTCTAAGCTATCATTTTCACCGCTAACCAATAAAGTCGTTATCTCAACATGACATTTTTGGGCAGCTATCTCGATAGTCTTTAATACAGGCTTCAAGCTTCCACCACATAAATCCTTGTAGTAACTATTACTATAACTTTTTAAGTCTATATTCATAGCATCAACATAAGGAAGCAGCTTTTTTAATGGTTCTTCACTTATATATCCGTTGGTTACAATTACAACAGAGGCATTTTCATCAGTTTCTTTTAGAAGTTTAGAACAATCATATACATACTCGTACCATATACTAGGTTCATTATAAGTAAATGCTAAACCTATATTATCTTTTGTTGTCAAAGCTGTTTTTACTAATTCTTCTTTTGAAACAAATTCACTTTTAGCAATCTGCTGAGATATCCTATGATTTTGACAAAACCCACATACAAAATTACAGCCAAAACTGCCCACTGACAGAATGAAACTTTCTGGTTTAAAATAATATAGTGGCTTTTTTTCTATTGGATCTAATGCAGCTGAGGTTATTTCTCCGTAATTCAATGTATAGAGTTTTCCATCCTCGTGAGTTCGCACATTACATTTGCCTATATGCCCATTTTCAATTACACAATTGTGAGGACATAAATAACAGTGTACTTTATCTTTAAGATTTTCATAAAACATAGCTTCTTTTCTCATTTTATGGCTTTCTCCTAGCTTTCTTTATGCCTTATAACTTGAAATCTTTGTATAGTATACTCATCATCTGGATCTATATTTCCCTTTTCCAACGCTATGGATAGCTGCTCTTCTACTGAATTTACTCCTTCTAAGTCAGGTAGTAAAAGACCTGTTTTGCCCATACACCTTACAATAACACCGTATTCCTTCGGATTTAAATCTTCCTTATTTGCCATCTCAGGTTCTGTCAATACGTCCACTGAAAAATCAATATCAAAAAGTTCGTCATCTTCAACTTCATAAAATCTTGGATCGTTTATTCCTGCTTCTATTGCATTTCTAATAATTTCTTTTGCCACATTATCAGTTGCTGGAAATATGGTACCAATACATCCCCTTAAATCACCATGTTTTTTCAGCGATACAAACACACCTCTTTGCATATTCTTCATTTCGTTCGGTACATATTCAGGAATTTCTTTAAGTTTTCTTCTAGTAGTTAGGTAGGTAGTAAGACTTTCTCTTGCAAGCCTTACGTAAGGATCACTTTGGTTATTCTTTTTTTCATATTGAGATTTTCTAAGTTCCTCTAATTCACCAAGCTTTGGCTCATCTTCAGACAAAACATTAAATTTCATTATTCCATACCCAACTCCAAAGGTTCCTTCATAACTCAAAAGATCTCCATTAAACTTTTTACCTTCAAGTGTACCAAGAAGCGTTACTGTTGACCGTCTTCCACATTCACCAGCTTCACAAACAGTCTCCTTATCAATACTTAGAACAGTTTTAACATCACCTTTTGCTAAGTTATCAAGGAACTCTTTATCAAACTTCTCACCATAAGGATTATATCCATAAGGTCCTTCTTTTTTAAGCCTATGAGATAAGTCTCCACTTGCTATAAGAACCGCATTCTCTTTTAATTCCTCCACAGCTCTTCTTATGGCAATCCCAAACTTATATAAGTCAATATCACTTATGGCTGCATAAGTTATATGCACGAATTTGTAGTTACTATAATGTTTATTTATGAAGTAAAGAGGAACCATAGCTCCATGATCTAATGTAACTGATTGATTATACTTATTTAAGAGAGAATTGGTTGCCATTATAACTGGTATTCCCTCTCCATAGGCTATTTCGTATATTTTTGTTGTTAACTCTTTGTTTATTTTAAGTTTCATCTGTACACTCGGAACTCTAAAATTTTTCAAATCACCATATATCTCATTTTCATAACTTATCGCAATAGCATCTTGAAACATCACCCCATGAGGAGTAACTAATATAATAGTATCTGGAGCGTTTTTAGCAATCTCTTCACCAATCACATGAAAGCTGTTAGCAGTTGCACTTATCTTTTTTTCTTCGCCCTTACCTACCTCTGGTACAGCTATTGGAGGATGTGGCAATAAATAGAAACCTTTTAAACTCAAGACAATCACCTCTTTATTTTAGTTATATCCGTAATATGAAAATTAGTTTTACCAACTTATAATATTAAATACTGATATGAGTTTTTTGTTTCTCTGTCTTTCCCAATGTATATGATGATACTTTAGTATGAGGATAAGTTCTGTTTTTACTGTATATACATAAGGAGCGTGTAGATCAACAGAACTCTCTAGGTTTATCTTATAATTTTTTACCTACATAGAAAAAATCAGCTACTTATATTTTATTCCATATGCAAGCAGCTGATATATATAGATGTAGCTTTTTAAATAATAGCCTTTTCAAAGCTTTCAATTATATCTTCGTATTCTTCTAGACCAACAGATACCCTAATTAAGGTATCACTAACTCCTAGTGCTTCTCTCTCTTCCCTCGGTATAGCTGCATGTGACATTTTCGCCGGATAAGAAACAATAGTTTCAACACCACCTAGAGAAACAGCGAAAGCAGCATTCTCTATATTGTTAAGAAAATATTTCGTTTGCTCTAAAGTTTTAAATTTAAAAGAAAGCACCGCTCCAGCACCAGAGGCTTGAGAAAAATGAATATCTTTTCCTATATGACCTTCTAGTCCAGGATAATAAACTTTTTCTACCTGCTCCTTCTCTTGAAGCCATGTTGCAAGCTTCAACGCTGTTGCTTGATGAGCATCTAATCTTATTTTTAAAGTCTTAATCCCCCTAAGTAGCAGCCAACAATCTTGCGGTCCAAGTATAGCTCCGAAGGAATTTTGTATAATGTATATTCTATCTGCTAATTCTTTAGTTTTAGCCACTGCTAGCCCACCTACCACATCACTATGTCCACCTATAAATTTAGTAGCACTATGAACTACAATATCAGCACCTAACTCTAATGGTCTTTGGAGATACGGTGACATAAAAGTATTATCTACTATTACGATTATATCTTTCTCCTTAGCTACAGATATCGCACCTTTTAAATCAGTTATTTTAAGAAGAGGATTTGAAGGTGTCTCTAAGAAAATTGCTTTTGTATTTTCCTTAATTGCACTTCTTATGTTTTCTAGTTTAGACGCATCAACAAAAGTGAACTCTATATTAAATCTGCTCAGTACTTTAGTAGTTATTCTATATGTTCCTCCATATACATCTTCACAGATCACAATATGGTCTCCAGCTGAAAATATTGATAAAACAGATGATGTCGCTGCCATCCCTGAAGAAAAAGCAAAACCTCTATGTCCATTTTCAAGTTGTGCTATTGTGTCTTCTAACGCTTCCCTTGTAGGATTTCCACTTCTAGAATAATCATACTTTCCAAAGTTATCTATATCTCTTTGATGAAAAGTAGACGCCTGGTAAATTGGTATACTAAGTGCACCAGTTTCTTCATCTATTTCATTTCCATTATGAATTAATTTTGTACCAAATTTCATATTTAACACCTCAATGAGCTTTCTAAATCTTCAATTAAATCACTTATATTTTCAATACCTACTGACAGCCTTAATAAATCTTCTGTTACACCAAGTTTCTTCTTTATTTCAGCTGGAATTTCTGCGTGTGTTTGAGTTTGTGGATAGGTAATCAAAGTCTCAACACCACCTAAACTTTCTGCAAAGTTTATAACTTTAACATTTTTTAATATTTTAGCTACATCTTCCTGATTTCTGACTTTAAATGATATCATAGAACCAAAGCCAGTTGCCTGCTTTTTAGAAACTTCATATCCTTTATGTTCAGGTAATCCTACATAAAACACTTCTTTTATCTTATGATGTTTTTTCAAAAATTCAGCAACTTTTATTGCATTTTCTTGACTTTTTTCCATTCTTATATGTAATGTTTTTATTCCTCTAAGTATTAACCACGAATCAAAAGGCGCTAAGGTTGCACCTGTAGATTTTTCATAAAATCGTATTCTTTCATTTATCCACTCTTCATTAGTTACCACAAAACCAGCAAGGGTATCATTATGTCCGCCAAGAAACTTGGTTCCACTATGAACCACTATATGAGCTCCTAAATTAAGAGGTTTTTGAAAATATGGTGTTAAAAATGTATTATCTACTATTACAATTAGATTTTTCTCTTTTGCTAACTTTACCACTTCATTAATATCTACAACTTTCATCATAGGATTTGAAGGGGTTTCAATAAAAATAGCCTTAGTTTTTTCTTTAATATTATTTATTATTTCATTTAATTCAGTGGTGTCTATAAAATCATGCTCTATTCCATAAGGTCCATAAATATCTCTAAATAATCTAAAAGTACCTCCATATAAATCATCAGAAACCAAAATATGATCACCTGATTTAAATAAACTTAATACAGCAGTTACTGCTGCTACACCTGTAGAAAAGCCAGTGCCAAATTTAGCTCCTTCAAGTCTAGCTACAGTGTTTTCTACCTCTTCTCTAGTAGGATTTTGTAATCTAGAATAATCATACCCAGTACTTTCATTCAAGCCCCCATGCTTGAATGTAGCTGTCTGATAGATTGGAAAGCTTATTGCTCCAGTTAATGGGTCAAAGCCCTTACTTCCATGTACTGCTGTAGTCTCAAATTTTAGTGATTTCTCTGCACACATATCAAATGCCCCCTTAATATCTCGCTTAAGTAAAAATCTATACTTCTATTTTCATTGATAATTTGTTTTAAGTCAGCCTTTTCTAATGTATATGAAGAAACCTATTCTTTTTCTTTATACTTTATGAAGGCTTACCAATATATGAGCGATTCCTATACAGCAAAAAAAAATGCCAGAGAATAAACTCTGACATGTATCTACTACAGAAATCCATTCTCATCTTCCAGTTAAATAAAACTGCAGGATTTAGCACCATTACACAAATTAAATGAAATTTATGCTGGTTGCTGGGTTTCACAGGGCCAGTCCCTCCACCTCTCGCGATAAGCCAAAACTATTATTCAATTAATACATATTATATGCTGTATATTAGTTTTATGTCAATGCATTTTATAAAACTTTACCAATTTAATAATTATTTTTCCATTTTAGTGATACATAAATTAATTCGAATAAGTTTATCTAAAAGATGTCTTTAAAGCGTCCTTTAAAACCTTAGGATTTTTCTTATATGGGGTTACTGGACAAATTTTCTTATCTTTAACGTCGAATAAAGTATATATTGCTATTCTTGCTGCACGAACAGAATATTCTTCTGTGAATACCATATCTTCAGGTATTTCAACAAACTGACTTATCATTGCAAAATTTGTTGAGCCCTTTGGCACAACTTCTGGTCTATCAGTCTTCTTACGAGGTTGGAACTGAGAATCTATATACGGCATCATACATGGAATTACATTTACCACCGAATCCATTATTTCTTCTGTCTTATCCTCCATATGGAGATGATGTAATAACTCTATTAATATTTCTTCTCCAGTACATTCTCTCATAGGTTTCTTTACATAGTCACCTATTCTGTCAGTATATAGTCCATACCCCCAGAAAATAGTTGTATCAAGTGGTTGATTTTTAAAATGTGGTTGTGCTGCGACTACTATGCTCATCAACCAATTTGAGTCTTTAAAGGTCATTAGTGCTCCACTACCAGGGGTATTTGATGAGAACTTTTCAATAAGCTTAAGCAGCTTATTTCCTTTACAGGTTACAGTAAAGCTCTCCCAATTTGTCTCTTCATGATTACCAAAGAATGGTTCTGGATTTCCAAGTCCCCACTTTTTCTTAGCAATCTTAGCCCAAAGTTCTCCTGACATTGGCTTATCCGGTGTATATTCTGGTGCTCTATGCATATCTCCTAAAGTTGCGTTATCTGTCATACATCCATTTATCATGATGCAGACATCTTCATCCTTAAGCTCGATAACTTTTTCCCCTTCGCTGTCTTCCACATGTATTGCTGTTACAGTTATATCTTCACCTGGTTTGAAGTCAAGATCAGTAACAGTAGCATTTATACTAAAATCAACTCCAAAATTCTCCAAATAAGTCTTTAAAGGAAGAATTACTGAATCATATTGGTTATATGGGGTCCTTGTTACACCTTCTAAAGTTTCTATACGGGAGAACTCAAAAATCATACGATCCATATATCTCTTGAATTCAAACAAACTAGACCATTTTTGAAAAGCAAACGTAGTCTGCCACATATACCAAAAATTTGTTTCAAAGAAATGTGGTGTATTCTTAAACCATTGTTCAATGGTCATATCATCAAGTTTATCTTCAGAAGTAGCCATAAGCTTTCCAAGTGCCATACGATCAGCATTATTGAAGCCCATGCTAGTTACATCTTGAATAACTCCATTCCTGTCAATTAGTCTTGCTTTCGCATAAGTTGGATGTGACTTATCAAAATTTAATATTTCTTCAGTTACACTCATGTTAGGCATTTCTAAAGATGGTATAGTTGATAGCAGCTCCCAAAAATTCTCATAAGTCTCTTCATTTAGCATTCTGCCTCCTCTGCAGATAAAGCCATTTAATGCATCTCCGGCACCATCATTACTACCACCAAGTATCTTAAGTCCTTCTATTATATGAATATTTTCACCTTTAAAATTACAATCTCTTATAAGATAAGCAGCACCAGCTAAAGACGCTAATCCACCCCCAACAAAATAAACCTGCTTAACTTCACTATTAGAAAGCCTTTGCAAACTTTTATCTGTCACTTTTGCTCTATCCTTCATTTTTTTTGCACCTATGGCTGCCACAGTTGCAGCACCAGCTATTGCTCCTAATGCAAGTAATATGTTTACATTATCCTTACTAGACTTTTTACTCATGCCCTTTTCCTCCATTTTACACTTATAAGTTGGTATGAACCTTTATGATATCTTTTTATTTAGAATCATCTCAACTTATCTATTTTAATGCCTTATCTATTACTAATTATAAATCAGGATTTTTTCATTGTAATTATACAGTTTAACTCATTTGTCTAGTAATTATAATAATTTATAAGAAGCCCCTATATGTACCTTAGACATATTTTCTAGCTGATTAAAAAAGTGAAAGATATATTACCCCATTAAAATATTTCATAATAATTATTCTTCTGACCATAATCTGCGAACTAAAGTTTTGGCATTATCACAGCAAATCTTCCATTCACTAAGAACGTGTTATATCGTCATATCTAAGACTCTCTTCAAAACCTTTTTTAAACCCTTCTTTAAATCCTTTCTTAAATCCCTTTTTATAACCTTTCTTAGCTGCCCTTTTTGCAGCCTTCTTAGCAGCTTTCTTTATAACTTTTTCAACCTTTTTTTCTTCATTTCTATTTACGGTTTCACGTAAACTATATTTACCGGGAATATTATCATTATCCATACTCTATAACCTTTCTTCTAATTCACTTATTTTTTACAGAAAAGAAATTTTATTTTTATTATACTTTGTTAAAACTTATCCTTCATGATCGTCTCCTATTCTTCGTCTTTATTTATATAATACGTCCCAATTAAGTTTAGTTTCTAAGATATAGGTATATTTGTATAATAAAATTACAATTAACTTATCCCAATTATTTTAGTAGAAAAGTTCCATAAATGATTATGCTTTTATTGCAACTGATACAAGTTTAATTATTAAAGTAGAGCTTTATATTTCATGTGTCATATACCCTTTACTAGATGTATAATATTAATATAGCTACTTTATATAGGGGGAAAAATGTACATAAATATTGACAATAAAGAAATTGATCAAAGTTTTCAGGAAAAATTAATTGGCGTTGGCCATGTTGATTCTAAAGGCAGGATAAAGTCTAAGCAAAAGATTTACTGTAATACTATTGAGCATAATTTTATATTAACCGAATCAAATTTTAAGACTAATAAAATTAATTTATTTAAGATCCCTAGGTGGTTAACTATCCCAGTATCTATTATCTTGTACCTATATTTATTTTTAGATCATAATAAGATTTTTGGCACTTTAAACCTTTTGGCTGGTTTTTATCTTATGTACTACTTCTCAGAAAAAAGCATAAGATTTAAAAAACGTAACTTTTTTATAAAATTTATAATTATGGCTTTAATCACTATATATATGCTTTTCTTTGGAGCAGGAGCTATATTATCTGATTCATTAGGCAGCACTGATATAAAAAATACTAATCGAAATCCTTCAATCGAAGCTTCTTTTAATTATTTTTACTTATTTGCATAAATTTATAATAAGAAAAGATCACTATAGCATTTTCCTAAGCTTCACTTTACTTTGATTTCTTGGAAAGTAAAAAGCATCCCAAATCTCAATTTAAAACTTGGGATGCTTTTATATTCAATTAAGGTAATTGATTTCCCGCTGCAAGGTATATTGAATACCATTCTTCTCTGCTGAGTTCAACTTTTGAAGCTGCACAGATTTCTCTAATACGATTTGGGCTCATTGAACCAACTATAGTTTGAATCTTTGCTGGGTGTCTTAAAATCCATGCTGTGGCTATAGCTGTATTCGTTACACCTTTTTTCTCTGCAATCTCATCAATCTTTTTGTTTACCTCAGGGAATTTATCATTATTTAAGAATACCCCTTCAAAAAATCCATACTGGTATGGAGACCATGCTTGTATTGTTATATCTTTTAGACGGCAATATTCAAGAATACTTCCATCTCTATCTATAGATCTATCAACCTTCATATTTACATTGATACCTGAATCAATAATTCCAGTATGCATAACACCAAATTGTAATTGATTGATTATAATGTTATTTTCGCCTAAGTATTTATTTAAAAGCTCTATCTGCATTGGATTTTGATTACTTACTCCAAAGTATTTTACCTTACCGCTATCATGTAACTGAGTAAATGCTTCTGCAACTTCCTCTGGTTCCATTAAAGTATCTGGACGATGCAATAATAAAGTATCAACATAATCTGTTTTTAATCTTTTTAGACTTCCGTCCACTGAAGCTAATATATGCTCTTTTGAAAAGTCGAACATCTTTCCTGGAACTATTCCACACTTAGTTTGTATTATCATCTTTTCTCTTATATCTGAATTCATTCCTATTGCATCAGCAAATATTTCTTCTGACTTTCCAGCACCATAGATATCTGCATGATCAAAGAAGTTTATACCTTCTTCTAAAGAAACTTTAATTACTTTTTCTGCTTCCTCTTTGCTTAATGCAGCCATTCTCATACAACCTAGAGAAATTTCAGAACCATCGATCTTACCATTTCCTATTTTTATATTTTTCATTACTTCCCCTCCTAGTATAACTTTCACTATAAATTACGAAAACCAACAATTGTTTACATTTTCAATTTACTATTTTTATTGTACAAAACATTTTATCGAAATTCAAATGAAAACATTTTCTGTTTTTGAAAATATCCAGTTGATTCTATAATATTTATAGTTTTTCTTTATTACTGGCCTCACTATAAATAAACTTATAAAGTAAAAAAGTTGGATCCTAAAGACCCAACTTAATATTATCACTTATCTAGCAAACTGCTTTTTCTTATTATTACTCTTATCTCTACTTAGTAGCTTAGCTTTTTTCTCTGCAAATTCAGCCTCTTTTCTAAGCTTTATGAAATTTTTCCATCTTTCAATAGATAATTCACCACTTTCCAGCGCAGCTTTAACTGCACATCCTGGTTCAGTTTTGTGCTTACAATCACTAAACTTACAATTTAGTTCTAATTGTTCTACATCAGAAAAAGTAACATTAAGGCCATCATCAACCACCCACATCCCGAGTTCCCTCATACCAGGAGTATCAATTATCATCGTACCATTCTTTAGCATAATAAGTTGCCTATGAGTTGTAGTATGCCTTCCCTTACTATCATCTTCCCTGATATCATTTACGCGCATTACATCTTCTTCCGCTATAGCATTTACTAGTGATGACTTACCTACACCAGATGATCCAAGAAGTACAATTGTTTTTTCTGGCTTTACAAATTTTTTTATATCATCAAATCCCTGACCTGTGTATGAACTTACAGCAATTATAGGCACCCCAATAGCCACTGTTTCTAATTCAGCTATATAGCTTTCACAATCATCACATAAATCAGCTTTAGTAAGAATTATTACAGGATTTGCTCCACTTTCCCAAGCACAAGTCAAATATCGTTCAATTCTCTTTATACTAAAATCATAATTAAGAGATGTCACTATAAATACATAATCAAAATTCGTTGCAACTATCTGCTCTTTTTCATGAAAAGAATCCATTCTAGCAAATTTGCTTTTTCTATCAAGAACCTTATATATTATGTCATCTCCCATAGTATTTTTCTTTACTAAAACAAAGTCTCCTATTGCTGGATACACACTACTCGAACTATCATTATAAAAAATCGATCCTTTAAGTTTTGCGCTATTTTCCCCATCACTTGTCATAAGCTTGTAATATTCTCTATGCACTTCAAGAATCCTTGCAGGTACTAATTCACTACAATCCATTGTGATTTCATCTATTTGTCTTTCATAAAATTCATTGTATCCATATCGTTTTATAGTACTATTATTCATCTAATTCCTCCAAATTTATAAAGTTGTTTTCTATCCTAAAATTACCGAGTAAAATCACCATATTAAATCACTCCCTTAAAAAGTTTTTTATATCAATAACTTGATATAAGTTTCTAATTTTTCTTTCTTACTTTAGTCTAAAAATGGGCATAAAAATACCGTAGATAAACAACCCTTAATGTGCTGCTATCTACGGTTAAAGAATGTAGAGTTATGTAGCTTTTAAGCTGCATAACTCTACAAAAAAAACACGACCTTCCTGCCGTGTTACTAATCCATTTAAGACAGTATATTATGAAAGGTTATATATTACTGCAAAAATACAACACAAACAAAGGGTATGCTTACCCTACAGTTATATCTTTGCCCATATTTAGTTTTAGACTGCAATCACCTTTAAATTTGCATTCATAAAACAACACTCCTTTCAAAATAAAAATACCAATTTTTTGAGTACCTTTATGTATCTATTCTATTCAGTTTTGTAATTTTTGTCAACACTTTTACTTATTTTACTAGTTAGGATTTTTTCAAGTAAATAAACGCATTTTTGTTATAGTTATTAAATATCTACTTATACTATAACAGATTTAACTTATAAATTAAGCATCTCAAGGAGCCAAACTTATGTCTAATATACAATTTGATAAGAACTATGCAAGAAGAACCTTGCTATATGTAAATATATTTGGAACAACACAACTTCATTTAAGGAATCCCTTTATAATAGCAGCTTGGTCCTTAGCATTTCCAGGTATGGGACACCTTCTACTTTCAAAATACTTACGAGGCTTGGTTCTCTTCCTATGGGAAATATATATAAACTATAACTCACATGTTAATCTTTTGATTTTATATTCTTGTATAGGAAACTTTGAAAAGGCTAAGCAAGTAATAAACATTAGGTGGCTGTCTCTTTATCTCCCTATATATATTTTTGCAATATGGGATAGTTACAGAAGTGCTGTAGACTTAAATCATGTTTGTTTACTAGCGAGAAGAGAAGATAAGGATATTCAAACTTTCAAGATGAATTTTATTGAAATTAATTATTTGGATAAAAGAAATCCTTGGGTTGCTACTATGTGGTCGCTACTAGTACCAGGTTCTGGTCAACTTTATCTTCATAGACTTATTACAGCATTTTTTCTCATCATATGGTGGATTATTATTTGCTATAATTCTAATTTTCTTCCTGCAGCTCATTGCACATTACTTGGAGATTTTAAACAAGCTAAAGAAATATTAGATATGCAGTGGTTTCTAAATATACCTTCGGTATATTTATTTGCTATGTATGATGCTTACACTAATACAATTGAAACTAACAAACTATTTGATTGGGATCAAGCAAAATTTTTAAAGAAAAATTATCAGCCCTCAAATTTTAATATGCCCTCAAAAAAATGAAAGAGGTGTGAAAATGCATATAGTTTCTACTTTTGATCATTCAGTTTATTTAGAATTAGCCATTACTGAAATAGAAATGAAGGGAATAAAGAAGGAAAATATTCTAGCTATTCCAATTGATAAAAGGAATGAAGATATAAGTTTTTTTGATTCTATTCACAGCTCAGATGGCCTGAGTTTATTAGATCTGCCTTCAATTTTGGCTGTTATATTTGGAATCTTTGGAGAAATATATGGTTTTGTATTGAAATGGGGCCCCTTCTTATGGGGATTAATAGGTATATTAATCGGAGTACTATCAGGATTGATTATAAAATTAATCCTTACAAGAAGTTCTAAAAATAAAAGTAAAGATAGAAGAGGTACTGAAGTAGTGTTGATTATAGAGTGTACTGATATTCAATCAGATATGATTAAATCTATACTTTGGTCAAATAAAGCTCTTGGAGTTAGCAGCTTATCGCTAAATAAAAGCTAACTAATTCTACCTTTTTACACATAAGTTTTGTTTGACCCAATTAAACTAAATAAAAAACTAAGAGGTACACCATGTATTTCCAATCATGCTGTACCTCTTTACTTAAGCCTAATTTTTATTTAATTAAGGTCATAACTGCATTTACTCATAAACATCATAGTCCTAATTGCAACTACGATTTCTGCTATAAATATAATTACAAAGTAAACCAACCCTAGCAAAGGGACAAATATAAAGATGAATGTTAAAGCAAATCCAATCTGCAAAAACAAATACTGATTCCACTTCTCACCTGCTTCTATCTTTAAAGAACTGTTCCCTTTCTGACTTGCCATCTCTTGTATCCCCTGAAAAAGATTGTAAATTGTGAGTAAATTAAATATTATAGATACAATAAAAAGAATTATTGCAATTAAAGCTGAAAAAGTGAAGCTAAAACTTGTAAGTGGTATAGAAGAATTAAAGATTCTAGGAATTGATAAAATTATTAAAACAATATTATACTTTCCTGCCTTTAAAAAATAGCTACTTTCATTTGACAACTTACTAAACCCAATAGCAAAGAAAATATAGCCTACTATGTCTGGCAAAATATCAAAATTATTAATATTGAAGCTCAGCATAACAAAAAGAAATCCCCAAAACAACCACGTAAAACCGCTTTTTTTCATAAACTTCCCCTAATAATTATTAATTTATGTCCCTATAGTTATATAATACCATATTAGTAAAAATAAATCATTATTTAAAATCAAGCTACATGCTTTAGTTAAGTTGGACTTTGGACCCAATACAAGTTCCAGTTTTAGAATCATAATAGATTTGAGTAAATTTATTATCTTGATTAAGTCCAGTAACTGTCATAAATGTTTGTTTTCCATTATTCATGAGAGAAAAATGAAATCCATTAGCCCAATCAATTCCTGGTTTCAATTTAAAATCCTTCTTGGCTTTTTCTATTATTTCAGTTGAATCAACCTTTATGGAATCAAAATCAATTATTACATTTGCCATTGTTTTTTCCTTGTTTATTGGAAACTTCTTAACTTCTCCATTGTCTATAGAAATTTGGAGTGTTTCTTCAGCTGAAAGGTTTGCAAATATAAGATTCCACTTTTTTCTCTTTCCTGATACTCCAGAAAATTCTCTTTCGTCATCATCAACACTTGTAATTAGCACAAGCTTAGAATCTTTATTCCAATTCATTGCTTCTTTTAATGCTAATAAATAGGCTTCTTTTAATGAAAACCTCTTAGTTGATAAATTTTGATTCTTAGTAATTGTGTTAGTAGTTAATTTCTTTGAATTTTGAGATAAAAAAGAATTATAGAAAATCATGCTTACAACTAATAGAAAGATTGTTAAGATAGTAACTATTCCATTTTTGCGCCCCATTACTCACCTCTTTCTACATAAAAATATCTTTGAATCAGATAAAATGTAAAATTCAGAGCTACAAATAAAATTTTTGATATAATGTTGATCAAAGTTACATTATATGTATGTTTCTGATTTAATTGTATTTAGTTACTTACTTATTGTCAACATTATCCTTTATAATCACATTAAATTTCAGCTTAAAACATTGAACATTTCATTATTTCTAATTTACTTATTTTTCAATATTAAACAAAAATATTTAAAAACAGTTTCATATCTTTTTCAATTTTATAATAAAAATAAATTTTGTTAATTTCAATTATTGTGTGATAGTTCCTTATTCATTAAAAAATTGCAAATAAAAAATCCTGAGCTGAAATTTAACTCAGGATCATTTTAAAAGTTTTTAAGCCTCAATACTTGCTACAGTAGTATCATCAGTAGTATTATAAACACTCTCAGCATTACCTTCATTTCTCATTGGTGGAACTAATATATTCATAATAGAATCCTTTTGAGCTTCAGTAATTGTTCCACTTTCAACAAGACTATCTAAGGGATCTTCGAATTTAGATTCGCTTGTATTTGAATTTTCTTTTAATGATTTAAATGCATTGATTACTGACGTTTGCTGATCCTCAGAAATAGTTCCGTCTGAAACCAAACCACTTAGCTTCTCATCAATATTTGATATCCCTTCCGGTCTTTTATGATGCATATGTGATTTCGATATATTTTTAAAAGTTTCCTTAATGGAATCTGCTTGATTTTGAGAAATTACACCACTACTTACAAGTTTGCTTATTGGGTTTGTTGGTCTACTACCATATGTACCTGCTACATTTAATTTCATAGAGCTGTTAAAGGCATCTTGAATAGCAGTTTTTTGATCTTCAGTTATTGTGCCACTAGAAACTAAACTCTCTAACGGGTTAGTAAAACTAACATTTTGACTTGCTTGTACAGCATCAAAATTAGACTGATAAGCATCTTGTTCCTCATAATTGCTGCGACGAACCTTAGATATTAGTTGGCTTGAATTTGAAACTTGTGTAGCACCATTAGTATACCAACTGCTTGAAATTCCGTTTATTGTTGACATAGCATCAACTCCTCTTATCATATTATTAAAATTTTTATACTACTCTTAAAAGTATACTTTTAACTTACTTAAAAAATATCGAAATAATATGTGAAGATTGTGTGAGCTATACAATATTTCCATTGAAATTATCTAGAAAACTCTGTAAGTTTACTTATAAAAAAACTTCAGTTTAATGTAAACTGCTAAATTAATGCATTAAGTGAGATATTATAATAAGCAGTTATAGCCTTATTGCATACTCTGATTACTCAATAAATCCTTTTTCTCTCTTTTCTTCTGCATTATTGAACAATGCCATCGCTGTTGTCATTTTCTTAAAATTAGATTTTTCGTAAAAGCCTTCTTTTCCTGGAGCTGCATATAAAATATAATTGCAATTAGGAATCGTACTTGTTATTCTTTTTAAAAGCGCTTT
The DNA here is from genome assembly GCF_024341905.1 of Clostridium folliculivorans. GTDB lineage: Bacteria > Bacillota > Clostridia > Clostridiales > Clostridiaceae > Clostridium_AR > Clostridium_AR folliculivorans. The sequence continues at coordinate 473,258 of NZ_BQXY01000002.1, forward strand.
TCCTATTCCTTTCCCTTGATATTCTGGTAAAATTGCCAAATCATATATTGCAGCTTGATATACTCCATCTGAAATCGCTCGTCCAAAACCAATTAACTTTTCATTATCAAAAGCAAAGACAGTAATATAACTATTGCTAAAAGCTTTTTTATGAATTTCTGGATCTGAATATGACATTCCAACAGCACTTAATATCCTTGGTACAGTATTCCAATCTATATTACAACAATTATTTTTATATATTATTTCCACAACTATCACTCCTTATTAAAACATTTATCATTATATTATTTTTCTATATAAACTTATCAAATACTACTTAAAGTAAAATCATATAAATCCTATGTAAGTCCATAATATCTCTGTATTGCCTTCAAAGCTTTAGTTTCTCGGTATACCCAAGGATTTATATCCTCACCGTTTTCAAGTATTAATTCATTTGCAGAAATAGCCTTATCTAATTCAATTAGTTTTGGTGAGAAACCTAGTTCTTTTTCATAATCATCTAGTTTTTGATTTACCTTATCATCTTCAATTTCACAAAGATAATAATGTGAAACCATCTGAAAAATAGTGTCTTCTTCATATTTGTCTAAGCTTCTTTGTACAATTTGCCCAATTTTTTCTTTTACCGTTCTCACTATATATCCTGTTTCTTCCATGACTTCTCTTTTTAAAGTATCTTCATGAGTTTCATTTTTATTAGCTCCACCGCCTGGAAACTTATAATCACCTTTGTTAGTATTCACTAATAAAATCTTATTTCCACATGGAATAACCGCTCTAATGGCTTGTCTATTAATTATTTTTATTGATTCTCTATCAAGATCATTCAGTCCAATGTTGTATTCAAAAAGCACTTTTATTTCACCCTCTCTCCATTTTAATTACATCTTATATTTATTGCTAATTATTAGCTCAACTATTCTATTTGCTAACACTAAAACTGTACTTATCAACCCTACATTTTCTCCACTTAATATATTAAATAGATACATAAAACCTATAATCACAAAGAGAATTCCGGATAATACATCAGATAATGTCTGATATTTAATATATTTCTTATAAATATCTTTATTCTCATTCCAGCATCTATCTATATTGGTATCTTTACTAAAAATTGAGATTGCAACAATTAATATTCCAAGGAATATTATTAAAATACTAAATAATATTTTAATCATTTAATTTCTCCTAAAATCTAATAATACTAATTATAAATCAATTATTAATTATGTATAAATAAAGACATTCCTGATCCACAATTTAGATTTGGCCTTTTCTCAAATCCTGATTTTTCATAGAAACCTTCTTTTCCATATGCACTCATTAGTTCAATACATACTTTCCATCCCTTTGGAGTTTTACATTTTATAAAATCTAACATATCCTCAATGATCAATTTTCCTATACCTCTTCCCTGATTGTTTGGAGAAACTACCAAATCTTTTATAAAATAAGACATACTACTGTCTCCAAAGAGCCTACCCATTGCGATTATCTTATTTTCTTCCATTACACAAACATTGTACAAAGAATTCTTTATAGCTAAATCAACTTGTTCTACTGACGGATGCCCCCATCCAACAGCCTCTACCAATTCAATGAATACTTCTGCCGTCAATATTCCTCTTTTTATTTCAATCATTTTTAATCACCTTCTATTTCTAATCCAACCCTAAATTCACCTTTAACTTCAAATTCTTCTTCCTTATTTCGTTTTTGCTCCATATAATGCTACTCCAATACTAAAATCCAAACTCATGAAACATTAATATCCTCTAATAACTTTACTTTACAGCACTTTTAATATTATTGTAATCCTATATTTTTATGAATCAGTTATAATTATATAAAGATATAATTATAGCTTTAATCTAAGTTTTCATAAAAATACAATGGAAATATTAAATTTGAGGTGCATTATGAAAAAAAACAAAAAAATCTTGATATTTACATTATGTTTTATATGTTTTTTACTTTCTATACACGAAATAACTTTCTTAATAGATCGGTCTGAAATAAAAAATGGTAACAATCCAGTATTTATATTTAAAAAAGAAGTATACAAGGATGGCGGAACAACCATTTATTACGGCTTAGGATACCAAATAATATCTTGGAATACAGTTAGTTCAGAAAGTGTTGATGGTATAGAAAAAGATGGAACTTTAAAAGGAATAGAAACTCACAGATTCCCGTTTTACAATAGTGTTACAAAAGGTGGAAAACCATTAATAAAATTAGAATTTGCTGAGGGAGTTTTTTAAAAGCTCCCTTTTGCTATATAATGATCTATTACTTTAATGCCCGCTATCTTTAATATCTCTTTTAATTTAGGCGCTGTTAAAGCACCGTGTCGAAATTGATTGATTAATCATCCGACGCTTTAATGAGCTTACGCAAAGAATTAATATGACTTGTTCATAGGAATGCTACAAAAGTAAATACAGCTTTTCTACTTTATTCCAAATAAAAATTTTGTTAATCTAAATCTTTTAATTAACTCATATGTAATTAAACAAATCATAAAAGTAAGTAAGATTATTGAAATATATTGCAATAAAAATATATTTACTGATTTTAAAATAAAATATCCTATTATAACAAGGTAAGTTTGATGCATTATATATATAGGAAAAGCCGCTTTTGAAAAGTATGAAAGAAAACCTGCTTTAAAATTAAGATATTTTTTTCCATAGCCAATGCAAGCTAATAAAGAAATCCATATTGTAAAATAGTAAATTAATGAAAATATAATACCTAAAGTGCTAAATCCATCTAGCCAGCCAACAGTGTATATCTCAATCAACATTGTTATTGAACCGATGATTGTTACTATTAAATAGTATAATCTATATTTTTCTATCATCTCACATATTTTCTCATCTAAAGTTAGAATAAATCCTGCAATAAAAATCAACCCATATACAAATATATTCTTTCCTCCAATGCTAGGCAGAATAGAAATTATTGTTATAGCAAGTCCCATAATTGTTATCTTTAATGGATGGCTAAATAATTTAATCAGCTGATTTTTAACTTTATCAGATTTCAATATGCTTCTCATTAATGGCAAAGTAAATATAGATATTATAAATAAGAAAATTATGAACCACAAAGGACCTGGAGTAAAACTTCCAAAATATCCACTCAAATCAGAAAAATCGCTGAAAAACTTTTCCAAATAATTAAAAAAACTATCATTATAGTTGTAATGAAACTTCATAGCAATATAACCTTGTGGAGGCATGACAATTAGTATCCCAACAAATAGTGGAACAAAAAGTCGTAAAAACCTTTCTTTGATATACTGCTTATTTGTTCTACTTGACAAAGAAAATTTACTAGACATCCCGGCAATCAAAAACATTAATGGCATAAACCAAAATGAAAGAACCACCAAGTTTGTGGTAAACAAATGAGGAGTGCCCTGTACATAATTTGCCTCATTCCCATCAAATATTCTTGCTGTATGGAAAGGAAATAAAAAAAGTATACAAATATTTCTTAACCAATCTATATAATGTTTTCTCATTATATCCCCCTCAAAATTTATGAACTATTAATGTAGCTTATTAAATTTAAGTGGTGAGCCCTCCCATGACTTAACAACTTACCACTCAACTTAACAATTTACTTAAATTTATCAAAAGTTAAAATAGCTTTAAGTGATTTACTATTTTATTATATTGTTTTTTCACTTTTGCACCTAAATCTTATTATATATACAATACCAGTAAATTTCCATAATATAATTCTAACAAAATAAATCTAAACTAAATTTGCTGCTTTCTGTTTTCAGTAATTTCTTGCAATGCTTCAAAAAACAAATCTGGCTGATCTAACATTGTCATATGTCCAGCATTTGGTATTAAGTAGTACTTTTTAAATGGAGCTTCTATTTTATTAAAATATTCTTCAGCCTCACTATAAGGAGTTTGCCAGTCATTTCCCCCCATTATATAAAAGACTGGTATCTCATATTTATTAGATTCTAATTTCAAATTGAAATTCACTAAGAATTCAACTAATTTTCCATTTGATTTAAAGGCTTTCATCAACGCAATAATATCTGATAATTTAAAGATAGGGCTCTTAAAGGCAATAAGTGATATTGATAAATTCATACTTGCAGCTAACCTATACTTTTCTTGAAGTTTTCTCAATTTCAAGCACTTTTTCAACCACTCTTCACTATATTCTTTATCTGGATATTCACCAATAGCTTCAAGCTTTTTTAGAGATTTAATATCATTTTTTTTCAAGATTAATTCCTTAACCTTTTCATAACCAACTCTTTCATTATCTAACATAGAGACAACTTGACCAACACCGATATAATAAGATATCTCTTCTGGATATTTTTTTATAAAAGTACTCCCTAAAACACTCCCCCATGAATGTCCAAGTAAGATTACTTTATTTTTATTATACTTTTTCTTTAAGTAATGAACTATATCGTATAAATCCTTTAGTAATAAATCTATAGTAGGATATTTGTCTGGATTTTTAGTAAGAGTCTTTCCTGCTCCTCTTTGATCCCAATGGATTACTGTATATAAATCCTCCCACTTTCTTTGAAAGCCTTCAGTGAATAATGATTCAGCACTTCCTGGCCCACCATGTAAATACAGCATTACTGGATTATCATAACTTATGCCATTATGAAACAAAAACTGCTCTATCCCATTGATATATACATACTCTTCAACATAAATCAATTTATTTAGCTTTTTTCTCATAATATTAATTCTCCCTTTTTCGATTTCTATATATTTCTATATGTATGAAAAGTTAAATTATTCTTAAATAGTTACTTTGCTGTCTTTTATTTCCCTGCTCTTATGAGATAATATCTATGTGTAGGCAGTGAATATTATAGACTTATTATAAATTTTGGATTGAAGCGTTTTATCTTTATTATATTTATAATTATGATTTTGATATAGATAATTATGCTCTGATTAACTGTTCTACAATAACATAAAAGGTAAGGTGATTTTATGAATAATGAAGATTTGGATATTATACTTGGTTGTATGGCTACAAGCGTTAACATGCCACATATGCAGAGAATTCAAACAAAGCACAGAGTCAAATTGGCTGAGTTTTGGGATATAAAAAAAGACTCAAGAATATTAGAGATAGGCTGTGGTCAAGGTGATACCACTGCGGTTTTAGCTTATTTGGTTGGACAAGATGGGCTTGTTCAAGGAATTGATATTGCTCCCCCAAGTTATGGTGCTCCAATTACAGTTGGTGATTCAGTTGATTATCTTAAAAATTCCACATTAGGTAAACAGGTTAAAATAGATTTAGAGGTTGATATACTATCTCCTTCAGTAGAATTTGAAGATGGATCCTTTGACATGATTATTCTTTCTCATTGTAGCTGGTACTTGAAATCATCAGAAGAACTTTTGGCCATATTAAAAAAAGCAAGAAAATGGGGAAAGAAACTTTGTTTTGCTGAGTGGGATACCAACTTATATCTAAAAGATCAATATCCTCACTTATTAGCGGTACTTATACAATCTCAATATGAATGTTTCAAAGAAAATAGTATTTCCAATGTCCGTACTTTATTTACACCAAAGGATATAAAAGAAATTGTAGTAGCTTCAGGCTGGAATGTTACTAATGAACAGATTATTCATTCATCTTCACTTCATGATGGTAAGTGGGAAATTGATATGGTTTTACATAACTATTCTGTAGAATTAGAAAACTTAAAACCTACTTCCACAAAATTAGCCAATTTAATTAAGTCTGAAGTAGACTTATTAAAATATTATATCAAAGATAATAACATTGAACCATTATCTACTTTTGCATTAACCGCAGAATAGTTTTCAAAGATTTTGAAACATTCATATTCTAGAAAAGTTTGGCAGGTAACCAAATTTTATTTTTTACTGTATTCCTTTAAAAGGTATACACTGAAATTCTAGATTTGAACAGCATAAGATTTTTTATACTTCTCTTTAAAACAAAAAAATTGCTACAAAGATATTTCTTCGTAGCAATTTCTTATATAATTTTCTTCAAAATATAATTACATATTTATCATCTTTGTACATTCTGTTGCACATTCACTACATACATGAGCACAAACCTGACAATGTTCATCTTTAAATTCTCTACACTCATTTTGACACTCTTGACATACTGTAGCACACAACTGGCATATTTCTTTTGAGAATCCACTACCTCTAGCCATAAGGCATGCTGCTGTTGAACATATTTCCGCACAATCTTGAAGAGTTTTTATACAAGTTCCTCTTGCCTCTACATCAGCCTCTTGAAGGCACATACTAAAACATTCTTGGCATATTTGTGCGCATTTCACACATAAATCTATACAGCTTTGAGTTGGATTTCCTCCCTGCATAAGAGAAATAACTGGTACCTCTAATGATGTTGCCATAATAAACTCCTCCTGTTAATTAAAAATATTTGTATACAGGATTTAAATTTCCCCTTACCTAACCTAAATATTCTTTATAGAGTTATAAACATTATGACAAACCATAACATTTTACTGTTCTATATAGGCTACTTTACTCGTGCCTTCAATTCTTCATATAAGCTATTTGTTTTTGTTTTATTATCCTCATTATAGATTATATACGAGTCTTTAAGCCTTATCATTATATATGGCGAACTATTCTTGAATATAAATATTCTTCCAGCTCCATAAGAATTAATATCAAATTTACCTCTCGCATATATAGATGTCAAAGCTCCATTAATTTTATTTACCTTAGGCACCTCATCTATTAATTTAACGTCTTGTATTTCTGAAGTATTAAATGCAGTGCTATAATCCAAGTCACTAACTTTTATTTTATCTCCATCTATGTATATTGACGGAGTATAAAAATCAGTTAAAAGTAAATAAGTGGATAAAACCATTGCAATTGTTATTACTGCAGCTAATGTACCGAAAGTGAAAATTTTCCCTTTTTTAATACCTAAATTAACTGTATTCCCAAGTCCTATTCGCTTTGATACTATGAAAGATTTATCTTTAGGATTACAATAGTTAATGCCATTTGGCCAAAATTCATCATCATAGGTTAACTTTTTACTATTTATATCAATGGTTTTAACCCCACTTACTCCCCACTTATTTTTACTTTTCAACAGTCTCATCCTCTTGTTTGCCAAATGAACAACTCTTCTTGATGATATTAATAGAGATGTTATCCATGCAAAAAAATATACAATTTCTAACGAAGGATACCCTGCAAAATCAATTTTGAGTAGTAATTCTGGTACAAATAGTAAACCAAAAACTATAGCTAAGGTATTAATATTTTTTATATATAATAACTCTAACTTTTCTACTTGTTCATCATTTAACTTATCCTTTGGCAAAGTAACCCCAAGAATGATATTATCATCAGCTTTTAGTGCTGTTTTTAACGAATATAAGGTTGAAACTAAAAATAAGATTTGAATAAATAATATTACAATGAAAAACATATTATTCATGCTTCACCTCCTGAAATTAATACTTTCACTATATTCAGCCTTTGCAAAGGTTATAAACAAAAAATAGATTTTCAAAAACATATCTTATCTATTATTGCTTCAGATATTAATATTTGCCAATTTAACTAAAATTATTTAAGCTTAGCAAGTTTAATTTAAAAATATATATTTAATAGATGCATATATCATTTCATTTATATTTTTAAAACATCTACTCAAAAGTTTGAAATATTTTAAAAATAGTTTTTGGTTCAAACTTATCTATAATTTACAATACATAATATCAAAATGAACTATTTAAAATTAACTTTCCATCCTTGGCATAATAATCGTAGGTGGCTACAATGTCACCTGTAGATATTGAATCTTCTACTTTGCAATAATCAAGTATGTTTCGTGTATTTGAAAAGTTGATTCTATATTTTTTGTCCACCGTATTTACAACAACATATTTTATTGAAGGATTTTCAACTCTTCCATAGTATATAAGATACTTACCATCGCTTGTTTGAAATACTTGTGCTCTAGAACTTCCAAAAAAACTATTTATACTTGTTACTTTATATCTATTGAATAACTTATCTCCTAATTGTAATAAAAACAATTTATTATTAACTTCAACTAAAGTATATTTTGCTTTTCCTAGCTTTATAGACTGTAATATATAAACATCTTCTATACTAGCACTTTTATCTATTAAATTTCTTACCCCTTTTTTAGCTAATGTCTCATTATCAAAATTTATTGTTATTGAAAAGTAATAAACTAATACTAATACAGCTGCAATCGGTAGAAAAAAAAGGTACTTTTTCCTTGGCTTCTCATTTTACCACCTACTATTATTATTTTATTTGAAAATAAAATATCCAAGTTTTATAAAATATATTCAATTAAATTAAAAGATTTATTTTTAAACTCTACAGTATTATAAAAGTAGGTATTAAAAACAAGCAGGAAGACTATCTATGTCCCCCTGCCCTTATATTTATAAATTCACTATATTTTTCTATTCATTTCTTTAGCAGTTTTTATTAACTTATTATATAAGAAAACATCATTTGCATCAAAGTATTCGCTTGTAAACTTATCTATTGAAAACCAATCAACTGCACTGTTTTCATCTTCTTTAACTATAAGTTCTTCAGTTTCGTCAGCAATCAATATGTAAGATATTGAAAGATGTAAATGGGCACTTACATACTTACCATTTTTATAATGGCCATAAACCGGTAATATATCAAGTGAAGCTATTTCATCTTTTAATGCAGATACGTTACAAATTCCAGTTTCCTCTTTAGCCTCCTTGATTGCTACATGAAGAAGGTCGCCATCCCCATCTGCATGTCCTCCGGTCCATGCCCATGTATTTCTTATATTATGATGAATCATGAGAGCTTTGTCTAAGTTTTTATTCATTATAAAACCAGAGCTTGTTATATGCGCAAATTCATTATCTCTAATTAAAATATTGTTAGGGTACTGAGTTATATATTCAATAATAATACTCTTATCTTTTTCTTCTTGTTCATTTTTAGGAATATATCTATTAATTTGTTCTATAAAATCCATATCTAATGCCTCCATCATATTCGTTCAATATTCTTATACCAATTATATACATGAAGGCTTCATTTTTCAAATATTTATACTAGTATTACTTAACTTTTACTGCACAGGCTTAGTTTTCATCATCAGATGTTCGTTTATACCTTTTCTATAAAAGCTAGGTATAATACCCACTTGCTCATATCCAATTTTTTCATACAGCTTCTTTGCATCTTTATTAAAGTCTGCCACCATTAGAAATATCATACTGTCTTTCTTGAATATATTTTCTTCAAATTGTTTTATTAACTTTTTTCCTATTCCTTTACCTCTAAATTCTTGTCTTACAGCTATTATATGTAGATAGGTGTGTATTCCAAAAGTGCCATATCTTTCGTACCAAATAAACCCTACACATTTTCCAAGGATATCTATTGCCACATCTATTTCTTTATTCTTCAGTCCACTTAATAGTATTTTTCGAGCATCAAAACTTTCAAAGTAAGCTTCTCCTATCTCTGAATTAATTAGCGCTTCGTAACAATCTTCTAAATTTTCTATTTCACCTTTTTTAATAACCACATCCATATATTCATCTCCTTAAAATTATTTTGAAGCAACTTCTCTTCATTGTCTTACATCACCGTAAAAACTAAATAAATCCATTAAGAAGTCCACTATTTTTTCCTTACTAAAAAAAACGGTTTGTCTAAATGATCTTTCAATAACTTCATCTAAATCTCCTATGTAAATATCATCAAATATTTTTATCTTTTTATATTTGCTATTTCCTGGAAAATATTTCAATTTATTAACTAACCTAAATCGACTTCTGTTATTACATATTAAATCACAATTTATCCTACTCATATTTACTTTCATCTTTATAGCCAAATTATTAAATTACCTTTCCTAATTAATTCTAATTTTTAAATTTAAAATTCCTACTACATAATACTTTAATTTTTCGCTCTTAATTATAGATAAAAATAGGGCTAAGACTATTATACCAATGCATAATTATCTTAACCCTTTTATCATTTACCCAAATTAATTATATTATTTCGTTATTTCCAGCTACAGCTTTTATCCAAGCTGCTGATTTCTTTTTTACTCTAGTATATTTATTTGCTAAATCAACACTTACAAAACCATATCTGTTTTTGAATGCATTGTTCCATGACCAGTTATCAATAGCTCCCCAATAGTGATATCCTCTGCAGTCAGCTCCATCTTCTATTGCTCTTGCTACCCATTCTAGATGTTCTTTAACAAAATCAATTCTGTAATCATCTTCAATCAATCCATCAGCATTTCTATATTTTTCTTCACCTTCAACACCCATTCCATTTTCGGATATAAAGAATGGAAGTCCAGGGCATTCTTTAGTTATCTTCATAGCAAAATCATAGATTCCTTTAGGATATATCTCCCAACCTCTGTAAACATTCATCTTTCTTTCTGGCCAAATATAAGGATCTGAGAATTTAGGATTTCCATACTCATCAAACTTCTCTGCCGGAGCCTGAACTCTTGCTGGTTGATAATAGTTAAATCCTAACCAATCCACTTTACCACAAGATAAAATTCCTTCGTCTCCTTCTCTTAAATCTGGTAGAAGACCTAGTTCCTCTAATGTATCTAATATATCCTTAGGTAATGTTCCTTTACTGCATACGTCAAGCCACCATCTGTTATGTATACCATCAGTCATTCTAACAGCTTCTAAATCTTCCTTTGAAGGATTTTCTTTAGTATAAGGTGGTGCAAAATTATTGATAAGTCCTATATCACAGCTATCTGAAATAGTTCCTTCTGCTTTTAATTTATTAAATTCTCTTACTGCTAAACAGTGTGCTAATGTTATGTGATATTGTCCTAGCATACCCTTTTTGTAATTCACTTCATATGGATACCATGCTCCACTCATATACATTTGCATTGAAACAACTATAGGTTCATTAAATGTAAACCAATGTTTAACCTTCGAACCAAATTCCTTAAATGCAAGCCTTGCAAAATTGGCATAAGCCTCAACCACTTCTCTATTTAGCCAACCACCTCTATCTTGAAGATACTGTGGTAAGTCAAAATGATGAAGATTCATAAATACATCAATACCATTTTCTAATGAACAATCAATCACTTTGTGATAGAATTCAACTCCTTTTGGATTTAAATTACCATCTTTATCAAGAAGTCTTGACCATTGAATAGATGTTCTATATGATTTTAAATTTAAACTCTTTAATATTTTTATATCTTCTTCGTATTTATTGTAGAAATCATTACCTACGTAAGAACCTACATTATTGTGGAATGCATTTATTTCTAAGTCGGACCAATGATCCCAAACTGATGGTAACTTTCCATCCTTATTGTGTGCGCCTTCTGTTTGTGGACCTGACATAGCTGCTCCGAAAAAGAAATCTTTTGGTAGTTTATAATTTGCCATATAAATCTGCACCTCTCTCCTCAATATTTTTACCTATGTTTACTAATTAAATATTCAAAATGTCTTAAGTTCATTTTATCAGTCCGTATCATTCACTTATCACATTGTCTATACAAGAATTTTTTTCTTAAAGTTTAAATTGTGTTATAATTTTATTATGAACTTAACCATGCTCAGTATGCTGTTTTTGTTAAATAAGATTTAGCATAACAACTAAAGAGTTCCTTTATTGAGATTTAATATATACATTTCCTAAAATCTCGGCTTCCGATGATTTTAGGGCATGTATATATTAATAGTTGAACTAGGAACTCTATAATTACTATAGATAAACATAGACTAGGAGGATTAGCTTGAAAAGTAAGGAAATTATTGATGACTTAATTAGTAAGATTATATCAGGTGAAATGCCTGCTTCTTCTAAAATTCCTTCCGAAACACAATTATCCATCAAATACGATTGCAATAGACACACAATAAGGAAGGTTATTGATCATCTTATTGAAAGAAATTATCTAACCAAAAATTCTAGTGGACTCACTTATGTCATGGATTTCACTGCATATGATAACAACAACCTTTTTATCACTTCATTGTCAGATCATCATATAGCTAAAAATATAAAATCTGATGTACACAAATTTGAACTAGTCATAGCTCCAGATGAGATTTGCGATTATCTTAATATAGAAACTGGCTCTAAGGCTTGGTATATAATAAGGGTTCGTTATGTAAATTCTAATTTACATCATCTAGAAGAAATCTATATGCCCTATTCAATCTTTTCTAATCTTACTGTAAAAGATTGTGAATCAAGTCTACTAACTTACATAGAATCTCAGTATGACTTCAGAATAAGTCATAGCATAAGAAATATAAGTTGTGTGAAATTAAATGATGAAGAGTATAAACTCTTAGACCTTCCCAATGATACTTTAGTTATGCAAGTTACTAACACTGGCTATTTAACTAATGGACGAGTATATGAATACTCTTTAACAAAAACTAGAGAAAACAGATTGACTTATTACTGTCGAAGATAGCATATTTAGAATAAAAATGATGCTTTATCACTACTATTTTTTCCCACATTCGTTTATAAAGGTAAATACGCAAAAAATCGCAAATGCAATTCATATTTGCGATTTTTTATTTTCAATTAAAACTTTCCTGCAAACATACTTGCACCATTATCACCATTATATGGCTGAGCACCTTCTACTGTAACATTACATATTACAAGTTTATACTGCTCTCCTTTAGGGATATTATTTTTAAAGGTAAGTATATATACATTTCCAAGTCCATTTTTAGATTCTATTTTAACTATATCTCTTGTAAGAGAATTACTTTTATCTGCTTCACAATTTTGCCCAACAGTAGCTATTCCTTCTGGCTCCTCATTTTTCAAATCTTTTATCCAGTAATTTGTAGGCTGTTCTGCTAAACTTTTATCCACATCTCTATCGTAAGTTATCTTGATTTGATTAGCTGAAATTTGTTCAGACTTTAATAATCTTGGAATCGAATTTTGATCATATGTCTGAAAAGTTGAGTGTATCGTAGGATTTTCCTCTGTAGGTCTAGCGCTGACTTCATTATGGAAGCAAGGCTGAGTTATCATAAGTGTACATAAAATTAGAAAACTATTAATAAACTTCTTCATGTTTCCCTCCTATTATATCCAATTCTTATAGCCCAAAGTTATATTTCCCAAAAAACTTAAAATTATTACATATTTAACAATTTGAATTACTTTAAAAACATTTTAGTCATATGTAAAATATTTGCAGCCAGCCACAATATATTGTATTATTTTTATAGAACTGGAACTTCCTATATTAAGTTATGTACTCTTAAAGTTCATATCCATACTATTTTCTAACAACCTAAACTTAAGTTTTCAAAAGATTACTTTTTTAATATTATAAAATTCAATAAAATAATTCTATTCAAGGAGTTATATATGAAAAAAACAGCTTACTTTAAGCCTATAATTTTTATTTTTCTAATTGTACTTTTTTCTTCCTCATTTATCTACCTTCAAGGGTATAGACTTTCACCTATGAAAGCTGCTGAAGCTGCACTAGAAATGAATGACAATATACAGAAGTTTGGGGAAGTTAAGAGAGATTGGGGAAATGTATTATTATTAAAAACCTCAAAAGGTTTGAAAACCGCCTTAGTAATGAAACAAGGGCTTTTATGGCATTGTAATTCCACCATATATTTCTTTGATGATGCTATGAAAAATGATTTAGTTAAAACCGTTGGATGGGAAAGCTTTAGTTCTGACAACAGCAAACAAATAACTGTTCTGGCCGTTGAAAATAATGATCCTAATGTTAAAGTTATTAAGGCTGGAACTGGTTCAGATATTCAAAGCAAATCAATTTCTCTAGGCGTAACGGTTATATTCACATGGGATAAAATGATTCAATCTAGTAATCTAAATCCGGTTGCTTTTGATAAAAGCGATTCTCCAGTTTACAAATATCAATATAATCCAAAAGATTCATCTTCTATACATTTAGATGAATTAAAATGGTATCCTGTTAATAACCAATAACTTTATGATTTTAAAATTTTGTATGTTTTATATTTATTAAATTTTAAGGATGTTACTATAGAAAATTTAAAGTTATCTCAATCAAAAGTAATAATATCTTATCGCAGAGCATAAATAAAAAGTCCCAAACTCTAATAAATTAAGAGATTGGGACTCTTTGGGATTCTTATATTATATTAATATCCGTTCACAACCACATCAAGCTTGCCAGTTTCCGGATCTATAATCAACCCATGTACTTTTATATCTTTAGGAATTAACGGATGATTTTTTATAAGCTCAACACTTTCTTTTACTGATTCTTCTACAGAATTAAAACCGTGGAGCCACTTTTTTACATCAATACCTGCATTACATAAGGTATTTATTACGTCTTTAGAAATTCCTCTTTCTACAGCCTTTTCTAGAGTACTATCCACATTTAAGTTACTCATACCACAGCCATGATGTCCAATTACTAAAACCTCATCTGTTTGAAATTCGTATACTGCAACAACAATACTTCTTACTATACTTCCAAATGGATGCATTATCGAAGCACCAGCATTCTTAATTAGCTTAACATCACCATTTTTCAGATTAAGCGCCTTAGGAAGAAGTTCTGTAAGTCTAGTATCCATACATGATAAAATTACTAGCTTCTTGTTAGGATTTTTAGTTGCTCTGTATTTATCATATTCTTTGTTTTCTACAAATTCTTTATTAAATTCAAGTATTTCTTGTAGTTTACTCAAAACCACACCCCCAAGTCTTAAAAATATATTAGCTAATTATAACACAAATACTATATTCATATCCAATAAGGACTTTTTCTGTATAATATTTATTATTGCCCCTACTTTATCTTACAAAACAATTATATTCTAACAGGTTAAGTTTTAAAATCTATAAGTTTCTTACTTTATCTTAATATTAGCCTTGTCATTATTGCGATAACACCAAAGCCATTAACTAGCAAATTGCAAATAAAATGTGCTGTCATTGGAATATATATATTTTTAGTTTTTATATAAGATAAAGTAAGAGGAACTGCCCAAATTGCTGCAGTTAATAATCCTAATAACTTTAATGAATGCTCTAATGAGAACAATATTACTCCTAAAATAGAAGATATGATTAAAAACTTTCTATTCTCAAAGTTCACTATCGCTTTCCTATAAAAAGCCTCTTCTGCTATAGGTGGAAAAATAATTGTTGTAAATATAAAAGCTATTAAGGAAGGTATATTGGTTACTCTAAACACTCCCATTCCATCATCGACATTTGGAAACAAAAGTGAAACTACCACTCCTAATCCGAAGGCTAGTGTAAGTGATATTGCAGTCCATAATACCTGTATCCAAAAGCTTTTCCCGCTTTTCCACTGTTCAAATAACTTTTTGAAACTTATATAGCCTATAGATATAAAATAAACTGCTAAGACAAAATAAAAAATCAAATCACAATACACCCTATTCTCTTTAGTAAATCCACCACTAATAAATAGGTATATGACCTGCCATATGATAGGAGCTGCTAAAAATTTTATTTGTATTATTGTCTCTTTTGACAATTTTCAAATCCCCCTTTTTAATTATATATCACCAATTTCCTTTACATACTTTTACTGCTGTTTAATATCTTCTTCACCTATTAACCCATTTAAGTATTAAGCTGATTTTATTTACTAAACTCTTTCTAAATAATATTCTTTATCTTAGCAATATATTTCTTTGTATGGGAATTTTAATAAAATGTCTTATTGTATGATATTTTATTCTATTAGAAAAATTTAAAAACCTTTTTATCGAAAGGATATTGCTCTAAAGTTTAAGTTGCATATAGATCTGTATTAAAAAAATGTTGATGGACAAACTTAATTCCACCAACATTTTTTTAATACATCTTTATAGTCTTTTTTGTGTCTAGATGTACCACTTCGAACCGAAATCTATTTCCATGTATTTACAATAATTACTTAAATGCAACATATTGGCCTTCATATTCAGCCAGTAATTTAGTTTCCTTGTGACATGTAACCTTAAGAGTTAGTCTACCTTTTTTATGCTTTTTGTACATTTCGAAAAACTTATTTCTGTCTTCCTCATCTAAAAGCTCACACTCAGCAATGAAATCACAATCTATTGGCGCTAAGTATTCTATATTACTCTTTCTAATAACAATATGAGCTTCTGGATCAACTTCTTTTATGTTGATAAACACCATAGCCCAGCCACAAACAGTCATCAAAGAATTTATACTTCCTCCAAAAGCTGTGCGCTTGTGATTGATATTTGGTTCAAGCTTTGCCGCAACTTTCACTTTATCCTTCGTAAATTCAACAATAGTAAATCCCATCTTTTCTGTTATTGGTATATGATCATATAAAAATTGTTCAAATTCATGTTTTTCCATAAGCTCCTCCATCTTACTTAATGTAAATCTCGAATATCTATCTTATCCATTTCCTTTTTCTTTTTGTATTTATCCCTGCAAATAATATAAATTAATACAAATATAATTGTAGGGATATTAGCTAAAATCAGTGAAACTAGAAACTGTGCTATAACTTCTGTTGTGGTTCTTCCATCAGTAATAGTATTTAA
Source organism: Clostridium folliculivorans (assembly GCF_024341905.1). GTDB lineage: Bacteria > Bacillota > Clostridia > Clostridiales > Clostridiaceae > Clostridium_AR > Clostridium_AR folliculivorans. Next base: position 489,915 of record NZ_BQXY01000002.1, read on the forward strand.
CGGAACTAAAAGTGATATCATAAAAGATATTATAGGTAATATCAATCCAAGCCACTTATTTTTTCTTTTAGATAAGAATACTTGAAGAATTAGAGTTATACAAAACATAAAGAAAAATATCAAAAATTTAAAATAGCTTATTATATAGTTCATTAGATTTACTCCCCTTTTTTAGTTTTCTTATATTCAGAAATAAGAATTTTAGCAGTGTCTAAATCTAATTTTTCATTTATTGCTAATTTTTTAATTAAAGAAATAAATGGTTCATCTTTTGTATCTTCAGATATTTTGATTTTCTGAATTATTCTATCTAATCTCAATCTTACTGTTGGGTATGTAACACCATAAATCTTAGCAATTTCTTTTAAAGAACCTGAAGATACTATAAAAGTCTTAATAAAACTTATATCCTCTTCTTCCAACCCTGATAACCAATTAGGTATTACTTCTATCGGCATTTAACATCACACCTTAATTTTATTTATGTTAAATTAAACAAATACTTTAATAATATTAAGGTTAAACTTTAACATTGTTAAAGTCAATTATTTTTAGAAATAATTACAAATAAAATTCCATTTTATCTTACGTGGTGATTATAATATAAATTATTTCCTATTCCATTGTTGCTTCACTTTGCTTTTTTCTAAATATGAAATAAATTCAGTTGTAGATGAATTTTGAATTATAATTATATAGTTCTTTCATTTTGACTCGAGACTATAACCATAACTTTATTAACAATATTGTTTCAAAATTAGAAACATATTAGAAATATCACAAAAAAGGTGCTAATATAACTCTTAAGGCATTTATTGATTATGAAGCTTAATAAAAAAGAAAATTCAAATAATTTTAATTTTAGTAAAATATGCTTTAAAATAGATATTAAATAATTTTATATAAATGCTATTTTTATGAAGGCAATTTATTTATAAAAGCAAATGAATTTATTAAACAATAATCAAGGTTATTGTTAGATAAGAGGGATAATATGGATGTAAATATTGTGATTAATCAAATGCTACAATTGTTTATTATTTTAGGTCTTGGCTATTTTTTAAATAAGATAAAAATCTTTGATGACACTTTAAATCAAAAACTAAATAAACTACTGCTTAATGTTACAACCCCAGCTTTGGTGTTGGCATCTGTAAGTTCAATTAAACAAAGTAATAATACTAAAGAGGCTCTATTTGTATTTTTAGTAGCTATAATTATTTTCACTTTATTGCCAATAATAAGTTATATGTTAGTTAGAATCATTAGGATTCCGAAACATCAACGAGGAATTTACATGTTTATGACAGTTTTCTCTAACATAGGCTTTATGGGATTCCCAGTAATGAAAGCAATTTTTGGCAATGAAGCGGTATTTTATACTTCTATCTTCAATATGATCTTCAATATTTGGGTATTTACTTTAGGTATAGTTTTAATAAATTATGGAACTAATAGTAAAGTTAAATTAAGCTTCAAAAACCTTTTATCTCCTGGAATAATATCATCACTACTTGCTATAGCTATTTACTTTTTAAGAATACCTGTACATCCTGTATTAAAATCTACTTTTGATATGGTTGGTAATATCACTACCCCAGTAGCAATGATGCTTATTGGTTCTACTTTAGCCAATTTAAATATTAAAGAAGTCTTTACAGAACTTAGAATTTATCCTTACACAATAATCAAACAGATTCTGATTCCTTTTATTGCATATCCACTTTTAAAATATTTTATAACTAGTCCATTAGTTTTGGGCGTTGCTTTAGTTAACTTAGCTATGCCTGTAGGTAATAGTGCAGTGTTATTCGCAAATCAGTATGATGGCGATGTAGATTTGGCTGCAAAATCTGTTTTTATTACCACTTTAATTTCTGTATTTACAATTCCATTAATTGTAGCTTTATTGTTAACTTAATATAAACTTCGAACATCTCAATAAAATTTAAGCATATTTATAATTCTTTAAATGTAGAATTACGAATATGCTTAAATTAATTAAAAGACTTTATTTGTATTTTTAATCTATTCTTCCTATATAAACATTTGACTAAATAAAATTGAACATTAACTTATTAAATAAATATACTATATTATATCATTTTTTATGGAGATTTTATGGAAAACAATGTTTCTGTGAGACGTGCTGGAAATGACAAATTAGATTTAGCATTAATACAAAAAGAAAAATCTGCATCACTTATTATTATATTAGCATATATAATTCTTATTAATTCAGCAATTAAGGAAAGAGAAATCATACTTAAAAGACAAAGAGGTATAAATACTTCCAATGACTTAGAACCAACGCAACTTGTAGTACTTTCTAGTAGCTTAACTTTAATAGGCAATATACTTTTAGGTGACATAGCATATACTAGACTTAGAGAATTAGAAAAAAGTATACGATCCGGTGAAAGCAATTTTTCAATAACTCCTAATCTAAACATAACGACCGGCTATACTTTAAGTATTTTAGGAAGTATATTCAAAACTGTAGGTGTCATACAAAGATCAAATGAACAGGCGCAAATGACTATACTATAATTAACTCTATTCAAATTCACTCTATGAACATAGATTTTAGAAACTTTGTTCCGCAAATTTAATACATTTAAACTCAATAAAGTTTGACTCATATGCTGTACATTCCAAAAAGTTATTTACATTTAGCAATATATGCTTTACAATGAAATTACCAAATGTATGAAAGGGGACTGTAAAATGTTAATTTTTAAGCTAAAATCAAATAAAAATCTAATATTAAAATATACAGTCTGCTGTAAATAGTTAAAAATGTTATATATTTTTTCAATATTTTATATGTAATTTTTTGACCGCAGACTTCATATTCTGCGGTTTTATTATATTGTATTACTAAAGCTATAAAACATCTCGCTTATATACATAGGCATTTAAAATTTAAAGCTTTATTGTAATGAATGATTTATGATACCGCAGAGAAAATCTGTGGTTTTTTATTTTGTTAATATCATAAGCCGCAGTGCAATTCTCTACCAGTTAGAGTTCATTGTTTTGCGGCTTTTATTTATGTAAAATATACTACTTTCTTTAAGGCATTAATTGATGTGGCAAAGTTAATTTTATTGGCTAATCACACTCATAAACCTTATGAAAAAACAACTTATTATATTCAAAAGTTATCCTAGGGGGAGTTAGAAATGAGCTCAATTAGATAAATTGCCAGTAAAACTTGAAGTTAAAATTATGATCAGGAGGCAAAAAAATGAGGCTATCACTTTTATAGATTAAATTAATACAATTATTTTATCTTAAGATACTACGGCTATAAAACACAACTATAGATGTACTACTTTGTAATAAAATATATATTTTGTAATTTTCCTCTGAAAATTTTGAGGATTATCAAAATACAAAGTCATACATCTTTAAATACAAAGTAATAAATGAATATTAGTATATTCATAATTTTGATTGGAGGATATTATATGATAACAGGAAATATAGATGGAATAAAGAAATTGTTACTTGAAAGACTTGAGGCACTATATGAATTAAATATAGATAACAGCAGTATTTTTTCTTATGAATTAGTTTCAGAAATGAACGATATTAGCAGAATTATAAAAAAAGAACTGTGTGTGGTTATAAATAGAAGAGGAAAAATAACTGATATATCAATAGGTAACTTAAATAATGCAGAGATACCTTATATAGACGGAGCAACCAAAAGACTAAGCGGTTATAGAGTAATTCATACACACCCTTCTGGAGACAGTACCTTATCCTCTATGGATACTTCAGCTTTAATGGAGCTTAAGTTAGATGCAATGGTTGCTATTGGAGTTAATGAAAATATCGAAAACATAAAAGTGAACATCGCCTTATGTGATATTAATGACAACAATCTATCTTTTAAAGAACTTAGAAGTCTAACTTTATCCTCTGCTCTACATTTGAATCTTAGAGAAAAAATATCTTATGTTGAAAAAATAATCACAGATATAAAACAACAAGATGATGATATTGAAAGAGCCATTTTATTTGGAAATGACAGTGAAGAAAGTCTTGAGGAACTTTGTGGTCTTGCTGAAGCATGCGATGTTGTTCCTGTATTTAAGGTTTTCCAGAAGAAAAATAAAATTAATACTGCTTATTATGCAGGTCAAGGAAAAATTGAAGAACTAAGCTATTTAAAACAAATTAAAAATGCCAATGTGGTTATATTTGATGATGAGCTATCAGGTTCACAACTTAGAAATCTTGAAGAAACTTTAAAATGTAAAGTTATAGATAGAACTACACTTATACTTGACATATTTGCAAGACGAGCAAAAAGTAAAGAAGGTATGCTTCAAGTTGAGCTAGCAATGCTTAATCATAAAATCCCAAGACTAAGAAATGCAAATGCTAACCTTTCCAGAATCAGGGGGGGCGTTGGCTCAAAAGGTCCTGGAGAGAAAAAGCTAGAGACTGACAGAAGACATATAGAACGTCGAATTGAAGAAATAAGAAATGAACTAAATAGAGCTTCAGAGCAAAGATCAATTCAAAAAGTTAAAAGGAATAAAAGCAGTATAAGTCAGGTAGCTATAGTTGGCTACACAAATGCAGGTAAGTCAACCCTTAGAAATAAGTTATGTGAAATTTCAGCTTCCAATAAAATTGATAAAGATGGTGTTTTAGAAGCAGATATGCTTTTTGCAACCTTAGATACCACGGTTAGAGCTGTTACCTTAAGTGATAATAGAAGAATAGCTCTATCAGACACTGTTGGTTTTATAAGTAAACTTCCTCATGATTTAGTTGAAGCTTTCAAATCAACCTTAGAAGAGGTAATTGATGCTGATTTACTCTTACACACAATTGATGCTTCAAACGAAGAAGTTATAAACCAAATCAAATCCGTTAACTCAGTTCTTGAGGAGCTGGATGCACTAGATAAAAACACTATTGTTGTTCTAAATAAAGTAGATAAGGCTTCAGAAGAAAACTTAAATAAAGTACGAGAGTTTTTAAAAAAACAGAAGACAATAGAAGTCAGCGCAGTAAAAGAAATAAATCTATCATTGCTGCTAGATTATATAGGTAAAGAAATTCCAGTTAAACTGATGGAAAAACAGTTCATAATTCCATATACTGAACAAAAATTCGTATCAATGCTTCATGATAACTCTAAGATCCTTCATGAAGATCATCTAGAAGAAGGCACTAAAATAAAAGCTTTAGTTCATGAAGAAATTTATAAAAAGTGCCTAGATTTCGAAGTTCTAGCTAAATCTTAATAATGATGAAGACTTAATTAGAAGTAATATTAAATGTTTTAAAACGGGTAACCACAATTGGGTTGCCCTTTAATTTTATTATGCCCTACAGCTATCAATTATCTATTACTTAATATAGCTATAAACACAACTATTATCATCATCATAATTGCAGGTATCATAAGAAATAGAAATAATCTTCTTCCTTCTTTACTTGCAAAATTTATAGTTACTCCTTTACCATTTTTCCTATCAACAGTACTAGATGGATCTTCAGGATTATAATAGAAAAAAAGAAACTTCCTATTTTTATCATTACTATCATTATTCATTTATATCACCTCCATATATACTATGATAATCTTACTTTATTTAATATAATCCCATAAGTTAATCATATTTACGCCACTATATATAGATGTACAACTTCGATCATTAGACTCCTAGGATAAATTCTAATATGAAGTAGTTTATCTATATATTAACAAATCCAATTTAACTGGAAAGAAAAATAAATAGTACTTTCCTCTACTCTATTATCCCCCTTCCCTCTTATAGCAAAATTTAATTATCAGACTTTATCATTCAATAGAACCATATGAATATGATCTTCCCATCTACCATTAATCTTAAGGTATTTGTATGCTATCCCTTCATTATAAAACCCTAATTTATCAACAACTCTTAATGATCTCTTATTCTTAGGCATTATATTAGCTTCAATTCTATGAAGCTTAAATTCATTGAACATTATTTCAATTCCCTTTTTCAATGCTTCTGTCATATACCCTTTGTTTATTTCTGCACCATCAAGTTTATAACCTAAAAAACAAGACCAAAATGCTCCTCTAACTATATTAGTGAAAGATAATGTTCCTATTGCGGTTCCTTCATCATCTTTTTTAAATATCCAAAGTCTTAGCATATTTTCTTTTAACATATTTTCTAGATCATTATTTAATTGTATTTCATGGGTTTCCTTTGTATAAAATTCTTCATCTTTAGTTGCTTCCCATTCTTCAAGAAAATCTCTATTTCTCATATAATAGTCTAATACTTGTCCAGCATTCGCTTCATCTAAAACTTTTAAAATTAATCTTTTGGTTTCATAAAACTTTTGCATGTAATTCACCTTTTCCTCTTATCTTATTCATTAAAATAATAAATTCATATTAACTAAATATTATTTATAAATATTTTTATTTTAAACAATTTTTAAATTTAAGTTTTCAAATTAAAATTTACGAATATTATTGTTTTATAAGATTAGTTAAATTAAATACTTTTTTATTTTTATTGAATTCATATAAATATATAATATTTTGATAATACTAACGACATACTGTTTAATTTCAAATTTTAATTTACAAATCGAACTTTATTTATCTAAATTATAACAAATATCATTCTAGAAAGGCAACCAGCTCTCTGATATGTTAAATAAATACAATTTTTTTGACATATTAATAAAAACATTGTAAACTACATTTAGACAAACATTCTTGTTTAATTTAATAACAATATTCGTATTTAGAGGTGTAACTAATGGAAAATGTTTTTGATTATGAAGATATTCAATTAATCCCTGCAAAGTGTATAGTGAACAGTAGATCGGAATGTGATACCACTGTAGAATTAGGTGGTCGTTCATTTAAGTTACCTGTGGTTCCTGCAAACATGCAAACCATTATAGACGAAAAAATTTCAATATATTTAGCTGAAAATGGTTATTTCTATATAATGCACCGTTTTGAGCCTGAAAAGAGAATTGCTTTTATTAAAGATATGACTTCACGTGGATTATTCTCTTCAATCAGTGTAGGTGTAAAAGAAGATGAATATAGATTCATCGAACAATTAGCATCTGAAAATCTTGTACCTGAGTACATAACTATAGATATAGCACATGGCCATTCCAATGCGGTTATCGCAATGATCCAACATATAAAGAAGCACTTACCAAACAGCTTTGTTATTGCTGGAAATGTAGGTACTCCAGAAGCAGTAAGAGAACTTGAAAATGCTGGTGCAGATGCTACAAAGGTTGGTATTGGACCTGGTAAGGTTTGTATAACTAAAATTAAAACTGGATTTGGAACTGGTGGATGGCAATTAGCAGCACTTCGTTGGTGCGCTAAAGCAGCAAGCAAACCAGTTATTGCTGATGGAGGTATCCGTACTCATGGTGATATAGCTAAATCAATTAGATTTGGTGCAACCATGGTAATGATTGGATCACTATTTGCAGGACATGAAGAATCACCAGGGATAACTATCGAAAAGGACGGTAAGCTATATAAAGAGTACTTTGGTTCAGCTTCAGAATATCAAAAAGGCGAGAGAAAAAATGTTGAAGGAAAGAAAATGTTCGTTGATTACAAAGGACCTTTAAAAGATACTTTAATCGAAATGGAACAAGATCTTCAATCTTCTATCTCCTATGCAGGTGGAAATAAGTTAGATGCTATCAGAAATGTTGATTACGTTGTAGTTAAAAATTCAATATTTAATGGTGATAAAGTCTACTAGAACATCAAAAGAGATTAATACTTTGTGCATCTACAGATAGAGTTATATCTATTCTATCATTTATTATTTGTTAGATTAATACTAGATAAATATAAATTTCTAATTAGGAGCCTATATATTTTGTTGTACAGAATATATAGGTTCTTTTTATTTTAGTCTATCATATCTTTCAACTGCTAGTTTTCTATATTATTCTTTTGATTTTTCAATATTTATTTGAAAACTTGACACTTAGTGTTATACATTTTCATACTTTATATAAAGATGTCCTACCTCAATCTGAATACTATTTTCAAATCATGGAAATGGGATATCTATTCATCTATATATAGATAAATCAATGTGCTTATGGTGTAGTTATTAATTTTTTCGAGGTGAGAATGTGGACTTTCAAGGGTTAACAGGTAAAGTAATAACCCCTTCAGATAAAGAATATCAAATTTTAAGACTTGAATATAATCGTGACATTAATAAATTTCCTCTTGCTATTGTTTATTGTTACAATAATACTGATATTTCAAACGCAATAAAATGGTGCAAAAAAAATGATATACCTCTTCGTATTCGTACTGGAGGTCATAATTACGAAGGATATTCAACAAGTAATGGTGCTTTAATACTGGATACAACTTATATGAACAATGTTGAAATTGATGAAAAAAATGACATTGTAAAAATTCAAGCTGGTGCTAGACTTGGCAAAGTATATTCAGAGCTTGCGAAAAAAGGCTATGCCTTCGCAGGAGGGACATGCCCAACTGTTAGCATCTCTGGCTTAACTCTTGGTGGTGGAATAGGATTGTCCTGCAGAAACTTTGGTTTAACTGCTGACAATCTCTTAGGACTAGAAATGGTAAACGCCAAAGGAGCCTCAATCACCGCTAACAACCATGAAAACCCAAAGTTATTCTGGGCTTGTCGTGGAGCTGGTAGCGGAAACTTTGGTGTTGCAACTTCATATATTTTTAAAGCTCAAAAAGTAAGTAAAATTACGATTATAGAGCTTAGATGGGATAATGAATCAATGGAAGACTTTGTAGAATTATGGCAATATTGGCTTAAAACTGCTGATAATAAAATAAGCTGTTTTGCTGGCTTTAACAAAGAAGGTATCTATTTAAACGGCTTTTTATATGGCACAAAAGCTGAAGCTAAATTGATATTAAAGGACTTTTTATCACTACCAAATTTATTAAAAAATTCTTCAATTGAATATGTTGCTTTTATCGATGCTATAAAGGCCATTAGTGCCTTCTACGATCCACCAAATAAGTTTAAAGCAACTGGAAGATTTGTATATAAACCTTTATCTAGAAAAGATCTTAGGAAATTGGTTCAATATATAAACAACAGTCCTGGTATAGATGAATGCTTCATAAGGTTATATTCTCTAGGTGGAGCTATAGATGATATTCCCAATAACCAAACAGCCTATTACTATAGAAAAGCTGAATATATACTATGTATAACCGCAGATTGGGAAGAGGATGAGGTTTCATATGAATATAAAAATTGGGTTGAAAAAGTTTTTAGATTTGTTAAGCCTCTTACTAATGGTTCCTATGTTAACTTCCCCTATGCTGAATTAGAGGATTATGGTCATGAATACTATGGCAAAAATTATTACCCTCTTAAAGAAGTTAAAAAGTTATATGATCCAACTAACTTCTTTAAGTTCCAGCAATCAATAACCCTCTAATACGTAATAACTTAAACAATATCATTTATAAATGATATTGTTTAAATCAAGGTATCACTACTTTAGCTACTTAAACAAGTGTTTCATCTTTAGCAACACCTTAATTTCTATAATTATAATTAAACTAAATAAATTTTCTTACTATTATCAATTTCCCAATTATATAAATAAACTACTTCATATTAGAACTTATCCAAATAAACATTCGTAGAATAACCAAAATCTTTATTTGGAGTTTAAGGATTGAAGTAGTTTATCTGTTTAAGCGGAATAGATATCCCATTTCCACGATTTAAAAACATACCAATAATCTATTTAACTATTAATGGTATATAACTTGATTTATAAATTCTATTTGTAACTGGTTTATCTATATCTTAGCACTTCAGTTTTCTATCTACTTATTGCTATAGGGTTTCTTCCCTCACAAGGTACACCACTTTGACACAATCCACAACCTGATCCAGCTTTAGGGCTAGCTCCAATAGCTTCAGCTTTTTTTCTAGATTCCTCACCATAAACATATTTCATACATTTTACTTTATCATGACCTTCTCTTGTTATGGCATTTACAGGACATCTCTTTATACATGCTCCACATATCCCCTTGCTGCATAGCAAGCAGTTTTCAGTATGATTTTTATATTTTCTCACATCTGGCGTAAGCTTTAGATCAGTTACTAAAGATATCAATTTAATTGCAATTCCTTTGTCTGTAATAAAAGCATCATTTATAGAAAAAGTACCTAAGCCTGAAACATAAGCCACGTGACGTTCTGACCAGTTTGAAGTAGGTCCATTGTGTGATCCTGTAATTTTGAACCACTGAGAATGATATGGTGCTATAGCTCTATAACCCATATCTTTAAAATAATTCTCCATATGAGTGGATAAAGCTCTAATAAATACCTCGTCACCAAAAGTACGAGTTAATGTCCACTCTCTTGATGGCCAATCCTGCAATCCCCTGTTACTTTTCCTTGTCTTTTCGTTTATAGGAAGTACTATACTAATTACTGTACCAGTTCTAAAACTACTTTTTTCAAAGGCTAATTCAAAAATTTCCTTTGGTGTGTAATGATGCTCACCTATTATATTCTTATATTCTTTAAATAAATCATCTTCGGAATCAGCAAAACCTATAATTGGCTCTTCAAAATAATAACCATCAATTTCTTCAAACCAATTTTCTTTACTATCTTTAAAAAACCTCTTAATCTCTTCTCTTATTTTGTTTTCCATATTAACCCCTCCGTACTTTTAATATCTTAAAAACTTTAATATCAAATAAAAAAGAATTAGTAGTATCGTGCATATACACGATACTTATTAAAAAAATTAAGGCACCAATGCCTCAATTTTTGAAAGTAACTTTGTAAAAGCATCCAGGTTATCCTTGCCTAGATAATCATCTAAATAGCTTTGAGCTTTGTTCCAAAGTACCTCTGCTGATTTATAAACTTCTTTTCCTTTATCTGTTAACTTCAGTTGTCTATTTCTTGTACCTTCTATCGCGATATCATCGATGTAACCTCTTTCTTCAAGAGGTTTAAGATTTCTCACAAGAGTGGTCCTATCCAATCTTATGCTAATTGCCAAATTACTTACACTTACTGGTCCTAAAGCATCTATATGCTTTAGCAAAGAAAACTGTCCTATCTTCAAACCACTTGGAGCAAGGAACTCGTCATAAACTTCAGTTATAGCATGAGATGCTCTTCTTAAATTGAGACAATTACACTTAGATGATTTTTTATCATAAACCTTAATATCCATATTATCACCTTCTCGTTTCAGTGTATCTACACTATCTTTATAATATGCCTTTGTTAGACTTTTGTCAATATCAATTAGAGGTTTACTATATTATGTAATTAATTATTTTAAGATTATAATTTTGTAGTATGTATATTAAGATATTATTTATATATATCCGAAAACTCAATTTTAATTCTCTCAACATAGTTTTCTTTAGTACTTATTTGCTTCTCATCCCACTGCCTTAAACTTCCTTCACTTAGCACTTTAACTGGTAGTTTCACTGAAAACTTAGTCCCCATTCCATATTTACTTTCTGCATAAATAGATCCATTATGCATTTCAACTAATGATTTCACTAAAGATAGTCCTATTCCACTACCTTCATGTCTTCTTATAAATGTTTTATCTACTTGCCTAAATCTATCAAATATTATATTTAGTTTTTGGCTTGGAATCCCTATTCCAGTATCTTCGACTGTAATGGTTATGTATTCTTCTCCATCGATAATATTCACAAAAATTTTTCCTCCGTCAGGGGTGAATTTTACCGCATTTGATAAGAGGTTAAGCATTATTCTTTCAATCTTATCCAAATCACAAGCCATTATCTTTTCTTCTATCTCGGTATCGAAAATAAGATCTAGATTATTATTATTAATATAATCTGCAACTGATAAAGTAATTTCTTCAACTATATTTACAATATTACAATTAACCATATTTAATTCAAAATACCCTGAATCAAGTTTAGTAGAGTCTATTAAATTATTTATAAGCCTCAATAATCTAAAACAATTTTGCTTTTCAACATTTAAGTTGTTTAATATTTTTGCCTTATCAACAGCTTTTTCCTTGTTTTCAATTTCTGCTCCGATTACTTGTATAGCACCAAATATTATGTTTAAAGGTGTTCTTAGCTCATGTGAAATGTTTGCGAAGAATTCAGTTCTTAGATTTTCTAATTCATATGCCTCTTCTTGTAAGGCTAGTTCACTTAACTTCCTATCCGTAATATCACGAACACTTACTACAATCTCTTCTTTCTCCTCAAATCTAATTGAACTAATATTAAATTCAGCCCAAAATTCATCATTATTCTTTGTCTTACAGATGCACTCCAATACTATAGGTCTAGCATTTGTAGCTTTATTAAAGATTTGAAGCATCTTTTCTTTTGTTATCACAGACTTTGATGATATCATGTCTATTATATTCATCTTTCTTAGTTGATCTTCAGAATAATTAAACATAAAATAAGATCTACGGTTTGCATCTACTATGTTTCCATTAAAATCATTTATAAATATAGCGTCATTTACTGAATTAAAAATAGTATCAAGATATTTCTGATTTTTAGCAAGTTCTTTTTGGGAACTTTCATACTCTAAATGTCTTAATCCACTTTCAGCTAAAGTAGTTACTAGCCCTAAGTAATAATCTATGATACTTTTAACCTTTTTCCTTGTCCATCTAGGAACTTTACTTAGTGCAGCAATGTACTCTTCCTCATCAAAATTAAATTGTCGAGCTTGTCTTTTAAAAAACTCAACATCAACTTCTTCATCCTTATAAAAAAATTGCCCCATAAAAATTGTAGCTACATGTTGTCCATATATGATAATAGGCACTCCTATATCCCACATATTGTTTAAACATCTGTATTCTATGTATCTACTATCTTTTATATGGTCATTTATATACTTATCGCTACTCAAGCAGCGGCTACAAGTATTTGGATGAATTCTATGAAATTTTGTACAAATATCTTGCCATCCAGTTTTTATATATATTGTCCCGTCTACATCAATAAGTCCTACAGGAATTCCGGATGCTTCATAAAGGCTTTCTGACATTTTTTTAAAAGAATCAATATTAAATACCTCTGAAAAATTGATCTTTCCCATACCTTACCCCTTTTATAAATATATTCAATATAAAGCTATCTAGCTGAATTTAAGTTTTTTCTGTATTTATACAAAATTACAAATAATGTAAAATAATTATAAAGTTACTTGCTAAAAGCACAAGACTTTTAAAATTTATAAAACTTTTTTTATGGAATATCCTTTGAATCACAACCACAATATATCCAACGCAATTGCTTAGTGAAATTATTATTGTACAAATTATAATACACCTTCCAATATATTGTAAATACATATTCATAGTGCAAATACCGATTAAAATGTAAAATTAAGGTGATTATTTATATAAAAAAATGCAACACATCAAATTTTTCATTGAATATGCTGCATCTATAGATGTAATTTGGTTAAATCCGCTTTTTAAAGGGTCTCCAAGGTATTTTATTAACATAATACCTTATTACATCTTCATTTACTTATATTATTTAATTACTGCCATTCCACCCATATAAGGTTGTAATGCTACTGGAATGTTTATAGAACCATCTTCATTTAAGTTGTTCTCTAAGAACGCAATTAACATTCTTGGAGGAGCTACTACTGTATTGTTTAGTGTATGTGCAAAATATTTACCGTTTTCACCATCTACACGTATTTTTAAACGACGTGCTTGAGCATCTCCTAAGTTTGAGCAGCTTCCTACTTCAAAGTATTTCTTTTGTCTTGGAGACCAAGCTTCTACATCTACTGATTTCACCTTAAGATCAGCTAAGTCACCTGAACAACATTCCAAAGTTCTCACTGGTATATCTAATGAACGGAATAAATCAACTGTATCTTTCCATAGTTTGTTGTACCAATCCATACTTTCTTCTGGTTTACATACAACAATCATTTCTTGTTTTTCAAATTGATGAATTCTGTAAACTCCTCTTTCTTCTATTCCATGAGCTCCTTTTTCTTTTCTGAAGCATGGTGAGTAACTAGTTAAAGTATGAGGAAGTGAAGCTTCTGGTAATATTGTATCTATATACTTACCTATCATAGAATGCTCACTTGTTCCTATAAGATATAAGTCTTCACCTTCTATTTTATACATCATTGCATCCATTTCAGCAAAACTCATAACACCTGTTACAACTTCACTACGAATCATGAAAGGTGGTATACAATATGTAAATCCACGATTTATCATAAAATCTCTAGCATATGATATAACTGCAGAATGAAGTCTAGCTATATTGCCCATTAGATAGTAGAAACCATTTCCAGCAACCTTTCTAGCACTATCTAAATCAATACCGCTAAGTTTTTCCATGATTTCAGTGTGATATGGAATCTCAAAGTCAGGTACTACTGGCTCACCAAAACGTTCAACTTCCACATTTTCACTATCATCTTTACCTATTGGAACACTTGGATCTATGATGTTTGGAATTATCATCATTATATCCTTAACATTTTTCTCTAATTCGCCTTCTTTTACTTCTAGTTCTGCCAAACGTGCAGAATTTGCAGCAACTTGTTTTTTCATTTCTTCAGCTTCTTCTTTTTTTCCTTGAGCCATTAATGCACCAATGCTCTTTGAGATTTTATTTCTATTTGCTCTTAAAGAATCAGCTTCTTGCTTTGCATTTCTTAGTTCAGCATCTAAAGCTATAACTTCATCAACTAAACCTAACTTATTATCTTGAAACTTATTTTTTATGTTTTGTTTTACTATTTCAGGGTTTTCCCTTACAAATCTTAAATCTAACATAATTTACCCTCCTGATACATTTATCTATTTATAATATTTTAAAAGCACAGTAATATAAACATTTACCTAAATGGTTACTTTTACATTGTAAGATAATAATTAATAATTTACAATGCTATCTTTAAATACTGTATTTATTATAACAATTTATGTCTAATGGTATCTCTAAATTAAGAACATATTAATAATGAATAAATATACATATTCTTCTTCTTTTATTCTTTATCTTAATATTATATATTAAATCTGTTATGCATACTTATCCATAGATCTCATTGGATTATAATTTCCTTAAGAATAAAAAAACTCCCATCCCAAATATAAAAAATGGGACGGAAGTACTCCGCGTTGCCACCCAAATTGCTGAAATAGTTAAAATTCAGCCACTCGAAAGTAATATAAAGGTTACCAACCTTTCGATTCATCACCGACAGCTCCAAAAGTGGAAAGATTTAGTACTTCACCGATTTGCACCAACCATCGGCTCTCTGAAGAAATCCAAAAATCGTAGCTTTTATAATCACTGTTTTTTGTATATGTTGTTATTATGTATCAATTATATATAATATTATACAGATTTTCAAGTGAGAATAAGTATTTTTCGCTTGAATCATTAATAAAAGTGTTTTTATTTATATAAGGATCATCCTTTTTACAATTTAAAAATACTAAAAATATACTTATTAATATAATTCATCTCTTTCATCATCATATAACCAGCCTTCTTCTTCAGCATAATTTAATATATCATTCAAAGCTATGTCATACCCCTTTGCAAATACAGCAGGATTTCTTTTATATTCTTTAATTAAATCCTCTGAAATTGAATTGTTTCTCATCTCTTCTTCAAATATTAAGGCCTGTAAATAAGTGCTTCCAATGAGTTCTCTAACAACATTATATCTATAACTTTTATCGATACAGATATATAACCTACAAATTATTGGTCTTTGCTCGTAAATTGTGCAATAGTTCTCCTCAGTAATGAAATGACAATTTTTTTCTTTATTTAATACATATTGGTCAAACTCTCTATAGTAATTTCTCTTTTTTACAAGCCTCTGTCTTACAAAATCTGAAGAATCTTCATTGTTCCAGTTGCTTATTCTGTTAACACAGATATTATCTATTTCAACTGACCAAGCCTTTTTACAGCAACTTTCCTCACAATCTTCACAAGGAAGGGGGTTGCTGTTTAAGAATATATCAATTGCTTTTAAGATATCCTCCACAGTTGTATCTTTATCAAGTTTGTCATAATTTACTTTACCTTCTGAGTCAAATAATAATTTCATGTCATTTCTCCTTAAGTTTTTATGCATTAGCTACAAATTAAATCATTGTTTTCTTCATTTTCATCTTTAGCACACAAGTTGATATGTTTTTAAAAACATTTAATTATACTCAAATATAAAACCTGCATCTAAATTTCTGTTGAAATATAAATGTAGGCTTTAAACTATTTCCTATTATATTATAACATTACTAAATACTCTATAGCAGTTTTTTTGTCTATCCAATATGATTTATATTCTTTTATATCTTCTTACTCTTTCATCATTAATAATACCATTAAAATTAAGTCCAAAAGCAAAACTATACTCATTACCCAATTCATCTTTATAGCATTTCATATCATGTGGTACATCTTCAAACTGTTCTTCAACATTATCCATATCCTTCGGCATGTTAAACGGTAATAATCCACTTGGATTACGCTTTCCGCTTATAACATCCAGTATAGCTTGAACTTGTACACCAAAATCAACCACTATTGCATCAACCTTATCCTCAAACTCACCAAACACTGTTGGATTTCCCATGTTTATAGACACTAATACTGGTTTTTGTCTCATTAAGTTTTTAGTTTCTAATATTATATCTAAATCTTCTTCATTTGTAGCATAATTTGTTTTACCATAATATGATCTATTATTTGATTGTTCTAATGGGTCACCACCTGCTAGACTCACTTTTCTGCTACTTATAGCTTTATAAGGTCTGTATTGTAAACTTATAGGTACATATCCCTCTTTCTTAGAATATCCCACTGTTTTAGGCGATTCTATAAAAACTATTGAAAAATCAGCTTCCTCTGCATTGTCTACTACATTAAAATATTTTTCAACAATAGCTTTATTTACTGGTTCTATTTCCCTAGCTGGGATTACGTTTCCGAACCAATCTATACTTTCCTTTAATCTTCTCTTAGGTATATAAACATTCTTTCTTTCCTTTATTGGAAGTGTTTGATTTTTATTTTTTAACATCACTATAGACTTAAGCTGACATTCATATCCCGCTTTCATATATTCAACTTTGCCAACTATCATATCAGATTCTTCTGGATCTACATAAGGATTCTCAAACAAACCAGTCCTAAAGATATTTAACAATAATCTTACAGCTGATTTTTCAAATCTTTCTCTCATGTATTCTTCACCAAATTCTTTTACTCCCATATCATAAGCTTCAAGAATTGGTAAGACCTCATTATTTCCACCAAACTGGTCTACTCCAGCCATGAGTACTTTAAAGTGTCTTTCACTCTCAGATAATTTTTCAACTCCCCAACTCTTTCCAGATATAAAGCCATCAATTACATTATTCTCCTTAGTTATACCCCAATCAGTACAAACAACTCCATCATAATTATACTCTTCTCTTAGTAAGTCCTTAATTATATATTTACTAAAAGAATTTCCTACGTTTTCACCATATTTTTTATCAATATCATATGATATTGTATAATAAGGCATAACTGCTGATGCCTTCTTAGTTTTACCTGATAACTTAAAGGCTCCTTCTGTAAAAGGAATTAAGTGATCATTAAAGTTGTCTCCTGGATAAACAGCATACTTACCGTAAGCAAAATGTGCATCTCTGCCACTTTCACAGCTTCCTCCACCTGGCCAATGTTTAACCATAGCATTTACGCTCTCATATCCCCATCCATCTTCTGTTTCACTATCTCCAGCAGAAGTTTGAAATCCATTACAATAAGCTTCAGCTAAATCACGGGCCAAAATTGGATCTTCACCTAAAGTTCCACTAAATCTCATCCACCTAGGATCTGTTGCTATATCTACTTGAGGTGATAAGGCAGTTGCTATTCCTAACGACCTATACTCTTTAGATGCAATAAATCCAAACTTACTTACTTCTTCACTACTAAAAGTTGCAGCTAGTCCTAATGGCTCTGGCCATTTTGAGATATCTCCTCCTGCACCCGCATTAAACTCTGCATTTGGACTAGTTGTATGTCTTGGATCACTGCTTATATTTACAGGTATTCCAAGACCAAGCCCTTCAACAAACGCTTGCAGATTATTATTCCACACTGCTGCTGTTTTAGCATCATCCACTGCTGTTATAAGTACATGTCTTAGATTGTCATCTGTAAGAAACTTTTTTTGTTGATCCGTCAAATCAGTAATTTTCACATCAGTCTCATCAAAAGTCTTACCATCATAAGTTCCATCAAAAGCTTTTGAGAAACTTTCTTTTTTACTAAAAACCGCTTGATGTCCGCTGTAGAGCATAAGGCCTGCTATTTGCTTTATACTAAGTCTACTTGCTAGATCTTTAGCTCTATCCTTAGCAGGCAGTCTCCAATCTTCATATTTTTCAAGTCTCCCACTTTTACTTAAGTTCTTAAAAGCAAAGCCATCTTGCTCAATTATTTTAATACCTGAATTCTTTGAATAGGCAACATTTTTTCCACCTTCATTTACAATAATTACATAGTCGCCTTTATCAATTTTTCTCCAATTTCTCATAAATTCCCCTCCATTTATTTTATATCCTAATGCAAAAATCATTACAATAAGTAAAGCTGTCCTAATTCAATCCTTAAGCTTTTTTCAAACCTCACCTAGATTCTCACAGAAGTCTTTGAAAATATAAATCTTATTATAAAATAATAACCTCTCTTATTTAAAGATTTCAAAATTGTTCAACATATATATTTTATGAAGATTTTGTTTTTAAATAATCGCCAAGACTTCTAATAAAAAAGTCTCTAAATCCAGGAATAATGCCTAAGCTTTCACTTTTTTCATCTTCTAAATCATAATAGTATTTCATAGTTTCCATATCTACAGATAAAGTATCTAATGGAAATCCTTCTCTATATCTTTTGTGAGGCTTGTCTGCAATATAAAACCTCTCAGAACATAGGTCCTCACCATCATACTTATAAATATGATCATTATCTATGTATAAACATATACCATTTTTATAATATGCAGTTAGTCTACCTCCATATTTTGCTGCTAAATTGCTATAATAGTCAACCATTTCTCTGTAGGATAAATCTTCACCATGTATCCTCTTTACTAACACACCAGGTTGATCTTCTTCTTCTACTCCTTCAAAGAACAATCCAGTATCACATGAAAATACAGGCTTATTAAGCTGTTCGAAGTAGGTAGTAGCTTTTTCTACAGCATTGGCTAATGGATCTTTGCCAGATTCATCAGATTCTCTTAGTTTAAAATCAACACTGCTAATGCCCGTAATTTCAATATTAAGTCCATCAAGCATTTTTATCATGCTCGTCAGCTTTGATGGATTATATGTACCATATATTAACTTCATTAAACTATCCCTTCATTCTTATAATCTATTAATTATTTGTAATTATATCACATAATCCCAAGTGATTCTTTGGATTATAAAATGATAATTTTCTATTTTTGAAAAACTTACTACTTTATTTCTTTTCACTGCATATTGAAACAAATACCCAAAAGATATCTTAATTTTAGCACTGATTTTAAACGCAAAAAGATAAGCCAATGATTGTTATATAATCATTGACTTATCTCGTTGTTTTTACGAATCATTTCCTCTTTAATATGTTATTATCGCCTGTCCACATTCTAATCTTGGGTCAAGATTTTATTCACTTTTAATTTTGATGATATAGATAAACAACTGCCTAAACTATCTTCCAAAAATAATATAAAATAAAGAAGTTATATTTGATGTATTTCCCGAAGCATCTACTGCAATTGCTTTAAGAACCGCTGTTTTACTTATAGTTATGGCTCCTTTATAAACAGAACTATTTGTTGTAGGTCTAGTTCCGTCAAGAGTATAATAAATTGTTACTCCCGGTGTACTATCACTTAATGTAATAGTCTGAGGTTTGTTATATATACCACTTCTAACATTCACTATTGGTTCTGCAGGAGGTTTTATTATAGTATATTGATTACTCAATACTCCTGATACATTTCCATTATAATCTGCAGCTATAACCTTTAGTGTACAAGAGGCTGTTATATTAATGTATCCCATGTAAGGTAAACTCTTAGTTGTTGGAGTACTTCCATCTATTGTATAAAAAGCTTTAAGTGGTTTTGAATATCTATCGTAAAGCTTAATAAACAAAGGTGCCTTATATGTACCTGAAGGAACACTTGCTGTAGGTGTAGGGATAGCTACAGTTCCATTTATAACATAAGTATTGCTCATAACTTCAGAAGCATTACCGCTAGCATCTATGGCAATTGCTTTAAGTGTCTTAGTTGAACTTATAGCTATTGCACCTGAATATAAAGTACTATTCGATGTAGGTATTGTTCCATCAAGAGTATAGTAAATCGATACTCCTGTTGTTTTATCACTTAACGTTATTGTTTGGCTTGTACTATAGTTTCCAGCTGGCACACTGGCTGTTGGTTTAGCTGGCAATATAACCGGTGAAGTAATTGTATAAGTATTACTAAGCACTTCTGAGGAATTCCCACTACCGTCTATAGCCACAGCCTTTAGTGTTGTAGTTGATCCTATTGCTATAGGATTAGTATATAAATTACTTTGTGCAGTAGGGGTTGTCCCATCAATTGTATAATATATTGACACACTTGGTGTTACATCACTTAATGCTATTGCCTGACTCGAAGTATAAGATCCACCTGGAATACTTGCCATTGGCTTACTTGGTGCAGTAACTGTTGCTGTACTACTTGGTGCTTGTATCAAACCAAATCCATAAAAAGAATCTCTTCCACTAACACCTAAGTCGACTATATTACTATCTAATAAATTTCTCAATTGCACATTAGTATAGCTTGGATACTTTTGCTTAAGTAATGCTAAATCTCCTGCCACAAAAGGTGTAGCCATAGATGTACCACTCATTTGAGCATAGCTTCCATTTAAGTAAGTACTGGTTATATTTACCCCTGGTGCGCTCACTTCTACTTTACTTCCTGTAGAAGAAAAATAAGCTCTCGTGTTTGTTGAGTCAACTGCTCCAACTGCAATTACTGAAGAGTAGTTTGCTGGGTATTCAACATTAGTTCCAGTACCATCAGAATTTCCATCATTTCCTGCAGCAGCGACAACTAATATCCCGCTATTATACGCTGTATCCACGGCATTCTGTAGTGAAGTATCTGATTGGCTTGACCCAAGACTCATTGATATAATATCCATCTTATTTTCAATAGCCCAATCTATCCCTGAAATTATATCAGAAGTGTATCCACTACCTGATGAATCAAGTGCTTTTACTGCATAAATTGATGCATCTGGAGCTACTCCTTTAACACCTCCATTTACTCCCTTTGCTCCTATAATTCCAGCAACATGTGTTCCATGTCCATTATCATCAGAAAAAGATGTAGTTGTTGAACCACTAATTACATTTGTGCCACCAGTAATGGATAAATCTGAATGTGTTGCAGCTCCTGTATCAATAACAGCAACCTTTATACCTTTTCCAGTGAATCCAGATTGCCATGAAGCGGGAGCGTTTACATCACTTACTCCCCAGTTGGAAAATGTAGTATCTGCTGCCTTTACCACATTATCTACTTCGACGTAAGCTACGTTTGAGTCTTTTAAAAGCTTTGCAGCATTTTGAGGTGTTATTTCAGCCACTGCTGCATCCACATGCTTAAACTGACGCTTAACTTTTCCACTATAATTTGAAATAAGCTTACCTCCGTCAATGCCTTTGGTTTTGAACTTAACTATATACCGCTTAGAGTTTGTATCTGTGGTACTTGTACTTGCATAGGTTGTCCAACTAAAGGATGAAACAATAACTATAGTCGCAATGAAGATGCTGCTGATTTTTCTTGATTTCATTTTCCTATCCTCCTTACTTTTGTTGTTTTTTATATAGTTAGAAGTGAACAGATCCTGCATTAAAACTTAAGCAAAATCTCACATTCTCCATTTAAATAGTGAAACTGAATTTTCTCTCAATTTGATTATATCTTAATCTACACGCCCATTCTACATCGTTTGACCTGAAAAAGTGATTTTTAATGTAATTTTAATCTATTTTTTAAATTTAAATAATTTTTCCATTAAACTTGATATATTTTCGGTAAGATACTCAAGCAAGATTAATTTTTCACTTATATATAAAGGCTAAATAAATTTAATATTCTATTTTAAAATAGTTTATAGATAAACCAGTTCTAAATAGAGTATATATTTGATAATCCTATTATCATTAATAGTTAACAGAAGTATTACCTAGTTTTATTAGATAGAACTGGATTATCTATTTCGTTGAACTGATAAACTACTTCGATCATTAGACTACTAGGATAGATTCTAATATGAAGTAGTTTATCTATATAAATTAACATCTTGCACTTTCCTCTGCATTTAAAAAGGATTCACTTCAATAAGTGAATCCTCTAAATATATATAACTTTATAAATAGTTTTAAGAGCAAAGTTGTGCATATTTATATACAAAAAATCAATATAATTACTCTTCTAAAATGCTTTAATTCTAAGCTATGTTTAAGAATATTGTTGAAATTTATTGGTTATACAGGAGACGCTATATGAGCGAGTAACTAGAATTAAATGATTTTTTCAGATGGAATGGCGTTAAAAAACTGTACTGTTCGAACGTAGTGAGTTTACAGTTTTAGCCATGGAATATGACAAAATCATATTAATTCTTTGCGTAAGCTCATTAAGGATGAACGACTCTACTCCTAAAAATATAAATTCAATTATAGAGTTGTTCATCTAAAGAGCGTCGGATGATTAACCAATCAATTTCAACACGGTGCTTTAACAGCGCCTAATTCTAAAATTTATTTGAGCAATCCTTCTTTTTCCAGATAACTCTTTGCGACTTCTTGAGCTGTTTTTCCTTCTACATTTACTTCATAATTCATTTTAGCCATTTCATCATCAGTTATCTTACCTGATAATTTATTAAGAACACTGCTTATCTCAGGATGTTTCTTAAGAGTGCTTTCTAGCATAAGTGGCGCACCTTGATATGGTGGGAAGAATTGCTTATCATCTTCTAATACCTTTAGGTTGTACTGAACAATTTCACTATCAGTAGAGTAAGCGTCTAAAAGATTTATGTCTCCTGATTTTATCGCATTATATCTTAATTTAGGTTCCATTGTTTTTAAATTATTAAAGTTTACAGAATATACTTTTTGAAGTCCTTTATATCCATCATCTCTATCAGAAAACTCAAGAGTAAATCCTACCTTAAGCTGTTTCTCAATATTTTTTAAATCAGATATTTTATTTAGTTTGTATTCTTTTGCAAGTTCTGGAGATACTGCAATAGCATAAGTATTATTGTATTTCATAGGTTTTAAAAGTTCCATATTGAAGTTCTTTTCCATACCAACACGTGCCTGCTCATAAACCTCTTGTGGATTATGACTTTTTGCATTTTCCTTTACAAAAGTTTCAAGAGCAGTACCTGTAAATTCAGGATATATATCAATATCGCCTGATTTAAGTGCATTAAATAAAAAGCTAGTTTTTCCCATGCCAGGCTTAAGTGTAACATGTAAACTTGTTTCATCTTCAAGCATTAATTTATACATATTGATCAAAATCTCTGGCTCAGAACCTAATTTTCCTGCTATTATAATCTCATTTTTTTGTGTACTTAAGTATGGAACTAAAATAATAGTTAACGTCATAATAATAGCTACTCCAACTGCTACAACTGATTTTTTTAATGTAGATTTTTCAAGATAACGTAGTACTACGTCAAACAAAATTGCAAGCAAAGCCGCTGGGATTGCTCCAATCAGAATAAGACTATTATTATTACGATCTATTCCAAGAAGAATCAAATCTCCTAGACCACCTGCTCCAATTAAAGCAGCTAGTGTTGCTGTTCCAATAATCATTACCATTGAAGTTCTTATACCAGCCATTATAACAGGCATCGCCAATGGTAGTTGAACTTTAAAAAGTTTTTTACTACTATTCATTCCCATAGCATCAGCAGCTTCAATTAAAGCAGGATTAATTTCTTTAATACCAGTATAAGTATTTCTTAGTATAGGTAAAATAGCATAAATCACCAAGGCAATTACCGCCGGAACCTTGCCAATACCTACTAATGGAATAAGAACTCCAAGTAAAGCGAGAGAAGGTATTGTCTGAAAAACAGCTGCTATTTGTATAGTTATCTCACCAAAACGCTTATGTTTTGTTATATATATCCCAAGTGGCACAGCTAGGATTACTGCAATAAATATAGCTATAAATGAAATTTGCATATGTTGAAGTAATGCTGTACCTAACTGACCTTTTCGTTCTAAAAGCGTTGAAAAAAATGTATTCATTATATTTCACCATCCTTTTCAAGCTTATTAGCTACAAACTTAACCAAATGTTCCATATTTAAAGTTCCTATAAATCTTCCATTTTGCTCTATTTTAATGCTTTTTTCTTTTGTTAGTAGTGAAAATAAGTTTTCAAGTGATTCTTCAGTATTGACACAATTAGTATCTTCCTTATCATCAGTATTCTCA
This sequence comes from Clostridium folliculivorans, assembly GCF_024341905.1. GTDB lineage: Bacteria > Bacillota > Clostridia > Clostridiales > Clostridiaceae > Clostridium_AR > Clostridium_AR folliculivorans. The sequence goes on from NZ_BQXY01000002.1 coordinate 514,558, forward strand.
TATAGATGTTCCTCTATCAAATCCTTCACTCTGTAATCTGATTCAAAAAGTGGTGTTCTATATACATTTCCAGATTTAAAAAAGTTTCTTACAAAATCATTTTTAGGATTTTTAATAATTGCTTCTGGCGTATCACATTGAACTATCTTTCCTTCTTGCATTATACAAATCCTATCTCCAAGTGCTAAAGCCTCTTGCATATCATGAGTTACAAATACAATGGTTTTATTTATTTTCTTCTTAAGCTTCCCCATATCCTGCTGCAACTTTTTGCGGCTAATGGGATCTAATGCACTGAATGGTTCGTCCATTAAGATAATATTTGGATCAGCTGCTAAGGCGCGGACCACTCCTACTCTCTGTTGTTCACCACCAGAAAGCTCTGATGGTTTTCTATGCCTATACTTTTCTGGCTCGAGTCCTACACTTTCTAAAAGATCAGTTATTTTATTATTAATTTTTTTCTTGTCCCATTTCTTCAATTCAGGGACTATTGCTATGTTTTCTTCAATAGTCATATGTGGAAATAGTGCTATTTGTTGTAATACATATCCTATATTCCATCTGAGTTCATGAATATTGTATTCGCTTATTTTCTTGCCATCTAGATAAATCGTTCCTTCACTTAAATCAATCAAACGATTAATCATCTTAAGCGTAGTTGTTTTACCACATCCACTTGGCCCTATAAGCACAAAAAATTCTCCTTCCTTAATAGTTAAGTTCAAAGAATCAACTGCTTTATTTCCATTATCATAATACTTAGATACATTTTCAAATTTAATCATCTAATTTACTCCTTACTTATACTTTCACTTACCATATAAGCCCTACTGTTTTATTTAATTTTATTACTAAAGATTACTGCTACTTGGTCAAGTGACTTTATAAATTTTCTTCTCACTTTATACAAATATAGATAAACTACTTAATATTAGAATTTATCCAAATAAAGATTGCATTTAGAACTGGTTTATCTATATATATAGATGCAGGACTTTTATTTCTTAAAATTTCTTTATAAATTATATTTAGATTTCTTTATAATCTATACCATTCTTTTAAAAAATAAAATTTACTTATGCTTTTTAGTATATCCTTAGATTGAATTTCTAAAAAATCTTATATTTATATAATAATTTAGCGAACATACATTTGCAAGCACGTACTTTTAAGTTTGTTAGTTACCTTAAGGTAACTAATGGAATCTTTCCATAGATTAAAGAATATTTAATCCTTCATAAGCAAATGCTACTTTTGTAATTTATTTTTAAAGGAGGTGTTAATATGGATAGAAAACGTGCAGAAGAAATTCTTTCCTCGCCTGATGTTATTAATGTTACATATGAAGGTGAACAAATTTATATTGAAAAAATAGACGATAACAAAGAAATCGCTTATATACATCCCCTTAATCAACCTACAGGATCACAAGAAGTTCCTTTAGTCTCACTTCAAGAACAATAAAATTAAGCAAATGATGTTATTATTATAAGCTTCAAATAGATAACATCATTTGCTTGATTGATTTAAAACTATTCTCACATGCATATCTTTTTATATTTATTTTAAACTTTAATCCATTGAAAGTGACAATACATTTATTAAATATTTATTTGAGTAAAGTAATATATTTGTGTATACTTGTTATTTGAAGGTATTTTTCAGCTTTAAATTTTATCTATAGATGTACCACTTCGAACCGAAATCTATTTTTAAAACTCTCACGGCTTCTAGTGAGAGAATTTAAAAATAATATGTTTTATTACGAAGTGGTACATCCATAACTAGCAGAAATTTTATAAATTTAACATAAAATTTGTACAACCATTAAAACTCAAAATAACTTTTAGCTATTAATTGTATTTTATCCGATAAATAGATTTTATTTGGAACTGGTATATCTAAAGATGAACCAATTCAATCCTAAATCTATTTTCAAAACTCCTCTGGGTTCTGAGATGAGAATTTGAAAATAGAAGTTTAATTATGAAGTGGTTCACCTATATAATAAGACATAAGGAGTGAAAATATAATGAAACCTCAACCTAGGATAAAGGGATTTGTGCTCGTAATTTTTTCAACTATGCTGTGGGGAGTATCCGGTACTGTGGCCCAATACTTGTTTCAGCAGAAAGGTTTCAGTCCAGAATGGCTTGTAGTAATCCGTCTATTAATCTCTGGAATTGTTTTATTGTCATTTGCTACTTTAAGAGGCAACAAGAATGTTCGAAAGATCTGGAGCTCAAAATATACGATTTTCAACCTTATATGTTTTGCACTTATAGGAATGTTGGGGGTACAGTATACATATTTTGCAGCTATAAAACATGGTAATGCTGCAACGGCTACTATACTTCAATATTTGTATCCAGTTATAATAATCTTCTATATGACTATCAGAACAAAAAAAGCTCCAAGTTCAAAAGAAATCATAGCAATTAGCTTAACAATACTTGGTACATTTCTAATAATCACTAAAGGTAATGTTAGCACCTTATCTATTTCTAAGATAGCATTGTTCTGGGGAGTAACTTCAGCTTTTGCAGCTGCTTTTTACACCTTACAACCAGTTTATCTTCTTGCTAGATATGATTCAATAACTGTAGTTGGCTGGGGAATGTTCATTGGGGGAATTGGATTTAGCTTTATTCAAAAGCCTTGGGTTAGTACAGGCCAATGGTCCGTAAGCTCAATTCTAGCTATTATATTCGTCGTACTATTTGGTACACTTATTGCTTTTTGTTGCTACTTAGAAAGCTTAAAGTATATAAAACCAATAGAGGTAAGCATACTTTCTTCTATTGAACCATTATCTGCTGCTTTTTTATCAGTATTTTGGTTACATGTTAATTTAGGAATTTTTCAATGGCTTGGTACAGCATGTATTATATTTGCAATCATATATTTATCTTTTACCAAAAAAGCTCACTGACGCGACTTTCTTCAGTGAGTTTTTTTAACGCATCTGCCTTTTCGAATGTATATGAGGAAAACTTGGCAGGCAAATAAGTTTTATTTTTTACTGTATCTCAATAAAAAGCTCTAGAACAAACAAAGGAACTTATTGAAGTTTCCTCATAAATTAAATTGTAAGCACTAATAAATATAACAAGAAATTATCCCAGTTTTAATACAACTCAAACACAACTTTTCTTTACAATTCAGTATATTTCTTACTATTGCCTTTAGCCTTCTCCACCGGATATTTCTTCTCATTTTTATTCATCTTCTTATTTATTACATCTTCAATATTTACATCTAAAGCGTCAGCCATATGTATGCAATAAACAAGAACATCAGCAAGCTCATCACATACCTCTTCTTTATTATAATTATTATCCCAAAGAAAATGTTCTAAAAGTTCTGCTGCTTCTATGTTTATAGCTTTAGCCAAATTTTCAGGTGTGTGAAATTGCGACCAATCTCTGTCATTTCTAAATTTTCGTATTCTTTCAATTACATCATTCATTGGTTTATCTCCTTAGCTTTTATACTCTTAAATTGAAAAGTCTTCTGAAATCGAAATGACTCAAAAGACTTATTGTTATTTAATCTCCACTTGGTATTATAAATGCACACAGTATATATGCTAAGATTCCACTTCCTGCTGCTAGCCCAAATATTACCCATAGCACACGTACAATTGTTGCATCGATATCAAAGAATTCAGCTATTCCACCACAAACTCCTGCAAGCATCCGATTAGAATTTGATTTGTATAACTTTTTATTCATATACTCCTCCTTGTTTTATTATTATTATTATGAGATAATACATAAATTTAGTAAGCAATCTCAAAATAATTTATTTTCCTAATACTGACAAATAAGCTGTTTATTTAATTAAGCTACTATGATAATCTTAAATTAAGGTTTTATTATGAATTCTTAATTTATGTATATTTTTAAAAAATATATATAAATTTAACATGCAATTGACTATACGGTTTTATTTTCTAAAAATATATTTCAACATATAGTTGACAGCTATATTTCTTATTAAATAATTATACACTATAACAATTGGATAACATACAAAAAATTTGCAAACATACGTCTTTCTGTCTATCTTATAAAATCCACAAATAATCTAAGAACTTTAAATTAGTATATAAGCAGAGAACTAATTAATAAATGTGTTAGCATTAATTCTCTCTAAGCAATTGTTATATCAGTTTTATTATGACTTAAGTAGCAATAAAATAAAGTTTATTCTCAAAGGAGTGAAACATGAGAAAGATATTTTTCATTTTAATTTCAATACTAATTGCAGGTTCAATAATTGGCTTTATTACTATAAAAAATCAAAGCTCATCAACAGTAGTAAGTGCAATTGAAAGATCTGGTTCTAAGGTCAATCAAATTGTAAGTGCAAAAGATTATTATGATGGTAAAGTAATTGTATTCACAGATGGCAGCATTAATTCAAAAGGCTTTTCATTAAATCATGCATACGTAAAAAGGACTCTATTTGGATGGAAGTGTATTGATACAACTTTTGGCGGACATGGTGGAAGTTCTGAGTTATCCAGCGGATACTATAGCCTAAATGATAAAATAAGGCTAATCACAGGATATGTTGCTGATAATAACATATCGAAAGTAGAAATTAAGGTAAATGATAAAATTATTAACCCTGAACTTATCTCAATAAACGGTATACGATTATGGGCTCTATACCTTGATAATAATTTAAGCATAAAGTCAATTAATGTTATTGGAAAAACAGAAAATCATAATGTGATTAGAGATCTTAACTTATCAGAGTTTATTTCTATTTAAATAATTGAGCAATTAAAATTTAACTATATATAGATCGGTTTCAAATAAAGTCTAACTAAGCATTGTATATTAAAGCTTGTTAATCTATTCCTCTTTATCAGATAAACTACTTCAGTCCTTGAACTTAAAATAATAAATCAAGGGACTCAGCATTAGAGTCCCTTAATTTATATAATCCAATTTTTTTTCCTATCCCTTGTCGCAAACAAACCTCTTCAATCCTTAGCTTCGAATAAACTTTAAATTTATGCTTAAAATTCACATAAATAGTTTACTTGCCTCTATAAAGCGAAATCCTAATCATTTTTCTCATTTTTTATAGAATTTATAATCATATCTATAATTGATAGTACTATATCGTCTGAAGTTATTCCCTCGCAAGTAACTGGTATTTTTGTATAACTCACCCTCTGCAATACTCCCATCATTGTTTGAAATATATAAAACCCAGTTTTTACTATATCAATATCTTTTTTAAAAGACCTATCTTCAATACCACTACGTATAATATTATCTAAAAAATTGTTACCTTCTAGTTTAGTAAAGTTTTCATATTTCATTTTTAATTCTTCGTTTGAATCATATGCTTCATAATAAATATCGAATAAGGTTATAAACTTCATTTGGTCCTTATTTTCACTGGCAAAGTTTACCCACTCATGAAGCATGTTTTTAAGTTTTTGTAATCCAGTATTTCCAACTCTACCAGCTTCTGATATAGCGCCAGTCATACACTCTAAAATATCTATTTGCACTTCAAATATCAGCTCGTCTATTGATTTAAAATGCTTATAAAAAGTTACTCTGCTCACTCCTGCTTGTGTACATACATCTTTAATATTTACATTTATAAAATTATTCTTTAGAAAAAGCTCTCTGCCAGCTGCTATTATCTCCGCACGGTTCTTATTTTTTAAGCTTTTGTGCCATGATTCACTCATTTTTAACTACCTCATTTATATCAATTTTCTTCTTATTTTTAGTCAAAAATATGGCTCCGATAAGTATGAAACTACCCACAGTATATGGTAAATTTATATGACTGTCAAATAAGTTTCCAGCCATTATTGGTCCTATAACATTACCTATACTTGTATAGGTAGTATTCAGTCCTGAAACAAATCCTTGCTGATCACCTGCTTCATTAGCTAACAAAGTATTTACCGTTGGTCTCAAAAAGGAATTAAACGCGAAAAATATTGAAGATATTCCTAAGAGGTATACAAAATTAACTTTTATAAGCATTAAGAGCAATGCTACAGCTGATATAAATAAGGAAAACCTTACAAGTCTATATTCTCCAAAAATCTTAATAGCTTTTTCTATTAGTCCTACTTGAGTTATGATTCCAATTACAGCCCCTAAAGTTATCAAAATAGATATTTTATCAGCTGCAAAACCGTACCTCTGTTGTACATATAATGAATATACAGTTTCATAATTTACTAATCCAAAAGTCATGACAAATATTAATAAAAGATATTTAAAATAAGGAGTATGTACAGATTCTTTCAGTTGCTTTACAATGGACTCCTGTTTTTCTTTTGGTTTTAAAGTCTTTCTTTTTTCTAAAGAAAGTGTTTCCGGTAGCAAAATTGTTAAAATAGTTGCTATAAGTCCTAATCCTGATGCAAAAAAATAAGGAACTCTTATTCCGAATTGTGCGATAATGCCGCCTATCCCAGGTCCAATTACCATTCCAAGATTCATGGATGCGCTTAAGTATCCCATGCCTTTTGCTCTAGTTTCTTTTGTGGTAACATCTGCTACGTAAGCTAGGACCGATGGAACCATTATTCCGAGTCCTATTCCACCAATAAACCTTGCTATATATAACTCAACTAACATATGTGAAATTGCGAAAATAAAGTCTGAGATTACTGTAAGAAACAGTCCCGATAATATAAGTTTTTTTCTACCGTACATATCTGAAAGTCTTCCACCTATAGGAGAAAACAAGAATTGTGCTGCTCCAAAAGCTGCCACTAAATAACCAGCTGCAGAACCTGCTGCATTAAATTGTTTAAGATAATCAGGCAATATAGGAATAACCATACCTTGTCCTAGCAATGCTATAAAAAGGTTAAGCATAAGTATGAATAAAGGAATTTTTTTATGACTATACTCTTTTTTCAATGTTGCACCTCCAAAAATTATATCAAATCATGATTTACACATAGTAAACCATTTACTCACAGTAAATAATTATATAAGCATTTTAATTATCTGTAAACTATAACTACCAATTTTTTATAAAAAAGTTTTCTGGTTTCTGAAAAACTCAAATTATTAGGTTAAAACGCTCCTATATTATTATTTTTAATATACCCAATGAGTTATTAAATACTAAGTTTAATTTTTACATAATCTTCTTACACTATTTCTTTCTTATTTTCCAACATTCGAACAGGATAATAAATGTGCTATGAGGAAAATATATAAACGTATCAAATATAAAAATTTATGGAGGTGCCTATCATGGGAATATTTAGCGGATTATTTGGAGATGATGAGAATACCTCAAGCAAAGCTACAAGCAGTGCTGCAGGTAATACAAAACAAGACAAAAATGACGCAAGAGTTGAACTCCGTAAAGAAGAAATTAATGTATCAAAAAACAAAGTGCAAAAAGGCGAAGTTGAACTTGGTAAAGAGATTGTTGAAGATCATAAGTGCATGGATGTACCTGTTTCACATGAAGAAGTTGTTATTGACAGAAAAACTTTAAACAATCAAGTATGTGATACTCCTATAAAGGAGCAACAATCAATTAGAATTCCTGTAAGTGAAGAAAGAGTTGATGTTACTAAAAATACAGTAGTAACAGGAGAAGTTACTGCTCATAAACGTGAAGTACAACAAACTCAACATATAGAGCAAACTCTTAAGCATGAAGAACCTACTATAAATAAAGTAGGAAATCCTGTTATCGTAGATAATCAAAACAATCAACAACAATAATTTATGAGGCACCTTCAAATTGTACTTATGATTGAGGGTGCTTTTAAAGAATCTAATTTTATATATCAAGTTAGGTCTTGTTAGATATTTCTGATTCACAACTTTTATACAGACATAATTTAGGTTTCTATAAATGTTCCTATAAATAAATTGGAGGTAAAGTTATGGAAAAAAACACTTCAACAGAACATCGAAATACACAAGTATATAACGGGATCACTTTAGGAATGATAATTGGTGGTATATGTGGAATAATACTTGGTTTTTTAGATAGATCAGGACTTTTTATTATATCAGCTTTAAATTCTACATTTGCATTTATTCCACTAAACGAGATTATTACAGGTTTGTTATGGGGAGTTATTCTTGGTGGTCTCACAGGAGACTTTATTGAATTCATTTCAACTCAAAGAACAGGTTCATACAATGACGGTTTAACACTATCAAAAGATATGACTTATAAAGATATAGGAACTGAAACTCTACAACTTAAAGAAGAACAGCTTAATATTGCTAAAACCTGGATGAAAACTGGTGATGTAAAGACTCATAGAGAAACTGTGACTGTAGAAAAAACATTTACTATTCCTATTCAGCGTGAAGAACTGGTAATAGAGAAAAGAACCTTTAACTCTTCTACCGGAAAGCTAAAAAATACTCCACCACAAATCATCAGAATACCTTTAAATGAAGAAAGAGTTGATTTCACTAAGCATAGGGTTGCGCTGGAGGATGTATCAATCCATAGAGAACATATAAAAGAAATTAAACATTTTGAAGAAACACTAAAAAGAGAAAAGCCTAAAGTGAAAATAACAGGCTCCCCAAAAGTTACTGACAAATCAAATTCCAAACGGTCTTAAATGATGATATAAAAAGCTATATCATACGTATGCTATATTGACACTTAATATATTATTTATAATTCTCATTAAAATATATAATCTAAAAATAAGCAGGTTAATTAATGAAGCCTTTTAGCCTGCTTATTTTTTTATAAATAAAAATAGTATAAAACGGAAATTATAATATTATATTATTTTACAATATTAGGAGGACTTATATGAATAAAATAGGGTTACTTAACTTACTCTCTCTGATTATAGGTACAACATTAATTATAATTGGATGTATAACTGCTTATTTGTTTCAAAAATACCTTTTTGATAAATATACAAATAAAGTTAAAAATACTATAGATAAAGATTCTTCTTCTAAGCAATAGTTATCCCCTTTTTTTTAAAATTAATGCAGCAAAAAACAAAAACATTTCCAAACCTGTTTCAACAAACATTGCAATTATTGGATAGCTATAGTTTATAAAATCAAATAAATCAATACTGTTTCTGAAGGAAGTCGCTGATAAAACAAAAGAAACCAATATAGAGGGTAAAATAAGAGGTTTGTAACTTTTTAATCCTATCACTTGTGCAGTTTGCAGGGAAAATGCCCATATCATTTCAGCTGCAGATATAATTAATGCACCAATTGCAATCATTAACCAGATCACTTCTAATCTTTCTATAAATACAGTTATATGTACATATCTTGCTAATCTAAGACTTGGGCTAAACATATTTTTAGCTTGTGATATACTAAAAACTCCTATACTTGCAACAATTATTAGTAATATTGTAATGCCCCCCATGCTCACTGCTGAAAATTTCGCAAAAAATCCATTCTCAGGGCGATCGCAAATTGGTATGTACAACCCCATAATGATGCAAATCCCAATAAAAGATATAATAAGTATCGAACCAGAAATAGTTGGGTAAAATCCATGTTCAAGCTGTGGTTTAAGATTTTCTAAATGTAAGTCTGGAATAACAAGCACAAATAATAATATTAGACTTGCTAAAAATATAGGACCAAAAAACTCACATACTCTTCCCATAACTTCAACTCCTTTAAGAACAGCATAAGCTACCGTAATTGAAGAGCAAAGAAGAATCATTTCAATAGAAGTCTTTGGAAAAAAAGCAACATGAAGCATTATAGCAAAGCCACTTTGTAATAAAACTGATACCAGGAAAAAGAAAAGTGGAAACATCATACCTACAACTTTCCCTAATCCTTTGCCTAATATAGTCATACTATATTGCGCCATATTTTGACCTGGAAATCTAATACCCATATATGCATATACCACAGCTAAAAGTACATCTAATATCCATGCTAAGATTATTGAAAGGACAGCATCTCTACCAGATTGAACAATCAATATTCCAGGTGTATGTAAAACTGTGAAAGAGGTTATTATACAAAAAAGTAACCAAATAAATTGATTGGTATTAATAATTCCTTTTTCCTCCAACCTTATACAACTCCATTCTATATTTACATTTCCTTAAAAAGTGCTCTCCCGATAGGTTCAAGAACACTTTCTATTAAATCCTTTAATTTAAAAAGTTTATTCTTACTAAGGATTTGAATACTCACTGCAAATAATAACATAAACACTACTACATACATCTCTTTTTTCAATCCTCTTTTAACTAATGGGATGCATTCTATAACCCCAATTATAATAGCTAAAATAATTACAAAAAACATCATTTAATATTCCCCTCCTCAATACTGTCAATAGGAGAATCTTTAGTCATTCCTACCTTTTTTAAAGTTACATCGAAACTAACTTTATATTTCATTGTAGGGAATATTTTATCCCAATCTTTTTTCATACTTTCCCACTTTTCAGGATTATTATTATATATAATTTCAGCAAATCCAATTACATCAGCATTAAGATTGGTTTGACACTTATTTATTAATTCACTTAGCTTAGTTTCTAATATCTGCCCGGTGTTATTTTCTATTCTTCTTATTACCGATGAATCTAATTTAAGATTACTCATTTCTTTTATTTCAGCGGTTGCCATGCACTTAATTTCAAAACTAATATCACCTTCATTTATCTTTGTTTCAATTTTAGTATCTTCTTTGAAAATCTGAACAACTATATTTTCTTTATTTGTATTTGACGTAATAGGTGAAACAACTAAATTGCCCTTTATTTTTCTATAAAACCATGCTAAATATTTAGATTCTTCAGTTGTCAATACACCTACTAAACGGTCATTTTTAAATACAGCAGTCTTCTCAATCTTTATTCTTCCTTTTTGTTCATCCTTTGTTTTTTCTACTCTTACAACAGGTGCCAAACTTGCTTTTGCTTGACTTTGAAAGCCAATGATAAATCTGTTCAAATCAACTGGTAGTATTGACCCATTCTTTCTTAATTTGTTCATCATATTTGCTAAACCTAAAGATGTAATGTCATCATTAGACATCTTGGTTTTCAAAACTTCGTAGGCGCTATCTTCGGCCATAAAGATCCAGTCTAAATTTCTAAATTGTCGATCTCTTGAAACATAATCTACAACTCCTGCAACCCCTTCAGAACACAACTCCTTTGACATAACAATGACTTGAATATGTGTAAAGTCTATAGCTAATGAACTAATTTGGGTGAAATTTTGTAAAGCATCCGAAAAATTTTTCCCTTTACTTGTTTGTAAAATTGAGCTATTTGCTCTCCCTGGCGAGTCGCTAGATTCTTTATTTGTAGTAGTTGGGTTAGCCAGTTCTAATGTCACAAGAATGGAGTTTTCATCTTTATCCTTATCAATTCCCATTCCAATAACAAGCGCAATTTCATTCAGCTCAGTTTTGTCAATGCAGCCAGTCAGTACTGTGGACAACAGAAAAACTAATGCATTGACTAATATAAATTTATTTCTGATTTTCATCTTCTTTACTCAACCCCTCATCATCATTCCTTGATGGTCCAGGTTTTAACCCACTAATCTGCCTTTGACGATTTTTTTCATTTGCAGAACCTGGTCTCTTGATCATTGCCCACCTAGGGAATCTAATAAACGAGTCCTTAAGCTCATTTAAATTTACTGGTGCAATTGGCGAAAGATAATTTACCCCAAAAGACCTTAAAGATACTAAATGAATAAATATTACAAGAAGTCCAAGCAAAATTCCATATAAACCAAATAATCCCCCAAGGAATATAATCACAAATCTCAAAACTCTAATTGAATACCCCATGTCATAAGATGGAATACCAAAGGAAGCAACAGCTGTTATCGAAACAATAATAACCATAATAGAAGAAATCATGCCTGCTTTAACTGCAGCATCTCCAATTACAAGTGCTCCAACTATTCCAACTGTTTGATTTGCAGGTATGGGTAATCTTATTCCTGCTTCTCTCAGTGCCTCGAAAGTAGCCTCCATAATTAATGCTTCCACAAGTACTGGAAAGGGAACTCTTTTAGCAGATTCCATTATACTTATAAGTAATGCAGTAGGAACCATTTCTTTATGATAAGAAACAATTCCTACATATAATCCAGGTAATAATAATGAAACTATAAAAAACACAAATCTTACAATTCTAATGAATGAGGCAATAATATATCTTTCTGAGTAATCTTCGCTAGTCTGTAAAAAGAGAATCATAGTTGTTGGAACAATTAATGCAAATGGGGTGCCATCTATTAGTAATGCTATTCTACCTTCCAAGATAGCTCCAGCTACTCTGTCAGGTCTTTCTGTATGAAGAATTTGTGGAAATATGGTCTTTGTAGTATCCTGTATCAATTGTTCTATATACCCACTCTCAAGAATAGCATCTACGTCTATTTTACTAAGTCTATATTTAAGTTCTTTAAGTACCTTTTCATCAACAACATCCTCTAAGTACGTAATATGAATTATTGTCTTTGTTTGTCTACCTACTACAGAGTTCTCAAATTTCAATTTAGAAGATTTTATTTTTTTTCTAAGCATTGCAGTATTTACACTTATATTCTCTGTAAACCCTTCTTTGGGGCCTCTTATAACTTTTTCAATAGTTGGTTCGGATACATCTCTTCCTCTAAATCCAGGAATAGCAATTTTTAAGGCCTTATCTTCTTTATCTACTAATAATACCGCACTACCATTTAGTAAACCTTCTTCAAGTTCATGAGTATCTACTATCTCACTTACATTAACAGTATTTAAAAACCGATTTTTAATGGTATCTACTATATTGCCAGAGTCTGTATTTAGTGAATTCATCGGCCTCATATTCATAATAGATCTTATGGTAGTTTCATTAATTAGCTGAGTATCCACAAGTTCGTTTATAAAAATCAGTGCTGATGGAAGCTTAATTGAATCTATTACAAACTCTCTATACACCACGTCACTGCAATTTGAAAACAAATTCCGCACTGTGCTTAAATTATCCGAAAGAGATTTACTTAATGGCTGCCGCTCTACTTTTTTATCTTTATTTTCATCACACCGAGGTTTTGAATTATTATTATCTTTTGAAAAAATGCTCACATTAAAGACACCTCTCCATTTAGAATTTAAAGTTATTTTGTGTATTATTGATAATAATATTCGCTTATCAATTTGGCATATAATATGTACATATTTTGGAGTAAATCAACGGTTTAAGTAGATATCAATACTTCTAGACTATAGTGGATTTATATGCCCCTTTCCCCCTAGGAACAGTGTGTAGTGTATCATACGTAAACATTTATTATGAAAAATATAGATGAACGATTTCGGATCGAAGTTGTTCATCTTTAGATAGACTAGTTTCAAAGAAAATCTCATTAAATAAAAAAATGAGAGTATTTTTAATACTCTCATTCCTAGATACATAACTAAATGTTTTATCTATTCGATGTTTTTATTCTAGATATGTTTCTTCTCATTAAAACAGTACTTCCCATTAATATAAGTATTAATGCAGCTAGCATTATACCGGTAGAGTCTATTACCGCACCAGTTTGAGGGAGAGTCCCGTTTATTTGAGCTATAGTATACTTACTAAAGTGACTTGCTTGAAAAGTAAATGTCATAGTTTCTTTATTATAACTTCCTCCTACATTTTCCCATGATTTATTATTTTCATTATAGTAGAAAGCTGAAAGCTTATTTATATCTAAATTTTTAATTTCATCATTTGTAATCTTTACTGATATAGTTGCTTTTCCATTTTTAAAGCTGTGAATATCTTTTAGCTTAGTTCCATCTTGTCTATATATACCAAGACTAAAATCAAATAGCTTTCCAATATCCTTGATTGAACTTAAAGAATAATCATTTTTTACAATCGCCTCACTAAACTTAACATAATCCCCGTTGTTTACCCCTGTATAGTCTATAGTTGAAAATGGAAGTACTAAACTAACATTATTTGCATTAACTTTTACACTACCTTTTCCCCCATTGGTAGTTAAAGCATCAAACTTTGTTTCGATAGTTTGCACACTACTTGCTAGTGTTGGAACTACTGTATTTTCAGAGTCTTTAGATATCTGCTTAGAATCTAAAGTTAATACAGCATTTGTACCTTTAACATCCACATTGAACTTTTCTTTATTGGTATCTTGTGGCGTTGAATTATTATTTGCAGTTGTACCATTGTTACTAGAAACTGTATTATTTCCTGAATTAGTTCCGCTATTCTGACTAGTATTGGTATTATTGTTATCTAACGGTTTTTCGGCTGGATCTGAAATAGATATTGGTGTATATCCCATGCCTACTATACCGTAAGCAACCATATGCTTATCATCATAAACTTTAATAGGCTTCATAAAGTTATCGACAACATACTTCTTTTGAAGTTCATTACCTTCCAACTTAAAAATATCCCCATTCTGACTTATCCATACATTTCTGTTAATATCAATTGTTGCAAAAAAGTATGTTGTTGGAAATTCAAATTCCTTTACTAGTTGAAGTGTATCATTATTAATTTTGTATTTCTGAACTAACATTTTTTCTTCTGTAATACGTCCATCTGTAATCTTTCCCAATTTTCCTGCTATAAAGGTTAATGTATTATCATCTCCTGGGCAAATTTCATAGATAGCCATAGGAACAGCGCTGTTTACTAAATACTCTTTTTCTATTTTTCCATTTGAAATTTTATAAACTTTATTATCTGTACCTGAAGTAACTGTCCTAGAAAACCACATACTACCATCAGATGCTTCTATAAGACCTCCAAAGCTGTCGTAGTTTTGGTCTCCTTTTTGTATCTTTTCAGCTTCGAATGAAAAGCCTTTATCATTAAATATTATATCTTTTGCTTTATTGTCTAGTATTCTTCCATTAGAATCATATATTGGAATGTTGTGCTCTTCCGCCTCATACCAGAATACACCATTTGAATCAATTATTATGTGAGTTATATAAGCTTGTCCGTCTTTATAGGATGGTACTTCTTTTACATATTCCATTTTATATGTATTTAAATCAACTTTATATATTGATCTCTTGTTATCTTGATTTGAAACTACATAAGCGTTATCATTATATATCCCTATAAAGTCTAGAAACCTTATAAGATTAAAATCTTCTGATATTATATGCTTTTTACCATTTTCTTCAACATAAAATTTAATATTATTGTCAATAATCACTGCATTATTAATAATAGTTTTATCTTTATATTGATAAGCAAAATCTACAGTTTCTTTTCTTATATCTAAGAATTGAGGCACAGATGAATTAACTTCTTCTGCTTTTACCTCTTTCGATACCCCCATACCAAAAATCAATTGCACTAAAAACATAACTAAGATGGCTATGCTAAAGTTTTTTCTTTTTTTCATTTTATACTCCCCTTACATTAATAATAATCCAAAATAAAAAATCTATGGTATTATTTCTTGAAGTTAAACACCCCCAAACAATTCCATAGATATAGACCACTTTTATTATTAAAGAAAGTAAGCTTATAGAAAAAGCTTATAGCTATACAATTTAGGTAACCCGGCTGCCGTAGTTAAATAACCTTAGGCCCGTAGCTTTGCGTCTCTACCTTTCAATAGATTTGCCTTTATCTATGGTATATTATACTTACATTAATTGTTATATTTTATGTAGTATGTAAAATTGTATCATAATATTACAAAATTGTGAAGAAAATATTACAAACTTGTGAATAAGACATTACAACAAAATAAACATTTCAAGTTTCTATAAATTAATTTTGATTTTTATTTGCAATAAATACATAAACAATGTATCATATTTATGTAATATTTAAGAATATGTAGTGTGATAATAATCTTATGTTTATTATAGGGGGTTATCAGCAAATACATAATCTATATAAGAAGGAGTATAACAATGAAAGCAGTATACAAAAACCCTAAAGAATTAGCAACAAAGTTATTAGATGTAGTTGATTCATACAGAGAGGGCTTAACTACTTATGAGAAGTTTGAAAGTACTATTCTTACTCTAATAGAAAAGAACGAGGACAGAATATACAAGAATGGATTTATGCCTACAAAACTAGTTAACTTTTTAGGTGAAGATAGAAAAGCACTTATCGATGAAGTGTCAAACAAATTAGATAAGTAGGATTATTTAAGGGAATTAATTTTTAAGTTGTAACTTAAGATTAATTCCCTTTATTTATTTTTTAAATATATCCTTTAACATAGAGGCTATGCTTAAGAATATTGTTGAAATTAAATGTTAATGCAGGAGATTCTATATGAGCGAGCTATTAGAATTAAATTATTTTTCTCGGAAGAAATGTTTTAATCAATATATAACTTAATATCATTCCAAACATCATAGTTTTTCTCGCTAGGATTCATAACAACTCTATTATTTTCATTAAATATAAAAGTAGCACGAATTTCAGCATTATAATTGGGCCAATACATATCTAAATCCCTATTAGGATCACTATTTTTTGCAAAGTTTACCCAAGCAGTATGCATATCATCTCTAAGTTTATACATAACCTTTTTTGGTGCTCCTTTCCAAAATCTACGAATAACTCCCCTACCTAGATTATCTAATGCAATAGGAACTTCTACACCATGGACAGACTTTAATCCAACTAATCTAGTTAATATAGGCGCATAGTCAAACCTATACATCCAAGTGCTATTGTAACCACTCTGCCTATCAGCCACTTTAATTGAATCTATTAAAAAAGCTCTATCTTTAGCCAATTCTTTCATCTGTTTGTTTTCAGAAAGTCCATCATATAGCTGGTGTAAATCTTCAAGTTTATCAATGCAGTGATTAAGTTCAAGCATTTTTCTAACCTGCTCCCAGCTACTCGGAAACATTGTAGCTTCCACTTTTACAAACAAAGCTCCGTCATCATCATTTGTTCCGATAATCAACTTAATATCTTTTGCACACCCCTTGGAAATGGCATCTATAGGATGCTCTGGAATTAAATCATCAATTACCGGGCCTGGCAAGAATATTCCTGGGTACAAGTTGCAATTATTAAAAAGCAAATATTCTGCAGCATGCTTCATTTCGTCTGGATGAAGAGTTTTTAATTTATAAACTTCACCTGGTGCTATTTTCGTTACTTTTAAAAATAAATTCATGTTCAGCTTTGTAGAATAGTGATTATGAACACATCCAGGTATAGGACTCTCAGCAATGGCTTTATTAAATAAGCCTTTTGATTTTGGTGCAGCTAACATATTTATTACTGAGGCAGCACCTGCTGACTCGCCTGCTATTGTAATGTTATTTGAATCTCCTCCAAAGGTAGCAATGTTTTCCTTAATCCAAATAAGTGCTTCTATTTGGTCAGCCACTCCACAATTAGAATCAAAGCTGTCATCATATATGCTAAAATCATAGAAGCCTAAAACACCAAGTCTATAATTAAAGGCAACGTAAATCACTCCATCCTTTGCAAAGTTAGTTCCATCATAGTTAGGATCTGAACATTCACCAATGCTATATGCTCCACCATAAATCCATACAAACACAGGTAAATCTTTCGCCTCTCGTGGCGCCCATATATTTAAGAATAAGCAGTCTTCACTGGCAGGAATATCTGTTAATTTAGTATCTAGAAATTGGTGCGGCTTATTACCATGGTTTTTAGTTTCTTTTACCCCAGCCCAAGGAACACATTTTTCAGTCCTTTTAAATCTTAATTTCCCAATAGGAGGTTTAGCATAGGGAATTCCAAGCCATTTATTAATCCCCTCTTCACTAAAACCTTCTACTTTTCCGTATTTAGTCTCAACTACCAATCCCATTATACATATCTCCTAAACTCTTATATATTTAGATAATGCTTATAGGGTTAATTTCCTACACTATTAATAGTTATTATGCTGATTTTTACGAAATAAAAACATTCTAAAATATATATATGTTTAAGAATATTATTAAAATTAAAAGCTTGTGAAGGAGAAGATTAAATACGGTGCTTTAATAGTTATTAAAATACAAATATTCTTAAAGATGATATATAACAAGGTAAGAGATAGCCGTAGAAACTATAAATTCAGCTTACATATATTTAAAGGAAGGAACTTTTATAATATCTTAAAAGCTCCTTCCCATAATCATTATAATGATTTTCAATTTTTCTTCACTTATATTTATACGGATGTAATACTTCATAATAAAATTTATATTTTCAAATTGATGTTGTCCATCTTTATATAATAACTTCTTCAATGAAAAGCGTAAGATTTTCAGCTTCAATCAAGTTACAGAATCTATATCCTTCATCATTTTTAACTATTAGCACCGGTCTAGTTGTGGCACCTTTATTTTGCATAACCACTAAGCCTGTAAGTCCGTTATTTAGCCTAACTTGCAATCCATTTGGATAGCAGTATATTGAATGCAAAAAATCCTTGTAGATTTCTTCACTATATTTGGTTACTGCTTCGGTTGTAATCTTCTCTATAGCTACATGAGGAAGAATTGATTTTTCTCCACTTATGTAGTTTATATAATCATTACATATGCCAAGTATCTTGGCAAATTCATGAATCTTCTCTCCAATTGCTCCAAACAGGCCTGACCCATCTTCTCTTTCATACATATAATAAACAGCCATATACGTTGTTGACATAATGGATGGATTTCTTTTTAGTATCTCTTGTGCTTTTTTTACATGATGCTTTTCACTTGTAAATAACTTACCTATATCATGAAGCAGAGCTGCAATACCTAGCTTTAATATCTTTTTCTCATCATATTTTTTTCTAATGCCAACCATTAGACATAGAGTCGCAACATCTAACGAATGGATTGCTAATCTAGAAATCTCATCATTTGGCACTATATTACTTATCAATGCAGCATTTTCTGATAAGTTTATATTTTCCATAATTTCTTTAACAACTTGAGACACCTTCATCTCATTTATGTACTCTCTGCTTTTTGCCTCATCATATATTAACTTTAAAGCTTTTACTGCTTCGAACTTTGCAGGAGTCGCCAATACCTCCTGTAAATCAAATTCATCATTTCCATCTTCTATATATACTGTAGCAACCCCTGTTTTTTTCAGCATAAAAATAGCGCGAGAAGTTATCTTATTTCCTTTATTTAAATACATTATACCACTTTCAGTATATATAGGATTCGCTAAAACCTCACCTATTAATTTATCACTGGCTAAAACTAGCTTCATCTTATCACCTCTTTAAATACAATCCATGTATTTATAAAGATAACATAAAACTCAATACATTTGTGAATTATATTAAACTTTTTTCTTGGTCTATATGTAAAATTTTACTTCTGCAGTAATCCTCTTGATTTAAATATTTCTTCAGTATAAGCCCAGAGCTTCTTTTCAATCTCCTCATCTCCACAAGGATAGATAGGATTAATAGATTTACCAGTACCTACATTAAAATATCCTCCAGTTACCTCTTTATACTTAGATTCTGTGGCTATTCTAACTATTATGTCGGCACCTCTTTTCGGGTCTCCTATATGTAAAAAGTTTAAAATGCGTTCAAGCACTGAGGCAAAAGCAAGTTCTCTGCCTAGTCCTGTGACATTAAATCCCGGATTAAGAGCATTTACTGTAACCCCAGTCCCTGAAAACGTACGTGCAAGTTCTCCCGTAAACATAATATCAAGTAGTTTAGTTTTCCCATAAAGTGAAGATGATTCTCTTGCAGTAAAGGTAGATGTATCCATTAAATCCTCAGGGAGTTTAAGTTTTCCATGATTACGTGATGCCTCTGATGCTACATTCACCACTGTAGCTGCTCCCGAATTTCTTAATATCTTCTGCAATGTGTGAGTCAATAACCAAGGAGCTAAATAATTAACTGCTATCATCTCTGAAAAGCCATCTTCAGTTATTCTTTGCTCAAAGGCATGTAACCCTGCATTATTTATAAGTATATCTATACTTGAATATGTATTACTAATCTCATCTCCTATTCTTTTTACATCTTTCATTGATGACAAGTCTCCATAAAAGAAATCAACCTTCACCTCTGGATTTATACTTTTTAGCATACTCTTAGTTTCTTCCGCTTTACTTTTACTCCTAGCAGTCAAAACAAGGTGAAAGTCTCTCTTTGCTAATTCAGTTGCAACCAGTTGCCCAAGACCACTTGTGGCACCAGTTAATACAATTATAGATTGCTTTTTCATAATAATCTCCTCCATATTTCCTTGACTTATAGCCTTCAAAGAATTATATTTGATATATGTCAACTATATGTTTTTATTTGATATATGTCAATTAATTTTATTAATTTATACGAGGTAAATTATGGATAAAACTATTACAACACAAAATGATAAAAGATTAGATTTGGAAGCAAAGTTAGGTAGACAATTAAATATGCTCCTAAGCGCCTCTCATGCACTGAATGTGAGAACTGCAGCATGTTTTGATAACTCTTTGCAGCCTGCATCATTTCTTCTTATACGATGGCTGTTCACATACGGGCCAACTAGCGCTACCGCTCTAGCAGAATCAACAGCCATGGACCGCAGCTCAGTGAGTCGTCTTGTTAATCAATTAAAAAAATTAGGATATGTAAGTAGTGAATCTTCTCCTGAGGATCGCAGAGGTGTATTGCTATCTTTAACTGAACTAGGAAGACAAAAAACTATAGGCGCTCTAAAAGAAAAAGAATCTGCTTTTTATGAACGTATATCAAATTGGGATGATTCTAAACTTGCAAGCTTTGTTGATCTTCTTAATGATTTTAATAAGGATGAGTAAAATTGAACAGTTAAATAAGTTATATTTACTGATGTTATAAAAAGCTATGGTACACACTTGAAATTACTAGATTTAGATAGCATCAAAATCTTATAATTTCCTACACAGCAAAAAAGAGATTATTATATTAATCTCTTTTTATATAGTTAATATTAAAATGGTAAAAATCGTACTATATTACGTACAATTTATTCAGTAATTTTCTAGACTACTTTTCATTAACTACTTCTTTTTCTTAATTACTCTTTCTTCTGCTTTCTTTATGTTTTCAACCACTCTGTATTTAACCATTCTACTTATTAATTCATAAGGAAGTGGTTCACTTTTAGGAAATTGTACTGCACCTTTAGAATTTTTATACCCAGTTAGTTCATTTTGAAAAGCCTCAATTCCACTAGAGGTAGGATAAAAACCTATATGATTTTTAAAAGCTGCAAAATGAACCAAATTTCCATGGAGGAAAAAAGTAGGCATCTGATAACTAATCTTTTCAGTTGCTTCTGGTGCCGCTTCTTTTATTACTTTTCTTAAGTTTTTAAGAACTTCTTGAACCTCTTGTGGACAATTTAAAATATATTCATCAATTGATTCTATAGTTTTTTTGACGTCTTCCATTTTTACACCTTTCACTACACTAATTTATAAATAAGAATGATATAAAAACATACAATCTTGCATCTAATTTGTTTTGGTAATTTACAAATCAATACTCATATAGATAAATATATCTATCTTATCCTTATATAGATTATATAATATATTTAATTTCTTTGTTAGTAAATAATTCCTCTATTTCTTTCTTAAAAAACTCCTTTATCTCACTTAAACTTTCTTTAGGATAAACATATTTTCCATAACCAAATTGTCCGTATTTAAAACTTCTTTCCTCATTATTCATAGGAAGTTCACTGGTTGGAAACACTTGCAGTATTATATTCTTAGCTGTAGTTGTGTAACGATGTGATATAACCTCGAAGGTTACTGGATACTTTAGATCTTTTGGAAGCTTACTTTTTAATTCTACCAATAGGTCATGATACTCTTCTTTCCAACTTTCATATATAAAAACAGGTGCAATTAAAAATCCTGTAGGATATCCCGCTTCAGCCACCTTCATGCTAGCCTCTATTCTCTTATCTCTAGAAGCTGTCATATGCTCAAATTTATTTATAATAGTGTTTGTATTAATACTAAACCTTATCTCTGTGTGTCCATTATGTTCTAACTTAAGCAGTGAATCTACATCATTATATTTTGTTACAAATCTAAATCTAGCATTTTCACTTTTGCCAAAGTAGGTTATTGCCTTCTCTAAAGAATGAGTGTATGGCTCTACAACGATTGGATCAGAGGTTGCTGATCCTTCAAATATGGTAATTTCAGGCGACCTCTCATCAATGTATTTCTGAGCTTGACTTAGAATTTCATCAATATTTACATGAACTTTTACAAACGGTTTATCACCAAGTTTTGTATTTAAATAGCAATATTCACATTGTCCCATACATCCAGACACCAAAGGGAGCTGATAATGAGCTGAAGGTTTACAAGATTGAAACTTTAAACTTTTCTTAGTTCCAATAACCATAGTTCTTTTACCCTCACTATATTGGGATGAAATGTCTTCACCTGGTATATGTTGTTTTATTTTATTAGAATTTAAATTTATAATTTCCACATGGGTATTATGCTTAAATTTATCAAGAATGTGCTTCCCCATATCATATTCTAGTGAATCTTTCTCAAATATTACTCTTTTAGGCTTGAACATATCTTTACATAATAAATAAGCTAAAACGCTGTATTTATTTACTCCTCTCGCGGTTTTAATAAAAACACTCCTTCTATATTTACAAGTCAAATCATAAAAGATTACTCCTGTTCACTTTAAAACATATTGTTATTTTATTATTATTCACTTAATTCTAAAAATTATATGCACTTAATAACTCAAAATATATTCATAAGGCTCTATATTATAATTTGATTTATAATTGCTAAAACTCACGTCTTGTGGAGATTTTCCGATATATATAAATTAGTAAAGTCATTACATTTTTTATACATCTGCCTTTCCCAATGTATATGAGAAAAATATGGAAGGCGAATAAGTTTTATTTTTTACTGTATAGCTAAAACTTATAAAAGCATTGAAATATGTAGATTTATCGAGTACAAAAGTTTTACACTTTCCTACTGAAAAGACATGCTCTTTTTTATTCTACTTTTGTGAAGGCTTTGCATTCATTGGTGGTTCCTTTATAGTAAAAAAAGAAGATACACCAGCATCTTCTTTTTTAAACTTTTATACTATATTAAATTTCCAAATCCAAATTAAGCATGCTTCTTAACTACTGGTATCCACACTTCAGAGTAATTTCTGTCACCTTCCGCAGTATAGTATACTTCAAGTTCAGGTCCTTCTGCATGTTCGTATCCTGAGCTTGGGAACCACTCTGAAAAAATTCTTTCCCATATTGCTTGAATCTTTTCTACAACCTCTGAGCTTTTGTGTTCATCAGTTCTAAAAATTACCCATGTTAATGCCGGAACAGAGATAACTGAAAATTCACCTGGTACCTCAGCATTGCCATCCAGATCAAATACACCTATCATGTATGGGAAAGTCTCTTCACCAATTTCTCTGTAACACATGATTCCATTTACGTCAGTAACAAAGCCATCTTCTACAAGCTCTTTTGGCTGGGCTTTTACTAAGCGTTCTATTGTTCCATCCTTAAAACATTCTTGCCACAACTTAGGTATCCTAACTAGGTTATTCCCGTTAGTTGTATCCATGACTTCTTCTACTCCAAAAAATTTGAATGAATCCTTATCTACTATTTTATAATTCATCTCTACATCTCCTTTTATTGATATACTAAAAGAAATAGATGGATATGCTTTTAGCTGAGTTCCCTTTTCTCTAGCAAAGGTTGGTGAAACTCCATGTAAATTTTTAAAAGCTCTGGTAAAGGCTTCAGGAGATTCATATCCATACTTTAAGGCAACATCTATTACTTTTATACTTGAGCCCTGAAGTTCCAAAGCCGCTAAAGTAAGTCTTCTTCTCCTTATATATTCTGCTAAAGTTACATCAGTTATAAATGAGAACATTCTTTGAAAATGATATTCTGAACAGCATGCTATTTTAGCTACATCACTATAAGCAATATTATTTGTCAAGTTAACTTCAATATAACTTATAGCACTATTCATTTTTTCTAGCCAATCCATCTCCATCTCCCCTTCATTTACTATCATAACAAGATGTAATTTATATTACCTTGCATTTTCTGCACTATTTAGCAAGCATTATCCATTTGCAATCTGAAAGCGTTTTATACTTAGTGATTATTTACAAATATTATAGCATAAGAAAACTACATTGTTGTGCAAAACCCGCATTATTCCTATATATTTTTAAATTTTTATATTGTTATAATTTTGTATATCAGTATTGAGCTAAGGATACTGTTTATTAATAACGCTTTACATATATGATATTAAGATTATTTGTATAATAAAAAAAGTCGCTGAAGCAACCTTCTTCAGCGAGCTCTTTTTATGCATCTGTCTTTCCGAATGTACATGAGAAAAATCTGTCAGCAAATATACATTTTATAAATAGCTAAACTCAATATTTTTTGATTGAAGTATCACATATTTATCTAATCTCGTAATCACTTTCACCAGCATTGATGAAAGAAACTAAGCTAGTAATTGCGCTATTTACCATACTTGTAACCGCTGCATCAGTGTAAAAAGCCATATGCTGCGTCATTATTACATTTGGAAACTGTCTTAAGTAAGCCATGTCTCTATTGCTGATAATATCTGTACGTCTATCTATATGATATATTCCTTCTTCGTTTTCAAAAACATCTAGCCCTAGCGCACCTATTCTTCTAGTCTCAATACCGTTAATCAAGGCTGGAATATTCATCAATTCCCCTCTTGCACAGTTAATTAAAACCACATTATCCTTCATCATCTTTATAGATTCATCATTTATCATGTGATAAGTACTTTCTAATAACGGTGTATGAAGAGTTATAACGTCAGACTCTTTATATAATGTATCTAAATCCACATAAGTTGCTTTTTCTCTTACTATGTCATTCTCAAATTTATCGTAAGCTAATATTCTAGAACCAAACCCTTTTAGTCCGTCAATTACCGTCGCTCCTATCTTTCCAGTACCAATTACCCCAATAGTTAGATCCTTCATTTCTTTTCCTTGAAGTCCTACTAAGGAGTAATCATTAACATTTCCTCTAAACATAGCTTGTTTATAATGTCTTATACACATAAGTATAAGCATTATAGTATAGTCAGCTACACCGTTTGGCGCATAATAAGCATTACTAACTCTTATGCCTTTACTTTTTGCATATTCAACATCAATATTGTTATATCCAACAGTTCTTGTAGCAATATACTTGATATTTAATTCATCTAATTTATCCAAAACTGCTGGAGTTACATGACTGTGTCCTAAAATAGTCACACCGTCAAATCCCTTAGCTAGTTCTGCAGTTTTCTCATTCAATTTCTCATCTACTAAAGTTATTTCTACTTTAAGTTTTTTTGATATTGCATCAAAATCATTTCTTTCATCATCTCTTGTATCATAGGATATTAACTTCATAAAATAACCTCTCTTTTGCTGGATTTTCAATTATTTAAATTTATATATAATAATATTTATTATTATTTTAGCTAATAACTTAAAATTAAAATTTTAACCAAAACAATTATACTATATATTTTACTAGGGAACTATTGACATTTCAGATTTTCTGATATATTTCGTTAAACATATCTAGTAAAATGCTAATCTGCAAATAAAACAGGTAAGTTTTTGCCAAAATAAAAAGACTCGCTTTTATGAGTCTTTTTTACTATTGTGAACTAAATTATAGTTTATCTATTCTATTCAACTATCAAAACTTTAAATCAGAACTCAGTATTGAATATACTGCTAAATCGTAAAATTCTCCATACTTATTGATTTTAACCTGCCTCAATATTCCTTCAAAGCTCATTCCTGACTTTTGCATTACCCTTCCAGAGGCTATATTAAGAGTATTATGCCTGGCTTCTATTCTGTTCATGCCAATCTCTTCAAACAAATAGTCAATAACCACATCTAACGCTTCTGTCATAAATCCTTTTCCCCAAAATGTTCTTCCTATATTATACCCAGTAGCACAAGAAAGATGTTTTTCATCCAAACTCATTAGTGATATCTGACCGATTATCTCACTATTAGACTTTAATTCAATTGCCCAATTATAATAATTACTACTATATGCATTTACCCAACTTTCAACTATCTGCTTTGTCTCACTTAAATCTTTATGGGGATTCCAACTCAAGAATTTACACACTTCACTATCATTTGCCCAATTCTTAAACATACATTCCGCGTCACTTGGTTTAAATCTACGTAATAAAAGTCTATCAGTCTCTAAAGACTGTGTCCCCTTGTGTGTTAGCATTTTTTATACTCCTTCCATTAGCTCATTAAAGCATCGGCTGCCTAACTTTAACAAACTTTCATATGGTTATGTAAAAAACTATAAGTGATATTCTAATCTATATCTACATAAAGTATCTGATTCTTCTTCCACTTGATGAACTTCTCAAAATCTAGGTATGATACACCTATAGTAACAGTATTAATATTAGGATAGAAGGACACTATCTCAGCATTAGTTATATCTCTGTCTATTAAAACTACAACTTCACTTTCAGTATCATTTATTATTCCAAAAGGGCTTACAGATCCAGGCTTAAGTCCTAAATATTTAAATAATCTTTCCACTGAAGCAAAAGATAAACTACTACTTCCAATCTGTTTTGCTAGGGATTTTAAATCTACTTGTTTAGTTTCATCAAGAACAACAAGATAGTGAATATCACCTTTTCTATTCCTAAGAAAAAGATTTTTACAGAGTTGACCTTCTATATGTATACCTAAATTATTCGCTTCTTCTATAGTGTACACAGCATCATGTTCATGTCTATCATATTTGATCTCTAGTAAATCTAAAATATCATATACTTTTTGTTCAGTTTCAGTAAACATCATCTACTCCTCCAATAAAAGATTATATATAGTTATTAATTCTCACAGATCATATAACATATCTTCAATTTAGATAATTATAACATTCTTACACAGACTTGTAAGATGGTGCCTCTACAAACCTTTTTTTTAATATCCTTAAACATAAAGAAGTTCTCGACAATCATCGAGAACTTCTTTTTATTAATAAGAGATTGGGTAACATAGTTTATTAAGGCATTGGATGGCTAACTATTTAATTTCAACATAGTGCTTAAACAGCGCCTTTATTAAAGTTTTATTGGTTTATTCTAAATCAAAAACTGGTCTTCCTTCTGCATCCCATTTCAGTTTCATTACCATGGTATGACGATTGTAATCGTATAAAGGATTTCCTACAATTTTTTCGTATGGACGAGCATGATAAATAACTAAATCTTCTCCATTTTCTGAAACCGTAAAGCTATTATGACCAGGTCCAAATATATTTTTTTCTGGACAAGTTGAGAAAACCGGATATCTTGTCTTACTCCAAGACTGTGGATCTAATAAATCTGAAGCATCTGAAGCTTCTAATAATCCCATACAATATGCAGCTCCAGTAGAGCTTGCTGAAAAGGTTATAAATATCTTTCCATTTCTTTTGATTACCGCTGGGCCTTCATTTACCCAATAATCTACTCTTTCCCAATCATAGTCGGGAGTTGTTAAAAGTACTTGTACAGTTTTTAACTTTATAGGAGATTCCATTTCTGCTATATATAAATTAGAAATACCACCTTCTCCACCTACTTTTTGAGCCCAAACAATATATTTTCTACTATTATTTTCAAATACTGTAGCATCTAGAGAAAAGTCTGTAAACGAATACGGATCTACTTCTGCCTTCTGCATCATTCCTCTTTCAATCCAAGAATCTTTCATCGGATCATCTCCCGTACATTCTAAAACGAAAGGGCGTATCTTCCACACATCTTCTTTTTCTCCAGCTGCAAAATACACATACCATTTTTCATCTAGATAATGAAGTTCAGGTGCCCATATATGCTCGCTCATAACTCCAGACTCGCGTCTTTGCCAAATCTTTGTTGTTTCTGCCAAAGCTAGTCCATCTATAGTTTTAGCTCTTCTAAGCTCAATATAATCATAAGTCGGTACAGAAGCTGTAAAATAGTAATATCCATCTGTATGCTTGTATACATAAGGATCTGCCCTCTGCTCAATTAAAGGTTTAATAAAGCAATTTGTGACCATCAGTTCATTCCCCCTAGTTAATACACTAAAAATTAAATTATTTCATATTTAATTAAAATAATCTGTTGTAAAATCATTATATATCATTTTTTCATGAATTAACATCCTTTAGTTTAAACTTTATTAAAATGAACAAAACTATACCAGGACTTTTGTTTTAATATCTATGAGGGTGTTCTATTACCATTTTTTATCTTTCAGTTTTATAATATACATATCAAAAAAAATCTCGTTTCTAAGATCACCCCTACAACCTTGTAATATGGCTAACTTACCATATTCAATGAGACAAAAAAATAATCATTTCCTTCAATTTGATTGTATCTAAAGGAGATGATTATTAAAAATATATAAATTTAAAATTTGTAATTAATTTTTATTCAGATACTATCTTTTACATTTTACTAAATAAGTTCACCATTTCAATCAAACCTTCATTAGCCACTTTTTCCCATCAACAAATCTTGAAACTAACATTGCACATACAGTATTTCCCGTTGAGTTTAATACTGTTGCTGGTGCATCAATAATTGTACTAATAACAGCAATTATAGGTAGTGCTTCAATAGGGAATCCATAGATACTTATTATAAGCATTTCTCCAATCATTCCGCCGCCTGGTATTGCCCCCATAACAGCTCCTACTAAAAAACCAACGGCTAATATTGATAATAATACCTGTATACTATTAATATCTTTCCCAAATAATCCAAATAGAAATATTATTTTCAAAACACCACCAATAACAGATCCATCTTTATGAGTGTTGACTCCAAGAGGTATTACTGTTTCAGCTATATCCTTAGGTACACCTATCTTTTTTGTAGCTTCAAGATTAACCGGTATAGAAGCAGCACTTGAACAAGTAGCTAGAGCAGTTACTGTTGGTGATATTACATTTTTCCAGAAAGCTTTAAAACCTTCTTTTCCAGATGAAATATACGAATATACACTAAAAAATATAAAATAATTTATTATTGTTAATCCTAAATATAATAAAAACACTTTTAAATATCCCTGTAAGATTTGTGTTCCTAATTGCCCTACCACAGAAGCAAAATAACATGCAAGCCCTATTGGAGCATAGTACATAATAATATTAACTATTTTCATGATTATAGCTGTTACTGAATCAATAAACTTTCTTACTACTTCCCCTTTTTCTCCAACTAACGTTGTGGCTACTCCAAAAAATACAGAAAAGACTATAATTTGAAGCATATTATTCTTTGAAAACAACTCCGAGAAGTCACTAACAGTAAAGGTCTTTACTAGCTGCTGTGATAATGAAATGTTCTCAGTACTTTTACTAATATCAGCTCCCCCTTGAGACAATATATTTTTAATTGTATCAGAGTTTAATCCTTTAGTTGGATTAAATACAAGCGATCCTATTATAGCTAATACACCTGAGATAATTGCTGTAGATATAAACACTAAGATTATTGTTATCATTATTTTACCCAATCTATTTACACCACTCATATTTGCTATAGCAGATGCTACACTGAAAAAAACTAAAGGAACGATTATAGTAAACATTAGATTTAGAAATATTTGTCCAAAGGGTTCTAAAACTTTAGCTTTTGGTCCTAATACTACTCCAACAGCACCTCCTAATAATATTGATAATATAAGCATTAAAGACATCTTATAATTCTTAAAAAGACTTCTCATAATCTATAACTCCTTTTAATTTACTGTATTAATTTTCAATACTATATTTAACAGTTAGATCATGTTCAAGACTATTGTTGAAATCAGCTCTACCTAAAACTCACCAATAGAATTAATATTTTAAAGAAAGTTCCTAACTATTTCTTCATCACTAAAATGTATAGTTTCATACTTTAGTATCTGGTAGTTTTCATGACCCTTGCCAGCAATTATTACTGCATCCTTAGGTTCCGCAATATTAAGTGCTTTGAAGATTGCTTGCTTTCTGTCTTCTATCTTTTCGTACATACATCCAGTTTTAAGTAGACCTTTCTCAATATCATTAATTATTGAAGCTGGTTCTTCGCTTCTAGGATTGTCAGAAGTAATTATGCAGTAGTCACTTAGCTTACCAGCAACCTCTCCCATCAACGGTCTTTTACTAGCATCTCTATCACCACCACACCCAAACACTGTAATTATTTTGCCTTTAGTGATTTCTTTAACTGAAGTTAGTATGTTTTCAATAGCATCTGGTGAATGAGCATAGTCTACTACTGCTAAAATATCTTTGCTATTTTCTATAGCTTGAAATCTTCCCGGTACTCCTTTTATTTCTTTAACTGCATTTACAATGTCATCAATACTAAGATTTAGGCTATAACAACTTGCGATTGCTGCCAACGCATTATATACACTAAACCTTCCTGGTATATTAAGCTCTACTTTTCTTGCCTGATAATTATATTGAAGATTAAACCTCACGCCACAATTTGTATATTCAATATCTGTTGCTCTAAAATCACAATTTTTATCAATACCATAAGTTATTATTTCACAATTTGCAGTAGCTAAGATATCCTTTGAAAATGAATCATCTATATTTACCACTGCTTTCTTACACATACTAAATAGTTTCAATTTAGCATTTTTATAATTATCCATAGTGCCGTGTTCTTCTAAATGATCTTGCGTTAGATTAGTGAATACAGCAATATCAAATGCACATCCATAGACCCTATCTTGAGATAAAGCTGAAGATGTAACTTCAATGGTTGCATGGGTTGCTCCAAGTTCTAACATCTCTGCAAATGTTCCTTGAAGCTCTATTGCATCCGGCGTAGTTGGATTTAACTTTTTAATCTTTATTTTTTGTATGCCAACAGTATTTTGTATAGTGCCAATCACTCCACATTTTATCTCCAATACTTCGAGTATCTTTGAAACAAAATAACTCACAGAAGTTTTTCCGTTTGTACCAGTTATACCAACAGTCTTTAATCTACTTATAGGCCTATGATAAAAGTTCTGCGCTGCTAGCGACATTGACCTTCTTGCATCTTTTACTTTTATTACTGCAATATTATTTTGTATACCATTAATCTCATGTTCTACCATCAAGGCTATAGCACCGCTACTTACTGCATCAAATACAAAATCATGTCTATCTACATTTCTATTTCTTACAGCGATAAAAAGTGAATTTTCGCCTACATCCCTAGAATCCCAAGTTAAACTCTCTATGTCTAAATCATCACTTCCACTTAACATCTCATAGTCTATTCCTTCTAAAACTTCATATAACTTCATTACAGTTCCTCCAATTTATTTTCAGCAGTATTTATCATCAAGATTTAGACGATTCTTACGTGCCTTTTCTCTTACTATATTTATATTATATTCTCAACTTTTGCAGATTTTCTTGAATTAAATGCTTATTATATTGCATAAAGTGCTATAATTTATAGATAGACATGTTCCAAAGGGTTAATCGAAAGACGATATGATATTTTAATAAAATCTGAGGTGTTTATATTGAATGAAAGTATTTCTACAGAAAAAATAAAGAGAGGTTATCTTAATGATGATTTTCTTTTCTTCAACCTTAAAGATCAGAAAAAAAATGACTTTGAGGTTCATTACCACGACTTTGATAAAATAATTATCTTTATCTCAGGAGATGTCACATATATCATTGAAGGAAAATCCTATAAACTTAGACCTTGGGACGTATTATTAGTTGGCAAAAACGACCTTCATCTTCCTATAATAAGTCAAACTGAACCATATGAAAGAATAATATTTTGGTTAAATCCATTATTTTTAGAAAAGCAAAATATGAATAACTGCGATCTTCTCAGCTGCTTTCAAATAGCCTCTGAAAGAAAACTTAACCTTATTAGATTAAATATAAAGCAGATAGAGCTGCTAAAGAAAAACTTACAGGAGCTTAAGGATGAAATACAGGACAAATCTTTTGGAAGTACCATACTGAAAAACGCCTTATTTATACAGTTCATGGTTAAAATCAATAGATTTTTCTTAGATATGAATACAGATAAAAACATTGATGATATTAAATATGATCCTAGAATAGAGTCTATTTTAAGCTTCATTAACTCGAATTTAGAGAAGGACATCTCTATAGAAATGCTATCAAATATCTTTTATCTTAATAAGTATTACCTTATGCATTTGTTTAAGAAAGAAACTGGTTACACCCTCTATGGCTATATACAAAAGAAAAGAACTAAAAGAGCTGCTGATCTTCTAAAAACCGGTATGCAAGCCGGAGAAGTGTGTTCACTTTGCGGATTTATAGATTATTCTAGTTTCGTAAGAGCTTTCAAAAAAGAATTTCAATTATCTCCAAAGCAGTATTATAAGGCTAGTCTATAAGCCTACTTTATAGATAAATTACTTCCTATTGAAATCTATCCCAATAAAGATTCATAAAACCATCGAAATCTTTATTGGTAGTTTAAGTATCTAAGTAGTTTATCTGTATGGATGTACCAGTTTCAAATAAATTTTATCTATAGCAACACCTATCTCACTAGTTTTTGTCGCTAAAGAGTGAAATCTTAAGGAAAATTCAAAATTAAAGCAAACTTTAAGGCAAGCCATTATAGCTTACCTTATCAAACTTTTAAAAACTTCGAACTTCTTAGCTTTTAAGTTTTTCACATAATAAATCGATATGCTCTTTGGCCTCTTTTAAGCCTGATCTGGTGGATTGTCTATATACTTTAATTGCTTTAATCTTTTTCCCTTCTAAAATAAGGCTTTCAATTTCATCATCTACAGATGTCTCTGGAACTCCAATTTGTTTAGCAATTCTTATTAAAATTTCATTTGTTCTTTTAACATCATTTTGCAATTGATTAATGCTTGATAATATAGTAGATAGCAACAAAGCTCCAATAATTATCCATATAAAGTTATTGTCCATATGTTTCCCTCCAAAAAATTTCTAACAATTAAAAATACAACAAGGTATTAAATATTTTAATAAACATACAATTCTCAATAATATAACACAAAAGACTCTTAACTAATAAAGCAATCAATTTGCATTAATTAGCCCTTACATCACGAAACATAAATGCATAAATCTACAACTGATCCTTGTACTGTTTACAATCACTAATTATATCTTACTTTTACATAAAATTACATACAAATAAATTAATCTAGGTTTAAGAATAACGCAAATAATTTTAAGGTTCTATTGTAAACCTTTAATAAATATATTTAGTATAGGAGGTTAATATATACATTAAATAGGTATACTTTTAACAAGGTATATTATGTAATATATGTATTAATGACAGGATTCCTAACCAATTTATTAATTTGCTTCTGTTTAATGATCATATAATTGATTATTTGACAAAACCACAAATTAAGTCTTTAGATAGGATTTCTATATAGGTTTCCAACTTCAATTATTAATTTATACATGTCCGAAAATCCTCAGAAAGCAGGATTTTCAAACAAGTATAAATTAAATTTTCGTAGAGGAACCCTATACCTCCATTCACTAAAATATTGATTTGAGGGAGGGAAATATATGTCTTTCAAAACCACAGAACAACATGAAATTTTAAGAAAAAAAATCAGAGAGTTTGCTGAAGAAGAGGTAAAGC
This sequence comes from Clostridium folliculivorans, assembly GCF_024341905.1. GTDB lineage: Bacteria > Bacillota > Clostridia > Clostridiales > Clostridiaceae > Clostridium_AR > Clostridium_AR folliculivorans. Next base: position 548,236 of record NZ_BQXY01000002.1, read on the forward strand.
CTATAGCATTCATGCTAGATCAAGAAAATAAATTTCCAACAAAGGCAGTTCATAAACTAGCTGAAATGGGGATGCTTGGTATACCCTATCCCAAAGAATATGGCGGAGCAGGTTTAGATGTAATTAGTTATGCCATAGCTGTAGAAGAATTATCAAGAGTTGATGGCGGCACAGGTGTTATCCTTTCTGCCCATACATCTTTAGGTACCTACCCAATAGCTGCTTATGGCAATGAAGATCAAAGACAAAAGTATTTAGTTCCTCTTGCTAAGGGAGAAAAACTTGGTGCCTTCGGTTTAACTGAAGAAAATGCAGGCAGCGATGCTGGTGGTACTGAAACCACAGCTGTACTAGAAGGTGATTATTATATTTTAAATGGTTCAAAAATCTTTATAACTAACGCTGGACAAGCTGATATATATGTTGTTTTCGCAGTTACAACCCCTAATATAGGCACAAAAGGCATTAGCGCTTTCATTGTTGAAAAAGACTCAGAAGGTTTTAGTTTTGGAAAACATTATGACAAAATGGGAATCCGCTCTTCTGCTACTGCAGAACTTATCTTCAACGATGTAAAAGTCCCTAAAGAAAATCTACTAGGCAAAGAGGGCGAAGGCTTTAAGATTGCTATGGCTACCTTAGATGGTGGTCGTATTGGTATAGCTGCCCAAGCTCTCGGAATTGCTCAAGGAGCTTATGAAAATGCACTTGAATATTCTAAAGAAAGAATTCAATTTGGTAAACCTATCTGTCAGCAGCAAATAATAGCCTTCAAGCTATCGGATATGGCAACAAAACTAAGAGCCGCTAGATTACTTATTTATAGCGCAGCAGAACTTAAGGAAAATCATGAGCACTATAGCATGGAAGCCGCTATGGCAAAACAGTATGCCTCAGATGTTTGCCTTGAAATTGTTAATGAAGCTCTTCAAATCTTTGGTGGCAGTGGTTATTTAAAAGGCATGGAGGTTGAACGTGCTTATAGAGATGCCAAGATTTGCACTATATATGAAGGAACTAACGAAATTCAGAGACTGGTTATCTCCTCTCATATCATCGGTAAGATGCCAAAAACTGAACATGTTAGCAAAGCTCCTCAGCATGAACCAGCAACAGGATATAGAAAGAAAGTAGTCTTTAAACAAGGTACTGCTGAAGAAAAGGTTGCTTCTCTTGTTAAAGCTTTAAAAGACGACGGATATGATTTCACTATAGGAATACCTTTAGATACTCCTATAAGTAAAGCAGATAGAGTTGTTAGTGCAGGTATGGGCATAGGTAAAAAAGAAAATATGCACTTAATAGAATCCCTGGCTGAGCAAGCTGGTGCTGCTATAGGTTCTTCTCGTCCTGTAGCTGAAACCCTTAAATACGTTCCTTTAAATCGTTATGTTGGCATGTCTGGCCAAAAATTCAACGGCAATCTTTATATTGCCTGTGGTATCTCTGGTGCTGGCCAACATCTAAAAGGTATAAAAGATGCTACTACTATCGTAGCTATAAATATAGATTCTAATGCAAAGATTTTCAAAAACGCTGACTATGGGATAGTTGGGGATTTAAATGAAATTCTTCCACTACTAACCGCAGCCTTAGACAACGGTGAACCAAAAAAAGCTGCTCCTCCAATGAAAAAGATGAAGAAAATTATTCAAAAGAAAGTAGCTCATGCATGGAAACATTATGTCTGCAACGGATGCGGTTACGAGTATGATCCTGCTATGGGTGATACTGAAGGAGAAATAACCCCTGGAACAATATTTGAAAACATACCAGAAGAATGGGCTTGTCCTTCTTGCGGGGAAGAAAAGACAATGTTCATTGAAGTGTGATATTCGTTATAGGGTTCCAACTTCAACTATTAAGTTATGCATGCCTAAAATTCATAGGTGCATGATTTTCGAACATGCATAACTTAAGTTTTCGTAATGGAACCCTATAGAAAGATAGATAGCTTTCTATCAAAGTTCACAATCAATTTATACAAGGAGGATTAAATTCATGTATTGTGTTAGAGAAATAACTGAGGATTTATATTGGATTGGTGGCAACGATCGCCGCCTTGCTCTATTTGAAAACATTCACCCTATACCAAGTGGTGTTTCCTATAATTCTTACCTTTTGTTAGATGATAAGTCTGTACTATTCGATACTGTAGATTGGTCAATCTGCAGACAGTTTCTAGAGAATATTAATGCTGTTTTAGGAAAAAGACCTCTCAATTACATGGTAATAAATCACGTTGAACCGGACCACGCCGCATGTATAGAAGAGATTATTCTTCGATATCCTGAAACCAAAATCATATGCACAGAAAAAGCCTCATTGTTTATGCATCAATTCGGATTCCATATAGATGACAAAACAATAATAGTTAAAGAAGGCGACAAGATGTCTTTTGGAAAACATGAAGTTGTATTTGTGTCTGCTCCAATGGTACATTGGCCAGAAGCAATGGTAACCTATGATATCACAAGTGGTACATTATTTTCCGCAGATGCCTTTGGATCTTTTGGCTCTTTAGACGGTAAGTTATTTAATGATGAAGTTAATTATGACCGAAACTGGATTGAAGATGCTAGAAGATACTATACAAATATCGTAGGAAAATACGGACCACATGTTCAATCCTTACTAAAAAAAGCTAGTGGTCTAGATATAAAGCTCATTTGTCCACTCCATGGATTAGTATGGCGTAATGATTTTGGATACTTACTTGATAAATATGACAAATGGAGTCGTTATGAGCCTGAAGAAAAAGGTGTTATGATCGTCTATGGGACAATGTATGGTAATACTGAAGCGGCTGCTAATGACCTTGCAACCAGACTAGTCAAAAAAGGATTACGAAATGTAGTTATGTATGATGTTTCAAGTACTCATGTATCATACTTGATCTCAGAAACCTTCAAATATAGCCATGTAGTTTTAGCTTGTGTAACTTACAACCTAAACATTTACCCACCTATGCATAACTATCTAATGGATATGAAAGCATTAAATCTTCAAAAACGTACTTTCGGCCTTATAGAAAATGGTTCTTGGGCTCCTCAATCTGGAAGATTAATCCATGAGCATCTAGAAGGCATGAAAGAGATGACTATCTTAGATAATAGCATGTCCTTAAATTCTGCCATGAAAGAAAATGATTCAGACTCATTGGAGAATCTTGCAAACAGCCTTATTGAATCGCTAAATTAGAATAATCTAAACCAAATATAATAATTAAAGAAGGTCTATGATAATCATAATATCATAGGCCTTCTTTAATTTACCAATAAAATAAAAAGTATGAACTTTTAATTATACTTACACTTATCTTATCCACTAACACTACTCTTACTTCCCTGTGCCTCTACCCCATTTACTTTAAATAAAATTGCAAAATCAATTTTTCGAATTTCCCATATACCTTTTCTCTTTAATGGATTTATATTATACTATAATTACTAACATATATTGTATTAGCATACTATTAATTGCACTTATTCAGTTAAAAGGAGGTTTTTTCATGTATACTTGTGCTCTTTGTTCAAAGCATGTATGTAATAGTGGCGATATAGATAATGCACCCAAAAACTGTCCATGCATAAGTGAAAATATTGAGGATATAAAAGCATTATATAATGATGAAGAAAACTATAAGCTTGCCAAAGCTTCAGCATTAGTTGTCAGCGAAGATTATGGTGAAAAGACAAGATTAGAGGAAACAATGTCTTTTGCAAAAAGTTGTGGATATAAGAAAATCGGACTAGCCTTTTGCATAGGCCTTTCTAATGAAAGTAAAATTCTAAGTAAGATACTTGTACATAATGGTTTCGAAGTAAATTCAGTGATTTGCAAGAACGGACATATCTCCAAAAATCTAATTGAAATAAATAATAGCAAAGTTCCTATGTGCAACCCAATTGGTCAAGCATTATTCTTAAACGACGATAATACAGAACTTAATATAATTTTAGGTTTATGTGTAGGACATGATTCTTTGTTTATTAAATATTCTGAAGCACCTGTAACTGTATTCGCTGTAAAGGATAGAGTCCTTTGTCACAATCCTCTAGCGGTAGTTTATCAGGCTGATGCCTATTATAAAGAAAGATTATTCCCTAAAAACATAGGCAAATAAAATAAGCTAAGGGTATGAATAATACTCCTAGCTTATTTTATTCTTTACAAATATTGATATCCTAAGTTCTATTTAGATGTTTCTATATATTAGTTATATATATCTGAAAACTCAATATGTATATTTTCAACCTTAGATTGATTTGTAAAATTGCTATTAGTTTTTACATCTTCTATATCTAAAATAATTTTCACAGGCAATATTATTATAAACTCTGTACCTTTTCCAAATTCACTCTTTACTTCTATTGTTCCTTCATGCATCTCCACCAAAGCCTTAACAATTGACAATCCTATGCCACTACCTTCATGACTTCTGCTAAGTAATGGGTCTACTTGCTTAAACCTTTGAAAAAGCTGTGAAACTTTATCTTCTGGTATTCCTTTGCCTGTATCCTTTACACTAATTACTACATGATCCTCATAATTAAACAAAGTAACATTTATTTCATCTCCAGGCTCAGTAAATTTAGTGGCATTGGAAATTAAATTAAGCAGAATTCTTTCCAGTTTTTCAGCATCAAAAGCCATAACTTTTTCTTCTTGATCAGTGTCAAATATAATTGTTCTGTCCATTTGCCCTACATACGCAGCAGTGGATTGAGTTATTTCTTCTGTAACTTGTACTATGTTATCGTTCCTCAACTCCAGCTTCATAAAACCAGAATCAATCTTAGTCATATCAATTAGGTTATTTACTAGTCTTAATAGTCTATAGCAATTCTGCCTTATACTAAAAGTATAATTCCTTATTTTATCAGTATTAAGATCTTCACCTTTGCTTATTAGCACGTTAAATAGCTGCGCAGTTGCAAAAATAATATTTAACGGAGTTCTTAGTTCATGAGACATATTAGCAATAAACTCAGTTTTTAGCTTATCGTATTCTAAGGTTTCTTCTACCAATCTTCTGTTCTCAGCCAACATATTATTAAAACTATTTGCTAATATTCCTATCTCATCCTTACTTTCTATGTCACAATGAACAGTCAAATCACCTTTGCCTGCTATCTCCATACAGGATTTTAACTTATCCAAAGGCTTTACTAAAGTATTTGCTAAAAGCAATCCTATAATTCCACTTAAGATAATTATTATAGAACCAGTAACAACAGTAGTGGTCAAAATTGATTTAGCCGAGGAGTTTAGTTCATCGTAATTTGCGGTAGTTACTACATATAAATGCCAAGGCTCGAAAAATTGATAGTACCCTACTTTTTTAACTCCGTTATAGGTATATTCAATTCTTCCACCACTGCCTAAATGCATCTTTTGAACAAAATCATAATTACTTACATTCTTGCCTTTTTCAGTTGGGTGAATGACTACATTCCCTTTAGAATCTAGTATATATGCATAACCGGTTTTCCCCAGCTTAACATTACTAATTGTTTCTTCTAGATAATTGTTAATAATCTTATTTCCTATTCCAATTGCTCCAATAACTTTATTATCTTTATCCAATAAAGGCTTCATCCTTGTAACATATCCAACGCCTTCTATCAAAATATCTCCAATATATTCTTGGTTACTAATTATTCTATTATAAGCAACAGAATCATTTGATATATATGTCCCTAATACTCTCATATTATCTTTAAAAATTGTACTTGAAACTCTTATTAGCTTATTATCATGCAATAAAAATATTGTTGCCACAGTCCCTGTAGACTGTTTGAGTTTATCTACTATAGTATTATCTAAGGACAATCTCTGATTTCCTGTATATAGAACCGGAAGATTGAACTCTCCTATCTTTACGTTTTCATTATAGTTTACTGTTAGGTCAGATAAATTATTTAATAAAGTATTTGCAAAATTCAAATCCCCATAGGATTTTTCTGTCAGAAGATCATTTCTTACACTAAGGGTCGTAATAATTGATTCTGTTAAACGCTGACTTTTCTCATCTAGCTCTTTAAACACTGCATCATTTGACTTCTTACCAATTAGAAAACCTAAAACACTTACGGCAAACACGATTAAAACCAAATAGCTGATGATAAGTTTATATTTTACTCTCATTCAAAAACACTTCTCCTTAGTTATAGACTCATAACTTCTTAATTACGCTTATATCTTAAGTTTTCTCACCACAAGCTCTGACAAATAGAAACAACTTTCCGAGCTGAGTTGAAAATATTCAACAATCCATCCAATTGATTCTTGATATTTCTTGTATATTTATATTTAATTTTAAGACATTCTGTCTAATTATATCATGTAAACAACAACTTTTCACCGAAAAAATTTAATCTTATTAAACTTGATTTTCATTTTACTAGGTTTTAAATCTTGCTTCAAAGAATCAAATTTTTTTGAGCCATCTATTGTCAACCACTTTTACTTTTATAGTTGACAATATATTCTTAGTATTTTATACTAAATTGGACAAGTTGGTTAAGAAATGAAATTTTTAAAATTACAATCAATAGAATCGGAGGACTTTTCATGAGAAAAAAAATTCAAATAAATGATATGATTTATGCAGCACTATTTGCCACCTTAATTTCTGTTTTTGGTTATATCGCAATCCCACTACCTTTTAGCCCGGTTCCACTTACAGGACAAACCCTTATGATAATGCTTGTTGGCTGTGTACTTACTCCACTGCAAGCCGGATTAAGCGTAATCACATTTATATTTATGGGGATTATTGGCCTTCCTGTATTTTCTGGAGGAGCATCAGGCATTGGTGTTATTGTAGGCTCTAACGGAGGATATCTAATGGGATTTCTTATTGGTTCCATAGTTATTTGTATAATAAAGAATAAAAATAATTCTATCATTTCAATGATATCAGCCAACATTATAGGCGGAATTGTTGTGGTTTATATTTTAGGAGTTTTATGGCTATCGTATATTACAGGAATCGGTGTATATAGAGCATTCATTGTAGGAGCACTTCCTTTCATTATCGGTGATTTAATAAAAGCTGTGATAGCTGCTTTGGTTGCTAAAAGAATTAATACTCTAAGAAGATAGAATAAATTTATAAGAATTTGTTTTTGCTTAGAAACTTATATAAAACAGCGATATTATTTAGAAATTTTAAAGGGAGCCATAAATAACAGGCTCCCTTTATCTATAATTCAACAATTCTTTAACTAATAAAATGTTTAGTATGCTAAGAATTTATTAATCATTTTTTATTATTTTATTTGTATCTTGAAAGATCTTTCATCCAAAGCCTTTTGTACTGCTAAAATTCCATCTAAGTGATCATATTCATGTTGTATCAACTCAGATATATCTCCTTCTAACTCTAAAAAATTATCTTTCCAAGCCAAATCTTTATAATATACTACACACCTTTTAAATCTTTTTACTTTTACCAAAAGTTCAGGGAAGCACATACAGTCATCCCAAACTGTAATCATTTCATCATCAACATATTCTAGCTTAGGATTTATCAATTCAACTTCCTTATCTATATTCATATAAATAAGTCTTTTAAATCTAGAATATCCATCTTTTTTATCATGCTGTTTATAACCTTAACAAAAACACATCTTTCCCTCATATTACATCTTAAAAGAAGCTCTTTATAAGAGACTTCTAGATAAACAAATCTTATTTTTGCCTATACTCAAATGTTCCAATCTATTAATTATATTTGTATAAATTTCATAGGGTATAGCAAGATTATTATCTTTTCCGCTTCCGATTTTTATATCCGGTCTATTTTTACCGTGATAATCTGTACCACCAGAAATCATCAAATTATATCTATTAATTAGGTAATCCAAAAATTTATAATCTTCTTCACTGTAGGAAGGATAGTATCTTTCAACTCCATCTAAGCCCAGACTAACTAAGTAGCTTATCTCTTCTTCTATTTGGTCATTATCCAGTCCTGCGAATCCCATATGTTTATTATAATGTGCTAGAAAAGATAGTCCTCCAGCTTGTTTTATTACTTTAATGGCATCTTCTACTCTAAATAATTCTTTTTCACCATACGGAATTGGATCTAAATACTTATCCCAAATTCCTTGAGCAGTTTCACACATTTTGTTTTCAATAAAGTATTTATATACATCGTATCTGTCTAAATATTTTCTAAATGAGTTTTCTTTTAATTGATTAATATCAATATTTATACCTTGTTGCTTTATTATTGATAAGATATTACTTACACTTTCGTGTCTAGCTTGTTTCATTTCATTGTAGGCCTTCAAGAATTCTGAATTATCAAAATCAATTCCTATTCCTAAAATATGAATAATTCTTCCATCTTTGCAAAGTGCACTTATCTCTATACCACTTAGAAAATCTATATTATTTTCCTTAGCCAGCCTGGAAACTTCACAAATTCCTTCTATATTATCATGATCAGTAAGAGCTATTGCTTTTACCTCTCCTGCTATAGCATCATCAATCATCTCTTCTGGAGTGCTTCCGCCATCAGAAAAAATTGTATGCGTATGAAAATCAACTTTATAATTCATATTAATTCCTCCATACAAAACTAAATATGTGCCACTCAAATCAAAATCTATTTTTAAAACTCCTACTGACTGTAAGAAGATAAATTAAAAATATAAATTTTATTGCTAAGTGTTACATAAATATATTTAACATTTTGAATTATATTTTATCATTAAATTAAATATATATCTCTAAACCAAAATACCTTTTATTTTCGTTATCAATAAACTTAAAATTGCCATTATAGAGGATTGTCCCTGCATATTTTCCCTTTGTTATAATTATAAAGTTTTTCAAATTATGATCTGGTGATTTCAAACTGAATTGAAGAGTTTTCAGCTCTTTTTGATAAATATCTGTTCTAAATCTCATGATACCTAGCTCTGAAATTTCCTCAGAATCTATCTTATTATTTTTATTCATATCTGTAATATTAATTAGGCTTAACGATAAATCCTTTGAGATTTCCTTGGCATCTATCAACTTTCCATCAGTACCAAATTGACCTACTTCTAAAAATTTATTATATGTTCTCTCTGTCTCAATTACATTAGCAGCTTCACTGAGCATAGTAATATCGTTTTTAAAATCTGCAACTAAAAGATTGCTTTTGTTCCTATATTCAAATGACTTGGTAAGACCTCTAATGAATACACCACAAATAGTCAATAATAACAATAGAATCAATACCTTCATTAAATTAATCTTTTTTTGTAATTTCACATCGGTCTTTGAATTGTAACTATAAGCTAGCAAGTTTTTAGTATACATTCCTTCACCTATCCTTTAGAATTTATTTTTATACTCTAAAGGTACTAAAGAATTATTAAATATATCTTATAGAGTTGTAAAATACAAGTTAAACTTTTAAATAGTGACTATATACTTTTATATAAGCTTCCACCAACCATCTGGATTTACTCCACCACTTTGAGCTCTCATGCATCTTTTAAGAAAATTAACAAGCGCCTCTTTTTCAAAAGGCATTCCATAATAAACTCTTTCTGCTGCTCTGATGACCATCCATCTGGAGAATTCACTATAATCTATTGATTGTATTTTTTCTAATGCAGATAAATATTTACCTGAAATAATACTTCCTGAAATACCTATAAGATAGTTCTGAAATTTACTTATTCCTGGAATTTTAGGTGTGTTTCTTAAAATTAGATAAGTGTGTGCTATATCTGAAAGCTTTCTACCATAAGTTGCACCAAACCAGTCAATTACATAATATTTATTATCTACAATCATGATATTTCCTGGATGAAAATCTCCGTGACAAACATCCATTCCTTTTGGTAACTCCTTCAAAATATCAAGGACAAATTTTTTAACATCATCATCTAACATCTCTGCTTTTTGTATTAAATGTGCTGCTCTATCATTTATTAAAATAAGTACCAATCCTTCAACAGAACTCGTTGTGTCAACATGAAGACTAGCTAACTTTTCAGCATACTTGAAAAGCTGAAGAGGATTTTTCTTTATATGATCTAGCATCGTATCCCCTTTAAGCCTCTCCATAATTATTGAAGGTCTTCCATTTATCTTCGTATATTCATATACTGTAGGTACAGCCTTGTTTTTCTTCTTCAAAGCTTGCATAGTTGCCATTTCAGCTTTAAGATATTCCTCTTCTTCTACGTTTCGTAATACTCTTATAACTTTATCATTATCTAGTTCATAAATCTCTGCTTGCCCACCTTGAGCAAGTAACTTAATTTTATTCAATTCTATCATAACAAGATCTAATAAGTACAACTGAGCATACCTATTAAAAACCCACCTCCAATCTATTTATTTTTTTACTTAACTAAACTTAATTAGTTCATCAGCCACCTTATCCAATTCTAAAAACATGCTTTTAATGGTTCTTTGTATATCTTCCTTAGAAAATTCAATTTTTAAAGACTGAAGAGAAGAAACCGCTAGAGGATAACAATATTCTTTGAAATCAGTTTTATCATCAGTCCTTAGCCAATAGCTTATAGCATAGTTAAAAGAACCTTCATGTACTATAGCTGACACCTTAACATCTGGAACATCAATTATTCCTATAGCTTTCAAACGCTTTAAAATCCCCTCCATGTCTTCACAGGATTTCATAACAAGTTCTTGATATCTTTCTTCAAATCGAGAGTTTATTCGCAAAGCTTCAACAAGCAAGATTTTTGCAAGTTGCCTATACTTTTGATAGGTCCATATACTGGCAGCTACTACATTAGCGAACTTTTCAGAAGCTACCGAAGTTTCCTTTTTCATAGCATAATTTTTTATGTTGCTTATTATTTGTTCCATATGATCATATAATTCCTCAAAGAGTTCTTCCTTGTTCTTAAAATACAAATAAAATGTACCAACAGAAACTTCAGCCTTATTTGTTATATCTTTTATTGAAGTATTGTTATATCCTTTTTCCGCGAAGACTTTAGATGCAGTTTCAAAGATTAATTTTCTTTTTTCATCTTTACGTGATTCTGTTTTATCTGACTTTTTGTACACCATAATAAATCTCCTCCATAATGGGAACTTTATACTTTCCTATGTAGTAAGTAATGAATTGTAATTCATTTCTTAGAATAAGCATATTATCTTTACCATCATCTGTCAATAATTATCTAATATAATCAATAAAAATCTTCCATAATACGTTTTATTTAACCCTATAGTCTATTAAGTTCTATTTTTACTGCATTTACTAAAAGGTTATCCTAATCTCTTGAAATTACTAGTTTAGATATCATAGAAATTATACGCTTTCCTCTACAACAAAAAAAGAACCCTATAATAGGATTCTTCTTAAAGCATAATATATAAATTAGGGCTCTTTCTAATTTCAGCAAAGTACTTATTATTTAGAAACCTTTACCCAGAGATTTGACTCTCATGTTTTGAGAAGAAGTCTACTCTTGGTTCTAAGTATTTTAATTTATGAGTAGCTGGATCACCTAAAAGAGCATTAATTGGATTAAAAATATAATCCCAACTCCAAAGTTTTTCATCTATATTTAAATATTCTCTTACCATCTCACAGCCATTTGGAGCAATAGGATGTATTAAGGTTATAGCTGTTCTTACAGCATGAAATGAGTCTATAAGTACTTGCCTTCGTAATTCATTATCTTCCTTACTTTCTGCTTGCTTCATATTATTTACCCAATATTTATTCATATTACGAATATAACTATCCAAAACATAAGTTACAATATGAAACTCGTGATTGTACATGTGCTTTTCATAAGTTAAAATAGCTTCATTTGATTCCTCTAAAATTTCCTTGCTAATTTCTCCTACTGGTATGGTGCCATCAAAATACTTTTGTGCTGTATAGAAGCAAGAACGTACAAGTCTATTAAACACATTTGTAAGCAGATTACCATCCTTCAAAACAGTATCAGGACCTTGTTTATCCTTATCATCCATAAAAGCTTGAGGTGCAAAGCTTACACTTTTCTTAACTAATCCAAGACTTAAAAAATGCATACGTAATTGCTCTGCAGTATAGTATTCTAATAGTCCTCTTGCCATAGGTGGTTTTATAGAGCCACTGCTGCTAGCTTTCTTATCCATAAAAAGCAGATGATTATTTGCAATTAAATGAGGAATATTCACATTTTCCCAGTCTACTTTATCATCTTTATCTATTCCTAATAAAGCCATAAGCATTGCCATCTCAGCAACTCCATAGAAATAGATGTTGTCTTCACCAATAAATTGATATACTTTCGAATCTTTTCCAGTCCAAAACTCTTTCCATGCTTCTGAATCTTTTCCGATGCTTTCCAGATAAGCTTTAGTAAAAGATACTGGAGCCCAAAGAGATTCAGGCCAAACCCAGAAAGTTAAATCCTTAAGTTCTTCTTTTTCAGGGACTTCTATCCCCCACTCAACATTACCTGATAATCTAAAAGGCACTAGAGTCTTGCCAGTTCTAAAACGGATACCCATCTTATCAAAAACTTCTCTTGCCTTATCTCTATCATCTAGATTTTCAAAAACAAAAGAAACAGATGGCTTCTTTGGTTCATCTATAATGGTGTGTTTTGGTAACTTTTCTTCTAAATCTGTTACCTCTTCTAACTGCTTACGTTTAACATATATAATTGGTTGCTTTAAAAATTCTTCGATTGTATTTAGTAAATACTTACGCCAATTCGTATTCTTTCTTAAATAATCTACTTCTTCATTTAAAAGCCTATTATATTCATCCAATTTAAAGTACCAATTTGTAACATCTCTAAGTTCTGGTACTTTACCTGACAAAGTGCTCTTTGGATCTATTAATTCAATCGGCATAAATTGATGTCCTAAATCACACTCATCAGCATAAGCTTTTTCAGATGTGCATCCTTCTATAGGACATTTGCCTATTACTTGACGACCATTTAATAGAACTTTCTTATCTGGATCATAAAACTGTGGAGATGATAATTTAACTAAATATCCACCTTCATATAATTTATTGAATACACTAGCAGATACCTCTTTGTGTATTTCACCAGCTCTATCCAGTGCTGATGCAGCATAAAGATTTAGTTCCATTTCATATTTATTAAGCACTTCTTTTTGCTTTTCATGGTTTTCACGAACATAATCCTCAATAGTTCCTTCATAGTTATTTTCGTCTACCATTTTTCTGTAGCTTGCAGAAATAGGTGATCCATAACAATCTGTTCCTGATACAAATATAACATTTTCTTTTCCAATTCTATCTCTTAAAAACCTTGCAAAGGTATCTGCATGAACAAACACTCCACCAACGTGTCCAAAGTGTAGTTCTTTATTTCCATAAGGCATACCTGAAGTTATAACTGCTTTCTTTGGAAATATTGGGCGTTCTATTTTTCTTTTTTCCATTTTGCACACTCCTTAAATGTAATAACATCGACTAACTAATTTATTTAAATCTACAAAAAAGTTGCTGAGCGACCTTCTTTAGTGAGCTTTTTTAACACACCTGCTTTCCGAATGTATATGAGGAAAATCTGGCAGGTGAATAAGTTTTCTTTTTTATTCTTTAACTTATATTATCTTTTAAGCCTGTTATACATAGTTATCCATAGATATATCTAAAATATAATTTCCTAAAGAATAAAAAATCAATAATAAAATTACTATTAATTGTACATATGATTGCAAATTTTACTGCCTAATTCATATTAAGTTTATCTGCATCCAGCCTACTGACGCTTAATTCAAAATAATATATTACTTAAGTTATCCAAAACTAACTTTTTTATTTTAACTCCTTAATATTACTAGGTTTAGCTTTCAAAAATTTTATACTTTCTTAGACAGTAAAAAGGGTATAAAAAAAACACCTCCTACAATAATCTGTAGGGGCGAATTGATCGCGGTACCACCCTGCTTCATTAGCATGTTACCATGCTAATCTTATCAAGTACTAACACATACTCTAGTTCCGTAACGTGAACAAACGTCATAGTATCACCTATTCCTCAAAATAAGATCCGTATGCAGCTCCAAGCCTTGTTTCATTAAAATTTCCACTGTTCCATCTCAGCAAAAGGAACTCTCTGTAAGCTTCAAAGATAATTACTCTTCTTTTCATAGCCTTTATTTTAATATATAAAATCAATTGATTAATGTCAAGAATTATTAATATTTATTATTATTTCCTAAATTAAAAAACTTATAATTACACTTTATGGAAATTCTCAGCTATTTCTAAGCTTTAGTCTATATTATTATACTATTGCAATTATTGGATATGTTTTACTAACATATAACATAAATAATTCTATAGATGTACCACTTCGAACCGAAATTTATTTTTAAAACTCTCACGGTTTCTGGTGAGAGAATTTAAAAATAATATATTTTATTACGAAGTGGTACATCCATATATTTAGCCAAACATGTTCATTAGAGAGTTTTTATATTTTACTAATTTATTAATCTATATATTTCTTATATAGATAAATTTTAAAACTGTGAAAGAAGGTAATTAACAAATGAATATATCAAAATTATTTCAATCTGCATCTTTAAATAATATTTATTCCAGTAGACAAACTCAAACCGTTGATACAGTTTCAAGTGCAACAAAAACTCCAAAGATACAGAAACCAGACACAATTTCAAGTGCAACCAAATCAAATGGTGGAGATCACTACTTCGAAGCAAGGGTTTAATTACATAATAATAAATAATTACTCCTAATTCAAAAAATTCAACCCTATTTCTAAAAATTAATAGAAATTTGGAATATACTTTTATATCAATATAAAAACTCTCTTTTGTATATAAAAATGAAAAACTTCACACTTAAGCTTATATCATAAACAATTCATCCTTTCTTCCTGTAAGTTTTCAAAGCTCAACTCCCATTGATACTTATCAAGATAGCTCATTTTTCCTCTCTTAATATCACTTTATGTATAAAGCCTCATACTTATTTCATAAATAAATATGAGGCAATTTTATAAAACTAAGTGATATTGCAAAATCTTACCCTTTATACTATAATTTCGGATAGTACATTTTTATGAATATAATATCATTTCATCTGAATTAAGGGGGCATTTATATGAAAAAAGCAATTAAATCGGCATTTCCTGTTACCATACCTGTAATGTTAGGATATGTGTCAGTAGGCATAGCCTTTGGACTGCTGCTAGAAAAGTCTGGTTACAACTTCTTATGGGCAATTTTAATGAGCATATTAATCTATGCTGGATCAATGCAATTTATAGCTATTAATCTTTTAACCTGTGGGGCAGGTTTAATTGAAATCGCACTGATGACTTTATTTGTAAACATAAGACATGTCTTTTATGGTTTATCCTTTATTGAGAGTTTTAAAGAGATGGGTAAGAAAAAGACCTATATGATTTTTTCTCTTACCGATGAAACTTACTCTCTACTTTGCGCTTCAAAAGCTCCTGAAGGAGTTAATAACAACCAATTCATGTTCTTCATATCACTATTTAACCAAATATACTGGATTATTGGCAGTGCAATTGGCTCAATAGCAGGTTCACTTATAACTTTTAATACAAGAGGAATTGATTTTGCAATGACCGCTTTATTTGTAGTAATTTTCATTGAACAATGGTCAACCTATAAAAATCATACTCCCGTTTTGATAGGTGCATGCTCCACAATTTTATCTCTTATCTTATTTGGTCCAAGCAATTTAATTCTACCATCAATGATTTTCATATCTATAACATTGATGGTATTCCAAAAACAGATAGAGGGAAAAAATTACGGTGTTAATAAAGGAGAGGTGAGTAATGAATGTTAATATTAGTTCTACCCTAATTTCTATAATAATTATTGCCATAGTTACTTTCGGTACAAGGATTGCTCCTTTTATCCTTTTTGGAAAAGGAAAGTCTACACCAAAGTATGTACTATATCTAGGCAATTATTTACCTCCTGCTGTTATGGCAATGCTGATAATTTACTGCTTAAAAAATGTTAGCTTAATAACTTTTCCTTTTGGAATTCCTGAACTGATTGGCATATCCTCAGTAGCGATATTACATATATGGAAAAGAAATAATTTGCTTAGCATAATAGGTGGGACAGCCATCTATATGATAGCAATTCAATTTATATTTGTATAAGATTAAATGCCATGCACTTTTAGGCACTGCCTTATTTGTGCAAGGCTTGAATTTTCTAATGACTTTTGTACATAAAAATTAAACAGTTAGCCTTTATATTAATACTTCTTTATTTACAGTAACTTATTGAATAGGCGCCATAAGTATTCTTCCTGTTCCACGATATACATTTACTAATCCCTCACCAGAAACTGCGGAACCAAGCAAACTTTTACTAGACTTCTCAACACGGAAATCTAATGTATCTGACCATGCTATTGCATAGTTTCCATCAATTCTAACTTCATCATTTTCAACAATAAACTCTATAAGTTCAGCTCTTGGCACAGGGCTCTCTAGAACAGCAATGCCTTGACCTCTTAGACATAGATTAAACAATCCTTCTTTTCCAAGTACAGCTGACGAAAGGTTTGTCCTTGCAACAACCTTTTGTTGAACCTTTGATTCGCAAGCCAGGAACAAACCATCATCTAGCACTAACCCTCCCCAATCTGAAACATCTTCAAGCAATATATGTTTATATGTTGGTTCTAGCATTAATAAACCATTACCTTGATATTTAGGTTTAATTGCAGATTCTTTCGTTACTTTTGAAGATAAAGCCTTTCCAAATAAATCTCCAAGCCCCTTAACATCCGCAGCCATAGTGACAGCTCCCGAAGTCCACTGCATAGCTCCAGCGCTTATTGTATATGCATTACCTTTGAGTTCAATCAGCACTTGTCTCTTTCTAATATTCATCTCAGAAGCAAAGTAAGCAGCCATTGCGGTTGCAGCGTTTACACTTAGATCTTTTTTGTACTCAAGTACTTTTACCTCTCCTCTAGCCTCTACCACCTCAATATTTTTATTTTCAAAAATATTTTTACAAGTTACCATTTATATATCTCCCCCTAATACAAATTTAGATTTTAGTACATTTACTGTGAAACTTTTATATTTTATAGCTATGTTTGAGAAAATTGTTGAAATTAATTAGTTATACATGAGACTCTATATGACCAAGCTATTAGAATCAAATGTTTTTTTCAGATGGAAGTGTTTCATTTAATCACTCATTAGCTATTACAAACAAGAATTTACCTTTTCATTTTACAGCTAGTTTTTTGGAATTTTATTGACTTACAGTAAACTCTAAGGTGTACAATTTATGTATATTCTTATTAAATGATATACATTAATGAAAATAGAAAATTAAGTCTTGGTGCTTAAAATAATACTATCTAAAGATTGGAGTGTGTATTAAAAATGAATTCTTTGAAGGATTGTTACAAGTTATCTAACGGCGTTGAAATCCCATGTGTAGGTCTAGGTACATGGCAAGCAGAAAATGGTGAAATTGCTATATCTTCTGTGCGCGATGCTCTTGAAGCTGGCTATCGTCATATTGATACTGCTGCTGGATATAAGAATGAAGAAAGTGTTGGTATAGCAGTAAAGGAAAGTGGAATACCTAGAGAAGAAATTTTCATAACCAGTAAGCTTCATAATAATGATCATGGTTATGAAAATACTATGAAGGCTTTCGGAGAGACTCTAAAGAAGCTTGATACTGATTACCTTGATCTTTATCTAATTCATTGGCCAAATCCTATAAAATATAGGGATTGTTGGGAAGAAGCAAATGCTGGCTCATGGAAGGCCTTTGAAGAACTTTATGCCGCTGGACATATCAGGTCAATTGGAGTAAGTAACTTTCATCCTCATCATATAGAAGCCTTACTTAAAACAGCAACTATTGTTCCTATGGTTAATCAGATTAGACTTTGCCCTGGAGATACACAAGATGAACTTGTAGAGTACTGCAAAGCTCATAATATTCTATTAGAGGCATATAGTCCACTGGGAACTGGTTTGATTTTTGAATCAAAGGAAATGCAAGCTTTAGCAGAAAAGTACGGAAAATCAATTGCACAAATATGCATACGTTGGAGTTTGCAAATGGGATTTTTACCTCTTCCAAAGTCTGTAACAAAATCCCGTATTATTGAAAATGGAGATGTTTTTGCTTTTGAACTTTCGCAAGAGGATGTTAAACTTATTGCTGATTTAAATGGTGTTTGTGGATTTTCTAAAAATCCAGATAAAATTACATTCTAATATCTTATATTATATAACTAAGGGCATGCTGGATTCTTCTGTATGCCCTTAGTTATGTTGAAAAACCAAAGTTTAGATATACACTTTTTATACTATCATCTTATGTATTAAACAAATGTTGATACTATTACGCGCCACTTTTACTATAATTCTATAAACCACAATTATAATTTACTTTCCCAATACCCGTATAGCTTGTCCTTAAAGAACCCATTAACAACATTTATTTAATACAGAACATAAGGCTTTTTTAATAGCAGCATTTTAATGCATAAAAAAACCATACATACTTAGGCTTGTTAACCTTTATATGCATGGTTTTTAAGTTTATATATAGCTGATTCTATTGTTTTTAATGATCTCAATCAGATTATATTATATGAGGTCTAGAAATCAATTAGCGAAAATATATCACTTCTCATCAAAATCCTTTTTAACTACTGCAAACGAAATTAATATAGCAGAAATTAAAATCAATATTCCTTTTATTACAATCTCCCAAATACTTTTGGTTATAGACGGCAAACCTACTGATAATATTAACAGAGTTAGTCCAGCTAAAAATATTGTTTTCTTTAGTGATTTTTTCTTTTTATCTACCATGTTAAAAATCCTTTTATTTCTTTATTTTGTTCTTTATAAAAGTTAAACCGGTATAAACAACTAAGTAACACACCATAAATAAACCAAAATCTTCCCAAAAGGCTACTACTCAGCACTCTTTATAGTATAAGTGTTTGCAGCATTTAAAGGTACAGTATTAAGGTAGGTTTCTCCCGTTTTACTAAAGGTTACTCCGTAGGTTATTCCGTTATTACTTCCATCTCTAATTCCTCTTACTTGAATTACAGCCTTATCTGGCACTGAAACTTTAACTGGTTTATGTCTTATGGAGAAAGCTTCACCTTGAGGTGATCCATCCACAAAAACCTGAACATAATCTCCATCTTCTTTATCAACAAAGTTCCAAATAGAAAGTTCAATTTTTCCATAGCTTTTCCCTGTATCTACAGTAAAGTCTTTTGCATCTAGTTTCACACTATTCTTACTTAACATCTCTCCAGCATTAATCCCATCTAGCTTACCTGATACAAGGTTAGGCTTATAATTTGCAGCACCGGCTCTTCCAAAGAAGCCAGTGTAAACTACAGCTACTATTGCAAGTATTCCAACTGCCATTCTGAAACTCTTCATTGCTGGGGTTATATAATCATTTTTCTTTTCTTTCTCTTCAATTCTTTTATATTGTGATTCTGCACTTAATGGCTCATCACTTACTGGTTGTTCATTAGTATCATCTTCATATTCTTCTTCAGGTGTAATGTCTTCTTTTATATTCTCTTCATTTAATGGTTTTTCATTATTATATCGTATACTAAGTAACTCATCCTCATTATCTTTACGAATTTTATTCGATACTTTTTTAGCATTAAAAACATCAGCTTCTTTATTTACATCATCTTCTCTAAATTGCTTCATAATATCCCCTCCCACTAACTAAGCTTTTGTGCTATAGTTTTGCATTCTTTCTTCAGGCTTTGGCATGAAGTTTGTAATTGGCTTTTTGGAGTAATATATAGAAACAAACACTCTCCAAAGCACCAATGATAATACAAATACAGCTATTCCAAGCTTTTGTCTTCCTGGATCTAAGGTAATATGACTCCAATTTAAAACGTCAGTGCCTATTGCTATAAATAAATTAGCTATTATTAGATATTTAATTGTCTCAAATAAAGACGGAAACGCGAAATATATTCTTCTCAAATTTCTAAATCTAAGTGATAAATAGGTTAAAACTACAACAGAAATCATGACATTAATATAATCACTAGTTACTGAATATCCAGAACTAATTATCTTTATCGCACTAGATATAGCCATTAAAGGTGTAAAAATAAGTAATAGTAAAACTATAGGTATAAATATTACCCCAAAGGCAATTGCCACTAAATTACTTATAAGTTTATAGATTGTTCCCATATTATCACCCTCCTATAAACTCACTGCAGAAACATCGACTTCTTCTATAGTCACAAGATGTTCTTTAGTTAAGTTTTCAATATTTTCAAGTCTTACCGCTTGGTTTCTAACTGCTTTTTCAAATAAGTTCCTTACATATCTTCCGTTTCCAAAAGCAGAAACCTTTGAAGCATCCTCAAATATTGTCTTCATTTTATTTCTTGCAGCTTCAGTAAGTACATAGCCCTTATTTCTAAATACAATATCTGCAATATCTAAAAGATCTTGTACTGAGTAATCTTTGAATTCTATTATATTTGCAAATCTTGATTTTAGGCCTGGATTTACTTCTAGGAAGTTGTCCATATCTTCACTATAACCAGCAAGTATAACTAAAAGATTTTCTCTGTTATCATCCATACCTTTAACCAAAGTATCAATAGCTTCCTTACCAAATCCGCTGTTGCTACCGGCATCTTGCGCTAGAGCATAAGCTTCATCAATAAATAATATACCACCTAAAGCAGCATCTATCTTTTCCTTAGTCTTTATAGCAGTTTGACCAACATATCCAGCAACTAAGCCACTTCTATCTGTTTCCACAAACTTTTTATCTTTTAAAACTCCAAGACTATATAAAACTTCACCTATGATTCTTGCCATAGTAGTCTTACCAGTACCAGGATTACCCTTAAAGATCATATGAAGAGTTTGTGAATCATCAGATGGAAGCCCTAAAGCCTTTCTTTGTTTCTTTATTCTAAGCTGAGCTTGAAGACTTCTCACAAAGTCCTTAACCTCTTCAAGTCCTATTACATCTTTTAATTTAGCTTCTAAATCAAAGCTTTCATTTTGTGCTGTACTAACTCCAAAATCCTCTTCTGTTAACAGCACTACTGCTTTTTCATCGAAGTCTTCTAAATCTGCAATTCTTGATGATTGGGTCCTTATAGCTTTTTCAACTATATTCCTAACCATTCTTCCATTACCAGCCTGTGCTCCGCCTTTTCTCTTTTCTTCATCTATAGAAGTTCTAAGTTCATCTTCAGCATTACCTGCAAGTACAAAACCTTTTCCTTTTATCATAGATTTACCTATTAATAAAAGTTCATCTAAGTTATAGTCTGAGAAACTAATCTTCAGTGGAAATCTAGATTTCAGTCCAGAGTTTGTATCTAGAAACTCTCCCATTTCCTTGTCGTATCCTGCAAGTATTACTATGATATCCTCCCTAAAATCCTCTACAAGTTTTACAAGTACATCTACAGCTTCTTTTCCTAAAGGATCATTTTCTGAAGACATGATTGCATAAGCTTCATCTATAAATAGGACTCCTCCTAAAGCTGATTTAAATACTTCAGTAGCCTTCTTTGTGGATTCTCCTGAGTACTGACCTACAAGTCCACTTCTATCAGTTTCTATAACTTGACCAGATTTTAATATACCCATTTTTTTCATCAAGTCAGCAATAAGTCTTGCCACTGTAGTTTTTCCTGTACCAGGATTTCCAGTGAAAATCATATTTAAAGATTGAGATGATTCCACATTAATTCCAAGTTTCTTTCTCTTTTCCTTAGCAATAAGCTGCTTTTCTAAATCTCTAACAAAGTTTTTAACTTCATTTAATCCAATTACCTTTGAAAGTTCAGCTTCTAAATCAAAGTCAACCTTTTTATCAAATCCAAAATCACTTACGGTAAGGGTATTCATATCATCTTTGCTTATATCTTTTGTATCTATTGCTGCCAGTCTCTTTGACTGATTTGCAATAGCCTGCTCTATTATATTTCTAGCAAGTCTCCCATTTCCGCTATCGTTTTTACCCTTTATCTGTTTTCCTTCATATAAAGTTATAAGCTGCTCATCTAATGCTTCTTCAAATTTATACCCATTAGACTTTGCAAGTACTTTAGAAATTTGCAAAAGTTCCTTCGGAGTATAATCTGGAAACTCAACATTATGATTAAATCTTGATTTAAGTCCACTATTAGTCTTTAAGAAATCTTCCATTTCTTTTGTATAACCTGCAAGTATAACAACTAGGTTGTCTCTATTATCCTCTACAGCTTTTACAAGACTGTCTACTGCTTCTATACCAAATACATCATTATTATCTCTTGCTAATGAATAGGCTTCATCTATAAACAATACCCCACCCATAGCTGAGTTTACCTTGGCCATAGTCTTCTGAGCAGTTTCCCCTACATATTGCCCTACTAAATCATTTCTTGAAACTTCTACTAAATGGCCGCTGCTTAAATATCCCAAAGCCTTTAGATATCTAGCCATAATTCTAGCCATTGTTGTTTTTCCTGTGCCAGGATTACCTGTAAATATCATATGAAGAGATATTTTTGCTTCACTAGCCCCTTGATTCTTTCTAAGGTTCTGTACCTTTATATTATCCTGTAAAGTTTTTATAAATGTCTTTACACTATCTAATCCGATGACATTATCGAGCTCTTTATTTAATTCTTCAATTCCTTCTGTATCTGCCTTTTTAATAACAGATGCCAGCTGAGTCTTTTCTGATCCACTATTTAATATCAATGTGTTGTCTTCTTCACTTAAATAATAAGCTTTATCTTTTGAAATCTTCTTTGTTAATTGTAATTCAACCATTGGTGCATATATATTTTCTTCAACATAAGCTTTTAAAGAATGAGCACCTTCAGACTTGCTTGAATTTTTCACTACATGTTTTAACACACTTTCCTTGAAATCTATATTAATACCCAAATTATTATTTATTTTCACTTTATAATCTTCTAAAATTGCTTTTGTAATTATTGAAAGGTTTGCATCAGTAAGCGCAATAGTACTTATTATGTCATAAACCTTCTGCATAAACTTGCTTGAGAACATAGTTCTAATTTTTTCTTCACTTTTTTCAGTAATGAAAACTAGGTATTTCCCGTTGGCTTGAATTTCATCGGTAGTATTTAATGTAAGATTACCTTTACCTGTTACATCTATCATAGAATCTGTTTGATCCATATATCTTTTGTTAAGCTTCAATTTTTCATCAATTACAAGCTTTGTAATTGTATCTAAAACACTTGCGTGACACTTATCAAAATTATCAAAAACCACCACTGGTTCTTGTCCATAAAGTCCATTATAAAGATCAGTTAAGAATAAATTATCAGCATCTTTTTCAAGCTTATAGTTAGCTAAATCTAAAGTGAAAACTCCTGACTTCTTTAAAACCTTTTCTTCCTTTAAAAACCTTGTTATAGCCTTTACAGAAAGATGCTTACCTGATCCCTTAGGTCCTGTTAGGAATATTGTATTTTTAACTCCATCAGTATCTCCATAAACAAAAGGCCTTTTAAATGCAACGCAAAGTCTGCTTATATACTCTTTCTGCCCTAGAACATAATCTGAAAGAGTATGTTCTACATTATCAAAAGCTTTATCAAGCTCATCTCTAGTTTTATCTACTTTCGAAGCAGAAACACTATTGCTTTCTGTGTTTAATACAGTATTAGTAGTATTTGTTGCTTTAGTATTAGCGACGTTATTGATGCTTTTAGATACACTATTTATAGCCTCTGTTGTATTCTTAGCCATCTCTTTAACTACATTCTTGCTTGACCCTACAGAATTTTCAACATGATTAATGGCTTGTTCAGTGGACTTTACAGCATTGGAAACTGTTTGAGCAGCTTTTTTTCCTACAGTACTTGTTGCATTTGTAACTGATTTGCTTGCTGCCTTTTGGCTTTTCTTAAACATTTCTTTATTTAGGATACCGTTTTCTTTTATGTAATCTACAACTTGAATTTCTGGAAATAAAATTCTCAACATATTTGTTGGCTTTAATGGTTCTTTATTTGAATTATTTTTTGCCAATCGTAACTCCCCCAGTTCTATCCATGATTACTAATTATATCATAAATTTTGCCATAATATACAAACTTAAATTTACAAATTATGTGTTACAAAAATTATCATTCAACTATTTTTTAGAGCGAAATTTATATAATTTCATATACAGTGAAAAGGTAGATATAAAGAGAAACTTATCTTTCCCTCTATATCTACCTTTTTAAGTTGTACTACTTGAATCAGAAACCTATTTTCAAAATTCCTCTTTCTTATATATGTAATTCTTTAAACTATCCGTTAATTATATCCTTCAGCTCATTAAGACTTTTTATTTCATATGTTGGCTTTATGTCTGATGTGTTTTGAATTTCACCTGGATTATACCAGCATGTATCGATTCCAGCATTTACACCACCCCTTATATCAGAACTTAAGCTATCTCCAACCATAAGAACTTTACTCTTATCAGTGTACTTTAGATTATTTAATGCTAGCTCAAATATCCTCGGATCTGGTTTAGCAACCTTAACTTCTTCTGATATTACCACATCTTGAAAATATTTTGCTATAGCAGATTTTTTTATTCTGCCATTCTGAACATCTGTTAATCCATTTGTAACTATTGCCAACTTATAGTCTTTATACAAACTTTCTACAAGTGACTCACTATCCTCAAATAAGAATGATGCATTAGCTAGATGTTTCATATATGACTTAGCAAATTCAATTTCGTCAAAAGTAACTTCTAATTTATTTGATAGTCTCTTAAATCTTTCTACCTTTAATTTTTCTTGTGTGATAAGGCCCTCTTCAAACTCTTTCCATATAGCTGTATTTATTTCACTATATATTTTCAAATGATGGTTTTCATCATATTCAATATCAAATTCAATCATAGCGTTTTTAAAAGCTTCTCTTTCAGACTTTCTAAAATCAAAAAGTGTCTCATCTGCATCAAATATTATAACTTCGTATTTCATATCGTTTCCCCCTAATATATGTTATTATTCTAATAAAATCTAACTGATTTTTATTTATCTAAGTTTTGTAGAATAGAGCTAGGATATCTATTTCAGTATAACATCTATTTCAATATAACATATAATGAAACAAATATTGAATATCTTTCTTTAGAAATGTGTACCATTAGTTATAGCAATAACATCATTTAGTTTAGTATCAGCTCTTGCATTCAAAATCAAGCCTATAAGAAACAATACACCACCTATTACTTTTCCTTTAGAAAAAACATCTAAATATATATAATCAATGATGGCACTGGCAAACATCTGCCCAATAAATCGCAGTATAACAACATAAACTGCAGGTACTTTAGGAACTAAAACATTAAAAATATAAGTTGTCAAAACTCCAATAAACCCACCTATAAAATATGGCAACGGAACTGATCGTATTAACTTATATGAAGGAATCGAACTTATCATAAATGTACAAAGAATAACCGAGGAAAGGGTCGCCATTAAATAATTTATAACAACTCCATTTATCATGCCTTCTTTTTGCGAAAGCTTTCCATTAATCATCATATTAACAACTATATTTATACCTATTAAAAAAGCTAAGAAAACATATAATATCATTATTACTCCCCCAATACATAATAAAATTTCTATTTTTAATTTAAACAATAGCCTAAATAAAATATTTTTATATAATAATCATAACAATTGCTCCGAGAGAAATTATTGAAAACCCCAGTATTTTTTCTTTTCTAAATTTATTTACAGGCATTCCAAAAAGCCCAAAGTGTTCTACTATAATAGACATTACAAGTTGTCCATATAAACTTATACTGCTAGTCAAAGTTACTCCTATCATTGGGATGCATAAATTATTTAAAAGTATGGTTATAACACCAAGTATACCAGGCAGTAGGAACATTAACTTTATTCCTTTTAGTTTCGGAAGTCTATTTTTTCTAACAATAGCTATAAGAACAATCGTTATTAGACCTATTGCATGAAATATTAAAGTGCTCATATATGGTCCTATTTCCTTAGTAACCATCCCATTAAAGAACACCATAATCGCAAGTAACACACCATTAATAAGTGCTATATTTTTATACATAACTAAATCCCCCTAAACTTTACA
Source organism: Clostridium folliculivorans (assembly GCF_024341905.1). Lineage (GTDB taxonomy): Bacteria > Bacillota > Clostridia > Clostridiales > Clostridiaceae > Clostridium_AR > Clostridium_AR folliculivorans. The sequence goes on from NZ_BQXY01000002.1 coordinate 574,398, forward strand.
ATGCTTTATAAATGCTTTATAAATAATTTATAATATTTATATAAATTCAAATAGGACATTTGTCCTGCACAGGAGGATTAATGAAAAGATTATTAGATCGTGAACTATTAAACTATTATTTTTCAAAAAATAATATTGAAGATATATTTGATAAAGACATAATAAACCACTGCGAGCTACACTTTTATAAAAAAGATGAATTTGTATTACATTCAGAATCAGAGCTAGAATATCTATATATGCTTGTAGCTGGAAAATTAAAAATCTTTTATCTTTTTGAAAACGGTAAATCAATGCTTCTAAAATTCTATAAAGATTTTATCTTCATAGGAGATATAGAAATATTAAAAGACAAACCAATTCGCTGCAATGTGGAGGCAGTTGAAGATACTTTTCTTATTGCAGTACCAGCCAATATAATTAGAAAAGATTATATAAATAATACTAAGTTTCTTCATTATCTTATAGATTCCTTAAGCGAGAAACTTGATTCTACAATTAATAATAGTTCCTATAATTTTGTATATCCACTTAGTAATAGACTAGCTAGTTACTTAGTTGAGCATTTAACAGAGGAAGATACTATAATTTTAGATTCAAGCTTTAAAGAAATTGCTCAATTTTTAGGAACCACCACAAGACATTTAGGGAGAACCTTTAAAGAATTAGAAGCGAAAAATATTATAAGATTGGATATTAAAACTGTTTATATTCTAAATAGAATGGAGTTAAAAGAGCTATCTAAGAATACTTTTTTAAAATCTCTTTAGAATTTTAATTTATTCATATAATATCTGATTATATATTTCAAAACTTCAGGTTCATTTGCTTGAAATATTGATTATGTGTAGCTCAAAAATCTCCATTTTAACATTTATAATTTGAACGTTGTTAAAGTACCACATTGAAATAAGTATTTATCCATGACTAAAAAACTAATGGACAAATTAATATAATTTATGCAACAATGAATAAGTAAAATTTAGCAAACAACTATAGAAGATAAGGATGAATTTATTATGGAGAAAAAAACATCAATAAAAATAATAAAGCCTAAATTACCTAATGATTTAACACCTTTTGAGCTTTCTGAGGATAATATAACGGACTATGATTCAATATCAGAATCATATATAAAAGAAGGTTCCTTAAAATATCACGAAGCAAATAAAGTTTCATTTAATGAAGTGGTGTTTGAAAATACTACTATTAACAATGTTTCATTCCAAAAATCTGATTTAATTGATGTTAGATTTGAAAATTGTGATTTATGTAATGTAGATTTTTCAGAATCCTCTTTCCATAGAGTTGAGTTTATTAACTGTAAAGTTGTCGGTATTAATTTTACTGATTCAACTTTAAAAAACGTGTTTTTCAAAGAATGTAATGGTCAGTACTCGCTTTTCAGATTTGTAGATTGTAATCTAGTGCTATTTGATAAATGTCATTTACGTTATTCAGACTTTCAAGAAAGTAAGTTTTCTAAGCTAGAATTTAAAGAATCAGATCTTACTGAAAGCCAATTCTTCAATACTAAGCTAAAAGGAATTGATTTTAGAAGTTCAGAAATTGATGGCATAGCTGCTAGAATTCCAGACTTGGAAGGAATGATTGTATCAACGGCTCAAACAATAACTCTTGCCGCACTAATTGGAGTAGAAGTTAGATAACGTAACAAAAATATAACCTTTTACTTATACAGATAATTCTTTTGAAGACTTATGCTTTCCCAATTCATTTTAATATAATCTCACTGCAAAAAACTCTCCTACCTTAAGGGAGAGTTTCTTTGCGTATATGCCTTTCTGAATGTATATGAAGAAAGTTTGTCAGATGAATAAAGTTTTATTTTTTACTGCATAGCTTTAAATAACTTACAAACCCATTTTAATATATAGATTTAGCTAGCTTGAAAATTTTATAGTTTTCTTTAAAGTAAAAAAATATATACTATTGCAAATCAGAAGAATAAAAAAGAAGAAAAACAATTATAGAATAGATGACAGGTCAAATATTCAGTAAATTCCATATTTGTATATACTTCCACTTAGATGTATAATGATATTGTCACTATATAGTGACATTTATATTTTTTACTTTGATTTTTACATAGTTGTACTACTTTCAACTTAATGTATACGTAAACAAACATTGTAATCATATTAAATATTACAGGAGGTTAATATGGGAACTTACAAATTCGCTTTAAAAATGCTTAAAACAGATTTTAAACAAACCTTGCTTTATCTTCTATTTGTAATCTCTTCAGTAGCTACTTTATTTATTGGCTATGCTATGATGGATGACAATAATTACACTTCACTAAGGGGAAACACATCACAGCTTTGCCAAGTACTTTTGTTTGGTCTAACTATATTATTACTATTCATGGTGTTCTTCGCAAACTCCTACTTTATTACTAGTAAGACAAAGGAATTTGCAGTTGCAGAATTAAATGGAGTATGTTCTACTAAACTCATGGGCCTTTTGAGTTTTCAAACTTTTTTGCTTGGAATTGTAGGAAGTATACTTGGTATATTATTAGGAATGGTTTCATTGCCTGTAGTATCCTCAGTTATGTATAAATTATTAGGTGCTCAGCAAAATGTATATTCAACCACCTCAGATAGTATAATACTTACATTTATAATAGTTATGCTTATAATGTGTCCTTATATAATAGGTGGAGATTATGGATATCTATTTCATAGAGAAATAAAAGACTTAATTTATGGGCAAAGACAGCTTTATACACCCCATGCAAAGAAAATCACAATCCCAGAAATCGAAAATATAAGAAAATTATTTCCATTCTTAGAAAACTCTAAACCTAAAGCACCGCGCAAAACAAAATCCATTGCACCACAAAATATATTATCTATAATCCTTTATCTTCTCCCTATAACAGTACTTTTTTTAAATTCCAAAAACTTTTATGCTTTAATGGTTTTTTATTTAGTCTTTTCAGTTATTGGAATACACAAATTATTAACAACTTATTTTCCAGATAAGATATTAAGTCTTAAAAAAAATGTATTTGCTGGTGATAAAATTAAATTGATTTCACTAAGTAATCTTCACTACTCTTTAAGAAAGATGAACTTTCTTATTGTAACCTTAGCAATATCTACCGTATCCCTTGTATTTATAATTGGATCCTATGGGGAAACATATCAAGTTAAGGTTATGGGGATTTTCGTATATATTTGTGCTATTGTATCACTTGGTATTAGTATTTTGTACAAGTTTATGATTGAAGCTTCTTACAGAAAGCATATATTCATGCAATTGCAATTACTAGGATATCATACTAAACAAATTAAAAAAATTATAAAGCAAGAATTAATATTGCTATATGGTGTAGCTATAGTAATACCTTTAGTCCATGTTGTGATTTATCTTGCAAAGTTCATAAACTTAGGCATTATAACCCTACAGTTGTCTTTAATTCTTTTATCTATTTTTATAGTTATTTTTGTTATCATGATTCCTATATCCTATTTTTTTTATAAGAAATCGGTGTTGTAAAAATATAAACCAGTCCTATCTAATAAAATTAAGCGATATTTCTGTTAACTATTAATAGTTGTTAGGAGATTGTTAAACCACGTAAATGTGATATCTATATAAATCTGTGCAAAATAAAAGAATCCTAGTACTATTAGGTACCTTATATAGAAGATTTTGAAATAATAGTCTCCTCTATAAGCATCTTTTAGTAAAATGGATTCTTTTATTTTTATGTTTAAAAATCTTATTGAAATTAAATGGTTATTCAGGAGATGCTAAATGAGCGAGCTAATAAAACTAAAACATCTACTAGCTAAGAACTTAATTTCAAAACGGTACTTTAACAGCTTCAACTTTTAATGCTAGCTATCTTAAACCTAACATCTTACTTAATTGCTTTTCCCTTGTTTCTATTGCTCCCATTGGGCAAAGTTCTTGACAACAGAAGCAGCGTATACATTTACTGTAGTTCCACTTTGGTATTAGTTTATCATTATGTTTCTTAAAAGATATTACATTTGGTTTTTCAGGGCAAACCTCAGCACATTTTTTGCAACCTACACATTTGTCTGCAATTACAACTGGGTCAGGAGCAGCTAAAGATACTGCTAATTTATTTACAGATGGAGTGATAAAATTAACTACTTTTGCATTTCTAGATAATTTGAAATCTTTACACTTCATATCCTCTATTTTTTCGCCAACAACCTCTATTTCTTCAGGTAATACAGCTCCCCACTTCGTCTCGTGAGCAACTTTTAAAAACGGCACAGCTAGTACATTATCATAACCAATCAGCCTAACTGCTGTTGAATCAACGGCTGTAAGACATTTTCCCATTATGATAGTGTCCATCTTTTTAGCAGTTCCATTTCTAGGGCCATTACCTTCCATTGCAAGTATGCCATCAAGTATAGCAAAACTTGTCCTTACGACAGAATTCAAATCTAAAAGCATTTTACTGAAATTAATAACATTCGGTGATTTTGTATGCCACTGTGCTTTTTTAGAACCAGGTACACACCCAAATTGATTTTTTACAGCCCCAGTATAATACATCATAGCATGAGTCTTTAGTTTTGGTAGAGTTATAACTACATCAGCCTCATAAGGCGCTCTAGCAATATTCCAAAATTTATACATTATAGGATTAGCGAGTTCTACATGAACTTCGTCACTAAAATCAACAAACTTAACCCCATATCTTTCGGCAACTTCCATAAGCCCTGATTGCTCAGCAGCCTTTCTATTATTATCAGAAGCTGGTGAATCTCCAAATGCTATATCATCACTATACTCCTTAACTATTCTTATAACCGCTTCAAACATAGCATAATGGGTTATTACGATAGAACCTTTTTCAACCACACTTAGAAAATTTGGTTTCAATAAAACTTTGCTATTTTTAGGTATTAGTTTTCTCAAAAAAGAACTTCCGCCTAATAATTCAAAGCCTTCTCTTAGTTTTTTTTCAATTGTATCAACGTTATATTCTGTACATTTTAATAAAGCAACTTTTTCCATAACATCACCCTCTTGTATTTATTTTATAATCTTAAACATAATATTATTTTATTATCTATTTGTAATATATTTGTTTTAAAATGCACTGAGTTTTTCTAATTGAAATTACCAAATGATTTTTATTAAAATATTGTGTTGCCTTTGAGCAATTTATATTTATGATCATTTTTCAACATCACGTAATTTTCTTTATTATTATCAAAAAGTATTAATATCGTTAATTTCCTTATCTTAACATTATATCATATATTTTTTATACCATATTAAATTTTTATACTAAATAACATATTTCCACAACAAGATTTCGCACCGTCATAAATAACTATTCTTTAATATGTAGTTATTCTTCATAGTTATTACAAGTTATTGCTTTAATATCCTTAAGCTATATCATGCTGCTATTAATCATATTAACAACTATAGACTCTCTACCATACTTTAGTACTAAATTTTGTATACATTTCTGTATATAAAAATGATATTTTAACACTGTTTAACTTCAAATAAATTGACATTCATTAATATTATTGTTACAATAATACATATAATCAATAATTTAGATTCTATAACAACATAATGAAAGTCCTTAGTGAATTCCAACGAATATTAAACTCTTCAAAAACATTCCACTAAAGAGTATTTATCTTTAATAAACAAATTAAGTTGCAAATCTTATTTCATATTCTTAGCCATAGATAAACTACTTCAATCCTTAAACTCCAAATTTAGATTTCGATGGTCTTACGAAGCATTATTTTGACAAATTTCAATTTGAAGTGGTACATCCATAAATAAATCGCTTTCTCTTAACTTTTTTATATTCCAATCATAGAATCCATCTAATGCTATTTCAGCAACAAGATATCTTAACTTTTTATCAACTAATAATAAATTAATAAATATCATTAATTTATTTTACTCTCCTAAGTAAAACATAAACAAATTAGTAGTTTTATTCTATAGTCTACATTCCAGTATTTATAACACCACCTAATATCTTCAAATATACTCTCTTCAGTAAAATCCATTTTAAGAAATCCAACATCAATTACACCTAGTTAATAAAATGATTCACCAATCTAAAATTAATAAAATTATAAGGATGTGTTAAAAATGATTAAGAAAACCTTTATAAAAAAGGCTGCAACCTTTATAGCTATGGCTGCAGTAACTGTTACTACTCTTGCTGTAGGCAACCCCTTAAAAGCTTCAGCCGCAGTTATTTCTGGACAAACCTATAAAATCATTAATGTTGGTAGTGGTAAAGCGCTTGATGTATACGCCGCTGGAACTGCCAATTATACTAATGTAGATATTTACTCAGACAACGGCACTGCAGCTCAACAGTGGAATATAGTAGCTAATTCAGATGGAACATACAAGATAATTAACAATAATAGCTGGAAGGCACTGGATGTATATGCAGCTGGAACTGCTGATTATACCAATGTTGATATCTATGATGACAATGGTACTGGAGCACAAAAGTGGAGACTGGTATCAAACAGTGATGGATCTTATAAAATAATCAATGCTAATAGTAATAAAGCCCTTGATGTTTATGCAGCTGGAAATGCTGATTACACTAATGTTGATATATTTACAGACAACGGCACTGCAGCTCAAAAGTGGAATATAATTCAAGTTGGAGGTGGCGCTTCTCCGACTGTAACAAAACCTGGTGAAGTTCCAAACGACATTTGGACATACACAATCAATGCTGACAAAGTATATGGTAATACTGGTGATTTTGCTTTATTACTATGTGCAGTTATTAAAAAGGAAAGTGCTTTTGGCGCTGGCTTAAGTGGTAGCCCATCTGCTGGTGATGGTTTAATGCAAGTAGAACCTAACACTAGAAATGCTTATGCATCCCAATTCCAAGCAAAATTTGGTCATACCTATAATCATGGCAGCTACCAAGATCAAGTATATTTAGGAGCATTGATTTTAAATGCTAATATAGTTCAATTTGGTAGTGTATATAGTGGTTTATTACACTATAATGGAGGACCAAACTGGTATCCAGGTGCAACAGATTCTTATGGTCGTCCAATCTTAGCAGACCAATATGCAAATGCAGTTTATGCAACTTATCAAAGCTACGGTGGAAAGAACTAAAAAAGTTACTTTTACTAATTTGAATATAAAAAATGGTTTACTGATTTAAAAACATAGAGATATTTTAGGTATACTGTTATAAACCTTTGGAATGAATATAAGCGGACTTCGATTTTCATATCGAGGTCCGCCTTTTTATTTAGATTGATAACCAATTAATTTTAGTACGGAGCTTTAAGAGCTCATAATTTTATATTTGTACCTTAAAAAATGGATATTCCTTTACCTTTTCATAATTTTGTCTTAGAAATGCCAAATCCTCATCATTTAAAGGATTTTTTAAACACCCATCAATGTTCTCAACAACAAATGAGAAATTTACAAAATCCCCTGGTGGAACTAAGGCATCAACTCCAAGTGAAAGTGTATATTTCATTGCAGCAATTCGCAGTTTTTTGTCTTCAAGATCTATTGGTTTGCACCAAGACTTTGGAAATGGTGATTTTTCTCTTTCATCCCCATTAAGCCATGCCCTTTCAATAAGCTGCTTCATACCAACAAGTCCCATGCCTTTTTCTTTCGCTGTCTTGCATAGCTTTGTTCCCATATCGTGTCCTAGATTCATATGCCAGTTCAAAGGAAATAGCACCGTATCAAAGTCGTAAAGCGACATCGCTTTTAAAGCAACAGCTTCATTATGACAGGTAATGCCTAATTTTCTAACCACCCCTTGTTCTTTGGCTTTCACCATCATTTCCATAACTCCACCACTACCAAACGCTTTTTCAACATCTTCTTCCTTACTTAAAGCATGCATTTGATAAACATCAAGATAGTCAGTGTGTAGCATACGGAAAGATTCTTCGAATTCTTTTTGTGCATCTACTTTCATTCTACATGTGGTTTTACAAGCAAGATATATATTTTTACGATATGGGATAAGAGATTTACCTAATTTTTCTTGTGCATCTTCATAGGATGGAGCCACATCAAAATAATTAATTCCTCTATCTATAGCCCATGAAACATAGTTATCAGAAGCCTCTTGCCCATCTCTCATTGACACTATACCGCCATATATAACTGGAGTAATCTCAAACCCTGTATTCCCAAATTTTCTCTTAATCATAAATTCACTACCTCCAACACCTTAATAATTGATATTTTTTGTTTTTTTATTTACTAAACTAGCATATAGCTTTTAAGGCTCACATAAATACTGCGCTGACTTTAACAATAAACAAATCGCTGAAGTGCTCTCTCAGTGAGCTTTTTTTACGCATCTGCCTTTTCGAATGCATATGAGAAAAATCTGGCAGGCGAATAAGTTTTATTTTTACTGTCTAACCATAAAACTTCTAAAAGCATTGAATTATATAGGTTTATCGGACATAAAAATTTTATATTATCCCATACAGTAAAATTTCTAAAGCTTTACATCCATATAAAAACTATACTCCATAGAGTACACTATAAGTCAATAAATTTTCAGCATGAACTTTATAAAAAATTTACATGCCTGTAATTAGTGGATGCCATACCTTCACTATAGTTCCAACATTTTCGGTGCTTTGAAACTCAAGTCCAAATTCCTCTCCGTATGATAATCTTATTCTTTCGTTAACATTATATACTCCAAAGCCTAGTTTCATTTCTCCAGGATTTTTACCGTGAAGTACTTTATTTAGTTTTTTCATTCTTTCCTCGCTCATGCCTGCTCCATTATCAGTTATTGTGAAGCAAAGCTTCTTATCAATAATCTTACCTTCAATTATTATTTTTCCCTTTCCCCTTTTTTCTTTTATACCATGATATATTGCATTCTCCACTATAGGTTGCAATATAAGTTTGGTTACTTCAAAATTCATCATATCCTCTTGTATTTTTATCTCATAGTCCAGCTTATCCTCATATCTAACCTTCTGGATAATAAGGTAGCTTTCTATGTGCATTATTTCATCTCTAACGGTAACTATTTCGTTCCCTTTACTAAGACCTATTCTTAAAAGCGTAGTTAGGGCATTTACTACATCGATAATATCCTGAGCATCATGTTCCTCAGCCATCCATTGAATTGTATCTAAAGTATTATATAAAAAGTGAGGCTTTATCTGGGCTTGAAGTATGCTTATTTCAGCCTTCCTCTTACTCTTTTCTTCTGTTTGTACCAGGTGTATTAAATTTTTTATTTCTTCAATCATATTATTGAAAGAATTTCCTAGTTCACCTATTTCATCACCGTATTTACTTCTAAAAAATACATTAAGGTCTCCTTCCTCAGTTCTTTTCATAAGCTTTCTTAATTTAGTAATAGGATTTACTATAGAACGAGTAAATATCATTGCAAGTATTGCTGCAAGTACAATGGTGAGTATTGCTACTGCCAAAGAGTAATATTTAATATATCTTAATGTTTTTGTACTCTCATCTAAAGGAAATACTCCTACAGTCTTCCACTGGGTGTATTCAGATCCTTTGCACATAATCTTGTAGTCTTTATTATTTATGTTTTTAACAATTATATTATTTTTTAGATTTCTTACCCACTGATCCTTTATTCTATATACAACTTCGTTCACTGGAGTATATACTATCTCATTATTAGAATCTACTATATACACAAAACCTGTTTTACCAGGTTTAACACTTTCAATTACACTTTTAATTATATCAAGCTTAATATCAATTAGTATAACGCCTATACATTTCCCTGTTTTATCATCAATAATAGCTTTACTCATTGACACTACATCATCAGCGCAGTACTGAAATACATTATTTATATTTCTCCCTATGGGTTTGCTAAAAAGTTGAATTTTATTTGGGTGATCTGCTGCTTCTATATACCATTTTTCATTTATAAGTGGGTCTCTAGATATTCTATACATTATGTCACTTACATAAAGGTCATTTTTATTCACAACCATAATGCCAACAATCTCAGGGTGAAAAGGAGTGAATCCCATTATTGCCTTTGTGACATCATATTCCATCGCTTCGGTTTTTTTACCATTACTTAATTCCTTACAATTTAAAAAACTTACTACTCTCGGGTCTAAGGACAAAGTATTGATTATATTCTCCATGTTTTTCATATAAAAATCTACGTTAGTGCTTATCTGCTGAATCATCTGATCAGTATTAACATTTTGAACATCACTTATGGAGTTATTGTATATCAAATTGCTTACAGTAGTTATTGTTATAACTGGCAATAAAATAACTAAAAGAAAATAAATCATAAGCTTGTTTCCTATGCTGCTATTAAAAAAGGTAGATAAAGAGTTTTTCAATATAAATCACCCAATTCAAAATAATATGAATTCCATTTATAGATTAACAACTATTGCTTCTGTCTATATAATCATATCTAATTTCCTGTTTGTTTACAATATTTCCCAAGGAATACTTTTGCCTTGATATTTAAGTATACTATTGAGCTTTAGATTATCTATATACCAAATAATTTATACTTTTCATTTTATATATAAAGCTTACAAAATAATTGAATTATCTTGGTTTAGCTAGCATAAGAATTTTATACTTCTCTATAAAGTAAAAAAATCAGGCCTACTTTTTAAAATAAGCCTGATTTAATATTTTCATGTAACAACTGTTTTTCTTTTCTCATTTCTTATCACTATAAATCTTTGAAGTGCTATAAAGATAAATAACAGCATTCCAACAGCTATTTTAGTCCACCAAGAATTTAGGGTACCATCGAAAATTATAAGATTTTGAATTACTCCAGTGGTCAAAACACCAAACAATGGACCTATGGCAGAGCCAAATCCTCCTGTTAAGATTACTCCTCCTATGACACTGGCAGCTATAGCATCCATCTCAGTACCATTGCAATGAAGACCATAGCCTGAAGAAGTGTAAATAGTGTATAATAAACCTCCAAGAGCCGAGCAGAAACCTGAGAAAGTGTATACTAAAATCTTTGTCTTAGCTACAGGAAGTCCCATAAGTATTGCAGAGTTTTCACTTCCTCCTATAGCATATATATTTCTTCCAAACTTGGTATACTTCAATATATATATTGCCGCAACTACCAAAAGTAAGCTCACAATAACATTTATTGATACGAAAGCATTCTGTCCAAGATGTATTCTAAATGAAGCGATATTTGAAAACATAGGATTATTTATACTTATAGAATCTACACTTATTAGATAAGCTGCACCTCTAGCAAAAAACATGCCGGCTAAAGTTATTATCCAAGGATGAAGCTTAAACCTCTGTATTAAATATCCTTGAGTAGTTCCTATAACTATTCCAACAAATAATACAAATATCATTACTATGATTGGATTAACTCCCTTTTGCAGTAGAGATCCAGTGATCATGCTTACAAAAGCAACCATTGCACCTACCGAAAGATCTATTCCTCCTGTCAATATTGTAAAAGTCTCCCCAATGGTTAGTGCAATTAAATATGAATTATCAATCAAAAGATTTGAAAAAACTTGGACACTAAAGAAATTATCATACTTTATACCGCCAGCTACAAAAAGCAAGATAAACAATGCTATGGTTGCATATATTGAAGCATTCCCTTGGTTCGGTTTGATCCCCGCTAAATTAACAGCTTTCATTTTCATATGCCTTTAGCCTCCTTTCCTTACTGCCTGTAAACTTAAGAATTAGCTTTCTAAACTCTTCGTTTTGGATAAGACATACTACTATAACTACTATCGCTTTTACAACAAGAGTTGTTTCAGGTGGCACACCCATACTGTAGATTGTAGTGGTCAAGGTCTGTATAAATAGTGCTCCAACTACAGTTCCTCCGAGATAAAATCTTCCGCCATTCATTGAAGTACCTCCAATAACTGTAGCTAATATAGCGTCAAGTTCCATCCAAAGTCCTGCATTATTAGCGTCTGCACTTTTTATATTTGAACATATAATTATACCTGCTAGACCTGCTAGTGCTCCTGTTATTACATAAAGAATAAACTTTACTTTTTTAGAATTTATACCTGAGTATCTACTTGAGGTGCTATTAATGCCTACAGCTTCTACAAATACACCTAAGGCAGTTCGTCTCATAAGTAGATATATAATTAATATCACCGCTATAGTAATATAAACCGACACAGGAAGGAACAAATATCCCGTACCTATGAAAGTAAAAGACTTATTTGTGAAAGTTAATATCTGTCCCTTAGTTATTAATTGAGCAATACCTCTTCCTACGATATATAGTATAAGGGTACCTACCATGGGCTGAACCCCTATATATGACACCAGCATTCCATTCCACATTCCACAAATTAGGCCTGCGGCAATTCCCACTACAATAGCAAGAAAAGTATTTCCGGTATAAACTATAATCGTAGCTGCAACCGCTCCGCTTATAGCAATTATAGATCCTACGGAGATGTCTATACCTTGTGTTGCAATAACAATTGTCATTCCGAGAGACAAAAGAATTAATGGTGTTGCTCTATTCAATATATCAACAAGACTTCCAAACAGATGTCCATCTTTTACCTCTAAGCCAAGAAAACCAGGTCTCATTATTAGATTAAAAAGAAGAATTCCTATAAGACATACAAGTGGCCAAAAAATAGAAGAATGATAGATCTTTTTCAATAGATTACTATAGTTAAACTTCTCCACCGCTTAATCCTCCTTTTGCTATTGTTGTCATTATATTGGCTTCCTCTAATTCCTCTCCTTTTAGTTCTCCTATAATATTTCTATCTCTTAAAATCAGTATTCTATCACAGCATTTTACTATTTCAGAAAGCTCTGAAGATATAAATATTATTGTTACTCCTTCATTAGCCAAATCCAGTACAAGCTTCATGATTTCACTCTTAGCACCAACATCAATCCCTCTTGTAGGTTCATCTAGTATTAATAACTCTGGATTTGTTGCAAGCCATCTAGCTAAAATAACCTTTTGTTGATTTCCACCACTAAGATTATCAATCCTCTGTTCCATACTTGGTGTCTTTATACCTAACATATCAATATACTTTTGTGCAATTTCCTGCTGTTGCTTCATAGGAATATATTTGAAAACTCCACGTTTTGATTGAAGAGCTAAAATTATATTTTCCCGTATAGTGAGCTGAGCAACAATCCCTTCAACCTTTCTGTCCTCTGGACAAAAACCAAAACCTTCTTCAATAGCTCTTTGAGGATATATATAGGAGTATTCCTTTCCTCTTATTTTTATGTTTCCATGATCAGCCTTGTCTATTCCAAATATTAACCTTGCACATTCACTCCTACCTGCTCCTAAAAGTCCAGCAAGTCCTAGAACTTCTCCTCTTTTAATCTCAATATTAAAAGGTTCTATGCTTCCTACTCGTCCAAAACCAGAAGTACTTATTAAATTGCCATCAGCAAATTTTTTCTCTTCTTTTTTGTTTGAGCTATTCAAAGCTTTAACTTCCTCTATATTTTTACCGATCATTTTAGATACAAGCTCTAGTCTAGAAAGCTTATCAGCATCGTAACTTCCTACCATGTGACCGTTTCTAAGTACAGTTATTCTATCTGATATACCATATACTTGGTCTAAAAAATGAGTAACAAATATAATAGACATTCCTTCATTCTTTAATTTTTTCATAATACTAAACAGTCTTTCAACCTCGCTACTGTCAAGGCTTGAGGTAGGTTCGTCAAGTATAAGTATTCCCCTTGATATATCCACCGCCCTGGCGATGGCGATCATTTGTTGCACTGCCACCGAATAAGATGAGAGTATTTTTTTAACATCTATATTTAGGTTAAGTCTTTCTCTTAACAACTTTTCTGCATTTTTATTTATTTCTTTCCAATTAATACTGCCTGCCTTCATGGGCTGTCTACCAATATAAATATTTTCTGCTACAGTTAGATTAGGACAGAGATTGATTTCCTGATAAACAGTACTTATTCCGTGCTGTTGTGCATCATAAGTTGATGTAATCTTAATATCATTACCATTTAAAGTTATACTTCCTTCATCTATCTCATAAACTCCTGTAAGAACCTTTATTAGTGTAGACTTCCCAGCACCGTTTTCACCCATCAGTGCATGAATCTCGCCCTTTCTAAGCTGAAAATCAACCTTTGAAAGAGCTTTAACTCCAGGAAAGGATTTACTTATTCCCTTCATACTTAGAACTACACCATCTTCTGCCATATATCTCCCCTCCTTTTAAAATAGTAAATATAGAATCATATCAAATTGACTTTATTAAATAATACATATAAATCTTAATATCATGCTATCTCAACCAATTGAAATTTCACAAATACATTTTCTTAACTACAAATTCCAATATTCCAATGTTAACTGTTTACCTACAAGCATAAACTAAACTTTTAGAAGATACTTATAACTTAAAAGTATATACAATTTATCAACTCACACTTTTAAAAATATATAAGTTCCAACAAGTTTTATTCATAAAAGTATTGAAGTAAGAATGCTTTAGGCCATTAATTTATGAAGAAAATCAAATAGAACTTATATATCAATCCCCAAAGTATTGTCTGGAACTACGCTCAATTTCAAGGGGGGCATTTTTAATCTACTCTTTGTTTAACATTATTGTTGAAATTAAGGTGTTACTACTAAGATACTATATGAGTGAGTTATTAGATTTGATAGACTCATTAAAGTATCTGACAAGTGGCACCTTAATTTCAATGCAGTTCTTAAACTTAACCTTAGCCTAAGCTTTAAAAAGCTTAATACTTTCTATTTGGAAGCTCTTTTTTAGCTTGATCGCCTACAAAAACACCTTCATTGGATTTTATCCATTTATCTACTGTCTTACCTGCAGCTAAGTCTTTTGCAGCTTGTAATATTTGAGGCCCTAGAAGCGGATTACACTCAACAACACCTGTACTCTTTCCATCTGCTACAGCTTGGAAAGCATCCTTAATACCATCTATAGAAACTATAGCAACGTCTACGCCTGGTTTAAGTCCATATTCTTCTATAGCTTGAATAGCTCCCATTGCCATGTCGTCATTATGTGCATAAACAGCTTGAATATTTTTACCTTCTGACTTTAAGAAAGCTTCCATAACTTCTTTACCTTTAGCACGGCTAAAATCACCAGATTGTGATTTTATAACCTTATAGCCTGGGTAGTCCTTAATGTAATCTGCAAAACCCTTTTGTCTGTCATTTGCAGCACTTGCTCCAACAGTTCCTTGAAGCTCAACTATATTTAACTTTGCATCTTTTCCAAACTTGTCAGTCAAAATTTTACCTGCACTCTTACCTTCTGCAATAAAGTCTGAACCTATAAAAGTTGAATATAAGGAATCATCACTAACCTTAACACCTCTATCAACTAATATAATTGGAATCTTTGCATCTTTTGCTTCTTTAAAAACAGTATCCCAACCTGTTTCAACTACTGGTGCAAGAGCAATTACATCAACCTTTTGAGCTATAAAGGATCTTAAAGCCTTTATCTGGTTTTCTTGCTTTTGCTGAGCATCAGAAAATTTAAGTTCAACATTTGAGTCAAGATTAGGTATTTCCTTGATTGAATTAGTTTCAGCAGTTCTCCATCCACTTTCTGCACCTATTTGTGAAAATCCCAAAACTAATTTCTTGCTAGTTGTATTTGCACTTTTGTCTCCACCTGAATTATTTGTACTAGAGCTTCCACAACCAATTGCTACTGTTGCAGTCAAAGCTAAAGTTAATGCTAGTGCTACTAATTTTTTTAATTTCATAACTATTCCCCCATTACTTTGTAATCATTTACAAATTTATTATATAATGTATCCTACTTTTTGTATTTGCATTAATCAGTAATTTTGTATACTATTTGTACTGAATAAAGAAGTTGATAAGCGAATTAATTCAGTGAATTTTTTACGCACCTGCTTTTCTGTATGCATATGATGAACCTTACAGGCGAACAAGATTTGTTTTTTACTATAAATATAAAAAGCTCCATAAAATCAAAGACCCTGCATAAATAGAGAGTATTCCCTCTAAAATGCTTGGTCTTTATGTTTTATATATAGTTACTATTGAAATTAAGTGGTTATGCAGGAGATGCTATATGAGCGAGCTATTAGAATTAAATGATTTTTTCAGATGAAGTGGCGTAAAAAACTGTACTGTTCGAACGTAGTGAGTTTACAGTTTTAGCCAAAGATGCAACACTTCAGCCATTAAACTATTTTCAAAGCTCTGCTGGTTTCTTAGCAGAGAATTTGAAAATATAAAATCAATTATGAAGTGGTGCATCGGTGAAATATGACAAAATCATATTAATTCTTTGCGTAAGCTCATTAAAGCATCGGATGAATAACCACTTAATTTCAAATTTAGGTAAGCTAATTTATACTTTATTAATTAAGAAACTCCATATTGCTGAGATACTTATCTAAGTTTTCCTTTGTTATCTTATCACTACTTAATATAATTTCTTTAGGGATACTTTGCTTTTTGCTCAATATTTCAATAGCGTATTTTACAGCATCTTTACCTCCAGTCTCGCAAGTAAAGGTTCCCTGAAGAATTCCTTTATCCACTAAGTCAAGACCACCATTTGCACCTAGAAGTCCATCCACTCCGATAACTTTAATATTTTTAAGTCCTAATTTATAAGCTGCTCTATATGCGCCAAGTGCCATGTAATCATTGTGAGCAAATATAACATCTATATCTTTTTCTTCTGCAAGTAATTCAGAAACTTTATCTTCTGTTTCATCTCTTTGCCATTCACCTATTACAGTTCTAGAAATTTCTATATTTTTATGATCTTTCAACACCTCTTTGAACCCTTTACTTCTTTCAATCACAGGAGGTGAATTAAGCATACCTTGTACCTCTATGACTTTACCTTGTTTATTTCCAATTAGATTTGACACAAGTTTACCAGCTTGTATACCTATTGATTCATTGTCTGGTCCAATATACAAAGTATAGTCTGCCCCCTCTACTGGTCTATCTAAAACTATTACAGGGATTCGCTTATATGTTTCTGATACTAAAGGTGTTAGCTTTTTTGAATCATCTATTGCCACTATTAACAAATCAACCCCATAATCTGAAAGCTCTTGTATATCTTTTTTCTGTCTTTCTGAATCGCCTCCAGCATCTTTATAAATTATCTTTAAATTGCTGTACTTTTTGGCTTCATTTATTATTTCCTCGTTCATTGATATCCGCCAAGGCTCAGTTAAATTTGCTTGAGACATACCTATAACAAACTCTACCCCTTCAGATTTTTTTGTTCTTCCTACTAAAACAGAAATAAAACATAGCACGATTATAAAAATTAATACCATGATTATTTTTTTAGGTATTAATATTTTTCTATCCAATTCCACTCCCTCCCCTATATTCAGTTGGAGAGATTCCCATAACTTTCTTAAAGGCTTTACAAAAATAATGTTGATTACTATAGCCTACCATCTCGGCTACCTGATAAATCTTTATAGTTGGGTCATCCATTATAAATATTGACTTTTTGATTCTTAAATTGGTTAAATAATCAATGAAAGAAGATCCAGTTTCTTGCTTTATAATTCTACTTAAATACGAGGGATTGGCATTAAATTGTTCTGCAACTACTTCCAAGCTTAAATCATTTGAAAAATAATTACCTTCTATATACTTTATAGCTAAAAGCACTACAGGTTTAAGCATTGCTTTTTCATTGATAACGTTTACTAAAGATTTATAGGCTTGTTTAATTCCAACAATACCATTTGAAATCTTTCTCTGTTCCAGAAGAATATTAAACTTAAGATGTTTCAATATTTTTTCTTCTATAATAGTACCAATGCTTATCCATTCATAAGTATTATCTATTTTGAAAACTATCATAATATTATCTTCATTATCAACATAATTAAATATAGGTTCAAAATCTCCCAGCACTTCATAGCATATATTTATTATGGCAAAACTCAGAAGCCTATTATCCCACTTTTTTGATACTATTTCAGTATTAAACCTATCCAAAACCTTTATTACCACTATTCCAACATTGTTGTCTATATTTATCTTAAGAAATTTCAATTCATTAACAACGGCTTCGAAGGGCATATTTCCACTTAACCAGCTATTTACAAAGCTATGTCTTAGAGTATTTATATTGCTATCAAACTGTTTATTAACCCAGTCTAAATAGTTCCTACGTTCTCTTACCTTATTTAATTCCTCAATTACTCTCGTAATAGCATCTTTAAGACTTTCTTTATTTACAGGCTTCAGAATATAATCAAAAATCTTAAGTTTTATAGCTTGCTGCATGTATTCAAACTCATCATGTCCTGTAATAATTATGATCATACATTCTTTATCAGAAGCTTTTAATCTAGTGATAAGCTCTAAACCATTTAAGAAAGGCATGCATATATCTAAGAGGATTATGTCTGGACATGTCTTTTGTGCTAAGCTTAAGGCCATTTCTCCATCTTCTGCCTCTCCAACAACTTCTATATCAAGTTGTTCCCACTCGATAGCTTTTCTAATTCCTCTTCTTATTCTTGCCTCATCATCTGCTATCATCAATTTAAACATCTTCTATCTCTTCCTCCATTATTTTATATAATTTTAACGTAAGACATAGACTGCTTAATGCAAAAGATTCAGTAATATCAGCAAGTCCTTTACCAACTCTATATATATTGCTTAGCTTTTGATAATATTCATGCACAAGCCATTAAATTCACTAACAATATTCTTTGATTTTTAAATTAGTACTAGAATTTATATTTTAAAATTCTAGTACTACATTCTGTGGGAGATTAAAAGTAGATTTTTGATCCAAGTAATCATTTCTAGCTTTTATTAATTTTATCAGGTGAAATCTTAAAAGCATATTTCCAAAGTATTAAATTAGCTATAGATGCTAAAATAATATATACATACACACCGTAATTTATATTAGTACAAAGAAAATGAATTCCTGCTAGAACCGCCAGTCCTAAAGCTAACATCAAATTTAACATTCCATTTTCTTTAGTACTTCCAAAAGATTCAGAAAAAGGCAAGGTCTTTTTATTAGCTGCAAAACACATTATATTAAAAATCATTGTATTTAAAAGTACTATGAGCATATCAGGTAATATTCTTAATCCAAAAATAAATACAAAGATTATAGTATCAACTAAGAATAAAGGTAAAAACAGCTTTGCTATATATGCTTTTATTGCTCCCTTGAACACTGGCACAAAGCTATTTATAGGCAAAGTTTTATAAATCCACGCTCCTTTATATCTTTCAGAATACTTTATCATCATCATAACCGTAGGAAGCATCATCCCGCAAAAATATATATAAAAATAAGATTTTCCTTCTGCTACTTTACTAAAGCTTGAAAAGCCTATCTGTTGGAATAAGAATATGAATGGAAATATTATAGAGAAGCCTAAGGTAGGATACACTTTCAGCTTAAATTCTCTTTCATTCTTCATCATATCAGAAGCAAATCTAAAAAACACCCTCTCCTCATTGCTTCTGCAAAGAAGTAGGGAAAGAAGTTGATGTTGCTTCTTGCTCTTTCTTTTACCATTCTCAGAATTATTATTTAACTTTTGAAGATTTTTCTCAAAAGCAGGCATTAACTTTATATATATAACCATCGCCATGATCGGAATTACTATTGCCATTATAGTAAATATAATAAAAGTGTTATTTATCTCTGATTTTTTAAGCATCTGGAAAGGCGCTGAGAACCAAATTGGTATTATAAAATACTGCCACCATTTTGGCACGAATTGAATCTGTAAATCCACTATACTAAATAGTCTTCCAAGCAGTTGATAACCTACCATAAGTACCATGGTTAAAGCTATTTGGATGTAGTTTATTATATCTTTTAGCTTTTCTCCGTCAAAAAACCTCAAAACTAAGAAATAAACTAAAGAAGTTAGAACAATTATTAGCATATCAATTAGTATTATTAAAACTAAGAATATAAGAAAGAACAGAATTCCCTGTTTATATAAGCTAACCAAAAGTGCTGGTCCAACCAAAGCAGCCGTAATATAGAACATATAAAGTGAAACATGAATAGTTTTTGCAAACCTTAAGGTTTTAAGATTAACAGGCTTTGTGCCTACTATACTCTTATCTTTAACATCCAAAAGCACTGAAGAAAAATCAGAAATCAAAGAGGTCATTACAAAGAAGGTAATTATGACAAATACAAAACTCATTTGATAGATGTAATTGGTATCCATAATTACAAACGGGATCAGTATGAGCCCCATTAAAAGATAAATTCCTAAAGATTTAAAGAATTTATTACTGCTAGTATCATCATCTTTCTTGTTACTATTAGAAAAAACAGTGGGAACTCTCCTTCCATCCATTATCAATTTAATCTGTAAAATTTTCCTCATAGCTTTATAATCTACGCCTAATTTTTCAAATAAAGCTTTAAATCTATCTAAAAACTTTAAAAACTTAAAATCTTTCATAGGGCTACACCTCTTCAACTATAGATACAAATTCTTCTGCAATAGCCTCATAACCATTGAACCCAGTAATTTGGTTAAAGATTTGTTCTAAGGAGCCCTCCTTAGAATTTTCCTTTAGCTGTTCAAAGCTGCCATCAGCAACAATTTGACCATTATTAAGAAGTATTATTCTATTACTTATCTTCTCAACTACGTCCATTATATGAGAAGAATAAAATATAGTTTTCCCCTGCTTAGCAAGATGAGACAGAATTTCCTTCACAACCATCACACTGTTTGCATCTAACCCACTAAGTGGCTCGTCCAAAAATAATATTTCCGGGTTATGAAGCATACTTGAGATTAGTAATACCTTCTGCTTCATACCTTTAGAATAAGAATTCACTCTTGAATCGTAAGAATCCCTTATACCAAATATGTCCATCAATCTTTCAGCCTTACTATCGGCTTTCTCATAGGACATTCCATATAATTCTCCGATAAAAGTAAGATATTCTCTTGCAGTAAGATTGTCATATATTTCAGCTATCTCAGGTACATACCCTATTTTCCTTTTATATTCGAGCCTATCTTTTGAAATATCTTGACCTAATACCTTAACCTCTCCTGTATAACCTTCTACAATACCCAAGATTATTTTTATTGTAGTACTCTTTCCAGCTCCATTGGTTCCTATATAACCTATAATCTCTCCCTTATGTACTTCTAAATTAATTCCTTTTAAGACCTCCTTGTATCCGTAACTCATACAAAGATTTTTTAGTTCAACCGTAATATTATCATTCATAATAACTCCCCTTTTGTGACAAATATGACAATATTACCATAACATTACCAGGAAAATTTTTCAATTACAAAAAAGTAGCAATTTGTATAAAGAAACCTTTTTATTTTTAAAAATATGTATCCAATTTCACCTTTAAGGAACATTAATATTGATAGAAAAGTCGCTGAAGCGACCTCCATTCAGCGTTTTTTATGCATCCATCTTTCCTAATAACATTTATGTAGAATTCTTATAACGAAAATATTTAACATTTTAAATTTAATAATATTTAAAATGTTAAAATGAAAACTTTTTAAATATAAAAATATATAACTTTTTAAAAATTTATACATAAAATCAGGGTTTGAATTGATTTTAGTATCATTATTTGCACATTAAAAATAGCCTATACTTCTACCTCAACTTTTTCTACTAGTTTATTTAATGTAATCACTCTATCTTCTCCTAAAATACCTATTGCAGCATTGAACAAATACTTATCCTCAGTTACCAATATCAAGTTACTATCTAAATGACAGGTATACAAAAGTGATAGATCATTTTGCGATAATTTATTTTTATTATCAACATAGGTATTACCATTCTTAGTATGCTTTATATTCAAGGTAGAGTAGAACTTATTAATTTCATGTCTATCAGTTTCTATTATAAAAAATATCAATTTACAAAATCTATCTGATAATACTTGTTGGCCCTTATATAGGCGCATCTCTTTTATAACAAGTTCCTCACTTACCTCTCTTGAGATTCTAAGCTTTTTTTCTTCTATAAGCTTATCAATAACAAAAGGATACTGGTTCCAAAGTCCTATTACAGCATTTGTATCTAATAAGTACTCCATAATAATCACTACTCCTTTAATATTGATATATTAATCTCTCTTATATAGCTTATTATTCATCTAATTACAAGATTGATACAATCTATAGATAAAATTATAAAAAGCTAGTAAAGTAGTTGTAATTACAAGGTTTAGCTAGCTCAAAATTTTTATATTTTCTTTACAGTAAAAAATGCCTTTGAAAAGCTGCTTTCTGCTTTCAAGGCATTACTATATAGATAAACTACTTCAGTCATTAAACTCCATATAAAGATTGCTTTTAAAATGATTTATATTTCGAACAAAATTTATAAATAAAATCATTAATTAGAAATAACTATTTTTTTATAACTTCAATTGTGTAGTACTATGCGTTAACTGAAGGTAGCGAGTTAATAGACTAATTAATAGCTTGAAAACTACAGCATATATTAAACATATCTTCCTTAATATCTGATGAAATGGTTCCATTCATCTTTTCCACTAAACCTTTTACAATGGCTAACCCTAAGCCTGTCCCCATGCCTGAACGTGTTTTATCAGCCATATAAAACCTATCAAATATATTTTCTAAGTCTTCTTCAGTTAAGTTCGTAAAAGTATTACTAACAGTAAGTAGCATTCCGTCCTTTTCTTCTTTTAACGATATATCTATTTTATCTTTTGCGTATTTTATAGCATTGGAGAGCAAGTTTT
This sequence comes from Clostridium folliculivorans, assembly GCF_024341905.1. Taxonomy (GTDB): domain Bacteria; phylum Bacillota; class Clostridia; order Clostridiales; family Clostridiaceae; genus Clostridium_AR; species Clostridium_AR folliculivorans. The sequence continues at coordinate 597,218 of NZ_BQXY01000002.1, forward strand.
CGATTATTCGCTCCAATGATTTCTTTTCTGCTATAACATAAAGGTTGTTATTGGGTATACTTATATTTGGACTAATATTTCTTTCAGCAAAATCAGCATATCTTCCTAATATAATTTCTTGCAATATTTTATTTATATTTAACTTTTCCATATTAAGTTCATAATCCAAAGACTCAATTAATGATAATTCATAAAAATCATTTAATAGAGTTTCCAGTGACTTAGCTCTGTTCTCAGCTATTTCTATATATTCCTTTTTCTCATTTTCGCTAAGTTCATCTAGCTTCAAAAATTGAAGATACCCAATAATTGATGTGAGTGGAGTCCTCAGGTCATGGGACATATTTGCTATTGTTTGCTTCAAGTCATTTTCAACCTTCATTCTTTCAGCTTCACTTTGTTTTCTTATAACGATGGTTTTATTTATTTCTTCTGCCAAAAGTTCAATCTTTTTATTAGACAACCCAATGGTGATTTTTCCAGCCGATTTACTTTTGTTAACCTCTGAAAGTTGCTTTATTAAGCTTGATATCTGGCTTTCAGAATAAAACAACTTATATATTAAAAAGATTATTATGCTTGAGAAAGCCAAACCTAAAAATAACATCATACTCCTGCCTTCCAGTATTTTTTTACTTAATGTTCAATTTTTTAAACATATAATTAGTAAGCGATATACATAAGCATATAGTTACTAAGCCTATTATAAGTGCTCGTAAATACTCCATTCCTCCGGCACCATCTCTTGTTATAAGTTCAGCTTGAGATAATAGAAAATTATCGTAGATGACTCCTGTCGCCAAATAGCGAATGTATATTATATTCATAACTCTAAATACAAAATCCAACGAAATAATCACACCTATATTAATGATAGGACTTTTGGACACAAATATAACTAATAAACTAATACTAGCGGTAGCCATTTGTAGGATAATCATAGTAAAAACTAAGCTTATTAAGTTTATAAAGTTTAAGGCATTGAATCCAGCTGCATAGCCATTTCTAAATGTATTTATTATTGTAACTACTACGGGACTTATAAAATTTATAAATATACAGCCAATAAAGTAGACTATAGCTTTAGATATAATGATGTCTCTTCTTTTATGTCCATAGGCTATTAAGTTTTTTATATAACCAGAAGTAAATTCAATGCCAATAAAATCTGCTGAAAAAATTCCGATAAATAAAGTAGACGCCAAAGTAGATTGAATAAAAAACATATAGGTTAGAGTGTCCTTACCATTATATTGTTTTAATCTTTCAGAAAAAAAATAAACAACAATTGCTTGTAGCAAGGATATCAATATAAGAAAGTAGAGGGATTTAGATCTCTTAAGCTTATAAAATTCCATCTCTAATAAATTAAACATCATCTTCTCTCCCTATTACACTAGAAAAATAACTCTCCAATTCTTCTCCCATTGGCATAATCTGTTCTACCCTAATTCCTTCCTTTACTAAAGTCTCTGTAACTTTCCCTGTTTCATCTATATAATCATATAAATTTATGATATTATCTGGCAGAATATTGTACTCTGTTGTATTTAACTTTTTACTAAGAATAACTGCAGCATTTGCAACACTATCTACCTTGATATGAACATATTTTTTACACCTGACCTTTAATTCCTGAAGTGTCAATTGCTGCACTAACTTACCTTTATGGATTATTCCATAATAATTTGCAAGATGATAAAGCTCTCCTAGCATATGGCTCGAAATAAGTATTGTAATCCCGTATTCTCTACATAACTTTTTTAGTAGCTCTCTTATCTCTATGACTTTAATTGGATCTAACCCATTTATAGGCTCATCTAAAATCAAAAACTCAGGATCTCCAAGTAATGCCATAGCTATTGCAACTCTTTGCTTACTTCCTAAGGATAAGTCTTTTACTTTCTTCTTCTTTAATTCAATAAGACCTACCATACCTAGTGTTTTATCTATTGAGGCTATCCCTGGTATACCCTTTTGAATCCTATTAATATTCATATTTTCATAAACAGATCTATTTTCATAAAGTGCTGGTTTTTCTATGATGGTTCCAATTCTTCTTCTTTGTACCTCGATTTTAGCTTTTTCAGACTCTCCAAAAAGCTCTATACTACCACTATCAGGAATAGATAGACCAGATATAATTTTAAGCAGTGTACTTTTTCCCGCTCCATTTAAACCAATTAGACCATAGATTTGTCCTTTTTTTATAGTCATGCTTATATCTTTAAGTACATTTAAATTCTTATACTTTTTTGTTATATTGTTTAGCTTTAATACAGTATCACTCATAATGCAATCCTTTATAGGTGTACCACTATGTAACAAAATTTAATTTTTAAAATTCTCTCACCAAAACCTGTAATAGTTTTAAAAATAGATTTCTGATCAAAGTGGTACATCTTTATAAACTTTTTTTATTTATTATAACACAAGTAATGACAAAAAATAACAGACCACAACTTATCATAATTATTGCCTGATAAAAAGTATAATGACCTACAAAAAATCCTGTGTTTGCTATATAGAACGGTAACTGTTCTATTACTTTAGTCAAAACTTCACTTCTTTTAGATTCTAAAGCTTGACTAAAAAGTACCAGTATCAAATCAAAATACAAAATGTAGCCAATAACTCCAGTGATTATAAAATTAGAAGTTATGGTTGAAATCATAAGTATAAAAGAGCCTATGGTGAAGGAATAAATTAAAAATGTACACAAATGAGTAAGCAGTGCTCGTATTTCAAAGGTTCTGCCTACTACTTCTGTTAGTTCATAAAATACTAGACACATAACCGAAATAAATATAATGCTAACTAATTTAGAAATTATTATTTCCCTTCTGCTAAATATTCCTGTAAAAATCATTCTATCAGTTTTATTAGAAAATTCCTGTGTTAATGAAACACTACTAAAAACCAGAATAATGTATGGAATTGTTTGAAGGAAGGTCTCTGGAATGGTAGATAAATGTGATTCACTAGTAAAATATATCAAAACATAATAGCCTAAAAATGATAACGCAGTCAAGATAACTAAAGAAATTATTAACTCTCTTATAAATTTTTTTCTTTTTATTTCAAGTGTAGCAACCTTTAAAAGTCTATCCATAATAAACTCCTCTCTTATTACTTTATTTCTCTTCTGTTAATCACAACAGTAGTAATTAAGAAAAATACTAGTGCCCAGATTAAATTTATCAGTACAGCTCTTATTGTATACATGCCTTGATTTAATGCGGATACATTATAAAAAGGTGTTATCATATATCCCCATAACTTATCTTTTAATTCTGGATTTCTGTAAACTAACATTGTTATACCAGAGGTATAAAAATTAATCATTGCTAAAAATAATATATAAAATAATATGGACTTACTTTCATTAAAACTTATAGATACTATGAGTATCATGATGCTTCCCATAGTTAAGGTTGTAACTACATAAGTTATAAACATTTGTATATGTGAATATGCCAAAAATCCTGTGATACCTATTTTTGAGTACAATAATATAGAAGCTAGAATATTATTTATTTCTGCAACTACAAAGAAGGCCAAAGCTAGCATCAGAAGTGATATGAATTTTGATAACATTATTTCTATCCTATTGAAGATTCCAGTAAAAACAGTTTTGCTAGTATTAAATCTAATATCATCTCTCAAAAGACATACTGCTCCATATAGCATTATTACAAACAAAAAACGCTCAAATTCAAAACTATAACCTTCGAGATCGTATTTAGGAGGATGCACAACCAGGACCCATAACATTGAGTATCCAAAAGCAGCTATTATTCCTAATAATAATTCCTTTGTACTCAAAACATTTTTTACATTTAGATATGCTGTTTTCAATAACCTATCCATTTTATTCCCCCCTCATTGTATCCAAATACTTTTTCTCCAAGCTATCTTTAACTTCATATACACTCCTTAGTGGTATATCAGCTTTACTTATACTGGAAACTAGATTTTCCAGATCCTCTGTGTTGATTTTACATTGAATTTGATCTTTATCTATAACTTTATAACTTAAGTTTCTTTCATTTAAAAAAGACTCTAAAGCTTCTATTTTACTTGTTACAAAAGATACTGTACCACCATCCTCACTATATCTATTTAAACTTTCAATCTTAATTATCTTTCCCTGTTGTATAAACACAACCTTATCACACATAAGCTCAATTTCAGAAAGGATATGACTTGATATTAGCACTGCTGTATTTTTTTCTTTAGCAAGTTGCTTTATAAACTTTCTCAGCTTAGGAACTATTGCTGGATCTAACCCATTTGTTGGTTCATCTAGTATTAAAAGCGGCGGGTAAGTTAATACAGCCTGAGCAACACCTAGTCTTTGTTTCATTCCTAAAGAATACTGCTTAACTTTCTTATGAACATAATCCTCAATCCCAACACTTTTTACTATTTCGTCTATTTCGCTTTTATCTCTCATACCAGAAATCTCAGCAAAGAATAATAAGTTTTCATATCCAGTTAAATTAGGATAAAACCCTGGTGTCTCTATAACACAGCCTACTGACTTTGTTTTTTTCCTTTTTGAAGTCTTTATATTCTCATTTTCTATAAATACATCACCACTATAATTTTTTATAAGCCCAGTAATAATCTTCATGAGCGTTGTCTTTCCCGCACCATTTGGCCCTACAAGTCCTATAATCTCCCCTTGATTTACCGAAAGATTAACACCTTCAAGAACATTCTTTCTTCCATATTCTTTAGTTATTTTTTCTACTGTTAAAACCTTATTCATAGCTTGATTCCTCCAAACTTTATATTTAATCAATTATTATGCTTTTAAAGGGTTCCTATGTCGAAACTTAATTTATACTTGTTCAAAAATCGCGGCTTCTGGGGATTTTCGGACATGTATAAATTAATAGTTGAGCTAGGAAGCCTATAAAGATGTACCGTTTCAATCCTAAAGACATTTTTAAAGTTTCTCTTAGTGTAAGTTGAAAATTTGAAAATATAAATTTTCTTATTAATCGTTACATCAATATTCTATAATTGATAAAATAAAAAAACTTAAAGGAATCCTTAAGAAAACCTTAAGTTCATCCTTTAAGCTTATAGCCCATTCCCCATATTGTTTCTATATATTCCTCTTCTAGATTTGCCTTTTGCAATTTATTTCTTAAATTACTCATATGAACATTTACAGTGTTTTCATCACATAAATACTCTTCTCCCCACACACTTTCGAAAATATTAGCTTTACTGAATACTTTTTTAGGATGGGTTAAAAATAATTCTAGTATATTAAATTCCCTTGCGGTTAGAACTAATTTAAGTCCATTTACCTCAACCTCTTTAGTTTCTTTATTTAACACAATATCCTTATAAGTTAGCTTTTCATCAAAAACTTCATTGTTATTAAAATTTATATATCTTCTAACATTCACATCAATTCTCGCCGACAATTCTTCTAAATCAAAAGGTTTAGTAATGTAATCATCTGCTCCTAGTTTAAAAAGCTCTAATTTTGACTGCTTATCCATCTTTGCTGAAACTACAATTATAGGCATAGTCTTATTTTTTCTTATGCTTCTAATTAATTCCTCACCAGTCTTACCTGGTAGCATTAAATCCAATAGTACTAATTGGAATGTATCTCTTTCAAGATACAACAAAGCTTCTGTGCCAGAATAGGCTTGTACCACATCGTAATTATTTTTCTTCAATACCTTTGCTATTAAGTTATTTATACTATCATCATCTTCTACTATTAAGATATTAATATTATCCATCATCATTTTCTCCTTTATATTTCTTAAAATTTATCACTTCAATCTGAAAACTATTTTCAAAACTCCTCTTGTTCTGATAAGAAAACTTGAAAATATAAATTTTATTATGAAAAATTAATACATGAAAGTTGCAAAAGTGAACACTAATACTCACTTGTAGCTCATAACTTACTTTAACGTAAATCCAAATTCACATCCATTACTGTGCCTACTTTTACAGTATATCTCACCACCATGCTCTTCTATTATGTATTTGCATATAGATAACCCTAGCCCAGAACCTGGTATACTTGAACTCCTGGACTTTTCAGCTCTATAAAATTTATCAAAAACATAAGGCATATCATCTGGGCTTATACCAATACCGTTATCCTTCACCTTTATAAGTACTTTTCCATTCTGCATCTCTGCTTCAATAATGATACTTCCTCTACCATTTTTCATATACTTTATGCTGTTCTCCACTAGATTATATAAAACCTCTGTTATCCGCCTCTTATCTATACATACTAACATATCTCTTGTATTTACTTCGTAGGAAAAATCAATATCTTTCTGTTTTACATATACCTCTAGCTCTTTCATTACAGGAATGAAATACTCATAAAAATAAATTTCTTTTATGTTTATATCAAGCTGATTTAGTTCAGCATTTGAGTATTCCAATAGTTCACTTATCATATCTATAAGTAAATCTGTCTTTCCTATGATTATATTTACATAATTCTCTTGAGCTTTAGGAGTCCTAGCTATCCCATCCCTTAGACCTTCACTGTATGCTTTGATTGTAGAAATCGGAGTCTTAAGATCATGGGAAATACAGGATATCAATTCTTGTTGAGATTTTTTAAGAACTTCTTCTCTTATTTGCTTTGCTTTTAATTCATCTCTCATAAGTTCAAAGGAATATGTAAGATCACCAACTTCATTTTCTCCTATTTCTTTTTCATAGGTCCTAATAATTTCTAAATCATAATTACCCGCAATAATTCCTTTGGTGGAAACACTAATTTCTTTTAAGGGAGTTAAAATCCTTCTGCTAAAGTACAAAGTCCTAGCTATTAAAATATAAGCACTTATAAGAACACCAATAAACACTGGAGAAAATATATTTATTACTCTTGTAAAATTTGATTCTATTAAAATATCTTTTTCAGGTATCAAGAAAACTACAAATCCATTTACCTTTCCCTCATTCTCCAACACAAAACTTTCTTTTATCTCATGTTTATTGTTAATACTAAAGCTCTTATCCGTTTGAATCATCTCTTGAGTATTTAATAATTCTCCAACTTTATAGTCAAAGGCCCCCCCATTATATAGAACTCTTCCATCTAGGCCAAAAACAATATACGGATAACTCCCTTCATGGTACATTCCTTTTTCTATTTCATTTTTTTGCCTCGAAACAATCATTCTTATATCATTATCATATATCTTAGAATCAATATTAAAAAACTTATATATACTTAAGATAACTGATACGAAAAGAACGACTACTATAATAGCAGCCGTTATAATATTTCTTTTATAAAGAATATTATTCATAGAAAACTCCCCTTTTAGGTGATATCTTTTATGCAATGAATTTATATCCTGCTCCCCATACTGTTTTTATATATTCTAAATCATATTTCCCTAACTTCTCTCTGATTCTATTTACATATACAATTATGCTGTTGTCATCACAGATACCGTTATACCCCCATACGCCTTCATATATTTGCTCCTTTGAAAAAACCTGATTTGGGTTTTTAGCAAAAAAGTATAACATATCGAATTCTTTAGTGGTTAAGTTTAACTGCTCTCCCTTAACCATTGCTGAATAAGAGGATTTATTAAGTATTAACTCCCCTATTTTCACTTCATTATTGTCTATAGGGTGTACAACTTTTATTTTTTCATATCTTCTAAGCTGTGCCTTTACTCTTGCTACTAATTCTAATGGACTAAACGGCTTGGTTACATAGTCATCAGCGCCAATTCCAAGAGCTATAACTTTGTCCATTTCTCCACTTTTAGCTGAGATCATAATAATAGGTACTTCTGATTTTTCTCTTATCTCTTTACATACACTTATTCCATCTACCTTTGGCAGCATTATATCTAACAGTACGAGGCTTGGCATCTTTTCATGAAATTTTTTTAATCCTTCTTGCCCATCATGTGTCACCACAGGTTCAAAGCCTTCCACTTCTAAATATGCCCCTAGAATATCTGCTAATTCTTTTTCATCCTCTACTATCAGTATCTTATGCCCCATTTTGCACCCCATTTTCAAACTATTATTTATGTGCTTGCAATTTAATTTATTAATATTAATAAACTATAGATATAACTATACTGCTTTTTTGAATATATATTTCTTCTAAAACCAGCATTATCACTATATATTTATATGATTATATAAATATATAATTTTGTGATCGTATATATATAATTATATAAACTTTTCATTTTATATTTATATCTACGAAAATTATATCTTAGATTAACTATTCTTACAAGTTCTACCATCCCTTCTCTTTAAGGAACTTATACAATATCTCTTCTCTTTCTGAAGCTGATATTCTATCATACTGCTCTAAGTTTAATTCGCCATCTATACGGCCATCTTTAAGATAAATAATACGGTTTCCTCTTAAAGCAGCTTTTAGATCGTGAGTTACCATTACCACAGACTGTCCTTCATTATTAATAGTTGTAAATATATCTAAAACATTTTCCCCCTGAGAAGAATTAAGAGCTCCTGTCGGTTCATCAGCAAATAATATTTTAGGATTATTTATCAAAGCTCTACATATAGCTGCTCTTTGTTTTTGACCACCAGACATCTGATTTGGAAACTTCTTTCTATGAGAAGTAAGTTCCATTTTTTCTAATAAAGTACCTATCTTCTCCTCTATTTCTCTACGTTCAGCTTTTGTCTTATAGGTTGGACTTAAAATATTTTCATATACAGTAAGGTTAGGAATTAAGTTTATTCCTTGAAATACAAAACCTAATCTCTCTTTACGAAGCTTTGAGATTTCTTTTTCTTTCATTCTTGTAATGTCTATTTTTTCAAAATAAACCTTCCCTGTAGTCACCTCATCCATTCCACTCAAATTATAAAGAAGAGTAGATTTTCCTGAACCAGAGCTCCCCATAATAACAGTAAAATCACCTTCAAAAATCTCTAAATCTAAGTTTTTAATAACATTGTTTACTTCGCCATCGCTTATAAAACTCTTACATAATAACTCTGTTTTTATAATAACATCTTTCATAAACTAACAACTCCTTCAATAGTTAAAGTACTATGTTGAAATTAATTGGTTAGCATCTCCGTCACAACCACTTAATTTCAACTCAGTCATTGATCATATTTATAATTAATCCTAACCCTTATTCCTGTACCAAATCTCTAACATCAACTTTTTTAAGTGACCGTGAAGATATAAGTGTACTTATAATAAAAGCAATAAGTACTACTATATTTACCAAGGCTATATGGAAATAATTATAGGTTACAGGATATTTTATAAATCCAAACATAGACAAACATACTTTCATAATACTTGGATAAAGTAAGATAATCATAGGCACTGCAATTATTATAGAGATTACCGCAAGTATCCCAACATAATATAGATTTGAGCATATCAGATGCCAAGTTGAATATCCGAGGCATTTATAAATACCATTTGTTTTTTCATTACTTGTGTTCCTTAAGATTACTATGCAGAAAATATTAATACCACCTACTAAAAGCATTAGCGCAACTACTGGAGGAATAGCTCCTTTTTGAGGAGTTACTATCATGTCCATAATACTACTGAAGGCTTCTGTTCTGGCAGTTATATTGCCATTTCCTCCTATCTTCTTCTTCATATCCTTTATAAAAGAGTTCATTTGCTTTTTATCCTTTAAATATATTGAAAAATAGTTATAATTGAAATCATAATTATTGTCTGTATATACAGAGGTAGTTAACCTGCAACAATCCCCCAGTTCAAGATAAGTTTGAAATATACCTGTTATAAGTAAATTTACTCTTTTTTCTCCACCTAGATATATTTCAATATAGTCACCAATGGTTTTATTAAGATTCTTAGATATTTTGCTACTAATAGCAACTTCATTTCCGTTTTCAGGGTTCCTCCCTTCAGTAATTGGAAGGTTCGCTTTAGAATAATCATCGAAAACAAAGCCTTTCATGGTTGTTAATTTCATTCCTTTCTTCCATTTCATAGTAACTTGAGTTGCTATATTGCTATTTAAAAAATACGATACTCTTGAATCATTTTTTATAATATCTTCTACTTTTCCATTTTTATTACTATCTGTTACGTTAATCATAACATCGCATTTGTCTACACCAAGCCAATAGTCGTTGTTATCTTTCAAAGTATTTGCCACATCCAGAGATATTACCCCAAAATTTATACCAAATACTGTCACAATAGAAGTTATGAGTATCACAATGGAGTTTTTTCTATTTCTCATTACCCCCCTTAATGCAATTCCCATAGCTGAAAACTGAAATTTTAAATTACCCTTATAATTTTTTTTCTTTTTCGTACTGGAATTTGTCATCCCATTTAAGGCATAAACCGGCTTGACATTCTTTGTCTTACTTATGATTTTATATATCATACCGATTACTAAAGTTACAATCACTAAATAACAAATAACTCCAGGAATAAACAAATTATGGCTTATCACTTTTCCCATATTCTTAAATACTGAAATTAATATAATATTTGATATACTTGCAGAAGCTACGCCACCTAATATACAGGCTACAGAAGTTATTAAGAAATAGAACTTTAGGTACATACTCAAAATGTCACTTGAGTTATATCCCATTGTCTTATATATGGCAATAACTTTAGCATCCGTAATCATCAGATTTTGTATCATAAAATTAATTATTATACAGCTAACAACTAACATGATAATCCCTATGGCAAGAAAAATTGCTCCGATTATATTACCGGAAATTTTATTTACATTAATGGTGTCTTCTAGAGTTATTATGTGTCCATTCATTTGTCCATCGTTTTTTTCTCTGTAAGCCTGTTCAATATCCTCTCCTGTTACACCCGGCTTTCCGTAAAGCCTAATGTTTAGATTTCCGTACACCCCTGTTGGCAACTGCTTTACCAATATTTCACTATCGTATGAAGTAGTCATATCATAAATTTCTGAATATATACCTCTTACTGTATAAAAGATATTTCCATCAGAAAATTTTATTTTAATTTTATCTCCAATATTAACGTTATTTTTATTACTTAAACATGCTGGAATTATACATTCGTTATCCTTCAGCTCCCTTATCGTATCCTTGTTCCCTTTAAGGAATCTAATATCTCCATAAATTGAGTCCTTATATTCTGCTAATCTAAAAAAACCTTCTAACTTTTTATCATTGGAAGTAATTTCTTCCTCAATATAATGCACCTTACTATACTCAATCTTATTAACATTTGGTAGCTTTGCAAATGCTTCTCCTAATGCAATTACTTCCTTCTCTTTTTGAGAATATGGATATAAGATTCCAGAAGCTGAATTACACTCCTTCACGAAATCCTTAAAGGGCTTATCTAATGATATTAGAATACTTATAGACGCACTTATCAGCATAGAACATAACATTATTATTAAAAACATAAGTGCTGTCTGCAGTTTTTTATGTCTAAAATTCTTGATCCACATATTTCCTAATCTCTCCTACTACATATTATTTAACAGACATATAAACACACCACATACTTATTGGTACTCTATTATCTGCATCCTATATATTTATAATAATTGGTAAATATAAAATAAAAATATATTAAATATTAATAATTATTAATAGGTCTATGGACCATATATTGAAATTAGGGTGTCTCTACATCCGACACTTCAATGAGTTTCGCAAAGAATTAATATGATTTTCTTCAATTACATAGCTAAAACTGATAACTCGCTCCGTTCGGACAATACAGTTTTACTTTTTAATAATCCATACTTTTTATAAATATTTTATATCTTAAATTTAAGATAATAAAAAGGCTATTTGATTAAAAAGTAAAAAGTGAAAATATATCGCCTGCCAGAATTTCTTCACATACGTTCAGAAAAGGCAGATACGTAAAAAAATCACTAATAAAGAACGATTAGTGATTTTTTAGAGCCATTCCATTTCAAAAAATCATTTAATTCTAATATCTCACTCATATAGCATTTACTGTAGAAACACCCTAATTTCTATTATCATAAACCATAAGGTTATTAACAAATGAATTTTATGTATCTAGTAGAAAATTAAAATTGGCTATTATACATGAATTAAGCTAATTCACTGTATAATAGCCACAAAGATTACTCACTATCAGCTTTCATCTTATTGTACTCTTCCATTTGCTTTAAGTAATTTATCTGAGTTTCAGTTTTACCTGAATATTTTAAACTTTCATCAATAGTCTCAATTACAGCTTTGCCAGAAGCCGCATCCTGCATTTCAACCTTTAATTTTTCAAATTGTTCTCTTGTTAGCTCGACATAACTTCCACAACTCGGGCAAGCAATTTGATATTTTTTCTTATATGGTATTATAGGTATAAAAAACAAGGTAAACCATGTTGTTGCAATACATAATCTCCAAACATTAGTCTGGTTACAATAGTTGCAGGTACGCTCAAAAACTCCACCAATAAACTTTCTGGTCACCTTACCCCATCCCCAAATTATCATAGTATCACTCCTTATATATTATCCAAATAATTATAACATTTACCTGTATATTCCACAACCAAGGGATATTATAATTAAATTTGGTGCTGTTTAAGCACCAAGTTGAATAATATTATAATAAGTATAAAGAGGTCCTGTAATTTATTATATATCTATATTTTTTACAATAGAATGGAGGCCCTATATATGGAAACATCAAAGTTTAGAAAATTATATCTGCTAATTAATATTCCTATAATAGTGCTATTTTCTATAATATTAATTACACCACTTTCCATAATTGATAGGGTTGCTGATGTATATTATGTTGGTATAGTTACTCGGATAATTATGGGAATATGGTTTATTTTTAATGGTTTATGGAATGGATGTACTGATTATTATTCTTTTTTAAAGAATAATAGGTTTCAAAAAAACACTAAAACTCCTAGATGGATATGGTTGTTACTTTTCATTTTGGGTGTTGGATGTATTATAACTGCTTTTATGGGTTATGGATTTAACGGGGTTAAGAAACCTCTATAATTCTTATGACAGTCTAACGCTTGATCTTCTAATTAAACGCAATTTAAAGGAAGTCAAAATGACTTCCTTTAAAAATGAATATATTATCTACAAATAGAAATAATCGCCTTCCATGAAATAACAATTATATTACAACAAAGTCACTCTACTTACTTCAGATGGAGAGAAGCTTCTTCGATATGCTGATATACTTTACTTAAACTTGATCTATTCTTCTTATTTTTAACAAATACAAAATCACACCAATTAACTTACAAACTGAGATGATTATAGCTGCAACAAGTATTGTGTTCATAATTATAAACCCTAAATCTACATTACGATTTTCTCTTTGAAGAGTGAATACCATATTCAATGAAGTAGAACAAAAAGCACTTGCTAGAATTACGTTATATAGTATCCTTTTCATTAATGTTTTGTCACGAACTTTCTTTTGCTTTAAAAAAACAAACTTAGAAGTGTTATCGATATCATTGCTTGCTTTCCTCCAAATTATCATCCTAATCCCATCAATCCACATATAATGGATTGGTTTCCACCCAATTTTAATAAAAGATTCGAAATATTGTTTATTGACATATGGAAGAAAATCAGTAAAGTACTGCGTTTTACTGCTCTCATTTTTTTTAAAATAAAGTATAAGTCCTCTCAAGGCAATTCTGTGTAGTTTATATCCTTCCATTTCCATATCTTCTAACCATCTTTCAAGTTTAGAAGGAAATAAAAGCAACCAGTAACCTTTTATTATTCTTACCAATTCATCATTATTTTCTAGACTTTCATCTACTTTAATATAATCAGTTAAACACTTTATATTTTCATCTTTTTCCATAATTTCATTCCTTATAATATGTAAATTTACCTGGCACTAAAGCAGATATCATTACTTTATTTTACATCAAAACCATAAATTAGTACATAAAAATCCATTGTATGCTAATAAAGATACATTATCTCGTTCTAAAATCCATTTTTAAAACTCCCACGTGTTCTGATAAGGGGATTCACACTCTTTTTAATATTTACCTTCCTATAAATTCTTTAACTTTATAAAATACGCAACTGATCCGTGTAAAAGATAAAAGAAAGTAAATGCAAGCAATGCAAAAAATGTATTGAGTCCAATGTAAAACATATCAACTCTGTATATATTTTTATGAACAGTTGCTACTAAATTTATAAAAAAGTAAACTAATATTATTAAATTCACCAGATTAGCAGTTACTACTCTAAAAACATTCTTAGGCAATTTCATATTGCAATTTAAAAATTCTGATTTACTGCATACATCACCTTGGTCAACTGTTCTCATCCATATAACCATCTTTCCACCTATCATTCTTGTGTTATACATCGGCTTCCAACCAAGCTTTATATATGTTCTAAAATATACTTTATCAATTATATTTGGAAAATCTATAAAGTATTTAGTTTTTCTTTTTTCATTTCTGGTAAAATAAAAGAGATTCCCTCTCTTATTTATCTTATCCAATCTATACCCCTTAGCTTCCATTTCTTCAAGCCACTGCCCTACCTTATTAGGATTGAAAATAAACAGTAAGCTTTTTCTTATCTTAATTAGATCATCAGTTTCTTTACTGCCATTAAGTATGTTGGACTTTCTAATAGCTGCTTGTTTTTTCAGATTTCCACTCATAATATCATCCCTTTTATTTTTCTTAACAAGCTCTTAAAAATATTATTACAAACCATAACTTAACTATACATTAAAATCTATTCTAAATCTATAAAACTATAGATTTCCTATTTTCATTAATTAGCATTGTGTTTTGTCATAATTACCTTTCTATGCAATAAGATATAACTATCCACGGCTTTATCTATTTTAAAATTTTCTATACAGTAAAAAAAGTTATGCATCTGTAGAAAATCTTCAAAATTCAAGATTTCTGAACATACATAACTTAATTTCTTTAAAGGATTTATTTATCTTCTTCTTGTTATTTAAAAATAAGATCTATTAAAGGTGAAACAAAAAGTATTATTGAAAGAATTACTATAAATATTACAGTAATCCAAATCACCACATTTTGCACCTTGTTATTTACGTACTCACCCATAAGCTCCTTCTTGTTTACAAGTACTACCATAAATATCAATATAACTGGGCTTAACATACCAGCTATTTCTTGAGTTGCAAGCATAACTCCCACCAAAGATATATGTGGTATAAGTACTAGTACTGAGCTGAATATTATCATAAAAGTAAATATACCATAAAAAGTAGGTGCTTCTTTGTATTTATGATTTAATCCACTTTCAAAGCCAAAGGATTCACATATAGCATATGATGTTGATAGTGGAATTATCATTGTTGCAAGCACTGATGCCCCAAAAAGTCCAGCTCCAAATAGGATTGAAGCATAATTTCCTGCTAAAGGTCTAAGCGCAGAAGCAGCTTGCTCTGCACTGTCTATTTGTATTCCAGCTTTATATAAAGTAACAGCCGTACACACTATGATGAAGAAAGACACTAAGTCTCCCCATATAGCCCCTAAATAAACATCTAATTTTTCGTACTTATAATCTTTTAGTTTTATCCCTTTGTCTACTACAGAAGACTGAAGATAAAATTGCATATACGGAGTAATTGTAGTTCCTATCATACCTATAAAGGTTAATATAAATGCTTTATTAAATTGAAGTGTAGGTGTAACTGTTGCTGTTAAAACTTCATGCCAGTTTGGTTTTACTATAAAACAAGTTATTATATACGAGAAAAAAACAAAAGTGAAAGCTAAAAATAACTTCTCAGTTTTTGAATATGATCCTCTAGTAATTAAGAACCAAACTGCAAAAGCCATTACAGGCACTGAAATATATTTAGTTACACCAAACAGTTCCATGCTTGCTGCAATTCCTGCGAAATCACCTATACACACACCAAAGTTAGCTATAAATAAAGTGAGCATTGCAAAAAGCGCAAGCTTTACACCAAATTTTTCTCTTATTAGATCTGCTAGACCTTTTCCTGTTACTATAGCCATACGTGCATTCATTTCCTGAATTACAGCCAAACTGAAAGTAATAAGAAGAAGTCCCCAAAGCATTTTATATCCATAAGTTGCTCCAACAGAAGCATAAGTTGCTATGCCACCAGCATCATTTCCTGCATTTACTGTTATGAGTCCTGGACCAATAATAGTCATGATAAAGAGTATCTTTTTGAATCTGCTATTCTTTACTTCATTCATAATGCCACCCTCCTCATTGGAGCATACTCTTTAACACTGTCATTTAATGATATTGTTCCCACTAATTCATTAATTTCATCTATAACTGGCAAAGAATTTACGCTGTATTTTTCCATTGTTTCAATTGCTTCTTCTATAGTATCTTCATCCCTCAATATCTTTGGCTGTGTTGCCATAATGTTATAAAGCTTAGTATCTTTATCTGATGTTATTAGTCTTAATACCGGAACAACACCGAGAAGATTACTCTTATTGTTAATAACATAAATATAATAAGTTTCCTCTTCATCAGGAACATTGATTTTTATCCACTCTGCTACTTCTGCCACAGTTATATCTGGAAGGAAAGCAATAAAGTCTTTAGACATAATACTACCAACTGTATCTCTTTCATATTCCATAAGTTCTCTTATTTCTTCTTGGCTTTCCTCATCCATTTGAGTAAGAAGTTTTTCAACTCTATCATCTTCTATTTCTTCAAGAATATCTGCTACTTCGTCTGATGGCATTATCTCAAAAATATCTGAAGCCTTTTTATCAGACATAGAGTTAAGCAGATTAACCTGAACTTCTGTCTCTATCTCCTCAAGAACTTCAGCAGCTTTTTGGTTGTTAAGACTATTAAAAAGAATATGACGACTTTTATTATCTAATTCCTCAATTATATCTGCTATTTCAGCCGCATGGAGAGTTTCGATTTTGTTTGCTGGTGAGTAAAGCTGCAAATTATTACTACCAGTTGATAGTGGCTGTACATTATCCCAAATAATAAGTTTGTTTCTTAGCTGAAAGTTAAGCGCTCCTGTCAATAATATAAATGGGTATTCTATTCCCAGACGCCTTAAGAGACCTCTAGTTCCTATATCTACTGCAATAAGCTGCCATCTACCATTTATATTTCCTAATCTTACATCATTTACTCGCTCTACTCTTTTTCCGTTGGTATCTACTATCTGCTTATCTAAAAAATCTTTTGCTAAATATATACCCTTGCTATCTGGCAAACTTATTAATAAACTCTTGGTATTTATTTCTATATAATATCTTTCTTTGCTATCTTTAAAAATATCAAGCTTTTCTAATGAAACATAGAAAGACTTTGCTCCATTTTTAATTTGAACATAAGTTGCTGTAGGTTTTTCCTGATTAAAATCAAGTATGAAATCGCTAAGTTTACCGATTAATTGTCCTGATTTATTGTGAATTTCTTTCTTTAAGATCTTGCTAAAGAAAAAACTAGTTGCTTTATCCATTTGTTTCACCCCTTCTTTTTACGGCATCATAAATATTTCATGATGCTCATAACTTATTCTTACAATGTTTCAAATTGCAATACATGCAAAAATGAAATTTTTAGTTATTAGAGGGGCTCGTCAAATAATCTGCATTAAAACCGTGAATACCTATTTTTAGTTTCATAACAATAACCTCCAAAGTCATCGTCACTCAAACGGCAGTTACCCGTGTAAATAACGATCCAAATTCTATATTTAATTGTATTCGTCTTATCCTCAGGGTCGTCTTCCATTAGTAACCACCTCCTATTTTTATATTCATGTTACTTTCACTAATTCTAATCTCATTTAGTTTTTTTTCACATCCACTTTTATGAAAGTATGTGATGAATCTTACAGTCCATACATTCTTTTTTATTCTTTAGCTTTGCAAAGATTACTTTTTTCTTATATCAATATTTAGTTATCTATTGACTTTGCTTTATTATAACTTTCTAAAGACTAAAAAAACTCTTCATCCCGACGAATGAAGAGTTATATGCTCGACAAAAAAACACTTATTTTCTCCATCCGTTGAGCTTTAGCACTACAAGGCTTTGAGCATTAGCATTCATATTTATGAATGTTGTCAGCTACATTAAGTAAAACCTTAATTCGGCAGTACCTGCTGACCCATTGGCGTCTCTCGACATTTCTGGGCAGTAGCGTGTATCCTTGTAGGAACCTCACCTAACGAGATATTCAATTTTATTACCTTCTATATCATATTCTCTTTAGCATGATTTGTAAACATAATTTCACATAAATATACCATTAAATTTTTTTAACGGCAGTTTTTGCTTTTTTTTGTAAGTTTTTTTCAAGTCCAATATAGTTTTTTTAAATTTTCTTTCAAAACTTCTTGACTTTATAATTCCTTTACTGTATATTAAGTGAGTAGGCAAGTTACAAACATAATATCGCGGGGTGGAGCAGTTGGCAGCTCGTCGGGCTCATAACCCGAAGGTCGTAGGTTCAAGTCCTGCCCCCGCAACCAAAAAGCAGTTATACTTAGAGTATAGCTGCTTATTTTTTTATTTAAATTTTATTTATCTTTTGTTTTTAATTTATAAAGATTATCATATAGACAAAGTACTATTTTAATATCAACTATATTGTTGATCTATTCTCCTACTCTCAATTATAAAAGCTATACTCCCCTAACTTGAGCTATTATTAAGGCTATGTTTAAGAATATTGTTGAAATTGATTGGTTATACAGGAGATGCTATATGAGCGAGCAACTAGAATTAAATGATTTTTTCAGATGTAATGGCTCTAAAAAATCGCTAATCGTTCTTTATTAGTGATTTTTTTACGCATCTGCCTTTTCTGAACGTATGTGAAGAAATTCTGGCAGGCGATATATTTTTACTTTTTACTTTTTAATCAAATAACCTTTTTATTTTCTTAAATTTAAGATATGAAAGATTTATAAAAAGTATAGATTATTAAAAAGTAAAACTGTACTGTTCGAACGTAGTGAGTTTACAGTTTTAGCCATAGAATATGACAAAATCATATTAATTCTTTGCGTAAGCTCATTAAGGATGAACAACTCTACTCCTAAAAATATAAATTCAATCATAGAGTTGTTCATCTAAAGAGCGTCGGATGATTAACCATTCAATTTCAACACGGTGCTTTAATAGCGCCATTATTAATAACCTATTTTCTGCTTTCTAAAATTAAATTTATTATTTCCTTTACTTTATATATTAATTAGTGTATAGTTATCAAGTAGGCAAGTTACAAACACAATATCGCGGGGTGGAGCAGTTGGCAGCTCGTCGGGCTCATAACCCGAAGGTCGTAGGTTCAAGTCCTGCCCCCGCAACCAAAAAGCAGTTATACTTAAGTATAGCTGCTTATTTTTATTCATCTTGATATATTTTAGAGCGCTCGGTTTTCCAGGTCTACACTAATATACTAACACCAAAATTCCACATGTTATTTCTTAAAAGCCTTATATAATCTGCTTTCTAGTTATTATCTAAATCTAATAACTGATCTATACTATCAATTTTGTAATCAAAATCATCCACTTGTCCAAAGCCATAACTTGCAAATACGAAAGGAATGCCAGCAAATCTTGTTGCTTCCATATCCCACTGTGTATCTCCAACATAAACTGGATTCTTTAAGTTATTTCTTTCTACTACAAGCTTTATATTTTCCCCTTTAGTAAGTCCTGTTCTTTCTGCATTTTCATAGTCAATAAAGTACTCACTTAGATTATGAGCCTTAAGAAAAGCTTCTATATAACCAACTTGGCAGTTACTAACTATAAACAATTTGTACTTTTTTGCTAATTTTTCAATAGTATATTCCAATTTATCAAACAAACTACCACCATGTTCTTCTAAGTACTTACACTCATTTGCCCAACATGCAGTTATTAAGGTTGTTCTCTGTTCATCTTCTAGATGAGGAAATAATCTTAATGGTATTTCAAGTACTGATAATCCCATTATTCCTTTTATATCTTCTACTGTTATTGTACTAGTAATCTTTGTATTACTTATGATTTCATTAAAGGAATCTGTAACCCCTTGTGTTGAATCCCATAGTGTTCCATCTAAATCAAAAATAATGCTATCTATTTTCATGTTTCCTCCATATTAAAATATTATATTTCTTTAGCTTTCCAATTATTTAAATAGATTCTATTAAATTAGCTGTTCAATTAAATTTCCAACTAACTTATCAACTAATTTTCATTTGTTCTGCTTTATGCTAAGACTAAAAATATCTACTATTCTATTGTAATAAAGATTTATTCCTTTTACAATTTGGTTTTACATTAAGGCTATCTTTTTTATTGCATTAATTTCGTGACTATATAACTATAAAATTCTTTTTCATATTATTTACTGCTCAAAATTTAAAAAACATGTAATATACTTATGTTCATTTAAAAACCAATTCTCCAACACAAAGAATAATGCGCTATTACTATTTTAGAAAGTTCTATTTTATATTACTATTTTGAATTGAGCACACTATAAGTCAATTCATCTAAGGCTTTGCAAGCTTCCTTATCCTTAGGGTTTCTAATAATTCTTACCAAATATTGATTCACTTTTTCGTTATATGTAGTAAATATAACTTTGCTTGTATTGGAATTAGTCATACATAAATAAAGATTATTTATTGCACCAAACAAATCGTTTCTATCTTCATTATTGATATAAGAACTAAATCTCATCAAATTTAAACTTGAATATAAACCTCCAGCAGCTGTTGTTCTTAAATAAGCTTTTCCTTCATCATTACTCTTATTATAATCACTATTTAGAATACCGTTAGCTAGAACTAACTGATTTGTAAATGAATCATCTATCTCATTTTGATCCTGTTTCCTTAGATCATTTATAGCTATAATATATAAAATAGCAATAATTAAGACAAAAGGCATTGCCTTTTTTATAATAACTTTAGAAGACTTTAATAATTTTTTCACTAAAAGCTTTCCCCTTTCTAACCTTATCTAAATATTCAATATTAGACATATATATTAAAACTTAGTGCTTAAAAACTTTTCTACAAAATTTATCTCATTGCCGTTTTCAATCAGTTTAAAATCTTCCATTTGTCCAGCATAACCAAGTCTATATATTTTTCTACATTTATAAGTATTTTCTCTAGGAGATTTAGTAAAACTAGCTACTACGGTATATCCTTTAACTTTAAATTTTAAATCTTTGTATTCATTTCCAATTCCATTAAAGCAAAGATACCAAATTCTTGTGTTACTGGATCTTAGTAAATTTACACCTGGCTTCAATTTTTCATCTTTTACTAGACCTTCTAAGTCCTCATTTTCAAATGCAGTTTTAGATGTATCTACTTCCGCTAATTGTATTGATACATTCTTAGCTATATAATGCATATAATAATAGTCTAAAATAGGGATTGTAAAAACAATAATAAGTCCAATAATAAAACTTTTTATTTTCATACTTATCCACTTTCAATTAAATATTTTTAAACAACTCGTAAATTCAAAGTTTTTGCTTGATGTTATTTTTACATAGATTACATACAACAAATCATAATATTTTTTATGTTATGATAATCAAATAACTATTGGAGGTTCCCCCTATGTATAACACTGTTATTTTTGATATTGATGGCACTATTTTAGATACAGAATTTGCAGTACTTTCTTCTCTTCAGAAATTAGTCTATGAAGAAACCGGCAAAAAACTAAGCTTTGAAGATTTAATCTTCTCTTTTGGAATAACAGGCGAAGCTGCACTTACACAGCTTGGAATAAAAGACCCTAAAGAAGGCTGCATGAAATGGAATAAATACTTAAGGGATTATTTTCATCATGTGAAAGTTTTTGATGATATGGAAGAAACTTTAGCAAAACTTCATAAAATGAAGATTTCTATTGGTATAGTTACTTCCAAAACCAAACTAGAATATGAAGCTGATTTTATACCTTTTGGACTATCTAATTTCTTTAATATAGTTGTCTGTGCTGATGACACTGAAAGGCATAAACCTGATCCTGAACCCATACTAAAATTTATTGAACTTTCAGGTTCAGATACATCAAATACTATATATATTGGAGATACTATATATGACTTCAGATGTGCATATGACTCTCATATTGATTTTGCGTTAGCATCTTGGGGATGTAAATCTCAATATGGTATCAATTCAACTTACATCTTAAAGAATCCAAAAGATTTATTAGAAATAGTTAGGTAATGTAATATTGAGTATTTTTTTATATAGAAATTAAACTTTTTCTATGTAATCTTAGCAGCTAATATCTATAAACGCTTACCACATAGTTGGTGTTAGGTAGAACCTCTACATGATATTTCTTCCCCTTTATAAGAAAATTTTTGGAATATTGTCCATTAAACTCAAAATCTTTATCTCCTACTGTAAATCTAGTAATAGTTGTTCTACCTTTTGTAACCTTAAAATCTTTTAATTGTCCATCATAGGCTTCATATTGTGAGTTCATCATATTTGACAAATCCTTGTAATAAGGAACTGCCATAGATGCAAAAGCAATCGATAATATTATCAAAAATGTACCGAGAACTTTTGCGCTTATTTTCACTGAAGGCTTTTCTTGTTTATATTTAATAATTCTAAGATTAGAAATACCTAACCCAAATACCACTATCGAAAAAAAGCTAAGACCTATGATATGTCCTACAAATACTATTTTGAAGTTTTTAGAGGATTCCATTATTAATGGCATTATTAGGCCTATACAAAACGCCAGAATTACAAAAATCCATACTATTTTTTTAACTTTATTCTTAAACTTCATAACTCTCGCTCCTAAAAATGTATTAATAACCTACTATGTGCTGTAAGACTACATAATCAAACAGAACTTAGCTCTATATTTTTAGCATAATTTTTATGAAATAATAAACAAATGGCGCCGTTAATATGATACTATCAAATCTATCTAAGATTCCACCGTGCCCAGGAATTATATTTCCAAAGTCCTTAATTCCATTGAATCTTTTTATTAAGGAAGCTATTAAATCTCCACATTGTGATATCACTGATCCTATAACTCCCATTACTAAGCAAAAATACAAGAATTTATTTGTATGGAATCCAGTAAATTTAAAAATTATTATTCCATATAAACAGGACATCAATGTTGCACCTATTACTCCCCCCATAAATCCCTCAATAGATTTATTAGGACTTAGCTCTGGTGTTAATTTCTTCTTACCAAAAGTCTTACCTACTACATATGCAAATGTATCAGCACTCCAAGCTATAATAAATACAAACCAAACAAAAATATTTCCATAACCATTCATGCTAATTATTTGACGTATAAATGAAAACATGTAAGTAACATAGAAAAAACCTATAAATGTTATAGCTATGTTTTTTGCATTTTGCTTACTATAAAAAAGTACTGAGTAAAACACTAAAAAAATAGAGAATAAATTTATGAACAATCCTATATTAGAACTAAAATTAGGCAATACAAATATGTAATACAACGCAGAGAAGCCTATTCCTATCATAGTATAATTACTATTAAAATCCTTAAAGGATTTGTAAAATTCATTAAGCCCAATTGTTATAATCAAGAGAAGCGTAACATTTAAAAGTATTAAATTTTTGCTAAGCAGTATTCCGATTAAAATTGGCAAGCCGATAACTGAACTTATTATTCTTTGCTTCATAATACTCCTTCTAATAATTTTCTATCTAATTTCTATTATAGTTAGACATCACTTAAATACAGAAATGTTATTGATATCTACATCACACCAAACTTGAACTTCTATATATCTATCTGGCCCATTTTTACCATCTTTATTCCATTCTTGAGGAATCCCATTTATTGATACAACTTCTTTTATCTCTTCTAATGTATAAACTTTTTTCCGATAAGGCTTTTTGTCGTTATATCTCATAGCAGGAAAAATATCTCCGTAAGTAAAACTTATTGTCTTATGATCAAAAAATTCTATTGGAATCTTGAGTTCTTGTCCATCTTTATACCATTCCTTAATCCATTGACATGGTCCTAAAGTCATAGAAATAGGTGTTTCTCTTAATGGCTTACCACCTTTTTCAATAAACAATGTTCTAACCCTCTGCTCTAATTCCCTTCTAATAGTCATGTAATCTTCCGATCTCTTACTAGCAAAGGTTTCTCCATTTCTACGTATCTTTTCTAATTCATTTTCCGAATGTTCCTCTGATAAATCTGATAAAGTTTTAAAAGGACCAACTTCAGCTTCATAGTAATGATAAATAAACTTTGGCAATAATGTCATAGTACTTGCCTCTTTTCTATATAAAATATTCCCTAAGACATGATATTTAGATTAATATCTGCAAAAGCTACTCAATTATCTCAACTTTTTTTGAACTTAAATCCACAATCCTAGTTCTAGTATCTGACTTTGAAATGAATATCGGGTCGCCATTATTATCTATACAATATGAAATAGGTATTGATACACCACAACTTCTATAAGAACCATCTGCGTGGCTTGTTCCAATAACAAAGGTTTTATACTTTTTTGCAATAGCCTTTGCTTCCTCAACCCACTGCCCAAACTGTTCTTCACTAAACATTCCTACCCCAATTGGATGTACTACAAAATCAATTTTTTCTTCTACTCTTTTTAAATCCCTTTTAGCCTTTAGAATCTCCATACATAATATGTACCCAATTGTATTATTATTATAAGTAACAGTTAAAGGATCATATAATTCTATATTTTCATCAGGAATAGTTTTAGGTCTTTCTAAGATTTTATTACCTTCACCACTTATTATAATAGCTCTATCCTTATTATCTTTTCTGTAAGATGATACTATTGCTACTTTATAGTCTTTAGCTAGTTTACATGCTTCTTCTACGGACTTTTCATTTGATAAATATCCTTCAGGATATAGAACTAAATCTATCATATTATTAGCTTCTATATGGTTCTTAATCTGTTCAATTTGTTTTTCATGTATTGGTTGTCCAATTAAAATTTTCATAATTATTCCCCTAACGTAAATCTTTTTACCTTACTGTAACAATATCTAATATTATTCTATAGATTACTAATGTATTTTATCTTTTATTAAAATAAATTTGTCTCCCCATAAATTAATTTAATTTTTCACTACTCAAACAACTCATTCACTACTGGAATCACATTAATCAATGGTTCTTCGTATGGATGAATTTTTCTGATGATCTTTAAAGCATCCTTTACGTATTCTCGTTTGCATCTAAGCTCCATCTTACATTCTTCGCCTTCACAAACTTTCCCTATCTCTCCGTTAAAAGGATTTGAACCTTCTAATGGCCTCCAGTATCCTCTTACATTTGTTAAGGACATAACATTGTCATAATCCCCTACTGTACATGCATTAATGTCATTTAGTTCGTTTCTCAAAGTCACCACGTATTCTTCTGGAATATATATTTCAATCTTTACTTCTTTAAAGTCCATGAAACTTTCTCCTCCTTTTATTAAAATCTAAAATGCACCCTTACAGTATTTAAAATGTTTTTTATTAAGAAGTAGCACATCAATAATTTTCTCTTATGTAATCAATATATTTCATATAAAGATTAGTTTTACTTATATTAAGAACCTCATCAAATTTATTCGGTGACCTTACAAACCTTCTTAATTTATCATAACCAAATAAATTTATTATTGCTTCAACCATAGTATATGAGTATTGATAGCCATTAAGAGCAAAAAATGTTTCAAAATCTTCTCCGGTGTCTAAGTCTTTGAAAGTAGGAATCTTTCCATTACTAAGCCCTTCACTAACCGTTTGTCTTATCCAGCTTTCATTATTATCCTTGGCTTCGTAACAAGCAATTCCTTCATTTAACCACCTTGGAGTATTGTTATTTATTTTATTAACTAAAATATGCACAAATTCATGTATTGCAGTATTTACTACATTATCGAAGTTTGATCCTGGCGGTGGATTTAGAGGTGATGCTATTATAATTTTTCCAGCTCCAAGCCCTCCTCTTATCCAAGTTGGAGCATCTTGTAGCCCTAAAGCATGATGAAGTGATTTAATGTTAGAATAAATTTCTATAATTAGTTTGCTTTGCAATTTCTGATCTAAATTGATTGTTATTCTACTATAATTATTTTCTAGTGCATCTATAACTTTACCCATACATTTACTATCATTTTCTCTAAAATAAACTATAAAATGTTCTGTCTTTACTCTTAAGTTTAGTTTGTTTTCATCCTTTTCATCCAATTCTTTAAGTTCTTCAAATAAGTATTTATTCCCCTCATAATTAATAGCATTCATTCTATTTATCTCCTTAACGTCTGCATCTTAGCCTTTGCCCTATATGATTGGCAATCTCTGAAAACTTACACTATAAGACTTATCAAATTTACCCTTAATTATTTTCAAATATTCTAATTGAATTTCATTAACTTTTAAGCTTGTTTCTTCAATGCTTTTTATACCACTATCGTAATAAGCCTAAATAGTTCTCCATAATATTCCATTAATGTAGATAATTATAGCTCATTTCGATTTTAACTACAACTATGGAAGAGTTTACACAAATAGAATCACATAAAAAGTCACCATAATAATTAACCCTAAAGGCACTCCAAATTTCATCCACTCAGAGCTTTTTATCCTTAAACGTCCTGATGATATGATGTTTGGGATATTTCCTGGAATCATCATTCCACCACTTATAAGAAGACCAAGTGTTATGGCATTTATCTGCTTTGCAGTCATTTTACTACTTATTTCAGCTGCTGCAAGAGTTGCATTGTCAAGCACTGCTGAGGACATGTTTATCCAATATAAAATGCTACTATCTAATTGTATGATATATTTATCTACTAGAGGCCTAAAGCCTGCGCCTAGCATATCTAATGCAATGATAAATATAAAGATTTTAACGGCCTTAACTACTATATCTGTTATTGTCTGATTTACAATCCTAGGCTTAGTTTCTTCCAAATCTTCATTATTTTTTATTCCGTAGGAAGCACCAAGAATCCCCAAAATGATTATTGTTGGAATAATATATCTTCCAATATTACTTAACATATACCAAAAATCCAGATTTAATTTAGTTGCAATAATAGTCGCTAGTGGTTCACCAATTGGTGTCAAAATAGATCCTAATCCAATGGAAAAACAAGCTATTATATTTATTTTTATTTTGTTTTCTCTATTTACTGGCAGCATCTCAATAATCTCTACCAAGAAAAGAGCTGCAATTATTGCAGTTATAACACTTGAAACTAATCCAATTAGTATAATCATAGTGAATATAAATACCTTTAAAGAAACATGTTTAAGGCTGTAATTCATTGCTCTTTCCACATACCTATTTATATATCTAAATAATAAACCACCAACAAGTACAGCAAAAGTTATCATATACAAAAAATGGTTTTCTAAAATCTCTAAGATAAAATGAATACTCATTGCCTTTGATATGATAGTTGCTAAAATTCCCATTGCAAAAAGAAAGTACTCTAAATTATCTTCTACCTTTCTCATAGTCAACGGCAGTATAAGAATTATCAGTAAAACTAAGACTAAAGCTATTTCCATTTAACATTCTCCTAAATACTTTCTAATTTTTAGTGGATTTTAGGCAAAATAAAGGTGAAAAACCTACTTTTTAAGTTTTTCACCTTTTAAGAAATATTATGCCAAATTATAATTAAAACTGATATCCGTATATATACCGTAATGTTTACTAAGAACTATGTTAGAGGCTTATCTATTATTATCGAATATATCAAGCTCTTAGGTCGTAAAATATTCATTATTATTCTTCTGTTTCAACATTACACAATCATATTTAAGTCTTCCCTTTGATTTCTTATCTTTTTACAGTACAATTGGTAATAGGTGGTTTTATGCGTCTTTAAGAATTTCCTTCTGAAGCTTCTTACTTAAAGAATTAAGTACTATCCTATATGACATATCTATCATCTGCTTTACCACATTATCAGGTACATCACCATCAAAATATACTGAATTCCAATGTAATTTATTCATGTGATATCCTGGAATAATATGTTCATACTCATCTCTCAGCATTTGCCCAAAGAATGGTTCACACTTTATTGTAATGATAGCCTTATTATATTTATCTCCTCCAACCATAAGAAAAATTTTTTCTCCAATAAAGTATCTTGTAGCATTCCATTCTTCCTTAAAGTCTTTTTTAGCTCCTTGCTTTGAAAGGCAATATTCATCTAACCATTCATAGTTCATTAAAACACCCCTTTTCTAATGTATCCTTAATACTCCTATTCTCATTGATTAATTTTCAATACCTAATTCCTTAAATAGTTTTGTTACTCTTTCTTTCTCATGATCAGCCACAGGAAATCCTGTATTATATGAATAATGCTGGAGTACGTCAGCATCCTTAAGGATTTCTTCATATATCCCGCCTTCATCATTTTTATTACTATGGTTATAAATAGACTTACAAATAATATTTATTTCTTCTTCAGTAAACAACTTAATTTCATTTAAAATTTTTCTTGCTTCAATAGAACCTAACTTTGCGTGCTCGTAGCTGTCTCCCGCTTTATAGGTATAAATATCGTGCAGCATACCTGAAACAGCACTTAACTCTGCATTTGCTCCCCGTCTTAATGCAAGAATGCTGCAGTTAGAAGATACTCCATATAGGTGCACATACCCATGACGTCTTATTTCTGTATTAGTCTGCTTCATTAAAATACTATCTACTATCTCATGAACTTTTTCTAATCTGTTCATAAACTTACCTAGTGCTTAACTTAAAGCTTTTAATCACAAGCACTTAACCTCCTTCATTTTTAATCTATTACTATCTTATATCAGCTAAATAATAGCTCTAACTCCACATATTTACTATATATTTATATAATGTTATAATTAAAACTTCGTAAAAATATATAATTATATAATGTATGGTTTTATTTTATCAATCGACTTCTTCTTTACTTATATAGAAGCTCAACTTAGTAAATTACTATATATCAGTCTATCAAAACTTCCACTTAAAATTATATCATTTATTTTCTGTTTATGTAAAAATAATGAAACTCTGCTGTAACCTATATCTCTTTGTTCCATGCTAAAATCTTTACATAATATTTTAAATTATATACATATACTTTTTGGAGGTAGTGACATGAGTTCATCATTAAAAGAAATTATAATAAAGTTCATATTTGTTTTCATTGTACTTTTCTTATTAGGTAATTTTATTCCATGGCTTCAGATAAATGCAGTTAAAGCAGTTGCCATATCAGCTGGTATATCTATAGTTGATACATTTGCACTTATGTTTAAAAAAACTAAAAAGCTTTAGTTTTTTAATTTATAAAATCCTATTACTAAGTTTTTAAAATCTACACAGTAATAATTTAATATTCAGTGATAAAAATATAAAATTTTCAAAATCAAAGCACTTCTGACCTCCAGAAGTGCTTATTAACTGTAAAAGAAAGTATAAAATTTTTAGGATAGCTAAACCTAGATACTTCAATCAATTTCAAAAGCTTTTTATAGTATACAGTAAAAAAACAAATCTTGTTCGTATACAAAACTTTCCTCATATTCACCCGGAGAGGCAGATATGATTTTATTTTAACTTGTTTAACACTAATAGTTCTGTTTTTCCATCCCATTCTACCTTAACATTTATGCCCCTATCAGTGTCACTTGGCATTCCACCAGTGTTTTTCATTTTACCACTATATTCATTCTTATCTTTAAGTAGAAACTGATCGCTCTCTCCTTCTTTAGGTCCATCAATAGAATATTGAACTTCAGATTTTGGTTTCGTATCTGTTCCAATATATTTAAAGGTATAATAGCTATCATGTTTCTTTTCGTTTCCTTCTACTTTATAAGTTACTTCCCAATTCTGACTTTTCCCTTCATAGTTGATTATAGTGTTACTCACCGTATTTTCTTTATTCTTACAACCAACTAAAACTAGCGATAAAATAACCAGTATATAAATAATTTTTTTCATATGTTCTCCTGCTTTCTTCCATAGTTATTATATAAAAATCAAGTTAAATATTTTACTTATTCGAAAATCCTAGCATCTGAGGATTCTCAGGCATGTATAAATTAATAATTAAAATTAGTATTCTATATAGTGTTCCATTACAAATACTTAAGTTATGCATGTTCGAAAATCATACATCAATGACTTTTAGCATTCATAATTAAACAGTTATATTATAAACTTAATTTATGCTTTTAAGAAAATTACGCACCTATGATTTTAAAATTCATAAATTAGCAGTTTAAATTTCTCCTGTTAAAAGCTAAATTCCCAGATAATTATCACCTGTCATCTTACTCAACGCTTGTCTAAATGACCCTTCAAAGTTGTTATTATCTGGATCAACAGCAAGCTCACAGCGAGCAGTATATGACATAATATAAGTTGAACATGCTGATATTTTCATAAGCTCTTCTTTAGTAAATTTTTTTCCGCGAACACTTTCGTATTCTCTTACAAATTCATAAGCTTCATGTTGTGATGGAGTTATCTTAACTGGTATGTCCCAGGTAGTAGTGAAAGTACTTGCTGCTATACCAAGTAAATGATATTCGTCCTGAAGACACAAACTATCCCAATCATAGATCATTATCATTTCATCATTAACAAAGCGGAAATGCTTCAAAGACCAATCACAATGTCCTAGTACCAAATTTTCAGGAATAGAGTTTATAATTTTCTTTGATCTTGAAGCAATATTATCAATCCAGTTGGCAGCTGTTCCTGCCTTATTAAAATCAAATAGTGCATTATGAGGAGTTGGAAAAAGCTTGTCATTCTTATAGAAATTAAAGTACTTAAATCCTTCCGTCTTTATAAATGGATCTGTACGCTTTATTAACTCGGCATACTTTTCTGCAATAGATTTTCTGATACTTGGATTATGTGCATCTATTTGCGCACCAATATCTTCATAACTATTTACTGTTACAATGACATCTCTGTATTCAACAGGTGAAATAATAACTTTAGGACACGGAAATTGATATTCTGATAGCTTCTCCTGTACTGTAGAAATAGCCTTCATTCCCTCAAATGAACATTGAGCTATTGAATCATCATTATTGGGCTTATTAATCTTTAGGAATATTTCTTGTCCATTGTTTAATTTTAAACCAAATGAGGCCCCAACACTAAGACCTGCGTATAAACACTCACCAACTTCACTTTTAAGATAAGTCTTACAAAAATCATTAACGAACTCTGTTAAACTCTCAGCATCAGTTGTACCAACAATGGATTTGGATAGTATTAAATTTGTTTCATTCTCAAATAGCCTTGTCAACTTTTCATATAAACTTCTTTCAACCATAAATTTCTTACCTCTCTTTTATTATCGTTCTCCCAACACTCTTTTACACTCAATTATTAATTATTTTTCTTTGAATATCCACCAGCCTTATTCAAAGTTCTTATGATAATTAATAGGTAATTTACATTTTACTTACAAATTATATATTCATAAGGATACACCAGTTAATTTGAAAACACACAACTTATTAGGAAATGTTCATCCATATATAATTAAATATATTTTTTAATATTGTTTTCTCAACACCCATATTAATCCAAAGAACATAAATGGAATGGTAATAAAAATTAAAATGCATAAGATCTTTAAATAGAAATCTGAATATTCTTTACTTCTTCTTGCTATTGACTTGCTTAAAATATCAAAGAAAATAACAATAACAAATATGGCCCCCCCAACTAATGCTGCATTTACTACGGATAACTTTGTAATTAGTAATTTATTATTAATAGCAGACTGTACCAAAATAACAAAACCCATAAGCATTTCTGAATTAAAATATTTATTAACTTTACTATTGCAATTTACACCTTGATCTTTATAAAACTTTTCTTTGTCTGGAAATCCAAATTCTACAGGTTTACCCAATTTACTATATATTGAATTCTCATATTTTTTACTTTTAAGCATAAGAACTCCATGTATAATACTTATTGTTCCTCCAACTATAAAAGCTTGACCAATTCCCCTAGTAACTGCTATAACTGAAAGCAATAATACTGATATTAATATCAACAAGTATTTTATTATATTCATAATACACATACCCCTATTTTCTAACTTTACTAGTTGTCTTATACTATTATTTTATTTATATGATTTTCTTCTTCGAATGTTAATTTAACTCTAATAAACATTCCAACATTCATTATACCATCTACTACCATTATGTGTAAAAACAAACCACTTAAAAATACTGTTCTATTCTATTAAACCTAGTTACAGTTACGGATGCCCCCTTGCAATCTGAAAACTGTTTTATGAACTCCACTGAATTATCATATAAGAATTTAAGTATATAAGTTTTATTGCGAAGTAATTTATCTATACATATACTTTTTTCATATATTTTCTTATATTCTTGAATACATCTACTTGTAAAATACCATACTTATATAAGGATATATAATTAAAAGAAGCTTTTAAAAAGAATTCAATACATTGGATAAGGAGAATCTTAATTGTTAGTAGATTATTTGTCTAAATTATTCTTACAACTAGTTTTTTATTCAAAACCTAATATAGAATTCTCAGAAGAAGAGATACAAGAGTATGAAAGCATTATTTCTGAACCTAAGAGCTTTCTTATAAGATATAATAGTAGATTTCCTAAATATAGATTTGTACAATATCTTTCTTTGAAAGAAAACTTCATACTTCATGGTACTAACAATAAAAATATTGATGAATTTGAACCTAGGATACAAACACTTTTTAATGGAAAAATTACTGAAGCTGTATTTGCTTCTAAGGATGGGATATGGCCAGTATTTTATGCAGTACTGGATAGAACTAAGCTTGAACATAGTATAAGAAATGGCTGTGTTCAAATAAAAACAGGTCCTAAATTTTACTTTTTCTCTCTTTCCAAAGATGATTTAAGAAAAAAGCCTTGGACATCAGGAATGATATATATTCTTCCATCTGACTGTTTTCATAAAGTCAGTAATGGTTCAATACAATTTGATGAGTGGATTTGTGAAAAACCAGTGAAACCAATAGCAAAATTAGAGGTAAATCCTAGAGATTTTTACTTTTGGACTAAAACATCAGCACATAAAGAAAATGAACATATTCCTACTACCATAATCAAATATAAGCTTAGAAATCTCGTAGGAATCAAAAAGAGCTCTTTAATAAAAATCAAATGATCGTTAAATAATAATTAAAGCCATGCATAGATAACTCACTCACAAATATGCATGGTCTATTTCATAATAAATAATTCACAACATATGTAGCATAGTACACCATAACTTTCTTTTATAAACAACATCACTTGCTATGGATGTACTCTATTAAATCTTATATGGAATTACCTAACAAGCTCAGATTTCTTTAAACTTATTAAAGTTGCACACCCATCATTTTCGCTATTATTAGAACATATACCATACCATAAATACTCCTCATAATCTCTCTTAACTACTTTGTTTTCATAAGAAGCTGGAGACTTAATAAACTTGTTAGGATCGCTATAAGTATCATACACTTCAAGTTTAATTACCTGACCGTTATATTCTAAATCGTACAGCTTATTAACCCATATTTTTTTATTTTCTCTCGCGTACTTCACAATACGAACTCTATCACTAATCTTATGCTCTATATTATCCATAAAAGCATCTAATCTTTTAATGTTATATACCAGTATATGATCATTGTTAAGATTTACATTAAAGTCTTCTTCTGGAGTCTCAATAATGTAACCACTATTTATAGCTTTTTCTAAGGTCATAGTTTCATTATTTAATACCTCCTCTGACTTACTGTTAAAAAACACTTTACCATCAATTTCACTGTTTAATCCATCTATATTAAATAAAACCTCTTCAGTTC
Source organism: Clostridium folliculivorans (assembly GCF_024341905.1). Lineage (GTDB taxonomy): Bacteria > Bacillota > Clostridia > Clostridiales > Clostridiaceae > Clostridium_AR > Clostridium_AR folliculivorans. Next base: position 631,159 of record NZ_BQXY01000002.1, read on the forward strand.
CACTAAATTGCTTAAAATCTGGAGATATTTTATGTTCAAAGTTTGCAATACATGAAAATAAAATTGAAGTTGTCAATGTAGTTATAATAAAGTTTTTCATAATATCACTCCTTTTTATTATTCAATTAAAAACCATCTTGTCTATTAAACCTAGTTCTATGGTTTAACTCCTTTTTATTTTGCTTTATAAAATATATAGTTATCCCATTTATATGACTTAAAAATATACTAACAATTGTTCCAATTATTACTTGTATTTTCCTTGTTAAATATCCTTTATTATGAATTCATATAACAGTAGCTTTATTAATTCGAATTCGTAATAAAACTTATATTTGTAAATTCTCTCACCAAAAGTAGTGAATTTTTTAAAAACAGCTTTCTAATTTAAGTGATACATATTTAAAGAATCCCCATATTGAAACTTAATTTATACTTGTTCGAAAATCCCTCACCTATATTCTGTAGGTATGTATAATTTAATAGCTGAGCTAGCCACTCTATAAAAGCATGCAAAAAAAATCGCACCTCAAAATATTATTTAATATTTGAAGTGCACTACTTATTTACTATTTTCCATTTATGAAGCATAAAATTCAATTCATATAAATCACTTATTTATAAAATCCATAACATCTCTTCTCATGGTCTGAGGTACCTCTTTTGTTGGCTTACCAATTCTAAAAAGCATCTGAATTGTCTCACCTTTATTAGCGTAATCTTTATGAAAATTTACATATTGATCTTTCATCTCAGGATATTCTTCTAATACCTGACTTAAAGGTTGCATAACTAATCCTAAAGCATGAGCATTCAGCACTAGACTGCTATATATCATCCCGCTTTTTACTTGTTCAATGCGGCTATTATTTTTTGTAATAACCATACCGTATGCAGGAGTATTTTCTACTGCTGTTTTAGTGGAATTAATATATATATCACTTGAAGCTTTTTCACTATTTATTGAGGCAATAAGGGTTATAATCCCTTGCATCAAGTACTTTTTCAAACCTGTTATATTTTGTCCTTCAAAAGAATAACCATATCTATATTTATTTTTCTCATACTCATTAACACGAAATACTTTGGCTGATTCTTCATTCATTCTATGGATGTTTGCCTCTATTTCAGCACCTTTCATGGCATATGCACCTAACTTTTTCAAACTATTTCCATCATCTAATACTGTTATTTTTACATCCTCATTACTTAAATTTATCAAAGTATCTTCCTGCTCTTTTGCTAAATTAGTTTTTTTGTAAATCTCTCTATTTGTGTCAGGAAAAAACATAAAATCATATAACTTACTGTCTTTATTTTTAGACTCTGAAATAGTTACTTTAGCCACTGGTTTTTCTTTCATACTACTATCTAAGTTTTGTTCATCATATTGACCTTTTGGAAAAAAATCTATGCTTACCTTATACCCAAGGTGTTCTCCTGAAACCACAACATATTCTAAAAATGTTCCTTGTGTTATCATTGTTTGCCTTGCAAAAGGATCTACTTCTGTAGTTAACAAATCGCTATTTGCATATAAATAAAAAACATTCTTATCTTGGTCTAACCTTATAACCCATGGTTGCATATTGTGTCCACTGGCAGCTAGAATACCATTTGATATCAGTTTTATCCTTTTATCTTCAAATTTATCAGAATAACTCTTACCCCATGGCTCCAAATATTTTTCTTTTACAAATGCCCCACCAGCTGTAAATATTGTTAATAATAAGATAATTAATACTAAAAATATTACTATCAATACCTTACTCACTTTTCTCATCATTTTATACTTCATTTCAGCTCCCCTTCTATTTTATTGCTTTTGAAATATTATAAAATCCCTATCACTTGTGTATAAAGAGTTTCAAGATCTTTTCTGAGTAGACCCTAATAAGACTAAATTAAGCTTATAAAAATATGGAAGTTGTCTAATTTATGTCATCATTTCCTAATGGCTTTTGTAAGCATATCAAAAGCTTCTTCCAAAAGCTCCTCTGCATTTCTCTGGTGATACTCCATAATATAACGTTTCTTTGTCCTTAAAGTATTAAAAATTCCTAATGTGCACGACCATAATACTAAAGCAGTATTTGTAATATCTACGCTATTATCAATAGTTCCATCTTCAATTCCCTGCTTTAATGAACAGATAAGATAATCAAATATTCTTTCTCCAAGCTCATAGCATTCTTGTTTAGCCCTATCTGTTACCCCAGTTGAAAAGTCCATCTCACCATTTTCATAATTCATTATTGCACTAAAATAATCCTCATATTGTTTACTGAATTCAAAGAGAATTAATCCAAGCTTTCTTATCTTATATATTCCAGCATCATTACTTAACTTTTTGTCATAATCCTCTATCATTTGTATTAGGATCTTATAGCCTCTAATCATTATTTCAAAATAAATCTGTTCCTTGCTTTTAAAATATACATATACAGTCCTCTTGCTAAACTCTGCAGTTCTTGCTACATCGTCCATAGTTGCCACATCATAGCCTTTAGAAAAAAACACTCTTTCTGCTGCATCTATAATATCTTTTCTCCTTAATTCTTTTTCCTTTTCTTTGCGCTCTTCTGCTCCCATAATTCTAAATCTCCAAATCTGTAATTATAAAAATTCTAAATCCGCCTCTATGTAAACTTCAAGTTTACTTAATTGCATTATAGTGCATATATCCACTTTTTTCAATATTAATTTATGAATATTTGAACTTTTAACAGATATCTTAATAATGGAAAGTAGTTGTCAAATAAATCGAATCGAATTATTATTTGATAATTACTATAAATGTTAGTAATTATACATTAATCTAAAATATTTCTTATTCATCTTAAATAAAAATAAAGCTAGAACAAGGGGTTTAACATGTTTAACACCTTCGTTCTAGCTTTTTTAATTTATCTTTTCTATACTATCTATAGCTATGTAACTTACAAACATACTTCAATAAACTTTATTTATAACTATACATCTATTTGATTTGCTGACCTATTTCTCATCGAGCATTGATACTAGCTTATTAATTGTATTCCAATTTCTAACTGTGCTAGGTACATCTAATTTTCCAAGATTGTTAGCGAGTTTAGAATTTCTTATGCTTTTACTAAAAAGTAAAAATACATCTCTACCAATGATTTTATATTTATTAGCATCATCTTCATACTTATCTATAAGCTTAATTTTATCCTCTGATGGTACGTATTTCATGAGAGATACATAGAAACATTCCCCTTCAGCCGTTGCTTTAGCTTCAGCTATTTCATTTTCTAAAAATGGGCAGTTTCTTATTATATCTGTTAGTTCTTTTCCAGTTCTCAAAATTATATTACTGCTAAATTGAAATCGCTCTTCAAATGTAGCTTCAATTTTATTTATTATTACCTCTTCGTTATCTTCATCTGCTTTAAAAATCACATTTCCGCTTTGAATATATGTCTTAACATCAATATAACCTAAGGACTCAAAAAACTGTTTCAAATCCACCATCTTAATCCTATTTTTTGTACCAACATTAATTCCTCTTAATAAAGCTACATATGTATTCATATAAACCACCTTATTTGTAATCTAATTTCAATTTTTTAAAAAACTTCGCCAATTACCAACTTTCATAATGTATTATTTCTTCAATACTTTTTCTTGGACGCGGTTTTGGTTCCTCATCAGCATATCCTAAGGTAATTATTCCTAATAAATATTTATCTTCAGGAATATTAAGTATTGGCCTGATTTCTTCTTGTGTAAACCAAGCTACCCAACATGTACCTAACCCTAAATTTTCAGCCTGAAGAAGCATATGCCCTACTGCAATAGATGTATCTCTAATAATCTGTTTAACCTCTTCTTGGGAGCTTTCTTCATCTATTTTTATTTCTACAGATTCATCGATTCTTGATCTTATATCACCAACGCAGGCAATAAAAACTGGAGCTGTCATCATCCATTTTTGGTTATGAGACGTGTATGCAAGTTTTTCTCTCATCTCCTGTGATTTTATAACTATAAAATGCCATGGTTGTGTGTTGCTGCCTGATGGCGCAAGTCTTCCACTTTCTATAATCTCAAGTATTTTCTCATCTTCTACTTCTTCATTTTTATATTTTCTAATACTTCTACGACTTAAAATCTCATTTAACAAAACAATCCTCTCCTATCTTTTACACAACTTATTAATCTGGCTATAATCCATTTTCTAAAAATATATAAAAAATTATTTTTACATTACTTCAATTATCTCAACCAAAGATAACTGTTAAAATCTAAAACTGTTTTTAATACTAAAATTTTTAGCTTTCTAATACTCTAATCGTACATCAACAAAATTATAATAACTTATTATAAATAGTTTCAAACATGAGAAATATTTTCTATAGCCTATATTATATAACTTTTAAATACATTATGGAAATGTATTAAATAAATGTTGTTAAAAATATGTGTACATGCTGTTATATATTAATTTTAAATATCGGTTGGTGTATTTGTCTCCAAGTCCAGCAATCAGCGTTTCCCATTTTTCACCTAAAAGCCTACAAAATGAAATAAATAATTTAATCAATAAAATAGCTCCTATGTAAGATTTGTAAGTTATAATTTTTCATCTATAAGGGAATTTTCATATTAGACTTTAAATTAGAGTTAAATATAATCAGCATGCTATCCTTATCAACATTTATTTAATACATTTCTTGCCTTACTTAGCCCTACCAACATTTTTTTAATACATCTCACAAGTGTTTATAAGTATTACAACTTACCTGTCCCCTATTGTGATAAGTATGGTTACCCATAAAGACCAATATCTATAAAATTATTAAAATTCAATAATGAAAATTTAGCAACTTGTTTCCCTTAACACTAATAGAGAGATGACTATCTTGAATTTAAACTTTAATTATGCTATATTAACTAAGTAGTTAGTTAGTGTTTTTTCTTTAACTAAAATAAACTTATACAAATTGTTTTACCACTCTATTTCTAACTAGGCAACTTATATAAGTTATTTGTTGAAGTAAAATTTTATTTTTAACAACAACAAGTTTATGAGAGGCGGTGTCAATTTGGAAAAGAATAAATCACAAGATACTAAGCAAAAACTTCTTGATTCTGCTATCGAGGTTTTTTCTGAAAAAGGATTCGATGGCGCTAGAGTAGATGAAATTGCGGCTAGAGCAAAAGTGAATAAGGCAATGCTCTACTATTACTTCAGTAGCAAAGAAAAATTATTTGAAGAAATAATTTTACAATATAAAAAAGACTTTAAGGAAATAAAAGATAGCTTTACGGATAATGTTGATATAGATGACGATAGTAAGATAGAATCTTTGTTTCAACTATTATATAACTTTATGGTAAAAAAGAAAGATGTACTTAGAGTCATGATGATTGAATCAATAAAAGCAACTTCAAGTACTGAGACTATTTTTAGTTCTGCCCTTCCATCACTTGAGATTAAGGTGTCAAATCTAAAAAATAAAGGTGTAGCCGTAGAAGATCCTGTAACTCTTATGATCAATTCATTTTTCTATATGATGGTACCTGCTGCAGCTTTCATCGTAATGGGTGAAAAATGGGGACATTTCTATGGTTTCGATGAACAGGACGTAAAGAAAAAATTCTTAGAAACATATAAACGTATTAGAAAAGAATTAATTCAAAACAAGCCATATGAATGTAAATAGCAAATATTAATATGTATTTGCTTTATATTTTGCATTATGTTAACCAAATAGTTAGTTATTAATAAACTGGAAATACTTTGTTAGTGACTTTTAAATTTAAAGTATTATAATGTTACTATTGAGAGAACGTATTTGGGCTTTTTTATTTTTTATCATTTGTTAACTAAATAGTTAGTTATGTAAAAATAAATAGTTCTCTTATCTATTAAAATTATATTTTTAAATGTTTTAATTTAATAGATGGTTTCCTAGCTCAATTATTAATTTATACATACTTAACCCTCTAAAAACTGCGATTTTAGGATAAGTATAAATTAAGTTTCGATACACGAATCCTATAGCCTACTGACTTGATATTAATAACTTTTGCTAAAAAGTATTTAATTATAAATTTGTAAGCAATAGTAGTAATGAAATAAAAGTATGTCAATTTAGCAATGTACTTATGATCCCAAAAGGGATAAAAATTTTTTAATATGAATTAACTAAATAGTTAGTTGTAATTAACAGCTTATATAGTCATTTATATTTTTTTAAGTAGTATTAACCAAATAGTTAGTTATGCCATTTTAGATGTTCACTTCTACATTTGAAGTTATTTTCAAATTCTCTCACTAAAACTTAGCAGGAGCTTTGAAAATGACTTTAGCTTAGAACTGTACGTCTTTAAATAATCAACTTAGAAAGGAAGTGCGAAATGGATAAACATGATGAACGTTATATGTGGCTTTGTCTATCGGTAATAGTAGTTGGAACTTTCATGGCTATACTTGACTCCAGTATAGTTAACGTTGCAATTCCTAAGATGATGACTATTTTTGGTGCTGCAGAAACGCAAATACAATGGGTTCTCACAGGCTACATGCTAACAATGAGTATTGTTATCCCACTTACAGGTTATTTGACTGATAGGTTTGGTGGTAAAAATATTTATGTCTTTGCATTAGTTGTATTCACAATTGGATCTGCCCTTTGCGGTCTTGCTACAAGTACAAACACTATGATTGCAGCAAGAGTAGTTCAAGCAATTGGCGGAGGTATGATAATGCCTGTTGGTATGACTATGTTATTTCAAACTGTACCACTTGAAAAGCGTGGTGTAGCTTTAGGTTTCTGGGGTATCGCCGCAATGGCAGCACCAGCAATTGGACCAACTTTAAGTGGTTACATAGTTCAATATATGGATTGGAGATTGATATTTACAATTAATATCCCAGTTGGAATTATCGGAGTTACTTTAGCTATTTTACTTTTAAAAGATTCTCCAAAACATTACGGTAAGAGATTTGATATATGGGGAGCAGTTACTTCTGCTTTGGGACTTTATGCTTTACTATTAGGTCTAGATAAAGTTTCTGAAAATGGATGGATGTCACCTTATACTATTACACTTTTAGCAGTAGCTTTATTTTCATTAACTGCTTTTGTGTTTATAGAACTTAGTCACCCTGAACCTTTATTAGACTTAAGAGTAACCAAAAACTTTCCGTTTACTTTAAGTTTAATAATTAATACTGTAACAACTATAGCTATGTATGGGGCAATTTTCTTAATGCCTATCTACATGCAGAGCTTAAGAGGCTATAGCGCGATGCAAAGTGGTATGATGATGCTTCCACAGGCAATCATAACAGGTATAATGATGCCAATCAGTGGTAAGTTATTTGATAGATATGGTGCAAAGTGGCTTACAGTAATTGGATTAACCATAGTAGCAGGCTGCACATTTATGCTTAGTAGATTAACCTTAGATACTCCATATAACACTGTGATGTTAATTATGGCAGTAAGAGGTTTTGGTAATGGACTTGCAATGATGCCAATGCAAACTGAAGGTATGAATTCAATTCCTCAGCACATGACAGCAAGAGCTACCGCTCTTAACACTACTCTTCGTCAGGTATCTGGGTCACTTGGTATTGCAATCTTAACTACAATATTACAAAGCAGACAGGCATTCCACAATGCTATATTTGCCCAATCATTAAATACAAGCTCTCCTGCATTTGCAAAAGCTCAAGCTCTAATTCAAGGAGCCGTTACAGTAAAAGGAATTAGTCCTACTGCAGGACAAGGTTTATTATTCATGCAGATATATGGTAACATTGCAAAATCCGCCACTGTAACAGCAATGAACGATACATTTATTGTAGCAACCTCAATATGTGTAGTAGGAGTATTGATAGCATTTTTAATTAAAAAGAAAAGCCCTAAAATAGACACTATATATGAAGAACAAGTAAGCATGGAAATGTAGTACTTAATTATAAGGAGGATAACTATGGAAAAGTCAGTAAAATCAAATAAATCAAAAGGTAAAATAATAATAGCTGTTGGGGCAGTACTTGTTGTTGCTCTTGGTGGTTTCGGAATAAAATATTATATGGATCAAAAGAACTATGTAAGCACAGATGATGCTAAAATAACTGGAGATATCTTAAATGTAGGATCAAAGCTTCCTGGAAAGGTATTAAAGATAAATACATCAGTTGGGGCTACTGTTAAAAAAGGTGATGTATTATTTTCACTTGAAGCTGATCAACTTCAATATCAATTAAATCAAGCTCAAGCTGCTCTTGATGTTGCAAAGGCACAACTTACAAAGGTTGAAAGTGGAGCTAGAGCTCAAGAAGTAGCTGGTGCTCAATCAATGGTTGACCAAGCTACTGCATCATTAAATGGAGCTAATACTTCAAAATCAAACTTACAAGGTACATTAAACACTCTACAATCAGAATACAATAAGTTAATATCACAAATGGATAGCTTCAAAGATCCATCTACTGGAGACTATGATGCAAGCTATGCAATGAAGCAATTAGATACAGCTAGAGCAAAGAATTTATTAACTGAAGCTCAATACACAGTAAAAGCACAAGCAGTTGAACAATTATTCTCAAGTAAAACACAACTTGAAAATCAAATAAGCCAGCTTCAAGGACAAATCAAAGCTATAGACGCTCAAATCTCTGCTGCTAAAGCAGGGCTTGAAGGTGCAAACAGTAAGTTAAGCCTTACAAACTCAGGGGCTTCTGATAAAGATGTTGCTATAGTTGAAGCTCAAGTAAGAGCTGCACAAGCTGCTTTTGATTTAGCTAAATTAAACTTCGAAAATTCAGAAGTTAAAGCAGCTCAAGATGGTACAGTTGTTCAAGTTAATATTCATGAAGGTGATATGATAGCTGCTGGTCAAGCTGCAATATCAGTAGTTGACTTAGGAAAGCTTCAAGTTACTGCTAATGTTTTAGAAAGTGATTTAGAACGTATAAGTGCAAACGAAAAAGTAACTATGACAGTTGATGCTTACCCAGGAGTTACCTTTACAGGTACAGTTAAAGAAACTGGACTTGCAACAGCTTCAACTTTCAGCCTTTTCAGCACTGAGAATGCATCAGGAAACTTTACAAAGGTTAGTCAAAGAGTTCCAGTAAAGATTACTTTAGACTCTAACGGAAAAGCTGTTATCCCTGGCATGTCTGTTGAAACTAAGATAAAAACAACTAAATAGCACTTAGTTCATATAAATCTATAGAAATCTCCTATTTTCAAGGAATTTTCTATAGAATATAAAATAGTCCAGTCTTAAATGCAAATTTGAGACTGGACTATTTATATATTTATATATTGGTATATTTAAATATTTTTATATCTGCATATCCATATAAAGATAACCATTTTAATCTAACAGCTCTTATAAAAATTGTTGAAATTAAGTTATTGTAATATAATTTTATTTTTCTAAATCTATTTTCACTTTATATTGATCTAGAATTTCTGGTTCATTAACTGTAGGTATTGCTATCTTATATTTCTTGGTTTTATCAATTGGTGGAAGTTTTATAGATACAATTCTATCCTTTATATCTTCCTGCACAGCTAAGTCACCATCCTCTGCTCGCTCAGTGTCTTTGTAGTTTTCATCTAAAATCACAGCCATATTGATGTTTTGAGGACTATATCCCCCATTGCCTTCAAATTGGAATGTAAGTTTTGTGTATTTATCTGTAGCTTCAATATTTTTAATAGTAGCTGTGATATTTTTCCCAACCTTTATTTTTTGATTAGTTAATTTTTCTAAAGATACAAACTCTCTTGTCTTATCCATATTATAGATATGAATTACATCATCTAAAGCATAGCCTTTTGATTTTTCTTCAGCAGTTACAGGTCTAGTCTTTGTTACTTCTTCTTGAGGCAGATTAAAGTTTTCACTATTTATTGTAGTTTGAAGTATTTCACAATTCAAATCCTCAATTTTCTTATAGTTAGTTCCCCAGTATTTAAATATTGGTACTACAGTGATTGATTTAATATTAGATAAATCATCATCTATTTGTATTTTACCTTCATATTTATTCTTGTTAGAACTGGAACCTGAACTTTTAGCCTCAAGAGTCCTCCCCTTATCGTCCAAAACTAAAAAACTATATATTCCATCACGCATACTCGGATTTTCTTTATCATAAACTCCAGAATAATTAATTGTATTTCCTAGTGGACTTATCACAAGTTTATCAAGCTTTAAAGTGCTATTAGGTATTTTAATAGTTTTATCTAGGGTTATGATCTTAGAATTACTTTGCTTGTCAGCCTTAGAAACAGTAAATTTAAAGTTCCATGGGCCTTTTACATCTGATATCCACACGGTATTCATTTCTACCTCAATGCTATCTGATAAATTGATATCAGATACATTTGCATAGGTTACAACCGCTATCTCATTGTCATTTATCTTCTTATTCTTACTTCCCCAGCTTTTGAGCGATTGTCCATTCAAATTTATCTGTCCCATTTCTGTTGTATTTTCATTAAGATTCTTTCCTTCAACTGTTGAAGTAATAGCTAAGGAATTATCATCTATAGTGATTTCATTTATAGTTACCTTTATTCCATTTTTCTCAATAGTCTTATTTACACTAGTTGAAAACTTCTCAAATTTACTCAGCGTTTCTCCATCTTGATTATAAGCTACAAGTTTAAAAATTGACTGCACTCCTGGAATTGCTTTTACCACATTTGGATTTATAAATCCCACTACAGAGATAATACCAATTACTCCTGCAGCTGCAATTATAGCTGCTTTCTTAAAAACCTTCTTATTTTTTACTAAACTTACCATACTTTCACTTTTCTTTTTTTCTTCTCTTCCTCTTTCAATACCTTTTTTAATAGCTAAATCTATATCATTTGGAATATCAACATAATCTTTTATATTATCTAAGTTATCCATACTAAATTATCTCCTTCCCCATAGTTATTCTAAGTTTGCATAGAGCTTTATTTAGATAAGTCTTTATAGTGCCTACTGGACAGCTCATAACTTCTGCGATTTCAGTTATGGTAAGATCCTGAAAATATTTTAATATTATTACTCTCTTATGCTTCTCTTCAAGTCTATCTATTGAACTTAAGATATCTAATTTTTCATCTACTCTACTTGCTTCACTATTAATTGAACTAACCTTCATATTATCAACAATGGATATAATCTTCTTTTCTTTATTAATAAAGTCAATAGCATTATTTATAAGTATCTTTGTAAGCCAAGTCTTAAAATATTTAGGATTCTTTAATTTATCTATGGATATATAAGCCTTATACACAGTCTCTTGAAGTACATCTAGTGCATCATGTTCATTTTTTGTATAAGCAAAGGCTGTCCTATAAAGATTTTCTTTACAAATATTCATTAGATCTTCAAAAGCTTTTTCGTCGCCTTTTATTGCTGATTGTACTTGTTCTTCTGTAATCATATTTATGCTCCTTAAATCTTAAACTACGCGTAATTTATATTTTACATCTATTAGACTAGAGAAATTGTAAAATGGTTTTACTATTTTACAAAATAAATTATCATATAAAGATTTATTTATCTTTCTTTGAAAACATTTCATTTATGTTCATTTTTTCATAAATCAATAAAATTGTATATCCCTATAAGTTCAGAACCTTTTTAGCTTGTATTAATATAATAATAATAAGATGTAGACTACTAAGAACACATCTTCAATTTAACAGTTAGAGAAAAATATATTCTCTCAATAGTTAATAAATTGATGAGAATTACAATTTTCACAAAAGATTAATTATGGAAGGTATAAGATATGGATAGTGAATTACTGATTGAAACAAATATGAATAATAATCATAATAAATACTTTCAGCCAATAATAAAAAGTGTTAATGGTACTTTTATAGATTTAGAAAATAATAACTTTGATAATGCCATAGTTGGTATTGACTTAGATCTTAGAAATAGACAAACCTCAACAGCTAAAATAGATTTTATTGCAAATTTATATTATGAATTAGCTATATATGACTGGATGGAACTTGTATTTTCATTATATCGTTATGATGAAAAAGGTAACATGCAGCTTTTATCAACTTTACCATACAAAATACTACTAAATGAAGAACTAGAAGAAGATACAGAAGCTGAACCTACTAATATAACTGTAGAGAAAAATGAATTTATAGCTTTAAGCTATAGTGATAGTGGAATATTACCTGGAGTTTATAGATATGTAGTAAAAGCTGAAATCAATTATATTAATATAAATTCAGCTCAAATTCAAACAAGCACTCTTAGTGTTATTGCTCAATAACATTAAGAGGCTTATAGTGAACTATTGCTATGAATTATATTGATAATCAATCTATAAATAACTGTACGAAAAAAGACCAGGGGATAATACTACACTTAAGCGATCTTCACTTTACACCAGAAATAAATGTAGAAAATGAAGTTTATTTACTAGTAAGCGACTTAAAGAAAGTCTACTTTGACAATCCTGAAAATACTTTAAGACTTGATGATATTGATTATGTAGTAATAAGTGGTGACTTTATACGTCGAGGTGGCTCAAAGACCTCATTCGATAAAGCCTATACTTTTATAAAACTTTTAAGTGAACGTCTGTCTCTTCCATTTCAAAAATTTGTTATAGTTCCAGGCAACCACGATTTAAGTTGGGATATCACTATGGCAAGTTATCATTTAACTCAAGGGCTTCCTGGCCCAAATGACCAAGTGGTTACTAATGTACGATCTGATATTTTTTATCTAAAACGTGATGATGAAGAATGGTACAAAAAATTTACCTTCTATAGCCAATATTTGTTTGAAAGGCTCTACGGTATCCCATTTCCTACTAACCCTAAAAAACAGTTAAAAGTTATACTTGGTGATTTTTTTGATCATAAAAAGATAGCATTCTTTATGATAAACACTTCAGCTGAAATTGACCAATTTCATCGGGATACAACCTACTTCGATACTGAAGGTTTAATTTCAGCCTCAAAAGAAATTCAAGGTAAAGATTTTATAAAAATTGTTGTAGGTCATCATCCTGTATGTCCTACAAACGGATATGGTACAGATATTCAATTTTCAAATGCTATGCAAAACGAGGACTTTAAATTTTATATGCATGGTCATGTTCACAGAACTATAAGCCTTGAATATATGAATCCACAAAATATTAATCCTAATATGCTAATGATAGGAGCTGGTGCTTTAAGTGCACAAGCAGATGCTTTATGGCCAGGTGTTCCTGAAAGATACAATGTGATACGAATAGCCAACACTGACAAACACGGTAAACTTTTAGTTTCAGTTAATACAAGACAACGAGAATATATCGACACCTTCTGGCAACCAGCTTATATTTATTATGAAACCTTTGGAAAAAAGCTCACTAATATATGGAGCAATATAATCTAAAAACTAAAGCCACTTCATTTTAGAATTTTTTATTTTCTAAAGAAGTGGCTTTTCTTTTAATATAATTTTCTACATTTTAAAAACTTTCATAACTAATGATATTTCTTACTTAAATGGTATTTCACCAAAATGTTGTATTTTTATTGCTTTAGCTTTCTCATATTGAAGAAATGTTTTATGAGTTTTAGAATCATAACTCTCCACATAATGATAATACACTATCTCTTGGACTGCACTAGGTTTATATCTATAACTTAAAAACAAATCATAGTTACTGCTTGTAACTAACTTTTTAGAATCATTTATATATTTAAAGGAATGGAATACTCCATTATGAGTATCAAATTTATTCGCACCTTCTCTTCTACCATAGTAGCAAAATGCTTTTTGAGTATCTCTGATTCCAATATTGATAAACGGGTAAGCATTGCTCTTATTGATTTTATGACTATTAAAATATTTTTCATTGTAAAAATAGAAGGTATCAAATTTAAATGGATACCCATTACTTGCATTTGCACAGTGTTTTACTATATAACCAGCACCATCGCAACCTATTATCCTTCCATTGTGGATTTTTACATCACCTTTTTTCTGATACATAACGCCTACTGCTTTTCCGTAATCTAAAGCATTACAAGTGCTATTAAAGTTTCCTTCACCTACTATAAGATCTTGAGTATCATCTGCAAAATCCTGAGCCAGTTCATCAAAAATATCCTTTGTTAAATCATTCATATTAGTTCCTCTCTTCTAAAGATGTTTCAAAAAAAGAAATAGAAATTATAAATATACTAAGTGTTCTAATATATCTATATATAAATCGTTTTTTATTAATTTACTCCATCTTAATTTCTTATCCTAATATGATAATATTCAAGAGTAATTGCAGTGGTGCAATGTTTACTTATGTTATTTATAAGACTTCAAAAGTCAATATTGGCATTATATTTTTTACTTTGAATACTGCTGTAATATCCAATTAGTCACTAAAGGCCCTGCTTTAACTACGTTATCTTCATTTATATCTGATAAATACACCTGTTTATCGTCAGAAATTATTACATTGATATCATAGAAAATTCCTTTGTAATCATCAAAAAGTAGTTGAAGTGACATTATATTCTTAGACGTAATCTGTTGTTTAGTTTTAGCTTTACTTAAACTCTCACTAAGTTCTTTAAGTATATTTTTTTCTTCTGTGGTAGCAACCGCTTTGCCAACGGCTTGCTTCAAACCTTTATTTTCAATTAACCTAATCTGCTTAATATCCTTATTAACTATAGAAAAATCATTAATTTCTTTCTTATGATAAATCTGAGTTATGGTCATTTCATCAGTTGTATTCACTGCAACCCAATCTAAATTAGACTCATCCTTTAGTGAATATACTGATCCTGAATCACTTATTTTACCTATCTGTTTATCCGTTGCTATTGCCTCTAGCCATAAATCGCTATTATCATGTACATATTCCTGTCCGCTCTTGCTAATTATGGTGTTGCCATCTTCTGAAATTGTATAGTTATCAGCAGAATAGTATCTTACTGCCCTATATCCTACAAAAATACTAATTAAAAGTACTAAAGTTCCACTTATTAAAATTGCAGTTTTTTTCATTATGTTCTCCTTATTACCTGTTAATATATTGAAATACATTTGTTATCAATACCAAATAATCTCATCAGTATTATTAGTTAATTTTACTATTTACTTAGTTCTGTACATAATCACTAGCATTTATTACCTGTAAATTGATAAACTGTTTCTAGTTCGCCCTACTTTCTAGGCTATTATACTAAACAATCTTTGCTCTTTCAAATTATACCCATAATTTCCTGAACCTTTTCAACAAAAATATAAATTAACAAAAATTTAAAAATAAAAAACTTCTAATGCCATTGAAATATCTATGTTTAGATAACTTAAAAATTTTATATTTTTCTAGATAGTTAAAAAGCTCTCCAAAATCTGAAGAGCTTAGCGCTATTTTCAATGACTTTATTCATATTAGATTAATGAAATTGTTTTTGCCACAGAAGCATATTCATTTACTTATTTATATCCTTAATAATAGTCAACTTTTTAGAAGGTCCGTCATTTAAGTCCCTATAATTAGGCGCTTTATATATTTCAAAACCATACTCAGTTCCTTCCGCCACGTATCTATTCCACCTAATAACTTGATATCCAAGCCCCCTATATTCAGTGGTGCCTCCATCTTTAGCCATACCTTTGCTTATTGCAAATATAGGTCTCATATCCATGGAAACAAGCTTTGAATCTACAGTATAAGTTATTTTAGGCAAAAATGGAGAAAGTACTAGAATTAAAATAACTAATGATAAAATTATGTATTTCTTTTTTGATATTTTTGCACTGTCATTTCTTTTCATTTTAATCCCCCGATATATAAGTAGTATTTACTAAATCACAATAAAAGCATTATCAAATTTATTGTCGCTTATTAATATATCCATTATATTACAAAACCTATTCTTAGCATATGTCTATTCAAAAGGTTTTCTATTTAATTCCTTTTATATTGAAAAACATATTTTTTATTATTTAAATGAAAATCCCCAATTTGAAATCACAGACTTCAGTATCTCAATGCTATTTAAGATCTAACCTATATGTTATGTTAGATGACTAGTTATAGTTAACAGAATCTCTATTAGAAGAGCAAATAGTGGCTGCCTCCAATACTGATATTTATAGTTTTACATGAATAAAAGCCATGCATATAAGGAGATTTGTCTTCCTTAATTATGCACAGCTTTGATTTTTATAAAGAGCTTTTATGCATTTTGTAGCAGCTCTTTCTTAAATAATACATATATTATATTTTCTTGAGTTCTTCTAAAAGACGTTTATTTCGTTGCTCAGTCATGAAATTCCTTCTACTGAACAGTTCAATAAATACAAAAAGTTCTCTTTCAGTATTTATGACTTGCTTAGTCTTATTACTTCGCTTATTCTTTATTATTACTTTATTCCCTTTTCTTATGGCGTCTAAAGCACTTCTGAGAATTACTTTTATATCATTGTATAAGATCTCGTTTTCTCTTAAATGTCTTTCTCTTACCTTTTCTCTTAGGTAATCTCTTTGCACATCCTTAAGAAAAAGTCTATATAAATTGCTTTCAAAATCATCATAAATGATTAATTCATTCTCTTCATTTTTAATCTTTCCAAATACTCTTTCCATAGCATCATAGGTTGTAATCCATATGTCTCCAGCTTGTTTGATTTCATGTTTTTCAAACTTTCCTCTTTCAATGGCCTTTCTAATAGTAGAACCATCAGAAAAGCCCCATTTCTTTGCAGCTTCGGATAAAGTCATAACAGCACTTAGATTATTATTAACTTCATCTTCATTTACATAGAACAGCGTTTTTATATCTTCTGAACCTATATACCCATAAAAATTATCTAATTCACGTCCATATTGGTCATATTGATTTGATATAAAAAATATTTTTTTTCTTCTATTCAATAAATCATACACACTATCAATATCTAAAATTGGTGTTATTTCGTTATTTTCTTCAGTATCATAAGCCTTGACTGGGTAAAGCCTTCTATTTTCTACTGTAATGATACTAATGCCACTCATAACATCTTCCTTCCGCGAATCTCATCAAAAAGTGAACTGTATTATAAAAACGAACTTGATCCTAATAAAATACAACCTTCGGTGGTTTTATTTTATAAAGATAATTTTACAGCTATTAATTTTCTTAAAGATCTCTATTAGTCTCCCATTACATCAAATAGACCTTGTGATTCTTTAGATGTAACATCAACAATTTTATAGAAAAATTCCTTCTGAGTCAATTCCCCTCTGTCAATAGAATCATCTATCTTTCCGTCTCTTAAAAATAAAAGTCTTTTTGCATAGCTTGCCACCATTGAATCGTGAGTAACCATAACTATAGCAATTCCATCATTAACATTACGCTCCTTGAGTAATTTAAGCATATCATGAGAATTCTTTGTATCCAAATTTCCTGTTGGTTCGTCTGCAACTATCATTCTAGGATCTGAAACTAAGGCTCTTGCTGCAGCTGCTCTCTGCCTCTGTCCACCTGAACATTCTACAGGGAACTTGTCTAAGAACTCGAAAATATTAAGTTTCTTTGCTATATTTTCAACTCTTTCCTTTATCTCAGCCTTTGATTTATTTGCTAAAACCAAAGGTACATTTATATTTTCTCTTATTGTTAATGTATCGATTAGATTAAAATCCTGAAAAATATATCCTATATTATCTCTTCTAAACTCCCCAACTTTTCTTTCAGACATCTTATAGATACTTTCTCCATTGAAAAGCACTGCGCCTTTTGTTGGATTATCTATATTAGCCAATATATTTAAGAAGGTTGATTTTCCCGAACCAGATGGACCCATTATACATATAAAATCCCCTTCATTTACTGTTAAGCTAACTCCATTGAGTGCCTTTACTTGACTTTCTCCTCCATAAATTTTAATTAAATCTTTTACAGTTATTATCTCTTTCATATCAATACCTCCAAATTTACCGTTTAAATTTACATCACGAGTTTTTTATATATTAAATAAGAAAATAAAGTCATAAAAAGAAATATTCCTAAGAATATACCTAACAAAATCATAGCAAGCTGAACAGTTATAATTCCAAAGGTTGCAAACTTAAATAGGTAAACAACAATGTGGATTAACGGTATGATTATTGCTATGCCATAAAGCATCAATATTTCTTCTTTTATAATCCTCTTTATGAGTTTTTTATAATACCCAATCAACCCTAACTGCCTAAATATGTGTTTTCTATAGGAAGCTTCTATTATAAATTTATATAGTATACTTACACCTAAGGATACTAAAGCACAAACATATACAAATATTCCCGCAGCCTTTATTTGATATATTTTTTCATTCATCCCTATCATATATATAAGAACAACTGTAGAAACTGCTAAAGTCATAATTAAAAAATTTACTTTCTTTAATGAGTAATGAAGATTACTTAGAGAAATCATTTTTATTTTATCATTAGAATACTTATCCCTTTTTAACTCCATGATCTTTTCTGGAAAGTAATAACGTAACAATCTCTGTATTCCTGCTACCGATATAAACATATATAAAAATAGTAGTGAATGAAAAACCTTTGAATTTAAGAATAGTGCGGTTAATGGTATAAAATATAATATTGTAGATGTAAGATGAAAATTCTTACCATCTCTTTTCTTAGAATTACCCCCAAAAATATTCTTCAAATCCTCAGGAATATCGAGGTTAGCAAAATTCTTTGTTTTCGGTGTATAAAGCTGTCTTTTCCCATAAATTAAATCTTTTATTTCCTTATTGAATACATAAGTGTAATCTCCAATAATTAAATAAGGACATACTATAAATGCAATTATTATTATAGTAAGTACCAAACTATCTTTCGAATAATGAAATGAACCGACATTCATTCCTAAAAGTTTAAATAGCACTTCTGACAAGATTGGCATTGTAACTATACCAAAAGCTATTCCAAGTACACTTCCTACTAGACCAATAAGAAGATTTTGAAAACTTATCAGCCCTATCATCTTATAAGAACAGACCCCATTTAATTCTGCTATGGCTAGTTCCTTGGATTTTTCAGTCATAAAATACGAATTAGTAAAAAACACTACAAACATTAACAGAAGAGTCAAAAAGAATAACAACATCTGAAATGTTTCCCAAATAGTACCTCCAGTAGCTATATTCTTACTATCATCCATTAAATTATAAGCATAAAATAACGCTGATGATGAAAAAGCTATTGATAATAAATAAGAAATAGTCTGCCTTAAATCAGTCTTTAGCATCTTAATTGCAAACTTGTATGTGCCCATGTTCTCCCCCCAATTTGCTTGCATTTTTTCATATTTTATAGGACTCCAACTTTAATTATTAACTTATATACTTATAAACTCTTAAATGCTATGCTTTTCGATAGTTTTATATTAAATTTAAGTTGAATTCCTATATTGTTAACTTTGAAAATAAACCTATTTTTTAAACCATTTATTACTGTTGCACAGACATGCCATGGATGTACCACTTCGTAATAAAACTTTCGGAGAATTTACGAATCTTTATTTATTTCTATAGTGAACACTTTAATTTTATGAACTATGAAAAAAATATATTGTCACTATATAGTGACAATATAATTATATGCCTGAAAACATTTACTTACAAATTCAAATTAGCTGATTTTCTAATATATTTAGCTACTTTATATCCATATCCTTCATTTCACTAGGTCGTGAATATAACAGCTAAATTATTTATTATATAAGGCTCCAACTTCAACTATTAAGTTAAACATGCTCGATAATCCCCAGAAGCCGAGATTATCAAATATATATTTTATTACGAAGTGGTACATCCATATTAATCTTTTAAGTTATTCAATATCTAATGTTAATGCCTTCTATAGAATTATTGATATTATTTTAGCCATCCAATCAATATTAATCTATTACATATGATTAACAACATTTTTTTAATACATATTCTCAGTGGTTTTATATACTACAAACCTTCTCTATATAGAGATTCAATTATACTGTATAAAAGTTTTTTACTTTTCTTTAAAGTAAAAAAGAGCTCAATCTTTCGTTATTAAGATTAAACCCTCTTCATAGTATAAGTGATCATTTTTATTTTTCAACTTGAAATACTAGTGTTTTTTTAACCATTCTACAACTAAATCAAACCAATGTTCACAATGCGGATTTATATGAGCAGGCTCAGAAGCAGTAGTTTCATCACACAAAGATAGTCCATGGACTCCACTTTCGAAAATATGAAGTTCATATGGCACTTTATTCTTAGTTAATTCAGATGCAAATTTTAATGAATTAGATACATAAACAAGCCCATCATCTGCAGTATGCCAGATAAAAGTTGGTGGTGTACTTGGAGTAACATAATTTGTTGGACTAAGCTCTGCTAATTCTTCTTTTGTAAGATCTGATTTTCCAAATATAGCTTTATTAGAAACCTTCCAAAATTCTCTTACCCATTCATTGCCGGTTTCTTCAACTTCTTCTTTCATCAAATTATAGTCTAGCAATGGATAACCTAAAATTACTGTATTAGGTTTAAATGTTTCATTGCTAACATTGAATTTTTCTTTTAGCAATTCGTCCTGCCAATGAACTCCCATACTTGCAGCTAAATGTGCTCCTGCTGAGAATCCACATATGCTGATTTTTTCATTGTCTACAAGCCACTCTTCTGCATTCTCTTTTATTACCATCATTGCTTTTGCTAAATCAAATAATGGACCTGGATAAACTGCCCTTTCGTTCACCTGCGGAAGATTATTGAAGTCAATCTCCATATTATTAAAGCAAGTATTATATCTAAGTACAAAAGTATTATAGCCTTTTGTTGCAAATCTCATCGCAATAGGCTCTGCTTCTCTGTCAGAAGTTCCAAGGTACCCACCTCCAGGACAAATGATTACAGAAGCTCTCTTTTTATTTGTCTGGAACTCCATTGAGTTGTCCAAAATATAAGTAACTAAATTTACCTGCTCATTATCTTCCCATAGTTGAATTTTTTTAATTAACACACCAAATTCCCCCTACCCTTTATTAAAAGTTATTTACTTCACAATTGTATTAATTTAATAAAAAAGTAATGTAATACAGTATAAAGTTAACACTGCTTATCCTATAATTATACATCTCATTTATTGGATCTTAAATATTAGTATTAATTTTTCTACCTATTGTTTTGTATTTTCGCTTGTTCAAGTTTAGTAATTATTGAAATTTACAGCTCTAAATCTAATCCCTCGTATGATTTATCTATAGAATTATATATATTCTGCAATCTATTTCCAATGGCTTTAATGTCTTTTTTCTTCACAAGTTCATAGGCGGCATCCTTTAAGGAAGGTAATGATCCATCAATTATTTTTTCTATTTTATCCTGAAACTCATCTAAGGTGGATGCTTTATAAATCTCTTTTCCATCAG
Source organism: Clostridium folliculivorans (assembly GCF_024341905.1). Lineage (GTDB taxonomy): Bacteria > Bacillota > Clostridia > Clostridiales > Clostridiaceae > Clostridium_AR > Clostridium_AR folliculivorans. The sequence continues at coordinate 652,596 of NZ_BQXY01000002.1, forward strand.
AAAAGTCATCACTATAGATAGGAATATCTCGTACCAACACTGCAATCTTCATTGCCAATGCTTCCAGTAAAACAATGCCTTCTGTTTCCTCGTGAGTGAGAAATAAAAACAAATCGCTCCCACTATAAGCATCTCTAAGCTCATCAGCAGAAATATATCCTGGAAAAATTACGTTCTTAGGTGCTTCTGCAATAGCTTTTTGTATATATGATGGTACAAGTTTTAAATTAGTGTAGCCAAACCAAATAAATTTTATATCAGGCATACGTTTAGCCAATTTTATAAAATCACTGATTCCTTTTCGCTCTATGTAATGGCCAACTGATATAACTACTTTTTCATTAGGTTTCAGCTTATACTTCTCTCTGAACCTCTTGACTCCGTCAGGGCTTGGGCTAAAATAGGAAAGGTCAACTCCATTTGATAAAGCGAATATTGGCTTTTTAATACCATAACCGCTAAGTAACTTTTTTGAGTATTCTGTTGGAGTTATAATAACATCCCCGAGGCTATAACAAAACATAATCCATTTTTTAAAAAGTGGTGCAAAAAAATCGGATCCTTTAAAGGAATTTTTAAAATCCTCCATTGTAGAATGTCCATAATATATTACTTTCTTACCTTTCATCTTTGCAACTATCGCAGCAACCACAGAATCAGGAAAAATCGTATTAAGTTGCATTACATCATAATAATCTTTTTTATTCGATGTATAAGCAATATTATTTTCTTCCATTGCTTTTTGCTGATGATGGATTGCTTTTCCAACTCCACTCTTTTCCACAATTTTCAGAGATCCCTTAAATAAAAATATCTTCATTAACAACTTCCTCCAGATTTAAACTCACATTGGTTATATGAATTCTTTCATATTAAATATATAGGTTCTTTTATAATAACTCTTCAAAAATGACTTCTACTCTATTTTAATAATGGCAATAAATATTGCATTATCAAATTAAGTCCAAAGCTATAGGCAGCAATGGCAAAGGGTTTGCCTAAAATTATAATAACAACAAATTTTCTCAAGGTTATTTTACTAACACCTGCTAAATAACATAGAAGATCGTCCGGTGCTACAGGCATAAATATAGCTATGGCAAATAACTTTTCAAAATTTGGTTTTTCAAGCCATCCAACATACTTATTAAAAGTTTTCTTCTTTGCTATATTTTGAACAAAAGAAAGTCCGTACCTTCTAGAAATAAGAAATGCTATAATTGAGCCAATACATATTCCAATATAATTATAAATAAACCCTTTAACTGGACCAAAAGCTATGATTCCACCTAGGCATCCTATACCTCCAGGTGCAATTGGCAATACGGCTTGTACTGCTTGAAATACCATAAAAATCACTGGAGAAAATATTCCAAAATGATGCAAAAACACTTCTAAGGCAGCCTGAGAAGTGAATAAGTGCTTTTGTACACCATAGATTATAAATACTCCCACTAAGGCCATTCCTAAAAAAGTAATGCTATTGATTACAATATTTATTTTCCATTTTTCACGCCCAGTATACTCCATCCTTAAGCTCCTTATCTAATTTCCTTATATTTATTGTCTCTATTCTATAGTTATAGATATGCCAATAATTAAAAAGCTAATCTGATAGTTCTATCAACTATTTATGTTATTTTAAATTTTGTCTATTATAGATATACCAGTTCCAAATCAAATGTATTTATCAAGTAAAATACCATTAATAATTAAATAGATTATTGGTCTGTTCTTAAATCGTGGAAATGGGATATCTATTCCTCTAAATTGACGTACTACTTCAATCATTAGACTCAAAATAATGCTTTCGATGGTCTTACGAAGCTTTATTTTGATAAATTTCAATTTGAAGTAGTATGTATATTAAACTAACTTTCAATAATTATATCAAGTAATTGTAAACTACAAATACTGAAAAGTTAAACTAAAATTAAACTGGGTCCTAATTACAAATAAAATTTATAAATTCACTTTATTAATGAAAATAAAAACACCACCTTTACCTTACGCAAAAGTGGTCATTATCCCATTCATATTAAAACTCATTGTATGATATTAGCTTGATTTCATGCTTCAGATATTTATATGCCAGTACTAATTTTCTTAACTATACCTTAAATCTATATCCAGCTCCCCAAACAGTTTCTATATGCGTTGGATTTGAAGGATCTTTTTCAATTTTTTCTCTCAATCTATTAATATGAACTGCAACAGTTTTAACGTCTCCATAAGCATCTATTCCCCATATCCGCTCGTACAACATTTCTTTACTGAAGACAACATCAGAATTTGTAACAAGATGCAGTAGCAACTCATATTCCTTATTTTTGAACTCTATCTCTTCTCCATTAACATAAACTCTATGAGTTTTCGGATTTATCCTTATACTACCAACGTGTATTTCTTCATTTTTATAAGATTGCCCAGCTGTAAGTCTTTCGTATTGAGCAATATTGGACTTTACTCTTGCAACTAACTCTGTTGGAGAGAACGGTTTTGATATATAGTCGTCGGCACCTATACCAAGACCTCTTATCTTATCAGCATCCTCAATCTTAGCAGTTACCATGATTATTGGAATATCAATAACTCCTCTTATTTTCTTACAGATTTCATATCCATCTATCCCTGGAAGCATTAAGTCCAGAAGAATTATATTATACTCCCCAGAAGTAGCCTGCTTTAATCCATCTTCTCCATTTGTAGCTATAAAAACTTCAAATCCATTTATTTCTAAAAAGTCTCGTTCAATTTCTGCTATAGATTTATCATCCTCAATTATTAAAACTCTGGCCATCTATGTTACCTCCTACGTTTTTATATATAGGGAGTTTCATTATAATCGCTAATCCACCATTCGTAACATTTTCTGCTAATATCGCTCCACCCAAACGTTCAAGAATTTTTGTTGTAATCGATAATCCTAAACCGCTGCCTTTGCTTGGATTACTTCTTGAAGAGTCCCCTCTATAGAATATATCAAATAACTTTTCAATGGCATCACTTGAAACTCCAGGTCCATTATCCTCTAGTCTAATTTTTATATAATCATTTTCTTTAGTACAAGAAATTTTCATTTTTACTTCAGACTTTTCCTTATATTTAACACTATTCTCCAAGATATTGATTAAGGCGTTGCGAAGTTGAACCTTATCTACATTTACACAGATATTTTCAACATTTTCAGTTAATGATATTATGAGGCCTTTATTTTCATACTCATAAGTCAAATTCCATATCATCTCTGATAGATATTTTCCGATATCAACCTTCTCCAAGTAGAATGGAAATTCTCCAATATCGAGTTTAGAAAATAAAAACAGCTGATTTACAATATGCTCTAAGTCATTGGACTTACTTTTTATTGTATCTAAGTAATGTTTTTGTGTCTCTGGAGTAGATGCAACTCCCATCTCTAGTCCCTCTACGTATGCTTTTATTGAAGTAAGAGGCGTTCTCAAATCATGAGAAATTCCAGCAATTAATTCTTTACGATTAGACTCATCTTTTTGTCTTGCCTTTACTGAGTCTGAAAGTCTCTGTGCCATCTCATTAAAATCAGAGCAAACTCCTGCAAACTCATCGTTCTCAGTATACTCAATATTATACTCCAAATTTCCATCACGTATTTGATGAACTCCATAAACTAAAGTCTCTATTGGTGTAATTATTCGCTTGAATACAAACTTTGTTAAGAATCTATTTGTAAGAAGTATTATAACTATAATGAATAAAAACATTATTATACCTTCATTAATTATCCTAGTACGATAATCTTTATAATTTTCATTATCATGATTATTAAAGTTTGTATCTGTTAATAGTATAGTATATTTTCCTACATTAGCTCTATAAATAGCAATATTGTCCATAGAAAAAGTATGATTATTATTCTGTGCTAAAGCAATATTCATTATTGAGCTATCTAAGTATGAAGAAGAAGGATACAATAGTTTTTCACCTTCATAAATGGATAAAGAAACTTTCATCACACTGTGTTTTCTATTAAACTCATCTACTACAGCCTTTATCTGCTCTACTTCAATAGGCTTTGGTAGATTAGTTATAATCTGATCTATTTTTTTTATTGAATCATAAAACGGTTGCCCGTCACCATCAAATAATTTCTCATCGTGAGTTTTCGTTACTTCCATAACAACAAACATCATTCCAACAAACATAACAGAGCTCAATAGTATTGGAACTACTAGTGCTAAGATGTTAGAAATAAATAACCGTCTCTTTATATTCAGGTGAATCACCTCTCTTTTTATTAACAGAATATATTTTATCATAAATAATCAATATTTTCTGCTAGTATATCTTTTGTGCATCAAAGGTTCATATTTGATAATGCTTTATACAATCTCTCCTTATGTAATTTGAACTTTTCTAGTATTATACTGATAATTTTCTTGAACACAGTTTTTTAATTCAAAAACTCTAGAGCAAACTAGTGACACAATCTCAGTGCTTTGAGTGATGTCCCATAAAAAGGATGCTTCTCCTTGTACATACTCAGTAAGCTTAACATTAATCATTTCTTTTAATGAATTCATTTGTCTCGTTTTATCTTTTAACTTATCTGATATTTCACTTATATGATCATTTAAGAAATCATAGTTTTCAAGCAAATACTTTTGAAGGTCACGTTCATATTTGAGATGGATAGGTATATTACCAACACCACCTGATATGTGTGCATTACAGCAAAAATCGCATAAGTAGTGTACAACTATTCCTAACTGCATCGAAGTATAAAGATTAAACCTTTTTATAGCAATAAGCTTCTCAATCTTATCATTTATATATCCAAGGGATTTTTGCATGTAGTGAGGATGAGTTTTTACATGCCAACACTGATCAATCATTATAAGACCAAAATTAAACATAAATTTAGAAAATCCTATTGGTGCATTTTTTATATTTTTTCTAAAAGCCAGTTCTGCTAATTTCACATGGGTCTTTATTTTCATATCAAGCTCTCCTGTCCATAATTAATTATTAGTTAAATTTTATATATCTTTAAGGAAAAACTCTTAATTGTCCAGTGCTTCTAAAGACGAATTTCGTCAATAGACATTTCTTATCAATTCCTCAAAATAAATAATCAGATGTAAATTACGTTTCCGTATGAGAAACTCTGCCACTTATACACCTTACTTTTAATTTCAAAAACATGATAATTTTATATAGAAACCTCTTCGTATCCCTTGTATATATCCATAGTCTTATACAATTGTTCTACAGCTACTGCAAAGCTTTCTGCTGAAAATCTTCTTGCAGTTTTTACTGCTTCTAAAGACAATTGCTTTTTCTTTAAATCATTAAATATAATTAAATTCAAAGCTTCAATAAAGTCTTTAGTATCATTAAAAAGATACCCATTCACGTAATTTTCAATAACTCCATCTAGACACTTATCTGCTTTTGCTATAACAGGCAATCCAGCAGCAAGGGCCTCGATATAGGTGAGTCCTTGAGTCTCGCTTTGAGAGGCACTTACAAAAACATCTCCAATTTGATAATACCTACCTATATCGTTCCAAGGTCTTTCTCCTGCAAACACTACTTGTTCGTTTATCCCTAAATCACTTGCTATTGTTTCTAGTCTATTTTTATCAGGACCATCACCTATAAGCACAAATTTCACATCTTTTGTACATTTAAAATAATCTTTCAAATTAATCATTATTTCTTCAATATTTTTTTCTTTAGATATCCTACCTACATACAACAAAACTTTATCTTCTGCATTTATTCCGAGACTTTTACGTAAGCTTTGTGCCATATCAAAATTATAATTAATTCTAGAAAACTTATTTAACTCAATGCCTGTAGGTATAACTGAAATATCTTTTTCAACATTGTAGGATTCTAGCATGTCTAGAACCTTCTTCGTTGGGACAATGACCTGATCTGCAGAATTGCAAAAATTAACACTTAATTTTCTAGCTGCTATCTTTGCTAATGGATCAAAAATTTTAAGTTTTACAATATAATGGGTGTAATCCTCGTATATGGTGTGGTATGTGTGAAGAAAAGGAATGTTAAGTTCTCTAGCCATAGCTCTTCCAAAAATGCCAAGTGAAAATTCTGTATGTGTATGAATTAAATCTAAATTTAATTTCTTTATAACCTTTGCCAGTCTTGGATTATAGAACAATCCAACCCTTCTTGCACTTGCGAAAGGTATACTAGGTACTCTGTAGACATTTTTCTCCCATCCTTCTACCTTTGGATCTGTTGTTGTAAACACATATACCTTGTGACCTAGATTTTCAAGGTATTCTTTAAGCATTAGTACCGAAGTGGCTACCCCGTTTATTTGTGGATAGTAGGTATCAGTAAAAAGTCCTATATTCATTTTTCTTGCTCCTTTTAACTCTCAATTAAGCTACATATAAAAATTTATCTGTTCGTAATACAAACTATTTTCTATTTATTAATTAATACTTAATAGTAAAATTCTTCTATAGTGATTTTTTTCACTTGTATGAAAATCATGCAATTATACATTTTGCCATCTATTCATTAACACATCTTTTATATGTTCAACTACAGTATAAATTAAAGAGGTTAAATCTAAAGTATTAATTGTTAAACTATTTATAAACTAACTTTAAAAGTTTGTTAAAATTGCACTGAAAATTTAAAAGAATACTCTAAATATCAAGTTATAACTATATCCCCCATTTGCCATGGCACACAAGAAACAGTGTGGAAAAGCTTAAGCGCTTATTTATATTGTTTTTATAACCATATTTGGATTAGTGAACTCATTGCTATTTAAACTCCCTATGTTTATGTATTAAAAAAATGTTGTTGGATATTTGTATATAACCAACAACATTTTTTTAATACATACCTATAGTGTTTTTATATTATGACTATTAATCATTCTTCTTTAAGGAATTACCGTGTCCAAATTTAATCTATTGATTGCATAAAATCTCAGTTCCTAGATATACTCTAGCATGTATAAATAAATATTTCAGCTAGAAAAACGTAAAGGTTTCATCACAAAATCTAAGTTATTCATGTTAAAAAATCGTGGTTTCTGATGTTTTTCAAAGCATGAATAACTTCAATATTTAAGTTATAAATATTATAGGAGATAGACTTTAAAAGACTATTACTCCTATTATTTTGTACATAAAATTTTATATGGCTTTAAATTTCTTTAATGCATTTGCAATACCATCTTTGTCAACTTCATCAGTAACATAGTATGCAATAGATTTAATCTCATCTGTACCATTTCCCATTGCTATGCCATGTTTCACAAGTTTCAGCATTTCAATATCATTTTGAGCATCACCAAAAGCAAAGGTATCCTCTTTGTCTATTCCTAATTTTTTGAATAAAAACTCAACTGCTGATCCTTTAGAGAAACCAGGTAAATGTATATCCAATCTAATATTAGCTTCAATATAAGCATGTACAACCCAACCTTCGGGAAGTTTTTCTTTAAAATTCATCATATCTTCTTCACTATTAAATAGTATTGTTCCCATATTAGCATGTACATCTTCTACTTTCCATATATCTATTGAATCCTTTGGCTTATCTGGTCCACCTAAGAATAATTCCCTTTGCCTAACACAAAGCGGGTGATCAAGATTGCTGCACCATACACCGTGATGCCCACTTAACAGATATTGAGCATCACATTTGTCAGATAAATTCATTATATATTGGATATCTTCTATTGAAAAATAATTATCATGTAATACCTCGTTGTTAAACACTATATAATTCCCATTACAAAATATATACCCATCAAAGTCTAATTTTGAGATAGTTTTAGGAACTGCTGACCTTGCCGTAGCTACCACAGTATAGTTACCATTTGCTCTAAATTTTTTTAGAGCCTCAATAGTACTTTGTGCTGGCTCAATCATCCCAGAAGGAACATCTACTAAGGTTCCATCTATATCTAAAAAAGTTATCTTATTTCCCATATAAATCCTCTCCCTTGAAAATAACACTCCACTTAAAATCATTAATTCTTAATTTTAGATAGTATTAATTCGCTTTAAGTTCTTAAAGTTCCAATCATATTATAATAAATTACCGAATTAATTCATAAGTAATCTAGCAAGTAAACTTTCATATATATACACACTTTATATACATTTAAAATTCTATCACAAAAGTAAAGGAGTGAATTTTCTAGTTTTGAAAACCTATTGTTATTATTTCAGTTTTTCTTTTATACTTGTCACTTCATAAAGTAAACACTTACCCCCAATAATATATTTTAATTCAATAAGTCGTATATCTTGCATTTATATTTGAGGTGAGACTTTTTCTTTAAAAATCAATATAGTCTTCTAATTCAATTGACATATCTTATAATATATTTCATTAATTTTATATTATTATTTTACACTTTTTTCATCGTTTTAATTAAGTTTTGTAGTTTTGTGTCGAATATTGATATATAAAGTCTTTTTTTGTTTTACTTGAATACTATCATTCATAACCATTTATTCTGATATTTTTATATTTATAAATTTAGTTATGATATATTTTTTTATAATATTACATTTCTAATTGGATATTTGGAAAAAAATTTTCAAACTTGCCTGCAAAGGATTAACAAAAATAAATTCAGGTGAATCAATAATGTTAAAGAGAGGTTTATTATATGTCATTTACACTTGCGTTCCTTAGTATATATTTTTTCCTATCCGCATTACTTGCAGTATTTTTTGCAGCATATGCTATATCAAAGGGAACAACTACATTAGTAAAAGTTTTCTTTTCCCTTTGCTTACTTGTTAGTATTTATTTATTTGGATATCTTCTGGAGCTTAACAGTAGTTCATTACCTCAAATAATGTTTTGGAACCAGATTCAATATATAGGGATACCATTTTACCCAGCTTTATGGCTTTTACTATCTTTAATTTATACAAAAACAATTACAACCTTTAATAGAAATACCTTTTTTATTATATTTACAGTACCTATTTTGACTTTTTTGATGCAGTTGACAAATCCAATGCATCACCTTTATTATAAATCACTTATGCTAAAGACAACATTAGGCTTAAATTTTCTTACATTTGATAAAGAACCTTGGTATTTGTTTTACTGTATTTATATAACACTATACTTTCTCATATCTATATCATGTTATGTAAAGAACTATCGAAAAGTTGCAGACTTTGAACGTTCAGGGTATAAGATTATGATTTTAGCTTCTCTGCTTCCTTTTATAAGTTTTGAACTAATTTTAATAAATCCAGGAAATGTGAGCTTTAATTATGTAGCGCTGATACTTCCGTTTTCTTTTTCTTTAATACTTATAGCTCTATTCAAATATGATTTCTTAGCACTTAAAACTTTAGCTAGAGATGTTCTATTTGAGCGAAGTTCTGATGCCATGATTTTGATAGACAATACAAGTCGTCTTATGGATTATAATCCTGCTGCTGCAGAGCTTTTCCAAGAACTTGACAGTTCTATGAAAGGTAAAACCATTGAGTTCATATTAGGAGATCAAATTAATCTTCTTAAAATATTAAATACCAATGATAGTAGCGATATAAAGATTTCTAATGGTGATAGCTATGGATATTTTGAAGTGAAAACAGTCACTATAAAAAATGATTTTGGTAATATTGTTGGTAGGCTCATAAATCTTATAAATATTACTGAAAGAAAAAATGATCAGGAAGCGCTAAAAATACTTGCTTCAACTGATGCTCTTACTAACCTTTATAATAGAAATCGGTTTATGCAACTAGCTAACCTTCAAATGGAGTGTTCATCTGATTATAATACCGGCTTTACACTTCTAATGATTGATATAGATCACTTTAAACATATTAACGACACAAATGGTCATGCTGCAGGAGATGCTGTTTTAGCTTATTTAGGATGTGAGATGAAAAGGTATTTTAGAAAAACTGATATAATAGGCCGTTTAGGAGGGGAAGAATTCGCTGTAATATTACCCTCCACCAGTCTTGATGCAGCCAATAATATAACAGAATTCTTCTGCGATATGGTTTCTAAAGAACCTATCATTTGTGGAAATAAACCTATATATTTTACTTTGAGTATTGGAATTTCAGTATATGATAGAAGACTTAAAACTTTTGGTGAAGTTCTAAAACTTGCCGATGAAGCACTTTATGAGTCTAAAAAGAATGGCAGAAATAGAGTGACGGTTAAGGTTTTAAGCTAATAAAAATGTCGCTGAAGCGAGCTTTTTTAACGAATCTGTCTTTTCAAATGAATATGAGGACAATTGAGCAGTGAAATCAGTTTTATTTTTTACTGTATCGCCATAAGAAGTTTCTGAAAGCATTGAAATATCTTGGTTTAGCTGCATTAAATTTTTATAGCTTCTTATGTAGTAAAAAAGCATTAACAGCTTATATTGATAATATATCTGTCAATGCTTTTGTTATAGTTTATTTGATAGCCTTATTTTGAAGCTCGTCCAAGGTTAATCCTACATTATTCTTAATGGTTTTCTCAAAGTTACTTTGATAATCAACGTCAGATACCTTATTGTTATTTGACTGAGCTAGAATATTCTTTAGTATTTCATTTCCCTTAGAATCGAAGATGTAGTTTATAGCCAATACTGATTCAGTATAAATCTTTTCAATACTATCTCTGTCTTTCCACTGACTTTCCCATTGTCCTAGTGTTGATAAATCCCTAAGAGGTATTACTTGTCCCTTTATGGGCTTTGTTTCTAATTTGAAGTCTTTATTATAAAGCTCATACTCCATATACTGTGCAAAGCCTTCATCTAGCCAAGGTGGCAAAGTGCTAGATAAGTTATTTTCCTTTAAATAAGCTCTAATATAGTAATGAGTGTATTCATGTGTTACTGTCCTAAAAAAACTTTCTTCACTGCTTTCATCAATACCATTTTCACTATTTATCTCTTTAATAGTTTTTAAATTGTGAAGGTTTATTACACCATTATTATAAAGTCCAAGAGTATCTGCACTGTTAGGTGAGTTACTATATTTATTATATTCTTGTTTATCTTTATAAACTATAATTTTTAAAGGTTCTGAATCCTTCACGTTAATAACAGAATTAAGTTTTTTGTTTAAATCAGGTATTTTATTTACTATTTCTTCAGCTAATTTCTTATCTTCTTCGTAATAATATACCTCTATGTTATTATACTTTACAACATTCATGCCTTTTGTAAGTTCATCCCTAGATTTTGCAGTATTAAGATTGGTATACACAGCCTTTATAAATTGGACTTTTTCCTTATTAGTCAATTCATGCATCCCATTAATTTGTATATAACCAGCCCTAACGCCCATTTGTAACACACTTACAATTAAGAATATACTTATCATAGATAAAAATAGTATACTTCTATAAATCAGTCTTTTTCTACTATATATTCTAAAAATCTTAAGCTTTCCTCTTATCATCCCTACTATAAAAAACAGAATGAATAGTACAATCGATATTACAAACGTATATGTTACTACATTAGTTAAATCATAACTAAAAGGAACAACAAAAAAAACAACACCAGCTGAAATTACTGTAAAAACTATTACCCATAATAAATAAGCAAACACTAATTTAATGAATTTTTTCATATTTCGTGTAGCAGTTAACCTCACTGCCTTCCCCCTTTATTTTCTACTTTTTGGTTATCGTGTGAATTTAAGAAAACTTAAATTGTCTTAATGATAAACAAAAGAAAAATCCCTTTGAAAGTATTCTCAGCTTTGCTGTTATTCTATACTTCCAAAGGGATTTCAAATTTTCAAATTCATCTATTATCCACACCAAAGCTATCTACCTTCAATTAATGTCTTAGCGTCATAAAGCATAATATCAGCCTCATGTATCATGTTCTCAAAGGTTGTTTTAACATTTGGCTTATATATAGAATATCCTATACTTATGGATAATGGATAAGTCTTGTCGGAATACTGATTATATTTATTAAAGTTATGATTGATAAAATCTATAATTACTTTTGCATCTACTTTTGAAGCTTTATTAACTGCAATAGCAATAAATTCATCTCCACTTATATGCGCTACTATATCATCTTTTCCAAAGGACATTCTTAGAAGATTAGCTGCAGTTCTAATTGCTTCGTCACCCTCTTTATGCCCATGAAAATCATTTATTTTCTTTAACCTATTTAAGTCTCCATAAAATAATGTAAATTTACCTCCTGTAATCTGCGCAGCTCTAAATAGGGATCTTCCCTGTTCATAGAGACCTCTTCTATTTAGAAGACCTGTTAATTCATCTATATACACAGCTTTATTTTCTTCAACTAGCTTTTCAACCTTCTCGAAGGCATCAGAGAATTTTGCAGCTAATATATATGACTGTGAAAATATAAAAATAAACAAACCTATTGGAGTAAGAGATTTAGTATACATCATACCTGCCTGCAATAATATATCGTGAATTACTGCAGTAAGAAACACCAAAAATCCAAGTAAAATTATTATAGCGCCTTTATTCTTATTGATTATATCTTTAACAATAATATACAAAATATAGATAAATAGCAATACTCCCCATATTTCAAAATACAGCAAAAAAGTATCGTAAACTTCAATGCTTGTACATATTGTTATTACACTGACCAGTATTGATATGATATTCATTGCTTTTACTACTTTTGCTGAGAATTCATGTTCAAAAATCTCTTTAAAAAACATAACTATAAATGGTAGAGATATATATACTGTTAGATATGCTAGCTTATTAAATAAAGCAAAAGAAATATTAGGAATTATATCAAATATAATTCTCTCGCTAACTATTGCATTTCTTAATGAAATGCATAAACAAAATATACCGAAGTATAACGGAGCTTTATTCTGAGGCCTCCTATAATATAAAGCAAAATGATAGATTCCCATTATAACAAGTGCACCTATAATAAAAGCATCTGAAGCCACACCACTCACATATTCCTTTTTTATCTGCTTCGCATCTCCTATATAAATACTTTGAACTTTCCCAACCACATTATTAAAGTTTGACATTTGAATTACTATTTCAACTTCACTTTTATCATTATTAAAAAATGCAATTTGATGTTCAAAACTTCCTGCGGCACCATACTCATCTTTACTTACTTGTCCAGAGGAAGCTAGTAGTTTACCGTTAACCCATATTTTTGAAGCAGATAATATATATTGCGTCTTTATTCCATAAAGTCTATCATCATCTGGTTTCATTTTAATTCTAAGTCTCATGGTGCCATAACCGTATTTAGGAAGTGTTTTATTATATTCAGAAACCTTTACTGTGCTTGGAACTTGTAAATAGTCATCAGCTTTTCTTGTATCATTATTAAAATCCTTTGGTTCCAGTAGCTGCCCCCAATATAATTCCCATTGCCCGTCCAACTTAGCTATTCTACTATTATCAAAATTAACATTGCTTAAGTCTACTTTTCCTTGGAAAGCTCTAGGTATATCGTCTTTCTGAACATCACATCCAAATAAAAAAAGTGTTATAAAAATAAAGAAGATAAGGATTAAATTTTGTTTTTTTAAAATCAAAGTGTTTTTCTTAAACATCACTCAACGGCCCTTCTATAAGTTTTCCTGCAATATTCGACTTCATTTCATTTATTGTTTTGAATTTTACTTAATTTAATATTTTACTTGTATTATTTTTACTATTACATACCGGCTAATATTTGTCAAGAATATTACATTTTTCCATTAGTTAGTTGAACTCGTTAGGCAAAAAATCATATTTATTTTGATTATTAAAATATTTAATGACTATATTTCAGATTTTAATACTAGCTTTAATATACTTATGTAATATGTTTATTATTTGAATAACTTCAACTGTTAAATTAATGCATAAATTAATTATACATTAAAACACCCCAATTTTTAACCATTAATGCATATACTTTTCATTATACTATTGAAGATTTTGTCTTCATGTACGGTTCCAATGTATTCTACACAACGATAATATATATCTTCATATATTCCAAATAAAATTTCAAAAAAACTCTATATAATAAATTATTATATAATCTATTATATAGAGTTTTTTATATGAATTATTGTCCTACTACATCAATTAATGGACCATCTATAAGTTGTCCTTTTTTAATAAAAGGTAAAACAGTATCACTTGAAAAATCCTTGGGCATGTAACTGTTAGGTGCATATCTTCTTGTTAAAAGTCCCATATTTATAAAAGTGTCTGCAATCAACTCGCTGCAAAAATAACTATCGTTAGTAATTTCTTCGTTAAGAATTCTAGCTTCAAAAAATTCTTTGCTTAAATTAAATTCTGATTCAGGAAAATTATCCATATGTACTTTCCCCACAAATGTCTTAAGCTTTTCCAGCATTTCTTCAGTTATTTCACAGCCATTATAACGAATTTTGAATCTATTATCTTTTTTATCCTCAACATCAGTTATAAGTCTCGCCTCCAAATCAACAAGCATTGGCCCAACCTTTGATTCTTTTAGTTCAACATCTGGAAGATTTACCAAAATGTTTGATTCCCAAAGTAGTAATCTGTCACTTTTAGTTATTCCTATATCCTCTGGCCTTACTACCATACCAACATGAGACCATTGACTTCTAGTAATTATTTCATTAAGTTGACTACTTAAAAGCAATCCGTGAAAAAGAATAAGATCCCCTGTCTTTAATTCATCTTTAACTTCATCATAGAAAACAGTGTTACGGTCCATAAAATCCTCCCCATCGTACATGACTAACTTCTACTAAATATTTATTTATTCTACAATATTTTCACTATTCCATAAATACTGGAATTTGTCAAGAAGTTGTAGATTTTTAGTCAACTTTAAATTATTAGTTGAATAAACTTTACTTTATTCCAAAGGTTTATAACGATAAAATTGAAGAATTCAAATCCTTTGCAAAAAAAATCAGACTTAAATTCATAAGTCTGATTTTTCTCTGTGGGCATTAGGCAAATATTTTAGCTGTTCTTCGAATTAAATTATATCTTGTAACTCTTTAAGCTGTAATATCCACTGTTGTAAAAAAAATTATCCTCTCTTGCATAGCCTTAAAATTATTATAGCAATCTAAATACTTGTTCTACCGCATCCATCATATTTTCCTTTGCAATTTCAGGGTTCATTGCTTCCTCTATGGTTGTAACCCCTCTTACAATTGGAAAGAATGCGTCAATTCCTACATTATTACATTCTTTAGCTTCTCTAGTAACACTTCCCGCAAAAGCGATGACCTTTTTATTATATCTCTTTGCAAGCTTTGCAAGTCCCACTGGAACTTTACCCATTGCAGTTTGAAAATCCAGTCGTCCTTCACCAGTGATTACATAATCTGCGTCAATTATCTCTTTCTCAAGTTCGATAATCTTTAGTACAAGCTCAATGCCTGGCGTTAAATCTGCATTTAGAAATTCTAAAAATCCAAATCCAAGTCCTCCTGCAGCTCCTGCTCCCTTTGCTTCGGAGCATTTTTTCCCTGTGAATAATTCTGAAACCTTAGCATAATTCCTCATAGCTTCATCTAAACTTTTCTTCATCTCATCTGTTACGCCTTTTTGAGGTCCAAAAACAAAAGTTGCTCCATTAGGTCCACATAAAGGATTATTAACATCGCAGGCTATCTGAAACGTACACTCTTTTAGTTCCTTTATTAAATGTTCCTTTGATATACTTGCTATTTTATCTAAAGCCTGTGCTCCTTCTCCAACCTTTTGTCCATACTCATCTAAGAATTCATAACCTAAAGCCATAAGCATACCAATCCCACCATCATTGGTTGCACTACCTCCGATTCCGATAACAAAATGTCGTGAGCCTTTTAAAATTGCATGTTTTATCATTTCACCTAAACCAAAGGTTGTTGCCAACATTGGATTCTTGTCAAAATCATTAACTAATGTTATACCTGCAGCTGAAGCCATTTCCATTATTGCAACCTTCTTTTCAGGAAGATAACCATAATAAGTTTCAACAGGTTTTCCCATGGGCCCTGTGACTATAACACCTACTTTTTCTCCACCAAGACCTTCCAAAAGCGCATCAGTAGTCCCTTCTCCTCCGTCTGCTAGTGGTTTAACTACAATCTCAGCTTCAGGTTTTACTCTCAAAATACCTTCTTTTATTGCATTTCCTGCTTCCATTGAAGAAAGACTTCCCTTCATAGAATCTATAGCTACTACAACTTTCATAAATTGCCTCCACTCTCTGTTTAATAGACTTACTTAAGTAATTTAAGCTAATTCATTGTTTATTTTAATAACTCTTAGCCAGCTAAACTATATTTTGCAAAGATTGACTTCATCAATTTTAAGATGAACCTAATTTAAACTTAATGTTTAGATATTATCATGATTTGTTTCTAAAAAACTTCACCTTATTTGCAGCTTCTTTTATATCATCAACCGATAGAAAAGGATTGTACTGATAAGTTCTTTTTACTAATTTAATTATACATAATTCTGTACAACTTTCTACAAAACTATCCATTTATTGCTACGAATAAATGGACATCTAATAAAATAGATTTTATGAAAATAAAGATTGGTAAGTTGTTTAATTTAAACGGTTAATTTAATTTCATGGAGTTATTTTATATTAATTATCATTTACGAGTAAATCATTTAAGTTATTACTTTCTATTTCCATTTGGTTATAATTTATTATTACTCAAAGTCTATTAATCAATATTTTAAACACCTCATGCAACATTTCGGAATATTGATAAAGTGTAGAACATATAAATAATAGTTTGAGGAGATATTTATGTACAATAAAACTTTAAAATTTTATTGTAACAATTCAAATTTATCAGTGCAGTATATAAAAAAACATATTGCCACTGCTTGGCAATTTAAAAGAATTTGAATTATTTAGATATAAAAAAGATTCTCCATACAAGTCAGCTGAAGAAAATCATTATAGATATTATTGTGCAAAACAATGGCTACTACGAGATTATAGATTTGTAAATAGTCACTTATTAAGCTAATAATCTATGAAATTTAACTTTGTAATAGTCTTACAAATTTGAATATAAATAAAGTCATGGGAAAATAGAATCTCTATTTCCCCATGACTTTCGTACTATTTAGGACTTTTGTTCATTTTATAACAGTTATAAAATTATCAAGTTTTATTTGCGTGAATATCATGAGTATTATATTCTTTTGTAGAAATATTACAATCACTTATTATTTTGAAGCTGCATACATGTCAGTAGCTACACATAAGTAATAAGAAAGTCCTACCTGCTGACCTTCAAGCATATTTCTATGAAAATCATCCTCTAAAAAGAATTTTGTCTGAGCTGCAAGTGCCTTTGCATCAATACTATGACCATGCTTTCTCAAAAATTGAATATGATTTTCCAATACTTCTTGCACCTTTTCATCATTAGCCCTCAATCCACTTTTCAGTGCATCTCCCATATATCTTATGAAACGTTGAGCTTCCAGAGCTTGTTCATTCATCTTAGGCACATCAGCTTCCTGCACCTCTGGTATATCATAGCCATATTTGTCTTTGATATATTCGCTCTGCTCAGAAAGTGCAACCTTCCACTGATCTTTGTTAAATCCCTTAAACATATCTGTTGTATTCATAATTTCTCCTTCCTTACTGAGGACGATGGATTCATTTATAGTTTTTAACAAACAATCAAGTCTCTGCTTGCGCGCAAGTAGCAGTTCCTGTTGCTTTGTTAAACATATTAAACGACTTGGTTCATCCTCCAATGCCTTTTTGATATTTTCGAGAGAGAAATCAAGCTCACGATAAAACAATATCTGCTGCAAAATCTCAAGTTCCTTTGTCCCATAGAGACGATAGCCGGCGTCTGTAATCTCACAGGGCTGTAGTAATCCTATTTTGTGATAATGGTGGAGTGCTTTTATAGTTACTCCAGTTAATTTTGCAACTTCTTTTACTGTATATAGCATAATTCCTCACCTCGTTTATAATATTAAGGTCTCCTCTAAGGTAAGAGTCAATAGTTTTAAATTTATTTTATATTTTTATTTGGAAACCCTATAGATTTCAATTATTACCTATATTAGTTTTTGGGCTTCAGTAAGTGTACAGAATCAGTAATTATAATCGCATCTTACATATTATAGTGAGCCTTTTAATTCAATACATTTCTTATACAAAGGATCAAACTCACAACCACAACTTCCACATTCATTGTCTGCTTGTTCTACAGCTCTGATTAGGTCTTCTTTATCTCCGTTTCCATCAAGATATGCTTTTGAAGGAACAGCAATCAAATCCCAACCTGATCCTGCGAATTTTTCTAAAATGCTTTTTAATTCTTCCATAATAACTCTCCTTTATTTATTATTAATCCATTTAAAGATTCTAACTACTACTAAATATAAATTTTATCTAAACTTAATAATATAATTATGCACTTGTTCAGTAGAACTAACTAATTTAAAATTACAATTATTCAATACTCTAATAGAACCAATATTCGTTCTTAGAACTTCTGCTGTTATACCTTTAGCATCTTGAAATCCATAGGCCCAGTTTATTGATGTTTCTAAAGCCTCAGTCATAAATCCTCTCTTTCTATAATTAGGTGAAATACTGTATCCAACTTCTGAATAGCCATTTATATCTGGTACTCCTTTAAAGCCGATAAAACCCATTCCTTTTTTATTTTCCTTATTAATAATCAGCCAATATGTATACCACTCATGAATATCTTCATTAATGTTCTGCATTTTTCTTATTTTCTTTGATATTGCTAATTTAACTGAATCCATTATTGATTCTGATTCAATTGGATTTTCAACATTATTAATCTCATTGTTATTTATATATTGCAATTCACGAAAAGATAAAGGTTTCAAAAGTAATCTTTCAGATTCTAAAAACTTCTTACTCAATTTAACACCTCCATTTTTTGATTCTTAAATAGTACATGATAAATTATGCTTATGCATTAGTACTCTTTATCGAAATCCCCATAATTAAAGAAGGTATTATAGCATAAGGTAATTGCATTAGTAGTCCACCTTCTTTAATATTGCTAGTAAAAAATGGTGAAAAAGCAGATGTATACATATAGTACAAAGATTCAGATTTAAGAAAACCTAAAGATATCATAATGCAAAGAATTAACCCCACTATATAAATAAGACTAACTGACATTATATTTTTCACCCTGGTGCCTTGGTCTTTTAGAGTAAATCTTCCTATGAGATTATATAAAATTATTACTATAATAGCTATTGTCCATGTCTTTGCTATTTGAAAGTTCATTCTATTTATACCATCTTGCTGTGATTCAATTTTAGAAGAATTAAAGCCAATAACAAAATTTGAAAATAAGGTTACAATCCTCAAGAAAATATACCATAATAATGCTCTTATATTATTAGCAACCATAACACACCTCATCTTTTTAATATAGAAATAGTCTTAACTTCTCAATAAATATCAATTCCAAACAAATTTAATGTTTATCCCAATTACTTAAAATCACATCATTACACTCCAATTCATCGCACACAGATTATTGTTAATCACTTTACAAGCTTGTTCAATACGTTATTTTGCACTTCCATCCTTGTTAAATAACTTTCTCAAATGAAGCTCTGTAAATAAACTAGCTATTAACATAACAGCAATATTAATATAAAAAGCAATGGCTATATTGCTGGCATTGCTATAATTTAGAATTAAGCCTAGAATAATTGACAATAAACTTCCAACAATAATAAAATTAGAAACATATCTATTTCCTTCATTCCAGGTAGTCAAATTCTGCATTGAAAGTTTTGACTTATATCCGAATCCTGTAATCTGCTTTTGTTTTACAAATCTTAATATTAAAAAAAAGATTAATATTACACCACTCATTAATATATAGCTCATAAAAGTCACTCCTTTTTTCACATTTCTTTAATACATAGAACATTACATGTAATTTGCTCCACCTTTCCATTTCCGTACTATTTTTTATCTTTCCTTCTCTTTTTTGAGTTAGTATTGCTAAGTGTAAGCATTAAAACTATTGCCAAAGGAAGCCAAAGAAGTACAGTGTTTGTAAAATCCCCCATTAAACTTACTCCTGCTATCAATTTTGTAGATTTAATTTTGTCTTTTGGTTCTAATTTTTATATGTCATAGCTTCCGTATTTGATCATTAGAGCTTATAGATGAAAATCTTTATAAAAATAAACTCCTTCAATCTGAAACCAATTTTCAAAAACTTATCCTGTTATCTTTTGCACATTTAAGATATACTCACACAATTCATTATATTTCTTACTTAATATTCTCAAGTAAATGCTACACTCTTTAGGCAATACCACTTGATTTTCACTGAAAAATTTACGTAACCTTAAGTAATCTTCTCTTGATCTACTGCTTTTATCATCTTCCACTGAAGATTCCATTTTAGTTTTCAAGGCCTGTCTTTCTTCAGTTGACATTTTACTAAGTTCGCTTATGAATTTATCTATTTTTTCTTTATTCAATGTTTGAAAATTTTCCTGATTGTTTGTATTTTCATATACCCTATCTAATATAGTTTTTATATCATTTGGAAACTTTATTTCTTCAACAGAATCCAGCACATTCACTAAGTTATACCAAGCTCTCTCTTTTTCCTCAGTATCTATTGGCTCATCTAAGTAAGCATTTAAAAAAAATGACATTGCTTTGCCAAAATTACCTGGAAAAATTCTTTTAAGCTCCTTTTTCATATACCCTTCACAAGCCTTTTTATCAATGTCTAAATATAAACTTAATTTTTCAAAACTATCAGTTCTTAGACTTTTATTCACATCATCGTAATCCTCAAGTAGGCTTTCTATTATATTTTTAGATTTATTTAAATACTTGATTTTGTCATTGATTGAGTGTAGCTGTTTAACCATTACTTCATTTATCTTAAATGGATCACTTAGAATTATTGCAATGTCCTTTACAGGCACCTCCAGTTTTCTAAGTAGATCTACTTTCTTTAGTAGATCCACATCTTCATCTGTATATATTCTATAATTGTTTTCATAGTCTTTTGCAGGGTTTATTAGTCCTGTATTCTCATAATAATAAATAGCCTTTTTAGTCAATCCAGTAATCTTCATAACTTCATTTATCTTCATTAATATCACCTCTAAAACTAAATTTAGACTATTCCCTTGGGGTAAAGTCAATATTATATGCTGCTTTTTAATTCATCCCAAGCTTTCTTATATTTTCTTGTACGCTTAATTATATCTTCATCAGTTATATCTTTAATTCTTCTAAAATCCATATTATGCTCAAGGTCAGCTAATTTCACTTTGATTGCTAAAGGATTTACTTTAATTCTACCAATATAATCAAAATAATCCTCTTCTTCTCCTCTTGTTAAACATTTTAATGTACTTAAAACCTCCCCTGAGAATCCCATATTTTTAAGATCCTCAAAAGTTGTATCTGTATCTTCAACTACATCATGTAAGATTGCTACTATTTTTTCTATCTCAGATTCCATTTTGCTCATCACATATATTGGATGTAATATGTATGGCATACCACCTTTATCAGTTTGGCCTTTATGCTTTTCTACAGCTAGACATATTGCCTTTTCTAAATAACTAATTTTCATCACCTTTTTCTTAGTTTTTATAGTAATTGCTATTGAGTTCATATCTCAACTTTTAATTTATATATGCTAAAAGTCTTAGGCCGTGATTTTTAATCAAGTATAAATTAAATTTCAACATAGGAACTCTATATAGGTTGATAATTCTAAAATTAAACTTGTGTTTTCAATCTTCTGCTCAGAACCTAGTATAGTTTCAAAAATAGCTTTCGGATTGAAATGGTACATCTATAGATAAACTACTTCATATTAGAATTTATCAAAATAAAGATTCGTAGAATCATCGAAATCTTTATTTGGAGTTTAATAACTGAAGTAGTTTATCTATTCAACCCAATAGATACCCCATTTCCACGACTTAAAAACATACCAATAAGCTATTTAACTATTAACGGTATATAATTTGGTTTATAAATTCTATTTGGAACTCGCTCATATATATAGCCTTATATTAATATGATAGACATAAAATTTGAACATTAACCTTTCACCAAATATTTCAATGTAATCTAAACTCCAGCTTTCTTTGTCATATACCCCTTTTCTGCTAAGCTAACAAATCCTAATTTATCGTAAAAAGTTTCTGCATTATTACCTACAGTAACATTTAACCTTATTGCAGAATAGTTTCCAGATAATAAAGTTAATGTCCTTTGCAGCATCTTTGCTCCTATACCTTTTCTTTGAAATTCGGGGTGCACTACAAAATCAAGTATATATGGTAATCCATTAACATATCCAACCATACAAGCTCCAACAAATTGGTTTGAAATTGTATCAAAAATTAGTGTAGACCACTCATTAGTAATATTCATTGCTTTAATATGATTAAAATATGCTTGAACATTTAAAAGTTGAAAATCATAGGATTGAGATGATATATACTGAAACTTGTTATTACTATAAGAATCATAATAAAGTTTAGCCATTGCTTCAACATGCTCAATTTCAGGAGCTACTATCTTATATCGTTCTTCCCAAATCACATTAAATTCATCAGTAGCACACACCATAAGCTTGTCAATTCTATCCAACTTAAAGGCCACACTCTTATAAGATTCTACTACTCTTAAATCAGCATCTGGAATTACAATCTCTTCAGTTTCATCAGATATTGTATTAACATATAAAGTTAATACCTCAATTAGTTTGCTAATATTGTCAAAGGGAGGTATTACAAATACACATTTAAGAATATTGGGTTTAATAAGTGCTCCACCTATTCTTTTCCCTTCTTTTTCTACCCAGTAGCAAATATCTAAGTTTTTATACCTATCAATATCGCTCTGAAAGCTTAATGACATCCATTCATTAAAATTACTTAGTCTATAAATAGCATGATATTTAGCCCACTGTTCTGAGTTAGCCTTATAAATTTTATATTCATTTAAATTTTCCAAAATCTTAGCCCCTTCATATTAATTAATCTATTTCTAATTATCTTGATTTCTACGTTTGTATTCATATAGCCCTCCCGTTATTGCTTCTTTTACCGTACCTCTAATATCTTCTAAGCTCTCTTCTATTGCGTGTTTCACAGCCAGTTTAATAATGAAATATGCACTAATAATGCCAATTAAATATAAAAAAATCCCCATATGAGCCTCCATTTTTTTATTTCTATATATAACATAGTTTAAAAATATCGTTAAATTCATTAATTTATATGTAGAGCACCTCATTTACACCATCAATTTCTGCTCTTAATGTTTTAAAATATTCATCCATGAATTTCAGTCTTTTTTCACCAATTTCTTTTGCAGTCTTTGTATATAATTTATCAGGGATTTTCTTGAATTTTATTTCGTATTCAATAAAAGGTGTGTGTTTTGATACTTCTTTTATTCTTCCATTTTCAACAGTATTAGCTTTTAGATAGTCGCTAATTGGTGTGTCTGTTATTAATCTCTGTCCAAACTGTCCTGCTAACATAAAGGAACGAGCAATGCCGGTTGCTCCTATAATATCAAGTTTGTCTGAATCAAAAAGTATTTTTGCTTCTATTGTTTTAGGTTCATTTCCTGTCCTAAATCTGTGAGCACTGATGCAGTGTTTTATCCTATGAATTTTTTCTTTTTCGTATTCTAATTGCTTCAATATATCTTCAGCAATGTCACAACCTAAGACAGCATGATCAATTTCTCCAGTTTTATCTTGGCTTTCCTCTACTCTTGCAATATCGTGTAGTAATGCTGCTGGAATTAGAATCTCTAAATCAACATTTTCCTCATCCTTTGCAATTAATAAACAAAGATTAAGAACCCTAAGCACATGATCTAAATTATGAGCTGAACAGGTTAATCTTTCTTTAACAATTTCTAAAATCTTTTTATGTTTCATATTAGTATTCATATATTAGCCTCCAGCGTTCTTATATATTTATCCAGCAATTTATATATCCATGAATTTAAATCAGTGAAACAGTAACCTAATTTATTTGCATGGATTACATCAAGATCAAAGGACTTTTGCCCATTATATGGTCCTTCTAAACCTTCAGAAGAATAGATTGCTTTCTTGTTGGTTTTGAGCTCTACATATTCAATTATCTCTTTTAAAGAAATTGTCCCATTACTATTACCATTAATAGCTCCAACAAAATTTTGCTCTGCTATCCATGCTAGGAAGTCTCCTGCTTCGGCAGAATCTATAAAACCAATCTTTTCATTAAGATTATCCACATTTATTGAATTTCCCTTAATAATTTGTTCAACATAAAAATAAAGTCTTTTTGTATAATCATCTTCTCCAATCACATATGGAAGACGGACAGCGACTGATCCAAATTGAGGATATATCTGAAACAAAGCACTTTCTGCTTGACGTTTTGCTTCATTATAAGGAAAGTCTTCTCGAAAACACCACTTAAGTGGATATGAAATAGGATCAAATTCGCTTTCAGAAGTTTGGATATGCTGGTTTGTATAGACTGAAGCTGAAGAAGTCATTATGTATCTACCGCATTTCAATGAACTTAGTAAACCTTTTACGTCATTGGAGCAATAAGCAATATTATCAAAAACAACATCATAATAATCTCCGCCTATTGTTTCCTTCAAATTACTTGGATCATTTCGTTCGATAATAATCCTTTCAACCTTGTCTCCAAACACATCCTTTGCATTACCTCTAGTGGCTATTGTCACCTTGTGCCCTCTAGATAGTAGTGAGTTAACCAAATGTACCCCAAAGAATCGAGTACCACCAATAACTAATACCTTCATATTTACTTCTCCTAAAGAGTTCCTATATCGAAACTTAATTTATACTCATTCCAAAGTCCCCCTTCTCTGCGAATCTTCTGTCATGTATAAATTAACAGTTGACCTAGGGACTCTATAATATATAATAGTGTTCAAAAGCTGACTAAGTAATATCTCTACTCCATAAGTAGGACCTTCCAATCACCTGCGCTTTAAGCAATTTTTATAAACCTACGGATCAATTAAAAATACTTCTTGTCTCTAAAACTTGTTTACTCACCAATGATTTTCATAGCATCTTCTGTATCGATCGCAGTCATTTCTACCCAGGCGGTTTTATAGCCACACTTAACAGCGTTACTTTTTGATGCAATATTGGACCACGCAGTGCAGTAAAATGGTACCTTGCCGCATTTAATGATTTCGTCTGTCAAAATCTTGGTAAGTGTTGATGCAACGCCTATTCGTCTAAATTCAGGTAAGACATCAATACCTATCTGCCACATCGTATCACAGTCATTACTTGCACCTGCTACACCAGCTATTTTTCCATCTACAAATCCTACTACTGCCAACACGTCCTTTTTATCACTATCAGAGTTATATCCTAGCGCCATATGAAATCTATCATCTTCATACAATGCTGGAATCTCGTCTTCTGAAAATACTTTCACTTCAATATTTTCATTAATTAATACCTTCTTTTCTAAATCAGGAAGAAAGAACTCTGCGATAAAGCATACACATTTACCGTATTTTCCGAACTCTTTATTTAATACAATTAACTGCGGTGTATCAAAACACCTATACTCAGAATGCCTACTAACAAAGACTTCCATAAACTCTTTTATTCTTTCGTCCACTGAGGCAACTAATCCTTCACCATAATAAGCTAATCCACAAAACATTGGTTTTTTGTAACACTTTTTTCTTCCTTCATTTAGTTTTGATGTTACCACTGTACTTCCTTTACTCATGAAATCAGTAGCTTTGCAGTTTAAATCTATTGCCGATTGTTCCATAGCTATCTTCCATATATCTTTATTAATCATATAATATTTCCTTTCAGCACACTTTGCATCATTTTTTATGCAATTAACTTATTTTAAAACTCACTATAATTCCACTTGAAAGCTGATTTTTTCTTTATTTTCCCACAGCCATAACAAAGTTTTTGCAGCTCCTTTAGTACCAGCTGTATCATTGTTGTTATCAAAATATGCAACAAAAAGCATTTCGATAGCAAACATCATAACTGGGATAGCTTTTTTCTCATCAGAGCTTAGTGGGGTTATTGAGTTATAACCCTTAACTATTTTATTTAATATTTCAAACCATTTCGCTGTTTTCTGATTGTCATCAGTATTATCAATTAAAAAACTCAATGACATATAGCATAGATCAAAAACACGTGCATTGATTTGACTTAAATCAAAATCTATATAACCTGTCAGCATGTTATTCTTAAACAACATATTTCCTGGATGTATGTCTCTATGTATTAACTGACGAGGCAAATTTGGATATACTTCTTTTAATTCCGAAACACATTGCTTTAAAATATCATCTGGTATTAAAGTAATATTTTTATCCTCGAATGTCTTAGATACCCAGCCAACAATCTCATCATAAAAGTTATTATCATAACAGGAAATCTTGGCTTCACATGCTTTGAATGCTATATGAAGTCTACCAATTACTTGTCCAATTAAATATGCTAATTCAGAATAATTCTGCTGGTAAATATCAGTTAAATGCTCTCCATCTATTTTTTTGCTTATAAAAAAATATGATTTATCCTCAACTATATATTCTAATCCATCCATGGTCTTTATCACTGTAGCTACTGGTATGTTTTGCTCTGATAGAGCGTTAATCATCAATAAATTTCTATGCATTTCATCAATATTTTTGCCAGTTTTTAAGATATACTTGTCACCAATTTGCCAAGCAGAACTATAAATTTGCTTAATTGGTTCATTTGAAAGATTCCAACACTCTAAAACCTGATTTATCTCCATCTATTTACCTCTTTTACCTATAATATTATCCTTGATTTTAAATTATTATTTTACGATAAATTTAAATACCAAACTTTAAGGTTCCAATCTTCTACTACGACTCATCATATTTGCACTTCTGTATGTTCATTCAAATATTTTTTAAACTCCATAAAACCATCTTTTGTTGTGCTCCAATGTATGAATTTCATATTTAACTTTTCAGTTTCTTCAGGAAATCCAAAGCTGTCATCCATATATATAACTTCACTTGGATCAACACCTATTCTTTTACATGCAATTTTATATATTTCTGGTTGTGGCTTCTCTACTCCCTCTATTTCTGAATTAACAAAATCCATAAATTCAGAGTAACCATAATATTGGTCCCAATACTTAAAGGTTGCTTTTGGTCCATTGTTAACTACACACATTTTGAAGTATTTCTTTAATACCGGTAACATTTCCCACAATGGTTCATACTTTTTATATGATGTAACTATTTCTATAATCTCGTCTTCTTCAGCGGTATTTTGTAAAAGCATATTATATATACTTTTTATTGTCTCATCATTATTGCTATTATTCTCAACTAGCACCCCATGCCAGTCAAATAGTATCCCCTTTATCATAGATATTCCCCTTATATGTATGTTTGTGATAATTTGAAGCTATTGATTTCTCACTTGTAATTATATCATTAATTTCCAGTTACCCCCACATAATTAGTAGACATTTTAATCTTTTCCACTGATTTTTCACTTTTCAAATATCCTAATTCTTAATCTTAAGTCTAAAATGTAAGTATAGAGTTCTTTTACGGAAATTTAATTTATACTGGTCCTACGAATCTTTATTTGGATAAACTTCAGTAGAAAATAGCTTGTCTGTATTTTTATATTACAACTTAAAAACACCCCACAATTCAGTTGCGAATAATGAGGTGTTTTAGATAAATATTCTATTTTATCTATTGTGTGGTTTTATATGAATATTCAGTATTAAATCTTTATAATATCCATATACATAAGGGCGTGAAATAAAGATGAAACATGTAGTGCTTGTAAAAAATCATTGTTTTTAAGACTTTTGATTACTTCATTCATGGGTTTTAGTATAACTCTAATTTCTTCTGTTTCATCTAGATTAATATCTTTAGTTAACTCAACATCCAAGGCAAGGAAACAATAAGTAAGGTTATTATGGTTTGCTGGATTAGCAGATATAGTACATATATGAATAAATTTTTCACCTGTATAGCCTGTTTCTTCAGCCAATTCTCGCTTAATTGCTTCAACAGGGGATTTATCTGATAGCTCCATTCCACCTGATGGTAGTTCCACAAGTGTCTTTTGGCATCCATGCCGATATTGTTCCACTAAAACAACTTCTTTTTGTTTAGTTATTGCTACAACATTTACCCATGTTGGATATTCGTATACGTAATACGGAGTAACAATCTTACCATTTGGCATTTTACATGTATCAGCCCTCAAAGAAATCCATTTATCCTTAATAATATGTTCAGATTTCAATAATTTCCAGTTAAAACTTTGCATATATCTCCCCTCTCCATTACATTCTAATTATTCAATAATATTTACTTACGGTATTTTACTACTCCTACATAGCCTATATCTCACCTATAGATTATGTATACATACTATCCACGGTTACCACTTTCAAACTTTAATGTCTATTAATTTTATGCTTGTCTTCGTACTTTTTATAATCTTTGTATCACACTAAAAGTATATCCTTAGATAAAAGTATGTGTTCCATAATATGTCCAATATTGCCCTCTCCTGCGAATCTTGAAATATCGAAGAAATCTTCACGAATCAACTTTTCCATGATGTCTTCGCAGTTTGCTCTCTTTATAGCATTTAACAAATAAAACGGATTACCACCGTTTATTTCAATAACATCATAATTTAACAATACCTCTGGCCTTTGAAAATCAAAATCAAAGTAATCTACAAGTAAACCTAATGACTTTAATTCTTCAGTCAACTGTGGAATATGCCAGTCATTTTCTTTGAATTCGACAGATGCAGTTGTAACTATCACAGCTTTAGATAGAGAATCACAGTATTCCTTCATTTTTTTAATAATATTATCTGATGATAATCCATTAGAAGTTAAAATCAACATACCCTCACCCCATATAATAGAAATAGAACGTTTTTACAATAAGGCTGTGTAACTAAATAATTGAATTAAATAGCGATAATAAAATCATATATTTATGATCATATTATCGCACATCTTTAACAGTTAATTATCACTTGTATCAGAATGAATTAATAAACTCTAATATAAGACTTCTAAGTATCTTTATAGTTTTTTAGAATCATTTATTGACTTATCTATCAATTCAATTAAATCACTACTTACACTCCAATAATATCCACTACTGTCTAGCATTATTCCATCATTATCATCCTTCCAAAATGAACCTCCATAGGTGTAATTATTCTTTGTTTGTATCATTAGTTTCGTATATTTCATAGTTTTCTCTT
Organism: Clostridium folliculivorans; assembly: GCF_024341905.1. GTDB lineage: Bacteria > Bacillota > Clostridia > Clostridiales > Clostridiaceae > Clostridium_AR > Clostridium_AR folliculivorans. The sequence continues at coordinate 681,926 of NZ_BQXY01000002.1, forward strand.
TAGGAGGAAAATTATTTAGCTCAATTTTATTAAGTTTTTTCATATTAGATACTTCCTGAGATAATTCAGATACCAACTTTGGATTTGTTATAATATAATTGTTATCCTTAGTGTTTATTAATACGTCTTTCAATTCATTTTTAGAAATATTGAACTGCCATATTGAAATATGAGTGTTAGAATAATAAATAAATCCTATAAAAACTAAAGCTATGGACATTGCCATTGATACTCTTAATATTATTTTATTTTTCACTATATCACCCCTATTAATATTAAATTAGCTATATCATTAAAATATTACATAACTACTTGGTATTCTTATAATCTTTATTTAATTTTCTCCAATCAGATTTGATTTGAGGAAGCTTTTCTTATCAGAGAATCATAACCAAAAAATCAACATTGCCACTATCAGATGATCTTTCAAAAGAACTAACTTTTTTAAATCCACTTTTTTCATATACTCTTATTGCTCTTTCATTAAAGGCTGATACTGTTAAACGAATTTCTTTTGCAGATAGCTTATCTCTAGCAAAATCTAAACCACCCTTTAGAAATTCAAGTCCTAACCCAAGACCACACAAATCTGGGTTCATTCCTAAACCAATATCCGTAACATCTTTGCTAGCATAAACCCCAAATTTATTTCCTACTGGAACTTGAGCAGCTTCACCAAAACAATAGTAACCAACAAGATTGCTTTCTTTATCTAAAACCGAAAAATAACACCCATTAAGAAGTTCATCTTTGCAATTATCACTTCCGTCCATGCTATACATTGAATATGGTTCTTTATAAGCCCACTTTGATATTTGCCTTGCATAATCATAACTCATTTGTTGTATATTCAGTTTCATGTAAAATCCTCCGTAACTGCACAATCCATGCATAACCATGATTTGAAATATTGTGAATTAATACTATATATTTTATTTACAATTAGGTCTATAAATATTGGATTTCTACAATATCTCCAGGTGTTTTCTCCAAAAATACAGAATGGACATTGGGATTCTTCTTTTTCATCTTCTGGAAAGGTCAAATTACTCAACCAATTTAATATTTTTTCTTCCATACAAACCTCCGAGGTATCATAAAGGCTTAGAAGTAAATTAACACTTCATATTAAATCAGGATTTTGATGTGGATTCAAAATATAATTACCACTCTGACTTAATTACTTGTAATTATATCATTAGAAACCAATTTATTCCACAAAATGTATGGTTTACTGGGTCTCCAAATACACTTTTCCACCACACCATTTAAATCTCAAGATATTGTTCTTATATATTTCATGCCCCATTTTTCAATCTTGCAACGCAAAACACCGCAGAATTCAATTCATGAATAATGCGGTGTTCTCATATAACCATCATTAGGGTAATCACATTTACATATCAGATTACTAACTACTAAATTTAAGCACGGTACCTTAATAAACCCTATAATATAAGCTTCATTAAATTATCTGTCTGCTCATCATCACCTAATACGAAAATATGGGTATCAAACTTTTCAAATCCTAGCTTTTCATAAAATCTTATTGCATTTATATTATGTTCCCATACCCCTAGCCAAACATAATTTATGTTATTCTCTCTTCCAAGCTCTATAGCTTTTTGTATTAATCTCTTACCAATCTGCTTACCTTTGCACTGCTGCAATACATAAATTCTTTGCACTTCTAAGCTGTTTTCGTGACCTTCCTCTGTTTGTGCTTTGTCAAAATTCACTTTCATATATGCAACTACTTCTTCATTATTTTCCACTATGTAAAATCTTGAGCCGCTATTTTTCACTTCACTTTCAACTTGCTCATAAGAGAAATTTTCTCTTAAATAATTTTCCATATCTTCTTTTGAATTCTCATCAGAAAAAGTTTCATAGAAGGTTTTTTCACCTATATCTTTAATTTTTTCTATATCCATTAAATCACATTCTTTAATTAAAAAGTTTTCCATAAATTTTATTCCTCCAACTACTCTATTGTTACTTGTTTATTATTTATATCAAGAATTGAAGCTTTACATGTTCCGCCTAATTCCTCTTGCACTGTTTTTGCTAGATCTTTTAAAGCATTTTCAAACTCTTCTACTCTTTTTTCATCAGTGAGTTCAATGCACAAAAAAGCATTTCTTGTATCTTCAGTTAGCATAGTTCTTACTGATTCACGCCAGTTCCAGCACCTGCAAATAGCCCCCTCGTCATCTTTATATATTATCTCACCTTCATATGGAGATTCACTTTTATCCGTTCCTAAGGTAATAAAATCTTCATCACCAACTGCCTTAGTAAGTCTTATATCACCAACAAAGGTATCAATATCCTCTCCACCGCAAGGCAATGCATATCTTAAGGAAATACCATTATAAATATCAACTAAAGGATTGATAGTACCTAGGTGGTTTCCATTGTTCACTCTCTTAAGTAAAGCCTCAATAGATGATCTTGCTCATTTTTTGGTTTTGAACTTTTGAAATGCCTCTCTCCATACTTTTATAACCTCATTGCTGCTAAACTCTGGATTTTGCAAATATTTTAAAGCTTCCTTTTCGGAATTATAAATCATATCTTTATATTTATCTTCATCTTTTATGGAGTTAACTATATGGTGACATACGACAACTCCTATCTTAGCATTGGGAAATAGACTCCAAAAATCATCTTCTATCACAAAGTTTTTCATTATTTTGTTCCTCCTCATATCATTTGATTATTAATATTTATAAAGCAGTTTGAATAACTGATTTTTACTAACTTCATATATCTGCATAAAATATCTTGATAAATAACTGTAGGATCAAAAGCCATAGAATTATTTTAAATTCATGAAACTAGAATATCTATTCCGCTTTAGCAGATAAACCACATCAATCCTTAGCCTCAAAAAAAGAACTCGGTGAATCTACAAATCTTTATTTTGATAAATTCCAATAATAAGCAGCTTATCTATGCTTCCTGCAATAAAATTTCGATTATATAACCATTATCTTTTTGAGATAAGTATTAATCCACTTATGCATAATATAACACCTGCAATGGTTGTTAGAGAAATCTTCTCTTTATAAAGCAACAAACCTATTGGTATAAGCAAAATTGCCACAAAGGTATTTGACAAAAGACTTGCAGAACTTATATTCCATCCGGATCTATAAACTAATAAAAATCCCAACTCTATACCTACTACAGCTAGGCCTAAGAAAAAACTTGCCCAATTTGCATCTCCAAATGATTGAATTAAGTTTGTTTTAGGTGAAAGTATAAAGAAAGCTACAATAGATACAACTAATGCACAAGCATAGGTGATAATTAATGCAGCAATAGGATTTATATTTGCTGGCGTTGACTTTTGAAACAGATGATAACATAAGCTAGATAATATCACCAGCAAAATTGGGGTATACTGAAACCTCATACATATCACTCCTATCTTTTCTAACTTTTCAGCATTATTCTAAAATAAATAAAAATAAAAAAAGCCCAAGGAAATATTATTAAAATATCTCCCAGGCTTTTGTCCTTCCGTGTACACATTTAACTGTGCGTTTTCTCTCGGACCAGCCAGCTATACACTGCGGAACCCTAGAAAACTATAACATATAAAGTTTTTATAATTCATAAATTGCAACTTAATAAAATTAATTTAGCATAATACAAGCTTTACGTCAACTGAATATTTGATACCCAAACCAACATTATGCAAAATCACGTCAGACAATTAAAATAATAAGTTTCTGCGAATCCACATCTTGGAACCAGTCACAATTCATATAAGGAGTCTATAATCTTATTCATGACTTTAACCGTTTCGATAAAATTAGAACCTTTAGTAGATATCTGCCTAATACAGTAGCTATTACTACATTGAGTATAATTGGTATAAAAATTCTCATAGCTATAATTATATTTAAATCATGAGCATACTGTATCGTCGGCAAAATAACCCCAACTGCAGCTATCGAAAAGGCAAAAATTAAAATATAACTATTTAAGTGTTCCAACTTTAACTTATTTAAAATCAAGATATATGTTATGATAATCACTATTTTTATAAAGCATAAAATCAGCATAACTCTTAAATCTCCAACTTGATTTTCTTCGACCCCTGGATCAACTGGCGATGTGAAAGTATAATAAAAAAAGACCTCCAAGAAATAAAATATGCTGCATAAGCTTAAAAATGTCGCTTTAACAAGGCCATTTGTTATCTTTTTCATAGATCCCCCTAAAATTAATTACTCTTAACTTAAATCAAAACCTGCTTCTTTACAAAAACATTTCATAGAATCAGCCCTCTTTCCTAACTATAATCTTTAAAGGCATAGTATCTAAATCTTCTTTAATTTTGTACAAACTTATAGCTAAGTGGATATGAACAATCCTGCTTCTTTAGGAATATTGATAGCTCCATCTTTTTGTCTTATAGCTTCGAAATAATCATAGAAGCCATTTAAATCATTCTCAGAATAAGTTGCTATAGTGACTGTAGATTCTAACCAATCTATTAAATCCTGCGTTTCAGTGATAGACAGCGAATCTTCATAATCATACCTTTGAACATCATCGAAATACTTTTCTAATAAATTTTGTCCATTTTGTAGAGTAAACGAGAGTTCTTTTGTGAAAGAATTTAGGTTTGGGTTAACCTTATTAAAAGCATCACGTAGGTAAGTTCTCATGCCTCCGTCACCGTTGGTTGCAGCATAGAATTTGCCGCCACTTCTTAATACTCTTTTTACTTCAGAAAGGGCCTTTGGTAAATCCGGAACATGATACAACATGTGGTTAGCTATGATAACATCAAAACAATTATCAGGAAAAGGGATATTCTGAATATCTAACTTTTGTACCAAAGTATTCTTATGATCAGAATATTTGTCCCAAACAACTTTTACCATACCTTCTGAAAAATCCGATAAAATAAGGGTACAGTTTTCTGGTAATGTATTAATCCGACTCTCCCATTGTGTGCCGTTTCCGCATCCTAATTCAAGTATTCGATAGCCTTTATAAAATTTATATTGCTCAAAAAGCCAAGGTACAAAGCCTTGCTTATTTGTACTATGTTTAACATGCAGATTAGTTCTTTTTGCCAGGTTGTTCCCATCCTTGTATTGTTCTTTGACATTTTCAACCTTATCCATTATTGACATGATTACACCTCCCTTAATACTAAAACTTCATTATTAACTTTTGGGTCTTTTAAAAACCCATTTCTCCTCAGTAGTTGCCCCAGAGTTATTTTCTCCCCATGCTGAACACTCAGCCACTACGTTTACAAGCTCCCACCCCTCTTCTCCGAGTTTTGGCAGCATTGCCTCCATATCCTTATCCCACTTATAATCTGAAAAGAATCCAATACTCCTGCTACAATTAATTATTTTGTATTCCCACTTTTGCATACCCTTCCTACTTATTACTCCCATCATACAATTTATAAGATTTAAACTTTGATCAACTTGAATTATTTTACTAAAATATTATAATATACAAAATTATAGCATATGCTATCTCCAAAATAATACAATTTAGTTACATAAAAGCATTTCTAATAGAATTGTTAAAACTTATATTAAATAACTTAATTATCTTATCAGCTGAACAGATAGTTTACTTAACTGTTTAACATCAAATAAAGCTCACTATTCATATACGACTTTCTAAATTGTTCTTGAATTAAGACGTAAAAAACACCACATAATTTAACTTTTAATAATGCGGTGTTCTAGAAATATATCATATCCTATTTATTTTATAAATCTTCTTTTAATCTTTAGTTTGAAGCTCTTCTTTTGAAAAATAACCTGCTTGCGTAAAATGATTCAATGTAGTAACTTCATTTAAATACCCTTTTATTTCATACTGAAGCCTAGTAACATCAATATTTTTATTATCTTTATAACTTTCCAAAGGGATAAAACAAAATAGTAGCACCTCTTCATTTGGCTTAATATCTAATTTATTCCCTGTTGTTTCGAATTTAGCTTCACTTGCTTTTGCACTATTATTCTCAGTAATTGTATAACTAACATATAGTGAATTTTGTTTTATTACATAGCTGCTATTATTCTTTAGAGTTATTGAATATGCGATACCTGATGGCATATGTTGTATAGTTTTTATATGGATGCTTGCCCATGTGCTACTAGAATAATCAATTGACTTACTATCTTTTTTTGTATTATTACCTATAACAAATCCAACATAAGCTGATATTATAATACATAAGATAAATAAACAGCTTAATATAATATTTCTTCTTTTCATTTTAATCCTCAATCGTTTTTTTAATATTTTCCATTTGAGTTACATGCTATTTTTATAAAATCTATTTTATAATCCTTTAATATCTTTAGCAAAACTATCTCTTTCTTCTTGACTTTCAAAAATATTGAACCAATCACATATTTCTATGGCAAAATCAATAAAGGCTATTCCTTGGGCGGTTATAATATTCCCATCTCTTACAACTCTTTTTTTAACTAAGTTTTCTCTTGGAAAAGGGTCTTTTTCTCCAAAAACTTCAATATGTTTTTCAGTCCATTCAACAGCAGGGGTAGTGTACTTTACATTATCAAGAATACCCGCTTTTGCTAGAAAAATTGTACCTGCACCACAAATACCAGCTATTAATTTTCCTTTTGAATGCAAATTGTTAATTAATTTTATTAGTTCACGTCTTGTGTCTCCATACCATCCTCCACAAATAATTAACCCTTCTACCTCTTCGTTTAATACATCCTTAACCAATGCTTTTGGTTTGTATAAAAATCCAGAACGGCTTTTAATTATTTTATCTTCATATGCAATCGTAATTATTTCTTTTCCTTCGCCTGCGCCCAATATGTGAGTAATAAATGTTATTTCATAATCTGTCATTCCATCAAAAATAAACACTAATATTTTTCCCATGCAATATCCCTCCCCACTTTGATTTCTTACATCTAATCTAACAATTTCTATTTTCAAAATGATTTATGAAACTCATTAACCTCTTCACTATTTTTACTATCATCATAAATATCTGCTTCATAGTATTTACCGTTTCATACATCAGAAAATTATACTTTCATTAGTTTAATTCATATATCAGCTCAATTTTGTCCAAAAATAAACTTAGCTTTTTTGTATGTATATATTTTTATAGTATAAGCTTCTGTATTAAATAAATGTTGGTATTTTATAGCTTGTACTTTTAGGCACCAGTACCAACATTTATTTAATACATACCACTAGGCTTTTTCTTTAGATGGAATATAACTATTACGAAGCGATACATCCGTAATTTCATCCATTAATTTTCAATATTAAGGACTCTCCTAATTGTTCAATTTTCTCTATTTACCAACTCAGCGTTTCTATTAAGTATCCCTCTATACATACGTGTAATTAAGACTTAATAGCCAAATACAAATCTATTGTATCAGAAAGGCCAAACTTTCCTCCATTGCTGTCGATTGCTTCCTTTATTTCTTTAGCAAATTGTATTCTTACACTCTCAGGTAATGCTATTTGGTCGCAATAAGTACTGATTAGCGATACGTAACTTTCTGAATCATATATTAGTGTTTGATGATAACACTTATATACCACATCTGAAAATCCAAATTCTTTAATCCAATTAGCATGTTCTAGGCATCTTTCTTTGTTGTGCGGTGTTGGCGGATTCATGGAAATCAAGACTCTTTTATACCCTTCATGGACCTTATCTAAACTTATCCTTGGATCAGTGTAAAAATCATTTCTGTATTTATCGTATACTTTGTCCATTGCAGCAGCTACAGCTGCAAATTCCTCTTCTTGATAAAGTGAATGACTAAACTTTGCAAATACTCCGCCACTTTTTAACAGCTGATAAACTTTTGGGTAGCCTATTTCTGGAGTTATCCATTGAAAAGCACTGGCAGAATAAATTAAATCATATGAATTATTTTCAAGGATAATACTTTCAAAATCATCATTTATCACATCAAAGTTTTCAAACTCAGAGAACTTCTCCTTTGTAAACGCTGCCATCTTGCTGCCTAGTTCGATAGCCGTTACCCTGCAACCAGTCTTCAAAAAAGGTGATGTAGCTTGACCCGTACCAATACCAATTTCAAGTGCATTTTTGCTACTGTCTAAGTCTGTATATTTTATAACATCCTCAAACAGTTCCTCAACATACAATGGCCTCATTCTATCATACTCAGACGCAACTTCGTTAAATGTAAGTCTTAAATCCATTTTTACACCTCCAAAATATAAATTATAGATAGTTTGTAGTTACTTACCATTACAAATAATCCACTGGTAATTATAGCATATAATTTAAACTTATTTCCATAAACAGAGATGTTTTTTATTAGAAAAACTAATATATAGTAGCTTCAATAACCATTTTGTTTTATCTGTTCTGTTATATAATAAAAATCTTGTTAGGTTAATAAAAAAATTGAGAAGTAATCATCCTCTAAGTGTTGAAACAAGTATTGTCTTATATGCTTATCCCCCTAAAACATCTTTTGATGTGCATTAAATGCCCCCACCTTATATGCTCATTTAATTTATTTTGACAAATTGAAATTTATCTAAATGATTTATCAAACTTCATAACATCTTCACGATTTTTACTATCGTCATAAATATCTGACTCATAGTATTTACCGCCCCTTACATCAGCAAGATATCCTTTAACTAGTTCCATTGCCATAAATGCTGGGTAATTCTCCCCATTACAGTCTGTTACACCATATTCAGCAGCTTCAACAAATCCAAACTGTGGATAGTATTCTGGGCGCCCAAAAAATATAATTGCACCATAGCCAAGACTTTTGGCATTATTAATCATAGAGTTTATAAGCGCTTTTCCCACTCCCAGACGCTGATACTTTGGAAGTACACTGATTGGTCCAAAATTAAGTACATGTATGATCCTTCCGTCAGGTATTTCAATACGAGCATTGCTGCAAATAATATGTCCAACTATCTGACCGTCTGCTTCAGCTACAAGACTTAATTCTTTTATACCATCTCGTTTACGCAATTCATTTACCATCCAATGCTCATACGGAGAACCAATTCCTCCTCGCTCGATTCTTCCAGGATAGGAAAATGCCTCTCTTGTGATCTCTTCCACTCTACGATAATCATTTAATTCTTCATTTCTTACCACTATATCCATTACAAAACACCCCATTAAACTTTTATATCTCTTATTTTTATTTGATTAAGTATTTGTTGCCTACATAAAAAATGTTGTAACTTAATAAATATACTTATCATTATTTTTTTCTTTTTATTATTATTGTTAAAACTAAAGCAATAACACAGATTACTGCAATTATTGCTTGTTCCATATCCAAAAAGATCACCTCACAATAAATTACCATCGCTATCTTTTCAGGTAGTAAACATGCTTTTTATATCATTTACTAATCCTTGTATTTATCAATACACCCAAACCGCCTAAAATTGATAATACACAGCCCAATGTTCGATATTTTATTATAGATTGTTCCAGATAAATCAAATAATAGCTAGTGTCCATACTTCCTCCATGAGCCTTCATAATGATCGCCATTTCTGTATCGGCTAGACTTGTACTACTGATTAAAATTATTATTCCTATAACAAATATAGCTCCGAAAATTAATGTTCTTCCTGTTAATCCAATTATATTTGGCATCTTTTTAGCAGGTACATTTTCACCATTTGCCTCAGGTACATGAACTAATTCACAGTCACAATCATTGCAGACCGTATACCCCTCTTCATATTCACATTTACATTTTGGACATACTAACATAATCACACCTCCATAAGCATATATACTGTTAACTAAAACTTCATGTTAGAATACTTTTCAGGCTTTTTAAATAATTAATGGTAGATATATTAGATAAGGTAGCTTATTTACTATTAGTTATCTAAACTCTGTTCATAGCAACTCACGAAGCCTGGAGAAATTTTTTCTATTTGCATTTCTATATTTTCACCATTTATAAAGCCAGATTTGAACTTTTGTGATAGCCAAAGATTGTAGTTTACAGGTACTGATCTCTCTTGAATTAGTAAATTAAAAATAATAAGTGAAAGCGGCATACAGCCTCCATATCTTTGTTTTGCTGTTTCAATAATGTAGTCACATGTAGCTAATCCGTTTACTACAGCTAAATAATACTCTGCTGCTACTACAAATTGCTCCTCTTCAGCTCCAGAATATTTTTCAACTAAGGTATTGTAAGTTTTCTTAAGAAAATCATCTTTACTAACAAGTTCATTTAAGATATTAATTGTTTCATTATTTGAAAAGCCGTGCATTAATTCATGTACAATAATCTGAACAAACATTTTACCATCTACAAAGTCTGATAAACAGCTGCTTAAAAAGCTTTTATTATAAAGACTGAAGCATACTGGATGACTGAAGAAAGATACAAATATATTAACGTCATCAATTCTATCTTCATTCCTTAATTTTATTATGTCTCCAAAAAGATTATCCAAATTGTATTGGCTAATTTTACCTCTCAGTTTCACACATTCTTCTTCAATTATAGGTAATGCCTCATCAACCCAGGTTTTATAAAATTTTATATTTTCCAAGGCTTCTAGGAACTTAATATACCCATCAGTTCCTCCATCTTGAAGCCATTTAATCGTATAATTAGCATCATTAAGTAAGAAATCATCATTCTTTAATCGTTCATTTACCACTGGGTATAAATTTTTAGGATGTTTTAGAATCGCTATAAGGTCTTTTATGGTTAACTTATCTATATCTTCATTATCAGTAAAACAACTAAGTACCATGCACATTGAAGACATGCTAGGACCACTTAGATTGAAGTCATCTATGTTATACTTTTCTAACTCTTTATTAGTTTTATAAATTAAGTCTTTTTGATCTTCTAAGTAATATTCCCCAAGCTCGAAAAATCTTTGTCCAGCATAACATAATAGGTCATAAATAAAGCAGGGCTTAATTAAGACTGCCATTGTATTAACCTCTCTTTATATATTTAATTTCAATATTATTCTTAAACATAATCTTAATGTAAAATCATATACTAAATAAATATTGACGGTATGAAATCAATTAAAGTGTGGGTAATTGACGAAGAAATGATGTTATTATCTCGAGTGTATATATAAACTAAATATAAGTGAATTACAAAAGTAAATATTAAATGAAATGAATCTTGTACTATAAAATCACCTAAAGGCATCCTTGCTCTAATAATCTGAAAAGGTATATGCATTAGAGCAAACATAATCCCTACAACCAGAATACTTAACCATTTGTTTTTTATTAGACCTTGAATTCTTGTTTGAATAAAGCCACGAAAACTAATTTCCTCAACTAGTGCAATCTCTATAAAAAAGTACATAAATGTAAAAAACAAATTAGTTAAACTTAGTATCTTTCCTTCTTGGTTAATTGCTCCTATTATTACTGGTAGATTAAAAGGTATTGAAAATATAATTCCAAGGAATATTGATTTTAAAATTTTGTCTTTTTTTAATCCTAAACTTCTCAAACCTTGCTTTCTTGCCTTAGCAAAAATAAAAACTGGAGCTAACTGCAAGATTACTATAGGTATATAGAAAATGAACCTATATATAATATCGTTACTTATATTAGAATAAGTTCTAAACTCCGAATAGATCCTCGTTTTAAATATCAGCAACCCAAATAGATAAAGAATCAACATATTATAAAAGAAATAGGCTATAGCTGCTATCCCATCTTTGGACCGAAAGTCTTTTACTTCTTCATCAAAACTTACTTTAAATATATTAGTTCTAGTAGATTTAATTTTAAGAGTACTATCCTTCTTTAACATATTAAACTCCTTTTAGATAAAAATAATTACCTCTTTTCCTTCTTCTTGAAATATTGATAAGACAAGATACATATAGGAATAAAATAAGCACACCAAAATTCTAAAGCTATAACTCCACTGGTATTTCCAGATTCAGTACCTCCATTAAATACGCCAAGTATTGGCATTACCACACAGGACACTGCAAAAACTCCATGAACTAACAGAAGTATTTTTAAGCATTTGTCCTTTTTGTTCTTAGCTTCTATGGAAAAAGCTATAAAAAATGTTGATAGAGCCATGAAAGCATAACCAAATAAATCGTAGTTGAAAAACAAGCTGCCAAGGTTCTTATAGTTTAATATTGCAAGAGCTTGTTCATTCAATTTAGTTAATCTAATAGTTGTTAACTGTGCAAAATAAACCAATCCAACTAGCACTGCATATACGGAAGAAAAGGCAATTGCTGTGTAAGCCGAAGCCTTATTTTCTTTAGTAGTAATTGCAGAAAAAGAACAAATCATAGGAACAAAGCCCCATGAAATAAAAAGACTAAAAAGGTAACCTCCTGCATCACTTCCTAAAAGCATTGACACTGCAAATCCAACCACTCCAATTAATGTTACTATTGCTGAATACATTCCTATTCGTTTATTCATAATTTCTCCTAACGCACAAGTATATAATATCCTTACATGTATTTATTTTACAATTGTAATTATATTACACTTATTACTATGATATCTATAGAAAACGAATTATTTCACAGTACTTTCATATAATTATTCAATGTATAAATAACATTCACTTATTTTAAACTTATTTTATTAATCTGAATTATCCTTGAATTGCAACGCAAAAAACACCGCAAAATTCATTTAGAATACTGCGATGCTTCAAGTAAACCAACAATTTTTAATTTACTCAATTATACGTAATAACTTAATTAACTTTGAGTATTTGACTTTATTGTACTCAAACTGAACAATTTGTCCTAAAAATCTTTAACTTTATATATATGAATATTCTAATATATAAAAATTTAGATATATGTATTTTCCCATTATTCCTTAATCTTCTTAATATAAGCTCAAAATCACAATGTTGAATAGCTTTATTTCTCTAATATATTTTTGTCTGTTTGCCTTATATCGAAGAAAAGTATGTAAAGATTTCAACTTTTATGATTAAATAATTTACATATTTAATATCTTAATTATGTTTATTATCGAACCAAGAAATGGTACTGATAAAATCAATCCACTTATTATAAGTGCACATACTGGCAATTTTTTCTTATAACCTTTTTTAGTAATTGCAATAATACCAAGTACAAAACTAACAAAAGATATCGCAAACATAAAATTCATAATAATATATGATATAGCCTGACTCTTATTGAAGCCTGTATTTATCGGTGCAGACAAATCCATAATAGTTTGTATAATAACATATATGATAGGTATAGACGCCAATAAAAATGATATAATTACATAGCTTTTCTATATAGTGGCTTATTCCTATACATTATCAGCGAACTATTGAATTTCAAAAAAATTTTTGGTGCATTTATTTTCAACGGCTTAGAATAAGTACATATCAATTTTTCACTTTAGTTTTCTTTAATCCCTCATAGAGATATCCTAATGCTCCAATAATAAAACCTATTGAACATAAAAAATATGCAAATTGACTAATTATAATTTGCTGTTTTAATCCTTGTATAATGAAGTAAATAGATAAAAGCATTAAAAGTATAGCCCTTATAACTTTGTTTATTCTCATTTAGATATTCTTCCTTTCTTTTAACGTAACTACTGATTTTATGATTAACATACAGTGGCGTAATTTTCTACAATTCTCACTTAATCATTTACGATTATATAATTTGCCATATGCAACTTTAGGTGGATATGAATTTCAATATATAGCTAAGCTACTACTTTAATCCTTAAACTCTATATAAGACAATTTCTATTTTGATCTTATATAATTACTCCTGTACTAATACCTCATATAACGAAACCCGTATGTATATATAATTTTATACCCTTAGCTTCTGTATTAAATAAATGTTGGTATTTTATAGCTTGTCCTTTTAATGGCACTAACAACATTTATTTAATACATACTAGAAGGCTTTTTTTATTTTACCTCTTATATCATCTAAACTTTCATATACTGTATTTTTCACCGCAAATTTGATAATGAAATATGTAATAGCACTCACAATAAGAAATAAAATAATTCCCACATAGCTCTCAATTTTCCCTACAACATATTAGTATTAGTGCTGTTTAACTGTAATTATATTTTATAGTTTGATTTCATATAAGAACTCACGGGTCTCTTCAAGAAATAAAGTTTTCATCAATACATCCTTACTAAAGAATTTCACATCATCAATTTCTTCATCTTGTGAAGCTAAGTCTTCTCTATCTCCTTGATATTCCACGTAGAACATTACTGTCTCTTGCATATCATATTTATATCCCTTTGGAAATGTAAAACAAATCTCGTTATCAAATCTTTTAATAATTCTATAATTATCAGAACCTGTTTCTTCTCTTAATTCTCTTAAGATCGCATTTTCTATATCTTTATCCGATTTTTCTACTCCTCCTTTAGGGAAATCCCAGTGTCCAATAATGTCTGTTTCGCTATCTATATTCTTAATCTTATGTACTAGTAAATATTCGTTTTTTTGAAACACTACTGCACCAACTGCTTGTCTTATCTTCATTAATGTGGCTCCATCCATTTCAAATTTATGTTTTTATAATCTTCTACAACTCTAAAACATACTCTCTTCCATCATATATATTTTTTCGTCCATTACATTCATATTGTATGTCTTTAATATATCTAAAACCTAACTTTTCTAATACTATTCCGGAAGCAACATTCTCTTTTGCATGCCTTCCCATTATTTCCTTTATCCTTAATTCTTCTTTAGCAAATTTTATAACCTCCAGCATTGCCTCTACTGTATATCCAAATCCCCAGGCTTTTTTTCCGAGATTATATGCTATCTCAAATTTTTCATATTCTTCATCCACATATATCAATCCAGTTCCTAGTAACTCTCCAGTTTCCTTCAACAAAATTGCCCACCTATACCAATCATCAGCAGATACTTTACTTAATTCTTTCTTTACCCAATCAATAGTTTTATTTACGTCGTTATGACTTTCCCAAAACATGTACTTAGCTACATTAGGATCCCTTTCCCAACAGTCAAATACATTCTGTGCATCTTCCATACAAAATGGTCTTAAGACTAATCTATCTGTTTCCAATATAGGTGTTTTCATGAGTATCCCCTTCCATTGTTTTTAATTTAAATGCTCTTTATATACAAAATGCTTTACTTCATCTAAGCCCTCATAGAGATACTGTTTTGCTTCCATAGGATATAATTCTATATTTTTTATATCCTTAGTATCAACCCAGGAAAACTCTAACTTAAAAGATTCTCCCTCTAATTGTTCAGTTCCAAAGAAGCTTCCATCAAGAGGTATGTTAATATTGTCAGTTAAAGAAACCTCATAAAATAGACATATTTGATGACAAGGTTTGTCTCCCCATGGAAAGAATATCTCTCCTACCCATCTTAATTTGTCTACTTTAATGTCTAAATCTATTTCTTCTTTAAATTCACGAATTAACGTCTCTTCATTTGTCTCACCAAGTGCAACATGTCCTCCAGGAATTGCATAGCCGGCATCTCCTACTGTCCTTTGCAATAAGACTTTCCCATTTTGCACAAGCAGCCCTGCAACTCTATAACTAAAGATATATTCCTCAGTTTTAAATATAATATCTCTACTCATTTTATAGCTCCTTTACTTGAGTTAGCTTATTTGGGTATATTTTTATTAATAAAAAACTTACACAACCTGCAAGTAACCCTTCTATTAATGGACTAATAATATATTTAATTAAATTTTCCTTATCATGAAATACATGTTGGGTAATTATAGCTCCTATTATTGAAAAAATAGCTACTGCAAATATTGGAATACCAATCAAAAGCCCCTTAAAAAATTTAGATATTACAAGCTTCGACTTACAATTTGTACATTCGTATTCATTCCTTAATCCTTTATCCACCAATTTATTTTTACAAACTGGGCATATGAATTTAACCATGTTTTTACCTCTTATCATCTTAAATCTCTATTTTCTTATTATTTATTAAAGATTTTATCACTTTTAAAGAAAACTCCATTTTAGTAAATGCTAGTTTAATGAATCCAGACCATTTACCTAATTACTTGTAATTATATCACTATATCCCATTTCATCCCACTGGAATTATTTCTAATTATATGGATGTACCACTTCCAAATAAAGATTTCTATGTAGAAACTCTTAATCATTATCCTTTATGCTTATATTTTCATCTTTTATCTTTTCAATTATCTAATATAAATTGAGAAGATATCTATAATTAACACATACCTTTGCAGCTTCATATAATATTGTAAGTATTAATATTTATACAATTAAAGTTATAAAGATGAAAGTAGTATACCTATTTATAATTTTGATGAACAAAAGTACTTCGGAGGTCTTAGAAAATGCCTAATGTCATCTTAAAGAAATTATCTTCTAATTTCACTGGCTCAATCCCTTGCACAAAAAAGACTTGTTTCTCACAGTTTACTGTATCAGATAGTATATCGGCGCCATTTGATAGTTTTAATAACAAATGTATTGATGGAAATAAATTAGATTTAATCATAGACGGTGCTAGTTTTGTAGATTCTATATGCGAGAATTCTTTTGAAGGACAAAATCTTACCGGTAAAAAGCTTATTATTATCGGGCATTTTGAAAGTAAAATTTTCTGCCACTATTCTAATAATCATAAAAAATGTTTCACTATAAATAAAAAGTTACCCTTCAGCACTTTTATAGTAGTTCCTTTAGACATTTGCATTGATGCCACTATTAACTTAAGTTACTATATTGAGGACATAACTGTGGCAGTGCTTGTAAAAGGCAAGATATTTGTGGCCGTTTCACTTTTATTAAAATATGAAAATGAATATATACTTGAACAATTATAGGTAGGTACTTCATGGAAGTGGTAAATGTCTGCAGAGCAAACTTTGATTACAAATTATCGCCAAGAGGACATAGGATAAAAAACACTGTGGTTAGCAATGTGGTTTCAACTAAAATCATCGACAAGGTTTTGGATTTAAAGATATGTGTCAACAAATCTGAGGCAGTTGTATTTGACATTGTAACTTACACAGTGACTATAAAAAACATATCGGATAAGCTGATTGAAAATATAACTTTCATAGATCATAAATCTTTTCTAACTAGTTTTGTAGTAAACACTTTGTTTGTGAACAACAAAAATATTACCTGCCGCTCTCCTGAGGAAGGCTTATATCTTGGTGATTTGCAGCCTTGTGATGAAATAATAGTAAGTTTTCAAATGCTTATTGATAAAAATTCTTCTTCTAAATATGTATATAATTATTTTGAGATTGCATACGATTATCTTTTTAATATAGAACTTCTTCCAGCAAGAATAATATTAAAGAGCGATTTTGCAGCCACCTATGTTAGAGCGCTTCTCAAACAGTTTGATATTTTAAGCATACTAAATCTACCCTTTGAAGATACTCAACTCATAGAAGACATCGACATTACAGAAGATATTCACTTGTCCATGAAAAAGTTAGTTTCCACTCCTATAATATCTGTAGCTTCTGCTCCTTTGACAAAGTGTTTAAGATTAATTCTAATCGGAACTATAAACTACACTTTGTTTGGCATAATTGATAAACCTACTATAAATTCCACAATAACTGTTTATTCTGATGACTTTACTGATAGTTTTGTAATATCTACTTTAGTACCGGAGAGTATGAATTTATTGAACCTAGAGGAAATAGAAAATATAAACTTCCATATAGAAAACTTTCAAAAGGTTATTTTGGAAAATAACAGATTACTAATTCAAACCTTAATTTTGCTAAAGATATATTAAATTTTAAAAAATCACTGAAGCCTTTTTCAGTGATTTTTCTGTATTCAATTATCCACAAGTATATCTAAAATATATCTTAAATATAAATTTCAAAAAGATAAACAGCCTGTTCCAATATAAATTGACCTTACAATAGGATCCATTTTTATACGCTTTGAACAGGCTGCTTTTATTATTGTGTGGATGTACAACTTCATTTACAATTATTATTTTTCAGATTGAAATTGTACATCTTCTATTAATTTATCTTAAGATTTTAGCATAAATTCACCACTTCTACCTTATAAACTACTGTAATTATCTGTCCTGGGGTCATTGTGTTAAGGTTGAAGCCTGCTGATGGATTGTAGCTTGGGTAGGCTACTCCATTTACAGTTACTGAGCCAATTACAAACATTGAGTTGTGAGGAGTTGGATCCACAAATACAACGTTTGTAGCATCTATATTACCAGTATTTACGATTACTATTGTATAAGTTAGCTGCTCTCCTATAGTTGCATACTGTTTATTTACAGCCTTAGTTACATTTAGATTACCATAAGCGATATTAGTAGTTACTGTATTTGAATAAGCAGTATCACTGAACGGAGGTTGTTTTGGATCTACAACATACTTAAATGGTATAGCAGCCTGATTGGTTACTTGATTTGTTGAAGGAACGGCTACTACATTCACCTTAAATTGTACTGTCACAACATTACCAATACCAATATCTCCTAGGCTAAAGCCTACTGTTGGATCATAACTTGGCTGGCTTACGTTATTTACTTTTACTGATCCTGCTACGAAGCTTACACCTTGAGAAGGATTATCTTGGAAGAACACTTCACTATCTATAACATTTCCAACATTAGTTAAAGTAATAGTATAGGTTAGTGTATCTCCAATAGTTGCAATTGGCTTATCTACAACTTTAACTGCAGTCATATTGCCTAACACCACATTAGTTGTGACAGTATTACTCTGCTGATTCTTAGTTACAGAAGTTCCACTTGGATCAACCTTATAACTGAAATTAATAAGTGAGCTATTTACCACATAGGCAGTTGCTGGAAGAGCGGTCACCTTTGCAGTGAAGGCTACAGTTATAGATTGACCTGGTGCTAAATCAGCTAAAGCAAAGCCTGTTTGTGGATTTAAAGTTGGGTATACCACACCATTAATAGTTACTGTTCCAGATATAAAGCTTAATTCATTTTGCAATAAATCAGAGAAGAATATATTAGTATCATATACATTACCAGTGTTTGTTATAGTTGAAGTATAGGTTACAGTATCATTAACCTTTGCATAAAGCTTATCTACGGTCTTAGTATTTGAAAGACTTCCAATATTAATATTTGTAGCTACAGTATTTGAGGTTGCACTTATAGGATAGGTAGGTCCACTTGGATCCACATGATATAACCCATTTGATACAGCATAGTTTGTTACAACTGGAGGTAATGGTAATGTTGTTACTGTACTTTGGAATTCAACTAAAGAAGTTGAGCCAGCTAGAAGATTGTTTGGTAGGTTAAACCCTACTGTCGGATCATAAGCTGGATAGCTTATTCCATCAATAACAACTGTTCCTGATTTAAAGACTGCTCCATTTGATAAGAAATCACCAAAGAATAATTGTGCAATAGGTGTATTTCCTGTGTTTTTAACTAATATGCTATAGTTTAAAATATCCTGTAAGGTTGCATAAGACTTGTTTACCACTTTTGTAGCTGTGAGACTAGGTTTTACTATAATTGTTGACACTGTATTTGATTCAGTGGATTTACTGTAATATTGACCATTTGGATCTATCTTATAGGAGAAGGTTCCAAATGCTACATTCAGTACTGCATCATGAGTAGGTGAATCTATCACATTTGCTGTAAATACTACTGTAATCTGACTCAAAGGAGCAATATTTCCTAAAGTAAAACCTGAATTTGGATCATAATCTGGCATTGTGGTACCGTTAATATTTACTGAACCTTGGTTAAAGGCTATATCACTCTGAAGATTATCTGTAAATATAAAATTATCAGCTCTTACATTTCCATTGTTTGTAACCACTATTGTATAAGTTAATACATATCCCATAGTGGAGAAAGCTTTATCTACTGTTTTATTAAGAGATATTGATCCTAGGTTTATCTGAGTGGTTACTGTATTTGAATTAACTATTACAGGTATATCTGAACCACTTGGATTTATTCTATAAGAGAAGGTGATATTGGCAGTGTTACTAACTAGCGATGGTGTTGGCAGTGAGGTTACAATAGTATCAAACTTAACAACCACAGTATCACCAGCATTTATATTACCTAAGGTAAAGCTGGAATATGGGTTTAAGCTTGGGTAAGCTACATCATTTATTTTCACTGAACCTGTCACAAAATTCAAACCAGATGGTATTACATCTCTGAAGTTTACATTCTTTGCTATAGTATTTCCTGTATTTACTATAGTAACTGTATAGCTTACTAAATCCTCTAGTGTAGCATAAGCTTTACTTACTGCCTTAGTAGCAGTCAATGATCCAACATTTATAACTGTTGATACTGTATTACTAGTTGCCTCTAGAACTATAGGCGGATTTGCAGGATTAACGTAATATTTATAATCAATTGTAGCATTGTTATAAATAATATAGTTTTGTGGTAAAGAGTTCACATTTACTGCAAAGGTAATAACAGTACTTCCATAACCCGGTATATCATCTAAATTAAACCCAGTGCTTGGGTTGTAGTCTGCATGAGTTACTCCATTTACTTTAACAGATCCATTTACAAAGCTTGCATTAGTTTGGATTATATCCTTAAAAAATACATTGAAACAATTAGTATTTCCAGTATTGTTTATTGTCACTGTATAGTTAAGAGTATCTCCTATTGTTGCATAAGCTTTATCTACTTCTTTTGTTGCTGTTAGATTGCCAACCTTAATATAGGTAGTAACATTATTTGCATGTGTTGTTATGGTAACTGGATCATCAGCTTGGGTAAGTCTATAAGTGAAGGTTGCTTCAGCAGTATTGTTTATCCTTCCACTTTGCGATAAAGTCTTAACATTTACACTAAAGTTTATTATATGGTACCCATTTGGTGCTAAGTCTGTTAAGCTAAAACCAAAATTAGGATCGTAAGTTGGCTGTGAAGTTCCATCTACTACTACAGTTCCACCGTTAAAAGATGCTGAAGAAGCAATTACATCTTGGAAGAATATATTAGTGGCATTCACTGAACCAGTGTTCCTAACAATTACTGTATATGCTAAGTCGTCTCCTAGTGTTGCATAGTCCTTGTCAACTGATTTTGTAAGGGTTAACTCTCCAAGGGCTACATAAGTTTGGGTAATATTTGTATTTATCATAGCTGCAATAACTTCTGTACCCACAGTGTAGTCGTAGTTAATAGTAGCAAAGTTTAATATTAAGTTATCTGTTGATCTGCTTATTACTGTTACAGCGAACTTTACCGTTGTAGTTACTCCTGCTGCAATATCACTTAAATTAAAACCATTGTTTGGATTATATCCCGGCTTTTGTACTCCATCTATATAAACTGAGTCTGCTACAAAGGATACCTGTGAATCTAAAATATCCTGGAAGAATATATGCTGAGCTGGAACATTTCCTTCATTTTTTATGGTTATAGTAAAGTTTAAAGTATCTCCGAGCTTAGCTATTGCCTTATCTACAGATTTATTAGCAGATACTATAGTATCATAAACATAAACCGTAGTTGTATTTGAGGATTTTGTCTTTGTTGTTATGGTTCCATTAGGATCAACGTAATAAGAATAAGTCACATCAGCTTTATTTAGTAAAGTATTATTTTGTGGTATTGAGTTTGCAGTTACTGTAAAGCTTACTGCAATTTGCTGTCCTACAGGAATATCATTTAATGCAAAGCCAGTGTTTGGATTGAAACTAGGTCTATTTACTCCATTTACATAAACTGATCCAGTATTAAATGATGATTCAGCTTGAATAATATCCTTAAAAAATACATTTCTAAGCAAAGTATTACCAGTGTTTGTTAAAACAAATCTATAGGTTATTGCATTGCTAAGTCTTACTATACTTCTATCAGCTTCCTTTGTTACAGTTATATTTCCTAAATTAATATAGGTTGTGACTGTATTGCTTGTGGCACTTGCTGGTAAAAATGCTCCGCTTGGATCTATCTTATATTGATAGTTTAAAATAGAAGAATTATTTACATATCCACTTGGTGGAACACTACTTACTGTTACCGCAAAAGTAACTGATATAGTATTTCCTGGATTTATGGTTCCCAAAGTAAACCCACTATTAGGATCATATCCTGAATATGGAACTCCATTTATCTTAACAGAGCCAATAACAAAGCTTGTATGCTCTGGAACACTATCTATAAAAGTGGTATTAGTAATGCTTGTATTACCATTATTAGTTATCTCTGAAGTATAAGTTAAAGTATCTCCTACTGTTGCATAAGTTTTACTTACACTCTTTGTGTTGCTCACTGACATAGAAGTTATATTTGTTGTTACAGTATTACTTGTTAAACTTCCATCTACAAATGGTGATGTTGGACTAACTTGATATTTGAAAGCAAGATAAGCAGTATTTTTAATCTGCGGTGGTGTAGGAAGACTTGTCACAGTTGCCTTAAATGATATAACTGAACTTCCACCAGGCAATATATTATTGATAGTAAAGCCGTTTATAGGATTTGCACTAGGTTTACTAACTCCATCGACAACTACTGAACCTTCCAGGAAGGTAGCTCCATTTG
This sequence comes from Clostridium folliculivorans, assembly GCF_024341905.1. GTDB lineage: Bacteria > Bacillota > Clostridia > Clostridiales > Clostridiaceae > Clostridium_AR > Clostridium_AR folliculivorans. The sequence continues at coordinate 704,513 of NZ_BQXY01000002.1, forward strand.
TAAAAGCGTCCAATATACTAACGCTTGTTAAAGTTACTGTGCCGGTATTATTTGCAGTTATGGTGTAGGTTAAAACATCACCTATTGTTGCATAAGCTTTGTCTACCTCTTTAGTTAAAGTGGCTGAATAGGAACTTATAATAGTAGTTACTGTATTACTCTTGCTGGTTTTACTTACTGGCTGCTGAGTTGGATCAATATAATAACTAAAAGACGTTGTTGCACTATTCTTCACGGTGTTTGGTGTTGGCAAGCTATTTACTACAACCTTAAACTCTACATCAACCACTTGACCAGCTGTAAGTGTTCCTAAAGTAAATCCAACCTGTGGATCATAATCGGGCTTGTTGACTCCATTTACAAGAACTGAACCTGAAACGAAGGAAGCTTCTGCTTGAATAGTATCTGAGAATAAAGTATTTATTATATTGGTATTACCAGTATTAGTAGATGTAAACCTATAAGTCAAAGTATCACCTACTACTGCATAGGATTTATCTACTGCTTTAATAAGTGCAACTGTAGCAAAAGGAACATAGGTTTTTGCTGGATTTGAATACTCTGTATTTGTTACTTCTGGGCTGTCTGGATTTTGTTTATAAGATAATGTTACTTCAGATATATTAGAAATATATCCTACAGGCGGATTACTTGCAATAATTGCTCCAAATGCTATTGTTGCAGTATCTCCTGGATACATATTTCCTATTGAAAATTGGCTACTTGGATCAAGCTCAGGGTAATTAACTCCATTTATATAAAGACTTTCAGGGTAAAAATTAAGATATACTCCAAGAAAGTCTGCAAACTTCAAGTTAGTTAAAGGAACTGTTCCTGTATTATTTATAGATATTGTATATACTAGTGCATCTCCAACCTGAGCATATGCTTTGTCTACACTTTTAACTATTGTATACCGTGCTTTATTGATTGTGGTTTGAACCCTATTACTTATAATTGTACCGGATAAAACATTTCCATTGGGATCTGGCTTGTAGCTATATACTAAACTAGCTTGATCATAAATTATATTTGGATTCGGAAGAGAAATTACCTTTGCTTGGAAGGTTACTTCCACAACATCATCTGGACATACAATTCCTATAGTAAAACCCCTAGTTGGGTCATAGGAAGGATATGATATACCGTTAATAGCTACTGAACCATTGACGAAAGAGGCTTCTGCTTGAATACTATCTAAAAACACAGTATTAAATGCATTGATATTACCGCCATTGGTTACATTGATTTTGTAGTATAAAATATCTCCTATTTCTGCATACGCTTTATCTACACTCTTATTTACATTCATACACACAAAATTAGCTACTGTATCAACTTTATTTGAAGCTTTTTCTGCATCAACCACAGTTCCACTAGAGCTTATTTGGTATTTGAAAGGAACCCTTGCAATATTCTCAATCAAATCTGCAGGATTCATGCTATTTATTAGTACCTTGTACTTCACATCCGTAGTTTGTCCTGGATTTATTGCATCTACCAATGTGAACCCTGTAAATGGGTTAAGATCAGGTTTTTGGCTTCCATTAATCAAGACACTTCCACTTACAAAAGATGCCCCTGGAATTTGAGGTTCTAAGATTTGAACATTATTTGCAGGTTGATTTCCTACGTTGGTTAAGCTTAGTGTATATATAACTGAGTCTCCAACCTTAGGATAATTATTGTCATTACATCTTTCCCCTATGACTTCTACATAATGAACTTGTATAGAAACTGAATTGCTAAACAAGGTCTTTTCTCTTAAATAATCATATTGGTTAAACACATATCCAAAGGTTATTAGGCTTATATTACTTATCTTAGTTGAAGGTGGCAAAGAATTAACCTTTGCTTGGAATGCTATTTGAGTGCTATTTCCCACAGCTAAGTTTGGCAAACTAAACCCTGTTACTGGATTGTAGTTTACATACGGTTCTCCATTAATTAATACTGTACCTTCTACAAAAGACGAAGCAGCATCTAATTTATCTTGAAAGAACATTTTTGTTGCAAGCTCAGTCCCCACATTCTGTATATTCATTGTATAAATTACAGTTTCACCAATTGTTATATTAGTTTTTGAAGAAGCTTTTGTTATTGATAATAATCCATCCTGAACTACTACTTCAACAGTATTTGTGTTTCCATAGTTAGTGATACTATCTATACCTGAAGTAAATTGATAGCTGTAATTTACGTTTTGATGAAGCATTCCACTAGCTGGAATTGAATTAGTCCTAGCAGAGAAAAGTACATTTATAATTCCTCTAGAACTTATTGTTCCAAGATTTATTCCATTTAAAATATTCGCTGAAGGATATGCTACTCCATTTATAGTAACTGACCCTGGAATATATGAAGTAGCTGAATCGATTACTGCTGATATTATCACATTATTTGCGGCTAAGTCTCCGTCATTTCTTATACGCATTGCATAAACCAAAGATTCCCCAACTTCTACATTATATTGTCCATCACCGTCAATGTCGTATAAATCTAAGGTTGCAATTATATCCGGAGCTTTTGAAAGCACTTGTGTCCCTACTACTACAAGCTGTACTCCATCCCCTTCTTCTCCTTCTGTTATCTGCCCTGCTAACAAGGTTTGGTTAGGAACTAAGGTTTTAGATATATCAACATTTGCTATATCCCACTTATTTCTTCCATTTAATTTTTGAGTTGGAACAAATCCATCATGATTGTTTCCGCCATTTGTACCTAATATATTTAGAAGACCATTACTATCACTTAGTGGATCTGCAACATTAATTACTCCTGAAAAGAAGCTATTTCCTGGATTATTTGGAGCTGTTCCAGGATTAGGATTTGGTCTATTTACTGTATTACCTACATTCGTTAATTGGGCAAAAGATGGTCCTATTGATACTATTTCATTTCCATTAAGTGGTCCGCCATTAGCACACACTAATGATATATTACCCTTTAAAATTGTGTTATCTGAACCAGTGGTAAAACCAGTAACTGTGGCCTGTAATGGAGTACTTGGAGTTGCAACTGATATACCTGAACTATAAATTACCTTTTGTGGCTTAAAGACATCATTTCTATATATTACAACTAATGCCCAACCACCTCTTGAGTTGCTAAGTCCTGAACTAGGCACACTTATAGGTACTCCAGCTACTGAATAGCTTCCTGACAATGCATCCTTAACTAAAGAAGTTACATCTGCAGCCCTAAACCTATCTGTGGTTCCGGAAATTGAAGTATAACTATCTGTATAAGTTGGAGTTACTGCGTAAGTTCCCTTAGGAGTGGTAAAACTTACGGGAGTATCTTGCACACTTCTAAGATCTAAAGCGCCAGATACATTGCTAAACACTGTAGAATACCATACAAGTTCTGCATATCTTACTGTGCTTTTAGCTAAAATGTTTAAGCTTGCTGTACTTCCTGATTTAGTCCAATCTCTAGTAGTTGTTCCATCTGGTTTGATAAGATCAGATGTATTTACATCTGGAGCTGTAGTGCTTCCACATACAACTAAAGAGTTTCCTGTGGTTATCAATTGACACTTGTCAATTGATGAAAATCTTTCCAAAGTCGACATTTGTTTATCTCCTCTTAGTCATAAAATTGAAGAACATATATACAGATTATTTGCTCAAAGCAGATTTCAAATAATCTATTTATAAAAAGCCTCCTTATATAATATTTTTGATAAAAAGATAAGTTACAGTAATTTATTTTTAAAATTCAACTCACCTTCTTACAACATCTAACCAACACATTGCCTGACTACGAAAATAGTTTTAGATTTAGGTTTGTCCATCATTAAGCAATAGTTATAAAAATGAATATAATGAAACATAAAACTTATAAGGAGTGATATCATTATGCCTTCTAGTATGCTTACTATGAGTGTTGATAAAACTCAAAATGTACCAATAATAGTAGGAAATACTTCTGCTTTTAATATAAGCATTAAAAATATTAGTACTACCCAAAGGCTATATAATTTAGGACTTGCCCTCACTTTGCCAGATGGAATGGTGCTTTCAACAGCTACTTTCAACCAAACTTCAACAACTTCAAATTTAGACAATAGTACCACATATCTTTGGGTAAATCTTAAAGATCTAGCACCAATGGAATTAAGCTTCAAGTTCAGTATTACAGTAAAATGCAATACAAAGTTTAAAAATGGAACTACTATCCCTTTTGGCTATACTTTTTCCGATATAAATTTGGGTTGCCAAGCTGACACAATGCCAAGGGGAATTTATGATATAAATAATGAAGTTATTAAACAAAGCCTCTTAATGACTTATACTACCATTAGATTTTCAGGTACTATAACTACAGCAGAAAAGGTTTTGAAAGGAGCTGGAACTTCTGCTTCTTTAAATGACTATACTCAAGTTGCCACAGCCACTTGTAAGTTCACTAATAATTCTCTAAGTTATTCTTTAGTGAATATAACTATAATTTTAGATGATGGTATAAGATATTTAGGAAATCTATCAGCTTCAGGTACAGATGCCTCTAAGTTAACCTCACCTACTGCAAGGATTATTAGTAAGAACGGAAAACTTTATACCGAGTTGTATTTTGGTAATATCAATCTATCAATAAACAGCAGCACTACCTTAATCTTTAGTTACGCTGTTTGGAATCAGTATAATAATAATACGGGAGGCTTTATAGCTCACGGCACTGTGCTTAATATGTCTATTAACATGGCCTCAGCTGATCCACTTATCATTTCAAGTTCTTATAGCAGCACCAGCTTTTCAGCCATGGATTTGATCATAACTTCTTCTTTAAATAAACCAATTGTTGATGTACAGAATAATGTAAACTATGCCTATGTATATAAAGTGGGACAGTACTACAATATTGAAAATATACTTGTTCACTATTTTTTACCTGATGGTATTTACTATATATCAAGTTCAGTAACTCCGACTTCAGTTGTAGACAGCCATACCTTGCAAGGGTATTATTTAACGTATAATTTTCCACTGGCAACACAGAACTCTAGTAAGAGCGTTACCATAGTCACTAAGGTTGACAGCTATTATAGATATAAATTTAATAGTCAAACAATGAATCTACCTGTAGTTGCATCAGATACCTTTTTAGCTGATGCAGATATCACTGGAGCACTTATTCCAATCTTAAATCAAGTTTCAGATAGCTCTAATGTTCGCTGTTCTATAGGTATTGGAGAAATAACCAAAAGCTTTATTAAAGGATACTATAAGGATGGAACTCAGAAGAGGATAAGTTCTTTAGCTCCTGGAGACATTGCTGAATACAAGTTAACTTATAATGCCTCTTCATTGAAAGCTATTCAAAAGGAAGTCTATATAGATGATTTCTTTCCTTTATCAGCTGGTCCCATAGATAATCTTTCTTATGAGTACTCTGGAGTTGAGCCTTTATCTTCTCCAAAGCTCATAAGTCCTCATGGAGTTGATTTCTATTATGGAGATATATCTGGATTGTCATCTAGCACCATTAACTTTAAGGTACCAGTAACATTGCTTGGTTCTTCTTCAGAAAATGAAAATCTAATGAAGCTTAAAGGACTAAACACTTATGGGTATGCCTATAGCAGTAGAGCTCAAGTTAACTTCAATATAGGAACTCCAAACTTAACTTTGACTAAATCTATAGCAGGTACAAATAAAAACGCCATAAAAGCAAATGAAATTTACACTTATACTATTACAATTAGCAACTCCAACAATTTAGGAACTGAAACCGATGCCTTTGACTTTACGCTAAATGATACCCTGTCAAATTGGTTTAATATTGATTTAAATAGTATAAAAGTAAGTGGTTCTGGCAGCTATAATGCTCCAATTGTACAAGGAACCAATATTTCTGTTTATATAAATAATTTATCTCCAGGCAGTTATATAACTCTAACCTATAAAGTTACCATAAGCTCAGTACTTGCTTCTGGAGTCAGTATAACAACTACAGCAACCAATACTAATCCTTATTCACAAGTTTACAATCCTCTTTCTACTAACTTTCAGTACTCTGGTTTAAATAAAAGTGCCTCAGTAACTGTAGCTTCTTTGCCAATAAAGTTTACAATTACTAATTACAATGATACTTTTATGGTAGGTTCGCCTATAACCTATGTCGTAACAGTCACTGTACCTCAAGGAACAATAGCTTATGGATTTTATTTAAAGACTACTCTGCCAACTGATGGACAAATATATTTAGGTCCTTCCTATAAAAATGGAGCTAATATTGCCCCTGTTGTCTCTTCCAATGTTATAACTTTTCCTATTGAAAGCACTTTGGATGCCAGGCTTGAAGCTTTAACAATAACTTATATCTTTACCTGTAAAATAATCAATGCAAATAAGAGTCTTAATGACATAACTTCACTTCAAATTACTACACTCCAATGTTGGTATCAAAAAATCCATGAAGGCTCATTTACTATCCTAAGTAAGAGTTTTGCTATAATAATTAATCATCCAAATCTTGTTATGAATTTAAGCGCAACTGACAAGACAACTTCTACTGTATATAATGAAACTGCAAATATAAATACCAACGCTATAATGCAGTTTAAATTAATCTTTCAAAACAATAGTGCTATCAGTTTAGTAAATGGTACTATAGAAATTCCAATATCTAATAATTTTTTATTTTCCTCAATTGATGCATCAGTATTATGTAACGCAACCTATAATTCGTCTTCAAAAAAGATTGTTATAACTATATCTGCTTTGGCGTCTGCACTATCTGGCTATGTTACTTTCACACTGCTTCCAAAAGCAGACTTAAAAGCTGGTACCACAATTAACACTCAAGCTACTGCTGTATCCTACTACAATAATATATCTCCTACCAAGTTATATAGCGGAGAAAAAAGCAATGTACTAAGCTGCATTTTACCTCCTGGAGTTTCTCTAAATCCAAATCCATTGTATGCACTAGACCAATCAACTTCTTTCATAGTCACACCTCCTGGTGGCATAGCAGAAATATTAACCTATTTTAAAAACACTGGTGGTGGCTACGACGACTTTACTTTAACTATACAAAAGGTGGCTATATCCTATACTCTTTATATTGACGATATCAAAATAGCTGATATTTTTAAAAATACTCTTTACAGTGCTGACTTACCTTTAATGTCAAGCTTAGCTCCTGGTACAAGTAAAATTATAAAGATAGTTGCAGTAATACCATCAAGTCAAGCGTTAGGTGTGAGGTACGACTTTACGGTTACAGTTAAGTCTAAAACCAGCCCTTATCCTGAAAAAACTGTCTTAAATATAGATCCCTATTAATAAACTAACCTCCTATAAGTAATCTATATATCTATTTTCAATCTTCATAATTGTTTTATATGGTGACGTGAAAACACCGCAAGATTTATTTTGCGGTGTTTTAATAATTTCTTATCCCAATATTGAGTTTACCCAAGAATAACAGCTATCTAATTCTTCATCACTTATCAAATCTGACCTATGCTCAAACATTATTTTTACACTTTTATTTTCCTTTATGATGATCTTCAAATAATCTTCGATAGGCGCCCATCCATCATCTACTTTTAAGCTTGGCAATGCAGGAAAATGACTATTTTCTAAATTACTAGCCACCTTAACATTCCATAAATGAACTACTTCAGTATACTTAGCAAATCTTAAGATAATCTCTCTTTCGTTGAAATCCGGATCAATCTTGCTTTGTAAATGAAGTCTTCCTGTATCTAAACATATCTTAACTGATTGATACTTTTCTAATAATGTTTCAAGAAAGTTATCCTTACAAACATATTTGTTTAATGCATCTAATTCTAATACGGGAATAAAATTATATTCTAAACCTTTTTCTGATAACCAAGCAAAGAGATTTTCACTATTCCTTTTGAATTCATCAATTGGATACTCTGATTCATATGTGTATTCGCTTTTATCTGCAAATCTCCAGTTATCTATATTAAAGTACTTCTTCAGGATTACTGGCTTAGGAAAATGAAATAAAATATACTCTGGTTTAATTCCTTTATTTCTAATGTAATCAAGCTCTTCTTCTATATATTTATAAGCATTTATCCTTATAGCTTCATCTAGTGATAAAAACTGTGGATCTCTCAGCTCTGATATACCTGACCTTAAAGGAAAATGTATTCCAAACTTGGTCCCACTTTTTCCGGTTACACTAACTAGTTTTTCTATATCCCTTTCATCTTCAAAAAGACATGCCTCTATTCCGTAAAAGCTATCTTTAAAATCTCTATGAAATTTCCTAGTATCAAACTTCCCATGCATTCCAATCATAAAATTTTCCATTAGAATTCCCCTTTAACATCAATACTTGTATGCAACTTTTTCGATATTACGCTTTGTAATAAGGTAAATATCTCCATAAAAGAAAGCTTTATTGCCCCTGCATAAAATGGCTCCATTATCACACATTGCATATATATCATGTTCCTCTGAGATTTTTAACAATTCATTAAGGTTAGTTTCATCTCCTCTACCTTTAAAATGTGGTTCAATGGATATGTCAACTAGGTTAAGTCCCCCATATATCTCTGTTTTATCTTGATCACCTTCTGCAGTACAAATTGCTACCTTCGCCATATTTATTGCTCCAGCACTTAGACCTAAAACACAGCCTTCATATTCCTTTAAGGCTTTAAGAAGTTCATTTTTTCTAAGAAAATCAAATTGAATCAGCGTAGGCCCTCCCATAAGAAAAATCACTGAAGTATCTCTTATGTGTTCTAACATTTCATTTTTCTTCATTCTATTATCAATTACTTTACTAGATTTAAAGTTAATCCCAATATCTGAAAACCATCCTAAATATCTCTTAGCATATTTATCAGTAACCTCAAAACAATCAGGACTAGAAGCTATGAAAACTATCTTTAGATCACTCTTTATATCAATAAGTAAATTATTTCTTACATCAGCTGTAAATCCTTTGTCTATATCAAAATCACTAAACAAATAATAAGCACTCATAATAATTTTCCTCCTGCTAAACTATAGTTATTTATCTATTCTAATAAACTTAGAAGTTCCTTTAAATTTCTAATGGTTTTATACTCTGTGTCGACCTTTAAATTTTCATCTCTTATCATCAAGATACCTTGCATCCCCAATTTAGCTGCACCTTCAACATTCTTTATATTATCATCAATAAAGATTGCCTCCTCTGGATTTATATTTAACTCAGATAAAGCAGTATTAAACATTAACTCATTTGGCTTTATAACTCCTATTTTTGATGACATAACAAAGGTTGAAAAATATTCTCTTAATCCAGCATTCTTGAATACTCTCTCTAGTGAAGGCCAGGTATCTGAAACTACTCCAAGCTTATAGCTTTTACTTAACTTAGGTATGACCTCAAACACATCCTCGTAAAATAGAAACTTTTCATCGTTAAACACTGTATCTCTAGCTATCTCAACGATATGGGTTTCATTTAGCTCTAAACCTGAAAGTTCATTTGATAATACCTTATAAAATTCTATAAAGAGTTCAAACTCCTCTTCCTCTGTTAAAATAATACTCTTTGCGTCTAAAAACTTCATAGCCTTGTAAAAAGCAACTTGTACCAGCTTTTCATCTAACAATTCAAATTTATTTTTATCAACATAACTATGAAAATTTGGAGGCACGAACCAATTTCCTGTTCGTGGATCATTAAGAACTCGTCCAGAATCAAATAAAATTGCTTTTAAATTTTTATGTTGTAGCATTTTCCTCTCCTTTTAATCACTTAATTTCTTAATCTTCCTAAGGCCCTTGTCGACTATAATATCTTCTCAGTAATTTAAAATAATTTTCTACAGTATACAATTTTAACACTACTATTTGAAATTATATCACTATATTCCATTTAATCCCACAGCTATTGTTTATTATCCTCTAAGTACTAAAATGCTCTTTGTATAAATTTTATTGAATCATGTCATTACGAAGACTCAAGCTCACATGTATGATCTTCTCTGCTCATTGTGACTTTTAGATATGTCTCTTAGGATTTCTTTAAGGCCGAACAATTCTAAGTATGAAAGTATTTATATAGCGGTGGTATCTAATAGATAAATACAAAAGATTTTCCCTATAAAAAATTATATAATTATAAAAAGTTATCTTTTTAAAAATATAACTATTTAACAATTTATGCATAAAATCAGGGTTTGAGGGGTTTTTGCAATTAAATTCAAGGCAATTTATTAGTAAAAACTGTCCATTTAAATTTATTTCAGGTCATATAAGATATTATAAATTTAGTGCACCCCCGATAAATAATATAAACAATTATAATAAAATACTCTGCATTAGCACTGATTTGTTTGCTTCAACAAATTAGTGCTAATGCAGAGTATCCCTTTAAGCTTTTTTAATAAATCGATTTCCCTTAATTGTATATAAGTCTTCTGTAGTCATAGTAATCCTCAATCTACATCATAAATATTTCTTACTGTTTCAAAGAAGTCTTCACTATAGTTCTCTTTAATATATTCAAGCTTAAACTTCGATATTTTAGAAAGATTAATTTTTACTCTCTTAGACTTTAATATATGATCTGCTCTTTTAATTTCATTGGATTTATATTTAAGAATAACTTGAAATTTATAATCATTGAAGATGATTGCATAGGAAAATCCACATTTATCCTTAGAACTTTTATCTGTTACACTAACATTAACCTCTTTGACATCAGTGTAAGAATACCTTTTGTCCGAAATACTCCAAAAGTCGTCGACACCGATGTAATTATCCGTAAATTACGTATAATCCTCTAATCCTAAGATTTAGAATGGAAATGAAATTACAAAGCTAATAATCATCAAATAAATATAATTTTAATTCTAGTATAGATTAGTACTTTATTAATCAAAACGAACTCATATGCATTTCTTTTAAATATAACCAGCCACCTGGTAATTTATACCACGACAAATTTTAACTATAATATTATGTTATAATTATCAAGGCATAAATTTCTAGGAGGTTTAATAATGATTGCATTACTTTTTTATTGTTCAGTTTTAATTTTTCTAATATGTCTTTTTAAACTTTGGTCTTCTACCAAAGTACTAAAAAGCAAAAGAAAAAAGTATATTAATGGCATGGTGTTTTCAGCTTTAATATCGCTCTTCATAATGTCATCAGACTTAACTGCATTTTTACTTTTAGTAGGATTTTTAGTTTTTGGTTCTTGTATCACATTGATTTTAGTAACCGGGCTAAAAAATAAAGATAGGTCGAAGAAATATTATTTTGGAATTTTAATATCTATATCATTGCTATTTGCAAACTCTTTTCTTGCTTCACATGGTATTAATTTTAGAATTAATCCTACAGATAATGCAACAACAGTTGCTAGCGAGAAAATTTCTGATAATAATTTAAATAGTAATTCCACAACTACATCCAAAGCAACTAATACTGCTGTAAAAGAGTCAGTTGAAAATAATAATAATAGCACACCTGTAGATAATTCTACGAACCAAGTAAGTACTTCGAATATTAGCAACAATAGCACAAACGGTACAAGCTCACCAAGTAGTGTTTCTACTTCAAGTAGTAAGAATAATAGCAGTAATTCTTCTGGATTTAGTAGTATAAAACATGAGGATGTAACGACTGCTCCTACAGCAGAACAGCAAAAAAGTGAAAGAACTGTATACTATACCCCAGGAGGAAAAAGCTTTCACTATAATAGAAACTGTGCTACTTTAAAAAGAAGTAAAACCGTTTTATCAGGCAAATTATCAGATGTTATAAGATTAGGAAAATCTGATCCTTGTAACGTTTGTGTACGTCAGTAATACATATACTTAATTTATAGTTGTTCAAAAATAGCGCACTTATTGTTTCAGTATGGAGATTTACTATTTCAGTAGCTACTCTGTATATTATATTTTATTGCATAAAATACATAATAACTCTAGTAAACAAAGGATTGATAAGTTAGTCGAAGATTTATGGCAATAGAAAAGAGCAGTAAAACACTGCTCTTTTCTATTTAGTTATCCTTCATCTTACTCTGAACATACTCCTCATATAACTTATCGAAGCCTTTTATGCCTATAGCCTTTGCAGTACTTTCATCGTAATATTCTTTAAGATCCTCTACTTTCCCTATAGGCATATCATATTGAATGATTATAGTGCTGCTTAGGAAGTACATTTTATTATCCTTAATAAATTTTATAACTTCTGAAAATAGCAGTTCTTTCTCTTGGAAGAATTTATCTCTATCTCCATGATAGCTTATTTCAACAATACAATCAGAATAAGTGTGCTTTGGTTCATTTAATAGATTCCACTTAACCTCTTTATTTTTTACTCTTTCATATTCCATAAAGTCATTTATAAATATATCAATTCCTGAATGATCTTCCTTAGAGCCTTTATACAAGGTAACTTCATAGCCACCTAATATCCTGCAGGAATTTAGCTTTTTAGCCTTAATTCCTTTTGCAGTCACTTCTTTATCATTGACGAAAATTATGAGCTCACCCTTTTCTATAAATTTACAATATAGTCTTCCAAGGCTTATTAAAATTTTCTCCATTGAGTAGCCATTGTCTAATTCTTTTTTTAAGCTCTTCTCTAAGTCACTGATTATTATAGTAGTGCCTTCAACTATTTTTGAATTATAAGCTAAGTTTTCAGTTTGAGATTCAAGCTCATCACTATTCGAATTAAGATCTAAAGAAAACTTTCTAGAGCACCTTTTCTTGTTTGAAAATATCTCTATTTTATTTCCCAGCTTAAAAAAGGACTTTTTTATACCTAATCCAGAAATATTATCTCCGTTTTCGAAGCCTATTCTAAAGATATCTTTGTCTGTAATCTTACTTTGGATTCCTCCGCTGTTATCACTAATTTCTATGGAATCCTTAGTTATATTTATGGTAATTTTACAAGGGTTTTTACTAGTTGTCACTTCTCTTCTAGCATTTATGGAGTTGTCTATAAACCTGCTTAGTGATTTAGATATGTCCTCTTCTTCAACTAAATTTCTTCTTAGGAATTTCTTATCTACTATAACTCTGTTAAAACTCGCCATAATTCCCCTCTATTATTAAGTAATCTAATATTACTATATGCTGAGAATTTTATTTTGCTACAGGTGTAAGCTTTACATTTCCTAAGAAAATTTATGTTAAAAGTCTTTTATTTAAGCTATATCTAATAATACTATTGATAACAAAATGCAAAGCAATAGCACCCTTTTTTGAGAGTTACATTACTTTGCACTTTAAGAATATTTATATTGATGTTCCTATATTTCACGGTTTATTATCTATGGTGAACCCTATACCTTAAAATGGTTTTTAGTTTGGATTTTTCTGTTCTTCTTGCATCTGAAATATATATCTCCCTATGTACTAGAGTGGTTATTTCAAGATCATTTTCCTTTATAAATCTTTTCATTTGTTCAAAGCTTTGCGCTTCATCATCATAAGATCCAATATGCATCATCTGAACTGATAGCCCATCCTCCATAGTTTCGAAAGTTACCTCCTCTAATAAAGGATTGGGCTTTTTCTTTCTAATATTTTCAAATGCTTTACTTACCACTTCCTCAGTCACAAAATCAGGTTGTCTAATCATTATAGTATATAGCAATTCATCCTTATTTAAGGTATCAAGCTTTCTCCCCTCTTCTGTAAGGTCCCATACTCCCTCAAGTGGATAAACAGTATATTCAAAATACCCTTCTGGTGTGTAACCTTGCTTTGGCATCATTCTAACAGCATAGGCTAACGAATATAATGCACCTATTCTTTCAGCGAAGTCTTCATCGTTAGGATTTCCTTTTCCTTTTATCATAAAGAACTTTTGCTTTGGTACTATAATTAAATCTGGCTTCTCTTTCGGTAAATATAAATTTTTTTCTTGCTTTTTCCACTCGTATTTCACAATTACTCTCCTTTTTATCTTGTTTTTAATATATAGCTACTCTAATTCCATGAATTTAGAGTACACTAGAAAACATATTAACTAATAATGGTATTTATCTTGATTTATAAAATCTATTTGAAATCGCTCTATAGATGTACCATTTCGAACCTAAATCTATTTTCATAACTCTTACGGGTTCTGGTGAGAGAATTTAAAAATAATAAACTTTATTACGAAGTAGTACATCCATATCTATAAGATAACACACTTAATACGTCATCATACTGTCATATTACAATAAAAATTCTATAAATATCTAGTGTTTATAAAGTTGAATCACTTCTCAATCTGCACTATTGCCCTGAAATATTATTTTTAGGATACCCTAATTGGAATCACTTGTATATATAGAAACTTTATAGGATAATAAATTCATACCACATCCAATAAATTCAAAATATGAGTATTACTTCAATGCAATTAGGAGGATTTATTAATGCGAAAAATCACTCTAGTCTTGCTAATTTTCACTTTTGCAGCTGTATTATTTGTACTGTATATCAATAACTCTTTAGGTAATAGTAAAGAAATCAGTTCAATTGAAATAATTAGGCAGTCAGACAAGACAAAATGGACACTTTCAGATAAGAGTACTATAGATAAATTTGCAAAGGCACTAAATGATAAGAAGAAAACTAATGCAAAGATTGATATACGATCATGTGATTATTCTGTAACTATGAATTTTAAAGATACTTCCTCTGAAGCTTATATGCTGTGGGTGGATGAAGGTATAAATGTACAAGGTGTGTTAATGAATGAAGACTCAACTTGGTTTATAAATAAAAAGTCAAATGCAATTTTTAAAGAAATTTTGAAAATGAAGTCTTAGAAGTAAATAGAATTCCTCAAAGATACTGGATAACCTTGGATTAAGCTATCTTTAAGAGATGTATTGAAAATACCACAATTTTTAAGGGATGTCAAAAAATGACCTCCCTTAATCTTTTTATTAGCATTATTCATTTTTTCACTGCTTTAAAAGTTTACTATTATATATCTTATTAAATATTAAGTACAGCGGAATATAAATTATAAATGAATACCAATGTTTCCATTTTACATATACATATATGTCCAACCAAGCAAATAGAGGCTCAAATACAAACGCACATATCATTGCAAATCCTATTGCTTTTATAAATACATTTACTTTTGGTTTTAATTGTAGTAAAAGCATTATTGCTACAGGAAATAATGCAAAGTCCCAAGGAACATATATTACAGTCATAGGAGTTACTTTGTAATCATAGTACCAAAGCCCATAACATATACCAATTAGATCCAAGACATTAGTCACTATCGCAACAACTAACCCTGTAAAGAGTAGACGTATTGTTTCTTTTTTATTTCTAGCCTTTATCCAAATAATCCAAGGAATAATAGTTAAAGCTACTCCCAACCACCAACGCCATGTAAAAATAATATGGCCAATCCATAGCTGTTGCAAATGTCTATTATTATCTGCAACTACTTTATAAACCTCACCTAATATATGTTCTTTTCCCAAATAAATCACCCAAATAAAGTATCTGCTATATTTAGTTAATCAATTCGTCATATTATGCAATTGTTTAATAAATTTAGTTAATTTATACTCTAATTACAGCACAAATTTTAAAATAATGTATCTACTTCTGATTTCTCTATAAAGCATATAATTTTCTATAAGCATGTGTTACATTGCACTGAACTATAAAACTCCTAACTTTTCTAAAGCTTCTTTTTCACTACTTAAAAAGAATATATTTTTCCCATTATTGCTTTCATAAATAAAATCTCTAAGGCTCTTACTTGTATAGCCTGAAAAATCTCCAACTATTGCAAGCTTCATACGATAGTTTATAAATTTTTGAAGCACTTCTCCTGCTAATTTTGTTTTTAAATCAAAGAATTCTTCTACTATTGATGACTTATCCAAAACCATCGCATCGCAACCTGTCTCATAACTCACAGTTGCTATTAGATCTAAGGCAGATTGAACATCTGTTATCAGCACTTCACTGCTTTTTACAACAGCTATTTCTACTTTATTTTCAACTACTTTATTAATTTCCATAATATCTCTCCTTTTGCTAACAAATTGATTTCCAGAATCATGTAAGCTTCTTACTATGGGTACGTATATTTGCTCCATGCTTTGCTAAAGAATACTTTTCAAATTAAATAGTTATGCTGGAGATTCCTAACCACTTAATTTAAACACAGTATTTTATTACATTATATATTTAGCGCACTTAACTTATTAGTTCATCAAAATATCCAAAAATTCATTTTGCTCAACTTCATCATTTTCCCCATCTGGCAGAAGGTGAAATATAATCTCCTTTTCCTTCCACAGTCCGCCAATAGAATCAAGCATATACTCTGCACATTGACTAATTAACTCAAACTGTTTTTCTAAACAATTTTCTGAATATAAATTTGAAATTATATCGAATAATCTAGGTTCTTGTCTTTCGATAAATTTTAAGTGTAATTTTGGTTTTCCTACTTCCCATCCTTTTATACGAGCATAACAGGATAAGAACCAATCCATTGATGAGTAAATAAAGTATTTTGCATATATTTCATTGTCATGCAATCTGTGTTCTAGTTTATCAAGTACATGTCTAAAAGAAAATCTAAACAGCATCTTTTCAAAGTCTGACAACTCTCTAGGAACAGTCCATTTAGTTTGAACACTTTTTAATAACTCTGAAATTATATTGTCCTTATCATATAATATCTTGCAATTAAGATGAACCAACATAAATTCATCTATAGGCATATCTGCCATGAAATCCTCTTTAGATAAAAGCATGCAATCAACAGGAATATCTTTAATACGGAAATGTACCCCTGAAAAATTTTTAGATACTGGTTTATCAAAAATTACAGTTAAATCGTAATCTCCACCAGTAGCCATATCTTTATACGTTCTTCCTCCATATTCAACAATGCCTATTATATTTTCATTTTTCTTTAGATTCTCAATGAAACTTTCTATATTATCAAATTTATTTTCTCTAATAATCAATTTCTTCACCTTCCTATTATGAAACCATAATAAATTACACTATAACTTTTTAACACTTATCCATATGATACCACAATTGTATTTACATGCGAACTCAAATCGTATTCTATGATGTAGCTTATACATCATAGCAAATTTTCAAAGCTTATTTAGATTTGGAATTAAGAAATATAAAATTTATGTTATGTTAAAGAATCGCTCTAAAAATTATCTAGGACCTTAATTTACTTCGAGTTTTGAAGAAAATTATGCTAAAGGGGTAAGCACTAGATATTACTATAAAAAAGCCTTCTATTATGTATTAAATAAATGTTGTTACTGGAGCCCCAAAGGACAAGCTATAAAATACCAACATTTATTTAATACAGAAGCTAAGGGTATAAAAAATATATATACACAAGTGCATTATATAAGGTAGCAGCATTTAGGTAGTTATATTTAGATTAATATAGGAATTGCACTACATGGAGTTTAATGATTGAAGCAGTGCCGCTATCTCTTCACATCCATTTTCACAAAAAGTTGTATAGGGTTATTTATATAATTATAAATAATTAAGTGAAAATTTAAAAATAAGACGATGTAATTAAAATATAATCATACTCTTTTAAATTAAATAATCCATTAAAAAGTAATAAGAAACATTTTAGCTAACTATATTATATATTGCGATTAATTGGAACTTAATGGTATAATCAATTCTTGAAATATTTAAAGAGGAGATCATTATATGAAAATAATCAAGATTTTATTTTACATTTTAATATACGCCTTGCTTATAGGTGGGATTATGGGAATTATAAAGGGATTAGTGCCTCATATGGAATGGTTTAATTTTCGTTATTTATTTGGAATGGGCAGCACATTTACAAATGAACATATTCCTATCTATGCAGTTGTTTATGGAATTTTCATGGCTATACTTGAAATAATATCGGCTATATTGTTATTAACTAAGAAAGGTAACGGAATAAGATTTGCTATAATAACACTTTGTATTAATGCTTTGGGTTGCATTATTGCAATTTTTCTTGGAGATATAGCGGCTATAGGTAGTTTGTTAATTAGATTTTTTGCTATTTATATTCTAATAAAATCCAAAGATTTCTATGTTAAATTAGACAAGAATGTTGATTTGAGTAGTTAATAATATTGTTAAAATGTACATTCTTTTAAATTACCCCATAACCTTTTTGTAAAATATTTGAATTTACTCAATTACTTAATATATAATTAGGTAATTAGACGATTGGAAAATATTCTAACACAAAACTTCACATAACTAAAGGAGGTAGATAGCTATGTTTAAAGTGGAAAATATGGATGCACATTTTAATAAATGTGCTTCAGATTATGACAGAAACTTTTATGAAGATCTTGGTATGGGTGAGTTCTATGATGAAATTGAAAAGCAGTTCAATATCTGTGGAGAACCTAAAAACATTTTAGTTCTCGGCTGTGGTACAGGGTTAGAAATAGAAAGAATTAGGCATTCTGCTACAGTTACTGCCATTGATATTTCTCCCGGTATGCTAGAACAGCTGCAGAAAAAGGACTTGCATCCAAAGTTAACATTAAATACAATTTGCGGTTCATATTTTGATGTTCCATTCGCAGAAAACAGCTTTGACCTTGTGCTTTCAACTTATTCTCTACATCATTTTAATATAAATCAAAAAACTAGACTCTATAAAAAAATACATTATTGCTTAAAAACTAGTGCCCATTTCATAAACGGTGACACTGTTTGTAAAGATAAAGACGCTGAAATTAACCTACTTAAAAATGCAGAAGAGATATATCAAAAGCAGCAAGTTCCATTTGGAGCTATTCACATTGATGTTCCTCTTGCGTTAGATACTGAGCTCACTCTCCTTTCTGATGTAGGTTTCAGTAATATTTCAGTGGAGAAAAGATGGGCTAGGGCTTCGTTAATCAAAGCGATAAAGTAACAATTACTAATATGACCACATTAACTGCACATTATAATATATTATGAACTTTAAGTAGGAGTAGATAAATGAAAAATGTTAAGAACACACTGATAGGGCTATACTTCAACCTCTTTATTGTAATTTTATCATTACTTTTTCTATTAAGAGGACTAACACATAGTAATATGTATGCCTGGTTGAAGTGGATATTCGTATTTGCACTTATTGTTTCAGAAACTTTCAACATAGTTTTTGCAGGAATAAACGCTGTAAATTCTTTTATTCTTTTAAAAAATAGTGACTATAACTCAATGCGAAAGAATATGAAAGCACTTAAATTTGGAGTAATTCCTTACTTTGTCATTAATTTTATTATATATGCTTTATTGTTTTTACTATTTTTCGCTGCATCCAGAGGACTTATTGTCTTCACACCTATACCATTATTATTTTTAATTCCTGTTTTTTTCGCATACCTTACAGTGATATTTACATCAAGTTATGGAATAGGTTTTTCCTTAATCTTATATAAAGAAAAAAGGATTAAGACTGGGAAACTAGTATTGCACATGCTACTACAACTATGTTTTGTTCTAGATGTAATAGATACGATAATTTTAGTGTCAAAAAATAAAGTTGTGAAATAATCTAAATTAAGAATATGAAAATCAGCCTGGCATCAACAATTAACAGATGCCAGGCTACAATTTTCTAATTTTATTAAACTTCGTTACTCTTAAACAAACTCTCAAGATCAAAACCTAATTGTTTAGCTTCACCAAGTCTTATTAAAGCATCAGGATCATTGTCTCTAAAGTATGTATGCTTTATTTCTCTTTCCTTAGTCATTATTTGAGTACTATTGTCCTTAGAACTTCTAAGTCTTAAACTGTAAACAATAGGGAAATAGGTTCTTATGAACTTTCCTTCTGCATGAGCTGTAAGGGCTATTATTTGGAAACCTAATTGCTCTGCTATGAAGAAAACCGGATCAAGCACGTGGTCACTGGAAGCTTTACCAAACGGATTGTCCACAATTACTGTTCTGTAGTGCCTGTTAGTTGGCATTATCTGCTTTCTTTTTTCAGCTAAGTAGTTTAATATGCCTAAGAATAAAGACATATTCTTACTCCACTTCTCTCCTCCTGACCAAGAGTTAGATACTTCCCAAGAGAAAGGAGCACTTCTCATCTTACCGTCATTGGTTACTTTTCTACATTTAACTTTTATAGTATCTTGCTTCATTACTATTTGTAATAATTGCTTGGACTTAAGCCATTTTTCTATTTCTTTCTTTGCCTGGTCTGCTAGTTCCACTCCATTTTCATCTTTAAATTTATCGCCTTCAAGTTGGTTCAGCATCCAATCAATATGCTTTGCCAGCTCTTCTTTTCCTGATTTTTCATCCCACTCTGGAACATTGAATATGAATACTTCCTTCCATTCCTCTTCAACCTTTATTCTTGTCTTTTTAGGAATAGCTTTAAGTTCTTGTACCATTGTAATTAGGTAAGAATGTAATTGATTAATGAACTGCTGCACTTCTTTATCATGTTCACGAATATCATTTTGAGCAATGTCTATGGTGCGTGATATTCTTTCATTCATCATCTTTTGCCACTCGATGATATCCTTATAGGTGTTTTTAAATCTAACACCTGAAGTAGCCATTTCTTTAAGCTTTACATCAAGGATTTCGCTTTCGCAAAATTTTACAAACACATCTTTTTGTGCTTCTGTTTCTATGCTCTTTTTATCTAAGATCTTCTTTGCCTCTTCTAATTTCTTCTTTGCAGCCTCAACAATTCCTTTTCTATTATAAGGAATATTCTGTGCTAAATCCTCTGGAAGTTTACATAACTGAATCTCTTCACTTAAATAAGCATAGCTTGCATTGAAAAGTTCTAGATTTCTTAAGATATTCAAAATACTCTTTTCTTCGTTATCTAATCTTTCTTTTTCACTGGATAAATAAGCTCTCTTTTTCTTTAAAACATCCTTTTCTTTTGATAACTGTGGCTTTATAAGCTCTAGTTCCAAATTGAAATTGATTATTTCCTTGTAGTATTTTAGATAATCTTCTTTTTTAACTTCGTAAAGAGTTTTACTCTTTTCAAATCTTGTTTTAGCTTCATCAGCTTCACCTTTTAATTTTCCTAAAGGCTCTTTTAGTTCCTTTATTTCATCAAGTAAATTGGATATTTCCATATCACCGTTAAGAGGGAATTCTAGGTTTTCATCTACAGTAACCTCTAGCTTTTTCATAAAGTCCAGTAGCTGCTTTTCATGATTTTTCTTTAAACTTACTGAGCCTTTTAACCTCTCTTCAAACTGTCCTCTATTTTGTTGCTTATTATCAAGCTGATCTTTAAGGATTTTTCTCTCCTCTTCCAATACTTCTTTGCTTAAATCAGAAAACATTGGAGATAAAGCTTTTGCTTCTTCATATAGTTTTTCAGCTTTTAAAGAGCTTATATTGTTTTTTACATTATTTAAATCTCTATTTAGCTCAGTTTTTACTTCTTCATTTTCCTTCAAAGTTTTCTCAGCTTTTAAAGTTTCTACTTCTATTAACTCTATCTCTTTGTTAATAAGGCTTATCTTAACTTCATTTTCTTCTTTTTCACTGGTCTTACTTATGGACTCTTGTCCCTTAACTACCTTATCATCTAGATTTCTCTGCTCCGTACTAAATTCTTTAACATCGCTGTCTATCTTTTTCACTTCGATATCTATTTCACTTAGTCTAGCTTCACTACTTTTTATTGAATTAGAGACTTCTTCTGCTTTTTCCTTAAGGCTCTTTTCAACTTTTAGAAGTTCATTGTAATGGTCATATGGATATTTGTTATAAAATATGGTTATATCTCTATGTAAATCTTGGCACTGACTTAGTTCTGCTTCTTTTTCTTCACGAAGCTTTGTAGTTTCGTCAGCCTTATGCACAATATCTTTTTGCCAATTTTCAAAATATGTTTGATTTATGTTATTAGACCAAATAGAAGGATATATTATGTTTTCCTTTATTACACCATTTTCTCCTAAAGCTTTAGCCTTAGCTTCATTTTCGCTAAGTATTATAATAGGATGTAAAATGTCTTTTACACTTTTACTAACCTTATCTTTAACCTTCTCTACTTCCTCGTCTGAAGTTATTAAACTCAAGGTCCAATAAGGATAATTTTTAAAAAGCTCTTGTTCCGACTTTCCTTCTTTTCTGCATATTCTTTGAATATACTTTGTACCGCTTTCTAGGTAATTAAAGCCACTTCTCCATTGGTCTATACTCTTCTCTAAGGCAGGATCTGCTGTATAATATTCGCTTTCCTTGTACTCATCAGCATATCTATGAGCTAGTCTTTCATCAAAGATAGCTTTTTCTTTTTCTTCCTTTAATTTATGAAGCTTATTTTCTACCTGAGTCAGTATGGTACTTTGCTTTGAATATATAGAATCTGCTTCAAAGCTTAGCCAGCTGCTTCTAAATTCTCTTATTTTATTTAATAACTCAAATTTGTTATCATCTATGTTCTTAATCTCGCTAGTTAAAGCATGTCTCTCTTCATTAATATCTTCTAATTCTTTTCTAAACTTAACTAGAGCTTCCTTGAGGCTTTGCTTTTCTTCAATAAGACTTCTTTTCTGGTTGTTAGCTTCAAAGATTTTATGTTCAAGCTCATTTATTCTATTCTTCCATATTGAGACTTCATCTTTTATATTGCCTTCATTAGGATTGTCCAAAATTGCTTTATTGATTTTATTTATATCAGTAGTTAAATAAGAAATTATACCTTGAAGATTACTCTTATTATCCAGTAAATTCTTCTCTTTAGCCCTTATGGCCTTAAGTTCCATCTCACTAGACTTAAGCTGCTCTACAACATTATTGATCTGGCCTTCTAATAAATTCTTTTCTTTTTCTAAGCTTTCTTCCTTATCTAAATAGTAACCTCTTATTCTTTTACTATTTTCTTCTAGTTTGTCTTTTATATCTTCAACAGCCTCATCCTTATCTAAAGCTTCTAGCTGCTTATTTATCAGTTCGATACTTTCTGCTTCTACCTTTATGTCTTTTTTATACTTTGAGATTTGAAGTCCTGAATACTTTATCTCTTTTTCTGACTTTGCATTTTTAAGTTTGTCATAGCTTTCAAGGACTTGTTTGTAGTCTTTTTCTTCCTTAACCATGTTATTTTCATAGTTCTTTATATCATAAGATAAGTTTTTCTGTTTCCAAAGCTCTTCTTCCTCAGATAACGCAAGGGTTTCCTTATTATTTTTTTCAAGCTTACCCTTTATGTCTGATGCTTCTATCTTTATGTAATTGTCCAAAGCTTTTAGTGCTTCTTTTGCCTTTATCTCTTCAGCTTTAGCTATATCATACTCTTCAAAAACTCTTGAATATAACTCTATCTGCTCTTCAACTTTTTTGCTTTCTTCAATTCTTGCATTAAGCTGTCTATATTTTTTAAAGTGCTCTCTTTGTCTTTCAAAAATCTCTACAAAATCCTTAGTACCTTCTCCAGCCAAAGCTTCTTCTACTGTAGGTATGAGTAGATTATCTACTAGCTGACCAGTGGTCTTGCAAGCATCAAAAAAGGCTTCAACTCCACCTTCTGCTCCATTTATTAAAGCGATTTTCCTCCACTCTGAAGGTATTATCTTAAAATTATCTTCTATGTAAGTATGGTATTCTCTTATGCTCTTAAAGGTTTTAGCATTCATTCTGTTTTGGCTCATATAAGTATAGTATTCAGACATCTCTTCCTTAGTGGATGGTCTCATGCTTCCATTGATGCTTTCTCTTACAAAAGGTATCTTTTCGATGGAATTATCATCATTTTCTATGTATTCATAAACATACTTATGAGAATCTATGTACTCTTTATTCATAAATAAGGTCACTGCTGTAACCGCATATCTTCTAGGTCTTTCATTTAATATCCACTCTATGGCAATATGTGCTGAGGTATTTTGCAGAGCTAAGGTGTTCTTTACCTTTCTATCTGCCACTTCAATATTGGGAAGTATTGCTTGCAACGCTGTTTGAACAAAAACAGTTTTTCCTCCGCCATTTTCAAGTAATATAGCTCCGTTATAGCTGTCAAACTCAAAAATATCATCATTGTATCTTTTTTCACCATTTTCATACACCACATTAGTAAAACGAATTTTTGAAATCGCCGGCATTACTTTTCGTCCCCCTTCATCTTGTCAATGTTGTACAGAAAATCTAGTATTCCTCTGTTGTAATCATACTCCATGTAATATCTCTGAATGATGGTCTTAGCCTTTTCCGTAAGCTCAAGCTCTTCATTTCCAATATCCTTAATAAGCTCCTGGTCCTCAAGAAACTTTTTAACAGTATTTAAAAAGCTCTTTCTGCTTATGGTTCTACCATCCTGAGCCTTTACTTTTTCCTTAATTTCATCCATGTCAGTCCACTTTTGAATTATAGCAGACCAATTATACTCAAACTCCTGATCTAGAGCTTTAAGCTTTTCCTCTTCATGCTCAGTTAATATAAAAATCCTCTGATTCAAACTATCTAGCCAATCAGTTATTGTAATAAAATCTCTAGTTGCTTCGTTAGTTTGATAACTATCATAAAAATCGCCAAATAAAACGATAATTGATAAATACATAAGATATAAATCCAAATTTACAGCTTTACTTGGAAGATATGCTTTTCTTATAGCTTCATTTGAAACATGGAAAATAGACTCTTTTGCTATAGGAATCATATAGATTACTTCCCCAGAAGAAAAGATAGTACAATCTACTTCTCTAGCAAACTGATCTACTAGTCCCCGTGTAACATCGTCTGAGGTATAAAGCTTTAAATCCTCTTTTTCTCCGTATCCCTTCATAGCTAGTGTAGAATATAGCTTGAAGCTTTGCATTACTTGCTCATTGCTATAAAGTGCCATTAATATTCCTCCAATCTAAAGCTCATATTCTTAATCTCAAATCTCTCTGTAACCTCTAGTATAGTGTCAAGTTCTTCTACATAAAGTTTCTTGCCCTTTTTAATTAACAACTTGTAAACTTGTCCAAATATACCTTCTTCTTGGTCCTCCTGGATTTCCATAACTACAGGAGATTTTTGATGCAATATAATAAAGAAATCATAAAAACTACGGTGATTTAATATCTCAGCGTAAGCATTATTTTTCATAAACTCAACTATTTTTTCAAGAGTTATTTCATTTTCAGCCTTCATTGCCATAAGTATTATAGACGCAATAACCTTATAATTGTTGCTTTGAAGCTTAAGATCAAGCTTTGCCTCATCATCACTAGTCACAGCCAAAAAGTCCTGTATTCTTTCTTCTTTATCAAGCTTTTCTATCTTTTGATTAGAAAATACTGTTAAAGGAGACCATACTTTGCTTTTTTCTAAATACAGAAAAGGTTCAATAAGAGTTCTTGTTTCGCCCAGTGGAATAGGTGATGAAAATACTCTGCTGGTTATTTCTTGATTGAAATTGAAAGAGTCTATCCCTACATAATATAAGGATTCCTGAGCTGCTTGAAGTGCCGAAGTCTTAAGAATAATGCTATCTTTAAAGAGTAATCTATGGTTATAATGAACCTCTCCTAGTTCTTTATCTATCTGTATGATAAGCTCATAAGCCTTTCTATCTTCACTTTTACTTAAGTCACTGGCTATCTTTTCTCTAGTTTCTGTAACGAAGGTTTTTAATTCTTCAAACTCTTCATCTTCCATTTGCAATCTATTATTTATGTCTTCAATTATATTTTTATATCTTTCATAGGTTTCATTGGATACAATATTTCTATTGACTTCATGCTTAATCCTAACTATTCTATCCTGCAGGTTCTTAACATCCAGATTCATTTCATCTATCTGCCTTAAGGCTCCAGAAAACTCACCCTTCTCAAGCTGTTTTCTAAGTACCAGCTGATTTATAGAAAGCTGGAATTCATTAAAATACTCTTTTGTGGCAAAGATAAGCTCAAGCCCCTGCTCGTCAAGAGTATAATACTGAGTGTTGGTTTCAAGATCCGCCTTTGCAGCCTTAAGCACTGAGTACTGAACTGTTTCCTGCTTCTTAGTCTCCCAATTGAAAAAAGTCTTTGAATTTCTTTTTCCTGTAGGAGGTCTAAAAGTATCAATAATTGTTCTTGCAACCCTCTCAAAACCTATAATATCCATAGTTATTTCATCTTTACTTAGCTCCTGCAAAAATGCAGCCAGCTCCTTTACCCCTGTTTTCTTATTTCTTATAAGCATATTCTCAAAAAAGAACAGTAAAGTTAAAAGGCCAAAACTAAAATAATCAACCTCTTTTCCTTTGTCATCCTTCATTCCTTTTCTTGACAATGCATATAAAGGATCAAATAGAGCCAGTCTTTGAATTCTTTCTCTGTAGTTCTCCACTACATTTCCTATGTTTATTTCCATGCGCTGTTCCTCCATATGTGCTGAAGTTCTGTTCTATTTAACCCCTCCTGAGGCCAATAATAACCAGTCTCTAGCTTTTCCAGTATAAGCTTCTGTTCTTCTAAATCAAAGTTCTTTGAAAAATTCTTTAAAGCAGAAGGTTTCTTTTCTTGATTTTTCTTACCTTCCTTATAATCCTTCTTAAGTAAAGCTCTATAAAACTCTGTAGCCAGCTTCACTGTAGCTCTTTCACCTAAGGAATTATATATAGCTAAACCTTCATTATCTATATCTCCAAAATAATATATTATATTATTTTCCTTTAAACCTGTCTGCTTTTCCAGCATATTAATATTACCTGTTATCTTCCACCCGCTACCAAAAATCAAAGAACAGAACTCTGTTTCAGGCAAAGCTTCTAAAAGTGCTATAAAGGTAGCCTTATTCTCCACGATTAAATGCTTATGCTCCATCTTTTCAAAAGCAAAATGATTCACCGCAATCATCAGTGGATCAGAACCATTATGTATCTTAAGTTTATCATATACTTTTATTCTCTCAAGCAGTGCTTTCCCACTCTTTTTATCTATCCACTTTTCGTCGCCAATTATATGAAAAGACCTCTCTTGAGAGGTTGCAGTTTCCTTAGGCAGACCATTAGAAATTATATATTCATTCACTTTATTTATGTAAGGAAGATCTTCTTCGAACTTATCCTCAGACATTTTATAATATGCCTGTAGATTTAATTCACAGCTTAAGTTAAAGCTATATTCTTGAACCCTTTCAATAATTCCTTTTCTAAGTTCATACTTATTTATATTAAATTTATTAGGAAGAGAATATTTTTTACCATTATTATTTTCAGGATTTTTTGCTGTAAGAATATTATCAGACATAAGCTTTCTAATAACTTCAGCAAAAGCCTCATACTCAACGCCCTTCGGTGTATTGTCTATTAATTTATCTAAATCTATAGTTTTATTCTTATATGTTTTTAAATAAGCTATTATATGATTATACATTGCTTCACCTGTTTTATATATTTTACTTAAGCTGTGTTTCATATATTATGGACGTACACTTAAAAAATCATATTAAGTTTCGATATAAGAAATCTTTAAACATAGCCTTTCTCATACGTATATTTTACCATAAAAACAAGAAAAACACTAGCGCTCTACGAACTAGTGTTTCCATACTCTTTTTAATTATATGTTTCTTATAAATACTTCTCCAAATCTTCTACTGATTCTATATCAAAAATATCTGTAGCTATAAGTTGTATAGGTAATGTAGGTAATCTTTTTATCTTTTCTTCATATCCTTCTGGAGGTTCAGTAAATGCAGCTGATGAATTCCAAGTTGGTGATCGTCACTCACTAGATGCTTAATCATAGTAGTAATAATTAAAATATATTATAAAGAAAATAGCCTGCCATCACACCGCTGATGTCAGGCTATAAATTTATATAGAATTTTAACATCAATTATTAATTTATACATGCCAGAAAATCGTCGGAAGCCATGATTTTCGAACAAGCATGAATTAAACTTCCATATATTAATCATATACCTTAGGAACTCATTTTATAAAGATACCACTTACAAGTGTCCTTAATATATTTAAGCTCTATGTTTTTATCTACATTATTAATAGTACTTATACAGTTAAATATGATGCTCTCTACTCTATCAACTTTTATTTCATCAACCTTCAAGATCTTCTTTATAGTAAATACGCTGTAGCTCTCATCCTCTGAAAATATTCTGAATCTCACAGGAACTACCTTTCCGTCTTTATTAAAGGCAGCAACCATTTCTATATTCTTGTTTAACACCATTTTCCTCACCTCAAAATCTTATCAATATTATTATATAAGAACATCTGTTCGCAAGTCAATATATGGTGCATAAATTTTTCCTATATTTTAAGTGTAACCCTACAAACTCAACACCCCTGTATTTTCCTGATAGATATCAAAATGTAGCTAGTTCTTCTGAAGAACAACTAGCAGGATTAGAGATCATAGAGGGTGCTACTGGAGTGATCCATGAGCTGTCTGAAACATTAAAAGTTAAGATAGATACCTTTAGGTTTAACACTTCGTTCTAAAGAGTTCCTATATAGAAACTTAATTTATACCTGTTCGAAAATCCCGATTTCTGAGGACTTTTGGGCATGTATAAATTAATAGTTTAGTTAGGAACTCTATATAGATAAACTACTTCATATTGAAACTTACCCAAATAAAGATTCGTAGAACCATCGAGATCTTTATTTAGAACTGGTTTATCTATACTAAAATATAGCTATTAATATAGAAAGACAAGCTTCCACTTAAATGGAAGCTTGTCTTGTTTTGTACTATTTATATTCCAAAAGTACACTATCCTTTGCAACCATATTTTTATCAACATGAAAATTTAAAATCTCATGATTATTTTGGTTTGCAAGTATAAGCATTATTGTATCATCTAGTCCTTTATCCTTAAGTAGACTCTTGTCAAAACTTATTAGAAGATCTCCTTTTTTAACTCTCTGTCCTTCTTCACAGTGTATGTTAAAACCTTCACCTTTTAAGCTTACTGTATCAATTCCAACATGTATAAGGATTTCCACTCCATCCTCTGTTTCTATGCCAACAGCATGCTTACTTTCTTGCATAACAATAATTATCTTTCCATCGCATGGAGAATATACTTTATTATCTACTGGAGAAATCGCAATTCCTTCCCCCATCATCTTCTGTGAAAAAACTTCATCCTTAACCTCTGCTAAATCTATACTTGTACCATTTGCGAAGGCATATAAAACCTTTTTATTTTTATTTGGATTTTTAAACAGATTTTTAAACATATACACCTCTACTATTTTAATTCTGGCCAGTATTCTTTATTAGCTTCAATCATCTCATCTAAAATCTTCTTAGCTACAAAAGCTGAAGGTATTGGTTTATTCATAGTAAATGCCATAAGAGCTTTTTCATAGGAGCCTTCGATTGCAGCTTCTACCACTAATTTTTCACAAGCTTCTTGTTGTTCAATTAGACCTTTATAGAAGGTTGGGATTTCACCCACTCTAACTGGTTCTGGACCATCCTTCGTGATGTAAGCTGGTACTTCTACCATAGCATCGTCTGGTAAGTTTTTAATGGCACCATTATTTTCAACCATAACTAAATGTCTTTTTCTCATGTCAAAAGCTAAGCTCATGGCTACTTCAACAATAAATTCTCCATGTACCCCTGTGAAGAACTGAGTAAGATCTATTTCACCAGTTGTATTGTACTGGTCTACTGCATCAAATATCTTCTTTTCTCTTCCTTCCATTACTTCATTAGCTCTAGTGTGGTTCTTATCTGCATCTTTAACTATGCTGTCTCCTAATAGATAATATTGCATATAAGTGTTTGGAAGATATTTAGGGAACATCCTCATTATATATTTAGCATTATCGAAAGTATGAAGCCAAGAAGCATCATTATGCCTTACTTCACTTCTTGAATCTGGAGGAATATACCCATGTTCAGCTACATAAGCTTTTAATTCTTCAGTTTTATCTTCTCCCTTTACTCTAATCTTTGTAAACCAGCCAAAGTGATTTAACCCAAAGTAATCTGTTTCAATATCATGTCTATCACAATCTAAGATATTAGCCATATTTCTCATTATAGCTACTGGCATATCACATATATTAAGAATTCTAGCATTCGGTCTTAATTTGTGCATAGCTTTAGCAACTATTGCAGCAGGGTTAGAATAGTTTACAATCCAATAATTTGGACTAGCGTATTTTTCACAAAAGTCTATCATCTCAACCATAGGATATATAGTTCTTAAACCATAAGCAAGCCCTCCTGGTCCACAGGTTTCTTGTCCTACAACATCATATTTTAGTGGTATCTTTTCATCCTGCTCTCTTAATTTGTATAGACCTACACGCATTTGGGCAAATACAAAGTCAGCATCTTTAAAACCTTCTTCAGGATCTGTTGTAAATATAAGTTTAACTTCTGGATCAAACATCTCAACAACTTTTTTAACTATTACTCCAACCTTGTTTTGACGTTCTTCATTTATATCATATAATCTTAATTCCGATATCTTAAAATCTTCTTTTCTTGAAAGCAAACTTTTTACGATTCCTGGTGTGTATGTGCTTCCACCGCCTACGATTACTAGTTTAAATGTTTTCATATTAATGCTTCCTCCCTAATTTAAATTTACTTTAATGTTTCCATAGTTTCTAAAGCTTCATCTACAATAGTTCTTATTTTATTTATTGTAAGGCCATAAACCACTTGAATATTATTGCCTTTTCTCACAACTCCAGATGCTCCAGTTGCCTTTAAGGTTTTTTCATCAATTAAAGTATTATCTGCAACTTCAACTCTAAGTCTTGAGAAGCAGTTATCTACAGTTAAAATATTATTTTTACCACCTAAAGCCTTTATAATTGTTAAAGCCTTTTCTCTATCTTCAGCTTCTTCATCATTCTTACTCGCTGACTTCATTTGCATTTTAACTGCTGCTGCATTTTCAGTTAAGTCCACAGCCATATCAGTATCATCATCTTCTCTTCCAGGAGTCTTTAAATCTAACTTTTCAATCATAATTTTAAATACAAAGAATAATACAACTATCTCAACAAGACCAACTAAAACATATAAAGGCCAATGAGTTTTAGAAATTCCAGCTGGTAGATTAATAACAAGGAAATCTAAAATACCATTTGTTGCACAAACTCTTACGTTTAATAAGTACACAAACATTTGGAACAATCCATCAATAACTGAATACACAAACCATAATAATGGTGCTGCAAATATGAAGGTAAATTCTAAAGGTTCAGTAATACCTGCGATAACAGCTGTTAAAGTTGATGGGATAAGTTGAGCTTTTAAGTTATTACGTTTACTCTTTTTAGCTGTGAAATAAAATGCTAAAGCTACACCAATTACACCAAAGGTTTTAACTAATCCATAAGTTAAGAATCTTGCTGAATCTCTCATCATCGTTACACTAGGATCACCTAGTAAAGCTAGGAATACAGGCTTTGCACCAATAACATTTTGGCCGCCTATCATCATCTGATCTCCAACGGATGAATATAAGAATGGTGACCATATTAAGTGATGTAATCCAGTTGGTACTAAAAATCTATTTAAGAATCCGTAAACAAATACTCCGATTGGTCCAGCAGTATTCATAAAGCCTGTTAATGCTGAAATTCCACCTGCAATAGTTGGCCAAACATAAGTGATAACAATACTAAACACAGCAATTATTGGAATCATTACAACGAATACAAGCTTGCTATTGCCATAAGGAGCCATGGCACCTTTAAATTCTTTAGTCACATATTTATTGTGAACTACGGCAACTAGGACACCTAAAATCATTCCTAGAAATACCCCCATATCAGTTACATGGAAACCTAGCTGTATCGTTTGGCCAGTTCCATATAATGCTCCTGCTGTGTCTCCCTTTACAATTTTGCCTGATAGTTCTAACCATTTGCTGTTAGCACCTAAAAACAAAATATAGGACATTATAGAAACAAACGCTGCTTCTGCTTTTTTCTTTTTAGCCATCCCCATGGCTATTCCAACACAGAATAAAATACTTAAGTTCCCCATGATAGGTGACAACATACCATTGAAAAACTTACCTATGGTCCAGATTACACCTTTTTCAGTAACAAAAGCTGTATTTGTAAAAACTGCAGTTAATGCAATAGACATACCTACTATTGGCAAAAATAAGACCGGTCCAATCATAGCTTTGGCAAACTTTTGCATACTATTTATAATCTTATCTTTCATTTAATATACCCCTCTACTATTTAATAAATTGCCTTTGGTAATTACCTGAACCTAGAATAACATGTTTAATAATCAATGTTAATAGCTTTGGCCCTTTCAGTAACATGTTGACCAAAAAGTGAACATGTTTACCTTTACATAAAAAATTAATACGCTGCTTAAATTAAGTGTTTAGTCATCCGATGCTTTAATTCTATTAGCTTTCGCATATATAGATAAACTAGTTCCAAATAAAATATATATTTGCTAATCCTATTGTTATTAATAGTTAAATGAAATGTCACTTGGTTTTATTAGATTGAACTGGATTATCTATTCCGCTGAATGATAAACTACTTTAGTCATTAAACTCCTAGGATAAATTCTAATATGAAGTAGTTTATCTATAGCATCTCCTGTATATCCAATTAATTTCAACAGTTGGCTTAAACAAATCTAAAATTAGGATACAAAAAAGGCTACCCTGATAAAAACTCAAGATAGCCTTTGCTAAAGATGAACCACTTCAATCATGTAAATATTGGATTTTACATCGGATTTTGAATTGGGGTAAATTGTGCTAGATTATATATACCTAATACTTTCTCTATTTGAGCAATTTCATTTACTATATGTTCAAATCCGTCTTTACCAAATTTCTGTTCTTCTATTTCCTCAAAACGCTCTCCTAATTCTTTAAATTCTTCTGGGGTTACCAATTCATGAAGTGCTGGAAAGACAACTGTATCTTCACGAGCAGAATGAGGTTCATACATATTTATATAGAGCGTTAATAGGTGAATTAGTTGAATAGTATTTTCAAACTGATAGCTATTTTTTATTGATGAAAAATATAGTATGTTTTCTGTTAAATTAGAAGCTGCATCATGCTGCCTACGAAGGGTATTTATAAGTTCAATATACTTAGGACTTTGTGAAAACTTAGGAAAAACATATTGTTCTTCTAATTTTTGATGATAATTTTCAATAAATTCATGTGCTATTGAAGCTGAATTATAGATAACAGCATAAATGTTTATCTGATTACTTAATTTTTCTCCTTTCAAATATCTTAAGGCATCATTATAAATTAATAGAATACGACGTAAAACTCCGTGCTCTCTCATCAGATCCTCAGTAGGAGAAACCTCTATTTCGTTTTCCATAGTATTTGTAATCACCAGTTACCACACCTCTTCCATATTAATTTAAAATAAGTTTCTTATGGATGTACCACTTCATAATTAAATTTATATTTTCAAATTCTCCTCTCAGAATCCAGAGGAGTTTTGAAAATAGATTTCGGTTTGAAGTGTTTCATCTTTATATGTATACCTTAATAATTGAGTTAGAAATCCTATAGTTTATTTTTACGGTAATAGACTAACATTCCCCACAGTATATGCTCTTAAATATACATTTGTGAGGAAATTCTATAACTAGCTATATAGGAATGTACCACTTTCAAATAAAATATAATTAATAGTTAATATGAATCTTGGTAGTTTCTGATTA
Organism: Clostridium folliculivorans; assembly: GCF_024341905.1. GTDB lineage: Bacteria > Bacillota > Clostridia > Clostridiales > Clostridiaceae > Clostridium_AR > Clostridium_AR folliculivorans. Next base: position 738,148 of record NZ_BQXY01000002.1, read on the forward strand.
GTATAATGGATTATCTATTCTTTCAAACTGTTCATAACCTTATCAAGTAAATATTCCATTACTATCATTATTCTTGCATAAAAATAATTAGCAGTAATATTTCTATCATCCAGCTCTTTATCATCTAAGACAGAAAAATGAATCGTTGATTTCTTTGCCATGTAGCTTGATTGATTACCAGTAAAAGTGATGATATCTAAGTTATTTTTAGAAGCATAATCTATAACCTTTGTCACGCTCTCCGTCTCCCCACTTTTAGATATTCCTATAACTAAAGAACCACCAATTTGATTACTATCATACACTCCATAGGAATTGGTCTGAATGCACTTAAAGCCTAACACAAGCATTTTCCTACAAAAAAATTCAGCTATAGGTCCAGAAAAACCAGTGGCAGTAATAAAAATAATATTTTGTCTATGCTTAATAATTGTTGCCACAAAATTATCAATCTTAACTTTATCTATTTCTTCAATAAAGCTAGTAATATCAGAGGTCCTATCTTGATTCTTCTTCTGATTTTTTATTATAAAGTTTAAACGATATATCATATCCGTATACCCAGTATACCCAAGTTTTTTCGATACCTTAATTATTGTAGCTGCAGAAGTATAATTTATATTAGCAACTTCTCTAACGCCTTTATTTAACACTAAATCTATATTATTTATTATGTATTCAAGTACCTGTCTCTCTACTTCAGTCAATTTATAATTATCAGCAAGCTTATAAATATCAAACTCCATGTTGTTATTCCTCCTATGTTATATGGATGTACCACTTCGTAATAAAACTTATTATTTTTAATTCTCCCCTTTAATTTTAGAGGAGTTTTAAAAATAGCTTTTTGGATTAAAATCGGACATCTTTATCTACTTTTATAATATCATACTTATTTTATGTAAATTCACTTGGTTTACTAAAACCTTAATGAAACTACACTTAAAAAGGATTATTCTATTCTTTTATAACAAGAAACATAAATTACCTCATAACATTTATTAACCTCAAGGCAATTTATATGTAGCTTTTCCAAATATTTGATAATAATTTAATATAGCCTAAACCCAAAAATATCACAAATACCAATTAGGCATTTGTGATATTTTCTTAATACTCGTTTATATTATAATGCATTATTCTATGGATGAATTTACAAAGCATACTGCTTCAGATTTTATAAATACTTCTCGCTTAATAAATCAATATATTCTATTGCATCTTTTAGCTTTGCTCCTGTTATATCCCTATATCTTTTAACAGCTTTAATCTTTTCTCCATCTAAAATATGCTTCTTTAATTCAGCGTCCTCAAGCTCAGCCACTTCATATCCATGAAGTTCTCTCATCTTTTTATCCCAGGTTTTTGAACCCATCCTTACAGAAAAAAACACCATAGCGATTATATAAATTGAAAGCTTTAAAAGTAATGCTGAATTACTAAAATCTATTAAATCACCAAATATACTCCTTATAATTAGATACAATATAATCAATGGTATAAGTACACTTCCAGTAAAAATTGTTGTCATAAATGCTAAATATTTACCTTTTCCCATAGCTTCATACTTAGTCCACTGTTCTCTTTGTTTATCTTTATCATACTTTTTCATAAATTCTCCACTATCTATAATTTTATGAATTTTATATAACTACTCCAGGCTTTTCAGTACTAGCAGATCCTATGTCGCACAATTCCTTTAGCACTTCTGCAAAAAGCTCGTACAACTCCTTGAGTCTTTCTACATCCTTTATAACACCAACCACATTAAAGTAAAGTTCATCAACTCCATCAGGGAAATGTGACTTAAAATAACCTTCATCGTCTTTAATCTCAAGACTTATACTAGGCTGATATTGTATTAATTTTCTTATATTGTCATTTGCAAATAATTGTTTTACTTTGCTTTCACTGTTAGCTTTTATTATAAAAGCTTCATCAAACTGTGGATACCCAACGTTAATATCTTCCATACCGAACATCTTTCCAAGACCACTGAATACACCGCTTCTATATATTCTAAAGTAAAAGTTATCAGTATTTACAAAAGGTGCTCTCATTCTTGTATAAGTTATTGATGACTTTCCTGTAGAAACTGTATAGGTATCAAGCACAACGGTCCAATTATCTACATGTGCCTCGACTCTATCACCTTTCCAAACTCCGTTATTTATATAATCAGCATTAATTTCCAATGCAAGCTGCTGCCATATTTCTTTTTTACTTGGTCCAAATAGCCCCATAAATTCTCTTCTCCTTATCCCTAAATTATGCTTATTCAATGATTTCATTTTGTTAATATATCCATTATATGGTGTTAACTTCAATATATCAATCTACACTTACATGTTATTTTAACTTAGTATTATATTGGAAGTCTTCTAACCTATACTAGCTTATGTTTTGCCAGCAAGGCTCAATGTATCCACTATTTTCTGTGGAAATCCATTTGTTCATGTACCACTATTATATAGTTAAGCTTATCCACTCTATAATGCTCAAATTTCTTATTGTATTTTTCAAATGCAGCTTTCAGCAGATCAATATAAGAGTAGTACTCGTCTTTTATCTCCTCTACCAGAGACTGTGGCAAAACTTTTAAGATTTCCTCTTCAGAAGCTTTACTTTCAAACATTAAATCCCCCATAATAATTACTCCATTATCCTTCAACACTCTCATAATTTCTTCTATGGCGATGTATTTTTCAGTTTCATTTAGATGATGAAAGGCATAGGTTGAAATAATTACATCAAAAGATTTATTCTCATAAGGGATTTTTAAGAATTCCCCTAACCTCACCTTGAGCTTAGGATGTTTTTCCTTTGCTACTGACAGCATTTCTCTAGACTGATCTATTCCTATGATATTATAGCCACTGTTTAAAAACTTCCCTGCTAAGTTTCCAGTTCCTACACCTATCTCAAGTATTCTAAGGTCACTTCTACCCAAAGCTTCTACTAAATCATATACCTTCTGTAGAATCAAATCGTAATTCTTATATATTTTTAGTTCTCCTATATCCTTTTTAACATCTTTATCATAGGATCTTGCCCAGTTATTAAAGTTCCACTTATCCTTCCACTGATTTTTTATATCATTCAGTTTGTTGCTTTCACTTATTATCTCTAATAAATTATCTTTCACATTAAAATCATCAGTTTCTTCATAGATTTTATCCATCACCTGCTCCAAAGACTTTCTTATAGTATTAAGTCTATGAATTTCATCATTGACCAACTGCCATTGATTATTAAAATGAGTTAAATAATTTTCTTTTCCGTTATTTTTTAATATGTTTTTAATAGAATCAACGCTCAAACCTATTGACCTATAAGTTAATACAGATTGTAATCTTACAATATCTTCTTCACTAAACCTTCTATATTGATTATCATATTCCCTTGTCGGTGCTAGCAATCCCTTTTTCTCATAAAATCTAATCTTATTTGTAGTAATATTAAACATTTCAGCTATTTCACTGATGTTATAGCCTTTGCTCATATCGTAGCCCCCTTAGTACTTATCCTACTGTTATTCTAAACTTTCGCCTTAGGCTAAAGTCAATTAAAATATACTGATTAATTTTAATTGACTAATTCCTTTCAGTTTAATTTTAGCAAATTAGGAACAGTTTTACCAAAACTACAATGTTATACTATAATTACCACGTGGGGAAAGGTCGGTGAGAATTTGGATTATAGTGATGCAATAGTACTATGTATCGATTTTATTGAGAGAAATATAAAAAATGAATTAACACCAGAAATAATAGCTAATCAGTGCGGTTGCTCTACCTTTCATTTTTCAAGGGTGTTTAATATTAACCAAGGGATGACTTTAATGGAATATGTAAAGAAGAGAAGTATCAAAGAATTTTATCTCTGATACTCCTTTTTACCTTTCGACAAGCTATTCGGAACTCCATCTACATACACATAAGCGAAGCAATAGAAAAATACTCTATATACATATCTCTTTAGAATAACAGGAACTGAAGTCCACCAAATAGGTAGCTAGCATTTTAAATTTATATATTTAAATAATTATATAAATATATAAGAATCATGATGGTTTTAGCCTTCATATTTCATTAAGTAATAAGGCTCTGCTCCTTTAGATTCTTCAACTACCCTCCAACCTTGAGAAGAATAAAATTTAAAAGCATTTGTATTCTCCTTTACACACTTTAAGGTTAGAGGCAGACCAACTGCTTTTATAGATTCTTTTATTAATGCCTTCCCTATTCCACAGCCTTTAAATTCTGATGAAACAAATAAATTGTGAATAAATTTATCTTCTTCCCAAATTGAAACGAATCCAGCGATATCATCATTTATTTTTGCTGTTAATATTATTTCGCCTTCTGTACTACTATCGAAATCCTCTAATTTTATGCTATCATAATCCATCCATTTAAAGTTTTCTTGTCTTGATTTTAAAAAGATTTCTCTTAGCTCATCGTACTCTTCTTTTCGAGCCTCTTCTATTAATATATTGTTATTCATTCTGCGCTCTCCCCTCATAACCAATTAATCAAATTGTAACTCTCTTAAAACAGATATTCTTGTCCATCCTCTGGCACTAAAACCTTAGAAGCTATTTGCTTTTCATTAATGAAGTTTTTTAATTCTTCCCTGTATAAGGTCCAGTGATCATGGCCTCCATATGGCTAGGAATAATCATTGAATTAGGCTCTGCCTTATGGACTTCATAGATATCATCTTTTCCCATTACTAAAGAACCCATACCAAACAATTGATTGTCCCCACCATCTACAATAATGATTTCTGGCTTATATGTATCAATTACTTTTCGTACTCCTTCATACCACACAGTATCTCCAGAAACATATAAATTCTTTTCAGAGGAATGTTTAAATACAATACCACTGACATTTCCCATACGTTTTAGAACTTCGCCTCTTCCATGTTGACCTGGTGTTTTGTTTAATTCAATGTTTCCAAATTGTGTATTTTGTTTTAAAACTTCTGCATTTTGAAAACCTGCTTCTCTTAATTTTAAACTATCTTCCTCATCTTGAGCAAAGATTTTTATGTTTTTTTACAATATCTCTTTGGCTGCATCAAGAGTTTCTAAACCTGAAGATAGTTAGGTGTGTTTATAGATAGTATAATATATGGAGTAATTTTTTCTAGATCTAATATATTATTTTCATGGACAGCTCATTGTTTAAGTAATTTAGTGGAATTAGCAGATCTATTGTTTTCGATATAAGAATTTAAAATGATAAGCAAGTCAGAAAACACTAAAAGAAAAAGGTATACTGACTTAAGATACTGTATATCATGCTTATGAGAAATAGTTATATTTTTAAAAAGTAGGCTATTACGCATATGGATATACATTATTTAAAAATTAATGTTATAATTGGAATTACATCTTAATTACAATTGTAAGATATTGTACAATTAAATACTATAGTTTAAAACCCTAATTAAAGGAGAAAATATAAAAACATGCGTGATAATATTAAAAAAATCCTATATATCATATTATTAATATGGACAGTGATAGCATTATTTATTGTATATAAAAAAGTAGAATTTCCTTTTGTCTATGAGTTTGTGGTAAGTTATGTAATATGTCTACTACTTGTAGGCTTATATTCTTTAATAACTATATTATTAAATATGAGGAAGCTAAACTGGCGTACAATGAGAAAGATACTGATAAAGTTTATTATTATCTCTTTTGCCTTTTGGGCTTGCAACGTTTTATTTACTTACTTAACAAAAGGTGAATTAATACTAGTTAATAAAATCTTGAGTTCTATAATTGCTTCTTTTGGTCTTACTTTCGGGGAATTAATATTTTTTAAAAAGGATATAGCTTAACAATTATAATGGGTTGATGCAAGATGAGGCACTTTGGTTCATCCGTATCAACCTACTTTTATAAGCAAGATTGAGTTTAGATTTAAATTTTACTATAACTCGAACATCTCTATTTATCTTTCGAATTGCAAAAAGCTATATACTTGTCACTCCACACTTTAAGACTATCCAAAACTTCTATAAATTCCTTTCCAATATCGCTTAAATCATATTCAACCTTTGGAGGAATCTGAGCATAAACTGTTCTATTAACCACGCCATACTCTTCTAAAGCACGTAATTGCTTAGTTAGTGTAGCTTGTGTTATCTCTGGCAAAAGTCTTTGTAGTTCGTTAAACCTAAACTTTCTTTCGCTTAAATGATGTAGAATAATCACCGCCCATTTTCCTGATAATATCTTTTGAGCAGTAGCATATGGGCATTTTCCAAATAGTTCTTCCTGTGTTAACATATATCCTCCTTATATGGATGTACCACTTCGTAATAAAATTTATATTTTCAAATTCTCCTCTCAAAACCCAGAGGAGTTTTTAAAATAGATTTAGGATCAAAGTGGTATATCTTTAGTATCTTTTTAGATACTATGTATTAAAAATGATTGTACTTGTTTAATTTAATGTAAGCAAATATAATTTGTGTATAGTTAATTATATCACTGAAATTTTTGATAAACAAATAAAACCTATATGGAGGAATAAAATATGAAGATATTAGTAACAGGTGCTACAGGAAAATTAGGTTCAAAGGTTGTGGAAATATTATTGAAGGCTGTACCGGCAAGTGATCTTGTTGTTAGTGTTCGTAATCCTGAGAAGGCAGAAGGCTTAAAAAATAGAGGTGTTGAAGTTAGACAAGGCGACTTTGATCATCCTGAAACACTAACTACAGCTTTTGCTGGAGTTGACAGATTACTTATCATTTCAGCTGACGGTGATAACGAAACAAGAATAAGACAGCACTCAAATGCAGTAGCTGCAGCAAAAAAGGCTAACGTTAAATTCATTGCATATACTAGCGTAGGAAATGCAAGTGAAAGTTCCTTATTCCTGGCTCCAGTACATCGTTCTACAGAAGAAGCTATCTTAAAAACTGGTATTCCTTACTGTTTCCTAAGAAATAACTGGTACCTAGAAAATGAAATTGGAAGTATTCAAGGAGTATTGGCAGGTGCACCTTGGTTAACATCTGCAGGGTCAGGTAAGGTAGGCTGGGCATTACAGCAGGATTATGCAGAGGCCGCTGCAGCAGTACTATCCGGAGACGGGTTTGACAATACAATCTTTGAGCTTTCAGGAGAATCAATGACTCAAGAACAATTAGCTGCTTCCCTTGGATCTGTATTAGGTAAAGAAGTAGCAGTTCATCAAGTAGATGATGCCGTTTATGCTAATGCAATGAGAGGTGCTGGAGTACCTGATTTTGTAGTCCCTATGCTTGTGGACATACAAAAAGCTATTAGAGATGGAGCACTAGATATAAAGAGTAACGATTTTGAAAAACTTATCGGTCGTAAAGCAACACCAATCAGCGAAGGACTTGCACAAATCGTTAGTGCTATCTCCAACAAATAGAATAAAGTCTTAGGAATAGATAAACTACTTCAATCCTTAAACTCAAATAATAATTACGGTTATTCTACGAATCATTATTTGGATAAATTCTAACATGAAGTAGTTTATCTATAAATTTATACTTTTAATAAGTTGATACTATCTCTTTTAATAATTCAATATTTTTATTCATATCCCCCCTCACTTCTAACCTGTGACCAGCTCCTTCTATTAATTTCAAATAAATATTTTCTTTCTTACAGTGTTCCTTAAGAGTTTCAGTATCTAAAAATTTATCTTTTGTGCCAGCAATTACAGTAATAATATTTTTATCCTTCTTAATATAAGGTAATGTTTCATTCAAAGGCGTCAAATATATGTGTCTTGCTTTAATACATAACTTTTCCTCAATCCACCCTGCAACTGCTGTGCCCATGCTTTTCGAAACAAATACTATATCGTCATATTGAGATAAATCAATATCTTTCAATCTTAATAGCACATCACTCTTAATCCCTTGAATCAACTGTGCTAACGAGTCATATTTATTAGTCAAATCACCATAATTAATAGCCACTTTTTCATATCCACGAGTTTCAAACTTAAACACAGCATAATATAGTAATGGACAATCTGCGCTATAATTTACACCTGGAAATATCACAACTATCTTCTTATCACTCATATAATTCTCCCTAACAACCTATATATTGTTTAAAAATATTTTCAACCTAATCTCCTACAAGTTTATTATACTATTATTCAATATTTCTTCTCATCTCTTATTTTAGTTAATTATACTATATTCTATTTCGGTTACATTTACATATCACTCAAATATTAAAACAGTCTCAATTAATTTATTTTTTATGTTTTCATTACGAAATTATAGCATTATCATGAGTAAATTTTTATAATACCACAAATTTCTTCAAATACATTTCATTAAAATCAGGAAGCTTCCTAGATATAATTGATTATCTATATATCTTTCAATATAATGGACATAAAAGATATGAATATTTAGAGGTGTACTTAATATATGAAATATAATGTAGAATTACTAAGACAAGAAAATTATAAACCAACCTTTTGGTCTGGAGGCATGGCTACAGAACTTACAACATATCCGCCAAATTCTGATTATGCCAGTCAAAACTTTTTATGGAGATTAGGAGTTGCTAAAATTGATATACCAGAATCTACTTTTAGCAATCTGCCGAAAGTTTTGCGTAAATTAATGACTATAGAGGGAAAGATAACTCTTGACCACGAAGATAAGTACAGTAAATTACTTAATACCTTTGAACAAGACGATTTTATTGCAGATTGGAAAACTAAAACTTACGGTAAAGCTTCTGTTTTTAATTTAATGACAAGAGAAAATTATAATGGCGATTTAGTTCACCTTAATATTAGCCCTAATAAACAGCTTAAATTCGAATATAAAGTCCCATTAAAGAAAGATTTAGTAGCAATTTGTTTTTACACTGTAAATGGCGGCTTTATCTCTACTATAAATGATACAATTTTTGAAACTGTTAAAAATGATTTAATTTTAATTAACTGTGTAGATTCAGGCTATAATCATGAATTTATGCTTTCTAGCAGAACTTCAGAAACTACTAATATAATAGTAAGCATAATTTATCGTAATTAAATTAGCTCATACAATGATGAAAAGTGCTCTATCAATGAACCTTCGATATTTCAGTCAAGGGTTCATTGATAGAGCAAATCCTAACTCATCTTTAATTTTTTAGCAATTACACATAACCAAAAGACTAGATTAATAATAATATTAATCTAGTCTTTTTTAAAAATTGATTTCACTGATCTTTTCACCACATCAAAAAAGCTTAACGAAGAAACTATATGACTTGGATCAACATAAACTCGAATAGCACGAAGTACTTTTTTTGCATCTTTAGAAGCAAAAGTATATGTGCCATTTCTCTTTGTCTTTATTGCATATCGTGGAATCCACTTTCCTTTGAACATAATTGAGGCAATTACGTAATCAACTTCCTCCCAAGGAATTTGAATAAATTTGTGAGGATCTCGAGTATTGTAAAACTCAAAACCTTTATCGCCAATCATGATTCTACCATAATCTGAAAAGCCGGTAAAAGCTGTTGCATCGATTACTAAATCCACCTTTGTATTAAGTGATTGAACCATCTGATCTACCTCATTTCTGCTTTATATGTTAACAAAAGCCCAGGCTAAAAAGCCTAGGCCAAGTTAAAAATATTACATTAAACCGATTAAGTGTGCAACTATACCAATTGCGAATAATCCAAGGATTATAACGATTGGAGATACTTTCTTCTTAAGTAACCACATACAGATAAGTGTGATTAATAATCCAGCAAGTCCTGGGATTAATGAATCTAAGTTACCTTGTAATGTTGTTACTTTAGTATCAGTTAATGCCATACCAGATGATTGTTGTAATAAAGCTTGTTGAATGCCTTGACCTCCAGCAGGAAGTTTACTCCAATCTATGAAAGCACCTGGGCTTAATTTAACAGATGATACTACTGGTGCAAATCTAACAGATACCCATCTGTTAACTAATGATCCTAGTATGAACATACCAAGGATAGATGCTCCCTTTGTAATATCTTGTAATAAACCACCTGTTAAATCGTCGCTGATACGAGATCCAGCTTTGAAACCAAATTCTTGTGTATACCACATAAATGCCATACGGATAATATTCCATGCGAAGAAGAATATTATTGGTCCAAGTACGTTACCACTCATAGCAAGTGAAGCACCTAATGCTCCTAATATTGGTCTTACAGTGAACCAGAAAACTGGATCTCCAATACCTGCTAAAGGTCCCATCATACCTATCTTAACACCTTGAATAGTTACATCATCTATTGGTGCACCATTTGCACGTTCTTCTTCTAAAGCTAGAGTTACACCAATAACTGGTGAAGCTACATATGGGTGAGTGTTAAAGAACTCTAAGTGACGCTCTAATGCAGCTGCTCTCTCTTCTTTAGTTGTATATAATCTTTTAATTGCAGGAATCATTGCGAATGCCCATCCACCGTTTTGCATTCTTTCATAGTTCCAAGAACCTTGAAGGAAAAATGAACGGAACCAAACAGAAATACGATCGCTTTTACTTAATTTTAATTCTTTTGCCATTTTCGTACTCTCCCCCTTCTTAGTATCTATCGATAAGATCGCCTACTGGATCTCCAGTATTTGAACTACCACCATTACTTGATCCACCTTGTTTACCAAGTGCTAGGTAAACAAGAGCTAAAGCTACACCTAATGCACCTAAACCGATAAGTGTAATTTGTGAAACTGTAGCTAATACAAAACCGATTGCAAAGAATGGCCATACTTCTTTTGTAGCCATCATGTTTATTACCATTGCATAACCAACAGCAACAACCATTCCACCACCAATTGCTAATCCGCCAGTTAACCAACCAGGCATAGCAGCAAGTAATGAACGTATTGGATCAGCACCAATTGCTAATATTAAACCTGCAGGTATTGCAATACGTACACCTTGTAAACAGATAGCAGCAATTTGCCACATTTCAATAGCTCTAAGATTTCCTTCTTTAGCAGCTGAATCCATGAAGTGTACGAATGCTGTAGCAATAGTACGACAAATAATTGTTAATAATAAACCTGCAACTGCTAGAGGAACAGCAATAGCGATTGCTGAAGCAACTCCATCAGTTCCTTGACCACCAAGAACAAGAATTATTGCAGATGCAACAGATGCTAATGCAGCATCTGGTGCTACGGCAGCACCTATGTTTGCCCAACCTAAGGCTATCATTTGAAGAGTACCACCTAGAATTAAGCAAGGTAATAAATTACCAGTAACTAATCCGATCAATGTACAAGCAACTAATGGTTGATGGAATTGGAATTCATCCAATATACCTTCTACACCAGCTAGAAATGCTACAATAATGACTAATATTACTTGAATTATATTTAAAGTCACGATTATTAAACCTCCTTTTTTCTAAATAAATTAGACTACTTAAATAATTAAATTATTTAACTTTAGCTAACTCGTCTTGTGCTTTTTTAAGTATTTCATCCATATTTCCCTTTGAATCATTTGGTACTTTACGAACATCGAAATTTAGTCCAGCTTTTTTAAGTTTATTGAATGTATCAATATCTTGCTGATTGAAAGCAAGCACTTTACTTGGTTGAACTTTACCTATAGAGTGAGCCATTGAACCAACGTTGATTGTCTTCAAAGGCACTCCAGCTTCTACTGCTCTAAGAACATCTTGTGGATTTTCGAACAGTAACATTGCACGTTGACCTCCAAAATGTTGGTCATCTTTTGCAAGTTTGATCATGTGATCCACTGGAATAACATGAGCCTTTACTCCTGGAGGAGCAGCTTGTGTTATTAAGTTCTTACGAAGAGTATCTCTAGCTACATCATCTGAAACTACAATAATTCTTGTAGGATTCATAGCCTTTGTCCAAGCAGTTGCTACTTGACCATGAAGTAAACGTGAGTCAATTCTAGCTAGAACATACTCGAATTTTCCTGGTGCACCTGCGTTAGATTGTTGAGCAGAAGCAGTTTTAGCAGTATCTACTGGTTCTAACGCTTCAGGCTTAACCTTGATTCCTTCTTTAGCTGATGTTAAGATGAAAGTCGCAATTTCATGTGCAGTTTCCATTGATAGACGTGCACCATAAGCTTCAATCAGCATTGGTAGATTTAAACCAGCTACAATTGCCCATTTGTCTTTATGTTCTTCAAATAAAGCATTTGCTTGATTGAATGGTGTACCGCCCCAAAGATCAACTAAGAATAAAACCTCATCTTGGTTATCAAAGGATGCGATTGCTTCTTTCATTTTTGCTTTAAGATCATCGGGTCCTTGGCTTGGCATTAATGCAATAGCTTTAACGTTTTCTTGTTCTCCGAAAATCATTGAACCAGATTGTAATATGCCTTGAGCAAATTCACCGTGACTAGCAAGAATAATTCCTACCATTTTTTTATACCTCCTAATTATATATTTGTTACAAATACAAAAAGCATGAGCATCAAAATAAAATCTATAATATAGGTTGGATTTTCGTCACACTGTTTATACATACAATTTAATCATTAAAAAAATAAATAATAACTTTATAAATTGTATAAACTATATGATTATAAATAACCAATATTAAATAATTTTATTTAACTACGCTCATGCCTAATCGAATCAGTAACATGTCGAATATTAATTTTTATTGTACTCTACTTAGAAGCCATATCTAAATGTTTCTCTCTTGAGTACGTTTCCATAATAACATCATTCTTTATTCATTTCAATACATTTTTTAAATTTTTTTTATTTTTTTTATTTCTTTATTTTTTCTATGTTAAAGTCCCACCTACTATACAAAAACTGTAAGCACTTATCTTTAGTTTTATAGGCTCAAAGTTAAAATCATTTACTGTGATATTATTAATTTTGATATTTGAAAATCACAAATAGATTTATCAGGAGCATCGTATATACTATATAGAATTTTCTTATGGCTAAAGTAAGAAAGGATTGGGTTTATGCTTACCATTTATGATTGGTTTGGATATGAATTGCCTATAAATGAACGTTATCAGTTAATAAATAAATTACAATTATCTTAAAATCAATATATAAAGGTAATTTTAATCTTTTTATCAGTGAAAATGTGCTACCTAAACAAATTAGGTAGCACATTCTATATTATGGTATTTTCTCTTTTCTAATATAATCCTTTGTATAGTTTTAGTTGACAAATAATATTTCTCTGAAAGGGATTGTGTGCACATTCCCTTTAAATAATCTTCATATATATTTGCATTCCTTTTGGAAAGTTCACTTTTGCTATTGGTAAGTTTACCCCAAGCAATTTTATTTTCTTCTTTCTTCGGTATATAAATAAATTCACCATCCACATAGTTTTGAATTATCTCTAATATTTCACTAGGAAAAATATCCCTTGCGTTTGAATAGCTCATTTGATGCTCCTCCTAAATATAATTTTACTTTAGGATTAGCAAAGGCTACTTTTTACAATTTATTATTTAACCATCTTTATGCAATAGCCTCTGCTATGCACACAAAATATATCTTCTCATAAAACAATGCTCCCTTCTTAACTACCCTTACACAGATTTTACCAAAACCGCTTCATGATTTCAACAGATGCTTACAGCCAATAATATAGAGTATCATATTATACCCTTTAAGAATTCTATATTCTTTACTGCTTGTAAAACATGTATCTCCATTCCACACCGTACCTTTATATTTGATGAATTTTTATTATCATTAACAAAGACTATCCCTTTTTCAATCATGCCTTTTATTTTGCTCCTTGAAATTCCAAGTATATCACTTAAAAGTTTATCAACTCTTAGGTCTATTGGATACTTGCAAATAATCTCAATAACAAGTTCATTTTCTTTTATATAGTATGTATCTAATTTTCTTTGAACTAATCTATAACTTATATTATCTAAGAAAACTTCAGCTTTATTCTTGCTATATATACTTGAATTAAAGGCATATTCTCTGGCTAACTCTCTGTCGTTCGAAAGAAATCTATTATACTCATGTTTACTAACATTACAAGGCTTTATTCTTTCATATATAGTCATATTCCAAGTTGATTTACATTTTTCACATTTATAAATTAACCATATATCAATGCTATTTTTATTTGCATTTATTCTAAATTTTTCACTATTTATATAATTTGTTTTTTCATTGCATTTAGGACAACTTCTTTTTACTATAGGTAAGTTTTGAGGGACTAGTTCCCATTGATATTTATTTAAACAGCTCATTTTGCTCCTCCAAGTTATTTATTTATTTATTGGATTTACAAAGGCTATTTCACTGTATTTTCAACTAATAATGCAACAGCCTCTGCTATGCATTAAAAATATCTATCATCATAAAAAATTCCTCCAATCTTTTTTCTAAATATATTTTATCAGCTCTAAACACTGCATAAAACCTCATTCTTATTTTATAAATAAGAATGAGGCCAAAATTCCACCTGCTATTCAAAAACACACATTTAGGTTGCCTAATATCATTCTAAATTTGCAACTTATTTAAAAGTTACTTAAAATATCTTTCATATTCTGAATTTATTAGTTTTTCACTTAAATTTTCAAATGAAAGTTCTGGAGAAGTAATACAAAGTCCTGCACATATGGTTCCAAATCTCAAGCATTCCTCAATAGTTTTACCCTTTAAGTTACCATATAGAAATCCAGAAAAAAAGCTATCCCCAGCGCCATTGGCATCCTTAAACTTATAGTCTTCAATAATTGGAATTTCAATCCACTTTCCTTCCTTTGTAAGAGCTGTAGCTCCATTCTTTCCATGAGTGCAAACTACAAGTTCTTTTCCACTGTCCATCCACTTCTTCATAGTATTTCTATAGTCTGGCATATTGTCTGAACTTACAAATATATAATCTGCTGCTTTTATATAGTCCTCATGATATGGATTTCCCAAGTTATAATCATGGAGATCTGTCCAAACAGGCTTTTTGTATTTTCTAATAAGATGTATTAGTTGTTTCGTATATCCTATTATATTTAGAACCACAATATCGCATTGTCTTATAATTTCTTCTATTTTTGACATATCTAACTGTAAATCAGACGATGATTGAGTAACAAAAATTGATATCCTATTTCCTTTTTGATCCATTAGGTTTACATGTCTCTCAGTTCCTTTAGGGTCTATATCATATATAAAGTTAACTCCTGATGCTTCAAGAGCTTTTATTATTTTCTCACCATAAAGATCTTCTCCTATTATTGAATGAAGAACAGTTTCAACATTAAGCTTAGCTAAATTCAAAGCCTTCCCAGCGCCTGTAGATCCCATGGTTTCATTCATAGGAGCATAATGTATAGTTTGTGGCTCTGTCTTTGGTAAGCTTTCCAAGTAAATTATTGAATCAAAAGTGGTTCCCCCTAGTACTAATACTTTTTTCACTTATAACGTCACCTTTCTATATTTTAATAATATTGTTAAAATTAATTGGTCTTACAGGAGCTATTATATGAGCGATCCATTAGAGTTAAAGCATAGGATTAATGATCAATTAATTTCAATATAGTGCTTTAATAGTCCTAATAATTATATTTTTTTATATATGACAAAGTTCTAATATCTTATTCTTCATCTCTGTATTAATAGAAAAGTTTGAATCTAAAAATTCTAAAATAGCCTCAGCTGATTTAGGTATATTATCATAACCAACTAAGATTTTAGAAAGTATTGATGATTTATTTGGATATCTATACTCAAATCTCCTAGTTATATTAAATACATCTTTCTTGATATCTTGCGGTTTTTCAATTGTTGTAATCAATTCTAACACTCTGTCTTTCGCATAGACTTGAATGAAGCTATAGGCAGAAAGCTTTTCTCCTCTCTGATATCTGCATAAACCTACATATAAATTTGTAAGTGCTTCTCCTATACTAAAATCTATATCTACTGCTTTATCAATAGGTAAGTTTGCAGAAACACCTATTTTCATATTGAATTCTTCCGATTGCCAAACTATTCTTCCACCTGAAAAAGATATATTTTTGAGCTCTTGTGGTTCAAATACAGCAAATTCACAAAAAACTCCATCTTGAAACATAAGTTTATATCCATCTTCAGTATTTCTAAATTTGTATGAAACAGAGCAAATGCTTTCTAACCAATCTAAATCTTCTATAAATCTTTCTTTAAATCCTTCCTTGCAAATAACAAAGAAGTCCAAGTCCGAATATCCATCCATTCTATCTAACTCTATCCCTATGGAACCTACTCCTAACAAAGCTAAAGCATTAGGTGTTTTGCTTAAAGATTCAGCTATTTCTGCTAGACGTTTTAATAATAGTTGTTTAATATTCATTTAATTACACCCCACTTAGATATATATCTAACTCAATTATATTTCCAAATTATATTTGAATCAATAGTTATTATATAAATATCTAATGTAAATTTCTATTTGATATTTGCAAAACAAAAAGTTACAAGATCAAAATTTAAGTTATGAGCTTTGCTAACAATAGATCTTGCAAGGCTTTTACTTTGAGTATAACTTAAACTTAAAGCTACTCATTATATAAAGAATTTCGATATGAAAAATTTATACACTTTCGAAGTTCAACGCTTCTAGTATTTTCTGGTATGTATAAATTGACTTCATCATTTCGTTGCTATATAATGACTTAGATAACACTCTAATTAGATAAACATCTAACTAGGTATATGGTTAGGAGAGTATATATGGTTAATTCAAAAAATATGGTTCTTACAGTTCATGCTCCTTTAGAATTTCTATATTCTATGTTTGCAGTAGGAACTAACAAACATTTTTATACAATGATACGTGAGTTTGATTTGGAACCAAATGATACGATAATAAAAAATATCACTGAGATGAGAAAAAAGTTATCTCGTTATATGGAGCAAGAATTAGAGTACTTTTTTGATTTACCTGGTTTAGGCTATATTTTATACAAATATATCTTACAAAATCCAGGTTTAACAGAGGTTCCACAGCTTTTACAGGTATTCAATAATTCTGAAGCCACTGATTTAGCTTTTAACATTATAAAAAGTGTAGGCAAAAACAATATGCCTAAAGAAAATACTGAAGAATATGAAAATTTAAAGTGTAATACTAATGAAATGCTAAAGCTTGCTAAGCTGGTTAAATTTCAAGATAGTAAAAGACGTGATAGAGTAATAGAAGCTCTTGAAAACCCTGAAGAAACAAAGCAGAGATTTTATCTTTTATTATCACAGTTTTATAGTCGATGTTTTAGTCCTATTGAATCAGATATCATAAATTTGATTTCAGCTAACAAGGAAAAATATGAGCTCTTATTAAAGGAAAATCCACAAAAATTCGTTGAACAATATTTAAACTTAGATTCAATTAATGATATTGAAATATCAATTCACTTAAGCTTTTTTAAATATATTAGCTGTCACCACTACTCAATATATTCTGAGGGATTTGCTGATTGGTTTATACTAGGTATTTATTCTGATTTATTATTTGATGAAGATTTATCAGCTGAGAGGTTATCTAATTTTTTCAAAGCAATATCAGATCCAAATAGAATAGAAATATTAAAACTATTATCACAAAGACCATGGTTCGGCCAAGAACTGGCAGAAAAACTAAATATAACTCCAGCTACTATTTCTTATCATATGTCATTTTTACAAAGAACAGGCGTAGTAACTTTTAATAGAGCAGACAATCGCTCTTATTACTGCCTTAATAACACCAAACTAATTAAGCCATTTGAAGAATTTATTAACTACTTTAAGGAAGAGAAAAAGAAGTAATAAAAGCATATAATAAAAAACCTCACTTACAGTTCTAAGTAACTACTGTAAGTGAGGTTCTCACATTTAATACCCTATTATTCATACTCATAATTAAGGATTTTTCGCCTTTATGGCTTTAACTATGGATGTACCACTTGATAATAGAATTTATATTTTTAATAATCATTTTCTTAAAATCTTATCAATTGCGTTAGTATAAGTAGATTGCCTTGAACTTTATGTTATAATTAGTATATATTACAAGCTTTATACCGCAAATATGTGGTATTACAAGTAGGATTTCTTATATTTTGGGAGGTTTCAAACATGCTACTATTAGATTCAGATGAGATTATACGCAGAATTGGCGCAAAACAAATACGTTTTTGTCAATTCACAATGCTTGCCTTATTTATTGATGTTATTGCTTTACACTTCTTCTCTCAATATGGATTTATTCAATTTATAAATACAATTATTGTTACCTGTCTTCTTGTAAATGCAGGTATGATTATATATAAATTTCTAAAGTACAACTCAGCTAAATATAAATGAACCACTTCGTAATATAATTTATATTTTTAAATCCTCTCACCGGAACCCGTGAGAGTTTTAAAAATAGATTTCGGATCGAAGTGGTTCATCTTTAAGTATGGTATATTAAACTAATTTCATAATATTAATTACATAAAAAAGAAAGGTGTCTTTGTATATGAAAGTTATTATATTAAATATTTTGGTTTTAATCATATTGTCGATAGGTATTGCAAGTATATATTTAGGCATTATGAAGCCTACAAAACTATTCAAACTTGATATAATCAAATTAAACGGTAAGAACTATGTAATAAAAGACAACAAAGGCTTTATAAAATATAATCAAAAGATATATGTTTGCTTCGGAATAGCCTGTAGTATACTTTCTTCACTTTCACTGCTAAAAGTTATTGTTTTTAGTAGTTTTTGTATTGGAATAGGCTTTACTGTTGCTACAGTTGGATTGGTAAATTCTGTTTTCATAAAAAAGTTTGCCCATTCCTTATGATTATTGTTTAGATTAATCTTTAGTATATTAAAACAAAAACTAATTTACTCTTGATTTGAAAAGAGGATTCAACATGAAGAAAGGATTTTATATGGGTATCCCAGCTCAAGCACTCTACATTATTTTGAACCAATTTTCATTAATTGTTTTTTAAGTATTTCTCAGTTGAAAGGAACATGTACACTAATGCTACAACTGGATTTATTATCATATATGTCATATAAACTGTTACTGAAGATTTAAACCTTAAGTATAGTATTATCCCCAAAATCGTACTTAAACTTCCAGCTTTTATCATTGCTCTCGGAAAATATTTATTTGCTTTATCCCAATTCTCCTGGTTAGACTTTGAGCTGGCTGTTCTGTAACCAATCCATCCATTAATCTTCTTAATCTTTACCCACCTAAAAACTATTCCTACAATAAGTAATATTACACCAAAACATAAATAAGGAATCAAATCTCCAATTGAATTCATAATAAATCTCCTTTGCAGATAGCAACTTTTAAAAAATTTAACATTAAAAACTTTTAAAAATAAAAAATTATAACTTTTTAACTAGTTAAATATTTACCCATATAATACGGGTTTGCAGGCTTTTTTCTTATCTATTGCAGTTTAATATAATTTTTCAAGCTGAGAGAAAATTATATTTCTCATTGCAATCCTGTATTACATATTTCATAAACCTTTTAACATCATTTAATCTTTATTTAATATAGTTACAAAATCAATATCACTTTTATTTATGTCAAATGCACCTAATGCAACGAAATTATATAGATAGACTCAATATATTTTATTACCAGATGCATTTATTAGTTTTGATGCATATTCGAATAATAATGAACTTATAATGGTTGGAATCCTATCATTCATGTTTTTAACCTCTCATCTCTATATCATACATCGCATCATGCCCATATTGTACTATAATTTCATTTATTTACAAACTAGTGTGTGAAAATATAAGTATCCTCACATTACTGTTTTCAATCTTTGTATTTACTAATGATATTGTGTTATGCACTAGAATATATTAGATCTATTAATTTCTTTACAATTGTTATAGCATTGAAGAGATCTTCTAACATAAATATAAAAGGAACCCGTAGGTCCCTTCACTTAAACAGTCAGATAAGACTATTATATTGTACCATTTACCAATCCTTTATATTTTCTAAAACTCAAGATAACTTTCCCAATAATAAATGAAGCCATGTAAGGGAATGAAATAGCAAAATTCACAAAATTAGCTAATTGATATTGTGGTTTGCTAAATATATCATACTGGCTCCCCTTTAAATAATTCATAAATTTTACTGTTTCGGACTAATTAATACGTAAATTACACCATTAAATACAATAACTTGCATATAAAAAGCGCTATTATTAAGTTTGTAAATTATTAGATTGTATATTTGCTACTTTTATAAATTTTCATTTTATTGACAAAATAATGTTTGTATATTAATATATGTATATGCATATATATTTTAATCTTACAAAGCTTAAATCTAGGATTTCATTTTTATACTTTGCCAATCTTATTTTTAAGTAAATACGCAATACCTAATTAAAACAAGCTATTCATAGCATATTTTTACTCATATATATGCATATACATATACTTTAAAAACTGTAGCTTTTAAATATGTAAAGATAAACTATTTCTACCCAAAATCTATTTTCAAAACTATATGAGGATGTAAAAAATATAACTATTCTTTCTTGGGGGCTGTTGGTAGAGCATAACGTACAAGTGTAGTAAAACCTTTCGCAACCTCATATACCGAGTTATGGTGAAAGGATAGTAAAATTTCAAGGTCCATTACTAAGTTACACATCAATGTTTGTTAAGAAAATTTTTATATAAATTTATAATAAGTGAGGAGTATATTACAATGAGTCTAATAACTTTAAATGAAGAGAAATGTATTAAATGTGGAATGTGTGTGAAGGAATGCCCTACAAACGTAATAAAAATGGGAGATAACGGTCCTGTGGAAATTAACCCAGATGCATGTCTAGCCTGCGGCCATTGTGTTGCTGTTTGTCCTAAGGAAGCTATTGATAATAAGAAAACACCACTTTCAGAGCAAATTAGCATAAAAGATGCTCCAAAGCTATCTGCAGAGGAAGCTGAAAACTTTATAAGATCTCGTAGATCTATCCGCAGCTTTAATGATAAAAGTGTATCTAGAGAGAATTTATTGAAACT
This sequence comes from Clostridium folliculivorans, assembly GCF_024341905.1. Lineage (GTDB taxonomy): Bacteria > Bacillota > Clostridia > Clostridiales > Clostridiaceae > Clostridium_AR > Clostridium_AR folliculivorans. The sequence continues at coordinate 759,188 of NZ_BQXY01000002.1, forward strand.
AGTTGATATCGCACACTACGCTCCAACTGCAAGTAATCTCCAAGGAGTGTCCTTTATAATTGTAGATGATAAGGAGGCAATAAAGAATGCTGTAAAGACTTCTGTTAACTGGCTTCAAAACCACCCTATATATAGTAAAATGTTTTCTGGTATGCTAAATGAATTTAATCAAACTGGCACAGATACTATTTTGAGAGATACACCAAGTCTTATACTAGCTATATCAGATAAAAACTTTTTTAAAGGAAGAGAAAACTCCATATTGTCTTTAACATACCTTGAACTGTTTGCCCCTTCACTCGGTCTTGGATCATGCTGGGCTGGAGTATTTGAATGTTGTGCCTTAAACGATGATTCTCCTCTTCTAGAACTCTTTAAGGTTCCAGAAGGAAAGAAAATCACTGGAGTTGTTATGGTAGGTCACCCTAAGCATTCATTTAATAGATTAACAACTAGAAATAACCTTGACGCAACTTTCTATGAAAAATAAACTTAAAAACTATGTTAAACACTTGAAACTACTAGCTTTAGTTAGGATTAAGATTTTATAATCTGTATTAAAAAAGATTGGATCTATTAAGTATCCAATCTTTTTGTTTCTAAAATATTAATAGTTTTTATACAAAGCTTTGTATTAGGGCCAAGGTGTCTAAGAAATCATTATATTTTTCCTCACCTATTGACTGTACAATCTTATTTTGAGCTTCTTGCCATAAAGGAATTGCTTCCCTCAGTTTATCTGTTCCACTTTTCGTTATAGATATACATCTCTTTCTCGCATCATCCTCTGCTGCTCTTACTTCTATGAATCCATTCTTTCTTAAAACCTCTATGCTACGAGTTACCGTTGTCTGATCCATTAATAATATTTCTGACAATTCACCTATCGTACTAGACTCACGAGAAGCGATATCCGCTAATAAGGCAAATTGTGTTGACTTTAATCCAATTGGTTGAAATGCTTTATCATAATAGAGAGTTGTTACTCTAGTTGTCATTCTTAAATTTCTACAAGCGCAATCTTTTATTTTCTTTTTATTCTCTTCAGTGAACATATGTAAAACACCTCCTATCATATGTACATACATATAATAAGCCTGCTTTGTTATTTGTGTCAAGTTCTCTAAGCTCCTTCTATCTTAGGAAAGAAAACTTGAAATTTATCTATCGACCTAATTCAACTACCAATCTATATATGTATATACATATATATTAGTATAAAATATTACTCATTTACAAAAATACAGTGATTGTTTCCAAACATAGAGCACTTATTGCAAGAAATGCATCTTGCTGGAGTTGTATCCCCTGATTTCCATCTACTAAAAAGATCCCTTTCACGAATCAATGGACGTGCAAATGAAAATAACTCAATTTCACCTTGATTAAGAAGTTCAGTAACCTTACTCAAATCCCTATTACCTCCTATAGCGATTACAGGTATCTCATATTCTTTTTGTAATTCTTCAGCATAGGAAAAGAAATAGGATTGATTGCGTGAATTTGTACGTGAATAACCTTCGCCACTGTTAGAAGAACGACTTCCACCACTTACCTCTACTGCAGTTAATCCAATTGACTTAAGCTTCTGGCATACATATTTACATTCCTCAAAAGTCATTCCACCTTCCATAAAATCTTCTGAGTTTATCTTTATAAGTACTGGATATTCAGCCCCTACTTTTTCTCTAACCTTCTTGAAGATCTCAACTAAAAATCTGCTTCTATTTTCTATTCCTCCACCATATTGGTCAGTTCTTAAATTATAGTAAGGAGTAAGGAATTTACTTATAAGATACCCATGTGCCGCATGCAGCTGTATTCCATCAAAACCTGCCTTCTTAGCTCTAAGTGCAGCCTCAGCAAATTCATCTTCAAGGATAAGAATCTCTTTTTCACTGATTTCTTCTGGCATGTTACCATATCCAATATCTTTAATAGCACTAGGTCCCCACATTGGTCTTTCAGGTTGATTTTCAGCCTTAGTTTGAGAGCCCACTGCTGCAAGCTGCATGATAACCTTCGAGCCATAGGAGTGAATCATATCAGTTAGTCTCTTATATTCCTCAATATATAAATCCTTGTCGATTCCAAGCTGCCAAGGAATCCATTTTTCTCTTGAGCTTACAGCTGCAAGGCTTGTTATGATTGTACCAACTTCACCTTTGGCTAAATCCTCATAAAGTTTGAATAATTTATCTGTAAGATGTCCTTCTGCATCTGCCATCCCTTCATAAGTGGCTGATCTCACCAATCGATTTTTTACTGGAATACCAGCTAAATTAGTTTCATCAAATAAAGACTTTACCATTATTATCTACCTCCAAAATATTATATGCATATACATATAATATCAAATCCTCAATATTTGTCAAATTCAACAATATGAAAATTGTAATTATAAGGAAAATTCCTTATTTTACTATTATCAATCAAAAGAATTTTAGTAAGAGTTTTTGATAAAGAACAATAAACAATTAAAGGAAGTTATACCTAACTCCCTTTAATTGAAACCCATAGTTTAGTTACTCATCTTTCATCAATATCCAATACCTCTGAACTATATTTCCATCGTACTTAAGTATCTCATTTTCAAGAACACTGTTATTTGCAATGACAGTTTAAGCAGAAAAAATTTGATTTTGAACATCATCACTTATATTCGCATTTAAAATTCGTAAACTGAGCATAATCGCTTGAGTTTGCTCCGTATGCATATAAACCTATGATAACACCAGTAAAGCCACTTGCAACTTCAGTGGATAGGTATCTAGTTTTTGCTGTTCCTAGAAGAATTTCTTTCTCTTCTGATCTGAGATAAAAGCTGTAGTAATTATTATTTGCATGAATAACCAATGAGGCATTATTATTTTCCAAAGCTGCAGTGTTTACTACTGACTTAACATCGCCTATATTTAATCTTTCGATGACCTCATAACCCTTATCAACTTTACGTATAGCTAGATCATAATGATGATCTTCATCCATGTATAACGTAATGCCTGTCTCACCATCTGAAATTGATACATCACAGGAAATTACTGCATTGAAATCCTTCTGACGAATTCCTATAAAGGTTGGAGAAGCTGCCTCATCAAGAGTTGTTTCTGTTCCCTTTAGCTTTAATGCACTTTTCTCAAAACTATAATTTTCATTGTGAGGATGTCGTAGATAACACCAATCCCTGTCCCATTCTGTGTTCTCAAAGGTATAAGATTTCTTGTCCATCTGTACCACTTCATCACTTATGCGATCAGTATCAATGGTCTTCAAGGTTGTACCATTATGCCCTGCCTTAAACCAGCCATCCTCATGAAAGGTAACTTCAGTAATAAAAACTTCACGTCCTAAGTGATGATACATTGCCCACTTATCTATTTGACGGAAACCTAGATGAAGCAGCCACCAATTTCCATTGTTATCTTGAATAAGATCTCCATGTCCTATTCCTTGTATTTCATAGCCGCCTAGATTACGATTTGTTAACACTGGGTTATGAGGATACGCTTCAAAAACACCATAAGGAGAATTACTACGTGCATAGGTTATCATATGCCCATATTCTGTCCCTCCCTCTGCTACCATGAGGTAATAGTATCCATTTATCTTATATAGATGAGGACTTTCAAGATAACGACCGCCTGAGCCCTGCCAGATTACCTGACTTTCTGTGAGTCTTCTGCCAGTTTCAATATCAATTTCACACTGATATATACCATTAACTCCGTTATCATCGGCTTTAGTACTCATAAAATATGTTTTTTCATCTTCAAAATACAAAGAAGGGTCTATCCCACCTTGATCTACAAAAATTGGTTCAGACCATTCTCCATAGATATTATCTGTCCAAACATAGAAATTTTGATTTGTTGTATTGTTAGTGGTAGTCATGTAGAAACGGCCATCATTATATCTTATGGTTGGAGCAAAAACTCCACCAGAACTATTTACCTTTTCAAGCTGAACTTGATCCTTTCTTGTGAGACAGTGACCTATCTGCTTCCAGTTAATAAGATCCTTACTTTCGAAAAGAGGAACTCCAGGAAAGTACTGAAAGGAACTACACACAAGATAATAGGTATCATCTACCTTGCAAACGCTGGGATCCGGATAAAAGCCTTTTATGATAGGGTTATTATACTTCATTTTCATACCTCCAATTATTGTTTAAAATGCTTGTTTATAGATAAACCAGTTATATTTGATATTAGGTGTATTTCTGTCTACTTAATGCTAAAATCGTTGCTAATGCTTTTTATTGTTCTACGCTTCAGCTATTATATTATGTAAATCTATATTCTAAATATATCTCAATTCATAATTGAATTAACCTCTTCCAATTCCCCTCTCATAAGCAAGAAAAGTTTTGAAAATATCTATAGGCTTAAATTGATACATCTTTGTAACTGGATATCTTTTGCAAAGGTTTTAATGATATTATAATAATATAAAAAGTTAATAAGTTCCTTAATTATTAGGACTAAGAATAGCATTATATGGACATTTTATAACTTCATCTTCCTGGGATTATTAACTATATAGCACTATATAGTTGAGGTCTTAAGCCCAAACAAAACAAATAGCTTTGTGCACAAAGCCAAAGCCATTTATTTACATAATAAACTTTTTATCTTTTTCTCATCTCTGATATCTGAGAGCAAACAATACTATACATACTTTCAACACCAGTTTTTGAGGCTTCAAAATTAAATGCATTATCTTCTATTATTCCAATGTTGTTAGCTTCCTTTGCAGCATCAATATTAGCTCCAAGAAATATAAACTTCCAATTATATTTTTCACTCTGGTGTGTTATAAGTTCTTTCACCTTTTCATAAGTAAATTCCTTGCTAGCATTCTCCATGCCGTCTGTTGTTATTACAAAAATAACCTTACTAGGTCTTTCTTCATCACTTGCATTTGACAGTCTATATCCAACATCAAGTATAGTCTTGCCCACCGCATCTAATAGAGCTGTAGTTCCACGTACAAAGTAATCCTTCCCCGTTAGTCTCACCTTACTTGCTTCAATCCCATTCCATAATATTTCATACTTATTATCAAATAATACAGTTGTTACAATGGTTTCGCCTTCTAGATGTCTCTGCTTTTCTATAAATGTATTAAATCCACTGATGGTATCCATTTCAAGCCCACTCATTGAGCCGCTCCTATCAAGTAAAAATATAATTTCTGTTAGATTATTATTCATGTTAATCATCCTTTCCTCTTCCTTATGATATAATATTAACTAAATTTATTGATCACTTGGTCGCCTAACAAGCGACATTTAGGAGGGACTAAAATGCTTGATAATAAGCTTTTAATTGAAATACAAGAATACATAGATACTCATTTAAATATAGTAATGTTTGATGTATGCCAATCTGAAATTTATTATGAGAATAACCTATGTGAAGAACTACCCAGCATTGAATTAGAAGACTTCATTAATAAGAATCGTATGCCAACCTTTCAACAAGTTCTATTTAAGCTCATTGACGCTAAGGCTTCAAATGAACTAGACATCTATAAAAAAGCTATGATTGACCGCAGACACTTCTCAAAAATCCGATCTAATTCTGATTATAGACCAGGGAAGAACACAGCCATAGCTCTTGTCTTAGCACTTGAATTAAATACGGAAGAAGCAGACAAGCTATTAAGCACTGCAGGTTATTCTTTATCTGACAGCGATACCTTTGATCTTGTGATTCAGTTCTGTTTAGAGAAAAAAATATATGATATAGATACAGTGAACGAAGCTTTAGATTATTTCAGTTTAAAGCCTTTAATTGGGGTAATAAAATAAGAGCCTAAATTATAGACTCTTATAAAATACATCCTATTAAACTGTATATCAGTCAAATCTCTATTTTCCAATTCTTTTTGCGTTTGCAGAATTAGGATCCCAGCGATCTGCTTTTAATTCTAAGTTATCCAATACGTCTTTTATGTTTGCTAATTCCAAATCACTTAACTCTATATCAGTGGCTTTAATGTTTTCTTCAATTCTGCTTAGTCTTCTGCTTCCCGGAATTGGTACTATAAATGGCTTTTGATCCATTACCCATGCTAAGGCAACCTGAGCTGGGGTAGCACCTTTTTCATCTGCAATTGTTTTAATCAATTCTACTAATACCTGATTTGCTTCCATGTTTTCTTTTCTAAAACGTGGTTGTCTACTTCTTGTATCATTTTCCGCAAAAGTTTGATTTACATCAATAGTAGCTGTCAAAAAGCCCTTTCCAAGAGGTGCAAATGGTATAAAACCAATTCCAAGTTCTTCAAGCAAAGGCAATAGTTCTTTTTCAGGTTCTCTCCAAATCATAGAGTATTCACTTTCTACAACAGTTAAAGGGCAAATAGCATGAGCTTTCTTGATGGTTTCAATTCCAGCCTCAGAAAGTCCCCAATGTTTGATTTTTCCTTCTTCCATTAATTCCTTCATAGTCTCTGCCACTACCTCGATTGGAGTATTAGGATCTACCCTATGCAAATAATATAAGTCTACATACTCTGTCTGAAGTCTCTTTAAGGAACCCTCTAAAGAAGCTCTTATTACCTCAGGTCTAGCATCTAATACTTGTGTCCCATTAACAACCTTAATCCCACATTTTGTAGCTATTACCACCTGATCACGATACGGTTTTAATGCCTTACCAACTAAGGTTTCATTGTAAATAGTTCCGTCATCGTTCTGATAGCATTCTGCTGTATCAAACATTGTAATTCCAGCCTTTACTGCCCCTCGGATAACCTCAATCATTTCTGCTTCGTCTGAAACTTCGCCAAATCCATGAGTCATTCCCATACATCCAAGTCCCATTTCTGATACTTCTAAACCTTTGCCTAAAATACGTTTTTTCATCTTAACCTCTCCCATCATTATAGAGTACTATAGCTGTCTCTTTATTGATAAATCTTATATTTCCAAATTTCCTCACCAGAAGCAATTCAGATTTTAAAAATTGCTTGTAATTCTAGTTTGTACAACCTTATTTCTTGCCCATACATCAACAGTACTCCTTGGTGTTAACTCCAAGTCAATAGATTTTTTTAAAATTCTTTTGTAAAATGAAAAGGTAAATTCTTCATTGCAATAATTAATTAGAAATGCTTATTGTGATATTTATATCGGTATAGCAATAAAGATTAATTGATGCTCTAATAGCCAGTAAAAACAACTATTCATGAATGTGGAGGGTAGCAGTATGGCAACCATAAAGCCCAATAAAATTTCTGCCAGCACAATAAAAAAGCACTTCATCCCGCAAAGATTAGTGCTTTTTCTTTGATTATTTACAGCTTTAATCCGCCTAATATTTTTAAAGTTTTCATGTCAAAATGTAAACTTTTTAAATTTATAACTTCATAACTTTTTAAATATTTAACTATTTACTCATGAAATGCGGGTTTGAAGAACTTTTGCTTCTTTAAGGTATCTGTTTATGAAACATATCATCTAGCATCATGATTTCTCTTTTTGCGCTTATTGCATGATTTCCAAGCAACACATCAATAGTAAAATCGTTGCTCAGCATCTTACGATACATTTCAATAATATTACTTTCAGGTACCTCTCCCATGGACTTAGTTTCTGGTGGAATTACTGGAATCCCTGCTTGCTCTACCTTTTGTAAGTTTTCTTTTAGCTCTGTGGCAATCTTAAGTAAAGTGCTTTCGCTCTTTGCTGTGTTTATATCCATCATGCCATCATTGGTATAAAAATTTTTGATAACTATTGCTGTGGCAGTATGGGAAATATGGAAGGCTTTAATATCTTTTTGTATTTCATAATGCAAAGCAGATGCTTCAAATATTTGTGCAAGCTCTTTAACTCTTTCGGTAACCTGTCCATTAATTTCACCAAAAATAGTTCCTTGATGCTTTTCAGAACCAAACTGTGCATATAGTATACCGTCTTTAAGATCTCCACCAGCACCAGGAAATCCAGGAAGCAATCTATCCCCTACTATTTCAAGCCAACGATCATATCCCATGGTGTTGGTCAAGGTAATAATATTTTTGCTCTTGTTATTCTTAATTGCAGACAATGCTGCTTCCGCCTGATCATAACGCACTGGAACAAATATAAAATCATAGATATCGTCATCTTCAAGCTTCTCTATTGTGCTAATTGCTATGTTTTTTATGGTGCCATTATCGTTATAAACTAGCCCATCTTTCTTAAGTGCTTCCAGTCTCTTTCCTCTAGCAAGCAATGTTATATCTAGTCCAGACTGTGCAAATCTAAGTGCATATATACTGCCTACTACACCTGCACCAAATACCAAAATTCTTTTTTCTTTTATGTTCATTACTATCCTTCCCTTCAGAAAATTATTGATGAACCACTTCGTATGTTTTTTAATTCTTTCACCAGAACCCGTGATATCTTTAATAATAGGTTTTGGATTGAAGCTATTCATCTTCACATGTTGTTTAAGCAACATCTGTATGATAGTATAATAGTACGACATTCATATGAGTACAATAATCAGATTGAATGAAAAGTTGCTTAGGCAACAGATTTCAATATTTGATGTTTTAGAAAGGAAGATATATATGGTAAATCAAGAAGATCCAAGAGTTCTGCGTACACGCCAATTAATAAAGGACTCATTCAGAATCTTATTACAAAAGAAAGGCTTTGATTCAATTACTATAAAAGATATTGCAGAAAAAGCTGCTATCAATCGCGCTACCTTTTATTCACATTATGAAGACAAATATGCTTTACTTGAGGATATCACAGAAGTGGCTTTTAACAATATGATTCCAGAACAAGTGCTACATGCTGAGGAGTTTAATGGTGAAACCTGCAACCAATTAATCTTAATGACCTACGATTATATTGTATCCTTTTATAAGACTTGCAGAATGGATTCAAAGTCTATTGCTACCATTGTTGATGAAAAGATTAGAAAAATGCTTCAGCAAATGATAGAAACTATATTTTCGAAAGATGCTACCTTCTCAATGAGAGATACCATTAATATAAAAATTATTTCAGCCATGACATGCTCAGCTATCTACAGTGCTGCTTATACTTGGCTTAAAGAAGGTGAAAATGAAAGACCTGATTTACTATTAGATATTGCTCGTACATATGTAATGAAGGGGTTAGACTTATATCGTAATAGTGATGTTTAATGCATTATTTTTACTGTCTAGAAAAGTATAAAGTTTAAAAATCACTGGTCTCTTCCAACCAGTGATTTTTCTTTATTCTATACTATTCAAATATCAACACAACTTCTTGACCTAAACTGCATTATTAAAATAACATTCGGATATTATAACCTTCTTTTTTCACTTGATAGGTCTCTTCTACGTTTTTTGATACTCGCAATATAGTCATCAATAGCTTTAATGTTATCTATATCTGAAGTACTCTTTAAAAGAGTATAATTAATCTCAAACTCTTTTATAGCCATATCAAGCCTAAACATCTGTTTTATAATTTCAGTACTCTTACTACGTCTACTATCAGCCTCTACCTTAAGAAGTTCCATATTGGCAGCCTTAATATTCTCAATGATTTTTTCTCTCACACTATCTTTTTTAATAGCGGAAAAAATTTTTATTATCTCAGTTAAATCATCGGTATTATATTCCATTAGTCAATTCTTCCCATCTGAGTAACTATCTCACTTATTACTCTTGAAAAGTCTTCACCTGACATATTTGAGTTATTAAATTGATAAAACTCTTTCATCATAGATTGGATAACTTTCATTTTTTCAACAACAGAATTTGTATCAGCATTTTTTCTCTCAGCATATGCTTTTGCTTCAGCTAATAAATTTTCTCTATCCTCTTTCATCTTTGCAAGGATAGCATCTGACTGTACTTGCATTTTTTTAATCTCAACAATATCTCCTGCCAAGCTTAGGATATTCTCAAAGTTATCTACGACCTTATCTACTACTTTATTACCTCTTTCAACCACAACAGGACCATTATCATTATTTGAAACTTTTTTCATCCTACGGCTTTCAACAAATTCAAATCCATTATCACTCATAAATACTACACTCCTAACATTTGTTCTATTTTACTTGCGAGCTCTAATAACTCTAAGGTTTCCTTTTCATCAGTAGTCTCCTCATCATAGGCATACCTTTTTATTTCTTCATCTACTATATAAGTCAATGTCTTAATATTTTCTTCTTTAAGCTTTTCTAAATCTATTTGAACGCTCAGAACTGTTTCGTTACACCATTGATCTAAAGCCTTCTTTATCTTTGATTTAAGCTTGCCTTTCCAAGTATTATAATCAATTATAATAGTGGCAAGTTCAATAATTACCATAGCCGCTGATGTTATTGCCTTTAAGGATGTTGCTCCTATTTTGCTTAAAGTTCGTTTTAAAGCATTGTGAGTTTCACGTTTAAAGGTCTTTCCAAAGATGTCACCAACAACTTTTAAAGTATGGGAAGCTGCATTAGCAACTCCTGCACCAGCTCCTCCTGCTCCACCAAAATTAGCAAAATATCTTAACAGTCCGCCTTCAACTATTCTATTCCCTACTTTTTTCCCAAATCCTCTTTTTGCAAGGTCTGCTGCAGTGGAAAAACATATTGATACTTCCTTATCAAACTCTATAATTTGTGTATTGAGATAATCATTTATCTTTTCATTTAAATCATTTAATTCTATTTCTAGATACCTTTTTACCCCAAGAGTTTCCTGCTGAACAGAAAAGGGAAGAAGGTGATTATTAACATAAGGAATCATCTCTTCCATGCTCATTTTACCTACAGATTCTATTGAATTATATATATTATTTTCAGCGCAATCTCTGGATTTTAAGAATTCTTTTTCAACATTCTCTTTAAGTTTATCAAATGTTGGAATAACTAACTCTGGTATTAACTTTAGTACGTTTTCAGCAAATTGCTTGGAACTATTTCTTATTTGATCTTTAACGGATTTTGATAGCTTAATATTTTCATATCGCTTTTCCACCTCACATTGGCACTTATAGAACAGATCCAAAATGAAACCATTAAAGGCACTATCAAGGGCTTTCTGTCTTTCAATTGAGTTAATTGATTTTTCTACATAGTTCCAAAGCTCCGTAGCTCCTGGCATTGGATAATCCTCTTCGTTTTCTACACTCTCTGTCTCTACTAAAAAAGCTGGAATATCTTGATGTAAGATATCCTTAGTATAATTTATAATTTCAACTATTCTTCTATCAGCTTTACTTATGTTTCTAGGACAACGATTGATTAATAAAATAATCTCCACATCATCTCTAATAAGTTCTTTTAAGAATCCTAGAAAGGCATAATCATTCTCCTGTATTCCGATTCTAAAATTAACGGTATAAATAATAACATCACTATTAGGTATAAATTCTTTAAGTATTTCCTCATGTTCTTTTATAATAGATCCATAACCTGGTGTATCAAAAAGGCGCATGTTTTCAAGATTGAATTGAGTTGATTTAGTAACCAATTTAACCCTCTCAAGCTCGCTATCAGGCTCTTTTAGTAAATCATTAAATAAGTCCTGATCTATTCTTTCAATGGTGGCATCTTTATTTATTGCATAAAACTGGTTTTCTTCAATGCCTGCCTTAAATTCTACCTCAGTTATAACACCAGTGGACGGCGCAGAACTTACATATAAAACATTTTCTTGTATAAGCCCATTTATAAGTGTAGACTTACCGCTACTAGTTTCTCCAAGCATCATAACATAGCTATCTATATTAGTTATTCTATTTTTTAGAAACCTTGATAATATACTCAACTTTTCATCTTGAAGCTTTTCAACAAGAGAATTTACTAATTGATACTTCTCCATTATGGTATTATTCATTTAATAATATCTCCATTTCTTCAATGTACTCTTTATCTGTACTTAATTCTTCAATACTATAATTTGATTTAAATGTGTCTTTACATTTTTCAATATTCTTAAGCTTAATTTCTTCAAAAGCCTTCTTACGATCAGTAAGATAATTATCTAGGCTTTCTTTAACTTGACTTGAAATATTCTCAAAGGAATTTATTAGTTCTTCTTTTATAAGCTTACCAACTTCATCAATAACCTGTTCAAGTTGAAGCTTTGTATTTGACGCTCTTTTAGCCGTTATAGCTTTCTTTGATTTATTTCCTACCAAAGTAAACACTACGCCTACAACAGCACCTGCTAAAGCTCCTATAGCAGTTCCTAGAGGACCTCCAAGTGTTCCAAGTAAGGCACCCTCTTGTATTGCAACAAAAATCGCTCCACCAGCAATTGCTCCTGCTATGTCAAAGCCGGCTTTTATTCCCTTCTCAAACTTGAAAGCTTGTCCGTTATTAAAGTTTAATGCATTAATTGACATATCATTTTCTAACTTTACAATATTAGATATTTCCTCTAATAACTCTGAAATCTCATAAATAATGTTTTGTGTAAAATCAAAATAATCATTTAACACTTCAGAAAAGTACTGCTGTTGATAATCAGTAAAAGTGTCAGTTAACAGTTGACCATCTACAACACCACTATCTACAACTCTAAAAACCTCACTTCTTATGTTTTCCACACATTTTTTAGCTTGCTTCTTTACGAAGGTGCTGACCTCATCTTCCTTTTCATCTAAGAAATCTTCAATTTCTTCGATTTGAGCCTGTAACTTTTTAGTATTTACTTTAAAGTCTTCTTCTTCCTTATCACAAGCATTTCTTAATTCTTCCTCAGTAAAACTTGCTTCTCTAAGGTTATTATCAATATCTCTTTTACAAGAATTAATCATTAAAGCTACCTTGGACTTTAAGTTTTTGCTTTCATTTTCCTTCCAATTTTTTACTGTATGATCCAGTCTCTCAATAAGTTGAAAAATATTAGAATTCCCTACTAATGTATCATCCTTATTTACCATTCCAGAAATTGCATCATATGCATTAACAACAATTATTTCATCATTAAATGGAGCATTGATAGACTTTGCTATTTCTCTCAAAACCTTTGTGTTAAATTCAACTGATTCACGTACTTCACGCTTGCTCTCGCCAAAATTGTTCTGCACAAATATAGCTGACGCAAATTGTCTCCACACGCCTTTAATAAATATCTCTTCTGAACGTCTTATTGTTGGAGTGGTAGGTATAACAAATATAGCTGTGCATAGATTTTTGATATATCTCATAGTAGTGTCTTGATTTGCAGCAGTAAGACTTCCTACACCTGGCAAGTCAACTATAGTTATCCCACCTTTTAACAAGTCAACGTTGCGATATAAAACAATATGAGAAACATTTTTTTCATTACCAGGATTGTACTCATTGTCAACGTATTTATTTAAATCATCCCTAGTATATATTTCAACCTCAGAAGATGAATCTTTGAAATATACAATAGCCTTTTCTTCTTTACCATACTTTACTTCAACAGGAACACAGGTAGTTTCATCTGCCTCATTAGGCAAAATATTTTCTGCTAATATTGAGTTTATAAGGGTACTCTTCCCCATCCCCTGCATACCTAACACAGGAATGATTACTTCTCTTAAATTTAGATTTTTTGATATATTTTCTAAAGTATCGCCCATTTGCTGCTCACCTGAGTATTTATTAAGAATCGAAAGCAGCTTACTATTTTCAGTAATAGTCTTAATATCCATTAAATTCCCACCTTACTCTTCAGTTCTTTTTTGATTTTTAAGTATCTGCTTTAGCAGTTTATTATTTTCCTTTGCAAGATCATATGTCTCATCTATCTTTTCGTTTAGCTCTCTTAAAAGACGGCTATGTTCAGAAACTGTATTTATAATATCATCAGTAATACCAGATTGAATTTCCTTCATGATTCCCTTTGTTGCCTCATCTACCTGAAGAAGAATTGATTTTTCAGACCCCTTCACACTATTCTTAACTTTATTATTGTAAGCTCTATCTTTATTAGTTTTTTTATCAGTTAATCCTCTATTAGTTTCACTCATTTTCTTCCTCCAATTAGTTAGCGGCTCTTATTATATTTGCTATTTGCTTATCAATAACTTCATCTCTCAAATAGCTAAAGTTACCTTGAATCTTCTTAAGTATCTCTGTTTCTTCTATCATTATATTGTTCTGCCCACTTTGAGCTTCAATAATGGCAAGATTATAAATAGGGTTTTCATGATTTATAAATATCATAGAAGGATGCTGTATATTGAGGTTCTTCGTAAGCAACATCATATTACCTATAGCCTCAGGTATACCTCCACCATTGATAATTTCCGTAAAATCTTGTATTACAAAAACAAGAAAATCCTTGTTTGATAGACTATTACATATTCCACTTCTATGTATTTGGGTCTGAGCAGAACCATACTGAGTTGTATTAGTTAGTATGTAAACATTCTTCTCCTGCTCCTCCTTCATTACATTTTCAACATCATCTTCAGAAGGATTGAAGTAAAAATTATACCTATCTACTTTAATAAATCGCCTATTTGCAATCATAGTGATTTGCCTTTGTGTTATACTTATACCTAAAAATCTCTTTGCGAAAGCTGTCATGCAGCTCAAATCCCATCCAAAGATATAAGAATCCCTATCTAATGCATTATGCTTATCTAATAGTAGCGATGTAGTACTTATAAATATAGAATTCGAAACTTTCTCAGCAAGCTTTGCAATATTGTATGCACTCTTATTAAATGCTGCTTTTTCAAGAGAAATACTAATCTCAGCATCAGATACCTTCATCTTTTTCTTGTCACTACCTTTGTTATTATCTCTAATAAGATCTAATAATTTTCCAAGACTAAATGTTGCTTCTCTAAGTTTTTCTTCTTTTATGGCAGTGTGCTTTCTTTGCTCGAAAGCTCTTCGCCTATTTTCTATGATCTCCAATATATTATCTATAGGGACCTTAGTTTTTTTCGTCCATGAACTTATTTCTTTAATGTAACTTTTCTTAGCACGTAATATATATGCCTCGATCTCTTTCTTTGTTCCGGCATGATCAATAACTGTTACAGTATCCGGAATATATTCATATCCCCAATCCTTATCAAAAAGCTTTCCAAATAAGCGCTTCACTCCTGAACCAAAGCTACTCTTTGGAACTTTTCTATAAGTAACATCTGTTCTTTTCTTTAAATCCAATTGAGGCATGCTTGGAAGCCCATTGAGACTTATAATGTCACGTGACGGTATATTTAGTTTTTCTGATATTTCCTTTAAATAAAAATTGAATTTAGATATTTCATTAAGCATCTGTTTTTCACAGTTTTTTACCAATTCTTTTATTTTAGTAATATCAGATTCTGAAAACTGCTCTTTTTGACTAAATTGAACCATATTCATAAAATCATTCTTTATCAAAGCTAGCTTATTTGGCTTACTATCCAATAAATTTAGCAATCCAGAAAGACGACTTTCTGTTTCATTAGCTTTTCTTATGACCTCGTCATCGAGACCTTCGTATTCAAACTTAGTATCAACCAAGGAAATTTCTCCACTAAGATCTTCTTCTGCGTCTGATATAAGCTTTTTTGTCCTCTCAACTATAGAATTAATCCTTGCGTATTCTATATTTGGTCTTTCTATTTGTATAGTGTCCAAAACTTCTTGTATAAAAATATTATAATTTGAACTTTGTAGAAGCTTCTCCTGTTCTTCCTTTCCTTTTGCTTCCTCACATCTAGCCCTCAAAGCTTGAGCTGCTGAGATTTGAACTATCCTAACACTGCCCTTATTTTCAATCTTAGAATTGTTCACAATCCTTTGTACTCTTTTCTTATGTTCAGTTGCAACTTGCTGAACATTTTTTGTACCATCAATACTTGGCTTTAGCGAATCAAGCATATTTTGAACTATTATTAGTGGGCATTTATACTTAGCTATTACATCTAACACTGACTTCATCTTCTCATCACTATTTGTTTTTAACGTAGTCACAAAAATGCAAACGTCTATATTAGGTAATAGCACCTCTAATGTTAGTTGTTCATGATTTTGTAATCCATAGGCATCTAGCCCTGGGCTATCAACCAAAAGAACATCACTTCCCAAATCAAAAGTCGGAGTTGATAGTTCTAGTTGCTCTACCTGCTCCTTATTTTCACTGTTATAATTCTCATCACTGTATCTTTTTATATTTTCTGGTGTCAGTAATTGATTTGATAAAACAATTTTCTTTTTTTCTTTGCCTTTAAAAAATACCGTTGCTTTCTTTTCGTCACTTCTTAAACAGGTTACCAGTTGACTAGAGGATGGTCTCACTGCCATAGACAAAAGTTTGTCCCCTAATATTGAATTAATCATAGTAGATTTCCCACTACTAGTAACACCTATTACACCAACACGTATTTTATCTGATCCCCATTTCTCTCTGCTTTGCTTAAACCCAGCTATATCTGAGTCATATCTTTCTAACAAACTTTCATCCCTAGATAGTATCTGTATAACACTATCAACCAATTTAATTCCTTCCATGTTGCTCACTCTCTATACTGTTATATTAATGCACCCATTCATATTTTCAAATTGAAACGGTACATCTTTAATTAATTTTATTTTTACGACAAACATCAATAAATAAATCAAAAATTTGATATGTACTAACTTATGTCTATAAGAAATATAACACCATACTTGTTTAAAACTCAATGTATTCTACAAAAGCTTACATACAGGAAAAATTTTTAGAAACTATTTTAAATTGAATTAAAACTTTGTGTTTGTGATATTCCACATTTTGGTTGTCACAATCATTGACTTTATGTTATTTTGTATTTTAACACTGGTTTTTCGAGTACAAAAGCTGCATTTCGTTTACAAATATTCAATTGTAAGTTTCAAACATTGCTTTGTAAGACGCTTGGGAAAACCTTGAATTATTTATTTGGGCAGGAATAAAAATGGAAAGGAACAAATTTCTATTTTAAACATATCTATTGTAGAGCTTTCGTATCTTTATATCTCCACTACACTCAAACCATAATCCTCTAGCACGCTATCTATATACTTAAAATCTTCATTGCTTTCAAACTCCATCCAACAGATTACATTTCTATCAGTTTTATAATCAATGATCTTGCCATTAATCTCTTCTTTAAAATCAGTCCATCCCCAAAGATGCATATTGCCTTCAACCTTATATCTCACAAAATCACCTCTATTATAGCTATCGCAAGGTAAAAGCTTACCAATCTCTATGTTGTTTATATTTTTGAAAGTAAATATTAAGGCGCCATAGTTGATCATTCATCACAATTCTTCATCAGATAATGAAATCTATACTAGATTTATAATCAGTTACGTCAAAACAAATAACAAAAGGCAGCTTTATATATTAAGTTCTACATAAAGCTACCTTCTAGATTTTTATATTATAATTTTTTGTTTACAGAGTTATGGTTACTTCATCTCCATCTGCTGATGTAACTTCAACCAGTTTTAACCCTCTATAACCTCTTAGATATTTTATGCTCTTTGCAAGCTCATCAAAATCTATACAATCAATTATGTCCCTTTGCTGCTGATTAAGATGCTTTCCAGACTTTTCTATAGCATAAGACGCTATCCTACAACCGAAACTTGCGATACTTAAGGGTACGGGAATAAAAAATTTTCTACCATGTTTTTCTCTAATATAAATTCTCATCACATCGATTCCCTTCTGCATTCTTTTTTCTGCACAGAAAAACTACTAATACCTGTGCATTTAATGCTTCTATTCAACACTTATCTCAACGCTGTCCCCTTTTTCGCTTTTTACATCTACAATTTTACCATCTAGTCCATCACTTACAGCCTGAAGAATAGCCTGAATATCTATATCCTCCATACCTTCTACACCTTCTATTTTAGGTATTCTCTTAATAGCGCCACCTATAGTTCTTATAAACTTAACTGGTACATTTATATTTACGTTATCTCCATGTTGTGAATTAACTCTTATCTTCAGCATTTTATCAGCGTTAATTATTGCAGGAACAGTACTTTTGGAAGCATATAAAACATCTATTAACTCTCCTGCTTTCTGTGCATCAATTTTTCCTTCTTCAAGCATCTTTAAAACTTTCATAATCTCATCATTCATTTTGTACAATCCCCTTTAAAATTATTTTTTCAATAAATTTATCGCTTGTTCTGCTGTAATTTCTCCTTTTTCAAGTTTATCAATCACTTCAGAACTATTATCTTCCTTCTCTTTAATAGGTGCATAACCTAGTGAAACAATTAAATCTTCAATTTTACTTCGAACTGTAGGATAAGATATTCCAAGTTCCTTTTCAACATCTTTAATATTACCTCTACATTTTATAAAAACTTCTGCAAATGTTAACTGTTCCGTAGTAAGGTAAGAAAACTTAGAAAGTTCAAAATCATTTTCAATAACAGTATTGCATTTTTTACACTTTAACTTTGTAACCGTAAGCTTTGAACTGCATACAGGGCATCGAGTTAATACTTTATAAGCCATACAAATCACTCTCCATAGTTTCATTATACTACCATTATTGATAATTTCAATATATTTATTAATTTATTTTATATATTTTTATTTTTATATTAATTATATCAATTTAAACATTAATTATATTAATTCAAATATTAATTTCATTGATAATCATATCAATTTAATGTTTATATAGATATTCCAGTTCCATGAATGTAAACGTGTTAAAAACATTTTTATCACTAATTGTATTTTATTTGATTTAAATGGTTCCAATGTGGAAGCTTGCAGAAAATTAAGCTGAAGGTGCGCACTAGATATTACTATAAAAAAAGCCTTATATTATGTATTAAATAAATGTTGTTACTGCCACATAAAAGGACAATCTATAAAATGCCAACATTTATTTAATACATAAGCTAATATGATAAAAATATACACACAGGTTACAACCTCTAAGATATCATCATTTGAGTAATTAGATTTATTTCATTTACTCTAATTGGAGCATACTGGATTTAAAAATTAGGCGCTGTTAAAGCACCGTGTTGAAATTGATTGGTTAATCATCCGACGCTTTAATGAGCTTACGCAGAGAATTAATATGATTTTGTCATATTCCATGGCTAAAACTGTAAACTCACTACGTTCGAACAGTACAGTTTTTTAACGCCATTCCATCTGAAAAAAACACTTAATTCTAGTTGCTCGCTCATATAGCGTCTCCTGTATAACCAATCAATTTCAACAATATTCTTAAACATAGCCAAAAATTAAAATGATACAACTATATCTTGGTATCTATATTCACCTAGAGTTCTATATAGTTAATTATGTAATTTTAAATAATTAAGTTAGAATGTGAAAATAAGACGACGTAACTTGTGAAATTTAAAATATGAATAATGTTCTTTGAGAATTGAATAATGCTTTGAAAAAAATATTTTAAAATACTCTAATACTCTAAGGTCTACAGTTTTCTTAGAGTTAATTGGTGTAATATGGTATAATAAATGATAATTAAGACAGATTTGTAAAAAATTGAGAAGTAATGAAAGATACTATTCAATTCATAAAATAATTAATAGAGAAGAGGTGCGTTATGATAAAAATTGATGATTCCAACAGACATTATTTAAAGAAACTTTGTTCCTGCAGGAAAGATGATATTATGTTGTTATGGTTTCTTGAAGGCAATCCCTACTGTGATGCATGGGTGGACGATGTAGTACATCCAGAAGAAGCTGTTATTATTGCAGCAGATTTTTGCTACCTTCTGGGTGAGGTAAAACACCTTGATGAAATTGAACAGACATTAAAGGAGAATGCTCTATATAAGATTATTATTCCATGTGGACTGCAGTGGGTTAAATATTTGAATGAACACCTACCCGATAAAGTTCGCTGCTACAAGAGGTATGCAATAAAGCATGAGCCCAATGTTTTTGATAAGAATAATTTAAAACAATTAATTAAGAAAGTTAATCCAGTATATGAAATTAAGCAAATTGATGATGTTATATACAAGGAAGTTCTAAGTATAGGTTGGGCTGCTGATGGATGCTGTTTTTTTAGGTCATATGAGGATTTCAAGAAAAATGGTCTGGGGTATGTTATATACAAGGATAGACAACTTGTTTGCATTGCATCCTCGTATATTACATACAAAAGTACCATTGGAATAACGATAGGAACCTTGGAAGAACATAGAAGAATGGGACTTGCTGCAGCCTGTGCTGCTAGCTTAATTTTGACTTGTCTTGAGAGAGGTATTTACCCTGAATGGGAGGCCGCAAATATGGATTCAGTAAATTTGTCGGAAAAATTGGGTTACCATTTTGATAAGGAATTTGAAGTCTATTCGCTTTTATAAAAAGAATTAAGTATAAAGTTAAAATAATATATTATTAATTCGTAATTTTCTAATTTTACGTCACATAAATAAAAACAAATGATAAATTAAAACACTGCATTATTCATAATCGTGTTTTGCAGTGTTTTTACGTCGCAATACAAGAGAATTACGAATTAGCTTTAGATTTTGCATACCAAGTTATTGGTATAAAATACCCTATTATTGGTGAAATTCCATAGCCCATTAAGGGGACTGGAAAGTTACCAATAAATGTAGAAGTTAAAATTATTATAAAATATATTCCTACACATATAGAAGTCAATTTAAAGTTTTTTGGTGGAAATAATATTATTACTTTATTGATTTTCCAATTTTCTTATCTTGTCTCCACTGAGGAGCAGTTCCATCATCACCCCAATATTCATCTAAACTCACTATCTTTTCTCCACAAAACCTAATAAAAGAAGTAGCATGAACCGATATACTTTTATCTGAAAGCCACAATTTTGTAACTGAAATAGCCAAATCATTTATTATTTCAATTCTCTCAACCTCTCCAAACCACTTACTAGGGTATTCACAGTTTGTAATTATATATTCTTCAGGAGTAAAACTTTCGTTTGTATTATGCCAATTGATTATTGCATTTGACTCGAAATATGTTTGAAGTTTTATATCATTCTGTTCAATAACAGCTTCCCAAAAACTCAATACTCTTTTTTTAATATCCATATACATTTCCCCCTTATGATCACATTCACCTTGTATTAACTTTTTTTGTAAAACTAAATGTGCTAACCATTCATCCCATATGTTCAATCTTTTAAGCTTAAGTTTCTAATAATTCTTCTTAACATCTAAATCTCCACAACCCTACATCCTCCTCATTTTATTTAGTAATATTATTTTGCATATATTTCTGAGTCCAAGGACAATTTATCAAACATTTTAAACAGCCATCACAATGGTAAACATCAACTATCAAATCCCTATTCATACCTGGTTTCCAAGTAGAGCCATGGATAACACCTGTAGGACATATATCCTTGCATACAGTACATTCACCACATTTAGGCATTATTATTGACTGATTTTCAATAGGTATGGGCGCATTTGTTAATACGGTACACATGCACAATGCACTTCCGTATTCTTTGGTAACTAATAAATTGCTTTTCCCAATCCATCCTAATCCAGCTAACATGGCAATTTTTTTATGTGGAAGTGAAGTAGTTTTCGTAGTTTCATCAAAAAATCCATGTATAAGATTTCTTTCCGATTGTGCAAAGGCTTTGTATCCTTTTGCAATAATAAAATCAGCAGTCCATTCTGCAAGTTCATCAGCAAGGTGTTCCTTCACTCCAAACTCAGAGTGATCCGATATATTCTCTTTTGATAGCCGAAAAATATAACCTGGACTTAGATTTATTCCTATCAAAATAGCAACCCCGTATCCCATATTTTCTTTTGATGAGAGCATTGATATATCAACAGTCTTTATAAAATTAATACCACGTTTATTTAATTCAGTAATTAACTCATTCAACAAATATATCCCTCCTATTGTACAGGTATAAAATAGCTTGTAGTTAGCATCTTTTTGCTCATATGACACAACTTAATATGATGCTTTATTCCTTTTATCTTAAAGCTTTGGAAGAATATCACTCCACATTGCACGCAGGATATCCTTATGGTTGATTTCATTATGGGATGTAACAGTAATAACTGCATTGTAATCAGTTAAAACCACACACAATTGACCATACATGCCGTCTGCTCGATAAGTGTTCGGTGGTGTACATTTCCAAACCTGATATCCATAACCGCCTCTTGTTTCAGCATCATTTTTGGATGTAGTATCCACCCAATCAGAATGCATGAGGTTTACATAATGAGCAGGAACGATTTGTTTATCCTTATATATGCCATTTTGTAGTAACGTTATTCCAATGCGAGAAAACTCTTCAGTTGTCAGATACAAACCTCCTGAGCAAGATGTATGTCCATGTTGGCAGGTATTCCATTGAGGATTTACAATTTCCAACATATCAAACATGCGAGGCTTTAAATACTCCAGCATTATTTTACCGCTCACTTTTTCTACAAGCCGACCAAGCATGTAAGAACATAAATCCTCATAATAGAAATCAGAGCCAGCTTCTTTTTTCATCTCAGCGATAAAGAAAAGCTCAGCTCTATCTTTAGAATTATATTGACTAAAATCCTCAATCATATGTCCAGAGCTCATCTGCAACAAATGTCTAATAGTAATTTTTTCAGAACCTGAATAGGCGATATCCTTGTATTCTGGAAAAAAATCCAGCACATAATCTGACAATCGTAAACGACCTTCGTTTTCTGCTATGCCAATTCCGACAGAAGCGAAGGTTTTTGATGCGGAATAAAGATTTTCTCTATCATTACTTCGGAATCGATATTCATCCAGCGTTTTTCCGCTTTGATAAATATGAATGCCATATACCCCCAAATTTTTTTCAATTACAGAAAGTCGAAAATCCGATAACAACCCCATTTACCCCCCCCCCATTTTGTCTATTCGATACTTAAGCTATCATTAATGTTAGATAATATTACTCTGGTCAATAGCCACTAACTCGTCATAAACTGCTATCATTCAATAGTTTGTATTTGTATGGATGAACCACTTCGTAATAAAGTTTAGACAAATATTGGTTGTCTATTCTTCAATTTCTTTATAATAGTGCAACCAGACTATATTAGGCCCCCACCAACTTCTTCTTTAACTTCATTACTTCACAATCCTTTAACCCAATCTTAGAAAAGTACTCCTCCACTGAATTATATTTTTCAAGGAACATGTCCAAAAACTTTTCCATATGCTCCATTTTAGGAGTAATAATATTTATATCTACATTCTTATTGCTTTTACAGTACTGCTGTAACATAGAATTTAAGTATACTTGTGAAATCTGATAATCAGCCAAAATATCCGTTTTAGAAACTCCTGCTAAGAGCAGTAATAAAGCTGAAACCACTCCTGTTCTATCTTTGCCAGCGGTACAATGATAAAGAATGCCACCTTTAGCTTTTGAAAATAATCTCATGGTATTTAATATAGTGTTTTGCTCGTCCACAATTTCAAAGTAAGAAAGAGGAACTTCTTCTACACATTTAGGTAAATATCCATCACCATAGATTTTTGAATGATAGTACTCAAAATCATTATGATCTCTCAAAGCACAAGGTTTATTTTCAGTCTCCTCATCACTTCTTAGATCAACAATTGTTGTTATATTATTTGATAATAACATCTGTATATCTTCATCTGACAACTTATGTGGCACATCACTACGAATAAAAGTCTTGTATGCTGTTGCTCTTCCGTAATCTATTGGATACCCACCTAAGTCACGGGTATTAAGAGTGCTGCTTAATAAAAATCTACGCATTAATTCACTTCCTTATATAAATCTTTTTCAAATAAACTATAGTATGTCCATAAATAATCCCCTGGTTCTTTTTTTGCAATCCTCATCTTTTGCTTTTAACTTAAATTTCTGGTATAAAATAACTTGCCCTATAGTTTTTTATCAAGTTATCTCCCCCAACTTGCGGGCCATGCATCTTCTTCAAATCTATTCCAACATATAATAAGTTTCTCAAACTTTAATACAAACTGTACACCACTACCATCATAATTCAACCCAATAAATTTATATTGAAGCATATTTTCAATCGATGTATCTATTTTTACTTGAAGAATTTCCATATCTTTAGTTAGCGTATTGAATTCAGATTCCATTATAATCCCATCATCTGAAACATTAGTCACTTTCTTTTCATTAACATTAGAACCATCAGATGCAAAAGACTTTTGTACAGTACACTTTTCGAAAATTATTGCTGCTTTACCTGTACGCTTTGACCTATTAAAATAGTTTAGTGGATGAGAAAAAAGAACATTAATATTATCGAACTTTAATTTCACTTTATCGTTTAGTAGTATGCCTTCATCTATTACACAATCATGAAGTGCAATATGTTCAAAAGCATTTAACGATATATATTTATAAAACAAAAATAATCCTCCTATAACAACACAACTTTATAGCTATATAACTATCTATTTCCTGCTGAGAACTCTTCTCCAGGATTTATATCTATAACTACTCTTTTGGGCTCAAGCAAAGAAATTTCGTGTTGACATCTCCATTTATCGTTAACTGTAAGTCCCTCAATAGTCTCACCATCATTTATAACATCACCATTTTTGAAAATATAATCACCATATGTATATAGTATGTTAGCAATTTTATTTACATCAATATTTTTAAAATGACATTGTAAATCAGGTAACCCCAGTGCACCTAACCCAATAGTATCCATTAAAGTTTCATTCTCAGTACCTTCAATGTTAAATAATCTCACATTAAGGGCTCCAAACATCAAATTATAATCTTCATTTTCTGGAGCATTTTCTTTATAATTCTCAGGATCTATGATTTGTTGTGTTAAGTGCCAGTTAATAGCTAAACAAGGTACAACCTCCAATAATGAATATAGAGTCTTCTGAAATAATTCTAATCTAATAGTATAGTCTAAGCCTGATGCCATCATATCTGTAACAAGAATTGTATAAGCAGTCTTTTGTACAGCAGATCTAGCATCCTTCCAGCCCCAAGACTGATAAAATGACATTTCTAGGTTTTCCATATCTATCTTTTTGTCAGTTATCATTACTGCTATCTGTGCTGGCCCTTGTCCATCTGAGTATTGAACTACATGATCTTTAAAAGTAAATAATATTAATTTATCTTCATTTGCTACTAATTCAACGTTACCACAGCGCCACCTTAACTTGCGCAGTATTTCGTCAACTGGTATTTGTGGTTCCTTTTCCGTAAAAATTTCAACACCATATGTACGTGCAAAACAATCTGGTAAAGTGTCTTCATCCTTTTTATTTTTCTTAGTTTTCCAAAACATAATTAAATCCCTCTCCTTTATTTATTACATAAATATTTTCTCCACAAAACATAATCAATGAATACTCATCACCTTCATCATTTCAAATAATGCAGGAGATATAGAAGTCATTAAAATCTGAATACCTGTTGCTAAATCTAAAACTGCGTGACCTATCATCAACGGTTGGAGTTTTCTCTTTTTATAATAAATGATTCCCAATACGGACATTAAAGGCAAAAATGACAAAAATCTAAACATGATATGTTTCCAATCAAATAGTAAAGGTATAAAACTATGCTGAAGTGCATAGAAAAACATTGGATACACAATTGCTAATATTTTATTACCTGTAACTTTTTCAATCCCATTTAATGCATACCCAAAATATAAAGGTAGTTCAGCAAACACTACTGTTAACGGCAAAAGTATAACGTTTATTATAGCAATCCAAACAGGAACAGGTTGTACCATTGTTACTGGAACATAACCATAAATCATAAATCCGAATCCATACATTCCACCCATTCCTAATATAAGCATTATCATTACAATCAACAATGTATACTTTAGATCGTTTTGACCCTTTTGATACCCAATTAATTTTCTATATGAATATCCTTCACTTTTGCAAATTGCAACTAATACAACAATAGTAATAATATTGCAAACTGTACATATTACTGACCACCACTTACTTGCTTGTTCTAATGATTTATTGGTTACTATTGCAAATAACACTCCAACTATAATAAATAAGATGCTTCTGAATAACGGTAATATAAATGGATACTTTTTCTGCATAAAATCAGCCCCTCACAGTTAACCAATGTTAACCATATCTATTTTTTGGTTTTAAGAACTACTTTATTAATTTCAAATAGTTATGTACATTCGAAACATATATCTTCTTCCATCCTACAAATCCAAATACCATATAAGCTGAACTTCATCTCTAATATCCATAGCTTTATAGTAGGCATATTCGTCTAACTTTCCTAATACCGCTCCATGTTTATGATAAAATCTACAAGCTGGTACATTGTTATTTTGGCATTCTATCTTCATTTGTTTGAAACCCTTTGATTTAGACCAGCTAACAGCTTTTGTAAATAGCTCTGTTCCTATCCCCTGCTTTTTATATCTATCATCAACTCTTATATCCCATAACACAGTCATATCAGCTCTGCCATCAAGCATATTAACATTCTCTGTTTTTGAAGCAATGGTAGCTGCACCTATAGGTAATTCATAATCAAAAGCCATGAAAAATGCCCAGTTTGTGATATCAAAATCCTTAGTATATTCTGTAGCCTTTTCATATTTTCCTAAATCTTTGATATGTTCTTTAACTGGAACTTCTTTTAGCAAAATTCCGCCTAATCCGTTATCAACCTTTTCTAATCTCAATATACTTTCTACGTGAACAAGCATGGGGATTTTATCATATTCTTCAAAATAAGATTCATCAATTTCTCTATAAGTGATCATCTATGTTGTATCTCCTTTAATATTTCAAAAAAGTTTGTTTTACTCTTTAGTTTTGAGTTCTTCTTCAGAAAAATAACCTACCTGAGTAAAATCCGTGATTTATCATTAAAATTAAATAAGTTATTTTCCAACATTATTTGTTAAACACATAATAATTGTACCATAATATTACAAAACATTGTAATTGGAAACATAGCTGAGCAAATGGATATTTCATAAGAAAATATGCCGAAGAAGTTTAAAATAATCTTGGCTACATCATCCTATTGGAGCCATAAAATATTAGGTGCAATAAAGCGCACAAATCTAATAGTACAATCTTATACCGACACTAAACTGAAGGATTTTAGAATAAGACAAGCAATTTATGTGCAAATCACATTAAATATTTGAATATCCATAATTATATAATATATAATCAAATAACGACATAGTTGTAAAATACTGTTTAATGGTATGAATGCTGATAATGCTTCTTTTGATTTTTACTTTGCACAGTAGATTATCAAGGTAACATACACTATATGTTATTAATTAAAAGATACAATGGTCTTGTGAAGCTTATTAAAAAGGAGATTAAATAATTGGGGGAATAAAAATGGAAAATGAAATCCTAAGGTTTTATCATGAGTTTAATAATGAAAGTGAACGTTTAAAATCAAATTCTGGTAGAGTGGAATACATTACTACAATGACTTATTTGAATAAAGTTATCCCCAAAAATAGCAGCGTTTTGGATGCATGTGCTGGGTCTGGCAAATATGCATTTGCACTTGCTAAAGAAGGACACAGTATTGTGGCAGGAGATTTAGTTGATGTTAATGTTAATATGATCCGTGAACAACAGAAGGACACGCCATTGCTTAATGATATTTATGAAGGCAATATTTTAGACTTATCACGTTTTAAAGATGAAAGCTTCGATGTTGTACTGAATTTTGGGTCTTATTATCATATATGTGATGATATGAAACGTAAGGAAAGTATATCCGAAAGTTTGAGAGTGCTGAAGAAGGGTGGAATTTATGCATTAGCATATATCAATAGGTATGCTAATTTTTACGGACATGCCGAAGAAATGTTGTTAAACTTTGATATGTTTGAGTATTATATGCATAACGGGCATTTAGAAAACTCTAATCTTTTTTATGCTTCATCACCAGAAATGGTTGAAAATGAAATGAGAAATTTTAAACTTAAGCAATTATATAATGTTGCTTCTGATGGGCCATTGTTTTGCATGCGAGATACTCTTAATAAAATGCCAGAAGATACTTTTGCCAGATATGTGAGAATGCATTTAAGTATATGTGAAAACAGAACTATACTTGGAACAAGCGAGCATGGCTTATTTATAGGAAGAAAATAAGAAACTTAAAGATGATAATGATATTCTTTAAGGCTAATTTGCTTCAACATAAATGCTAATAAAGCAACATATGTCATAACACATAATAGTTTGCAATTGTAAAAAAGTGCGAATTGAGGACTACAAATATAAGGTGGTGTAAAACATGAAAGTAAGAAAAACTGTTAAAGAGGATATAGACCTACTCATAAAGATTCGTATGGAATACCTGTTTGCAGAAAAAGGTGTATCTTCTTCGGAAGAGGTGCAAGATATTAGAACGAAGTTAGAAGAATATTTTACTAAGCATCTTAACAAGGGATTTATTGCTATCATTGCCGAAAATGAAAATGAAGTATTAGCAACTGCATTTATGTCAATCGTGGAAAGACCTCCCTTAATAGCGTTTTCATCATATCTTGTCGGTACGGTATACAATGTTTTTACATACCCTCAACATAGAGGAAAAGGAATTGCGACGAAAGTTATGACTGAACTTTTATCAGAAGCAAAGCTATTAGGAGTTGCCGCAGTTGATTTAATGGCCACTGAAAAAGGAAAACCATTATATAAAAATCTTGGATTTCGGGTATCAAATTATACATCAATGAATAAGTTCCTCTAACTCCTGTAAAAAAGTATAATCGGATGTTGTTTTACTTCATATTTTTCTTAAAGAACTAACCCTATGTCGTTTAGAAATTAATAATCAAACTTTGCTCCACCATATTATATACTAAAAATAGTTCACAAATTAATCACTAAAGTGAACCATCTAATCTAATTAGACTACCAGTTAATAAAGATGAACCACTTCACTCTAAAATCTATTTTAAAAAACGCCTCTAGGTTTTAGAGGAATTTTTTTTAATACAAGTTTGAGTATGAAGTGGTTCATCTATGCTTAATATTAAGAAATGTTATATTATAAATTCTTTTTCAGATAATAACGTTTATGTTCAACTGGGCAATCATCTAGTACACCAAAAACTTCATATCCATGCTTTAGGTAAAAATCTTTTGCTTGAAAATCAAAGGTATCTAAGTGGCTCAATTTACACCCCTTTTCTTTTGCTATGTTTTCAACTTCCTTCAAAAGTACAGAACCATACCCTTCTTTTCTATACTCTGCTTTAACCCATAAAACATCTACATAAAGACAATTCCAGCAATATAACACACTATTTATTCCTGCCATTACCTCTCCATTTGATGCTTTTATTACTCTATTAATTGGAATAAACGATGGTTCTTGAGTAAAAACAACTTTGGAATTATTGTATTCAACTATGCCATCATCAACTAATCCACACTGTTCCCTTGTACTTTCTTCGATAACGTAATCTGCCATAATTTTTCTCCCCCATTATTTATAGATTTCATACATCCTATCCTATTATTATATACTGATAAATATAAACCAAAACTACCATTAAATACTTAATTTTAATTACAAGTGGTACATCCATATACCCAATCTCAAACCTCAATTTACCCATTTACCACTATTATTATTTCCTCTACTCCTTATATTCTTCTCTCCCACATTCAATTCCGCGAACTTCTGATATTGTCCTAACCATACTAGTTTTGTGGTACCTACTTGTCCATTTCTGTTTTTGCCTATAATTACTTCCGTTATGTTTTTGTCTGTCTTCTGTATCTGGGTAATAGTATTCATCTCTGTATAAAAGCATGATTATATCTGCATCCTGTTCTATTGATCCCGAATCTCTTAAATCCCCTAATTGTGGTCTATGATCTGCCCTTTTTTCTGGTGCTCTAGAAAGCTGGGATAAGGCAATTACTGTTATATCCAGTTCCTTTGCCATATTTTTAAGGGCTGCAGAAATCTTACTAACCTCCTGCTCTCTAAGATATACTTTTTCACTTAGCTTAATGCATTGAAGATAATCGATTATTACTACATCTAACCCCTGCTTTAGCTTCAGCCTTTTACATTTTGCCTTTATTTCGCTTACGTCTAATTCTCCAGAATCGTTTATTTTTATATTCTTCCCAGCAAGTCTAGCCGAGGCCTTTGTTAGTTCTACCCATTCGTCGTCATTCATTGCTCCCTTATTTACTTTAGAAAACTCAAGTAGAGCTTCTGATGCCTGAAGCCTATAAGACAATTGTTGTTCACTCATCTCTAAGCTGAATATGGCTACCTTTGCATCATTCCCAATATTGTTAGCTAGGTTTATTGCAAAAGCAGTTTTGCCCATAGATGGTCTTGCTGCTATTACAATAAAATCCGATCTTTTAAGCCCGTCGGTGCATCTATCTAGATTCTTAAAACCTGTTGAAATCCCCACAATTCCACCACCTTTCAGGTAGTTTTTCTCAATATTTTTCAAAGCAACTTCAATACATTCTCCTATAGATACAAAGTCTTTAGATTTATTACTAGCTATATTAAACATAGACTCCTCTGCTTTATTAATAATGTCTTTAACGTCTACCTTATCCTCATAAGCCTCTTTTAACATTTCCTGAGCAGATAATATAAACTTTCTCTTTGAAGATTTATCTTTTACTATTTCAGCATAATGAATTAAATTTCTAGTGTTTAATATCCCACCTTTAAGTTCAACCAAGTAGCTTGCTCCTCCAGCTGAAGCTAGCATATCCATTGCTTTCAGGTTTTCTATAGCAGTTATGATATCTATACTCTTATCCCTTTTGTACATTGAAGTTAGACAAGAAAATATGGCTTTGTGACATGGGATATAGAAATCATTTTTATCTAACAGTCCTATCAACTCGTCCATATTACCACTTTCTAATATACAGCCAAGCACTGCTTGTTCAGCTTCTTTAGAGCTTGGCATAGCTTTTAAAATATCCATCTTTACTCCTCCTAATCAAGCAATCTATACATTCCAGCGTTGCCTGTGCTTATCTGCTCAACCCTCGAATTAATAAGCTTTTCTTTATTAGTGCGTATATTTTCATTTAGGTACCCTTCAAACTTATTTCCAAACAAAGTTTCAGGTCTTAAAAATCTTTCCATATCGGTATCTTTCCAATGCAAAACCTTATTGTCTATAACTTTATAAAAATCTTTTAATTCAAAACCTTCTTTAATCCTCGCCTTAATATTTTTAATAGTCAAAGCAGTAGTATGCCGAAAGCTAGTATTTGCCTTTGAGTTAAGGTAATCTATAATCTCCTTCGTAAGATTCTCTTTTCTCATATTTTCCTCATTTTTCTTTGTATCTTGATTATTTTTAATAGAAGGATTTATAGTAGAAGGATTATTTGGTACGGATTTACATCCTGTAGCCTCAGGATAATTATCCGTACCCTCTAAGGATTTGTATCCGACAATAGACTGGTTTTCATCCGATAGGTTATTAGAATTATCTAGGCTGTTTGCTTCAATATTAGAATTGTTTTCGTTATTTTTCACTGCATTATCAGCTTCTTTTTCATAGCCTGATATAAGATTAATATAATTTTCTCCCAAGGTATAATATGAATAAGTCCCACAATTTTTTATTGTCTTATGCTTCAATATATTAGCTTTCACAAGCTTTCTTAATCTTCTATAAATACTATCTTCATTATTAAGATTTAAGATAGGATACTCTTCACAGATTCCTTCATACTTAACCCAATAGTAGATTTCGTCATCTATGATTTCCTTCCTCATTCTATTCGTACCTTTAAAATCAATAAAATATCTTAGTATAACTGCATCTTTCATATCAAGCCCAAAATCAATTAGATTAGCTTGATCAAAACCCATAACTACATACTTCATCTTTATCCTCCAAAAATTTTATTAATAATTATTAAGCTTAGACTATCTTAAAAAATATTGCTGAAATATCATCTAATTTTAAATAAAACGTTTTATTTGTTAAACTTCCTTCATTATATCCAATTATTTTACATCTATGTTGATATCTTGCAAAATGTAAAAAACTTTTAAGAATATGTTGTTTTTGTAACATTAACAGCACAAATCAATTGATGTTTAGTTAACACATTATACAAAAAATGGTATAATAAATTTTATTGAACTAGACTTTTTAACTTATAAACTACGACTAATTTGAGGTGATTCGATGGTATTTAGCAATTTACATTATGCAGATGATATATTAAGAGAGAACATACAAGGTTTAGCTAAGAACTATAAAATTGAGCTTAACACTTTAAGCAAAATGCTAGGAGTGGATTATACCTGGCTAAAAGATTTTATGGATAGAAAAGTTCACTTAAATATTCACTTTTTCAATAAAATGCATTTAAGTGAGAATTATAAAGATACTGATAATAGTCTGCATACCCCTAACCCCCTATGATTTTCACATGTTATCTCTATGTTATACGATGGCATAGATACCATAAGTGAAGATAGTAGAGTTAAAGCAATTATAGATTTATTAACTATGGATTATGATATGAGCTATGAGAGTATTGCTTTATATTCAAGTATTAGCTTAAGTGATGTTGAAAACTTTATGAAGGATACTTCTTCAATCTCTTTTGAGAAAAAGTATAAGTTAGCTGTAGCCGCTATATTCCTACACTTTCTTTTAAAAAAGGAACCTAATTATGATTTTACTAACAACATGAAATAAATTTGCCAGGAGGTCTTTAGATGGATATTAATATGATTACTTGGGCTGTTATGCTCTTTTTTATAATTTGGGGAGCTGTTAGATTAGCAATTAGTCCCTTGATTGATAAACAATATGAACCTTATAAAGAAAGTGATGATTTAGTTAAGTTACGTGATATGGACGTACTTAGTGATTCTGAGCTACAAGAAATACTAGAGCTTTATCAAAAGAATGACCTAAAAAATAAAAATTATGAGCAATATGAAAATTATTCAAGTGCTTTAAAAGAATTGAAAGAGATTGGATATTTATCTGAGGAACAGTATTCTAGTAAAATGACTGTACTTAATGATTACTTCAAGATTCAATAAAGTGTGTATAAATAGCGCTTAAAAACTACTTAAATATTATCATTAAATTAAGAAGCTAATTGTGATTAGTTTCAAAGTAAGATAAAAAGCTTATCTAGATCCTTAATCTACTTCAAGGTTTGCATAAAATTAGATCGAAGGTATGCACTAGATATTACTATTTAAAAAGCCTTATATTATGTATTAAATAAATGTTGTTACTGAAATATAAGAGGACAAGCCATAAACTACCAACATTTATTTAATACAGAAGCTAATAGTATAAAAATATATACACACTGGTTACAATGCTTGAGATACCAGCATTTCAGTAATTATACTTAAGATCACTATTGAAATCACATTATATGGAGTCCTCATCTACCCTATTTATAAATTCTTCGTTCAATCAAACTTCAATTCTCTATGATTAAAGTTTTCTATTTAAATTATCTTATACTTTCATTGATTTTAACATTAAGTAAAAAGCTCTAGATTTAATCAAAAACAAATTATATTGGCTTATGTAATATATTTGAATATATGTAGTTATATAGTATATAATTTAATAGACAATTACTTACTGTCAGGTAAAAACACTGTTAATTTGCAAATAATATTTAGGAGGACTACTTATGGATACAGTAGATTTTGTGCTTAAAATATTACAAAATATAATTATTAGTATTACTTTAGGCTTTATACTATGTGCAGTACAGCATGTTCTATCCCCATTCCAATATGGTGTGATTTATGAAGCTTTATTTGTTATGGGCTTCTGGGCGATAGTATATACATTAATAGCTTATGAAAAACAAAATCCTATAAAATTATTCAATCGTATAAATATGTCATGGATAAACTTTTTGATATTTATACTGACCATTTTATGCGTAGATTCTTTTATTTTTGTTTAAATATGATTTTTACTATGGATGTTCAGGTACAATTCTATAAGTCTACTTGCAGAGTTGTATCTTAATATATGAACTAAATGATAAAGATTTTTGGGGGTACTAATAATGAGGACAATCTGTAAAAGAATTAATAATTATTTAAAGCGGCTATCTACCTTTAAGTTTACTGTTGCTATGGTATTAGCTACATATTTAGTTCAATTGCCATTTATTCCATTATATAATCTTTATGAAAAGTATATAGGACCGATGGGGGGATCATCTAGCTTAAAAGCGTCATCTTTGGTGACACAAATTATATTTGCTTCAATCATAGCTCCTTTATTCGAAACACTCATCTCTCAGTGTGCAGTTATTGAAATCTTAAATTGCATTGAGATTTTTAAAGAAAAAAAGATCATTATCGCTATTATTTCAGCATTTCTGTTTGCAATTGGACATACTTATAGCTTTTTATATGTTTTTTATACCTTCATAATAGGTTTGATACTGGCATATTCATATTTAACTTATAAAGAAAAGAGCTATTCCGCATTTTGGGTGGTTTTCTGGATCCACTGCATAAGAAATACAATATCAACTATATTATTTACATTAAATTTATTTTAAGATAATTCAAAGTTTAAGATTAAATTTTTAAAATGTACAACATTCTTTAAATTTAAGTTAAGGGAACTTTTTAATAAGTTCCCTTAATTATAGATAGATCAGTTCCAAATAAAATCTAACTAAGCAATTTAATTTTCATTAATAGTTAGTAGAATCAGTAACTAAGTTTTGTAGACTAGAACTGGAGTATCTATTCCGCTGAACAGATAAACTGCTTCAGTCGTTAAACTCAAAATAAAGATTTCGATGGTTCTACGAATCTTTATTTTGATAGATTTAATTATGAAGCAGTTTATCTATATCATTCAAGGAGTATTATCTTTCACCTACTAATTCTAACGCTTCATTAGCCATTGTTAAAATATTTTTTTGAATATTATCAGCACTTTTCAGCTCTTCTTTAGTGTACCAGTTGAGCAAATTAGATTCTCCATCGGCTGGGCTTGTTTCATAAGATTTAGAGGTTGCATAATAAACAAAGTCTATATGACAGTGCTCTTGAGTTATTTCACCAAAAATTGTGTACATAGGATTTATTAATAATTTTTCTCCTGCTAATTCACATGATTTCTTTAGTTCTTCATTTACTGGATTGTATAGACTTATTTCCAAGCCTGATTCTTCCTGTGCTTCACGGATACATGCTTCTTCGGGTAATTCATTAACTTCTATATGCCCGCCCAAAGGAAGTATCTTTTTAGCCTTTTTGTGTAAGTGCAATAATACTTTATCTTTATGAACAATAAATACCGAAACAGTAAAGTGTCTATCCATATTTACATTTTCCTCTCTAAAATTGAATCCCAACTATTTCGCCGTAAAATGCAATTCTTTATTTATGTAATTATACATTATATAATTGTAATTTTACAAATATTTTACATGGCTTGTGCATAGATTGCTTCTCTTGATCTAATTTTTTTTTAGTTTTGTATCAATATGATAGGTATGAGCTTCATCATCAATTCTATACTTTAAGAACCTTTGTAAATTTGTATCCCTCCTTCTTCCTTGAAATATTTTTATATATTATTAAAACCATTAATTAGTATAATATAGACTTAAAAAAGAAGCCCCAAAAGGAGCTCCCTAAAAACCTCATCTTTATAACAATAAAAAGTTATCTATCATCCTACTCTAATTCATTCCAAAGTTTTTGAAAGACTTTATCCTCCATTTTGAAGAAAATATAAGAACTATTATAAAATACATACCCATCTTTGAAAAGTCTCAGTTCAACCTCACTACCATCCTTTAAAGTTAAATATATAAACTTCTGATTTTCTTCTCCTCCTTTAGTAAAAAGATCTGTTAAACTTTCTTGCTCATATGGAGTAGAATTTTTCAATTCCTTCACAAAGCTATTTAACGTGTCTAGATTCTTTAGTTCCTTATATTCCTGCTTGTTGTTATTCCAGCTTTCGAACCTTTGCATTCTGGCAGAGCTGATATTATTCTCTATTTTTAACTTACCAAATACATCTTCTCCGTTTTTTACAGTAATCCCATTAAAGCATTCATAAAACTCTGCATATATGGTTCCTTCTTGTTTACCATATGTCATTATTCTAAAGTTTTTATCGTAATTTTTAACAGTGTAAACATCTGCGATTCCAATGGTTGATGCAAGCTCTACTGCATAATCCTTCTGATTACTCCACTCATCTAAGCTTTCCTTAGTTGTTCCAATTTTTTTATCAATTAATTTTTCAGCATTTTCAGGAGTTATCTTGGTGCTTGAATGAGTATATATTTTTCCCTGATAAACAATGAGAGCTACCATTTTAGCGTTTTTTCCTGCATTTTTTTCTAATTTCATTTTCGGTATAGATATGCCATCTCCAGAGCTTATAGTATTAGGGTTTTTGGTAACTTTTATAGCTACAAGATTTTTAGCAACTATCCCAATTGAGACAACCATTATAACACTTGCCGCTATTACAGCCATTCTTTTAATTGAGAATTTATTATTTTGTTTCTTTGATATTTTATCTAAAACTTTTTGTTCAATTTCGTTGTCTGACACTAGCTTTCCAATAGCACTTTTAATGTCATGTCTATTCATAACTCTTCTCCTTCCAACTTTATTTTTAAGGTGTCACGTCCCCGTTTTAATCGCATTTTAACTGCCGATTCAGTAACCTTAAGTATCTTCGATATATCTTTAATTGAGTAATCTTCAAAGTAATAGAGATAAATAACGTCTTTATATTTAGAAGGCAATCTTATAATTTCCTCCATTATTTCTAATTCTTTTGAACTATCATAATATCTTTCAATATCCTCAGTATTTATAACTCGTTTACGCCATATACTTCTCAAAATATCTTTGCATACATTGATAGTCACTCTAATCAGCCATGCTTTTTCATGTTCGTTACTATTAAACTGTGGACTTTTGTATATTAACTTTAAGAAGGACTCCTGAACAGCTTCTTCTGCATCCTCTTTATTTCCAAGATAAATCATGCAAATTTTAAATAGCATATCGCTATAAATTTTATACTTTTGTGAGAAATTATCAGTTAACTGTTTAGATGGATTCTGCACAATCCTCACTCCTTTCGCCTATAACACGAATGAAAATACAATATGGTCACATGCTTAAAAATATTTTTTCATCTTCTTAGAAATTAAAAAGTAGTTTGATGAGTAGAAGTTACATTTTTATTGTTAACGCTTTAAGGGGAACCTTCCTAGGTCCCCCTCTTCATAAAACTTTGATCTATCAAATTGATTACTAAAGTATTATAACTATTTCTTTATTTTTATTTTTCTACAAAACTTTACGCACTACAATCATTATAATTATCAATGCAACTATAAGCCATGAGATTGGGTTAGCCCAGTTCATCGTCCAACCATATCCATATGCTTTGGGTATAAAAAAATTTGAATCTTCTGTATTGAAATAAAATAAAGAACCATGTAGCTCTCTATAATCTTTAATCTCTTCCTTTGTCCATTTTCTTCTCATAATAAAATCCCCCTTTATCGCCTGTTTATAAATATTGTACTGAATTAAACAAGAATATTCCAGCTAAATAAGAATGCATTTTTTATATTATCATGCTTAAACCCGCATATTTCCTATAAATTGTTATATAGTTATATAGTTAAATTTTTATATAGTTATATAGTTGTATATTTAAAATTTTAAGTCATTTAACCGTATAATTATAAATTATTTTCTTTTTACCTTTAAAGATGTAACGTTTTTGTGCTAAAGCTCATTGATATATAGTTCCTAACTCAACCAATAATTTAAACATGCCCAGAAATCCCCAGAATCCGGTACTCTCGTATAATTATAAATTAAGTTTCTATATAGGAACTCCTTAAACAAATTGTTATGTTGTATTTAAAAATCATTAAAATAACGGTATAATTGTAAATAACTAGTAAATTAATTGAATAAATATATAACACTTGATGTAACTGTACTTAATTTAATTCATAATCATTTAAAATACAATTAAACGGAGGTAGTTTAAACAATATGAACGAAAAGCATAGATCTATTTTAAACGAATTGTTATCTACTATAGATTTAAAATATAGTGGAGTGTTTTTACAATTGGCTGAATATGCCATAAGCCTCGGTTATAATCCAGTAAGGAACAAAACAAGTGATATCACTATTGATTTTCGTAAGAATAAATTTAAAAGATCAATTTTGAAAATGGAGTATTTTTACTTAAATTTTAGATATCTGGAGGATTACAATGAAATTTAAAAAGATCTTTTTAATTATCATTATTCTAATAATCTTATATATTCCAGCAAGTTTCATCTATACTAGGTTCTGTTTGCCACAATATAAAATGAATGATAATACAATAACTTATAAGGAAAATGTTTATGTCCGCAATGATTCAATCTCTTCTTTTGATGAGAAAAATGTTGGAAAAGCAATAGGTATTGCTATATATAAAAAGAGGACTTTAACTGACTATATCTGGCCATTTTGGGTAAGTGAATTTAAGGATGATAAGGAACATAATCGTATTTTTGTTAAAGGTCTCATGGATTTAGGCAGTGAGTATGACAAAAAATAAAATACCATTTTAGCTAATGGTAT
Organism: Clostridium folliculivorans; assembly: GCF_024341905.1. Classification (GTDB taxonomy): domain Bacteria; phylum Bacillota; class Clostridia; order Clostridiales; family Clostridiaceae; genus Clostridium_AR; species Clostridium_AR folliculivorans. The sequence continues at coordinate 797,765 of NZ_BQXY01000002.1, forward strand.
TTTACTTTCATCATAGCTGATATATTATTCAACCAGCTTATTCTATAAAGTTAAAGCATTAGGTTGGAATTAAGTGGTTTCTCATCCCATCTCCTAAATAGCTACTTAATTTCAACAATAGTCTTGAACATATAATTTTCTAAAGAATAAAAAAACAGTCAGTAACACCATTTCTAATAGAAATAAGATGCTACTGACTGATATTAATACCTTTTTACAGCAATGCCAATCTACAATTAAACTTTATCTACTTATCAGTTAATCCTACTGCATTTCAGGATTTCTAACTGTACTCTCTATAGATTCATAAACCACCTTCAATTCATGACAATACAGTGTTCCTTTGAACCAATAAGCATTTATATCATCAATTGGTGATACATCAATATTCTTTCCTCCAACTCGTGAAACTATATAGTCTTCACCCTTATAGTTATCAAGCTGCCAACTTCCACCTAGATTATTAATGATTAACTCACCATAATAAGCTGCTGCATCAATTATAAAATTACTGCTAGGTTCAGAGGACTTAGCTTTTTCAGCTTCTATTATTTTAATAAGTTTGCCTAATTGTTCTTTTGGATTTTCAAAAACTAAATCAAATCTTCTTGCAAAGCTTTCTGATTTAGATTTTGTTTCTTCTGATAAAGCATCAAACATTGATTTATCTGGCTTTAAATATTTCTTTGATAAAATTTCTAGGGTTTCTAAACCATATTTTTTTATGTGTTCACAAAATTCTTTAAGAATATCTTGAAGTTCACTTTCGCTATTATAGTTCCAGAAATATTTATTATTAAATTTTTCATCTATAAGGTAAAGCTGATAATCTCTCATTGGAGCCATTAAAGATGTTCTAAAAAGAAGCCTTATGGTATTTCCTATTCTGACCTTATCTACAACTATATATTTAGTCACACCCTCTTCTTCTTTTTCATATTGGTATACGCCTTGTAAATTGCTTGCCTTATAGCAGTACCCATACTGTTTTAAAAATGGAGACATTATATTCTTAATATTTTTTAATAACATATCAAATTTACCTCATTACTGTTTTTTTACTTAATATTACCATGCAAAAGCTTTTGTTATCAAGCCCCATCCAAAGCCTAGGGAAGGTACGTCATCTGCTGCACCGGCACCTCCAGTTAGCACATCTTCTACTAATGTACCAACAATTAATGCTCCACCAGCAATAACAAGTCCTGTTCTTGCAAGTGCTCCATAATCCTTGTTATCTTCTGTTGCAGGCTCTTCTTCTGTTTGGGTGCTTGGTACTGGCTCAGGAGTTTTATTTCTTAAATAATAATATACTAAGCCTGGTTCCGTAAAATAGTTAGTAAAGAGTACTATTTCCTTACTAGGGTCTAGTGTATACGGCAAAGTAACGCCACTTGGATTCCAGCTAGTCCCCCTCATTGGATTAACAGTACCGTTATCCATAAGACCATTTATATATGCATTTATTTGATTATTGGCCATTAGATTATATTCTGGACTTGTGAAAGATGAGATATGCTTTAGCTCAAATACTTCAGTGCTATAACCATTATACTGAACCATATCTGCTCTTCCTGTACCACTGGCATTGATATATACACCACTTGGAATAGTTACTTCTACAGATCTATTCATAGGACTCTGTGTTAAGAAGTAGCTTTCAACTATTCTGTGAACCTCTCTTCCCATCTCAAAATTAGAAGGATCTATACCATTATATCCACCTAAACCACCTACTCCGCTTAGACATGGATTATCATATAAATTATCAAGAGGATTTGTAGACTCTGGAATATGTCCAGTTGGATCAATGTACTTTAAAGGATTATTCAGTCCATAAATATATCGATTTAAAGTAGCTGTTTTGGAGATAGTGCCTTTGTACGTATCCTCACTAATAAATCTTCCTATGATTGGCATGTAATATCTTGCTTGAGCAAACAAAAGTCCATTAGCATCATTTTCATATCCTGCATATCCATAGAAGTCTTTTCCTGTAAATAGATTGATTAATGAATTTGAATTAAGCTGGATGTTACCAAATGCATCATAATCATATGCGGCCTTAGTTTTTCCTTTATCATCTAGAACTCTAGTTGTACTGCCCATGGAATCTTGTAGGAAAAAGCTATTTGTAATATCCAAGTTATAGTTATTCTTATTGCTTTCACTTATTAGATCAATACCATAGGTAAATTTGCTTGAATTATTAGTATTATAAGTTTCTAAAACCCTATTTACTGGTGAAGAGTAGTCTATGGTATAACTTTCTTCGTTAGTCACGCAGCTTTGGTTATTGCTATTTACCTTAAAGTCATCCCCAAGCATATTTTTCAATTTTCCTAATAAGTTAGGTGCTTCTTCCTTACTTCCTAATTTTCTTCCGGCACCATCGTAAGTATAGCTTGTAGTTACACCTAAAACATTTTTTGTACTTTGCAACTTATTACTAACATCAAACTTGTTTGATTGTAAGCTCAAATTAGAAGCCTTAATATCAACTAAGTTACCTCTTCCATCATAGGAAAATTGAATTGGATTATTTGATTGATTCTCCAATATTCCTTTTACACTACCACTTAGTTCTGTAACCTTATTTGCTTCATCATATTTGTAGTCTATAGAACTAACATATTTTCCAACAATATAGTTTTCTTTCTTTACTCTATTTCCTAATGTATCATAAATATATTTTTCAGAAGTTTTATCTGGATTATCTGCTTCAATCAATTGGTTTAAATTATCGTACTTGTACTTAGTTTCACCTTCGTTATAGCCATTGAAGCCTAATATATTCTTTCCTTCTTTTATTTCTGACAGTTTATTTCCTACTTCATCATATGTGTAAGAAAACTGTTCAACTAACTTGCTCTTAGGATCTAATGATTTTGATTTAGTAACTCTATTTAAAGGATCATATACATTAGTTGTAGTTATTCCATTTGGTAATGCCTCTTCGATTACATTTCCTACTGCGTCATATTTATATTGTGTTTCTTTGTTTTGTGAATCAGTAACCTTTGTAAGTCTATTCATTAAGTCATATTGGTAGTTTACACTTGTTCCATCAGAGTATTTTAATGAATTTAACTTATCTGCATTGTTCCAATCATATGAAACTTCCTTACCTTTTGGATCAATTGTCTTAATTATTCTACCTAAAGGATCTAAAGTATAATTAGTTTCCCCATTCCAATCCTTCATCTTAACTAATTGGCCTAGGTTATTATATTCGTAGCTGACAGTCTTACCATCTGAATAAATTTCTGAGGTAAGATTATTCAAAGCATCAAATTCATATTTTACATTTGTACCATCATTATTAGTCTTTAATATTAATTTACCGTTTTTATCATAGCTATAAGAAGTAACTTGATTTAATGGATTTAGTTCTTCAATTAATAGCCCTCTCTTATCATATTTATATTTAGTAATTATTTCCTTGAGATTGTCAGTATCTTTAGAAGAAAGTCCTTTATTTTGATTTGTTTGAATCAAGTTTCCTACATTATCATATTGATACTTTGTAGAATTTCCGTTTGCATCAATAACTTCTCTTATCTTACCGTTACCATCATATTTATAGGAAGTACGGTTGCCCTTCTCATCAATCAAGGTCTTTACTTTTCCATCGTTATAGTACTCAAACTTCTTTTTTGATCCAAGAGCATTATCTACTTCTATCAATCTATTTCTGCTGTCATAGATATATTTTATAGTATCGCCCTTTGCATTTTTATCTGTTAATAGATTTCCATTAGCATCATATTGTAATTCTTCTGTTGAACCATCTGCATTTATTACCTTGGATACTTTATCAATGTTATTGTACTCATATTTTGTCTCAGTCCCATTGAAATCAGTTATCTTTACAGGTAACCCATTCAGATTATATTCAATCTTTTTCTCAGCACCAACTTGATTTTTAATGGATATAAGCTGTCCAACTGAATCGTATGAATATGAAACCTCTCCATTTTTAGCATCTGTAACCTTAGAGATTTTTCCATCATATCTGTATTCATATTTAGTTTCGTTACCCTTTGCATCTATCACACTAGTGACTCTATTAAGGGCATCATAAGAGTATTTAGTCACATTAGAATTCTTATCAGTAACAGAAACTACATTTCCATTACTATCATATTCATAAGTTAATTTGTTATTTTCCTCATCAATAGCCTCTTGTAATTTATTTAGATCATTATATACAAATGATTTTGAACTACCATCTGCTTTTATAATGTTATTTATATTACCCATTGGATCGTAGTTATACTTAGTGGCTGCTCCTTCAGGGTCAACTTGCTCTTGCAATTTCCCCATAGCATTATATGAATATGATGTTTTGTCACCATTTTCATTTACTTCACTTATTAAATTACCATTGCCATCGTACAAATACTCTTTGACAGAGCCGTCAGTATAGCTTATCTTTGTAACCTTTCCACTATTGTTATACTCATATTCTGTCTTATTGCCTTTGGCATCCACTACAGAACTTACTCTATTTAAATTGTCATAAGTGTAGGTTGTCTTGTTGCCATCACCATCTACTTCAGCTATCTTATTGCCATTATCATCATATTCATAGGAATAAGTAGCTCCATTAGGCAGAACATTTTTAATAACCTGTCCTTTATCGTTATACTCCATCTTTATAACTCTACTTAATGGATCTTCAGCAGAAATTACATTTCCTTTTTCATCATAACTATACTTATAAACACTTCCATCAGGCCTTTTCATTTGGTCGATCCTATTGTTTTCATTATAAACAAATTCATTGACTTGCCCTAAAGGATCGATCTCTTTTGAGATATTTCCCTTGTCGTCATACTCATATTTATAAGTGTTTCCTTTCTTGTCCTTAAAAGAAATCACTTGGTTCTTATCATTAAAGGTTGTGTACTCACTGCCTCTTTTGTACACTCTTTCATTGATTCTTCCTTGTGAATCCTTCTTGTATAAAACTATTTGACCATTCTTCTCTTTAAATTGAGTTTGATTATCATCATATACATATTCATTAGTACTTCCATCTGCATATACTTGCTTAATTATTCTATTATTATCATCATAAGTATTGGTTATTGTTGTAATTCCTAAAGGATTAGTTATACTAACGATCCTATTTTTGTCATCATATTTATACTGATAAGCTTGTCCATTAACATCCGTCGACTTAACCAAATTGTTATTTTCATAAGTAAACAACACTTTTCTATCTGCATTATCTGTTATTTCACTTAAATTATCATCCTTGTATGCAAAACTTAATGTGTTTACGCCATTAGTTACAGTTACTAGCTTACCGTTTTCATACTTAAAACTTAAAGTTTTTCCATGATCATCTGTTTTAGATATTAAGTTTCCATTTTCATCGAATAAATAAGAAACTCCAAATTTGTTTTCTATGAAAAACTTATTTTCATCTTTCACATCAATAACTTTATAATCCTTAGATGAAAACCACTTCTTATCATCGCCATAAATAAAATCTTCTGTATGACCATCTTCAAATGTGATTCTATATCTTCTACTACTCACCTTTTTCAATTTTACAGAATAATTACTTACCCACTTATTTCCTAAAACACCTTTATCATTACCAAATGAGTTGTATACTCTTGTAAAGTTTAATGCATTTAGACCCTCAATCTTTAAATCCTCGTACTTATATATATAGTTTCCTGTAACTACATTTACTGGATCCCCTACTGCTTGAGAAGTACCGGAATCTATATCATTGGTTCCTAAGGATTCTACACTTGTGATATTTTTAAATATTGATTGTAAATATACGTATGAAATTAAATCATCATAAGCCTTTAATGAAAAAGTTCCATATCCATCATTACCAGTGTGATAGACATAGTTGTGCTCCCAAGTTAGAGTTGATGCAATAACCTTACCATCTCCTATTGGGTACTCTATTAATGTCGGCTCACTATTATTGCTAGCATTTAATATTATTTTTGTGTCATATGGTAGTGAATTTTTATCAAAAATTCTGTGGCTTGCGTAGTTAGAATACAAATCTGAATCTTTTAGCGGTTGGCTCTTAGTGAGAGCTCCAGTTACAACTGGATGAGTAGGATCACCTATATAATTATTATTTCTATAGGCAGTTGGCAATAACTTTACATCACCAGGAATCAGCAAGTCACTATACCCAATTGCCCATCCTCCATCACATACTCCATATAGCAAGGATCCACCTGCAATTACATATTGCTCTAATTTAGTTCTTATATCAGATAGACCTCTATAAAATTGATCATTTTGATCGTTTGCAACTATTATTAATTTATAATTCTTAAAATCTAGATTTTTAGCTGTATCAATGTCAACCTTTGTGTATGCCATCTGAAGTTTGTTAAGTACTACTTCATTTGTGTCAGTATTCCAAGGTCTAGTTGATTGTATTAGGAGTACATCTGCAGCTGCCGCAGCATTACTCTGCATAAAACTTCTTACTCTAACTTTTGAATCATTTAAATTAATATCTTTTGGTGCTTCATTAGTATTGTAAGATGAATATTGTTGGTTTGCGCTATCCTCACTATTAGTATCAGCGTATGCTATAGAAGTAGCACAATTGCTAAGTACGAATGTGAACAATAAAAGTAATACCAATGTGTTTTTAACAACTTTTCTTATGTTTCTGCTAATTTTCTGTTTCATATTTTTCCCCCTTTTATTAAATTAGTTACCCCTTTTATTTTGTTGCTTGTAAATGTAACCTTTTATACAAACTATTGTATTACATGTTTTTTACATTTTTCAACTATTTTCATATGACATATTAACTCACAAGTCCTCAATAGTAAGATTTTTTTATTTTAAGAATATACATTTTTTATAATAATACTAAATTTATTGCTTAAATCACTTTCAAATATACATCAGTCCGCATTGAACTCTACTAAGATAAAAACATGTTAGTTAATCAATTAAAAACTTTAGCTTTAGTTAGCATATAATTTTCACTCTTTTGTTGAAAGCAAAAAAGACTCCAAGTTTTTGAAGTCTTTCATAATTTACTTTTATCTACAAGTTTTCTTTTCTATTCACTTATATCAGGTGCCTTCACAAGCCTCAAAAGTGCAACCACAATACCTGCTATTGCAATTACTGCTCCAATCTTATAGGTGAAACTCATTGAACCTATGAAAAGCTCAGGATTACCAGAAGAAAGAGCTGATACATGACTTCCAAGCTTTGAGCTCATATGACTATAGAATATAGCTACTGAAATAGAAATTCCACTGGTCATTCCTAAATTTCTTATAAGGGAATTCATACTTCCTGATATACCAAGTTTATCTTTAGGAACTGAAGACATGACTCCTGCATTATTTGGAGACTGAAATAGCCCATAACCACAACCTAGTATAGTCATGCTTACCATTATAGCAAAATAAGACGAATCTAATCGTAAAAAAGACATTGTAAATATTCCAACACAAGTAAACGCAAGTCCTATAAAGGTAGGAATTTTATAACCTATTTTATCACATAAGATTCCGCTTAGTGGTGCCATTACAGCTGCAGTCACAGGGTAAACCATCATTATAATCCCTGCTTTTTGAGGAGAAAAACTTAATATATGCTGCAAATAAAATGGTTGTATTATATTTGTAAAATATATTACACAGTAGGAAATAAAGGCACAAAATATCCCTGCACTAAAAAGATTATTTTTAAAAAGAGTAAAATCTAGCATAGGAACCTTTGTATTTATTTCTATATAGCAAAAAGCTACAAAACTTAATACACATACTATAAATCCTAAAACTATTGGAAAACTACTCCACCCAAATGATTCACCATTTAAAAGTGATAGGAATAGTGCTGCTACAGTAACTACAAAAGTTATCATACCTTTAAAGTCAAAGATTTGTTCATTATTCTTAAATTCTTCTTTTGGTACATATCTTACACCAGCTAGATATGCAATTATACCAATTGGGATGTTGATTAAGAATATTGACTGCCAGTTAAAGGTTCCAACAAGAAATCCACCTAAAGGAGGTCCAGTCATTGTTCCTATGGCAACTACAGTTCCTAAAATTCCTGTTGCCCTTCCTCTTTCCTTCAGTGGAAATACCATTGTAATAATGCCAAAGTTACAGGCCATCATCATAGCAGCTCCAAGGCCTTGTATCATTCTAGCAAAAATTAGAAAAATCATCGTCTTCGAAAACACACACAGCAGTGATCCTAGTGAAAATATAAGAAATCCATTTTGATATATATTTTTCTTGCCTTTCATATCAGCAAGTCTTCCAAACATAAGTACAAGAGTCGAAATAACTAAAAGATAGCTGGTTACTACCCATTGTATTGTTCCTAAATCTACAGATAGTGAGGATGCCATCTTTGGTAATGCTACATTAACTATATTAATATCCAAAGTAGTCATAAAGGAACCAACCAATATTACTACTAGAGTCTTCCACTTTCCTTCCATCAATTTGGATACCTCCATCAATTGTTCAGTACTATAATATTAAAAATTTACTAAATTGATACCAATACTATGGATATAAAATATATAGTATTAAGCTATACTTAATGTTTAACTTTTATAAAGAACAATAAAAAAAGACTTCACTTATCGTGAAGTCTTTTCCGTATCATCAGATACTAATTACCTAGCAACCACCTACTCTCCCACACAGTCGCCCATGCAGTACCATCAGCCGTCTAAGTCTTAACCTTCGTGTTCGGTATGGGTACGGGTGTAACCCTTAGACGCATCATTACTAGATCTTTGAAAGATTATTCTTTCAAAATTGCACTTAAGTTAACTTTGTAATAATATTTATTGGTCAAGCCCTCGACCTATTAGTATCGGTCAGCTGAACATGTTACCATGCTTACACCTCCGACCTATCAACCTCGTGTTCTTCGAGGGGTCTTACTAGCTTACGCT
>NZ_BQXY01000003.1:0-327229 GCF_024341905.1 Clostridium folliculivorans
TCGTCCTGAGCCAGGATCAAACTCTCAATTTAAAGTTTAATCATAGCTTACTTACTTAGTAAGTCTTTTTTCAAAAGAATTGCTGGTTTAGTTTAAGTCTAGTTTTAGACTTTATGTTATCTTCTCTGTTTAATTTTCAAAGACCAAGTTTTTATCGCCGTCTTTCTGACAGCTTATTCATCTTACCACTGTAAGATTTCTTTGTCAACACATTTTTCAAAAGTTTTTTAAATCTAATTTAAATTTCACTTTAAAATCTTGTGTTATTTTGTCGAACTGCGTTGCAGCGACATAACCTATAATATCACATCCATTGATGCTCAATAATATGTAATATGTCCTTAGAGTAATTTAATTATACATTCTTTTAATATATCTCTATATTCCTAAATATTTCACTAATTGATACACTTGGAAGTGTTTTCGCCTAAATATTGTTACAAAACAAACTATAAAGACACTATGAACATAATATTCATAGTGCTTTTATGCTGTTACCCCTGATATTTTACACAGCTGTACCAGTCGCAAATAAAATCCATAAATTAAGTAAAGTTCTATTAATAGTTAAAAACTAAAGTAACTACATATTAGTAAACTTCACATTTTAAGTGTATAGATTACTTCTCTATTAAATTTTAGGTAATATACGATAACACTCTAATAGTATAATATTCAAGGTTAGCCATACTCCGCCAAAAACATATCCTGCATAAATATCACTTGGATATTGTGTTTGATAAAATAGAACACTTATTCCGCCGAGAAAACATATTACTATAGTTATAACTACAGATGATATTCTAAGCCAAGTAATCTTCGTATGGCGTAATATGAGGAAACATACAAATCCATATGTAACTATAGCCATCAAAGATTGCTCACTAGGAAAAGTATATTTAATATTTCCTGCGAGCGATATGCCAAGTGGTCCCATATGTTTGAAAGCAAGCCTTAATAGAGCTTGTAAAGCCTCTCCACCTAAAACAGTGAAAAATGCAAACCTAATTTCAAGAAACTTATCTATACCTTTTATCATTATAAATGTAATTATACAAACAACAACGAATATTAGTGTACTTAAAGCAGTTATATAATAAAACACACTCATCAAGAATCGCCAATTTTCAGTAAAGATTATTTTCATAAGATAACTTACGATTGTATCAAATTGATTGAATTCATTAGCTAAGAAATCTTCAATGACACCTATTAAAAGAGCAAAAAAAGTAACAAAGGCAATAGCAACACCTAACATTGCAACTTTAATCTTACCGAAGGAATTAAATGTCTTCATACCCTTTCTAAGTATTCTTATAGTAGCTTCAATAATCTGTTGCTTATGACTCCTATACAAATAGATAATGACTATAATTATAGATATAATCACTCCACCTATGATTAAATATTGGGTAATTAGTTTATGATACTTCTCCCACTTAGTTCCTAAAAGCTTACCTAATGAAATAAATGTTGTAGTCCATAATATAGCTCCTATGTAAGAATTCAAAGCAAACTTTTTATATGAAATCTCCGTTATACCTGAAAAATATCCTGTAATATGTCTAACACCTGGTATGAAATATGCTATAATTAGCAACCTATTCCCATACTTATTAAACCATACTGAAGTTTTTTCCAATCCTTTTGGTCCCAGATGTATAAAATGACCATATCTTTTAAAAAAGCGGACGCCTAATCTTTTGCCGATAAAGTACGAAATTGTTATCCCAATAATTGTTCCACTTGATGCAACTGCAATACTAAAGAACCAATTTAATTTTTGCTGATTTACAAGAAAGCCACAATATGTCATGAGAAGTTCACCTGGAAGTGGAAATGCAATTAATTCTAATACTAATGCAATTAGCAACACTATATATCCATAATGATCAAGTAGTCCCGTTATATACTGCATTTTTCATCCCTCCACGGCTTAATTTTTATAAATTCATTCTAAATATAAGATATGGTTCTAATAAAATTATATCTTATCTTATGAAATTATACACAGATTGTCCATTAAACATATTAATTTTTTAGTATTAATCCTTAATACTTCTCGCTGACCATTTAATATTTATATTATATACCATTTCCTGTATTGATATCCTACTAAAGTTTTTACACATTTCTAATTCGGAGTGTACCTTAGAAAAATCCACCAAAGCAACAAGATTTATTTTTCATTGTATGAACTAAAAACCATAGATGAACCACTTCATACTTAAGTCAATGGAAAATACTACTTTATCTAACATAAAAATTATCCACTTTCCTAATTTATAGTAAAATAATAAAGCCTATAGCTAAATAAAAGGTGATAATTAGGTATAAGCTTTATTTTGATAATCCATACTATTTTAAATTTTATTTATGCTCTTACTATAACATTACCTGCTATGGCTATGTTCTTTATAATTGTTCCATAATCTCATAACAGGTGTTGATAGTTTCATTAAATCAATGCCGTTTTCATTGCTGCATACTCTATCAATCATATAGTCTAGACTTTTATTATCTAAACTTTTAATATAAGTGTCCATTTGCTCATTAGTTTGACTCTCTAAAAATCTTCTAAGAGTCAAGGAGTGATTATAGTTTTCAAACAATGGTTTAGTTAGTTCCTCATAAACTCCTATGTTGCAAATATCGTATGCTGCATATACACCAGTTAAAATAGAAGCGAATTGTCCGAAGCCAAGTCCAGGTGATATGGTACCAAAACAATTTCCAACGAAATATGTATTGTCTATCTTAGCTTTATTACATATCCCCATCATGTATCTAGTGATTTCAAATTTATCAGTAATTTTAAAGTTTTGTTTTAGATCCTTACATACTAAACTATACGCTTTTTCCCACATTACCTCTATATCTAATTTTATGTTGTCAGGATAATCAGGATAAGCAATAACTATATTTCCTTCTTTTTCAGAGAATGGGATAACCCAAATATATCCTTTAGGTATTATGTCATAGTTAAACCATACCTGTGGATTACTAGTCACAAAGTTTCCTTCAACAGTAGCACCTTTTATCGTTACAGTTAAATCACACTTATAATTACCCATATCTGTTGAATATTGTCCATCACCAGTAGCTAACACTACACAATCGAAGTGTTTGCACAAGTATGGATAATCATAGGTTGAGTTAAAATTAATTTCAGATTGTACTTGTCTAGCTAATTGATTTTCGTATGAATTATTATGTCTTCCTCTTACATTTGTATATCCAATTCTTCCCTCGATGTTCCCTATTTCATTTTTAGAATGAATAGTTAGCTTTTGAACACGCTCTAGAGGTTCTAAATTTATATGGTAATTTTCCGAAATATATCCTATTCCATCTTTAGCAGGCCTGTTTAAAACACCAAACATAGCTTCAGCGTTAATAAATCTATCACCTACTATACTACGGCTTTCAAAAATCGTTGGTGTAATCCCATGTTTTTCTAAGGTTATAGCGCAGGAAAGTCCTGACATTCCAGCTCCCATAATAGCAACTTTCATTTACAACACCTCTTGATATTTAGAAATTTTCAAATTACTTCTATAAAAGAATAATTTCATCTTCTCCATAACTGCATAATTTCAACAATATTATTAAACATAGCCCTAAGTTTTTATTTAATAATACTATCTTGTTAGTGTTAACCTTATTAAAACTCCTATGCATTTACACTTCAAATAACTTTATATATTTACAAGCCATTCTAATATAGTTGACATTTATCATTTATGCTCTAACCATCTGCATTCAGTAATATCCATTTCAGTAAAGGTCGCTTTAAAAGAAGATTTCTCAGGACTGCAAGCGTATATACCAAATCTTATTTTATCTGAACCTTCAAAAAGGTGACAGATTCTCATTTGTTTATAATCCACTCCATCATAAGAGTATTCTATACAAAAGTCACTTCCACGACGACTTAATCTGTAATACATAGATTTTATATCTGCTGCTATATCAGTAGTAGCCCAATCTGAATATCCATTATTAGTAACCACACTACCAAGTCTCTGATACTCATCATTTTCATATTCAACAGATGCTTTAAGCCAGTTATCACTATCTTGGTAAAGTACTATACCACATTGATCAAAGCGATGCTTAGTTTCAAATTCTGTCTTTACTGTAAAAGAGAAAAACTTCTCATCAGTTTCCATGATTAGCGCTGGCGCATTGTCATTTCTAAACCCATAATAAGTTCTCTGCCATAAATCTGTATTTGGCTTAGTGATCATAACTATTTTATCCTGTTCTACTGACTTTTCTTCTAATTCTCTTATCCAAAATAATTGTTTAGCATCAAATTTCATTATTCTCCCCCACCTTTTAGCCTACTATTCTAATATTAATTTAAGTTTTTAAAATAACTTACTACCTTTAATAATATCTAATTTCTTTAATTATATTTAATTTCTTTAATTATATAACTCTAACAATTAAGTTATACATAAGCTACCATCTTCAATCATACGTAGCTACACCTTTATAGAATTTAACTACAGATACTTACCAATCACCTTTATTGTTTTTCATCTATTACTATTACTCAACTTATTATACCATAAATTCACAGTTTCCCTTTTGTATTCTATTACTCTACAGGCAATAATAATGAATACATATATAAACTCAAGAAGGAAAATATAAAAATAAGTAATTAGAATTATTCTGGAGGTTATAGTTATGGAGAAAAGTCATGTAGACATGGAAAAACTTAATGGAATAGCTGAAGGCGAGCATTTTGAATTTAGAGACGTTGTATCTGCCACTTTACCAAAAAATGAACATGCACAAGATGGAGCTATTTTTAATAGGGAAGTTGAAGAAGGAGTTTATAGAGACATAGTTGTTGTCAATGAGGATGTGGATCATGTAAGATATAAAAAAGTTTAATTTAAAAACGGTGAGCGGAACTTCTATTTCTGCTCACTTTTATAATTTATATGAAAGCATGAAATTTCCAAGTTAGTTAAGCCTAGATATTTCAATGGTTTTATAAGTTTTTTATGACTATACAGTAAAAATTAAATTTCAAATTTCATATTCAATCCTCTACCTCATACTATTAACAGTAAAAACTATAAATCCAGCCGCTAGAAGTAAAAATATTACCACAATTGTTGAAATAAGCAATAATATATACAATATTTTAAACTCACTTCTTTTCAGAAAAACAGATAATATTATAGAAATTATAATATCCCCCACCCATAAAATGTACCCCAAAGTATTATCTAAGATTGTCCAATTAAACATCCAAAAATATGTTATGAGTATATTTAAAATTATGAACAGTACTCCTACCAATTTTACTTTCTTAGCCCGTGACACAATCGCCAACCCCTTTTTTAATACAAATATACCATAATAAGGTTATTACTTCAATTTATAATTTAGTCCTTTATACCGTAGTGGTTAAAATATACTAAAAAAACATATGTCATAGTCTTTTAATTTTGCAAGTATAAAGCCAATGGAATTTATGCATAATAAAACAAAGATCCATGGCATAATATTCCTAAAACAGACTAAATTGTTGATTCTTAATGTGATTACGTAAAGAATTGATATTAAGAGAGGATACTAAATAAATATGATAAGTATAACTAAACTATTATGTAATTCTATGAATTACGGGGATAGCATAAGATATGTAGAAGGTGCTGCTTTAGAAAAGTATGGGGTTAGTCCTGGAAAGGGTCCCGTAGTTGCTTGGAATTGCACAAAAACCTGTAATCTAAAGTGTAAGCATTGCTATGCAAGTTCAGATAGTAAAAAATATGATGGTGAGCTTACGCTATATGAAGCAAAAAAATTCATTGATGACTTAAAGGATTTTAATGTACCTGCACTGTTATTTTCTGGTGGCGAACCATTAATGAGAGAAAACATCTTGGATTTATTAGCTTATGCAAAAGAAAGAAAAATCAGAAGCACCATCTCCACCAACGGAACACTTTTAGATAAATTTACTTGCAAAGCTTTAAAGAAAATAAATCTTGGATATGTTGGTGTAAGTCTTGATGGAATCGGATCAAATCATGATAATTTTAGAGGGGTTAAGGGTTCCTTTGATAACGCTCTTAAAGGTATAAGAAACTGTATTGAAGCAGGTCAAAAGGTTGGACTTAGATTTACTATAAACAAAAATAATTATAAAGAATTAGAAGATATATTTAAATTAATAAAAGAAGAAAAAATCCCTAGAGTATGCTTTTATCATTTAGTTTACTCAGGTAGAGGAAATAAAATGATTGAAGAAGATATTTCTAACGAAGAAACTAGGCAAGTTTTAGATTTAATCATAAATAAAGCTATAGAATTTGGCCCTAGTGTTGAGATACTTACAGTAGATAATCATGCAGATGCAGTTTACACATACTTAAGTTCAATAAACAAATTCAAGGATAAAACTGAAAATATGTTAAAGCTTTTAAAAACTAATGGGGGAAATAGATCCGGAATGGCTTTCGCTAATGTCGATTTTTATGGAGATGTTCATCCAGATCAATTTACATGGCAATATACTTTAGGAAATGTTAAAGAAGAAAGTTTCGGATCAATTTGGAAAAATTCTAATAACGAAATACTAAATGGTCTTAGAAATAGAAAGTCTTTGTTAAAAGGTAGATGCTCAAACTGCCAATGGTTAAGTGTATGTAATGGAAACTTTAGAACCAGAGCAGAAGCAATACATAATGATTTTTGGGCAGAAGACCCTGCTTGTTACCTCAATGATGAGGAGATCTTACTGCAGCCCCAATTATAGCAGTATATTCATACAACTATATATCTTTTTAACTATTTATATATTTAAATAGTTGATTATAAAGTTTTGTGAATTCTAAATCTTATAGTTAAACAGGTTATAAGCTTTATTCTAGTGAAATTATGGATGTACCACTTCGTAATGAAATTTATTATTTTTAAATTCTCTCACCAGAAGCCGTGAGAGTTTTAAAAATAAAGTGAGGTTCGAACTAGTACATCTATAAGTATATCAAGATATATATTGATGTAGCACGAAAATAAGCAAAAAATTATAAAAAGGTGTGTAAAAACAAGTGATAATATCCTGGAATACAACAAACAAATGTAATTTAAAATGCAGCCATTGTTATAGAGATTCTGGAAAGGAAGTTCAAGGTGAATTAAATACTGAAGAAGCAAAAAAACTTATAGATCAAATTGCAAAAGCTAATTTTAAAATTATGATATTCTCCGGCGGCGAGCCCTTAATGCGTAATGACATTTTTCAACTTATAAGTTACGCTTCTAAAGCTGGGTTAAGATCTGTTCTTGGAACAAATGGTACCCTTATATCTAAAGAAATGGCTCAAAGATTAAAAGATTCTGGAATTTCTGCCATAGGCATAAGCCTTGATAGCTTAAATCAAAATAAACATAATCTTTTCAGAGGAAATGCTACAGCTTTTAAAGATACTCTTAATGCAATGAAACATTGTAGAGATATTGGGATTAGGTTTCAAATTCATACAACCGTTATGGATTGGAATAAAGATGAGATTATTAGTTTAACTGATTTTTCAGTGGCCATGGGTGCAGCAGCACATCACATTTTCTTTCTTGTTCCTACTGGAAGGGGAAAAAATATAGAAGATGAGTTATTAAGTCCAAAAGAATATGAAGCTCTACTAACTTCCATAATGAAAAAGCAAAGTGAAGTTAATATAGAAATAAAACCAACTTGTGCTCCCCAATTTGTCAGGATTGCAGAAAAATTAGGTATTGATAGTAGATTTAAACGTGGCTGTATTGCCGGGATAGATTATTGCATAGTTAACCCTATAGGCGATGTTCAAGCCTGCGCTTATTTAACTGAGGTAGCAGGCAATGTTAGAGATAGTGATTTTAATGAAATTTGGAGAAATAGTCAACTTTTTAATAGCCTAAGAGATCAAAAATATAATGGTCACTGCAACAGTTGTTCCGCCAAAAAAAATTGTGGTGGTTGCAGAGCACGATCTGCATATTATCACAATGGAGATTACATGTCAGATGATAAGATCTGCATGATCAACAATTAGGACAAATAAACTATTTAATATATAGATAAACCAGTTCCAAGTGAAATGTATCTAACAAGTTAATTAATAATAATAGTTAAATGTATTATTAATGTGTTTTTTAATAATGGAAATGGGTTATCTATTCCACTTAATCAGATAAACTACTTCAGTCCTTAAACTCCTAGTATAGATTCTAATATGAAGTAGTTTATCTATACTAGACCATTTCTAAAGGAGTATTTTTATGGATGTAATAGATGAAAATTTACTTAACCTAATGCAAAATGAAGTTCCAATAGATAAAAGACCTTTTAAAATACTAGGCGAACAGTTGTCACTTACAGAAGATGAAGTTCTAAAAAGAGTAAACAGATTAAAAAGTGAAGGTATTATAAGACGAATAGGCGGTATCTTTAATTCAAAAAAAATCGGTTATATAAGTACTCTTTGTGCTGCTAAGGTTCCAGAAAATGAAATTGAGGAAGTTGCATCATTAATAAATCAGTATGATGAAGTAACTCATAATTACATAAGAGAAGCTGATTATAATATGTGGTTTACAGTAATAACCGATTCTCATGAAAGCTTAAATAATATCCTACAGGAGATACAAATAAAAACTGCCTTAAAAGATATAATAAGTTTGCCATCAATTAAGTTATTTAAAATCAAAGTAGCTTTGAACCTTCAAGGAGATGATAAGATTGATTGATAGTTTTGATAAAAAAATAATAAGAAAATTGCAAGAGAATATTTCAATAACTGCTACCCCATATAAAGAAATGGCTGATGAACTTAATATCAGTGAAGATGAACTTATACATAGAATAAAAACTTATAATGAAACTGGTGTATTAAAAAGAGTCGGAGCTATACTCTATCATAGAAAAGTAGGATTTAATGCTAATGCTATGGTAGTTTGGAGAATTGATAATGAGACCTTAGATGAAGCAGGAAAATATATGGCTTCTTTTTCTGAAATAAGCCATTGTTATGAAAGAAAACCTTGTGATTCTTGGAATTATAATCTTTATTCAATGATTCACGGAAAAGATAAAGAATGTTGCAACAAAATCATTGAGAAAATTTCTAATGATATAGGTGTTAAAAATTATAAAATTTTATATAGTACTAAAGAACTTAAAAAGACCAGCATGAGGTATTTCTTATAAAAAACCAATTATCATAACTTATTATTGAATAATTGGTTTTTTATTTTAACTATCACATTTATAAACATATGTACTATTTTGCGTTTACGTATTCTCTGTCTTTTTCCATTATGTGTTCTTTAATCCATATAACTATAAAATCTAATAGATCTTGAACATACTTATCTTGATTTGAATCAACATCATTTAAGTTAACATTACTCACCTTTTGAATAAAGGAATCATGTTCAATCTTATGAGTAAATAACTTTTTATATCCTATGCTTGCAAGATATTCCTCTTCAGCAGAAAAGTGAAATTGAGCATAATCTCTTAGCTCTACTATTATCTCCATTATTCTGTCATACTTGTCCACATAGAAATCATTCTTTAAAAGCTCATAGCCTTTATTAGCTATTTCAAATAGTTTCTTATGTTCATTGTCTATCTTTTCCATACCAAGTTCAAATTCAGGTTTCCAATTAAACATTATAACCGCTCCTCT
Organism: Clostridium folliculivorans; assembly: GCF_024341905.1. GTDB lineage: Bacteria > Bacillota > Clostridia > Clostridiales > Clostridiaceae > Clostridium_AR > Clostridium_AR folliculivorans. Next base: position 9,702 of record NZ_BQXY01000003.1, read on the forward strand.
TTAAACAATTATTATTCACAAATATAAATAATTATATCATGTATATCTAAAAAATACTGTAAATAAAAAATACATTTACAATAAATATTTTATCAAATTAAATTAAAACCAACTATTATAATTTTGTTAAGATTTCCAGTATTTAATTAATCCATCCTCTATCTGAAAAATTAAACTTCCTGTTTCGCTTAAATATTCAATATACGGTCTTAAAAGCCTTTCAATTAAACCATATCTAGCCATAGTATCTATTCTTAAATTGAAATTTTTAGTAACAGCTGACCTAATACGATCCATTGTCATACCATCTTCTATCACTTCATATACCTTTAAGGATATAGCTTTGTAGAATTCTAGGTTAGCTCCTATAAGCTCTGTGATATTCTCGTAGATTCCCTTATGTGCGACAATGTATTTGCTACATTTTAAAGCATAAAGCTTATTCTTACTTTTTAAATCTTCACTTACTATATAAGCATATGGAAGCTTTGCTCCTCTCATAGTTTCATAACTTACTAAAGCATCTCCTAAATAACAAACCTCATCTGGAGTGGTAATGCAAATATGAGCAGCACTATGCCCTGGAGTATGAAAAACATCAAACTTAATTCCGCAAACTTCCATATAACTTTGCTTATGAGAAATCATAATATCTGTTTCACAAACCATATCCCCAAACTGTTCTCTAATCTCAGTTAAGGTTAACATGCTGTAATATCCTTTTAAATTAACAATAGAGCTGCAAAGCATAGCTTCATAAGTCGGCATTGCAATAATGCAGTTATATTTATTCTTAAAATATGTATTATTTCCTATATGATCAACATGGGCATGAGTGCATATTATAGCCGATATCTTAAAATTATTATCTACAAGAAGTTTTTCAATTCCCTGTCTTTCTCCTTTGGCTAAACCAGAGTCCAACATAATTATTTCTTCATCATTTATCTTATAAAATGGAATATAAGTTCTTCCAGTATCTATACAAAAAGTATTCCCCTTAACTTCTTTTATCTTCATATAGTATCCTAGTAAAAGAGTGTGCTATATCTATTAGAGCCACTAAATACTTTTCCTTTCCTAATATGCTAATATACTACATCAGTTTAAAAGTATTTTCAATATCACCAAAAGATTGTCAGAGGAATGTGCTAAATCCTTTATTTATGTCTTGGACTACTCATCAATGGAATTTGGTTAATCTCAAGTCATTTTAATTTACTGCCTGATTTTTATTGGAGGATTATATGTATGTGCTGGATTATCCTTGATACTGGTGGGATTATATGCATAGAATCATGATATTTCTAAGTTAAAAAATTATGGCTATGTTTAAGAATATTGTTGAAATTGATTGGTTATACAGGAGACGCTATATGAGCAAGCAACTAGAATTAAATGATTTTTTCAGATGGAATGGCTCTAAAAAATCGCTAATCGTTCTTTATTAGTGATTTTTTTACGCATCTGCCTTTTCTGAACGTATGTGAAGAAATTCTGGCAGGCGATATATTTTTACTTTTTACTTTTTAATCAAATAACCTTTTTATTTTCTTAAATTTAAGATATGAAAGATTTATAAAAAGTATGGATTATTAAAAAGTAAAACTGTACTGTTCGAACGTAGTAAGTTTACAGTTTTAGCCATGGAATATGAAAAAATCATATTAATTCTTTGCGTAAGCTCATTAAAGCGTCAGATGATTAACCAATCAATTTCTACACGGTGCTTTAACTCTCCAAAATTACAAAAGAACTTTATCTAAAAAAGCTTTTGGAAAATAAAAATAACCAATTGCATCAATAAATAACGCAATTGGTTATACTTTTCAACTAATTTACTATAGAATTATGCAGATAAGTCCACCATTACCTTCATTTATTATCTTCTGAAGGGTCTTTTGGATCTTAACTTGTACGTCTTCTGGCATCTTGTAGAGCTTGTTTTGTAGTCCTTCTTTTACAAGAACTTCAAGAGACTTACCAAACATATTACTCTGCCATAGTTTTGTTGGATCACTTTCGAACTGTTCTAGAAGAGATTTAAATAGCTCTTCTGTTTCTTTTTCTGTACCCATTATTGGTGATATCTCTGTTTCGATATCTGCCTTTATGAAATGCAAGCTTGGAGCGCTGGCTTTTAGCTTAACCACATACTTTCCACCTTGCTTTACAAACTCTGGATCTTCAAACTTCATTTCTGTTAACTGAGGTGCTACAAGTCCATAACCGGTTTCTTTTACTTCCTTCAAAGCATCTGAAACCTTATCATATTCAACTTTAGCTTCATTAAGGTCTTTCATCAAAGTCATAAGTTCACTTTCTGATGATATATCGTTGCCACATAATTCACTAAGTATTTTGTAGAAAATGCCTTGCTTTGGATTTAGCTTTATTCTTGCTGTACCATCGCCTAGGTTCATCTCATCAATATCAGTTAATCCCATGAAATCTTCTTCTCTATATCCATCTAAGCAAGTCTTTATGTCTCTAACTTTAAATATGTTTTTACACATATCCTTAACTATGTTTAAGAAATTCTCTTTTAACCAGTGAGATGGATCTAATTTTTCTATCCATTCTGGCATATCTATGTTTACTTCCTTCACTGGGAATTCCTTAAGTACTTTTTTGAATAAATGGGTTATGTCTTCTTCCTTCATGGATAATACATCCATAACCTGCACTGGAACACTGTACTTTGCTTCAAGTTGAAGCTTAAGCTCCTTTGTTTCAGGTGCATTTACTTTAGTTGTATTAAGTACAATAATGAAAGGCTTATCTATTGTTTTTAATTCTTGAATTACTCTTTCCTCAGCATCAACATAATCTTCTCTAGGTATTCCTGTTATACTGCCGTCTGTTGTTATAACTAAACCGATAGTTGAATGATCTGTAATTACCTTTCTTGTACCAATTTCAGCAGCATCTTCAAAAGGAATTTCATAATCAAACCATGGAGTGGTAACCATCTTTGCTTGCTCACCCTCCATATAGCCTAAGGCTCCTTTTACAATATAACCAACACAATCAACCATTCTTACCTTGAATTTTAAGCCTTCATCTAAAGAGATTTCTATAGCTTCATTAGGTATGAATTTAGGTTCAGTAGTATGAATACTTTTGCCTGATCCTGATTGTGGCAGCTCATCCTTAGCCCTTTCTTTTTTATATGAATTTTCTATCTTTGGTATTACCATAAGATCCATGAATCTTTTAATAAATGTAGACTTACCAGTTCTTACAGGCCCAACAACACCAACGTAAATGTCACCTTGGGTTCTTTCAGCTATATCCTTATATATATTAAAGCTGTCCAAGATATACCCTCCTATATATATTATTAACACTACATATATATTGAAATAATTCGGAAAATATTCATAATTTTTTCTGATTTTAGAATATATATTAGTATTTTTGAAAATGAGAAAACCTCACACATCTCATATTTCAAATATATTCAAAGGATTATATAAATACTTCTTTTTCTAATGAAATAATTAAAAATATTTTTTATACCTTATTCATATTTTTAGGTCTTCCCCTATGTTTTCTATCTGAATCATACTGCTGCCACTATACTACTTTTTCATTATATTGAGTCCTCGGTTCCTTTACTTCTGCAAAATATCCAACATAAATACCTCCTAGAGGAATAACATGTTCTGGTATGTTTAAAATATTTCGAACATGAATGAAGCTAGAATCCTATAATTAAACTATGTTATAATTTACCGAGATCATAATAAATACTGGTATTAATAAAAAAATAACTTATACTATATTAAGTTATTTTTTCCTATATGAATTGAGGGATGAAGAATGAAAATTATAAAAAAGAACCCTACAGATTGTGATGCTATTATCCTGATGGAAGAGTTATCAAAAACTTTAGAGTCAATTACAGGTGACAGTGGAAAAAATTCTTTTGATCCAAGTGATGTCTGTATTCCACGTTCTTTGTTTGTAATTGCATACGACGAAGCTTACGAACCATTGGGCTGCGGTGCTATCCGCCCTATTGATGAAGATATAGCTGAAGTTAAAAGAATGTTTGCTAAAGCTAAAACGAAAGGGGTTGGAACGAAGATTCTCCTACATTTAGAATCGGAAGCATTAAAGCTAGGTTATTCAACTATATGGCTTGAGACTAGAGTGATAAACAGAGCTGCAGTATCTTTCTATAAAAAGAGAGGCTATATTCAGATTCCAAACTACGGTAAATATATAAATAACCCTAAAGCAATATGTTTTGAGAAGAAATTACTTTAAAGAAAGGCTGTGTTTAATAATATTGTTGAAATTATCCTTGTCTTTTCTTTTAACTTATATTTTATTAAATCTCTTAATAAGTCTACATTCTGCACATTAATAATATAATAAGGCCTAAATTATAGGATCTAAGAATTACATCTCTCCTACTTATATAAACAATAATACTCTGTAGTGAAAAATTGTTCTTGGAAATTCACTGCATTCTTTATATCTTCTTCTTTTAAAATAATATCCTCAGGAACTACAATCCACTTATCTTCCACATCATTTAACCTATGTACTACTGCTATTACCTTTCCAGTAAAACTTTTTACTGGAATATCAATTCCTAAAATATAAGCATCCTGTTCTGCCCCATCTCCAGCAATTATTCCTTCTACATACCCATAGTTTACGGTATAGAAAATAGTTTTGTGTCTAGGATGATATGTGCCTAGTGGTCTATCAACTGTAACTGTAACCATCTTTCCTAAAATATCATAGCTATTCATAAAAACTTTATCTCCTTTAATGAAATTTTATTCGTTTGGACATTCTCCCTTTCTTGCAAGGATGATTACAGATAAATAATCCTGTATCATTTCTCTTGTAACTTCCATCTCACTTAAATATAAATCCGCTAAAGCTTTTTTAAACTCTAGTAGTTGTTCTCTATTTCCAGCATTAGTTGGAACAGGTGTATATTCCACTAAAAATACTGTTCTTGCTACATCATACAAAAAATCTCCGTGGCATATATTCATAAAGTCAATAACAATAGCATGCTCGTTCGATATTAGTATATTATCTGGATGGAAATCTCCATGACAAAATGTATTACCTTCTGGAAGCATGTCTAATATACTCAAAGCCTTTTGCTGCTCTGTTGTTTTTAATGAAGATATATTTACTATATTTTCTCTTAAGAAATCCTTGTAATTAGGCACATCACTAACTTTATTCTGCCCCATTTTCTTGTGCAGTTTTGCCATAATTACTGCACACTGCTGCACATTTCCTGTCTTTATAACCCACTGGAGAAGTGATTCTCCCTCTACTTTATCGTATATAATACCAGTCTGTTCTCCTAAATCTAGGATTTCGTAAGCCTTTGGTTTTTCAAAACTCATGTCTTCAACGGACTTTGCATTATGAAATTCTCTTTCTATAGCATCTTTAGAATATCCTTTATGAAAAAGTTTAAGAACCCTATCATCTTCCCACTGATATACTGTAGCAGTATTTCCTATACCAATTATCTTCTTAATCTCCACTTCCAACCTCCTAATCATAAAATTACTAACTTCTTAAATTATAATTTCATTTTAATCGATATATATTTCTATCTTTTGTTACTGTTTTTTACTTTATCATATCCATTAACAACTAATACCGACGCTATTAAAGCTAAGAAATATGAAATGCTACTTATACCGCTTTCACTGCTTCCTTCAGTTGTAAGGAAATTTCCTGCTAGTATATATAGAACCAAAGACAATCCCAAAACTTTAAGTACATACTGATTTTCTTTTTTCTTTAAAAAGCTGCTTACAGAAAAATACTCTTCTTCGTCAGTTATATTCTTATTTTTATTATCCTCTTCCACAATAATCCCCTCCACAATTTCACCATTTCACAAACTGTATTACACTTCAATTAATGGTAATTATATCATAAAAAGATATCCGTCAATAATATAAATCTTAAATATTAAAACTCCAATAGTTTCAAATTAATACATTAAAACTATTGGAGTTCTCTCATAGGCTTTTTTGAACAACAAGTTATTCAATATATCAGAGTAGATGTCTTACATTATATATTTTTATTAAAAAGCTTATAATACACTGCTTCAGCATCAAACATCAATGCAGAAAAATGTTTCTTTAAACTTTTGTTACCTAATAGTTTTCCAACTTCCACCACTGCAACTATTGCTAACATCCCTATACCCAGAATACCATCAAGGGAGTTATCATTCACAAAATATGTCCAAGTGGAAAGCGGCGGTTTATTCCTCTCATTAATTTCTTCAAAGGTAATTTCTGAGTTTTGAAGTTTTATATAATCATTCTTTATTGACTCTTCTATCTCTTGCTGTAAAATTTCAAACTCTTCTACTAAAGTTATATTAAATACTGTTAGTGGATTTTTACCACCCAAGATATTAAGATGAATTCCTTCTTTAATGTTAGCAATTTTATCAAGATAGTCTGCCCAGCCTTTATCAATATGAAATAATCTTAGATTTCTTTTAAATTGTTCAATCTCAGTATCAGTATATTTTAGTTTTAATTTCTCATATAAGGTTGAAAAATCTTTATGCAAAATCTCATCATTAAATTCGCCATTAATTATTTCTATACGGTTATTGTACATGCATTGTCTTTGATCATTTAATATAAAGGCAAACCTATATAATTCTCGTCTTAAATCTGAGTTCTTTCCTTGAACAATCCTCTGCACTTGGTTTATTTTATAGTTGAATATGGGATTTGATAGTGCCTCATTCGTTTGTCTGGGCATTCTTTTCTCTGGAATAATATTCTGTATTCCATACTTTACGATAAGTTCATCCTCTAAACTTATAAAGAATCGTGTTATCCCTGGATCACCTTGTCTCCCTGATCTTCCCTTCAACTGTTTATCAATTCGTAGACTCTCATGAAGATTTGTTCCAATAACGTATAAACCACCCAAGTCTTTTATTTTTTCTCTTTCTTCCCCTTCAGGGCCACCTAGTAATATGTCAATTCCACGTCCAGCCATATTGGTTGAAACAGTAACTGCTCCTAAAACCCCTGCTCTTTCAATTATCTTTGCCTCTAACTCATCGTTTTTGGCATTCAGTACCTGGCAGTTAACTCCATTACCTAGTAATTGCTCTGCTAAATCCGAAGACTCTTTAACACTACTAGTTCCTATTAGAATAGGTTGACCAGTCAAGTGTACCTTTTTTATTTCCTTAACCAAAGCTTCGTATTTTGCTTCCTTATGAGTAAATACGTAATTTGGTAGGTCCTTTCTGATGGATTTACGATTAGATGGTATTACTGCAATCTCCTTACCATAAACATCATAAAGCTCATATTCTGCATCAACAGCAGTTCCTGTCATACCAGCTACACCTTCATATAATCCAATAAAATGCTGAAGGGTTATTTGTGTTATAATACGCCCCTTTGTCTGTACATCTAAATTCTCTTTAGTTTCTAATGCACCTTGAAGTCCATCAGGCCAATGTCTATTCTTTGCAACACGCCCTGTAAATTCATCTACCATTTCAATCTTGCCATCTCTTACAATGTAATCTATATCCTTTTCTAAAAGTACATCAGCATAAAGAGCGCTATTTACTTGTCTTAATAAATCAAAGTTTTCTTCTGCATACAGGTTTCCACAACCTAGTGACTCTTCAATATGATCTATCCCACTATCTGTTAGATATACATTTATTGAGTATTCGTCAGTAGTGTAATCAAAGGCTGGTTTTAGTGTTGCTACTGCTTCTCTAACCTTTCTAAGATTTAACTCTTTTTCATCTGAGCTAGAAGCTATTACAAGTGGAACTCTTGCTTCATCTATTAGTATAGAATCCGCCTCATCTATAATTGCAAAATGGAAAGGTCTATGTATTAAATCTTCTTTTCTGTAACAAATTGAATCCCTAAGAAAATCAAAACCTGCTTCCTTTGCGGTAACATATGTTATATCACAGTCATAAGCTTGCTTCTTTTCATTAATACTCATATTTTCTTGGATAAAGCCAACAGTTAAGCCTAAAGATTCATATATTGGTTTCATCCAAAGAGCATCTCTCTTTGCTAAATAATCATTAAAGGTAAGTATATGCACACCTTTTTTGAAAATTCCATTTATATAGGCTGGAAATACTGCTGTAAGAGTTTTTCCTTCACCGGTCTGCATCTCAATCAATTTTCTATCGTTAAGAGCTACAGCAGCTAATAACTGCACGTCATAAACTTCAAATCCTAAAGTTCTTTTTACAGCCTCTTTTACTAGAGCAAAGCCACCTATAAAAAGTTCACTAGTTAACTCTCCCTTAGATGCCCGTTCCTTTAATCTATTTGACTTACTTAATAATTCCTCATCACATAGAGATTTATAATCAACTTCTTTAATTGCTTCTACTATACTTTTATAGTTATTCATAATAGTTTTCTTAAGCATTTCAATTCCCTCCTTTGATTTTATACTCATATGATAAAATCCTAATATATCATATTAGAATCTGAAGCTCTCATTTACTTAGGCAATTACAATACAACTCTTTTAAATAGAAAAATATTTATAATAATCTAATACTACCATATTGTGTAAATGATACAATATATGATTGCAATAAAAAATCCGATTAAGTCTCCTAATAATCTATTCAACACAATTGAAATTAATAGGTTTATTCAGCTTGTAATTTTTATAATTCTTTATAAAGTAAAAAAAAGTTGGTACACATGAATTATCTATTTCATATGCACCAACTCTTCATCTGTTTATTTTTTTACTGCTTTCATCGCAATGTGTGTTAGGTAATTTTCTATATCAGCCTCATGAAGATTAAAGTCAGAGTGGCTCTCCACAACTCTTTTCCATCTTCTATTGTGTCTACATAAGTGACATCAACAATGCTGTTCTTACCCCACAATTTCTTCCACCAAATAGTACTATGGAAACAGTACATATCTGGCTCATAAAACTCTTTCATTTTCTCAGGTAGTCCGTTCGTGAATTCTCTTGTAAGTCCAGGACTCACAATTCCAAATTGCTCACCTTTCTTGCCTAACTTTTAATAATAGTTAAGATTATAACATCCTCTTATAACGCGATAAATATATTTATGATAAATATCTTATTTCTATTATGCAGCCTTCATATCTTCTTCAGTTTCTTTCTTAGTCCCTCCAAAGGAAAATGATAAAATAAGACCTACTACCACAATGCCAAAGGCTACCAATGCTGCACTTGAGAAACCTTTTGCCACTGCAGCTTCATTTGTCATATTGCCTAAGGCTAAAGTCTTTGTTTGAACCGCTGACATTATTCCAATAAAAAGTGAAGATCCAATAGCAGCAGAAACTTGCTGAAGTGTATTCACTATTGCAACTCCGTCAGGATAATACTTTTTAGGCAGCTGATTTAAAGAATGTGTTTGAGATGGTGACATAGTGAATCCTACTCCAATACATAAACATATATATGTTATTACAATTCTAGCCAATGATGTTTCATTACTAGAAAAAGATAATATAAGTGTAAAAACCGCCATTATAGCTATTCCCATAGGTACTAAACGTTTCACACCAATCTTATCATATAATTTCCCACCTATTGGCGTTGCTATCCCATTAAAGATTACAGCTGGTAACAGTGAAAGAGCAGCAACAAAACTTGTTTTTCCAAGTGACCCTTCGATATACATCGGTAGCATTACATTCATCGTAAACATGATCATCATAGATACCATAACTAATAATACACCTATTACAAACTTAGGATACTTAAAAGGAGATAAATTAAGCATTGGCTCATCCAAGGTAAGCTGTCGCTTTATAAAAATTGCTGTTGCAATTAGCCCCAGTATGAAGCTTACTAAAGCAACTTTAATATCACTGCCACTAATACTGCTTATCCCATATATTATAGCTCCAAGACCCAAAGTGGATAATATTACTGACATAATATCTAATTTTGGATTTGTAAGTTCTGCAATATTTACTAAGATTAAGTTTCCAGCTATCATAACTAATATTATGATTGGAATTAAAGCTATAAATAAAGCATGCCAACTGAAATACTGTAATATTATTCCCGATACTGTTGGTCCAAAAGCAGGTCCAAGCGATATTGCTGAGACACATATAGCCATAGATGCTCCAATTTTTTCTTTTGGTGCTACTAGTAATACTGTATTCATCATGATTGGAATCATCATCCCTGTTCCAGATGCTTGAACCATTCTTGATATTAATAGCATACTAAAAGAATTAGAAAATGCCGCTAATATAGTTCCTACAAGCAATAGCCCTAATGCACTTAAAAATAAGTTTTTGGTCTTAAAGCTTTGTATAAGAAAAGCAGTAACAGGCACCATTACAGACGTTACTATCATATATGCTGTAATTATCCACTGAACTGTTCCCGCGTTAACTCTCATTTCTTTCATGATCCCTGACAAGGCTACATTTAATATAGTTTCATTAAATGTAGCAATAAATGCACTTAATACTAATACTGCTATAATTGCTGTTGAATTCACCTTTTTTTTAGTGTTAACTTTGTTTTTTGCTTCCATTAATTCTCCTCCATTCACTAGACCAGTCTACATAATTAAACTTCATAAAAATGGAGCATCTAAAGATTTTTCGTATTTAAGTGTAATCTTTAGATAACTCCTATACTTTCATATACTTATAATTCTATTGAAATTAATTCTTTTGAGTAAGCTCATTAAAGCGTCGGATGAATAGCCAATTAATTCAGCACCTTATACTTTTATTAGTGCTCCAATTTGCTTAGCTGCTGTTCTCAAAGCTTCTCCATTTTTTCTGGTTAAACTAAGTATTATAGCGCCTTCTGTTAACGCCAAGATAAGCGTCGCTATTTCCTTAGCTCTATCTTTATCCACACCATACTCTGTAAGTTTTTCAAAATATATATGTTCTATAGAAGAAAAGGTTTGTTCACAGGCTTCACGTAAAATTTCACTAGTATCATAGATTTCTAAGGCTAATAAACTTATTGACATATCTCTTAGCTTCTTCTCATTTTCCAATATTTCAGCTAAACCTATGATATTAGCTGTAATACCTTCAATTGGGTTATTGAATCTATCTAAGGATTTTTTTAAATTCTTAGTTATCTTATCGCATGCAAATTTAATTGATTCTAATGCAAGTTCTTCTTTTCCATTTGGAAAATGATAGTAGAAAGAACCTTTTGGAGCTCCACTTTCCTTAAGTATTTCATTTAATCCAGTAGCGTGATATCCCTTCATTTCAAAAAGTCTACATGAAGTTTCTATAAATTTAGCTTTTGCATTTGTATTAATTCCCATAAGCTTATAAAATCTTACCTTTCAGTTTATTATGGTGACTGGTCTACATGTAAATTATAATTATATTATTTCAAAATTTCAACAGATTTTTTATTTTTATTTTTGGATTTTAAAAAACCCCTCTTAAAACTAAGAGGGATTTCAAAAATAGATTCTATTTAGAACTGGTTTAACTTCCTGAGCTTTCATAACTCTTAATTCCTCGAGTCCAAAGTCCGTATGCAAGTATCCAAGCCACCATTGCACAAAGTATAGTTCCCCCTACTCCATACACAAAACTGACCTTACCTAACATATATTCGGCAGGAACGAAGGCCGTAAAAGCAAATGGAACAATAAACTGAACTACAATACTTATTGCTCTTGGATAAATACTTATTGGATATTTTGCAAAAGTACTAATGTTATAAACCATAAAAACAAGGTTTATAGAATTTTTAATCCAAAATGCAAAGGATGCAAAAAATAACTTTATGGAGGTATAGATTACTGCTCCAGCAAATACAAGTATTATGAAAATTATGATATTAACTATAGATATAGAAATACTTATCTTAGGCACTGAAATCGCTAGAATTACTATTCCTACAATAATTTCTCCAAAGGCATCAGGTTGAAACCTCTCAGATATCATCTGAAAAAAAGGGTTTATCGGTCTTACTAAATATCTATCAAAAGTCCCTTGAATCACCATATCTCTTGCGAAAATCCAAATGTTATCCATAATTAAATGATCTATTCCTCTAGGTAACTGTGCAAATCCGTAAATAAATAACATATCATAATAACTCCACCCATTCAGAGTTGGGATATTATTAAATACTAAGTTAATAAAAGCTATACCAGAGGCTTGGATTAGGAAAAATCCGAACAACCCAAAGAAAAAATCCACTTTATATTCCATTAGACTTTTTAAATATTGAACTAAAAACTTTTTATAAAGCTTAACATATCTCATAATATTAACCTCCAAGTATGGTTAGTTTCTTCATTGATCTATTCCACATGAAAGTACTTAATAAAGCAAGCAGCACTATCCAAACTACTTGAACTAACAAACTATTTATAATTTCGTAGCCTTTTATTTTCCCTAAATATATCATTATAGGAGTATAATTCATTGATGAAAAAGGTACAAATTTTAATACATTCTGAAACCAGTGTGGAAAAAATACTAACGGTATTAGTGACCCTGAACAAAATTCAACAACTGCTGCTTGTATTTGAGAAATTCCCCATAAATTTGTGAAGGAAAATGCTAGTAAACCAACACAATAGTTAAAGAAGAACAGAACAAAATATGCTAATATGCAACTAATTAAATATAAGCCTAAAGTCATTATATCTGGTGGTAGTTCTCCAATAGTTACATATCTTACAATCAACAATATTACCCATAGAGGTAAGGCTGCAAATATCAGAAAGGCTGCTGTTCCTCCAAAGCATTGAAAAAGCACTCTTCCCATAAAATTTATCGGCTTAATTAGAGACATAGCTATAGAACCATCCCTAACTTCTCCTCCTACAAAATAAGTTGCATTATTATCTAAAATTCCAGCTGTTATCCTACTCATAAATACATATAAAGCCATCTCAGCAGCTGTAAACCCATACATAACTCCTTGAGGCGAATTGGCAAAAATAGCTTTCCAAAGATAATAAACTACAAAGGTTGCGATTATATTGCCTAATATAAACATGTACACATTTGCTCTATAGGCTACGAATCTTTGAATAGAACATTTTAAGAAAGGCATATAGACTTTTGCTAACCTTCTCATTAAACATTCACCTCATTCCTATATATCTTCTTGACTATTTCCTCTATGCTTGTTTCTTTGATTGATACATCTAGCACTGGACACTCTTTCATAATCACATAAATTATATCTGATACTGGAATTTTGTTCTTATTAAATGTGACTATTACTGCCCCTACTCCCTCTTCTATTAACAAATCTTCCTTTGAGAAATTTAATGATTTATTAATATCAAATCTTTCAAACACTTCAGTACTTTTTACCTTTATCTCCACTTGACTCATATATCCAAAGGTACTCTTTATTGCTTCAATACTTCCATCATATATTTTCTTACCATTATCTATAATAATTATCCTATTACACAGTTCTTCAATATCGTTTAGATCATGAGTAGTTAATATAACGGTTGTACCAAATTCTTTATTTATCTCTTTAATAGCTTTCCTTACTTTTTCCTTTACTATTACATCAAGTCCTATAGTTGGTTCATCTAGATATAGTATTTGAGGGTTATGAAGAAGTGATGCTGCAAGATCTGCTCTCATTCTTTGTCCTAAAGAAAGGCTTCTTACAGGTGTTGCCATGAATTCACCAAGTCCTAATACGTCATCTAAAAACTTCATCCTATATTCAAAATCCTCATTTGAAACTTCATATATCTCTTTCAATACAGTAAAAGTTTCTCTTAAGGCTAGGTCCCACCAAAGCTGAGTTCTTTGACCAAAAACTACCCCTATTTTCTTTGCATTTTCTGTTCTATTTTCATATGGCACTATACCATCTACGGTAACTTTTCCACTAGATGGTGTAAGAATCCCTGTCATCATCTTTATTGTGGTAGACTTCCCTGCACCATTAGCCCCTATATAACCTACTATTTCTCCCTTATTTATTGTAAAGGTCATGTTGTCAACTGCCTTTTTTAAAGTATAATCTCTTGAGAACAAACCTTTAAATGCTCCCTTGAGTCCTTCTTGCTTCTTCACTGTTTTAAATTCTTTGCAAACATTCTCTAATACAATCATGTATTCTCCTCCTAGCTCCTATACATAAAGATAGTCCTTCTAGCCTTAATATTCTTTAACAACTTATATTGAAAGCTTTTATTTACTAAATATTAATATTTTCAAAATCATCTTCGTGCTGTATTGCTTAGTTCTACAATAAGCAACCGATTGCACAAAGTAGAATAAAAAATCCACTTTATTGCCACTTTTCATTGTAGTTTGCTTTTATTTAGTTGTCAATATATGTAACTGTTTTTTGTAACAACCTATAAATCCTATTCTCATATAAAAAACTAACTAAACCGACCTTCTTCAGTTGTTTTTTTGCATCTACCTTTCCGAATGCTTACGAGAAAACTTACAGACGAACAAGTTTGTTTTTTACTATATCCCCTAAAAAGCTATGCTAAACACTCAAAATTATTAGGTTTAGCTAGCCTTAAAACTTTATACTTTCCTATGAAAAAAACAAGCTCCTTTTCATTACACTTTGTGAAGATTTTACTTTTATGACTGATTCCTTTACAGTAAAAAATAAGAACTCCCATGTATATGAGAATTCTTATCTTATTAATACTAAAATATCAACTACATACGCTATCAATATAACATTTAGTCTTTATATAGATGTACCACTTCGAACCGAAATCTATTTTTAAAGCTCTCACGGGTTCTGGTGAGAGAATTTAAAAATAATATATTTTATTACGAAGTAGTACATCCATAGCAATGATTATTTCAAAAGTTCTTTTATATATCCGCTTAGTTCTTTTGCTGCTTTTTCATGAGACAATAATCCAGGATGATTTCTTGCCCCCACTGTTTCATCTGTTGTGTTTGGAAGTTGGAATACAGTTACCTTGTCATCTTTTGTTGCTTTAACATAAGTATCTACAGCTCTATAGATGGCTGGCATCATAGGTATACCAAGCATTCCATATGCCCATATAATCTGAGCTTTCTTATTATATTTTCTGATTTTAACAAGAAAATTATAAACAGCCTCCTCAAAGGATTGTAGATCCTCTCTATTATAAGTACCATCTTCATTCAATCGTTGCTTATGAGTCTTACCACTTATTTCATCTTTCCATTCTGGATTATTGAATGCCCCTGAATCATTTGTCCCAAGATTAACTACTACAACATCTGGCTGCCAGGATTCAAAATCATTTTCTTTAAATGCCCCCAAACTTTCGTTTTTAGCCCCAGTGAGCAAACCGCATACCTTATTATAATATTTAGGTATATTGTAATAAGGATTATTATCCCAGCTTGTATATACTCCCCAACCACTTTGAGATATAATCCTATAATCTGCATTTAAAGCTTCGGATGTAAGATTGCAATAGTTATCTATTGCGCTAAACCACATAGGTATCCAATCCTCTTCAACTTTACTTCCTATTGCCCCTTCACCAGATGTTATACTATCTCCTATAAATTCAATCTTATATGGTTTTTCTTCTATTGGAAAAAACTCTCCATCAAATTTTACTGCATGTATTTGCATTAAGCATCCTGGATCTCCGCTCATAGCTTGTACATCTTTCACTACCTTAATATTTTTTATCATATCTTTATTCATTCCCCTAAATACACAAACCCAATATTTTCCAGCTACTAGCATTTGCCTACTTACAGGAACCGAATTAATAATTACACTAATCCAAGGTTCACAAACATCATAGTCAATTTCTACTTCAATCCAAAGTTCAGTTCCCTTTGCATTCAATTCAATAGCACTACCTGTCCAGAATAATGTAAGAGGTGAAAGACATCCAGTTGTCCTACCATGAACTTTTAAATTTTCTATATCAGATAATTTTTGCACCCTCAATTTTTCATTTTCTCTCACTATTTCCTCACTCCTAACTTTTATACTACTTTGAATTATATCACTATAGCTATTTTTCCAGAATAAGTTTTTAAGCAATTTAAAGAAAAACGGAGGTATTCCACAAAAAATACTTATCTTATAAAGTTAGTAAATATTTTGTCTTCTCTTTTATTCTCTTCTACGGTACCTTCCCCTGCCTTAACAAGCTTCAATAACCATGCCATATTTTTACCTAAAACGCTCATGATTTGCATTCCCTCTTCATCTTGTAGTGCTTCTCCAGGTGCTGTTCCATTGATTACATTCCAATAATTAGATGTAGGCATTAACATTTCAGAATAATTTAAATAATTATTTAGCTGATTGAACACAGGAACTCCTCCAGCTCTTCTTACAGCCACAACACTTGCTCCAACCTTATGTCTAAGCATTCCTTTATTAATGGATGTAACATAAAATGCTCTGTCTAAAAATGACTTCATTGTACCTGGTATTGCAGCATAATGTACAGGTGATCCCAAAATAATCCCATCAGCCTCTTTCATTTTTTGAATCCACTCATTAACTTCATCATTTTGCATTACACATCTTTCATTCATATTTCTGCTACATCCACCACAATCCATACATCCACGGATCGTCTTATTGCCTACATGAATAATCTCTACCTCTATATTTTCTTTCTCCAATTCTGCAGCCACTGCCTTTATTGCCTCATAAGTATTTCCATTCTTCTTTGGACTTCCATTAAAAGCTACAACTTTCATAATTAATACCTCCACACACTTTAATTTAAAATCATGTGCTTATTATATGATTACGCAAATTAAGCCACAAGTACGCACTTTTTAGTTAGATGACTTACCTTTTAGTAAGATTTATTGCAATCTCTATATTCTAAGCACAAATTAAATTTATATTATTATAGATGGGCCACTTAATAATTAAGCTTATATTTTCAAATTCTCCTCTCAGAACCTAGAGGAATTTTAAAAATAAACTTCAGACTAAAGTGTTTCATCTTTAGCAAACTCTATGTATTTTCATCAATGAATTTGCTATTATAAGTTCAGTTGATATATACTGTAATTCTAATTACTATTAAGTTAAATTAGACTCTGTTTAATATTATTGTTGAAATTAAGAGATTTCTAAAAGAATTATATTTACCAACAAATTGGACTATAAGATTGAAAGTAGGTAGTTAGTTAGATGATTAGTTATAATGGCAAAAAATATGTTTGCTTATTAGATTTTGCTATGGATTTTATTAGAGGTAAGTGGAAAGCTGTTTTGCTTTGTCATTTATACGATGAGCCTAAAAGATTTCTAGAACTTCAACGGATGACTAAAGGCATAAGCCAGAAGGTGTTGAATGAAAAGCTTAAGGAATTGGAAGTTGAAGATTTAATCGATAAGAAGGTTTATGCAGAAATCCCTCCAAAGGTTGAGTATTTTCTTACTGATAAGGGAAAAGACCTAACTAAAATTATTAAAGAAATTGAGTCTTGGTCTATTAAATATTATCCTCATTTAGATGAAGAATGTAAACAATCGCATACTGCAGACTAACTTTAATATAATAATTATTAAAATAAAAGCATCGTAAAATCCTATTTTTTGAATTTTACGATGTTTTAAACCGTTTTAAATTATGGAGTTGTTAAAGCCCCGTGTTAAAATCAGGTAATTAGCCATCCGATGTTTTAATTATTTCATCCAATGGCTTGGGCGTACTAACCTCAGTGGAAGACTTGTACTAGCATCTCCCCTTGCTGCATTTATCTGTGCTTGGTTAAGAAATATTGTATCTACAAGATTAGAACCACAAAAATCAGCATCTCTTAAATCTGCTCCTATTAAATCCGCACCACTCAAATCAACACCTTTAAGATTTGTAGCAATTAAACATGCGCCTCTTAAATCTGCTCCTATAAGCTCCATATTCCTCATATCAGCACCGAAATAATCAAACCTTTTAGCAGTTGGCCGTTTCTTTTTACTGTTGTATTTCTCTTTACTTTTAGCATTATTGCGCACCATTTCACTGGTATTTCTAAGAAATATGTTGACCTTATTTCTGTGAGCCTCTATATCGAATTTTAAAAGACCTTCCGCATCCAGAAGCGTAATTTCCTCTGTTCTATTAATCAATGCTCCTATTTCTTGTTTTATCTTACTCTCATTGTGAATATTAAAAGCTTCTGTAAGATACCATAACATTTCATGAAGCTGTCTCATTATTAAAAAAGCTTCGAACATTTGCTTAGATGCTTCAGGTACTTGCCGCCAGTCTTTTCCTTTATAAGTTACTTGAGCTATCTTTTGACCGGCACCAAAACATTCATATGCAGTACAGCCTTTAAGTCCCTTATTTCTAAGACTCGTATGTACAGAACAAGTAAAGTCCTCCTTTAAGTTTATACAAGATTTACCTGCGTCTTTATTGGTTGGGAAACCATCTGAAGCTGAAAAGTACAAAGCTATACAGCATAATCCGAAACAGTTTTTACAGTCAGCTTTTAGCTCCCTATTAAGTTTGTCTTGATCTATATATAACATATTTATTTACCTCATATTAGAAAAGTGTAATCAATTTTTCACTTTAATATTATATCATACAAAATATACTTTTCAGTTAAAGTTCTTACAAAAACAATGAAACTTGCTGTGGTTTTGAACTAATACTTATATTTTTTTAAAAATAAAAAGCAAAAACATCTCACTACTTATTTTGAATAGCGAGATGTTAAAAGTTTTATATATTAATAATTAGATTTTTTAAGCAACAAGTTCTCTTCTTCTTACATAAATCCTAAAGACTATTTCTTCTATAGCAGAAAATAAACTCGTAGTTATTAGATATAATCCAAGAGCAATAGGAGCTTTAAAAGTTATTATTGCACTCATTAGACTGGATACTAATATGTTAGTCTTACTAATTTTAGCCTGAGTTGTTATGCTTAGAAATGGTACATAAGGTAGTAAGTTTGGAATTAACACTGTTATAACATATGCAGTAGGTATAATAAAGAAATTATCTGCCATTTTTAAACTTGCTACCCAAGGAACAAGCATAGTTGCTGTGCTCATTGGCATTTTTAATATCACATTGTACAATGCAAAAAATATAGGTAGTTGAAGAAAGCTCGTTAAACATCCTAGCATGCTTTTTGAATTTTCCTGATAATATTTTTGTGTTTCACTTTCTAACTTTACTTTATTATCCTTATATTTTTCTTTTATTTCCTCTAGCCCTCTTGCAAGTTTTTGCTG
Source organism: Clostridium folliculivorans (assembly GCF_024341905.1). GTDB lineage: Bacteria > Bacillota > Clostridia > Clostridiales > Clostridiaceae > Clostridium_AR > Clostridium_AR folliculivorans. The sequence continues at coordinate 28,920 of NZ_BQXY01000003.1, forward strand.
TTCCTGCATTCCAAACTTCTGTTTAAAAGATAATGGCATTAACACTACTCTCACCGCTAATGTAAGAAGTATTATAGCTATACCAAAATCCCCTGTTATATTAAAAAAATAACCTAGTATCGAATTTAATAGATTTGAAATGATGTTCATAATTTCCCTCCTAATTATTAAAGTATATTAAGATACATCACTTCATCTAAAAAAGCTCACAATACCGCCAAATATCATATTTTTCATAGGAAAAATAGTTTTCTTTTATCATAAATCTAGAAAAGTCTAGATATTTCGAACATGTCCTCTTTATGTAATTATACTTAAACTTTCTAATGCAGTTCCTTGCTTCTCTAATTGTATAGGCAATAAAACCTATAAAGAATATTAGAATAAGGAATACATGTATACTGTTCAATAATTCCGCTCTCATAAAGTTACCTCGTCACTAAATTATATATGAATTATACCACTTTATAAGTTATTATCAACCACGTTTGTAATATTTAATAATTTCTTTATATATTCTTAAGCTTGAGTTCTGACTATTTCCTTAATATGAGCCAAGTTATTGTATCGCAAGAGCTTGTATTATTGGTACAAATAAAGCTTTCTTTTGTATCTTTCAATATAAAAAAACTAAAAAGTGTGATTAGCTTATCACACTTTTCATAGCCTTACCTTTTTCACAATAGCTAGTGTCATTTACAGATTCAACTGTAAAGTTTCCATCTTTATATATTATCTTTGATATGCTTGAATTATCCATATTTCTTAAATCAAAGCTTTTATCTAAATAGTTTATAACTAGTCTAATTATCCCTCCATGAGATACTACAAGTACATTTTCATCTCGATCAGTTAAATTTTCTAGGCAAATCTCTTTTAAAGCTTCCATAATTCTTTTTAATGCTGTGTCATGATCTTCTGCCTCCTTTGTTTCATCTAAGGCAGCAACTGAATTTACATATTCTTTTTGAAAATCATATTTTTCTACTGCTTCTTCAAAGGAACTTACCTTAAGGTAGTTAAGTATTGCATTGAACTTAACATGTTCAAGCTCTCCTTCAAATTTCCCAAAGTATACTTCTCTTAATCCTTCAACCTCTCTTAATTCTAAAGTGTCACTGGCTCTATTTTCCTTGATTACTATCTTTGCAGTCTTTGTAGCTCTACCTAAGTCACTGCTGTAAACAGCCTTAAATTTAACATCACTTACCCCTAATCCAACATTTACAGCAACTTCTGTTCCTTCTTTTGTAAGAACCCCATCACACCAACCTTGTACTCTTCCAGCCTTGTTTAAAATAGTTTGTCCATGTCTCATTAAATATACAGTAATCTTTCCCACTTTTTTATCGCTCATTTTTTCCCTCCATATTAAAAAATCGCCGAAGCGACTTTCTTAAGTAATTTTTTTCGCATCTGCCTTTCAAAATGTATAAAGAAACTTACAGGTGCAACATTCTTCTTTTCTTATTCTTTAACTTATATTATGTTTTAAGAATATTATGCATTCCTATCCTCAAATCTATTTAAATTATAAATTTTAGCAAAAAAACAAACTCTTTTTCATTTATCTTTTTCATCGTTTACTAGCTCGATAAATTTACTTTTTCTTTTATTGTACATCATCATTAATGATCTCAATACTTCATCATCACTATAGTTTTGTTTAACTTCAAGTTTAGCCTCAACTATAGAGATTTTCTTTATTAGCATTTCTAATATAAACTGTGTATCCTGCAATAATTGAAGCATAATTATATCTTTTTCGTGATTCTTGTTATAATCCTCATAATTTCCATCAACATTTTCATAATTAAATTCAATCATTCTATATCTCCTAAATATTAATTACTTAATTATATTTAAAAATAACTATCAAACCCATTTCTCTAATCCTTTGTTTTAAAGTTTGGTAGCCTTAAGACTATTGAAAGAAAATTATAATCTTTTTGTTGTCACTAGCCTAATCCCTGAATTCATTTCTTCAATAGTAAGATGCATTATTCCAGAAATATAATCCTCTCTATAATCCTCTGCGTATATGATTTTAGGTCTAACATTCTCTGGAATACAATTAGAACAATATTCATTTATTAAGTCTAAATTATGTTCTTCAAATGCATCTCCTCCTATTACAACATACTCTGGGTTTACTATACAACTTAGATTTCCTATAGCCATTGCTATCGCACTTGCATACTCATCATTTGTATGTTCTCTCATTACTGCATCAAATAAGTTATCTCCATTGCCCAGTTGAAGAAAAGATATTTCTCCAGCATAATTTGAAAAGCCTCTGATTAGCATTCCATTAGCTATAATCCCTGATCCAATACCAGTGGTCATAAAATTGATATAAATCATATTCAAAAAGTTAGAAGAAGCTCCATCTTCTTTAAGATGATTATTAGCAAAACCAACAACAATTGCATTAAGATCATTTTCCATAATCACTGGAACATTGTATTTCTTTTCAAGATAATCCTGAACATTAAAGTTATGCCACTCTTCTAATTTTGTACCTGTAAAAAGGCGTCCATTAGCTACCGCTGCAGGTACCCCAATACCAATACATTTTATTGAAGCAAACTTATCTATTAAGCATTTCAAAACTTCTTCCACTGCATTAATTTGTTTAGTATCAGCGATTTCTACTCGTCCTTCTTCTAATATAGCTCCAGCTGAATTACCCACTGCATAATCTATGTATTTATTCTCAACACATAAAGCAACTGCCAGAGAATAATTAAGATTAAGAGTATATCTCTCCGCTCTTCTACCTCCACTAGACTCATCGTAACCTTGATTTTGAACTTCACCATCTTCTACAAGCTTACTAAGTATAACTCCAACAGTAGTAAGACTTATTCCGGTTTCTTGTACTAATTCTGCTTTCGTTGCAGATTCCAAGTTTTTCAAAGCATTTTTGATTATGTCACTATTTAATCTCTTTAGAATATTAGGTCTTCCAGAAAGTTCACTCATTGAGTTCTCCTAAATCTTAATAACTAATAACTTTAAAATACATGTCCTTTTTTCACATCAAGTTTATCAAAATGGTTTGTCCTAATTAGAATAATTAACGCAACTACAAAAGCTGCAGTACCTAACATATAAATCATATAACTATTTCCATATTGATATACAATTCCAAATGCATACCCAAATATAGCTCTTCCAATGGACATTGCAGCATTGAACAAAGTAATTGCAGTACCTAAAACTGCTGAATTAACTGAATTCCTAATATAAGTCAAGTTTCCAACTGTCACCATTGCTACCCCTAAGCAATGAACAACGCTTACTGCTAAGAATGCATATTGATTATTAGAAAATGAATAAACTCCGAATCTTACTATCATTGAAATAACAACTAAGATGTAATATTTCTTAAAACCTATCTTATTAATAACCTTAATGGCAACCATTAAAAATAACACTTCTGGTAGCACTGTTATAAAAGTCATCCAGCTAATTAATGATTTTGTGCCATGTAGAGTAGAAACTAGATGATTTCCAGCATAACTCATTGCAGAGTCTACTACTACTGTTGTAAGAATAGCAATGCACAAAATAAATATGTAATTTTTATTGGCCAATAATTCTTTAAAGCTACTCTTTTGCAATTTATCTTCTTCTCGTTCTTCTTTGTTTCCGTTTTTAGGAAAAGTAAAACTAATTGGAATAGCTATAGCTAATAAAAAAGCATAACTAGCAAAAATAGGTCCATCTAATCCAAATTTATCTGCTAAGAACCCAACTGCCATACTGGCTAGCATATATCCGAGTGACCCCATAGCCCTAATGGCGCCATAATTACCACCACTTTCATGACAATACTTAGTAGTTACTGTATCTGTCATAGGTATAGTGCCTAATCTCATTGTTTCTAGACCAATTGCACAGAATATTATCATCGGGTATGTTGCTGCTTTATGATATAAAGCCACCATCACTAAAGCTCCAGCAAGAGACACTCTTAATAAAGCATTATATTTTCTAGTTTTATCGCCAACTACTCCCCAGATAGGAATCACAGTAAATCCAACAACTGAGCTCAAAGCTGCAATTAATCCAATCTGAGAACCATTTAATCCAACACTTTTTTCTAAATATACATTTACATATGGCATAAAGGTTCCAACAGCGCCTAAATATATAAAATAGAATGCTTTAAAACTTAAACTAAAACGATTTTTCATTGGTTGTCCCCACTCTCCAAACTTATTACGCAAACTTTTAAAAGTTTATGTAATAAGACTAGCATACCACCTTATATTAATCAATTATCGTTTCAAAACTTGCATACTCTTTTCTATTTCTGAAAAACATCATTTTAAGACTAACTTCTTTTCACATTTTTTTCTATATATAAGTAAAACACCGTAGCTATTTCTAGTACGGTGTTTTATATAATATTCAATTAGCATAAAGCTTATTAAATGAATAACTGGCTAAGATATAAAAACATTCTTATCATATGACTTTTTACACAAAAATTACATTAAGTATTTAATATGATAAATGCTTCTTCTATTTATGGAACTTGCCATCAGCAACTTTCAAACATAAAGTCCACTCAATTTATTTTTCTTGATTCCACCTATCAGCATTTCTAAAGATATTTAATATGTTTACAACTAATATTAAAACAAGTGCTGTTATTCTTGCTGTATTGTTATCTTCTCGTATACCAATAAACAAAATTATGGCTGATATTATTAACAATAAGATTGCTGATATTAATAATATTTTTTTCTTCATACTTCTCCCCTCATTTAGATTGATAAAACCATAATTAAAAGCTTATAGGCTCTACCCTTATCAATTATAATTATTATACATAATATATTTATATTATCTTCAATAATATGGTATGTAATAAACTACCAAAGTCTTTTAATTTATTTTTTTGTTTTAAGCCATTAAAGGGACGCCATTTTCAGGCCTCCCTTTATCATATTTTGCATATTATATATGGATGTACCACTTCATATTTTACTTTTAATGATTGACGTGTTTCATCTTTATTATCTTACTTGGCTTATAAGATTGCAATTGCCCTAATAGGCGCTCCATCAGCATTCTCATATTTTAAAGGAAGTGCGCATAGCGTAAACAATTCATTGCCAACTTTCTTTAAATTAGTCAAATTTTCAATAACAACTATTTCAGTTTCAGCAAAAAGTTTTTTGTGCAAGGTTAAATTATTATCTGCAATTGGATCTATACCAATTACATCTAAACCAACACCTTTCTTTTTACTTTTTATCAAATAGTCTGCAACCTCTTCAGTAATATAAGGATATTCTCCAAAATAGTCATCTGAACCCCAAAACTCATCCCAACCTGTTCTAAACAATATAAACTCTGCCTCATCAGCTTTTTCTTTCACATCTTCAATATACTTTATGGTGATTTTCTCACCTTCCTTTAAATCACTGCAATCAATAACTAATGCTTTTCCTACAAATTGCTCAGCAGGAAATGAATCTAAAGTAGTTTTTTTATCAAATATATGAGCTGGCGCATCCATGTGAGTTCCTGTATGAGAGAACATCGTTAATAATGTTTCCTTAAAACCACTTTTATCATATGTGTTTACAACCTCTAATTTAGGTTCATCTGTACCCGGATATACTGGCATTCTTTCTGAAATTATATGTGTTAAATCAATTACTTTCATAGTTTAATCTCACTTTTCATAGCTTCTATAGTTCAATTTCTAAGATTCCTTCTAACTCAGGAATGGATATAATAGTCCCCTCATTTATATAAGTACTAAAACCGTTATTTTTATCTGAAACTATACTACTAGCCAATACTGGAATTCTTCTTTCCCTTACAAATTCCTTTAGCTCTTTAATTCTTTTTTCATAATTCTCATTAGTGAAATGATAAATAAATAATACAAAATCTAAATCTTTTGTTTGTATAGATCTCCAATGTTTAAAATCCATACAAATAAAAATCTTAAATTTCTTATTAAACATTTGAAAAGTTTCATGTTCTTTCCCAGCTTTTATTCCTTGCGTTTCTTCTGTTGAATCCGGAAAAACCTTAATTTGTTTTTTATCTTCAGGTAGGAATTCACAACAGTTATAAACTTCTTCATTTATTTTTACTAAAGAATTAGTCAATAATAACTTCCCTACAGGTATATTCAAGTTTTTCTTTGCTACCTCTCCTTCAATTATCCACTTATCTACATCAACGTTATCTTCTGAAACCAATGAACCTGTAAAAGCATACTCTGGTAAAATCAATAAATCTCCCTTACTTGAATCAATCAACTCTTGTATGTGTGCAATATTATTTCTAATGTTACCTCTTTCTATTTTAGGCTGTAATAGTGAAACTTTCATTTTATTTCTCCATTCATTTAATATTTTTATATAATCTAACTTTCAATAACCCCCACTTTAATTATTAGTTTATTTTCTACTTAATATTATTCTAAAAAATATAATAAACCACTTACTACTTTCCAGTATTCAATGAAGAGATCCTAACTGCTATAGCGCGTCCATTCCACTCTCCTTCAATTCCAAGCTCTTTTGGCGAAACATTCTGATAGTGTCCTTCCATACCGTCTATTTTAATATTTCCATCTTGTGATATAGTTACAATAGTATATAGCCCCTCTTCATAAAGTACTAAATCTTTAATAAAAGGATACTTTTGATGTATATCCTCAGAATAAGTAAAATGCTCGTACTGTGGTCCAAACCAAATATAAGACATTGCATTTACTCCAAAATAATATGTATCTCCAATCTTTCTTATAGAGTCTGCATGATCATGGCCATTTAAACAGATTAGTACTCTTTTCTCAGTTTTATTTATATCATTGATTAACTGTTGCACTTCATTACGGTTATGAACTCCTCTTTTCATAAATTCATTTTCAAAACTATGATGAGAAAGTATAACAAAGTAAGGGCATTCTTCTTCAAGTTCTTTCTTAAGCCAATTTAACTCCTCCTCGGGTAATACTGGATAAATTCCAGTAGAAGAATCATAATTGTTTTTACAATATGGTACATACTCTCTGTCATACTGCATAAAGCAAGTATCCAAAGCAATAAATTTTATATCACCATACTTAAAGGAATAGTAGCTATCTTTCATACCAAAAAATCTAAGTACTTCTTCTCTAGCACATGAATCTGAATCATGATTTCCAATTAGGCTATAATAAGGCTTACCTGTCCTATTAATTATATCTAGTAATATATAATTTTCTTTTGTGGCTTTGCAAAAATCTCCTAGATTGACGATAAAGTCTATATCTTTTCCTCGCACATCAGCTAGGAAATTCTTTAATCTTCTTTGTCCATCGTGAATATGATCGTAATGCAAATCAGTAAAGACTGCAAACCTTACCTCTTTCATATAATTCTCCTATTACCTTTATTTAATGTCTAACTGATATATAAACTAATAATCTTGATAATAATATTTCATTTATATAAGTTCATCTATTCTTCTCCATCGATTAATAGCCTATAATATCCTTACTTCAACACTTTTCATAAATAAAACTTATTAAAACTTATATGTATTAACCTTTTATAATTTTTTATAATAAAAAGTAGCTTCATGAAGCTTACCGTTAATTGACTCTGCGTATTCAGGAATTTTCCCAACTTCTATATACTGAAGTTTTTTTAATGCTTCTACTAGTTTTTTAAGATGCTAAATTACTCATATAACTTAGAAAATGGATCATAACTGCTATCTTCGTTCCAAATATACTCTATCCTTCGACTAGTATCCAATGCTTTTTCTTTACCTAAAAGATCTTCTATAAATCCTAAGGTCATATCCATACCAGCAGATACTCCAGAAGATGTGTAAATATTTCCGTCCTTCACCCATCTTGCCTCTTTTACCCATATAACTTTTTCATCTTGCTCTGTTACCCACTTATAGGCTTTTTTATTTGTAGTTGCTCTTTTGCTATGTAGTATTCCTGCTTTAGCAAGTAAAGCTGAACCTGTACAAACACTAAGCGTATATTTAGCAAGTTTATGTAATTCTTTAATTAAGGAAATAAAACTTTCATCATCAACATTTTCTCTTGTACCATTGCCACCTGGTACAATTAAAATTCTTTCTGAGTCTTTCTCTTCTCTATATAAATTAGTTTCAACTCTTACCTTTTGGGAGCTTTCAGTGATTCCTCCATCTATTGATATGAAATTCAACTTAAATATATCAGGAAGTTTACCAAGTATTTCAACAGGACCAAATACATCCAAGGTTTCAAAATCATCAAATAAAAGTACATCAACTAAATAAATCATTGTTTTTCCTCACTTTGTTTTTGATATATTACCAACTAAACTTATGTTTCATATATTTTGTTTAAGTCTATAGGTCACTTAAGTCAAAATAGTTCTCTAGCTTCACAATAAAATTTCTTAATCTAAAGTTCAACTAATCATATTTGTACTATACTCAATACGCATTTATTAACATACCAAAAATCCAACTACGCTCAATATAATTTTAAACTTTATTATTTAAAGCCTTGCTATCGAAATTTAAAAGAATCTATTGAATTATTTCGTATCTTTCTTCAATTAATGATTTCACTGCGTTTTCTATATCCTTATTCTTGATTAGTATATAATCTGTATCATAGGTGGAAACAGCAAAAATACTGATGCCTTTATTTGCTAATATTGAACTAATTGACGAAAGTATACCAATCAAAGAAAAATCTAACTGTCCTTCAATCTTTAAGATCTTCCAATCTTTTTCACAATTTATATTGTCAGGAATATTACCTTCATGGCACACGATAGATAGCTCATCAGTTGTTTTTGTTATAGAAAAAAACTCTCCCTTTTGAGCCCAAGCAGGTATAAGCTCATTTTTATCTAATCTACAAACTCCATACGTATCTTTTAATAATATCATGGTCAATATTTTTTCTATCATCTTCTTTACGTCCTTTCTTCATAAACAAATTATTATACTTTTTACTAAGTAGTGCCAAACATGCAAGTTAGAATGTTTTTCTCTATAATTCTACTGCTTTTAATTATTATTTTGATTAATGCTTAAATTTCTATATACTAAATCATCTCTTCCTTCAAAACCAATAGATTTCCAAAATCTATTTCCTACATCATTTGAAGCAAAAGCAACAAGTGCAACTTTATTTATTTCTTCTTGTCTTAAAGCTTCAAGCACAGCTTTAACTAAAACTTTTCCAATTCCTTTACCCCGATATTCACTGCTCACTGCAGTATGATAAATATATCCTCTTCTTCCATCATGGCCACACAATATTACTCCTACAATTTCATTTTCTGCCTTTGCAATAAAATTAGTTGTAGGATTTCTTTTTATAAATTTATTTATTCCTTGAAAGGAATCATCTAAGCTCCTTATCCCCATACCAGATGTGTTAGTCCATAGTTTATATACTTTTTCATAATCATCAATAGTCATTAAACTTATATCCATAGCTTGCACCCCAAAACTAATATTTAAATGTATTTTTCAACCATCAAAAGATATTTTATATACACAATATACCATAAAATCATTCATTTATAGATACTATTATTCTTATTTAATTCAATTTTATGACAGAGCTCATTTTTAGTGCTCCACTATAAAACCTTAGTATCTTATTTAGGTATAGATATTCCATTTCCATGATTCAAAAATATACCAAAAATCATTTTAACTATTAATGGTGTTTTACTTTATAAATAGATTTGGTACTTAGGTGATACATCTTTAATAATAGGCGCTGTTAAAGCACCGTGTTGAAATTGATTGGTTAATCATCCGACGCTTTAATGAGCTTACGCAAAGAATTAATATGATTTTTTCATATTTCATGGCTAAAACTGTAAACTCACTACGTTCGAACAGTACAGTTTCTTAACGCCATTCCATCTTAAAAAATCATTTAATTCTAGTTGCTCGCTCATATAGCGTCTCCTGTATAATCAATCAATTTCAACAATACTCTTAAACATAGCCTAATAATAAAATACTAAATGAACATACTAAGCTTGGAGGTGGTTTTATGAAAAGAACAAAATCAAGTGAACATGATAAAGTACTTACTTCTTCTTCAACATCTGGTTCTTTTGGCTTATCAACTTCTTCAAACTTAACTGTTGAATCTTCAGACATTGAAGGTGATGGAAGCGATTCATTAATACCAGAATTTCTCAAAGATAAAAGTTGGTCTTCAAAAACTACTGCGACCTTTGATGATAATGATGAATAAGTAAAAGTAAAGACCATGCATATGAATGGGTATATCCCTCAACTTATGCATGGTCATTGACTTCCATAATATTAAATTTACTTATTGATATCCATATTTTATTACTATAATTGCAATATTTGTTTTTATATAGAATTCCTGGATTAACTATCAATTTATACTTGTACGAAAATCCTCAGAAGCAGCTATTTTCCAACAAGTATAAAATAAGTTTCGCCACAGGAACCCTTTATTAACAAACTACTTCATATACTTTTCAACAAGTTCATAGCATCTACTTTTTGTAGTATTTGCTAAAGAATAAGTATGTTCTACCGGCTCCAACGTGCCTCCTTTTACTCTTGCTGAATCTTCTTCTGCTTTTTTATCCCTATAGGATATCCATTTTACTTCTTCATCCTGCAATGCCTTCATCTCACTTTGAGATAACTGTGTCTTTAGCATGCCATAGATTTCATTTAAAGCCTGATCCCATTGCTTATAGGTTTCACCAGCTGCATTCCGCATATCTAAAGTCGTAGACGAATATTTAGGATCTTCTAAATATTTAAGACTTTGTTCCACTTTATCCAATTTCTCTTTGTATTGTTGCTTATTATTTTTCTGTTTTTCATTTTCTGTATCAGTCGCTGAAGAATCAATTTTTTTCTTCAAGTCATTGATAGTATTTTTTTGCGTATTATTAAGCTCTTTGTTATTTAGCTCGGTTATAAGCTTATTTGCATCCACATATTTTTTTTCATTAACCAAAGCCTCTAACTTACTAATACTACTGTTTATTTCCTCGTTATCATTTATCTTATTACTTTCTATATTGTTTTTTGAAGAATCATTAGATTCTTTACTTCCATCATTACTTTGACATCCTACTAAGGTTAATGCTATGGCAAATACTAAAAAGCTTATAATTTTCTTCATATTTATTCCTCTTATAAATAAAGCTTATTTTTCAATCTTCTTAATCTTAAATCCTTTATCTTTTTTAGGCGCAGCCATTCCAGTCTCAAAAATAACATCAGTAAAACTATTAAAAAATCCTATTATAATTCCAAATCCCACAACACCTAATTTAAAGAAATCTTTTATTAAAACAGATAAGACTATTGTTATTAAAAAACTAATATTTCTTATAAGTGCCTTTCTTTTTAACTTACTCACTACTTTTTTGATTGGTTTAAACAACTGTAATATACTTTCATCAAGCACACTAAGGATTATATAAAATATAATACCTGATGCAATCGCTGCTACAACACAATATAAAAACTCATAAAAAAACTCCATTGCTTATTCCTTTCTAGCAACTTTATTTGAAAATTATTCCTTTACTTGATTATATAATTAATAACTATATAGTTCAACCTACTTTAATCTCAATTTAGCTGCTCTATAATATGTATTCACAATATATATTTATGTTCCATATATTGAGATATAAGAGAATTTATAAAACATTTTTTAAACTTTAATTTACACATAGTTAAAAAGGAGAGAATCCATGATATTTTTTCTATCCGCCTTACTTTTTAGCCTATCTTCAAATCTAGATAACCTAGTTATTGGGATGGCTTACGGCATAAAAAAAATCAAGATATATTTCTTCAATAACCTTGTAATAGCTGGTATTACTACTACAGGAACTTTTTTATCAATGTTCCTAGGATTATTTATCTCAAAATTTCTATCTAATTCCATAGCAAATAAATTGGGATCCATGATAATAGTTCTTTTAGGCGTATACTTCGTTATTCAAAGTATAAGAAAACTTGTAAGTGATGTTAATTTAAAAGATTTGGCTTTAAAAGATATTAAGGATATGGTACAGTATGCAGAAAAATCTGATACTGATAAATCTGGTGACATAAGTGCTAAAGAATCTATTCTTGTTGCTCTAGGCTTAACCTTTAATAACTTAGGTACAGGCATAGCAGCTAGTATAACAGGTATAAGTGTCCCCTTAACAACTGTATTAACATTCATATTAAGCATTGTTACTATAATGTTTGGTCAAGCATTAGGTAGCAGTATAATAGGAAAACTTTTCGGAAAGTATGCTCCACTAGTATCTGGGATGTTACTTATAGCACTCGGTATAATCGAATTTATAAATTAGTACTTTCAAAAATAAAAAAGACTTGCATCCATCTCCAGATCATCCCTACAAATATCACTATCTGTAGACTGGGTTAAAAGCAAGTCTTTAAATTATACATATTAATTATTGATATTTTTCGGATTTCTTATCTCTTTCCATAAGTCCACTTACTGCTTCATTTGGACTCAGTCCATCAAAAAGTATTCTATGAAGAATATCCGTAATCGGCATATCAACATCAAGTTTTTCTTTTAATTCATAGAAGGCTCTGCAGGCTTTAACCCCTTCAACAACCATTCCTACTTCTTTTTCTGCTTCAGCAAGACTCTTACCTTGACCAATCAGTATTCCAGCTCTTCTATTTCTAGAGTGCATACTTGTACAAGTTACTATAAGATCTCCCATGCCTGTCAGTCCAAAGAAAGTTTCCATCTTTCCGCCAAGCTTAAAACCTATTTTACTTATCTCCATCATACCTCTAGTCATAAGAGCTGCTTTAGCATTATCTCCGTAACCTATACCATCACAAACTCCAGCTGCTAAAGCTATGATATTTTTTACTGCTCCTCCTATTTCTACACCAACAAGATCATCATTGGTATATATTCTAAGGTGTGGAGCCATAAATAGGTCCTGCACTTTTTCAGCAGATACCATATCTTTAGAACTTGCAACTAAAGTAGTTGGGTATTCTAAGGCAACTTCTTCTGCGTGAGAAGGTCCAGATAAAACTACTATTGGATTATTAAGCTCCTGCTCTATTACTTCCGATAATCTTAAATCAGTACCTTCTTCAATTCCTTTAGCTATACTTACAACCACAATATCCTCTGGAAGCTTTCCTTTTAGTGATTTGCAAGCATTTCTTATAACATGGGAAGGTACTGCAAGCACTAAACATCCTGTATCTTTAAGTGCTTCTTGTAAATCGTAATAGGCAGTGACATTTTCAGGAATGTGTAACTCCTTAATGTATCTATTGTTCGTTCTTTCGTTGTTTATCTCGTCAACAACCTCTTTATCTCGGTCCCAAATAGACACTGTTACACCCTTTTTGGCCAGAAGAATTGATAAAGCTGTTCCAAAGCTTCCTCCTCCTAAAAAAGTCACCTTATTCATACTTTTATTCCTTCCTTTCTCTATACTCTATTTCTAAGCCTGTTCCCTTAAAATCAAAGCTCTCTCTTAGCTGATTTTCAAGATATCTTCCGTAAGAAAAATGTAAAGCATTGCTGTCATTTACAAAGAATATAAATTTAGGTGGTTTATTTGCAACTTGAGTTGCGTAATATATCTTAAGTCTCTTAAGTCCAACTACAGGTGGCTCTTTCATAAGTACCGCTCTATTTATAACATCATTAAGGATCCCTGTAGAGATTCTCTTTGAGTAGTTATCATAGCAGCCCTTAGCCATCTCTAATACCTTATGCACTCTTTGACCAGTTAATGCTGATATAAATAAGAAAGGTGAGTAGGATAAGAACTTTAAGCTTGATTGAAGGTCTTTCAGATAAGTATTCATTGTCTTATCATCTTTTTCAATCAAATCCCACTTATTTACTATAACCATTATAGCCTTGTTCATTTCATGAGCAAAACCTATAATTTTTTCATCTTGATCAGTAACACCTTCTTGAGCATCAAGCATAAGTATAACTACATCTGCTCTTTCAATTGAAGCGTAAGTTCTTATAACACTATATCTTTCTATTTCTTCCTTAACCTTGCTTTTTCTTCTAAGACCAGCAGTGTCAATAAGTATAAACTTTCCTTCATCTGTTTCAAGGTAACTATCTATAGAATCTCTAGTAGTACCTGGAACATCACTTACTATAACTCTATCTTCACCTAGAAGCTTGTTTATAAGAGATGATTTACCTACGTTTGGTTTACCAACCATAGCTATTCTTACATATTCATCTTCTTCATCATCTGTTCCAAGATCTTTGAAGTGTTCTACTACTCTGTCAAGCATATCTCCAAGAGCGAGACCTTGAGTCGCTGATATTGTTATAGGATCACCTATACCTAAATTATAGAACTCATAAGCATTAGCTTCATCTTTTAAATTATCAATCTTGTTTACAACAAGTACAACAGGTTTTTTACTCTTTCTAAGCATTTGAGAAACTTCTTTATCTGCAGCTGTAAGTCCTTCCTTACCATCAACGATAAACACTATAACATCTGCAGTTTCAATTGCTATTTGTGCCTGTCTTCTCATTTGTTTTACTATAATATCTTCACTTTCTGGCTCAATACCACCTGTATCTATCATAGTAAATTTGTAATTTAACCACTCAGCCTCTGCATAAACTCTATCTCTAGTAACTCCAGGTGTATCCTGTACTATAGATATTCTTTTTCCTGCTAATTTATTAAACAATGTAGATTTACCTACATTTGGACGTCCAACTATAGCAACTATTGGTTTTCCCATGTTTATTCCTCCTCACAATATGTGTTTATAATTTGTATCAAGTCTTCTCCAGTGTAATCACATACAATGACTTTCACATCTAGCTGCTCTTCAACATCTTTTATCTTTAGATCATCAAGCATTATCTTATCCTGAGAATCACCTAGTTCATAACCTTTTCTGAACATATTATCAGCCATTATAAGGTATGGTGCTTCAAGGTTTTCTTTTAGCTGATTTATAATATCTTTACCAGTTAAAAGTCCATTTACTGTAATAGTTTCTCCAAAGAAATGATTTATAACTTTATAAACATCAATTTTTATATTATTGTTTTTATTCATAATGCTATCTGCTACTTTTTTTACTTCATCATATGCAGAAGCACCTGTAGCAATAGCGAAATGGCCATTTATATTGTCTTTTAGTTCTGATATATCTCTGTCGATGGTATTTCTAAGCATTCTTATAACACCTACACCATCTTCAATTTGCTGATATCCATCGTAGAAATCTTCGTTAGGTATGTCATAATCACTTAAAACATAAAACTCGTCGGATAATCTCACAAAAGGTGAACCTATCTCTTTCATGAACTTCTCTTGAAGCTTCTCTACCATCTCAATTTCTTTTCTTGCACTGTCACCATCAAAAATATCCAATTTTGCAAGTCCTTCTCTATGTTTAGTTACCCCGATAGGAACTGCAGCTATATTTTGAATAGAAGGATATAGCTTATATAGGTCTAAAACGGTCCTTTGAAGCTCTTCAGCATTGTTAACACCTGGTACAACTACTATTTGAGCATTCATTTCAATGCCAGCCTCTGCTAGTCTCTTAAGCCTGTCATAAACATTACCTGCAAATCTGTTATTTAACATCTTAACTCTAAGCTCTGGATTGGTTGTATGTACTGATACATTAATAGGACTTATTCTGTATCTTATTATTCTATCTATGTCACAGTCCTTCATATTTGTTAAGGTTACAAAGTTACCTTGAAGAAATGAAAGTCTTGAGTCATCGTCTTTAAAATATAAAGTATCTCTCATACCCGTAGGTAATTGATCTATAAAACAGAATATGCATTTATTGGAACAGCTTATTGCCTTATCCATTATAGAAGCCTCAAATTCTACGCCTAAGTCTTCGTCATATTCTTTTTCTATTTCATAAACCCAAACTTCACCGTCTGGTTTCTCTACTTCTACATCTAAGTATTCCTCTGCCATCAAAAACTTATAGTCTATAACGTCATTTACTTCTGTTTCATTTATCGAAATTAGATAATCTCCCACTTCAATTCCTAATTCTTCTGCTATTCCGCCAGGAAGAATCTTCGCAATTTTGTTTTTCATTTTTTTCACTCCTGAAAAATACTTCAATATGTAATATACCCTATTAGCCCTTAGTAGTCAACAATTAACGCTTCATGTACATTTCCATGTAATTCTAATTTTCCAACATTTATAGAATAAAAACTCTATTCATTATAAATTTTGTCCATTTTTTTAATAAGTTATATATTATCTGAAAAATTATTATTAGAAATCATTTAATTCTTATATAGAGGTACTATATAGCATATATATCCTAGCTACTCGATTCTAACACCATATCTTAATTATATTTTTTTGCGCATCTGCCATTCAAGATTAATATCAGAAAAATTTACAGATGAATACTTCTTTCTCTATATCTATAAAAACTTCTAACCCCATTGAAATATCTATATTTAATGACAATAACAATTCTACAATTTCATTTACAGTAAAAAATAGCCCGAATATCCTCAAGGAATTCAAGCTATTTTTATATTTAATAATAATATATTTATTAAATACCCTATTCACCATAGTTAAATTGTTAACTACATAACTTAAAATTAAACTGTTTATTTGTACATGTAAAAAAGTATACATATCAAATATTAAATAATTATACACTACTCTTTAACTAATTACTTATAGATACTACTTGATTATTATTCATTAAGATCAACAAAGTTACCAGTAACAAGGTAGATAGTCCACTCACATATATTAGTAACGTGATCAGCTATTCTCTCTAGATACTTGCATACAAATAATAATTGACTTGCTTGAGTCACTGTTTCATGATGAGAGTTCATATATGCTAAAAGTTCAGTAAATACCTTCTTATACACAGCATCTACTTCATCATCCATCTTACAAATCTCATAAGCTTTATCTGAATCTCCTTCTATATAAGCATCTATAGAAAGCTTAATCATTTCTTGTACAACTGATGCTATCTTTGGTATGTCTATTAACTTCTTAATATACTTTTCATCTTTAAGTCTTCTTGTTATCTTTGCTATATCAACTGCATGGTCAGCCATTCTTTCAAGATCTGTAACTATCTTTGTGGTTGTAAAAATATTTCTCAAATCTTTTGCTAGAGGCTGCTCCCTACCAATTAACTTTATACACTTGTCTTCAATTTCTCTTTGAAGATCATCTACTAAATCGTCACCCTTTATTATTCTTTCAGCTAATTCCACATCCTGATTGACTAAGGATTCAACTGAACCGTGTATTTGTTTTTCTACAATGCTTCCCATTTTTATTAGATCATCATGTAAAAGCTGTAGACCATAATCGAAAGATGTTCTTGTCATTTATATCACCTCATAAAGTAATTTTAACCGAATCTACCTGTTATATAATCTTCTGTTCTCTTATCTCTTGGCTTATAGAATATGTCATCTGTTTTTCCGTATTCTACTACTTCTCCTGTTAAGAAAAATGCTGTATTATCCGCAATTCTTCCAGCTTGCTGCATATTATGAGTTACAATTATAACAGTATATGTCTTTTTTAGTGTATCCATTAGTTCTTCTATTTTATTCGTTGAGATAGGATCAAGTGCAGAAGTTGGCTCATCCATTAAAAGAACTTCTGGTTCTACTGCAAGAGTTCTTGCTATACAAAGTCTTTGCTGCTGACCGCCTGAAAGACCTAAAGCACTTTTCTTTAATCTATCTTTTACTTCATCCCATAGAGCTGCTCCTCTAAGACTTTTCTCGATTATTTCATCTAACTTAGCTTTATTTTTTATTCCGTGAATTTTTGGCCCATAAGCTATATTATCATAGATGGACATTGGGAATGGATTTGGTCTTTGGAAAACCATTCCTACCCTTTTTCTAAGCTCTATTTCATCAAAGTCATTATAAATATTTCTGCCTTCGAAGAATACATCTCCTTCTATTCTAACAGAATCTATAAGATCATTCATCCTATTCAAGGTTCTCAAGAAAGTTGACTTACCACAACCAGAAGGTCCAATAAGTGCAGTTACAGTATTTGATTCTATATCAAGGCTTATGCCCTTAAGTGCATGATTATTTCCATAATATAAGTTTAAATTATTCGTTGAAATTATTGACATGTTGTATCCTCCTACTTACCACTATAAGACTTATAAAGTGCATTACCTACTAATCTTGAAATAATATTAAATAAAAGCACCATTATTATTAAAACTGCTGAAGCACCATTTGCGATTTGAGTAGCATCAGGCACTGAACCTTCTGATTTAAGTTTCCATATATGAACTGCTAATGTTTCTGCTGGTCTGAATAGATCATATGCAGACATCCTATCAGCAGAACTCATACCAAAAAGCGAAAATCTACCAAATTTAAATAAAGGTGCACTCATACCTGCTGTATATAAGAAAGCTGCTGCTTCACCAAAAATTCTTCCTGCAGCCAGAATAATTCCTGTTAATATTTGCGGCATAGCATAAGGAAGAGTTATCTTTCTTATAGTTTGAAATCTTGTTGCACCAAGACCAACACTTGCCTCTTTTACTTTTTTTGATGCTTCTCTTATAGCATTTTCACTTACTCTTGTCATCGAAGGAAGGTTTAATATGCTAACTGACAAAGCACCAGCTAAAACAGAATACTTCCATTGAGCCAACGTAACAAATACTAAAAGTCCAAAAAGCCCAACAACGATCGAAGGAAGTGAAGACATAGTTTCTATACATAATCTTAAGAAATTAACGAATCTTCCTTGTCCTGCATATTCTGAAAGATAAATACCAGCACCTAGTCCAATAGGAACTGTAATTATAAGAGATACAATTAACATATAAAAGGAGTTAAATAGCTGTGGTCCAATACCACCGCCTGCTGCTCCATTTTTAGGCTGACCGAATAAGAAATTAAAGCTAATCATGCCAGCCCCCTTGTATATAATATAACCTAAGAAAGCTATTAAAAGCAAAACTATTGATACAGAAATTATATAAAGTATTGAAGTTGCTATTTTATCTGCGGTTTTTGCCTTCATTATGCTTCACCTCTTCTTCCTATTTTTCTAACTATAACAATAAAGATAAAGGATATTATTAATAGCATCAAAGCTAATGACCATAAAGCATTATTCCACTCAGATCCAAAAGCTGTATTAGCCATATCCATTGTAAGTACGCTTGTAAGCGTAGTTGTTGATTGAAGAAGATTTGTTGGAAGCTTTAATGTATTTCCAATAACCATTTGAACTGCAAGTGCCTCACCAAAAGCTCTAGCAAGACCAAGCACTACCGCAGTAAGAACTCCACTCTTTGCAGCTGGAACAACAACTTTATATATGGTTTGCCATCTAGTTGAACCTAATCCATAAGCAGCTTCAATATAATCGTTAGGTATAGTCCTAATTGCATCAGATGATAGTGATGCAATGGTTGGAAGAATCATTACACTTAACACTAAAATACCTGCTAGAAGACTTGATCCATCACCATGAAAACTATTTCTTATTATTGGCACAAGTACGCTTAAACCAATCCATCCATATACAACAGATGGTATTCCAACGAAAAGCTCTAAAGCTGGTTGTAGAACTTTCTTACCATACTTTGTAGATATCATATTCATAAAAATCGCAAGAGATATTGCAATTGGTGTACTCACTATAACTGATCCTATAGCAACTGCTGTTGACCCTAAAATTAACGTCAAAGCACCAAATTGAGGTGAATCTGCATTTGGTGTCCACTCTGTACTAAATAAAAACTTAAATATAGAATATCTATCTTTTATGAACAAATTTAATCCTTTTGACGCTATAAAAAATATAATGGATAGAGTCAATACCACTATTAAGAGCCCACAAAACACTGCAAAACCTTTGCCAATATATTCAGATTTTAATTTTTGCCAAAAACTTCTTTTTTTCATAACTCTTCCCTCATAATATTTATTGTTGAATATCATTCATCTAATATTTATTGATTAAACACTTCATAATTAAATTTATATTTTCGGATTGAAGTGATTCATCTTTACAACGATTTGAAAATTATCATTATGCTTATTAGAACAAATTTTATTTACTAATTTCTTACTCTTAATTCATAAGAATTTTAAAGCTTGCATATATCTTTAAACACCTTAAGACTGGCGTAAGCCAGCCTTAAAAGCCAATTATATAAACTATTTAACCTTCATATCTCCAACTGAGATAAATCCCAAATCTTCAACTGCCTTCTTGTTATCAGCACTTGTTATATAATCTATAAATGCTTTAGCAAGGTCTTTAGCTTCACCCTTTGTATACATATGTTCCCATGACCAGAATATATATTTACCAGTTGTTATGTTTTCTTTTGTTGGTTGTACGCCTTCAATTGATACTGGTACTAATGATTTCTTAGCTTCATCATCTAATAAGTATGAAAGAGCTACATAGCTAATTGAACCCTTTGTGCTTTCAAGTGCAGTCTTAACTGAACCATTAGCATCTTGAACTACGCCTATTTTATCATTTTCAACATCTTTTTTACCATCTAAAACTGTCTTCATAAAAGTTGCTCTTGTTCCTGATGAAGCTGGTCTATGAACAACAGTTATAGGTAAATCAGTTTTTCCATCAATAGCTTTCCAGTTTGTAACCTTTCCTGAGAATATATCAGCTATTTGAGCTTTAGTTAAATTAGTTACTGGAACATCCTTACTTACTGTTACAGCAAATCCTAAAGCAACAACTTGATGATCTACTAATTGTGATGCTTCTTCTGATTTTAATTTATCAGCAGCTGGAACATCTGAATCTCCTATTTCAACTGCACCTTGCAACACTTGTGTAAGTCCAGTTCCACTTCCGCCTCCTTGTGAATTTATTTGCGCATCTTTATTCTTAGCTTGAAAATTTTCACCAGCTTTATCTATTAATGGCTTTAAAGCAGTTGATCCTGATATTGTTATTGATCCAGCGATTGCTGATCCTTTTCCTGAATCTGTAGCTGAATTATTATCGCTCTTCGAAGCACAGCCTGCGAAAATTCCAGTTGCCATAGTTAATGCTAGTGCGATTACACCAAATTTTAAACTTCTTTTATTCATATTTGATAACCTCCAAATTTTATTTACTAATTTATTATTTATCTACCTTACATAATAAATTATATTATCCTTAAGTTAAGTGAGTATTAGCTGTTTGTTAAGTAATCTTACGGTTATGTAAATTTTATTTAACAAAGCGTATAAATTTTATAAATATCTTTTACTCTACCTTAAAGTTTGAAATTGAGCTCTGAAGCTTGTAGACAGTCTGATTCATGGAGTTTTTAACCTCATCAAGCATTGCTGAATCTTCCCATTGTTTATTAACAGAAACTGAAACCTCTTCAATACTTTTGTTAAATTCCTCAAATGTAGTGTTAACATCTGATAATCTTTTATTCATTTCATTCTTATCATTATTAATTCCAGTTATATTTGTATTAACATCTTGTATATAACCAATAATCTTGTCTGTACTCTTTATAATAGTATTAAACTTATCTACACTTATATTTAATACATCCACTTGCATATTAAAGAAGTTGTTAAGCTCATCCATACTTTCTGAAGTCTCACTTATGTTGCTATTTATCACTTTGATTAGACTATTAATTGATTTCATTTCTCCTTCAATGGACTTCGACAGTTTTCCGATTTCTTCTGCTACAACAGAAAAACTCTTTCCAAATTCTCCTGCTCTTGCAGCTTCTATTGAAGCATTAAGTGATAATATATTTGTCTGCGTTGATATATTGGTTACACCTTGAGCTATTGTATTTATGCTATTTAGATTTGTTATAAGTTTTTTTATGCTTTGATTTATAGCATTGAAATTAATACCGGCATTATTTCCTATATCTCTTAATTCATATATAGAATTCATTCCTTCACTGTTCACTGTTCTTATAGAACTTGCATGCTTGTACATTTTTTCTGATTTCATATTAATTTCGTTTAGCTTTTCTTCATATCTTTCAAAACCTTCGATACACCATTTTATTGCTTCATCTATATTTCTAGTTTCCTCAACCATAACTTTTGATGACTCCTTTATAAAAGTCATGCCTTCATGATTATCTTCTTGAACTGCTGAGAAGCATTCATTTATGTTAAGCAGATCATTTGCTGAGCCTTTAATTTCATTTATTAAAACTCTTATATTTCCTATCATCTGATCAAAGTTATTAGATAAATCCCCTAATTCGTCCTTACTATTCACTCTGCTTAAAACAGTAAGGTTACCTTCAGATATTTTTTTTGTACTATTAGTGAGATTTTTAAGTGGCTTTAATACCGAATTTATCATAATAATTATTAAAGGAATTAATATTAACTGTTCTATAATTCCAAATATTATTAAAACTCTTCCTATGTATGTAGATGCTTCAAGAATTTCTGCTTTATCTGAAGTAAGTACAACCATCATTTTAAGTTCAGGTATAGTAAGGGTTTCCGCCACCATTGATTTTCCATTCTCTTCATACGATTCTATATTGCTATTATCCTTAGTCAGATACTCTGGATTTTTAATTAGGCTTGCAATTTCTTTTATGGATATAGGTTTGTTAATCTTATGCATATCTGGATGGTATACGATTTTATTAGAACTATCCACCATAAAAACAAATCCTGTATTAAGGAATTTAAAAGAATTAAATCTTTCAGAGAAATAACTGCTATCAACAACTTTTCCCACTGCCCCAACTATTGTTCCATACTGATCTTCTACCGGAACTAAGAAATACACAATAAACTTTCCAGTTATAATTGAACTTTCCACAGATCCAACTGCCTCTTTTCCTTGTTGTGTAGCTTTAAAGTATTCCTTTGTCGAAAGATCTAAACTCATATATTGATCATTTGAACTTGCTTTAATTACACCTTTTTTATCAGTAACAAAAATTGCTTCATCATAACTTGTAGAAACCTTCTTTAGTCTTTCATTTAGACTTGTCTGTTTCTCTTCACTTAGATTACTTCCATAGTATTCTGTTAAAACATTTTCTTTACCTATACTTTTTAAATTTTCTATTTGATATGCTATCGAGGATTTAAAACTATTTCCTATTTCGCTTGTTATTATCTTCATATTGTTATAGTTCGAATTCATAATCTTGTTATTTGCTACTGTATAGATAGAATAATTTGTAATAACAGTGAATACTACAAGGAAAAGACTAATTGTGGTTACAATTTTTATTGATATCTTCCTTTTTTTCATCCAAATAACTCCCCTTCAGGCATTTTTATAATGCGCTATTTTCTCTTATTGTTGAATATTTTGTTTCTAATGTATATTTTACATAAAAACTATTAAGCTAAGATTAACCAATATTAAGCCTGCGTGAACCACTGTTAACTATAGGTAAATTCCTAAGTTTTATTTTTTTACTGTATTACCTAAAAAATCATCCTAATCACTTGAAATCACTGGGTTTATCCGGTATTAAAATTTCATCTTTCTTATTCAGTAAAAAAAGACTAAAGAATTGTGATTATCTCAAAATCCTTTAGTCTTCATCTTTTTTTATTTTATTCTTTTATACCCTTCATCTTTATGATAAATTTGGTACCTACTCCAAGTTGGCTTTCTACCTCAATATTTCCATTAAAGGTTTTAACTATATGTTTAACAATAGCGAGCCCTAGACCAGTTCCACCCTTAGCTCTTGATCTAGCTTTATCAACTCTATAGAATCTTTCAAATACTCTTGCTACATCCTTCTTAGGTATACCAATCCCTGTATCTTCTACTGTATAAGTTATAATACCTTTTTTATTATTTGAGGTTATTAAAACTGAATCGCCTTCTTCAGAATACTTCACTGCATTATCAATAAGGTTTATCATCATCTGCTTAAACTTATCTGGATCCCCTACTAATGAAAGTGTATTATTTAAATCCACAGACAACTTCATATTCTTCTTTTCAGCTTCAATTTTCATTAAAGTATAAACATCTTCTATTATTCTATCTCCACTAAAGTTTATTCTTGTACATTCTATATTTTGTTCTATGTTGGATAAGGATAATATGTCATTTATAAGTCTTGTTAATCTCTCTGCTTCTTCATTTATAATATTCAAAAACTTTTGTCTATTTTCTTCATCCTCTACATATTTTAAAGTTTCAGCGAACCCTTTTATAGATGTAAGCGGAGTTTTAAGTTCATGAGACACATTAGCAACAAATTGTGATCTCATATTTTCAAGCTTCTTTATATCCGTTATATCCTGAACAACTGCAACAGTACCAATGTGCTCTCTATCATTGATAATTTCTGCAGTTCTTATTCTTAGTTCTCTCTCTTCTGGCCAGATTATTTTTATCTCTTTATATGCATCAGAAGTCTCAAAAACATTATCTAATTCAAAATCTCTTATATGATCCATAAGAGTTTCTCCGATTATATCTTTGTCTATTCCGAATATCTTTTCAGCATAAGGATTTATCATTATTATCTTATGACTTCTGTCAACTGCAATAACTCCACTATCCATACTTTTCAAAATTGCTTCAAGTCTATTTTGTTTATCGATTAATTCATCCATAGTAACTTCAAGCTTATCAGCCATTTCATTAAAGGTCATCCCTAGGCTTCCAAGTTCATCAACAGAACTAACTCTAACCCTTCCATCTAATTCTCCTCTTGCTATTCTTGCTGTAATAATCTCTAATTCCTTTACTGGGTCAACTATAAATCTAGTTAGTTTTAGTGAAAGAACTACTGATAAAACTATTACAAATACCAAAGTTATTAGATAATATTTTATGTTAGTGTCTTGAAATATTTTTACGTTGTCTAACGGTATTGAAGTTCTCACAATACTACCATCTTGGAGCTTAGTTGCATAGTAGACTAGATTTTTATTTAAACTTTTACTAAATCGTACACTTGATCCTTCACCACTTTTTATAGCTTGTGCTATCTCAACCCTCGTAAGGTGGTTATCAAGATCTTCAAGACGTTTATCCGTATCGAATTCTACAACTCCCGTTTTACTTATATAGGTAAAACGTATTTCTCTATCTAGAGCTTTTACTTGATTTAGTTTCACTATCTTATCAGGCTCATTTGCGAGAATTAAAGTCGAAAGCAAGTCATTATAATGCTTCAGATTTGCCTTAGAGTTCTCTAGGTACTGATAATTAGATATAGCTATAAAAGAAGATGTTACTACAACTAATGAAAAAATTATTGTTATAATTACCGAAAACATTATTTTTTTCTTCATAAATTATTCTCCGCTTGAAAATCTATATCCGATTCCTCTTATTGTTTCTATAAATCTTGGATTTTTATCATCATCCTCAATCTTTTTCCTTAAATGTCTTATATGAACATCTACAGTTCTTGTTTCTCCAATATATTCATAACCCCAAATCTTATCTAAAAGCATATCTCTAGTTAAGACCTTACCTCTATTTTGAACCAAAGTTTCTAAAAGTTCAAATTCCTTCAATGTTAATTCTACTTTCTCACCGTTCCTAAGCACATCATGTTTTAAGAAGTCAATCGTAAGATTTCCAATATTCAAGGATTTCTCAAAAGATGGAGTACTTACAGTTCTTCTAAGTACAGCCTTTACTCTTGCTACAAGTTCTCTTATTGAGAAAGGCTTTGTTATATAATCATCTGCCCCTAGCTCAAGTCCCAATATCTTATCAAGCTCTTCACCTTTTGCTGTAGTCATGATAATTGGGATATTAGCTGTCATAGAATCCTTTCTTATTTCTTTGCATACGTCAAATCCATCTAAGCCTGGCAGCATAAGGTCTAACAATACTAAACGAGGATGCTCTGATTTAGCAAGCTTTATAGCATCAATTCCATTGTAAGCTGTTATTATTTTGAATCCTGCATTTTCTAAATTAAATTTCATAAGTTCAACTATATGTTCTTCATCATCTACTATAAGAATTTTTTCATCAGCCATAATGTTCCTCCGTTATTTTAAATAGATGTAGGTAAACATCCTTCCTGAATGCTCCCCATCTTTTCTGTAAGAATGAAGTTTTGTATCTTTTTCGCATAAAGTACAAAAACCACTCTTTATTATATTATCTTTATTTACACCTATATACTTTAGTTGCATTTCAATACATTTTTCAAGACTTAAATATCGTCCATTATTTATATCTTGTTCTGCGTATAAGTTGTTTTTCTTAAACTTATCTATAAGTTCTTCACTCACTTCATAGCAGCACTGCCTAATATGGGGTCCTATAAAAACTTTAATAGAACTACTATCACAATTAAAATCTTTAATCATAACTTCTATTGTCTTTTTCACAATACTGTCAAAAGTACCCTTCCACCCACTGTGAACTGCTGCAATTACCTTCTTATTACCATCCCATATTAAAACCGGAATGCAATCGGCCGTAAACACACCGATCATAGTATCTATGCTAGTAGTAATAAGTGAATCCCCTTCAACTTGACCATGTAACTCAACGCCTTCACTCGCCATAATGATCTTATCACTGTGGATTTGCTTTAAATAACAAATTTTCTTAACTTGCAAAGCATTTTTAAGTTTTGTTAAGTTATTTCTGCCTTCTTCAGTATCAAACTTAAAGCTTGCGTCATTAAAAGCCGTTGTTACCCCTAATTCAACTAGTGAATCTTCATAGGTTAAAATCTGAAAATCATTTAACATTTTCTCTTTCATAAATTAACTTCCTTTACATTTTAGGTAAATTAATAAACTTTTTCAATCTTTTCACTTATAATTTTAACATTATCATTACATAAAGCAAATAAAAGCGAATTTATTTTAACTATCTTTAACTAACATTTAACAAGAAATCTTATTTCCTAGGCAATTTTATATGTTAAAGTAATACTACATTTAAGATCTTTTTTGAAATAAAATTGTTATGAAGGAGATGCTATATGAGCGAGCTATTAGAATTAAATGATTTTTTCATATGGAATGGCTCTAAAAAATCGCTAATCGTTTTTATTAGTGATTTTTTACGCACCTGCCTTTTCTAAGCGTATGTGAAGAATCTTACAGGCGAATAAGTTTTATTTATTTCTATATATCTATAAAAAACTTCTAAAGCCATTGAAATATCTAGATTTACCACGCATAAAGGTTTTATATCTCCCTATATAGAAATAAAAGAACTACTTTTTATGTAGTTCTTCTGACAATCCCATCAAATTTTTTATTTCTTCCATAAAAGTATTTATGTCTTTAAATTGCCTATAAACTGATGCAAATCTTACGTAAGATACTTCATCAACATTCTTTAATCTATCCATTACCATTTCGCCTATGTAATCAGTGCTAACTTCTGTAAGCATCTTATTACTTATAGTCTTTTCAATATCATCAGCAATATCCTCTATTTGTCTTCTAGATACTGGTCTCTTTTGACATGCTTTTATTAATCCATTGATTAATTTTTCTTTATTAAAATTCTCTCTAGTAGAATCTTTCTTTATAACCAAAGTTGGTATGTCTTCAACCTTCTCATAAGTAGTATATCTCTTACCACATTTTAAGCACTCTCTTCTTCGTCTTATGGCTGTGTAATCCTCAGTTGATCTGGAATCAACAACCTTACTTTCTTCGTATGAGCAGTATGGACATCTCAAGCTATTCACGCCCTTTCATTAATGCAACTTCTTTGACTTAATTTTATTTAATAAGCTAACCTAATGCTAACTCTAAAATCCTTCATTAGCATATAAGTGTTTATCCATAATATATTTATTATACACACTTATTACTATTTTTGCTACATATCTGATACAGTTTTTTCCTTACTATTAACCAATATAACATCTACACCAATTTTTACTACATCTTCCCATGGTATTTCAAGCATGTCCATTTTTCCAAACCAATTACTTTTCTGGACAGGTATCAATATCGATACAATTTTACTTTCATCACAATCAATCTTTAAATCTCTAATATAGCCAAGTTTTGCTCCTAGGTTTATATCAACTACCTCCATGACCCTTAGATTATTTAATGAATGCATATTCAATTCCATCTAACATCCCTCCATATAAAAATATATGATAGGAAATCATATAAAATGATATTATCTTTCTTCTAACAACAATTAAATATCAAAATAACACTTTCCTAAAATCTTGCACTTTTATTCACAGTAAAAAATAGAGCTCAAACGAGCTCTAAACATACTTTCTCATATGCTTTAATGCAGTCTTTTCCAGTCTTGATACCTGAGCTTGTGATATACCAATTTCATCAGCTACCTCCATCTGAGTTCTGCCATTAAAGAATCTAAGGGTAAGTATAAGTTTTTCTCTATCATTTAGTTTTTTCATTGCTTCTTTTATAGAAATATTTTCGAGCCAATTATCGTCTTGATTTTTACTATCTGATATTTGATCCATCACATAGATTGCATCTCCACCATCATGGTAAATAGGTTCAAACAATGATACTGGATCTTGTATTGCATCTAATGCAAATACAACTTCTTCTCTAGGTATTTTTAATTCTTTAGCTATCTGTGAAATAGTAGGTTCTTTATTATTATCATTTACTAATTTATCTCGAACAAGCAAAGCTCTATATGCAATATCTCTTAATGATCTGCTTACTCTTATGGCATTGTTATCTCTTAGATAACGTCTTATTTCTCCTATTATCATTGGAACTGCATAAGTAGAGAATTTAACATTTTGAGATAAATCAAAGTTATCTATAGCTTTCATTAAACCTATACAACCTACTTGAAATAGATCATCTACATTTTCGCCTCTATTATTAAATCTTTGAATAACACTTAACACTAATCTTAAATTACCATTAATAAATATCTCTCGAGCTCCCTGTTTACCATCCTTCATTTGAAGAAGTAATGACTTCATTTCTTTTTCTCTCAAAACAGGAAGTTTAGAGGTATTGACTCCGCATATTTCTACTTTATTGATTATCATGTGTAATCAACCCCTTATAAGTAATAGATACTACTGCATTAAAAATTATTTCCTATGGGAGCCATTTTTATACGATTTTAAAAATTTATAATTATATATAAAGTACTTGACAATTTCATTTTTATGCTAAAAACCCCTCAGAATATCTGGAGGAGTTTTGATAAATCTTAAGGCTATGATTAAAAATATTATTAAAATTAATTGGTTATGCCGGAGATATATTTACTTTTTAATCCTATAGCATTTTTATTTTATTAAATTTAAGATATAAAATATTTATGGAATGCATAGATTTTTAAAAAGTAAAACTGTACTGTTCGAACGTAGTGAGTTTACAGTTTTAGCCAAAGATGCACCACTTCAATCATTAAACTATTTTCAAAACTCTGCTGGGTTCTGAGCAGAGAATTTGAAAATATAAAATTTGTTATGAAGTGGTGCATCGGTGGAATATGAAAAAATCATATTAATTCTTTGCGTAAGCTCATTAAAGCATCGGATGCATAATCACTTAATTTAACTTTAAAACAAACTATATCTTTAAACCATTCTATTAATTTCTTTCTTCAACCTTTTAATTATTTTCTTTTCCAATCTTGAAATATATGACTGTGATATTCCAAGCATATCAGCAACCTCTTTTTGAGTTTTTTCCCTTGCACCATATAAACCAAATCTTAATTTTACTATTTCCTTCTCTCTCTCACTTAAATTCTTCATTGCCATGAACAATAGCTGCTTATCTACTTCATCTTCAATTAAATTATAAACTATGTCGTTATCAGTACCTAGAATATCTGACAGCAGAAGTTCATTTCCGTCCCAATCAATATTTAAAGGTTCATAGAAGGATATTTCTGCTTTTACTTTACTGTTTCGTCTCAAATACATAAGTATTTCATTTTCAATGCATCTAGATGCATATGTAGCCAGCTTTATCTTTTTTTCTGGATTAAAGGTATTAACAGCCTTAATTAAGCCTATTGTCCCCACAGAAATTAAGTCCTCTACACCTACTCCAGTATTCTCAAATTTTCTTGCTATATATACTACCAATCTAAGATTTCTCTCGATGAGTATACTCCTTATTTTATCGTCACCACCAGTAAGCTTAAGAACTAGGTTCTCTTCTTCTTCTTTTGTTAAAGGTGGCGGAAGTGCGTCATTACCTCCAACGTAATATATATTTTTTGCAAACAACTTCATTTTTGTTAATATTCTGTTGATTAAAACGCTAATACTTATCATGTAAATAACACCCCTCTATAATACTCCTCTAGATAATAGTGCACCATAATCATCATATGGGCTGAACTGATCCTTGCATAAACATATGACTGCATCTTTAGTGGATATCAATTTATCATCTTTATATAATTTTATTTGATTCATTCTAAACCCTTCCAAACTACCTTTTCCACCATTTATTACTTTGTATGGTACGATCAAAGACCCCTTACCTACCTCACTAAATCCTTCCAAATAATTTTTATTTATTAGTATCACTGGCAAAGTTGTAGCTGGTTCAGTTAACTCATTTCCTGAATCTAAAAATGCTTTAACCCTGAATTTCTTAGAATTATCTGAGAATTCAATTTCATAAAAGAAATCTGTTAAAGATTTTCTATCTCTTATAAAAATTATGGTTCTATAAGCAAAAACATAAATAATCATTAATGCTAACAGCATATACTTTAAATAGATATTTTTAAGAGTAAACGCCGAAAACAAATCATATGGATTGTTCATTAATGAAAATGCAAAAATAAAACCACAAAGCAAGATGGACCATAACAAAAAGACCCCTGAGCTTTTAAGCAAAACTAAACAATTAAGCTTTCCTATCGTTATATAAATCATAATTAAAGGAATAAGAAGCTTAACTGGAAGAGAGACTACTACACTTAAACTTGGAAAAAAATATAATAGTGTGTAGAAGGCACCTAAGATACTTCCTAAGGAAGCTCTAACAAATGAAAACTTTATTCGTACAGTTTGTAATGTTATTGTTATTAGAAAGAGATTAATTATGAAATTTTCTAAAATAATCACATCTACATATACCTTCATAAACTCACTCCTCAAAAACATTATAAGACTAAGCATTCTAAAATTTTGTCATAATGTAATGACTATAAAACTTTTTTATATGGTTATATTTTACATTTAATTCCATTATTCTTTTAACTTCTACTTTTTATAATATATTCTTCTAAATATTGATATGCTTCTAGATAGAATTTTAGAAGATAGCTTGTTAAAACAAAAAAAAATAAGACATGCTTTAACATGTCTTATTTTTAAGTATCATAATTAATCATTTACTTATAATATAAATACTTATAATATTATCTTTTTGTTCTTCTCAAAAAAGCTGGTATGTCCAATTCGTCTCCGAAACTTTGAGTGCTTGTAGTAGTAGCTGCAGCTTCTTCTTTTGCTACTGTTGGTTCAGCTGCAGTTTCTTCTTTTGGAGGCTCTACATCTCTAGCTATTTTTTCAAATCCTGTAGCTATTACAGTAATTCTTATTTCATCTTTTAAGTTTTCGTCAATTACAGCTCCAAATATAATGTTTGCATCTGGATCTGCAGCTTCTTGAACAATCTCAGCAGCTTCATTTATTTCTAAAAGACCTAAATCTGCTCCACCTGTTACATTCAATAGTACACCTGTTGCACCTACAATTGAAGTTTCTAGTAGTGGTGAAGATATAGCTTGCTTAGCAGCTTCTTGAGCTCTATTATCTCCACTTCCATTACCAACACCCATATGTGCAAGACCTTTGTCAACCATTACGGCTCTAACGTCTGCAAAGTCAAGATTAACTAGACCTGGAATTGTAATTAAGTCTGATATACCTTGTACCCCTTGTCTCAAAACATCATCAGCTAGTTTAAAAGAATCTAGCAGTGTAGTTTTTTTATCTACCATTGTAAGTAATCTTTCATTAGGAATTGTAACAAGAGTATCAACTCTTTGCTTAAGGTTTTCAATACCCATTTCAGCGTGTTTCATTCTTCTTCTTCCTTCAAAAGGAAAAGGCTTTGTTACTACACCAACTGTAAGTATTCCCATTGATTTAGCAATTTCAGCTACTACTGGAGCAGCTCCTGTACCAGTTCCACCACCCATTCCTGCAGTAATGAATACCATGTCTGCACCTTTTATAGCTTCTGATATCTCGTCTTTGCTTTCTTCAGCGGCTTTTTTACCTATATCAGGGTTAGCACCTGCACCTAATCCCTTAGTTAACTTTTCACCAATTTGTATCTTTTGATTAGCATGAGATAACATAAGTGCCTGTTTATCAGTATTTATTGTTATAAACTCAACATTCTTCAAGCCTTCAACAATCATTCTATTAACAGCGTTGCTTCCGCCACCGCCACAGCCAACTACCTTTATATTTGCAAATTCCTGCATATCAACATCAAAGTCTAACAAAATAATTCCTCCTTTAGAAAAAATCGTCGATTAATCTTTTAAAATTACGAATAAGTCCACTTTTCTTTTTTTTATTATTAATTTCATTATCATGGTTTATATTGCTTCCATTGTCATAAGAATCTTCATAGATTAATTTTAACCTATCATAGGCATCTTTAACAATACCAATTGAATTAATTATACAAGAATTTTGTAATTCAAGTTGATTTTTTGTCACAATAATTGTCTTTTTTCGCATTTTATCTTCAAAAAAGTACTTTACATCTTGAAACATAGCTAGGCCATTTCCAAAAATGTATATATTACTAATTTCGTTCAAATACCCTGATTCCTTTATATCTTTTTTAATTAATGTAACAATTTCTTCAATTCTAGATTCAACAACATCTTTAAATAACTTTATATCAATTTCTAAGGACTCAGCTTTAAGCGTACCAATGCTATGTTCTCTATATAAAGTTTTATAATTTTCACTATAATTTTGTTTTACTTGTTCAGCCTGCTCTTCCTGTATTCCTAAGCAGATAGCAATGTCCTTTGTCACATTCTGTCCACCAACTGGTAAGCTAGATAAATATTCTAATTCATTATTTTTATATAATGCTATTTCTATTACCTCTGCACCAGCATCGACTATAAGAACATTTTCTTTAATTGTTTTTTCATTTAAAATTATTTTTCTTAATTCTAAGTTATTAATATATATACCTTCAATGTTTATACCTGATAGTCTAAAGGCATTCCTATAACTATTTATTAGCTCGCTCTTTCCAACTATAACTGAACAGTTTGCTTGAAGCTTTGAGGCTTTCATAGCCAAAGGATCTTCTACTATAGTACTATCGTCTATACAAAAGGATTCTGTAAATGCATCAATTATTACTTCATCGGATGCAAGCTCTATCTTTTCAGCATCTGAAATTGCTTCCTTAATCTCTGTGGGCGTAATTAAATTTAGGCTAGTACTTAAAGCTACCCCTTTTGTTTTCACAAGCCTAGTAGAGGAGGAGCTTATTCCTATAAATGCCGAAGTAAAATTAATATTTGATTCCTTCTTTATTTCATCAACGCATTTTTTCAGACTCACGGTTAAATCATTTAGATTTATAATCTTGCCTTTTGATAATCCTTTTGATGGAGTATAAACACTACATATAACTTCAAAATCATTTTCACTGACTTTTGCGACACTTGCGCTTATATTATCATTTCCAATATCAATACCTACGATTGTCCTTTGCATTTATCTTACGTCTTCCCTCCTTAGTATAGGTTATATTTATTTATTCAACACAAATATATATTTTCCTTTTTATCTCACAAAAAAAATAATAGTAATTTATACCAAGATATCACAATTCTCATTTTTCCAAATTAATATAGATGTAAAAAGTCGCTGAAGTGATCTTGTTCAGTGATTTTTTGCGCATCTGCCTTTCCGAATGTATATGAAGAAAAATTGTCAGGTGAATAAGTTTTACTTTATACCAATAAAAACCTCTAAAACAATTTAAATATCTAATTTTAATTCTCCTAAAAACTTTATATTTCATATACAGAAAAAACTCTGCTTTCGCAGAGTTTAATTTGCTTTTTCTAAATCAGTTATATTTATACTTCTTGTATGAACTGTGTGTGACCACTCTTTGTTATTTTTATTAACTATTCCCTGAATACAAATAGGAAGCCAAGTTATACTAAATATAGGATAAATGAAATAGTATAAAAATATTTTTGGTGAAAGCTTTCCATCGAGTATTAATAGGAATGGTGTGTATATAAATTGAATTAATATAATTAGCAATGCACCTAATGTTATCAAAATAGATTGCAAGCTTGTATTTACAGAGTTAATATTGTTAAATAATTCTATAGCTTTACCAGAAAAATTTAATATATTTGGTACTATATTTATTATCGTCGCAACAGCTAAAAGTATAATAACTATAGGCTGTATGCTATATAATGCACAATCAAAAGCTACAAAGCTACGTTCCTTTATTGCCCTTTTTATTAGCTTCCAAAAATATCTAGAAGAAACATCTGCAAACCCCTGCATCCATCTTTTTCTCTGTGCCCATGATTGAGCTAAAGTTAAAGGTTTCTCATCGTAAACTACTGCTTCATGAGCCCAACCAACTTTATGACCATTTAAAACAAGCTTACAAGTAAATTCTAAATCTTCAGTTAAGCAAGTTGCTCCCCAACCTAAAGTTTCTAAAGTATCTGTCTCTATACAAAAACCAGTTCCGCCCAATTGATTAGAAAGGCCTAAATTGCTTCTTGAAAGCTGAAACATTCTATTTGAAGTCCAAAAGGATATAGAATAACATCCTGTTATCCAAGTATCTTTAGGGTTTTTACTATCTAAAAAACCTTGAACAACTTTAAATCCTTTTAATAACATCTTATTCATCTCAGTTAAGAAATTTTTAGATATAAGGTTATCTGCATCAAATACTGCAACTGCATCATATTTTTTATTCATTTTGAATATATGATCAAACATCCATTCAAGTGCGTAACCTTTTCCTCTTTTTTCTTTATCAAATCTTTCGTAAACCTTTGCCCCAAGTTTCTTTGCTTTTTCAGCAGTTTTATCAGTACAGTTATCCGCTATTACAAAAACATCATACATTTCTCTAGGATAATTAAGTCCATTAAGACTTTGTATTATATCTCCGATTACAGTTTCTTCGTTATGTGCTGCAACAATTAATGCAAAAGTTTTTTGGGGTTTTATATTATCTTTCTTTTTTAATTTTATTATACCAAATAATGAGAGCACCATATAATACATTGTTAATATAAATACTACATTTGAAAAAATTCCTAAAAATACCTCAAACGAACTTTTTATTACATTCATTAATATTCCCCCCTAGTTCATAGTTATTTTAGCATAAAATAACTTTAAATACTATATGTACTTTTTAAATTTATTTCTTTTTGAGATTAACATAAGCCTTACCATATTTTTTAGTGAACATCACAAATTATCTACTTTATCACTTACTGCTTATAACAAGCCATTTATATATTTATTTATAGAATTTTTTATAAAATTATTTAATATATAAATATATATTTTAAAATTTGTAAATTTTTTGAAAACTTTTATTCAAACAATTTCCCGACATTATAAATAAACTTCATTAATATTAAGCACAATGAAGCAACTATCATTATATTGAATATTAATCTATGAAATTATATGTTATTTACTATATATTGGCATTAATTGCTTATATAGCTACTTTATCATTGTTCCCAAGACTTTATATTTATACAACCTTATGATATAATATTATTAGAAAATTCGGCAAGGAGGTTTTAATATGTTATGAACTTGTGAAAAGGGATTTAAAAACTCTCTATTTCACAGATATGATGAATCCTTTGGCTAAGTTGTATTAGTTAAAAAATTAATACAATCTTAAAGGAGGACTTATCATGAAAAGAGATCTAATTATTAAACTTATAAAATCAATACCGCATAATTATGCAATAAATACGGATAATTACTGCATAAAGTTTCTTGACTATATGTCTTACTAATCAACAACATATATAAGACCCTAAATCTATCATTTCCGAAAAATTTTTTTTTATTTTCTTTTAATATAATCTACTAGGTAATTT
This sequence comes from Clostridium folliculivorans, assembly GCF_024341905.1. Taxonomy (GTDB): domain Bacteria; phylum Bacillota; class Clostridia; order Clostridiales; family Clostridiaceae; genus Clostridium_AR; species Clostridium_AR folliculivorans. The sequence goes on from NZ_BQXY01000003.1 coordinate 65,039, forward strand.
AATAAAAGATTTAAGGCAACTCCAAGGAGTTGCCTTTATTACATCATCATTAATCTGCTTACCATTTCTCTATCAACCGAAAAGCTTAATGCCGTTTCTTCACTGATAATGCCTTTTCTATACAACTCAGCAAGACTCATATCCATTGTTTTCATTCCATACTTGCCACCAGTTTGCACAGAAGACTCAATCTGATGAGTTTTTCCTTCTCTTATAAGATTTTGTATTGCAGGAGTGCTAACCATTGTCTCTAAAGCTGAAGTTCTTCCACCTTGATTAGTAGGAACAAGCTGTTGAGAAACGATTCCTTGAAGCACAGCAGATAACTGTATTCTTATTTGTTGCTGTTGATGAGGAGGGAAAACGTCCACTATTCTATCAATAGTTTTAGCTGCACCAATAGTATGTAATGTTGAAAGAACTAGATGTCCTGTTTCAGCAGCAGTAATCGCAATAGCAATCGTTTCAAGATCTCTCATTTCACCTACTAGTATAACATCTGGATCTTCTCTTAGTATTGCTCTCAAAGCATTGTCATAGGATCTACTATCTTTACCTATTTCTCTTTGATTTATTATACATTTATTGTGTTTATGTAAAAACTCAATTGGATCTTCCAATGTTATTACGTGTGCTTCTCTAGTTTGATTTATCTCATTTATCATAGCTGCTAGTGTTGTACTCTTACCACTACCAGTTGGCCCTGTAACTAAAACTAGTCCTCTTTTTCTTTGACATAGTTCCTTAAGTATCGCTGGGTGGCCTAATTCATTTAAAGTTGGAATCTTTAACGCTATAACTCTTATAGCAAGAGCATGACTATTTCTTTGTTTAAATACATTTACTCTAAAACGACCAAGTCCCGCAATAGAATATGAAGTATCGAACTCACCTGCTTCATCATATTTTCCAAAGCTATCTTCTAGTATTTCTTTTGCAAAAGCTTCTGTATCCGATGGCATTAGCTTATTTTGTCCTATCTTCACTAAATTACCATTAACTCTTATAGTTGGTGGAATCCCTACTGTAAGATGAAGATCAGAGGCGCCTTCCTCTATTGTTCTTGAAAGTAATTCCTTTAATGTTATCACTGGTTATCCTCCTCATGTCATTTCAAAGTATATCTACCTACAATTATACAAATTTAATTAAAATAAAGCAAAATATATAAATAAAAAACAATAAATTATTTTAATTTTATTCGATAAAATTGGCTAAATCCTTCTGCTATCAAGAAGAATTTAGCCAAATACCTACCTTTTACTATTAAGTTCTTTAAATAGTTTTTTAAGAGCTTTCTTTTCAATTCTTGAAACATAAGACCTCGATATTCCTAACAATGCTGCAATTTCTCTTTGTGTTTTTGAATGTCCATCAATGAGACCATACCTCATCTCTATTATTTCCTTTTCTCTTATTGAAAGAATAGAATTCATCTTATTATAAAGTGATCTAATTTGTAAATTGCTTTCTACAGTTTCTAAAACTGAATCATTTTCACTACTTAAGACATCTATTAGGCATATCTCATTACCTTCCTTGTCAACTCCAATTGGATCTTGCAGGAATACTTCTCCTTTTACTTTTTTGTTATTCCTAAAAAGCATTAAGATCTCATTTTCGATACATCTCGCTGCATAGGTAGCAAGTCTAGTTCCCTTAGAAGAATCGTAAGAATCAATTGCTTTTATGAGTCCTACTGTTCCAATAGAAATTAGATCATCTAAATCTTTATTTTGAAAAGAATATTTTTTTACAATGTGTGCAACAAGCCTTAAATTTCTTTCGACTAATATGTTTTTTGCATTAGAATCTCCGCTCTTTAGCTTCGCGATATACATTTCCTCATCTTTTTCATCTAGTGGCTGTGGAAACGTACTATTACCGGTAATATAACCAGACAATAGAACTATGTTGCCAATCACATCAATGAAATAACTAAAAATAAACACAGATGCTCCTCCTATTAGTGCTTATTAATATAGTATGAGGGAAGTATGTACTTGTTTCCTATTAGAGATAATATTTTGTTTTATGAATAATTAATGAAATAGTTCTAAATAAAAAAATAGCTAAAGCGACTTTCTTCAATGATTTTATGCTCATATGCCTTGGCGAATGTATCAGATGAAAATTTGTCAGGCGACACATTCTTCTTTTTTACATTACTCTAAAAGCATAAAAAAGAAACAAGCTTAAAAAACAACTTGTTTCTTTAGAGTTCTTTCGATAATTCTTAATACTACTTTTTTAAATTTATTATAATATTATTAGTGACAAATAGATGCTTATCACTTTCTACTGTTACTTGCCTAATAAAGTGTATAGATGTAATTGCAGAAATAATATCTGATACAGGATAAGCTATCCATGCGCCTATTATTCCAAACAATTGAACAAATAATATTGATATTGGTATAAAAATAACTAGTTGTCTATATATTGAAAGCAAGAATGATGTTTTGGCTTCATCTATCGCTTGGTAATAATATATACATATATAGTAAATTCCTATTACCGGTATTATTGATATACATATTCTAAAAGCTAGCACTGCGTTATTTAATATTTCTGCATCTTTTAAAAAGAAACCTATAATTGAGTTTGCGAAAACCATTAATATTACCCAGAAAGTCATTGAAGCTACTGATACCGCTATGATAGCAGTCTTTAAGGCTTCCTTCATCTTTGTATAGTTACCGCAACCATAATTATACGCTACTATTGGCTGCATTGAAGAACTTATTCCTATTATAGTAATAAACATAAACATTGAAACCTTAGTTATAACTCCAACTATTATAATCGCACTATCTCCTCCATGAGACACTAGAAGATTGTTGAGAATTACTGAAACAACCGCATCGGATATCTCGATTATAAAAGTAGAAAATCCTATGGTAATTATATTAAATAAAAATTCTTTTTCTATCACGCTTCTAATATATTTGAATGAAAAACTTATATCAAAATTCTTTTTTACAACTCTAAATCTACTTATAGCAAAGATAAAAGCAAGTATTTGCGAGACAACTGTTGCTATTGCTGCACCTCTTACTCCATAATGCATTAATACTACTAAAATATAGTTTATTGCAATATTGAAAATAGATCCAATAATATTGGAGTACAGAGTTACTCTTGTATTACCAAGAGCATTCATCACATAACAAATTACAGTCGAAATACACTGGAATATTCCACCTATTAATATTATGGTTATATATTGATCTGCAAAGCTAAAGGTATTTACACTAGCTCCTAGTGCAATTATTATGCTTTTCTTAAATAAACATATTATAAGAATAACAACTGTAATAGATGCAATCGCTAACATAATAGCATTAATAATTGTTCTTTTTAAATGTTCTATGTTTTTCTCACCAAGACATCTTGATACAGAAGTTGAAGCTCCTATAGCTATTAACATTCCTATAGCTATCATAAGCCTTTGTATTGGAAAAGCTATTGTAAGCCCTCCTATGGCATCAGCTCCTACATACCTACCTACGAAAACAGTATCAACCATATTATATAATTCTAATACTAAAAGTGATATAATCGCTGGTATTGCAAATTTTAAAAGTACCTTGCTTACTTTTCCATCATTATAGATTTTATCATTTATCCCAATGGATTCACCTCTTTTTCTCTATATTAGAATTATAATCTAATTAAAGAAAATCTTTAACTCACTTAACTGCTTACTAAAAGGTACTTTTATGGTTTTATAAAAAAATTATATATTTCTATAAAAAGCAGAAAAACACCTTACTTAAGGTGTTTTTGTACTTCTTTTATTATTATTAACACTGCTCCATAACCTTCTAACTTAGCTTGTAAGTTCAAAACAGCACTCTTTTTAGCAAATTTAAACTCTACTTTCGGAAAAGCTGCCTTTAAAAGTATTTCTTTTTCTTCTTTATTTAATCGTACAGGCTTTCCCATATCAAGCCAATAATTATATGATGATCCCACTTCTTCGTCTATAAGATATGATGTAACCCTAGCTGAAGTTGGTATCTTCACAATATTTAATGAGAATTTCTTTTCAGTAGAATTCTTTAAACCTCTAAGCTTTGAATATTTCTTCAATTGAATAAGATTTATGATTTCTTCATTATAGCTATATAGAAGTATTTGATATTCTCCTTCTTTTTTAGTAACTATATACCCATTATCTTTTGCCACTAGAGTATCACCTAACTTATTCAAAAGATAATATGAGTAGAAAGATGCTTTTCTTATCCCCTTGTCATTTACCATACCTGGATACCCAAAGAAAACTTCATTCGTCAAGTAAGGTTGATTGTCTAAAACATCGAAAGCTCTAAGAGCATTTTGCTTACTTTCCTTATTTAATTGATTTTGGATTATAAAAGGCAGCATATACGAGGTATCATATATAGGGTCTACACTTAACTCATCGTTAAATCTATCTTCAATTATTCGAAGCTCGAATTCTTCTTCTATGATTATTCTAGATTTCTTAATATTATCATCCAATGTGCTTTGGGTAAATTGGAAGACAAAATCATTAATATTCAATCCTTCAAGCTTAGAGAAGAAATCTAAAAATGATTTTAAAACATCTAAGAATTCTTGCTGAGTTACATCCTTATCATCTAAAACTATTAAGGGTTTAACACCTATTGTATCTAGGTATTCTAGTACAGTTTCTGTTCTGCTCCAGTTATAAAACTTAACTTTTGGAAATATTCCCATATCTGAAGAAAATACATTTAGAAGCCTTGCATATTCAAATCCAATTTCATATTGAATTTCTTCTAAAATATCTTTATTATCTTCCAACAATAATTCAAAGGCATTTCCTACATTTATTATATCTTTAAAATTCTTTTCAAAAGGACCAAGTTCCTCACTAACATCTATATTAATCTTGTTTATCTTGTCCTCAAAATTAAATCTATCATAATCTTCAAGATAATACATAACGGAATCTATGGCATCTTTTAAATCATAATACTTTATCTTTTTACTTTTTTCTAAGGTTTCTTCATCAACTTTATATTTTTTTCTATAATTTAAAGGTGTAGTTTTATAATAAAACTTAAAGTTTTTGTTATAGTATCTCGTATGTGAAAATCCAACTTCTTCAGATATTTCAGAGATAGGCTTGTCACTATCTAGCAAAAGTTTAACAGATTCCTCTACTCTTGTCAGATTAATAAGTTCAGTAAAGCTATATCCTGTTGAATACTTTATCTCGTGAGAGAGATAGTGAGTACTTAAAAATTCTTTATCAGCAATATCCTGCAAGGTTATATTGTTATTATAATTATTGTAGATATATTTAGATATTCTATGATATCTATCTAACTGTTCATCATTTTCTCTAAGCTCTTCTTGTTCATGCATAAGATAATGAAAATTATTTATAAGATGATATAGAAGATCTACCAATGTATCTTCTATTTCCTCGTCATAATTGTCACTCTTTTGAACTAATTCACAAAGAACTATACTTAAAAAAGTCCTAAGTTCATCATACTCTTCATTTTCCTGCGCACCTTCTTCACTAGAATTTGTGTAGAAAAACATGTTTTTTATATCATTATAATATTTTTCAAAAAAGTATGGATCTATGTGAAATATAAGTACTTTATTATCTTTATCCTTTGAAAAAATGCGATGTGCTTCATCCACATTAATTATCTCTATTTCATTCTCTAGAAGCTCATAAGTTCCTGCATTTATGTTTACAAATACGCTTCCCTTAACTACATATAATATTTCAATATAATTATGCCAATGAAGGGGATATTCCTCTACGGTTACGAAATCTACACTAACCGGTATTCCTGTAGAGAAATCAATATACTCTTTTCTCATAAAAAATCTACTCCTTAAAGATCTACTAAAAAATTATCCTTTGTCTTATGTATATGTATCAGTTATTAATAGGATTTATGTTTTATTTATATTTAAACTGAATAATTGAATATATTTATCATGATATACAGATTGAAATTTAACTATCAAGTTATTGAGCACTTTACTTAAACTTTGAATTATCAAAGTTTAATAAATAATACTTTCATTTAGATTTTACACCGTAATCACTCGAATCATCAATGTATAAAATTGTAAGTTAACTTGATAAATACATTTCATTTGGAACTGGTATAAAGATGAACTACTTCAATACGAAATCTATTTTCAAAACTCCTCTGGGTTCTGAGAGGAGAATTTGAAAATATAAGTTTAATTATGAAGTGGTTCATCTATAGATGTACAAAGCGCTAATAAAGTCGATAAGATATGTATTTTGGGTCATGTCGAAACTTGTATAACTTTAACACAAAAAAATAGTACTACAGAACCATTTTATGATTCACAGAGTACTATTTTATATCTCAATTCTTTATAAAGTTCTCAAAAATAAAAATGACACTTTAATTTCTTTCTACTGTTTAGTTATTTTTCTGTTTATCTTTTTGAGCTATGCTCAAAACTATATCCTTAAATACTGGAGCTGCAGTTGCATTACCATTTTTACCTATGCTACTATTTTGATTGATATACGGAACCATAACCACCAATGAATAGTAGTCCCCATTTAATTTAAAATAACCTGCAAACCATCCGTGATTTTTAGAGTTTTCACCTTCAGCAGTACCAGTTTTACCACCAGTTTCAATGCCATCTATTCTTGCATTATACCCAGTACCCTTGCTTTCAGTTACTACACCTCTCATGTCATCTAAAACAGTTTTAGCTATTTCAGGCTTAATTACTTTCTGAGTATCAGCTGTAAACTTTTTGACAACCGTTCCATCATTTTGAACAAATTCATCTATTATATAAGGCTTATTATAAGTTCCATTATTTGCCGCAGTTGCAACAACAGCAGCCATTTGAAGTGGAGTTACGTTCAAAGTTTGACCCATTGAAACATTACCTATACCATTTTCTTCTTTTGGCTCAACGCCTTTTCCTTCGTATTGAAGATTAAGCACCTTAGAAAATAATCCTTGCTTTTTAGCCATGTCTACTAAAGGTATGAACCCTACTTTGAATCCAATTTTTCTAAACACAGTATTACAAGATTCTAAAAATGCATCATGTGCACTAAGGGTTCCGTGCGCATAGTTCTTACCCTCCTTAAAGCAATACCTTCCATCACATAGAAAAGTGCTGTCTTTGCTTAAATCTCCGTAATTATAAGCTGCCTCTTCTGTTATTATCTTAAAGGTTGATCCTGGCTCAAAACTTTGATTCTGTATCCCAATGGTTATGTTTGGTTGCGACTCATCCTTTTGAGCTAAAGCCTTTACTTTACCAGTTTTAGCTTCTATAAGAGCAATACCAATATTAGGAACATCCTTATACTTATCACTATTCAAAACGGCTCTTATACTGTCTTGCCAGTCTTTATCTAATGTAAGTCTCACATTTACATTAGATGTAGGTGCGGCATAATCCTTTAAAGAATAAATTCCATCACTATTTAATTGATTATACACTGATGGAGTCTTGTTATTTTTTGTATAATCATATATTAAATGTTCTAGTGTCCCTTCTTCTTTCAATTCTTTACCATCAGTTTTGTTTACATCTGAAAGTATATTCTCAATCTTCCAGGCTTCAGTTCTATTTACATTTGATGCTACATAAAAGTAAAGTCCCTTCATGGTTTTAAGCTCTTTTACCTTGTTATAGCTATCTTCACTTACAGTATAGTATATTTTTCCAGTAGTTTTTAGTATGTCTTTATATGAGAAATCTTTAACTTCATTTTTCATAATATAACTTAATGCTAATAGATTTCTGAGATTATTTTCAGTACTATTCAATTTAAAAACCATAGCATCTATAACTATAACATATTTTTTGTTATATGAAAGCAAGTCTTTATTGTTGTCGTCAATCAACGCATATTTGTTATCAGCTGTAGTATCTACTTGTACATTATGACTATATTCTTTTTCTATTGCATTAGGATTATATTCATTGCCTACATAAAAGAGTCTAAATACCAATACAATAAATGAAGCTATTACAAAATCCGCTATTATAATAAATCTTTTCTTAGTTAACATAAAAAACACCCCTCTTGCTGAATTCTAGCCTTTAGAGGAGTGTTTTATTCAAGTTGTTATTTGAAAATTCTATTTAAGTAAAATTTGTTTAATCTTTGCTACTAATATGTCTATAGCTACCTTATTATGTCCACCTTCTGGGATTATCAAGTCAGCATACCTTTTAGTAGGTTCTGTAAATTGTAAATGCATAGGCCTTACTACGCTTAGATATTGGTTTATAACCGATTCAACTGTTCTCTTTCTCTCAGTTATATCCCTTTGCAATCTACGTATTATCCTAACATCAGAATCAGTATCTACATATATTTTAATGTCTAAAAGATCTCTTATTCTACTATCTTCTAAAACTAATATTCCTTCGACAATTATTATATCCTTTGAGTCCACACTTACAGTTTCAGTTACCCTATTGTGAATCGAGAAATCATATTTAGGTTTCTCTATACTCTTTCCTTCTACTAAAGCCTTTAAATGTTCAACTAATAAAGAATTATCAAAAGCATCTGGGTGATCGTAATTTGTTTTCTGTCTATCTTCCATAGATAGATAACTTTGATCCTTATAATAAGAGTCTTGTTCTATCATTGCAATACAAGTTTGATCAAACTTGTTGTATATCTCTTTAGCAATAGTGCTTTTCCCTGAACCAGTTCCTCCAGTAATTCCTATCAAAATTGGTTTTGACATTAGTTGTCCCCCTTACTCTTTATAAGCATATCATTTTCTCTAAGCTCCGTTTCTGAACTTATAGTAAATATCATTTGTGCTCTTGGAGCAACCTCAATCTTATTTCCTAAATGATCTTTCATATCAGATAGACTTACTTCAAACGAATCCCCTTCAGGTCTTAATACTTCAACTACATCATTTTCAAAAACTCTGTTTTTTTGTTCAATAGTTGCAATTTTAGCTTCTTTATCATAACTCTTAACTACACCAACAATATCATAATCTCTCACATATGAAGAAGTTTCGTACACTTGTTTATTCTTTTCACCAAAATAGAATCCTGTGTGATAACTTCTATGACTAACTTTAACAACAGTATCAAGCCATTCTTTTTTAAATTCATAGTTCTCAGGATCTGCCCAATATGCATCAAGAGCTTGCCTATAAGCTTTAACCACTGCTGCAACATAATAAGAACTCTTCATTCTTCCTTCTATCTTAAATGAGTAAATCCCACTCTTCACAAGCTCAGGTATATGTTCTATCATGCATAAATCCTTAGAATTTAATATATATGTACCTTTTTCATCTTCAAATACAGGGAAATACTCTCCTGGTCTTTTTTCTTCAACTAGATAATATTTATATCTACATGGTTGAGCACAAGCACCTCTATTAGAATCTCTTCCTGTCATATAATTGGAAATCAGACATCTTCCTGAATAAGACATACACATAGACCCATGAACAAAAGCCTCTATATCACAATCTTCTGGAATTTTTGAAGTTATGTCTTCTATTTCTTTCATAGAAAGTTCTCTTGCAAGTACTACTCTCTTTGCACCTTGATCATACCAGAACTTTGCTGATCTCCAGTTTACATTGTTAGCTTGGGTACTTATATGGATTTCCATATCAGGAACTACTTCTCTTGCTGTAGCGAATATTGCTAGGTCAGCAACGATTATAGCATCAATTTCTAAATCTCTTAAATTTCTTAAATATTCCTCTAGTCCTGCTAAATCACCATTATGAGGAAAAACATTCATTGTTACATAAACCTTCTTCCCTCTTTCATGTGCATATTTTACACCTTCACTTATTTGTTCATTTGTAAAATTATCAGCAAAGGCTCTTAGATTCAGTTTACTTCCACCTATATATACAGCATCTGCACCAAAATCAATAGCAGTTTTTAATTTTTCAAGACTCCCTGCTGGAGCTAGTATTTCCGGTTTTCTCATTATTTTTACCTCCTCTTTGTCACAGCTATTCCATCTCCCATAGGAATGATAGTTGTGATTAAATTCTTATCTTTGGATATCTCTTCAAGATACTTTCTCATTCTTTTAACTATCGTTATTTTTCTTCTTATAACCAAGTCATTAGAAGCAACCATTCCTCTAAAAAGAACATTATCTGATATTATAATTCCATCTTCAGCTAACAGTCTTAGACAATGAGGTAAAAAGTGATTATAGTGCCCTTTACCAGCATCCATAAAAATCAAATCAAACTTATCATCTAAACCTTCTAATATTTCTAGACAATCACCTTTAACAACTTTAATTTTATCACTAAAATTATACTTTGAAATATTACTCTCTGCAATAGATACCATATTTTCATCACGTTCTATTGATGTTATACTTGCATTTCCATTAGCAGCTTTACTCATAAGGATGGCAGAGTAACCAATTGCAGTTCCTAGTTCTAATATTTTTTTAGGTTTTTTCATAGAAACCATAAACTCTAAAAACTTACCTGCTTCTTTTTGTACTATGGGAACTGAATTTTCTCCTGCATACTTTTCTAACTCATATAGTTCATCTTCGCTGTCTCCAATCAGACCTCTAAGATATTCCTCCATGTAGTCATGTGTAATTCCACTCATAATTTCCTCCAACAAATTTGGTTATAATTAATATCCTAATTCTTTCTTCATCTTTAAAAAATCATTATAATCAGCAGTAAAATAGTGTTCATTATTTTTCTTCAGTAAGTAATATAAGAAGTTAGTATCTTCCGGCTTAACTGCAGCTAAGATTGACTGCTTTCCTGGATTACATATAGGTCCCACTGGTAATCCTTTACTTTTATACGTATTATAAGGAGATTTAACTTCTAAATCCTTAAGGGTTACTATATCTTTATGTTGTCCTATAGCATATAATATTGTTGCATCTAATTGAAGAGGCATATTCTTTTTTAATCTATTATCAATAACTGAAGATATTAAAGGTCTATCAGAATCCACTCTAGCCTCTTTTTCAATCATTGAAGCCTTATTTATTATGTTCTCATAATCAGAATCTGATATTGGTTTATTAGTTTCCTTTTGAACTTCGCTCATAACTTGTTGAAATCTAGCTATCATTGCTATCATTATGTCATCAGATTTATCACTCTTCTTGAAAAAATATGTATCTGGAAATAAATATCCTTCAAGTTGATATCTCTTATCTTTATTTTCTTTTATATACTTAGGCAATGGATATTTTTTTACTGCAGTTAAAAACTCGTCTTTAGTGACAAGGCCACTCTTCTCAACCTTTAATGCAATTTCCTCCACATTCAATCCTTCAGGAATTGTTATTTTAATGTTGTGTCCACCTTCTTTTAGCAAACTAATAATTTTGTCAAGAGAAGTTCCTATTAAAATATCATATGTACCCGGTTGAATTTCTCCACCTAAGTTGTTTTTCTTTATATAGTACTTTGCTGCATATAAACTCTTTAGTGATTTTTCACTGTTTAAATGTTCAAGAACGTCGTAAAGACTTTCTCCTTCTTTTACAACTACACTTACTGTACTTCCCTTTCCTTGGAGAGGGTTATTTATAGCTCTTAAATATTTTATGTAAAAAAATGTTATTGAAATAAGAACTATTAATATAAAGGAAGAAATAAAAATTAAAGGCTTCTTAAAGTTTCTCATAATATCCCCCTGCTTTTAAACCGTATAACCTATTACAAAAGCTATACTAAAAATTAATATGTACAATAATTATATTTTTATATAGTATGTTTAAAACCCTTTATATACAAAAGTAAATAGCCTAATAGGCTATTTACTTAATTATACTATTTTTATGCTAGCAAGCAAATTACTTTCTTCCAGCTCTCTTTCTTTCATTAGAATCTAATAATCTCTTTCTCATTCTAATGTTCTTAGGGGTAACTTCTACAAGTTCGTCAGAATTTATAAATTCTAGACATTCCTCTAGAGAAAGTTTCTTTGCTGGAGTTAATCTTAATGAATCATCAGAACCAGAAGCTCTTGTATTAGATTGATGTTTTCTCTTACAAACGTTAACTTCTATATCTTCCGCTCTTGAACACTCACCACATACCATTCCTGAGTAAACTTCAGTACCAGGTTCTATGAATAAAGTACCTCTTTCTTGAGCATTGAATAATCCATATGCTATTGCATCACCAGCTTCAAAAGCAACTAATGACCCTCTGCTTCTTCCAGGAATATCACCTCTGTATTTATCATAACCTTCAAATACGTGGTTCATTATACCATTACCCTTTGTATCTGTCATGAATTCACTTCTGAATCCTATAAGACCTCTTGCAGGTACTAAGAATTCCAATCTTGTATATCCATTTACTGCTGAAGTCATATTAACCATTTCAGCTTTTCTAGGTCCTAGCTTTTCCATAACAGGTCCCATGAATTCTTCTGGAACATCTATAGTTAAGTACTCAATAGGTTCTACTTTCTTTCCATGCTCTTCTTTAAATATAACGTTTGGCTTAGAAACTTGGAATTCATATCCTTCTCTTCTCATTGTTTCTATAAGTATTGAAAGATGTAGTTCTCCTCTTCCGCTAACTTCAAAACGATCTGGAGAAAGCTCATTTACTCTTAAACTTACATTTGTTTCAAGTTCCTTCATAAGTCTATCTCTTAAATGTCTTGAAGTAACAAAATCACCTTCACGTCCTGCAAATGGTGAGTCATTTACCATGAAGTTCATGTTTAATGTAGGCTCGTCTATATCAACAAATGGTAGTGCTTCTGGATTTTGAGCGTCTGCTATAGTCTCTCCAATATTTACATCAACTATACCACTTAAAGCTATTATATCTCCAAGTGCAGCTTCGTTTGCTTCTTCTCTCTTTAGTCCATTATATGTATAAAGACTTGAGACCTTGTAATTAGATGTTGATCCGTCTTTTCTTACAACAGCAATATTTTGGTTCTTTGCTACACTACCACGAACAACTTTACCTATTACAATCTTACCAACATATTCGCTTGAATCTATTGTTGTAACAAGCATTTGAAGTGGAGCATCCAAATAACCCTTTGGTGGTTCAACATGTTCTATTATAGTGTTGAATAAAGGTTCCATGTTTGTACTTTCATCTTCCATCTCCAGTTTTGCAAAACCTTCTCTAGCTGAAGCGTAAACTATTGGGAAGTCTAACTGCTTATCAGTTGCTCCAAGTTCTAAGAATAATTCAAAAACTTCATCAATAACATCAGTAGGTCTAGCATCTTGTCTGTCTATCTTATTGATTACAACTATTGGATCCAAGCCAAGCTCTAAAGCTTTCTTTAAAACGAATTTAGTCTGTGGCATAGGTCCTTCATAAGAGTCTACAACTAAAAGAACGCTATCAACCATCTTTAGAACTCTTTCAACTTCTCCGCCGAAGTCAGCGTGTCCTGGAGTATCTATTATATTTATCTTAATGTCATTATATGTAACTGCTGTATTCTTTGAAAGTATAGTTATTCCTCTTTCCTTTTCTAGGTCATTGGAGTCCATTACTCTTTCTTCTACTTTTTCATTTGCTCTGAATATATTGCTTTGTCTTAATAGCGCATCAACTAAAGTAGTTTTACCATGGTCAACGTGAGCAATTATTGCTATGTTTCTTATATCATTTCTTGTTATTAATTCCATATTTATCCTCCATTGGTTTTAACCACAAAATAAAATTGGATACCGTTGTATCCAATTTCAACATTTTAATTCTAATATTACTTTCTACAAAAGTCAACTAAAATACTAGGAATTTGGTGTAATTATATCCACACCTATTGCATCATTTAATATTTTTAGTAAATCTTCCCAGATAACAGCGAATTGAGCTTCGTTTTGAAGGTATGCTGCTACAGTAGGATTTATCATTACTACACTTCCAACTTTTTGCATTTTTTCTCTAGTTGCATCAGTTACAGTTCCAGTCTGCATTTGTTCACTATATGCTTCAATTTGAACTTTTCTAAAGTCTTCCACCATTTTTTTTAGTTCTGGACTTTCAGAAATTTTCTTTGAAGCTTCCCTATATGCAACTACTTCTGGAATTTCTTTAAGCTCATTTGCAAATTCATGAGCTTTATCATATATATTAGCCATACTTATTCCCCCACAATTATATTTCCATTATTATTGGTAATATCATAGGTTTTCTCTTAGTTTTCTCATATAAGAAAACTCTTAATTCATTCTTCATGTTTGACTTCATTGTAGCCCAGTCAGAAACTTTATTTTCTTCGCATTGTCTAAGTACTGACTTAACAATTTCCTTTGCCTGATCCATTAAATCTTCTGACTCTCTTACATAAACGAAACCTCTTGAGATTATATCAGGTCCTGCAATTACATTACCACTTTCTCTTTCGATAGTAACAACTACGGTAAGTATACCATCCTGAGATAAATGTTTTCTATCTCTTAGTACTATATTACCTACATCGCCTACACCTAATCCATCAACAAAAACATTTCCTGAAATTACTGTCCCATTTTTTCTTAGATTATCTCTAGTAATTTCAATAACATCTCCATTTTCAGGTATTAAGAAATTCTTAGGTGGTAATCCTAACTTAACAGCAAGTTCACCGTGCTGTTTTAGATGTCTGTACTCTCCGTGAACAGGTATAAAGTACCTAGGTTTTGTTAATGTATGCATAAGCTTTAGTTCTTCTTGACATGCATGACCAGAAACGTGAACCCCTGCAATAGATTCATATATTACCTCTGCACCTTTTTTGAATAATTGATTTACTATTCTCGATACAAATTTTTCGTTTCCAGGTATAGGAGTAGCTGATATTACAACCAAATCTCCCTCTACTATATTTATCTTTTTATGTTCAGACGAAGCCATTCTAGCTAAAGCTGACATTGGCTCTCCCTGACTTCCAGTAGTTATTATCACAAGTTTATCATTTGGATATTTATTAATATTATCTAGAGTTATTAAAACCTCTTTATCAATTTGTAAATATCCAAGTTCAATAGCAACTTGAACAATGTTTTCCATACTTCTTCCTGAAACAGCTACTTTTCTCTCATTCTCTTGAGCTGCAGTTATTATTTGTTGAATTCTATGGATATTAGAAGCAAAAGTTGCAACTAATATTCTTCCCTTTGCCTTTGCGAACATTTTTAAGAAATTATCGCCTACAATGCTCTCAGACATAGTATATCCAGGTCTCTCAACATTGGTACTATCAGCCAACAGCGCAAGTACACCTTTCTTACCAAGTTCTGCGAATCTAGCCAAATCAATTACTTCTCCATCGATTGGAGTATAGTCTATTTTAAAGTCACCAGTATGCAATATAACTCCCATTGGAGTATGGATTGCTATAGCTACCGAATCTGCTATACTGTGGTTTGTCTTAATAAATTCAACCGAAACCGAATCGAGTTTGATAACATCCTTTGGCTTAACTACAATACGTTCTGTAGTACTTAGAAGACCGTGTTCCTTCAATTTGCTTTCAACTATACCTAATGTTAGCTTTGTTCCGTATATAGGTATGTTAAGCTGCTTAAGCACGTAAGGTAATGCACCGATATGATCTTCATGTCCATGTGTTAGAAATATACCTTTAACTTTGTCTTTATTCTTTAGTAGATACGTTATATCTGGAATTACAATATCTATTCCGAACATATCTTCTTCTGGAAATTTTAATCCGCTGTCTATGACGATTATATCATCTTTAAACTCAATGGCAGTCATGTTTTTTCCTATTTCATTTGTGCCACCTAAAGGAATGATTTTCGCCTTTAGTTTTTCACGCTTCATATGTCCCCTCCTTTAGATTTATTTAATTTTTTATTATAAAGCTTTATATGTCTTTATCAACACATTCGCTGCATAAGCCATAAAATTTTACGCTGTGATCCATTATTTTGAAGTCGCATTTTTTTTCAATAAGTTCTTCTAAATCATCAAGTAAATCCGCTTCAACTTCAATTACCTTACCACAGTTATTGCAAACTAAATGATGGTGTCTATGATGCTCATCATCGTGAGCCATTTCATATCTTGCACTTCCATCATTTAAATCAAGTCTATATATTATTCCCATCTCTTCTAAAAGTAAAATAGTTCTATATACAGTAGCTAAGCCTATCTCTGGACAACCTAATTTCACTTCATCATAAATTTCTTCAGCTGTGAGATGCTTGCCTTTATTTAATAGAATAGTATCTACAATTGCTCTTCTTTGTGGAGTCAATTTGTAGCCTTTTTTTTTCAAATCTTCTTTCAATTGATTATAGTCTTTTGATGATACCTGTGACATGCTAAAACCTCTCTTTATTAATTTAAGTCATCGGCAAAAAGGGTTTCATATGCTTCTGCAACCATTGCAAATTCTTCCTCATCTTCCACTGTTATCAAAGCATCATTTCCCTCTTCATCTGTAACGATTTTTAAAGCGATTGCGTCATCTTCTGATCCATCTACTGGAACTACGATTACGTATTCATTTTCTTCAATATCAAGTTTTGTAATAACCTCAAATTCAGTTTCAATTCCATCTTCATCTAGCAATACTATTGTATCAATATTATTTTCCATTAAAAAACACTCCTTCTATATTGTATATTAATTTTATTGATAATGAAAGTCAATTATTGATTTGCCAATCTATCAAGATAACCTTGAAGTATAAATGTGGCAGCAATCTTATCAACTATCTTTTTTCTTTTATTTCTTGATAAATCCGCTTCTAGCATTGCACGATGAGCCGCAACAGTAGTAAGTCTCTCATCCCAAAATTCAATTTTAGGGTTGAATAATTCAACAAGTCGTTTTCCAAAGTCTTGAGCCATTTCGCCTGAGGGACCAATTGTTCCATTCATATTTTTAGGAAGTCCTATAACAATGAGCTCTGCATTGTACTCATCAAAGATTTTCTTCACTTCTTCGAGATCATATCTGAAGTTTTTTCTTCTAATCGTTGTGATTCCTTGAGCAGTAAATCCTAAGGGATCTGATACTGCCACCCCAATAGTTTTTTGTCCAAAATCTAATCCTATTATACGCATCGTTTTCTCCTATAGGGTCTATTAACAATACTTATTTATACGTTTTACTTAAATATATGAATTAAATTACTATTCATTATATATTGTGTAAATAAAATTCATCTTATTAAAGAAGATACATGAATTATTTATGGTTTTATTAAGTTACAGGTATTTTAATATTCTTTGAAAAAATATCTTTAATTAAATATTAATTTCCCCTATTAGTTAAATAATAACCTTCTTAATTAAAAAAAATTCAATTATACCCAAAGTAAAAGCTTGAAAATAAATTTTGTTATATTTTATAACATTAAAGGGTACCCAAATGGGCACCCTCTATTTTATCTCTAGATAAGATTTTATTACCTCTTCAAGAATTTCATCTCTTTCAAGTTTTCTTACCAAAGCCCTTGCACCATTGTAATTTGTGATGTAAGTAGGGTCTCCTGAAATTAAATAACCTACAAGTTGATTTACAGGGTTGTAACCTTTTTCCTTTAAAGAATTATAAACCTCATTCAAGATAGCCTTCGTTAAGTCTTTTTTATTCTTTGTAAAGTCAAATTGCATTGTATGATCTAAATTATTTGCCATAAGTTCGCTGCTTAAAGTGGCAGCTTCACCCCCTTACTGGTTCACATGAAAAAATTATTTAAATATCATATAAATTAGTATTAACCTACTAACAATTGTTTATTCTGTTTTATGTTTAATATAATTATAAATGATATTTATGGAAATGTACACTATTTTACCAATAATTCTACTAACTCATTTACTTTTGCTAAAGCTTCGTTTAGCTTTTCTGGATTCTTACCTCCGGCTTGAGCCATATCTGGTCTTCCGCCGCCGCCACCGCCAGCGATTGTTGCTACTTCTTTTATAATCTTACCACAATGTATTCCTTTTTCTATAGCATCTCTAGTTGCCATAGCTACTAGATTAACTTTTCCGTCAGCTGCACTTCCTAAAACGACTACTCCACTACCAACTTTATTTCTTATCTTATCAGCTAAATCTCTTAGTGAATTTCCATCAAGGCCTTCAACAGTTGAAGCTACAACTTTTACACCTTTAATTTCTTTGGCACTAGCTAAAATATCATCTTCAGAACCTTGAACCATCTTAAGTTTAAGCTCTTGTATTTCTTTTTCCTTTTCTTTTAAGTCAGCAGTTTGTGAATGTAACTTTCTTAAAATATCTTTTTCATTACATTTTAGTGTTGAAGTAACTTCTCTTATTATCTCACTTTTGCTTTCAAAATATTTTATTGCATTGAAGCCAGTTAATGCTTCAATTCTTCTTATTCCAGCTGCAACACCAGTTTCAGAAACTACTTTAAATAATCCAATTTGTCCTGAATTACTTACATGAGTACCTCCACAAAGCTCTTTTGAGAAATCACCTATTGATACTACTCTAACTTCATCACTATATTTATCATCAAATAAAGCCATAGCACCACTGTTCTTTGCTTGATCTATAGTCATAACATCTGTACAAACAGAGTATGCTTCCATTATTTTTTCATTTACTATAGTTTCAACTTTATCTAACTCTTCAGCTGATAATGCTGAGAAATGAGTAAAGTCGAATCTTAGTCTTTCGCTATCTACATATGAACCAGATTGGTTTACATGTTCACCAAGTACTTCTCTTAATGCTTCATGAAGCATATGAGTAGCTGTATGGTTTTTGCATATACTATTTCTTCTGATATTATCGACTTCAAGACTTACAGTATCGTTAACCTTAACAGTACCATAACTAACCTTTATAACATGATAAATCTTTCCACCTGGGTTCTTTTTGCAATCTAAAACTTCCGCTTTAAATCCTTCACCAGTTATTATTCCAGTATCTCCTACCTGACCACCCATTTCAGCATAGAATGGTGTGCTATCAACAACTAAGAAACCTTCTTCACCTTCTGATAACTCTTCTTTAAATTCTGTAGTATCTGAAAGTAAAAGTACTGTTCCATGATGTTTTATTGTTCCATAACCATCAAAGCTTGTGCTTAGAGTTGCTTCTATTTTATTTACAGGAATCTCATCACTGCCCATGTAACTTGTAGTTCCTCTTGCAGCTCTTGCTCTCTCTCTTTGTTCCTTCATTTCCTTATTAAAGCCTTCAAGGTCTACCTTCATGCCCTTTTCTTCAAGTATTTCTTCAGTTAACTCTAATGGGAACCCATAAGTATCATATAATTTGAATACTTTCTCTCCTGAAAGAACCTCTCCTTTAGCAACTTCAAGTTCATTTATATATCCTTTAAGTATATCCATACCGCTGTCTATAGTTTCATTAAATCTTTCTTCTTCTAGTAAAACTACCTTCTTTATATACTGTGCCTTTTCTAAAAGTTCAGGATAACCGCTTGAATAGTTTTCTACAACTGAATCAACTACTTTAGTTAAGAATAGCTCTTTAATGCCCAATAATCTTCCATGTCTTGCAGCTCTTCTTAGTAGTCTTCTTAATACATAACCTCTTCCTTCATTTGAAGGTTGAACTCCATCACATATAAGCATAGTTACACCTTTTACGTGATCAGTTATTATTCTTAGTGAAACATCTTTACTGTCATCCGATTTATATTCTACGTTTGCAATTTTACTTACAGTTCCTAATATGTTTTTAACTGTGTCAATCTCAAAAATATTATCTACGCCTTGCATAATTGTGGTAATTCTCTCAAGACCCATACCTGTATCTATATTAGGATTAGCTAATCTATTATAATTACCATTTTCATCTTTATCAAATTGAGTGAAAACTAGATTCCAGAATTCTACTACCCTATCTTCATCAGCAGCCTTTACAAATTCTTCTACGGAAGCAATCTTCCCGTCACCTCTGTCAAAGTGAATTTCTGTACATGGTCCACATGGTCCAACTCCTATTTCCCAGAAGTTATCATCCTTACCTAGTCTAAAAATTCTACTTGGATCTACATCAGTCTTGGAAGTCCATATATCAAAAGCTTCGTCATCTTCTAGGTATATAGTCACATATAATTTATCTTTAGGTATAGAAAGAGTCTCAGTTATAAATTCCCATGCCCATGGAATTATTTCATTTTTAAAATAATCTCCAAAAGAAAAGTTTCCTAGCATTTCAAAAAAAGTACCATGTCTTGAAGTCTTTCCTACATTCTCTATATCACCAGTTCTTATACACTTTTGACAAGTAGCCACTCTCTTTCTTGGTGGTTCTTCAACTCCCGTAAAATATGGCTTTAAAGGTGCCATACCAGCATTTATTAAAAGTAAGCTCTTATCATTTTTTGGTACTAATGAAAATGATGGCATTACTAAGTGACCTTTACTTTCAAAAAATTTTAGATATGCATCTCTTAATTCGTTTGCTCCCATGTATTTCATATCTTTTCCTCCATTCTTTTTAATACAAATATTTTAAAATTTAGTAAAAAGTCGCTGAAGGGATCTCTTCAGTGAGTTTTTTTGCGCATCTGCCTTTTCTCAACATACATGAAGAAATTCTGGCAGGAGGTAATCCCCTTATTCTTTAGTTGATTATAATTTTTTCTTATAATAAAATATAATCTTCCAAAAACTTATATATTATGATTTCCTAAAGAACAAAAAAAAGCCTTCATCCCAGCAAGGGACGAAAGCTATACTTCCGCGGTACCACCCTAATTATGTACTTAAAAATACATCTCTTAAGAAAAGTGTTCTAAGATAGCCTTCAATAACTATGCTAAGAAGTTTTCACCAACCACTTCTTCTCTTTGTAGCCATAAGTTATTTACTTATTCTCGTCATCACACTACTATTAACTTTATAGGCAAATTATATGATAATGTTCTATCTCTGTCAATATTTACTTAGAAAATCCGCTCAATTTATGGATTAAATTGTTATAAATAACGATTTATAGGCATCCGTTTATCTTTATAAATAATTACTTATATATTTATAGGATTCATAGCTCAACTACTAATTTATACATGCTCGATAATATTTAGAAATCTTGATTATACAACAAGTATAACTTAAGCTCAGATAAGGTATTCCTTTAGTACATATGATAGTCAATATCTTCATAAATCACTTTAATTATAACTCCAATAGGTATTGCTAGTATCATTCCAAAAAACCCACCAATTTTTTCTCCTATTAGTAAAAGTATTATTATTAATAACGGATGCATTTTTATACTTGAAGCCGTTATTTGAGGAGAAATCAAGTTACCTTCAACCTGTTGTATAATAAAAAGTAATATTGTGGCATATACAGCTTTTGTTGGCGACTGAATCAAGGCAACTAAAATCGCAGGTATTGCCCCTATCAAAGGGCCAAAGTATGGTATTATGTTTACAACTGCATTAAAAATTGACAACAAAATAGGAAACTGTATCTTCAAACTTATGAGCACAAAAAATGTAAGCACTCCAATAATCACACATAATACGAATTGACTAAATATATATCTGCCTAAAGCCTTATCTATATCATTTATTATTCTTTTAATAATAGATCTTTTTTTCATAGGGACTAAAAGTAAAAGCTTATTTTCTATGATATTTCCTTCAGCCAAAAAATAGTAACTTACAACCGGAACAACCGCAAGAGAAAGTAGATTTTCACTAAAGTCTACTAAGCTATCAAAAGCCTTCTCAGAAAAATCACTTAATGCTACATTTAATCTTTCGTTAATTTGCACACTTAAAGTATCAAGAATTCCATATTGGCTCATATGCACTTTTGAATTAACCCAGTTTGCTAACCGCTCTACAGAATTCATTATAGTTTCTATATTTGCACCTTCCTTAAAAAGTGAAGGAATTACCCCTACTACTGTAATAACAACAAAGCTGAATACAGCTAAAATGATTACCCCCGCTCCAAACTTCTTATTTATCCTGGTCTTTTCCATACTATACATTAAAAGTGGTTTTAATGTATAGGAAACAATAAAGGAAAAAATTATAATAAAAATAACTTCCCTTATAATCCTTAATTTAATATATAAAACCACAATCAATAGAATTATTACCGATAATATCAAATTGACTATAACTTTTTTACTAGGTTTCTTCATAGCAATCTCCTTTTGTAAAGTTATGGGGCATTGACTTTAATAGTACATTATAGCTTCCATAATACAAAATGAACTTTTCCCCTAGTATGATTTGACTCAGCAATACTATATTCTTTCCTTTTATCAATTTGTTTATAAAACCAGACGATATTATTAGTCCCTTAATGGTATAATCTGACGGATCAATAATTATATCTTCAACTACCCCTACTATCTCACCACATTTATCTACTACATCCATACTTTTTATCTTACAAAAAGGTAGTCCTTGCACCTTACTAAATTTATTAAATATTAAACTTTTGTTTAGCGTTATTATATCCTCAATAAGTATAAAGTTTTCTTTTTTTAACCCTCTTCTATTTACTTCAAACCCTTTAAGCTTTCCATTAAAAAAGTCAATATAAATTTCTTTTATAGATCCTAGCTTTCTGCCTTGTATATTATATACATTCATATATTCGAAGTCTTTAATTCTTTGCATACTCATCACCCTTAAATATTTAAGAGTAGTATTTACCAAAATAATCAAAACAATACCATAATTATGAAGTTGTAGTATATCTTCATAATTTACAAAAGATTTTTAAGATTATACTGACTATCAATATACTTTTCTCTAAATTCATCTTCTAAAAAACTCATAGTTACTAAATCATAATATCTATGATTAAAATACCAACCTTCTCTTTTTATTCCCTCTTTTTTAAATCCTACTTTCTTATATACTTCCACCGCTCTCTCATTAAAATTCAAAGCCTCTAGCTCGATTCTATGGAGATTTAGCATGCCGAAACCATAATGTAATGCTAATATTAACGCTTCAGTTCCATATCCTTTGTTAAAATCCCCTTTCTTAAATATACAAATTCTAAGATTGCTACTTCTATTATTTCTATAGATATCATTTATCACTACTTCTCCAACTATCTTTTTTGTACTCTTTGAGAATATAATAAAATCTATTCTTGTACTATCTAAAGATATATTCTGTAAATAACTTTCTACGTTTGTTTTATTAAACACTTGTTGTGTTCCAGTAAAAATAGTTGATTCTATATCACCTTCATTAAAGGCTTTCCAATAGTCATCTTCATATTCTTTTCCAAGCTTTTTTAGGAACACCTTTTCTCCACTAAGTTCCAATAACTCTTTAACATCAATACTCTTTTTAATCATATTCCATCTTCCTATCTATTTATAAAATTTGTATCAAATTTATTGAATTAAATAATATCCTTGTTATTTTTTGTACATATTCCTTTCCCAAATATGCATAAGTAAAGTTTTTCATGTAAGTAGACTTTATTTTTACTAATATTAGTAAGTTGTAAGTCATATTAGCTAATTTTTTATACTTTACTAAAAAAGAAAAAGTACTATAAGTAAAATTACATTACTTATGATACTTTCAATAATTTAGTTTAATTAAATTGTATAACACTAACAAAGCGAGCTCAATCTCATCTATAATTCTGCACGAATTTTGAGCATTTTTTTGTAATTACTTCAAATAATTCTTATCTATATTTTGAAACAAAATAGGTTCTACGAAAGTATCTATATACTCATCCCTGTATTAAACTGACTGTTGTAAAGATTATAATAAAAACCTTTATTATTTATAAGTTCTTCATGATGACCATTTTCAATGATTTCTCCATCTTTTACAACAACTATCTTATCAGCATTTCTAATTGTACTTAGTCTATGCGCGATTACAAAAGTTGTCTTTCCCTCCATAAGCTTTAACATGGCTTCTTGTATATGAACCTCAGTACGAGTATCAATTGATGACGTTGCTTCATCTAAAATAAGAATAGATGAATTAGCAAGAACTGCTCTTGCAATGGCAAGTAGCTGCCTTTGTCCCTGAGATAAATTACTTCCATTATCTGATAGCACAGTATCATAACCTTCAGGTAATTGTTTTATGAACAAATCTGCATTTGCAAGCTTAGCTGCGTTCTCAACTTCACTATCTATTGCAGTTATTCTTCCGTATCTTATATTCTCTCTTACTGTATCTGAAAAAAGAAAAGTATCCTGGAGTACTATTGATATTGTTTTTCTAAGACTTTCTCTTTTTATATCTTTAATATTCATATGATCTATAGCTATTTCACCACTGTCTATATCATAAAACTTATTTAACAAATTTATAATAGTTGTTTTACCTGAACCTGTAGGTCCTACAATAGCTATCGTTTCACCTTTTTTAGCTTTTATATTAATACCTTTAAGTATAGGTTTTTCCACATTATAAGAAAAATTTACATCTTTTAAATCTACTTCTCCTTCTATTCTTTCTACTTCCTTTGCATCGTATAAGTCCTGTTCTGGCTTTTCATCCATTACTTCAAATATTCTTTCAGCTCCTGCTAGTGCCGACTGAATACTATTAAATATGTTCAATATTTCATTTATAGGCCTTGTGAAATTCCTCATATATAAGATGAACGTAAGCACAATACCTACAGTAATATAAGCTCCATGAAGCATAAGATACCCACCACTTACAGCTACTACTAAGTATGTTAAGTTGTTAACAAAATTATTTATCGGTCCCATAATTCCAGATAACCCTTGAGCAAATATGGCACTTTTAGTAAGTCTTTTATTTATTTTAGAAAATTCCTGTTTTACATGTTCTTCTTTAGAAAATAGCAATATTGCTTTTTGTCCCGAAACCATCTCTTCGATATATCCATTTAGGTTTCCTAATTCTTTTTGCTGAGTTATAAAAAATGGCTGAGTCTTGCTTACTACAAGTTTTGTCATAATAAACATCAAAGGTGTAGTTAAAAGGCCTACCAACGTTAGTATGGGGCTTAAAACTAGCATTGCAATTAGCATTCCTAATATATTAATCACTCCAGAAAACAGCTGTGTTATATTCTGAGAGAGAGTGGTATTTATATTATCCACATCATTGGTAAGTCTGCTCATCAAATCACCACTAGAATGGGAGTCAAAATATTTTAGAGGTAGCTTCTGCATAGTTTTAAATAAGTCTTTTCGTATATCAGCAGAGGTCTTTTGTGCAATAATTACCATAATTCGATTTTGAATATAAGTTGAAGCTATTCCAATAATATATATACAACCCAGAATTATACAGATCTTTAAAAGCCCCTGCATATCGCCTTTTTCTATAAAGTTATCCACCGTATATCCATTAAGCCTTGTTCCTGTAATAGTTATCAATGTAGTTATGATACAAAGTATAAAAATGAACACCATTATCGTTTTCTTATCACTTAAGTACGCTAAAATCCTTTTTATAGTTCCTTTTGGGTTTCTAAGTTTTTCAGATTTCTTATTAAATCTGTTCATATGACCTGATCCACCTGGTCTAACTACTGATAATTCTTTATGACTAGACATTTAATACTACCTCCTCTCCAAGTTGTGAAATAGCAATACTTCTATATATCTCGCTAATATTTAAAAGCTCTTTATGAGTACCGATAGCTGCTATTTCCCCATTATCAAGAACAAGAATTTTATCTGAATCCATTACTGCTGAAATTCTTTGTGCTATGATTATCACAGTACTTGTTTCCATTCTTCTTTTTAATGCTTTTTGCAACTTCGCTTCAGTTTCCATATCTAAAGCACTAGATGAATCATCCATTATTAAAATATTAGGGCTCTTCATAAGTGTTCTCGCTATAGAAATTCTTTGTTTCTGCCCACCAGATAAATTTTTACCTCTTTGCTCTACTATACTTTTATATCCGTCCTCTTTAGTAGTGATAAACTCATATGCCTGTGCATCCTTTGATGCACTTTCTAACATATTAAAATCACACTCCGCAGCACCAAACTTTAAATTATCTTCGATAGTTCCTGAAAAAAGAATACTTTCTTGAAGTACAACACCAATTTTTTCTCTTATATCCTTCATTCTCAATTCCTTTACATTTATGCCACCAATTAGCACCTCCCCTGAAGTAGCATCATATAGTCTTGGGATAAGGCTTACAAGTGAACTTTTACCCGCGCCTGTAGCTCCTATTATACCTACCTTTTCTCCTTCTAAAGCTTTAAAACTTACATTTCTAAGAACATGTTCACTGTTATTATTGTATTTAAAAGATACATTTTTAAATTCTATATCGAAGTTCTTTATTTCTTTAGAGTCGTTTTTCTCTTTAATTGAAGAATTAGTTTCTAATACTTCATTTATTCTTTCAGCCGAAGCTGTAGCTCTAGAAAAGCTTAATACTCCCATTATTACCATCATAAGAGAATTCATAATCTGAATAAGGTAGTTTATGAAAGCCATTATTTTTCCTATCTCAATTGATTTTTTAAAAACCATATTTCCGCCAAACCATAAAATGCAAATTATACTAACATTCATTACAAAAGTTACTATAGGCCATAATATAATATTCACATTCTGAGCTTTGACACTCTTGTCCATTAAATCATCATTAACCTCATCAAATCTTTGACACTGTTTTCCCTCCATATTAAAAGCTTTAATTACACGAACTCCTAATATATTTTCACGCATTACTACATTTATATTATCAATACTTTGTTGAACTTCTAAAAATAATGGAAAAGACTTCTTAACAATGACTATTACTGAAGCTAACAAAACTGGGACAGCTCCTAAAAATACATATGATAACTTTATGCTAAGTGCTACTGACATCACGATACCGCCAAAGCACATAAGCGGCGCACGAACCATCATTCTTAAGGCCATTAGCATCATGTTTTGAATCTGAGTAACATCATTAGTTAACCTTGTAATAAGAGAAGAGTTCTTAAACTTGTCGATTTCTAAAAAAGATAAAGTTTGTATTTTGTCAAAGAGCCCCTGTCTAACCTTCTCCCCCATACTCATAGCTGCCATTGATGCGAAAATTGAACATGCACTACCACCTATTAGTCCAATTATAGCCACTAATAACATCTTTGCCCCAACATTAAAAACATAAGAAAGATTACCATTAGCCACACCAATATCTATAATGTCTGCCATTAGTTTAGGTTGTGTAAGATCCATAGTTACTTCTAGTAGCATTGCAATTGGTGCTATTACTGCCCATAAGATTGCTTTTCCTTCTAAAAACTTCAAAAGCTTTCTCATTACTTCCTATCTCCTTTTAGTAAATTATCATGTAACCGAATTAGTATCCTCTCAGCATCCAATATATCTTGTGTTGAAAACCCTGAAACGCATATTTTATCTAGATTTTCAAATACATTTTTTACTTCCCTTTGCTTCGCCCTACCTTCTTCAGTTAAAAAAACATTTAATATTCTTTTATCATTAGCATTTTGCGTCCTTTGAATAAGCCCAACCTTCTCCATATTAGCCAAAAGGCTAGTTACAGTTGCAGGCTCTATATTACAGCTACTTGCAATCTCTCTTTGAATACATCCATCATTAACATAAAGATAATCCAATATCTTTGGCTGCCCTTCAGTCAATCCAATACTTTGAAAAGCTTCATGAGCTTTTCTTCGATGTATCTTAGATAATTTTATAATCAACTTATGTAACTTTATAGCCTCTAAGTCTCTTTCTAAGTTATTCACCTGTATTCCTCCAAACAAAAATATAATAGTTAGACCTCTAATAGTTAGATATCTAACTATTATATTTTATCATATTTATGAGTTTATGAAACTATTACTATCACTCTAAGAATTTTTATTTTGATAAATTAGTCTTAAAATGTTTATCTTTAAAAATGTATGACAACTTACTCTTTATCAATGCTAAGTGCTAAAGATGTACCACTTCAATCTAAATTTTTTATAAACTCTACTGTGGTATGAATGAAGAATTTGAAAATATAAATTTCATTGTGAAGCTAAACATCCATAACTCAACAAATTATCTCATAAATTAAAAAGTTAATGGACTACTGATATTCATTTTTTGAATTTTGAAAATATTGTTCTTATACTAATACTTTCTCCCTATAGTCTCCTGATATTAACGCATTTATTTCAATTCACTATAAACCTCATGTAAGTAAATTAATCTCATCAAATCGTATCTTTTAAAATTGTATTGATGATATAATCAATCTGTTCATCATACAATGATACTATTTTACCGTATTGAAGACCAACCAAAATAAAATCATTATTTATATTGAGTCTATTATTAGGTTCCAAATTAGAAATACTTTCTCTTTTACATATAGCAGCAAAGGAATCTTCATTGAAAAACATTTTCATATACCCCTCCATTAAAGTATTCAGTATTTCTATTTGCTCCATTTCATAAATATATGGTTCTTTATTAACTTCGCATACAATAACTTTCATTACTCTCCCCCTTAGGTATAAATATTTATTAGTACTACAGGGACAGTAGTCCATCAACAGTGTTGGCTTATTCTTTCTTCAAAACCAACATATGTAATATTATCAAAAATTATCTAAAAATAAAAAGTTAATATATTCCAAGTTTTTGAGTATCTGCCTTTATAGCAAAAATAGCTTAAATTACCATTAAGTAATCTAAGCTACTTTTTATTTAAAACAAATTTATTTAATTTAATTACCTTGTAGTATATAACCATATTTTTCTCTTACAAACTTTAGAATAGTTTGAGCTATTATGCTATGACCTTCTTCATTTGGGTGTATTCCATCAATACATAAAAATCTGCTATAATCTATATATTTAAGAAATTCAGATCTTACATCAATTATAGTAGTCATAGTCTTTTCTGCTACTTCTTTTATGGTATCATTATAAAGACTATGCCATTTATAGATTATGTCCTCATCTCCAAGCCATTTTAATATGTTACATTCAAAATTTTTATCTTCTCTAGTAATCCATTTAAAATATCTTTCGGAATCTAGTGGTGGTAACGTCATTAAGATCGGTGTTGCCCCTGAACTCTTTACTGTTTCAATCATATTTAGTAGTATATTCTTAAAGGTTGGTATATCTGTGTTAGGCTCATGTTCTACATTAGGATTTTCAGCTACATCCTTCCAATTAAAGTCACAATCATTTCCACCAAATTCTATAAGGACTATATCAGGTGACTTTTTTATCACATCACTATATATCTTACTTATTCCTCTTTTTATTGTATTTCCAAACCTCCCAGCATTATAAACAGTACCATTTATACTACTGCTAACCAGGTTTACAAAACAGTCTTTTATATTTGTATATTTTGACTTATCACAATCGTATACTACTCCTCTAGTTATAGAATCTCCATATACAACCACACTATAGTTTTCTTTATATTCCATACAATTCACCTCTTAAAATTAAAATTATCCTATTGATGTACCACTTCATAATAGACTTATATTTTCAAATTCTCTTCTCAGAAACCAGAAGAGTTTTGAAAATAGTTTTCAGTTTGAAGCGGTACATCTTTAACACTGTTCTGCAAGTTTTGCAATTTGAGTTTCTCTATTACTAAGCCATTTATTAAATATTTCTAATATATCCTCTAAGTTCTCAACTCCACCAAAACCTTTAAATATTTGATTTTCTTTAAAACATCGTACCCAGTTATTTGAGCTTTTATGTATATCTACTGGATCAAAGATTTTACCTTCATATTCTGTATTAAACAAATCTATAAATACATTCCAACTTCCATCTTCAGCTGTAACTATTTGAATTCCAGTTCCAATTCCACATTTCTTATTTTTTTTATATAAATCTTGAAGAATATCTATATTTATCATAAAGGCTCTCCTCTACTTAATAAACTTTATTTCATATACATATTGTATCACGTAATACAAAATAGTCAACACATAGTTTATAAAACTACGTTAAATTATACGTATATATATTTTGTTAATAATCAAAATATAAGGATTATGCAATGAGTAAAAAAGCACGCTGATTATTAATAATCAACATGCTTTCACTCAGTATCTTATATTTTTTTCTTACTTTATCGAGATTAATTCCGTAGCGTTTTAATAAATTCCAAATTATAAATTCCAAATTATAAATTTAACATTTTAGAATTTTATTTCTAATTACTTGTGTAAACTTTATTAAAGATCCTTATAATGCTGGAATTGATACACATTTTTATAAATTATCTCTTAAAAATCTCAGTTTTATTTCATTCTGAAACTCTCTGCCACCTTCATGTCCATTAAACTGATATATCTCTATATGTTTTTCACTAGTTATTCTATTATAGGTTGCAAAATATAATTTAGCTGGGCAAGTAGTGTCTTTAAGCCCTACAGATGCCAAGACTTTACTTTTTATCTTATCCGCCATGTTCATGGTATCAAAATAACTTAAAGTATCTAATGCTTCATCTACCTTATCTGGATATAACTTTAAATACTCAGTTACACTAGCAAAAGAACCAAAAGCATTTTCCACTCTTTTTTCAATATTGCTATTGCTCGGTACATCAACCATAGCTAGGTATGGTCTTTCATCTAAAGCACATACTGCCATTCCTAGTGCTCCCCCTTGGCTTCCCCCCTCAATAATTATCTTAGTCTTATCAACTTCCTTTTGTTCATATGCAAAATCTATAGCTTTCAAACAATCCATATAAACAGCTCTATAATAGTATTCCTCTTTGTTTAATATACCTTTGCAATTCAAATTAGTAGTATATCCATTAGAGTATTTTGCAAAATTTCCTGTTAGGCCACTTTGATCTCTGCAATCAATAGATATGACAGCTACCCCCATTAGTATCCACTGCATGAAATCCGCAGGCTTGCCTCTATTCCATGTAAATCCATGATAGTGTATAAGGCATGGATATTTTTTATTCTTATCCTTCTCTATTCTTGGAATCATATACCATCCATGAATTCTAGTATCATCAAATCCATTATAAGATATTGAATATACCTCCACATATGGGCTAGGATAATCATATAACTCCATTTCTATGTTCATAGGCACTGACTTTGCAATACTAATTGTATCTTTCCAAAACTCATCAAAATCTTCTTTCTTAGTTAAAGGCGGTAAGTATTCAAATAACTCCTTCGAAACTCTATCTATATAACTTCCCATAAGTCCATCCTCCTTTTAAATTTAGTATCCCATGTATAGGGTTCCTGTTCAAAAATTTAATTTAAACTTGTTCGAAAATCCTGTTATCTGATAGTTTTCGGACTGTAAATTTAAAAGACTCTACTCAAGAGCCAGCAGTGCTTTTAAAACAGTTTTAGACTTAAAGCTATCCTTCTTTAATAATACTCTTTAGTAATAATTTTAAAATACACTATTCTTCAGATTTTGGTATATTTTTTTAGATTATTAGAAAACATCCCTTACTTAAAAAGCAACTCATTTAAAAAAACTCTGCTCATCCTAAAGCAGAGTTTTTAAAGGAATTTTTGACTAAATCATCATATTTTTATAAAGAACATTTATTATTTTAGTATTTATCTGATATTACTCCAAAGGTACTAGCTTTTATATGAGGATTATTTTTTAGTATTTTAAGTTGCTCCACTGACCCAGTAACTACTATCCCTCCAGTTTTTATAATTTTCGAATCATACTTTAGAGTTACATTTGAAGCATCTTCCTGTACTATATTTAATGATTTTTTTAAATAATTTACTTGGTCACTATTAATAGAATTCAAATCACCTTTACTATAATTATTCCTGTATAAACTTTCTATAAACTTATCTAAAGGCTTATCAATCTTATAACCATTTAAATCTATAGCTTTTATGCCAATAGCACTATCCTCAGAAACTATATGCCTAAATAATCCATCTTTTCTTGTGCCATTATAACCTTCTCTTATATTTTTTGTATCAGCATCATCATTTTTCAATATATTGTTCTTCTGTTCATCAGAAAGTGTATCAACCCAATACCAGGTAATATCTACGCCTTTTGGAATCATTGTACCTATCTCTTCAATTGAATAATACTTATCAAAGGATAAAGCTACCTCAGCTATTTTTTTATTATCTACCTCATCAAGCTTTTGCAGATCATTTCTATACAAATCCTTATAATCACTAAATGGATAGAAGAACATCATTTTTCTTTGACCCAGAGAGTTGAAAAACTCCACATCCTTAAGTTGATCATGAAGACTTTCTGGAGTTATTGTACTTACTCCTTTTCCTAAAATATTAACATGTGCTTCTTGTTCTTTCTCTGTTATAAGGTTTTCTTTTAAATTAAATTCTCTTTCAATTGGCTCAGTTGCTATTACATTTTGTCCTATAACTTTATAAGTTTCATATTTTATATTTGCAGAAAGAAATCCTTTGTTATAAGATAATTGCCCTAAATATTTATTAGGATGCATAATTTCATATTCTTTTTCTACATCCTTTGCTTCACTACTCTTTTTATCTAACAGTTTCAAATCAATTTCACTGATTGTAGTCTGAACTTTTACGTCTATATTTTTTATTACTATTCTAGTTGCTACCACATACAATATGGATGAAATAACTGCAATAATAATAGCAAAGATCCCAATTGTTTTTAGTTTTGCTTTCAATATAACCTTTCTAGTTTTCTTATTATTAACATCAAACAAGTCATCAATTTTATTCTCAAAATCATCTTTCATAATTCATTTCCTCCCAAACTTTAATAAATTGCTTACGGGCTCTAAATAAATAATTTTTCACAAGATTCTCATTTATATCTAGCAAAGCTCCAATTTCCTTATAACTTAAACCCATATCATATTTAAGTAAAAGCAAACTTTTGAACACTGGTTTTAAGTTATCCATTACAACTGATATTTGTCCACTAATCAAACTATTAATAATTATAGCTTCGCAATATTCTTCACTAGCTAAATTGTTAAGAAAAGTAATATCATCTATATTTACTGAAGGATATTTTGCGCTTTTCCTACACAAATCATAAAATTCATTTAGTGCCACTCTAAATAACCATGCATCTACTTTTTTAATATCAATTCCAGCTAAATTATTTATTAGCTTTATAAAGCAATTTTGGACAATATCTTCAGCATCATGATGGTTACATCCATTCTTTATTAAATATTTATATAATATAAGAAACTTTTCTTTTAAAACTTTGTTGAGTTCTTCATTGTACATCACTTTCTCCTAGCTAATTTTGAAAATACTTCCTACTAAACTGCATGCATATTAGTTTTTTGAGTCTACATATAAATAACGTTATATAATTCAAAATGTTAGCAGTTACTGGCAAAAAAATTATAGCATTTTTTAATTTCGTAAGACAGGCTAGTTTTTATTTTGGTGCTGTTAAGGCATCTTCTGTATAATCACTTAATTTCAACAATAGCCTTAAACATAACTATTATTTTTACATTTTCAATATCACTAGAGCTCTTCCATATAAATGTTGTATAAATAAAAGACACCCTATTACCCTTATAAGGATAATACGGTGTTAAAATATTCTACTCGTTTTATGGATGTGCAACTTCATAATAAGATTTATATTTTCAAATTCTCCTCATATACCCCAGAGTTTTTTTGGAAAATAGTTTTCGGTTCAAACTGATACATTTTTATCTTATGTATTTCTCTAACGAATAAAAAAACTTATTATATACTTGTTTCTTTAACACAACTTGCTACACTTGTAGTCCAAAGTTTACTATTCATTACTTGCTAAAATCTTATATTCATATAACTCTTCATTTTCTTCTTCATCAAAGATTACACCAAGCAATAGCCCATTATTCTTCTCTATAATCCTTTTAGAAGCTAAATTATATATGTTGCAAGTAACAATAGGTTCCTCTATTCCAATTTCTTTAGCTTTAGATATAGCTTGTCTTAATATTTCTGTACCATAACCTTTGTTTCTATAACGAGGGGATATATCATATCCTATATGTCCTGCTCCCTCTATTTCTTCGTGTCTCACTCTAACTACTCCAACAACATTATTGTTATCCACTAACCAATAATTTGTTGTTCTCACTGAATCCTCCGGTACATCAATACCTTCAGACAGCTTATATAATTCTTCTAAATACTCATGAAAATTCTCTATTGCTTTCATATATTTCTCAAAATAGTAATTGTTCTCTGCATTTTTATAAGAAATCGCATACTCTTGGAAGCTCTTTTCATAATCTTTGCTAGGTAATACTAAACATACATCTTTCATATATATCCTCCTCAATATTGATTTACATAAATAGCAATATTTATTAACTTAATATAAATCATAGCATATTAACAAACTTATTGTAATTGTACACACAACTTTAGCAAATAAATATGAAATAAAATGCATATATGTCAAATAGGTTAAGAGAAGTCACTTCATAATGACTTCCCTTAGTAATTACCATTTATTAGATCCATAAAGCTAATTTTCTCTTATAGTTTCTCTTGCATAGAATATAATATAAAACTTCTAATAAGATAAATATAAAACTTATTAAAGCATCACATAAAATAATCTGAAGGATATCTGAGGAGCTGGAACCTTTAAAGAAAGCAAGTGAATAGGTTATAGCTATAGGAACAGCTATAACTGGTGCCGCTGCAAATATTACCTTTAGTTCGTTACACTTTAACTTAAGGAATTCTTTTTCAGTTATTCCTATATTAAAGAGATTCTTATATTGTTCCTCATCACTATCGGAATCTGAGAAAACCTTAATGTATAATATTATAGATATACATAACAAGAAGAATATTCCTAAGAAACTTAGTAAGTAAAACAGTATCTTTGCACCTTGATTATTTTCATTATAAGCTCCTACTGTTGAGGATACTTCTAGGTAATATTTTTCTTCATACTTACTTTTAAAATTTTCATTCTTTTCTTTAAAAGTTTTTTGTAGGTTATTAACAAGTTCTTGCGTACCTCTCCAATCTTCAAAATTATAAAGTTCAACAGTTCCCTTATTTACTCCACTTGAAGTTTTTAATCTAAGATAGTCATTATTATTTATAATCACACAATTATTTAATATATAACCAGGAGCATTGAAAAACACCTTAAAAATAGTATCTTGAACAATAAAAGCTTCAATAAGCTTTCCATGGCTAATATTTTTTTCATCCTTACATCTTTGTATTTTTTCCTTCTGTGGTAAATCGTTTATTTGATAAAGCCTTATATACTTTCCTTCACTAATTTTGAAATCTTGTTTGAATATCTTTTTAAACTCAGCCTCTGATATAATTATCACTTTATCAAGCTTAGTTTCTATAAAATTTACCTTCTCATGTTTACTTACAACATTACTACTATTCTTTACCAGTTTATCTGCTTCTTGTATAGTAATATCATTCTTATCTGGTTCACGTATAAAAGATATGTGAAATGGATTATTTTTTGTTGCTGATCTTTCAGAGGATATTACAAGATTTAAGTAAAAGCCGTTTATAAACACTGTTACTATAACAATTAAAGTTATTATAAAAATAATCTTCTTAGTTTGTCCAAATTTATACTTTATGTTAGTTATAAGTAAAATATTCTTATGGTATTTTTCTTTTGTTCTACTCAGTAAATAAACTAAGAAGTTAGAAAGTTGATTTATAAAAATATATGTTCCTAATATAATAGCCACAGTACATTTAAGTAGTAAATCTCCTGTACCATCAAAATACAACAAAAGTATAGTTAAAGCTCCTGCAATTGTTATTACACCAAATGCACCTAAAAAAGGATTGCTAATTTTATTTTTTTCACTAAGCTTAGGAGCCTTAATTAAGTTCATTATGCTAAACCTACCCGTTGTTATGATAGTCATAATAACTGAGAGAAAATAAACTACCACAAAGATAGCCAAAGTAAAAGCATATACCTTCCAACCTAATTGGAAACTTAAATCTTCAACCCCAAGAATCCAACAAATTATTATAAAGAACAATCTAGCAAAAACTATTCCAGATATTAATCCCATAAGCATAGAAGTTATAGCAATTATGCTATTCTCAATAATTATTATTCTCCTTATATCACTAATGGACATTCCTAAATTCATAAGTAAGCCAAATTCTCTTTTTCTACTTTTTATAAAAATTGAATAAGCATAGTTGATAAAAAATATAGAGAATAATATCAGCACAACATTTGGAACAACCATTATCTTTGATATTCCTTCTATAAGCTTTGGCGAACTACCTATATCCTTATTAAACAACACTGAAGAATAAATAAAAAGTAACATTATAGAAAAACTATTGCACAAAAAAAATGAGAGATAATTTTTCATAGTTCCTTTAAAGTTTTTTATTGCTATATCTTTAAAAGTCACTGCTGTCACCTCCCAAAACAGCTACATAATTCATTATCTCATTAAAGAACTCTTTTCTAGTTCCTTTCTTGATAGCTTCATAAGTTATACTTCCATCCTTTAAAAAAACAATTCTATTGCAATAACTTGCCGCGTTTACATCATGAGTAACCAGCAAGATGGTGTTTCTAAGCTCTTTATTCATCTTTTCAAAACATTCCATTATAACCTTAGAGGATTTTGAGTCCAAATTACCTGTAGGCTCATCTCCAAACACAATAGTCGGATTATTAATTATTGCTCTCCCTACTGCCACCCTTTGCTGTTGTCCTCCAGATATATTATAAGGATATTTATTAGCTAAACTATGGATATCAAACAGCTTCATAATTTCATTTGTTTTTTTCTCCATTTGACTTCCACTGCATTTATCTAATATCATAGGTAGCATTATATTTTCCTTTACACTTAGGCTATCTAATAAATTGAAGTTTTGAAATACAAAACCTAATTTTCTCCTTCTAAAAACTGCTAACTCATCCTTCTTCATGTCATTGATTTTTTTACCTTCTATCTTTACGTATCCAGTGTTAGCTTTATCTACTCCACTCAAGATATTTAGCAAAGTTGTCTTACCACTGCCAGATGGCCCCATGATACCGACAAACTCACCTTCCTCAATTTTAAAATTCAGGTTATTTAATGCTCTAGTTGAACTGTATCCTTTTTCTCCTCCATATATCTTACAAATATCTTTTGCCTCTAAGATACACATATAATCACTCCTTCCATAAGAAAATAATAAATTATCTTAGACTTCAAACAAATTGACAAAGCTTAAAATAACCTTACATTTTTGAAAGGTAAGTAATTCTTACTTCTGTTCCTTCACCTGGCTTTGAATAAATCTTAATGTCATGTCCTAGTTTCTCTGATATTTCTTTACATATATAAAGACCAATACCACTAGAATTTCTATACTTTCTACCATTTTCTCCTGTAAAGAATGGTTCAAACACTCTTTTCAAATCATAAGTTTCTATACCTATTCCCTGATCTTTTATTGTTAAGACAACATTTTTATCAATCTTAGAGAGAGAAAAATATACGTTTTTGCTATTTGAAGTGCTTGCAGAATATTTAATCGCATTAGATATTATTTGAGATAGCAAAATTTCATTCCACTTGTAGTCTGTTAGAACATATTCAACTGCTTCATTTCTTTCATTAAAATTAAATACCGGAAAAACCTTATTATATATAAATTGATTTTTCTTTTCATTTATTGATTTTTTTAAGACTTCTACAATATTTGTCACCTTCACTTCATAATCACCTTCGAACTTATCTAACCTTAACAAAGTCAATAACTGCTCTACGCTGTTATATAGGCTTTCATTCTCCAACTTTATATCACTAAAGGCTGTACTATCAAAGCTTGTCTCCTTTAAACACTTCTGAATAATAAGATCAATTACAGATATAGGTGTCTTCAATTTATGAATCCACTGGGTAAAAAAATGATTTCTTTTTTCATAGTCATTCTTCATTCTATTTAATTCATTCATAAACTTACTATTTATACTTTTTATTGTAAGTTCTACTTCCTTTTGCTCATTAGTAAATGAAGCAATTCTATTCTGACTATCTAACTTAATTTCTCTTAGGCTTAAATTAAAGTTATAATATCTAAAAAATTCTATAGAAATCAGCATTATTAAGAAAAATAAACTTATAGTAATTGGATAAAATATCTCTATTTTCTTAGGTCCACTAAGATTGAAAAATATAATTAAGGCAACTATATTCAATGAATACATAATTAATATAACAAGCTTATCCTCAATAAACTTTTTTACTAATTCATTGTTCATTTTCTTCACCCTTTAACACTGAATAATCAAAAATATAACCAACGCCTCTCTTAGTCTTGATTATATTATTTATTCCAGCTTCAGATAATTTGTTTTTTAATCTAGTCATGTTTACCGTAAGAGTATTTTCATCTACAAAACTTTCAGTATCCCATAAGGCTTCAAAAATTTCTTCTCTAGTTGTTATTCTATCTTTATTATCTATAAGTAACTTTATCAATTTATATTCATTTTTGGTAAGGGCCACTAATTTATCTTTATAACTTAACTGAAAATTGCCTGCATCCAAGTTCAAATATCCAACGGAGTTGTTACTATTTGCTGAAGAATACTCTCCGTAAGTTCTTCTTAGTACAGCCTTCATCTTTACCATGAATATATCTAAATTTATAGGTTTAGTCACATAATCATCCGCACCTAGTTCAATCGCTAGCACTTGATCCATTGTTTCACTTCTCGCTGAAGTTATTATTATAGGAATACTTGAATTTTTTCTTACAGCTTTACAAATATAAAAACCATCGTAGTATGGTAGGTTTATATCTAATATTAAGAGATCTGGCTTAGCCCTAAAAATCTCATTTTCCATATCATTAAAATTTTCTACAATATAAATACTGTATCCATACCTCTCCAAATGCTCTTTTATCATTGAACAAAGCATAATATCATCTTCTATAATCATTAACTTATACATCTATTACCTCACATAAATCATAAATTCATATAAATCCCAAAGTTTTTATATTATAATGAATATGATACCATAATAGCTGTTTTTTGTATAAATTAGTTAATTTTTATAATAATTGCATTTACTAAAAAATAACGGAGAATCTTTATGAAACACAAAAGAATTACATCCAAATTTATTATACTATTGTTTCTTTTTTCTATTTTAGCAGTCATACTATGGAATTCAGATTTAGCCCATAATGCTGTAGCTAGAATTCAATGGACTCAGAAAAAGAAAGAATTTAGAAGTGATGACATTTCGAAGATCAGCTTTTATACTGGTGGTCTTAATGGGATGGAAATAGAGTTTATTGGAAAAGATAAAGATAATTTTATACTGACTTTATCTAACTCTAATTTTTATAAAAGCAATTGGCAAGGGATGCTTGATGATAGTATTTCTATAGAAATAACGTACAATAATAGCTCCAAACGTTATTTTGAGTATTGCGGAGGTGACATCTTCCAGCTAGGTTATAAGGGGAATTTATTTTCTATACGCAACAAAAACTTATCAGAGATATTATCAAAGTATATTAAAACAACCTAAAATTATGCAAGCATAACTTTAGGTTGTTTTCTTCTTATATAGAATTCATTTCTATTAAATTACCTTATTATAAACATTCATCTCAGTTGGCTTTTCCATAAACTTAGCCATTTTAGGTACTATAGCTTTGAAATGGTCTGATTCACTATGTTTCTTCAAAGCCTCTACACTTTCCCATTCTTCAAGCATTGTAAGTATTGTACTATCCTTTACATCTTGATACATACCATAGCTTATGCAACCCTCTTCTTTTACTGTGGCTGCTACTAATTCTTTAGATAACTCTATTACTTCTTCAACCTTGTCTGAAAATACGTAGTGTTTTGCTACAACTTTTATCATTATAATTGCCTTCTTTCCTCAAATACAAATTTGAAATAATCCTATTATTAAATATATAATTCTTACTTACTATATAATAGTAACACAATTCAAATCTATTTTAAAGATAGTCCATGTTTAAGAGTATTATTGAAATTAAGTGGTTATATATGAGATGCTATATGCACGAACAAATATAATTAAGGCATCAGATGACTTATCGCTTAATTTCAATATTGTGCTTTAACATAGCCTAAAGATAAAAAGAGGCTTTTACAAAACGTATATTTATAAACTTGCATGAATAAAGGCCATGCATATAAGGATTTTTGTTTTCCTTATGATACACGGCCTTTGTTTTTATAAAGAGCTTTTATGCATTTCGCAACTGCTATTTATATTATTATTCAAATCTTAAAGCTTCAATTGGATTTAACTTAGATGCTTTACTTGCTGGGTAAATTCCGAATATTATACCTACTGCTAATGAAAATACAAATGCAGCTATTACAATATTATTAGAAATCAACACTGTAGTTGAGAAGAATTTTTCCGCAACATAACCACCTAAATATCCTACAAGTACCCCTAGTATTCCACCGAATCCACTTACACTTGCTGCTTCGATAAGGAATTGTAGAAGTATTGTCCTTCTTTTTGCTCCAATAGCTTTTCTAGTACCAATTTCTCTAGTTCTTTCAATTACTGATACAAGCATTATGTTCATGATACCAATACCACCAACTACAAGAGATATTGCTGCTATTCCTGCAAGCATTGTAGTTAAGCTCTTATTTGTTGAGTTTGCAGTATCTAATATACTTGTTTGGTTCATGATTCTGTAGTAATTTCTTGTAGTATTACTGTTGCTTGTTGAGCTATTTAATTTATATTTTTTATTTAAGAACAGCTGCAAATATGCCATAGCTGTGTCAACCTTTTCCTTACTTTCTGCTTCTATATAGAAAGTCTTTGGGTTTGCACTCTTTAATAGTCTTTCACCAGTTGTTAATGGAACTATTATTCTATCATCACTTGAACCTGCTGCTGAAGTTCCTTCAGATTGTAGCAATCCTACTATTGTAAATTCAATACCATTTACATACATTGTTTTACCAACAACATTTGTAGTGCTGAATAAAGTCTGAGCAGTTTCACTTCCTATTACAAGAACATTGTATCTATTATCAATATCCCTTTGTTCTATAAATCTACCAGCACTAATTGAAAGCTTTCTTATCTCAGTATAATTTGGAGTTGATCCTTCTAAAGTAGTTGTACTTGAAACATCTCCATTTTTTACATTTACACTACTTGTTATTTGAGGTGCAATTTCTTTAACTCCAGGCTTTGTTTTAAGATCAGCTAACTCTTCAGTGGTGATTGTAGGTGTTCTATTACCAGTTATACTTACAGTTATAAGATTAGTTCCTAGTTTTTCTATCTGATCACTTACTTGCTTTTGAGTTCCTTGTCCCATTCCTACCAGTATAATAACTGAAGAGATACCTATTATTATCCCCAGCATTGTAAGAAAGGATCTAATCTTATTTTGCCAAACTGAAGTCAAAGCAATTTTTATAAGCTTTGTTAGTTTCATGCTCTCACCTCACTATCATTGAGCGTATCAGAGGTTATCATTCCATCTCTAACAGTTATAATTCTCTTAGCATGCGCTGCAATATCCATATCATGAGTAATCATTACAATTGTATTGCCTTCATTATTAAGGTCTGTTAACATCTTAAGCACTTCTTTTCCGGTTTTACTATCAAGAGCTCCAGTTGGTTCATCCGCAAGAATCATTTGTGGTTCTGTAACTAATGCTCTTGCAATTGCAACTCTTTGCATTTGTCCTCCTGAAAGCTCAGATGGTTTATGTTTTAAATGACTTGTAAGACCAACCTTCTCAATGGCTTCTCTTACCTTTTCTTTAGTTTTCCCGTTAGGATATCCTAGATATAATAGCGGCAATTCAACATTTTCATATATATTTAACTTAGGAAGAAGATTATAATTTTGAAAAATAAAGCCGATTTTCTTATTTCTTATTTCTGCCAGCTTATTATCATTACATTTTGTATCTAGCCCATCTAAAATGTATTCTCCAGAGGTAGGTTGGTCTAAACATCCTATTAAATTCATAAGAGTAGACTTTCCCGCACCAGATGGTCCTACTATAGCTACATATTCTCCCTTTGAAATAGTCAAATTTACATTACTTAGAGCTTTGAAGGTATTACTGCCCATTTTATATACCTTTTCAATCCCGGACATTTTTATTATCTCTTTATTTAAGTTCTCTTCCATAAATTGAATACCTCACTTATTTATACTAGTTTTTACCACCAGTGCTGCTACCACTATTACTTCTTTGATATCCTTGTCCGCCTCCTGCGTTGCCACCGAAGCCTCCCATATTTCCACCGAAGCCTCCAAAACCTGAATTTTGACCACTTCTGTTATTGGTTGTTGTAGTTGTTGTTTGTGGTAATTGAACTAGAACTTTTTCTCCTTCTGTAACTCCGTCAGTAATCTCAACATAGTTTTCTGTTTCCATTCCTGTTTTAACTGCTATTAACTTTCCACTGCTTGCAGTAGTTGTCATACCTCTTGTTCCATTTCCGTATCCTTGTGAATTTCTTTGACCATATCCACCATTTGAATTTTTTCCGTTAGTGGAATTACCATTACTATTAGAATTTTGAGTGTTAGTTTCTTGAGATTGCTTACTTGAATTGCTTGTACTATTGTTGCTGTTGCTTTGTCCACTAGTTGCAGTGCTAGTACTTTCAACTCTTACAAACTTTTGTCCGTTATTATCAACTAATGCTTCTGCAGGTATTACTAACGCATCTTGTTTACTTTCAACTGATATAGTTACATTTCCATTCATTCCAAGCTTAATTCCTGTTGGATCTTTTATTCCAACTACAACATCATAACTAGTAACGTTATTTGATGTAGTTCCAACTGCCGCAACTGTTTCAACTGTTCCTTCATAATTTTTGTCCTTTATCGCATCAAACTTCAAAGTAGCTGTTTGTCCAGCTTTTACCTTCTCGATATCAAGCTCGTCTACTGATAACTTAATCTTAATTGAACTCATATCAACTATTGTTAACACACCACCAGATGAACTAGATGAACTAGAACTTGAAGAAGATCCTGAACTTGAGCCAGATCCAGAGCCAGAACCACCTGATTGACTACTATCACCGTTTGAAGCATTAACTGCTGTAACAATCCCTCCAATAGGAGCTTTTACTGTCATATTATTAAGATTTGTATATGCATCGTTTAGTTGACTTTGAGCAT
Organism: Clostridium folliculivorans; assembly: GCF_024341905.1. Classification (GTDB taxonomy): domain Bacteria; phylum Bacillota; class Clostridia; order Clostridiales; family Clostridiaceae; genus Clostridium_AR; species Clostridium_AR folliculivorans. The sequence continues at coordinate 108,131 of NZ_BQXY01000003.1, forward strand.
CAGAAATATTTAGTTTATCCATTGCAACCTTATTATCATCAACTTTTGTAGCGCTTTCATCACTGGTTAAAGTAAGATTTTGCTTAGCTAGGTTATTCTGTGCAGTAGTTACTGCTTTTCTTAAGGTATCACTATCGGATACAAATAACTTTTGTCCTGCAGTTACAGTGTCTCCTACTTTGACATTTAAATCTTTTATCGTTCCAGTATTATTTGCAGTTACTTGTTTTGTTACTGCAGCATAGGCAGTACCAGTACCTTGTACTGTAACATTAAGATTCATCTTTCTAGCAGAAACAGTATAATATTGCACAGCTGAAGCTACAGTTTTCTTTGCAAAGAAAGTATTATATGCAAAATATCCACCTACCCCTACAGCTATAACAATTATTCCTGCAACTATTCCTTTGATTACTCTACTTTTCATCTTAATCCTCCTATAAATATGGTTAATGATTTCAATCCCTTAATTACACATTAAATTATTAGTGCTTTAACTCTTTATATTTGAATTATAGATGTAAATTACCGAAGTATTATCAAGGAATTGTGTGAAAATTATGTGATAAGCAAAAAAGTAGCCTATATGTACTTTCAAATACTGATATAGGCTATCTTTAATATTTATTGTTAATTTTACTTAACATTGATATGTGAGTACCGCTAAAGCTTATGTTATCTAACTTTACTTTTTATTGCACCAAAGCTGCATAAACGATTATTTGTACTACGTTACAAAAGTTTGACAAATAAATACCACATAATTTCTCAATGTTGTAATACATTCTCTAAATAGAATCTTCATTTGCTAGTGGGAATTTAATAATAAAGCTTACTCCTTCATTCCTATTTACAGCTGATATTTCTCCATGATAAAAATTGATTATCTTCTTGCAAATAGCTAATCCAAGACCAAAATTCCCTGTCTTATCCTTATATAAATTATCAAAAATACGATCCATATGAATCTTATCTATATTGGGACCATCATTATATATATCTAAAACAGCAAAGTTTCCTTCTCTCTTTAAACTAACTTTTATTTGCTCCTTAGCATATCTCAGCCCATTATCTAAGATATTTTCTATTGCAACTTGTATTTTTTCTACATTTCCATAGATGCTAAGCTCATTTAGCTCTAAATTCCAATCAATTTCGCTCTTTATCACTTCAAATCTGTTTATTATATGAAGCATCATTCTTTGGAGGTTTATTTCTGTTTCTTCATTTGTGTTATTCATCACATAATCCAAAGTATTCAAATAAAGCATTTGCTTAATCTTCTTCTCAAGGCTTATAGCTTCATCTCTTATTATTTCAGCAGTTTTCTCAACAGAGTCTATGTAAACTCCATCAATTATGGCATCGGCATGACTCATAATAACCATAACTGGTGTTTTTAAATCGTGCGAAATACTTTGAAGGAAAAGCTTTTCTTCTCTATCTATTTTTTGAAGTTCTGTCTGCATTGTGTTCATAGAACTTACCAATCTTCCTATTTCATCTTCCGTCTTAACTTCAATTGGTTCTGTCCAATCCTTGTGGGATATCCTCTTTGTATATTCCTCAAGTTGCTTAAGTGGTTTAGCCAAATAGTTAGCTATAAGTTTTGCTGTAAAAAACCCTATTATTATAAATGTAAATCCGATAGATACAACAGTATATAGTAAAGAATTATCTTCCATACTTGGAGCATAAGAGACCAAATATTGCTTCTCTCCACTTGTACTTTCCTTAGAACTTACTATTATAAAATATTTCCTACCTTTATAGTATTCCTTAAACTCTTTTTCAGAAATCTTATTACCTGATATAAAATTAGTCATCCACTTTTTAACATCTTGGTCGTTATAATCTTTCCCGAAACCATTATCACCAGTAATAAAACTTACTATACCATGTATAACATCTTTATCATTCTTATATGCTGGAGGCACTTCACTCTGGCTAGGCATCATTGGCATTGAAGATGGATCTTGAAGCTCATTCTTATTATTGCCATTGTTATTCGGAGATGTTATTTTCGGATATCCATTTGAATCAAAAACAATCTTCCAATTATCATCTGCAGTAACTAAAAAATGCTTACTTCCTTTTAAGTTTCCGAAACGGCCTAACCCTTCTGGTATACTTTTATTTAATACCATATCATGAGCAATCTTCAAATCTGCAATTACTGCATTTTCTCTGGTCCTTCTATAGGCAAAAATATACACTAAAGAGATGCTAAAGATTATTATTAAAATGAATGCGGTAAAGGTGGTCCATATTCTCATAGTTAAGGATTTAAACTTAAACTTGTTAAATGAGTTTAATCTTAGTTTGAAATTTTTCATGATTTGTATACCAATTTATAACCACAGCCATATATGGTTTCTATGCTTAAACTTAAAACCTTTCTTCTAAGTCTTCTTATAGTATCATCAACAACTCTATCTGATCCAAAATAGTCGTCTCCCCATACATGGTCAAGAATTTGATCCCTTGATAGAAGAGCATTTTTATTTTCAACTAAATACACTAATAATTCAAATTCCTTGTTTGTAAGCTGAATTTCCTCATCCTCTAAGAATACAGTCCTTTGTCTTTTACTTATTTTATACTCACCAATCTTTAAAAGTACATCTTGAACATCAGTGCTTTCTTTGCCGTACACTCTTTCAATTAATCTGTTAGTTCTTATTACTAGCTCTCTTGGTAAGAAAGGTTTAGAAAGGTAGTCATCACTTCCCATTTCAAGACCTACAACTCTATCAAGCTCTTCATTTCTAGCAGACATAAATATAACCGGAGTAGTCTTATCATTTGCTTTTATAGATTGTATCAACTCATAACCATCAATATCTGGAAGCATTATGTCTAGTATCCATACATCAGGTTTATCTTTTATTCTTTCCATAGCAGATAATCCATCCGAAAAGGTAGTCACTGTGTATCCTTCCCTTTTTAAATATTTTTCTAACAAAAGATTTAAACTCTTTTCATCTTCTACTAGATACAATGTCTTATCCATTAATCTCACCTCAAATTATTTATCTTTCTTAGTTTAGTTATCTTATGTACTTATTTTATCATACAACCTTAGAAACATTTTAGATAAATTGTGTGAACATTATGTGATAGAAAAAAATTATCTTTTAACAATATCTTTTAAAGTAATAATTCTATAATTCCTTAGTATAACCCTTAAAGCAATGTATATATGTTTTCACTCACAAAAATACCATAATATCATTTTATTTCATTAAAAATCCATGTCTTTCTAAAAATGCTTTCATATGAGGTCTTGGAATATTACTCATCATTCTTGCCATCATACCAGTCCAAGTATCAGCTCTCGCTCCCTTAGTTCTATCTAAATAATAACTCTTTATTCTCTCATCATATTCTTGTAATTTTTCTGAATCTCCTTCAGTTGTATAGCTATCCTTTTTAAACACAATTCCTATTGGAAGCCTTTCTTTTATATCATTGTCTTCATCTGGGTATCCAAGACACATACCGAATAGTGGATAAACATTCATTGGAATATTTAAAAGCTCCGATATCTCATCAGGGTTGTTTCTTATCCCTCCTATATATACACCACCAAGCCCAAGTGATTCAGCAGCAACCATAACATTTTGTGCTACTAATGCTGTATCAACAGTAGCTATTATAAAGCTTTCTGTATAACCTTCTTTCATCTCAGCACCATTCATCTCACAGGCAATTTTATGACGATTTAAATCTGCACAAAAAACTAAAAAGAGAGGACATTCTTCTATATATTTTTGATTTCCACCTAGCTTTGCAATCTTTGCTCTTTTTTCTTTATCTTCTATACTTATAATAGTGTATGCCTGTATGAAGCTTGAAGTAGATGCACTCTGAGCAGCCTCGATTATACTTACTATTTTTTCTTGCTCAATAGCTTTATCCTTATACTTTCTTACAGATTTGTGCGCTTTTAATAAATTTATAACTTCATTCATAATCCTATCTCCTTCTATTTAGTATTTTCTTATTTGCTTCAAATGTATATTGTCTTATTTTTCATAAAAAAAATATTTGTATTATAAAAATATTTTAATTTTACATGAGACTTCTAAATTTAATCTCAATTTAATTTCAACACAGTGATTAAATACATTCTAGCTTTACAAACAAGCAAATATTACTAGTCATAAGAAAAAAGCCACTTTTAGGGTTTCAGTATAGAAACCCTAATAAAGCAGCTTTAAATTATCTTCTCTATTATTCCGCCTCCAACAACTAAATCTTCATCGTAGAAAACTACTGACTGTCCCTTAGTTATTGCTCTTTGCTTTTCTTTAAATGATACCACAACCCTACCATCCTCTAATGGTCTAATAGTTGCATCTGAAGCTTTTGCAGAATATCTTATCTTTGCTTTTACCTTTATCTCTTTATCTAAATTATCAAGAGTGATAAAGTTTAAGTCTTTTGCTATTAGGTCAGTTTTGAATATATCTTCTTCTGGCCCTATTACAACTTCATTTCTTAAAGGATTAATATCAGTAACAAATACTGGTCTTCCAAGAGCTAACCCTAAGCCTTTTCTTTGACCAATAGTGTAATATACGATACCTTTATGCTTACCTAGTATATTTCCATTTTTGTCTACAAAGTTTCCTTGCTTAACCTTTCCTGGCTTCGCAAGCTTTATGTAACTTCCATGGTCATTATCAGGTATAAAACAGATTTCTTCACTGTCCTTTTTATTATGAACAGCAAGACCTATCTCCTTAGCTATTTCTCTTATTCTATCCTTAGTGTATTCACCACAAGGCATTAAAGTATGAGAAAGCTGCTCTTGAGTTAGATTATACAATGCGTAAGTCTGATCTTTTCTATCATCTTCTGATCTTCTAAGCACGTATCTTCCATCTTCACTAGTTACAGTTGCATAATGGCCAGTTGCAACATATTCTGCACCTATAGCCCTAGCTTTCATTAGAAGTTCATCAAACTTTAAGTACTTATTGCAAGCTATGCAAGGGTTAGGAGTTTTTCCTTCTATGTATTCATCTACAAAGTAGTCAATTACTTTTTCTTTAAAAGAGTCTCTGAAATTCAATACATAAAAAGGTATGCCTATTCTGTCAGCCACTCTTCTAGCATCATCAACGGCAGAAAGAGAACAGCATCCGCCTTCTCTTTCTTCAAATTCCTTATCCTCTTGCCATATTTGCATAGTGACACCTATAACATCATAGCCTTGTTCTTTTAAAAGATAAGCAGCAACGGAGCTATCAACCCCGCCGCTCATACCTACTACTACTTTTTTCTTCATATATTGATTATTCTCCATGAACTTGGTCGTGGATATCGTCATGTTCTTCGTAATCCCATGCTTCTAATCCTTGACTTATTCTGTAGTCATTAATTGCCTTATGTATAGCTTCTTCAGCTAATACTGAACAGTGCATCTTTACTGGTGGAAGTCCATCAAGAGCTTCTGCAACTGCTTTATTAGTTAATGTCCAAGCTTCTTCAAGAGTTTTTCCCATGATTAATTCTGTAGCCATGCTTGATGATGCTATAGCAGAACCACATCCATAAGTTTTGAACTTAACATCGCTTATTACATTATCTTCTACTTTTAAATATATCTTCATTATGTCTCCGCACTTAGCGTTTCCTACTTCTCCTACGCCGTTTGCATCAACTATTTCCCCTACATTTCTTGGATTTCTAAAATGATCCATTACCTTTTCACTGTACATCATAATTATTTAGCTCCCTTCTTTAGATGGTCTTCCCATAATGGTGACATATCTCTTAATCTTTGTATAATTGGTGGTACTGCATTTATTACAAAATCTACATCTTCTTCAGTAGTTCCGTCTCCTAAAGATAATCTTAGTGAGCCGTGAGCAATTTCATGAGGAAGTCCTATAGCTAAAAGTACATGTGAAGGATCTAGTGATCCTGAAGTACAAGCACTTCCTGAAGATGCGCAAACACCTTCAAAGTCTAGCATTAATAGTATAGATTCACCTTCTATAAATTCAAATATAATATTAGAATTACCAGCTAATCTGTTCTTTCCTCTTGGTCCGTTAAGTCTTGAATATGGAACTTTTAATAATCCATCTATTAACTTATCTCTTAATTTCTCAAGTCTTTCAGCATGTTCATCAATACTTGAAGTTGCAAGCTCAATTGCTTTTCCAAGACCAACTATTGCAGGTACATTTTCAGTTCCTGCTCTTCTTGCTCTCTCTTGACCACCACCGTGAACAAGATTGTCAATTCTTACACCTTTTCTTATATAAAGAGCACCTATTCCCTTAGGTCCATATATCTTATGACCAGCTAAGGATAATAAATCTATATTTAATTCTTTAACATTTATATGAACATTACCAACAGCCTGAACAGCATCAGTATGGAATAATACTTTTCTTTCCTTACAAATCTGTCCAATCTCTTTTATTGGTTGAATTGTACCTATCTCATTGTTTGCAAACATGATAGAAACTAATATAGTCTTATCAGTTATTGCATTCTTTAAATCTTCTAAGTTTATGAAACCTTCACTATCTACATCCAGATATGTAACTTCAAAACCATGTTTTTCAAGATATTCACAAGCATGAAGTACTGCATGGTGTTCTATCTTTGTAGTTATTATGTGGTTTCCTTTTTTCTTATGGGCAAAAGCGATACCTTTTAGTGCCCAGTTATCTGCTTCTGAGCCACCACCAGTAAAGTAAACTTCATTTGAATCACAACCTAGGGCTTTAGCTACTCTATCTCTACCTAGATCTATAGCCATCTTAGTATCTCTTGATATACTATAGAATGATGAAGGATTGCCAAACTTTTCAGTAAAATAAGGCATCATCTCTTCTAAAACTTCTGGTTTAACATAAGTAGTAGCTGCATAGTCCATATACACAACTTTATTCATTAACCTTCACTCCTATCAGCTATTTTTCAGCTATTTTGATGCTGTTTTGTCTGGCTTTTATGCCATTGTAATCATTAACGATATCCTGTAAAGTCACTGATTCCATTACGTCATCAATACTATTCTTTATTTTTTTCCATAACAGCGTTGTAGCACAACAATCTACATTGTCACAAGCTGTTCCATCTACGCATTCCGCGATTTCTATAGGGCCTTCCAATACATCCATAATATCTGCAACAGTTATATCCTTAGGTTCTTTGTTTAAAACGTAGCCACCTTGAGCTCCTCTAATACTCTTGATAAGCTTCGCCTTCCTCAAAGGACTAAAAAGCTGTTCTAAATAATATTCGGAAATACTTTGTCTTTCGGAAATGGTCTTAATGGATACGGGTGCTTCGCCATAATTAATGGCTAAGTCAACCATAGCCTTTACTCCATAACGTCCTTTGGTTGACAACTTCATACTATCACCCCTTAATGTTGAGTAAAACACTAAACTTTCCATTTCATATAATAGCAAATCCGACTTAAACTGTCAACAATTAAAAAAGAACATTTTTCCTTATGACTTTATCAACTTGCACTTACTAATCAATACTAAGTATACTTTTTAACAATTTCCCCACAATTACATAAAGGATTGATAATTTTATCAATCCTTCTTTAAAATATTATTAATTCATTAAATTTTCTTTATCATATTATACCATTACTTTTTTGTTATAAATTTATATTTTTTATTTATGCAAATTAGCGTTTTATTTTTTTGATAATTAACTTTTGAAATCATTCCTTTATCTTCTTCCAGTAATCAAATATAACCTTCTCATTCTTATTCTTTCCTGGTACATAATAATTTCTGCTTTTTAAATTGTCTGGAAGGTATTGTTGTTTAATATAATTATTTTCATAATTATGAGGATACTTATATTCTATTCCTCTTCCTAATGCCTTTGCCCCACTATAATGCGCATCCTTTAGATGAACTGGTATGTCACCAATGTTTACCTGTTCAATATCTTGAAGTGCAGCATCAATAGCACTTACCACAGAGTTTGACTTTGGTGCAGTGGCTAAAACTAAGGTAGCTTGCGCTAATGGAATCCGTGCTTCTGGAAAGCCTAGCATATTTGCTGAATCAACACAAGCTTTAACTATCATAGCCGCATTTGGATATGCGAGGCCAATATCTTCAGATGCAATCACCATAAGTCTTCTACATATTGATTGGATATCGCCAGCTTTAACCAGTCTAGCTAAATAGTGAACTGCCGCATCTGCATCACTACCTCTTATGGATTTTTGAAAAGCACTTAAGATATCATAGTGACTATCACCTGACATATCGTAATTAAACACCTTACTTTGAGTACAATCTCTGGCTACTTCTTCATCTATTAGTATTATCCCTTCACTATTAGGGTTAGTTGAATTTATTGCTACCTCTAAGCCATTGATAGCTTTTCTTACATCTCCATTTGAAGAGGCTGAAAAGTAATTCAATGCTTTGTCATCAACCTCTATGGTAGTATTTTTATGATCCTCCTTTAATATGTCTACAGCTCTAACTAATGCTTTTATAACATCGCTATCTTGCATTGGTTTAAACTCAAATACAGTAGATCTACTTATTATCGCTTTAAATATATAGTGATATGGATTCTCTGTAGTACTTGAAATAAGAGTTATTCTACCGTCTTCTATAAATTCAAGCAGAGATTGCTGCTGCTTCTTATTGAAGTTTTGAATCTCGTCTAAATAAAGAACTACACCATTGATCCCATCAAAACTATCAAGCCCTTCTATTATTTGTTGTATATCTTTTATAGAAGCATTGGTTGCGTTTAGCTTATAAAACTTTTTCTTGGCTCTTGCAGCAATTATATTTGCAACAGTAGTCTTTCCTACACCTGGCGGACCATAAAAAATCATATTTGATATAGTTCCACCTTCTACTATTCTATTTAGTATCTTGCCTTTTCCTAAAATATGTTGTTGACCAACTACCTCTTCTAAAGTAGTTGGCCTTATCTTATCTGCTAATGGTCTATACACAATACTCACATCCTACTTACATTTGTTTATAAAAAAATGCGGTTAAAGCGCAGTGTTAAAATCTTAAACATAACCTATATAAATTGATTAAATAACTCCAACTTCTTTCAAGCCCGCATTTTTCCTGTAAATTTTTAACTTTTTATCTTTTTAAATTCTTATATTTTTATAAATTTATGCATTTATAATTTTTTCAAACAAGAACAGTTTCAATCTTTTTAATAAAGGTGTTTCTATAAAAATACTACATGAGTAAGCCATTAAAATCAAATAATTTTCTTAAATAAAATAACTTACCACAACACATATGTGATAAGTTATCTATACATTCTTCTAATTTTATTTTTCGTAGCAAGAAACTATTTCTCCATAATATATGGTGTGATAGTCACCTTTCCCGTATGATCTTTCTTTAACCTCTGGGCTCACAAGACTTTCATCCATATCCTGTTTGTAAACAATCTTACATTCATAATACATATTACAGCCATCAACTACAGGACTTTCAACATCATTTGAAGGTACAAACTTAATTCCAGCTTCAGCTACTTTGTCTATATCTCTTCCTGATTTAGTTCCGCATATCCCAAGGGCTGCTTTCATTTCATCTCCATAAGGTATGCTTATGGTAAAACTATCTGCTTTTTCAATTAGTTCGTGAGTAAATCTTGATTTTCTAATTAAAGCGGTTAAAGTAGGCTTTCCCCAAATGAATCCTATACTTCCCCAGCTTATAGTCATTGTATTAACCTTTTCCCCTGATTTTACAGTAAGAAAAGCTCCTCTTTTATGTAATTTTTCCATTCCCTTTTCAAGGTTTGTTATAAAATCAACTGACATCTTTTGTCCTCCTCTTTATGCTATTAAAATACTTTGTAGTTACCTTTATATACTGAAACAGATCCATTCTTTATGTTTATTATATCTCCATAAAATTCAACTTTATCCCCGAGTAGAGATACTCCATACCCATCATTAAAAGCAAATATGTTCTTATCTGTGTTTATTGTATAATCTATAAGCTTAGGCAGTAAAACCTTATTTTCCTGCCAGTGAGGTAAAACTTCAAACTTAGTCAATGAAAAACCTCTTGTCTGAAGAGCTTCATAAGAATTTTCATAAATTAGTGATGATAGAGAAATATCTTGTGTTAAAAGTATGCTGCCCCCGCCTACTCCAACAATTATTCCATTTCTCTTTGCAAACTCTTTTAGCGCTTCTGTGAGCTTTCTTTTTCTTAAAAGTAGTAAGAATTTATAAGTATTTTCTCCTGATAAGTATATAACATCTGAATTTAAAAGTTTTGTTATTAATGAAGGATTATACTGCGCTGCAAGATCAAAATAGAGTATGTCACCGTATCCTAGTTCCTTATAAAACTCAGAAATTTCCTTATAATACTCTATACTTTTCTCAGATGAAGATGGTATATATGCAATTCTACCTTTTCCTTTTTTTATCTCACTGATAAGAGCCTTGTTTAGAGGGTTTTCCTTATCAGTGCTTTGTTTTCCCATTAAGAATAATTTCATAATGTTTACCCCCTAGTCCCCAAAATTTCGTTTATTGCTACGTTATTGATTGTAAATTCTTCCTTTATAATACTCTTCATTATCGTCTTCAAAAATATCAATTTCAATATAAGCCCCTTCAAGTGCTGAAACAGTATATTCTATAGTAAATCCTTCTATGTTAACTGTCTCAATTTCATATTTCTCATTCATACAGGTCGCTAAAGTCATATATTGATCTTCTTCACTATCATATATAGAATTAACCTTTAGTATTTTAAAAGTTGCTTTCTTTATATAGGTGTAATTGCTCTCGTCTCTATAATTATCTTTTCCATTAGTATCTTTGAAAAAAGAATTATTAAACATGGACACCTCCAATATATTATATCTTTATTTTAGGCTTCACATCTAAGTTGCTTTTTAGAGTTACAATCTCCTAAAATTCTTTTTAGCATACATCTACTTAAAGTTATTAATTTGTGTATATCTACAATTTGCTCTAATATTTTTATTTCCCTATAAGCCTTATCATACTGACACAAATTAATATCATTATTATATAGTGCCTTATTAATTTCTTTCTCACCTATTATCTTTTTGAATCCATCTGGTAGAACCAGCAAACTTAATATAAGGTCTTCAAACATCAAACTTATTTTACCATCAACTTCATTATTATCTATTATTTGAAATTCCCACTGAAGTATTTCATCTTTATCGTCAAGTATAGTTATGAGATTGTAATTTGCATTTAATGGAGTTATCTGAAGCCACTTAAATTCATTATCCATTATTTTTATTCTTTTGTCATCTACGCTTCTAAAAACGGCCTCACTCACCTTGTGAATTGCTGCTAAGTGAACATAACCATTAAATTCTTCTGTATTAATAAAAGAAACTCTAAAGTCTACATCCTTTATTTGACTATAATCTAGTTTTTGTTCAAAATTCCTCCTCATTATAAACCTCTCCTTGAAACTATGACTTAACGAAAATCATATAAAATCTTTACAAAGCTCATTAAAGTTTCAACTGAATGGATAAAAATTCTTAAACACTGAATTTAACTTATCCAAATTTTATTGTATAACTAAATTAATGATACTTTTTCATAATTAATATTTCTACAAAACAAATAAAAATCCTCTCATGATGTACCACTTCATTATAAAATTTATATTTTCAAATCTGCCTCTCAGAAGCCAGATGCATTTTGAAAATAGTTTTCTAATTGAAGTGGTACATCCATGCTTGTTTTAATCTACAAATTTAACATTGTTCTTTCCGCTGTTCTTTGCTATATACAGTGCCTTGTCTGCCTTGTCAAAAAACTCTTTATATGTTAGTTCCTTTTTGTATTCTGCCACTCCAACACTTACAGTTACTCGCTCAAGTGCAACAAATATATTTTCTGAAACTAATTTTCTTACCTTTTCTCCTAATATCAAAGCACCTTGCATATTAGTTTCTGGAGCAAGTATAACAAACTCTTCTCCTCCCCAACGTATAAAAAAATCCGTTTTTCTTAATTTAGAAGTTATAATTTTCGTGATATTTTTTAAAATTACATCTCCTCTACTATGCCCATGCTTATCATTAATTTTCTTAAAATCATCAATATCAAAGATTATCATTGATAATGGGATATTATATCTCTTGCTTCTTTCAAATTCAATCTCAATTATCTCCTGAAGTTTTCTTCTATTGAAAGCTCCAGTAAGTTTGTCCACCAAAACTTCTTCTTTTAGTTTAAGGTTTTCTTCTTCGAGTTTAGCTAGTTTCAAATTAACTTGTTGCAGTTTACTGTAAGTAAATTTATGTAAAGCAAAAATATCAATTGCTATTACAATAATAAAGAAACTTATTGTCTGCATTCCAAGCAGAGTATTGTTTTTAATTATGTATTTGAAAATTATTCCTAAAAATATTATAGCTATAACTGATAGTATCAAAATTATTAACTTATGTGTATTTCTAATATATTCATCTTTATTTCTACTGATTGTAACACCTTGTTTTAAATCTTCCACTGTTATATATCCTCCAACAAATTAAATTCTCCTGTTCAACATTGCTAATCTTTACAAATATATTGGAGTTTTTAATTTATTATTCATTAAATATATAACTAAAACATTTTTAATTATGGAAAAAAGACTGCCAAAGAATAAAACTTCATTTTGACAGTCCTTTATCTATAATACGCTTAACTCTTACTCAGAAATTAATCCTATATCTTTTCTGAAATATCTTCCTTCAAAAGTTACTGAATCTATATTGGAGTATGCTTTTTCTCTTGCAGCTTCAATTGTATCTCCTACACCTACTACCGAAAGTACTCTTCCACCTGAAGTTACTAAAACCTCATCTTTAATAACTCCACCAGCAATAAATACATTCTCTTTTACAGCAGGATCAATCTCTATCTTAAAGCCTTTTTCAAAGGCTTCTGGGTATCCTTTTGAAGCCAAAACCACATTGCAGCATGCACCGTTTTTCCATTTCACCTCTGCAACACTTAATTTTTCTTCAAGTGAAAGTTCTATTAGTTCTAAAAGATCACTATCCATTAAAGAAAGTACTGATTGAGTTTCAGGATCTCCCATTCTTACATTGTATTCAAGCAGATAACATCCTTTTTCGGTAATCATTACTCCAAAAAATACAATTCCTTTATAATCAAAACCTTCTTCTTTTATTCCTACAAGAGTTGGATCCATTATATTCTTCTCAAAGTCTTCAAAAACTTCGTCAGTAACATAAGGATTAGGCGCTATTACTCCCATACCACCAGTATTAGGACCTACTCCTCCATCAAAAATCTGTTTATGATCTTTTGCCGATATAAAAGGGATTATAGTCTTACCATCAGTTATTGATAATATTGAAGCTTCAACACCTTGTAAAAACTCTTCAATAACTATCTTTTTACCTGCTCCTTTAAACTTATCTTGCACCATAAAGTCTTTTATAGTATCTTCTGCTTGTTTAAAATCTTCGCAGATACTTACGCCTTTTCCTGCAGCTAACCCGTCCGCTTTTATTACTATAGGATACTCAGCACTTTTTAAGTACTCTACAGCTTTCTCACTATCATAAAAAACTTCATAAGCTGCAGTTTTTATATTATATTTTCTCATAAAATCCTTGGAGAAGCTCTTGCTACCTTCAAGCATAGCAGCTTTTTGCTCTGGTCCAAATATCCTTAAGTCTTCCTTCTTAAATAAATTTACTATACCCTTTGTTAATGGTTCTTCTGGTCCTACCACAGTCAAATCGATGTTATTTTCTTTTACAAACTTAGCCATTTCTTCGTAAGTTTCTAACCCTATATTCTCACATTTATCTTCTAGCGCTGTTCCACCATTGCCAGGTGCTACATATATCTTTTCAACCTTTTGGCTTTTTGCAAGCTTCCATGCTATTGCATGTTCTCTTCCTCCGCCTCCAATTAGTAAAAGCTTCATCAATAATCACTCCATCTATATTAGTGTTTGAAATGTCTTATTCCAGTGAACACCATGCTTATACCATGCTTGTTACACTGATCTATGGATTCTTGATCTCTAACAGATCCACCTGGTTGAATAATTGCTTTTATATCATATTTTGAAGCTTCTTCTACTACGTCACCAAATGGGAAGAAAGCATCCGAAGCAAGAACTGTAGCTCCTGTTCCTCTCTTTAAGGCATCTATTGTAGGCCATATTCTATTAACTTGACCTCCACCGATTCCCACTGCTTTTCCATCGTTTATTACAACAATAGCATTTGATTTAACGTATTTTACTACCTTCATACCAAAAATCATATCCTTCATTTCCGCCTCAGAAGGAGTATTTTCAGTCACTACTTTTAATTCTTCTATAAGCTTCTTATCTTCTTCTTGTACTAATATTCCGCCATCCACTGTAACCATATAATTTTTAGCCTTTGGAGCTGAATTTACCTTTATAACTCTTAAGTTCTTCTTTTTTCTTAAAACTTCTAAAGCCTCTTCATCAAATTCTGGCGCTGCTACTACTTCTAAAAATATCTTGCTCATCTCTTCTGCTGTAGCCTTGTCAAGTTTTCTGTTTACCGCAACTATGCCACCAAAGATTGAAGTAGGGTCACACTCATAAGCTTTTATATAACTGTCATATACATTTTCTCCTATAGCCACTCCACAAGGGGTATTGTGCTTTAATCCACAGGTAACTATTTCATCAAACTCACTTACAACCTTCCAAGCAATATCAAGATCCTTTAGGTTGTTATAAGAAAGCTCTTTTCCATTAAGTACTTCAAAAGTATTCATAGCGCCATCCACTTCATTATTTGAATAGTAAGCAGCACTTTGATGAGGATTTTCACCATATCTTAATTCTTGTTTTTTCTTGTAGGAAATTGAAAGGTATTCTGGATATTCTTCTTCTCCTTCAAGTAAAAAGTTACTTATAGCTCCATCATAAGCACTCATAAGATTAAACACTTTACCTGCAAGAACTTTTCTTGTTTTTAGACTTACATCTTCACTTTGCTCAATTTCTTCTTGAACCTTGCTATAATCCTCTATATTGCTTATTACTACAACATCTTTAAAGTTTTTAGCTGCTGCTCTAAGCATTGTAGGACCACCGATATCTATAAATTCAACCTTTTCTTCAAAGCTCAAATCTTCTTTTAACTTTTCAAAGAAAGGATATAAGTTAACAACTACTAAATCTATAGTATTTATTCCTCTTTCTTTTATAGTGTTCATATGCTCTTCGTTGTCTCTTATAGCTAAAATCCCTCCATGAATCACTGGATGAAGGGTCTTAACTCTTCCATCTAGCATCTCAGGTGCTTTTGTAATCTCAGCTATTTCCTTAACAGCTACACCATTTTCCAGAAGATATTTGTAAGTACCTCCAGAGGATATTAACTCCACATCCTTACTAACAAGAAACTTAGCAAAATCAAGTATGCCAGTTTTATCATATACGCTTAACAAAGCTCTTTTTATCATTTAAAAAACCTCCTTAGGATTGGTACTATTCAGTAAAAAAGTTTTTCCATCTTTTATTATAACTTTCCCTTCACTTATAAGCTTTATAGCTTTAGGTAAGATTTCGTGTTCCTTTACAAGAATTCTTTCTTGAAGTGTTTTTGGTTCATCCTCTTCACGAACCTCAACCACTTCTTGAAGAAGTATTTCTCCACCATCAACCTCTTCATTAACAAAATGCACTGTACATCCAGAAAATCTAACCCCTTTTTTAATAGCAGCTTGATGAACCTTTATCCCATACATTCCAGCTCCTGAAAAAGCAGGAATAAGAGAAGGATGGATATTTATTATCCTGTTTTTAAAGTATCTTAGCAAATCTCCATTTAAAATGGATAAGTAGCCTGCAAGCACTACTAAATCAACCTTATCTCTTAAAAGCTCTAATATCTTATTTGAAGATTCAGAGCCAAATTCCTTCTTATCTACTACATACGCTGGTATATTTTTTTCTTTTGCTCTTGTTAAGGCAAAAGCGTCTTTTTTATCAGAAATAACAGCCTCAATGGAGCAGTTTAAGTACCCTTTTTCAATACTTTCTATTATGGAGCCAAGGTTACTTCCTCCACCTGAAACTAGTACTGCTATTCTAAACAAATTCCTGTACCTCCGTTCTTAACATATCCAATCTCATAAGCTTTCTCGCCTTGAGATATTAAAAGCTCAAGTACAGCATCTTTATCTTGTTTATCAACTGCTAATATGAAACCTATTCCCATGTTGAAGGTGTTGTACATATGGTCCTTTTCAACGCCTCTATTTATTATTTCCTGAAAAATATTTGGAAGTGGATAGCTATTCTTATTGATAACCGCAGTAAGTTCTCTGTCCCCAAACATTCTTGGAACATTTTCTATAAAACCTCCACCAGTTATATGTGCCATTCCTTTTATATCATAACTTTCTAGAACTTTCATCACTGGTTTTACATATATTTTGGTAGGCTCAATCAAAGTTTCCCATACTGGCTTTCCATCAAATTCTTCATTTAAATCAGTAAATATCTTTCTTACCAAAGAGAATCCATTAGAGTGTATTCCTGAAGATGCTAAGCCTATTAGGACATTTCCTTCTTCTATGGTACTTCCGTTTATTATCTTATCTTTATCTACAATTCCTACTGCAAATCCTGCTACATCATATTCTCCTTCTTTATAGAAGCCAGGCATTTCTGCTGTTTCGCCACCAACTAAGGAACAATCTCCTTGAAGACAACCATCGGAAACACCTTTTACTAAATCTGAGGCTACTTCCGCCTCAAGTTTGCCACAAGCTATATAATCTAGGAAAAATAGTGGCTTTGCACCATGACATAATATATCATTTACACACATAGCAACGCAGTCTATTCCAACCGTATCATATTTTTTTGTCTTAAAAGCTATATCAAGCTTTGTACCAACTCCATCTGTTCCTGAAACTAGCACTGGTTTTTTATACCCCTCAGGGAGTTCTACCATTCCAGCAAAGCTTCCAAGTCCATTTAAAACATATTTTGATAAAGTTCTGCTTGCATATTCTTTTATGAGTTTAACGGATTTATATCCTTCTTCAATATCTACTCCTGCTTGTTTGTATGTTAACATTTCTTCACTACCTTTCAAGATGATCTTTTGCTGTTTCTATTGGGGTTGACACTGGATAAATTCCATTAAAGCAGCCTAAACAGTAACCTTTCTTTTCTCCAAAACACTTTAATAAACCTTCTAAAGAAATATAAGATAGAGAATCTGCACCAATTACCTCATTTATTTCTTCAACTGTTCTATCTGAACCAATTAATTCTTTTCTATAAGATATGTCTATTCCAAAATAACATGGAAATTTCACTACTGGTGATGCAACTCTAAAGTGAACTTCTGTAGCCCCTGCTTTTCTAAGGGCTTCAACAAGATGTCTTGAAGTTGTTCCTCTAACTATTGAATCATCAATAAGAATTACTCTTTTACCCTCTACATTTACTTTTAACGGATTTAGCTTTACTGATACCGCTCTTTCTCTAATCTCTTGATTTGGTGTTATAAAGGTTCTTCCAACATACTTATTCTTCACGAAACCTGTTTCATAAGGAATACCAGAGGCTCTTGAATATCCAATTGCAGCTGAGATTCCTGAATCGGGAACACCTATTACAATATCAGCCTCAACTGGAGACTCTTTGAATAGCATTTCTCCAACTTTAATTCTTGATTGATGAACATTTATGCCATCTATTGTACTATCTGGTCTTGCAAAATAGATATACTCAAACACACAAGTTTCGCACTGAGTTTGTTCTGAATATCTTACACTTTCAATACCGTGTTCATCTATTATTACAATTTCACCTGGTTTTACGTCTCTTACAAATTCAGCACCAACTGTATCTAAAGCACAGCTTTCAGAAGCTAAAATATAACTATCATCAATTTTCCCTATACATAAAGGTCTTATTCCATTAGAATCCCTAACACCTATAAGCTTATCCTTAGTCATCATGACTAAAGCAAAGGAACCTTTTATGGTTTGAACAGCATCTGCTATAGCTCTTTCTATTCCTCTTTTTGCTCCTCTAGCTATTAAGCTTATAATTACTTCTGAGTCTATCGAGGTATGAAATACGTGTCCAGAATCTTCTAGAAGTTCTCTAAGCACATCAGCATTAACTAGATTTCCGTTATGTGCTATGGCAATAGAGCCAAGCTTGTATGAGCTTAAAAGTGGTTGTGCATTTTCCACATTAGTCGATCCTGTAGTTGAATATCTAACATGTCCAATTGCTATATGTCCCTTTAATTCCTCTAGGTGCTTTTCTTTAAAAGCTTCAGTTATAAGGCCTAAATCTTTATGATGCTTTAAGCTTTCACCATCAGAAACTGCAATACCCGCACTCTCTTGTCCTCTGTGTTGTAATGCATAAAGTCCATAGTATGTGATTCTTGCTACATCTAAGTTGTTCTTGGAAAACACTCCAAATACTCCACATTCTTCTTTAAACTTATCTTCAATCGGCTCTATTCTCATAATCAGATTCCTTTCACTAATAATTACTGGTTAATTCTATTAAGTATTTCTACATATGCATCTTTAACATTTCCAAGATCTCTTCTAAATCTGTCTTTATCTAATTTTTCATTAGTAGTTGCATCCCAAAATCTACATGTATCTGGCGATATTTCGTCAGCAAGTAATATTTCTCCGTTATATCTGCCGAACTCAATTTTAAAGTCTATAAGCTTTATGTTTTGCTTTAAGAAGAATGCCTTAAGTACATCATTAACCTTGGCAGTCATTTCATACATTTTTTCTAATTCTTCAAATGTAGCAGCCCCTATTCCTACTGCATGATAATCATTGATTAGTGGATCTCCTAAGGAATCATCCTTTAAGCAAATTTCAAAAACTGTAGTCTTTAAAGGGAATCCTTCTTCTAGTCCTAATCTCTTAGCCATACTTCCAGCTGCTACATTTCTAACTATAACTTCAAGAGGTACTATTTCAACCTTTCTGCAAAGTTGCTCTCTATCACTTAACTTTTCTATAAAGTGAGTCTTAACTCCTTCTTTTTCAAGAAGTTCAAAAAGCACTGAAGTTATTGCGTTATTTAAAACACCCTTGTCTTCTATTTGACCTTTCTTTTCTCCGTTAAATGCTGTTGCATCATCCTTATAATAAACTATTACCTCATCAGCCTTATCTGTTGCATATATTTTTTTTGCTTTTCCTTCATACATCATTTCTCTTTTTTCCATTATAGTTCCACTCCTTCTCCATTTTCTTTTATAAATTTTTCTTTCATATCTTTACGGAAATTTATTAGCTTTTCTTTAAGCTCTGGATATTTTAATGAAAGCATCTGTACCGCAAGCATACCTGCATTATAACTGTTGTTTATTCCAACTGTTGCTACTGGTATTGATTTAGGCATCTGCACTATTGAATATAGAGCATCTAGACCATTTATTGCTGCGTTTACAGGTACTCCTATTACAGGCATTGTTGTATGTGATGCTATAACTCCAGGTAGATGTGCTGCAAGTCCAGCACCTGCAATTATTACTTCAAAACCTTCTTCATCTATTTCATGTAGAGTTTCCATAAGCTTTTCAGGAACTCTATGAGCAGATAATACAAAAGCCTTATATTCCACTCCAAATTCCTTCAGAGCATTAGCTGCTCCCTTCATTACATCAGTATCTGATTTTGAACCAAAGAAAATTGCTACTTTCATCTTATACCTCCAGCTTGATTAAAATTATTTTTATCATTAATTTCAGCACTATTTAAAGTAATTCACACCAGACTTGAAGAGTTTTTGGTCAAACTCTCCAACAATGTTCTTATACAAGTTTGCACCAATTCTTTCTGAATGACCCATCTTGCCAAGTATTCTTCCATCAGGACTTGTTATACCTTCGATTGCAAGCATTGACCCATTTGGATTGTATGGCATATTAAGTGTAGCCTCTCCATTCATATCCACATATTGAGTTGCTATTTGTCCCTTTGCTTGAAGCACTGTTAAAAGCTCTTGTGGTGCAACAAATCTTCCTTCACCATGAGATATTGGAACAGCATTGATATCTCCTAAATTAACTTCATTAAACCAAGGTGACAGCTTTGAAACTACTTTTGTATTTACTATTGAACTCATATGTCTTCCCATAGTGTTAAAGGTTAATGTAGCCATCTCTTCTTCCATATCAACTATCTCTCCGTATGGAAGTAACCCTAGTTTAACTAATGCTTGGAAGCCGTTACAAATACCTAGCATAAGTCCATCTCTATTTTTTAGAAGTTCCATCACAGCATTACTAATTCTTTCATTTCTAAACACAGTCGCTATGAATTTAGCAGATCCATCAGGTTCGTCTCCGGCACTAAAGCCTCCAGGAAGCATTATTATCTGACTGTTTTTAATTTCTTTTTCCATTTGCACTAATGAATCTAAAAGACTTTCTTTAGTAAGATTCTTAAGTACTAGCTGTTTTACTTCAGCACCTTCTTTTTCAAAGGCTCTTGCACAGTCATATTCACAGTTTGTACCTGGGAATACAGGTATTAGCACTCTTGGTTTTGCAGTTTTAATTGCTGGTGACTTTTTATAGCTATTTTTATATAGAATAGAAGTTACCTTTTCATTTTCTTCTTCAGTCTTAATCTTAAATACTTTATTTAATTTTCTTTCCCACTGTAATATAAGTTCATCAATATCAAAGCTCTCATCTAAAACTTTAATAGCTGCTTCTTCTATTGTTTCACCAATAATCTTGTAACTAGCCCCTTTAAATTCGCTATCAATATCTACTCCACATGGAACTTCAAGTATAAATGTTCCATAGTTAATATTGAAAAGTTCCTCTTTGCTTAATGCTGAAAGCCTAACCCCAATTTTGTTTCCGAAACACATTTTAGATATCCCTTCACAAATGCCCCCATTTTTCAAGGAATATGCTGATATAATTTTTTTCTCTTCTATCAATCTTTCAATTACTTCTAAATTTTTCTTAAATTCTTCTATATTAATAAGTTCACTTTCATCTCTATTCACACTTACATAAATCACTTGAGAATTTACTTTCTTAAACTCAGGTGAGATTATATTTTTAGCTTTCTCAACAGCTACAGCGAAAGATACTAAAGTAGGTGGTACATCCATCTCTCCAAAACTTCCTGACATACTATCTTTTCCGCCTATGGCTGCTATCCCTAAATCTATTTGAGCTTGGTATGCTCCAAGTAGTGCTGCTAGTGGCTTTCCCCATCTTTCAGGATTTTTTCCAAGCTTTTCAAAATACTCTTGGAAAGTTAGCCAAACCTTTTTGCTCTTACCACCACAAGCAACTATCTTTGCTACAGATTCTACCACTGCGTTATAAGCACTATGGTATGGACTCCATTTAGCAATTTTAGGATTGAATCCAAATGCCATTAGAGTTGCTTCTTCAGCTTCCCCATTAACTACAGGTATCTTCGCCGCCATTCCTTCAGCAGGAGTCAACTGATACTTTCCTCCAAAAGGCATTAATACAGTTCCTGCTCCTATTGTTGAGTCAAATCTTTCAACTAAACCTTTTTGTGATGCAACATTTAAACTCTTTAAAGTTTCTATCCATTGTTTTCTTAAGGTTTCACTATTTTCTTCGTTAAATACATTTTCTTCAGATCTAGGTGCTTTTAATATAGCGGCTGCTGTTTGCTTTGCCCCATTTGTATCTAAAAATGCTCTTGATAAATCTACAATCTTTTTACCATTCCAGAACATTCTCATTCTTTCAAGATCAGTAACTTCAGCAACAATAGTTGCTTCTAAGTTTTCTTCAAGTGCTAGTTCAACAAACTTCTGTCCATCTTCTTTCGAAACAACTACTGCCATTCTTTCCTGAGATTCTGAAATAGCTAGTTCTGTTCCATCAAGACCTTCATACTTTTTAGGTACTAGATCTAAGTTAATATCAAGACCTCTGCAAAGTTCTCCTATAGCTACGGATACTCCTCCTGCACCAAAGTCATTACATCTCTTTATCATATTAGAAACCTTAGGATTTCTAAAAAGTCTTTGTAATTTTCTTTCAGTTGGTGCATTTCCCTTTTGCACTTCTGCTCCACATTGCTCTATTGACTCAACTGTATGTTCTTTAGACGATCCAGTTGCTCCACCACAACCATCTCTTCCTGTTCTTCCCCCAAGAAGAATTATTATATCTCCCTTTACAGGTTCTTCTCTTCTTACATTCTTAAGTGGTGCTGCTGCTATTACCGCACCGATTTCCATTCTCTTAGCAACATAACCAGCATCGTATATTTCATTAACCTGTCCTGTAGCAAGACCTATCTGGTTACCATAAGAGCTATATCCATGTGCTGCACCTAAAGTTATCTTTCTTTGAGGTAGTTTCCCCTTTAAAGTACTTTCTATAGCTACTGTAGGATCTCCACTTCCTGTAACCCTCATAGCTTGGTATACATAAGTTCTGCCTGATAGTGGGTCCCTAATCGCCCCACCAAGACATGTAGCTGCCCCTCCAAATGGTTCAATTTCAGTAGGATGATTATGTGTTTCGTTCTTGAACATCACAAGGTAATCTTCAGTACCTGCTTCTGTTTCAACCTTTACTTTTATGGAACATGCATTTATTTCATCTGAAATATCTAGATCTTCAAGCATTCCTTTAGCTTTAAGTTCTTTCATTGCTATAACAGCTATATCCATCAAAGTCATATCTTTGTGTTTATCTTTATATAAAAGTTTTCTAGCTTCTTTATATCTATTAAAACTTTTAATGATAGGACTTGTGTAGACACTTTCCTCTATTTCAACACTTTCTATTGCAGTTAAAAAAGTTGTGTGTCTGCAGTGATCTGACCAATAAGTATCTATAACCTTTATTTCAGTAATACTTGGATTTCTATTCTCCTCTGAGAAATATTCTTTTATTAATATTAAATCCTCTATAGTCATAGCTAAGCCTAATTCTTTATGAAGAAAACTTAGCTGATCTTCATTCATATTTATAAAACCATGTATATTTTTTACTTCACTTGGAATTTCATAGGATGAGAACAGTTCTTTAGATAGAGGATCAACCTCTCTTGAGTCAACAGGATTTATGTAATATTGTTTTATATTTATTAGTTCATCTTTACTTATATTGCCACTTAAGCATACAACCTTTGATGATTTTATCTCAAGCTTATCTCCTGCTGTTAGGATTTGAAAACATTGTTCAGCTGAGTCTGCTCTTTGATCATATTGGCCTGGAAGGTATTCTACTGAAAAAACAGCTTCTCCTTCTAAAATAGGAAATTGGTCTTCATAAACTTTATCTACCATAGGTTCAGAAAAGATTATAGCTTTTGCTTTTTCATAAACTTCACTCTCAACTTCACTGAAAGAATATTTGTTTATTAAACGTACATCTTTAATAGTGTCTATTCCTAAATTTGTTTTGAAGTCCTCTAGTAGTGCTTTTGCTTCAATGTCAAAGCCCTGTCTTTTTTCTACATACAAAGTTCTAATCATGATTTCCTCCCAAAACACAAATATTCAGATTTATTATAGCTTAATGCT
Organism: Clostridium folliculivorans; assembly: GCF_024341905.1. Taxonomy (GTDB): domain Bacteria; phylum Bacillota; class Clostridia; order Clostridiales; family Clostridiaceae; genus Clostridium_AR; species Clostridium_AR folliculivorans. The sequence goes on from NZ_BQXY01000003.1 coordinate 131,704, forward strand.
TTTAAGCTTTTAAAAAGTCGCTGAAGCGACTTTCTTCAGTGATTTTTTTTGCGCATCTGCCTTTCCTAATGCATATTAGGAAAACTAGGCTGGCGCCATATTATTCTTTTTTTATTCTTTAACTTATATTATGTTTTAAGTCTGTTACGCATTTTTATGTATGTACCATTTCGTAATAAAACTTATTATTTTTAAATTCTCTCACCATAAGCAGTGAGAGTTTTAAAAATAGATTTCGGTTCGGAGTGGTACATCTATATATTAAATTATAATTTCCTAAAGAATAAAAAAATCCTAAGGGCACACTTAGGAATGTAATCGCCCTTGATTACGAATTATACTCTAAATAGTCTTAAAATTATTCGTCTTTATAAAAATAAAATAACACTCGCTCCATACTTTGTCAATAATAAAACAAAAAAATAAGTTATTATTCGTTATATGACGAATAATAACTTATTTAAACCGCAACCTAATTCGTTATGTAATTTTTCTCCACTGATGAATCTGCAAGTATAGGAGATATATCAATTCTAAGTATACTTTCTATATTTATGCCATTCATTGATATTAATGTAGTATTCATGTTAGCAGTACCAAGAATTCTTACTCCAATGTTTCCCGAAAAGATTACAGGTCTAAACTTAACATGATTATAAATAGCCTTTAAAATATCATAAAGTACATTATGCTTTACTGACTTATTAAAGCCAAAATGCTCTATGTTTCCAAAACCTAATACTCCCACATGCATATCTTTCTTAGCTTTATATTTACATCCATAACCAACATATCCTCCCTTTTTTACAAAGTGAGTATTAACTGGTTTAGCATAAAACCCGTAAGCTTTTTTGAATCCCTGATTTAACCCATCATATCCATATAGAATATTTCCACTTCTAACTGTGTTAGTAAACTCAGCCAGTTGTCTATATTCACTGTTTAGTGTGCAAGTTGAATTTAAACAGTGTATATGGGGTATTATCCCTATATACTTCTCAACTGTGCCCCTGAATATATTAATTTGATTTTTCGTATACTTGATATCGCTTCCATTATGTAAGTGAGTATATATTCCATCTATAATTATGTTTTCAAATTCATTTTGTATTCTTTCTATTACACTATCAATTCTTTCTGGGCTTATTCCCATTCTATTCATTCCACTATCAACATATAAGTGAACTTTTATACTTGTTTCAGGTGAAAGCTTATCTAGTATAGCTTCGTTATCTATTGTAAAAATTACATTATCCATGTCTGTATTAAAATCAGTGAAAGTTACCAATGGAGTCAATAGTAGGATTTCTTTTTGACTTTTAACTCTCTTAGCCTCTTCTAAATCTCCAACAGCGAAGAAATCTACAAATTGATCTAAAAATTCAGTAATCCCTTCAATTCCTAATCCGTAAGCATTTCCTTTAACGACTGCTATTATTTTTTTGTTATTAGTCAAGTCTTTTATTCTATCTACATTGTTCTTTATCTTATCTAAGTACACATCGCACCAAAAATTCTTCATATGATGTTCCCTTCCTATTTTTAATCCTTGTACCTCTTTGAATTTGTCCATATATAGGCACTGCCTAAAAGTATTATTATCACAGCTTTAACAATTGTTGCGGTATCCATATATATCCCCTTCTCACAATATATATAGATAATCCAGTCTTATTTAACAAAACTAAGTGATACTTCTATTAACTATCAATAGTAATAGGAGTATCAAATATAGATTTTATTTGGAACTGGTTTATCTATAGATGAATCACTTCTTAATAAAATTTATATCTTCAAATTCTCCTATCAGAACCCAGAGGAGTTTTGATCATAGATTTCCAATTTAAGTATTTCATCTTTTGATGTACACTTCGTATTTAAATATATATTCTTAAAAACATTACAACCGACTCAATACATCTCAATTCAATATTATATACCATAGATATACAATTTTAAATTGATTTTTACACAAATTGAGCTGGCACATCTTTGGAGACAAAAAAAAGCTGCCAATCGGCAGCAAGATCCTACGTAATGACCATATCGGTCATTAGTATTATATACACTTTTTCATATTATATACATTTTTAAATTTAATTTTTAGGGGGTAAAAATTAAAACTTATTATGTTTATATAATAGCTTAGAATTGTATTATACTTATGTAATAAATATGTATTGTTTGTGTGAAATAAAATTTATCAACTTTTTAAAGAATCAAGATCAATATCAGCTTTTATCAATTTCTGTTCAGCTTGTTCTAACACTAATTTTTTAAGTTCCATTAAGGCCGGCTCAAATTCAACATGTTTGTCAAGCATATAGCACATCTTAAATTCTATATCTATCCACGTAGATAAATCTGCTTCGTTATGCTGTATTTGCGCTTCTAACTTGTCCAATCCATTGGCAATCTTAGCCTCATAAGTTTCTTTCTCTTCAAATTCCATCCATAAATCATACATATCATTACCTAAGATACCACCAATCATATCTCTTATTTTTTCAATGGCTCTGATTTCATTTTTATGTTTCATATTCTTTTTTATCTCATTGTTCATAGTATCAAAAGTAGGAATATCTCCCACTTCTGCTTCTACTAGGTCATGTATTATAGTCATCTTTAAAAGTTTTTCTAAATCTATAGGCTTAGTAAGATGTTTCTCTATCATTATGGCCATAAGAGAAAGCCTCCAACTGTGCTCTGCAACACTCTCTTGCCTTCCATTAGATAAATAACTATGCCTTAATTCATACTTTAGTTTTTCAGAAAAATTTATAAGTTCCAATATACTCCTTAGTTCTCCCACTTTGATCCATCCCATCTTTCATTTATGTAATTTTTGTTATACTATCTCTTATAGATTTTCAATACCATAAACCAACACTGCTAATGCACATAAAATCGAAAAAATTAAACCTAGCGCAGGATTTATATTATTTATTGCCCCTGACACTAATTTATCGTCAAAAATCATTTTCACTGCAGTATAAACTAGTAAAGCTGCGCACATATATATAATCACAGGAAACCTTACCATCATCTCAGCGATAAATTCACTTCCCCAAAATATAATAGGCATGCATATCATTAATCCGAAGATTACCAGTCCCATCTGCTGACCTGTTATCTTCTCAGTATCAGTCATAGCAATTGAAACTATCGCTAATACATTATCTAGGCTCATACTTATATCCGCTACTGTTATCGATATAATTGCTTTAAAAAAGCCACCAGTTTGTCCGCTTTTTGCTCGGACACCTTTACCTTGGTCTTGAATCATATTAAAAGTAATATATAGCAGCAATATGGCCCCTATTATATTGATATGAAGCCAATCTAAAGTATATAAAAAGCCAATAATACCTACGAAAAATATTCTAAGAAAGAGTGCTACCCATACTCCCATAATATTGGCAAGCTTGGCCTTCTTTGGTGGTAAATCTTTTATTGCCAGTGCTATAACCCCAACATTATCACCAGAAAGAACTAAATTGATAAAAAAGATTTCAATTCCCTTTGAAATAAGTTCAGAAAATGTGTACATATTAACCTCCATTTACAACAGCGTGTACTTTGCTATAGATATTTCTATTTTGTTTAAATATACGCTATTATGTCCGTAAAATATGCTGTATACATTGTTTTAATTTGAAATAGTAGAAAACACATAAATGTATCTCCTGCTTTTATATCATAATTATCTATCAGTTTTTTGAATAGACATATGCTTATAACCAGCCTTAACTGCAAAATATTATACACTAAATATTTTATTAACTGGCTTTATTTTTAATTAAAATCCAAAGCATAAGGTTTATAACCTTGGCTAAAATATTAATTAAATTGCATTTAAAATAATTATCAGATAATGTTTTTAAATGCAATTTAATTAATCTAGGAGGTATGTTGGTATGCTTCAACAACAAAAAACAAATTATACAAATGAGCCAACTGTAAGTGAATATTTATATGATTGTTTATATAAAGAAGGAATAACTGAAATCTTCGGAGTACCTGGAGATTATAATTTTTCACTTTTGGATACATTAGAACACTATAAAAAAATTAATTTCGTAAATTGTTGCAACGAATTAAATTCTGGATATGCAGCAGATGGCTATGCAAGAATAAAAGGAATGGGGGCAATAATTACAACCTTTGGTGTAGGTGAGCTAAGCGCATGTAATGCAATTGCAGGTTCCTACAGTGAAAATGTCCCCGTTATTCATATAGTAGGGGCCCCTAAAACAACCGTCCAACTAGAACATAAAAAGATGCATCATACTTTGCTTGATGGCTATTACGACGCATTTATAAAAATTTATGAGAATATAACCGCATATACTGCAGTCATCACAAAAGAGAATGCAGAAATAGAGATACCTAAAGCTATTAGTATTGCAAAAGATACAAAAAAACCGGTATATTTACTTATTGCCATAGACGTAGCCGAACAGAAAGTTACTACTAGAAGTTTAGTTACAACTGAAAAGCAAACTGATGAAAAGTCTCTAAAATCAGCTATTGACCATATAAACTTAATGATTACAAAGGCTAAAAATCCTATTATAATCCCTGATATCTTAGTATTGAGATATGGTCTACAGAGTATAGTAGAAAAATTAGTAGACAAAATGGATATACCTGTTGCTACAATGATGATGGGAAAAAGTTCTTTTAATGAAAGTCATCCTAATTATATAGGTTTATATGCTGGAAATTGGGGAAGCAATGAAGTTCAGAAGATAGTAGAAAGTTCCGACTGCCTCATAACTATAGGAGCCATTTGGTCAGACTATAATACCGGTTCCTTCAGTGCAAATCTAAATCCACTAAATATAATAGAACTTCAACCTACTTATGTTAAAGTTGGAATGTCTGTATATGAAAATATCCTAATAAGAGATTCACTAAATGAACTTTTAAAAATTGCAAAAAATAAATCAACACCAAAGCCTAATGTACATTTTCCTTACACCAATAGCGTTGCAAGTTTAGAAGATAAAATTTCATCTAACTTCTATTATCCTAGGATACAAGAATTTATTAAAGAAGATGATATTATTATTGCTGAAACAGGGACATTTGCATATGGAGTATCTCAGCTAAGGCTTCCAAAAGGAGTAACATATATAAATCAAAGTGGTTGGGGAAGTATTGGATACGCAACTCCTGCTACCTTTGGAGCATCTATTGCAGCTAAAAATAGACGTATTATTTTATTTACAGGAGATGGATCGCATCAATTAACCACACAAGAGATAAGTTCTATGTTGCACAACAATTGTAAACCGATAATCTTCCTGCTTAATAATAACTTTTATACAATAGAAGCATATCTAAATAATCCTAATAAGGTCTATTATAATGATATCCCAAATTGGGATTACACTAAGCTTGTTGAATCTTATGGAGGAAATTCATATGTCACAAAAGTTTATACAAATATAGAACTAGATGAAGCAATTAAACAAGCCGAAGTTCAATGTAAAGAAAAGCTCTGCTTCATAGAAATGATCTGCGATAAAATGGATGCACCATATATGGTACATAATATACATGATATGGTAAAACAAATGTAATAAAAAACTTACAAACCATTGAAATATCGAGGTTTAGTCAGCTTAAAAATTTTATATTTTTTTATACAGTAAAAATAGTAGAGAAATCACTAAATATAGATTTCTCTCCTATTATATTAAAATACAATTCTATTTCTTCCAGCATTTTTAGCTTCGTATAACTTTTTATCAGCAAAATTCAAAAATTCTTCTACTGTTATTTTTTTATCAACAGTTGAGCATATTCCAAAGGAAGCAGTTACCTTTATATCTTCATTATTATGAATAAACTTCTTTTTCAATATGCACTCATGCATTCTTTCAGCTATTTCCAATGCAGCTTTTTCATCAGCCCCCGGTATACATACTAAAAATTCTTCTCCTCCGTATCTTCCGATCCAATCTTTCTTATTTCTTATGCATTGTTTTAGGCATCCTGCTAATTCCTTTAAGACAAAATCCCCTGTGGTATGACCAAACTTATCATTAATCATCTTAAAGTAATCCACATCAACCATTATTATTGAAATAGGCTCATCCTTCTTAAAACATAGTTGCATATCTATAGGTAGTGTTTCATCAATAAATCTTCTATTACCAATGTCCGTTAACGAATCCCGTATAGTCATAAGTTTCAAATCACTTATTATATTACTAACCTTACAGCCTTCACCATCTAAACTATGTCCATAAAAAAGACTATCTGTAACTTCCTTGATAAGTTCCACTATTAATGTCTTGTTTTCAACTTCAATTGGTAATACTGTAATAAGATAAGATTTACTATCCACACTCTCTATTTTCATATAAGTCTTTTTATCCTTTAATGCTCTAATAGATATACAATTTTCACAAATGGATTCTCTACCAATTTTATTAAAACATGTACTCCCTTTCTCAACTATAGTATTTCCATTATATAGGAGCACCCTCTTTGTAATTGGATCAATTACCCTTATAACATCGTATAGTTTCTTGAATATACTTAAATTATTCTCAATATAATCTATCGTTATATCATTATCCATATATTAAAATCACTTCCAATCCTTATTATGCCTTATAGTCGTATGGCTTATAAATAAACCTTACATTCTTAGAGCCTTCTACTTGAAATAGTAATAGTTTTATATTAAATCTATAATGTAAGTTGTACACTTTATCAATGAAGCTTAAACTTTCAAGGAAATAAGTATTCAAGTCAATCTATAAAATTAGATTTGAGTGATTAAATATATATTTTCTATCACTTAATATTTAAACTACAATTTAAGAAATTATAATGCAATAAAATCTAAATAAAAAACAAGCCTGTATAGATGTAACAAACTTCATACAAAATATATCTATTTCCTTCAAATATAGAACCTATTTATAGTACTCTTATTATCGAGATTAAAACTAAGTTCTAAAATAATTAAGTGCAAACATCTAAAAAATTCAAGTTGTTTGCACTTAATTATCTCATTATTTAATTATTTTTCAAGTTTTTTCTGATACATTTTAAGAAAATCTGTAACTTTTACTTTTATATACTAGGGTTTCAAACGCTCTATATGTTACAAATCACTATAATCCCCATAGTCTCTACTTTAAGTTTTACTTTGATTTAATCTTCCAAACAACACTTTGATAATCTCCAAATAAAAATGGTATTGTAATGCCTGAATACATTAACTCATCTCCGCCAAAAATCCCTTCACATTCACTTACAAGATAATCTTTATCTGGATCTAATCCAATAAGTCTAAGTTTTCTTACAGGCGCATCAGCCTCGGCAAGGATTCTAAAATATGCAACCATTGCTTCATTCTTATCCTCCGACACATACATCCAAGCAGTTTCATTTCCCTTACCTTCAAATGGACTTACCAATCTGAACATATCACCGAATTGAATCAAAGCTCTTAATTCTTTATACTGCATTACTTGTTCTTTAACTTCTTTCTTTTCCTTCTCTGTGAATTTAGTAAGATCTAACTCATATCCAAAATTACCTGACATAGCTACATCGCCTCTCATCTTAAGAGGCGTATTTCTTCCGACTTGGTGGTTCGGAACAGCTGAAACATGAGCACCCATTGTACTAACAGGATACAAAATACTAGTTCCATATTGGATTTTTAATCTCTCCACTGCATCTGAATCATCACTAGTCCAAATCTGAGGCATATAATAAAGTATTCCTGGATCAAAACGACCACCACCACCTGAGCACCCTTCAAAAAGAATTTCTTTAAATTCATTCGTTAGTTTATCCATTACTTTATATAATCCTAATATATATCTATGAGCAGTTTCCCTTTGTCTATCTGCTGAAAGAAGCTTCGATCCTATCTCTGTCATATTTCTATTCATATCCCATTTTACATAACTTATTGGAGCACTACTCAATACTTCTGAAAGAGCTTTTATTATATAGTCGCAAACATCTTCTCTTGATAAATCTAATATTAATTGAGTTCTTGCAGTAGAGCGAGTCCTATTCGGCACATGCAAGCACCAATCTGGATGAGCTCTATATAAATCGCTATCTGGAGAAACCATCTCTGGTTCAAACCATAATCCAAATTTCATATTTAGATCATTTATTCTATGGCCTAAACTTGTTAGCCCATCATGCAATTTATTCTTATCTACTACCCAATCGCCCAAAGAACAATCATCACTATTTCTTTTTCCAAACCATCCATCATCCAGAACAAAAAGTTCAATCCCGAGTTTCTTTCCCTCTTTTGCTATAGCTATGAGCTTTTCTTCATTAAAATCAAAATAGGTTGCCTCCCAATTATTTATTAATATTGGTCTTGTCTTATCTCTATATTTGCCTCTGCAGAGTCTTGTCATGTATAGCTTATGATAAGTTCTAGACATTGCACCAAGCCCTTGAGATGAATATACCATTACTACCTCAGGTGTTTGAAAATCTTGACCTGGTTCCAATAACCATGAAAAATCAAATGGATTTATTCCTATTGAAACTCTTGTTGATTTATACATATTTATCTCAGCTTGTGCCAAGAAATTTCCACTATACACCAAACTTAAACCATAAGCCTCACCTTGTTCTTCTGTACAATCTTGACTTATTATTGCAATAAAAGGATTATGCTCATGACTACTTGAGCCCCTTCTACTTTCAATTGAATGCATGCCTGGAGTTAACTTTTCTCTTATGATATGCCTTTCTCTAGCCCAAGATCCATTTAGATGTAAGAAATCAAAATCATCTCTTATAAAATCTACACTCATACTTAGTCCACGTAAGAGCTTTAAGTTACTATTTGACTCATTAACAAATCGTGCACTTCTTGTGATAACATCATATTTTTCAAACACAGTATATAATAGATGTACTCTTAGTCCAATCAAGCTATCAATCAAAACTATTTCCAAAGTTTCTGCTTCATCTTTATCTTCAACATAAGTGGCTGGCAAGCCTTTAAGTTTTGGTTTACCTTTAGAAATTGTATGTGATTCATATCTTAAATCAGTTATAGTTGAACCATTCTCTAGTTGTAGTTGATACGCAGGAGCACGAAAATCTGTATTTCCATAGGCTGGATACTCTTGAGGAAGTGTATCTAATGAAAATATCTTATCTTTATCATCTGGGTTTGCCGAAAAAGAAGTTCTTCCTCTATAAACTAACATATCTTTTTCGTTTACATTTCTGATTTTCTTACCCCAGTATAGATGTGCAAGATATCCATCTTTTACAATTTGCATAATATAACTTGTATGTCCAGCTTGTAAGTGAAAAACTTTATTATCTTCATTATATGTAATTCCCATAATCCATCTATCCTTTCATAAAACATACTTAAAAATATATGATTCAAACACAGTTCATTTAGTTTAATTTTATGTAATATATTCTACCAAAGGGTTAATAAAACGTATACAATGAGATATGATGAATTATTTTTACAAATTTATATATAATTACAATATTTCTTAATGCTAATTCATCTCCATATAATTACTATTGCAAAAAATCAGTTAACTAAATATATGGATGAAGCATTCTCCTCTTAGAACTCAGAGGAGTTTTTCAATAAGTTTTAGATTAAAGTGTTTCATCTTTATATGGAAATTTACTACATTAACTGAAACATTCTGCATCTATCAGTCGTTTATAAATTGAAAGGGGGTTAAGGTATGTATACTATATCCCAATATGATAGTAACTACTATCGCGAAAAAATAGAAGCCTATGGAAATACAGTTTATAAAATATGTAGATTATATTTAAAGGAAAATGCAGATATTGAAGATGTATTTCAAAAAGTATTTTTAAAACTTATAGAAAAGAAACCTTCCTTTAAAGATAACAACCATGAACATGCTTGGTTTATTAAAGTCACTGCAAATACTTGCAAAGATTTTTTAAAAAGTTATTGGAACAAAAATACCGTTCCTATTAACGACATTGATTCTGCTACTGAAGATATTGAGCTTAGCGAAGTATTTGAGGCTGTATTTAGTTTAGAACCTAAATATAAGATAGTAATTTATATGTACTATTACGAAGGCTATTCTACCTCTGAAATATCAAATATACTAAAAGTTAATCAAGCTACTATTCGTACTCGACTAAAGAGAGCTCGTGATAAACTTAAAAACAAATTGGAGAGGGATGAGTTTTATGAGTGATAAATTTAAAAAAGATCTAAACAATATAAAACTGAATGATAATTTAAAGAATAAAACTATGGATATGATAAAACAGACATTAGATAAAGAGCAAACTTCAAGAAATTTATTTTCCTTAAGGAAATCTTTTGTTTTTGCTTTTACATCTTTTGTACTTATACTACTTATTATCGGTATAACTGTTATTAAGGGGCCTTTTAATAATTCAGTAAAAGCAAAAGATCTAATGCAAGGTGTTAGTTTCGAAAATATAACTTTAAAAGAGAACCTTTCAAAAGAGTTTTTAGATTCAACTTCAGAATTCTCCATATCAATGTTTAAAGAACTTTCAAAAGAAAAAAATGCTGTTTATTCCCCTTTATCATTATGTCTTTCCTTAGGTACAATACTCAATGGCTCTGATGGCAAATCAAATGATGAGATCTTAAGAACATTATCAAAGTATGGAGTAAGTGAGGCAGATTTAAATATCTATTATAAAACTTTAACTTCAAGATTAATGAAAAGCAGCAAAAATTCAATATTGAATATATCAAATTCTATATGGTATGATGATGAGCTTAATATAAATAACGATTTTCTTAAGATAAATAAGACTTATTACGAAACTAGTGCTTACAAACTTGACCTTCAATCAGATAACGCACCAAATTCCATTAACGCTTGGATTAGTAAAGTTACAAACAAGAAAATAGATACCATGATAGATACTATAGATAAAAATGCAGTTATGCTAATGTTTTCTACTCTTTATTTTAATGATACCTGGAAGTTTCCTTTTACTGAGCCCACCCATAAAGCAAATTTTACTACAAGTGATAAGAAAACTATTAATGCAGAGTTCATGAGTACAGAAATAAATATAAAAAATATTTCTACTGAAGCCGAACAAATTATATCCCTTCCATATAAAGAAGGAAACTTATCCTTTATAGCAATGATGCCTAATGATAATATTAATATCCGAGATTATATCTCAAAGCTTGATAAAGACACCCTAGCTACTAAAATAAATTCCTTACAAGTAAGTGATACACATGTCATACTTCCAAAATTCCAAATTGGATACAAAAAATCCCTAAATAAGGATTTATCTTCACTTGGAATAAATACTATATTTGACGAAAAAAAAGCTAATCTCTTAAAAATGGGATCAACAAAAGGCAATATTTTTGTAAAAGATATAACTCAAAAAAACTACATAACCGTAGGTGAAAAAGGAACTGAAGCATCTTCTGCAACCAAAAGTGAAGAGATATCTAAGGGTATATCTACAGCCAAAGTAATAAACTTCAATCATCCTTTTCTATATCTTATAATAGATGATACTACTAATCTTCCTATACTCATGGGTGTTGTGGATACACCAATTCAAAAATAAATCTACGACAATATACGCTTTTAAAATATCTTCAAAGCTTTCATAGAATATGTGAAAGCTTTTTTTAATTATATTCTCGATATAACTTTTTAAGTTTCTTAACCAAAGGTATGTCTGCAGGTGCAAAATTGAACTCATCTATCTCTTCAATAGCAACCCATCTTATTGCACTATGAACTGTGAGCTTTATCTCGCCTCTTATAACTTGTGCGAAATATGCAAGAAGTTTTATCTGCCCATGGGAATAATCATATATACTTTCACCTAAGAAATCCCCCACTTCAATCTCTATATCAAGTTCTTCTTTTATTTCTCGCTTTAAGCACTGCTCCTCTGTCTCCCCTATTTCTATCTTACCTCCAGGAAATTCCCACATTCCTTCTTCTTTTTCATCTTTTCCCCTTTGAGCTATCAAAATCATTTGATTCTTTATGATAATAGCTGCAGTTACTTCTTTCATATAGTACTTCCTTTCAAAATTGCTTTTATGTATTCTAATATAATATTATAATATTTTAAAAACCAAGTATATAAATGGTATTATAATTTTAAATTCTATATTCTTTTAAACCTCATTTGAGCCAGCGTGTCATCAAATAGAAAAAAGCAGTAAATATTTAAATTTACTGCTCCTTAAAAGGCTTTAATTTTATTATTTTAATGTACGCTTTAAGAACTCTCTAGTACGATCTTGAGTTGGATTCTTAAAGATTTGCTCTGGAGTTCCTTCTTCTGCTATAACTCCTTTATCCATAAATACTACACGATCAGATACTTCTTCAGCAAAGCCCATTTCATGAGTAACTATAAGCATTGTTAGTCCACTTTCAGCAAGCTCTTTCATAACCTTAAGAACTTCACCTACCATTTCTGGATCAAGTGCTGAAGTTGGTTCATCGAATAACATTACATCTGGTTCCATTGAAAGTGCTCTAGCTATAGCTACACGCTGTCTTTGTCCACCAGATAATTGCTTTGGCTTAGCATTGATATATTGCTCCATACCTACAACCTTCAAATACTTTCTTGCGACTTCCTCTGCTTCAGCTTTTGAACGCTTTAGCACTTTTACTTGTCCAACAACACAATTACTTAAAACATTGTGATTATTGAACAGATTAAAGGACTGGAACACCATACCTAACTTTGTACGATATGCATAAATATCGTGTTTATCATCAAGAATGTTTTCACCTTTATATATAATCTCTCCACCGGTTGGCTTCTCAAGTAAATTAACACAACGTAGAAGGGTAGATTTTCCTGATCCTGATGATCCTATTATACATACAACTTCTCCTTTTTTAACTGAAAAGTCTATGTCCTTAAGTACTTCATGAGTTCCAAAATATTTACTTAAATGCTTAATATCAATTATATTTTCCATACTATTCCCTCCTCCGTTTAATACATATTAACTTCTTTATTTTTTTTAGCCATATCCTCAGGTGTTTCTACTTGCATTTGATTTGCATACATAATGTAGTTATCTGGTCCATCTAACTTTCTTTCAATTAATCTCAATATCCTTGTTACTGTAAATGTCATTATGAAATAAAGTATACATGCCACAAAGAATGATTCAAAATATCTAAAGTTATTTCCTGCAACAGATTTTGTTTGGAAGTATAATTCTGTTACTGAAATTACGTTAAGTACTGAAGTATCTTTTATGTTGATTACGAACTCATTACCTGTAGCTGGTAATATATTACGTATCGCTTGTGGTAATATAACATTAACCATAACTTGAAAATGCTTCATACCTATAGCATCTGCTGCTTCAAATTGCCCTTTATCTATTGATACAATACCTCCACGAATAATTTCTGACATATAAGCACCGGTATTTATAGATACTATAAGTATAGCAGCAAAAAGTCTATCCATATTTAAATTGAAAGCTAATGCTGTACCATAGTAAATTACCATGGCCTGTACAATCATCGGCGTTCCACGGAATATTTCTATATAAATAAATAAAAGTGCATTTACTAACTTAAGAAAATATCTTTTAACACCCTTTTCAGGCATTGGCACAGTTCTTACAACTCCTACTAATAAACCTATTACAAATCCTATTATAGTACCAGTCAGTGCAACTAACAGCGTAGTTCCCGCTCCTCTAAGGAACATCTGCCAGTTTTCCGAAACAATCTTTACAACCCAATCAAAACTCATATTTATCCTCCTTCAATAATGAAACCGAATGTGGTACAGATATGCTGCTTCATAATTACATAATACTTTTCAAATTCTTTCCTCATCACATAGGAATATTCTAAAAAGTTTAAAGAGAAGCGGCACACCCTTAAATACATTCGGTTCCTAATAAAAAACTGTTTTTATAACTTTAATTAGTGGCTTTTTCAAAGCTATTTTCCAAATCTTATCTTTGGAAAATCCAACATGTTTACAACATTGCTATTTTGCTGCTGGTTGATTTTTTATAGCTGTATCCATTATTGTTTTTCTTTGTTCTTCTGAGATACCTGCTAATGTTTTATTAATCTTTGCAGTTAAATCACTACCCTTTGCAACACCTACAGCTATTGCTGTATCATCATCAGATGTAGTAAATCCAGTTTTGAATTCTACCATTTTGTACTTTGAATTTGCAGTTTCAGCACTTACACCTTCTGGACGTTCTGAAACATAACCATCTATTATACCTGATTCAAGTGCAACTCTCATTGCTGGGAAGTTATCCATAGCTGGTTGTTTTTGAACACCTTGTATTTGGTCTATCACTGAATAGTGGAATGTATTTAATTGAGCAGTTATTTTTGCTCCTTTGAAATCTTGGATTGATGTAGCACTTTCATACTTACCACCCTTTTTAACTACCATAACTAAGTTTGATCTGTAGTAGTTATCAGAAAAATCTATAGTTTTCTTACGTTCTGCAGTAGGTGACATACCTGCTATGATTGCATCAATTTTACCTGAAGTTAATGCTGGTACGAGGCCATCCCATTCAGTTTTTACTACAACTAAATCTTTACCTAAATCTTTAGCTATCTTTTTAGCTATTTCTATATCGTATCCACCTGCATACTCTGAGCTTCCATCTATCTTTACAGCTCCATTTGAATCATCTTTTTGAGTCCAGTTAAATGGTGCATATCCAGCTTCAAGACCTATCTTAAAAGTTCCGTTAGAAGCTGAGCTCTTGTCAGCATTTGCCTTTGTTCCACAACCTGCTAAAAGCACCGTAGCTGATATTGTCATTGCTATTAATAACGCTAATTTCTTTTTCATGTTTAAATATCCCCTTTTTATTAAATTTAAATTTGTAATATGTTACTTGTCCTAATTTAAGACATTATTTAATTCATTAATAAGTTCTCATTACTTACTTTTGTTTTAAATTTACAAAGTTATTAAGCTTAAGTTTTATGCAAACTTATCCACATTTTATATTTTTTACAAATTTCGTTGTAATAAAAAAAGACCTGAGATGAGCTCAGGTCCTAATACACAAAGTTAGCCTAATACCCCTTCTTTTTCCCAAATGAGATAGCACAACTCAATAAACCGGGATGTTTATTGAGACAGTCCTGCAGTTCTTAACTGCAGACCCAGCAAATAATACTGAGAAGTATTATAAACTTCGGCGACATTTCCTTCTTCTTAGAATCATAGTACTCTCAAACTCCTCTAAGAACTATTAAACACCGCGCCTCTACCTCACTAAGTTAAAGTGAGGCCTTATTAAATTATATAAACAGTGTACAACAGGACATACTATATGTCAATATAGATTTGTTCATTATTAATTAACAATTTTTGATACTTCGTTCCATTATATGCACAATCTATTAAAGCTCTGTAATAATAAATTCTGCAAATTCTAAAATAAGCTTCGGGTTGAAATACTCCATAATTATAAACTTTTTTCTTTTATATGATTTTTGATCTTATTAATTAAATCTTCAACTTCAAAACCACTTTTTTCACTAACAAGTGCTATCGTTGCCTTTGATGACATAGCCTTAAATACTATCGGATTTTTTAGTTTTGCAAATTTAGGGGATAACTCAATTAAAAATTCTCTAATAAACGGATATCTTTTAGCAATATCTCCTATTAATGTTCCTTCATTAATATCAAATTCTTTTATATCGTAACTCATAATGTACCATCCTTCCATAAATAATATACATCTATCATAACTTTGCTATGATCATATGGATGTACCACTTCGTAGTAAAATTTATTTTTTTTAAATTCCCTCACCAGAAGCCGTGAGAGTTTCAAAAATAGGTTGCGGTTCGAAGGGATACATCTATAGTAACATTTATAAAAAGACATTTCTGTGACTTAAGTTACAGTTTTATGATTTTGTTTAAACTCTTTCTTTTTCCTAAGAGCGGCTGTATTTTTCCATTCATGAATAGTTCCTATGCAGTAAAAAACAAGTTCTGCTCTATTTACATCAAATAGAACAGAACTTGTTTTTTTATAGGTTTTAAATAGTTTGTTTTGCAGATATAACTGTAATCTCTAATACTCTACTTAAAAACGGGAACTTTTCTTTCATCATATCGTAATCTGAACCTGATTCTAAGAACTTTGCTGTACCTTCTATTAAAAATCCAGCACCTATGTATTGATGTCCCATTACTTCTTTGCTTCCAAAAGTAAGTTTAACATTATTATTTAATTCTATATTTTTCTGAGTTCTTCTCATTCCTGCCGCAGGAATAAGTAATCTACCGTCTTCTGTAGCATTAAGATAAGAGTTCCAAGTATTAACTACATGAGCTTCATTGTTAGCACATGTCACAATAGCAACTACACCTTCGTGGGAAATAACCTCAAGTAATTTTTCGTTTAACATAAAACATCCTCCTTGTAAAAAAGCTTTTATTAATTAGCAATTGACTTCCTTATGCGATAATTATACAATCAAATTGGAGCCATCAAAAGTGCCAGTTTAGTTTATTTTTTTGGATACAGTTTTAAGGAGTATAAACAATTATGATCATTTTAAAAAGTAATTCAGATAAACCCTTATATCAACAAATATATGAGCAACTAAAGAAACAAATAATATCAGGTGAGCTTTCTGCCGGAGCTAAACTTACCTCTACTCGTACTCTCTCTACTATATTAAATGTCAGTAGAAACACCGTAGAAAATGCTTATCTTCAACTATGTTCTGAAGGCTATATTGAAAGTAAACCTGGCAGTGGCTATATTGTCTTAGAAGTGCTTCCTGAAGTATTATTTGCAGATAATAATAAATCATACGATGTAAATAACTCTTTAAAAAACGCCGAAAATAATTCAAACAAGAAAATTAATACTACAGATTTAAGTTACGACTTCGAATACGGAAAACTTAGCAGTTCTGATTTCCCCTTAAAGATTTGGCGTAAAGTATCAAATAAAGCATTAGCAACATTAACTGCCGAAGATATGATTTCATATAGTGAAAGTAAGGGAGAACTTAATTTTAGAATAGAAATAATGAACTACTTAACTAAATCAAGAGGTGTATCTTGTAATACTGATCAGATTATTGTATGTACAGGATTTGCATATTGTTTAAGCCTAATTTGTCAACTACTTAGACAGGATTTTGATGAAATCGCAATTGAAGACCCAGGCTACTTTGGTACCAGAGATATCTTTGCTAATAACGGTTATAAAGTTTCTCCTATATCTGTAGATAAAGATGGAATAAATATTGCCGAATTAGAAAAATCTGCAGCTCGAATAGTATATATAACTCCTTCACATCAATTTCCTACCGGAGCAGTAATGCCTATACAAAAGAGATTAAAGCTTTTAGATTGGGCCATTAAAAATGATGGAATAATTATCGAAGATGATTACGATAGCGAACTAAGATATAGCTCAAGACCTATCCCCTCAATACAAAACATCGGACACAAAGAAAAAGTTATATACATAGGTACTTTTTCAAAGTCACTATCGCCTAGCTTACGGGTAAATTATATGGTACTCCCAGAAGCATATTTAGATAGATATGACAAACTATTTAGGATTTATCAATCCTCTGTTCCAATAATACAGCAGAGAGTACTTTATCAATTTATGCACTTGGGACACTATGAAAGTCATTTAAGAAAAATCTCTCTAGCAAATAAACGAAAACATGATTTATTAGTCAGTGAAATCCACAAAACCTTGGGAAATAGAGTTGTAATCCACGGAAGAAATGCTGGTCTCCATGTTTTAGTTGAGGTGAACAATGGTCTTACTGAGAATCAGCTAATAGAAAAAGCAGCTAAGTTTGGTGTAGTTGTCTATCCTGTATCTATGTTCTGGATCAACTTAGAAAAATATTCAAACAACATGGTTTTACTTGGTTTCGGTGGAATGACTGAGGAGCAAATCATTAATGGAATAAAAGCGTTAAAAGAAGCATGGTTTAATAACTAATTTTTTTAATTTACCAGTGTTTTAAATATTGAAAACAATCACTATGAATAAAAGCATTATCCAGATTAGGATAATGCTTTTATTCATACATTCAAATTTAGTTTTTACCTATTCAGCTTTAATTATAAACTAATCGATAACATAAATTATCAAAATAAAAATTCTCAGAATCATCATTTTTTTATAGTTTATTACTTTCTAACAGCATTAGGATTCTTTTCATCAAACTTAATAATTGAACTCATCTTAATTTCATCTTTGTACTCTTTTTCTTTTCCACCTATTGTATATTTTATCTTAACTGTCATTTTAGAATCTTTAGATATTTTAACATCATCAACAACGTTAAAAGCATATATAACACTCTCATTAGATTTTCTAAAATCGTCACTCCCAGAAAGGTCAAATACCCTTTTTCCAGCTACTTGTATTTCAATATACATTGAATCTACTTTATTTTCTTCTCTTGTAAGTTTCAATACAAATCCATCT
This sequence comes from Clostridium folliculivorans, assembly GCF_024341905.1. GTDB lineage: Bacteria > Bacillota > Clostridia > Clostridiales > Clostridiaceae > Clostridium_AR > Clostridium_AR folliculivorans. The sequence goes on from NZ_BQXY01000003.1 coordinate 150,214, forward strand.
TGAACATATAACTTATCTTCAAATGATACTAATGTAAGATTATTAATTCTTAAATCGTCAGCTATTATATCCGTCTTATAGATTACAACTGAATTACTTTTAAAAAGTTTCATCCCAAGTAAAATTGTTAATATTAATATAATAATAACTAGTAGACCTATAACACCTCTTTTTTTCATAATCCCCACCCATAATTAAATTCAATAACTTAAATATGATTCATTTTTACTTGTTTATTTCTTAAACTTCGTAATTTTAATCTTCATAAATCAGTTATCCTTGAAATTATTATACCATAGCAACCCTGTTTTGTATGCATTTTACATATAATCGATTAATCTTATGCATTTTTGTAACATTTCAACTATACATTCATAAAATTATATCTATTATAGATCTTTCACAAGCCATAAAATGGCTTTTGTAAATCTTTCATTTATTTCTGTAAAATGCCCTCCATTATTCCACTCTAATTTGACATTTTCTTCACTACTAAGTTGCTCTTGCAGTATTTCAAATACTTTTTCAGTACATCCCCCTACATTAGCCATACGTGGGTTTCTGCTTTTACTTTCCTTTATTCCAAGAGACAAATAAACTTTAGCGTCTTTATTACAAAGATTATTTAAACTCATATATTCTACCCATTTGTCGTACCATAAGGAGCCTGAAAGACTCCCTATTCTACCAAAACACTCACATCTATAAAGTACATATAAAGCTAAAAGCCCTCCAAGGGAATAGCCAATCAATACGTTATTTTTATAATCAGGCTTAGTTTTGTAGTTATTATCAATATATGGTTTTATTTTATATAAGAGAGTCTCTATATAATTATCAGCTTTGCCTCCAAAGTCTTCGCCCTCTCTAGCTATACCTTTTGCTGGCCAAGGAGTGTAATCATCATTCCAGTTTTTAGGTTTAATATTTACTAGAATAAATGGAGGACAATCTTTATAAAAATATGGTTCCATAGCGTAAGCTATTTCTCTTATATCATTTGCTCCATTTATATATACAACCGGAAAACTTAATTTCCTTTCAATATATTGTTCAGGAACATATACGCTACAACTATATCCCTCACAAGTAATCAAGTCTATACTACCTCTCATCTTCTACTCCTTTTAATGTATTTAGGCTATGTTTAAGAATATCGTTGAAATTAAGTGTTTATACTGGAGATGCTCTATTTCAGTACGGTTCTTTAATAGCGCTTAAATCTAAAATAATAGAGCCATCCCCTATAGATCTATAGTGAGGATGGCATTATTATTATTTCATTATTTTGCAAATATTATTTGTAAATTCTACAGGGTCTCCAATTGATAGACCTTCTATAAGTAGAGCCTGATTATATAATATATCTGTATATAAATTGAACTTATCTTTGTCAGCTTCATAAGCAGATTTTAGTGATTTGAATACGTCATGATTTACATTTATCTCTAAAACCTTATCAGCCTTAACCCCTTGATTGTTTGGCATTGCACTTAGTATCTTTTCCATTTCGATTGAAAGCTCTCCATCATTTGCAAGGCATACTGGATGATTTTTTAATCTCTTTGAAGCTCTAACTTCTTTAACTTTTCCAGATAATATAGACTTCATTCCTTCAAAGATATCTTTGTTTTCTTTTTCTTCTTCCTTTGAAGTTTCTTTGCTATCATCTTCTTCAATTCCAAGGTCATTGCTTGACACTGATCTGAATTCTTTTTCTTTATAAGACATAAGCATCTTTATAGCAAATTCATCTACTTCATCAGTAAAGTATAGTATTTCATATCCTTTATCAAGTAAAAGTTCAGTTTGAGGAAGTTTTTCTATTCTCTCATTGGATTCCCCTGAAGCATAGTAAATATACTTTTGACTTTCTGCCATTCTATCTACATATTCAGCAAGCGTAACCATCTTCTTTTCCTTTGAAGAATAGAACATTATTAAGTCTTGAAGAACATCTTTATTGCTGCCATATTCACTGTATAGACCGTACTTCAATTGTCTTCCAAAAGCCTCGTAGAACTTTTCATACTTTTCTCTATCATTCTTAAGCATAGTTTCAAGTTCACTCTTAATCTTATTCTTTATGTTTTTTGCAATAAGCTTAAGTTGTCTGTCATGCTGTAATATTTCTCTTGATATATTTAAGGACAAATCTTCTGAATCAACTATTCCTTTTACAAAACCAAAATAGTCTGGAAGTAAATCTCCACACTTATCCATTATCATAACACCACTTGAATATAATTCTAAACCTTTTTCATATTCCTTAGTATAGAAATCATATGGAGTTCTTTCTGGTATAAATAATATTGCGTTGTAGCTAATAGCACCATCAACACTTATATGGACATGCTTTAATGGCTTATCAAAACCAAAATGTTTTTCTGAATAAAAATTATTGTAATCTTCTTCTTTTAATTCAGATTTATTTTTTCTCCAAATTGGAACCATACTGTTTATAGTTTTTTCTTCAGTATAGTTTTCGTATTCATTTTCACTACCTTCTTTAAGCTTGCTTTCAGTAACATCCATCTTAATTGGATATCTAATAAAGTCAGAGTACTTCTTGATTATGGACTTTAGTCTATATTCTTCTAAGTATTCATCAAAGCTTTCATCTTCTGTATTATCTTTTATCTTAAGGATTATATCTGTACCTACAGTATCCTTTTCGCAAGGTTCTATAGTGTAGCCTTCTACTCCTTTTGATTCCCATTTATATGCTTCGCTACTGCCAAAAGCTTTACTTATAACAGTTACGTTATCAGCAACTAAAAATGCAGAATAAAATCCAACACCAAATTGTCCTATTATATCATATCCATCTTTTATTTCATTTTCTTTTTTAAATTTTAAAGAACCACTTTTTGCAATAACCCCTAAATTATCGTCAAGGTCTTCCTTAGTCATTCCAATACCTGTGTCAGATATCTTTATAATTCTACTTTCTTTATCAACACTAACCTTGATAAAGTAATCATCTTTTTCGAATGATATAGTATCGTCTGTTAATGCTTTGTAGTAAATCTTATCAATAGCATCACTAGCATTTGATATGAGCTCCCTTAAAAATATCTCCCTATGTGTGTAGATTGAGTTAATCATTAGATCCAAAAGTCTCTTGGATTCTGCTTTAAATTGTTTTGTTTCCATGTATAAAACCTCTCCTTTCGCAATTGAAACCAGGCATTTATATATGTGAGCCTAGTTTTACTTCAATGTACAAGGTACCTACTCTTTAATTTTTTTCTCTCTTAATTTTAAAAGAGCAAAATACCTAATAAACAGCTACTTATTTGTCTATACTAACTTAATAAGTAACTTATTGTTAGCACTCAAGTTTAGTGAGTGCTAACCCCTATTTTTTATATATCACTTTTTAAATTTTATGTCAATATATTTTGTTATAAAACATCTATGTATATAAGATATATTGTTAATGCAACTACTGTAATTTATTTTCACAAATATTGATTTTATTTGTATTTACAATTAACATTAATATAGAAGAATCACTTCATATTTAAATTTAAATTTTTAAATCGAAGTAATTCATATTTATATAAACTTTTAGATTGTTATATAGGATGGAGTTGAATTATATGGAGTTCATAAAAGTAGGTGCTGCTTGCCCTAAGATAAAAGTTGCAGATATAAAATATAATGTTGAAAATATAAAACAATGCATAGATGAAGGTTTAAAACAAGAAGTTAAAGCTTTAGTTTTTCCTGAACTTGCTGTTACCTCTTATACTTGTGGTGATTTGTTTACACAGTCTAGATTATTAAAAGAATCTATAAACGGTGTAGAAGATATATGCGAATATACTATGGGAAAAGATATTCTTATCGCTATAGGCAATCCCCTTATATATAACAACTGTCTCTATAATTGTGCTTTTATTATATTTGAAGGGAAAGTCCTTGGTATTGTACCAAAAAGCTATATACCTAATTATACAGAGTTTTATGAAAAGCGATGGTTTACTGAAGGTATTGGTCTTAAAGGTAAAACCATTGACTTACCTTTCCAAAAAGCTGTTCCTTTTGGTACAGATCTTATTTTTAGTTATGAAGATGCCCGTTTTGGATTTGAAGTATGCGAAGATTTATGGACTGTAGTTCCACCAAGCTCATATCTATCTATAGCAGGTGCAAACATAATAGGTAATCTCTCAGCATCAAATGAACTTGTATCTAAAAGCGATTATAGAAAATCTTTAGTATCTGATCAAAGCGCTAGATGCATGTGTTCTTACATTTACAGTTCTGCTGGTGTACATGAATCCACCACAGATTTACTTTTTAGCGGACATATGCTCATTACCGAAAACGGTTCGAAGCTAAGTGAAAATGAGCGTTTCCAAAGAGATAATCAAGTTATTTCATCAATAGTAGACTTATATAAACTAAATTCAGAAAGATTGAAAAATGTAAGCTTCAGAGATACTGCAAGACTTAATACGTTAGAATTTAGAAATATTGAATTTGCTTTTGACAATGTTAATATCACTAATTTCAATAGATTTATTGATAAACATCCTTTTGTTCCTTCTTCTGAAGCACAAAGAAAAGACAGATGCAAAGAGATATTTAACATCCAGGCATCAGCTTTAGCAAAGAGATTAGAGCATACTACTCTAAGCAAAGTTGTCATTGGAATTTCAGGTGGACTTGACTCTACCCTTGCACTTTTAGTTGCAGTTAAAACCTTTGATTTGTTAAAACTACCTAGAAAAAACATAATAACAATAACAATGCCTGGTTTCGGCACAACTGATAGAACTTACAACAACGCACTAACTTTATGCACTGAACTCGGCTGTGACCTTAGAGAAATAAATATAGTAAAAGCTGCTCTTCAACATTTTGAAGATATAGGTCATGATAAAAATATTCATGATGTTACGTACGAAAATGTTCAAGCAAGAGAAAGAACTCAGATTCTTATGGATTTGGCAAACAAAGAAGGTGGTATACTTGTAGGAACAGGTGATCTTTCGGAACTGGCACTTGGTTGGTGTACTTATAACGGAGATCATATGTCAATGTACTCTGTAAACTGCTCTATACCTAAAACTCTAGTTAGATATTTAGTTGATTACGTTGCTAAATATGAGGTAAGTAAAAATGCCTCTGATACTTTATATGATATATTAGATACGCCTGTAAGTCCTGAACTTCTACCAAAAGACGAAAATGGTGATATAGCACAAAAGACTGAAGATATTGTAGGACCATATGAACTTCATGATTTCTTCTTATATCATTTTATAAGGCATGGTTCTTCACCTGAAAGAATAATGTTCCTTGCTAAAGCTGCTTTTAAAGATTTATATGATGAAGAAACTATTAGAAAATGGCTAGATAAATTCTTACACAGATTCTTTTCTCAACAATTTAAAAGATCTGCTTTACCAGATGGTCCTAAGGTCGGTACAATTAGCCTTTCTCCAAGAGGTGACTGGAGAATGCCATCTGATGCTTCCGTTAATAGCTGGCTAAAATATTAAAACTATATAATCTTTAAGATAATAAGAATACCTGCGATATATCGCAGGTATTCTTATTTTATATCTATGAAAAACTTTTCTTAAAGCTTTAACCAATAACTTTTATTTATAAATATCTACCATTAAACCTTGAATTTCATCTACTGTAGATGCAATAGAAATGTTATCTTTCTCTTCAGATAGAAGAGCATCAGTAATTTCCTGTAGCTTTACATCGATTGTGTCTACCGTTATAAAATACTGAGTCTGCCAGAAGCTTATATCTTTTTTTACATTGTACATATATTCTAGTACTGACTTTAAATACTCTTTAATTTGATTTTTATAAGCTCTAACATCTGCATAACTTTTAGTAATTACAAGTCTATTACCCTTTTTCTTTATATCATCCATCAAATCTTTTAACTGCTCTTCAGACTTTTTTTGTCTTTCCTTATTAAAACTCTGCGAAAAATCCTTTTTACTATCTATTTTCTTTCTCTCTTCACTTTGGACAGCAGTTTTTCTACCTACTCTTGATATCTCCATAAAATCCCACCTACTTATCAATTTTTATATCTTTAAGTAATACCATAACGATTCTTTTTGCCTAATTTATTTTCAACCGTTTTCTTGTCAAACAAGGAAAGTTTTAAAATCTATATACTATTTGCATATTTATTTTATTAATTACTAATATTAATGTGTATTATTATATCAAAATATAATGAAAGTAACAACTAAGTTTATGGTATATTATGTCGAATTGTTTTTTCATTCCAATTACTTCATAATATTCAATATGTGATATACTTATATTAGATGTCTTAATTAAGGTTATTTTATACTATATAATGAGGTGATATATTCTATGTGGCACACAAAAAATACTACTTCTGTTTTGAAAGATTTGAACGTAGATGAATCTATTGGCTTATCTACTGAAGAAGCTAGGAAGAGACTCGAAAAGTATGGTGAGAATAAATTAGCCAGTAAAAAGAAAAAAAGCATATTTCAGCTTTTCATCGCACAGTTAGCTGACTTTATGATTTATATACTTATAGCCGCTGCTTTTATTTCAGGAATAATGGGCGAAATCAGCGATGCTATAATAATCATTATTGTAATCCTTGTAAATGCAGTGGTAGGGGTTGTTCAAGAATCTAAAGCGGAGAAAGCTTTAGAAGCTTTAAAGGAACTTTCCACTCCAAAGGCTGTTGTAAAAAGAAATGGAGAATTAACAGAGATTCCATCTGAAGAAGTAGTTCCAGGGGATATCGTTATAATAGATGCTGGCAGATATATACCTGCTGACTTAAGATTAATTGAAAGTGCAAATCTTAAAATGGAGGAATCCGCCTTTACAGGTGAATCTGTACCAGCTGATAAAGATGCAAATGCCATAATTGAAGGAAAAGTAGGTGTTGGAGATCAGCACAACATGGTATTTATGTCTACTCTAGCTACATACGGAAGAGGGATAGGTGTTGCCGTTGGTACAGGAATGGATACTGAAATAGGTAAAATAGCAAAAATGCTTGATGAAGAGGTTGAAGATTCTACTCCACTTCAAAAAAAGCTCGAACAGTTAGGCAAGTATTTAGGCATAGGTTCCATCGGAATATGCTTTATCATTTTTATAGTCTCTATGTTCCAAAAAAGAGATGTTTTTGAAATGTTACTTACTTCAATAAGCTTAGCTGTTGCAGCTATACCAGAAGGACTTCCTGCAATAGTAGCAATTGTTTTGGCTATGGGTGTTCAAAGAATGATTAAAGAGAACGCTATTATAAGAAAACTTCCTGCAGTTGAGACTCTTGGTTCAGTTAATATAATATGTTCTGATAAAACTGGAACTCTCACCCAGAATAAAATGACTGTAACTAAATTCTATGCAAATGATAAGTTGCTTCATATAGAGGATTTAGACTTTAACATTGAAACTAATAAGCTATTAATTGAATGTATGATGCTTTGTAACGATGCTACATACTCTGAAAATTCAAAAACAGGTGATCCTACAGAAATTGCTCTTTTAGAAGCTGGTTTTAGGTATGATATTACTAAGGATGTTATAAATGCGGAGCATAAAAGAATTGATGAAGTTCCTTTTGACTCGGATAGAAAACTTATGTCAACAGTTAATTCATATGCTCAAAAATATAAGGTCTTTACTAAAGGTGCTATTGACAGCATTCTAAAGATTTCCACTAAGCTTATGCTTGATGGTGAAATCCTTGATTTAACTGAAAATATGAAAAAAGACATACTAAAAGCTGTAGATTTAATGTCTGACGATGCACTTAGGGTTTTAGCTGGAGCATATAAAGTTATTGACTCTCCACCACATATTGAATTAGATGAAATAGAAAAGGATCTTATCTTCATAGGAATGGTTGGAATGATTGATCCTCCAAGATTAGAAGTTAAAGACTCTATTACATTATGCAAAAAAGCTGGAATTACACCCGTTATGATTACTGGTGATTATAAAAATACAGCCTTTGCCATTGCTAAAGAACTTGGAATTGCAGATAGTCTAAATCAATCAATTTCTGGGGAAGATATCGATAAATTAAATGATGAAGACTTCAGTAATAAAGTAAGAGACTTAAGAGTATTCGCAAGAGTATCTCCTGAACACAAAGTAAAGATAGTTAAAGCTTTCAAGTCACATGGCAATATTGTTTCCATGACTGGTGACGGAGTAAATGACGCGCCATCGTTAAAAGCAGCTGACATTGGTGTAGCTATGGGTATAACAGGTACTGACGTGGCAAAAGGTGCCGCCGACATGGTTCTAACAGATGATAACTTTACAACAATAGTCTCTGCTGTAGAAGAAGGAAGAAACATCTTCAGTAATATAAAGAAATCCATTGTTTTTTTACTTTCTTGTAATCTTGGCGAAATAATAACTCTATTTGTAGCTATACTGTTAAATTGGGACTCTCCACTACTTCCAATACATTTACTTTGGGTAAATCTAATAACCGATAGCTTACCAGCCTTAGCGTTAGGCGTTGATCCTGGTGACAAAGGCGTAATGGATCTTCCACCAAGAAACCCAAAGGAGAGCATCTTTGGAGGAAGTACAAAGTTAATGTTGCCGCTTAACGGAATATTAATAGGAGTATTAACACTAGTGGCTTTTAGGGTTGGCGAGTACCTATATCCAAATTCAGTTCCACATGCCAGAACTATGGCCTTTGTAGTACTTAGTGTTTCACAGTTATTTTATGCATTATCAATCAGAAATGATAGAAAATCCATCTTTCAAATCGGGTTACTTTCTAACAGATTTTTGATTATAGCTATAATAATAGGAATTATCCTACAAGCTTCTGTTATTACAATAACACCTATAGCAGAGTTATTTAAGGTATATTCCCTAACCTTTAAAGATTGGGGATTTGTAATATTACTATCTCTAGTGCCATTGATAATAAATGAATTATTTAAGGTAATTTTAAGGAGCAAGGAACTATAAAAAAACACTGTAGAGTTTTTTAATGAAATCATCTACAGTGTTTTTTATTTTTCATGAAATTATAATAAAGCAGAAATATCTTAGATATAAACTAATTGTTTAAACACTAATTTTTTCTCGAATACACTTCTAAGTGAACGACTCCAGCATCGTCTTTTTCGCTTAAAACCATTATGTCTCCATATTGATCTGTTCTAAAGACATTGCATTTGATATCTGTAAGGTTTTTTACCACTTCACTATTAGGGCTTTCTTCGCCATTAGAAGTTATTATTGCAACGCTTGGCTTAACCCTTCTCGCAAAATCCTTATATGTTCCACTGCCAATTCCATGATGAGCAACTTTCAAAACATCTATATCCTTAATTTCTTTGTTTTTCATAATTTGCTTTTCTAAATCTCTTTCAGCATCTGCCATAAATAGATACCTTAAATCAGCTATTTCTCCTAAGAGTACCATTGAATTATTATTTTCTAGAACCTTACTTGGTTTTGTTGGGGTAAGAGCTTTAAGATGTATATCGTTATGTTCTAGATACCATCCAGCCTTTACATATTCATATTTTACCTTGGAGGCTTCTACAACTTTCATAACTTTTCCTTTTTCATTTTTATTTACACAAAACTCTGGGAGCATCAGATGTGACACCTTTACAGATTTCAAAACAGCTTCAAGCCCACCAAAATGATCATTGTGATAGTGTGTAAGTATTACATAATCTAGTTTATCAATTGATTCACTTTTTAGATGCGCTATTAGCTTGGAACTATATTCTTCAACTCCAGTATCAATAAGAACATTAAAATCTTTACTAAGTATCAATATTACATCACTTTGCCCAGTGCTTAACACCTGAACTCTTGTAACGTTTGAAAGATTCTCAATTCCAAACACCTTGAAACTTGTAGTAAATAGAAATAAAATCATGATTGCGATTACTTTCTTGCTAAATTTTCTCATATGTATGAACCTCCTTTTTTCCTTTGATAATAGTATGGTTCATATAACTTCTATAGATACACAAGTTTATCAATTAATTTATATTTTCATATACTATTGTAACGACTTATAATAAACCTCATTTATGCATATACTAATAAACGTGGTTTTAATTAAAGTAAAAATAGGTAGCCTTAGCTACCTATTTGTCTATTAATTTTGTTCCATTTTCGTCTTGACTTATAATTCCTTCTCTCATAAGCCCACCCAATGCCATTTTAAAGTAATTTTTGCTCGAGTTAAAAACTTCTTTTATAACATCTGGTGAAGACTTATCGTTATATTTCATAGCCCCACCGTTATCTTTAAGATATTGTAATATCTTTTCTTGAAGCACACTTCTTTCTTCAAGCTTTTGTCTTCTAGGGGTTAGACCAACTTTCCCATCCTCATATATTTTCTTTACTCTTGCCTTTATTTCATCGCCAGGCCTTACGTCAGAGAAATACTCGTTATTAAGAATCACGCCCCTGCATAAACCATTTACTGCTACCATAAGAGAACCATTTGTCTGATATCCATATACAATACCAGTTGTTTCTTCACCTAAGGTAACATCTTCCCATATATCAAGCGCTCTATCAATATCAGTTGTTGCAGCTAATCTCTTCGTTTTATCTTCATATATGTAGAACAAATATTTCTTTCCTATTTCTAGTTTATATTTCTGTTCCCTTATAGGTACAAATATATCTCTTTCAAGACCAAAGTCAATAAATGCACCTAGCTCTGTTATAGATTTAACTTCTAGATATGCTACAGTATGAATAGTTGCAAGAGGTGTCTTAAGAGTGGCAATAAGCCTATCTCTAGAATCTCTGTATATAAAAGCATGAACCTCTTCACCTACTGCAAGTTTTCTGTCTAGGGTATTTCCGTATGGTAACAATATACCATCATCAGTTCCACTTAAATAATATCCAACTGAACTTTCTCTTACAACCTCTAGATTGTTAAAATCACCTAATTTAATCATACATCCTCCGTACTTTACTTATATTTTTTTGAAAGGTTTATATATCTCTCTGCAGATGCACCTATGTTCCTAATTTCCTCTTCTGAAAGTTCCCTTATAACTTTCGCAGGAGAACCAAAACATAAGACACCCGAAGGTATATTTTTATTTTCTGTTACTATGCTGCCTGCCCCTATTATTGTATTTTCTCCAATTGTTGCTCCATTTAGTACTATTGACCCCATTCCAATCAAAACATTATCACCTATTGTGCAGCCATGAATAATTGAATTATGCCCTATAGTAACATTTTTTCCAATCACTACTGGATTATTAGTGTCTACATGCACAGTACTGTTATCTTGAATATTTGATCTCTCATCTATACTTATACTATTAATATCACCACGTATAACTGTGCCAAACCAAATACTTACATCTTGCTGTATGTCTACTTTACCTATTATATCTACATTATCTGCAATATAAGCCTCATCATGTATTTTTGGATAAACTTTATCAAATGAATACTTCATTTTATATCGCCTCCTATGCATGACTATTATTTTACCATAGTAAATGTTTTATAGCCATATTTTATAAGACTAAATTTTATTTAAGCTTATTTTTAATTAAAAAGTGGATTTATAGTTCCTAATAAAATTTATTATTTATATTCAATTAGAGGTTAATAAAAATAAGAAACAATAATATTATATAATAAAGCAATTTATAGGAGTCATAATTTGAGCAAACATAGGAAACATAGATCAGAGGATTTACAAAATTTTGATTCAAAGAATATTAAAATCTTATATGGAATACCTCACTGCCACACTAATATATCAACCGGAAAATGTTCAGCTGTAGAAGCCTTAGAATATGCCAAAAAAAACAGGCTAGACTTTTTAATAATAACTGATCATAATCGATATTTCTCAAGTAACTCACATAAAGAGCATAACTCCAAATGGGATGAGTTAAAGAAATCATTGGATAGATTTAATAAAAAAAATGAAGACTTTGTAGGAATAGTTGGTTTTGAGGCAAGTTCCAACCCTTGGGGACACCTAAATATAGTTAATTCATCATCATGTTTTTCAGGAGTTATTAGAAACTTTAACAACTTAATGCTCTGGATGATTTCCAATGGAAATTGTTATATATCAATTAATCACCCTGGAAGTATCGTAGAACAGATACCTTTTAGTCCTTTTTTAAATAAGTTTATTAATACAATAGAAGTAGGAAATGGCTCTTATCCAAGTAAGTATCATAGATATTCAAAAAGATATTTCTCAATGCTTGATAAAGGTTGGATGCTCGGAGCAGTAAATGCTCAGGATAATCACCAAATAAACTTTGGAGACACTGAAAATCTAACTGGAGTATTAGTAAACAAGTTAGATAAAACCTCAATAATAAATTCTCTAAGAAATAGAAGATGCTTTTCTAGTGAGTCTAGAACGCTAAAATTTTATTTTACCATTAATAATTCCTTCATGGGAGAAGAGCTTATTATTGAAAAGAATATTAATCTAAATTTTTATATCCATGCAGAAGATAGAGTCAACATCATCGAACAAGTTCAAATAATAACCTCTGGAGGAAGAATACTTAAGACTCTAAAAGAAATCTCTCTCCATAATGTAAAATACTCAATTTCACTTCCTGCTACTGAGAAAGAGAGATGGTACGTAATTAAGCTACTTCAAAAAAATAATAGGGAAGCAATAAGTTCTCCTATCTTTATAAAAATAAAAAACTCCTGACGGAGTTTTTTATTTTTTATCCTTATTCATATTCTTAACCCTATTAGGTTTAGCTTTAGGTCTTATAGTAACTTTGTTTTCTTGTTTTTTCTTTGCAGTGCCTTGATGTATCTCCATGAACCATAATAATAATATTACAAATAAACCTGAAGACACTGTACTTGCTATAGTAGTTTGAATTTTTAATACAATAGGTAAAATAAATACTACAATTGCGATACCCAAGACTATCCATTTACTGATATTTATTTTACCCAAAACAAATATCTTCAAAAGATTAAATATAGCTAAAACAACTACGGCAAATAACAAAAGAAATCCAATATTTTTAGCAAGTTCCATTCTACCACTCCTCTAATCTAGCAAAATTAACATCTTATAATCTATATTAGACGAAAATCTAAACATTTTCAATAGAATAAGTTTAACTTGTATAGGTTTAATATTTATTATGTATTTAAATTTGATTTATAAAAAATTTAGTTGTAAAATAGATACTTACATCATTTTCTTCTATAATCAAGATTATGCAATTACTTTACAATAATTATGAAGAAAATGATGATTATAAAAAATAGTGCAGTATTATTTTAACTTTTTAGTAGAATTAAAATGCTTTTTTTGATAAAATATAAATTGAGTATATAGATACTTACACTAATAGGATATAAAACATAGAAGAGGTGAATTTTTGCTTATGCAAAATGTTAATTTGGATGAATTAGATTTACAGATATTAGATATTTTAATTAAAGATTGTAGAACTCCTTATTTAGAAATAGCAAGAATGTGTCATGTTAGCGGTGGAACTATCCATGTTAGAATGAAGAAGATGGAAGACTTAGGAATAATAACTGGGACAAGGATTCTTTTAAATCTTCCAAAACTAGGTTATGACGTTTGTTGCTATGTAGGTATTTATGTAGATAAAACATCATCTTTTTCTTCAGTATTTGATGAATTATCTAAAATAAAAGAAGTTGTTGAACTTCACCTTATTACAGGAAATTATTCTGTATTTGCAAAAGTAATTTGCAAGAGCATTTCTGACCTTCAAGATATATTAATGAATAAAATAAATACAGTTACAGGTATTGAAAGAACAGATACATTTATATCATTGTCACAACCTATAGATCGTAACATACAACTTTAAAGAGCTGATCGGCTCTTTTTTTACTGTTTTTGGGACTTTTTTATTTTCCATTAAACTTCTTTTTTATTACTACATAATTTATATTTTTTCGGAAAAAATATAAGAGAAAAGTAAGTAAAGGAGTGATTTAAATGAAAACTCTAGATATAATAGCATTAGTTCTAGTCATAATTGGTGCAATAAACTGGGGACTAATTGGCTTCTTCCAATTTGACTTAGTAGCTGCTCTATTTGGTAATATGACAGCTATAAGTAGAGTTATATATGCCCTTGTTGGTATTGCAGGACTTTATGCCATTTCATTTTTTGCAAAAGATAGATACACAAGCACAAATAGTAATAATAACTGTGAATAATTAATAATAAATCCCCTTATTAAATAAGGGGATTTATTATGTATAAAAATATACTAAAACTTATCCTTTTCAAATAACATCTAAATTAATAATAAATTTCACATAACACTTCATAAAATAATTATTTTAGCTTTAATAAATAAAAATAAAATTGTTTTTCCAACAGCTTAATAAATCCCATCTAGACTTCACACAATATTTTCATAACAAGATATAATACTTTCACAAATATTTTAACACCTCTAAACTTCCATAATTCTTATAATATTATGCTTAATTACTTATATAATACATAATATTTACACTTTTTTAAATCAATATTAATAAATATAGTATATAATAGATAGTAAATGTCTACAATTTTCAAAAGGAGGTGAATTATGCTTATACAACTACTAAATGGATTTTCCATGTATGAAATAGTTTTTTTCTTTGCTATTTACTCTTTTTTAGGGTGGTGCATTGAAGTTGCTTACGCTTATACAAATAGAGGTTACTTTGTAAACAGAGGTTTTTTATATGGTCCATTCTGCCCAATTTATGGACTAGGATTTGTATCAATTATTGTTTTTCTTGACAATTACAAAGATAACTTGATTGCATTATATTTATTATCTACGTTACTAACATCTATAATAGAGTATGTTACAGGCTATCTATTAGAAAAAATATTCAAATCAAAATGGTGGGACTACACCGAAGACCCATTTAATCTACATGGTAGAATATGTCTTCATTTTTCATTAGCTTGGGGACTTGCTGCAGTTGCAATTGTAAAAATAATTCATCCTATTTTCTTCATTTTCGTAAATATCTTACCTTTAAATGTAGGTATTTATGTTTTTTACGTGCTTGTCAGCTATTTTATGATAGACTTAATTCTAACTATTAGTTCCTTAATCCAACTTAATATAATCCTCTCTAAATTGACATTTATAAGTGGAGAGTTAAAAAGAAGATACTCATATATAGTGTCTGTAACTAAAGAAAAGGCTATAGGAACTGCTCAAGATATGGAAGAAGGATTTAGAGATTTAATTGATAGTTACAATAAAAATCTATCAAAAATTAATTTTAACCATAAACGTCTTATAAAAGCTTTTCCTAATATGAAATCAGCTTATTTTGACACTATAATAACTGAATTAAAAGAAAAAATCTCATCATTAAGAGATTTAATAAAATAAAGGTATATCAGTATTAATACTGGTATACCTTTATTTCTGTATTTTAAAATTAAAGTGATTTTATAAGTTCAAACAATTCAAGTGCTGCAGTCTTAGGTCCATTTTTTTCAAGCCCTGATACTGCTAAACAAGTCTTTATTTGTCCAACCTTTATACCATCTTCAAAACTTCTGTTAAAGTATTGATCAATTAATATATCAGTTTCTGCTTGCTTTTGTGCTGGTCCAAATGGGTTTGCGAAATATGATGTAACCAATCCTGTTTCAGTAGTTGTACCTTTAGCCATTCTTGCCCCAGCTTTAAATACCTCGATTGCTTTTGCAGGAGACTCAAATAATTCAATGGCATTTCCGCCTTGCTCTATTCTCTCATAATTGTTGGCATAAAGTAAAATATCTACTTTGTAACCTTTAACAATCTCTTTATAAGTTGAAACTGGCATTACAAGTCTTGCATTTATCTTATCAGGATTCATAAATATACTTCTATCGATTTCTTTAAATGCATATCCTTGATCTAAATCGTCGAGTCTAACAAAAGCCCCTACTTCAGTTCCATACCCAAAAACGCCTTCATTTTTCAGCTTAAATGATCCCATATCATCAAACACTACTGTCATTTCACTTACGTGATCTTCACTTAAGGCTCTGAATGCTTCTAAGCTTTCTGACTTACCTGCTCCACTATCTCCTATAATTACTACATTAGCGTTCTTACCATTTTTAAGAACTATATTTACCATTGCACCATGTATTGGTAAATACCCTCTTTTTATCATTATAAGATTGTGTAAAGTCAAACACATCTTTTTCATATATCCAAAATAATCTATATTTTCATTATGGTTAACATAACCATACATTATATCATTCTTCTTATCTTCGTAGAAAACTGTTCTAAGATCTTCTGTATCTTCTTCCACACCAAAAGTGTATACAATATCAGGTTTTCTTCCTTTATATTCATCTTCTCTTGCAAGTTCAAATAAGTTACTTAAAGTTATACCATGTTCCATGAAATCCCTGTGGAAGTAAACAAAAGCTAAAAGTTCTCCAATTTTTGCTGGGTAACAGAACCAATTATCTTTTTCTATCTTTCCATGCACTAAAGGATTCTCATAAACTTCAGTAAACATACCATCTCTTGTATTTTTCTTAGGATATGTTATAAAAGGAGTTTCTAATGCTATTGTTTCAATAAACGGAACATCTTGTAAAACCTTATATTCCTCTGGAACTGTCCATATAGGATTATTTATAAGAATACATGCGTTACCACCTGCTGGTAGTTGTCTAAATATATTTGGCATTGTTCCTATTACGTTCTTTTCTATAGTTCTATAAAAATTTAATATAAGCATTGAGAATTGAGAATTCGCATCTAAAAAGCTTACTGATGCAATTCCATCTCTGATTCTATTATTATGAATAATCGTATATCTCTCTAATCTTCTCCAGAAAGAATAAATGTCTTCAATTATGGCAAAAAATCCTTCTCTATCCTCAATTATTTTTTCAACATCCTCATTGTAAGAGATTATTTCATCAGCGCTCATTATAGTTAATAATTGAAAGGTTCTTACTAGAGCTTTTCTGATTTCTCTTGTGTCTTTAGTCCCCAATTGTTGTGCAAGTAATTTATAACTATGGGAGTTTCTCACTTGAGCTTTCTTTAAAAACGTATCTAATACCCTTTTAAATCCATAGCTTTGCAATAAGCTTTCATAATTACTGCAATATTTCTCTGTAAAATTAATTGTTACCTTATCATTGCTCATTGAAAATTCTTTACGCATTTTCGGCCCCCTCATGCATGATTTTTTTTTATAAATTGCATATTCATAATAAATACATAAACCTTATCTCGATTATACCATAACTTATGCAATTTAACCAACACCTTTTTTCATTTTCTTTCATATTAGCATATTCATTTATCACTTAAACTGCTATCATTTAATAGTATTTTAACTTGTTCCTAAATTGATTTTTGAAATTTTATTAAATGCAACTAGCTTTTTATTAAAAATACTTTCAATTTCTAAACAAAATCTTACTATAATAATATTTGCTTTTATAATAAGAAAAAAACACTAAATAGATTGTTAATAAAACCCATCAATCTATTCAGTGCTTCTATTTTAGGCCTCTAGTCTCATCTTCTTCAAATTTGCTTCTATCTTATCGTGTATTATTGTTGCTAGTTCTCTTTGTTCTTCTTTAGTAAGTTTATCTGGATATATTGGTTCATCAAATATTATCTTTATATTAGCACTTTTAAATTTCTTTTTTTCTTCATACCCTTTATATGAGCCATCTATTGTTACAGGCACAATTGGAACATTAGCTTTTGTAGCAAGCTTCAAGCTTCCTTTTTTAAATTCCTTAAGTTTACCATCTTTTGCTCTAGTTCCTTCGGGAAAGATTGCCATTGAATAACCTTGTTGAAGATTTTCAACACCTTTGTTTATAACATTTATAGCTTCTCTTATATTCTCTCTATCGATAGGCACGCTATGTACAGCCTTGAGCCATTGTCCTAATATCGGAACCTTTAGCAATTCCTTCTTAGCAATAAATCCTATTAGTCTATCTGCATTTAGCACCAAAGTTGGAATGTCGAATAAACTTTGATGGTTCATTACAAATACGCATGGTCCTTCTGGGATATTTTCCACTCCAACTGAATCAACTTTATGATTTAATATATTGATACTAAATTTCGCCCATGCAACATACTTATTTCTTACATATTTGTCTGCAGCTTTTTCGCCTCCAAATTTCTTAAGAACAAATATAACTCCACCTCTAAAGAATTCTAAAATCATGTACAGCCCATACCAAATCATCAAAAAATAAATTTTCACTATATTACACCTCAAACCTTTTCTTATATCTTGCATATATTATTATACTTGGATGAATTATTTAAAGCAAGATTTCAGTATTTTACCTTTACATTTAGCTAACTTGATAATAAACTATTTTTGTTAAGGTTGCTTTTATTATAATATATATTTATGTATAACACACTATATTAACTTATTATTGGAAAGGATTATCATGAAAAAACTATTTAAATTACCTATTTTATTAATTCTATTACTATCGCTATTTATAGCTGGGTGTTCTAATTCAAAAACAGATATCAGCACTTCAAATAATTTAACTTCTGGAAAGCTTGTAGTTCATTATATAGATGTTGGGCAAGGTGATTCAATTTTAATTCAAACTAAGGATAAGAATTTTCTTATAGATGCTGGTCCTAAAGAAAATGAAGATAAGTTATTATCATACTTAAAGAAAATAAACATCAAAAGATTAGATTATGTTGTAGCAACTCATCCACATGAAGACCATATTGGTGGTATGACTAATATAATTAAAACCTATGATATTGGTAAGTTTTATGCGCCTAAGGTAACAAATACAACTAAAACATTCCAGAACATGTTACTTGCATTAAAAGACAAAAATAAGAATATTAATGTAATAAAACCTGGAATGGGCGACGATATAGATTTAGGAGAAAATACCAAAGTCGAAGTTTTCTCTCCAAACAGCTCAAAGTACGATGATCTTAATAACTATTCACCAATTATCAAGGTTACTTATGGAAAGAATTCTTTTCTTTTCACAGGAGATGCTGAAAAATTAGAAGAAAGTGAAGTGCTTCAAAAAAAATATGATATTAAAGCAGATGTTCTAAAGGTAGGTCATCATGGCAGCAGTAGTTCTACTGGAAAGGATTTTCTCTCTAAGGTTTCTCCTTCAATAGCTGTCATATCATGTGGAAAAGGAAATGATTATGGTCATCCCCACAAAGAAACTCTAAAGACTCTTGAGGATGCTAAAGTAAAAGTATACAGAACCGATATATCTGGTACAATAGTAATTACTTCAGATGGAAACAATATAGCCGTAAAGTAATCCCATTAATACTTTAACGTTTCAATGAATTAAACTTAAAATCAATTAAAACATAATATAAAATAACAGCACCTGTATTATTCATTAATACAGGTGCTGTTATTATCTCCCTCATCTACTTTTATGTATTTGTTCCAATTCATACATATATGAAAGAGATTGACCACGTCTTGCTCATTATATTGTAATATTTTATCAACCTTTTCCTTTGGCATTCTCAGTATATAATCTTTGTCCTTTATAACCTTATGGAAAGTCTTGGCTAGGTTCGAACCACTCATTAGCTCGCCTTCCCTAACTATATCAAACTTCTTCTCTAAGGCTTTAAGACCGATACCCATTTTTATAAGCTTTTCATATTCTTTTTGAATATCTACTGAAACAAAATAATCATCAAACTTAAACTCAACTCCATATTGATTAAATAGGTAATTAATAACAGTAAAATCGTTATTTCCAGAAAAAGTAACTATGTATCTTTTCCCTTCTTCGTAGGCTTTTATAAAATACTTTTGAGCTAAAATAAGTATATCTCTTATTTCGTACTTATTTTCTATCATATATTGAGTAACTAAAAGTTCTGTTTTTTCCTTATCATATATGCAGGCTCCAAAAACACCAACACATTTAGGTTTCTTATAAACATAGTGCTCTAAATCAAAGAATATTGATTTAGAGCAATCATACTCTTCATCATTGACTTTAATGATGAAACTATCATCAATTTCCCCTACGGGTACATCTCGCTCCTTTATTATCACTTTATCACTCTTTCCTTATAGAATTTCAAATCTGTCAGGTTTTAAACTATAAATAAGATCTTTTCTTTCAACTATAATATTTATCTTCTCTTTAACCTCCTTATTATTTTGTATTTTATTTAGCAATTCTCTTGTTGGATTTATACAGTAAGGGTTTTTTACAAGACTCATCATTGTAAAATCTCCTGCAGTATCACCATAAGCAAAACTATTATCTAACTCTATATCATATTTATTTACAAAACAATTTATAGCTTCCATTTTGCTTTTATGATCCCACATAGGCATCACATCACCAGTATATCTCCCTTTACTATCTAATAAATACTTTGCACCCTCATAATCATCGAATCCGTGTTTTAAAGACATTTCTTTAACCAACTCTTCTGGACTACCTGAAATAGTTATAAGCATGTGCCCTTGTTCCTTATGCCACTTAATTCTGTCTCTTGAAAAAGTATATAGTCTTTCACCTTTTTGTTCAATTACTTTTTTTGCAATAAATTCTATTTGATGTTTGTAAAGACCTTTTATTGCTTCAAGATATATATCAATCATCTTTATTAAGTATCCATCATAGTCCCCCTGTCTTTTATCCCATTTCAAAAATTCAGGTCTAACTTCATTATACCATTTTTCTGACTCTATTATTTCATATTTTATCATTTTCTTGAACATTTCTGTTATTAAGCCTTCTCTATATAATGTTCCATCAATATCAAAAAACGCTGCTATCTTCTTCATATTATCCCTCCTATAAATTATAGTTCAATTATTAGTACTTTGTATAATTTTGCATACTATTATATATTGAAACTTATTACAAAGTAAAGTTATGTTTATATTTTAACAATTATTTATTGTTAATAGCACTTGTTTTATAATAATTATTATTAACGCTTTCAATATTTACTAAATATATTATTATCTTATTCAGCAATTTAATTGTACTAACAAATTATTTTCTTAATATTCTTTATTTTAAAAATATTATTATTTTGTGTATTACCTTGACTTTTTATTAACAGGGTGGTATTATTTTCTTGAGAATGATTTTCAATGTGAGGTGGAAAGAATGTGCGTTTACGATTTAAGGCCAGGTCAAGTTGGTGTTGTGGACAAGATTTCTGGTGATGATAAATTAGTTAAAAGATTGCTAGCGCTAGGTTGTATCGAAGGAACTGAAGTAACTCTTAAGAGAGTAGCTCCTTTAGGTGATCCACTAATAATAAATTTAAGAGGTTTCAACATAGCAATAAGAAAAAATGATGCAAAAAACATACTACTAAAGAAGTAATTAATGTTTAAAGAGGAGGATTTTTGATGACTACAGTAGCACTATTAGGGAACCCAAATGTGGGTAAAACTACTCTTTTCAACGCGCTGACTGGCTCAAATCAATATGTAGGAAACTGGCCTGGTGTAACAGTAGAAAAAAAAGAAGGTAAGTTTAATAACATAAAAATTGTAGATTTACCTGGAATTTACGCCATGGACACATTTTCAAATGAAGAAAAAGTATCAAAAACTTTTTTAGAAAACGAAAATGTAGATTTAATAATTAATATAGTTGATGCTTCAAACCTAGATAGAAATCTATATTTGACACTTCAACTTAAACAATTTAAAAAACCTATAGTTGTCTTACTAAATATGGTTGATGTTGCTGAAAAGAAAGGTTTTAAAATTGACTATAAAGCCTTAGAAGAAAAACTTAAGATTAAAGTTATTCCAATGGTTGCTTCAAAGAAAAAAGGCATTGATCATGTAAAGAACATGTTAGTCAACAATGAATTACCTCTAACTATAGATGATAATGACTATTATTTCAACTCTGAAAAGGATGCTTATAATTTTATAGATGGAATTATAGATTCTTCAAGAATGAAGAACGGAAAAGGAAATCTTTCTTTTACTGATAAAATTGATAGAATAGTACTTAATCCATTTTTAGCATATCCAATTTTTATCGCAATTATGATATTTATGTTTCAATTTACTTTCGCTTGGGTAGGCCAACCCCTTGCAGATTTATTAGATGGAATTTTAAATAATAATTTAATTCCTTTTTTATCTAATCTTTTATCAGGAACAGCACCTTGGTTTCAATCGTTAATTGTTGATGGCATAGTTGCTGGTGTAGGTGGAATAATGACATTCTTACCTATAATCATGGCATTATTCTTATGTGTTTCAGCGTTAGAAGACAGTGGATATATGGCAAGATCAGCATTCATAATGGATAGCCTTATGAGAAAAGCTGGACTTTCAGGAAAAGCTTTCATTCCAATGCTTATGGGATTTGGTTGTAATGTTCCAGCAATAATGTCAGCAAGAACACTTGAAAGTGAAAAAGATAGAAAACTTACAGCTTTACTAATTCCACTTATGAGTTGTAATGCAAGACTACCAATATATGCAGTATTTGCTCCACTTTTCTTTGGTTCAAAAGCAGGACTAGTTGTAGGAGGTCTATATTTCCTAGGTATCGTCGTAGCCTTCCTTGTTGGTATGTTGTTTAAAAACACTTTATTCAAAAAAGATGAGGAACCATTTATAATTGAATTACCAGAATATAAAATTCCTGAATTTAGAACAGTTATGAAAAACACTTGGGATAAGGGTAAGGGCTTCTTAGCAAAGGCTGGTACAATAATATTTGCTATGACGGTTTTAATATGGCTTTTACAAAGCTTTAACTTCACTGGTAAGGTTAATGATATAAACCAAAGCTTCTTATTTAATATAGGTAATTTATTAGCTCCAATTTTCGCACCTTTAGGTTTTGGAAACTGGCAAGCTTCAGTTGCATTATTAACTGGTATTTTAGCAAAAGAGACTGTAGTTTCTACTATGACCGTTATATACGGTGGTAATTTAGATGCTGCTGTAGCTTCAACTTTTACTACAGTAAGTGCATTAGGATTTATGGTATTCGTGTTGCTTTACACTTCATGTGTTACAGCCTTAGGTACTATGAAAAAAGAGTATGGTACAAAAATGGCAGTTTTCTCAGCAAGTTATCAATTCGTACTTGCTTGGGTAGGAGCATTTGTAGTATTTACTATCGGCAATTTAATATTTTAAAGAAGGTGTTTATATGGAAATACTAATAACTCTTATAATTGTAGCATTAGCAGGTTTTATATTATTTAAAAATGTAAAAAGTTCAGCTAAGGGAGAATGTAATTGTAGTAGCAATAGTAGTTGCTCCGCAACACATTGCCCAAAATACGAGTCAAAAATCAGCACTATTCCTATAAAAAAGTGAGCATCATAGATGCTCACTTTTTTTATTTTCTAAAATCTCTTCTATCTTATTCATATTTACTTTATTTTGTATTAACTCATAAATAATTCTTGAGGCTACTTTTTTAGGCATATTAAGCAACATAGACTTGTCAAAAGATATTCCCTTTTTTCTAATCAAGTATTTAATATATTGCTTCTGATTCTTCGAAAGCATATCATCTCTTTTTAATCCTCTATCTTCTATATCCTGGAGGATTAAAAACAATAGAGGTAGATTCGATACATCTTCTTGATTATGAAGAATTATCTTATTCTTTATAGCTTCATCTCCAGTACTTAAATATTCGAAGTATGCATCTCTGCATTCCTTTCCATTGAAGCTATCTTCTCTTTGAATCCCTAGATATTTCTCCATATCTTTCAAAGAATACCCATCTAAATCCAATGAATTTCTATAGGGAGATATCTCCCTGTAGAAATCTATATGCTTATCTATAATCGGAGTTTCAAATCCGTTAATCGAAAGTCTTTGAAATATAAACGGTTCATCAAATGCTAATCCATTGAATGTACACCATATGTTTTTTCCTTTAATTAATTTCAAAAACTTTTCTAACAACTGTTTCTCTTCATTGTATTCACAAAATAAAATTTCATTTGTAAATGTTTTATTTTCAAACTTACCCACTGAGACAGCAAAAACCTTATTATTTATTTTATCAAAGCCGGTTGCCTCTATATCAATAAACGCTATATTTTTGAAGTCATATTTATTATACAAAGCCCTATCAAGTTTCAATACATTTTGAGTTGTTACAAGTTCCATATCTACATCTTCTCAACTGTTTCTATGCCTATCAATCCTAGGCCATTTTTTATTACTTGGCAAGTTGCTTCTACTAACTTTATTCTTGCACTCTTTAATTTCATATCATCCACATTTGAAACAGAATGTGCATTGTAGAACTTGTTAAAAGCTTTTGCTACATCAATTACGTACCTAGTTACAACAGAAGGTTCAAGTTTTTCTATTGCATATAATATACTATTTTGGAATCCATCTAATGTTTTTACAAGTTCAAATTCTTCCTTTGATTGTAGCATTGAGAAGTCACTTTCTTCTGTTATCTCTCCTACTTTTCTTAATATACTCTTAGCTCTTGCATAAGTATATTGGACATATGGACCAGTTTCACCTTCAAAGTTAAGAATTTCTTTCCAATCAAATACTATATCTCTTTCTCTGCTATTTCTTAAATAAGTAAATACAACTGCACCTATCCCTACCTTTTGAGCTACTACTTCTTTATCCTCAAGTGTTGGATTCTTTTCGTTTATTACTTCCAAGGTCTTCGAAACAGCTTCTGACAATAATTCATCTAGAAGTATTACATCACCTTTTCTAGTAGATAACTTTTTCTCAGCAAATCTTACTATACCAAATGGTACGTGCACACAGTTTTTAGCCCAATCGTGTCCTGCTAGTTCTAAAACCTTAAATACCTGATTAAAATGTAGTGACTGATCCTTTCCAACTACATATATAGCCTTTGAAAAATCATAAGTTTTCTTTCTATACATTGCAGCTGCAAGATCCCTAGTTGCATATATAGATGCCCCATCTGATTTTAATACAATGCATGGAGGCATGTTGTACTCATCTAACATAACAACTTTAGCTCCGTTGCTTTCAACTAATAGACCTTTTTCTTCAAGCTCTTTTACTATACTATCCATTTTATCGTTATAGAAACTTTCTCCAGCCCAAGAATCAAAGTCTACATTTAAAATTTCATATATTTTGTTAAACTCTTTCAATGATAAGTTTCTAAATCTCTCCCAAAGAGCAACAGCTTCACTATCACCATCTTCAAGCTTCTTAAAGTACATTCTTCCTTCATCTTCTAGTGATGGGTCCTTTTCTGCTTCATCGTGGAATTTTACATATATTCTTAATAATTCTGCTATTGGATGTTTCTCTAATGCTTCTTCATCAACCCATTTTTTATAAGCAGATATAAGTTTTCCGAATTGTGTTCCCCAATCACCTAAATGGTTTATTCTTTCAACATCATATCCTTCAAAAGAAAACATTTTGTATAAAGAATTACCTATTACTGTAGTAGAAAGATGACCAACATGGAATGGTTTTGCAATGTTTGGTGATGAGTATTCCACTATTATATTTTGGCCATCACCTATCGTTGATGAACCATAGCATTCTTTTTCTTCTAATATCTTACTTACAGTATTTTTTGTAAAAGTTCCTTTGTCTACAAAAAAGTTGACATATGGTCCTAAGTTTTCTACCCTTTCATATCCTTCTACATTTATCTTATCCTTCAGTTCTGCTGCAATTATATTTGGAGCTTTCTTTAAAGTCTTGGCTAACTGAAAACATGGAAATGCGAAATCACCCATCTCTGGTCTTGGTGGTACTTCAATTAATCCTTCTAATGTATTTACATCTATTTCTAAATGCTCTTTTAATCTTTCAGCTGTAAGTTTCTTATAATCCATTATATCTCCTCCTGTATATCTTATATAAAAATCCTAAGGCCACTAGCCATTGATTTTATTTCGTACTCAACTATTACAATTTGTTCATCTACTTTTCTAACCTATATTTAAAAAACTTTCAGTCTAATAAATTGTATTCTTTAACTTATATTATATTTTAGGTTTTTTACCCATATTTATCCACAGATATCTTTGAATTATAATTTCCTAAAGAATAAAAAAAGCTCATCTCTTTTTTTAGAGACGAACTTATATCCGCGGTACCACTTCTATTGGTTTAAAAAACCCACTCATATATTTAACGCATATTGCGGCATGCCCTAATTTTATTTTCAAGCAGCATCTCCAAGGCTCTCTTCCTTTAATCTTATCTTACAGGGCTTACACCATCTCCTGTTCGCTTTAAGACTCGAATAAAGTACTCTTCTTTTCTTAGACTTTAATTATTTAATTATTTATATTATATCCAAAAAAAAATTTTTTTGTCAATATGGAATTTTTATTTCCAAAATTTCCTCTCAAAACTCATCAGTGTTGAAAATAGTTTTAAAATAATAATTCAAAAGCAGTTGAAAACTTTTAGTTTTTTATATACTATTTTATTATATGTTACATTAAGGAGATTTGTCTATGAAAAGATTTGGGGTAATTGATCTTGGCTCTAATTCAGTACGAGTAATGCTTGCACAAGTTGAAGATACAGGCTACTTTAAGATAATTGATGAAATAAAAGAAACTATAAGACTTGGAGAAGATATTTCTAAGACCTCCTCTATTTCAGCAGAAAAGATCGAAAAAACTTTAGCAACACTAAAAGCTTTTAAATCTCTATGCATTGAATCTGGCGCATCTGAGATAATATTAGTTGCAACAGAAGCATTAAGATGTGCTACTAACAAAAAAATTCTTAAGGATAAAATAAAAAAGGATTTATCTTTAGATATAAGAATCTTGAATTTTGATGAAGAAATCTATTATAATCACCTAAGTATAAAGAATAGCCTTTACTATAATAATGCTCTTATGGTAGATATAAGTGGTAACCATACTCATTTAGCTTGGATAAGAAATAATGAGATAATTAAAAAAATAACTATACCTTTAGGTTGTATAAATATTTCAAACGACTATGATCTTACTGATGTTATTACTTATAATAATACTTTAGCTGCAAATAAATTTGTTCAGGATACTATTAAAAATATACCTTGGCTTTTTGAAACAGAATTTGAAAGTATAATAGGAATTGGAGGAACTATAAGAAATATTGCAAAAATACAAAAGCATACAAAAAGATATCCTATAGGAACATTACATAATTATTCATTTGATGATTATGACGTCTGTCAGATATATAATCTTTTAAAATGTAAAAACCTAAAAGGACGAAGTAAGGTAGAAGGATTATCAGTTGATAGAGCCGATGTAATATTTGGCGGCCTCATTCTTTTAAATAAATTAGTAGAGCTTCTTTCAATAAAAAACATCAAAATTTGTGGAAGAGGTCTTAGGGAGGGTATAGTCCAGGAATATCTTAATAATAATTATACAACTGCCTGGAATGACATACTGGACTATAGCATTGAAGGCATAATTGAGACTCTTAATATAAATAAAAAACACGCTCAAAAAGTTTACAGCATTACAAAAAAACTTTTTGAAGCCTTAAAACCCATTCACAAACTTGGCGATGAATATAACAATATAATTAAAACATCTTCCCTTCTGCACGATTGTGGTATCAGTATAAGGTATTATGACCATCATATACATTCGTTTTATATTATACTTAATTCTGCTATAAGCGGTCTTTCACACAGAGAGATTTTAATGAGTGCATTAGTTGCATCTATGCATCGAAACAACAATTATCAGCTTCCTTTTATAAAATTTACAAGTATCGTCAATAGATTGGATATAGAAGCTGTTGAAAGCATTGGAATATTATTAAGAATTGCTGAAGGTCTTGATAGAAGCTTAGAAGGAGCCGTAAATGATTTTGATGTCACAATTACTGATGATACTATTACCCTAATTTTGAAATCAGAATCTGAGCTTATTTTAGAAATTGGCCAAGCGATGAGAGCCGTAAATAAATTTCACGAAATATATAGGAGAAATTTGATTGTATTAAAGCAAAACTAGTAGTTGTTTGAATTTATTATATTTTGAAAATATCTTTCAGATTTCAATCAGCCCTATATAAGTTCTCCCAAAGCTTATCTTATTCATTTATAAACTTTGGGAGGATTTTTAATTTTTATTATTCTATTTCAGGTAAATTATCTAAGTTATTTTTTTTTGTGCCATCAGGGTAACTTCTAAGGTATTTTTCTCCTTTACGAGAAGTTGAGACCTGTACTCCACTTATTTCCCCTTCTTTAGCTAAGCTAATTGCTTGCTCTTTCTCTAATATTTCTCCGCTATCAAGCTTATACGCTTCAATTTCATCATTACTATCTTTTATAACTCCTACTATAGTTCTTGTTGAATTTTCACTCATCTTTATCACTCCTTTATATAACTTATACAAAATAAACTTAATTATTGATCTTAGGTTAAATTGTTTGTATTGTACAAACCAACAATTTAAAAATTCATTTACCATTATCCAAAGAGCTTGAAATCCAAGTTTTATCAGTAATTCATATGATTTATTTATATTTGAATAATGTATTTATTTATTTTATTATTAATCTTTCTTACACTTTTTATGTATTGTATATTAACACTTGTTTAATAACTGTAATTTTTCCTAGCAAAATAAAAATAGAGACTATCATATATGTTATATATAATAGTCTCCAATATTTTAAGACTTAAGTCTTGCAATTAAAAACATTGTTTTCATCCCTAAAGAAGTAAACTTTGCTTCGTATTCGGTCATAATATTTTCTTTGAACTCATCATTATGCAAATCATATGTTAGGTATTCTAATGTAAAACCACTCTCTTTAAAGTATTCTTGTGATTCTTCAAAAAGCCCTATATCATCTGTTTTAAACCAAATCTCGCTATTAGGCTTAAGAAAAGTTTTATATATCTTTAAAAAACTGCTATGTGTAAGTCTTCTCTTCTTATGTCTTTCTTTAGGCCATGGATTACAAAAGTTTATATAAATCTTGCTTATTTCGTCTTTATCAAATACATCTCCAATAAAAGATATATTCATAGGTATGAGCCTTACATTAGGCACCTCAGCCTCATTTACCTTTTTAAGAGCGTAAATTAATACTTCATCCTTTAAATCAATGGCAACATGATTTATATTAGGGTTTTTAGTAGCTTTTTCGCTTACAAATTTACCTCTGCCACATCCTAATTCCAAATGTACCGGATTGCTATCGCCAAATGCTTCATTCCATCTTCCTTTAAATTCCGACGGATTAGTAACAACATTTTTTGCCTCTTCTAATTCTGGTCTTGCCCACCATTTTTTCCTAAGTCTCATATTTTCCTCCTAATTGATTATGCAATAATACCATTAATTATTTTCGAGCAGATATCTAATATAATTCCTGTTGGTTTCTCTAAGAACCTTGCTCCACCAAAAGCTATCAAAGCAAATATTACAAATTGATATCTATACAAAGAATCTGATATTCTACCAAAAGCTGAAGGGAATAAATCTTCAAGTATTCCAAAACCATCAAGTCCAGGTAAAGGTAATAGATTAAATACAAATAAGTTTACATTTATAATGATTATTAGATTTAATATTTGAACTAGTATATTCGTTATATCAGTATAGTTATTTATAAAATAAAATTTATAGGCCAATCCGAAGATAACTGAAAATACGATAGCTACTAACAAATTCGCTAGAGGCCCAGCTATTGTCACCTTCAAATCATCTTTATAACCATTTTTAAAAGCTCTCCTATTTATTTGTACAGGCTTCGCCCATCCAAACTTTGCTATCAATATCATGATAAATCCTATTGGATCTATGTGTGATAAAGGGTTAAGGGTAAGTCTCCCCTGGAATCTTGGTGTTTTATCTCCAAGCATGTCTGCAACTTTTGCATGAGCATATTCATGAAAAGTAAATCCAATCAGTATTGCGGGAATAATTAAAATTAATTCTAATATTTTATCTCTCATACTTTTCTCCTATTCTTAAAATTTCTACAACCTCTGTTTTTTCTATGGAATTTTACTATACATAATTTTTTATATTAAGTTTCAAACAGATTAAAATACTATTACATTTTGCAATTATAGCACATATATATAGGTCACTTCAATGTTTAAACTTTTCTAGTATTTTGATTACAATTAGGAATACACCACCCGATAACTTACTATCAAGTGGTGTATCTTATAACATTTTATTAATTTATATATACATTTCCATTTTCCATGCTTAAAACTTTTCCATTGCAAATCTTTAAGAACTTACCTTTAAAGCTAATACTAGTTGTCCCATTTAAATCTTCTAATTTATTTTCAGTACTGTTAAGCTTATATATAGAATTTTCTACAACTATTAAATCTTCTGCTTTTTCAATATTATTTAAAGATAATTGTTTCCAAGTAGAAGTTTTTTCACCTATTGAACCATAATATATTTTACTCACATTACCATTACTTATTAATCCTATATATACATTTTCTGATTTATCTACTCCAAGTATTCTAGTAAGTCCTTTTTGCGTTAAAGATAACTTCTGCTCCAGATATGTAACATACACATTACTATTTAAAGATGAATTATATATCAATTTATCCTCATGTGGAATCAAATAAATATCTTGAATTTTACTTTCTCTTAAAGCAACTTTTTCAAATTCATTTCTTACATTTAATTTATATATTTCACTGCCACCATTACTTAGGTCCACCTTAACAAATATCAAATCCTTAAGTGGAGAGCTTATTATACTATTAATTGAAGCTTTTTTGTCCTTAAGCTGAATAGAAGCCAAAAGTTCTTTTTCCTTAGTTGATATATCATATTTATAAAAAGATACACTTGTACTATTTTCTTTTGAAGTTGCAACAACTAAATTTCCTTCATCCAACCACTGATATTTCAGCAGTTTAAGGCCTTGGAAATCTACAGTGTTATTTTCTGTTTTTCCTACTATCTGAAGAACGGAATCTTTAATATATGCTACCTTGTCATTTTCCTTAGAAAGTTCTATTTCAGTAGAATCTTCAGGAACTGAAAATTTAATAGTAGTATCAATTTCATTCTTACCAGAAACGGAACTGTTGTTTTTATCATTAGATTTTGTACTTGTTGCATTAGTACTATTTACCGCTGCAGTTGATTTATCTTCGTTATTGCTACTAAAACCACTTAAATAAAAATTATTAATGTAATATAAAACTCCAACTTGAAGTATAACTGCTATTATAAAATATAATCCTAAATTCTTTATGTATTTAGTCATATAGACCCCCCTATTTAATGATAAATGAAGTCGGAATAAATCTAACCCCATCTTTACTAGAAGGATTATTAATTATCTTACCGTCAACCACCATGGTTGTGGAAGAACCTCCATCTAAGTTTGCAGCATTATAAGCACCATTTTCAAGCATTATATTCTGTACATCCTTTAGAGTTGCCCCCAAACTGCCAATTTGTCTACCATCTATAACCAGCATCAGTACAGTTCCATCTTTTCTTTGACCAATGGCTGTTCTTGGAGCGATTCCCCAACCACCATTTCCACTTTTAATAACGCCCTCTCCGTTAATTACTAAAAAAGGACTAAATGAAACTGCATCTTTAATATTCAGTCTTGTTATATCACTTCTACTGTACTTACCAATAACCATAATACCATCTTTATTGAATCCAATAAGTGATACTTTTTCCTCCAATTTATCGTCAAAAACAATCTTTCCATCCTTAACTACTAACCCAGTTGGAACTCCACCGTTGCCTTGTCCATTTTCATCCTGAAATCCACCTGCATTTATTCCGGCTACTGCATTTTCTTTTTTCACTATATCATCAAGTTTCATACCAAAACGTCCAAGATTTTCAGTCAGCCCAAGCTGAATTCTCTTCGCATCATTTACTATCAACAAATGGCCACTAAAAGAATTTCCTTTTATCTCTTTTACTTCCATTCCCTTGTCGCCTTGATTATCAGTACTTACAGAGTTATTAATACTAATCTCATCCAAATTCGAATTCTTACTATCATCAATTGTATTGTTTGCCATAATACTATGTATCTCTGTTTCATTTAAGAATAAAGTAGCTAAATATTGATGATTAAGTGTAGTCATTGCAGAAGTTACCACTAACTCCTTTATGTTTTTAAATGGTCCGTAAAATACCATTGGTATAGCAATTATCAATCCAATAATAATATTTGCAAAAATAAAATTAAATAAATTTAAACTTATTTTATTAAAAAGATTTCTCTTCTTTTCTTTATTTTCTTTCATTGTTTATTCCTCCAGGAATTAATAACTTAATTATTTTTCTCTGCTGCAAGTTTACGCATATATTCTTCAAGACATAAATTATTTTCATACATATATTTAGCATTCTCTTTCCCTACATATCTCAAATGCCATGGTTCATAATTATATCCAGTTATGTCACTCTTACCTTTTAGATATCTAATAACAAATCCATATTTATAAGCATTTTCTGCTATCCATTTTCCTTCTTTAGTTTTTTCAAAATCTTCAGCCAAATCATAGTAAGGTGAAGAATTTATATCTACCGCAAGCCCCGTCTGATGTTCACTTGATCCTTGTTTAGCAACGTATTTACTAGCTTCTGTAGCGCCGTCACTTTTCAATTTTCTTTCATAAACACTTGCTTGACTTTCAAAACTTCGATAACCTGATACAAAGATTAGATTAATTTTTTCTTTCTTTGCATCACTAAATAAATCCTCTAAAGCTTCTGCAGCTTCTCTTTTCAGTTTTTTATTTTCATTTGCAACAGAACCTAGCATCTTCACTTTGGGAATCACAAGATTATCTGGTTTATATGTATCATCTAAAGGATAATCCTTATTTACTAAAAGAAGTCTAGAATCCTCTGATGATATTTTATTCACTAATTCACTTGTAAGCTGAACATTTCCATGATCATTAGAAACTCCGTTCTGTTTAATTGAACTTATATCACTTCCATTGTTTATAGAAATGTTTTTTGTACTATTCTGGCTAGTTATATTTTCTTTGTTAGTCATTACTTGAGTATTCTTTTTCGATTTATTGATTGAGATTATAGATGCTGATAATACTACAGACATGGTAAAAATAAAGGTATACAAAAAAATTACTTTTTTCATAATAGATGATTTTTTCTTTATAGTGTTATTTTCATTCATTCGACCATACACCTCTTAATTTATCTACGGTTTAATTTAATTTTAACAAAAATATATTCCATAGTCATTAGTTCTTTAATGGTTATATAATAAAGCAGGTAAACCATATCGTCTACCTGCTTTATTATATCTTTAATGAAATTATAATTCAATTGAGTTTATAGTTTGTTTACAATCTTTTTGCGCCTTCAAAAGCAATAGCACTTCTTTCACATTCATCATATTTCAAAGTTACTTGATAACAAAGTTTACTTCCCTTCATCTTTTCTGAAGCATAACACAAACCATTTGATCTAGAATCTAAAAATGGTTGGTCTATTTGATCTGGATCACCTATTAATATTAACTTTGTTCCTTCACCTACTCTAGTTATAATTGCCTTTACTTGCTTTGGGGTAAGGTTCTGGGCTTCATCAATTATAACCCAGTTCTTAACAATCGATCTTCCTCTTAAATAAGCCACTGCTTCAGTAGTTATAATCTTCCTGTCGAACAACTCCATTATTTTATCATTCAATTCCTTCTCATTTTTATATCTCTCATTTTCATCTGAATCTATTAAAATCTCCAAGTTATCAAATATTGGTCTCATAAAAGGAGCTATTTTTTCCTGCTCAGAGCCTGGCAAATACCCAATTTCTTCATCCATTGTTACATTTGGTCTACATACTAATATCCTTCTAAACGGGCTATTTTGCTCTTCTAATATTTTTTGCAGTCCAGTTGCTAATGAAAATAAAGTTTTTGCTGTTCCAGCTGGTCCTTTAATTATTGCTAATGGTGCTTTTGCTGCATCTGTCCATAGGCATTCCATCATGAACTTTTGTCCAACATTTCTAGCTGAGAGCCCAAAGGATTTACTATCTTTATAAATTAGCGGCACTATCATCTGTCCATCAAATCTACCTAATGCAGTTTGTTTGTTATTCTCTGCACTGTGTAAAATCAAAAACTGATTTATTTCTAGTTTCGGTTCTACATAAGTCTGATTGCTATTATCATATATAGACAACTCACTTGGCTTTAATTGCTTTTCCTTATAGAATTTCTCTATTACCTCTTGAGTAGCATAAACTTCAATTCTACCAGTATATTGGTTATCTTGTTCTGGAACTACTTCTTCATGAAAATCATCAACTTCAATTCCTACAGTATCTGCCTTAATTCTTTCAAATATATCTTTTGTTATTAAATGAACATCCTCTCCACTTTCTTTAAGTGCTATACATACTTGTATTATCCTATTATCAGCCTTCACAATATCCCAGCTTGGAGGTATTTTAGTTCCATAGTGATTTGACTCAACTCTTAAACTGCCCCCACCAGGCAATTGAATGCCTTCACTTAAGTTACCTTCTTTCCTCAGTTTATCCAATAGCCTTGCAGCATGCCTAGCATTTAATCCCAAATCATTATTTATCTTCTTCAAATTATCCAATTCTTCTAATACAACTTCAGGAATAACTACATCATTATCCTCGAAGGTTAACACAGCCCCTGGTGAGTACAATAAAACGTTGGTATCAAGTACATAAGTTTTTTTCAAACTAACAACCCCCTTATATAGATTCGCTTCATAAAAGTATTTATATGAACTACTTTACTTAAATTAAATTGCAATACATTTGTGTCTGAAGCGTTTATATTAATAATATTCTGCTTAAACTTTTAAATGTACCTTTATAAATGTATATGTTCAATAATCGAAACTTAGTTTAGCAAATTTAATATAATTATTAATTATTATTTATTAATATATAGGAGCTAGAATTGTTAGTTTATTTAATTTTATTGAATTTTACTATATGTTTTATCATATAAAAAGAGGAATTTTTAATAATATGTAGAATATATATTATTTGAACGGAATTTAATTTGCCCTCTTAACTTTATTTTTACTTTATATTTTGATATAGGACTTTTCCTATATCTTATTTTTTATTCTCTGCTTGAATAATCATTAATTATCCATTGAACCTTTTCGCTGTCGAAATTTTTAGGATCATATTTTTTATCTTTAAAAACAAAATCGTTCAGCATCTTTGCATTTTGTTCTTTATCAATTAAAAGTACCCATGACCCTCTATAGATCTTGCCTACGCACAGTTCATTTGCAGGAAGCTGAAGCCCTTCAAATTCTACACTCCCCATTGAGTATGCTGTATAAGCGTAGTTCATAAGTTGTATTGGTTCTACATTGGTTTTTATATATGGAAGTATTTCTTTTAACATGTTCGGATATTGTATTGGATTAATACTCATTATCTTTTTACCAACTTCAGTCATTACTGTCCTTTGTCTTTGAGTTCTTTCATAACTTCCGTTGCCTACTTTTCGTATTCTAGAATAAGCTAAAGCTTGTTGTCCATCCAGATGTTGCATTCCTGCGTGAGAGATTTCAGGTGATTTGACATCATCTACTTCACCTATATATTTATTTATCTCTTTAATTTCATATTCTTTTATATTGACATCTATCCCACCTAATTCATTTACTATGTCTTCAAACCCCCAAAAATTCACAATGATATATTTATCTATTTTCATATTAAAATTTCTATAAATTGTATCAGTTAATAATTTAACACCTCCATATGCAAAAGCGCTGTTTATCTTATCCTCTCCATGCCCTTTTATTTGTACATATGTATCTCTCATTATGGATGTGTATTTTATCTTCTTGTGATTATTATCCAAGGTAGCAATTATTATAGAGTCTGATCTTGAACTTTCGTTCAAGGTTCTTCCATCAGTTCCTAACAATAGTATGTTGGTTACTCCCTCTTGTTCTTTATATGTTTCTGCCTTTGCATTCTCATTTACTTCCCTATCAGGAATGTCTCCTGATAAAGGATTAATTCTTTGAAATGATTGATTAAAGTACTGACTTACTTGAACTTTTTCCTCAATCTTTTCTTCTGTAAAATTGATTTGATCATTAGAATATATGGTATTTCTTAGGTACCAATATCCAAAAGAACAAAATATAATCAATAATAGCATTATTATTGCAACAAACTTCAAAAAACTTCCTGCTTTTTTATGCATCGCCATCACCCTAAGCTTATTTTATTTCCGTATTTAGGATAGAAACATTAAAAATATCATCTTCAAATTTATTACTGCCAATTTTATTAAAGTATAAATTTGTTAATATATCTTATATTCATAAAGTATTCCAAATTAGTATATCCAAAATAATATAAAAAATATAAGCATATGAAGTTTTAGCTTAATTTATATATTTATATGTAAGCTAACTGCTACTTGCTTATTGCATTCATAAAAATTTTTATAACTTCAAAACCAATAAAAAAATCACCACTTACATCTAAAATTACCATTCTTAAACTTTCCCACAAATTTCATCTTGGATAGTCTAGGAACTTAAATATTAGATAAAGTGGCAATTTGAATATAAATTATATTTATGGTTATTGTAACTTAGCATCTTTTAAGTGAGATTTTAATATTTCTGCTGATTCAGTTAATTTATTTTTCTCTTCGTCAGATAATGGTACTTCTAATATCTTATGAGCACCATCTCTATTTACTATAGTTGGTATAGCTAAATAGACATCCTCTACATCATACTGGCCTCTAAATAAAGATGACACTGTAAGGATTGAATTTTCATCTCTAAGAATAGCTTCCACAATTCTTCTTATTGCCAAGGCTACAGCATAATTTGTATATCCTTTTTTATTGATTATATCGTATGCTGCATTTTTAACTTTTTCTGGTATAGTGAATTTAAAGTTTCCATCACATCTCTCACAAGTTTTCTGGCAATAATCTTCTGCACTCATACCAGCTATATTAGTTAGACTCCATGCTGCAATTTCTGAATCCCCATGTTCACCTATAATATATGTGTGAATGTTTCTTGCATCAATTTCAAAATGATCACTAAGCATTGATTTAAATCTAGATGTATCTAAGACAGTTCCAGAACCAATTACTCTATTCTCTGGTAACCCTGATAACTTATATGTTATATAAGTTAATATATCCACTGGATTTGATACAACTAGTAAGATTGCATTAGGACTATACTTTACAATCTCAGGAACTATCTGTTTAAACACCGCCAAGTTTTTATTTATAATATCTAACCTTGTTTCTCCTGGCTTTTGTCCTATTCCCGCAGTAATTATAACTATATCTGAATCTTCTGTATCTGAATATTCTCCCGCCATTACATTCACAGCCTTCACAAAAGCTGCTCCATGCGCTAAATCCATCGCTTCTGCTTCTGCTTTATCTTTATTTATATCCACTATAACAATTTCTGAAGCTAACCCTTCTAGCATTAATGCATATGCTGTAGTGGAACCAACAAAACCTGCTCCTATAATTGATATTTTACTTGCTTTATCCTTTAACATTTACTTCATCCTCCTTTTTTGGGTTATATTCTTTATTATGACTATGATAGAAATATAACCTTTTTATGGTTTTTGTTACTGGTATAAAATACTTTTTATACTTAAAACTATATATTAATTAGTATCTTTTTTTGTTGTATTTAATATACTATTGTATATTAATATATTATATCATTTGATAGCAATTATCAAGATAAAATGATAATTTTTTAACATATATTTTTATAAGAAAATTTAAAATAACATTTTTTTTATTTTTTTTTCAAAAATACTTATATTTTGCAGAAATATAATATATAATCTTTTTTGGCTAACAAAAGATTATTGGAGGTGCTTCATATGAACATTAATTTGATAGGTGTTCCTCTTTTCTATGGATGTGATAGACCAGGCGTAGAATTTGGACCAAATGCCTTAAGAGATAATGAATTAAAAAAAATCCTTAGTGTAGATGGTAAACACAAAATTTATGATTTAGGAAATTTATACGTTGAGACGGTTGATGAAAAAGATAAATATACTAACCATAGCGTAATGAAGTATTTATCTCCAATAACAGAAGTGAATACTAATTTAGCTCACGTTGTATATAATTCATTAACATCTGATTGCTTTCCCTTTACAATAGGCGGCGATCACTCTCTGGGTCTTGGTTCAGTTGCTGGATCAGCAAGATTCCATGGTGATGACTTCGGCGTAATATGGATAGATGCTCATGGTGATATAAACACTGATACAACTTCACCAAGCGGAAATGTACATGGTATGCCACTTGCTGCTTCAATGGGACTAGGTTATAAAGACCTTGTAGATATATATTTTGAAGGAAGAAAAGTTAAGCCGTCAAACATTTTCATACTTGGCGCAAGAGACTTAGATAAGGGTGAGTTAGACCTTATTGAGGAACTTGGACTGAATGTATGGACTACTAAAGCTATAAAAGATAAAGGAACAGATAAGGTTATTAGAGAATTCTATGATGCTTTAGACTCATCTAAAGTAAATAATTTTCATTTAAGCTTTGATATAGATTGTTTAGACTCATCTTTAGTTCCTGGTACTGGCACCCCAGTAAGTGAAGGATTATCATTAGATGAAGTTACTTCGATTACAAAATCAGTACTATCAACTAAAAAAGTTCGTTCAATGGATTTTGTAGAGTTTAATCCAAAACTAGACATCGAGGATACAACACTAAAAAATTGCCTTAAGATGCTTCAAGTTATAGCTGAAAATCTTTAATCTCGGATTCATATCCGAGATTTTTTCATTTTCAACTTTACTAATTTATTGATTAAACTTTTCATATAAAACTTTTTATTATATTATGTTATTATATGATTTATAATTGAAGAGTTAGTAAATAATTTTTTGAGTATAATATTCACTTGATATTTTTACATAATTATTAATATAAAGGTTTAAATACTCATTGAATTTTCATGCGATGCTATTAGGAGGAAAGAAATGAAACTCTTATTTTTTGATACTGAAACAACAAGTATAAGACCAGGCAGCATATGCCAATTAAGCTACATAGTGGTTGATTCTTCTGTGAAGCCACAAACAACAATAGGCAAAAACTTTTTCTTTACAGTAGATCAGATGGATCCAGCTGCAGAAGAGGTTCATGGCTTCTCTATGGAAAAATTATATGATTTAAGCAATGGATTGTATTTTGAAGACTTAGTTGAGGAATTCTATGAAGACTTTATAACAGCAGACTTTGTTATAGGCCATAATGTTTCCTTTGATATAAAGTTTTTA
Source organism: Clostridium folliculivorans (assembly GCF_024341905.1). Lineage (GTDB taxonomy): Bacteria > Bacillota > Clostridia > Clostridiales > Clostridiaceae > Clostridium_AR > Clostridium_AR folliculivorans. The sequence continues at coordinate 189,555 of NZ_BQXY01000003.1, forward strand.
AAGCATGAATTGTCTGGAATGGGCGAAGACTGGGAACCTAAAAACACTTTTTGTACAATGAATTATTATAAGAATGTATGTAAATTATTAAGACCTAACGGTGAATACAAGAACCCTAAGTTAGAAGAACTAATAAAATTTCTCAACATTACTAAAGAAAAGATTGCGCAGACTGCAGATAATCTTTTTGAAGGTAGCGGCAATTATCATGATGCACGATTTGATACTGCAGCAACTTACCTTGCTGTTATTGAAGGCATAAAACAAAAACATATTCCAGCAGGTTACTTTAGTAAAATGATTAATAAATAGGTAATGGTTGTCTAAAATAAATCTTTTTCTAAAGATTTTATTTTAAGACAACCATTTTTTATTTATTATTTTGGCTATTTTTAAGAAAATTACTAAAATTAATTGGTTATACAGGAGACGCTATTTGAGCGAGCTATTAGAATTAAATGATTTTTTCAGATGGAATGGCGTTAATAAACTTTATTGTTCGAACGTAGTGAGTTTACAGTTTTAGCCATGGAATATGACAAAATCATATTAATTCTTTGCGTAAGCTCATTAAAGCGTTGGATGTTTAACCAATTAATTTCAACATGGTGCTTTAACAGCACATTTATTTTTCATTTATTATTTTATCGAATCTATAATCTCCTGTTTCCCAAGGCTTATAATTATTACTCATCTCAATTCTTTCCTTAGGTGTAGGATGATCATACACCCAAAACTTATAAACTGGATTCACATCATTCATAGATAGATTGGTTTCCATAAATCTAGCTTCTAGCTTTGCGTTAGTTAGATTATCATGAGTTAGTTCTATTGCAAATTTATCTGCATCCATTTCAATTTTTCTAGAATACCAGTTTGTGAGTGGATCAGAAAAAGTTGATAATATTGTGAAAATAAGTATTAAAATAGGTATTGTAGCTAAAGATTTATAGTTTCCTATATTATTCCTAAAAAATCCTACTTTCATTACTATACTTTTTGAAATTAAATCTGTAAGCCCTAGCAAAATTATCGAAAGTATTCCTGATAGCGCAATAGATTTAGGAATATGATTAAGCTTATAATGTCCTATTTCATGTGCAACTACAGATTGAATTTCTGCCGAACTTAACTGATTCAAGGTATTATCCCATATAACTATTCTCTTTGTATTGAATATGCCAGACATATAAGCATTTAATGCTTTAGTTTCCTTACTCTTATCTACTTCTAATATCGTAACATCACCAATATTCGCCTTCTTAGCCAAGGTTAATATCTCCTGTTTTACCTGAACGTTCTGTATAGGCTTAAAATCGTTAAATAAGGGATCTATGAACACAGGAGCTAAAATACTACCTACAAACCCTACAGGCACTGTAAGAAGCCCTAGGACGATATACCAACGTTTGAACTTTATAAATATAATATAAGGAATTATTACAAAAACTATTGTTATAGCAAAATTTAAGGCAAAGCTTTTAATATAGTTTTCTCCCCACAAAGAAAATGTTGAGTTTGATATACCTATAAGTTTCAATCTATAAAAAGAGCTGAAGAATGATAACGGAATAGATAAAAACAAATCAAAAAACAAATAAAGTGACGTCAATTTAATGAGTCTAAGAAATTCATTTCCTTTAAACGAGTTTGCCAAGTTGATTGCACCTAAGTAAATAAACAAAATTGGTATTAAGAATGTTATAATTAGTCTTACAACTAAAAAAACTTTTGAGAACTGGTAATTTGCTATTGCTCTTTCCGAAGAGTTAGGAACCTGTACTTTATTGTCAGATACCTTATATTCCACCTTATTACTAGCCTTAAGTTGTGATTTCACAGTTAATTCGGTAGCAAAAGTTAAAATACACGTTATAAAAAATAAAAAAATGCATATTATAATAGTATTGAGTAAAAATTTTTTCATTACTAAGCCTCCCTCCATTACTATTATTATAGTATAAATTCTGCTAATTATGAAAAAATATACTTGATTTATTGTTTTCATATGATATAATAATATTGAATTAATTAATAATTATTATTTGTTAATAACACTTTATATAAATTTAGGAGGTAATTTAAGATGAAAAGTTATGTTTGTGATGTATGTGGTTATGTTTATGATCCAGCAATAGGTGATGAAGACAATGGAGTAGCTCCTGGAACTTCTTTTGAAGATGTTCCAGAAGATTGGTTATGTCCTCTATGCGGAGTTGGCAAGGATCAATTTTCAGTAGTTGAATAATAATTACTAAAGAAAAAATCGCTGAAGTGACTTTCTTCAGTGATTTTTTTGCGCATCTGCCTTTTATTAAGCGTATGTGAAGAATCTTACAGGCGCCATATTCTACTTTTTTTTATTTTCTCATTTATTTTTACATTTATCTTCAACTCAATTAACAAATTAGCTCAAACTAAAAACGCCAAGGTTTAGCTACCTTGACGCTTTTTTAGACTTTCATTTATCTTGTCCTGCCACTTTTTTGTATATTCTTTATTCATAGGCTTTACATCCTTAAGCCTATAATTAATATTCATTATCTCATACTTGTTTACGCCCAATACATGATAAGGAAGTAATTCCACCTTTTCTACGTTCTTAATAGTCATTATATATTTAGAAAGCTCTTCTAGATGTTCTTCACTATCAGTTATACCTGGCACAACAACATGTCTTATCCACATTTTCTTTTCTAATCTTTGTGCTACTTCCAAAAATTTTAGAGATTCATCTATGTTAGACAATGTTAATTCCTTATATTTTTCTTTCTTAATATGTTTTACATCAAATAATATTAGATCAACATAGTTTAATATTTCTTCATAATTTCCTAGTCCATATCCGGCTGTATCTAATGCCGTATGTATTCCATTTTCCCTACATAGCTTTAAACACTCTATCAAAAATTCTGGCTGTAGTAATGGCTCCCCACCTGAAAAAGTAACTCCACCTCCTGATTTTGAAAAATACGGCTTAAATCTTAGTATTTTTTTAATCAGTTCCTCAGCACTTATTTCAGTTCCGCCGCCTCTTTCTGCCCATGTATCTGGATTATGACAATATGCACACCTTAATTTGCAACCCTGAAAAAAAACTACTACTCTTATTCCAGGACCATCTACAAGCCCCATTGATTCTATGGAATGAATTGTCCCTTTTATCATACTCATTCTCCTCTCTTTCATGCTACCATTGAGTATTTAACTAAAAACGCTTAAATTTAACCTCATGCATGAAATGACTTGTTAAAAAACTGTCAATCTTTTTTAATAAAGGAAGCTCAACTGAGCTTCCTTAAATTATATTATAAACTTTCGTGGAATGTTCTGCTTATAACTTCTAATTGTTGGTTTCTTGTTAATCTGTTAAAGTTAACTGCATATCCTGATACTCTAATTGTTAGAGTTGGGTATTTTTCTGGATGTTCCATAGCATCTACTAGAGTTTCTCTATTAAACACATTAACATTTAAGTGATGTGCTCCTTGTGAGAAATATCCATCCATAACTGACACAAGATTTTCTACTCTCAAATCAGCTTCCTTACCTAATGCATCTGGTACTATTGAGAATGTGTTTGATACACCATCTTCACAATATGGAGTATATGGAATCTTAGCTACTGAGTTTAATGATGCTAGAGCTCCATTTGCATCTCTACCATGCATTGGATTTGCTCCTGGCGCAAAAGCTTCTCCAGCTTTTCTTCCATCAGGTGTAGCTCCTGTTTTCTTACCATAAACTACATTAGAAGTTATAGTAAGTACAGATAATGTATGCTTAGCGTCTCTGTATAACGGATGTTTCTTAAGTTCAGTAGAGAATTTTTCAACTAATTCAACAGCTAAATCATCTACCTTATCATCATCATTTCCGTATTTAGGGAAGTCACCTTCTATTTCAAAGTCAACAGCTATACCATTTTCTCTTATAGGTTTAACCTTAGCATATTTAATTGCACTTAATGAGTCTACAGCAACTGATAAACCTGCTATACCAAATGCCATTAGTCTTCCTACTTCTGTATCATGTAAAGCCATTTGACCAGCTTCATAAGCGTATTTATCATGCATGTAGTGAATTACATTCATCGTATCAACATAAAGCTTAGCTACATATTCTAAAACCTTATTGTAGTTTTCTTTTACCTTTTCAAAATCAAGTACTGCATCAGTTATTGGCTCAAGTCCTTTAATTACTACAGTTCCCTTCTTTTCATCCACACCACCGTTTATAGCGTATAACAGTGACTTAGCTAAATTACATCTAGCTCCGAAGAATTGCATTTGCTTTCCTACCTTCATTGCAGAAACACAGCAAGCTATTGCATAGTCATCTCCGTATAAAGGTCTCATCACATCATCATTTTCATATTGAATTGAATCTGTAAGGATTGACATTTCAGCACAATACTTCTTAAAGTTTTCAGGAAGCTTTTCTGACCAAAGTATAGTTAAATTTGGTTCTGGAGAAGTTCCAAGATTGATTAATGTATGTAGATATCTAAATGAGTTCTTAGTTACTAATGGCTTACCATTAATTCCAACACCACCTATGGATTCAGTAACCCAAGTTGGATCTCCTGCAAATAATTCATTATATTCTGGAGTTCTTAAGTGTCTTACGAGTCTTAGCTTGATTATAAATTGATCTATAATTTCTTGAGCTTCTTCTTCAGTTAATACACCATTTTTTAAGTCTCTTTCTATATAGATGTCTAAGAATGTACTAGTTCTTCCTAGTGACATAGCAGCCCCGTTATTTTCTTTAATCGCTGCTAAGTAACCTAAATAAACTGCTTGAACTGCTTCTTTCGTATTTGTAGAAGGTACTGATAAGTCAACACCGTATTTTGCTGCCATTGACTTTATGTCCTTTAATGCTCTTATCTGTTCTGAAACTTCTTCTCTTTTTCTTATTAGTTCATCTAAGAAGTCACCCTTTAGTTCTTTAAGATCATTCTTCTTTTCTTCTATTAGGTAATCAATACCGTAAAGTGCTAATCTTCTATAGTCACCAATTATTCTACCTCTTCCATATGCATCAGGAAGTCCAGTTAAAAGTCCAGCAGATCTAGCAGCTCTTGTTTCATCGCTATATGCATCAAAAACACCTTGATTGTGAGTCTTTCTGTACTTAGGAAAATACTCAGTTATATCTTTGTCTAACTCATAACCATAAGCCTCTAAAGATTGTTCTACCATTCTAAATCCACCAAATGGATTTACTATTCTCTTAAGTGGTGCATCTGTTTGTAATCCAACGATTACTTCGTTATCTTTATCTATGTATCCTGGTTCATAGTTATCTATACCTGAAACTCTATCTGTTGCTACATCTATAATACCTTTTTTAATTTCTTCAACTATAAGATTGCTTGATATTTCCCAAACCTTTTTTGTTTTATCTGTTGGAGCAGCTAAAAAGCTTTTATCTCCTTCATATAATGTATAGTTCTTTTGAATAAAGTTTCTTACGTCAATCTTTTCCTGCCATGTACCTGATTTAAAACCATCCCATTGTTTATACATGAAAATCCTCCTTGCTGTAGCTTTATTGCTACACTAAAAGTTCTATTGATATCATAATATATATATCTGATGTTCTATAAATATTATACCATATTAGTATACATTTGTTAAGATATTATTTCACTTGAAACATATTTTCATTTACCTTTTTTATTATTTTATTTATTTTTCAGTTATATACATAATAATTTTAAAATTATATCGCATATTTTATATTAAACAGATTATATATCACTCAATACTTTGTTTATTTTTTAACGATATTTTTTATAAACATTTCGAATTATTTACAAAAATTATTTTTTGTACAAACATTCTTTAATTTTTTAACAATAAAGTTCGTCTTCACACTTTAAATAATAAATTATTAAATTAAATATTGCAAGAGAAAGAGGATACATTTTCTTTTAAAAATTGCATCCTCAATTGGAACCACTTTCATAATTACTTTATATTCCTGCTTCCAGGTTTAATATATGGTATGTTTTCCTTACACATAGGACATTCATCTTTATCATAAGATTCAATTTCTAACTTTATTGCACTGAACATAGGATAGTCAGTTACTTTTGTAGTAGTTCTATCAACTATACATATTACTGCTACTACCTCTCCGCCCAAACTTTCTATAACCTTAGCTGCTTCTTTAAAGGATTTACCAGTTGTAACTACGTCTTCGGTTATAACCACCTTTTGTCCAGGCTTTATAGAAAATCCTCTTCTTAGTGTCATTTCTCCATTTTCTCTTTCAGTGAAAATTGCTGGTTTCTTCATCTGTCTTCCTAATTCGTACGCTACTATTACACCACCCATAGCAGGTCCTACAACTAAGTCAAAATCAATATCTGAAAGTTGCTCTGCAACAACACCTAATACTTTTTCTGCTTTATCTGGATGTTGTAACAGCTTTGCACACTGACAATATCTATTAGAATGTTTTCCTGATGATAGTAAAAAATGTCCTTCTAGTAAAGCTTCAACTTCTTTTAATATTTCTAAAACCATAATTTCTTATCTCCTTTTAATCGAATATATTTATTAAACTTTAGATGATTCCTATTATCTCATTGATATCCTTTATCCCTTGATCTTTTAAAAATTTCTCTATTCCTTCTATTATTTCTGGTGCAGCTGTTGGATTTGCAAAGTTTACTGTTCCAATTTGCACTGCCGTAGCTCCTGCCATCAAGAATTCTATAGCATCGTTGGCATTCATGATTCCACCTAATCCAACTACAGGTATATCTACAGCTTTAGAAACTTCATACACCATTCTTAGTGCAATAGGTTTTATTGCTGGGCCTGAAAGTCCTGCAAAGGTATTATTGAAAACTGGTTTTCTCTTATTTATATCTATGGCCATGCCCTTTACAGTATTTATTAATGATAATGAATCAGCTCCAGCTTTTGCACAACTTAACGCCATATCAACAATATCTTCTGCATTTGGCGATAACTTTACCATCAGTGGCTTCTTTGTGACCTTTCTTACTTTAGATACAACATCGTACGCTACATCTGCTTTAATGCCAAAAGCCATACCTCCAGATTTAACATTTGGACATGATATATTTAGCTCAATCATATCTATATCTGTTCTATCAAGTTTTTCAGCACCTATTTCATAATCTTCAATGGTGCTTCCACCTAAATTAGCTATTATATTTGTATTTAAAAGTCTCATCTTAGGTAAAACTTCGGTTATAAATGAATCGACCCCCGGATTTTGCAAGCCCACACTATTCATCATACCTGATTCTGTTTCAAATACTCTTATTCCATCATTACCTTGTCTACTATTTAGTGTTAGACCTTTTGAACTTATGCCTCCTAAAATTCCTACATCATAGAAATCTCCATATTCTTCTCCAAAACCATACGTGCCTGAAGCAGCAATAATTGGATTTTTAAAATCTATCCCATTTATATTTACTTTTAGCATAGCTTCATCCCCCTAAAGTTCTAGATCATGACCATTAAATACAGGGCCATCTTTGCAAGTTCTTTTATTACCTTCTTTTGTTTTGCAGGTGCATACAAGACATGCTCCCACACCACAAGCCATATGTTTTTCCATAGATGCATATATCTCTACATCATTTGCCTTTGCTCCATCAATTACCTTCTTCATCATTACTTCTGGTCCGCAGCATAATACTGTATCATACTTTGAGTAATCTATAATTTCTGTTACAAAGCCTTTATGTCCATAAGTTCCTTTATCCGTAGCTAAGAATACTTCATCAACAAAATCCTTTAATTCTTCGATTAAGTAAATGTCATCCCTAAATCCTGCATATAAGTCTAACTTTTTTGAAACTCCTTTATCTTTTATAACCTTAGATAGCTGAAGCATTGGAGCTATTCCTATACCTCCAGCAACTAACGCTACTCTTCCATACTGTTTATTTTCATCAAATCCATTCCCTAAGGGACCAATTACTTCTATGAATTCATCTATTTTTAGTTCTTTAAATTCTTCAGTACCTTTTCCTACTACAGCATATAGGAATGATATGACACCATCTCTTTTTTCACAGATTGATATAGGCCTACCTAGAAGCGCTTTTTTAGGTTTTAACATATAAAATTGACCAGACACTATATCATCATCACAAGCTAAAGAAATCTTATAAATGTTGCTTACTAAGTTTACATTATCTATTATCTTAACTTTTTTATAGTTAGCCTTCATTTTTAGCCTCCAATCCAAGCACTGCCCTCTTTATATCATCTCTCATTCTTATAGTTTCTTTTCTTGCGCTGTCCTCAAAATTGATGAAATTTTCTTCTTCTTTATATGCAAGTAATATCTTTCTAGAAGAATTTACTACTCCACCGTTGCCACTTTTTAGTGATATGGCAACATCTTCTGCACTTCCACCTTGAGCCCCATACCCAGGTATTAAAAAGTACGATGATGCAAGGCTTTCTCTAAGCTTTTTTGCTTGCTCTCTATGAGTACATCCAACTACAACTCCAAGAGAACTGTAACCACTATCCCCTATATAATCTTTGCCTAGGGTTTCTATCATACTTCCTACATGCTCGTAAACTTCACTTTTACCGTCTATGATGCAGTCTTGTATATCACCTGATCCACTGTTTGAGGTTTTCACTAGTGCAAATATCCCCTTATTATGTTTTTCTAAATATGGTAGATACGGTTCTATACTATCCATCCCCATATATGGATTCAGTGTTATGAAATCACTCTCAAATTCTCCTGTAAAATGTGCTTTCGCATACATCTTAGCAGTTGCAGCTATATCACCTCTTTTTATATCTGCTATAGCAATTAAATCTCTATCTCTAAGATATTTTAAGGTTTTACTGTAAGCTCTAAGACCTGCCATCCCCAAAGCTTCATAATAGGCAATTTGCAGTTTAAAACACGCTGCTACATCAAAAGTTGCATCAATTATTCTCCTGTTATATTCAAAGATAGCATCCTCAATATTTACAAACTTACTTAGTAGCTCCTGTGGGATGTAGCTTATATCAGTGTCTAACCCAACACATACTACCCCATCTTTTTCTACCTTTTCATATAACTTGTCAACTATTTGATTACTCATTTATAGCTTCCTCCTGCCTATCAAAAATTATCTTTCCAGCTTTTATAGTCTTTTCGATTACTCCATAAAACTCCCATCCTAAAAATGGAGTATTTTTACTTTTTGAAAGTATATCATCTTCTTTAACTTTAAAATTCTTTTCTAGATCAATTATTACTAAATCCCCTTCATATCCCGGACAAATCTTACCTTTCTTTAACTTCAAAAGTTCAGCTGGCTTTGAACTCATCATCTCACTTAGCTTATTCAAATTTATATATTTTTCTTTTACAAGCTTGGTGTAACATATGGGAAATGCTGTCTCAAGTCCTATAAGTCCAGGTGCACCTTTTTCTTTGTCCTCATATGAATGAGGCGCATGATCAGTACCAATTACATCTACATCTCCATGTTCGATAGCTTTAACTAGGAAATTCACGTCTTCCATAGGTCTTATTGGAGGATTAACTCTGTAATTTGAAACATCATTACTTAATGCTATATGATGCGGTGTTACTTCGCATGTAACCTTTGTTCCATCGCACTTTGCATCTATCACATATTTCATAGCCTCTTTAGTACTTACATGGGCCATATGCAGCCTAGCTCCAGTATACTTTGCAAGACTAACATCTCTCCAAGTCATCATATTTTCTGCAAGCCTCATATCTATATCGGAAAATTCATGACTTTCAGCATGAGATATTACAAGCCAATCCATTTCCTTAGCCTTATTCATAGCTTCCATCATAACTCTGGAATCTGAAACTCCCTTGCCGTCATCGGATATCGCTTTTACTTCATCAGAGAATTCTTCTAAATGTGTTATTGTTTGTCCATCAAAATTCTTTGTTATAGATACACATTGATGAACATCTATTAAGTCAGCTTCTTCATTTTTCTTATAAACATAATCTAGAACTTCCTTTGAGCTGCAAATAGGGTTTGTGTTAGCCATTAAATTAACTGTGGTATATCCACCTTTGGCAGCAGTCCTTGATCCAGTGTATAAATCTTCTTTATAAATAAAACCTGGCTCCCTAAAATGGGCATGCATATCAACAAACGCAGGCATAACAGTAAGTCCTTCAGCATCTATAATCTCACACTTTTTATCGCTTATATTACTAGATATTTCTTCAATCTTTCCGTTCCTTATATATATGTCACCATAAAAACTATGACTTGCATCTATAATGTTGGCGTTCTTTATCAGTAAATCCATGATCTATTCCTCCAGTCTAATCGTTAGTTTATGTTCTTCATCACAATAACAACATCTATACGTACCTTTTTCTCTGTTAGTCAGTATGAATTTTTGAGGGATATAATCCTCTACTGTAGTAATACATCTTGGATTCTTACACTTTATTAAGTTTTCAACTACGCTTGGAAGTTTTGGTTTAAGCTTTTTAACTATACTTTCACCTTCAACAATGTTTATTGAAATTGAAGGTGATATAAGTCCTAAAATCTCATAGTCGATATCTATTACATTATCAATCTTTATAATATCTTTTTTACCTAATTTCTTACTCTCCACGTTTTTTATAAGTGCTACAGAGTAATCTGCACTGTCTAAATTTAGATATTTATATATGCTGTTTCCCATTCCAGCTGTGATATGATCTATAACAATACCTTTTTTTATACTTGTAACTTGAAGCATTATTTCACCCCCAAAAGCTTTGCAATAAGGGCCATTCTTGCATACATTCCGTATTTAGCCTGTTTAAAGTAACACGCTCTTTCATCTTCATCTATTGAATAGTCAATCTCATTTACTCTAGGTAGTGGATGCATTATCATAAGATCCTTTTTAGCCTTCTTTAATTTTTCTTTATCTAAAATATAGCTATCTCTAAGTCTTAGATATTCTGCTTCGTTAAAGAATCTTTCTTTTTGCACTCTAGTCATATAGAGTATATCAAGTTGTTCCATTGAGTTTTCTAAAGTTTCCACTTCCATAAACTCAATATTGTTTTTGTTTAATACTTCTTCTCTTATATAATCAGGAATCTTTAATTCACTTGGAGAAATTAAGATATACTTATTATTATCATATCTTGACATGGCTTTTAGTAAGGAATGTACTGTTCTACCAAACTTTAAATCTCCGCATATACCTATAGTCATATTGTTAAAGGTACCTTTAAGCTCTTTAATTGTTAGTAAATCAGTTAAGGTTTGTGTAGGGTGTTGATGACCTCCGTCTCCAGCGTTGATAACTGGAATTTCGGAGTATATAGACGCTACCTTTGCTGAGCCTTCCTTTGGATGTCTGATTGCAATTATATCTGAATAGCAGCCCACAGTTCTTATTGTGTCTGCAAGACATTCACCTTTAGAAACAGAACTTGAATTAGGTTCTGAAAATCCAATTACTTTACCACCCAGTCTCATCATTGCAGCTTCGAAACTGAATCTTGTCCTAGTACTTGGTTCATAGAAAAGAGTTGCTAGTAGTTTGCCATCGCAAACTTTAGAAAATTCTTCTGGACATGACATTATATCACTTGCTAATTTAAATATTTCTTCTAATTCTTCTTTGGATAGATCCATAGGATCTATTAGACTTCTGCCTTTTAACATATTCATCTCTCCTTTTTAACATCTCGGTGTTAATTTAAAGAAGGAAAACTATATAGAATGCTAATATTATTTTGCCCATCTGCCTTTTCAAAATATAGCGTAGAAATTATGGCAGGCGAATACCTTTATTTTTTACTGTCAGATTTAAAAAAACAGCTAAATAGTTTAAATAATTAGGTTTAGCTATCTTGAAAAATTTAGCACTTCCTAGGCAGTAAAAAAGCCTTCCTATAAAGGAAGGCATAATATCGCTACGTTAGCACACAGATAAACCCCAAATGTTTTATGTTATATAAAGTATACATAAAATACTAGGCTATACTTACAACTCTGCTTGGTTTATCTTCATTTTAGCATTAATATAACTTCCTTATTGATCTCTCTGGATCAAGTTAAAGGTTAATTGTTAAACATAGGATATCACTTATTGCCTGTACTGTCAACTTTTATTTAGGTGGTAACTCTTCATCCTCTAAAGCGTACAACACGCATTCTATGAGTAACTTTTTAAATAGTTAAAAATTTACCTTTATGGATGTACCACTTAGTAATAAAATATATTATTTTTAAATTCTCTCACCAAAAGCCGTGAGAGTTTTAAAAATAGATTTCGGTTCGAAGTGGTACATATATAGACATACAACTTCAAATTGAAATTTATCAAAATAATGCTTCGTAAGACCATCGAAAGCATTATTTTGAGTCTAATGATTGAAGTAGTATGTCAGTTTAGAGGAATAGATATCCCATTTCCATAATCTAGAAATATGCTAATAATCTATTTAACTATTAAAGGTATTTTACTTAATAAATACATTTCATTTGGTACTGGTATATCTCTATAAAAACTTTTCGATTATACCTTAATACTATCTTTCACAACTTGTCCATCAAGTATATCAATTCTTCTGTTGCAATAAGCTGCTATATTCTCATCATGAGTTACTATTATGACAGTTTTACCTCTTTTATTTATGTCTACTAACAGATTCATAACTTCTCTGCCATTCTTTTGATCCAAGGCTCCGGTAGGTTCATCAGCAATTACTATCTCCGGTTCTGACACCAAGGCTCTCGCTATGGCAACTCTTTGTTGTTGACCACCAGACAATTGGTATGGATACTTAAATCTATGTTCCTTTATCCCTAGGGATTCTAGCATGTTTAAAACTCTTGAATTTATTTCCTTCCTTGAAAGCTTATCTTTTCTCTCAGAATATAAGTTTTTATATATTAATGGAAGCTCTATATTTTCTTGAACAGTATGATCATCAATTAATGCAAATTGCTGAAAGATAAATCCTATATTATTATTTCTAGTCTGCGCCATCTCTAAGGAACTTAAGCTTTCAACTTGTCTTTCATCAATATAATATTCTCCTGAAGTAGGTTTATCTAAACACCCTAAAATATTTAGCATTGTGGTCTTACCTGACCCAGAAGGTCCCATAATCGCAACCATTTCTCCTTCTTCTATATTTAAAGATACATTCTCCAAAGCCATAGTCACAGTTCCATAAGTAATGTATTTTTTCACTACATCTTTAATCTTTATTAGACTCATTTAACTCACTGCCCTCCAATTAATTATATTTTAATCTATGCTTAAGGGGATTTGTAAATTTAATTGGTTATACAGGAGATGCTATATGAGCGAGCTACTAGAATTAAATGATTTTTTCAGATGGAGTGGCTCTAAAAAATCGCTAATCGTTCTTTATTAGTGATTTTTTTTACGCATCTGCCTTTTCTGAACGTATGTGAAGAAATTCTGGTAGGCGACATATTCTCACTTTTTTACTCTTTATATATATCCTCTTTGCTTTCTTAAATTTTATATATGAAAGTTTTACAAGAAAGCATGATTAATAAAGAGTAAAAACTGTACTGTTCGAACGTAGTGAGTTTACAGTTTTAGCCATGGAATATGACAAAATCATATTAATTCTTTGCGAATGCTCATTAAAGCATCGGATGTATAACCACTTAATTTCAACACGGTGCTTTAACAGTTCCATGTTTTAAGCTTCTCTAATTAACTCTATCGGTTCTAGTTTAAAGGTTTTAATAACTAATGGAATTACAGAAATAAGCATAAAAAAACCTGCAACAAAATATGCTATACCTACAACTTTTAAATCTATTAATATTTGAGGCACAAGATGCTCAACACCAAAAGCGCATAAGTAAGCAGCTACTCCAGATATAAGGTACAATAATACCAGTTCTAATCCTAACATAATGGATAAGTTACTTTTTCTAGCTCCTAAAGCAAATCTTACTCCGATTTCTTTTTGTCGTTTTATTAAGGTGGAAAAAGACACACTTAAAATTCCAAAGGATGATAGTAAAAGCATTATTACTACATAAAAAATTCCAGTATAATCTTTTTTAGCATACTGCTCTAACTTCGCATATCTATCTCCCAAATTCAACAATGTAATATTATGAGTCTTTATCTTATCAGTATATTCTTTTTCTATTGCCTCTACATCAGCTTTATTTTTCAACTTTATCAGTAATGTCTGAAAAGCCTCTCTAGTTCCATCCATATGTGCAGGTAATTTTGAGGAAATAACTACGTATCCATTATTCTGTAACCCCAACTCTTCAACACCATCATCCTCTGTAGGCTTAGTTGGGTCTAATACTCCTACTATTTTATACTTTATAGGTTTATGAGTTTTGTAATCTATGGCACCAGGTAGTTCAACAATAGAGCCAATCGGATTTTTCTTTTCTAAGGGTGGTCCTATCAAAAGTGGCACTAATTCATCTTTATTTTCATTATTTTTATAATAACTCTTTAAACTCTCTCCTTTTATAACCTTATAATCATAAAAGTCAACTGCATTCCTATCATCAAAAATAGCTAAGAGATTTAAAACGTTTGCTTTAAGCTCTCCTGGATTGTTTGAATTAGGCTCTAGTACCTTAACATAGGTTTTACCTATCTTGTCTACTCTATTATCCTTTTCAAGTAATTTACTTAGCTCTAGTGTAGGAAGTAAACTACCTTTATCTCGTCCCATAAAACTGTTTTTTGTTAAATTATCCTCATTATGCAATTCCATAGGAAAAGAATTAACTATAAAAAGCTCTGGGGTAACTACCTTTAAAGCTTCATCTACATATGAGAAACTGTACTCAAGCCTACCTAAAATTAAAAGCATAATAAAAAAACATAAAAATAGTTCAATTATCAATAATATATTTCTCTTTTTTTGTTTGAGGAAGGATCTCCAAGTCATTTGCAAAATCTCCAATTATAAACCCTCCTTAATTAAATAGCTTTTATTGCATCTGCTGGATTCATATCCAAGGTTTTTTCTACAGGTATTAGTGATGCAAAGTACCCTATGAACAAAGCTAAACCTAAGCCAACAATAAAATTTATCCATGATAGATTAAATGTAAATTCATATTTATTAACTATTGGTTCAGCAAAGTTTAATAATAGAATTTGTACTAAGAGTGCTAACGTCGAAGATATTACAGCAACTAACAGCATATCTTTCTCCACACTCCTTTTTATATAAGCATCATTAGCTCCCAATACTTTCTTTATGGATATTTCCTTCTTTCTTCCGTCTATCCAAAATATAGATATATTGATAATATTAATTAATGCTACAATAAGTAATGGCAAGCTTACTACTACCACATCTGTAAATACTTGACTAAAAGGTACAGTCAAATTAACGTCTGTCTGTACATCATACCTGAAATTATTGTTAAATTTCCTACTCAAATCACCAAATATATCTTTTATACGATTTTCATTTGCTCTGAATAAAACATTTATGCTAAGTTGGCTTTTATCGCCGTTTCTAGCTATTGTCTTTCCATCAAAATTACTTATATATCCTTGTGGTAGAGAACCAACAGGAATATATGCTACCCTATCAAAATTGGTATCCATATACCTTTTGCCAATTATACCAGTAACTACATATTTATCATTATAAAAATCTATTGAATCTCCAATATTAACCTTAAGCTCCTCAGCAATTGCACGACCTAATATTACTCTTTTTGAGTTACCTTTACATTCCTCTGGAGTAATAAATCTTCCAGAATATAAAGCAGGTTGCCAATCTGTTTTTTTCTCATAATAAAAAGGGACCACCTGCCCTTGGCTAACTTTTTTATCTTTCATAAACTCTTCAATATCCAATTTCAAAACATCTACTTCTGCACTTTTCCCTAATTCCTTTAATATATTAATAGTATTATTTTTATATAATCCATCGTCTTCAGTATGTATATATATGGCTGTCCTATTCTCTAATTTACCAAAATTACTTTGATTATATTCAAAAGCTCTCTTTTGGATGCCGCTTATTAATACCGATACAACAAGTATAGATATTACATATCCAATTACAATTATCCCAAATTGTATTGGTCTTCGTTTCCAACTTCTTAGTGTATTTCTTAACATAATAATTCTCCAATTTACATTAAAATCGATAATATTGCAAAGTCTTAAAACTTTGCAATATTATCATTAAAATTACTTTGTTGATGATGCACTTGTTATTTCATAATGTTGATTTTGGAAATGGCCATTATACGTAGTAACACCACCATTACCATATACAACAGGAGTTTGATACGATCCGCCACCATTATCATAAAAAGTTATTGTCCTTTGGCCTCCATCAGCTTGCAGATAACTCTGATCAGTATAAGATGATTTAGGTGCACTTGATTCATAGACGAAATAGTATGCATGTCCTTTCACAAATGTACTATTTGCATAAGCAGCTACAGTAGAAGACATCGCAGATGCACTAATTGATGCTCCCATAACTAAAAATGTTGAAACTCCTAAAATAGTGAATAACTTTTTTGATCTTTTCATGTTCATAACCTCTTCTCTCAATAAATATTTATGCAAGATTGCCCAAGGATAGTTATCTTAGCCTACTATAATAACTTGCTTATATTTCAAACCACCTTAGGATCCATCAGAGGTTTGAAATAACTATTAATCAAATAATTGTAGTTATATATTTTCTAACATCATCTAGCTTGGACAATAATTACAGCTTATAAGTTAATTTGACAATCCAAATTCGTTTAAATAAGCCTTTTAAGAAACTATATCATTAAGATTTACGTTAACTTGCACTTATTATTATTGCGCATACGTTTGCACAATTCAAGAAATACCGTTCGCTTGTTTTTGACAAATACCACCATTAATAAACAATATGATTAGTAAAGCTAAAAACTTCCTCCTTACCCAATTTAAAAGCATTCTACTTTCCTATGAAAAGATATGTTTTTCACTCAATATCATGAATATTTTGCCCTAATGCCTCTCCTTTACAAAAAAGCCTCAATAATTCATAAATTCTATGAATCATTGAGGTTTTGAAATTTTTCATTTATTTAATAATTTATCGTATTGCTTTCAACTTGTAGTATAAATTTATAGTTAGTTTACTATAGCCGACATCAAGTCAACTAATTCACTTTCCTTTGGCATCCATACATTGTTTTCTTTAGTAAAAGTCAAAGTCATGGTCTTTGGATTTTCAACAAGAACACCATCTGCTATCTTTCCACCAACAATTTTAAAAGATTCTTGGTAGATATCTTTTTCAGTCATAGATGGATTAGCCTCAAACTTTTTCTTAAGTTCATCTTGAGCAGTTTTTGCTATCTTCTCCATATCAAATCCACTTAATTTTACTTCTACCTTTGCAGTATCTTTATCTTCAGATATCTTCTTTACCTCATATTTTACTTTCTTTAATCCGGCAAGTATATCACTTTTAAACTTATCTTTCACTTCATTTGTTAATATGTTTTCATCTACTCCTGCAGATGAGATTCCCTTCATCAGTCCGTTTTCAAAAGCATCTCTTATACCAGTATATTCTTTTTCAGTTATACCGACCTTATCTATACTACTCTTATCATCTTTTATAACTACATCTAGAATTATTTTTGCACTTTCTTCTGGAGTTGTTTTTGGTCCACCGCAAGATATTAAAGTTACAACTGAAAGCATGAGGGTCAAAAATACAACACTAATCCTTTTAAAATTTTTCATGTAGATTCTCCTTATAAATTAATGTTTTAAACTTACTTAATCATTATATTTATATAAGGAAATTATGTTACAAAGAATGTCAACTATTTCTCCTCTCTATTTGATTGTCCATAATAATAGTTTGCACCATGCTTTCTTAAGAAGTGATTGTCTAATAAATTATTATCTATTGAATCTATATCTGAATTTAAATTTAAAGAGTCGTAAGCCAACTTACAGACCTCTTCCAGTATAACTGCATTGTGAACTGCATTATCTGCATTTTTTCTCAAAGTGAATCTCATTAATCCATACCTAAGTAAACCCACATTGGCTTTTAATTCCTTTTTCTTCAATTGTTCTATCATTCCACTACGCTTCTATTATCCCTCAAACCGTTGATATTACTATATATTTATATAATTTTATATTTATATATTTTTATAAATATAACTTTTTACATTGTGAATATTACTTCCTTTATCAAATCCAATTTCAAAATCTAATTTAAGTTAATTTGACTCTCTTATATTTCATGCATCGCTGTATAAATTCTCATCCTCTGCAGCTAAGTTTTAAATAAGAATACATCTTGATATATTTTTCAGGATTCATGGTGGCCAGATGTATGTCCAAAGGAATATCGGTAGCATTTTTAATAGCCTCTAAAACATATGGCCCCATAGCTAAATTATTAACAAAAATTCCATCCATTACATCACAGTGTAGTAGGTCTATTTTTGCTTCTTTAAGCTTTTTTAGTTCTTTATCTAAATTTAATTGATTTCCACACATTATTGACGCTGCTAGTTTCATATATTTACACCTCCATAATTCGCAACAGCTTGTTATCTTGTAGGGATACTTGATAACTTATAGGATTCTCAGGAAGTATATAAGAGTTCCTATATCGAAACTTAATTTATACTTGTTCGAAAATCCAGGCTTCTCGGGATTTTCGGGCATGTATAAATTAACAGTTAATTTAGGAAATCTACAATTCTGTTAGCTTTACATAAAAAGTACTTTATCTATAAAGATGTACATTTATATAAATCTAAGATAATATAAGTTCCTTATCTTTTTCATTCATACTTTTTACTTCCGACAAATCTAACTGTTCATAATTTTTCAGAAATGATGTTAAAGCATTTAATATGATACTAGTACCACCCTTGCAATCTGACTCAATATTTATAGGTAACACTGGTTCATGCAGCGACATTCTTAATAACAGCCATCCGTCACCGTTATCTTTATCACAATTGATTTTTATTCCTTCATAGTTTTTATCCTCAATACTCCAACCTGGAATATTAGGCACATAATTTCTTAGACCACTAATAACTTGGCTTCCATAACTGCCAAACTCTTCAGTTTTTATTTTAACTCTAACTTCCATACTTTCTAACGGTTTTTTCAGATTATCTATTAAGCTTTCTATCTTCTTTCCCTGTTCCTTTAACTTTGCCATTTTAATAAGTATTTTAGCTATAAGATAAGCTCCATCATCTAAAAAATAATTTTCCTTTAAAGCGGCATGTCCTGAAGTTTCAATAGCAAGCTCACTATTTGAGCCTTCTTCATTTATCCTTTTTGCTTCATTTATAACATTTCTATAACCTCTTTTAAATCTATGATGAACTCCTCCAAGCGCTGTAATAAAATCTCTAAGTCCATTAGAAGTTACTGAATCTGTAACTATTATGGATCTCGAATGTTCTTCTAAAACTATGGCTGAAATCAATGCAATAAGTGAGTTTCTGTTTATCTCAGTTCCACCTCCACTAACTATTGCAGCTCTATCTACATCGGTATCAAATATTATTCCTAAATCTGCTCTTGACCTTATCACAGCATTACTTATTGATTTCATCGCTTCTATATTCTCTGGATTTGGAATATGGTTCGGAAACATTCCATCAGGATTTAAGAATTGACTTCCTTCAGTATCTGCCCCTAATCTTATAAGTACTTTGCTTGCAAAAAAGCCGCCTGCCCCATTTCCTGCATCTACAATTATCTTTAATCCTTGTAATGGTTTATTATAATTAACTTGTGAATTAACTTCATTTCTTATCTTATTAACCAGAATATTTGAGTATTCTTCTATGAAATCTATTTTATTTAAATTACCCTTTGTAGTAAAAATAAGCTCGGTTTCACAAGCAATATTCAAGATTTCGCTTACATCCTCTTTTTCACAACCACCCTGTGGAGTAAAAAACTTAAGTCCATTATAATAGTAAGGTAGATGACTTGCGGTAATCATTATAGCTCCATCACATTTATAACTTTCATGTATTGTAGTCACAAACATAGCAGGGGTAGTACACATCCCACAATCGTAAACATCACACCCAACATTAATTAGTAAATCTATTATTTCTTCCTTAATAGAAGGACCTGATAGTCTAGAATCTATCCCTACAGCTATATTAATTTTCTTATTATCAGTCCTTTTATTTCTTAACCAATTAAAGAATCCATGTCCTATAAATCTTGCTACTCTAGGTGTAAAATTTACGCTATGCTCTGAATTTTCAATAGCTATTCCTCTTATATCTGTACCATTTTGAAGCATCTTTAATTTTTCGATCATAAAAATTCCCCCTAGCTACTTAAATATTTTAACGTTTAATTTCAAACTTAGATAATATCTTATGTGTTAAAAGTTCTTCTTAATACATCATATTACTGGTTAAAAACATATAATTTTTCAAGCAAAAATACTTAAACCTCTCCACGTTCGATGTTCTCAACCATAGCTAATCTATTGCTATGCCTTCCACCTAAAAATTCAGCGTTAATCCAAGTATCAACTATGTCAATAGCTAGGCCTTCTCCTATTACTCTTTCTCCTAGGCATAATATATTTGTATTATTGTGCTCCTTAGTAGCTCTAGCTGAAAAAGTGTCACTTACTACTGCAGCTCTTATTCCATTGAATTTATTTGCGGCTATTGACATACCTATTCCAGTTCCGCAGCATAATATACCAAGTTCACATTCTTTTGCTAATACAGCTTTAGAAACCTTAATACAGTATTCAGGATAGTCAACACTGGTTTCACTAAATGCCCCAAAATCTTGAACCTCAATGTTTTTTCCCAATAAATATTGTCTTATTTTATTCTTAAGCTTTACTCCTCCGTGATCACAACCTATTGCAATTTTCATATCTATATCAACCTTTCAATATTTACTAAATTCATAATTGTTGTAAATCTATTAATGCCGTAGTATAATCTATAAAAGAATAGGAGAATACTCGCAATATTCTCCTACTTTTTTTATTAACACTGTGGGGGCTATGGGATGTTCTTAATTTCATTAATTACCTTGTTAAACAAGTCTATGTTTTCAGCTAAGTCTTGTTTAAATAGTGATGATCCTATGACAATGTCTCTAGCTCCACAATCAATAACATCTTTAATATTGCCAAGTGTAATGCCCCCATCTACCTGAATCGTAAAGTCATAATTATTTCTTTTCTTGATTTCATTAAGCGCCTTTATCTTTTCTAAGGTGAATGGTATAAATGATTGTCCTCCAAAACCTGGCTCTACTGACATTATCAATATTCTATTTGCTATTGGATAAATGTGTTCTAAGCAACCTATTGGTGTTGCCGGATTAATCGCTACCCCTGCTTTAATACCAAAGCTTTTTAAGTAATGTATGCTCTTATACAGATGTAGTGCCGCTTCAGCATGTATTGTGATGCTGTTTGCTCCAGCTTCCACTAGTGCTTCTACAAACTTATCTGGTTCTGTTACCATCAAGTGAACATCAAATTCAATATCTGTTAGTTTCCTAAGTGCTGCTACTTGGTCTATTCCAAAGGATAGATTCGGAACATAATGACCATCCATAATGTCTATGTGTATTGATTTGATATCTTTATTGTTAAAAACCTTAAAATCTTCTCCATAATTACATGCATTGGCTGACAACAATGATGGTGAAATTATTGTTTCCATAACTTACTCCCCCACTTTTTAATTTTATAAATCTAGTATTTTTATTAACCTAAGATTGTTGCTATAACTTCTTCCTTTAAGTGTTCTTTTGTTAATCCATAGAATTCCATTAAATCCTTTGGTTTTCCTGACTGTCCAAAAGTGTCTTTCATTCCTAATCTTTTAACAGAAGCAAGATTTTCTTCACTAACTACCTCACATACAGCCGAACCAAGTCCACCTATTATACTATGTTCTTCTATAGTTATTATCTTTCCAGTCTTTTTAGCTTCGGATACTATTAGTTCTTTATCAATTGGCTTTAATGTTGCCATATTAATAACTGAAACATCTATACCATCTACAGCTAATTCTTTGCTTACTTCCAAAGCCATTTCAACAGTTATTCCTGTAGCAATTATAGTTGCTTTGCCTCCTGATCTAAGTAACTCTCCCTTACCGATCTTAAAATCACAGCCATTTGGATGTATATCTTCTACTGCCATTCTTCCTACTCTTATATACACTGGTCCATAGTATTCTGCAGCAGCTTTTATAGCTTGTTTAGTTTCTTCTCCATCGCTTGGGTTAATTACTACCATACCAGGAATACTTCTCATTAAAGATAAATCTTCTATGGCTTGGTGAGATGCTCCATCTTCTCCAACTGTTATACCAGCATGACTTGCAACTATCTTTACATTTAATTTAGGATAAGCAACTGAATTTCTAATTTGTTCAAAAGCTCTTCCTGCTGCAAACATCGCAAAAGTTGATGCAAATGGTATAAGTCCACAAGTAGACAGTCCTGCTGCCGTTCCAACCATATTTGCTTCAGCTATTCCCATATTAAAAAATCTCTCTGGTGCAACCTTTTTAAAATCTGCACTTTTAGTTGATTTAGATAAGTCAGCATCTAGCACTACTATATTTTCATTAACTTTTCCTAACTCTGATATAGCTTGACCGTATGCTTCTCTAGTAGCCATCTTCATATTAATTACCTCCCTTGATTTCCTTCAGTGCTGCGTTTAGTTGTTCTTTACTTGGTGCTACTCCATGCCATCCTGCATTGTCTTCCATAAATGATACGCCTTTTCCTTTATGAGTTTTTGCGATAATCATTGTTGGTTTTCCTTTTACAGTTTTAGCTTCTTCAATGGCATTATTTATTTGTTCAAAATCATGTCCATCTATGCATATTACATTCCAACCAAATGCTTTAAACTTCTCATCAATTGGATTGATGTTCATAACTTCTGAATTTTTACCATCGATTTGTAGACCATTGAAATCAAGAAAAGCAGTTAAATTGTCTAATTTATAATGTGCTGCCGCCATTGCTGCTTCCCAAACTTGTCCTTCTTGGCATTCTCCATCACCTAAAATTGTGTAAACTCTGTAATCTTTATTCTGTACTCTTCCAGCTAAAGCCATTCCATTTGCTGCTGATAGTCCTTGACCTAGTGATCCAGTCGACATATCTATTCCAGCAATTGCTTTCATATCTGGATGTCCTTGTAGTATTGAATGTATTTGTCTTAACTTACCAAGCCATTCCTCAGATACTATGCCTTTTTCCATTAGAGTTGCGTATAGTGCAGGTGCTGCATGCCCTTTTGCTAAAACAAATCTGTCTCTATCTGGATCTCTTAAATCCTTAAGGTTTATATTCATTTGCTCAAAATACAAAACTGTAAGTATGTCAGCTATAGATAGTGATCCACCTGGATGTCCTGACTGAGCTTCTGTTATCATCACTAATATTTTTTCTCTTATTTTTTCTGAATGTACTCTCAATAAATCTGCATTCATAACAACACTTCCTTCTACAAATTAAGATCTAATAACTACTTTTATTTCAGTTCCCTGCATTGCTGCATCGATTCCATCTCTCCAGTCATCAAGTGGAACTATCTTAGTTACAAGCTTCTCTGTATCAACTTTTTTATTTTTTAATAATTCTAATGAAGTTACCCATGAACTTGGTTTTTGTGATCTACAACCTATATAGTTTATTTCTCTTTGAACTATGACTTCTTGATTCATTTCATTCATGCTTTTCGCAAATATACCAATTTGAACAAAGTCACCTTTTTTCTTTATAAGCTTCAACCCTTGATTAACCGCATGGATTACACCTGAACAATCAAATGCCTTATTAACTCCATAATTATTTGTTTTTTCCATAACTACTTTTTCTAAATCTTCTTGTAGTATATCCACTACTCTGTCGATTCCAAGTTCAGTAGCCAAATTCATTCTTTCTTTATCCTTTGTTACACCTGCAAGAATTACATAAGCTCCTTGAGATTTTGCCACTTGGCTTACTAGTAATCCTATAGGTCCTGGACCAAAAACTAGAACTACATCATCTTTTACTACTGTTGTCTTTTCCAAGGCAGCATGTACACAGCAAGCAAGAGGTTCTGTTAAAGATGCTGAAAGTGATGATACTTCTTCTGGTAAAACATGAACACTTTCTTCTCTAGATATCACATACTCAGCAAAACTACCATTTACCTGAGTCCCTATACCTCTTCTTGATGGACATAAGTTGTAGTCTTTACTCTTACAGTAATCGCACTCTCCACAAGTTTCAAAGGTTGTTTCACTTGTGACCCTATCTCCAACTTTAATGCTTTTCACTTCAGGTCCTACTTCTACTACTACTCCAGAAAATTCATGTCCTAAAACCACTGGAGTTTTTATATTAGCGTACTCACCTTTAAAAGAATGTAAATCTGAACCACATATTCCACTAAACTCAACCTTTATCTTTACTAAGTTCTTTTCAGCAATTGGTTCAGCTATATCTAACAACTCCATGTTGTCATAGCCTGGTTTAGTTTTTGTTAATGCTTTCACTTATAAATCCCCCCTTTAATCTTGAACGATCATTATCTTGTTATATTCTTCTTTTCTTTCTCCAATCATTTCAAAAGCTTTTGCTGTGTCTTCAAGAGAAAATCTATGTGATATAAGTTGTTTTAATTTAATCTTCTTTTGCTTTACATACTCAATGCTTTTAAACCATTCTTGCCCTGGAAAAGGTGCTGAATATGAATTCCAAAAACCTTGAATATTCAATTCTCTTCTAAATATACCTTCAAATGCAGCTTCTGATAACTCGATACCTGCATGTCCTATACCCTGATAACCAATCTTTCCTTTTTTCTTAGTTACTAGTAAGCATTGTTCTTGAGTAATTTTTGACCCTGCACATTCTATACAGATATCTACTCCAAACCCATTAGTCAATTCCATTATCTTTTCAACTGGATTTTCTTTTAATGCATTAATCCCTATATCTGCACCTAAACTCATAGCCTCAGATATTTTCTTATCTGATATATCTACGGCAATGATTCTTTCAACTCCAGATACCTTAAGCCATTGAATTGTAAGTTGTCCGATAGTTCCTGCTCCTAGAACAGCTACGGTGTCTCCAAGTTGAGGATTTATATTTAACACTCCATGTAGTGCTACTGCCAAAGGTTCAATCATAGCAGCTTCTTCATAGTCAATATCATCTATCTTTAACACATTAGTTGCTTTTACATTTACATATTCTGCAAATCCTCCAAAGGACGTAGCACCTAACATATCGTAACTCTCACAAAGTGAAAATTGTCCTTTTTTACAATACTCACATTGATGACATGGTTCTAATGGAACTGCAACAACTCTATCTCCAACCTTAAATCCCTTAACATTCTTACCTACTTCAGCTATATATCCTGAAAATTCATGTCCTAATATGGCTGGTACAGGATATTTCCATTTCTTTAGTGCTCTTGGAGGATCTGACCCACATATCCCTGCTGCCTTAACCTTTATCTTAACTTCATCATCTCCATAAGGCTTTATCTCGATATTTTCATACCTTATATCTCCTACTGAGTGCAATACTGCTGCTTTCATAATTTCCTCCTCCTACTTTTATTATTTTATATATTTAAATTCTTAGAATATAGCTTTAGCTAACTCAGCAAATTTTAATATTAACCAGTTAAATAAGTTACCACCCATATCTAAACTTGAAATTTGAGTTGCACCATTTGGCATATGGAAGTTTGCATTTGCCATCATTGATGTATGAACATCTGCAAAGTTTGTAGCCATAAATAGTGATATAGCTATTAATATAGTTCCAGTGATTACTGAGTGAACTATATTTCCTTTTCTAAATCCAACTATAAACGCCATATAGAAAGGTATAGTTGCTAAATCTCCGAAAGGTAATACTTTATTTCCCGGTAATATTACCGCTAAGAATAGTGTAATTGGAACTAGAATTAATGCTGTAGCCATAACTGATGGATGTCCAACTGATACAGCTGCATCTATACCGATATATAATTCTCTTCCTGCATATTTCTTTTGAAGCATCTTTTTAACTGCTTCGGATATAGGAATTAAACCTTCCATTAATATCTTTACCATTCTTGGCATTAAAAGCATTACACCGGCCATTGATATACCTGTTTTAAATATAGCTCCTGGATCTTGTCCAGCTAGTGCTCCAAGTACACATCCAAGTATTAAACCCATCATCATAGGTTCTCCGAAGATACCAAATCTTTTTTGAATTGATTCAGGATCTGCGTGTAATTTACTTATTCCAGGTATTTTTTCTACTACATTTCCTATTAGATATCCTAAAGGTGCAAAAGCTGCAGTTGATCCAGTTGGAAGTGATATACCATCAAGGTCATAGAAGTTTTTAACCATAGGAGCAGTTTTGTCTGCTACAATTAAAACAATAATTTCATATAATACTGCACAAAGTATTGCAAACCACCAGCTACCAGTTACTATATATCCAGTTGCTCCTGCTGCAACAAAGTGCCAGTAGTTCCAGATATCAATATCAAGAGTATTTGTTAATTTAAAGAAAATCATTATTAAGTTAACACCTAAGCATATTGGTATTAATACTGCTGCAACTGGTGAAGCCCAAGCTGCCGCTGCTGCTGCTGGCCATCCAGCATCTATTACAGTTAAATTCAAACCAAATCTTGCAACCATATCTTGCGCTACAGGTCCTAATGTTCCTGTTAAAAGACCAGCTACTAGATTTATACCTACGAAACCAATACCAATTATTATTCCTGATTTAAAAGCTTTTTTGAAGCCAGTTCCAAATATTAATCCGATTACTAAGATTGCGATTGGTAATATTGCCGTTGGTCCAATTCCTAAGATGTACTGAACAATTCCCATAAGTTTATCCATTATACATACCCCCATAAATTAGATTTTATTTTTATTTAAACTGTCTTCTTACCTTTTATATAAAAAGACAGATTTAAAGCGTTTTACTTTAGTTGATCTAGTATTTGTTGATCTAACTTTTCTGTACCAATTCCAGTTATATATGCTGTTGCTTTAATAGCTGGTATCTTATAAGTTGTTGGTAAAATTGTAGTTGAAACTATTAAATCTGCCTGGTCTTGTAATGATCCAACTTCTGCTATCTTACATTGTGTTATTTCTGCATCTATACCATGTTCTTTTACTAAATTCTCAACTCTGTCACAAACCACCGTTGAAGTTGCAATACCTGCTCCACAAGCCACTAATATACGTTTTTTCATATTAAATTCCTCCTAAAATTTTATTTATACGTTTACTTAATTGATTGTATCTAACAACTTAATTACTTCTTCCTCATTTTTAGCTGATATAATTTTATTGATCACCTCCTCTTGTTGAATTAAATTCATTAATTCTTTTAGAGCTTCTAATTGACTATGTGGCTTATTTAAACCCAACATGAAAATTAGACTCACTTCAGTTTCTATAGTTTCATCATCCATTTGTTTAAAATAGATTGGTCTTTCTGGTACCACTACTGATATAAATTGATTATTAACATACTCTGCTTCAGTATGAGGAATGGCTACACTATAATTAGATAATTTTATTCCTGTTGGGAAAACTTCTTCTCTAGACAGCAATCCTTGCAAAAAGTCTTCTTTAACATATCCATACTTATAAGCTTCTTGGTGCATCATTTGAAACAATTCATTTCTACTTTTACATGGTAAATTTAGTTTTATTAATTCTTTCTTAATATAACTGCTTATCTCCATTTCAATTCTCCTTTCCTACTCCAGTCACTATATTACTCAGCAATCTTCGTGCCAAGATTTTGGCATCTTTTGATTTTATGAAAACATTTTCTTCACTTCTATATTTGAACTCTTTGCAGACAGCTCATTTAAAAGGTTTTCATCTCTTATGATTTTAAATAACTTTTTAATTTCTTCTCTATTATTTTCTTTTAGTGCCAGCATAAAAACTAAATCTACCATTACCTCCCCATCCCATTGAACTGGATTTTTTAGTCTAGCTATAGAAATTACTGGTTTTATAACATTTTCAGGTAGCCCATGTGGAATCGCCACTTTATTATTAAATATGCCACTACCCATTCCTTCTCTTTTGTAAACACTTAGAGCAAATTTACTATTTACATAACCATTGCTTTCAAGTTCTTGTGCCATCTTATCTAGTACATCTTCTTTAGATAATGCATCTAGATCTAAATATATTAAATCTTCCTGTATTAAAGCTTCTAGTGTTCCTTCCTTCACTTCTTCTTCTTTTTCAACTTCACTATATATATCCATTAATTTTTCTAGCCTTGAAATGCCTTGCCCACTGAGAAGACTCTCATATGAAATAAAAGGCACCTTTTTTAATTTTGGATTAATAGTTCCACAAACTGCTAAAATCTCATATTCCGAAGAAATTTTATTTACTTCATCTTCTACATCATGCTTGTCAATAAACCCAATAGGAAATATCTCCACTCCAGAATTCATCCTCTTTAAATGATTTTGAAGGAATTTTTTAATGCTTAAGGCATTACCATGTCCAGTCAAGCAAACAGTTACCAATGCCTTTTTCCTGCTCTTTAAATAATTAGCATTTGACACTTCATCCTTGAAGGTTCCCTTATACATTTTAGATTGGTTTAATTCTTCAACAATGTTTTCTAGATTTGCACCTTCAATTGAAGCCTTTCTTACTGCTTCCAGAGCAATAAGTGTATCTACTCTTCCAATTGTTTTCGTTGGAATTCCCGTTACTTTTTCTACCGCCGAAGCAAATCCACCCAAGGATCCCATATCAACTAATAATAAGCAGCCTCTACCTTCATCAACCTGTTTTACAACCCTAATAGTTCTTTCCAATGCATCTTCGGGAGATTCATCTAACTCTATCTCAATTCCTACAGCGTCATCTACCCCAAGTAGCTGATTGGCAACCTCAGCCATACCTTCTGCTACATGACCATGAGTAATTATTATAACCCTTACCTTTGGTTCTAGAATGAGCTCGTCGGAACAAAACTTATTAATGTATAACGCTATATATCCTGATTCATCCTCTGGTATCTTTAGTTTCGTAGCTTTTTCAATCATTTTTCTGATTTTTTCTGCTATTTCAAACTCTTGAGTTAATTTGTCCTTGTTTCTATTAATATTTGATTTTATAATTTTTTTCCCAGTCAAAATTCTCTCTATTGTAAAATTAATGTGTATTGCTAACGCTATAAAAAAGCTCTTATTTATAACCTTGTATTTGCCCCTTACAAGCTCAAGTATGCCTTCTGTAATATCAATCACTTCTGGCATAACGATGGTTTTAAGTTCATTAATATTAAGTAGCTTAGCTATATTCTTATTATTCATTATCTTGCCAAGCTTGTCTTCTACCTTTTCATGAAGTATTTCATCTATTACTTCAACCTTTAAGCCTTGCTTTTCAAGTAATTGGAATTCATTTTCGATGTACTGATAAATCTCGTTTTCATTGACATATTCGTTTATTTGGCTTTTAGAACTCTCCATATTTTTTATATCTATATACAAATCATCAGTGACTAAGTTCATTAATGTTTTATTAATTGCCCCGCCTTTCAAAAATGGACTTTTAATAAAGTTATTTAAATCCTCCATATCTATTAATACTTCATCAGTATTTTGCGACATATATTTGACATAGCTCTTAGCACATATAACTTGAATATCACTTTTTAATTGCCCAATATTTCCTTGGCAGTTATATAACATTAGGCTCATTAATACATCTTTCGAAACTAAAAGATTCTTATTTATTCTATTCGCCTCTCTTATTAGAAACATAATTATTATTTCTAGTCGTTCTGATAGAGGCCTATCATTTAATTTAGGAAGTTCAATAAGCATAGGAATTCTTCTTCTGAAGGTTAATAGTAGATTAGACTCTGGGTTTTCTGTAGTAGCCGCTAAAATCAAAACGTTTACGTTTCTTTCAGTATTTGTCTCTCCAAGTCTTCTATATTTACCTTTATCTATAAGATAAAATAATATCTCTTGGCCTTCAGGCGGGAGTCTGTGTATTTCATCTAGAAATAGTATTCCACCATCAGCTTTATCAACTAGCCCCTCTCTATCTACGTTTGCTCCAGTATATGCTCCTTTTACCACGCCAAATAATTGAGATATAAGTAAATTAGCATTCTCAGCATAATCCGCACAGTTAAATATGACCAAAGGAGCATCTTTAGGCTTGACGTTGCTGTGTATAGCAAATTCATACATACATTCTGCAAGCTCACTTTTTCCGACACCTGTACCTCCATAAATAAGTGTATGAAGTCCGTTAGGAGGGTATAATATTGCAGCCTTAGCTAAGTCAATTTTGTTTTTAAGACTTCCATTAACCCCTATTAATTTATTGAAACAAGTATCTCTTCTATTAGTTTGTTTTTCAATAAACTCTCCAGCATTTATTATCTCTTTTTCATTTTGCACTAATTCTTCAGCATGATCTTTCATCACTCTAGATATTATATTTCTAGAAACTTCGTACCCTCTTTCAATCATTAATTCTGTTAGTTTTCTCTCAGATACATTAGGATTCATCTTTAAGATTTCCTTTAAATCCTTCAATAAAATATCTTTTCTTCTATCTCTTGAATCTGGAATATTTAGTCTATTTCTCTCAGCAATAATTTTTGCTCTTGGCATAGATAGCATTTCACTAAGTTCTTGATCAGTATATGGATTCTTTTTATCCTCAGTTTTAATAATCTCAATCAATTTATCCATAAATTACTCCTCCCAATATTTCTATACAAAGAATGACCTATTCCCTCACACCTCATCTCTAATTTTTACTTTAAATATATGTATTATAATTTTATCAGTAAACTGGCATATTTAGTTATGATTTTAGTTCAATCTTGGTTTGGTAAATTTGTAATAATAAGAAACTAATTATGTAATAAAACAGTTTATGCCATATTATAATTTAAGCAATAGCTGTGCCAATACATTATAAACCACCATATAGTTAATTGTTTGACAATCTACATTAATTCAAAGTGAACAATTTTTGTATATTTTAAAATATAAATTGTTTGTTATTCCGTTTTTTCTCTTCATTTTTGGTTATTGCAACCAATACTTTGGGTATTACAAAAAAGTTTTTCTTGAATTTTCTAAAAATTTCACTTGATTTGTAAAAAAGTTTGTTATATTATTAACATAATAATTAAATTTTTAACAAACTTTTTTTGAAAGAGGGGATCTGTAATGAAGGTTGTAAACAATGAAGATCTATTAAAAAAACTCGACGAGGTAAGAAAAGCACAAAAGTTATTTGCCACTTACTCCCAGGAAAAAGTAGACGAGATATTTAGAAATGCAGCTATAGCTGCAAATAATGCACGAATTAAATTAGCCAAAATGGCTGTTAATGAAAGCGGAATGGGAGTTCTTGAAGATAAAGTGATGAAAAATCATTTCGCCGCTGAATATATTTATAACAAATACAAGGACGAAAAGACTTGTGGTGTTATTGAATACGATGAAGCTGCTGGTTTTAAAAGAATTGCAGCTCCAATCGGAGTAATAGCTGCTGTTATCCCAACTACAAATCCTACCTCCACTGCAATTTTTAAAGCTTTAATAGCTTTAAAAACTAGAAACGGAATAATATTTTCTCCACATCCTAGAGCAAAAAATGCCACTATTGAAGCTGCACGAATTGTTTTAGATGCAGCCATTAAAGCTGGTGCCCCAGAAGGTATAATCGGTTGGATAGACGAGCCTAGTATCGAACTTTCTCAAACCATAATGAGAGAATCAGATATGATATTAGCTACTGGCGGTCCTGCAATGGTAAAGGCAGCTTATTCCTCTGGAAAACCTGCTATTGGTGTTGGAGCTGGTAACACTCCTGCAATCATAGATGATAGTGCTCATATAAAAATGGCTGTTAGTTCAATTCTTTTATCAAAATCCTTTGATAACGGTGTTATATGTGCGTCAGAGCAATCTGTTCTAGTGCTTGATTCAGTATATGATCATGTAAAAAGGGAATTTGAAGACCGTGGTGGTTACGTATTAAAAACTTCAGAAGCTGAAAAATTGAGAAAGATACTTTTAGTTAACGGCAATATAAATCCTAATATTGTTGGTCAATCAGCTGTAAAAATTGCTGAACTCGCAGATATAAACGTTCCTGAAAACACAAGAGTTTTAGTTGCGGAAACAGAAATAGTGGATTTCTCTGAACCTTTTGCACACGAAAAGCTTTCACCTGTTCTTGCCTTGTACAAAGTAAAAACATTTGATGAAGCTGTTGAAAAAGCAGAATTTCTTATTGAGCAAGGAGGCCTTGGACATACTTCAATCCTATATATTGATACTTTAACTCAAAAAGAAAAAGTAGACAAATTTACATCAGCTATGAAGACAGTGCGAACATTAATAAATGTGCCCGCAACCCACGGAGCCATGGGCGATGTATTTAATTTTAGGCTAACACCATCATTAACCCTAGGCTGCGGTCCATGGGGTGGAAATTCTGTATCAGATAACATCGGACCAAAACACTTATTGAATATAAAAAATGTAGCTGAGAGGAGAGAAAATATGCTTTGGTTTAAGGTCCCACAAAAGATTTACTTTAAATATGGTTCTTTACCTTTTGCTATTAGAGAACTAAAAGACATGAATAAGAAAAAAGCTTTCATCGTCACTGATAAAATACTAAATGATCTTGGGTATACAGATAAAGTTACATCTGTTCTTTCAGAAATAGGTATTGATTATAAAGTATTTACTGAGGTAGAACCTGATCCTACTCTTTCTACTGCAATAAAAGGTTCTAAAGAGATGTTAAATTATGAACCTGATGTAGTCATTGCCCTTGGTGGCGGCTCACCGATGGATGCAGCTAAAATAATGAGAGTCCTATATGAACATCCTGAGATAAAGTTTGAAGATGTTGCTATGAGATTTATGGATATAAGAAAAAGAATATGTCCGTTCCCTAAGTTGGGAACTAAAGCAATGATGGTGGCTATAGCAACTTCAGCTGGTACAGGCTCTGAGGTTACTCCATTTGCTGTTATTACTGATGAAAAATCCGGTATAAAATATCCGCTTGCTGATTATGAACTTACTCCTGATATGGCAATAATAGATGCAGAACTCATGATGAATATGCCTCGAGGATTAACTTCAGCTTCCGGAATAGATGCATTAACACATGCAATTGAAGCTTATACATCTATCCAAGCATCAGAATATACAAATGGTCTAGCTTTAGAAGCAATTAGATTAATATTTAAATATCTACCAACTGCTTACAACGAAGGTACAACAAATATAAAGGCCAGAGAAAAGATGGCTCATGCTTCCACAATGGCTGGTATGGCTTTTGCAAATGCATTCTTAGGAGTTTGCCATTCAATGGCTCATAAGCTTGGATCAGAACATCACATACCTCATGGAATTGCAAATGCTTTATTAATTAATGAAGTTATTAAGTTTAATGCTGTCGACAATCCAAAAAAACAAGCTGGTTTCCCTCAATACAAATATCCAAATATAAAAAACAGATATGCTAATATAGCAGATCATGTAAAGCTTGGTGGAAATACTGAAGACGAAAAGTTACAATTATTAATTGATGCAATAGATGCTTTAAAATTAAAGATCAATATTCCAATGTCAATTAAAGAAACTGGAGTATCAGAAAACTCCTTCTACAGAACTTTAGACGATATGTGCGAACAAGCCTTCGATGATCAGTGTACTGGAGCAAATCCAAGATACCCATTAATAAGTGAAATTAAAGAAATGTATATAAATGCATTTGAAGGCACTGAATATACTAAAACTTCAAAATAGTTTATGATATCCGAAAGAATTTAAAAATATAAGTTTTATTATGAAGTGGTACATCCATATATATACAAAAATCAGTAAATCAACAATTATAAGTTGATCTACTGATTTTTTATATTTATTATTCATATTTTTGAAAAATTATAACTCCTAGAAACCTAGGAGTTATCAAGAGTTTGGGCTCAATGCCAATTATTCATTAAATTGTCCCACATCATCTTACCACATTTAGCAAGAGTTATTGTTCCGTAAACACTGTTTGGTATATCCATAGACAATACTGAAAATGCAAAACTACCTTTGCTTAACTCTATAAGTTCAGTATCATTTTCAACACCACTCTTATCTCCAGTTTTACTAGAAATATCATATTTCAAATCTTCTGGAATATAAAGTGCTAATTTATTTTTTATTTGCTGTCTTCTCAATATGTCTACAAGCATTGTACTATTTTCTTTGCTCAAATAAGTAGCTTTGTAAAGATGCTTCCATAAAAGACACAAATCATATGCACTAGTCATGTTTTCAACATCAGAGTGTTTGTGTCTCTCATCAGTAGTTTTCCTATTTAATTCCGTATTCTTCAAGTTCATCTCTTTTAATATTTCATTTATTCTGTCCATTCCAATGATATCAATTATCTTATTTGCGGCAGTATTATCACTTTGTATTAACATTGCAACTAAGAGTTCAAACACAGTATAGTCTCTATCATTAAATTCATGAATAATTCCAGTACCATAAACTTTATCTTGTTTTTCTATCTTTATTTTATCCAAAAAGTTAAGTTTTTCGAGCTCAACTTCTTTAATTAAAGCTATAGCAATTGGAAGCTTCATACACCCCGCTGCTGTCATCTTAACGTTTTCATTATAACCATAAGTATAACCACTCACCAAATCCTCGAAGAAAAATCCATATGTTCCGATCCTTGTCTCTAAATATTTTTTTATCTCCTTCATAATACCCTCCAGCTTTCTATGTTTGATGTCTATACTAATTATAGCATATTTTCAGAATATTTAGAAGTATTTTATAAATATTCTTATTATTTCTATTTTAAGCTTTATAAAAGCACTAATTCATATGAATTAGTGCTTTTGATATTAATCTCCAAAGGAAATTCCTATTTTTTTAGCAACAGTTACTAGTTCTCCATCTGGATTTACATCCTTAGTCTTTCCAATAACATTCTCTAAGCTTTCATAAGAAATAGCATCACCTTTTAAGCAAACCATATTTCCGAACTTTCCTTCATTAATCAATTCAACAGCAGCTACACCATATCTAGTTGATAATATTCTATCATAAGTAGAAGTATTTCCACCTCTTTGTATATGTCCAAGAACAGTACTTCTTACTTCATGATTTTTTATTAAATTTTCTAAATCAATTGCCAACTTATTTGCAATTCCACCAAGTCTTATTGGATCAGGTGAATCAGCAACTACTTTAGAAACAACTACTTCACCATTTAATGGTTTAGCACCTTCTGCTACTACGATTATTGAGAATGGTTTACCTTCAGCTTCTCTTTGTCTTATTTTATCTACTATCTTATTAATATCATATGGAATCTCAGGTATCAATATAACATCAGCCGAACCAGCAATTCCTGATTCTAAAGCTATCCAACCTGCATTTCTTCCCATTACTTCTAAAAGCATTATTCTATGATGTGATTCAGCAGTAGTATGCAATCTATCAAGAGCTTCGGTTGCAATTTCTATTGCAGTATTAAATCCAAAAGTTACATCTGTAGCTTCTAAATCATTATCTATTGTTTTTGGAACTCCTATAACATTAACACCTTTTCTTGCAAAATCTCTTGCAGATGTTAGCGTTCCATCGCCACCGATTACTACTAATGTATCTATGCCTTCTTTTTTCAAGTTTTCAACTCCAACATCAGATACATCTTTTTTCACAATCTTTCCATCTTCTTCAACTTGATAATCAAATAGATTATCTTTGTTTGAACTATATAAAATGGTGCCTCCTCTGTGAAGAATTCCAGATACTGACTCAAGTGTTAGAGGAACTAAATCATTGTTATAAAGACCTCTATATCCAAACTTGTAACCATAAACCTCATAACCATACTGTAATATAGCAGTTCTAGTAACTGCCCTTATCACTGCGTTTAGCCCTGGGCAATCTCCTCCACCAGTTAATAATGCGATTTTTTTTACTTTTTCTGCCATCTCATATCCCCCTCTACCCGAATGTTCATTCTTTTATATATTTTTGTGTAAATGTGTACATTAATTTCTATTTAATGATATCACATTAAAATCTTTGTGAAAAGTATATTTTTTTAATATTGAAAATTTTATAAAATATTCTCAAAATTAAATTTATTTCAAGATTAATTCCTTATATACTTCTTCATACTTTAGCATATCTTCTGTATTCTCTGTTTTACTCATGTTTGCATGCATCTCTAAATAGAAACCTTTGTCGTCAATCATATTCATTTCAGACAATTTTTTCAAACTATCTAGAGAAAATAGAGCTTCCCATTCTTCTTTACCTATATATTCTTTATATTCATCATATTCATCCTTTGTTAGTACTGTCTCAAATTCACCATCGTAATATAATACGAGTTCCCCATTCATTTCTTTCAAATTTTCTATCTTTGCCCAAACTGGCTCATTTATAGTATTTCCCTTAATTATTACAATAAGTTGATTTTTAATTACAAGTAATTTACTTAGTTGCACCCATGACACATCTAAATCATTTTTACTCCATTTTTTCCTATCAAGTATAACTTTAATTCTATCTGCTACTATAGACATATCCTCACTCCATTCTTTTTATGTTATTATTCTCTTTAATATGTCTATTAATTCAAATAATAATTAGCAAAAACGGAAAATTTTCAAATTTAATAATCCTATCTATTAGCTTAATCAAATAG
The DNA here is from genome assembly GCF_024341905.1 of Clostridium folliculivorans. Taxonomy (GTDB): domain Bacteria; phylum Bacillota; class Clostridia; order Clostridiales; family Clostridiaceae; genus Clostridium_AR; species Clostridium_AR folliculivorans. Next base: position 226,369 of record NZ_BQXY01000003.1, read on the forward strand.
TTAAAATATTATAATGATCTAAAAATTCCAAAAAAAATTGAGTACATATTAATTTCTCTTATGTACTCAACTTTTATATTATATGTTCTTATTTTATTAATTTAGCAAGTATTAAAGCTATTAATATAAGTCCTGCAAACAATCTATAAACTGCAAAGACTCTCATAGGTTTCTTCTTTAAGAAAGCTATAAATCCATCCACTACAATTAATGCAACTATAAATGCCACAACAAAACCTGCCACTAACGCAACTACTTGAGTAGAAGTAAGCGTAGCGTAATTGAACTTTATCATTTTAAGAGCAGATGCCCCCATCATTATTGGAATAGCTAAAAAGAATGAAAATTCTGCAGCAACTGCAGTATTTAAACCAGAGATCCATCCTCCAATTATTGTAGATGCACTTCTTGACATTCCAGGCCACATTGCTAAACATTGAAAAAGGCCTACTTGTATTGCTTGACCATAACTAATCTCATCAATATCCTTAACAGATCTTGCTCTTCTAGCTTTCTTTCTAAAACTATTTTCAGCTACTATTAATAATATACCTCCAACTATAAAGCCTATAGCAACAGTTTTTGAGCTGAATAGATATTTATCTATCATATCGTTAAATAACACACCTAGTATTAAAGCAGGAATCGTTCCAACAACTATTACTAACCAGAACTTAATTCCTTTTTTCTCAAACTTGAAGAAGGATTTTATCATCGTCCATATCTTATTCCAATATAAAACTACAATAGCTAGTATTGCACCTAATTGTATAACTATTTCAAACATTTTAGTAAATTCAGTTCCATTAAAACCTATTAAATCACCAACTATTATCATATGTCCAGTAGATGAAACTGGAATAAATTCAGTTATCCCTTCTACTATACCAATTATTATAGCCTTTAAAATAAATATAAAATCTAACGCCATATGCTCACTCTCTTTCACTTGTTATTTGACATACCACTTAATTATAAAATTTGGTAGTTGTTTTGTCCATTAAAAATTAATTAAATTTAGTTTACATTATTGTGAACTCTCTTCTATGGTAAAGTACTGAAATTAATTGGTTAATCATCCGACGCTTAAATGAGCTAACGCAAAGAATTAATATGATTTTGTCATATTCCATGGCTAAAACTGTAAACTCACTACGTTCGAACAGTACAGTTTCTTAACGCCATTCCATCTGAAAAAATCATTTAATTCTAATAGCTTGCTCATATAGCGTCTCCTGCTTAACCAATTAATTTCAACAATCTTCTTGAACAGATCCAAATAAAACAATGATATTTGAAGATGTATAAACAAAAAATTCCAAGATTTATAAAGAGGTAAGACCAAAACTTGAAGCTTGAGCCATATCACTTCTTTACTCCTGGAATCGATAAATCTAAAATCTATAATCTTTATTTTTTAACTATTTCTAGTATTTCAGTCTCTACTTTTTCAACATCTGGTACGAAGCTCTTTAATAGTGAAAGACTTCCTGAAATCTCGTATTCTCCAAGGTTTGCAGGGATAAATATGCTATCACCTTTTTTAACAGAAATTTCGCCAGCTGAGTACTTAATAGTGCCCTTACCTTCTACACAAGTGAATATGTAGAACCTTTCTTCATCACTGAATTCCTTTACTGCCTTATCCACATCATACTTTATTATTGTAAAATAATCACAAAGAGCTAAGTATGTCTTAGAAAATCCATCGAAATCTACTTTTAACCCGTTACTGTTTTCACCCTTTAAGCTGAAGTCAATAACATCCAAAGCCTTTTCAACATGAATTTCTCTTCCTCTATTATAATCATACACTCTATAAGTTGTATCGCTATTTTGTTGTATTTCAGCTATTACTACACCTTCACCAATAGCATGAACTAGTCCGCTCTTAACAAAGAAAAAATCACCTTTGTTAACTTCAATCTTATTTAAGTATTCATCAAAGTTTCCAGTGTTAATTGCATTAACAAACTGTTCTTTTGTACAATTTTTAGTTCCAACAATTAAGTTAGCTCCTTCAAAAGCTTCAAGTACATACCAACATTCAGTCTTTCCTAAATCCCCTTCTACTCTTAAACCATATTCATCATTTGGATGAACTTGCACAGAAAGTTTATCTTTCGCATTTATAAGCTTAACTAAAAGAGGAAATCTCTCCTTATCGATTTTAGTACCAACTAATTCGCTACCTAATCTTTCAATAAGTTCTTTAAAGGAAGTTCCTTTATATTTACCATTAGAAACTACACCTGTTCCATTTGGATGGCACGCTATATCCCAGCTTTCACCTATTTCCCCTTCTGGAAGATTATCTCTAAAAAGTTCAAAATCTCTTCCTCCCCATATCTTATCATAATAGATGTTGTCAAAAATAATTGGATACATAATGTATTCCTCCCTTGTAGTACTTAATAAATTAATGATATAATATGATACTTCAAATTTCTAGTTTTGTATATACAAGTTTCTAATAAAAGATTTCCTTTCGAACACTACGACTATATATCTTATCTTAATAAAACAATGTAAAGTCTGGAACCTTTATACTAGAACCATCTTCCTTATTATAGTCATCATAAATCTTCTTCGCTTTCTCATAATTTTCAGTAATTGTTTTTTTAGTATATTCATCAGTTGACTGTAGTATTCCAGTATAAGCAGCCTTCAAGTTAACCATACCTCTTTCAAGATCTCCATTTATAGAAATATAGAAGCAACCTGCATTGTTTAAGGTAAGAATATCATTTTTATCTGCCGCATATGCAAATCTTATTTCTTTTATAGCATCTGTGTTTTTATTATCTCCTAAATATATAGTTCCAAGTGTCCTGTGATACTTTGGCTCCGATTCATTTAAAGCAATTGATTTTTTTAGTAAGTCTACACAATCATCCTTTTTATCTTGCTTAAGTTTGATAATAGCCATATTATAAACTATTTCACTATCATTAGGTTTGATTAATGACGCTTTATAGAAGAACTCATACGCTTTATTTAAGTCTTGTTCTGTATACCAATAGTAATTGGCTATATTTAAAAGTATGTTGTAATTATACGGTTCTTTTAATAACGCAGTTCTAAAGAATGGTTCAGCCTCTTTATTTTTATTCATTTTCTTTAGAATTTCAGGCATTAAGAATCCATAATTATCAGGATAATCCTTATTCTTAAGAATACTGTTGTTACAGTATTCTAGGGCCTTTTTATAATCTCCTTTGTCTAGATAGTACCAAGCTGCTGTGTGATAAACTCTGTAATCTTCCTTGTTACTGTCAATAACTTTATCAAGAAGCTCATCAGCTTCCTTAGTTTTATTAGTATTTTGAAGAGCTGAAGCTCTTATTAGCTTAACTACAATTTTTCCTGTGTCCTTGTCATTCAGTGAATCTAAATACTTTATAGAATCATCAGCAGTTTCATTAGTCATAGAATATACTTTTGCTAACCACATATTGTATGCTACATTATCTTTGTCTTTTTCTTTTAATGCTATTAGTTTTTCTAGTAATGCATCTCTATTGTATGATGAAATCTGCGCAAGAACATCGTAAACTTTATATTCATCCTTATCTAGCTTCCAAGCCTTTTCAAGATATTTAAATCCATCATCCCATTTATCAACAAGAATTTTCATTCTTGAATAATCAGCCATATCATAAGCAGATTTTTCATCTACTGGATAGGTATCAATTAAAGTCTTTGCTTTATCAACCTTATTGTTCGACATATAGGTAGAAAACATAGTTTTTATTAAAGGCTTATAGTCTTTATATTTTGATAAAGCTGCTTCCCCTTGTTTTAATGCCTCATCAAAATCTTTGTTCATAAAATCAGTAAAAACTATGTAATTAAGAAGATATTCATCTTTTTCTTTAAAGTCTTTCTTTTTTTCACCATTCTTTTCTATATACTTGTTTCTTTTATCTAAGGAGTTCTGAAGTAACTCTCTTGATTTTTCAACATTTCCTTGAACTGAATAGATTTCAGCTATCTTTACATCCCAAAGAGGCCACGTTTCCTTCTCATTAAGTTTGCTATATTCCTCTATTGCTTTACCATATTCATTTTTATAGAAATACTGTTCTGCTTTATTTGTAGCTATTTTTACGGTTTGGTCTTGAGCTTGTCTATAAAAATAATATGAAGTAGGCGTAGCAATCACTACTATTGCTGCTATTACTATTGCTGCTATTTTAACTTTTCTATTTTTAAAATTTAAATTCTTCAAATCTATTTTTCTTATACTTGATAACATAGGAACTAATTTATTTTTATAAAATCTTTTAATAAAACTTAAATCTAACTTTCTTAAACCAGTTAAAACGTTGTCAAAAATATTCTTTAGGGATTCAGTAAACTTACTCATAATTCCTCCAAATTTTAAATTCTCTTCTTATTCTAGCAAAAACACTAAAAAAAATCTACTTTCATCATTATATTTAAATTGAATAAACTCAATTGGTACTTATATATATTGGTGCAAAATTAATATTGTGATATACTATATTTTAGTTTATAGGGTAGGTTGTGATTAAAATGCACTTTTCAAAGAAAAAACTTGTTGATTTAATATTGCTATTCTTACTTTTTACTATTATTGGGATTATCGTATACTTCTATTTACCAAATGCAAACTTAACAATGAGTAGTATTTTGTATAATAATACGGCTAATAAAATTGAATACAAAAAAGATAAAACCGGCGACGAGGTTAGTGAAATATATTTAACTCCTGTTCCAATAACAAAAAATCTTCAGCTTGTGTCTACACTTCTATCAACTAGCGATTTGACTTTTGGATATTTAGATAAATCTGAAGATGCAGATATTAATTTCTTAAATAAATTCGTAAATGAAAAAGGAGTAAACTTGATTTTTGCAAAAGATGACCAGTTTGATACCTTATCTAAGCTTGGAGTCAATCTTTGTTCATCTAAATCATATTTTCAAGCAAATTATCAAGGCAAAAGAATTAATTTTATCTATATAGACGTAGATAATGAATCTACAGACAATTTCAATAGGATGATGAATGCCGTAAAAGACTTGAAAAAAAACAAGTTGCCAGTTGTAATTTATGTTGATTCATCAAAACCATTGAATGATGAATACATAAAGGTTCTTTCAAAAACTGGAGCAAACTTAGTTTTAACAAGCAGCTATGACAAATATAAATTTAAACTTATAAACAACACTGTTTTTGTCAATAATTGTAACAATACAGAAACCAACTATATACCTCAATTTTCTTTTATATTTTATAAAAACTATTCAGTATCTATAGGTATAAAACTTATAATAACTGATTACGAGAAAAAAGATTCTGTAATAAAAGATTTAAATAATAGATCTTATAACATTCCATTTAAGATTAGTGAAAAATTCAACTATATTGATTACTAATTGATTAGCAATCATTTCATAAGTATATAATTAATTATAAAGGTGGTGTCTTAAATTAAAATTAAATCTTTAATTAGTATAATAGCAGCAAAATTAACATTATTCTTTTCAAAAAAATTATTTAAAGGTGGCAGTAATTTTCCTGGCAAGATAGCTCTAAAATTTGATAGTTCCATACTAAAAACCATAACAAATAATTATAAAATTATTATGATCACTGGAACTAACGGGAAGACAACTACCACAAGTATGATCTACAACATTATAAAAGAAGCTGGATATGACGTAATAACAAATAGTACAGGTGCAAATATGTTACCGGGAATTACTTCATGTTTTATAGATAACTATAAATTTGGTAGTTCAAAAGAAAGATATGCTGTAATCGAAGTTGATGAAGCTAATCTAAAGTTTATAACCAAGCATTTAACTCCTTGGTCTATTACAATAACAAATTTATTTAGAGATCAGCTTGACCGTTATGGAGAAGTTTACACAACTCTCTCAAAAATAATGGAAGGTGTCAATCTTGTTCCAAATACCAAGCTTATATTAAATGGTGATGAATCCCTTTTAGGAGATTTAAAAGTTCCAAATCCTATAACTTATTTTGGTTTTGGTTTATCCCCTACCAACGAAAAAGTTATAGATATTAATTCAGATGCAAAATTTTGCAAGTTTTGTAAAACAAATTATGAATATAATTTTGTATCATATAACCATCTTGGAGATTTTTATTGCCCAAGCTGTGGCTATAAGAGACCTGAATTGAAATATACTCTTACAAGTGTACTTGATATAACTTCAGACAACTCTCTAGTTGAATTTAATAATCATGAGTTCAATGTAACTCAATCTGGAGTGTATAATATTTATAATGCTCTTTGCGCGTATGCAATAACTAAAGAACTTGGTATTGATGATGAAACTATAAATATTTCCTTAAACAAACAAGAATCCAGTTTTGGTCGTCAAGAAGTTATTAATGTTGATGGTAAGGAAGTTAAAATAATTTTAGTTAAAAATCCAGCAGGTTACAATCAGGCTATTGACACCCTTTGTCTTAGTAAAGATAGCTTATCAGTAGCATTCTTCTTAAATGATAATTATGCAGATGGAAGAGACGTATCTTGGATATGGGATGTAAACTTCGAAAAACTTTCAGCATTAGATTTAAAAGATATTCTTATATCTGGTGAAAGAATGTATGATATGGCGGTTAGATTAAAGACTTCTGGTATTCCAACTGATAAATTTAAAATAAGTTCTGAATTCTCAAATATAACCGATTATATCAAAGATTGTAGTGGTGAAAAGATATATATCCTTGCAACTTATACCGCTATGATAAACTATAGAAAATATCTGCATTCTAAAGGTTATATAAAAAAATTATGGTAAGAGGTGATACTATGGAATTAAATATATGCCATTTATATCCTGATTTATTGAATGTCTACGGAGATATGGGAAACATTCTTATACTTAAGCATAGAGCCGAAAGTAGAGGTATTAAAACTAATATAGTTAATGTTTCTATTAATGACCCATTCGAAGAAGATAAATATGATATTGTGTTTTTTGGTGGTGGTCAAGATTATGAACAATCTATAGTGTCCGATGATCTTATAAATACGAAAAAAGATGCAATTCAAAAGTATATTGAGAGTGAAAAAGTATTTATTGCTATCTGTGGTGGATATCAACTATTAGGAAAATATTACACTACCCCAGAAGGTGAAAAACTTGAAGGGTTAGGTATTCTAGATATATATACTGAACCTGGAGACACAAGATTCATAGGGAATACTGCAATAATCAATGAGGAATTTGGTGAAACCTATGTTGGTTTTGAAAACCATTCTGGCCGTACTTATATAAACAATCATAAACCTTTAGGTAAATGCCTTCATGGTTATGGCAATAATGGTGAAGATGGCAACGAAGGTTGTATTTATAAAAACACTTATGGTTCATACTTTCATGGATCTCTTCTATCAAAGAATCCTGAATTTGCTGATAGAATGATAAAAACAGCTTTAGATATACGATATGGAGAAATTGCCTTGGATGCTTTAGATGATTCTTTAGAATATAATGCTAAAAATGCAATTCTAAGCAGATTAAATAAAAGTAATTAAGATAAGATAAAATGAATAATTCTTAAAGAACAAAAAATAATCAGTGCTAACTGATTATTTTTTGTTTATAACTCTTACCTTTTTTAGATACTCATACTCTTGAGTGGTCATTTCACTTAACGATTTAAATCTATAACCTTTTTCTTTATAAAAGTCAATTATTTCTGGCAAGGCATCAATAGTTGAACTTTTATGATCCGCATCATGCATAAGAACCACTGCAACTCTATAAACATCACCTTGTTTTTTTACATTACCAATAAGTTGTTCCTTACTTATATTGGATCCTACTGCATCTCCTATGCTAACATTCCAATCTATATAATCAATATCACTTTTTTCCAACCTGTTTTTAATATTCTTTAATATATCTGGTCTGCAATATGTATTCAGTGATCCACCAGGCATTCTCACAAAAATCCTTTTATTTCTATAAATTAGTCCTTTAGTGCTATTTACGTACTTATTGAAATCATTAAAATAGCTATCTTCACTTTTATATAGAGTTTCATAATGGTGATCATAACAATGTGGGTATATATCCATACCATTTTCATATAAACCTTCAACAACTTCAACCGTATCATTCCTTATATTTTCACCAACAATAAAGAAACTAGCCTTAACATTTTTTTGCTGAAGTACGCTTAAAATTCTCTTACTGCTTGAATGTCCTGGTCCATCATCAAAAGTCAGAAAAACAACCTTTTTATCCCCATGACTTACATACAGCTCATCTCTATCACAATTCATTATTTTATTATTCAACGGAACAGCCAATACTTGTTTACAAAATATACTAACAAAAAGTAATATTATTATTATACTCTTCCTTACAATGCTCACCCCTGATTGCCCATATTTATTACCTCCTTCATAATACTTGATATTGAAATTCTACCGTTTATATCTACAATTAGTTTATCCGCCATTCAATATAATATTTCAGTTAATTTCTGCTACTTCACCCTTATATATCCCAACGATTTAAATCAGATATGTGATTTTACTTGATTCTGTTTTTAATATTTCCCATACTGTCAAGAATGTTTATGGTCACTATTCTCTTTAAATCATTCGTATATATTTATATTTAAAGATTAAAATATACTGTATACACAAATTAAATGGAGGCATAAATATGTTAAAATGGTCAAAACCTAGAATAGTTGTAAGTAAGTGTCTTGGTACTACTCCTTGTAGATATAACGGCGAAGCATCTACCTTTGATTTATATATAAAACTTCAACCATTTATAGAATTCAAAGAGGTATGTCCTGAAAGTGCCATAGGACTTCCAACCCCTAGGGAGGTCATAAGATTAGTTAAAAGTAATGATAATATTAGATTAATTGAATATTCCACACAGAGGGAATATACAGAAGATATGGTTAAATTCTCCGAGAGATTTATTAATGACTTGAGTGGAGTTGATGGCTTTCTTTTAAAAAGCCGTTCACCATCATGTGGTACTAGAGACGTTAAAATATATAATGGAACCGAAAAAGGTGCCTCTAGTTCAAAGGGAAAGGGTATCTTTGGCGGAATGATACAAAATAGCTTTAATTATCTACCAATTGAAGAAGAAGGTAGATTAAAGAATTTCTCCATTCGCGATCACTTTCTCTCTAGTATCTTTACTCTTGCAGAATTTTCCGAAGTAAAAGCTAATAAAGATTTATCATCATTAGTTAAATACCATAGTAGGCATAAACTTCTTTTTATGTCCTATAATCAAACTGAACTAAAAAAACTTGGCAGGATAGTTGCAAATCATGACCACTTAAATATAGATGAGCTTATTGACTCTTATCATATAGGGTTATTAAAACTTCTCTCAAGAACTCCAAGGTATACATCAAACATAAATGTATTAATGCATGCATTAGGATACTTTAGCGATTATCTAAATTCTAAAGAAAAAGAGTTTATGCTTTCAGTAATAGATAAATATAGAGTAGGAAAAATGCCTTTAAGTGTTCCTATTAATATAGTAAAATCACATGCCATACGGTTCAATAATCAATATCTTTTAGAACAGAGTTTTTTGGAACCCTACCCTGAAGAATTAATCGATATTTCAGACTCTGGAAAAGGTATTAGTAGGTAGAAATTTGTTTAAGCATAGAGTTCCTATCTCAACTATTAATTTATACTTGTTTAAAAATTACCAGAAGCCGCAATTTTTAAACAAGTATAAATTAAGTTTTGATATGGGAACTCTTTATGGATGTACCACTTCGCAATAAAACTTGTTATTTATAGACTCTACAAGGTATTGCCTTAAGCTTTATCTTCTCTGATAAAGTCTACAAATTCTTTTATTATTCTGGCTGTAAATCCCCAGATAACATAATCCTCATATTTGTAAAAATACTGTTCCATTTTCCCTTTAGCAAACTTATAGTTTTTCCCTCCATTTATCAAATGATAAGGAAAGTCTTCACTTATTTTAGGTACTACTGCAATTTCATGTTTTAAAGGTTCATTATCTATAAAAAACTTTATAGGAACCTTAAAAATGTGATCAACTTCATCAATACTCGGATTCTTTGGAAATACCTTAAGCTGTGCAACAAAAGGATAAATAATAGATCCATATGGAGAAATAAAAAAATCCATCGGTCCAAAGTAATCTATGTCCTCTTCTTGTATATTGAGTTCCTCTATAGTTTCTCGAATGGCTGTTTCTCTTCTATCTTCTCCTAGCTCCACCCTTCCTCCTGGAAAGCATATATCACCAGGTTGACTTCTAAGTGTAAGAGCCCTTTTTTCAAATATAAAAAACTTTTCATCATTCTCCTCATATATAGGTATAAGTACCGAACTTTCTCTATAAGTTCCTAAGGGTTTTTCCTTATGTGTAGAAAACAGTTGTTTAATGTTATGAAAACTCATAAAAGCCCCTCCTATCTGCCATAAATGTAACTTTATCTTAATTGTTATTATAAACTATTAATGTTATACTTAAAATGTTATAAAAAAATATTACAAGGGTTATATTTTTAACTTAGTTTATACATGTACAAAAATATTATTGGTTAAAGCTTAAACAGTTAATGGCCTAAAAATCTGTGTAGAAAAACAATTACTTTAATGTATTGAATTTTTGCAAAAAGGCTATTAATAAAATAATGCTTTAAATATTTTCGCGCATATATAAACTATCAGTTTGATATACCCCTAAAAACAGGAGAGATGAATTTTGAAACGCAAAGGATTAATTACTTCACTTTTACTCGCATTTTCCATCAGCATGTTATCGCCACTTACTGCAAATGCTGCAGAAAATACAACTTCAAAACTTCCAACTATTGTGGGTGAATCCGCAATAACCATAGATTATAACACTGGCGAAATAATCTATTATAAGAATGGTGATACAAAAAGATATCCTGCTAGTACAACTAAAATGATGACTTCTTTGCTTTTTAGTGAAAAAGCAAAAAAATCTGATGAAATACCATATAATGAAGATGCAAAAAAGCAGCCTGAATATTCTTTAAATGTCAACTTTAAGCCAATGACTTCAAATGATACAATGACTGCAGAAGATGTTATGAAAGCTTTACTTATGTACTCTGCTAATGATTCAGCATACATGATAGCAGACTTCTTAGGAAATGGTGACTATCATAAATTTGTAGATATGATGAATGATAAAGCAAAAGAGTTGAATCTAAAGAACACTCACTTTGCTAATCCAAATGGATTGCATGACCCAGATCACTATACAACTGCTTATGATTTATCAGTTATAGCTCGTGAAGCATACAAGCAGCCATGGGTTGAAGAAGTTATGACTACAGCGAAATCATCAATTAAAATAAGCAATAGTACTATTATTAACTTAGAAAACAGAAATAAGGAACTAGGTAAGAATGGTAATGTTGGAGGAAAGACTGGTTATACATCACAATCTGGTAGATGTCTTGCTACGATTTATGAAAGAGATGGTCGTAAAATAGTAGGAGTTGTTCTTAAATCTTATTATGATGCACAAGATCAAACTGTATTTAACGATATGAATAAAATCATGGATTATAGCTTTGCTGCTAAGAAATCTACACTTCTTAAAGCTGGTAGTGAGATTAAAAAAGTAGATGTAAGCTACAAGCCACTTAAATTCTTTGGTCCTACTAAGACAATTCAAGTACCTCTTGTGTTACAAGAAGATGTTACTTATTATGATAATGAGATAAATAAAAAAGAAGTTACTGAAAATGTAAAACTTTCAAATACTGATGCTTGGAGTTTAGCTAAAGATAATTCATCAGTTAAACTTACTGTTGCAGAAAGAAACTATAGCAAAGACTATGCAGTAAAAGCCAATATATCAACATCTGAATTAGTTAAATCTAGCTTAGGATTATATTTCGGTATAGCAGCTGGAGTAATAATAGTATTGATTTTATTAGGTTTTGTTATATCTGTAGTAAATAGATTAAAAAGAAAACGTAGAAGAAATAAAAATATATTTTAATTAAGTATACTGCTGTGAAATTTAGATGTCGCTACCTCCGGTCACAACATCTAAATTTCAATAATAATATAAGATATTGATTAACCCAAAACTATCTATAATGCATAAAGCTAAATATAGATAGTTTTTTCTATATAATAATCCGAATATCATTGAAAATTTCTAAGAAAAGTGGTATAAGTGTAAAGTAAATTATATAGAAGCAAATTAATTATTGCTTAACTATTTATGACATATTCAGTATAAAAAATATAATATTTAGAAGCAGGAGCATTTAGATGAATAAAGTAAAATTTAAAGGTAGTGCTATATTAAATCCAGTACCTGCAGTACTTATAACTTCAAAAAATAAAGAAGGAAAAGTTAATGTGTTTACAGTAGGTTGGACTGCTACTGTGTGCACAAGACCGCCAATGCTTTCAATTTCAATTAGACCTGAACGATTATCTTATGAATATATAAAAGAATCTATGGAATTTGTAGTAAATTTGCCTTCTTCAAATCTTACAAAAAAGGTTGATTTCTGCGGTGTTAGATCTGGAAGACAAATAGATAAAATTAAAGAAATGGCATTTACACTTGGTAATGGTGAAAATATAGAAACTCCTCATATAGAAGAATGTCCAGTTAACATTGAATGTAAAGTTAAAGACATCATAGAATTAGGTTCTCACCATATGTTTATCGCCGAAGTTGTAGGTTCGCTGGTAAACTCTGATTTATTAGATGACGGAGGCAAAATACACTTTGAAGATGCCAATCTTATTTCATATTGCCACGGAGAATATTACCCTCTTCCAAGCAAACCAATAGGTAAATTCGGTTACTCTGTTCAAAAAAAGAAAAGAAAAAAATAGGATTAAATCCTATTTTTTTATGCTTAAGCAACATTTATATTTCTAACTATCTCAACTAATTGCTCAGGTGTCTTAATAAAATAGTCTGGTTGTTGTTTAACTAATGTTTCAATGGGAAGAGCTGTATACTCCACAGCACAGGTTTGACAACCAGCACTTTTCCCGCACATAATATCAAAATGAGAATCTCCAACCATAATAGCTTCGATCGGAAGTATATTTAGCTCACTACAGGCTTTTAAAGCTGGTTCACCATGTGGCTTATGATTTTCAGTACATTCTGGAGTTATTATAACATCCATATACTCTAGTATTCCAGCTATCTTCATTCCTTTTTCAGCCAAGAATTTTCTCTTTGAAGTAACTATCCCTATCTTTATTCCCATATCTTTTAGCTTGTCCAAAAGTATTTTTACCCCATCAAAGGCATAGCACATGGTGTCATGACGCTCCTCATTATATGCTCTATAAGCAACTACCATTTCATCAATTCTGCTATCTGTATAGTCTTTAAAAGAACTATTTAATGGCATACCAAATAACTTTGTAATTTCAGCTTCGCTTACCTGAATCTTTAGTATATTTTCAAATACATGTTTAAAAGAATTTATTATAAGCTCGTTGGTATCAAGTAAAGTTCCATCTAAATCGAAGAGTACAGCTTTTATCATATCTTATCTATGTCCTTTTCTATTTTTTATTAATATTATAAACATGGCAAGCCTATATGTAAAGATTAGTATGTTTATATTAAATCTACTCGCACCTCTATTTATAAGTCTTCCCTCCATTTTACTACAAAAATTTCATAATTATTTGCATACCTAACTATGTTTAATAAGATAATATCTTTGGAGGTGATATTAATGAATGATGTAACTAAATTCACTCCTCATGAAACTCTAGAGCTTCACGAACTATTAAACACAGGAGTTCTTGGAGTAAAAAAACTTAATGCCACTATTGGTATGGTTCAAGATGAGGAACTAAAACAATTCATGCAGACAACATTAAACACCAAGAAATCTAGCGTAAATGATATTCAATCCACAGTAAGTAAAATACAAAACGTGTGAGGTGAAGTAAAATGTCTTGGATAGATTCAGTGTTAGGACCAGATCAAAGCGAAAGCGAAAGTGACAGCGGAAATCAAAGTAACTCTAAAGATGGAAGTAGTTTATCTGAAAAAGATATAGCTTTAGATATGTTAGCAATGTCTAAAACTGATATAGGTATGCTTGCAAAGGTAATCCCAGAAACAACTAATCCAGAAGTTAGGCAATTATTAACCACCCAACTTAATGGATGTATAGCAAGCCACTTTAAATTATCAGATATGTTAATAACTAAAGGTTGGTATAACGCTTACGGAACACCACAAGAACAAATCAAACAAGATATTGATTCTGCAAATCAAGTACTACAACAACAATGCTAAGACTTTTAAATAAATTCTTATAGTATTCAATGATAATTTTCGTATCTGAAATAAACAGTATAATTCAAAGTTTAGTATAATGATATAAAGATATACCACTTACATCCCTAAATATATAGGCTCACTTGAGTAAATGCTCAAGTGAGCTAAATTTTTACGATTCGTTAAAGTACAAAAAAAAGACTCTGCATAAATGCAGAGCCTTTATATGTTTATTACTTTAGGCCATTTTCATAGCTTTCAATCATTTTTTTAACCATGTATCCGCCTACTGACCCATTTTCTCTTGAAGTTAAGTCTCCATTATAGCCTTGTTTTAAGTCAACTCCAAGTTCTCTTGCAGTTTCAAATTTGAATTTGCTTAATGCTTCCTTTGCTTCTGGAACTAAAACTCTATTTCTGTTACTTGCCATGACGAATTCCTCCTTTAAAATAAAGTATTTATTCGATATACCATTTTCATAATTAACTTGTAAGCTTATTAGAAAACTTCTAACTACTAACTGTTAATTACTTGTTTGGTTATCGTATTAGTATTTTGCGCCATTTGCGATTTATTATATTAGAGGAGTGGTGGAAAGTAATTATCTTTTTTACTGATTATCCATTTTAAGTATCTTTTATTTTTTATAACCAATATTATTTTCTAGGAGTTACAAATTCAGGCGGTGTAGGATTTGGATTTTCAAAGTATCTTCCTGGTGTAGACAAGTCAAAATACAATTTAGAGTCTTCAGTTACACCAAAATCTTTATTCGAACCATATGACTTAACTCTTCAGCACCAATATCTAAAAATAAATCTTTTATAGTAGGATCCTGAATTCTAAAGCTCTATGATATATACTGAAGCGCCGCTTTAAGTTCTCCGTTTGCCCCCCAAGTGCTATTGCATCAAAACAGCATACTGCGGATTAACTTTTTCTACTTTAACTTCTCTTAATAATTGCTTCTCATGCTTAAACAAAATAAAACACCTCCAATATTTTCTTTAAGATTTATTTTTTTCTTATATAAGTACATTTATTCTATTTTTTAATTCTTATAAAAAATAAAAGCCTAATCAAAACATTTTTACTTTGATTGGCTTTTAAACATATTATATATGTAATTATTCAGTTATCACCTTATCAGTAAAGAAGCTATTTTTAGTTAATTCATATTAATCAATATATAATTGCATTTTTTCAATTCAATAAATAACTTATAAATTTTCTTTAATTACGGTCTTTATTAATTATTCAACATAAAAGTAGTACTAAATTGCCAATTTCACAATTCCACTTCTAAAACAAACTCATTACTAAAATATACCATATTAATTAACATTTAACACATCATTTACATATTATAAACTATGAGATTGTTATTTTTACTTACAAAGTTATATAACATATAAGGATGATTGCTCTGGTACAAATATACTAGAGTTTTTTGAGTCCGAGTTCTTAGAAAAAGTTTTAGGAGGTACAATTATGAAAATAAAAAAAATTAAAACCTTTTTAGTAACAGCTTTAGTCGTAGCATTATCCGTAACAGCTATTAGTTGCGGTAAAACTCAATCTACTACACCAACTTCTTCAGGAGAAAAAAAACTGGTAAAGGTAAAACTAAATGAAGTAGCTCGTTCTGTATTTTATGCACCAATGTATGCTGCAATAAATCAAGGTTTCTTTAAGGAAGAAGGACTTGATATAGATTTATCTACAGGCCAAGGAGCAGAATCAACGTGTACTAAAATACAAAAAATCTATAAATAACCCTTTCCTTAGCTATACTGTTGTATTTTCTTGTATCAAATTATATAGTTCTTCATTTAAAGTTTCATCTGATGGATTATTTTTTACCTTTTCAAGAATTGGCAGCAAAAGTGTAAGATCTTTTTTTGCAACTACTTCTTCTATGTTCGAGCGATTTGTTATATTGTTATTTAATACCCACAATATACCTTCCAAGCTTGAGTTTTTTTCATAATAAGAGGTATACCCATATACACTTACAGCTTTGCTGGTTGCTGATGACAAAAATGGTAATGACGGTATTATATCCCTCTCGTTTGATTCTACTTCTTTTATGCCTAAACAAATGCTCTGCATAGCAAGATTAAAATTCGAATCAGCCTTTTCTTTTCTATGTATTTCATTATAATGATTTTGTGTATACTGAAAAATATTAAGAAAAGACAAAATTCCAATTATCCCAATTGTTACATACACCTTTACATATTCTTTTTTCATTTTCTCTTACCCCAGTAACAAAAACTTAATCAAATTATTTTAGATTTTATATTCATAAGTATAAAAAACTTAAAGATTTTTTTTACTTAATTAGAAATAGTTTGAAGTAATTATAACATACTTTAATCTTAAAGTTTACTTATCTCATAGTTTTTACCTATATTTAATAATTAGTAGTTTCTTTTAGTATTTCTAACTATTTAAAGTAGTTTACCTTTCATACAAAGAGATAAACTACTTTAATCTTCAAAAACTTAATCAACAAATTAGCAATAATAGAGAACTTTCACTTACAAGATAATCATTCTAACTCTTGCTTTAATTTTTCTATTATAAGTTTTACTTCTACTTCACTATATTTAGATCTAATAACCTTAAGCACAGCTCTTGCTTTCGCTTCTTCTAAGTACTTTTTCCCTTCCTCAGTAGTTGGATAATTTACCTCCACTTTAATTTTTGTTCTTGATCTCCCCATATATACCCCTCCTTAATTTCATACTATGGTTTTCAATATACATAGGTTACATATGAATTTAGTTCAGTTCTTTTGTTTTATAATTTTCTTTAGAAGCCTTCTTGATGATTGGATAAATTTATAATAATTTATTACCTTTTAGAATATGTATCTGTATGAATAAATTACTTTCATATAAATCAGGAGAAATTTATGATCGCTGCAATATATAGTAGAAAAAGTAGACTCTCCGAAAAAGGCGAATCTATTGAAAACCAAATTGAACTATGCAAACAGTACGGTAATAATTTAGGAGTCACTAATTTTTTAATATACGAAGATGAAGGATTCTCTGGTGGAAATGTAAATAGGCCTGAATTTCAAAAGCTCCTAAGTGATGCAAAGAAAAAACGTTTTGATTATCTTATTTGCTATAGACTAGATAGAATCTCTCGTAATGTAGCGGATTTTTCTACTACTCTAGAGATGCTGCAGAAAAATAAAATAGAATTTGTAAGTATCAGAGAACAATTTGATACTTCAAGTCCCATGGGTAGAGCTATGGTATACATCTCTTCAGTATTTGCACAACTTGAAAGAGAAACCATAGCAGAAAGAATTAAAGATAACATGCTTGAGCTTGCTAAGACTGGAAGATGGCTTGGTGGCACTCCCCCACTTGGTTTTAAATCAGTTCCAGTTGAGTATGTTGGAAAAGAAAATATTAAGAAAATGTATAAACTTGAAGTTGTAGAAGAAGAAATTAATATAGTTAAGACGATATTTTCTTTATATTTAGAAAAGAAAAGTACTTCTACAGTTTCAAGATATCTCTGCTCCAATAATGTTAAAGGGAAAAATGGTGGAGATTTCTCAAGAAATACTGTACTTCAGATATTAAATAATCCTGTATACACTTTTGCAGATGAAAATATGTATAACTATTTTAATAATCTAGGAGCTACTTTATGTAATGATTTTACTGGAGAATACGGACTCATGGTTTATAACAAACGTGAAGGCGGTAAAAAAGACAAGTCGGTTGAAGAATGGATTGTATCAGCTGCATTACATCCAGGTATTGTTCCCTCAAAACAGTGGATAAAATGCCAAGAAATTTTAAATACCAATGTAAATAATCCATCAGTACGCTCTAATACTAGCAAACACTTTTTACTATCTGGATTAGTTAAGTGTGGTAACTGCGGTAGTAGTATGTCTACCTGGAGCAACCTAAATAAGAGAACTAATAAACTTGAAAGATATTATAGGTGTGAACTTAGGAATAGAGCCAGTAATCGTTGCTCTACTAAGATGCTAAATGCCTATGCTGCTGAAGAGGCTATAATAACAGCTTTAAAAAATATAGACACTAAAAGTATAGTTAATCTATACTCAAATGATAAAAATTCAGAAGTCACTAAACTTGAACTTCAAAATGAAGCTTCCAGCCTAAAGAAAACTCTTTCTGCTAATAACAAAATTATTCAAGGCTTAGTAAGAAAACTTGCATTACTAGAAGATAGAGATACTCTAAAACTAATAGAAAACGAGATAAAGGCAGTAAAAAATGAAAGTATTTCTATTGAAAAAAGAATAAGTGAAATAACCTTAGGTCAAATGGCTACTGAAGACATAGATGAAAAGATAGGAAATATAACCTCCAATATTAAAACTATAAAACAGTTCTTTGATTATATTGATGATATAGAAATTAAGCGATCTGTTATTAAAGAAGTAATTGAGAGCATTACTTGGGATAATGAAGTTTTAAAAATCAATCTTGTTGGAGCAAACAGTTCATTAAGTATTTAGGCATAGTTTTTTCAAACTATGCTTATTATTTTTATAGTTAATTATCTATTTTCTTGAATTACGACGTAAAAACACTGCAAAATTCAATTAAGAATAATGCAGTGTTTTAATTAATTATTAGCTTTTATTTATGTGACGTTAAATAAGAATAATGTGGATTATGCTTATTTTGAACGCAAATAATAGTGTTCTCCTTCATATACCTTGCCTTCACAGAAATCAATTTTTAATAATGTATTCCGTCTTTCAACAGCTTGAGGTATTGCCTTAGTTGCAATCATATCAACCTCAAACAAATCAAAAAAGTTCTCGTTACAAACACTAAATATTTCTTTTAAGTAATCTACATTTTCGTATTCAGAAGAAACATCAACTCGAAGTATTCCTGTCTTGATTTTATATTTACCAACATAATCAAACATTTCTACTGTTCCAATAGCTTTAGATAGTGATTTATCTATAATTGCAAAGCGTATAAATTCTTGTTGAGAATATGCATAAAGCCAAGCTTTAATGCATTGCAACATATCCTCAATTGTGTAAATACAGAAATCACCCGTGCACCTATCAGAGTTAAAAAATTTTTGTGCCTTACTATCAGAATAACATCTAAGTAGACCTTCGGAATCTTCTTCCGAAACGAGTCTTAAAATAAAACTTTCTGTTTCAAAAGTAGGGCATATTTCGTATGGGTCCTCCATAAAAATCCTCCTCATCATGTATATAATATAAATTTTCTTTGCTTCACATTATTTTACCATTCTATCTTAATTATTGTTAATTATACCATTTCATACCAATCAATTCTAAGAAAACTGTTGACCTAAACAGGACAAAAGTTAAAAGCTTTAATATATGTCCTGTGATTTTTATTTTTTTATAACAAAAAATCGTAAAATCCACTTCTAGATACTACGATCTTCAACATCTCTTATTTATTAATCATCCTCTAGGAGCATACATTATAATAATAACTCCTATTAAAGCTATTGCTCCTCCAATTAAATCAAATTTATCAGGAACTACATTATCAATCTTCCATCCCCAAAGAATAGACAGAGCGATAAATATTCCTCCATAAGCTGCATACACTCTTCCGAAATTAGAATTTGGCGGCTGTAAGGTTG
Organism: Clostridium folliculivorans; assembly: GCF_024341905.1. Taxonomy (GTDB): domain Bacteria; phylum Bacillota; class Clostridia; order Clostridiales; family Clostridiaceae; genus Clostridium_AR; species Clostridium_AR folliculivorans. The sequence goes on from NZ_BQXY01000003.1 coordinate 246,326, forward strand.
GGACTACTCCATATATTATCAATATTAAAGCTCCAAATATTCCGTATGTTATACTTTTACCTTCTCGTAGCCACAACCACATTAGATATCCCCCGCCAATTTCAAATATTCCAGCTAATATAAAATAGAAAATAGATTGTACAAACTCCATACTTCCTCCTATGTTTATCTATTAAATTTTCTTTTAATTACTTATTAGTTTTATTTTTAACCTTTTGCACCATAGCTCCACCATAATTATTAGTGGTATTGGTAGTATTCCAAGTATTATTACCAAACCCATTCTTTGCAGGCGAAATCAAAAACCCTAAAACCACTCCCATTGAAAATGCTGTAGCTGCTATAGCTAAAACCTCTCTCTTTTTCATACAATTCTCCCCTTTTAACCAACTCATAATTCTCTTCTCCTTATATCTTAAAACTACTTATGAAGTAACCTTTGTATACTTACATACCCTATATAACCAATTATCACAAATTAATTATACCCTCTTCTCAAAAGCAACTCTTTTGTTTTTATCTTCTAAATAAACTATTCCACAATACTGAAATCCATTCTTCTTAAGCAATCTTTGCATAGATAAATTTTCTTCATGGGTATCTACCTTTATACTTTGCACCCCTCTACTTAAACAAAGCTCTTCTACATTTTTAATTATAATAGAAGAAAGACCTAACCCCTTATATTCATTATCCACTGCTATTCTATGTATCACAGCAAAAGTATCGTTACTTACCCATTGTCCTTCATAAATCTCGTCATAGGTTTTCTCACCATCAAAAGATATCGCTGATGTACCAACTATTTTGTTTTCATTAAGTAATACATAACTATGTCCATTAGAAATATCATTTTTAATGACCTCTTCATTTGGATATCCATTCTGCCATTGATCTATTCCATTATCCTTAAAGTAAGCTTGTGCTTGTTTTATTATATTCATTATACTGCTTATATCTGCTTCAACAGTTCTACGAAATTCCATTTAAATTCTCCTTTTTCTTCTGCAAGTATTTTTATAAATTACTATTATCACTAAAACTTCTTTTATCTCAAGCATAAAATATGGAAGTCTCATTGCTGCCTTTCATTCTTAAAATCTTACATAAAATTATAGCATATGTATTTAAAATTCTGCTTCTAGCAAACATGAAAATATTAATTATTCTTGATCTACTTTTTTTAATAACTAGTATGTTAGACCTGTAACATTATTATGTACAACCTGCATCATTTTCTATATAATATACTTATATTCAAAGGTAAAATATTACAAATAAGTTACGTTATTGGGGGCTAAAAATGCGTAAATCAATTATTCTAAGTCTTATACTTATATATATTGGGGTTGTAGCTGGATTTTTGCAAAATGATTGGTATCTAACTGTAAGAATATGCGGAATTTCTGGACTAGTATGCTTATCTATATCAGGATTATTAAATGGGGCATTCAATGGATTTATTAAAGGCCCTGGTATTAGTAGCGGCAGACGTATATCACCACCTATTTTAGACACAAATGAAGCTAATCCAGTTCGTGATAAGATAACTAATTTCTTAATAGTTGTTGGGGGACCTAATGTAATAACTGCTATTGTAGTATATGTATTAACGAATAAGAAATAAATTAGGTGATTTTAAAATGGCATTATAAATATTGCTAAGGAGAAAAAAATGAATAAAATAAAATTCAAGTCTTTGACAACAGTTTTTATTATTGCAATTTCACTTATTGTGTATGCCTTCTTTCTAAATCATATTGAAACTAGACAAGATAATACAACTATAATAAAAAGCGGAAAGTATTATTTTAAGCGTGACTTTGTTGGGGAATCAGGCATTAAACATCCTGTCTATGATATTTCAGTATCTGAAAAAGAGGCTAAAAAGAATATTCAAGAAAACAAAACCAATAAAGAAAGTCTTTTTTATTTTTATAAGAATATTTTTCTAATTAAAAGCATGAAAATAACATCTATATTTACTGGTTTTATCTTTATAATAATCACAGTCTTTATGTTTGAAGTTATATATGATAAACAATTAAATTTAAGTAAAGTAGAAAAGAAAAAACTATTACCGTTTGTAGTTTGCTTTTTAATAATCTGTACTTTGCTATCTGTATATAAAATAAATCAATTTAAAAAATTAGAATCTAATTTAGTAGTTTACTATAATTCAATATAGTTCTACTGAATATCACAACATGTAGTATTTTATCTGACAAAACTTTTTGCTATATTGGGGGCTATAACATGACTAAAATATTTAGAATTGCAATTGTACAAGAAACTCGTGATCCTTATAACATTACCTTAAATACAAATAAAGGGCTGAGCGCAGTGAAAAAAGCAAAAGAGCTTGGGGCTGATCTTGTTTTATTTCCTGAATGCTGGATTACTGGATATGAGTTTCCTAAAGTAAATAAAAACCTTTCCACTAAAGAAATTATGAAAACTTCAGAATTTAAAGAATGGAATAACTTAGCTATCGATGAGAACAATGAGCATATTCAAACATTTTGTAAGGCTGCTAAACTTTTAAATATCGGTATTGTAATTACATCCTACACAAAAGGAGTAAAAAAACCTCAAAACTCGGCATTCGTTATAAATAGAGATGGTGAAATAATAATGAAATACAGTAAAGTGCATACCTGTGATTTCGCAGATGAACGAATGTTAGAATCAGGAGATGAATTCAAGGTATGCGAATTCGAAGGAGTTAAACTTGGGGTAATGATATGCTACGATAGAGAATACCCTGAAAGTGCAAGAATACTTATGCTAAAAGGGGCAGAATTAATACTAGTACCAAATGATTGTGAATCCATGAAGCCAAGAATTCAGGCATTATCCACTAGAGCATATGAGAATATGGTTGGAGTTGCGATGTCAAATCCACCAAGAAAAAACGCAGGTTGCTCCTGTGCTTTTAGCCCAATAACTTGGGATGAAAATGGTATACCTATTGACAACACAATCATTATTGCAGATGCAGAAACAGAAGATGTGTTTATAGCAGAATTTGATTTAGAAAAAATACGTAACTATAGAAAGCGTGAAATGATGGGTAATACTTTCCGTAAAGTAAAAGCCTATTCTGAATTATTGAATGCTACTATCAAAGAACCATTTAAAAGATAATAAAATTATAATTTAGGGAGAGAATTAATGACAAATTAATCATAGGTAAGTTTTGTTCTATAGCTTTTGGCACTAAATTCATTATGAATGGTGTGCAAATCATACTCAAAATTCATTATCAACCTACACCATCCCTGTTCTCTCTGAGGAATGGGATAATAATGGCGATCTCGTAATAGGAAATGTTGTTTGGATTGGCTTTAAAACAGTGATTATGCCTGGAGTCCATATTGGTGACGGAGCTATAATTGGTACAAGAGTCTTAGTTACTAAGGATGTACCTCCATACTCTATTGTTGGCGGTGTGCCAGCAAAAATTATAAGAAAACTATTTGAGGATTCAGTTATAAACGATCTTCTTAATCTCAAATGATGGGATTGGAGCTATGAAAAGATTCAAGCTAACATCTCTTCAATTCAAAGCTGGGATATAGAAGCACTAAAAAACTTGCCTATAAATCTATAAAGGAGATCTTACTTATGCTTATAAAAAAATGCGAAAAATGTGGAGATAAAATTAGCTGGCTAAAAGTATTCATATCGATAATGAGCGGCTTTACGAATATAAAGTGTGATAAGTGCCAAACTGAATATTATATCATATCAAGCTACCGTCTAATAATTGTTGTAAGTGTATCTTTTCCATTATTTCTTAGGAATCAAATACTAAAAATATTAAGTCCACAATTTTACTCAATTCTGGCTATCTTATGGCTCATTTTTATGTTATCACTTTCTCCTTTCTTATTAAGGACTTACGTAAAGAAACATTAATATTATAATATTTTATTTACTATAAATACCACAATCAAATACCAGCGGAGGCTTATATGAATATTAAAAGAAAAAAGATACTTATAACTTTAACCGCTATAATTTCTATAGTGATTATTTCATCATTTCTAATCATAAAATCAATGGTAATCAGGTTTAACAAATCATTAGATCCTGTAACATTAATTAACATCAACTGGAGTGCTAATTTACCTAATACAAATGAAGCAACTGTACTGTCAGACAAAACAGGTGGCTTTCCTAGTGATGGAGTAAAACTTACTAAATTAAATTACTCCAAAGATCATTTAGATGAATTAAATAAGAGTTTTAACTTTTCATCCTTTGACAGCTTAGCACTTGATAGATTTAACTCACTAGCTAAGTCCATAGATGATAAGAAAGCCATAAATGAAATAACGGATTTGATTATAAATGATAATTCAACACTAAGATATAAAATAATAAAAAAAGATTCTTCATATCTACTTATTCTAATAAGCACTAAATCTTCAGACACTTTATCCTTATATTGTTTAGAAGATAGGATATAACTCTACTTTTTTAATTATCAATAGAAAGTATTTTATAGCTTAGTCAATCTTACTCTAGTTAAAAATTATTTTAACAGTAAATCCCAATAATATATTTATTGTAATAGGTGAATACCCAAGCTTATTTTAGCTATAGTAATTATCTTTGGGTTTTTTCTAGGTAAAAAAGCCATTGAAACTGTGACTACTGAACATGGATTATGGTATATAAATTTCGGTGTAAAAGTTCCAACTCCTGAAAAAGAATCGAAAGCTTTTTATGAAAGCGGCCCTACTGGAGATGGAGAAATATATACTATATGTGAATACAGTGATAAGAACTTTCAAAGATTAATAAATATGTCTATATGGAAAGAAATCAATTCTCAAACTGACATCGATTTAATAAGTGATCGAATAAATACAATAAAAAACTGGATAACCAACAATGGCACTAAGAATAATGATTTATTTTTAAAATATCCGGTACCAATAAATAAAAGCAACTTATATTACCTTAAGTCAAAAGATTCCGATGGCTTTTTTCTTTTAATCTGTAATAAACAAAGTAATAAACTTTACGGATTAGAACTTACAAATTAAAGGAGGATATATATGAACCATATACTTGCCACTATGATTTTAATTGGTATTTTTACATCAATATTATTTTTTATTTGCTCAAAACTAAAATTTGACCATTGGCTTGATAAAAGTAATGTACGAAGAGTCGCAGCTATTTTCTTAACTTTTTTCATATTCGTAGGTGTCCTTGGAGGAGCTGAAGAATCTCACATTACAGGCATTTACTATTCAATTGCAGAAGGTATTTCATACTCGCAATTTATTGTAGTAATATCTTTTGTAAGCTCTAAAAAATCTAGGATGACAAAATAAGTGCAGATATATACTAATTACGCTATATATTTGCCTTTTGTGTTTCTGTATATATTCTATTATAATAAGCAAAAATTTTTTAATATAACTTTCAATAAATAAAGGTAAACTACTTTAATGCCTTTTTCACGTAATACATATTAAAGCCTTCAGGGTTATTTTCTATAATACTAAAAGTTTCATACCCTAATTTTTTATAAAAGTCTAATGAATGTACAGTTTGCAAGTATGCATTAGAAACTCCTCTCCTTAGAGCTTCTTGCTCAACTTCACACATCATTTGCTTTCCATAGCCTTTTCCTCTATGTAAGCTATCTACCCAAAGAGCGTTAATATATAACCAGTTTGAATTATGATTTCCTTGAAGTCCTCCTACGACTTTTCCATCATCATCTTTTATTAAAATACTAATTGGTATATTTTGTTCTGAGCTTTTTGATAAGGCATATTCTGTCAATCCATTCTCAATTATTTTCACATCCTCGTCTTTTAATTCAGCTTCTATATATAATTTACTGTTCACAATAAATCCTCCAAATCCACATCTTTCATTCAACCATGAAAACACTTATTAATTAATCTTTTGTGATACTATAACTTAATACAATAGATTATATCATATTTCCTATATATAATTTATTTCAACACTTATGGTTATAATAACTTAGAAAGTAATTATTAATCAAATACGGAGGCAATAAATGCTTATAATTTTATTTCATTATCTATTTAAACCTTTAGTAATATTTTTTGTACTTCTTATACTGGTAAAGATAACTGGTAAAAAGTCCTTATCTCAGATAACCTACTTTGACTACATATCTGGAATTACTATTGGAGCACTAGCTGGTGCCACAAGTGTTGATAAACATACAGGTATAATTAAAGGTGTTTCAGTACTTATGATATGGGTATTCATCCCTATGATTATGTCCTATTTTGAATATAGAAGCTTTAGTTTTGAAAGAAAAACTGTAGGAGAACCTTTATTTCTTATAAAAAGAGGCATTGTAGCTACGGATAATTTAAAGAAAGCAAAATATAGTATAAATGACTTATTGATGTAGCTTAGAAAAAAGGATATATTTTACATAGCTGAGGTAGAGTTTGCAATACTTGAGGTTGATGGAGAAATAAGTGTGCTAAAAAAAGCACCCTATGCTAATGTAACTCCACAGGATCTAAATATAGCCCCTCCTTATAAAGGACTAACCTTAAGTTTAATAATTAATGGAATTATTTTAGATTCAAATCTAAGCCTTGCAGAAAAGAATAAAGCTTGGTTAGAAGAAGAGCTGAAGAAAAATAACATTACTAATGTAGAAGATATATTGTATGCTGGTTATACTTCAGGTGGAAAGTTAGAGCTAGTTACAAAAAGATCAGCAGAGTATCAAAAATCAATCTAGTTAATATTATATATACCATATAATTTTTATTTATTAATAAAGAAGTAGAAATCATTAATTTTGTAGGATTCCTGCTTCTTTATTTTCTTACAATTTTCAGAATAAAAAACATCATATTTTTATAATCGTTTTATCAAACTTTGATATATTATTTTATAATGAATATAATGTCAGAATACCTCCTGTCAAGTCAAAGATAGAGCATAATGGTATAGCTCCATAATTATTCTTGGAAACTGTATTTTTAAATTTTACCCAAAGTATTCCGTTACATATTCCATAAACTTCTGTAGCTGTATATACGGCTGCTGTATTATTTATAACATCAAAACTTAATTGTACATTATCTATAGGGAATGCACTTCCTATGATAGCTTTTATTGCTGACTCAACATCTGTATTACAACAACAATCAGGAGTAGTACAATTATATGGTGATGGAGGAGTAGTAATAGGTTCGTCGTTGAATGTAATAAATATTATATTGCATAATGATACGTATACTGTATTTCCTTGATTTAAATCTTTTATAATTACAACATCACCATTTGTTTGAAATCCAGTTATTGTACCTTGTTCAACAGTATTAAAAGATATTAATGAAACTGCCTGATTTTTATTTGCAGCATAAATTCTATCTAAGGCATACTTCACAGCTGTTTTACAACAGCAGTCTCCTGCCGGTCCTGTACTTCCAGTTGATCCTGTTGGTCCTTGTGGCCCTGTATCCCCAGTGGCGCCCGTTGGCCCTGCTGGTCCTTGTGGTCCTGTATCTCCAGTGGCTCCTGTTGAGCCTGCTGGTCCTTGTGGTCCTGTATCTCCAGTGGCTCCTGTTGCTCCTGTTGGACCTCCTGCTGGTCCTGTCGGTCCTGCTGGCCCTCTCTCTCCTTGTGGCCCTCTTTTTCCCTGTGCACCTTGGCAACCTTTCGGCCCTGGAGGTCCTTGTGGTCCTGTAGGTCCTGTTGGGCACTTACAATTAGGCCTTTTATCGTAACAGTTGTACTGTCGATAATATTCTCTAGTTTTCATTTTATAAAATTTCACCCCTAACTAGCATCAATGTTTCAACAATTTAGATTATTATATGATTTACAACCATTTTCAGTTCTACATTTTCTGATAAATCATAATCAAAATATATCTTCTTTCGTCGTAAATACTTATATATTACAATTTCATATCAATGTTTTATATATATATTTTACTATATTACAAATTAATGATATATTCATTGTATTTTTCATGCTATTTCTTATAACTAACAAAAACCCTTATCTCAAATGTCATATATAAATAAGACTTTTTTGATACTATCTAAGTAATTTTTTTTATTAATTACCTCATATATTATATTAATTAATGTTTTTGGAGTATAAAATTGGATTTAAAAGATAACCAGCAAAATTATACTTGTAATCCCTACGTAATCAATGCAGGAGATACCCCATCTATACAAGAGGGCCCTCTTTCAAAAAGACCCTTACCTAAAATTAAAGGTAGACTTTTTTTAGATACTGACCATAATATTCTTCAGGGATACAGGATGTAGTTGGGTACCTCTACAGATTGGACCCCGTGGACCTCGTGGTTTTCAAGGACCTTCTGGTATTTCATATATTACTGGAATTGGTGCGCCAACATGTGATATTGGACAAATAGGAAATATCTACATCGATATATCTACTGGACAGCAATATTTAAAACTAAGTTCATCTAGCTTACCTAATTGCACATGGAATGAATATCAGAATAATCCTGTATATGAACCTAACACTTCTGCATATTATCAAACTGTTAGATATGATAAGAATCAATTTGCTTCTTATGGACATACTTCATTTTATAAAATGTGGTATGACTATTCATCGTCAGGAGGTATTGCGATGGCAACATCAAGTGATGGGATAAACTGGAGTTTCTAATATGACAGGTCTTTCTACAACAGCTAGACACTCTAGAGTTCTATTTAATAGTGACGGTTTTGGCACAGGTACTCCTTATAGAATTTGGTACTGGAGTACACTATCTCCCTATATTGTTTGACCACAACCACAAATGATTAGAACTGCAAAATCATCTGACGGCATTAACTGGATTAATGACACAAACATTACTCAGGATCCTACAGATCCTTTATTGCCATTTTCAATCTATAATGGTAGTTATGGACCTGCCGATATTTTGTATTTCCCTCAAAACAATCCAACTCTTGACAAGATTAATCCTTTCAACAATCGTTATGTTATGTACTATGATGTAACAAATGGGGCTATCGAAGAAATTGCCTTAGCCATTTCTGGAGATGGCCTCTTTTGGGCCAGAATTGGCAACCAACCTGTACTTCCAAGAGGAGGAGCTGGGCAATGGGATCAAAATTATGCATGTGAAGGAGCCGTGGTACTACGTATTGCACCTAATTATTTTAAAATGTGGTACAGTGGTGGAGTAAATACTTCAAATGAAGGAATTGGTTGTGCTAGTTCGACAGATGGAATAAATTGGACTAAATTCTCTGGAAATCCTGTATTTAGTATTTATCAAGGTGTTCCTTGGAGAAATGAAAGGACATATAATCCATGGGCACTATACGATCCACTCCAATTTAGTGGTCATGGTGAATCTGTATTCTATAAGCTTTGGCTTACAGGAGAATCTACAACCTCAAGTCCAGATATAGGATATGCTACTATGGAAAATTGTTTTTGGTTACCTTTAATATAAAATGCACTTTCTTCTTTCTTAGAGTTCTAATAAGTTTTTTAGTTTTTGATTAATTTCTTTATTAATTAGTTTATAATACTTTTATTTAAGTCTATAAGATGATACAATATTTATAATTTGAATAACGGCAGGAACCCTTGAAATCAAAAGGTTCCTGCCGTTTGTGTTTCTGCACAGGTTGCAGACAAGACTATGCAGCAAGTATTATCAAAAAGCGTTGATATAGGTTTCAGTGGACCTGAACAAGTTGTATACATCTATAATCAAAAGAGAGATGACTACCCAATTGTATTTGCTCAATTGACTCAAAAAGATGGTTCCTTCTTAGTTGGAAGAACTGAAGACAAAAACTTCACTTGGGAATCTGTCAAAGGTAAAACTATTATAGGTGGTCGTCCAGGTGGTGTTCCTGAAATGGCTTTAGAATATGTTTTAAGAAATCATGGTCTTCAACCTGGTAAAGACGTCAATGTTGTAACTAATATAGCTTACACTGCAACTGGTGGTGCCTTCAAGGGTGGAACCGGCGATTACGTTGCTCTTTTCGAGCCTACTGGTTCTATGCTTGAAAAAGAAAAATCTGGTAGTATAGTTGCTTCTGTTGGAGCATCAGCTGGAACATTACCTTATACTTGTTTCTACGCTACTAAATCATATATAGAAAAAAATCCTGATATAATTGAAAAGTTCACACGTGCAATAGTAAAAGGTCAGCAATGGGTAGAAAAGAATAACGATGCTGATGTTGCGAAATCAATCATATCCTTCTTCCCAGGAACAGATCAAGATATACTAACTAATGTTGTTAAAAATTACAGATCTATTGATGCTTTTGCAAAAGTTCCTACAATGAAAGAAGAAGATTATACTAGACTTTTAGACATAATTCAATCTTATCAAGCTAGTTTAATCCCTTCAAGACCTGCATTCGATAAGATAATTGACAACTCCTTTGGAGAAAAGGCACTAAAAGATTTATCTAAATAGTATTTAAAGTTTATTGTCACGGATATTTTATGCTACAAGATGTATATCACTTCACTCTTTATATATTTTCGATACCTCTTGAGTTCTACGAGAAGTATTAAAAAGATATAAGACCATGGAGGATACATCAGTATATCCGTGACAAATTTTTAATAGGTGGTGAAAATATGGCACTTCTTGAGATAAAAAATATCTATATGAATTTTCATACTCCTGAATCAGTTATAGAAGCACTAAATAATATAAATATCACTATAGAAAAAGGTGACTTTGTAAGTGTTATTGGTCCTTCTGGTTGCGGTAAATCAACTCTTCTAAATATAATCTCTGGTTTACTAAAGCCCTCTTCTGGAGAAATATTGTTCAATGGTACTACCTCCGAATCAAATCAAGACATGGTTGGGTATATGTTTCAAAAGGATCATTTATTTGAATGGCTTACACTTTGGGATAATGTTACCCTTGGTTTAAAGATAAAAAAGCTTCTTAATAAAGAAAATATAGAGAAGGTAGATTCTCTATTATCCCAATATGGTCTATCAAAATTCAAAAAAAGTTACCCAAGTCAACTTTCTGGCGGTATGAGACAAAGAGCCGCACTAATTAGAACTCTTGCTCTAGAACCAGAAATTTTATTACTGGATGAACCATTTTCCGCATTAGATTATCAAACAAGATTAAAGGTATGCGATGAAATTTTCCAAATAATAAAGAAGGAAAATAAAACTGCAATAATGGTTACTCACGATATTTCAGAAGCCATATCTACTTCTTCCAAAATAGTCATATTATCAAAGAGGCCTTCTGTAGTAAAAAGAGAACTATTTCTTGACTTTAACGAGACTCTTACTCCTCTTCAAAGGCGTGATGAAAAACAATTTAGAGAGTATTTCAATATTACATGGAAGGAGTTAGATCTAAATGATGAATAAAGAACAAGAGCATGAATTATATCTTAAAAAAATAAGACTAGCTAAAATAAAGCTTGCAGTTGTGCGAATATTAGTTTTGGTAATCTTCTTAGCTCTATGGGAAATTGCAGGTGATTTAAAATGGATTGATCCATTCCTAACTTCAACCCCATCTAGAGTGGTAAAATCAATAATGCAATTTTACGGAGAAGGTACCCTTATAAAGCATATACTTGTTACCTGCTATGAAACCATTTTAGGTTTTGTTTTAGGCACAGTTCTAGGCACCATTATAGCTATTGCGTTATGGTGGAGTGATTTTGCTTCAAAGGTGATGGAACCTTATCTTGTAGTACTAAATGCATTACCTAAAGTAGCCCTTGCCCCTATAATAATATTTTGGGTAGGAAATGGAATTACTGCTATTATAGTAATAGCTCTCCTTATTTCCATAGTTGTAACGATAATGAGTGTTTTTTCTGGCTTCCAGGAAGTAGATGAGGAAAAGATAAAATTGATGAAGACCTTTGGTGCAAATAAAGTTCAAATGTTAACGCATTTAATAATGCCTGCATCTATTCCTACAATGATATCTGCTTTAAAAATAAATGTTGGTCTTTCTTGGGTAGGTGTTATCATGGGAGAATTCTTGGTTGCTAAGGACGGTTTGGGATTCCTAATAGTATACGGTGGTCAAATTTCTCAATTAGATATGGTAATGATGAGTATAATAATCCTTTCAGTTATTGCTTATATCATGTATAAGATTGTATCAATAATAGAAAATATTGTTAGAGTTAAGTATTGATTGTTTGTATTCCCCCCAAAAAATAGTATAATTATCATATTACTATTTTTATGGGGGAATTATTATGGGCGAAAAAGTGAGCAAAAGTTTTCCTAAGGATTTAATCTTAATAGTTATCATATTAGGAATTATGTTTTTTGTAAATCCGGCAATCGGAAGTATTTTATTTTGGATATATATTATATATAAAGGCATAACAAACCGTGATATGCTATCTGCTTTTATGGCAAATAGAGCTTACCGCAATTACCAATATCCAAAGGCTATAAATTGGTATAAGAAAGCAGCATTATCAAAGGTATCAAAAGCAAAAATAATTGCTAATTATGTTTTTTTAGAACTAAAACATGGTGACGTATGTGAAGCAGATAGAATCTTCGATAAAATAACCTCTGATAGACAGTTTAAGGAAAAAGATTTACAAAATATTAAGATGGCAGAAGCGTTAATCTATTGGAAGAAGAATGATGTTGACTCTGCCATAAAAACTCTTCAAGATCTATCTACAACACATAAGACTTCTACGATTTTTGAAACACTTGGGTATTTTCTAATCAATAAAGGCGATTTGAATGAAGCACTAGAATTTAATGAAGCAGCATTAATTACATATAACAGCAGTTCAATTATAAAAGCAAATCTAGGAGAAATATATTATAACCTTGGTAACTTTGAAAAAGCTAAAGAACTGTTTACTCCTTTAATTGATGATTATGTTAACTTCTCAGAGCCTTATTACTATTCAGGTTTAATTCTCGCTGAAGAAGGAAATAAAGAAGCTGCAGCTGAACTCTTAAATAAAGCTTTTTCACTTGAAGAATCCTTTTTAAGCAATTTAAATAAAGAAACAATCAAACAAAAACTTGAAAAAATTTCCAAAGAAAAACCACTTAATTTATAAACTATATTTATAATTCGTAAATGCTAGAACTTACACTTTTGATTCATATGGTCTTATATAAAGTTTTATATAAATCATTAAATATAAGTTTATTAAAAGACAAGATTTCTTGTCTTTTTTCATTTTCAACTTGAATTTTAAAGTATTCAAGAGTAAGTATACAATTTGTATCTATAGTTATCTTTAACGGCAAATGAAATTGTTTACCATCTACTATTAAGTCACATTCCGCAGTTTACCTTCCTTTAAAAAAATGCTAAATTATAATAGTGTGTTTAAGGAGGTGTAGTCGGTGAAATTATTTAGAGAACTACTTATAATATTAGTAATATTTTTTATAGGCGAATTTATTTCAAAAACCTTTAATCTCCCAGTACCAGGAAATATAATCGGAATGCTCTTATTATTAGTTTTACTATTAACTAAAGTAATTAAACTTTCATACATAGAAACAATATCTAACTTTTTTCTAGATCACTTATCTTTTTTCTTCATTCCAGCAGGAGTAGGTTTACTCACTTCGATGGATGTTCTAAAAAGCTCTTGGGGAAGAATATTGATTGTTTGTATACTAAGTACAATAATTATGATAGCTGTTACTGGTTTCGTAATTCAACTTGTGACAAAAATTATGAAAACTAATTAAGGAGTGTAATCATGAATATATTTACCAGCAATGCTCTATTTGGTATAGTTTTATCTCTTATAGCTTTTGAGATAGGTCTACTCTTATACAAACGAACAAAATTCCCTTTATTTAATCCACTTTTAATAGCTATCGCCTTGGTAATAGGATTTTTGTTGTTATTTAAGATTGATTTCAAAACCTATAATCAAGGTGGACAATTTATAAATATGTTTTTAGGACCAGCTACAGTAATTTTAGCTGTACCTCTTTACAAACAAATCAAGCTTCTAAAAGCTTATGGTCTTCCTATATTCATAGGTATATTTGTAGGAAGTGCTGTTGGAATAATCAGCATAATTTTATTATCTTATGCTTTCAAATTAGATCCAGTTATAATAAAGTCCTTAGCTCCTAAAGCTGTTACAACACCTATCGGTATGGAGATAAGCAGTGAACTTCATGGCATTGTTCCTATTACTGTAGTTGCCATTGTTATTACAGGCATAATTGGTGCTATGATAGGTCCATTGATATGTAAAATATTCGGTATAAAGAATAAAGTTGCAATTGGTATATCCTTAGGTACTGCCTCTCACGCAGTTGGAACATCTAAGGCATTAGAAATTGGAGAAACTGAGGGTGCCATGAGCTCACTTTCCATTGGTCTTGCAGGACTCATGACAGTTTTCCTAGCACCATTTATCTATAATATTCTTAGCGGTATATTGCATTTTTATAAATAGCTAATTATATAAAACCATATTTTCGTTTACTTAAAAATATGGCTATGTTTAATAATATTGTTGAAATTAATTTGTTATACAGGAGACGCTATATAAGCGAGCTATTAGAATTAAATGATTTTTTCAGATGGAATGGCGTTAATAAACTGTACTGTTCGAACGTAGTGAGTTTACAGTTTTAGCCATGGAATATGAAAAAATCATATTAATTCTTTGCGTAAGCTTATTAAAGTGTCGGATGATTAACCAATTAATTTCAACACGGTCCTTTAACAGCGCCAAAAATATAAATCCTATGATATTTTCAAATCTTCTATTTAAAATAGAATTACTTTGAATTTATCACAGGATTTATTTACTTTATTTAGGTTCTGCTAAACCAAATGTATTTTTAACATCCATTAATTTTTTATATATTAGATTTATATTACTTTGTTTCTTTACTCTAAATATATTATTTTTTGTATAATCTTCTAATTTACCCATGAAATTTGATGGTTCAATCTCTTTCTCATATACCATTTTCAATCCCTTTTCCCAACTTGCAGTTAGGATTGGATTAAGCAAAGATGGTATCGATGAATTTATAACTTCATATATCATTTCACCTTTTATCGTTGGTGTAAGTATTTGTGTCTTAGAATTTACCATAAGATAATTTATATTTATGAGCTTCTTAATTATTTCAGCTCTAGTAGCTGAAGTCCCAATACCAGAACCTTTTATCTGTTCTCTTAATTCATCATCTTCTATTAACTTACCAGCGTTTTCCATTGCAATTATCATGGACCCCGACGTATATCGTTTTGGAGGACTTGTTTCTCCTTCTTTTATAGAAAACTGACCAATTTTAAGTTTGCTACCTTTTCTTAATTCATTAATCCAGACAAAAGAATTTTCTTCTTCTTCTTTGTTATCACTTTTTAATATTTCTAAGTATCCTTTTTCTACACAAACCTTTATACTCTTGAAGAACTTCTCACCTAATATGTCAGCTGTTATTGAAACCTTAGAATATTTTGCTGGAGGAAAAAATATACTTAAAAACCTAATAACTACTAGCTCATATATCTCACGCTCAAGCTTGCCTAAAGTTCTTATAGCTCCTTCACCTTCACCTGTAGGTATAATGGCATAGTGATCAGTTATCTTTGAATCATCAACATATTTACTTTTAGCAATATCTTTAGTCCAATTATTCTTCATTATCTTAGCTGCATTTTCTGCAATACCAGGATTATATACAAACTTAGTAAGCTTATTTATTGTCTTTGATATTTCCTTAGCTACTGCTGTTGATATAACTCTTGCATCCGTTCTAGGATAAGTAAGCATCTTCTTTTCGTATAATTTTTGAACTACTCCAAGAGTTTCATCTGGACTTATCTTAAACTTTTTCGTACATTCATTTTGCAGTTCTGCTAAGTTAAATAAAAGTGGTGCATATTTTGTCTCTTTAGTTTTTTTAACTTCATCTATTAAAGCAAGTTCTGCAGGTTTTAGCATCTCAACAAGTTCTTCTGCAGTATTCCTAGTTTTAAATCCACTATCATTGTACAAAAGTGGTGATTCATAATACTTGGAACCTTCAATAGCTTTCCATTCAGCATCAAAACTTTTTTCCTCTTTCGAAATGTCTACGCTGACTTTATAAAAACTAGTTTTAGTAAAGTTTCTTATTTCTCTCTCCCGATTTACTACTATTCCTAAAACACAGCTCATTACTCGTCCTACTGCTATTACAACTCTTTCCTCTGATAAAACTTCCGAGATTTTTCTGCCATAAACCAAAGTAAGTAATCTTGAAAAGTTTATTCCTAAGAGAAAATCTTCCTTAGCTCTAAGATATGCAGAAGCAGCTAACGAATCATATTCTTCAAGGGGCTTTGCCTCTTTAATTCCTCTTCTTATCTCTTCTTCGGTTTGTGAATCTATCCATACTCTTTTTTTTATTTTACTAGGTGCACCAGCCATTTGATCAACTAATCTATATATGTATTCCCCTTCTCTTCCTGAGTCAGTACATACATAAACTACATCAACATCATCTCTGTTTAGTAATGAGGATACAGTATCAAATTGCTTCTTCACGTTGGGTATAACATCATACTTATATTCCTTTGGTAAAAAAGGGAGCTCTCCTAGATTCCATCTTTTAAATCTAATATCATATGCTTCTGGATAACACATTGTAACCATATGTCCAACACACCAGGTAAAAATAGAATCCTGGCCTTCTACGTATCCATCACCTTTTCTTCCATTAACCTTTAGTAATTTTATAAATTCCATTGCTACAGATGGTTTTTCTGTAACGAATAAAGCTTTTCCCATAATCAAAATCCTTTCTAAGAAAACAACCTATGTTTTTTTAGGAAGTTCAATGTTCTACTAAGTTTTTTATAAAGACATATAATTGTCAATTTAAAATTACAGCTTCTTATAAAACAAAAAATATAGCCTCCCACTTAAGAGAAGCTATATTAATTATATACTATTTTAACGATAAATTAAACCATTATTCATATTTACTAAAAACAACCTTGCCATCAACTATTGTATATAGAGTTGTTGTGGCAACTTCAAAAGGACTTCCATCTAGTATAACTATATCAGCATCTTTGCCAGGTTCTAAGCTACCAACTCTATCTGCTATGCCTGCTATTTCTGCTGCATTTATAGTTATTGTACTTAAAGCTTCTTCGAAGGTTAAGCCTGCTTTCATCGCATAGGCAGCACAAAGTGGTAAGTGCTCTATTTGAATAACTGGATGATCAGTTATAATAGCAACCTTAACTCCTGCCTTTGTAAGCTCTACAGGTGTCTTAAAACTTTTGTTTGTCAGCTCTATCTTTGTGCTAAAAGTCATGGTTGGACCAACCAATGCAGAAACCCCTGAGTTCTTTATTTGATCAACTATCAAGTGACCTTCTGTGCAATGATCCAAAGTTATTGGAACATTAAATTCCTTAGCAATTCTTAGAGCAGTTAGTATATCATCGGCTCTGTGGGCATGTGCCTTAAGAGGAATCTTTCCTTCTATTACAGGCACTAATGCCTCATATTTTAAATTTATTTCAAAAAAGTCTCCTTTTTCATCAGCCTTCTTCTTCTTTCCAATATAGTTTTTGGTTTCAGTTAAAGTCTGTCTAAGTAAAGCAGCTGTAGCCATTCTTGTCATTGGTGCTTTCCCTTTTGAATTATATACTCTTTTAGGGTTCTCTCCAAAAGCAATTTTCATAGCTACAGGTTCTTTAAGTATCATTTCATCGATACAATTGCCATGAGTTTTCATAGCTAAAAACTGTCCACCAATAACGTTAGCACTTCCTGGTCCAGTAAGAACAGAAGTTACTCCAGCTTTAACTGCTTTTCTAAAAGCTCCATCTACTGGATTAACACCGTCTAAAGCTCTTAGATGAGGAGTTACAGGATCAGTCATTTCGTTGATATCATGACCTTCGAAGCCCATATTTTCTTCTTCTCCTCCAATATGTGTATGTGCATCAATCATACCTGGTATTACATAACCGCCTTTAGCATCAATAACTTCTTCCTCTAAGGCAACTATATTTTCCCCCACCTCTACTATTTTTCCTTCCTTTATGAGAATGCTTCCACATTCTAAAGCTTGTCCAGCCATAGTGAAAATCTTACCATTCTTTATTAGCATATTACCAACTCCTTATATAATTTTATTTAGTCGATTTTAAATTATAACGTTCAAATTAAGCGATTAATCATCCAATGTTTTAATTAGTTTACCGCTTATTTTCAACGATATTCTTAAACATAGCCTTAATTTATAATACACGTAATTTCTATAGGAAATTTTGTAAAATCTATATTACTATTTTATCACACATTAAAAATAATTAAACGTTAAAATAATTAATTCATTTAAAAATAAAACACTGAAGTGATTTTCAGCGCCCTAGTGATTTTCTTCAGTGTATTTGCTCATCCGCCTTTCCCATTGCATATGAGGAAAATCTGGCAAGTGAATAAGTTTTACTTTTTTTCTGCTAGCCACAAAAAACTTATAAAACCATTTAAACCTCAAGGTTTAACCAACCTAAAAATTATATATTTTCTTATACAGTAAAAAAGAGGAGCATTTGCTCCTCTTAATTTATTACTTAGCAGTAGGATCTGTTAATTCTACTTTGTAAATGTCATAAGTCCAATCTCTGAATGCAGATATTTCCATACCTTTAACTCTTGAGCTTACAGCCCAAACCCACTTAGGATTTGATATGAATAAATATGGAACTTCATCATTTATAAGTTTAGACCATTCTTGATATGCAGCTTTTCTTTCATCTAGCTTAGTTGTTCCCATACCTTTTTTAAGTAATTCTTCTGATTTGTCTGGATGCCAACCAACTGAGTTATTTCCACCTAGAGCATCTTGTGACTTAGCGAATATACCTGATGGATCTGGATCTGTTGAAAGTGACCAGCTCATTGCATACATTTGGAAATCTTGTTTGTCATAAACTTTTTCAACAACTGTGTTAAAGTCTAACATATCTGTTATAACGTTTATTCCAAGCTTCTTCCAGTCTTCCTTAACTATTGGAATAAGTGATTCCATCATCTTATTGTCAGATGTTGCTAACCAATGTATTTCAAATGGTTTTCCATCTTTTTCTCTTATCTTTGTACTATCATTCATCTTCCAACCAGCTTCGTCTAATAACTTATTAGCCTTGTCTACATCATACTTGTATTCATTTATGCCTGTTGGTTCAACCCATGAAGTTGGTGCATTATGTGTATTTGCTACACTTGCATACCCTTGATAATAAGAATTAACGAATTCATCTCTTCTTAAACCGTACATAAGAGCTTGACGTACCTTCTTATCACTGAACATAGGTAATCTTGTATTTAATCCTATATATGAATAACTGTTAGCTGAGAATATTTGTTGGTCTAAGAATCCAGCAGCTTGAACCATCTTTACAGTGTTAGCATTAGCTGTTACTTGGTTTATATCAACTTGTCCAGCAGACAATTCTTGAACATTTGTCTTATCGTTTGTAACCTTGTAGATTATCTTAGCAATCTTAGGAGCTCCTTTGTAGAAGTTATCATTCTTTTCAAGGCTTACAGATTCACCTTGCTTAAATTCTACAAACTTGTATGGACCAGCACCAACTGGTTTATTGAAGCTATCTTTAATTTTTTGGATATTACCCTTTTCAAAGTTGTAGACAGCCTTTGGCAATATACCGTAACCGAAATCATATATTCCAGGACCCTTTACTTCGTTTAAAGTGAAGGAAATAGTTTTCTTATCTATTACCTTTATCCCTGATACTGAAGTTGCTGAACCTTCTTTATATTCTTTGTAACCTTGAAGCTTTTCTACAGCATCAACTCTTGGTCCATCATACTTAGGATCACAGAAAGAAGTATAAGTAAATGCAACGTCATCAGCAGTAACTTCTGTACCATCTGAGAATTTAGCTCCATCCACTAATGTAAATGTGTAAGTCTTTCCATCATCAGAAATCTTCCACTCTTTTGCTAATGCAGGTGTTGGATTACCTTGTGCATCATTTGATATTAATGATTCAAATATTAAAGATACAATATATTGGTCATAACTTGAATCTGCATATAAAGGATTGAATTTTCCTTTTGGTGCAGTACCACCAACTATAAGTGTGTCCTTTCTGTCTTTAGCAACCTGTGGAAGCTTACTAGCATCAGTAGCTTTCTTTACCTCGTTTGCCTTAACAGTTTTAGCAGCATCATTAGCCTGCTTAGTATCATCTTTCTTTGTACCACATCCTGTTAGAACTATTGCTCCAGCTAGAATTGTACTTAATAAAGCGATCGATTTTCTCTTCATTAAATTCCTACTCATAATACACATTTTGCGTACTAGAGTAGATTCACCCCCTTTTACTTTATATATATATAATCTGAAAACAGATTTTTACTAATTTAAAGGTTGTACAATATAAATAATTTAAATATTCTTAACCAAATATTTAAATTATTTAGAAAGTATTAACAATTTTCAATTCATATATAATATATACCATATCTTCTCAAATAAAACAACTATCTTTATAGAAACTTTTACTATTTTTTTATTTTTTTGCTTTCTTTACAATAGATTTCATATATGAAAGCGGTAATTTGTTATCGAATTGTCATTTTTACCATGTGTTTATTATCTTTTTACATCTCATTCATTATCCATACAAACAAATTTAATATACTTGCATATAAACTCCAAAGTATGTAAGGTAACATAAGAAAACCTGCAACTCTATCTACTTTAAAAAACTTTATAGTTGTTATTAAAATAAAAATTATTAATACTATTAACTCAATAAAAGCTACTCCATATAATCGTAGTTTAAAAAATATTATTGGCCATAAAAAATTAAGTATTAATTGGATTGAATAATAAACCAGCGCATTTTTAGTATTCTTTCCTTGCTTTTTTAGCTCATATATCCTATAAGCAGCAATACCTATAAGAATATAGAGTACAGACCACACTATAGGAAAGACCCAGCTTGGTGGTGCAAACATTGGTTTATTAAGATTTACATACTGTTTGTCCGCATTATTAATAATAAAACCTATTATTAAACCTCCTCCTAGTGTAATTAAAATACTAATTATAAGATTTCCAATATTAAATTTATTATTTACTTTAAAAAAGCTCATTGCATCCCCCTTGTTTCGTTTTTTTATACTATGAAAATTATCACCAAACTATTCCATAAGTTTCAATTCTATTTTTTACAAGTAAAAGAAATCACTTAAATCAAAAAATTATTTTAAAGCCTCCTCTGTTTTATGAGAGGAGGCTTTAAAATATAAATTTTAGTACTTATTAGTAAATCTAAAGTTGTATGAGCTCAATCCGAAATCTACTCTTTTAACTATTAATAGCAACTTAGTTATAAATTTAGCTTTTATTTAACAATGGTATATCTATAGATGTACCACTTCGAACCGAAATCTATTTTTAAAACTCTCACGGCTTCTGGTGAGAGAATTTAAAAATAATAAGTTTTATTACGAAGTGGTACATCCATTTATGAATCTCTTAATTATGTCAAAAGTTTATTATATTCAATGCAATCATATATAAATATCTGAAAACTCAATATCTACCTTCTCTTTCAACTCATTTATATTGGCATTTTTATATTCTTCATAATTTTCTACATAGTTTTTTGTTCTCTTAAATTTTATATCGAATCTATTGCCATAATTAAATGAATTTAACTTAATCTCCCCTTCTTGCAGCTCTATCAATGCTTTGGATATAAAAAGACCTAAACCACTACCTTCTTTTCTACTATTAAGTGAATATTGATTTTTAGAAAATTTATCAAATATATAATCCTGCTCCTCTTCAGATATTGAATCTGAGTCATTAAGGATACATATATTCACAAAATCACTATCACAAGTTATTGAAACAAATATAAACCCACCTGCTTTGCCATACTTTACACTATTAGAAAGTAAGTTCAATATAACTCTTTCAATTAGTTCCTTGTCACATTTTACATATATCTCTTCTTCATCTACATCAAAGGTAAGATTCATATTAAATTTGTCAATATACTCTATTGTAGATTGCGCTACATCTTCCACCAAATCTACTATGTTGTATACCTTCATATCTGGAGTTAGATATCCTTCTGATAACTTATTTGTATCAATAAAGTTATTTATAGTTCTTATAAGCCTAAGGCAGTTTCTTTTTATATTATCTCCATTTTTACTTAATCCATTTTTGTTTTTTTCTAAGAGATATAAATCATTTAACTGTAATGCAGAAAAAATAACATTTATAGGAGTTCTTAATTCGTGAGATATATTTGTATAAAATTGCCTTTTTATTTCATCATCTTTTATATAACCTTCCAACTCACTTTTCAAAGTTTTAATTTTTCCCATGTCAGTAACATCTCTTATTAAAACAACACATATTTTATCATTAATACACTCAGTAGATAAGTCATATAACCTTATATTATCATCCACATTAATAGAAAAATTCATAATATTTTTCTCAAGTGCCGTATAAGTGCTGCTTAGGGAACCTATGTAATCAATAAATTCATAAAATTTAAGTCTCTCGATTTTTTTGTAGCCACCGCAAATAAATTCTAATAGATTTTTTGCAGAAGAATTTATAAAGCTAATCTTTTCGCGTTCAAAAATCAAGATGGAATCTGGTATAGAATTAATTAGTATATTATATTTACTTTTACTCATTTCCATCATTTTATGAAGTTCAATCTCTAAATTCATCCTCTTTTGTAGTATGCTACTATAATGTTTTTGATCTTTCTCCATTTGTTTAAGTTCCTCATACATTTCACTATAAGTTCCTTGTATTAGAAACTTGCTTATACCCTCAAAAAGACTGTAATAAGCTAAATATTTCAGAATATGCACAGTTAAAATTACATTGTAATTAATATTATCATATCTTGTAAAAGTCATCTTAGCTATACTCTCATATACAATAACAAGAGATATGTACACGAGAATATATTTTTTACTATCATTACTTATATTCTTGCTTTCCAGTATTCCTATAAAAACAAAAATAAACATAAGAAAAATAATAATCCAGTTTAAATTTATAAAAATAAATCTACGATATGCAATTACATTGGATTTTGTATAATAATAAATCATTAAAAGTGAAACAAAAATAGTTATGCCACAGGCAAAAAATATTATAATTGCTTTAAGATAGCTTATAGCTTTTTTATTAAAATATAAGGATAAAATTATCACTAAATGCTCTAACCAACTGGTTATCAACCAAATTGGCAAAGTAAAATTTAGAACTTCCTCATACTTTTTCCCATCATTAAACGATAATATGTGTACTAGATTCACTATACATATAACGGAAAAACCCAAACCTATATAAGTAAATAGATTATGCCTTCTTAAATTAAATCTATTTACAGACATCATTGTAAGTGAAGCTCCAAAAGTTGTACATAAAACTTCAACAAATTGATGAAAGAACATATAATCTCTGTTCTTTTCGTATACCAATATTATAATCAAAAGTAAAGGAATAAACAGTTTAAGTACAATATTTTTGGATTTTATAATAGCATTATCATTCATCTTAAACTAACTCCCTCGTAAACTTTATTACAACCTTTGTCCCTTTATATTCGCCACTTTCAATAGAAACTTGTCCACCTTGTAATTCCACTAAATTCTTTACTACATATAGTCCAAGTCCAGAACTTTGATTTGTTGCTATTTTACTTCGGTCTTTTGAATTGAACTTTCCAAAAGCACGCTTCATATATTCACTGCTAATTCCTCTTCCTTGATCTGAAACTTCAATGGCTACTACAAGTTCATAACATCTCAAATATACTTTTATTTCACCTTCATCAGAATATTTTATTGAATTAGATATCAGGTTCAATATGATTCTTTCTATGAAATTTCTATCACAAAGTACAAAAATCTCTTCTTCCTCTGTATCAAAAATAAGTTCAAGATTTTTATCTCTCGCATATTCTACCAGGTGTTGTATTGTTTCCTCTATTATATCCACAATGTTATATCTTGACATTTGAGGCTTTAAATAATCAAAATTTATCTTCGATGTATCAATTATGTTGTTAGCCAATCTAATTAAAGTCATACAATTATCTTTATTTATAAGATTATATTTTCTTATAACTTCAAAATCATTATTTTCCAATAAATATTTATAAAGCTGTGTTGCACTATATATTACATTTATTGGAGTCTTCAAATCATGGGAGATAGTTGAGAGGAACGTTCTTCTCATCTTCTCTTCCAATCTCTTTTGGTTAATGCTTTCCTTCATGGTTTCAAACTTTATCTTTTCTGTCACATTACTCAATATTAAAATTGATTCATCTTCATTATTATTTATATAAAATTGTCTTATTTCGAAATATGCCACTTCCCCATTAATCTCACTAAGACCATCATAGTTTATACAGTCATCTTTATAAACAACGGTACTTTCGTTTTTATATACAATAGATTTCATGCTTTTATTTATAATATCCTTCAAATTCTCAATTTTGAACATCTTTATAAATTGATTGTTTGCAAACATTATTCTATTAGTAGAGTTGTTAATAATAACCATTGGTAACGGCATTCCATCAAAAAGCTTTTTATAATCGTTTTCTCTTCTTTCAATACTTTCTCTTATCTTTGACATAGTCATATTTTTCAAATAAATTCTTTTATTAAACTCTTCTAACTGCATATTGTGCCAATAAATATCATTAAATATAGTTTTATAAGGCTTGTCTAAAAATTTATCTAACAGCCCAGCACCCATAATTAAGTATGCTCCTAATCTTACTATATTAAATAAGAAGAAAAGAATCTGCGCATTTAAAATTAAATACAATAAGTGGATAATAAAAGAAAAACTCATAGTATACACATAAATCATAAAAAAGTTGAATTCGTTATTGTTTTTATAACTAAATTTTCTTAGTGTCAACATAGGAACTATCAAAATTAGTATACTTATGCTTTGAGTTATATACTCAATACTATTTCTAAAAATACCAATTGTAGTCAACATATAAAAGATCGATATTATTGCAAGCAGTGAAAATACATGAATTGATATAAGTCTTCTATGACTGTATTTCTTGTCTATCGTATTAACAGCAAGGTGTATATATATACTTTCTGCCAAACTGCATATATCCATATTCTGTAGCACAATATTATAATTTTGTTGAATATTACTACCACTAGATATTTGTAAAGTTATGTTCATAACATTTAGCAATCCGATTATAAAGAATATAATGTATGAAAATAATAGAAACTTAGAATCTGCAAATTTAGTAGTTGTATATAAAATTATCATAAGTTCAAAACATATCATTATAATTATAATATTTATTAGGTATATTACTATGCTAGAGTTTATATTAAAAGAAATAAAGAAAAGAATAAAGAATATTCCAAACACAAGCGTGGTCTTTACAATCTTTTCGTGGTTTAAATATAAAAAATCTAACGGCCATTTATCTTCATTCATAATATAACCTCCTACATAATTATTTTATATTAATTATGACAAAATAGGAATATAATTTCTATTTTAACACAAAAGAAGCGAAAAATTTTACAGGCGAATAAGTTTTATTTTTTACTGTATCGCCATAAAAAGCTTTTGAAGGCATTGAAATATCTAGGTTTAATCGGCATAAAAATTATATAACTTCATTTACAGTAAAAAAGTCACAAGATATATATTTTATCTTGTGACATAAAAATCCATATATATTTTACTATTTCTTGTAACTTCAAGTTCATCATCTTCATTTATATATTTAATAAACCCCGGGTAAAGCACTACAGCTTTTATTAAATCTTCAGCTGCTTCATCTATTCTGTTTAGACATGATAAAAAGCAGCTTCTATTATAATAAAGAAACTCACATTCTTTATTATTTTCAATTCCTCTTGATAAAACCTCTATTCCCAACTCAATGTCATTCATATCCTTATAAAGAATAGCCATATTTAAATATGAATAAGGGTACTCCTTATTTATTTTTATAGATCTTCTATAATAGTTTTCTGCTTTATCCATTATATTAAGTCTTGTATAAATTACCCCCATGTTAAATAAAGCCAAATAATTTTGTCTATCTAATTCTAAAGCTTTGCTAAACATTTTGAACGCCAAATCATATTTTTCTAATTCCTCATAAGTTGATCCTAAATTAGTATATCCCCAGAAATCATATGGATTTATTTCAATGAATCTTAGATAATATTGTATTGTACTTTCCTTATCTCCAAGGCTATCATATGCATTGGCTAAGAAAAAACATGCTTTCCCATACAGTGGATTAATTTCTAGAGCTTTTTTATAATATGAAATAGCTTTATCATACTCTTCTCTATCATCATAGATAACACCTAATCCATAGTAAGCTCTTTCCTCTAATCTATATTTTTCAATTATATCTTCATATGTCTCTATAGCCTCATCCTGCATGCCTAGCTCATCATATATTAATCCTATATTAATTAAAACTTCTATATTAGAATAATTTTCTTGCCTATTGGCTTCCATATAGTGATTTAGAGCTTTTAAAAGTTGCCCTTGGCTATATGCTTTCTCTGCTAAGTTTATGTAATCCATATAACTCCCTACTTTAACTATAATTTATACTACTTATAGATAAACTACTTCATATTTGAATCTATCAAAGTAAAGATTCGTAGATTCATCGAAATCTTTATTTTGAATTCAAGGACTGAAGTAGTTTATCTGTTCATCGGAATAGATACCTCAGTTCAACTCTATAAAATTTAGTTTATAATCCTATTAACTATTAATAGAAACTAAATTACTTAGTTATATGTTATTTAGAACTGATCTATCTATATATTATAACTTATTTTATACCTAGTTTTATATACTTGCCCATCTTATATTTCCACAATATATATTTCTCCCTATCTAACCGGCTTATATTTTCAAAGAAAATATCTAATACATCTAGATTAAAAAGCCCTTTCATTAAATGGCGAGGGTAGTTTACTTTTTTAGTATAATTATTTTTAGGATCTATTATAACCACTGACATATCTTCTTGTACATAAATATCCTTGCATCTTATATCTATCCTAGTAAAACCAAGCTTAATAAACTCGTTAGTCATATTAAGTAATGACTTACATATTTCTTTGTTAAGTCCATTATCTTTTATATAAGTATCTAATCTTTCTCCACCAACATAGTCTCTTACTATATACAATTCTCCACAATTATGTATGACAGGAAAAAACTTTGAACCTTTTACTTTTAATAATATATCAGTCTCCTCATCACAAACTTTTTTTTCTCTAAATATCTTTATTATTTTATTATCAGGCAAGCTATATACTATCCCATTATGCCCTTCCCCTAGAAACTCCGCCTTCTTAAATTCACTTTCTATCTCATCTGTAAACTCAACACTATAGTCAATATTTCTGGCCAAACAACTCACATCCTATGATGAATTTTACTAATTTATACGTTTCTATATCATTAAATATTCCTTTTTCCATAGTTTAAATTAAGTTTTGTCTAAATATTTATGATGCTGTTATTTAAAAGATAAATAAAAAGCCAGCATACAATAAAAATTGTAATACTGACTTTTTATAATTAATCTATATTTCCCTGGTGCAGATGACGGGACTTGAACCCGTACGTAAAACTACACGCGCTTCTGAGACGCGCCTGTCTGCCAATTCCAGCACACCTGCAGATTTAAATGTTAATATATGTAATATTTAAAGTATATTTCATTTATTTTCTAATGTCAACTTTCCATTAACTCCATATAGAATCACATTTTTACTATATATTAATTTCTCTATATAACTATATGATTATTTAAATTAATATCTATATATTTTTGTAATCTATATTATTTCATCTTACATAATCTATTTATATCTACTAAGTTTATAGATGAACAAGTTTATACTTGAAGTTATATTTTTATATTTAAAAGTTTGGCGAAATTTCTTCACTGTAGAGGTATATTTATACATTTAGACGTAAAAAAGAGAAGTATTACTACTTCTCCTTAAAATTCATAAAGTTACTCCAAAATACCGTTGCCCTGATTTTGACACCTATCTCTCGATAGGTGGGTGTCCTCACAATTATATCAATCGCCTAAAATGCCATCTAAGGGACTCACAGAAAGGTACATATCCACAATTAAATCTTGAACTCCCTTTGTTGTAATGTAGGTTCAAAATAAGAGCTTGACGCATATCCCAGAACATATGAATTATTATACAAGTTTTATGGATATTTTTAATATCCTATTCTCTATAACTGAATTATAAACTATATGAAAATAAATTTCAATAGTAAATTTATCAAGTTTATATGAACTAATTTATTGAACTAATAACTGTGTCATTAGTCATTTTACTACCGGAATTATATTTTAAACTCTAAATAAAAAATTGTCAATCGCTTTATTTGACTTACAAAAACTATGCTTTTCAGGATACATATAATTCCTATAATTTGCGAAACAATCCATTATTAAAAGTATCTATTTTTTATCTTTATCAATAACGTCTTCTGATTTTTTAAAAGCATCAGAAAGCTGTTCAGTTGTAGGGGCATATGGTTGTTCCCATCCACGTTTAACAGCCAATTCTGAAATTGCTGCATGGCCATTAAGAACTTGGCTTAAACTAGATGCATACATCGCTCTTAGCTCTGGTGTAGGACTTGTCAATGTAGCATTAAGATATGCATTAGCAGCACCCTTTGCACCTGCTAACATATTGCTAACTATAACTTCATCATTCATAACTGTATCTTTCATACCTATTCCTTCTAAAATTGTTGAAATCATCTCAGGTCACCTCTCCTTATCTTATTATTTGGTTTTCATTTATAAATTGTTGTATTCCCTTTATTCTGCCTTCTGCTGCCAATATACCAGCTTCAGCTTGTTTCTTTATCTCATCATCATTTATAAAGCTTTGAACTGCTCTTGATACAGCCAATCCGTCTCTTTCCAATGTTAATAGTGATGTTAACGACATAACTTCTACTTCTGAAAGTTTTCTCATGTTAATACCTCCCACTTAATTTATTTCTTACTTATTTTCTGTATTTAATAGGGTATTAATCATGTAAATGTTGGTACAATTTTATATATTAAGTGCCCAAATCCACTTTCTTATACATTAAAAAAACACAAAATAGAAATTATATAATACTCTATTTTGTGCTTCTAATTTAAAAATAAATATCTGAAACTCTACACCTGGAATTTGAACTAAATGGTTATCCATAAAATCTGCACTTCGTTTTTCGGTGTTACCTTCAACCTTTATTGATTTAACTTATAAATCAAATTTAAAAAGGCTAGATATAAATATCTAGCCCTTTGATATACTGCTTTTTCTATAGGTTTTTTTCGTAAGATTCTATCATTTTCTTAACCATTTGTCCGCCTACAGATCCAGCTTCTCTGCTTGTTAAATCTCCGTTGTAACCTTCATTTAGACTAACTCCTACTTCTCTAGAAGATTCCATCTTGAATTTATTTAGTGCTTCCTTTGCTTCAGGTACTAATACTCTATTACTTCTATTTGACATTTTGTGTTCCTCCTTTGTAATTGATTTGTTTAAGTATTAGTATTATTTGCGAATATTTCTTAATTAAACTGAAATATCATTGGAAGCATATCCATCCAATTCCATCCGTTGAATTACTTTGTATATATTCATTTATTAATGAGCAAAATATTAAATATAATATATTCAAAGCCAATACATTAGCCTATGTTTAAATATGGTACTTTAACATCTTCATACATTAAATTATTCAATATAAGGAAATCTCCTCATATGATTACTTTTATTTTTATTGCTCTATCTTTTATTATTTTTAACAGTCTAGCTATTTTGATGCCTAAAAAATTAAATAATTTAGAAATATTGGACATTTCGATATTCACTTTACTTCTACAGATATCTGTGGATTTAATATTAGATATTAAATTTAATCTTTATGGATATTTTAATGAAGGGGTTGATTTGATATCCTTTATCACTTTTATATTCCGCTCTATGTTATCCTATTCTTATATTTATACTTGCTATGTATTTATCATTAATCCGTAAACTATCCTTAAATACTAAAGATAGTTAAATTTAAAACACCCCTCTTCTAAAGGAGGTGTGTTTATTAACGTAATAGAATAAAGGATATTAATTATTTTTTAATATTTACTTGAAAGTGAGGTTAATATATTATATTTAATTAGTAAAATGATGTGCCAATTATTATTCTTCACTAAATTACCTAATAGCTTAATATTTTCCACCCATTTACACTATTTATTACCATATATCCACAAAAATAAAAACATATCAATATATAACTATTCGCTCATCAAATCAACTTTGAATTTTGTAATATACCAATCTATTTCTTCATATTCTATATTTCTTTAAGCACACATTATATATTAAATTATTATTTTTTCAGTCCTATATTACTTTTGCACTCTCACAATTAAATTTATTTTTCCATATAATAATATCAAATATCCAGCATTATATTTCCACATGAATTAAAATATGTTAATATATAACTATAAACAGTAATCATAGTTACAGTTCTAAAGGATAATTATAAAAATGGAGGGTATTGTGAACAAAAAACGTTATATTGCTATCTTTGTTTTGATCATGTTAGTAATTCTAACAATCTTAGGTATAAGCAAAGCTAATTCTACCTCTAAACTATCTTATAAAAATAAATCCTATACAGGAGAAAATGAAAACTGGCGCGTTTCTCTTGAAGTGCGTGATAAGCAGTTAGATATAAAAGTTACACCTAAAATTTTAACGGATAAAGACTCTAAAATACAATGCCAAATCAAGACTGGTCCTCAATATTCAAGTAGTGGTGTAATCTCTTATGGAAGCACCTTTAAAAGCTTCCGTGCAACTGTAGGTTTGATTGTAGATCCTATTAATTATAAAAATGAAGTTATTACTATAACCTATAATGATAAGGCAGATTCAATAATTTTAAATCCCCTGAAAGAATAATTTTCAACTCTAATTTTGCATAAATTAATTTATTCTTTATATAAGACATAAAATTCGTCCAACTTTCACCTGAACTCTAACATTTAGCATTATATTTAGTCACCTTTAATTTTTCAAATTGCCCTTTAAAATACTTTTGTTATATGTTTCATATACAATAATATATTTAGTAGCACATATCTAAAGCGTTTATATTTTTATTATAAATTAAGAAAGAGGTTCTTCATGGATAATAACACTGAATATTTAGTTAATAAAATCACATCTGCTCTCCAAGATATTGGGTCAAAAGTTGGTAATATAGACGGTGTAACTTCAAATCTATCAAGTATATCATCTAGTCTTAAACTTATATCATTTTTTCTCTGCATCATTACAATATTGATGCTTATCAATATTGTTTTAAAGTTTAAAAAGCATTCATAGCATAAAAAGACATCAGAGTCACAGAACTCCGATGTCTACTTAGTTTAACATATAAAATTTGGTGCGAAAGACGGGACTTGAACCCGTACGGTCTCCCACACGCCCCTCAAACGTGCGCGTCTGCCATTCCGCCACTCTCGCGTATTTTGTAGAATAGAGGGTCTTCAGCTATTTTAACTTACTGTTTAGCTGATAAATACAATTTTACTAGATATTTTTTTAATCGTCAATATAAATATATCTAGTAAAATTTAATGAGCGCAATGTAATAGATATGTCTACTACTCTATCAGCCCATCATTCAAATTGTTATACATGTACCATTTTATTTCTGCATAGCTATGATTGCATTTAAATTATCAAAAGAATATACTTCCTTTGTCTCCGCATTACCAAAAGCTCCATAAATCTCATTGCTCTTATCTACCTCTTGAAATTCTAACAGTTTCTTTATAAGAATATCATACAATTCTGTGTCTCCTACATCTTTTGCAATCATAGCTGCAACAGAATATATAGCCGTTGATCTAATGTCTGTAGATGGCTTTCCAGTGTTTATATCATACATAGCGTATAGAGCGCCATCTGCAACTAATCTTTCTTTTACCCATTTTACAGTAGTTGTTATATCTTCCCCATCTTGCTTAAGATATAAGGAAGTTATAAGTGATAAAAGCGTATCAGCATCTTTTTGTTCTATAAATCCTTGTTTGCTGACATCATATGTATTTTTATATAATGGCAAATTATTAGATATATATGCTTTGCTTATAAGCTGCTTCGACTCATTATATTTATCTTTCCATCTTCTATCTATACTTTTAAGTATCCCCATAGTATTTACATCAAGATAACATATAGTAACAGTTTTACTTTTTCCATAACTATCCTTAAAATCTACAGGAAGCTTAGAAGTTATATTGTTCTTAAGGATTGAGTCAGATATTTTTATTGCATATTTTCTATAATTAAACTCCTTCCATCGGTCATATCCATATATTAAAGCTTTTATTATTCTAAAATCATCTATGGTGGCTGATGTTTCCGCTAGAGTTCCGTGATCTATTCTCCATGCAACAGAATTGCTTTTAAGAAGCATTTGATTCATAACTATATTGCAGTGCCTATCGAATAATTCCTTATCACCTTGCTCTACAGCATATAGCATTATAAGCCCTTCCGATTCAGAAAGCACAGCGTGTCCTTTTGTAATATCCTTGGAACTTGGTTGATCTATGTAATTAGTATATATACCGTTTTTAGAATCAGTCATTTTGTTATTAAGGAAGTTTATCGTTAACTCTTCCTCTTTAGTAATTTTCGGAGTTGACCATTGTTTATTAAGCTTTATTGGAATCAAGTATCTAATATTAATTACAGCAATTGTTCCAATAATTATAAAAACAATCAGAATAATTAGTAGTATCTTCTTTTTCATCACTTTCTCCTCATTTGATAAGTTAAATAATCGCAAATTTATACCACTTTATTTTTAAGCTATCTCTAAGAAATTTCATTTAATCTCTTAACTTTAACTTATAGATAAAGTGGTCTATTTTAAAGTTTAGTTATATAAAAATTTATAGATATTGTAATTTACTTTAACTTTCTTTAAGTATTTATCTGTTTCTTTAAATGGTATATATTTTAACGACTTTCCATCATTTGAATATCGGCCATCGTTAAGCCACTTATTTACATTTCCACGTCCTCCATTGTAAGCAACAATTACTAAATCCATATCCTGAAATTCATCTCTTAAATTCTTTAGATACCAAGATCCCATATTTATATTGTACTGTGGATCTAATAGCTGTGAAGAATCAGAATAATTAATATTCATTTCTTTAGCAGCCCACTTAGCTGTACTGTCAGTTACTTGCATAAGTCCATGTGCATCTTTAAATGAATGTGCATTTGTATTAAAATTGCTTTCTGCCTTTATAACAGACAACACTAATAATGGATCCAAATTATATTCTACACTGTACTTCTTAATAATATCTTTATACTTATATGGATACATCAAATTATAAACACACCATCTAAAGCCCAATAATACTATGGCTATACCAACAAAAAATACAATGTATTTTCTTAATTTCATAACATTCTCCTAAACATATTAGGGCTTAATATCACCACAAAAATTAATTCTATTCATTTATATTTTATTTATAAAGTTTTAATATTTCTATCATATCATCTACTTGTTCTTTAGTTTTTATCAAGCTGGCGCTATTATCTATTATAAAATTTGCATATTCCTTTTTTCTATCTAAAGGTAATTGTGCATTTATCCTATTTAATGCTTCACTCTGACTTAATTTATCTCTAAGCTTTAATCTTGAAAGCTGTGCATTGCTATCGGACCAAACTAATATAATAAAGTCCATTTCTTCATGCATGTTGTTTTCGATCAGTGTTGGAGCATCTAAAATCACGATTCCAACACCTTTCTTATTGTATGCATCAAATGAATCATTTATCTCTTTTATAATATAAGGCATTATTATATTTTCATATTTGATTCTTTGCTTAGGAAATCTGAATATATGATTGCCAAACTCTTTCCTTCTAAATTCACCTCTCCAATCAAAAAATCCATCTCCAAAGTCATCTCTTACCTTTATAAGTATTTCTGGATATTTTGAAAGTACATCCTTTGCAATTTGATCAGCATCTATAATGCAAAAACCTGATTCTAGAAGTATCTTAGAAACTGTACTTTTACCAGTACCAATTCCCCCAGTTAACCCAACCTTAATCATAATTTCCTCCTTTATTTAGCATCATACCAACTTTCACCTATATTAATATCAACTTCAAGTGGAACATTAAGACTTACTGCACTTTCCATCTCTTCTTTAATAATAGTCTTTATTTGTTCTAACTCTTCTGGCACTACGTTTATAATAAGTTCGTCGTGTACCTGAAGTATTAGTTTACTTTTCATCTTTTTCTCTTTCAATGTATTATATACACTTACCATGGCCACCTTTATTATATCTGCAGCACTTCCTTGAATAGGTGCATTCATAGCCAATCTCTCACCTAAAGATTTTACTATCTTGTTAGAGGCAGTTATCTCAGGTATAAATCTTCTTCTATTGAGTATAGTTGTAACATATCCATCTTTTCCTGCTTCTTTAATTATGTTATCCATGAACTCTCTGATTTTTGGATATCTTTCAAAGTATATATCCATATATTCTTTAGCTTCTTTTTTTGTAATATGAAGGTCTTGTGAAAGACTAAAGTCACCAATACCATAAACTATTCCAAAATTAACAGCCTTAGCTCTGCTCCTCATTAGTTTTGTAACTTCATCTAACGGAGTTTTAAATACTTCCGAAGCTGTTTTTGTATGAATATCTATATCATGTTTGAAGGCATCGATCATATTCTCATCATTTGCAATATGAGCTAAGACTCTTAGTTCAATCTGAGAATAATCCGCTGAAAGTATCACATCGCCTTTTTCCCTAGGAATAAATACTTTTCTAATCTCTCTACCCATCTCATATTTTATAGGTATATTTTGAAGATTAGGTTCTGTGGATGAAAGCCTTCCAGTTGTGGTTACAGTCTGATTGAAGTTAGAATGTATACATCCATCTTCATCGACAACCGCTTTTAAACCTTCTATATATGTTGAGTATATCTTTGTTAACTGTCTAAAGTAAGTTATCTTATCTATTATAGGGTGTTTGTCAGATAACTTTTCTAGCACCTCTGCATTTGTTGAATATCCTGTCTTTGTCTTTTTAACTACTGGTAAATCAAGTTTTTCAAATAGTATCTTTCCTAATTGTTTAGGAGAGTTTATATTGAATTCTTCATCAGCAAGTTCATATATAGTCTTTTGGCTTTCTTCTATTTCATTTTTAAACTTCACTGATAGTTCATCTAATATTTTAGAGTTAACCTTAAAGCCATACTCCTCCATAGAAGAAAGTACTAGTGTTAATGGAAGTTCAACTTCATATAATAATTTTTCCATGCCAGCTTCTTCAATTTTAGTCTTAAGATATGAATATAGCTTCTTCATATGAAAACATAGCTTCATATTCATTACAGTGTCATCACCTTTAGGATCTTCCCCTACATACTCATTTACTAAAGTTAAAAGAGGATATGTACCTTTTGATGAATCAATTAAATAAGCAGCTAAGGCAGTATCAAAGATAAGCCCTTTCATGTCTATATCTAATTTTCTTAGAGCAGTTAGGAAATTCTTTACGTCATGGCTTATTTTCTTTATGCTATCATCTTCAAAGAATTTCCTTATAAGTTCGATTCCCTGTTCATTGTTAATACCTTCAAAAACTATTTCATAATTTTTGTTGCCATCCGATATGAATATGTTTTTTATGTTAATTAACGAGTATTTGCTTATTCCATCTAAATTAAAAGTAAAGTAAACTTCTTTTCCTAAGGCTTCTAAAGCCAACTTTAACTCATCATTATTAGTTATGCTCTCAAATTCGATATCAGTATCAACTGAATCTCCGTCTAAAGTTGCAGCTTCTGGTAACTTATCAAGCAAGGATTTCATTTGTAGTTTAAAGAATAGCTTTCTAAGACCTTCCTTATCATAATTTTCATTAGATCTTATCTCATCTAAATCAAATTCTATTGGAACTTCAGTATTTATAGTAGCTAATCTCTTTGAGAATACGGCTTGTTCGCTGTACTGTATTAGATTTTCTTTAATCTTTTTACCACTTATCTCTTCTACATGCTCTAATACACTCTCAACACTGCCATAGGTTTGGATAAGCTTAAATGCAGTCTTTTCGCCTATACCTGGAACTCCTGGTATATTATCTGACTGATCTCCCATAAGGCCCTTAACATCAATAAACTGAGTTGGAGTAACCCCCATCTCTTCTACCATTCTAGCCCTTGTGTATATTTCTCTCTCAGTAATTCCCTTTTTAGTTATTACTACATTTATATTGTCTGACGCAAGCTGAAGAGCGTCTTTATCTCCAGTTACTATATAAACTTCTATACCGTTCTCTTCTGCAAACTTAGCCAAACTTCCGATTAAATCATCAGCTTCATAACCATCCATTTCATAAATACTTATGCTAAATAGATTAAGCATTTCTTTAACTATCGGAAACTGTGCTGCAAGCTCTGGAGGCATTTTCTTTCTTCCAGCTTTATAATCTTGGTATTCTACATGTCTAAAGGTAGGTGCCTTCCTATCAAAAGTTGATACTATGTAGTCTGGTTTAAAATCTTCTTTCATCTTAATAAGCATATTTGTAAATCCATAAACTGCATTTGTATATATGCCTTCATTTGTAGATAAAAGAGGAATCGCATAAAATGCTCTATTAAGCAAACTATTACCGTCCAATATCAATAAACGTTTCATAATTAATCCTCCAAATTCTTCTTTTAAAATTACTAAAACTATGATAAAGATTTTCTCACCTTATATTTTTAAATGTATAACTAATACTCGTAATTCCTATAATAATTTTATTGACTAAAAACTATAAGTATATTCTTACAAAACAATTAACAAAATGTAAGTTCTAATCTCTTTATACATTATAATATAAACAGTATTTCTTTCCAACCATCTATATCCAATAAGTAAGCATTTTGAAGCAAATGCCCATAAATTGTGGTTATAATGATGTGTCAAATCCATATAAGGTCAAATAAAACTATATATATTGATTTTTCTCATAAAATTTAAATTAATTCATCTTTTATTCTTTAACTTATATTATTTCTTAAGTCTGTTCGCATACTTATTTACAGATATAATTGAGGTATAAATTTTTAGAGGATAAAAAAAACATTTTAATTGTTGCTATGATTTGGTAAAATTCTATATAAAGAATTTTTTACGAGAGAGGTGTCAAAATGAAAGAAGATTTTTTAAGAAAATATGCTGAACTTGCAGTAAAAACTGGCGTTAACATACAAAAGGGACAGCTTTTAGTTATTACTTCGCCAATCGAGTGTGCTCCTTTTACTAGATTAGCAACAGAAGTTGCTTACGAATCTGGTGCAAAGGACGTTATCGTTCAATGGAATGATGAAATCTGTACCAAGATTAAATACTTAAAGGCTCCTGAAGAAGTATTCGATACAATTCCTCAGTGGATGGTTGATTCTAGACTTTCATCAGCAAAAGAAGGAGCTGCTTTTTTAAGTATATCTGCTGCAGATCCTGAACTTTTAAAAAATGTTGATCCTAAAAGAATTGCAAAATCTCAAAAAACTTCTCAGTTAGCGTTAAAGGAATTTAGCGAAAGGCTCATGAGCAATAAAAATTCTTGGGCTGTAGTTTCAATTCCAACTACAGGCTGGGCTACTAAGGTATTTCCAAACAGCACTCCAGAAGAAGCTGTTGAGCTATTATGGAATGAAATCTTTAAAGTAGTTAGAGTTGATAGTGAAGATCCAGTTGCAGCTTGGGATACTCATAAAAATACCCTAAGTAAAAAAATGAATTTCCTTAACTCTAAGAACTTTAAATCTCTACATTATAAAAATGAAAAAGGTACTGATTTAACTATTGAGCTTCCAGACGGTCATATCTGGGCTGGAGGAGCTGATTACACTGCTGACGGTGTTGAATTCATAGCCAATATGCCTACTGAAGAAGTATTCACTCTTCCAAAGAAAACAGGCGTAAATGGAATAGTATATAGTTCAAAGCCTCTTAACTACGGCGGAAATCTAATTGATGACTTCTCTATTACCTTCAAGGATGGAAGAATAGTTGATTTTACTGCTGAAAAAGGTTATGACACTTTAAAGAATATAGTTGAAACAGATGAAGGTTCCCACTACTTAGGAGAGGTTGCCCTTGTACCTTTTGATTCACCTATATCTAATTCAGGTATAATATTCTTTAATACTTTATATGATGAAAATGCATCCTGCCACCTTGCAATTGGAGCTTCATATCCTATTTGCATAAAGGAAGGAGAAAATCTTAGTGAAGAAGATCTCGAAAAGAAAGGTGCTAATCAATCCATAACTCATATCGACTTTATGGTTGGAACTGAAGATCTTGAAATAGTTGGAACTACTCACGAAGGTGAAGAAATTCAAGTGTTTAAGAATGGCAACTGGGCTTTTTAATTGATTTGATTTAGTAAAAACTCTATTAGTGTAAATATCTTATTTAAATTTTCGAAAACCTAAAATTTTAACTTAGACCTAGAATAAGCACTGCTATAACTAAAATTATTGCAGTGCTTTTTTGTATTAATTCTTTGTGACTCTATTTGAATTATAAGATGTGGTGAAACCTTAGTTACCACAGTATTTAAACACAACCTTACTCTTTTATCCAGTAATAGCTACAATCCTTTGTTCTATCTAGGAACCCATATTCAATAAGGTATCTTCTAAGTGTTGCATAATCATCGAATATTCTCATTAGTACTCTATTAACTTCTTTTTCTGTATATTTCTTATCTCTTGAAAAATTGGTTATTATCTCAGAAAGTATTGCTAGCTTTTTCTTCTCTTTAGAAGGGAAAACCTTCAAAGCACCATTTTCATCAAAATAATTCTTTCTTATATCATTTCTCTCTTGCTCACTCATATTATATCTTTCATCTAAAGTAGTTGCTGAAAGATGTGCGTTAACAAGTTTAGAACCTTCCATTTCCTCCTCCTCCTTTGAATTATTCTTCATAAGGTCAAGAATTGCAAGAAGAGATTTTGCTTGAAGTTCTTTCTCTTTTAACTTAAATCTATAACTCCTAACTGTAGATAAAGATAACCCCATGCTTGCTCCAATTTCCTTATCACTTAGCCCCTCATAAGTAAGCTTTATAAAATCTCTCATATTCTCACTTAACCCTGTTATTTTCTTGTTTCTTTCTATGAGAAAATCAAACATATCGCCATGCACTTCTTCGATATGCTTCTCGCAGCATTTTTCTGCATCATAAAATTCTTCATTAATCTTATAGATTCTTCCCTTCTCAAACATATCTCCACAAATCAAGCATTTAAAGTGCTTTTTTCTATCGTCGTAAAAATATCCTTTCTCTATTTCTTCTAACTCATAATCAAACAAGTAATCTTTTTCCATATTATCACCTCAATACTATTATATGCATATCAATACATTTTATCAACATTATTTAATTAAATTTATATATTTATAGACAATATAGTTTTAAGTTTAAAAAATATAAATCATATTTATTTTAATTTCATATGATACCTACAATTATAGACATACTACTTCAAATTGAAATCTATCAAAATAAAGCTTCGTAGGCTCATCGGAAACAT
This sequence comes from Clostridium folliculivorans, assembly GCF_024341905.1. Lineage (GTDB taxonomy): Bacteria > Bacillota > Clostridia > Clostridiales > Clostridiaceae > Clostridium_AR > Clostridium_AR folliculivorans. Next base: position 286,139 of record NZ_BQXY01000003.1, read on the forward strand.
TATTTTGGGTCCAAAGATTTAAGTAGTGTGTCTGTTTATAGGAATAGATTTATGATAGAAGTGTTTCATCTTTATTTTGTATTTACATCGATTTGTTATATAATACTTAAGTAAAAGGTAAGCTCTGCTTAATCTCAACATTTACTTAAGCATGGCAAAAAACATTATTAAAGGAGTCCTAGATATTATGAAAATTAATGCAGTTCATCATATAGCAATAATCTGCTCAGATTATGAAAAATCTAAAGATTTTTATGTTAATAAACTTGGATTTACTATAGAAAGAGAAGTTTATAGAAAAGAAAGAGATTCCTATAAGCTAGATCTCAATGTCAATGGAGTATATCAAATCGAGCTTTTTTCTTTTCCCAATTGTCCACCAAGACCAAGCTATCCCGAAGCAAGAGGCTTAAGACATCTATCTTTTGAGGTAGATAATATCGACGAAGCAGTTCTCGAATTGAACAAGAATGGTATAGTTACTGAGCCTATAAGAATTGATGAATTCACTAACAAACGTTTTACTTTCTTCGAAGATCCAGACAATCTTCCATTAGAAATATATGAAAAATAGCCTTTGAATTCCTCAAAGGCTATTTTTCCATTTATGAAATTAAGATGTCTCTACATCCAATGCTTTAATGAGCTTCGCAAAGAATTAATATGATTTTAAAAGAATGATTATTTTAAAATAGATGTAATTTTATTGTTTATGTCTTGCATGTTATACTGCTGTTGTTTTTCCTCGCCTATCTTATACTTATCCTTTAGCTTGAGTATCCTATATACCTTTTCATCAATTTCCTGCTCTGTTATTTCTTTATTGTTAATCGCTGTCTTTATAGATTCGATTACAGTTTTTTCTTTATTGTAGTCGTGGCATACAAGAACTATATCACTTCCAGCTTTTAGAGAGGTTACTGCAGCTTTATTTATATCATAGTTTAAGGTTATTGCTCCCATAGTCATGTCATCAGTTATTATAACTCCATTAAACCCCAGTTCCTTTCTAAGTAAATCTGATATAACTACTTTAGAAAGAGATGATGGATATGTCTTATCAATGTTTGGCAATAAGATATGTGCAACCATAACCATGTCAGCTCCATTATCTATTGCTTCTTTAAAAGGTATAAGTTCAAAGCTTCTCAATCTATTAATATCATTATTTACTGTTGGAAGTCCTTTGTGGGAATCCACTGAAGTATCTCCATGACCAGGGAAGTGCTTAACTGCTGATATTATGTTTTTAGACTGAATTCCGTTCATTGTAGCAACTCCAAGTTTTGATACTAACTCAGCGTTATTGCCAAAAGATCTATCACCTATAATTGGGTTTTTAGGATTACTATTTATATCTAATACTGGTGCAAAATCCAGGTTAAATCCTACTGAGCTAACTTCTTCTCCTAAGATTTCACCAACCTTTTTTGATATATCCTCATTATTCTTCTTGCCTATAGTTCCACTACTAGGGAGTTTTTTGTATTCAGCTGGCATTCTTGAAACTCTGCCACCTTCTTCGTCTACTCCTAGGAATAGAGGAATACCTGTTCCATTTATGTTTTTTAATGATTGAACTAAAGCCAATGCCTGATTTCTACTACTTATATTTTCTTTGAAAAAGATTACTCCACCCACATGGTAATTTTTTATAAGTTCCTTAGTATTATCATTTATCTCAGTACCTTCAATACCTACAATCGTAAGCTGACCTATTTTTTCATCCAAAGTTAAAGATTTTAGTTTTTCTTTAATAGGATCTTTTTCATCTATAGGTGTATTGATATTTGAACTATTATTACTAGATCCTTTATTTATATCGCTTGGATTATTTCTGGAGAAAAACTTATCTAAATACATCTTTCCTCCACCAATATAATATCCACCTACAAAAGCTATTAAGATAATAAATATAATTGCTAATACTACTAGGAACTTACGCATATTACACCACCATTCTAAAGTTTTTCTCTTCTCCTTGAAGACTCTTTAAATATTTCTATAAGTTTCTCTTTATCATTATTGACCAAGGATTTTTTTATATCCTCAAGTTTTACCTGAAAAACTTCAATGGTGCTTATTAAATTCTCTCTATTTGATAAAAAAAGTTCACTCCATAATTCTTCATTTATATTAGCTATCCTAGTAAGATCTCTGTAACTATCACCAATAAGTTCACCAGTTGGATATTTATCATCATCACTGTTTACTAATGCTACTGCCATAGCGTGTGGAAGTTGAGAAGTGTATGCAACTATTTTATCATGTTCATAAGGATTCACTTTTTTTACGTTAGAAAATCCAATAGAATAAACTAAGTCTTCAACAATTTTAAGATTCTCAGCTTTATTATTATGATGAGGTGTTAATATATAGTTAGCCCCTTTAAACACCTCTGCTGATGCAAAATCAATTCCTTTTTTCTCTCTTCCTGCCATAGGATGACCAAATACAAAATCAACATTTTCTCCAACAGAATCTAGTATATCATCTACCATTATTCCTTTAACCCCAGTAGCATCAGTAATGATTGCTCCCTTTTTAAAATACTGCTTATTGCTTTCGATAAATTTAAGTACAGACATTGGATATATACATAAAATTACTAAATCAGATATTTCTAAAGGTTCTTTTCCTTCTAAATATCCTTTTTTTATTATTCCAAGGCTTTCAGCCTTACTTAATGTAGATACATCACTATCTATACCATAGACTTCATGTTCCTCAAACGGCTTTAAAGCTTTTGCAAAGGAACCGCCTATAACACCTAGCCCCACTATAGTTATATTCATCTTCATCCCCCGATGTTCGAATTTAAGTTAATATATTTATTTGCTTATAAATTTATTTATGCTTGCCTTGATTTAGAATCTCACTTAGTCCTTTATAAAGTTCATCACCTATTTCATAAGATAACTTTTTATCAAGCCATATTTCTTCTGCTTTAATCCCTTGAGCTATAAGCATGTACAGTCCGTCAACAGTTTTCTTTCCTAAGCTTTTAGCTCTTTTTAGCAATTCCGTTTCTAAAGGATTATATACTATATCTACAACCGTATGGCACTTTTCAATTACTTCATCCTTTATAGGTGAATATCCAACCTTAGGAAACATGCCAACTGGAGTGGTATTGACTATGATATCTATATCATTTCTCTCCTCAAGCTCAGAATAGCTTATGCACTTATTGTTAGGATATTTTCCAGCTGCTAAAATCTTATCTCTTGAAACTAAATATATATCTCCAGCTTTTTGGTCAGCTATATACTGAACCACTGCCTTAGAAGCTCCACCAGTTCCAAGTACTGCAACAACTTTATTCTTCACATCCACATCATTTCTTAAAAGCAGCTCTCCAAAACCAAAATAATCAGTGTTATATCCTATTGTCCTGTCTTCTTCTATTTTTATGGTGTTAATAGCCCCTATATTCCTAGCTTCTTCTGAAATATAATCTAACTGCTCCATAAGTATCTCCTTGTACGGTATTGTTACATTAACACCATTTATACCTAGAACCTTTAAAGATTCTACAGTCATACTTATATTTTTCTGCTTTATCTCATATAAAGAAAAACTAGCGTTTAAATTAAGTTTTTCAAATACTTTTTTATGAATCTCTGGAGAAAGACTATGTGATAGTTTTTCCCCAATTAAACCATATGCATTCATTTCCCCACACCATAGACTCTTAATTACAGACGTCTAATTCCCTTCTATATACTCCTAAAAGTTTGAAATACGAACTGCTTTTTTCGAAGACTTCTAATAAATCTTTTACTACTATATCTTTTATATTTCCTTCAAAATCTATATAAAAGAAATACTTCCAAGGTTCCTTTGCTATAGGTCTAGACTCTATTTTAATCATATTAAGATTATTTACTGAAAACCATTTTAGTGCATTAAAAAGTGCTCCTGCTTTATTTTCAACCGCAAAAACCACTGATATTTTATTGTTGGATGCATTATTTATTATGTTTTTTCCAACAATAATAAATCTTGTAAAATTGTCTTCTTCATTACTTATTTCTTCTTTAATTACAGAAAGATTAAAGATATCTGCTGCTCTTTTTGATGCTATTGCTCCCTTTTCTTTTGTACCTTCTTTACTTACATGTTCTGCACTTATTGCCGTATTAAAATAAGGTATAGACTTTACATCCTTAAGATTATTTAGGTACACACTGCACTGCTCAAAGCCTTGAGGGTGGGAATATATCTCTCTTAAGTCTTCTTCCTTTGCACCTTCTATTCCTAAAAGATGGTGTTCTATTTTTATACACTTTTCAGCAACAATAAAGAATCCATATTTTCTTAAAAGATCATATACTTCCTTAACAGCTCCAGTAGATGAGTTTTCAATTGGAAGTACTCCAAAATCAATCTCATCCTTATCCAAAGCCCTAAATACATCTTCAAATCTTTCGTAATTTGATGTCTTATGCTTATTTCCAAAGTAACTTAAAAGAGCTTCTTCTGAGTAAGATCCATTTACACCTTGATACCCTAATCTTAAATCTTTTTGTTTATAAAAAGATTCTTCTTCATTGCTGTATTCGCTACTTGCCCCATCCTTTGAAAGTTCAACTGACTGATATTTTTTACTTATATCCATCATAGATAATATAAACTCTCTTGCAAAAGGCTTTAAAGAATCATCTCCAATACGAGAAACATTTTTCTCAATTACTTGCTCTTCTCTATTCCCATTATATATTGGAAGATTATTTTCTTTCTTATATCTTGCTACCTTAGTTACAACTTCCATACGCTCTTGAAATAGTTCTATTATCTTCTTATCTATATCATCTATGGATTTTCTATACTGTTCAATATCACTCATTAAAATTCTCCTTCCATAAGGTCAAGTAATGCTAGTGCTGCAATAGCTTCGATAACCACTACAGCTCTAGGAACTATACACGGATCATGCCTTCCTTCAATCTGCAACTTAGTATCTTCTTTATTTTCAATATCTACTGTATCTTGGTATTTTATTATTGAAGCAGTTGGCTTTATAGCAACATTAAATAATATTGGCATTCCATTAGTTAGCCCACCTAAAATTCCACCATTATTATTTGTCTTTGTAGCAACTTTTTCTCCTTCATAATAATATGAATCATTTGCTTCAGAGCCTTTAAGTTTTGTAAGTTCAAAGCCTTTTCCAAACTCAATTCCTTTCACAGCAGGTACTGAAAAGGCAAGATGAGCAATAGTACTTTCAACTGAGTCAAAGAATGGAGCTCCAACTCCAGCATTTATCCCTGTTATAGCACATTGCACTATTCCTCCAACAGAATCCCCTTCCATTTTGGCTGATAGAATCCTATGCTCCATTAATGCTTTTTTATTATCATCAATTATAGGAAGATCTTTTTCTTTAACGGACTCTAAAATGCTGTTATCAATATTTAAAGGATTAAGCTCCGTATCCTCTATATCTGCAATTGACTTTATATGAGCTCCTATATTAATACCTTTTTCTTTTAAAATGGATTTTGCTATAGCTCCTGCAAATACTAAAGGTGCGGTTATTCTACCTGAGAAGTGTCCACCACCTCTATAGTCATTGAAACCTTTATATTTTATTGAGGCTGGATAATCAGAATGGCTTGGTCTCATTACGCTTTTTAACTTACTATAGTCTTTAGATCTGGTGTCATTATTTCTTATTATTCCACAAAGAGGTGCTCCAGTGGTTTTTCCGTTGAATATACCACTTAGTATTTCAACCTTATCTTCTTCTTTTCTTGCTGTAGTCAAATTGCTATTGCCTGGAGCTCTTCTTTTCATATCTTTATAAATTTCTTCTTCATTTATATCTTTTCCAACAGGAAGCCCACTGATATTAATACCAATAGCTCCCCCATGAGATTCTCCAAATATGGATATCTTTATATTATTACCCCATACTCCACTCATCTATTTCGCCCCCTAAAGCTTTATAATCCTTCCAAAAACCTGGGTATGACTTTCTTACGCATTCTGGATCATCAATTATAATCGGCTTTTCACATCTAGTTGCAGCTATTGCTAAACTCATAGCAATTCGATGATCTTTGAAAGAACTAACTTCTCCTCCCGTAAGCTTTTCTACACCTTCAATAACCATATAATCAGTACCTTCCTCTACTTTAGCCCCTAATTTATTCAATTCAGAAGATATGGCACTTAATCTATCACATTCTTTTATTCTTAATCGACCTGCATTAATTATCTTAGTAGTTCCTTTAGCCAAAGCTGCAGCTACTGTTATTACAGGAATTATATCTGGACATTGTGCTGCATCTATAGTAGTTCCAACTAAATTTTCAACTGATAAAGAAACCTTTTTATCTGAAGTACTTATATTAGCTCCCATTCTGCTAAGTATATCTAATACTTCTTTATCTCCCTGAAGACTTTGGAGATTTAGCTTAGAAAGTTCAACTGAATTTCCGAGTGAACTAGCAACAAGATAAAAGGCAGCTTGAGAGAAATCACCTTCAACTTCATAATTTGTAGCTTTATATGATTGATTTCCTTCTATTATAAATTCCTTATAATCATTATTTATAATTTCTATGCCGAATCTTTTCATCATCTCTAAAGTTAGATCAATATATCCTTTTGATTCTAGTTTTGTTGTAATGATAATCCTTGAAGTTCCATTTAGAAGAGGGAGAGTAAATAGTAATCCACTAATAAATTGAGAACTTATGTCTCCTTTAATATAGAACTCATCACTTTCCAGTTGTCCTTTTACAGATAAGCAAAGTTCGCCTTCTTTATTACTCCACTTTATCCCTTGTTCATCAAATATTTCATAATAAGGTTTAAGCGGCCTTTTTCCTAGATTCCCTTTACCCACAAAAGTTATATTATTTTCTTTTATAAGAAATATAGGTACAATAAATCTTAAAGTAGAACCTGACTCATTGCAGTCAATTATGGCACCTGTTTCAGCTTCAAGTTCTCCACCTTTAACTTTAACCCAATTATCCCCTTTTTCAAACTTAGCTCCTAGCTTTTCTATAGCACTTAAAGTTGCCACTATGTCATCTGAAAAATCAATATTTGTTATTAAACTTTCTTCTCTACTTAAAGCCGCACATATTATAGCTCTATGAGCCATGCTCTTAGATGGCGGAATGTTTATATTCCCACTTATTGGCTTGGGCTTTATCTGTATCTTATTCATTATCTTTCCTCCAAGTCTAAGTCTTCAAATATATTTAAAGTTGTTTTGTGAATCTTACTTATACCAATCTCATCTAATAAAATTATATTTAAATTACCATTTAAATTTTTCTTATCACGGTTTATTGTAGTTAATAAGTCTCCAATCTCTAGGTTATCCACCTTCCATGGAATATTATACTTTATTAAGATATCCTTTATCAGTTTTGAAGTATCAGCCTTTGTTAAGCCTTTGTTCTCGCCAAGCTTACATATATAATACATCCCTATAGCTACTGCTTCACCATGAGTATAAACATCGAAATTGAAATATTTTTCTATAGCATGCCCTAAAGTATGACCGAAGTTTAAAAGCATTCTGTCACCTTTATCCTTCTCATCTCTTTCAACAAAATCTCTTTTTATATCAACACATCTATAAATTATGTCTTCTATGTGTTCTAAAAGCTCAGCCTTATCTTTAAATTCTGAAAGCTCTAAAAATAAATTTTTGTCCTTAATTGCTCCATATTTTATAACCTCAGCTAGACCATCATAGAAAAACTTATCTGATAAGGTATTTAGCACTGTAGGATCTATAAGCACTTGCAATGGGTGATAAAAGCTTCCAACTAAGTTCTTTCCACTTTCCAAATCAACTGCAACTTTACCACCTACTGAAGAATCAACTTGCGCTAGAAGTGAGGTAGGAATTTGAACAAATTCAATTCCTCTAAGATAGGTGGAGGCTACAAAGCCTGCCAAATCTCCTATTACTCCTCCACCTAATGCAACTATAAGATCACTTCTTGTTATACTAAAATCAGAAAGCTTGTTATATATTCCTAAAAGACTTGAAAATCCCTTTGTCTTTTCACCTGGTTCAAGCACTATAGTTTCTACTGAAAAATTACTATCTTCTAAGGATTCTTTTAGTAATTCTCCATAATACTTAAACACATTTTCATCGGTTATAACTACTATCCTTCTACCTTTGAACACTTTACCAATCTGCTCTCCAGCCTTAGCTATAATACCTTTTTCTATTATTATTTCATATGAATTATTGGTTAAATTAACTGTTAAATTCATAGTGATCTCCCTTAAAAGCTTTCTATTTAATTTCTCTGCCTACAGCAGTTGCTATATTTCTAAGATCCTTTACTAAGTTTTCGAAAACTTCTGGCTTTATTGATTGTTGTCCATCACACAATGCATTAGCAGGATCATTATGAACTTCTATTATTAAACCATCGGCACCTACTGCAACAGCAGCCTTTGATAGAGGTTCAACCATCCACCACATTCCTGCAGCATGACTTGGGTCCACTATTACTGGAAGATGACTTAATTTCTTTATTGCTGGAATAGCACTTAAATCTAAAGTATTTCTTGTGTAGGTTTCAAAAGTTCTTATACCTCTTTCGCATAATATAACTTTTTCATTTCCTCCAGCCATTATATATTCAGCTGACATAAGAAGCTCTTCTATAGTAGCTGACAATCCTCTTTTTAATAATATGGGTTTATCTAACTTTCCAAGTTCTTTTAACAAATCGAAGTTTTGCATATTTCTTGCTCCAACTTGTATTACATCTACATCCATTGCAAATCTATCAAGCTGGCTTGTTGACATTATTTCAGTTACTATTGGAAGTCCTGTATTTTTTCTTGCTACTTTTAATAAATCCAATCCATCCATTCCAAGTCCTTGGAAACTGTATGGTGATGTTCTTGGTTTGAAAGCGCCGCCCCTTAGCATTTTCGCACCAGTTTCTTTCACATTCTTAGCTATTTCAGTTATTTGATCTTCATTCTCTACAGAACATGGTCCTGCAATTAAACATATATTTTTTCCACCTATTTCTGCATCCCCGATCTTTATTACTGTATCTTCAGGATGGAATAGTCTATTAGCTTTTTTGTAAGGTTCTTGTACGTGCATAACTTTCTCCACATTTCTATTAGCTTCTATTTTTCTAGGATCAATTTTTGTAGTATCTCCTATAAGTCCTATGATGCTCTTTTCTGATCCTTCTGATAAGTGAACATTAACCCCAAGTTTCTCGATTTCACCTATCAATTTTTGTACCTCTTCTTTTGGTGTTTTGTGTTTTAAAATAATAATCATAATATATAGCCCCTTTCAAAATTAATTATATATAAAATCTCTAAGTCAAAAACTTAGAATTTTTAAGCATACTTAAAACTTACTTTTTCACTCTTAATAATTAAAACTGGTAAACTTAATCAAATTTCTAAACTATTCAAAGTTTAAAAGCTAGATAATTTGCTAAAATGTAAAAAAAATAAGGCTCAACCTAATGAGCCTTATTTTTTACCGATTTATAACATTTCCAACATTGGATATATTAAGCTAACTCATTAGAGAAATTTTTATTCGATTGCAGAACAAGTAACCAGCGTTATAAAAATAACCCCAGCTAAAAAAGTAAAAAAAGCTATTTACTTGTTCTAATCTTTCTCTAATTTTGCTATTCATAATTACCTCCATCGGAATTTTAATCTATCAATTTATAAAAGCATAATCCTTTATTTTCTATTTGTCAACCTCAGAAAACATTTTCAATATATATTTTTAGAAAATTTTAAATTTATTTTTTATTATACGCTGTACATCTAAAGAGCCCATATATTGAAACTTAATTTATACTTGTTCAAAAATCCCGGCTTCTAGGGATTTTCGGGCATGAATAAATTAATAGTTGAGTTAGAAACTATAGATAAACTACTTCGATCATTAAACTCCTAGGATAGATTCTAATATGAAGTAGTTTATCTATATCAAGATGTATCAGTTAAAACCAAAATGTATTTTCAAAATTCCTCTGGGTTCTGAGATGAGAATTTAAAAATATAATCACCCTAGAGCTGCTACAATTTCTTCTATACTTTCGTAATCCTCTGAATTAACTAATTCCATAACCTTGCTTCCAATTACAACTCCATCACAAATTTCAGAGATTTGTTTTGCTTGCTCAGGAGTAGATATGCCAAAGCCAGCAAGTACAGGAAGTTTTGATACACCTTTTGCTTGCTTTAAGAATCTCATAGTGTCATCGTTAAAACTTTTTCGAGCACCAGTTACCCCTGCTACGGTTACTGCGTACAAGAATCCGTTTCCTGCTAAAGAAAGCTTTTCTATTCTATCTTCACCACTAGTTATAGAGCATAGAGGTATTAAGCTTATATTTTTGCCCTCTATATGAGGTAGTATAAAATCAAATTCTTCTAAAGGCAGATCAGGAACTATAAGTCCATTAGCTTTTACTTTTTCCATATCCCTAAAGAATTCCTTAATACCATAGTTTATTATAGGATTAAGATATGTCATTAATATTAATGGCACAGAAGATTTCTCTCTAACCTCACTTATCATCTTAAAAATTATCTTTAAGTTTACTCCATTTGCAATAGCCCTATTGCCAGCTTCTTGTATCCTATCCCCATCCGCTACTGCGTCAGAAAAAGGAACACCTATCTCTATAGCAGTGGCACCTATCTCAGCTAACTTTAATATGGTTTGCTTAGTATACTCAATAGACTTATCTCCGCACATTATATAAGGCACAAAGGCTTTTTTATTTTCTTCTTTAAGCTTATCTATCGCTTCTCTAATCAACTAGGTTCACCCCCAAAATCTCACTTACTCTTTCTACATCTTTGTCTCCTCTACCTGACAAGCACACTACAATAACTTTATCTTTTCCATAGTTCTTAGCAATTTTCACAGTATGAGCTATAGCATGTGCACTTTCCATAGCAGGAATGATTCCTTCTAACTTTGTTAGAAGTTTAAAACCTTCTAAAGCCTCATTGTCATCAATATAAGAATATTTCGCTCTTTCAATATCTTTAAGGTAGCAATGCTCTGGACCAACTCCAGGATAGTCTAGACCAGCGGATATTGAATAAGCTTCTTGTATTTGACCACTTCTATTTTGAAGAATATACATCATACTTCCGTGGAGCACTCCTACTTCCCCTTTTGTTATGGTTGCAGCATGTCTTTCAGTCTCAACTCCTTCTCCAGCAGCCTCAACTCCTATAAGCTCTACCGTTTCATCCTTTATGAAAGGATAGAACATTCCCATGGAATTGCTTCCTCCCCCAACACATGCAACAACTGCATCCGGTAGTTTTCCTTCTATGTCCATAATTTGCTTTTTGGTTTCATTTCCAATAACGCTTTGAAAATCTCTTACTATCATTGGAAAAGGATGTGGACCAAGTACTGATCCCATTACATAATGAGTATCAAACACATTACTAACCCAGTACTTAAGAGCTTCGTTTACTGCATCCTTTAAGGTCTTAGTACCACTTCTTGCTGGTATTACCTCTGCTCCAAGCATTTTCATTCTAAAAACGTTAAGTTTTTGTCTCTCAATATCCTCTTCTCCCATAAAAATCTTGCATTCAAGACCAAACAGCGCCGCTGCAGTAGCAGTAGCAACACCATGCTGGCCAGCACCAGTCTCTGCAACAACCTTTTTCTTTCCCATCCTTTTCGCAAGTATCACTTGCCCTATAGTATTATTAATCTTATGAGCACCAGTATGATTTAGATCTTCTCTCTTCAAGTAGATTTTTGCTCCACTACAATAATCTGTAAGATTTTTTGCAAAATATAATGGTGTTTCTCTTCCTACATAGTCCTTAAGATAGTACTCTACCTCTTTCTTAAATTCCTCATCATCTTTATATTTTAAATAGGCTTTTTCTAATTCAATTACTGAATTCATAAGAGTTTCAGGTATAAATCTTCCACCATACGGTCCAAAATGTCCTCTTATATCTGGCATAACATAATCTTTAATTTTCTTCAAAATCTCTCACCTTCCTTATAAATGTTTCAATCTTATCTAAATCTTTTACTCTATTTGTTTCAACTCCACTACTTACATCCACCATAAATGGTGTTACAGCTTTGATTCCTTCAACTACATTTGATGAATTTAGTCCACCAGCTAAAATAATTCTATTTCTTATATCCTCTGACACATTTTTTATTACCGTCCAATCAAAAACCTTCCCTATCATATCTCCAGTAAAGTCTTTTGGTGAATCTACTAAATATCCAAAACAATCATATTGCTTCATACTATCAAAATCCTGTTTGTTAGTTTTAAAGGCTTTTATATATGGAGATTTAATTTGTTTACAATAATCTATATCCTCATCACCATGTAGCTGAATCACGTCTAGTCCACAAAAATCTCTGATTTGCCGCACCTCTTCTATGGCATTATCCATAAAAACACCTATCTTTAAAATATTTTTAGGCAGTGAAGTTATTATACTCTTTGCTTCCTCTGGAGTTATCTTTCTAATGCTTTTACAAAAAACAAATCCTAAAGCATCTACACCTAATTCACTACAAAACCTTGCAGTTTTTAAATCTCTTATCCCACATACTTTTATTAGTGTTGACATGCTAATCTCCACCTCCTTTAAAACTTGATAACAACTTCTTAAAATTATTTGAGGTAACAAAGGCTTCACCTACAAGAATTCCTCTGATTCCACATTCCTTAACCTTGTTTATTTTTTCTATACAATCAAAGCCACTTTCAGAAATAACATAACTTTCAGGGAAATTCATTTTTGTCTTTAATGTGATAGTTGTATTTATATCAACTTTAAAACTTCTTAAATTTCTATTATTAATTCCTATAAGTTTAGGCTTTAGTTCTAAAATCTTTTCTAAATCTTCTTCATCATGAATTTCAACCAAAGGTTCAAGACCAAGCTTCACCGCTTCATCATATAATTCTTTAAGTTTTTCCTTTGAATTTATAGCTGCTATTAATAGAACTAAGTCAGCACCAAGACTTAAGCTTTGCTGCAATTGCACTGAATCTATTATAAAGTCCTTTCTAAGTAAAGGAATATCAACCGCTTCACCTACGTCAATTATGTCCTGCTCCTTTCCCTTAAAAAAATGTCTTTCTGTCAAAACTGATATGCAATCAGCCCCAGCTTCTACATATTCTAAAGCTCTAAGCTTTGGATTAAGCAGAGTATTTAAGTCCCCTTTTGAGGGTGAGGCTTTTTTAATCTCACTTATGACTTTAAAATCATCACTATTTTTTAATCCCTCTATAAATGAATGAAAAGCTCGCTTTCTTTCAGGAAAATCATGTTCCTTGTACTGAAGTTTTAAAGTTTCAACTTCAAGCTCTTTTAAACAAATTATTTCTTCTAAGAAGTTTTTCATATTCTATTACTCTCCTTTATAAGTTTCTCAAGCTTTTCTTTTGCTTTCCCAGTATCTATGATTTCCTTTGCCATATCAATTCCTAAAGCTATATCATTACAAGCTCCACTAGCCATTAGTCCAAGAGCAGAATTAAATACAACAGCCTCTCTATAATGATTTTTTTCACCATCTAATATAGACATAGTTATCTTACTGTTTTGTTTTGCATCTCCACCTACTAACTTGTCTAAACTTACTTTATCTAAACCGAAGCTGCCGCTATTTATAACCATTTCTTTCACTTGTCCATCAGATAAAAATGCACAATAATTATCTCCATCTAAAGTTCCTTCATCCAATCTATTATCACCATTTACAACCAAAGCCCTACTCTTACCGAGCAATTTTAATGCTTCACAAAGATCTTTAACTAAATCTTTTTTATACACACCTATAAGCTGATTATTTGGATTTAGAGGATTTGTTAGAGGTCCAAGTATGTTATAAACAGTTGGAATTCCAAGCGCTCGTCTTACTTTCATAACATATTTCATCCTCGGATGCATTGCTGGTGCATATAAAAATGCCATCCCAACTTCCTCCATAAGTCGTTTTACATTTTCTTTCGATAGTTCTATATTTACTCCAAGCTCAGCAAGAAGATCAGCGCTCCCACATTTACTAGAAATTGATCTATTCCCATGCTTAGCCACCTTTACACCTGCTCCAGCTAATATAAAAGCTGAAGTTGTACTTATATTAAAACTATTAGAAAAATCTCCTCCTGTGCCGCAATTATCAAAGGAATCCTTAAAATCAAAGTCTATACTAGAAAGTTCTCTCATGGCTTTAGCCATACCAGCTATTTCTTGTGGCTTTTCTCCTTTTGTTTTAAGAGCTGCAAGAAAAGCTCCAATTTCACTTTCTTCTGCATCTCCACTTAATATATATTTATTAGCATTAAAGGCTTCTTCCAAAGTTAATTGTTCATTCAATGTTATCTTTTTAAGAGCAATTTGAAATTCTGATTTCATACTACATTCCTCCTATAACTATTTTTTATTTCAATAAAGTTTTCCAGTAGCTTTTTCCCCATAGGTGTAAAAATGGATTCTGGATGAAACTGTATACCATAAACAGGATACTTTACATGCTTTACTGCCATTATTTCTTTATCATCAATAGAAGTAGCTATGACTTTCAGTTCTTCACTAAGGGAAGCTTTATCTATAACCAATGAGTGGTACCTCATAACCTTAGTTGGACATTGTATATCTTTAAACAAGACATTGTCTTCATGATAAATTTCTGAACTTTTTCCATGCATTACTTTTTGCGCTTTAATAATTGTTCCTCCGAAAACCTCTCCTATACTTTGATGTCCAAGGCAAATGCCTAGTATAGGTATATTCTTATAATTTCCACTTATTATATCTAAAGAATTTCCTGCATCTTTTGGATATCCTGGTCCAGGAGAAATAATAATAGCCTCCGGAGACAGCTGCTTTATGTCATTAGACGTTATCTTATCGTTTCTATAAACTTCAACCTCTTCACCTAATTCGCTTAAATATTGATAAACGTTATAAGTAAAGGAATCATAATTATCAATTAAAACAATCATTTTATAACCTCCAAAACACCAAGTGCTTTATTGTAACTTTCTTCATATTCCATTTCCGGAATAGAATCATATACTATCCCTGCACCAGCTTGAACATAACCTTTTCCGTCTTTTAACACTACTGTTCTAATTGCTATACAGGTGTCCATATCTCCGTTGAAGGAAAAGTATCCTATCGCCCCTGCATAAACTGTTCTTTTTTCTTTTTCCAGCTCTTCTATTATCTCCATAGCCCTTATTTTAGGAGCCCCAGATAAAGTTCCTGCCGGTAAACAAAACTTCAAAGCATCAAAAGATTTATTATCCTCCTTCAATATTCCTGTAACCTTTGAAACAATGTGCATAATCTTTGAATAAATCTCAATATCCATAAATCTTTCTACTTTAACAGTTCCAATTTTGCTTATTCTACCTATGTCATTTCTTGCTAAGTCCACTAGCATTAAATGCTCTGCCAATTCTTTTTCATCTTTAAGGAGTTCCTCTTTTATTTTCTCATCCTCCTGTATATTAGCTCCTCTCTTTCTAGTTCCAGCTATAGGCATAGTGGTAACCACATCTCCCTTTACTGTTACTAGACTTTCTGGAGATGAACCTACTATTTGAAAGTTCTCGTAATCTATAAAAAACATATAAGGTGAAGGATTCTTACTTCGTAGTTTCCTATATATCTTAAATGGGTCCTCACTAAACTCACGGCTAAATCTCTGAGAAACAACTATCTGAAAAGCATCTCCATTTTCTATATATTTTTTTGCGTCACTAACCATATTTACAAACTCTTCTTTTGAAGTGTTTGAACTTATTTTTTTACTAGAAACTTCAGCTTCAATTTCATTAGTTTTGTTATAAGAACATATTCTTTCTTTTGTCAGTAGCAGATTATTTTGTACCTCTTCGTAATCTATCTTTTCGTTATTTAAGACTATTTGATGTATTGAAACTGTTTTATCGTAATGATCGTAAACCACAAACTTTTTATAGAACATTAGATACGCTTCAGGTAAATCTAATGGATCCCTATTGGAATTTAATATACACTCATATTGTTTTATAACATCGTATCCTACATAGCCTACTGCACCACCTTGAAATGGTATTGCACTCTCATTCTTATAATTCACTTTCTCAATGAACCTCTGCACTTGGTCTAGTATTCTACCATTAATCCCTGTAGTAATCCCTTTTTCTAATATTTCAATTTCTAATCCCCTGCTTCTAATCTCAGCATAAGGTTCAATACCTATAAAGCTATATCTTCCTTTCTCTTCATCAAAAACCGAGCTCTCTAAGAGGAACATCTTCTCTCTTCTTAGTGAATAAAATATAGAAATTGGCGTAGTCTCATCACCATGAAATTTTAGATTTAGATCTATGGAATATCCACTTTGCCTAAGAAAATCAAATTCATTTTTTGTATAATTAAAAATAATAACCACCTCACTCATAAAATTAAACGCAATCTGTTTTTCCGAATATTCAAAAAACTATTTTGGGTAATATTTATTAAAGGTATAAGATTAATTGTATTTGACTCTTGTACCCTTTTAATTATATTTAGTTGTAAATTACTTTTTAAATTATGAAAGATATCTTTGATCATAGAATTAATATATTGACTGGATAGTTGCTATATAGATATTCCATTTCCATTATTAAAAAACACATAAATAATCTATTTAATTATTAAAGAAGTGCAAAATAATTGTTTAATGAATATTTTGAAAAACAAAAAGTCCTCTACATGCAAATAAATGCATATAGAGGACGATATAATCGCGGTGCCACCTCAATTTACTTAATTAAAAGTAATCTCTTAATCAGATACATAATAATATCTTATCCCTGTAACGTGAGAACACGTGTCACCTACTATAATTTTCGGCTCCCTCTCGTAAGTCCATTCAGCTTATATCCAAATACTGCATTTCACCACCGCAGCTCTCTGTAATTCTTTCTACACGCTTACTACTCTTACTCATCGATTTAATACTTTATGAATTTATTATAGTAAAGCACCCTTATTTTGTAAATAGTTTTTTTAAAGTTTTTTCTATTTTTTAAATAAAATTTATGTCTTTTGCTAAAAATAATGTAATTATTTAATATAATATTACTTTTAGCATTTTCTTGTTAAATCTTTGATAATTTTATTGTAACTTAACAAGCATTTAATCAGTTGTTGCAGTTATTGATTTTGTCACACCAAGATATATAATGTTATGTGCAATATATATAAATATGCATCATTATCTTTAAAATTAGTTTATTGAGAACTAATATTTATTTTAAATGTTTCACGGAGGGAGAAAAATGGAAAATAACAAAAAGAAAAAATTAACACTGGTTTCATTGGTTTTAATGATTTTCACATCAGTATTTGGATTTGCAAATATGCCAAGATCTTTTTATCTTATGGGATATAGTGCAATTCCTTGGTACATAGTATCTGCAATAGCTTTCTTTATACCATTCGCTTTTATGATGGCAGAGTATGGTGCTGCATTCAAAAATGAAAAAGGCGGAATATATTCTTGGATGGATAAATCAGTTGGTCCTAGATATGCGTTCATAGGAACCTTTATGTGGTATGCATCTTACGTTGTTTGGATGGTTAACATATGTTCAGTAATATGGATTCCACTTTCAAACATGATTTTCGGCAAAGATACTACAGCCACTTGGTCAATACTTGGACTTAACTCTACTCAAACTTTAGGATTAATGGGAGTAGCATGGATTTTAGTGGTTACCTTTACAGCCTCAAAAGGGTTGGAGAAAATAACTAAGATAACTTCAATCGGAGGAACTGCGGTAGCACTATTAAACATAGTTTTACTTCTAGGTGCAGTTATAGTTCTAATTGTAAATGGCGGACATGTAGCTGAATCTGTTAAATCTGGTTCTGCATTCTTCGCATCTCCAAATCCTTCATATCAATCATCTATATCTATACTATCATTTTTAGTATTTGCAATATTTGCATATGGTGGTATAGAAGTAGTGGGTGGATTAGTTGATGAAACTGAAAATGCAGAAGTTACCTTCCCTAAAGGTATAACCATTGCAGCTATAATTATCGCTATTGGTTATTCTTTAGGAATATTCTTATGTGGAATCTTTACAAATTGGCAAGATGTGCTTTCAGTAAAAGGTGTGCATATGGGAAATGTAGCCTATGTTGTTATGAAAAACTTAGGTTATCAGCTAGGTCTTGGCTTCCATTTAAGCGAAGCAGCTTCACTACAATTAGGTGCTTGGGTTGCTAGATTTGTTGGATTCTCAATGTTCCTTGCTTTAACTGGCGCATTCTTCACATTATCATATGCTCCACTAAAACAAATCATTGAAGGAACTCCTGCAAAATTATGGCCAGGAAAAATGAGTAAGGTTGAAAATGGTATACCTAAAAATGCAATGTGGGTTCAATGTGTTATAGTTATTGTCTTTGTTCTATTAGTATCTTTTGGAGGAGAAGGTGCAGCTAAATTCTTCACCAAGCTTGTACTGATGACAAATGTCGCTATGACTCTACCATACTTGTTTATATCAGGGGCTTTTGCTTCCTTTAAGAAGAATACTGCGATCAATAAGCCTTTTGAAGTTTTCAAAAGCAATACGTCTGCATTAATTGCTACTATAATTGTAACTTTCACAGTTGGCTTTGCTAACTTCTTTACAATAATAGAACCTGCAACAAACGGTGATTGGTCATCTACTCTTTGGATGATTGGCGGACCTGTCTTCTTTACAATTGTAGCTATTGTTATGTATTGGAGATATGAGCAAAAGGTTAAAAACGATATATAGTAACTAAAATCTAGTTTTATAATAAAAATGACCTAACAGACTCTTACAAATCTGCTAGGTCATTTTTTATTGTTCTTCTAAATTCAAAAAAGTAAAATATTACTCCGATAACTTTATCCAATACTTACAGTGTCCTTCTTTTATCACTTCTAATTTTCCATTGTTTGCTTCTATAACATTTCTTGATTCCAAATTATCCTCATGGCATGTAATTAAAACTTCTTTTATTCCTACAACTTTGGCTTTACTTAATGCTTCCTTCAATAGCTTCTTTCCATATCCCTTATTTCTCTCACTAGGCCTTATACTATATCCAATATGCCCACCTGATTCTCTAAGAGCCGCATTTAAGTAACTTCTAAGCTTAGCTATTCCAACAGGTTGTCCATCTACAACAAGCCAAAATGTTGTTTGAGGTACATGCCCTATTTTTAATCCTATTTCTCTTGAGGCATTATAGTTATCTAATAGATATTTACCAAAATCGTCGAATGAATAGTTATATCCATCATTAAAAAATCCATTTTCTCCTGGGCCAATTTCTTGAAGCATATTATAAATTTCTATACCATCTTCAGGTGACAACTCTCTTAATTCGATCATACTACTTCTCCTTGCTAAATAAATTTTTACTAATAAACTTAAAAACTTATAATGAATTTATAAACATTTTTAGATCATCTTTTTTATCTTGACTTAAAGAATGCCATCTTATTCCTTGAATTGCACCCTCTAATGCGCAAAGCATATTAAGGCATGCGCCCGGGTCTATTTCCCTTATTCTCTTATATGCTTCCTTACTTCCAGTTTCTTTAAGTTCTCGGTATGTATCTATATGCACTTCTTTTAATCTTTGTTCTAATACTTTCCCTATATTAGGAACTTTACTTAAATCACTCACTTTTTCAATTCCTTTGTATTTATTTTAAGTCTATAGACATAATTATAACCATATATAGAAAATACTCACAACAATTTTAATAGTATTTATATTATTTTTTATAAAACAGTTGCATTTCCTTGCAACTAATTATATTATATTATATAAAAAAGTAACTAACTAATTTAAAATAACAATTTGATTGGAGATATATTTATGAATAGAAGATTACCAGTTCTTTTTATAGGGCATGGAAGTCCTATGAATGCTATAGAAAATAATAATTATACTAAAATGCTTAAAAACCTTGGCGAAACAATTGAAAAACCAAAAGCTATATTAATAATATCAGCTCATTGGCTTACTGATGGAAGTTATATAGACATACAAGATGAACCTAAACAAATATATGATTTTTACGGGTTTCCAGATGAGCTTTATCAATTAGAATACAAACCTACTGGTGTAAAAAAATACGCACAATTTGCTTATGAAAGCTTAAAAGATTTTGGAGTAAAGTCTACTAATCAATGGGGATTAGATCATGGTGCTTGGGCTATTTTAAAACATTTATATCCTAATGCAGACATTCCAGCCTTTCAATTAAGTTTAAATCACAATTTCACCCCAGAAGAGCATTATAAATTGGGATTAAAGCTAAAAACCCTTAGGGAACAAGGTTTCTTGATTTTAGGCAGTGGAAATATAGTACACAACTTAAGAAAAATTAAATTTGATTCTGATACTTCCCCTTACGACTGGGCTATAGAATTTGATAGCTATATAGCGAAGGCATTAACAAATAATGATCATGAAGCTCTATTAAATTATAAAAATCAAGGAATTACAGAAAAGTTGTCATTACCAACTGATGAGCACTATCTTCCACTACTATATATTGCAGCGCTTAAAGAAGCTGATGAGAAAGTAAGCTTTTTGTATGAAGGGATAGAATTAGGTTCATTGTCTATGAGAAGCTTTATGATTTCGTAATTAATATATAAAGAGTTAATAAAAAAGTCGCTGAAGCGACCTTATTCAGTGAGTTTCTTGCGCATCTGCCTTTCCCAATGTATATGAGAAAACTTACAGGCCAATAAACTTTATTTTTTACTGTGTATCAATAAAGACTTCTAAAACCATTGAAATATCTATGTTTAGAAGCCATAAAAATTTTATGCTTTCCATTACAGTAAAAATAGATGTACCACTTAGTTCGTTTACTATAACTAAAGCTATTGTTTTATATCAATAGGCTTAAATTATTATAAAAAATAATAAAGTTGGTACATCTATAAATTATTTTATTCCACTTATTTTTCCTTTTAATGCTTTCATACGTCCATTAACGTAATTAAGAAGTTCATTCTTATTTTCCTTTATTTCAGCAGGAGCATTAGAAACTATTGTTATTATATCTAGCTTATTTGCTTTAACCTTTTGAGCAATTTCATATGCTAAATATCTATTTTTTACACTCCAGTAAGCGTTATTAAATTCGTCTACCTGTCTTCTATTATAATAACCCTTCTCTATACCAAACTGGAACAAATCTGCAGCGGCTTCCAATTCTTCTAAATCTTCAGCATCTAAAGTTTCATTAATTAGCGATTGAAATGTTTTCATTCTAGCACCCCTCTTTAGTGAGATATTCTTATTTTAAACCTATATAGATTTTATATACCGGATTTTATTAGTATATTACCAGTAAAAAATATTTAAATAGGATAAGATTCTACTATTTCACTTATAATATAAAATTTTTACCACCTCTATAATACATTATAATGGTATATTAAATCAAATAAAGTTATTAAAAAATTACTATAAAATTATTATTCCCATTTCAAAATTAATATTTATATTTATTTTGTGATATAATTTTAATATATAAGTTTCAATAAATATATTGCATTAATATGAAATTTGTTAAAAAAACATTAACATTTTGAAATATAAATTATAGAATTGGGGTAAAATCGTATTATTAATATAATATGTATCCTTTAACAACTACTGAACTCAAGTGATTCATCTTTAATTTATATTATTATCAATTTATTTATTTAGTGAATATTATAACTTATAAAGTTTTTAACATATTGATGAACCACTTCATAATTAAATTTATATTTTCAAATTCTCCTCTCAGAACCTAGAGGAGTTTTGAAAATTGATTTCGGATTGAAGTGTTTCATCTTTACCAGTCATCTCAAAGAAAGGAGTAATTATGGAAGACAATTTTTACACCAAGAAAGAAGAAATCATGAATTCCGTAACTCACGGAATTGGAACAGCCTTAGCAATAGCGGCTTTAGTAATTGCTGTTGTTTTTGCAGCAATATATGGAACGGTATGGCATGTAGTTAGCTTTTCTATTTATGGCTCAACCTTAGTTATATTATACCTAGAGTCAACCTTATATCATAGTTTACCCGGTAAAAAGGTAAAGAGACTATTTAGAAAGTTTGATCATATGTCAATATTCATCTTAATAGCAGGAAGCTATACTCCATTTTGTCTTACTGCATTAAGAGGACTTGTAGGCTGGACAATTTTCGGCATTGTATGGGGGTGTACTGTGGTAGGAATAACACTCAAGGCGTTTTATACAGGAAAACGCGAAGTGCTTTCTACTGTTCTGTACGTTGTTATGGGATGGCTTATCATGTTTGCGATAAAACCACTTTACATGACTATGCCTTTTTACGGTTTCCTATTTCTAGTTTTAGGCGGGGTTTCATATACTGTTGGGGCATTCTTCTTCATAAAGGACTCGATAAAGTATAATCATGCTATCTGGCACCTTTTTGTAATAGCAGGAAGTGTATTCCACTTCTTCTCTATAATGAGTTTATTGCACTTAAGATAAATGTATCTTTATAAACTTAGGTCTCAGATAACATTTAATTTTACAAACATACGATATTCAATTCAAATATCACTATATTAACATATGTAAATACAATTTTAGCGTAACCCTCAATGATAACAAATTAAATTTCTAAAGATTTTGTAAGATAAAAACAAGGTGAATTTTATGAACTAAATTAAGTTCTCAAAATTCACCTTGTTCTTTTATTCCCTAACATATTCTAAAACAATCCTTCTTTTTTTGAATCCATATCTGTTATAAAAATCAATTACATCTTCATTTCCTGCTGCAACAGTAATGACCTTTCTTTTCACCTTATTACTATCCAGCCAACTTAAAGATCTTTTTAAAAGTTCATTACCTAGTCCTAATTTCCTAGCCTCTCCTTTTATAAACAATGAATCAATTTCTCCTATTAATTCACTATCTATTGTGCTTATACAATATGCTATATATTTATTACTGGAGTCAGCAACAATATCTATGTGCATAAGTTCCGAAGCCATTAGTTTTTTCTTTCTTTCCTCAAAGGTAAAACTTATATATTGCTCTTCAAAATCCTTAGACTTTTCCTTATGATATTCATTTAGCATCTGCCATAAAGGTCTTACTAAATCTAATAATTCTATTCCTCCACTTATAAATCTAAATTCACTCATATCTTTCACATATTCTCCTTATAATTATTATGTCTTTAACTTAAAAGTGAAACTTTAGCAATTATAATTATACCAATAATTGAAGTTTTTACAATATTAGCAAGTATCTTTAAACCTCTTCTTCTAATTTCTATAAACAACTTTATTTTAGTCAAAGTTAACTTTCATTGTTATACTGACAAATAAAAATAACTAACTAAGACTTAACGTAAAAAATAAATCTTAGTCAGTTACAATAATAAAGGCTGTCTATTTAATCTTTTTCATGCTATTTGATAACCGAAGCACAAAGCTTATAATATATTTTTCTTTGTTCTATTCCATTATAACCTCCGTTTACTCTTACAGTTATCTCCTCTACTGTGGCTCCTCTATCACAAAGTTCATTCATATAATTTGAATACCACCAAAAACCTGCACTTGTCCACGGATAATTTTGAGCTACGTAGTCTACACCTTCCATTACTCTAGGGTCATGAATATCCTCTGATAATCTCTTATAGTTATCAAATCCGGTAAGCTGAATATAACCTGCTCCTTTGTACTTCGGACCATCACCAGCATATCGATTACCTAGACTTTCTCTGTATTCATAGGCTAATCCACTTCCTATTTCTTTCGTATATAATCCCAAGCCAGACTCATAACTACACTGAGTTATAAAATGTCTTATTCTTTGTAGCGTAGTAATCTCATATCTTCCTAAGCATCTATTTAAGTCCTCTACCATATGATCTGTAACATTCTTCCATCCTATTTCTCTTAACTGTTGCCCAGTTACGTATATTTGCAAATCACCAACCTGTGATTCATCACTGTATTTAGTGTTATGATTTAATATAGCTTTATCTATTGCATATTCTGTATTAACTCCTACAACTCCGTCTACTTTCAGTTGATAATCCTTTTGAAACTGCAGGACAGCATTATAAGTAGCCTTTCCAAAATCGCCATCTGCACCTGAAGTACCTAGATCATAGCCCAAAGCTATAAGATTTTCTTGTAGTTTAGTTACCTCTTCTCCAGTGCTACCAAGCTTAATCATACTTTCATAACTCCTTATAAAAAGCTTTGTACTATATTTTATTTTTTATTATGCAATTTGATACTATTATATAAAAACTTTCCACATTATCATCCATTAATTCCAAATGAATTTTTTGTAAATAAAGAAAATAAAAATAATTAAATCTTACCAAACAGTTAATATATTGTAAATAATACAATACACCTGAATACATTTTTTTACACTATGATATAATTTGTAAATAGTGTAAGCTAAAAAACACTAAACAATTTCATGTAACAACTGATTTTTCTATAATCTAACATATTAGAATAGTTTAAGGAGTATCTTTTTATGCTCAATAAATACATTATCTTAATAGTTGCAACAATATTAATCCATTTTATTGATACACTATCATATTCAGTACGACTAAATTCAGTGAAGAGTGGAAACTTCGCTTTATCAACTTCTTTATTTAATTTAATTGTATTAGTATCTAGAACAGCCAATACCTTTCAGGGCCCACTAATTGGTTACATGATTGATGATAGTATAAGAAGTAAATATGATCCTATAAGTAATATTAGAGGTGTGATATTTGCAGCTTCTGGCGGCACTATTCTTGCTATTATACTAATCCCTACTTTTCTAAAGCTATTTGAAATTGGTATGAAAAAACTCGAAGTTACTGGTTCTATACCAAGTTTAGTTATTCAATCACTAAGCATCAGTAATATAAAAAGGATAGCTAGAAATACCATAAAACCTAAGAAATCCATGATTAAAAATCTCAGATATAAAAATATACCTAAGAGACTTCTCTTACTAAATGCTTTAATAACTGGAGTATACACAGTTGGCGTGCTTGCAGCTAACTATGCTTCTTTTATGGTACCATATAAAGCCAATGCTATAGTTCAATCTTCAGGTCTTATAAATGGTATAGCTTCCATACTTCTAACATTATTTATTGATCCAAAATCAGCTATAATTACTGACGAAGCTTATAGAGGAAAAAGAGAATACGGTGACGTAAAGGCTCTAGTTATAATGCTAATAGGAACAAAGCTTCTTGGTACTCTATTAGGTCAGCTTCTTCTTGTCCCTTCTGCAAAATTATTAGCTCTTATATACCAATAAAGTTATCTATAGATGTACCACTTCGAACAGAAATCTATTTTTAAAACCCTCACGGCTTCTGGTGAGAGAATTTAAAAATAATAGGTTTTATCACGAAGTGGTACATCCATATAATCACAATTTTATAGCTAAGTTTAAGAATATTGTTGAAATTAATTGGTTAAACAAGAGATGCCATATGAGTGAGCTATTAGAATTAAATAATTTTTTCGGATGGAATGACGCCAAAATATAAAAACCATATGTCTAAAGTTAGCTTAAGACATATGGTTTTACTTCTATTTTGTTTCTTTAATCTTAGAAACAAATCTCTTTATTCTCTTCATAGCTTCCATTATCTCATCCATTGAGGTTGCATAACATGCTCTTATAAAGCCTGAACCACAATCCCCAAAGGCATTTCCTGGCACCACAAGAATCTTTTCTTCTAAAAGTAATTTTTCACAGAATTCATCTGATGTAAGCCCAGTGGACTCAATGCATGGAAATACATAAAAAGCGCCTAATGGTTCAAAACATTCAAGCCCCATTTCATTGAAAGCATTTAGCATTACTCTTCTTCTTCTGTTATATTCTCTTACCATCTCTTGAACATCATCATCACAATTTCTAAGACCTTCGATTGCTCCATATTGAGCTGTTGTAGGCGAACTCATTATTGCATATTGATGTATTTTCTTCATTGCATCTATTAAAATTGGATGTCCACATACATATCCAAGCCTCCAACCAGTCATAGCAAACGCCTTAGAAAATCCATTTATAACTAAAGTCTTATCTTTTATTTCTGGAAAACTTGCTATGGAAACATGTTTTTCTCCATAAGATAACTCTGAATATATCTCATCAGACAATATTATTATATTTTTATCTTCTAAGAACTTAACTATAGGTTCAAGTTCTTCCCTTGTCATAATGGCCCCTGTTGGATTGTTTGGAAAAGGAACTATTAGAACCTTAGTCTTTTCAGTAATTGCTTCCTCTAAAAGTTCAACAGTAAGCTTGAATTGATCCTCTGCTCTCAAATTTATAACTACTGGTGTAGCTCCTGTAAAAGTAGTGCACCCTTTATATGCTACAAAGCTCGGTTCTGGAATAATGACTTCATCTCCTGGTCCAACTAAAGCTCTAAGTGCTATATCAATACCTTCACTTCCGCCAACAGTTACAATTATTTGATCTTTAGGATCATATTTTAAGCAATACTTTCTATCTAGATAATCTGATATTTCCTCTCTAAGTTCTAAAAAACCTGCATTTGATGAGTAATGTGTATGTCCTTTTTCTAGTGAATATATCCCTGCTTCTCTTATATTCCAAGGTGTCACAAAGTCTGGTTCTCCAACACCTAAGGATATAACATCATCCATTTCATTTATTAAATCGAAATACTTTCTTATACCAGAAGGAGGCATATTTCTTACATTTGATTTAATCATATCTTCAAGCATCATATAAATATATCCTCCCTATCATCTCTAGTCTTTTCTTCAAATATAGTTCCATTATCTTTATATTTCTTTAATACAAAGTGAGTAGCTGTACTTAATACATTTTCTTGAACAGCAAGCTTTTCAGATACAAAAAGTGAAACTTCCTTAAGACTCTTGCCTTCTACTATAACAGTTAAATCAAATCCACCTGACATAAGATAGCAAGCCTTTACTTCTGGAAACTTATATATTCTTTCAGCAACCTTATCAAAACCTTCTCCTCTTTGAGGTGTTACTCTTACTTCAATTAGAGCTGTAACACTATCTTTCTTAGTCTTTTCCCAATTTATTAAAGTTGTATATCCAACAATTACACTATCATCTTCATATTTCTTTATTGTTTGCTTAACTTCTTCCAGTGGTCTTCCCGTCATCACCGCTATTTCCTCAGCAGTGTATTTACTGTTTTTTTCTAAGATTTCTAATATTTCATCCATATACAAAACCTCCCCAAAATATAATTAAAATATAATAAATTTAAATAAAAAAACTCCTCAATCCCTGAAAGGGACGAAGGAGTATATTCGCGGTACCACCCTAATTAGTGCCTAGGCACTCTCTTAGTAGGAACATAGTATTCTTATTTATAAGATAATTAGAATATCGCCAGCCTATTATAATCAATAAACTATTAATATTTAGTCAAACTTAATCTTAAAAACCTTTAATTCCTCTCCTCTATAACGTGAGGTCACGTCTTTGCCTACTAAAGATTAAATAGATAGATGTCTAATTTTATATACATCTAGAACATTCTAAATACCCTTATTTCTGAGCAAGAGATTCAAAGACTGCTTCCATAAAGTTTTTCTACTATGTTTCCACCATCCATAGCTCTCTTTAAGAAATTACTTAATGTACTCTTTCTTATCAATATCTTTAACAATGTAATTTTTATTTATTATACAAGTAAAATAAATAATTTTCAATAGTTTTATATATTTTTTATCATTCTATCAATACACGTACTTTATTAAAATTAAATTTTCTTTAACTTCCACTTCTATTTTCAAAACGTTATATTTTTAGGATCACTAGAAAAATCAATTTTTACTTTTGTTTCTACATCTAACCTGGTGTTTTTTAAAATATCATTATTCTTCTTACTTTCTGCAGGAAATCTTCTATAAAAATTTTCTTGCGCTTTTATCAGATCTATATTTTTGTCTTTATACTCATTAAAAATTTTATAACAATTAAAGTTAATATTTTCTTCGGCATCTTTTTCTATTTGCTTTATATTTTCATCAGTAATCTTTATTTTTCCTTGAGCTCCTCTATAAATGGCATGAACATTTAAATGCTTCTTTATTATGAATATACCATCTTTATATCCATAATCTGTTTTAGTTTTACATTTTGTCATTCTAAGTCCTATAGTCTTATCAGTGATATCAGGATTTCTTGAACTTATTGCTGCTGATTTTGCTTCATTCATCATCATATTAGTAGTTATTATATCCTTACTTGCTATTTCTCCGACATACTTAAAATCTTTAAGTATAGCATTACATTTTATGTCTAGGCTATCACCAGCACTTGTTCTTTTAGTTCTTATAACAGGCAATATAGTAGTCTTACTACCTATTGAACTATCATTGTATAACCTTCTTATTGTAGTATTAAAATTATTACTGGCCATAGTATGAGAATTGTTTAATTGCGCCACTAAATAAAGACCAAAAAACTTTTCACCATTCAATTTTATATCATCTATTGTTTCTAGATTTGAATCCCAAATTCCAACGTAATTTCTTATAACAAATTCTTCAGCACTTACAAACAAATCCATCATCTCATCTATTCCCCTAGTAGCAGCCTTTTTAGTAAACAGGATAACTCTATTGTGAGTATAATTTATTGTGAGATTGCTCTGGGAACTTATTTTGTTAATGATTTCAGATGTATCTTTTTCTTTTACATTTATTATTGTTCTTTGTCCTTCCTGTTTTATTCCTGACGTACTTGTTGTTGGTGAAAAGCCTTCAAGAAATATATTATATGTACCTTCATCATCAACATCAATTATTATTGAAGTTACAAGAAGCATCTTATCTAAATCCTTATAGTTTGTAGGGACTCCTACAAGGAAAGCAAATATTACTATAAGCACTAAAATAAATTTCTTCATTTCTCTTTTCTCCTAAATATACTATCTGAAATATTACCAAGTCTTCCTCTTGTCAAATAATCTTTATGCCTAACTCCATAGCTATGTATAGTTCCGAAAGGCCAAAAATACTTATACCCACAACTGTCTAAAGATCCAATATGTGCAATGACAACAATAAAAAATATATAAAAGCCATGTAGTCCAAACAATCCAGACATTATTACATTAATCATGCTCCATATCGGTGTCACAGTAAGAAGTTTTGGATTAATATATGATGTTATTGCATAAACTCCCATAATTATTATAGTTCCTTGAGATGCTAGCCCAGCACCAATTGCTGCATCACCTAAGATTAAAGCAGATACTATACTCAGTGGTTGACCAATATTGGAAGGCAATCTTTTTCCAGCTTCTCTTGATAGTTCAAAGAAAAATAATATTATAATTACTTCCACAATCGTCGGAAAAGGTACTCCAGCTCTTGCCTCAGATATTTTAAATACAAATGTTGGAGGTATAAGAGAAAAGTGATGAGTAAACAGTGCTACATAAAATGCAGGTAATGTTATAGTCACTAAAAAAGATATTATTCTAAATATCCTTAGAACATCAACTACATTTTTATTTAAATAATAATCATCTGGAGCTTGGAAATACTCTATAAAAAAACAGGGTGCAGTTATTGCAGTAGGACATCCATCTACTAATACAGCCACTCGTCCTTCAAAAAGTCTTGAAACTACTATATCAGGTTTTTCTGTATACCCGATTGTATCTAGTTCAGTCCCTTTACATTTCAACTCTTCTTCAATATAATTTGTGTCTAATATAAACTGTACTTCTAAATTACTTATTTTATCCTTTATCATATTTATTAGAGATCCTTCTGCTTTTCCTTCTATATACGCCATAGCCACAGAAGTATTTGATTCCTTTCCCACCTCAAAATATACAATTTTAAGCATTGTATTTCTAACTCTTTTTCTTATTAGCCCAATATTCATATTTAAAGATTCATTGAATCCTTCTTGAGACCCTTTTATAACGGGATCATTTAATGGTTTATCCACTGCTCTTTGAACTGTTTTTTTTGCATCACAATATATTACACCATCTAAAAACTCAAATAATATAATCACATCGCCAGATAATATGTGAATCAATGCCTCATCCAAGTTATTTGTCTCAGAAACATTATTTGTTTGCAGAATCCTTGTCTTAATAGTATTTATATCTGAAAGCTCAATGTTTGTACTCATTACTGGTTTTACTATATACTCACTTATAAAAATATTATCTGATATATTTTCTGAGAAAATTATTGTTACTAACCCACTTTTGGAAAATATATCTCTGTATTGTACATCAAAGTTATCTTTTAGCTTATCTTTTATATATTTTAGATTTTCCTTATACATTATCAACACCTTTTTCTTTATTAATGATTTTATAATATAGATTGTGTCAATAATTGAATATATATGCAGACAAGTATTTTTCGTTACTTAATGTAACTACTATTTGAAACATGATTGTTATTCCCTCTATACATAATTATTTATCAAAATAAGATAATTTTTAGACTTCATCATAGATCTCAAGCATAAAATATAAATACAATTTAAAGGAGATATCATGGGTAAAATATCATCTAAGCATTTATTCTTCCTAATTGCATCACTTACTGTTGTTTCAATAAAGACTTATCCAACTATCTTTACTAAACTAAGCGGACGCGATACTTGGATTTGTTTAATATTTGCTTCTATTTTTATATTTTTCTACTTTTCATTTATTCTCTTCGTATATAAAAAGAAATGCTGTTACAATTTCATAGAAATTTACACAAGTTCATTAGGAAAGTTTTTAGGGTCTATTCTTATAGGAGTTTTTATATTAAATTTATTCCTAACACTTACGGAATGTGCTAGTGTAGAAGCTAGTGCAATGAATGTTAACTTCTTAATCTATACAAGAACCTGGCAACTGCTACTCCTTACTATTCCTGCTGCAGCATATGTAGTTAAGAGAGGATACAATGCAGTACTTATATCTGTACTTATTGGTATATTTTTCATAAGCGTTTCAGGAGTAATGCTAGCTATTATGACTGCAAAATATAAAGAATACGTAAGATTGCTTCCTATTCTTGAATATGGTTTTAACTACAAGCTTTTAATTTCAACCATTAAACTTATAGGTGCTTACGCTAGCATCGCAATAATCTTGCCTTTATTTTGTGATGTTAAAGATAAAAAAAATATACGACTATGGGGGATACTAGGATTACTTTTCGTAATTCAGATGCAAATTTTTTCAATGCTTGGAAATCTATCAACATTTGAAATAGACATATTTAATTCTATGTCCTACCCAAAACTTATTCAAACTCAACTTATACGTCACTTTGGCTTTTTAGAAGCAGGAGAATTATTCGTTATGCTTCAGATAGTTGGAGGCTGGTTCATTAAACTAATAGTCACTCTTCAAGTGCTAATGAAAATCCTTGAATACTATAAGTTAAATAGAACTTCTGTACTTGTAGCAATAAGCATAGCTTTATTTATCGCTGCCTACTTATGTAGCAGAAATCTCTTTACTCTTTTCAAACTATTAGATTACTATGTTTATATAAACTTTGTAAACTACGTAATAATACCACTTTTTGTGTTTTTCATATTTTTATTAAGGCCTAAAAAAGCTGTAAACTGAACACAAACTAAAAAAAGCTGACCTATTTAAGGCAGCTTCTTGTTTACTAAGTTTGTATTAAGAACTAATTGCTCAAGATCATCTATACCATTTACCTCAATATATTTTGCGCCAAGATATTCCATAAAACTTCTAAAACATTCCACTAACGCATTTTCCATAGCTTTGTTTAAAGTTATGCTTTCCTCCCACCACCAATTTGTTATCTCTAAAGTTTTACTCTTTTTATTGAACTTAGGTTCAAACCTTGCGATAAACTTATCTTTATATAATACTGGCAGCACATAATATCCATACTCTCTTATTTCTTTCGGTTTATATACCTCCCAAGTATATTGAAAATCGAATACTTGTTTTATTAATTTACGATCCCATAATAAATTATCTAATGGTGCTATGAATGAGGCCCTGTTTGGTACTTTTGTATCAATTAAAGCTTTATGAAGAGTTCCTATATCTTCTTTTCTTATATATAGCGTATACTGAATATCTTCCACTTCAATTGGCAGTACCTCACCACTATCTATTAATTCTTGAAAGGCCGTCTTTCTATCGTCACTTTTCATCCAATGTATACCAAGCCATGCATCGCTAGGCCTATTCCATAAAAGCCCTATTGAACCTATTCTTCTTTTAATTGCCCATTTAAAATATTCTGTTAAGTTTTTATTAGGATCAGCTTTTTCAAGTATTTCTTTCTCAATATATTTATCTGTAAAATCATAGAATCTTCTTGTACCTAACTTATGATGAACTATAAGTTCTCCCCAGAAATACATACTCTCAAGCGCAGCTCTTGATGCTCTTGTTGGTGCCCATGCCCAATCTACTTTTGTATCGAATTCTAAATCTTTTGATGAAAGTGGTCCCTTTTCTCTAATATCTTTTCTTATAAACTCTAAAATCCGATCAATCTCAACATCCCTATTAGAAAATCTTTCTAACCATTCTTCTCTATACCTTTTAAAATACGGCCAATCTTCAGTACTAAAAATGCACATATTTTTATCCCAACTATCAATAAGCTTTCTATCTTCGTACAGTAATTCATAGAGCATGCTAACTTTAAAGTCCTTTATTCTTGACTGCAACACAAGATTAGAATTGTATCCAGCTACATCTAGAGGATCAAACTGAATGGCTCCGACTAAATTTATAAAATCCATTATTCCGTTCTTTCCTTTGAGATCTCTTGATGGAAGCAGCTTTTGATGATTTAAAATAAACCGAGCAGCCTCTTTTTTAGTTATTCTCATTTTCCCTCTCCTTTTATTATGTAATTATCAACTTAAATATCGATTCAAATATTTCTAAAAAACTTAAAATATAAATTTACCAGCAGCATTACTTAAGTCTCAATTAAAGATTACCTATGTACATCTACTTCACACTTTTGTAGAATCCAAAAAATTCTTCAAAAAAATCTTGCAGATGATCTTTTATATAAACAAAATTAAACTCTCTATAAATTTTAAATCCTTTAATAGGCACCACTTTTATATCCCCAGATTTTATTTCGTTAAGAATTGTTTCTTTAGAGATTATAGAGTATCCAAGATTTGCATTTATTAAAGATTTTATTGCACTAATGCTTCCTATCTCCATATAGCCTGATAATTCACTATTTATAATCTTTAATTCAATTAATCTTTTTTCAAATATATTTCTAGTTCCCGATCCTTTTTCCCTAAGTATTAACTCTCCTTTTAGCACTTCTTTCAAATCAACTTCTGCTCTTTTAGCAAATTGATGTTCTTTCGAAACTGCTAATACAAGCTCGTCATCCTTAAGTTTTTTATGTATAAACTTATTTCTATCAAAATCACCTTCAACAATTGCAAGATCAATATCTCCATTAGATAATTTCTCTATTATGTTCTTCGTATTACTGACCTGCAGAAATAATTTAGTATTTTTATGTACTCTTTTATATTTCCCTAAAATTGCTGGAAGTATATAGCCTCCTATAGTCATACTAGCCCCTATTTTATAAGTTTTATTAATAGCATTTTTATTTTTAAGTTCTACTTCAAGAGCCTTATAGTGAAGGTGAATTTCTTTCGAATGTCTATATAATATCTCGCCTTCTCCAGTCAGTTTAGCTTCTTTTCCTTGTCTGGTAAATAACTTCACATCATATTCCTCTTCTAAAAATCTTATGTGCTGAGATACAGCCGGCTGAGTTATGTTTAACTTTTCAGAAGCTCTTGTAAAGTTTTTTAATTCTGCAACAGTCATAAAAGTTTTTAATCTTATATCAATCATATTTGCCTCCAAATATAATGCTTGCTTATATAAAATAATAACATATAAGTTTTACTTATAGTAATATAAAAACTTCTAATTGGATTTTTCTTTGGGATGATACTATATTAAAAATATACCTATAAGCTTGACGCTGATATATGCATATATTTATTGGTCTATATTTAAATTTTTTTTAAATATAATGCTTTAATGGCTCATTTACTAAAATAAGCTTCACTAATTCTATTACTAAAAAAGGAGTATTTCATTATGAATTGGTTAAAGAAAAACTTACAAGGAATTGTTTTTTCCTTTATCATAGCTTTAGTTTCTAATCTGTTAGGTTATAAGTTTCCTATAATAGGAGGCGCTGTATTCGGGATTGTTATAGGTATAATA
Organism: Clostridium folliculivorans; assembly: GCF_024341905.1. Classification (GTDB taxonomy): domain Bacteria; phylum Bacillota; class Clostridia; order Clostridiales; family Clostridiaceae; genus Clostridium_AR; species Clostridium_AR folliculivorans. Next base: position 320,493 of record NZ_BQXY01000003.1, read on the forward strand.
ATAAATAATATTTTTAATATTCCCGAAAAAAATTCAGCCGGAATAGATTTTACTTCAAAAAAAATATTACAATGGTCTATTATAATTCTAGGGGCTGGGCTGAGTTTAAGACAGGTTTGGTATACAGGAACAGAATCTGTCTATGTTATGTTTTTTACTTTGCTAACCGCTTTTGTTACAGCTTTTATATTTGGCAAGCTTTTAAAGATACCTTGGAAATTAAAATCACTTATAGCTGTTGGAACTGCCATCTGCGGAGGTTCAGCTATTGCTTCAATCTCTCCAATTATTGAAGCAGATGATAATGAAGTCTCCTACTCAATCTCAACAATATTTTTGTTTAACATTCTAGCAGTACTTATATTTCCACCTTTAGGACATATACTTAAACTTTCAAATAAAGCCTTTGGACTATGGGCCGGTACAGCTATTAATGATACTTCATCAGTTGTTGCAGCAGGATATGCCTTTAGTAACATAGCTGGAGAGTATGCAACTATAGTTAAACTTACAAGGACTACCATTATAATACCTATATCAATAATGTTTTCTATTGTAATGGCTATACAGAAAAAGAAATCTTCCAATGCTGATATCTCAGTAAATTTTAATTTATCGAAAATATTTCCGTGGTTTATATTATGGTTCTTAGTTGCATCCCTTCTCAATACATTGGGATTTTTTTCTGAGCACTATATAAAATATATAAATAGTGTTGGGAAGTTCATGATAGTAATGGCTCTATCTGCTGTAGGGCTTAAATCTGACTTAAAAAAAATAATAAGTAGTGGATTTAAACCTATGTTACTAGGCCTTATTGTATGGCTTTCAGTGAGTACTGTTAGTCTTGTTGTTCAAGCATTTACTCATCAGTTATAAAAACTTTTATAGTGAATACTTTTATACAAATAAGTTCTTAATTTTCTATACTATTTACAAGTACTTTATATCGTGAAAGCGCATGTTTCCTATATATTTATATAATTATTTAATCATTTAATTATTTAATTAAATATTCTTAACTTCTTATATTGTTATATTTTTATATTTTGAAACTCTATTATTTTTTTGCATTATGACAATGAAACAACCGTATTGACTTATAAATTCTCTACGTATAATATAAATTTATATTTAATTATATAGTAAAGTTAAGCAGGCAGATAAGTTTTATCTTTTTATTGTATAGTCAAAAAAAAATTCTAAAATGGTTGGAATATTTAGTTTAACTGCCATAAGACTCTAACGCTTTAACTTACAGTAACAGTAGTATTTTTATAACAATAATTTCGGGGGTAAAAATGAAAACAACTTTGTATTTAGTAAGGCATGGAGAAACAAAGTGGAACACTGAAGGAAGATTTCAGGGGTGCATAGATATAGAACTTTCAGATAATGGATTTATTCAAGCAAAAAAGCTAAAAGATAGATTAAAAAATTCTTTTGATTATGTTTATACTAGTCCACTTAGCAGAGCTAAAAAGACTGCGGAAACTATTTGCGAAGACAGCTCTATAAAACCAATTGAAGAATTTAATTTAAGAGAAATAAACTTTGGGGATTGGGAAGGACTAACCATCTCTGAAATAAAAGAAACCTACTCTGAGGAATTCTTAAGATGGAGGCAAGATGAGCTTCTAGGACCTATATGCGGTGGTGAGCAATCCATTAAAGCAGCAAGCGATAGAGCCCAAAAAGCTATATCAAAAATTATTCAAGAGCATAAAGGCTCAAGAATTGTTATAGTTGCTCATGGAGGCATAATAAAAGCTGCTCTTATAGGACTTTTCGAATGGAAGATGAATATGTATCACAAGTTTAATTTAGGAAATACCTCTATAAACGAAATTACTTTTAATGACAGCCTTGAACCTAGAATGGTTTCAATAAATGATTTGCATCATCTATAACACCAATCTCTAAAAGCCTTATTGATAAGTTGCTAATTTATCAATAAGGCTTTTATTTTTATCATTTCTTATCATTTCAACAAATCGTTGAATAGTTTTAAAAATATACAACTGTTGCATTAATACCACCTTGTTTTAGTCTATGAATTTAAAACAAGGTTACTTATTAATAATTTTAGGCTATAATATAGCTAGTATTTAAGATAATAAATGATAATAAACAATAAGATTAATTTTTTATATAGAGGAGTAAAATCTATGTTTGCAGAAGAAAGATTAAACGAAATATTAGACTTGCTATCAAAAGATGGGAAGGTATTAGTTAAAGATCTAAGCATTAGATTTAATGTTACTGAAGGCATGATAAGAAAGGATCTTCAGAAACTAGAAAAGGATGGTGCTATTAAAAGAACTTATGGCGGCGCTATTTTAAAAAGAAACATTGCTGAAAGCACAAGTATTTCAAATAGATTGATTAAAAACTTGGAATCGAAAAGGATTATCGCAGAAAAAGCTTTTGACTTAATTGAGGAAAATGACACTATATTCTTAGATGTATCAAGTATTAACTTTGTACTTGCTGAGCTTATCGCTGGCAGCACCAAAAAGTTTACAGTCATAACTAACATGGTTGAAATAACCTCTGTATTTAACGATTCTTCTAATGTTAATATAATTTGTATAGGTGGAACTTATAATAAGAGTCTTGGTGGTATAATTGGCTCTGAAGCTATAGAAAGCATTAGAAGATACAGAGTAAATAAAGCTTTCATGGGTAGCTGCGGCATAAACCTTTCTGATAGAACCATAAGCAATTTCGACCTAGAGGAAGGCAATACAAAAAAAGCAATAATGTCTTCTGCTAGAACTGTTTATATACTAATGGAAAATGAAAAATTCAATATAGATGGCACCTATAAATTTGCTGATCTAGATGATATTGATTATATAATCACTGAAGAAAAACCATCCTCTAAGATCTATGAAGCAGTTAATAAATTTAATATTAAACTGATTTAAACTCACAAAAAAGGTCGCTATAGCAACCTTTTTTGTGAGCTTTTTTACGTATCTGCTTTTTCAAATGCGTATGACAATTTGTCAATTCAACAAATTATTCATACGCATTTTATATTTAATTACTTTTTATGTTTTAAATATATAAATCTCCAGTCTAATTAGCCACTGCATACTGACTATTATATAGCTTTGCATAGAAACCATTTTTTATAAGGAGCTCACCATGACTTCCTTGTTCTATTATCTTACCATCTTTCATAACAAGAATTAAATCTGCTTCTCTTATTGTTGAAAGTCTATGTGCTATAACAAAACTTGTTCTTCCTTTCATAAGTGAGAGGAAGGCTTTTTGTATTCTAGCTTCTGTTAAGGTATCAATACTACTTGTTGCTTCATCCAATATAAGCATGGATGGGTTCATAAGCATCACCCTAGCTATAGTTAATAGCTGCCTTTGTCCTTGAGAAAGATTTGCTCCATCTTCAGTTATTAGTGTATCGTATCCCTTTGGAAGTCTCTTTATAAAACTATGTGCATAAGCGGCTTTTGAAGCATTTATTATCGCCTCATCTGTTGCATCGGGTTTTCCATATGCTATATTTTCTCTTATAGTTCCAGCAAAAAGCCAGCTTTCTTGAAGTACCATTCCGAAGGAACTTCTAAGACTTTCCTTAGATACTTCTTTAATATCTTTTCCATCTATTGATATTTTACCTTTATCAATTTCATAAAATCTCATAAGTAAATTCACTAAGGTAGTTTTACCAGCACCAGTTGGTCCTACTATAGCTACTGTACTACCTGGTTTTATATTCATGCTCAATCCTTCAATCAAAGGTCTATCCTTTTTATAGGCAAAACTAACATTTTCAAATTCTACTTTTCCTTCAACCGATTTATTTATAGATTGATTATTTTGTTCTAATGATTCTCCCTGTTCATCTAATATAGCAAATACCCTTTCTGCTGAGGCCATAGCAGATTGAAGCTGCGTTGTTATACTTGTTATATCATTTATTGGTTTTGCAAATTGATTTGAATAGATTAAGAAACTTGAAATTTTACCTATAGAAAATCCTCCTGCCACAGATACAATTGCTCCTATTATTCCTGAAAGAATATAAGTAATATTGTTTATATATCTTGTACCTGGATTAGTTAAAGATGAGAAAAACTGAGCTCTTCTACCGCATTCATATAATCTCCCATTGATTTCTTTAAAAGCTTTCTCTGATCTTTCTTCATAGTTAAATGCTTTAACTATCTTTTGATTACCAATTACTTCTTCTATATATCCATTTAACTCACCAAGAGTCTTGGATTGTTCTCTAAACATCTTTTTAGAGTTCTTAGCTATAAAGGAAGACAATAAGAAACATAATGGTGTCATAACAACCACCACTAGAGTTATTACTGGACTTAAGTCAATCATAAATATTAATGATCCAACAAAAGTTATAATTCCAGAAAATAGCTGAGTTATACCTTGTAGTAGCCCCTCTGAAATTGCATCTATATCATTGGTAAATCTGCTTATTATATCTCCATGTGCTTTGCTGTCATAGTACTTAAGTGGCATAGTATTTAATTTTTCAAATAATTCATCTCTTATATCTTTAACTGTTCTATTTGATATAACATTAGTAAATATAGATAAAAACCATTGAAGTACTGCGCTTAAGCCATATATTATCGAAAGCAATACCACTATCTTTAATATAGCTGAAAAGTTTACTTGTCCTTTATCAACCATGTAGTCTATAGCTTTACCCGTGAAAAAAGGTGCGACTATTGAAAGAATATTACTTGCTAACGCAAAAGCTATAACAAGAATTAATTGAATTCTATATCTCTTTACATATCTGAGTACCCTTATTAATGTTTCATTTTTCATGGTCATAACCTCCTACTTCTCAACCTGAGAGAGGCAAATTTCTTTATAAATTTCACAGGTTTCTATAAGTTCTTTATGTGTGCCCAATCCAACTTGTTCTCCATCATCTAAAACCAATATTAAATCAGCATCCTTTACTGCATTTACTCTTTGAGAAACCATAACTAAAGTCATACTATCAGTATTATCTTTAAGTTCCCTTCTAAGTGCAGCATCAGTTGCATAATCCAATGCACTAGAACTATCATCTAATATAAGAATCTCTGGTTTCTTTACTAAAGCTCTTGCAATTGTAAGCCTTTGCTTCTGTCCTCCAGAAAGATTTGCACCACCTTGAGAGATTAGTGTATCATATCCACTTTCAAGTTTTTCGATGAATTCTGAAGCTTGAGCAATCTTTGCTGATTCTTTTATTTCCTCATCAGAAGCATCCTCAAGACCCCATTTTAAATTATCCTTTATACTTCCTGTAAACGCCACTGCCTTTTGAGGAACCACACCTATTTTTTCTCTAAGCTTTACTTGGTTGTAGATTTGGACTTTGATACCATTTACTTTGATATAACCTTCATCAGCATCATAAAATCTAGGTATTAAGTTTATAAGTGTACTTTTTCCTGATCCAGTAGCTCCTATTATCCCAAACGATTGTCCTTTACTTAATTTAAAAGAGATATCTTTTAGTGCATATTCCTTTGATCCTTTATAGGTAAAAGATACATTTTTAAATTCTATTGCATTACTGCATAGATCTCTTTCGTCTATATCTTCTGAGCTGAAATAAATCTCTGAATCTACTATTGAGCCTTTAGTATCAAATATTTCATTAACACGTGCAGCTGAAGCCGCAGCTTTTGTAAAAGTAACCACTAGATTAGCCACTACTACTAATGCCGAAAATATCTGTATAACATAATTTATATAAGCAATAACCTGACCTTGAGTCATTCCACCTACGTTTACACGGAATCCTCCAAACCATATTATAGCTACAATAGCAAAATTCATGATTATTGAAGTTGCTGGGTTCATTAAGGCTGCAATACTACCTACTCTTACAGCAGTATCAGATAAATCTCTATTAGAAGCTTTAAATCTGTCTTTTTCATAATCAACTTTATCAAAAGCCCTAACAACTCTAACACCTGAAAGATTTTCCCTTAGTATAACTGCCAGTCTATCGAGTTTTCCTTGTACCTTCTTATATAACGGAATTGATTTTCTCATTACCAAAAATAAAACTAATACAAATACAGGAAGTATGATAAGTATTACTATTGACAACTTTAAGTCTAATAGCATAGCCATGACTATACCTCCAATACATAGAAAAGGTGCCCTTACAACTAAACGAATCCACATAGCTACTGCTACTTGTAATTGGTTTACATCATTAGTTGTCCTATTTATTAAAGAAGCTGTTCCAAAACTATCAATCTCGGCATGTGAAAATGTTCCTATATGTTTAAAGATAGCATTTCTTACTACAGTGCCAAAGCCTTGAGATGCAATAGAAGCAAAATACTGACAAGTAAAAGCAAACATAACTCCTAATGAAGCTATTAAAAGCATAAGTGCTCCCATTTTAAGAATATAGTTTACATCTCTATTTTTTACACCGTTATCAATTACCAATGCCATTATCGTTGGAATCATCAATTCAAATATAGCTTCTAAAAGCTTAAAAAATTGTCCTAAGAATACATTTTTCTTATAGTTTTTTAAGAAAGGTATTAATTTAATCATACTGTTTCCTCCTTGAATGCTCCTAAGTAAATCTAATTCAAGGTTTACTTGATATTATATGAGTACTTGTTTTTATTATAGAAAAACTTATATTTTCAAATTATATCTATCCCGCTGAACAGATAAACTATTAATTTATACATACCCGAAAATCTACATAAGACGCT
>NZ_BQXY01000003.1:327476-625199 GCF_024341905.1 Clostridium folliculivorans
AATACTTTATTTTAGGCCTATTATTTTGTTCTTTCCTTATTTGTCTTTCAGCCGCTCTTCTCTTACTACTCCAATTACATACTGCGAATATATAAGATAATAAGCTAAACAGACCTATTTCCACTAATTGTGAAAAATGAATTGTAGTTAAACTTAGTTTTCCAGATAAGAAAGAAAAAATATCCTTGCCAAAAACAATAAAATTAGTCAATATCATCGATATAACAATATATGTGCCTTTACCTAATCTTTCAAAGCTTTCCCATTGAGTTTTATTATCAACTCTCATTTTTTCCACCTCTGCAACATTCAGATTATAACTTTTAAAAGCATACCATATAATCCAAGTACTTCCAGTTTACAAGAACAATGTTATATCATCTGAATATAAAAGTAAACATAATTAGTAGTTGTATGTAATTACCAATTTATATTTTTAAAACAATAAGTTATGTATATTGAAAAATTATTATAATAACTGATTCTCGAACATACATAACTTAGTAGTAAATGTCTTAGTTTATTAAATAGTTGCAACTTAAAGGTTACTCTAGTTTTTCTTGCTCGTCATAATCTTCCACATCAACTATAACTTTATTTTTGATACTGAGGATATTTTTAGGTAAACTAATGACTAAATTTCCATTTTCAAACTTACCTGTTATATTTTTAGAATCCACATTAGGTACATAAAAGTTCTTTCGAACATCATTTACTGTTTGAACCATAAAAAAGCTCCCATATCCCCTGCTGCTATTAACTTTATTAACTCTTACTGTTATAGTTAAATAGTCTTTTTCATAGTTTAAGTTTATATTATTCCTCTGCACCCCTAAAATTTTCCCAACTACTACATATTTGTCATCTAGGTCTAGCATTTTTAGCTCAACCTTATTTTCATTTATATTATTCATCATACTAAGTAATCCAAAAAACATTCAATCTACCTCAATAAAATCACTTACATTTTATTGTATTTTTAAATTTTCTATTTGTTCATACATTGTAATTATTTTTGTTGTTCATACTTAATTTTAAAAAAGTTTATGTACATATATTATATAACCTAGAAGAGTTTTAAAAATAGATTTCTGTTCGAAGTGGTACATCTATAGATATACCAGTTCCAAATAAAATTTATTTATTAAGTAAAATACCATTAATAGCTAAAATGATTTTTGGTATGTTTTTCAATCATGGAAATGGAATATCTATTCAGCTGAACTGATAAACTACTTCAGTCATTAAACTCCAAATAAAGATTTCGATGGTTCTACGAATCTTTATTTGGATAAATTCTAATATGAAGTAGTTTATCTATATATATACATAAAACCAAAATTTACGAACATTTCTTATATAATTCAACAAATTATTCAACATATCTTATTATCATTTTAAATTTCTTAATATAAGTCAGCTTTCAAAAGTATTGATTTTACTATATTTTTAACTTTTATTTACATAATTTAAATTTACATTAATTAATATTTATTAAGCTTAACATTCATTGATTATTCGTGTTTATAATGCTATAATTTCTTTGGATTGATTTACCATATTATACTTATATACCAACAAATACATTTTATTTCATTTAAATGAACGACAGAATAGATAAATCAATCTACTAATAAAATTTAAGGGGGATTACACTTAATGTCACTGAAAAAAATGATGTCACGAAAATCATTGATGGCTATTTCACTTTCTATAGCTTTAACGATTGAATTAACCGGCTTCTCTGCACCATTTGTAAGCGGTACCCTAAAAGTTGCTAAAGCGGCTGAAACTACTCCTTATACATGGAATAATACAATTCCTGTAAAGACACCACTTGCTGGTGCTAAAAATAATGGAAAAGTAGTTTTATTTGACAATGCTCATGATAACGCTGCAGGTCAAGCAGACTGGGTAATAGATGGAGGTTTTTCAGATTTCGCTGATGCCTTAGTAAATCAAGGTTACACTGTGAAAGAATATAGAGGTGTGGACAAAAATAACGATGGTGCTATAAGATTTTATGACGACAGAAATTTAACTTCTGATCAAGAAGGAACTTCTGCAGATAAAAATGAATCAATAATAACCTATGATGCAATTAAAGACGCCGACGTTTTTGTAACCGCAGAAGCAAACAGACCTTTTAGAAAATCCGAATACGATGCATTAAAGAAATTTGTTGATTCTGGAAAAGGTGTTTACTTTATTGGCGATCACTATAATGGAGACAGAAATGTAAATACGTGGGATTCCACAGAAGTTTATGACGGTTATAACAGATGTGACAGTATAAATTATAATATGGGGGGAGTTTACGGAGACCTACGAAACACAAAAGATGCTTCCAAAGGTTGGCTTGCAGAAAACTTCGGACTAAGATTTAGATTTAACGCTGGCGACTCTAACCCTTTAAATTCTGGACAAACTGGTCCTACGGATATAAGACCTGCTTCAGAAGCTGAAGGTTTAACAGAAGGTGTTGTAGGCGAAAAAATGCTTATGGCAGCTGGAGCAACTATTGCTATTACAGATTCTAGCAAAGCAAAAGGAATTATTTACTTTAAAGATTCTGATGATTTAGTACCTTGGAGCAGTGGTGTGGAAAATTCTCATGGTGGAAAAAGCATATACTTTGGAGGTCAAAAAGAAGGTGCTTTCGTTGCTATCTCTAAACCAAGCAAAGGAAGGGCTGCCTTTATTGGAGACTCATCACCTATTGAAGATAAAACACCAAAATATAAAAACGCTACAAGTGGTAGTTCAAAATCAACCTATAACGGTTGGAATGATATCGGAAATGCAGCTAAATTATCCGTTAATATCGTTAACTGGCTAGCAGATTCTTCTCAAGACTATGTGGGCTTTGGTACCTCTTCACATCCTTCTGATATATATGGTTCTACTTATACTCCAATGGCTGATGTGGAAAAATCAGATCCAGATAACGGACAACCATGGTCAACTCCTACAAATGGCTTTGATCCATGGAACACTGATACTTGGAAACCAGGTTCCTATGGCTCTCCATATTTAACTACTCCTGTTACTGATCCTACTCAATCTACTTTTAATTTATCACTTTATCCAACGTATATATACAAAAACGAACCTTTTTCAATAACCATAGGCGGAGTTGGAGCAAATCCTAGTTTAGGTATTTACTTAACTGGAGGTACCCAAGTTGGCCAAGTCTATGACAAAGCTTCAAATGCTTGGTCTGTTTCAGGCTATACTACATTAAACGGTAATGCCCCAGTTACAGTGACTACAAGAGCGGTTAACACTGGTTCTGATAATGTCATTAACATAAGAGTTAAAAACGGAAAAACTACCACTGATACTAAAACTGCTACAAGCTTAACTAGTGGCTATGGATACATCGAAGGTACCGTTGATGGAACTCCTGGAAGCATAGTTACTGCAAATCTAAACGGCACAATTCTTGGAACAGCTCAATTAGATGATTCAAATCACGTTAAAATAGCAGTCAAATCAGGTACAGGAATAACTTTAAGCGTTTATGATTCAAACGGAACTAAAAAAGTTGACTTACCAAATCAATATACAGTTGAAGATGGAAAAACTTCTCCTTTAATTACAGTTATGCCTAAGTCAAGTAATGCAAATTTAAGTTCCTTAGCTGTTAATATAAACGATAGTTCAACCACAGCTATATCACCTGATTTTTCATCTACAATATTAAACTATAATGCAACTGTGGACTACTCAGTAACTTCCGTATCTATAACTCCAGTTACTGCAGACCAAAAGGCATCAATTACTGTAAACGGGTCTTCACTTGAAGCCGGCAAAGCAATTCTTTCCGATCTTGCTGTTGGCGATAATTTAAATACCATCTCTGTAACCGCTGAAGATGGAACTACTAAGGGATATACTTTAAATATAAAAAGAGATTTCTGTCATCCTTCTAATGTCGAGCTTAGTACTACAAATCTACAACTTAAGCAAGGTGAAGCTTCAAGTATTTCAGCTAAGGTTACTCCAGATGAAGCACAAAATAAAGCTATAAAATGGACTTCAAGTGATACATCAATAGCGTCAGTAGATGAAAATGGAAAAATAACAGCAGTAAATGCAGGTGAAGCAACAATTACAGCTACTACTATTGATAATAATATCTCAGCTACTTGCGCTGTTACGGTTATACCTAAATCAAGCAATTCTAACCTTAGATCTTTATCTTTGCAAGCCAGTGATTCTAGTACTATAACTTTATCACCGTCCTTCGAAACAGATAAATTAAATTATACTGCATCAGTAAGTTATTCTGTATCATCAATTGTATTGGCACCAGTTGTAGCAGATGAAACAGCTAGAGTTTCTATAAACGGGGCTGCTTTGCTTACTGATAAATTAACTATACCTAACCTTATAGTTGGAGATAATTTAATCAGTATATCTGTTACTGCGGAAGATGGAACCAAAAAAGAATATATTGTAAATGTAAAAAGAGATGTTTGTCACCCTACTAAAGTTCAACTTAACAGTACAAGTGCCCTATTAAGAAAAAAGGACACCTTAACTCTTGTTGCTACTGTAACACCTGTTGAAGCTGTAAATAAAGCTGTAACATGGTCTTCCAGCAACCCTGCAGTTGCAACTGTAGACCAAAATGGAAAGGTAACCGCACTAAGTAAAGGCGACACAACTATAACTGTTACTACAGTTGATGGCGGATACACTGCAACTTGTGAAGTGAAAGTTTCGCAAAAATCTATTACTATAAAAGATATAATTACATGCATATTCGACTTTCTTAAAGATATATTTTGTTTTTAAAGATTAACTTTTGTTAATTTCAAACATTATTCAAATATAATCAGCAACCAAAATAAGCACTATGAATTTTTAATTCACAGTGCTTATTCCTTATATATCCTATAAACATAATAAAATTTAAAGAAAATTATTTTATAGGATTTAAAGAACATTTTGCTAGATTCAAATAATTTTCCAAAGACTTTCTACTTTCTAAGAAGCAACTCCTTCCTTAGTCTGAATCTCCCCATCTTTTAACCTTAGTATAGAGGTTCCATAGTAAGCAGCCTCTTCTGAATGAGTAACTTGGATTATAGTTTTACTTAGGTTTTTATTGATATTTTGGAACAGCTTCATTATGTCTGTTCCAGTCTTGGAATCTAGGTTACCAATAGGCTCATCTGCTAAGATTATATCTGGTCCAAACACCAGAGCTCTTGCTATAGCTACTCTTTGCTGCTGCCCTCCTGAAAGTTCTCTTGGGGTAACCTTCCTTTTATGGCTCATTTCTATTGTATCTAGAATTTCTTTAAGTTTTTCCTCATACTTCTTCAAAGGCTTTCCGTCAAGTATTATAGGCAATAAGATATTATCCTCTACAGTTAGGTTAGGAACAAGATTATAAAACTGGAACACAAAACCTATTTCTCTTCTTTTCATAATACTCTTTTGCTTTTCACTTAAAGAACTTAAATCTCTTCCATTTATGCTTACCACTCCACTAGTAGGTTTATCTAATCCTCCAAGTAGATATAATAAAGTTGATTTTCCACATCCTGAAGGCCCCATTATAGATAAAAACTCACCTTTTTCTACAGAAAAGTTAATATCTTTTAGTACCTCTATCTCTTCTTTTCCAACTTTAAAACTCTTATTTAAATCAAAAACCTCAATTGATCTCATTTAATTCCTCCTACAAATACTTTATTCATATTTTAATTCATCTATAATAGACAGTTTTCTGCTCTTAAACAGTACTGGTAATGTTGCTAAAAACACTAAAATCAAAGAAACACTAAGTACTACAGACATATAAGAAATATTAAACTTTATATCTAGAGGTAGACCTATTTTATCAGTTATCTTGGACATCAAAGATGAAGTAAGATATGCAAGCGGAGTTACAATTACCACCGCCCATATAACTGAAAGTATTGATTCTACTATAATCATTACACCTCTTTGCCCCTTAGTCATGCCAACAGAACTTAAAACTGCCATATCCTTCTTTCTTTGAATAAAACTAATTCCTATATTGTTAAGTATTCCAAAACACCCTATAACAACTGCCATATAGGAGAATATACTTAATATGGTCATAACCTGATCATTTTGTTCTATATTTCTATCTCTAGTTTCTTCAAAAGTCCTTACTTGACCACCTAACCCCTTGACTTCTTTATTTATACTTTCCTTTATATCCTTAGAGCTCTTTGATGTATTAAAATAAATTGAGTATGACGCTGAATCATAATATTCTTTTGGGAGTCCTTTATAATTCATTAATATGAATATACCGTTATTCAGCATTTTTCCATCAACTATTCCTACAATCTTATAAGCTTTATTTGTATTTCTAAGCTTCATATCAAAGGTATCCCCTACAGATAGTTTAGTTTTTTCTGCAACTTTCCTTGTTAGTATTACTTCATCACTAACTCCAGATTTGAATTTATCATAAATATATTTATTATCCTTTTCTTCCCAATTAATATAATGATCATAATCGGTATATTTATCAGGTTCAACAGCCATTACTGTAAATGCACTTTCATTTATATTTCCATTAGCATAGTACATAAATTGGATTGAATCCTTATTAACTCCTTCAGTTTTAAGTACTATTTCTTTTATTTTATCTAAATTACCGACAACCCCAGTACCTGACCCATTTATTTCTATACTATAATTTAATTTTTCATAGATTCCACTAACTAAGACTTTAACATTTACACTTAATGAATTTATAGTAATTATGGATATAATAGCCAATATCATAAGATTAACATTTCCAAGCAGCACCTTAGAGGTTCTCATATTATTAAAAGAAAGGGCCATAGAACCATTGATTTTTCTTAGAACTATATAGATAACCCTAGATAGAAGATCTACAAGCTTTGGAAATACAAGCATTGCCGCTGCAACTGCAGTAATCATTAGAATAGGACTAATATTTATAACGAATTTGTTATTAATGAAATTTAATATTATAACTACAATAAGCATCACAATCCCAGATATAAACTTTCCATATCCAATTTCATTTACTGTACTTGGATTATTCAAAATAACATTCTTAACTTCTATTTTTCTTGTTTTAATTACTGGTAATGCAGCGGATAATACTGACAGCAGTATTGAAAACATCATACCAAATACTAAATATTTAACATCAATATTCGGCTTATCAATTATTCCATACTCTCTAAGTGGAGAAATAAAGTAATTAATAATATATAAAATACCCACACCTGCAGCGTTTCCTATAATGCCGCCAAGGATACCATATACAAAACTTTCCAGATAAAGAATTCTTCTTATTGTGCCTCTCGTAGCACCTTGGCTTAAGAATGTACCTATTATAGGCATTCTTTCAGTTACTGTAAGCTTAAAAGAACTATATATTATGATGGCGCTCATGAAAACCACTATTGCAAGCATCATATAAAACATACTAGTCATTTGAGACAACTGAGATTTTACTTGTTCTTCATCAAAAAGTTCCTTTGCAGAAAAGCTTGTATTAGAATCATTAAACTCTTTCACAGATTCTTTTATTGAATCTTTTGATTTATTCGCTATTATAGAATTGTATTTTCCTTCTATATCAAGCTTTTTAGATATGAATTTATAAGGAACAATAATTTGAAACGAATCCTTACTATCCATGTAAAAAGCACCTTCATTACTTGCTATTGCAGATACTTTCAAGGATATCTTTTCACCATTTAAAATTATCTTTAGATTATCTCCAACATTAAGTTTAAATTTATCACTAATTCTTTTTGAGATTATGCACTTTTCTCCATCAAAATCCTTGAGTTCCTTATTCATAAGCAATATACTTTTATCAATATATTTTTCTTCTCTTCCACTAAGCTTAAGTGATTGTAAATCATCGCTATCATACACCACAGATACGTTCAGTTCTGGCACTAAATTCTTAACACCTTTTTCATTTATGTTCTCCAGAGAAAAAGTACTTTCTCCAGTTTTAGAAGATATATATAAATCTTTATTTTCTAATTGTTCTAGTTGAGGCTTTACAAAACTTTCAATTGCAGATTCCACTGCCCCCATGCTTCCTACAAAAAGTGCAGTACTTAAAATTATTGCTAATAGTAATAATGAAAACCTTGCTTTCTTTTCTATCATGATTTTTACAACATACTTTAAAAATATCTTCATATCTTACCCCCATTCAAAAAATCCCTACCGGCATATATTATCATACATTTTTTGGATTTTGTGTAATATTAAGTTTTATTCATTAAATCTTAAGCTTTTATTAAGATTTGGAATACTATTCCATAGGCTAAACATTTATATTCTAACCCTGTTGATATGTACTGATACAAACTCTTCATATACTTAATTATTATTACAATACTTTTTTTGCTTATATTAAAACTAAAAATGAAACTATGTTTAATCACTGAGTTAAAATAATAGCGAATGAAAAAGCAAAAAACACATTATAGAGCACCCCTTAAGTTTCTCCATAATGTGTTTTTCACACCAGAATGTATAATTTTTATTATTTTATACATTTAAATAATTAATTATTAGATATCTATTGTTTTTATTATATTAACTATTTTAACAGTATACCTTTTATTCAATTCCTTGCCATAACTCTATATTATAGTTTTCTTACTACAAGCAACCCTAAGCTTATAATATAAGTTATTGAGGAAAGTATTAATGCTACGATAAGCATTCCTGTTATTAAGATATTATATTTCAATATAGCTTTATCCATAAGTTCTATTGATAATCCAAAAGCATTTAATACCAGTAGTAAAAGAAAAAGAACAATTAAACCCATTGATGCTCCTTTAATATCAGCCATACTTAAAGATATATGTGAAGATATACATATTGCTAGAAATAAGAATATATAAAAATACGGATTTCTAAAATTTTCTCCTGAGAAAATAGTTTTCACTAAATGTCCATATGAAGTGAGCAAGCCTTCTATAGTAACCTTTCCAATTCTAGTTATATGAAGAGAATTGAATAATATATCTATAAATTTGTTATATGTATCTGGTATTGCAAAATACATAAGAATTATTATAGTTATAACTCCTCCAAAAATAGGTGCTACCCCTATAAAGAAATTTCCAACTTGTTGATATATACTATTAGGATTATAGCTGTGATCGACATACCCCATTACCCCATTATTATCCGGCTTTTGAAATAACTTTATTTTCCTTATATCATGCCCAAATACTAGAGCTAAGATAGCATGACTCAACTCATGAATAGGAACTCCTATAAACCCAGTCATCATGACAGCATTAAAGCCTAAGCTCTTATAAATATTCTTAATGGAGTTATTTCTAAGTACTCCCAAAATCAATCCAAAAAATATTATCATTCCTGTTAAATATAAAGTTTCAACCAAAGATCTAATTGATAAATTAATAATAAATTCCATATTATTTCCTCACCTTTCAAATTTAAAAGTATTTTCTACGCCGCATCTTTTTCTTAAATTTAAAACACTAATACAAACTATGTATTATAAATTTTTCTAAACTACTCATTACTAATTAAAAAAACAAGTAACATTTTCATCATAACGACAATATAATATATTATAAAACAAATGAAAAAGATTAACGACATACCTCATAAAAAATTTATATTTTCTTTACAGGTCGTTAATCAATAAAATATTTAAGGAGTAATAAACTATGAACAATAGATTTTTAGCATATAAACAAATGCCAACCTACGGCAAACCACCTTATCAACAATATGAAGAAAAAGAGCAGTATTATCCAATGGAATACAAAAAACTCCTTCAAGTTCCAGTAATTGTTGGCTTTGGTGATACTCAAGAATTAGTTGTTAAAGAAAGTATTATATCTCCTCCAAGTCCTCCAGTTTTCCGTATAGTAAAAGTTGATACAGAAGTAATTATAACAAATACTCAATTAGTACCAAGAATAATGCACCAAGAAAAGAAATGTGATGGAAAATGGTGGGCAAAGGTAATCATAGATGGTTTTATAGATAAAAATGTTCTTTATAAAACTATAGAAGATTTTACTTGCGACTCTGTTAACGGCCCAGTATTCCAATTTACAACAAGATTCCCATTTGCTACTTTCGTAGAAGTAGAAGCTAAAGAACCTATAAAAGAAACAGATAGTGTTGAAATATTAAAGGCATTTGTAGAAGGTTCAAAGGAAGAGTTATTAGACCCTAATCCAGTACCAATGGGAGCTCCTGAATGGGCAGTAACCTATAATAGACTTCTTGAAAAGCTTATTGTTAGAATAGATCTTAAGGTTACAAGAATGGAGCATGTTCCTGTAACTATAGAAGAACACAAAAAGGAATGTAAACCATACTAAATTTTTGATAATATCCGTTTATTAATAGCAAGTGCAGTTGGATTTCATCCAATTGCACTTTTATAATTATTAGATATATAAATTAAAAATATTAGTTTCAAAAGTTCTAGAATAACATTTATATATTATTTCTTTTAAATCTTTCTTTAAAAGATTTTTCATCCATTTCCATTATTTCAAGCACAGAGTAATTTTTATCTAACCTGCGATGCCAAACTTCAGGTTTCGTTAATTTTAATGTTGAAGTTTCACTTTCATTTGTTCTTTTTTTATCTACTTCAGTTTCTTTACTTAATAAATATGAAATATCAAGTTTTCCAAAGATAGTTATTTCATAAATTAACCCATTTTCTTCTCTCATATTTTTTAGAGTATCACACTGAAAATATACTCTACAGCTTAAGGATTCAGAATCAATAGCTCCATTACTTCTGCGCTCTACTACCTCAGAAAAAGTTCTCTCAATTCTTTTAATTTTATATCTATTTTTATTTATATCTAAATTCTGCATATAAAAAATATATACATTGTAATCTCCAAATACACCTATCTCCTTTTCTGATAATACCTTCATAAATATGTTAGATGACTTCGCTCTGCAATCTAGTATTATGTCATCTTTTGTAAAGCTTATCTTACAAATCTCATTAAACTCTTTATTAATGTTAATAACCTTAGAATCAGCTCTAATCATAAGCCCCATTCCCCTCAACATACAATATCTTGTTATATATTATCTATATTGGAGTTGTTTGGTTCCTCATTTCATTAGTTCTTTTAAAAACAATTGAAACCTATATATAAATTTTGTATAATTGTATGAATAAACAAGAAAATACAATAACATATCGAGGTTATTAAAGATGAACATTAAGGAAATAATAACAGCTTCAGCATTTTTATTAATAGCAGTATTAATTCTCAAAAATTATATTTCCATAAAAAGACCTTACAATTATTTAGTAGTTTCTTTTATAATCCCTGCAGTGCTAATTCAAACACCTCTGACTAATCAGATAACTACAAACATAGAATCAATATTAGCAGGAATATATCTTATTTGTTCTTTTGTCCTTTTAGTCAGTTATAATCACTCACTCAGCAAAGAGAAGAAATAGCAATACTCATTTTTTCCTATTACGATTATACATGGTATAATTCACATATGATTTCCTAGGAAATATTGTCGAAGGAGTGAAATAATGAATTTGAACAGAAATAGCAATAACATATTTACTAATATATATTCTAATGATTGCTTAATAGAGAAAGCAACAATAAACGATATTAATGAACTTGAAGAATTGTACGACAATCTTAATGATTATTTGGAAACCACAATCAATTATCCTGGTTGGAAAAAGGGCATATACCCCGTTAGAGAAACAGCAGAAAATGGAATTAGAGAGAATAGTTTATTTGTCTTAAAAATAGATGATAAAATAGCAGGTTCTGTTATACTTAATCACTTGCAAGAAGATGCATACCGAGGAGTCAACTGGGGAATTGACTTAAAAGATGAGGAAGTTATCGTTATACATACTTTTGTGGTTAATCCGATATATATGAAAAATGGAGTTGGTCAAAAACTAATGGATTTTTCTAAGGAATATTGCTTAAAGAACGGATTTAAAACTCTTCGTCTTGATGTTTCTATAAAAAACACTCCTGCAATATCTCTATATGAAAAAAGTGATTTCAAATATGTCGATACTGTTGACCTTGGACTCAATATCCCTGACTTAATATGGTTTAAACTATATGAAATAATTTTTTAGTATGTAGCTTTAAAGTAATTTATTTATTTTATACTTTTCTTATTGTATATTATTAATAGAATAAAGTAGATACTCCTTTAGATTTAAAAATTTTATCCATCTATTCATAGATAATAGTTACTATCTAATGTGAACATCTACAAGTCATTTATAATATTAAAGAGGTGTAAAAATGAAAGTATTACTTATTAACGGAAGTCCTAAAGCCCAAGGATGTACTTTTACTGCGTTAAGCGAAGTTGCAAAAGAGTTAAACAAAGCAAATATTGAAACAGAAATTTTCCACGTAGGAAATAAACCTATTCGTGGATGTATGGCATGCGGTGGCTGCTATAAAACTGATGGAAAATGCGTATTTGATGATGATACTGTAAATATTGCACTAGAAAAAGCTAAAGATGCTGATGGCTTCATATTTGGTTCTCCAGTTCATTATGCCGCTGCGTCAGGTCAAATAACAGCATTCCTAGATAGATTCTTCTACGCTGGCGACGGCTTCCAATACAAACCAGGTGCTGCAGTAGTTAGCTGCAGACGTGGAGGTTCAACAGCTGCTTTTGAACAATTAAATAAATACTTTACTATTGCTAATATGCCTGTTGTTTCCTCTCAATATTGGAACATGGTTCACGGCAACACTCCTGAAGAAGTAAAGCAAGATTTAGAAGGAATGCAAACAATGAGAACCTTAGGCAAAAACATGGCTTGGCTTCTAAAATGTATACAAGCTGGTAAAGATGCTGGCATCAATATTCCTGAAAAAGAAGAGCAAAGAGCAGTTACTAATTTTATACGTTAATATGAAAAAGAGCTTAAACTTTATTGCTTAAGCTCTTTTATTATATACTCTGCAAAACTCATAAGCTTATATAAATAATTGGTTTATTATTTATTTAGGAGGATAAACTTATTTCCTCTTATTTAAGAAAGGTGGAGTAATGATATTGAAAAGATGTATTATGATTTTTCCAGAGTTTGAAAATTCTAAGATTATAGATAATATCAGAGACAAATATGATCCTTTAGCAAATCATGTAAGACCTCATATAACACTTGTCTTTCCTTTTGAAAGTGATATTAAGACCGATGATTTAAGAACACATATTTCATCAGTTCTATCTGAAATCAGACCATTTGAAATTATTCTTAATAAAATCACCCCAACAAATTCCTTTGAAGTAGAAAGTGTAAGCAGTAGAAAGTATAACTACTTACTACTTTTTATTAAATTTATTTTTGCGTAATTCTATATTATTATTCTGAATTTGTAACACAAATTTAACTTTTCTTTAAGTTATTCTATTCAAAATAATGGTACAATCCTCTTAACATACTTATGGATGTCCCACTTTTAAACCTTATTATTTTTAAATTCTCCCACCAGAAGCCGTGAGAGTTTTAAAAATATATTTTGGTTCGAAGTGATACATCTATATAAATGATTTATACATATAACAAAGGAGCGAAAGACAAATGCCATGGAATTCGAAAACGCTGATTTTTTCTTTTATCTCATTAGTTTTAATACTATTAATCTCATATAATGTTCTTTCTTATTTTAATTTCTTTAGATCTAACACCAACAAGACTGATTATTCAATTTTACTTACAAAAAACAATTTCAAGAGTTCTTATACTCCAAAAATCAAATTTTCTGACAGACCTATATCAGAAATCAATGATGTAAGTTTAAGCATTTTAGATGGGACTAGCCTCCCTAATGTACCTATGATACTTAAATCCCAAAGATATTATATCCCACTTAATTTTATTTCAGAAAAATTGAATTACACTGTAGATAATTCAAGCGGATTACCTTTTTTATCTAATAATACGAATAAAATTCTTTTGACAGAAGACTCTTATGAAAAGAACTCTAAAAGAGGATCTCTTAGAGGCAACTTACTTAATTACAATAATACCTTCTATATATCAATATCAGATATAGAAGAGCTTTTTGATTTGATTGCTATATTCAATTTTGAAAACAAAAAAATTAGTCTTATTCAAGATGACGTTAAAGCTCCTAAAAATTTTTCAATACCTTATAATAAAAAAATTGCCATGATCAGATTTGAAGATTTCGGTTGTGGATATTCAAATATTGTAGATAAAAATCAAACAAAAATAAAAATCATGTCAAATTTACTTTATTTCAATGGAATGAAGTTTCATGTCTCATGGATGCCTAGATTCATAGTTCCCTCAGCCAACTTTGATAATGATCTACTCACAAAAGACAACATAATAAATGTAGGTTTTGTGGATGTACTAGATTATATGCTTAATAAAGGTGGTGAAATTGGTCTGCACGGTTATTCACACCAATCTGGTAACGTTGCAAGTGGAACCGGCGAAGATATGTCAAAAGACGTAAATAGTACTGAAGCTGAAACCCGGGCAGTTATCGAAAAAGGAATAGACACCGCAAGTGCTTTAAATATTCCTATTTCATATTATGAAAGTCCTCATTATAGGGCCACTATGTATCAAAAGAAAATAATTAGCGACTATTTTCAGTTTCTATACGAACACTATGATTATTCAAAAAAAGATAACATATATAAGACTGATGACCACCATTTATTTGTTCCAACTCCATTAGGCCGTATATCAAATCCTGCTACTGATACTCAGCGAATTATTGATAAATTTAACGAGGGCAACCCTGATGTACTTAAAAGCTTTTATTACCACCCATCTACAGAAATAGAATATATTGATTTTGAAACAAATGATAATAAACTAAACATAAATTACAATCCAGATTCCCCTTTGCAAAGAATTGTAAAAACTATTAAAAAGGACAAGTATACCCCTGTTCATATTGATGAGCTTATGGATAAATAACTAGTAATTACAAAAGAGAAATAAATTGTTAGATACTGTAAGATCTAAGCAATATATTTCTCTTTCTTTATATCAACAACTATACTTTTTCATATACTAATTATGAAAAATACTTCGGGAGCGTGTCATCTTGAGCATAATAAGTACCACGTTATATAAAATCACTATAGAAGGAGGCTCTGTTCTAAAAAGAAAATTTGATAAGGATACTAAAGCTTGTAAAGCTGTAAATGAAAAAGTACTTTTTAAAATCTTAAGAAAAAATCACAAAAGCGAAATAGGCACAAAGTTCAAATTTAAAGAAATTAAATCTATAGAAGATTTTAAGACTCAAGTTCCACTAACAGAATATAGTTATTATGAAAATTATATAAATCGGATGTCCAAGGGTGAATCAAATGTTTTAACTTGCGAAAACGTAGAGTACTTTGGTCATACCTCTGGAACCACAGGAAAGCAAAAACTTATCCCTTCTACTAAAAGCAGCAGGAAATCAGCTTCTAAGTACATGGCCCTACTTACAAACAAAATTTGTTATGATAACTTCAAAAACAGCTGGAGTTACGGTAAAGGACTAATGATAGCGGACATTGTTATGACTACTTACACTGAAGCAGGTATTCCAATCTGTTCTGCAACATCCGGTGGTATGAACAGTATAAAACTAATATTACCTTACTTATATACTTCACCAATAGAAGTGATGAAAATAAAAGATAAAGAAACTGCCTTATATCTTCACCTGCTTTTTGCATTATATGAAGTTAATCTTATGTATATTAGCGGGGTTTTTATATCCAATGTGCTTGATCTATTTAGAGTTTTAGAAAGTAACTGGCAAACCCTAGCGAGTGATATAAGAAAAGGACGTATAAGTGCAAATCTTAGAATAGATGAAAATACTAGAACATATTTAAATAAATTAATTAAGCCTAATTCTGTAAGAGCAGATAAGCTAGAACTAGAGTTTAAAAAAGGTTTTGGAGGAATAGTTAGAAGGATATGGCCTAGCTTAATCTATATTATTACAGTAACTGGCGCAAACTTCTCGATATATGATGACAAGGTAAATTATTATACCGATTCACTTCCTACTTACTCTCCAGCCTATGCTGCTACAGAAGCCATGATTGGTATTAATCCTTATGTAGGTAAAGTTAGATATGTAATTATCCCTGATACAGTATTTTACGAGTTTATCCCTATTAAAGAGGACAAAGAAAATGATACCAACACACTTTGTATCGATGAAATATTAATAGGTAAAAAGTATGAAGTAGTAGTCACTAATTACGAAGGACTTTATAGATATAGAATTGGTGATGTAATTAAGGTAGTAGGCTTTTATAACAACTGCCCTGAGATAGAATTTTTGTATAGAAAAAATCAAATTCTCAACATGGTAGCTGAAAAGACCAATGAAGAGCATTTAACTAGTGCCATCAATGCTACAGTAAAAAAACTACAGTTGAATCTAGTTGATTATACAACCCTGCCTGACAATTCAATTACTCCTGGAAGATATATCTTTTATTTTGAATTTAAAAACAATTTATCTGAACATAATATCAAAGTGATAGAACAAACCTTAGACTCACAGCTTAGGAAATCAAACTTAGCCTATGATAGAGCTAGAGTTTCTCATAAGTTAGGTATGATAAAAGTAGTTCTTGTATCTTCTAATACTTTTAATTCAATAAAGGAAGCTCTATTTAATAAAGGTATATCAAAAAATCAAATTAAGGTACCAAGAGTTCTGACAAATAACCCAAATATACTAAGTATTATAAACAAGCGAAAATTGATAAGCTAAATTTAGTTATGCATTATACC
Organism: Clostridium folliculivorans; assembly: GCF_024341905.1. Lineage (GTDB taxonomy): Bacteria > Bacillota > Clostridia > Clostridiales > Clostridiaceae > Clostridium_AR > Clostridium_AR folliculivorans. The sequence continues at coordinate 344,311 of NZ_BQXY01000003.1, forward strand.
ATTATAAGAAAACCGTACTTAATAAAAAGGTGCGGTTTATTTTCAATTCTTCAATTACTTTTTTAATCATGTTCCTTACTTATACAATAAAAAACTATTCTAAACACTTAAAATCACTAGGTTTAGCTAGTAAAAATTTTATACTGGTCTATACAGTAAAAAAAGCCCCGCGACAAACCCCTTACGTAAGCCGCGAGACCTTATATACTAATTAAAATTGATTACTTAGTTAAAGCTTCTTCAATAGCAACTGCTACTGCAACTGTTGCTCCAACCATTGGGTTGTTACCCATTCCGATAAGACCCATCATTTCAACGTGAGCTGGAACTGATGATGAACCTGCGAATTGTGCATCTGAATGCATTCTTCCCATAGTATCTGTCATACCGTATGAAGCTGGACCTGCTGCCATGTTGTCTGGGTGAAGAGTTCTTCCAGTACCACCACCTGATGCAACTGAGAAGTATTTCTTTCCTAGATCAATCATTTCTTTCTTGTATGTTCCAGCAACTGGATGTTGGAATCTTGTAGGGTTAGTTGAGTTACCAGTTATTGATACATCAACGCCCTCACTGTGCATTATAGCAACACCTTCTCTAACGTCATCTGCTCCGTAGCATCTAACCTTAGCTCTTGGTCCCTTTGAATAAGCAACTTCTTTAACTATTGCTAATTCTCCAGTGTAGTAGTCAAACTTAGTTTGAACATATGTGAACCCATTGATTCTTGATATTATTTGAGCTGCATCTTTTCCAAGACCGTTAAGTATAACTCTTAATGGCTCTTTTCTTACTTTGTTAGCTTTTTCAGCTATCTTTATAGCACCTTCTGCAGCAGCAAATGATTCATGTCCTGCAAGGAATGCAAAACATTTAGTTCCTTCGCTTAAAAGCATTGATCCTAGGTTACCATGTCCTAGACCAACTTTTCTGTCGTCAGCAACTGATCCTGGGATACAGAATGCTTGTAAACCTTCACCGATTGCTTTTGAAGCATCAGCAGCTTTTGTGCAGTTTGATTTGATTGCTATAGCAGCACCTAATACATATGCCCATCCAGCGTTTTCAAATGCTATTGGTTGAGTTTCTCTTACTATTGTATATGGATCGAATCCTAAATCAACACAAAGTTGTCTAGCTTCTTCCAATGATTTTATACCGTACTTTTCTAATACAGGTGTTATCTGTCCTATTCTTCTTTCATAACTTTCAAATAATGCCATTTCTTTATCCTCCTTCATCCACTTAATTATGCATGTCTTGGGTCAATTACTTTAGCAGCTTCATCGAATCTTCCGTATTGTCCTGTTGCACCTTCTAAAGCTTCTTGAGCATCTTTACCCTTAGCTATAGCTTCCATCATTTTTCCAAGGTTAACAAATTTGTATCCGATTATTTCTCCAGCTTCATCTAAAGCTACATTAGTAACATAACCTTCAGCCATTTCAAGGTATCTTGGACCCTTAGCTAATGTTCCGTACATAGTACCAACTTGGCTTCTAAGTCCCTTTCCAAGGTCTTCAAGACCTGCACCTATTGGAAGTCCGCCTTCTGAGAAAGCACTTTGTGATCTTCCGTAAACTATTTGAAGGAATAATTCTCTCATAGCTGTATTTATAGCATCACAAACTAAATCTGTGTTTAATGCTTCTAATATAGTCTTTCCAGGTAATATTTCAGATGCCATAGCAGCTGAGTGAGTCATACCTGAACATCCTATTGTTTCAACTAAAGCTTCTTGGATTATACCATCCTTAACATTTAAAGTTAATTTACAAGCTCCTTGTTGAGGTGCACACCAGCCTACTCCATGAGTTAACGCTGATATATCTGTAACTTCTTTTGCTTGTACCCATCTTCCTTCTACAGGAATTGGAGCTGCTCCATGATTAGGGCCTTTTGCAACTACACACATTTCTTCAACTTCTTTTGAATACATCATTTTGTTTTCTCCTCCTTAATATTAATAAAGATTTTCAAACGCTTGTTGTAGCCTGTATCTAGATAAACGTATGGATTTTAAGACACTGTTTTAAAATTAATCCAACTCCATATTGACTCAGAAATTAAATTAACTCTTAGTAATACCTAACTCCATAGCTCGTCCACATTAAAAAACAATTAATAAGCTACTTCAAAATCTAAGCCTATGTAATGGTCTTTTCAAACTGGGCATTAATATAAAAGACCTAGGCGTTTCACTAGCGGGTTAAAATCAATCCCACTGGGATAAATTTTGCTACCCACATATATTCTAGCAAAAGTCCTCCTCAGTAACAATATATTTCTAAAAATTTTTCCACAAATTTCGATTATTAGTGTCTTTCACCTAAGCAAACTAAGTATTTACAACCATCTTATCTTTGATTTATAAATATATAACTATCCTATTTTATCAATATCCTTATCCATTAAATTCAAAAATAGTAAATCTAAGATTCTTATTCTAAAGATATACCAGTTATCTATTTTTAAATATTCTTCAAATTAATTGATTATGCAGTAGATGCTCTATGAGCGAGCTATTAGAATTAAATGTTTTTTTCAGATGGAATGGCGTTAATAAACTGTACTGCTCGAACGTAGTGAGTTTACAGTTTTAGCCATGTAATATGAAAAAATCATATTAATTCTTTGCGTATGCTCATTAAAGCATCGGATACATAACCAATTAATTTCAATACATTGCAAATTTGATAACTTACACCTTCCAACTTTTATTCATAGTACAAAAAAAAGTATTGCATTATGCTATTTTTTATGATAATATAATCATGTTGCTTGCCGATGTGGCGGAACGGCAGACGCACTCGACTCAAAATCGAGCGGGAAACCATGAGGGTTCGAATCCCTCCATCGGCACCAAAAAATCACACTTTATATAAGTGTGATTTTTTTGTTATAATAACAAAATATACTTATCAGCAGATTTATTCCAAGCAATATTATTAGTTAATTTCTTTTATTAGATAGCAGCTACCATGAATCTTCTTAGCTTCTTTCTTAATCGCAGCAACATAAAGAGCAACATCTTCAGGATTAGAATAGCTATCGAATTTACCATATACGCCTGCGATTGAAAGAGATGTAATAGGAAGTTTTTCTTTGTTGCCTTTTCTATCTACAGCTTCAATATATTTATTATTCCTATCATTTTCATTAAAAAAATTTAAGATACCCTGATTAAATTGTTCTACTATTTTGCTGCATAGATTTTTGCATTCTTCAATTGGGTTCTCCAATATACTAACAAAATCATCTCCTCCGATATGTCCAACAAATCCGTTGTAAGGAAAAAGCGACTTTACTTCAGTATTTATTAATTGAGCTGTATATTTGATAATTCTATCTCCATTTTCAAACCCATATGTATCATTGTAAACTTTAAAATTATCTAGATCAAAATAAAATATACAATATGTACGCTCTGTTTTAAGAATATTGTTTATAGTATTTTGTATAACCATATTACCAGGAAGCTCTGTCAGCGGATTAAGTTGTCTAGCATAATTACATTCTAACATCGTATTATAATTAAGTAAGTTTTTTATAGAAACTACCCCGCAATATTTATCATTATTAGTTACAATAATATAATCATAGATATTTTTTGCTTTTCTAGACATAGCCATTCTTGATACTTCATTAACCGGTGTATGATAATCTACTACTAATGGATTTTCATCCATCACTAAGGATATAGGTCGTTTTGTAAAAACTGCTACACCAAATTGGGTAGCAAGGGCAGAGTCCAAAGTATGTTTCATTATCAATCCAACAGGCTTTTCATTTTCTATAATACAAGCTCCTGCAATATCATTAAAATCAAAATACTCTTTAATCTCTTTACATTGAGTTGTAGCACTAAAAGTTCTATCATTAACTACAATTTCACCTATATTATTGGAAGTATAATTATTATACATATTTTCTTTTAATTTATTAAATCTTATAATTAATTCTTTTATCGGACCAGGAATATCTAAAAATGTACCTGCTGGTCTACTAATAAAGTATCCTTGTCCTGCATATACACCTAAACTTATTAGAGTCTTTAATTCCTCTTCTGTCTCTATTCCTTCAGCTATAAGTTTCATATTAGTAGCTTCTGAAAGTTTCACAAAACACTCCAATAAAGATTGCTTAAAAGAATCTTTATTTATATCTCTTATTAAGTCCATATCGATTTTAACATAATGAGGCTTTGTTTCATTTAACATTTTAAGACCTGAATAGCCTGAACCTGTATCATCTATTGCAATTTTATATCCTTGATCCACATAATTATCAAGAGCTTGCCTAAACCCCTTATAATCTTCTATACATGTCTTCTCTGTTATTTCAAATACTATACAATCAGGTGAGATATTATGCTCTGCTAGGAATTCCTTTGTAAAACCTCTTTTAAATTTTTCATCCTTAAAAATATGAGGATCTACGTTTATAAAAAGATATTTATCCTTTTCAAGATTTGTTGCTCTTTCTATAGCCTTTATTCTACATAGTTGCTCTAATTCCCAGGTCTTATTGTAAGTTTGAGCAGACTTAAATAGTTCATCTGGATTTTGTAGTGGCGAACTTACAGGTCCCCTACTCAACGCTTCGTAGCCTATAATTGTAGCATCTAAAAGTGAAACGATAGGTTGATAAACTGTAGAAATATTTTTACTATCAAGTATACCTTTCAATTCAGCCACCTCACTATAATTTGAAATATCAATTAATCCATTTATCATCATTTAATCTCCTCTTGTGTTTAATAACTAATCATATATGGAGTACCTTATACATTTAGTTAAAATATATCACAGGATTATTAATAATATTGCTACTTAAGTTAACTCTATGTAAAATATATTCGATTCTCTATTAGAATTGCAGTATATCCCTTTGAACTTTTTCATATTTAGAGTATATGCCTGTCTACTCTAACCTAAAAAAATAAACTATCCAATATAAAACTTAATTTATTTTGGATAGTCTCATAAACTTATATTTCTTTTAAAAAATCTTTCAAAGCTCCAATAAATTTACCTTCATAATAAGTTTCCAATTTGTGATCTTTTATTTTCACTCTTGTTTTTGGATCAACTCCATTATCTATACAATGAGCTGCAAATATACTGATCTGCTTCTTGCCAACAGTGTGAGGATCAAGCGCTGGCTCACCTTCTAAGGTATAAAACTCCTCACCATCGAGCTTAACAAACCTCAAAGCACTATCATAATCAAGTTCATTTTTATCTTTTGAAGACATTATAAAAGTATGATGAAAATCGTTTTTTACAGCTGTCATATAATCATAACTTTCTACATGACCATCTTTCAATACAACTCCAATAACCGGCAAATCATTACTCACTGTATCTCCCCTTTCATTTGTAACTCAATTTTTAATTCTAGGCTATAATTAAGTATAGTATTTATCATATCTCATTGTATGTTTTATCGGTAGTATCCTGTAATTCTTTATACTTATACATTAACCTATGTTCAAAAATATTATTGAAATTAATTAGCTATGCAGGAGATGGAATATGACAAAATCATATTAATTCTTTGCAAAGTTCATTAAGGCATTGGATGGATGACCAATTAATTTCAACACAGTTCTTTAGCAGATTCTTCACCTAACCATCAATTTAATACCACCTAATACTAACCCGATTAAAAATCCACAAACTGCTCCATTTATTCTTATCCATTGTAGATCATCGCCAACCTTATCTTCTATCAAATCAATAAGAGCTTCAGTGTCAAGTTTCTCTATATTTTCTTTAACTAGAACACCTATCTTTTCATGATTCTTATTAATATAATTAGATATTTGCGAACGTATATATTGATCAATATTTTCCACAAGTTCATCTTCTTTTGACATATCATTAATTAGCTTTTCTAAAACTGGCAATATTTTTTCCTCTACAATTTTATCATCATTGATAAAATCTAATATTTGGGCTTCTAAGCTTTGTAATATCTTTAACAAGAAATCATTAATTTTATCGTTATTGCTTATATCCACCTTATATTGGTTTAACTTTTCTATAACACTCTTATCTTCACTAATTTTTATAATATTATCACGAATAGACTTCATCACCATTATCCTACTCGGATTATCTTTGTATTTTAACTCCTTCAGCATGAGAAGTATGAACTCTTGAACTTTACTACCAACTTTATCCTCACCAATAATATCAGTAACTTTACTAAGCGTAAATTGAATCATACCCTTTTTAGGCATTTTCTTTGCTGTATTAACAGAGGTAATAGCAATTTCTTTTTTTACATCTTCTCTCTTAATTACATCTTCAACATTATCAATTAAAACATCAAAAATCTTATCATCATAATTATTATTAAAAATTTGATTTATTAGATCCTCTAACACCTTTTTTGTATCTATAGAATTTATGTACTCACTTATTGTGGTGTTAAAATATATTGCCATTTCCGTTATGGATATAGAATTCTTTATCCTATTAGCAATATTGACTACCGCTAACTTCACTTGGCTTGAATATACGTGATTCCTAGACATTTCTAATACTTTCTTTGTAAAACTGATTTTGCTAATTCTATTAATTACACTTTCTTTATTTAACAAATCATTTTCAACTATTGAAACAAGGGAGGTTGTTATTCTTTCTCTGTTTCTTGGCAAAAGAGCTGTATGCGGGATTGGTATCCCCATCGGATGACGAAAAAGTGCTGATACTGCAAACCAATCTGCCAGGCCTCCAACTAGTCCTGCCTCAAATCCATTTTGCAACAATATCATTATGGAGCTATTATTTGAAAATAACGTAATTATAAAACCTATAAGCATAATAACTAATGATGCTAGGGCTTTTTCACCTGTTCTTACCTTCATTTTTATCCTTTCTAAAGAGTTCCTATGTCGAAACTTAATTTATACTTGTTTGAAAATCCTGGCTTCTGGGGATTTTTAGGCATGTATAAATTAATAGTTGAGCTAGGAACTCTAAAAACGCCAATACATTTTTCCACCTTAGCCTTTCCAAAAATACATTTAGAAAACCTGGCAGGCAATAAATTCATTATAATTTTATTTTTAGCTTCTGAGCAATTTATCATTCGATTTCTTATATTATACTACTCAAATCCTTATTGTACAAAAAACTTGCAATAGGTAAAACAGTTCCAAATATGAAGAAGTTATCTATTCCTCTAAACTGACATACTTCTTCAATCATTAGACTCAAAACAATGCTTTCGATGGTCTTACGAAGTAGTACATCCATATATAATAAAAAGACCAAAATGAATTAATGCTCTTCATCTTGGTTCCTCTTACTCCATATTTTAATTTCTATGCAATTTTCATAACTAAAGATGGATAATAATAAAAATACGAATCCAATTGTAAAGTTAATACTCTATAAAGTGATATCCAGAATATCCGATTAATTCTTTTTGAATACTTTTGTATAAAAATCTATTGCCTTTTTTAATACTATAACGGCATTCACAGGGTTTCTCCCTATGGAAGTTTCACCTGTAAGCATGAAACCACTTACCCCACCGCCTATGCAATAGAATATATCATTCATCTCATTTACTGTTGGTTTATAATTTTCTTTTAATGAATCTAACACATGAGTTGCAATTATAACATCTTTATTACTGTTTTTCATAGCTCTTATAAAATTATGTTGGTATAAGGCCATCTTATATATATTGGTTTCTGGCAGCAAATCTCCTCTCCCTAGTACCACTCCATCTACCTTTTCTGATATAGATTTTATATTATTTATAGCTTTTTCAGTTTCAATCTTTGCCCACAACTTAGGTTCATAACTCTTTTCAATGTTTACCCTAATTACGGCACTTTTGAATTTTACTATATCCTTATCATCATAAACATATGAATACAATATAGTATCAACTTTATTCTCAATGCAAAATTTAATATCTTTCAAGTCCTTGTCGCTGATATCCCTAGTTTGCCTATTGAGTCCTGGAAGATTACAGCCCTTTTCTGCTCGAACTACACCACCGCAAACAACTCTGCACTGTAACATTGAATTTTTTTTACTTATCACTGTATATTCCATACTTCCATCTTTCATATATACAGTTTTCATTGGAGAATCTAATAAATCCTGTTCCCTAATAGTTAGAGGAATCAACACTTCTTTTCGTCCATCCCAAACCTTAAGTATTTCTTCATACCTATCTTCTGAACAAAAATATACTATTTCACCTTTTGCAGTTTTTCTTACTTCTCTAAAACATCGTCCTACTCTTATTTTATGTCCTTGTATATCTCCTATAATATTAATTGTTTGAAAGTTATCTTTTATGTATCTAATGGTTTCCTTAACACTCTCATAATCACAATGTGAAAAATTGATTCTTATTCCATTTGCTCCTTCCTCAATCAATCTTTTTATCTCTTGCTGAGTTTTAGCTTTAGGTCCTAATGTTGCAATAGTAAGCATATTACCCCTTCTAGAATAAATTAATTCAATCTATAATATTAAAAAAAAGATATATTTATGTCTAATATTAAGTAACAATTTATTATTAATTATCATATTATATCTAAGAGGGTGATGCCTATGTTCAAGAAAATAAAGAAGTTGAAGAAGATTTGGGAGACTCAATGTCTCGCAATGAGATTCTTAACAATTCTAGGATTCATAGCTTTTGTTCACACATGCATCACAATATTTATAAATGGTGGATTCTCTTCGTCCTCAAACGAAACCATAAGATCAGTGATGTCATCTATATTCGGGTATATATTTGGTGATCAGATTATACCAAATGATAATCTTAGAGATAAAAAGTTTCAAGTTCTAATTGCTGGATTTATGTCACTGTTATCTTTGGCTGTTATTATGTTGTCTTATTGGACAAGCATTGATCAAACCAACTCTACTATCGGAGAAATAAGAAATATTCTATTTTCTACTGTTGGGTTTCTAATTAGTAGAGTTAAGCTTGGAAATGCTTCAAATGAGAATGATAAAAATAAAAATGAAAAAGATAAGTTTAAGTGCGATTAATCCATGAATAAGAACTTTACTGATTAAATATAAATTTAAGTTAAAGACTTAGTAAGTCTTTAACTTTTTGTATAAACTGTAGCTCAGATTCCTTTAGTTTTAATTTAAGTGACAATTTATATATGTCCTTACTAAACAGTTAATGATTTTGACAATTAAAAATACACTTAAACTATTCTATAAGTAATCTGAGCTATTTTTAACATTAAAACTTTTAACTAAATATGTTAATTAGCCAATCAGCAAGTTCTTTTTCGAATTCTTTAGCACCTATATCTATAGTACTTGATTTAATTCTAATGATTAATGAGGGTGCTTTTATCTTTTTACATAGATATAAACTTGCCCCATCCTTAATATTAACTTCATCAAAACCAATACTTTTCATTTTTTCTCTGAGCTCTAATAAAAAACTTAATATCCATTCACCTTTACTTACATATATATCTACTAAATCAACTTCAGTTTGTTGGTTTTCAATATTTATATACAGATCTACTCTAGTTTGATTTGCTAATAAAGCTTTTCTAAACAGAACTTCTCCAAATAACTTATTATTATCTTCCTGAAAGTTTACAACTGAATGTCCATTTCTTATCAATCTTTTATTCACATATGAAGAAACAACTTTGTTCTCTATATCCAGCCCATACTTCAATATGCTTTCCTCCTTATCTAGTACTATGTAAAAAACTATACTAAAAATTTGTATCTATATATATTATTCAAATTTCAGTAAAATGTTCTATCGATGTAGCCAATTACATATTATTTAAAGTAATAATATGTTTACGGAGGTCTCATGAAAAAACTTCTTTCATTAATTCTTATTTTAATTATTTCATTAACCTTTATAGGATGTTCTGACTCACAGTACATAAACTTAAAAAAGAAACCATCCAATCATTATTATACGGAAGAATTGTACAAGCTTATAAGTAATAATAAGTTTCAGATTTCTGCCTTTGACACAGATGTTTACAAGGAATTACCAGCAAAAGAGGAAGACGACAAAATCCTAATAGATTTCATTAAATCCTTAAAAAATGATAACTTTATAAAAAAACCTGCTAATCTTCCAGAAAAGCCAAAATACAAACTTTTCATAAAGATATCAGATGATAAATATGTTATTAATGTATATGACGAAAATGTGGTTTCTATTTTCCCTTGGGATGGTGTTTTTGAGGAGGATTATCTTAGTATGGATAATATTCCATTGGCTTATAGATTAGATTCTTTCTGCAAATACGTTTTTAACAAATAAGCCTATATATAGATTGATTCAAAAGAAAAAGTGTATCCAAAACAATTAACTTTTGGATACACTATTATTTATTAATACTTTTATAGCTTATGTACTAACATACTGAATTGTATAATCAGTCCACAAGTTTTACTTTGAAATAAGTATATTTCAAAACATCACTTTACCGTAGTTTAAATTTAAGAATAGAACTTTTTTATTTCAGATTACTAAGCAATTGTTCTTTTATTTCAAATATTCTTTTTCTAAGTATTGGATGAAATTCATAAGGAGCAATTTCTGCCAGTGGTTCTATTACAAATAACCTTTCATGCATTCTTGGGTGTGGAATTACAATATGCTCATCTGATGAGATTACATCCTCATAAATTAAGACATCTAAATCAATGGTTCTAGGTCCCCATTTTATAATTCTTTCTCTCTTTAGTTCGCTTTCTACTTGTAACAAATAATCAATTAGTTCTCTTGGTGAGAGTATAGTTGATATCTCAGCTGCACCATTTAGGAATTTTTCTTGATTTTCATATCCCCAAGGTTCTGTTGTAATAAAATTTGATACTTTATTTACTTTAGTGTGTCCAGATTCACTTATAATGTCTAAAGCAGTCAATAGATTATAGTTTTTATCTCCCTTATTAGAACCTAATGCTATAAATGCCTTGTTCCATTTTCTATATATTTCAATAGCTGCGTAGTCTAGGTGTTTTCCTATAGGCGCCCATGGTTTCTTTATTGTAACTTTAACAGCTTCTAATATTGTATATTCCCTTAAAATAAATTCTGCAGTTTTTTCTGCAGCCGTTTCTATTAAATCATAGCTTTCCTTTTGAAATTCTTTTTCAAGCTTATGACATAGTTCTCCGTAGTGAACTGATTTAGTTAAATCTCCTGTAATTGCAGCTTCTCTTGAATTGAAGAAAAGTTCCAGTGATATTATAAATTTTTGACCTAATGATTTTTCTTCGCCAAATACACCATGATTCGCAAATAACTCTAGATTTTCTATATAAAGCTTATCCAATCTATTTATCCTCCTAAGTTTATCTATTTCTTACAATTGCATCAGTCATCACTGCTGCTCTTTTATTTTCTTTCACATCATGAACTCTTACAAAATCATATCCTTTCATTATACCAATTACAGTTGTTGCCACAGTCCCCTCAACCCTTTCATCTACTTGCAAATTTAGGGTGTTTCCTATAAATGATTTTCTAGAAGTTCCTAAAAGTAAAGGATATCCTAAACAATTAAATTTTTCTAAATTATTCATTACATATAAATTTTGCTCGTAGCTTTTAGCAAAGCCTATTCCTGGATCAAGTATTATATTTTCTTTTTTTACACCAGCAGCTATGGCTATAGATATAGATTCTTTAAAATCACTTATCATATCCTCTATTATATCACCATATTCAGTATTATCTCTGTTATGCATAAGGCAACAAGGCACATCATATTTTGCAGCTACTTCTGCAATATACTTATCCTTTTTAAATCCCCAAACATCATTTATTAAATTAGCACCAGCCTTTATAGCTTCTTCAGCAACTTTCCCTTTATATGTATCTATTGATATAGGTATATCCAGTTTTTCTCTAATAGCTTTAATAATTGGAATGACTCTTTGTAACTCTTCCTTTTCATCAACAGGTTCGTGGTTAGGTCTTGTTGATTCTCCTCCTATATCAATGATATCTACACCTTCAGCTATCATAACTTCAGCATGATCAATTGCATTTTTTGAACAGTTAAATTTTCCTCCATCTGAAAATGAATCTGGGGTCAAATTAAGGATTCCCATTATATAAGTTTTGTCACCAAAAATAAATTTTTTATTTCCTATGTACATTATTATCACCTCAAATTAAAAACTAATATGTTATATTGTAATTTCTTTTTTCTTCTTCCCAATTACAAGTAAGAGTTGCCTTGCATGTATAGCAGTCTCTTGACAATTTATCACTTTTATAAAATATATAATCGAATCCATTCTCTTTATCATTTCTATGATTTAATATAGCTTTAAGTACTTTATCACTTTCTTCCTCATTAAAACTTGCCTCTTTTAATAAGATCTTAGCAATTTCATAAGATGCCTCATGATGAGGTGTTCCATCCTTATATTGTTTAAATCTTCCTATATCATGTAATATAGCTGTAGCGTATACTACTTCCCTTGAAATTTGCATATTCTGCTCTAGCACCATGATATAAGCTATCCTTGCAACATCTAAAAAGTGCTTTAAATCATGTCTACAATATATTCTATCAATCTCACAAGCTTCAATTTGTGAGAGATAAAACTTATACTTTGGACTGTTTAATATATAATTAACTCTCTCCATTTTATCACCACAATTTCTTAATAATATATAAATATCTTTTACTAGATTATAATTTTATGAGACTGAACACTTCATTTTTAAGATTATTATCATTTAAGAAGTCACCTCTACAGGTGGTGGTAACAGTAATACTGCCTTGCTTTTTTATCCCCCTCATAGCCATACACATATGTTCAGCCTCTATAATAACCATTACGCCTTTAGCATTTAAGTATTTCATAATAGCATCTGCTATTTCTTCTGTAAGTCTCTCCTGCAATTGAGGTTTCTTAGAGTATACTTCAACAGTTCTAGCCAGCTTAGATAAGCCAGTAACTTTACCATTTGGTATATATGCTATGTGTGCTTTGCCGTAAAAAGGTAAAAAGTGATGTTCGCACATAGAGTAAAAACTTATATCTTTTTCTAATACTAAGTTGTCGCTTTCTATAGTAAATTGCTTAGAAAGATATTTTTCTGCATCTTCCCCGATACCTGAAAAGATTTCGTCGTACATCCTAGCAATCCTATCTGGAGTTTCTATCAAACCTTCTCTATTTACATCTTCACCTATAGCTTCAATTATTAGTTTTGCTGCTTGCCTTATTTTATCATGATTAACCATGTATTGCCTCCTGTATTCTATCCGTATGTATTATATTTCATAAATCTATATGCTTATAATTATATTCCTACTAGTATTTTATATAATAAATTAAGTTTCAAGTAAATTTTATTGAAATTTACTTTACACTTATTCAATAATCACGTCTAATTGTGATTATATGGCATGAACAAATTAAAAGTTAAACTAGGAACTCTTTAGTAATGTATGTTAAAATCATTATATCAAAAAATACAGGAAAATATATAGTATTGAAAGGAATGATACTCATTTGAATATAAAAGCAGAATTTCATTGTCATACAACTTCTTCTGACGGCAAAATGTCTCCAACTGAAGTAGTAAGGCGAGCGAAGTCAAAAGGAATTGAATATTTAGCCATAACCGACCACGATAATACAGAAGGAATTGAAGAAGCTCAAAAAGCAGCAAAACTTTATGGCATTAATCTAATTCCCGGTATTGAACTTTCTTGTAATAATAAAGAAAGTGTTCATGTATTAGGTTACTTTAGAGATGATTCTTATAAAGATAAAGGCTTACAAAATTTTTTGAGAGACCTTAAAACCTCAAGAGTAACTAGAGCTAAAAGCATAGTAGATAAATTAAAAATTCATTTTAATATAGGACTTGATTATGAAAAAGTATTAGAAAAAGGTGAAGGTGTAGTAGCACGTCCTCATATTGCTCAGAGCATAATTGAAGCCGGATATAACTATAGCTGGGATTATATATTTGATAATATTATAGGAAACAATTGTCCTGCCTATGTACCAAATAAAATCATTACTGTAGAAGAGGGGATTGCATTATTAAAAAAATATAACGCAGTAGTAATACTTGCTCACCCAATACTTCTTAAGAAAAATTCTCCAGAAGACTTATTAAAACTTGGATTTGATGGTTTGGAAGCAGTATATTTTATGAACTTTAAAAAAGATCAAAATTATTTGGTAAGTCTTTGTAGAAATAACAATCTGGTTTTCACTTGTGGTTCTGATTTTCATGGAATAACTGAAGGTGATACTAAACATGGTGATATAGGTGATATGTCTATAGATGAAGAAGATTTTAATAAGTTTATGGCTCTTTATAAAAATTTTGAAAACTAAACGGAACATCTAAACTAAAATAGTTTGAAAATTTTATATTTACTTATTCAATAGAAAATCTTATATTTACTTATACGTTAAGAAAGAGATTCTTTTTTTAAAGAATCTCTTTTTATTTATACCAATAAGACTTTACTTCACTTCATTGTTTTCTCTGGATATTGTTGCCTCAGTAACTTTATCATATTTTTCTTCTGCTATAGGCTCTTCTGTCTTAGCTTTATCATCAAAAAACCATTTTGCAGTTGTAGTTGGGTCGTTTAATATTCCAGCCATTACAAGTATTGTTAGAAGTGCATTTATAATATCCTTATAATTTGAAGGAAGTATATCTAATCCAAATCCCTGCAAAACCATAGGGATTAATGCTGCTATTGAAACCCATAGCCCATAATTTCTAAATCTCGACTTGTCCATAATTACTCCTCCCTCATTAGTATATTTTATTATATTCGTAAAAAACGTTTTTGTTCATAAATATATTACATTAATGATATTATCCCTCTACTTTATTACTTAGCCTATAATAATATTTATATAATAATTGTATTGTTAATTATTCCATTAATGTAATGCTAAAAAAGCTAAAATAGAGGATTAAGCCTCAGCTTAACCCTCTATTTTTTATAATAATTCCAAATTCATTAACTACGCTTCAATTAAGAAAGCTTCATAACCTCTAACAGCTTCATATATATCAGCCTTAGAAGCAACTTCCCATGGAGCGTGCATATTTTGAAGTGCGATACCACAATCAATTACTTCCATATTATACTCTGCAAGTATATACGCAATGGTACCACCACCACCTTGATCTACCTTTCCTAGTTCAGCAGTTTGCCAAGCAACATTATGCTTATCCATTATAGCTCTTATTTGCGCTATAAATTCTGGATTAGCATCATTACAACCACCTTTACCTCTTGATCCTGTGTACTTATTAAATACTATTCCCTTTCCAAAGAAAGCTGCATTTTTCTTTTCCATAACAGATGGATAGTTTGGATCAAAAGCTGCACTTACATCAGAAGAGAGCATCTTTGAATTAGTTAAACATCTTCTAAGCTTAAGTTCACTATATTCACCTACTCTATCCATAACTTCAGCAACTATATTTTCAAAAAACTTAGAATGCATTCCAGTAGCACCTACACTACCTATTTCTTCTTTATCTACAAACAATGCAACACAGGTCTTCTCTGTTTCATCTATCTTTGCTATTGCTTCAAAAGAAGTAAATGCGCATATTCTATCATCATGTCCATACGCCATAACCATACTTCTATCAAGTCCATAGTCTCTTGCCTTACCTGCCGGTACTATTTCTAGTTCTGCTGAAACAAAATCTTCTTCTGTGATATCATACTTTTCATTTAATATGACAAGTATATTTTCCTTTACTTTTTCTTTAACATCTTTATCTTTTATCGGTCTACTTCCAACTAAAAGATTTAAATCTTCTCCTTCTACAACCTTGTCCCCCTTCTTACCTAATTGATCAGCTGACAAGTGTATGAGCAAATCCGATACTCCAACTACAGGGTCATTATCATCTTCACCTATTACTACATTTACAACAGTATTGTCTTTTTTCACAACTACACCATGTATAGCTAGCGGAATAGCAACCCACTGGTATTTCTTTACTCCACCATAATAGTGTGTTTCTAAAAGGGCTAACTCAGAATCCTCATATAGAGGGTTTTGCTTTATATCAAGTCTTGGTGAATCTACATGAGCCCCTAGAATTGTAAGACCTTTTTCAAAAGATTGTTTTCCTATAACAAACATAGCTAGAGTTTTGCCCATATTATTAGCGTAAACCTTATCTCCAGCTTTTAGAGTATCTCCATTTTTTATGATTTCCTTTAAATCTTTATAGCCTTTTTCCTCAGCCATTTTTACAAATTCATCTACGCACTCTCTTTCAGTTTTGCAAGCTGACATAAACTGTTTGTATCTATCGCTTACATCAAAAACCTTTTTAATATCCTCATCGGAATACTTATCCCAAGCATTAGGGATTTCCCTGGTCAATGTCTTCTTAGTCATATTTGTCCTCCTTTTATACCTCTATAATTATATGTTTAATCTTATAAACAATCATATTTTAAAAATTTAACTTGAATTATAAAACACTAAAGTATTTTTTTCCCTTTGAATATAGCCATTAAGATTACTACTAAAAACGCCATGGTTCCTATCAATCCTTCAAAAGCAAATCTATCATTCTTAAAAGGAATGTGTTCAAAACTCATTCCAAAGATGGCGGTTATAAGTTGTAAAGGGAGAAATACAGCAGTTATTATTGTAAAAGCCTTCATGAGTTCATTTGTTCTGATACCTATTTCAGCTTCGTATGCTTCTCTTACCATAGCGAGGTCCTGAGCTAGACTCTCCATAGAAGCTAATAACTTTTCTATTTTATCGTTTAGATTCCTAAATAGATACATCTGATCATGCTCTATTACATTATTCTCATTGAGCAGCAGAGCATCCCCTATATATCTAAGCGGGTTAAGAAGCTTTCTTAATTTATAGCTTTCTCTTCTTAACGATACAAGTTTATTTATATGTTTTGATTTAGGAGATTTTAATATATCCAGTTCTATCCTATCAGCTTCTGTCTCTAAATCTGCAATAATATTATAATTATTTATTATAAGTCTATCTAGAATATAATATAAGATTATGTAAGGTTTACAATTTTTTTTTAATATAAAACAATTTTTATCCTTCTCAATATCTTCCATTAGATTAGATATAAGTTTCACTTCATTTTTGTAAACAGTAACAATAAAACTTTTACCTAGGTATATATCAATCTCTCTAGGAATTATCTCTAAGTCCTCATTGTCAAGTGCATTAAACACCATAAAAGAATAGTTTTTATAGTAATCTATTCTCGGATATTGTCTAAAATTTTGGCACTCTTCAATAGTTTCAGCAGAGAATATAACTCCAAGTTTATGAACTTCCTTTTGATCACAACAGATCCAATAATAAGATCTTTCTAGTTCCCATTGGTCTACCACTGTTAAATTATCACAAATATCATATACAATCATAAATATCACCTTTTTTAAATGCTCTATCTATTATGTACATGAATTAAAAAACTTATGTGAATTATTCTTCTGTTTTATTCATTCTGCTTTCAATTATGTCAACTGGAGTTGTATCGGACATAAGATTATATCTATAATTAGCTGCTGCAGCCTCGATTATTACAGCAATATTTCTACCAGGTCTTATAGGCACTCTCATTCTTCGTATGTTAACTCCTAAGATATCAACAAATTCAGCATTAATTCCTAATCTATCATAATCTCCGTCATCTCTCCAATGCTCTAAATGAATAGCAAGCTTTATCTCCTTTGATGCTAGTACAGAACTTAATCCATACAGTGCAGATACATCGATTATTCCCATACCTCTAACTTCTAACATTCCAAAAGTAATATGCGGTGATGTTCCTATTAAATCTTCATCAATTTCTTTAATATCAACTGCATCGTCAGTAACAAGTCTATGTCCTCTTTTTATAAGTTCAAGCGCAGTTTCACTTTTTCCTATTCCACTTTCACCAGTAATTAAAATACCTATACCATACACATCAACTAACACACCATGAAGTCTAGTTTCAGGTGCCATTTTATCTGCTAGATATATCGTAGTTTTACTCATAAACTTTGTAGTCATCATTTCAGTTCTCAGAACCCATGTTTTGTTTTTCTGAGCGGCCTTTATAAGTTCCTCATGAGGATCTAAATTTCTTGTGATTACAAGACAACTTACATTAAAACTAAAAAACTTATTAACTCTTTTTTTTCTAAGGTCCACTCCCATATCATCTAAAAAGCTCCATTCGGCTTTCCCAATAACTTGTATTCTTTCTGGGGCGAAATAATTATAAAACCCTGCAAGTTGTAACCCCGGCCTATTTATGTCGCTTACTGTTATAGGAATATTCTTTTCACCTTCTACTAGTACTTCGAAATCAAAATCTTTAACTAATTTTTCAACGGTTACAATACCCATAAAATATCATCCTTTATTATTTCTTTAAATTTTTAGGTTCAATTGTATTTAATTGCGCTCTAAAATTACCTTTTACTCTTTCTATATAATCTTTTCTTAATTCTTGCTGTTCTTCTTTCTCTTGTTCATTTAGCCCCTCTTCCTTGCTCTTCTTATATAAAAAATTAATTCTTTCAATTAGTTCTTCAATATTCATTAAAATTCTCCTTCTTAAGTACAATAATTCATAATCAAAAAATTTAACAGGTATTTTATATTATAAAACTTCGATTAACCATGATAAAAAATTAATTATGTGTCTAGTTTTTATTTTACCTTTCTATAAACCATTTATCAACAACAAATCTTTAGACGAAATTCTACAATCTCATTTTATTACATTTATGTAAAATTCTACATTTGCAGACTTTTACATAAATTTCCACTTGTTGCTTTATGCGTTTTGCGGTATTTTGTTAAGATTTTATAGCGTTAATTGTAACAATTTGACTTATGAATCTTTTTTACAAAAATACAAAATTTGTTATAATAATATTACGCTACTAATAAGTTAATAATTTAATTAGATTGGAGGATAAACTTATGTATTCTTACAAATTGGAAAAAAAGATTATCAGGAGAAAATTTTTATTAAACTTTGTTCTTAATTTTCTATCACCTACTAATATTCTGGTAATAAAGCTAAGCGAAAATTTGGACAAGCTTATAGTTAAACAGCAAAAATATTTACTAAAAAAGCACTTAGGTAAGAGCAACTTAGGAAAGAAAAGACTGAGAGGTCTTTATAAAAATATAGCTTGATATTGTCGGGGTTTAAAATATGTACTATAGATTTTTAGGACACTAAAAAGCCTCTTTAGAAATTAACTAAAGAGGCTATGATATGAACTTTATTTATATATAATTTTCTACAGACCTAATTCATCCATAATATCATCAATATCCAAATCTTTATCTTCTTCGAAGAACACAGCTATAAACTCATTATAATTGTAATTTGACGGATCAATATCATATGAAACAAACTGAGCTTGAACATCGAATTGTTCATTTGTCTCATCAACTATATCATTTACGTTATCTAAGGCTATATCACTTAAATAAGGCAGGAAGTATTCAGAATACCATTCTTTACTTTCCTCTTCATGATCACTCTCTTCGTTTGAATACGCCTTAGCTGCACTCAATTCATCACTATCGAAATCATAGAAGAATCTTAATACAAGACCTTCCTTATACTCGATTTCTTGAATATCTACTAATTCGTTTTCACTTAAAAATTTAATAATTTCTGATTTTTTCATTATTTTCCCTCCATTAATTAATACAATAATTTCTTATATTCTTTTTTTACAGCTTCAAACTCTTTATCGTCCTCTACAAGGTTATATTCTTCTTTACCTTCTATTTCATCTACTCTAAATATAAATGCATCTTCTTCATCAGCATCTTCATCAAGTGGTGAAAGTATCAAGTACTCCTGTTCCTCTAAATATATTCTAGCAACAGCTTCAAAATCCACCTTATTTCCATCCTCATCTCTAAATGACATTATTTCCTTATCTTCTAAATTGCTCATAAAAAAATCTCCTCATAATTTTAAATTAATTTTAAATAAAGTTTTCTTTTAACTTTATATTATTTTCCAATGAAAAATCAGTGTATCTTTAGATAACTAATTCGTACAATGATCTATAAACATAAAGATTCATATATAAACTTAAGCGTTTATATGTATTATAATTCCATTAATTAAAACATCTATTCTAAACATAAATTACTTTTCAACACAGTAAAAGAACACTATAGATTTGATAGTGTTCTTTCTCAAGACATACTGCTTAGAACCGAAATATATTTTTAAAACTCTCACTGCTTCTGATCAGAGAATTTAAAAATAATAAATTTCATTACGAAGTGGTACATCCATATGTTTTCTTAAACTAAGCTCATGAAGTTTTCAACGAACTCATCTGCATTCTTAAAGTCTGCTTCGGATGGTACAAAATTCACCTTAAGTCCGTCTATAGTCTTTAATTTTAAGCTTTTAAGTCTTTCAGTCAGCATTGGCACACCCTCTCCACTCCATCCAAAGGAACCAAATGCTGCTGCTGGTTTTGATCTGTTTATTATAGGGTTAACCAATGATAATAAGTCCCATGATGGCTTAACAGCATCTTGGTTTATTGTAGGCGATCCTATAAGAAAAGCAGAGCTATTATCTATAAGTTCAGCAGCTTTTTCTATAGGCATTGAAGTTATTTCATGAACCTCAACCTTTATACCCTTTTCACCTATCTTTTCTGAAACATACTTAGCTATAGCTTCCGTATTTCCATAGGCTGATATGTAAAACACTTGAATATTCTTTTCAACTGCATCTACTGTAGCCCATTTATCGTAAAGATCCAAGTATCTTTTTGCATCAGCTACATGTAATGGTCCATGGCTAGGCGCAATTATTTCTATGTTAAGACCATCTATTTTTGTTAGTGCTTGTTTTACAAATTTCTTAAATGGCCCCATTATTACTTCAAAATAGTATTTCATTTCTTCAAAGTAATCATCTGAAAAACTATCAGTTACTGCTCCTTCAGGGCAATAATGACAACCTGTGAAATCACAAGTGAATAAAAGAGCCTTATCTTCTACATAAGTAAATATTGTATCTGGCCAGTGAAGATTAGGAGCTGATATAAATTTTAAAGTAGTGCTACCCAAACTTAAATCTTCCTTAGCTTCAATAGCTTCAAAAGGCTTATTAACGATATTTTTAAGATAATTTATTGCAGCTCTTGAACCAACTATTTTAGCATTTGGATAATCTTCCATCAATCTAACGATTGATCCACTATGATCTAATTCTGTATGCTGAACTATTATATAGTCTACAGCTTTTTCACCTATTATATGAGTTATATTTTCTTTAAATTCATCATAAAATCCGTTCTTAACACTATCAACTACAGCTATCTTATCATCATTTATAAGATATGAGTTATAGGTTGTACCTTTTTTTGTTTCCATTATAATATCGAATACTCTTAATGCAGCGTCTTTAACACCAATCCAATATATATTATCTCTAATCTTTTCTACGCTCATTGTACTACCTCCATAACTGTAATAAAATAAAATCACATAAATTGTACCATAGAAGCTTGTATTTTACAATCTTATCCACATTCATCCAAATGATATACAGCTATATTCTTGTTATTTAAAACTCGTATTACATTAACACACTTAGTTATATAATCTATAATTATGCTATTAAAGCTCCCCTATTAAAGATGTACCAATTCCAAGCCATTTTAATACGAATTGAACATATAAACCCTAGGGGAGTTTTGAAAAATATTTAATTTATTAAAGCTATTTATAAACTTACGTTTATTTTTCTTTTTTTCTATAACTTGCAACTGAAGATGTATTAATCGTCACTGAGCAGACTACTAATAGTGCCATTGTAAAAAACAAACTGATAGTGCAGTGCTCTTGTCAAAACAACATATAGCAGCTTCTTATCAAGCTCGTTATCTCTATATATTTTATCATTACAATTAAACACTATAGAACAGTCAAATTCCAGTCCTTTAGTTAAATATGATGGTATTATTATTTTATCTAGCTTTATATTTTTATCTGCTTCTTTTATGAGTGTCCAATCATACATGGAGTTTTTCTTCATAATATCTCTTATTTTCTTGCACTCTTCAAAGGTTCTTCCTATTATAGCCACACTATTCTTTCCACTATTTATAACTCTATTTACAATTGCATCTGTTTCTTTTGCAAAATCATTATTATTTTCATATTGTATGACTTCAGGTTCTTCTCCATGTCTTAGCACAGGGGTTGCAGGCTTAAGATTATTTTTTTGTTTCTTTAACACCTTATTTGCAAACTCTATTATTTCTATGGTTGATCTATAGCTCTGACTTAAAGGTATGTAGGTACATCCACCTTTAAACACATCATCAATAAGCTTCTCCCATTGATCAATTCCTTTATAATAATATATTCCCTGTCCTAAATCTCCTACTATTGTCATAGAATTACCTAATGCTAACATAGATGCTACACACATCTGCAATGGTGAGTAATCTTGAGCTTCATCTATAACTATATGTTTATATTTCTTGTCGTCAGAAACACCTTCCACCATAAGCTTTAGGTATAACAACGGAGCGATATCATCACTATCAATTACTCCTTGTTCATCATCATTTTCTAATACTTCAACTATATAATTCCAAAGTTTTTTAGGTATAACTCCATCTACTAATTCATCAAAAAGCTCTTCTTTAAATAATCTCTTGTATAAATCCTTAGTATCTATACCCTTCCAGTTATCAAAGTAAGCATCAAACTCGTTCTTACCTTCCGTTCTTATCTTATTTTTAAATGAATCCCTTTCATCATATATCTCTATTAGCTTTTGTCGTCTCTCTTGACAATCATCCATTTGTTTTTTTATTCTCGAGATTTGATACTCATACTGAAAGTCTATTTTTTCAATTACCTTCATTAGTTTTTCATTCAACTTTAAGGAAAAATATCTCTTTATCTCATCTTTTCTTTTATTAATTGGCATATGTTTCATATCCTGAACATATAGCCTCTTTATTTCTGTTTTCTCAAAGATTGTAAACCCTTGAATCGTTATATTTTCCATGTTGGAAGACTCTCTTTCTAATATAAGAAGAAATCTATCCATAATAGACTTGAACACCATTGATCCCTTTATTTTACTAGAATTAGTTATATATTTAACCTCTTCAGAATCTTCATTCTCCAACACATTCTGGAGCTTTTTATCCTTTGAATATAATTTTCCTTTTAATTTCAAGTAATCTATAGCAAAATCCTCAAAAGTCTTTTGTTTTACTTCTCCAACTCCTAGAGTTGGCAAAACTTCAGATATATAATCTAAAAAGAGTTTATTAGGAGCTATTACTAAAATGTCCTGTCCATCTAACTTTTCCTTATATCTGTAAAGTAAATAAGCAAGTCTATGGAGGGCCACAGTAGTTTTACCTGATCCTGCTGATCCTTGCACTATTATTGGCGCATTCTTTTCAGCTCTTATAATCTCATTTTGTTCTTTTTGTATTGTTGCAACTACTTCTTTTAGCTTTCTTCCAGTGCTTTGTTCCAGATTTATTTTTAGGAATTCATCAATTAACGCATTTTCACCGCTATCATCTATTGTATTTTTCAATATAATTTCATTAATTCCCTCATCGAAGATATCTTTTATATCCCCTTGATCAAAAAGAAATTTTCGTTTTAAGGAAAGATCACCTTGAACTACTCCGATAGGTGCTCTATAATATGCATCACCTTGTGTCCCACTATAATATAAATCTGCTATAGGGGCTCTCCAATCAATGACCAATTCTTCTCCTTTAGTCATATCTCCTAGTCCAAATTTTCCTATATAAAAAACTTCTTCCTTTTTTCTATACTCTCTAAAATCAATCCTAGCAAAGTATGGTTGTTCAATAGATTCTCTATACCTTTCAAGATTCTTGTGAACTATATTATATATCTTTTCTTCAGTTTCCAGCTCTTCGTTGTACTTTCCTTTGGATGCTTTTTTTAATTTCCCTATTTTATCTAAAAGCTTTTGTTCTTCATTTCCTTGTGTATAAGCAGCATCTTCAAGCCACTGCTTAGTCTCTCTTAAATGGTCCTTTTCATAACCTAATTGTTCTTCTTTTATCATAATCCCACCGCCTTTAGTCTCTATACACAGACCTTTTTGAAACTATAAATACCAATACTGAATTCTTGCAAACTTAATATTAGTCCGAATACAAGACAAGCTTATCATTTTGCTGACATACATAAGCAGCAACTATAATTTTACCAGTAAACAGTATTAAATCAACATGTTTAACTTTTATTAAAGGTTCCTATATCTTTAAATAAAAATTATATTAATTTTATACAATTGTTGTCAATAAACTTATAGTATATTTCATATAATTTAATATAAATTTATATTTTGTACAAGTATGGCTTAAGCAATTATATAGTTGATAATGCTATTACCACTAGTAATTAAGAGAAGTATTGTTTAGTTTTATTAGATAGAACTGGATTATCTATGTAACATATATTTAATTATCCTACAAAGTGAATATATTTACTATTACAATAATTAAACTAATGTAATGAGGTGAGTTTATGAAAATAATGATCTTAGGTTCAAACGGTAATATTGGGAGTTATCTAACCAACTACCTAAAAAATAAACACGAAATCATAGCTTTAGACAAAAATGATTTGGACATAACTGATAAAAATTCTGTTTTGCAGATTATAAAGTCATATTCACCAGATATAGTTATACAAGCTGCCGGATTATCTGATATAGATTTCTGCGAAAGTCACGAAACTGAATCTTATACTGTAAATACACTTGGAACCCTAAATGTGGCCTATGCATGTAATAACTTATCCATTCCTATTGTTTACATTTCATCAGCTTATGTATATGGTGGTGAAAAACATTCTCCATACTTCGAAACTGATAAATGCACTCCAATAAATATATACGGAAAATCTAAACTAGCTGCAGAAAAACTTATTCGTACTATATGTAGTAAATACTTTATAATTAGAACCTCTTGGTGTTTTGGAGGAAACGATTGCTATATAAAAAAAGCCTTATCTCAAGCAAATGCTCCTATATTTCTAATTTCAGACGCTATTATAAATCCAACATATTTAGAGGATTTATGTAACTCAGTATCTCATATTATAACTTCTGATTTTTATGGAGTCTATAATTGCGTAAATGAGGGATATACCTCAAAGCAAGAGGTTATAAAATATGCCTTCGATTATTTTAATATACAGAAGAATGTTCTACCCCTATCTACAGAAGCTATCACTAATGTTGCTCCTAGACCTAAATTTACTGCAATGAACACTTGTCTTTTATATAACTGTTTTAATATAAAAATGCCTTCATGGCAAGATAGTATAACTCATTATTTAGATACCATAGTTAACTCAACTCAATAGCTTTTTAGTATATATAGATTTATTTTTAAACATATAAAAGGTCGCCCATAAAGGCGACCTTTTATATTAAAGCTATTATCTTACTTAAAAATATATTATTTTAAAACTAAAAACAACTTTATATTTTATTATCTAGAAGTTGAAGATAAAACTTTTCTGAAATCTCTTCTAGTAGCCTTAGATATGGCTTCTACTAAAACATATGTTATTGTACCATCTATAAAGTGATGAATTATAGTTCCAACAAGTACAGTTACCAATAAATACTGAAATTTAAACTGTGGGAAAGGCATAATTACTAAAGCCTCTAATATTCCATGTATAGGTGATGTGAATACTACTGTCTTACCATATGAAACACCTTTCTTAATCATATACGCACCTGCAAGTCCTACAAAAACATGCATCAATGCTCTTAATACTACCCATATAGGCTTTCCTGCTATAAAAAATCCTATTGCATTACCTAATCCAACTGCTACCGCAGCAAAAGGTGATACAAACATACTTAAAAACATAGGAACATGTGATGCTATAGTAGCTGTAAAAGGCGGTATATTAATTGTTGCAAATCCAAAAGTAATAGGTATTATGATTGCTAATGCTATAAGTACTGAAATATAAGTTAAATTTTTTGTTTTATTCATTATAAGTCTCCCCTTTTCAAATGTATATACACTAGTATACATTAAGAAGTTACACTAGTAAACAGTTTGTTCATTTTTTAATAAACTTTATCATAGTATCTATTAAACTTATATTATTAACTAGAGTATTCCTTAAAGCCAAGGCATAAATACATTTTTTTTGCTAAAACTAAAATATAAACAAATTCTAAATATCTTACTTTATAGGAGGTGATTTATATGTCAGTTGAAGCTCCATCAAAAGAAATAGTATTAGAATTAAATCGTTTTTTAAAAGGTATTCAAATGGGAATAGAAGCCTTTGAAAACCTACAGCATAAGGCCAATGACAATAGTTTGAAACAATGCTTTTTGCAAGTTCAAGCAACCTATTTAAACCACAGTAATATTTTAAGAGAGAGAATAGAACAACTTGGAGGCGTCCCAAAAGAGGGTGTGGGCATTACTGGTAAGTTTGCTGAGATATATGAAAGACTAAAAAATCTCACTGTAAATTCTGATGAAGAAGTGATTCTAGAAGCTTATAAAGCATGTAAAACAGGATTTACTATGGGTGATAGATTTATTGAAGATACAGATAATCTTGACCCTGCTAGCAAAGGAATAATAGAAACTATAGTTAAAGACAATAAAAACCTTGCACAAATCTTTTTGAACAAAACATCTGAAAATAAATTTTAGACATTGAAAAGGCCGCTAATACTATCTTCTTAGCGACCTCTTTTGAGCATACGTCTTTCCAAATATATTTCCAGAAAACCTGACATACAAATAATATTTATTTTTACTTTATTCTTCTTCGTCAACTAACTCGTACATTTCTATAGCTTGATCAACATACATAATTCCATCTAAGTGATCTATCTCATGGCAAAAACATCTTGCTAAAAGCCCTGTAGCCTCGTACTCCACAGCCACACCTTTTTCATTAAGTGCTTTAACCTTAACTTTTTTAGGTCTTTCAACTAATCCTTCATATCCAACATAACTTAGACATCCTTCATATCCTTCTTCTTTGCCTTCTCTATAGGTTATTTCAGGATTAATTAATACTATTGGTTCTGATCCATCTCTTAGGTCTATAAATACAACTCTTTTATTGACTGCAATTTGAGGTGCAGCAAGTCCAACACCATCTACAGAATACAATGTATCCTTTAAGTCTTTTACTAGCGCTAATGTCTCTGCATTTATTTGTTTAATAGGTGCTGATTTTTTCTTTAAATGTTCATCACCTAACTGAACTATCTTTCTTACTGGCATTAAGGTAACTCCTTTCAAAATCTATCTAAAAATATTATTACATACTAACCCTAATTACTTCAACTAAAATTTATAGATTCCAAGAAATCACCAAGTTTTTTATTTGCTAGTTTATATTTATAGAACCATTTTTTGTTTCCATCATAAAGAGAATTTTACCACCATTTACTTCTCCTTCTAGAGTATTTTTATTATCACTAGATAATCCAAAATTATTAGTTATAGATCCACTTTTTGTAATACACTTAAATTTAGCTGATTGCTCCTTTAAAATTCTAGTATTTATATCTCCAAAAGCACTATATATGGTAACATCACCCTCAATAGGTTTATTGCTTTCTAGTTTTATCGCGCCATTACTAGCCTCTATATTGGCACCTTTCAGTGGATTAATTATATTTACTTCTCCATACTTACTTGATATTTTAGAGAATCCACTAATATTCTTTTCAGTGAACGCTCCATTTGACCCTTTAAATTCTAAATCTTCACTTATATTTTCTATACTTGTTGATCCATAAGCATTTGAACTTATAACTTTTCCTTTTACATTGATTATGTTAAGTGTTCCATTATTACAACCTACAGTCAAATCACCATCTACAGTATCAACTTTAACCGATCCATACTTATTACTTAATTCAAGATTCCCCTTAATATTACTGATGTTAGTGCCTCCATTTGATTGATCTACTTTTCCATCACTAGAAATATTGGCAACTACAACATCTCCATAAGAACTTTTGATATCATATTTTACAGAACTAGGTAATTTTATTGTGTAATCTATTTTCTTAACTGCACCATCTTGTTTGTTTTGATTGTAGTTTGTTTTTACTACAAGATTTTCACCATCTGTAAATTCTATCGCTTGTTTTTGTAATTCACTTATAACAGATTCATTATTATACCCAATAGAAATATTCGCTTCAATCTCTATCTTATCATTATCACTCTTATCAATAGAAATCTTTCCTTGTTTGTTTTCTAA
Source organism: Clostridium folliculivorans (assembly GCF_024341905.1). Classification (GTDB taxonomy): domain Bacteria; phylum Bacillota; class Clostridia; order Clostridiales; family Clostridiaceae; genus Clostridium_AR; species Clostridium_AR folliculivorans. The sequence goes on from NZ_BQXY01000003.1 coordinate 372,657, forward strand.
TGTCAAAGATTTTTTCGATTGGAACTCCATCTTATTTGATACTATCTTTTCATTACTAAAAGCATTTATAGTTACACCATTTCCATTAAAAATTGAAACTCCATTTTTTGCAGCAAAGCTTATACCGCTGCTTATAAACACAAAAATAACTATAATTACAGCGATGAAAACACTTTTACCATCTACCGTCACGCTAAGCTTAGGATTTCCTGCTAGGAATGCTCCTACTACAAGTTCTATTCCCAAGCATATTATTAAAACCGGCCACCATTTTTCTATAATTTCAAAATAGTATAGATTCTGTATTCTTGCAACTATAAGCAATGTACCAAGTAATATTAGGCCAACTCCTGCAGATAGTCTGCCTATCTTCCACTGTTTCATTACTAGTCCTCCTTATTAATTTCCTTCGGTTTCCCCATAAAAAGCATTTTGATACCAAACCCAATTAGAATCACGGAAGATAATATAACCTTTGTGTAATCTTTAATCATGTAGAATACCCTATTATCTACAAATTCTCCTAAAAATCTGTTTGCTAATGCTATCACACCTGCTGCTATAAACACAACTCCAAGAAGCTTAACCCAGTTATCAAACCACTGCCCTGAAAAGTTTATTTCTGTTGTTTCTCTTATTCCTTTTACATTCATTAAATCTAATATAGAATAAATTATTATTGCTGGCACTCCTAGTCTTAAAATATCTATATTTACCAATGAAGATAATATATAAATAATTAAAAATAGAGATATTAACTTTTGGCCTTTTTCCTTTTCTCCTAAGTAAAGCTGCCCGAGCCCCGGTATAACAGAAAGCATGAATGCAATTAGCTTTCTTTCATCCTGACTACTACTTTCATCAGCTAAATTTATTATTCCCTTGTTTATTTTCTCTGCATTGATTACACAATCTAACACATTAAATATCCATAATGCAGGTATTGCTGCCTCAAATACTCTTGAGTATCCCCCTATAATATCGTAGGAATGATTTAAAAAACCCGCTGTAAATATATAAGATAAGAAACCTCCTAAAAATATCAAACCTCTGTTATTTTCTCCTAAGTATATGTGTCCAAGTCCTGGTATAAAGGAAAGAAAAAATGCTTTTATTTTGCTTTTCATAATATAAATCCTCCTCGTAAATCTTATATTATAATAATAAATGCTAAAACTTAAGATTATAGTTAATAAATTCTTAACTTTTTCTTAAAGTCTTAAAAATCAAAAATATAAATAGAACATCTAATTAATTTATCTTTATATTTTAACACAACCATAAATATTTTCCAAATTCTTACACAAACATACTTTTCAGTAAAAAAAGTAGTTAAATTTAGCTTAAAGCTAAACTTAACTACTTGATGATTTAGAAATGCGGAGTTATTTCTTCTTTTTGGATTCTTTTTAAATCTTTTAATCTAAGCTTTGTTTCTTGCATTATCTTATCCCAGGACTCTCCATCTATAAGCATTTTTTTAGCAACCTCATATGCATGATCCTTTTCACTTATTCCCATAGCTACCTCCTTATTCTTAAGGCTTTATTTAATATTCTATTTAAATTAAAGTGTTCCATGGAAGATACTATATTAAGTAACACCTCAACTTCAACATAATGCTAAACATAGCCATTATTAAATATATAAATATTTTTAAGGATACAACTATAGTGTGTTGAACATTAAGTATTCATATTCATTGAAATTCTTGCTAAACATCATTTCCTTTGCTATGTTTAAAAATATCGTTTAAATAAAGTGGTTATGAAGCAGAGCATCGGATGCGTAATCACTTTATTTAAACACAGTACTTTTACAGTATTCTCTTATATAGCTTCTTCATTTATATGATTGATAAGCGATTCAATGCTATTGGTTATTTTCTTTGCAACATATGGATTATTCATAGTATAAAGATGTATTCCACTTACTCCAGAAGATACTAAATCAACAATTTGCTCTACTGCATAAGCTATACCTGCATCTCTTAAAGCTTCTTTATTATGTTCATATTTATCCATTATCTTTATAAACTTCTGTGGAAGATACGCACCTGAAAGTGATGCTATTCTCTCAATCTGTTTTTTATTTGTAACAGGCATTATACCTGCCTGAATCGGTATGTTTATATTTTTGCTAGCTGCTTTATCAAGAAAGTTATAATACAAATTATTATCAAAAAACAGTTGTGATACTAAAAAATCAGCTCCTGCATCTACCTTGTTTTTCAGATACAATATATCATTATCTAAATTATCGCTTTGTACATGTCCTTCAGGGTAGCAAGCAGCTCCTAGACATAAATTACCTTTGTCTCTTAAATGCTTGATAAGTTCAAAAGCATAATTATATCTATCACTTCCATTTTCTTCTCCATTCACATCTCCTCTCAAAGCTAAAATATTCTTAATGTTATTTTTATTTAAATTTTCAACAATTTTATTTATTTTATCTTCGCTAGAGTTAATACATGTAAGATGAGCTAACGCTTCTATTCCATATTTATTTTTTACTAAAGAACTTAATTCACAAGTTCTGTTGTTATTTACGCTTCCACCAGCACCATAAGTAACACTTATATAGTCTGGGTTTAAAACTGCTAATTCCTCTATTGTTTTATAAACTGTCTCTATTGGTGAAGTAAGCTTTGGAGGAAATATTTCGAAAGAAAAAACCATCCTCTTCTGTTTAAATAAATCCTTAATTAGCATATTAAGTCCTCCTTTAATTTAAAAATAAATTCTTCCTTTTTATAATTTCATATAAAGTAAAAAAACCTAGAGGATATACCTCTAGGTCTGAACCACAAAGCATATCCTATCTTCCAGTAAAAACTGCAGGATTTAGCACCTTTATATGCTTGGTTAATAATAAAATTTAACTTATATCACTAATTTAGATACCATAGTTGCTATAAGTTAAGTCTTATATATAACCTATTATAAGGTTGCCGGGTTTCACAGGGCCAGTCCCTCCACCACTCTTGATAAGATGATTTATTCAATTATTTAAATTGCAATTTATTCAATACTATATGTATATAATATCATATTATACACCATATTATTAATAATTATCAATTAAATTTCAGTAATTATTTTCAAATTATTATTTCGCCCATTATTATAGTATATTGTTTTAATTAAAATCATAACTATATAACCTTAAATCTACTTTAAAACTTGTTTATAAATTCAGTTTTTATAATCTAAGTAATAGTATTAAAATAGATATAAGACTTAAACATGTACTTATTAAACATATATAAGAAACTACCTGTCTTGTATTCATTCCTTTTTGCTCAAGTCTATAATGTATTTGACTTCTGTCTGCTTGATATACAGGTTTACCTTCACTAAATCTCTTAAATATTACAAATAAGTTATCAAATATAGGTACTCCTAATGCTAAAAACGGTATGAATATGGACATAACTGTAGCCTGTTTAAAGGCTCCATCTAAAGCTATTATTGCTAAAGTAAACCCTAAAAAATTGGCACCTGAATCCCCCATAAATATCCTTGCAGGATGCCTGTTATATTTAAGGAATCCTAATATTGCACCTACAAGAATTATGGACATAAGAGCTGAATCAGTTTGCCCTTTGGCAAGTGCTACTACAAATAAAGTTGTAGCTGATATGGTTGATATTCCGCCTGCTAAACCATCCATTCCATCAGACCAATTGATAACTGTAGTAACTCCAAATATCCAAGTAATAGTAAGTATGTATTTGAGTACAACAGGTAACTCTATATAACTACCGTTAAACGGATCTGTAATTCCATTAAATACTATACCTGATTTATATATTAGACTTGCTGCTAATATTTGTACTAATACTCTTGGAAATATCATAAACTCTTTGCCTTTTGTCTTAAAATAATCGTCTAATAACCCTATTAATAAAATCATTATTGATGAAACAAATAAATATAGGCTTTGAGTTCTATCATTTCGTACTAATAAGAAATAACCTATAAAAAAACCAATAAACATAATTATCCCACCAATTATAGGTATTGGTTTATCATGTTTTTTTCTTTCAGTAGGTTTATCAGTAAACTCTATTTTATCAGCTATTTTCATTAGTGATGGAGTTATTAGTATTGCCACTAATGATGATACTACGATACCTAAAATATAATTAAACATTAAAATCTCTCCTTTTATCCTAGGGCACAGCATATATTATATAATATTCTCAAGGACATTCAAAGAAAAATCACATATAAACATATCTTTTTCAATAATATTACAATTATGTACTAAAATAATGTTATCTTCAAGCTTTTTGTTGAAACAAAGATAAATCTCATAAAAATCTTGCATTAATAAAGTACTAGAAAATAACGCCCTTTTCTTTTGTATTAAAACATTAATAAATGACATTTATGTTTAGAATATATCATTAAATTAACAGACAAAGATAACAAAAGAATAACAGAGAATATTGATATACGTAAAATTAAAGGGTCTCATTAGAGCCCCCGTTTTAATTTATTCTTATCCTTGCTTTTACACCGTTTTCTGACAATCCATCTTTTAAAGCTTTAGTCAACTTATTTAATATTTCTTTTCTAATTTCAAGTTCAACCTGTTCCTTAACAAAACTGCTGTTAGCTAGAAGGCTTGCAAAGCCACCTTTATGTTTTTCTAATATCTCTGCATGATTTACTATATCTATATCTATAACAATCCTCATTAAATCTGCCTCCAAAAATATATAGTCTCCCTATATAATATGTTCTGATTTGAATAGTGATTGTTAAGTTTATGTAAATGATTTATTTATCATCTGGATTGTTCTTACATAACACAGAAAAAGCATGACACGGTATAGCATCTTTTTTCTTAACCTCATATTTAGCAAACAACTCTCTAGTCATATTATTTAATTCATCAAACTCCTCATTAGTTAAGTACAATGTCCTTGAAGTCAATGATATATTTCCTTCATTATGATCTTCAATTCTAGAGTTCAAAGCTTCAACAACATCATTTCTTGAATTTTGATAGTAGTCACTAACTAAATTTAGAACCTCTGATTTATAAATTTGTTTTGCTTGCTCACTTATATTCTCCCCAACAATTTCAAATCTATCAGCAGTTAAATAGTAATATTTCGCGATTATACCTTTAACTTCCTTAGTTCTTATAAGTTCAACAATCCCAGCTTTTTCAAGCTTTTTAATATGATAGTGGACTTTTGCTGGTACTTCACCTAATTGATCGGCAATTTCCTTAACAGTAGCTGCATCTCCATTATTTCTTAGTAACGTAAGTATTCTTAATCTATATGGATCTGAGTATGCTTTTATTTGCTCCAAAGTGCTCAACTTTACTTTATCTTTCATTAATATCACCTCAACAGTTTATTGTCCCTCTTCGTCCTTAATTATCAGTTTATCAGTTACATCTTCATCATGCTTTCCATAAAACTTTATACTTCTTAACTTTAACGTATTCATTTCATTGAAATCTAAAACATCTATAAAATAGGCATCTGTGATTTCTCTCTTAAACTCTTTTTCATTTATATCTATAGTATAATATTTTGCTATATCAGAGGAATTAATGCCGAAAACCACATATTTTTGTTTGTTTTTTTCATCAATAATATTAAGAGCACCAAAGAGTGATTTGCTAGATTTGTCTTGCTTTAAATCATTTGAATGAAAAATTGCTCCCGCATCAATAAATCTATTAAAATGCCATTTCTTAAAAGCAAAAATATTTGCACCTTTAGAACCTTTTTTTGTAAACATAATGTATTTATAATTATCCTGTTCCACGGCAGTCAATACATCTATATCATACCCAACTGTCTTTTCAATATATGTCTCAAAATCCTTCTCATTATTTTTCAAACTAGAAGAATAATCAGATATACTTGTCCACAAAAAAACCACAAAAGTGCTAACTATTACTGATACTATAATAAACAATAAAATTCTTCCTACAAATTTTTCTCTCACAGCACTTCTCCTAATACCTTTTTTTGTATTATATCATATTAATTATATATTATAAACAACTAAATTTCGCTATATTTAACAACTGAATTTTAATGATAAATAAAATTTATATTATTTGTGTAATTTTTCATCAAGTCTGTACTTAAAGCATTTATCAACATTCTGATGAAGCTACAATTTAAAATACTATATTTTATTATTTATTCGACAAAACTATGTCTAATGATAAAAATAAAATTAAAGACCATTCATAAACAAGGAATGCCCCCCTAATATGTATGGTCTTTATTGAATGAGATTTCTATATATTAATTTTCTTATAAATTTTCCTTCTAGTTTCTTTCTTGTATAATTGACTTAACTTTCATAAGCCTAGTTAGCGCACTTCTCTCATTTTCTTCAAGCTTCATTCTTATATATTTTATAGTCTCTTGTAGCTGTGGAATAGTCATATATTCAAGTGCATTAACTCTTCTTCTGGTCTTTTCTATTTCATCAGCCATAAGCTGACAGCTCTTCTCAACTTCCGCTAGTTCGAGAAGCTTTGGAAGTATACTATATAACTTTGATATAGAATCATCAAGTTCAGAGGAAGTACTAGCAAATCCATATGGAAATATACTTCCTTCATCACCTTCAAGTTTTCTTTTAAAATTCATTACTGGGACATTAACACTCATTATATTTTTAGTACCTATATCTACAGTTATATTCTCCTTAGGATACGCAACTGCCTCTTCTAAAAACTCAGAACTCATAACTGCTCTAGCCATCACAAAATCCTTTAAAGATCCATGTAATTCTTCTTCTACTTCTTTTCTTAAAACATTATTATACTTTACTAGGTTAATGAATTGCCTCATGAGTTCATCTTGTTTATCCTTTAGTAACTTATGCCCTCTAGTAGCTGTGGCTAATCTCTTTTTAAGCTTCGTGAGCTCCATTCTGGTTGGATTAACATTAAGTTTTGCCATGAGCTATTCATCCTCTCCTGAAGATAAATATTTTTCTAAATACTCGTCTCTTATTCTCTTAAGTTCTGACTTAGGAAGTATTTTCAATAACTTCCAACCAAGATTTAAAGTTTCTTCTATTGTTCTATTTGTAGTAAAACCTTGAGAGACATACTCTTTCTCAAATGCTTCAGCAAACTTAGCAAACTTTTTATCAGCTTCAGATAAAGCCGATTCTCCTAGTATTGTTGCAAGTTCTTTAGCCTGCTTTCCTTGCGCATATGCAGAAAATAACTGATTCAATGTATCCGCATGATCTTCTCTGGTTTTACCTTTACCTATTCCCTTATCTTTAAGTCTTGAAAGTGACGGAAGAACATCTATAGGAGGCATTACTCCCTTTTTATAGAGCTCTCTTGAAAGTATAATTTGTCCTTCAGTTATATACCCCGTAAGATCAGGAATTGGATGAGTTTTATCATCTTCTGGCATTGTAAGTATCGGAATTTGAGTAATTGACCCCTCTTTACCTTTAAGCCTTCCCGCTCTCTCATACAAGGTTGAAAGATCTGTATAAAGATATCCCGGATATCCTCTTCTTCCTGGAACTTCTTTTCTAGCAGCTGAAACCTCTCTAAGAGCTTCACAATAGTTTGTTATATCAGTCATAATTACAAGTACATGCATACCTTTTTCATAAGCTAGATACTCAGCTGTTGTAAGAGCCATTCTTGGAGTTGCAATTCTTTCAATAGCTGGATCAGAAGCGAGGTTGATAAATAATACTGATCTATCTATTGCTCCTGTTTTTGTAAACTCCTCAACAAAAAATTCAGCTTCTTCAAAGGTTATTCCTATTGCTGCAAAAACAACGGCAAATTTAGAATCTGAGTTTAAAACTCTTGCTTGCCTTGCTATCTGAGCTGCCAATTCTGCATGTGGAAGTCCTGAGCCTGAGAAAACTGGAAGCTTTTGACCTCTTACCAAAGTATTAAGTCCATCAATTGCTGATATACCTGTTTGAATGAATTCCGAAGGATAATTTCTAGCTACTGGATTAATAGCCTCTCCTGCTATATCTAATCTTTTTTCTGGAATTATCTTAGGACCATTATCTTTAGGTCTTCCCATTCCATCAAAGACTCTTCCAAGCATATCCTCAGATACCCCTATTTCAAGAGGTCTTCCCAAGAACTTAGCCTTAGTACCCTTTAAGTTGATACCAGAAGAACCTTCAAATAGCTGTACCATAGCCTTATTGCCGTTAACTTCTAGAACCTTTCCTCTTCTTATCTCACCAGTATGTAGTTCTATCTCTACAAGTTCGTCATACTTTACACCTTCTACATTATCTACAATCATCAAAGGTCCAACAACTTCAGTCACCGTCCTATATTCCTTAAGCATCCAGTACACCTCCTTCTTCTATAAGTTTATCTATATCTGACTTAAGGTCATTAAATATATCATCTATCTTTGCCATATCTTTTTCCGATATATATTTACTTCTTGCTATTTTATCTCTTGAAGAAATCTCTAATATTTTTTCTAGATATACACCACTTTCCAATGCTCTCTCAGCTTCGCTTTTAAAACTTAGCACAAGTTTCAGCATCTTGTACTGTTTAACTAATGGAGTATATGCATCTTCATCATGGAAAGCATTTTGTTGAAGATAATCTTCTCTTAAAGATTTAGACACTTCTAACTTTAATCTATCTCCTTCTGACAAAGCATCTATGCCTACAAGTCTAACTATTTCTTCAAGATTTGCTTCTTCTTGCAATAGTGCCATCGCCTCAATTCTCAGAGCTGACCAATCTTTAGAAACATTATCATCTATCCACTGACCTATTCTATCAACATATAATGAATAAGAATTCAGCCAGTTTATAGCCGGAAAATGTCTTCTATAAGCAAGTTGAGCATCTAATCCCCAAAAAACTTTAACTATTCTTAAAGTTGCTTGGGATACTGGTTCTGATATATCTCCTCCTGGAGGTGACACAGCTCCTATAGCAGTTATTGTTCCTTGCCTTCCTTCAGAGCCAAGACATACAACCTTACCAGCTCTTTCATAGTAATCAGCAAGTCTTGAACCTAAATACGCAGGATATCCTTCATCACCAGGCATTTCTTCAAGTCTTCCTGACATTTCTCTAAGTGCTTCTGCCCATCTTGAAGTAGAATCCGCCATTATAGAAACTGAATATCCCATATCTCTAAAATACTCTGCAATTGTTATTCCAGTATAAATTGATGCTTCTCTTGCAGCAACAGGCATGTTCGATGTATTAGCTATAAGTACAGTTCTTTTCATCAAGCTTTCACCTGTTTTAGGGTCTTTTAGCTCTGGGAACTCATTAAGAACATCTGTCATCTCGTTACCACGTTCTCCACATCCAACATAAACAACTATTTCAGCATCTCCCCATTTTGCTATCTGATGCTGGACCACTGTCTTTCCTGCCCCAAATGGCCCTGGAACCGCTGCTGCTCCACCTTTAGCTACTGGAAAGAAAGTATCTATTACTCTTTGTCCTGTAACCATTGGCTCTACAGGATTTAACTTTCTGCTATATGGTCTACCTTTTCTCACCGGCCACTTTTGCATCATTGTAACTTCTTTCAACCCTAAACTTGTATCTATTGTACAGACTACATCTTCTACTGTAAAACTACCTGCTTTTATATCTCTTATAGTTCCTTCAATTCCAAATGGAACTAGTATCTTCTGCTCTATTACAGCAGTTTCTTGGACTATACCAAGAACATCTCCTGCTACAACATTATCTCCAGTTTTAGCCACTGGCTCAAATTCCCATAATCTTTCTCTATCTAAAGATTTTACAGATACTCCTTTTACAAGAAACGAGCTGTTAGCAGCTTTCATAAAGGCTTCTAAAGGCCTTTGTATTCCATCGAACATTGATTCTATAAGCCCTGGTCCAAGTTCTACAGAAAGAGGCTCTCCTGTTGATAATACAGGATCCCCAGGTCCAATACCTGCTGTTTCTTCATATACCTGTATAGAAGCCCTATCGCCTCTCATTTCAATAATTTCACCAATTAAACCTTTGTTTCCAACCTTAACAACATCGTAAAGATTAGCTTCATCCATGCTATCTGCAACTACCAAAGGTCCAGAAACCTTTATTATTCTTCCGGTCTTCAATATCCCAACCTACCTTCCTATAAAATGTTAACACCTACTGCTTTTTCCACATTATCGCTTATTCTTTTAGCTCCAATATTTAAAGTACCTTGGTTGCTTGGAATCAATATTACTGCAGGAAGCGTTTGTCTATTATATCTTTCTATAGTTTCTTGAATATCTTTAGCCACATGCTCTGTGACGAATATTACGCCATATTCTCTCATTGCTAATCTATCTATTGTTTTCCTTGCTTCTTCTGATTCAAATACAGGAAAAACCTCTAACCCTAAAGCCTTAAAAGCAAGTACTGAATCCTTATCTCCTACAACTGCAATCTTTCTATACATACCCTTCACGCAGCCTTTCTCTTATAACCTCTGAAGGTATATTGTTTAATTTACCAACCATTATTATTCTTATATTCTTTATTTCATTTTCTTTTGCGTAAATATAAGCAATAATAGGTTCTGGACCAAAACTAATATACTTTGCGTCTTTCATGAATCTCATTATATAGTTGTCACTAAGTTTTTCTAGCTCACTTGAAGACCCTATTTTCGTATACTGTTCTATGCCATTTTTTAATACACCGCCATAATCTGTATAAGATAACTTTCCATAGACATTTTCAATTGAATCATTTAACAGTACTAAGATTCTATCCTTATCTATTTTCCCACCATCTATCAGTGAACAATTAAGAAACTCTCTTCCTTTTTTCTGCTTTTTGACTCTCAGCAAAGTTCTTATATTACTTAAATCTATCAACTTATCTACATATTTTTCTATAAACGGATCATCTAACCTATTTGCAATCTCATACATGTGATCATATTGAAGATTATCAACTATCAAGTCAATTCTTTGAGGATCCTTTTCCTTAGAGAAATCTTCGAAAGCAGTTTCAATCGCTTTGCCCATTAAGTTAGGAATATCTCTATAATTATTTTCATCAATTGCATTCTTAAGTTTTTTTATCTCTATGGTTCCTACAGGAATAAGAATTTCATCAAAGTTCTTATCTAAAAGCTTAGCTTTAATAAGTACTTTGATATTGTGAAAATCATATTTTATACTCATAATATCAACAACCTCTTTATGAGGTGTTGCATCGTAAATCATATTAAATACTCTTTTAAGCTCGTTACTTAATATAACTTCATATTCTTTAGGATGACTTATCTCCTTTGAGACGTTAATATATTCAGTTTCTTGAAGAATCTTTAAAGCATCCTCTGCTGAAGACGAATCAATCATCCTATCAAATTTCGGTTTATCAAGGAGTCTGTTTTCTAAAACTCTGAGCCTTGGAATCACCTGAGTAAAATCCATAGCATCCACAAATAAAACCTCCTTAGTTAAATAAAATATCAGCTATTTCAAATTCCAATTCGTCTCTATAAGAATTTATTAAAGCTTCAAAAGTATTATTTATTTCTATGCCGTTCTTTTCTAATATGAAACCGCCTTTAAAACCGCCTATTCTTTCACTAATTCTTAAGTTTCCCTGCTTGTTCATAGACATAAATTCATTATTTAACTCAGCTATAACTGTACCATCAACAAATTCTCTGCCTTTTATATTAAGTATAATTTCTTCATCTCCATCAATTTTTAAAGATATTATAGTTGCTTTTAAATAATTCAAAAAACTTTCTTTACTCATAGCACAAAGCTCATCTAAAGCTTCATTAAACACATCACTCATAACTTTTTGCTTAGCAACAAGCTTCTCATTTCTAACTTTTAAAGTAGTATTTGAAATAATTCTCTCTCTATTAAGTCCTGCTTCGATATTAGCTTTTTCTATAATTCTACTTCCAACTTCTTTTGCCTCATCAATTTTATTCTTGATAATGGCATTACTTTCAGCTTCAGCCTTTTTCAAAATAATATCTCTTTCAGCTTCTGCATCTTCTAAAATCTTATTTATCAAACCATCTATCTTTGCCATTACGTTTCACTCCAAACTATATATTGATTCAGCATTATTTTACGAACAATACCATAAATAGCGATGCAACGAAACCTAAAACAGCATAGGTTTCAACCATAACTGCATAGATAACACCCTTCATAACATCATTAGGCCTTTTTGCCAATATTTGAATTCCTGCAGCTGCAACCTTACCTTGCCAGATAGCTGATCTCCAACCTGCTATAGCAACTGGAAGACATGCCATAAAATATTTTAAACCTAATGATAGATCCGGTGCATTCCCACCAAAAATCCCAATTTTAGTGAAAAGTAATAACGCTATAACAAAGCCATAAAGACCTTGAGTACCAGGAAGTGCTACAAGTATAAATGTCTTACCAAACTTATCTGGTTCTTCAGTCATAAGCCCTGCAGCTGCTTGACCAACTGTTCCTATACCCTGAGCTGAACCTATGCCAGATAATCCAACTGCTAACGCAGCTCCTAATAGTGCCATTATTAATCCATTATTTGTTGACTGAAAAAACTCCACCCATGTATTCATATTTTATATCCTCCTATTATTTCGTAATTTTTATATATTTATCTGAAAGCTTATATGGAGTGAACTTCTTGCCTCCGCCTTCATAAAATTTACTGAAAAACTCAAGATACTGAAGTCTTGCAGCATGAACATATGACCCAAGTGCATTAATCAGTAAATTAAAAGTGTGTAACCCTATAAATAGAAAAGGTGCAGCAATATATTTAAATGGTGCAGGGAACAAACTTATTATAAGATTTAAAGCATTTGCTATAAATCCTGTCGCTAGCCCTAATGCCAATAATCTTGAGTAAGAAACTATATCCCCTAAGTAACCAGTTATTCCATATACTCCATATATACCCCAGCCTATTTTCCCTCCAATTGTCGGAGCGGTTCTACCTTGAGTTACTACCAAACCTACTAGACCTACTACTAGCATTATTATTCCTAGCTTTCCACCTATGGATAATATAGCTAAGAAAGCTCCAATAAGAGTAACATACCAAGTAAGGACATCATATATAGCATCTTTTATGTTTCCTGCTTTTATAAGCATATAACCTTTTATTCCAAGACCAATAAATATGTGAATAACTCCAAAACCCAAGGAAAGGATAAATATCTTGGATATATCCCCTGTACTATCAAGTAATTTTGGTGGAACTATTCCAAAGTAACTCGGTAAATCACCAAACCACCCTCCGTAAATTGCTCCCCATATAACTGTTGATATTCCTGCAAACAAAAACATCTTATAGCTTTTCCTTTTTTCCTTATCTTTTGATTTATATAAGGCAAAAGCTGCAGCTGCTATTATAACTAATCCATATCCAGCATCAGAAAGCATCATTCCAAAGAATATAAAGTAAAATATTGATAAAATAGGGGTGGGATCTATCTCCGAATACTTAGGCAGGCTATACATTTCAATCACGCCTTCAAAGGAAGATGTAAAGCCATTATTTCTAAGCTTTATTGGAACTTCTTCCACTTCCTCTTCTTTTACCTCCTCAAATTCAATAAAATATTTCTCCCCTACAGTTTCTTCAATTACTTTTATAAGCTCATTATTATTCTCTACTAAATTCCATCCACACATTGCTATAACACTTTTAGTTTTTAAAAAATTATTAGAAGCTTCAAGCCTCGTCACTAAATTAGTGAAATATTCATACACCTCTATGAGTTTATCCCTATCAGCTTCATACTTTTCTATAGAAGCTTTTAAAGATTTTTTTTCTTCTTTAATCTTAGATATTCTAGAAGCATTTTCATCAATACAATGATGAGGTGGCATATCTATATCCACCTCAAACGAAGTGAATCCATATCCTTTTAGTATTTCGTCAGCATTTTTAAGTTCACTATTATGAACTACTATCAATAAGTACAAGTCCTGATTGTCTTTATTTATAATTTCTATATATGAGTACTTTAATTCTCTTTCTAAATCAGCTAGCACACTACTCTCATACTGCTTAGCTACTGTTCCAAGAACTGCGGTGCAATATTTAAATTTCACAAGTTCTGATGTAGAAACATCTAAGTTTCTCCACCCACTTAACTCTGAAATCTCACCCTCTATTTTTGTTATTTCATTATTCAATTCATTTAAAGTTCGTTCTTTTAATTTGAGTTCTTCATATACTTGATTCCAATTGTTACTTTTTATATTTTCCTCTAAATCCCTTAAGGAAATTTCTTTCTTATCATCTAGCATTGAAAGCATTGATTTTTTTTCAGGAAAAAACTCATTAATAAAATCTAGAGAAAATTTAATCTTCATAAGATTATCTTCATAAATTGAATATTTTTCTCCTACCTCATCCTTCCAAAGCTCCTTTTTGTCATCATCTTCATTTAAATCATCAACCTCTTGAAGATTAATGAATTGAACACCTTGGAATCTCTGAAGTGCGCTTAAAAGTTTCTCTTTCTCTGATTCAAAAGAGAGTAGGGTAAATTTATTCATTTTAACTATTGCCATGAATATTCACAATCCTCTCAATTATTAATTTTACTGCACTTCCTCTTTTGTTCTGATCTAAGTTATTTATTATGTTTATTTCATTAATCCCACTTAAGGAAATTGGTTCTGAATCTTTTAACGCTTCAGCAGCTGCCTTTTCTATGGCTTTCTTAGCCTCTAACTTGCTCTGTTTTATTATTTCATTATATTGTTCTTGCCCAGAAATCATCGCATTATTAATCATTTCTTTACTTATAAGATTGGCGCTCTTTATAATATCTTCAGCCTTAGTTTCAGCATTCTTTATTTCATTCACTATTTCTATAGCCAAAATATCACCCCTTTTCCATAAACCAAATTATACCTTAGTGCTTTATACAGTATTAAATAACGCTTTTAATATAGATTGTACCATCATTTAAGTTATTTTTCAACCGTTATTTGTTTATGTGTTACATCGTATATATTACTGTTTGCACTATAAATTTATTATTATTCTTTGCAATATATAGAATTCCAAACAAGCTCTATTTATCAAGCCAAATACCATTAATGGTTAAAATGATTTTTCATATATCCTCAAGTCATATAAACAGATGTATATTTATCTGTAGCTGAGATCTTTCACTGCAATTTATGTAAATCTCTACGAGTTTTGAAACTAGATTTAAAATCACATAATGATAAAAAATAGATACCCAACCATTAATAACTTAATCTTATGATTGGATATCCATGTAAAATTACAAACTTTCAGATTATATTTAATTTTATTTTTTATAGCATATTACTTATAAGCTTTATATCATCTTCATTATCTAAATCAAACAATAGATAATTTTGCGACATCAGTAATTTATCTGATTCTATATACTGCATGATATCTAAATTGAATTTTTCTATATGAGATCTCTTAAAATCATAAAGGTCTTTTAATTTTTCCTTTATAATTCTTTCTTCTTCCTTGGTTATATCTCTATTTAGAAATTCAGGTAACCACTTCTTTTTGTTATATTTTAAATAATCATATTTTATTATGTCTTTCAATTCTTCAGTATTTTCGCCATTAAACTTATAATTATTAAAATCTACAAAAACTCTATAGTATTCTGTATTTCCTATATTTATATTGAAATATCCTCTTTCATGGAAATAACTTCCCATTGCATAATAAAAGTCAAAAGGAGTTTCAAACTTACTCAAAAAGTATTTTAATACAGTGTTAAACTTTTGAGAATTATAATATTTATCAACAATTTCCTCTACCTTCTTCAATTCTAAAAGTTCTTCGTAGCTTATATCTTTTGATCTTAGTATTTCATAGGGAGCATACGGAGCATAAACAATCCCCCACTTCTCAGCTTCATCTCTCATTGAAGATCCTTTAAGAAGCTTTAAAAACCCAAGTTGTATTTCATCCGGTCTTATTGAGTGAACATCATTGAAGGACTTTTTAAAGGAATTAAAATCTTCACCTGGAAGTCCAGCAATCAAATCAAGATGCTGCTTAACATTATGTTCCTTAGCTATTCCTATTACTTTATCCTTTATTGTTTCAAATCCAACATACCTATTAATATTATTTAGCACTTCATTATTAGTAGTTTGTACTCCAACTTCTAATTGAATTCTTCCCTTAGGGGCTTTATTTAGAAGTTCTATTTCATCATCTCTTAAAAGATCTGCTGAAATCTCGAAATGGAAGGTGGTTTGAGTATCTTGTTCTATTAAGAATTCCCATATTTCCTTAACAAAATCATGGTTACAATTGAAGGTTCTATCAACGAATTTAACTAATCGTACCTTCTCGTCAATAAAAAACTTTAATTCTTTTTTTACTCTTTCTATATCTAAAAACCTAACTCCGTTAGCAGTTGAGGATAAGCAGTATTTGCATTTAAAAGGACATCCTCTTGATGCTTCATAATAAACTATCTTATTATGTATTTCTTTATCTCCCTCTTTATAAGGAAAACTTAAATCATTCATATCCATCTGAGGTCTTAATCCATTAAATATCACTTTTTCTTCACTTTTATAGTAAAGACCCCTAATTGAACCTATATCTCTCAAACCCAGTTTGTATTCTACAAATTCTTTAAAGCTTTCTTCCCCCTCACCAGATATGACGTACTCACCATTACAAGCTTTTAGAAAATTTTCACTATCATATGAAACTTCTGGTCCACCATATAATATTTCTATATTTTTATCTACTAATTTTATAAGATCTGCAAGCTTATTTATATACTCCATATTCCAAATATAACAAGAAAATGCTACTACATCGGCTTTTTCTAATATGATTTGTTCTAGTATTATTTCTATCCTATCATTGATGCTAAATTCTCTAATCTTACACTCGCATGGCAAATCCTCAGTATATGCTTTCAAATACCTTATAGCTAAATTGCTATGAATGTATTTTGAATTTACTCCTGTTAATAATATTTTCATCACTTGTTCTTTCCCTTCTTTTTGCTTTTACAAAGTAAATTTTATCATAAAAATCAACTTTTTCTATTTCAAAATAACTTTCTGTAGCTTTTTTTATAATTTCTACATTAAATTGATTAATTGGATTTATATCTCTATACCTAAATTCTTTTGTTTTGTCTCCAGGAAGTAAAACCTTAATATTAGAGTTTACTACTTCTTTGGATTTCTTATCATAATCCCATATATAGAGATATCCGTCATCTTTAATGAGATTCCATATATGTTTTATTATCTCACGTCTTCCGCCATTACTCCATATCTTTCCCATAGTAAAAAAAAGTACTGCTCCGTCATAAAATATTGCTTCTTTTTCACTTAAAATCTCTTTGTCATCAAAATAGTCCACAGAAATCTCGTCTTCCATATTTTTTTTCAAATTATATATTATCCCGTAGTTCTCTTTTCCTATATCCAATAAATCACCATCAAGGCTTATTTCTCTCATATCTAAAATATATTCCATAAAATTACTCCTCTGTAAATATTATCTTGCACACTATTACCTATTCTACATAAAAAAAAGAATTCCTCTATACTATGGAATTCTTTTTCAACTCAATGATTCTATTTTTTAACTTATATTTAATTTACAAATCTTTTTCCTTATCATACCTTAAAATAACATTATCGTAATAATATAAAAGATATCCAGCTGTAGTGATTTGAGCTTCCTTCAGTATTTCACTAGTAACTCTAAAATACCTTTTCTCTGTATCTTCAATATTTAAATATTTATTATGAACTTCATTCGCAAATCTTGCATTGTTCTTAATAAATTCTTCTACACTATTATATTTTTTAGTACCATTGCTTACTCCAAAATTATGGTGTTTAAACAACCTATCAATAATCCAAAGTTCAAATTTTCTATGACTTTTTAAAAGTCTGTTATTAACATGGTGTGGGACAGTCATATCTTGAATTAAGTGTGCAGATGCACCAAGAAAAAACAGTCCTTTATGTTCTTCTCCGTCTTTAATTAAATCTATTGATTTATCATAATATTTTTGACATTCTACAAGGGCATTAGAAAAACCATATAAGCCTTTCTCCAATTCATAATGAAAAAAATGATTAGTACTTTTAAAATCTTGATCCGCCCAGGTTACTCCATCATTTAACTGTTTTAAATGTTTCTTATAAAACATGTATGCATCTTCATAGCCATCATTTTTTAATATTTCTATTGCTTGTATATTTATATATTTATGAACCACACAGTGGGTTTTTATTGCTACTTTCTTAATAGGGTTTACAGCTACCATTACTCTACGGGCCATTCTCCCATAGGTTTTTTCCATACGCTTCTTCATAAATCTCTCCTCGTTTCCACAGATGTACCACTTCAATCCGAAAACTATTTTCAGACTTCCTCTGGCTTCAGAGAGGTAGCTTTGAAAATTTAAGTTTTAGGCTATGTTTAAGAATATTGTTGAAATTGATTGGTTATACAGGAGATGCTATATGAGTGAGCAACTAGAATTAAATGATTTTTTCATATGTAGTGACGTTAAAAAACTGTACTGTTCGAACGTAGTGAGTTTACAGTTTTAGCCATGGAATATGACAAAATCATATTAATTCTTTGCGTAAGCTCATTAAAGCGTCGGATGATTAACCAATCAATTTCAACACGGTGCTTTAACAGCGCCAAGTTTTAAAACCAAGTTGTACATCCATATACATAAAAATCAACTTTAAGTTATATCTATGATTTCTTAATTTTCATTAGAATTATAACCATTACTAATATTATTACACAAAGAGAAAAAAACATTATATCTCTATAGCCATTTACTAAACTTTTCTCTTCTTTTTTTATCTCATACATTATTCCATTTCTTTTATCCAGTATATATATTGATTGTTTGACCAACTTTATATCGTTCAATTCTATATTATCATTGAACTTCAATATTTTTTTGCTTAGTCCGTTTTTATCCAAATTATAAAGGGTAGTTTCATTTTTATCATAAAAAAACATAGAATCTTTTTCTTTTATAGCTCCTGTACTATCTACTACTAACCCATAAATTGAACCAGCATCACTATGAACATAAAACGGAGCTGGAGGGTTTAGCATAGGCAACTTGCTTAAAAGCATTTTTACTGATTTACCATTTTCATCAGTAAATTTAGGAGAATTTAATGGATCACCACCGCTGTAATCTGGCCATCCATACCATATATCTTTTTTTAATTCATAAATATAATCAGTATCTCCTAGTACTGCTCTTGGTCCATTATTTTCAAATCCCCCAACTATAGCCATTAGAGAGCCCGAGGAATTATAATCCCACCCTTCAACATTTCTAATCCCATATGAGAATAACTGACTTTTTTTACTTTTTATATCATAGCTTATAACACATGCATTACCTAGCGCACTTCTTTTTATCACTTGTCCATTTTTAGTTTTAATTCCATAACTAGAGAAACTTCCCGTATTATCTTGGTCGTAGTTAATCCCTCTCAAAGTAAGCTCTATAGGTGAAGTATCTTGAATAGACTTATTATCATTAACTATCCCTGAATTAGTTGCAGCACTTATTGAAATAAATATAGTATTATCCCGTGCTATAATACTATATTTCCCTATACCATTATTCCTTGGAAGATCACTTATTAAAATATCTTTACTCTTACTTTCAAGATCATAACCAATAAGTTTATTATCGCTTATATAATACAACTTATCATCTTCATAAATTATTGATGAAATTTTCAAATCTTTGTCTTTTATTATTTTTTCACTTTTCCCATCTTTCTTAATTAGTTCTATTCCATTATCAGTTCCTAAGTAAAAATTATTCAAACTATCATAGGTAAAGCAGTTAACATCTTTTAAACCCTTAAATTTTATGGATACATCAATCTCTCTATCTACACATGTAATATCTGCTTTCATTACATTATTAAAGATAAGAGCCGCTCCTATAAGGGACAGAATTATAGTAAAAGCAATTACTATTATTTTCTTCATATCTTCCTCCATTATCCAAGCTCCTATGCTAAATATATTTTTACTTAGTACAAATAATGATAACCAATGAATATTTGTCCACTTTTTTGAATAATTTTTATTATTGAGGCTTAGAGGAGTGATTATATTGGAGCAAAATAGTTTTTATAAAAATTCTATTCTTTTAACTGCAGCTAACCTAACAACTGGAATGTTAGGATTTATATTTTCCATTTATCTTTCAAAGGTATTAGGACCAGAAGGAATGGGACTTTACGGTTTAGTTATGCCTATATACAATTTATTTATCTGCTTAATGACTGCAGGGGTGGTTGCTGCTATTTCAAAAGTTTCAGCAGTATATTCATCTAAAAATGATTACGGCAATCTATTTAAGACAATACGAACTGTTGCAATGTTTAACTTAATTTGGGCAACTATAATAGGAGTGCTAGTATTTTTAGCAGCACCTGCTATAGGTGGTTATTGGGTTAAGGATGCTAGAACTATAAATGCAATTCAGATAACATGCCCAGCTATGATTTTCATTGCGTTGTCTAACATATTAAAAGGATATTTTTATGGCAGTTCAAAGATAGTTATGCCTGCCTTCATAGACATCTTAGAAAAGGGAATAAGAATTTTTGTAATAGCTCTTTTAATTTATTTTTTCAGAGTAAAATCTCTTTCTTCTTTGGTTACAGTAGCCTATATATCCTTATGCATTGGTGAATTCCAAAGCTTAGCTTTATTATTTATATATTACAAAGCTATCACCAGAAAAATACCTGTAATGCCATCGAAAAAAGAAGGACGAGCTCAGTTACTATTTGATGTTTTAGTAGTATCTGTTCCACTTTGTATTACTGGATTCTTAACAAGTATATTTTATACCATGTCAGCATTAGTTGTACCAAGGAGACTTGTACAAGCAGGTTTTGAATATAGCACTGCACTATCTATGATAGGAAAATATGGCGGAATGGCTTTAACCATAGTAACTTTCCCCTTAATTATAATACAATCATTAAACACTTTATTAATACCTGATTTATCTCAATCCATGAACAAAAAAGACTATTATTCTGCTACTCGTAGAATAAGACAAGTTATAAGATTAGTGTTTCTGCTTGGAATATGTACTACAATCGTATGTACCTTAATACCAACCTCCTTAGGTCAGATGTTCTTTCAAAGAAATGACTTAGGTACCTATATAAAAATAGCAGGATTTTGTACACCTATTTCTTTTACTGCTGCCACTATGTTTGGAATCTTAAATGGACTCAGTAAACAAACTGCTATCTTAAGAAACTCTATAATTACTGAAATAATTGAACTAATATGTTTATATATACTTACAGGTATTCCATCTATCAATGTTTATGGCTATGCAATAACAGCCTTCATAGTATCAACCTTAAGCTTGATATTAAATCTATATGAAGTTAATAAAGTTATTGATATAAATATATCTTTTGGAGAAGTGATTATATATATTTTAATCGGTATTTTAACTTTCTATCTTCTAACAGTTTTAATGCCTTTTTTATCAGCACTAAATCTAATAATAAGAAATATAGTTCTTATAATTTCCTGTTTCTCATTTTTTATATTTGTTTCTCTAAAATTGAAACTAGAGTAATTTAATATTTATATGTTTGGCGCTATTAAAGCACCGTGTTGAAATTGATTGGTTAATCATCCGACGTTTCACCGAGCTTACGCAAATAATTAATGCCGATAGGACGTACCTCTATATGTTATTTAACAAAGGCAAAACTTCCAGAACAATATTGAATGTAATCTTAAATTACATTCAAAAAAAACACTAAAGAATCCATAGAAAATTACGATAAGTAAAGGGATGAGGTTTTCCTCATCCCTTTACTTATTTATAAATCTATCTAAGACGTCTTTTTAAAAATCTTGGCAATAATTTAGATACTTTTGGCGACATAGAATTCATCTCAGCTTTTGTTATGCCTCCTATAGATATCATCGTATATAGATATACAATCCCACCAAATACGATGGCAATAAATAAAATCAGTGAGTTTACCATTCTACCTTCACCTAAATAAGTATTCATTATTCCGAATACAGATATCTTTAGAACAAATATAACCGCAGTCATCGCAAGAGAACTTAATATAGGCTTAGATGCTACCTTAAGCAAAGAAAACTTAAACTTAAGAGTTTTACACATCTTTCTATGGTTTAATATCATAGGTACAAAGAAGCATAGGATTCCACCTACCACTGCACCTTTGACATTAATGTCTCTGTATCCTATCAGAATATAGTTAGATGCTATCTTTAGAACTATACCTACACATAAAGAACCAACTACAAAATAAAACTTATTTACTGCTTGTAGAATCGTATTTTGTATTTGAACTATAGCCATAAATATAACAACTACTGATCCATATACCATAAGCTCATATCCAGTAGTCTTACCAAAGAGCACCTTATATATCTCCGAACTCAAAATAGCTAGTCCAAACGCCGCTGGTATTGCTATATCATAGCTTATCCTTATTGCAAACAATATACTTTCCTTCATGCTCTTCTTATCCTTAGCTATTAATGCTCTAACTATAGCTGGCATTACCGCTGTAGCTAATGCAGTTATTATAGTTAAAGGAACATATAAAAGAGTTTTATAATATCCCAAAATTCCATATAGAACATTACCTTCATCTTTTGTAAATCCCGCATGTGCTAGCCTTGCAGTAACATTAAACATATCAACCAAAGCCCCAAAATTTTGAAGTCCTGCGCTTAGTGCTATTGGAAAGCCATAGGTTACTAGTTTCTTTATTATTGTTTTTGTTCTTATTCTCTTTATATCTTTATCTTTATTAACTACTTGCTTATCGATTCTTTCAACTGCTGCTATGTATATTAGATAAACTATTGCTATAAAAGCTCCTAAAGAGGTTCCGACAGTTCCTCCTGCACTTCCTTTTTCAACACCGTACTTTATGAAAATAAATGCAAATAATAAACTTGCAGCCACATTCATAAACTGCTCTACCACTTGAGACACAGCTAATGGTCCCATAAGTCTTCTTCCTTGGAAATACCCTCTGTAGGCACATAAAACTGAGGTTAACGCTATAGCAGGTGCTAAAGTTATAAGTCCTATATATATGTCTGGATTATCACTTTTTTGAGCTATAAACTTAGCACTGGCTATAAGTACAAGTGTAATTCCAGTTCCAAACAGAAGTAATAATGTTCTTGCTAATCTAAAGGTTCTCTGAGCATCTCTATGATTTTCAACTGCTGAAAGCTCAGATATATATTTTGCTATTGCTGTCTGCATCCCAAGATTTAAAACAGCATAAAGAAAGGTAAAGACCTCATAAGTCTTTTGATATATACCATAACCTCCAGTTCCAATTATCCCTTGGAGCAAAGGTACATATAGCAAAGACAAAAGCTTTGCTAATATGCCTGCTAATGAAAGTATGGCAAATCCTTTACTGGTTGATTGCTCTTTCATAATATACCCCTAACTAAATAACAAATTTAAATACGTCCTTTTTCACCTTTTTAAACATAGGAGGAAGACCTTCAGCTACAGTTTTATTATTTAGATAGCTGAACTTTTCTGGTACATCCCTAAATATAACCTTATATGCATATAAAAATTGATAATTAAGTCCAAATTTGTTTTCAAAGAAATTATTTAGCTTTTTGTCACCGTATTTAGGATCACCTATAATAGGGTTATTCAAATGTGCTAAATGGGCTCTTAGTTGATGACTTCTACCTGTAATTAGTTCCAATTCTATAAGTGAATATGCACCATTGCTTTGAATAGTCTTAACATCCATTGCTATTTCCTTAGTATCTGGAACATATTTGTCATATACTGTAGCAGTGTTATTTTCATCATCCTTAGATATATATGCTTCATATTTACCATCTCTAATTCTACCTCTAACTAGAGCAGTATAGTACTTCTGTATTTTTCTTTCTCTTATCATTTCATTAAGAAGCTTTAAAGATTCAAAGTTCTTTCCAAAGAACACTATTCCAGAGGTATTTCTGTCCAGTCTATTACATGGAGCTGGTGTAAATGTAAGCTCTTTTTCTGGAGTATAATCTCCCTTTTTATGAAGATATGATAAAACATAATCTGTAAGAGTAGGATCTCCATCTTTTTTATCAGAATGCACCAATACTCCTGGCCATTTTTCAACCAAAACCATATTTTCATCTTCATAAGTTATTTTTAAAGACTTAGGATCTACTAACTGGAACTTTTCAGTCTTATCCTTTTTTGAATCTATATATTTTATCTCTATTAAATCACCAACTTGTAGTGAATACTTCTCCTTCTCCTTTTTTCCATTAACTTTAACATCGCCTTTTCTTAGTGCTCTAAATATAGCACTTAGTGGAACATCTTTTAAAAGCTTTCTAAGAAATTTATCCAATCTTTGACCTGCTTCATTTGTTCCTATTTCTATTCTCACATAATCAACTCCTAATTAAGTTTCTTCCATTGTTTAGCTTAATATTAATTCATTATCTTGTCAAATAATTAAATACTGACTGACATTGAACAGCCACTCCAACAGATAAGCACTGTTCATCTATATCAAATTTGGCATTATGAATAGGTGCTGTAATTCCCTTTTCAACATTTCCTGCTCCAAGCATAAAGAATGCTGCTGGTCTTTCATTTGCAAAGTAAGCAAAACTTTCCACCCACATTCTTGGAAGCTGCTGCAACTGAACATTTTCTTCGCCTATGGCTTCTTTTGCAGAAGTTCTCACAAGCTCTACCATGTCATCATCATTGTATAAACATGGATAACTCTCTTCAATATCTATTTCATAGCTTCCTCTCATGGCAGTACATATGCCCTTCACAATCTCTTCCAATCTAACTTTTGTATTTTCTCTATCTTCAGAAGACATAGTTCTTATTATCCCCTTTAACTCAACCTCATCAGGAATAATATTTTGTGCTGTTCCTCCCTGAATACTACCTATGGTAAGTACTGCTGGATTAAAAGGAGTTATTTCTCTGCTCACTATTGTCTGAAGCGCTAATACAACCTGTGCTGCAATAACTACAGGATCAACAGCATTATTAGGTGCTGCTCCATGACCACCTTTTCCTTTTATCTTTATGGTAAATGGATTTGATGCTGCATTTACCACTCCATTTTTAATCATTATATTTCCAGCTTCTAGATCTTCTGTTACATGAAGTCCAAGTACTGCATCCACCTTAGGATCTTCTAAAACTCCTTCTGCTATCATAACTCTTGAACCGCCTGTAGTTTCTTCTGCTGGTTCAAACAGAAGCTTTACCTTTCCTTTTAAAAGATGCTTATTTTTATTTAAAAGCTTAGCTGCTCCCAGTAATATTGTGGTGTGAGCATCATGCCCACAAGCATGCATTTTTCCTGGAACCTTAGAACTATATTCACAACTCTTTTTATCTTGAATAGGAAGTGCATCCATATCACCTCTTAGTGCAATAGTTTTACCTTCCTCTGCCCCAATTGCAGTACCTTCTATTATGCCGCATACACCTGTTCCTGCATAAGATTTATAAGGTATTCCTTCTTTGTCTAAAAATTCCTTTACTTTATTTGAAGTTCTAAAAACTTCAAAATCTAATTCAGGATTTTCATGAAAATCTCTTCTTAGTGATATTAACTCATCATTTATTGATAAAGCTTCCTTAAAAAAGTCCACTTTCATATATTTGCCCCCTTAATCCCAAAATACTTCTATTTTATCACCTTCGTTTAACTTATCTGTATAAGCTGCACTATATCCATTTAACAGAAGATTAAGTCTGCCTTTTACAGCTGTCAAGTCAAACTCAATATAATTGAATATATCTACAAAAACATATTCCCTCTTACCTTTGAGTTCCTTCGGTTCACCATTTGCAAACACCTTAATTGTTATTCCTAAATCTTTTGGTTTATCATGTTGTTCAGTAGTAGAATTAATATTAGTTTTTTCTTCTACTATACATATTCTATCACCATTTTTTATTTCGTATGCCTCGTTTTGCAATTCACCATTTACATTTAAATTTATTTCATCAGCTAAGTTTAATATGTATTTTTTAATTCCTTTTAAAGTTCTTGGATATGTAATCTTTACTTCATCATTATTTTTAATAATAGAATCAATGCTTACCTTATCTCCATTTATCTGTATTATAGGTTCTACTGTAATAAGCTTATCATTGAAATAACATGTTATATCTTCTAAATCAGTTAAATAATCTATAATCTTAGGAGCTGCATCTTTACCTTCTTGTGCATACTCAATGGTTATCTTATCACCATCTACAATTAAATCTTCTAATGTTGCATCTTCACCATTTAATTTTATTTTTGCATTAGTTCCGAGCTGTCCAAAGGCCATTCTTTTAGAACCGTTTATTGTAAATCTTATATTTTTGCCGTTTTTGCCCATTAAGATCTTAGGATTTATATCTGCATGAAGTAAAACATCCATTACGTTATGCTTATGAGAGTTAAATAAACTTATCAACGTATCATTTAAAGAAACATCAATGAAATTATGCCCTAGACTTTTAATTGATAATAAGGCTATACCGAGCACTGTGACTCCTGAACTTCCTGGTGTCAAATCGGTACATACACAATCAGTTACAGCATCACGTCCCTTTATACCAATCCTTTGTATAGGTATATTTAGCTTTTCACTGATTAATTCCTTTAAATATGGAGTATGTGCTCCACCTCCGACTAAAAATACAGCACTTGGTGCCTTAGAACCATTTAAATCAATTATTTTTCTTGAAACTTCTTCTGCTATTTTTTGAACAATAGGCTCAGCTAACTTATTTATTTCTTCACTGCTTACACTGTTTTCAAAGCCAATAATATCTGTATAAGCTACCTGTTCCTTTTCAGTCGCCTCTTTTTTCATTCTTTCCGCTGTATTAAAATCCACAAGATATGCTTGAGCGATAGCTTCTGTAACCTCATCACCTGCTTGAGGAACCATTCCATAAGCAGTTACACTTTCTTTATTACAGATAGCTATATCTGATGTTCCAGCTCCTACATCCACTAGTGCAATATTGAGAAGTCTTAAGTTTTTAGGAACTACCGCTTCCATAGCTGCAATAGGTTCTAGCGTCATATTTACAACATTTAAACTTACCTTATTCATAACAGAATAAAGACTGTCCACTACAGACCTAGGTAAGAAAGTTGAAATTACCTCTACAGCTACATTCTCCCCCTTATGTCCTAAAAGATTCGAAATAACATAGCCATTTAAATAATAATTTTTCACACTATAGCCTACGCAGTATAACTTGCCATCAGTTGTCTTATTTATTTCTTCCTCAGCCTTTAATACTGCCGTCATCTCAAGGCTTCTTAGAGTGTCTTTTGTTATCTCTTCATCATTTAAATCCATTTCCCCTTTACTTTCTACTGTTCTGAGGAATCTACCAGCAGCTGCAATAGCAACTTCTTTTAGTTTGAAACCAAGTTCTTCTTCTAGTTCTCTCTTTACTTGACTAACCCCTGCTGCTACTAAATTTATATCGTGAATCTGTCCATCCACCATGGCTCTTTCATCATGTTCTAAGAATCTTTCGCATACAACATGAAACTTTTTATCCTTAACTATCCCCACTGTTGCTTTAATAGTTCTTGTCCCAATATCTAAAGAAAATATGACATCCTGTTCAACAATATTATCTATAATCATATTGACCCCTCTTACGTTAAAATCTAAAGGCTCACATTCTACTGAACATGAGCCTATACTTAATTAAAATTATATTATAAATTTGTCAACTGAACAACGCTTACTTTTGCTGATTAATAGTAAAGTTTGTTGAAAGTGGCATTTTTAAAGTGTATTATGCTAATTATTTATTTTATGGAAGCTATTAAAGCATCATGTTGAAATTAAGTGGTTAGTCATCCAATGCTCTTTAGGTGAATAATTCTATAGTTAAACTTATATTTTTAGGTTTAGAGTTATTCATCCTTAATGTGCTTACACAAAGAATTAATTTCAACAACATTCTTAAATATAGTCATTTTATAAAAAGCAAATCCCCCTATATTCTATCCACCAGCGAATTGATTCCCTACTGATTTTTGTATCATATCCTTAATTTCTTTATTTTCTCCTACATAAAGTACGATTATACTTCCACTTTTATAAATATGAGGAATAGATACCCAATCAACAAATGCATTTCCTACAATAGCGCCATCACTTCTTATTGTCTTTACATCCGCTGCCATCTGATCACTATTTTTATACTCATATACATTAACAAATTCTTCATTTATATTTATTGCTGTCGCTTCACCTTTTAAAAACGTATTGCTACCTTTTGTTATAGCTTTGATTTTAATCCCGGCTTTCTCTAAGTGTTCGATAAATTCCTTGCAACTTTCAGCTTTAAGTTCTACTATAGTCTTTTTTTCAATTAAAGCTTTATCGATTGAATTGTTAGCTATAGGCTTTTCTATAAAACCTATAAGTAATAGCACTGCAACTGCAAATATACTTACAGGAATTATTCCCTTCCTCACAGACATGCCCCCCCTCAAATTTAAATTATCTAATTCTTACTAAGTTTTTAAAACTATAAATATTAAAAATAAATAGTAAAAAGTACTTTAGTTACGCTAAATTCAGAGATAACAATGATTGTATGCTATTACCAAAGAAAATTATGCTCTTTCAACTTAGCTTTCTTACCACCATACCAATACCCAGTAAAACAGGATAATAAACCTAACGGAGATGTTATTACCATTAAAATAGGTATATCTATACTCAATCTAACTGATTCAAGAAAAATGTATCTAAATCCATATAGTGGACCTCCATACCATATATAGAAAGGAAACAACACTGCCTGAATCAATTCATTATTAGCAAAAGCCAAAATAGCTATAGCAGAAATGATGTTTATTCCCCAATACACTACTATAAATTTTATATATTTCTTTTGTTGAACTTTTCCAAAGTGAAAACTAAATAGTAACCATGCTAATAGAAAGATTATTGAAATAGAAAGATTGAAACTACTATAGCTGTAGCCTTTATAAAATTCTGCCCACTGAAAATATAAGGCAAGATATGTTATTACAGATGTAAATAGACTTATAATTGCTATTCGCTTTTTACTCAATAAAATCACCTCAACAGTTTGATTTGCTTAACTGATAAATCTAGTGATATGAATGTACCACTTCGTAATATATACGAATATAAAAATTTAAAAGTTCGCCTTCATAACACTTAATTTCAGAAAATCCTTTAAACATAGCTAAAATAGATACCAGTAAACATTATTGCTAGATGTTTACTGGTATTTTATGAGATGTGAAAGAAACTAGAGCTATAAGCAAAGATATTACTATAATAAAAGCCTTCTATCATGTATTAAATAAATGTTGTTACTGCTAACGGACAAGCTATAAAATAACAACATTTATTTAATACATAAGCTAATAGTATAAATTATATACACATACTAGTTCAAATTTATAAGATATGGATGTACCACTTCGTAATAAAATATATTATTTTTAAATTCTCTCACCAGAAGCCGTGAGAGTTTTAAAAATTGGACAATAAGGTAAAAAATAAGGTTGCAATCTCCAATTAAATATATATTTCTTGGAGCTAATTGGTTGTAAATGATATAATTACAAGTAATTAACTATAGATAAGAAAAACTATAGATTAGAACTATTATATAATTTGAAAATGGAGGAAGCAGTATTGGAGAAGTTTGTTAATCTTATAATTCAATCAGTTGCATATTTTGGAATTGTTTTATTGATATTTTTTATTTCAAGAAAGCTTGGCATTAATTCAGATTCATCTATATGGTCATTGGCGATTGGTTCAACTATTGGTTGGATTATAGTGCAAGGAATATCTACAATCAAAAAGAAAAAGAAGTATAATAAATAGTTGCTGTATTTCGCCATGTTCTTATAAATAAAAAAGAATAATTACTTAAAACATCGCATTACTCAAAAAGAATACTGAGGTGTTCTTACGTTTCAATACAAAAATATTTTAATTATAATAAAACAGGCAACCTTCTGTGGTTGCCTAATATTTTCATCTGTAATCAACAGCTTTTTAAAACATAGGATATAATTAAAGAGTCTTTTTCCACTTAATCTTATATATAAAATAACCTAATAAAACCCCTAACATACCTACCAGCATGTCATCCACATCAAACCAAATACCGTGAATAGACATACCTGTTAAAGCCAGAACTGCCTCTGCAATAGAAAATCCCATATAGACTATTACACCTAGTAGTAAACTCTTCTTTAAAGTTCTAAACTTAGGCCAAAGCATTGGTGCTAAAATTCCTAAAGGAATATATCTTATAAAGATCTTAAAGAATCTTCTTACAATTATAAATGTAGTTAATCCTCTATTACTCATACCAATTATATTTTCTGGTAGGTTAATGAGAGGTATTACATTTACGGAATAGGTTATATTCCTATATAAATCTGGATAACTATTCATTGGAAATATTGAGGTTCCAACAAGGAATAGAATATAAATAAAAAGTAGCAATACCAACAATTCTTTTTTTAAATCAATCCTTTGATTTAACTTTATAACATTATTTAATTTTGTAGATGCTATAATTATATAAACTGGTATTGCAAATGCAAGTATAGTACCTTTTAGATTAACTGTAGCACCATTTTGATTTACTGCTATTACTATAAATACAAAAAGCAATACTATAACTGCTACTGATGCCCACACAGCAGTATTAAGTGTCTTTTTAGTTATAGGTATTACTGAGGACAACTCAGATTTAATTTGTGGAATCTCTCCAAACCTACTAATAGCAATCCTTATACTTTCCTCTTCACTTTTTCCTTCTTTCTTAAGCTCTTCAACCGTTTCAATTAAGTGAAACTTCATTTCACTTTTCATATCTTCCACTTCATCAGAATTATAATCTGCATTTTTATATATAGAATCTATGTATTTATCTATCTCTCTCACCCTTATACCTCCTCAAAAAAAAGATTTAATATATCTCTAAAAAACACCCATTCTTCTTTTTTACTCTTAAGATATTCAATCCCCGCATCTGTTATCTTATGATATCTTCTTCTTCCACCACTACTTTCTCCATCATCCCAATAAGTAGTTACAAGTCCATTGTTCTCTAGTCTTTTTAGTACCACATACATAGTTCCTTCTTTAATCTCAAAGCTTTCCTTGCTTGTTGTACGTATTCTCTTTGCTATCTCATAGCCATATAGATCTTCACTTTTCAAAAGTGTAAGTATGATACTTTCTATATAGCCTTTAATCATTTCTTTATTTAATTCCAAAAAATCCACCTCCTTGTAAATTATACCATATATTACTCTATACTATAAAGTACCTTATAGCATAAAATATAAATTTCTATTTTTATAATAAAAAAATTAAAAGGTACCTCTTTGTTTAGAAGTACCTTTTAAAACACAATAAATTCTTCACTGTATTTACTTATAATAATCATCATTATAATTATGTTGATCAATTATGAACCTATCAATGTGCCCCACGTCTTTTTATCTAAAATTTTTCCCACGCTTT
Source organism: Clostridium folliculivorans (assembly GCF_024341905.1). Classification (GTDB taxonomy): domain Bacteria; phylum Bacillota; class Clostridia; order Clostridiales; family Clostridiaceae; genus Clostridium_AR; species Clostridium_AR folliculivorans. The sequence continues at coordinate 404,283 of NZ_BQXY01000003.1, forward strand.
TGTATACAAGTGACCCAATTAAGATGGTTACCACAGAAAATATTAAAATATATATAATCTGCTGATAAAAAACTATGGAACCTAAAAACTTCACTTTTATAAAAACAATATTATTTTGTAGTACCTATGCCTGAAAAACTCTTCCATGAAGCTCTTACCGGATAGATAAGCAAAAGATTTAAAATTAAAAACAGATTATTGATGTAATCGCTTCTCATCGAAATGTGTATTATAAGTGAAATCGTTAGGCTGAAGAAATATAGATAAACGCCCCATTTCTTATATTTTAATATCCCAATTGATGAAATGAAGGTCACTAAAGAAGGTATTCCATAGACTCTTTCCATCGGCGATGCTAGATTTGCAAAAACTAAAGCTGAAAAAATCAAATTAACTATGCCTAAGAATATTATAAATTTTCTGAACCTACTACTCATAAAAAAACTCCTTCAATATTACGTTTAGCTTAATGTTACTATTCCTTCCATATAAAGTCAAATATAGAACACTTATCTATAAATCAAATCTATTTAATATTCCTCATAGATTTAATCAAATCGCTTTTAATCTACACTAAAGCTCCCTCTGCTGAAAAAATGTTTTCAATTTTCACTTAACCACACTTCGATTTAATCTAAAATATAAAGATAAAATTAACTGCTCCACTTCCACTACATTTTATTTATTACTTATTGCTTATCAATCTTACTTATAAGCATATTTTCCACCAGTATCTTTATAGAGAACCCTCTAACCATTCCATCATCAAAAGTAATCTCAATATTATCTTCAGTTGTTCCTTTCACGGTTCCGCTACCGAAACTCTTATGGAATACTCTATCTCCTGAGTTAAATCCATAGTCTTCTCTTACAATATATTTATCAATAGATATCTCATCTAAGAATCTTGATCTACCTTTAAACTTTCCTCTTAGCATCTTTGGAGAGTAGATAAATAAGTTATCTTTTGCTCTGGTTACACCCACATAGAAAAGTCTTCTCTCTTCTTCCCCATCTTCCTCTGCGTTCTTATGTGGGATTATCTCTTCATTAACATCTATAACATATACGTTTTTAAATTCCATACCTTTTACGCCGTGGATAGTACTTAGTATTACAGAGTCTTCTTCACTTTTTCTTATACTATTTTTAATATTTTCTTCTACAGTCTCTACATGAGCTAAGAGAGTTATTATGGATTTAAATTCTCTGCTTATTTCTTTAAACTCCTCCACTATCTCATCTAACTCACTTATGCTTTGCTTAAACTTATCGCTATATTCTCTAAGGTGACTATAGTATTCTAAATCAAACAATATAAAATCTATAGCACTGCTTAAGGTCATTTTATTTAAATTCGATACATCTCTTTGAAGTTCGTCCAACTTCTTTAACTGGAATGGGTGTATATCTTCGAGTTCCATTAGTTTCTTAAAATTACTTTCCTTAACTATCGACCTGCTTACCTTTTCCAAACTTCCTTTAGATATATATCTGAAAGGTTTATTTATCACTCTTGTAAAGCTTTCTATATCCCAAGGATCTATTGATAACTTTAAATATGCTAGAATATCCTTGCAAATAAAATGATGAAAGAAGTTATACTCTTTATCAAGAAGTTTAAAAGGAATCTTATGCCTTATTAATCCATCTATTATACTTCTTGACTCCATATTAGTTCTATATAGAATAGCATTATCCTTATACCTATCCCCTTTATTCTTAGAACTTTCTACCTTACTTATTATATCTTCTATTTGCTCACTTTCATTAAAGGGGATAACAACCTCAAGTCTCCCGTTTTCTTGTCTAAAGTACTGTATTTTTTTATTATTTCTATTTTTATTGTTTGATATAATACTTTTTGACAAATCAACAATATTGCTAGTACTTCTATAGTTATAATTTAAGTAAAATTTCTCACCTTGCTCAAAGTTTTTATCAAACTCAACCATATATTCTGGTCTAGAACCTCTGAAGGTGTAGATACATTGATCCTCGTCTCCCACTGCAAATACTGAATTTTGTCCATTTAGAAGCTTAAGGAGACTTATCTGAAGTTCATCGCAATCTTGAAATTCATCAACTAAAATGTATTTAAATAGATTTCTATAACCATTTAGAATCCTTGGCTCTCTCATAAAAAGTCCCAGACATCTTAGCTGCAGATCATCAAAATCCATCAGATTCCTCTGATTTTTATACTCTTCATATGCTTCATAACATTCTATAAATACATCCTTACTTATGGAAGCTTCAAATTCAACCATTGAAGTGTTGGAGGTCTTAAAAATTGATATATTATTTAGTACCTCTTTAACCTTTTCTTCTCCAACTTCATCAAGCTTACCAAGCAAGATTTTATTTATTAGTCTATATCCATCACCTGGATTGATTAAATCCACATTTTTTTCATGTCTTTTTAGTATCTTATAGAATAACCCATGAAAGGTACCAAAGAATGGATAGTTTCTCAAGTTACATAGCTTCATAAATCTTTCTTTCATATTAAGAGCTGCAGCTCTAGTGAAAGTTATTACAACTATATTACTAGGATCCACCTTTTTTTCTTCTATTAAATACTTAATTCTATTTATTATAACCATAGTTTTACCACTGCCTGGAGCTGCAATAACTAAGGTATTTCTACTATTACATCTTACTGCTCTCTGTTGAAATTCATCTAAATTAGCCAACTTATTTCCTACTTTCTAGAAATATATATAGATACACTACTTAGTTAGATTTTATTTGAAACTAGTCTACCTATAAATAAGTAAAGTATAACATTTATTTTAAATTAGATAAACTGGCATATATTTTCCATTACTGAAATACTCTCCCCTTTTATAAATTTTGTATTTTCTATACAGTTAAAAATCTTGCGCTCAAGTCTCAGTGCTTCTCTCTATATTATTGACATTATTAATTAAAAATCAAGCTATTTCCCCTTATGAATCCTAAAAATTACTAAGGATATTGTAATAATTTATTTATAAGGTTACAATATCCTTATGGTATTTCATGTAAAGGAGATTTGTTATGACAAAAGAAATTAACTTCGATGTAAGAAGTTCTAGAAACTTAACAATGCTTGTAGATTTTTACGAACTTACTATGGGGAATGGATATCTTAGAGATGGATTAAAAGATAAAATCGCTTATTTCGATATGTTTTTTAGAAGAGTACCTGATGGCGGTGGATACTGCATAATGGCTGGAGTAGAACAGCTGATAGAGTATCTTAGTAATTTAAAATTCACACAAGAAGATATAGATTACTTAAGAAGCAAACAAATATTTGCTGAAGAGTTTTTGAATTATCTTGAAAACTTTGAGTTTTGTTGTGATGTATGGGCTGTTCCAGAAGGTAACCCTGTATTTCCAAATGAACCGCTTGTAACTGTACGTGGTCCAGTTATCCAAGCTCAATTTATTGAAACTATGATACTTCTTACTATAAATCATCAGACTCTAATTGCTACAAAGGCAAACAGAATTTGTAGAGCGGCTCAGGGTAGAACAGTTATGGAATTTGGATCTAGAAGAGCTCAGGGTTATGATGGTGCAATTTATGGAGCAAGAGCAGCAGTAATAGGTGGCTGTGCTTCAACTGCTTGTACTATAGCTGAGGAAATGTTTGATATACCTGCATCAGGAACAATGGCGCATTCTTGGGTTCAACTTTATCCAAGTGAATATGAAGCTTTTAAGGCTTGGGCTGAAGTTTATCCAGAAAACTGTACTTTCTTAGTAGATACCTACAATGTATTAAAATCTGGTATCCCTAATGCTATAAAGGTTTTTGATGAAGTACTAAAACCAAAGGGTCTTAGACCTAAAGGAATTAGAATTGATAGTGGCGATATAACTTACCTTACTAAAAAATGTAGAAAGATGCTTGATAATGCTGGTTATAGTGATTGTAAGATTGTAATATCTAACTCACTCGATGAACACATAATAAATGATGTAATAGCTCAAGGAGCAAAAGTAGATTCTTTTGGTGTTGGTGAGAGACTTATAACAGCTAAATCAGAACCTGTTTTCGGTGGCGTATACAAACTAGTAGCTATCGAGGATGATGATAAAATAATTCCAAAAATTAAGATAAGTGAAAATGAAGAAAAGATAACTAATCCTGGTTTTAAAAAGATATATAGAATATTTGACAAAGATAATGATATGGCAATTGCAGATTTAATTGCTTTAAACAATGAAGTAATAAGTACTGACAGTAGCCTAGAGATCTTTGATCCTGTATACACATGGAAGAGAAAGAAACTTTCAAATTTCTATGTTAAAGATTTGATGGTTCAAGTATTTGACAAAGGAAAGCAGGTTTACGAAAGCCCATCTGTTCTAGAAATAAAAGATTTTGCAAGTGAAGAAACCGAGAAACTTTGGCCTGAGGTTTTAAGATTTGAGAATCCGCATAGCTATTATGTAGATTTATCAAGTAATTTATGGAGTTTAAAACAAAGCTTATTACATAAATATACTGATCAATATAAATAATATCTTACCCAAAAAACAGTCTGACGCAATTAGACTGTTTTTTGTTTCTACAAAAATTTAGCTATCAACAAATTAATTTCACTTTATCATAATCTTCTACAAAGCATAGAGCTCCTAGCTCAACCACTAATTTATACTTGTTCGAAAATCATAGGTGCGTGATTTTCGAACAAGTATAAATTAAGACTCAGTATAGGAACTCTTTAAAAGAGCATTACTTCATGCTGAATTTTAAATTTTTTAACACCTTCACCAAAACTTATGAAGGCTTTTAAAATTTTCCTCAGCTTAGGTAATGCCCTTTTGTATATGTTAAACATGTATAGATGTTCCACTTAATTATAAAGCTTGTATTTTCAAAGCCTCATCTTAAAGACAAGTTTTTAAAATAGTTAGCGGATTAAACTGTCACATCTTAATTAATTTTCAATTATATAATGTGTAATTGAATATGTTCAACTTTAATTGATATTTTAAAAGATTAGTAGCTCGAAGAAGCTTTGAACTTTTTAATGAAGTAATCCTCTTCAATTTCTTCTGTAAAGTCTGTAATCCTTGTCACTTCTTTTAGTGATGTTCCTGTTAAATGTGTATTAAAAACACATTCATCTTTATCCTGTGATGAACTCTTCATAGGACACTCCTGATCACACTCTACTGAATGGTTATAATTTGACCAAAAAGGACATTGACCCATAATTATCCCCCCTTTAACATTTAAGATAATCTTTGCCATTTTTCTATAGAGTTATTATATTTTAATTTGACAAAAAAATAAAGAAATATTTTGTTAACAATTTCACTTAGTTAACTTTTTTATGTAATTATGTTTAACCATTCTAAACATTCTAAATATATATTAGACAAAGTTTCAATTCCAATGTTATACTTTTTATTAAATTTAATGATTTCATCTGAGTCCATTGCTTCATATTTAATTGCCACATTAAGTATTTCATAAAGAAAATTATCATTTTTTATAAGTGCTCTCTTTATTTCTTCTTCTACAGGCAATTCTTCCATCAAACTTTCCATTTCGGTTGAAAAAATAACATCCAAATAAGAGAAAAGTCCTACCAAAAAAGCCGCTGCTCCCATTTTACTATCAATTGTATTACATAAAGTTTCACAAAAATGAGCTCTCACCATCGCATTTTTAGACAATTCTTCATAATCTTGGTTCGTAAAAATATTGAAACTTACTAGTATCGCCCATTTTTCTAATTCTCTTGGTCCTAATAAGGTAATAGCTTGTTTTATTGAATTAATCTTATTAGGCATACCGAAATGTGCTGAATTAATATATTTAATCAATTTATAGCATAGCGATGGATCTCTTCTTATGAATATCTCTAAATTTTCAAAATCTGAATTACTGTCTTTCAATTCTTTAATAAACGCTATAAAGCTTGATTTAGCTACAGGGCTATGTTTACCTGTAATTATCTTTGGTCTACTAAAGAAATAGCCCTGAAAAAGATCATACCCTACTTTTAAGGCTTTCTCAAAACCCTCTACTGTTTCTACCTTTTCAGCTAATGCTTTAATATTCAGTCTCTTTAAGTTTTTACATATTACTTTTTGTTCTTCTTCTGTAGTTAATAAAAAGTCTACTTTCACAATATCTATAATTTCAACTAACGAACTTATATCTTGTTCATTACTAAAATCATCTATTGCAATGGTATACCCCTTAGCTTTCAGATTCTTACATGCATTTACAACTTCCTCTGTAAGTTCTACATCCTCAAGTATTTCTACCACCACGAGATCATGTGGAAGTAACTTTGGTAACTCATCAATCAAAGTATTCTTAGTAAAGTTTATAAAAGCTTTTTTTCCTTCAGTAAGTTTACTCAATTCTATTATAGCTGTATTCGATAAAAGTTCTCTTGTGGCTAAATCACCGTCTATATTTTCAAACTTATTAGTATAACTATTTCTATAGAGTAGCTCATACCCAAAAACCTTTTTGCTTCTAGTAAATATCGGTTGTCTAGCTATAAATATTTCCATATAATCCCCTCTAGTCCTCTATGTAATCAAAGTTATGTCTATTTTTTCAAATTTATTTTATTAAATATAAATTTGTGATATAATACATTAGATTTTAGTGTTTTATCCTTGTACCCACTAAAAAAAAGGAGGAATTTCAATGAGTACAAAATCCAATATTAAATTTTTAACTTATACTGCTGTAATTACTGCTATATACGTGGTTATGACAGTTACTCTATCTTATATAAGTTATGGACCTTTCCAATTTAGATTTTCTGAAGTTTTGGTTCTACTAGCATTTATAGATAAAAAGTACATACCTGGTTTAGTTTTAGGATGCTTTTTAGCTAATATATCTAGCCCATTAGGTCCAATTGACTGGATAGTAGGTACTTCAGCTACATTTTTATCTGTATTTTGCATTAGCAGGACAAAAAACTTATTTGTTGCTACTTTATGGCCTACAATAATAAATGGACTTTTAGTAGGTGGAGAGCTGTTCTATTTAGGATTTATTCCTGAAACAAAATTATGGCTTCATCCACTAATACTTACTTCCGGTTCAGTAGCAATTGGAGAGTTTGTAGTAGTTTCTGTAGCTGGATATATACTTTTCAAAGGATTGTTAAAGAATAATTCTATATTAAATATACTAAAAATTACAAGGTAAAGGTTCTATAACCTTTGCCTTTTCTATATTCCTTTAATCTAACCTTATTATATCCAGTTTAAAAAAAGCATACTTACTGCTTATTTATATACAATTACTACTTATATCGTATTAATTTGCAAATTCTTTAAAATATATAATATCACAAAGGGAAGATGTCGTATAACATCTTCCCTTTATTTATATTAAGTACATTATTTAATATTTAGGTGAATATTATCTATTATATCTGCACTCAGGATGCACAGTATTTTTAGAAACACTTATATTTATGATTTCGTTTTGGAATGCTTTAAGTAAAGCTTTTTCAAGTACTTTTTCTTGATCGAAGTTCACAACATCTCGACATTCAGCAAAAACTTTATTTAATTCACCATTTGCATTTCTATATGTTAATGTGATATAAGGTTTTTCGAATTCTACCTTAACAACCTTTAATCCCCAAGAAATTTGAGCATAGTCACCATCTACACTTAATTTAGTTAGTTCTTTAAGCTTATCTTTTTCTTCGTTTGGATCATTAATGATAAGTAACTCATCACCGATTTTATACTTTGCCATATTTTAGTACCTCCTTAAAATAAAATATATGACTTCCGCTACTAAGGTTAAGTTTACCACTTTCATATACTGTAGTAAAGGAAATTGACGATTTTCTTTATTTAATTATATGCTAAAAGTAATTTGTCAAAAAGCACTTATACTTTGTACCAAATATAAATTAAAAATATTACTAAAGGTTATTTCTCTTACATTTATCAGTATAACATTAATTCCTACCAATAATTTTGCTCTACTTTCTGTGCTTCTATACAGTCTAACAAGTTGCCTAAATAAATGTGGCAATAGCTTTTCAATGTTATCCTATGAGTATATTTGCTTAAAAAGAAAGAAGCATCACTATAGCAACCATGTTGTCAATTGTTTATTATTTATCAAGCAAGAAAATATAACAATTACATATTAGATATAAAATTTACCTTAAAAAGCTATTAACTTATCTTTTTTTTGTTATAATTATTTATATTAATTTCAAAACTAAGGAGTGTATATATTTGTTTGGATATGTAGTCCCATGTAGGCTAGAGCTTAAGGTAAAAGATTATGAAAGATTCAAATCCTACTATTGTGGTTTATGTCATTCTATAAAATCTATTTATGGTAACATACCTAGATTATCACTAAATTACGATATGACCTTTCTTTCTATATTACTTAATTCTTTAATTGAAGAAGAAGCTGATTTTACAAGAATAACCTGCGCCCTTCACCCTACTCAAAAAAAAATAATTGCAAAGAATACTTCAGCCTTAGATTACGCTGCGCATATAAATGTAGCTTTATTCTATTATAAATTAGTAGATGATATTAATGACGATAAAAGTACAAAAGCTAAAATTATGTCACTAATCTTTGTTAACAGTAAAAATTTATTTTCAAAAGAATACTCGGTTATCAACGACTTGATAAATACCGAATTAAATAGTTTAGCAGAAAAAGAAAAGAATTATTCAAAGTATACATTAGATGAAATTGCTCATCCATTTGGAAATCTCACTGGAGAACTAATGCGTAAATTCCCTCCAGGTCTTATTAATGATTCCACACGTTTAAGAGATATATTATATAATCTAGGATATAATCTTGGAAAATGGATTTATTTAATAGATGCTTTAGACGATCTTAAAGACGACATGGAAAAGAAAAAATTCAATGTATTCAACAGCTGTCTTAATGATAAAAACTTAAATTTTTATGAATTTTATGAAAGTATAGTACCAAGAGCAGAGTTTTCTCTTTTAAGCTATGCGTCACGATGTTATAATTCACTTATGGAGCTAGATTTAACCAAGAACAAAGAAATCTTGGAAAACATTGTTGGCTTGGGTTTAATGGAAAAATATGATTCAGTAATTAAAAAGTATGAAATTAATAATACAACTGACGGGAGGACACTTTATGAATAATCCTTATGAAATACTTGGTATAAAAGAAGGCGCTTCAGAGGACGAGATAAAAAAAGCCTACAGAGAACTGGCTAAAAAATATCATCCAGATCAATATGGCAATAATCCATTGAAGGATTTAGCAGAAGATAAAATGAGAGAATTAAATGAAGCTTATGATTATCTCATAAAAAACGCTAAAAATACTAACTATAATAACAATAGCTATTCTGGAAGTAACAACTATTCTTCTAGTGGTTCTACAAACTATGCTGAAATACGCAGAGACTTAGCTTCTGGAAGAATTTCCGATGCAGAGTATAAGCTAAATAATATCAGAATGCGTGATGCAGAATGGAATTACTTATATGGCATAGTTATGCTTCAGAAAGGTCATATGGATTCAGCTTATAATTATCTTCAACAAGCTTGCAACCTTGATCCTACTAATGGTGAATATAGAGATACCTTAAATAGAATATCGTCAAGAAATAACGCGTATAGACAATCTTATTATAGAACAACAAGAAACAATGATACATTGGACTGTTGTTTGCAGCTATGGTGTTTAGATTCAATTTGTGAATGTTTTGGTGGAGACCTTATTGGTTGCTGCTAAGAAAAAGGAGTTTATATGAAAGCAAGCCATATTGCAAAGGGAGGGTTATTTGTAGCCCTAACGATAATTTTTTTATATTTGTCTGGAATCTTACCTACAAATAAATTAGCATTTATTACCCTAGCTTCAATAATAATTCCAATATCTATTATGGCAACTTCTGTATCATCCTCAGCACTTGTGTATGTTGCATCTTCTATATTAGCATTATTATTAGTAAATAAAGCAATTGCATTTTCATACATAATATTTTTTGGTTCTTACGGATTTATTAAATACTTTGTGGAACGAATCAATATTATTGTTATAGAGTATATTCTAAAAATATTATTCTTTAGTTTATGCTTCTTGGTGATATATAAGTTTTATGATGTTTTTTTACTAACTAATATTAATAGTAAGTTTCCACTTTGGCAACTTATATTAGCAGCTGAAGCTGTATTTGTAATATATGATTACGCTTTAACGGTAGCAATTTCCTATTACATTAGAAGATTTAACAAAAAATATTAAAGATATACCAGTTCTTGTGAACCAATTTAAAAATATATCTTATTCGCCTGCCAAATTTTTCTCATATACATCCGGAAAGGCAGATGCATAAAAAAATCGCTGAAGCGGCCTTCTTCAGCGATTTTTTATATAAACTCTATAATTTCAAAAAAATAAAAGAACAGCAAAACTGTTCTTAAGGATAAATAGAAAATGAACATGGACTTTTGAAATTTGTTAATTAATTAACAACTTCGTTTATATTTTAACAGATAGTATTTATTATTACAATAGCTTTTTAAAATTTTTTTTGATATTTAGGCACTTATTATGTAGTATTATTTGACGAGTAATAATAATTATTATATAATATAAATATCACAATTATGAGGATGGTGAAGATGGATAATATAACAAGTATCTTCAGAGAAAAAAAATTAAAGTTAACACCACAGAGAATTGCTGTATATAAATATTTAAAGGGAACTAAGGAACATCCTTCTGCTGAAGTTATTTACAAAGCTTTACAAGAAGAATATCCTACTATGAGTTTAGCTACAGTATATAAAGCATTAAAGACTCTAGTTGAGGTTGGATTGATTCAAGAAATTAACGTAGGTGAAGGAAATTTTAGATACGATGCTTTTTCAAGCCCTCATCCACATATCCAATGCGTAAATTGCGGTAGAGTTGATGATTTAGATCAATTTGATCTAGGTGGACTTAATAAGGCAGCTGAAGATCATAGTAAATACAAGGTTCTTTCTAACAAAGTTTATTTCTATGGTATTTGTCAGGAATGTCAAGAAAAATAAAGCTACATATGTAGCTTTATTTTTTTTCTGTATAAGTTTTATCAACTATGGTTTGCCACTCGCTTCCACTATATACTCCATTAATTAGATTTTTAGTTTGTTCTACTATATGCGGTTTCATTTTATAAGGCAGATTATGATAGAACACAATATTATTTTCATTCGCTATTGATATAGGCCATATCATTTGAGATTGAAGGCCTTTAAGTTCAGAATTAGCACTTCGATTACCAGTAATAATCCCTTCTTTCCCCAGAGCTTTATAAGATTCATCATCTGATAAATAATCTAAAAACCTAACAACTTCATCTTTATTTTTCGCATTCTGCAGCTGACAAACCAAGTGATCTATTATAACTGGTGGGTTAACTTTTGAACTATCAATTATATTATTGTTAACTATAGCAATGTTTTTGCTTTCATCTATTTCCTTTGAACTTAGTGTTGTTACCAGTGCAAATGGAACTTCTCCACTCTCCACTTTTTTAACTATACTGCTGTCGCTTAATATAAATTTATCAACACTCACACCATAATCTTTATACAGGGTATTCATAAATTTAAAAACTTCTTGCATTTGGCTTAGTTTTTTGTATTTCTCCTGACCTATATCAAAGTTTTTTTCTAAATCAGCTTCATTAATCATGTTGTCTGCAATTATTGAAGCAACAGCTAGTGATATATCCATCTCTTTAGGCAGTACTATTGGAATCTTAACATTCTTCTCCTTTGACATCCTAAGTAAAGACATCAAATCTATTTCATCTGAATTCTTAATATATCCAGCAGCTTGTTGCCTGTTATATATAAAATTCAAAGAGTATGGCATAACTCCAATTCCATAGTATTTATCATCTATTCTTCCATAGGTTGATACAATACTATAAAACTTATCAATCATCTTATTATTACTTACATTACTTGATATATCGGACAAATAGCCTTGTCGCGCCATACTAATCATCATATTTCTTTCACAGATTAAAACATCATAATCAGGTTTATCAACAGTTACTTTCTCAATCTTCTCATTTTCTGTCATATTCTCGATTTTTATCTCTATCTGAGAATGAGCCTTTTTATAATTGGCTATTAGAGTATTTATTACATCTACATCTTGTGAGGCATTGTTTTGTATGAGTACACTTAACTTTCCTTTTGGCTCCTCTTTTCCTTTTGAGCATCCAAATACCAAATTACAATTTAGTATAATGATCAACACAATAAAAACTATATTTTTTATTTTTTTCATAATACACCTCCTAAAATAACTTAATATTATTTTGTGTAAATTAATTTATTCTATGATTCTTTCATATAATTTTAACGAGGTGATAAAAATGAATGCTAAAATGCCACGTATAAACAAAAAATTTTATTATTGTTTAGTGTCCTGCTTATTAATTACTTTAATAGGTATTCTTATTTCAATATTTTATATGCTGAAAAGTCAGAATACCAAAGTTAGTAGTGAACAAGCTGTTGCCACTAATTCATTAGTATCAAATGAAAAAGCTATAAAGAAAGATTTAAATGGTGATGGCAAGGATGATATTCTATATATCTCTACCAAAAACAATAAATACTATATAGAAGTCCATTCATCCGGAAAGACTCTTTTCTTAGATCCTGATAAAAAGATTGGTACAGTTGGTATGTACTCAAGTTTTTGGCCTATGAATATTGCTCTTGTAGATTTGTCTAGAGACAAAATCCCTGAAGTTTTAGTACAATCTTCTCAAGATAAAATACCTATACAACACGTTTTTTCATATGTCAATGGGGAATATAAAGACGTTTATTTTGGATCTAATAATGTGTTAGGAATCTTAGACTCTAAAAACAATAAAACTCCAAAACTAATTTCTATGAATTTGAAAAGTCAAGATATGAATGTATCTCAATATATTCTAATAAGAGACTCATTTAAGAAAGTCAGTTCAGAAACCTTAAGCATACCAGGGCTTCAGAATGTATTGCTATTTATAGATACCATTGAAAGTTCTGGAGAGATTGATAGTAATTATGATATTTTTACTGCAGACATTGATAAAGATAGTATGTCTATAATCGGGAAGCTTGATAAGAAAAACTATATATATGAATTTCAAGATGCTTTTTTTGCAGATTCAAAGTGGGACGAGCAAGGCTTGCCAACTGAGTTACAATGGACTTTAAACTTTAAAAAAGTTATTGCACAAGGCATAGGAGACCCATCTCAAATAAAGATAAAAATAAACTTGATGAAAGAAGGAACTAAGTTCAACATAAATTCTATAAAAATACAGAAAAATTAAAAGGGTCGCTTTCGCGACCCAAAAGGGGGATGGGGGGTTTTAGCTTTAATGAAGTCTAACTTCATTTAGCTATAGGAGATTTCTCCTAACTACATTATTATTATTAACAGCGTTATACATTTTTATACATATATAATTATATTAATAATCTATTTCACCTGCTTGATACATTTCAATGACTCTATCTATAAATCTTGCTCTAGTTGGATCAACAAAGCTTCTTACAGCCATCAACATTGATATGTTACCATCTTCTCCTCCAGAATAATTACCTCCGTGATTATGATGTTTTCCTGATCTTCTTTCATAACCACTGTTATTATTGCTATTGGAATTATTATTATTACTATTATTATTAGCTCCACCAAAAGAATTAAACATTGCACCAAGATTACTTAAATCAAATCCTCCTTCTGGAGCCATAGATGAAAATAGCGAAGATATAGAATTAAGATCAAAATTATTAAACATATCAGAAGACTGAGAATTCATATTGAACGGAAATGGCAATCCTCCACCTGTTAAAAAACTTAAAGGATTCATATTTCCACCCATTTGACCCTGACCCATATTTCCACCCATCATACTACCTAATATACTTCCCAAAGGTCCCATATTTCCTAACGGTCCCATGTTACCCATATTGCCCATATTGCCCATGTTACCCATTGATCCCATATTATCCATAGATCCCATATTACCCATTGGCCCCATATTATTCATGCCACCAGGACCATCGCTTCTGCCTCTATGTCTATGCTTTGGCATTATACTCCCTCCATTTAATTACTGGTATGTATTTAAAGTTTTATATATTTTTTTGGAGGGCATGTAGCCCTCCAATCTATATTCTAGCGATAGCCATATCCATAGCCACCGTATGGTGTATTGCAGCCTTTACCAAATCCGCTGCATAGCCAGAATAATAAGAATAGTATAAACCCATTTTTATTACATAATACTCCGGAAATCCATAAGATAATGAAAGCTATTAGCCAACCACATCTATCATAACTTCCACTTCTTCCATAAGGATAATAACCATACTGGGGACCTACTACAGGATATCCATAGTTGCAACAACTATTGCACATATCTTAATCTCCTTTCCCTAGCATTATAATTCACTTTAAAATTCTAGCAGCATCTTGGTTGGAAGTATCCAGCTCCGCCTCTGTTACCAGCAAAACCACCGCATCCACATAATAAGAATAATAATATTAGTAGGAAGCCTTTATTACTGCATAATAGTCCAGAAAATTGGAATATTAGAAGCAATATAGCTATTGTGCATGGGCTACATCCGCCTATTCCTTGACCACCAAATCCACCTACTCCTGGTCCAGGTCCATATCCGCCATAAGGGTTCATCATTCCGTTGCAGCAGCATTCTTTTCTCTTTGACATAATTAAATCCTCCTATCATACTTTTTTTATACTTTTGTTATTCACTGTCTTATTCATTTACACATACATTATTGTCATTGCATCCACAGTTGTTTCTTCTTCCAAATCCTCCGCATACGAAGAATAGGATTATTAATATGAACCATAGCCAGTTGCTTCCGTAGCCACCAAAGCCACATCCGCCACCACCGAATCCACCATATCCACCACCGTAACCGCTACATGGGTTATATTGTGGGTAATAGCATGTTTGCTTACAGCAACCATGTTTAGTCTTCTTTACATCACAGCAACATGGATTTATAGCGCCAGCACCATATCCTCCACCGTATCCACCGCAGCCTCCATTACCATAGCCACAGAAAATTAGTAGTAAGAATATTATCCAGATCCATGATCCTCCAAAGCCCCTATTGCCAGAGCCACAGTTATCATCACGATCACAATCATTGCCGCCTGTTAATCCATTTAGGATTTCATTTAGTTCCATAAATCTTCCTCCTTTTTGTTAAAATGGATTTATTTGGTTTTATAGTATATACTATTCTCCTAGGATGAAATTGACACTACTTTATGGAATAAAATTAAAGCCCGAAGAATATATTATCTAAATTATTTAATATGACTATGCCTTCTATCACATATAAAATTAAATACAAAAAAACATCAAATCCTTTTAGACTTGATGTTTTCTTCACTTTATACTAATTTATTTTTCTTCACTTATTCCGCTTAGTACGATATCGTCAAAAATTGAATCTACAAGCTCATCTCTA
Organism: Clostridium folliculivorans; assembly: GCF_024341905.1. GTDB lineage: Bacteria > Bacillota > Clostridia > Clostridiales > Clostridiaceae > Clostridium_AR > Clostridium_AR folliculivorans. Next base: position 419,821 of record NZ_BQXY01000003.1, read on the forward strand.
CCTTTTTTATTTAGTGATGAGAAGTAATATAACTTTTCATCAGCTTTCAATTTAAGGGTATCTCTTATAACTTTTTCGCTTTTCTTTAAATCATTGTTTGATAACTTATCACTTTTTGTAGCTATAACTATTACATCATAGCCATAATGCTTAATCCAATCATACATCATGATATCATCTCCAGTAGGCTTATGTCTACAGTCTACTAAAAGTACCACTCTCTTAAGTTGTAATCTTGAATTAAGGTAAGTTTCTATTATTTGTCCCCAAGTAGCTTTTTCCTTTTTTGATACTTTTGCATAACCGTACCCAGGTAAGTCTACTAAATAAAAATCATCATTGATTAAAAAGAAATTTATTAATCTAGTTTTTCCTGGTGTTTGACTAACTTTAGCTAGCCCTCTTCTGTTTGTTATTGAATTTATTATAGATGATTTACCTACGTTAGATCTTCCAACAAATGCAACTTCTATTCTCTCATCTGTAGGATATTGTTCTCTTCTAACCGCGGACGTAATAAATTCTGATGTTTTAATCTTCATTATTATCAGCTCCAACTAATGCATTTTCAAGTACTGTATCAACTTTTTCGGCAAGTATAAAGTTTAACTTTCCTTTTATACTTTGAGGTATCTTCGAAATATCTTTTTCATTTTCTTTAGGTACTATAACTGTATCTATACCAGCTCTATATGCAGCTAAACTCTTTTCTTTCAGTCCACCAATAGGCAGTACTCTTCCAGTAAGAGTAATTTCACCAGTCATAGCAACATTGCTCTTTACCTTCTTTTCAGAAAGTGCAGAAACTAAAGCGGTTATCATCGTAACCCCAGCGGACGGACCATCTTTAGGCACAGCTCCTTCAGGCACATGAATATGAATATCTTTTGATTTATAAAAATCGCCATCAATATTTAACTTTTTAGCATTAGCCCTTACGTATGTGTAGCCAGCTCTTGCAGATTCCTTCATAACATCTCCAAGCTGCCCTGTAAGCTCTAATTTACCAGTACCGTCCATAACCATAACTTCTACAGGTAATGTATCACCACCGTATGCAGTCCAAGCCATTCCGGTAACAACTCCAACTTTATCTTCTTTATCAACCTTATCATAGTTAAATACTTTTGCTCCCAAGTACTTTTCTACTACTGGAGGAGTAACAAGAACACTAGCCTTTTCCTTCTCCATCATTTCTTTGATAGCTTTTCTTATTATACTTCCTATTTTTCTCTCTAGACTTCTAACTCCAGATTCTCTTGTGTAGCCTTCGATAATACACTTTATAGAGTTATCTGTTATTTTAATCTCATTATTCTTTATTCCATGCTCACCTAATTGTTTAGGTATCAAATATTTCTTTACAATATGATACTTTTCTTCATAAGTATAACCTGATACTTCAATTACTTCCATTCTATCAAGTAGAGGTCTAGGGATAGTATCAAGTGAATTGGCTGTCGTCAAAAACATAACATTTGACAAATCCATTTCAATTTCAAGATAATTGTCTCTGAATGTAGAATTTTGTTCAGCATCTAAAACTTCCAAAAGTGCATCTGCTGGATCACCTTTAAAATCATTTGCCATTTTATCAATTTCATCTAACAAAAATAACGGATTCATAGATTTAGCTTGTTTCATTCCATTCACTATTCTTCCAGGAATAGCTCCTACATATGTCCTTCTGTGACCTCTTATCTCAGCTTCATCTCTTACACCACCTAAAGACATTCTAACAAAGTTTCTATTAAGTGCTCTTGCTACACTTCTTGCTATAGATGTTTTACCAACCCCAGGAGGTCCCACTAAACAAATTATAGGTCCTTTTAATGTATTACTTACCTTTCTAACTGAAAGATACTCAATTATTCTTTCCTTTACATCTTCTAGCCCATAATGGTCTTCCTGAAGAATTTCTCTTGCTTTTTTTATATCTACTGCATCCTTAGTTTGTTTATTCCAAGGTAATTCTAGTAGCAAGTCTAAGTAAGTTCTTATAACATTGCCTTCAGATGAATAGCTTCCAGAAGACTTTAATCTTGACAACTCATAAAGAGCTCTTTCCTTAGCTTCCTTAGGAAGTTTGAGCTTTTTAATCTTGCTTTCATATGCTTCTACTTCTTTCCTATCCTCGTCGTCTTCACCTAGCTCTTCTTGTATAATCTTCATCTGCTCACGAAGATAGTATTCCTTTTGAAGTTTATCCATCTTTTTCTTTACTTTATAGCCAATTTTCTTTTCTATTTTCAGAACTTCTATCTCATTTTTTACAATTACAAGTAGTTTTTCTAATCTCTTTTTAACGTCAAAGCACTCTAGCAATTCTTGTCTTACTTCTTGTTTTAATAACAAATACGAAGCAACCACATCAGCTAACCTTGCTGAGTTTTCAATTTCATCCAATGAAAGTATTATATCTGCAGATGTATTTCCAGATAAATTCAAGTAATCAGAAAAATCATCTTTTAACGATCTTGTAAGTGCTTCAAGTTCTAAAGATACTTTTTCACTCACTTCTTGTTCTTCATCTTCAATATATATTTCTGCTTCAACAGTAAAGAATTCTTCACCATTGGTTAGTGAAAGTATCTTTCCTCTATTAGTCCCCTCTACCAAAACCCTGATTGTATCTCCTGGTAATTTTAGAAGCTGTTTAATTGTACTAAGTGTTCCTACTTCGTAAATATCCTCTTTTACTGGTTCTTCAATCTTAGCATCTTTTTGAGTCGCAAGGAAAATTTGCTGATTATTTAACATCGCTTCTTCTAAAGCAGCAATGGATTTCTCTCTACCTACATCAAAATGAATAACCATATTCGGAAAAATGGTTATTCCTCTAAGAGGAATTAAAGGAAGAACTTTCTTTTCTCTATTCATGCTTCTCCCCTCCATAATTAATTTTATCAATTAGACCTATTTAGTATACACATAATATGGTTACTTTTCAATAAATATTAGTTTTAGTTTTAACACAATAAGTGCTGCTGATATCAGCAGCACTTATATTAATTGTTCAGTGATCTTGCAGATAAGACCTCTACTGATTGCTCCGTAGGGGTATTATTACCTATTTTATCACATATATTAGTCAATGCCAAGTTTATTACTTCCACAATATTGTCAACAGGTTTTACTTTTATTCCTTCAAGAGAATCAAAAGATTGGCTATAATTTTCACTTGGAATAACAGCTATTTTTGCTCCTGCCTTTTTCGCTGCTGAAATTTTTGCATTGACACCTCCTATAGGTTTTACTAAGCCTTGTAATGAAATCTCTCCTGTCATAGCCACATGATTGCTTACAGGAATATTTTTAATAGCACTGTATACAGCTGTTGCTATACTTATACCTGCTGATGGTCCATCAATAGGCACTCCACCGAGAAAGTTTATATGAATATCATAATTATCACATTCTATATCAAAGTTATTATTTAGAACTGTTAAAACATTTTCTACAGAACAATATGCAGTACTTTTTCTCTTTACCTTCCTATTAGAGGAAGTTATTTCTTCTTCTTCAATAATTCCAGTAATTTTTAGAGAACCTTTTTTTCCTATTACTTTTTTAGCACTGGCTTCTATTTCTATAATAGTACCCATATTCGCACCATAAACAGCCAACCCATTAACTACCCCAACTTTAGGCTTAGCCCCTATCATCTTCTCAGGCCTTAAAGAATACTGACCATTCTCAACAACCCATTCTATATCTTCTTCTGTAATCTTTTCTCTTCCATCGTTAATGGCAAGCCCTGAGCATAATTGGATTAAATTTACTACTTCTCTTCCATTAGAACAATATCTACTAACTATATCTAATCCATTATCGCATATATTTAATCCTACTTTTTTAACAGCATTGTCAGCTATCTGCTTTATTTCATCAGGTAATAGAGCTCTAAAAAATATCTCAACACATCTTGATCTAATCGCTGGAACTATCTCATCAGGATTTCTTGTGGTAGCTCCAATTAATCTAAAGTCTGCTGGCAGACCTTTTTCAAAAACTTCTTTTATATAAGTCGGCATATTTGGATCTTCGGAACTGTAATAAGCGCTATCTAAAAAAACTTTTCTATCCTCAAGCACCTTTAAAAGTTTATTTAACTGAATAGGATGCAGTTCTCCAATTTCATCGATAAATAGAACTCCCCCATGTGCCTTTGTAACTGCACCTGGTTTAGGTTGCGGTATTCCTGCTATACCTAAAGTTCCAGCACCTTGATAAATTGGATCATGTACAGATCCAATTAAAGGATCAGCTATTCCTCTTTCATCAAATCTTAAGGTAGTCGCATCAATTTCAACGAATTTAGCTAAATTTCTAAAAGGTGAATTTTTACTTTTCTTAGCTTCCTCTAAAACCAATCTAGCTGCTGCTGTCTTTCCTACGCCAGGAGGTCCATATATTATAACGTGCTGTGGATTTGCTCCACATAATGCTGCTTTTAAAGCTTTTATACCCTTTTCCTGCCCTATTATCTCATCAAAACTTTTCGGCCTGCTCTTTTCAGTTAATGGTTGAGTAAGTTTTATCTCTCTTAATTTATTCAATTTATCTAATTCTTTATGATTTTCTTTATCAATGACTATTTTATTGTTTCTTTGATTACCAGTATTGTTTATCATAAAGATGAATAGTAACACAAGCATTACTACCTGAAGTAAAATAAGTATATTTGTCATTATATGCACCACCTTAATACTTTCTAGTTTTTCTCTTCTGTATTATGTACATATAAAACATAGAATATAACCCATATACTGGTAATAACATATATAATTTATTATTCTTTACTATTTTATCTTTCACACTTAAATAAGATGATTATATATCTATTCATTATACTTTTTTGCCCATCTGCCTTTCCGAATGGATACAAGAAAAACTTGGCAGTCGAATAGATTTTGTTTTTTTTACTGTGTATAAATAAAAAATTTGTACTTCCATTGAAATTTCAAAGTTTAGTTCGCATAAAAATTATATACTTTCCGCTACAATAAAAAAGCTGACGAACAAGTCGTCAGCTTTTTATGCAGATTCTATACCTTTTTTAGGTTTAGCTTTTTTTGTCTTTAAAACAGGTCTTGTTTCTCCCTCTGCAAGAAGAGTAACATCAGGTTCCTTTTTATCTTTAACAGAATCTTCAGTTACAGTAACTTTTACTATATTGTCTTGAGAAGGGATATCAAACATTATATTAGTCATCATCTCTTCCACTATAGCTCTAAGTCCTCTAGCACCTGTATTTCTCTTTATAGCCTCTTCAGCTATTGCCTTTAAGGCCTGATCATTAAACTCTAAATCTACGTTATCAAGTTCAAATAGCTTCTTATATTGTTTCACAAGCGCATTTTTTGGAGTTGTTAGTATATTAACTAAAGCCCCTTTATCCAATGACTCTAAAGTTACTACTATTGGTAATCTACCAACAAATTCTGGGATCAAACCAAATTTCAAAAGATCCCCAGGCATTATATCTCTCAATAGTTTACCAATATCCTTTTGTTCCTTAGATTGAACATTAGCGCCAAATCCAATAGCACTCTTGCTAGTTCTTTTTTCTATAATCTTATCAATTCCATCAAATGCTCCACCACAGATAAATAAAATATTACTAGTGTTTATCTGAATGAATTCTTGATGCGGATGCTTTCTTCCACCTTGTGGAGGAACTGAAGCAACTGTTCCTTCAAGTATCTTTAATAGTGCCTGTTGAACACCTTCACCTGATACATCTCTTGTAATTGATGGGTTTTCTGACTTTCTTGCTATCTTATCAACTTCATCGATGTATATTATACCTTTTTCAGCTCTTTCAACATCATAATCAGCATTTTGAATAAGCTTTAAAAGTATATTTTCTACATCTTCTCCAACATATCCTGCCTCAGTTAATGTAGTCGCATCTGCAATAGCAAATGGAACATTTAAAAACTTTGCAAGTGTTTGAGCAAGCAATGTTTTACCTGATCCTGTTGGTCCTAAAAGTAATATATTACTTTTTTGCAATTCAATGTCATCTTCTGCTTCGTTTGAATTTATTCTCTTGTAATGGTTATATACTGCTACTGATAGTGCTTTTTTAGCAGCTTCCTGACCAATAACATATTGATCCAAATAGCCCTTTATTTCAACTGGCTTTGGTAAACTAGTTGAATCAAATTGGATGCTTTCCTCAAATTCATCTGCAATTATTTCAGAACATAATTCGATACATTCATCACATATATATACACCTGGCCCAGCAATCAGTCTTTTAACCTGATCTTGATTCTTACCACAGAAGGAGCATCTTAACTGCTTTTTGTCTTCGTATTTAGCCATTAACTACACCTCACTAAGGTCAAACAAAGAAATTATTCTTTATTTTTCACCTCTTCATTTTTTCTTATAACTTTATCTACTAATCCATACTCAGCTGCTTCATCGGCACTCATAAAGTAATCTCTTTCAACGTCAGCTTTAATCTTTTCTAATGGTTTTCCTGTATTTTCACTTAAGATTCTATTTAAATCATCTTTAATCCTAAGTATTCTTCTCGCATGTATATCTATATCTGTTGCTTGACCTTGGAATCCGCCAAGTGGCTGATGAATCATTATTTCACTGTTAGGTAGAGCAAATCTCTTACCTTTTGCACCTGATGAAAGAAGAAATGATCCCATTGAGGCTGCCATTCCAATACATATAGTTGCTACATCAGACTTTATATACTGCATAGTATCATATATAGCCATTCCGGATGTAATTGATCCTCCTGGACTATTTATGTATAAATATATATCTTTATCAGGATCTTCACTTTCAAGGAATAATAATTGGGCTACAATTAAGCTAGCTGAAGCATCATTTACCTCTCCATTCAGCATAATAATCCTATCTTTTAGAAGTCTTGAGAATATATCGTAACTTCTTTCTCCTCTGTTTGTTTGTTCAATTACCATAGGAACTAAACTCATATACAATCCTCCTTCAATTCAAAATACTATATTTATAATATATCCTATTTTGATAATTTATTATAATTAAATTATATAAAATATTTTATCATTTGTTAATCAATATATATATAAGTTAATGTAAAAATTATTCATTTTCATATTAAAAATACTTATATACCTTTTATATTCTAGTAACTTTTCACATAACTTATACATTATATAATTTATTTAAGCAACTTTTAATATATTAATATTCAGCCTTAATTATTCATTAAATGCTAAATATAATTAATAATGAAAATAAATATATAATTATATTTATTCTCATAGACAGCTTATTAACTTGTGGAAAGCTTTAAATTGAATAACAATGAATTGTGTTATACCTATTTATACCTAAACTTATTTATTTAAAATGATTGCCAGAATTTCTTCTGGCAATCCATATATACATTATATTATTCAGTTACTTTAGCATTGTCTACTAATAATTTTACAGTTTTTTCTGTAACAACTTCTAGTCTTATAACTTGTTCTTGGCCCTTTAATAATATTTCAGCCATTTTTTCTGACTCACCAGCATTGTACATCTTCGCTAATTCAACTGCTTTTGCTTTCATTTCTTCTTCAGTAGCATCTATAGCTTCAGTACCAGCCACTTTATCAAGAACTAAATCAGTCTTAACTTTCTTAACTGCACTTTCTTGCATGTAAGCTTTCATTTGTTCTTCACTGCTTCCAGTAAATTCGTAGTATTGTGCAAGTGTTAACCCTTGATAGCTAAGTCTGTTTTCTAAATCCTTAACCATAGCTTCTACTTCTCTATCAACCATAACAGAAGGTACTTCTAATTTTGCGTTTTCTACTACAGCACTAACTACAGCTTCTTCAAATTCTTTCTTTGCTCTTTGTTCATTTGAATCAGCTATCTTCTTTCTCATATCAGCCTTAACTTCTTCAATAGTATCAAATTCTGAAACTTCTTTTGCAAATTCATCATCTAATGCTGGAAGTTCTTTAACCTTAATTTCTTTTACTGTAACTTCAAAAACTGCTGGCTTACCATTTAAATCTTCTTTTCCGTAGTTTTCTGGGAAAGTAACATTAACATCTTTCTTTTCTCCAACAGCAGTACCTACTAATTGATCTTCAAAAGTATCTATAAATGTACCTGAACCTATTTCTAATGAATAGTCAGTTGCTTCTCCGCCTTCGAATGCTATCCCATCAACAAATCCTTTGAAATCTATAGTTACTATATTTCCTTTTTCAACAGATCCTTCAGTCTTTGTTTCAATTCTTGCATTTTTTTCTTGCATTGCTTTTAATTGTTTTTCTACTTCTTCTTCAGAAACTTCATATGAAGCTTTTTTAACTTCAACACCCTTGTATTCTCCTAATTCAACTTCAGGATAAACAGTAACTTCAGCTGTGTAAATTAAATCTTTCCCTTCTTCAACTTCTAATACATCTATCTTTGGATAATCTACTGGCTTAATGTTATTGTTTGTTAAAACTTCAGGATATGTTTCATCTATAGCAATGTTTATAGCATCTTCAAGTAATGCTCCGATACCGTAGTATTGTTTTACCATATTCATTGGCGCTTTACCTTTTCTAAATCCTGGAATATTAAATTTCTTTATATTCTTTTTGTAGGCTTTATTTAAAGCTTCATCGAATTTCTTTGCTTCAACTTTCACTTCAAATTTTACTATATTTGCCTCTATTTTTTCCATTTTAACGTCCATTATAAAATTCCTCCTAAAATGTGTACTAATCGTCTTTAGACTTAGATATTATAACACATTACTTCTTTTATTTACAAACATTTCTTTATAATATTAACTAAAACACCCATTAACTTCTACGTATGTTATTATTGTATGGTTTTTATAAGTTTATCCAAATAAATCTTACTTTCCAAAATTTCGTCATAAGATTCATAATTATCTCCATACACTTCAATTATTGCCCTGCCTTTATAATTTATATCAGATAAACTCTTAAAAACTTTTTTATAGTTTATATTTCCTTTTCCAGGAAGCATACAACTCTCATTTTCGTTTTTATCATTTATATGAAAATTACAAATTTCTTTTCCCATCACATTAATATATTCTTGTGGTTCTATATTTGCCTTATAGCATTGCTTCAAATCCAAGGTATAGTATAGTGGATATTTAACCTTTTCCTTTAATAGCCTCAGATATTCTAAATCAGAAGACATACACCATGATACATTTTCTTGTGCCAATTTCACATTGTTTTCTCCCGCATAATATGTAAGTCTATTGTACATATCTATGATTAATTCATAGTCTACCTGCATAGAATCTATTTTTCTCATACCATGGAAAGTGTATATTTTACTTCCACCTAATATATTTATAGCTTTACAAACCTTTTTAAAGATTTCCATCATATCTTCTCTACGACGTTTGTATGCATCAAACAGAAAAGGTTCAAACATTGTGCTATAAATGTGAACTGAATTTATATTAAATTTGTTCTTTTCACACTGTTCTTTAATCTTCAATATAAAATCTTCTTCATATTCAGAGAATGTGTTTAAAAATACTTCTCCATGATCGAACCCAATTTTTTTCATAATCTTAATACTATCTTCAGCAAGCACCTTTGGGTAAAAACATGCAGAAGACAAGCCAACTTGCATCATAATTTTAACCGCTTATTAACTGTTCTACAGTAATAACCTTTTCTGCATCGTCAGCCTTAATATGAAGGCCATCTGCTGCCAAATTTGATATAGTTAAACTTTTAGCTTTTGTGTTCATCAAAGCTTTATGTTCTCCAGAGTTTATATCTACAATCCAAATATAAGAGTAAAGGTCTGGCACTCCAAACCATGGTAATTGGCTCACATACGCTACATGATTATCGTCTATAAATTTCCCGTTAACTGACCATAAATATCCAGGATATTGTTTCATTATAGATTCTCGGCTAAAAGTCCTACCATCCTTAGTAACATAGGAAGCTTTAGTAATTTCTTTTTGTTGTCCATCACTGCCAATAACCTTCAATTGTTGTGTATTCACCTCATTTATAAGTATAGAACTTTGAGATGGGCTTATATCAAAAGTTACTCCACCATCAATCGGATCAAGATACTTATACTTCTTAGCCCCTGCTACTTCGTCATAGAATACTTTTGATACTGTTCCACTTCCCAACGTAACTTCAATATACTTATCTTCATCTTGCTTTTTCTCTTCATTATTGTTTTTAGAAGTATCTTTTGACGCATTTGAATCTGATTGTTTATTGCTATCTTTATTGGAATCATCCTTTGGCTTAGTAGCTGTTTCTTTTTCATTACTTACCTTATCATTGCTAGTTGTAGACTTATCTTTATTGGTTTTGCTTTTAAATATAGATGATACCTTGTTCTTGATATCATTATTAAAGTTGATTTTTGTAGCCGTAAATGCTAGTGCTCCTATAACAATCGCTACCAATATCAAAATAGATACTAGCCTCTTTCTTCTTTTCATCTTTCTTTCATACTCTTTACTGAATATACTAGGTTTTCCCAAAGTTATTCCCTCCTAGTTAATTTAATTATTTTATTACTAACTTATAAATAAAAAGACCTACCCATAAAATACACCATTTTAAATTTATATAAGTTACAATAAAGTTTATTAAGTATTATAAGCATTTCTTATAAGCTATCCTCTATTTAAATCCTTTAATCGTAGACTTCATCATAAATCAATAATTTATCTCCTTATAAGAATATAACATTAAAGATAATTATATAAATATATTCACTTAATTCAAAAGTATATTTATTTAGGATAATTATCTAATATTTTCTATGTTATTATGCACTTTTATATACGGAATTTATTTAACAAATATAATTTTGTATATAATATAAAAATAAGATATCTTATTTGACCATATATATTATACCTTAATGATGTGAAAATTAATAATAATTTTTGTAAAAATTCATATCTTAATGTATAATAGACTATAACTTACCTAATTATGATTGGAGGTCAATATGACGAAATTGCACATTTTAGGCACTGGAAGTGCTATGGTAACCAAGTGCTACAATACGTGTTTTACAATTTCTAATATGGCAGGTGAGCACTTTCTAGTTGATACTGGCGGAGGAAACACCTTACTGACTAATTTAGAAAAGCTAAATATCCCTATTACAAGAATACATAATATTTTTATATCTCATACTCATAATGATCACATAGCAGGTATTACTTGGATTGTAAGAGCTATTGCTCAATCAATGATAAACGAGAAATACTTTGGAAATCTTAACTTTTTTGGACATTCTGATGTATTAGAAGTTGCAAAACAAATATGCACTCTTATGTTAGAAGAGAAATTTACAAGATTTTTTGGCGACAGAATATTTTTCATTCCAGTAAGCGACAATGAAAAGAGATCTATAATTGATTGTGATTTCACTTTTTTTGATATAAATAGTAAAAAGCGTCTCCAATATGGGTTTAGGCTTGAGGATACAGAAGGCATAACATTTACGTTTATTGGCGATGAGCCTTATAAAGACGAACTTGAAAAACACTGCCTAAATTCTGATTTTATGATGCATGAAGCCTTTTGTTTATTTGAAGAGAGGGACTTATTTAAGCCTTATGAAAAACACCATACTACAGTTAAGGAAGCCTGTGAAAATGGCCGAAAGCTTAATATAAAAAACTTAATCTTAATACATACTGAAGATAAAAATTACATAAGCAAACCAGAATACTATTGTGCTGAAGGAAGATACTTCTTTAGCGATAACCTTATTGTACCATCAGATTTAGACGAAATTGATTTAGAAATTATTAAAGAAGATTCAAACATTTAGATTTTATATGCGAATATACATTAACTTGCTTTGTATATTCGCATATTTTTTATTTATTTTTTATGATTTCACAAATCATGGTACCAATAATAACTCTACCTCTAGTTCTATATACCTCCAATGAATAGTATAATTTTACTATAAATTTAAGGAGGTTTTTATGGCTAATTATTTTAAGGATAATAGATTGATTAATGATTCAAAATCAGGAATCAGATCTACCCCATTAATTCTTGTAGTAGTACTTTCATTTGTTTTTGTCTTCCTTTCTCAAATATTAGGTGGAATTCTTCTAGGTCTAATGTTTTTCTACGCTAAAATACCTTTTAGACAAGAAAGCATTATAGGAAGCAATTACATTATGATTCTCACTACTTCCCTTTCAATCATAATATGCTTTCTTTGGATATACTTATACGAAAAGAGAAAACCTATGTCACTAGGATTTCATAGAAGCGGATTGGGCTCAAATTATATATACGGATTCCTGTTAGGCTTATTATTGATGTCCTTAGAAGCTGTATTTTTATGTGTCACTAATAACGCTGAAATTTCTAAAGGTAATTTTACTTTCTATAATCTATTAAGCTTTCTAGTAGTTATAGTTTCTTGGATTATTCAGGGAGCATCAGAAGAGATATTAATTAGAGGTTTTGCATTACAAGCTATCATCGCTAAATATAATGTACTAGTTGGTGTATTAGTGTCATCCTTAATTTTTGCAGCACTTCATCTTTTTAATCCTGGAATATCATTGCTAGCTTTTATAAACTTGATTCTATTTGGAATAATAGCTGCACTTTTGGCATTATATACAGAAAGTTTATGGGCCTCTTGCGCACTGCATAGTGCTTGGAATTTTGCAGAAGGTAATATATACGGCTTCTTAGTAAGCGGAACCCATGCATCTGGTAACACTTTAGCATTCATTAATTATAAGGCAAACAACTTAATAAATGGTGGATTATTTGGTCCAGAAGGTGGACTAGCAGATACTCTAATAAGCATTATCGCAATTGTGATATTAATCGCTCTTATGAAGAAAAAAAATAATTCTATATCTTCAAACTTTAGTTTATAGAACCAACTGACATACTTTACTAGACTAAAAGACTATATAAATCATCTTAGAAAAATGTACACTCAAAAACTTTTTGTCACCATAAATAATAATTGCAAACATGAAATATATAAAGGGAAGTCACCCGACTTCCCTTTATATATATATGAACTATATATTATTTATTGCAACATCCCTTTGATGAGCATCCTCCACAGCTATCACAACCACCATTATTTTTGCAACACCCTAAGCTAATACCTAACCCTTTTGCCTCATCAGCTGTAAGAGTTACTACGTTTTCGCTGTAATCTTCATAGTCTGGAGTATCTTTAAGAAAAGACTTCTTTGCTATTTGAATCATATCTCTATGCACCTCAACTTATTTAACAAATATTTTGTCATAAAACTTATATTTTATATAGGCGTAAATCCAAAACACTGTAAAATATAACTCTACCTACATACTAAAGTTTATATAACCTTTTAAAATAAGTCAAATGAATAGTATTTAATATGAACTTACCTTTACACATACTACTATTGTTAATCAATAAAAAAGTCTCTAAATCTGCATTCTTCAGTAAGTTTTTGCTCATCTGCCTTTACGAATGCATATGATAAAACTTACAGGAGAATAAGTTTTATTTTTTTACTGTATAGCTATAAAAAACTTCTAAAGTTATTGAAATATCTCGATTTAAATGTACTAAAAGTTTTATACTTTTTTTATAGTAAAAAAGGCATCTAATATAAACATAAAGTTTATACTAGATGCCTCCCTATATTATTTTCCAAGATAACCAGCAGGATTAACTGCTTGTCCATTAATTCTTATTTCAAAATGTAAGTGAGGTCCAGTACTATAAATTCCTTCACTTCCTACTGAAGCAATAACTTGACCTTGGCTAACTTTTTGTCCTACTGAAACATTCACTGATCTCATATGTCCATACATTGTCTGTACACCGTTACCATGGTCAATTATAATCATATGACCATATACAAGATTGCTGGTTTCGACTACTGCTACAGTTCCACTTTTTGAAGCTCTTACAGCAGAACCCAAGGACGCACCAATATCCATGCCAGTGTGAAAGCTTTCTGTATGTTTTATAGGATGAATTCTCCAACCAAATGGGTCCGTAATAGGACCACTTGCTGGCCAAATAAAGCTTTGCCCTTTTGAAGCTTCACTATTACTAGTATCACTGCCGCTTTTATTATTAATTTCAGCAATTTGTCTATCTATCTCATCTTGAGCGTCTTTATTATCTTCTTCTAATTCACCAATCTTCTGAGCAAGCTTCTTTTCAGAATCACTTAAAGAATTGATAACACTATCTTTTTGATTTTTTAAAGATGATAATTCATCATATTGTTGCTTATTAGCATTTCTTTCTTGCAACAAAGCTTGTTGAGTATCTTTTAATTCATTCTGTTCAACTAAAACTTGATTTTTTTGTGCATCCATATCGGCCTTCTTAGCAGATAAATCTTTTTCTTTCTGGGCCAAGTCCTTTTGGATGTCTTTAACTTCTTCTATTAATTCGTTATCCTTCTGAATAATTGTAGTTATTGTTGTAATCTTTTCAATTAAATCATTAAGGTCATCACTTCCCAATACTACTCCTAATAGCTGCTCTCCCATGCTTGTTTTGTAGGCATTACGTAATCTTTTACCAAGTAATTCTTTCTTTTCAGCTTCTTCCTGCTTCTTTTCCTCAATATTCTTTTGAACGTCATCAATATCTTTTGAAATCTTATTGATATTTGATTGAATCGAGTTAATTTTGCCTTGAAGCGTATCTATTTTACCTTGATAAGTGTCTACTTTTGCCTGAGATGCTTTTAGATCACTAATTTTCTTATCTAACTGATCTTGAATAGTTTTTAATTGGTCATTTTGCTGACTCTTAGCATTTTGTACTTGGTCTTTTTGATCTTGTAAATCATTAATTTTGTTTTTATTTGAATCAATCTGGTTTTGTAATGAATCAGTTGATGCTGCTAGAGCTTGTACTGAATTAAAGCCAGACGCAATAAAGCAACATAGTATTAAAGATAAAATTTTCTTCTTCATCTTATCTCTCCTTACACATAAATATTATTCTAAATTTAATTATACTACATTTTTCTTCATAATTTCAGTTTTTTTTTATTATTATCTGTTTGTTTACATTTTTCTTGCGGATATTGAGGAAACTTCACTTATTTTGATAATAAATTTTCTTTACTGATGGACTAATTCCAAATTTCAAGCTATGCATGCAAAAAAAGTCAGCTATTTTTCAACATGCATAACTTATGCCAATAGATTTTTAAGCAAAAAATCTATTATTCCTCACATATTCTTCATAACTAATATCAAACTCTCCAATTCCTATTAGTTCAATACCTAACTTATGAAAATCTCTTAGTGTTTCCTTATCTATATCTTGCTCAGAAGCATTGCTTAAAGTTGCTAATTTATTTATTCTATTAATTCCTTTTAACCCCAAAAGTTTATATATATTTTTTTTATTTAACTCTTCAGCCTTAACACAGCTAACATAGATCTTTTCACCATCTATATTACAAACAATAGTACTGTCATCTAGTTTTCTAACGTAATTATATTTCTTCCTTTTTAAATAGTCTATGCACCACTCTATATACTCTTCCTCAGTTAACTTGTTGAGTTCATCTCTCAAAGTATTAACTTTAAAATCTGTTCTTATCTTCGCACTAATCTTTAAAACATTTCTTCCTATATTAAACAATTGATAAACGCAAAGTATCACTATTATACCTGTTATAGTAAACATCCTAGACCGCTCCTTCAGCTAATATTTGTTTCTCTATATTTTCTCTTATTAGCTTTGTAAGCTCATTACAATCTATAATCTTCAAATCCATCCCAGATTTCTTGATACTTTTAATTCCATTATTCAAGTTGGAATCAAAATAACTAGTAGTTACTATAATACAATTATTTATCTTTTTAACTCTTGCTTTTCCTACAATAGGATATAACTCTTCAGACCCTATTACCTCTTCTTTATCTCGTAAATAATACACAACAGTAGCTATATTATTCTTATAGCAGATAATTTCCTCCAAGTTTTCGGATATAGTTGGATTTTTGTATCCCCATTCTTCTAACACATTACACAAATGTTCAAGAATGTCCTCGGTATCTGATGTTTTAAGATCATTTCTAGAAAATAGGCTATGAGATTGTGTTATAGTTACATTTTTCTTAGAGATAAAAAATACAACTATACTTAATACCTTATTTATAACAATGCATAAAATAAAGAAGCTGAACATAAACTTAAAGTTTGTTATTATTTGCATAATATATCACCTCATTTAATTTATTGACAAATTAATCAATACTGATTCATACCTTGCTTATATATTGCTATTTCGAAACATTTACACAGAATTAATATGCAAATAACATTCTCTTAATATTCATACCTTAATATATTAATAAAGAAGGTCTAATTAAAGTTGTACTATCTCAATCCGAAAATCTATTTTCAAAACTCCTCTGGTTTCTGAGATGAGAATTTGAAAATATAAATTTTATGACGAAGTTGTACATCTATAAAAGACAAAATCTTTGCCAGCCAAAAACTTTATCTTTAGAAGTTATGTTATTCATAACTTCTTTTTATATAATTCAAACTTCCACCATTAAGTTATGAATACTAAAAGTCATAGTCTCATAATTTACCAATACACTTAACTTTAATTTTTATAATATAACCCTATATTTCAGAGACCTCATAAACTTATATAAAACAAAAAAACCTTAAAAGAAAAGTTCTTTTAAGGTTTTTATAACATCATATCAAATTACACTTAATATCATTAAATTATTTATGTACACTTATACTATTACTCCATTATGTCGATAAGCCATTTCTTACAGTTTAAACATTTATATATTCTTATAACATATAAATTAAGGAATCTTTCACCATATTGTTTTTTGTATTCCTCAATTTCTTCCTGAAATATAAAATTCTCATCTTCATCTGTGTATCCAACTATATCACCATAAAGATTACTTTTAGTCTTATTGCAACAATCGTTTAAATCTACACATTCAATTGTGTCAAGCTTTATCTTACTAGCTCTTTCTTGGATTATAGGTATTATGTCATCATATTCATTAATATCATCCAGGAAATCTTCTTTAAAAAACTTTTCATTCTCTATTACAAATAACGGGTTCATCAAAATCACACATCCTTATCATAGGTAAATACTTTCAATTCTATTTCGCCCTTTTTTCTTAGCCTCATAAAGTTTATTATCACATATATTAATAAAAAAATCTAGATTAAAGTCATCTGTAGGAACTACGGTCGCTACCCCTGCACTTATCGTAACAAATTTATCTTTTCCAAGTGCTTCATTTGGAATTCTTTCTTCCTCTATCCTTTTTCTTATTTCTTCACATATTGTCACTGCATCGTCAAAGTTTCTGTTCGGAAGTATAATGAAAAATTCTTCTCCCCCATATCTTCCAACAACCCCTAAATTCTTTTCTACAACTTCATTTATAGTAGTTGCTATCTTTACCAAACAACTATCGCCTTTAACATGTCCATAAAAATCATTATATTGTTTAAAGAAGTCTATATCTGCAATCATTATAGATAAACTGCTTGAAAACTTCTTCAATCTATTCCAATACATATATGTCATTCTATCAAGCTTTCTCTTATTTGCAATATTCGTTAAAAAATCTTTATCACTCATATCCTTAAGCTTTTTATTTGCAAAGTGCAAAGAATTATTCATTTTCATAAGACTTAAATTTTTATTTCTTATACTTATATCCTGTTTATGTCTTTCTATCATATTTCCATAATTTCTAATAGCGATTATTATAGAAACAGCTAAAGTTAAAGTCAAATTAATAAAGAAGAGAGTGTTATTAGCATAACCATGTATCCTAATAAAATCGCCAATAAATAATATATGTATAAAACCATATGTAAGTATAACCTGTCTTTTAGATAAGTAAAAAATAGCTGCACATGAAAATAATATTTGGTTATATGGTATTGAATTTGTGACACTTTGCTCCGATGAACTTTCCATATAAGCTATTGTCCAAGTTATTACTGCTAATATCATAAAAATCTGCACATAAGAAAAATGTTTCTCTATAAATTTCTTTTTCTTTTTTATCAAGTTTAGCAGTAATAGCAACACTACTGAGATACAAAATAATGCCAGGTAATAAAACCTGTAGTTTGAAATATTATATTGATTCCATTGAAAATCATATATACTACCATAAATAAATGAAGCTATTGTAATAATTAAAGCAATAAAAGCTAATATTCTTAATGCAAAATAACTTCTTTTATAATTCAATTTATTCCTTAACTGAATCAATTCTTCATCATAGTTTGTATCAATTGCTGAAAATAAAACTTCTTTAATCCTTTCCAACATTAAGTCCTCCAAAAAGTTACTAAATTGAACATTTATTATAAGAACTACTTTCTATAAATTGATATTTACGAAAAATTCGCTATCGCATCTTTCATTTATACTTTTCACATCTGCCTTTAAATCAAGTAAAAACCCTTTTTCAAGGGCTTTTATTAATTATCTTTTATATTGTTTAAAGAACCTTCAATTATTTCTTTAGGATATCCTAAGAATTTTAAAAGTTTTATTGCATTTCTCGTTGGTGAAACTCCCTGTTTTATCTTATAATCAAAGGTTAATCCCTCATCATCATTAATCTCTTCACTAAAGTAATAGCACTTATATTTTTGCCCCACTAGCTTTGCAATTTCATGGTCATGGGTAGCTGCTATTACCAAAGTATTATAGTTCATAATATATTTGAGAATTTCTCCTGATGCCGCTATTCTCTCAACAGGGTTTGTCCCTCTGAATATCTCATCTATAAGGCATAACACTGGTTTTCCATCTTTCGCACTGTTTATAAGTCTTAGCATAGCTTCCGCCTCACCTAAATAAAAACTCTTACCACTGGTTACATCATCTGATGGACTTATAGAGGACATAAGCTTCATATAGGTTCCTTCATATCTTTCACTTAAACACGTATAAAAGGTTTGAGCAAATAAAACATTTATCCCAACCATTCTTAGAAAAGTTGACTTACCGGACATATTTGTTCCTGTAAGAATGATTCCATTGTTTGATAAAGTTATTGAGTTATCAATTGGCTTTTCAACCAAAGGATGTATTCCCTTATTTATATTTAGATAGGCCTCTCCCTGGACAAAAGTAGGTTTAGAAAAGCTGCCAAGACATTGCCTATAAGCTGCGAATCCTATTAAACTATCAACTTCACCTACTAATTTATATAGTTCAATTAGTTCATCTCTGTTTTGATTAATCTTATCTGCCATTTTCAGATAAACTCTCTCTTGCATCAAGAAAAAGACATAAGCAAAATCTAATATAGCATCGTTACCTTCCATTCTTCCAAATGAAATAGAATTCTTCGCAATATATTCTATTTTCTTGTAAAGTCTACCTAATCTTGTTGTATAAAACTCAAATTCTTCATACTGATTTTTACTCAAATTCTTAGCAGTTTTAATCACCGAACCTAAGTACATAATACCATCTACATTCATTCTATTTCTTTCCTTAGAATGAATATATGTATTTATAAAATATATTGGCAATAGCCAACCCAAAAACGGCAACCCCTTAAAAAAAGCTCCAATGGCAATTGCAATTGGTATAAATAATCCTAACAAGTTATAA
The DNA here is from genome assembly GCF_024341905.1 of Clostridium folliculivorans. Taxonomy (GTDB): domain Bacteria; phylum Bacillota; class Clostridia; order Clostridiales; family Clostridiaceae; genus Clostridium_AR; species Clostridium_AR folliculivorans. Next base: position 439,463 of record NZ_BQXY01000003.1, read on the forward strand.
AGCCACATTTTTGATTTATCTTCTGTTAGCCCTTCTTTTAGCATCTTGATAGTATAATTATTTTTCTTTCTTCCAAGTTTGAAGAGCTGAAGTTGGATTTTCTCTCTAGCTTCATTATTGTTTCTAAAAAACTCAATCAATTTATCTCTGTCTTTTAGAACATTCACATCATCTATAGGTTCTCTTAACATATGATAAAACATTTCTTCACCTGGGGAAGAAATAGTCCTGTCTATTCCACTATAAACCTTGTCCATATCTAGATCATTCCAAGTCTGATCATCGATATAAAACTGAGAATCCTTCTTCATCAAATCATGATATTGTCTTATAATTTTAAAATCACGAGTTCTTTCATCACCTTTAGGCCATATGTATCTTAAGTACTGAATATAGTTTCTTTTTCCAAACATCTAATCAACTCCTAAAATCGTGATTAAGTTTATAAATCATTATAAAACGTTTAAAACTTATTATAAATATGAAACTACACTTCTTTTTAAACCTACATTAACTATTCTATTACTATTACTGTAAAATATCAACATATAGCATAATTTATCCCTTTTACACATCCAAAGACTTTCGTCAATATAGCTAAAAAACGGAATGTACGCTTCAATACGCCATTCCGTTTCATAATATTTGTTTTAAGCTATGTTCAAGAACATTGTTGAAATTAATTGGTTATATAGGAGACGCTATATGAGCGAGCTATTAGAAGCAAATCGTCGGATGATTAGCCAATTAATTTCAATACAATGCTAAATTCAGTCTTATTTTATTACCTTTTCTAAAGTATTAAATAATTCTTTATTTTCTTTTATCTTATTTTCATTCCCTACAACGCAAAGCAAATCTTCATTCATTACACTTTCTACTAGCGGCGCAAAACTTCTTATAGTTTTATCATCGGTTTGTAGTACCTCATCTCTTTCTCTTTGTATATCTTCTGATGTGATGTTACTAAAATAATTTGCAGTTGCAACCTCTGCCTTTGATGCTGTTGTTAACGGATAATCTAATTTTCGTACAGTTCCTATAATATACTTTGTCATTTCTCTTTCATTACTTGTAAAGTTATTTAAGTAATCTTTCATCTCATCGTATACTTTGATTGTTTCTTTTATATTAGGATCTCTATAAGAAACGATGTATGCTCCTCCATCTCTCCTAAAGTTTGCAAATACACCATAAGCTCCACCTTTAACTCTTACGTTATTCCATAAATAATCAAAGCCAGATATAGTCTCTAATACATTTAAAGAACCGTGGTAGCTAAAACCTTTCTTGATAAAGTTTCCACCCTTTGCAACATACTGCACATTTCCTTGAGTCAGAAGGCCTTCATTTGTTACGATCTCTCCAAAGTCAAATCTATTATTAGAAATATCTGTTACTCCTAAGTATGACGAAAACTTAGGTATTATCTGTTCTAATGCATTGTAATCTTCTTCCTCTGAGGAATAGCTTATTACTAGATTATTTTTATTAAATATAGCCTCAGAACTTCCCTTCAATTTTGAAATAATATCTTTCTTCTTACTATCAAAATTGTCTTCAAGCTCACATAAAAACTGATAATAGGTAAGACCTAAGGTTATTTCATCATATTTTCCTTTTTCTGTGCAGTAAGCTAATATCTTTCTTAAGGCTAATCTATGTCCATTATCTATAAGTCTACCTTCTATTCTAGATCTTATCTCTTTGATTAATTGAAGAAGTCGGTCTTCCTTATCAAAAACTGTATTTTGTATTATTTCTCCTAATAAATCCACTCCATTTTCTAACTTACTTAGCAAGGTTTTAAGATTTATTAGTAAATACGGAGTATACTCTCCTTCTTTTCCATTTATCGAATAACTTACTGGGCTGTAAGCAATGCCGCCTGTATTTATATTAATTTTATTTGATAGAGTTCCATAATTATAATTTTTAGTATCTAGCTTTCCTAATATGTCAGCTAAAAATCTAACGTAAACCACATCTTCACTGTTTAATGCCTTACAATTAAAATATAAGTTTAGATATGCTATTTTATTTGTAAACAACTTATGATATAGCACTTTAACACCATTTAAGGTTCTCTCTTCAAGAGGCAACACCTCAGCTTTTCTGTCAATATCATCAATTGATAGCATTGGAATCGAAGCTAATGCTTCTTCAGAATCTCCAGTATTTTGTCTTTCCTTTAAAGCCTTACATTTGTCAATTAAAGCTTTTATCTCAGTTTCACTTAAAGTTTTCTTTACATTGTCTAACTTATCTCTTAAAGCTTTTTGCTTTTCTTCATTAAGACCCTTTTTAGGCTTAAGTGTAATAAATGAACTATGTTTATTGTCTAATATATATTTTTTAATTAAATCCTCAAAATAGTTAGTTTTCAAAGCAGTCTTTATGCTTTCAAAATATTTATCATATTCTAAGTGAACAAAAGGATCTCCTTCATATAACCAACTATCCATAATTCGAGTATAGTGAATAAGACCTTTTGGATATCCATCATACTCTCCTTCTCTTAATTCAAACTCTATTCTATTAATTGATGCTTCTACTGTTTCTTTATCTATTCCTTTATCGATAAGTTCTTGTAATGTTGAATATACAACTTCCTTAAATCTATCTTTATCTTTCTCATTGCAGTTTTTAGCAACTATTGTTAGTATAGGTTGTTTTGTGGAACCACTATACTCTCCCGATACAGCTTTGCCTATTCCATTATCTAATAAAGCTTTTTTAAGTGGAGCCGCAGGTGTTTTTAGAAGCATATGAGTAAGTATCTCAAAAGCTAATGCTAACTCACCTTCATCAGCTTTTCCTATTACAAAGTTTAAATTTAAGTAAGTTTTATCTTCTAAAGTATCCTCTTCTGAAATTCCGTATTCAAAAGAATGCTCTTTTAAGCTTTCAAAAGGTTTTTGAGTTGGTATACTAGATTCAACATCAATTTTATTAAAATTGCTTAAATAGTCTTCATTTAAGAATTCTAATTCCTTCTCTAACTGGCCATCTCCGTATAACAATATATAGCTGTTTGATGGATGATAGTATTTTTTATGATAATTAACGAACTTTTCGTAAGTTAAATCCGGAATAACGTCTGGATCTCCTCCAGATGCCTCTTTATATGGAGTATCAGGTAAAACAGTCTTAGTAACCATTCTATACATCAAAGATTCTGGAGACGAATAGGCACCTTTCATTTCATTGTAAACTACTCCATTATAAGTTAATTCATCCTTTGTGTCTTCGATATTATAGTGCCAGCCTTCTTGCATAAATATCTCAGGGTGTTTGTATATATTAGGATATAAAACTGCATCCATGTATACATCCATCAAATTAAAATAATCTTTTTCATTTCTTGAAGCTACTGGATATATAGTCTTATCAGGGTATGTCATGGCATTCAAAAATGTATTTAAAGAACCTTTTAAAAGTTCTACAAAAGGTTCTTTTGTATCAAACTTTCTTGAACCACATAAAACTGAATGCTCTAATATATGAGTCAGACCTGTACTATCCTCTGGTGGTGTTCTAAACCCTATAGAAAACACCTTATTGTCATCATCATTATCTATTTTAATTAGTCTAGCACCGCTTTTTTCATGTTCAAATACATATGCTTTTGAACTTATTTCTTTTATTTCTCTTTCTTCTATAAGTTTAAAACCATGAAGTACTTCATTTACCTTTAAAGTCATCTAAATTTCTCCTTTCGAAATTCTACTTTATTCCATAGTAATTAATTCCATAAGTAAATACAAGTTTTTAGTTCATATTTTTATATTATATTATTATTAGTTAATATAAATTTGCCTAGTTCAATATTCTTATACTAAATTCCATACTTTATACTCCTAAATTCCTTTCCTATAATATGTTTTACTTCTTTCATTCTTTTCATGTTTATTTTTTTTATTTTTCTAACATTTTACGATACCATCTTTATATAGTTAAAGAATGACAAAACCAAAATTTTGTCATTCCCATTTTTAACAATTCTTTATAATTTTAAACTTGCATTAATGTAAAGTCTTTGCAACTATTTTTTATTTAGGCTATGTTTAAGAATATTGTTAAAATTGATTGGTTATACAGGAGACGCTATATGAGCGAGCTACTAGAATTAAATGATTTTTTCAGATGGAATGGCTCTAAAAAATCACTAATCGTCCTTTATTAGTGATTTTTTTACGCATCTGCCTTTTCTGAACGTATGTGAAAAAATTCTGGCAGGCGATATATTTTCACTTTTTACTTTTTAATCAGATAGCATTTTTATTTTATTAAATTTAAGATATAAAATATTTATAGAATGCACGAATTTTTAAAAAGTAAAACTGTACTGTTCGAACGCAGTGAGTTTACAGTTTTAGCCATGGAATATTACAAAATCATATTAATTCTTTGCGTAAGCTCATTAAGGATGAACAACTCTACTCCTAAAAATATAAATTCAATTATAGAGTTGTTCATCTAAAGAGCGTCGGATGATTAACCAATCAATTTCAACACGGTGCTTTAACAGCCCCTTTATTTAATTTTTTTTAACATATTAACAGTAGCTTCAGCTGCTATAGCTTGCTGCTGATTGCTATCTATTATAGCTTCTCCATCTCCTTTTTGATGTCCATAACTTCCGAATCCACCATGATTACCGCCATCTATCTCCTTGAATACAGTAGTATCAGGAAGAGCATCCTTTGAAGCCTTAATCTTATCCAAGTCAGCCACTTTGTCTTCCGATCCCCAAACACTTATGACTTCAATATGACTTTCTTTCAAGCTTTTATCACTTAATGGATATGATCCGTAAAATGCCAGTGCTTTTATTCTGCCTTGGTTACTGTAAGCAAAACTTTCTGCCATTACTCCCCCTAAAGAATGTCCACCAATAGCCCAAATATTTATATCTTTGTTATCTTCAATTATCTTGTTTGCTGCATTACTGTTAAAAACAGCTAATTTAAACGGCATTTTTGCGATATACACATTGAAACCTTTGTCTGCAATCTTTTGCATAAATTTTATATAAGCTTTTTCATCAACCTTTCCACCTGGATAAAATATAAATCCAACATCACTTTTTTCCCTTGGTAGCAATTCTATATATTTCTCTTTATCTGTTATCGTAATAGTAGGTTGTTTGCTTGCCATAACCTCTATACTTTCATCAGCCTTATAGTAAGTGTTTAAATAAATCACAGCTGAAGTAAGTATTAGAACTAAAATTATTGTTAATACTATTAATATGTTTTTCTTTTTTTTCATACTCTCTCCTTAAAACTTAGTCTTGATATATTTAATTATATTAATATTATAAAATTATATAAACAACAAAAATTCATTTTCTTATTTCCTAAGTTAAATATAAATCTCAGGAGGTTTTTTTATGTATACAATAATGGCAATTAAGCTATCTCCTCGTACTAAGATAGCTCCAACAGTGCAAGAAATATTAACTAAATATGGGTGCATAATCAAGGTTAGGTTAGGTCTACATGAAGCATCTACAGATGATTGCTCTACTACTGGATTAATACTTCTTGAATTACTAAGTGCTGAAAAAGAACAAATAGTAAAACTCTCAGAAGAATTAGATTCATTGGAATATGTTACTGCAAAGCTTTTAGAACTGTAGTCTAAAAATAACTAACTGGCAAAAAACTCACTGAATCTTTTCAGTGAGTTTTTGCTTATAATTATCCATATATTTATTTAAAGTATACTTTACTAAAGAATAAAAAGCTTTTTAACTCTTTCCATATGAATTGAAATTTTTGTTTTAGCCTGGTAATAGAACAAATCTTACTATAAATAAAACTGCGAATACATATAGAATTGGATGAACTTCTTTATGTCTTCCGTTTAAAACTTTCATCAATGGATAGAATATTAATCCTACTGCTATTCCATTTGCTATGCTGTATGTAAATGGCATCATTGCAATTGTAAAGAATACCGGAACAGCTTCTGTAAAATCACTAAAATCAATGTCTTTTACTGCGCTAAGCATCAATACTCCAACTATTATAAGCGCAGGCGAAGTTGCACTTGATGGTATTATTCCAACTACTCCACTGAAGAACATTGAAACTACGAAAAGTACACCTGGGACAATATTGGCAAGTCCTGTTCTAGCACCTTCAGATATACCAGATGCAGATTCAACAACTGTTGCAATTGTTGTAGTTCCTAGTAGACTTCCAATAGTTGTTGCAATTGCATCACTTTCAAGAGCTTTTCTAAGATTTTTCACATTTCCTTCTTTATCTACCATACCTGCTCTACCAGCAGTCCCCACCAAAGTACCTATTGAATCGAATAAATCAACTAAACTTAATGTTATAACTACCATAGCTATACTTAAGAAGGCTCCAACTACACCAGATCCATTATGAGTTAGCAGACCTTTAAAATCCAATGCAAAGAATGTAGCTCCAATTGTAGGCATTGAGAAAATTCTTGTACTGGTATCAATAGTTGTAACCCCCATAGGTATTCCTAGTAAAGTTGTAGCCACAATTCCTATTAATATTGCTCCTTTAACTTTTCTAGCCATAAGTACAGCGATTATTAAAACTCCTATAATAGTTAATATAGTAGCTTTATTTGTAAAATCACCAAACGCCATTAAAGTTGCTGGATTAGCTACAATAACTCCACCACTCTTAAGCCCTATTAATGATATAAATAATCCTATTCCTGCTGTTATTGCAAGTTTTATGTTTTCAGGAAGTGCCATTACTATCTTCTCTCTTATAGAAGTTACAGTAATAAGAATAAACACTAATCCTGATATAAATACAGCTGCAAGACCTTGCTGCCATGTATACCCTAAATTTAAGCAAACATTAAAAGAAAAGAAGGATACAAGGCCAAGACCAGGTGCTAATATAAATGGCAGGTTAGCACGAAATGCCATTATAAGTGTCCCTACTGCTGCAGCTAAACATGTAGACGCAAAAGCTGACGCTACAATTGGATCATTTGAAATAAGAAGTTTAGCAGCTGCATCACCTTTTAAACCTGCTAAGTTCATTCCGCTCATTTTTAATATATTGGGAATAACTAAAAGCGCATAAGCAACAGTAATAAAAGATGTTAATCCTCCAAGAAGTTCTGTTTTGACATCTGTGTCATTCTCTTTTAATTTAAACAGCTTCTCTAATAAATTGTTCATATTAAGTTTTCTCCCTTCAAAATAAAAAGTCGCCGAAGCGAAAAAATGCCGTTATTCGAGTAAATCAAATAACGGCATGTACCTTTTGATTTACCCATAGTGAGAAATTTTACGGATTTCTCGTAGAAACATCTGAACCTTATTATCAGAAATATATGGATAAAATTATTTTTATATATTTTTTGTACAAGTGCTATAATATCACCACTCAGAAATATTTTCAACAAAAAAAACATATTTTCGACAATATATATTAGTTGAATTAAAACTAAAAAACAGTTATATTTATAGAGGTAATAAATATACTGTTCCAACTTTAATTATTAATTTCTACATATCTGCAAATTATTAAGTACACGATTTCAGACTAAGTATAAATTAATTTATTGTAGATGGACCCCATACTAGGAGCGTGCATTATGGAAGAAAATTCTAAATTAAAAGCTATAATACAATTTATAACTTATTCATTGGTTGGTTCAAGTAATGTAATAATTGATCTTATCGTTTTAAATATATTATGGACAGTTACCGGACTAACAGTTGGCAGAATAAACTTTTTATTTAAGCTAATTTCATTTTGCATATATTCAACTAGTGGTTATTTATTAAACAAGAAGTTTACATTCAAAAGTGAATCTAAATCATCTTCTTATTTTGGTTATGTAAGCCTTCTAGGAATATTGTCATTCTTAGATGCTGTAATAATAGCTAACCTTACAAGACACAATATTTTTCATATTCACAGATTTTTTTGGGCCAACATATCAGCTTTCTTAGCTGCTATGCTTACAGGAATTTTAGGCTTTATAATAAATAAGTTCGTTATTTTTAATAAAGAAGATTAAAGGGTGAACATTAATGTCCACCTTTATTTATTCTTTAGGAATTTATACCTCACTTATATCTATGGATAATTATACGAAAAGACTTAAACCATAATATAAGTCAAAGAATAAAAAAAGAAAAATTTATTACCTGCCAGAATTTCTTCACATACGTTCAGAAAAGGCAGATTGGCAAAAAAAATTCACTGAAGAAGACCGCTTCAGCGAATTTTTTATTATTTATAGACTCTATAGATGTTTAACTTTATTATTGAATTTATGCTTTTAACTTTAAAGATTTCGACTTTGATTATTTTTTCAATATTAGAATTTCGCCTGCTTTTATATTTATGTTCCCGTCACTCTTGATTTTTTTATTATCTTTATTATCAAGTAAAACTTCGTATTTTCCTTTTTCTAAAGGAATCTTGCAGTCAGCAGAAGTACTATTTACGATTACAGATATACTATCTTTTTCATAGGTTCTCTTCATATTTAATATTCCACTGTCATTTGTTTCAACCTTATCAACTTCCCCAAGTCTAAGTGCTTTATAATTATTTCTTAATTCTAAAAGTTCTTTATAAAAATTATATATAGAATCTTTATCAGCTTTTTGTACATTAAGAGCTACCTTATCAACATCATTTGTACTTTCCATCCATTTTGTATTTTTACTCGCATCTTTATTATCCCAAATAAATGGTTCCCTTATATTTTCATCTGGTTTTGATCCAGTCATTCCAACTTCTTCTCCATAATATATATAAGGTGTTCCAGGCAATGTAAGATAAATAGCTGCTGCCATTTTCATCTTCTCAGTATCTCCAAGGTTATCCATAACTCTATTTTGATCATGATTACTTAAAAAAGGTGCTGGAACAAAGTTCTTATTTTTTTCTTTTAGAGTATCATAATTATCCTTAATCTCAGTAGGTAAATCTTCTATACTTTGACCACTAACTCCTTTAGTTATTGAATCTGCAAGAGGAAAGTCGAATATACTATCTAACCCCTCTTGATACGGTGCCATAGCAAAAAGATTGTCCCAAACTTCTCCGGTTAATACAAAGTTTTTATTTACACTCTTACAATATTCATTATATTCTTTCCACCATTGTATATTTTTATCTTGGTCATCATATATCCATTTTGCTGCATCTAACCTAAAACCGTCTACTCCTAGGTCTTCATAGTACTTAGCTATATTTTTCATCTCTTGCCTTACTTCTTTGTTGTCATAATTTAAGTCAGGCATACCTTCCCAGAATATAGAATAGTAATAGTCATTAAGTGTAGTATTTTTCGTCCATGGTTTTGTTCCCATCTTTGATATTTCATTTTCTACATTGACATCAGTACTCCATATATAATAATCTCTATACTTACTATTCTTATCAGCTTTTGCTTCCTTAAACCACTTATTTTCAGTTGATGTGTGATTAATAACCATGTCCATTAATATCTTTATATCTCTTTTATGAGCTTCTGCTAAAAGGTTCTTTAGATCTTCCATTGTTCCATATTGAGGATTTATTTTGTAGTAGTCAGTTACATCATAACCATGGTATGAGGGTGAATCATTTATCGGCATCAACCATATTCCATTGATACCTAAATCTTTAAGGTAGTCCAATTTTTCCGTTACTCCTTTAAGATCACCAATACCGTCGCCATTACTATCATTAAAAGATCTTACAAAAATCTCATAGAAAGCTCTTCCATCATAATTCTCTTGATCTTTTTGCGCAACCGCTTGCCTTGAACATCCCAAAAATAAAGAGACTATTAAAATAAGCATTATGAAACTACTTAACTTTTTTCTCATAACATTTCTCCCTAATATTATTTATTTTTATTCAAGATGTATCTTAAGAGTTTTATCAATATTCACATGCTTTAAAGCTTAATCCAACTTGAATTTATTACGCTAAAGCTTTACTTCTTACTTATAAATATTGATCGACTCTCACTTATATCTCAGATATATAAACTTTTGATTCATATGGTCTTAGATTTATTATTCTTTCGTTTTCTATTAGTGAATTATCTTCATTATCTTCATAGTTGCAAACTTCAAGCTTAAAATCACTTAACAGAATATCTTCTGAAAGCTTAAGCTGCGCATCTTTGCCAAAGAAATTACATATAACTAGAACTTTTTTATTTCCCAATATTCTTAAATAAGCATAAATTGAAGTGTTTTCTTTATCAACTTCTTTAAAATCTCCATAAACTAATGTCAATTCTTTATTTCTTAAAGCAATAAGCTTTTTATAAAAATTCAGTATGGAATCATACTCTTTTTCTTGCTGTTCAACGTTGATTTCTTGATAATTGGAGTTAGCATTAATCCAAGGAGTTGCATTAGTAAATCCTGCATTCTCTCTATCACTCCATTGCATTGGAGTTCTTGAGTTATCTCTTGAAGTAAGATTTAATCCTTTAATATAATTTTCATGGCTTACCATACCTGATAAAACGCACTCACAATAACGAGTAAATATAGATGTATCTCTATAATCCTCTAGTTTAAAATCATCTGCATTAGTCATGCCAATTTCATCACCATAATATATAAATGGCGTTCCCTTATGGGTTAATTGCAAGGTAGCTAACATCTTCGCAGACAATTTATGATATTTTTTATCATCTCCCAATCTTGATACAGTTCTTGTAGTATCATGATTTGAGTAGAACACAGGACACCAACCTTCTTGTTCATCTCTAGTAGCCCACCCTGTCATTTTCTCTTTTAAATCTTTTATAAGATCTATATCCACTCTCTCCCATGGATTTTCGCCTTTACCTACACTATGTAAATCAAAATGAAAGGTAAAATCTAACTCCTTATTATTAACTCCAGTATACACATGAGCATTCTCGTAGTTGATCCCACCAGTTTCTCCTATAACCACATGACTGTCAGTAAATACATCTCTTTTTAACTCTTTAAGATAATCATGAACTTCAGGAAGATTCTGCACATAAGGTATGAAGTCACCATAAAGTGCGCCTTCTTTAACTTCTCCATCTGGGAAATTCATATCCTTTGCCAAATGGTTTATAGCATCCATTCTAAAACCATCTACCCCTTTTCCAGCCCAATACTTTAGCATATTCTTCATATCCATTCTTAGTTCTTTGTTTGTCCAATTTAAATCCGGTTGCTTCTTAGAAAATATATGAAGATAGTATTCACCAGTGTTTTCATCTAATTCCCACGCGCTTCCTCCAAAAAATGAACCCCAATTGTTAGGAGGGTTATTACCTTTTCCCTTACTCCAAATATAGTAATCTCTATATTTATTCTCTTTTGATTTCTTGGCTTCTATAAACCAAGGATGTTCATCAGAACTATGATTTATTACCATATCCATTATAAGTCTCATATTTCTTTGATGTATGCCTTTTAGAAGTTCAGCAAAGTCATTTAAATCACCAAACTCAACCATTATGTCTTCAAAATCACTGATATCATATCCATTATCTTCATTTGGGGATTTGTTAATTGGATTTAAGTATATCATATCAACTCCTAGAGATTTAATATAATCTAACTTTTCAATTATGCCTCTTAAATCACCTATACCATCTCCGTTGGAATCTTTAAAACTTCTTACATAAATCTGATATGCTACGCCTTCTTTCCACCACTTTCTTTCCAAGATAATCCCTCCTAAATTTTAATCTATTAACGTAAAAGTTTAAGAATACATGACATTATAAATTTACAATTATGATAGCTTTTTGCCCATCTGTCTTTCCCAGTGCATAGGATAAAAATCCTACAGGCGAACAATATTTGTTTTTTACTGTATAGCCATAAAAAAGCTCAATAAGCCATTTAAATATCTAGGTTTAGCTAGTTTAAAATTTATAACTTCCTACGAAAAATATAAGTTCTTTTTCATTTTACTTTGTAAAGACTTTGACTTCATTACCTATTGCTATACAGTAAAAAAGCATGTTATTTAATTATACAATTTATATACTATAGCCTCATAAGGTCTAAGTTTAAAATGATCCTCTTGTGGTACATTATCATAATTTGTAATCAAAACATCTCTTGATAAATTTCTTAATTCTTCTGGAACTAGTAACTCTACTTCCTCTTCAAAAAAGTTAAGTACTACTAAAATCTTTTTATCTTCTAATTGCCTTGTATAACAGTATATGGTTTCACTTTCCTTATAATATTCTTTGAAAGTTCCATATACTATGACATCATTTTCTTTTCTTAGTTGAATTAATCTCTTGTAATAATAAAAAATCGAATTATTATCTTTTAAAGCTTCTTCAACATTTATTTCTGTATAGTTAGGATTTACTTTAAGCCATGGAGTTCCATTAGAAAATCCACCATTTAAGCTATTATCCCACTGTATAGGAGTTCTTGCATTATCCCTCCCCATTCTATAAACACCAGCCATAAAGTCTTCCTCTTTCATAAGACCGCCTTCAACCAGTTCCTTATAAGCATTTAAAATTTCTAAATCCTTGTATTCATTAACAGATGTATATTTGACATTGGTCATTCCGATTTCTTCACCTTGATATATATAAGGAGTTCCGTGCATTGTATGAAGCATTGTAGCAAGCATCTTTGCTGATTCCACTCTATACTCTTTATCATTTCCAAATCTTGATACCATTCTAGGCTGATCATGGTTATTTAAGTATAGTGAGTTCCATCCATCATCACTTAATTCTTCCTGCCATTTACTCATTATTGCTTTAAATTCACCAAGAGTCCACGGCTTTTCTTCCCACTTAGTCCTACCTTTTCCTATATCCATAAGCTCAAACTGAAATATCATATTAAGCTCATTTCTATCCTTACCAACATAATCCTTTGCAAGCTCAGGTGAAACCCCTGGGCATTCCCCTACAGTCATCACGTCATATTTACTTAGTACTTCTTTATACATTTCTTGCATAAATTCATGAATTCTTGGTCCGTTCATAGAATATGGAGCAAAATTTCCATATAAATCATCCTCACCCTTAGGTCCATCTGGAAGTTCTGGTACCTTAGAGATAAAGTTGATTACATCCATTCTAAATCCGTCCACTCCCATCTCAAACCAATACTTCATCATATCATAAACTTCTTTTCTGACCTCTGAATTTTCCCAGTTTAAATCTGGTTGTTTCTTCGAGAATAAATGAAGATAATACTCTTCTGTTGTTTCATCATATTGCCAAGCACTTCCGCTAAAGCATGAACCCCAGTTATTAGGAGGCTGTCCATTCTTACCTTTTCTCCATATATAATAATCTCTATATTTAGAGTCCTTAGAACTTCTACTTTCAGCAAACCATTTATGCTCGTCTGAAGAGTGATTTACAACAAGATCCATTACAAGTTTTATGTCTCTCTCATGAAGTCCTTTAAGTAATTCTTTAAAGTCCTCCATTGTTCCAAACTCGTCCATTATATCTCTATAATCACTGATATCATATCCCATATCATCATTTGGAGACTTATATACAGGATTAAGCCACATTATATTAATACCTAATTCTTTAAGATAATCTAATTTTTCTATAACACCTCTTAAATCACCTATTCCATCCCCATTAGAATCCTTAAAGCTTCTTGGGTAAAGTTGATAAACAACTCCTTCTTTCCACCACTTTCTTTCCATCTATATATCACCTCTATTTAAATTTAAAATTTGTGCATACGGTTTCACAACTATTTTAACACATTATAAATCTTTTAAAAAGGTCATTTTATAATTAATGTAAAAGTATTCATAGTATATATACTTAAAGCAAAAAGAGATAAAGATATAATCAAACTATATCTCTATCTCCTATTTCATTTAGAAAGTGTAAGTTTCAATATTTTCTATAGCTTTATCAACAAGTTCATCTATTGCTAGAACGCTTTCTGACTTTCTTGTGACATCTACTCTTGGTTTTGTCTTAGGATGTTTTGGAACAAATATTGTACAGCAATCTTCATATGGTAATATTGAAGTTTCAAAAGTACCTATTTTGTTTGCTATTTCTATTATATCTTCCTTATCCATTGCAACTAGCGGTCTAAATACTGGTCTATCCGCAACATCATTACTAACCATTAAACCTTCCATAGTTTGTGATGCAACTTGACCTATACTTTCTCCACTTGAAACTGATTGTACTCCTTTGATTTCTGCAAGTTTACAAGCAACTCTCATCATAAATCTTCTCATTATGATCGTAAGCTCATCTTCTCTGCATTTCTCCATTATAGCCATTTGTATATCAGTAAAAGGAACTACATACAATCTAACTTTTTCAGTATATTGAGCTAATATCTTTGCAAGGTCTTTAACTTTATCCTTTGCTCTTTCTGAAGTATATGGATGTGAATGATAGTATACACAACTAAGCTCTACGCCTCTTCTAGCCATAAGGTATCCAGCTACAGGAGAGTCAATACCTCCTGAAAGCATAAGCATTGTGCTTCCATTCATTCCATATGGTAGTCCACCAGCACCCTTTATCTTATCTTTGTTAGTATAAACATATGCGTTCTTTTCTCTTATTTCAATCTTTAAAGTGCATTGAGGTTTATGTATATCAACCGAAACAGTCTCATGTTTGCTAAGTACGTATCCGCCTACACCTCTAGAAGTTTCCATAGAGTTAAATGGGAATTTCTTATCTGCTCTGTTTGTTTCTACTTTAAAAGTATCTGCTCCACTTTCCTTAACTTTTTCAAGAGCTAATGCTTTTATTGCATCAATATCTCTCTCAACTTGAGTTACTACACATATTTCCATAACTCCAAATACACTTTTCGATCTTTTACATGCTTCTTCAAGATCTTCACACTTTATGAACCATCTGCCTTGATCTTCAACTATTTCAAAATCTAATCCAACCAATTTTTTCTTTATATTCTCTTTAAGTCTTCTTTCAAACTTACCTCTGTTTAAACCCTTAAGAAATATCTCAGGGGCATATTTTACAAGAATTAATTTTTTCATATTTTTACTCTCCTTAAAAAAGTTAGTGAATTTCTTAGAACTTCTATTACGTAATCAACTTCTTCAATCGTATTAAAGCTTGAGAAGCTAAACCTGATTGCTCCAGTTATCTCTTTTTCAGTTAAGCCTATTGCATTTAATACATGGCTTCCTTTGGTATTTATGTGTCTTGAGGAGCAAGCTGAACCAGTTGAAACATATATATCTTTCTCTTCAAGCAGGTGTAGAAGAACTTCTGCCCTTACTCCTATAAACGAAACATTTAAAACATATGGTGAAATTTTATCATCTAAAGGACTATTTATTTTTATATCCTTTATATTTTGTAATTTATCTATAAAATATCTCTTTAATTCTGTAACCTTATTAAAATTACTTTCTAGATTACTTGAAATTTCTTCAGCAGCCTTTACCATGCCTAAAGCTGATGGTAGATTTTCTGTTCCAGATCTAAATCCTTTTTCTTGTCCACCACCACTTATAAGAGGTAAAACAGAAAGACCCTTTCTTATATAACAAAATCCAATTCCTTTAGGTCCATGAATCTTATGTGCGCTTACTGAAAGCATATCAATCTTACACTTTTTCACATCTATTTTAATCTTTCCGAAACTCTGCACTGCATCAACGTGAAACTTAGCTCTTTGACTTCTTTCTTTAATAAGATTACCTATTCTTTCAAGATCTTGTATTGCTCCAATTTCATTATTTACATGCATTATAGATACTAAAACAGTATCCTTGCATATACTCTCTTCTAACTGCTCTATATCAATTTGACCTACACTGTTAACATCTAAATATGTAACCTTTACTCCGTGCTCCTCTAGTTCCTTACAAGTACTCAAAACACTTGGATGTTCAAAATTTGATATTATAATGTGATTTCCTGGCTTAGTTATACCTTTTATTATCATGTTGTTACTTTCACTGCCACCAGAAGTAAAATATATTTCTTCTTTTGTACAGCTGATTAAACTTGCTAACTTCTCTCTGCAGCTTAAAAGTTCTCTGTCACATTTTATACCCATTTTATGTAATGACGAAGGATTACCGTAGAATTCCCTCATTCCATTGCTCACTGCTTCAATAACTTCTTCAGTAGGTCTGGTGGTTGCACTATTGTCAAAATACACCTCCATTTTATCACCCTCTCAGTATCGTAATTTTCATAGCTGTATTTTTAACTACAGAAATTATAAAGTTTCAAAAGTCTTCATAATTTTATCTAAATATAAGTATTATGCATAAATCTTACATTATACAATTTACCAAATATGTCAAATTACAAATATTTTTTATTTACAATCATCAAATATAATATTTTACAGGATTATTTAATTTTTTTCAACAATAAATTGATTTTATATTACTTCTTTACCTAATATCATTATGGTACTTGATGGCTAACCACTTAATTTTAACTAGATGCTTTAGCATAGTCTAATTTTCAAACAACTTATATTAAAAAAAATCAGTGATATATCTAAAAATATACCACTGAACTATTCTGATCACTTAAGTCCATTTGTATTTGCCTTTTAAACTAACCTACTTTTTCTAACCTCTTAAATAATTTATCTTTAAATACTAACCCAATTACAATCAACATTATAAATATAGTTGTTCCAGTATAAAACACAATCTTATTTCCAATTGCTATATTCGCTCCGTAATAACTTGAAAGAATTAGCATTGGCAATCTTCCTAAGGTTGAATATATCAAAAAGTCTATTAACGTAATCCTCGATAGACCACATAAAAATATAGAGCTGTCTTTTGGTATTCCTGGCAATATATATATTAAAAAAACCACAAGATTTAATCTATCAGAGTTCATAAGACTTTCAAAAGGCTTTATTGCTACATCTGGCACTACCTTCTCTACAAATCTAGTTCCATACTTTTTAGTAAGATTAAATAATATAATTGATCCTAAGTTTATTCCTACTATCGATAATATTGTAGCTTCTATTGTTCCAAACACGTATCCCCCAGCAGTTTGAAATACTTCTCCTGGGATAAAGAATATCACTACTTGGAGAAATTGAAGAAGGGTATAAACTATTGGAGCTAGCGGTCCAAAGGAAAGTAAATATCTTTTAAACTTCTCATTATTCTTTAGTATTTCAATCATGTTGTGTATGTCTCTTTTAAATATAATAAACAATAAAATTAAAACTAAAATAGAAAGTATAAGAAGAATTATTCCTTTGTTCTTCTTCCATGAGCTTATTAGTTTGTTCATAAACTCCTCCTCTTAGATAGTCTACCTTGCCAGTCTTTTTAATAAATTATAAAAACACACATCTTTATATATACATCTTACTATGATTTAATAAAAAGTAAATTAAAATTATCTTAATTTTATCTTAATTATAATTTGAAGTAGAAGAAAAGGTAATTCAAACCTCTAGTTTTACCTCGCAATAAAGTTTTCTAATTTCATATAAAGCAAAAAGGCTGAAGTTTAGACTTCAGCCTTTTTTATAATTATTTCCATCAAAATTCTATGATTCTATTTAACGGAGTCTGTGAATGTAATCCCACTAGCTCTCATACTTTGCACCGCTGAATCAACCTGTGAAGGTGAAAGCACAGTATCTTTAGCATGATAAACCCAGTCTACATCTTCCACATAAGTACTTGCTATAAGCGGATTTTCTCCTTCCCCAGTTATAAACCATAAATTAAAATCAATATTCATAAGCTTTCTTGGTCCAAAATATGGAGTATCTTGAGTAAACTGCTTTCCATCAATAAAATATGTGGTAGTTCCATCACTAGCTACATTAATAACCAAACTATGCCAACCCGCATATGAACCAGCTCCATACTTAGAACTTCCATCCTTATACCAAGGATCTGCAGTGTAGGTATGCCAAGAAGTAGTCCATATTCCTTGACCTTCACCCCATCCTCCATTTGCTAAATATTCAAAATCCAATTCACTGTAATTTGGATCTCTATATCCTTCTAAAGGAGATATTGTGAAGAAGGTTTCATTTATTCCAGCTCCATCAGTTCCTGAAGTAGGTGTATCTGTGAACCTAACTCTTGCTGCATAAGTTCCTTTATTATACTTCCAGTTTGTAGTATATATTTCAGCTTGACTTGTACCTTCACCGGTACCATTTGTAGTTGCAGTAAGTCTCATTAACTTATTAGTAGAATTTTGAGGGTCATTTAGAAATGATATGTTGCTTGGAGAGAACTTACAGCCACTTGGACCTGGACCAGATATCTCATTTCTAAGAGTCCACCCATGATTTATTAAGGTTCCATCACTTGAACCAGTATAATTAAAGTCATCGAACAGAATATTTGAGGTTGGAAGTGGTGTTGGTGTTCCTTGATATATCTTTACCGAAGACATCTTGTCATTGGCATCTGTACCAACCCAAGAAGAACTTGTTGTGAATGTCCACTTTGTTCCTAAAAAGTTATCATCTGCATAAGCTTCAACAGTCCATCCAGTCGGAACTTTTAATGAAGACATCCAATTATCAGGTATTCCAGCAGCTTTCAGTTGTGTAAGAGTGTAATTACCTATAGGTAGTGACACAGAAGTTCCACCATAATTGATATCTTGATAAAATACAGCTTGATCTGGTTCATCAGTAGTCCAAACCTGTACCTCTACATAATGGTTATATACATTAGCACTACTTCCATTTGAATATAACCTTACGTATCTTGCACTTATAGTTGAGAAACTTATTGCCTTTCCTGCAGAAGTTTCTGCATATTCAGCATCATTTCCTGTACCAAGACCAGCGCTATTATTGTTATCATTATTAAATACTGTTGTCACACCACTACTGAAGTTTGGATCATTAGATACCCTTGCAATAACATCATGGTATGACCTTCCATCAGCGAAATAATGCCAGAGATTTATTTTGTTAATATTATACGCTTGTCCCAAATCGATTTGTACCCATTGGAGATTCTGTGTTACCCCAACAAAATTATCGCTGTTTACATCCCCATCTGTTATAAGCGAAGCTGATGCAGACATAGTGTCGCTAGCTGTAATGCTTTTACCTGTAGCTACATTTCTTGTTGCTGCGTTAACACTTTCAGCATGAAAGCCCAATTGTGTAAGAGTTAAAGTTAATATGAGCACTACAGAGAAAAATCCTAGTCTTTTCTTATCTCCTGTACTATTTGTTTTAACCATAAAACTATCAAACCTTTCTTTTATATTTTTTATAACATAGCATTTACGCACTATAAAAAATCATTGAAAGAACAGTTTTTTTTAACTTAATTTAAAGATAAATATACTCTAGTTATATTTATCAGTTCAGAGGAATAGATAATCCAATCCTATCTAATAAAACTAAGCAATATTTCTGTTAACTATTACAACACGGTGCTTTAACAGCGCCTAATTTTATTTATTATAAGCTTCACTTGATTTATTTATATGATTTTAAAGAAACTCTTTTTAGCTAAGTAGGTTAATTATTTAGAATAAAGTATAGGATTATATTTTGAGTTAAAAATAGATAAGAGCCTGCAGTTGTAAGGTATGCATACTATTGAATATTGTATAGCACTCATTTATCAAAGATTTTATTGCGTAACTACTATATGTCTATATTGTAAATTATATGGTAACAAATTGCAATATATCATATATTTTTCTTTACATCAAAAAAGTGGTTTATCCTATTAATCTAGAATAAACCACTTTTTTGCTATTATGTTATTGTGATTAAGCATGCTGAATCTCTTTAACTAGTATTTCTTCTTTAATTTTATCGTAGTTTTCTCCTGTTGTAGAAGATATGGCATCTACAAACTTTTCGAGTTTTTCAGTTATTTCATATATTTCGTTAGGTTTCATCTCACCCCTAGCTAATCTGTCGCATAAGGATAAAAGCGTGATTTCATGCACTGAGCATGCTTCCACCATACTTGATATCTCAGCAAAAGGAAGTCTCTTATTTACATAAAGGTTTTGCATATGCCATCTTACAAGACCAATTACCGAGTCATTAAAAACTTCATCTTCAGAAAAATCTCTTAAGAAACGCCTAACCATTTCAGCTCCCACTGAATCATGATTATAAGCTGTCCATCTTCCATTTCTTTTTACAGTTGTTTTTATTTTTCCAACATCGTGAAGTAGTGCTGCCCACATAAAACTTCTTTTATCTTCACTGATTTCTCTCCTCGATGCGGCTTGATCTACTACCATCATTGTATGGTTCCATACGTTTCCTTCTGGATGAAACTTCTTTTCTTGCTCAATATTTTCTAACCCACCTATTATATCAAATGGCCTTTTATGTAAAACCCCATCTTTTTTAAGCTTGTTCAAGTATTCTGATGGTCTATCATCAGATAACAAATGTAGTTCTATATCATTAAATATTTCTAAATTAGACAAGTATAACACCTCCTTTTCTCTTTAATTATTATTACCCTATTTTTATATAAAGATTCAGCTATTGACCTTGTATAAATATATACCCCAAAATATTTGATTTCTTCCTTTATAAAGACTTCCTGTATCGAAACTTAATTTATACTTGTTCGAAAATCCCGGCATATGAGCATTTTAGGATATGTATAAACAAATAGTTGAGCTAGGAACCCTATAAAAGCTGTTACTTTACAATATGTACAATTATGATTAAACTTTAAAATTTTCTAGTATTATACTATCTTGGTTGAAGTATTTTCTTTCTCCAGTAAAATTCAGAATATTATTTATACTCACATTTAATATAGTAATACCAACAACTACAGTTTTACAATGAATTTATGAAAAATATTTTTTTGTTTAAATGTCTTGATAAAAAATTAATACATGCTAAAATACACTTGTCGGTATTCTCACGAAACCGAACTAATTGGTTTTTTAGTTAAAAGCCGAATTATATCCTACTATATTAAAGGAATAAGAACGGGGAGGCAAAACATGGAAAGAGGTTTAAACAAATCAAAATTCAGTACTAGACAAATGGTGGTAACTGCAATGTTAGCTGCCATATCAATCTTCTTAGGACTAAGCGGTTTAGGATTTATAAAAATACCGCCAGTTAATGCAACAATTATGCATATACCAGTTATAATAGGTGCTATAGTAGAAGGGCCAATTGTTGGTGGTCTAATAGGACTATGTTTTGGATTATTTAGTATGTATCAAGCATTTACTGCTCCAACAGTGACAAGCTTTGTATTCTGGAATCCAATAGTAGCTCTACTTCCTAGAATCCTAATTGGTGTTGTAAGTTACTACTCATATGTTGGAATAACAAAGGCAGTTAAAAAGAATCCTACAGTTTCAGGTACCGTTGTAATAGCATTTTTATCTGTTGTAGTAGCTTTAGCACTTAAGGTATTACTACCTATAACAGTTAGCTATGGTATAGGCGCTGCTGTTTTCGTATTGCTTACTTTCTTATTTGTAAAGTTTAGACTAAGCGAAAAAAGCGATGTATTGTCAGTAGGAACTGCAGCTGTTCTTGGTACTCTTACCAATACTGTTTTAGTTTTAAGCTTAATCTACATTGTCTATGTTGATAGATTTGCGAAAGCTATAAATATAAGTTCTTCAGCAGCTGGAAAGACTATAGTTGCAATCGGAATGACAAATGGTATTCCAGAAGCCTTAGTTTCGACAATAATAACAGTTCCAGTTGTATTAGCAATACTTAAACTTAGAAAGTAATATTATGAGTGTGCAGCTATTAAAATAGCAGCACACTTTTTTACTGTATATAAAATCATATAATTTATAATGTAGTCAACTTTAGATATTTCAATGGTTTTCTAAGTATTCTATGGCTATACTGTAAAAAAGTAAATCTTATTCGCCTGCCATATTTTCCTCATATTCACTCGGAAAGGCAGATGCGTAAAAAAGCTCACTGAAGAAGGTCGCTTCAGCGGCTTTTTTTGGTATAAATATAATTAGCTATTGAAATTAATTGGTTAATCATCATACCCAAATCAATGAACTAAGTTATTTATATATTATTTTTAATTTCAATACTATTGTAAAATCATATTTAAAAACAATCTTATTAGAGAGGAGTAAAAGAAATGAACGAGATAAAGTTTTGCGACATAGAAGGCATTAGAGTTGGCCACAGTGAAAATCTTGAGGCTGGAACTGGCTGCACCGTTGTTATATGTGAAGAAGGTGCTTCTGGTGGAGTTGAAGTAAGGGGTGGAGCTCCAGGTACTAGAGAGACTGATCTATTAAACCCTACAGAGATGGTAGAAAAAATTCATGCAGTTGTGCTTTCAGGTGGAAGTGCCTTTGGTTTAGATGCGGCTACCGGAGTAATGGAATACTTAGAAAATAATGATATTGGCTTTGATGTGTCTGTAACCAAAGTACCTATTGTTTGTCAAGCTGTCTTATTTGATTTAGTATGCGGAAACGGAAAAATTAGACCTGATAAAAAGATGGGCTTTGATGCTTGTATAAATTCAGAATCGCTAAAAGAAGATTTAAAAGGCAATATTGGAGCTGGTACCGGCGCTACTGTTGGAAAAATTTTAGGTCCTAAGTTTTCCATGAAAGGTGGACTTGGAACCTACGCTGTTCAAATTGGTGGTTTACAAATAGGTGCAATAGTTGCAGTTAATTGTCTCGGAGACGTAATCGATCCTTCAACTAATGAAATTATTGCTGGTGCTTTAGACGAAAGTTTTGAAAACTTTGTTAATACTGAAGAAGTTATGATCTCTCAATATTTTAAAAAGAATAATGTATTCAATGGAAATACAACTATAGGAATCATTGCTACTAATGCGATACTTACAAAGGCTGAAGCTAATAAAGTAGCATCTATGGCTCATAACGGTTTTGGAAGAACAATGAGACCAGCACATACAATGGTTGATGGAGATACAATCTTTACAATGGCAACAGGTAAGGTATCTTCAGATATCAATGTTGTAGGTCTACTTTCAGCAAGGGTTATGGAAAAAGCTATCATTAATGCTATAAAATCAGCAGAATCTAGCTACGGTTTTAAATCATATAAAGATAAAATAAAATTGTAAAAATTTCAATAAATAATTTCACTTATTGAAGTCAATATTATTATGGTGAGAGTTTATTAAAGAATAACCTTTATTCCTTAATTTACTTTTTTCTATTTTCATTTCCTTAATTAGACTTATTTTCATAGTTTATAAAAAACATTTGTACACACAATAATACTGCAAAGCAAAAGAAGCTTTAGCAAATAAAAATCTTAAAGGAGGATTTTACTATGACACAAAAATTAGTTCCAGAAGCAAAAGCTGCTCTATCAAAATTTAAAAATGAAGTTGCTAATGAATTAGGAGTTCCTTTCAAGGAGTACAACGGTAATCTTTCTTCAAGACAGTGTGGAAGTGTCGGTGGAGAAATGGTTAAAAGAATGGTTTCTGAATACGAACATTCTATAAAATAGATTAATTATAATGAGGTTCAAGCATAGCGCTTGAACCTTATTTAATGTATAATTTTAATGTTATATAAATTTACTATTTAAGTACGATAATATACTATATAAAACTTACTCAAAGGGGACATTATGAAAAACAGTTTAAAGCTAAAGTTTATTTGCTTATTTCTAGCTTTGTTATTCATCAATTTCATTATTGTAGGAATATCACTTTTTAATTTATTCGAGGTTAAACAGGATACTAATAAGTTAGTATCTAATAATTATGACAGCATACAAACCTCAAATAAAATGATTCAAATCATAGATGAAGAATCTCAAGACATAATTAGCTACATAAATACAAAAAATCCTGTGTTCATCCGAAACTTTTATGATACAAATAATAGTTTCCATGAAAATTATCTTTCAGAATTAAACAATATCACTGAGGAAGGTGAATCATCTGCTATTAAACAGATAAACACTGATTACTCTGCTTTTTTGGATTCATTGACCAACATAATAGCCATAAGAGATTCAAAAGGTAAAGAAGCTGCCTTATCACAATACACAGAACAAATACAACCATTATATGAAGGACTTACAAAATCGTTGCGTAAAATAATTGATATAAACGACACAGCCATTGTAAACAAAAAAGACTCAATGAAAAACAGCATAAGCTTCTCCATAAATACAACCATAGGCTTAAGCATTTTCTTGATTTTAGTTGGACTAGCTTTCTCAATAAGGTATATAAATAAATTCCTTAGTCCTTTATATTCTCTTCATGATGATATAATAAAAACCAAGGAAGGTGACTTTACACATAGAGCAGAGATTTTATCAGATGATGAAATTGGTATTTTAGCTCAAGAATTTAATAATATGAGCGAAAAAATAAGCCAATTCCAACATAGTACTTTTGGTAAACTATTAGATGAAAAGAATAGATCTTTAGCTATTTTAAAGAGCATATCTGATCCAATTATAGTTTTAGATACTAATTACAGGATAGTACTTCTAAATGATGAATCAGAAGATTACTTTAAGATATCTCAGGCACAGGCTGTTGGCCGTCATGTATTAGAGACTTTAACGTACGGAGAATTATTTGATTTCATCTCAAATGTAATGGATAACTCACTAGAAAAAGACAGCAAAATCATGAGTTTTAAAAATAATAGTACTGTATTTAAGATTAACCTATCACTAATTAAAGACAATGCCAATAAAACAAATGGTATAGTTGTATACTTTCAAAATATAACCGAGATTAAAAAAATAGAAAAATTAAAGCATGATTTAATATCTTCATTATCACATGAGATAAAGACCCCATTAACATCTATTATGATGGGAGCAAGCTTACTTGAAGATTCTGAGCTTATGGAATCTAACACAAACTTTAATAAAATAGTTTCTGCAATAAGTGAAGATAGCCAAAAACTATTAAACTTAATAAATAACTTCTTACGATACGGTCAGTTAGAGTCAGATCAAAAACTATTAAGTATGTCCTTCTGTTCTGTAGAAGATATTATAAATAGAAGCGTAGATGAATACTACTCATTACTAGAAAATAAAAATATAGAATTACGTGTAGGTATCCAGGACAACCTACCTGAAATATATGTTGACGAAGAAAAGATAGGCTGGGTACTTAACAATCTTTTATCTAATGCAATTAAGTATACGAGAAATTTTGGAACTGTGCTGATTGGTGCCTATGAAAACTTTGATCATATAAGTATATTTGTTAAAGATAATGGAATAGGTATAACTAATGAATATCAAACTAGAATATTTGAAAAATTCTTTAGAGCTAATAGCGAAAGTGAAGGTACTGGCCTTGGTTTAGCACTTTCAAAACAGATTGTAGAACTTCACGGTGGAAGTATTTATTGTGAAAGTCAGTATGGCTTAGGTAGTATATTCACTTTTGAGTTGCCAAATAAGGGGGATTAATTATGAAAAAGGTCTTAGTAGTAGATGATACAAAAAACATAAGAGAGATGCTCAAAACATATTTAGATATGGAAGGTTTTCATGTATTTGAAGCCATAAACGCTAACGAAGCTATAGATATAATAAGAAAAGAAGAAATATCAATAGTTTTTACTGATATAAAAATGCCTGAGGTTAGTGGCACAGAATTATTGAGGTATATAAAAAAATATAATAAAAATATAACTGTGATAGTTATGACGGCCTTCGGTACAATCAAAAACGCTGTAGAATGCACTAAACTCGGTGCTGCCGCCTATCTTCAAAAACCTTTTACAAGTAAAAGAGTTAAAGCGGTATTAGACGAAGTACTTAAAAAGGATTCTATAAAGAATAACCTAGTTGCTCATCTAACTCTTGCAAAGAAGCTTCTTGATGAAAATGAGATTGAGAAGGCAGAGGAAGTTTTAAAGAAAACTCTTACTATCAAAGATGATTGCGGTGAAACTTACTTTTTGATAGCAAAGCTTGAAGAGCTAAAAGGTGATCTAGAAAAAGCTGAGCGTTTTAAAAGAACTGCTGAGATATTCCAGTTCAACTGCGGATTTGATGAATAATAATGTTATCTATAAAACCTTGTATTAGATAAAACCCCACTATATATAAATCTAAGCCTAAGCTAAAGGATTTATATATAGTGGGGTTTATAGCATATATCTATAGTTTAACTTACTATGCTATAAAAAGTTCTGCCACCAAAATTGCTATTCAATAATTTCAACTTATTGATATCAAGAAATTTTAGATTTATATTAAAAATCTTCTTTCTTATATTGGCTATTAACAATGAAATCAATAACTTCCTGTATCTCTGACAATGATTTGTCTGATGTAGAAACCTCAAATCCTTCTCCAATCAATCTACTTTTCCAAGAGTTGGGATTATCAGTAATTAAATCTTTCTTTCCATGAAAGCCTATCACAAAAAGTAAAGGTTGAAGTACAACTCTTTTGATATTTCTAGTTTTCAATTGATTCACTATTTCCTCAAAAGAAGTCTCTCCTTCTATAGTCCCTATATAAATGTTATCATAGCCTTTGTCTCTAAGGCTTTCCTGAAATTCATAATAGCTCATCTGTGCCGAGTGACTTGTTCCATGCGCTACCAAAATTATTTGTTCTTCTTTATTTATAATAGGATTTATTCTATCTATAAATTCATAACTTCTTTCTTTATTCTGTAGTATAAGAGCTGCACGAGTTATATTAATATTGTGATTACTATTTAGTTTTCTAAACTCTTTAATCACGCCCTCAGCCTCTTCATACTCTTTTCCTTCTATTAAAAACAAAGTAGCTACAGTTATGTCTTCCACATCAATTTTTATAAACTGTTCTATCCCTTCTCTTAGGTTCGGAATAGATATATTATGTCTAGCTTTTAGTTTACCAATTATCTTATCTGAAGCAAATACCTTAACTACCTCAAAGTATTTACTTGTATTTATATTATCGATAACTTTCTCATATCTAGCTAAAGCTTCTAAATCTGCTGTACCATTGCTTAATATAATCAACCCTTTTTTCATTTCCTACCTCATATATTGAATACTCGCTTGAACTATATAATAATCTATAATATTTGAATCTATAAAATTACAGCTTTCTTAAAGCTTCAGCAAAGCTTTGTATTTCTTTTTCACCATGCTTTACTGATAAAAACATAGCTTCATATTGTGATGGAGGAAGATAAATACCTTCACTTAACATATGAGTGAAATATTTATTAAATAAATCTATATCACAGGTTTTTACATCATCATAGGTTTTTACGCCTTTATTTTCAGTAAAGAATAAAGTCATCATTCCACCACATCTATTAATAACGTTAGCTATTCCTTTTTGTGCCAAAATATCCTTTATCTCTCTCTCTAGCATTACTCCATATTTTTCTATATTTTCATAATACATAGGATTGCTATGAAGCTTCTTTAAAGTAGCTATGCCTGCAGTCATCACTATAGGATTACCTGACATTGTACCTGCTTGATATATTGGTCCTGATGGAGAAAGTTTTTCCATTATATCTCTTCTACCACCATAAGCACCACAAGGCATACCTCCGCCCATTATTTTTGCATAAGTAACTAAGTCTGGTTTTACATCAAATAAGGTTTGAGCACCTTTGTAAGCTACCCTAAAACCACTCATAACTTCGTCAAATATTAAAAGGCTTCCATTACTGTCACATAAATCCCTAAGTTCTCTCATAAAATCGTCTTCAGCTTTTATAACACCCATGTTTCCTGCAACTGGTTCTATGATAACTGCAGCTATATCTTCTGCGAAGGCATTAAATATCGCTTTTACAGAAGATATATTATTATACTCAGCTACTAAAGTATTAGATATACTTCCCTTTGGGACTCCTGCACTACCAGGTATGCCACCAGTAAGAACTCCCGAACCAGCACTTACTAAGAACCCATCAAAATGTCCATGATAACAGCCTGAGAATTTTATTATTTTATCTCTTCCTGTATATCCTCTAGCAAGCTTTACAGCGCTCATAGTAGCTTCAGTACCTGAGTTAACCATTCTTACCATATCTACATTATCTAGAGTTTCACACATAAACTTAGCTAATTCAAGCTCTAAATAGGTTGGAGCTCCAAAAGCTAAACCATTATCTAAAGCTGCTTTCATAGATGCTATAACATCATCATCCTTGTGCCCCAAGAGCATAGGTCCCCAAGCACCAACAAAATCTATATATTTCTTATCATCTTCATCGTAGATATAAGCCCCTTCTCCCATCTTTATTACTGGAGGATCTATCTCTAACCCCTTAAAAGCTCTTACTGGTGAATTTACTCCACCAGGCATATATTTTTGTGATAACTGAAATATTTCACTATTACTCATTTTTATTCCTCCTTAAGCCAAGCTGATGCTTCTAACGCATAATAAGTTATTATTATATCAGCACCTGCTCTTTTTATAGATAGAAGACTTTCTAAAGCTATTCTTTTTTCATCTATATATCCAAGCTTTGCTCCAGCCTTAATCATGGCATATTCGCCACTTACGCTATAAGCTGCCACTGGGTAATCAAATTTATCTCTTGCCATTTTTATTATGTCTAAATATGATAAAGCAGGTTTAACCATTATGATATCTGCGCCTTCTTCTATATCATTTTCCATTTCTCTTATGGCTTCTCTACTATTTGCAGGATCCATCTGATAACTCTTTCTGTCTCCAAATTGTGGAGCTGAGTTAGCAGCTTCTCTGAATGGTCCATAGAAAGCAGAACAGTACTTAGCACTGTATGCCATTATACCTACGTTTTCAAAGTTGTTTTCATCTAGTACTTCTCTTATAGCCCCTACTCTTCCATCCATCATATCAGAAGGAGCCACCATATCTGCTCCGGCCTTTGCATGAGATACCGCAACCTTGGATAAAACGTCTAAAGTTTCATCATTTTTAACATATTCGTTTTCTATAATTCCACAATGACCATGGTCTGTATATTCGCATAAACACACATCAGTAATTACCCATAAATTTTTATCTAATTCCTTTATTCTTCTTACTGCTTTTTGAACTATTCCATCCTCAGCGTAAGCTTCTGACCCGCAGCAATCTTTTTCATCTGGAATTCCAAAAACCATAATTCCTCTTACTTTGGCCTTTTTAATCTCTTCTATTATTTCTTCTAATCTATCTACTGAAAAATGATAATTTCCAGGCATAGATTCTATCTCTTTTTTTATATTGTTTCCTTCAACCACAAAAATTGGGTATACAAAATCCATAGGAGATAAAGAATTTTCTCTTACTAAATCTCTTATCTCTTTTCTTGTTCTAAGTCTTCTATTTCTCTTATTCATGTCGTTCACTCCATACTTCTTTAAGTTTTTCTATAGCTCCATCTTCACTATGCACTCCTGATAATACCGCATCTATCGATTTATCTTCCAGAGCCTTATATGTTATAGGCCCTATAGCTATACATAGCTTTTCCTTAACCTTATCAATTCCAACCATATCTACTAGATTAGTTACTGTAGAAGGGCTTGTAAATATAATTGTATTTACATTGTCAAAAGCGGCTATATTCTTAAAATCAGCCTTTTGAGTCTCATAAGTATGTACTCGTTCAACTATAGCTCCTTCTTCTTTTAAGAATTCTTCTACTAGGTTCCTTGAATTCTTAGATATAGGCATAAGAACTTTTTTATCTTTAAGTTCATAGTTTTTCAGCTCTTTTACAAGACCTTCAGCTACAAATTCATCAGCCATTATATTTGCAATTATTCCTCTTTCCTGCAATGCATTAAGTGTTGCTTTTCCTATAACCGCAAACTCTGCTTTGATTTTTCTTATATCGATATTATTATGTTTTAAATAATCAAAGAATATATTCACTCCATTAACTGAAGTTAGGATTATATAATCAACGGAGCTTATATCATCTTTATATTGATTTAGATTTTCAGAAGTATTTACGATCTTTATCGCAGGGATTTCAGTGACTTCAGCACCTAGACTTCTTAGTTTCTCTTTCATTGTTTGAGCTTGTTTTTTAGTTCTGGTTACGCACACATTTACACCAAAAAGAGGCAGCCTTTCGAACCAATTTAGCTTATCACTTAAAGTTACAACCTTACCAACAACTATTATTGAAGGAGATTTTAAGTTATTAGCTTTCACTAGTTCTTCTATATTCTCTAAAGTTCCAATTACCTTTTTTTGCTTTGCAGTGGTTCCCCTCATAATAACTCCACAAGCAGTATCCTTAGGTTTTCCATTTTCCACAAGATTCTTAACTATATCGCCTAGATTTTCTAGTCCCATTAAAAATACTAGGGTATTCTGTGATTTAGTTAATACCTCCCATTGAATATTTAAGGTAGCTGCACTCATACCTGTAAGCACATGGAAGCCTTGAGAAAGCCCTCTATGTGTTATTGGTATTCCAGCATAACTCATAACAGCAACTGCTGAAGTCACTCCAGGAATAACTTCAAAAGGAATATTTTCTGCCTCTAAAGCTAGAACTTCCTCACCGCCTCTTCCAAACACATAAGGATCTCCTCCCTTTATTCTTCCTACAGTATGACCTTTTTTAGCTAATTCTACTAACATAGCATTTATCTCATCTTGGGTTTTATAATGACAGCCAGGTTCCTTACCACAAAAGTAAACTTCACAGCTATCATCCAAGTAGGACAATACATTATTTCCTATAAGTCTATCATAAAGTACCGCAGTACATTCCTTCATTATCTTTACTGCTTTTAAAGTCAGTAGTCCTTCATCTCCAGGACCTGCCCCTATAATATATGCTTTTGACATTTTTCCACCTCATCAATCATAGTTCTCTTTCCTAATTTCAGCACGAAACTTAAACTCAGCTAATAATTATAGTTCTTTTATAATCTTTTTAGCTAAATCTTTGCCAAGCTTAATATGCTCTTCAACTTTACCTTGAATATCTTTTTTAACTAATCTATCATTTATTTCATATATACCTAATATGTAAATATCCTTATTTTCAATCTTTGCATAAGCACCTATAGGTGAATGACAGCCTCCATTAAGTTCTTTCATAAAGCTTCTTTCCGCCTCTACAGTGATTCTTGTTTTTGCATCATCAAGCTTGGAAAAAATATGTTTTTTATCACTTGTCTTTAATGTCTCTATACCTAGAGCCCCTTGGCCAACTGCTGGAAGAAATACTTCTTCATTAAAGTAGTCAGTTATGATATCTTCCATATCTAGTCTTCTTAAACCTGCTGCCGCCAATATTATTCCATCTAAATTTTCTTTTTCTATCTTATCTAATCTTGTTTGAACATTTCCTCTAATAGGAACAATCTCAATATCTGGTCTTAGTACTCTTAATTGAGAACTTCTTCTTATACTAGAAGTACCTATTCTGGCTCCTTTTTTCAACTCATAAAAACTGATATTTTTCATAGATATAAACGCATCTCTAGGATCTTCACGCTCTGGCATAGCTACTATCTCGAAAGGCTCTTCTAATGCAAAAGGAACATCCTTCATGCTGTGTACTGCCGCATCAGCTTTTCCTTCAAGCAATGCATACTCTATTTCTTTTACAAACAATCCTTTCCCACCTATTTTATTAAGAGCTACATCTAGTCTTCTGTCACCTTCGGTGCTCATTAGTATCTTTTCACTTTCTATGCTGCATTTATCTCTTAGAAGCTCCATAACTATTTCGGTTTGGGTCTGTGCAAGTTTACTTTTCCTTGTTGCTATAATCAAACTCATGGTCATATCCTCCATATAAAACAAAATCATATTCAAGTAATTTATCTAAATATTCTTTACTAAAATACAAGTATAGTACTTTTTCTCCATAACCTTTTTCAAAGAAAAATCTATACTCATCAGAAATAATAAAGTCCAATATAATCTTATCAATAAAACCTATTTCCTTCATCCTACCCCTTAAGGATGTTGAAAATTCTGTTATTGTCAGCAAAGGCTCTACAGCTTTACTCATTTCGCTTAATAGCTTTCTAGACATCTTAGGATTTCCACCATTAGTATTAACTGCATATGAAAAGCTTCCATTGTTATTTTGCATCGGCAAAACTGCCAATCCATTTTTAGAATCACTGCAGTTTACATATAACTTGCTTCGATCCTCACAATCCTCAATAATACTTTCTATGGTACTTTTATCATCAATACATATGAAGATCAAATGTTTATCACTTAAATAAGCCTTACTATAACTTTCTTTAACGAGTTCAACAAATCCTGTAGAACTTAAAGCTTCAATATCTTCATCAAAGTGCTCAGCTAAAATGGTTAAACTGCACCCATTCTTTATTAAGGTTGTGGCCTTTATTAAGGCCGCTTTTCCTCCACCAATGATTAAAACCCGTATCTTACTGCTTATTAAGGACAAAAACATATACTCTAGCTTAGAAATATCTTGCTTATTATCTCTATGCACTGCTCTTCACATCCCTTTAACTTAGCTTCTTTAAGTACATTGATTGCTTTATTTACATAGTGATCTGAGGTGCTTTTTATAAGAATCTCTGCTAACTTCTCAGAATTTCTATTATTTGCCCTATTTACATAACTTGCATATCTATCACTTACTACTTCTTTTCCTGCTTCTTTCATAGATGAAATTATAGGAGATAATTCTCTCATCTTCAGCCAGTTTCTATACTCCGTAAAGTGTTCGTTGATTATATACTTAAAATCAATCATTCGTGCTCTTCTTAAAGCTTTATTTTTATCATCAATCTTTGATATATCGTCAATGTCAAGAAGCTCTACATTATCTAAAGTTTTAATTTTTTTATCCACATCTCTTGGTACTGCTAGATCAAGAATAAATAATTCTGCTTCTTTAGGTATCTCTTCATATCTCACAACAGGGTGCGGAGCTGAAGTGCAAGATATAATGCATTCGACTTCCTTAAGCACTTCATTTTTTCTATTAAAATCAATTACTTCAACTCTAGGATCAAATATATCTTTTACATTTCCTGGAGTTCTAACCACCAAGAAGATCTTATATACATCTTGCCCTAAAAGATATTTTACAGCCAGACTTCCTATCTCTCCATAACCTATAACCATATAGGCTTTATACCCTCTATCTATAGCCTCATGAACTGCTATTGAAGATGATGAGACAGGAATTTCATATAATTTTGCTTCTGTCCTAAATT
Source organism: Clostridium folliculivorans (assembly GCF_024341905.1). Lineage (GTDB taxonomy): Bacteria > Bacillota > Clostridia > Clostridiales > Clostridiaceae > Clostridium_AR > Clostridium_AR folliculivorans. Next base: position 472,547 of record NZ_BQXY01000003.1, read on the forward strand.
GTTTTCCACAAGTTATGGCCGTTTGAAACAACCTTCCAAGTTCTCCAGAGGCTCCACCTCTATCTTTGGAATATAAAAAACTTTCTTTTACTTGCCCAAGTATTTGATCTTCCCCTAATATCTTAGAATGAAAGCCACAGGCAACCTCCATTAGATGCACTGTGACTTTGTCATCTTTATCGTGAAAGATGTACTCTTTTAAATCTTTATCCCAATTAAATATATCAAATATGCAATCTATATTTTCTTCGCTGCAACTATCTGCATTAAAATAAATCTCTGTTCTATTACATGTATTTATAATAATAACCTCTGAAAACTTTTTAGTTAGTTCACAAAGATATTGATCTATCTTACTTTGCCTTATGGCAAACTTTTCTCTTATATCAAGAGATAGATTTCGTTTAAATCCAATAAGCTGATTCATAAATTATCACTCCAAATATTCTTAAGCCACATTATCAGTATAAATTCCTAACAACAAAAGTATAACCTAATAACAGCTATACTTCAACAAAGTGGACATATTTACTCCCATTTAATTATATATAAATCCTAATACTTACTTATACTTCAACATTATCATAAATAGTTATCACAATCCTATATTCTTTATATAGGATTGTGACGTTTGTTTATAACTTCAATCGCTAATTTATACAGGATATTTATAATAGTTACAGATTTATTTAACAGTTTAAACTACGACTTTTGTGACAGAATACTAAAGAGCAAAAGTGAAAAAATAAATACATTGATTAAAACATTAAGGGAAGCAATTAGCTTGCTCCCCTTAAAATTAATATCTTATTCCACTCCAATATACATTATCCTTAAGAATAGCCTTAGGACCTAGCTCAACATCCTTTAATGCCCACTTCTTAAATTCTTGGAAACCAGTTCTATCAACTATATATCCAATATGTTCTTTTCCACCTGGAGCATCTTTATCTATATATTCTCTTACGTACTCGTAAGTATTCATTATTATCTTCTTTATACTTTCTTCATCAACCCAAATTATAAAATCTTCTGCAAGTCTTGGGTTTTTCTTTCCTGATCTACCCATTATAGCAAGTCTATAATATTTCTCTTCGCTTCTAGTCCATGCTCCAGTTGGGCACTTACCTACACACTCACCACAGCCTATACATTTATCATGATCTCTAACTACCTTGAAGTTTTCAAACTTTAAAGCTCCAGTAGCTCTCTTCTTACAGTTTGTAACACAAGCTTGACAGCCTATGCATCTATAAGCATCATATTGAGGTTCAGTCATCCCTATGATTCCAAAGTCATGTTGTCTAACCTTTAAGCAATCATTAGGACAACCTGTTAAAGCTATCTTTACGTGAAGATCGTCTGGGAATATCATCTTTTCAATTCTTTGAGCAAAGGCAGTTGTATCATAGTTAGCAAATGGGCACACCCTATTTCCTATACAAGAAGTCACATTTCTAGTACCTGCTGCTGGATATCCTTTTCCTTCTTCTTCTTGGTTTATCTCTAAACCTTCAATTAAATCCTGAAGCATTAAGTTTACTTCATTCATGTCCTTCATATCTATACCAGTGATTTCAAATCCCTGTCTTGTAGTTATATGAACAGAACCATCTCCAAACTTTTCAGCAATCTCACCGATCTTAGCTAAATACTTTGAATCTAAATGTCCACCTGGTACTCTTATTCTAGATGAAGTTATCCCTCTTTTCTTAGTAACTCTGAAGGCATTTTTTTTAAGTGCTTTAGTGTTTATATCCATTATCTTTACCTCCTTCTAATCTCTTAGAAGCTTTCCAACTGAATAATTAAATACAGGACCATCTAAACATACATAAGTGTCATCAATCTTACAATGTCCACATTTTCCAAGACCACAACACATCTTTCTTTCATGAGATATCCAGATCTTTTCTTCTTTAATTTCTCTCTTTAAGAATTCACCTACTGTAAATTTCATCATCATTGGAGGTCCAACTACTATAACTTCAACATTTTCCATATCATCAATCTGTAATTCAGGAATATACTTAGTAACTAGCCCTACCTTCCCTTCATAACCTTCTGGAGCAGTATCTACAGTTAATATATGATTTATATTTTCCTTCCAAACTTCCATATCATCTTTAAATAACATATCAGTAGGAGACTTAAATCCTGATATTAAAGTAAACTTCTTAGCTTCATTAGGGTTTTGTGAGAAGTAATCAACTATTCCCTTTACTGGTGAAAGACCTGTTCCACCTGCTACAACTATAACTTCTTTTCCTCTATAATTTTCTATATCAAAGCCATTACCATATGGTCCTCTTAAAAATAATTGTTGACCAACGTAGTAATTGAATATTTCTTCCGTAACTACCCCAACTCTTCTTATTGTAAGTTCTATATAGTCTTCGCCTATTCCACTTACTGATATAGGAGCTTCCCCGTACTTTGGAAGAGACACCTCAAAGAATTGTCCTGGTTTTACATCACCTTTAAATGAAAGCCTAAAAGTATATTCTATTTCTGTATGCTTTTTTATATCTAAAATCGTTGACTTTGATGGCATATATGGATTATTCATTTGCTTTCACCTCTTCCATTCCTTTTTCTAATTTATTTACGCAGTTTGAGAAGGATATATATTCTGGACAGATATCATCGCATCTACCACAACCAACACACATGTTATATCCCCACTTCTTCTTATAGTCATATACCTTATGAAGAACCTTAAATCTCATTCTTTGACCTTTATCTAATCTAAAGCCATGTCCCCCGGCCATGTTTGTATATCCATCTACATGACAAGAAGCCCAAACTCTTCTTCTTTCTCCAGCCTTTTTGTTGTCTTTGTAGAATACATCCTGCATTGTAAAGCATGTACATGTAGGGCATACAAAGTTACATCTCCCGCAAGCTATGCATCTAGCTGAGTATTCTTTCCACATAGATGAATTCATTACACTTAAATCTAAGTTTTCTGGTATGTTGACCTTTACTCCATTTTCAGTAACAAAATCAACTTCAACTTCTGCTTCTTCTCTTGAAAGATCTCCTAAGATAGCCTCAAGTTCAGCATCCTTAACATCAAAATAAACCATATCATCTTCAACTTTTATATAAGCTTGATGTTCATCAGTTTTGTTTGTTCCCATGCTTACACAGAAGCAGTTTTCAAAGCTTTCACTGCATCCTATAAGAACAAATTTTGTTCTCTCTCTAAGTACTTTGTAATATGGATCTTCGAAACCATTTCTTAAATATATATCATCAATTCTTTTTACAGAATGCATATCACAGCTTCTTAAGAATATTATTGCTCCTTTTTCCTCTTGCTTTGGCTCTATCCATTCATCTTCTGTAAAGTAGAACAAAGTTTGAGTAATTGGAAGTAATACTTCTTTATATGAAAAATCTGATTTTTTATCAAACACAACTTCATTTATATCACTTATTTCACCATATCTAACTACATCTGTATCTGAATAACTTCCCTTTCCTTCAAATACTTTTGGAGCAAATATCTTGTACTTTTCTGAAAGCTTTTCTAAATACTCGTTATAACTCTCTACAGTCATCTTAAATCCCATAATAGTACTCCTTATTTTTCTCTAGAAATTAAATAGTAAGGTATTGCCAATATTACAGCACCACCAACAATATTGCCTAAAGTTACAAATGTTAAATTATGAATAAATCCACTTAAGCTTATAGTAGCTTGATGTGGAACAAATAAACCTATTGCTAAAAGTGTCATATTTGCTATGCTATGCTCAAAACCAGCTGTTATAAATACAAATAAGCACCAAAAAATCATAACTAGCTTTCCTATTTCTTCTTTCATCTTGAAACTACACCAAACTGCTAGGCATACTAATACATTACATAAAATTCCTCTAACAAAAAGTTCTTGACTTGATAGATGCATCTTTGTGTTAGTTGCACTTACTATAAACTTTCCAACTGGTCCTGAAGCTAGTCCAGCAGAATAAAATAAGAAGGCTCCAAACACTGAACCTACAAGATTACCTATAAAACTTACAATCCAAACTAATATAACGTCTAACCATGAAACGGTTTTCTTTAGAGCACCGATTGTCATTACAAAGTTATTTCCTGTAAATAATTCTGATCCAGCAAAAATAACTAATGAAAGTGCTACACCAAAAGATGCTCCCATTGCTATCTTTGTAGCTGGCGAGTTTGCCGTTGATAGCAATCCACCTACAGTAAATATAAGCATTATACCTAATCCTACGTACAATCCTGCAAAAGCTGATGATAATAAATAACCAACCTTATTGTTTCTTAATAATTCACTTTTTCCTTTTGCTGCCTGAGCAACTTTGTTAATTTCTTCACTAAACATAATAAATCCCTCCCGTATACCCATAGTTTACTAAAAAAAATGAAAGTAGACTGTGATAAATATCACAGTCTACTGGAAAACTTAAAATTCATTAATTTAACGTATACTATAAAAAAAATCGCTGAAACGACTTTCTTCAGTGATTTTTTGCACATCTGCATTTAGGCCGTATACACATATTTATCCTCAACTTTATCTTTGATATAATTTTCTAAAGAATAAAAAAGAGCCCTTGAAAATCAAGGGTTCCTCTTAAATATCTATGTATACTAGCTTTCAGTATAGTTTGATAGTGTATCTTGTGTTACGTTTATTGCATTGTTAACAGCATCTAAAGATTTTTGGATCTTTTGTTTGTTTTGATCTTTTTCAACTGTGTTTAGCGCGTCTTGAAGATGTTGTTTGCAGTGATTTAACTCATCACAAGTTGTTTGTACATTTTGTCTTGCATTTGCCATTGGAATTCCCTCCTTTACATTTTATTGAGGCTTACCGTGAAAGATAATATATATTTTTTTAAAGCCTACTTTTGAACGATATTATTATGTGCAGTTAAAACCAAAAAAATTCTCCCTTAAATTTAAAAATAATTTTTACAATTATTTTCTTGTATAACTAATAACGCATTAAAGAAGTGATATCTTAATTTCAACACAGTGTTTAAACATAATCTAGATTTAAATTTATGTTATTGTGTATCTTTTATCTAAACTCTGATAAAATGAATTTATATTTTCTTTAAGAAGGGATAACATGACTGAATTTAACTTTGATCAAATTAAAAATTTAGAGGTATTTGCAGGCCTTGATGACGAGTTTCTATTAAGGCTTTATAATGTTGGAAAAATAAAAAAATTTGATAAAAACACCCATGTTTTTATGGATAAGGATATCGTTAACAATATATTTGTTGTCTTAAAAGGCAAGTTTTCTTTATATAAATTGAGTGAAAATGCTCAAAAGAAAGTTGTTTTTATCTTAGGAGAAGGAAAAATACTAAATGAAGTTATTTTAGATGACTTACCAGCCTCCATCTGCTGTGAGACCTTTGAAGAAGGTTATCTTCTGGTATATGATAAAAAAACTTTTATAGATCTTATGGAAGAAAACTTTACTTTCACTAAAAATGTTATAAACTCTTTAGCTAAAAAGGTTAGAAGACTTTATAGACAGATGAAAAATACTACTCCTATAAAGATAGAGAAAAAACTGGCAGCAAAACTTTGGAAACTTTCTAAAGATTATGGTGTTTTTCATCCTTTAGGAACTTTGATTAATCTTAACGTATCAGTCACATATCTTGCTGATATGTTTGGCAGTCAAAGAGAAACTATATCCAGAGCTTTAAAAAAATTGCAAGAATTAGATTTAATAATAGTTGAAAGCAAAAAAATCTTTATTCCTGATAGAGATAAACTTTCAAACTATTTTAAAGATATTTAATACAAATTTATTATCAGGTATAATTGACATAGGATAAAATTAAATATTCTTCAATTTGGAAAAAGTAATTCACTATAAATATAATTAAAGGAGATTAAATTATGAACGAGGGACAAGAAAGATTTTTAGGCTATATTCTAGAGAGAGCACAAGAAGACAAGGTCGAAGAAGCTAAGGCATTACTTGCTGGTAACTTCAAAAAGCAAGCAGAAGGAACTTTCACTGCTGAAGATGCAAAACAATTTGCTATAAAGATTATAACTTTCTTAAAGCCAGAAAAGGTAGAAGAAGTACAAGCAGTTATGAAGCAATTTGCTCAAAATTCTTCTCATTAATAGTACCAAATATTATTTATAATTTCAGAAATATTTTTTAGAAAATATTTTAAGTATTTCGTCACAGTAATTAAACATATCTTATATAAAAAAACTTGCTAACATTATCACACTGTCAGCAAGTTTTTTATATTATCTCAGTAATCCTTTAAGCATTGGTAAGCGTTAAATATGACCTTGATTATACATAACATGATATTTAACTCACCCTACTTTAATAGATCCTTTCATTCAATTATAAGTTTTCACAGATTGCTTCTGCAAATTCTGTGGTTGTAGCACTTCCATCTAAATCTCCTGTAAGAACCTTTCCTTCTAAGAACACCTTAGAGAGAGCAGCTTCAATCTTATCAGCATGCTTATATTCACCTATATGTCTAAGCATCATTATAGCAGATTGTATAAGCGCAGTTGGATTAGCTTTGTTTTGGCCAGCTATATCAGGAGCACTTCCGTGAACAGCTTCAAAAACTGCATAATCCTTCCCTATGTTTGCTCCAGGTATTATACCAAGTCCGCCAACAAGGCCAGCACATAAATCTGATAAAATATCTCCATATAAATTAGGCATAACCATAACATCATACTTTTGAGGATTTATTACTAAATTCATCGCTGCAGCATCTACTATTAAATCATTGAATTTAACTTCAGTATTGCCTTCTGCTACTTCTCTCGCAGTATTTAAGAACAAACCATCTGAAAGCTTCATTATATTTGCTTTATGAACTGCCGTTACTGTTGACCTATTATTGTCTTTAGCATACTTAAAAGCAAATTCCACAATTCTTTGAGATGCAGGTTTTGTTATAAGCTTTATGCTTTCAGCACCATAATCACCAATTTTGTGTTCAATACCAGCATAAAGATCTTCTGTATTTTCTCTAACTATAACTAAATCTATATCTGAATATCTTGATTCTATTCCTTTAAAGCTTTTAACTGGTCTAAGATTAACATAAAGATCAAGATTCTGCCTTAAAGTAACATTAACACTTTTAAAGCCTTTCCCTACAGGAGTCGTTATAGGTCCCTTTATTGCAATTTTATTTCTCTTAATAGCTTCAATAACATGATCCGGAAGTGGTGTTCCGTATTTCTCTATCTGAGCTTCTCCGGCTTGAACCTCTTCCCACTCTATTTCTACCCCTGATGCCTCTAGTACCATCTTCATAGCATTACTAACTTCAGGTCCTATTCCATCTCCAGGTATTAAGGTTATCTTATGCATTCTATATACCTTCTTTCATTAATTCCTTTGTATAGTTAAGTTTTCCACCACATAAAAGTATTTCTATTTCTCTTTGTGATAAATCAGCTATTACAGTAAAGCTATTTCCCTTAGTTTTATTTTCTACAACTAATTTGCCGTTGTGTATGTCTTTTTCTATATTGTTTATCGCCAAATCATCTAAAAGATCTAAAGTATCATAGTCCGCCTCATTTTCAAAGGTTAACGGTAATATACCACTGTTTATTAGGTTTGCTTTATGAATTCTTGCAAAGCTCTTTACTATTACGGCCTTTACTCCTAAATATAATGGTGCTAACGCAGCATGCTCTCTACTTGAACCTTGACCATAGTTATTACCACCAACTATAAATCCACCATTATATTCCTTAGCTCTTGCAGGGAAGTCAGCATCTACTGTATTAAAGCAGAAATCTGCAAGATAAGGTACATTAGATCTATATGGAAGTAGTTTTGAGTTTGAAGGCATTATATGGTCTGTTGTTATATTATCTGAAACCTTTAGAAGATTCTTTCCTTCTAAGCTATTATTTAAAGGAACTCCATTTGGAAATGGCTTTATATTAGGCCCTCTTACAACTTCAACCTCAGCTGATGTTTCAGCTGGTTTTAAGATCATAGAATCGTCTAATATAAATCTCTCAGGAAGATCTATATTTATATCAGCTTTCAATTGTCTTGGATCTGTAAGCACTCCTGCTATTGCACTTACAGCAGCAGTTTCTGGACTTACTAAATAAACCTTAGCTGTTAAAGTTCCACTTCTTCCATAGAAATTTCTGTTGAAGGTTCTTAGAGAAACTCCTTCTGTTCCAGGAGCCTGCCCCATACCTATACATGGTCCACAGGAATTTTCAAGGATTCTTGCACCTGCACTTATGATATCTCCTAAAGCTCCATTACGAGATATCATCTCCATAACTTGCCTTGAACCAGGCGCTATAACTAAAGAAACCTCCGGATGAACCTTATTACCTTTTAGTATCTTTGCCACCTTCATCAAGTCTTCATAGGAAGAATTTGTACAGCTTCCAATGGCAACCTGGTCAACTTTAATCTTACCTATAGTTCTTATTTCTTCGACATTATCAGGACTGTGAGGCTTTGCAGCAAGTGGCTCTAATTTTTCTAAATCTATAGTCACTTCTTCATCATAAACAGCATCTTCATCTGGTAGAAGTTCCTTCCACTGATTTTCCCTACCTTGAGCTTTAAAGTATTCAAAAGTTTTTTCATCACTTGGGAATATAGAAGTGGTTGCTCCAAGTTCAGCTCCCATGTTTGTAATAGTTGCTCTTTGAGGAACTGAAAGTGACTTAACGCCTTCTCCACCATACTCAAATACTCTGCCTACTCCGCCTTTTACTGTAAGTCTTCTTAAAACTTCAAGTATTACGTCCTTTGCTGAAACCATAGGCGATAACTTACCAATAAGGTTTATCTTACATACCTTTGGAGCGTTTATAAAATATGCTCCTCCACCCATAGCAACTGCTACGTCAAGGCCACCTGCACCTATAGCTATCATACCTACCCCACCAGCTGTAGGTGTATGACTGTCAGAACCAATTAAAGTATCTCCAGGAGTTGAAAATCTTTCTAGGAAAACTTGATGACATATTCCGTTACCTGGTTTTGAAAACAGTACTCCGTATTTTGCTGCAACAGTTTGTATATATTTATGATCATCAGCATTTTCGAAACCTTGTTGAAGCATATTATGATCAACAAATGCCACTGATCTTTTAGTTTTTACTCTATCAATCCCCATTGCTTCCAATTGAAGATAAGTCATAGTACCAGTAGAATCTTGAGTAAGTGTCTGATCTATCTTTATTCCAATTGGCTCACCTTGGATAAGCACTCCTTCAACTAAATGCTTTTCTAAAATTTTATATACTAAATTTAATCCCATGTTTATTCCTCCTTGTTTTCACTATTATTGATACACTACTTTTTATACCATTAGATTTTCAAAAATTCTTTTAATAATCTATTTAATTTTTCAATTCTTTACATGCTTAAGTAGCATATCTTACCTTTTTGAATAGTCCTTATATAACTGTACAAGTTCTTTATCAAAAAGGCTTCTTTTTAGTTTTACTGATAATTCTCTTACCATAACAAGAAGTTCATCAGCATCGTGTTGAGATAGCTCTATATCATATTCTTTGAATTTATTTACAATAGCAGCCTTACCTGAATGTTTTCCAATAACAATTTGTCTTTCTAAACCTACTTCTGAAGGTTCAAAAACTTCATAGTTTAGCGGATTCTTAAGTGCTCCATCTGCATGTATTCCTGATTCATGTGCAAACATATTGGACCCAACAATGGCTTTCCATGCAGGAAGTTCTCTTCCAGAAGCCTTAGATACATATTCCGAAGCTTCTTTAAACATCTTTGTATCAACATTCACATCATAGCCATAAACATGTTTTAATGCCATCAATACTTCTTCCAGAGCTGCATTTCCAGCCCTTTCGCCTAAACCATTTACAGTAACACCTAAATGAGTAGCACCACCAGCAAGTCCTGCTAATGCATTTGCTGTTGCCATACCAAAGTCATTGTGAGTGTGCATTTCTATATCAAAATTTGTGTTATTTCTTAAAAAAGTTATCTCTTGTTGTATCTTGGCAGGATGCATTATGCCTACAGTATCACAATATCTAAATCTGTCTGCTCCTGCTTTTTTTGCTGCATTTATAAACTGCACTAAGAATTCATTATCAGCTCTTGAAGCATCTTCTCCATTAACTGAAACATAAAGTCCGTTTTTCTTAGCGAACTCAACTGCCTTAAGCATATTTTCAATAACCCATTCTCTAGAAGTCTGTAGTTTGTGCTGTATATGGATATCAGAAACTGATATAGAAATAGCTACTGCATCTACCCCACAATCTATTGATTGCTCAATATCGCTTATGACAGCTCTATTCCATGCCATTATACTTGACTTAAGTCCTTTTTTAACAATGGCTTTTATAGCCTGCTTTTCATCTCCACCCATAGTTGGTATACCAACCTCAAGTTGATCCACCCCTAGATCACTTAACATCTCCGCTATGGATATTTTTTCATGATTTGCAAATACAACACCAGCAGTTTGTTCACCATCTCTTAAAGTTGTGTCTACAATATAAATTTTCTTGCCTGTCTCTTTTTCAAAAACAGCCATTTAGAACCCCCCTTTCATAATCGCAAAACAAAATCAAAATAATTACATCTATACATAAATTATTATCTATCATTTTCATTTATATTTTTTTATGTATAGTTGTATACAATAATTATTATAAATCATTCTATCATATTTTTTCCAATAATACTATACTATTTATATTAAATTCACAATTAATTTATTAATTTTTCATATTATAAATGTAAACGTTGATTTATTATCACCAAACACAAAAATTTCTTACCAATATAATAAATTAATTTTTAATTAAAAGGCAAAAAAGAAGCTTTAACATAATGTTAAAGCTTCTTTTCCATATTCATAGCAAGTGTAAAATATTTTATTGCCTCTCTTACCTCGCCTATCTCATGATACATATTTGCCATCTCAATGTATCTGCTATATCTTTGTGAGTAATTTCCAAACTTCATTAAAGAATCTATAGAAAGATTCATATACATCTCCGATTGTTCATATAATCCTTTTTTCTGAAAAACAAATGCTTTTAAATAATAAGATCTTTCAATTAATCTTACATTATCGCATCCTATAGCTATATTTAAAGCTTCAGATGCCATTTCATCAGCAATTTCAAGCTCACCATTTTCAATATAAATAGTAATAGCTTTGTTTAATAATTCACAGTAAAAATCCTTATTTTCTTTAGGTAGCATGTCCATAGCTTCTCGAACTTCTTTTATGCCATTTTTCCTATCATCAATCTTAAAATAAGATTCTCCATAAAAAATCTTAGCTTTAACTAAATCCTTAGGGCTTTCCTTAAGAAAATCTGAGGCCATATTTATGTATTTGCTACTTTCTAAGTTATTGAACCTTATAAGCAGACCTCCATATAAGCTTAAAATCTTTCCTTTAATTATTACATCTTCTATCTTCTCATGCTTTTTCATATAATCCTTTAGTAGATTATATGCTAAATCATCTTTTTTTAATTTTAGATAGCATTCTGCCTCAGAATAAATTATATCGGCAACAAAATCTTGTTTTATAACTTGACGGCTTATTCTTAATTTGCTGTAATAAGCTAGCGCTTCATTATATTCTTTATTATTAAAAAAGTATTTTGCCATATCTTTATAAAATATATATGTTACATCAGTTAACTTTTGAGCTACCTCATAATATTCGTTCATCATATCTTGTATTTTTTTATACTTCAGCTCTTCTAAATAATACGTAAAAAGAAGATGCATAAACTCAAAAGCTAATTCTGAATATTTATAATATGTAGAATAGCTAACACATAACTTTAGTTCTTCTTCATAATTATCATTTTTTAAGCCTTGTTTTATCAATTTAAGATTACTTTCTAATTGATCTTTAACATCTTCATTTAAATAATTTATATCTAAATCCAGCTTCTTTGCCACAATCTCTAAAATCCAAGGCTCAGCCTTAACTTTTCCATTCTCTATGCAACTCATCTTAGAAATAGATATATTTTCATCACATAACTCTTTTAACGTTATTCCCTTATATATTCTAGCCCTTTTTATCTTTTCACCAGTTGATAAAATCTCCATTCCCCTCACCTATCAAAAAAACTAATTTCTAATTATACCTAATTTTTTAAAGATTCCTACGCCTTCATCTAAAAATCTAGCTGCTTCAGTATCTTTCTTTTGATCTAAGTAGAATTTACCGAGCATTACAGCAATCTCTCCTGCTTTTTTCAAGTTTTCACTATCTTGTGATACCTTAAAGGTATCTAACAACACTGATTCAGCTTCTAAATAGCTTTCTTTTATCATTAATACTCTGAATTTAATCAACATAAATTCAATAATATTTGAATAGTTACTTGGATCTAGATGATCTTCAATATCTTTCATAACAGATGTGCAGCTCGCAATATCCTTTAGCTTAATATAATTCTCACAAATATTGATTAAGGTCTCTGGTAATCTACTATCCCTATTTTTCTCCCTTAGCTCTTTTGCTATCTCATAATGCTTAAAGGATTCTTCTATGTTTTCAAACTGATAGAAAAGTCTACCTAAATTATTTTCTATGTAAGAAATATTCTCCAAATCCTGTAAGGTTTTATAAACCTCTAAAGTTTTCTTAGAGTATTTTATAGCATTAGCTAAATCGCCATTTTTATTATATTCTTCAGATATTAGTAATAGTGTTTTTGCATATTTCTTTTGATCATATATTTGTTCAAATTTTTGTTTAGCAAGGAATGCATAGTTCATTGAATTTTTAACATCTTCTAGCTTAAAATACGTCTTCGAAATAGTAAAATATATCTCTCCAAGCAAGAAGTCATCGCCAATGCTTCTATCTATATATAGTTTCTCTGCTTGTTTAAGGTATGATGTAGCAGAATGGTAAGCTTTTAGTTCAAGGGTTATCTTACCTAAATACAAGAAAGTTTGTACCATTTCCTCAAAATTATTGTTTTTTATAAAAATAACATTTGCTGAAAGAAAAAACTGTTGTGCTGAAACATTTTCTCCTTTTGCCATATAAATTTTAGCTCTCAAATATAGATTTCTAGCCTTTCTATATTCAAGGTTATACTTCTCTGCATAGTAAAGTGAATTCTCAATATACCTTTCTGCGGTAATTGTATCATTGTCTAATATATATGATTCTGCCACTTGCTCAAAATAAGTACATATATTTTCTGCTTGAGTTTCTTCTGATTCCATTAAATATTCTACTGAAGTTTTTAATGTTGCAGCAAGATATTCAAGTAAATCCATAGATGGATTTGATCTTCCTGACTCAACAAGACTTATCTGACCTGGTGTTATTCTATCACCGGCTAAATCCTTTAAAGTCATATCCAATTCTTTTCTTCTTCTTTTTATTTTTTCCCCTAGTGAAAGAATCTCCATACACACTCTTCCTTTTTCCTTAATTATGTAATTTTTTTAAAATTAAAATTATAACTTATTATATCACATAATTCAGCTAATAAAATCAAAACATTACAAACTTCTTCTAATTTTTATTTTATTCTCTACCTTTTCTAAAAATTTTTGTAATATTATATACTTTTATCATTGGTTTTTAATTATTGTAATAACTTTCTTGAAAACTTGTGGTTACTTTGCTACTTAACTTATATTAATTATTCTTATAAGATTTAAACTTAAAACATATTTTTTATACATAAGCTACTTCATATTAGAACTTACCAAATAAAGATTCGTAGAATCACCAAAATCTTTATTTGAAGTTTAATGATTGAAGTAGTATGTCAATTTAGAGGAATCATCTATAAACAATAACTTATTGCTCTATATAAAAGTTATTGTAAAATAAAAATACTCGAGGAATAATCCTCGAGTATTTTTATTTGAATAAGCCCATCATTCCGTCTGCTCTATCTTCAGCAAGATTCATAACCATTTTCCCTGCTCTTTTTAGAGATTTTTGTGTTTTTCTATCTAGTTGAGGCATTATCATCATTCCAAATGCTGCTCCAACTATTGCTCCAGTAGTTACACCACTCATAAATCTTCCCATAGTTTTGCACCTCTTTTTAATAAATTTTCATTTATATCTTGTGCATTTATTTTAAAATTATAAGCTCCAATTTATACCTATAAAAACTACTACTTTAATACGCTAAACTTTATTAAAATACTTTACATAAATATTTTTTGCGTACTCTAAAATCTCATTACGTTTGTTTTCCGGAAGTGCTTCTAGTATGTCATTAATTGAATCTGGTATCTTTATATCAAAAATATTTTGTTCTAAGTTTTCCTCTTCAATTAAAATATTATCTGCATACTTGGGCGCAACTTTTTCTATTTCATATTTTACATTACTATTTAGGACTCTTAATTTGTTGTTTGATAACCACTTTTCAACTACTTTTTCAGAATCTATCCCTAATTGTTCCTTACATTTTTCATCTACTAATTCATTAAAAAAATCTCCTGTATGACTATCAACTTTAACGAATATAACTTCTATACCATCGTTCATCAATTTGTTCATCTTTTCATAATATTGCTTTGATGATTCATCTTTTCTCTCCCAAAATCCAGTTGCATGATAGCAAATCCCTGCATAGTCATGGAAAAGAACTAACTTTTTTTCCCCTGAAAGTAAAGCATATTCTGTGGCTTTTACTGCTGCTTCTAACTCACCAGCTATTTGTCTTATATTTTTTTCCGAATTATTTTTACCTACTCCACTACCTATGTATTGAACCACATCATTTCTGACAGCTACCACCCCGTAAGCATATTCCTCTGTGCTCACATTGTAGCTGCCATCAACATATGCATGAAGGCAGTCTAATGGATAATTATCTTCACCTTTTTTTAGTATATTACCTTGTTCCTTTAAAAAGGCTTGAGCCTCTTCTATGCTTTCGAAACTCTTATATTTTGCTCCCTTTACACCCTTAACCAGCTTTAAACACTGATCCCAAGTATTCACTATTAAATCTTGAACTTTTTCATTCTTATTAGAATCAAAACCTTCTTTGATCGCATATACCTTTTTACCCATATGTAACCTCGCTTTTTTTGTTTTAGGATTTCTATGCTGAAATTTAATAAATAATTGTTAGAAAATCTTAAAATACAAAAGTTTTCTAATATATAAGTAGCTAATAAAGTTATACTATTAAACCTCTACTAGTTGATTAATTGCACTATAAACTTTCTCTATATTTTTAGCAGCCGTATATCTAGTTAAGTACTCAGCAGAACTTCTAAGTACATCTATAAATTCATTTTTACCTTGCCAGTTTTCTAGAATGATTTCTAGCGGAACGTCTTCTACTATTCTATTGATAGCAAAAAATACTGCTCCTAAATCATCAATGCCCCCAACAAAAGGTATCTTATCAGGTAAGATATCAAAAGGTAAAGTTATATACGCCATAGAAGATATTAGCACAACCTTAGTCTTTTTAGCTACCCTTTTATCTTTCAATAACCTATATACTAAAGCAATTATATCAGGTATTATAAATAAATAATCTGAATATTTCTTTAACCTCTTTGGTATCTTCTCTGCCACTTTTTCTCTCTTATCAGAGTAGCCATCCTTAACCTTTTGAACATTAATTAACGCTACTTCCTCCTTTGGTACTTCTTCCTCTATTTTTTCTGTAATTGCTTCAGGCACTTCACCTATTCTTTTTAAATCGATAGTAGCAGAATCTATATCAGCTAATATAAAACCTTCTTTCAAACAAAGGTTTCCCACGTTCAAATTCAGAAAAGGCACTAGTCTTAATATACTATTTATATCAATTTTAATTATATCTTTTTCGGTGGATATTCCAATGTGCTTAAAATTCTTCAAGCTTAGTTTCAAGGCAAAATTTTTTATAAATTTAAAAATTCCAACCTTCATTATCTTCACTCGTGATATATTCAGTGTAAGTATATTATTATGTATGCTTATAATCTCTACTTGCCCTTTAAATTTTATGTTTACTAACTTCTTAAAGTTTCCCTCTACTTCTATAGTATCCCAAACTTTTATATTCTCAAAACTTAAACCATCAACTTTTACAAAATCATTTAAAATAGACATGATATCTTGTCCACTCAGTCTAGCTGTGACTTGAGAAACATGCATATGCTCTCCCCCTCTTAACCTATATTCGTATAAATACATTCATCTATTGAGTATACATTATTTGCTATATTTTTTAAAGCCATTTTACCCATAACTTACATTGGCAAAACTTATGATTTTGATTAGACAGTTACATTTAAAAACGTATAATTTAAATTATGATAAATGTTTTAAAGTAGGGGGATGCAAATGAATAAATTAAAAAACAAGATGATTATTGTTCCTATATTAACTGCAATAATGTCTTTATCCGCGTTAATATTCTATACCTATTATCTACCTACTACAAAGGTAGAAAAAAACTATTCCGAATTTATAAAAGATTTGGACTCAAATGTAATATCGAATGTACAAATTAATGATTCTTCTAAATTGACTGTATACCTCAAAACTGGTGAAAGCTATATTGTTGAGAATCCAGACAGCCCAAATTTAAAAGAAAACCTACTTACAAAAGGAGTTAAAGTTAAAAGCTCTGCAGCAGCTCCAATACAAAAAACTATTCCTTCAGTTATATTGACTATATCAGTTTTCTCTATAATCTATATGGCAGTTTATAGTGGACGTGCATCAAATTCTTCCATGACTGTAGTTGATGGCACTGATGTAAAAGACAGCGAAAAGAAGGGATTCAATTTTGAATCTATGGCAGGAAATGAAGAAGCTAAGGAAAGTGTCCAAGATATAGTTGATTTTCTTAAGAATCCTGAAAAGTATAAAAAGTATGGTGCTAGATTACCTAAGGGAATAATACTTTATGGTGAACCAGGTACAGGAAAGACTTTACTTGCTAAAGCTGTTGCAGGTGAAGCTGGAGTTCCTTTCTATGCAGTAAGTGGTTCTGATTTCGTACAGATGTATGTAGGTGTAGGTGCTGCTAGAATAAGAAGTTTGTTTAAGAAAGCTAGAGCCAACGGAAAAGCTGTAATTTTTATAGACGAAATTGATGCAATCGGAAAAAGAAGAGATGGGGGGAAGACATCAGGCGGAAATGATGAACGCGACCAGACTCTTAATGCTCTTCTAACAGAAATGTCTGGCTTTGGTGAACAGGAAGGCATAGTTATTATGGCAGCAACAAATAGATTAGATATATTAGACTCTGCATTATTAAGACCAGGTAGATTTGATAGACACGTTGAGGTAATATTACCTGACGTAAATGCAAGAGAAAAAATTCTTAATCTCTATTTTAAAAATAAACCTATTAACAACATTGATGTTAGAGATTGGGCAAATAAGACAACTTATTTCTCTGGAGCTAAACTAGAAAGTTTAGTAAATGAAGCTGCTATATTAGCTGCTAAGGAAGATTCTACCTATATAACTGAAGAACATATGGATAAAGCTTTCTCTATAGTAATTGCTGGTCATGAAAAAAATGATAGAAGCTCAATAAGAGATATCGATAGAAAGATAACTGCTTATCACGAATCAGGACATGCTATAGTTTCACTTATCAAACTTCCTGAGGAAAAGATTTCTAAAGTTACTATAATTCCTACGACTAAAGGAGCTGGAGGATATACCCTTACAATACCGGAAGATTCAGCCTATAAAACTTATAGTTATTTAAGAAAAAGAATCATGGTATTACTTGGTGGAAGAGCTGCTGAGGAAATTATCTTTGGTAGTGAAAACATAACTACAGGAGCTTATAGTGATATAAGTCATTCAACAAGTCTTGCTAAAGACATGATATCAGAGTATGGAATGGGTAAAAATCTCGGATTACTGAAAATATCAAGTTTAGGTGATTTATCAAATTCTTGTGGAACCTCAGTTATAGAAGAATGTAAAGCTATGATAGATGAATTATATGATGAGACAAAGGAACTTCTACTTGCAAATCTTGATAAACTTCATAGTATGTCTCAGCATCTTCTTAGCGATGAAACTCTCTATACAGAAGACCTTCATCGTGAAATGTCTAATTAATAATTATACTAGGTCTAATTTAATATAATTATATATAGATAAACCAGTTCCAAATAGAATCTATATTGATAATCCTATTAACACTAATAGTTAATATAAATATTACTTGGTTTTGTTACATAGAAATGGATTATCTATTCCGCTGAACTGATAAACTACTTCAGTCATTAAACTCCAAATAAAGCTTTCGATGGTCCTACGAAGCTTTATTTGGATAGATTTTAAAATGAAGTAGTTTATCTATAGATGAACCACTTCGTAATAGAATTTATATTTTTAAATTCTCTCACCTGAACCCGTGAGAGTTTTAAAAATAGATTTCGGATCGAAGTAGTTCATCCTTAGTAGTTCATTTTAATAAATACTTTAGAACTTTTTAATTACTTTATTTTATTCCTAAGAAGCAAAAAGACTCTCGATTGTGTATCGGGAGTCTTTTTGTTTAATTAAGACTATGTTTAAGAATATTGTTAAAATTAAGTGGTTATGCAGGAGATGCTATATAGCTAGCTATTAGAATTAAAAAAGAGATTTTTAATTATTAGCTTGTTCTAATTTATTTTACTTTAAATACTCTATACTTGTTGCTGTCTGAATCTCTTGTTATCGTATAGTAGGAAAGATATAACTATACCACCAAGCAGTCCTCCAAAATGTGCAAAGTTATCTATATTACGTGAAGAAAGTCCTATTATTATATTCATTCCTATAACTGTAGCTATTTCAGTTAAAAAACTTTTTCCTATCCTGTTTCTCTCTTTCAATCCAAAAACTACAGCCGCACCGAATAGACCAAAAATTGCTCCTGATGCACCAACAGAAACATAAGGTGAAAAAATATAACTTGTTGTGGTTGATAAAATTCCTGATAAAAAGTATATCAGTAAATATTTCCACTTACCGTATATATTCTCTATTAGATTTCCTAGCGAATATAACGCATACATATTAAATGCTATATGAATTATACCTCCGTGTAAAAACATTGCAGTTATGAGTCTATAATATTGACCTGCTTGAATTAATTCATTTTGTTTTGCACCAAAGTATACAAGAACTGATGTATCTATATCACCAAAATTCCCAGAAACTAATGCAGTTATCAAAAATACTACTACATTTATTACAATAAGAGCAAATGTTATCTTTGATTTACCCTCTAAAGATATCTTCTTTGTTGCTCTTCCTGTCATATCCTTTATGCAATTATATACAAACTCTCCATTTCGCTCATATTGTGTAACACTGTTACTTCTTATGTCATAAATAACTCTCGAATAAAACAATTGATTTTCTGTTCCACTATAGTTACCTTCGGTAATGACTACATTAACTAAAGCAAATTCTTGACCTTTTTCTCTAAGATAATAGCCCGCATATTCTGCTGATACCGTTTCGTTTTTTTCTTCTGAAACAATTACTGCATAAACTCCGCCCTCTATTTCTCTTAAAGCAATCCATCTTTTTTCATCTAATGGATTACAGTAGTATTCTTCTATAAAGAACCCTTGTTCCTTTACCAAAAACTGTAGTATTGAATTTTCATTTACTTTCATAAAACTTCTCCATATTTATTATTTATAAAAAGGACTGCCAAAGCAATCCTTTTTTACTGTATAAGGAAGATATAAATTTCTCAAAACAGATTCGCTAAAGAAGGTCACTTTAGCGGCTTTTTATAGCAAGTTCTATATTAGCTCATCAAGCATATCTAGAAGTTCATTAAATCTATTTATTGTAGCTTCAAGTGGTGCTGAAGTTGTCATATCAACTCCGGCCTTCTTAAGAACATTTATTGGATAATCAGAACCTCCAGACTTTAAGAATCCTTTATATTTTTCTACAGCTTCTTCTCCGTTTTCTAGTATTGCCTTAGCGAAAGCAGAGGCAGCCGCGTAACCAGTGGCATACTGATATACATAGAAATCTCTATAAAAGTGTGGTATTCTTGACCATTCACTATCAATTTCTTCATCTACAACCATATCTGATCCAAAATATTTTGTATTAAGATCATGCCATATACCATTAAGTTCTTTAGGGCTCAAAGCTTCACCTTGTTCAATAAGCTCATGAGTTTTCAACTCAAATTCTGCAAACATTAGTTGTCTGAATACAGTAGCTCTTATTTGTTCTAATTCTTGGTTCACAAGATATAGTTTTCTTTTCTTATCTTGTTCCTTATCTATCAAATGATGTATAAGAATTATCTCATTAGTTGTAGATGCTACTTCAGCACAGAATAAGGTATAGTTTGAGTAAATGTATGGCTGATTTTTTGATGAATAATAAGTATGAATTGAGTGTCCCATCTCGTGTGCAAGTGTTGAAACATCATTTAGTGAGAAGTTATAGTTTAGAAGCACATATGGCATTGTATCATATGCTCCACTTGAATAAGCTCCTCCTCTCTTACCTTTGTTTTCAAAAACATCAATCCATCCGCTTTCTATTCCTTCTGAGAATATACCTAAATATTCTACTCCTAAAGGATTTAGCCCTTCTGTGACCATTTCTACTGCTTTATCATACTCAATATGTTCTTTTTCTATATCTACAACAGGAACATATAAATCATACATATGGATCTCATCCAATGCCAAAAGTTTTTTCTTTAAAGTAACATATCTATGTAAAGACTCTAAATTATCATTCATTGTCTTTACTGAATTTGTATATACTTCTAAAGGAATATCATTTGGGCTTAATGATGCCTCTAGTGAATTTGAGTACTTTCTTACTCTTGCATTAAAAATAAAATTCTTAATAGAGGATGTTAGCGAAGCAGAAAGAGTATTTTCTAAATTTTTATATTCTTTAAACAAAGCTTTAAAAGCTGCCTCTCTAACACTTCTATCCTTACTTCTTATGAACCCTGAGTAGTTCCCCTCTGTAAGCTCAACATCATTGCCATCTTCGTCTTTAATAACTGAAAACTTCATATCAGCATTAGTAAGCATGTTATGAATATTAGAAGGTGCATCTAAGCAATCTGATACTGACGCTAACAATTCTTCCATTTCTTTTGTAAGTATATGAGGTTTCTCTTTCAAAACACTCTTTAATAAGAAGTCATATACCTGTAATTCAGGATTTTCTTGTAAGAATCTTTCTATAGTACCATCTGGTAAGGCTAATATTTCTGGCTCAAAAAAAGCAACATAGCTTGCAAGTTCAGCAAAATAAGAATCTATCTTACTTCTTAGTATTTGAAATTCTGGATTAGACGTATCTTCATCAGCTCTTAAATGTGCATACACCATTAATTTCTCTGCTTTTCTGACTATCTTCTCATTAAGCTTCAGAAAAGTTTCTAATGCTTTACTATCACCTAATTTCCCTTCATACTCTCTTGTTTCAAGAGCTTCTTCTTTTAAGCTTTTAAAATCAGATTCCCATTGTTCTGTATTATTATATATCTTTTCAACTTTCCACTTGTATTTTAAGTCTATCTCTTCTCTTTTTTTAAGACTCTTTACTTCAGCCATTTCTCATTCTCCTCTCATTAATTCACATAAAAGTTACTACACATCATATAATTAACTTTTACCATTAAAGTTATTATAAAAATATATGTGATTTTATTTAACTACTTAACTATTTAAATATTTAACTATTTAACTATTTATATTCATCTTCCTTACCTTTAATATCTTCAAAAACCTTTTCTATTTTTTCTTTTATAATAGAGCATAATTCATTAATAACAGCTCTAGTCTCCTCATGCTCAGTATCATATGGGAATTTCACTACCCAAGTTGGATTATATTCTTCATCCTTTTCATCTATTTTGTAACCAAGCTCTTCAAAAGCTTCTATCTCAAAAAGATCGTAGATAGCCGAATACTCCCATTCCTCTACATCTCTCTTTGTGTCAAAATATAAACTTACTTCATTATCAATACAATACAATTTGGTAACATAAACAGCACCTTCATTTACTGAGTAGCTACCTAACTCACTCAATATATTTCCTGTTTCTTTATCTTTCTCTATAAGAACTAATGATGAAAAATCCATAATGCCCATCCTTTCAATATGTAAAAAATTATAAGTATATTATATTGTTATAATAACCATATTTTCAAGTATTCCTATACATTTTATTTAATTAATAGGCTATTTTTAAAAGTATTATTGAAATTAAATGGTTATAAAGGAGATGCTATATGAGCTAGCTATTAGAATTAAATGATTTTTTCAGATGGAATGGCTCTAAAAAATCGCTAATCGTTCTTTAATTAGTGATTTTTTTTACGCATCTGCTTTTTCTGAACGTATATGAAGAAATTCTAGCAGGCGATATATTTTTACTTTTTACTTTTTAATCAAATAGCCTTTCTATTTTATTAAATTTAATATATGAAAGATTTATAAAAAATATTGATTATTAAAAAGTAAAACTGTACTGTTCGAACGTAGTGAGTTTACAGTTTTAGCTATGGAATATGAGAAAATCATATTAATTCTTTGCGTTGGCTCATTAAAGCGTCGGATGTATAACCACTTAATTTCAACACGATGTTTTAACAACTCATAATAATAAATTCATATACTAGATTTATTTTATCCATAGCTTCTAGTATATATGAAATATTATTCAATAAGCTTTATTTATTTTACATTATTTGGTAATATATTTTTATTGCAGGTTTTTTACATTTTCGATCGAAGTGTTTCATCTTTAACAATATTATTAAAATTGTTAGGGGAATACGGAGATACTATATTATGGACAATCACTAAGAATAAAAAAATAAACATTTAAGGAGTCATCATATGGAAAGTATAATCACAATGAAAAATAAAAAAAGAGTAACTAATAAGTTTAGATTTGCAAGGGTAGCTTTAACTTCTGCCATAGTAATTGCTTTGATTTATTTGATAAACATAAATATGACTAATTCTAAATGTAAGGATCTTAATTATGCTACCAATCACTATATGACCACAGGATTACTTAACAAAAATAAAGTTCTTACCGTAAATGGAATGAAGCTCTTATTTTCTGATGATAATAAAGCTATAGTAGAAGTAGATGGTTTATATTACAAATCTCCACACATAAGAAAAAAATATCAACTTTCTCTATCTAAAACTAAAGGTAGCATGTGGAAATTAGACGATGTAAAGGATATTTCAACATTAACAGCTAAAAATAACTAGTTTTTATAAAACTAAATGTATTTATCTTGTCCTTTTGTTGCAAACCATTTGCATTTAGTTGTATAATAAACTTTAGATTATAAAACGGAGCTGATAAATTTGATAAAAGTTAAAGATTTATGTTTTTCATATACAGGTAAGGAACCTTATATATTAAATAACATTAACTTACATATTCCAAAAGGAGCCTTTGTCTCAGTAATAGGCCCTAATGGTAGTTCTAAAACTACCTTGGTTAAGTTAATGTTAAACCAATTATCTCCTAATAAAGGCAAAGTAGAACTTAATACAAGTAAAATAGGTTATGTTCCTCAAAAAGTTGATAGTTTCAACTCACAGTTTACGATCACAGTTAAAGAAGTCTTAGACTGTCATGCTAATGCTCTAAAGCTTAAGGATAAATCATCTATAAATAGAGCTCTTGACAAAGTTAACATGCTTCAGTATTGTAATAAACTTATCGGTGCCCTTTCAGGTGGACAGCAACAAAAGATTTTTATATCCAGAGCATTAATGGGAGAGCCTGATCTATTGTTTTTAGATGAATTGAGTACAGGAGTAGACCATTTATCTCAGAAAGAAATTTATGACTTAATAAGAAAGCTTAATCAACAACATAAAATAACTGTAATTTCTGTAGAACATAACTTAAGAATGGCAATAGATTACTCTACACACATACTTGAGCTTTATGAAGGTTCCGCCACACTATATGATGTAGATCAATATAAAAAGATAATCAATGAGAATAGAATTTACTTAGATAGGAAGGTAGAATAGTATGTTTGAACTTGAGTTTATGAGGAATGCCTTTCTTGCAGGATTTATTATATCACTATTATGTCCTTGTATAGGTTTATTCTTAGTTTTAAAAAGATACTCTATGATTGGAGATACGTTATCACATTCATCCTTCGCTGGAGTAGCAATCGGATTAGTTTTTGGTTTTAACCCAATAATTACAGCATTTATTTTTACATCCATATGTGCCATTGTTATAGAATTACTAAGAGATTACTTTAAAAAGTATGCTGAACTTGTAATGTCTATAATCTTAACATTAAGTTTAGGTATAGCAATAGTATTGATAAGTAGTGGAAAAGCCAGTGCCAAAGTTAATAGCTATCTCTTTGGAAGTATTTTGACTGTTTCAAAAGATGACTTGTATCTTATAAGCATTATAGGATTGATATGTTTTGTAACAATAGCACTACTTTATAAAAAATTAATATATACAACCTTTGATGAAGAAGGTGCAAAAGTATCTGGAATCAATGTAAAATTGGTCAACTATATTTTTACATTAATTGTAGGTGCAACCATATCTGTTTCTATAAGAGTTATGGGAATACTGGTTATATCGTCCATAATCGTAGTTCCTGTGGCTACTGCTATGCAGATGAAGAAGGGGTTTTCAGTTACTTTAATCCTCTCAATGATTTTTGGAGTTATAGATATTTTAGTGGGGCTTATAACATCCTATTATTTCAATTCTGCTCCAGGTGGTACTATAGCCTTAACTTCAGTAGCTTTATTAATAGTAGTACTTATACTCTTTAAAAAAGAATGATTTTTAGGATAAAGGTGTTTTATGAAGGAAAAAATTTTAGAAATACTAAAGGAAAGTAAAAATTTCGTATCTGGAGAAACTATATGCAAAGAATTTGGAATAACAAGATCTGCAGTATGGAAATACATAAAATCTTTGAAGGAAGATGGGTACAATATAGAATCTTACCCTAAAAAAGGTTATAAGCTTGTATTCTCTCCGGATTATTTGAATAAATCAGAGCTAAAGCCTTATTTAAATAACAGTAACTTTGTTAAAGATATCTTGTATTTTGACTCAATAAACTCTACCAATACCTATAGCAAAAAAATAGCTAACGAAGCAAGCAATGGTACTGTTGTTATTGCTGAAGAACAAACTTTAGGCAAAGGTCGTTTTGATAGAACATGGATATCCCCTAAATATAAAGGCATATGGTTTTCAGTGATATTAAAGCCAGACATTGATCCAATCCTGGTTACTAGAATAACTCAAATTGCTGCAGCATCAGTACATTTAGCAACGCTTAAACACGGGTTTAAAACCATGATAAAATGGCCAAATGATATAATACTTAACAATAAAAAACTTGGTGGAATTTTAATTGAGATGAGTTGTGAACTATCTCAAATTAATTATATAGTAATTGGCATGGGAATAAATGTTAACCTGGAACCATCAGATTTTCCTGAGGAAGTTAAGGACAAAGCCACTTCACTTAGGATAGAAGGTTCTAAAGTAGTTGATAGAAAAATCCTTTTAGCCGATATCCTTAATAATTTTGAAGAACTTTACAAAGAATTCCTAATAAACGGTTCTATACAAACCGCTTTAGAAATATGTAAATTAAACTCGTCAGTTTTAGGAAAAGATATAAAGATAATACATAGAGGAAATGAAACTTTCGCGAAAGCAGTAGATCTAAATGAAGATGGGAACCTTATTGTTTCCTATGAAGATGGTAGTATAAAACCTCTTTATTCTGGAGAAGTCTCAATAAGAGGATTAGATGGGTATGTTTAAAATCCAAAGGGCTCACTTTGAGTCTCTTTGGATTTTTTTACTGTATAGGAAAATATAAAATTTTCAAGTTAGCTAAATATACATATTTCAATAGTGTTAGAAGTTTCTTATGGCTATACAGTAAAAAATATAACTTATTCCCCTGCCAAATCTTCCTCATATACATCTGAAAATGCAGATGCGCAAAAAAATCACTAATGAAAAATACATTAGAGATTTTTTATGCCTATTATATATAATCAAACTCACCATATTTTCTAAATCTTCTATATCTAAACTCTAGCAATTCTTCTTTTGTTTTTTCTTTTAGAACTTTAAGTTCTTTTACTAGGTTTTCCTTTATGCTTATACTTACAAAATCCACATCTTTTTGAGCCCCACCAACAGGTTCTTTTATTATCTTATCGATGACACCCATTTTATATAGATCCAAAGACGTTATCTTCATAACTTCAGCAGCCTCTTTAGCTCTTTTTGAATCCTTCCATAATATAGACGCAAAACCTTCTGGTGAAAGAATTGAATATATTGAGTTTTCAAGCATCCATACTCTATCTGCTAAAGCTAAAGCAAGTGCACCACCGCTTCCACCTTCACCTATTATTATAGATATCATAGGAACATTCATGCCGGCCATTTCCATAAGGTTTTTTGCAATTGCTTCGCCTTGGCCTCTTTCCTCTGCTCCTACACCACAGAAAGCTCCTTTTGTGTCTACAAGACATATTATAGGTCTATTGAACTTTTCAGCCAATTTCATATGTCTTAAAGCTTTTCTGTATCCTTCTGGGTTTGGGCTTCCAAAGTTTCTTTCTATATTTTCCTTAATATCTCTTCCTCTTTGAATGCCAATTATAGTAACCGGTTCATTATCTAACAATCCTATACCACTAACTATAGACTTATCATCTCCAAAGGATCTATCTCCATGAAGCTCAACAAAAGAAGTAAATATTCTATCAATATAATCTAAAGCAGTTGGTCTATCAGCCATACGTGCTATCATTAATCTTTCCCATGCACTTAATACTTCACTCATAAAGTCACATCCTTATTTACATCCATGAAGCGAAAGAAGTACTGACAAGTTTTCTTTCATTTCTTCTCTCTTCACTATTTTATCAACAAAACCATGTTCTAATAAAAACTCAGAAGTTTGAAACTCATCTGGAAGCTTTTGTTTTATAGTCTGTTCTATTACTCTTCTTCCCGCAAAACCTATAAGGGCTTTAGGTTCGGCCAAAATTATATCACCTAGACTGGCAAAAGATGCTGTAACTCCACCAGTTGTTGGATCTGTAATAACTGATATATATAATAAACCTGCCTCATCATGTCGCTTTAAAGCAGCACTTGTTTTCGCCATTTGCATTAGTGATAGGATACCTTCTTGCATTCTAGCTCCACCAGAACATGTAAAGATAATTACTGGTTCTTTTCTAGCTGTGGCAATTTCTATAGCTTGAGTTATTTTTTCTCCTACTACAGATCCCATACTACCCATCATAAAATTACTATCCATAACAGCTAATACTACATTTTTACCGTTAACCTTACCAAGACCAGTAGTTACTCCATCAGTGATACCTGATTTTTCTTGACTTTCAATAAGCTTATCTTTGTATCCAGGGAAATTTAATGGATTTTTAGCTATCATTCCATAATTAAATTCCTTAAAAGTTCCCTTATCAATTATTGATGCAATTCTCTCATCTGCAGACATTCTAAAATATCCACCGCAGTTAGTGCAGATTTTATGATTTTCATCTATTTCTTTCTTGTATATAATCTTTCCACAGGAGTTACATTTAACCCACATTCCATCCGGAATTGCAGGTTGATTCTCCTCCTCTGCCTTACTTGTTTCTACATTCATAGGAACAGTAAAATATTTTTTCTTTTTAAACAATCCCATAAGCTTTCACCTATTATTTTATTATTTCCTTATTTATAAATCCGGTATCAAATTTTCCATCTATAAATTTCGGATGATTCAATATTTCTAATTGAAAGTCTATATTATTATCAATACCATCTATAGTGAATTCCCACAAGGCTCTTTTCATCTTTTCTATAGCTTCTTCTCTAGTTTTGCCGAAAACTATTAGTTTGGCTATCATAGAATCATAATGGGGTGGAATTACATATCCATTATACACTGCACTGTCAATCCTTACACCATTTCCTCCTGGCATGAAAAGAAATTCTATCTTTCCTGGTGAAGGTGCAAAGTTTCTATGTGGATTTTCTGCATTTATTCTACACTCAATAGCATGACCTCTTATCTCTAAGCTCTCTTGAGTAATTGAAAGTTTTTCTCCTGCTGCTATCTTAATCTGCTCTTTTACTAAATCAATACCTGTAACCATCTCAGTGACTGGATGTTCAACCTGTATTCTAGTGTTCATTTCCATAAAGTAGAACCTTCCGTTCTTATCAAGAAGGAACTCTATAGTTCCAGCATTTTTATAGTCCACAGCTTTTGCAGCTTTTACTGCAGCATTTCCCATTCTATCTCTCAAATCTTTGTCTAAAACAACAGAAGGAGCTTCTTCTAAAACCTTTTGGTTTCTTCTTTGAAGTGAACAATCTCTTTCACCTAAGTGAATGATATTTCCGTGCTCATCACCTAATATCTGAAATTCTATATGTCTAGGATTTTCTATGAACTTTTCCATATAGATCCTGTCATCTCCAAAGTTTACTTTCGCTTCACTTTTAGCTGTTTCATAGGCCTTATCTAATTCTTCCCTTTTATGAACAATTCTAATACCTTTTCCGCCGCCACCAGCAGAAGCTTTTACCATAACAGGATATCCTATGTTCTCAGCACTATTATAAGCCTCTTCTAAAGTTTCTATTATACCTTCTGTTCCAGGAACTACTGGAACCCCAGCATCTATCATTACTTCTCTTGCTTTTGATTTGTCTCCCATCATTTCAATAGTACTTGGTGATGGTCCGATAAACTTAATATTACATTCTTCACACATTCTTGCGAATACTGAGTTTTCTGATAAAAATCCGAATCCTGGATGAATAGCTTGCGCTCCTGTAAGTACTGCTGCACTTATTATGTTGCCCATATTCAAATAGCTATCCTTAGATTTAGCAGGTCCTATACAAACTGCTTCATCAGCAACTTGTGCATGCAAGGAATCTCTATCTGCTTCTGAGTAAACAGCAACAGTCTCTATTCCCATTTCTCTGCATGCTCTTATTATTCTTACTGCTATTTCTCCTCTATTGGCTATAAGTATCTTTCTTATCATTTAATCACCTCAATTAAGGAATTAGTCTCCTATAGCGAACATAAACTCGCCTTCAACAGCTTTTTCATCGCCTACATATGCTATGCCTTTTCCTATACCTGCTGGGCCTTTTGCTTTAATTATCTCAACTTCCAGTCTTAAAGTATCTCCAGGAACTACCTGTCTTCTAAATTTAACTTTATCTATACGCCCAAAGAAAGCTATCTTACCTTTATTTTCTTCTAATGAAAGTAATGCTACAGCTCCCGTTTGTGCCAAAGCTTCTACTATTAAAACACCTGGCATTACTGGATGACCTGGAAAATGGCCTTGAAAGAAGTTTTCATTTGCAGTCACATTTTTTATTGCTACAGCTCTCTTTCCTTCTTCAAGTTCTAAAACTCTATCTATCAATAGAAATGGATATCTATGTGGAATTATTTCTTGTATTTGATTTATATCTAACATAAAAATCAGCTCCTATTATTTAATTCTAAACATCTTCTGGCCATATTCTACCATCTGTTCGTTAGAAACTAGTACTTCAACAATTTCTCCATCAACTTCACTTTGTATTTCGTTCATAATCTTCATAGCTTCTATGATACAAAGTACATCGCCTTTTTTAACTTTATCTCCAACCTTTACAAAAGCTGGTTTCTCACTGCCTGCTGAAGCGTAAAAAGTTCCTACTATTGGAGAATTTACGTACGTTCCACCTTTAACTTCTACTTCTTCAACAACCTTTTCTGTCTTGCTTTCTGATATATATTCTAATTTGCTAGCTTCAACAGCTTTTATTTCCTTTGTTGTAGTTGTTTTTGGAGCACTCTCATTATTGTTTTTACTCATTTTAAGAGAAACTCCGTCAAACTCCATTTCGAAATTTGTAAGATCAGAAGAATTGATTATTCCAATCAATTCTTTAATTGAAGCATAATCCATAAAACATTACCTCTCAGTCCATTTTTTAAATAGAAGTACAGCATTATGACCACCAAATCCTAAAGAATTTGAAAGTACATAATTAACTTCTTGATTTCTTCCTACATTCACGACATAATCTAAATCACAGTCTTCATCAACATTTTCATAACCAATTGTAGCTGGTATATAGTTTTCTTCTACAGCTTTAATTGCAACTATAGCTTCTATTCCTCCAGCTGCTCCTAAAAGGTGGCCAGTCATTGATTTTGTTGAACTAACTGGTACTTTGTAAGCTTGCTCTCCAAATAGTCTTTTTATAGCTACTGTCTCAAATTTGTCATTGTATGGAGTACTTGTTCCATGGGCATTTATATAACTTACTTCTTCTTTAGCTATATTCCCCTCTGTAATAGCAAGTTCCATAGCTCTAGCAGCACCTTCACCTTCAGGCGATGGTGAAGTCATATGATAAGCATCACAAGTGCTTCCATATCCAACTACTTCTCCATATATCTTTGCTCCTCTTGCTAGTGCGTGATCTAATTCTTCAAGAATCAGTATTCCAGCACCCTCTCCCATAACAAAGCCTTCTCTATCTTTATCAAAAGGAATAGAAGCTCTCTTAGGGTTCTCATTTTTTGACAAAGCATTCATAGAAGCAAATCCTGCTATACCAAGAGGTGTTATAGAAGCTTCAGCACCACCTGCTATCATTATATCACTATATCCAAATTTTATGTTTCTAAAAGCTTCACCTATAGAATTTGTAGCACTTGCACAAGCAGTTATTACTGAAGTACATATTCCTTTTGCACCAAATCTTATCGCTATATTACCTGCAGCCATGTTTGATATTGACATAGGTATAAAAAATGGTGAAACTCTTGTAGGTCCTTTTTCATGAAGTTTTATAGTTTGTTCTTCTATAGTCGCAAGACCACCTATACCTGAACCAACGATAACCCCTAATCTTTCTTTATTAACTTTATCAAGATCCAATTTTGAATTTTCTACAGCTTGTTGTGCTGCAGCTAATGCAAATTGGCAGTACCTATCCATTCTTCTAACTTCTTTTCTGTCTATATATTCTTCAGGTTTAAAATCTTTTACCTCTGCAGCAAGTTTTACTTTTTGTTCAGTAGTATCAAAAGCTTTTATTTCGTTAACTCCACAAACGCCTTCTTTAATACCATTCCAAAAAGAGTCAACACTATTTCCTAAAGGAGTTATTGCTCCCATTCCCGTTACTACAACTCTTCTTCCCATCATTCCACCATCCTTACATAACCATTCCGCCATCAACATTTATAACCTGGCCAGTAATATAATTTGATAAATCACTTGCTAAAAATCCTACAAGATTAGCAACATCTTCAGTAGTTCCTAATTTTTTTAAAGGAATTGTATTTAATGTAGCTTCCTTCACTTTATCTGATAATGCTCCTGTCATATCTGTTTCTATAAAACCTGGTGCTACTGCATTACAAGTTATACCTCTAGAAGCAAGTTCTCTAGCTACAGATTTGGTAAGCCCTATAACCCCTGCTTTTGATGCGGCATAATTTGCTTGACCTGCATTTCCAGTAATACCTACTACAGAAGTCAAGTTTACTATCTTACCACTTCTTTGCTTCATCATTATTGATGATGCTGATCTTATTGTATTGAATGTACCTTTTAGATTTGTGTTTATAACACTATCAAAATCTTGGTCTTTCATTCTCATTATTAGTCCATCTTTAGTTATTCCTGCATTATTAACAAGTATATCTACAGAACCAAACTCAGCGAATGCTGTCTTTATAAGTTTATCAGCGTCTTCACTGTTAGATATATCACATTGCACGCCTATAGCATTTACACCAAATGCTTTTATCTCAGTTAAAACTTCATCTATAGAGCTGCTTCTATAGTTAACTACTATATTAGCTCCCATTTCAGCAAGCTTAATAGCAATAGCTTTTCCTATTCCTCTACTTCCTCCAGTAATTACTGCAGTTTTTCCCTTTAACATGAATTCACACCTTCCTATTAATTTAACTTGCTTAATCCTTCTATAGTTTTATCTAAAGATTTAATGTCTTCAACATTAAATATATTTACATTTCTGCTTATCTTCCTAACAAAACCGCTAAGAGCACGACCTGGTCCAACTTCTATAAAAGTATCTACACCGTCATTTATCATAAGTTTTATAGAATCTTCCCATTTTACTGAACTCATGACTTGTTTAACTAGTAAAGGCTTTACATCCGTGGTTGAGTTTACATATTCAGCAGTAACGTTACTAATAAGCGGAATACTTAATTCATTTAATTCTATTTTATCCAATTCTCCAAATAATCTTTCACTTGCTGGTTTCATCATCGATGTATGAAATGGACCACTAACAGTTAATGGAATAACTCTTTTTGCTCCTCTTTCAGATAGTAAAGTGCCGCACTTTTCAACAGCATCCTTTTCACCGGCAATAACTATTTGGTCTGGGCAGTTATAATTAGCCACTTCAACTACACCAACCTCTTTGCATTCGTTAACACATGAATTAAGAACATCTTTATCCATACCAAGTACTGCTGACATAGCCCCTACACCTAGAGGTACAGCTTCCTGCATAAAGAATCCTCTTTTCTTAACTAAAGTTACTGCATCATTAAAGCTAATAGTTCCCGCCGCAACATGGGCTGAGTATTCACCTAAGCTAAGTCCAGCAACTACATCAAAACTTATTCCTTTTTCTTGTATAACTTTAAGAGCAGCAATAGATGTAGTTAAAATAGCAGGTTGAGTATTTTCAGTTTTATTTAATTCTGTATCTGGGCCTTCAAAGCACATAGACTTAAGTGAAAATCCTAAGGCTTCATCAGCTTCATTAAATATCTTTTTTGCAACCTCATAATTATCATATAATTCTTTTCCCATTCCAACGTATTGTGCACCCTGGCCGGAAAATAATAACGCTATCTTCATCATATCCTCCTAGTTAAACTTCGCTATAAGTTCATCATATTTATCAAACATTTCTTTTATGATTTCTTCACAACTTTGTTCTTTTGATATCATACCAGCTATTTGTCCTGCCATGAATGAACCTTCATCAGGATTTCCTTCAACAACAGCTTTAGCTAGAGCACCACGTCCTAGTTCATCATATGCTTCAGTTGGAGCATTTTCTTTTTCTAAAGCTTCAAACTTTTTAGCAAGCTTATTCTTGATTACTTGAACTGGATGTCCTGTAGCTCTTCCAGTAACCATTGTATCAATATCCTTAGCTTTTATTACAATATCTTTATAGGTTTGGTGTATAGTGCATTCCTTAGCAACTAAAAATCTAGTACCGACTTGCACTCCTGTTGCACCTAGCATAAATGCAGCTGCAATTCCTCTTCCATCTCCAATTCCACCAGCAGCTATTACAGGAATATCTACTGCATCTACCACTTGAGGTACCAATGCCATAGTAGTAAGTTTACCTACATGACCACCAGATTCACAGCCTTCTGCAATAACAGCATCAGCTCCACATCTTTCCATTCTCTTCGCTAAAGCAACAGAAGGTACAACTGGAATAACTTTTATCCCATTACTCTTCCACATCTCAACATACTTTCCAGGATTACCAGCTCCAGTTGTTACAACTTTTACACCTTCTTCACAAACTACTCTAGCTAATTCATCTGCGTTGGGACTTAAAAGCATTATATTCACTCCGAATGGTTTATCTGTCAATGTTTTTGCTTTTCTTATTTGCTCTCTAACATATTCAACCGGTGCATTTGCTCCTGCAATTATTCCAAGACCCCCAGCATTTGATACAGCAGATGCCAATGAAGCATCTGCTACCCAAGCCATACCCCCTTGTAAAATAGGGTATTGTATATTTAGAAGTTCACAAATATCTGCCTTAATCATATTTTCCTCCTAAGGATTAAACTCTCTCTTCGATATAAGTAACTGCGTCTCCAACTGTCTTTATAGCTTCTACATCTTCTATTTTTACATTGAATTCTTCTTCTAAGTCCATGATTATTTGGAATAAATCTAAAGAATCAGCACCTAAATCTTCTTGAAATGTTGTTGCCAATGTTATTGCATCAGCATCTACTCCTAATTGTTCTACTATTACCTCTTTTATTTTTTCTAATACCATTATTTTTTCCTCCTAATAATTTCATAATTTATATTTATCCGGCTATCCATTAAAAATAAAGACACAACTTTTTAAAATCATCTTTTTACACTATCTACAAAGATGATTGCTTTATTTTACTTTTGTTGAGCCAGTAAAATTGGCAAACTTATTTTAAATTTAATATTAAAATTTCGCAACTTGTTTATTCTTAAGTTAATCCTACCATTGTAGGAATATAGACCCCCAAGTGAGTCCTCCACCAAACCCTACTAAAACCAACTTATCCCCTTGCTGAAGCAATCCATTTCTATTAGCCTCATCTAATGCTAAAGGTATCGAAGCTGCTGATGTGTTACCATACTTATTTAGATTTACATAAAACTTTTCTTTAGGTAAGTCTAATTTTTTAGCAGCAGCGTCAACGATTCTAAGATTAGCTTGGTGAGGGAATATTAACTTCACTTCATCTAACGCAGTTTCAGCTTTTGCCAACACTTCATTTACTGCTTGCGGTATCTTATTAACTGCAAATCTAAAGATTTCTTTACCATCCATATTTATATAGATTTCATCTTGTTGATTTTCATCTTTAATATATGGGTTCTTAGGGACAAATTCTCCGCATGTAAGTGAGCTTCTTCCTAATGTTCCGTCAGATCCTAATACAGAACTTATTATTCCCTTTTCTTCTGTTTTCTTAAGAACAACTGCACCAGCTCCATCTCCAAAAAGAACACAGGTACTTCTATCATTCCAGTTGACTATTCTAGAAAGAGTTTCTGCGCCTATTACTAGAGCATTAACTTCTTCACCTGCTCTCATAATTTTATCTGCTACAGATATAGCATAAATAAAGCCTGAACATGCTGCACTAACATCAAAAGCATATGCTTTTTTAGCTCCAATAATATCTTGAACTATGCATGCTGTTGATGGAGTAAAACTATCTGGGGTTGTTGTTGCTACTATTAGTAAATCTATATCCATAGGCGTAAGCCCTGCATTATTTATTGCATCTAATCCAGCTTTTGCAGCTAGTGCCGAAGTGTTTTCTCCTAAAGAAATTCTTCTTTCTCTTATTCCTGTTCTAGAACTAATCCATTGATCATCTGTTTCAACTATTTTAGATAAATCATCATTAGTAACTATATTGTTTGGTGCATAACTTCCTGTTGATATTATCTTTGTATAAATCATAACTACTCCTTGCTTTCTTTATTAAATAAATCATAAGTATTTCTACAAAACACATTTAATTTTTGTAGTGCATGAACCAGTACAGCTTCCTCTTCTTCAGATAAGTCTGTCACTGTTGCTTTTACCATCTCTAAATGAAACTTTTCATGAATTCTATAAAGCAACTTACCTTTCTTGGTAAGACTAATTTTAACTACTCTTCTATCTTCCTCAGATCTTACTCTCTCAACATAACCTTTCTTAACAAGATTATTTATTGCAATTGTCAGAGTACCAACTGTTATACTTAATTGTTTGGCTACTTCACTCATACTCTTTGAATCATAATAACCTATAGCCTCAACAGTATGAACTTCTGTGATAGACACATCATTGAATCTACCAGACTGCAATGCATATTCTTCTATATTTAAAATCTCATTAAAGATATCCACGAGAAGAGAATTGATAATACTATGAGTATTATTCATATTGCCTCCTAAATATATTTTGATAATCAAACTTTTTTATATTCAAAGTATATGGGAATTATTTATTTGAGTCAATAGATAGTTTTTCGCTATATATGCTTAAAATTAGATATTTAATCCATTTAATTAAAAATAGCTATGATTATTTCACTTTTATATAGTGAAAACAATCATAGCATTATATTATCCCCTATTTATTAGCAATTAATTCATAATCATGTAATTAATTTAACTATCATCAATCCAAAATGCAAATGTAAATATAATAAAGCTATATATATTCAGTGTTATTCCCTTCAACTGCAAACTAAAAATAAATTTTACAATTCACAATTTATTTACACTTATTTTAATCTTTATTTTTACATTGTTCACATATTCCTTTAAGTACTAACCTATGTTCTGTTAATACAAATCCTGTCTGATTCTTAAGCATTTCTTCGATTTGCTGCATTGGACATGGCACTTCTATCTCTTTATGACATTCAGAACACTCTATTTTATGCATATGTTTATTTTTTCTTATTGCAAAAGAGTATTTTCCATTACCTAAATCAAACTTTTCAATTATTTGTTTAGCTTCAAATACTTCTAAAGTCCTATATACTGTCGAAAGATTTATATCCATCCCTACTGCTTTGCATTTGTCATAAATATAATCTGCTGAAACACTAGAATCATTGTCTGAGAGAATTTTATATATGGCTATCCTACTCTTCGTAATCTTTATTCCTTTTTCACCTAGGTATTCGCCAACTCTCATATTTTGCTCCTAACATTTTTATTTCATTATAACATAAATTGAGTTGTTTTCAACATATTGAATTATATATAATTTTACATTGAATTCTTTCATATAATACTTGTCCAATTTTATCTACTAAATGTGTCGCTTCATAATAAAGTTTGTATTTCCAACTCCGTCTCTCATATCAAGAAAAGTTTTAAAAATAACTCATGGATTGAACCGATATATCTAAATTATGCAAATATCATTTTCAATCCAAAAAGTAGAAGGATTATACCACCTATGTAATCTGCATATTTTGAAATTAATTCTATTCTTCGCATATATCTTGAAAAGAAAAAAGCACACATGCTAAGTACAAATGTTACTAATCCAATTGTTATAGAATTAAATAATATAGAAATTGTATTTTCAACGTGGTGAAACACTGTAAATCCAACTACTAATGCATCTATACTTACTGAAATTCCAAGAACAAAGTACATCTTTGGGTTTAGTAATAAACATTCATCTTTTTGCTCCATGCCATCTTTTATCATCATTACTCCTGTAAAGGCAATTACCATACCACCGATTATATTAGGTATAGAAGTAACATATTCTTCAAATAATACACCAAAGTAGGTACCTAAAAATGATAACAAAAACTGAAAGAAACCGAATGAAATAGCGAAGAGTATTTTCTTAGTTTTGCTCACAGCACAATTTATACCTATACTCAAAGCAATTGCCGATGCATCCATTGCTAATGCAACTGAAATGATTAATAAACTTTTCATTTCCATAGTTTGTCCCCCTTTTCTTCTAACTTTCAAAGTATAAAGATATATTTGTATGACTTCATACAATACTATTGTATTTTCAAGTCTTTAATTTTATTCTTCAAATGCAATGCTTTCAAAAAATTAGACCTGTGATAATATTTAAGCTTAATTATGAGACAATTCTAAATATATAAATTATATTCTTTTACTTTAATAGGCTTTATATTTATCATATTTTGTAGTATAGTATTCATTGTACGTATTATTTAGCTAAATAGTATAGCACATTTAAACTACTCAGTACAAAGGAGAGATATAATGAATTGTATTGTTGCCCAATCAGGTGGTCCAACTTCAGTTATAAATTCTAGTGTTTTTGGTTTAGTTGAAGCTAATAAGGATTTAAATATATATAACAACGTCTATGCTGGATTAAATGGTATAGAAGGAATATTGAATAGAAAGATAATTAATTTATCTGAAATGGATAGTACAGAGCTTGAAATATTTCAACATACTCCATCATCTGGGTTAGGTTCTTGTAGGTACAAGCTAAAAGATTCTTCAGTATGTGAAGATGAATATGTTTCACTTATGTCTATACTTAATGAACTAAATATAAAGGCTTTCTTTTATATAGGTGGAAATGACTCAATGGATACTACTGCTAAACTTAGCAGATATGCAAAAGATCATAATATCGATATTAAATTTATAGGTATTCCAAAGACTATAGATAATGATTTAATGTTTACTGATCATACACCAGGCTTTGGTAGTGCTGCAAAATTCATAGCTACTTCTACAATAGAAACCTACTTAGATTCTACTGTATATACCGATAATGGAATATTTATATTAGAAACAATGGGTAGAGATACTGGTTGGTTAGCTGCTGCTGGAGCTCTAGCTAGCGTGGGGGACAAAAAAGCAGCTGATTTCATATATCTACCAGAAGTTGCTTTCGATAAGATAAAATTTATAAATGATGTTAGAGAAACGTTTAAGAGAAATAACCATGTTTACATAGTGGCATCCGAAGGTCTTAGAGACGAAAATGGTGATTTTCTAACAATGTCCTCCCAAGGTGGGGCTCATGATAAGTTTGGTCATACTCAGCTTGGTGGTGTTGCTCACTTTCTTCGTACTTTGATAATAAATGCAGGTATAACTAATAGAGTAAAAACTCTAGAACTCGGAGTTTTACAAAGATGTGCTATGCATTCAGCATCAAAAGTTGACTTTGATGAAGCTAAAATGGTTGGCAGAGATGCTCTTAAATATGCTGCAGATGGTCATTCTGGCTATATGGTTGCTATAAAAAGAGAAGAAACTGAAATATACAGTTCTTCTACCTTCTTAATTGAAGCAGATAAAGTAGCCAATAAAGTTAAATATTTTCCTCTAGAATGGATAAATAAAGAGTGCAATAACTTAACTATTGAAGCAATCGAATATCTTAAGCCATTAGTTTTCGACCAACCAGCTTATAAGCTTTCAGACTCTCTACCAAAATATAAAGTTTTCAGGATGTAGTTGTAGTTAATTACATATTTAAATATATATACAGGCTATATGAACAAAATATTCATATAGCCTGTATTGTTTCATTGTTCACGGTTAGACAAATAGAACTTTTATTAGTATAGATGTTTTCTTATTATATATTCCAATACATTTAGAAATTCATTAATTTCATTTATTGTATTGTACATACCAAAGCTTATTCTTACCATACCAGGTTTTCTACCTCTATTTCCCCGTATGAAACTTAGCACTTCTTCATCGGTAACATCCAATAAACGTTTAGCATACGGCTGAGCACAAAAGCAACCACTTCTTACTGCTATTCCCCTTAAATCTGATAACATGCCAGCTAGATCTTCATGATAAATATTTTTTAAATTAATAGATACTAATCCTAGTTTATTTTTATCATTTAAATCACCATAGGTAATAACATCTGGCATACTTCTTAATCCTTCCGAGAGATAGTCTCTAAGTAAGTCTTCATGCTCCTCAATGTTATTAAATCCAATCCTATTGAACTCATAAATAGCCGCTACCAAAGCTATAACCCCTAACACATTTGGAGTACCTCCCTCATCTCTCTCAGGTGCGTCTAACCAGTAAACTTCGTCATCTGTAACGATATCTACTGTTCCTCCACCCTTTAACAATGGCAAACTATTGTTAAACTTATTCTTTTTACCAACTATCGCTCCACTTCCAAAAGGCGCATACATCTTGTGAGCAGAAAAAACTAAATAGTCAATATCATCATCTTCATCTTCATCAGTATAATTCATATCAACTTTTCTATGCGGAACTAATTGTGCACCATCGACGATTATTTCAGCACCATTTTTATGAGCAATCTTAGCTATCTTATGAATATCGTTTATATAACCAGTAACATTGGAGGCCCCTGTTACACTAACTAATTTTATACTTCCTTTAGCTTTATCTAATCTTTCTTGAAATTGATCAATTTTTAATCTCCCATTATCATCTACCTCAACGTATTCAACTACACATTTTTCTCTCCAAGGCAAGTCATTCGAGTGATGCTCCATTCTTGTTGTAAGAACAATCTCTGAACTATCTTCAATCAAAATGTTAACAAGAGTATTAATACCTTCAGTTGTATTTTTCACAAATATTACTGTATAGTCATCTCTATCGCTAAGGTTGAAAAACTTTAATATTTCATCTCTCGCATCGTTATATAGTTCTGTACTAACTTTCGACTTATATCCTTTTCCTCTACCTATTGATCCATACAGCGGTAAAAACTTATTGACACAGTGTAAAACTTGCTTCATAGCAGGTGTGGTAGCAGCATTATCAAAATTAATAGGAGTTATTTTTCGTCCGTTTGCTAAAGGAATAGCTTGTTCCATACCCAAAAATAATTCTCTAAAGTTCATTTCTCTTTTTTTCATCATAACAAACTCCCTCCAATATATACTATTCACATATCGTACTAATGTACATCACACTCTTTACATTCTTATATTTTTACAATTATTTCAATATACCGTATGTATATACAAGCTTTCCAGGGAGGTTACTGATATGAATTCCTTACGCAACTCATTAAGACTTCAACAATATTGATACATTACTTAACATCTTCCAAGACGTTATATAATCAATAGTATTTTAGAAATTAAATGGTTATACAGGAGATGCTATATGAGCGAGCTATTAGAATTAAATGATTTTTTCAGATGTAATGGCCTCAAAAAATCACTATTTGTTCTTTATTAGTGATTTTTTTTGCGTAAGCTCATTAAGGCATCGGATGTAGTGACACCTTAATTTCATACACCTATGAAACATATACCAAAAATTAAATTTTCAATATATTAGTCTACTTTTATTAAATCTTCATATTATTTAAACATATAATTATAAGAGTTTTATTTGGAGGTATAAAAATGTATCCTGATAGGAAGTACATGGATAAATCAATTAATGATGATTTGAGCTTCGAGCCCTTTATAGGAGAATATGATTCTCCTTTTTCTGAAAATCTATTATCTATTTCTGATAATACTAAGTTATCTTCAGATAAGTTTGTTCCATTTTCAGAGAATAGTGTTCCTTTTTTAGAAAATTCAGGTCCTTTCTCAGAGAATATAGTTCCATTCACTGAAAACTCAATACCTTTTACAAACAATCTATATTTGAATGGATTTAATAACAGGTCATCAATCGGAGATAATTTCAACAAAATAAAGCTTTCTTCAACATATTGGTTTAATTCGCTTTTCAACAGTTCCACTGAGATTAACAGAGGTTATGTACCAGTCCCTGTTCAACTTTTTGAAGATATAGATACTGATTTTGATGAAAGACTGACCAGCGATAAGGTTAATCAAATATTTAGTAAAATAGAAGAAAATAATGGTTCAATCATGAAAAGCCTCGAAGCCTATAAAATTCCTTTTCCAGTTTCTAAAATGATTGTAAAAAAACTAATTGCCCTTTCTATAAAGTATTCTCCAAAGGAATAGACATAAAAGAACTCGCTGAAATAATATTATTCAGCGAGTTTTTTGCATAACAGTCTTTATCAATATCTATGAAGAAAATCTAAAAAATGATATTTTTCATTATTTATTCATATCTTAGAGCATCTATCGGATCTAATCTTGCTGCTTTTCGAGCAGGATAAATACCGAAGAATATCCCTACACTCATAGAAAATAATATCACAAGAAATATATGTTTAATGTATAAAATAGGCGTAACATTGGCTAACCTTCCTATAGCAAAGGCACCTAAAATACCTATAACCATTCCAACTATTCCACCTATTAAAGATATAATAACTGATTCAGTTAGAAATTGAATCAAAATTAAGTTGGTAGTAGCTCCTATTGCCTTTCTTATACCTATTTCTCTTGTTCTTTCAGTTACTGACACAAGCATAATGTTCATTACTCCGATTCCACCTACAAGCAATGATATAGCTGCAACCGCTCCTATGAATGAAGTAAATATATCTATGACTTTATTTACTTGCTCAACCTGCTTCATAAGCTTTTCTCCAGTATATATCTCTTTACCTTTGT
Organism: Clostridium folliculivorans; assembly: GCF_024341905.1. GTDB lineage: Bacteria > Bacillota > Clostridia > Clostridiales > Clostridiaceae > Clostridium_AR > Clostridium_AR folliculivorans. Next base: position 514,449 of record NZ_BQXY01000003.1, read on the forward strand.
TATTATGTCTGGATTCTAAAATATTTATTGAATCACTTGTTGCAGTATCAACATTATCCTTTGTCTCAGCTAAAACATACATACTATCAAAATTATCGCTAAGATCATAAATATTTTCTATTGTAGAAACAGGCATAGCTATAAAGGCTGGAATTTGGTCTTGTGCGAATCCTACCATAAGTTCAGAAGACTTGGTTACACCAACAACTGTCACTTTTTTAGGAGAATTATTTCTTCCTATTAATATAGATTCTCCTGTAATATCCTTATATCCAAATAGATATTCTGCAGTAATTTCATCAATAACTGCTACATTTTTCCCATCTTCCATCTCTCTTTCATTGAAAAAGCGTCCAAATAGGAATTCGTAATTCTGTATGTAGCTAAAATCTGTGTTTCCTCCATATACTACAGCCCTTTTACTTTTATCATTTACTCTTACAGTTCCTGATTTCTGTATTAATGGAGATATGTATTTAACATTTTCACTTTTATCCTTTATAGCTTTCACATCATTTATACTGAAATAATCTGATTTCGCAATTTGTTGTCCAGACACCTTTAACTCCACTGTAGAGGAGCCTATTTTCTCCAACTCTCCAGTGATACTAGCTTTTCCACCATTTCCAAGAGATAGTATCGCAATAACAGAACTTATTCCAATTATTATTCCTAACATGGTTAAAAATGATCTTAACTTATTAGCTTTAATGCTGTCTAGGGACATTTTAAAGTTTTCTATAAAGTCCATCTTAATCCCCCTAAATTATTAATTAATTTTAAATGAGACCTATGTCTTAACGCCTCAATCTCAGAAGCATTCCTGATACTAAAGTTACGTTTAGATCGCTGTATTATTTATAATAATTCTATTTTCAACTTTCTCATCGTTAATTATTAATCCATCTTTGACTTTAACCAATCTTTTTGTGTACATTGCTATATCAGGTTCGTGGGTGACCATTATTATAGTGGCTCCTTCTTCATTTAAATCTTGAAATATCTTCATGACCTCTAGACTAACCTGCGAATCCAAGTTTCCTGTAGGTTCATCAGCCATAATTACTGATGGAGAATTAACTATAGCTCTTGCAATAGCTACCCTTTGTTTCTGTCCTCCAGATATTTCATTAGGCTTATGCTTTATCCAATTTGTAAGTGAAACCTTCTCTAAAGCTAAGAGCGCTCTACTTCTTCTTTCCTTAGCCGAAATACCGGCATATATCATAGGTAGTTCAACATTTTCAAGTATAGTCATCCTAGGCAAAAGATTAAAGTTTTGAAAAACAAAACCTATTTCTTTATTTCTTACTTTTGCTAACTCATTGTCAGTCATATTAGATACGTTCTCTCCATTTAGTATGTACTTTCCTGTATCCAGTCTATCTAAACATCCAAGTATATTCATCAGAGTGCTTTTTCCTGAGCCTGATGGTCCCATAATTGAGGCAAACTCACCTCTCTTTATTTCAAAGCTTACCCCTTTAAGCGCAGTAAAGTTTAATTCTCCAGTTTTATAAGTTTTGTATATCTCTGAAATCTCAATCATTCCCTACTCCTTTACCATTAAGCCTAACCGTAATTCCATCCCTTATCATAGTACTTGGATTTAATATTATCCTTTCTCCTATATTTATACCTTTAACAATTTCAGCATTTATCTCAGATTTTATTCCTACCTGTACTTCTCTTTCTGATACTCTCCTATTAGCATCTACGACATATACAACATAACGCCCTCCTTTTACAGCTTTTATTGCTTCCATCGGTACTGTTACTACAGAGTTTCTCTCGGCAAGTAAAATATCTACATCTACATCAAATTCTGTTTTTAGGTTTTCATCAGATTTTGAAAGTTCAATTTCTGCATCCATTGTTACATCATTACTTGCGGTAGTCGCTATCATACCAATTCCAGATACTCCTTTTTTACCTGAAGGACTTATAAAAGATATTTTCCCATTGTACTCTTTTCCATTGCTTTTGATTGTAGCGTTCTGATTCACTTTTACTTTATCAATATCTGATTTTCCTAAGGATACAATCACTTTTAAATTTTCTAAATCTTCAATAGTCACTGCCACCAAAGTAGGACTCGCTATACTTCCTATAGCTGCATTTAATGAAGTGACAGTTCCGCCAAAATCAGCTGTTAAGCTCTCTGGCATATATCTTAGTCTAGAGTTAGCTGATTCAAAAGCAATCTTAGCAAGAGAAACTGTATTATCCATCTGCTTAAGTTTTTCTTCTGATATTGGTTGTATGTTATTTTTTTGCGTTTCAAGTGTAGTCAGAGTTTTTGATAGCTGCTGCAAAACACCTATACTTGCACTACTGTCAGCCTGAGCTATTGTAGCATCTTGTTCATTATTATCTAAAGTGTTTGCGGCTTCTTTTGAATACTTCCTTTCCTTATTTGTAATTTTATCTTTTAACGCACTCACACTATTTATAAAGCCATAATTATTAGTTACCGTATTCCTATCTAACTTAAACTGCTCAATTTTAATCTTGACATCTGCTATTTCTCTATCTAAATCTGTAATCTTACTGTTTATCTTTACATTTTGATTTAATAAGTCCTGTCTTTGTAAAATTGCACTATCATATTGAATTTTTGCTTGCTTAGCAGCATTTTGCATATCCGATATATCGAAGCTCATTAGAATGTCACCTTTCTTCACTTTGTCTCCAATCTTGAAGTTGATGTTGGTGACTTTCAACTGTGAACCGTAATAATCTTTAACGTTTTTAGCCTTAACAACTCCTGTGGTATTTAAATAAGATTTTATGTTCTCTTTTGTAACTAGTATAGTTTTTACAGAAATGTTGTTAGATTTATTCTTTCTAAACTGAAGAAATCCAAAAGCAGTACATATTAAAGTTATTACTCCAATCAATGTTATTATCTTTTTTCTTTTGTTCATATATTCTAATGGTTCACTTCCTTTCTTAAGCTTCTTGCTTATTTACAGTATTATTATATATAATAGTTTAAATAATATTATTAATAATATTATTTATTTGAGTATTTGTGTAAAAGTGATATGGATAGTATAATTAATCGTGTTTGCATGTATGTAACAAAATTGAAATCACAAATTTTATTTTTCTTTCATACATTTATAATTGTCAGTATAAAGGAGTTTTATTTATGATAATCTTAAGTTGTAAAAATATTAAAAAAAGTTTTGGTATAGATGAAATTTTAAAGGATGTAACTTTTAATATAAATGAAGGTGAAAAAGTCGGACTAATAGGGGCAAATGGTGAAGGAAAGTCTACATTATTCCGTATACTTACAAGAGAAGTTTCTTATGATAGCGGTGAAGTTTTTATAGATAAAAACAGCACTTTGGGATATCTTTCACAGCATCTTGCGTTAGAAAACTTTAACACAATAATGGATGAGATGCTTATAGTTTTTTCTGATTTAATGAATCTTGAAAAAAAGCTAAAAAATATCGAAGAAAAAATGAATGAACCCTATGACTCATCAAAACAGGAATATCATGATAAGTTAATTAAAGATTATACTCAAGGTCATGAACTATACGAAAATAGAGGCGGCTATATTTTTAGAGGAGAAATTTCTAGAGTATTAAAAGGTTTAGGATTTACAGAAGAGGATTTCGATAAGCCTATCAATGTTCTAAGTGGTGGTCAAAAAACTAGAGTAGCCCTATGTAAGTTACTTTTAATAAAGCCAGAGTTGCTTTTATTAGATGAACCTACTAATCACTTAGATTTAGATGCTATTGAATGGCTTGAAGAATATCTTAAAAACTATAAAGGAACTGTTTTAGTAATATCCCATGATAGATTTTTCTTAGACGGTATAACAACACATACCTATGAACTTATAAATGGCCATGTTAACTGCTATAATGCTCCATACACTAAGTATTTAGAACTTAGAAAGAAAGATTATGATGCCAAATTAAAAGCATTTAACCTACAACAATCGGAGATTAAAAGACAAGAGGACATTATAGAAAAATTTCGATCTTTTAATAGAGAAAAAAGTATACGTGCTGCAGAAAGCAGACAAAAAGCACTAGATAAAATGGAAAAAATGGATGCTCCTGATAGAGAAAAAAATGGAACAAGGATTTCTTTTCACTCCCAAATTAAAAGTGGTAATGACGTAATCCATGTAGAGAATTTATCCAAAAGATACAGCGATAAATTATTATTTGAGGATGTTAACTTTGATCTTAGAAGAGGTGACAAGGTTGCATTAATAGGTGAGAACGGTAGGGGCAAGACTACACTTTTCAAAATAATAATGGAAGATATAAAAGCTGATAGTGGAATTACCTATTTAGGAAAGAATGTGTTTCTAGGTTACTACGACCAAGAACAGTCCAATTTAAATCTTGAAAAAACAGTAATTGATGAAGTTTGGGATGAATTTCCGAAGATGAGTACTACAGAAATAAGAACAGCTTTAGCATCTTTCTTATTTTTCAATGAAGATGTATTTAAAAAGATAGAAAACTTAAGTGGTGGAGAGAGATGCAGAATAAACCTGCTTAAGCTTATGCTTTCTAAATCAAACTTTCTATTGCTAGATGAACCAACAAATCACTTGGATATAATGTCAAGAGAAGCCTTAGAAGACGCTATCCTTGATTATGATGGTACTTTAATTGTAATATCCCATGATAGATATTTTTTAAACAAAGTTATAAATAAAATATATGAATTAGAGCAGAATGGAATTAAAGAATATCTAGGAAATTATAACTATTATACTGAAAAGAAGAAAAATCCTAATAGATATGAAGGATTAGAAGAAGAACAACTAGGCAAGACTAAAACTCAAATCAAGGAAGAAAGAAAAAAGAAAAAAGAAGCTGAAAAATTAGAAAAAGAAAACAGTTTAAAGTTGAAAAACTTAGAAAAAGACATCTCTATATTAGAAGAGAAACTATTAAAATTACAGGAAGATTTATGCTTAGAGGAAGTATATTCTAACCCAACAGAGAGTGAAAAGGTTAATAAAGAAATTCTCTCCACTCAAGTAGAAATAGATTGTTTATACGAGCAATGGGAAGAACTAGAAGCAAATTCTTAAAAAGCTTGCAAATCCACTGAAATCTCTAGGTTTACCCGTCATGAAAACTTTATACTTTCCTTTAGAGTAAAAAATAGGCTCTAGTGGTTTCATATCCACTAGAGCCTATTTTTCTATGTAAGTACCTCTTTTATCTTAACCCAGTAGAACCAAATCCACCACGGTCACTATTTCCAAAAGATTCCACTTCTTCAAATTCTAAATCTGGCATGACCTCCATTATCCTAAATTGTCCTATTTTATCTCCACTCTTAATCCAGGTCCCATCAGATTCGATCTCACATAAAAATTGATTTGAAAGTGTTTCTGAACATTTCTCTAAATGTTTTCCTTGCAAACAATAAACCGGCATATGCCATTGATCGTTATCACCTATATATGTATCATCGACAACACCAACGGAATTAGTTTGAATGATTCCCCATGTTTTGAATGTTGAACTTCTAGGTGCTAAATGAGCTTCCCACCCTTCAGGTAATTCTAATGCAAACCCTAGCGGAATCATTGCTCTTTCCCCAACTTTAATAAATATATCTTTATTTGCAAATACATCAATCCAATTACCTTTTTCTATTTTTTTTAATTTTGTTGCTCCTTCAAAATATTTAATTCTCATTTTCATACTTAATATCTTCCATCCTTTTCAATATTGTTTCAATATAATAGTAAAATACCAGTTAGCTATACTTTTTTATTAGTAACTTATAACTAATATTTATACTCCTAAATTGTATAAAAGTTTTGTATGTTTTCTACAATTATTTTCACATATATAGTTTTCTCTTATTATAGCAAAAAAATATAAAATAGATAAGATGCCTAGGTGGCACCTTATCTATTTTATAATTTACTCATGTTATATAAACCAGAATCCGCAGCCGCAGAAACCGAATAGCAATAATAAAATCCAGAAACCGTCAAAGCCACAACCGCAATCATTAAATCCACCACAGTTGTTACCAAAGCTTCCACAACAATTATTGAAGTTGTTACAGCATCTATTTTGATTAAAGTTTGCTAAAACTTCTTTTCTAATTCTGTTAATAGCTGTAACTTGACGTTCTCTGTGATTTCTGTCTATAGTAACCTGATCACTTGGGACATATATTGGATCTCTGAAAACGCATTTATCTATTGGTTGAACTACCTTATAAATACCATCTCTCAATCCTTCGAATACAGCTCTACCATTTCTATCAGTGATTTTTGATGATACAAAACAGAACTTTGTTTCGCAACCGCAAGTATCTAATCTTAGTAGAAAAACTCTTACTCCACTAATTGGTTCACCATCCACACTAATAAGTCTTGATGTAAATACTATTTTGCCACCTTTTCTTTCATGATGATGGTCATCATGGCAATCATCATGATGTTGGTCATCATGGCAATCATCATGATGTTGATCATGTTGATTGTCCTTACATCCGCTATTACGTTTTTCTTCTCTAATGGTAGCTTCATTAAATTGCTCTACGTCAACATCTACATCAAAATTATTTTCAATGTTCACCTGATTATTTGACGCAAAATCACTTCCAAGTTCATAATTACCATTTAGCCATTCTAAAGTTTCATTGTTATATAGATTATCAGAAAATTTCATACCCACAGTGGTACCCCTCCTTTTCATCCTTCTTCTACATATTATGTAAGAGATACCAGTTATGTGATTAACTTCGACAGTAAGATAAATCCTAAGTTTTGTTTTTAATATAATTTAATATATGCAAAAAGACAACCAATGTTTAATATCGGTTGTCCTTAAGCTATATTAAATAATCTATATATTTTTAACTAGTATAAATTAAGTTTTCGTAATGTACCAATACAGTATTGATTAACTTCAATATATCAAAAAATAAGTCTGATAAACTTGCATAAGCTAATGTTAACTTAATTTTAGAATCTTAAATGACATTGGTTCTAGAACTATTTTACCATCAATCGTTTGCTTTTTATTTTCATATAGATCATAAGCTAAATCATTAATATCTAATAAATACTCATATTTCTCTTCATTGTTGTTTATTAAAACTAATACTTTTTCATCTTTATAACTTCTTATGAAACCTAATGCCATTCCATCCTTACATATATTAGTATAGTCGCCATACACAAGAGCCTTAGATTTCTTTCTAACATCATTTAAAGTTTTGTATAGGTCGAACATATCTAAATCTTGTTTTTCTTTATCCCATATCATACATCTTCTGCAATCAGGATCATTCTTACCTTCCATTCCGATTTCATCACCATAGTATATGTATGGGATTCCTATATATGTGTATTGAAGAGCAATAGCAAGTTTCATCTTATCCTTATCGCCTTCACACTCAGTTAAAAATCTAGCAGTATCATGACTATCTATAAGGTTTAACAACTGCCTATTCACTGAATTCATATATAAAGCTCTGCTCTCAGCAAGGATATGATCAAGTTCATCAGCATTCATAACTTTCCTTGCAAAAAAGTCTAAACAGCATTCTCTAAAAGGATAGTTCATTATTGAATCTAACTGATCTCCTTTTAAGAAAGAATTGGATTCATGCATTATCTCACCAATTATAAACCCATCTTCCTTCGATTCCTTTACAGCTTTTTTGAAATCTCTCCAAAATGCATGATCTACCTCATCACAAACATCTAGTCTCCAACCATCAATTCCTATCTCTTCAATCCAATACTTAGAAACCTTTAATAAATAATCTTTAACTTCAGGATTGCTTGTATTCAATTTAGGCATTCTTGAAACCTTATTTGCAAATGTTACATAATTAACTTCCTTCATATCTACTGGGTAGGAGTCAACAAAATACCAATCCTTATATTTTGATTTCTCACCTTTCTCTACTAAATCTTCAAAAGCAAAGAAATCACTTCCTGAATGATTATAAACTGCATCTAAAACAACCTTAATCCCATTATCATGGCATTTCTTAACCAATTCTCTTAGTGTTTCGTTATCTCCGAACTGAGGATCTATTTCATAGTAGTTAGTTGTGTCATATTTGTGGTTAGATCTAGATTTAAATATTGGAGTCATGTAAAGTATATTTACGCCTAAGTCACTAAGATAGTCCACCTTATTAATTATACCTTGTAGGTCTCCTCCAAACATAGTTTCAGGAGTTACTTCATCCCCCCAAGGAAGTGTCCCCTTAGGATCATTATTCTTATCTCCATTGGAGAATCTATCTGGGAAGATTTGATAAACTACCCCTTCTTGTGCCCATTCTACTTCTTTATACAAATCTGCTTTACAAAGGAATGGAAACTGGAACGCATTAGGATTACTAGGTTTTTTATCAACTAACCCTCTTTCATTTAGGAAAAACTTATTATCCTCTAAATCTATCAATTCAAAGAAATATCTAAACCTTTTTTCTTCTACTTCAATATTAATTTCATAGTAATCAAAAAGATCAGAAGTATTTGCTTTTTTCAATTCTATAGTATCAAATTCATTTTCCCAATCATATCTATCTTTATAGTAAACAACTACCGATTTTAAATCGTCTTTTGCTGTTCTAAGCTTTAAATGTAAAGATTTATCTCCTGTACCATAAGCATACGGAGCCTCTGTTATATGATGTATTGCATGTTTGTTCATATGTTCCACCTCTTATTAAGATTAGGTAAACACCAGCTATATTAATATATTTTTTTACCTTTTATAAAGACTAAAAAATTTACTACAAGCTAATGTACCAATAGTATTATTATTTTTATAAAAGTTTCTTTTAAAGAAGTACAACTTCAATTTGAAAATCATTTTCAAAATTCTTCCATATTATGTGAGGAGAATTTTAAGATATAAATTTAAAAATTAAGTGGTACATCTATAGTATCTTCATTTTAAAATCAATAATAAATCTTGCTATATAATTAAAATTTTCAAAACCTTATGGATTGTACCGATAAAGTTTTGAAAATTTTTAATCAAATATTATATTATCTAATGATTTGAAGTCTTTATTTATTAACCCTTTACTGATCCAGCTACAAGACCTTGAGCAATAAATTTCTGGAATGCAGTAAACACTATAGAAATAGGAAGTGATGCCATTACTGCAGCTGCTGAGAATTGAGTCCAGTTTGCTGAAAATTGATTTTTTATAAAACTTTGTAACCCTGTTGCTATAGTCTGATTTGCTGCATCTTTCATTAATGCAGAAGTGAATATAAATTCTGAATATGTTCCTATGAAGGAGAATAAGAACATAACTACAAGCATTGATCTAGTCAATGGCAATATTATTTTAATAAACATCTGCCAAGTAGTAGCACCATCAACATAGGCAGCTTCATCTAAATCTTTCGGAATACCATCAATAAATCCTTTAAGGAGCCATATGCTATACGCTGACCCACCTGCAAGTAATATTATAAGAGTCCAGAACCTATCCATAAATTCGAACTTATAAGCAATACCTAATATTGCTGGTAAAGCCATTGTTGCTGGGAAATATTGAAGAACAAGTAGTGTCATAAGACCATTTTTTCTTCCTCTAAATCTAACTCTAGCAAATGCAAATGCTGCTGGAAGAGTCATAGCTAACTGAATAAATGCTACTGAAAAACATAAAATCATAGAGTTCTTCATCCAAATTAGAAAATCTGTTTCATTAATTACTTTTGCATAGTTCTTTAGAGTCCATTCTTTAGGGAAAAATGATGTCTGTACAAAAGCATCTCCAGAAGCCATTGATGAAGTTACTACTGCAATTATAGGAATCATTGTTATAATCACAACAATCCAGATAAATATTCTTCCAAGCCAAAGGCTTCTTACTTCAGAAGGTCTAAGTTTTTTCTTATATTTCAAATTAGTTCTAATATTGCTTGATTCTTTAACAGATAGCATACTAATCAACCTCCTTAAATTGTCCTGATGCTTTCATTTGTGCAACTGAAATTGTAGCTATTATTAAGAATATTATTATTGAAAGTGCTGATCCTATGTCATATCTTCCAAATTGTGTTGCTAACTTATATGTTGTTGATGAAAGTATGTCTGTATAACCTGCGAATTGTGTATCAAGTCTTGCTGGTCCACCTGTAGTAAGAAGGAATGCAGAACTAAAGTTATTAAAGTTAAATGCAAAGGATGATATTAATAGTGGATATGCTGTTCTTGTTAACTCTGGTAAAGTTATTTTTCTAAATTGAACAAATTTGCTAGCTCCATCTACTTCTGCTGCTTCATATTGATCTTCTGATATTGCTGATATAGCTCCTATACATATATTCATCATATATGGGAATCCTAACCAAATATTTACTATTATAATTGCTATTCTTGCCCACAATGGATTAGTCAACCATTGTAACGGCTCTTTTATAAAGTGAAAGTTTATTAAAAGTGTATTAATCGCACCGTAATCTGTATTTAATAATCCTTGCCAAGATAATATAGCTACAGCTACAGGCAATGTCCATGGAATAACTAAGAAAGCTTTATATACGAACGCCTCTTTCATATTTTTATTTGAAAGAACAAGCGCTATTATCAATCCTACAAAGAAACAAGTTGCTGTTGATATTAATGCAAAGGATATTGTCCATCCAAAAACTGGTAAAAAAACCTGTTTAAAAGGTCCAGTTAATACGTCTACAAAATTGCTCAATCCTACAAAATGATAATTATCTCTGTTATACATGGTGAAATCAGTCAAAGAGACATATATTGTATATATAATTGGTAATACTGTAAAGATAAATATTGAAATAAGTGCTGGTAATAAATATGGAATTGCTTTTAATCCATTTCTTCTATTGCTTGTAACTCTTTCCACAACTAACCCCCCTAATTATTTTTTAAAAAAGGGGGATTTATCCCCCTATATAGTTTAACCTAAATTATTTTTGTTGTGCAATACCTTGTTTGATTTGTTCTACTGTAGTATCTGCAGCTTTTTTAGCATCTACTTTTCCAGCAGTTAAAAGTTGTAAATTATTTGCACCTGGTGTCCACATAGCTTGGATTTCAGGTATATTTGGCATTGGTTGTGCAACTTTAGCTTGTTCAGCAAATTGAACAGCTGTTTCACTAGCCTTGAACTTATCACTATTTAAAGCATCATTTAATACTGGTATTCTGTTTCCAGTTTCAAATAGTACTAGTGGAGTCTTGTCGTTTAAGTATTTCATTAATTCCCAAGCTGTATCTTGGTTCTTAGATTTTGAACTTACGAATGCTGTTTGAACTCCCATGAATGATGGAGTAGCTTTTCCGTTAGTTTGTGGTAGTGGAACTACTTTAAATGGAACTTTAGCATCTTGGAAACCCTTAACATCCCAAGGACCTGAAATATAGAAACCTATCTTACCAGCTTGGAAGTCACCCTTTGCTCCATCGCCCTTTATATCAGCGCTCATAAACTTATTTTTAACAACTAGATCTTGGATGAATTGATATCCTTTTACTGCACCATCGTTGTTTAATCCGATATCTTTTGCATCTAATGAACCGTTATTATTCTTAAATACGTATCCACCGTTTGCAGCAAGGAAAGCATATGAATAATAGAAGTTATTTACATCATATTTAAATCCAACTTCTTTAGCTTTAGTAACTAACTCGTCCATTGATTTAGGAACTTCTTTTACTTTATCAGTATTATAGAATAATGCATATGTTTCCATAGCTATTGGAACTGCATATTGCTTACCTTGTAAAGTAACAGCATCAATTACTGATTGAGATGCGAATTTGCTCTTATCAATAACTCCTGAAGGAACTTCTGCTAATACTCCAGCTTTTTGGAATGTTCCAAGGTTATCATTTGCTAAACCATACATTATGTCTGGACCTTTAGAACTTTGTGATGCTTGAATATAAGCTTGGAAATCACCCTTGTCCTCTACAACCTTAACCTTGTTACCAGTTTCCTTAGCCCATTGTTGAGCAATCTTGTCTAATTCTTTTACTTCATTAGTCATTAAATGTGACCAAACAACTAATTCTTTTCCACCCTTAGAATCCTTTGCAGCTGTGGAATCATCTTTCTTTCCACATCCTATAAATGCACTTGAAATTACTAGAGCTGACATTACTGTTGCTAAAACCTTTACACGTTTACTCATATTGTACCCCCCATAATTAATTAATTTATAATATTTCAAACATTAGCGCAATCGGTTGCATTAACGTTTGTGATCTACTGTAATTTCATTATAAATTCTAATGAATACGTTGTCAACATGTTTTCAACTTATTTTTCACTGTTTTTTATCCTATTTACCGATTATTAGTATTTATCTTTGTTATTTTAACTATTTCTTTATAATGCTACATATTATATCTTTATTGTAATTTCTAAGTATACTTTTAACCTATTAAAGAAAAAATGAATTTATACCTTTGAGCACTAAAAAATTGGCGTTTATGAAACAAAACTAACAGAGAGATCAGGTTGGTTTTTGCTGTATAACCTAAAAAGCTATGTTAAACATTTATAATTACTTGTTTTAGCTATTTTGAAGTGTCTATATTTTTATTCAGTAAAAAAGCACCCTGTTGTTCAAGATGCTTTTAAAATTCATATTCAATATCAGAGTATATTACATTAACACAATTATAATTCTTCATAATCCACATCTACAACTTTGCCACCTGTAGAATTAGTTTTGACATGATCGTTTAAGTTTTGCTTTATTGGATTATCTTTTTTATGTTTATTTCTTGAAGAAAACATACTGCTATTTTTTATAGTTTTATATAACCATACTGCAAATACTACAAGCAATATTACAGGCAATAGGAGTTTAAATAGCATCACTGCTCCTATTATTATTGCAATGACAACCAAAATCTTCACTATACTTTCCATTATTAAAACTTGATACCTCTTCTCCTAATATACATATGCACATATAAATTAAACACTTAATATTTAAAATATAAAATACCCATTTAAAAATATTAATTTCGGCATCATGTATTTATTTTTATTCCTATTTAAATGATTTACAAAATTCACTGAATCCTTGTATTGATTTTATTATATCATTTATTAATCAAAAATCCATGAACAAATTGTAAATTATAATTATAGTTACTGTATAACACAGTACTCAATACCGTTTTATGCAAACTCTTCCAAACTGGATTGTATTTCCTAATAAAAAAGACAATATTTTTTCCCGTATTTGAAATAATAAAAAAGATGAAAATAAATAATTAGTAAAAATCTCTAGGAGGCGATTATATGAGGCATACTACTCGAATTGCATTTTGTATCCTCTTATCATTAATTTTATTTAATTTAAGTTTTGTTAATGTCTTTGCATACGAAGAAACTTCGAATGATCAAAAAGTGGTTTATTTAACATTTGATGATGGACCTAGTGGAAAATTAAATAATAAAGTTTTAGATATTTTAAAAGAAAAAAATGTTCACGCTACATTCTTTCTTATCGGCAATATGATTAAAGGTCAAGAACCACTAGTAAAAAGAATGGTTGATGAAGGAAATGCAGTAGGTCTTCATACTTATAGTCATGAAAAAGATAAGATTTATAGAAGCAATCAAAGCTTCGTGGATGAAATGTTGTTAACTCAACAAATAATTTATGACGTTACAGGAGTAAAAACAACTATAATACGATTTCCATTTGGCTGTAACAACAATTCTTATAAATTAACTACGGCAATGGTAGATACCCTTCACAGTAGCAATTTTAAAATCTATGATTGGAATGTAGATTCAACTGACGGAATGAATCCTAGCTTAGCACCATATAAGATTTTTTCTAGAGCAAAAAGTGATAAAAATCCAGCTGTAGTACTTATGCATTGTGGTTATCTAAATAAAAACACTGCTGCTGCTCTGCCAGAAATAATAGATTATTATAAAAGCAATGGATATGAATTTAAGGTAATAACTGAAGATACCCCTGAGGTATATAGATTAAGTAAACATAGATAATTATTACTTGTATATAGAAATTATATAGATATTTATGTATACATATCATTTTATGGCCTTCTCAATAATTATATTGAAAAGGCCGTAAAATATAAATTGTAAATAAATTAGATATTTAGTATAGTACATTTTATTTAGATTTGAATATTATGATCATATAACAATTTTTATGGATGAATTATGTATTATAATAATATAGCTGCCGTATCCTACGCTACTCAATATGCTTTATCCCCCAATAGCAAGTTTGTATACATGAAACCATCTGGTAAGATAGGTGGTGATTGTGCAAGCTTCTTATCACAATGTTTATTAGCTGGTGGTTCAAGAATGCAGTACAGTAATTTACCATGGTTTTATCAATCTATATCTTCATCACCTTACTATAAGTGCTCTATAAACTGGTCTGTAGCAAGTTCTCTCTATTGGTTTTTAATGAATAATTCTACAAAAAGCAATTACGGACCAAAAGGAAGATTATTAAAAGATATTTCAGAATTAACATTGGGTGATTTAATTTTCTTTCAAAACTCAAGCAAGAAGATATTTCACGGGTCCCTAGTAACCTCATTTGATGGTGAAGGCATACCTTTAATATCACAACATACCTATAATGGTTTAAACGTCCATATCAGAAGCGAGTATTTTAAAGATACAATCTACTATGTTAGAATATTTATATAAACCTTAAAGATTAGAACTCTTAGATATAGTAAAAAAGTTACTGAAACGAACTTCTTCAGTAAGTTTTTTTTGCGCATCTGCTTTTCCAGATGTATTATGTAGAAATATACAGACGACGTATTCTTCCTTTTTTTAAACTCGTATTATGTTTTAAGTCTGTTACTCATAATTATCCGCAGATCTAACTTAATTATGACTGGTCTAAAGGACAAAAAAGAAAGCTATGGTTACCATAGCTTCATTTTTATACCCATAGCTTATCCACTTTCCGATGGTTCTTTACTTGATTCTGCTTCTCCAGCTATCGCTTTTACTATAGCTTTTGCAATTGTGTACGGATCATATCTTTCCATATCTTCCTCTGAATCAATATAACAACATTCTATTAACACACACGGCATATTTGTGTATTTTGTTACGTATAGGTTACTGTTTTTCACTCCTCTATTTACATATCCAAGCTTAGAAATTTCCTCACAGATTTTATAAGCAAACTTTTCCGATCTCCCTCCAAGTTCACTCACCCAGCATTCTACTCCTCTTCCACCTCCCTCATTAAAATGAATAGAAAGATGCAGTGATGAATTACTTTCGTTTGCAAGTCTAACTCTATATCCTTTAGAAGCACCAGCAGAATTAAAACTTTTCTGCCAAGGTGTACAATCCTTAGTCCTATACCCTAATTCTTGAAGGTTTTTCATTATAAGATTCCACACAGCCTTTGTGCAGCTATCTTCAAGTCTTATTCCCTTAGCACCAACATCTGGATAACAGTTATGCCCAGCATCTCCACTAATAGTAGAACCTTTTGCAATTCGCATTCTATCACCACCTAAAATTTTATTCTATATATATCCATACTATGCTTAATTTTTATAAAGGTAACTATTATTGTTTAAAAACCATTGACACTCATTTACAGAAAGAAAAGAACTACCAGATAACTTTAAGTCATTCTGGTAGCTCTTTTTTATGCCAAGTATTTTTTTTCTAGATTATTTAATGAATCTAAGTACTTATCTTGTATCCCACTATTATTTGCATTTACTTCAAAATCTTCACAATTCTTATTTATTGAAGCAAGAGTTTCACCTGAAAGATTATTTTTCGCAAATTTATATACAATCTTATCTTCTTTATCGATATGTCTATCTAATAAATTAGCATATGATATAGCATTTGCTATGACATCAAGTTTCGCTTCTTCTTCTCCACCTAAAACCTTTTTTATAGCTTCATCCAGACTATTTATGAAGAACCTTCCTTGATCATGCTCAACCAACATTCCAAACTGGATTGTCTTCTTTATAGCTTCATTTAGCTCCTCTTGCATCTTGTTGAATAAAAATTGTTCTTCTTTACCATGATGATGTTTATCAGCATAATTTCTTATAAAGTCTATCATTAAATATAAATCATCATAAGAAGCATCTGTACCTTTAAGCACTTTAAAACAAAAACTTCTTACCACCTTTAGCATTCTTTTTATGTTCTTATGTTCTTCCATCATTAATTCGATTGAATCCATTTGATCACATCCTAGCCTACTAATTTTATAATTCTTGTTCCATTGTCAGTTATTCTATATTCAAAATTACTATTTAATTCTTTTACGAATTCTTTAATCCAATTATCTCTTAATCTATAGAATAATCCTACATCTCCATTTTCTCTATCCCAATATTGATAATGAATGCATTGTGTGGCTATCCATTCAATTCTTTCTTCATTATTAGTAACAACTTCATTTACCCTATCACAAGGCATTCCTTCTAATATATAGTCATTCATTGCAGTGTAAATTTCTGCAGGTGTTTGTGGCAAACCTTTTTCTGTCTTATACTCTCCAGCTGCAACCTTTCCTTGTTCAGAAAACACTTGAACCATATCATTTACTAATAAACTATCTTTTTCAAGAAGTTTAGTTACCCAAGCAGCCTGTCTTGATTCAGCAGCACTTATTTTACCTTGAAGCCATCCGTGAATATTGCTAGTATCAATTATATCTTCTAAAGGCCTATCTTCCACAGGAGCTCCGTACTTTGCATAAATTTCATTTCTTAAATCTTCTATATCTATCCCTTTTTGTTCAGCTAACTTAACTAAACTTTCTTCTAACCCCTCAAACCATTCTATCTTATTAAATAACCAATAATGTATCTTTCCTAAAAATAAACTCATTTTAATATCACCTCGTATAAATTTGTATAATGTATATTTTTTAAGTTTGAATAAGCTTTACTATTCTTCACACTTATTTAAAGTACAATAAGTATTTTTAACATCTTTTATATTATTTATTTAACAATTTCATTTTATAATAAAATCTATAAAATAACGGTAACAAAAGTTACAGTATTAAAAATTTGATTTTAGTGATTTTGTTTTAATTTTGTAATTTATTTTTATTAATTTGTAAATAAATGACTAAATTTAGCATTTATAATTATTATGCAAGCCTATTTGAAAAACTAAGTAACAAATCTATGTTATGATATAACATAAGTTAGAACAAATAAAGAGCACTAAATTGGAGGGACAAAATAATTGCATAAATCAAAAAAATTAAAGCCTAAAAATATCCTATTAATTTTAATAATAGCATTTACATTAATATCAATAGTTTTTCTTCACATTAACGATGTTAATAATAGATCTAAATTATCTCCTCCAGCAATTTCAGAATCCGGGAACATTCCCCCTAGTGATGACATTATTAATCATGTAAAAGAGCATGCTGTAAATACAGATTCTAATGAGAATCCTAAAGATCATAATTTAGAAAAGCCACCAATAAATCACGGTAAAAATGGTTTTGATGCCTCTATTATACAAGATTTCTTATTGAAAAACAAAATTAAGTCAGATGGTAAAAAGATAGCTTTTCTAACATTTGATGATGGACCTTCTTTAGAAGTTACCCCTAGAATTTTAAAAACACTTAATGAAAATAGTATCAAAGCTACATTTTTCGTTGTTGGCAATCAGTTAGATGCACATCCAGAATCAAGAAAATTACTTATGGATGAGTATATGCAAGGTAACTCTATAGGAAATCATACTTATAGTCATAATCCCGACAAGCTATACCCTAAAAAAAATGTAGATGCTAAGTTCTTCATAGAAGATTTAGAGAAAAATAATACAACCCTTAAAAGTGTACTTGGTGATAATTTCCATACTAGAATAATTAGGTTTCCTGGTGGTCATAGAACTTGGAACAAAACTGCTGAAGTAGACCATATCCTAAAAAAGCAGGGATATATATTTTTAGATTGGAATGCAATGACAAGTGATGCTGAGGGAAATCCTAAAACAAAGCAAGAACTTATAAACAGATATAAACATACCTTTAAAGATCAAGATAAATTAGTAATTTTAATGCATGACTCTGAAGATAAGAGTACTACTGCTGACGCTTTGCCTGATATAATTAATGATTTAAAAAGCAAAGGTTATGAATTTGAAACTCTAACTTAGCTATAACTTCATACCATTCCAACTCCAATCATTAAGTTATGCATACTAAAAGGATAGCTACACTATCTCTGAATATGCATAACTTAATTTTTTATTAAACTCTTCCTTTATACAAAAAGATTTATAATTTAACCCTTAATTTGATTATAATAAAAGTATTTTTATAATTATTGATAATAATATTATTGGATATAAAAACTTATTTGTTACAATCTACAAACTTGCTTTTAAATGAGTTTTTCTTTTAAAAAAACTGCTCAAATCCCAACATTCTGTGATATATTTGAGTAAAGAAGATTTTCTATTAAAAGGAGGATTTCTATATGTTAGTAAAATGTTCAAATAATACATTATGCAGTTCTTTAACTATAGGTAAAGAGTACTTAGTTATCGATGAAGGTGACAAGTATTACGTTATTTTAGACGATACTCAAAATGAAATAACTACAAAGAAAGATAGATTTACTGTTGTTGAAGACAGCGATCTAGCTAAAAAAACTAAAGCCACAATAACTGAGTTAAACTATCAATTAACCAATGATTTTTCTGATATCAAAGATTTTAAAATCAGAAAAAACAGTAAAGGTGAAATTAAAGAAATAATAGTAAAGTTTAAATACGAATAGTCTTTCTATTTATATTTGAACTTTTCGTTAAAACTTATTATTTAAACCTTTTCACAAATCTCGAATAATATAAGGAAGTAATATTGAAATTATATGCTTCCTTATGCAGTAAAAGATAGGTTGTGTTTAATCACAGCCTATCTTTTTATACTTTTTTATTTAATTATACTTACATCATATCTGTCCTATTATACATTTTATATGAACTAGCTACTATTCTATAGAGTATCAATCCAACAATCAAATTCAATATCATTGCTGGCACTACTGCTGCCATAAATAAAGCTGTAAAACTTCCTGGCAACCCCACAATAATTGACGCTGACTCTAAAAATATAAGTCCACTTATGAGCGTACCTATAGGTAGAACTATTCCCATAGTTAAAGTATCTTTTACTCTTCCTTTTAAGCCCCTTAATATAAGGAAAACTAGGTTTGCAGTTACTATTTTATCTATCATATTTGGTATCTGTCCACCAGGAAATTTAGTTGTCATAGCTGTGAAAATACCTATGATTATTCCAGCTATGAAAGCAGTCTTATAATCATCATTTATCATCAGAATTATAAATAGCATAGTAAGCGCAAAGTCAGGCTGAATAGGCAACCCAAGTGCTGGTGTAATCTGATGAAGCAATGCCCCAATTGCTAAAAGTATGGCGTTTATTATCATTTTTCTTGTTTTCATTATAAAATACCCCCTGATTTATTATTATATTTGTTCTGTAGTCAAAATTATTATACTCATTACTTCACTTCATCAAATTCACCTCCCTAGCTCTTATTACAGTTCTACCTGTTTTTAAAGAATAAAAAAACTCCATCCTAAAAAATAGGACGGAGTATATCCGCGGTGCCACCTAAGTTACCAATAAAGGCCTCTCATTATCAGGTACAATCATACCTTCTCTGCTATAACGTGCAGAACACGACATCAACTACTCTCAAAAGATTTCGTATCGTTCCTCAAAGGCCCATTCACCGGATATCCATGTACTGCTTCTCATCAAATGCAGCTTTCTGTAACACTTTTATTCCTGCTACTATCCCTTATCAAAGGATTCGTTATTTAAATATATTATAATTCCATCTCCAACTACTGTCAATACCTAATCAATCAATTTTTAATTTTTCTAAGACCCTTAATTCCTTTCTTTTAGGAACTAATACAACTGCTGTAAATATTCCTGTAAGAATTATTCCCTTTAATATACTGCTTATGCTTATACTCCACCAAACTCCATTAAGCCCTAGCATGTTCGGAGCCGAAAGAATAATTGCTAAAGGAATTCTTGCACCAGTTAAGACAATACCGGTTATTGATGGATATATGGTCTTACCTAATCCGTTAAAAGCTCCACTTGTTGTTATTTCAATACACATAAATAATTGTGAATATCCAAGAATTCTTAAATACATTTTTCCTAAGCTAATAGCTTCAGCTTCTGGTATAAATACTCCAAATATAGCCTTTCCACCAAATACTAGTAATAAAGTTGCAAAAAAACCTATAGCAGATGCAAGAAGCATTGTGGCAAAATAACCTTTAAATATCCTATCCCACTTTTTAGCCCCAAAGTTTTGTCCAACAAAAGCACTTAATGCAGTAGATAAGCCCCCTGCAGTCATCCAAGATATTGCTTCTATTTGAGCCCCTACTTTTTGAACAGCTATTGCAGTTGATCCATATACCGCTATTATTCTAGCAATAAACATCGCAAATATTGAGAATAACCCATTTTGCATCGCTACTGGTAATCCTAATCTAAGTATCTTTTTAATTGAGTTTATATCAAGTTTTTCAAATAGTTTAATCTTTAAAAATGCATCTTTTCTATTCTTAAGTGCATAAAGAAAAAGTAAAGTCACCACCATCTGAGCCGTAACTGTAGAAATAGCTGCTCCAGTTACCCCCATCTCAGGTACTGGCCCTAATCCAAATATAAGTATAGGATCTAAAACCATATTGTATACTAACCCTACAGTGTTTATCAAAAAAGGAATCTTGCTCTCTCCTGATGCATTAAAAATCCCTGTTAGAATAGGATTAACAAAAGTAAATACCATTCCTAAGGATGATATTATCAAAAATATATCTGCCATATGTATAACATCACTATCTCCTAGCTTAAAAAAATCTATTAATGGCTTTCTTAATAAAATAAGTATAACTCCATACAAAACAGCTATTATTAAGTTTAATTTTATACTGTTATTTATGATTTTTTTTGCTTCACTATTCTCATTTTTCCCTAAAGCTTGTGCTACACCCACCTCTGCTCCAGTCTTTGATATAAGAACTAATGAATTTCCAAACCAAGAAAAAAATCCAGCTGTTCCAACTGCAGCTACAGCTTTACTGCCATAATTCCCAAGCCAAAGCATGTCTGTCATATTATAAGCCATCTGAATAAATGAAGTGCCCATTATAGGTAGCGAAAGCTGTATTAATGTCTTAACTATATTACCTTCTGTAAGTGTTATTCTTTTCTTCATTGTTACCTCCTTTTAATATAAGGTTCTACGCACCTCACTTACAATTATTTAAAAATTAATCAGTTAACCATCTCTAGATTATTCAAGCAAAAAAGTCATTGAAACGATCTTCATCAATGAACTTCTTTACGCACCTGCCTTTCCAAATGTATATGAGAAAAAATTGGCAGACGAATTCATTTTGTTTTTTACTGTATCACATAAAATACTAAGTTAGATCTTTGAAATTTATTAGGCTTTGCACATTGAAATTTTTATACTTTCCATACAGTAAAAAAGTTTAGGAACTCATTCCTAAACCTTATGCAACAATATATCTTTCTTTCATAAGCTCAACAATCTTTTCATAGCTTTCTGGTTTACTATAGTAATACCCCTGAACAAAATCACAGAAAATACTCCTTAAGTAATCAACTTGATTTTTGTATTCTACACCTTCAGCCACAACCTTAATACCTAATTTATGGGATAGCTGTATTATGTTTTCTACTATATACTGACTTTTCAAGTTACCACCAAGTTCAGAGACGAAACTTCTATCTATTTTTAGCACATCAATAGGTAACTTGGTAAGATAATTAAGTGAAGAATATCCAGTACCAAAGTCATCCAATGCAATACTGAATCCTAACCCCTTTAGGAAAGCTAGTATCTTTATATTTCTATCAAAAGATTTCATTAGCAAACTTTCTGTTATTTCAATCTCTATATACTTTGGTTCTATATTATATTTTTCAGTTAACTTTTTGAATGACTCAATTATATTATCATCTCTAAGTTGTATTTCCGATAAATTAAGCGCTAACTTAAAATCATCATGCCCTTTTTCAAGCAAATCTTTGCACTTCTTACACACTTCTTCAATCACAAAAAATCCTATTGGTATTATAAGCCTTGTATTTTCAGCTACTGGTATAAATTCTACTGGACTTACCATTCCAAGCTCTTCGTTCTTCCATCTTATAAGAGCTTCAAAACCCATTATCTTAGAATCATCAAGAACTACTTTAGGTTGAAATTGAACATATAATTCCTTCTTTTCTAGTGCAGTTCTTAATCCTTTTTCTAAAGTATAAAATCTATTTTGTTCACGAGATATTTGATCATCAAAAAATTGATAAATATTTTTACCATTTCCTTTAGCTTTGTACATAGCAACATCTGCATTTCGAAGTAATGATTTATAATCAATAGCATCATCTGGAAAAACTGTAATCCCTATGCTTGCTGTAGTAAATATCATTTCATTCATCAGATTTTTAGTATTATTAAATACATCAATTATCTCTTTTGCAACTGCTTTAACATCCTTTAAATCATCTATATCTTGCATAAAAATTACAAACTCATCTCCACCAAATCTACATAATAAGTCGCCTCTTTGACTTACAATGTCTTTTAATGCTTGAGCTATAATTTTTAATATATCATCTCCGTAATCATGACCAAAAACATCATTTATATACTTAAAATTATCTAAATCTATTAAGATTAATGCTGCTTTATTTTGATTAACCTTATTTTCCTTAAGATACTTATTTATAAGTACTTTAAGATAATTCCTATTATGTAGTCCTGTAACTGAATCGTAGTAACTCATATAACTAATTTTAAGTTCTTTTTCCTTTTTATCAGTTAAATCACACATTGATCCATATAACCACGTTGCTTTTCCTAAATTATCTCTTATGATCTTTGCCTTAATATTTAGCCATTTTATAGTTTCATCGTCGGCAACTATTCTATATTCAGTTTCATAATGATTAGCATTTATATCTTCAACGGTATCTAATAAATTCTTTCTTGATAAAGCCCTATCCCCTTCATGAATTATCGATAACCAATCTTTTTCATAACTAAAAATATTATTATCATTAATACTTACAATTTCTTTAATTTTTTCACTGAAATGAATCTCATCTTTAAGTATATTCCATTGAAATATTATATCTCTAGTGCCTTCAATTGCAACATTATACTTTTCTTCCTCTTCTTGAAGCTGCTTATTTAAACCTACTAGCATATTTTTTTCTTTATCTAGTTTTAACAACACCATAAATAAGAAGGATATAATTGCTAAATCAAATACAAATCCTACTATTTTCAGACTTGCAATATTCATTGTTATCATTGCTATGACTGAAATAGCATAACCCAAAATGTATATATTCTTTTTCAAGTAATTACCTCCAAATTTATGTATAGTATTAAGTAACTTATTGATTATCTTTTGTTTTATTTAAAGTTTCTCCTGCTTCGAAATTTTCATCTTCTATGCAATTATTTTTGTCGTTTACTAAAGTAGCTATTAATGTTATTGAAGCAGCTGCTAATAATAACAATTTTCCTTTTTTCATCAAGAATAATCTCCTTTACGTTAACTTACTTATAGATTATTATATTAGAAATTATTGCTGTTGGAAACATATTTATTCATATTAATTATTTTTTTTACATTATATTTTATATTTATCAATAAAATTTATGACTTTATATGGAAATATTGGAACTTTTAACATAACTTATAGATTTATTTAGCATCTCTTTTTTTCAACAAGTCAAATTTATACATAGCACTTGTAGCTTAGTTCTATTTTAGTCATTAGCAAATTTATCTAATAAACTGATTATTTTCTTGCTGATATTCGTATCCTACAGATAATAATTTATCAACTAATACATTTTGGGATATGTCCATGTCTTCACATAAAACCTCTAAATTACTATAAAAATCTCTTAATTTCATATTTATTATACTTAATAATATGAAAGCATCCATACTCTTAATTTGTTCGTCATCCATATTTCTTCTCTCCTCCATTATATTCTAATTTTGTTTATCGAAACTTATCTATTGATATGCTAGTATACTTCTTAACTCTGTCTTAATATTACCATACTATTATTTCCCAAGAAATTGTATACAGCGGAATGTATACTTATTTTATTTGCTGTTGTTTTAAAGTATTCTGTATCGAAACTTATCCCGGCTTATGGGCACTTTCGTGCATGTATAAATTAATAGTTGAGCTAGGAACTCCATGAGGATTTATAACTTCAAATCATTAATCTAGTAATTCTTAATGAAAACGAGCTATTTTTATATAAATAAAAGCTTTGAAGTCTTCCCTAGATTTAATTTTACTATACTTTCTTTATATATGGTACACATATAAATTCTAAATACAATATGAAATCGACTTATAATTATTGTAACTTATTTGCGTATTTCACAATATAATATATTATCTCAGGAAAAATAACTTATGATAAGGGGAGAAATATTATAAGTTATAAAGGCTTTCTAGATAAAATCTATGATTTTGGATAAGGACTTTAACTAGAAAGACAAAGTCTCTAACAGATTAGCAGAAATCTTTCTAACAAGATTAATTCTCCCTATCCAAAATCAGCGTTAAGAAAAGGCCTTAGTAGTATTACACTTTTAACCTCTTCTAACTATATGCCTGATTAAATATTCGTCCTTTGTGTTGTTAGATTGAGAAATCAATCTAGCAAAAGACCTCCAACAAATGTTGGAGGTCTTTTGCTAGATTCATCTCTTTTTCTAATTCCAATATTATATATGTTTTTCGATTATCTCTACCGCTTCTCTAAGATATTTCTCTTCTAGTTCTCCAAATCTACCTTTGTTTGGAGAATCAAGGTCTAATACTCCAAATACTTCTCCATCTTTAATTATCGGAAGTACAATTTCTGAACTTGAAGCACTATCACAGGCTATATGACCTGGAAACTCATGAACATCTTCTACACGCAAAACAGTTTTTTCTTGTGCAGCGGTTCCACATACTCCGCTTCCTACTTTAATTCTATAACAAGCTGGTAACCCTTGAAATGGCCCGAGTACTAACTCTCCATCTCTCATAATATAGAATCCAGCCCAATTACAATCGTCCATATAGAACTTTATAAGTGCAGAAATATTTGAAAGGTTTGCAATCAAATCAGTTTCTGTCTCAAGTTGATCTCTTACTCCCCACACCATAAACTTGTAGTTTTCTTCTCTATTTGTGTCTGATGCTACTCTTATTTCTTCCATTTATTATGCCCCCATCGTCTTGTTTATTTATTGAAACTAACTTTTTGAAATTATAACATAGTGTCTTTTTTAGTACAAGTTACTTTTAATCACTAATATCACGATAAGTAAATTAGATCTAATTTAGTATTTTTGAAGATTACATAGCTTCGCCACTTTGTTAATTACCCTAGTCTTTTGCATTTCCTATATATAAAAGCTTTTGTCTTAGTTTATCTTTTGTACCTTCATCACAAAATGCAAAGCTTATTGCATTTTCTATTGTATTAATTACTTCTGAATCAGTTAATCTAAAATTACTTATTATCTTGATATATTCATTAGTCAAAGTCGTATTTGAAACAGTATTGTTATCTGTATTTACTGTAACAATTAAATTTTTCTTAATATATTTATATATTGGGTGGTCTATAATTCTATCTACTATTCCTGTATTATAGTTACTAGTCACACAAACTTCCAAAGGAATATTTTTATCAAGCAAAATCTTCATGGTTTTTTCGCTTTTTATAGCCGCTGTACCATGACCAATTCTCTCTGCATGAAGTAACTCTATAGATTTATCTATATTTTCAAAGTTCCCAGTCTCACCTGCATGTATAGTTATATGAAAACCTAAGCTTTTAGCCTTATCAAATAATTCAACAAATTGGTCTGCAGGATACTTTTGTTCATCACCTGCTAGATCTATAGCAACTACTTTGCTACCTAAAAACTTTTTTGCAGCGTAGAGTTGCTCCTTATTTACTTCATAACTTTCATGCCTTAAAAGACATATAATTAAGTTAAATTCCACATCAAATTTTGCCTTACCTTCATTAGCTCCATCTATTACAGCCTGAATAACATCTTCCATCGCTAATCCATTTTTACAATGGAACCAAGGGGCGAATCTTATCTCTATATATTTTATATTTTCAGAATTACAATCTTCAATAAGTTCATATGCAATCCTTTTTAAATTTTCTTTACTTTGCATTACCGATATTGGAATCTCAAATTTTTTCAAATATTCTTCTAAGGAAACAGTTTTATCTAGTACTGCTATTTTATTTATAAACTCTTCTTTCTTGTCTTTTCCCATATATCCATCTTGTTTCATCAACTCAAGCATTGTGTTAGGTCTTACAGAACCATCTAAATGGCAATGTAGATGTATCTTAGGTAAAGATAATAATTTTTCAAGTTTCAAATAATCACCTTCTCTTATTAAACATTTTTTATATTAGCAATATAAAACGCCACTCCATTGTTTTCATTCTTAGCTTGTATATTGGCTCCATGACACTCGACTATCTCTTTTACTATGGATAGACCTAATCCGTATTTTCCATTTTTCCCCTTAGTGAAAGGTAGAAATAAATTTTCAAAATCCTTCTCATCTATTTCTTCACCATCATTGTATATTCTTATAGTATATTTGCCTTGTTCTATATATAGACTTACCTCAACCTTTTTCCTAGCATATCTTGATGCATTATCAAGCAAGTTTTCAAGTACAATAGTAAATTGCTCTTTATCTCCTAAAGTAAGTGCATCTTCTAATGTTTCTATATCCCATTGCAACTCCATATTATTGGCTTTTATTTTATAAAAAACATCAGAGATCACATCACATAGCGAGTATAATTGGTTTTTAACGGGTTTAGAATTTACATATTCAAGCTTAGAAAGTTGTAACAGATCCTTTATCCTCTTCTGAAGCATTATAGCTTCTTCATCTATAACTTTCATTGTCCCTTGAAGAGTTCCATTTGGATAAATTCCGTCCTCAACCGCTTGTACATAGTTCCTAATTACCATAACAGGTGTTTTTAATTCATGCGAAACCTGCTGAAGCATATTTTGTCTCCATTCATCTCTTTTTATAAGCTGGATTCTCATATCTTCAATACTTTCTGCTAACCTGCCAAGTTCATCTCCTCTTTCAAGTTTAAGTGAATCATACCAATCCTGTTTAGCTATTCTTTTTACTCTTCCTTCCAAAAATTTTATAGGTGCAGTTATATAATTGGAAAATGCCATAGATACCATTAAACTTATCATTATTGCAATGATTCCCCCAACTATTAGTTTCTCCGTAACATCCTTTACAAGTTTATTTCTATAGGTATCCATCATAAAAGATATTATATAGGAATCCTTTCCCTCGAAGTTAGTCTTTTTTATAACATAATATAATCTACCACTGCTGAGTTTATAATCATATCTCTTGCTAGTTTCAGTCTGAGTCATTGTTTCTTTTTCAATTATCTTCATAAGGTCATTGGTTAAAGAAGACCTAGAAAATCTCTTAATAATGTTTAGATTTTGATATGGATACACCACCTGAGTTACCGATCTTGTATCTTGAATCATACCTATGTTTTCAGCATTTATCTCTTCTAATTCTAGATTCTTATCTTTATTTTTTGACTGAAGAAAAGTATCTTGTGCTAATTCTATGGTTTTATAAGTTTCATCTGTAAAAAAGGAACTTATTGATATATTGAAGTACAGAACTAAACATATAAATACTCCAGCTATTATACCGGCACTCACAGCCCAAACTTGAAAGGTCAAAGATTTATTTTTCATAATACCCCCAAAATTATCACTAATTAAGTCTATAACCAAATCCATATACAGTCTCAATCCTAAGTTCTGGCATTCTTTTTCTAAGCCTTCTTACAAGATCATCCACAACCCTGTCACTTCCATAATAACTTTCTCCCCAAATCATATTTAATATATCATCTCTTGAAAAAGTTTTTTGTTTATTGTTTAAGAAAAGCATAAGAAGATCAAACTCCTTAGAACTAAGACCTACATCTTCGCCACCTTTTGTTATTATTCTTTTATCTGTTTCAATCAAATACCCATATAAATACTGACCACTTGATAGATCTAATTCTTTGTATGTTCTATCTAATAGTTTTTTTGTTCTTATAACTAATTCTCTAGGCATAAAAGGTTTAGCTAGGTAGTCATCACTACCCATCTCAAGTCCTACTATCCTATCAATATCTGCGTCTCTTGCCGATATAAAAATAACAGGAATATTTTTATTGTTAGCCTTAATTTCTTTTAAAACTGTAAATCCATCAACATCCGGCAACATTATATCTAAAATCCAAAGATGAGGATTCTCATATATAGATTCTATAGCATCTTCACCTTTTAAAAAGCTAGATACTTCGAAACCTTCTCTTACTAAATAAGAGCATAATACTGTATTTAGATTCTTATCATCCTCAACTAAGAATATCTTATAACTCATAATTCTTCACTCCTCTTAGGGATCTTGCTAATTTAATTATCATAATTATACTCTAATTATTACAAAAAAGTTAATATTTTTTACATTAATAATTTAAAATAAGTTTATATACCTAAAAGCCGAATAAGTTTTGTTTTTTTAAAGTAAAAAAATAGCCTAGCGATATTATATCACTTAAGCTATTTTTTTAATTCTAATCTAATTCTTCATATTCTAGTTTAGCCATTGGGAATGGCTCTAATGCTCTTTCTAATATTCCTTGAACATATGCTATTAACATTCCATAGTTTACTATTGGTACATTATACGCCTTGGCATCTTCTATTCTTGAGCACATTGCAGTTCTATTTAGCATACATCCACCACAGTGGACTATAAGTGAGTATTGCTTAACATCATCAGTAAATACTACGCCTGAAGAATATTCAAAGCTCAATTCTTTTCCTGTAAGCTGTCTAAGCCATCTAGGGATTTTTACTCTTGCTATATCATCCGCCTGTTTGTGATGAGTACATCCTTCTGATACTAGGATCTTATCTCCATCCTTTAGCTTCTTAATCGCTCTTATTCCTCTAACCATCTCTGCAAGATCACCTTTGTATCTAGCAAATAATATTGAGAAAGAAGTAAGCATTATATCTTTAGGGGTATCTGCCGAAACCTTTAGAAATACCTGCGAATCAGTTATAACTAGCTTTGGTTTCCTTCCTAGGCTATCTAGTGTTTGCCTTAATTCATGTTCCTTTGTAACCACAGCAATTGCATCACTTTCCAAAATATCTCTGATTGTCTGCTGTTGTGGCAGTATTAGTCTTCCTTTTGGGGCTGCTTTATCAATTGGTGTTACTAAGACAACTAAATCACCTGGATTTATGAGATCTCCAACTATTTTAAACCTATCTTCTTCCTGAGGCAAAAGGCTTATTATCTTGTTTTTTATTTCTTTTATTCCCTTATTTAGTGAAGCTGAAGCTGGAACCACTTGAATTGAAAGCTTCTTTGCCATTTCTTGAGCGGCTTCATCATAGGAAACCAATTGGTCAATTTTATTTAATACCCCTAAAACAGGAATATTCTTTTCTTTTATTAACTTGACTATATTTATGTCTTCTCCTGTAACACCAACAGCACCATCTACAACTATTAGCGCAACATCTGCTTTGTCTAAAACTTCAATAGTCTTTTTTATTCTAAGTTCTCCTAGTTCTCCTTGATCATCAAGCCCAGCTGTATCAATTATTACACATGGTCCAATTGGCAGTATCTCTATAGCTTTATAAACAGGATCCGTTGTGGTCCCCTTAACTTCTGATACTATAGAGATTTCTTGTTCTGTAATCGCATTTATAATACTTGATTTACCTGCATTTCTTCTTCCAAAAAGTGCTATATGTACTCGCTCTGAACGAGGTGTAGAATTTAAACTCATATAATCTTCTCTCCTTACTTTCCAGGTATACCTGGCTTTGTTAGCTCTAACGGGTTAAGTATTGCATCTACTTCTTCCTTAGTCAATATATTTTCTAGATAGATTGCTTCTCTTAAGGTTATTCCCAAAACTAATGCTTTTTTTGCAATTTCACTTGCTCTATCATAACCTATATGATGTATTAAAGCAGCTGTCATAGCTGTGGATTTCTCTAAATTTTCTCTGCAGACGTCCTTATTTACCTCAATACCTTCAATACATTTCTCTCTAAATATTATAACAGCTTTTTCTAATAACTCTAAGGATTCTAATAGATTTTCTGTTATAAGAGGAATGAAGGCATTAAGTTCAAGCTGTCCACTGGCCGCAGCAAAAGTTATTCCACTGTCATTTGAAACAACCCTCATAGCAACCTGTGCTATCATCTCTGGTATCACTGGATTAACCTTTCCAGGCATTATGGATGATCCTGGCTGTCTCATTGGAAGTATCAATTCCCCAACGCCCCCCTTAGGGCCAGAGCTTAAAAGTCTTAAATCGTTTGATATTTTCATTAAGTTAACAGCACAGGATTTTAAAAGACCTGACACTTCAACAAAAACATCAGCGTTTTGAGTAATATCCATAGGAAAATCAGAACGTGCGAGACCGAGCCCTGTAAGCTGCTGAAGCATATCAGTCATCATAAAAATATATTTATTTGTGGCATTTAATCCGGTACCGATTGCTGTTCCACCTATATTTGTCACTCTAAGTCTTTCTTCAACCTTATAAATTCTCCATCTATCTCTCTCTATAGCTTTTGCATAAGCACCAAACCCTTGCCCAACCATCATAGGTAGTGCATCCATAAGTTCTGTTCTACCAAGCTTTAATATATTTGCGAACTCATTCTCCTTTACTTGAAGAGATTCCTGTAAATTTGCTAATGCATCAGCTAATCTTCTTATCTTTCTTATAGCCGCAATTCTTAAAGCAGTTGGACATACATCATTTGTAGACTGAGACATATTTACGTGATTCAACGGATGAATCACATCATAGTTTCCCTTTTTTTCGCCTAATAGCTCTAAAGCTCTATTGGCTATAACCTCATTTACATTCATATTAGTAGAGGTTCCAGCACCACCTTGGAAGGCATTTATCTTAAAGCTATCATTATGCAAGCCTTCTGCAACTTCTTCTGCCGCACTAATTATAGCTTTTCCTTTTTCTTCATCTAGTCTTTTAAGCTTTGAATTCACTAACGCTGCTGCTTTTTTTATAATTGCAATTTCTTTCACATAATCTATATTGACGTACCTATCTCCAAGATTAAAGTTTTCCATAGCTCTTACAGTATTTATACCATAATACTTAGAATCATCTATATTTCTATCTCCTAGCATATCATGTTCTAATCTAACATCCATAACTCTGCTCCTTTACATTTCTACTTCCTTCACCATATTTTCTGCGCCCCACTTTGACATAATCTCAAGAACAGGAATAAGGCTTTTTCCTCTTTCTGTTAGAGAGTATTCCACCTTGGGAGGAACTTCGTTATACTGTTTTCTATTTATTATCTTATCTGACTCAAGCTCTTTAAGTTGTTGGCTCAATGTCTTATGCGCAATTGTTTGGAGTCTTTCTTTCAACTTGTTGTATCTAACTACTTCATGTCTATATATCTCCCATAGTATTATCCATTTCCACTTTCCCTCTAATACAGAAATGGTATAATACATTGGGCATTCCCCATATCTATCAATAAATTTATCCATGTTTCCCCCTTATAAGCATAATAGTCAGTTTGACTATATTCTATCTCAATACTTACTTTTTGTTAAGTATATAACAAATAAGTGCATACTTACTTCTTTTTATATTAGAATATATAATTTATTATATAAAGTCAATTTACTTGAAGTTTCTTCACTCTTATATTGGCTATTTATTTTCACTCATAAATACTTATTTGTTTATAAAAAAAATTTATGTAGTTTTGAAAATAGCTTTCAGATTGAGTAGTATATCTTTATTAACTTAAACTGAAAATTAATGTAATTAGTGAAGCTATAAGTTAAGTATTAGTTTAGAGGAGAGGTTAATATGAAAGTTATTGCTTTAAATGGTAGTCCAAGAAAAACTAAAAATACTGCTACTGTTCTAAAAGAGGCTCTTGAAGGAGCAAAAACGCAGGGTGCAGAGGTCGAACTTATCAATCTTTACGACTTAAACTATAAAGGTTGCATTAGCTGCTTTGCTTGCAAAAGAATCTGTGGTCAAAGCTACGGTAAATGTGCTGTTAAGGATGATTTACAGCCAGTGCTTAGAAAAATTGAGGAAGCAGATGCTCTAATATTAGGTTCACCAATATATTTGGGTGAAGTAACTGGTGAAATGAGATCATTCTTAGAAAGATTTCTATTTCAGTACTTAGCTTACGATACTGATCATTCATTCCACTTTAACAAAAAATTACCTATAGGATTAATTTACACAATGAATGTTCCAAGCCAGCATATGAGTGCAGTTGGATATGAGAGCAAGTTCAAAAATACTGAAGATATGATGAAAAGATTTTTTGGTGAAGCAGAATCATTATTTGTAAACGATACTTATCAGTTCGATGATTATTCAAAATACGTTTCTACAATGTTTGATGTAGATCATAAGATTAAAGTTAGAGATGAAGATTTTCCTAAAGATTTAAAGAAAGCTTTTGAATTAGGTATAAGATTGGTTCAACAAACTCTCTAAAAACGGCATTATACCTATATATTTATATAAATATATAATCATATGTTTATATCTTTATAAAAACATATATTTATATAAATCCGCATTCTCATATTTTAGAGTTCCTTTATACATGGTAAAAGTCACAGGTGCGTGATTTTCGAACAAGTATGGAACCCAATCATATGTTTTACTACTTAGAAAATACTTTTTAAAAGTATTTAACTCAAGTATTTCATAAACCGAAGACCATGTATACGTTAGGAATACCTTTACTTGTATACATGGTCTTTGGTTTTCATTTTATAAACAAACTATATTTTAGTCTTTATAAATAACTCCATCTATTATCTTTCTTGCAAGAGTAAACTTTTCAGGTATGTTTGGGAAATGATCTTTATCGAACCAATCAGCATATAATATCTCTTTTCCATCTACCTTTATATCACCAGATTCATATTCCGCAATGAAACCTAGCATTAAGGAATTCGGAAAAGACCAAGGCGCACTGTTATGGTATCTAACATTCTTTACCTTTATCCCAACTTCTTCTAACACTTCTCTTTTAACAGCACTTTCTAGGTCTTCGCCTGCTTCTACAAAACCAGCAATTAAGCTATACATGTTATTTTTAAAATTACTATTATGAGCAAGTAAAATCTGATCTCCTTTTATAACAGCAACTATTATAGCTGGGCATATCACAGGATACATTACATGATCACATTTTGGACATACCTTCGCAATTTCATCTTCTTTAGTTACCGTTTTTGCTCCACATTTTCCGCAGAACTTATTAGTTCTGTTCCAATGAAGTATTTGATTTGCTCTTCCTGCAGCAGAAAATAGGCATTCATTTACTGTGTTCGCAAAATCTCTTAGGGACATTAATTCAAACCCCTCAGATAGCTTAATTTCAGAATGAGTCTCTGTGGCAAAACAGCTAATCTCAGCAATTTCACCTATAAAGAACTGATCTTCATATTTTATGTTTATTGGCTTTATCTCCTTTAACAAAGGAATTTTTATTGAATTTTGTTCTATCTTGACTAATATATTTCCATTGTAAAAAACAAATACGAAATCATCATCTATGATTTTCTTAGTTACATCTGATAATATTTTAAAATACTGTTCCATTTTTAAATCCTTTCTTTGATGCGTTATACTTCAGTCTGGCAACCTTATATAGTTCCTCGTTCAACTATTAATTTATACATGCTAAAAGTCATAGGTGCATGATTTTCGGACATGCATAGCTTAAGTTTCCGTAATAGAACTCTTTAGTTACTTACTACCTTCTTATATTTAGAAAACTCATTCACTATATAAATAGGAAAAGCTATTCCTACAAATAAGAATATGATTGCACTCAATATTGTAAAATAAAGGTTTGCTATATGTTTCAACATATAAGTGTTGACAGGTAATATGATAAACATATAAAAAATAATAAGTTGATTTAAATCTTTTACTTTCTTACCTTTCTCTGAATTAACAAACTCAATAAACTTATCCATAATAGCTCTCCTAATTTAAAATTTTAATGCATATATTACTTCTCAACAGGATTTATATAACAAAACTAGCCTTTCAAATCCTTATACTTCATATAATTATACTGCTTATAATTGCGTATATCAATTTTTTTACACATCTGATTTTTAGAGCAAATGTGAATAAAATTGCAAACTAGTAGATATACTACAGTTGCTAGTTTTAGTCGATATAAATTTTTATGTTTTCTTACACAGAAATAGAAGAAACCAATGAGTCCAGCTGCTCATTGGTTCTTCTTAATTTTATTCTATTTAAAAGCCTTTTTATAGATTGCTAATATCTCTTCAACACTTGTATCTCTTGGATTTCCTGGAGTACAAACATCAGCATATGCCATTTTAGCAAGCTTTTCTAAATCTTCTTCCTTAGCTCCTATTTCAGCTAACTTTTGTGGTATACCAATACTCTTTGAAAGAGTAACTACTGCATCTACTGCTGCTTTTCTATACTCTTCTTGAGTCATAGAGTCTACATTTTCAACACCCATTTGACGAGCGATTTCTCTATACTTTTCTCCAGTAGCTGGTGCATTATATTCTATAACATATGGTAATAACAATGCATTAGCAACACCATGAGGAGTGTCATATACAGCTCCTAATTGATGAGCCATTGAATGAACTATTCCAAGCCCTACATTTGAAAATCCCATTCCAGCTATATATTGAGCTGTAGCCATTCCATCTCTAGCTTCAACATCATTACCGTTTTCTACTGCCTTTGGAAGGTTCTTAGCTATAAGTTCTATAGCCTTTAATTCAAACATATCAGTCATAACCCAAGCACCTTTAGTTGTATATCCTTCAATAGCATGAGTTAAAGCGTCCATTCCAGTTGCAGCTGTTAAGCCTTTAGGCATTGAAGTCATCATTTCTGGATCTATTACAGCAAGAACTGGGATATCCTTAGGATCTACGCAAACCATCTTCTTAACCGCTTCTTCATCTGTTATAACATAGTTTATAGTAACTTCTGCTGCAGTTCCAGCTGTTGTTGGTACTGCTATTATTGGAACTGATTTATTCTTAGTTGCCGCTACTCCTTCAAGAGACTTCACATCTGAGAATTCTGGATTGTTAGTTACGATACCGATTCCTTTAGCTGTATCTATTGAAGATCCTCCACCTATAGCTAGTATGAAGTCAGCTCCTGACTCTGCATAAGCCTTAACCCCTGTTAGAACGTTCTCTATTGTTGGATTTGGTTTTACATTATCATATATAACATAAGGAACACTTGCTTCTTCAAGAACTCTTGTAACCTTTTGAGCAACATTAAACTTTAATAGATCTTTATCAGTTACTACAAAGGCTTTCTTAAATTGTCTGTTCTTTGCTTCTTCTCCTATTACACTGATAGCACCTTGTCCGAAATA
This sequence comes from Clostridium folliculivorans, assembly GCF_024341905.1. Classification (GTDB taxonomy): domain Bacteria; phylum Bacillota; class Clostridia; order Clostridiales; family Clostridiaceae; genus Clostridium_AR; species Clostridium_AR folliculivorans. Next base: position 550,155 of record NZ_BQXY01000003.1, read on the forward strand.
AGATGTTTCATTAAGAACTATACGATTTATCATAAAAATTCTCCTCCCAAAATATCATTTAAAAACAAAATTTATAATAATGTTATGGTTTTAATTATTGTAGATATTTTTCATCCAGTTCAACCTTAAAGTCTCTCGCTAAATCTCTAAAGTTATCTGAACTTATTGTTTGTTTCTTTCCACCCATAGATAATACTTTAACTAATATTTCAGCAGATTTTTCTACTGTATCCATAAGTCCGAAAGTAAGATCTAAATCTTCTCCTGAACAGAAGGTTCCATGATGAGCCCATATAACTATGTCATGTGACTTCATAAGTTCACCTGTAGCTTCAGCAATTTCTGCTCCACCAGGTACCATCCAAGGAACTATGCCAACTCCACTTGGGAATACCACTGGACACTCTGTAGCCATTTCCCATAACTCTCTTGTAAATACCGCTCCATCTAAAGGAAGTACAAAGGTTAATGCTATTAAATTTGTAGTATGTGAATGCATTATAACTCTATGTTTTCCATTTGTTGCAGCCTTCTTTATTGAGTGACTGTTAAGATGTGAAGGAAGTTCACTTGTTGGTCTATCACCATTTGTAAGTCCCCATACTATCTTATAGTTCTCACCTTTTTCATCTATCTTTATAAGACCAACGTTTTCTTCTAAGCAAACTGATATATTTCTTATGAACTTCCCGCTTCCTGTAACTAAGAAGTATTCATTTGCTAGATTTTCAACTTTAATTCCTATTGGAGTAAATTCTCTTGAATCATCTATATATTCCTGTACTCCATTAGTTTCTTCTTCTGTTAGTCTGTAAGTTATATTTCCACCGTTTCTTTCATGCCAGCCCTTAAGCCATGCATCGTTAGTTATCTTAGTAAATGTTTTTATAAAGTTCATATCTTGTAGTGCCATCATTATACCTACTTTCTTTCTGCTAGTATTGTTTTTTCATATTCTTTAACTTCATTTATCCATTCTTCTTTAACTGGAACATTGTTTAGTTCACAGTAGTAGTTCCATATGTCACCTAATGGATAAGTCTTTAACTCTTCCATTAATGCTAATCTTTCTGTGAAGTTTCCTTCCTCTTGAAGTCTTATTAACTCTTCGTGAGGTATTAACATTGCTGAAAGTAATGCCTTAAGCATATTGCGAGTCCCTATTACCCAAGCAGCTATACGGTTTATACTTGCATCAAAGAAATCTAGTCCTATTATTACTCTATCTAATGCATCGTTTCTTACTATTTCCTTAGCTATTTCTTTAAGTTCATCATCTAATATAACAACATGGTCACTATCCCAACGTACTGGACGACTTACATGAAGAGCAACTTTTTCAGAAAATAATAACATTGAAGATATCTTATCAGAAACCACTTCTGTTGGATGGTAGTGTCCTGTATCTAATAGTGATAAAAGTCCATTTTTAGCAGCATAGTTTATATAGAATTCACTTGAACCTACTGTATAAGATTCAGCACCTATTCCAAATACTTTTGACTCTACTGCGTCTAAGTTATACTTTGTATCTATTTTTTCAGCAAATATTTGATCTAAGGAATCCTTAAGTCTCTTTCTTGGTCCAAGTCTATCACTTGGTATATCCTTATATCCATCTGGAATCCAAAGGTTAGTTAAACAAGTTTGTCCAAGTTCCTTACCGAAGTATTCACCAATTTTTCTTGAACCAATTGCATGTCTTATCCAGAAATCTCTTACTTCTTTGTTTGGATGTGATAAAGTTAATCCATCGCTAGCCTTTGGATGAGAGAATATTGTTGGGTTAAAATCTAAACCTAACCCTCTTTCCTTAGCCCAGTTCACCCAGTTCTCGAAGTGTTCTGGCTTAAGCTCATCTCTTTCAATTGCCTCACCATTAGTTTCAGCATATATTGCATGTAAGTTAACCTTATGCTTTCCTGGTATTAAGCTTAACGCTTTGTCTAAATCTGCTCTTAACTCTTCAGGATTTGTTGCTCTGCCTGGATAGTTACCTGTAGCTTGTATACCACCTGATAGTGCATTTTGGCTTACTTCGAAACCAGTTACGTCATCACCTTGCCAGCAGTGTACTGAAACCTTAACCTTTTGAAGATCTTGTAATACTTTTTCTACATCGATACCAAACTTTGCATACTCTTGCTTTGCAACTTCATATTTTTCTTTTATATTCATGATAACTCTCCTTTTTCGTTATTAATTAATTCTTCATTTTCGCTAATCCATGCTTTTTATATTATCCCTAATACTTATAAACAGTTTTACAAATGATTATTTATATATAAACTGTACAATCATATATCCTTCAACTAATGCCTATTCCCTAAAAAAACATATTCTATTTTTTGCACAGTTTTTAACACAGTTTAATTTATATAAAGCTACATTTTAATAACTTTAAATATCCAAAATCTAAGGTGCATAGTTCTTTATCTCGAAAGATTTTGCTATAAGTTTTCTTGCTTCTTCAAGGTTTGCTATCTTTTCGTAGCTTAGAAGCTGAGCAACTATGTTTCCGATAGCAGTAGCCTCTACCGGTCCTGCCAATACTTCTTTTTGAGTTACTTTTGCAAGAAGTTCATTTAGAAGTTCATTTTGGCATCCACCACCAAAAACATTTATTCTCTTATATTGCTTTTCAAATATTTCTTCAAGCTCTTCAATTGATTCTTTATAGCTTGAGCTTAAGCTGTTATAAACACAGTAAGCAACTTGTCCAACGGTTTCAGGGACTTGTTGATTCGTTTCTCTGCAGTAACATTTTATTTCTTCAATCATGTTTTCTGGATTTAAGAATCTATCATTATTAACATCTATGATTGAACTAAACTCTTCCGATTCCCTAGCCTTTATAACTAGTTCTGCAAAGGAATACTTATTTTCATAATTTCTTCTTACCTCTTGTATTATCCAAAGTCCCATTATGTTCTTTAAGAATCTAAATCTATAGTCTATTCCACCTTCATTAGTGAAGTTATAATTCATAGATTGAGGTACGCATATTGGAAAGTGATTCTCCACTCCCATCAGCGACCATGTTCCTGAACTTAGGTACACACTGTCATTATCATTACATACTGAAGCTATAAAAGCTGAACCTGTATCATGAGTAGCAGGAAGTATAACCTCCATATCAAATCCAAACTCTTGTACTAATTCTTCTCTAAGATTTCCAAGACTAGCCTTAGGAAGCCTTATCTCTTGGAATATTGATTTATCAATTCCAAGCTGCTCTAAAATTTTATGATCCCAAGTTCTATCGAAAGAGTTTACCAGCTGTGTGCTTGTAGCGTTTGTATACTCATTTGCTTTTACTCCAGTTAAGAGGAAATTTAAGTAATCAGGAACCATTAAAAATGCCTTTGCATTTTCTAAAACATTTGGCTTTTTATTCTTAATTGCCATTAACTGATATATTGTATTGAATCTTTGAAACTGTATTCCTGTATAAAGATAAAGCATATCTTTAGGAATTGTCTCAAATACTTCTTCCATTATCCCTTCAGTTCTATCATCTCTATATGCAACAGTATTTCCTAGAACTTTATCTTGTCTATCTAACAGAACAAAATCTACTGCCCAAGTATCTATTCCTATACTTTTAGGTAATTTCCCAATTTCTTTACACTTATGAATTCCATTCTTTATCTCTTGGAATAGACCTTTTAGATCCCAGCAATATTCATCATCTATTTTTCTTATTCCATTTTCAAACCTATAAACTTCTTCTATCTTCATTTTTCCATCTTCAATATATCCTAAGATGTGTCTTCCGCTAGAAGCCCCAATATCAATGGCTAAATGATATTCCATAATTTATCCTCCTTAGCTTCGAAATCATTTACACAAGTAAATTATAGTCGCCTAAGCGAGCTAATATAATGTCTACGTTTGTATAATTTATTATCCTTATTTGCACTTTCTTTATAAAATTCAATCTATTATAAAATACCTTCTTAATTCAAGCTTCAAGTTATTGTAAAGAATCTTCTATATTAGGTTTTATATCTTTATAAATAGAAAAAGGAGAGCATACACTCTCCTTTTAACTCTAACAAATCTATCTCTTCGATTTTGAAAATACATCAAAAGCAACTGCCATCAACAAGACAAATCCTTTTATCGTCATCTGCATGTCACTTCCAACACCCATTATAGACATACCATTATTTAATACACCCATTACTAGCGCACCAATTATAGCACCTATTACTGTACCTACTCCACCATAGGCAGAAGCTCCTCCTATAAAACAAGCTGCAATAGCATCAAGTTCAAAGTTTGTTCCTGATTGAGGTGCTGCTGCATTAAGTCTTGAAGTAAAGGCTATACTGGCTACTGCACTTAATACTGCCATATTTACATATGAGAAGAAAAGTACTCTATTTGTATTTATTCCTGAAAGCTTTGCTGCCTTCTCATTTCCACCCATAGCATAAAGATATCTTCCTTGAATAGTATTGTTTGCAAAGAAAGAATATACGAATACCAATACACCAACTATAACAAATATAACTGGAATCCCCTTATATTTTGCAAACCAATAAAATACTAAATTCGTAGCTACAACTACTAAAGCAATTTTACCAATCATAACATATAAAGAATTACTTTCATATTCATTCTTTTTACTTGCAGACCACTTCTTTGCCTCTAAAAATATATAAACTATAGAAATTATAATTCCAGCTATAATTGCTGTTAGGTTCAAAGCCGAAGCTCCTTTAAAAATATCTGGTATATACCCTCCACTTAACTTTTGAAAACTTTCTGGGAATGGAGATAAAGTAAGTCCTTTAAGCATTGTAATTGTAAGTCCTCTAAATATAAGCATACCTGCAAGGGTTACAATAAATGCTGGTATTCTTACATAAGCTATCCAAAATCCCTGCCATATTCCAATTATTAAACCAGCTACTAGGCAGAATACTATGGCCAACCATATATTCATTTTCATACTTACTATAAAGGTTCCAAGTAATGCGCCTATAAAAGCACACACTGATCCAACAGAAAGGTCTATATTTCCTCCAGTTAAGATACACAAAGTCATACCAATTGCTAATATGAATACATAGCTATTTTGAAGTATTAAATTAGCTACATTCATTGGAACCAAAAGTATCCCATTAGTTAAAATCTGAAATATGATTATAATAACTACCAATGCTATAAGCATTGCATATTGTCTTACATTACTCCTGAAGGTACTTTTAATTCCATCTAATAAGTTGTGCTTAGTATTATCTCCAGATTTTTGAACTGTTTGCATTTATATAACCTCCCTATTGCTATTCATTATGCATTTCATTATCGACTCTTGAGATGCATCTTTTTTATCTAGCTCGCCTACTATTTTTCCATCATTAATAACATAAATCCTATCGCAAACACCTAGTATTTCAGGCAATTCAGAGGATATGAATATAACTGACTTTCCACTATCCGCCAAATCATTTATAATCTTATATATTTCATACTTTGCTCCTATATCTATTCCCCTTGTTGGCTCATCTAAAATAAGGACATCAGGTTCAGTAAATATCCATTTACTAAGAACAACTTTTTGCTGGTTCCCTCCTGAAAGGTTTCCTACATCCTGTAATATAGTTGGTGTTTTTATATTAAGCTTTTGCCTATATTCTTCAGCAACTTTTGTCTGCCTTGATTTATCTATAACAAAATTCTTACTTATCTTAAATAAATTAGCTATAGTAATATTATTTTTTATATTATCTATTAGATTTAAACCTGCTGTCTTCCTATCTTCTGTAGTATAGGCTATACCATGTTCTATGGCCTGTCTGATGCTATTAACAGTAATTTCTTTACCATCCTTAAATATTTTCCCTGTTATATGGGTCCCATAAGCCTTTCCAAAAATACTCATAGCAAATTCTGTTCTTCCTGCTCCCATAAGACCTGAAAGCCCAACGATTTCGCCTTTTTTAACTTTTATATTCATATCCTTGATAACTTTTCTTTGCGGTATCAATGGATCATGTACATTCCAATCTTTAACCTCAAAAACTACATCTCCAATATTAGAAGTATGTTCTGGAAATCTGTGAGTAAGATCTCTTCCAACCATTCCTTTTATTATTCTATCCTCACTTATATCACCGTTATTTTCTAAAGTCTCTATAGTCGCTCCATCTCTTATTACTGTTACCCTATCAGCGACCTTCACAACTTCATTGAGTTTATGAGAAATAAGTATTGAAGAAATACCTTCTTTCTGTAATTCTAATATTAAGTTTAATAGATGATCTGAATCTTCTTCATTTAAAGCAGCAGTAGGCTCATCTAATATTAAAAGCTTAACATTCTTAGCTAAAGCCTTTGCTATTTCTACCAACTGCTGTTTTCCTACACCTATATCTATAATCTTTGTATTAGGATTTTCATTAAGTCCTATCTTATTAAGCATTTCTGCAGCTTTATCTTTTGTTATGCGCCAATTTATAAAATTATTTTTTGCTCTTTCATTACCTAAAAATATGTTTTCAGCTATTGATAGATATGGTATTAATGCTAGTTCTTGATGAATTATTACTATCCCCTTCTTCTCACTATCCTTTATATTAGTGAATCTGCATTCCTGTCCTTCATATATAATGTCCCCTGTATAAGTTCCATAGGGATATATTCCACTTAGGACATTCATTAAGGTAGATTTACCAGCCCCGTTTTCACCTATAAGAGCATGCACTTCTCCTTTTTTTACATTTACATTTACATTATTTAAAGCCTTAACCCCTGGAAAGAGTTTTGTTATATCTTTCATTTGAAGAATATAATCCTCCATCTTTTTCCCTCCCATATCGATACTTTTCTTTCTGCTGTCATAATATGTTTGTAAAGCCGAGCACCTTAGCTTTGTGCTCGGCTAAACTTATTGTTTATATTTTACTATTTTAAATCTGCTTCTTTATAATAACCACTATCTATAAGTATTGTTTTATAGTTTGAAGCATCAGCATAAACTGGATCGCATAGGAATGATGGTACAACCTTGCTTCCATTGTTATAAGTCTTTGTATCATTTACTGCAGCTTCCTTACCTTGTACTAAACTATCAACCATCTCAACTACTTTTGAAGCAAGAGTTCTAGTATCTTTGAATATTGACATAGATTGTTGCTTATTTATCATAGCTATTACATTTGGCTTATCGCAGTCTTGACCTGTTAATACTGGATATGGCTTATCACTAGTTCCATAACCAGCATTCTTTAGGGATGCAACTATACCTATTGCTAAACTATCATTTGGAGAAAGTACTACATCAAGCTTTTTGTCTTTTGCATAGTTAGCTGTAATTAAGTTATCCATTCTTGCTTGAGCCTTAGCTGAATCCCAGCCTTGAATTGCAATTTTAGTAAAATCTTTTTGTCCACTTGCGACAACTAATTTTCCATTGTCAATATAAGGTTGTAATATGCTCATAGCACCATTAAAGAAGAAAGTCGCGTTATTATCATCTGGTGAACCACCAAATAGTTCTATATTAAATGGACCTTTTCCATCCTTTAAGCCTAGTTGCTTTTCTATATATTGTCCTTGAATTACTCCAACCTTGAAGTTATCAAATGTTGCATAATAGTCAACATTAGGTGTCTTCATTATCAATCTGTCATAAGCTACTACCTTTACGTTGTTATCTGCTGCTTTCTTAAGAACATCTGTCATTGCTGATCCGTCTATTGCAGCTACAACTAAAACCTTACAACCTTTTGTTATCATATTTTCTACTTGTTGAGTCTGAGTATTTACGTCATTGTTAGCATATTGAAGCTCTACCTTGTATCCTTTTGCTTCTAGCGCTGATTTCATGTTTGATCCATCTTGATTCCATCTTTGAAGTGATTGAGTAGGCATAGCTACTCCAATTAACTGTTTGGTGGAAGTCGCTGCGCCTGTGTCTGTAGCTTTTGTCCCCGAATTACCACAACCAGCTAAGGTTGCCATTAAGCCTAAAGCTAAAAGAGTAGTAAGTACTTTTTTCATTTATTATTCCCCCTTGAAGTTTATTTTGACCACAGACTCATTATAGTTTTTGAATACGTTTAACTAAAGGTTTTTACTTGCTTTTCACTGGTAAACTCTTGCGCAGATTTTTACAGCAAAAAAACACCCATATGGTAGTGTTATTTTAAATACACTACTATATGGGCTTATGTCTTATTTTCTAAATTCTGTAGGACTTCTTCCTTCATACTTTTTAAATACTTTACTAAAATAATTTGGATCATTATAACCAACAGAGAAGCAAATCTCTTTTATGCTTATAGAATTATCCCTAAGGAGCTCCTTAGCCTTCTTTATCCTAAGAATATTTATATAATCTGAAAAATTATAACCTATAATCTCTTTGAAAGTCCTGCTAAAGTAATAGCAACTAAGGTTGAATCTAGCTGCAACGGTATCAAGATCTAATTCTTCCACCATATTTTCAACTATATACTTCTCTATATCTTTAAAAAGTACTGATTTACTACTATCCATATTGTGATTATTTTCATTCAAATTGTCTTTTATATTTTCTATATGAATAATGTTATTATCACCTCTTTTTTCTAGTGAAGTAATGGCTTCTTTATATGATGTATGCATCGCTGCAAGACCGCTATAGCACCTTCCTATTCCTACATTTATGGATATATCAAATATTCGTTGTACATCTTTTCTTATATCTACAGCTAATTTTACTATAGTAATCTTTTTATCTTCATCACTATTATCTACTGGAGCCTCAATAAAATATACTAATTCTTTAATAGACTTGTACGTTCCTATTGCTCTATACTTTAAGTTTATATAGCCTTTTATATATTCTCCAACCTTGCTTTTAACTTGATTGTTAAATAGCTCTGTGTTGTTTCCTTCAAGTTCTATTACCATTGAACATGTATTTTCAAAGCTTAAATTCAAGTAATTCTTATACATCTGCTCATCAATAGCTTCAAATGTATTATTTAGTATATAGTAACTCAATTCATTTTCCATAACTGAAATTAAATTATTTAGCTTTTCAGCATTTTCTATTTCGCTTTTTCTTTTTGCTTTTTCTTTATCTACACATGCTACTGCTTTTCTGATCTTTTCAATCAGCTCTGTTCTTCCGAAAGGTTTTAGTATATACTCTTTGACATTATTTTTCACAGCCTCTACTGCAAAGTCAAAATAGTCATATGCAGTCAATATAATAAAGTAAGTATTAGGGAGTGATCTCTTTATCTCTTCAATAGCTACTAACCCATTTATACCAGGCATTTTTATATCAGTAATAACGATATCTGGTCTAGCCTGTTCTGATATCTCAATAGCTTCTCTTCCATTACGAGCCTCGAGCACTTCTAATTTATCACCAAACTCCCAGCTTAGGATACTTATAATAGATTCTCTTTCATACTTTTCATCATCAGCAATAAGAAGTCTTACCATGTCTACATCAACACCTTTTTAGGAATTTTTAAATAGATTTTTGTTCCTAGCCCCTTTTTACTTTCTATGGCGAATAGATTTTTCTCATCATATAGTAACTCTAACCTATTAATTGTGCTCCTTATCCCCATTCCAGTAGTATGTCCTATATGCTCACTAGAATTATCTTCTGAGCTTAACTTACTAAGAGTTTCTTCATCGATTCCGCAGCCACTATCTTCAATAAGCACAATTGTATAACTTCCTTCTTCGTATATAGTTATTCCTATATTTCCACCATCTTCCATTGGTTCTATACCATGTATAAAAGCATTTTCTACAAAAGGTTGAAGAGTCATTCCTGGGACCTTTACTTTTGTTAAATCAACCTTTAAATCTAATATAAAAGTAACTCTTTCATCATAGCGAACCTTTTGTATGAATATATATTGCTTTACTACATCTATTTCTTCCTTTAATGTTGCATTTCGTTCCATCATTGTTAAGCTATATCTCAAAATTCCTGATACAGACTTTATAAGTTCTTCTGTGGTAGAAGCATTTTCTTTTATTGCTGTTTGATTTATACAATTTAAAGTATTAAATAAAAAATGTGGATTTATTTGGGATTGAAGCACTTTTAATTGACTTAACTTTAGTGCATTTTCATATTTTAAAATAGTAATCTCATCATCTATTACTTTTCTTTCAAGCTCAGCATTTCTCTTCAGTGAATTTATATATACTTTTATATTCTTAATCATGCTGTTGAAGGCCTCTGATAACAAATCTAATTCATATATATCAGTCTTTTCTCCTCCTACCATCTCGAAATCGCCATTTGAAACCTTTTTTGATGCCTTTACCAGTTGCCTCAATTTTAAGCTTATATTTCTAATAAAAAAGAGCGTTGATAATATGCTCATCAATAGTGCCGCTGTAATATATAGCATTATAATCTTATTTATAATACGTTCTTTAACTTCATAGCTTTTATATAAGGTATCATTATAACTAATATAGCTATCCGTTAAATTAGTAATATAACTATTACAATAAGTCTGAATTTCCTTAGTAGAAACATAATGCTCATAATAAGTATCAATAGACCCTCTATTGTCATAAAGCTCTATTGTCTTCTCTCCTTCAGCTCTATAACTATAAAGAGTATTTATTAAATCTCTTAAAATATATTGGCTTTCAACATCAGAAATCTCTTTAAGGGAATTTACCTTATTTAGTGCTTCATTTAAATCTTTTCTATAGTCATTTCTACATTGAGTATTATTGGTTTGTATGTATTTATTAAAATTATCAGATGCCTCATTAAGTAGATTTTTTATTTCGTTTATATTGTTCAATTTACTTAGCATAATAGAATAATTCTCATTTATTTTTCTATTTGTAAGTACTGCAGTAATATTACTTGTAGCTAATGGAATTATAATAATGAGAGCAAAAATAATGAATTTTCTTCTTAAACTATTTTTCATTCTCTACTCTCCCTGCTTTTTCTTATATTCATTTATATTATTTTTATCAACTACTTGTACATCTGTTAAGTTTACCTTATCCACTTTCTTACCTTTAGATATATCCATTATCATATTTACTGCATTGTATCCCATCATATATGGTCTTTGTACAATAGTGGAAGAAATTACTCCTGATTCGATAAATTGTAAGGTTTCAGGCAAGTCATCAAAAGCAACAATCTTAACTCTCCCTACAAGTCCAAGGCTTGATACTGCTTTAGCCGCCCCTACTCCATCAAGAGCCGATGTACAAAATAGAGCTTTTATATTATAGCTTTTAGTTAGTATTTTCTTAGCTGCAAGTTCTGCTTCAAGTAGATATGAATCAGAAGATTCAACACTAACTATATCTATCTTTGAATTACTATTTATATAATCTTTAAAGCCCTGTACTCTTTCTTTTTGATTTGTTACGTCTTTACCACCTATAACTATACCGATATTTCCTTCGGTTCCAATTTGCCTTATCATTTCCTTGGCACCTTCAGTACCTGCACCGATATTATTTGTGCCAACGTACGCTAAACGTTTACTTTGCTCTGCATCTGAATCTATCGTAATAAGAGGTATTCCATTGTCAACAACATTATTAATTACAGAGTTATATTTACTTTCCTCCTGCACATATGTAATTATTCCACTTACCTTAGCAGCATACGCCATATTGATAAGTTTAAGTCCTTCATCAACATTAGCATAATCAGGTCCCTCAACCTTAACAACAGCATTTCTTTCCTTCGCAGCCTTTTCCGCCCCTGCCTTTATATATTGCCAATATGGATTTGACTTCACATGGCAAATAAGTACTATTTCTGGTTTTATTTGCTCTTTAACATTGGTAGGTTCTTTAAAAATTCCAAAAAGGATAAAAGTGAAAATTCCAAAAATTAAAATTATTGTTATATATCTCAGATTATAAAGGTTCTTCATTTCTTTCCCCCTTAATTATAACTCCTAATTTACATTTCTATGGTTTAATATACATGATTATTATATAATATATTACAAAATATGTATATTAAAATTATAACTTCTTATCAATATATTACCAGTAATTATTTGCTGTAATTTGTGGCTATTCTAACATCAAATTGTTGTAAATTTTATCTTATCCTTTTAGCTTAATTTCACCCCAGTGCCTTAACAGTACCAAATATATAAAGAGAATTATTATTTTCTAAATATTCTGAATCTATGTTTTTTAATGTAGTTTTTTGTAGTAAAATAAAAATATAAACATATTTGAGGGAGATGATATCATGAACATTAGTAATCTATTAAAACCTAATCCTATTACTTTAAAAGTAAACGATGACATAGATAAAGCTTTAAAACTTATGGATGAGTTTGATTTAAATGGTATGCCAGTAATAGATGATAACGAGTCTTTAGTTGGAATGGTGGTTAAAGCAGATATATATAGATTCATGGTAACCCCAGGACACTATGAAGATTGTCCAGTTGAATGGGTTATGTCAAAATTAATAATTTCAGCTCAATCTAATGAAGATCTTATTGTTGTCGCCAAACGTTTAAGGAAAAATAATATTATTTCCATGCCAGTGGTGGAAAACGAAAAGCTAGTTGGAACTATAACCATTGAAGATTTATTAGATTACTATATTGGATTAGAATAAATTTTAAAATAATAAGGCGCTGTTAAAATACCATGTTGAAATTAAGTAGTTAGTCATCCGATGCTTTAATTCAAATAGCTCGCTCATATAGCATCTCCTGCATAACCGCTTAATTTCAATAATATTCTTATATTAATTATCTAGTCCTCGTGTAGCTTCTTTCCTCTATATTCCTTAGGTGTAACTCCATACTTTCCTTTAAATATCTTATAAAAATAAGTAGGATTCTCATAACCTACTAAATCTATTATTTCAACTATAGAATACTCAGTAAGCTTTAATAACTCTATTGCCTTACTTAACTTTTTCTCTTGAAGAAGCTCTTTGAAAGTCATTTTTGTATGCTTTTTTATTAGTTTGCTAATTTTATAATGTGGCTGATTTAATTTTTTAGCAAGTTCAAATAAATTTGCATTCCTATAATATTTATCAATATATTTGAAACTTTGAATTATAAGGAGCTTATCATAATTATTAGCTGAATAAGTTTCAATATCCTTAGATCTCTTCACTAACTCAACTAAGAGTAATCCTACTAATAGCTTAATTGTTGCTTTACTCATAATAGAAGGTTCATAAAGTTCTGTTATTATTTTTTCTGCAAGCTCTTGTATATAATTTTTATCAGCTACTTTAAAGTATAAGTACTCTCCTTCACTATAATCCTTATATAAGGTGGTTAGTAAAAACTTACTTATTAAGCTTTCATCCTCTAAAAGAGTTATTATATAGTCAAAAAACTCTGGCTTGATTATAAAATTTATTATTATATCCTCTTCTTCAGAGGCTTCTATTTCATGTGTTATGTATTGATTTAAAAAGATAAACTCCCCTTGTTTTAAAGTAATTTTTCTATCATCTATATTCTGTGTCAACTGTCCCTTATAAACATAATTAAACTCTATGTAATTGTGTTTATGCTTAGGAAAATGTACAAATCTAGTATGTCTTCTTATATCAATTAATTCTCCTGTTTGTAGGAGTTTTCTGCTATCTACTATAAATTCACCGTTATCAGTATATAAGCTTTTATTAACATTTTCTTCTCCATTTAATATCTTTTCTTCTTCCTCTGTCAATGCTATGAGTCTTTGATATATATCTTCTCTCATAGTTTCCTCCTAAAAACTTTGTCTTATCTCATTTCATTATAACATGTTTATAAAGATGAACTACTTCGATCCGAAATCTATTTTTAAAACTCTCACGGGTTCTGGTTAGAGAATTTAAAAATATAAATTCTAATACGAAGTAGTTCATCAATTCAGTGGAATAGATATTAATGCCTTCTAGTTACACCTAAAATCCCTTTTAATACTTACCTTGTCAACAATAAAAAATACCACTTCAAAAAGTTATGAAGTGGTATTTTTATATTAAACTAAAGTTGTATATCCTTCTAAGAACTTATCTACTTCTCTTGCACAAGCTCTTCCTTCATTTATAGCCCATACTACAAGACTTTGTCCTCTTCTAACATCTCCACAAGCGAAAACCTTGGATACATTAGTTTGGAATTTTCCGTACTGAGCATTTACATTTGTTCTTCCATCAGTTTCTACTTCAAAGCCATCAGTTACATACTTCTCAGCTCCTACAAAGCCCATTGCAAGTAGTACCATATCTGCTTTCCAGATCTTTTCACTACCTTCAACTTCCTTTGGAACAAAAGCACCATTTTCGTTCTTTTCCCAATTTACATTTACTGTTTTTACTGCAGTGAGGTTGCCTTCTTCATCACCTATAAATTCTTTTACTGTGATTAAGAACTCTCTAGGATCCTTACCATTCAAATCAATAAATTCTTCTTGACCGTAGTCAACCTTATGAATTCTTGGGTATTGTGGCCATGGATTAGCATCAGTTCTTTCTTCCGGTTGCTTACCCATAATTTCAAATTGGACTAAGGAATTGCAGTTATGTCTTAGACTTGTGGCAACACAGTCAGTTCCAGTGTCTCCTCCACCTATTACAATAACATCTTTTCCTTCTGCAGATATATAATTCTTATCCTCTAAGTTTGAATCTAAGAGGCTCTTTGTTGTTGATTTAAGAAAATCTACTGCATAATGTATTCCCTTAAATTCTCTTCCCTTTGCCTTTAAATCTCTAGGATTTGATGAACCACAAGCTAAAACTACAGAATCATACTTTTCTAAAAGTTCCTTAGAGTCAACATTAACCCCAACATTTGCATTTGTTACAAAGCTTATTCCTTCTTCTTTCATGATATTCACTCTTCTATCAATTACAGCCTTATCAAGCTTCATGTTAGGAATACCATACATCAAAAGTCCGCCTACACGGTCATTTCTTTCATAAACAGTAACGTTATAGCCTCTTTTATTAAGTTGATCTGCACAAGCAAGTCCAGCTGGTCCAGAACCTATTATTGCTACATTTTTGTCCAATCTTACTTTTGGAGGATTAGGCTTAATTAGGCCTTCTTCAAAAGCTCTCTCTATAATAGATCTTTCATTTTCTTTTATAGAGATTGCTGGTCCATTAATTCCAGCAGTACAAGCTGACTCACAAGGTGCTGGACAAACTCTTCCTGTAAATTCTGGAAAGTTATTAGTCTTTAGAAGTCTTTCAATAGCTTTCTTCCAATTTCCTTTGTATATTAAATCATTCCATTCTGGTATAAGATTATTAACAGGACATCCAGATACCATTCCATTTATCATTATTCCTGACTGACAGAATGGTATACCACAGTCCATACATCTAGCCCCTTGAACTTGTTGTTCCTCTTTGGAAAGAGGAGTTACAAACTCGTTGTAATCTTTTAATCTTTCCTTTGGTTTTTTCTTAGCTGCAACTTTCCTATCATATTCTAAAAAACCTGTTGGCTTTCCCATAATACTCCTCCTCTTTCCTACTTTCTTACTCCTTTTATTACATCAAAGGCCATTCTTTCTGCATCTTCTTTTGAAGCACCTGAAGCTACATACTCTTTAATTAAGGTAGTTATATTCTTATAATCCTTAGGCATTACCTTAATAAAGCCTTTCTTATATTCTTCAAAGTTTGAAGCTATATTTTTCGCTTCAGCAGAATCAGTATATTTTCTATGCTCTTCTAGAAGCAAAAGTATATCTTTTTCATCTGATGCATTTAACTCTTCTATATAAACCATGCTTTCATTTATATTTTTTCTCTTTGTTCCTTCAGAATCAAGAATATAAACTACTCCACCTGACATACCAGCTGCAAAGTTTCTTCCTACCGGACCAAGTATAACAATAGTTCCACCAGTCATATATTCACAACCATGATCTCCAACACCTTCAACTACTGCTGTAGCTCCAGAGTTTCTAACTCCAAATCTTTCACCAGCAACTCCTCTTATAAAAGCCTTACCACTAGTAGCCCCATATAAAGCTACATTGCCAACTAATATATTTTCAGTCGGGTTAAGTGTTACAGTGTCTGGCTCATATACTATTATCTTACCGCCAGAAAGTCCTTTTCCAATATAGTCATTAGCATCTCCTTCAAGTTCTAGTGTAAGACCATTAGGAATAAATGCTCCAAAGCTCTGCCCACCAGCACCCTTTGTTTTTACCCAAATAGTGTCTTCTGGAAGTCCTTTTTCTCCATATCTCTTAGTTATTTCGCTTCCTAATATTGTTCCGAATACTCTATCAGTGTTACCAACATTTACTTCAAGCTTAACATTTGACTTTCCTTCAAGAGCATCTAGCGCGTTTGGTACTAGTACCTTTGAGTCTAAAACATTATATAATTTATGGTCATAACTCGCTTGATACTTGTAGATTCTGTCATGTGGAACTTCTGGATTGAATAGCAGTCTTGATAAATCTACTTTCTTAGCCTTCCATCCACCAATAGATCTTTGTACTAATTTATCAGTACGTCCAATCATTTCGTCTATTGTTCTGAAGCCAAGCTTCGCCATATATTCTCTTAGTTCTTCTGCTATAAAGTACATGAAGTTTATAACATGCTCAGGCTTTCCTTTAAATCTCTTTCTTAATTCTTCATTTTGAGTTGCTATTCCAACAGGACAAGTATCAAGATTACATACTCTCATCATCACACAACCCATAACTACTAATGGTGCTGTAGCAAACCCAAACTCTTCTGCACCTAGAAGTGCTGCAATAGCTACATCTTTTCCTGACATAAGCTTTCCATCAGTTTCTATTACTACTCTTTCTCTTAAGCCATTTAGGATTAGAGTTTGGTGAACTTCAGCAAGTCCAAGTTCCCAAGGTAATCCAGCATGTTTTATAGAAGTTCTTGGAGATGCTCCTGTTCCTCCATCATAACCACTGATTAGTATTACATCTGCTCCACCCTTTGCAACACCTGCTGCAACTGTACCAACTCCAGCTTCAGAAACTAATTTTACACTTACTCTTGCTCTTGAGTTAACATTCTTAAGATCATATATAAGTTCTGCCAAATCTTCTATAGAATATATATCATGATGTGGTGGTGGTGATATTAAACCAACTCCAGTAGTTGAATGTCTTGCC
Source organism: Clostridium folliculivorans (assembly GCF_024341905.1). GTDB lineage: Bacteria > Bacillota > Clostridia > Clostridiales > Clostridiaceae > Clostridium_AR > Clostridium_AR folliculivorans. Next base: position 567,261 of record NZ_BQXY01000003.1, read on the forward strand.
TTAGCTACCCATGGGTAAACCTTAGTTGCCGGAAGCTGTCCACCTTCACCTGGTTTTGCCCCTTGTGCCATCTTTATCTGTATTTCTTTTGCATCTACAAGGTATTCTGAAGTAACTCCGAATCTACCAGATGCAATTTGTTTTATTGCAGAAGATCTTAAATCTCCATTTTCATCTACAACAAATCTTTCTCTTTCTTCTCCGCCTTCACCGGTGTTAGATCTTCCACCAATCCTGTTCATTGCTATTGCTAAACATTCATGAGCTTCCTTGCTGATTGAACCGTAAGACATAGCTCCTGTTTTGAATCTCTTAACTATTGACTCAACTGATTCAACTTCATCTATAGAGATACTTTCATTACCTAGTTTTAAATCTAGTAAGCTTCTTAGAGTTAGGTTGTTCTTTTCATTGCTAACTAAAGAAGTATATTCTTTAAATTCTTCATAATTACCTGTCTTACATGCATCTTGAAGCTTATGAATTGTAAGAGGATTATATAAATGTTCTTCTTTATTACTTCTAAACTTATGAGCGCCCTCAGAATCAAGAGTAAAGTCTATAAGTCTTGCATCAAAACCTTGTGTGTGTCTTATTACAGCTTCTTTCTCTATATCTAGAAGATCAATTCCTTCTATCCTAGATGGTGTCAATGTAAAATACTTATCTACTACTTGCTTTGATATTCCAATAGCTTCAAAAATTTGAGCTCCGTTGTATGATTGTATTGTTGAAATACCCATCTTAGAAATTACTTTAACAATTCCTTTTAGAGCACCCTTATTATAATTGTAAACTGCTTTATCAAAGCTTAAATCCACAGTACCTTCTTCAACTAAAGTTCTAATAGATTCATATGCCATATAAGGATTTATTGCATTAGCACCAAAACCTAAAAGTAGTGCAAAATGATGAATTTCTCTAGGTTCTCCAGATTCTACAACTATACTAACCTTAGTTCTTTTTGCTTCATCAACCAGATGGTGGTGTAATGCTGAAACAGCAAGTAACGCAGGGATTGGAACATTATTTTCATCAACAGTTTTATCTGAAAGAACTATAATTGAAGTCCCATTTTCTATAGCTTCATCAGCTTTTCTTAGTATATCTTCTAAAGCCTTTTCCAGATTCCCTTCTTTGTTCTTATTGAATACTGTTGGTATAATTACATTTTTAAACCCTTTATTTTCTATAGATAATACCTTATTAAAGTCTTCATTAGATAATATAGGATTGTCTAATTTTACTCTTCTGCAGTTATTCTCACCTTCAGAAAGTATATTTGACTCTGCACCTAAATACACTCTTACAGAAGTTACTATCTCTTCTCTTATTGCATCTATCGGCGGATTAGTAACCTGAGCAAATAATTGTTTGAAATAGTTATATAACAGCTGTGGTCTATCACTTAAAACTGCTAGTGGTGTATCAACTCCCATAGATGCTAGTGGATCATCTGCATTTACGCACATAGGAGTTATTGTAGATGTAACATCTTCATAAGTGTATCCAAAAGCCTTTTGCAATCTAACTAATTTAGCTTCTTCTAATTTTTCTTCAGATACAGTAACTTCCGGTATTTCTCTAAGCTTCAATAAATTATCCTTAACCCATGTTCCATATGGTTTTAAAGTAGAATAATTTTTCTTTAAATCATTGTCATCTATAAGCTCACCATTAACTGTATCAACTAAAAGCATTCTACCTGGCGTAAGTCTTCCTTTATACTTTACATTGCCACTTTCAACATTCATAACTCCAACTTCAGATGATAGTATTAAATAATCATCCTTTGTTACATAATATCTTGAAGGTCTAAGACCATTTCTATCTAAAGTTGCACCTAGTATATCTCCATCTGTAAATGCTATTGCAGCTGGTCCATCCCATGGCTCCATCATTGTTGAATTATATTCATAGAAAGATCTCTTGTCTTTATCCATTTCAGGATTCTTGCTCCAAGGTTCTGGAATAAGCATCATCATTATGTGAGGAAGAGTTCTTCCATTCATATATAGAAACTCTATTGTGTTATCAAGCATTGACGAATCCGAACCATTTTTATTTATTACTGGAAGAACCTTTTTAAGTTCATTTCCAAATATATCTGATTTAAATTCCGATTCTCTTGCGTTCATCCAATTTACATTACCTCTAATGGTATTTATCTCTCCATTATGAATGATGTATCTATTAGGATGAGCTCTCTCCCAGCTTGGGAAAGTGTTTGTACTAAATCTTGAGTGAACAAGAGCTATCGCTGTATCCATAAATTTGCTTTGTAAATCTGGGTAAAACTTTTCAACTTGAACTGCTGTAAGCATTCCTTTGTAAACTAAAGTCTTAGAGGAAAGGCTAGCTATATATGCTTCAACCATTTCTTTTTCAAATAGTCTTCTGATTACATAAAGTTCTCTTTCAAAAGTTTTTGAATCAAAGTTATTATTATTTGAAGCAACAAATCCTTGCATTATAAAAGGCATTGCTTCTCTAGATGCGTCTCCTAAGTCCTCTGGATTAACAGGAACTTCTCTCCATCCCAAAAAGCAATGCCCTTCATTAAGAACAATATTTTCAAAAAGCGCCTTTGCTTTTTCTCTCTTCTCTTTATTTTGTGATAAGAAGAACATTCCTACACCGTAGTGCCCTTCTTTCGGTAATTCAAACCCACATACTTTTGTAAAGAAATTGTGCGATACCTGAATCAGTATTCCTGCTCCATCTCCTACATTAGGATCAGCTCCAGCGCCCCCTCTGTGCTCTAACTTAACAAGAATATCTAATGCATCCTTTACGATGGCATGGTTCTTTTTGCCTTTAATATGTGCTATTGCCCCAATACCACAGGCATCTTTTTCAAAACTTGGATCATACATCCCTTGCTCTTTCGGAAAGTTACAAAACATAGCCAGTCCCCCTTTAATATTACTTTTGCTATATTAGATAAAATTGCTACATTTACTCAATAAACAATTCTTAACTCTATCATTTAAGTATTCTTCTATTTCATAAATATATAATTTTTATTTCAATACAACATATCTCTTATATTATTTTTATTATGATAAATTTACTATACCATATGATTCATTTAATGAACCAAAAAAAATTATATTGTGAAATAATAATATCACTAAAGTGTCAAAAAAATCAATATAATAATTAATTTTTATAAAAAAATATTAAAATTATGCAATAAAATCATAACTAAACTTCACTTTTATTACAATATACGTAATCTCATTCATTTTGATACTAAAAACTGTAAATTGCAATTTTACTTAAGGACACCTTCAAAACCAAGTTAATGAATTATTTGAAAATATGAAAACCATTTCTAAAAATTTGCTACTTCAATTAGAGATATATTTAAAAATTTTCTCACGAAATTGTTCATCTATATGGAACTATTAAACTCATTGAAATAAAATATTAAAAAGTTACTATTATAGATCAGTTTATATAAAAATATATTTATGATAAAATAATATACAAATATTTATTAACACTTCATGAGGTGATATATTTGAATAAAATTCAATGTGAAAATTGTAAAACCAAACTTTGCGCTAGCAAAGTTCCCATATTTGCATCACTTGACAGAGATCATTTATCTAAGGTTGTTTCTAAAATAAATCACCTTAGCTTTAATAAAGGTGAAGCAATTTGTGTCGAAGGAGATCTTTCTAACTCTTTAGTAATTATAAATCAAGGTCAAGTAAAACTCACAAAGGTCACAAAAGAAGGAAAAGAACAAATAATACGAGTTTTAGCTCCAGGTGATTTCTTCGGAGAACTTAGCCTCTTTAATGAAAAAGATAAATACAATTTCTCTGCATATGCTCTCTCTTCTGTAAAAATATGTTCTTTAAGTAAAGATGCAATGCACACTATACTTATAGAAAACCCTGAAATATCAGTAAAAATATTGACTGAAGTTTCTAAAAGGCTTATTGAAGCTGAAAATCTTGCACAGAATCTTGCAACCAATGATGCTGATATAAGAGTTGCTAGTCTCATCTCCGAATTTGGAGAAAAATACGGACATAATACTGATTTAGGAATAGAAGTTAACTTACCTATGAACAGAGAGGATATGGCTAACTATATAGGGGTTACTCGAGAAACTATAAGCAGAAAGCTCACTAAGCTACAAGACTCTGGTGTAATATCTTTAGTAGGAAATAAAACTTTAATTATTCGAGATTCTAGCAGACTAAATGATTTTATGTAAGTACTATTGTAATTTAATATTGTTGTCTAAAGCTCCTGTTTTTTTACAGGAGCTTTAGTATTTTTATATTAATTCTTTGCGCAAGCTCATTAAAGCATCGGATGGATAACAATTTAATTTCGACTCAGTGCTTTAAAGCATCTTTTTATTATTATTTTAAAATTTGATTTGAATCATATTTTTAAAATCTTAATGCTCATATAATTAAGCCATAGCAAACGAAAAAAAATTAATTTGATATAAAATTTAGGAGGCTTAATTATGATAAATAAAATGATGATTGCAGAAAACATATATAGCGTAGGTAAGGTAGATGATAGAGATGTTCCATTCCATAGACTTACATTAACAAAAGGTACAACATATAACAGCTACTTACTAAATACAGAGAAACCAACAATTATAGATACTGTAGATATAAGCTTTGGAAAAGAATTCGTAGATAACTTAAAAGAAACTGTAGATTTAATGAAAATACAATATATCGTTATAAACCATACAGAACCAGATCACTCAGGGGGACTTGGAAGTCTTGCAGCTCAAGCTAAGAATGCTACTATAGTTTGTACAGAAAAAGCTGTTGAAGAATTAAAAGAAATGTACAAACTTCACAAAAGAAACTTCTTAGTAGTTAAAGATGGAGACAAATTAGATATAGGTGGTAAGACTCTATTATTCTTAGAAACACCATATCTTCATACTGAAGAAACTATGATAACTTACTGCATTGAAGATAAGATTTTATTCCCATGTGACATATTCAGCACACATATTGCTAATACAGAAGTGTTTAATGATTTAGCTAAGGAAGATATTTTTGAGGACTTTAATGTTTACTATACATTAATCATGCACCCACATAGAAAGCATGTTCAATATATGATAAATAAGATTAAAGATCTTGATATTAATATGATAGCTCCATCTCATGGATATATATTAAGAACTGAAATAGAAAAGTTTGTTGGAGTATATGCTAACCTAAGTAAGAATACTACAACTAATAAATCAGCAACCGTAATATACTCCACTATGACAAGTAACACTAAAAAACTTTCACAAAGCATAGCTGATTTCCTTAATGCTGAAGGAATCACTGCTGTGACTGTGGATGTAAATAAAACTCCAAAAGAAGAAGTATTAGATTATATAAACAGCTCTGATATAATACTTTTCGGTAGCTCAACTAGGTATGGAGACATGATAGGATCTTTAGAGGATGTATTAAAAGAATTGAAAGCTATGGACTTATCTAATAAAATAGTTGCAGCCTTTGGTTCATACGGTTGGAGCGGTGAGTCTATAGAAGTAATACAAGATTATCTAGTTGATACAAATGCAAATGTATTAGAAACTTCTAAAGTAATAAAATCCACTGGTATGTCAGATGTAGCTTTCCCTATTAGAATAAGATTTACTGCAAAAGAAGAGTCTCTTCAAGATGTAGAAAGAGCTTGCGAATATATTGGAAATCTTGCACTTAATGCAATATAACAATTTGGAGGTATACAATGATAAATACAATAGATAAGAAAGATACTTTAGGTCAAATAGTTTCTATTTTCCCCTTAGCAAGCGAGATATTTAATAAATATAAGATTGATTATTGTTGCGGTGGTCATGATAACTTAGAATCTGCTTTACTTGAAAAAGAACTCAATGTTGATAGTATTTTAAAAGAACTTAATGAATCTTATGAGGCATTTGTGCAGTCTAATAATGAATACATTGACTGGAGAAAGGAATCACCAATCAATATTATAAATCATATAGTAAGAACTCATCATTCTTACACAAAAAAAGAATTACCCAATATTGATTTACTTATGATGAAAATTTTGAAAGCTCACTTTTCTCATCATCAAGAACTTCTATTAAAACTACACAAGCTGTTTGGACTTCTAAAAATAGAATTAGAAGAACACTTAATTAAGGAAGAAGAAGTACTATTTCCTTTGATAGAAAAGTATTCTAGTGATAAATCTAATGCTACCCTTACAAAGGTAACTGAATTTATAAAGGAAACTGAATCTGAGCATGATGCTGCTGGAGACATTCTTAAAGAAATCAGAGAACTCACAAATGATTTCTCTGCACCAGAAGATACTTGTACTACGTTCAGGCTTGTATATGCTCAGATAGAAGCTCTTGAAAAAGATCTATTCATTCATATACATTTAGAAAATAGTATCTTATTTTCACTAGTTTCACTTGAGACCCAATAAATATGTGTCAGTAATATTGTTTATAAATCTATCTGCCTTAAATTATAGACAGTATTCAAATATATAAAAAAATTATATAGATCTCTACATCTCTACAAAATAAGACAAACCACTTCAATACTTTAATTTGAAGTGGTTTATCTTTTATTCAACATACGACATATTATTACATATAATGTATCAATGTACAATTGTTAACAAAAATATGTTGTATATGAAAGGATGATAACTATGGCTGTAAGACATTACGTTTTGCTAGCTACTGATGGAAAAACCAAATTACCTACATCTCCAGAACTTCCTCCTGATCCTGTAACAGAAGTTGAAGTTCTTATATACGGATTTGTTGGTGGATTATATAAAGTTGATGATAAGGTAGTGAACGAAAAACTAAACTGGGAGGATTCAAAGAACTTGTCTGATTTATATGCGCTAAAAGGAAGTGCATATCTGCCATCTCCTATTATATGGGGAGAGGTTGGCGACAAAATTTATATTACATTGATCAATCTTGGTATGGAATATGTCAGTATAATGGACCCTCATACAGTTCATATGCACGGTGCGCATGTAGCCACTCAGTTAGATGGTTTCCCTGAAGCCTCCTTTGCAGTTCCTATGTGGGAGTATAATGGCAGCAATAAACCTGAAACTCTAACCTACTATTTCTACCCAGAACATCCTGGTACTCTAATGTACCATTGTCATCAAGAAGCCTCAGAGCATGTACAAATGGGAATGTATGGTGCATTAATAATATATCCATCTTACAAAAGTCTAGAAGAAAATGGTATAAAAAAAGATAAGTGCGGAAGATGGCTTAATAATGGAGAAATTGTTCCTAATATACCTTGCTCCGCTACAAATAGAAATTTTGCTTATAACAACATCAATTCTTTTTTCAATAAGGAATATATAATGTTATTATCAGACATCGATCAGGTTTGGCACGATAGTGTATTAAACGGTACTGATTTTAATCCAGTAAACTACAAACCTAATTTCTGGTTGGTTAACGGAAGACCTTTCCCTTACTCCTTACTTCCTCATCCTCAAACACCTCAAGTAGACAGTGATAAAGATCTGTCTCAACTTAATTATGAATCCTATGTACACGTAAAAACAGGGGAAGATTTTTTACTCAGGATGATAAATATAGGTTACCAGGTAATACCTTGGCATATACACGGATGGCATTTTAGAGTAATAGGTAAAGATTCACACATAAGCCCATTCTTAGAAATGAATCACATGTCAAGCAACATGAGTGATATGGGGCATCCTGTAACTGAAATGGGCTTTACCTGCACAATTGGATCTGGTGAAACCTATGATCTTATGATAAACGCAGAAAACAAGAGTCCTATATACAGAAAGTATATAGTAAAAGGGCAAAATTCTATACCTTCAGTTTGTAGACAAATTCATGAGCTTAAAGCCTATGATCCTTCCCTTATAGCAGAAATCCCTACAGAACCTGTTAATATATTAAATATTAATACAACAAATTATATAGATATCTGCGATGAACCAGAAGAAAATCCAAATAGTAACTTCTTCCCTCAGTTCTATCCAATGCACAATCATGACGATTACAAAGTCACAAACAATGGAGTTTATCCTGGAGGGCAGTTGACATATATACAAGTAGACGCTCCTGAATGTGGTGGCTTGATGGGAAGTTATTATGCAAACAAAAACTTTACTGATCTAATACTAAAAAGATTGGATGAAAATATTAACTTCAACTGGAAAACTGATAAACCGAAAGATTTAGGTGAAACCTTCTCAGTGAGATGGACTGGGAAGTTAAAACTTCCTATTTCTCAAAGATACAAATTACAGTTAATTTGCATAGGAGATGGCACAGTAAGGCTTAATGATAAAGAGATCCTGAAAGTGAAAAATTATTATTCTCTCCCAGTAGATTTTGAAATCATTGATTTTGAAAGCGAAAAAGATTATAAAATTGAAGTTGAATACGTCGGAAACTCAAAAGGATCCATTTCATTACTTTGGACCTCTGCAACAAAGGTAAGAGAAGTAATTCCTCCTTATAACTTATACCCAATTTAAAATATTGTCGGTGCTATAATAGCCTTTAAGAAAAGCCTCCTTAATATCATCTTTACAGATTTTCTATAGGAGGCTTTTACATATTTAAATGGTTCCTAACTCAACTATTAAGTTATACGTGCCCGATAATCACCCGAAACCGTGATTATCGAACAAGTATAACTTAAGTTTCGATATAGGAACCCTTTAAATAAGTTCAGCTAATTATTTTATCTCTATTGATACAGGACAATGATCTGAACCAAATACATCGTTCAGAATATCTGCACCTATAACTTCTTCTAATAGGTTATTAGATACAAAATGGTAGTCTATTCTCCATCCGGTATTTCTTTCTCTGGATTTAAACATATAACTCCACCATGAGTATTTTATAGTCTCTGGATTAAAATGTCTAAAGGTATCTGTATATCCGTTAGCAATAAACTTATCCATCCATTCTCTTTCTATTGGTAAGAATCCAGAAGTCTTTTCATTTGACTTTGCATTCTTAATATCCATTGGTGTATGAGCAGTGTTATAATCGCCGCAGATTATAAGCTTCTTCCCTTCCTTTACTCTTTCATTACAATATTCAAGTAAAGCATCATAGAATCTCATCTTATAATCTAATCTTTCTTCACTACTCTGTCCGTTTGGAAAATATATATTAAATAGAGTAAATCCTTCAAACTCTGTTATTAAAATTCTCCCTTCACTATCGAATTCTTCAATTCCTATGCCATGACTAACACTTATAGGCTCAGCCTTAGAATATGTAGCTACTCCACTATACCCCTTTTTCTCTGCGAAAGAAAAATACGAATGATATCCCTTTATATTTCTAGCTGCATCATCTAAAGTTGCTTCTTGCAGTTTAGTTTCCTGTATACATAGTATATCTGGTGAATCCGTTTCTATAAAATTTAAAAAATCTTTTTTCATCATGGCTCTAAGCCCATTAACATTCCATGAATATATCTTCAAAAAACCATCTCCTTAAAGAATAAAGTACAATCAATAATAATTATTAATTATATGATATTATACTTTATTCCCTAATTCAATGTCCAATAATCAACTTGTAATAATTTATCAGACTTTAGTTGCGCATTTTTGCTGATTTACTCAATTTCTTTCTAGAAAAAATTTAAGTATTATTATTGACAACAATCTTAGTATAAGAATTCAAAGTCACAAAGTAATACACACAATAGATAAGTCCATACACTGAAGCTATCACAATGAAACTGTTCATAAGTTTTAAAGAAAGCATTTTTCCCAGTGCAATGGTTGCCGGTAATGAGTTTATTACGGCTACCATAAATGGTGCCCCAAATAGCAATCCTAATTCTTTTGCAATTGAACTTTTTATTTCACTATTACTTACTCCAATTTTACTTAAGGTAATAAATTTCTCCTTATCTTCTCTTGCTTCCATCTCCATCTTAAAGTATATTATACTTCCTGTAGCAGTTATAAATAATGCACCTATAAATAACCCAATAAAAGCCATCATACCTAATAACTTTAGCCCATCTGTATAATGTTCATAAAAAGTTACGAGTCCACTTTCCTTATAAAAATCCCCCCGTAAATCACTTAAGAAATTTTGTGCTTTGAAATCATTATCTAAGATGTATCCTTTCATCTTAATAATCTTTGATTTCTCAGAGTTTAATTTCATAGAATCATAGATATTGTCTTTAACTACAAAAGTTTGGTTAAAATGATCAAGGGCTATGAAAGGTTTTATATCTGTTTGTACTACCTTTAAATTATAATTTTTATCTTTTAAATTTATATTGACCATTTTATTTAATGCATTTTTATTAGCGGCAAAGCTCTGCACTTGTATGAAGTAGCAATCATCTTCATTAGCTAATTCTGCTTTTCTATCAACCTTTTGATGTTCATTTACCTTATTAAAATCACTTTGTTTAATAACATAAAAGTCAGCATTTTTATTACTAAGTGGATCTTCTGCATTTACTATAAGTAATTCAATTTCATCCGAATATTTAACTGATATTTCCTTGTGATTACCTAGTACTTTATCAAAAATCATATTTTCATCTTTTGTTTCAAAATATTCTACTGAAAAAGGTCTCATATATCTTGAGTTTTCTTCAGCTCTTGTATAAGAACCCACACAAGTAACCAATGCACAAAGAGCAATAGTAGTACTTATGGCAATGATACTGAGAGTTCCAACATTTCCTCTATACCTAAAATATAGCTGTGAAGTTGATATAAGCTTAGTACCTTTAAAAAGCCTCTTTTCATTTTTCTTATTTATATATATTAAAAATGATGTAGCAGATGTAAAGAGTAGTATTGTACCTACTACTACTAGTGCAACAACTATTGGAGCCTTAAGTATATTGCTACCTAACTCTTGGATAGCAATACTATAACCAAAATACATACAAACAACTGATACAATGGTAAATAAAAATGTTATTGCTGATACTTTTAATCCTCTCTCAGCTCTTTTTGATGCATTGAATAAATCTATAAGATTACTGTTCCTTACAATAATTGAACCATGGATTGAAATAATAATATATATTGTGCCAAATATCTTTAATGTCATATTTATAGCTCTTAAATTCCACTGAAAAGGCACAACTGATGATATTTTAACCATATAGAAAAGAATCATTATGAAGAACTTGCTAAAAATTAGTCCCAATGTTATTCCAAAAATCAATGCAATTGCAGTAATAAATGTATTTTCATAAAAATTAATCTTTGCAACTTGATTTTTAGACATTCCTAGAAGCATATAGGTAGCAAACTCTTTTTTCCTTGATTTTATAAAAAATGAATTAGAATACCATATAAAAAATGCTGAAAATATCACGACCATTACTGCCCCAACATTAAATAAGGTTATAAATTTCTTCATTTCTCCAAGCTCGCCCTGAATATATTTACTGTATAAAATAGACATAAAAAGATAGACTGAAAATATACTGAAGGATAAACTCAAGAAATATGACCAATAATTTTTAAAATTCTTTTTTATATTTCTGGTTGTAATACTAACTAATGTCATCAGTATCACCTCCTATGACAGAAAGTATCTTTAAAATTCTTTGATAAAAGTCTTTTCTTGTCATATCACCTTTATATATTTCATTAAATAACTTACCATCCTTTATAAATATAACTCTCTTACAGTATGATGCCGCAAAAACATCATGGGTTACCATAAGTATTGTAGCTTTATTATTCTCATTCAACTTATTCAAAGCCCCTAATAGCTCCTTAGAAGATTTGGAATCAAGCGCTCCTGTAGGCTCATCCCCTAGTATTAAAGATGGATTAGAAATCATAGCTCTTGCAGCCGCTGCTCTTTGTTTCTGCCCACCTGAAACTTCATAAGGATGTTTATTGAGTACTTCACTTATTCCTAGTTTATTTGTAATGTCAGTTAACCTTTTTTCGATAATTGAGTAAGCTGTTTTAGATAGAGCCAGAGGTAAGACTATATTTTCCTTAAGTGTCATGTTATCTAAAAGATTAAAGTCTTGAAATATAAAACCAAGCTTCTCTCTTCTAAACTTCGATAAATTAGGTTCTTTTAGTTTTGTCACATCATTACCGTCAATATAGACACTCCCTGAAGTAGGCTTATCTATAGTTGATATTACATTTAAAAAAGTAGTTTTACCTGAACCTGAAGGTCCCATTATCCCTACAAATTCTCCTTCACTTATCTTTAGATCTATATTATCTAAAGCTGTGTATTTTACTGAACCAAATTTTGATCCATATACCTTTTTTAAGTTTTTTATATTCAATACTTCCATATAAATACCTCCAAATTTATTTCGTAGATGCACAGTAATCACATTGATACTATGTTTAAAATGATTTAAAAAGCTTAAGCCTTAGCATACTGTCTTTGCTGTATCCTATATTAAAAGTATATAAAAAAACAAAATGCACTGCCATTTATTTGGCTTACATTTTGCTTTTCAAACTTACAAATTTGTAATATGGATATACAACTTCATTATATAATTTATATTTTCATATTGAAATGATACATATTTATACCACTTCATTAATCGCCATATATGGGGAAGCAAATATTAAACTTTGACCCTTTTCCATATTCAGATTCTACCGTTAATCTATGCCCTAGCTTTGTAGAAAGTTTTTTAGCAAGATATAATCCCATACCGGTAGCTTTAAGATTATTATCCCTACCATTATTGCCCGTAAAGGACTTAGAAAATATTCTATCTATATCTTCTCTTCTTATTCCTATGCCGTCATCCTGTATAGTAAGCACTATTTCATTGTCATTTTTAGAGGTATAAAAACTTATGCTTCCTCCATCTTTGGTATATTTAAGAGCATTGGATACAATCTGATCAATTATAAATGCCAACCATTTTTTATCTGTATCAACTGTTAATTTATTATCAATTTTATTGAAAAAAATAATATGTTTTCTTATAAAAATAATAGAATGTTTCTTAACACTTTCCTTAACAATATTATTTATAACAGCTTCGCTTATAACATAATCCTTTGAAAAATCATTACTTCTTGAGTAATATAGAACCTTTTCAACATAATCATCTATTCTATCAAGTTCTTCCTTTAATGAATTTACTGTTAATTGTTCTTGAAAATTTATTGTATCTAGTATAAGTTTCGCAGTAGTTATCGGAGTCTTGATTTCATGTACCCAGCTTATTATAAATTCACTATTCTCAGAGAAACTATCTTCTATATTTCTCAAGGAATCTACATACTCCTTATATAAATCAGAAATAATCAACTGATATATTTCGTCTTTATACTCAAAAGTTTTAGTAAATATCGGTGTCTTATCTTCTGACTTTTGTATTTCTTTCAAACTTTTTATATTCTTATTTTTAACAGTATAATCATATAAAATGAAAAATACTAACATTATAATAGATACAGTAATCATATAAACTAAATTAGAAGTCAAAACTTTATTGCTACTATCCACATATAGACAGAGTAATATAAAAGCCAAAAGAATTACGTAAAAAACTAAAAACCTAAAATTCTCTTTTAAATATCTAAAAAGACTCATTTTACCATATACCCCTGATTTTTTACTGTTTTTATATACTCCTCTAACCCCATCTCATTTAGCTTCCTTCTTAGTCTATTTATGTTTACTGTTAACGTATTATCATCTATAAAACTCTCATCCTCCCATAGTTCCTGCATAATTTTTTCTCTGCTTACTATTCTTTCATGACTTTTCATCAGTACATATAGTATTTTGAACTCATTTTTTGTGAGCTCCACACTTTTACTTTCATAGTATAATGTATTGTCTTTAAGTGAAAGTAATACACCATTATAATTTATTACCTCAATTGAAGCATCAGAGTAAGAATACGTCCTTCTCAAAACAGCATTTATCTTGGCTATCAATACCTCCATAGAAAAAGGCTTGGTTATATAATCATCTCCACCCATATTTACAGCCATGACTATATCCATATTTGTATTTCTTGAAGATAAGAATAATACTGGCACCTTTGATATATTTCTTATTTGATTACACCAATGAAACCCATCAAATATTGGCAGGTTTATATCCATTAGTACAAGACTAGGAGAATAACTTACAAATCCTCCAACTATATCACTAAAATCTTCAACGCAACAAACGTCAAATCCCCATTTCTTAAGAGAAGCTGTTATTATATCTCTTATCTTTTCTTCATCTTCTATTATCATTATCTTATACATAATTTCTCCTTACACTTAGGTTCTTCAATGCAAAAATCAATTCATACTTGTTCTAAAATTCTAGTATCTAATAATTTTCCAGCGTACACAAAATATTAGCTGACTAAAAAACTGTATACTACTATGAAAATTATACCATTATTATAAAAAATTCGCTAAAGTGATCTTCTTTAGTGGATTTTTTTGCGCATCTGCCTTTTCTGAACGTATGAGAAGAAATTCTGGCAGGCGACATATTCTTCTTTTTTTATTCTTTAACTTAAATTATGTCTTAAGTCTGTTCGCATAATTATCCATAGATATAATTGAGATATAAATTCCTAAAGAATAAAAAAATATAAAATTATCACTGCCACAGATATTATAAGTCTTATAATATGATGTCCTACATTTATTTTCCCATAAATCTTAATTCCACTAAGTATTGCAGATATATGATTAAGAACTAGCCCAACTAAGAGAGTTATTGCTGATAAAATCAAGTTATTTTTCGTAATCAATACTGACACAATTAATAGCACTCCACCAGTTATCATCATTAATGTAGCTAACCTTGAACTCTTCTTTTGTTTGAGACCAAGCGCTCCAGCAATTATACTCAACAGTCCATAGATCACAATTATTACAACGAATACAATATTCATACAAACACCTTCTTTAATTATTTGTATAATCATTTCTTTATCTTTAGGATATTTTTAAGAGTATTATTGAAATTAAATTGTTGTCAGGGGATGCTTTAATATCATCTATTTTGAATAAGACTATTAGTTTTAATAATCATCTTATTCAAAGCAGTTTTAACTATTCTAAGTTCCTCTTCTTGTCTTTCTATAGCCCTATATTTCAATTCAATCATCTTAAGACAAATCTCTATATCCTTAACACTCTCGCCATTTATATCTTCACATTGTTCTATATTTTTCTCTAATTCAAAAAAAGCTTTTATCTCATCAAGAGAGAAATCGAGTTTTTTAAGCTTTATTATAATTAAAGCCTTTTCAACATCTTCTTCAGTATACATTCTTCTCGAATTTGCTTTTGCTGGAATTAATAATTTAATCTTGTCATAATACCTTAACGTATCAATTGATATGGTTGTAATTTTTGAAAATTTTCCTATATCCATATTTGCCTCCATCGAAAATACTTTGCCAAATTTATACTTATTAATTCAACTATAAAACCTGAAGCCACCTCCATGTCAATACAAATATCTTATTATTTCTAATTTAGGGTAAATATTCTCACCATCATATTTATGTATAAATTACGATCTCAATTTGGAATTATAATTATAGAAAAGTCCTTATGGCGAAGCCTTATGAATCATAGCTATATCAATTAAAAGAGGAGATTATATATTATGAATATAATACCAAAAATCATTACTACCATATTGATGTCTACACTATTAACTAATTTACCTTATTCTGAAACGGAACTTAAATATAATTTATCTGCTTATCTTAATAAAGAACAGATTCCTCATAAAAAAGATAATTTAATTACTCCTGAACAGACAAAAGCTCAAGTTGAACTTTTCAAACAAGCCCTTGATGAATTTGGAGCTACTTCTCCAGAACAAGTAATAAGTATTTGGGCTAAGTCTGAAAAAACAAGAAATGGAGTTTACCACTACTCAGTATCTTGTAAGGATTTAAAAGCAAATATTATTAAAGATTTAGGTGTTCCAAAAGATAACTATTGGATATATGGTGTATCAAGTCCCTGGCTCGATAGATATGATGTTATTTCTAAAAACAAAATAAGTGATACTGAGTATATTGTTAAATTAAAATTCTTTTGGTCAACTTCTTCTGGACCCTTCAATACAACAGAAAATACTCTTAGAATTATACAAACCGGAGATATTTGGTGTGTTAAAGAGGTTACTTAAGTTTAGTTTTTTACTCATTATATACTAAATCTTATATATTTTTATTTATAGTTATTTCGATGATTTCACACAATTATTTTGTAAACTTAAACATAACTAATAACAAATATAAACTAAAAACTTATGCACACAAAAAAATATAGTGCAGTAAATGACTTTGAGCCTATTACTGCACCATATCTAAATATTATTTATTTTTGCCAAAAACCTTATCATATCTCATTTTTGCAATTGTAGATGCTATAATCGCTATTACATATATCCCCAGCATAAAATAAAAAACGTATACTATTCCAAAATGCCTTAATATAAGTCCTGTTGATGCCGGTATTACTGCAGCTGCTATACCACTAGCCGTAGAAACTAAAGCTATGGTTGCTCCTTTATTTCTCCAGAATAACTCTCCCATAGTTGTTTGTGCCATTTGTAAAACTCCAGCAGATGAAAAACCTGCTAAAGCAAAACTTATAGTAGCAACAGTTGTGGTCTTGAATATTAACACAATTATAAGAAAAATTATCCCTATTATAGGGTAAACTGCTGTTACTAATATAGGCTTAATTGTTTTTTGAAGTAATTTTGCTAATATAAATACAGATACAATCGCTCCTATACTATAATAAGTTATAAACTTCAGAGAGGTTAGTTGATTCATCCCCAAGATCTTCTGTCCAAAAGTTGGCATCCACATTTGAAATGCTGTATATATAGAATTTGAAGTAAAACCTATTATTATTAAAGCTATTCCTTCTTTTCTAAATACAGGTTCTGATGAAAATTTAACATTTGAATCCGTTTTATCATTGGAAGCAGAAATCTCATTTTGCTGTGGAAACTTTCTTCCCATTATGAATAGACCATTAAGAAATACAATCAAAGCTATTAAGAAAAATGTATTACCATAAAACATATTTCTTTCTACAAAGAAAGCTATTATAAAGGGCAAAAGTGCTCCTCCAGTTGCTACAAAAGCTTTTATTAAAACATTTGCAGTACCAGGTGTCTTTGGAAAGCATTCCATCAAAGTTGGATAACTTGCCGCGTCCATAAAAGCATGAGATATGCCTGCAAAAGCTGAAAATAATATAGCTAAACCATAGCTTGGTGAAAGAGGTATCCCTACTAAAAAAACTACCATTGTTAGTGGTGCTAAGCATAAAAATCTTTTCCTTCCAAACTTATCAGACAATCTCCCAGCAGCGTATAATGTTGCAGATCTTACTATCCCTTCTGCTGATATAAGAAAGCTTATACCTGCGGCATCAGTATTAAATTGCTTCATTAAAAATCCCATATTTGAGGAAAGTAAAATTAATATCATTCCTAGCATACCATAACTAATATATATCCCCAGAGCTGTTTTGAAATACCTACTTTTAAACATAAATTCCTCCAACTTAATAAAACCAACTAACCAAACACCTATCTCTTGTATTTATTTTCCAAGAAACTTAGGTGTTTGGTTATTGTATTCTATATTTATATTGACCCTATTTTTTCTAATGTAAGGATTATATCTCTACCTTCTGCCATACCATCTATTATTTTTCTAGTTTTTGAACTATCTCCAATATTTATTACTTCTACATTTTTTTCTTCAAAATGCTTTTGTAAATCATTTAGTATTGGATTCTCAGATCTCATCCCTAAACAAACAAAGCCATAGTCAAAATCTAAATTTTGTTCTTTATCATCTTTCTTCACCTTAAAGTGATCAGATGCAACTTCTACCAAAGCTGTTCCAGTATGAACATTTACTTTATTTTTTTCAATTATATCCATCATAGAAAGCTTTGTTATTACATCTAAATCTCTTCCAAGCATAGGCATCATTTCAACTATAGAAACTTCTGCTTTCTTTTCGGCAAAATATTCTACAACATCTAGTCCTACTGCTCCACCACCTATAACTACTACTTTCTTATCTTTAGCATCTTCAAATTTATCCATATTATTTAAAAGTCCTAAAATTGAGTATATATTTTCTTCACTTTTATCTATACGCTCAAGTAATCCCTTAATAGGAGGAAGTAATGGTTTAGAACCAGTAGCATTTACTATAACATTTGGCTTCAGGTTTTCTATAGCTTTAATGTCAGCCTTTGTATTGGTATAAATCACTAAATTGCTTAACCCTTCTGCTCTTCTTATTAGGTATTCTGGCAAATAAGAAATTCTTCTTTTATCTGGTAGCTTAGAAATTTCTTTAGCTAGTCCACCTAAATATGGCTTTTCTTCAAATAGGAATGTTGTACATCCTATTTCTGCTGCAGTACAAGCAGCTTCAAGCCCAGCAGATCCTCCGCCTATCACAACTACAGTAGTTTGCTTTTTAACTCTTAACTTCTTGTATTCATCTTCATTTATTGTATCAGGGTTCATAGTACATCTTATAGGCCTATTTAATCCTATTCTGTGACCAGCGCATCCTATATTACATGAAAGACATTTTCTTATTGTATCTTCTTCATTATTCTTAACCTTTAGAACCCAATTTGGGTCAGCAATAAGGCCACGGCCCATTCCTATTAAGTCAGCATGTCCCTCTGCTAGAATATTTTCTGCAACTTCTGGATTTCTAATGTTACCAGTTGTTATAGTTGGTTTATTAAATTTCTCTCTTACAGCTTTAGACATGTATGAACGCCATCCATCTTCAAGATTCATATTATCTATCTGATATTGCAGCGAATCATTTAATGCTGCAGAAACATTGAACACATCAACTTCTTCATTTAGATATTCTAATATCTTTAAAGTATCCTCTAAAGTATTACCACCTTCTAAAAGCTCATCTGCACTTACTCTAAGGAAAATTGGGAACATTGGTCCAACAGCAGCTCTTACGCTATCAATTACCATTCTTGCAAATCTAGCTCTATTTTCTATACTCCCACCAAATTCATCTTCACGCTTATTATATATAGGTGATAAGAATTGACATATTAAATATGAATGTCCTGCATGTATTTCTACTGCATCAAAACCTGCTGTTTGTACTCTTTTTGCTGCCTTGCCATATTTCTCAACTATATTAAGTATTTCTTCCTTTTCTAGTGGTCTTGGAACTGCACCACCAGTTTTGGATGGAATATTTGATGATGAAACTGGCTGACACCCTATTCTATCTGGAACTGCTGATGCACCCGAGTGGTTTATCTGCATTGCTACACAGGCACCATACTTATGCATTCTCTCTGTTAGTTTATATAATGCTGGCATAAAGCTGTCATGATCAATTCTAAGCTGAGTTGTTCCATTTGATCCTAGAGGAAATTCTACAGCTGCGTTTTCTACTATGATTAACCCAGTTCCGCCTTTTGCTCTTTGTTCATAGTACTTTATATGATCACTATTTATTTCACCGTTCTGACTTGCATAGTTTGTCCCCATCGGTGGCATTATTATTCTGTTTTTTATTGTCATGTTTTTAACTTTTAATGGACTAAAAATATTGGTATATTTCATAATTTTTTTGACCTCCATTTAAAAAACCAAGTAATTTAAACGTTTTTTTATTTAATCTTTTGATTTTTACTCTTTTAATACATTATTTTTTGGTTTGTTATGCAAACCAATTACCATTAATAACTTCAACTTAATTTGTTAAATAACAAACTAACATAATTAATTATAATATGGTCATTATCATAAATCTAATCAATATTTTATGCTTTATCCATAGATATTTTTTATGAGTTGTTCTATAATAATTTATATCAGATTTTAAGGAGTGATCCCCATTGAATTTAAAGCAACTTGAGTATTTTAGAGTATTAGCAGGTATGGAGCATGTTACTTTAGCAGCCGAAAAACTCTCGATAACACAGCCCAATTTAACTTATGCTATATCCGAACTAGAAAAAGAACTAGGGGTGTTTCTGTTTGAAAAACAAGGAAGAAATATCAAACTTACAAAGTATGGTCGTTTTTTTCTTAACTATGTGACTAATTCTCTTAATGAATTAGAAAAGGGAGAAAAAGAGTTAAAAAGACTTGTGAATCCAACTCACGGTACTATAGATTTGGCTTTTATATATACCTTAGGACCTCATTTTGTGCCAAACATGATTAAAACATTTTTTAGTGAAGAAGCAAACAAAAATATAACTTTTAATTTTAGCCAAGGTAACACTAAAAACATTATCCAGGGTTTGAAGGAAGAAAAGTTTGATTTGGCTTTTTGTTCGTATGTAGAGAATGAGCCTAACATTAATTTCATTCCTGTCACAGAACAAGAGTTAGTTCTTATAGTTTCGAAGGATCATCCTCTTGCTTCGTTTGATAGTATAGATTTAAAAGATACAAAGCCTTATCCTTTTGTATACTACAACAAACTAAGTGGCCTTAGACCTATAATTGATGATCTTTTCGCAAAGGTAGACTTTTCTCCTAATATTATTTGTGAGGTAGAAGAAGATAGTGCTGCTGGTGGCCTTGTTTCAATCAACTACGGTATTGCAGTGGTACCAAATGCATGGGTAATAAAGCAATTTGATGTGAAAACTCTTAAGATAGTAAACCCTCCCCATAAAAGATTTATCTACCTTGCATATATGAAAAATAAATACTTAAGCCCTACAGTTCACTTATTTAAGGATTTTGTTATGAATGGACGCGAAGATCACTTCAAAAATAGTGATTTGTTTATTTAATACTGTAATACTGTGTTGAAATTAATTGGTTATTCATCCGATGCTTTAATGAGCTTACGCAAAGAATTAATATGATTTTGTCATATTCCGTGGCTAAAACTGTAAACTCACTACGTTCGAACAGTACAGTTTTTTAACGCCACTACATATGAAAAAATCATTTAATTTTAATAGCTCGCTCATATAGTATCTCCTGCATAACCAATTAATTTCAACAATACTCTTGAACATAGTCAAATAAATGATATTTTAGTTGTATATTAAGATTTATAGATACGCAAATAAGGTTATGAACCGTTAGAAGTTCATAACCTTATATTTATTATTCAGATTTACTTTGCTCAATATTTTGCTTAAATCAAAGCATTTCTGCTGTAGGTGCTATATTACTTTAAGCTTTTATGTAGTAACTGTAATACTCCATATAAATCTTCTACACCAATTTGTCCAGGTGCTGAGGCCTTCTTAGCAGCTCCAAAAGTTAAAGCAGATCCGAAAACTTCTCCAGTTAATCTACTTATAACACCAGTTCCAGCCATAGACATTGTGATTATCGGTCTATCAGCGTATTTTTCTGACATTATTACTGTAGCTTCAAGTAATTCTAATACATCTAGCTTTGATTTTGGCATAACGGCAATCTTAGGAATATCAGCTCCTAAATCCTGCATCTTCCTTAAACGATAGATTATATCGTCCTTTGATGGAGTTTTCCCAAAATCATGATTTGATGCAACAACCTTAACTTCTGAAGCATGTGCACTCTCAATTATATCTTTAACCACTTCATCGCCTGTAAAAGCTTCAACATCTACTAGGTCAACTAAACCTGTAGCAGCAACTGCCTTATTTAATTCTGCATATGTTCTTGCATCAATTACCTTTTCTCCACCCTCTTTAGATGTACGGAAAGTAAATAGGAGAGGTATATTATTTAAAGCAGGAACTAAATCCTTTAAGACATCCTTAACTTTTTCAATATCAAAAACATCTTCAAACCAATCAACACGCCATTCTACTACATCTACATGTATATCCTTAAAACTTAATGCTTCTGCTATTATATCTTCCTTAGTTTTCGCTACTATAGGCACGCATATCTTTGGAATGCCGTCACCTAATACTATATTCTTAATCTTAACTGTATTCATAGTTACCTCCTTGATTATGCTCTAGCACTCTTTTCTTCAACCGAAACTTTTCCATAACTCATATTAACATATATTGCAAGTAATACTCCAATAAATGTTATTCCTATATTTAATAATAAAACATATTTAGGTCCGTTTACTCCGAAAGATTTAGTTAGTGCTCCAGCTACTGATAACACTGCATAGTTTGCTGCACTTGATGCTATCATTATAATACTTGTAATTATTCCTTTAATCTTAGGAAACATATCATTAATAGTAGAAACCGCTAACTGTAATACACCGCCTGCAGCTGAGAAACCAATTACAAATCCACCTATTAAAGTGATTTGTGGTGTTTTTACAACATAAACAATTATTAACATGATCATTGCAATCAATGGATATACAACTAATACTCTAACAGGCTTTATAGTTTGTTTTACAAGTACTGCAGTAAGAATAACTGCAACTATCGTACCTATAGAATAGTATGATTGAATAACACTTGGATTCTTAAGACCTGTTGATTTTGCAAATTCTTGTATACAGTTTAACCAAAGTTGGAAAGTTGAAGTACATGTAAATCCAATTAATATAAGTGCAATACTTGTTGGCGTAAACTTTACTGATTTTATCTTTTGGAATAACGATTCTTGCTTAGCTTGTCCATTACTATCTGAACTTGATTTAGGCATTGGCATAACTGAAACTAAAATTGCTATAACTACAAACAATGCAGACATCACGAAGAATAATGTTTTATATGACATATGGTTTGCCGCTACATATCCTATCATCATTGGAAGACCTAGTTGTCCAATTGATATAAATAATTTTGTTAGAATACTTGCAAGTCCAGTAGATTCAACTAGTATTTCCATACATGCAGGTATAACTCCTGTATCTAGGAATGAGTTTGCAATACCACCAACTAAAGCACAAAGATATGCTACTGATGCATTTGGTGACAATGCTATACCAACTAGATATATAATATAAGATGAAATCCCTATAAGTGCTGAGAATCTACGACCTATTTTATCTGAAAGCGGTCCAGCAAAAGGAAGTGCTACTAAACGTCCAAGACCAAGTGCTGCTATAACCATTACAACAGAACTAACATCATAAGTACCATTTGCAAGTAATTTCGCTCCCCATTGCGCTGCAAATTGTTGCTTATATTGAGCTAAAATTGAAACCCCAATCCCGTGTATAAAGTAGTTTAAATAAAGTACGAATGCCGTTAAATAGTACTTTTTATAGTTGATTTTTTGTTCCATTATTTTTGTCCCCTTAATCTAATATTCTATTGAACTTTAATCTTTAGTATTTTATTTCTAGTATCTTATTTCTAATGTTTCCTTCATGTATTCAATTGGCATAGACTTTCCAGTCCACATTTCAAAAGCAGCAGCTCCTTGGAATAACATCATGCCAAGTCCGTTCATTGTCTTGCATCCAACTTCTTTTGCCATTTTAAGCATTGCTGTTTCAGCTGGAGAATAAACTATATCTACTACTATAAGCTCTGGACGGAAATAAGATTTATCAGGTATATAAGTCTTTCCTTCTAAAGGCTTCATTCCCATTCCTGTTGCATTTGTAAATAGATAACTGCTTTCTATTTCTTTCTTTAACGTATCTAAATCAGATAGATCGTATAATGTAGCTTTACAGTTTGTTTTTTCATTAATATTTCTTACAGTTTGCTCAGCTCTTTCCCAGAAACTATCTTTAATATTAAAAATTGATAATTCAGCAACACCATCTAAAGCTGCTTGTATTTCTATTGCAGTTGCAGCACCACCTGCTCCAACAATCGTCATCTTCTTTCCTATTACGTCTATACCAGCATCTTTTAAAGCAGCCATATAACCCATTCCATCTGTGATATGTCCTGTTAAAACACCGTCATCATTTACAATAGTATTTACAGCTCCACAAAGCTCAGCTGCTGGTGACAATTTGTCTAGATACTTATGAACTACTGTCTTATTAGGCATTGAAACATTACTTCCTCTTACCTTCATTGCTCTAAAACCTTTTATAGTATCTTCTAATGTACTATTATCAACTTCAAACGCTAAATAAGCATAATCTAATCCTAACTTTGCAAATGCCTCGTTATGCATTCTTGGTGAACTTGAATGTCTGATAGGGTATGCAATTAATCCAATAAGTTCAGTATGTCCTGTTATACGTTCTGCCATAATAAATCTCTCCTTCAAATTAGGTATATAATATTCATATTTCCAAATTAAAGATTGTCAAGTTAATCACTTAACAATCTGACATCTTTATTATAAAGGTGCTCTTTATATTAATCCAATTAATTTTTTAACCATAATTCATAAGTATTATTTATGAATTGTAATATAAATAATATTCTTGTTTATTACCTAAAGCATTACGTTATCTAGCTTATGTAAGCTATCATGAGACAAACTCTCTTATAATTGTTCAATATAACTTGTATCGATTTCAACTAAAATATCTCATCCTGCAGTATCAATATGTAAAATTGAACCAATTTAAAAATCAAGTTAATCCTCTACTGATTATGTGAGTTTTCGTTATATAATTAACATACCGGCAATTCAACCTAATCCCATATATTAATGTTTCACTTATATTGCACTTTAATACTGTTTAAAGATGAACTACTTCGATCCTAAATCTATTGTTAAAACTCTCATGGGTTCTGGTGAGAGAATTTAACAATATAAATTCTATTATGAAGTGGTTCATCTATATAATGTTTATGCTAAGCAACACCAAGTAGCTTACTTTCTACAACCTTCCACTGTCCGTCAATAATCTTTAAGATAATCCTAAACTCACTTGCTCCAACAGGGCTCACCCAGTTATATCCTTTTACAACAGTTCCTCCATCACCATCTGGTTCGATGCTAGTGAACATTAGCAAGTTTCCATCTATCTTAAGAGATCCCATATTATTCGCTAAGCCAATTTGTTGAAGCTTAAACAAGGAAGCATTCAATACTGTTTTATTATATTTTTTATTAAAGTATTGAATTGCTTTTTCTCTTTCTTCATAAGTTGTATCAGTAAAGTACAGTGATTCCATATCTAAAACTAAGTATTTTCCTCTACTTAATACTTTATCTCCTTTATACATCTCATCATAAGCCAAAATAAATGCATCTATTATTCTTGGTTGTTTATAGTTAGATATCCTGCTAGTAGACATATTAAAAACAATACTTAATGCTGAAATAAATGATACTACTCTCTCCATATTTCTTCCTCCATACTTTGCTCGTTTTTTAATAGACATCTATATCATTCAAATTAATTAAAATTAAATTTATTATCTTTTTCGATGATAAAAACTATACAGTAAATAAAAAAATTAACCTAATAAATATGTTAGATTAATATCCTTTAAATTAAAGGATAAAATAATAGAATTGATTAGACATTTATATGAAGAAAGTGAGAATACATATGGAAATCTTTATTGTTGTGTTAATTTTGCTTTTAAGCATTGTAATATCAAATATTTTGAGTAGACTTATTCCATTTGTACCAGTACCTCTTATACAAATTACTTTCGGAATAATATTAGGAGTGTTACCTACTGGCATACATATGCCTCTAGAACCAGAATTATTTATGGTATTATTCATAGCACCTTTGCTGTATAATGACGGAAAAATGACTTCTAGGGAAGAGCTTTGGAAGATAAAAAGTCCCGTATTTTTAATGTCCTTTGGCTTAGTTTTAGCAACAGTACTTATAGTTGGTTATATAATTCACTTTATGATACCGGATATTCCCTTATCAGCTTCTTTCGCTTTAGCCGCTATTTTATCACCAACTGATGCCGTAGCAGTAAGCTCATTGTCTGAAAGAATTCATCTACCTGAGAAAATAATGACACTGCTAGAAGGCGAAGCTCTTACTAATGACGCCTCTGGATTAGTTGCCTTCAAATTTGCTATCGCAGCTACAGTTACTGGAGTATTTTCCTTTGCTAATGCTGCTTTGAGTTTCTTTGTAATAGCAGTTGGTGGATTTCTAGTAGGAGCAGTTCTGGCCTTAATAATTGCAAGACTTACAGCATTTATAAGAAGACTGGGGCTTGAGGATGCAACCTTCCACGTGCTAATGCAAATTATATCTCCTTTTGTAATATATTTAGTTTCAGAAGAACTTGGATTGTCTGGTATTCTTGCTGTAGTTTCTGGAGGAATCGTTTATTCTTTGCAATCCGATTATTCCGAGCCAATTATTTCAAAATTAAAATTTGTATCTCGTAGTACTTGGTCAGTACTTATATTTATAATTAACGGCCTTGTATTTTTAATTCTTGGTCTACAGATTCCTGATGTAATGTCAGTAATTTTTAGAGATGATACCATAAGTAATTTTAAAGTACTTATGTATATAGTTGTTATTTCAATAGTTTTAATATTGTTAAGATTTATATGGGTTTATAGCTTATGGAACGAGAAATGGAGCGTAAATGAAAGCATAGAAGAAAATCCAAATAGGTTTTTAAATTCGCTTTTAACATCTCTAGCTGGAGTACGTGGAGCTATAACTCTTGCTGGTGCCTTCTCTATTCCATTTTATTTAGAGAATGGACAATATTTTCCTCAGCGTGATATCATTATATTTATATCAGCTGGAGTAATACTATTAACTATATTCATAGCTAGTTTTGTTTTACCACTACTAGTAAAAAATAAAAATATCGAAGCTGATAAAAACTCATCAAAGTTAAATCAACAGGCTCTTAAAAGTGTTATGAATGCGGCCATTAGACTAATTAATGATGAAACAAATCAAGAAAATAAGCTCGCAGCCTCTTCACTAATAAATGTATGTGAAAAAATAAAAAATGATAATCCTATAGATAAGGAAGATATAAAGCTTACTATAGAGGATAGAAAAATAGAAAAGGATATTTTTCTATTAGGTATAAGGGCTGAACGAAAAGAGGTTAGAAGGTTATTGTCTGACAACAAGATTCCTCCTGCTACCTATGAAAAAATCGACAACTCACTAACTAAAGTAGAAAACTGTTTGTCTAAACCACCAATCATAGAAACTTTAAATAGGATGGACTCAATAAAAAACTTTATTTCTAAGTTTTTGAAAAAGCAGCTTAATGTTAATCCAATCAACATTAAGGACATAAAGAAGATTAAAGTATTAACTTCAAAAGCAGCAATCTATGCTATTAAGGAGCAAATCAATGATACAAATAAAAAAGCTTCTCTAGCTGTTATTGATCACTATAACGACATCATAAGAAGACTAACTACTTTCACTATCGGTGAAGATATTAATAATGTTAATAAGCAAAGAAGCAAACTTCATCTAAAGGCTTTACAAGCAGAAAGAGACCAAGTGCAATCACTACTACAAAACAATGAGATAAATCGCGAAACTGCGCTGAAACTAAGAAATTTTATAAACTATATGGAAGCTACTGCAATAGAGGAGCAAAGCTTTTAAGTTATGTGTAGTTATTTGCTGTATAACTAAAAAGTTTCTAATCTATTGAAATATCTAGGTTTAGCTAACTTTAAAGTTTTATATCTTCTTATACAGTAAAAAGTACCAATCAAAGGTCATTATCCTCAACCTTTGATTGGTACTTTAATTTATCACTTTATTAACTCTCTATTTTTGTAAGTCTTCGATTATAGCCTTGGCTGCTTTTCTACCCGCACCCATTGCTTTTATTACTGTTGCAGGACCTGTTACAACATCTCCACCGGCATATACAAATTGTCTTGAGGTTCTTCCTGTCTCTTCATCTATAACAACTAGATTCCATCTATTAGTTTCTAATCCTTTAGTTGTATCACCGATTAATGAACCTGCTTTAGTTCCTATTGCCATTATAACCATATCTGCATCTAAGATAAACTCTGAACCTTCCACTGGAACAGGACTTCTTCTTCCAGATTGATCTGGTTCTCCTAGTTCCATCTTTATGCATCTTAATCCATTTACCCACTTATTTTCATCTGCTACTATTTCAGTTGGGTTTGTCAAAAGGTGAAAATGAACGCCTTCTTCTTTTGCATACTCTATCTCTTCTTTTCTAGCTGGAAGCTCTGCCTCAGATCTTCTATAAACCATATGTGCCTCTGCACCAACTCTAAGAAGAGTTCTTACAGCATCCATGGCAACATTCCCTCCACCAACTACTACTACTTTTTTACCTACTATAAGTGGTGTCTTATAATCTTCTTTATAATCTCTCATAAGATTATTCTTTGTTAAGAATTCATTAGCTGAAACCACTCCATTGAAGGCTTCCCCTGGAATCCCCATAAAGCTTGGCATTGCTGCTCCAGTTCCTATAAATACAGCTTCAAAACCTTCTTCTTCTAGCAGCTCGTCAATAGTTATCGTCCTACCGATCATAACATTTTTTTCAAACTTAACACCAAGTTTTTTAAGCTTTTCAATTTCATTATTTACAACTGTTTCCTTAGGAAGTATAAACTCAGGAATCCCCCATGCTAATACTCCTCCAAATTCATGAAGAGCTTCAAATATTGTTACTTGATAGCCCGCCTTTGCTAAGTCACCAGCACAAGCAAGTCCTGCTGGACCACTTCCAACTACTGCAACCTTTTTGTCTAGTATTACTTCAGGCTTTTCAAACTCTATTCCATTTCTTATGCTCCAGTCTCCAACGAATCTTTCTAGTCTACCTATAGCTATAGGCTCACCTTTGATTCCCATCACACATCCACCTTCACATTGAAGCTCGTGTGGGCACACCCTACCACAAACTGATGGAAGTGAGTTTGCTGTTGCTATTATATCTGCTGCTTCTTTAAAATTTCTTTCTTTTATGGACTTGATAAAGCTTGGGATCTTATTGTTAACAGGACATTTAGCTACACACTTAGGAACCTTACATTGAAGGCATCTTTCTGCTTCACTTACAGCTTCATCTTCATCATAGCCTAAATTGACTTCATTAAAATTAGCTACTCTTATTTTTACTTCCTGCTCTCTTACTGGAACTCTTTCTAATTTAATCATTATTACTCACCTCAAATGCAGTCTCTTCTTGAATTTTATGTTCTTTACCATACAATTCTCTAAACTCTGTTTTAGCTTCATAAGATTTATAGATATTCTGTCTACTTCTTACCTCTTCAAAATTGATTTTATGACCATCAAATTCAGGTCCATCCTGACAAGCAAACAGAACCTTTCCACCAACTGTCACTCTACAAGCTCCGCACATACCAGTACCATCTAACATTAAAGTTGTCAAACTTACTATAGTTTCAATTTCTTTACTCTTTGTTAGATTACAAATAGCTTCCATCATATCTATAGACCCCATTGTAATAACCAGATCATATTTATCTTCTTCTAGTATTTTATTTGCCACGTCTATTGTAGTACCTTTTATCCCTACTGATCCATCTATAGTTGATATTATGATATCTTTTGTTGTTTCTTCCAACTTATCTATGTATACTAAACTACTTCTATCCTTGAAGTTTAGCACTATTTTAAATCCAATTCCTAAATCATTAAGATACTTAGCTTCAGTGTACATTCTTGTAGCTGCTGAATCTTCCGCAATAAACAATATTTTTTTATCTTTTAAAACTTGTCTATCTCCATTTACTAAGCGAGACGGTTGTCCATAAGGACCTGCAAAATCAACAAGTTTATCTCCTGATTTTAGTAAAGCTAAATCCTTAGTTGAATCCCCTACTAATCTAAATACTATTGTTATAACTCCATTTTCCTTATCAATACCACATATTGAAAAAGGAAGTCTTTCTCCTTTTTCATCTATTCTTAGCATTACAAATTGACCTGCCCTCGCTGATTTAGCCACTCTTGGAGCACTAACCTGCATTGCAAACAAATTGTTACATAAATTTTCTATACTTACTATGTTATACATATATTTCTCCCCTTATTTGTCTTATTAATAGACAATTTTATATTTTTGACTTATATTCTTAAAGACTCTGCTCAAAATTCAGCAGAGTTTTAAAAACACTATTAGATTTAAAATTATCCATCCTTAATAACTATATTTCCTTAATCAATAAGCTAACCTATACTTCGTCATTTTGAATTATATTTGTCGTCAATATCAATTAGGTCAAGTATAAATATAAACACCGGTATTCCTATTATAAGTCCCCAAACACCAAAAAAATGTTCAGAAATGATAAGTATTATAAAGGTATAAAAAACCGGAAGTTCTGTCTTTGATGACATTAGCTTTGGATTTAATACATATCCCTCCAAAGCATGAAGTATTGCTATTATGATAAATACATAAATAACCTTAGTTGGTCCACCTGATGCATATGCAGTAAGTGACAGAGGAACTAAGGATATGAACACTCCTGCAACAGGTATAAGACCTAAAACGAATATCATTATTCCAAGTCCTAATACATCTGGAATTCCTATAAAACTTAAAGCAATGATAGATAATCCTCCGTTTATTATTGCAATTAGTATCTGTACTTCTATTACTTTTCCAAAAGATCTAATAAACTTTTGACAAAAATATTCTAGCTCTATATAAAAACTCGAAAGTTTGCTGTACTTAAATTTCCTTGTGAATTGTATTATTTTATTTTGCTCCAATAAGAAAAATAAACTTAGTATTAGTGAAACAAATATATTAAATCCCCATTTACTTATATCTGCAACATATCTTATTAAGGCATCCCCCCATTGATTAACGGAACCGCCTATTTCAAATTTCTTTGTATGTTCAATTATAGAATCTAATACTACATTATCATGTGGCGCCATATAAAAGGCAACTGCCTGCTTTACAATCTGCACTACCTGATAAATTATTATCGGCAAATATCTGCTAATACCAAATACAACAACCGCTATTAGCAATATGTATAATACAGCTATGGTTATTCTTCTATCTACCTTAACAAACTTACTAATTCTTCTGTTTATAGAACTTTGCATTCTATACATAAGGTAAGCTAATATAAAGGTAATAAGAAATATGTTTGCAAATTCTCTTAAGAAATATGCTATTACAGATATCACAGCTAAAATAGCTATCCTTTTAAATCCTCTGTTCTTAAAAAATTCCAAAATAGTTTCCATTAAGACTCTCCCCAGAATTATTTCTTGCTAAATTTTATAGTTTAATTTTATTTTCTTACAAAAAATCTTATATGGCAAGTTTTATTCCTTAATAATTTATTAATTTAAGCTTAATTTTACAATTTATCGTGAATGATTTTTAATTTAGATAAGTAATCTTCGAATTGGTGTGCTAATCAATAGTTGACATTAATCTCTACATACATTACTATACTATAATATAAATACTTTGACTATCAAAATATTTTTTTTATTCGAGAGAGGGATATTTTTATGAAACTAAAACCACTGAGAATTGGTGATTTAATTGCAAAGGTTCCAATAATACAGGGCGGAATGGGTGTCGGAGTTTCTTTATCAAACTTAGCATCTGCTGTAGCATCTTGCGGAGGTATTGGAATAATATCAGCTGCTCAAATAGGTTTTAAAGAACCTGATTTTGAGAAATCTCCACTAGAGGCAAATTTAAGAGCATTAAAAAATCATATTAAAACCGCTTTAAGTAAGGCTAAAGATGGAATTATAGGTGTAAATATAATGTGTGCTTCAAATAATTACGATGAAATCGTAAAGACATCAATTGAAGCTGGAGCACAAATAATAATTTCCGGTGCAGGTCTACCTACACATCTTCCTGAACTTTGTAAAGGTTCTAATGTTAAAATAGCACCAATTATTTCTTCTGACAAAGCTGCTAATGTAATAATGAAGCTTTGGGATAGAAACTATAAGGTAGCTCCGGATGCTGTAGTTTATGAAGGTCCTGCAGCTGGAGGTCATCTAGGTTTTAAACTTGATGATTTAAATAACCCCGACTACTCAGTTGAGGATGAATTAACTAAGATATTAAATGTTATTAAGATATATGAAGAAAAGTATAACAAATCTATACCTCTTATCGCTGCTGGTGGTATATATACTGGTACAGATATTGCAAAAATATTAGCTTTAGGCGTTAGCGGCGTGCAGATGGCAACAAGATTTGTAGCTACAGAAGAATGTGATGCACATATAAACTTTAAGATGGCTTATGTAAACTCTACTCTAGAGGATATATCAATAGTTAAAAGTCCAGTGGGAATGCCTGGTCGTGCTATCACAAATCCTTTTGTTGCAAAAACAAAGGAAGGTAATATAAAGGTTACTAAATGTTATAAGTGTATAACAAAATGCAACCCTGCTACTACCCCATATTGTATAACAAAAGCTCTTATCAATGCAGTTGAAGGTAATTTAGAGGATGCTTTGATATTCTGTGGAAGCAATGCTCATAGAATAGATAAAATTGTATCCGTTAGGGAATTAATGGATGAACTTGTTACTGAAGCTGAAAGTTATGCTTAAATTTAGACCTATATAGCTATCTCAATATGAGATAGCTTACTTTTTTTCCAAAGTAATATATATACTAAACCTATATTTTTATGATATAATCTTGAATTGTGTGATAAATATTTATATCACCTATTTTACATAAAATATTTTATTTTTTAGCGATAAGTAAGTAATTTCAGTTTGCAAAACTACTAGAGATTACTTAACTTTAAATGTTGTAATAACAGGCACTACTTATATTATTAATAAGATGCTTTTAAATGTTATAAAAATTGGTCATTAAACAGAAAGGAAAGTGTAAATGATAAACGTTGTTAATGTAGGCTTAAGATATGGCGGCCGTAAACTATTTGAGGATGTAACTTTAAAGTTTACTCCTGGAAACTGTTATGGTGTTATAGGAGCAAATGGTGCTGGTAAATCAACATTCCTTAAAATTTTATCAGGAGAAGTTGAACCAAATACTGGAGAAGTTATAGTTGCACCAAACGTGAGAGTTTCTGTGTTAAAACAGGATCACTATCAATTTGATGATTCACAAGTTTTAGAAACTGTAATCAGAGGTAATGAAAGACTTTATGAAATAATGAAGGAGAAAGATGCTCTTTATGCTAAAGAAGACTTTAGTGATGAAGATGGTATCAAAGCTTCAGAACTTGAAGGTGAATTTGCTGACATGAATGGTTGGGAAGCAGAATCAGAAGCTTCTTCTTTACTTCAAGGTTTAGGAATTGGAACTGATCTTCATTATAGAAATGTTGGAGAACTAACTAGTGGAGACAAGATAAAGGTTTTACTTGCTCAAGCTTTATTTGGTAAGCCTGGCGTACTAATACTTGACGAACCTACAAACCATCTTGATATAAAATCAATTAACTGGCTTGAAAACTTCTTAGCTGATTTTGAAGGTACAGTAATAGTAGTATCCCATGATAGACATTTCTTAAACATGGTATGTACTAATATCTGTGATGTTGACTTTGGAAAGATTAAGCTTTATGTTGGTAACTATGATTTCTGGTATGAATCAAGCCAATTAGCTCTTGCAATGTCAAAGGATCAAAACAAGAAGAAGGAAGAAAAGATTAAAGATCTTCAAAACTTTATCGCGAGATTTAGTGCTAATGCTTCAAAATCTAAACAAGCTACTTCAAGAAAGAAGCTTTTAGATAAGATAACATTAGATGATATTCAACCATCAAGCAGAAGATATCCATTTGTTGGCTTCAAACCTGAAAGAGAAGTTGGAAATGATGTTCTTACAGTAGATGGAATCACTAAGACTATCGATGGTGTTAAAGTCCTTGATAACGTAAGCTTCATGGTTGGAAGAGAAGATAAGATAGCTTTCGTTGGAGATGAAATAGCTGTAACTACTTTATTTAAGATTCTTACTGGCGAAATGGAACCAGATAGTGGTAGCTACAAATGGGGTATAACTACTTCTCAATCATATTTCCCTAAGGATAACACTGAGTACTTCAATAACTGCAACCTTAGTTTAGTTGATTGGTTAAGACAATACTCAGATGAAAAATCCGAGAGTTACTTAAGAGGTTTCTTAGGTAGAATGCTTTTCTCTGGAGAAGAAGCTTTAAAAGAAGCTAGTGTACTTTCCGGAGGAGAAAAGGTTCGTTGTATGTTATCTAGAATGATGCTTAGCTCAGCTAATGTATTAATTCTTGATCAACCAACAAACCATTTAGATCTTGAATCAATAACAGCTGTAAATAATGGTCTTATAGACTTTAAGAGCGTACTTCTATTTGCTTGTCATGACCATCAATTCGTTCAAACTATTGCAAACAGAGTTATTGAATTAACTTCTGAAACAGTTGTTGATAGAAAATCTACATACGATGAATATCTAGAATTCAAAGGTATGAACTAATAATTAAAAGCTGTAGTCTTAATTGACTACAGCTTTATTATTTAAAATTCTGTTTCATTGAAAAGTTCTTTTATATCATCAATGTTCATAGTACTTATCACCGATGATGCTATAGCCTCTTCTTCCATAACATTATTGATTATATCCTTTTTCTTTTCTTGAAGCTTATATATCTTTTCTTCTATAGTTCCTTTAGCTATAAGCTTTATTACCTCAACGCTATTTTCTTGCCCTATTCTATGAGCTCTATCTGTGGCTTGATCCTCCACCGCTGGATTCCACCAAGGGTCAAAGTGAATAACCACATCAGCTGAAGTAAGATTAAGCCCTGATCCCCCTGCCTTTAAAGAAATCAAAAATACAGAGCTGTTACCGCTATTAAAAGAATTTACTAATTGTAGTCTTTCTTCTGACCTTACAGACCCATCTAAGTACATATAAGATATTCCAGTTTCCTGAAGCTGTTTTCCTATATTCTTAAGTGCCGATGTAAACTGAGAAAATAATAAAATCCTATGACCTTCTTGGATACAACTTTCTATAAGTTCATAAAGGGTATCAAGCTTACTGCTTCCCCCTGTATAATCATTAATAAAGGTCGATGGGTCACAGCACAATTGCCTAAGTCTTGTAAGTGCCGATAATATCTGAATCTTACTCTTATTTACCCCATTTTTCTCTATATTAGATTCAATCTCGTTTTTAAATGTCCTCACATAAGTAGCATATAATTTTCTTTGCTCCTTGTTTAGTTCCACTGCTACCTTTCTCTCAATCTTAGGTGGCAATTCACTAAGCACATCCTTTTTCTTACGTCTTAAAATAAACGGAGTAACTTTAGCTAAAAGCTCACTTAATGCAGTTTTATCATCATCCTTAATTATAGGAATCTCATATTTCTTTTTAAAAGAATTTGAAGAAAAAAGAAATCCTGGCATTATAAAATCAAATATAGACCAAAGTTCCATAAGCGAATTTTCAATTGGTGTTCCTGTTAAGGCAAATCTATTTTCTGCCCTCAATTCTTTTACACTTCTTGAATTTTGAGAAACACTGTTCTTGATATTCTGAGCTTCATCAATTATAGCTATGTTAAAGGCATGTCTTTTCAACTCTTCTATATCTATTCTAACAATAGGGTATGTGGTTAATATAACATCAACATTCTTAAACTCATCTTCAAGCTTACTTCTATTAGCTTTACTGCCATAATAAATTAAAATATTTAATGAAGGAGCAAATCTCTCTAGTTCTTCTTTCCAATTGTATAAAAGAGATGTTGGGCATATCACAATGGAAGGATTAGTTTTTTGGTCCTCTTTTTCTGATAGAAGCAAGGAAATTGTTTGGAGAGTCTTACCTAAGCCCATTTCATCTGCCAATATTCCTCCGAAGCCATATTTTTTTAATGTCTTGAGCCACTTATAACCATCGATTTGGTAATTTCTCATCTGACAATTCAGTTGTTGCGGTATGCTTATTTCCTTCTTGTTTATCCCCTCAAAAGAATCAATCAATTTTGAAAAGCTGTCATCCCTCTTAACAATATCACCATTAAGATATTTATTTATTTTATCATTAAGATATAAAGCATTATATTTATCAAGATCAACTTTGTCATTTAAAAGACTGCTTTCTTTAATATTTAATGATTCCAAAACTTTGTTAAAGTTCAGTAATGTAGGGTCATCAAGCATAATAAACCCTTTGTCAGATGCTTTATAATATTTTTTACCACTTCTTAAAGCTTTGATAGTGCCAACAAGTTCTTCACTTGTTAATTCATCTATATTAAACGAAAACTCAAGCAAATCCTCATCGTTAATTCTTGTACTAGCATTCAATGTAAGTTTTTTTATAACCTTAAACTTTTTAAAAGCCTCAGAATAATATATTTCTCCAAACGCAGATAATTTTTCTAATCCGTCATTTTGAAGCTCAATTATTTTTTCTTCATCGCTTATAATAAAATTATCTTTATTCTTTATAAATCCCATTGATATTAATAGGTTTTTAACCTCTTCTTCTTTATCTATATCCCTTATAACTGATACATCTTTAGGCACGTATTTTTCTGAAACAGCATCTATTTCAACAATCTTATAGTCAAACTTGACCTTCAATCCCACATGCTTTCCTACTTTATCAAAATAGAATTTACAGGTTAGTGAAGCCCCTGACTCTTCTAATTTCTTTTTTAAAGTTTCAGGTAACTCTATATTAGAAATCGTATTTAACACCGGCAATATCTTTCCTATGAATAGCCCTTTTTCCCTATTTGGTATTAAGAGTTCGTTGTTTTCACTACCTATAAAGAATGTACAAATGGCCTTTAACTTATTTACATTTCTCTTATCACATCTATAAATCTTTTTATCATAAAACATATATTCATAGTCATTTGTTACAGGAATCGGCAAATCAATCTTAGGTTTAACCCGCATTACCACTAACTCTTCTTCAATCTTTGTTTCAAACTTCAATTCATCTGTACATATCCTGCAGTTCTCATATTTATCTGAATCAATTACTATAGTTATGCTTTTTTCCTTACAATGTTCCAGTACTCTTTTTAAACTTGAATCCACTAACTTTATATATTTCCCCTGAAACAACATATTAGGAGCTCCTTTTTCTGATGCAATTTCTCCAATTGAAAGCAAATCTTGAAGAAAACAAATTAAATTATTATCAGGAACCTCAAAATATTGCTCGTTAAGGTCTAGTATAAAGCCCTTGCCAAACTCTAAAATACAATCTTCTTTCTTAATATCTAAAAGAAATCTTTCAAGATCTCTGACCGAATATAATTTATCAGTTCCAACCTTTAAATCAAGCAAAGTAACTTCTTTATTAAGCGTTAAAATAACATCTAACTTCACTGGTTCCTTCTGCTTTTTTGCAGTAACTAAGTTATCATATAGCTTTACCATTTGTTCTACTATACTAACTTTCTTTACTTCTTTCTTAGCTAGCTTATTTAAATAATGAAGATACCCTGCTGCTATATGACTACATACCTTTCCATCTTTAAGGTAGTTTGCGCAGGTACACTTCCCCTCCATAAGCTTATTTTTAAAGTCTATTTGAAAATTCACTAAATACTGATCAAAATACTCTGATGCAACATAACATCTTATGCTTCTTGATAAATCTTCTTCTAAGTCTTGAATCTCAAAATCAAAAACATACTCTCCTGTATAATAAGTTTCCCCTTTTTTCAATATATGAGGTTTACACAACTCACTTAAGTTTCCATATCTAAAATTCAAAGAATTCACCTCCTAAAATGGATGAACAATTAAACAAATATACTATTTATAAATCATTACCTTAAAACTTTGTTTTAATCTCTCTTTATAATTATAAATAGTAATAAGGTTAGAAAGTCTAACCTTATTATTATATCATTGTTTTCACTATCTTGTTAAATGATTTTGAGACAATACAAATTAAATTTTCTACTTCCTTACAGCAAAAAATCCTACATACTAATTCTCCTTTTCACCACGCCATAATGCTGAAAATACGAAATTAAATACTATAGCACCTGCTAATGCACAAATCATATCCCATTGTGCATCCCATATATCTCCTTGCATACCTAAGAAAGCATCGGCCTCTCCACCAACAATAAAGGTAATAGCAAATTCTATAATCTCATAAAACGCACTTACAGCAAGACACATGCATATTGAAATTATAATAAGCCAAACTTTTCCCTTTACTATTCTAAACTTCCATAATATTTCTCTGATTATTAAAGCAGCTGTTGCTCCTTGAACAAAATGCCCAACTCTATCATAATGATTTCTACTTAAGTTAAAGATTTTCTGGATCCATGAAAAAAGAGGAACTTCGGTATAACTGTAATGTCCTCCAATAAGCATTACACATGAAGCAATGAGTATAAGCATATATGTAAGATTAGAAAACTTAAATTTCTTATAGGTTAATATTAGCACAGGAATCCCTATGATTAATGGAGCTGCTTCCAGAATCCAAATCAAGTAGCTTTTAGGTTTAACAAGTGACCATATAAAAATACATATTAGAAATATTAAACCTATATAATGTTTTTTATCTTTAGTTATCATAAAAACACTCTCTCCTTGCCCACCGTATATTTACACATATACGTATCAGATATTAGCATCGTTTTTTGATCTTTACCTCATTATTATTTACAAGTTATTATAAATAAACTATACTCTATTTTTATATTTTAAAATTAAGTTTGATATCTTTTGCAATTTTTTAAGCTTAAATATATTGAATTAAAAAGCATCTTAAGCAAATCTTATTTAAACTTATCATTTAATTAGAAGACTGATTATCATATAATATTAATTAAAAGTCTATAGATTATGGAGGAGATATAATGAAGCTTATTATTCTTGATGCTAAAACTCTAGGAGATGATATAGATCTAAGTGTTTTACATTCCTTTGGCGATTTAACAACTTACGAAACAACTAAACCTGAACAAGTTGTAGACAGAATAAAGAACGCTGAAGTTATTATTACAAATAAAGTTATATTAAATGAGGCCAATCTATCTAAATGTCCAAACTTAAAGCTAATATGTCTTACTGCAACTGGTACAAACAATGTAGATTTAAACTATGCAAATAGCAATAACATTGCAGTTACCAACGTAGCAGGTTACTCTACAAACAGTGTTGTTCAACATACCTTTGCTTCACTGCTATACCTTCTAGAGAGCCTTAAATATTATGATGACTACGTTAAAACAGGTGAATACTCTAACAGTGAAACTTTTACACATATTAATAAACACTTTTGGGAGTTAAAAGGCAAAACCTTCGGCATAATTGGTCTTGGTGAAATTGGTAGAGGAGTAGCTACTGTTGCTTCAGCCTTTAGATGTGAGGTTGTATACTACTCAACTTCAGGTAAAAATTCCAACAGTGATTACAAAAGAGTGGATCTCGCTGAATTGCTTTCAAAAAGTGATGTTGTGTCTGTCCATTGCCCATTAAATGAGAATACTAAAAATCTTATTGATTATAAAGAGCTTACTCAAATGAAAAAAACAGCGATGTTATTAAATATGGGACGTGGTGGGATAATTAATGAAGCTGCTTTAGCAAAAGCATTAGATGAAAACCTAATCTTAGGCGCTGGTTTAGATGTTATTTCCAAGGAACCTATCGATAAATCAAACCCTTTACTAAATGTGGTAAATTCAGATAAACTTTTTATAACACCTCATATTGCATGGGCAAGCATAGAGGCAAGACAGAATTTAATCATAGAGGTTTATAAAAATATAAGAGCTTATCTTAAAAATGAAAAAAGAAATAGAGTATAGTTTTACCTATACTCTTAAATGTATAAATCACTTTATATTTTTATTGTAAAGTGATTTATATAAACATTTGGCCCTTTAAAACTAGCACAGCTCTTCCTGATAACTTTACTCTACCATTGCTAAGTATATGCAAATTTATCTCCCCTTCTCTTGAAGAAAGCTGCTTGGCTTTAAGAAAACTTTTATCTTTCTTTGAAGACCAATACTGTGCTAATAAGGTATGAACTGAACCAGTTACATAATCCTCGTTTACCCCTGCCCAAGGATTGAAATATCTGGTAACAAAATCATAGTCATTATCTGAATTTGCTGTTATTCCTACACCTTTTAGTCCGTCTATGTGTATATCCTTCATCTTATTAAAATTAGGTTTAACAAGTCTTATTTCTTCCTCACTTTGTAACTCAAACACTAATTTTCCTGTAAGTTTTCCACAAAAAACATTTACATATCTATTAATTCCTAAGGATTTTATTATTTCTTCGTAATTAAATGGTATATTTGCTTCTGGTTCATCAATTTGAAAGTCTAAGCTTATTTCTCCATTACTTTCTTTACAAGCCTTAATTATTCCTTTGTTACCACTGTAAAGTATATTATCAAACGGAATTTTTATTTCATTTAACAAAACGTGAGAAGCTGCTAAAGTAGCATGACCACATATATCAACCTCATATTCTGGAGTGAACCATCTAATACTATAGATGTTATCCTTAAAAGCCATAATAAAAGCTGTTTCAGAAAACTTTAGCTCCTTAGCTATGAGCTGCATAGTACTCTCCTCTAATTCTTCGTTCAATATGCAAACTCCAGCTGGGTTTCCTTTAAATATTTCATTAGCAAAACTATCTACTGTGTATACAGATATACTCTTCATTTTTTCAGTCCTTTATTATTTTTTTATTTATCATATATAGAGCGGTTCATACTGAGCTGTTAATATTTTCATTATATATGTTTATTAATGCAGGAATTAACAAAACTATTAAAAAGCTCCTGCATCGTATTATTATACTTACTCATCATTTCTGGGTGCCATTGAACTGCGATAACGAAGCCAGCATCAGATTTCTCAATGCCCTCAATAACTCCATCACCTGCCACTGCTACCACATTAAAACCATCAGCTACATCATTTATAGCTTGATGATGATAACTGTTAACCAAAATGTCCCCTCCTACTATTTTATATAATTTACTATTTTTTTCAATAGTTACTGGATGAGTTCCTCTAAAATTCGGAGCATTTTGCTCATGTTTTATATAACTTCCTTCAATATAGGACATATCTTGATATACAGTTCCCCCGAAAGCCACATTTAGTACCTGCGCTCCCTTGCATATTCCAAATATTGATTTACCTTTGCTATATGCTGTTTTTATCACTTCTATAGTAGCCTCATCTACTACTCTATTCACAAATCCTAGTTTTTGCTTTGGTTCTTCACCATAAAGAAGTGGATCAACATCATATCCCCCAGATAACAATATACCATCCATTTGACTCACTATAGTATTTAAAACCTCTTTATCCAAAACTGGAGGAATTATAACCGGAGCTCCTCCAGCCCTTATTATTGAATCAACATATGCATCTGTAACATATACTCTTTCACTACCTAAAAAAGCTCCATTATCTATGGATAAAAGGTTTGCCATAATTCCTATTAGTGGTTTTTCTTTCTTCATATTAGCCTCCTAAAACGCATAAATTATTTCTCATATGTATAATACAAGTGTAATATATATTTTTTTCTAACCAAATTAATAACCAAAAAGTTTATTAATAATTTAACTAGAAAACATTTGAAATCTTTATAATTTAATACTATTATATCAAAAGTTTATCAACTTTTATAAACAATTTATTATAACAACTGATAAATATGGTTACCTTTTAAAATTAATCCATATATACTATGTTTAACAAACTCATATTGCTATTATCACAAATCTAATTGAATTATAAATCCCTAAAGAATAAAAAAACACAGTCCATTTCATAATAGAATTTATATTTCTAAATCGAAGTGGTCTGTGTTTTTAAGATTCATAACTTAGCCAAAAGTTATTAACCCTCCAGTAAAACTTTATATAGTGTTCCAAATACAAATATATATATTAAGATATAAAAATTGATATTGTTCCCTCTATTATAAAAAATTCAAACGCTATAGCTAAAATACAAAGTAATAAAAATAGAGAGGTTCTTCCATCATCTTTATTTTTATGTTCTAAACCAATACTATATATTACAGAATTATTTTTAATCTTCGCATCATCTTTTCTCATAGTCTCTTCAAAGAAAGTCTCATAAATCATTTTATATAAAGGTATATTAGCAATACCAAGCAATAATATTAAATCCCCATTCATAATTTCTCTCGCCTTTTCATAATTTTATCTTTTATTACAGTTTAATATTAACTATAGGGTTCCATTACAAAAACCTAAGTTATACATGTTGGAAAATCATGCACCTATGAATTTTAGGCATGCATAACTTAATAGTTGAGGTTGGACCCCTATATGATTCCTAACTCAACTATTAAATTATAATGTATTTTTAATTAAACTTGTACTAATTTATACAAAATTATGCTTCATTATTACTTAATATATAAAATCTCCTTATTTATATTTAAAACGGCACATTAAGCTGTACCGTTTCATCAAATAAAACATATATATTTTTTCACCTGAGCATTCAATATTCATTTTCTCGCTACCATAATGCTTTGGCCAATTGTAATTACTTAGCTTCTTTCTTCAAAATATCTATTTTTCTTTGCATTAATGAATTTTGTTTATTAATTGCATCAATTACATTTTTAGCTGAATTATTTATACTAGCAGTGTCTTTGCTTTCTGCAGCTTTTTTATATTCTTCAAAATATTTCTTATTATTTTCTCTTAATGTCTTTGATTCCTTTTCTAATTCTTCCATTTTCTTTTTTCCATCATCACTTAAATCTTTCCATATCTTTGATGATTCTTTTCTATTACTTTTTAATTCATCAAGCTGTTTCTTGCCTTCTTCTTCAGTAATTTGTTTACTCATCACCTTGTCTTTTATGGCTTTTGCTTGATTTTTAAATTCATCAAATCCTTTTTGGTCCTGTACTTTATCTCCTGCTAAGCTAAAAAATTGTTGCTTTAGTTCAATCTTTTTCTGCAAAGCAACCTCTAGTGATTTTTTATTTTCACTACTCAATCCTTCAACTTTTAATAAAGCTTCAAATTTATTTTCTCTTCCAGAAGCTTTTACTTTATGATGGTAGCTGTGATTTAGGTCAACTTGATTTTTATTATCTACATTATTATTTGTAGTTTGATTATCTATGCCATAGGCTATTGTAGGAATAGATAAAGCTATACTTAATAATATAGATACAACGAATCTTTTTTTCAAAAACAAACACCCCTTCGCAAGATTAATGTATTTTCTTTATTAATCTGCCTTAAACTTGAAAATTTTATGTATAAATTATCTAAAATGAAGACTCTGTTAAATTAAGCGGTTAGCCATCTGATTAAAAAGTAAAAGACTGCTTCATTTTAGAAGCAGTCTTTGACCATCTATTATATTGTAATTACTTATCTCTATGCTTATTTTGAATTTCTTTTACTGGTTCCTGTTCATTCTTTTCAGGACTCTTAAATCTTTTACTATTCCATGATGATTGTTGATTTTTTTTAGACATAAAATCACCTCCAAACTATTATAATTAGTTTTGGAGATAGTCTATCTTTTTATTCAGATTTCTCAGATATTCTTTTTATCAGTTTTTTCTCTATTAGTTCACTTTTGCTAAATCCATTTACAAAACATCTTATCTGCTTATAATCTATATTATTCATTTTAAAATCTAAGACATCTATCCTATCACCTTTATAGACTACAGGTTCTTTTACTCCATTTAAGAAAATTTCTACTTGCATTTGTTTCTCCTTACTTTTAATAAATTTATCTTGTATAATTGTTTATTTTCGGTACAGATACTCAATTTAGATTCATTTATTTCTAATTATATTCCAACTATAGTTATATAATTTTTCAACTTCAAACTACTCTCAGAATACAATGATTTCTCGAAAATTTCATATCTATCTCAATATATTATCTTTATTATTTCGCATTATGATAGTTATTTGCCCCTTCTACATTCGTAGTGAAACTACATTGTGGGTATCCTTCACAACCATAAAAATATCCATATCTCCCATCTCTAAGAACTAAATTAGCTCCACATTTAGGGCATATTGTTTTATTAAATATTTCATTTTTATTTTTCACTTCTACAAGATTATAAAGTTTCCTTCTATCATATAATTCTACTTCGTTGTATTTAGCCAATATCTTTGCATTTTCAGTAAAATAGCTGTTAGTTATCACAATTGATCTATCAGCATTATAATATTTCATAGAAGCTACTACTTGCTGA
Organism: Clostridium folliculivorans; assembly: GCF_024341905.1. Classification (GTDB taxonomy): domain Bacteria; phylum Bacillota; class Clostridia; order Clostridiales; family Clostridiaceae; genus Clostridium_AR; species Clostridium_AR folliculivorans. Next base: position 611,340 of record NZ_BQXY01000003.1, read on the forward strand.
ACTGCCTCTACTCCAACCTTGCTTTTCCATCTTTTAGCCTGAACTACTATCTTTGATTTATCTTTCTTTATTATTAAATCCGCACCATAATCAGCAGTTGTTGGCGTCAATTTAACTTTATATCCCAACTTCTTAAATTTTAAAGCTAAGAACTCCTCGAAATCTTCACCACTTAATTTATCGATATTATCCATTTTGTACTTCATCATTCTTTTCACAGTATATTTCTTCACTATAAAATATATAAATATCAAAATAATAGTGCTTAAAATACTATCTATAAAAAAAATGCTTTTATCAACAAAAATCCTTAGAAGCGAAATCTGTATAATATATGCTATAATAAAACTCCTTCTTAATCTATCATCTTTAGTATTCCTGTATTTCACATTTTTTCATCCTTATCTTTTGTAGTTATTTATGTAAATTCATCGACTATCTTTACAGCATTTTAAACAAGGTCTTTTAAATTTTACTACTAATTTGGCGCCATGCAGCTATCTCTAAGAATTAGTTTTGTAGGAACTATAACCTTTTTACATATTTCTCTATCCTTTTTTAATCTTTCCATTAAAAGGTCAAATGCTATTTCTCCCATAAACTCAGTATGAGCCTTTATTGTAGTTAGAGGTGGAACAATAAATTGAGCTGTAGAAATATCATTAAATCCTACAATACTTATATCTTTAGGAATTGATAATCCTCTTTCGTTTATTGCCTTATATGCTCCTATAGCCATAGAATCACTGGCTATAAAAACTGCACTTGGCATAACTTCCTGCTTCAATAAACTGTTCATCAATTCATATCCACTACCAGGGGTAAAATTCCCTACTCTTGTGTATTCAGGCCTGTATAAATTGATATCTTTCATGTACTGTGTATATGTAACTTCCCTATAATCTACTATATCTTCTTTACCATCATTAATTGCTTCACGTCCACCAATATATGCTATTCTTTCATGACCGAGATTTGTTAGATAGTTTAAAACCTCATTAACAGCTCTCCTAAAATCTATAACTACAGAATCATATATTTCTTCATTTGGAGAACAGTCTACAAATACAATATTTTTAGATAAATCTTTAAATTTATCTATATCTTTCTCTCCAAACTTTCCTATTGCAATTATCCCGTCAACATTATACATATTATCAGACACTTCATTAATTCTTGTGAAGCTTATACTTTCTTCACTAAATTTTCTTTCTATTGCCATTCTAATTGACATATAGTAAGGATCAAGTAATTCTTCTCTATCAGTATACCAATGAATTAATCCTATTTGATAGGAACTTTTCTTATTTTTTCTTTGCTTCATAGTCATATAATTCAGTTCTTCTGCTACCTCAAAAATTTTCTTTTTTGTGACATCAGACACATTCAAAGTATCATCAAAATTTAATACTCTTGATACAGTTGCTATAGAAACACCTGCTTTACTTGCTATATCTTTTATTGTTGCCATATCTTCTACTATTATCTCCTAATTTTATTAATAATCTTCTAAGCATTACATGTTGTATTATTTAATAAAATTTTACCAATGTTTTAGTAAAAAATCAAAGTTTATATTTTAACATAATTATTCTTTACAGTAAAAAAATAATATATTAAACTAATTTTAATATATTTATGAGGTGATGTTATGACTCTTAATATTGCACATAGAGGCTTTAGCGGTGAATACCCTGAAAATACTATGTTAGCATTTAAAAAAGCTTCAGAAACCCATTGTAATGGCATTGAAACAGATGTACAACTTACCAAAGACGGTATTCCTGTATTAATTCACGATGAAACCTTAGATAGAACCTCTAATGGCACTGGGCTTGTGAAAGACTATACTTATTCAGAATTATTAAAGCTAGACTTTGGCAACGGACAAAAAATCCCAGCCTTAGAAGACTTCATCGCATTCTCAAAGGAAAAAAACTTATTTATAAATTTAGAATTAAAGAACAGTATAATTGAATATGAATCCCTAGAAAGTATCACTTTGAATTTGTTAGACAAATATAGTTATCCAAAAGACAAAGTAATCTTATCTTCTTTTAACCATTATTCTATGGTAAATATTAAGACATTAGATAAGTCATATAAGACCGGTCTTCTATATGATTGTTGGATATATGAACCTGGTAATTATTGCAGACTTTGTGGCGCTGATGCTATGCATCCACAGTTTTTATCTGTTTTAAATAAAAAGTTAGTAGATGATATTAAAATTAAGGACTTTCAAATAAACACATATACAGTTAACGATGCAGAATATATGAAAAAACTCCTTAACTTAGGAATAGATGGAATAATTACTAACTATCCAGATCTACTTAATCAAATCATGCAACAATCATAAAAACAAGCGCTACTAAAAGTATCGTATTGAAATTAAGTGGCTATGCATCCGATGCTTTAATGAGCTTACGCATAACTACTTAATTTCTCAATATCCTTAAACATAGCATGAAAATTTTATACTTTCTTTTAAATTTAAAAAATCCAAAGTGACTATAGATTGCGAAATGCCTGATTAATCACAGCCTCACAAACCTATAACTACTTTGGAATAAAAATTTTATATTATGTAATTAAAGTTCCGTAAATTATATAAGCTTAATTATAAATATTGCTATTCCCCCTAGGGCAGCACATATCGGAATAGTTATAACCCATGTCCACATTATATTTTGAGCTAGACTCCATCTAACAGATGAAAATCTCTTTGATGCTCCAACACCCATAATAGAACCTGAAATTATATGAGTAGTACTTACAGGTGCATTAAGCATAGTAGCACTAAATATTACAGCAGCAGCACTTGTCTCCGCTGCAAACCCATTTACAGGTGCAAGCTTTGCCATATTAACTCCCATTGTCTTTATTATCTTCCATCCACCTACAGATGTACCTATTGCCATTGCAGTAGCACATCCAGCTTTAACCCAAAAAGGAACATGGAATGTAGTAATTAATCCACCACTTAGTAATGCTGCAGTAATGATGCCCATTGATTTTTGTGCATCATTTCCACCATGGTTAAATGCCATCAAAGCTGCTGATAATATCTGTAGCTTTGAAAATGACTTCGTTACTTGATGTGGTTTTGCTTTTCTTAAAATCCAGTTTAAAAGAGTCATAAATATATATCCTATTACAAAACCGATAACTGGAGATAAGAATAACCATAAAACTACTTTAAATAAAACATTATGCCAATTTACAACTGCAAAACTAGCCTTAAATACTATTGCTGATCCTATAAGACCTCCAATAAGTGCATGTGAAGAACTACTAGGTATAGCAAAGTACCAAGTAACAAGATTCCATATTATCGCTGCAACTAATGCAGCAAGTACTACTGTTTGAGGTATTAAACTCGGATCAACTATATCTGATCCAACTGTCTTTGCAACTTTAGTACTTATAAATGCACCTACAAAGTTTAGAAAAGCTGACATCATTATAGCCTGCTTAGGAGTCAAAACTCTTGTAGATACGGATGTAGCTATAGAATTAGCAGTATCATGGAAACCATTTATGAAATCAAAGCCTAATGCTAAAATAACAACAACTATAGTTACTACTAATATAGAACTAGACATGCTTTGTTACAACTCCTTCAATAACATTTGCAAGCTTTTCACATGAATCTATTGCATCTTCTAAAGATTCATAAATATCCTTCCAAATGATTATTTTGATTTCCTTTGTTCCACCACTAAATAGTTCTTTCATACTTTCTCTGTATATTCTATCGCAATCATTTTCAAGTTTATTAACTTCTACTATCTTATTTTTTATCTCAGCTGTATTTTTCATATTCTTAAAAGCTCGCATTAAAAGCTTAATTTCATCGCTTGCTTTTACAATATTTGCTGAAATAAGTAATGCACTTTCATTAACTTCGTTAACATTGTACATTAAAAATCTTGCTGCAGTATCTTCGATATAATCAACTACATCGTCAAGTGCTTTACCAATGATGAAAATATCTTCTCTATCGATAGGTGTGATAAAGCTGTTATTTACTTCCTCAAGAATTTTGTGTAGCTCATCATCGCCTCTGTGTTCGATATCTCTTAAGTGCTCGTATTTTTCATTTCCCTCATTTGGAGATTTTACAAAATCATCAAGTGCGCGTGCTGCATCACTTATAATCTCGGAAAATGAAATAAATAAATCAAAAAATTTGTCGTTTTTAGGTGATAAATTAAACATAGCTTCCTCCTATGATCTAACTTTTATTTGCTCAACTCTATTAATGATACAAGTTGTTTGTTAAGATTGTGTTAAGTTTTATTAATAATTTTAATTATTCTCTTCACTTTTTAACTTTAATAACTTAATATATGTTTTTTTAACATTATCATCATTTACTTAACTAAAATTTAACTTTATGATACTTGTACAATTATACATTTGAGGAATAATATTTATTAACTGGAACATATACTTCACTTAAAGAATTATTAACCAATGATTTGTTAATTACCTCTAAACATAGTCAGACTGGCACTTTTAAATGGCAATATGATTGTAAACGTCTTCTCAACGCAAAGCTATCTATTTATTATATTCTATTATTAGTATAAATATTAGTATTACCGTTCTATTTAATCATTATAACTTTTCTTTTCTTAAATAAAAAGGTACCCAATCTTAAAGCTAAATCTATGTTTCTAATAAGACACATAAATTTATAACTTTTTAGATTAGATACCATTATATTGTCTATATCAATTAATAGACTTCTATTCTGCTTCGTTCATTAAACCTAGCTTATCTAGTATTATGAATACTAGGTTAAGTACTACTCCTACAAGAGTTGCTAAAACCATTCCTTTTATTTCAATAGTTCCTAAAGTCATCTTCATTCCGCTTAACCCTACTACGAATATTACTGAAGTTAACATTAAGTTTCTTTGTTTTGAGAAATCTACTTTTTCTTCTACAAAAGTTCTAAACCCTGCTATAGCTATTGTTCCGAATAGTAGAAGTGATACTCCTCCGATTACTGGAGTAGGTACACTCTTTATGATTGCTGCAAGCTTTCCTGAGAATCCAAGAACTATTGATAATGCTCCTGCTCCCATTATTACATACACGCTATAAACTTTAGTTATTGCAAGCACACCTATATTTTCTCCATATGTAGTTGTTGGAACTGACCCGAAAAATCCTGAGATTATAGTTGATAATCCATCACCTAACATTGATCTATGTAGTCCTGGATCTTCAGTTAAGTCTCTTCCAACAATGTTTCCTGTTACTGCTAAATGTCCTATATGTTCTGCCATTACAACGAAGGCTGCTGGTACTATTGTTATGATTGCTGTCATATTAAACTTTACTATTGTAAACTTAGGAATTGCTATTAGACTTGCACTACCTATTGCTGCGAAATCAACTAGTCCCATTGCAATTGCTGTTACATAACCTACAATTATACCTATAAGTATAGGAATAATCTTCATAAACCCTCTACATAATACGTTACAGAATATTACTGTTAATAAAGTTATCATTGAAACAATTGCCCATGTTGGATTAAATACTTTAGTGTTAGATCCGCCCACTGCAAATCCTGCCATGTCAGCAGCTACAGGAACTAACTCAAGTCCTATTATTGCAACTATTGCTCCCATGGATGCAGGTGGGAATACCTTCTTGATCCAACCTACCCCTGTATAACCTATTAGGATAGCTACTGCTGATAAAACTACTCCTACTAACACAAATCCACTTTGAACCTCTGCAAAGCTTAATCCTTTTCCCATTAAAGCTAAAACCGGCGCTATGAAGGCAAAACTTGATCCTAAGTATGCTGGTATCTTTTTCTTAGTTATAAATGCATAAAGCAATGTTCCTATTCCATTAAAGAATAACACTATCGCTGGATCTACATTGAAAAGAATTGGTACTAGAACTGATGATCCAAACATTGCGAACAAATGTTGGAAACTTAATGGAATTGCTGTCTTTAGTGGAAGCTTTTCATTAACATCTATACTTCCTGATTTTGAATTTACTACCTCTTGTCTCTTTATTGCATTACTTGCCATAAAAAATCCCCCTTGATTAAATATTGGGGAAGCTTTCGCTTCCTTTTTAGCCTCTCTGGACTAAATTAAAGTTAAATGTAATTATAATTTCATAAAGAATAAAAAAAACTTCTTACTACTGTAAGAAGTTATAAAACCACATAAAAATACCTGCAATTATATCCTACTCCTTACAGCCTCTCTGGACTGGTTTAAAGGTTTTTTATTATCTAATAGAATATAACATACGAAGAATTAAAAATCAATAGAAATATACTCCTTTTATCTTTCTTCTCTAAAATAACTATTTCCAAGTCCTTTAGGCGGAGAATTTTTCTTCGATTTTTTAGCTGATACAAATACTAAAACTATAATAGTAACTAAGTATGGCAGCATTGATAAAAAGTATTGGTTTATAACTATTTTTCCTAGTCTAAAACCTATTATATCTAATCCACCAAATAAATATGCACCTATTATTGCTTTGTAAGGATTCCAAGCCGCAAAGATAACTAAAGCTACAGCGATCCATCCTCTACCTGCTACTATATTTTCTTGCCACGCAGGAACATAAACTAGTGAAAGATATGCTCCTCCAAGTCCAGCTAGAGCACCACCTATGGTTATATTTATATACTTATATAGACTAACATTTATACTCACCGCATCAGCTGCTGCAGCATTTTCTCCAACAGCTCTTAAATTAAGTCCTACTCTAGTATTGTAAAGATAAATACCAGTAATTATTGCTAATAAATATGATATATAAACAAACACATCTTGTGTAAAAAGTATCGGTCCTACATATGGAATCTTACTAAGAAAAGGAATACTTACTTGAGCAAAAAAATCCTTAATTGTATTAGGAACTACCTGACCAACAACCTTTTGTCCTAAAAGACTAGACAATCCCGTACCAAATATAGTTAAAGTTAATCCAGTAACTACTTGATTTGCTCTTAATCCTACAGTTAAAAAACCATATATGAAACCACCTAATCCTCCAGAAATCATTGCAGCTAAAAGTGCCATATACGGATTTCCTGTACTATAACCTACTATAAATCCCATTACAGCTCCCATAAGCATCATTCCTTCTACCCCTAGGTTTAAATTACCAACCTTTTCTGTAAGTATTTCACCTAGTGTAGCTAACAAAAGAGGAGTTCCAGCTACTATTGTAGCATGTAAAAATGATACTATATTCATTATTCATTCCTCCTAAAAGAAATTTTATATCTCATAAACAAGTCACTTCCAAGAACAAAGAACAATATCAACGCCTGTATTACTGACGCAGCAGCATTAGGTATACCAAATGCTGTTTGAATATAATTACCACCTTCTAATAAAGCAGCAAACAAAACTGATACAACTAGAATAACAATGGAATTAAGATTAGATAACCATGCAATTATAATAGCTGTGTTTCCAACGCCTCCAGTGATTTCTGTAGAAAGTGTACCACTAACTGCAGAAGCTTGAATAAACCCAACAATGCCACAAAGTGCTCCACTTATAAATATTGCTTTGAGTATAGTCTTATTTATGCCTATACCTGCATATCTTGCAGTGTTATGACTTTCCCCTATAACTGATATCTCATATCCAAGTTTTGAGTGTTTCATTACAAAATAGAATATTATTACGATTATTATTGCAAATATCCAACCTATATGTATGTTGAATAATTTAGGCAGTATAGCATTATCAGAAAAATTAGGTATTTTAGGAAAGTTCATAGCCTTTTTATCTCTAAGTGGCCCATATTGTAAATATGTTATAAATTTTAATGCTATATAATTAAGCATAAGTGTTATTATTGTTTCGTTTGTATTAAAATAAACCTTTAAAATTCCTGACAGAAGCGCCCATAGGCCTCCTAATATAATTGAAGCTACTAGCATAAGTAAAAGCAATAATGGTTTTGAAAGGTTTGGCATATTAAGAGCAACTAGTGCAGCTCCTAAAGCTCCCATGAAAATCTGACCTTCTCCACCGATGTTCCAAAATAGCATTTTAAATGCAACTGAAATCCCTATAGACGCAATAACTAAAGGTATTGCTCTTATTATAGTTTGTCTAACTCTATAAATGGAACCAAAAGAACCTTTTACCATTGATCCAAAAACGCTTAAAGGTTCATAACCAAGTACAGCTAAAAATATACCTGCTACTACAAAAGCCAATAATATAGCAATTGCCATTACCTTAATTCTCGTAGTTTTACTTATCTCTTCTCGTTTTATTAGTCTTGCCAAAGCTATTCCCTCCTACTCCTATTCCTATTCATCTGCTCCAACCATCATAAGTCCAAGTTTTTCTCTTGTAGCATCCTCTGAACTTATTATTCCACTAGAAGATCCATCACACATTACCATGATTCTATCACAAAGCTGCATTAAAACATCTAAGTCTTCGCCTATAAATAGTACTGCTGTACCTTTAGATTTAGCTTCATTTATTAGATTATAAATAATGAAGCAAGTGTTTATATCTAGCCCTCTTACCGGATAAGCCATTATTAGAAGCTTTGGATTTGAACTTAATTCTCTACCTAAAAGTATCTTTTGAATATTTCCTCCAGATAGATATTTTATTGGATAGTGAATGCTTGGTGTTTTAATATCTAAGGTTCCTTTTAAGGCTTTAGCCTTTTCTGCCACTGGTTTTCTATTTATCAAGAAACCTTTTTCAGAGTAATAGGTTTTTAGCAGCATATTATCAACCATATCCATAGAACCTACTAAACCCATTCCAAGTCTATCTTCTGGTATAAAACTCATACTTATACCTCTTTTAACAAATTCTCTTGGGTTCTTTCCAACTAAATTTTCACCCTCAAACACAATACTTCCTGATTTAACACTAGCTATTCCTGCAATAGCCTCGCATAACTCTTTTTGACCAGATCCTGCAATTCCAGCTATACCAAACACTTCTCCTGCTCTGATTTCAAAGGAAATTGATTTGACTGCCTCAGCTTTTTCCTCGTTCAAAACCACAAGATTATCTACATTTAATAACTTTTCTTCTCTAGTACATTCTACCTTTTCTATAGATAAGTCTACCGCTCTACCTACCATAGCTTCAGTTAATTCTTTTGGATTAGTTCCAGTTTTATCTAATGTTTTAACAGTTTCACCTTTTCTAAGTATTGTTATCTTATCACAGATTTCCATTACTTCATCCATCTTATGAGAAATAAATATAAGCGCACATCCTTGTTCTTTCATTTTTCTCATAATCTTAAAAAGTTTTTCTGTCTCTTTCGGTGTAAACACAGTGGTAGGCTCGTCTAATATTAAAAGCTTTGCACCTCTATATAGCACCTTTAATATTTCAAGATTTTGCCTTTCACCTACAGACATATCCATGACATACTTGTCTAAATCTACATCTAAAGCATAAGTTTCAATTATAGTCTTTATATCTTTGTCTACTTTATTATCATTTCTAAAAATCTTACCCTTTTGTCCTAGTAATATATTTTCTCTTGCAGTCATCGCTTCTACAAGTTTAAAGTGCTGATATATAGTACCTACTCCATATTTCATCGCTTCCTTAGGAGAAGTGAAGTTTACCTTTTCTCCGTTCCACTCAATAGTTCCTCCATCAGGCATATATACTCCTGATATAACACTAATCAAAGTACTTTTCCCCGCTCCATTCTCTCCTAAAAGCGCATGAATCTCTCCACCGTAAATATCAAGATGAATATTCTTATTTGCAGCTACTTTTCCGAAAGTTTTACTAATTCCTTTTAATGCAATTAAAGGCTTTTTATTCATATCTTCCTCCACAATATAAGAGAACTGAAGAATAGAATTCTTCAGCTCAAATTCAAAATTTTATATACTGTCTGCTATTGATTTGGAATAGTTCCTTCTACTCCTTGAACAAACCAGTTCATGTTCCAAACTTCATCATCAGTTAAAGTTTTTCCTGATTCAACTTTTACAGCACCTTTTTGATCATTGATTGGTCCTACAAATATACCCTTACCTGCTTTTATATTAGCTTCTGCTTTTTCTACTGCTGCTTTAGCATTTTCTGGCGCATTAGCTGTAAGTGGAGCTAAATCAACTACTCCATCAGCGTATTCTCCCCAATACTTTCCTGACTTCCATGAACCATCCATTATTGACTTAACAACTTTTACATAGTAAGGACCCCAGTTCCAAACTGCTGATGTCATGTTAGCCTTTGGAGCTGTCTTGCTCATATCTGTATTATATCCAACTGAGTATACACCTTTTGCTTCTGCTGCTTGTTGTGGACCTGCAGTATCTTGATGTTGTGCTATTACGTCAGCACCTGCATCTATTAAAGCTGTTGCAGCATCTTTTTCCTTTGCAGGATCATACCAAGTATTAGTCCAATTTACTTTAACTTTTACGTTTTTGTTCACTGATTGTGCCCCAAGTGTGAAGGCATTTATGTTTCTTATAACCTCAGGGATAGGAAATGCTCCAACGAAACCTAATGTATTTGTTTTAGTCTTAAGACCAGCAACTATACCATTTAAGTACATAATTTCATGAATCTTTCCGAAGTACTGACCCATGTTATCAGCTGTTTCATAACCTGAACAATGCATAAACTTGATTTCCGGATGTTTCTTTGCTTCTGAAAGCATACCTTCTTGGAATCCAAAACTTGTTCCAAATATTACTGTAACACCTTGCTCAATCATGTCTTCAACAGCTTTTTCAACTTCAGCCTTATCTTCTTTTACTGATTCTTTAGCTACAGTTTTAACACCTAATTCTTTTTCTAAGTAAAGTCTTCCTTGATCATGTGAATAAGTAAAACCACCATCACCAACAGGTCCAACGTATAGGAAACCAACTACTGGTTTCTTATCACTACCCTTATCACTGCTGCTATTTTCGCTCTTACTTGCACATCCAACTAGAAGTAAAGATGAAGCAACTACTGCACTACACATTATTTTTAAAAATCTTTTCATTTTATTTCCTCCCTAAGTTTGATAATAAGTAGACTATGTAAATTTATTTAAAATAAATTTTTCCCTCTTCCATTTTTTCTATTATTGCAAGTGATTCAACCCTGTGTCCTAATTCTTCAATTTTCTTTCTTCCATCCTGGAATCCCTTTTCAATAACAATGCCAACACCAATTACATTTGCACCTGCTTGCTTAACTATATCTATAAGTCCTATGGCTGCGCATCCATTAGCAAGAAAGTCATCTATTATTAAAACATTTTCACCTTCTTTTAAGAATTGCTTCCCAACCATAACGTTATAATCTTTATTCTTTGTAAAAGAGTGTACTTTTGATTCATAAACTTCTTTATCAATATTCAAACTTTCAGCTTTTTTTGCAAAAACTACTGGAACATAATCAAAATATTGGGATGCTATACTCGCTATACCAATTCCTGACGCCTCTATTGTCAGTATCTTGTCCACTTTATCTTGCTGGAATCTGCTTCTAAATTCTTTACCTATTTCATTTAATAATCTTATATCCAATTGATGATTTAAGAAACTATCAACTTTTAAAATATGTGAACCTCTTGCTCTTCCATCAGTTAGAATCTTTTCCTTAAGTAGTTTCATAATCTACATCCTTTCAAAGTAAAAAATCGCTAATATGACTTTCATTTGTGATTTTTTACGCATCTGACTTTCCTAAATAATAAAAAAATTCCTGAGCTATTGTCTGCCCAGGAATATACAATCACTAAAATATTAAAATTATATATAGATAATTTTAATAGCAACTGCACATTCGTAGTCAGGTAGTTTATGGCCTCCCGGTAGAAACGCTTAATCCATATTATTAAGCATATACGATGTGAACGTTATATTAAATTGTTAATTAATTATTCGCATTTACCTTACAAAAGTATGTTATAACATGTCGAAGAAAAAATCAATAGAAATTTTATCTTTTTTTATTTATGTCATATTTTTATTATATTTTTAGGCGGTACTTTAATTACAGGCATGTTAAATATTTTTTTCATTAACTTTTGTATTTCTCTCAAATTTGCAAATTCACGAACATTAAACTTAAAATAGCGATAGTTGTTCACTGCCGCTATCTTCCACTATATCCAGTGAACCATCTTGAACTGCCCTTAACAACTCTTTTATAGCATCTATATCACTATCTGGATTAAGATAAATATCTTTTTCTTCTTCATTAAGCATTACAGGGATTCTATGGTGAATTTCACTCATTTCTTTATTTGCACTAGCTGTTATTATAACAAACCCATTTTCTATTTTATTTTCTTTATTTATATACTTACCATATATTCCTGCCATATAAAAAATTTGATCTTCTTTAAGGCTTATCTTGTACTTAACACCATTCTTCCAATCATAAAACCAATTAGCAGGAATAACACATCTTTTGCTCTTTATAAGTTCTAAAAACATCTTTTTACTAAATAGACTCTCTGATCTTGCATTTATAATAAGCTTATTCTCATATAGGATTCCCCATTTCATAGTATCACTTTCGCCATAAGTCATAATTAAAGCTTTATTTGACGGAAGTCTTTCTCCGTACTCTACACTTATCTTATTATCCAAATTAAGGTCCTTATGAGAAAATTCTTCTAGATAAAACCTACCACACATATTCTATCTCCTTAGTATATTATTTTATATTATTGTTGAATTTAATATTTTGCCACGAAACTCACTAAATACCCCTATGTAGACATCGTCTTAATACCTATACAAACATACCCATAGTATAAGTTATTTATGGCATTTTTAGACACATTTTACCTTCTTATTACATATTGTATACTAGATAATTATACATTACGCTATAATGTCCAGTTATCGTCTTATAATTTTTATGTATCCACTACATTAACTTACTCAATAATTATATTACTAAAGATGTACCAGTTCGAACCGAAATCTATTTTTAAAACTCTCAAAGCTTCTGGTGAGAGAATTTAAAAATATGAATTTTAATACGAAGTGGTACATTCATAATAATATACAAAATGTAGTTATCTAATACTATCACTATAGTGAGGTGATTTTAAAAATATGGCTTATATTAATGTATTGCCAACCGACGATGTTTATGTTTCAAGCTTAAATCCCAACGAAAACTTTTCTTCAGCACCATTTTTATTAGTTGGTAATTATACTAGACATAATTGCCATTCTAATATATTTAGATCTTTAATAAAGTTCAACCTAAACCCAGATATACCATACGGAACAATGATATCAAGAGCAACATTATACTTATATGTTGATGATATCAATTTAAAAGATTGTACTTTTAGAGATTCTGAAATTACAATATATCGAAACACACAAAATTTCAATGAAAATTCAGTAATTTGGAATAATGCTCCCACTTTTGAATCTACAGGATATGCCAGAGAAATAAATGTATCTGACAGATATTCTTATATTGGTATAGATATAACAGATTTGGTTAAAGGTTGGGCTTTGGGCTTCTATGATAATTACGGAATCACAATACGTGGCTGTGAAAATGTTACAAATTCTCTAGTCGCATTTTCTTCAAAAGAAAGCTCAAATCCACCTATATTAAAGATATTTTATCAAACAATCGTAGGTCCTACCGGCGCAACTGGACCTACTGGTGTTACTGGTCCTACTGGTGTAACCGGACCTACTGGCGCTACTGGTCCTACTGGCGTTACTGGTCCTACTGGTGTTACCGGAGCTACTGGTGTTACCGGAGCTACTGGAGTCACCGGCCCTACTGGCGCAACTGGACCTACTGGTGTTACTGGTCCTACTGGTGTAACCGGACCTACTGGCGCTACTGGTCCTAC
>NZ_BQXY01000004.1:0-49868 GCF_024341905.1 Clostridium folliculivorans
TGTGGCCGATCACCCTCTCAGGTCGGCTACGCATCGTCGCCTTGGTGAGCCATTACCTCACCAACTAGCTAATGCGCCGCGGGTCCATCTTATAGCGGATTGCTCCTTTGATTCCCATTTCATGCGAAACGAAAATGTTATGCGGTATTAATCTTCCTTTCGGAAGGCTATCCCCCTCTATAAGGCAGGTTACCCACGTGTTACTCACCCGTCCGCCGCTAAGAAAGTTCCGAAGAACTTTCTCCGCTCGACTTGCATGTGTTAGGCACGCCGCCAGCGTTCGTCCTGAGCCAGGATCAAACTCTCAATTTAAAGTTTAATCATAGCTTACTTACTTAGTAAGTCTTTTTTCAAAAGAATTGCTGGTTTAGTTTAAGTCTAAAATTAGACTTTGTTTATCTTCTCTGTTTAATTTTCAAAGACCAAGTTTTTGTTGCCGCTCATTGGCGACTTCTTTATCTTATCACCTGCAAACTTTCTTGTCAACATTTTTTAATGTCTTTTTGTTTGCTTACGATTTTGCATCGCTGTGACGATGTTTATCTTACCATTTTATAAATTCATCTTTATATTATTAAAGTGTGATTATAAAAGACTAATATGTTTTTTCTATTTATTTCTCTTATTTCCTAACTATATCCTATATTGATACACCTGGTTATGTTTTCATTAAATTAAACATTATTAAGGCTTAATAATTAAATTTATCTTATAAAATATCTGCCAGATTAAAGTTATGCAGCTCTAATCTTTACTATAAATAGAATTCAACTTTAAATAACTTTAATAATTAATAACTTATTATTATCTACTACCACTACATCTGTACTTGGGATAAATATAAAGTTTTGATTACTACGCTGAATATGAACTCTCATTGTTGTACATTTCGGTTCTAAGACCTTTACGTCTTAGAACATGCATATCAAACTTTTTTATACTTAAGGCATTTAAAATAAATTTATAGAATTAATTGATGAATAAAGATATTATGTTAAAAAAATTATTAAACTAATCTTATATAACCTCTTTTACGTATCTGCCTTTCTAAATGTATAGGTGTAAACTTACAAGTGAATTTTATTTATTCCTCTTTTTATAAATATTTAATAAGTCTAATGAAATATCTATGGAATAGTAGGTTAGAAGGTTTACCTATGAAAGTATATAAAAATTTAAAAAATTAAAATTTTAACTTTTTAACTTTTTAACTTTTTAACTTTTTAACTTTTTAAAAAGTTATGCCTAAAATGCAGGTTTAAGTAAACTTTAATATAGACTTTATATATATAATATACTTTTGTATGGTCATTCTATTTTACTTATGATTTCATGCACACCAATCTTTTAAAACCCATAAGCTAAAACTTAACTTTAAAAATAAAATGCTAGATACTTTTCTAGTCAATGAAAAAGGGCCATCTTAATAACAATTCTATAAGATAGCCCTTAAATATACTTTTATTCTATTAGATTTTATTCTTCGTCGTCAGTATCTTGATCTTCTTCTGCTCTCTCAAGTAACTCATTTAAACTATTATCTTCATCAGATACTACTGGAACTTCTTCTAACTCTACAGCTACATCACTTCCGTCAGCATCATCGTCATTATCTGAAGACTTTTCAGTGTATGGTATTTTTGCAATAGCAACTACCTTTTCTTCTTCTAATGTTCTCATAAGAGTAACACCCATTGCAGATCTACTTGTAACTGATATATCAGAAACATTAATTCTTATAGCTACACCACTACTATTTATAAGCATTAATTCATCATCAATCTTACATATAGTAGCACCAACTACTTTACCAGTCTTCTCTGCTAATTTATATGTTATTAATCCCATTCCACCTCTATTTTGAACCTTATATTCAGATACAGGTGTTCTTTTACCAAATCCATTTTCACTTATTACTAACACATCTTCATCATCAACAGCTATATCCATACAAACTGCCATGTCATCTTTTCTTAGATTCATAGCCTTTACACCTGAAGCTGTTCTTCCCATTGGTCTTACATCTTGCTCATTGAATCTTATTGCATAACCATTTTGGGTAACTATCATTATGTTAGCATCTCCATAAGTTACTTTTGCCTTTAGAAGTTCATCTTCTTCTCTTAAACCTATAGCTATTAAACCATTCTTTCTTATATTTTGGAATTCACTAAGTGGAGTCTTTTTAACTAAACCTTTCTTAGTTGCCATAAATAAGAATCCATCTTGATTCATATCTTTTATGGTTAGAACAGTATAGATTCTTTCATCTTGTTCTAAAGGTAATATGTTTATAAGATTTGTTCCCTTTGCAGCTCTTCCTGCATCCGGTATCTCATAAGCTTTAAGCTTAAATACTTTACCTCTATTAGTGAAGAATAATAAATTAGTATGAGTTGAAGTTATGAATACATTTTCTACAAAATCATCTTCTTTTGTAGTCATTGCCTGTATTCCCTTCCCCCCTCTTCTTTGAGCAGAGTAAGTATCTGCTAATATTCTCTTAATATAGCCGCTATGAGTTAATGTGATAACAACTTCTTGTTCTTGAATTAAGTCTTCATAGTCTATTTCATTCTGATTCTTAGTAATTTCAGTTCTTCTTTCATCAGAATATCTAGCTTTTATTTCAAGAAGTTCTTCTTTTATAACACTTAGAAGCTTTTCTTCACTTCCTAGAATCTCATTTAAGTAATTGATAAGTTTCATTATTTCGTTGTACTCTTCTTCAATCTTATCTCTTTCTAATCCAGTAAGTCTTCTAAGTCTCATATCTAAAATTGCTTGAGTTTGAACATCACTTAATCCAAACTTTTCTCTTAATTCATTCCTAGCAATTTCAGTAGTCTTAGAATTTCTTATTATACTTATAACTTCATCTATGTGATCAAGAGCTATTCTTAAGCCTTCTAATACGTGAGCTCTCTCTTGAGCCTTATTTAATTCGAATACTGTCCTTCTTGTAATAACTTGCTTTTGGAATGCTACATAGTGAACCAAAACCTGTTTTAGGTTTAAAACTTGAGGTTCGTTATCTACTAGAGCTAACATTATAACCCCAAAAGTGTCTTGCATCTTAGTATGTTTGTATAATAAATTAAGAACTACATTTGGATTTGCATCTCTCTTAAGTTCTATTACTATTCTCATACCATCTCTATCTGATTCATCTCTTAAGTCAGAGATACCATTTATCTTTTTATCTTTTACCAGGTCAGCAATATTCTCTATTAGCTTAGCTTTATTAACTTGATAAGGCAACTCAGTAACAATAATCTTATGTCTGCCTTTTTCTTCTTCTATGTTAGCTTTAGCTCTTACAACAACTTTTCCTTTACCAGTTTCATAAGCTTCTCTTATGCCTGAAAGACCCATTATAGTTCCTGCAGTAGGAAAATCTGGACCTTTTATATGTCCCATAAGCTCTAGTATAGAACTTTCTGGGTTATCTATAAGCATTATTGTACCATCTATAACTTCCCCTAGATTATGAGGAGGTATATTAGTAGCCATACCAACAGCTATACCAGATGATCCATTTACTAATAAATTAGGAAATCTAGATGGAATAACAATAGGTTCTTGTTCTTCACCATCAAAATTATCCATAAAATCAACTGTATTTTTATTTATATCTCTTAACATTTCAACTGCTATCTTGTTCATCTTTGCTTCTGTATATCTCATAGCAGCTGCTGAATCTCCATCAACGGAACCAAAGTTTCCATGTCCATCTACAAGCATATATCTCATTGAGAAATCTTGAGCCATTCTTACAAGGGCATCATAAACTGATGTATCTCCATGTGGATGGTACTTACCTAAAACTTCTCCGACTATTCTTGCACACTTTCTGTAACCTTTATCTGGTGCTAAACCAAGTTCTTGCATAGAATAAAGTATTCTTCTATGAACTGGTTTCAAACCATCTCGTACATCTGGAAGTGCTCTACCTACTATAACACTCATAGCATAGTCTATATAACACTTCTTCATTTCGTTTTTTATGTCAACTGGAAGAACTTTTCCCTCATTTAAATTCATGTACTTCACCTCTTTTAGTACTAAACATCTAAATTACTTACATACTTAGCATTTTGTTGGATAAACTCTCTTCTTGGCTCAACCTTATCTCCCATAAGTATTGTGAATATCTCATCTGCAGCCATTGCATCTTCAATGGAAACCTTAAGAAGTATTCTTCTCTCTGGATCCATAGTTGTATCCCAAAGCTGGGTAGCATTCATTTCGCCAAGACCTTTGTATCTTTGTATACCTACAGAATTATCCTTACCACCAATCTCCACTAATTTATCTTCTAATTCCTTATCAGTATAAACATAGTGATCTTTCTTTGCTTTAGAGATTTTATAAAGTGGTGGTTGAGCTATATATACATGACCTTGATCTACAAGTTCTCTCATGTATCTGTAGAAGAACGTTAATAATAAAGTTCTTATATGTGCTCCATCAACGTCAGCATCCGTCATTATTATTATTCTATTGTACCTTAATTTCTCAACATCAAAATCTTTTCCTATTCCACCGCCAAAAGCAGTTACCATAGAACGTATAGTATCAGACCCTAATATCTTATCTAGCCTCTGCTTTTCAACATTCATTATTTTACCCCTCAAAGGTAAAATTGCTTGGAATTTTCTATTTCTTCCTTGCTTAGCAGAGCCCCCTGCAGAATCTCCCTCAACTATGTATATTTCACACTCTAAAGGATCTTTAGATGAGCAATCTGCAAGTTTACCTGGCAAAGTTGATCTCTCAAGTACTGACTTTCTCGTAAGTTCTCTTGCTTTTCTAGCTGCGTCTCTTGCTCTTTGAGCAAGTAATGACTTTTCAATAATAACTTTTCCCACTGCAGGATTTTCCTCTAAGAATTCACTTATACCTTCTCCAGCTATGCTATCAACTACACTTCTAACTTCACTGTTTCCAAGCTTAGTTTTAGTTTGGCCTTCAAATTGTGGCTCAGAAATCTTTATTGATACAACAGCTGTTAAACCTTCTCTTATATCATCACCAGATAAATTCTTTTCATTTTCCTTAAGATGGCCAAATTTTTTACCATAATCATTGAATACTCTCGTTAATGCAGCTTTAAAACCAATAAGATGTGTTCCACCTTCAACTGTATCTATGTTGTTTGCAAAAGAGAACATATTTTCATTATATCCATCATGATACTGCAGAGATACCTCAACAACTATACCGTCTTTAACACCTTCAACATATATTGGTTCATCATGGAGTACTTCCTTGTTTCTATTTAAGTAACTTACAAATGATTTTATACCACCTTCGTAAAAATAGTTTTCACTCTTTCCATCTCTTTCGTCTGTAAGCTGTATGCTTATTCCTTTATTTAAAAATGCTAGTTCTCTTAATCTTTGAGATAAAATTTCAAAATCATATACAGTTTCCTCAAAAATTTCATGATCAGGCTTAAAATGAGTTTTTGTTCCCTGTCCGTCATCTTCACCAATCTTAGTGAGTTCACTTGTAACATTTCCCTTTGAGTAAGTTTGCTTCCATACACTTCCTTCTCTAGTTACGGTAACTTCGCATAATTCAGATAAAGCATTAACTACAGATGCACCTACTCCATGTAAACCACCTGATACTTTGTATCCTCCTCCGCCAAACTTACCACCAGCGTGAAGAACTGTCATAATTACCTCAACAGTGGATTTACCCATTTTAGGATGTATCCCTACAGGCATACCTCTTCCATCATCAATTACAGTTATTGAATTGTCTTCATGTATATAAACTTCTATATTCTTGCAATAACCAGCAAGAGCCTCGTCTATACTATTGTCTACAATTTCGTACACAAGATGATGAAGCCCTCTTGAACTAGTACTACCAATATACATTCCTGGTCTCTTTCTAACTGCTTCAAGGCCTTCTAGCACTTGAATTTGACTTTCATCATAACTCTGTTTAATATGTTCCACCACTCAATTCCTCCTAAAGTTTAATAAACTAAATAATACAAAATTAGATATCGGACGATTTATGGCGTATAATCTATATCCGTTCTTTTTGTAAGTGTAGATGAGGATATTGGAGAAAGATATATCTTACTTTTTTTATCCACTTCAGCAATTACAAAAGATTTGGGTTTATCATTAGTTATCCTTTCTACAAACCCATCTTCTTCTGCCATTCTTAAGAATTGGCTAGTATCACTACTATACATAGTAGTTTGTATATCAAAAATACCAATAACATCTTTGATTGGAACCACAACATTTTCCCC
The DNA here is from genome assembly GCF_024341905.1 of Clostridium folliculivorans. Classification (GTDB taxonomy): domain Bacteria; phylum Bacillota; class Clostridia; order Clostridiales; family Clostridiaceae; genus Clostridium_AR; species Clostridium_AR folliculivorans. The sequence goes on from NZ_BQXY01000004.1 coordinate 6,278, forward strand.
TAAGTGTAAAAACAATTAAAACTCCTCCTCTATGTTAGAATTATTCCATCCTGAACCTTAAAAACCCTAGCTTTTTCATCTAGGTACTCAGTTAGATCTTCTATTCCAGTGCAAGTTATAACAGTCTGTATCTGCCCTATAGAAGTTAAAACATATTTTTTTCTATTAAAGTCCAACTCAGAAAGCACATCATCTAAAAGTAAAACTGGATATTCTCCGGTTATATCTTTTATAATTCTTAGTGATGCAAATTTTATTGATAACACAGCTGTTCTTTGTTGCCCTTGAGACCCATAACTTTTAGCATCTATATCATTAATCAAAATCAAGAAATCATCTCTATGTGGCCCAATAGAAGTAAGTCTTTTTTCTATATCCTTACTTCTATTTTTCTCTAGCCCTTCTAAAAAAGATTTTTTAATATCATCTAAGCTCTTAATACTAGATAAATACTTAAATTCTATTACTTCCTTACCAGATGTTATTTCATTATGTACAATCTTGCCATGCTCGTTGAGCTTATCTATATACTTAATTCTCTCTCTAACTATGTATTCTGCGAATTCACTAAGTTGTAAATCATATATGTCTAGCATAGATACATCTACTTTTTTTTGCTTTAAAACGGTATTTCTCTCGTTTAATATCTTGTTGTATTGAACTAAACTATAGTAATACTTTTTATTTAATTGAGAGAGCTCCATATCCAAAAACTTTCTTCTTATTCCAGGGCTTTCTTTTACAATCTTTAAGTCTTCAGGAGAAAACATAACAACATTAAAGACACCTACTAATTCTCCAATTTTATTTATTTTAATTGAATTAACCTTAATAGCTTTTTTACCATCTTTGAATATATTGATATCAATTCTTTTATCTATTCTCTCTTTACCTACACTTAAACTTATAAACGATTTTTCTGAATCCCAATTAACAAGTTCTTTATCTCTATTGGTCCTGTGTGATTTAGCAAAGCCACAATAATACATAGCCTCTAATATGTTCGTTTTTCCTTGAGCATTATCTCCCATAAAAACATTAACATTTCTTCCTAGATCAACAGTCATATTTCTATAATTTCTGTACTCAAGTAACATAATCTTTTTTATATACATATAAGCACCTATTTAATTATACCACATTTATTAATAGCATATCTTATTTAAATATTACTAAATTATTTTATAATCTGCATTATCAAATGTAACCACATCGTTTATTTTAAGCTTTTTTCCTCTTTGAAGACATACCTCTCCATTTACAAGTACATCGCCTTCTTGAACGTAAATTTTAGCTTCTGCTCCAGTTGAAGCAGCTCCACACCACTTTAAAAATGCATCTAATTTTATAAATTCGGTATTAATCTTAATCTCATTCATTATACTTTATTGTTAAAGTTTTAACTATGATATTTTTTATTGTGATTTTTCACAAAAGTATATATTATAGCAAAACTTACTCCTTATTTTTATTTAACCAATCTTACTGGTACTACTAAGTATTTACTGTTTTCGTTAATTTTATTTTTTATAACACAAGGAGACACGCTACTTGTAAGTTCAAGTATAACTTCATCTTCTTCCATGTTTTTAAGAACATCTAATAGGTATTTTGAGTTAAATGCAATTTGTATTCCTTCACCTTGCATATTAACAGATATCTCTTCTCTAACCTTTCCCAATTGAGAATTAGATGTTATAACCATAGAATCATCTTGTATATCTAATTTAATTAAATTACTATTACCTTCCTTTGCCATCAAAGATGCTCTTTCAATACTATTTTGTAAAGGTTGTTTCTTTACAGTAACACACATTTTATATTCCTGAGGAAGAATTGAATTATATTGAATAAACTCTCCTTCAAGTAATCTTGATATTATCTTAGTTTGACCTAAGTTAAACAATATATGATTTGTTGTAAATGTTATGTTAACTAAATCTTCACTATCTTCTAGTATTTTAGCAACTTCATTTAAGGTTTTTCCTGGAATTACTGCATTTATAGTGTTTTGTGAATCTATAAGTTCTCTTCTTAGTGCTAATCTATATCCGTCTAATGCAACTAAATTTAAATAATTATCTTTAACTTCAAACAATATTCCTTGTAGTATTGGTCTTATTTCATCTTGTGCAATTGCGAAGGATGTTCCTTTTATCATATTTTTTAATTGATTTTGAGGAACTGAAAAAATCATGTTTTCATTAATATTTGGTAAACTAGGGAAATCATCTGGACTCATATAAATTAAGTTAAACACTGATCTTTGACAAGTTATCTGAATTACACTGTTATCAAGTGTTTCTATCTTAACTTCATCATTAGGTAATTTTCTAATTATTTCTCCAAATATTTTAGCATCTACAACAATTGAACCTTTTTCTATAATATCTGCCTCTAGTTTTGTTTCGATACTTACATCTTTATCAGATCCAATAAGAGTTAATGTATTGCTAGTTGCATTAATATAAACTCCTTCTAATATAGGCATTGTTGATCTTCCTGTTATAGCCTTTTGAACTATTGAAATAGAATCTTGTAGTTTACTTTTATCACATATAAAAATCAAAGTGAAAACCTCCTTAATTAATTAACAAGTAATGATGTATAGATATATATAAATAAATAATTAATTACAGTAATAATAGTAGTAGGGGCTGTGGATTTGTTGAAAAGTACCTCTAGCCTTTAAGGCAGGCCAAAAAACAGTAAAAAAATACTGTGGATAAGTTGTTATGGATTTTGTAACTTATCCACATTATTCACCGAGCAGCATTCATATTTAAGTTATCCACAGGATATTATAGAGTTATTATGTACAGATGTTAATTACTTTTGAGTTAGCTTCTTTGTTATGTCATTTACTGTATTTTGAAGAACTTCATCAGATTTTAATCCACCTGATATCTTTTCATATGCATGTATTACAGTGGTATGATCCCTTCCTCCAAATTCTTCACCTATTTTAGGAAGAGACATATCTGTCAACTTTCTTGAAAGGTACATGGCAATTTGTCTAGGATAAGCTACATTTCTAGTTCTTCTCTGAGATTTTAAATCTTCTACTCTTAAATTAAAATAATTTGAAACTGTTTCTTGAATCAATTCTATAGTAATATGATTTCCTTGTTTGTTAGATATAATGTCTTTTAATGCTTCTGTAGCAAGATCAACAGTTATTTCTCTATTTGTTAATGAAGAATAAGCAACTATTCTTATAAGTGCACCTTCAAGTTCTCTTATGTTTGATTTAATTTTTGTAGCTATATAGACCATAACTTCATTTGCTACGTTTAATTTTTCAACATCAGCCTTTTTTTTCAATATGGCCATTCTTGTTTCAAAATCTGGTGCTTGAGTATCTGCTATAAGTCCCCATTCAAATCTTGATCTCAATCTATCTTCTAATGTAGGAATTTCTTTTGGCGGCCTATCTGAAGATAAGATAATTTGTTTATTTGCTTCATGAAGTGTATTAAATGTATGGAAGAACTCTTCCTGAGTTCGTTCTTTTCCTGCAATAAATTGAATATCATCTATTAGAAGAACATCTACATTTCTATATTTATTCCTAAACTCTTCGTTAGTATCGTCTTTGATTGCATTTATTAATTCATTAGTAAATTTTTCAGAAGACACATAAACTACTTTAGCCTTAGGGTTATTCTTCAGAATGTAATGGCCAATAGCATGCATTAAGTGCGTTTTTCCAAGACCAACTCCTCCATATATAAATAAAGGATTATATGCTTTGGCTGGAGATTCAGCTACTGCAAGGGATGCTGCATGGGCAAACCTATTACTATTACCTATTACGAATGAATCGAAAGTATATTTAGGATTTAAGGTAGCAGACATTTCATCATTAACGCTAACCACAGTATTATTAGAAGTTTCTTCTTTACTTGGTACAGCTGAAATCTGTTTTTCTTCCTGAAGCTCGGATTGGATTAGGAATTCAATATTATATTTTTTTGAAGAAACCAGTTTGATTGCCTGCACGAAAAGAGTTTTGTAACGTTTCTCTATTATATCTTTTGTGAAATCATTTGGGACACTAAACTTTATTGAATCTGAATCCATAGATATAGGTTCACAACTCTTTATCCAGGTATTAAAACTTACCTCAGACATCTCACCCTTCATTATATTCAATGTTTTCTCCCATATTTGGTTAAGTTGGGCATCCATTTCCTATCCTCCAGTCAAAAAATTTTTTATTGGCAATTTCTAATAATAACAGTTTATTCACAAAAATATATACACCCTATTAAGATGATTGACTATGTAAATAAAATTATTCACATGTTGATAACTATGTTAATAATTTTAATCATAAAAACTTATCAACATATGTTAATATATATTAAATAACACTATCAACAGCGGTATAATAATAGAAAAAGGGCTAAAAATATATAATGTATAAGCCACTTATATACACAAAGCAGTAAGTTATGCACAGACTTATCAACAGTTGTGGATAAGTATTAGTGGGTTAACAATTTATACACAGCCACCACCTAATCATATCATAAAGAAAGAAGCCTGTTCAATAACTTATCCACAAAAAATATATGCTATTATAAAATTATCAACAACTATTGATTTTCTTGACATAAGAACACTTGAAATATATAATTAAAAAGTAAATCTTAAAATCAATAAGATTCAGTGACAGAATAGTTTTTTTACTATACAACATAATTAATTGAAGGGGGTGTATTATAGATGTTCATGACATACCAACCTAAAAAGAAACAAAGAAAAAGAGAACATGGCTTCAGAAAGAGAATGGCTACTGCATCAGGTAGAACTGTTCTTAAGAGAAGAAGACAAAAAGGTAGAAAGAGATTGACAGCATAAGGGCCGCTTTAGTGGCCTTTTTCTGCAACTGCAGAAAAAAAGGAGAATATCGAAGCTATGGCAGATCAAAAACTAAGAAAGAACATGGAATTTAGAAATGTGTATAGACGAGGTAAGTCCTTTGCTAATGATTTGCTTGTATTATATATATATAATAATAGAAGAAACAGAGATGAAAAAGGTATACCTTACAATAAGGTAGGAATTTCTGTTAGTAAGAAAGTCGGAATTAGCGTAATTAGAAGTCGAGCTAAGAGATTAATAAGTGAAAGTTATAGATTGAATAATGAGAATATAAAAAAAGGAAATGATTTAGTGTTCATTGCAAGGGTGGCCATCAATGAAAAAACTTATTGGGATGTCCAAAAAGCTATGATCAACTTATTTAATAAGGCAGGTTTAATAAAAAATGAAAAGGATTTTAATTCTAATAATAAGATTCTATAGAAAATTTATTTCACCTTTAAAAAGACCTTCTTGTATATATTACCCTACTTGTTCTCAATATGCAATTGAAGCGATACAAAAGTATGGATCCTTAAAAGGTGGATTCATGGCTATAAAAAGAATATTAAGATGCCATCCATTTCACGAAGGCGGATATGACCCCGTGAAGTAAGAGAGTGTAGGAGGTTAGAATTTTGTTACAACCAATAGTTAATTTCTTAACTAATATTTTTACAGCACTACATAGTTTTGTAGTTAACATAGGTATTACTCATGTGGGTACATCATATGTTTTAGCTATTTTTATATTAACTTTAATTGTTAGGTTAATATTATTACCTCTAAACATAAAGCAAATTAGATCGCAAGCTAAGATGCAAGAGGTTCAACCTATAGTTCAAGAAATGCAAAAGAAGTATAAAAATGATCCTCAAAAAGCACAAATGGAAATGATGAAGATATATAAAGAAAATAATGTAAGTCCTTTTAGTGGATGTTTACCATTATTAATTCAAATGCCTATTTTGTTTGCTTTATATGGAGTGTTTACTAGTATAAATGTACAGGGTGCTTCTTTCTTATGGATACCTAATTTATATTCGAAAGATCCATTCTATATATTACCTATCCTATCTGCTGCTACAACATATTTATCGTCATATTTAACAACAAAGACAACAGCTAATACTAGTCAACAAGGCGGTATGAATATGGGTTCCATGAATATAGGTATGTCACTTATGATGGGATTTATGGCATTAAACTTTAGATCAGCATTAGTACTTTATTGGATAATGGGTAACTTAATTCAATTAGTTCAGACTTATTTTTTAGTTATAAGACCAGCTAATAAGAAGAAAGCATTAGCAAGTTAATATATATTTTGTATTTTAATACTAAGCTTTTAGTATAATAAGGTGGGTGACTAGGGTATGCATAAAACTTTAGAAATTACAGGGAAAACTGTAGAGGAAGCTCTAAAGAATGCTCTAAAGGAATTAAATGTTACAGAAGATAAAGTTGAGTATAGCATTATTGATGAGGGGAGCAGAGGTTTATTTAACTTTATAGGAAGTAAACCAGCTAAGATTCTTGTTACAGTTAAGCGTGATTATGTTCTTGAGGCAAAGACATTTTTAAGAAGTGTTTTAGATTCAATGGATATAAAGGCTGAAATAAGAATAAAAGAAGAAGATAATGTTTTAAATATCAATCTTTTAGGACCTAAAATGGGAGTTATAATTGGATATAGGGGGGAGACACTAGATTCTCTACAATATCTTGTTAGCCTAGTTGTGAATAAAGGACATGATATCCCTTATAAGAGAGTAGTTCTAGACACAGAAAATTATAGAATTAAAAGAGAAGAAACATTGAAACGCTTAGCAGATAAAACAGCCTATAAGGTTAGGAAGTCTGGCAGACCATTTAAACTTGAACCTATGAATCCATATGAGAGAAGAGTAATCCATTCTGCTCTTCAAGGCAACCAAACTGTATATACATATAGCGAGGGAGAAGAACCATATAGAAGAATAGTAGTTGATATAAGAAGAGAAAAATAGGAAAGCCATTTAGGCTTTCTTTTTGATTTACTTTTTTTTAATATGTTTTGACTAATAAAGTTTATTTTTGTAAAATGAATATTAGTTTTAAAGATATATTAGTTAAAATAAGACGTAAATAAAAGTTCTTAACTTTATAAGAATTTTTATTTATAAATTTTTATAAAGTTAAGAATTTATAGTATTCATGATGGTTTTATTGACTTTATTAGTTGCCCTAAAACAATAAAATCAGATGATTTTGTAAAAAGTTAATAAGTCTTTGCAAAACGGATATATTAGAGGAGATACTATAATTATAAATTTAATAATGAGGAGGACAGCATGAAAGAATTTGATACAATTGCTGCTGTTGCAACTGCACTTGGTGAAGGTGGAATTTCTATTATAAGAATTTCTGGTAATAAATCACTAGATATAGTATCTAAGATTTTTAGAGGAAAAAGTAATTCAAGTATATTAGAAATGAAGCCTTATACAATGAGATACGGTAATATAGTAGATTCAAAACAACAAATAGTTGATGAAGTAATAATTAGTTACATGAAAGGTCCTAAGAGTTTTACTGCTGAAGACACTGTAGAGATTAATTGTCATGGAGGAGTGACATCAACTAATAGAGTATTGCAAGAAGTTATAAAATCTGGAGCAAGACTTGCTGAACCTGGAGAATTTACAAAAAGAGCATTCTTAAATGGTAGAATTGATTTAACTCAAGCAGAGGCGGTTATAGATATAATACGAGCTAAAACAGATTTATCTATGAAATCAGCTATGATCCAAAGTCAAGGTTTACTTTCCCGGGAAATAAACTTTTTGAGGGAGAAGTTGTTAAATGTGTTAGCCCTTATTGAATTTGCAGTTGATTTCACTGAAGATGATGAAGAACCAGACTCAACTATACCTATAAGGGTTGGTGAAAATATTGAAGCAGTAATAAGTGAAATTAACAGGTTATTATCCAGTGCAGATGAGGGTAAGATTATAAGAGATGGATTAAGTATGGTTATAGTTGGAAAGCCTAATGTAGGGAAGTCTTCTCTTCTAAACACTCTTTTAAGAGAAAAAAGAGCTATTGTTACCAATATACCAGGAACCACTAGAGATGTGATTGAAGAATACATAAATCTAGATGGAATTCCTATTAGAATTATTGATACTGCAGGAATAAGAGAAACTGAGGATGAAGTAGAAAGAATCGGCGTACAAAAATCAAAAGAAAAGATAAATGAAGCTGATATCATAGTATTTATGATTGATGCTAGCAGAGGTTTGGATAGCGAAGATAGAGAAATATTAGAATTTATAAAAGATAAAAAGTATATAACTCTATGTAATAAAATTGATTTGGATAAGAACATAGAAACTGATGATTTAGAGATTCTTAGTAATTCAATAGAAATATCTACAGTAACAGGTTATGGGATTGATTCTTTAAAAGATAAAATAAAGGATATGTTCTTTAAAGGTCATATAGATAGTGAAAGTGTGATTATAACTAATACTAGACATAAGCAAGCACTTTATAGAGCTAAAGAAAATTGTGAAGTGGCTTTAAATCAAGTTAAAAACAATGAATATCTAGACTTGATTTCTATATATGTTACCACTGGTTTAAGAGCTCTTGGAGAGATTACAGGATCAGAACTTGAAGAAGATTTAGTAAATAAGATCTTTTCAGATTTCTGTGTTGGAAAATAGGAGATGAAAATGAAATATTTAGCTGGTGAATATGATGTGATTATTATAGGTGCAGGCCATGCTGGCTGTGAAGCAGCACTTGCTTCGGCTAGAATAGGATGCAAAACTTTAATTTGTACTATGAATCTTGATAGCATAGCATTAATGCCGTGTAATCCTAATATAGGAGGTACTGCAAAGGGACACTTAGTAAGAGAAGTTGATGCATTAGGTGGCGAAATGGGGATAAATATAGACAATACATTTATTCAATCTAGAATGCTTAATACATCTAAGGGTCCTGCAGTTCATTCACTTAGAGCTCAAGCTGATAAAAAGAAATATCAGCAAAGAATGAAAAGTGTTTTGGAGAATCAGGAAAACCTATATATAAAGCAAATTGAAGTTGTAGAGATAGATGTAGAAGATAATAAGATTATTGGAGTTCAAACTAAAAATGGTGCTTATTTTAAGACAAAGGCTGTAGTTGTTTGTACCGGTACTTACCTAAAGTCTAGAATTATAATTGGCGATGTAAGTTATAATGGTGGGCCAAATGGACTTTTTCCTGCCAATGAATTATCTAAAAGTTTACTAGATTTAGGGATTGCATTAAGGAGATTTAAAACTGGAACTCCTGCTAGAATAAATAAGAGGTCTGTAGACTTTACAAAGATGGTTGAGCAACCAGGTGATATAAGAATTGTTCCATTTTCTTTCATGAGTGATAATATTGATAGAGAACAAGTTTCTTGTTGGCTTACATATACAAATAGTCAGACTCACGACATAATAAAAGACAATATACATAGATCGCCAATGTATAATGGCTCCATAGAAGGTGTTGGACCAAGATATTGTCCTTCTATTGAAGATAAGGTTATGAGATTCCAAGATAAGCATCAACATCAGATATTTATAGAACCGGAAGGTGAAGATACTGCTGAGATGTACGTAGGTGGTATGAGCTCATCCTTACCTGAAGATGTTCAAGTACAGATGCTTAGAACTATTAGCGGACTTGAGGATGTAGAGATGATGAGAACTGCATATGCAATAGAATATGACTGCATAGACCCAACTCAACTTAAACCATCTTTAGAATTTAAGAATATACAAGGGCTTTTTGGAGCAGGTCAGTTAAACGGTAGCTCTGGATATGAAGAGGCAGCATCTCAAGGGATAGTAGCTGGTATAAATGCAGCTTTAAAGGTTAAAGAAAAAGATCCTATGATTCTAACTAGAAGTGATGGATATATAGGAGTTTTGATAGATGACTTAGTGACTAAAGGTACAAGTGAGCCTTATAGAATGATGACATCAAGGGCTGAATATAGGTTATTATTAAGACAAGATAATGCTGATTTAAGATTGACTGAGATCGGACATAATGTTGGCTTAGTAACGGAAGAAAGATATAAAAGGTATACGGAAAGAAAAAACAATATAAATTCTGAGCTAGAAAGACTAAAAAGATTGCAAATAACCAATAAACAGGAAGTTAATAGATTTATTGAATCATTAGGTTCAGCAGAGCTTAAGAAACCAATAAGCATGTATGAGCTTATAAAAAGACCAGAATTAGATTACTTTTCAGTTGCAGAATTAGATAAAGATAGACCAACTTTACCTTATGACATAGGTGAGCAAGTTAATATAATATCTAAGTATGAAGGTTATATAGAAAAGCAACTAGAACAAGTTGAACAGTTTAAAAAGTTTGAAAACAGGCAAATACCTGAAGATATTGACTATAGCAATGTTAATAGTTTAAGAATTGAAGCTGTGCAAAAGTTATCTAAGATACGTCCGATAAGTATAGGTCAGGCTTCAAGGATATCTGGTGTTTCTCCTGCAGATATATCAGTCTTACTTATATATTTAGAGAGCCTTCATAGAAGAAATAATAAGGCGGAGGAAGTTTAGTATGATATACTATAGCATTTTAGAAAAAGCATGTACTTCTGTTGGAGTAGAATTCAATGAAGATAAGTATGAAAAATTTATGATTTATATGAGTCTACTAAAAGAGTGGAATGAAAAGATAAACCTTACTGCTATAACAGAAGATGATCAGATTGTAAAGAAACACTTTGTCGACTCAATAAAAGCATTTAATTCTCCATTATTTAAAAGTGCTTCATCACTAATTGATGTTGGTACTGGAGCTGGTTTTCCAGGAATACCTATAGCAATAATCAGAGAGGAATTAAATGTTACCTTATTAGATTCTTTGAATAAAAGAGTTAGTTTTCTAAATGAAGTTATACAACAACTTCATTTAGATAATGTAAAGACTATACATTCAAGAGCAGAGGATGGAGCTAGAAATAAGGATTTAAGGGAGAAGTTTGATATAGCTACATCTAGAGCTGTAGCAAATATGTGTGTGCTTTCTGAATTCTGTATACCTTATGTTAGGGTTAATGGCCATTTTATAGCTCTTAAAGGACCTTCAATCGAGGATGAATTAGATGAATCTAGAAATGCAGTAGCAACTCTAGGTGGTAAGCTAGTTGAAGTGATACAGGTAAATATTGAAGAGACCGATTTAAAACATAATTTAGTTGTTGTCAAAAAAATTAAAGAAACACCAAAAACTTATCCAAGAAAAGCTGGAAGTATATCAAAAAAACCTATAAAATAGTATTATATGTTTTTTTATAATATAAAATCAATTAATATAACGTATATTGTCATACTGTTTTTATATATAAAAAGAAGGATATTTGTATTTTATAGAGAATTTGTTAAATAATGGGATAACGTGTATTTTAACTTTTTTCGTAAGGATGGATGGGAAATGCATAAAGAAATTGTTCATGTCAACATTGATAAAATAATTCCTAATACTTATCAACCAAGAAAATTTTTTAATGAGGAAGCTCTTGGAGAATTGTCACAATCTATTAGAGAGCATGGTATAATTCAGCCACTTACTGTTAGAGTAAGAGGTGAGATTTTTGAGCTAGTTGCTGGTGAAAGACGATGGAGAGCGGCAAGGCTTGCTAACCTTGAAGAGGTACCATGTACTGTTGTGGATATAACAGATTCTGAGTCAGCTGAAATTGCACTGCTTGAAAATCTACAAAGAGAAGATTTGAATTTTTTAGAAGAAGCAGAAGCGTATTATAATTTGATTCAAGACCATCACTTTACCCAAGAACAATTAGCTGAGAGGTTAGGAAAAAAGCAATCAACGATTGCGAATAAACTAAGACTTCTTAGATTAGGAAATGAAGTGAGAAACCTTTGCATATCAAATAATCTAACTGAAAGACATGCAAGAGCATTACTGTCTTTGCCTAACGAAGAATTACAGCTAAAAGTAATTAATAAGGTTATAAAACAAGCTCTTAATGTTAAAAATACGGAAGATCTAATTAATAAAGAGCTTTTAAAGTTAGCTGGTGAAAGTTTATCAAAAGAAGGTAAGAAAAGAATGACGGGCGTATTTTCTGCGAAGATTTATGTTAATTCTATAAAGCAAGTATTTGATAAATTTAAAATACCTGCAGAATATAAATCAAAAGATTGTGGTGAATATGTTCAAATAACAGTAAATATACCTAAAAATGCATCAAAATAAGATAGTTTGCTTAGAAAAAGGCTGTGCAATATAAACTAATTAAGTTTATGTGTATTAGCCTTTTTTTGTTGTATATGAAAATATAAAGATAGTAAACAAGTGACGTAGATAATTTATTTAGTTTGTTAGCTTTTTATGTGGATAGTGAAAAACTTATTTACTAACGAAGCATTTCTTATATAAATTTAAAGAATTAGATACAAAAAAGCTGTAAGAAGACTTTCTAAACAAATTTTTTGAAAATGTTTCACGTGAAACAATAAAATTAATAATTAATTACTTTAATTATTCTTCATTAAAATATATAATATTTATATAAAGGAAAGGAGGTGGATGACTCGTAAGTTATATAACTTAGAGTTGAATATGAAAAAGATATGTATATTTAACCAAAAGGGCGGTGTAGGTAAAACTACAACAAATATAAATCTCTGTTCATACATAGCAATGTTGGGATATAAGGTTTTAGCTATCGATATAGATCCACAAGGAAATACTACAAGTGGGCTTGGTATTGATAAGAGAAAATTAGAGAAATCTATGTATGATGTAATAACTAATGATGTATCCTTAAGAGAAATAATTAAACAAAGTGAGTTAGTTTCAAACTTATACATAGCACCAGCTAAAATGGAGTTAGCAGGGGCAGAAGTTGAAATTATAGAAAAGGAAAAACGAGAATTAATTTTGCAAGAGAAAATAAGAGAAGTAGAAGATGATTTTGACTTCATTTTTATAGATTGTCCTCCTTCTTTAGGATTTTTAACAATAAATTCGCTTACTTCATGTGATTCTGTATTAATTCCAATTCAGTGTGAGTTTTATGCTCTAGAAGGAGTTGGACAACTTATAAACACTATCCAATTGGTAAAGAAATCATTAAATAAGAATCTTGAAATTGAAGGTGTCATAATGACAATGTATGATTCAAGAACTAATTTAAGTAATGAAGTTTATAAAGAAGTTGAAAAATATTTTAAAGATAAAGTATACAAAGTAACAATACCGAGAAACATAAGATTAGCAGAAGCCCCTTCATTTGGTCTTCCTATAATGCTTTATGATGAAAAATGTAAAGGTGCCGAGGCATACGAGCAATTAACTAATGAATTTATTGAACGACAAAAGGGGTGATGTAGTTGAATAAGAAATTTGGATTGGGAAAAGGATTGAGTGCTTTAATTCCTGAAGAAGATAATGAAAATAGTGATGAATTAACTGACAAATCAGCTACTATGATTCCATTAAATAATATTAAGGCTAATGAAAGTCAACCAAGAAGATATTTTGATAATGATAAGATCAATGAGTTGTCAGAATCAATAAAAAATCATGGCATAATTCAACCTCTAATATTAAAAAAAGAAAATGATAACTATACCATAATAGCTGGAGAGAGACGGTGGAGAGCTGCAAAGCAGCTTATGTTAAAGGAAGTTCCAGCAATAGTTATGGATATTGATGACAAAGAAATTTTAGAAATTTCTTTAATAGAAAATATACAAAGAGAAGATCTTAATGCAATTGAAGAGGCACAAGCCTATGAAAGACTTTTACATGAATTTTCATTAACTCAAGAAAAACTTAGCGAGAGAATTGGTAAATCTAGAACTGCTATATCTAATACAATTAGATTACTTAATTTAGATAAGAGAGTTCAAAGTTATATAATAGAAGGTGTATTAAGTGAAGGGCACGGAAGGGCTATTCTAGCTTTAGGTGATAAAGATAAGCAATATGAGGTAGCTCAAAAGGCAATAGACGAAAGTCTTTCAGTAAGAGATGTGGAAAAACTAATAAAAGCATATTTAAATAAGATCGACAAGATTGAAGAAAAAGGCAATGAAGAAGTATTAAAACCGTATTATAAAGATATACAAGAGCAGTTGCAAGATTATTTTGGAACTAAGGTTAATATTAACTCTAAGAAGAATAAGGGTAAAATTGAGATAGAGTATTATTCAGAAGAGGATTTGCAAAGAATATTAGAAATAATAAATATATAAGGTGTTTCACGTGAAACATTTATTATCATTTTAGAAAGGGACTTAGAAATGGATTCTATAATAAGTAATATACAAAGTTTTATGCCGTATATAGTAATTGCACTTTTAGCAATCATATTACTGCTTTTTATCTTAATAATTATTCTATTTAGATCTTTATCAAAGGTTGAAAAAAGATATAGAAAATTAATGAGAGGCGCTAATAATAAGAATTTAGAAGAACAGGTTATAAGTTATTTAGATAAAATTGATGAAGCGAATAAAACTTCAGAAGCTGCTCTTGAACACTGCTCAGTAATTGAAGAAAGAATGAAAGGATGTGTTCAAAAGGTTTCTATGATACGATATAAGGCTTTTGAAGATGTAGGAAGTGACTTGAGTTTCTCTATTGCTATTTTAGATGACAATAATGACGGGATAATTTTAACTGGAATATATAGTAGAAACGATAGTACAACATATGCAAAGCCAGTAGATAAAGGAATATCAAGATATGATTTATCTGAAGAAGAACTTACTGTATTAAATCAAGCAATTAACCGTGTAAATATACATTAAAAAAATAATGTTTATATAATATATATAACAAATGTTTTAAATAATAAAAGGTGGTACTAATTTGATTAGTACCACCTTTTATTATTTAAAACATCAAGAATAAAAACAAGTTGTAATGGTAAACTAGTATTTAAGGAGGGATAAATATGAACTTATATATATCAGATGAATTAAAGAATCTGAAATCTCAATTAGAGAAACGAGGCTATAAAATAGTAACATGTAATGAACAGTACGATGCAATAATTTGCAACCTAAAAGAAGTAGATCTTTCTCACTTACCATCGTGTAAAAGCTATAAATCAGAAGGTATAGTTATAATAGATAGTGGAAGTAAAAATGTTGATGATATTGAAAATATACTTATAAATAGAGTGTATTCAGCAATTTTATAGTAATTACTTAGAAAGTATGCTTTCTATTTTAGCCTCGATAGGATTCTTTTTAAATCCAATAGATTTTAATATACAATGATGTATGCCGCGAGATATAGCATCTGCAATTGTCATAACAGTATATAGTCTAGTATTTTGTAAGACCATAAACTCTAGACTACCTGAAATGTTTACTACGCCTAATATACTGATATCTCCTACAGGGGGGAGATTTTTATTTACAGCAATTCCAGGAAGTAAAGGCTTTTTATCAATATATATTTTACCTACATTATCTAAATCGCCAAGACAAGCATCTATAGCGATAATAAAAGGATTATTGAATTTGCAGTTAATTTCATCCAAGATTGAATTAAGATTTTTTGCATGAACAGGCTCTTTTAAGTTGCCGTAAATATATACTTCATTTTGAATCATATATTTTAATTTTTCTCCAACAAGAGGCCCTAAAGAATCACCAGTAGACCTATCGGTACCTATACATATAAAAACAATAGGTCTTTTTTGCTTAAGAACCGGAGTAAGCTCATCATATAGATAATCTCTTATAAGAAATGGTGATCTAATATTTGTGGAATCTATCGTAAATTTATTTGACATTAAAACACCTCCCATATTGGAATTATTACCAATAAGGAAGGTGCATATACTATAAAACTTCTACTTTTTTTAAAATTTCATAAAATACAACTAAAAACATACAAAAGATTATACCACTTATCCCAGCTATCTGTATGCCAATGAAGATGGCAGCTAAAACTGCTAATGGATTAAGACCTAATGAAGAAGACATGATTTTTGGTTCTATTATCTGTCTTACAACAAAAACTATTGCATAAAGTATGAGTATACCTATTCCATTTATATAATTTTTTGATGCTATATTCATTAAAGCTAAGGGAAAATAGATTATTGGCATACCTACCACAGGAAGTAAATCTAAAATCGCGCAAAGAATACTAAGAACCAGGCTGTATTGGACTTTAAATATGGTAAAACCGATAAAAGTAAAGATAAAGGTAATAAATATTATAAATAAGTAGGAGAGTAAATAGTTCTTAAGCATTTTTCTTACATGACTAAATATAGTTATCAATTTATCACTATTGTTAGGAATTACATTGGCTAAGGTTAAAGTATTAGATGTAGATACTTTTTTAGTAAAGAAATATGTTGTAATAAGAGTGAAAATTACAACCATTCCAATGTACGGTACATATCCTAAAATAGTTAGAGTTCCTTGTACTATAGAAGATCCAGCACCTATTGTAAGGTTTATTATTTTAGTAGCATAAGAAGAAAGATTTTTTTCAATAGTATCAACGATAGTAGGATCTATATTTAAGTTATTTAGATAATTTTGTAATGACATAAAATAGTTATAAATGTCAGAAGAATTATTTGTTATAAGCCTTTGAAGGTATTTTATTAGCCCAATTAATTCACTAACTAAAGATGTAAGTATTATTACATTTAACGATATTAGGGTACCAAAGAATACTAGGGTGCTTAGGATGGATGCTATCCAGGATTTTAACTTAAGTTTTTCTATCATGAATTTAGTGGGTGACCTAAGTATTAGGGCAAATATTATTGCTAATACAAAAGGCAGTGTATATTTAAGTGTAGAAAAAAACAAGTAAAATAACATAGTATAAACCGCAAAGAAAATAGCTAATCTCTCAAGGCGTTGTTGAATATCTTGCATTAATAACCTCCTAAAATATATTTTATAGATTTATAAAGAGCTTCTGCATCATCTAAGCTGTTAAAATAACCAAGGCTTATCCTTACTGTTCCTGTTGGAAAAGTGCCAATGGTTTTATGAGCAAGTGGAGCACAATGAAGTCCTGTTCTTGTTATTATTCCATATTGTTTGTCCAAAATAAATGATATCTCAGATGGATCTCTATCTAAGATATTGAATGAAACAGTGGAAGTTCTTCTTTTCTCAATATCTTTAAAACCATATACATTAATTTTTTTAAAACCATTTAGTATTTCTAAAATTCTCTTAGTTAACATTAATTCCTTATATTGAATTGTATCAATTCCCACGCTTTGTATGAATTCAAGTCCTGATTTTAGTCCCACAATCCCAGGTAAATTAAGGGTTCCACATTCGAATTTATCTGGTAGGTAATCTGGATAAGTTAAGGAACTAGACATACTGCCGGTTCCACCGGTAAATGTTGGTATGGTAGACTCATTTAATTTATCATTAATTAAAAATCCACCAATTCCTTGGGGGCCTAATAAACCCTTATGTCCAGTAAAAGCAAGAGCATCACAATTTAATGATTTAAAATCAACAGGTGTACTTCCTGCGGATTGAGCAGAATCCACAATAAAAAGTATATCGCTATATTTACATATTTTACCAATAGATTCTAGAGATTGTATTGATCCTATTACATTTGAGGCATGTGAAAGTACAATAAGTTTTGTGTTTTCTTTTATTAGGCTTTTAATATCATTTTCATCAATTATGCCATTTTCATCACATTGTACTATATCTAACTGTATCTTACCTTGGTCCTTTAATAAAGTAAGTGGCCTTAGTACAGAATTATGCTCCATGGATGAAGTTATAACATGCCAACCATCTTTTATAGCACCTAAAAGCAACATATTTAAAGAAAATGTTATATTTTGCGTGAATATAACATTTTCTGTTTTATCAAAATTAAAAAAGTTACATAGAGCTTCTCTACATTCATAAACCAGTTCGCTGCTTTTTAAAGAGGAAGTTGATGCACCTCTTCCGGCATTACCTCCGTTATATACTATAAAATCATAAATAGATTTGCTTACAGTGTCTGGTTTTGGAAAGCTAGTTGAAGCATTATCAAAATAAATACTCATAATAATCATCCTTTGCTATAAATATATAAATTAAGTGATTGTAATATTATTTGGTAAAAAGTTCAGTAAAATATAATAATTACTATTAGATAATACTGATATAATTTTGAGGCGATTACAATTAATATATATTATTAAATGAATAAAAAACAACAATATAATATACATTAAATATATAAATAGTCTTATATGGATAAAGTTTATAACTTGAATGCCAATAAGATTATTTTAAATTAGTCAACTCTAAAAATATCTAAATAAAAATAACATTATAAATCCATTATAAGTTCAATTGATTAAAATAATAAGTCTGCCTATTGTAATTTCCTAAAAATGCAGAAAAAAACAACTTAATTAGATATAATAATTATTATAGTTGAACATAAATAGAAATTCACTATTATTTATATCTTTAACTGTAAAACAGGATTTAAACATATTGATTAAGCAATATTATTAGATTAATATTAATATGTTTATATTCTATGCATATAAAATAATATAAATAGAGGAGGGGAGTGCTTTATTTTGATAAAGCTAACATTTTTATGAAAGAATACATAATGGTTTTTAAGAACACACATGATGCTATTGGTGCAGAAAAATTTATTAAGAGTAACGAACTAGAAGTAGTTGTAATGCCTACTCCAACATATATAACCCAAAGCTGTGGAATATGTATAAAACTTAATGATACAGTGCTAAGTGCAATTGAGTGCGAATTAAATAATAAGATTAACTTTAAAAGCATCTATTTAATAGGAAATGAAGGATTGAAATTATATAAATAATGAGGTGATTATAGATGGCGGCCATGGATACACTTTTTTCTATAGATTACGATAATGAAACTTTAAACTTAGCTAATATGTCAATAAAGTTTGCAGTAATAAATGATATATTATGGAAAATATTTACCATTATAGTTATAATATTTATTATGTACATATCTATAAGAATAGGAAATTCAATAATTGATAAGTTTGTAAAAAAGCAGATTGAAAGTGAACATAGATTCACAATGGATGAAAAAAAGGCTAGCACTATAGGTGAATTATTAAAAAGTATATTAAAGTATACAGTATACTTTTTCGGAATAGTAGGTATTTTATCAGGTTTATTTAATGGAATATCTCTTACTTTTGCAAGTATAGGTGGAGTTGCAGTTGGTTTCGGTGCTCAGAGCATCGTAAAGGACCTAATAAACGGCGTGTTTATATTATTTGAAGATCAGTATGCCGTAAGCGAATACGTCACTATAGGGTCGTTTAGCGGCATTGTAGAGAGTATAGGAATAAGAACAACTAAGCTTAGAGATTTTTCAGGCGATATACATCTTATACCCAATGGGACTGTAAGCGCTGTAACCAATCATTCCAGAGGAAATATGAGAGTTATGATTGAAATAGAAATTGCTTATGAAGAAAATGTAGATAGGGCTATCGACACTATAAATCAAGTTTGTGATACTTACTCGAGAGATAATGATAATATAATTGATAAACCACAAGTAGTTGGGGTAACATCACTTAGTCAAACTGGGATAGTTATAAGGGTATTAGGATCGGCAAAGTCAATGATGCAGTGGGCTGTTGAGAGAGATTTAAGAAAAGCAATAAAATTAGAATTTGATAGACGTGGAATAAAAATACCACATCTTGATGTTCAAAATGTGGTAACTAATAAATTAAGAGAATAACAGTAGTGATTGATAATATATATTTGGAGGAAATAATTATATGCAAGTATTCAATTTAGGTGATGTAGTAGAGATGAGAAAACAACATCCATGCGGAAGTTATGAATGGGAAATTATTAGACTAGGTGCAGATATAAAAATAAAATGTTTAGGTTGTGAAAGAATAGTTATGCTTTCTAGACAAAAGTTTCAAAAGGGAATAAAGAAAGTAGTTAAATCTAATGAAATATCTTAGTTGTCATAAAAAACTTGCAAACATCGACAGGTAATGATATAATATTTCATTGTGGATCCCTGCAATGCTAAGCATTGCCGTTAGTCCAAAGGGAGGAGGTGAATGTGATGAGAAAGTACGAAACTATATTTATATTACATCCAACATTTGAAGAAGAGGCTGTTAAAGCTACAATCGAAAAATTCAAAGGTGTAATAGAAAATGGTGGTGGTACTATCGATAACGTTGATTTTTGGGGTAAGAGAAAGCTTGCTTACGAAATATCAAAAGTTAATGATGGTTACTACACTCTAGTAAACTTTACTGCTGGTCCAGAATTACCAAGAGAGTTAGACAGAATATTCAGAATCACTGATGGCGTATTAAGACACATAATAGTAAAGGAAGAAAAGTAAGAGGTGGTATAAGAAATGAATAGAGTTATTCTTATAGGTAGACTTACAAAAGATCCTGAGCTTAGATTTACACCTGGAGCAGGAACTGCGGTTACTACTCTAACTCTTGCCGTTGACAAGTTTAATCGTCAATCAGGGCAAAAGGAAGCAGACTTCATATCAGTAGTGGTATGGGGAAAGCAAGCTGAATCTACTGCCAATTACATGAGTAAAGGTAGCCAAATGGCTATTAGTGGTAGAATTCAAACTAGAAGTTATGACGCCAAAGATGGTTCTAAAAGATATGTCACTGAAGTAGTTGCTGACGAGGTTCAATTCCTTGGAAAAGGAGCTGGAAACTCACAATCAGGAAACAATAATTTTGGTGGCGGTTCTGAATATGGAGCTCCGTCAAATGATCCATTTGGTGGTATGAGCTTTGATGAGGATATGACTCCTGTAGATGATGGAGATATCCCATTCTAATTCTAAAAGGTAAGGAGGGAAAGTTGTGAGAGATAATAATAATAACGGTGGAATGAAGAGAAATGGCGGAAAAATGAGAAGATCCAAGAGAAAAGTTTGTGGATTTTGCGTTGAAAAAGCTACTTCTATAGATTATAAAGACATCAATAAGTTAAGAAAATATGTAACTGAAAGAGGAAAGATACTTCCAAGAAGAATTTCAGGAACATGTGCTAAGCACCAAAGACAATTAACTGATGCTATAAAGAGATCAAGAAATATAGCATTATTACCATTTACTACTGAATAAGTAGTTAAATCCCACAGTGAAAATTGTGGGATTTTATTTTTTTTATAAAAGAACAAAATAACAGTTTAATTAAATATTAAAAAGTTATTACAGAAAATTTAAAAATTACTTAAATTGTAAAAAATGAAAAAAATTATGTTACAATTATATACATCTTTATAAATAAGGAGTATATAATTAATGAATGGTTTTAGTAGGTTTGTATTGGGTTCACTTAGGGTGGTATTCTTTCCTATAGTAATAGTAGCAACAATACTTCTAGGAATGTACATAAATAAAAATATGTATTTATTTTCTGCAGCGGTTATGAGTTTAATACTATTGATAGGATTTGTTTTATACCAAATGATTAAAAAAGGATGTAGCAAAAGAACTATTCTAATATTTATATTCTTAATTGGATTTGTTCTCAGATTATCATGGGCTCTGTCAATAGATAACAGACCTATATCTGATTTTAATAGAGCTTATGTAGTTGCTGGAGATTTTTTAGAGGGGGATCTTTATGGATTTCAAGGAACTCATTACATAGCTAGATTTCCTCATTTGACAGGTTTAGTATTATACTTCTCTTTGTTTAGATATATCTTTACTTATCCGCTAGTAGCTTTGAAAGTAGTAAATGTAATTCTTTCCTCTATAAACATAATTATTATATACGGAATATGCAGAATTATTTTTAAAGAGGACTTAAAAAAGGCATATTATGGTGCTTTCTTAACAGCGTTATATCCACCGCTAGTTATATATACTGGAGTATTTTGCACTGAGAATATGGCAATTCCTTTCTATCTTCTAAGTATATATACTTTTATATTAGGTCTAAATGGAAATAAGAAATACATGATAATATCAGGATTTCTTCTTATGATAGGGCATTTTTTCAGAGCTGTTGGACAAGTTTTGATTATAGCATATTTTATGATGATTTTTATTTATACTAAGCAAAGTTGGTTAGTTAAAATAAAGAAAAGCTTGTTTATTGTTCTAACATTTATCATACCATTTTTAGCTATAAACAGTATATTGAAATATGAAGGTATAACACAGTATGATTTATGGAAAGGAAGTGAAACTGCTTGGACTTCGGTTCTTAAAGGTACCAACCAAGATAGTTGGGGGCGTTGGAATCATGAAGATGCAGCTATGATTGATAAATATGAAGGTGATAATGAGGCCCTAGCAAATGCTTGTAAAGAAGAAATAAAAAGACGAATTACTACGACACCAGTAGGAAAACTAGCTGTTTTTTATCTGGCTAAGTTTTCTTTTCAATGGAGAGAGGGCGATTTTAGCGCATCATACTGGGCTGTACTAGGAGTTGATGGGGGGAAGATTGCTATAAATACTGAGGAGAGAGGGGCATTATTATTTCAAGCTTTTTATGTGGTTCTTTTGATATTTAGTTATTTAAGTTTATATAATAAGAAATCATATAATAAAAATCCTTTAGTAATTATATTTTATGTGATTTTTTGTGGATATTCCTTATTGTATCTTATAACTGAGTCTCAAGATAGGTATTCTTTTATAGTTTGTTGGGTCATGATATTTATGGCTTTAAATAATTCAAAAGAAACTATTGTGATAAGAGGAAAAGATCATATTATAAGTGGAGTTTTTAACAGTATATTAATTCCGATGACAACCTTTTATGTACTCACTAGCCTAAATATAAACTATGTTTTAAGTATTTCTTTAGGTTACTTAATAGGTGGAATTGTAAGATTTATATACACTAAAAGGAATTTTAAAAACATAAGATGTAATATAAGAACATCTGTAGTACCTCTTCTAAGTTTAGTTTTATCTATGATAGTAAGTTCTTTAATGATGAGTATAAATATTACTCATAGTTTCATAAGGAATAGTATAGTTCCTATACCTATTGCTATCATAGTTGGTTTAATTAATTATTTATTGCGAGTATTTTTAAGAGCAGAAAGAGACAAAGATAATGATCAAAACCTTAGCAAGCATCAAGTACCACTTTAGGAGTATAGATAGTATATAAATAATTATTAATACAATACTTTTCGGCCGATTATTACATTCAGCTATAAATGGTATTAACTTTAATTTAATGGTAGTAATATAGTAAGCATGATGAAAGAAAACATGTAGAAGATAGTTATTTGACATGGGAAAGGTTTATATTAAGTGACTATTATAGGAATAAAGATAATAATAAATATAAATGATTATGTATATAAGGCTAAATTAAGTAACTTATTGCTTAAATTAGCCTTATTTTATTAATAAAAATATTTAAATCATGTATTTTAGATATATTTGGTTGAAATACCACAAGAAAAAAATTAAAATATATATTATATACGAAAGGTTAGGAATATGAGGTTGATATGATGAAAAAAGATAATTTCAATATTATGTCTGATATAAAAATTATAGAAGATTTAAAAGCCCAACTACTATGCATAATAGCAGAATTCTTTAGATTATTAACTAAAGGAAGTAATGTTGCACATGATGCAGTACTAGAATGCATTTCCGGGGCAATAATAATTTTATATCTATTAGCAGATAAATTAGGTTACTCATTTATTGAGGTAGACGAGGATATGAAGAAAAAAATTAAGGTTGGTATTGTAGAGGGGGATAATATAGAAAAGGATGGTAAAAACTTAAGTAGATTGCATAGCCATCTTAAAGAAAGAAATTAACCTTTGGAGGAAAATAATGAAAGAAAGTAAGTATACGGCAAGATCTACGGTAGAGGCAGGATTGATGTCAGTAATCGTATTTATAATTCTTATGATTACTACATATGTTCCAGTAATAGGAATGGCCGGTTTCTTTGTCTTACCAGTGCCAATAACGTTATTATATTTAAGGCATAATAAAGTAGTTGCTATATTATCGGTTATAGTTAGTACCATTTTAATTAGTATGTTCTACAATCCTTTATTAGCGATAGCTTCAGCTGTTTTATATGGAGTATCCGGTTTATCATTAGGTTTTTGTATATCAAGAGGATTTAAATCAACATTGACTTTAGTTATAACAAGTATAGCTAATTTAATTGGTATTATTATAAACGTGTATCTGACAGTACTATTGGTAACAAACGTAAGTTTAGTACAAATGATTCAACAGATGATAGATCAAATGAAGATGGCAGGAGACATATATAAGAATGCTGGAATTGATATGAGCACAAACCCTGCATATCAACAAATACAACAACTTAATGTGAATACTATTTTATTCATGATTCCAGCGGTATTAATCGCTTGTACCGCAATAATATCATTATTAAATTATGTAATAGCTAAAAAGATGCTAAAGAGATTTGGACACAAATTTGATCCAATAAGAAATTTTATGAATTGGTATTTAGATAATAGAGTTGGTGCGCTCGTGATTTCTATTGTCTGTTTGGGAATAATCTTAAAGTCTAGGGGAGTTATGGTTGGAGACTATATACTTACTAGTTCAATGACAATATTGCAGTTTACATTAATAATTGTAGGAACATCTATTGTATACTACTATTTAAAGACTAAGACTAATGTGAAAAATGGAATTGCTATTGCCATATGTATATTTATAGTTTTTTCAGGGGTTTCAAGTGTAGCTTTTTATATTGGCCTAGTAGATTTAGTGTTTGATATTAGAGGCCTGGATCCAAACAGCCTTGGAAATGCCTTGAGAAAAAAATTTATAAAGAAGTAGCCTTAAAATTATTTTTAAGGGGGAGATCAAAATATGAATAATTCTAAGACGACTAAATCAAGCTACATGATTTCAATAATTATTTGTATAATACTATCTCTGATTATATTATTTCAAGGCTATATGTATTTTGCTTATATTCTCTTACTGATAACAATAGGGTTAAGTATTTATTATTTTAATTATAGATCTAAATCAGAGAATAAGGATCAAAATTCTTATGGTGAAACTGTAGAGTCTAAAGAGATAAATGTTACGTATATAGTTGAAGATTTTGTGAGAGAAACTATGATGCTGCAGATATATCCATTAGTAATTATAAAAGAAAATGGAGAAGTCATTTGGCATAATAAAGTATTTGAAGATACATTTGAATCAATTAATTATAACGGAGAAGTTATTTCATCGATAGTAAGGGGATTAGAACTTGATGAAATAATGAAATTATCTAATGGGATTTACTATAAAGCAAAGTTGAATAAACGCATATATGAGATTTATTCAAGAAACTTAAAATTAGAAGAGAATGATAATATACACTTAGTTTATTTTAATGATATAACTAATATAACAGAAGCAACTAAGGAAAGTGTAATGCTTATAGAAGTTGATAATTTGAGTGAAGTTGTAAAAATGACAGAAGAGAATAATGGTCCATTTCTTATAGCAGAGGTAGAAAAAAATATAAATTTATATGCTCAAGCACTTAATGCTATGATAAGAAAATATGACAACAATAAATATGTGCTTTCGGTACCTGATTATAATATAGATTCTCAAATTGCCACAAAATTTGATATACTAGATAAGGTAAGAGAAATAAATTTAGGTAATAAGATGGAGGTTACACTAAGTATTGGCGTTGGGAGAGGAGGTAGCTCACCATCCCAAAATCATGCTTATGCGATTACAGCAAAGGAACTAGCGCTTGGAAGAGGTGGGGATCAAGCTGTAGTAAAAAAAGGTGAGAAACTTTCTTTCTTTGGTGGTAATAAGAAAGAGCTAGAAAAAAGAACGAGAGTAAGAGCAAGAGTTGTTGGGCATGCATTAAAAGACTTAATATATGAAAGCAGTAAAGTATATATAATGGGACATAAGAATCCTGATATGGATTGTTTTGGTGCTGCGGTAGGAATTGCTGCAGTAGTACGTCAATTGGGTAAGCAATGCAATATTGTTCTCAATAATGATAATAAAGCTATCGATGGTTTTTTAGATAAGATAAAGCAAATTAAAGACTATGATGATGTATTTATTAACTCAGAATCTGCAGCAAGTAGTATAGATGATGATACTCTGCTTATAATTGTTGATGTGCATAGCAGGGGATATGTTTTAGATAAAAATATATATGAAAAAAGTAAGAAGATTGTTATAATTGATCATCATAGGAGAAGTCCTGATTTTATAGAAGGAGCTCTTCTGACATATATTGAAGTATATGCATCATCAACATCAGAGTTAGTTACTGAAATTGTTCAATATATGCTTGAAAAACCAAAGTTACACCAGCTTGAAGCTGAAGCACTTCTTGCAGGTATAGCTATGGATACGAAGAATTTTGTGTTTAAGACAGGTGTAAGAACTTTTGAAGCTGCATCTTTTCTTAGAAGGGCTGGAGCAGATACAGTTGATATAAAGAGATTCTTTAGTAATGATTTAAAGAGTTATATCCAAAAAGCAGAAACTATAAGATCTGCAGAAGTGGTAAATAATATAGCTATTGCTGTATGTCCACCAAATATTACACAAACTGTAATAGCTGCACAAGTTGCGGATGATTTACTAAATATTACAGGTATTCAAGCCTCCTTTGTTTTTGTTAAAATAGATAGAGACATTCACATAAGTGGAAGGTCCTTAGGTGATGTTAATGTTCAAGTTATTTTAGAATCCCTTGGAGGCGGTGGTCACATGACTATGGCAGGTGCTAAGCTAACAGATGTAGCTATAGAAGATGCAAAAAAAATATTACAAAAAGCTATATCAGAAAACTTAAGGGAAGGTGAATAAAATGAAAGTTATATTATTACAAGATGTTAAGAAGTTAGGTAAGAAAGGTGATGTTATAGAGGCATCAGATGGATACGCTAGAAACTATTTATTTCCTAGGAATCTAGCAGAACAAGCAAATGATTCAAATCTTCATGTATTAAACGCTAAGAAGGAAACTGAAAGAAGAAAGAAACTTGCTGAAATTGAAGAGGCTCAAAAGTTAGCTGATGAACTTAAAAATAAAGAAATAAAAATTGTAGCAAAAACAGGCGATAGTGGAAGACTATTTGGAGCTATAACTAGCAAAGATGTAGCTGAATTGATAAAGAAACAATACAACGTGACAATCGATAAGAAAAAGATAGTCATGGATACATTAAAGCTAGCTGGAACTTATGATATAGAAGTAAAATTATACCCAGAAGTTAGCACTAAGATGAAGGTTGTTATTGCTCCACAAGTATAAGGAGGAGTCATAGTTTGAAATCACAAAATGATATAGATGTTTTACAAGATATATTTAAGAGCGGAATGAACTTAGAATCACAAGTTAGTGTTCTTTTTGAGGTTGCAAAGAATGTTCTTGATGAAGGTGCTGTTAGAGCAAGAACTGTAAGACATAAATTAAATAAATATGTTAAATCAAGAAATGTTTACGATAGATTATATGCATTAAATAAGATAGTTTCAGATGGTAAGGGATTAAAAGCCGTACCATCTGAAGCTAATTTACATGAAGCTTTAGAGGATACATATGGATGGCTTTCAGAAGAGTTAGCAAGAAAGTATATTCAGAGTAGGATTGAAGAACAAGTTCAAGATGCTATCATGGAAAAACAAGACAAGTATATTGATGAGATGAAGCTTGGAATTATAAGAAAACAAAAAGGTCCTGAAAATGCAAAGACTTTAAAGAAATATGCCCAGTTTGAAACACTGGATGCAAAGGTACCTAATAAGAATATAATGAGCTTAGTTAGGCCATCATCTTTTGACGAAGTAATTGGACAAGAAAGAGCTATAAAGTCACTAATTTCTAAATTAGCTTCACCATATCCACAGCATATTATATTGTACGGGCCTCCAGGAGTAGGTAAAACAACTGCAGCTAGACTAGCATTAGAAGAAGCTAAAAAGCTTAGCTTTACACCATTTAATGATAAGTCTAATTTTGTAGAGGTAGATGGTACAACATTAAGATGGGATCCTAGAGAAATAACAAATCCATTATTAGGTTCAGTTCATGATCCTATATACCAAGGAAGTAAAAGAGATTTAGCTGAGGTAGGAGTTCCAGAGCCAAAGCCAGGTCTAGTAACGGATGCACACGGAGGAGTTTTATTCATAGACGAAATAGGAGAATTAGATGATATCCTTCAAAATAAGCTTTTAAAAGTTTTAGAAGATAAAAGAGTTGAATTCTCCTCATCATACTATGATCCAGACGACGAAAATACTCCAAAGTATATAAAGTATCTATTTGAGAACGGAGCACCAGCAGATTTTGTGCTTATTGGAGCAACAACAAGAGATCCTGGCGACATAAATCCAGCTTTAAGATCAAGATGTACAGAAGTTTATTTTGAGCCTCTTACTGTCTCAGATATTAAAACTATAATAATAGATGCTTCTGATAAGCTTCAAGTTGCGCTTGAAGAAGGTGTAGATGAATTAATATCAAGATATACCATTGAAGGTAGAAAGGCTGTAAATATACTTTCTGACGCTTATGGATATGCTTTGTATAATTTCAAGGACAATGTGCCTGAAAAAGTGACTGTTACATTAAAAGATGTAGAGGAAGTTATTTCAATAGGTAGATATATACCTTATGAAAGAGTTGATAGTGATACAAAATCAGAAATAGGACACATATATGGCTTAGGTGTATCGGGATTTTTAGGCTCTACAATAGAGATAGAAGCAACTGTTTTTGAAGCTAAGGACAAAGGAACTGGACAAGTTAGATTTAATGAAACAGCTGGTTCTATGGCAAAGGATTCTGTATTTAATGCAGCATCAGTTATAAGAAAGATAACTGATAAAGATATTAAAGATTATGACATACATGTAAATGTAATTGGTGGAGGAAATATTGATGGTCCTTCAGCAGGAGCAGCTATAACCGTATGTATAATTAGTGCTTTGCTTAACAAGCCTATAAGACAAGATATAGCTGTTACTGGAGAGATATCCCTTAGAGGGAAGATTAAACCTGTAGGTGGAATATTTGAAAAGGTATATGGAGCTAGAAGAAAAGGAATAAAGCTAGTGGTAGTTCCTAAAGACAATGAAAAAGAAGTGCCTCTAGGTCTAAAGGATATAGAAGTAAAAGCTGTTGAAACTATAGAATCGCTTATGGAAATAGTTTTCGAGGTATAATAAAACTATGAGGCTGTCCATAATGTATAATGATGCATTATGTGCAGCCTCATTTTGTTAATTAAAAAAGTAGTTATTTTCATAAATGTATTGATTAATTATTAAAAGAAATTCATAATATTATATGCAAATATAATGGAGAAGGAGCGAATCATATGGATAATACACCTATCATGAGGAGTTTACCACAGAGTATAGAAGCTGAACAATCAGTGCTTGGCTCTATGATAATCGATAGGCAAGCAATAGCTCAGGCTGCAGAAGCGTTAACACCTGATGACTTTTATAGGGAAGCTCATAAGGTTATTTTTTTAAGCATATCTGAGATGATTCAAAAAGATCAACCTATTGATTTGGTAACTCTATTAGAATATTTGAAGGCTACAGACAGGTTAGAGAAAGCAGGGGGGATGACTTACGTAACTGAAATAAGTGGTTCTGTACCAACTACTGCTAACTTGAGTTCTTATATAAAGATAGTGTCTGAGAAGGCTACTTTAAGAAAATTAATAAGATCTTCTACTGAAACAATAGAAGATTGCTACAATAGTCAGGATAATGTTGAGAAGGTAGTAGACTCAGCTGAAAAGAGAGTCTTTGAAATAGGAGAAAAAAGAAATACTGGAGATTTTGAATCTTTAAGTACAATACTTGAAAGAGGCTTTGCCGAAATTGAGAGACTTTTTAATGACAAGGGTGCTTTAACTGGAGTAGCTTCTGGCTTTGTTGATTTAGATTCTAAAACTTCAGGTTTCCAAAAAGGAGACATGGTTCTAATAGCAGCAAGACCTTCAATGGGAAAAACTACTTTTGCTCTTAATATATGTGAAAATGCTGCTCTTAGAGATGGTAAAAGTGTAGTTATATTTTCTTTAGAAATGCCTAAGGAGCAATTAGCTTATAAGCTTTTGTGCTCTGAAGCAAACGTAGATATGGTTAGTCTTAGGACTGGTAATTTAGAAGATAAGGATTGGGAGAATATAGCTAGGGCAGCTGGCCCGTTATCTTCAGCTAAGATATATATAGATGATACAGCTGGTGTAACTGTAATGGAAATGAGATCGAAATGTAGAAGACTTAAGATGGAGTATGGTATAGATTTGATAATGATAGATTACCTCCAGCTTATGAGTGGAAGCAGTACATCAGGGGAAAGTAGACAACAAGAGGTTTCAGAAATATCAAGAAGTATAAAAGCATTAGCTAAAGAGATGCAATGTCCTGTTATAGCTTTATCTCAGTTATCTCGTGCACCTGAACAAAGAGCAGATCATAGACCGATGTTATCTGACCTTAGAGAATCTGGTTCAATAGAACAGGATGCTGACTTAGTTATGTTTTTATATAGAGATGAATATTATAACAAAGAAACTGATGATAAAAATGTTGGTGAATGCATAATCGCTAAACATAGAAATGGTGAAGTTGGTACAGTTAAACTTGCATGGCTTGGACAATATAGTAAGTTTGGTAATTTGGATGTAGTTCATTAATTAATGCTTAATATTTTTATTACAAATATATAATAAATTATATAAGAAATAAAAACGAGAGGTGAATAACAATTATGGAATGTGACGGGCATAGTTGCTTAAAACACATTGAAAAATTGAATACTAAGAAGTAGAAGGAAGCAACTATACTTAAACATTTTATATTGTTTGACATACTTTCCTTCTACATGGTGAGGAGGAAAAGTAAAATGAAAACTTTCGATAAAGAAGAAGTAAAAGAAATACTACTAACTCAATCTCTTGAGGGTTTAGAGAAACTTTTGGAAGAGGTGCATCCAGTAGATATATTGGATGTACTAAGGGAGCTTGATGATGAAAAGTATTCTATATTAAAGAAACTTCCTAACTGGCTTGTTGCAGATATATTTGAAGAGATGGATGAAGATGAGCAACAAGAAGCATTGGAGCTTTTTTCAGAATTAGAGCAATTTAAGATATTAAATGAAATGAGTTCTGATGAGATAACAGACCTTTTAGGAAATCTAGAGCCTGATAAAGTAGATAGATTCTTAGGTAATATAGATAAAGAAGATGCTGAAGAAGTTAAAGAATTGCTTACTTATGAGGAAGATACAGCTGGTGGTATAATGGCCACTGAATTTATAGCAATAAAAGAGAATATGACGGTAAAAGAGACATTAAGTTATTTACAAACTACTGGAGTAGAAGCAGAGACTGTTTATTATTTATATGTTCTCGATAGTAACGGAATACTAACCGGGATATTATCATTAAGAGATTTAGTAATAGCATCTTTCGATACTAAAATAAGTAGTATAATGACAACTAGTGTAAAGAGTGTACCTGTACATATGGACCAAGAGGAAGTTGCTAATATATTTCAAAAGTATGGATTTCAGGCAATGCCTGTAATTGATGATTTAGGTGAAATGTTAGGAGTAGTAACTTTTGATGACATTATTGATATAGTAAGGCAAGAGGATAATGAGGATATATATCGTCTTGGAGGACTTAATGAAGGTGAAGCTGTAGATGGTTCAGTTATGAATTCAGTAAGAAGTAGGCTTCCTTGGCTTCTAGTAAATCTAATTACAGCTATAATAGCTGGTGCTACAGTAGGATTGTTTAGTTCTACAATAGATAAATTAGTAATATTAGCAACATTCAATCCAATAATAGCTGGTATGGGTGGCAATGCAGGGACTCAGAGTTTAACTCTTATAGTAAGGGGAATAGCTTTAGGTGAATTAAACAAAGAAAATGCAAAAAGGGTATTCCTAAAAGAAGTTATTGCTGGATTGTTTAATGGAATAGCAATTGGAATAGTTGTGGCTATACTAGGTTTCATATGGGCAAATAAACCCGTGTTTGGATTGGTGGTTGGAATTGCTATGATACTAAATATGTCTTTAGCTACAGTAGTTGGGTATCTTGTACCTGTGATTCTTAAAAAGTTAAATATAGATCCTGCACTTGCTTCAGCAGTTTTTGTTACAACATTTACAGATGTATGTGGTTTCTTCTTTTTCTTAGGATTAGCCACAATGTTTTTGAAATACTTAATGTAGACGGCGTATGCTGTGAATTAAAATAATTATGATATCTGTTAAAAATGGTTAAGTCAAAATAAGTTTTAAAATATAGATTAAGAGACAATTAGTATATAGAATGTTCTTGACTGGGGGAATATTTTAATAATATATTAATTGTCTTTTTTTATTTAGGTTATTATAAAAGTATGAAATTTGGTTTATTATAACTTTGACTTTGGTTATAATTAAAGATATAGAGTTCCTAACTCAACTATTAATTTATATACACTAAAGCTATAGGGCGCGATTTTCGAATAAGTATAAATTAAGTTTTCGTAATGAATCTCTATAGAGTAGTTCAATTATAAGTGGAAGATTAAGTCTATTATTAGTTTTAATAATAGAACGTTAGTACGGAGATTATAATATATACTGTTATATTATAAATAATTATTAAAATAAAATCTTATAAGAATTGGGTATAGAATAATTTATTGCGTGAGGTTAATATGGAAAAATACATTATGTCATTAGATCAGGGAACTACTAGTTCTAGATGCATTCTTTTTAATAAGGAGGGTAACATATTATCAATAGGACAAATGGAGATTTCGCAGATATATCCAAAAGCAGGATGGGTTGAGCATGATCCAATGGAGATATGGTCTACTCAGTATAGTGTGGCAATTGAGGCTATGGCTAAGGTTGGAGTTCAAGCATCTCAAATATCAGCGATAGGAATTACAAATCAAAGAGAAACCACTATAGTTTGGGATAAAACTACTGGAGTACCTGTTTATAATGCAATAGTATGGCAGTGTAAGAGAACCGCTGAATATTGTGATGAAATCAAAGTTAAAGGTTATGAAAACAAAATAATGACTAAGACTGGGCTTAGAGTAGATTCTTATTTTTCTGCCTCTAAGATTGCTTGGATATTAGACAATGTAGAAGGTGCTAGAGAGAAAGCTGAAGAAGGGAAACTGCTTTTTGGAACAGTGGACAGCTGGCTCATATGGAAGTTGACTAATGGAAGTGTTCATGTTACTGATTATTCTAATGCATCTAGAACATTATTATATAATATACATGATTTATGTTGGGATAAAGAGTTGTTGGAGATTTTTAACATACCAGAAAGTATGATGCCTGAAGTTAAGAATTCAAGTGGGGTATTTGCTATTACTAATAGTAGATTATTTGGTGATGAAATTCCTATATGCGGTGTAGCTGGAGATCAGCAAGCTGCTTTGTTTGGACAAACATGTTATGAGCAGGGATCAGTTAAAAATACTTACGGTACTGGATGCTTTATGCTGATGAATACTGGAGGTAATCCTGTAAAATCAGATAAAGGGCTACTAACTACAATTGCCTGGGGAATAGATGGTAACATAACCTATGCATTAGAAGGAAGTGTATTTGTAGCTGGAGCTGCTGTACAATGGCTTAGAGATGAGATGAAAATGATTGATACATCAAAGGAATCAGAAGAATATGCATGGCTAGTAGAGGATACAAATGGAGTTTATTTTATACCGGCTTTTGTAGGACTCGGTGCTCCTTATTGGGATCAATATGCTAGAGGAATGATAACTGGGTTAACTAGAGGAGCAAAAAAAGAGCATGTAGTAAGAGCTGTTTTAGAATCTATAGCATATCAAACATATGATATTCTAAAGGCTATGGAAGATGATTCGGATATAAAGCTAACAAGTTTGAAAGTTGATGGTGGAGCATCTTCTAATAACTTCTTAATGCAGTTTCAAGCTGATTTGATAAATACAAGAGTATATAGACCTAAGGTTATAGAAACCACAGCACTTGGAGCTGCATATCTCGCAGGATTAGCAGTTGGATATTGGAAGGATATTGAAGACATAAAGACCAATTGGAATGTAGGGAAAGAATTTAAACCTTATATGAGTGAAGATAGAAGAAATAACTTTTTGTTAGGATGGAATAAGGCTGTAAAAAAGGCTTTAAGTGATGAAAGAAAAGACGGCTAATTAATTGAAATGTGGTGAAATTTTATATATTTTAACGAGGTGAATTTAAATGAAAAAGATTTTGGGGTTTATTGGTTGTGGAAACATGGGGGCGGCTATGGTTGGAGGTATAATTGCATCAGGTATTGTAACAAATGATAATATTATTGCATCTACCAAAACTAAGAAATCAGCAGAAGCTCTTGAACAAAAGTTTGGAATAAGAACTACTATAGATAATAAGAAAATAGCTTCTGAGGCCGACATAATATTTTTAGCAGTTAAACCATTTATGTATGATGCAGTAATTGAAGAAATAAGAGATGTCATAAGTGCTGATACTATAGTTATTACTATTGCAGCTGGTATAGAGCTTGAGAAAGTTAAGGATACTTTTAAAAGAGAGGTAAAATTAATTAAAACTATGCCGAATACTCCTGCTTTAGTTGGTGAGGCTATGAGCGCTATCTGCCCTTCGAATAATATAACTGAAGAGGAACTTGATTATGTAATAAGTATATTCAATTCTTTTGGAAAGACTGAAATACTTGATGAGAAGGACTTTCATGGATTTATAGCACTTTGTGGATCTTCTCCAGCATATGTATTTATGTTTATAGAGGCTATGGCGGATGCAGCGGTTAAAATGGGCATTCAGAGAAAGAAAGCATATAAATTAGCTGCACAATCTGTATTAGGTTCAGCAAAAATGGTATTAGACACTGAAAGACATCCTGCAGAACTTAAGGATATGGTTTGTTCACCAAGAGGTACTACAATAGAAGCTGTAATAGAATTAGAGAATGGTGGAATGAGATCTTCTATAATAAAGGCTATGGAGAAGTGTGAAGAGAAATCTAAAAGTATGTAATAGATTTTGAATTTGGAGAAGTAAGTACTTAAAGTAATAAGTATTTACTTCTTTTTTGCATTTTTAGAGGGATTTTTGTGAGCTTAGGATTAGCTAATAAATAGGAGCAAATGATAAAAATTATCATTTACAATATTATATATTTGAGTTATTATATTTAAGAAAATAATTATGAGTAAATAGTTATTATTAATAAACATAGATTTATATGGTTGGTTATATAGAAGAAATTTAAATTATTAAAGAGGTGATTGTTTTGAATAAATATAGAATATTGCTGTATTACAAGTTTATAGATATAGAGGATAGTGAAGAATTTACAAAAGAACATTTAAAATTATGTAAAGATATAGGACTTAAAGGGAGAATACTAATTGCACATGAGGGGATAAATGGAACTGTATCAGGTACTGTAGATCAAACAGAAAGATACATGAATGAATTAAAGCTAGATAATAGATTTAGAGATATGATCTTTAAAGTTGATGAAGCAAATGAACATGCTTTCAAAAAGATGTATGTAAGACATAAGGAAAGTATAATAACTTTACTTCCAGAGGATGATGTAAATCCAAATGAAAAGGTTGGAAAGTATCTGAAGCCAAAGGAATTTTATCGAATGCTCCAAAGAGAAGATGTAATAATAGTTGACGGAAGGAATGATTATGAGTATGACATAGGTCACTTTAGAGGGGCTATAAGGCCAAATGTAAGCAATTTTAAGGAATTTCCAAAGTGGATAGATGATAATTTGTCTGAATATAAGAATAAGAAAGTACTTACTTATTGTACTGGTGGAATAAGGTGTGAGAAGTTGACAGGAGTACTTTTAGACCACGGGTTTGATGATGTGTATCATCTTGAAGGTGGAATAGTGACCTATGGTAAAGACACTGAAGTAAGAGGGAAGTTATGGGATGGAAAGTGTTATGTTTTTGATGAAAGAATTTCCGTAAAGATAAATAATACAAATGAAGATATAGTTATAGCTAAATGTACTCACTGTGGAGAAGAATCAGATAGATATATAAATTGTACTAATGATGATTGTCATAAGCAGCATATATGTTGTGAAAAATGTGAAAAGGAACAAGAAGGCTTTTGTTCTGATAACTGTAGACAATATATACTAGAGCATCCTGAGAGAGATGCACGATTAAGACTTAAAGAAAAAGCTAACATGTATAAGAGGTATAATCAGAATCACGAAAAAGCTAAGGAGGTTATTAGTAAATTAAATAAAAATTATTCAGCTTAGAATGATATAAATGTAGTAAAAAATTTAATTTAAAAAATTTAAAATGCCTATTGACAAAGGGCGGAAAAAGATATAAACTTTAGATAGTGATAATCATTCTCAAACAAACTTTTAAATAAGAATAGATGCTTTTACTGGGCAAAATAATTGCATCTTACTTATATACTAGTGGAGATTGGTTTTCGAAGGCAAACACACATAGCATTAACCAAATAGACTCCTCTTAATATTATTTGATGACTGCGGAGAGGCTATCCAAGACAGGATAGTCTCTTTTGCATTTAAGGAATACATATTTTTTTATTGGAGAAACTTTTTATTATGTGTGACTGTTTAATTTAAATTTTACATTATTCAAAAAACTTTCTTATTTTGATTAGCGGATTTTATAATAAAGTTTTTGTAATCAGGTCATACATCTACATAATAATATAAAAGGAGTTGATAGTATGAGTGGTGAAAAATCTGTAAATGAGGGATTATCTGATAAGAGTTCACAATCTAGATCATCAAAAACTGGATATAAGAATAGAGGGAATAGTGGATTGAATCCAGAAAATAAAAGTACCAAGAATAAGAGATAATACATTGGGGCAGATGTTTATGACACTGCCTCAAATTTATTCTTTATATAGATTATGAAGGTTCATAGATGTAAAGAAAACATATGATGTTTAAAATAGCTAAATATTTACTGAGTATTAAGTCAACTGCAGTGATTATAGAAGTTTAAACCTAGCCACTATATTTATGATATAATATAAAAAATAGGAGGTGGGTTTAATGGGTGGAATTACTACAGACAATATAATTTTATTATTAGTAGTCCTAATACTTTTATATTTAGTGTTTAAGTTTATAAAAGGCATAATAAAAACTATAATAACCATTATTTTAATCCTTACTTTAGGTGTAAGTGCGTACAATATATTTATTTCAAAAAAATCTGTTGGTGATGAGATTAATAGATATAAGATTGACTATGCATATTTTAATGATGTAAAAGATATATCATCTGAAGCAAAACAAGCAGTTGATGATATAGAAAATAATAAGAATATTGATCAAAATATAAACAAGCTGTCAGAATTGAGAAATAAAGCACAAGCTTTAAATCATAGTAGTGATTTGAATGATTTCCATAATAAATATATAAACACTTTTGATGGAATTATATTAGGATGCAAAGGATATAGTACTGCTAAGCAAGTTGATGAACAAACTAAGAAAATTGATGAGCTTAAGAAAAACTTAAATATGAGTATTAAGGATATAGTTTCAGCAAGATAAAGAGTGTAGAACTCTAATATAATTTAAAAAATTAGCAAAAAAGACTATTTATAATTTTAAAATTTAAATTGTAAATAGTCTTTTTTTATTACAAACATATAAAAAAATATTTTTTGAATTATAAATTTTTAAAATAATGCTAAATATAGTTAGTAGTAATAGTTATAAATATATAATTTTAGGTGCAATATACGAACTATATAATAAAAGTGTTAAAAAATATTCGTAACTTCCATTGACCTAATATATTTACTTTGATACTATGTTAGGTGGGAATTTAATTATATTAAATTTATTACTATTAGAATTTATATAAGTTTTAGACTTATTAGGAATGACAATAATGAATGAGTGTAACCAAGTAAACTGATGTATTTAAGGAGGAAGGGTTATGTCAGCATTTATAGTTTTAGGAGCTCAGTGGGGCGATGAAGGAAAAGGAAAGATGACTGATTATTTAGCTGAAGAAGCTGATGTTATAGTTAGATTTCAAGGTGGAAATAATGCAGGTCACACAGTAGAAGTTGAAGATAAACAATATAAGTTACATTTGATACCATCAGGTGTACTTTATGATTCAAAATTAAATATAATAGGAAATGGTGTTGTTGTAGATCCAAAGGCTCTATTTGAAGAAATTGATTACCTTGAAGATTTAGGAGTAAAAGTAACTCCAGAAAAGCTTATGATTAGTGATAGAGCTCATCTTATAATGCCATATCATAGAGTATTAGATAGATTAAAGGAACAAGCAAGAGGAAAGAATGATATAGGAACTACTGGTAAGGGGATAGGCCCATGTTATACCGACAAGTATGAAAGAAGTGGAATAAGGATCTGCGACTTACTACATAAAGATGTATTTACAGAAAAGTTGAAAATAAATGTTGAAGCAAAAAATGAGTATATAACTACTGTTCTTAATGGAGAAGCATTAAGTTTTGAAGAGATATACAATGATTATATAGCTTATGCAGAAAGATTAAGACCATATATACAAGATACATCAGTAAAGGTGTATGATGCTATAAAGAGCAATAAACAAGTTTTATTTGAAGGTGCTCAAGGAATGTTGCTTGATATAGATTATGGTACTTATCCATATGTTACATCATCAAATACTACTTCTGGTGGAGTATCTAATGGTGTAGGTATAGGTCCTACAATGATAACTAATGCTGTTGGTATTGCAAAAGCATATACAACAAGAGTTGGTAAAGGTCCATTCCCAACAGAATTGGAAAATGAAACAGGAGAATGGATAAGAGAAAAAGGTCATGAATTTGGAGTAACTACTGGTAGAGCTAGAAGATGTGGTTGGTTGGATTTGGTGATATTAAAGACAACAGTAAGAGTATGTGGATTAACATCTTTAGCTGTTACAAAGATCGATACTCTAGCAGGATTAGAGAAAATAAAGGTTTGTGTTGGTTATAAGTTCAATGGCGCTATCATTGATTATTTCCCAGCAAGTCTTGAAGATTTAGCTAAGTGCGAGCCTATTTATGAAGAATTCGATGGATGGGATGAATCTGTAGCTGATGCTAGAAGTTATGAAGAACTTCCTGAGAATGCTAAGAAGTATCTAGCTAGAATAGAAGAAATAACTGATACAAAGATATCAATAGTTTCTGTTGGACCTAGAAGAGATCAAACTATGAGAGTTAGAGATCTATAAGATAATTAACGCTTTTGTATTGAAAGAGGACCTATCTATAAAATAGGTTCTTCTTTTGTTGTATAGTAAATTATAAAAGATTTATATTATTGTAACTTATGTTACTGAAAAAAAACTTTTTTTTATGTAAAATAAACTTATAGGTAGTAAGAAAACAGCTTGAAAAATATACTAGATAAGTTTACATTTAAATCCGACCATTTTGGTTGAATTTATATAAATAATCTAGTATAATAATTAAAGTAAGCTTGTAACATAAAATTATTAAAAAGTGAGGTTGATAGTAATGGTTACTAAGGACATGACAATAGGTGAAGTAGTTAGAACATATCCACAAAAAGCAGAAGTTTTGATGAGCTTTGGAATGGGTTGTGTTGGATGTCCATCAGCTCAAGCAGAAACTATTGAAGAAGCTGCTTTAGTACATGGATTAAACCTTGATGAATTAGTAGTTGCTTTAAATAAGTAATAAATAAGAACTTTTAAGGACGTCTTTTTTAAGACGTCCTTGTTTTTACTTTATAGGGATGGATAACTAAGATGAAAATTCTACAAAGTATAATATACAAAAGATATCAGTAAAAATTGGAATATCAATTTTTTAATAGGACTATACAAACCTTTCTATTTCATAGCAGTAGGTTATAGAAATCAATGAGGTATAATGTTTAACGTTTATGTTAAAATTATAGTATATAAGTAGTGATGGAGGCTTTATGCTTAAAAAATTTGAAAAAGAATACGAGATAAATTACCACGATGTAGCATGGAATCTAAAGGCATCTATTTCCACTATAGTGAATTTCCTGTGTGACATAGGTTTTAGGCAGTCTGAAAGCCTGGGGGCAGGAATTAAGGCTATGATGAAGGATAATCAATCGTGGGTGTTTTATAAATATGATATAGAAATTCACAGATATCCAGATATAGAAGAAAAGATAAAGGTGATTACCGAACCAATAGGTTTCAGAAAATTTTATGCTTACAGAAAGTATATTGTTTTGGATGTTGATGGAAATGTAATTATAGAGGGAAAGAGTATATTTTTCTTTGTCGACTTAGAAAAGAGACGAGCAATAAGAATACCTGATCAGCAGTATAAGTTATATGGAGTAGAAGATGACTTGAATTATTCAATAGATATTGATGATGTTAAGCCAATTAAAGAATATGATTTTACAAAGACTTTTAGAGTAAGGTATGGAGATATAGATTCTAATCTTCATGTTAATAATGTAAAGTACATAGAATGGGCAGTAGAGAGTCTGCCAATTGGTCTCATTAAGGATAATAGTATTAAAAGAATAATTGTTAACTTCTTAAAAGAAACAACTTTTGGACATGAGATAACTTCTTCTAGCAGCATAAATAATCTACAAGGCAGCATAGAAAGTGTTCATAAGATAGAAGATGAAGACGGAAAAGTCTTAGCTACGGTAAGATGTGTATGGTAATAAGATAAATATATAAAAAATCGCTAATGAATGAATATTAGCGATTTTTTATTATATAGAATGTTTATTTTAATTAGATGCACTTTTTCCAGCTAAGACACCTGAACTCCAAGCCCATTGCAGATTAAAACCACCACAATCTCCATCTACATCTAACACTTCTCCACAAAAATATAAATTAGGAATAATTTTAGATTGAAGTGTTTTAGGATCTACCTCTTTAGTATTGATACCACCAGCAGTTACTTGTGCACTATCAAAGCCATTAGTACCAATGCATTTAAAGGACCAACTTTTTAATAGATTAATTATATTATTTTTCTCCTTCCAGTCTAGGCTATAGCAAGGTTTATGGATATCTTGTATCCCAGCTTCTTTTAGTAAGATTGGTACTAGCTTCTTATTTATTACACCTATAAATGACTCCATTAAGGTTCTATGTGAGACTATAGCCCAATGTGATTCAAAAAAGTTATGTATATCTTCAACAGATTTTCCAGGTGTCATATCTACAGAAATTATCACGTCTTTATTCTTTGAAAGAGAATAAGAAGCTATCCTAGAAAGTTGTAAAATTGGAGGTCCTGATATACCGTAATCTGTAAAAAGTATTTCTCCAAATTCTTTTCGTAATGAAACTCCATCTACTATCACTTCAGTAACTCCATCAAATTTTATTCCTGATAGAGCTTTTAAACTTCTATGCTCCAGTTTAAGCTGTATCAATGCTGGGATTGGTTCTACTATACTATGCCCTAAATGATAAGCCAAGTTATATCCTGAACCATCTGATCCTGTTTTATGTGCTGATTTTCCTCCACAAGCGAATATAACTTTTCCACAGCTTATAGTACCTAAAGATGAATCTGATGTGGATAACTTGAAAATATTATTATTGTGGACAATTTTTTTAACTTTAAAAGAATTATACACAGGGATATTTCTATCTTCTATAGCGAATCTTAATATATCCACAACTGAGGAAGCTTGAAGTGACTGTGGATACATTTTCCCTTTTTCTAATTCTACTATAGGTAATCCAAGTAATAGAAATAGGTTTTTTGTGTCTTCAACTGAAAAGTTATTTAGACAATGGTTAAAAAAATTTGGGTTTTCACTATGATAATTTTCAAATGGAAAACCAATTAGCGAATTACTTATATTGCAACGTCCATTACCGGTGGTTAAGATTTTCTTACCAACTCTATCAGAGCCTTCTATGATTGCCACGTCTGCGCCGTAATCTTTTGCTGTAATAGCAGCTAATAGACCTGATGCACCACCGCCTACTACCACTATATCATGATGTATATTACTCATCTGCTTATAATCTCCTTTTAACTGATGTTATGAATATCTAAAAGTGTATAATTTCAATGCAAAAGTTATTTTTAAAACTCTGCCATTTGGGTGTGAATTTAAAAAAATTATAAATTAAGTTTTTGTAAAAAACCTATAATTATATTTTTAGCATAAAAGCTTGCTAAATAACAATTAAATCTAAACAATAATTAATTGGTTATTATACTTTTTTGAACTTTAGTTTAAATCTAAAGATGTTTTATAACTCTAATTATTTCTTAGAAGAGAATTTAAGAATATAATTAATAGTTGAAATTGATGTTAATATATTCTTAAATCATAGAAATAGTATAGCTATATAAAGTGTAATATTAAATGGAATATCTAAATTATGTATACTTTATGTAATTATTATAATAGTAATATATAATTTTAAAATTCACATACTATAGTAGATAGGTATGCAAGGTTAAGACTAAGGATGTTATTTGTGTTTTAATCTCTAGTTAGCCTAAATTAGTGTATATATATTATAAACAAATAAAGGAGTGTATGATATGAGTGCAAAAGATTTGATGGAATATGATAATTGGATTGTTGTAGGTGATGTAGAGAATAATGAAAAATATGCTTCTAAAATATTAGCAAAGTTCAGTGCTAATGGATATAATGTCAGCGGAGTAAATCCTAGAGCAAAGACTAAGGATTCTTACAAAAGTATAAAAGAAGTTCCTTATCATATTGATGCAGTGGATTTGTGTATAAATCCTAAGAGTGGCATAGAGCTTGTAAAGGAAGCAGATGAACTTGGAATAAAACATGTGTTAATCCAACCAGGAGCAGAAAGTGAAGAAATATTAAGCTATTGTAAGGATCACGGTATAGAAGCTGTTGAAGGATGTGCTTTAGTAGAATTAGGATAAGTATATAAATATATTTATAAGGGAATTATATTTTTGCAATGAGTAAAGTATGAGGAGGGATATCCATGGATGATAATAAACATAGACAAAAAGATAGACCTAAAAGTAATGCAGAACTCAGAAAAATGTTTCCAAAAGAAGGCGCTTATATAGGTGATAAAAATAAAGGTAAAGGTGATTACCAAGATAGGCATAAAGATCATAGCGGACAATATTAAATTGTTTTTAAAGGTGGCTAATAAAAGATTTATATCAATTATAGAGGGTTAATTTTAACATTAAGAATTTTAATTTTAAGAAGTCTAAGTTATGAGATCTTGTATAAATTGATATGGCTAGGTAAAAAATATAGCCACCTTTATTATTTGATAAGTAAGTAAAGGTGGCTAAATTAGATATAAATAATAAGCTTTGAAAAGCAATCAGAAGCTATTAATTGATAACCTCAAATAACTAAATTTTAAAGATAAATTTAAAATTTTTTAAAAAAGTGTTGACACTGAGTCTTATTTTTTGTAATATATCTATTGTTGGGTCGTAAAGACGACATAAATTTAAAACATAAAATTTAATTTGGCTCCTTGGTCAAGCGGTCAAGACACCACCCTTTCACGGTGGTAACAG
Source organism: Clostridium folliculivorans (assembly GCF_024341905.1). Taxonomy (GTDB): domain Bacteria; phylum Bacillota; class Clostridia; order Clostridiales; family Clostridiaceae; genus Clostridium_AR; species Clostridium_AR folliculivorans. Next base: position 49,800 of record NZ_BQXY01000004.1, read on the forward strand.
GGGTTCGATTCCCCTAGGAGTCACCATTATCATATTTTTGGGCGCATAGCTCAGCTGGGAGAGCATCTG
>NZ_BQXY01000004.1:49997-91697 GCF_024341905.1 Clostridium folliculivorans
CCCCTTCTGAGTCGCCAATTTGATGCTGGCATGGCTCAACGGTAGAGCAGCTGACTTGTAATCAGCAGGTTGTAGGTTCGATTCCTATTGCCAGCTCCAAGATAAAGACATCTTACGATAGTAAGATGTCTTTTTTGTTTTGTAAATAATATTATTTTTCTTAGGAAAGTATAAAATTTTTAGGCTCTACAGTTAAAATATTCTTTTAGAATAAAATAGGTTTTAAGCGTTTCTACTAATAGTGATTATAAGTAAAAGAGATAATATCTAATGAAGAACAACCCCTCATTCTAATAAGAAGTAGTTTATCTATAATTTTTATAGTAGTCATCATAGTTATATAATATTGCACATAAAAAATAGTAAACAAATACAATAAATTTAGTAAAAAAATTATATGTAAATGATTACTTGAAAGAAAAATACAGTAAAAATGTAATCATATCAAATAGTTTTATTAATATCAACAATTAATAAAAAAATATTTGTGTAAAAGTACAAAAAAATATATTGACAGTACGACTAAATTTTACTAAAATAAATTTGTAAACAATTACAAACGGGTATGAATTGAGAATAGTTTATGGGGGGATCATTTATGAACAAAAAAGTATTATTATTAACTATTACAGCAGCACTTTCGCTAACTTTAGCTGGATGCTCATCAACAAAGAATGAGACAAGCAAGGATAGTGGACTACCAAAGGTCGGAGTTACAATATATAAATATGATGACAACTTTATGTCATATGTAAGAAGATCAATTGATACAGGTGCTAATGGAAAAGCTACATTATCAATGAATGACTCACAAAATGACCAATCAAAGCAAAATGAGCAAGTTGATACTTTGATTTCTAAGGGAGTAAAATCACTAGCAATTAACTTAGTAGATCCAAAGGCTGCTCCAACTATAATAGACAAAGCAAAGAAAGCGAACTTACCAGTAGTGTTCTTTAATAAAGAGCCAGAAGCTACTGCATTAAAGAGCTACGATAAAGCTTGGTATGTAGGAACTAAATCAGCAGAATCAGGTATATTACAAGGTGATTTAGTAGTAGATCAATGGACAAAGAATAAGGATAAATGGGACAAGAATAAGGATGGAAAGATTCAATACGTATTATTAAAAGGTGAACCAGGACATCCAGATGCAGAAGCTCGTACTAAATATGTTGTTGATGAAATAAAGAAAAAAGGTATAGATGTTGAAGAATTAGCTATAGATACTGCTATGTGGGATACTGCAAAGGCAACTGACAAGATGGATGCATGGATATCAAAGTTCGGTGATAAGATAGAATTTGTTATAGCTAACAACGATGCCATGGCTTTAGGTGCTTATGCATCACTAGAAAAAGCAGGATATTTCAAAGATGCTAACAAATTTATGCCAATAGTTGGTGTTGATGCTATACCAGAAGCATTAACAAAGATAAATGAAGGTAAGATGGTTGGTTCAGTACTTAATGATGCTAAGAACCAAGGTCAAGCAACTCTTGACTTGGCTATAAATGCAGCAAATGGAAAGAATCCTACTGATGGAACAAAGTGGCAACTAGATGATAATAAAGCAGTTCGTGTTCCTTATATTATCGTAACTAAAGATAATATATCTGTAGGACAGGACGCTTACAAATAAAAACACCATGTATGAGGCACACATAAGGTGTGTCTCATACTTATTTCAGTAATGAATTATATGGAGGTGTAAACCATGAGCAATGCGGTTGAAGCAGGATCAAAGCAAGAATTTATTCTAGAAATGAGAAATATAGTAAAAGAATTTCCTGGTGTTAAAGCATTAGCGGGAGTAAATTTAAGTGTTAGACCAGGAACGGTACATGCATTGATGGGCGAAAATGGAGCAGGGAAGTCAACTCTAATGAAATGCCTCTTTGGTATTTATCATCCGAATGAAGGAGAAATATTTTTTAATGGTCAAAGGGTTCAATTTCAAAACTCTAAACAAGCTTTAGATAATGGAGTTTCAATGGTTCATCAGGAATTAAATCAGGTTAGACAGCGTAATATAATGGACAATATTTGGCTTGGTAGATATCCTCACAAAGGACCTTTTATAGATGAAAATAAAATGTATGAAGATACAAAAAGAATATTTGATGAATTGGAAATAGAAGTTGATCCTAGAAGTAAGGTAAATACTTTATCAGTATCTCAAATGCAGATGGTTGAGATAGCTAAGGCAGTATCTTATGATTCTAAAATTATAGTTATGGATGAACCTACATCATCACTAACTGAAAAGGAAGTAAATCATCTGTTTAAAATAATTAATAAATTGAGAGATAGAAATGTTGCTATCATATATATATCACATAAAATGGAAGAAATTCTAAAGATATCTGATGAAGTTACAATAATGAGAGATGGTCAGTGGATTTCAACAGAACATGCCAGAGATCTAACAATGGATTTGATTATAAAAATGATGGTAGGTAGAGATTTATCAAATCGTTTCCCTGAAAAAGTAAATAAGCCTGGTAAAGTAATATTAGAGGTTAATAATTTAGTTGCACAAACGCAACCATCCTTAAAAGATATAAGTTTTGACCTTAGAGAAGGGGAAATCCTAGGGGTTGCCGGCCTTGTTGGAGCAAAAAGAACGGAACTTATAGAAAGTTTATTTGGGATGAGAAAGATTGAATCAGGAAAAATAACTCTTCATGGAAAAGAAATAAGCAATAAATCTCCTCAGAAGGCTATGCAAAATGGATTTGCATTAGTTACTGAAGAGAGACGTGTTACAGGTATATTTGATAGGCTTCCTATAAGTTTCAATTCTATAATAGCCAATGTTGATAGTTATATAAACAAATTTGGAATATTATCTGACAAGAACATAGAGAAAGATACTCAGTGGGTAATAGATTCCATGAGAGTAAAGACACCTTCGCAGAAAACATATATAGGAAAACTATCTGGAGGAAATCAACAAAAGGTAATAATAGGACGTTGGTTACTTACAAAACCAGAAATACTGATGTTAGATGAACCAACTAGAGGTATTGATGTTGGAGCTAAATTTGAAATATATCAGTTGATGAATGAACTAGCTAAAGAAGGAAAAGGAATTATAATGGTATCCTCTGAAATGCCAGAACTACTAGGAGTAACAGATAGAATTTTAGTAATGAGTAATGGAAGACTTGCAGGTATAGTCGAAACAAGAAATACATCACAAGAAGAAATTATGCGTTTATCAGCAATGTACTTATAGGGTAGGGGGAATTGAATATGGAAAAACAGAAATTTTCTTTAAAAGGTAAGTTTGACAAGACTTGGTTAATGAATAATGTTATTTATATAGTTCTAATTGCATTACTGGTAGTTATAGTAGCTATATCTCCTGATTTTTTAAGCATAAATAACTTCCGTAATATATTAGCTCAGGCATCTACTCGTATTATAATAGCTTTAGGTGTTGGTGGTATATTAATTACGCAAGGTACAGATTTATCAGCAGGACGTATGGTAGGTTTATCGGCAGTACTTTCTGCATCAATGCTTCAAGCTACAGATTATGCGTATCGTATGTATCCTCATCTTCAAAAGTTACCGGTAGTAGTACCAATAGTAGTAGCTATGCTAGCATGTGGTATAATCGGTCTTTTAAATGGTGTTGTAGTTTCAATTTTTCAAGTTCCACCTTTTATAGCAACTCTAGGTATGATGATCATAGTTTATGGACTTAACTCAATATACTTTGACCGTCCTCCATACGGAGCTCAACCAATAGGTGGTTTGGACAAGGACTTCTCTAATTTTGTTTTAGGTAGTATAGGTACTGGAACGAAGTTTGAAATACCTTATCTTATTATTTATGCAATAATAGTAACTCTTATAGTATGGTTATTATGGAATAAAACTAGATTCGGTAAGAATATGTATGCAATTGGTGGAAACCCTGAAGCTGCTACTGTATCTGGTGTTAATGTAGTTAAATATCTATTATTAATATATTTCTTAGCAGGAGCTCTTTATGGATTTGCAGGATCTCTAGAAGCTGGACGTGTTGGTAGTGCTACAAATAATACTGGTAACATGTATGAACTTGATGCTATAGCAGCCTGCGTTGTAGGTGGAGTTTCTACAGCTGGTGGTATAGGAACAGTTCCTGGCATAATAACAGGAGTATTAATATTCCAAGTTATTAACTATGGATTAGCGTTTATAGGTGTTAACCCTTACTATCAATATATTGTAAAAGGTTTAATTATAGTAAGTGCAGTTGCAATTGATATCAGAAAATATATAAAGAAAAAATAATATTTTATAAATAAAAGAAGCAATGATAATATAATCATTGCTTCTTTATCTTTTAGGAAATTATCTAGCCAAGTTTTTCTTAACTCTTATATCCTCAGAGTAGAACTTGAAAAGTTTGAAGTTTCCAAAAAGACGAGAGGTTATTCTTTCTGCGTAATACTTAGTCAATGTTTGTAGTGACATATTTGTTGAAATAAGCATCTTCTTTTTATTTAATAACTTTTTATTTAGTAGTGTAAACAGCTCTGTAACAGAGAATTCAGTTATTTGCTCTGCACCTAAGTCATCAATCACAAGCAAGTCGCAATTAATTAAAAGATCTTCTACAGCTAGATTGTTATTAAATCTAATTTCTTTTAAATCTTTAATAAGTTCATCAGATGTTCTATATACTACTAAGTAGCCTTGGTCCAGTAGTTCCTTTGCGATACAGTTAGAAAGGAATGTCTTACCTGTTCCGGATGTACCGTAAAATAATAAGTTATCATCCCTCTTGGAGAAGTTAGGAAGATAGTCAGTAGTAATCGAATTAAGTATAGTCTCTATGTTTTTTCTAGGAGAAAATTTTTCATCTCCAATTCTATGAGAAGGGTAATAGTTTAAGTTAAAGGTATCAAAGTTTTCCTCTTTTATAGCATTCTCAAGCCCAGAAGCTTTGTATTGAAGGCTAACTAATTTTTGTTTATAACATGAGCATCTTTCAGTCACAATATAACCTGTATCCTTGCATTTACTACATCTATAATGCAGGTTCAAGTATTCAGGATTATATCCATGAGATACTAATAATTCATATTTTCTAGCTCTTAACTCGGTTATTGCATCCTTTAACTCTTCAAAGTTTTGTGGTGATTCATCTTTTGATCTTAGTGCATTTATAGATAATCTTATGCACATTTTGCCTATTTCATTATCTAAATCCAGTATTTCAGGGTGTTCATTTTTTATTATTTCTCTACGTTTCCTTAAAGCAGCAGCTTCTTGTTCTCTTATTTTTGTATATATATCTGTTAGTTGACCTTTATATTCGTTAATCATTATTATCCCATCCTAATAACTTTCTTTCTAATGAATCATAATCGTATGTTCTCTGCTCGTAATCTGTAAACTTCAAATTACTCTTTTTGCCGTTGTCATAATTGTTAGTGCTATTGTTAGATCTATTGTTACTAGTTTTTGAAGGTAAGTTTTTAGTTGCTACATCTTCAAGAGTTTTTATACCGTCATTATTCCAGCGAGTTAATATACCATCAATATATCTAAAGTCAGCCCTGTTTAACCTTTCAAAACATATTTCACAAGCCTTTAATATAACTTCATTAGAAAAGTTGTATGTAAACATCCATTTCTCCATAAGTTCTTCTTGAGGCTTCATGACTTCTGCGTTTTTTATTCCTAAATAAGCTAGTATTTTTCTTATTTTTATCCATTTATCTTCACTTTTAGTAATATAAGCATGAACATCTTCTATATTTTTTATTCCGCTATCATGCCAAGCTAATGCAACCTTTTCTATATATCTAGAGTCAGACTTTCCTTTGGATACGCAGTATTCTATAAGCATTAATATCATTTCTGAAGAGAAAGCAAAATCATTTTGTAACCCAAGATATGTTGACATTTCCTTAGGGGATAGTGGTCTAGCTAGTAGCCTTTCAACTTCCTTAAGCATATCTTTAGTACTGTTCTTATTTAATTCATCTAGTAAGTTAAGTGTAGATTCAGTATTTTCATCACCACTTAATTCTATAAACTTTATATTGAAATTATTCATTTTGTCTATAGGAACCAATTGTATTATACCTTCGTCATGCCAATAGTTTAAGGCATTCATTATATCTGATTCTAAAAGATTTAAGTTAGAAGCTATAATGGATGAGCTAACTCCTAATTCACCTGAAATACTATACTTTAGCATCATTAGGTAAACTTTTACAAATTCACCTCTTGCTTTTGGCATATACTTTTCTAGAAAAATATTGCTTACGGGAGTAAATTGTACAGGAGAATTTTTAAGCATAAATGTACTCATAGGGTAATAACCCTCCATTCAATGTAATTTGTATGTCATTAGAGATGAAACACTTCAATCTGAAATCTATTTTTAAAACTCTCACGGGTTCTGGTGAGAGAATTTAAAAATAATAAGTTTTATTACGAAGTGATACATCCATATATATCATTATAAAATGATAAACTCTTATGTAATTATATTATAACAGAGGGGAAAGGTTCTCTCAATAATGATAGCCTGCCAATTAATAACTAATACTAGTTTGCTCGTCATTGCATCAAATCATACATAAAGTAATGCATAATAAAGCTTACTATAGGAGATATTAAAGAAGAATGCTGATTTTTTACCATTAAAAATATATTACATGAAAGGAAAAAGGTATATAAAATGGGTAGTAGACGTATTAAACTTTTCTTAATAAAAGCAATAATTTTATTGGTAGTACCAGCTGTCATTTATATAAATGTGCTTAATAAGGTAGATTATTATTGCTTTTATGAAAATGGAGTATATATTGCTTGTGTAAATGATAGGGAGGAAGCAAAGGAAGCCTTCAATCAAGTAAAAGGTGATGTAAACAAAAGGTTTGGTACTACTATAGAGGAATCTAATAATATATCTTTTAAAAAATCAAGTGGAAATGTAGTATCTGAATATACATTAAATGAATTAAAAGAGAACATAGTTAAAAATCTAAAATTAAATATAACTGCATTTAGATTTGTTCTAGGAAAAAGATATATAGGGTATATAGCTAATAAAGAGGAAGGTAAGCAGATATTAGAGAAGGTAGCAGACAGGTACATAGATATAGGTAAGATAGATAAAAGCGACATAGTATCAATAAGTATTGATACTAATAGTGAGTATATAGAAGAGAAGACATCTGTATCAAATGTTTTGCCTACTGATGAGGTAGTAAATAAAATAATTGAAACAGATAAAGATAGTGAAGAACCATTAGTAAAAGTTGAAGTAAAGACGAAAGACAAAAATATGATAGATGTAGAACCATCTACTATAATAAATTCAAGCGAGGATTTATTTATTGGTGAATCTAAGGTGGATAAAGGTATTAATGGAAAGAATGAAGTTGAGGAAGAAAGTACATATATAAATGGTAAGAAAATCAATACAGAGAAAATAAGTGAGAAGGTTGTAATGAAACCAATAGACACTGTTATACATACAGGAATAAAAAATCCTATACCATCAGGCGTAGCTTTTTTATCAAAGCCATCAAGAGGCAGTATTAGTTCAAATTTTGGAGCTAGATGGGGGGAGGTACATCATGGGATAGACATAGCTTCAAATGTAGGGGATCCTATAGGGGCTGCCTTAGATGGTATGGTAAAAGAAACTTCCTATAATAATGTATACGGTAATATGATAGTAGTTGATCATGGGGGCGGGATAGAAACTATATATGGACACTGCAGTAAGGTACTGGTGAAGCCTGGGCAGAAAATAAAAAGAGGAGATATAATCGGTAAAGTAGGAACTACGGGAAGAAGTACTGGACCGCATCTTCACTTTGAGTTAAGGGTTAATGGAACTGCTATAAATCCTAATAAATATATAAAGTAATAGAAAAGCACTAAGCTTTTAAAATACTTAGTGCTTTTGGTTAAGTCAATAATTTATCTAAGTTTAAAGTTCCATCACCTTCAGCATATCTTGGAAGCTCGTGTGAGTCTGCAGATATTTGTAGTAATGATCTAATATCATTAAAGGTAAGCAATGGGTTTTTCTCTAGTAATAATGCACATACACCACAAACATATGCCGCGGAGCATGATGTTCCAGAATATGTTGCATAAGGTTCAGTGAGTTTTGATGGATATATTTTTAATCCATTTCTTTCCGAAATATAGTTTTTATCACAATTTAAAGATTGAATATTTACGCAACCAGCAGAAACTTCTGGTTTTTGTAGTTTACCTACAGGACCAGCCGACGAATAGGAATAAGGTTTGATAGTTTTAGATGTATCTAATCCGCCTATAGTTAAGCAATTACTTAATGTAGCTAATCCCCTTATTGAATATTCTTTGCTGGGATTACTGCCAGAAGGAACTATCGGAATTAAGTTTTTGGATATTGCTAATCCTAAGAGTTTATCAAATTGTTGTAAATAAAATATGTTATCATTTGCTAGTTCAAATGGAAGAAGAATTAGTCTTATGTTTTCATCTTCAGATGAGGATATTAAAGAATTGATAGCAAAAAGGATATCTGAAACATATCCCTTTCCAGTACCATTAAAGGCTTTATAACAATAAAGATTAGCTTTATCAGCAATACCTTTATATAAACCGTCTGAATTACCTCCGCTTCCACATAATATGCCACTTATAAACGTTCCATGGCCATTATCATCGTATGGGTACTTGAAGTCATTTATAAGATCAACAAAAAGTCGTATCTTATTCATTGGGCTTAGAAGATCAGGGTGAGGAAATACACCGGTATCTACTATCCCTATGCCTATTCCTCTTCCTGTGAATTTATATCTTCCACCTAAATTTACGTTGTTTGCTGAAGCTACACTAGTTCCACATAGTAAACAATATCCGTCTAGACTAACATACTCAACTTCAGGGTATTCAATAAGTCTATCTATAGCTCTAGGAGACACTTCAGCTGTAATAAGGTTTAGCCAATCGATCTTATTTATGATAGTACCTTTAAATGAGGATATTCTTTTTAAGATAGTATCGCTAAAAGATTTATATTTTATAATAACTCTATATTTTTTAAAATATTCTTTTGACATATAATATCTCAGAGAAGTATCAAGCTTGCTTTTTAAAGAAAACATTATACACTCCTTTAATATTGTTAAAAGATTTCTCGTATCATAACTATCTATAAGACTCATAAAACAGTTAAATTGTAAAATTGGAAATCTCATACAATATATTATATGTAAGAGTGCAAATTTGCTATACGATACATATGATATAGTTTAAAAATTATATAAGATTCTAAAAATCTATACATTGACCTATATTAATTATCTTTATATTAGCATCATTTAAAGAAACTAATCTATCATAAGTCTCTTTGAAGTCTTCTAAGGATAGTATAAAGGTCTTGTAATGAATTGGAACCATCTTATGACAATTCATCATCTTAAACATTTTATAGCTCTCCTCAGGTGTACAATGCATTTCTGAAAATCTATCTGGTTTATAGCAGCCTACAGGCATTAAAGCTATATTAGCATCTAAGTTTTTAAATTCTTCTGTAAATGCAGTATCTCCAGCATAAAAAACCTGTTTGTTACCTGAAGTTATTAAATAAGAGTTGGAATAGCTATTTTTTCCTATATAGAATCTTCTGCCATCATGCTTTGCCTCAAAGGCTTTTATAGATACGTTGGTGTCAGAGTAAATTTCACCAGGACTTATAGCAAAAACTTTTTTAAAACCTATAAGTTTTAATATATATTTATAACCTTTAGGACATAAAACAATAGCATTTCTATTTAATTTTCTTAGAGATGGAAAGTTTATATGGTCAGTATGACCGTGAGATAACAATATATAATTTACCTTCAGATAGTTAATATCATCTGGAACCTTTACTTGTCTTTTTATGTGACCTAAGAATGAATTGAACAATGGGTCAGTCATTATTATGTTGTTGTTTATGTTTATTAGTGAAGTTGCATGACCTAACCACCTTACAGAGTTCTCTTTAATCTGTCCCCTGTGAGCTTCTTCCATTGGTTTAGTATAAGTTTTTATATTTTTCCAAGCCATTTTAGATAAAAATATTAAATTAGAAAATATCATAATAAGTATCCTACCTTTTTTATCTTTTCCATTTAAATATTATTATACCAGCAATCATTATCATTACTCCAAGTATTTCATTTAAGCCGAAAGAAATTTTTTTGCATTCGAACAGGCCAAAGGCATCTATTAATGCGGCTGCTGTAAGCTGGGCTATTAATATAGTTGCTATGGAGTAGGTTGCTCCAAGATTTTTTATGCCTTCTATGACAGTAAATATAATAATTACACCGAGCACACCTCCGAGGAGGTATATTTTACTAACATCTTTAATATTTTTGAAACTGCCTTTTCCTATTGTTAAAGCTAAAATAATGGTAATTACGAATGCAGATCCTTGGACAATAGCATTTGTCTCCCAAGTACCAATCCTTGATTCAACTCTAGTATTAAATACTCCTTGTAAACTCATAGCAATTCCAGCTATTATAGAAAAAATAATTCCCATAAGAAAAATCACCTCAGGAATTATTGTAACCATTAAAGCATAAAACATATACAAACTTCTTTTTTATTGTATAGCCATAAAAGCTTCTAAGGTAATTGAAATATATAGGCTTAGCTGACATGAATATTTTATAGCTTTCTATACAATAAAAAAAAGCCCTTAAAGGGCTACTTTACGTAAGCTATTGTTTATAAATAATTCTTCAATTTGTTTTTCTGAGAAACAAAGGCTTGTTCCAAGGCTTAGATAATCTTCTAATAATGTTTGGTAGTGATCTTTTGACGGAGAGATTATTAAGTCATTAACATCTATGAATAAGTTTAAAAATTGGTCACTTAAACAATAATCATTAGGTTTAATTACTAGTTCTTCTACTTCATCATATTTCTCGTCTATTCCAATTGTTAGAATGCTGCTTAAACAATTTATGTAATTGTCTAATACTGAAGATTTTACTAACTTCACATCTTTTTCAACCCAATACTTATAACATTTAGTTTCTTCTGCTAATACGCCTATCTTTATCTGAAGTTCTAAAAACTTTCTTTGAGTAAGTTTATAGTCATTTAAATTTGGGTCGAGGAGTAATGTCTTATTTAGTTCTTTTTGTTTTGTAAAAAACTTATTAAGATTCATATGTATATCCCCCTATCTTCTTGGGCAAACGCCACGATAATATTGTACAAAATCTTTTGACAAATGAAAAGTTCAGTAAACGAATACAGTTTAAAAATATTTTATTTTCTAAAAAAATATATAAATTAGGCTATCAAATCATAAACTATTAAGATGGGGTAAAGTATATTAACTTTAAATTGTCAAAGTTATATTTTCCAAAAATTAATGTTTTTATAGATAAATATAAAAACAATGAAAAAAATGCTACAGCATTTGTGATGTAGCATTTTTAAACTAAAATATTAAAGCTTTATAAATAAATTTAATTTACTATTTTCATGAAAATAAATTATTATCGAACAGTATAAGACACTAGGTTATATATAATTAATAAGTTTTTAAAGTATAAGTTTTAATAATCATATCTTTTTTATTGTTAACTGGTTTCCATAATTCTACTCGATTTATCTTAGCCATATTATAAAAACCCTCTATTTTTGCGGTACTGCAAGCTATTTCATACTCTTGTTTTTTCCACTCTCTTTGAGCAAAGTTAGTATTTGCTAGTGAGACATGTAGATCCCAGTCGCTTATATTTTCTCTTACTGAAAAACCATGTAGTTTTAAAGTATCATTTATATTTCTAGCTAGTCTCTTTATATAACCTTTATTTTCTACTTTTAAATTGACAGACTTATAAGGTTCACCAAAACAAATAATATCTTTAAGTTCAACTTTAAATTTCTTGTAAGGCCTAATTATTTTAGAAATTACTTCATCTAATTTATCTAAATTTGGATTTTCTATTACTTCTAATGTAATGTGTAAGGTTGGTAAGTTTTTATATAACCTATATTTTTTAGAAAGATTTTTTTGTATAGGTTCTATTGATTTATAGGAGTCATCATCGAATAGCGCAACTAAATAATACCTCATGTTTAACCTCTTTCAATACAATTCTCATTATATAATATACAGACTTTGTTATAAATTATAACATATTACAAGGTATAAAAAAATATGCGAATACTTAAAATAGATATGCAAATTGTAATTTTGCAAAAATTTAAATTTAGTATTATCTAGGAGGATAAAGCCATGAAACATAATGATAGTATTGGATGTGTAGTTGCAGAGTGTAAATACCATGCTAAGGACAAGAATTTTTGTAGCCTAGATCAAATAATGGTTGTAAAACATACTCCAAAAGCTGAAGACGTAGAATGTACAGATTGTGGAAGTTTTGAAGAAGAAGGAAGATAAAAAATGATAAAAAAGGGCAATGCTAAATAGCATTGTTCTTTTTTTTACAATAAAAGAATGTATTAATGATTTTTTATTTGTAAATAAAATGAATATTTATTAAAATTATTACATAAATATAGAAATTTATTTGAAAAATTCATAAAGGTACATTTTTCCACGACATCAACATAAAAAATCACTTTAATTATTATTACGTTATGATATAATGGAAACTATGGACAAGTGCTTTATTTAGTGATTTTTGACAATATCTATGTATTATTTTGTTGAAAATTGTAAGGCATTATTTGGATAATTGTTCTTTAGTTAGGGGAATTTATATATATAAAATAAGTGAGCAAGGGTGAAGTAGTATGGAAAGGTTAGTTATAAATGGAGGCTACAAGCTTAGGGGAGTAGTAGAAATTGCTGGTGCAAAGAATGCAGCTGTAGCTATATTACCTGCAGCTATATTAGCAAGTGAAGGAAAATCTATAATAGATAATATACCTGATATAGAAGATGTTCACTGCTTAGAGAGAATACTTAAAGGTTTAGGATGTACTGTAAATAAGATAGATAATAATACTTTAGAGATAGATTCATCAGATATGAATACGGTAGAAGCGTGTACAGCAGATGTCAGAGCTATGAGAGCTTCTTACTATTTTATAGGTGCTATGTTATCAAGATTTAAGAGAGCAAAGGTTGATTTACCAGGAGGATGCCCTATAGGGGTTAGACCTATCGATCAACATATAAAAGGCTTCGAAGCTATGGGCGCAGAAGTTATCATAGAGCATGGTGCTGTAAACATAAAAGCAGATAGATTAGTTGGAGCTAATATATTTTTTGATGTTGTAAGTGTTGGAGCTACTATTAACGTTATGATAGCAGCAACAATGGCTGAAGGTGTAACGGTATTAGAAAATGTTGCAAAAGAGCCACATGTAGTAGATGTAGCAAACTTCCTTAATTCAATGGGCGCTGATATAAAAGGTGCTGGAACAGATATAATAAGGATAAGAGGAGTAGAGTCTATGAAAGGACACAATTATAGTGTTATACCTGATCAAATTGAAGCAGGTACTTTCATGATTGCTGCTGCTGCAACTAAAGGTGATATCACAATAACAAATGTTATTCCAAAGCATCTTGAATCAATAACTGCAAAACTTTTAGAGATGGGTGCAATAATTGAAGAAGGCGATGACAGTATTAGAGTTGCAGTGGATAAACCATTAAGAGGGGTTAGCATAAAGACTGCACCATACCCTGGATTTCCAACAGACGTTCAACAACCTATGTCTACGCTTCTTTGCGTGGCTGATGGAAGAAGCATGATAACAGAAACAATATGGGAAAGTAGATTAAAACACCTTGATGAACTTAAGAAGATGGGTGCATCTGTGAAAGTTGAAGGAAGAGTTGCTGTTTTAGAAGGTGTAAGTAAGTTAACAGGAGCAATTGTAAAGGCTACAGATCTTAGAGCTGGGGCAGCAATGGTTATTGCTGGACTAGTTGCAGAAGGAAAAACTGAGATATGCAGTATTGAACACATTGATAGAGGATATCCGCATATAGAAACTAAGTTTAGAGAATTAGGTGCAGATATATATAGAATTCAAGAGGAATAAAAAATAGAATCATGGGGGAAAAGGCATGATATTTTGCTCATTATACAGTGGTAGTAGTGGCAATAGTATATTTGTGCGTTCAGATAGCGGAAAAGTGCTAATAGATGCTGGGCTGCCAGGGAAGAAAATCGATTCAGCTTTAAGTGAAATAGGACAGAATCCTTCCGAAATAGATGGAATATTTATAACCCATGAGCATTCAGATCATATTAAAGGTATAGGAGTTTTATCTAGGAAGTACAATATTCCTATATATGCAAATGAAGCTACTTGGAATGCCATGGAGAATCAAGTAGGCAAGATAAAAGAAGAAAATATCAGAATTATAGATAAAAGAAGTACAATTGAAGTAAAAGACTTGGAAATTAGATGCTTTAATATACCTCATGATGCAGCAGGTCCTATGGGGTATACTATAAGGTCTAAAGGAAGATCGGTAAGTGTTGCAACAGATTTTGGTACATTCACTGAGGAGATAAAGGAAAATATAAAAGATTCTGAAGTTATACTTCTGGAAAGTAATCATGACATACAGATGCTTAAATATGGACCGTATCCGTATCCTTTAAAGAGGAGAATATTAAGTGAAATAGGACATCTCTCAAATGAGGATTGTGGCAAAGCAATTGTAGATATATTTAGAGGAGATAAGCCTAAGAAGATAATATTAGGACATTTAAGTAATACTAATAATCATCCGGATTTAGCTTTCCAAACAGTATTAAATGTATTGAATGATAACAATATAAAAGATGGCAAAGATGTTTATCTAACTTTAGCAGATAGACATAAACCAAGTAGTTATATCGAGCTTAAATAACTTTAAAATAGGAAGGGTATGATATAATGAGTGATTATATTGAAAAGCTAAGTTGTGAAGACCATGTAGATGTTGCAATAGATGAGTACATAGACCAGTTTGAGACATTCCCTAACCTTGAAAATACTGATACAGGAAGCTGCAATTACTGCAATTCTAAGGCTGTATACAAGATTAGTGGGGAAAAGTAGCAAATTATAAATTATAATCTTGAAAAACATAGAAGTAATTAGTATAATTTCAATAGAATAACATTAAGAAGGAGATAATATAATGAGTTTATATAGTCAATGGACTGATATGGTTGTAGATTATGTTAAGACTAAAGGGGAAGCAGCTTTTTGGTCAGAATATAGTGATATAGAAAGAAGAATATACACTGAACTGCTTGGTAGTCACAATACAGTAAAGAAGGCTACAATTGAAGAGTTAGCTAAAGATTATAGCACAACATCAGAATTTGTAATGGGGTTCGTTGATGGTATAAACGAAAGTCTTAAAAATCCTTATGATCTTGAAAACATAGGTGCTGACCAAGAACTAGTGTTTGATATAGATTTTGAACAACTATATTTTAATATGTTAGATGCTAAAGCTGACTATCTTTATGATCTTCCTCAATGGGATGGAATATTCTCAGTAGAAAAGAGAAAAGAAATAGCTGTTCAGTATAGAGAATCAAAAATAGCAAGAAATGAAAATAAGATCGGTAGAAATGATCCATGTCCATGTGGAAGTGGAAAGAAATATAAAAAGTGCTGCGGTAAAGGTGAATAGATACTAGTTTTATACTAGGTATTAATAAAAAGGGTTCGGTAGATATATCTACTGAACCTTTTCCGTGTTTCAGGTGAATGATATACTAATAAAAATAATAGGAAACTGTTAATGAGTTATCAATAATAACGATAATTAAGTATGCAAGTAGTATTTGGATATAATTATACAGGCAAGCAGTTATTTATGTAATAGTGCTATAGTTTTATTTAAATCTTGCAAATAAAAGTCAGGAGGAAAGTATGAAGAAAGAAAAGCAAAAGAATAGTTTAGGTCTTAGAAGTATAAGAGTGAAGTTAATAATATTTTTTATTTTAATATGTCAGATCCCTCTATTAGCATTCGCTTTAATAGCAAATTATCAGTCAAACAATACACTACATAGTAAGTTAAAAGTGACCACTAATCAAGAGGTGGATTTAACTAACAAGATAATTGATAATTACTTTTCGATATTTTCTAACTCTATAGATACAATGTCTGGTTTAGAGGATATAAAAAGTGATAATGATACTACTGTGTTAAACATACTTAAGGGGTTTAAGGATAAAAACCTAGATATAATAAATGCTTATGTAGGTTTGGCCAATAAAAAGATGACTATATATCCTCAAACTACTATGCCAAGTGGATATGACCCTACTACAAGACCTTGGTATACAGATGCTATAAACAATAAAGGAAAAGTTTCATTTAGTTCTCCTTATAAGGATGCGGCTACAGGTAAGTTAGTTATTTCGTTATCCAAAACAATTGAAAAAGATGGACAAGTTATAGGTGTAGTTGCTATAGATTTGAGTTTAGAAAAGTTAGCTAAAACTTTTTCAAATGTAAAAGTAGGAGAAGAAGGTTACATTTTCATATCTGACAGTCAAGGGGTATTAGTTTCTCACCCTACTGCAAGTTTAGTTGGAACTGATGAAGCTAAGAAACAAAGTTTCTGGAGTAAGGTTGAAAAAAGTGAAAATGGATTCGAGGAATATACGTTTAATGGAGCTAAGAAATATATAAGCTATAATAAGAACAAAGTTACAGGATGGATTATATTTGCATCTATGAATGAAAGTGAGCTTGCTAAAGATACTAAAGTTCTAGTAAATACTTCTATAATAGATATGATAATAACTTTAGTAATTAACATAGCTGTTGCATATGTAATAAGTACATATATAGCAAGAAATATAAATAAGATAAGACAAGGATTAAATAAAGCGGCAAATGGTGATTTAACACATAAGGTTGTTATAAACACTAAGGATGAGTTTAGCCAATTAGCTGATAGCTTTAATGAGATGACAACTGGGATGAATGCGTTAATATCAGGTGTAAAAGAGTCATCCTTAACAATGGAAAGTACAGCTGTAACAATAGCAACAATGAGCGAAGATGTTACCACTGCTATTGGTGATGTAGCAAAAACTGTAGATCAGGTTGCTGCGGGAAGTTCAGAGCAAGCTAAGGATATTGAAGAAGGAGTTTATGAACTTCAAAAACTTATAAGTGAACTTAAGGTTACTTATGAGCAAATAGAGAACATGACTAGCTTAGCAATGGTAACCAAAGATATGACTAATGACGGAATAACCACTATGGATGTGCTTAGTGAAAAGTCTGTAGAAACAAACAAATCATCACAAAATATTGAAGAAGCAGTAAATGATATGACAAGCTCTGTAGGGACTATCAAATCCTTTACTAATATCATAAATGAGATTGCAGAACAAACTAATTTGCTTGCCCTAAACGCAGCGATTGAAGCTGCTAGAGCAGGTGAAGCAGGAAGAGGATTTGCAGTAGTTGCTGATGAAATAAGAAAACTGGCTGAACAAGTAACAGAATCAACTAAGGAAATTGGTTCCATAATAGACTTAGTAGACTCAAAATCAAGAAATGCACTTAATGCAATGGAAAATACAAAAGCAGCAATCAGCAGTCAATCAGAAGCTGTTGAACAGACTAAAGAGAATCTTCAAACTATATCTGAATTTATGGGTTTGTTATCTGAGTCTATAACCAATGTAAAAACATCTATAGATGTAGTGGACAAGAGCAAAGATCAGATAATGGAAAACATGCAAAGTATGTCAGCTATATCTGAAGAAACTGCAGCAAGTACAGAAGAGGTTTCTGCATCTACAGAAGAAATATCAGCTACAATGGATGAGTTCAATCAAAATGCAGAAGTATTAAAAGAGATATCAGTTACATTAGAAGAAAAAATAGACAAGTTTAAACTATAATAGAAACAAGTATATAACTATAAAATTCAGCACTGATTTTATTAATTAGTGCTGAATTTTTTTAATGATATTTTCTACATTAGACTCTAGAAGCCCTATTATTGTATTTCAATATGATATAATTATTTAATGATAAGAGATAATCACTAAAAGATAAAAGGCTTAAATTATTGTTTATTGATGCTAAATTTAAATGTATTTGGGGGTAAGGATATGGATTTAAATGTTTGTTGGTCAAATGAAAAAAAGATAGAGAGAACAATAGAAGCGTTAAATAAAAATAATATTAATGGATATTATATAAAAAATAGAGACGAGCTATTAGAGAAAATTAAAGAGTTAGTTTCAGAAGAAGCTACAGTTAGCTGCGGAGGTTCTGCTACGCTTACTGAGACTGGATTACTTGATCATCTTAGAAGTGGCAGATATAACTTCTTAGATAGAGCAGTTAAAGGCATTACAAAAGAAGAGATGAAAGAAGTTCATAGAAAAACTTTTAGTGCAGATGCTTTTTTTACTAGTACTAATGCCTTAACTGAAGCTGGGGAACTATTTAATGTAGATGGTGGAGGAAATAGAATTGCAGCTATGCTTTTTGGCCCAGACAAGGTTATAGTTGTATGTGGAGTAAATAAAATAGTTAAGAACCTTGATGAGGCGATTGAAAGAAATAAGAGAATATCAGCACCTATAAATGCAAAAAGACTTAATAGGAATACTCCTTGTGCCAAGGTTGGCTACTGTATGAATTGCAGCAGTAATGATAGAATATGCAATGAATACACTGTAATAAAAAGACAAGGTGATAACACAAGAATGCACGTATTAATACTAAATGAGAGCTTAGGCTTCTAGTAGCTCGCTCATATAGCAACGCTGGCATAACCGCTTATTTTCAATGATATTTTTAAGCATAACTTATAATAAAAAGATCTTTAATAGCTGAACAGTCTGTTAAAGATCCTTTTTAGTATGTAAGAAATGTGGTGATATATTGAAAACCGCATTTTAGGAGCAAATATTTAAAAAGTTAAAAAGTTATATAGATAAGATTTTAAATATTATGCAGGTTAAAGAGAAATGTATACGCTGGTGGATTTTCATCACATATGCATCAGAAGAGGCAAACTAGTAGATTAGCTAAATAAGATTAGGTTAACATTTCACTATCAAAGGGATTGTTTACTCTTTTACTTAGTAAATATATAATGAATAAGAAATAATATTAAGTATGGATTTATTAACTAAGCGATAAAAGTAGATTAGGAGATATACATTTATGAACATAACCTTAATAACAGTAGGTAAAATAAAAGAAAAATATTTAAAAGATGCTATAGATGAATATTCAAAGAGACTTAAAAGATATTGTAAACTTGATATCATAGAACTTCCAGATGAAAAGACTCCAGACAATGCATCTGAGAAGGAAGAGCTTCAAATAAAGGAAAAAGAAGGTCAGCTAATACTAAAATCTATAAAAGATACAATGTATGTAGTGGCTTTAGATCTGAAGGGAAATATGATATCATCAGAAGAATTTTCTACCCTTATAGGTGACTTAGGTGTTAATGGTGAAAGTCAATTGTGCTTTGTGATAGGAGGATCGTTAGGTTTATCAAGAGAAGTTATACAAAGAGCCAATTATAAGCTCTGTTTTTCTAAGATGACTTTTCCCCACCAATTATTTAGAGTTATGCTACTAGAGCAGATATATAGAGCTTATAGGATAATGAAGGGGGAACCGTACCACAAGTAAAGGAGGTTTTTACTAAGTTTGGTATGGTTCGCCTTCGCCATGAAACCCACGACAATGAAGAAAATGTGTTGTCGTGGGTTATTTTTTTTAGAATAAAGAGAAAGTTTAAAATAAGTTATTATAGTCGTTTGGAGAAATAAAAGATGCAAACAAAAAAAATCGAATTATTACAAACATACCTTAGCTTATATATAAATCATTTTACTGTGTTAGAAAGCATTGGAAAAGAGGATTCGCCATATGTCATATTAGATGTTCGTAACGCTCAGGCACAGGTAAAACAAGACCAGATAAAAGGGGCTATTGCAATGCCTGCAAAAGAATTAGGAAACCATTTAGATGAATTGAATAAAAGCAAAACGTATGTTGTATATGACTGGACTGCTGGTACCACGCTTGGAAAAACAGCATTACTTATATTATTATCAGAAGGTTTTGAAGCTTACGAGCTTACTATATAAAAAGGATTATGA
The DNA here is from genome assembly GCF_024341905.1 of Clostridium folliculivorans. Taxonomy (GTDB): domain Bacteria; phylum Bacillota; class Clostridia; order Clostridiales; family Clostridiaceae; genus Clostridium_AR; species Clostridium_AR folliculivorans. Next base: position 70,122 of record NZ_BQXY01000004.1, read on the forward strand.
AATTGATAAAAATAGAGTATAGATTAGCAGCTTACAAAGAGTAAAAATATGCTGCTTAACTTAGTTACAATTGATGTAAGTTGAAGCGTAAAACTAAAAATGATATAATTAAAAATAAAATAAGAAAGCGGTGATAAATTTGGATAAAATATCGTTAGATAAAGAAATAATCCTTAATGCAACAGAAGAAGTAATTCGCCGTTTCGGACCAGATAAAGCGAATATCACTGACGTGGCAAAATTATTAAAAGTAAGCCACGCTGCTATTTATAGATATTACAATGGAAAGGCAGCTCTATTCAATGCTGTTACTGATCGTTGGCTTGCACAGTTGCATGCTCCGTCAAATGACATATTAAAAGAAGATAGTCCTGCAGATGCTAAACTTAGTAAGTTACTCGAAAGTTTCGTTGAAGCTAAGCATCGTAGTGCCATTAATGATCCGGAGATGTTTGCAAATTACATAAAACTAGCCCAGAGCTCAATGGAGGTAATAGAAAAGAGTAAAGAAGAGGGAATTAAACGTATTGAGGAGATTATAGTACAAGGAATTACAGAAGGTATATTTTTTTCAGAATCTCCTTATAAAGAGGCGAGATCCGTATATCTTGCAACCAGTGTTTTTATTCATCCAAACTCATTCGAAGATTCTGACAGAAAACAAAATATAGAATCTGTTATAAATCTTCTAATAAGAGGACTTAAGAACTCCAATAGATAAATACTTTATATGAAAAATGGCCGACAATAAGTCGGTCATTTCTTATATAATAATCTGAATTACAGTTATATTAGAATGATATAAAATTATAACTCAATAAAACTCATAAATTTGCTTCTTGTTAATTTTCCTAGGTAAATTGTAATGTATTGCGATATATATTTTCAATAAATGACAAAGTTGATATTTATGTCTGAGAGGGGAGTGGGGATGGCATTAATTATTGTTTATCATTTTTTAATAAGCACGTGTTAATCATTATAGGTATTATTTAGGTACCCATACAAAACTAAATATGTACTTATCACTTTATATTGTTAACTTCCTTTAAGATATCTTCAAGCTTTTCTATGGATTCTATTCGATCGTTACATTTCTCACTATCCAAACATACAGTAAAGCCTATTGATTTATAGCCACCTTCTGAAGCGTTAGATGTCTTACAGATAGGTGAAACAAAGGCTACTTCATTTTCTACGTGTATACAATTGCATAAAGAACATATATTAGCTTTTTTAGAGTCAGTGCTTGTTATCCTACATGCCATACCTATGAGCTTCTCATCCATATTGTAGGCTACAAATAATTTGTTAGTGGATTTATCAATCCAACCTAAGTATACATTCTTTGAATTTTCTTGATTTAAGTCTGGCAGTTTAAGTTTCTTTTCTTTTTTAAACAATTTACCGATTTGTGCATTTGTGATTACAGGCATACCATACACATATTGATTCAAATCAGATAAATAATTATTGATATAAGATGGATCGGTTATTTTGTTAAGGCTAAGAAGTTCTTTTTCTTCTTCAGTTAAATTGGTAAAAAGATTAAGGATTTTATCCTGTGTATATGATTTAAAAGCATCAATGACATTGCTGTCTGAGCAAGTCTTGTAAGTATTACTTAAGTCATTTAAGCATCTCTTTATATAATTATATTGATGTTTCTTTATAAAAACTTTCATAAAATTCATTACCTCTTTTCTAAAATATATTATTTTTTATCATTAGTTAAGTAAATATAATAGTATTTTTGTTCAACTCTATATAAGAGTAATACTAAAAATCATCATTATTGCTACAAATTAAAGTTTCAATAATCATCTTGAATTAAACGTATGAACTAAATATATGAACTAAATATAGTACACCTATAAAGCTTATGTTAAATCAAAGAGTATAACCTTTATTATATTTCTTTAATAAAATAATAACATGACTTAAAATAAGTGCTCAATCTAATTAATAATTCTGTAATGATTATGAGCATAGAAATATACCTTTAACTATTATCAGCGTACAGTATCTGGTAATGAAGGTAAGGGGTTCGTAAAGTATAAGCAAGACATAGATTGTCTTTTTATATAAAGGTATAAAATTCTGATTGAGAACTTTATAAAAAGACAGTATAATATAGATGTAATTTATTAAGATAATTAGATATGATTATTTATGAAAGGTGTAAATAGTATGATTTACAAACATGAATTGGGATTAAGGAAAACTCCTTGCGAAGGCCATAAAAATTAGATCGGCTATGCTTTGCTTGGAGATTAATTTGTTAAAATAGCTGATGTTGAATTTTGTGGTCTTATTTAAGTTCTTTTTGATTTTCATTAAAGAGCTTTAATTAGCATTCAATTATTCAGCATTGGGTAATTTAATAGATAATTTCATACATTTATTCCTTTATATTAAGAGTAAACTGTTGCAAACATAGCTTTGTAACAGTTTTTTTGGTCTTTGCTTCAACAAAAAATAAATTTTTGGAGGAGTAAAGATATGAAATATAGTAATGCATACAATGTTTTGCCAGATAATATAGTGAAAATTATTCAAGAATATGTGAATGGTGAATATTTATATATACCTAGAAGAGAAGAAGAGCAAAAGAAGTGGGGAGAAAATAGTGGTTCAAGAAGTTCTTTAAAAAGAAGAAATGAAGAAATTTATTTAAGATATATAAGAGGTGCCTCAATTTTAGATTTATCCCAGAAGTTTTATCTTTCAGATAAAAGTATAAGAAGAATTATTGGTCAGCAAAAGAAGATTATGGTTAATACTAATACAGAATGATAAATAAGTTTAAAAGGCCTATAGCTAGATTTGATAAAACAAAAATAGCTACTGGCCTTTATTAATTTAATCGATATTTAGTAATGCATCTATGGTTATATAGGGATTACTTGTTCCAGCTTCAAAGACCTTAAGCATATGAGCATGAAGCTTCTGTATTGTATCAAAAGATATTTTATGAGTTTGATATTCATAGTAAAACTTAAGTGATCCAGTGCCATCTCCATCCATAACTGTCAAGTACAAAGGGTTTGCAGCCGCACCATTACCGTACCACTTTGTTTCGATTTTAACTCCATTAGGAGACACTAATTTTACAGGTTGAAAGGTTAGTGATGTTGAAAAGTATGTGCCGATTTGAGGAATATTGAACAACTCATGCCATAGATCCATAATTTCAAGTGGGCTAATTGATGAATGCCTATAGATTTCATTTTGTTTTTCACTTATGAGTTCACATGCGCCATTAAAGGTGTGAGTGCCATTAAGAATAATCCTTAATGGCATAAAATGAACTCTAGTCCCACCAGAGTTTTTTTCTCTTAATGTACCTCTTCTTGCAACTACTGTGTGTATGCTAATATCATTTTCGTTATTATTTACTTTTGAAAAGTAGTTTGAATACGCTAGTAGCACTAACGATTGCATTGGAAGTTTATTTGAGGTACAAAATTCTTCCATAGAAGCTACTAATTCTTTAGGTACTGACAACATTACATTTTTAGCTTTTGTAAACAAGCTAAATATTTGTGCATAACGTAAATTAGGATTTTTATGTTTTGTACGATATTTTTCAAGCACTGAGGATCCATTTACATCAGTAAATATTGGTTCTGAAATGTTGAGAGTTTCTTTCCAAAACTCAAGATCCTTTTTATAGGTTTCTGTATTTTTATAATCCAAATCTTTTATGAGGAGTTCTTCATAAGAATACAACGGCTTAGGTAAATCAGTATGATTAATCAGTGTATCATATAGTGCTAAAACGTCTTTAAAAAATGTAGTTATTGCCCAAGAATCTAAAATCATATGACTTACTGCAAAGTAAATTCCACACCTTCCATCAAAGGAATGAAACATGTATACTTTACTAAGTTGTTTTCCAAAACCAGTTATTGGTTTGCTAGCAATTTTATATAATTTATCTTCCATTTGTTCTAGAGACTTGCCTCTAAAGTCTAGATAATCTATATATGGTTCTTCATTTTCCAGGAAATATTGTTTAACTTCCTTATCTAATTTTATAAGCCTAACTCTTAAGGAATCATTTCTTTCATATGCTTTTTGTATAGCCTTCCTTAATATCTCAAAATCAAGCTCTGTATCCATCAATATTGATGTGCAGACATTATTCACTTGTTTATGAAGAGTATACTTTTGGCTGAGAAGTAATATTTTTTGAGCTGCACTTAAATCATAATATTTTTTTTCCATACTTTCCTCCAAGTCTAAGATGTGATGATAACTTACTCTATTGACTTCAGAGACTCAACCATTGGGATATTTGTTAATCTTCTATACATAAAGATATTTACTAGAATAACAAAACCTAATGTAATCAAGAATGAATATAGAAAACTGATTCCATTAATGTGATTTCCAAACATTATTCCATCTTGTTCAATGGAAACCATTATGAATCTGTGAAGAATTATGCCTATGATAAGGCCTATACCAGAACCTATAATGGAAAGTATCATATTCTCTCTGTATACATAAGATGAAACCTCATTATTGTAAAATCCCAATACCTTAATGGTAGCTATTTCTCTGATTCTTTCACCAATGTTAATGTTAGTAAGATTGTAAAGAACTACAAATGCTAACAACCCTGCAGACATAATTATGACAATAACAATGTTATTTAGTATTTTTACAGTATCATTAAATTTATCAGCTGCGGAAGAATAAAATTCAACAGATGCGACGCTGCCGTCTTTAATCAGTAAGCTTCCTAAAGTACTTTCTGCATCAGCACTAGTTTTATTTAGTTTAATCATAAGATTATTTGTTTTTGGAGCTAGACGGTAAATTTCCTTATAGTATTCTGCTGACATATATGCATAATGGAATACATAGTTTTCAGTAATTGCTGAAATCTCTACTTTTTTTGTAGCGCCATCGCCATTGTCTAGTTCTATAGCATCTCCTATATGAACATTTAGCTCTTTTGCTAGCTTTTCATTAATAATAACTCCTTTTTCAGGAATGATTATTGGCTTTTGAGTAGTTCTTTCTCTTAAAGTAATATAGTTTCTAAATTTGTAATTATCACTTGGAACAGTGAGGGTAAGAGAAATATCATCCTTACCATTTTTAACCTTAGCATTTAATTCAGTACCTGGAAGATAGGACTTTACATTACTATTAATTTTAAGGGTGTCCATTACACGAGACTGATCATCTTCGGTGGAGCCTGGCTTATAGTTCATGTTCAAGTCATAAGTAAATATCTCTTTGTATTGTTTGTTTACAATCTGACTTATAGAATTACTTAAACCAAATCCAGCAAGTAGTAGAGCAGAACAACCTGCAATACCAATTATAGTCATGAAAAAGCGCTTTTTATATCTAAATAGATTACGTGCGGTAACCTTTTGAGAGAAGGATAATCTCTTCCAAATAGGAGAAATTCTTTCGAGAAAAATTGTTTTTCCTGGCTTTGGTGATTTAGGGAGCATAAGTAGTGCTGGAGTTTCTCTTAATTCTTTGTAGCAGGCTCCTAGTACTGAAAGGGTTGTCACTAAAACACCTATAAGAACACTAATAACCATCAATGGAATTTGAGTAACGGTTCTAAGAGGAGGAAGTGTATACATCATCGACCAAGCGTTATAAATAACTGATGGGAAAATATTCATTCCTAAGGAAAGTCCTAGTACACCTCCTAGAAAGCTTGCAATTGCTGCATATAGTACATATTTTAGTGCTATTGATTTATTGCCATATCCAAGAGCTTTATAGGCACCAATAGTTCCTCTTTGCTCATCAACCATTCTTGTCATTGTAGTAAGGCATACTAAACTGGCTACTAAAAAGAAAAAAACAGGAAATATCTTTGCTATAGCATCTATTCTATCGGCTGTTTTCTCATAGTCTACATAGCTATAGTTAAAGTTTCTATCTAGCACATACCATTGAGGTTTTGATATCTTATCTATTTCATCCTCAGCACGAATTATCTTTTCTTGACCTTCATCGAGTTTCTTTTGACCATCAGCTTTTTCTTTTTCAAGTTCAGCTTTTCCGTTTTCGTAAGCTGTTGTTCCTTGGTTTAACTGTCGCTCAGATGAAGCGAATTGAGCATTGGCTTGTTTTTTTCCAGCTTCAAGACTTTTCTTGGCAGCTGCAAGTTCAGCTGATTTTTGATCTAATTCTTTTTTTGCACTGTCAAGTTCTGATTTAGAGCGCGTTACTTGTCCTTGAGTATAATCATTAAGTTCATTAAGTGGGTTTATTCCTAAATCCATAATTGAAAGAAAAGCTTTATAAAATTGAATAAGTTGTGTTAAAGATTGTTTATCTCCTTCAGAAACAGTAGGGTCATTCAAGCTTTTATTGAGTTGTTGGATTTGAGTATTAGCTTGGCTACGAAGATCATTTACTTCTTGTGTTGCCTTGTTCAAATTGTCTATATCCTTACCATGTTCTGACAGAGCTTTATTATATTCAGCAAGGCCTTGCTCATATTTAAGCCTACCTTGTGCTAACTGTATTTCACCGTCAGAAATTTGTTTCGAAGCCTGAGTATAGTTATTAAGAAAGTTTTTTCTTTCTGTTTCAAGTTTTGCTTTTCCTGCAACCAACTTCATCTGAGCTTCATTTAAATCCTCTTCTGCTTTTTTAATTTTATCTATAAAAAGTTGTTTTTGTGCATCGAATTCCCTCTTATTTCTTTCCAGTTCATCCATCGCCATTTTTTTTACTTCATCAAGTCTGATTATACTTCTGTCTGCACCTAAATTTTCAAGTGGTGTGACTACTTTTGATATAAGGTTTTTGTACTCAGGACTAAAGGAATTTAATTGTTTAGCATTTTGAACTATGACTAGTGCTTCTGTATAAACTGGTAAAGTAAAGTCTTTATCTAAAACCATCATGAAAAAGTTGACTTTTCCACTTCCAATTTCTGAAGAACCTTTTTCAAAAGAAAGATAATAAGGAGTTATTGCTTTACCAACTATTTTAAATTCATCTGTAATTAAAGTTCCATCAGTAATTGATTTGGTTTTTCCGGAGCTTACCTTAATTGTATCGCCAATAGAAAGACCAGAATCTAATATAGATGAAGAGTCTTCAATTATACATTCACCAGATTTTTCAGGGTATCTTCCTTCTGTTAGTTTAATGGCATTAATGTATTTGTTGTCTGAATTGTAGATTTTATCAGAAGGTAGGCTATGCACTGTAAAAACAAATTCAGTTGAATTAATGGTACTAACCACATCTGTAAAATAACCAGGCTGAACAGCTTCAACCTTAGAGGTAGTGCTGATTGCATTTATATCATCATTTGTAAGTCCAAGGGTTGACATTATGCGAATATCCATGAAATTATATTTGTCGTAGTATAGATCCATTGAGTTCTTCATATCAGGAGATGTGGCTTTTATTCCTGCAAAAAAGGCAACTCCGATAAATACTATAGCAAAAATAGAAATAAATCTACTTAGTGATCTTCGGACTTCACGAAAGAAATCTTTCCATAATGCAGTCTTCATATTACCATTCCACCTTTTCTACATCCATAGGTAATTGATTTTGTGTGATTGATTCAACCTTTCCACTTTTTACTTTAATGACCTTATCACCAACAGCGGTAAGTGCAAGATTATGAGTAATAATTACTACTGTCATTCCGGTATTTCTACATGTATCTTGAAGTAGTTTGAGAATAGCCTTACCAGTTTTGTAATCTAGAGCTCCTGTTGGTTCATCACAAAGCAGTAGTTTGGGATTTTTAGCTAAGGCTCTTGCTATTGCAACTCTTTGTTGTTCACCACCGGAAAGCTGAGCAGGAAAATTAATTTTACGGTCATCAAGACCAACATCCGAAATAACTTTATCAATATCCAAAGGATTTTTACTTATTTGAGAAGCTAATTCTACATTCTCTTTAGCAGTAAGGTTAGGAACTAAGTTGTAGAATTGAAATACAAATCCTACATCATGTCTCCTATAAGTTATTAATTCCTTTGTGGAATAACGACTTATATTAGCACCATCAACAAATATTTCCCCAGAAGAAAGGTTATCCATTCCCCCTAAAATATTAAGAATGGTACTTTTTCCTGCACCACTTGCACCTGCAATAATCACAAATTCACCTTTATTGATTGAAAAATCTACTCCTGATAGAGCCTCAATTTCTATTTCACCCATTTTGTATACTTTTTTTACATTCTTAAATTCAATAAAATTATCCATATTTCACTTCCTTTCCTATATGTTTAAATAACAAACTGCTGTTATAAACTCATTAGTATCTTCTATTAAATGAAATCTGCACTCTGATAAATTGGACAATATTTGTCCATCAGGATAGATTTCAAAGTTGATATCTTTCATAGGATGAGAAAGGCCTTTACCTATAGCTTTAATGTAGCTTTCTTTTAAAGTCCAAAATTTAAAAAACACTCTGTCTGGATTTGATGAAGAATATATTTTTTTAATTTCTTCAGTAGTACATACTTTTTTGGCAGCATAAGGGTTGAATATGCGAATTTTTTCCACATCAATTCCAACTGCATAAGTATCAGAAATTACGCATGCTATGCAGTTAAAACTATGACTGATATTAAAATGAATATTAGGATGATTTTTAAGGCTAGGTTTGCCCCATGGATTTAAGGTTAAAGGTTCATCTCTATATTTGATTGATTTTTCCTCTTGTAAGGCATAGGTAAGTAATTTTTGTCCTAAAAGATGAGATATATTAGAGTGAATTTCATAGGTTTGAATTTTTAAAGTACATGTATATATCATAGCAATTTGTTATTTAAGTATTTAATTAATTCTCCTACAGTGTCTAGGTTTCTAATTTCTCTATCTGGAATTTCTATACCTAAGTCACTTTCTATTTTTCCGATTATACCCACAATGTCATAGGAGGTAAGATGAAGATCACTAATGAAATTAGTATCTTCTGTAATGAGACTTTCATCTACATCTGCAAATTCTTGAATAGTTCTTATGATCAAGTTAAGCATTTTCAGCACTCCTCTCTAAAACTAAAGCTCTTTTTATTTTTCTTGTAGTTGTTTTTTCAAATTCGGACTCACTAACTAAAATATTTGTTATTCTTTTATATACGGGAAGGTTTCTATTTAGAAGCCTGATGTCTTGATTTAATTTATCTTTTATATCAATATTAGCTAATTTTATAAAATCTTCATCAACATATACACAAGCTGTGATACATTCTTCATTGCTTTCAGATATAGTAGATGAATAAACTACTACTTCTTTAACATAAGATAGATTTTTGCTAATTATATCTTCTATCTCTTCAGGATGAACATTTTTACCGTTAGGTAAGATAATTAGATTTTTCTCTCTTCCACATATATATAAAAAGTTTGAATTATCAAGATAACCTAGGTCTCCTGTTTTGAACCAACCATCTTCAGTGAAGGAAAGTTTTGTGCTTTCTGGATCATTGTAATATCCAAGCATTACGTTATCGCCTTTTACTTGAATTTCTCCATAGCCATTTTCATTAGGTGTACTAATTCTAACTTTGCAACCAGGCATAACACGACCTACGGATCCTGTTTTTTTCCACATGTAAGAGTTGGTGGCAACAAGAGGACCGCATTCAGTTATACCATATCCATTAAGAATTTCTATACCCATAGAGTCAAAGGATTCAATGATGTCTAAGCGTAAAGGTGCTCCTCCACATACTATTTGACATAAATTTCCTCCGAAGTTATCTAAAACAGGCTTAAATAGTTTTCTTCTTAAATCAATACCGAGTTTTCTAATGACATTACTAAATTTTATACCATATTTTAAATGTGCTTCTAAACCAGTTCTTTTAGCCTCTTTCCAAATATTCTTATGCATGGATTCTAAAAATATGGGAACCATCAAACTCATATTTGGTTTAAAGAGTTTCATATTATCCATTACCCTTTTTAAACTATCATTAAAGCATATAGTTATTCCGCTATAAAGTCCACCTAGGATATGACAGCTACATTCATAAGTATGATTAATTGGAAGTACTGAAAAGCTAACACCTTTTGCTTCAATAAGAGAAAGCGAGCCATATACAACAGCCATAATGTTCTTATGACTTAGCATGACACCTTTGTTTGCTCCAGTGGTTCCAGAAGTGAAAACTACTTCACACATTGATTCTGTGTCAATGGGAGTATCTAAATATTCTCTGTTGCCGTTTTCAACTAATTCTTTACCTTCTTCAATGAGTTTATTTAGTGAAAGAAACTCTGGATAATCCTGTTTGGGATTAATGATAATACAGTCTTTTATATTTGGGCATTGGGTGAGGATATATTGCATTGATGAAGCGAAGGTGTTTGAGCATATGATTACATCAGTATCACTTTTTATAAGAAGCTTAATAATATCTTCATCAGTTAATTCCTTATCTAGAGGAATAACAATACCTAAGCCGTTTATTATAGAAAGATAGCTGACCACCCAAGCATATGAGTTTTCTGATAAAATAGCAAAATGATAACCGTGCATATGCATATGCATAAGCTTAGTGCCTAGGCTATTTACATCACTTTCTAGTTGATTGAAAGAATATTTGGTGATTTGTTTATGAGGTTTGATTTCTTCATAAGCAATTTGATCAGTATAAAGTTTACTAGACCTTCTCAGGAGTACCCTAATATCCCGCAAAGGTTCAGATTTGTAAAATTTTTTGGACATACATAATATCCTCCTAGTTTTATTACTTTTAGGGTAAGAGATAATATTTAATATTTTTAAATGGTATAAAATATTAAATCACTTTAGTTAGAGAGTTGAAATAGCCTGTTTATAAAAGCATAGAAGACTTATTAAGAATTGTTTGTAATCATAGGATTCTGTCATATAAACTTAATTCATGACCATTGGAAAAGCATACGCTTATAACCTAAAGGTATGCATGAATTGATAGTTAAACATAAAACCCTATAGTATTCATATAGCGGTAGATAAAGATATATATGATTATAAAATTATTTTAATTACATTATTTTTAATGTCTTATTAATATAATTTATAGTATAAAACTAAAGCCTCTAGCAAAAATTGCTAGAGGCTTTAGTTTTAGTTATGAGGTCCATTAAATTTAGAGGATGGATCATTATTAAAACCATTTCCACCGTTCAGCCCTGGATTAGTACTGGTATTTGTTATTTTTTGAGCATTAATCGCTTCACAAGATATAAGCGGTAAGGAGCAAATAAGTAAAAGGACAATCTTAAATAGACTATTATATAGTTTCTTCCTCATATTTCATGGTCTCCTTTTAATTGATAAAATACGTTTTACTATGTTGTTTTCTAAAAAGAAGTCGTAAGTATCTTTAAAGCCCATATAAGATAAAACTATTAACAATGGGTAAACTGGATATATATATCTGGATTTTATCTCCCATAGTATATAAAATCCGATAAATCCTAATATCACTAAGACTAAGAATACTTCCTCATATCTTTTGCTTTGTATTGAACTTATTAATCTAATAAGGATAAAGCAATACATCAAAAAGTTCATTACATACAGTATTAAAAGCAAGGAGCATCTGTATGGTGAATTACCTTTAAACAAGTCTGTTGCAAAGGTAGTATAGCTATAACCACTCATCATACTCATTCTTTGATTTTGGCTTGTGGTTCCTCCATCACCAATGCCATATCTATCAATTTGATAGGTTCCTTCCGTCCAAGTCCATACAATTTTCTTATAATACATGGTTACTAAATCACTGAAGGTCGCATTGGATAATTTATTTTCAATTGACTGTTTATATAACTCAATACTTTGTTCTTTATTATAATTTGCTTGTCGTTGATATATATTATAACTTTGCATATTGTCCCAAAAACCAAACCTGTCCATATTAATTCCCATGTTTAGCCACATATAGACCGGTGCAGAATTGATAGTAACAGATTCACTAACGATATTTGTTAATTGAAGAGCTATATTTTGAGTCCAACTTGGTATGTTGAATAATGAAATTATTATTAATAGGGCTGTTGCAACTTTTTTTAAGCCTAATTTCTTTGAGCTCAGCAAAATATAGATAATCGCAGCTATGAGATAAACAACTCCTATTCCTCTTAAGTAATTACCCATCGATAAAAGTATGGAGGAAATAATGATGTGTTTGATAGTTTTTTCTCTTACAAATCTAATTATAAAATATATAGTACTAGTTAATAAGGATGTTCCTATAATGTCATTATATATGAAGTTACTCATCAGTAATGTTGGAATATAAAAAGCACCAAATACTAAAACACCGTAGTCATTTTCTTTTGATTTATAATTAATTTGCTTGTATATTAAGTAAATCATTAAAGTCGTAACAAGAGTAAAGAATATATTAAATATCTTTATAACAAGATAATTATCTGGAAATATAGCTAATAAAGTTTTTAAATACAATACTATGGAGTAGTTAAATGGAAACATATAAAGATACCCACCAGCCTGGAATGAAGAATAATCATTGTTATATAGCATGTTTAAGGCTAATGAAAGTACTGTTTGAGAATCAGCTGTAGGTAAAACTGTAAATTCAAATATAATACCTAGTTGCACAAGAAAGGATAGTAATAAGATAATTGGAATTACTACTTTTTTACTATACCTGTTGAGTTTTAAGCACAGTTTATATAATGCTATATTCAATAGAATTAGCCCTGCTATAACGATAATAAAAATACTAATGGTCTGTCTTTCTAAAATAGGGTTATCTCCATATACAGAAAAACTATATTTTGCTCTAATAAAAAATGAAGATATTATAAATATTCCTAGAAAGAAAGCAAGTATTAAATATAATCCCTTTTTAAAAAACACTATCATATTAAACCTCCTTTTAGATGTTAACTATATGCAGTATAAGGTGGATACCTTAAATAAAGCATAAAAAATATATATTCAATATATACTTTTTATGCTTATTCACAAATATTATAGCTATAACTTATAGTATAAATATAAATACAATGTTTGGTAAGTAGTTACTATTAACAAATTTTTAAAAATAGTTTATAATAAATGGTGTGAGAATTATTATCATTTGCGTAGTCTTAGAGTATTCTAATCCACAAAAAGGAGGCTAGATTTTGTACGAGATAAAAGAATTATCTAGTTTAATTATATTAGTAATGACTATAATATTAGGCTTGTTATATTCTTCTTTAGTTGAATATTGTCTTCATAGGTTTCTACTTCACAATTCTTATGAGCAAGAACATGTGAAAGTTCATCATAAAGTATTTCATGGAATAGATTCCTATGAACTTGAAGTGATAGATAAGGAAACAGTTCTATCAAGCTTAGGTGAAATTTTAAGAAATATAGTACTGTATCTTCCAGTAGCTATTGCAATATTTATGAAAAGTAGGGTTTTTGGAGTTTTGTTTCTTATAGTGTGTATTGTTTACAACCTATGGGAGGAATTTGTGCATTATTATTTTCACAAAAAGAACAAGAAGTTATTTGTATTTAAACTTAAGTTGTTTAAGAAATTAAAGGAGCATCATAGAATACATCATTATATGTATGGATATAATTTTGGAATTGGAACTAGCTTCTGGGATGTTATGTTTAGAACTATAAAAAAGGTATAGATAAAGATAAAAAATCGCTGAAGAAAGTTACTTCAGCGATTTTTTGATTAATATTAATTTCTTATTAGGTAATCGAATGCTCCTAGAGCTGCATTTGCGCCTGAGCCCATAGAAATAATTATCTGTTTATAAGGGCTGTTTGTGCAATCTCCAGCAGCAAATATTCCAGGTACGTTTGTAGCACCATGATTATCAACAATTATCTCACCTATGCGGTTACGTTCAATTGTATCACCTAACCAATCTGTATTTGGTACAAGACCAATTTGAACAAATACTCCTTGTAACTCAATATGCTTAACTTTTTGAGTATCGCGTTCAATGTAAGTAATGCCATTTACCTTATCAGTACCAGTGATTTCTTTTGTTTGAGCATTCTTTATAACAGTTACATTTTTCAAGCTATAAAGACGTTCTTGAAGTACAGCATCAGCTTTTAGTTCTGGTAGGAATTCTAAAACAGTTACATGATTTACAACTCCTGCAAGATCAATGGCTGCTTCGATACCAGAATTGCCTCCTCCAACTACTGCTACATGTTTTCCTTTGAATAAAGGAGCGTCACAATGAGGGCAATATGCTACGCCTTTTGTTTTGAACTCATTTTCTCCAGGAACATTAACATTACGCCAACGAGCACCTGTTGAAATTATTACAGCTTTACTCTTTAAAATAGCACCATTTTCAAGTTCTACTTCTATTAAATCCTTTTTTGTTAATCCTTTTACTCGCTGTAAATTCATGATATCAACATCATATTCCTTTACATGTTCTTCAAGGCTTGCTGCAAGCTTAGGACCTTCGGTATATTTTATACTTATAAAGTTTTCAATTCCTACAGTATCCATTACTTGACCTCCGAAACGTTCAGCAACGATTCCTGTACGAATTCCTTTACGTGCTGCGTAAATGGCTGCACTTGCTCCTGCTGGGCCACCTCCAACAACAAGAATATCGTAAGGCTCTTTGTTACTGAATTCTGATGGATCTTGAGTAGTACCAAGCTTTGCAAGAATTTCTTCCACAGTCATACGTCCGCTGCCAAAGAATTCACCATTTAAGAACACTGATGGGACAGCCATTATATTTTTGCTTTCCACTTCCTCTTTGAAAGCTCCACCATCAATCATTGTATGGGTAATGTTAGGGTTAAGAATACTCATTAGATTTAATGACTGAACTACCTCTGGACAATTGTGGCATGTTAAACTGATGTAAGATTCAAAATTGTATTGTCCTTTAAGGTTTTTAATTTGATCAATTGTTTTTTGGTCAACCTTTGGAGGTCTTCCGCTAACTTGTAATAAAGCTAACACCAATGAAGTAAACTCATGGCCTAAAGGAATACCGGCAAAAATTACTCCTGTGTCTTCGCCCATACGATTGACACTAAAGCTAGGTGTTTTTGGTAATCCTACTCTCTCTACTTTGATTTTTTGTGACATAGAGGCTAGTTCATCTACTAGTGAAATCATGTCATTTGATATATTATCAGATCCTGCACTGATTTTAATAAGGACATCGCCCTCCATTAATTGAAGATATTGGGCTAATTGACCTTTAATATCGGAATCAAGCATAATTAGCTTCTCCTTAAATCTTTCCTACAAGATCAAGACTTGGTTTAAGTGTTTCAGAACCTTCTTTCCATTTTGCAGGACAAACTTCACCAGGATTATTTCTAACGTATTGAGCGGCTTTAATTTTATTAACAAGAATGCTTGCATCACGACCTATACCACCAGCGTTTATCTCAAGAGCTTGAATAACACCATCTGGATCTATTATAAAAGTACCACGATCAGCTAAACCATCTGCTTCGATTAATACATCAAAATTACGTGATACAGTATGTGAAGGATCTCCTATCATAGTATAAGTAATTTTCTTGATAGTATCTGAAGTGTCGTGCCATGCTTTGTGAGTAAAATGAGTATCGGTTGAAACTGAATATACTTCAACTCCTAGTGACTTTAAAGTTTCATAGTTATCTTGTAAGTCCTCTAATTCAGTTGGACATACAAATGTAAAATCTGCAGGGTAGAAACAAACTACACTCCACTTTCCTTTAAAATCTGCTTCAGTAACGTCTATAAACTTACCGTTTTGATAAGCTGATGCTTTGAATGGTTTTACTTCTGTTCCTATTAGTGACATAATAAAAATACCTCCTAAATTTGGTTTTATAATTAAAATTGGATTTTATATACATATTGTAATTGGTTCTAAGTAATAATAATTATTACTTGATATTAATTATAAAACTAAACAATTATTTGTCAATAGTTTTGTATAAATTTTCTTAATTTATTCCATGGACTATTTAACCCAAGGTTAGTATGCCCATTAATAAATAACTAACAATTGAAGTAAGATGATTATAGGTATGTAATAAAAGATAAATTTCAATTAGAGATGATTAATTTTTATAAAGATTGCATTTGTTATATATTGTTTATAATTAAAGATATAAAGTGTAAGTATAGAAGATTTTAAATAAGGAATTTGAATATAGATATTATTTCTACATGACAGAGAATAAGTCTTTTTATATAATAATAAGGTACTAAAAGTTTTGAAGAGGGGTTAAAGTATACCATGAAAAGAATAAATGAAATTTTTAGTGACTATGAAACAAGTGGTAACATAAATACTGCTATTGTAGAATCAGTAGTCTTAAGTAAGAAAAGTAAACGGCTGGAGATGAAAATCAGCTCAGATAAATATATTGAAGTAAATGAATTTGAAAGACTTAATAAATTTATAAAGAAAAGATTCTCTTTAAATGATTCTATAATTTCTGTTAATTATGCTGATGGAACGGATAAAAAGCCAATAGAACAGGAAATTAGGAATATCATTCTCCTTATGGCAGATAAGCATCCTATGCTGAAGACAATTATAAATAACAGTGAATATAATGTGAATGAGAATACCATACATTTTGATTTTAAAATTGCAGCATCAGGTTTTTTAAAAGCTATGAGTTATGATAAGCAGCTTCGTGAGGCTATAAAGTCTCTTTACGGTACTACATATAATATAAAATTTGTTGATAAGGTAAATAATGAAGATTTAATTCTTCATGAGGAAGCACGTGAAAAAGAAATGTTAGCTGCTATAAAACAAATTAAAACTGAACAAAGCAATAATGCGCCTAAAGAAGCTCCGGCTAAAAAAGAAGAAGTAAAAGAGGAATCGGATGGGAAGAAAGGGGATCCGTTTGTAATCCTAGGAAGAAGCTCTAAGATTAAGGACCCTGTGATAAAAATAACTGATATTACGCCGGATGAAGGAAGAATAGCTTTAGAAGGTGAAATATCTAATATAGAAGCGAAGGAATTAAGAAGTGGAAAGACACTGGTGTCTTTTGATTTATACGATGGTTCTAGTTCTATGACCTGTAAGTCTTTCTTAAAACCAGGAGAATATGAGGTTGTACTATCAAGGCTAAAAAAAGCAAAGGGTGTCAGACTGGTTGGAAGTGCAAGCTTTAGTAAGTTCTCTGGTGAAGTTGAGATGATTGCCAATATTATAATTGAAACTCAAGGTATTAAGAGAGCTAAGAGGATGGATAATGCGGAAGTTAAGAGAGTAGAACTTCATATGCATACACAGATGAGCCAAATGGATGCTATGAACAGTGCCACTGATTTAATAAAGAGAGCTATGAGCTGGGGCATGAAGTCAATTGCCATAACAGATCATGGAGTAGTGCAGGCTTTTCCAGAAGCTCATAAGCTCCTAGGAAGAAATAATCCTGATATGAAGGTTCTATATGGGGTGGAGGCTTATCTAGCTCCAGATAAAAAGCCGTCTGTAACAAATCCAAAAGGACAAAATATTGATACCATCTATTGTGTGTTAGATCTAGAAACTACAGGTTTTTCCCCAGTAACTGAAAAAATTACTGAAATAGGAGTAATGAAATATCAAGGTGGTAAGGTAATAGACCAATTCAGCTGCTTTGTAAATCCTGAGAAACCAATTCCTGAAAGGGTTATTGAGGTTACCAATATAACTGATGATATGGTAAAAGACGCAGAAACCATAGAGAAGGTTTTTCCTAAGTTATTGGAGTTTATCGAGGGAAGTGTTTTGGTAGCTCATAATGCTGGATTTGATGTTGGTTTTCTAAAGCATAATGCAAAGGTATTAGGCTATGACTTTGATTTTACATATTTAGATACCTTATCTCTTGCTCAAGCACTTTTCCCTGAGTATAAGAGTTATAAGCTGGGGAGGATTGCTAAAAACCTTGGCATAAAAGTAGAAGTTGCTCACAGAGCATTGGATGATGTAGATACTACAGTAAAGGTTTTTGAGGTAATGCTTGAAGTGCTAAGGGAAAGAGGCGCAACAACTATCGAAGATATAGACTTATATGGTTCTGATGAAGAATCTAAAAAAGAAGAGTATAAAAAGCTGAGAACACATCATGCAATAATATTTGCAAAAGATTATGTGGGTCTAAAGAACTTATATAGGCTTGTATCCTACTCTAGTTTAGATTATTTTTATAAAAAGCCGCGTATATTAAAAAGCATGTACAAAAAATATTCAGAAGGCTTAATTATAGGCAGTGCCTGCAGTGATGGTGAGTTATATCAAGCAATACTTCTTGGAAGATCTGATGAGGAAATCGAAGCTATTGCAGAAGAATATGACTATTTAGAAATTCAGCCTATAGGAAACAATGACTATTTAGTGAGAAACGGGCAGGTACCTGATAGAAATTATCTAAAGGAAATAAATAAAAAAATTGTTGCCCTTGGTGAAAAGCTTAATAAGCTTGTAGTAGCTACAGGAGATGTGCATTTCATGGATCCTGAGGATGAGATATACAGACGTATACTTGAAGCAGGACAGGGCTTTAAGGATGCAGATAATCAAGCACCGCTATATCTGAGAACAACCGAAGAGATGCTTAAGGAATTCGACTATTTAGGAAAAGTAAAGGCGTATGAAGTAGTAGTTACAAATACTAATAAAATTGCTGATATGTGTGACCCTATAAGTCCAATATCTCCAGATAAGGCAACTCCACATATAGATGGTTGTGAGCAGACTATAAAGGACATTACTTACGAAAAGGCTAATGAACTATATGGAGATCCCCTTCCTGAATTAGTTGAGCAAAGGCTAGAGAAAGAGCTAGATTCTATTATTAAAAATGGATTCTCAGTTATGTATATAATAGCTCAAAAGCTAGTTTGGAAATCTAACGAAGATGGATACTTGGTTGGTTCCAGAGGTTCTGTTGGTTCTTCTGTTGTTGCATACATGACTGGTATAACAGAAGTAAATGCATTACCTCCTCATTATAGGTGTCCAAAATGTAAGTATTCTGATTTTGAGGATCATGGATTTAAGAATGGTTTCGATTTGCCGGATGAAGTTTGTCCTGTTTGTGGGGAGCAACTTGCCAAGGATGGAATAGATATTCCCTTTGAAACCTTCCTTGGCTTTAACGGAGATAAAGAACCAGATATAGACTTAAACTTTTCAGGTGAATATCAAGCAAAAGCTCATAAATATACTGAAGTTATCTTTGGAAAAGGAACAACTTTTAAAGCTGGAACTATTGGTACTATTGCTGAAAAAACAGCCTTTGGATATGTAAAGAAGTATTTTGATGAAAAGAATATGACAGTAAGTAAGGCTGAAATTATGAGAATCTCCAAAGGTTGTACAGGAATAAAAAGAACTTCAGGACAGCATCCAGGAGGAATTATCGTTGTACCTAAGGGAAGAGAAATTTTTGAATTCTGTCCAGTTCAACATCCTGCTGATGATCCGAACTCGGATATTATAACAACACATTTTGATTATCACTCAATTGATCAGAATCTATTAAAGCTAGATATACTTGGGCATGATGATCCGACAGTTATAAGAATGCTTCAAGATATAACTGGAGTAGATCCAAAAACAATACCGATGGATGAGAAGAAAACTATGTCTATATTCTCATCTACTGAAGCACTAGGAGTAACACCACAGCAGATAAATTCTAAGGTGGGGACCTTTGGTATTCCTGAGTTTGGTACTAAGTTCGTAAGAGGAATGCTTTTAGATACTATGCCAAAAGCTTTTACAGATCTGATATGTATATCAGGATTATCACATGGTACTGACGTATGGCTTGGAAATGCTAAAGACTTAATTGATCAAGGAGTAGTAACTTTAAGTGAAGCAGTATGTACGAGAGATGATATCATGATTTATCTTATTAAAAAAGGTCTTCCTCCAAACACTGCCTTTAAGATAATGGAAACAGTGCGTAAGGGTAAGGCATTAAAGGATTCTAAATGGCCAGAATATGAGGCTCTCATGAGGGAATGTCAAGTTCCTGAGTGGTATATAGATTCTTGTAGAAAGATAAAATACATGTTCCCTAAGGCCCATGCAGCGGCTTATGTAATGATGGCTTTCAGAATAGCCTGGTTTAAAGTTCATATACCTAAAGCTTATTATGCGGCTTTCTTTACTATCAGAGCAAAGGCTTTTGATGCAGAGTTTATGATATTTGGAAAAGAAAGAGTTAAGGCTAAGATGAAGGAAATTGAAATGCAAGGCATTCAAGCAGCTCCTAAAGATAAAGATATGTATGATGATTTAGAATTGGTTTTGGAAATGTATGAGAGAGGCCTTAAGTTCCTTCCAATTGATTTATATAAGTCTCACTCTACAAATTTTATTGTAGAAGAAGAGGGGATAAGACCTCCTATAAATAGTATATCCGGTATGGGAAATGTAGCGGCAGAAGGAATATACAATGCAATACAAGAGGCAATAAAAGAAGATACACCGATAAATTCTATAGAAGATTTAAAGAAACGTGCTAAAATAGGTAATTCAGCTATAGATTCACTTAGAAAGTTTGGATGTTTAAACGGTCTTCCTGAAAAAGATCAGTTGAGCTTCTTTGATTTGATTTAATAGATGAAATATTTAAGTTAAGTGGTTTTTTACTGCTTACTCTTAAAAAGCTGTTAAAGTAGTTGAAATTATGAAATTTAGCTAACTTGAAAGTTTTTATAAGTTTATATAGTAAAAAGGCCTCAGGGATTTCCTGGGGCCTTTTCATTCTATGAGAAAAGTGATATTAATTCGATTGAAAAATAATAATTCAACATAATTTATAGTTAGCTTGTGTAAAGTTAAAATCCCTCTGCTATTTACAGAGGGATTAAAAGTTTTAAGAAAAGTTATTTTTGAACTTTAACAGTGGTTTGACCTATAACCAAATAGCCATTAATATAACAACGGAATTCAATAACAACTTCCGAAGAAGACCAAGAAAAATCAGAACGTTCAAATTTAAATTGACCGATTTTTGCTTGATTGTAGTATCCGTTATTGCTATTAAGTGCGCTTACACCGTTAGCTTTTGCAGTATTAAGATCTAATCCGCAAGTGGAATATCCTGTTGGAAGATCAACACGAACAGTAAATACTCCATTATTTCCTTTAATGACTTTAGATGTTACTTCAATGTTTGCTGGAATGTAAACTACAAATTGTCTTTCTATTGTATAGCTATTGCCAGCCGCATCGGTTGCAGTTATAACAACCTTATAAACTCCAGGCTTATCGAGGTTAAGAGTCGAACCATTATTCATGATTACTCCAGTAGTTTGATTTGGTGCGAAAACCAACATTTTTTCACTAGCTATACCGGAAAGATTATCTGATACATTATAATTTAGCTGAAGTAATGTACCAAGCTTATATTCTCCACTTAATAACATCGATAATGTTGGAATAGTTTTATCAATTTTCACATAAGCAGTTTTAGCTGATTCAATGTTTCCTGCTGCATCTACTGAGTAGAAGGAAACTGTATGAATTCCTTCGGTTTGTATTGTAAATGAAGTACCTTCGATGTAATCAGAACCATCAATTGAATAGAAAGTTCTAGCAACCACACTTTGTGAATCAGTAGCAT
>NZ_BQXY01000004.1:91728-418833 GCF_024341905.1 Clostridium folliculivorans
GAAACTGTATGAATTCCTTCGGTTTGTATTGTAAATGAAGTACCTTCGATGTAATCAGAACCATCAATTGAGTAAAAGGTTCTAGCAACCCCACTTTGTGAGTCAGTAGCATTTAAGTTTACAGTTACAGCATTATTTGACCAAATGTCAGATATATTAGAAGTAGTAACTGATGCAGTTTTATCAATTTTCACATAAGCTGTCTTAATTGATTCAATATTTCCTACCTTGTCGACAGAATAGAAGGAGATCTTAGTAATGCCTTCTTTACTTATCTTAAATGATGTTCCAGATACAAAGGCTCCATCATCTATAGAATAATAAGTTGCTGCAATACCAGTATCCTTATCTGTTGCAGATAAATTAACCAGTACATCTGATTGATTTGTCCAATTACTTAAAGCATCAATATTAGTAATAGGTGGTTCAGTATCAACTATAAGCTTCGCTAAAACAGTATTAGATGGTTGAGACTCACCAAACGAATTACTGTATGAAGTAACATAGTATAGATGGTTTGCATATGGAAGATTAGTTAGTGTATAAGATAAATTATTTATATTTTTTGCTACTAATACTGCATTACCATCTATAATTTCATATATGTTATATCCATTAGCATAAGTGACAAAGTTCCAGGATATTAGAGCACTTGATTGATCTAAAACCTTTAAAGTGGCAACTGGTGACTGCATATCAGGATAAACAATAGTTTCTGTTAATGCTGTAGAAAGTTGTGATTCACCAAATCTTGTACTATATGCTGTGATTTGATAACTATGTGTACCTTCTGATAAATTGAACACTTTATAACTTAAAGCAGTTCCTTTGTATAATAGTTGTTTATTGCCATCAGTAGTTTCATATATTCTATATTCATTTGCCCAGCTTACTGACTGCCAAGAAAAAGTTATATTATTAATGTTTGATATAGTTCCAACTAAACTTGGAGCCTGTACTACTGGCCAGATTAATGAAAGATTTATTGGACTTGCTACTGGTGATTCTCCAAAACGGCTGCTATAAGAATTAACTTCATAGCTATAATCACCTTCAGGCATATTCGTAAATGTAGCACTAGTAGTAGTAACTGTTTGTTTTAATACTCTTTGTCCGTTTACAATTTGATATACTCTATAAGCTGTTGCATAAGAAGATGCATTCCACTTTAAAGTGATATCATTTCCGTTAACGATTGTATTAGTTAAGTTAGCAGGTGCTTGCATTACTGGGAAGACTAAAGTGAAGCTAGTTTGACTACCATCTTGTGATTCACCAAAACGAGTGCTGTATGAGTCAATCTCGAAGTTATAGTCACCTTCAGGCATGTTAGTAAATGTAACGCTAGTACCAGTAACTGTTTGTTTTAAAGTTTTTTGTCCATTTATAATCTGATAGATTCTATAGTTTGTTGTATATAATGTACTTCCCCATTTTAAAGTTATGTCGTTACCATTTACAATACTGTAAGTGAAATTACTTGGAGCCTGCATTACTGGGAAAACTAAAGTGAAGTTAGTTTGGCTACTATCTTGAGATTCACCAAAACGTGTACTATAAGAATGAATCTCAAAGTTATAGTCACCTTCAGGCATATTAGTAAATGTAACGCTTGTACCAGTAACTGTTTGTTTTAATACCCTTTGACCATTAATTAGTTGATAGATGTTATACCCAGTTGCGTAGGTTACTGAATTCCATTTTAAAGTTATATCATTTCCGTTTGCAATGCTATAAGTAAAGTTTCCAGGTGCAAGCATTGTAGGGAATGTTAGTGAAAGTGATGTATTGCTACCATCTTGTGATTCACCAAAACGTGTGCTTACTGAATTAACTACATAAGTATGATCACCTTCTGGTACATTGCTTAGTGTAGCAGTTAAAGATGTTACAGTAGTTTTTAGAATTAATTGACCATCGACTAATTCATAAACTTTGTAATTATTAGCATATGTCACTGCTGACCAAGTTAAAACTACATCATTTCCGTTCTGTATCTTGTATGCCAGGTTAGCTGGGGCAGTCATTGTCGGTAAAACTAAAGTAAAGGCAGTTTCTGCTCCTACTGGAGATTCACCTAAAATTGTAGATACAGAATTTATGAGGTAATCATAATTACCACCAGCCATGTTGGTAAAACTAGCACTAGTAGTAGTTACAGTTTTTTGTAAAACTGCTTGTCCGTCAATTACTTGATATATTTTGTAGCTTGTTGCATATGGTGAAGCAGTCCATTTTAAAGTTATATCATTTCCATTTGTAATACTATATGTTAAGTTAGTTGGAGCCTGCATTGTTTGTCCATTCAGTGTAACAATTATAGTACTTCCATCTGAAGACTCTCCAAAACGAGTTGAATAAGAATGAATCTCAAAGCTATAATCACCAGAAGCCATATTAGTATAAGAAACAGTAGTACTTGTAACTGTACTTTTTAACACCTTCTGACCGTTAACTATTTGATATATCTTATAGCTTGTAGCATAAGGAGATGCGGTCCAATTCAATGTGAAGTCTGTAGCATTTTTAATAGTTTGCACTACATCTGTTGGTGGCGCCATAATTGGCAGAGCTAATGTAAAGGAAAGAGTATTTCCTTCAGTTGATTCTCCAAATCTGTCACTATAAGAGTGAACTTCGTAAGTGTAATCTCCACCAGCCATATTAGTATAAGTTATACTAGTTCCAGTTAATGTACTTTTTAAAACTTTTTGTCCATTAACTATTTGGTACACTCTATAATTGGTTGCATATGGAACTGAGGCCCACTTTAAAGTTATATCATTACCATTTGCTATAGAATATGTTAAGGAACTTGGAGCTTCCATTGATGGTAAAGTTAAATTAAAGCTTATTTGGCTTCCATCCTGTGATTCTCCAAAACGAGTTGAATAAGAATGAACTTCATAAATATAGTCATTTCCAGGCATATTAGAGTAGGTAACAGTTGTTCCTGTTAACGTACTTTTTAAAACCTTTACTCCATCAATTATTTGATAAACTGTATAATTAGTTGCATATGGAACAGCTGCCCATTTTAAGGTAATATCATTACCGTTTGCGATACTGTATGTTAATCCACTTGGTGTCTGCATTACTGGAAGTGTCAGAGTAAATGTAACTGTAGATCCATCTTGAGATTCACCAAATCTATCGCTATAAGAGTGAACTTCATACACATAGTCACCGCCAGTCATATTAGTATATGAAATACTAGTAGCAGTAGTAGTACTTTTTAAAGTTTTTTGTCCATCAACAATTTGATAAACCTTATAGCTTGTAGCATAACTAACAGCATTCCATTTTAGAGATATATCATTACCATTTAATATCGAATAAGTAAAATTACCTGGTGTGGTCATAACTGGTAACACAATATCTAAATTAGTTGAAGCTGATGGTGAAGACTCACCATAAAGTGGATTTACTGCTGAAACTGCATAAGTATAACTTCCAGCAGGAGCATTAGTTATGGTATAAGTTGGTGTAATTGATGTATTAACTAATGTCTTTTGACCATCAGAAGCAATTTGGTAAATATTATATGTTTTAGCATACTGAGAACTTGTCCAAGTTAAAACTATATCGTTACCATTTTGAATTTTACTGGTTAATGCAGTTGGAGCTGTCATATTTGGATAAGTAACATTAAAAGTAACAGGGGCACAAGGTCCTGACTCTCCATCTGTACTTAATGTTGATACAACATAACTATAATCTCCTTCAGGAATGTTATTAAAAGAATAAGAGGTTGACGTTGTTGTACCAACTAACTTAAGCTGACCATCAGTTATTCCATAAACATTATAACCGGTAGCTCCATAAACAGAGCTCCAAGAGAGTTTCGCGTCACTTGGGGTAGTAAGTTGGACTGACAGGTTGCTTGGTGGTAACGCATTGTTATTTGTTAACGCATAGACTTTTTCCACTGGGGGTGCCAGTTGGAAGAATAGTAGCAGTGATGCTAAAAATAGAAAACTGCTGCATAAAAGTTTTTTCATTTTGACCCTACCTTTCTTTGTGAAAAAGGGAAATAGGGAAAAGACAGACCTTAAGTAGGTCTATAGAATTGAAATTAGTATTCCCCGTGGTAACCGGCTGCCATCCACAAAATAAAATGTGGTACAGGCCCTTGGCTTTGCGTCTCATGGTTTCCCATGGTTTGCCTTTTTCACTTTTTAATTTTTTTAGATATATAGTTAGAAAACCACTAAAAATATAACTATATAAATTTAACTTTAAAGTAATATAGCATATATACTAATAAGTTTACTCTTTTATATCTAATATGATAATTTTACTATATAGAGCGTAAATAAACAATACAGAGGGTACTGTTAAAACCTGGTTTATACTGGTGTGTAAAATTATGTGCTAGTGACAAGTGATTATTATAGAGTAGATATATTAGTAATATTTATATAAGGTAATAGATATATTGTTTTTAATAAAGGAGGGAGATTTATGAGTAAATATAATTTTAAGGTTAATATTACCCCAAATAAAGTATTTTCGTTAGTAAAGAATAGCCAAAGTGCAGATTTAGTACACGAAGAGTTCTTTGAGTTAGAAAATGGAGTGTGTACAGGAACATTAGTTTATGAAAAATACTACATGAGAACTAGCAATAGGGCTGCACTAGTTGTAATAATAGATAATATTAAAGGATACACAGATGTAAGGGCTATAGCTACAGGCAGCTCAGAAGGCTGGCTTTTTAAGTTTGATTGGGGCGCTGCGGATAATTTTGCAGCCAGTATTGAGAAAATATTAAAGGAGTATATTATATAATTAAAATCTTTAGCAGCCTTTATTAATTAAAAGGCTGCACTTTTTTGTGAAAAATGCTACTGTATATCAAAGGTTACTTTACCTGTATCCATATGATACTTGGCTCCAACTACATTTATTTTCCTTTCGGTAGTTAACTTTTGAATAACTAAGCTTTTATTAATCAAATTCATAGAATTTTTTATATTTTCATCAATTGTTAGATTATAAATTTCATTTGCGTTTTGACTCTTATTTTTAGTTTTATTATAAGATGGTTTTATTTGATATATTATAGCTGTAATATTTTCAGATGTTGTACCACCTTCAATTGCAGCTTTTACTGCACCACATTTTTCATGACCTAGAACAATTATTAATGGGGCACCTAGATGTTCAGCTCCATATTCTATGCTTCCTAATGCAATAGGATCAATTATATTTCCGGCATTTCTAACAACAAATAAATCACCTAGTCCTTGATCAAACACTAATTCAGGTGGAACTCTAGAGTCTGAGCAACTTAACACAACTGCAAAAGGCTTCTGACCATCTGTAGAAAGTTTCTTACGTCTAGCATCGCTTATATCATGTGTTAGTACTTTATTATCAACATATCTTTTATTACCTTCTATCAAAAGTTGTTTTGCCTGATCTATACTAACATTGTCTGGTCTTATGTACATTTGAGAATCAGCAGTTTTATTCTCAAACGTTGTTCTGCTTGAAATTTTATTAATTGATAAAATGCTACTATTTCCAGTACTTGTACATCCTATTAATAAAAAAGTTGCTATAAGAATATTAGCAGTTATT
This sequence comes from Clostridium folliculivorans, assembly GCF_024341905.1. Taxonomy (GTDB): domain Bacteria; phylum Bacillota; class Clostridia; order Clostridiales; family Clostridiaceae; genus Clostridium_AR; species Clostridium_AR folliculivorans. Next base: position 97,315 of record NZ_BQXY01000004.1, read on the forward strand.
AATGTAAAGATGTTAGATGATTTTTTAAGCATTTATGAACCTCCTAATTATAATTTTAGATTTAATGTAGATAGGTTATATTTTTGCTTATAACTAGGTATTTTATCCGCTGTAAGATACAGCACAAAAAAAGTATAGTTTTTACGTAATTCTCAGCTAATTCTCAGCTAGTTTTAAGGTTTTGTTAATTTAACTAGTTTATATTTAAGATAGATAAGGAATTAAGAGAGTTTAGGGGAGATGGATATGGATAGAGTTTTAAGAAGTATACCCAATGGTATGACTATAGCAAGAATAATTATGACATTTTTATTTGATTTTCTTATTTTTAAGCAATTTCTATATGGACAAGATTATAACACTGCATTAATAAGTTTATTTATAATGATATGTGTTTCGGATTTCTTTGATGGTAAGATTGCAAGAAGATTAGGAGTAGCTACCGTTCTTGGTGCTAAATTAGACGTATTAGCAGATTTGTTATATATAGTTTCTTCTTATGCAGCACTAATAAGTACGCATGTATTACCTTTATGGTATTTAGTGTTTGTTTGTATTAAGTTTTTAGAATTCGTTGCAACTTCTAATTTTATTAAGCTTTATAAAACTTCATCGGAACATCCATTTATTTTTGATAGAGTTGGGAGAACAGTTTCAGCTATATTTTTCTTAATCCCAGGTATAGTATGTTTTTTAAGTTTATTTAATGGAAGCAATACAATTCATATAGTTAGTGTATTACTTTATTCTACATTCTTGGCAGGATTATATTCTTCTTATGAGAGAATAAAGAGTTGTTTTATTATGGCCTCATTAAAATATGACAAGGCTAGAAGATAGAAAGAGTTGATAGAATTTAATTGAGAGGTGTTAAGATGAAAAAGAAGTTAGGTTTTTTATTTATTATATTGAGTATGTTAATAACTTTTGTAACATGGTTATTCGTCAGCTCAACTAGAGAGATATCTATAGCAAGTGAATATTCGCAGTTGATAGCGGCATTTGCTTTGGTTGCTTTTGCTTTAGTAAATTTTATTTCAACACGGAATAAGATTTTAGATTATATATTCAATGGACTAGATAAGTCTTATGTATATCATAAATATTTAAGTATATCAGCGTTGCTTTTAGTTGTTATTCATAATATAACAATTGAAATAGGAAAGAGGGCTGAGATTAAAGCTGGAATACCAATACCTAGAGATCCGTATGCAATGTATGGTAGCTTTAGTCTATATCTATTCGTAATACTTATAATAACTGCAATTGTAGCGAAAAAGCTAAATTATGAAAGATGGAAGGTTATCCATAAATTTATGATAGTTGCGTATATGATGGGGGTATATCATTATTACGGAAGTTCTACTTACCCAGTATTATCTCTAGATCCATTTAGTATATGGCTAAATATAGTTAACTTCATAGGAGTTATTTCAATATTATACAGTGTATTGTTTTATGAAAAAACAGCATTTAAGTTTAGATTTAAAGTTAGCAAACTTAAAGTTGTATCAGATGGTACATTAGAGATTACAGGAAAGGCTTTAGGCCGTAATATAGAATTTAAACCAGGACAGTTTGCTTTTATCAAACTGATAGGAAAGGATAGTAAGTTTGCTTCACATCCATTCACAATAAGTGCAGCTCCTACGGAAAGAGAGATTCAATTTACAATTAAGTCACTTGGTGATGATACTAAGGTTTTATTAGAAACATTAAAACTTGGAGATAAATTTGCAGTAGAAGGACCTCATGGAAATTTTGATTATAAAGAAGGTAGTAAGAATCAGATTTGGATTGCTGGAGGTATAGGGGTTACACCATTCAGGAGCTTTTTGCAAGCTAAGGTAAGAGAAGATTATTCTATAGACTTTTTTTATGCTTACAATAGTGAACAAGATGGAGCATATTTAGAAGAATTAGAAAAGCTTACACTTGATTCAAATGTGAGGTTGCACTTATTTAACTTCAAAGATAAAGGATTTTTATCAGTAGAACAAATGAAAAATTATACTGAACTTAATCAGGTTGAAGATGTGTACTTTTGTGGCCCTAAGGGAATGAGAGAAAGCTTAAAGACTCAATTTAAAAAGAGCAATTTTAATAATATAAATATGCATTATGAACAATTTCAGTTCAAATAAAGATATATGTATAAATAGTTTTTATAATATATTAAGGTGGTTAATATATTATATATATTGTAAAAAGGAGCCTATGTTCGTTCTAAGGACTTGGGTTTCTTTTTTACTGTAAAGAAAAATATAAAGCTTTTATAGTACTAAAGCTATATACTTCAATGATTTTAGAAGATTTTTATGGACATAAAGTAAAAGAGTGGAGATTATCAGCTTGTAAGTTTCCTCATATACATCCGGAAAGGCAGATGCTCAAAAAAATCAATTATTGATAGTTATATTCACTAATATTATTGAGATAGGTAAAAGCTTAGTAAAAGTATTGATATTTTTACTAAAAATATATTGAAAACATTCTATGAATAGTAGAAAATATAAGTATAGGTTTACATTAATTTTTATAATAAAAGGGTTGGAGGAATTACTATGGGGTTTAAGGTTCCTAGCACAGATTGGCTTTCTGATACTTCAATTTTTGCAGTAAATAGAATTGAAGCGCATTCAGACCATAAATACTATATAACAGAGGAAGAAATGAACTCTGGAGATATGAGACTAAGACAAAGCTTAAATGGAAACTGGAAGTTTAGCTTTGCTATAAATCCTAGTTCGAGAATTAAGGATTTTTATAATCTAGACTTTGATTGCAATTCATGGAAGGATATAGATGTTCCTGGACATATACAACTTCAAGGATATGATAAGATTCAATATATAAATACTATGTATCCTTGGGATGGGCACAGTGAATTGAGGCCACCACAGGTATCTGAAGAATATAATCCAGTTGGAAGTTATGTTAAGTATTTTAATTTAGATGAAACTATGAAAAATACTCCTATATATATATCCTTTCAAGGGGTAGAGAGTGCTTTCTATGTTTGGTTAAATGGGAATTTTGTTGGATATAGTGAAGATAGTTTTACTCCATCAGAATTTGAATTAACTCAATATATCAGAGAAGGGGAAAATAAGCTTTCAGTTGAAGTTTATAAGAGATCTACTGGGAGCTGGCTCGAAGATCAGGATTTTTGGAGGTTTTCGGGGATTTTTAGAGAAGTATATCTATATTCGATTCCTAAGATTCATATTCAAGACCTTTTTGTTAAAACTATACTAGATAGTGAATACAAAAATGCAGTCCTAGAATCTGAAATGAAAATTGTAGGAGCTACCACTGGAACTCTAGACTTAGAACTAAAAGATAGTGAAGGCTTGATTTTAGCTAGTATTAAGGGCAATAAGTTTAAAAATGAACTAACTTTAAAGCTAGATGTAAATAACGTAAGACTTTGGAGTGCTGAAGATCCATATTTGTATACTCTTTATATTACTGTAAGAGATGAAAAAGATAATATAGTAGAGCTTGTGCCGCAAAAGGTAGGTTTTAGAAGCTTTGAAATGATAAATAAGGTTATGCATATAAATGGAAAACGTATAGTTTTCAAAGGCATAAATAGACATGAGTTTAATTGCCGAAGAGGAAGATCTATAACTAAAGAAGATATGTTTTGGGATATAAGATTTTTTAAACAGAACAATATAAATGCTGTGAGAACTTCTCACTATCCTAATCAAAGTCTTTGGTATGAGCTTTGTGATGAATATGGAATTTACTTAATAGATGAAGCAAATCTAGAAACTCACGGATCCTGGATGAAGATGGGACAAGTAATTCCTGATTGGGTTATTCCAGACAGTAAACCAGAGTGGCTTGATATTGTATTGGATAGAGCTAAGTCAATGGTAGAGAGGGATAAAAATCATCCATCTATTTTAATATGGTCTTGTGGAAATGAATCTTTTGGAGGGAAAAATATCTATAAGATGTCTGAGTACTATAGAAAGAAAGACCCATCAAGATTAGTGCACTATGAAGGGATTTTTCATGATAGACGCTTCAATGAAACTAGTGATATGGAAAGTAGGATGTATGCAAAGCCTCATGAAATTGAGGAGTATTTAAATAATAATCCACAGAAACCTTATATAAGTTGTGAATACATGCATGCTATGGGCAATTCCTGTGGAGCAATGCACAAGTATACAGAATTAGAAGATAAGTATGAGCTTTATCAAGGAGGTTTCATCTGGGATTATATAGATCAAGCAGTTATGAAGAAAGATAGATATGGGAATGAATTCTTTGCCTACGGTGGAGATTTTGATGATAGAGCAACAGATTATAATTTCTGTGGTGATGGAATAGTATATGCTGATAGAACAATATCTCCAAAGGTACAAGAAGTTAAAAAGCTATATCAAAATCTAAAGCTATATGCAGATAAAAATGGTGTTAAGGTTAGAAATGAAAACTTATTTGTAGATACCTCTAGTTATATATTAGAGTATAGCTTGAGTTATAACGGAGAAGAACAATATAAAGACAGGTTGGATGCTATAGTAAAAGCAGGTGAAGAAGAATACTATGAGTTTGATTTACCTAAAGTAAATAATAGTGGAGAGTATGCCGTAAATGTTTCTTTCAAACTTAAGAATGATACTACTTGGGCAAAAGCTGGTCACGAGATAGCTTTTGATCAATATGTATACTCTATAGAGGAAGAAAGAGAAGATTTAAAAGAATTAAATAAAGTTAAAGTCATCCATGGAGATGTAAATATAGGAGTTAAAAGCAGAGATTTTAGTGTATTATTTTCAAAGCAAGAGGGGGGAATTGTATCACTAAGATATAATGGAAAAGAATTGATTACAAGAACTCCTATGCCTATATATTGGAGGGCAACAACAGATAATGATAATGGAAATAAACACGGCTTTAGATGTGCACAGTGGCTTCAAGCAAGTTTGTTCCAAAAGTGCACTGATGTACAAGTTTTTGAACATGAATATAGTGTTACAGTTCAATATACTTATTCTTTGCCTTTGAGTGTGCCAACTGAGGTCAAAGTAGCTTATACTGCTTATGAAGACGGGGACATTAAAGTTAAATGTGACTATAAGGGTATTGAAGGACTATCTGAGATACCTATATTCGGATTAGCTTTTAGATTATCAGCTGATTATGATAATTTTAAATTCTACGGTATGGGACCTGAAGAAAATTATATAGATAGGGTACATGGTGCTAGATTAGGTATTTATGAAAGATTAGTTAAGGACAATGTTTCAAGATACTTAGTACCTCAAGAAAGTGGCAATCACATTGGTGTAAGATGGGCAAAGATAAAAGATAAAGATGGCTTCGGAATAGAGTTTGCAGCTGTTAATGATTCCTTTGAGCTTGGAGTATCACCATACACAGCTTTTGAACTTCAAAATGCACTGCACTACTATGAACTTCCTCTAGTTAATTATACTGTTGTAACAATAGCAGGAAAACAAATGGGAGTAGGAGGAGATGACAGTTGGGGTGCACCTGTCCATAAGGAGTACCTAATAGATTCTTCTAAAGATATGAACTTTGAGTTTATTATAAAACCATGTAAGTAAAAATAACAAAAGGAGCCATGGAAATATAAGATTTCATGGTTCCTTTATTGTGTGCCTAACTTAAAGCAACTATAATAGCTCCGATGGCTATTAGGCCCACACCTATTCCATTCATTTTGCTTATCTTTTCCCCTAAAAATGCAACTGCTAAGATAGTTGCGAGAACTACACTAAACTTGTCTATAGGAGCAACTTGAGATACCTTTCCATATTTCAAAGCTAAGAAGTAAAATAGCCAAGAAAGAGCTCCTGCTAAACCACTAAATATGATGAAGGAAAAAGTTTTTTTATCCGCGATAACTTCAGGTATCTTGCTCAGTTTCCCTTGGAAAACTACAACTAAAAAAAGAAATGCGGCCATTATTACAGCCCTTACAGCGGTTGCAGTATTGGCATCTACTGATTTTAAACCTACTTTACCAAATATACCTACTAGAGCCGCAAATATTGCTGAAAGCATAGCACATATAAACCATACACTATTCATTAATTAACATCCCCTTATTATTTCATAAAAAACAAGTAAATATTACCTCAATAATCTTTTTATAAAATCTTATATTCATCTCTTTGAGTCCAATAAATCTTAAATTCAAGTTTTTCTACATCTCTTTGCTGTTTATAGCTAACTCTAAGATTAGCATTGTCTGGTATGCTGATGTTTTTTTCAAGTGTTAAAAACTTTTCTACACTATTTGACTCTTTTAAATTTGATATCTTTTCGCAGATACTATCCAATATATCCTGCCTAGTTCCTAACTCATCTTTAGAAACTTGATAAAGCTCGTTTTTATTAATGTAGTTAGTGGAATCGCCGGTAGATAACCAATTGATAAGAGCTTGTTTACTAAATCTCCATTCCCTGCCGATTTTTCTAGCAGGAATATGCTCTTCTCTTAGAAGCTTTATTAATGTTTTTTCACTTACACCTAAGAATTCAACTGCTTGCTCAATGTTTAATATGTTATTATCCAAAACAACACCCCCTATATATCTATATTAATACTAAATGATAGAAATTTAAACATATAAAAGTATTTAATAGTATTTTAACATTACTTAATAGATATTTAGTGGTATATAAATATATTCTTGTTTAATAAATTTAATCTGATTTTAATGTTATTTTTAATTGAAATGAAGTAGCATAAATAAAGATGTACCACTTCGATTCAGATATAAAAAGTAATTCAAACAAAGATAAAAGCGTAAATAAGAAAAGCTATGCAAACAATAATAATGGTGACTAAAAAAATATTATATATTAATATTAAGGTGGATTATATAGGGTTCCATTACGAAAACTTAATAGTTGAAGTTGGAACCCTATAGAACATTATTTTTTAGGAGATGATACCTTGAAGGAATTTAAGATACTTTTAGTTGAAGATGAAAAACAGATGTCAATGTTTATTGAGATGGAACTTTCTCATGAAGGATATAAAGTAGATGTTGCTTATGATGGAATAGATGCATTAAATAAAACTCAGAATAATGACTATAATCTTATTCTGTTAGATTTAATGATTCCTGGAATTAACGGAACTGAGGTTTGCAGAAGAATTAGACAATTTTCAAGTATTCCAATAATCATGCTGACAGCAAAAAGTGAAGTTTCCGATAAAGTTTTAGGACTAGATGCTGGAGCAAACGACTATTTAACGAAACCTTTTGCCATAGAAGAACTTTTAGCGAGAATAAGGGTATATACAAGAAGTAATGACTTAACTAAAGATATTAGTGATATAAAAGTAGCTGATATTGTTATGGATAGGAAAGCACATAGAGTCTTTAGGGATGGTCAAGAAATAGAGTTAACAAAGAAAGAATACCAGCTTTTAGAGATGTTATTGATTAATAAGAATGTGGTGCTTACAAGAGAACAATTAATTGAGAGTGTGTGGGGTTACGATTATCTGGGAGATACGAATGTTGTAGATGTATTTATAAGATATTTGAGAAGCAAAATTGATGATGGCTTTAATCAAAAACTCATAGCAACAGTGAGAGGTGTTGGCTATGTAATAAAAGGTGAATAATATGAATTTATCAATAATTAAAAATGCTAAAATATCCGTAAAGCTAACTTTGATATACGCTTTTATGTTTTCTTTAGTATTACTTATATTAAGCACGGTAACTCTATATGGCACTAAGTATTTTTTATATAAGCAAGCTGATAAACAAGTTAATGATATAAGTACGGTATTAACAAACAAGATAAATGATGAAACAGGAGAGGTAAGTCTATATAATAAGGATTTTTTAGCTGATTTGCCTTCAAAAGAGAATATATCAATAAGGATATTGGATAGTAGTAATACTATAAATCAATCACAGGGCTTTAATTACGATATAAAGCTTAAGGAGACTAATGGTAGGGCAAAACATTTAGAGCAAAAAGAAAAACATCTAATGTACTTAGAGACCAAACTATATAGTAAAAATTATGGAGTAGTATATATACAGGTAGTAAAGGATTTAGAAAATGAATATAGTTTCATAAAGATATTATTTGTATTCTTGGCCATTGCAGATTTTATTGGAATGGTAGCATCAATCGTAGTGGGATATATCATAAGTAAAAAAATGCTCAATCCTATAGATAATATAACTAGAACTGCTGAAAATATTAGTGTTAACAATCTCAAAGAAAGAATTGAAGTTAATGATGCTGATGATGAGCTAAAAAGACTAGCAGGTACTCTTAACAATATGATAGATAGATTACAAAAAGCCTTCGATAGCCAGAGTCAGTTTGTATCAGATGCATCTCATGAACTTAGAACTCCAATTGCAGTTATTCAAGGATATGCAAACCTATTGGATAGATGGGGAAAAAATGACAAGGAAGCTTTAGAAAAATCAATTTATGGTATAAAGCTTGAAGCTGAAAATATGGCTAATTTAGTAGAAAAGCTATTATTTCTAGCCAAAGGAGATGCACTAAACCAAGTAGTGGAAAAAAAAGAATTTCATTTAAATGAATTGATATATGAAGTGCTAGAGGAAACAAAACTAATAGATAAAAAACATAATATATTTAGCGAAGAGAATGAAGATATTGATATATATGGGGATTATAAGCTTATAAAGCAAATGTTAAGAATATTTATTGATAATAGTATTAAATTCACACCCTATGAAGGCGTAATAACTATAAATTCTATATTGAGAAATAAATCGATATATATAAGTGTTTCAGATACAGGAATAGGTATACCAAAGGAAGATATTCAAAATGTATTTGATAGATTTTATACAGCAGATAAGTCTAGATCCAAAGAAAAAGGAGGAACTGGGCTTGGTTTATCAATTGCCAAATGGATTGCAGATGTTCATGGGGGAATAATTGAAGTAGTAAGTGAAGAAGGAAAGGGAACAAGGATTACTGTTAAAATAGACTTAAGTGAATAGAAACTTTCAAAGAGAAGGTGAGGAAGTCAATATGATATACTCACCTTCTCTTATAATTTGGTGGAAAATTAATGAATATAAACCAGCATGTAAATATCATAAAGATAGCTTTAATAGTAAAAGGTATATAAAGAAACTAAATTTCTAATTGTAATGATGTTGATCTTATATATGGTTAATAAAAACTATTAGGTTATGAGGTGATAAGTTTGTGGAGAAATTTTAAAAAATATATAGCTAGTTTTCTGGTATTAATAACAATAAGTTTATTTTGCTCCTGCACTATTCAGGATAAAAATAAGTTTGTAAGTTTAGCTAGAACTACTGTTGATAATGGTGTTGTGTCATTGGTTATGGATACATCAAATTATCAAGGTATGCCAAAGAATTTTAGAAAAACTTCTGATTTAAGTAATGTTGACAAAGATAAGACCCTAGATTTAAAAGGATTAAATAATTTAAATATATCTGGAAGTCAGCAGTTTTCAGGTTTTAATTTACCTCTTGTAATAAATAGTATAAATACGAAGATGTCTACAACAGTAATAGACTTGAGACAAGAAGCTCATGGTTTTATAAATAACATTCCAGTAAGTTGGAAGAATGAGAAAAATGATGCTAATATGGGACTTACAAAAGAACAAGTATTAGCGGATGAGCAAAGTAAGCTTAAAAGTATTAAATTGAATGTTCCTATTACACTTACAAATCATCCAAATGACACAATAATTCCGACGAAGGTTCAGGATGAAGAACAATTAGTTAAGGATAATAAACTTGAATACATCCGTATTCCTGTTACTGATGGAAAGATACCTACAGATGAAATGGTTGATTATTTTATGCAGGTAGTAAAAAAACAACCTAAAAATACATGGTTACATTTTCACTGCAAAGAGGGAATAGGAAGAACAACTACATTTATGATAATGTATGATATGGTTAAGAATTCTAAACAGGTTACGTTTGATAATATTATGAAGAGACAACTAGCCTTAGTTGGATTTAATGAACAAGAAATTAAATCATTCTATAACAATGAAAGAATTAGTTTCTTACAAAACTTCTATAAGTATTGTAATGAAAATAAAGATAATTTTAATACTAGTTGGATTGAGTGGAAGAAGACTATTACTGCAAGTAATAGTCCTTTTTCCATGTATATAAAAAATATCATAAAACCAACTTTTCTATATGTTATTTCACAAGATAATATGAGTGAAAGTGAAAAAACATTGATATCTACACTTCAAGGAGTAGTCAATAATAAATCCTACAATCAAATATATATATTAAATTCTGATCAACCAGATTATCAAATATGGTTAGAGGATTTAAAGAATAACTATGGAGTAACTTATAAAAAAATTTCAGATCCGTGGGAATTAGTTTATGGTTTTAAAGATCATATAGATGGATATGTTCTATATGATGAAGGCAATAATCCATCAATAAATAATGCTTGCTCCCTTTGTTCTTTGAAAAATTCAATAGCAGTAGATACTAGTATTGAATATAAAGCAAAGCTTCATGGAATAACAAAAATGACAGGGGATTGCAGAAATACAGAAGAAAGTTGGGCATACGATAATTTATGGAGCAAAGGGCTAAACCATTCAATTGTAATACAATTAGAACCTAATAAAAGTTCTGCACTTAGAGATTACGCAATTATGAGTAAAGCTCTAGTATTTTATGAAAGTGATATAAAAAACACTTATCTTAGAGATAAGATATTTTCATCAATGGATGGAAACAAGATTTGTATGGGTTGGGGACCGGATGAATTTACTAATATAAGTACAGCATCAAAACATGGTGTAAGTATGGTAGCGGCTGATTGGTCTTATAATCTGACAGTTTTAAGTGCATTTGACACAGCATCTGTTAGGCAATGGTATATACCTAAAGATATGACTAAAGAGGACAATGTGCATTATGTAACTTTTGTTATGTCAGATGGAGATAATCAGCAGTGGAATCTTGGCACAAACTACAGCTCACAGAAATGGTATGGGTCAAGTTATAGAGGAGATTTTAATTTAGGTTGGGGAATAAGTCCATCTATGTATTACTTAGCTCCAACAGTTTTTGATAGATATTACGAAAGTGCATCTAAAGGAAAGTATAGTGATTATTTTATAATACCTCCTTCGGGTAGTGGTTATATATATCCAAGTAAGTTTGATAAAGAAAGGCTTTCACCATATATAAATCAATTGAATGATTATATGAAACAAACTGATGAAAGATACTTAGCTGTGATTGATGACTCAAGCTTTCATGATGCTGAGCTTTGGAGTAAATTTACGATTCAGCCGAATATAAAGGGATTGTTTTACTTGGACTACCACAAACATGATAATTATAAAGGAGAAATAGTTTGGTCAAATGGCAAGCCAATAGTATCCTGTAGAGATTTACTATGGAATGGGTTAGAAGATGAAGAGCAACTAGCTAAAACTATTAATTTTAGAATAGGGCAAGGACAGACAGATGTAAAAAAAGCCGAAGCATATACTTTTGTGTATGTTCATGTTTGGAGTAAGGATTTGAATGACGTCAAAAATGCTATAAGTATGCTAGAGAAAAATCCAAGAGTTAGAGTAGTCAATCCAAAAGTATTTATGGAGCTAATTAATGAAAATGTTGAACGGTAATTAGTTTAAAAGTGTAAAGATATCTTTACACCTTTGTGCTTATTTATTATTTAAAAAGCTCAACTGTACAGCATTTACCTCACTTTGATAAGTAGGCATCTTAAGGCTAATGCCATACTTACTACATGCATTTGATAGAGCATAACTTAGCTTTTTTATATTTTTAGTAGAACAACTATAGCTATCGCCATAACTCTTTTCATATTTTTCACGAATTCCTGGGAAATGTTTATCTAGCTTTTTATAATAATAATCTCTTTGTCTATCTCGTAGTGACATTCCAAGCCAAGGAACAATGTTTTTAACACCATAGTAATTTGCTTTATTTACTATGTCTAAAATGTTTTCCTCAGTATCTTCAACAAAAGGTAAAATAGGCATCATTGTTATGCTTGTATGAATTCCAAGTTCAGAGAGAACTCCAAGTGCTTTAAGTCGATCTGTAGAAGAAGGAGCACCTGGCTCTACTATCTTTGCAAGCTTATCATCAGTAGTTGTTATAGTTATAGCTACAGAAGCATAAATTTTATTTATTTCCTGAAGAAGATCTATATCCCTAAGAATTAGATTACTTTTGGTTGTGATGTGAATTGGAAATCTATATTGCGCAATTGCCTCAAGACATCCACGGGTTAATTGATAGTGCATCTCTGATCTAGTATAAGGATCACTCATAGCACCAGTGCCTATTACCCCTTTTTTTCTTTTATTCTTAAGTTCCTTATTTAAAATTTCTATAGCGTTTCTTTTGACTATTAGTTCATCAAAGTTATCTATTCTGTAGCATAAGCTTCTTGAGTCGCAATATATACAATGATGTTCACAGCCTCTATAAATGTTAAATGTATAATTAGTACCAAACCAACTACTTGGATTTTTAGTTGTAGAAAGCAACATCTTAGCATCTATTTCTTTTGGCATATTTTTAACCTCCATTTATCACAGTGATACTGGATTACTAATAGCTTAAATTGTTTTTTAGTATCAATTAAAATCCATACATTTTGTAGGCAGTATAATTAAAACAATATGCCTTATAAGAATAAAATTTTATAATGCACAAATTAAGTATACCTAATTAAACACGACATAAGCATGTCATATTATAAGGAATAAATAAACTTAATCTTTATGGTGAAAATGAGGTCTTCTTCTTTTTTGTCTTTCATGATGTTGTGGGTCTACCTCAAACAATAGATTTAAAACAGAAGATGCAACTGGTAGCCCTATAAACAGTATTATTGATATCCTTGGATAATAGAAAGCAATTAGGATTATAATTGAGCTTATAACTGGCATCATAAATATGCGTGAATATAATTTATATTTATGTTCAAATAGTGTAGTAGGTATTATAAGTAAAAACATAAAAGTCATGCTAAAATTGACACATAAAAAAACTATTGCATACCCAACTGCTGGTGCAACTGCATTAGGGTTCTGAATAACCCATTTTGTAAACAGTGGCACTAGTGATAAGAAAAATAGGAATATTATGTTTATCCAGACAACTCTATTAGTAACATGTTCTAATTCATCAAAAAGTCTTCTATGCTGGTTCCAAAAGTTTCCCACAACCAAGAAGCTGACTAGATATACAACAATTGAATTAATTAATCCATAAATCGAAGCAGCGTCAAAGGTATTTGGTGTAGGGATATTTAAAACTATTATAGTAACAATAATTGCGATTACTCCATCACTAAAGGCTTCAAGTCTATTTTTTGAAATTTTCATTTGTATCCTCACTTTCTTTTTACTGAACTTACTTATAAGCAAATTATAGGCTATTAAGATTATTTCATATGTGGAAATACAAAGATTATATTCTATAAATTTAGGAAATACAAGAAGGGAAATGACTATACAAAAAATAAGCTAAGGTACCTTAATAAATTTGTTGACAATGAAAATAAATAGATATATGATGAATATATTAAGGTACCTTACTAGTTTTAAAGGAGATAAATACATGTATAATATAACTTCAGAAAAATTGTTGCAACAAATAAATTATTTTACTAATCTTGTTAATCGACAACAACATAATGCAAGTTCTAAGTCTAATGAGATGATGGTTAGTAGAGCTCAGGGGCATCTATTAGGATTATTATTAATGAAGGATGGTTTAACTCAAAAGGAATTAAGTTCACAGCTGCAGATAAGACCTGCTTCTCTTGGAGAATTGGTTGATAAACTACAACAGAATGGTTATGTGGAGAGACGAGTAAATGAAAAGGACAAAAGAGTTTCCAATGTATATCTCACAGAGCATGGTAGAAAGTCAGCCAATGAAGTAATGAAGGCTAGAATGCAGTTAGTTGATAATATTTTTTCAGGTTTATCTGAAGAAGAAATGGATCAACTTTCTAGTCTAATGAGTAAGCTAATTGACTCAATTGAACAAAGTTCAGGTGAAAATATTGAGGAATTACGTAAAGAGCATCACGGCATTAGAGGAGAGCAGGATTTTCCTGGAGGAGCTGATTTCTTTAGAGATCACCAACGTGAACGTTAAAAATAGAATAATATAAATTGTTAACAATATAAGTTCTTAAAAAATATAACAATATAAGCTTTTAACAATAGATAATAATGCTAGGTTTATATAAATTCAATAGCTTATATAAACTGAGTTTTACAGCCATTCCTTATAGTTAAAAACAGTAAATTTGTTGCTTTATTAAGATTAATAGTTTAAGCATTTTAAAGGAGGATAAGGAAATGGAACAAGTTGAAATAGAACAAATTGATTCATATTATTTTGAAAAATCACCTATTTGGAAGGCAATAGCACATATGTCATTACCGATGATGCTTGGGATGTCGTTGAATTTAATTTATAACATCATCGATGCTTATTTTATTGGGAAGTTAAACAATACGGAGATGATGTCAGCAATTACTCTAGCATTACCATTTATTACAGTTTTAATGGCACTAGGAAATTTATTTGGAACAGGAGGAGGAACCTTTATCTCTAGACTTTTAGGAGAAAAAAATCTTCTGGAATCTAAAAAGGTTGCATCAGTATCGTTTTATTTTAGTATAATTACGGGTTTGATACTTATAATGTTTTCTATACTAATGCTTCAGCCAATATTGAAGTTGTTAGGAGCAGAAGGAAATAATATAGAATTTACTAAAAGTATAATTTTAGTTTTTACTATTGGAAGTCCTATAATAATTGCAAATTTTGTATTAGAACAGCTTGTCCGTGCAGAAGGTGCTTCTACAGTATCTATGTATGGAATGGGTATTAGTGTTATAGCAAATATTATACTTGATCCAATCTTAATCTTCACTTGTCATTTAAATATTATGGGAGCAGCTTTAGGAACTGTTTTAGGAAATCTTTGTGCTGTATTTTATTTTATTTATTATATACAAAAGAAAAGTCCTGCATTAAGTATTTCTTTTAAGGAATTTATTCCAACTTCATCAATGACTAAGGATATTTTCAAAATAGGGGTTACTTCTTTACTAATGGATGTATTTTTAATTGTTTCAGGGTTATTGTTTAACAATCTTTCTATTAAGTATGGAGATTATGTGGTTGCAGGCTTTGGTATATCACAAAGAGTTGTACAGTTATCTGATTTTATAGGTATGGGGTTATTTATGGGGGTAATACCTCTCATAGCATATTCTTATTCGGCGAAAAATATAAAACGTATGTTAGAAATAATTCGAACTACAGCAGCTTATATTGTAATTTTAATTGGAATTATTTCTGGAACCTTACTGATATTTAGAACTCAGGTTTTCCAGTTGTTTAGTAAGGATAGTGAAGTACTTGCGATTGGAACGTTGATTTTTGTGGCAATGCTCTTATCTTCTTTATTTACAAGTCTTTCTGGTTTATTTGTAGGAGTATTCCAAGGTGTTGGAAGAGAGAAGGAAGCTGCAATTATGTCTGTAGCAAAAGGATTGATTGTAATACCTATAATGATTTTATCAAATGTCTTTTGGGGGCTTCATGGATTGATATGGTCCTTAACTGCATCAGAAATATTAGCTTGTTTAGTAGGCGCGTTGTTGTGGTTGCATTTTAAGAAAGATGCTTCAATGAAGATTTCAGTTTAATAATTATACAAGGGTTCCAACTTCAACTATTGAGTCATCCTTATATATAATAATGAAATTGAAGGAATGTTAAAATTGAAAGAAGAAAAAGGTTTGGAGTACAAAAAGCTATCTCTTAGTTATAGTAAGGCTGTCTTTAGCATAAATGTTAAGGACAGCCTTTTTTACTGTAGAGAGGAGTATAAAATAAACAATGAGAAGAGTATTTATTAATGTGCAAGGTATAGTTCAAGGCGTAGGTTTTAGACCTTTCGTTTACAAGAAAGCCATAGATTTAGAACTAAAAGGCTGGGTTAATAATAATTCAGAAGGAGTATATATAGACATTGAAGGTGATACTGACTCAATTTATCAGTTCCTTAAAGAATTAAGAAACAACCCTCCTGCATTATCAAAAGTTGAGAACATAAGTACACAGGAGAAGCCGTTAATAGGTTATGAAGTTTTTGATGTAAGGGAAAGCGAGAAAGTTAAAGAAAAAATCACTTTAATTTCTCCTGATGTTTCAATATGTAAAGATTGTACTGATGAGCTTCTTGATAGAGATAACAGAAGATATAGATATCCTTTCACTAACTGTACTAATTGCGGTCCGAGATTCAGCATAATCAAAGATATTCCCTATGACAGAGACAAAACAACCATGAAGAGTTTCGTAATGTGCCCTCAATGTGAGGGAGAATATAGAAATGTAAAAGATAGAAGATTTCATGCTGAGCCTAATGCTTGTAGTGATTGTGGACCTAGTCTATGGATAGAAGATAAATGTGGAAATATCATAGATACTAAAGACCATATAAAGTGGACTCAGAACAAGTTAAAGGAAGGTAACTTATTTGCTATAAAGGGAGTTGGAGGATTTCATCTTGTATGTGATGCAAAGAATGGTGAAGTTATTGAAAAATTAAGACATAGAAAAAGAAGGCCGCATAAGCCTCTAGCTACAATGGCAAAAGATATGAGTACTATAAGCAAATACTGTAAAGTTGATGAAGTTGAGCGACAAATATTAGAAGGAATAACTAAGCCTATAGTTATTCTAAATAGAAATGATCAATATAATTTACCTGAAAGTATAGCACCTTATCAAAAGACCCTCGGAGTAATGATTCCATATACACCATTACATATGGTTCTTTTTGATGATGAACTAGATATGCTTATTATGACAAGCGCCAATACTAATGGTCTTCCTATAGAATACAATAACCAAGGTGCAAGAGATAGTCTTAAGGATGTTGTAGATTATTTTTTAATGAATGATAGAGAGATACATATTCCAGTAGATGACTCAGTTGTACAAGTCGTAGATGGAAAGATTCGCATGATAAGACGAGCGAGAGGATATGTTCCAGAACCATTTAGGTTTAATGGAGTAGAAAATATATTAGCATGCGGCTCTAATATGAAAAATACCTTTAGTTTTACCAAGGAGAATTTTTTATTTGTTAGCCAATACAATGGTGATCTAGAAAATGTTCAAACCCTTAATCATTATGAAAATAATATAGAACATTTTAAAAAGATTTTTACCTTTAAACCTAGTTATATAGTACATGATTTACATCCTACCTATTTATCTACACAATATGCTTTAAAGCATTCAGTAAGAAAAATTGCAGTGCAACATCATCATGCCCACATTGCTAGCTGTATGATGGAAAATAATCTAAGAAGTACAGTGATTGGGGTTTGCTTTGATGGCACTGGGTACGGGGTTGATGGTGAAATTTGGGGTGGAGAGTTTCTTATATGTGATATGAAAGAATTTAAAAGAATAGCACATTTAGACTATGTAAAATTACCTGGAGGAGACAAGGCTATTAGAGAACCTTGGAGGATAGGAGTAGCGTATATCAATAAGTCATTGACTGAGAGCTTTAAATTTCAGCACAAAATCAACCGTAAGGATTCTATTGATAGCATAAGATCTACAATATATAAGATTTTTGGGGAGAGAGGGTTAACTTTGCTAAGAATTTTAAATTCAAGCTTTAGCTTTCCTCTAACTTCAAGTATGGGAAGACTTTTTGATGCGGTAGCAAGCATCCTTGAAATAAGAGATATTGTTACTTACGAAGGACAAGCGTCTATGGAATTGGAAGCTTGTTTACAAGAAGGTGTAGAAGGTTCTTATACTTATGAAATAGTAGAAGGAGAGTTAAGCATTATAAAAACTTATTCAATCATTACTCAAATATTAGATGATATGATTTCAGGGCTTTCAAAGGGTATTATTTCTGCTAAATTTCACAATACAATAATCAATTTTACAGTTGATATGTGTATGAAAGTGAGCACTTTCTCTGGACTTAAAGAAGTAGCTCTTAGTGGAGGGGTTTTTCAAAATTCCTACCTTCTAAGAAATATCATAAAAAGGCTTAAGGACAACGATTTTAATGTTTATACTCAAAGTTCTATACCATGTAATGATGGAGGAATATCAGTAGGTCAATTATGTATAGCCAATGAGATAATAAAAAATAGTAATTTTAATAAAGCTTAGAGTTAATATTTTTATCCAAGGAAAGTTTGAAGTGGAGGATAGTATGCATGAAATTTCAATAATACAGGAAGTGATGAATATAACACAAAAAACAGCAGCTGAAAATAACATGAAAAGAGTAGATAAAATAACCTTGAAGATAGGAGAACTTTCAGGTGTAATGATAGATCCATTAGTATTCGCATTTAGTATTATTCGTCAAGGGACTTTAGCTGAAACTTCAAAATTAGAAGTTATTAAGGTTGATGCTAGAGCAAAATGTGATACCTGTAACACTATTTTTAAGATTGATTATTCCAATAAGTTATGTCCAGCGTGTAATAAATTCAGTAATAATATTATAAGTGGATACGAACTAAATATAGAGACTATAGAAGGAGAATAGAGTATAAGCTAAATTAAAACATTAACCTATATACTTCAAATAAATGATGAGATTTATTCTGAAATATTAAGGTGATTTATTTTGTAAACTTGGTAAGGTCTTTAAGTAAAAAGATTAGGAGGCTATATAGATGTGTGTTGCTGTACCTGGAAAAGTAATAGAGACCGATGGTAATAAAGCAATTATAGAAGTTGGAAACGTAAAAAGAGAAATTTATATACATCTTGTACCTGAGGTTTCCTTAGGTCAATATGTATTAGTCCATGCTGGATGTGCCATCCAGATTGTAGATGAGGAAGAAGCAAAGCAAACCTTAGAAATAATTAAGGAGCTGATAGAGGATGAAGTTTATTGATGAATTCAGAGATGGAGAGCTAGCTAAAAGGCTGGTGAAAAGAATAGGAACATATAGCTGTGAACCTATTAATATTATGGAGGTATGTGGTACCCACACTATGGCTATTTTTAAGTATGGTATAAGAGACATACTTCCAGACAATGTTAAGCTTATCTCTGGACCAGGATGCCCCGTATGTGTAACTCCACAAAGCTACATAGATATAGCTATTGAGCTTGCTTCAATGGATAATGTTATCATAACCACCTTTGGAGACATGATTAGGGTACCAGGTAAAAGAGGTTCTTTGCTAAGTAAAAAAGCTGAAGGTGCTGACATCAGGGTTGTATACTCACCAATGGATGCTATAAAAGTAGCTCAAAATAATACAGATAAAAAAGTTGTATTTCTTTCTGTGGGATTTGAAACAACTACTCCAATGACAGTAATAACAGCCATTGAAGCTAAGAAAAACAAAGTGAACAATCTATTTTTTCTTACAGCACACAAAATTGTGCCCCCTATAATGGAGGCCTTAGTTAAGGATAAAGAGTTAAATATTCATGGTTTTTTACTCCCAGGTCATGTTAGTGCAATTATAGGAAGCAAGCCTTATGAATTCTTGAGTGAGAGATACCATATACCAGGGGTAATAACTGGTTTTGAACCTATAGACTTACTTCATGGAATTGATACCTTACTAGGACTTATAGATAAGAAAGAATGCAAGGTAATTAATAAATATACAAGGATTGTAAGAACAGAAGGAAATGAAAGAGCTAAAGAACAATTAAATCAGGTTTTTGATATAGTAGATACTTGTTGGAGAGGAATTGGAAATGTTCCAAACAGCGGATATGTGTTTAAAAAAGAGTTCGAGGATTATGATGCCTTAAAACATTTCGGTATTAAGTATAAGGATTATGATGGAAGTTCCGGCTGTAGATGTGGAGAAATATTAAAGGGAAAAATTACTCCACTAGAATGTCCTCTTTTTAAGAAACGCTGCACTCCAGAAAATCCAGTTGGCTCCTGCATGGTATCATCAGAAGGAACCTGCTCAGCTTACTATAAATATCATAGTTAAAAACATATAGCTTTAAGCCTAAAGCGAGTTTTAAAACGTGGCGCTGTTAAAGCACCGTGTTGAAATTGATTGGCTAATCATACGACGCTTTAATGAGCTTACCCAAAGAATTAATATGATTTTTTCATATTCCACCGATGCACCACTTCATGACTGATTTTATATTTTCAAATCCTCTGCTCAGAAACCAGCAGAGTTTTGAAAATAGTTTAATGATTGAAGTGTTGCATCTTTGGCTAAAACTGTAAACTCACTACGTTAGAACAGTACAGTTTTTTAACGCCATTCCATCTGAAAAAATCATTTAATTCTAGTTGCTCACTCATATAGCGTCTCCTGTATAACCAATCAATTACAACAATATTCTTAAACATAGCCTAAAGTTTTCTAGTATTCTAGAGGAAATATAAATTGTATATCAATGTTTGAGGTGGTTGTGATGATTGGAAAGGTACTTCTTAGTCATGGTAGTGGCGGAAGACAGACCAACGGACTAATAAATGAAATTTTTATAAAATACTTTAATAATTCTGTATTAAACCAGATGAATGATGCCGCACAACTGATACTGGAAGGCAACAGAGTTGCATTTACTACAGATTCTTTTGTAGTTAATCCTATTTTTTTTAAAGGCGGAAACATTGGAAAGCTGGCTGTCTGCGGCACAGTAAATGATCTAGCGGTAAGTGGAGCTAAACCTCTATATCTAAGTTCTGCATTTATTATAGAGGAAGGTTTTGAATTGGAAAGGTTAGAGGAAATAGTAAAATCTATGGCTTTAGAAGCTGAAAAGGCTGGAGTTCAGATTGTAGCAGGAGATACTAAGGTAGTGGAAAGAGGAAGTGTAGATGGCATATATATCAACACTACGGGAATAGGCTTGATATATGAAGAAATATATATAAGTGCAAATAATGCTAAACCTGGAGATGTTGTTATAGTTAATGGAACCCTTGCTGACCATGGAATAACAATAATGTGTGAAAGACACAACCTTGGAATGGAAGGGGATATTGAAAGTGATTGTGCATCGTTAAATTCATTAGTATATGAAGTTCTCAATGTATGTAAGGAGATTCATGTGATGAGAGATGCCACAAGAGGTGGCGTGGCTGCTGTACTCAATGAAATCGCTGAAGCTAGTAAGATTTCAATAGTCCTTAAGGAAGAGAGCATTCCTGTCAAAGAGGAAATTAGAGGAGTTTGTGAAATGCTTGGTCTTGACCCACTTTATGTAGCTAATGAAGGAAAGTTATGTGTATTTGCTCCTGAAGATCATGCCGAAAGCATACTATCGGCAATGAAGAAACATCCGCTAGGACAAGATGCTTGTATTATAGGCAAGGTAACTGATGATATAAAAAATAGAGTTTATGTTGAGACTATAATTGGAAGTAAGAGAATTGTAGACATGCCATCAGGAGAACAGCTACCTAGGATATGCTAGTATAGATTAAGTTTTTATAGTAAAAGGAGATATTAATTTCCCAAGGGACATAATTAATATCTCCTTTTTGTTTTTGTTATAATCTAACATGGAATTTTGCAAAACATGTTTCAAGATTTATTTGACTCAAAAATGTATTGACAAGGTGACCTGTCAGTCATATACTATGACTAAAGAGTCATATGACTAGTAAGTCATTATTTTAAACTTAAATTTAAGGTGGGAGCATATGCCGAAGGATACTTTTTTTAATCTAAATAAAGAAAAACAAGAGAAGATAATGAGAACGGCTGTAAGCGAGTTCTCTAATAATGGTTTTGAAAATGCCAATATAGGAAATATTGCAAAGAATGCCTCTGTAGCAAAAGGTAGCATGTATCAATATTTTGAGAACAAAAAGGAGTTATTCTTATTTTCGCTACAATGGTCCTTAGAACTTGTCATGAATAAGTATGGTAAATATTTAGTGTTAACAGATGACAATATAAATATTTTCGATTATTTATATGAAAGTTCTAAGGATGTGTGGTCTCAGATAAATGATGAAAGAGAAGTGATTATTTTCATTCAGGATGTTTTTTTAGGAAAGTATAATCATTTAACTAATGAATCGATGAAATATATTATGAAGGTTTCGGATGAATATATATTAAAGATTGTTCAGGATGGAAAGAGAAATGGGAGTATAAGAACTGATATAGATGATGAAATAATAGCTTTATTCATTACTGGGGTATCAATGAAGATTAAAGAGCGCATGATGAATAGAGCAAGAGCAGCAGGAGAAGATATAGTGGATGAAAGTTTTGGAGTGGTAGAGAAAGATATTAAGAGTATGATTGAACTTTTAAAGAATGGATTAGGCACTAAATTATAAATGGTGAGGGAGGCATGAGGTAATTATGTTTATAGAGATTTCTGGCTTAAAAAAGAGCTATATAAGTGGGGATGTTGTAACGCAGGTGCTTAAAGGTGTTAGTATGAAATTAAATAAAGGAGAAATAGGGGTTATCCTTGGTCCTTCAGGTTCAGGGAAATCAACTTTATTGAATATAATAGGGGGTATAGATCGTAGTGATTCTGGAAGAGTTATAGTAGATGATGAAGATATCATAGCTCTTAATGATGATAAGCTTACAGATTATAGACGAGAAAAGATAGGTTTCATATTTCAATTTTATAATCTAATTCCTAATTTGACTGTTGGAGAGAATATTGAGGTTGTTTCCAATATAAGCAAGAACCCTCTAAATACAGATGAGGTACTTAAAGCTGTGGGAATGCTTGAGAAAAAGTATAGATTTCCAAAGGAATTAAGTGGAGGAGAGCAGCAAAGGGTAGCTATAGCTAGGGCAGTAGTGAAAAACCCAAAGCTTCTTTTATGTGATGAACCAACAGGTGCTCTAGATTTCAGTACCTCAAGAGATATATTGAAGCTATTACAAAAGGTAAACAAAGAATTTGGAACTACAATACTTATGATTACTCATAATAATGCAATAAGTGATATGGCAAATAAGGTATACAAAGTTAGAAACGGCGAAATAGTAGAGCAGCTTGAAAATAAAGTGATCTTACCAGCAGAAAGGATTGAGTGGTAATGGTTATAAATAATAAGATAAAGAGAACCATGCTAGAAAATAAATCTCAGTATATTGGATCATTATTATTAATCATTATAAGTTGTATGCTTTATACGATGTTTAACCAGCTTACTGTAAGCATGAAGAATACTTCAACAGCTTTTGAAAGTAATTACTATCAAGAAGATGCTAGCTTTATTGCTGATAAACAAATTAAAAACATAGATGATTTAGAATCAAGGTTTAACCTCCGTATGGAAGAAATAAAGACTTTTGATTATACCGTTTCTGAAGGAAAGACTCTTAGAATATTTAGTGAAAATAAAAAGGTAAATGTGCCTGCCGCTATTGAAGGAACTACCTTAAAAGGTGGAGATATAATTATAGATCCCTCATATGCAAAAGCTAATTCTATCAAGATCGGAGATAGCGTAACTATTGCTTCTAAAAACTTTAAGGTTTCTGGTTTTATGTCTATGCCTAACTATATATATGTTATAAAGCAAGAGAGTGACTTATTAAATGATCCGAAGAATTTTGGTATAGCGGTTATTAGTAAAGAAGACTTAAGGAATACTGGTGAGGGAAATATTTCCTACGCAATAAGATTCAATAATAGAGAAAATATAGATGATAATATAGCAAAATTTAAGAGTTATTTAAAAGAGCAAAATATAATAGTTCTCAAATGGAGTAATGTAACTGAGAATCCAAGGGTTACGTATGAAACTGCAAAGGTAGATGGAATAGAGCAAATGAGTACTTCAATGCCTATATTTATACTGCTTTTAACATGTATACTCTCAGGTATAGTTATATGGAGAATGTTAAAAAAAGAATTTGCATTAATAGGAACTCTTTATTCCTTTGGATATAAAAAGAAAGAAATAATGAAACATTATATAACTTATCCTTTAGCAGTTGCAGTTGTAGGTGGAATTATCGGTACTTTTTTAGGAGCGCTTACAGTTAAACCAATGCTTAAGGTAATGTTAGCCTACTTTAATATGCCGATGGGACCTATGAAGTATGATCCTAAATATATTATTATAAGCTTACTACTTCCAATAACCTTCTTAGGACTATGTGGATATTTCATAATTAATAAGGCTCTAAAAAATTCACCATTAGATTTAATTAGAGGTGGGAGAGAGAAAAATAAGGTCGGATTCATTGAAAAAAGACTAAAGCTTGATAAGCTCTCATTTTCAACGAAGTTTAAAATAAGGGAGCAACTTAGAAGTATACCTAGAAGTAGCTTTTTGTTACTTGGAATTGCTTTTGCAACTATGCTTCTTCTAATGGGGTTTGTAATGAAGAGTTCTATGGATTACCTTATAAAAGATACTTATGAGAGCACATATAAATATCAATATCAGTATTTATTCAATACACTTCAAAATGGTAAAAGCGACAATGCAGAAAGATTTTCTATATCACCTTTTAGCTTAAAATCAGATGAAAAACATAGCTTTAGTGTGTATGGGATAGAAGGTGATTCTAAGTATATAATTCTTAAGGATTCGAAAGGCAATAAACTTGATACAAACAAGATCGTCTTTACAAAACCTTTAGCTGACAACTTAAAGCTTAAGGCCGGTGATAAGGTAAAACTTATCAATAAGCTTGATTCAAAAGAGTATGATATAACCGTGGATAGTATTGCAGATACCTATATTGGTGAGTATATTTATATACCAATAACTGATTTTAACTCTATGTTAGGTTATCCTAAAGATAGTTACATGGGGCTTATGAGTAAGGAAGCACTAAATATATCTAAAGAGAAACTCCTTAGTACTGCGACTCTTGATGAATTTAAGAATGCCTTTGATTCCTTAACTAAGCCAATGCAGGCTTATGTTGGAGCAATATCCTTCATGGCATTTATTATAGGGCTTATAGTTATATATGTAGTTACTTCTCTGATAATAGAAGAGAACAAGGAAAATATATCTCTCATGAAGGTACTAGGGTATAGAAAAAAAGAAGTTTACTCACTTATATTAAACAGCTCTTCCTTTATTGTGGTGATAGGTTATCTAATAGGAATACCGCTGCTTTTAGCTTCAGTTAATCAAATGATAAACTCTGCTACAAAAAGCATGAATTTAGCAATGCCTATAAGAATTAATTATATTTATACTTTAATAGGATTTGTAGTAATATACTTAACCTATGAAGTATCAAAGGCTATTAGTAGAAGAAAGGTCAATAGAGTTTCTATGACAGAGGCTCTAAAATCTAGAGTAGAGTAAGATTAGTTTAAACCAGTCTCAATTTTTAGAGACTGGTTTTTATTTTAAGAAAAATGTACCATGTGGCTTTAGTTTTGTTGTTAACTAACTTTAAATAAGAGTATAATTATGAGTATACCAATTGAAATCCAGTTGTAATTTTGATATTACAAGGTAATGTCGTAAGTATTCTGGAGTATGGTATAACGTTGATAAATATTATCTAGATGATAAATCGAGCTATAAATAATTTATGTAAAGTAAATTGGGGGTATATTATGAGTAGACCAAAAGTATATATAGCAAAACCTATTCCACAAGAGGTGGAGGAATATATAGATAATTATTGTGATTTAGAAAAATGGGATTCAGATGAAGATATAACTAGGGAAGAGCTTTTAGAAAATTTGAAGGATATAGATGGGCTTTTAACATCTGGCACTAAGATAGATGAAGAGTTATTAGAAAAAGCCCCAAACCTTAAAGTAGTTAGTAATATGTCTGTAGGCTATAATAATTTTGATTTAAAAGCAATGAAAGATAGAAATATAATGGGTACAAATGTAGCAGGGGCTCTTGATGATACCGTTGCTGATTTAATATTTGGGCTTATGCTTGCTTGTGCAAGAAGAATAACTGAATTAGATAGATATGTAAAAGCAGGAAAGTGGAATAGAGATGATGATTTGGAGCTTTACGGCGCTAATGTTCATCATAGAACACTTGGTATTATTGGAATGGGAAGAATAGGTGAGGCAGTAGCCAAAAGAGCAAGTTTAGGGTTCGATATGAATGTACTTTATTATAACAGAAGCAGAAAGAAAGAGGTTGAAGAAAAGTTAGGGGCAGAGTATTGCACTATGGAAGAGCTTTTAAAGAGATCGGACTTCATAGTTATCATGACTCCATTGACCGAAGAAACTTTACATCTTATAGATGAGGAGCAATTCAATTTAATGAAGTCTAATGCAATATTTATTAATGCTTCAAGAGGAAAAACTATAAATGAGAGAGCATTGATTAAAGCACTTCAAAATAAAAAAATAAGAGCAGCAGGCTTGGATGTATTTGATGTTGAGCCAGTGCAAGCTGATAACCCATTATTAAAGATGGATAATGTAGTTACTCTTCCACATATAGGGTCTGCTAATGAAGATACAAGACTTGATATGGCTAGATTAGCTGCTAAAAATCTTGTCAAGGCTTTAACAGAAGGAACCGCACCTAATATTGTTCCAGAGTTAAAAGAGTAAGATTGGGTTTAGATATAAAAACTTTATTTACTAGATTTTATAACAATATAATTGTGTAAATATATATGTAAACCCGCATGTTTACTATATATTTATATGATTATATGTTTTTATAATTATTTAATTTAATAATTATATAATTAAATGATTATTTAAATAAAGGTACTTTTAAACGTAGAAAGGGACGAATTTATATATGGAGCTTACTAAAATAAACGGAAATACCTATTATATAAAGGCTCCAACTAATATTGGAGTTTATAGTTATAAAAATAAAAATTGTCTTCTCATTGATACTGGAATAAATAATTCTGCAGCAAGAAAGATTGAAGAAGTATTAAAAGAAAATAATCTTCATGTTAAGTATATAGTAAACACTCACAGTCACCCGGATCATTGTGGTGGAAACAATTATTTCAAGAACAATTATACTGGATGCATAGTCTATACCTCAGGAAAAGAGAAATTATATATGGAAAACATGGAGCTAAGGACAAATATGCTATATACAGCTACTAGTCCTAAGAATCTTTCCGATGACTGCAAAGACTTAACTGTAGACTATGTTTTAGATCAAGGTAATACCAAGATAAATGATGATAAGTTTGAAGTTTTTGAGTTAAGGGGCCATTCGCCTCAAAGTATAGGAATAGTGACTTCAGATAAAGTATGTTTCTTAGGAGATGCTTTATATAGCGAAACAATATTGGAAAAATATTCTTTTCCATATTTATTTGATGTAGGCAGTGCACTTATTTCCTTAGAGAAGATAAAGGAAATAGATGCAGACTATTTTGTTATAAGCCATGCAGAAGATATTGTTAGAAAACAAGATATTCCAAATTTAGTAGATAAAAACATTGAGAATATAAAGGATTACTGCAATCAGATGATAGAGCTATTAGAGAAGCCTTTAACAAAAGAGGAATTATTAGAAAACCTAACAATACTTAATGACTTAGAGATTGACTTTAGGCAATATCATTTAAACTATTCATCAATGTCAGCATTCTTATCGTATCTTTACAATAAAGGGGAGATTAACTCTTCTGTAGAGAATGGAAAGTTATACTACTATAGCGTTAATAGTTAATTAATATGTTGAAGAGATAATTTATTATGAATCTGTATTAGATGAAATTTATATATAAATAAATAGTATTAATAGGCATTAGTGCTATTATTAGTAGTATAGAAATATTTTGTTGAGAGGTAATATAAATGGATAATGCAAAGTTTTATGAGACAATGTACAAAAGAAAATCTGTAAGAAAATATGATATGAACTCTTTAGACGATAAAACTTTAAATGATGTAAAAAGCTTCATAAGTGAAATAAATCCTTTAGTAACTGGTATTAAAACTGATCTACAGGTTATATCTCAAAATGATGTTAAAAGTTTTATGTCTATAAAAGCACCTCATTATGTAGTTGTATTTTCTGAGAATAAAGAAGGGTATTTAACTAATATAGGTTTTATGCTTCAACAACTAGATTTATATTTGTCAGCTAATGGCTTAGGCGCCTGTTGGCAAGGTATGGCTAAACCAGCAAAAGACATAGTAAGTAAATCAGAGCTAGAATTTGTTATAATGTTAGCTTTTGGGAAACCAGCTGAGAGCTTATATAGAAGTGACAGATCAGAATTCAAAAGAAACTCAATAGAATCTATAAGAAATAAAGCTGATTTTGATGAGTTATTAGAAGCTGTGAGAATAGCACCATCTGCTACAAATAGTCAGCCATGGCATTTTGATATAGAAGGAAATAATTTATATGTTAATTGTGTAAAACTTAATCCTATCAAAGCACTCATAATGGAAAAGATGAATAAAATTGATATAGGAATTGGATTATGTCATCTATCAATAGCATCTAAATATTTAGGTAAAAAGTTTAAGTTTTTGCAAAATGAATCTGTAAAAGAAAATGTTCCAAAAGGATATTTTAATATTGGTAATGTAGAAATAAATTAAATATATAATAATGATTAAAAAGTTAATTAAGATGTATTTGATTCATTATATGGTAAGCTTTTATAAAGATGTCTATTAATGATAGAAGCATGAAAAAAGGAGTTATCACATATAAACTATGTTGTTTATATTGTAATAATTCCTTTTTATAGATGAGCCACTTCGTAATAAAATTTATATTTTTAAATTCTCTCACCAGAAATCGTGAGAGTTTTAAAAATAGATTTGGGATCGAAGTGGCTCATCTTTATTACTTTAATGCAGCTTGAAATCTGCTATTAACATCTTCCCAATTAACTATATTCCACCAAGCTTCCACGAAGCCAGCTCTCTTGTTTTGATATTTTAAGTAATAAGCGTGTTCCCATACATCAACAATAAGAAGAGGACATACTTCCCATTGAGTTAGGTTTTGATGTTTTTCTACTTGTAGAACAACTAGTTTGTTAAAAAGTTTGTTCCAGCAAAGAACAGTCCAACCGGAACCTTCTACAGCTACTGCTGCAGCACTAAACTGTTTTTTAAAAGCATCATAACTGCCAAAGTCCTTTTTAATTTGGTCTGCAAGATTTCCAGTTGGTTCTCCACCACCATTTGGACACATGTTTTGCCAAAACATCGTATGTAGAATATGACCAGAACCATGGAATGCATATTCTCTTTCCCAATGTTTTACTAAAGCAAAATCTCCTTTTTCTCTAGCTTCAGCTAGTTTTGTTTCTGCGTTGTTTAATCCGTCTACATAAGCTTTATGATGTATATCGTGATGAATTTTAACAGTTTCTTGATCATAATGTGGTTCTAGTGCATCATAGGCATAAGGTAGGTTTGGTAAAGTATATGGCATAATATCACCTCTTAATAAAATTTAATCTCTAATATATTACCCACTATATAGAAAGTTATAAGTGAAACTATAAATTTGGATATTGCAAATTAGCATGGCATAGTTAGGTATATATTTTTTCTTGTAGTTAATAATACCAATGTAATTATAATTTGAGAGGATGTGTCTATATTGGCAGTAAACAATGCAATGACTGCTGACTTTTTACGTTCAGCCTACGGTGGAGAAAGTATGGCTCATATGAGATATCTTATATGGGGAGATTCAGCTGAAAAGGATGGGTATCCTAATATAGGTAAGCTATTTAGAGCTGTTGCTTATGCAGAATGGGCTCATGCAAAGAACCACTTTAATGTATTAAAAGAACAAGTGGGAGATAATACTGTAGTAGCAGGTGCTGTGTTTGGTCACACAAATATTATAGAGAATCTACAAGGTGCTATTGATGGTGAATTACATGAGGTAAAGCAGATGTATCCTGTTTATCTTGAAACAGCAAGATATCAAGAAGAAAAAGATGCTCAAAGATCTTTCAATTATGCTTTAGAGGCAGAAAAAGTTCATGCAAAGATATTTGAATTCGCACAAGATACTGCAAAACAAGGCAAAGATTTAGATATAGCTACAATGTATGTTTGCCCAATCTGTGGCTATACTGAGATTGGTGATAATGTAGAAAAGTGCCCAATTTGTGGTGCTAGTAGGGATGTATTTAAGGCTTTTGAATAAATAAGATAATAAATATTCATAATTTAAACAAAAATTGTATATTATTAAGCTAGACGTCTTTAAAAACTAGTCTAGACTTTAAAGATATACAGTAAAAAGCACTACTAGATCTTTTATAGATATAGCAGTGCTTTTATTATATGGATGTACCACTTAAATCTGAAGTCTATTTTTTAGTAAATGCGCTTAACATCCATAGATCTTTCTCATATTTAGATATAAATCCTGCCATAAGATCAACGGTACCTTGGTCGTTTGCATCATCTGCAAGGGTTAGTATATTTCTTGAAGCTTCTAGTAATGATGAAAAGTCTTTTCTTATAACTTCTATTGAATCTTCAGGTGTAGCATCTTTGCTCTCTCTTTCAGCTATTGTAGATAGACTTAGATACTCTTTCAAAGAAGCAGCAGGAGTATGACCTAAAGTTAATATTCTTTCTGCAACGGCATCTAAATCTGTATTCACTTTATCATAATACTCTTCAAACTTTGTATGAAGTTCAAAGAAAGCAGGTCCCTTTACATTCCAATGAAGATTGTGAAGTTTAGTATATATAATATTTAAGTTCGCAAGATACTTATTCAATTCTCTAACTACAATTTCTAAACCATCTTTTTCTAAACCGATATAATTTTTACCCATAAAAAAGCCTCCTTATTAATTAATATTTTTTATATGAATTCATAATAAAGTATAACCATTTAATACTCGTAATATTTGCACAATATAGAATTGAGTTAAAGTAAATACTATATTGTAATGATTACAATTTTATAATAATATTAATTATATTTATTGTCAATAGATAAACTAAATTAATTGATAAAGATTATCATTATGGTGAGTGAATCAAATTATATTTATACTATAGGAAGATGATGTTAAGCTTAAAGGCAGTCAAAATAAATGATCAGACCAAAGCTGGCCTGATCATTTATTTTTATTACATAAGCAATTTTTACATATACCTTTAAAATGAAAAGATTGTTCTTTGACTTGAAAACCTTCTAAGTTTTTTATTTTAGAAAGATTTATGTCCATGTCTACATCATAAACTGTACCACAGTTTTCACACTTAAAGTGTCCATGAGCTTCCGGATTAAATAAGTCATATCTTATTTCATTACCTTCTATTGTAATAGCTTCTACAAGTTTTTTTTCAACGAACATATTTAAAGTATTATATACAGTAGTTTTTGAAAGCGTTGGGATATCTTTAACTAATTCTTCGTAAATTTGATTTACATTAGGATGATTTTGTCTTTCATTTAAGTATTCAAAAATTCTCTTTCTTTGATAGGAAGGACTGATACCATGTTCTCTTAAGTAAGCTTCAATATTAGATATCTTTATCAAATTAAACACCTCCTATATAAAAGTGTAATTAATACAATTTTATATTTAATTTAATAATAGCAAGTTTTTTAAAAATTGTGAATGGAACATACTGGTTATAAGCCTCAATAAGTTGTACTATATAAAGATAATATGAAAATTTTGGGAGGGAATATGTCTAGTAAGTTTGAACAAGAAAAATCAATAATATTTTTAAGGTACATATATATTTTTATATTCATATTAGCCTTTTCGCATAATGGAGAAGGAGTATATGTTTTTGACATAGTATTTTTATTATTATTTATAATAAATAATCAAATAAGATATTTCATATTACCTAGGAAAGTTATACTTATTTGGAGCTCTATTATTATTGAAACTGTGTTGGCATATAAGTTATATAGTCTAGGCGGTATTTTTGGTGAGTTTATATTTGTTTTACCACTATTAGATATAATATATAATCTAAAAAAGGTGTATTGGATATTTTATGCTTTATTTGTTACTACTTTATTATATAACCAAAACTTAGATAAAATACTAGGATGGATTATAGTAGCGGTACCCTTAATTATAATTTTAGATAAGGTCAAAAGTGAGGAGTATAGAAAGATAGAAGCTCAGGATTTATATGATAAATTAAGGGAAAAAGATGAAGAATTAAAAAAGGTTAATAAAGAGCTTGAAGCTTACGTAAATACTATAGAAGAAATAACCCTTTTAAGGGAAAGAAATAGAGTATCAAGAGAAATTCATGATAATGTTGGGCATGCATTAGCTACTATAATAATTCAACTTGGAGCAATAGAAAAGATATCAGATAAAGACGGGAAAACAGCTAGCCAAATGGCTAAAAGTCTGGGCCAATTCGCTAAGGAAAGTCTGGAACGAGTACGAGCTGCAGTAAGAGCCATGAAACCACGAGAGCTAGAAGAGTATGAAGGTGTAATAGCTATTTCTGAAATGATCAAAAACTTTGAGAAACTTACTGCGGTAAAAGTTAGGTTTAGAGTATCTGACAACGTATGGAAACTAAATTCAGATCAAACCATGGTTATATATAGAATAATCCAAGAGTTTCTATCAAACTCAGTAAGACATGGAAAAGCGACAGAAATAAGGGTGTTCTTAAACTTTCTAAGTGATCATCTTAGGGTACACTTAAAGGATAATGGCAAAGGCTGCAGTGATGTAGTGCCTGGTGTTGGACTTTCTAGTATCAAAGAAAGAGTTTCTGTATGGGGAGGAACTTTGGAATACTTCACTGAGATTAATAAAGGATTTGAACTTATTGTTACTATGGACAAAGGTAAGCTGAGTTTAGATGAAGTATAAAATATGTTGGAGGTTTTATATTTGGATAAGATAAAAATAATTATAGTGGATGATGAAAAGTTGATAAGAGAAGGTTTAAAGATAATACTTTCAACTTATGAAGATATAGAGGTATTGGCTTTATGCGAAGACGGACACATAGCATATGAATTCTGTAAATCAAATAAAGTCGATGTAGTGCTCATGGATATAAGAATGGATAATTGTGATGGAGTTTTGGGAACAAAACTTATAAAAAAACTAAATGCTGAAATAAAGATACTTATACTAACTACCTTTAAAGACAGCGAGTATATTGAAGAAGCTCTTAAGAATGGTGCATCTGGATATTTGTTGAAGGATAGTTCTTACGACTTAATATATGGAGGAATAAAAGCAGCTTTTGGAGGAAATATAGTTGTCCATCCGGATATAGTATCTAAACTTGTAGTTAAAGAAAATGATAGAGATGATTCTTTAATAAAGGAAAGATTAAAAGAAGAAACAGGGCTCACTGAGAGAGAATTAACTATAGTAGAAGAAATAGCAAATGGACTATCGAATAAAGAAATTGGAGAAAAGATGTATCTTACGGAAGGAACTATAAAGAATAATATAACTACTATACTTTCCAAATTAGCTTTAAGAGATAGAACTCAAATAGCTATATTTGCTTTCAAAAACAACCTAATCAAGTAAAATTTTGAGGTCAGGAAATTCCTGGCCTCAATTATTTTTATTAATTTATTATACATAGATTGGTTTTATCAAATAAAACTGGTATCTATAGTATAAGATTTTTAATTATAGGGGTGTAATTGTTTGAAAGAAACCAAAAAGCATAAGTATAAATGACTTAAGTCATTCAATATAGTGACTTAGGCTAATATGTAATAAATAGGAAGCAGTATATAATTAACTCATAGATAAGAATTAAATTAAGTTAACTTTTAAGGATTAAAAGGCTTAACTGTTCAATATAAGGAGGATAATAAAATGAATATAGTAGAGGTAAATAATATAACAAAGAGATTTAACGATAAACTTGTTTTAGATAATGTTTCATTTAACATAAAAAAGGGTGAAATATTTGGACTCCTTGGACCTAATGGAGCTGGAAAGTCTACATTAATAAACTTGATGGTTGGGCTACTAAAGATGGATAAGGGGCAAGTGATAATAGGCGGTAATGATATAAGCAAAGAAACAATTAAAGCAAAACAAAGAATCGGATTAGTTCCTCAGGAAATTGCATTATTTGAAGGTTTAAATGCAAAAGAAAACTTAGAATACTGGGGAGGTCTCTATGGGTTAAGAGGAAAAGTGCTTAAGGATAGAATAGATGAAGCTATAGAAATATCAGCACTTAAGGATCATTTAAAGAATCCAGTAAAAAAATATTCCGGAGGAATGAAGAGAAGATTAAATATAGCTGCAGCAATGATGCACCACCCAGAAGTATTAATAATGGATGAGCCAACTGTAGGGGTAGACCCACAATCAAGAAATCATATTTTTGAAGTTGTTAAGAGGATGAATAAAGAATATAGCACTTCAATTATATATACATCTCACTATATGGAAGAAGTTGAACTTCTCTGCGATAACATTCTTATATTAGATTTAGGTAAGGAAGTAGCATACGGAAGTAAAGAAGAATTAAAGAGAATGGTAATTAGTGATAGAGTAATTAAGATAAAAGCTCAAGGAAGATTGGATGAATTAGCTTTTGAAATGAAAAAGCTTCCTAATATAAGAGGTACTGAAGTTGTAGATGATGAAATTAAAGTTATATGTAATGAAGCGCTTACTATAAATGAAATCTTGGATGCTATAGCAGAGTACAAGGTTGCAGTGAGGAATATAGGAATAGAGGAACCTAATCTAGAAGAAGTGTTCTTAACACTTACAGGCAGAAATCTTAGGGATGAGGAGAAGTAAAATGAATCTAGTAACAGAAATAAGAAAAAACTTAATATCCTTTATTAGGCAGAACAGAATAATATTTGTGTTATTTATAATTTGTCCTATGATAGCGGCTTATGTTTATGGTGTTATGCAGCAGGATGTATTCTCTGGTAAAAGTTCCTTTGAACCTGTAAAAGTTGAATTTAAATATGATAAAACTTCACAAGAAGGAAAAGCTTTAGAAGCAATGTTAAATACAAAAGAAGTTAAGAATTTTATAAATAGTGATGCTGTAGATGATATAAAGTGTAGAGTTACAATAGATAAATCTTTTAATGATATAACAATAGAGAAAGTATCTGGGTCTGATAGTGCTTTAGATATGGTTCAAGGATTTATGAGAACTTTTACTGAAAATATTAATCAATATAAAATTATCTACAAAAATATAGATTCTATTAGTTTAAATGATGAACAAAAGAAATCACTTACTAGTAAAGTAGTTGGAAAACTTCAGGAGATACAAAAGGTGCCTTCCGTTAAGGAAAAGGTAATAGAAGGATACAAATCATTAGGAGCAAGAGAATATTACACTATATCAATGTTTAGTTTCTCATCAGTTATGATAATGCTTACCTTAGTAAAATTATTCTACAAAGATAAGCGAGCTGGAATATTAAGAAGGAGCTTCTCCACTCCTAACAAAAAGATTAATTACTTAGCAGGATATTTAAGTTCCTCCTTCATAATAGTATTTTTTATAAATATAGTATACGTGATGGTAAATAAAATATTAGGGATAGCTTTCACTACTTCAATAGTATGGATATTAGTTGCAGTTGTTTTTCAAAGTTTGCTTCAAGCATCTGTTATAGGTTTGATAATAGCTTTTGTAAAAAGTGAGAAAGTAAGTAACTCAATAATTACCGTTATTACAGCTTTACCGCTAATGATTGGAGGAGTTTTCTTTAGCGTTGATATGACTGATGCTAGTGTACTAAAAATAATATCTAATTTTTCTCCAAATTCATTGATACTTAATTCTTATAAGAACTTGGCTATAATTGAAGGCAGTTATGGTGCCTTAAACCAAATTATGCTTATGCTTTTAGTAGCGGTGATGTTTCTAGTTGTAAGCTTTGTTAAAGTTAATATTGCATGGGAGGATTAACTATGAGTTTTTTAATATTGTTGAAAAGTAATCTAAAGAGACTGACTAAAAGTAAAAGCACTGTTATAGCAACTATTATTGTTCCATTTATTGTAGTTTTAGGCTTAGGATTTTTATTTAACAATCTAATTGGGTCTGATAATGAGAATGTTATTGTAAACAGTGATAAGGGAAGTTATAGTAATGAATTTATTCAAGAAATACAAACTAATACTAATATTAAGATATATGATAAAGATAAGGCCACAGAAAAGCTAAAAAAGAAAAATATAAGTGTGTTTTATGAGATACCTGAGGATTTCTCTGATAAAATCGGAAGGGGTGAAAAGCCTCAAATAATTTCTTATAAGCTTGGAAGTAATTCTGATTTAGGAAATTTTCAATTAAATGCTGATTCACTTATAAATAATATGATACTAAAAAATGAGTTTAAAAGTAACGGAAAAGATATAAGCTTGAAAGCTTTAAGTTATAAAGAAGCTAACATTTCAGTTATAGGAAAAGATAAGACTAATTTTGGGGATGCTATGGTACTTAATTTGATAATAAGTTTTGCACTGTTCAGTTCTATTGGCATATCGATGGATCTATTTCACCTAAATGAGCAAAATATAATTGTGAGAAGTTTTACTACAGCTAATAAACCTGGCGTTATAATAGGAGCTATACTAGGGGCGCTATTTATAATATCTGCATTATCCTATAGTTCGATTTATGTATTAAGTGCTCTAGTAAATTCTCATAGTATGCTTACAAAAGCACCTATAGCTATTCTAAATATAAGTTGCTTGGCACTAGTATCATTAAGCCTTGGAATTCTAGTTACTAGGGTAGTAAAGAGGGAAAACTATATCAATGTAGTATTACAAATAATTGTAGGAGTGACATGCTTTGTAGGTGGAAGTTTTATGCCATATGACTTTTTGCCTAAGTCTGTTACTGCATTTTCTAAGTTTACTCCTCAATACTGGGCATTGCAGTCAATAAACACTCAGAAACCAGAATATGCATTGATAGTGGTGTTATTTTCACTGGTATTATTTACTGCAGGAACTTTTAAAGTTAAGAGAATTGCGTAATTTGTATTGGTATAGTAAAAGATATGCAACTAAGTATTAAGGTTATTAAAAGAACTCTGCTGGGTTGTGAGCAGAGTTCTTTTAATATAAATTCTATTACGGAGTAATATATCCATAATAATTAAAAATAAAAGCTTATTTAAATAAGTTATTTAGTGATTTCATCTATTAATCTAAGCTCTTCTTCAGAGAAATCTAGATTATTTACTACCTGAACATTCTCTATAATTTGAGAAACCTTACTTGCACCTATAAGTGCAGAAGTAACTTTACCATTTCTTAAAACCCATGCAAGTGACATTTGAGCCAAAGATTGATTTCTATTTTGTGCTATGTCATTAAGCTTCTTTATCTTTTCAACCTTTTCTACTGTTATTGCATCAGAATTTAGAAAAGGAGAAGTTGGGTTAGCGGCTCTAGAATCGTGAGGAACTCCATTGATATATTTATTTGTTAGTAAGCCTTGAGCAAGAGGGCAAAATGCTATAGAGCCTATTCCTTCTTCTTCTAAGACTTCTTGAAGTCCGTCTTCAATCCATCTATCAAACATTGAATACCTTGGCTGATGAATAAGGCAAGGAGTTCCAAGCTCCTTCAATATCTTAGAAGCCTTTGCTGTTTGTTCAGCACTGTAGTTTGATATACCTACATATAATGCCTTACCTTGTCTAACTACTTGATCTAAAGCCATCATAGTTTCTTCAACAGGAGTATTTGGATCTGGTCTGTGAGAATAGAATATATCTACATAATCTAAATTCATTCTTTTCAAGCTTTGATCTAAGCTTGATATCAAATATTTTCTTGATCCCCAGTCACCATAAGGGCCTGGCCACATTCCATAGCCTGCTTTTGTAGAGATAACTAGTTCATCTCTATATCCAGAAAGCTCGGAGTGAAGAATTCTTCCAAAGTTCTCTTCTGCAGATCCTGGAGGTGGTCCGTAGTTGTTTGCTAAATCAAAATGTGTTATTCCTAAGTCAAAAGATGTGGTTATTAATCTTTTTTGGTTTTCTAAGGTGTCTACGCCACCGAAGTTATGCCATAAACCAAGAGATATTGCAGGCAGCTTTAGACCGCTTTTCCCACATCTATTATATTTCATATTATTGTATCTTGAGTTTGATGGAGTATGTGCCATGAATTTTCCTCCTTTAATATGAATCTTTATAAAAAGTAATTTTTTATAAACATGTACGATATATTGATAATGTTTACATTATACCATTATAAATATATAAAGTATATACTTTACATATGCTAATGTAGATTAAAGATGTATCACTTTAATCTACATTTATTTTCAAAACTTCTCTGGGTTATAAAAGGAGAATTTGAAAATATAAGTTTAAGTTAGAAGCCATAGGTTAATGGATTTCAATAAAAAAATACCCTTCAAGCTTGTTCTGCTGAAAGGTAATTTTTCATTTATAAAGATAATCGTATGTTCTATAATAATGCAGTATCGAATACTTGCTTTATTTTTTCTTTTGTAGCAACGCCCTCATGTACCTTTTCTCCGTTAATGTAGTAAGTTGGTACATAATAATAATCGTACTGATCTGCTACATCTGGCTCTAAGTTTTCATCAATAGTTTTTATTTCTATATCAGAATATGCTGGATTCTCTTGTTCAAGCTCTTTCATCCAGTTTATTGCTTGTTTGCAGTAAGGACATGACTTCATCATAAAAAATAGTACTGGTCTCATAAAATTTCACCACCTTAATAAGTAATTTTTATATATTATACCTCTCTATTTAAGTTTTTATCAATATTATAGTGTGTTATTATTAAATATGTACAACTTTAAACCTACAATTAATTTCTATACAACGCTTTAAAAACGCTATAATAATATTTAATTTTGTATTTGGGGAGGCAAGTTATGTCAAAGAGATTTATTGATTTAAGAAGTGATACAGTAACACAGCCAACAGAAGCAATGAGAGAGGCTATGTTCAATGCAATGGTTGGGGATGATGTATATGGTGATGACCCTACAATAAATGAGCTTGAAAAATATGCTGCAGAGCTAGTAGGAATGG
Organism: Clostridium folliculivorans; assembly: GCF_024341905.1. GTDB lineage: Bacteria > Bacillota > Clostridia > Clostridiales > Clostridiaceae > Clostridium_AR > Clostridium_AR folliculivorans. The sequence goes on from NZ_BQXY01000004.1 coordinate 136,315, forward strand.
AAGCAGCATTATTTGTACCAAGTGGAACTTTTGGTAATCAATTAGCACTTTTTACTCATTGTAGAAGAGGTGAAGAGGTTATTCTCGGAGAGGATTGCCATATAGTAGCTCATGAAGTTGGAGCTGCAGCTGTTATAGCAGGTGTTCAATTAAGAGCTCTTCCTACAGAGAGAGGAAGAATGAATTTATATAAAATAAGAGCTACTATAAGAACTGAAGATATTCATTTTCCAGAAACATCATTGATTTGCGTTGAAAATGCTTATTCAAATGGAGCTGTAGTAGACGTAGATTATATGAGAGAGATAAGTAATATAGCTAAAGAAAATAATCTTAAAGTTCATCTAGATGGAGCTAGATTGTTTAATGCAGCTTCCTTCTTGAGGGTTGAAGCTAAAGAAATAACAAAGTATTGTGACTCAGTAATGTTCTGTTTATCAAAAGGTCTTTGTGCGCCAGTAGGATCTATGCTAGCAGGTAGTAAGGAATTTATAGATAAGGCTAGAAAAAAGAGAAAGTTGATGGGTGGTGGACTTAGACAAGCTGGTTTCTTAGCATCAGCTGGTTTAATTGCTTTAAAGGATATGACTAAAAGACTTGGTGAAGATCATGTGAATGCTGTGTATCTAGCAGATGAGCTTGAGAAAATTGAAGGAATTAAGGTTGATAGAGATAATTTAGATATAAATATGGTTTTCTTTACTATTGATAATGTTGAAGAAATATCAGATAAAATAGTTAAATATTTTAATGATAGCAATATAAAAATAAATGGACAAGAAGGCGGAAAGCTAAGATTTGTTACTCATTATTGGGTTTCAAAAGAAGATATAGATTATACTATAAATATTTTAAATAAATTTTTAAATAATTAACTTCAATTAACAATATGTTGAAGTTTATATGTCACTCTATCTGATACTTTAATTAAATGCTTAAAGAATTGTAAATATGGTGTTGGAAGTGGTGGTAAATATATCTACACATACGAATTTAATAAGTGGAAAATATATAAATGAAAGTCTTAATGTTAGAAACTATAACATTAAGGCTTTTTTCTATATTTACGAATTTTAATAGCTTATTTGTAGTAAAGACTATATTTCAATAAGACTCTTAAAAATAAGCTTAAATAAAGTTGTTATGGTTATTTTAAATACTAGTAAAGGGTGATGATACTTATGAAAAGAAAGGTAATACCAGTAATACTAATAATGTGTTTAATGTTTTCTTATGAGGCTAGAGCTAAAACAAAAGAACCCGATTACAATATAACAATGAAACAGGATTTATTAACCCTTATGATGGCATATCCTTCTTATATAACTGGAGTGGAAAAAAATAATGAAAATGTATATATCGTTATGAAATCAGGAAAAAAAATAATTTATGACGATAAAAAGCAAAAAACTTTTGAACAAAAGTTAGCCAATCCAGATCTTCAAGATATGCTGGAACAGATTTATCCTCTTGAATCAATAGATGGAGTTGTAGCAGATAAATTTGACCCTGGAAGAATGAGAGTTTATGAATTATTACATGATGTATATGGGCATAGTAAAGGTGAAATAGAAAAAAACTTAAAGTTAGTGGCAGGAGGAATGCAGTTTAATGGACAAAATGCGGCTGCAGGCAATCTAAATACAGTTATAAAGTCACTTAATGAATTAACAAAGTCTAATGGTAAGGCTGGTTCGGATATATATCCATTCAATGGCACTTATAATTATAGGATAATATCTGGAACAGGAAGGTTAAGTCCTCATGCTTTTGGTATTGCAATAGACCTTAACAGAGACTCAAGAGACTATTGGCAATGGGCTTCTTTAGAACAAGGAGATAAGAGAATAAAAGGATATACAAAAGAGATACCTAAGGTATTTGAAGCTAACAATTTTATATGGGGAGGAAAATGGATACATTTTGATATACTTCACTACGAGTATAGACCAGAAATTATAATTAAAGCTAAATATTTTGGTAATAAAGATGAGAAGTTTGATAACTGGTGGGGCAAGGTACCAATTAGTGATGAAAACATAAAGTCCTTCATAGATACAATAGAAAAAAACCTATAAGTATATTAATGTATTTTACAATGTATAAAAAGTATCATCAAGTCTTATGATAAGAACTAAGGACGGAATGATAAATCTATATTTTTAAATCACTTAAATATTAGTGCAAAAGGTGGTTTTATTATGCTAAAGAAAATATGTTATGAAAAACAAATGATTATAAAGATATCCAGCGTATTTTTAATTCTTACAATTCTTAGTTCTTGTTTTGATATAAAGCGAGTTAATGCTGAGCCTATTGCTAACGAGAGTGCTAAGCCAATTACAAAAGAAGAGGCTACTACAATAGTACAGGATATCTTTAATAATAGAAACAAAGCAATAATAGATGGAAATATGAATTTAGTTAAAGAATTATATGATACAAAAACCAAGTTTGGAACTTGGGCTTATGAGTATGAGCAAAAGAAAGATCAATACCTTCACAATTGGCAAGAAAAACAAGGCGCTAAATTTATAGAAATAGTTCCTAAGGTTGTTGTAAGAAAAGTAAGAGGTGATCAGTCTAAAGCTTCTATTAACTTTATTTGTTCTACTGAATACAGATATATTTATGACAATGAACCTGATATAGTAAATAGCTTTAGAATAGGGACGTATCACATAATGAGTTTAGCGAAGTTGGAAGATAAGTGGATTATAAATAAAGAATGGTATAAGGATCCTTTTGGAGATTCTTTGGATTTAGAAAAGCTTAAAGTAGACTCTATAAAAACACATATACTTTCCCAGCCCCCAAGAGATTTTTCCACTCTGAATGAGAGAAGAAAAGGTGCTATCGAGTATGCATTTAGATACTGTGGAGCAGCAAGTGAAGAAACTTTTGAATTTAAATATAATAAAAAATATAGAGACTACAACCCAGAAGGCGGAGATTGTGCGAACTTTGCATCACAGATACTATATGAAGGTGGCAAGTTTAAAAAGAATGGAGCTTGGGGATATGATAATAGTGGTGCTACAAGGGCTTGGTTGAATGCTGATGGGTTTAAAAACTATATGGTTGGAAGCGGAAGAGCTTCAGTTATAGCCTATGGAAGTTATGAAAAAGTTTATAAAGCATCTTATAAATTGCTTCCAGGAGATTTCGTTGCATATGAGAAAAAGGGAGACATAAACCACATTTCAGTTGTTACTGGAGCTGATTCTAAAGGATATGCCTTGGTCACTTGTCATAATACCGATAGAAACAATGTTCCTTGGGATTTAGGCTGGAGTGATAAAAAGATAAAATACTGGCTAGTAAGAGTTCATTATTAAAGACACGTAGGATGTACCACTTCGTAATAAAACTTATTATTTTTAAATTCTCTCACCAGAACCCGTGAGAGTTTTAAAAATAGATTGCGGTTCGAAGTGGTACATCTATAATAGCAATTAAATAATATATTTGCTCATCAAAAATAGGCTCATTTATTCACATATAAATGAACCTATTTTCATGATCATTCATATAAATGGTATGTAGAATATTTGTTAATCAGAGTTGATTTTATTATGAGGATAGATTTTGAGTATAATAAAAAAACTATAAAATGTGTTGAAGGATATATATTAAAAGGAAGTAACTATAGAGCTAACTATACAAGATTTAGGACTTTATATAGTTCTCCAGCACCTGGAACAGAAACTGTAGAGGTATATAATTTTGAGCCTAAGAAAGAAGTTAAAGCATCTGCTATTCTTTTGCATGGACTTGGTAGCAGGAATATAAAGTTTTTACTTTGGATGGGTGCTCATTTAGCCTCTGCAGGTGTTTACTGCTCAATTCCAGTAATACCTGGAAACTATACAAGAGTTGAAAATGATTCAGTGAGTGGAAGAAGTTTTTTGTATCCTGAGATAAGGGTAATGTATAAGTTTTGGCAACATGCTGTAGTGGATGTTATGAGTACGATTGATTATCTCGAACAAAAAAAGGTGTGGACGAAAAATAATTGTATAATGGGATATTGTCTTGGTGGAATGCTTTCATCAATTGTAGCTTCCTTAGACAAAAGAATAGATCAAGCTATGTTTATGACTACGGGAGGGTATTTTCCTAAGATAATACATCAATCACCAGCGGCTGGTTTTGCAAGAAAATTATTTAAAGAGGATCATAGGGATATACACTATTTATATGATAAAGAAAGATTGTTTGAAACTTATGAAAGGCAATTGCCAAGTGTTAGAGCTATGTCTTTAAATGAGTTAATTAACAATGATGAAATACATCCGCTTTTTAAAATTGATCCATTGTCTTATGCAAGCAATTTGAAAAAGGAAAGAGTAACTATTATAGATGCATTGTTAGATGAAGTTATTCCCATTGGTAGCAGAATGTCGCTTTTTAGAGAAATGAAGGGAGCATCTAGATATATACTACCTATGACACATGGAAGCTGGTTACCTTTTGAAATACTACTAGCTCAATATATCTTATATAAAGTAAATATTGCTGATAAAATTAGCTTAAAACAAGTTAAAAAGAAATTTAAGCTTGATAAAGAGTTCTTTTTTAATGAAGATTAAAGTTAAATATGAAATTTTGTGGTTAAATTTACTACTTTTTTTCATAAATTGGACACAAATATTTTTTTATAAGTTATAATTAAATAAGAAGTAGTAAAATTCATCATAGTTTTGCAGCATATTTATCTTTATATATGCTCGAAAATTTCATAATTAGTGGTATTTTGGCACATATATAAAGGGTAATAAATGTTTTTAGTGGGGGGATAATCAGTTGAATAGAAAAAAGATATTACAGTTGTTATTAGCTACATCTGCAATTGCATCTACGATTGGATTTACAAATCAATACGTTCATGCTACAGAACAAACTCAAGTTCAAACAACTCAAGTTAATTCCGTAAGCTACCATAATATTATGGGAAGCTCAGAGGCAAGCAAAGAACAAATGATAAATTACTTTAAGTCTTTGAAGATAAGTAATTATCAATTATCTATTTCTATAGATGATTTTGTTAACATTGCGTACGAAGAAGCTCAAGCAGAAGGTGTAAGAGGAGATATAGTAGTATCGCAGGCTTTTTTAGAGACTGGATACTTTAGATATAATGATGGAAAAGGAATAGTTACTGCGGAAGATAATAATTTTGCTGGAATAGGTGCTATAGGAATAGATCAAAGTCGCAGTAAGTTCAAGGATGTAAGAGAAGGACTTAGAGCGCAAGTTCAACATCTAAAGGCTTATGCATCAACAGAGCCATTAAAAAATGAAAAAGCAGATCCAAGGTTCCAGCTTGTTGCAAGAGGCAGCGCAAAGAGTTTAGAAGAACTAGGTGGTAAGTGGGCTTACCCAGGATATGATACCACAGCTTACAGTTCCTTTGATCAAGCATTAAGTTCTGGAGATACATATGGTCAGAGAATTTACTCTATTATTGAGAGAGCAATTGGAGTAAGCAATACAACTAAAAGTAGTACGAATATTACTCAAATAAAGCAGTCTGGTTCAGAAAAAGGACAAGTTGTAAATATAAGCACTAACCTTAGAATGAGGCAAAGCGCTTCGACAGATTCTCCGGTTATATCATATTTAAATAACGGTCAGACATTTGATATAAAAGGTATAGCAGGTGACTGGTACTACATAAGTATAAATGGAAAAGTAGGATATATCCATAAGGATTATGTAAAAGAAACGCCAAGTACAACTGTTGTATTATTGGCTCCAGCTTCTACTAGTAGCAGTACTCAAGTAGTTACTCAAACTTCAACAGTGCAGGCAACTACTACTCAATCTAAAGGACAAGTTATAAATGTAAGCACTAGTTTGAGAATAAGACAGTTAGCTAATATAGGTTCAGCAGTAATAGGTTATTTGAGTAATGGTCAGACATTTGATATAAAAGAAAAAAGTGGAGATTGGTACTATATAAAGTTTAATGATAAACTTGGATACGTTCATAAAGATTATGTTAAGGAAATTAGTGCTTCTACTGAGACAAGTACACCAACTAGCAATAATCAAAATACAAGTAATAATGCTAATCAATCAAATACAAACCAACAAAATAATCAACCTACAAAAACTGTAGAGAAACCTTCTAAAGGACAAGTTATAAATATAAGTACTACTCTAAGAATAAGACAAAGCGCTAACACAAGTTCAGCAATTATTGGCTATTTATACAATGGACAAGCTATTGATATTAAAGATATTAGTGGAGAGTGGTACTATATACAGGTTGCTAACCGAACTGGTTATGTAAGTAAGCAGTATGTAAAAGTTACAGAGACCTCTAATAGTGTTGTTGAGCAAAAACCAGCTGATTCTCAAAATACACCTGTAGTACAACAACCAACAACTCAGGTTCCTACAACACAGCAACCACAAGCACCGCAAGTAACAGTCCAGACTGGTATGGTTTATAATGTTACAACAAATCTTAGATTAAGAAGTAAAGCAAGCAGTGACTCAAGTGCAATAGCATATATACTTCCTAATCAGACGTTTAAGATATTAAGCAGTTCAGGTGACTGGTTCAATATAGATTTTAATGGAAAGACTGGATATGTAAGCAAGGCTTATGTAAAGGTAGTAGCAGAAACAAATACATCAGGAAATGAAACTACAAGTAATGCATTCCAAGAAGTATATAATGTATTAAAGACTCAAATAGGAACTCCTTATATATATGGAGGCTATGGACAAGAAATTACTTCAAGTCTTATTGACTTGCTAAAAAAAGCATTTCCTAGCCAGGCTGATAATGGAATATATGATAATATACCGGTGCAATTTATTAATAAAGGTTACAAAGCTTTTGATTGTTCTGGGCTTATGCAATGGGGATTTAAACAGGCAGGAATAAATATAGGAAGAACCACCTACGATCAAATTAATGATGGTAAAGAAGTAAGCAAAGATGAGGTTAAACCTGGAGATTTATTATTCTATTCAGATATAAGTCATGTAGGTATGTATGTGGGCGACGGAAAATGGATTGAGGCTCCAAATTCTAAGAGCTTTGTGAGAGTCGTAGATGTACCATGGAATAAGATTGGAAAAGTAAGAAGAGTAATAAACTAGTTATAGTTTCTATTAAATTTATATTTAAACACTATTTTAAAATTAAATGTAATTTTTTAGTTAAAAGGTTATTCATACTAAGATATGGATAACTTTTTTTTATTGATTTTAAGTGGAAACATTCGACTAGGTATCTGTTTCTTATTAAGGCTTTTAATAGTTTTATAGAGTAAATTTTATGGATTGGAAGTTTCTTGAAATAATAATTTAGAATTAAAATTGTGGTAATAGGTAATTACGTGTAAAGTAGCCAATACGTAAATGAATACTAAATTTTTTTTAAGCAACAATATATAATATATTGAAATATATTATAACTTAAAACTTTCTTAAGCTAAGTTAGATTAAAACAATGTTTATAGACGTATTAATTAAGGTTAGTGCGTCTAAAAATTAAATCTTTACAGGAGGATTGATTAATATGGCTGATAATAGATATAAGGAACATGATATGGCAAAACCTATAGAAAGACATGACACAGCTGCATGGGCTAATATAGCAGAGACTAAAGAAGTTTCTAATGTTGAAATTCCAAGTGAATTAGATGTTAGAAATGCTAAAGAGTGGGTAGATACAAATCAAAAATAGTAATTAAAAAGAGAGAACCTAAGGTTCTCTCTTTTTAATTTTATTGGTATCAGAGCTTAATTTATTAAAGACGTTTAATAAGTCTGCTCTGCTAAACGTTTATAAGTCTCATAACGTTCTCTAGCATCCTTCTCAGCTGTTTCCCATGCATGATCAACAGCATCAGGGAATACGCTCATCAATGATGTATAACGAACTTCACTACTTAGGAATTCTTTGTAAGGTTTTGTTGGTTCTTTAGAATCCAATACGAATGGATTTTTTCCATCTTCTTTGAGAAGAGGATTATATCTATAAAGATGCCAATAACCTGCTTCGACAGCTTTCTTCTCTTGAGCCATACTTGTTCCCATACCTGTCTTTATACCATGACTTATACATGGGGCATAAGCTATTATAAGAGAAGGCCCTTTATAAGCTTCAGCTTCAGCTATAGCTTTTATAGTTTGATTCATATTTGCACCCATGGCTATTTGTGTTACATACACGTTACCATAAGTCATAGCCATTGCACCAAGGTCTTTTTTCTTAGATTTCTTTCCACCAGCAGCGAACTTAGCAACTGCACCAGTTGGCGTAGACTTAGAAGATTGACCTCCTGTATTTGAGTAAATTTCTGTGTCCATTACAAATATATTAACATCTTCACCACTAGAAATTACTTGATCTAGACCGCCATAACCTATATCATAAGCCCATCCATCTCCGCCCATGAACCAGTGAGATTTTTTAACCAGATAGTCTTTTTTATCTAAGATTTCTTTAAGTGCTGGATCGCTATTAAAGTCTTCTGATCCTATAGCTTCTAGAACCTTTTCTGAAACTTCTCTAGACTTATCACCATCTTCCATTGCTTCTAACCAAGCATTGAAAGAGGACTTAATATTTTCACTTTTTCCGTTCTTTAAATACTCATCCATAAGTTGAGCTATTCTAGATCTCATTTGTTTTACAGCTAAATACATACCAAAACCATATTCAGCATTATTTTCAAATAAGGAGTTACCCCAAGATGGACCTTTTCCCAAAGCATTTGTTGTATAAGGCATTGCCGGAGCACTTCCACCCCAAATTGATGAGCATCCTGTAGCATTTGCTATCATCATTCTATCACCAAACAATTGAGTTAAAAGTCTTATATATGGAGTTTCTCCGCAACCTGGGCATGCGCCATGGAATTCTAATAGAGGTCTTACAAATTGACTTCCTTTTACAGTCTTTTTATCCATTAAGCCTTCTTTACTTGTAACTGTTAGAAAGAATTCCCAGTTTTCAGACTGCATTTTGATTTGTTCATCAGCAGGTTTCATAATTAATGCTTTTCCTGGTGCAGGGCAAATATCTGCACAGTTTCCGCAACCAGTACAATCAAGAGGACTTACCTGTATACGGAATTCTAAGCCTTCAAGTCCTTTACCTGCAGCCTTCTTGGTCTCAAAGGTATCTAAAGCTTTTTGCTTTTCATTTTCATCTAAAAGACTAGCTCTTATTACAGCATGAGGACATACATAAGCGCATTGATTACATTGAATACACTTATCTATCTGCCATTCAGGAATAGTAATGGCTATACCACGTTTTTCATATTTAGTAGTCCCAACAGGGAAGGTTCCATCTTCCATACCTTTAAACGCACTTACAGGAAGCGAATCACCTTCATTTCTAGCCATAGGTCTTTGAAGGTTCTTAACAAAATCAGGTTCCTCTTTTATAGGACCTAAGTCATCAGTGGCTGTCTTCCAAGAGTCAGGAATATTAATTTTATTAAGTGCTCCAATACCTTGATCGATAGCAGCTTGATTCATTTTTACTACTTTTTCGCCTTTTTTGCCATAAGATTTTTCAACTGATTTCTTTAGTAAATCAACAGCCTGTTCTACAGGAATTACGTTAGCTAGTTTGAAGAAAGCAGATTGCATTATCATATTTATTCTTCCGCCTAGCCCTATTGATTGGGCGATAGCAATAGCATCTATAACATAGAAGTTTATATTGTTTTCTGCTATGTATTTTTTCATTGTAGCAGGTAATCTTTTTTCTAATTCTTCGCCAGTCCATGGACAATTAAGCACGAAAGAACCATTCTTTTTTAATCCTTTTAATACATCAAAATTATATATAAATGATTTGTTGTGGCATGCAATATAGTCAGCATTGTATATAAGATATGGAGATTTGATTCTTTGTTTTCCAAATCTTAAGTGAGATATAGTGCTTCCTCCGGATTTTTTACTATCATATGAGAAATATGCTTGAGCAAATAAATCAGAATTATCTCCTATAATCTTTACAGCAGTTTTATTTGCACCTACAGTACCATCAGAGCCTAAGCCCCAGAATTTACAGCTAATGGTTCCTTCTGGTGTAGTATCTATAATATCTTCTTCTTTAAGAGAAGTGTTTGTGACATCGTCAACTATACCAATAGTAAATCCATTTTTAGGTTGATCTTGTTTTAAGTTATTGAATACTGCCAGTATTTGAGATGGTGTAGTATCTTTTGATGCTAATCCATATCTACCACCAACTATAGTAGGTTTCATATCATTGTTATAGAAAATATTACATACATCAAGATATAAAGGTTCACCTGGAGCACCTGGCTCTTTAGTTCTATCTAAAACTGAAATTTTCTTTACGGTTTTAGGAACAGCATTCATAAAGTAATTTTGACAGAATGGTCTATAAAGATGAACTTTTACAACCCCTACTTTTTCACCTTTTTCTTTAAGATAGTCAATTGTTTCCTCTATGGTATCGCAAACTGAGCCCATAGCGACTATTATGTTTTCTGCATTAGGGTCGCCATAATAATCAAATGGATGATAAGCTCTTCCAGTAATTTTTTCTATTTCTCTCATATAGTTTTCTACTATATCAGGAACTTGCTCGTAGAATTTATTTGCAGCTTCTCTTTCTTGGAAGTATATGTCTGGATTTTGAGCAGTTCCTCTTATTGTTGGATGCTCAGGATTAAGAGCTCTAGATCTAAATTGCTTTATCGCGTCGTAATCAACTAGTTTCGCAACATCCTCATAAGCTATTGGTTCTATCTTTTGATATTCGTGAGATGTTCTAAATCCATCAAAAAAGTGTAAGAATGGAATTCTACTTTTAATTGAGGCTAGATGCGATACATTTGTTAAATCCATAACTTCTTGAACATTTGAAGATGCGAGTAATGCAACCCCTGTTTGTCTAGCAGCCATTACGTCCTGATGATCACCGAATATAGATAGAGCATGAGTGGCTATAGCTCTAGCTGTTACATGAAATACTCCAGGTAATAATTCACCAGCTACTTTATAAAGTACAGGTATCATTAGAAGTAGTCCTTGAGAAGCTGTATATGTAGTGGTTAAAGCTCCAGAAGCTAATGAACCATGTACTGCTCCAGCAGCTCCAGCTTCTGATTGCATTTCCACTACTCTAACTGGCTGACCAAATAAGTTCTTTTTTCCATGAGCAGCCCATTCATCAACTCCTTCTGCCATAGGTGTTGATGGAGTAATTGGATATATAGCTGCAACGTCTGTAAAAGCATAAGATGCTTCAGCAGCAGCTTGATTTCCATCCATTGTTTTCATAACTTTAGTCACAGAAAGTACCTCCTTTAATATCGATCTGAATATGCGTACTTTCATAGTATCTACTAGTTATTACTAATAAATGCATAAAAAATAAAGAAAATAGTGTGAAGATTTTAAAATTTATATAAATAAGAAAGAGTATTATCTGGAATTAATGCTCCATATAATACTCTTAGATTAATACATTTTTATATTTTAAATTTTTGAACCATATTATTAAGGTTTTGAACTAATATTGCTTGATTCTGAACTGCTGTTGATACATCGTCAATTGATTCAGTAACTTCAGTAATGCTGCTAAGTATCTCCTCAGAGCTTGCAGCAGATTCTTCTGCTGTAGCTGAAAGATTTTGTATTGATTCACTTACCTGATCCATAACTGTATTCATTTGTTTTGAGGAAGAGGCAATCTCTTCAGACATATCATTTACAAAAGCTGCATCTTTTTCATATTGGATACCTGTACTCATTAGAAATTCATAAGTTGGCTTTACTACATCGTTCATGTAATCTAACATACCTGACCCTGTTTCGGAAAGTTTACTGAAGGCTGATTGCACTTGATTAACCATAGCTTGTATGCTGACTACAGCTTCTGAAGATTGTTCTGCTAATTTTCTCACTTCATCGGCAACAACGGCAAAGCCTTTGCCTTGCTCACCTGCTCTTGCTGCTTCTATAGCAGCATTAAGGGCTAAAAGGTTAGTTTGTTCTGCGATTGCTCCGATAGAATCAGCTGCAATTTTAACTTTTTCAACTACCTTGCCTTCTTCAATAGCTGATAGTAACCCAGATTTTTTTTCTTCATAGATTTCTGCACTTTCTTTAATGTTTTTTGAAGCGGTTTCTTTAATTGAAATCGCTCTTTTATCAATTTCTCTAACTGATTTCAGAGAATCTTCAGCTCTATTTGCTAATTCATTTGTAGTTGCAGTTACTTCTTCAGAAGAAGAGCTTACAGTCTCAAATACCATGCTGAGATTTTGAGCTCCTTTAGCTATTTCATCAGTAGATTGACTTATGGATTGCATTACTGCAGAAATTTCTTGTGTTGAAGCCGCCAGTTCTTCACTAGATGCACTTAAGGTTTCTGAATCGTTAATAACCTTAGAGATTAATTCTTTCACATTGCTGCTGGCTTTGTTTAATTCAACAGCAAGATTACCAAATTCATCTTTACTATCAATTGTCATAGCATGAGACAAGTCGCCTTCGCCTAAATAGTGTGCGAAATTTAATATTCTCTTTATTTGGCGAGAGATTGTGAGTGTTAAAGTTGTAGAAAGTATGATTCCAATTAGTATAGCTACAACTGAAATAGATACTACGGTTATTAAAGAATTTTTATATATAGTATTATTATTAGTTTCTTTAATCACAGCACTTTTATCTACATCACTTACTAATTTTTCTATAGAAGTTGTAAGTTTATTTCTAATATCAGCAGAACTTGTACTAAGTGTAGCTGCTTCATCATATTTTCCTTCTGATACAAGAGCTATTATCTTATCACAAGCTGCTCTATAATCTGACAATTCACTCTCTAATTTTGAAAACTCGGTCTTTTCATCAACAGTTAGGATGGTCTTTGAAAATTCATCAAAAATTTTATTATTTTCTTGTCTATATGAAGCAATATTTTCTTGTGTTGAAGAAACCTTTGATTTGTCTCTTGCTTCAACTAAGTTAATTACGCTTAGTCTAATATGCATTGTATTGGCATTAGCAATTTCTAGATTTTTTAAGGTTTGAAATTCCTCGTTATACATTGAACTAGATGCTTGGTTTATTTTATTCAAGTTTAGCTGACTAATTAAGGTTATAGCTACCATAAATACAATAACTATTGAAAAGCCAGATATGAGTTTACTCTTAACAGATAGATTATTGAATATTTTCATAATTTAATCTCCGATCTTTTTATTTAATATTTTATCGAGTTTACCACTAACTTTAGAATTTTACATATTATCAATACTTTCTGATATGTTCTTTAAAAAATAAATATTGGTAAAGAAATCTTTTAGATATATTTACTCATAGTTATAAGAAAAACTTTAATAAATATAAATTATAAATTTTGAATACCAATTTAAATCTATGAATCTTTATAAAATTGTTATTTAATTTCAATTTAACTAAGTAAGCCGTTCTATTTTTGAGTTATCTCCATAAAATTATTGATTTAACTATAATGTTATAATCTTTTAATGCTTTATTATGACTTATATTAAGTATATTAGCATATTAAATAAAATACAATACTAATTAATACTAATTATCGATTGTGTACAATGCAAATAATGGTATGTTATATCTTTATTCATTTACATGGCGGTTAGTGGTAAGTATGTGTATAACAGGAGTTTTTAACATGTTAATAAATTTGAATAAATATAAATCAATGACAAATAATATTTATTGAAATTTATTTGTAAAAAAAAATCTCTTTTAGATAGTTCTAAAAGAGATTAATTATATACATATGATTTATTTTAAGTAAACATAAGGATCAGAAGGCTTTTGTATAGTTTGAAAACTATCAGCTACAACAACTGGTGTTACAGTTTTTTGACCATCTTGAACTTGATCTTTTTCGGAGACTTTACCAACTACTGTAACCCATTGTCCTTCCTTAAAATCTATACTTCTATCACGTATTCTGCCTATAGGCCCAACAATTTGTGAGTCAGCTATACAGCAACTCATATATAATCTAGAAATTACAAATTCATTTGTATCTAGCCCTTGTTCTTTGTGTATAAATCCACTTATAGTAACCTGTCTCCCTTTGTATTCAGATACATGCTGGAACATATCTGACAATGAAGCTACATAATTTTCGCTGGTTATATTAAGCGGAAGCTTCTTTGCTCTTTCTTCTGCAGTAAGTTCTCCAGAGACATTAGCTAGCTTATTTATTGCTTTTACGCCTTTATTGTCAACTATAGTGGTATCAATGCCTGCTTTGCTTGCACCATAACCTACTATAATAGTGAATATAAACAGAAGATGAACTTTGTTAGATCTTTTATAAGTAGCTATAGTAAAAGATTTTTTTAGTTGATAAAGAGTTAAAATTATTAATGCTATTTGGAGTATATTTACATAAAATATTAGCTTAGGAGTTATAAATAATTTTATGTTGCCAGTAGCATTAAGGTTATAAAGAAATAATGATAATAGAAACAAAGTAATAAATTTTATAAACTCATTAAAATTAAATCTTTTCATGTTAAATCACCTTCATTACTTCCATAAAGTTAACTAAAGAACCTAAGATAAAGCAAATAATAACAATGCATATAATCAATGTAATTACATACTTTCTTTTAAAGCCTCCAACTAGCATCAAGGTGTTCTTTATATCAAGCATAGGTCCAAATATTAAAAAGGCTATTATAGATCCAGTAGTAAACTGGCCCACAAATGTAGAGCCTATAAAAGCATCTGCTTCGGAGCAGATTGAAAGGATAAAAGCTAGTCCTATCATAGCGAGTACAGAAATATAAGGATTTCTAGCTAATACATTTATACTATCTCTTGATACTAGAACTTGGAATACTGCAGATAAAATTGCACCGAAAATTAGAAATTTGCTTATGTCAAAAAATTCTGTGATAACATTATCAAGCAACGAAGATAATTTTGATTTGTTTTTAGATGCAGTATGAGATTCACCGCATCCGCAAAGATCATCACTATCATCATAAATATCTTCTCTAAGTAAATCTGAGTTATTTCTTTCTAGTATACTTATAATAGATCCTATAGCTATGGCTGCTACAATTCCTGCAATGCTTCTTATAAACAATATAGATATTCTATGATTAAAAGCATAATATGTAGACATAAGTACTACTGGATTGATGATAGGGGTAGCTAGCATAAATGTAGTAGCAACTCCAACTGGCACACCTTTTTTTATAAGTCGCCTTGCTATAGGAATTATGGCGCACTCACATATTGGAAAGAATATGCCTATTACAGATGCAGATAATAAAGCTAAAAACTTATTTTTAGGTAAGATTCTGGCTATAGTCTTTTCAGATACATAAAGTTGTATGAAAGATGATATAAGAGAACCTATAAATATAAAGGGCATTGCCTCTAAAATTATACTTATAAAAATCGCGGAAAAGTTTTTTAGGGTTCTTCCATTTAAGGCTATCTTAAATTTTAACATTAATAATATTATCAATATTATCAATGGAATAAATGCTAATTTTGATAAATAGTTTATGTAATTTTTCTTAGAAGTTTCTCTATATTCCATTGTAAACACCGCTTTCTAATCACTGAGGTAATTATATTTTAGATAAGATTGTTTTTAGAGAAATTCTTAAAAATTTAAGAAAACCTCCGTCTAAGATGGCCATGTACTGTAACTCTTTTTCTAGAGAATCCATTTTATCTATATCAGCTATAAATGTATCTCTATTCAGGCTATTAATATTGGATTTAATTTCTTTAAGCTTGTCCTTAGAAATCTTAGAACAATTATTTAATATTATTAGATTACTGTGGTATATGCAAGGAAGAACAAGTCCAGGCATATTGGATAGGAACATTCCATATGTATTAATATCAGAAATATAGAAAACTGAACTAATATTGCAACGATTAGTTAATTCCAGGGAAATAGTATCAACTAATTCAATAAGATCTTTTGTACCATTGTATTCTATTATTATCCTATGAGGCTTATATTTATCTATCATAGAATTAATATAGTCTGAACTCAGCTTTAATTGTGGATTATACTGTTCTAATATTATGTTCTTACTATTTATAATACTATCTTCGATTTGACATAAGCCTTGTTCATTTTGAATAATTAGTACCTTTTCCATGAAAAGAAAAGTATTCTTTATAAGTGTATTTATAAAATATGTTTTACCAGACCCTATAAAGCCAGTTACTATTTCAATATCTATTTTAGTTTTCATAGTGTAATCACGCCTTTAAGTTTAAATGTTTGTATAAATTATGGATGTACCACTTCGTAATAAAACTTATTATTTTTAAATTCTCTCACCAGAAGCCGTGAGAGTTTTAAAAATAGATTTCGGTTCGAAGTGGTACATCTATAATAATACATTATTATAGTACACCTATATAAGAATAAGTTACATAATAATTAATTTCTAATTGTGGTATATCTTTTCTGATGCCTTGATAATCTAATTTATGTTTTTAATTAAAAACTTGTACTATTTAAAGGATGTAAAAGTTAGTCAATAATTACAGGGCTCCAACTACAATTGTTATTTTATAGCTGTTAGAAGGTTTATAGATATCCAAACCTTCCACAAATAGAAAATTGATTTTGTAGGGGAACCCCAAAATAGGTACTTAAATATAAATTATAAAATAAAATTTAAACTTCAAATAGTTTCTTTATCTCGCTTGAATTGAGCTCATTTCCAATAACACAGACTCTTCCTGAATAATCTGGCAAAGAAGGCCTTATCTCAAACTCTCCTGGTACAAAGTCAAATTCTAACCATTTGCTGCTTGAGGATTCTATTATTCCTTTTGCTCTTAGAATTGTTCCATATATTTTTTTATCATTTAATCGAGTGAGTATAGATTCTAAGGTACTTTTTGAAAATACTTTAGGTGTTTCTATCCCTATAGTCTTAAAGGTTTCTCCAGTAGATCTTGTTGTTGAGCTTTTAAGCGAAACTTTAGCCAAGCTACTTCTTATAAGATTTACCTTCTCAATAAGCTGCTTTTGAGCATCACCTTCAGCGATATTTATTATATCTTCAGCTTTTAAATCATCCCATGGAGTTGTTATTATATTTGCATTTTTATTTAATTCTCTAATCTTTGAGACAGTTTGTACCACCATATCTTTAGTCACATTCTGAGTTCTACTCAATATTATAGTTTTGGCATTTATTATTTGATTTTTATAGAAATCATCAAAATTTAATACGTACATATCATATTTTGTTATATCTATTACTGTCATTATCATATTTATAGCAACCTTATCCTTTAGATTAGGTTCTTTAAACACAGATAATATTTCTGAAAGTTTTGCTACTCCAGATGGCTCTATTATTATTCTTCCAGGATTATACTTACTAATTACTTCATTAATTCCTTCAGTGAAATCTCCATAAACACTACAACATATGCAGCCTGCATTTATTTCTTTAACATCGATCTTAGTAGTTTTTAAGAAACTGCTATCGATACCTATTTCTCCAAATTCATTTTCTATTATTGCGATCTTATCGTTCTTTAGTTGTTCGCTTATAAGTTTTTTTATAAGCATAGTTTTTCCTGCACCTAAAAAACCAGAAAATAAATCTACTTTTACCTTCAAAGAAATCCCTTCTTTCTAAAGCTTCTACTTTTACATTCTAAACCTATGAAAAAATTTAATCAATGCAAATGATTTGCATTGTATACTATATACAAAAAGTTAACAAATTATGATTATCAATATGCAGAAAATGTATTATAGATTTTATTGATAATTATATGAAAAAAGTATGCTAATAATGTTCCATACAATTAAAAAGTAAGTATTCATTTATTAATAAAAAAATCTGCCATCAAGAATGTGAGTTGATAGCAGACTTTTTCTTTTAGGATGCAGTATTGGTTGATGTAGAATTTTGAACTGTAGTGATAAGTGAAGACATTGCATCATTTAGTTGTTTTAGTAAATCGGTTCTCTTATTTTGAATGGATATAATATTATTAAGTTCACCTTCTATAGGATCATAATTTTTACTTTTGAAATCATTCTTTATAGTGTTAAATGAAGCTTTTATAGTACCTGATGTAGATGAAAGCGAAGAAAGTTGAGTTTTTATAGAATCTAGTTGAGATCCTATTTTGCTTAAATCCTCACTACTAATCTGGCTATTATTGCCTTTTATACCCTTTAATAATGTTTTTACCTGTTCCTTTTTTGAAAGTATTTCTTTTCGTAAAGCTTGATTGGTTTCGTGATTTTGTTTGATGATATCTTTCTTTGAGGAGATTAAAGTCTTATACTCCTTTCTTTTTTCAATGTTTGATATCACTTGAGCTTTCTTTTCTACAAGATTACTTAGTTTACTAGTAGAAACATTTAACTCATCTGCCCTTACTAGGGTTGAAGGTATTATTATTGATAATGCTACTAATGAAGACACTAATTTTAATTTTAAATTTTTCATTTTTATAATCCCCCTTAATTAATGGTATTTACTAAATTTTCGGTTTCATTTATATCATTTTTGTCATCTAACTCGTTCATTACACTATCAAGCTTATTCATAGAACTATCAATATTTTGTGCAACATCGCTATTACTATCTGTCTTTGCTGTAGAATTGTTTGAGTTAGAAGAATTGGACTTAGTTGCAGTAGATTCTTTATTACTTATATTTGATTTGTTTGTACCACTAGTAGAGTTTATTGGCTTGTTACGGGTGCATCCTATAAACAATGATACTGATAACATAATAATTAGAATGAAATAAAATTTTTTCAATTTAAACCTCCTATGTAACTTCAAGTTTTAACTGTATGATTAGAGTATAACATCTGATATTAGGATAAGTCTCTGAAACTTTGTGGCAAAACTGTGGCAAGATTACTTAGTTAACAAAGAACTATATACACTATGATATAATCAAAATAAAAATTTATATAAAGACTTATAACTTAAGTTTTAAATCAATTTTTAAAATTTCATGTCTTCTATAGATAAAGAGGTGATTTAATAATGGCAGAGAAGCTAATATATATTGCAGATGATGAGGTCAAAATACAAGATTTGATAAAGATGTTTTTAAAAAAAGATGGTTATGCTGTAGAAACTTTTTCTGATGGAAGTTCTTTGCTTGAGCAGTTCATGAAAAGGACTCCAGATATGGTCATATTAGATATAATGATGCCTGGTATGGATGGTCTTGAAGTTTGCTCAAAGATAAGGTTGCATAGTAATATACCAATTATAATAATTTCGGCAAAAGACAGTGAATCAGATAAAATTGCGGGACTTATGCTTGGCAGTGATGATTATATGACTAAGCCATTTAGTCCAGTGGAACTTGTGCTTAGAGTAAAAAGCATATTTAGAAGAATGGAATTTGATAAAAGTAATTTTAGTACTGATATAATTCGTGTAGGTGATATAAATATTTACTTAGATAGAAGATTTGTTGAGTGTAAGGGTAATGAAATAAAACTAACCCCAATGGAGTTTAATTTAATAGGATACCTTTGTAAAAATGTTAATAAAGGAATAAGTAGAGAAGAATTATTAAACAAGGTTTGGGGATTTGATAGTGAAGTGGATACAAGAGCTACTGATGATATGATAAAGAGAATACGTAAAAAGTTAGCTAATGCAAATTCAAACTTAAGAATAGAAACTCTTTGGGGATATGGATTTATAATGAAAATAGCTGAATAGAGGTGTTTATGTGAGAAAAGCAAAGAAGTCTATAAATAAAAGTATCTTCACTTCTCATCTAATAATAATATTAATATTTATGTTGCTAACAGCTATTATATTTGATTTAGCTTTAAGAATTTATGTTAGAAGGGAAACAAGGAATCAAATTATTACGACAGGAGAGATATTACAAAAATCAATAAATCAAAATTCAACTAATTTGGGTTTAGATAAGTTGCAGAACTTGCAGGTAAATGAGAGGGGTAATTCAAGACTAAACTCAATTCTAAAAAGAGCCAACTCTATCTTGGATATTAAATATATAGTTATAAATGAAGACAAAAATATAATATATCCTAATGAAAATATTAATCAAGAAGATAAAGATACTTCAAGTGAGTTAATTGCCAAAATAAAAAAAAATCAAATATCTAATATTAGTAGAGGTGTAGTGATTAACTTGAATATTCGTGGTAATAAGTATCAGGCTGTATCATATCCTATTAAGCTACAAAATAATAGTTGTTACCTAATTGTATATTCAGATTTGTCTAAGAGTGATGAAGTCACAAGGAAGGTAAATCTTTTACTTTTTTCTATACTTATAATAATGGCTATAATCTCTTTAAGTATATCAACAAAATTGGCTAAGAAGATTAGCAATCCAATTTATGATGTAATAAAGTATGCAAAAAATATTGCAGAAAGAGACTACACGGTAAAAGAGTTTAATTTTGAACATGAGGAGCTTACAGATCTATCAAGGACTATGAGCTTTATGGCTACAAAACTTTCTTCTTATGATAATACTATGAAAACTTTCATGCAGAATGCATCTCATGAACTTAGAACACCTTTGATGTCGATACAAGGATATGCAGAAGGTATTAGGCTTAATGTTGTAGAGGATAAAAACAAAGCTATAGAAATAATAATAGAAGAAAGCAAGAGACTATCTACCCTAGTTGAAGATCTATTGTATTTATCAAAAATAGATGCAATGCAAGATGATTTTAATTTAGAAAAGGTAGATATGAAAGAATTAATAAGCAGTTCCATTGATAGGATTAAAGGCATTACTATAAAAAATGAAAGAGAAATATTATTTACACATTGCGATGAGGAGTTGTTTTTATATTGTGATGAAGAGAAATTAATGAGAGCAATCATTAATATATTAGCTAATTGCATTAGATACTCCAATAAGATAATAGATATTTCCTTAGAAAAGAAAGATGAAGCTATAGTTATAGATATAAATGATGATGGTTCAGGTTTTGATAAGGAAGATAAGGAACATATATTTGATAGGTTCTTTAAAGGAAAAGGCGGAAATTATGGATTGGGGTTAGCTATTACAAAGACAATTATTCAGAAACATAGCGGTATAATAACTGCTGATAATAATATAAGAGGGGGAGCAAACTTTAATATAATATTGCCATTGCAAAAAAGAAATACATAATTGAGTTTCATAATATATGAAACTCAATTATGTATTATATATAGCTTTTTTCATTGCATGAACTATAACTAAATAATCTATCTTTATTAGTTTTCGATAATTAGATTGCTACATTGACGTGTTAAGGAATAGATTCTTATACTTCGTATAAGAATCTATATCTCATTAAAATAAGATCTTTAACGTATAAAAAAGCATATCTCCCTACAAAAGGGAAGTATTCATTTCCATATAGAATTACCTTAGTTACGTACTCAAGTAGAGGGGTAGCTGGATTTTGAGTGATTAATACTTTTTTTGCTTTACTTTGCTTTAAGGCTTCACTAAGTCTGGAATTATAGCTGCAGCCACCTGATATTGAAAATATAACTAGTAATGAATTTTCATCTAATGATTTTATATTATCTAGTTGCTTATCAATATCTACAAAAACTGTTGCAAATTTACCTAGTACCATTAATTCACTCTGAAAATCGAGAGTAATGCTCTGTCCTGTATTTAAACCTACCAGGGATACACTGGGATAATCATGTATATACTGAACTAATTGGTCAATTTCCTCTGTCTTTAAAGTTTCAGTAGCTAAGTCTATGTTTTTCTTAGCCATAAAAAATAGATCAGAGGCATCCTCATTAATGTTCATGTTTATGCTTTTATTTCTTGGATCAAAATATTCATTGTCATCATATACTAGCATGTTTTTAAATTCATAAAAGCTGTTGCAACCTAGTTTTCTGCAAAACCTACTTATGGTAGAAATGGATACATAACATAAGTCAGCTAACTGGTTTATACTCATGCTTGATATTTTATTTATATTTTGAAGCATTATCCAAGAAATATTGTAGTCAATATCTTTTTCATTACTGGTATTAATTATTAATAATAGCTTATGAACAACATCACTCATTTTTTTTCACCACCATTGCATTAATTTTAGCATTTGTATTAATTAGTATTAAGTTATATATAAATTAAATCTATTATGATATTGATGGATCATGTGTATTGTTAGTTTATAAAACCTATTTTAAAAATTATATTAATTTGTTTTTAAAATAAGTGTTATAAAAAGTTAAGTTCGTATAAGTATAGAAAGGATTATAGTTGCATAAGTTTTTCTATAATATCTTCGCATATTTTATGTGTAAGGAGTGCGTCTTCTAAGGATATAGCGGTCTCTTTCCCATCTCTTATACAGTCTATGAAATGATTTATTATTTGCTCAAAACCTTTTCTATATAAGGTTGTATCCCAATCGCCTAGTTTACTTAAGCTCTCTTTATTATTAGCTAGGCTAGAATTATGCGCCATATCTTTTACAACAATTTTTTTGCCAGGACACATATATTCAACGAGTTCTTCTGACATACCACTATCCCTGTTCATTATGGCAATTGAAGTAGTATTTTCATTTGATAGTTTTGTAACTACATTATATAACTTATTATTTTTTATTAATCCATTTACCTGAAGGTCAGCTATATTTCCACCCATTAAGAATCTTGCTGTATCAAGCACATGTATATAGTCGTCAAGTATAAATGTTCTTATATCTTGAGGGCTAGAGACTCTATTTTTTTGCACTAAAATTACATTGGCAGTTTCTTCGTTTTTAATTGAAGAATACATAGGAGCAAATCTTCTATTAAAACCTATCATTAGAGTTCTATTATACTTGTTTGCAATGTCTACCAGTTGTTTTGATTCTTCATAAGAGTAGGAAATCGGCTTATCTACGTAAACATGTATACCTGACATAAGTAGTTTCTTACAGATTTCAAAATGAGATTCAGTTGCGGTATGAACAAAAGCAGCTTGAATCTTTGAATTTATTAAATCATCTATTGACGTTGTGTACTCAGTAATTCTATATTTTTTAGCTTGCTCTTTTAATTTTTCGTTACTCCTTGTACAAAATACAAGTTCTATATCCTCTCTTGCTGTTATAACAGGTAAATATGCTTTTTGGGCAATTCCACCTAAACCTATAACTCCAATTCTCATAACAAATCCTCCTAGTAAAAAATCTTTACCTAAATAATTATAAAGCACCTAAACTACAATGACAAACAGTTATATATAATGTAAAGTATTATATAAGCATGTACAATAGAGCTTAATTAAGAAAACTAAACTTATGAATGCTTGAAAATCCTTTATCTGTGAGGGTTTTTAGAGTTTGTAAATTTACAAGTTTAATATTGTGAACTTATAAGAAATTACTTAAGAAAAGACTACTTAGAATTGGGGGCTAAAGACGTGAATGATAAGATAAAAATATTATTAGCAATGATTATTTTTGGAAGCATAGGAATTTTTGTAAAGAATATAAATTTACCATCTCTAGAGATTGCTTTTTTAAGAGCTACAATAGGAAGTTTATTTTTATTTTCTTTTAGCGTAATAGGTAAGCAAAAGATTTTTATATCGAGAATAAGAGAAAATGTAATTCCATTAATACTTTCAGGTATTGCTATAGGCTTTAATTGGATATTATTATTTCAGGCCTATAAATATACTACTGTTTCAATAGCTACTATAAGCTATTATTTTGCACCGATGTTTGTAATAATTGCAGCACCTTTTATACTTAAAGAAAAACTTACAGGTACTAAGTTAGCGTGTCTAATAGCAGCACTGATTGGAATAGTGATGATATTAAATTCTGGTGAAAGTGCAGGTGAGTTTTCGCAGAATATTAAAGGTATACTGTATGGGCTTAGTGGAGCTGCTTTATATGCCACTGTAGTATTGACAAATAAGTTTATAAAAGGTTTGTCGGGATTTGATACTACACTAATTCAACTTGTAGTTTCAGCAATAACACTTTTACCTTTTATAATTTATAGAGGCGAAATAATGAAGGTTTCAACACTAGGGGCTAAGGGTATTATGTTTGTATTAATTGTTGGAGTTATACATACAGGCATTGCTTATTTATTATACTTTACTGCTATGAAGAGCTTAGAGAGTCATTCAATAGCTATACTTAGTTACATTGATCCTATATCAGCGGTAGTTTTTTCGACATTATTATTAAGTGAATCTATTACTGTTGTTCAGATAATTGGGGGTATCATAGTGCTTTTATCTACATTTTTAGTAGAAAGGGTTGGCAAACTACCATTACAGAACTTAGAAAAGTAAATTATATCTTTGTATAACAAATATCTGTGGTTAGTTTTTGGTATGTTGGCAATAATATGTATATGATTCATATTTAGACTTATATATTATTGAGGTGGGTTTATGAGAATACCAAATCACGTAGGAATAATTCCAGATGGAAATAGAAGATGGGCTGTAGATAAGGGATTATCTAAAGAGAATGGATATATTTCAGGAATAGATCCTGGATTGGAACTTTTTACTTTGTGTAAAAATGCTGGAATAAAAGAAGTAACTTATTATGGTTTTACTGTTGATAATACAAAAAGGCCTGCAGAACAAAGGAAAGCATTTACAGAGGCTTGTATTAATGCTGTAAAGGTTCTTTCAAATCAAGATGCAGAATTACTTGTAGTAGGAAATACAAAGTCTGATATGTTTCCGAAAGAGCTAATGCCTTATACCGTAAGAAAAACCTTCGGTAATGGAGGTATGAAAGTTAATTTCTTAGTAAATTATAGTTGGAAATGGGATTTAGACCATCTTAAAGAGGTTAAGTCTAGAAGTAATAATATTAATAATCAAATACAATCTTATGATGTGTCTAGAGTAGATCTTATAATAAGATGGGGCGGCAGGAGAAGACTGAGTGGATTCCTTCCTGTACAATCTATTTACTCAGATTTTTATGTTATTGATGAGTATTGGCCAGATTTTAAGCCAGAGCATTTCTACAATGCATTGAGCTGGTATAGTGATCAAGACATCACTCTTGGAGGATAAAATCATTAGATATAGCGATTTTATTTGCAATTTTTTAAATTAAGTATGTTAACGTATTTAATTTATACACACCATAATGATTAATAGAGATAAATTTGTGGATAAAAATAAAAAATAGTGTGGATAATCTCAGACATAGGCGAGGTTATCTACACTATTTTGTTATCCATAAAAGCATTAAGTTTTAATCTACTATCATAGTAGATATTTCAATAGGCGTATTTACTACAGTGAAAAAGCTTATTTGCCCTTAAGTGATTTTAAGAATTACTAAAAAGTTATATTATGAGCCTGTACTGTTGTTGCTTGTACTATTGTTCGCGTTATTATTAGTACTATTATTGTTGTTTGTAGCTCCGTTATTGTTGTTGTTATTTTGTCTTTGAGGCATATTTGCTCTTACTTTTTCCATAATCTTATCAGCTTGGGCTTGTGTTATTGTGCCATTGGAAACTAGTTGACTAAGTGGGTTGAAGTTGCCTCTGTTCCCTTTATTCTGTCCGTTTTGATTACTTGGTGCTTGTTGGTTATTTTGATTATTTTGGTTTTGTTGATTATTATTTTGCGTATTGTCATTAGCATTACCTTGGCTATTACCACTGTTATTATTCTGTTGCCCATTCCGTCTTTGCGTAGATGAGGTCAATGCCTCCAAAACTTTAGTTCCTTGATCCTTAGTAATAGTTCCATCAGATACAAGTGAGTTTACACTATCCTCCATTTGTTTCTTTCTTTCTTCTGAATTTGCTGCCCAATTCTTTCCGTTTTGTTGTCTTTGCTGCCCTTGTTGATTTTGAGTAGCTGCATTAGCTTGTGTATTTTTATTAGAGCTACTACATCCTGTAAGTAATAATCCTGTGATGCTTAAAGCTGAAACTACCATCACAAGCTTTTTAGATAATACGTTTTTTATCATGTTTTCACTCCTTAACTTTCAAGTGTTTCTAATTTGAATATTTTTATATAGACTGCTTGTCTAAAAAAATTATATTTTATTATTGTGTCAATTTGATGTGATGATTTTGAACAAATTGTTACTAAATATCAATTAAGTGGCACACTAATATAATTTAAATGTTTTAAAATATGATAAGTGCGTTGTAAAGGAGGATAGGGCATTATATTTGTGATATTAATTAATGCATTATTGAGTAATTATAATCAAAAAATATTTGGGTACAGAAGATAAATTAGAAAAAATAAAAAATATATATTGACGAACCTGTACGTACAGCATATAATAAAAACATAGACAAACTTGTACGTATAGGTTGTAATTAATGAAAATGTTTTCTTGAATTTTAAAAGGACTTATTGAATGAATTTTTTATCCTTTAGAGGAAATTATAGCTCAATTATATCTGTGGATAATTATGCTAACAGACTTAAGACATAGTATAAGTTAAAGAATAAAAAAGAAGAATATGTCGCCTGCCAGAATTTCTTCACATACGTTCAGAAAAGGCAGATGCGCAAAAAAATTTAATAAAGAAAATCGCTTTATCAAATTTTTTATTTAAAGTCTATGTAATCATTTACTAAATTAATTTTTAAACATAAACTTATTTATATTAAGATGTCGGGGGGATTATTTTATGGCTAAGTTTTCTAATGATGCAAAGCTTTTATTAGAATATGTAGGTGGAAAAGAAAATATATCAGCTGTAACACATTGCGCTACTCGTATGAGGTTCGTGTTAGCTGAGCCTAAAAAGGCAGATGTGAAGAAAATTGAAAGTTTAAAGAGTGTAAAGGGAACTTTTACTCAAGCTGGACAATTTCAGGTTATCATAGGTAATGAAGTATCTATGTTTTACAATGACTTTGTTGAGGTAGCAGGTATAGACGGAGTAAGTAAAGAGCAGGCAAAAGTAGCAGCTAAGGGAAACATGAACTTTATGCAAAGACTACTAGCAAACCTTGCTGAAATATTTACACCACTTATACCAGCATTAGTAGTAGGTGGTTTGATCTTAGGTTTCCGTAATGTAATAGGAGATATCAAGCTTCTTGATGGAGGCACTAAGACAATAATAGAAGTATCACAATTTTGGGCAGGCGTCCACTCATTCTTATGGCTTATTGGTGAAGCTATATTCCACTTCTTGCCTGTAGGAATAACATGGTCAATATCTAAGAAAATGGGTACAACTCAAATACTAGGAATAATACTAGGTATAACGTTAGTATCTCCACAGTTATTAAATGCTTATGCGGTAGCAGGAGCAAAGGAAATTCCAGTTTGGAACTTTGGTTTTGCGCAGGTTCAAATGATTGGTTACCAAGCTCAAGTAATTCCAGCAATACTTGCAGGATTTTTACTTGCAATATTAGAGAAAAATATTCGTAAGGTCGTTCCGGAATATATATCAATGATAGTAGTTCCATTTTTATCACTTGTTCCAACAGTACTTATAGCTCATACAGTGTTAGGACCACTTGGTTGGAAGATAGGTTCAGGTATATCATATGTAGTATATAACGCTTTAACTTCATCTTTTGGATGGTTATTTGCAGCTGTATTTGGATTTGCTTATGCACCTTTAGTAATTACAGGCTTACATCATATGACTAATGCTATAGACTTACAACTTATGGGACAGTTAGGCGGTACAAACTTGTGGCCGATGATAGCTTTATCTAATATAGCACAAGGATCAGCAGTACTAGCTATGATTTTTATAAATAGAGATAATGAAGAAGAAAAGCAAGTATCTATACCAGCATGCATATCATGCTATCTAGGGGTAACTGAACCAGCAATGTTTGGTATAAACTTAAAATATGTATATCCATTCTTAGCCGCTATGACTGGATCAGCAATTGCAGCAGTTATTTCTGTAGGATCAGGAGTTATGGCTAACTCAATTGGAGTAGGTGGACTTCCAGGAATTTTATCAATAAAGCCACAATACATGGTTACTTTCGCTTTATGCATGGTTGTAGCAATAGCAGTACCATTTGTACTAACTATAGCTCTTTCAAAAAGAAAAGCGATAAAAGACAAAGCTAGCTTAAATGGATAATAGAATTTGAAATTAATGTGAGAAGAGAGGTAGGGGGAAACTCCTTCCTCTTTAACACTTATTTTAAAGGAGCAGATTATATGAAAGACTTTAAAAAAAGCGTAATTTATCAAATATATCCTAAATCATTTAAGGATTCTAATGGAGACGGTTTAGGTGATCTAAAGGGAGTAATAGAAAAAATTGATTATTTAGAAATGCTTGGGGTAGATTATATATGGCTTACTCCATTTTACGCTTCTCCACAGAAGGATAATGGGTATGATGTTGCTGATTACTGTAGCATAGATAAAAGATTTGGAACAATGAAGGATTTTGAAAAGTTAGTTGAAGAATGCACTAATAGGAATATTGGTGTGATGCTGGACATGGTGTTTAATCATACTTCTACAGAACATGAATGGTTCAAGAAGGCTCTAAGGAATGAGAAACAATATAAAGATTATTACATTTTTAAAGAGACGGAAGATGGCTCCGAACCTACTAATTGGAAGTCTAAGTTTGGAGGAAGTGCTTGGAAGAAGGTAAATGATGAATATTATTTACATCTGTTTGATGAAACTCAGGCTGACTTGAATTGGGAGAACTCTCAGGTTAGAGATGAAATATACAAAGTAGTAAAGTTTTGGATGGAGAAGGGTGTAAATGGATTTAGACTAGATGTAATAAACCTGATTTCTAAGCCAGATATATATGAAGATGACTTTGAAGGAGATGGCAGAAAATTTTATACTGATGGGCCAAGAATACATGAATATTTAAAAGAATTAAATAATAAAACCTTTGCTACTAAGAATAACATATTAACTGTAGGAGAGATGTCCTCTACTGATATTAATAACTGTATAAATTACTCAAATCCTGAAGAAAAGGAACTGTCAATGGTCTTTAATTTTCATCACTTAAAGGTTGATTATAAAGATGGTGATAAGTGGACTTTAATGGATTTTGATTTCTTAAAGTTAAAAGATATCTTTAATAGTTGGCAAGTGGGTATGGAAAAGAATAATGGATGGAGTGCAGTGTTTTGGTGCAACCATGACCAACCAAGAATAGTGAGTCGTTTTGGTAATGAAGAGAAATATCATAAACAATCTGCAAAGATGCTTGCCACAGCTATTCATATGCTCAGAGGTACGCCTTACATATATCAAGGTGAAGAGATTGGAATGACCAATCCTCATTTTAATGATATAAAGCACTATGAAGATATTGAATCAATAAATTATTACAACATACTTAAAAATAGCGGAAAATGTGAGGATGAAATATTAAAAATACTTAAATGTAAATCTAGAGATAATTCAAGAACTCCTATGCAGTGGGATTGTAGTGAAAATGGTGGATTTACAACAGGAGAACCTTGGATATCTTTAAGTGACAACTATAATAAAATAAATGTTGAGAACTCATTAAAAGAAAGTAATTCTATCTTCTATCACTATAAGAAGTTGATATCTTTAAGAAAAGAATATGATGTTATATCATATGGAAGTTATGTGCCTATATTAGAAGAGCATGAATCAGTTTTTGCATATGTTAGAGAGTATGAAGGTGAAAAGCTTATGGTAATAAACAACTTTTATGGACGTGAAACCATAGTTGATATGCCTAGTGAATATAAATTATATGATGAGAATGCTAGCATATTATTATCTAATTATGAAGATTCGCAACAGCTAACAGACCGCATTGAACTAAGACCTTATGAGTCTATAGTATATTATTTAAACGGATAAAGATACAAATAGACAATACTATAATTAAACTTAACATCTAAAAATCACTATATTATTTATGCAAAGGTATATTTGTTGAAACTTATATATATAAATGCTAAAATATTTACGGTGATATAATATGGATAGTAAATACCTAGCTATATATAATGATATAGTTAATAAAATAGAAGTTGGCAAGATGGAGCCAAACTCAAAACTTCCTTCTGAAAGCGAACTCATGGAAGCTTATAATGTATCCAGGGATACTATAAGAAAAGCTCTGGCTCTTTTAGAGACAAATGGATGCATACAAAAGATAAAAGGAAAAGGTTCTTTTGTTCTTGATGTAAATAAATTTGATTTTCCTATGTCTGGATTAACTAGCTTTAAGGAACTTGCGGGAAAGATGGGAAGTGGTTCTAATACTATATTAAAAGAATTAGAGCTTATAAGTGGAGACAAGTTTATAATGAAGCAGCTAGAGTTATCAGAGGATGACGAAGCGTGGAAGGTAGTAAGAGTTAGAGAAATTGGTGGCAAAAAAATTATTTTAGATAAAGATTACTTTAACAAAAAATTCGTTCCAGATTTAACAAAAGAAATCTGTGAGAATTCCATATATGAATATATAGAAAATACTTTAGGTCTAAAGATTAGTTATGCTAAGAAGGAATTTACAGTTCAGCAGGCTACCGAAGAAGATAAGGCTGTTTTAGACTTTGAAAACTTCAATATGATAGTAGTGGTTAAAAACTATGTTTATCTAGAAGATACTAGTCTATTTCAGTATACAGAATCTAGACATAGACCGGATAGATTTAGATTTGTAGATTTTGCTAGAAGAAGATAAGTACACTGTTATTGAAGTTTTATAGAATCTAAGAAAAAAGGAGGCTCTGCTTATTCAGAGTCTCCTTTTTAATTAAAAGGTAACATTTAAACAAGTTAAGTCTATGCTAATATGAGCTTTCATAGAAAACTATACTTTTAGGGTAAATTAAATTAATTTATTTTATTTCAGCACCTGCGTTAACATATCCTCTAACAACACTTGCAACTCCGGTAGGATTTGTTGCGTAAAATACCATCATAACACGTGAACCAGCCTCTACTGGTGCCTCAAAGTTAGCTATCCCGCTGACTGAATCTCCAATTGATAAAGAACCTTGTAACGGATCTAAGTTAACTAAAGCTCCTGGAATAGCTGTAAATGTGGTAGAATTTGCTCTAAATAATTGAGCTACAATGGTTACTGGGGTTGTAAGAGTTACTGCAGTTAAAACTGTAAAGTGAGCAGCTATAGAAGTAATTATTCCGGAGCGAGGCATTGAAAAAGCTTCATCAGGCGTACCAGTAGGTATAGTTAATGTGGTACCGTTATTTGTAAGAGTGAATCCGGGGAAGGCACTCCCAAAACCTACTATTGTAGCGTCACTAAATAGATTGCCTGCTATGGTCGTAAGAATAACCGGTGCAATAAAATCTGATGCGAATGGTATTATAGCCCCACCTAAGATTCTAGTATTTACTCTACGAATAGTGGTAAGAGTAGCACAAGGATTGCAGTGATGTTTATGATGATGACCATCTGGATAGCCAGGGTCATTTGGACATAAGTCATATCTATTATAATCGTTATACATTGACATATCAAAAATCCCTTCCTTAAAAATATAATGATATAAATATATAAAAAGCACTTTATATATTTATATGTTTATATAGATTATTCTATATTATAGTATATAAATAAGAAGGTGAATTGGTGTATCGATTTGTCAGATAATCGCGAAAATAGTCATTTTAGTTATTTTTTAGATGCTTATCAAACCATTGCGTTATTTCTGTAATCCTTCTAACTCTATGTTTAGGTTTGCCACTTCTACTCAACTCATGGTTTTCTACTTTAAACATACAAAGTCTTGTTTCTACTCCGTGATATTTTAATGCAGTAAACATCTGAAGAGCTTCAGGAATCCAACATCTATAATCTTCATTGGAGTGTAGGAATAGTGTTGGTGTTTTTACCTTATCCGCATATTTTAGTGGGGAGTGGAACCATACTTTTTCGTAGTCACTCCAAGGTGTTGCTCCAGTTTGATCTGGTCCAAAGAAATAACCTATATCTGTTGTGCCGAAAAAAGAAGTCCAGTTTGAAATGCTTCGTTGAGAAGCAGCGGCACTAAATCTATCAGTGTGGCCTATTATCCAGTTGGTCATAAATCCGCCATAAGAGCCTCCGGTTACACCAACTTTTGCAGAGTCTATAAATGTATATCTTTTTAGCACCTCATCAGTA
The DNA here is from genome assembly GCF_024341905.1 of Clostridium folliculivorans. Classification (GTDB taxonomy): domain Bacteria; phylum Bacillota; class Clostridia; order Clostridiales; family Clostridiaceae; genus Clostridium_AR; species Clostridium_AR folliculivorans. Next base: position 168,428 of record NZ_BQXY01000004.1, read on the forward strand.
AATTTCATGATATCTTCATAATCTATTGTTCCGTATTTTCCTCTGATATCAGCAAAGTCGTTGCCTTTTCCATCGCTTCCTCTAGGGTTGCAGAAAAAGACTGCATAGCCTTCACTAGCCCAGTACTGCATTTCATGGAAGAAAACTGTGCCGTATACTGTTTTAGGACCACCATGTATATCTAATATTGCAGGATATTTTTGGGTTTCATCAAAATTCACAGGTTTAATAACCCAGCCGTCTATTAGTATACCTGGCTCTGTTTCAATACTTACTTTTTCTGGAGAAGAAATAAGCTTTTCTGATTTAACCCAATCATTAAAAGAAGATAATTTTTCAGAGGTATTATCACCTACAGTATAAATTTCTTGAAGAGCTTCTGAAGCCATTCCTATGAATAGTGCATTATCTTTATTTATGCTTATCCCATCTACAGTTCCATTACCATTAGTTAGAGTTTCTATATTTCCATTTACATCTATCTTGTTTAATAAAGAACTATCATTTTCGGTTGTTATAAAATATAAGAATTCTCCTTCAATTTGCATTGTTACAGAACCACAATATCTGCAGTCTGAACCTACAGAGTTATCCAAAGCTTTATCAAAATCAGGTGTAATGCATTTTTGTTCATAGGTATCTAAGTCAATGGTATAGAACTTTGAGTTTTCATTTATACCGTATTTAGACATATCTGTTGCTGCCACTATAAGGTTTTTATTAGATATAAAATTTGCAAATCTATTGCTCATAGGTAACGGTTGAGGTACTATAGTGAGCTTTTTCTTTTTTAAGTCATATATTGATATTTCATTTGTCGTAGGCATTTTATCTTTAAAATGGTAGCTTAGTATTACAAGCTTACTTTTGCTTACGTCTAAGTCAAAGAAATCAACATTTGTAGCTTCGTCTGTAATAGTTTCAACCTTTTGCGTTGCAGTATCAAATAAATATAATCTTGTTCTTTGGCCTCTCGTGAATCCACCACCATTTAGCCAAAATGGTATTTCTTCAAGTATTTCATAATCATCTTCGTCTTTTCTTCTGCTTAATTCTTTTTGTTTTTCATCAGAATTTAAACAACTTAAATCAGTTTCATTAGGATTATAATCTGAAGAGAACACGTACAAATTCTCGTTAATTTGTTTTATGGAGTTTACAGACTTAGGAATAGTAAATAGTTTAACTGCTTCTCCACCGTGAATATTAATTCTATAATAGTGAGTGAATTCTTCGCCGTTCTTAAGTTTTTCTTTATCTTTAGAATCCCTTTGGGCAGGGAATATTATATTCTCAGAATCAAGCCATAAAAAACTCTTTTCAGAGTCAGAGGATGTAAGTCTGTATTTAGAATTGCTTTTTAAGTCAATAATCCATAAATTTGATAAGTATTTGTTATCCTCAAGATCTGCTTGGTGCACAACAAAGCAGGCATAGTTACCATCAGGTGAGTGCTTTATTGAAGATAAAAAAGTATATTTAGTAAAATCATCGATTTTCACTTTTTCCATATATTAATCCTCCATTCAATTTATACCAATAGTTAATGTAAAAAAGTGAAGAGCTACAGTTTATTGAGTTCCTGACTTAAACTATAAATTTGTGTATGCCGCAAAATTCCAAGAATTCAGGATTTTTGAACATGCATAAATTAAGTTTTAGTACAGGAAGACTTTAGTAACTCTTCACTTAATAAAATGCTCTATTTAACTTCTACAATCCATCCTTCAGGCGCTTTTTTGTCACCAAATTGAATTCCTGAAAGTGTGTCATAAAGTTCTTTTGTAATTGGGCCTACTTCTGTTTCACTATGGAACACATGAAGCTTATCTTTATAGAAGATTCCACCTATTGGTGTTATTACAGCTGCAGTTCCACAAGCGCCTGCTTCTTTGAATTCATCTATGTTGTCTATAAATACATCTCTTTCTTCAGCTTCTAAACCTAAATATTCTTTAGCTAAATGAAGCAAGGAATACTTAGTTATGCTAGGAAGTATGGATGGTGAATCAGGTGTTACAAATTTATTATCCTTTGTTATACCAAAGAAGTTAGCAGCTCCAACTTCTTCAATCTTAGTGTGTGTTGCTGGGTCTAGGTAAATACAATCTGCATAGCCACCCTTTGCTGCTAGTTCATGAGGATGTAGACTTGCAGCATAGTTTCCACCAACTTTAGCTGCCCCAGTACCGTAAGGTGCTGCTCTATCATAATCTGAAATTATAAAGTTTACAGGAGTTATTCCACCTTTGAAATAAGCCCCTACAGGTATACAGAATACGCAGAATATATATTCAGGTGCAGGTTTTACACCAATGTTATTACCAACACCTATTACGAAAGGTCTTAGATATAATGTTGCCCCAGTACCATAAGGTGGAACATAGTGTTCATTTGCCTTAACAACTTGAATACAAGCATCTATAAACTTTTTCTCAGATATTTCTGGCATCAATAACCTGTTACAGCTAGCAGCCATTCTTTTTGCATTTTGATCAGGTCTGAAAAGCTGAATTTTTCCTTCTTTAGTTCTATATGCTTTTAATCCCTCAAAGCATTGTTGCCCATAATGTAAAGCTGTTGAAGCTTCGCTTATTGAAAGCATATTATCCTCAACAAGTGCGCCATCATCCCATTTTCCATCTTTCCACTTAGAAACATATCGGAAATCTGTTTTGATATAATTAAACCCCAATGTACTCCAATCAATATTTACTTCTTTAGACATTAAAAAGCCCCCTGTTCTATAAATTATACTTTTAAATTCCTATTATATAATTTTATCACTTTTAGTTATAATGTAAAATAAACTTTTTCCTTTCGAAGTAATTAAGATAAGTTATGTCTAAATATGTAGTATAGTTACCAAAGTATACATTTATTAACTCGGAATGAGGATATCCTAACTAAAACGCCTATTTTTTAACTGATTTACAGTAAAAATAGTTAAATTGTTTATTAATTATCAAAAAATGTATTGATTTCAATTAAATCCTCTAATATACTTAATTTAATAAAATAAAACATATCGGAATAGTTGGTAATTAGAATTGATAAATTACAGAAGGTTCTAGGATTTATAGCTTTCGGTACTTATTTGGGGCTTACTCGGCTAATCTGAGCGTAAATGTTAATTTCATAACAAAAATAATTTTGGGGAGGCTTAGCTATGAATATTAACAATGATGCTAATATAGTTTGGCACAATACTAGTATTAGCAGAGAAGATAGGGAACGGCTATTAAATCAAAAGGGGATACTGCTGTGGTTTACTGGATTTTCAGGTTCTGGCAAATCTACAATTGCAAACGCATTAAGTGTAAAACTGCACAATGATTCTTATCTTACTTATTTATTAGATGGGGACAATCTAAGACATGGATTAAATTCAGGACTTGGATTTTCTAAAGAAGATAGAATTGAAAACATAAGAAGAGTAAAGGAAGTATCTAAACTTTTTGTTGATGCAGGCATTATAACCTTGGCTACCTTTGTTTCTCCTTTTAGAGAGGATAGGGATAGTATAAGAGAATTACTAAGAGATAGGTTTATAGAAGTTTTTGTTGATTGTGATTTAGAAGTTTGCGAGGATAGGGATCCAAAGGGGTTATATAAAAAGGCGAGAACTGGACTTATAAAAGACTTTACGGGAATTGATTCACCTTATGAGAAACCTGATAATCCTGAAATCACAATATATACACATAAAGCTTCTATAGAACAGTGTGTAGAGCAAATAATTGCTTATCTAAAAAAAGAAGATATCTATAGATGTACCACTTAGAACCGAAATCTATTTTTAAAACTCTCACGGCTTCTGGTGAGAGAATTTAAAAATAATAAATTTTATTACGAAGTGGTACATCCGTAATAACGGCTAAAGTACTTGGGGGGCTAAAAAATGAATATAAAAAAAATCCTTGCTTCTGTAATGACATCTGTAATGGTATTGGGGCTTTTCGGATGCTCATCAAAAAGCGAAGACACTTCTAAAGTCAGAATTGGCTTTTTCTCTAATATAACTCATGCTCAAGCTTTAGTAGGAATGAACAATGGAGAATTTCAGAAGGCTATAGGTGATAAATATAGCGTTAACTGGAAACAATTTAATGCTGGTCCAGATGAACTGCAAGCTCTTCTTGCAGGAAGTATAGATATAGGGTATATAGGTCCAGGGCCTGCATTAAACGGGTATATAAATTCTAAGGGATCCATTGAAATTATTGCTGGAGCTTCTAGTGCAGGAGCAGTTTTGCTTGCAGCAAAAGATTCCTCAATAAAAGGTGTAAAAGACCTTTCAGGAAAAAAAGTCGCAATTCCTCAATTCGGTAACACTCAAGATTTATCCCTAAGAGCACTATTAAAAGAAAATGGATTAAAAGACAAAACAGCTGGTGGAACGGTTGATGTAGTACAGGCAGAGAACTCTCTAATTAAAACTCTTTTATCACAACACAAGATAGATGCAGCTCTAGTTCCAGAACCTTGGGGTACTAGATTAGAAAAAGAAGCTGGTGCTAAAGTCATTCTTGATTATAAAGATGTTTGGAGAGGTGGTAATTACTCAGTTGCAGTAGTAGTAGCAAGAAAAGATTTTGTGAAGGAACATCCAGATGTGGTTTCTAATTTTTTGAAAGCTCATGTTAAAATGACAGATTATATTAGTTCAAATCTAGAGGCAGCTAAGAGTGATATAAACAAGCAACTAGATAAACTCACCAAGAAACCGCTTAAAAAAGATGTACTAGATACAGCTTTTAAAAGACTAGTTATAACTAATTATCCTATACAGGATTCTATTACCGAGATGGCAGCTTTATCAAAAGAAATCGGATTTATAAGAGAGAAACCGGATTTAACTAATTTTTATGATTTAGATCCGCTAAATAAAGTTATTAAGGAAAGCCAGCAAGCTAAAACGAAATAAGAAGGGGGAAAAGTAGTTGAGTCTCGTAATTGAAGGAGTAAATAAGAAATTTATATCTAAGCATAAAGAAACCTACACCTTAGATAATATTAACCTCACTTGTAAGAAAGGTGAGTTTGTATGTATATTGGGGCCATCAGGTTGTGGAAAGTCTACTTTGCTAAATATAATTGCAGGTCTAGAGAGTCCTACTGAAGGCAAGATAAGTTTAAATGGAAGTGAGATTAAAGGTGTTGGGGTAGATAGGGCTGTTATGTTTCAAGAGTCAGCACTATTTCCCTGGTTAAAGGTAATAGATAACGTTGAATTTGGAATGAAAATAGCTGGAGTTCCAAAAAAGGAGAGACGAGAGAGAGCTCTTCATTATCTTAAAATGGTTCATTTAACTAAGTTTCAGAATTCATATGTTCATGAGCTTTCAGGAGGTATGAGGCAGAGGGTAGCCCTTGTGAGAGCATTAACCTTAGACTCAGAAGTATTGCTTATGGATGAGCCTTTTGCAGCATTAGATAGTCAGACTAAGAACATACTTCAGACTGAACTTCAAAAGGTTTGGCTTGAGACTAAGAAAACAATAATATTCATAACTCATAGTGTTGAAGAGGCAGTACTTTTAGGTAATAGGGTACTAGTTATGTCTGCAAATCCAGGAAAAGTTAAAAGAGAGTTTAATATAGATCTCGCAAGACCAAGAAAAGTTGAAGATGTAAATTTAACATATATAGCAGCACAGGTTATGGAGGAACTTAGAGAGGAGGTTGAGAGGATTGCAAGAGCTGAATACGACAATGATTGGAGTATTGAAAAAGGTAATGTTTTATATTCTTCTGCTAGCGATATGGGAACTGGTATATAAGCTTGGAGTTGACGTTTTGGCTATATGGAAGCCATATACTTTTCCATCACCTTTCGAGGTTTTTAGAAGCTTATTTAACTTAGTTAAGGACAATACCTTATTTACAGCAATTGGGGCAAGTATGGGGAGACTTTTGTTAGGTTATCTATTATCGGTAGTCATAGGACTATCATTAGGTCTTTTTATAGTTCGTTTTAGGTATATAGGTGACAATATTAAAGCTTTAATTCTTGGATTGCAGACTTTACCAAGTATTTGCTGGGTGCCTTTTGCTATACTTTGGTATGGAATAAGTGAACAATCTATTATATTTGTCATAGCTATGGGGTCAATATTTTCAATATCAATAGCTACTGAAGGAGCTATAAATAATGTGTATCCACTTTATATAAAAGCTGCAAAGACCATGGGAGCTAAAGGTCTTAAGTTATATATTAATGTTATTATACCAGCAGCCCTTCCAGGGATTGTCGCTGGTATGAAACAAGGATGGTCCTTTGCTTGGAGAGCTTTAATGGCCGGAGAGATGATTTCTTCTTCAAAAGGCTTAGGTTATGTGTTAATGGTAGGAAGAGATGTAGGAGATATAAGTCAGGTAGTAGCTGTTATGGTAGTAATAATTGGGTTAGGACTTCTGTTAGATAAAATAGTTTTTGGCAGAATTGAGGCGAACATAAGACAAAAATGGGGACTTAAAACTGAAATATAGGCAATAAGGGAGGCTATGAATTGGATTTTAGAAAGGAAATACTGGAGACAGATGTGTTAGTAATTGGGGGAGGAACTGCAGGATGTTTCAGTGCTCTAACTATTGTGGATAAGTCAGACTTAAAAGTTATAATTACGGATAAAGCTAATATAAAGAGAAGCGGATGTCTTGCCGCAGGGGTTAATGCACTTAATGCATATATAGGAAAAGGTGAGACTGCTGAATCCTTTGTTGAGTATGTAAAAAGAGATTCAGAAAATGTCATAAGAGAAGACTTAGTTTATAGTATTGCAAAGAGATTGAATGGTGTAACTAAGAAGATTGAAGATATGGGACTTCCTATATTAAAAGATGAAGCTGGTAACTATATTCAAAGAGGTAAGAGAAGCGTAAAGATAAATGGTGAAAATATCAAGCCACTTTTAGCAGATGAAGTGAATAAGAGAGCTAATATAACTGTATTAAATAGAGTGAATATAGTTGACTATCTTATTAAAGATGATGAAGTAGTTGGAGCTATTGGATTCTCCTTAGATCAAAATATTATTTATACTATCTATTCAAAGTTTGTAGTATGCGCTACAGGAGGTGCAGCTGGAATATATAAACCTAATAATCCAGGTTTCTCAAGCCACAAGATGTGGTACAGTCCTTTTAATACTGGATCAGGTTATGCAATGGGAATAAAAGCTGGAGCAGAGATGACCTCTTTTGAAATGAGATTTATAGCTTTAAGGTGCAAAGATACTATAGCTCCTACTGGAACAATAGCACAAGGGGTAAAGGCTGAACAGATTAACTCCTTAGGAGAAAGTTATGTATCTAAGTATGGAAAACCTAATACTCATATAAGACTATATGCAACAGTTATGGAAAATAAGATTGGCAATGGACCGTGCTATTTAAAGACTGAGGGTATTTCAGAAGAATTAGACAAGGATTTATTTAAGGCTTATTTAAATATGGCTCCATCTCAAACCTTAAGATGGCTTGAGAGAACTACAGGTCCATCTAAAGAAAATGTGGAGATTGAAGGAACTGAGCCTTATATAGTTGGTGGACATACTGCGGGCGGTTATTGGATAGATAAGGATAGAAAGACAACAATAAAAGGTCTATATGCTATAGGTGATGTAGCAGGTGGAAGTCCTAAGAAATACGTTACAGGATGTTTTGCTGAAGCAGAGATAGCAGCTGAATCTATAATTAAAAATATAGAAGGTAGAACAACCAATAAATTAGATAGTGGAGCTATAGAAGAGAAGACATTTTTTATAAAGAGCTTCTTTGAAAATGAATATTCTGAGTACTCAATAAAACAAGTTGAAGAAATGATGCAAGCTGTGATGGATGAGTATGCTGGGGGTATATCAAAATCCTATATATATAATGAAAATGAACTAAACATTGCAGCAGAGAAGATAAAAAAATTAATGAATTTAGCATATACACTTAAAGCTGAAGACTTACATCAGTTAATGTTTATCTTTGAAATAATAGATAGGGTATATGTTTCTAGAGTTCTGATTGAACATCTTAGGGCAAGAAAAGAAACTAGATGGAGATGTTATCAGGAAAATGCGGACTATCCAAATAGGGATGATGAGAATTGGATGAAGTATGTAAATTCAATATATAAAAATGGCAAAGTAAATATTATATTTAGAGATTTAATTGGAAGGGATGAATCCTATGAGCATAAGAATTGATAAAGATAAATGCATAAGATGTGGAAAATGTATAAAGGTTTGTCCTGGAAGCTTAATCTATAAAGATGAAGATAAAAAAGCCTATATAAAATATGAAAATGCCTGTTGGGGATGTACAGCATGTCTTAAAGAATGTGGCAGTTCGGCAATCACATATTTCTTAGGAAATGATATTGGCGGAGCTGGAGGGGCAATGAAGGTAAAAAGACATGGACAGTATTGGCAATGGGAGATTGTAGATACTGAAGACAATAAACATGTTGTAAGGATAAATACAAAAGAATCCAATAAGTATTAAAATGAAGCTAATAAGTTTAATAAAGTTTATTAAGAAATGATATATCAATAAGTTTAACAAGTAGACTAGGGGGTTATTACATTGAATCATTTAGATAAGTTAGAAAATAAAAGTATTCATATATTAAGAGAGGCATACAGTGAGTTTAAAAACTTAGGGATGCTTTGGTCTATAGGTAAAGACAGTACTGTACTTCTTTGGCTTGCAAGAAAGGCTTTCTTTGGACATGTGCCAATTCCTCTTGTACATGTAGATACGCATTATAAAATACATGAAATGATACAGTACAGAGATAGGCTAGCATTAAAGTGGAAACTCGATATGATATATGGAGAAAATAAAGAAGCCCTTGATAAAAATGAAACCTTCCCAGATGGAAAGGTGACTAGGTTAGAGTGCTGTAAGAGACTAAAGACTGAAGCTTTAACTAACACTCTTAATGGTAGCTGGCCAAGATACAGAATGAATCATGATATCGGCAAATATGAAATTGACAAGAATACAGAACCGTTCACTGGAATAATTGTTGGGGTAAGAGCAGATGAAGAAGGAAGTAGATCAAAAGAAAGATACTTCTCACCAAGAGATAAGAATAATGATTGGGATGTAGCAGAGCAGCCACCAGAATTTTGGAATCAATATAAGACTGATTTTGCTCCAGGTACTCATGTAAGAATACATCCATTATTAGACTGGACCGAACTTGATATATGGGAATATATCAAAAGAGAAAACATTGAAATGGTATCACTATATTTTGATCAAGGGGAAGGCAAGAGATATAGGTCCCTAGGATGCTATCCATGTACTACTCCTGTAGAATCTACAGCGAAAAATGTTGATGAAATCATAGAAGAGCTTAAGACTGGAAAGTTTGCAAACATAGCAGAAAGATCTGGAAGAGCTCAGGATAAAGAAGATGGTGGAGGATTAGAAGAATTAAGAAAGAACGGCTATATGTAGGAATGGGGGCTATTAAATGAACGTTATCAAAGAAGATATGAATATAGTAATTGTTGGACACGTTGATCATGGAAAGAGTACTATTATAGGAAGGCTTTTAGCAGATACAAATTCACTACCAGAAGGAAAGCTTGAACAGGTTAAAGAAAGATGTAGAAGAAATTCAAAACCTTTTGAATATGCTTTCTTGCTTGATGCTTTAAAAGATGAGCAAGAGCAAGGTATAACTATTGATGCAGCAAGATGTTTTTTTAAGACTGATAAGAGGGACTATATAATTATAGATGCACCAGGACATATAGAATTCTTGAAAAATATGGTAACCGGAGCTTCAAGGGCAGAGGTTGCTTTACTAGTAATAGATGCCAATGAAGGGATTCAAGAAAATTCAAGAAGACATGGATACTTGTTGTCTATGTTAGGTATAAAGAATGTAGTTGTATTAATTAATAAAATGGATCTTGTGGATTATAGTGAAGAAGTTTTCAACAATATAGTTAAGGAATATACAGAATTTTTAAATAAGATAGATGTTGAGCCAAGATACTATATACCAGTAAGCGGCTTCTTTGGAGAAAATATAGTATCTACATCTGAAAAGACACCTTGGTACAGTGGACAATCAGTATTAGATATTTTAGATGGTTTTGAAAAAGAAAAGCTTCCAGATGATAAACCTTTTAGAATGCCAGTGCAGGCTGTATATAAGTTTACTGAAGATGGGGACAATAGAAGAATTGTAGCTGGAACCATTGAGACAGGACGTATTAATGTTGGAGATGAGGTTGTATTCTATCCTTCTGGTAAAAAAAATAAAGTTAATTCCATTGAGATTTTCAATGCTGAGGTGCCAGAAAGTGCAGGATCTGGTTCTGCCATAGGATTCACATTTACTGAACAGATATATGTAAAAAGAGGAGAAATGGTTACTTTAACAAGTGAACCTAAACCTAAGGTTGGTAACAGAATAAAGGTTAACCTATTTTGGCTTGGAAGACAGTCTATGGTAAAAGGTAGAGATTATCTTCTGAAGGTAGGTACAGCAAAAGTACCCGTTAGAATTGAAGAAATAACTAAAGTTATAGATGCATCAAATCTAGAAAATGAAGTAAAGGATTCTATAGATAGACATGATGTAGCAGAATGTGTACTTAGAGCACAAAAACCAATCGCTTATGATTTAGCTCATGAAATAGCTCAAACTAGCAGATTTGTAATTGTAGATAACTATGAGATAGCTGGAGGAGGAATAATACTAAAGGATCTTGAAGATGATAGTGCATGGCTGAGAGACAAGGTTATCGTTAGAAATAACAAGTGGGAAAACAGTAGCATTTCAAAGGAAGAAAGAGCAGAAAAATATGGACAAAAACAAGCTTTAATCTGTATAACAGGGCAAAAGGATGTAGGCAAGAAGGCTATAGCAAAAGAGCTTGAAAGAAAGTTGTTTAGTGACGGTAGAATAGTTTATTTCCTTGGTATAAGTAATGTGTTATATGGTGTGGATGCAGATATTAAGCATACAGAAAATGATAACAACGAAGAGCACTTAAGAAGATTATCTGAGGTGTCAAATATTCTAGTTGATTCAGGGGCTATTCCTATTGTGACAGCAGTAGAACTTAGCAGAGATGATATTGAGATAATTGAAACAGCTGTAGATTCTGATAAAATAATAAAGGTTTGGGTAGGAGAAGAGGTAACTACAGATCTTGAATACGATCTTCATATACAAAGTTATGATTCAGTGGATGTGGTAGTAATGAAGATAAAAACACTATTACAAGATAGAGGCATAATATTTAAACCTTTTTAAATATTAAAATTATAATGCAAGGGAATATATATCCTTTGCATTTTTCACTGATAAGGAAAATAGGATGTAGTATTGGTGGTGCTGTTTGGAGTGTAGAAACTCAAAGTTCTACTGATGTCATACGATGCGCTGACGAAGCGCTATATAAAGCAAAGCGTTCTGGTAAAAATAGAATATATTTTTATAGTAATGATGACTTTAAATTAATAGTAATATAATAGTAAGTAATTTAAACAGAATATATCTACATAAAATATAGTGTTATTTATATACAAGGTTATAAATAACATTTAATACTTGGGGGCTATTTACAATGATAAAAAAGATAATTTCCACAATGGTTAGGCTTTTCTTCGGGCTTTTTTTATATGCCTTCGGACTAGTTTTGGCCATAAATTCTAATATTGGACTATCACCTTGGGATGTTTTTGGTCAAGGAATATCAAAGACATTAAACATTACAATGGGACATGCGACTATATCTGTAGGTTTTGTTATCATACTGATAAACTTTATGCTAGGCGAGAGAATAGGCTGGGGAACCATATTCAATATGATATTTATAGGAGAGTTCATGGATATTTTAATGTTTAATAGAATAATACCAGTAAGTACTAATATAGTTATTTCAGTTATAATGATGTTTTGTGGTGTTATGGTTATAGCGCTAGCTACTTTCCTTTATATAGGTGCAGAGTTAGGTGCTGGACCAAGAGATGGTCTCATGGTAGCATTGACTAGAAAGACAAATAAATCAGTTAGAGTAGTAAGAAGCATTATAGAAATAAGTGCACTAGTGGTTGGATACTTGTTAGGAGGATTTGTAGGAATTGGAACACTGATAATGGCGTTTTCAGTTGGCCATGCAGTTCAGTTTATTTTCAAGGTATTTAAATTTGATGTATCTAAAGTAAAACATAGATATATTCTAGATGATATACTATTTGTTAAAAATAGTCTTTATCAAATAAATGAATAATTAAGTTAATAAAAGTATGCAAGAACATGAAAATTTATGCATATAAACATTATTTAAGCTTTTTTAGGATGGTTATATATATCATCCTTTTTTATTTGAATTTTAATGTGGTGAAATATACAATAAATCAAGGTTATACAAGAAAAAGTACAGTTTGTAAATAATTAGTATTTAGGAGTGAAAATAATAGCATTTTTGAGAAACATTAATTATAAGTTAATAATTAAGGTATAAATTGTTATATTGGATATATCTGAGTGAAAAACGACAAAAATATGCATGATTTTCATTTGTATAATTATAATATAGTATTTATAATTTATGAGGTACTTTAATCTAATATACTGATAAAGTGCTTAAATAATAGAATGTATTTGAAAAATTTATTGAGTGTAAAATATATAAATGGGGGTATGATCTTGAACATATTCAGACGTAAAACAATTAATGATTTTAATGAAGCAACAGAGCATAGTGGTCTTAAAAGAAAACTTACAGCTTTTGACTTGGCAGCTTTAGGTATTGGTTCAGTAGTTGGAACTGGTATATTTGTAGCTACAGGACAAGGCGCTCAACTTGCTGGACCTGCTGTTACAATATCTTATATAGTTGCAGCTATAGTTAGTGCTTTATGCGCCCTTACTTATTCGGAATTAGCATCAATGTTTCCTGTTTCAGGTAGTACATATTCATACTCCTATGTTGCCTTCGGTGAAATAATAGCTTGGATAATAGGATGGGATTTGATATTAGAATACCTAGTTTCTGCAGCAGCAGTTGCCTCAGGTTGGTCAGGAACCTTAGTCGGTATATTAAAGGATTATGGTATAGCTATTCCAACTGCATTAACAACAGCACCTATAAGTGGTGGTATAGTTGATTTACCAGCAGTAATTATAACTCTTATAGTCACTTGGATTTTATATATAGGAGTTTCTGAAAGTGCTAAGGTAAATAATATAATAGTAGGAATTAAAATATTCGTAATACTTGTGTTTGTAGTATTAGGTATAACTCATATAAATGTGGCAAACTATCATCCTTTTGCGCCTTTTGGAACAAAGGGAATAATGACGGGAGCATCAATAATATTCTTCGCTTTTATAGGGTTTGATGCTGTATCAACTGCAGCGGAAGAAACTAAAAATCCAAAGAAAGATGTACCTATGGGACTTGCTATATGTTTAATAGCAGTAATTGTTCTATATATCGCAGTATCCTTGATATTAACAGGGATAGTACCATTCAAGAGTATAAATATCGACAACGCTTTACCAGGTGCCTTATCTACTATAGGTATAACTTGGGGATCGGCTTTAGTTGGTGTTGGAGCTGTAATAGGAATGATTTCAACTCTACTTGTAACTCTATATGGACAAGTAAGAATATTCATGGTTATGTCTAGAGATGGATTACTTCCAAAAAGATTTGCAAAGGTAAATAAAAGGTTTGGAACGCCAGGTCTTTGTACTGTAATAACAGGAATAATAACTGCTATTATGGCAGGTTTCTTACCACTAGGTATTATAATGGAACTTTGTAACATAGGAACATTATTTGCATTTGTTCTAGTTTCTATTGGGGTTGTAGTTTTAAGAAAAGCTATGCCTGATATAGAAAGAAAGTTTAAGTGCCCAGGAGTGCCATTTACTCCGATATTAACAGTTATATTCTGTGGATATCTTATGTCATTCTTACCAATCCAAACGTGGATAAGATTTGTAGTTTGGCTTTTACTTGGATTAATTATATACTTCGTTTATGGGTATAAAAACAGTAGTTTAAATAAATAGTCATTCAAAATACACTATATCAATACTTAAAGCAACAAATTAGTATTGAGTAGTGTATTTTTATCCAGTTAAATACAAAGTATGACAGATAGAATAATAATTTGTTAAAACAATTATATGATATATTTTCCATTGTAAAAATTGCTAAATGAATTAAAATAAAGTAAAATTAATAAGGACATATTAAACTCTTAGAACAAAAAGAAAGTAGCATATAGGGGGAGAAAAATGAAAAAATTAATTGCATTTTTATTTACGTTTTTATTAGTTTCTTTTGGATTAGGACACAATGCTTTTGCAGCAACAAATGATGATAAGTCAGACATTCTTGCAAAGATTCAGCAAACTAATCAACAAATTCAAGTTTTAATAGATAATGCTCAAACAAAGGGTTCAGAAATAAATATAGAACTCGATAAAAAAGTAGTAGAACTAGAGAGCGAAAAGGCTAATTATACAGGACAAGATGATAAGATAGCTGAAATTGATAAAGAAATTGTTAATTTAAGAGAAGAAGCTAACAAAGAGATAGACAAGCTTTGCTTAGATTTATATAATGAAACTGAGGACTTAGCTAATGCCATGGTAGCAGAGGCTACAGCAGGCGGAATTGAGGTTCAGAAGGAATATTTTGACTATAATATTGGCGGGAAAATTATTGCGATAGATCCTGTTCACGTAGTGGACTAAAAGTACAATATTAGACAGCAATTTAAATATATAAATCTTCTAATGTTAATAATCATATACCTGGTTTAGGAGGAATTATGTCTGGAATATTTTTAAATCGTAAAGGTAGTTATATAGAAAAAGTTTTAAGCAATAAAACGCAGCTTTCATTATTGGCAAATAGTGGACAAACAGAAATAATGCTTCAAAAGATTGATAAAAATACAATCTTTTTTGTATATCCAGCAGACAGTTCTGAACTAATGGAGTTTTTTTATATATTAGAAGGTGAGCTGGTATTAGAGTTCGATGGAGAAATGATAAAACTAAAAAATGGTGATTATTATTTTTCAAAGGACTTAGAAAATAAGGCTTTTTTCAAAACTATAACCGATGTTCAGATACTTTATGTGAGTGATAAGCCAGTTTTTCACTTAATAAGTAATAAGATGAAGGACTTGGAAGATATGAGAAATGCTGTTGAAGAAAAAGATATGTATACTCATGCTCATGGGGAAAGAGTAAAAGAATATTCGGTGAAAATAGGTGAAAAGTTATTATTATCAAATGCAAAGATTACTTGTTTGAATTATGCTGCAGCATTTCATGACTTGGGAAAGATAAATGTTCCAGATGAAGTCTTAAAAAAACCAGGTAGACTTACAACAGAAGAATTTGAATATATAAAAAAACATCCTAAGGATGGAGAAGATATAGTAAAAGATACATTTATAAAAGAATCAGCTCTTGGAATAGGACAGCATCATGAAAGATTAGATGGAAGCGGTTATCCTTTAGGACTAAAGGGAGACGAAATCTGTTTAGAAGCCAAGATAATTGGTGTTGCAGATTCTTATGATGCTATGACTTCTGATCGTCCTTATAGAAAAGGTATGGAGCCAGGGGATGCTTTAAGAGAACTTAAAGCCTTGGTAGGGAAACACTACGATGAGTTGATTATATCTAAGTTAGAAGAAGTGCTTAAAGAAGAAGGTTTAATATAAAAAATATGTCTAAGAGTTTAATAAAAAGTTTTGCTTAATATATAATAGAAAGGCAGTTTAAGCTGCCTTTCTATTATTTTTGCGTTATAAAGAGATAGAGTTGATTTAGATGAACCACTTCATAATTAAATTTATATTTTCAAATTCTCCTCTCAGAAACCAGAGGAGTTTTGAAAATAGATTTCAGATTGAAGTGGTTCATCTTTAATTAGTAGTTAAAAAGATTTCTTTGTGGTAATATAAGCATAGAAAAACTGAAAGGGTTGTTGATATGAGTAAGATAGTAGTACTAGCAGAAAAGCCATCAGTAGCTAGAGAAATTGCAAGAGTTTTAAAGTGTGGTAAAAAAGGTAATGGATATTTAGAAGGTGAAAAATATATAATTACTTGGGCGTTAGGGCACTTAGTTACCCTTGCAGATCCAGAAGCTTATGATGATAAATATAAAAGTTGGAAGTTAGAAGATCTTCCTATGCTCCCTGATCACTTAAAACTTGTAGTTATAAAACAAAGTGGGAAGCAGTATAACGCTGTTAAGGAGCAATTAAATAGAAAAGATGTAACTGAAATTATAATAGCAACTGATGCAGGACGTGAAGGTGAATTGGTTGCAAGATGGATCATAGAAAAGGCTAGAGTTAACAAGCCTATAAAAAGATTATGGATATCCTCTCAAACAGATAAGGCTATATTAGAGGGTTTTAAGAATCTAAAACCAGGATCACAATATGATAATTTATATAAAGCAGCTGCTTGTAGAGCTGAGGCAGACTGGGTAGTAGGTCTTAATATAACTAGAGCACTTACATGCAAGCATAATGCACAGCTTACTGCAGGTCGTGTTCAATCAGCTACTTTAGCTATGATAGTGAATCGTGAAGAAGAGATAAAGAACTTTAAACCAAAGGATTATTTTACTATAAGTGCTAAGACAAAAGGATTTACTCTTAGCTGGAGAGATAAAAATAACAATGGTAGTATTTTTGAAGAAGATAGGGCAAATAAGATAATTGCAGCAGTTAAAGGAAAAGAAGCCAATGTAGTTGATGTCATAGAGAGCAATAAGAAGCAATTTGCTCCTGCACTTTATGATTTAACAGAGCTTCAAAGGGATGCCAACAGAATATTTGGATATTCAGCAAAGCAGACTTTATCTATAATGCAGAGATTATATGAGAACTTTAAGATACTTACTTATCCTAGAACAGATTCAAGATATATTTCTAGTGATATAGTAGCTACTTTGCCAGAAAGACTTAAAGCAATTTCTATAAGTAATTATAGAGCTGCTGCTACTGAGATTTTAAACGGTAAGATAAATGCACATAAAGGCTTTGTAGATAACAGCAAGGTAAGTGATCACCATGCAATTATTCCTACAGAAGAAAAAGTTAATTTAGCAGTACTAAGCAGTGAAGAAAGACATATCTATGACTTAGTTGTTAAGAGATTTTTAGCTGTGATGTTACCTCCATATGAGTATGTACAGACAACAATATCTACAGATATAAGTGGAGAAACTTTTGTGGCCAAAGGAAATGTTATAAAGTCAAAGGGGTGGAAGAAGGTTTATGATAGGGTTGATGATCTTACAGATGATGAAGATGAAAAGGATAGCCAAGAGTTACCTGTTGTAAAGAAGGGTGACAAACTTCCTATATTATCAGTAGATAGTAAAAAACAACAAACTAAACCACCAGCAAGATTTAATGAAGGTACTCTACTTTCAGCTATGGAAAAGCCTCATAAATATGTATCAGTAGATAAGGTTTCTGCTAAAACTCTAGGAGAAACTGGTGGAATAGGAACAGTTGCTACTAGAGCAGATATAATAGAGAAGTTATATAACATGTTCTATATAGAGAAGAGCGGAAAAGACATAATTCCGACTTCAAAAGGAAAGCAACTTATAGAATTAGTTCCAGAAGAACTTAAATCGCCTTTAATGACTGCTAAATGGGAACTTGAACTTGATCTTATAAGTAAAGGAAAGAAAAATCCTAAGGTTTTCACAGAAGAAATGAGAAATTATGCAAAAGAGTTAGTTCAAGATGTTAAAGGAAGTAGTGATAAGTTTAGGCACGATAATGTAACTGGTAAGAAGTGTCCTGAATGTGGCAAGTATATGCTAGAAGTAAGCGGAAAGAACGGAAAGATGCTGGTTTGTCAGGATAGAGAATGCGGTCACAGAGAAAACTTAAGCAGATTTACAAATGCTAGATGCCCAGAGTGTCATAAAAAGCTTGAACTAAGGGGTCAAGGAGAAGGTCAAATATATGTATGTGCAAATACTAATTGCAGCTTCAGAGAAAAAGCAAGTTCCTTTAATAAGAGATTTGATAATAAATCAGATAAGGTAAATAAAAAAGAAGTTTCAAACATAATGAAAAAGATGAAAAAAGAAAGCGATGCTCCTATAAATAATGCTTTTGCTGACCTTATGTCAATGTTTGGTAAGGAAGAATAGTATATACTTGAAGCTAATGTTTAAGTTTAGTACTTTAATGGATAAAATGAAAAAATACTAGCTAATATCAATATATTTTTAAGGATATAGATTTTGAAATTATATCATATAGCAATTATTATTAACTTATAGTATAACTTGACTTTAGATGTAACAACTAATATAAGTAGCCTAATAGGCTTTTAAAGTAAAGTTAAAGAATATAATTTAAATATAAAAGCTATTAAAGATATATTTAGGAGATGAGCTTCATGACTGAATCTTTTGGGAATGGAAGTAATAAAAGACCTATATTAAAGATACCTTATTCAAGTTTAGAAAGAATATTAGAGATAATATCAATCGCGGCCATAATTGTGGTGATAGGAATGCTTACAGCTTGCTGGGATAGAATACCTCAGCATATAGCTACTCATTTTGGAATAACAGGAGAGCCTGATGGCTGGGGGAGTAAAAATACTTTACTTATAATGCCTATAATATCAATATTATTCTATGTTTTATTGACTACATTGAGTAAGTTTCCTCATGTTTTTAATTATGTGGTAGATATAAATGAGATAAATGCGAGAGATCAATATAGCAATGCAAGAAGGCTTATGATCTTTATAAAAACTGAACTTTTGGTATATCTTTCAGTAATGGAATATAATTCATTGATGGTAGCATTAGGTAATAAGAGCAACTTAGGAATACTATCCTTGCCGTTGTTTATATTAGCTATATTTGGAACTGTAGTTTATTTTGTTAGAAAGTCATTAAGCTACAAATAATTACTTAAAAACAATGATAAAAAGGCTGTAAAACTATTTTGTTTTACAGCTTTTTTCTGATTAGACTAGGTAAGGTGTCTTCAATTAGAGATTTTGAATATTAAAAATTTTCATAAATAGAAACCACAAAATAAGTAGGTTGATTTATAATATTAGTAAGTAATAAAATTAATATAAATCGTATTATTATATAAATAGAGATTAAACATTACATAAATGAATACGATTACTTATATTTTAGGAGGATGTAAAATGGATAAGAGAGGTTTGAAGATAGTTACCATAGGGGGAGGGTCAAGCTATACACCAGAATTGGTTGAAGGTTTGATTAAAAGATATAATGAACTTCCTGTTACAGAATACTGGTTGGTGGACATTGAAGAAGGAAAAGAAAAATTAGAGATAGTAGGTAACTTAGCTAAAAGAATGGTAGAAAAAGCAGGAGTTCCAATGGGAATTCATATGACCTTAGATAGAAAAGAAGCTTTAAAGGATGCTGATTTTGTTACAACTCAGCTTCGTGTAGGCTTACTTCCAGCTCGTGCTAAGGATGAAAGAATTCCTTTGAGCCATGGATTTTTGGGACAAGAAACTAATGGAGCAGGTGGATTATTTAAAGCATTAAGAACAGTTCCGGTTATACTTGATATTGCCAAGGAAATGAAAGAGCTCTGTCCAAATGCATGGCTTATAAACTTTACAAATCCTGCTGGAATAGTTACGGAAGCATTATTAAGGTATGGAGAACATAAAAAAGTTATAGGAGTATGTAATGTGCCTATAGGACTTGAGTTCTCAATAGCAGCATTGCTTGGAGTGGAACACTCAAGAATAAGAGTAGATTTTGCTGGTCTTAATCATATGGTATACGGTGAAAGAGTTTATTTAGATGGTAAGGATATAACTAATGAAGTAATGGAAAAGCTACTTGATCCAAACAATGAAAGTCCAACTATGGCAAATATAAAAGCTATGCAATGGGAAACTGAGTTTATTAGAGCTTTGAAACTTATACCTTGTCCATACCACAGGTATTACTATAAAAGAGGCGATATGCTTAAGGAAGAATTAGAAAGTTATTCTAAAGGACAAACTCGTGCTGAAGTCGTAATGCAAGTTGAGAGGGAATTGTTTGAATTATATAAGGATGTTAATTTAGCTGTAAAACCTGAACAATTATCAAAGCGTGGAGGAGCTCATTACTCAGATGTCGCATGTAATGTAATAAATGCAATATACAATGATAAGAATACAGTAATAGCTGTGAACACAAGAAATGGCAATACCTTGAGTAATTTTGATATGAATTCTGCAGTGGAAGTAAGCTGCTATGTTGGAAAAGAAGGACCAAACCCTGTAGAGACTGTAACAGATCTTCCAATTGCGGTACAGGGGCTTACTGCACAAATTAAAGCCTTTGAAAGATTAGCAGCAGAAGCTGCATATACTGGAAATTATGATACGGCTTTATTGGCAATGGTTACTAATCCTTTGGTCAGTGATGATTTAAAAGGTAGACAATTATTAGATGAGATGTTAGTTGCTCATAAAAATCATTTACCTCAATTTAAAGAAGTTATAGATAAATTAGAGAATAAATAAAATAATATAGTTAAACATAAAAGTGCTCAAGCTATTTGCATGAGCACTTTTATGTTTATCTATGTTGAAATTAAGGTGTCTCTACATCCGATACTTTAATGAGCTTCGCAAAGAATTAATATGATTTTCTACGATTTCATAGCTAAAACTGTATAACTCGCTACGCTTGGACAATACAGTTTTTTTACGCTATTACATCTACAAAAATCATTTAATTCTAATAGCTCGCTCATATAGCATCTCCTGTAGCGACATCTTAATTTCAATACTAATATTAAATATATAAATGATATGTGTTAATACTATTATTTCCTTAAAAGGTATATAATATATATTAAGGTGTTTTGTGAGAGGTGATATAGAGTATGATAAAGAGCTTATTTTTAGATAGGAAAACACTAAAAGAACTGGATTTTGGTATTATAATTACTGTCATATTAATTGTTTTATTTGGAGCATATAATATTGCGACTTGTAGTGGTAAAGGAAGTCAACAGGTAAAGTGGCTTATATTATCTTTAGCAATATCCTACATAGTATTGTTAATTGATTATGTAGATTTAAAGATATATGTGAAGATATTTTATTGGTTGTGTATGATACTGCTTTTATATACACTTTATTTTGGAAGAACAATAAATGGCGCAACTGGATGGGTTTATGTTGGTTTTTATATACAGCCAGCGGAGATAGCTAAAATTGCATTGATTATGATGCTTGGTGTAAAGCTCGAAGATATGGAGTTTAAGGTTAATAATATAAGAAATCTTATAATACTAGGTATATATTGTGCCATACCTATGGTGCTTATAATTAAGCAGCCAGATATGGGAATGACTATGGTACTTTTTTTCATAGTACTCGGAATAGCTTTCGCCGCAAATCTTAATCTTAAAGTTTTAGGAGCAGGAATTTTAATCGTAATTATTTCTGTAGTAGGTATATGGAACTCAGGACATTTTATTAAGGACTACCAAAAAGGAAGAATAATTGCCTTTTTAGATCCAGAATCTTATGCATTAGGGGATGGGTACCAATTACTTCAAGCAATGACTGGAGTTGGTTCAGGTGGATTCTTTGGAAAGAAGTTCACTGTTGAAAACCAAGCCAATGCTAATTACGTGGCAAGTAATGTACCAGAACCTCAAACAGATTTCATATTTGCAGTTACTACAGAAAACTTTGGGACTTTAGGAGCAATTGTGCTGCTCAGTCTTTATGGATTTTTAATATATAGAATTATAGCAATAGCTAAAAAAGCGAAAGACGGATTTGGAATGATTTTTTCAGTAGGCATGGCTACTTATTTTACCTTCGCTATTTTACAAAATGCAGGAATGGCTATAGGAATCATGCCTATAACTGGCATAACTCTGCCACTGACAAGTTATGGAGGCAGTTCACTTCTTACTACTGTTGTATCAATCGCCTTAGTCTTAAACATCGGAATGAGAAGAAAGAAGATAGTTTTTTAAGTGTGTGTGTTCATAGAAATAAATAATCCACTTTCGTTAATATTTAATAGAGTCAGAAATTAAGTTCTGTAGAGTAGAACTTAAGGATATATAATTGAAAGGGAAATATATTATATAGACATTTAGGATGTGTCTGTACAATATATTTCCCTTTTAACTTTTAGAAAAGCGAAAAAGTTTTGAGCTAATATATTAGATATATCGATAAAATTACTAGCTACGATTCATAATAGTTATATCTAAACTACACCTCTTAAACCTATATCATCTGCAGCTTTTTGCATACCTTTTATTGTTTCTTCTATAATTTCATCTATTTCTACGCCTAGTTTTTCTGCACCTTTCGTTATGACTTCTCTATTAACGCCTGCTGCAAAACCTTTTTGTTTCCATTTCTTTTTTACTGACTTAACTTCCAAATCTAGAACACTCTTACTTGGTCTAAGCAAGCAGGTTGCAGTAATAAGTCCTGTAAGTTCATCAGTAGTATAAAGAACTTTCTCCATAGTTTCTATAGGCTCTATATCATTAACTAGACCGTAACCATGGCTTTGAATAGCTCTGATATAAGCTTCAGGCCAGTTTCTTTCTTCAAGTATTTCTCTTGCTTTAAAGCAGTGTTCTTCTGGATACATCTCGTAATCCAAATCATGAAGTAATCCAATAATGCCCCACTTCTCAGAATCTTCGTTATAAAGTTCTGAAAAATGTCGCATTACAGCTTCTACTGATAAGGCGTGTGTTAAAAGGCTTTCAGTTTTATTAAATTCTTTTAGAAGAGTTAAGGCTTCTTCTCTGGTTGGAGTTTTTTCAGACAATTGTAAATCACCCTTTCTTAGTTGCTATAAGTAAGTAAATATCGTTAAATATTTTTAATTTATATAAAATATTAGTAATAATATAAGTA
This sequence comes from Clostridium folliculivorans, assembly GCF_024341905.1. Taxonomy (GTDB): domain Bacteria; phylum Bacillota; class Clostridia; order Clostridiales; family Clostridiaceae; genus Clostridium_AR; species Clostridium_AR folliculivorans. The sequence goes on from NZ_BQXY01000004.1 coordinate 191,375, forward strand.
TTTGTCAAGTTTTTCAAAAAGATTTTATGAATGTGATAAAGGAGAATGTAGATAATAAAGATGAGTTGTTGACTCTAAGCTTTAAATGTTACTGCAACTTATATAGTTTTAGTATGGCAGAGGAGGGCAAAATGTGTAGAGAGGCGAAATTACTATTAGTAGTTAGTACAATTTTTACGTTAGGTATGGGGTTATCAGGAATATTTGCCAACATATTTTTTTGGAGAGAAACTGGAGATTTTATTGTAATAGCAATATATAATTTAATGCATTATGTATTTACACCTGTTTCTTTCATGATTGCGGGATATATAGCTAAAAAGAAAAATGGAATATGGGCCTTAAGAGTAGGATTGTTATTATATGCTGTGTTCTATGTATTGATATTATTAATAGGAAAAAATGGAGTTGGAGCTATATACTTTTTAGGTGTTATATATGGATTTGCTTGTGGGTTCTATTGGCTAGCTTTCAATACTTTGAGTTTTGACTTTACATGTCCTACTAACAGAGATACTTTTAATGGTTATAATGGTAGTTGCTGTGGATTTGCCAGTATAGTCGCTCCTATAACTTCAGCATACATAATAAGTAGATTTCAGGGCATAAAAGGATACACTATAGTATTTGCTATAACCTTAGCTTTGTTTATAATATTGATGCTTATAAGTCTCACCTTAAAGTGTAAGAACTGCGGCAGTAAACTAAACTTAAGAGTTGCCTTTTCTAAAAATAATAATGATTGGGGCATGATTCGAAAAGCTACTATGTGTTGGGGCTTTAGAGATGTTATTATAGTATTTATAGTGAATTTACTAATCTTTCAAAATACAGGCAGCGAATTATCACTTGGTAAGCTATCGCTAGTAGGTGCATTTATTTCATCCTTGTCTTATATGTTGGTGCAAAGGATAATAAAACCTAAAAGGCGAAGAATAGCGATATTTATTGGAGGTATGTCGGCATTAATAGGTGCATTGCTACTTTCGTTTAGAATAAGTTATATGATATTACTCATTTATACAGTGATGGATTCGTTCTTTATGCCATTTTTTATGATTCAATTATCATCTACTACGTTTAATGTAATAGATAAATCTCATGAAGGAGACTTAAGAGTAGAATATATGATAAATAAGGATATAGTACTTAACTTAGGAAGAATAATTAGTACTATAGTTCTGGTAGTTTTACTTTCTATGTTTAAGCATTATAATATTTTAAATATATATTTAATTATAATAGGTACTACACCATTGATATCAGGATATTTTTTATCTAAATTAAAAAGTATTTTAGATGGGAAAATAGAATAAGATTCATTTAAATTTTGGGGGGATTTTTTTGAAAAAATCTATAGTAATATGTGGGTATGGTAATGTATCAGTAGAACTTTGCAAAATTATATCAAATAATAAAAACCTTATCATTAATAAATATAATTTAGACTTACAAGTAATATCAATAATTGCAGCGGAAGGTCAGATTTTTGAAGAAAAAGGTATAGATTTAAGTTTGTTGATAAAGTGTGGTAAAGGGTCTTCTGCTCTCAAAGAATATGCTAAAGTTAAAGGCTTAAATTTGAATAATAAAGTGATTCCTAAAGGTGATATACTTGTTGAAGCAACTCCAACGAACTTAAACAGCGGTGAACCTGGATTAAGTTATTCTTTAGAGGCCCTGAATCTGGGGATGGATTTAGTTTTTGCATCTAAAGGAGCGCTAGTAACTAATTACACGCAAATTTTAGATAAGGTTAAAGAAAAAGGAGCTAAATTAAATTATAGCGGAGCTACAGCAGCGGCTCTTCCAACTTTAGATATAGGAGAAAATTGCTTGAGTGGATCAAAGTTAAAATCAATTAAGGGAATATTAAATGGAACTACGAATTATATACTAACTGAAATGACGTTAAATAAAATATCCTTTGAAGAGGCTTTGGAAAAAGCTCAAAGTATGGGGATAGCAGAGAGAAATCCTACATTAGATATAAGTGGATTTGATAGTGGTTGTAAACTTGTACTAATAGTAAATAAAGTACTGAACAAGAAGTATACTATTAATGATGTAACTATAACTGGAATTGATAAAATAACAAATGATGATATTAGAATTGCATATGAAAATGGACAAACGATAAAACTAATAGCAGAAGCGAGTATCTCAGGTGAGGAAGTATACATGAAAGTTTCACCAGTAAAAGTGATAAATACAAAAATGATGGCATCAGTTAATGGTACAAATAAGTGTATAGTTTATGATACAGATGAAATGGGTGAAATATTTTGTGCAGGAGGGGCGTCTGATCCTATTGGTGCTGGAGCCGCTGTCCTTAAAGATATAATAAACATGTATAAACAGTAATATTTCTGTTTTACAAAATTATATGTTCATATCTGTAAATTAACCTTTGAAATTACATAAGTAAAGAGGTACTATTTAATTAAGGAGTGGTTGATGTGTTTAGTGCTGAAAATATTGCGAATTTAAATGAACTAGAATTAGATTTATATAAGTATGTAATTGAAAATATGAATAAAGTAATGTATATGAGAATAAGAGAATTAGCACAAGAAACTCATGTTTCCACAACTACTATACTTAGGTTCTGTAGAAATATGGGTTGCGAGGGATTCTCTGATTTTAAAGTTAAATTGAAGATGCATGCAAAAGAAAATAATAGTAAGATTCTTGATAATAGTATCAACGCTATAGAAGAGTTTATGGAAAGATCTTTAAATGGAGACCTAGATGAAAGTATATTGAAGGCTGCGCAACTTATAGCTGATTATAATAATGTAATCTTTATAGGAATTGGGAACTCAGGCTTTATAGCAGGATATGGAGCAAGATATATGTCAAGCCTAGGAAAGTTTGCTATGCATATAGATGATCCTTATTTTCCACTTATTGGTGAAATGGTTAGCAATAGTGTAACTATAGCACTCTCAGTTTCTGGTGAAACTGATTCATCTTTAAGACTTGTAAATCTATTAAAATCTAAAGGAAGTAAGATTATTTCAATAACAAACAGAAAAAGTTCAACTTTGTCAAAGCTTTCTGATATAAATATATCATATTACATAAGCACAGAAAACTTTTTAGATAATGCTTTAGAATATAGAGACGTTACTTCTCAAGTACCTACTGTATATATAATTGAGGCGTTAGCTAGAGAAGTCAATAGATTGCTGCTTTAAATAACAAGATGTTTTTTATATGTACCATTTTACAATCTGAGTTATATATAACTATATCTCCTTAAACCTTTACATAAGGATTGAGAAATTATATAATGATTTTATAGAGTGTTTTTAATATTCTAATTTGTATATTTGATTCTAAAACTTAGAATTAAATAATATTATATACAAGGTTTATACAAAATACATATATAAAATGTATATAGTACAAGCTGTATATTATCTTTACAAGACTAGTTAGGTTTATTTTATAAATATATCTTAGGAGGAATGTAGATGAATACTTATGTAGCAGAACTAAATTGTGCACAGTTAAAGCAGTTGGTGGAGTTTTTTGATAATTATCAAGATGATAATATAAAATGCACCATTAAAGAAAATGTAAGCAAAATTAAGGCAACAATGGATGTAGAAACAAGTCTTCCAAAAGATAAGTTGGAATCGTATTTAAAAACAACATTTAAAAATAAGTCAAAGTTTGGAATGGCATTGTATTTCGCGATATATGTAAAATAATGAACTTAAGAGGATGTATAATAGCATCCTTTTATTTTTTACTGTATTGTAATTATAAAATCTTAATGCTAGTTAACAGAATTGTTTTTAAGTATTTAAGATGAGTTTTAGGGGATACATAAAAAAAACAAAACTTATTTGTCTGCAAGCTTCTTTATATGTATTTGGAAAGGTAGATATGCAAAAAAATCATTGAAGAAAACTACTTCAGAGACTTTTTTGTGTAACAACATGTTTTTTAAAGTTATAATTTTACAAAACAATATACTTGTTACATAAAGTTATAAAACATTTACATTAGGAAATTTACAACTATATAATTGACTTATACGATTTTGTTTCGTTCTATTAGGGGGGATTTTATGAAGAGAATACTAATTGTTTGTGCAGCGGGGATGTCTACAAGTTTATTGGTTAACAAAATGATGAGTGCTGCAAACGATAAAAATATAGATATAGAGATATTCGCTTTACCTATCTCAAAGTGCGCTAATGTAGGTAGTACAGTAGACGCAGTTCTTCTTGGTCCTCAAGTTAAGTTTTTAAAGGGACAAGTTGATAAAATAATAAAAGGTAGAGTTCCAGTTGTGGTAATTGATATGAAGGACTACAGTATGATGGATGGTAAGGTAGTTCTAGATAAAACTTTAGCTCTATTAAAATAGACTGCTTAAAAAGTAAAATATTCGTCTGCAAAGTTTTTCTCGTTTATATTCAGAAAGACGGATAATAAAAAGATTTTATATAACAAATGGTTAGAAAAGTTAGCATGAGTTTATATTTATGCTAGCTTTTTTTTCGTGAACAGAGGGATAAATGGTTTCTAATAATAATTATTAGATATTTTTCCAATTTTAATGAAAATTTTTTTTATATTAAATAATTAATTAAATTAATTGTTTCCAGTAGTTAAAAATGTTATTATAGTGTCGATAAATATATGTAAATGTTGATATAAGTCTAAATGTATAATTTTTGTAGTGATATCTTTAATTGTTGAGTATAGATATTTGTGGAATTTTGTAACCTGAATGTAAAATAGCGCTTAGATAATAGGGGTAATTTTTAAAGTAAATAGCTAGCTTATACTTAGATTTATATCAATATAAATACAGCTATATTTTTAAGGGGGAAAAAGAATGGAAAAGGATCAACAACAAAAGAAAAAAGTAAATGATGAGAAAAGGTTTAAGTTTAGGAGTATAAGGGTCAAGCTTATACTTATGATGATTTTCATATGTCAAATTCCTTTAATCACTTATGGAGTAGCGGCATATAAAAAATCTTATGACATAATTTTAAACAAGTTTAAGGTGACAACAAATCAAGAAGTTGGTCTAGTAAATCAGTCATTAGATAACTATTTTAATGGAATCGTTTCAAGTACAATTATGCTTTCCAATGATTATAACTTAACAAATTTAAGCACACATCCAGAAAGTGAAGAGTATGCAAAAGATGTAATAAAGCAGGTAAAAGTAAGTAATGGAGATATTGAACAAATACTTTTTTCTACTACTGATAAAAAATTAATCTCTTATCCTGAAACAAACTTCGCATCTGATTATGATCCGACTGCAAGAGGTTGGTATAAAGATGCTATGGAGAATAAGGGGAAGGTTGCATTTTCAGAACCTTATAAATCTTTAGGAACAGGCAATAATATAATATCTGTTTCTAAAGCTGTAGTTAAAGACGGTACTGAAGTTGGAGTAGTTACTATAAATATAAATTTAAGTACATTAGCCGATAATATGTCAAAGGTAACCTTAGGTAATGAGGGCTATGTATATGTAAGTGACAAAAATGGTATCATGATAGCTCACCCTGACAAGACACTTTTAGGAAAAGATGATACAACTAAGCAGACATATTGGAATGAAGTAAAGAACTCTAAGAGTGGAATAGCTGAATACATATATACAAAAACAGGTGAAACAAAATTTGCAAGTTACATAACTAACGATACTACTGGTTGGAAGATAATGGCCTCAATGAAGAAAAGTGAAATAAATACTGACACAAAGGTACTAACTAATCTTCTTTATGTATTTTTAGTTGGTGCGTTAATAATAAATGTGATAGTAGCGTTTTTATTTAGTGAAACTATTAATAAAAATATTAAGAAGTTAAGGTTTGCATTAAACGGAGCTGCAAAAGGTGATTTAACTAATTCTTTAGTTATTAATTCTAAAGATGAGTTTGAAGACTTAGCAGAGAGCTATAATGAAATGGCTAAGGGCATAAGTGCGCTCGTTGCAAACGTGAAAAATTCAACTGACACTATAAATAAAACATCTATAGATCTTTCGACTATTAGTGAGCAGACAACAAATGCTATAGAAGATATAGCTAAAACTATAGATCAAGTTGCTAGCGGAAGTACTCAGCAAGCAAGAGATGTTGAGACAGGAGTATCTGAGCTTGATGCTTTGGTTAAGAAACTTCAAAGTATATATGAACAAACAACTAATATGACTAAAGTATCAACTGATACAGATAATATGACTAAAACCGGATTAGTAGTTATGGATGCACTTTCAGATAAGTCTATAGATACAAGTAAAGCATCAGATAAGATAGAGTTAGCAGTTAAGGACATGAGAGATTCATCTTTAAATATCCAAGAAATAACGAAGACTATAAATAGTATTGCAGAACAAACAAATCTTCTAGCATTAAATGCAGCAATTGAAGCTGCAAGAGCTGGAGAAGCAGGAAGAGGGTTCTCTATAGTAGCTGATGAAATTAGAACTCTTGCAGAACAGTCTACTCAATCAACGAAAGATATACAGGTTCTTATAGAGCAAGTTAATGAAAAATCAATGATTGCAGTAAAATCTGTTACTGAAGCTAAAACTACAATAGAGGAACAAGGTAATGCGGTAAAAGAAACCAAGGAAACCTTTAATGAAATATCTAGAGCTATTGATAAGTTAGCAATGATGATTGTCACTGTTCAGCAATCAATAAATGGTATTAATAAAGACAAGGATTCCATAATGGATAAAATGCAGAATATGTCTGCTATATCAGAAGAAACTGCTGCAAGCACAGAGCAAGTTTCAGCGGCTACTCAGCAAGTATCTGCAAGCATGGATTCGTTTAATGAAAAAGCAACTAACTTAAAGGAATTATCTAATGGGTTAGAAGATGATGTAAATAAATTTAAGATCTAATTAAATAAATATGAAGGAGAAGCTTGGTATTGCGATAATTAATTGCAGTACTGAGCTTCTTTGTTTACTTAATAGAAAAGTATAAAGTTTTAAGCTTAAGATTGGTTTAAGTTAGAATTAATCACTTCAAAGGAATTTTTATTAGCAACTTCGCTAAGTAGACATATTATATTATTGACTATTTTATAAGGGATTGATGAAACTTGAATAGAAATATAGAGACACATAAGACTAGTATAATTATACTTACTTACAACAATATAGAATATACGAAAAAATGTATAGATAGTATAAGAAAATATACAGAACATCTGGATTATGAAATTATAGTTATAGATAATAATTCTTCTGATGAGACAAAAGAGTGGTTAAAAAGATGTATTGATATCAGATGCATATTTAATGAATACAATATAGGGTTTCCTAAGGGATGCAATCAAGGAATAAACATCGCAACAGGAGATAGTATCTTGTTATTAAATAATGATGTTATTGTTACTCCAAAATGGTTAAACAATTTGTCTTTAGCCTTATGGAGTAATGACAGTGTAGGGGCTGTTGGCGCAGTAACTAATAGCTGCTCTTATTATCAGACTATCCCTACTTCATATAATAATTACGATGAGCTTGTTGAATTTGCAGATAAATATAATGATTCGGATGAAAAGAAATGGGAACAGAGGATTAAGCTAATTGGCTTTTGTATGCTGATAAAAAAGTCGGTTATTAACGAAGTTGGATTACTGGATGAAAGATTTACACCAGGTAATTATGAGGATGATGATTATTCATATAGGATAATAAAAGCTGGGTATAAACTTTTGCTATGTAAAGATACCTTTGTTCATCATTATGGAAGTGTTTCGTTTAAGAGAGATCCAGGTAAAACAAATAATATAATGTATGAAAACTATAGAAAGTTTATAGAAAAGTGGGGATTTGATCCCAGCAGCATGACTCTTATAAGATTTGAGATTTTAAATAAGATTATTAATATAGATAATAAACCAATGAATATACTAGATATTGGCTGTGGATGCGGAGCAACTTGTTTGAAAATACGAGATGAATATGAGAATACGAGGCTCTTTGGAATAGAAAAAAACATTGAAGCTGCGGAGATTGCTAAAAGTTTCATGAACGTGAAGGTAGGAGATGTAGAAAATATTAAGTTTGGATATGAGGAAAGCTTTTTTGATTACATTATAATAAGTGAACTTCTTCAATATCTTTATTATCCAGAAAGGCTTTTGAGTATTATTAAGAAGTATCTTAAACCCCTTGGACATTTAATATTGATAGTTCCTAATGCTATGTATTTTCCAAAGATAAAACAATTAATTAATGGTAATTGGAGATATGATGATGGATGCTTAGGTAGTGAAGATGTAAGTTTCTTTACTTTCAATGATTTATATAAGCTTCTTGCCGATTGTAAGTATTATAACATCAAGGCAGAAGGTATACTTCAAGAAACTAATAAAGAAGATGAGGAGTTCATAGAGAATCTATTATCGATATCAAAACCAGATATGAAAATCCAGTATTTATCTTCTAGATATATAGTTGTAGCAGACAACAATGAGAATGGGATGGATCAAAGGTTAGCATTTATACTTAGGAGAATAGAATATGATGTTGATATTGAGAATAGTGTAGGAAAAATTGCTGAATTATTTCTTTCTAAAAAACTTTCAATGGAAGATATAGATAGAGCTATTGAGAAACATATAATTTTAAAAGATAAATTAAGAAGTATTATGAAAGATATATATTTGGAGGAAAAAAGATGAATGATAAAAAAATTGCCTTTATAACCTCTGTTAATAATGAAGAATTATATGAAGAATCAAAGTTTTATGTGGAACATCTAATAACCCCAGAGGATATTGAAGTGGAATTTATTAAAATTAAAAATTTCAACTCAATTACAAGTGCCTATAATGAAGGGATTAGAAGGTCAGATGCAAAGTATAAGGTTTTCATGCATCAAGATGTGTTCATAGTGAACAAAAACTTTATACATGATATCTTACAGATATTTAACCTAAATAAAAATATAGGTATGATTGGGGTGGTTGGATGTAGGACGATTCCAGCTAACGGAGTATGGTGGGAGGCAAATGACTGCTTAGGTAAAGTTGCAGACAGTCATATTGGAAGTATGGAGGTCATCAATTTTAATGAAGTGAAGGATATATATGAAGAAGTGGCAGCTATAGATGGGCTAATTATGATAACACAGTATGATATACCTTGGAGAGAAGATATATTTCAAGGATGGCATTTTTATGATATATCTCACAGTATTGAATTCAAGAGGAATGGCTATAAGGTTGTAGTTCCAAAACAGCTGTCAATCTGGTGCATACATGATTGTGGAAGAATAGAATTAAGTTTTAGTTATGAAGATAGCAGAAAAAGGTTGCTTGATGAGTATGCAAAAGAAATAAATGCTATAAAAGTTACTTAGGTTATTTGGGAGGAGATATGTTTAAGCGGGTTTTAATATTAGCACCTCATACTGATGATGGTGAATTGGGCTGCGGTGGAACTATAGCCAAGTTTATAGAAGAAGGTTCTGAAATATACTATGCAGCATTCTCTGTATGTGAACTTTCAGTAAGAAAAGGGCTTCCTACTAATATATTAGAGATTGAAGTAAAAAAGGCTACTAAAACCTTAGGTATAAAACCTGAAAATCTATATTTATATTCATATAAGGTTAGGACTTTTTCTGATAACAGGCAGTCAATATTAGATGATTTAATAAAGTTAAGAGAATTACTAAAACCAGATTTGATTTTACTGCCGTCATCAAAAGATATACATCAAGACCATCAGACAATCACAAATGAAGGCATAAGGGCTTTTAAGATGTTCACTATACTAGGTTATGAAATGATATGGAATAATCTTTCTTTTAATACTCAAGCCTTTTTTGTTCTAGAAGAAAGGCATATATTAAGAAAAATAGAAGCTCTAAGATGCTATGAATCACAGAATCATAGGGATTATATTAAAGAAGATTTTATTAGAAGCATGGCTACTGCTAGGGGTGTGCAGATAGGAGAAAAATTTGCAGAGGGTTTTGAAGTTATAAGATGGATAAATAAATGATAATTCTATTGGCTTATGTACAGTTAGAATATTTTAAATGGAGGGTAAAGATGAATTTAGATACCCAAAATAAGAGGATAATGTTAACAGGTGGAGCAGGATTCATAGGTTCAAAGCTAAGTGAGGTTTTAGCTAAAGAGAATAAGTTGCTAATTTATGATAATCTCAGAAGAAACTCAATAAAAGATACAGATTTATTAAATGAGAACTCAATTACTTTAATGGAAGGAGATATATTAGACTTAGAATTTTTAAAAAAAGTAGTTAAAGATTTTTCTCCAGATATAGTTGTGCATTTGGCTGCAATTGCTGGAGTAGATACAGTTATTAGTAATCCAGTGGAAACAATGAAGGTTAATATGTTAGGAACCTATAATGTTTTAGAAGCAATAAAGAATTATGCAGGAAATATAAGTAGATTTATAGATTTTTCTACTAGTGAAGTCTTTGGTAGCCATGCCTATAGGGTGGATGAGGAGTGTAATGCAAAAATAGGACCTGCTGGAGAAGCTAGATGGACCTATTCTGCGAGTAAGTTAGCAGGTGAGCACCTTACTCATAGTTATTACAAGCAATATGGGCTAAAGACTGTAACAGTAAGACCTTTCAATATATATGGGCCAGGGCAAGTTGGAGAAGGAGCGATTCACAAGTTTATACTTAAGGCTATTAAGAATGAGGAAATACAGATTCATGGTGATGGAGATCAAATAAGATCGTGGTGTTATATTGATGACTTCATTGAAGGGATAAGATTATGTTTAAACTGTGATGCTGCAATAGGTAATTCTTTAAATATAGGAAATCCTAAAGCTACCATAACAATAGAAATGCTAGCTAAGCTGATAAAACAAATAGCAAGCTCTAATTCTAATATTATATATATACCAAAAGCATATGCAGATGTGGAATTAAGGGTTCCTAGTATTGATAAAGCAAAAAGACTTCTAGGATTCAATCCTAAAATCGACTTGATTAGCGGATTAAAGAGGACTATTGAATGGTATAGAAGTTTAGAAGATTAAATAAATAAAAAGCTTATAAGATAATAATAACTTTATATTGCATTTTTATAAGGTTCCTAGCTCGACTATTAATTTATACATGCCTGAAAATACCCAGAAGCACAGATTTTCTAACGAATATAAATTAAGTTTAGACATAGGAACCCTTTAATATATATTTAACCTCAATCAATAAAATGAAATAGAAGTTTATAAATTTTTGTATACATGGTATAGATCAGAACAAATTAGATTCATATCATGATACTTTTCGACGTATGATCTACCTTTAATTCTTAAATCTTCTGATCTATCTCTATTGCGAAGGAAATTCTCTATAGTTTCTTTTATATTATCTGGATTTGCAGATATGACAGGTAAATCCTTTGGATACTTTTCTTTCATAAAATCACTTATATAGCATATAACAGGTTTACCCATGGCCATAGCTTCTATACAAAAGAGACCGTAACTTCCAGTTAGAATCTGATCTATTATTAAATCAGCTTTTGCATATATTTTAACAGCTTCTTCATGAGATACACCTTGTACTAACTTAAAATCAAAATCATAGTATTGTTTTAGTTGTTCAACTGCTCTCAGTATATAGGGGGTTCCTTTAAATTCAGGAGAGGTAGGTGCGTGAACGATTAAAGGTTTATCATTTTTGGTTGGTTCAACAACCTTGTATTCAGACAGATCAATAGCAGGCATAATATAATGAATGTTTGTATGGAAGTCTTTTACGTATTCTGCTAATTCATAATCTACTAAGCAGTCTGATACATAGTAGGAGATAAATTCCAGGTGTCTTTTAATCTGTTCTTCATCCATGTTCTTTACCTTTACATATCTATTTAATTTTACTGCTTTAGAGTACATTCTCACATCAGATCCCCAGTACTGCATTACAACTTTCTTTCCCAATTCTTTTAATAATGGAAGGTCGCTATGATCTAAAGTCAAACTTGTTCCAAAAAAAAGATGAAATACATTGTTTTCAGATATAAGTTCAGAGGCTAATTTTTTAGTTTCTAGATCAGCGATATCAAAATCTTCGATTGAAGATAAATTTAATGTGTAGTCATTTTTGTAACCCAAATAGCCAGGATAATAATTTATAGATTTGGCATTAAGGCCTAATTTTTTTAAGCCTTTTACAGAAGTATGCATCTGGTTAGCTATCTCCATAGAGCCAAAGAGTATATTAAGATTATTAAAGTCATTTTTTAGACTGATTTTAAAATCTATGGATGGGTTAAATAGTTTTGATTTGCAGAAATATTTTAAGGCTTCTGTGGATTTGTGCTGCTTATTTAAAAGATTTCCTATAGAAAAGTTTAATAGAGCATTCTTTTGATCAATATCTAATCCCTTATTAAATATAAGACTGGCATTTTGGTCTTGATCTTTAAGCATTAATAAATAACCATATAAATAATAACCATCTGGATCGTTAGGTGATGCCTTTACATATGCTTCTGCAAGTTCATAAGCCTTGTCTATATTATTTTGCTTCATATATGACTCTATAGTTTGTTTTGAGTTCATTGCTTCATTATTCATTTTTTTACACACCTTCTAATTTTCTAGAGTTTTCAACCATTTAAAGTAATAAGCAAGTCCCTGTTCTAAGTTTGTATTTAATTTATAATTTAAAGCAGAGCATAGATAGCTATTATCACCTACTAAGTCTTCTGCATCAGTTTCTTTATAGGAAAAACGTAAGCTTTTGTTATCTGCAACATGTGCTATTATTTTACAAAGCTCTTCTATTGAAACAATATCATCTCCACATGCATTAAATACTCCTGACACATCATTTTCAATAGCTAGGTTGATGATAGCTATTAAGTCGGATATATATATAGGATTTATTCTAGGATGTCCATTCTTGTTTAGTGAAATCACATTATTGTTCAAAATATCGTAAAACAAATTACTTATTAACCGTCCTTTTTGTCCTTCACCGTATGGAAAAAATGGCCTTAATATTACAATATCTAATTTATCTTTATATAAATCACATATCTTTTCTGAAAAGTATTTACTTAATAAATAAATTCCTTCTGGGTTACAAAAATTGCATTCTGATAAAGATTCTTTGCTATAACCATATACACCACCAGATGAGATAAAAATAAACTTTTTTACGGAATTTTTAACACAGAACTCTAGTAAGGCTATAGTAGATTTAACGTTTATATCTATATATTCATAGTTATCAGTACTTTTACTGTTCACTATGGAAGCGCAATGAATTACCGTGTGTGGGTGTAGATTGGTAATGTTATCTAAACCAGTTCTTAAGTCCCAATATATATTAGAACACTTTGGATTTTTATTTCTCCCAAGGTTTGTGATGTTATATATACTATTCAATGAATTTACTAAGTGTGTGCCTATAAAACCAGAACCACCGGTTATTAGCAATTCTATATTTTTCATTATTATAAAAACTCCTTACAGAAATTTATAAAGAACAAAAGCTTTTTTCCTTCATATTATATGGAGAAACTTATAAATTGCCCCATATGAATATTGTTTCAGTTGTAATAAGTTAAGGAGATAAAACGAATATGTTTACTTATAAAGAATACGGGCTACTTATAGAACTAATGAAGCAAGTGAATATAATATATACCTTTAAAACATTACCAGAGAAACCTTTGACAGGGGTAATACTAAGGCATGATATAGATTTTGATATTGAGACAGCTTATGTGCTATCGCAAATTGAAGAACAAAAAGATGTAAGAAGTACTTATTTTGTGCTTACCAGCTCAGAAACTTATAACCCTAATGCATCAAAAAATAGAAGATTGCTACGTAATATGCACGATAAGGGTTTTGATATAGGCTTGCATTTTGACCCACTTGTATATGGCAATTTAGATGATGAGAAGATGCAATCCAACATGAAAAATGAGTGTAGTATTCTTGAAAATATTATTAATGATAAGGTATATTCTGTAAGTCTGCATCGCCCGTCTATCTATAATGTATATCCGGTGTTTCAAGGATATAAGAATGCATATAGTCCAGAATTCTTTAATTCTGAACTGTATATATCAGATTCATGTAAGGATTTCAGAGGGAAAAATATATTTGAATTTATAAGGAAAGGGAAAGAAGATTTAATCCAAGTACTATTGCATCCAATTCATTTTTCTGAAACAGAGTTAACTTATGAAGAGGCGCTTAATAAAATATTCAAAAGAAACATTAATGAATTAGATTGTGATATGAGATTGAATAAAAAATATAACGAAGAAATGGGAAACAAAAAGTTATTAGATTGTTTTTGTAAATATGCAGACGGTTAGGAGAAATTATGGATAAGAAATTCTTTTTTAATAGTTATGATTTAGTGGATATAGATGATTGTTACGGAAATATAACTAAAAGTATTGATATTTACAATATATCAACGGCTGGAAGGCCTAGGGATAATAGTCTTATATTTATAAGTAAAATTGATAAGCTTTCATTATTGAATATGAGGTTAGTAAATGAAAGTATTATATTGATAAGCAATGCTGTAAAGCTGTTTCTTGATGAAAACGAGATAAGTATTCATGAGAATAACATAGTTCTTATAGTAGAAAATGCAAGGCTAGAGTATGCTAAGATTTTAACTTATATCTTAAAAAGACAAAGTAAGGTGCTACATGGCTACAAGTTGAACGATGAAGGTTATGTTATAGGTGAGAATGTAAAAGTAGGTCAAGAAACTCAAATCGAACCTCTTGTTTTTATTGGGAACAATTGTAGCATAGGGGAAAGGTGCATTATAAGGAGTGGAGCAAAGATAAGGGACAATGTTATCGTAGGAAATGATTGTATTATAAAAGAAAATTCAGTTATTGGCGATGAAGGATTTGGAATGGAGAGAGATGAAAAAGGAGTTCCTTTCAGGATACCACATCTTGGAGGAGTAATACTAGGAAATAATGTAGAGGTTGGAGCTTTAGTTTCAGTTGCTCAAGGCACAATTGAACCTACGATTATAGAGGACGGTGTTAAGATAGATGATTGTGTATTTATTGCTCATAATTGTAGAGTAGGAAAAGGATCATATATAATTGCTAACGCAGAGATTAGTGGCAGTGTGGCCATTGGAGAAAATAGTTGGATAGGACCAAATACATCAATAATTAATGGAGTTAAAATAGGTAGTCATGTAACTATCGGTATAGGAAGTGTAGTTTTGCGTAATGTGCAGGATAATGAAGTGGTAGCAGGAAATCCTGCTGATACAATTGAAAACCTAAAGATGATGAAAAGAATTAAGCAGAAACTTTTAAATGAGATGAATATTTAATAATTAGGTGCAATTAAAGCACCGTATTGGAATCCTTTATGACTGCTTAATTTCAACATTAACTACAATTATATCCGATTATTAAAGACGAGCGGTAATGCACCTACTAGCATGAAGATAAATATCTTAAAGAACATATTTTTTCAGTAAGCATAATATATAGTAGAATTTAGTGTAAAATGTTGACAATTTATGGGTAAAGGAGTTAATAAAGTGACTAATGAATCTATTCTTGCTGAAAAGATAGCGAACAAAAGTGCAGTTGTAGGAATTGTGGGACTAGGATATGTAGGTCTTCCTCTAGCTGTTGAAAGTGCTAAAAGTGGATTTAACGTTGTAGGTTTTGATGTGCAAGAAAGAAAAGTTCGCATGATAAATGAAGCTGTTAATTATATAGGAGATATAGTTGATACTGACCTTAAGGATTTGGTTTCTGAAGGAAGATTAAAAGCGGTAGTAGATTTTAATTTTGTAAGTGAAGTGGATATAGTGCTGATATGTGTACCAACTCCATTGGATAAATATCAGCAGCCGGACATTAGCTATGTAAAAAAATCTACAGAAGCTGTGGCTGATTTTCTTCATAAAGATATGATTGTTATCTTAGAGAGTACCACATATCCAGGAACAACTGAAGAGCTAATACGTCCTATACTGGAGCAAAGATCTGGACTATTTTGTGAGAAAGACTTTTACTTGGCATTTTCACCAGAAAGAGTAGACCCAGGAAATGAAGTTTATAAAACAAAAAATACCCCTAAGGTAGTAGGTGGTATTGGGAATAAAAGTTCAGTAATTGCTGAGAAGTTTTATAAGAGTGTACTTGAAGGTGAGGTTATTACAGTATCTAGTCCCAGAGTGGCTGAGATGGAAAAAATACTTGAAAATACTTATAGAAACATAAATATTGGTTTGATAAATGAGATGGCTATTATTTGCAATAAGATGAATGTGGATATTTGGGAAGTAATAGAAGCAGCTAAAAGCAAACCCTATGGTTTTCAGGCATTTTATCCAGGTCCAGGGCTAGGGGGACATTGTATACCACTAGATCCTTATTATTTAACTTGGAAGGCGAGGGAGTATGATTATCACACTAGACTTATTGAAACAGCTGGTGAAATAAATAATTATATGCCTAGATATATAGTACAAAGATCTTGTGAAATATTGAATAGACTTAATAAACCCTTGAATAAATCCAATATATTAATACTTGGAATAGCCTACAAAGGTGATATAGATGATTATAGAGAAAGCCCTGCTCTTAAGGTTATTGAAAGCTTTCAAAATCAAGGAGCAGAAGTTAATTTCTACGATCCTTATATTTCAGAGTATGTATTTAAAGATAAAAAGTATAGAGGTGTTGAGTTAACAGAAGATATATTAAACAAATCAGATTTAGTAGTAATTACTACTGATCATAAAAAATATGATTATTTATTTATCCAAAGAAACTCCAAGATAATATTTGATACTAGAAATGCAACTAAAAGTCTTAAGGATAAGCAAAATATAGAGCTTCTATAGATGGCTTGGAGGGATGAATGTTATGGACAATGAGATAAGCCTCTGTATGATTGTTAAAGATGAAGAAAAAACATTACCAGTATGTTTAAACAGTATTAAAGACTTAGTGGATGAAATTATAATAGTAGACACTGGATCGAAGGATAAAACAATTGATATAGCAAAGAGTTTTAGTGCTAAGATATATAGCTTTAATTGGAATAACGATTTTAGCGAGGCTAGAAATGAATCTTTAAAGCATGCTACAAAAGACTGGATATTAATAATGGATGCAGATGAAGAACTTTATTTAGAAGATAAAGAAAGACTCAGAGCACTATTAAGTAGTGAATTAAAAGAAGATGCTATTTATTTTTTTCAAGGGATAAGTTATTTAGGTGAAAAGATTGATGAAGGTAATATCACTACTAGTTTAAATCCACGCCTATTTAAAAATAATAGAGGTATTCATTATGAAGGTCAGATTCACAATCAATTGGTATATATAAGTAATGAGGTTAGTGTAATCGAAGAATATATAAAGATACATCATTATGGATATTTAAATGAAAAGATAATTCTAAAGAAAAAACCTGATAGAAATATTCCGATTTTGGAAGAACAAATAAAAAGAAATTCTAAGGATGGATTTGCTTATTTTAATTTAGGAACTGAGTATTATTATTTGGGAAGTATTGAAAAAGCATTAGACTACTATTATAAGTCTTATGAGGAATTTGATTATAATTTAGGATATAGTTCTAGATTAATCCTGAGAATAGCACTTGCAAATTATGAATTAAAAAGATTCAGTGAAGCTCTAAGGTTTGTAGATATTGGAGTGAAATACTTTGAGAAATGCACAGATTTATATTATGTTAAATCTCTTATTTATAAAGAATTAAATGAAACTAATATGCAAATAGATGCACTTAATATGTGCATTAATATTGGTGAATCACCGGCTAAATTTAAATATTTGAGTGGAACAGGAAGTTATGGAGCTTATAATGAGTTGGGAAATATATATATGAAATTAAATGATTATGATAAAGCTTATAATTATTTTTCAGAAGTTATTAAGCTAAAACCAGACTATATAGTGCCACTATGTAATATTATTCAGATGATATATAAACAAGACATACCATTAGAGGAGATCAAACTTAAAGTAGAGAATCTTTTTGATGATTATCCTAAAGCATATTATATTATCGCAGAAGCATTTTATCATGAGGGGCATTATGAAATATCCCTTGAGTACGCAAGTAAATGTAAGGCTAGTGGTATAGCTAATGAAAATACTAGAAAGCTAAAATTAAATAGCCTTCAAAAAATAACTAATCCTATGTTTTCTAATGAGAGTAATGTTAATAAAGAAAGCAAACTTGAGGTAGAACGTTATGAAGAATGAAATAAGCTTATGCATGATTGTAAAAAATGAGGAAGAGTATTTACCTAGATGTTTAAATAGTGTTAAAGATATTGTGGATGAAATAATAGTAGTAGATACTGGCTCTACAGATAGAACAATAGAGATAGCAAAGGAATTTAATGCGAAAGTATATTCTTTTCAGTGGAGCAATAATTTTAGTGAGGCTAGAAATGAATCTTTAAAACATGCTACTAAAGATTGGATATTAATATTAGATGCAGATGAAGAAATCTACAAAGAAGATCAAGAACTTTTCATAACTTTATTTAATAGTGAACTAGATGAAAATGCTATTTATAATTTTGAAGGAGTAAGCTACTCAGGAAATTATATTGATGAAAATAATAAAACCGTAAATTTAAATCCAAGGTTATTCAAAAATAATATGGGAATTCACTATGAATCAGCAATTCATAACCAGCTAGTATCTTCAGAGAACAATTATAATGTAATTTGTGAGGATGTAAAAATACATCATTATGGATATTTGAATGAAAGGATTATTTCTACTGATAAGAGAAATAGGAACCTAACAATATTAAAAGAACAGTTCAAGGAAAATCCTAATGATAAATTTATATGCTTTAACTTAGGAAATGAATATGCAGCTTTAGGTGATTTAAAGAAAGCTTTGGAGTTTTACTATAAAGCATATGATAAATTTGAGCCTAATACAGGATATGGCTTTGCATTAGTAATACGTATGGTATACACACATTATACTCTTGGAGAATATTATGAAGCTTTAAATCTTAGTGATGAAGGAATAAAATACTATCCTTATTGTACAGATTTGCATTTTTTCAAGGCGGAAATCTTTAAGGCTTTAAGGAAACCAACCTTACAGATTAAAGCGTTGCAAAAATGTATTGAAATAGGAGAAGCTCCTGCTAATTTGAAATTTTTCTCTGGAACAGGAGGATTTAAAGCTTACTATGAATTAGGCAATGTCTGTTCAGAATTAAGAGATTACGAGGGTGCATATAACTATTATGTTGAGGCAATGAAAGCTGAAGCTGGGTTTATAACCCCTATATACGATATTATTCATATACTAAAACTTCAAAGCTTAAAAGTGAATGAAGTACAGGAGATAATTAAGAGGTTTTTCTCTGACTCTTCAGAAGATTGTAGTATGATGACACAGCTGTTTTTCAAAGAAGGATATTACGAAGCGGCATTAGAGTGTTTAGGGAGATGTAGGGGTATTACACTTACAGATGAAATGAAGGCTTTTAAGCTAAAATGTCTTATAAGAATAGGAAATTATGAAGAGTGTATTGCAGCTGATAATTTTAATGAAGAAACCAAAGGTTATAGTGAATGTTTAATGTATAAAATAATAAGTTATATATTAATTGGTAAATGTGATAAAGCTAAAGTGATTTTGGATACTAATAGAGATACTCCAATTTACGGGTATGATAAAAAGGTGATTGAAGTATGCAGGCAACTTGTTAATCTATTTACTAAAGAGCCAACGTCTAC
This sequence comes from Clostridium folliculivorans, assembly GCF_024341905.1. GTDB lineage: Bacteria > Bacillota > Clostridia > Clostridiales > Clostridiaceae > Clostridium_AR > Clostridium_AR folliculivorans. The sequence continues at coordinate 211,153 of NZ_BQXY01000004.1, forward strand.
AATAAGTAAAGATGAAAATGAAACAGAATATATGAATATTATTTTGGAAGTTTGGGAGATAATACTAATCAACCGAAAATATGATGAGCTAGCTGTAGCTGTAAATTTGGCAAATTTAGTGGATAATAGATTCGCACTGCTAGAACTAGGAAAACTTTATTATAGAAATGGATATATTGAAATAGCTAAAAGAGAAATCTTAAGATCGATAAAAGAGTTTGAAATATATGATAATGAAGGCTTAGATATTTTGAAAATATAAAATAAAATCTCCTTATCAATATTATGATAAAAAACATTTTATTATTGATAAGGAGATTTTAAAAATAAATAACAAATAGAGTTTAATCTGAATATGAACCACCAAAGATTATACTTTCAGTATCTTGTGGATTAGGCTTAGGGTTTATTGTTATATAATAAGTTTTATCTATATGAAGAGGTGTATTCTCTCCAACATTGTCATACTGATCAACCACGTAATAATTGTCTGTGGTACCAGTTAGATGCCTTTTTACAGCAACATCAATTAAGGCATTATACTTTGCATTAGCTGCTACTGTTCCTGTAACCTGTACCTGTGCAAGTGAGGGGATACCATTGGGTGGAGCAGGCGGTATACATTTATCTGGAAGCTGCTTCTGAGGTATAGGGGTGAAACTTACCTTTAAAAAAGGAATCAAGTAATGATCTTTGATTATAGCAGAACCGAAGCTCGCAATTATATCATTGTTTTTTCCAAACAACATAATACATGTACTCCTTTTGGGATTAACTATCCAAGCAGAAACAAAAGGGGTTAATGTAGCTTTTGCTACTACCTCAGAGGTAATTGGGTAAAAGTACTTTGGCATGCAGCCATCTATTGTGGGATGATTATTAAAAGTGGTGTAAGTGCTGAAATAGCTGCATGGGTAAATTCCAAATACCTTGCTTACATCATTATAAAAATTATCAGTTTTAAATAATATGAGTTCTGCATAGCATATCAATACATCACTTGGTATTACGGATAAGTCAAAAAAGAGATAGCTAAAATAGGTAGTGATACCATCGCTACCTACTAATATAGTATCTCCATTTATATTTCCATCTGGAAGTTTATTTGTTATAGTAATACTTTTATTAGCGGGGATTATGACACTTGCCAAGGATTTCACCTCTTTTCCCAATATTATAAAATATGGAGTGAGATATTAATTTATCTCACTCCACAATTAAGATGTACCACCTCAAATCTGGTTTATTCTTAAAAATCTTACGGAGTTTAATTATAAAATTTGAAAATATATATCTAATTATGAGGTGGTACTCATATAATTAGAATTTAATAGGTTCTATATTATTAAGGTGTTTGAGATAAGCCCCATGTTAATGTTACTGTATCCCTGGTCTCTCGCTTTGGAACAATAGTTAAAGTAGTTGTTATATTATAAGTTGTTGTTAAAGAAGTTGTATTACTTAAAGGAAAAGTTTTCTTAAAATGTGTTGCACTAGTTCTAGGGAAAGTGGTGCTATTATTAATATCCTTTAAATCAAGGGTGACATAACCTACATAGTGTGGGACAAGAGTTCCAGTAGCTTGTACCGAATAAATAGAACCAGTTTGAGGCGTATCAAAATGCACTGTTGAGTCTGCCAAAAAAATCAGCTCCTTTGTTTAATTTTAACTAAAATATTATCTTATATTTATAATATATGAATGAATTACTGTGATGTGATAGATTTTATTTAATAATGTTATAAAAAAGATATTATTTTGTAAATATTGGAAGAAAGGTTTGTGTTTTTGTATCAGTGGCCAAATTTTATATAGCATCATATAGTATATGGATGCATCACTTTATTCCTTGATATGTCAATGAAGTAATACATCAATATAACAAGTAAGCCGCTATAAATTAAAATTTATGCGGCTTACTTTCATTTATAGAGTAATCTCATCCTATAACAATTCATTGCAGTTTCACCTAACTTATCTAAAAGCTTTGAGTTTACATAAGCTCCTACAAAGGCACCTACAGCAGGAAGCATCTGTAGTAGTTTAGCTAAATCTATATAATCTCTATATTCTTGTTGAAAGGTTTTCCAGTCAAACTCGTTTATATCGGAAGGCAGGGATCTTGAATATTCTTCCCAGTTTTCAATTTCAGAGAATATCTTATTTGAATGATTTTTGCTTGAAAAAGCTAGTTGAAATACATGAAGAATAAAGAGTCTTTCCTTATAGTTACGTACATCAAAACCATATATAGAAGCTACATCAAATAGAAACTTAAATTTTATAGTTAGTAGAAGTGGAAAATCAGCGAGACCTACTAAAAAACCGCCAGCACCTGTTCCAGCCCCCTCTATCATAGCTGTGGTTTTATATGTTTCGATTTTTTTTCTTACTAATTCTTCTCTGTCATAAAAACTCATGCTACTGTATGTTTTCTTTGTTATAAACTCAGAACCTGATATAACAGCTTTTGATATATTTTTTATAGATTCTGTCATTATAGTGTGATATTTGTCTGGAAGGATACTGTTTATCTTTTGCTGGCTTTTTTTAGCCAAGTTATCTATAACTGTGGGTTTTTTATTTACTTTAACTTTCCATTGGTTCACTTCAGATTTTGCTTGATCTATATAGTGTTTCATACAAAATTAATCTCCTTTATAACATAGCTTATGTTTAGGTAGAATACCGCCTAGGTTTACAGATAGAAAACTTTATTAAGTGTAACATTAAAAGGTTATACTTATATAGTATTAAATATTCATCTTGATGTTAATAGTGATGTAGGGTTCTTCTAAGGAAATTTAATTTATATTTGTTCAATACTTTTTGTTTTATAAGCTTTTCAAGCATGTATAAATTAATAGTTAAACTAAGCGCTCTAAATTATAGATATGTAAAAATGTAAGTTGAAAAATAAAGATATTTTTTATGAATTTAATATATATAAACCTTTACAGAGGAATAAATAAGTGGTACGATTTAAGTAAGCAAAAGTTAATAAAATAAGCATATGTTAGGGTGATGCTATGACGAACAGAGAGCAAGAAATATTACAGATCATAAGAAGAAATCCTATGATATCACAAAAAGAATTAGCAAATATCTTAGGTATTACTAGGTCTTCAGCAGCAGTACACATAACTAATTTAATAAAAAAAGGCAGTATATTAGGAAAAGGATATGTGGTAAAGGAAAATCAATATGCTACAGTTGTAGGGGGAGCGAATATAGATATTCAAGGTTTTCCTAGTAGTAAATTGATATACAAAGACTCCAATATTGGTGTGGTTAAACATTCATTAGGCGGGGTTGGAAGAAATATAGCTGAAAATATGGTTAGGCTTGGAATTCATACGAAATTTATATCAGTAGTTGGTGAGGATGTTTACGGTCAAAAGATTATTGATGAAGGAAGACATATCGGAATGGATGTTAAGGAGATAATGGTGGCTCAAGGGCAGAGTACGTCTTCTTATTTATCAATTTTAGATGAGTATGGAGATATGGCTGTTGCAATATCTCATATGGATGTTATCGAGAAACTTGATGTTAATTATTTGATAAGTAAAAAACATGTATTAGAGAATTCTTCAATTACTGTAATTGATACAAATCTCAATGAAGATGTAATCAAATATATAGCAAGTAACTATAAAGAAAGTAAATTATTCTTAGACACTGTTTCTACTGCAAAGTCCATGAAGGTTAAAGACATAATAGGAGTATTTCACACTATAAAACCTAACAAGTTAGAGGCTGAGATCCTAAGCGGTATAATGATAGAAGATGACACCAGTTTGAAAAGGGTTGGTAGATATTTCATAGATGCAGGTGTGAAAAATGTATTTATAAGTCTTGGTTCAAAAGGCACTTATTATACTGACGGAAAACAAGATGGATATATTGAAGGGAAAGCTATAAAGGTAGTAAATGCAACTGGAGCTGGAGATGCATTTATGGCTGGACTTGTATATGGAGAACTTAATGATTTAAGTATAAAACAAAAGGCCATATTCGGTAATGCAGCAGCGATACTTGCACTTAGTCACGAAGATACTATAAACCCTAATATTACAGTGGATAATATATATAAGTTAATTGAGGAGGAGTTTTAATTATGTTAGAAAAATATTTAGACATTAATCCAGAGGTTAAAAAAGCTTTAGAAGAAGGTAGACCAGTAGTAGCTTTAGAATCTACTATAATATCTCATGGTATGCCATACCCACAAAACGTTTCAACTGCATTAGCAGTAGAGCAGATCATAAGAGATAATGGTGCAGTTCCAGCTACAATAGCTATATTAGGTGGAGTTTTGAAAGTGGGCTTAACAGAAGCGGAAATAGATCATTTAGGTAAAGCAGGAAATGTTATAAAGACTTCAAGAAGAGATATACCTTTCATAATAGCTAAAAAAGCTGATGGAGCTACAACGGTTGCTTCAACTATGATAATAGCAGCACTAGCTGGAGTAAAAGTATTTGCTACTGGAGGAATCGGCGGTGTTCATAGAGAAGCGCAGGAAACTTTTGATATATCAGCAGATTTACAAGAATTTGCTCATACAAATGTAGCAGTTGTTTGTGCAGGTGCAAAATCAATACTTGATATAGGTTTAACATTAGAATACTTAGAAACTTATGGCGTTCCTGTAGTTGGATTTAAGACTGAAGAACTTCCTGCCTTCTATACAAGAAAAAGCGGCTTTGGAGTTGATTACAAAGTAGAAGATGAAAAGGAACTTGCTGAAGCAATAAAGGCTAAATGGGATCTTGGACTAAATGGTGGAGTAGTAATAGCTAATCCTATACCAGAGCAGTATCAAATGGATTATGATACTATAAATAATGCTATAGAAAGTGCATTAAAAGAAGCAAAGGAAAAAGGAATAAAAGGAAAAGAAAGCACACCATTCTTACTTGCTAAAGTTAAAGAGATTACAGGTGGAGCATCTTTAGATTCAAATATTAAGCTTGTATTTAATAATGCAGAAGTTGCAGCTAAGCTTGCAGTAGAATTAGCTAAACTTTAATATCATATTAATTAATGGCTTGAGTTGAAATTAAGTTGTCGCTCTTCCGATACTTCAACGATTTTCGCAAAGAATTAATATGATTTTCGGAAATCTCATAGCTAAAACTGTATAACTCACTACGTTCGGACAATACAGTTTATTAACGCTATTCCATTTCCGCAAATCATTTAATTCTAATAGCTCAATCATATAGTATCTCCATAGCAACACCTTAATTTCAACAATAGCATTAAGAAGAAACTATTTAATAAAACTCTCAGTATATAAATGCTAATATAATGTATTTATAAGACTGGGAGTTTTATTATTTAAGGTTACAAGTTTGTACTAAAGTGGCAATATACCTATGTTAGCAGCATATTTTAAAATGAATAAACAAAACTTTTTTATAAAAATTATAAAAAGTTTTTATTTCGTAACTTAAGTTACCGATTAATGTAGAGTAAATTAGTATAATTTGAAATGTAGAGAAGAGATCAAACAAATAAATGCCACTTCAATTAGTCATACGGAAGATGGTACGAATAATTTAAAATAAATAAATTAAACGGAGGTTACGTTCATGAGTATGTTTTGTTATCAATGTCAAGAAGCAGCTGGAGGTAAAGGCTGTACAATAAAAGGTGTTTGTGGTAAGACTGAAGATATAGCAAAATCACAAGATTTATTAATATATGTTGTTAAGGGTCTTGCAGTTGTAAACAATGAAGGAAGAAAAGTTGGAGTTAAAAATAAGAAAGCTGACAACTTCATAGTTGATAGTTTATTTGCAACAATAACAAATGCAAACTTTGATAGAGATGTATTTATATCAAGAATAAGAGAAGGCTTAGCTTTAAGAGAAGAACTAAAGGCTGAAGTAGCTAAAGCAGGCGGAAATGTTGGAGTAACAAATGAAAGCTGGTTAGCTAAGATACTTTCTTTCGTTGGATTAAAGAGAGAAGAAGAAAGCAAACTTCCAGAAGCAACAACTTGGTTCTCAACTAACATTGATGAATTCAATGAAAAGGCTGAAACTGTAGGAGTTCTTTCAACAAAGGATGAAGATATAAGATCATTAAGAGAATTAACAACTTACGGATTAAAAGGTATGTCAGCTTACGTAAAGCAAGCTAGAGCATTAGGATTTGAAAATGATGAAGTTGTTGCTTTCATGGCTCAAGCATTAGCTGAATTACTAGATGATACAAAAACAGTTGATGATTATGTAGCATTAGCTTTAAAAGCTGGTGAAGTTGGTGTTTCAGGTATGGCATTATTAGATACTGCTAACACTAAGACTTATGGAAATCCTGAAATAACTAAGGTTAATATAGGAGTTAGAAATAACCCAGGTATATTAATAAGTGGACATGATTTAAGAGACTTAGAACAATTACTTGAGCAAACAGAAGGAACTGGAGTAGATGTTTATACTCATAGTGAAATGCTTCCAGCTCACTACTATCCAGCATTCAAAAAATACAAGCACTTTGCAGGAAACTACGGAAATGCTTGGTGGAAACAAAATGAAGAGTTCGAAAAGTTCAATGGACCAATACTTATGACTACAAACTGTATAGTTCCTCCAAAAGCTTCATACATGGATAGAATATATACTACAGGTGTAACTGGATTTGCAGGAGTTAAGCATATAGATGCAGATGCAAATGGAATTAAGGATTTCTCAGCTTTAGTTGAACAAGCTAAGAAATTACCTTCACCAACTGAAATAGAAACAGGAGAAATCATCGGTGGATTTGCTCATGAACAAGTATTTGCTTTAGCAGATAAAGTTGTTGATGCAGTTAAGAGTGGAGCTATAAAGAGATTCTTCGTAATGGCTGGTTGTGACGGAAGAGCTAAGAGCAGAAACTACTACACAGAATTTGCTGAAAAGCTTCCAAAGGATACAGTAATCCTTACAGCTGGATGTGCTAAATACAAATATAACAAATTAAACTTAGGTGATATCGGAGGAATTCCAAGAGTTCTAGATGCTGGACAATGTAATGACTCATACTCATTAGCATTAATAGCATTAAAGCTTAAAGAAGTATTCGGATTAGCTGATATCAACGAGTTACCAATATCATACAACATAGCTTGGTATGAACAAAAAGCTGTTATAGTATTGTTATCATTACTATACTTAGGAGTTAAGAATATACATTTAGGACCAACTCTACCAGCATTCCTTTCACCAAATGTTGCTAATGTTTTAGTTAAAAACTTTGGTATCGGTGGAACAACAAATGTTGATGATGATATGGCTATGTTCCTTGCACAATAATTAAAAATTAAGTATTAAGTATTAATCTCATGCAGTATACGAAAATTTAAGTATCCCCTTAAATTTTAGGCAAGATCTCCCCGGATCTTCGTAAATAATAATCTCACCCTTTATATAAGGTAGACTATGATAAATAGTCTTCCTTTTTGCTGTATAAAAAACTACAAAATTTATTTGCTGATTCTATTAACTATTAGTAAAAACTAGATTGTTTAGCTAGATCTTATTTAGAACTGGGCTGTTATATTTATGGCGTATTAAACTATTTATAAATATTACTAGGCATACAAACCAAAGCTATGGAAAACACTAATATTAGTTAAACTATAAAAACTTTAGGAGAAAATTATGAAGAAGAAAAAACTAATATATAATCTTTTAATAATAAATTTAGTTTTACTAGCAATATTTCTTTATAGTAAAGTACCAACACTAATAATTTTTGCCCATAAAATTGCAAAGGTAGTATTCGTACCAGTAATTATAGGAGTGTTCTTTTTTTATCTAGTAAAGCCTTTAAATGATTTCCTTTTAAGAAAGGGTACGAAAAACAGCATTGCAGCTATGTTGACTCTAATAATTACGGTTATAGTACTATCTGGATTTTTTGTGTTTTTAGGATCACGATTGATAAGAGAATTTCAACAACTTATTTCTAAGGTATCAAATACTTTACAGAATGATTCATTAATAAAGGGTTTTAATGATTATTTTACAAATAACTTAGATCTTGGATGGGTTTATGAAAAGATTGTGAGATATGTAGAAACATATGTATATATGCTTGGAAAGAGAGGTATGAGAGTATTTAGCTATGCGATGAATTTATTTTCTGTACTATTACTTATACTTGTAATAATATTTTATCTACTAAAGGATGGGGTAAAATTTAAAGGAAGCATTATTAAGTTAGTTCCAGATAGACATAAAGATAAGGTGTTTTCAATTATGAATGAAAGTAATAGAGTATTATCGTCGTATGTTACAGGGCAGGCATGTGTAGCATTATCTTTATCAGTTATGGTATATATAGGATATAAGTTAGTGGGAATGCCTAGTGCTCTTATCTTAGCTTCAACTACGTTTATCTTGGCTTTTATACCTTTTGTAGGCTTCTTTGTTTCAATGATAATCCCTTATATTATTGCTATAAGTGTGGGGATTCATATGGTGATAAAGCTCACAATATTATTTATGATAGCACAAGGGGTTAAAGGAAGAATTGTGGTTCCTTTAATAATGTCAAAGGCTATGAAGATACATCCGTTGACAGATATATTCTTGGTTATAGCTGCTGCTAGTTTGATTGGGCCATTAGGTGCTTTTGCAGTAGTACCATTATATGCAGTGATTAAAGTCATACTAGTAAATGCAAATTTAATAACTGCTGATAATAAAATTATCTACAATAAAGATAAATAAATTTAAATGGAAAATCGGCAGTTGCCTGCCGATTTTAACTCCATTTCTCAGCCCATTTCTGGATTTCATCCATGGCTGTTTCAAGGTCTTTTCCTTTTTCAGTGAGCTCATATTCTATCCTTACCGGAATCTCAGGATACACAGTTCTCTTTATAATACCTTCCTTTTCTAATTCCTTAAAGCGCTCTGTAAGCATTCTTGCACTCATATTAGGAATTGTTTCGGATATATCTGAAAATCTCTTTGGACCACTTAGTAAAGTTCTTATTATTAAGCCAGACCACCTTTTACCAAGTAGGGAAAAAGCTGCTTCAAACTTAGGGCAAAGTTGACACTTATCCATAATAATCATCTCCCAAATTTATTTTATCATATATACTTGACAAAAGTAAGTATGATATATTAATATAGTTACATAAAGTAAGTTGATAATAATTATTAATTAGGTATTATAATTATATAAAACTTGATATTAAAACACAAGTAAATTATTAGAATTTAGAAAATATATATTTATTGTAAGGAAGGATGATTTAATTATGTCAAAAGTTTTATTTATTACTGCAAATCCAAAATCAGTTGAAGCTTCATATAGCCTAACTGTAGCAAAAGAGTTTATTGAGGAATATAAAAAGGTTAACCCTAATGATGAAATTATTAATATAGATGTTTATAAAGATAATATACCTCTTATAGATGGAGATGTTTTTGAAGCTTGGGGTAAATTAGCAGGTGGAGTAGCATTTAATGAACTTTCACAAGAGCAGCAACAAAAAGTAGGAACTCTAGGTGCTTTGGTCGATCAATTTGTAGATGTAGACAAGTATGTATTTGTATCGCCACTTTGGAATTTTGGAATTCCTCCAATGTTAAAAGCTTATATTGATACTGTATCAGTAGCTGGAAAGACTTTTAAATATACTGAGAGCGGATCAGTAGGCTTATTAAGTGGCAAAAAGGCTGTGCACATACAAGCAAGAGGTGGAATATATAGTTATGGTCCAACTGCTGAGTTTGAATTAGGAGATAGATATATAAAATCAGTTCTTGGCTTCTTCGGAATTACAGACTATTCATCTGTAATAGTTGAAGGTGCAAACTATGCTCCAGATAAAGCTGAAGAAATTAAAAATGCAGCTATAGACAATGCAAAGAAAGTTGCTAAAAGCTTCTAAAAATAATATCAGAAGTATAATTAAAGTGTGAGCGATTATTTCATATTAACGCTCACACTTTATAATTTGCAAAAATATATTATATGCTATTACACTGGTAATGGTTTTCTATCTTTTATTAATATATGGATATCTTCATGAACTTTAACTATAGCATCTATAAATTTGCTATCAGGTAAGTCGTAGGATCTAGTAAGTATTGTTTTAAGTTCATTTAATCCTATAAGATATTCGAATTCTTTTCCGCTTTCAAAACCTTCTCTTAATGACATTACTGCTCGAGTATCACATATTGTACATCTTGCAGTGTCTTCTTCGTCACCTAGAAAGTGTATGAATTCAAGTACCTCATCATATTGTACTAATTTAGGATCTACGTATACAATTGCAGAAAAAGGATCATTTTTAGCATTTATGTCTATCTTATTAACCCAATAAAATTCAGTTATAGTATTTTGTATTCTAGACTTTAAATCACCACTATCGAGTATTCTTTTGTATTCCACTTATATCACTCCTCTCTACAAATATATTTTTTCTATATTTATATGTCTATATACTAGGATTATTCTGCAATAAAGGATTAAGTGATATGAAATTCAATGATTAAACATTTTATGAAAAGGATAAAAATTTAACCTAAAAGGAATAATAATTAAGAATTATAGCTTTGTATAGAAATTATAAATAATTTTTAGAGGTGATATAAATGGATAAAAATCATAAGTTTCCAACTAGTTTCCCACCACAGCACCAAGATAGACAGCCAGGTTTTGAAAATGAAATGAATCCAAGGCCTATTTTTGAAATGGAAGGATATAATGCATCCTCTAATAGATTAAAAGATAAAGTTGCCATAATAACAGGTGGTGATAGTGGAATAGGAAGAGCAGTTGCCATAGCTTTTGCAAAGGAAGGTGCTAAGGTTGCCATAGTATATTTGCATGAAGAAGATGATGCCGAAGAAACTAAGAGCATAATAGATAAATGTGGAGCTCAGTGTATGCTTATAAGTGGAGATATAGGTTATGAAGACTTTTGCGGGCAAGTAGTAAAAAAAGTAATGGATCAATGGGGTAAAGTTGACATATTAGTTAATAATGCAGCAGAGCAACATGTACAAAATAGCCTAAAGGATATAAGTGCAGATCAACTTGAGAAGACCTTTAGAACTAATGTATTTGGTGCATTTTATATGAGTAAAGCAGTTTTGCCACATTTAAAATGTGGAGGAAATATAATAAATACCACTTCCATAACAGCTTATAAGGGTAATGAAACCTTAATAGATTACTCATCCACTAAGGGAGCATTAGTAAGCTTCACAAGGGCTCTATCTCAAAGTCTTGCAAAGACAGGAATAAGAGTTAATTCAGTTGCACCAGGACCAATATGGACACCGCTTATACCAGCAAGTTTTGGGGGAGAAGATGTTAAGAGTTTTGGATCAGATACGCCTATGGGCAGAGCTGGTCAGCCAGTGGAATTAGCTCAAGCTTATGTGTTCCTAGCTTCAAACGATGCGTCTTATATTACAGGTCAAACTATACATGTTAATGGCGGTAATATAGTTAATGGATAATATAGATAATCTAGTTCTATATAATGAAACTAATTGATATTTCTGTTAACTATTAATAGTAATAGGTTTATCAACTATATATTTCATTTGCAATTAGCCTATTTATAGATATAGAATCTAAGTTCTATATAAACTTAGGATTTAAAAATTTTCTGAGTAGTTTTTTATTAAAATATTTTATTAAATAACAATATACTTCCTGATATCTATTATGGATATCAGGAAGTAATTAACTAGTCGTCAGCTCTTCTCTCCATATTATGTTTTTCTTTTAATACATCTTCTTGAGATAGCCCTGTTTGATTCATTATTTCAGTTATACCAACATTATGTTCAAGGAACTTTCTTGCAGACTCCATCTGCTTTTCATGCATACCTTTTCTTTTACCCATAATCAACACTCCTTTCAAAGTTATTATTTGATTAATCTTAACTATTTAAACTAGAATAAAAAGAGAGTTACGCTAAGCTATAGAATTACTAACAAAAAATTAGTAAAATAGGATATAATAAATCATCTAAAATATCACTGAAGAATGGAAATATTACAGCTTTATATAAACGTTTTTATTATTCTAACTGACTGCTATAAAGAAAGCATAGTAGAAAGGCACTTCAGTGAATTTTTATAGTATGCAGTTATTTGTTAAATAAATGTTGGTAATGATTAAAAACATGAACATGTGGCAAGCATTAAGAGGATAGCTCAATTATTAAATTTTATTAGAGAGGTGTTCCTTTTGATACAGCATGATGTTGAATTAAAAAAGTTTGATTTGCATACTAATGATGTTATAAAAAGAGATTTTTATAAAGATAGAATTGTAGAAGCTTGCCCAACTTGTGGGTCAACTTGGCATATTAAATATGGTTTTTATAACGGAATTCAAAGATACAAATGCAAAGTGTGTGATAAAACTTTTTCACGCGCAACTAATTCATTGTGGAGTTATTCAAAGAAGAATACTAGAATCTGGATGGAATTTACTGAATTAATGACCGAAAATAAAACCTTAAAATTTTGCGCTGAGAAGTTAAATATAAGTATTGGGACAGCTTTTTATTGGAGACATAAAATACTTAAGGCTCTAAGTATAGACTCAATTCCAGATAATCTATCAGGAGTTGTACATGTAGGGAAAGTTATTATAAAAGAGAATTTTAAAGGGTGTAGAGATCCAGAAATAATCGCTGCATCAACTCCAAGAGAAAACATTTGGGTTATTGGTGCAAGAGGGCAAGAAGACACTATGTTTATAAAACCAATATTTAAGTATCAATGGGATAAAGTTGCTTTCAATGAGAAAGTTTATACTAAAATAGAAAAAAACTCATACATTGCTGCATACGGAGACAGCAATATAAATGCAATAGCTATGAGACATAATAAAAATAAATCTATTAAGGTAGACAAAGAATATAGAATAAAATATATTTGGCCAAATTTGAAAAAGTGGCTATCAATCTTCCATGGAGTAGCCTCAAAATATCTGCAAAGATACCTTAGTTTTTTCATAATCATGAACTTGGATAAGGCGATCGATTATATGGACTTGATATATGATAGATTATTTGAAGGAAATAGATTTATAAAAACTGATGAAATAAGAATTAGAAGTTCACTTTTTTAAAAGTATGGAATTAATACCAGGGTTGTCTGCTTTTTTTGTGTGAATATCTACCAACATTTAATTAATATATAAATATATAAAGAAAAAATATAGTGTAAGTGTAGAGCCTGCAAAAATAGTAGTGTAGCTGTTGTAAAATATACTATTATAAATATTTTTCTAATTTATTAAAGTGTATTTACTACAATATGTTTATGAATAAAAATTATTAAGATTTACTTAGAAATTATATATTCAATAACTTTAAAAGGAGAAATAAAATGGAGTGGATTACAAAGCATTTTAGTGATTTAAATATAGAAGAACTTTATGAAATAGTAAAATCAAGAAATGAAGTATTTATAGGAGAACAGGAAGTTAAGGAGCAGGATTTAGATGATAGGGATAAAGATTGTTATCATCTTTTTGCAATGGATAATGGTAGAGTAGTTGCTTATTGTAGAATTCTTAAGACTGGAGTAGCATACAAAGATCCTTCTATAGGTCGTGTTCTAGTTACAAGAAGTCATAGAAGAAGTGGACTTGCTAATAAAATGATGGTAAAAGCAATTGAATTTATAAAAAATGAATTGGATGAAGATAATATAACATTATCAGCACAAGAATATGTGGTGAATTTATACGAAGGTTTAGGATTTAGGAGAAAATCTGAAGTTTACATGGAAGCAGGAATACCTCATATTAAAATGAGATATGAAGGATAGTATAGTTCAAGCTGAGAATATATACAGTGGAGAAAAATAATGAGTGATAAGTATACGTTAATAACTGGAGCTACTTCTGGGATAGGGTACGAATTAGCAAAGCTTTTTGCAAAAGACAAAAATAACTTAATTATAATTGGAAGAGATAAAAAAAGATTAAAGGAAGTAAAGGGTGAGTTTGAAAAAATAAATTCTATAAAGATTCATTTTGTAGAAGCAGATCTAAAACTAGAAGCTTCTGTGGAAAAAGTGATTAAATTTGTTGATGAAAATAGTTTAACTGTGGAAAACTTAGTGAATAATGCGGGCTTTGGTTCTTTTGGACATTTTCATGAAGTTGATTCAGAAAAAGATTTAGATATGATTAAGGTTAATATATATGCATTAACTAGACTTACTAAAAGCTTCCTCCCTAAGATTATTGAATTAGGTGAAGGGGGAGTCTTAAATGTTGCATCTACGGCAGCATTTGCTCCAGGACCTAAAATGTCTGTTTATTATGCAACCAAGGCTTATGTATTATCATTAACTGAAGCTTTAGGAGAAGAGCTTAGGGATACTAATATAAAAATAACAGCCCTTTGCCCTGGACCTGTAAAGACTAATTTTCAAAGTCGCGCGGAAGTTGTGAAATCTGAGAAAGCTAAAAAATATATGATGGATGCTGAAACTGTAGCGTACATAGGCTATAAGGGCTTTTTAAAGGGAAAGTTAATAGTTATACCCGGATTGAAGAACAAAATTATGATTCAGGCATTAAGAATGGCACCAAGAAGTGCTATAAGAAAAATAATAAGAGGTGTCAATACAAAATAGAGGCTAGATTTAGCTTCTATTTTTTGCTTTATAAAGAAGATATATAATTTTTGTGCTAGTTAAACCTAGTTACTTCAGGCACTTCCTGCTTTTTTGACGTATACAGTGAGAATGAAAGCCCATTCTCCTATCAGATTTTCATCATAGGCATTGGGAAGGGAAGATGAGCAAAAAAATCACTGAAAGATTATTGACAATATGAATAAATTGGAATATTATATCAGTATACGATATATCGGTAAGCGATATAAAAGCAACAAATGAAAGGGATGACCTGAAGTAAATGAAAGATGCTAAGAAATATATTCCTTTAACAGAGGCTACATACTATATACTTTTATCTTTAGCAGAGACTATGCATGGGTATGGCATAATGCAAAGGGTTGAGGAGATGACAAAGGGCCAGGTTAAGCTTGGACCTGGAACCTTATACGGAGCGATAAGTAAGTTAGTTAAGGAAGAGATAATAGTAGAAGTAATTAATGAATTTGATTCTAGAAGAAAAAGCTATTCACTGACTGAATTAGGAAAAGAGATAGTTAAATTAGAGCATAAAAGAATTGAATTACTTTATGAGAATGGTAAAAGAATAGTATCTGGATTATAGCATTCGTTAAGGAGGTTAATATGGTAAATATAAATAAATATATTAAAAAATTTAAGATTTTCTTTGTGTGGCAGCATGAAGAAGAAGAAAAATGGTTAAGGGAAATGAGTCTAAAAGGGTATGAGCTGGTAAATGCAAGATTATTCACATTTACATTCAAAGTGTGCGAACCGAAGGATGTTGTATATAAGCTTGATTATAGGAGATTAAGTAGATATGAAGAGGACAATTACCTCACGATATTTGCAGAGTCTGATTGGGAGTATGTAACAGGATGTATGAATTGGTTCTATTTCAAAAATGAAAACTATAGTGACGATAAGATGGAGATTTTTAATGATAAAGAATCTAAGGCTGAAATGGTGAGTCGTGTTCAAAAGCTAATAGGATTAGTTACAGTTGCAGAATTATGTATGCTTGCATCAATAATAAGAACTGCAGAAGAAAGTCCTGTATTGGCAGTTTTTTGGGGATTACTGATGATGCTTTTGATTTATGGAAATATAAAAATGTTTTTTAAACGTAGAGCTTTACGCAAAAGATTTTAAATAGGGAGAGATGATATATGTTAGAGGTTAAGGAACTTACAAAAGAGTTCAAGAAAACAAAGGCTGTAAGTAAGCTTAGTTTTACAGTGAAGCCAGGTGAGATAGTAGGTCTTCTAGGTGAGAATGGTGCAGGTAAAACAACTACAATGAGGGTGGTATCTACATTGCTAAAACCTACAGATGGTACTGTGTTAGTAAACAGTTTCGATATAAATAAGGAGCCGGATAAGGTTAGAAAAGAAATAGGTATATTATTTGGAGGAGATGTAGGTCTTTATGATAGACTCACAGCAAGAGAAAATATGTCGTACTTCGCCAATCTTTATGGATTTAGCAAAGAGGAAGCTGATAAAAGAATAAATGAACTAGCTGATGAACTTGATATGAGAGAGTATATAGACAAAAGGGTTAGTAAGTTTTCTAGAGGTATGAAACAGAAGGTGTCTATTGCTAGAGCTATTGTCCATTCTCCGTCAATTATGCTATTTGATGAACCTACAACAGGTTTGGATGTAAGAGCTACTAGAATAATTCATAACTTCATAAAGAAGTGTAAAGTAGAAAATAAGACAATACTTTTTTCGAGCCATTCTATGAGAGAAGTTGAAAAGCTATGTGATAGAGTAGTTATAATAAACAAGGGACAGCTTGTAGAAGAAGGAACCATTGCTGATCTAAAGAAGAAATACAATAATGATGATTTAGAGGAAGTTTTTGTGGATCTTATAGGAGGTGAAAGAGATGAATAATTTCTTTTCTATATATAAAAAAGAACTAATAGATATTTTTAGAGACAGGAAAACAATTATATTTAGTATTCTTCTACCTATATTGATCTACCCAGTTATGTTTGGACTGGTCAACTATATGATGAAGGATATGCAAAGTGATATTGAGAAGAAGCTAGATCTAGGAATCAAGGGAAATAAAGACTCTGCTATAGTAAGTATACTGAAGCAGCAGAAGAATATTACTCTTCATTATGATGATAATTTGGACGAAAAACTTAAAAAGGGAGATGTATCTCTTATAATAGATATACCTAATGGGTTTGATCAAAATATTAATGATTTTAAGCCAACAACGTTGAAACTTGTATATGATAAGGATTCAAATAAATCATCTATGGCAGCTTCGAGCATAAGAGCTATTTTTGATAGCTATTATAAATCAATAGTAAATGCGAGAATAGAGAGTAAAGGTCTAGAGAAGAATTTCTTGAATCCCTTTGATATACAGCAGGTTACCGCTGAAAATGTAAAAGATTCAGATGAAGGCTTAGGAGCTGTAATGATAGGAATGCTTCCAACCTTCATAATAATATTTATGCTTACTCCTACTTTAACTATAGCTGCAGACTTTATTGCTGGAGAAAAAGAAAGAGGTACTTTTGAACCGCTACTTTCAACTTCAGTTAGTAGAATGTCTATAATGTGGGGGAAACTAGCTACCCTTGCCACAGTATCTATAATAGCTTTAGTTGCTAGTATGATAGCAATGGGAGGATCTTTGAAGTACAATTTTAAACTAGGCAGTGCCTTGAATGTGACTCCTAAGGCTTTAGTTTTAATAGCTGTATTCTCTGTATTTATACTAATATCAATATGTGCTGTGGAGATGGCTGTAAGTATATATGCTAAATCTATAAAAGAAGCTAATTCATTTTTAGGTGGAATAACTGCTCCGGTATTTATATTATCGTATATACCATTTATGATGGATGCTAAGACTGTTAAGTGGATGTACTTTAACATACCTATAGTAAATGTGGTGGTTCTGATGAAAGAATTTTTGGTTGGTATATTCAATACTCAGCATATATTAGTTGTAGCTGCTTGGCATGTGGTTTATGTTATTTTATCAATTCTTTTTGTAAAGATAATGTTCTCAAGAGAAGAAGTTATATTTAGAAGTTAATAAAGATTTCCTATGTCGAAACTTAATTTATACTTGTTCTAAAATCCCGGCTTCTGGGGATTCTCGGGCATGTATAAATTAATAGTTGAGTTAGAAACTATAGATGTACCACTTCGAACTGAAATCTATTTTTAAAACTCTCACGGTTTCTGGTGAGAGAATTTAAAAATAATATATTTTATTACGAAGTGGTACATCGATATATATTGTTTTTATAAAAAAGTTTGAGCTGAAGTTTGTATCAGCTCAAACTTTTTGTTTACTTTCTTTGCGTTAAAGTTTATTAGCTAATCAAGACCTTTAAGAGCTTTGTTTAAAGTCTGAGTCAAAGATAGAATAATTACTACTATACCTAAGGCGAAGAACAATACCTTAATGGAAACTACAGATGAAATCATACCAAAAATAAATGAGCCTAATGGTGTAGCACAAAGCATTAGCGCATTCATAATAGAAGCAACTCGAGAAAGATATTCTCTATCTATTTTAGTAAATAGCGATATTTGGAGAGGCATGTTAACTAAAATAGCCCCTAAGCCTAAAAAGAAACTATTAATAGCTAATGATGGATATAGTAAGTAGGCTGGAAGATGACCTAAGAGAGCGAAGATGGAGTAGGTTAATCCGACTATTGCAGTGCCTGATAAAAGCATGAATCTTCCACCTATCTTCTCTTTAATCTTAGGTATAAACAATACACCTAATGACATAGCTATAAGTATAGGAACCTCCATAAATGAAAGTACTTCTGAACCTCTGTTTAACACATCTTTTGCATAAGGCGCTTGGAAAGCATTAAATGGTGTCATAAAAACATTAACCAATGCACCAAAGATACATATGCTTAGCACAAAACCATCTTTAATTACATAAGAAAAACCTTCTTTTAAATCATTAAGATAAACTTTAGGACTATTATCTGTATTTTTCTTTAGATAATCAGTATACTTTAAAGTTAAAACTATAAATCCACAAATAAAGAATGTACCTGCGTCTATTAATATTGCTCCACCAACACCTAATATAGCGATAAATAATGGGGCGGCGGTAAGACCTATTATTTGAAGTGTGTTAGTTAAGGATGAGCTAAGTGAAGTACCTACATTAAATTTTTCTTTTGGGAGTATTAGTGGAGAGGCAGCAGTTGATGCTGGACCTCTAAAAGCTTCAAAAGATGAGTTGAAAAATGTAACTACATAAAGATGCCAAGCTCTGAGATTTCCAGTAATAAGAAGTAAAGCTATTAAGGATACACAGAGGCCTCTACCTAAGTCGCATATAGCCATTACATGTTTCTTTTTAAAATAGTTTGATGCTACTCCAGAAACCATGCCAAATAATAAGTTAGGTAAGCCATTTACTGCAAAAAGAGCAGCTACAAGTGCTGTAGAACCTGTTACTTGGTATACGAGCCATGAGAATGCAATTGTATCTATTCCGTCACCAAATCTGGAGACGCTGTTGGCAATGGTGTTTTTTAGAAATTGTTTTTCTGTTAGTAAGTCTTTATAACCTATCTTAATTTTTTCTTCTTGTAAAGATGTGTCTGTGTTTTGTTCCATTTACTTCTCCTTTCAATATAGAGTTTTATTTATTTTTCAATGATTAATATAAAAAATAACAAATTAAATATGAGTTAATAAGCCTTTTTATTAACAAATTAATAACTAATTGTTAAGATTGTAGCAAATATGGAATAATAATGCAAATTATATATATAACTAATATTAGCTCAGAATATTACTATGTACATTCAAATTACTTTGTTCTATACTTATTTGGTGATTGAAAGTTGAAAATATAAGCATATAACACATGGTTGCAAAATTCTATTTTGAATATAAGAAAAAATGTTAAGAATATAGTTAAAAGTAAAATATTTATTAAATTTTATATATGTAATTAAAATGTAATTAAACCTAAATGTTACTTTGGTATATTTAGAAAGTTGGATTCTTATGATGAAAGGACTGGTTTTATGAATAAGAAAAGAAGAAAGAAGAACAAGACTAAATTTTCATATAAGAAATTTGCTCTGTTTATTATTTATATAATAGGTTTTATGGTTATAACTTCACCTATATTATTGTTATTTGGACCTTATAGCGATGTTAGAAAGATGGTTTTGGGAACGGTGTTAGCAACAAGACATAGTTATCTAATAACTAAGTTTATACCTGATGCTACTATCAATGAAATGATGGATAAAACAGATAATGCAACTTCTGCTATGAAGGAAGATACAAGTTTGATAAAAATAAATAATACCTCTGGAAATGATATAACAAGGTATGATTTTCACACTGATAAATATGATGGATATATGCTAGAGATAAAAAATCCTAAGAAAGTTAAAGTAGCTATGACCAAGTATTTAGGTAAAGTTGGTGAAAAAACTAGTGAGCTTGCAAAAGATCATAATGCTATTGCCGCTATTAACGGTGGTGCATTTAGCGATCAAACACCTGATGGCAAGATGTATGAAGGAACAGGGGCTGTACCTGGTGGTTTTGTAATTTCTGAAGGAAAAGTAATATATCCAAAAGAAAATATAGATTATAAAAATCCTATAAGCTCAATTGCAATAACTAAAAATGGTGTGCTTCTGGTCGGAAGTTACAGTATAAATGATTTAAAAAGTCTTAATGTAAATGAAGCTATGTGTTTTGATAAAGTCCCACTTATAGTTAATGGTGAAAGACAAATAAAGGCTAAAAATAAACTTGAAGATGGCTTTAATCCTAGAACTGCTATAGGTCAGAAAAAGGATGGAACTATATTACTTCTTGTTATAGATGGAAGAAAAAGTGTTAGCAAAATAGGAGCAACCTTATATGATGTTCAAGAAATAATGATGTCTAGAGGAGCTGTAAATGCTGGAAAGCTTGATGGTGGATATTCAAGTACTATGTACTATGATGGAGAAGTTATCAACTCACCTAATGTTTGGTCTGGTGAGAGAAAGGTAGCCACAGCTTTCTATGTGGAGAAATAGGTGATTGATTATGAAGAAACTTAGAGTGTTTTTACTATGGACTGCTATTGCTCTGATAATACAAAATGGAGTGTTTTTATATTTCGAAAAGGTATATCTTGGCGGAGATACTACTGTTAAGGCTGAAAAAGTAGAAAAGAAGAAAATCAGTAATATGAAAGATATAAATATTCCTAGTGATGCTACAGATATCAAGATGTCTCATGATGGCACCTATATTGCATTCATGGAAGATGGATCTTTAAAAGTAGGGGATAGGACTAAAGGAGATATAAAGACTGTCAAATTAGAAGAAAGCATGGAAGTTAATTATACTAAATGGGTAACTGATGGAGATTTTCTAATAATAGCGGAGAAGACAAAGTTTTCTAAGAATAAGCCTTATATAGATATTCATAAATATGATGCTTCTAGAGATGAAAAGGTTGAGCTTACTGACTTGGATTTGAAAAAAGATATAATTAACTTATCTAGTAGTAAGGATAATGTTGAAGATATGGCATTTGCTACTTCTTCTAATGTAATGTATTTTAAGATAGGAAAATCATCTAATAGATCTGATATATATAAAATAAAT
This sequence comes from Clostridium folliculivorans, assembly GCF_024341905.1. Lineage (GTDB taxonomy): Bacteria > Bacillota > Clostridia > Clostridiales > Clostridiaceae > Clostridium_AR > Clostridium_AR folliculivorans. The sequence goes on from NZ_BQXY01000004.1 coordinate 232,438, forward strand.
GTTATGTCCCAAATGGAAAAGGTTAAGTCTAATCTTGTTGGAATAGGTGCAATAGATATTGATCCAGTAAATGCTAACTTGCTTTATGAGCAAACGAATATGGTGAAGCTTAATACAGGGACTAAGCAAACTAAAATTAAAAATTTAAGTGACGGAATTATAATAGGACATAGTGATAATTCAGTGTTTATAGGTAAGGGAAAAGCTGGTGAAATAGACGAAATAATCTATGGTGATGCTGATAAATCAGTAAGTGAGTGGCAAAAGATTAAGTTAGACTCTAAAGTAGATAAAAAGGATATATTCGTAACTGCTGGAGGTAGAGTGTTTATAAAAAGTTTAAATAAAAACTTAACAGATGCTGTTACTAAAAAGACTATCAAATATGAAGGTACTTTGTTGGATGTAAATGATAAAGGGATTCTTTCTAGTGTTGACGGAAAGTCTAAGATAATAGACGTTGAATAATAATTTGATAAGATAATTTAAAACGCTACAAAACTATCGATTGGCTTTAGTTTTGTATGGCTATACAGTAAAAATAAAACTTGTTCGCCTGCCAAGTTTTCCTCATATGAATTGGGAAAGGTAGATGCGTTAAAAAAATCTCGCTGAAGAAGGTCGCTTCAGCGAGATTTTTATTTCCTGGAAATAGATAATTTTTATAATGGTAAGTTTTATAGCAAGTAATATAGATGAATTTACGATTACTTTTGAAGTCCCAGCATATCTTCAGTTCTTTCGCTCATATATCTATAGGCATCGTTAATTCCTTGATTATAGAATTCGGAAGATAACTCTTCGACGATGAAATCTAATACTGCAGATGCAGCTAGGTTCCCGATTTCTTCATCTCTTTCATTATAGAAAAATTCTTGAATAGATGAAATCATAGAGTCTCTTGCTTCTTTGCTTATTGTGATTTTCTTTTCTTTTCTCAAAGTTAGGTTCTCCTTTAAAATAAAAATATATTGGATATAGTGTTGTTTTATAGATGTACCACCTGGTAATAAACTTATAAATGAACATTAGTTTATTATAATATTTAAAATATGATTTTATTGCTGATCATTTTTAATGAAGTCTGTATATAATTATAAGATATTGATTATTATAGAATCAATAAAAGATTGATATTCTAAGATTAAATAATTTTATAATAACTTGAATATTAAATTCTAATATGTTAAGATAATGGAAATTAAGTTTGGAGATAGTGATTTATGATTAATATAAGTTTTAATTCACAAGTAAAACTACATTACCATAGATAGAAGACTTGTTCTTGGTTAAAAAACCACAGATACAGGTCTAATCTTGTTGAGGATTTTGTATCTATGGTGCTTGAGGGATAAATAGTACACCCACCTAGGTATAAATCCTTAGTGGGTGTTTTTGTTTTCCAAATAAATAATATCAACAGGAGGAGAAGAAATGGAGAAAAAATTTGTTAAACCATCTATATTACCTGGGTTCATGGAGCTGACTCCAAGGGATCAAATTGATTTTAATTCTATGCTTGAGACAATAAAGAAGAATTATGAGAAATACGGATTTGCGCCAATGGATACTCCAATTATGGAGAAAAGTGAGGTTTTGCTTGCTAAAGGCGGAGGTGAAACAGAAAAGCAAATATATAGATTTAACAAAGGGGATACTGATATATCTTTACGTTTTGATCTTACAGTTCCTTTTGCTAGGTTTGTAGCACAACACATGGGTGAATTAAATTTCCCTTTTAGAAGATATCAGATAGGGAAGGTTTATAGGGGAGAAAGAAATCAGAAGGGAAGATTTAGAGAGTTCTACCAATGTGATATAGATATAATAGGCAATGGAAAGTTAAGTATAGTAAATGATGCTGAAATTCCAGCAGTTATATATTCCATATTTAAAGAATTAGGCTTTGAAAACTTTAAGATAAGAATAAACAACAGGAAGATATTAAATGGTTTCTTTAGTTCTTTAGGGATAGCCGAGGCTGGTGATGTTCTAAGAGTAATAGATAAACTAGATAAAATTGGAGAAGAAAGTGTACGAAATGAGCTTTTAAATATTCTAAATGAAGAACAAGCTACTTCAATAATGAAATTTATAATGCTTTCAGGAAATAACAGTGAACTTATTAACTCTTTAGAGCAGCTTGGTGTAGAAGATGAAGTATTCTTAGATGGATTGAAGGAATTAAAGGCAGTAATAGAATATATAGGTTGCTTTGGCGTGCCAGAAAAAAATTATATAATTGACTTAAAAATTGCAAGAGGATTAGATTATTATACTGGAACTGTGTATGAAACTATATTAGATGATTATCCTTCTATTGGTTCAGTGTGTTCTGGAGGCAGATATGAAAATCTAGCAGAGTATTATACAAATCAGAAACTCCCTGGAGTTGGGATATCTATAGGTTTAACTAGATTGTTCTATCAACTAAGAGAAGCAAATCTATTAAAGTCTAAGGGTAGAGAAACTCTTTGTGATGTTATTATAATACCGATGAATGATGACTTGAATTATGCTCTAGAAACAGCAAATAAATTAAGAAGTGCAGGTATCGTAACTCAATTTTATTTTGAAGGGGGAAAGCTTCAAAAGAAGATGAATTATGCGAATAAATTAGGAATTCCTTATGTAATATTAATAGGGGATGACGAGGTAAAGGATAATATATTGACTGTAAAGTCAATGCTTTCTGGAGAGCAAGCTAAAAAGTCTATTGATGAAGTTATAGAGGAATTGAAAAAGTAAACAATAAAAGACGCTAAAAAGAAAAATTCTTATATTGTTATAATCATATAATTTTAAAAAGAAAAATTTAAATGTTTATATATTTATATAAATATATAGTGTTAATGCGGCCTGAGGAGGTCGTATAAAACTTTTTATGTAAGTTATTCAAAAAATTAGTTGAATAAATTTGCATGCTTGAGTATAATATATAAAAAAATATAAAAAAGGCTATGAGTAGAAAGAGTAAAAATATATTTCTTTTTAAGAGAGCTTCTGGGTGGTGTGAAGAAGCAAAGAATTTATTTTGAATACATCTATGAGCTGAACACCAAATCCTTATAAGGTAGTAGGCTGTTTTCCCTATCCTGCACAGGTTATAGTGCTAGAGTATCGTGTTGTTGACATCGTACTCGAAAAGGTTATTGTCGTAAGGCATTAATAAATTGAGGTGGTACCGCGAAGTCTATACTCTCGTCCTCTAGAGCAATCTAGATGACGGGAGTTTTTTTATTTACCAACTAATGTTATAAGGTTATTCTGCAGGTAATCTTATAAATTACACTAAGCTAAGCGGTACGTTTAAATATGGATAGCTTTATCTAATATGAAGCCTCATATTGTAGTGAAACATCATCGTTAAAATTGGATTTGAATAAACTTAAAAAAAATTAAATAAATTTTAATTTAGGAGGTGTAGTTAAGAATAGGTTGGTTCTTTTTATAGTAAAGAATAAATTGCAAATTATGAGAAAGAGCAGACTTGTTGAACTTAACTTTATAAATATGATAAGTGTAGAAGAGCAAATAAAAATAATTTCCAAAGGTGCAGACGAGATTATAAGCTTAGTTGATTTGAGACAAAAGCTAGAAAAGTCAATAAAAGAAAATAAGCCATTAGTAATCAAACTTGGTCTTGATCCATCAGCTCCAGATATACATCTTGGGCATGCGGTTGTGTTAAGAAAGATAAGACAAATGCAAGAACTTGGGCATGAAGCAGTTATAGTTTTAGGGGATTTTACAGGAATGATAGGTGATCCAACGGGAAAATCAAAAACTAGAAAGCAATTGTCTAAGGCGCAGGTTATAGAAAATGCGAAAACTTATGAAGAGCAAATATTTAAGATATTAGATAGAGAGAAGACAAAAGTTAGATTTAATAGCGAATGGCTTTCGAAGTTGAATTTTGAAGATGTGTTAAATCTAGCAGCAAAATCAACAGTGGCTAGAATGCTTGAAAGAGATGACTTTAAAAAGAGATTTGAAAGTAATCAAAGCATTTCTATTCATGAGTTTTTCTATCCTTTAATGCAAGCTTATGATTCTGTAAGTTTAAAAGCAGATATTGAACTAGGTGGCACAGACCAAAGATTCAATATACTGATGGGTAGAACTCTTCAAAGAGATTTTGATATGGAAAGTCAGATTGCTATATTTATGCCTTTACTTGAAGGTGTAGATGGAAAAGAAAAGATGAGTAAAAGCTTGGGGAATTATATCGGTATAAATGAAAATGCTAAAGATATATTTGGAAAGACCATGTCTATACCAGATGAAAATATCGTTAAATACTTTGAACTAGCTACTGATATACATCCAGATAAAATAGATGAAATTAGAAGTAAATTAAATTGTGGGAAGGTAAATCCTAGAGATGTAAAGATAAGCTTGGCTAAGGAATTGGTTAGATTATACCATGGAGAAAAAGCCGCTACACAAGAAGAACAGGAATTCATAAATATATTTCAGAAAAAAAGTATTCCTAAAGATATAGAAGAACTTCAAGTTAATGCTGAATTGTTAGAGAAAGATTTAATATCATTTTTATTTGAGAAAGGCTTATGTAAGAGTAAGAATGATGCAAAAAGACTTGTAACTGGTGGAGGAGTAAAGATAAATGGAGAGAAGGTTATTAATAGCTTAGAGGTTTCGTTAAGGGATGGTGATATAATTCAAATCGGTAAGTTAAGATTTGTAAAAGTAAAACTTATATAATATTTGCTTGATTATAGGGAATAATTAATCATAAAGTTTATATTTTTAAAGACATAATTCTAATTGAACCAATGGGAGAGTATCATGAGGATAAGCAAAGATTTTTATGCAAGAGATGTAATCACAGTATCTAAGGATCTTCTAGGGAAAGTTTTAGTAAGGAAGGTAGGAGAAACGTTTCTAAGGGGAATAATAGTTGAAACTGAGGCGTATATCGGAGCTATAGATAAGGCTTCCCATGCATATGGTGGTAAAATGACAGAGAGAGTTAAACCTCTATACGGGCCGCCTGGAATTGTATATGTTTTTTCTATATATGGAATGTACCATTGTTTTAATATAATTACAAAAGAAGAAGGAACTGCAGAGGGTGTACTCATAAGAGCAATAGAACCTATAGATGGTATTGAAGAAATGGCTAAAAGGAGATTTGATAAAACAATAGATTCTTTGACTAATACTCAAATGAAGGCTCTTACCAATGGTCCATCAAAATTATGTATTGCTTTTGCAATAAATAAGCAAGATAACTGGATAGATATGACTGAAAGCGAAGATTTATATTTAGAAGAGCCATCGAATAACAAGAGTATATCAGATGAAGATATCGTTGAAACCACTAGAGTAGGTATAGATTATGCAGAAGAAGCTGTGCATTTTCCTTGGAGATTCTATATCAAGGATAATAAATGGGTTTCTAAAAAGTGATGTTTTATCCGTATCTTTAAGTTAATCTGGTAGATAAGTTGATTGAAAATATAAATATGTTGGTGATTATATGAGTCCTATAATTATTTTTGATAAGAGAACAGGATATATATTTTATTGTCAAGGTATAGAAGACATGGAATGGATATTTGTATAAAGATATTTTTTTATTGGAATGATTGAAAAGTTAAAGTTAAATCTGTATATCTAAGAATGATAAGTAACTAATAGTTATAAGGAGAAGAATATCTATTCTTCTCCTTATAACTATCTAATAGCATATAAATGTATCTATTCTTCTTATGTCTATTCCGAAATATACCCATCTATAGAACATCCATCTCCATCCAGAAACTGAGTAGCGATCTACTGATGTCAGGTAAGCCCAATAAGATCTTCCGTTATTTTGCCATATATAAGTATATTTAAATAAGCAAGGACGTATGGAAATTGGACTTACTGCTTTTACATTGCCTCCTCCAGTTTGAGGTCCACCAAAAGCTTGAGGTCCTTCAGGATATTGTGAGCCTGCAAGAACTTTAGCTTTAGGGTCATTCTTTGAAGGATTGAATGAAGGAGGAGGAGCCATTGGGGGGGTATTTACTGGAGCTGGAGGTGGAGTTGGTCTATCAGAGGGGCCTCTCATATCCTCTTCTAAGCTCTCATATATTGGAGCATAAGTAAAACTAACATCTACTTCATATTCTCCAACTTCGTCTATACTGCTTCCATCGTCATAAAATCTAAAGTGACTATTTGGATTGAAGTAATCATTATTAAAGAAATCCATCTTGATCTCCCTTTAAAAATTTATCTCTTTATAAGAATATGAAATTTATACTACTTAAGTTACACAATATTAAAAAAACCAGTTAGCTTATTAGTATATATAGATAAGTTACTGATAATTGAAATTTATCCAAATAAGGCTTCATAGAACTATCGAAATCTTTATTTGGAATCTAACGACTGAAGTTGTTAATCTATAGGCTAAATTAATAAGTATAAAAGTATTAATTTATACCATATTACAGTGATGTTTTTAATAGGTATTAAGACAATATACTTAACTTAATTGGAAAAATAAATATTATTTTTATATACAAAGTGCACAAACATAAAATTAAATGCATAAATATACAATAATGCTTTGTCTTTGTTGAAAAGAACTTTGTTTGTATGATAATAATCACATTGACAAAATGCTTGCTATAGATAATAATATAATGGACTCAATAGGACAAAAAGAGTACAAGGTAAGTTATTTTAACTTACAAATACCTATAGGCAAGGTATAATATTGTTAATGGTTAAAGATTACCCTTTTGGGTAATCTTTAATCATTTCAACAAAAATAAAAACTTTATTTCTTGACATAGACTATAGGTTAAACTAGAATAGATATTAATAACAAATAATAAGGTAGATAATACACTTTAAATTGGTCCAGAGAGGCCAGAAAGGGGTATGATTATATGGCATACGTTTTTTGTCATGAAATTAAACAAATAGCTTTGATTATAATTGAATATCCTGCTGAATATATAGGGTATCTAAGAGATTAGTATTTTTTATTAATCTCTTAGATATCCTTTTGTTTTGTTTAAATAGGATAAGCTTATACAATATTTGTTTCCTAAATATCAGGTAGTATAAACTTAATGGCTGATTGATCTAAAATAATGCTGCAATTTTTGGATATAGATAGATTGAGTTTTATATAGTGATCTTTAACGGTAGGCAAAAGAAGTAAGGCTTATAGAAATGTTAAAAATATATTTAAAACAGATTCCTATAGAGCAAAGCAAAATTATACAGTTACTATCAGAATAAATCATAAAATACATGAATAAATTGTTATTGACGAATATTTATGCAATATGATTTAATAAATATACATGAATAAGTTCGGCAGGAACCTCACTTGTATAAGTGTATTTTCCCTAAAGGATTATAAGGAGGACTATTAATGAAAGCAAAGCTTATATTGGAAAATGGTATTGTTTTTGAAGGAAAAGCTTTTGGATATCTAAAAGAAAGTGTTGGAGAGGTAGTATTTAATACTGGAATGACAGGGTATCAAGAAGTGCTTACAGATCCATCGTATTATGGACAGATAGTTACTATGACTTATCCTTTGATCGGAAACTACGGAATAAATCTTGAAGATATGGAGTCTTCTTATCCTAAGGTTAAAGGATTTATTGTAAGAGAAAAATGTGATTCACCAAGTAATTTTAGATGTGAGTTAGAAATAGAAACTTTTTTAAATAATAATAAAATAATTGGACTTGAAGGAATAGATACAAGAGCTCTTACTAAAATATTAAGAGAAAATGGAACAATGAAGGGTGTAATAACACTAGATGAAATCTCTTCAGAAGAGGCTATGAAGAAAACAGAGCTTTATTCAAATAAAGATGCAGTTTTTAATGTTACAACAAGTGAAACTTATGAATTTTATGGAAGCGGAAAACATATAGCTATAATGGATTTTGGTGTTAAACAAAATATAATAAATAGCTTTGTGAAAAGAAATTGCAGAGTAACAATTTTTCCGGCAACTACTTCTGCAGAAGAAGTATTAAATGTTAATCCAGATCTTGTGTTTTTATCAAATGGACCTGGAGATCCAGAAGATTTATCAGATATAGTAGAGAATGTTAAAAACATTGTTGGAAAGAAACCTATAGTAGGTATATGTCTTGGACACCAGATATTAGCTCTAAGTCTTGGAGGAAAAACTAAGAAACTTAAATTTGGACATAGAGGATGCAATCATCCGGTAAAAGATATTGATAGAAATAGAGTCTATATCACTTCTCAAAACCATGGTTATTATGTGGATGTACTGCCAAAAGACGTAAGGGCAACTCATATAAGTGTGAATGATGGAACTATAGAGGGTATGAAACATGAAGTTTTACCTATTTTTTCTGTACAATTCCATCCTGAAGCTAGTCCAGGACCAAAAGATAGTGACTATATATTCGATGAGTTCATAAAATTTGCAGAGTAACTATTAGTATAGAACACTTAGGAGGTAGCCATTATGCCAATTAGAAAAGATATTAAAAAAGTATTAGTAATAGGTTCAGGCCCGATAGTAATAGGTCAGGCAGCAGAATTTGATTACTCAGGAACTCAAGCTTGTCAAGCACTTAAAGAAGAAGGAATAGAAGTAGTTCTAATAAATTCTAATCCTGCAACTATAATGACGGATGCTGAAGTTGCAGATAAGGTGTATTTAGAACCGCTGACTATAGAATTTGTTGAGAAAGTTATAGCTGAAGAGAGACCTGACAGTCTTTTAGCAGGAATGGGCGGACAAACAGGCTTAAACTTAGCTGTTGAACTTTATGATAAAGGAATACTAGATAAGTACAATGTAAAAGTTATAGGTACCTCTGTCGAAGGTATAAAAGAAGGAGAAGACAGAGAGTTATTTAGAGCGATGATGCATAGAATAGGCCAGCCTGTTATAAAGAGTGAGATAATAACAGACTTAGAAGCTGGGAAGGAATTTGCTAAGACCATAGGTTATCCTGTAATAGTAAGACCAGCATATACACTAGGGGGAACTGGTGGTGGAATAGCTGATAATGAAGAACAGTTGGAAGAAATTCTGTCATCAGGATTGCAGTTAAGCTCTATAGGTCAAGTATTACTTGAAAAGAGTGTAAAGGGATGGAAAGAAGTAGAATATGAAGTAATGAGAGATAGCTTTGGAAATTGTATAACAGTATGTAATATGGAAAATATTGATCCTGTGGGAATACATACTGGTGATAGTATAGTTGTAGCTCCTAGTCAAACTTTATCTGATAAAGAGTACCAAATGCTTAGAAGTGCTTCTATAGATATAATAAATGCAGTAGGAATAGAAGGTGGGTGCAATGTTCAGTTTGCGCTTAACCCAATGTCCTTTGAATACGCAGTAATTGAAATAAATCCTAGAGTTTCAAGATCATCAGCATTAGCTTCTAAGGCAACCGGATATCCAATTGCAAAGGTTGCTGCGAAGCTAGCATTAGGTTATGCCCTTGATGAGATAAAAAATGCGGTAACTCAAAAAACCTATGCATGCTTTGAACCTTCTTTAGATTATGTAGTTGTTAAGATACCTAAATGGCCATTTGATAAGTTCAAAAGTGCTGATAGAGCTTTAGGAACTAAGATGATGGCTACGGGAGAAATAATGGCTATAGGAAGTGATTTCGAATCAGCTTTTCTTAAGGGAATAAGATCTTTAGAAATAGGAAGATACTCCTTAGAGTTTAAAAAGTTTAGAGATCTTTCTATGAAGGATTTGAAAGAGATGGTAATAACACCTGATGATGAAAGAATTTTTGCTCTAGCAGAAATGCTTAGAAGAAATTATAGGATGGATAAAATTGTTGAGATAACAGGAGTTGATTTATTCTTCTTAGAAAAATTCAAGTGGATGGTTGATGAAGAGCAAAAATTAAGAATCTCTAAAATAGGTGATTTAGATAAGGAATGGTTATATAAACTTAAGAGGAAGGGTTTCTCTGATAAAGGTATTGCAGATCTTCTAGAAGTTTCGCCAGATGATATTTATAGATTAAGAGATATATGGAGTATAAAACCTGTATATAAGATGGTTGATACCTGTGGTGGCGAGTTTGAAGCCTTATCTCCATACTATTATTCAACTTATGAGACTTATGATGAAGTGGAAGTAAGTGATAGAAGAAAGGTTATGGTAATAGGATCTGGACCTATAAGAATAGGACAGGGAATAGAATTTGACTACGCATCAGTTCATTGCGTAAAATCACTTAGAAATCTTGGGATAGAAACAATAATAGTAAATAATAATCCTGAAACTGTAAGTACAGATTTTAATATATCGGATAAATTATATTTTGAACCATTAACAGAAGAAGATGTATTTAATATAATTGAAAAAGAAAAACCAGAAGGTGTAATACTTCAATTTGGTGGGCAAACATCTATAAAGCTTGCAAAATTCCTTAAAGAAAAAAATATAAAGACATTAGGAACCACAGCAGATCAGATTGATTTAGCTGAAGATAGAGAAAAATTTGACGCTTTACTTGAAGAATTAGATATATTTAGGCCTAAAGGAAAAGGGATTTGGAGTATTGAAGAAGGGGTAAATGAAGCAAGAGAGCTTGGATTCCCTGTGCTTGTAAGACCTTCGTATGTACTTGGTGGTCAAGGTATGGAAATAACTCATGATGAAGAAGAGCTGAAGTTCTATTTAAACAATGCATTTGAAAAAGATAGAAAGAATCCTATACTAATAGATAAATATCTTATGGGAAGAGAAATAGAAGTTGATGCTATATCTGATGGTGAAGATGTTCTTATACCAGGAATAATGGAACATCTAGAAAGAGCTGGGGTACACTCAGGTGACAGTATAACAATCTACCCAAGCCAAAATTTGAGTCAAGATATAAAAGATAAGGTGTTAGAATACACTAATAAGCTTGCTCTTGCTATAGGTATAAAAGGGATGATAAATATACAGTTTATAGAGTTTAAGGGTGAGCTATATGTAATAGAAGTTAATCCAAGAGCTTCAAGAACAGTTCCTTATATAAGTAAAGTTAGTGGAGTCCCTATAGTGGATATAGCTACTAGAATAATGCTTGGAGCTAAACTTAAGGATTTAGGTTATGGAACTGGTGTATACAAAGAGCCAAGTTTAATATCTGTAAAGGTACCAGTATTCTCCACTCAAAAGCTTCCAAAGGTTGAAGTTTCTCTAGGGCCAGAAATGAGATCTACTGGGGAAGTATTGGGAGTAGGTAGAACTCTAGAGGAAGCTTTATACAAAGGTTTTGTAGGGGCGTATATGTATACTCTAAGTAAGAAAAAGGGTACTGTACTTGCTACTATAAATAAGCATGATAAAGAAGAATTCCTTCCAATAGCAAAAGCACTTTCTGATGTTGGATATGATTTTATAGCTACCTCAGGTACTGCTGAACTTTTAAGGGCTGCAGGTATAGATGCTAAAGAAGTTAGAAAGCTAAATGAAAATCATCCTAATATAATAGATATTATAAAGAATAAAGAGGTTGATTTAGTTATAAACACACCAACTAAGGGTAATGATTCTAAGAGAGATGGCTTCCATATAAGAAGAGCAGCTATAGAAAGAAATATAGGAGTTATTACAGCTCTTGATACTTTTAATGCTCTAGTAAAGGTTAAAACAAGTAAAATTGAAGAGAGAGATCTTGAAGTGTTCAACATGACAAAATAATACTTGCTACAATAAGGCTGTTTTAAGCTAAGGCTATTATAGTGAAACATCTAGGTTACTTCAATGTTGTTTATTTAATAAAATGACATTGAGGATACCTAGATGTTTTTTTTGTAAAATGTTTGTTTTACAATATTCTTTAAAATTCAACATAGAGTGTGTGAAATATATGGAATAATATGTTGAAAAATATAAATTAATATATTGACATATGAACGCATGTTCGCTACAATATAATCAAACGTATGTTCGAGAAAAATAATGCATAAAATTGTGTACAAGCTCATATGATTAGGTAAGGATGAAAAAGGGAGGAATTATGAGATGAAAAAGAATGGTGGAATATTTGTTAAGATAAACTATAAGTTAGATAATGTTGAGAAGAAAAGAATTAAAGATACCAATGCAAAGTATAGAGAGATGAATCTATCAAAGTATTTATTATGTGCTGGAACTTATAACAAAAATGGAGGGACGTTTATATTTCAGGCAAATAGCTTTCAAGAAGCTGAAGAAATAATAAACAATAATCCTTTTGTGGGCACGGATTTTTATTCATTTGAAATATTAAGTAATAACTATATAGCTTTAAACAATTAATGACTTAACAATATTACACCGTAGGGATTTTTCAAGGCTTATAATGTTATAAATAAAATTGATAATAGTGTTAGAAAATGAGCTTTACATTAATAAGATGAATTTAGTTAACCGCAAGCTTTGTTTTATTAAAGTTTTTAAAATTATAAAAAATCGCTAAAGTGATTTTCTTTAGCGATTTTTTTATTATTGAGGTTTATTAATTACATTAATATATCTATATTTCATATTCAATTGATAATATAACTAATGATAATTCCTTTACTAGGTTTATTAAAGAACCAACAGAAGTTCCGTTGTCACTTCTAATAACTTTAACTTCAGGTCTAAGCGGATAATCAGGAGGAGTGCTTTCAACCACGCAGATATCTCCGTTGCTTAGTTTTACTATGGTTCCTTCAGGGTAAGGTACTAGTATCTTAGTAAATGCTTTAACTATATCGTAATCAAACATAGAGCCAGCGTTCCCCAGTATAAATTCAAAAGCTTCATTTGGAGAAAGTGCTCTTCTATATGGTCTATCAGAAGTTAATGCATCATAAACATCCGCCACTGCAACAATTTTTGCAAGCTTATTAATCTTTGAACTTTTTTTACCATCAGGGTAACCAAGTCCATCTTCTCTTTCATGATGTTGCAATACTACCATTCTAGAGAAAGATGATATATTATGTACAGTCTTTAGATAAGAGTATCCTTTTTTGGGATGATCTTTCATTATCTCGAATTCTGCATAGCTTAAAGGTCCGTCTTTTAAAAGTATTTCTTTTGGTATAAAGACTTTTCCGATATCATGAAGCAAGGCGCCTATACAAAGATCTAGAAGTTCATGTTTCTGAAGTTGAAGACCAATACCTAGAACTAGAGATAATATAGCAACATTAACGCAATGTTGATAAGTATACGCGTCCATAGTTTTTATATCAACTAAATTTATCATTATGTTTTTGTTCGAAAGTATATTTTCTAATAATTCTTCTGCAAGTCCATGAATAGATGATAAATATTCCTCTTTTTGTTTTAGGAGAATATTTTTTTTGTTTTTATTCAATGATGAATTGTGAAGATTTGAGTATATCCTCTCTACATTATTGAAGGTCTCTCTCACTAATGATATTGATTTTTGTCTGAGTTCAGGTCTTATTATGTCATCAATTTCTTTTTCACTATATTCATCCATAATGTAAAGTGAATAAATATGTATATCTTTTATCCTTTTTATTAAAGGAGTCGACAACTTAACTCCTTCTTTTAAAAGAGTTCGTCCGTTTTCATCAAATAAAGTTTTACCTAAATAACAACCGTCTCTTACACATTCAATAGGAACTAGTCTCATTTCCTACACCTCATCTTAAGATATATAGTCAATTATACTACAAACATACTAAAGAGTCTTCTATACTTTTATTAAAAATTCACATAATTGATAAATTTTAAGTTACCAAATAAAAGGGTCGGTGAAGCGACCTTCTTTAGTGAGATTTTTATTTGCGAAGCTACCTCTCTAAAATATATATTGGGGAAACCTAGCAGGTAAGTATATTTTGCTTTTTTACTGTATAACTAAAAGGTTATGATAAATTGTTGAAGGCACTAGGCTTAGCTAGATTTAAACATTTATGCTTTCCTTTACAGTAAAAAAGAAACCTATTAAATTATAGGTTTCTTTTTTATTCTAATTATTATTAATCTAAATGTCTATATCTAATAAGTTTTTCTTATATGAATTATATAAAAATCTTAATAAAGACATCTTATCATCTAATTCTATTTGTAGGTTTGATGCTTCTTCAAGATCATCAGCTACTATAGCTTCTTTAATTTTTGTAAATAGACTCTTATTTGTATAGCTATCCTTCATTATATAATGTCTTAAATCATTTATTGCCATCCAATTAGATATATCTAAGTCTAGTGCTTTATCAAGTGAGTGTAATAATTTAAAACTTCTTATTTCACTTGCATATTCAGAAATCACTCTACTAGTTATTTCTGTAGTCCATCTCTTAGTTACTCCAAGTCTAAAGCTATTTATAAGCTTATCAGTGAATACATCATTTCTCTTTAATACTTCAACTTTTTTAGGATATTTATCTAAAGCTAATAAGTTTTCGTAAACAGTAGCAGGTGCTGTTCCGAAGAATTCATCTCTTTCTTCTTGAGTGAAGTCTTCAAAAACATCTTCTTCAGCCCTATACGCTCTATCTTTTTCTAAATAATCAGCATCTTCGCCAGCTTTTTTGGAAAGTTCAGCAAGCAATTGTCCTTCTGTCTTATTACTTTCTAAAGCATACAATATACCATCTAACATAGCTAAATAAGATGTACTCATTGCCAAATAGGTATTAGTATGAGGATTTGGTGCTCTAAGTTCGAATCTTGTTGCTAAAGGGCTATGAGGATCTCTTACAAGACCAGCTAAGATAGTTCTGTTTCTTGATGGTACCTCAGGACTGTGTCCTAATGAAGTAACTATGCAAACTGGAGCTTCATAACCAGGTTTTAATCTTCTCAAAGAATCGGCTGTTGAAGAAACAAAAGGATTTACAATTTCATAATTTTTAAGAAGTCCCATTATAGCACCATAGCCTATAGCACTTAGGAAGTCATTTTTAGTTGCAGCAAAAAGATTGATTCTTGTTCCATCTTTAAGTTTAACACTAACACCAAGATGAGTATGCTCTCCGCTTCCTGCTACTCCTTCAATTGGCTTTGCAAGGAAAGTAACATCTAAGCCATTCCTTCTAAAGGTTTCTTTTACAAGATTTCTTATGAATAACTCATTATCTGCAGATTGTAATGCATCTGAGTACTTCCAATCTATCTCTAACTGTTCCATTACATGATTGAAGTTTCCGGATGAATCAAATTTACCTTTAACTCCGCCGACTTCCTTGTGACCCATTTCTGGTTCAAAGCCGTAGCTTTCCATTAAGATTAAACTTTGTTCTAGAGCTGTTCTTACAACTCCTTTAGTTCTAGTCCAATACTGTTCTTGTAATATTTGGGAAGTGGATAATTCTTCTGTTTCAACTTTATCATTAGGAGTTTTAACCCAAAACTCAAGTTCGGTAGCAGAAGTTATTACGATTTGATCTATGTCATCAGAGATTATTCCGAAAGGTTTAAGTGTTTCTGGCTTTTTTGCAAATATATCTAATAATGTAGTTTTAAAAGTATCAACTGCAGATTTTAATATATGTCTTGAATCAACAGGAACTCCTTCATGGTAAAGAAAACAAGGTATTCTTAAAGTTCCAACTGGTTTGTTAGTTTCAGGATCTAAGAACTCATAGTTATAGTCAACGAACCAATTTACCTCTAAGTCTGTAATCATATCAACTTTTGCGTTGTTTAATGTAGCTATTTCAGGTAGAACTACTGATGAACCATCAGTTTGAACAGCAGTACCGTTCAAAAATGATGCTATATCATCCTTAAATAGACTTACTGGAATTTTTTCATCTGTATCATTGCCTGATAAATCAATACCTACTATTGATACGAATTTTATTTCTGGGTGAGAATCGAGTAATGCTAATAAGTCCTCTTTATTGTGTTTATCAGTAGGAATAGTAAAAATGAGATTTTTTGCCATAATTATTTGTACTTACTTAAGTAATAGAAAAGTAAGCACTGGTTCACTTCCTTTCATTGAAAATTTTAGTGAATTTCTAAGGCTAAATAATTGATAAAATAACATTTATATCATAGAAAAATTGTATTATAAGGAAACGTGTAGTGTCAATGAAATGATAGTTAAAAATCAATAGAATCAATAAAAAAACTTTGAAAAAGTTATAAAATTATAAAAATATAAAAAGTATACGTATTAAATTGTTGATTTTATAAAAAAATAGTTTTTTTATGTAGAATGGACTTATTTTGATGTTTACGGCAATTTAGGGTGCTATAATTTTGAATAGAAAATTAAAAGATAGGCACGTTTTGTGTAAAATAGGTTTGAATACGAAAGGGGCTATTACGATGAGCAATTTTGGTGAATTTTACGGTGAAAATGTATTTAATGATTGTATAATGAAGGAACGTCTTCCTAAAGCAACTTATAAGGCATTGAAAAAGGCAATAGAAAAAGGGGCAACTGTTGACTTAGCTGTGGCCGATGTTGTAGCGTTAGCATTAAAGGATTGGGCAGTTGAAAAAGGAGCTACTCATTTTACGCACTGGTTCCAACCATTGACAGGTATTACTGCAGAAAAGCATGATTCATTTATCAATCCTACAGAGGATGGTAAGGTTCTACTAGAGTTTTCAGGTAAAGAATTAATTAAGGGAGAACCAGATGCATCTTCATTCCCATCAGGTGGAAGTAGAGCTACTTGTGCTGCAAGAGGATATACTGCTTGGGATATGACATCACCAGCGTTTGTTAAAGATGAGACTTTATATATACCAACAGCATTTGTTTCATATACTGGAGAAGCACTTGATAAGAAGATTCCATTACTTCGTTCAATGGAAGTTCTTTCAAAAGAAGCTATAAGAGTTTTAAAAGCTCTAGGAAATACTACAGCAAACAAAGTAACAACTACAGTTGGACCTGAACAAGAATATTTTATCGTGGACAAGAAGTTATATGACAAACGTCCAGATCTTATATATACAGGAAGAACTTTATTTGGCGCTAAGCCTCCAAAGGGACAAGAGTTAGAAGATCATTATTTTGGATCTTTAAAAGAAAGAATATCCGATTATATGAAGGATTTAGATAAGGAACTTTGGAAGCTTGGTATTTCAGTAAAAACTAAGCACAACGAAGTTGCGCCAGCACAACATGAGTTAGCGCCAATATTTACTACTACAAATGTAGCAACAGATACTAACCAACTTACTATGGATGTTATGAAGAAGGTTGCATTAAGACACGGATTAGTATGTTTACTTCATGAAAAACCATTTGCAGGAGTTAATGGTTCAGGTAAGCACAATAACTGGTCAATGAGTACTGATGATGGACAAAATCTTCTTGATCCAACTGATGCACCACATAAGAGTAAGCAATTCCAATTATTCTTAACATCAGTTATAAAGGCTGTTGATGAATACTCTGATTTATTAAGAGCTTCAGCTGCAAATCCTGGAAATGATCATAGATTAGGTGCAAATGAAGCACCTCCAGCTATAATATCAGTGTTCTTAGGAGATCAATTACAAGATTTAATTGAACAAATTGAGAAAGGTGAAGTTACTTCATCGATATCAGCAGGTAAATTAGATCTAGGTGTATCAACTTTACCTAAGTTAATTAAGGATCCAACTGACAGAAATAGAACATCACCATTTGCATTCACTGGTAATAAGTTTGAGTTCAGAATGGTTCCATCTTCAGGCACTATAGCTGACTGTAATACAGTATTAAATACAATAGTAGCTGAAGTTCTTTCAGAAGTTGCTGATAGACTTGAAAAAGCTGCAGATTTAGATGCTGAAATAAATGCTATATTAACTGAAACTGTTAAAGAGCATAGCAAGATAATATTTAATGGAAATGGATACTCTGATGAATGGGTTGTTGAAGCTGAGAAGAGAGGTCTTGCAAATATAAAGACAACTGTTGAAGCTACAAAGGCTTATATAACAGAAAAGAATGTAGCGTTAATGGAGAAACATGGCGTATTAAGCAAGCTAGAAATGCATGCTCGTTACGATGTAAATCTTGAAATATACGCTAAGACTACAAATATAGAAGCTGAAACAACACTTGAAATTGCTAAACGTCAAATATTACCTGCAGTTATCAAGTTTGAAACAAGCTTGGCTAAATCAATAAGTGCTGTAAAGGCTGCTGGAGTATCTGCAGGGGTTCAATGTGAATTATTAGCTGAAGTAGATGAACTTGCAGTAGCTTTAAAGAAAAACATTGGTGAGTTAGAAGCTTCAGTTGAAAAGGCACAAGCTTTAGACGGAGATGCTTATGCTGTTGCTCACTTCTACAAATTTGATGTGTTCGAAAAAATGCAAGCTGTAAGAGCTGTTGCAGATACACTAGAAACTTTAGTTGATAAGGATGTATGGCCTTTACCAACTTACGGTGAATTGTTATTCAACGTATAATATTAAATTAGATATTTATTTGAATAATATAATTAGAAAAGAGTTCTCACAGTTAGCTAATATTGTGAGAACTCTTTTTAATGTAAAGTATGAAGTCTACTTGGCAACTAAACCCAAGAGTTTTAATAGCTGTACAAGCCTTTTATGGCTATAGAGTAAAAAACAAAACTTATTCACCTGAAAATTTAGCTTAGGAAGTTTTGAAAAACAAAGGCTTGCGGTTAGTAAGCATATATAAATTAATAATTAAAGTTATGACTTTATATAGATTTATTAACTGTAAAGTAATAAAATAATTTTAGAAACTATTAGGTTGGAGTGATGAATATGAGTAACAATGAAAGTATGAAGCCGATAGGTTTTTTTGATTCAGGAGTAGGTGGTCTGAGTGTTATGAAAAAAGCTATAGAGTTTATGCCTTGGGAAGATTACATATATTTTGGAGATGCTAAAAATGCCCCATATGGCACAAAAACCGTTGATGAAGTAAAAAAGCTTACTTTTAATGCTACAGAGTTTTTAATAAATAAAGGAGTAAAAGCTGTTGTTATAGCATGTAATACTGCTACTTCAGCTGCTATTGACGAACTTAGGGCTCATTATAAAAATATTCCTATAATAGGTATTGAGCCAGCACTTAAACCAGCAGTAGAGTTGTGTAATAACGGTAAAATAATAATTATGGCAACACCTATGACTCTTGCTGAAAAGAAGTTTAAAAACTTAATGGAAAAGTATTCTGAAGAAGCTGAGATAGTACCTCTTCCTTGTGCGGGATTGGTAGAACTTATAGAATCAGGAATTACTGATGGAGATGAAATGATTAATTTCCTAGAGAAGAAGTTTTTAGATATAGATAAGAATGCGATTTCTGCTGTGGTTCTAGGGTGTACACACTATCCTTTTGTCAAAAAAGCATTAGCTAAGGTTATTGGAGATAAAGCTATATTAATAGATGGAAGTGAAGGTACTGCTAAGGAGCTTAGAAGAAGACTTGGAAAGGCAGGTATATTGGGGGATAAAGGTAGAAAAGGAGAGATAACTATATATAACTCACTTCAGGAAAACAAAGCGATTGAACTTAGCTATAAACTCTTAAGATAAAATAAAAAATTCGCTAAAGCCATCCTCTTTGGTGAATTTTTTTGCGCATCTGCCTTTTCTGAACGTATGTGAAGAAATTCTGGCAGGCAATATACTCTTCTTTTTTTATTCTTTAACTTATATTATGGCTTAAGTTTATTGGCGTAATTATTTTAAAATATAACTTAATTATAAGTTCTAAAAAATGAAAAAAAACTTTGTTAAATTATTGACAAAATAATTAGTTCTTGATATATTATATATAGAGGATGAATTATCTGAAAATTATAAAAAAAGAATATAAATTCTTATCAATATATATCAAGGGGTGTGTCATATGAAAGTTAATGTTAGAGAGTTTTTAGGGGAAAATTTTGTTGTTGAGGATGCTATACTGCTAAGAGAATTTATTCAAGAGAATATAGGTCAAGACATCGAATTAGATTTTGAAGGATTTGAAAGAATTCCAACCACATTTTTATGTTGTTTATTTACAGATTTAATAAACAAGAATGGAAGAGACTTTATTATTTCGCATATCAATGTTAAAAACTTGTCAAATTCTAAGGATTATTCAAGAGTGGTTAGGGGAACAACATTTAATTAAGCGTAATTTTGAATATAATATAATTTAAAATAATGCGTGAGTAATGGAGCATGTTTAAGGGGGATAACTTAAATATGCTCCATTACTTTTTACTGTAAAGTTTAAACATTAATGACATTTTACTCGATACAGTATATCTATTTATACAATTATTGATATTACAGTACAAAGTATTATATAATTTACCTATGTAGAATTTAACATGGGAATAATGTCAATAATATAGATTATATTTCCGTATTTTGAAAGGAGAATTATTTATGAATCCAATAGTTACTATAAAAATGGCACAAGGCGGTGTAATAAAAGCAGAGTTATATCCAGAGGTTGCACCTAATACTGTTAAAAACTTTGTGTCTCTTATTAAAAAAGGATTTTATGATGGAGTGATTTTTCATAGAGTAATCCCTGGGTTTGTTATACAGGGAGGGGATCCACAAGGTATAGGTATTGGAGGTCCTGGATATTCAATAAAAGGTGAATTTGCAGCTAATGGCTTCAAAAATGATTTGAACCATACAAAAGGTGTTTTATCCATGGCTAGATCTGGTCATCCTGATTCAGCAGGAAGTCAATTTTTTATAATGGTAGCTGATGCTCCACACTTAAATGGTCAATATGCAGCTTTTGGTAAAGTAACAGAAGGTCTTGATGTAGTCGATGGTATTGTAGCAACAAAAACAGACTACAGCGATAAGCCATATGAAGATCAAGTTATGGAAAAAGTAACAGTTGAAGGCGCAGATGACCTTGGAGAACCAGAAACACTATAATATATAGATAAACCAGTTCCAAGTGAAACATCTATATATGATATCAGTTTAAACTGGAGGTGAGCCAAAATGTTAGAAAACCAAAAATGTATTTTAGTCTATGGGTTAGAAAAAGAAGAATTAAAGCAGTTGGAGCTTACGAACAATAAGATAATAGTGATAAGTACTGAGATGGTTGATATGAAAATTAAAGACTTAATTTCAGGCTTAAAGTTTGAAACTGTAGACAAAGCTTTGCCGCAGGAAAAGGTTCTGATATTTAACAATTTTGAAGATAAAGAATTACAAGAATATATAAAGATAGTTAGAGCGATAGTGAAGCAGTCTATATTAGCGGTGGTTACGCCAACCTCTAGTGAATGGACTTTTAGTTACTTAATTGAGCACTTAATCGAAGAACGAGAATGGTATAAGAATCAGAAAGGAAGAGTTTAATTGAGTAGGGTAGGAGATAAGATAAAGCAGGCTAGAATTAATGCTGGCATTACTCAAAAAATATTAGCTAAGAAGCTAGGAGTAGCAGAAAAGTTTATAAACGAAGTTGAAATGGGTAAAAAAATACTCAATGAAGCTCTTATAGAAAAGATTGCTAAGGTACTTAATACAGATCTAAATGATGTCAACATGGTTGTAACAGATGAGGATTTGAAAAAAGAAAGAGAAGTTGTAAAAAAGGTATACGAACCTAAGAAATCTGAGGTAGCTCCTAAAGGCGAAACAGATGAAGTTTGGAATCAAGCTTTTGGTTCAGTACTAAAGAATGTTCCTATTTATGATTATTCTATGATTAAGACATATGGATATAAGGAAATGGTTCTTCATTCAAATAAGATCGAAGGACATAGTGTAGATAAGGTATTTTATCTAAAGATTCAAAATGATGATATGTCGGGTTTTAGAATAACTGAAGGAGATATAGCTTTTTGTCATAGCATTAAGGATATTGAGAATAATTCTATATGCTTGATAGAGCTTAATGATAGTAGGGTTATACGACAAGTTAAGAAACTAGATAGCTCAAAGGTTCTTTTGATAAGTAATAAAGGTTCAGTAAAAACTGAAACTGCTAATGTTAAAGATATAAAGTTAATAGGAAAGTTAGACAGATTAGAGATAGTTTTATAAAATACGAACGAATTTTTATTAGGTAATAGAGTAATGCAGTGCATTACTCTATTATTTTTTGAATAACATTAGTATATGAAGATATTTTTAGGAGGAATTTACGATAGATAGCGGTAAAGTTGATGCAACACTTAATTTGTTAGCTAACGTACCAAATGAATTAATAGGGAAACTATCAAAGATATCGGAGAATGAAAAAATAAACCAAGGTAGTATAGAGGTTGTTATATTATTTGGGGATAATGTGGATAAAGTTGTGCAATCTGTGGACAAAATCGGAGGAAAGCTTGAAAATCTAGGATTTGGGTTTGGTATAGTAACGATTAAAGCTGTGGATATTAATAAGATTTCTGAATTAGAAGGTGTTCAATACGCAGAATTGCCAAAAGTTTTGTTCACATCGGATGTGAATAGTAATAGAGCAGCATGTGTTCCACAAGTATATAGTGAATATAAGGTTACCGGATCAGGGGTGTTAGTAGGTTTTATAGATACGGGTATAGATTATACTCATCCAGCATTTAGAAACCAAGATGGAACTACTAGAATAGATTATATATATGATCTTACAGCGCAAGGAAAAGTATATGATAGAAATATGATAAATCAAGCTTTGCGCTCAAGTAATCCACTATCTGTAGTTGATGTCACAGACCCAATAGGGCATGGAACACACGTTGCTGGGATAGCTTGTGCTGGAGGAAATATAGATAAACAATATTATGGTGTGGCATATGAGTGTTCTATAGCCATGGTAAAAACAACTAGGTATGGATTTGCTAATTATGCTTTAAGTACTCAAATAATGAGAGGAATAAGATTTTTAATTGATCGAGCAAATGAATTGAAAAAGCCTTTAGTTATAAATATTAGCTTAAGCACTAATGATGGTGCGCATAATGGTACTAGTCTATTTGAGCAGTATATACAGACAGTTTGTACGTTGGAAAGAATAGCTATAGTTATAGCAGCAGGGAATGAAGGGGAAGCAGCTCATCATGTAGGTGGAGAACTTAGAGAGCAAATAAATATATCTCTTTCAGTTTCAGAGGGAGAGCCAACATTGACGTTACAATTATATAAACCACTTCTTAGTAATTTATCACTTGTTTTAACGACTCCATCTGGTATAAGAACTGGTGAGATAATTTTAAGTGAAGGATATAAGGAAACAACGGTCGATGGCAATAGGTGTCTGATATATAATACAGGACCAAGACCATTTGATATTGCGGGAGAAATAACTATAAGTCTTGTACCTGTAGGAGAATCTTTAAGTGCAGGTGAATGGACTATAACATTAAAAACTTTAAATCAATATAGGGGACTTTATGATATATGGTTACCAATAACCGAGGCATTAAATCCAAGCACTAGGTTTTTACAACCTAATGTATTTAACACATTAGGAATACCTGCTACTGTGGAGGCTGCTATATCGGTAGGAAGCTATGATTACAAAACTAACAACTTATCTCCTTTTTCGGGCAGAGGAAGACTCCTAAATGTTTCATTTAATAAACCTGATATCTCTGCACCTGGGGAAGGTATATTAGCTCCAGTAGAGGGAGGAAGTTTTGATTCTAAGACAGGAACATCCATGGCATCGCCTCATGTGGCTGGTATATGTGCATTGCTACTTCAATGGGGTGTTGTAAATGGAAATGATCCTTTTCTATTTGGTGATAGATTGAAATATTATATTATGAGATCGGCCAAAAGGGAAAGAACAGATGTTGCATATCCTAATCCTAGCTGGGGATATGGCACTATATGTGCATATGATGCCTTAACTTTACTAAGGGCATCGCACGAAGGGAGAGGTTATATGAGGGATGATCAAAATAGACAAGAAAATACTCAGGAAAGTGTGAACCCAAATAATCTACAGACTACTACAGGGACAGTAGGTTCTCAGGTTCCTCAGCAAAATGCAAATAATCAAGGCACAGTACAATCTGATAGCACATCAGTAGGTAACACGCAAACTACAACTGAGACCACTAATCCGCAAAAAAGTGGAGTACAGACTGGCCAACCGTATCTAATAAATCAATTCAATCAACCTTATAATCCGCAAGGAAATCAAACAAAAGGTAATTCAAATATAACAGGAAATACTGGTATGACATTTGAAGGTCAGCAGACCGGTATACAGCAAGGAGCAATTGGACAAAACGCAGAGAAAAATGTGATAGGCGTAACTGGGCCAATAGGAAATCAGCAGACTGGAAGTTTACAAGTAACACCTGGTATGGGTCAAGTTGGTAGTCAGTTGCAGAGTACACAACAAGGGAGTGGTTCTACAGGGATAAATAATTCTGGATTTGGAACAGACGGAAATTTATTCTTAAATCCTAACTATAGATATTTTGCGATAGAGTATCAAGGTGATATAAAAAATGCTATCAAAAAATATGGTGATGCAGATGTGCTGATTTTGGATGAATACAATGCTGTGCTTGTAGCTCCAATAAGTAAAATAAATTCTATTGTAAATGAAGTGGCAGAGGTAATAAATATCGATTCAGGAAGAATATTTACCTTATCCGCAATATCACCAGTAGAAGCTGCCGATGCTACTTTATTCCATAACAATGTCTATCTCCCATTAAATGGAGAAGGAGTAATTGTTGGGATTATAGATAGTGGAGTAGACTATCTAAATGATGAGTTTATAAAAGAAGATGATACTACAAGAATCGTAAGAATATGGGATCAAACCATACAGACTCCAAATGAGATTCCAATAGGTTTTCCATATGGAACAGAATACACAGAACAACAAATAAATAGTGCAATAAAAGCTAAAAGAGCTGGAAGTGATCCATATGCAATAGTTCCCTCTAAAGATGAAATAGGACATGGTACTCATATGGCAGGGCTTGCGGCTGCTAGAGGTAAGAACCCAGAAGTTATAGGTGCAGCGCCTGGAGCTACATTAGCTGTTGTAAAAGTGAGAGAAGCGCCTCAAGGATATTTAGATTATTTCTTTGCATATGGTCAGGCTCCTGGAAGGTATGGCAATGTTGATGTCTTATTGGCTGTAAAATATCTGTATAATTTATCAATAAGTCTTAGAAGACCAATGGTAATATACTTGCCCCTTGGCACAAATTTAGGATCTCATGATGGAAATGCATCTATAGAAAGATATATTGATGAAGTGGCGAAAGTGAGAGGAATTATTGTGGTTACCACTGTTGGTAATCAAGCTGAAGCAGATACTCATACAACTGGAACTTTAGCTAAGACTGGGGATAGCAATATTATTGAATTACGAATTGGAAGAGGTCAAAGAAATATCCAGTTTGAGATTTGGGTTGGAAAACCAGATAAGTTTTCTTTGTCGATAGTATCACCTTCAGGTGAGATTATTCAAAGGATACCACCTAAGTTAAAACAAGCTAGTGAAATAAATTTTGTATATGAGAGAACTAAAATGAATATTGAGTACTCTATACCAGAGAATACTACAGGAGATGAAAAGATTGTAATCAGAGCACAAGATATAAGAGAAGGGATATGGCAGTTCAGATTGATTGGAGATCTTGTAGTTACTGGTAGATACGATGCTTATCTCCTTCAAAGAGATTTATTGGCTCCAGATACAAAGTTTTTAAGTGGTAATCAATATACTACGCTTACAATTCCATCTACATCGAGAAGAGTAATATCAGTAGCTTATTATAACCAAAATAATAATGCAACGGTAGGGGAATCTGGGAGAGGTTACACGAGAGATAATAGAATAAAACCTGATATAGCTGCAGGTGGTATAAATGCACTAACTACTGATGTTGGAGGAGAAACTGTTACTGTCTCTGGATCAAGTGTAGCAGGGGCAGTTACCGCTGGATGCTGTGCTTTACTTCTCCAGTGGGGAGTTGTTGAGAAAAATGATCCTACGATGTATTCCTCTAATATAAAAACTTATTTATATAGAGGAGCTACAAAAAGAGAAGGGGATGTATATCCTAATCCTCAGTGGGGCTATGGAATGTTAAATATGAAGGGTGTATTTGATAACATAAGAAGTGTTTTTAATATTAAAGAAGAATCTGAGGATCAAGTTTTTAATGAACAAAATGATAGTATAAGGGAAAGTAACAAGAATAGGGATGAAAAGCTGCTATATGATGATAATTATAGAGAAGATAGCGAATTTATGGAATTCAATAAAGGAAACTTAATAATTAGGATACCTAAGATAAAGAAGTAGCCGTAGTTTAGATAAAGATATACAAGTTGGTTTTCGAGATGACCTAATCACAAAACCTTTGTTAAAAGCATATTATAGTAAAGAAAAATTTAAAAGGAGCTATATAATGCCATTTAGGGGAAATTTGAAAATTCAATGTTTTCAGGGAGATAATTACATTCCTGTAGATAAAGTAAGGATAACTATCACTCCTACTGGAGAGTTTGCTTCTCCAAGTGCTCAAACCATACAGTTAAGTACTGACTCAGCTGGGTTATCACCAGTTATACAATTGGATACTCCCCCATTGCAGTATTCTCAGGCGCCCAATAACCAAATTCCATATAGTTTAGCAGATATAAGAGTAGAAAGAGCAGGGTTTGAATCACTTTTCATTAGAGGGTGTCAGATATACCCAGACAAGGTTGCGTATCAGAAATGTAATCTGAGTGAAACATCAAACACAAGGCAGGGAGAAAATATTATACAGATACAACCTAATAAACTTGTAGGAAATTTCCCTCCTAAGATTCCAGAAAATCCAGAAAAGCCATTACCACCACCAAGTAGCGGAGTAGTTTTAAGCAAACCTGTAGTTCCAGAATTCGTAGTGGTTCATCAGGGCGTACCTAATGATACCTCTGCACCAAACTACACAGTAAGATTTAAAGATTATATAAAGAATGTTGCTAGTTCTGAGATTTTTCCTACCTGGTCTGACAATACAATTAGGGCTAACTTGTTTTGCATAATATCATTTACCCTTAATAGGGTATATACAGAATGGTATAGAGGAAAAGGAAAAAACTTTGATATAACTAGTTCTACAGCCTTTGACCACGCATTTAGTTATGGAAGGAACATATTTGATAATATAGAGAGAATAGCTGATGAAATATTTGCTACCTATGCTAGAAGACCTGGTAGAAAACAACCATTATTAACCCAGTATTGTGACGGAAAGAATGTTCAATGTCCAGGTTGGTTAACTCAATGGGGAAGTAAATACCTTGGCGATGAAGGAAGAACTCCATTTCAAATACTAACTAATTTTTATGGTTCAGATCTTGAATTAGTAACAGCAGAGCAAGTTAAAGGTATTCCAAGTTCATATCCAGGATACAATCTCAAAATAGGCTCTAGCGGAGAACCTGTTAGAACTATTCAAACTTATTTAAATAGAATTTCAGTGAATTATCCGTTGATTCCAAAGCTTTCAGTAGATGGAAGTTATGGGCCTAATACAGCAGAGTCTGTTAGAGTGTTCCAAAGTGTATTTAGTCTTCCACAGACCGGTGTAGTTGATTATGCCACATGGTATAAAATATCTGATGTGTATGTTGGGGTAACGAAAATTGGTGAATTAAGAAATTCAGAATATACAAGGAATAATGCAGGTATAGAAAGAGTGTTTTTCCCACCAACAACATCGAATATCTATAGAGGTGAGGATGTGCCTTATATAAATTACTTTGATGATTTATTTTAAAAATGATCACTTTCTAATAGAAACAAAGAGATGTGCAGGCTTTTTATATAGTCTGCACTTTTCTTTATATGAACAATTAGCCTTTATTTGGAACTGGTCTATCTATTCCGCTTAAACAGGTAAACTATTTCATAATTAAACTTATATTTTCAAAACTTCTCTCAGGATCCATAGAAGTTTTGGAAATAAATTTGGGATTGAGTGTTTTATATCTAAAGGTAGGATAAAGACGAGAATATTAGCGAATTACTATTAGATAAAGCTATTTATTTGACGATAATAATAGTATAATGTAGTTGATGAATAACTATTATTAGTTAGGGGGAGGAATACTATGAAGGGAACGGTAGTTTCTACTTGGCTTAAAACCTGTAGAAGACTTTATGGTAATGAAATTGTAGATAAGGCTATGACAAATGTCAAATGGGATAATGGTAGGATCTTCACACCACTTGAAAATGTAGATGATAAAGTCATAGGTAATGTAATAAAGTACATAGCCGAATCAAAGCAGATGAATTTAAGTAAGCTTTGGTATATACTGGGTGAAAATAACATAGAAACTTTTTATAATGATTACCCAGCTTTCTTTAGAAAATTAAATTTATATACATTTCTAAAGGCAATGAATGATGTGCATGCAGTAATAATGAGAAAATTCTCCGGAGCTAAACCTCCTGCTTTTCAATTAGAACCTGTAAGCAAAAATCAAGCTATATTCGTATATAATTCTCCAAGAGGTATGTTTGATTACTTTCAGGGATTACTAAATGGTAGTGCTAAAAAGTTTGGAGAAGAAATATCTATAGAAGAGGTAGCAAGGGCAGAAACTTCATTATCTCTTAAATTAACTTTTCAGTATGAAATATTAAATAAAAAGAAGTATAGACTGAACAAATTGCTATCCTTTGGATTTGTAAGAAATATAGGAGTAAAGGCTGCAATACCTACTTTTATAATTACGGCAATAGTAGGTGTTATCATATCTGGGGCAATTAATGGAGTCATAGTGGCTGGAGTCGCAGCTGTTATATCTGCTTTATTTACAAATATGATGCTTGCCCCTAAAAAAGCTATAATAGATGAACTTAATTCTATGGCAGAGAGAAGGTATAGTAATCTGCAACTACAATCGAATGATATATTTGAGGACATTTTTAATAGCATAACTAATGTTAAGGATATGTGGTCTCAAGATCTGACATCTTTTAATAGTGTAACTGATGAGATGAATGTATTTTCTAAAGACATGTTCCAGATTACAGAATCTATGAGATATACAACAGAAGAAATTAGCGGATTTTCTGGACAAGTTGCAGAAATGTCTACTCAACAGGATATAAATACAGAAAACTTGTTAACTCAAATTAATAAGAACATAGAGGAAATAAATTCTTTAGTTAGTAGTGAAAACAGGAACAAGACAGAATTAGATAAAGCTGTTATAAAAATTGGAGACAGTTATGAACATGTAGAGAGAGCAAGTACTAATATAAATGATACACTTCAATCCTTCATGGGAGTAAAAGAAAGTGGAAGAAAACTTCAAGAAAAAGCATCAGACATCACAAATATAGTATCAATAGTTTCTGGAATATCAGAACAAACAAATCTTTTAGCTTTAAATGCTTCGATAGAAGCTGCTAGAGCAGGTGAGCAAGGAAGAGGATTTGCTGTAGTTGCTGAATCTATAAGGAAGCTAGCAGAGCAATCTAAGGGGGCAGTTAGAGAGATTAATCAAAATCTAGATGTTTTTGCTTCGGATATAAACGGATTAGTTGATAACATAGATAGTCAATACAAGGTTCTTGAAAAAGAAACTTCGGCCCTAAAAGATGTTAAAGATATAAGCTTTGAAGCTAAAAATTCAATACAAGATGTTTCAGAGGCTATAAATAGTTCTATCGAAGCTCTTAATAGGGAAGCTGATTCTATACAAGAAATGTTTAAGAGCATAGATTCCTTAGCTGCAATAGCAGTAGAAAATGCTGCTGCATCAGAGACTGTTAGTGCAAGCATTGAAGATTATAAAAAAGAAATTGATAAGACTATAGATAGTATAAGAAAGATTGAAGGCATAATTGATATATTTAAAAAAGAGTTATCTAAGTATAAGATGTAATAAATCAAATATAATGAACTACCAATGATAAACAATATTATTGGTAGTTTTTTTCATTTTGTAAGAAAAATTTAAGAAATATGATAAGTAATTCGTAAGATTTAGGGAGTAATATTAAAGAAAGGCTATAAGGGGGGATTTGATGGTATAATATTGTAGAAATGTATAAATAGGGGGACAAAAAACTTGGACAAGTATAACGTTTTGGTAGTTGACGATGAAAAAGAAATAACTGACGCTATAGAGATATATTTAAGTAATGAAGGATTAAATATCCTTAAAGCATATGATGGAATGGAAGCTTTAGATATTTTGATTAACAATGATATTCATCTAATAGTAATGGATGTTATGATGCCTAAATTGGATGGCTTAAAGACAACCTTTAATATAAGGAAAGAAAGAAATATACCAATTATAATCTTATCAGCAAAGTCTGAAGATGTTGATAAAATAATGGGGCTTAATATGGGAGCGGATGACTATATGACAAAACCTTTTAATCCTTTAGAACTCATAGCTAGAGTAAGATCACAACTTAGGAGGTATCTAAAACTAGGGAATTATGAAGCTTTAGATAAAGATGAAATAAGTACTGGAGGTTTGTTTCTTAACAGAGTAAATAAAACAGTGTCAGTAGATGGAGAAGAAATAAAGTTGACTCCACGAGAATATAAGATATTAAATCTTTTAATGTCAAGTCCAGATAGGGTGTTTTCAATAGATGAAATATACGAAAATGTATGGAATGAGTTCAGTTATAATGCTGATAACACTGTAGCGGTGCATATTAGGAGAATAAGAGAGAAGATTGAAATCAACCCTAAGGATCCTAAATATTTAAAGGTGGTATGGGGAGTTGGGTATAAGATTGAAAAACAAAAGTAAGTTAATAAGAGAAATTTTGTTGATACTAGCTATGTTTTCATTAGCAACAGTGATTATTGTTTCTGTTGATGTTGTAACTAATAAAGAGGTTTTTGAAAAAGGTGGATTTTATAAAACTAAAGGGTTTATGGAGATAGTAAGGACTTTTAATTTTGAGGTTGTTGATTTAGTAAAGAACTATAAAAATGAAGAGTATATTAAAAGTGAGGAGTATGCTAAAAATTTATCTTCAGACGACGTTGAAACTAAAAGACAAGAATTAGTGAATAAATTACATGATGAAACAGATAAATTAACTTACGAATATAATAATAGAGTTAATGAAGCAAATGCAAAAAGCACTTTTGATGAAGCGGATAGATTAAAAGAAGAGCTTAATAAAGGCCTACAAAATTTAAAAGAGGAATATAATTCAAGAATAAATAATACAGATAGCTTAAAAAAAGACATTATCAATGAAAGATTAGAAACATTAAAGGACATAAGAAAAAGAGTAGATGGTTTTAAAAATATCAAATATGTATTAATCGACGGCGATGATGGTACAACTAAATCTAATATACAATATGATTATAATAATATAAAGGCGAGCTTCAAAGACACTACAGGATTTTATTTAAAGGTGTACAGTAAAAACGGGAATACAGATCCATATGAAAATATATATGATTGTAATGTTAATATAAGAAGAACTAATAGTGGAGCAGGAAATTTTGATGCATTAGTTAATAGGGTTAGTAATTCAAATTTAACAATATATATATCTGTCTCTGAAAAGCTTTCTGAAGGTGATTCAATCTATTTCGCTTATAGAGATTACTGCAATTTAAAAGTAAAAGTTATTAATGAGGCTATAGTAATAGGAGTAGCATTTGCAATTTTTATAATTTCATTAGTCATGCTTATATATAATAGAAAGCTTTTAAAGGAAAATGTAATAAGTTTAAAAAAGTTGCCACTTGAAGTTAGAGCTATTGGGGTTATAGCTATACTTGTTTTAAATATAGCGATTTTGATGAGCTATTATGCGTATTATCCATATAGAAAATCAGAAGTAATATCATTTGTAGAAATAGAAGCTATAGTAGGTATTGCACTTACATTAATTATGTTATTAAAGCTTGTGTTACCTATATTTTATAAAGAAGCAAGTCGAGATATGGTGAAGAAGGTATTATTATGGAAAGTATATGAATTATTAAAAAAGGCTGTTATATATGGTGAAGAGGTTACTTATATGAGAAGCATCTTCTTTAAAGCTATTGTAGTTATATGTTTGGGCGTAGTTGTTATATTGCCATTAACTGTATTTGTTGGTTTTCTATTTAGCCATAATATATTTGTGTATGGGTTTATCGTACTACTTCTAATATTAACACTTGCAGCATTTGTTTCTGCATATGTGTTTAAGAAATTTATAATACTAGAAAAGATTATTGTAGGAGTTGAAAAGATAACAAATGGAGATTTAAACTATACTATTGATATAAGTGGAAAAGGTAATCTCTCTAAGCTTGCGGATAATATAAATAATATGAAAATAGGACTTAAGAGTTCTATTGAAAGTGAGGTTAAGAGTGAAAGACTAAAGACTGAGCTTATAACTAATGTTTCACATGATTTAAAAACTCCACTAACTTCTATAATAAACTACGTGGACCTACTAAAGAGGAACAATGGATCTCCAGAAGATATGAGAAACTATATTGATATTCTTGATAGAAAGTCTCAAAGACTTAAGATATTGATTGAAGATTTATTTGAGGCATCAAAGGCTGCTAGTGGATCCTTAGAAGTTAATATGGAGAAGGTTGAAGTAACATCGCTTCTAAAGCAGACTTTAGCTGAATTTGAAGAAAAGATAGAGAAAGCGGAACTTGATTTTAGAGTAACTTATCCGGAGTATAAATTATATATACTGGCTGATGGCAAAAAGCTTTGGAGAGTTTTTGAAAATCTAATAAACAATATTATTAACTACTCTTTACATGGTACTAGAGTTTATATACTCGTAGATAATTATGGAAGTGAAGTAAGGATATCTATGAAAAACATTTCAGCATATGAGCTGGATATTGATCCTGCGGAAATATTAGAAAGATTTAAAAGGGGAGATCAGGCAAGACATACAGAAGGATCTGGGTTAGGACTAGCTATAGCAAAAAGTTTAGTAGAAATACAGAATGGAAGTTTTAATATAGAAATAGACGGAGATCTTTTCAAAGCCAATATAGAATTTGAAGAATTTAAGTAGTATGTCAGTTTAGAGAAATACATACCCCATTTCCATGATTTAAAAACATACCAATAATCTATTTAACTATTAAAGGTAGTTTGTTTGATAAATAATCCACAAAAAGATGTAAGATAAAATAAGAGAGGTCTACTAGGATCTCTCCTATTTTATGTGCATTTTTTCTCGAAAATAAGGTTATACGAGCAGGTTTCATATTTTGCACTGTATTAATACAATTCATTATTATTTCCATTGTACTTATATATAAGTGTTATATAATTTAACTTGAAAATATCAAAGGTAAATCGATAGTAAATATAGGCTTTTTATATCAGATTTTGAGCTTATATAAAGAAGTAAAATTCATTTATTTAGAGGTTGTTTATATGAAATACTAACAAGGGGGCTGGCTATATGAATCGATCTAATATATTAAGCGTTAAACTTAAATTTCTTTATGTATTTGAATTTGCAGCAATGGCATGTTTTTATCCTTTTTTAACATATTATTTTCAAAACAAAGGATTTAGTTATACTCAAATAGGGATTGCTATGGCAGTTTATTCGATAACAGGGGTTATAACACAACCTATTTGGGGTGTGATTACAGATAAGTATTTGAATAAGAGAACTTCTATTTTGATAACTATGTTTTTTAGCTCTTTAGTTATATATCTTTTTATATTTGTTAATGGCTTTTATTCTATTTTAATTAGTATGATTATTTTATTAATGTTTCAAAGCTCAGTTAATCCATTGTCTGATGCTTATAGTTATGAAATTATAGAGCATAACAAAGATATTCAATACGGAAAAGTAAGACTTATGGGGTCCTTTGGATATGCAGTTGCAGCGCTAACTATTGCACAGGCAGTAAAGCATATAAGTATTAACAGTTCTTTTGTTTTATTCTCCATTACTATGCTTTTAGGGGCCATTATAGTTTGGAGCATTGATTTTAAAAGTAAAACTCATAATAGTAAGATAGATATTAGTGCTATTAAGAAGCTTATGAAGGATAATAGATTTTCAATTTTTATACTTTCAGTAATAATAGTGAATATATCTTTTGGTATTAACGGCAGTTATATCACAGTTTTGATACAAAAAACTGGAGGTGATGTCTCTAAGCTAGGGTTATTATGGTTTGTCCTTGCAATAAGTGAATTGCCTACTTTGTTTTTAGGAAATAAGTTGTTAAACAGGTTCGGAGAGTTAAATTTACTTATGATTGGCCTAGTGTTTTATGTGCTTCGTTATTTTTTAGATTCATTAAGTACGACTTATACTTCTGTTATAATGATTCAAGGTATGCAATGCATTACCTATCCATTGTTCCTGATATCATCGTATCAGTACATGAATAAGATTACTCCAGCGAGAATGAAATCCTCTGTAATGACTTTCTTTGCAGCTGCTTGTGGTATTGGTAATTTTATAGGTAATATAGGAGGAGGAATTCTTTTAGAACATATTAGTATTTTCCTATTGTTTAGGATTATATCGTTTATTTGTGTGATATGCTTGATTATTGTCGTAATACTAAAAAGAATAAATGTACCTATGAAAGAAGAAGTTTATATTAATATATAGAAAAAGTCTTAACTTAATTGGAATCACATATGAGATGTTTCCGATTAAGTTAAGATTTTAATAAGTTCCTTCATCGAAGTGCATAACTTAATAGTTGAAGTTGGAACCTTATAATGCGTAACGATATAAATTTAAGTTTTAATAAATAGTGTTAAATTCCCTCATTTTTAAAGGAAGGGACAAAACTTTTACTACTAGTTCCAGAGTCTTGGATGAAGCCATTTTTAATGCCAATAGATAAGGCATAATCAATAAGTGAATCATAATGATTTGGATTAAGCACTTTATTTATTTCGGGGTGATCAGTTGCTTTATGCATTGGGGTGTATTGATTCATAATACTTATATATACGGAATCTCCGAAAGTTCTATATATGTCGTCAATTATCTTTTTACTATCAAATAAAAGTCCTGGCAGCATAAGATGACGTACTATCACACCTTTAGAAATGATTCCTCTTTCATCAAATTTAGGGGTACCAACCTGCTTAAGCATCTCACCAATAATTGAATTAATGTTCTCCACATACTCATTTACTGCAGAATATTTTAATGCATATTTTTTATTGAAGTATTTGTAATCGGGTAAATACACATCTATATATCCATTTAATGCTTTTATTGTCTCTACTGTGTCATATCCATTTGTATTATAAAGGATCGGTATTGTTAATCCTTTATTCTTTGCTATGCGTATAGCTTCAATTATTTGAGGGACATAATGTGTTGGTGTTACTAAGTTGATATTGTTAGCATTGTTTTCTTGCAACTCCAAAAATATTGTACTTAGTCTGTCTATACTTATTTCTTTACCATTATGTTCTTGACTTATCTCATGATTTTGGCAGAACACACAGCTAAGATTACAATGAGAAAAAAACACTGTACCTGAGCCTTCTTCGCCAGATACACAGGGTTCTTCCCAAAGATGTAGTGCTGCTCTAGCAACCTTAATTTTATCAGTTGCTTTACAAAAACCTATACTTCCACTTAATCTATCAACTTTACATTTTCTATTACAAAGTTCGCAACTTTTTAACATATCTAAATAACTCAAGATAAACACCTCTGATAAATGGTTTAATTTAATAATCAAATAATAACTTATAAATTTCAACAATATTCTTAAGCTTAGTAAAGTCTAAAAATAATGTTATTAAAAGATTATGTCTAAATAATATCATAGATAATAATTTTTATCATTCTTTAATATAGAAGGTTTGTTTGAATTTATTTGAGTATAACGATATATAAGAATTTTTAGATGTAATTCATAATTAAGGGTAAAAGGAAACCAGTGGATTTTTAAAATCTACTGGTTTTATAAGTTGAAGTTTATCTCATTTTTCGAACATAAAAGTAAATGCATTGACTTATAAAAATTAGGCTTAATACACCAAACATAGGATATAAAGTAGATATTAAGTTGGTGAAGCCTACCTGAGAAACTAATATAGCTAGTCCAATAACAACAAATATAGCAGTATCATATTTAATCTTAAGAACTTTATCTATAGTCTTTGAAATTGAAAATACGTCAGATACTTCAGTAGAAAACATCTCTAACCATATTATACTTAGGAGAACTATCTGCAGTGCTCTACCAAATCTATTGGTTATATATAATAATGGTATTTCGTACTGATATATATATGGTTGATTCAGCATTAGCATAAGGTTTATAGCCATACATAATAGAGTTAAGCCTATTGCACCCAAGGAAATTCCTAGTATCATGGTTTTTGTTTTCTTCATTTCTGTACTTAAAGGTACGAGGACGCCTGAGCAGCACAAGATATTATAGCCAGAGTAAAGGATAGTTGATAACCACCAGTTGTTTTTTTGAGCACCAAGACTTTTAAGGTGAGGTATAGTAACTACATCTTTATAGAACACTAGATATAGGATTAGTATAGTTGATATAACTAATATTAATGAAGGTACTATAAAGGAGTTTACTTCTATTAATCCAGAGGTTTCTCTAGTCAAAGCTAATAAAGCGGCTGTAGCCATTATTAAAGTACCTAAAATTTTTGGTATGCCGAAAAATTGGTGCAACAACGCTCCACTACCTGCCAAGATTATAGAAGCAGAAGAAATCAGATAAAGTGTAGTTATTACACCAGTTATTTTACCTAGAAAATTAGGGCTTACTACATTTATGACTTCCCCATACGAATTTAAATTAAATTTAATACTGATTTTAGCAATTATGGAACACATAGCTATGTAGAATAGTCCACAAAAAATAATGCCTATGAAACTTTTATATCCATAAGATGTGAAAAATTGTGTTATCTCTTTTCCAGAAGCTAATCCAGCTCCTACGATTGTGCCTATAAATACTGCAGCTACCTGAAAAACCTTTAAGGCTTCCTTTCTCACGATATCCCTCCATGTATATTATTCATAATAAATATATAGAGATTGTCCACTATTTATTCATAAAAGGTAGAAGAATATTTATATAATAGTTTTTACTTAAATGGAAAAGCTATTTTATATATAGTCACATATATGTATGAATAAATGAGATACATAGATATTTATGGTGATATTAAGAATATTTAAAAGCTTATTTTAAGATGTTGGAAAGGGTTAGTTTTAGTTAAGGATGAACCACTTCGGTCCGAAATCTATTTTAATACGAATTGGTACATCCATATAAATAATAAGGAGTGGAAGTTATGAAAAAAAGAAGGTTGTTTGTAGTATGTATATTAGTTATAGCAACCATATTTGTTGGATGCAAAAAAAGTAGTTCTTCTTCAAGTGGATCTAGTTCAGATAGTCTAGTTAATGAAAAGCAAGCTATAAGAGTTGCAGAAAATTATATGAAGTATCTTTCTAGAAATGATTATGAGAATGCTAGAAAGTTATGTAGCTCAAAGCTTGCCAATAAAACACAGGAACTTCAAGATACAGATTTATCTGTAGTAGATTTTTCGGTAAGTGAGATAAATCAATCGGGTAAAAGCGCAATTATAAAAGCTAAAGTAAATAGATTAAAGCAAGGAGTTCCTAGAGCAGATATAGATACATTTTCAATTAAGGTATCTAAGCAGCAAGGTGATGTATATGAAATAGATGAAGTCAAAGCTGAAACTCTTGTAGAAGCCTTTGTTGAAGGAGAAAGTATTAAGTTAAAGGCTAAGGATGAGCCAAAAGCTAAACTAGTCATTTCTATGAAAGATTTACCTAAAGATATGTACCCAAAAACAAACGAAGCTAACATATTAAAAAAGGAAATACCAGCTAAAGAATTTACTGCTATTAACTTCACTATATCAGGTCAACGTATGGGTATATCTACAAAGGATGGAAATAGATCTTTTGTTGGGGTATTAGAAGTAGAAGATGCGGTACCAACAGCATCATCACAAAGCGGCGGTAGTAGTGGCGGTGGTGAAGGGCAAGATCAAAAACAACAGGAAGACTCTGATAAAAAGCCGTTAGCTAAGAAAGTTAAAGCTGTTGATATTTATGATAATGGAATAGTCCAAAAGATTATGTTTTCTCAAGATGAGAATTATATGGCAGTTCAATATTTAGAAAATAACGTGGCCAATAGACTGAAAGCTTATAGTGTGGCTAGCGGAAGTATGCTTGAAGCTGAGTTTGATAAGATATTTCCAACAGATAAATATGAGCTTGTATTTTCTAAGTTTACTAAAACTGAAATGTTTTTTGAAGTAAAAGGTGTAAGTGGAAGAACTGATGTAAGGCAGGATGTATTAGGTATGTATAAACTTGATTTTAAGGAATTAAAGATAGATAAGGTCTAGAAACTTTTGTATAACATTACTTTTGCTCATTAACATAGGTAAAATTATGAAAGCTTAAGTTATGCATGTTGAAAACTATATATTACTTTTAGCATGCATAACTATAGATGTACCACTTCGAACCGAAATCTATTTTTAAAACTCTCACGGCTTCTGGCGAGAGAATTTAAAAATAATAAGTTTTATTACGAAGTGGTACATCCATAAATAACTAAGGTTAGGTCTATTCTGAATTGTTCTAATAGTTTTTGATTTATAATTGCCTTAAAAGATAGAGCATGTAGTTTTTTGTAGGTATAAATAAACAATTGATGTTGAAGCCTTGTAAGGGGTAGAATATAAGAAGATATAAATTATTTGTTTTTTATGAAAGGTTGATTATATGGAACAAAAGAAAATGTGGGGGAATAAACCTTACCATAGTTTAAATTACTTTCTAAGAGAGAGGTTTGGGGAAAAGATATTTAAGATATCTTTAGATGCGGGGTTTACCTGCCCTAATAGGGATGGAACTATAAGTAAGGGCGGTTGTCTGTTTTGTAGTGAAAGAGGATCAGGAGATTTTGCAGGAGACAGATGCTTCTCTATAACATCTCAATTTAATGATATAAAAAATATGATGCAAAAAAAGTGGAAGAATGGAAAATACATAGCTTATTTTCAAGCATACACAAATACCTATGCACCAATCGAAGTTCTTAGAGAAAAGTACGAAGAAGCTTTGAGGCAAGAGGATGTTGTGGGTATAGCCATTGCCACTAGACCTGATTGCTTAGATGAACAAGTTCTAGATTTATTAGAGGAAATAAGCAAAAAGGTATATCTTTGGGTAGAACTTGGACTTCAAACTGTTAATGATGATACTGCAAAGCTGATAAACAGAGGGTATAAGCTTGATGTGTTTGAACAAGCTATTAAGAGATTGAAGCAAAGATCAATTGATATAGTTGTACATTGTATATTTGGGCTGCCAGGTGAGACGGAGCAAGATATGTTTAAAACTGTTGATTATATTGCTCATAGTGGAGTAAGTGGGGTAAAGTTTCATTTGCTGCACTTGCTTAAAGAAACGCCACTAGTAAGATTATATGAACAAGATAAACTGAAATTTCTTTCTCAAGAGCAATATATCGATATTATATGCAAATCAATTACTATGCTTCCTGAAGATATGGTTATTCATAGATTAACAGGGGATGCACCAAGAGATTCATTAATCGGACCGATGTGGAGTTTGAGAAAATGGGAAATATTGAATGAAATAGATAATACTATGAATCGAAATCATTATTACCAGGGTTTGTACTTTACTACAAATAGCTAAAATTAATTTTGTAATTTCCTCGTATGGAATAAGTGTGATTAAACGCTTACAATTAGAGTATAAAATACAAGGAGGAGTACAAATGGCAAATTTATCATTGAAACATATATACAAAGTATATCAAGGGGATGTCACTGCAGTAAAAGATTTTAATCTTGAGATTGAAGATAAGGAATTTATAGTATTTGTAGGACCATCAGGTTGCGGTAAATCAACCACTTTAAGAATGATAGCAGGTCTTGAGGAAATATCAGACGGAGAACTTTGGATCGGAGACAAAATCGTTAATGATGTTGCACCAAAAGACCGAGATATAGCAATGGTTTTCCAAAGCTATGCATTGTATCCACATATGACTGTATATGATAATATGGCCTTCGGACTAAAATTAAGAAAAGTAGATAAAGCTGAAATAGATAAGAAAGTAAGAGAAGCTGCTAAGAGCCTTGACATAGAGCATTTATTAGATAGAAAACCAAAAGCACTTTCAGGTGGACAAAGACAAAGAGTTGCATTAGGTAGAGCAATAGTTAGAGAACCTAAGGTATTCTTAATGGACGAACCTCTTTCAAACTTAGATGCTAAGTTAAGAGTTCAAATGAGAACTGAAATATCTAAGTTACACAAGAGACTTCAAACTACATTTGTATATGTTACTCATGACCAAACAGAAGCTATGACTATGGGTACAAGAATAGTTGTTATGAGAGATGGACTAGTTCAACAAGTTGCAAGTCCTCAAGAAGTGTATGATCACCCAGCAAACATATTTGTTGCAGGATTCATCGGGTCTCCACAAATGAACTTCTTAGATGCTAAGGTTTCAGAAGAGCAAGGAAAAGTAGCTCTTACTGTAGGAACAGAGAAGATAGTTCTTAACGACCAACAATCATCAGTGTTAAAAAAGAACAATTATGTGGGAAAAGATGTTATAATGGGTATAAGACCAGAACATATTGATGATGACGCAGACTTTATTGCTAGAAATCCAAATGCTATTATAGAAGCAAAAGTAGAAGTTACAGAATTAATGGGTGCTGAAAGTTACATTTACGTATCAAAAGACGGAAACAACATGACAATAAGAGTAAATGGAAGCACTAAACTTGAAACTGGTGATAAAGGTAAATTTGCAATAGAAGTTGATAAAATACACGTATTTGATAAGGAAACAGAATTAACAGTTTTATAGGAGGGCTATAATATGTACAATTTCAAAGACTATCTTGCTAGATTGAGTGAAAATAGTGGTGTGGAGTTCAAACTTTCATTAGATGATAATACGATATTATTTAATTCAATAATATCAGTTGATGGGGCACTGCTATTAGAAAAAGAGCTTTGGCTTGGAGCACAAAAGGCTAAGCTTGCAATCAGCAAAAGCTTTGAAATGTGCATACCTCTGCTAAAGTATTCTATTGAAACTAAGTATAGAGAAATATTCTCTATGAGAGAACAACTTGTTATTAATATGTTGGAAGGAAAGGGTGTTTCTTCAGAATCTTTATATAATGCATTGCCCTTTCTATCCAATAGATGTACACTGTTTCTTATATCTTTAAACAAAAATAGATATGATGCTCTTAATGTTATAAAAGAATCCTATGATGATGAAAATATAATTAGTATGATTTATAAAGATCATATAGTTATTTTAGGAAATTTTGAGGATGAATTAGAGCATGCAAATAGTATGAAAGACTCTATTCTTTCAGACATATATACAAAGTGTTATATCAGTTATAGCTCTTTTAGTGGTGGAGCCGATGATATAAAAAATGCATTTAATGATGCATCATTGTATATAACTCTTAGTAAGAAATATGACTTGAAAGAAACAGTACATGATTCAGACAAACTTATTTTAGAAAAGGTAATCTATAATATAAATGACAACATGAAGGAAGAGCTGTTTGCTAAATTTAAAGATAAGTTTTCTAAATTTGATTCTGAAATCATAAGTACCATAGAGGAATTTGCTAATTGCGGGCTTAATATCAGTGAAGCGGCTAAAAAGTTATATATACATAGAAATACTCTTATATATAGATTAGATAAAATATATAAAGATAGTGGATATGATATAAGAAACTTTAAAGAAGCCTCAATATTTATAATAGCTTTCTTTATCTGGAAGGAGAGAAGAGCTTAATGAATGTAGATGTTATTGTTTCTGCTGATGATATAAGACCAGAACTTATAGAAAATAAAACTGTTGTAGTTATTGATATGCTTAGAGCAACCTCTGTAATTACCACTGCTTTAGCTAATGGAGCTAAGAGGGTAATA
Organism: Clostridium folliculivorans; assembly: GCF_024341905.1. Classification (GTDB taxonomy): domain Bacteria; phylum Bacillota; class Clostridia; order Clostridiales; family Clostridiaceae; genus Clostridium_AR; species Clostridium_AR folliculivorans. Next base: position 274,323 of record NZ_BQXY01000004.1, read on the forward strand.
CCAGTTCTAACGGTTGAAGAGTCATTTAAGATAGCTGAGAGTCTTAAAGAGAATGTCATCTTAGGTGGTGAAAGAAGAGCCGTTAAAATAGAGGGGTTTAATATGTCTAACTCTCCTTTAGAATATACTAGGGACGAGGTAGAAAACAAAACTGTAATACTATCAACTACAAACGGAACTAAAGCCATAAACAACTGTGTTCTAGCCGATAAGATATATATAGGTTGTATGTTAAATGCTAAAGCTATATCAGAAAAGCTAAAGGAAGAAGATAAAGATGTGGTTTTTGTTAATGCAGGTACCTTAGGTAGATTTTCTATAGATGATTTTATATGCTCAGGATATATGATAAAATGCCTTTCGGAGAATGGAGATTACTCGCTTACTGATGTGGCTTTTACAGCAAGATATATCTATGAAAACAACAATAATGTATTAGACTACATAAAAAATGCTAGGCATTATGAAGTATTGAAGTCACTAGAGTTAGAAGCTGACATTCAATACTGTGCAAAGAAAGATTTGTTTTCTATAGTGCCAGAATACAAGAATGGTGAAATTACAATTTAATAAGTTGAGAATCATAGAGCTTTCATTAATTGGTGAAGCTCTTTTTTACTTTTTTTCATCCTATTAGGCAAATCTTATATGGTATAGATATATTATAAGCAAGGTTATAAAGTGTAATATCCTACAAATTACAAAATAAGCTTTCAAAGCTTATTGATTGATGATAAGCCCTGAAAGCTGTATTTTTATATGATAATTAAATTACCTGAAATATAAAGAACTTTAAGTAGTAGCTTTCATCTGAGCTCCATAGTATAGGATGATCTGCAGATTGAGTTCTAAATTCTACTTGTCTTAGTTGTCTTTTTGCATCTCTAGCAGCTTCTTCAATAGTTTTCTTTAAAAGTTCTTCACTCATATAATGTGAGCATGAACAAGTTACTAGGAAGCCACCTTCTCTTACCATCTTTAAGCCCCTAAGGTTGATTTCTTTATAACCTCTTTTAGCCCCATTAACTGTGTTCTTTGACTTAGTAAATGCCGGTGGATCAAGTATAACAACATCAAACTTTCTGTCTTCTTTAGCCCATTTTGGAAGTATATCGAAGGCATTATGACATTCGAATTTAACTACATCAGAGAGGCCATTAAGCTCAGAATTCTTTGTGGCAAAATCAACTGCATGCTGAGATACATCTATTCCTAGAACTGACTTAGCACCTGCTACTCCTGCATTTAGAGCAAAGGAACCTGTGTGAGTAAAGCAGTCTAGAACTTCAGCATCCTTGCATATTCTATGAATAGCTTTTCTATTTTCTTTTTGATCTAAGAAGAAACCAGTCTTTTGACCATTTTCTAAATCAACTAAGTATTTTACTCCGTTTTCTGTGATTTGAACCATTGTATCAAATGGCTCAGTCAAGAAGCCTTTCTTTTGCTCTAAGCCTTCGATTTCTCTAGTACCTATGTCGCTTCTTTCATAGATTCCTTTAGCACCAAAATCTTCAGTAAGAACATTAACTATTAGGTCTCTATATTTATCCATACCTAAAGTAGATATTTGAATTACATAATAATCTTCAAACTTGTCTATAGTAAGTCCAGGAAGAAAATCTGCTTCTCCAAACACAAATCTACAACTAGAAGTATCTATTACTTTTTCTCTATAACTCCATGCGGTATTTAATCTTTTTCTGAAGAAGTTTATATCTATTTCTTCATTTATATCTTTGGTCATTAATCTTATAGTAATCTTACTTCTATCATTTATATAACCTTTTCCTATAAATTCACTTCTATCATTGTAAACTTCAACGATATCTCCATTTTCATAATCTCCATCGTATTCATTTATTTCATCTATGTATATCCAAGGACGTCCAGCTGATAGCTTTTTGTTTGCTATTTTATGTAAATAAAACTTACTACTCATATTTCCACTCCTTATGTAACCGTGAAGTTACAATTAATTATTAATCTGCTGATATAATGAAATATAGTTATGTTATTTCATATAATCCTCTAAGATTATAACACATACAATATATTTTATTCATATTTTATTTTACATAATTGATATAAATATATAATTGTTAATACAATAAATATTTTTGGAATTTTTGTTGGTGTTTCTTAGAGGGAAGAGAAATGTTAAAGCACAAGGTTTCTTAAGAAGTGATATTTTACATCTTAGTATAGGTTGTAAAAAGAGGGGTAACTCTAAAATTAAAACTATAAATTGGATTATAATCAAAAATATGGTATGATATTATTAGGAAGATTATGTGTAGAAGGGTTGAGTATACCTATAATGAAGTTAAATAAGTTTAGATTTAGCCTAGGAAAAACATTATTAATTTTAGCTTTAATGAATGTTATACAAGTTATGCTTATGATTTTTCTCCTTATATTTAATAAAGGGAGTAACATAATAGAAAATAGTACAACCAAAATCTACATAATAGCTATAATAATAGCTATGAACAGTTTAGTGTCGGTATTTAGCTTTTATTCCATACTGTTCAGAAGAGGAGAACGTGGATTGGTTGAGTCTATGAGAAACTTGGAACAGTTGAATAGGACTCTTAGGGAACAAAGGCATGATTATTTAAATCATATACAAATAATATACGGGCTCATGGAATTAGGTGAATTTGAAGAAGCTAAAAATTATATGGAACCGGTATACAAAGACATAATAAAGCTTAGTAAGGCACTTAAAACTTCAGAACCAGCTATAAATGCCTTACTTCAAGCAAAGCTTCAGATGGCTGAACAAAAAGATATAGCGGTGGAGATAGAAGTTAAGACTGAGCTTAAGAGACTTCCTATAAAGGCATGGGAGATATGTAGGGTGTTAGGAAATCTTGTTGATAATTCCATATATGCTCTTCAACTTAAAGATAGTAGCAGGTTTTTGTTTATAGAACTTACTGAGACTGTTAATAATTATAAGTTTACAGTAATGAATAATGGACCCAAGATATCAGAAGATAGTTTGTCATCTATATTTAGCGAAGGGTTTACTACCAAAGGTAATGAAGGTAATGGGATGGGACTATTTATAGTAAAAGAAATACTAGGCAGCTGTGGTGGCGACATAAAAGTAGAATCAAATAATGATAGAACAGTATTTTATTTTACCATTCCTAAAGTGGACGAGAAAAGTACTTAGATAAAATAACAATATAAAAAGACACTTTAGCAGTAAAAATGTATATTATATGGACTTTCTATTATAAGATCCAAATAGAGTTTGTATAATATGATTAAAGGATGATGAAGGGAGGAAAGTAAATGGATTTATTTTCAGCATTTTCAGCATTAACTATTATTCTTTTAATCATAGGTTTTATACTAGTAGGAATTGAAATGGTTGTTCCAGGGTTTGGACTTCCTGGTATAGCGGGTTCTATATGTCTTATAATAGCAGTATTCATTACAGTGAGGTCCTTTGTTGAAGCACTTATAATGATTGTTGGAATAGTAGCGATACTAGGAATACTATTAGCTGTGGTACTAAACTCATTTACAAAAGGAAAGCTTTTTAAACCACTGATATTGACTGAAGAACAGCATAAAAATAAGGGATATATAAGCTCAAATGACTTAGATTATTTGCTTTATAAAACTGGATTAACTATAACAGATTTAAGACCTGCGGGAGCAGCTGATTTTGATGGAGTTAAATTTGACGTCGTCGCAGATGGAGAATATATATCTAAAGATACTAAGGTTGAAATATTTAAAGTTCAAGGTTCAAGACTTGTTGTTAGAAAAATAAAATAATTTATATCAAGGAGGATTATCATGGGAGACGCTTTTGCGATTAGAATGATTATTAGTATTGTAATTATTGTTTTTGTAGTTGGAACATTTTTCACTTTCGTTCCACTAGGATTATGGGTGTCATCACTAGCTGCAAATGTAAGGGTTAGTGTATTTAATTTAGTAGGTATGAGGCTTAGGAGAGTTGTGCCAAGCAGAATAGTTTTACCTCTTATTAAAGCTACTAAGGCGGGACTTACTATCAACGTAAATCAATTAGAAGCACATTATCTTGCTGGAGGAAATGTAGATAAGGTTGTAGATGCACTTATAGCTGCACATAGAGCTGATATTGATCTTCACTTTGAGAAGGCTGCAGCAATAGACCTTGCAGGTAGAGATGTATTAGAGGCTGTTAAGATGAGTGTTAACCCTAAAGTAATAGAAACACCAAATGTTTCTGCTGTTGCTAAGGATGGTATAGAATTATTAGTTAAAGCTAGAGTTACTGTTAGAACTAATTTGGAAAGACTTGTTGGTGGTGCTGGTGAGGCTACAATTCTTGCCAGAGTAGGTGAAGGTATAGTAACTAATGTAGGTTCATCAGAAAGTCATAAGCTAGTTCTTGAAAATCCAGATGCTATTTCTCAAACTGTTCTAAATAAAGGATTAGATGCAGGTACTGCATTTGAAATACTTTCAATAGATATTGCGGATGTAGATGTAGGAAGAAATATAGGTGCACATCTTCAAACTCTTCAGGCAGAAGCTGATAAGAATATAGCTCAAGCTAAAGCAGAAGAAAGAAGAGCTATGGCTGTAGCAAAAGAACAAGAAATGAGGGCTACAGTAGTTGAAGCTGAATCAGAAGTTCCAAGAGCAATGGCTCAAGCACTTAGAGAAGGTAAACTAGGAATAATGGATTACTATGATATGCAAAACTTGATAGCAGATACAAGAATGAGATCATCGATATCTGATTCAGGCCAAAAGAAAAAAGAGATAAAGAATAATAAAGAAAATCAATAATTAAATTATTATTTTCTATTAAGTCCATAAAGGAGTGATTGGTTTGGATTTAAAGGATATTATATCTGATATTATGGACAATATAACTGACAGCGAAGATTTTAGAGGTATAAGTAGCTCTTTTAAGAAGTATAAGCAATTAGTGACAACTGGTATGAGTGAAGGTTATGCAGCTGATTCAAAATATTCTCAGGATGTAAATAATAAAACTAATGTAGAAAACAATGTTGTCCAAAGAGATTCATATGGCGAGATTTTAAAATCTAATGAAGTGGATATAAATCCGATAGAAGGGGAAAAAGGTCAAATAACAGGAATTTCCGGGGAAATAACTCCTTCTAAGTTAAAAGAGGCTATAATACTTTCTGAAATAATAAATAAACCGGTTTGTAAGAGAAGTAGAAGAGGATTTAGAAGAGTTTAATATTTATAGATGTACCACTTCATTATTGGATTCATATTTTCAAAAACTCCGCTAGGAACTCAGAGTAGTTTAGAAAATAGTTTTAACATTGGAGTGGTACATCCATATTCATCTGAGCAGATAAGCTACTTCAGTCCTTAGACTACAAATAAAGATTTGGATGAACATACGAATATTTATTTGGATGAATTTCAATATGAAGTGGTTTTATCTATATGGAAAGGTGCAGATCAATTATGAAGGTGCTAATAGTAGATGATGAAAAAGGAATGAGATTAGTAATAAGAAAAGTAGTGGAAAAAGTTCAAGGTTTTGAAATTATAGGTGAAGCTGGAGAAGGAGAACTTGCCATTAGTATTTTTGAAGAGAAGAGACCGGAAATAGTTTTTCTAGATGTGGAGATGCCTGATTGTAACGGAATTGAACTTGCCAGGAAGATATCAGATATTAATCCTAAGACTATTATCATATTTGCAACAGCACATTCGCAATATATGTCTGATGCCTTTCAAGTATATGCTTTTGATTACTTAGTTAAGCCTTTTAAGATTGAAAGGCTTAATCAGACTTTGGATAGAATCAAAAATCTAAGTGAGCCATCGCCGAGTTATGGAATTGATAAGATAATAAAGCATGAAAAGGGCTTAGAGAAACTTATGATTAAGAGCAAAGAAGGGGTTAGTTTCATTGACTCTAAAGAGATTGTTCTTGTACAGAGAGAAGAAAATAGTACAGTTATCTATACGAAATCTGATAATTTTATAACCTCAGCAACTCTTTCAGAAATCGAAGAGAAATTAGATAAAGCTCAATTTTTTAGAAGTCATAAGTCTTATATAATAAATCTATCATTAATTTCAAAAATTTATCCTTATGGAAGATGGACATATATAGTGAAACTAAAAGATACCGATAAGGATGCTTTGTTAACTCATGAAAAATATGAAGATATAAAAAAAATATTTAGTTTATAAAAATGGTTTAAGTAAGGAGTGCAACACATGGAAAGTTCAAGAGAAAGAGGATGTCTAATAACAGGAATTTTAGTGTTATATTTTATAGGTGCAATATTTAGTGTATTTACATTTCCAATAAATAAATTAAATCAAACATTATCACCAGAACTCTCAAAGCAGTTTGCTACTAGCAATACATCCATGGCAATTGCAACTGTTTTAGGTGTAATGACAGTAGTTGCTATTATAGGTGTATTTTTGTGGAATAAGATAGCTATATATGCTTTTATAGGATTGGGAGTGGCGCATGCCATCAATACATTTGTGTCAGGTGGAATAACTGGAATGACACTGCTAAGTGCTGCTATTTCAGTTGCAATACCGGGGGTAATAGGATATGTGTTGATCAAACGATTGTCGGAAGACCAAAGTGAAGAAGAATTGTAAAGATTTCTATTAATATAAAGTTATAAAAATTTGTAAATAAAAAAATCGCTGAAGTTACTTTGTTCAGTGATTTTTTTGTGTATCTGCCTTTCTAGATTTGTATGAGGAAACTTACAGGAGACGAATTCTTCTTTTTTTATTCTTTAACTTATATTGTGCTTTAAGTCTGTTAAGCATACTTATCTACATATCTAATTGAATTATAGTTTCCTAAAGAATAAAAAAGTCCTTCCGAGATATAATAACATTAAAGTCATTATTGGGAGGTTTTTATATATGGTTTGGGATAAGATGAAAGAATTAAATCTTGATGATAAAATTGAAGAACATTTAAAAGATGTGAGCCAAAGAGATTCTAATGCTGTTGAAGGTGTAATAACTGATTCTGAGATGCTTCAAAAAGTAAAGGAACTAATCCATCAAGGTATGGATCCTAGAAGAATTGGTGAGCAGTTAGGCTTATCTATAAGGCAAGTAAATATAGTAAAAGATATGTTAGGTAAAATGTGAATAAAAGAAGCTATGTATGATATTAAAATAGTCATGCATAGCTTCTTTTATTATTTATAGAAAATTAAATTTAAACATTAAAATGCTTTTTAACGTTTATTGGTATATATTCATATAAATATAAATATGTATTAATAAAGCTTTACGAAATATAAAAAAGGGGATTTGGAGGATGCAAAAAAGTAAATATCCTAGATTTGTTTGTAAAAGCTCCATGGAGATATTGGAGGACTATGATAATGATAGATGCTATAAGCTTACATTCCCAATAAGTAAAAAAGGGGTAAACAGCATACTTGTAATAGGGAGGGCACCAAAGACTTGTAGTGATTTTAAGTGTGATAAATTAATACAAAGAGTTTTGAAATATATTGATAATAAGAGAGAAGAATTTGGGCCAGTAATAAAAGTTAATATAGTAAATTTATTTACTACAATTGAATACGATAGAAATAGTATAGAGACCTCTCTTAAGTCTAGAGGAGAGTGCTTTGTTACTGGAAATGATGATCTTTTTGAGTCGAATGGAGTCACAATAAAGAATGATGATATAATAAGGAAAGCAATTGAAGAATCAGATTATATAATATTAGGTTGGGGAGAAGTGTTAAAGGAAATAGAATCAATATATAACTTAAGAGTTGAGTATATACTGAAGACTATAAGAGAAATAAACTCAATAAGTAGCGTAAAAAGGAAACTTTATATAGTGGGAGACCTTACAAAGAAAGGGTATCCTAGACATTGTGTCAATTGGAATTTACAAGACTCGTTAATAGAATTTCAATGGTAAAAGTGATTGCGCTTTGGAAAGGATTGTATGTATTATAAGAGAAAAAATGCAAATATAATAAAGATAATGACATTAACTATAATAGGTGTATTACTAATTGGAGTTATAGTATCTATAGTTACCGGACTTATGTACAAGTTTGGAAGTGAGGTTGGCAAAGTAGTAGATACGTATCAGGGTATACCAATATATAATAATGGTAAAGATGGAGCGCAAGAAAATGGTATAAACAAAAATAAAAATGGTTACGTTTACGGATATAAGTGGCAATGTGTAGAGTTTATTAATAGATTCTACTACGATAAATTAGGTATAAGCATACCTGGTGGAGGAAATGCTAAAGATTATTTTGATGAGAAGATAGAAAATGGAGCTAATAATAATACTAGGATGCTGACTCAGTTTAAAAATGGTGAGGGAGATAAACCCAAAATAAATGATATAATTATATTTACTAAAGGTGAATATGGTCATTTAGCTATAGTAAGCAAGGTTGAAGATGATTATATTGAGATAGTACAGCAAAATGTTTATGGAAAGCCTCGAGATAAACTGAATATAACTTATAAAGATGACAAACCAATTATAGCTGCTGGAAAAGGGGTTTCAGGTTGGCTTAGAAAAGAAAACTAAATAATGATGCGCAAAAAGATTCACTGAAGAAATTCGCTCCAGTGAATTTCTTATTCTTTATGAGTTTATAATTGAATTATATCTTTGGATAAGTATGCGTGACAGACTTAAAACGTAACAGAAATTAAAGAATAAAAAAAGAAGAATATATCGCCTGCCAGAATTTCTTCACTAAGTTCAGAAAAGGCAGATGCGCAAAAAGATTCACTGAAGAAATTCGCTCCAGTGAATCTTTTTTACTTTATGTGCGATAGGGAGATAAAAATAATAACGAATGAACAATTAAGGGGAATTAATGCCATTGTTCGTCTAAATACCCATCTATCAATTCTTGAATTTTAGGGGTGCATCGTCTACCACCACAGCCACCGGTGCGTGCTCCAGTAGCCTTTGTAACTTCATCTGGTGTACGAGCACCTTTTCTTATAGCGTCTTTTATCTTAGACCTGGGGATGGCCTTACATAAACAGACTTTTGTTAGCTTATCTAAAATTTCTTGATTTAAGTTATTTTCCATATTTAATCCTCCATGTTTTAAGGATGACTATTCAAGGGGATGGAAAATCTTATTAACTATATTAAACCACTATACTAACTCAAAGTCAATAGTAACTAGTAATAATTATTAAATAAAATTTATATCCTAAATAGCCATTATATATAGATGTATTGATTGTTTTAAAAATATATTCTAAATTCAACTGACCTAGACTGATAAAAATTGTAGAAATATATGTTGGTAAGATACATCTAATATATCTTTAATTATATCCATGTTAATATAATTTATATTAGGGCATAAATAAATTATCTAAGTTTTATATAGGATACTTAAAAAAAGAAATTAAAAAACCCATTAGGATTAATGAATATCATAGAAAAAACTAGAATACTAAAAATAAACATTTTAAAAATATATATTAACATTTAAAACACCTCTAAATATTATAATTACAAGTATTATATTAAACTATATTCTATATTTTGTAAAGAGTTATTTTGTATCACTTAGTGTAATATTAAATAATATTTAAGTAAATGTTTTCATTTATGAAAAAGGTTGATAAACTGAATAATTTGAAGCATGTTGACAATAACTTCAAGCTGAGATATAATTTTTACATTGAAAAGTAATGATAAGGGCAAGTAATTAAGTAGGCTACTTTAGAGAGCGATTGGTCGGTGTAAAATCGTGTATATACTTAATGAAAATCACCTAGGAGCTGGAAGCTGAAAGTGTTTTTGCATTAATAAGCTTATCTCGTCATCCTGCGTTAAAGGATAGAGTATATATGTACTCGAAAATGAGCTTTAGATTTATACAATATATAGATCTAGATGGCGTCGCCTTAAGGTGGTATAACGAATATAACTTCGTCCTATGGGATGAGGTTTTTTTTATTTATATAATTAGGCGACTTATGAAGATATCATCCAATTGAATTTAAATTATGTTTGTTTAAATGTAAGAATTTTTTGAAATTACATGACAGATATAAGTTATGATCAGAGCTGTGGTGTCCATAAAAGAGTAGATATATACATTAATACTATAGATATTTTAAAGAAACATAATATTTTAACATTAATGTGGGCTAAATTTTGACCATTTATGAAAGGGGAAAAAGTATGTATAAAAAACTAGATTCTTCAAAAAGTTTTGTTGAACTTGAGAGAGATGTAACTGAGCTCTGGAGAGATAAAGAAATAATAAAGAAGAGCTTTGAATCAAACCAAGAAGGAGAGTATTTTACTTTCTATGATGGACCACCAACTGCCAATGGAAAACCTCACGTTGGTCACATCATAACAAGAGTTATAAAAGATATAATACCAAGATATAAGGTTATGAGAGGCTACAAGGTTATAAGAAAGGCTGGATGGGATACTCATGGACTTCCAGTTGAACTTGAAATAGAGAAGAAACTTGGGATATCAGGAAAGCAACAAATAGAGGAACATGGAGTAGAAGAATTTGTTAAGCTTTGTAAAGATTCGGTATTCACTTATGTAAGTATGTGGGAAGATATGTCTAAGAAGATAGGTTACTGGGTTGATATGGAGAATCCATATGTTACTTACCATAATTCTTACATAGAATCAGTATGGTGGGCATTGAAACAAATGTGGGATAAGGAACTTTTATATAAAGGTCATAAAGTAATGCCATACTGTCCAAGATGTGGAACTTCACTTTCATCACATGAAGTTGCACAAGGGTATAAAGATGTAAAAGACAATACAGCTTTTGTTAAGTTTAAAGTTAAAGGCGAAGATAACAAGTATATAATGGCTTGGACTACAACACCTTGGACATTACCTTCTAACGTAGGTCTTGCTATAAATAAATCCTATGATTATGTTGAAGTTAAACAAAATGATGAAGTTTATATATTAGCAAAGGAACTAGTAGCTAAGGTTCTTTCAGATGATTATGAGGTGGTAAGAGAATTCAAGGGTGAAGAAATATTAGGCTTAGAATACGAACAATTAATGCCATTCCATAAACCAGAAGAAAAAGCATTCTTTGTTATACATGGTGATTTCGTAACTCTTTCAGATGGTACTGGAATAGTTCACATAGCACCTGCTTATGGTGAAGATGATAATTTAGTAGCAAAGAAGAATGGGTTACCATTAATTAACCTTGTAGATGCAGAAGGAAAATTTGTTGATGAAGTTACTCCATTTGCAGGAATATTTGTTAAGAAAGCTGATGAAAAGATATTAAATTATCTTAAAGATCAAAACTCACTTTATAAAGCTGAAAAACATACTCACTCATATCCACACTGCTGGAGATGCGATACACCACTGCTTTACTATCCAAAGGCTAGTTGGTTTGTAAGAATGACATCTTTAAGAGATAAACTTTTAGAAAACAACAATAAGATAAACTGGTACCCAGATAACATAAGAGCAGGAAGATTTGGTAAGTTCCTTGAAAATGTTATAGATTGGGGTATATCAAGAGATAGATACTGGGGTACACCACTTCCAATATGGGAATGTGAATGTGGTCACAGAGAGCTTATAGGAAGCATAGCAGAGCTTAAGGAAAAGGGAATTGATGTTCCGGACAACATAGAACTTCATAAGCCATATATAGATGGGGTAAAACTTAAGTGTAGCTGCTGTGGAAAGGAAATGAAGAGAACCGCTGAGGTTATAGATTGTTGGTTTGACTCAGGTTCAATGCCATTTGCACAACATCACTATCCATTTGAGAATAAGGAATTATTTGAAGCTAACTTCCCAGCTCAATTTATATCAGAAGCTGTAGACCAAACAAGAGGTTGGTTCTATACATTACTTGCTATATCTACTGCTATATTTGATTCAAATCCATTTGAAAATTGTATAGTTTTAGGTCATGTTCTTGATAAGAAGGGACTTAAAATGTCTAAATCAAAGGGTAATGTAGTTGCACCAGATGATGTTTTAGATACTGTTGGAGCTGATGCTACAAGATGGCATTTCTATACATCAAGTGCTCCTTGGCTTCCAACAAGATTCTCTAAGGATGATGTAGAAGAGACTCAAAGAAAATTCTTAAGTACTCTTTGGAATGTATATTCATTCTACGTTTTATATGCAGATTTAGATAATTTTGATGCAACAAAGTATAGTGAGTTCAAGTCTGAAAATGTTATGGATAAATGGATATTATCAAAGCTTAATACACTTGTAAAAAATGTAGAAGATAATTTAGAAGGCTACAGAGTAACTCAAGCTGCTTTAGCACTTGAAGAATTCGTAGATGAACTTTCAAACTGGTATGTAAGAAGAAATAGATCTAGATTCTGGACTACAGAATTAAACGACGATAAGATAGGTGCATACACTACTTTATATAAAGTTTTAGTTACTGTAAGTAAGATATCAGCACCATTTGTACCTTTCATGAGTGAAAATATATACCAAAGTCTTGTACTTAGCTTAGATGAAACAGCTGAGGAAAGTGTTCATTTATGCAAGTGGCCAGTAGCTGATTTTACTGCTGTTGATAAGAAGCTAGAAGAGGAAATGGAACTTGCATACTCTATAGTTAAACTTGGAAGAAGTGCAAGAAATGGAGCTAATATAAAGAATAGACAGCCACTTTCTGAAATGCTAGTTTCAGTTAAGTCATTACCAGAATACTATGGTGATATAGTTAAGGATGAATTAAATATAAAACAAATAGTATTTGGAGCTGATTTATCAGAGCATGTTAATTTTGAGATAAAGCCTAACCTTCCTGTGCTAGGAAAAGCTTATGGAAAGATGATCCCTGGAATAAGAAAAGAGATAGCTGCGAAGAACCAAATGGAATTAGCTCAAAATATACAAAATGGAGGTACTGAAACTATAAGCGTTGATGGTACTGAAATAGAACTTAACAATGAAAATCTTCTAGTAACTATGCAAGGATTAGATGGCTTTGCTTTTGCTGGAGAAGGTGAAGTTGGTGTAGTTCTTGATACAACTATAACAGATGTATTAAGAGAAGAAGGTCATGTTAGAGAAATGATATCTAAGATACAAAACATGAGAAAAGAAAGCGGTTTTGAAGTATCAGATAAGATAAAACTTTATGTTGCAAATAATGATATGTTATTAGAGGTAGTTAAAAAGTTTGCAGACACAATAAAGAGAGAAACTCTAACAATGGATATAGTATATAACGCTGAAGCCAAATATACAGAATGTAATATAAACGGAGAAAAGCTTGATTTAGCTGTTGAAAGAATATAGCTAACGTATTAAAGAGTTGTATAAAAGACTGTCACTTTGGTGACAGTCTTTTTCATATTGTTTTTATATGAATGAGGATTCAACAATAAGTTATGTAAAAAATTATTTCCAACGGGCAAAACCTTCATACATGTGGTAAATATCTGAAAACCCATTTTCCTCAAGAAAGTTTGTAGCCATAGGACTTCTACCTCCAGTTTGGCAATAAACTAATATTGGTTTATCCTCATAATCTAGTATTTCTTCATATCTAAAAGGAAGCTTATCAGCGGGTATAAGTACTGCACCTTCTATATGACCTTCGTTAAATTCTTCCTCTGTTCTCACATCTAGTAATAATATATTGTCATTACTTAAGATGAATTTTTTAGCTTCCCTATTATTTATCTGGTTCATTGTAAACCTCCTGTAAATATATAATTATATATTATATTTTAAAGTCGTTTATATAACAATATTCAATAGATAGTTATGAAAACTTAAGTTTTATTTATATTAAAATACTTGTACTTGTATAAATTTATAACAGAAGTTAGAACCTATAATATAATTTGCTAAATGGATATTGTTATTTTATCCTTTATTATGCATAAATTTTACCGCAGAATAAAAATATTTTACTTAGAATGTAAAGATTGTATATTATGTTTCGAGAATATATGTAAAGATAATAAATACAAATTTATTTCAAACTTTTAGTATATAAATAAACAAATTAAATATAAAAATGGATAAAATTACAAAGATTAACTTAATAATTGAATTTTTACCTTATATTTCATATAATAGAATATAGAAAACGTTTTAAGTAAGAGTAATTTAATTTTTTTTACATAAAATAAAAAATAAACTAGAGTAATGGAGTATATTTCCTTGTAATACCATAATATTGCCATTATAATATTTTTTATTGAAACAATTTCATAGTAGGAGTTGATGAATAATGTCAGTTTCAATTAAAGATGTTGCTAAGGAAGCGGGAGTTTCAATTGCAACTGTTTCTAGAGTACTAAATGACATCGATGTTGTTAATGAAGAGACTAAGAAGAAAGTTTTAGATGCAATAAAGAAGCTTGGATATAGACCTAATATTGTGGCTAGAAGTTTAAAAACACAAAGGACAAAAACTATTGGTATTCTTATACCAGATATATCAAGTCAGATATATCCTGAAATAGTTAGAGGTGCAGAGGATGTTGCTAATATATATGATTATAATGTAATATTATGTAACTCTGACTTGGATATTGAAAAAGAAAAAGAATATCTGAAAGTTCTTAAAGAAAAAATGGTTGATGGTGTTCTTTATATGAGTAGTTCCTTAGATGATGAGATTGTAGATTTAGTAAATGAACTTGATCTAAAGACTGTTCTAGTAGAAAGTAAAGATAAAGAAGGTCAACTACCAAGTGTTACAATTGATAATGCTAAAGCTACATATGACGCTACAAAATACTTATTGGACAAAGGTGCTAAGAAGATTGCATTTATAGGTATAAAAAAAGATACCAATAATGCATGGAGTAACAGATATATAGGATATGAAAATGCACTTAAAGATGCCAATATATCAATTAATGAAGAGCATTTGTACTTTGATACTTTAAAGACTAAAACAGGTCATGAAGGTGTATTACACATTTTACAGAGCAAAGATAGACCAGATGCTATAGTTTGTGCTTCTGACGAAATTGCAATGGGGGCTGTAAATGCATTAAGAGAAAATAACATCAGTGTTCCAAATGATGTTAGTGTTATTGGTTTCAATAACATTTATGCTGCATCAGTTTTTTATCCAAAGCTAACAACAATTTCACAGCCAGTATATGATATGGGCTCAATTGCAATGAGAATGCTTATAAAGCTTATAAATCAAAAGACTATAGAAGAAGGTCATTATGTACTTGATCATCAGCTTATCGTGAGAGATAGTTGTAAATAAAGCATGCCGAAAGGCATGCTTTATTTTACGTATTTTTGTTCGCTTCCATCTGTTTTAACAGAATAGTATAAGTATGAGTTTTTGTCAGTAACTCCTATTGGAAGTACGAAAATTCTATCGTTTAGTATAAATATTTTTCCGTAAGCAGTTATAGAATTTGATATTGTGGAAGTTTTTTTAGTGGTTAAGTTGTATTTTTGAAGCTTTGTATCAAACCCTGTAGACACTGAGTTGTTTTGTGGATGAATATCCAAAAAATATAAATCGTTATTATATATATTAAATCCTTCTGCAGCTGCATTTGAAAAACTAGATAAAGTTGAACCTTTCTTTGTTGATAAATCAAATCTTACTAAATCCCTGTTTACTGAAGTATCATCTAAGGTTCTGAAGTAATATATAGAATTTTCATAAAGCGCAAATGAAAAAAAGCTGTCCTCCAAAACCTTTTCTAAATTTGTCCCGTCTAAATTCATTGAATAAATTTCATTTTTCCATTTTAAATTATGCTCGTCTCCATAGGTAACCATATCGGAATAATAAATTTTATTATTATAAATAAATAAGGTTGAAGGATCTTCTGGATACCAATTTTTATCCTTTGATAAATCAGTCTTTATTGTTGTCAGTAAGTCGCCATTAAGTGTCATCTTTTTTATTGAACAATCGCTTGGGCTAATAAAGTAAATCCAATCGTTATATATGTAGTAAGGTCCACATTGACTTGCTAGTATAGTATTTTCATGAGTGGATATATTGGATTTCATTAATGTAGAAATGGAATTAGATTTATAGTAAACAGTATTATTTATTATATTTATACTTGAAGCATTGGATATAATGCTTAGTTGCTTAAAAAGAGTCGTTCCATCCTCCATTGAGTATACTAAGGGAGAATCGTAAGATAGTGTCACAGAAGGAGATATAAATAAAAAAGGGTTAGAATATCTTACAAAACCACCATTGAGATAATTGCTTAAGGAATTAACATTATCTACTGAGTTATGAAGTCCATTATCAGTTAATTTTAGATTGCTATTAAGAGATTCGACAGCAGTGGCTGGAACGCTAGTATTTGAGGAAGTGCTTTTTGTTTCTTGGGTTTTATTTTTTGCCACTTGCTCATTTGGTTTATCCTTGTTGGCTGCTTTTTTATAAGAAATAGAGAAAAAAGTAATCACTGATATAATAAGTATAATTGCAGCTGAGATAAAAAAACGTTTTTTCATATAATACCTCCAGTAAAGTTATAATTACTTATTCTACCCATTTTTTGTAAATCCTTCCGAGATATTATTTATTATATGTATTCTTATATTAAAACTTAACTTACTAGTGCTAATAAAATTGTACATCTAAGAATCATCATATTAAAATATATACTTATGTGCTATTATGATATGAAAAAGTATCATTGAGGTAAATTTAAATTATTACTAAAGATGTACCAGTTCAATCAGAAATATATTTTTAAGCTCCTCTAGATTTTAAGAGGATAATTTTAAAATATAAATTTTTTTACGAAGTGATACATCTCTAAATGTAGGAGACTAAGATGGAGTATCAGTTAATAAGATCTAAAAGAAAAACTGTAGCTATAGAAGTAAAAGAGGATAAGATAATTGTAAAATGTCCTTATAATTGTTCAAAACAATACGTAGAGAGCCTAATTGATAAGAATAGGGTATGGATTGAGGAGACGCATAAGAAGGTAATGGGCAAGAAGGCTAATAAGCTAACTTATAAAGAAGGACAGAATATTTATTATATGGGGGCACCCTACGAAATAAAAGTTATCATAGGAACAAGAGATTTATTAGAGTTTGATGGTGAAAAATTTATATTTACAATTATGAGTTCTAAATTTAACAATAGTGAAGATAGTGAAAAAGTAAAAATGCAACTTATGATGGCATGGTTTAGAAAAAAAGGTGCTGAGTACCTAACTAAAAGAACATGTGATTTAGCAAAACAATTAGGATTAACTATAAATAAAGTATACATAAAAAATGTTAGAACCATATGGGGAAGCTGCTCAACTAAAAACAACATAAATTATAATATAAGGTTGATATCTATGCCTAAAGAAGTTATCGATTATGTTATAATACATGAATTATGTCACCTAGTTGAAAGAAACCATTCAGAAAAGTTTTGGAATTTAGTTGAGAGGATAATTCCGAATTATAGACAAAGAAGGAACTTTCTTAAAAACAATAGTTCAAAATATTGTAATTGGTAAAAATAATTTTAAAATGAGCACGTTTTCTTTAGGTATTTAGATAAATATGTAGTTGCATTTGCAACTATTTTTTATTATACTAAATCTTGCGCTATAAAATCATATCCAGTATAATAGGAGGATTTTTATGAGTAAAAAAGATAAGATGCTTGGAGGCTACATATCTCAGTTATATAGATTTGGTAGTGCTTTTATCACTAAGGAACTATCAAAGTTTAACATAGGTTATGGACAGTTTATGTTCTTAATAGAACTTTATAGATATGAAAGTATCTGCCAAGAAGAATTAGCAGAGATTCTACATATAGATAAAGGAACTACAGCTAGAGCTATAAAGAAACTTGAAGAGCAAGAATATGTAATAAGAGTTAAGGACACTTCAGATAGAAGGGCGTATAAGTTATCTGTAACGGATAAAGCAAAGGAAATTGAGCCACATATTAAGAATATTTTATATGATTGGAATGATAAACTTACGTCTAACTTGACTGAAGATGAGAAAAAGATGACTCTTGAGCTAATGAGTAAGATAGCAAAAAATCAAAGGATATGTGCAGGAAAGGAGAAGTAATATGGATAGACAAAAGAGATTAGGTGAAGAACATATAGGGTCATTGCTATTAAAGTTTTCAGTGCCAGCTATAATAGGAATGTTGGTTAACGCACTTTACAATGTAGTAGATAGAATATTCATAGGGAATATTCCTGGAATAGGAAAAGACGCATTAACAGGGGTTGGGATAACTCTTCCAATAATGACGATTATAATGGCTTTTGGTATGTTAGTAGGTATAGGTACAGCTACGGCTATATCAATAAGGCTTGGACAAGGAAAAAAAGATGAGGCAGAAAATATCTTAGGCAATGCTTTTATGCTTTTGATTATAACGGGAGTGGTTATAACAATATTGGGGCTTTTAACAATGGAGCCAGTATTAAATGCATTTGGAGCTAGTGAAGTGACATTAAAGTATGCGAAACAATTTATACAGGTAATATTTATAGGTTCTATATTTAATGTGCTTGGATTCGGATTGAATCACTCAATAAGAGCGGATGGTAATCCTAAAATAGCTATGTTTACAATGCTTATTGGAGCTGTATTAAATACTATATTAGAGCCAATATTTATATTTGTTCTTCATCTAGGAGTAAGAGGTGGAGCTGCAGCTACAGTTATTGCACAGTTTGTATCCATGTTGTGGATATTGAGATATTTCACTAAAGGAAATAGTATTTTAAAACTTAGAGTTAAGAACTTTAAGCTAAAAAAGGAATTTGTATTAAGTATAGTTGCAATAGGCGTTTCTCCTTTTGCAATGCAAATAGCGGCTAGTATTGTTCAAATTATATCTAATAATGCTTTGAGAACTTACGGTGGTGATGTATCTATAGCGGCAATGTCAATTATAAGTTCTGTAGCTATGATATTTATGATGCCTATATTTGGTATAAACCAAGGTTCATTACCTATAATAGGATATAACTATGGAGCGAAAAAGTATTCCAGAGTTAAAGAAACTGTAAAGAAGGGGTCTATAGCTGCAACAGCAATAGTTGTAATTGGCTTCTTAGTAGTAGAGATCATTCCTCATTTTGTAATAACTATATTTAACAGTGATGAGGAACTTGTAAGAGTTGGCAGCAACGGTCTTAGAATATTCCTATTTATGTTACCTGTAATAGGATTTCAGGCTATAAGTGCAAATTACTTCCAAAGTATAGGTAAGGCTAAAATGGCAATGTTTTTAAGCATGTTAAGGCAGGTAATACTTTTAATACCATTATTAATTATACTTCCTACATTTTTAGGTCTTACTGGTGTTTGGCTTGCTGGTCCAATATCTGACGGACTTTCAGCTCTTATAACTGCAATTGTGTTTTATAGAGATGTAAAGGCATTGAAAGAGTAACTTGATAATCTATATTATTAAAATTAAGTGGTCATGCAGGAGATGCTTTACGAAGGCTCATTAAAGCATTGGATGCATGACTACTTAATTT
The DNA here is from genome assembly GCF_024341905.1 of Clostridium folliculivorans. Classification (GTDB taxonomy): domain Bacteria; phylum Bacillota; class Clostridia; order Clostridiales; family Clostridiaceae; genus Clostridium_AR; species Clostridium_AR folliculivorans. The sequence continues at coordinate 293,817 of NZ_BQXY01000004.1, forward strand.
AAACATAGTATCTTAGAACAAAAAGACCAGATAGATTCTTTTTAAGAATTTATCTGGTCTTTTTATTATATAATTCCTTCTGTTTTCAATATATCTTCAAGCTGTTGAACTTTTTCTGTTAACTTAATAAATTTCTTTTTAAGCCCATCGGTAGATTCATTTCCATCAATACTTCTTTCAATTTCTTCTACAGCTGCTAGAGCTTCCTCAATATCTTGTTGAGCAAGCTTAAGGTTATTTTCATCCATAAGTAATCTCCTTTGTTTCAGTTATTAAAAAATATTATAGAGTACAGTTTAATGTTATCATTACTAAACCGGCAGTGCAAGGCATATATTGTATAGATACGAAAGGTAGTAATAGGTGTAGATTCATTGATTCATAATTAAGCATGTTTTAGAGTGTTTAGCTATAAGTTGTACAAGCTGAGAATAGTTAAAATATATGAATTGATTAATAACCAAAAGTTACTTAGAAATCTTAAATATGAAATGGAGGAAGTATATGATTAATTACATATGGTTTTTCATGTTGCTTTTAGGAATAGCTGTAGGTATATTCACTGGAAATGGAGAATTAATCTCAAAGGCAATAGTAGATTCAACTGCATCAACAACAGATTTGCTCCTTGGACTTCTAGGAGTCATGTGTTTTTGGTGCGGTACTATGAAGGTAGCAGAGAAAAGTGGATTAACCAATGTATTAGCAAATCTATTGAAGCCAATATTGAGGCTTTTATTTAAAGATGCTGCTAAAGATGAAAAAACTTTAGGTTCAATAGTTATGAATCTAACAGCAAATATGCTAGGGTTATCTAATGCTGCTACGCCTTTTGGCATTAAAGCTATGGAGGAAATGGACAAGCTAAATCCTAAAAAAAGTATTGCTTCCAATGATATGGCTTTATTTTTAGTTATAAATGCAGCATGTGTTCAGTTTGTACCATCTACAGTAATATCAATAAGAGCTGCAGCTGGTTCAAGTAATCCAGGTGCAATAATAATTCCAACTCTTATTGCTACAGGATGTGCAGCCATAATGGGAGTTACATGCTGCAAAATTCTGCAAAAATACTTCTAGGAGGATGTTATGTTTAACTACCTATTAAAAAGCATAATACCAATAATATTTATAGTTATTCTAATCTATGGAATGATAAAGGGAAGAAAAGTTTATGAATGGTTTGTAGAAGGAGCAAAAGAAGGATTACATGTATGCTACAGAATATTTCCCTATCTATTATCAATGATAATAGCAGTAAAGATATTTAGAGAAGCTAAGCTTTTGGATATGCTAAATAATATTTTAGCGCCAGTAGCTTCGATAATAGGACTACCAAAGGAGCTAATTCCTCTTATATTGGTTAAGCCTCTTTCAGGGAGTGGTGCACTTGGGGTGCTTACAGATATATTAAAACAGTATGGACCAGATAGTTTTATTGGATTAGTAGGCTCAGTAATAATGGGAAGTACTGAAACTATTTTTTATACAATAACTGTATATTTTGGAGCGGTTGGAATTAAAAAGATAAGACATACATTATGGGCTGCATTGATGGCGGATCTCACAGCTATTATAGTTGCGGTTACAGTAGTAAGAGTTTTATTTTTCTAAGCATCCATTAAATAATACTTCGTAATTAATTTATTATAATAGGCCAATATAAAGATATAGGCTTATGATAATTATTAGTAACGGAGTATTTACTTTTTAATCATATAGCATTTTTATTTTATTAAATCTAATAAATAAAATATTTATAGAATACATGGATTTTTAAAAAGTAAAACTGTACTGTTCGAACGTAGTGAGTTTATAGTTTTAGCCATGGAATATGACAAAATCATATTAATTCTTTGCGAAGGCTCATTAAAGCATCGGATGGATAACAACTTAATTAAAATACTGTGTGTTAACAGCACCTATAAATTAAGTTTTTTAAATAAGTCTAATTTGTTAAAAATATGCCTATATATTTAAGATAGATTTTTAATAATCTTAAGGCTAAATTAAGATAAGTATGGTAAAATTTTTCTATAAAAGGAGGAGATAACGATGATTGAAATAATGAATGTTTCTAAGAGCTACAACAAGATAAATAATGCTGTAGAAAGTATAGATATTAAGATAAATGATGGAGAGATCTTTGGATTTTTAGGCCCTAATGGTGCAGGTAAGACCACTACTATAAAAATGATAACGGGAATAATAGCTCCAAGTAAAGGGGACATAAAGATAAATGGTATAAGCATAACTGATAATCCATTAGAAGCTAAGAAGCATTTCGCTTATGTACCAGATAGTCCAGATATGTTTTTGAGACTAAAAGGTATAGAATACCTCAACTTTATGGCGGATGTTTATAATGTTCCAAAGGAGCAGAGAAAGAAAAAAATTGAAGAACTTTCAAAGAGATTTGAGATGTCTACAGCACTTACTGATCAGATACAATCATATTCTCATGGTATGAGACAAAAGATAGTACTTATGGGAGCTTTAATACATGATCCAGAAGTGTGGATATTAGATGAACCTCTTACTGGCTTGGACCCAAAATCTGCATATATACTAAAGGAAATGATGAGAGAACACACGAATTCAGGCAAAAGTGTATTCTTTTCAACCCATGTACTGGATGTAGCTGAGAAAGTTTGCGATAGAGTAGCTATCATAAATAAAGGAAAAATACTGTTCTGTGGAACTTTAACTGAGATGAAGGAGCACTTTAAAACAAATGAGTCCTTAGAGCAGATGTTCTTGGAGATGACTGAAAATGAATAGAGTATTATTATTAACAAAAATATTCTTGAAAACTGGTTTTGGAAATACAAGAAGAGGAAAAAGAAAAACTAATTCTAAAATAGTAAATGCATTAATTTTATTATTCACAGTACCAATGATTATGTTTGGTATTGGAGGAATGACATTTGGTATATTCGAGGTCCTTCATCAGCTTAACCAAGAAGGGCTCCTAATTGGTATGGCATATAATTTAATTTCCATAGTAATATTTATATTTGGAATAATGTCTGTAATAAGTATTTTTTATTTTTCAAAAGACATAGATTTTGTACTGCCGCTTCCATTTAAGGCGCATGAGATATCTTTGGCTAAATTTATAACCGTAATAATATATCAATATATGATACAAGTATTTATATTACTTCCTCCAATAGGTATATACGGTTTTAAGACAGGAGCAGGTATAGGATTCTATCTAGTTTCTATAATATGTTTTATACTTATGCCTATTTTGCCAGTGACATATTGTTCGCTTATAGCAATGCTTCTTATGAGATTTACAAATCTTGCGAAACATAAAGATGCTTTTAGAGTTGTAACTGGTCTAATAGCTATATTTATAGCTGTAGGGATAAATATATTTTCAAATACTTTAGGATCAAGGGCGGGTTCATCTGGGGACGCACAGCAATTTTTAAATAATCTAATTGCAAATAAAAATTCTGCAGTAGCAGGCCTTTCAAACTTTTTTATAACTGCAAAAATAGGTACCTATGCTACAATAGCTGAGAGTTCTTCAAAGATGGCTATTAACTTAGTTTTGTTTGTATTAATTAATGCTTTAGCATTAGTTGTGTTTATAGTAATTGCTGATAAGTTATATCTCAAGGGTGCAGTTGGCAATTCTGAAAGTTTTGGTGGAAGAAAGGAATTAAAGAAAGAAGCGTTGGATAAGAGCACAAAAGAAAAGTCTCAGCTAATGACTTGGTTCAATAAAGAGCTTTTACTTTTATTTAGAACACCAGCATATCTTTTGAACTGTATCTCTACTATTATAATAATACCTGTTGCCTTTGCTATGCCTATGATTGCTCAAGGTGGAATAGGGAAGATAAATGAAGCAGCTAAATCAGTACTAGCGGATACACATAGTTTTAATATAATAATTGGAGTGGCTTTTGCAGTTGTTATTTTCTTTACTGCAACTAACCCTACAGCATCAACTTCTATTTCAAGAGAAGGGGATAATCTTTATATATCAAAGTTTTTGCCTGTAAGTTTTATGACGCAAATTATGGCTAAAGTATTAACTTCAGTGCTAATAAATAGTCTATTAGTGATTATATTTATGATAGCAGGTATAGTTATTGGAGTACCAGTTACTTTACTATTATTGATATTTATTCTAGCAATATTAGAGATATTTATGTTCTCAATGCTTGGAATATTGATTGATCTACAGTCGCCAAAGCTTGTTTGGGATGATGAGCAAAAGGCTGTAAAACAAAATTTGAATCCGTTAAAATGTGTACTTATAGGATTAGTTATAGGTGGAGTTGGAGCTGTAGCAACTATATTTATAGGTGCCAATTATTTAATATCATATTTCGGTTTGGCATTAATAACTTTGGTATTAAATATAGTATTATATAAAATACTAAGTACTGTAGGTGTTAAAATGTTTAGCAACCTAACAGATTAAAAATATATTTGTTAAATGTTTGTTAAGAATATAAAAATGATGAAACTTTTAGTACCTTTTCTACGTCTATATATATGTAAAGAGTTTCTATATTAAATCTTAAATTTATACTTGTTCAAAAATCATGTACCTATGACTTTTAGTATTCATAAATTAATAGTTGAGCTAGGAACTTTATACAAGGAAAGTTAGATGTTTTAGTCTTGCAGTTTATAGAGATCTAGGGGAGTGTGTTTATGGAAAGGAAATTAAAAGAACTTTTATCAGTTACAGATGATGATATAAGATATTTGGCATATGGCATAGGAGCGGGTACTACTGTTGGACTGATGCTGGGTTTCTTTATAAGCAATCCTCCTCTAGGATTCTCTTTAGGGGGAGTGCTTGGTATCATTGTCTCTGGAATATATTCTATATACAAAAAACTTGTTAAAATTAAAAAAGATTGACTGCTAACCAAGTTAAAAAAGGATGCTAGAAGTGAAATTTATTTCTAGTATCCTTTTCTATTAAATTAATTAAAAACTGATAATTCACTAAAATGTCTTCGAAATAATATGAATATTATTGAGCCATCAAATACCCATTGTATACCTGTAATTAGCCAAGCGTACATAACAGGCAGTTTAAAGATGTAAATTGCTATAAACATTAGAGGAAGCCTAATAACCCAGCTTGAGAACATAGATACTTTAAAAGGTGTCTTAGTATCGCCAGAACCTTTTAATATTCCTCCTGCAACCATAGATAAAGCCATAAAGGGCTGTTCTATTGATGCTAGCATGAGGCAGATAATAGCCTCGTTTATAACAAGCTTTTCACTTGAAGCTATAAATAGAGATACCAAAAATCTTGGAATAACTAAAAATAATAAAGAGCAGATCAACATAATAAGCGTAGCTAAGAATATGGAACAATAGGCATATTCTTTGGCTTTTTTATAGTCTTTTTCACCAATTTTTTTCCCAACCAATGATGTTGCTGCGACAGCAAACCCCCATCCTGGCATAAAAGATATTGATTCTATAGAGGTCGTTATTTGATTAGATGCGAAAGCAAAGCTTCCTAAGGCAACTATAAAGAAATTGCTTAAAAGTCTGCTTATACTAAAAGCACCTTCTTGAAGTGCAGATGGAATGGATAAAGTCATAAGACTTTTAAACATTGAAAAATTTAATTGCTTTATATATTTAAGTCTAACTTTTATTGCAGAGTATCTGTACATATAAAATAGTATGAATATAAAACCTATAATTTGTGCAGAAGTAGTTGCAATTGCGGCACCCATAATTCCCATAGGGTGCACGCCAAACTTACCAAATATTAAAATATAATCTAAAGATATATTTATTATATTTATTATAATTGAAGCTATTAATGGTATTTTCGTGTTTCCAGAGCCTCTTAAGGAAGCATTGAGGCTATTCATAAACATATTAAAGGTAATACCTATAGAGGCGACTTTCATATAAGGAGTCCCTAGATGTATGATGTTTTCTTCGGCACCTACTATTTTAAACAACAATGAGGAACTAAAGAAAAGAAAAGCAAAAACACATATTGATATTATTATTGAAGTTAAAAAACCTAAAGTTGCGTATTCCTCCGCCATGTCAAGTTTTTTAGCACCTATTTTTCTTGAAACTAAAGAAGATATACCTATTGAGATTCCATTGGCTACAAGTATGTTAGAAAAGGTATATATTATTTCGCTGCCAAGCCCTACGCTACTTACAGCTAAATTACCACCATATTTTCCTACCATCATGGTATCAAATACACCAATCATCATGTATAAAATCATTTCCCCCACTGCAGGCAAGGCTATATTCAATACATCTATAATAGTACTTTTATATATTTTCATGTAGTTCTCCTATCGTAAAAAATCATAATAATTATATCACAGTGCTGATATATAAGTGCCACAACTAAATCTAGTTTATATTTAATATTATTGTAGAAATTTATTCCTTGATATTTAACAATATTAAGTATAGAGAAAGTGGTTCTAGCTTTAAATTATAGCACTCTAATTTATGTAAGTTAGTGTAACATGTAACATATATTTACATGTAGTTAAAAAATTAATATAATTGTATTGATTTAGTTACCGCAAAGGATGTGTATTTCAAGCTTATTTATATAATTTTTTTGTTTTAAGATAAGAACTTATTCCCTATTTTTTTGAACTTTTTGTTGCATCATCATAAATCATGCAGGGGAGATATGGGAATATAAATAATATCTGGCCTCATGTCTTTAAGTTAAAAACTGTAACGATATCAAATTAAGATTGTAAGAAAGGTAGGCGAATAAAGTATATGAATATAATATTATGCGAAGATGATGAAAAGCAAAGAATAGATATATTGAGGGATATTGATTGTATAATAAAAGAAAATCATCTTGAGATGAATGTTTATATGTCTACTGATAATCCTTATGATGTTTTAAAGGTTGCTGATGAAAGTTTAGAAGTTAAGTTATATGTATTAGATGTAGACCTTAATTCTGACATAAACGGAATAGAATTGGCTGATAAAATAAGGAATAAGGATCCGCAATCTTTCTTAATATTTATTACGAGTCATTCGGAACTTGCCTACTTAACCTTTAAATATAAGGTAGAAGCATTTGATTATATAATTAAAGATTCAAGGGAAAATCAATTTAAGGAATTAAGTGAGGCTCTAATAAAGATACAAAAAGAATCTCTCAATGGAGATGAAAATAAAAAGTTTTTTATAATAAGAGATGGACGATCTGTAACAAAGATTGAATTCAAAGATATATTATTCTTTGAAACTACAACAATTAAAAATAAACTTAAAGTTAATTGCATTAATAGATGTAAAGAATTTTATAGTAAGTTAAAAGATGTAGAGGAATGTTTAGATGAAAGATTTATTAAGTGCCATAAATCTTTCATTGTGAATATAGATAACATTGAGTTAGTAAATAAAAGAGAAAAGCTCATATATATGAAAGATGGACAAACGTGCTATTTATCAAAAACTTATACAAAAGAGTTATTAGAAAAATTGAAATATGAAAAATTATAAGTTTAACCATATCTAGTTACAACTCATTTAGAAGTAAAATTAGCTGTTTCAGTATATATAGATATCAATAGTGATATTAAATGATAATATTAAATTGTTATTCTTATGGAATAGGGAAAATTCAATATTTAAGAGGTGTCATATGGAAGTACTGAGTATGTGGTTTAAGTTGTTGATTACAATAATCATTTCAACAGTTATTTTTTCTATAATATTTTTCGCATTAAATAAGAGCATGTTGAAGTTGTTTGTTCCTATTCAAAACTTCACTAGCAAACTGAAAAGAAATAGAATATACAGTGGGATTATTTTTATAGGTACTTTTATAATACTAAGCACAACATATGATAATTACAATCTCGGTTATATTAGTTATGGAGTATTATTTGGACTAGTAAATGTATTGATAGGTATTTGTTTTTTCTGAATAGATAGATGATTCCACCATTAGAAGTTGATTTATATTTGTTCCCAAACCTCAGATTTTTTGTGATTTTCACTGTATGGATAACTTAATACTTCTAAATAGTTATTTGAGCAAATTTTTGTGTTGAAAAATGGAGGTAAAAATGTCTAGCCTTAAAGCTTTAATCACTGTATCGCTCAATGTTTTAGTCACTTTTGTGATAGTTGCTTATTATTATTTTATAATTTATTAGTGTAGAAAAAAACATTAAGAATTCAATAAAAGATCTATAGTGCCCAACTAAAAGAAACTCGTAGGTATATAACTTACGAGGCTTTTTTGCTATACAAGAAAAATACAAGAAAATTAATCTTATAAAAAAACTAAAAAGTTATTAAGAAAATATAAGATTTAAATTGATATATATACGAATTTTGTTAAATATTATCCTTATATGCTATAATTATAATTATATAATATAAAGAAGGTGGAGCATATGGCAGGGGATATATACTATGTGATCAGTGAAAGAGTAATTCCAGAAATATTTTTAAAGGTTTTAAAAGTAAATGAACTTTTATATACTGGGGAAGTAAAAGATATTACTGAAGGTATAAGGCAAGTTGGAATAAGTAGAAGTGCTTACTATAAGTATAAAGATCATGTGTTTCCGATGAGTGAAAGTATCAATTCAAAAAAGATAACTCTTGCAGTTAGCATGAGTCACGAAGCTGGAATATTATCAAAGGTTTTAGATAAGATAGCAGAGATGAAGGGAAATGTCCTTACTATAAATCAAGACATACCAATGAATATGATTGCTATTGCTACCATAACTGTTGACATATCTGGACTTGAGATTGATGTAAAAGCACTAATAAAGCAAATAGATTGTTTAAAAGGAGTTATTAAGGTAAAACTATTTGCTATGGAATAATTTATGATATAATTACAATAAATATAAGATTATCAGTTAACTTTAAATATTCAGAAATTTTAGTTGGAATACTGATTGGGTACTTATACCTAAAGTTAATTGCAAGAGGAGTGATTTGGTTGAAGAGAGATATTTTTATAAATAATAGAAAGAGAATTTTTGATAAACTTGAAGATGGAGCAATGGTTGTACTTTTAGCTGGAGAAGCACTTAAAAAAACAGCGGATGAGCTATATCCATTTACTCCAAATAGAAATTTCTATTATATTACTGGAATAAATGAAGAAAAACATAAGGTAGTGCTTTTCAAATCAAATGGAGTTGAAGAGGAAATTTTATTTATACAAAAACCAGACCCAGTTAAAGAAAAGTGGGTTGGTAAGACTGTAAGAGAAGCTGAAGCAATCGAGCTGTCAGGAATTGAAACGGTTTTATATTTAGAAGATTTTAATAGCACTATAAATCAAAAATTATCTTCAGGTAAGGTAAAAGCTTTGTATTTAGACTTAGAAAGAAGAAGCTTTGAAGAGAGAATTACCTTATTAGAAGAGTTTGTTCAGGATATATCAAAAAGATATCCTTATATAAATATAAAAAATGCATATGGATTAATTTCAGAGCTTAGAACTATAAAGGCTCCTGAAGAAATACAAGAAATGAAAAAAGCCATCGATATAACTATTGAAGGTGTAAACTCATTAATGAAAAATGCAAAGTCAGGGTTAAAAGAATATGAACTTGAAGCATATTTTGACTTTCATTTAAAGAAAAATGGTGTTAAGGATTTTGCATTTAAAACAATAGCAGCTGCAGGAAAAAACGCAACAATTCTGCACTATGTTGAAAACAACAGTACCATAAAGGAAGATGATCTTATATTATTTGACTTAGGGGCTCAATATAATTATTACAATGCAGATATTACTAGAACTTTTCCTATAAGCGGAAGATTTACTGATAGACAAAAGGAAGTATATGAAGCTGTACTTAGAGTTAATGAAGCTATTATAGAAACCTTGAAACCAGGAGTTAATTTCCGGGAAATAAATGATAAGGCTACTGACTTAATAGCAGAAGAATGTATTAAGTTAGGACTTATAAAGGATAAGAAAGATGTTAGAAACTACTATTGGCATAGTATAGGTCATGGACTAGGACTAGATACACATGATGTTGGTGAGAGAAATGTAGACTTAAGACCTGGTATGGTATATACGGTAGAACCAGGAATATATATAGAAGAGGAAGGCATTGGGGTAAGAATAGAAGATGATGTCCTTATAACAGAAGCTGGCAATGAAGTACTTACAAAGGACATGATAAAATCTGTTGAAGACATTGAAAACTTTATGTGTAACAGATAAGTTTTAGAATATATAAAGATTGGGTATGGATTAAAAGATCTATAGCACAAGTAAATAATATATGCAGACAGATAAATTGCAGCTAAGTAGTTTTAAATATATAAAACTTTTAGCTGCTTGCTTATAGGAGGAAATTTTATGGGCTTTTTTCAAGGAAGATATGGTTTTGATCTCTTGTCTAAAATATTAGTTTTATTGGGATTAATGTTCTCTATATGGAGAAATGTAATTACGTATGGAATTGGATTGGTTTTGATAGGATATGGCGTTTACAGAGTTTTATCAAGAGATATAACAAAAAGAAGTAATGAAGCACTAAGATTTGAAAGTTTTTTAAGAAGTAAGTTAGGAAATTTAATTAATAATAGAAATAATTATGGAAATAGAAGGTCGTATGGTAATAAAGGCTTTAGTTTTGGCAATTATAGAGATAAGGCATCTGTGTGGTACAACGAAAGAAAAAATTACAAAATAGTAAAATGTCCTAACTGTAGTCAAAAGTTAAGGCTTCCAAGAGGAAAAGGGAAGATAGTTGTGACTTGTAGAAAATGCGCTAACGAGTTTAAAATGAAAACTTGATTTATGAGGAGATGATTATATGTTTAATGAACTAAAAAAAGTTATGCTAGCTGGAGTGGGTGCAGTGGCAACTACTTATGAAAAGGCAAATGAGATTATCAATGAAATGGTTGAAAAGGGGAAAATAACAGTAGATGAAGGTAAAGAATTATCGGAAGAGCTAATGAGAGATTTTAAAGGAAAAGCTTCAACTACAACTAATAAGGTTATGGACAAAATCGATGATATTAGACCTCTTACCAAACAAGAGTTGAATTCAGATTTGAAAGACAGAGATATTCCAACTAGAATGGAATTTGATAGTTTAAAGGATAGAGTTGAATTTTTAGAAACTAAACTTTCGGAACTTATGGAAAAGCTTGATGAGGGCAAGGAAGAATAAATAATACGATGGGGGTTAATAACCTCCATTTACCTTTATAACATTGAGGTGAACTATGAGAAAAGAAACACTAAAAAGGTTTAGGGAGATAATAAAGGTATTTGCTTACTACGGATTTGGTTTTTTAGTTAATAGTGCAATGAAACCAGCTGATAATAAGTCTCCTGAGAATCTTAGAAAAGCTTTTATTGAGCTAGGGCCAACTTTTATAAAGATTGGTCAGATACTCAGTACAAGAACTGATTTATTAGATGAAGAATATACAAAAGAACTCTCTAAGCTACAAGATGAAGTGCCTTGGGAAGCTTTTAGCGTTATTGCAAAGGTGTTTCAAGAGGAGTTTGATCTAAGTATGGATGATGTCTTTTTATATGTAGAAAGCGTTCCTTTAGCATCAGCATCAGTCGCTCAAGTACATAAAGGCGTTTTGAAAGATGGAAGAGAAGTTGTAATAAAAATTCAAAGACCAAATATTCGTGAGAAGATGGAACTGGATATATCTATTTTAAAGAGACTTGTAAAGTTAACCAAGACAAGATTTAATGGTATGCTTATCGATCCAGTAGAAGCACTGAATGAAATTATGGATGCAACTAGCAAAGAGTTAGATTTTGAAAGGGAAAAGGACAATATTGACAGGTTTAGAGAATTAAATAAAGAAGTTAAGTGTGTAGCTGTACCGTATGTTGTTGAGCAATTTACATCAACGAGAGTACTTACTATGGAGAATATACAAGGTTTTAAGATTAATGATATATATAGTATAGTTAAAGAAGGATATGACCGTACAGATATAGCAAAAAAGTTGGCTCTATCATACTGTAAACAGATATTTAATGACGGATTCTTTCATGCTGACCCGCACCCAGGTAATCTTCTAATAAGAGATGGAAAGATATGTTTTATAGATTTTGGCCTTATGGGAGAATTAGCAGACTCTATAAGGGATTCTCTTAATGACGCAATGGTTGCTATAGCTCTAAAAGATATTGACAAGATAATAGATTTTATAATGACAGTAGGTGTAAAAAAAGGTAGAGTAGATAAACATATATTATATAACGACATAGAATACCTGCTATCGAACTATCTATCTATATCTTTAAAAAATATAAAAATATCAACTCTACTAAGAGAAGTTTTTGATATTGCTGAAAGAAATAATATACAGTTACCAACTGAACTTGTGATACTTGTTAGAGGAATGGTTATATTGGAAGGAGTAATAGCAGAGATTGCTCCGGATATGAATATATTAGATGTGGCTATACCTTTTGTTAAGTCTAAGAATAAACATTATATCTTAAATAAACTGACCAGTGATGATTTTGCAATTAATGCTTATTCTATACTAAGAGACAGCATTAAAATTCCTTCAAAGCTAGTTGAACTGTCTGATAGCGTAATACAAGGGAGAGCTAGGGTTAATCTTCAAGTTCCTGATTTGGAGAAGTCTGTAGATTATTTAAATAAGATGATAAATAGATTGGTTTTTGGTCTCATAGTAGCAGGAATGATTATTGGATCATCAATAATAACTGGTTCTAATGTTGGACCTAGAATAAGAGATATATCAATTATAGGAATAACAGGATATTTTGCATCAGGGATTTTTGCTTTATGGCTTTTAATATCTATAATAAGATCAGGAAACTTAAAATAAAACAGTCTATATCATAAGTGAATTTCATGATATAGACTGTTTTTTACTTATTCATAGTATCATCTTTTTTGTCAGGTACTGGAGAGTTAAAGGTATAAGGGAATGTTGGTTGATAGTTTGGATAATCCTTTTGAAGTCTATCTTTAAAATATGTTTCATAAGCAGCCTTTGCTACATCGGCACCTAAGAAACCATGGGCTCCATCATACATTACAACAGCCACAACAATCTCAGGGTCATTTATAGGAGCACAGGAGATATATACTCCGTAAGCACTTCTACCTATCTGATCTTGAATCTGTTCATTGTAGGTAGCAGTACCTGTTTTACCTCCAGTAGGAATTGGAAAGTTTTTAAATACAGAACTTGCAGTACCTAAATCATCTGTATTGGCCATTTCCATACCCTGCTTTATCAAGCTTAGGTTTGTAGGACTTATATCTATCTTGTTAAGTATTTCAGGTTTAAATTCTTCAACTACTTTGCCAGTTGAATCAGTTATTCTATCTACTAAGTGAACCTTATATCTTGTTCCACCGTTTACTATTGTAGATATATAATTTGCTATTTGAACTATAGAAAAGTTATTAACGCCCTGCCCTATGGAAGCTAAAACTAGCTGAGCAGGTGTATTGATTAGAGCATTTTCATTATAAATAAATTGTTCTATAGCAGCTCTTACATTTGCATTAGAATATTTTTTTCCAGACTCGGTATATTTTTTTACTTTATCACTAAATACTTTAGAATCCTTCTGAAGCTGATCCAATAGAGGATCTAATCCTTTTATAAATTGATTTACTCCAGTAAGACTAGAACTTTTGTTGTTTTTTAGATAATCAAAAATATAATCCTTAAGCTTTTGCTTTGTGGCTTTTAACTCATCACTATCATCATCTTTGTTAGCTATGTCTAAAGGTACAAAACTACGACCTTCATAGTTTCCTGCTTCGAGAGCATCTACAAGATCAAATCGTCCATACATTAAGGTTTGATCTTTATTATATTGATAATTATAAGTTTGACCAAAGCTTTCTCCTATTTCTATTCCGGTGCTTCCTTTTGTTTTGCTGTTTGGATCATTTCCCATACCAAGCTGCCAAGCATATTTTGCCAAGCTATCCAAAGCTGAGATATTGCCACCATTCTTTTCGTACAACCTCATTCCAGTTTCATAATAGAAAAAGTTACAAGATACAGACAGAGCCTTTTTTATGTCTACTGAAGCTCCATGAACTCCATCATCATGAAATTGTTGAGTTCCTAATAGTTTATTTGTATAAGGACCATTAGTGTCATTAACTGTTGTTCTAGAGTCTATAGCCCCATCTTGAAGACCTGCTAATGAGGTAAGTGGTTTAAAGGTGGATCCAGGAGGAATAAGTCCCATAGTAGCATAATTATAAAATGGTTTAGGTAAAAGATCATATTTATCCTGTCTAACACCATTCTTATCCTTTGGAAATAATTCATCTATAGTTTTATTTAAATGATGTTTGTTTATAAATTCCTGACCAAGTTTATCATAGTCAGGAGAGAAATATTGCTTAGATATTTCTGGAGTAAGAGCATTAGGATCTGAAATTATATTTGCATCGTACCCAGGATAGCTTGCTAAAGCTAATATTCTTCCTGTTTTAGCCTCAAGGACTATAGCAGCTCCTCTTGTAGCATTAAAGTTACTTTTTTTGTTATCCTGCTGATCAACATACTGAGTAGCTACATAGTTTAATCTATCTTTAAGAGTTTGCTCTACGGAATACTGGATATTTTTATTTATAGTTAAATGTACATTTTCTCCAGGACTAGATTCAGATTTAAAGAGCTCCTCTGTTTTTCTACCTTGAGAATTTACCTTTACTATAGTTTCTCCAGTGTTTCCCTTCAGAACAGATTCGAATGCAGATTCAATGCCTGCTTTACCAATTAGGTCAGTGGATAGATCATATCCCTTTTCTTCATAGCGATCCTTCTTACTGCTATCTATAGATGATATGTACCCTATTACCCCAGATGCTAAATTATAGTCAGTTGCATAAGGATAAGTTCTCATTGGTTCTACAGATATATCTATACCAGGTAGGTCACTAAGTTTTTGGTAGAATATATATGAACTATCTTTTTGAATATTGTATGCTATAGTAACTGGCTTAAAACCAGAGTAACTCTGCATTTTTATCGCATCTTTAACAATCATGAATCTTCTTAAATCTTTAATAGAGTACTTTTTTAATAATGCATTTGATATTTCTTTATCTGTATAATATTGCTTATAGTTTTGTCTTTCTTTAGCAGTTGGGTTTAATATATCATACATAGTATAGAATTTTAGAAGGTAGTTAAAAGTATCTTCTGCATTGATTTTAAGCAATTCTTGATTTATTTTATCTTCATCTGCGTCTGTAAGTTCTTGCTTGTTTTTCAATTCTGAAATGTTTCTTTTTACTAGATCGTTAAGCCCGCGGTCTCTTTTAAATCTTATTTCCTGAGCCTTCTTAGTATCATCCGAACTGCCGCTAAAGTCAAAATACGGTTTATTGTTATTATCAAGCTTTAAATTGAAATTGTCTTGTTGTTCATCTTTTCGCTCGTCTAATAACTTAAATACCGTTTTCATAGTATCATAAAAGTATTTGGATGAGTCATCAGTTGTAGTGAAGGTAAGATTATATACAGTTTTATTATCGGCTAAGATATTTCCATTTGAGTCATAGATCTTTCCTCTAGGAGCTTTTTCAGGAAGAGATCTTCTAGCTTGTGTATTAGCCTTGTCAGTATAATAATCATATCTAAATATTTGAAGATATATCAATCTGGATATTATACATACAAAGATGATAAGCATAATAACTATAATTGAATTAAATCTATTAAATAGCTTGAATTTTTTTTCTTTTTTATCCTTCATAGAATACCGCCTTTCATAGTTATATTTAAAAGGAAATTTATACTATATTTAACAAGTATTATTTTTACATAAAATACGATATTTTTCTAGAGTTATTTGGTAACAATAGTATATTTTTAGAATAATGCCTAGAAATATTCATTAAATAATTAGTATATTTTTTTCTTTATTCAAAGTATAATTCAGTTAAAGATATATATAGCTAATATTTATTTATATAGACAAGGTTAAATCCAAGCTGTAATTTGAAAAGTAATTATGCTTGATAAGTAAATGAATATTTGAGAAAATTATATATTCGAGCAGTGGTGAAGATAACAAGTGGGATTTATAAGTGCGTAATCCACTAGTCTGAAATAAAACCTAGAAACGGAGAATTGCTATAATTATGGAAGAAAAGTCTATATTAAGTTACGGAGATAAAAGGCAATATTTAAAGGGAATACAACATTATGAAGGTGGGCTTGTAGAGGATTTTTCTATTAATATAAAACCTTCAGAAGGAAATAGAGCTAATTCATATTTTATTGAGACTTTTGTCAGATCAAGAGCTAATAAAAATAGATATAACATACGTATTTCTCTAAACGATAATGTTGGTTTCACAAGCTTTAATTGCGACTGTAATTTCTTTCATAATGATTATAGAAGAAAAGGTATATGTGAGCATATTGCTGCTGTAATGGTAAAGTATTTTAGAGAAAAGCAGAAAGACATAGCCTATGAAAAAAGTAATATTCAAGTTCAAAGAATTATTAGTGACATGAATTTAGCCTCTGGTAAGAGTAGAGGAAAAGAAATGCTTAGCTTACAGGTTAAGCTGGAGTTTAATAAAAGCAATTTAATCGAAAGCTCAATGGAAATAAAAATCGGCAAGGAAAAGAACTTTTTAGTAAGAGATATAAAAGATTTTTTAGATGCTTATGACAATAGGAAAAAGATAAGTGTTTCTAAGAATTTCGATTTTTGTGGAGACATTCATATATTCTCTGAAAAATACAAAGGGATCATAGATGTCATTAAAGAAATAGATGAGAATGATAGGCTTACTAGAAGTTTATATAATTACTCTACACCCAATATGAGACTGATAGAAGGAAGAAGAGTATATTTATCTTTAACTCAACTAAAAAGAGTGCTTATTATATTAAGTGAGGAATTTATTGACTGTACAATTAATGGACGGGAGTACAGTGATGTAAGGATTGTTAAAGAAAATAATCCTATGAATTTCGTATTAAATTCTCATAAGGATACAATAAGGTTAGCTTATGGTGATAATATACCACTAGCATTAACTTCCAAAGGCGACATTTTATTTTTAAATAATAAGATATATCTTCCTGATGAGCAAAGTATGAAAGTTCTAAGGCCTATAATTGATATTTTAAAGAAAGAAGACTATATAACCTTTGATAAGGGAGATAGGAATAATCTTATGTCTACAGTATTGCCAATGCTAAATAAACATAGTGGTACTGTAAATATAGATGAGATTTCTAAGGAAGAACTAAGTGTAGTACCTTTAAAAGCTAAGTTTTATATAGATAGAGATAATGAAAATATATTTTTAGATGTGCACTTTTGCTATGGTGAACACGAGTTTGATTCTTTTGAACAAACAGATGATTATAAAGAGATTATTAGAGATCGAATAAAAGAGCAACAAATCCTTCAGAAGGTATATAGTTATGGTTTTCTTTCAGAAGAAAGATTGATTCTAGAAGACGAAGAAAAAATAGTAGAGTTCTTAAGGTGGGGAGTAGTAACCCTGGGAAGTGTTGGTGAGGTATATTATTCGGAGAGTTTTAAAAGTTTAAAGGTATATACACCTAATAGCTATAAGGGGTCTATTAGAATAAGCGATAAAGGTCTGTTAGAAATATACTTCTCAATAGAAGGTGTTGATAATAGAGAATTATGGCATATATTCACTTCTATAAAACAAAAAAAGAAATATTATAAACTTAAAAATGGAAACTTCATAACTCTTCAGGAGAAAGAATTAAAAGCTCTAGAAGAAATAATTAATTATGCAGAAGTGAAAAAAGATGAGCTTACTAGTGGTAGTTTCAAGGTTCCAACCTATAAGGGGTATTACATAGGAGACATTATTGAAAAAAATGACTTAGGATTCATAGAAAATACTATAGATTTTGATAGGTTGTACTCAAAAACTAAAAATATGGATACCTCTGATTTTAATATGCCAGATAAGTTTGATTTTGTAATGAGAGATTATCAAAAGGATGGATTCAAGTGGTTTAATATGCTTCATTCTTTTAAATTTGGAGGGATTCTTGCAGATGAAATGGGGCTCGGAAAAACTCTTCAAACTATAGCTTTCTTGTCATCTCTTCAGATGAATGAACCTTCTTTAATAATTGTACCTAGTTCATTAGTATATAATTGGAAAGATGAATTTGAAAAGTTTGCACCAGATATGAAGGTTGCAGTAGTTCAAGGTGACAAAAGATTTAGAGAAACAATACTTAATGAATATAAGCAATATGACGTTATTGTCACTTCTTATGCTCTTTTAAGACGGGATATAGAACTTTATGAGGATAAAGAATTTTCTGTGTGTATAATTGATGAAGCTCAGAATATAAAAAATTATAACTCTCAAAATGCAAAGAGTGTAAAGAAAATCATAGCGGTCACAAGGTTTGCCCTTACTGGAACCCCAATAGAAAATAATCTAGGAGATTTGTGGTCTATTTTTGATTTTGTAATGCCATCATATCTAATGAATAAGATGAATTTCTCTACTAGATATGAGGCGCCTATAATGAAGGATAGAGATACTGGTGCATTAGAAGAGCTGAACAGAAAGATAAAACCATTTATACTAAGAAGATCAAAAAATATGGTTTTAGAGCAACTGCCACCTAAGATTGAGTATTCAATTTCTGTAGATATGATAGATAAGCAAAAAAAGATATATGCAGCTTACTCAAAGGCAGCACTAAGAGAATTTGAAAAGCAAGGTATAGATGTACCAAAGATTAAGGTTCTTGGGGCTTTAACAAGACTTAGACAAATTTGCAGTGATCCTTCAGTCCTCGTAGAAGGATATAAAGGACAAAATGGCAAGCTAGAAGCATTAATGAATATAATTGAAAATGCAAAAGGAAACAGCAAGAAGGTCTTAGTGTTTTCATCGTTTACAACAGTATTAAAAAATATAGCACTTCATTTAGAGGACAATTACATAGATTACTTATATCTAGATGGTGACACGGAGATAAGAGATAGAACCAAATTAGTTAAAGAGTTTAATAATGGAGATTCTGTAGTATTTCTTATATCCCTTAAAGCAGGAGGAACAGGACTTAATATAACTGGTGCGGAAGTTGTGGTGCATTATGATCCTTGGTGGAATCCTGCAATCGAAGAGCAAGCCACTGATAGAGCTCATAGAATTGGTCAATTGAATACTGTGGAGGTAATTAAGCTTATAACTAGAGGTACGATAGAAGAAAGAGTATATGATCTACAAAGACGAAAGAAAAAAGTTATAGAAAAGATAATTGGAGAAGATATCAACGAATATAATGCACTTAAAGATATGTCGTTAGAGAATATTAAGGATTTATTTAAGTAAATATAGTTCCTAGCTCAACTATTAATTGTAATCTTCAAGCTCTCATGTTTATTAATGAGAACTTTGAGGTGTTTCTAACTTAATAACAAATATGTAAGTTTAAGGTAGACATTAACTTTTCTTAAGGTGAACTTAAGCTTTCTAGTCTAGAATAATAGTATAGATTTAGAAAAAAGGTGGTATAATAATGAATATTTTTAAGGGATTTATTAAAAGTTTTTATGATTTTAAGAGTTATGCTATTTTCAGAAAGCAATCTGCAGGAAAGTCATTTCTTTATAGTATAATTCTAGCTCTAGTGTTTTCAATAGTAGCATTTGCATATCCTGCTTATAAAGTAAATACTACTATGAAAGATCTTTCTATAGAATATAATGAAAAGATTCCAGATTTTCAAATAAAAAATGGACAGCTAGAGATTCCTAACAATAAAAATGCTGAAATAGTTAGAGATAGTGGAACTTTTGTTTTAGATAATACTTCAGATATAAAGCTTTTATCAGATAAGTATAAGTCAGGTATAATATTTGGGAGAGATACTGTAATAGTAAAATCAGAAGGAACAGTTGCTTTAGATCAAAAATATTCTACCTTAAACATGGATTTTAATAAAAAAGATATTGGTGGAATTTTAGATTCTCATGGTGCCATATCGAGTGCTATGTTTGCAATATTAGCCTTTGGATTTATAATAGGTTTATATTTTAGAGCATTTATCGTTGCAATAATAGGAACAATATTTAAAGGTGAAACGACCTTTGGACAAAGATTTAAGCTAAGCTTATACGCAACAACTCCTTCTGTAGTTTTAAGTGCAATATTTTCTCTAGTTGGAGTAAACTTTACAGGATCAAGTATACTCTTATTCGTACTAGGTATTGTGTATTTATTTATGGGGATTAAAGGTGTAAGTAAAAGTGAATTGAAAGAATTAGTAGATGAATTATAAAATAAGAAAATTATTGACATTGTTTTTAATGTAAACTAATATAATATATAGAAATAATTTAAAATGCATTGAAGAGAAGAGTAATGATATAGATTGTCTAAAAGAGAGCTGGGACAGGTGAAAGCCAGTGACAAAAAGTTTCATGAATATGGACTCGGAGCAGGCTTTCTGAATTTTTTAAGAAGGTACGGTAGCAACCGTTATATTGCAAGGTGATGAAAACTGTTTAGTGGAGTCACTTATTAAGGTATCTATTGTGAGATAGATATGAAGTAGAGTGGTACAGCGTGAATTCGCCTCTGCATGGACATAAATTGTCTATGCAGAGGCTTTTTGTTTTATTCTTTAGGAAATTACAACTCAATTAGATCTGTAGGTAAATATGAGTAGCAGACTTAAAATATAATATAAGTTAAAGAATAAAAAAAGAAAAATGTGTCGCCTGCCAGAATTTCTTCACATACGCTCAGAAAAGGCAGATGCGCAAAAAAAGCTCACTGAAGAAGGTCGCTTCAGCGACTTTTTTATAGATATTTATTTTAACAAGATAGTTTAAGAGAGGATGGGTCTTTCTTAAAAATTTTATTGTGATAATAAAGATTTATAGAATAATAGAGGAAATACTATAACTAATAATATACATTAGGAGGAAATAAATATGTGCAAAAAACCATATTACATTACTACACCAATTTATTATCCATCTGCAAATTTACACATAGGGAACACTTATACTACAGTAGCAGCAGATGCTCTTGCGAGATTTAAAAGACTTACTGGATATGATGTGATGTTCCTTACAGGTACAGATGAGCATGGACAAAAGATCCAAAGAATAGCAGAAGAAAAAGGGGTTACACCTAAAGAATATGTAGACGAGATTGTAGCAGGAATAAAGAGTCTGTGGGAAATGATGGACATAAGCTATGACAAGTTCATCAGAACTACTGATGATTATCATATAAAGGCTGTTCAAGATATATTTAAAAAGCTATATGATCAAGGCGATATATACAAAGACTCATATGAAGGGTGGTACTGTACTCCATGTGAATCCTTCTGGACAGAAACTCAACTTGTAGATGGAAAGTGCCCAGATTGTGGAAGACCTGTAGAAAAGGCTAAAGAAGAAGCTTACTTCTTTAAGATGAGTAAGTATGCAGATAGGCTTATAAAGCATATCGAAGATCACCCAGAGTTTATACAACCGGAATCAAGAAAAAATGAAATGCTAAATAACTTTTTAAGACCAGGATTACAAGATCTTTGTGTGTCTAGAACAAGTTTTAACTGGGGAATACCAGTAACTTTTGATAATGAACATGTAATCTATGTATGGATAGATGCTTTATCAAACTATATAACAGCTTTAGGATATGGAAATGAAGATACATCATTATATGAAAGATTTTGGCCAGCAGATGTTCATTTAATTGGCAAGGATATATTGAGATTCCACACAATATACTGGCCAATCATGCTTATGGCTCTTGAAGTGCCTCTACCTAAACAAGTATTCGGTCATGGCTGGCTTCTTGTTGATGGTGGAAAAATGTCAAAATCAAAAGGAAATGTAGTTGATCCGGTAGCTCTTGTAAATAGCTTTGGAGTAGATCCAGTAAGATATTATCTTCTAAAAGAAATACCATTTGGTTCTGATGGACTATTTAATAATGAAATATTTATAAAGAAGATAAATTCAGATCTTGCAAATGACCTGGGAAATCTTCTATCAAGAACTATCACTATGATAGAGAAGTATTTTGATTGTGTAATACCTGCTCCAACTGCAAAAGAAGATATTGATAATGAATTAATAAATTTAGCTTTAGCTACTCCAGTTAAGGTTCAGGCTGCAATTGATGACCTTAAGATTCCAGAAGCATTAGAAGCAATATGGGATTTAATAGGAAGAGCTAACAAGTATATAGATGAAACAACTCCTTGGATACTTGCAAAGGATGAAAGCAAAAAGGAAAGATTAGGAACAGTTTTATATAATCTTGCAGAGAGTTTAAGATTTGCTTCTGTTATGATATCTGCGTTCTTACCAACAACTAGCGGTAAGATCAATGAACAGATAAATTCAGAAGTGACTACATGGAATAGTTTATCCGCTTTTGATGGAACTAGTGCAGGTGCTAAGGTTAATAAAGGAGCGGTTATATTTCCAAGAATAGATGTAGATGCTAAGCTAGCTGAATTAGAAGCATTAAGACAAGCGCAGTTAAAGGCTACAGAGAAAAAGGAAATGAAACCAATAAAAGAAGAAATAACTATAGAAGATTTTGAGAAAATAGATTTAAGAGTTGCAAAAGTAATAGGCTGTGAACCTGTAAAAGGTGCAAAAAAACTATTGAAACTAAAAGTTGATTTAGGTGGGGAAGAAAGACAAGTGGTATCAGGTATAGCTCAATACTATAAGCCAGAGGAGCTTGTTGGAAAGAGCATTGTACTTGTGGCAAACTTAAAACCTGTAAAACTAAGAGGTGAACTTTCTCAAGGTATGATTCTTGCGGCTGCTACCGATGATGATGGTAAGCTTTTGGTAGTTGATCCAGGCAATATTGAAACAGGAAGTATTGTTAGATAAAAATTTTTATCTATAAATTACTAAAAACTCGTCTATAGCTAGGCGAGTTTTTACCTTAAGTTAGTCATGGTAGCAGTAAGTGGAATCTATGTATAATTGAATAAGGAGTTTATTAATAAAGGGGGCTTATATTAATGAAAGTAGTTATCGGAAATTCTTGGCCTTATGCCAATGGATCATTACATTTAGGAAGACTAGCATCTGTAATTCCTGGAGATGCACTTGCGAGATATCATAGAGCAAAAGGGGACGAAGTTATATTTGTTTCTGGCAGCGACTGTCATGGAACACCTATAGCAATAAAAGCAAAAGAAGAAAAGAAAGCTCCTAGAGAGATTGCAGACTACTATCACAGAGAATTTGAACATTGCTTCAGTTCTTTAGGAATATCATATGATTTGTATGCTAAGACTGATAGTATAAATCATCATAAAGTAGTAAAGGATTATATAAAGAAGTTATACGAAGATGGATATATATACGAAAAGTTGGTGGCTCAAACTTACTGTGAAAGTTGTAATCAATTTCTTCCGGATAGATATATTGAAGGAATATGTCCACATTGTGGAGGGGTAGCTAGAGGGGACCAGTGTGAACAATGTTCTGAAATACTAGATCCAGAAGACCTAATAGATAAAAAGTGCAAAATTTGTGGTTCAGAACCTATTGTTAAAGAAAGTAGACATCTTTTCTTTAAGCTTTCAAATTTTGATAATAAATTAAAACAATTATTAAATTCAGAGCATGGATGGAGAGATAATGCTGTAAAGTTAACAGAAAGATATATAAAGGAAGGGCTAAGGGATAGAGCAGTTACAAGAGATCTAGAATGGGGAATTGATGTACCTTTAGAAGGCTTTGAAGATAAGAAGATATATGTCTGGATAGAAGCAGTACTAGGATATCTTTCTGCATCACTTAAATGCTGTAACGGAAGCAAAGACTTACTTGATGAATACTGGAACAGTAAAGAAAGTAGGATTTATTTAATTCATGGAAAGGACAACATTCCATTTCATACCGTTATTTTCCCTTCAATACTTTTTGCCCTTGGGTTTAATGATGTAAATCTTAGAATTGTTTCTAGTGAATATTTAAATTTAGAAGGCAAAAAATTTTCAACCAGTAGAAACTGGGCTGTTTGGGTACCTTATATAATAGAACATTATAATCCAGATTCTATAAGGTATTTTTTAATGGTCAATGGGCCTGAAAAGAGGGATTCTGATTTTTCTTGGAGAGAATTTATTAATTCACACAATAGTGAACTTTTAGGTGGATTCGGTAATTTTATCAACAGAACATTAACTTTTATCCACAAAAACTATAAAGGAAGTATAGCTAATTGTGGATTAAATCATAAAATAAAGAGAGATATAGAAGAAACGTATAAAAAAGCGGGAGTAAGCATCGAAAATGGTGAATTTAAAGATGCAATAAATACAATATTCGCTCTAGTCAAAAGAGGAAATAAACTCTTTGATGAAGAAACTCCTTGGATAACAATTAAAGAAGACGAAGAAAAGTGTAGACAGACTTTATATAATTGTGTTCAGATTATAGTTAATCTAGCTAATCTATTAAATCCAATAATACCTTTTTCTTGCGAGAAGCTCAGAGGATTTCTAGGTATAAGAGAAGCTAATTGGAGTTTTCAGGAGTTAAAAAATATCAAGTTGAATGACTTGGAATTATTATTCGAAAGAATTGATAAAAAGACAATTGACTATGAAGTAATGAGATTAAAGTCTGGGAGGATTTAGTAAAAAAAATACCCTTGAAAGTCTGTGTAAGGGGAACGAACTTTCAAGGGCTTTAGCCTATTTATAAATGGTTTTAAGGGGTAAATTATTTAGCGCTTAGCTACTTTACATATATAAATATACCCCTCTAATATGTCGATTTGATGTCAAAAAAATAAAAAAATTATGAACTGATTTATTAACTTTCAGCTTCAATAGCCTCGATATCTAATATGGTTATTGATTTTCTATCATAGTCAATAAGTCCTTCTTCTTTCATTTTAATTAATTCTCTAGATAAAGATGGTCTCTGAACACCGAGTTTATCAGACCACTCTTTTTTAGTCATATTTAATTGAATCAAAGAATTTTCTGATTTATTATATTTAACCATTAGAAAGTGGCAAATCATTTGGCGGAGAGATTTCATACTTACCTGTTTAAGTTTTGAACTTAGGGCAACTGCTTTATTTGAGAGAATTCTAAAAAGTTTCAACATAAAAATGTGGTCTGTTTCGCAAAGTTCATATACTTTTTCTTTTGATATATGAAGTACTTCAGAAACATCCTTACATATAACTGACATAGGGTAATGATTTCTATCCCCGAATAATAGATTTTCACCAAATACGTTTCCATCTTCCATGGTGGAAACAATGAGAACATTGCCATCTGAATCAAATTTCTGTATATCAATTTTTCCAGATAATATTACACTAAGGTGATTGCAAGGTTCATCCTCGATAAATATAACATCATTCGGAGCATAAGACTTCAGAGATGTCTTGTTGTTTGATAAAATTGATTTTAGATTATCTTCCGTAAAATGTGAAAATAACTTGCATTTTTGAAGCTTTATAATTATTGAACTTGTGTCATTCATAATATCACCAACCATATAAAATAATTGTTTATCATAATAGATGAATTGTTTATAAGTTAAAGTTTATATAAAGTATTATATGTAAAACTTAATTCATCTAAATATGAAACACTTCAATCCGAAATCTATTTTCAAAACTCCTCTGGTTTCTGAGAGGAGAATTTGAAAATATAAATTTAATTATGAAGTGGTACATCTATATATTATAGATATTATATCTAAAGTAATATACATATACAACTTCAATTCATAAGTTCTAGTAAGGGAGGATTAATATGAAGTATTTTTTTGGAGTTTTAATAGGAGCTATAATTGGATATATAACAAACTGGGTAGCTATAAAGATGCTTTTCAGACCACACTATGAGAAAAGGTTATTTGGTATTAAGTTGCCTTTTACACCAGGACTTATACCTAAGGAGAAAGCGAGGATTTCTAAAAGTGTTGGTGAAACTGTTGGAAATCATCTTCTTACTAATGACGTTATGATCAGTGCTTTAAGCAATGATAATATAAAAAAACACTTGAAGAACATGATTGAAAAAAAGATAGGCACTGCTAAGGATTTGGATAAAAGTCTAGATGAAGTTCTAGAAAATAAGATTGGAGAGTACTACAAAAAACTAAAGATTAGACTTCAAGTTAAAGCATCGAGTTATGCTATTAGCAAAGTTAGAAATGAAGAATTTATAGATTCAGTGTCTAAATTGATTATGAATAAAATTAATATAACCTTGTTAGAAAAACCTGATAAGCTAAAAGAATTATTTTCAGGAAATGGATTCTGCAATAACGTACTTAATGACATACCGAAATCAATAGATAAATCTAAAATTGCCCAATGCATTAATCAAAATATTAATAAATCATTAGAGGATTTGGTTAGTGAAAGTATGAAGATAGAAGATATTATTCCGTTAGAGGTATTATCTTCAATAAATACATATATTTATAATGAAAGAAATGCTATTTCTAAGCAGTTGCTATCTATACTTAGGGAAGATAAAGTAGAGGAAAAGGTTAAAGAGGCAATAAAAAATAATGTTTTGTCTGGAATGAGTCCATTAGTGTCAATGTTTTTAAATGTAGATTCAGTTTATGATAAGTTTTTGCTAGCTATAGATGGTTATCTTGAAAATGATGAGAATAAGATTTTACTAGTTACATATTTAGGAACGGTGATTATTAACTTTGGGAAGAAGCAAGTTAAAGATGTACTTGATGAGATCCCTCAAGAGTCCAGAGAAAGTTTAACAGAAATATTATCAGCATCAGCAGTGGAAAAGTTAATAACTACTGACATATTAGAAGAAGGATTAAAGCTAATTCTAGATAAGATAGATAGCTTTGAATCGTATCATCACATATTAATACTTTTAGCTGAAAATTATGAGGACAGAATAGAAAAATACATAAAAAGTACTATTAAAACACTTGTAATTAGTGGGATGTTTGAAGAAAAGATAAAAAGTGCTATAGATATTCTTATCAAAGAAATATCTAATACTTCAATAACAAAATTACTATCTAATTATGATGGAAGTGTTAATGATAAATTAGATAAGTTAATAGAAAACATATATGATAAGTTTATTAATGAAGAGGGGGCTAATATTATACATATAATTGATATCCCCAAAATTGTAGAAGATCAAATCAATTCCTTCGATGTAGATTATGCTGAAAAAATAATATTGGATATAGCAAGCAAGGAGCTTTCTGCTATTACATGGTTGGGGGCACTTTTAGGTGGAATATTAGGAGTTTTATCACCTATACTTGCAAGTATAGGAAGTTAATACAAAATATGTATATATAACTATAAGTGTGGCAATAATTAGGTATAAGGTAATTTTATATATGCGTGAATTGATGGAATAATTTGAAAACTTAGTTTGACAGCTTATACATCATATGTAATAATTTATATATTAAATTTTGAGAGGTGGCTATTTATGGATGACTTCGCATTTAACATATTTGATACCCATGCGCATTATGATGATAAATCCTTTGATGAAGATAGAGAAAAGGTTATAACCGATATTAAACACAACGGTGTAATCGGAGTGCTTAACTGTGGATCCTCATTATACGGTGCTGAAATGTCAGTTAAGCTATCGGAACAATATGACATTTTTTATGCTGCAGTAGGGATACATCCAGAAAATGCTGATGAATTTAATGAAAGTAGTTTTGAAAGAATAAAGGAATTAGCTAAGAATAAAAAGGTAAAGGCTATAGGAGAGATAGGACTAGATTATTATTGGGAAGAGAATCCTACAAGAGAAGTTCAAAAGAATGTTTTTAGAGCGCATATGAGGTTGGCTGAAAATCTTGGATTACCAGTTGTAATACACGATAGAGAGGCACATGGAGACACATTAGAAATTATGAAGGAATTTCCTAACGTAAAAGGAATAGTACACTGTTTTTCTGGTAGTGTAGAATTTGCTAAGGATTGTTTGAAACTTGGATACTACATTGGATTTACTGGAGTAGTTACGTTTAAGAATGCTAAGAAGATATTAGAAGTTGCTAAGGAGGTACCCTTAGATAGGATGTTAGTTGAAACAGACTGTCCTTATATGGCACCAGTACCTTTTAGAGGAAAAAGAAATCAATCAGATTATATCAGATATATTGTTGGAAAGTTAGCAGAGATAAAGGGATTAGAACCTAAAGAAATAAATGATCAATTTATAAAAAATATTAAACAGTTGCTAAAACTATAGTCATAGGGTAAAATATATTTTATAGTTTTACATATTATGGGAACAGAAAATAATAATAGTAGTAATAACTAAAAGATGAATTTAATATATATATAAAGTAATAAACTTGGGCCATTTATCTGTAAATACTCCCCAAAGTGACTGTTTCCTCACTAATGCTCTCATTTTATTTAATTATTATTTACTTTAAAATATGCAGATGGTGCATTTTTAGACAGTCAACAAAAAAAGCAAGAGGCTAAAATTTGACAAAAATCGATATTTTAAGTTATAATGCTACAGACGCTCTTGCCAAAGGAGGGAAAATAAATGGTAGAAAAAATGAAAATCAATCTAAGAAAGATTTTTTCTAATGGTCCTAAGGCAAAAATCGTGTTGGGGCTTGTTATTGCAACAGGCTTGGTTATAGTGATATGCAACATGAGAAAGACTGTAATAGTTAGTATAGACGGCAATGAACAGACATTAACGACATTTAAAGGGACTGTTAAAGGGGCATTACACGATAACGGTATAGTTCTAGGCCCTAAGGACAAAATTCAACCATCTTTAGATCAATCTGTGAAGAGTAATATAAAGATTAATATAAAAAAGGCAGTTGATGTAGAGGTTGCGGTTGATGGAAAAGAGCTAAAGATACAAACCGCTGAAGGTAACGTAAATGAAATGTTGAGTGCTGAAGGGATACAACTTGAAGAATACGACAAGATATCTCCAGCAGTAAACGCCCAAATAACAGCAGGAATGAAAATAGAAGTTGTAAGAGTGGAGTCTAAGGTCGTAAAGGAAAGTCAACAGTTGGATTATAGTACTGTTGTCAATAATGATGACAATTTAGACAGAAGCGTTGTAAAGACGGTTCAGGAAGGTCTTCCTGGAGAAAAAGAAGTTACTTATAGAGTTATCGTTGAAAATGGCAAAGAGGTAAGTAAAAAAGTAGTAGCTGAAAAAGTGGTAAAAGATCCTCAGAATAAAGTAGTTGTTAAGGGTACTATGAATACTCTTGCGCTGTCTAGAGGAGATTCGATAGCTTATAAGAAAAAACTTTCAGTGGTAGCAACTGCTTATGCTGGAGGTGGAAGCACAGCTACAGGCAACACACCTAAGAGAAATGCAAATGGAACTAGTACTATTGCGGTAGACCCAAGGGTAATTCCTTTAGGAACAAAGGTTTACATACCTGGTTATGGGTTTGCTGTTGCACATGATACTGGCGGTGCAATTAAAAATAATAGGGTAGATCTTTATATGAATTCAAGTAGTGATGCAAATTCGTGGGGTGTAAGAAACGTAGATGTTTATATTATTGCTTATCCCGGTCAAGGATAATGAAAAAATAGAGATAACGGCTAGTTATCTCTATTTTCTTTTGTTGGTAATTTAGATATATTATATATTTTAAGCTAAACTATATAAGTCATATAGTTTTAGTAAGGTTTAAATAATTTTAATTTAGCCGCTACTCCAGTGTTCTAACTCATAATATATTTATCATTAATGATTGATTGAATAGATAACTTACATAAAAGATTCTATAAAGTTGACAGAAGCGGTGTAACTAGTTAAATTAAGATTATGATTTAAAAAGGAAAGGAAGTCTTTTTGTGATAAAAGAAGTTATTGTGGTTGAGGGAAGAGATGATGTTACTGCTGTAAAAAAAGCTGTAGATGCTGAAGTTATAGCAGTAGGCGGATTTGGAATAAACGGTAAGATTATAAATAGAATTAGAGAAGCACAGAAAAGACAAGGTGTAATAGTGCTAACTGACCCGGACTTTGCTGGTGAAAAGATAAGAAGAATAATCTCTAAAAGAGTAGAAGGAATAAAACATGCTTATATAGCAAGAGAAGATGGAACAAAGGATGGAGACGTTGGTGTAGAGAATGCTATACCAGAGGTTATAATAAGAGCTTTAACTGAGGCGAAGGCTAATCAAAAGGAAAAGAGAGAAGAGTTTAGCATTCAAGATCTTTTTTATTTTAAATTGGTTGGTGATGGAGATGCTAAAAATAGAAGAGCGCTTTTAGGCAAAGAGCTTAGTATTGGATATGGAAATGGGAACCAGCTGCTTTCCAGATTAAATAATTATGGAATAACTAAAGAAGAATTTGTGGAAGCTATGAAAAAGGTTGATAAAAAGCTAAGTATAGGAGAATGATTTTATGGATATAAAAGATATAAAGACGCAAGAATTAGTGAAAAAGTATAATTTTAAATTTACTAAAAGTTTAGGACAAAACTTTCTTGTAGATGATTCGGTATTACAGGATATTGTTGATGGAGCTGAAATAAATGAGGATGATTTAGTTATAGAAATCGGGCCAGGAGTTGGCACTCTAACAGTAGAGCTTCTTAAAAAAGCAAAAAAGGTAATAGCAATAGAGCTAGATGATGAGCTAGTACCGATATTACAAAATGAACTTGGAGATAACCCAAAGTTTCAGTTAATTCATAAAGATGCATTAAAAGTTGATTTTAATGAGTTAATAGGTGAAGAGAAGAGCGTAAAACTCGTAGCAAATCTTCCATATTACGTTACTACTCCAATTATCGTAAGGCTTTTAAACGAAAGGTACAACTTTAAATCGCTAACAATAATGATCCAGAAAGAGGTTGCAGAAAGAATAAATTCAGAACCTAATTGTAAAGAATATGGTTCTATATCTGTTCTGGTACAATACTATTGTGATACAAGGATAGTAAGATATGTTTCACCTAGTTGCTTTATTCCAAGACCAAAGGTTGAGTCAATAGTTATAAGATTAGATAGACTTGAAAAACCTAGAGTAGATGTTAAAAGTCAAAAATTATTTTTTGATGTAGTAAGAGGTTCATTTAATATGAGAAGAAAGACCTTATGGAATACTGTTAAAAGTGTAGGCCTTTCAAAAGAACATATGGAGAAGGCATTCGAAAATAGTGGAATAGATCCTAAAAGAAGAGGTGAAACGCTAAGTGTTGCTGAATTTGCTGCTCTTAGTGATTCTATATATGAAGAAAAAAACAATAGTTAAGAGCTATGTGTACATAAAAATGTTTAATTAAGCTTTTAGTATGTTAACACTAATAAATAAAACTTATTCGCCTGCCAAGTTTTCCTCATATACATTCGGAAAGGCAGATGCGCAAAAAACTCGCTGAAAAGGATGGTTTCAGCGAGTTTTTTATTTTTAAAATAAAATGGGACAACTGTATAGAAGCCTTTTCAATCATATTATAAGACTTTACACATATAATATAAGGAATAAATATAATGTGGAGGGACTATTAAGTTGTCACACGGAAAATTATATAGGAGTTTTATTATACTTCAAGAAGATGAAAGAGGTCATTCTGTATCATCTGATAAGCCTTTGTCAGGGTATGCAAAGATTGAGGCTAAAAATGATAAATGCAAGATAACCTTCTATGCGCAGAACTTAAAAAAAGATAATGGCAAGTTGTGCATGATCCTTATCTGTTCAAAGAAAGATAATAAGCAATTAATAAACCTAGGTCCTGTGAACATATCTGAACAAGGTAAGGCTGAGACAAGTTGTGAATATTTAGCGAATGATGTCGGTGGGGCAGGGATATTATTTGATAAAGTCTCAGGAGCAGCCCTTGCTAAAGAATTGGATGGAAAGCTAACCTTCGTACTTGGGGGATTTATGAATGGTGAGACACCAAGTGATGATTGGAAAACTTACAAATTAATCAATGCAAAGATTAAGACTGAAATTAAAGTAGAAGAAAAGGTAGAAGTAAAAGAAAGTAGTAAAGATGAGCATCATCATAAAGATGAGCATAAAAAAATGGAGTACGAGCAAGATAAAAAAGTCAAAGTGGAGATTAAAGAGGAAGTAAAAGAAAAGAGAGAAGAAGCACTTCAGCAACCAATTGTGGAAGAAATTAAAGAGAATCCTAGAAAACCAGAAGAAGTTCCACAAGAAGATAAGGTAGTTGTTGAACAAGCTGATAAAAAGGTAGAGGTAGAACAAGAAATAAATAGAGTTGAAGACGAAACTCCTGCTAGTATAGTGGAAGATGAGACTGTAGAGAGTTACCTAGACAAAATAAATGATAGAGAAGAAGAAAAGGAAGATCCTAAGGATCATAAGTTTGATGAATATGAAAGATCAATTGTTGATGTAAAAGAAAGAGATAAAGATGTAGATGTAGAAAATAGCTTCGAGATAAGAGGTAGTATAGGAGAGTTCTTCCAAGGTGTTGTTCAGGACTTTGAAGAAGTTGGTGGATTCAGAGACATAAAGTACTGTAAGTGGTACAAGGTTCCAGTAAAAGATTTAGACGTTATGTGCAACATATCTAACTACAATAAGTACACAGTAGTATATTATCCTATGATAAATTATTATCCATACATTAAAAAACATGGGTACTTTATGATTGGATTTAAATGTGATGATGAAGGCAGAGTTAAATACTTGGTTTATGCAGTGCCTGGAACTAAAGATAAGTTAGAACAACCATATGGAGGTAAGTCAGGCTTTGTAACTTGGATGCCTCATTCTAAGAAGGGTAAGGATTATGGTTATTGGCTAATGTTCTATGATTTTAAAAATTCAATGATAGTTGTACCAATGAAATAGAATCAAGGTGGTGTAGTTTGATAGACTGTTTATAATAAATAAGTATAAATAGTTTATCTTTTCACCACCTTAATTTTGTAATAAAAGGCTTGTACTTATAATATACTAAAGTATAAAATGCTATATTACAGGGGGTAAAAAGTGAAAGCGTTTATGAACAAAAAGCAATTGGGAGTTATGCTAATTCTCATAAGTCTTATGGCAGTACTTTTTGTAGTCCAAATAGGGTTTAATGATAGATTGAGGATAGTATCTTTAATGAACAGTAATATAACTGATTTCAAGCAATACTCAATAAATGACGGGAAGTATCAGTATAAATTGCCTAGCGAGTGGATTGCAGAACAGAAATCTTATCCAGGAAATTATATAATTTACTCCAATAACTTTAAAAATGATGAATTAGGGGTCATGGGCTATGCTCAGATATTAAATTCAAAAGAAAACTTGGACAAGATATCCGGAGAAGACAAAGCTAGATTAAATAATGATAAGATATTAGACTATAAGATAGTAAGTACAAAGATAAAAGATAAAGAATGTAGAAAGATTGAATATAAGGAAAAACTAAATCAAGGAAAACTAGTATACCACAATACATACTATGTTAGTGAAGCTAACGGAATAGTTTTCAAGGTGGATTTTAGCATAGGTCAAGATAAATATAAAGAAAGTCTAAATTCTGTATTTGATGCTATCGTAGAGAGTTTTATACAGAATAAATAATGTAACGATATAAATTAATAGTTGAGTTAGGAACCCTATAGTATTATAATTTAAGTTAGAGTAAGGTAGGAGAAGTATAAAGCTTCTCCTTTATGTATTGTTCTTAGTTTGAGAATGAATTAAAAAAATGAGTTTAGTTATAATTATTATATCTATAAGGGAGTTTGGTACAAAGTGAATAGTAGAAAAAGCATTATTTTATTAGTGATATTTGTTTTAGTGTCAACGTTATTTGTATCATGCAGTGTAACTGAAGCAATACAAAGCAAGATTGGAAGTAAAAATAAGGATTTTGAATATATAAAGCAAAATAAAGTTGATAAAATAGTGATACAAAGCACTAGAGATACTGGGTTTAGATTTGTTGTAACAGATAAGAGTACTATATCAGAGATATATGATTTGTTATCCTCTGCAAAATCAGTAAGTGAAAAGTCTACTCTTGAACCAGATTATGTATTTGAGATGCAAATGGGAAAAGAAGTGAAGAAGTTTAATTATGTAGTTGGTATATATGACAAGAAAACTGGCAATTTTTACGATGATAAGTCTATATACGTAGTACCAAAGCGATTAGATAACGATATAATACAAAACTTATCTTTTATCAGAAAACCTAGAGAATTTGAGAATGTTTATTATTCTTCTATATTAGAGGTTATAAAAAAGAACAAAGATGGGTTGATGAAGGATAATGGTAGTATAGGTATAGATATTTCTGATGATAGAGATTGTGCACAGTACATATTATCGACTGATTTGGAGCAATTCAAAAGAGATATAAAATCTATACTTCCAAATGGTCAGTTGGTAGATAAAAACTCAGATAAGTTCAATATAATAATAAGCGTTAAAAATCAAGGATATAAGACTAAAACATTTAAAACTATAGTAACTATAACAAATAAGAAAGATAATTCTCAAACTAATTACTATGTAGATTGTAAGTATGATGATTTTAATGCATGGCAAATAAACATATTAGATAAAAAGCCAGATAGCTGGTAAAAATAGGAGGTACTACAATGGGAGATTGTTCAACATGTTCAAGTAAAGATAAATGTTCAAGTGCTAAAAGCGGTACAAATGTATGTGTTAAGGTTATGCCTAAATACGGCAATATTAAAAATATAATTGGTGTTATAAGTGGAAAAGGTGGAGTAGGAAAATCTACTGTTACTGGTATAATGGCTACTCATTTGAGAAAGAAAGGTTATAAAGTTGGAGTGTTAGATGCAGATATAACAGGTCCATCAATGCCAAGATTCTTTGGTATCAATGAAAAGAGAGCACAAATGATACCGATAGATGATAATAACAATTTTAAGTTTATTCCTGTTGAAACAGAGATGGGAATAAAGGTAATATCAATGAATTTGCTTACAGCTGAAGAAGCACAGCCTGTTATATGGAGAGGACCTGTAGTAACCGGAGTTCTAAATCAGATGTACACTGATACTATGTGGGATGATTTAGACTACTTGTTGATAGATATGCCGCCAGGAACTGGTGATATAGCTCTTACAGTAATGCAAAGTTTTCCTATATCAGAAATTATAGTCGTGTCAACTCCTCAAGATATGGTTTCAATGATTGTTAAGAAGGTTGTTATCATGGCTGAAAAGGTTGGAGTACAAATAAGAGGCGTTGTAGAAAACATGTCTTACATAGAATGTGATGGATGTGGTACAAAAATGAGGGTATTTTCCAAAAAATCTGCAGAAGAGCATGCAGAGTACTTAGGTCTACCACTCATATGTGAGTTACCAATAAATGTTGATTTAACTGAGGCTTTAGAAGAGGGAAAAGCAGAAAGTTATGTAGCAGATAATGCTTTATATGAAATGTTGTTTGCAGGACTATATTAAAAGATTTCGGTACAAAGAATTAACATTAAGTTAAGTACTACCAGTACCAATCTTTACTTATAATGTTTTATCAGTAAGTTAATTATTTAAAGCTTCAAGTTTCATTGTTAAATTATCATTTAATAGACATAAAATGAAACCCTTAGGAGATAATATAGATGTTAATTATTTTTGAGGAGGAAGTTATATGAGAGCAGAAGTAGATAAAGATACTTGTATTGGATGTGGACTTTGTCCATCTATTTGCCCAGAGGTATTTGATATGGAGGATGATGGAAAAGCTGCTGCAGTAAATCCTGATGTTCCTAATGGAGCGGAGGATTCAGCTAAGGAAGCTGAAGAAAGTTGTCCTGTAAATGCAATATCAGTAGAATAATTACTATATTGAAAAAGCAGTGCTTTTTAGCACTGCTTTTTTATTCTTTAGGAGCTTATGACTAAATTATATCTGTGGATAAATATGAGTAGCAACTTAATATATAATGTGATTTAAAGAATAAAAAGATAAGAATTTATAGCCTGTAAGATTCTTCACTACGTTCAGAAAAGGCAGATGCGCAAAAAAATCACTGAAGAAAGTCACTTCAGCGATTTTTTACTTTACTACCTATGATTCTTTAGTTTTTCATCAATTGAAATACCACCATATCTTTCATCAAATCTAACTACAGTTACTACCCGTTCTATCCCTAGGTCAAATGGTATTTTGTGAGCCTTTTTTACTACTTCAAATACTTTCTCGAACTCACCTTCAATGGTTGTACTCATGGCACCAACTTCATATTTTAATCCTGATTTTTCTATATACTCAATTACCTTATCTACTACTTTATACATTTCATCTTCACTTACACATGGAATTAAGGGCATTACTGCAATGTCTGCTATAACCATATTAACACCTCACTAATATGAACTTAGAGAAGCTTGTTTAACGAGTCTTTCAACTGGTAGGAAATAAAGTATTATAACACATATGATTGCCTCTGCGCCCATTATTAATCCATTAACAGTTAAGGAGTAAATCCATACAGATGTACCAGCAGGTGCATATTCACCAAAGAATACAACTCCAGATATAAAGTGGCATATAAACCTTCCGAAGATTGCAATAATGCATGCTAGCAATTTAGTGTTTGCACCTAGAATTTTGCTGTTTTTAAAGAAACCTGATAAACCAAGAGCAGTGAAAGCTAAAGGATAATCAAATAATAATTGTATCGGATGAACAATATAAGGATCAGTAAGAAGATTTATTAAACCGTATAAAAATCCAGTTAGAAGTCCAACAGATGGACCATATATTAGACCAATAAGTACTATAGGAATCATACTACCAGGAGTAACACTCCCACCTTGAGGAAAGTGATATAATTTAAGTGCTTGTAGAATAGTAGCTAGAGCAAGTGCTAAAGCAATTCTTGCTATAAGCTTTGCATCAAATTTAATTTTCCTTGAGGCTGCAAAAACTCCTATCAATATAGCACAACCTAATAATGCTATAACATTCATAGGATTTGTAAAGATATCTACTACATTTTTTGGTAAACTGCCGAATTTAGCTAGTCCATCAAAAAAATCTTTGATAATTTGATTAAAATAATTAATCATAAGATCCCCCTTTTAGTGTTTAAGGAGCGAAAAGCGAGAGTAAAAAAACCGCATTCCAGAAGTGGAATACGGTTGATATACTATCAATAACGCTTTCCTACGCTGGTATTATCCAGATCAGGTATGAGGGTTAATGAATAAAATCATCTCTCAGCCTTAAGGCACCCCTAGCACACTGTTTTAATTTACCATTATTATACTGCAAGTTTTAGAAAAAATCAATTTGTTTATTACTATTAGCCTTATCATGAGAGAAAGAATTTGTATCAACAGAGTTTCTCATTGTTATAGGTATATCAACTGTATCACCAACTTTAACATTTTGAGAGAGTCTAGATACATCTAAATCTATAGTGCTGCCATCTTCTAAAGATATGAAAGCATCGGTTTTGTTCATGTCTAAAACTTTTCCTTTCAAAATATCACCTCTTTACCAAGTTTATATAAAATAAAAAACTACTTTTTATAAACACTAGTCTTTACTTTTAATAAATATTTATACTGAAAAAATCGCTAAAGTGATTTTCCTCAGTGATTTTTTGCGTATATACCTTTTCTTAAGTATAGTGAAGAATCTTACAAGCGAAACAATATTCTTTTTCGCTATTTAAAATATACTATGTTTTAAGTCTGTTACACATATTTCTCCAAAGATCTAATTGGAGTATAAGTTTCTAAAGAATAAAAAAAAGTAAGACTTATATAAGCCTTACTTTAATATTTTGACGAAAAATCAGTACATAAAGGTGATATTCTAATTCTATAGAGTTCCTAGCTCAACTATTAATTTATACATGCCCGAAAATCCCCAAAAGCCAGGATTTTTGAACAAGTATAAATTAAGCTTCGCATAGGGGCTCTTTAAATACTCCTAGTATAAATCAGAATAAATTATTTTAAATACATCTAATGCTTCTTCTATCTTAATTTTTAGCAGAGATTTTCTGTTATCAAATTCTTTGAAACCTTTATCCGTAAGAGTGTAAACTTTCATGAATTTTTTCTTAGGATCATCCCATTCGCCTAATACAAGATCTTCTTTTTCAAACTTCTTTAGTAAAGGATATATTCCGCCAGTGCTAGGAACCCATAAACCATTAGTTCTTTCTCCTATTTTATGAGATATATCATTTCCATTTGTAGGACCTAAACTTAATGTATAAAGAACATAAATTGGAAGTAGACCTTTAGTAAGTACTTGTCCTACGGCCTCTTTTTCCTTTTGAACTTTTTTTAGCTCGTTGAGCTTTTGCTTATATTCATCATACAGGCGTTTTTCTTCAGCTTTTATATCTTCTATGTTACTAAATTTAAATTCGTCCACTATAATGACTATTCCCTTTGGATAGCAAGGCCTAAGAGTCCAGGTCCGGTATGTACCCCTAATGCTGGCCCGATAGTTGAGATGCTTATATGAGTTATATTTGGTAAATCCTTTACAACTTCAAAGAAAGCTTTTGCCTCATCCAATGCACCGCCTTGTAGTACCCAAACCTTACATTTAGCGATGCTTAGATTTTCATCTAATATTTCTCTTAGTTTACCTATAGCTTGTTTTCTACCTCTTGCCTTAGAATGAGTGAAATAAACACCGTCATCATTTATGGAAATTACGGGCTTTATGTTTAACATCTCGCCTATGGTTCCAGAAACCTTCCCAATTCTTCCACCTTTCTTTAAGTAATCTAAGGTGTTAAGCGTAAAATAACCATCAGTTTTTTCTCTAAGTTTTGGTAGAACTTCAATTATCTCTTCAAAAGTGCTACCTGATTCTATCATTTCAGCAGCGACTAAAGCTATAGAGCCCTGAGGCATACTTAATGTTTTTGAATCAAAGATATAGGTTTTTAGATTTGGATGATTCTCAGCTATTATTCTTAAACTATTTGCAGTACCAGAAAGTCCTGATGATATACTTATAGATATAGCATGTGTATATCCTTGAGCTTCTATTTGGTTCAAGATGTTTTCTATAAATTGTCCATCAGGAAGTGATGTTTTTGGTATTTCTTTTTCAAGAGATAGATATAAATCTTCTGGACTTATCTCTAGCCTGTCTAAATAATCATTGTCTTTATATATAATTCTTAATGGTAAGAAAAAAATATTATATTTATTTAAAATCTCAGTATCTAAATCACAGCCGCTATCAGTAATTAAAGCTATTTTTTGCAAGGTATATTCCTCCTCAAATCTATTATGATTAAATTATATCACAAGTGATAACTATATCAATACTGATATAGTTGAAGAAAAAAATTTGATTCTTTGAAGCTTATATATATATTATTTTGAATAAGTATTAAATTATTCAATCAGATATTTAAAAAAATTAAAAAATTAATTATAATTATAGTGGCAGATTGTACTTAAATATAATTTTAAGTTTTTAATATTGAGTCTATTTTTTATTTTTGGGGTGAAGATTTTGAAAAAGGATTTTCTGATATATATAGTATTATCTTTTCAATTATTTTTTATAATATTTCTTATAATAAGAAATATTGTGCTGAGAAATAATATTATGCAGATAGAGATAATAAAAAAAGAAATATATAGTATGGGGAAAAAGATAAGTACTACTGATAGTCGAAGTTTAGTTTATGAAATTATGCTAGACTCAGCAATGTCTATAATTAGTAAAGCAAATAGAGGCAGTGTTCTAGTATTAGAGGAAGATAACTATTTTCACTATAGAGCTATTAAAGGATATCCTACAGATCTACTGAACATGAAGATAAAAAGAGAAGATGTGTATCTTTATAAGTATAACAAACTAGCGGATATTTGTATTCTTAAAATGCCGTTTAATGACAAAGATGATTTATTTAATGACAATATTTCAGGTAAGATTCAGCTACTAGAGAAGGGTCCTAATATCAAAAGTGTTTTGTTTTCACCTATTTATGTAGACAATAAGGTTGTGGCTATAGTGAATTTAGATAGTACAGCAGCTGATGCATTGTTTAACAAAGGTGATATCAGTAAAATGAAGTACATAAATCATGAATTGGAGCTTGCACTAAAAAATTTCTTGTCTCAAGAGCAGCTTAGATATATAGCAACTCATGATGAACTCACGAATCTTTACAATAGAAGGAGTTTCAAAGATTATTTTAGTAGAGAAATTTTAGAGATGCAAAGAAAAAAACACATATCTCATGTAGCTCTTATCGATTTAGATGACTTTAAGTTTATAAATGATAATTATGGCCATAGTGAGGGAGACAAGGCACTTATAATAATGTCAGAAGCTTTAAGGATTAATTTGAATCATAATGATCTCTATGCAAGAATGTCAGGGGATGAATTTGTAATACTTTTTAGAAATAGTACACTGGAGCAGGCTATAGAGAAAATCATGATCATAAAAGATTATTTACTAAGGAACTGTACTGCAAAGAATCATATAGACTTTAGTTACGGATTAGTTCAGATAGATGGTATAAATAATTTAAGTATAGATGAAATTCTGTGTATAGCGGATAAAAATATGTATAAAGACAAAAGAGAGAGAAAGTGCAAGAATGAGTGCACATAACCAGTTTTATAGATTTAGAAGTGTTTCAAAGCAGTAAAAGGATAGTGCTTGTATTTATAGTAGAAAAGGTTGACGAATATGTAACTCGTCAACCTTTTTTTACTTTATAGGGAAGTAAAAAAGATTTATGTTAGCTGAAACTATAGCTTTCAATGGCTTTACAAGCTTTTGAATATACATTGAAAAATAAAACTTATTCGCCTACCAACTTTTACTCATATATGTTTGGAGAGGAAGGTACTCAAAAAAGTCGCTTTATGGATTTTTTTAATTATATTTTGGTGTGACTGAGTTATCAATTATGTGCCATATTGTGTTACCTTTAGCTAGATAAACTTTATTACCATCTTCGGTAGTCAGCTCGGTTTGAGAATTAGAAGAACCTCTTGACCAACGGATCTTTTCAACTTTACCATTAGAGAATAAATACCCAGTTCCTTTTCCTATCATATTTATATCTAAATGTAGGTTATCAGATTGCACTTTTATAGGGGTTTGTTGTACAACTATATTGGTAAAGGACAGAGATAAATTATTATTTTTATCTATAGCTTTCACATTATCCATGTACTTTTCATATTTACCATTAACAAACTTATAATTAGTTGTATAGAAATTATTTAGTTTGAAGTTTACTACAGTTGCATTAGTTAAATCTTCTTTTTTCCAAAAAGAATTATCAAAAGAAAGATTAGAAACCATATCTGTTTTCATATTGCTAGAGGTTATATATTTACGTATCTTATCAGCAGAAGTATATAGGTTATGAGGAGCTTTTCTAGAATTATCTCTATAAAAATATGAACCGTTGACTATTTCATTTATACTTTTTATATCAGGGTTCGTTTTTATAGTTAATAAAGCTTCAGCGCTTCCTCCGCAATGGGCGAAAGGTAGGTTATATTCCTCAGCAATAGATAAGAAGTAAGGTCTGGCACTTCTTATAGGACCAATCTGTTTAGGCGTGTTCTTGTGAAATAATGCTATAAATCTTGGTATTCCACCTTCGGCCATAGTCTCAAATACAATATCTGCTTCACTCAATCCACTTTGAGGCCTTGCATCCTTTGAGTTTTCAATTATCGCCATAAAAGGAATGTTGGATTTTTCTGCTTCTGTCAAATCCTCACCGGTATACCAACAATCATTTGTAACAGCATTGTTGTTTGATATGTCAATTACAGGTGGAGATTCTCTTTTGAAAGGTTTAGTTGAGCTAGATTTTGTATCTGTGTAACTGCAACCAACTATAGAAATACATAATAACAAGGGTATAATAAAAGTGATTTTCTTCATGAATTCACCTCCTCAATTTAATGTGTTTAGCATATAAGCTTGTACATTATATTTAAATATATATGCGACAACCTATTAATATTATTAAACTTTAGACGAAAATCAAAAATAGTAAGATTAATTTGCCAGTATTTTCTTAAATACTCCTAATGTCAACATTAGAAATACTGTAAAAAAGTTTAAAAATAGGAGATATAATGACGTATACTTTGCTATTATTAAGATAAAGTTTAATTTAGAATTGCCTTTAAATTTCTAGTGAAGTATAATAAGTCAGTACAAGATATAGTGTAATGGGGGTCGTCGATGTGCTAGATGTTGTGAAGCGCGATGGAAGAAGGGTTAGCTTCAATGCTCAAAAGATAGGGAAAGCTATTAAGGGAGCAGCAGAAGAAATTGGTCAAAGTTTAAAAGAAAGTCAAGTAATTGATACAATTCAAAAGGTAATCAATTATATTGAAATGTCTGGAAAATCAAATGTTACAGTAGAAGAAATTCAAAACTTAGTTGAAAAGGCCTTAAGTGATAATGGATTTAAGAATATAGCGCAAGCATATTCAACTTACAGAAATGAAAGAACTAAAGTTAGAGAAATAAAATCAGACTTGATGAGAGCAATAGGAAAAATTGGAATTGAAACTGATAGAGATAATGCAAATGTAGGGAATAATTTCTCATCAAAGCTACTTAGAATAGCTTCAGAATCTAATAAGTGGCATAATCTTGCCTCAATGCCGAAGCATTTGGCAAAAGCTCATGAAAATGGGGATGTTTATTATCATGATTTAGATAGCTATAATTTGACTACAAACTGCTTACATATACCAACCAAAGAAATATTGGAAAATGGTTTTAACACTGGATATGGAACAATTAATAATCCAAGAAGAATAGAAACAGCAGCAGAACTTTCTTGCATATTACTTCAGTCAACTCAAAATGACATGTTTGGAGGACAATCGCATCCTGATTTTGATAATGACATGTCAATATTTGTTGAACCAACTAGGCAAGAAATAAAAGAAGAGCTCATGGAATATGGAATAGAAGGAGAAAAACTTGAGAAGCTTGTAGACTCTAAACTTAGAGAAAGAGTTCATCAAGCTATGCAAGGTGTTGTATATAACTTAAATACAATGCATTCTCGTGCAGGTTCTCAGGTGCCGTTTTCATCTATAAATCTAGGTATTCCTTATAATGAAGATGCTGCGCTTGTATGTGAGATATTCTTACTTGAATATGAAAAGGGGTTAGGTAAAGGAGAACAGCCTATATTCCCTAACATAATTTTTAGAGTTAAAGAAGGAGTGAATAGGGAAAAAGAAGATCCTTATTTCTATCTTTTTGAATTAGCATGTAGAGTAGCTGCTAAAAGAATGAATCCTACATTTATGAACATAGATGCAGATTTTAATAAAGAGTATTACGATAAGGGATATATGCCTGCAACAATGGGATGTAGAACATATCTTATGAATAATATAAATGGTGATCATGGTTGTAAGGGAAGAGGTAATATTGCTCCTACAACAATAAATCTACCAAGAATAGGACTACAAGCAAAAGGAAACGTTGATAAATTCTTCGAAATACTGCAAAGTAAAATGGAACTTGCTAAGGAATCTTTAATGCATAGATACTCAGTTCTTAAGAACTTAAGAGTGAAAGATCTTCCATTTGTAGCAGGTCAAGGACTTATGAAGGGATCAGAGGGCTTAAGTCCAGATGATAATATTGAACCAATTTTAAAACAAGGAACTTGGGTTTTAGGATTTATAGGACTTGCTGAAACTTTAATTGCATTAGTTGGAAAGCATCATGGCGAAGATGAAGCTACAAGAGAATTAGGTATTAAGATAGTATCATATATCAGAGAATATACTGATAGGCTAAAAGAGGAGACTCATCTTAATTGGAGTTGCTACGCTACTCCAGCAGAAGGATTAAGCGGAAAGTTCATAAAGCAAGACCAAAAGATATTTGGAATAGTTAAAG
The DNA here is from genome assembly GCF_024341905.1 of Clostridium folliculivorans. Taxonomy (GTDB): domain Bacteria; phylum Bacillota; class Clostridia; order Clostridiales; family Clostridiaceae; genus Clostridium_AR; species Clostridium_AR folliculivorans. The sequence continues at coordinate 337,704 of NZ_BQXY01000004.1, forward strand.
GAGTTACTGATAAGGAGTATTACACTAACAGCTATCATGTGCCAGTGGGGTATCCAATATCAATAATAGACAAGATAAAGATAGAAGCACCATACCATAAGATTTGTAATGGTGGACATATATCATATCTTGAAGTAGATGGAACTCCTGATGGAGAAGCTATAATGAATATACTTAACTATGCATATAAGAATACTAACATTAGTTACTTGGGTATAAACTTCCATATAAGGTATTGTAAGAACTGTGGAACCTATTTAAATAACGGTGAATCAAAATGCACTTGTTGTGGAAGTCATGATATACAAGGTGTTTCAAGAGTTACTGGCTACTTAAGCCTTGATGAAAGATTTGGTCCAGGAAAGTATGAAGAGAGAGAAGACAGAGTAACTCATACTGAAAATCATAAGCATAATTACTTTATAGAAAAGTAGTGGCTTTGATATAGAGGTTATAGAAAAACGAATATTTGCAAGTTTTAATTAATAGAAAGACCAGGCATATACCTAAGTGTATGCTTGGCTTTTATTTTTTTGGAAACTTATATTTATTTTAAAACAGCAATTTTTTATTCTTTAGAAAATCATAATTCTTTATGAACTAGATTACATAAATATTTTAATTTGTGAAATTATAATATTAGGATAGATTGTTTACAATTTAATTTTATTGATATATAATGTTAGTAGATAATTATTATTAAAGAAGAGGTGTAAAAATGAATGAAACTATAAATTTAATAAAACAACATAGATCAATAAGACAGTACTTGGATAAGGATATATCACAAGAATTAGTTGATGAAGTACTTAAAGCTGCTCAAGCTATGCCAAATTCTATCAATGGGCAACAAACATCAATTATAGTAGTTAGAGATAAGGAAAAGAAAAAGAAACTCTCTGAAGTAACTGGTAATCAAGTATATGTTGACAAAGCACCAGTATTTTTAGTATTTGTAATGGACTTTTATAAAACTAATATAGGTGCTGAGAAGTATGGGAGAAAGCAAGTTATCCATGAAAGTGTTGAAGGCACTGCAGCAGGTGTATTTGATGCTGGTATAGCTATGGGAGCAGCTATAATAGCAGCTGAATCATTGGGGCTATCAGTAGTTCCTATTGGGGGTATAAGAAGAAATCCAGAAGAGGTTATAGAGCTTTTGGAACTACCTGAGTTTACTTACCCAGTATGCGGATTGGTTCTAGGGTATGCAGAAAATCAATCTAAGCAAAAACCTAGATTACCATTTGAGACATTTAAGCATGTAGATAGATACCATAAAGAAGTATTAAAGACTAAGATAGATGAGTATGATGAATATATGGAAAAATATCTTAAGGAAATAGGAAGAGAGCAAGAAGGCAATTGGAGTGATTTAACTTCTTCTTTATATCAAACTGTCTATTATCCTAAGGTTAAGGATACCATGGCTCAACAAGGATTTAAGAATGATAAATAGTATTAGGTAAGTAACTAAATAGAAAAAGATATAGGAAAAATCCTATATCTTTTTCTATTTATAAATTATTTATATGTTGACATGTGATTTAATTATTAATATATATTATAATTTATTATGAAAGAATGGTTCATGTTTGCAATCTTAATATCATTAACGTTAGAATTAATAACAAGAATTCTTACAGCATACAATATTGCCTAATTAAAATGGAGGTAAGTAATGACAGAGATAATACAAAAAACAGCAGAGATGCTAGAAAAAAAGTTCAGTGGTGAAGGTAGTGGCCATGATTGGTGGCATATATATAGAGTTTGGCAAAATGCTAAAAATATAGCGGCTTTTGAGAAATGCGATAAAGACATTGTTGAGTTGGCTGCATTGCTACATGATATCGCTGATTGGAAGTTTAATGATGGAGATGAAAAGGCAGGGAGTAGAGCTGCCAAGCAATGGCTTGAAGAGTTGAGTGTAGATTCGGATACTATAGTTGAAGTATGTTACATTATAGATAATGTAACCTTCAAAGGAGCAAAGGTTGTTGGACAGATGGATTCTATTGAAGGAATGATAGTTCAAGATGCAGATAGATTAGATGCTGTAGGGGCTATTGGAATAGGCAGAGCTTTTGCTTATGGGGGTTTTAAAGGAAGAGAAATGTACAATCCAAATGTAAGATATGAAATGCACGATAGCTTTGAGGGTTATAAGAACAGTGAGAGTAATACTATAAATCATTTTTACGAGAAGCTTCTTCTGTTAAAAGATATGATGAATACAGAACGAGGGAAAGTACTAGCAGAGGAAAGACATAAGTTTATGCAGCTATTTTTAGATCAATTTTACAAAGAGTGGAATGGAGAGCTATAGGGCTCAAAAAAGTTGAGGTGTTGATTTAGTAATGGAAGATAAAATGATAAGACTTTCAGGTATAATACATGAAAGTTTAGTAAATGGTCCAGGAATAAGAAGAGTTTTCTTTTCTCAGGGATGTAAACATAAATGTAAGGAGTGTTTTAATCCAGAAACCCATAGCTTTGATGGTGGAGAGTTAAGAAACATGGATGAACTTATTGAGGAACTTAAGAGTAATCCAATAATAAGCGGTGTAACCTTTAGTGGTGGTGATCCTTTTGAACAAGCAGATAAGTTTTCTTATATGGCGCAGAGAATAAAAGCTCTAGGCCTTAATATATGGTGCTATACAGGTTATAAGTTTGAGTACATATTAAACAACCTAAAAGATAATGAAGCTTGGGAGAAGCTTATAAATAATATAGATGTATTGGTTGATGGAAGGTTTGAGATAACATTAAGAGATGAAAGTATAAAGTATAGAGGTTCATCGAATCAACGAGTTATAGATGTTAAGAGTTCACTAAGTGGTGGTGAAATCATAACTTTATATTAGCATAACTAAATAATCTGGTCTTTACTGTAAAGACCAGTATAAAGCTTTTATGCCGATTAAAGCTAGATAGTTCAATGCTTTCAGAAGCTTTTTATAGCTATACAGTAAAAAAATAAATCATATTCGCCTGCCAGAATTTCTACACATACGTTCAGAAAATGCAGATGCGCAAAAAAAAGGTTCACTGAAGAAGGTCGCTTCAGTGAACCTTTTTTACTGTTATATATTGTATTAGCTTGACATAAACGACATCAGTTCATTTGCAAATAAATCTTCTGATTCAGCAAAAGGCATATGACCACAATTAGATATTATAGATAATTTGCTGTCCTTGATTTCATTATTAAAGGTATAGGCGTTGTCTACAGGTAGAACATTATCTTTTGCACCCCAAATTATTAAGGTTTTAGCATGTATATCCTTTAATCTATCCTTTAAGTTATCGATAGATTTACAATTATTCAATAACTTTTGTACTGTACTACTATCCAGTTGTCTATTATAGAATAGATTTTTTTCAAAGTTGTCATAGTTGATATATTTAGGATTACTAAAATTGAGACTATACATAGCAAGCTGAGGAAAATAAGTTAGCATACCTTCTTTTATTATAAACTTTGGAGGATTTATATGAATATGCTCTCCAAGACCAGTGCTATCTACTAGTATAAGTTTATCAATAGAATCTTGATGGTTAAGTGCCATCAATAGTGCGATGCCCCCACCCATTGAGTGGCCTAATACTGAAAATTTCTTGTATCCTAGATTATTCATTAGGTCTTTGCATAACTTAGCAACAGTATTTGTATTATAATCTAAGTCTTCTCTTTTATCTGATAATCCAAAGCCTATTAAATCTACTGAAACTACCCTATATTTGTCTGATAGCCTTTTGGCTAAATTACTAAAATCATCGGAGGATGAGAATAATCCATGTATTAATAATATTGGTGGGTTACTTTGGTTTCCAGTGATTTTATAATTTATATTTACATTATCTATTTTTGCAATGTTATTTGGTGTTACTTCAAGAGAATTATCAATTATGAATGTTTGAAGATAATTTATGGCAAGAATTAATATAAGCGATAATATAATAATTAAACTAGCTGATTTTAGACGACGTTTCATTGAGTATCCTCCTGACTGATAATTAAAAGTGAAAGTTCTTATATAGGTACTATACTATATTATAGTTTATTAATACATTAAGCTCTCAGTATATAAATGTATTATAAACTAATTATACCAAATTTATATGATATAGTTAAATAATCGGCTAAGGAGGATATAAGCTTAAAAGTGGTTGGAACAAAATGTAAAGTGGTGTATGATTAGAATAACAGAACTTTTTCTGAGATGATACGTATTAATTATTATAAGTATGATAAAGAGAGGTTATAAATCAAAATGGGTAGAAGATTATTTTGTGAGATTAGTCCTTTAACATATAAGATTTCTGTAGCTAAAGAACAGAGTAAGAGATATCTTAAGTGGTGGTTTGGAGGAGAAACATATGCAAAGGAAAGAAGTAGTAGTAAGCTTCCGGTATTGCTATATTCACATAATTCACTAATAAGAAGAAAGCTTGGTAATGTTGAACAAAGATTACAAGAGAATAAGGCAGTTAACTTAATGCTGACAACTTCAAAAATTGATGGGGTTTTAATAAAACCAGGTGAGACATTTTCCTTTTGGAAGCTTGCTGGTAGATGTACTAAATCAAAAGGGTATCTGGAAGGACTTACAATAAATAATAGTGGGACAAGTAGTGGAGTAGGCGGAGGGATGTGTCAATTTACTAATTTGATACATTGGATGGTCCTTCATAGTGATCTTACCATTGTAGAGCATCATCATCATAATGAATTCGATCTATTCCCAGACTACAATAGAGCACTTCCTTTTGGAACCGGTACATCTATAGTATACAACTACCTTGATTATCAAGTTAAAAATAACACTAAAAATACTTATCAAATAATAACATATACTACAGATACTCACTTATGTGGAGAGTTAAGATGTCTTCATGAGCAACAATATTCGTATCATATAGTTGAAAAAGAAGCGTGCTTTTCTATAGAAGGTAATGATTATTATAGGAATAACAAAGTATTTAGAAGAATAATTAATAAAATTGATGGTAACATAATTGAAGAGAGATTACTAATAAAAAATCATTCAAAGGTCATGTATGATAGTAAGTATATAGATAAAGAATTAATTAAACGATAAAATTATTTTATATTAATATATGCTGTGGCTATCTATAATTATCTATTTATGGTATATTATTAAGTAATAATGATTCAATATAGATAATTATAATAATTCTAATTATAATTAAGGAAGAAAATTTTGTATTAAAAAAATAAGATTATTATCAAGAAAGAGGTGTATAAGTAATGAATATTGGATTTAAAAAATTTGGATGCACTGATGGAGAGGCAGCTATAATTTCTCTTTTTGAAGATAGATTACAGACTCCTAATAGTGATGTAAATACTATATTAGAATATGCTAAAAACAAAGGAAGCTTTTTAGGAAAATTCGGTGAAATATATAATTTCGTCAGAACTATAGATGGTAAAACTCAGGATATGGTTTTAGTTGGTCTTGGCAAAGAAGAGGATATCGATGGAGAAAAAATTAGAAGAGCTGTAGGGAAAGCTTTAAAAAAGGCTACAGAACTAAAAAATAAAAAAATATTCATGAGACTTATAGATACAGATAAGGTTGAATTAAACTTAGTTGTAAAAGCTATGGTTGAGGGTGCTGGGCTAAGCTCATATAAATTTAATAAGTACAAGAGTGAAAAGAATGATGATAAAGACCAAAGAGAATTCGAATTCTCAATTGGAAGTCCAAACATAGATGATATTAAAGCATTAGATGTAGATAAATTTATAGGAGAAGCTAAGATACTTGTAGAAACAACAATATTAGCAAGAGATCTTGTAAATGAGCCTGCAAACACAATTTATCCTGAAACTTTAGCTGAAGAAGCTGTAAAGGCTGGGGTTAAATATGGATTTGAGACTGAGGTTCTTGAAAAAGAACAAATATGTGATTTGAAAATGGATGCTTTTTTATCTGTAGCTAGAGGTTCAAAGAAAAAGCCAAGACTTATTGTAATGAGATATTTCGGAAATGATCAAAATAAAAATGATATTCTTGGACTAGTTGGAAAAGGACTAACTTATGATTCAGGTGGATACTCATTAAAACCAAATGATGGAATGGTGACAATGAAGTCAGATATGGGCGGTGCTGCTGCAGTTATAGGCGCAATAAGTGCAATAGCAAAACTTAAGCTTAAAATTAATGTAATTGCTGTGGTAGCTGCATGTGAAAATATGATTTCTGGAAAAGCTTATAAACCTGGTGATATAATTGGGTCTATGGCTGGAAAAACAATAGAAGTTTTAAATACTGATGCAGAAGGAAGACTAACTTTAGCTGATGCAGTTACTTATATAATAAGAAAAGAAAATGTAACTGAAGTTATAGATTTAGCAACTCTTACTGGGGCTGCTTTAGTAGCCCTTGGGACTACAACCACTGCAGTTGTAACTAATAATGATAGTTTCTATGAAGAACTAGTTAAAGCTTCTAAGGTATCAGGAGAGAAGGTTTGGCAACTGCCTGCATTTGATGACTATAAAAAATTGATAAAGTCTGATATTGCTGATCTTAAGAATATAGGGGGAAGAAATGCAGGAACAATAACTGCAGGCCTTTTCATAGGAGAATTCGTGGAAGATAAGCCATGGCTTCATCTTGATATAGCAGGAACTGCATGGACTGATGCTGCAGATGATTACTCTATTAAGGGTGGAACTGGTGCTGGAGTAAGAACACTATTTGAATTAGCAAAGGCTAGGGCTTAGTAAAAAAGGTGTAAAATGTAAAAAACTCGCTGAAGTTATCTTCTTCAACGAGTTTTTTATATGAGCGTATTTGTATAATTATTTTTGTGTATTTGTGCATTTGTGCATTTGCAGAATTACCTTGGTAGTTAATATTAATTAATTTTACTTTATTGGTATTTAATTATCTTCTCTGTTTTTGTCTTTTTCATTTGAATGTTCAGTTTTTTTTACCTCTTGATCTGAATCCTTAGTTTCTTTCTTTTCACTGGATACTTTTTTTTCGCTATCTTCTTTTTTCTTCACCTCAGTAGTGGAACTTTCCTTGGTATTAGTTGTTTTTTTAGCTGCTGCAGTAGGTGCTTGAGTAGCTGAAGTAGAACCAATTGCTACATTGGAGGATCCTTCAGTGTTTGCACTACTATTTGAAGATTCTGATTCTGTAGATGGTTCAGTAGTTACTTTATCATCTGAATTAGGTTCTTTAGAGGTAGCATCAGATCCTTTACCTACTTTTGCCTGATGTACAACTAATTGTTTATTTGCTTTAGCTGTTTCAAGAGCAGTTTGTTTTTGTGTAAATGCTTCATTAGCTACATTTAATGTTTCCTGAGCTTTAGCTATTGCACTAGAATCACCAGATTTAGTAGCATCCTTTAGAGCTTTGTTAGCTTCATTTACTTGCTTTCTAGCAGTGTTAAGATCATGTATAGCAGATACCATTTGCTTAACTGCTTCTTTCTTTTGCTTTTGCATTTCAACTACTGCAGATAACTTATCTTGTTCTTCTTGAGGAAGCTGGTCTTTTATTGAATCAAGAATTTCAATAGAATCTGTATTAGTATTTTCAATAGATTTAGTTGTTGAATCAATTGCAGCTATTTCTTTGTCTAGTTCTGATGTACTACCAGCGGTAGTAGTATTGTCAGAAGTTGTAGTATCTGAATCAGTAATAGGTTTGCTAACATTAGTATCAGTAATAATTTTAGCTGTCTCTGTTTGGGTTTGTGAAGTTGCATATTCTAAACCTTCTAGAGCTATTGGAACTAGGTTTTTCTTATCTTTTTCTACTAGTGTTTGTATTTCCCCTAGTCTTTCTTTTTGAATTTCTAGTAATTTTTCTATTTTTTTATTAGGATCTTTCGTGAATCTTAGTTGGATATTTTCTATAGCCTTATCTAAAGGATAGAATATGCTGTTTGGTGTTAATCCAGCGTAAGATTTGTAATCCGTAGTCTTGTTAGTTGTAGTATCTGCTGCAAAAGCTGGAACAGAAAACGATAATGAAAACATTAATGATAATGCTAAGACATATTTTTTCTTCATGAGTAATCCTCCTCGTAATTTCAAATTAATATTATTTAAGACTAAGTTCTGATATAATCAATGTTTTGCTAGCAATTAGCCTTGCATATTAATCTACGACATATAAAAAAGCTTTAGGGGGGTAAGTAATTGCCCCCTTAAAAATCAAAGTTACTACGTATAAGCAAGTATAGAACTCTTGAAATTAGAGAATATTTATTTTAGTATTATTGAATTGTGAAGTTGAAATTTACAAGTAATTTAAATTAATAGGCTATAATATTATAGGGCGTCTAGTTCATGTGGTAATTGATATTATTTTGAAAATACTCGTAAATTATTATATTTGAAAGAGTATCAATTAAACTTTCATATAGGAGCTCTTTAAAAACTATGAACTCAAGCAGGATGGTGAAAAACTATGAAGGAAGAGTTTTTGATTGAAGATAAGAATAAATTTATAGAAGAAAACTTAGGTTTCGTATATAAAACTGCTTCTTTTATATGTAAAAAGCAGTTAGATAGGAGAAACGACGAGGAGTTCAGTATAGCCATAGAGGCTTTTAATAAAGCATGCGATAATTTTTCTAAAGAAAAAGGAAATTTCTTTTCTTATGCTAAAATAGTAATGCGAAATTCATTAATTGATTTTTTTAGAAATTCTAAAAATGTGCCTATTTTATATTTTGAAGAAGAAGAAGGCATGAAAGATATAGATAATACAATATCATTGGATAAATATGATAGAGAACAAGAGCAAAAAAGTAGATTAGAAGAGATAAATATATATAAAGAGAAGTTGGAAGAATTTAAAATAAACTTCTATGAGCTTTCAAAAAGTTCGCCTAGCCATAATGATACTAGAGAAGATGTACTTAATGTAGCATTACTATGCTCTAGAAATAAAGAAATAATGAATATCTTATACGAAACAAAAAAGTTACCTATAGTACAAATTATTGAACTTACGGGTAGGAATAGGAAGTTTATAGAAAAGTGGAGAAAATATATGATATCATTAATAATTCTACTTTCTAGTAATGAATACATATATCTCAAATCGTATTTAAATATAAGAAGGAAGGAGCAGTAGTGTAATGAAAAAGAATGGAGTAGTTGTTGAAACAAAAGGAAGTAAAGTTATATTGCTAACTGAGACTGGAGAGTTTGCACTTGTAAAGGCTTCTAATATTTTACCTATAAAAGGTGAAGTGTACGAAGGTAATATTGTTAGCAGTCAGAACACAATAAAAAGACTTGCAGTTCTAGCTGCAACCTTCTTAATGATATTTACATTTGGCATAATAGATTATTATAATCCTGTAAAGGCAGTTGAATTAGATGCAAAATCAAAGATATTAATACAAGCTAATCGTTGGAATAGAGTTGTTAAAGTTAAAGTAGATGATGCGGATTTTAAAGTTGTGGTGAATAAGATCAAGGTTAATAATATGATTTTAGCTGATGCGGTGAAAGAGATTGTAAGTGAAGCTAAGAACGAGAGGCTAATAGATTCCTATTCGGATATAAATATAACACCAGTTAAGGGTAAGGTTGATATAGCAGAAGTTACTGAAGATATCGATAAATTGAAGAAACTCGAGATAAGAGAAGATACTAGTAAGCAAAAAGATGAACAAAAGAATCAGAATGATAGCAACAATAATTTAAATAAAGGCAACAATTCTATAGATAATACAAATGATAATAAAGAAAGTAAACCGTCAACTGACGAAAATAAAAAATCTACTAACGAAGTTGATAAGAGTAATAATATAAATACTAATGACAATAGAAAAAATAATAGTAATAATAAAAGCAATAATTCGAGTCAATTAGATAAGGAAGTAAAACAAAATAACGGAAACTCAGATAACAAAACTAGTAAGAATACAAATGAAAATAAAACCAACAGTAATGACAATAAAAATAAAGAAGAAAATAATAAAGATCATTTTAAAATAAATGGAAATAAATAAGTATAATACCCAGCAGAAATCCTGCTGGGTATTATACTTATCATAAACTTCATAATGAAATTTGTTTTTTTAGCTCATTTCTCACAATCCAGAATTGAGCTTGTAGTCATAATTGTTTGTATTAAAAATCCGCTTGCCCTGTAGTTCTTGGGAAAGGAATTACGTCTCTTATATTTGACATGCCAGTGATGTACATTATTAATCTTTCAAATCCTAAACCAAAACCTGAGTGGACAGTTTCACCATATTTTCTTAGTTCAAGATACCACCAATAATCCTCTTTGTTAAGACCAAGTTCTTCAAGTCTTGCCTCAAGCATTGAAAGCCTTTCTTCTCTCTGGCTTCCCCCTATGATTTCGCCGATACCAGGAACTAGACAGTCCATTGCAGCAACTGTTTTTCCATCTTCGTTTAATCTCATATAGAAAGCTTTGATTTCTTTAGGGTAATTAGTTACAAATACAGGTTTTTTGAATATTTCTTCAGTTAAATATCTTTCATGCTCAGTTTGTAGGTCTATACCCCATTCAACAGGATAATCAAACACTTTTCCTGAGTTCTTAAGTAATTCAACTGCTTCAGTATAAGTAACTTTTCCGAAGTCAGAACTGATTATATGATCTAGTCTATCTTTTAATCCTTTATCGATGAATTGGTTAAAGAAGTCAATTTCTTCGGGACATTCATCCATAACATATTTTATAACATATTTAAGCATTTGTTCTGCTAATTCCATGTCATCTTCAAGATTAGCAAAAGCCATTTCAGGTTCTATCATCCAGAACTCAGCAGCATGTCTTGCTGTATTTGAGTTTTCTGCTCTAAATGTAGGTCCAAAGGTATATATATTTCTGAAAGCTAAGGCATAAGATTCGCCATTTAGCTGACCTGACACGGTAAGATTAGCTTCTTTTCCGAAAAAGTCCTCACTGAAATCTATACTTCCTTCCTCAGTTTTTGGGATGTTGTTTAAATCCATAGTAGTTAATTTAAACATTTCTCCAGCGCCTTCACAATCACTGCCAGTTATTATTGGAGTGTGAACATAGACAAAGCTTTGATCTTGGAAGAACTTATGTATTGCATAAGCAGCTACAGAACGAACTCTGAATACAGCTGAAAAAGCATTACTTCTAGGTCTCAAATGAGCTATTGTTCTTAAATATTCAAAAGTATGTCTCTTTTTTTGCAAAGGATAATCAGAAGAAGACATTCCCTCTATGATTACCTCCTCGGCTTGTATTTCAAAAGGTTGTTTTGCATCAGGTGTTGGTACTAATTTACCTACAACTGAAATTGATGAACTTATTGGTAATTTAGATACATCCTTGAAGTTTGAAATCTTATTATCAAATACCACTTGAACATTTTTGAAGAATGAGCCATCATTAACTTCTATAAACCCAAAAGCATTTGATGCTCTTAATGTTCTTATCCAACCTGAAATTTTTACACTTTTTTCAATATGCTCTTCTGTGTTTCTATATAGAGCTCTAACTAATGTAGTGTTCATTATATGACCTCACTTTCTAATTATATTATTTACGTTTCTAATGTATTTTATAGGTATAGTTTACATTTAAGACTAAAATAAAAAAACCTATCAATCCATAAGTATGGACGAAAGGCTATATTTCCACGGTACCATCTAATTTGTCATAATAGATGACTTTGCATACAGCACAATAGTGCTTTTAATATAACGGTTTTAACCGGTTAAGCCTAGTAAATTTAACACTTTAACCCTTAAATAATATTTATTTTACACTAATAGTTTAATAAATGCAATTATTCCCTCATAAAATATAGAGATATATTGATATTTAAGAGGAAAGCTTATGACTAGTTCCAGTGAAGAGTTGTTATTACAAAAGTATAATAAGATAAATTTTTATAAAAAGATGATTTTACTAAGTACAAAAGAAAATAGTCTAGGACTTATAAAGGATATCGAAAGGTTAACAATACAAATTGAAGGTATATTAGAATATTATAAGGAAAAGAATACAGAAAAACAAGTTGAAAAAGATAATGGAGAAACAGTTTTTTCTTTTAGGACTAGAGAGTTTACAATGAAAGAATTATCCTCATATAATGGCTTGGGCGATAACCATGCTTATATAGCTGTTAATGGAACAGTTTACGACATTACAGGAGAGGTGGCATTAAATCAGATAGTAGCTGCTGGTTTTAGACCAGGAACGGACCTTTCAGAACAGTTTAATTCAGGAAAGCTTAACAAACAGCTGCTGAATAATACAAGAATTGTTGGTGTTCTAAGGGATTAAATGAAGTGATCATGATATATAATTAGATATCATGATCACAATCTTTTACTTTATAGAAAAGCATGAAGTTTTTAAGTTAGTTAAACCTAGAGATTTCAAAGGTTTTACAAGCATTTATTACAATTTAATTGAAAACTTATGATGAGAAATTTATTCATAACCAGTTTCGTAAGAATGTATTAAGGTTGAAGGAAAGTTCTTCATCTCCATGTCTTTCATTATTCTTTTATATTCATAGCTTACTTTTCTTATTTCTGCGCGAGCGCTTCTACCTTTAGATATATCTATTATTGCATAAGTTGAGTCTGGAGAACCGTTTTTGGGTTTTCCTACACTACCACCGTTTATTATCATTTTATTATTCAATTGTTTTATCATAGGTATATGGGTGTGCGCACATACCAATATATCTTCATCGATTCCTTCTACTATAGTATCTAAATCAGGATTGCTTTCATATAAGTACTCATCTATTTTATTTGGGCTTCCGTGAACAAAAAGTATTTTTTTGTTATCAATTTTTAAAGATATACTGTCTGGTAAGTTTTCAAGGTAGTATTTATTCGACGCTCTTAATTCATCTACTGTCCAAGGTAGAGAAAAAGAATTTATATTTGTATCTCGTATATATGTGAATCCATTATCTACAACGGATGCGTCATAATTTCCTTTTATACATAAAAATGCTCTTCTTTTTACCATAGCTATAACTTCATTTGGCTGAGGGCCATAACCAACCAAATCTCCTAGGCAAATCACTGTGTCTACATTTTGGCTATCTATATCTTCAATAACTCTAATCAGAGCATAAAGGTTACTGTGTATGTCTGATATAACTGCAATTCTCATTTAATTTCCTCCTAATTAAAAAAGATAAGTATATTTCTATTAAATATTATACCACTTAATGTATATTCACATCTTTATTTGCTCAATATTAATAAAGTGTTAAAGATTGTTATTATATAAAAGATATTAGTGGATTATAACAAAATATCTTTTGAGAATATATAATTGCGTAATACGTGAAGATATAGTATTATGCAAAAATAAATTTATATATACTATGGATGATTTAAGTTAATGGATTATCAAGTCTTTTTTGTATATAATTAATATGTATCATTAATAAAAAATAAATAATTAACTATATGAATAAACATAGTTAAAAAATATATAAATAACAATTTTGTATTTATAGAAGGAGAGAACAGAAATGAAAGAAAATAGATTAAATAAAATATTAGAAGAGATGAATAAAGAGAATCTACATCAAATGATTATAACCTCACCAGCTGCAGTGTTTTATCTGACTGGTAAATGGATAGAATCAGGTGAAAGACTATTAGCTTTATATATAAATACAAAGGGAGATAAAAAGCTTGTAATCAATGAACTTTTCCCTATACATGAAAACTTAGGAGTAGATTTGGTTTGGTACAATGATACACAAGATCCAGTTTCAGCACTTTGCAATATTATAGATAAATCATTGCCAATAGGGATTGATAAAAATTGGCAGGCACACTTCTTGATTAGACTTATGGAAAATAGTGCAGCAGCAGGCTTTGTGAATGGATCACCTATTATAGATAGAGCAAGAACAATTAAAGATGCTGAAGAGATTGAGCTTATGAGAAAAGCATCTGCTATAAATGATAGAGTCATGGGTAAAATAGTGAGCAGATTTTCAAAAGATAAAAGTGAAAAAGCTATCAGTGGTATATTAGGTGAACTATATGAAGAAGAAAGAACTCAAGGATTTTCTTTTACACCAATAGTAGCATATGGTGCTAATGGGGCAGATCCTCATCATGAAACTGACTCATCTATCGTAAAGTTAGGAGATAGCGTAATAATAGATACCGGTTGTAGGAACGAATTTTACTGTTCAGACATGACAAGAACTTTCTTTTGTGGAGAGCCTTCTGAGGAAGCAAGAAAGGTTTACGAAATTGTTCTTGAAGCCAACTTGGCTGGTATAAGAAAAGTTAAACCAGGCACTAGATTTTGTGATATAGATAAAGCTGCTAGAGATGTTATAGAGGGCTATGGCTATGGAAAATACTTCACTCATAGGACAGGACACTCTATAGGTATTGAAGTACATGATTTTGGTGATGTAAGTTCTGTTAATAAAGAAGAAGTAAAGCCTGGTATGATATTCTCAATTGAACCAGGAATTTATATTCAGAATAATGTTGGTGTTAGAATTGAAGACTTAGTATTAGTAACAGAAGATGGATGCGAAGTACTTAATAGTTATCCAAAGGATTTAATTGTCATCTAGCCGTGTAAAATAAAATTACATCCACTATGTTTAAGATTTACATTAAATGTAAAAAATATAGATGGAGGTGTTAGTTAGATGGACGAAAAAACTTTATTAAACAACATAACTAATATTAGAGAAAAATTGGAAAATCTAATTAAAGCTAGTGAAAAAGATCTTGTATCACAAGATATAATAGAAGTTGGCAACGAATTTAACGATGCACTAAATATATACAATAGATTTATAAGTAGAACACCTAATGAACAAAAAGGTTGATGGCATTAATTGCAGCCATCAACCTTTTTCATTATAGATTTTTTATTATGTTTGTCATAAGTGCTATGAAGTTATCTCTTACTAGAGCAGAAGTTTCCATTACCTCTACATGGTTTAATGGCTGTTTTAATATTCCTGCAGCCATATTTGTAAGACAAGAGATACCTAAAACTTTTATTTTGCTATGGTTTGCTATTATAACTTCTGGAACCGTGGACATTCCTACTGCATCACCACCTAAGATTCTTGCCATCCTTATCTCAGCTGGAGTTTCATAAGTTGGTCCACTAAACATAGCGTATACACCTTCTTTTATATCTATATTTAATGAATTTGCAACGTCCTTTGCTTTATTAATAAGTTCGCAGTTATAAGCTTCAGACATATCTGGAAAACGAGTTCCAAATGAATCAAGATTTTTTCCTATTAAAGGATTAGTTCCTGAGAGATTTATATGATCATTTATAATCATAAGATCACCAGGTTTAAAGTCAGTATTCACTGCACCTGCTGCATTAGTTACGATGACTGTATCTATACCTAAAAGTTTCATAACTCTTACAGGGAAGGTTACTTGCTCCATGGCATAGCCTTCATAATAATGGAATCTACCTTGCATAGCAACCACTTGTTTTCCTTGAAGCATACCTATTACTAGTCTACCAGCATGACCTTCTACAGTTGATACAGGAAAGTTAGGTAGTTCATTATAGTTATAATATTCAGCATCTTCTATCATATCAGCAATAGCACCTAAGCCAGAGCCTAAAATTAGTCCTATTTGCGGTTTGTATTTGCTTTTAGATAAAATAAATTCAGCAGCATCTTCTATCTTTTTAGTTAAATCCATAATTTCACCTCAAGTAATATTGTTTAGTTCTTCCTAATTGTTATTTTATATCATTTAAGAAACTTACACCATTTTTTATTTCACCGGCATTAAATATATCAGCTATTGTTTGCCCCATATCAAAGAATCCAAATCTTGTGCCAAGATCAAATCCTTTCTTTAATTGAGAACCATAAGCTAAGAAAGGTATATATTCTCTGGTGTGATCTGTTCCTTTAAATGTAGGATCACATCCATGATCTGCAGTTATGAATAACACATCAGTATCTTTCATAGCAGATAGTATTTCTGGAAGTCTAGCATCAAAATCCTCTAAGCCTTTTCCATAGCTCTTTGCATCTCTTCTATGTCCCCACTTCATATCAAAATCTACAAGATTAGTAAATATAAGGCCATCTTTATCTTCCTTTATATACTCAAGAGTTTTATCAACTCCATCCATATTATCCTTAGTATGAACAGCTTCTGTTATTCCTCTACCAGAGAATATATCTTCAATTTTACCTACTGCCATTACATCTAAGCCTTTATTAGCTAATAAATCTAATAATGTATCATGAGGAGGAAGTAAAGCATAATCTCTTCTATTAGGTGTTCTTGTAAAGCTGCCAGGATTACCTAAAAACGGTCTTGCAATAACTCTAGCTACAGATTCTTCACCAGTAAGCATTTCTCTAGCAAATTCACAATATTTATATAAGTCTTCTAAAGGAACTATATCTTCATGAGCAGCTATTTGAAATACACTGTCAGCTGAAGTATAGACTATTAGAGCACCTGTTTTCATATGCTCTTCACCAAGTTCATCAAGTATTTCTGTGCCTGATGCAGACTTGTTACCTATAACTTTTCTCCCGGTGAATTCTTCAAATTTATCTATCACAGATTTGGGAAAACCATTAGGATAAGTAGGAAAAGCAATTTCTGATTTAACTCCTACCATTTCCCAATGTCCAGTAACAGTATCTTTTCCGTTTGATGCTTCGTGAATTCTTCCATAGCAACCTGTTGGAAAAGTAACTTTGTTTAAGCCAGTAATTCCAGCGATATTACCTAAACCAATCTGCTCCATATTAGGTATGCTTAATCCGTTGTTGAATTCAGCTACATGGCCAAGGGTGTTAGAACCTACATCACCATATTTCTTAGCATCAGGAAGTTCGCCTATGCCAACACTATCAAGTACAACCCATATAACTCTTTTTATCATATTAAAACACCTCGCAAAATAATATATTATATATTGTGTCCATTAGTCGATTAATTAAAAGCACATAATGTGAAAGCGCTTCCCTAAATGTCTAAAACTAAAATAGATTATAAGGGATATAAATACTATTCATGTTAAGACATTTTAGTAATAATAAAACTTTATTTTTATAATAAAAGTTAGAAAATATTTATTTATTACTAATTATATATATTATAATTTATAAAGATAAATATATAAATAGAAATATTATTTATTCTTAATAAATTATTTTTACATAAAATTACTTGTTTTAAAATTCATTTGAAAAAAATATAGTATAAATTATAAAATAGCAGAAAGAAATGTTGTATATAATTGACAAAAATGTATAATGTATATTGTGTGTGTTTAATGGTATATAATTTTCACTGAAATAGTTTCTTAGAACTCATATGTACTTTAGATATATAATTAAAAATATAGATTCTGTGATGTTATTGAACATATGAATTGATATATATATTACGCTGAACTGATAAACTACTTCAGTCATTAAACTCCAAATAAAGATTTCGATGGTTCTACGAATATTTATTTGGATAAATTCTAATATGAAGTAGTTTATCTATATATAGATGAATCACTTCATAATTAAATTATATTTTCAAATTCTCCTCTCAGAAGCCGAAGGAGTTTTGAAAGTAAATTTCGGATTGAAGCATTTCGTCTTTAGTATAGAAGTTACTATAACCAAAGATATGAACTATTATTATAGTTTGATTTTGAGGGGGTAAATAATTTGAAGTTATTTTCACTTAGTGAAGGGTTAAAATCAGAAATTTTAAAGGCAGTTAAAAATGTCGAACGTGAAGTATATCAAGTTAGATTTAAAGGATATGTAGTTTTAATGGATTTTGCTCAAAGGGTAGTGCTTATATTTGATTTAATAAATAGAGATATAAATTTTAGGACTGATCTAGCGATAATTGAAGATAGGATTAGAAAGATTACAGGAAGTACTTTTTGGGTGAGAATGACAGATGAAGTATACGAAAGTTCAGGGCTTATAACAGGGACCTTTTCACAGAATGTAGTTAAAATAAATAATTACATAGATGATAGAATTTTAAATAGCAAAGTTAATTCTTACAGTAAATATATTATGTCAGATTTGATGATGATAAGGAAATACTTAAATTTAAAAGATACACAGTCTGTGTGGGAAATCGCTCCATCTAAAAGAGAAGATATAACTGCAATTATATCAATTGTTGAACATAAAAATGAAAAAAAGTTCAGAACAGTGAGAGAAGAAATTGTTAAGTTGGAAGGTAATAGATATATAGTTTTGCATTTTGATGATGAAACTAGATTTAAATCAATGAATAAATTGTATATATTAGCTGAAGAAAATAAAAGTTCTGTTGTATATGAGGCGATAAAATATACTACATAATTAAAAAAGTAGACAAACTGCTAAAAGCAGTTTGTCTATTTTAATGTTATTTATTATTTTTTATATCAGAAGGAGAAACATTATTTAGTATTTCTTTTTTTAAGATTTCAGCTTCCTCGGATAACTCAGTAACATTAGAAGCTTGAGAGGTTAACTTATCACTTAATAATAGCATAACTAAATTTTCAAATGCATTATGCAAACCGTTTTCCCCTTCATTTGATCCAGAGGTTATAAGAGTCTTTGGTACTATATCAATCTTAGATGTTTTAATGGCGTCAGCAAAGTTATTCATTATTTCTTGTACTACTTTGTATTGAGCACCACCAAAAGCATTTACTTGTTCTTTTGCAGCTATAGCTTTAGATATACCAACTCTAGCCTCTCTATCAGCATCTGCTTGACCAACTGTTTTGATTTTAAATGCTTCAGCATCACCTGTTTGTCTAAGTCTAAATGCTTCAGCATCAGCTTGTTGTTTAACTTGATATGCATTTGCTTCAGCTTGTTGCTTTAATCTATAAGCTTCAGCTTCAGCTTGTTGTTTAACTTTGTAGGCATCAGCTTCTGAAAGTCTTTGTATCTTTTCTGCATCTTGTCTTGATTTCATAAGGTCAGCTTTACCTTGGTTTTCTTGAATCTTGATGTTGATATCTGATTCAGTAAGTGATGTTTGTTGTTTAGCTACTGCTTCAGCTTCTTTTAGTTCCTTCTCTTTCTCAGCAGCTGCCTGTTGAGTTGAATAGGTTTCAAGTTGTTCCTTAGCTATTTGTCTTGAACGAAGCTGAGTTAAAATTTGCTCTATATTTGTATCATTCTTTGAGCTTGTAGGAGTACCTATAAGAACCTCTTCTAGCTCTAAGTTATAGTGAGAGAATTTTGTCTTCATTTCCACGGAAGATTGATTCTGTATTTCATTTCTTTGTTGTATTAACTCAATTAATGTCTTAGTTTGTCCTATGTTTTTGAAATATGCTGATACCATAGGATCAAGTGTTTGATCAACAAGCATCTTTATATCTCCAAATCTTTGAATTACCATAGGAGCCTTTTTATAATCTATATGGAAAACTACAGATAAAGGTAATGATGGTTCAAAAGCATCTTTTGTAATTAAGCTAACTTCTTTAAGATTTTCATCATATCGATGATTACCATTTTGATTGCTTATCCATTTTAAGATTACGTTAGTAGTAGGAACTTTTATGATACTTCCTGCATAAGTGTTGAAAGCATATTTACCAGGCATAAGAGCTTCACTCCAAACTCCTCTAAAGCCTTTTTGTACTAGTTCGCCATGTTTATAATCATCTCCAGATGAGTCAGTTCCTTTCATACCAGTATATGAAACAACTACACCTACATAACCCACAGGGATAACTGTTTTAGGTATATATTCTATTGTGGCAAATAATCTGTTTATTAAGTAAGTACCATCTGCAAGGACTTGATATTGTCTACCTCTGTAACCGCCAGCGGATAAGAACTTTTCAGGATCTTGGAAGTTATTATGATAATTTGGATCAGAAGGTTCATCACCAACAGTAGGACAGATTATATTGTCTTTTCCTAGAGAAGGACCATCATGTATAGTAACTATACCGACTAAGTCACTTTCACCTTGAATAACTACAGGATCAAAACCATTTCTTGCACTAATTTTTTGTGCCATCTCCATAATAGTTTTTTGTTCGGTATCATTTCCCATTGGAAGGTAATAAGTCTTGGTTTCCGTTAT
The DNA here is from genome assembly GCF_024341905.1 of Clostridium folliculivorans. Lineage (GTDB taxonomy): Bacteria > Bacillota > Clostridia > Clostridiales > Clostridiaceae > Clostridium_AR > Clostridium_AR folliculivorans. The sequence goes on from NZ_BQXY01000004.1 coordinate 357,805, forward strand.
TATTATAAATTGAGCTAAGTTAAAGGCATAAGTACCTTCACGAATTATACCTCTTTGAGGACCTTTTTGTCCGCCATTTGTTATAAAGCCTCTAACATCTTGAAAGTTATTGCCTTCATGGATTATTGTTCCAAGAGTTTGAGTTGGTTCTAGTGGTTTACCATCCCTAGCAAATACGTAGGCTATCTTTCCTTGAGGTATGGTTACTAGTGGAACAGTATGGATTTTATAAACTAAAGGACTTAAAAAGTGAATACCACCTCTTAAAACAACTGGTTGGAATCCTGCTTCACCGTTTAATGCTATAATTTGTTCTTTAAGTGAACCTTTTGAGGACCACCATTTTTCTATTATAGCTACTTTGGAGTTAGGAATAATCCTAAAACCGGATAACCAAACTAAGAAAAAGAAAGCTACGATTCCGATTCCTATCTTTATTAATAATAATATTGTTTCTTGGTTCATACAAACCTCTCCCCTTAATAATTTTATTATTGTTAAACTTTAATAATAAGATAAAAATAACATTAACTTAGGATATTTTAGATTATCTAGATTTTAGTTTTAGGTATTATAAAGAAAATTTCTAAATTATGTGTATATTTGAAAGATGGAGATATAAGGATTTTCGAATTGTATAATTTGTATCCGTAATTTAAAAATTTGTATATCCATTAAGATAATATATGAATAGTTATCTTTTCTTAAAGACTTAACTCATGATGTAATTATATTACATGGTATTTAATAACGCAAAAAGCGTTTAGGATAACAACTAAATATTTCTTAGTGTTTATAATGTATTGTATAATACTATCTCTTTAAATCTGTTTTTTTCTAATTATATCTTTAATTTTCATGTATGTGTAGTAAAAGTACATAAGATGTATAAAATTAATTCTAAAATAACTATAGAAATTAATTTTAAATTAAGTTTTATCATAGTAAACCTAAATCGAAGAAATAAATTAGTGAAGAATAATATTGATTACTATAGATGTACCAGTTAGATCCTAAAACAATTTTTAAAGCTCTCACAGCTTCTTGTGAGAGAATTTTAAAATATAAATTTTATTACGAAGTGGTACATTCGTATAAGTTAATTGAAATAGAATATTTTTTCATATAGAATTATACATATGTAACTTTGAATAAATGACCAAATTTATTAAATGAAGGTGATAACATGAAAAATTTAAGACCTAAGATTAATAATATAGAAATATTAGCTGAGACTAAATATCTCAGTTTATATGATGCTAAATATACAAATAAAAAAGGAAATATTAGAAGTTGGACCATTGCATCTAGGAAAGATCTCGAAACGTTAAGACTTCAAATACAAAAAGAAAAGGAAGAAAAAGTTGATGCTGTAATAATAGTAGCTATGCATAAAGAGAGCAAGAAACTTGTTCTTATAAGGCAGTTTAGAGTTCCTATTAATGATTATGTTTATGAACTTCCGGCTGGTCTTATAGATGGTGAAGAGGAAATAAATAATGCAGTAAGAAGAGAGCTTCATGAAGAAACTGGGCTTGATTTAATTGATATTGTAAATAAAGAAGATATAAAAGCTTTGTATGTTTCTGTAGGAATGACGGATGAATCTATAGCTTTAGTTTACTGTTACTGTGAAGGAGAAGTTTGTAGTGACTATTTGGAGGAAGATGAAGATATTGAAGTTCATATGATTAGCCAGCTTGAAGCCAAAGAGATACTTAAAGCTAATCACAAAATGGATATAAAGGTATATATGATGCTTAAGACTTTTTCATTGCTAGGCGAGGATATAATGAAGTAGATCAAAGTAGTGGAATAAATACATATACATGCTTAATGTAAAAGTGGTGAGGATAACAAATCCTCACCACTTTTAATATAAATCTAAATCAGTTTTTATGCTCCTTCATTTAAGAACTTATATTGTGCATTATAAAGGTTATAATAAATCCCTTTAAGAGCTAAAAGTTCATCGTGAGTCCCAGATTCTTTTATATTCCCATCACCAACTACCATAATCTTATCACAATCTCTTATTGTAGATAATCTATGAGCTATAACGAAAGAAGTTCTTCCAAATAAAAGCTTCTCTATACCTTTTTGAACTAATTTTTCAGTATGAGTATCTATATTTGAAGTAGCTTCATCTAATATCAATATTCTTGGATTAGCCAGTAGTGCTCTTGCAAAGGAAATAAGTTGTCTTTGTCCTAATGAAAGTCTAGATCCTCTTTCATTGACTTCTGTATCATAACCTTTTTCCATATTCATTATAAAGCCATGAGCATTTACAGCCTTGGCAGCAGCAATTACCTCCTCGTCAGTTGCATCAAGTTTACCATATCTTATATTCTCTTTAATAGTAGTAGAGAATAGGAAAGTATCTTGAAGCATTATACCCATCTGACTTCTATAGGATTCTAATTCTACATTCTTTATATTTTTTCCATCTACTAGTACTTCACCAGAAGTAGGATCATAAAATCTGCTGAGTAAAGATACGATAGTAGTCTTTCCGGCACCTGTTGCACCAACTAATGCTACTGTTTCTCCAGGAGTAACTTTAAAATTCACGTTATTTAAAACCACTGAACCTTCATCATAAGCAAATGTTACATCTTTAAATTCAACTGAACCTTTTATCTTAGGTATCTTTATAGAGTCTATAGCACTTATAATGTCTGGTTCAATCTCCATGATATCAAATATTCTATCAGCTGCGGAGAAGTTTGTGATCAATGTATTATAGAAAGTTGAAAGGTTCATGATAGGTCTCCAAAACATACCTATATACATTGAAAATGCTACTAGAGTACCTATAGTAACATCATTAGATTTTACCAATAAGTATCCAACATAGAATACTATTACAATACCTACACCCCATGAAAGTTCAACTAATGGCCAAAAGAAGTCATTAAATTTGACAGCAGCAACGAAAGAGTTTACTAGTTCGTTTACTAAGTCTTTAAACTTAGAAAGTGTATCTCCCTCTTTTGCAAAAGCTTGAACTACTTTAATTCCAGAGAAATCTTCGTGGTTATATGCATTCAAATTTGAACGTTTCTTTCTATATACTTCCCATCTTTTTCTGGATTGAATTTCTATGAAGAACATGGCTACTGCTAGAAAAGGTAATATAGCAATAGCAGCTAATGCTAACTTAAAGTTTAGGAAAAGCATCATTATAGAAACGCATACTAAACTCATAAGTTCTGGTATAAGAGTTTGTATACTTTGGTTAAATAGGTTTTGAAGAGCATTTACATCTCCCATAACTCTAGCTAATATTTTTCCTACTGGTCTATTATCAAAAAATGAAAATGATAATTTTTGAATATGAGTATAAAGCTCATGTCGTATATTTACCAATATATTATTTGTTATTGAGGACATCATAACAATTCTTATTTTAGAAGCGATCATAGATAAAATATTTAATGTCAATAGGAGGGCACCAATGTACATCAAACCTTTTATATTACTGTCTCCAATATAACTATCTATCGCTATCTTTAATAGATAAGGATTTATTATCCCACAAATCATAACAAATAATAGAAGTATAATAACTATTGTTGCCTTAAGTTTATAAGGACTTAAATATTTTAAAAGTCTTATAGTAAGTTCAGTTTTACTTCTTTGCATTCCTTCTTCATCACGACTTACTGTGTTTTTAGCCATTATACCACCTCGCTTTCAACTAAATCGAAATCTTTAAATTGTTCACAATAAACATCATAGTATTTACCCTTCTTAGCAAGAAGGTCAGTGTGATTTCCTACTTCTTTAATCTCACCATTTTCAACAAATAGTATTATATCAGCATTTTTGACAGCAGATATTCTATGAGCGATTATAAAAGTAGTACTTTTTTGTTCTTTATCATTAAGATTTTTAAGAAGTTCATATTCTGTTTCCATGTCTAAAGCAGATGTAGAATCGTCAAGAATAAGAATTGGAGCTTTTCTTAGAAGAGCTCTAGCAATTGAAATTCTTTGCTTTTGACCACCTGAAAGACCAATACCTCTTTCGCCTATTTCAGTATCGAAGCCTTCTTCAAAGGATGAGATAAAATCATAGCAACAAGCAGTTTTACAAATTTCTATAACTTCTTCAATTGAAGCATTCTTATTCCCGAATTTCACATTATTCTCGATAGTATCAGAAAATAAGAAGGTATCCTGTGGTACTACAGACATATTACTTCTAAGTTTTTTTAAATCAATATCCTTTACATTAATTCCATCAACTAAAACTTCACCGGAGGCCACATCATAATATCTACCAACTAATTGGAGTATAGATGATTTACCAGCACCAGTAGTACCCATTATCGCTACGGTACTTCCAGCAGGGATGTCTAAGTTTACATTTTTAAGAACTAACTCGTCATTATATTTGAAGCTAACATTATTAAACGATATAGCTCCTTTTATTTCTTCAGGTGATATCGCAGCTTCTTTACTTGCAATATCAGGTTTTCTATCTAGTATCTCAAAAATTTTCTTTGCAGATGCTTGATTTTGAGCAAGCATATTAGTTAACCATCCAAGGTTTCTCATAGGCCAGATAAGGGAATTTAAGTAACCACTGAATGCTACTAAAGTTCCTATTGTTATCTCACCTTTTATAACAAAGACACCACCAAGAATAATCATTATTATTAATGAGATGTTTGTTAAGAACTCCATAGGAGGAAAATACTTCCCTACAATCTTTGCTTGGTTCATATTTAAATCATAATAAGTTCTATTCATCTTTAAAAATTTAAGAATTTCATGTTTTTCTCTTGTAAAAGCTTTAACTAGTCGTACCCCAGCTATATTTTCTTGAGCTGTTGTATTAATTTCTGCTGTTTGGTCACTTATGTTACTATATACTGATCCAAACTCTTTTTCTAATTTTATGGCCATATATCCTATAGGAACCATTATCACTATACATGCAATAGCAAGCTTCCAGCTTAATAGTAGTAATATAACAGTACCTATAATAAAATATATAATGTTTTCTACAAAAAGTCTTAAACCAAACCCAATAGTTTGCCAGATGTTCTCTATATCCTCACCGATTCTAGACATCAGTTCTCCGGTGTTCATGTTATCGAAATATTTAAACTCCATAGTTTGAATATGCTCGAATAATTCATTTTTAATATCTCTGTGCACTTTTGCTGCAATAAAGTCAAAGAGAAATTCTTTAACATATCCCAGAAGAGCCTTACATAGAGTAATTGCTAGAATTCCTCCAAGTGCTGGATATAAAAGTGAATATTGTTTATCTGTAATTACTTTATCAACTATTATCTTTTGAAGATAAGGTGTAATGTTGTCTACAGCTATAATTATAATCATGGCCAAAGTACCTATAATTAGTATAGCTTTGTGTTTAAATAAATAATTTAAGATTCTTCTCAAATTTATTCCCCCCTTTTTTGTTTGTACATGGTGCCCATTTATGCAAAAAAAGGCCATGGATATCCCACAACCTTTTTTGCGTAAAAACACAATATAAAAAGTCATGAGCAATAGCCCATGACCTAAATACATACAAAGTTAAAAATTGTCAATAATTACTCGACAACAAAACTCGCAGAGATAGGGCTATTGTTATTAGTTATTAAGTTATTTGATTTTCTAAATTTGCCATTCATAAAATTAAATGTTGCTACTAACATGGTCCTACCTCCTTTTCGTTAAAATTTATTTAATGAAATTACTTTAATAACATTATATACGGATTACTCAGAAAGTGTCAAAGGTTTTTTCCAATATTTTTAAATTTATAAGAATATCCAAAAGTTTCTATAATTACATACTAAAGTTTTGGAATTTAAGTTCATAATTTAAACTTTTTCAAATACGTAACCTAAAAATAACTATTATACTTTTAATTTCGTATATAATCTTAGGTATGTAAATATATAGATAAATTAGTTCATATTGAAATTCATCCAAATAAAAATTTGTAGGTTTATCGGGAGCTTTATTTAGAATTGGTATAGCTATAAATTGTAAATTAGCCAAGGGCTTCCTTGATTATAAATGGTGCAGTTAATTCTATGCACAAATATTAAAGATTATTACTATTAATAAAGAGAGGAGTATTAATAATGAAAAAGAGGATTAAGATGTTTCTTTCTATAATTATTATAATGTGTATAGCAGTAGAAATATTTATATTCTGGATTCCCCTTTTTACAAGTCCTGATAAGAGTGATGCAATAGTAGTATTGGGGTGTAGACTGAGAGGTGAGACACCAAGTGCTTTCTTAACCGCAAGAACAGAAGAAGCAGCAGAACTTTTTAAAAATGGTTATGGTAAATATATAATAGTTTCTGGGGGAAAGGGACAGGGAGAAAGTATTTCTGAGGCAGAAGGAATGAAAAGGATTTTATTAAGTAAAGGAATAGATGAAGATAAAATAATCATGGAGGATAAATCAACTAATACGGCTGAAAATATAAAGTTCACATCTAAAGTAATGAAAGCAAAAAATCTTAATAGTGCAGTGGTAGTATCTAATGAGTTTCATCTTAGGAGAGCTCAGATTTTATGCAAGAGAAATAAAATTTCAGCTTCGTATAAAGGAGTGTTTGTTAAAGCATATGTTGCCAATGAAATATATGGTGCTATTAGAGAAATTCCAGGTATAATTAAGGATCTAATAGTAAGATAATTTATTATAAAGAGTATTGGAGAGGTAAGGATGTATCGGGAATTAAATGAGAAAATAAGAAACGCTAAAGAGGAAGTTAAGGAAAAAGAATATATTAAGAGAAAGCTTAAGTCAGCTGAAGAATTATTAGCGGAATATGAAAGTGAACTAAAAGATGTTAAAGCAAGACTTCATAAAGAAGAAATGGATATAAAAAAGTTTGAAGGTATAACCCTATCAAATTTCTTAGCGTTACTGTTTCATAACAAAGAAGAAAAATTAGATAAAGAGCGACAGGAATATATTGAGGCTAAGATAGAATTTGATCAATGTGAACAGAAAATGAAAGCAGCACTTGATGATGTGAATTTACTAAGAAAAAAGTTTAATATTGTGAGTGGTGCAGATGTTAAATATAAGAGATTAATTGAAGAAAAGGAATCAGATATAAAAAAGTTTGGAAGTACGGCTACAAAAGAAAGACTGAATAATATGGAGAATGATAGGCTAAGTATTTCTATGGATATAAAGGAATTAAAAGAAGCGATTTTTGCAGGTGAAAGATTACTTGGAGCCATTGATAGTGCAAATGAAAGTATATCTAGTGCAATGAATTGGGGAAAAGCCGATATATTTATGGATAGTATGGTTATATCAATGGCAAAACATAAAAAGATTGATGATGCTCAGGATAAGCTTAATAATATACCATATCTTGTAGATAAGTTTAAAAAAGAGTTGTCTGATGTATCTATAGTTTCAAATGAAATCTCACAAACTATTACTTTTTCTTCTTTTACTAAAGCTTTTGATATATTCTTTGACAATATATTTACGGATATAGCAGTACAGTCAAAAATTGAAGATAGCTATTATAAACTTAAAAATCTCAGCTCACAAGTAGACAGTTGTGTAAGTAGACTTCAATATAAAATAGAAGAAGATCAAGATAAGTTACTTGAATTGGATATTGAAATAGACAAATTCATAGAAGAAGAGTTTTAAGACCTATTATATTAGAACTTAGATCAGGAACGGAGTTAATGGTTCCTGATTTTTTTATGGCTATACAGTAAAAAATAAGACTTATTAGTCTGCCAATTGTTCCTCATATGAATTTGGAAAGGCAGATACTTTAGAAAAGCTCGCTGAAGAAGGTTACTTCAGCGACTTTTTAATGTATAGTAAGGGGATGGAGGTAACTGGTTATTAAATAAATGTAAACGATATTGATATATTATAGAAAGTGAAGTAAAGTAGTTATATAGTTTGATATTTTACTATACTAAATTAATATTTTTGAGGAGGTAAATATGGCTAAAGATACAAAAAAGAATTTAAGAAATAAGATTATATATTCGGTATTTGTAAGAAACCATGGTAAAAGTGGAACTTTCAAAGATGTAGAAGATGATCTTAAAAGGATAAAAGAATTGGGCACAGACATAGTTTGGTTCATGCCTATACACCCTATAGGAGAAAAAAATAGAAAAGGTTCTTTAGGTTCGCCTTATGCTATAAAGGATTATAGAGGTGTAAATTCAGAGTATGGAACTTTGGAAGATTTTAAACGATTGATAGATAAAATCCACTCGTTAGATATGTTGTGTATGATAGATGTAGTTTATAATCATACTTCACCTGATTCATGGTTGGTGGACAATCATCCTGAGTATTTCTACAAAAAGCTGGATGGAAAGATGGGCAACAAGGTTGGAGATTGGACTGATATAGTAGATCTAGATTATAACAATAAAGATTTATGGAGTTATCAGATAGAAACTTTAAGATATTGGGCATCAATAGGGGTAGATGGATTTAGATGTGACGTCGCTCCATTAGTTCCATTAGACTTTTGGTTGTCTGCTAGGCAAGCGGTTGCACAGGTAAATCCAGATCATATATGGCTTTCTGAAACTGTACACCCTCACTTTTTACTTGAGATGAGAAAGAATGGCTTTGTAGGACTTTCTGATAGTGAAATCTATCAAGCATTTGATATGACTTATGATTATGATGTGAATGTAGAATATACAGGTTATTTTAACAAAAACAATAGCTTAAGAGATTATATAAGTAAGGTAAAAATGCAGGAGGCTATGTATCCAGATAATTATGTGAAACTCAGATTTTTAGAAAATCATGATCAACCTAGAGCAAAAAAATTAATACCTGATGAAGAAACATTAAAGATTTGGACAGGTTTTCTTTACTTTCAAAAAGGAACAACTTTAATTTATGCAGGTCAAGAAGCACTAGATGATAAATGTCCTAGTCTCTTTGATACAGATAAAATTCAGTGGAATAATATAAATGATGAGTATATCGAGCTAATGAAAAAGTTAGCAGGGTTAAAGAGAAGGCAAATAGTAGCAGAAGGGTTTTATACACTTGATTGCTTAGCAGATAGTGTTGTATATGGAGCTTATGAGCATGAAAATTCAAGACTCGTGGGTATTTTCAATTTGGAAAAGAAAAAAGGTAACATAGAAGTGCCTTTAAGTGATGGAGTCTATATTAATATTATAGATAATAGTCCTGTATCGATAGTTAACGGAGAACATGAACTTGTAAATAAGCCTGTTATATTAGAAATTGTCCTTTAGAATATTTAAGCAAGATTAATATGGCTTAAAGCAAACTATTGTAAAGTTTAACATGTACCATTTCAATATGAAAATTATTTTTAAACTCTGCTAGGTTCTGAGAGTATATTTTGAAAATATAAATTTTATTATGAAATGGTATATCAATAAAGAGTTCCTATATCAAAACTTAATTTATACTTGTTCGAAAATCACGCACTTATGAATTTTAGCATGTATAAATTAATAGTTGAGTTAGGAACTCTATAAAGGATTCCTGTATTGAAACCTAATTTATATTTGGTAGAAAATCACAAACCTATAATTTTTAACATGTATAAATTAGTGGTTAATAGTGGAATCCTACAAATCTATAGATATAATACTTCATATTGAGATTTATCAAAATGAAGCTTCGTAGGTCAATCGAAAACATTATTTTAATTCAAATAATAGAAGTAGTATATATCTATTATATTTATAAATATTGACTATAAATGAGATTGTCTATGAGTTTAAAAATAATTCTCCAACCTTAACAACATCTCCTGCACCAACGGTGATTAAGATATCTCCATTAGATACTTTATTTTTAACGTAATTAACGGCTTCTTCATGAGAGTGTACATTCACGCAGGATATTCCTTTAGATCTTATAGCATCTCCCAATTCATCAGAGCTTACTAAACCGGTATTTTTTTCTCTGGCAGCATAGATATCCATAAGTACCAGTTCATCTGCATCATTGAATGCTTCAGTAAATTCGTTGAATAAACTCTTGGTTCTTGTATAAGTATGTGGTTGGAAGACACAACAAACTGATTTGTGAGGTATATTCTTTGCTGTGCTCAATGTTGCCTTAATTTCTACTGGGTGATGAGCATAATCATCAATTACTGTAACACCTGATTTTTTTCCTTTAAGTTCAAATCTCTTATGAGCGTTTCTAAAGTCATGTAGCCCGCCTATTATATCCTTAGACTGTAATTCAAATATAAGTCCAATGCATATTGAACAAAGAGCATTTAAAATATTATGCTTTCCAGGTACATTTAAAGTAACAGAGAATAATCTAGAAGCATTTCTGAATACGTCAAAGGTAGCACAGCCATTTTCATCAAATGATATATTTTTAGCAGTTACTTCACCGCTATTTATTCCATAACTCAAAATATTACATTTAGCATTGTTGATTACTGACATTACTCTAGCGTCATCTGCATAACCGACTAGATAGCCATCATTAGGAATTATTGAGGCGAATTTTTGGAATGTCTCTTGAATATGATCAATATCTCTATAGTAATCAAGGTGGTCTGCGTCAATGTTTAAGATAATACCAACAAAAGGTGAGAATTTTAAAAATGATTCCTTATATTCACATGCTTCTGTTACGAAGTATTCGCTATTTCCTATTTTAAAGTTACCATCTATGATATCTAAGTCTCCACCTACCAATATAGTCGGATCTAAATCTGCTTTTAATGTTATATGAGAAATCATAGATGTACATGTGGTTTTACCATGAGTACCAGCTACAGCAACACCATACTTATGACCTAACATTATCTTACCTAGAAACTCAGCTCTATCCATCAATGATATATTTAATCTTTTAGCCTCCAATATTTCTGGGTTATCTGAAGGAATTGCAGCTGTGTATACTACCAAGTCTACATTTTTAAGATTATCACTATTATGACCTATGTAAATTTCTGCACCTTCATTTTTAAGCCTGTTTGTTATTTCGGATTTTTTAGCATCTGATCCTGATACTTTATATCCTTCTCTTAATAGAATAGCGGCAAGACCACTCATACTTATCCCACCGATACCTATAAAATGAACTTTTTTATTTTTATCTTTTATAAAATTAAATGACAAGATATCAACTCCTTTATAAGTTACCATCTATAATTATATACATTTTTTTAGAATTGCACACGTATGAAAACATAATTCATAATTATTTTATGAAAAAAGGTTAAATATGTTACTGTTATTAAAAAAATCAAATGGTTGTTATTAGTGAAATAATAATGTATGATTTATTATAATGACAATCTTATCTGTGATCTAAATATTAAGTCAGTATCTTTCTAAATTTTGAATTCTCAAAGAACTCTAATTAAAGTTTGAATTTTATCTTAATTACATTGAGCTGAGTAAAGTGTTATAAATATTTAACTTCAAGCATTAAGTTAAATGTTCTAAAAGACATAGGATAGCGATTTTTTAATTTACATAACTTAAGTTCACATAAATGGACCCCATACATATGTAGACTATGGCTTATATTAAGTTTTACTATTAATTGGTACATTCCTATAAAATTAAGAAATAATTAATATATATAACATAAATTATAAATAATTAATAATTATAATTATATATATAATTCATAGTAGAAACATGAAAATTCAATGCTATTAATTTTTAGAGTTGAAAGATTAAAGCCTAGAAAGGTTTATTTAATAAAACCTAAATAAAGGAGATCACACATAAATTATGAAGGATAGATATATATATTTGGTGTTTTCAAAGACAGGAACATGGCTTTCTAAGATAATATACCTAATTACAAAAAATAAGTATGCTCACTCCTCGGTGAGTATTGATGATACTTTCACTAAGATGTATTCTTTCGGAAGGACAAGTCCTAGAAATCCTTTTTCTGGTGGATTTGTACAAGAAAACTTATATGAAGGGGTATATAGTATATTTAAAGATAGTGAGTGTGTAATTTACAGAATAAAAGTTTCGGAAGAACAATATGATCAAATAATATCAGAAATCAATAAGTTTATAACCTCTAAAAGTGAACTTAAATATAATTTTATAGGACTATTTGGCGTTTGGTTTAATAGACCGATAAAGAGGAAAAATCATTATTTTTGTACTCAGTTTGTTTCACAAGTATTGTCAAACAGCAATATATATAAATTTGATAAAAAATCAGAGCTTATTAAGAGTGATGATATAATAAACATTCCCAATAAAGAATTAGTTTATAAAGGATATGTTTATAAGTATTCTAGAAAACTCTCTATGATGGATGAATTGCTAGAAGCGTAGTATATTAAAAGAGCAGTTGTAAAACGAACAAAATTAGTTCGGTTTATAACTGCTCTTTTTTACTGTATATGAAAGTATAAAATCTTTATCCTTGATAAACATATAGATTTTAATGGCTTTGTAAGTTTTTTATGTATAGGAACAGCTCATGACAAAGTATTATGAAAAAGTGATCATTACAAATCTAAAGAATTAAGAAGGTTTGGTATATAGCTTTTGTTTGAAAATTATATTTTTAAATAAATTCAATCTAATTAAGTGATACTAAGCAGTCTTCTTCTACGTATAGTATTCAGAAGAGGTGATTTATTATGAATAGGCTTAGAAAATATATATTAATTGCATTGATTGCTTTAGCTATTTTTTCTACATACTATATAATCAATTTTATAGAAAATAAGTACAAAAGTTTATTAAATAATAACTTAATAAGAATTTTCATAAAGAGTGACTTTGAAGTACCTAACAAATATTCTAATGTTGATAAAAATAATAATGGAATTGCAGATCCAATTGATATAGTAAATTCTGCAAGAAAAGAAGTGCAAATTAAGACAAAATACAAAAGTAATTATTATTATGGTGGATATCCTCCGGAAGGTGAAGGCGTTTGTACCGATGTAATATGGAGAGGGTTAAAAGGTGCTGATATTGATTTGAAAACTCTTATGGATAATGATATAAAAGACAATAAAAAAAACTATGTAAGGATTGGGGAGACTCCAGATACTAATATAGATTTTAGAAGAGTTCAGAATCAAAATGTGTTTTTTCAGAGGAAGTGCATAGCTGTTACCACAGAACTTAAGGCAAGAGATCGTGAAAATTTACAGGAATGGCAGCCGGGTGATATTGTAGTTTTTTTGGAGGATTATGAGCATGTAGCTATAGTTTCCGATAAAAGAGATGAGGATGGAATTCCATATGTTATTCATAACACTAATCCCAATGCCAGTGAAGTTAAGCTTTCTTGGTTTAAGTGCCCTATAAATGCTCATTATAGATGGAAATACTAAGTTTATTTTGAAGTTTATATTATAAATAAGGATTAATTTCAAAGATATTACTAAGAATAAAAAGAGAGGTATTGTTGAAAAATATTTTTGAAAGGAGTTGATAAAAATGTCTAATAAAATAAGAAACAATGTAACTGATGATGGAAAGAGAAGACAAAAACTTCATAGAGATCAAAATAATAAGGGAGATGCAAAAAATATTCCTCAGTATCAAAATCTCAATGGTGAACCAATAAAGTAAAATATCAGATTCAGCTGAAAATCAAAATAGAATTTTAGCTGAATCTTAATAAGTTTATAAAAGGTCAACTATCTTTAAAGTTGAGTTAGACATTAAGTTAATAACTTCATCATTAATAGATATCCAAGGTTTTGTGATGGAGTTTAAATCTATCTTTACTATTTTTCCTATCCTTCCGTCATTAAGTACAACCAATTCGCCTATATAATAATTTAATATATTATTTATAAAGATTGTCCCTATACTTGGATCTAGTCTTCCAAATATCTCAGCTTTTATTTCCTCTAAAACTACAAGTGCACATTCTTTATTTTTATACACTCTATTTGAGGTCATTGCATCGAAGATATCAGCAATGGCTATTATTTTTGCAAACTTAGGTATTTGAGATCCTTTTACTTTAAGCGGATAACCAGATCCGTCCTCTCTTTCGTGATGAAATAGTATTCCGAAAAGTATAGATTGATCTATGTAAGGTATTTTTTTCGCTATTTCATATCCCAGAGCGGAATGTGAGTGGCACTGAGTTATTTCTTCGTTGGTCAATTTTGTTTTCTTATTAAGAATACTTGGGCTTATCTTTGCTTTGCCTATGTCATGTAGTAGCGCGGAGTATGTTAAGAAAACTATTTCTTTTTTAGTTAGATCAAGCCACTTGCCAATTAAGGAGCTAATAGCAGCAACATTTACGCAATGTCTTGTAAGATATAGGTTATCCTCTCTTTCATCAATTATATTTTTTATTACTAAACCAGTTTCACTCAATTCATCTATTACACCATCGCATATTTCCCTTACCTCTGACATGTTAAACTTATCGCTTTCTCTGATAGAGTGAAAAATATTCTCTGCAACTGAAGACATTCTGTTGAAAGATTCTTCTATTTTAACCTTCTTCACAGAATTTCTGCTTTCAAAGAGAGTTGAATTATTAGGGTTTGTTTCTGTATAAATCACTATTCGTACAAGCGGAAAATTAAGCTTTATTTTCTCAGCTAGATTTTCTGAAATTTCTGTTCCTTTTGTTAAAAGTACAGAATTGTTAATAACTAAATCTTTAGCTATAATCATACCATTTTGCAATTCATGAGATGAGATTTCTTGAACAATCTTCATAATTAGATACCTTCCTTTAATAATAACGATGGACAATATATTTTGTATTGATGTTTAAAAATAATAAGTTTTATTACGAAGTGGTACATCCATAGACATACTACTTCAAATTGAAATTTATCAAAATAGTACTTCGTAAGACAGTCGAAAGCATTATTTTGAGTCTAATGATTAAAGTAGTATGTCAGTTTAGCGGAATAGATATCCCATTTCCAAGGTTTAAAAACATACCCATAAGCTATTTAACTATTAAATGTATTTTACTTGATAAATACATTTAATTTAGAACTGGTATATCCATAGATGTAAACGTATAAGGAACCTATAAAAATATTAATTATAAAGCTACATATATATATATCGTTTAGTATATATAATTATATTAGAATTTAATAGAAAAATTAATAGGATTTGTATAAAATATAAAAAAATTAAATTAATTCATTACAAAAAGTTCAATTATATTACAATAAATTTATTCGTAGAGTTTATAATATATAATAAAATGGTTAAAAAGATTGATTCTGGATATAATATTGAATACAATATGAATGATAGTATTAAAATTTATATATATAATTCGTAAAGTATATGGTGTAGGTGATATTTTGGAAAAGATAAGTAGAAATGGTAGAATTGCAGCTATAACTAAGTATTTAATAGAAAATCCTAATAAAGTTATTGGCTTGAATACGTTTTCTGAGTTACTAAATGCAGCTAAATCCACAATAAGTGAGGATATAGTGATAGTAAGAGAACTTTTAGAGAAAATGTATATGGGAAGAGTTGAAACTATATCTGGAGCAGCTGGTGGCATCAGATATATAGCTGAAATAGGAGAAACAGCAAAAAAGGATTTTGCAAATAGGCTTTGTGAAATGTTAAAAGATCCTAATAGAGTGGTTCCAGGTAATTTTATATACATGACAGATGTAATGTATAATCCTGAAATAATCAGTAAAGCAGGACTTGTATTATCTTCGTTTTTCAACAAAGATGAAATAGATTATGTAGTTACTGTAGAAACCAAAGGGATTCCTTTAGCATACGAAGTTGCGAGAAACCTTGGCGTGCAGCTTGTAATAGCAAGAAGGGATAGTAAAGTTACTGAAGGACCAACGGTTACTATTAACTACGTATCTGGATCTTCAGGTAGATTACAACAAATGTCTCTTTCGAAAAGATCGTTGAAGACAGGAAGTAAGTGTATATTTATAGATGATTTTTTGAAAGGCGGAGGCACAGCAAAAGGAATAACGGATTTGTTAAAGGAATTTGACAGTAATCTAATTGGTATAGGGGTACTAGTAGATAACGTAGGTACTAACAAAAAACTTATAAATAACTATGTTGCAATAGCAGAGTTAAAAGGTGTAGAGGAAACTGGAGAGGTTATAATGAATCCGTCGCTTCTATTCCAATAGAAATGATAGATAATTATTAAAGATGTACCAATTCCAAATAAAATCTAAATACATAACTAAGTTATCGCTATTATCGTTAGTGAATAAAAAAATTATTAACTTAGTTTTAAAGTGTAGAACTGGGATATCTATGTATATTGTGTTTTATATAATTTAGTAGTGTATAATTAGATTGATTTTAGGAACAATAAAAAATTTTCAAAAAATTTAATTTAAAAAAGAGGAATTTAGTAATTTTTGAAGAATTTATAAATCAATAAAGCAACTGGAGGTGTAGTGAAGTGCAAATCACAGACGTTAGAATCAGAAAGATAGCTGCTGAGGGTAAAATGAAGGCAATAGTTTCGGTAACCTTTGACAATGAATTCGTAGTTCATGATATAAAGGTTATAGAAGGTCAAAATGGTCTATTTATTGCTATGCCAAGTAGAAAAACTCCAGATGGAGAATTCAAAGACATAGCCCATCCAATAAATACAGATACTAGAGAAAAGATTCAAGAAGCTATTTTAACTGAATATGAAAAGGCATTAGAAGCAGATACTGAAGATGCCGAGTAGTGCAGATAAAGGGAAGTTGATACTTCCTTTTATTTTTTTTTTACTTAAAAAGGTATAAAACTTAATGTTAACTAAAACAAATAATTTTAGTTGATTGTTATAGCCTTTTAAGGAATACAGTAAAAAGTAAAATTTGTTGCCTTTCAGGTTTTTCTAATATACTTTCGAAAAGGTAGCTCCGTAAAAGATTTACTATATAAGATCAATTTAGCTAATTTTTTATAAAAAGTTGAAATAGTGATTTATTTAAAATATAATATAATAGGCGTTAAGCTCAGATTATAAAATTAATTGAATATGCTATTAATTTAATGTAACTCATAAAGAGGTGATTTAATGTATAAATGTGCTATAATTTTAGCCGCTGGTCAAGGAAAAAGAATAAAATCAAACTTACCTAAAGTTTTGCATAAAGTTGCTGGAAAAGAAATGGTTAACCATGTTATTGATACTATAAGAAGTTCTGGAATAAATGATATTAATGTAATAATTGGAAAAGGTGCAGAGCTTGTTAAAGAAAGAACAAATAGCAGAGAAGTTTCGTATTCAATGCAATTAGAACAACTGGGAACAGGTCATGCAGTGAAATGTGCGAAGGATTTTTTTAAGGATAAAGATGGTGTTGTAGCAGTATTTACAGGAGATGCTCCACTAATAACTAGTTGTACTGTAGAAAACCTTATAAAAACGCATATAAAAGAAAATAATTATGCTACACTTTTGACATCAGTAATTGATGATCCAAGTGGATACGGAAGAATAATAAGAAGTGCTGAAGGTGTAGAAAAGATAGTAGAACATAAAGATTGTAATGAAGCAGAGCTTAAAGTAAATGAAATTAATGCAGGAATGTATTGTTTTGATATAAAGAGCTTAAGCGAAGCTCTAGAAAAGTTATCTAATGAAAATGCTCAAGGTGAATATTATCTTACAGATATTGTTGAAATATTCAATAGTGAGAACAAAAAGATTGGAGCAATGATAACAGAATTTGAGCAAACAATTGGAGTAAACTCTAGAGTTGAATTAGCTAAAGTTGAAAAAATACTTAGAGATAGAATAAACAAATTTCACATGGATAATGGAGTTACGCTGATTGATCCAAATAGCACATATATTGGTGCAGATGTTTCGATTGGACAGGATACTATAATATATCCAGGTAATTATATAGAAAGAAATTCTGTAATAGGAGAAGAGTGTATACTGTATCCAAATTCAAGGATAGACAACAGTACTATAGGTAATGGTGTTGAGATACAGTCTTCTGTAATAATAGATAGTACAATAGGAAATGAGACTACTGTTGGGCCATTTGCGTATATTAGACCAGAAAGTAAGATTGGAAGTAAAGTAAGAATTGGTGATTTTGTAGAAATAAAAAAATCCACAATAGATGATAATACTAAAGTTTCACATTTAACATATATAGGTGATGCAGAAGTGGGCAAAAACTGTAACTTTGGATGTGGAACTGTAGTGGTAAATTATGATGGAAAGAATAAGCATAAAACTATCATAGGGGACAATTCCTTTATTGGTTGCAATACCAATTTAGTATCTCCTGTGGAAGTTAAAAATAATACTTATATAGCTGCTGGTTCTACTATAACTGAAGAAGTTCCTGAAGGAAGTCTTGCTATAGCTAGAGCAAAGCAAACCAACATAGAAGGTTGGGTAGATAAAAAAGGACTGAAAAAATAGTTTTATTAGCTACCCCAAATTTTAAGGAGGTCTTCACAATATGATAACCCATGGAAAGAATATCAAAATATTTACTGGAAATTCACATCCTCAATTAGCACATGAAGTTGCAAGTATTCTAGGTTTACCTATAGGTACTGCAAAGGTAGGTACGTTTAGTGACGGGGAAATTTCAGTAGATATTGGAGAGACTGTTAGAGGCGCTGACGTATTTTTAGTTCAATCTACAAGTGCTCCAGTTAATAATAACCTTATGGAATTACTTATAATGATTGATGCATTTAAGAGAGCTTCAGCAGGAAGAATAACAGCCGTTATACCTTACTACGGGTATGCTAGACAAGATAGAAAAGCAAAATCAAGAGATCCAATCACAGCAAAATTAGTGGCAGATTTACTTACGGCTGCTGGAGCAGAAAGAGTATTAACTATGGATTTACATGCAGCGCAAATTCAAGGTTATTTCAATATACCTGTAGATCACTTGATGGGAGCTCCTATACTGTCTAAGTATTTCGTAGAAAAGGGATTAATAGATAGAGATGATGTAGTTGTGGTATCACCAGATTTGGGTAGTGTAACTAGAGCTAGAAGATTTGCAGACAGACTTCATGCACCTATTGCAATCATTGATAAGAGAAGACCTAAAGCTAACGTTTCTGAAATAATGAACATAATTGGTGAAGTTAAGGGAAAAAGATGTATACTTATAGATGATATGATTGATACTGCAGGAACAATAGCGAATGCTGCAAATGCTCTAAAGGATTTAGGAGCAACCCATGTATATGCATGTTGTACACATGGAGTTCTTTCGGGACCTGCATTTGAAAGAATAAATAGTTCAGCTATTGAGGAACTAGTTATGCTAAATACTATAGCTCTTCCTGAAAGAGAAGATTTACATAAGTTTAAGTCATTATCAGTAGCTCCACTTATTGCTGAAGCTATAAATAGGATATATGACGACAAGCCATTAAGTAAGTTATTTGAAGGCTAGGCTTACTTATACATAAGTAAAAAACATTTTTATGATATATTTATAGATGAAAGATACTATCGATTTATTGGTAATAATAAATAAGATAGTGTCTTTTTTTTGTAATAACTTTTACTATAACTGATATATTTATAGGAAAAATTCAATTGAATAATATATATGTAGTAAATAATTTGTAACATTTTTGAAAAGATATATAAAAGAAGAGTATAAGTGTGTTAAATTTAATATATAAAGAAATGAGGAGTGTTAGATATGGATGGACTATTAGGAAAGATACTCATTGTTGATGATGATGAAAATATATGTGAAGTAATAAAGATGTATTTACAGAGTGCAAACTATGATACTAGAGTAGCTAGTAATGGAAGAATTGCGGAAGAAATGTTTTTAGATTATAAACCGGATTTAGTGTTATTAGATATGATGTTGCCGCATATAGATGGCATTGATGTTTTAAAGTGGATTAGGAAAGAGCATGAAACGCCTGTAATAATGCTTACAGCAAAGGGTGAAACATTTGATAAAGTACTTGCATTGGAGCTTGGGGCAGATGATTACATTGTAAAACCTTTTGAACCTAAGGAAATGATTGCTAGAGTAAAGGCTGTAATGAGAAGATATAATGTGGATTCAACTAATAAGGAAACTTTATATTTTTCAGAGCTTGTTATAGATGCAAATTCTTATAATGTTGTCTATAAGAGTAATGAGATAAAGATGCCACCTAAAGAGTTTGAATTGTTATATTACCTAGCATCTAATAAAAACAGAGTGTTTACAAGAGAACAGTTACTATGTGAGGTTTGGGGATATGACTATCCAGGAGATTCCAGAACTGTTGATGTTCATGTTAAGAGATTGAGAGAAAAGTTACATGGAGGTTCTAATTGGCAGCTTGAAACTGTATGGGGTGTAGGATACAAGTTTGAGGTGAAGTAGATGAAGAGGAACAGTTTAGTTTCTAAACTTTTAGGAACGTTTACTTTGATAATAGCAGGATGTCTAGTAATAATAGCTATAGTGTTATCTGTTTGGTTTGAAAACTATCATTTTAATCAAAAAAAGCAGCAACTAGATATACAGGCTAGCTTAATAGCTAAAGAAAAGGCTAAGTTTGATGATGAGGAAATTACATTCAATGATTTGGAGAAGTTTGTAGATTATAGTGGTCAATCTATAAAATCTGATATTTTAGTCACGGATTTATGGGGTATAGTCAAAGCATATAGTGAAGATAAGAGTAGTCTTATGAGAATGCAAGTAATTGACAGTAAAAATCTTAATGAACTTAAAAATGGTATATCTATTGAGGTGAGGAATACAGATAATAAGATACTGGGAGAATCACGATACATTTATTACAAACCTATAATGTACGGAGATACTTTTGCAGGTGCTATAGTTATGATCACGCCTTTGGAGCAAATAAAAGGTCAATTAAAACAAGTTTATGCAATCATATGGATAACAGTTCTAATTGCCTTGATATTATCTAGTATAATAATATATTACGTATGTAATAGGATGCTTATAATTCCATTAGCTAAGATAAATATTGGTGCTAAAAGACTGGCAAAAGGTGATATAGAGAATAGAGTGTATATAAGTTCTAAGGATGAAATAGGTGAATTGGCCGATTCGTTTAATATAATGGCAGAGTCTTTAGAGGAAGTAGAGAAAAATAGAAGAGAATTTATTTCTAATGTTTCTCATGAATTAAGATCGCCAATAACTTCAATCAAGGGATTTATTGCAGGTATTCTGGATGGCATTATTCCTATAGATAAGGAAAAGTATTATTTGGGTATAGCTTATGAAGAGATACAAAGGCTTACAAGGCTTATAAATGATTTGCTTGATTTATCAGCAATGGAAGCTGGTAAGCTAAAATTGAATGTTTCTCAAATAAATATAAATGAAATAATTAAACATTGTACCATAAGCCTAGAGCAAAAGATAAAAGAGAAGAAGTTAAAAGTAGATGTGGTATTAGAGGGGCAAAATCTGTATGTAGCTGGTGATAAAGATAGGATAATCCAAGTAGTAAATAATCTTATTGATAATGCAATTAAATATTGCAATGAAAGTGGTGATGTAAAGATAACCACTAGATCAAAGGGCAGTAAAGCATTAATCAGTGTTTATAACGATGGACCTATGCTATCAGAAAAAGAAAAAGCCTATATCTGGGATAGATTTTATAAGTCAGATAAGTCTAGAACAAATAAGATTAGTACTGGCTTAGGATTGCCTATTGTTAGACATATACTTTCGTTACATGGTGAAGACATCTGGGTAGAGAATAAGGCGTCAGATAAGGGAGTAGTCTTCACATTTTCACTAAAAAAAGTATAAAATGTATGGTTTTAATACCGTAGGAGGTGCTACATGGAGAAGGAGGATAAAACTATACGCATCGAAAAATCTTCTAAGAAAGATGATACTAGCAGTTTAGAAGGAATGATAAGATTTAAGGAAAATAAAAGAAGAAATAATATAAAGAGATTAACAAAAGGTATTATAATAATCTTGGTTGCATCAGTAGCAGGGGCTATCTCAGGTGCTTATATTGTTGAGAGAAAATATGGACTGAAATTAAAGGACAGTAATAAGACGATATTTCAGATTATAGACACTAGAGAAAGTTCTGCCACTTCAGGGGAGGGGCAAATTAGTTCGGTTGTTTCAAAAGTTTCTCCTTCTATAGTAAGTATAAGTAATAAAGAAGAAAACTTTAATATAAATAGTTATACAAATGTAACAGGAATAATATATAAAGAAGATGGATACATAGTAACAAACTATAGTTCTATATCAACATTTGATAAGATATTAGTAAAAAGAGCAGGCCTCGGAATTAAAATTGAGCAAGGTAGGATGATTGGGTACGACAAAACAACTGATTTGGCTGTTGTTAAGATTGATTCCGATAAGTTACCTGTTGTAAAGATATCAGACCTATCGGATGTTAGAGAAGGCGGTTTAGTAATAGCTTTAGGTAATTGCATAGGAGATGATTATATAGGACTTGTTACATCTGGAATAATTACTTCGACCAATATAAGATTCAATGTTGAAAATGCAGATTTAGGCAAACAATCCGTTAGAACTTTTCAAACTAATGCAATAATAAATAGGGAAAATAATGGAGGAGCCTTAACGGATATATATGGAGAGGTAATAGGAATAAATAATTTACCTATTACTAATAAGTACTCTTCTCAAGGACTAGGAATAGCTATAAACATTCAAGATGCAAAGAAGATAATAGATTCAATAATAAGTGATAATGAAGTGAAGCTTGTTAACCTTGGGTTTAGAGGATGGAATCTTACATCTAAGCAAAACAAAGATATTGAAGGGGTGTATGTAGAAAGTGTAGTTGCTAAAGGAAGCGCTGATGCTGCAGGAATGAAGCCTTTTGATATTATTATAGAGATGGATGGCAGGAAGATAAAAACATTGACTGAAATTAATGATGTAATTAATTCTCATAATGTTGGGGATAATATATCCTGTAAAGTACTAAGAGGAAAAAATACAGTAGAGTTAACTATGAAACTTTTACAAAAGGTGTGATATAAAGCATGCTTGCTATAATATATAGCAAATGCATGCTTTGTTGCATTTTTTATTTTATATTTGTATTATAGAGATATGCTAGTTCCAAATAAAATCTATATCTATGATTAAAATATTATTGATAGTTAAAATCATAATGAATATAGTTTTAACAATAGGGATGGGATATACTTTCTTATGTTTAGATAATGAGCTTGAATCATTAGACTCAAAATATAAGTTTTGATATATATAAATAAGTAATAGTTATACAACTGAATTGACTATAAAAGATAAAATTCGCCTAATGGAGGTAAGCGTATGTATTTAGTAGTAGGCCTTGGTAACCCTGGGAAAGAGTATACTAATACTAGACATAATATAGGGTTTGATGCAATTAATTATGTTGCTAATAAGTATAATATAGAAATAAATAGGGAAAAATTTAGAGGTGTGTATGGAGAAGGATACATTAACAACAATAAAGTTATCCTACTGAAGCCAACAACCTATATGAATCTCAGTGGAGAAAGCGTAAGAGATATAGTAAACTTTTACAAAATAGATAGTGATGAAATTATAGTATTGTATGATGATGTTAGTTTGGAAGTGGGAAAACTTAGAATAAGACCAAAAGGAAGTGCTGGAGGTCACAATGGAATAAAGAGTATAATAGCAAATTTAGGAACAGAAGAATTTCAAAGAATAAAAATCGGAGTAGGACAACCTAAACATGACCTTGTTTCACATGTTTTAGGAAAGTTCAATTCGGAAGAAGATAAGATCTTAGAAAAAACGTTACCAGCTGTTGTTCAAGCTGTTGAGGTTATAATAAAGAATGATATCAGCGAAGCAATGAATAAATTTAATGGATTTAAAGCGGAATAATAATGTATTACAGGTGGTGTTTCTATGAGATTAAATGGCCTGATGGAGCCGTTGAATAATAGTATTAACTTTCAGAAAGTTAAATCAAATATTGATAGGGATCGATATCCGTTTTCTACTTACGGAGTGTCTGAATCAGGAAAGGGTTATCTAATAAGTGGTATATTTGAAAATAGTGATAAATCTATAGTTGTAATTACTCATAATGATATTGAAGCTAAAAATTTATATGAAGATTTATTACTATATACTACTGATGTATACTACTTCCCTTCAAAAGAAATAGTTTTTTACAATATTGACGCTATTTCAGGAGATTTAAGATGGGCTAGACTAAAAGTTTTAAAAGAGATTTTGGATAGTAGAAAGAAAATAATAGTAGTATCAATTGAGAGTTTTGCAACGGTATATACTCCTAAAGATTTATATATAAGTCATACCTTTAGAGTTGCGGTTGGAGATGAAATAAACTTTAAAGATTTTTCTAAAAAATTGATAGAGTGCGGATATGAGAGAATGGATATAGTTGATGGTAAAGGTCAGTTCTCAGTCAGAGGAGGTATATTAGATATATATCCTCCTAATACTGCGTTACCATATAGAATAGAACTCTTTGGGGATGAGATTGATTCTATAAGATTTTTCAATTTAGAAAGTCAGCGAAGTATAGATAAAGTTAAAGAAATAGAGATCTTTCCAGCAAAAGAAGTGATATTAGATGATGAAACTATACAGAAGGCTATAACTAAGATTAATGAGGAACTATCAAATTTTATAAAATCTAGAGATAATAGCGATAAAGATATAATATCAAAGATAAAATCAAATATTAGGTCAAATATAGAAAATCTTAAAGAAACGTGGTCCTTTGAAACAATTGATAGTTATCTACCTTTTTTCTTTCAAAAATTATCAAGTTTTTTTGACTATTTTGAAGATTATATAATGATTATGGATGACGATCAGAGATGTAATGGCAAATTAGATAGTGTTATATATGAATTTGAAGAAAACTACTCCTCATTTCTTGAAAGAGGAGATATTTTACCATCCCAAGGAAACTTGATACTAGGTAAAGATATTTTAGTACAGAAGTTTAATTCATCTAGACTAATAACGATAAACGCATTTGCCAGGAACAGTGATTTTATTGAAAATGTCGATTCTATAGCTTTTTCCCAAGTAACATTGAGTAGCTATCATGGAAGAATTGATATGTTGATAGATGACATAAAAGAAAAAAAGAAAAATGGATATAAGACTATTATATTATCAGGAACAAGGCCCAGGGGAGAAAGGCTAGTAGATACCTTAAGAGATAGAGATATTGAAAGTGTCTATAAAGATATAATAAATGAAATACAATTTGGTGAAGTTATAATAACCTTTGGAAATCAGCTAAAAGGGTTTGAGTTCACAGATCTAAAGATTTGTGTTATATCAGATAAAGAAGTATTTGGAGAAGCTAAAAGGAAGTCAGTAAGAAAATCTCCTAAGCAAAAAGGCGTTTCAAAAATAAAGAGTTTTGCCGAATTAAAGCTAGGAGATTATGTAGTTCATGCTAATCATGGGGTTGGAGTATATAAAGGAATTAAACAAATTGATGTTAGTGGACATAAGAGAGATTACTTGGATATAGAGTATGCTAAAGGTGATAAACTGTATGTTCCTGTGGACCAATTGGATCTAGTTCAAAAGTATATTGGTAGTGAAGGAAAGTCTCCAAAGATAAGCAAGCTTGGATCAAGTGATTGGCAAAAAGCTAAAGCTAAGGTTAAAAAGTCTATAAATGAGATTGCGCAAGACTTAGTTAAGCTATATGCTACGAGGAATACCTTAAAAGGACATAAGTTTTCAAATGATACTCAGTGGCAGGATCAGTTTGAACAAGAATTTCCTTATGAAGAAACTCCAGACCAATTGACAGCGTTAGAAGAAATAAAAACAGATATGGAATCTGGAAAGATTATGGATAGACTGCTATGCGGAGACGTAGGATACGGAAAAACTGAGGTTGCATTAAGGGCTGCATTTAAAGCTGTAATGGATGGTAAGCAAGTTGCACTACTTGTTCCGACAACTATATTGGCAGATCAGCACTATGGTAATATGAAGAAAAGATTTTCAGATTTTCCTATAAAAATAGATATGGTTTCTAGATTTAGAACAGCTAAGCAACAGAAGGAAACTTTGCAGGCAGTAAAAGAAGGGAATGTAGATATACTTGTAGGAACACATAGGTTAGTATCTAAGGATATACAGTTTAAAGATTTAGGACTGCTTATTGTGGATGAGGAACAACGATTTGGTGTAACACAGAAAGAGAAAATAAAAAACATAAAGAAAAATGTGGATGTATTAACTTTGAGTGCTACACCTATACCAAGAACGCTTCATATGTCTCTTACTGGAGTAAGAGACATATCAGTAATAGAGACTCCTCCAGAGGATAGATATCCTATACAGACTTATGTGGTAGAGCAAAATGATCAACTTATAAGAGATTCTATTCTTAGAGAAATAAATAGAGGAGGGCAAGTTTTCTTTGTATATAACAGAGTCGAACACATTATGGAGATGTCTGATTATATTCAAAATCTTGTGCCAGAGTGTAAAACAACAGTAATTCATGGTCAAATGACAGAGAGACAACTGGAAAACGAAATGATGGCGTTTATGAATAATGAATATAATGTCCTTATATGTACTACAATAATTGAGACTGGTATAGATATGCCGAATGTAAATACCATAATTGTATATGATTCAGATAAGATGGGGCTGTCTCAGCTTTATCAATTGAGAGGGAGAGTTGGAAGAAGTAATAGAATAGCTTATGCCTATTTTGTATATAAAAAAGATAAAATTTTAACTGAAGTAGCTGAAAAACGATTAAGGGCCCTAAAAGATTTCACTGAGTTGGGGTCAGGATTTAAGATTGCCATGAGAGATCTAGAAATAAGAGGAGCTGGAAATATGATGGGGTCAGCCCAACATGGACATATGGCTACTATTGGGTACGATCTATATTGTAGAATGCTAGAAGACACAATAAAGATAATAAAGGGTGAAATAGAGCAAGAGCCTATAGAAACATCTATTGATATTAAAGTCGATGCGTTTATTGATTCTCAATACATTGAAGATGAATTGCAGAAGATTGAAATATATAAAAAGATTGCAGCCATCGAAAGCATACATGATTATATGGATGTAAAAGAAGAGTTAGAAGATAGATTTTCTGAAATTCCTGATGCAGTATATAACCTCATGGATATAGCTTATATTAAGAGTAAGGCTAGAAACCTATGGATAGAGGATGTTAAAGAAAAAGATGGAGAGGTTTTATTCCAATTCCAAAGTAGAGATAAAGTAGATAAGGATATATTTAAAAAGTTGCTTGAGAGATATAAGAATAATATAATAATAAGAATGGGTGATAAACCTTCTTTTGGATATAAGTTAAAAGATATAAAGAGAGAGGATATATTACCTGCGCTTAAAAATATGGTAGATAGTTTAAGTAAAAATGCTTAAATATAACTGGAATTTAAATGCAAATTAACTGAATTAGCTGTATAATGATAATAAAAATAATTTATATAAACCATATTATGTTAATAAATAAATAAATTTACCCAATATAAATTGAAATTATTGTTATAAATTGATATACTAATTTATGTCTATTGAATTTTGGTTATAAAGGGGAATTAATTTTAAGAAAAGTGAGGTAAGAATTTTGAAGAACATAAGGAAATTAGTTTCAATAGCTTTGATTGGTGTTATTGGATTATCACTATCAGGCTGTAAGATGATACAAAAAACTCCAGAAGCTATAAGCAAGACTGTAGTAGCAACTGTTAATGGTGAGAAAATCACACTTGGTGGTGTTGATGAAAAGATGCAGTCTACTATAGATCAATTAAAACAACAATATGGCAATGATTTGGAAAAGAGTACTGATGGTAAGGCTGCTTTAAAGCAACAAAGACAAACTCAATTGGAGCAAATGATACAAGAAAAGGTAGTTTTAAAGAAGGCAGCTGACTTAAAATTGATACCCGAAAAGGCTGAACTAGACAAGGAAGTTGATGCAAAACTTGCTGATATAAAGAAAGTCTATAAGACTGATGATGAGTTCAATAATGCTCTAAAATCAGCAAACTACACTTTAGATACTTTAAAAGAATATTTAGCTACTCAAATAAAGATGCAAGCAGTTTTCGATAAATACTTATTTAAAGATATAAAGATTACTGATGCTGATATAGAAAAGTATTATAACGAAAATAAAACTCAATACACACAACAACCTGGCGCAAATATGTCCCACATACTTGTAGATAGTGAAGATAAAGCTAAATCTATAAAAGCAGAGTTAGACAAAGGTGCGAAGTTTGAGGAATTAGCAGCTAAATATGGTACAGATGGTACAAAAGACTCAGGTGGAAGTTTAGGGTATGTTCCTTATGATTCACAAAACTACGATAAGGACTTCTTAGCGGCTGCAAAGAAGCTTAAGGAAGGTGAAGTATCAGGTCCAGTTAAAACTCAATATGGATGGCATATAATAAAGGTTGCTGGAATTCAAACTACATCAAAGACTCAAGAATTATCAGCTGTTAAGGCTTCGATTAAAGATACATTAGAAACAAATAAGAAGAATGAAATATTTAAAGCTAAGTATGAAGAATGGAAAAAAGAATTAAAAGTTGTAACATATGATGATAAGCTTTAATTAATTGAATAAATTTTGGTCTTAATGACATAATAAAACTCACATGAATTTGTTTGCTCAAATTTATGTGAGTTTTTACTTTATTGGATTGAAATTATACAAAAAGATAATTATAGCCAAAGCATGTATAAAATTTCTATTCTGAAAAATAATAATAACGAAAGTTTTAAGTGAAAGATATATAAGGAGGTAAATATAATAATGAAAGCTACAGGTATTGTTAGACGTATTGATGATTTAGGTAGAGTGGTTATACCAAAAGAAATAAGAAGAACTTTAAGAATAAGAGAGGGAGATCCTCTAGAAATTTTTACAGATAGAGAAGGTGGAGTTATCTTAAAAAAATATTCTCCTATTGGAGAATTAACAGATTTCTCTAAAGAGTATGCAGAAAGTCTTCAACAAGCAATAGGGCATATAGTTTTAATTGCTGATAAAGATGCCTTCATTTCAGTTAGTGGAGCTTCTAAAAAAGATTTTATGGAAAAGAAGATAAGTAATGAACTAGAAAAGATAATGGATGAAAGAAAAACTGTATGTTTAGGAGCAACCGGAGGTAAAGTTGTACCAATATATAGTGAGGATACAGCTGAAGATAAATACTCATGCCAAGTAGTATCACCTATAATATCAGAGGGGGATGCAATCGGTGCTGTTTTGATATTATCCAAACAAGCAGGAGAAAAGTTTGGAGACTTAGAAATTAAGCTTGCTGAAACAGCAGCCGCATTCCTAGGAAAACAAATGGAACAATAATATCTCCTAGGACTTGCATCCCAAAACCATTTTAATTATTGACTAGGTTTTAAAGATTTATTCAGTTAGATATAAAAATTCTGTAATAATACCTCCAAATTTGCAATAAAGATTAAGTAGTTAAAAAATTTGGAGGTATTTTATGAAAAAACAATCTCTTATAAAAGGAAGTATAATATTAGGTGTTGCAGGAATATTCACAAGATTTTTAGGAATATTTTTTCGTTGGCCTTTAATAATGCTTATAGGCGATGAGGGTATAGGATATTATCAAATGACTTATCCTTTGTATATGTTTTATGTTGCTATAGCAGCGGGAATTCCTGTTGCAGTTTCCAAGATGGTTTCGGAAAGTAATGCTGTTGGAGATTTGGATACATCATTTCAAACTATGAAAGAATCATTTATATTAATGATAATTTTAGGGACAGGCATGTCGTTGTTTTTGTTCTTAGGTGCAAGACCCATAATGTCTGCATTAAAGTGGGATTCAAAGTCTTATTATTCTATTATTGGAGTTGCTTTTGCACCTATATGTATATCTATAATGTCTGCTTTTAGAGGATTTTTTCAAGGGCTCCAAAATATGAATCCATCTGCAATCTCACAGATAATTGAGCAAATAGGAAGAGTAGTCGTAGGTGTTGGACTAGCTGTTCTATTACTTCCTTATGGAATAGAATATTCAGCAGGTGGTGCTGCCTTTGGTGCGGCGGCAGGAGGCTTTTTAGGCGGAATATACTTGATAACAAAGTACTTTAAAGTTAAGAGAAGCTTTGGGGTAAGGAAAGTAAAATCAAATGATAAGCTTCTTACTCAGTTGATTAAAATAGCGATTCCAATATCCCTAGGGGGTGCGGTTGGAACTATAGCTAGTTTAATTGATTCAATATTAGTACCAAGGCAGCTTTTGAACGCAGGTTTTGATTATAGACAAGCTACCATTCTTTATGCTCAATTAACAGGTAAAGCTTCAGTAATAGTCAATATACCCTTAACATTATCTGTTGCTCTAAGTACTTCCTTAATACCTATAATTGCGGAAAATTATATATTGAAGAATATTAGAGAAGTTGCTTCTAAGGTGGATTCTGCAATAAGAATGTCAATGGTTATAGCTATACCTTGTACGTTAGGACTATATTTCTTAGCAGAGCCTGTAATGATGCTTATATTTCCAGGAAGATATGAGGGGTATCAGATACTTAAATATCTAGCTATTTCTATTCCGTTTATAATATTAGCACAAACTACAACAGCTATATTACAATCTACTGGATCTTATGCTATGCCTGTAATAAATCTTCTCATTGGATGCTTTATTAAGGTAGTATTGACATTGTATCTTATACCGATATCGTGGCTAAATATATACGGAGCTGTAGCGGCCTCAATATTAGCATATATAGCTGCTTCTATGCTGAATCTGATATATCTCCATTTAAAACTTAAAGTTAGAATAGATTACGGAGCAGCAGTTATGAAACCGTTAGCTGCAGCTACTATAATGATATTGGTAGTTCTAATAACCTATATCAATATATTTAATAGAACCTCTAGTAATGGAATAGCTTGCTTGATTTCTGTTTTTTTGGGTATTATTATATATGTGATGCTAATAGTAATTCTTGGTGTCTTTAAATATGATTATATAAAGAGTAAATTTCTAAAAAGACATAGATAAAAGGAGAAAGAACATGATCAAGATAATCGGCTTAGGACCTGGATCTGAAGAAGCCTTAACTTTAGGAGCGATAAAAGAACTAAAAGGGTGCGATAATATATTTCTTAGAACAGAAAAGCATCCCACCGTTCAGTATTTAGTTGATGAGGGAGTAAAGTTTAATACTTATGATGATGCTTACGAGAAGTCTGATACATTTGACCAAGTGTATGAAAGCATAGCTTTGGATTTGGTTCAGCAGCATAAAAAACATAATGATATTATTTATGCTGTTCCTGGGCATCCTTTAGTGGCAGAAAAATCTGTTTTAAATCTCGTAAACTTGTGTAAAGAGCAAGGGGTGCCATATGAAGTTTTGCCGGCAGTTAGCTTTATTGATGTAATGATGGAAGCTTTAGAAATAGATCCAGTGGAAGGACTTAAAATTGTTGATGCATTTGATGTTGAAAACCAGGTTCTAGATAAGAGATCTGGTATTATAGTAACTCAGGTGTATAACCAATTTATTGCATCAGAAGTAAAGTTAAAGCTTCAAGAAGAATTTAATGATGATACAGAAGTATATTTTGTTAGAGCTGCAGGTATAAAAAATCAAGAAAGTATAAGAAAAATGCCTCTTTATGAAATTGATATGCAAGAAGATATCGATTATTTAACTTCGATCTATGTACCGAAAGATTTGAAAAATAAGAAGGACTTTTATGATTTAGTAGATATAATAGATACTTTAAGAAGTGAGGGTGGATGTCCTTGGGATAGAGAACAAACACATGAGAGTCTAAAACAAGCTCTTATAGAAGAGTGCTATGAAGTTTTGGAAGCAATAGATAACCAGGACGATGCTGGGATGATAGAAGAATTAGGAGATGTATTACTCCAAATAGTATTCCATTCTTCTATTGCTAAGGAAGAAGGGTACTTCAATATTAAGGATGTAGTACAAGGGATTTGTTTGAAAATGATAAATAGACATCCGCATGTTTTTGGCAGTCAATCGTTAAAATCATCTAGTGAAGTGTTAGAAAGATGGGAAGATATTAAGAAAGAGGAAAAAGGATTTGATAGCATTACCGATGAATTAAAGGCTATAGCAAAATCGTTACCCTCAATTATCAGAGCCACAAAGGTACAAAATAAGGCTAAAAAGGTTGGGTTTGATTGGGATAAAGTAGAGGATGCTATGCTTAAGGTAGAAGAAGAATTAAATGAAATAAAAGAGGTATATAATGGAGAAAATAGGGCAAAGATAGTAGAAGAGGTAGGAGATTTATTGTTTGCCTGTGTTAATGTTGCCAGATTCCTTAATGTAGAAGGTGAGCTTGCTTTAATTCAAACAACAGAAAAATTTATAAGAAGATTCTCTTATATTGAGCAAGAAGCTTCTAAAAAAGGGCAAAAATTAGAAGATATGTCCCTTGAGGAAATGGATAATTTGTGGAATAAAGCAAAAAAAACTGAAAAAAACTAGGGGCAAAGAAGGAAATTTCCCTTTTATGAAGAATATATAGCATGAGTGAGCAATCATTACCATATTATATTTGTACTGTTAAATAAGTAATTTACTATAGACTATATAAAAAAGTGGTTATATAATATGTTAATGTAGATTATAATACATAATTATAATCAGGGTACCATAAAACATATCATAAGAGTTTTAAGGAGGATGTAAAAGTGAATAAAGCAGAATTAATCTCAAGCATGGCTGAGAAGAGTAAGTTAACTAAGAAAGATGCAGAAGTTGCATTAAAATCTTTCATTGACAGTGTTCAAGAAGCTTTAGAAAATGGAGAAAAGGTTCAATTAGTTGGATTTGGAACTTTCGAAACTAGAGAAAGAGCAGCTAGAGAAGGAAGAAACCCAAGAACTAAGGAAACTATCCAAATACCTGCTTCAAAGGTTCCAGTATTTAAAGCTGGTAAAGAATTCAAAGAAAAAGTTAACAAGTAATAGATATATATTTTTAGGACCCGAGGAATCTCGGGTTCTTAAAGTTATAAGGAGATATATTATGAGATTAGACAAATATCTTAAGGTATCTAGAATAATCAAGAGAAGAACCGTAGCTAAAGAAGTGTGCGAAGGTGGAAGAGTATCTATTAATGGCAAAGTTGCAAAACCTTCTACAGAGGTAAAAGAAGAGGATGTAATTGAAATAGTATTTGCTAACAAAAAACTGAAAGCTAAGATAACTAATATTGCAGAACATGTAAAGAAAGAAAATGCAAAGCAGATGTATGAAATATTAGAAGGTGAAGAAGATCAAGACGAAATGTAAGGTTTCTTTGACGAAGAGTCAAGGAGACCTTTTGTCATTTTTTGTGTTGTTTCGTAAAGGTGATAAAGTGATTCTAATTAGCTTAGTGTAATAGTTTGAATATTAATTTGAATAGATTGAAATTTTGCAAAAAGCTCATATAAGTACCAATAATATAAACTATATAAAAATAATAAGATTACTTAGGATGATGTATTTAAATAAAAATATCTCTATTTTGAATATATCAAAATTTATAGTCATATATTTTATTATAAAAACATATAGGAGGATATTATGGAGAATAAGAAGGAGCTTAAAGTTGAGGAAAGAAAAAGCAACTTAGCACTGGAAAATAGAAAGAAGATAGTTTTAACAGGAGTAGTTGAAGTTCTAAGTTTTGATGAAGAAAAAATATTATTAAATACATGTCTAGGCATGCTTACAGTAAAAGGTGAAGGGCTTAAGATGAATAAGCTAGATGTACAGAATGGTGATGTAGTTATAATAGGGAAAATATCAGCTATGATATATACGGGTGAAGTGAAAAAAGAAAAGGAAAATATCTTTAAGAAGATATTTAAATAGGTGATATCATGCTACTTCCATTAAAAATTCAATTTGAGATTGTAATATTTAGCCTTGTTGCAGGGATGTTAACTGGTGTGCTTTTTGACATTTATAGAGCAATAAGAGGCATTGGTACACCTAAGTTTATAGTTTTTATAGAGGATTTTTTATTCTGGATATTGACTGCAATAATAATATTCACATTCCTTCTTTATGTTAATTATGCTTTCTTAGGGATGTATGTATATCTATTTATAATAATAGGAGCGTTTATTTATATTAAGCTATTTAGTAAGAAAGTGCTGAAAACTGAAAAAAAGGCTGAGAGAGTTGCAGGAAAGGGTATGAGAATATTTTTTAAGAACTTATCGTATATATTTAAACTTATATTCTTCAGAAATAGGATTAATAAGTAGTAAGATAAAAAAATAACTTGAATAAAAAATGAATAGTTATTAAAATAGGAGTATAAATGAATTTTTTTGGAAATCGAAGGAGCTTTAGTCATGAGAAAGAAACTTACTCTTAAAAATATAGCTATACTCCTAATTGTATCAATATTTGTATTTAGTTTTATAAGACAAGAGATTACTATGCGCAAAATTAGTGCACAGGTAAGTGAAAGGCAGCTAGAACTTAATAAAGTGAAAGCAGTTAATGATAGATTAAAAGATGAAGTTAACATGTCAAAAACTGATGCCTATAGCGAGAAGATGGCTAGAGAGAAATTAGGTATGATTAAACCAGGTGAAAAGAAAGTTTTAACAAGCAATGATTCAAGTTCTACAAAATAGGTTATTATAAAAATAACATAGATTTAATTA
Organism: Clostridium folliculivorans; assembly: GCF_024341905.1. Taxonomy (GTDB): domain Bacteria; phylum Bacillota; class Clostridia; order Clostridiales; family Clostridiaceae; genus Clostridium_AR; species Clostridium_AR folliculivorans. Next base: position 392,471 of record NZ_BQXY01000004.1, read on the forward strand.
TTCTAATTATTTTAAGGAGGAACATTTTTAACATGACCTTAATGGCAGGAAACATTTTAGAAGGCACAGTGGTTAACATCACAAACTTTGGAGCGTTTGTAGAAGTGGAAGGTAAAACTGGACTTGTACACATTTCAGAGGTAGCAGATTCATTTGTAAAAGATATAAGACAGCACCTAAAAGAGCAAGATAAGGTGAAGGTAAAAGTTATATCAGTAGATGACAATGGAAAGATAAGCCTTTCAATAAAGCAAGCTAATGTTCAAAAGAAATCAGTTAAGCCTGCAGAGATTGACTGGAACTCAGAAAAGAAGAAGGCTTCTTCAAATAGTTTTGAAGATATAATGTCAAAGTTCCTTAAAGATAGCGAAGAAAAACTTGCTGATGTAAAAAAACATCAAGAGTTCAAATCAAAGGGAAGAAAAAACTTAGGTTAATATAAAGCATTTAGATAGAAAAAGCCGGATGGAAACATCTGGCTTTTATCATCGATAAATAAGCTCTGAACAATGAGATTATAGCTTGTTTTTTGTAAAATAGATCAACTGTTAAAACATATATATAAAAAAATAAAAAAGTGTTGACAGTAAACATATCATACTTTATAATAAAACTTGTCGCTGAGAGGCGGACAGAAAAATTCTTGCTGGAGTGGCGGAACTGGCAGACGCACAGGACTTAAAATCCTGCGATGCTAAAACATCGTACCGGTTCGATTCCGGTCTTCAGCACCATAATATCGCGGGGTGGAGCAGTTGGCAGCTCGTCGGGCTCATAACCCGAAGGTCGTAGGTTCAAGTCCTGCCCCCGCAACCATAACATGGCGGAATAGCTCAGCTGGCTAGAGCATTCGGTTCATACCCGAAGGGTCGTAGGTTCAAGTCCTATTTCCGCTACCATTTCAAATTTTAAATAATACTCGCTGGAGTGGCGGAACTGGCAGACGCACAGGACTTAAAATCCTGCGGTGCTAAAACACCGTACCGGTTCGATTCCGGTCTTCAGCACCATAATATCGCGGGGTGGAGCAGTTGGCAGCTCGTCGGGCTCATAACCCGAAGGTCGTAGGTTCAAGTCCTGCCCCCGCAACCATAACATGGCGGAATAGCTCAGCTGGCTAGAGCATTCGGTTCATACCCGAAGGGTCGTAGGTTCAAGTCCTATTTCCGCTACCATTTCAAATTAAATACATCTTGCTGGAGTGGCGGAACTGGCAGACGCACAGGACTTAAAATCCTGCGATGCTAAAACATCGTACCGGTTCGATTCCGGTCTTCAGCACCAAGAGAACTCATATATTATGAGTTCTTTTTTGTTATATAAGAAATTATTAAATTTTTAAGTTAACTATACCTGGATATTTTAATGTCTTTAGAAATTCTTTATTGTGATAATTAAAAGTAAATAATTATGTAACCTTAAAGTGATTTTAGATATTATATTTAATTTTGCTTTTTTTGACATAAAATATAAGTACATGGTTATATGCATAAAAAATATCCTTATAAATTCCCAAAGATTATTGTACAACGACAAATAAGGAGGTTTTTCTAGGAAAATGTGTATTTACCATACTATATAGTGAATTATAATAGAAAGGTGCTTTTACAATAAGTTAAGTGAAAATCAATATAAATAATATAAAGAAATACAGTGATAAATGTCCGAATAAAAATATTTTCAACAAACATTAAGTGACATATATTTCCAAACTCCTTTGCTATAATAGAAATACGCTTTAGAAAAATAGGAGGGTTTACCAATGCAATATGGAGTAGATGTCACTACATATAAAAGAATAAGTGATAGAAAAAAAGATAAGAAAGAACTTAAGATTATAGGATCTCCTTATAGATTACTATTTAATTTCATAGGAGCTTTTTTGATAAGTAGAGTAACTATAAATGCAAATGGGGCGGGTATAGACGGGTTATCACCCTTCGGGATAGCTTTTATACTGTCGTTTTTAAATAAGGAAAGTAAGAAGGAAGGAATAATCGCGGCAGTTGGAGTTCTATTAGGATACGCTACTCTTCTAGGTAGTGCGTCTAATGTTGGTATTTATATTTTGTCGGCAGCTATAATATCTATATTTACGTACCTCCCTTTTAAGTTGAAGGAGAAGGTTAGCTTAATAATGAGTTTTTCCATACTTATGTTGTCGATGATTTTTTATAGAGCGTTTAGTTCCAATATAAGTCTATGGATTAATATAGTAACGTCGTTAGTGCAATGCGTTGTAGTTTATCCAATATATTATATTATAAAGTATGCACTAACATGCCTAGATGATATAAAAACAAATCACTTTTTTACAAGTGAAGAGCTTATAGCTATGGCATTATTATTTTGTCTTATAATTTCTGGTATAGGCAGTATAGCGCTTTTTGGTATTAGTATAAGGAATGTAGTTGCATTATTTTTTGTAATAATAATAGCTTTTTCTTTAGGAAGTTCAGTGGGGGCAGCGGCAGGTGTCGCGATGGGGATAATAGTAGGACTTTCTACTAATAATATGATGCTTTATATAAGTGTATATAGTATATGCGGATTGATGGTTGGTATATTTAAAGATACAGGCAAGTGGTTTACGATGTTAGCGTATATTGTAGTATACTTTGTGCTATCAATGTATTCAAAGAAATTCGATGATTTTAAGGTTATAGAGGCTTTAATCGTGGCAGTGTTATTTTGTGCAATTCCACTTAAGTTTTATAATAAACTATCGCTTGAACTAGATAATGAAAGAAAGCAGGATACTTTAGGAGATTTACATTTTTGCAAGATTAAAGAGGAATTTACTAATAGACTTGTTGATTTTACAGATATTTTATCTACTATATCTATTACGCTAAGCAATTTAGTTGATAATGATAGGTTGCTATTAAAAAATAAAAGTAGTGCTCTTATAGAAAACTTAGCTGACAGAGTGTGTAGTGGTTGTGATATGAGATATACTTGTTGGAAAAGAGAGTTGCACACTACTTACAATTCATTTTCTGAATTGATAAGAAGTAATCAGGAGGGGAAATCGACTTTTCCGTTAGAATTGGATAAGAAATGTATTAAAAAATATGCTCTAGTAAAAAATACAGAAGAGATAGTTGGTAATTATATTCAAGATGAAATGCTTAAAAGAAGACTTGGAGAGGGAAGAAAACTTTTAGCAGGTCATATAAATAATATGGCGGTTACGATTGGAGAATTAATAGATGATTTTAGCAAAGATATAGTTATATGCAATGATGTTGAAAGAACTATAAAGAGAGCGTTGAATAAAGAGAGTATAAAGTATGATGACATTTTATGTTATAACGATAAAAATGGCAGGTTAAATATAAAAGTAATTATGGATAGTTGTGGTGGTGGACAAGTATGCATAAAAGATGTCTTGCCAGTAATAAATAAGTCTATCGGTAAGACTATGAGTATAGGTGGAGATGGATGCTCTATAGACCCAAATACTAATAAGTGTTCTGTGTATATTGAGGAAACACCTAAATATCATGTGTCATCATATGCAGCAATAGCGTGTAAAGATGGAGAAAAGTATACTGGTGATAGCTATAGCTATGGGAAAACTCAGGATGGTAACTATATGGTTCTAGTTAGCGACGGTATGGGATCAGGACCTGAAGCTGGTGCAGAGAGCAAAGCTGCTGTGGAGCTCATAGAAAAGTTTACACAAGTTGGATTCTCGGAATTAACGGCTATAAATACTGTTAATTCTATAATGTCTATGAAGTTTAGTGAAGATGAAAAATTCGCAACTTTAGATCTTCAAAATATTGATTTATATACAGGAAACGCCAAGTTTATGAAAGTTGGAGCTGTAGAGAGTTTTATCAAGAAGGGCGAAAAGGTTGAATTAGTGAAGTCAAAAACATTACCTTTTGGCATATTGGATACAACAGATGTTGATATCGTAGAGAAAAAAGTATCTAATGGAGATTTAATAGTTACAATAAGTGATGGAATATTATACGGTAAAGATGGTGATGGAAGCTGTCAATGGCTTACTGAATTTTTACGTACAACTAATAATAAAAATCCTAAAGAGCTTTCTTTAGAGATATTAGACAAAGCTAAGGAAATAAGTGGGGCTAAGATAAAAGATGATATGACGGTAGTGGTATCCAAGGTGTTTGCTATATACTAGTGAATAAGTGTTTTTGTAACTTACAAAAGTTATAAAATGAAACCTTTATGGATAAAATGAAAAATTGATATTATAATTGAATAAAATACATTTTAACTATGAAACTAATGTTAGCTTAGTTTCATAGTCGTTTTTATGTATAAAGGGTAAGAGGAGTGGCGTGATTTTAAATAAAATTATTAATCAATTGATAATATACGATTTATTTAAGTTTTAGTGAATTTGTAATAATTTATATTAATAAGAGTTTAATGATATGTTATAATAAGTTATTAAACTTGATTAGGAAGTGTTCTAGCTTGAAAGATAAAGTTATAAATTTTATAAGAGAACATCATATGATAAAAAATGGGGATAAAGTATTGGTTGCCCTTTCAGGAGGTCCTGATTCAGTTTGTTTATTGCATGTTTTATATATGATAAGACAAGAACTTGGAATTTCTCTTGGGGCAGCTCATATTAATCATTTGCTCAGAGGAGACGATTCGTTTGAAGATGAAAGCTACGTTGAAAAAATGTGCGCTAGTCTTGGAATACCGTGTTTTACAAAAAGAGTAGATATTGAGTCTATGGCGAAAGAGAAAAGTATATCGTCTGAAATGGCTGGTAGAGAGGCAAGATACGGATTTTTTAACGAGATAATAAAAGAAGAAGGTTTCAATAAGGTTGCGATAGCTCACAATGCAAATGATCAAGCAGAAACTATACTTATGAGAGTTATGAGGGGAACAGGCATAGATGGGTTAGTTGGTATTAAGCCAGTAAGAGATGATATATATATAAGACCTATACTTTGTATAGCAAGGGAAGAAATAGAAGATTATTGCGTAAGTAATAACCTTAATCCTAGGATTGATAGAACTAACTTGGAAAGTATATATTCTAGAAATAAGGTTAGACTTGAAATGATTCCTTTTATAAAGAATAATTTCAATAAAGATATAGTAGAATCTCTTAATAGGCTTGCCTCATTAGCCAATATTGATAGTGAGTATATTGATAAAAGTTCTGAAGATATGTATTTTAAGTTTTGTAAGGAAAAAGTAGGAACTGTAATAATAAACAAAGAGGCTTTTAATATTCATGAGGCGTTGTTGACTAGGCTTGTAAGAAAATCTATATTTTATGTTTCTGGAGCTACATATAATTTTGAAATGAAACATATTTATGATATTATCCTATTACAAAAAGGAAAAACAGGAAAAAATATAAATCTTCCCAATAAAATAGTTGCAGAAAATTCTTATGGAGATATAATTATCTCAATAAGAAAATTTGATAAATGCAAAAGCATAGAGTTTATAATATCCAAAAAAGAGCTTGATGAGAAAAAGATAGAAAATCTGAGATTAGATGGGCTAATGTATGATACTGTCCTACAAGTGAAGCAGAATAATAATAAAATTGACTTAAATAGTAGTGACTTAATTAAATATTTTGATTATGATAAAATAAAACAAAATATAATTATTAGAAATAGAAAAAATGGTGATAAAATTAAGCCTTTAGGTATGACAGGGACCAAAAAGATAAAAGATATATTCATTGATAATAAAGTTCCTAATAATTTAAGAGATGAAATACCGTTGGTTTGTTTTGATAGCAATATTTCTTGGATTGTGGGTTTAAAGATAAGTGACTTATTTAAAGTTAATAAGAATACAAAAAAAATTTTACAAATAAGCTTTATAGAAAGGGAATAGTTAACATGAGAGAAGACATAAAAGAAATACTGTTTTCTGAAGATACTATCATTAGCAAGGTTAAAGAAATAGCAGCAAATTTAAGCGAGGACTATAAGGGCAAAGAATTACTTGTAGTTGGAGTATTGAAAGGATCTGTGATATTTACTTCTGAACTATTAAAGTATATATCGATACCTTGTGAGTTAGATTTTATAGCTGTATCAAGTTATGGCAATTCTTCACAAACTTCAGGAGTTGTTAGAATTTTAAAAGATTTAGACAACGATGTTGCAGGTAAGGATGTTATAATAGTAGAAGATATAGTTGATACAGGTCTTACTCTAAGCTATTTATTGAAATACTTTGAGGATAGAAATGCTAACAGCATAGAAATAGTATCTTTACTTAATAAACCAGTAAGAAGAAAGACAAATATTAATGTGAAGTATTATGGGTTTGAAGTTCCAGACGAATTTATAGTTGGTTATGGCATTGATTATGCCGAAAAATATAGAAACTTACCATTTATAGCTTCTTTAAAAGAGGAAGTATATAATAAGTAATGTAACTGTATTGTAATGGAAAAAATCATATGGTAAAATTTTATAGTAACTAGTAAGAGAGGGGGGCCTATCATGAAAAAATTTTCTAGCTTAACGGCCTGGGTTGTGGTAATGATAATGGTTGTAATTTCTGCAGTTTTTCTTGTGAAAAGCGGCGAAGCAGGAAGTACTATACCATATAGCGATTTTCAACAAAAATGGATTGGTGACCAAGTTAAGAGTATACAAGTGAAACAGGATAAAATGACTGTAGAAGGTACCTTAACAAATAACAAAACTTTTAATACTGTAGTTCCTGTTGAAACATTAAATATATTACTTGCAAATAATAATAAACCAAATGTAAAAGTTTCGTTTGAACTTCCAACAAATATATCTGTTTGGGTACAGATAATACCAACAGTGTTAGTAATTTTCTTATTTATAGCATTTTTCTTTATATTTATGCAGCAATCTCAAAGTGGAGGCGGAAGCAGAGGTGTAATGAATTTTGGTAAGAGTAGAGCTAAGATGGCTACTCCAGATAAAAAGAAGGTTACATTCAAAGATGTTGCAGGTGCTGATGAAGAAAAAGCTGAACTAGAGGAAATAGTTGATTTCTTAAAGCAGCCTAAGAGATATATAGAAATGGGAGCTAGAATTCCAAAGGGTGTTCTTTTAGTTGGACCTCCTGGAACTGGTAAGACTCTTCTTGCAAGAGCAATTGCTGGAGAAGCTGGCGTACCGTTCTTTAGTATATCAGGTTCAGATTTCGTAGAAATGTTCGTTGGAGTAGGTGCTTCAAGAGTAAGAGACTTATTTGAGCAAGCAAAGAAAAATGCTCCATGTATAATATTTATAGACGAAATAGATGCTGTAGGTAGACAAAGAGGTGCTGGACTTGGTGGTGGTCATGATGAAAGAGAACAAACACTTAATCAGTTGCTAGTTGAAATGGATGGTTTTGGAGTTAATGAAGGAATCATTATGATAGCAGCTACTAACAGACCAGATATCTTAGATCCTGCTCTATTAAGACCAGGTAGATTTGACAGACAGATTGTAGTTGGAGCTCCTGATGTAAAAGGTAGAGAAGAGATACTTAAGGTTCATACAAGAAATAAGCCTTTATCTGATGATATAGAACTTAAAGTTTTAGCAAAGAGAACTCCTGGATTTACAGGAGCTGATATTGAAAACTTAGCTAATGAAGCAGGGCATGCGGTTGTAGCTAAACTATTGCCAAATGCGGACCCAGTTCATCAAATAAGCATAATTCCAAGAGGGATGGCTGGTGGATATACAATGCATTTACCAGCAGAAGATAGAAGTTATACGTCTAAGTCTAGATTAAAAGATGAAATGGTAGGACTTCTTGGTGGTAGAGTAGCAGAGAAATTAATAATGGGTGATATAAGCACTGGAGCAAAGAACGATATTGATAGAGCTAGTAATATAGCTAGAAGTATGGTTATGGAATATGGTATGAGTGATGAAGTAGGTCCTATATCTTTTGGAACTGACCATAATGAAGTTTTCCTTGGAAGAGATATCGGAAGAAGTAGAAACTTCAGTGAAGAAATTGGATCTAAAATTGACCGAGAAATTAAAGGTCTAATAGATGAGGCTTATGGAAAAGCTGAATCATTACTTACTGAGTACGTTGGTAAGTTACATGCAGTTGCTCAAGCTCTTCTAGAAAAAGAAAAGCTTGAAGCTGAAGAATTTGAAGAGATATTTAATAATGCATTATAAAAATAAGGTAGCCGCAGATAATGTGGTTACCTTATTTTATATAAAATGAAATCATTTAATATTAGTTAAGAAACTGAATTTATAAGTTAAATGTGAGTATGTCTAAACGTATAAAATAAAAGGCTGTTGCAAAAGTTAAAAGAATCAATTATACGTATGGTTTAAACTATTATTATGGATATTGTATGCTGTATAACGAATATTTATAAAAACATAGATAAAAATATTCGAGTATATATTTATTTTATATTTAAAAATGGTATAATATACATGTTAATAATGCTGAGGCAAATAATAATGTTATGTTATTAGCAATTACATATGATCATAATAATTTCATAAGTTATGATTTTTACTAGTATTAGTTGTTTGATTGAAAGAAAAAATATTCTATTCAAGAATATTAAACTGAAGGAGTGTATTTTGTTATGAAAACAGATATAGAAATAGCTCAAGAAGCGAAAATAGAACCAATAATAAAGATAGCTGAAAAATTAGGATTAACTGATGAAGATATTGAACTTTATGGAAGGTATAAATGTAAGATATCTCTTGATGTTGTTAACAACAAAGAAGAAAATAAAGCTGGAAAACTAATACTTGTTACTGCTATAAATCCAACACCAGCAGGAGAAGGTAAATCTACAGTTACTGTAGGACTTGGTCAAGCGTTAAATAAGATAGGCAAAAATGCTGTGATAGCTCTAAGGGAACCTTCTTTAGGACCTGTTTTCGGAATGAAAGGAGGGGCAGCAGGTGGAGGATATTCACAAGTTGTTCCAATGGAGGACATAAATCTTCATTTTACGGGAGATATGCATGCGATAACTACTGCAAATAACTTACTGTGTGCTGCTATCGATAATCACATACATCAAGGTAATTCATTAAAGATAGATTCTAGAAAAATTATTTTTAAAAGAGTCATGGATATGAATGATAGAGCGTTAAGAGATATAGTAATAGGTATGGGTGGTAAAGCTAACGGATTTGTTAGAGAAGATGGGTTTATGATAACAGTAGCATCAGAAATAATGGCTATATTATGTTTAGCGAAAGATCTTAAAGATTTGAAAGAAAGAATGGGCAATATACTTGTAGCGTATAATTTAGAAGGTATGCCTGTTTATGCTAAAGAGATAGGTATACAAGGTGCTATGGCGTTGTTAATGAAAGATGCCATAAAACCAAATCTAGTTCAAACTTTAGAAAATACTCCAGCAATAATACATGGAGGACCTTTTGCAAATATAGCACACGGGTGTAACTCAATAATTGCAACTAAAACAGCAATGAAGTTAGGTGAGTATACTGTAACTGAAGCTGGGTTTGGGGCAGACCTGGGTGCAGAAAAGTTCTTTGATATAAAGTGTAGATATGGTGGATTAAGACCAGATTGTGCAGTTTTAGTGGCAACAATTAGAGCTATAAAACATCATGGTGGAGTAAAGAAAGATAATCTAAATGAAGAAAATATAGAAGCTGTGAAAAAAGGAATTAAAAACCTAGAGAAACAAGTGGAAAATATCCAAAAGTATGGAGTTCCAGTTATAGTTGCAATAAATAAATTTATTTCAGATACTGATGAAGAAATAAGAATTGTGAAAGAGTTTTGTGACTCCTTAGATGTTAAGGTATCTCTTACTGAAGTTTGGGAAAAAGGTGGAGAAGGAGGAATTGATTTAGCTAAAAAAGTAGTTGAGACTATAGAGCTAGAAAAATCAAACTTTAGTCCGATATATGACTCAGAGCTTCAAATTAAGCAAAAAATTGAAGTTATTGCGAAAGAAATATATGGAGCAAAAGGTGTGAATTATACTTCAATTGCTCAAAAGCAAATAAAGGAATTAGAGGATTTTAAGTTAGATAAGCTACCTATTTGTATGGCGAAAACTCAATATTCACTATCTGACAATCCTTCTTTAATTGGTAGACCAGAAGGCTTTGAGATAACTGTAAGAGAGATAAGGGTATCGAATGGGGCTGGATTTATTGTTGCATTGACTGGAGATATAATGACTATGCCTGGATTACCTAAAGTTCCTGCTGCAAATAAGATGGATATCCTTGAAAATGGAGAAATTGTAGGTTTATTTTAAAAACTATATTAGAAATCCGCTGATTTAATGTATAAAATCAGCGGACTTTTCAAATAATTAATAAAGAAAATAATGCATACAAAAATCTTAGATAATAGATTTTTGAAAAAAAGGTATACTTGAATTTTATGAAAATAATTGTGCCAAAGTGATAGAAGATTTTCATAAGGCTACTATAATTTTAGGTCTATAATATGAAAACTTAACTTAAAATTAAAGGAATGTAATTTTAAAAATAAATATTATAATTTTAATATTTATGTTTATACTTTGACAGAGAATAAACCATGTGATACAATAGAGTCTCGTAAGAATTAATATGTTATAACATGTTTTTGGGTTTTTTTTCCGATTTACTTCAAGAGTATAAACGAAATTTTGGTCGCCTTGAAAAATCCTCTTAGATATGGATAGGATTTTTTTTGTTCGACCTTTTTTGGTGCGCAATAAATTATAATACGTAAAATAAATAAAAAATTAAAATTAGTTAAAAGGAGATACTGAATGGAAAAAATGATATTTAATGAGTTAAATTGCTCAGACGAGATAAAAAAGGCTATAAGTGATATGGGGTTCACTGAAGCTACACCAATACAAGCAATGGCGATACCTGTAGTTATGAGTGGAGCTGATATGGTAGGTCAGGCACAAACTGGTACTGGAAAGACAGCTGCTTTTGGTATACCAACTATAGATAGAATAGATACTTCAAGCAAAGATTTGCAAGTATTAGTTTTATGCCCAACTAGAGAACTTGCTGTTCAAGTTGGTGAAGAATTTGAAAAGCTTTCAAAATACAAAAGAGGTTTAAATGTATTAGCTGTATATGGTGGAGACTCTATGGATAGGCAAATAAGAGGTCTTAGAAGAGGAAGCCAAATAGTTGTTGGAACACCTGGAAGAGTTATGGACCATATGAGAAGAGGAACTATAAAGATGGATTCTTTAAAAGTTCTTATATTGGATGAAGCTGATGAGATGCTTAATATGGGATTCAGAGATGATATTGAAGAAATATTATCAACTATAGAACAGCCGGTTCAAAAACTTTTATTCTCAGCTACTATGAAAAGATCTATATTAGACATAGTTAAGAAGCACTTAAAGAATCCTGAAATGGTAAAGATAGAGAATAAGGAAATTACAACTCCAAATATAGCTCAAATGTATGTGGAAGTTAAGGAACAAGATAAAGTAGAAGTAATGACAAGACTTATAGATATGTACAATCCAAAGCTTTCTTTGATATTCTGTAATACTAAGAGTAAAGTAGATGAAATCGAAGAGAAGCTTTTAAATAAAGGTTATAATATAAGTAAGATACATGGAGATATGAAGCAATCTGTAAGAAGCAGTGTTATACAAAGATTTAAACAAGGAAGCATTAAGATTCTTATAGCTACAGATGTTGCTGCTAGAGGTTTGGATATAGATGATGTTGAAATGGTATTTAATTTCGATGTTCCACAACATGAAGAACACTATGTTCATAGAATTGGTAGAACAGGAAGAGCAGGTAGAGAAGGAAGAGCCTTCACTATGGTAACTGGAAGACAGATGAGAGATCTTAGAGACATCATGACATATACAAAGAAGAAAATGAAGCTTCATAACATACCTACATTAAAGGATGTAAGAAAAGTTAAAATTCAAAAGTTTGTAGATATGCTTCAAGAAGACATGAAGAATGATGAATATAAGAAATATGTAGCAATTGTTGAAAAGATGCTGGAACAAGGTCATGATGCTAAGGATGTAGCGGCTGCGTTACTTCAAAGAGAGCTTAACTTTACTGAAAGAGACGATGTAGATATGAATCCAACATCATCTAGAGATGAAAGTACAAGAAGAAGTGGAAGAAACGAAAGAAGCGAAAGAGGCGGAAGAGAAGTCGGCCAAAGCAGAGAAGAAGGTATGGTTAGAATGTTTGTCAACATCGGAAGAGACAAGAATCTAAAACCAGAACATCTTGTGAGAGCTATAGCTAGTGAAGTTGGTATACCAGGCAGAAGTATAGGCGCTATAGATATATATGAAAAGTATACATTTGTAGAAATTCCTGAGCAATATTCAAATGATGTATTAGATGTGATGAACAAGGTTAAGATTAACGGAGTAAGAGTTAATGTAGAAGTAGCTCAGAAAAAAGGGACCAAGAAAAGAAGAGACTTCAGCTAAAGATTGATAAAAACTTGACAAATAAAATTTAATTGCTAAAATTATATTGATATTTACACAACACATTTTGAAACTAACCAGATGTGCAGTTAAATAAAATAAAACATCAATGAGCAGCTTCAAAGGCTGCTTTTAATTGTATTAGTTGGAGGATTATTATTATGATCTTATTAGTAGATGTTGGCAATACTAATATAGTTTTAGGAGTTTATGACAATAATAAGTATATGATGAGCTGGAGAATATCAACAGATTCGAAGAAAACATCTGATGAATATGGAATACAAGTAAGAGCCTTATTTTCTCAGAATAACTTAGATATTAAGGACATAGAAGGAATAATAATTTCATCTGTTGTTCCGAACATAATGTATTCATTTGAACATATGGTTAGAAAATGTTTCAATATGGATCCAATAGTAGTAGGGCCAGGAATAAAAACAGGTATAAATATAAAATATGATAATCCGAAAGAAGTCGGTGCTGATAGAATAGTTAATGCGGTTGCTGCATATGAAATGTATAAGCGAAGCACCATAGTTATAGATTTTGGTACTGCTACTACGTTCTGCGCTATATCCAAGAATGGTAACTATCTTGGAGGAAATATAGTTCCAGGAATAAGAATTTCATCTGATGCTCTGTTTGAGAGAGCTGCTAAGCTTCCTAGGGTAGAACTTGAAAAACCAGATACCCTAATATGCAAAAATACAGTTACAAGTATGCAAGCTGGGATAATATATGGATACACTGGGCAAGTTGAATATATTATTAAAAAGATGAAAGAGGAAATGAAGGAACTTGGAGAAGATGAACCATTCGTATTAGCTACAGGTGGTTTAGCTAATTTAATTGCTAGAGAAACGGATCTTATAGATAAAGTTAATTCAAGATTGACTTTAGAAGGACTTAAGATAATTTATTATAAGAATAAAGAATAGAAGATGGTATACTCTAATGAATATTGGTAATGTAAGTTTGGAAAACAATGTGTTTTTAGCTCCTATGGCAGGGGTTACTGACATTTCCTTTAGAGGCCTATGCAAAAGAATGGGATGTTCTCTTGTTTATACTGAAATGGTGAGTAGTAAGGCTCTTTATTATGGAAGCGATAATACTGAACAGCTTCTACGAATTTCAGAAGAAGAAAAGCCAGTGGCAGTACAAATATTTGGTAATGATCCCAAGGTTATGGCTGAAATTACTGAACGTTATTTCAATAATAATGATGATATTTGTATAGTTGATATAAATATGGGATGTCCTGCTCCAAAGATAGTTAAAAATGGTGAAGGCTCTGCACTTATGAAAAATCCAAGCCTTGCTTATGATATAGTTAAAGCTGTAAAAAGTGTTTCTAATAAACCTGTAACTGTTAAGTTTAGAAAAGGCTTTGATAAAGATGATGTTAATGCAGTTTACTTTGCTAAAGTGATAGAATCAGCAGGAGCTGATGCTATAGCAGTTCATGGCAGAACTAGGGAACAAATGTATGAAGGTAAGGCTGATTGGGATATAATAAGACAAGTGAAACAATCTGTTAATATACCAGTGATAGGTAATGGAGATATAGTAACTGCTGCTGATGCTAAAAACATGACATCAATGACTAATTGTGATGGAATAATGATAGCAAGAGGAAGCATGGGAAATCCATGGGTCTTTAAACAGATTACTGACATGATGAATGGAATTGAGGTTATAGAACCTACTCCTTCTGAAAAAATTGATATGTGTTTGGAGCATTATGATTTGGCTTTAAAGTATGATGGAGAACGGAAGGCTTTAAGAGAAATGAGAAAACATATTGCTTGGTACATAAAAGGTTTAAAAAACTGCACAGAAATTAAGAATATTATTAATACAGAAGATGATGTGAATTGTGTATTAACAATATTAAGAGAATATAAAAAAAATTTAATTAATGAATTTTGATACAGCATTTTATGATAAATTAATGAATAAATATATGGTATAACAATATACTAAAAAGACAATAATGAGAAAAGTCATAAATTTAAAGTTAGTACATGAGACTTGCTATTTTGCTGTACCATATGTTTTATGTATGGTCATTAAAATAGCAAGTCTTAAATAATAAGTTGCAATAAAGGATTTATAATAACAAGTTAACCTATAAAACGTTTGCAACTAATTTGTTAAATTACATATTAGCTTGTGATATAATTAAGTATTTATTTAAGAATAATATTGACATTAGCTAATATAGGTCTTATAATATGAAAAATAATTGACAGTTTAAGGAAGACCATATATAACAAATTTATATGAAATTTTGTTAAAATATGATATATTATAATAGTATGACTGTTGAAGGGGAGAAAAAAATGAGCGAAGTTAAGAAGTATATGATGACTTATGAAGGAGTCAAAAAATTAGAGGATGAACTAGAATTTTTAAAAACAGTTAAAAGAAAAGAAATAACTGAAAAAATAAAGGTTGCATTAGGCTATGGAGACTTAAGCGAGAACTCAGAGTATGACGAAGCTAAAAATGAACAAGCTTTTACAGAAGGTAGAATAATACAACTTGAAAACATGCTGAAAAATGCAGTGGTTGTAGATGAGTCAGAAATATCAACAGATACAGTTACAATAGGATCTATTGTTAAAGTAAAAGATTATGACTTCGATGAAGAGGTTGAATATATAATTGTTGGTTCAGCAGAAGCAGATCCAATGGAAAGTAAAATATCAAATGAATCTCCTGTAGGAAGTGCTTTAATGGGCAAAAAAGTAGGCGATATTGTAGAAGCAGTAGTTCCATCAGGTGTGAGTAAGTTTGAAGTTTTAGGAATAAGAAGAGATTAACGGAGGGATTTTTAATGTCAAATGAGGAAATGAGTATAAACCAGTTAGAGGCTCAATTTAATGAGCAAGAAAGATTAAGAAGGCAGAAACTCTTAGATCTACAAGAAGCAGGTAAGGACCCATTTGATGTTTATAAAGTTGAAAGAAGTCATTCATCAGTTGAAGTGAAAGACAATTTTGAGACATTAGAAGGAAAAATTGTTAAAGTAGCCGGAAGACTTATGTCTAAAAGAGGTCAAGGTAAGGTTATATTTTCAGATATTCATGATAGAGATGGTAAGCTTCAACTATTTATAAAGATTGATGAGGTTGGGGAAGAAGCTCTAAAAGAATATAAAACATATGATCTTGGGGATTGGATATGGGCAGAAGGTGAAGTGTTTAAAACAAAGGCTGGAGAAGTTTCAGTTAAGGTTTCAACATTTAAACTAATTTGCAAATCATTAAAACCATTACCAGAAAAGTGGCATGGATTAAAAGATCCAGATTTAAGATATAGACAAAGAGAAGTAGATGTTATAACAAATCCAGAAGTAAAGGATACTTTCATAAAGAGAACTAAAATTATAAAGGAAATTAGAAATTTCTTAGATAATAGAGGTTTCTTAGAAATAGAAACTCCTATACTTTCGCCTATAGCAGGTGGAGCAGCTGCAAGACCTTTCATCACGCATCATAATGCTTTAGATATTGATATGTATTTAAGAATAGCTACTGAGCTTTACTTAAAGAGATGTATAGTTGCAGGTTTCGAAAAAGTATATGATATGGGTAAAAACTTTAGAAATGAAGGGATAGATGTAAGACATAATCCTGAATTTACTATGATAGAGCTTTATGAAGCATATTCAGATTATAATGATATGATGGAAATCACTGAAAACTTAATCTCAAGTGTATGTGAAAAGATTCATGGTACTACTAAGGTAACATATCAAGGAACTGAACTAGATTTTAAAGCACCATGGAGAAGAATCACTATGGTTGATGCTGTTAAAGAATATGCAGGTGTAGATTTCAATAATATTTCAAGTGATGAAGAAGCTCAAGCAATCGCAAAAGAAAAGCACCTTGAGTTTAAAAAAGATATAAAGAATGTAACAAAAGGCGAAGTGTTAAATATGTTATTTGAAGAATATGCAGAAGAGCATATGATTCAACCAACATTTATTACTGATTACCCAGTTGAAATCTCTCCTTTAACAAAGAAGAAGAGAGGAAATGAAGCCTTTACAGAAAGATTTGAAGGTTTTGTATATGGAAGAGAAATATGTAACGCATACTCTGAACTTAATGATCCAATAGTTCAAAGACAAAGATTTGAACAACAAGCTAAGGAAAGAGAGCTTGGAGATGACGAAGCATATGTAATTGATGAGGAATTTATGAGTGCTCTTGAGACTGGTATGCCTCCTACAGGTGGATTAGGGATAGGAATTGATAGAATAATAATGTTCTTAACAGATTCTGCGTCTATAAGAGATGTACTTTTATTCCCAACCATGAAACCACTATAAAAGTAAAAATAGCCTTGCTTAAGTATTGTTTAAGCAAGGCTTTATTTTTTATTAATTTATAATTCAATTAGATCTGTAGATAAGTATGAGTACTAGGTTTAAAACCTGATACAAGTTAAAGGATAAAAAATAAGAATATGTCTCCTGTATGTTACCTCATATATTAGCTTACCATTGTTTTGTTATTATGTTAAAGCTTTGTGTAAAACATTGCTTTTTAATGCTATCTTGAGTTGGTAAAATATAAGTGTAAAAAGTGCAAAAAAAAATAAAAAAATACTTGCAAAGTTTTTATAAGATGTTATAATATTATTTGTAATGACGTTCCGCGATAGCTCAATGGTGGAGCACTCGGCTGTTAACCGATAGGTTGGAGGTTCGAGTCCTCTTCGCGGAGCCATTTTTATTTTGTACAATAACCTCATGCTATGCATGAGGTTTTATTATTTTATTACATTTTAGTATAAGTATTGAACTTGAAACTATAACATGGCTATTGAAGATAATTTTTATAATTAAAGGTTATATATTGAATTGACAATTAATATTCATGAAAGTTAGATATTTGAGTTCAAATTAATAGTTAAATTAGGAACTCTATATAAAAGTACTATTTCAATATGAGTTTTAAGAGATTTTTGTATTTTTCTTGACAATAAGAAATTTTTTGATACAATACTAATTATAAATGAATATAGCATAATGATAAAGAAGAGTAATCTTTATAACTTTTTAGAGAGATGGTGTTTGGTGTAAACCGTTAAGTTGTATTGATGAAGGGCGCTTTTGAATGCTAAGATATTAAAGCAGGGCATTTGCCAAGAAGGGTGGAACCGCGGAAATTTTCGTCCCTTTATGGTAAGGGCTTTTTTTATTTGTCTAAAACAATTTTATTATATAAGAGTAGTGTAAATATATTAAAAAATGTATATTAAATTATGCAATCTTAAGTAATACTATTAATATGTAAATTTATGGAATTCAGATGATGGATTAAATGAACAATAAGTTAAAATTTAATTATAAATGGAGGTATTAAAATGGCAATTGAAAAAACTATGGATAAACTAGTAGCTTTGTGTAAAAATAGAGGTTTCATATTTCCGGGGTCAGATATTTATGGTGGATTAGCAAACTCATGGGATTACGGTCCTCTAGGAGTAGAATTTAAAAATAATGTGAAAAAAGCTTGGTGGAAAAAGTTTGTACAAGAAAGCCCTTATAACGTTGGAGTTGATTGCGCTATACTTATGAATAGAGAAGTATGGGTAGCATCAGGACACGTAGGCGGATTTTCAGATCCACTTATGGATTGTAAAGAATGTAAGACAAGATTTAGAGCTGATAAGATAATCGAAGATCATATGACAGCACAAGGAGCTGAGGTAGCATCAGCGGATGGATGGTCAAACGAGCAATTAAAAGAGTATATAGAACAACATCAAATAGAATGTCCTAAGTGTGGAAAGAAAAACTTCACTGATATAAGAAAGTTTAATTTAATGTTTAAAACATTCCAAGGTGTAACTGAAGATGCAAAAGCTGAGATATACCTTAGACCAGAGACTGCTCAAGGTATATTCGTAAACTTTAAGGCAGTGCAAAGAAGTTCAAGAAAGAAGGTTCCTTTTGGTATAGCACAAATAGGAAAATCTTTTAGAAATGAAATAACACCAGGTAACTTTACTTTTAGAACAAGGGAATTTGAACAAATGGAGCTTGAATTCTTCTGTAAACCAGGAACTGATATGGAATGGTTTAATTTTTGGAGAGACTACTGTTGGAATTTCTTATTAAACTTAGGTATGACTAAACAAAATATAAGAATGAGAGATCATGAACAAGAAGAATTATCATTCTATTCAAATGCTACATCAGACATAGAATACTTATTCCCATTTGGCTGGGGAGAACTTTGGGGAATAGCAGATAGAACTGATTATGACTTAACAAAACATCAGGAACATTCAGGACAGGATATGAGTTATTTAGATCCTACTACTAATGAAAAGTATGTTCCATACTGTATTGAACCATCACTAGGAGCAGATAGAGTAGCGCTTGCATTTTTAGCAGATGCATATGAAGAGCAAGAACTAGAAGATGGAGATGTTAGAAATGTATTGCACCTACACCCAGCATTAGCTCCATATAAAGCAGCGATACTACCATTATCTAAAAAGCTTTCAGAAAAAGCTGATGAAGTATACTCACAATTAAGAAAGAAATTTAATGTTGAATATGATGAGGCTGGAAGTATTGGTAAGAGATATAGAAGACAAGATGAGATAGGAACTCCTTTCTGTATAACTGTAGACTTTGATACATTAGAAGATGCTGCAGTAACAGTAAGAGATAGAGATACTATGGAACAAGTTAGAATTAAGATAGAAGAATTAGATAATTATATAGCAGAAAAATTAGAATTTTAAATCTTGTAAATAAGAAGGTTTTTGATTTAAAAAGGCGAATCAGTTTTCTATAAAGCTGATTTGTTTTTTTTATGTCCAGAAAAGTGTAAAGCTTTCAAATCAGCTAAATATATATTTCAATGAGGTTAGAAGTTTTTTTATGGCTATACTGCAAGGAAATAAAACTTATTCGCCTATATGTTTGTTCATATATTTCGAAAGGAAGATGTGCAAAAAGGGCTCACTTCTATGACTTTTCTATTGCAAATATAAAACTAGCTATATTATGATAATAAATTTATATTGACAGAAAAAGCTAAATTAAAACGTATAGTATTATGAGGGGTGAGAGGAGAGAAAAATGAGTAATGAAGATATTATAAAAGGTATATTTGAAAGAAAAGAATTAGCGTTGAACCAGCTTATAACTTCTTTTGGTAAAATAATATATAACTCAGTGGCTTCTATTCTCAATTATAGTAATGAAATGAATTATATAGATGAATGTGTAGATGATATATTGATGATTATTTGGAACAATATTGAATGCTTTGACATTGAGAAAGGGAATTTTAAAGGGTGGATAATGGCAATCTCAAGATATAAGGCTTTAGATTATAAAAGAAAACTTTCAAGAGATAGAAATAATATAATGCTTGAAGATTTGCAAATTAATTCTAATGAAGACTTAGAAAATGATTTTATAGAAAAAGAAAGTAAAAGTGAAATAGAGAATATGTTTAACCACTTAGCTCATAGAGATAGAGAAATATTTAAGCGAAGATATCTAAAAGAAGAGAGTGTAGAGATAATATCCAAGGAACTAAATATGACAACTGTAACTATATATAATAGATTGAGCAGGGGGAGAAAAAAATTGAGAACCATATTCTTTAGAGAATCTTTGGAGGAGTACTAATATGGATAAAAAAGTATTATCATTATTAAACTATGAAGATACAGACGCTGAATCAATAGAAAAGTCACAAAATGAGTTTATAGTTGGATATGATGCAGTTAAGATAGAGAGAAGAGTAAAAGAAAAGATAATTGATAATGAGATGGTTAAGGGTATATCAAGGCTGCAAAAGCATCTAGAAGAGAATGAGAGAATATTGTATAAGTTTAAGGCATTTAATATCAGTGTAATAGATAGAAGAGTATTAAAAACTAAAGAAGTGGCAAAGTCAAACTTATTTAACAATGAATGGGGTGTAAACACAGTAGTTGTTGTAACTAATAAGAAGATGTTTGTTATAAGAGCAAATATATTTTTCGAATGGTTAAAAATAACTGCATATGACTATAAATATATAAGTTATATAAAAACTATCGAGGATAACACAAATCTTATTTTTATAAAACCTAAGGGTAGTAAAAGATTTATCCTACAAACTGATGGTAAAGAATACATTGATGCTATAAATTTTATTAAGCATAACAATTTTGGTGTTAAAGTAAAGTTTAACAGTAAATTTTTAAAATTTAAAAAATCGATTCTAAATTGGATAGGGTAGTAGGCACTTTAATTTATAAATTTATTTATAGATATATTTAAGGAATATAGTGTTTGTGTTGTAACAATATCAATAGAAAATAAATATTCTAGTATTATACTAATATAAATGAGGTAGAGTATGAAACTAGTTATAGTAGGTGGTGGATGGGCTGGATGTGCAGCCGCAATTGCAGCTAAGAAAGCTGGAGCAGAAGTAGAGATTTTTGAGAGGACAGATCTACTTCTTGGTGTAGGCAATGTTGGTGGTATAATGAGGAATAATGGTAGATATACTGCGGCAGAAGAGTTAATAGCTCTTGGAGCTGGTGAACTTATAGACATCATGGATAGAAATGCGATCCATAAAAATGTAGATTTTCCACAACATAAGCATGCGTGGCTATGTGATGTAAGTAAGGTTGAACCAGAAGTTAGAAAGTATATTCTTGACCTAGGAATAAAGGTTAACTTTAGATCTAGAGCTATAAATGTAGTTAAAGAAAACAATGAAATAAAGGCAATAAAGTTTTTTGATAAGACAGTTGCAGAAGCTGATGCATTTGTAGAAGCTACCGGATCTACAGGATCTATGGAGAATTGTAATAAGTATGGCAATGGATGTGTTATGTGTATACTAAGGTGTCCTACATTTGGAATGAGAGTGAGTTTAAGTGCAAAGGCTGGAATAGTGGATATCCCTGGAGAAAGAGGAGATGGAACTATAGGTGCATTTAGTGGCTCCTGTGAGATACCGAGAGAAAGTGTTTCGCCAGAGATATTAAAAGAGCTTGAAGAAAAAGGCTCAGCAATTCTTAAAGTTCCAGAAGAAGATATAAATATGGATAAACTAGACTCAAAGGTATGCCAACAATATGCATTAAAAGAATTTGCTGAAAATATTGTGCTTCTTGATACAGGGCATATAAAAGTTATGACTTCTTATTATCCATTAGAAAAGTTAAGAAAGATTAAAGGCTTGGAAAATGCCAGATATATAGATCCTTACTCAGGAGGCGTAGGTAATTCGATAAGATATCTTTCATCAACACCGAGAGATAATGATATGAAAGTAAAGGGGATTGATAACCTATTTGTAGCAGGAGAAAAGGCTGGTTTCTTTATAGGACACACAGAAGCAATGAGTACTGGAACATTAGCTGGATATAATGCAGTAAGAAATTATTTAGGAATGGAAACATTAATACTTCCTAGAAAAACTGTAGTAGGTGATATAATTGCTTATGCTAATGAGAGGCTAAATACTGAAGACGGGAGAAGGGTTAGACATACTTTTTCTGGAGCTGAGTATTTTGAAAGAATGAAGGCGTTAGGTTTATATACAACAGATAATGATGAAATAAAAAATAAAATAAAAGATTTGGGGATAAGTAATATATTTAACCAAAGGCTATAGAATAAGAGAACTTTAGATTCTGTCACTTATTTTTGTGACAGCTCTAAAGTTTTATCTATTTTATATAATATCAATTACATCACGTTTGTCATTTTTTGAATTTTATTTTTTCATGGTTTAATAACCATTCTTTTCTCCAGAGGCCACCTCCATAACCGATTAATTTTCCTGAACTGCCTATAATTCTGTGACAAGGTATTATTAATGGAATAGGGTTTTTGTTATTTGCTCCACCTACAGCTCGAACAGCTTTTGGATTATTTATAGCTATAGCAATATCTTTATATGTCTTTATAGAGCCAAAAGGAACATTTATAAGTTCATTCCATACGGCTCTTTGAAAATCAGTACCAGAAGGTGATAGAGGTAAATCAAATTGAAATCTTTTACCTTCAAAATATTCTTGCAACTGGTTTAGACAATTTGTGATTAGAAAATTGTGATTTTGATCCTCTGATGTTTTGTTATCAATGAAATCAAGACTAACTATATGATCTGTAGTGGCCTTGATCTTTATTAAGCCAACAGGAGAGGAATAGTAACCTATATAATATGTATCCATAATACCCTCCGCAAAATGAGTATAATTATAAATTATATACTATTTGAAAAGTAGAATAAATAATTTGCTGGTGTTATAATTAGAAAGAAATGGGACAGTATTTAATATAGTACATAAAATAATATCGTTAAGCGATTTTTTATTCTTTAGGAAATTATAATTCAATTGATCTATGGCCAAGTATGAATAATAGACTTAAAACGTAGTATAAGTTAAAGAATAATGTGTTGTCTGCCGGATTTTCCTCATATGCATTCGGAAAGGCATATGCGCAAAAAAATCGCTGAAGAAAGTCGTTTCATCGATTTTTTGATTAGTTATTAAGATTTATAATTTTAAAGGAGCGAGTATTTGATGAGAAAAGATTTTAACGAGTTTAAGGCATTTATTAAAGGTAAGAATACTGCTGTAATAGGAATTGGTGTCAGTAATATACCTTTGATAGATTTTTTATTAAGTTTAGGGGCTAGTGTTACTGCATTTGACAAGAAAAGTAAGTCTGAGTTAGGTGAAGTTGCAACTGGATTTGAGATAAAAGGTGTTAAGTTGAATCTTGGGGAAGGTTATCTTGATAAATTAGTAGGCTTTGATGTTATATTCAAGAGTCCATCGATGAGAATAGATCATGAAGCTCTAGTAAATGCAAAGGCTAATGGAACTTATATAACATCAGAAATAGAGGAGTTTGTTAGATACTGTAAAGGAAAGATTTACGGAATTACTGGCAGTGATGGGAAAACTACTACAACTTCTGTAATATCTGAGTTGCTTAAGTCACAAGGATTTAAGACTTGGACAGGAGGAAATATAGGTATACCACTGTTCACGAAAATTGAGGAGATTAAAGAAGAAGATAGGGTTGTTTTAGAATTATCAAGTTTTCAGCTGATGACAATGAATAGTCAAATAGATGTTGCAATTGTTACTAATATAACTCCTAATCATTTAGACATGCATAAAGGAATGGGAGAATATATTGATGCTAAAAAGAATATATTCAAGTTTCAAACTTCAAAAGACTTACTTATTATAAATAGAGAAAATGACATAACAGCTTCATTTAAAGATGAGGCGCAAGGAAATGTTATAGAATTTAGCTCCAAAAGAGAAATGAAAGATGGAGCTTACTATAAAGATGGAAGTTTGTACGTATTTGGTAATGAAATATGTAAAAAGAGTGATATTGTTATAAAGGGAATGCATAATGTTGAGAATTACTTGGCAGCCTTCGCAGCAACTTATGAAGAAGTATCTGTTGAAGCTATGAAGAATGTTGCAACTTCGTTCAGGGGAGTTGCACATAGAAGTGAATTTATAAGGGAAGTAAATGGAGTGAAATACTATAATGATTCTATAGGGTCATCTCCTACAAGAACTTTAGCTACAATAAAAGCTTTTGAAAAACCTGTGATACTAATCGCAGGAGGATATGATAAGAAGATACCTTTTGAACCTCTTGCTTATGAAGGGTATAAATATATAAAGAATCTTATATTACTAGGTGCTACAAAGGATAAGATAGCAGAAGCGTTTAATAAATTAAAACAAGAAAAGGGTATCGAAGTTCCTATATATTGCGTAGATAGTTTAGAAGAAGCGGTGTTGAAAGCAAAGGAATTGGCAAAAGAAGAGGATGTAGTTGCCCTATCTCCCGCTTGCGCAAGTTTTGATATGTTTGCAAACTTTGAAGTTAGAGGGAATAAATTTAAGGGTATAGTTAATGATTTGTAGTTAATACATTAAAAAAGAAAATTTATTCGCTTGCTCAATTTTTCTCATATACATTTGGAAAAGCTGATGTGCAAAAAAAACTCGCTGAAGAAAGCCGCTTCAGCGAGTTTTTGATGTACAATTATTTAATATTATATGTTTTTATATCATTGTGAGAAGTTTTTGGTTCATAGTATATTGTGTTTTCAGATATAAAGTATTGTTCTACACCTTCATTTATAATTTGACTTGTTGATGCTACTCCGTTTGCAGGTAAACTCAATTCATTTAAATAATTAGCTGAAGACCTGTTTATAAAGAATATTCTTCCTGAGATTACTTGTAAATCTTCTGCTTTAACATCTATAAGCTTCTTATCTTCCATGCTCTGTAAATCTAAGTTCCATATAGAATCTTGATCTCCCGAATTAACATAATATAGTTTGTTATTAGCTACACCGAAGCTCTCAGCTGAATTGCTAGTAAGTTCAGTTTTTGTATTGTCATTAAGAGAGTAGGCGTATAATTTGAATTTGTCATTTTTATTTTGATATATGATTGTATCGCTAAATAAGAGAAACTTTCCAACAGAATCTTGAATTACTGCAGTTTTAGTATTATCACTTAAATTTATTTTATAAATCTTGCTGTTATCACTTTGATTTATAAAATATAATCCGTCGGTTCCTAAAGTTATATTTGAACTTCTGCTGTTATCAAGCTTTTTAATCTCTTTTGTACTATCAGATAAAGTATATATATTGCTGTTATCAGATATATTAGTAAAATATATTTTTTCAGTATCTTGAACCATTTCTCTAGAGAATAAATTATATTTCTTTGTAGCTTTGAGTAGATCATTTATTGAGTTAATATCACTAGTTAAATATTCATATAACCTATTATTGTCTTTCCATTGAGATACATATATATTGCCACCTACTTTTACAATTGGTAGAGCAATATTAGGATCTCCAGATACTGAGATGCCTTTTGTATCATTTTTAACTTCGGTGTTTGAATTATTTCCTGTTGTTGGAGAAGTTATTTTTATATCAGTTGAATTACTACTATTGCTACTAGAGTTTGTTGAATTGCTCTTAGATGAACACCCAACTAATGAAAAAGAAAATACGATAACTGAACAAATTAAGAATTTCTTCATGCTTTTCCTCCTAAGTATTATTTGTGAGATTTCTTGAATTATAAATAGTAATTTAGTATGGAATACAAAACTACCTATAAGTCTATATAATGCTTTTATTAAGTTCTATTAATAAATATAATTATTAAATTGTATAGCGTTATCTACAGATGAATTTGTTTAATACTTTAATTTATATTTTCAAATTCCCTCATCAGAAGCCATGAAGGTTCTAAAAAATAGGATTTTAATTGAAGTGATTCATCTTTAAGTATATATCAATTGATTAATAGTTATAAGATTTTTTAATATTTATAAAACAATGATCTAGTCAAAGCTTTTTATAGTTAAATTTTAGCACAAGAAAAAGTGAATTTTACAAAGATAAAAAATAAATTAGCGGTGAAATCGCATATTTATATGTTCAAATAAGTAAATACATAAAGGTTTCTAAGTGTATTATCGTAATTTTATTAGATATATTAACAATAAAATACAAATTAGTTTATAAACATTACCACGTGTATCATTAATAGAAATAGCTTAAATATATTAGAAAAATAAAACTATAGTGAGATAACTTCTTTATTTATATTATATATAGAAATGAGTAAGATAATAAAAATGTTACTATAATAAACGTCGCTGATGAGTGACAGGATAGTAAATTAAAACTTGTTAAAAAAACAAGTTGACAATTTAAATCTTAAATGTTAATATTATTAAGCAGTCGGAAACGATTGCATTGGTCTTTGAAAATTAAACAGAGAAGATAAACAAAGTCTAAAATTAGACTTAAACTAAACCAGCAATTCTTTTGAAAAAAGACTTACTAAGTAAGTAAGCTATGATTAAACT
>NZ_BQXY01000005.1 GCF_024341905.1 Clostridium folliculivorans
TCCGGTATTACCGATAGGGCCAATATTACCTGTGGCACCAGTAGCACCGGTTAAACCAGTAGAGCCAGTTAAGCCGGTAGGTCCAGTTGATCCAGTAGGACCAGTGACTCCGGTATTACCGATAGGACCAATATTACCTGTGGCACCAGTAGCACCGGTTAAACCAGTAGAGCCAGTTAGGCCGGTAGGTCCAGTTGAGCCAGTAGGACCAGTAATTCCGGTATTACCGATAGGGCCAATATCACCTGTGGTACCAGTAGCGCCAGTTAAGCCGGTAGGTCCAGTTGAGCCAGTAGGACCAGTGACTCCGGTATTACCGATAGGACCAATATTACCTGTGGCACCAGTAGCACCGGTTAAACCGGTAGTGCCAGTTAAGCCGGTAGGTCCAGTTGAGCCAGTAGAACCAGTAATTCCGGTATTACCGATAGGACCAATATTACCTGTGGCACCAGTAGCACCGGTTAACCCGGTAGGTCCAGTTGAGCCAGTAGGACCAGTAACTCCGGTATTACCGATAGGGCCAATATTACCTGTGGCACCAGTAGCACCGGTTAACCCGGTAGGTCCAGTTGAGCCAGTAGGACCAGTAACCCCGGTACTACCGATAGGGCCAATATCACCTGTGGCACCAGTAGGGCCAGTTAACCCGGTAGCGCCAGTAATACTAGTAGGACAAATAGGGCCAGTTGGTACGCAATTAGAGTATTTTATTATAAGATAGGGTCTTCTGCTATATAGCTGATATTTTGATGATCTAAATCCAATAAGAGAATTGCGGCTGTTTTCTATTCCGACGAGTGTTAGTCCATAATTAGGAATTAGTTTGTTATACCAATCTACTACTAATTTTGTTATGTCTATTGAGACGAAATTATTGATATTAAAATCTGTTATAGTGGTGTAAAAAGGGGTAATGCTTATATCTGGAGTAGCATTCCATGTAGTTTCGCATTGGCAAAAGTTGCTCAAGTTTGTATAAACTTGTACAGTCTGAGGTGATAGTTGAGCATCTAATTTTTGCTTCTTAAATACAAATAGATTTAAAGTTGCTTCTACAATAGTTTTACCTGGTGGAATATTCTTAAGAATATCGAATTTTAGCAAACTTCTAAGATAATCGGAGTCATAGCTATCGCTTCCAGTTAAACCCGTATACAAATCTGGATTAGAGCAGTGATTATCATTAGGTGAGCAGCTAGATATAAAGGTGTCCTGAGTAGGATTAATCTTTATTATGGGCACATAATCCTCTCCTTTTCATTAAATTAATTACATAAATATCTGTAACCTAAAATATAATATGTAACTTAACTAATATGTGTACTTAAATGAAGGGGTAGAGTAAAAATAGGTGAGTTAATAAAATATATTTAAGAAAAGTTTAAGATTGTCGTAAGCTAATATTAATCTTTTTAATATATCATAGAACTATATTGGATTTATAACTAAAGGAGGTTAGATATGAATAAGTGTAGTAGCGACAGTGGAAATATACATAAAACTTCTATTATGTTCGATATAATAGTGATAATTATCTGTGTAGTAGGTATGATAATTGCAATATTAAAGTAATGAGATTGTTTCTTTATTTCCAAAAGTATTATTTTCGAGATGGAGTACAAAATTTATTTATAAATGCATATATGAGTGAATTACCATAATAAAGTACTATAGGATATTAGTACTTTATTATGGTAATTTATTTTTTAATATACTAGGAGGTTATATAAGTCTTAGGATAGTTAAGCTTAACAATTATAAATACTTTGATAGTTTATCAATTCAGTGGAATATCCATATAGATTAAAATAATACAAGACTAATACTTACTTAGAGATGATCAGTACACTAAGTAGATACAGGATGGGTACCTTTAATTTAATACGATAACACATTTAAACTTAGAAGGAGTCAGTAAGTTTATAAAATAAATAATAATTGTTATTAATTAATATTGACGTTCGATAATCGCTGTGATAAATTTATACATAATAAATTAGAAAGACAAATTATAAAAATACTAATTCTCTAAATGTTGAATATTTATAAATATTGAAGTTGATTATGGAAATAATAGATTTGTTAATTGATAGATACAAATTTTTTCCTATAGTGTAAAAAGGATGTGTATATTTATGATAGAAGTATATATGAAAAAGGCTATTGATATTGCTAATAGAGGAAGTGGGTTTGTAAATCCTGACCCTCTAGTTGGAGCAATATTGGTTAAGAACGAAAAAATAGTAGGACAAGGTTGGTATAAGTTTTTTGGTAGTGAAAGAGCAGAAGTAATGGCAATAAAAAGTGCCGGTGAAGACACTAGAGATAGTGAACTTTTTATAAATATTGAACCTGAAATTGATGAAAAATATGATGAATATATTTCTTTTATTTTAAATAGTGGGATAAAGAGAATATATATAGGAATACCTAATCCTCGAGTAGGTAGAGGTGGAAAGGCTGAAGAAGTATTTAAGCCATTAGGGATAGAAATAGAATACGGTGTTTTAAAGAATGAATGCGAGGAATTAAATGAAATATATACTCATTATATAAACACAGGAACTCCTTTTGTATTTACAAAGTGGGCTATGACTTTAGACGGAAAACTAGCAAGTAGAACTGGGGACTCAAAATGGATAAGCAGCGAGAAAAGCTTAGAATTTGTACATCATTTAAGGCAAAGAGTGGCTGCCATAATGGTTGGAGAAAATACAGTAAGACTAGATAATCCTTTGCTAACTACTAGACTAGAAGGTGTTGTTATATCAAATCCGCTAAGAGTTATAGTGTCAAAGTATGGGGATATTCCTTTGAATTCTAATATATTAAAGGT
Source organism: Clostridium folliculivorans (assembly GCF_024341905.1). Lineage (GTDB taxonomy): Bacteria > Bacillota > Clostridia > Clostridiales > Clostridiaceae > Clostridium_AR > Clostridium_AR folliculivorans. The sequence continues at coordinate 2,840 of NZ_BQXY01000005.1, forward strand.
TGATGCTAATACACGAACTTTGATAATAGCATCAGAAAAAATTGCTATAGAAAAAGAAGTGGAATTGAAGAATTATGGTGTTGATATAATAAAACTGAGAGAGAGACAAGGCAAGATACAATTCGAAGATATAGTGAAGGCCTTGGGTGAAAGGAATATAGATTCATTATATATAGAAGGAGGAAGTTCTTTATTGGCTTCCGCTTTTGAGAGCAGAGTGGTAAATAAGGTGTATGCTGCAATAGCACCTAAGATAATTGGTGGCAAAGACGCAATCACTCCAGTTGGTGGGGTAGGAATAGAAAAGATGAATGATGCTATAAGGCTCAGCAGAGTGACGCACCAGATTATAGGTGATGATGTGATATTTAAAGGGTATATATAAAAATAATAAGTTTTACTACGAAGTGGTACATCCATATATTAAACAAGAGATCGCATAAGAGAAACAAAGATTTTAAATTGATTGATAATAAATAGAATGCATATAAATATATACTGGATCAAATTAAAATAACATAAATAGTTAATAGAAATATCAACTTAGTTTTATAGTACAAAACTGGCATATCTATTTAAATAGATAAAAGAATATAAAGGAATTAGTTATAGGACATATTTCATAAGTTCTATATCTAAATAATATTGAGGAGGAAAATATGTTTACAAAAATTAGTGAAGCAATAAAAGAGATAAAGAATGGAAAGTCGATTATATTGGTTGATGATGAAAACGAAGAAAATAGTGGGGTTATATTAACTCTATCGGATAATATTACTAAAGAAAAAATTAATTTTATGGCTAAGCATGGTTCAGGAATTATGTATGTGGCTTTAAAAGAAGATAGATTTGAAGAATTGAATCTACCTAAGTTAGTGGACGGAAGTGGTATTAAAAGTAGAGTTGAATATTCTATTTCATTAGATCATGAGAGCACTTCTAGTGGAGTATCTGCAGAGGATAAGGCAACAACTATAAAAATGCTAATAAAGCAAGGAGAGACTAGAAGAAACTTTAGGATACCAGGAAGTATATTTCCTCGTAAAGCAATTAATGGTGGAGTATTAAAAAGAGCTGATAATCTAGAAGCTGCTGTTGATATCGCAATATTATCAGGTAGTTATCCTTCAGCAGTTATAACACAGATATTAAATGAGGATGGTACTTTATCAAATCTAAATGATATTAAAGAATTAGCTGAAAAATATCAATTAAGCGTTGTATCAATTGAAGACTTGATTGCATATAGAAGAGAACGTGAATGTTATGTGACTAAGGAAGCAGAGGCTAATCTACCAACAGAGTATGGAGATTTCAGAATGGTTGGATTCGTTAACAGATTGAATGGAGAACATCATGTTGCTCTAGTAAAGGGTGACATAAATGAAGAAGATAAGGTTTTAGTGAGAGTACATTCAGAATGTCTTACTGGAGATGCCTTCCATTCACTAAAGTGTGATTGTGGAGAGCAACTGGCAGCAGCTTTAAGTACAATAGAAAAGGAAGGAAAGGGAGTTCTTCTATATCTTAGACAAGAAGGAAGAGGTATAGGCCTAATAAATAAAATAAAGGCTTATAAGCTCCAAGAAGAAGGATTGGACACTGAGGAAGCTAATATAGCCTTAGGTTTTCCAGCTGATATGAGAGATTACGGAATAGGTGCTCAAATACTAAGTGAATTAAAAGTTAAAAAGATAAGACTGATGACTAACAATCCTAAAAAGTTAATTGGATTAAAAGGACATGGAATAGAAGTAGTAGAGAGAGTTCCACTAATAATGGATACAAACCTTCATAATGAAAGATATTTTAAAACAAAAAAAGAAAAAATGGGTCATTTATACTAAAATACTTTCAAATTATTATGGTAAATTTTATAAATTTGTTATACAATTTGTGTAATATAAAAAATAAACATACGTGTTTGAGCTTCAAGGGCGAAGCCTCACCAATAGTGAGGTTTTGCCCTTTTCTTGTATAGTAAATTACATATATAAATATTGCTTAAACTTATGTTTTATTTTTTGAAACATATGAAGGGGGCTATAATATGATTGTACTTATAGTAGCATTGGTAGGTTCAATATTACTTAACCTTGTATTGATGTACAAATCTATTAATCAATCAAGAAGTATTGAGGAAGTGAAGGGGGCACTAATCAATATTAAGGAAGGATGCATACCTAAGAAAATCCAACTAGGTAATAAGAGATTAACTAAGAAAAGTTTAGTTGAAGTTACTAATGGTATAATAGACAGATTATCAAAATTTAATTATGAGGTAGAAGTAACTTCTGCACAAATAGCAGCGGTATCAGGAGAATTGTCTGATTCAGTTGTAGATAACAATGAATTTATGCAAAATCTATATGAAGAAGCAGAAAAAATAGGATGTATAAATGATGATAGTTCTAATAAAGTGAAAGAAACAGTTAAAGATATAAATGAAATATCAAATATGGTTAATAAAATTATCGAAGCATCAAATGATTTGCTAAATATAAACAATAATTCTACAACTAGTATACAAGAAAACTTATCTGTGGTTGAAGAATTAGTTAAGATAGTTGGAGAAGTAAATGAATCATCTTCAAAAACTAGAAGTATAATTAACGAACTTAACAATACCTCAGAAGAGATAAATTATATCTTAAACACAGTGAGTGGATTTGCAAAGCAAACCAATTTGCTTGCTTTAAATGCAACTATAGAATCAGCGAAGGCAGGGGAATTTGGAAAGAGCTTTGGAGTAGTTGCTACTGAGATAGAAAAGTTGTCAAAAAATAGTAATGAAGCTGTTAGTTCAATATATAAACTAATTAACTCAATAAAGAAATCAATTTTAGATGTTACAAACATAGTAAGTAAAGACATGGAACTAATAAGTACAGGATTTTCTTACTCACAACATATTGAGTATGGTCTCTCTCAAATTAATGAATCTTTGAATTCTGTTGATGAACAGATAGAGACTATCTTAAATCTTACAAAAAGACAATATGATTTTACAAATGATATTAAAAATAAGAGTATATACCTAGAAAATAGTTCAAAAGAAGTGAAGGATGGTTTTAAGGTATTATATAAAGGGATAAATGAACAAGTAGGAAGAACTATGTCGCTGGAGGAACTTAGTAAAGGGCTTTTGCAATACGTGGATTCAATTGAGCATAACACTATACGAGACTCGAAAGATGATGATATAAAAGACATGATATATGAGATATGTAAAAAAGCTGTAAATGTAGTAAGTACAGAGCTTCTTAGTAATTCATATTTTTCTAACTTAGATAAAAAAGAACATAAAGAAATGTTAGATAAAGTGCTTTTAAAAAATGCATTTATTGAAGCGATATGGACAAATGATCAAAAAGGAAAATTTATCTATTCTAATCCAACTAATGGAATAGTAAATGCACGTAGCAGAAAGTGGTTTTTAGCTAGTATTGAAGGGAAAGAATACATATCAGATAAGTATATATCTTCAATAACTAAGAATCCTTGTGTAACTGTATCACTACCAATAAAAGATAATAAAAATAACATAACTGGTGTTTTAGGATTGGACATTAAAATAGTGTGATAAATAAGTTTCCTAAGGAGAAGTAATATACTAATTGATTTTTTTAATTAATATGTATCTGGAGAGACATACGGACAAAAAACTCACTGAAGAGGGTCGCTTATAAGCGATCCTTTTTACTGTATAGGAAAGTATAAAGTAGTGGAATTTATTTACTGGAATGTATATCAAATTAAAAGGAATAATAGTAAAGATACACCAATAATATTCTAACTATTAAAAATACTGATATAAGGTCCTATAGGAATATCTAATTTATACTTATCAGATAATTAGAAGAAGTCGTGACTATCGAAAAGGTGTAAAATAAGTTTCTAGATAGGAATACTTTAAAGAGGAAAACATGAGAAAAATTAAGATTAATTTAAGCGATTCACTATTTATTTCGTTTGCCATTATTCTAATATCATTAATATGCATTTTTACTCTGTTTATAAAACCTGTAATTGGAATTGCAGACAACGGGGATTTTTATAGAATTATAAGTCAAAGCGGGCTGTATCATCTTTCAAAAAATGATAACGATATTTTTTTTGGGTACTTTACTAGGTATTACGGTATTTATAAATACTATAACGAAAATGGCATGATGCTTTTATCAACCCAAGCAATATTAATAAGAATTGCTTTGTTTTTAAATAAGATTTTCAAAGACGGGTATATTTTTGATATAAAATACCTAGCGATACTCTATGTTATTACTATGGATTTTGCAGCTTATTTCATTATTAAATCTTTAATAATAAATATAGAGTTAAAGAGATACAAACTTTTAACTATTTTATTATTTGTTTTAATATTTTGCGATACAGGATATATCGCCTATTTTAATTCATTTTATGGAGAAGCAGTAAATCTGAGTTTCTTTTTACTAAGTATTGGACTATTACTTTATATATACACGTTTAATAGAATTACTCCTAGATATCTAATACTATTTTCTACTGTATCTTTAATCTTTATAGGGTCCAAACAACAGCTTGCACCAATAGGGATATTATATTGTTTGGTTCTCTTAAGATTACTTATAATAACAAGGGATAAACACATTAAGCAAACTATAAAGATTTTAACTGGTACATTTCTAGTATCTTCAGCTATATTTTATTTTTCCATAGTAGGTCCGTTTGATTATATAAACAGATACCACTCCATGACTAGAGGAGTACTTTTAAATGAAGCTAATCCAGAAGAAGTTCTAAGTGAATTTAGAATTAGTAGTCAATATTCTATATTGGCAGGAAATATTTTTTATAAATCAATGCCTGTGATAGATCCGAATGATAATAAATTAATGAATGAGTTTTACTCTAAATATTCTTTTGGATCCATATTAAAATATTATACAAAGAATCCAAGAGCTTTTAGCAAAATTATGAGTATAGCCTCTGAAAATGCATATAGCATAAAGCCAGATGTAATGGGAAACTACGAGAAATCTACAGGGAAAAGCTTTGGAGAAAAAAGTAGTTTTTTTTCATTATATAGCAATTTTAAGATTAAGTATTTACCTCATAATATTGGATTTACAATATTTTTAATAGTAATTTATTTTATTTTTGCTATTAATGATTATATATCTTATAGGAATAGGAAAGATACGAAGGGACAACTAATAGAAGAAGTATTTTTATTTGTTTTTTTAGTAGGCGGATCACAGGTGTTGGTATCTGTAGTGGGTGCAGGAGATGCTGATATTTCAAAGCATTTGTTTATGTTTAATGTAAGTTTTGATCTTATGGTGTATTTTTCAGCTATAAGATTATTAAGGCACCAAAAACAGTAATCAATTGATACTATTGTATTTAAGCTAAAGTAGATAGTTATGAAAGTAGAAGGAGGGCAAAGAATCTATGAGTTCAGAGCAAGATAGGAAGAAAATAGATATATATGTAACTCTTTCAATAGCTTACTTTTTCGCAATTAATAGTTCATTTATATATTTTAAATTGTATGAAAATGTTGAAAACTACATTCTGTTTACAGTTGTGATGATAGTAGCGATGATTAGTTATTATACTAATATAACATTAGCTTTAATTATTACCTTAATAATTGATTTTATCTACTCTAGCTATAAGCTATACTTAACCTTCGTTAATGGAATTAATATACAGAGTGATGTTTATTATTGGATTATTGCTATTGCTGTTACAGCAATTATTTTTTCAAATTTATCAAGATTAATAGTTGCTTTGCAGGAAGAATCAAAGATTTTAGAGAAAGAAAATCAAGCCTTGGTAATGATTGATGCGGCTACAGGATCAAGAAATGCTGCAGCATTTTTCAATGAAGTTCCGATATATATGAGTATGAGTAAAAGATATAATATTCCATTAACATTAATGTTAGTTAAGTTTAGATATAAAGATAAACTTAAGGCTATAGTTTCAGAAGCGCAATTCAATAAACTATTAATTGAGGTATCAAATATACTCAAACAGTCTCTAAGATTAGAAGATAGAAAGTATATCTTAAAGGATAGACTGATTTTTGCCTTTTTACTTATATCTGAAGGTGACGGTTCGGAAATAGTAAAGCAAAGATTTAAAGAAAATATAGAAAAAATAAATATAAGTGATAAAGACTTATTTAATAAGTTAAAAATAGAGGTGGAAATTGGGTACTATGCATATAATGCTGAGATTTCTGATGCTTTTGATTTCTTAGAAAAAGCAGAGATGGAGCTGGAATATGATGTGTAAGATTAAACGTATTGGTCTCATAAGTTTACTTATAATAATATTTTTTTATAATAGTTGCAGTGCAGCTGAAAAAAAAGTTTTAATCCTGTACGATTCTTATAAAACTTTTGCCAGCGATTATAGCAACTTAAATAATATAATAAAGCTGATAATGTCATCTAAGACTGTAGATATACAAGTTAATAAGCTGAATTCAAGTGTGCATAATATTAATGAATATGATAATTTAATTGTCCTTAATAATGAAAATAATGATTACAGTAGAAATACATGTGAAAAGTTAAGTTCGTATAAGGGGAATATTTTATGGTTTAATGATAACTGCCATGAAGTAAAAGAAGCTGTTAAAAATATTCATATGGGAGCAGCAAAAATAGCTGTTTTCAAATCAAGTGTAGATGACTATAGAGTCAGAAAATTAATTATTGATGAAATACAAGATAGCAGTAATCCTAAAAATCAAAAGTACTTAATTTTGAATAAGGTATATCCATTTATAGATCTTAATGAATTTGTAGAAAAAGTAGATTTTTTATATGACAAAGGGATACCGTTTATTTGTGAAGCCATGCCTGTTTATGAAAATATAGATTTTGTTTCTATGAAAAAGTTTGGAGAAGCACTAAGATATGCTCAAAGTAAGGGTGGGAGAGTAATATTAAAATCTCCTATATTTTATATGGGAGATCCTAGTGGTGAAGAAGTAATGGAAAGAACTCAATTGGCATTTACTAACTATTTAAAATATCAAGTATATCCAATAGCATTTAGTATACCAGATAGCTGGATTTATAAGGAGGAGTATCATCCGATAATAAGTATTTCTGACACTATAGTAGTGGAGAAAGAACAAAATCTTAACATACTTGATTTTGAAAACTTACATATTGAGGCTTATAAAAAGGTTATGGAGAAGTTTGATATTGGTAATATAGAAGCTATCAAAAAACAGATGAATCCTGTAGGGGTGGCCATAAGCTCGGATTATAGCTTATCAGAATTTAAAGAAAAGATAAATAATATTACTGATAAAGGAATAAAGTTTGACGACATATGTGAAGTAGAAAGCAGAGTTAAATTAAAAGAAAATGAGATAGCTAATAAAGAAAATAATATCTATTTAAATAATATCTTGCAATTTCAAGGGAGGTTTTTATCTAAGGCTGAACTAGAGGAAATTTACTCGCAAGATAAAACAAAGGAAATAAAAGATGGAAGTTCACTTCTAGATATAAGCAAAATAAATAAGTTGATTCTTATTTTTACAATAGTTGTATGTGTAGTATTTGCTATAATTGCTTACTTTGGAGGAATTATTGATAGAAGAAAATATTTTAAATAATGGAGTGATAATTAATGACTGTATTTGATTATGCTCTTATATATTCACTTTCTATAATTTGGATAGTTATATTTATAAATATTGTGCTAGTAATTGGCGGTTACAGATACTATCTAAGAACTTTGAAACTGCAGATGAAGAGACAACTTGACTATTATCCTTATATATCTATTATGGTGCCGGCGCATAATGAGAGTAAGGTTATAGAGAAAACTGTAAAAGCTTTAATGAATTTTGAGTATCCAGTAGATAGATACGAAATAATAATAATAAATGATAATTCTAGTGATAACTCAGCAGAATTACTAAAGTCAATACAAATAAAAAATCCCCGAAATAATTTAATTATTATAAATACTGATGAGACAAATGGCGGAAAAGGAAAATCTAATGCACTTAATATTGGATTTCAAAGGAGTATAGGAGAATACATAGTTATATATGATGCTGATAATACTCCGGAAAAAACAGCGCTAAGATACTTAGTTGAGACTATAGAACAATCAGAAGAATTTGGAGCAGTCATAGGCAAATTTAGATGTAGAAATAAAAATAGAAATTTGTTAACTAGATTTATAAACATTGAGACTATAACCTTTCAATGGATGGCACAGGCCGGAAGATGGCAGTTTTTTAATTTATGCACTATTCCTGGAACTAATTTTATAATAAGAAGAAAAATAATTGAGCGTATGGGTGGTTGGGATACAAAAGCAGTTACAGAAGATACAGAGATAAGTTTTAGGATTTATAGAATGGGATATAAAATAAAGTTTATACCTCTTTCGGTAACTTGGGAACAGGAACCTGAAACACTAAGAGTATGGATAAAGCAAAGAACAAGATGGGCAAAAGGAAATACATATGTGGTAATTAAAAATATAAAGTATTTATTTAGCAGAAATTCAGGGGGAACTAGATTCGATATATTTTATTATGTAATGATATATTTCTTTTTTTTATCATCTGTCATATTGTCTGATGGATTGTTTATCTTGGGATTTACAGGAGCAGTAACTTTACATATTAGCGGATATAGTGTGGTGCTATGGATAATGGCTTACTCAGCTTTTGTTCTATCCATTTTAGTAGCTATATCTACGGAGAAAGGTGAATTAAATATAAAGAATTTTTTTGTGATATTACTTATGTATTTTACTTACTGCAAGTTGTGGACTGTAGTAGCTGCTCTTGGCTTTTATAATTATCTAAAAGATACAGTGCTAAAAAGAGAAGCAAAGTGGTATAAGACGGAGAGGTTTTAGTATGGTGAAAGCTATGTATACAAAGCTTAAAACAGAATAAGTATTATAGTTTTTTGTAATCTAAGACATGACTAGAAGACTATAAGCTCTATATCAATGGAGGGACAGTAATGAACTTAGAATGGTTTTATAAAAAGTTGAGTTTTATAATGGTTTTCATTTTTATTTTGATAAATACTCAAAGCCCAATTAATAAAATGCCTGGTGTATATGCTGCTGAAAATCAGTTGGTAGACTATACTAATTTTGCTAACGAGCCTAATAGTGATAATTTTAAAAGAGTTGATATAGGAAATGATGTCGTTCTTAAAGGAACTTTTGCAAGTCACAATATGTACATTGATATAAATAAATGGTGGGATGTTCAAAGTATAGATGTAAATTTACTTTTAAGTATAAATCAGATTGTAGATCAAGAAAAAAATGCATCCATTACATGCTTACTAAATGGAGTGCCTTTTTATTCAAGTAAAATAAGTTATAATCCAGAGGTGGAAGATCAAAATTTTAAAATTAGTATACCTAAAAGATTAATAAAGGTAGGTGGAAATGAATTTGTAATTCAGGCCTATTGTAGAGTTTCAGATAAGCCCTGTGATGATGATATAAATAATGCTAATTGGATGACTTTATCAAGTAAGTCAAATATATTGATTAATTTTAAAGAGAAGGGTATAAGTAATAGCATTGATCAATTTCCATATCCATTTTTCAGGATAAACGAAAATAAAGTTTCTAATTGCATTATATTAGTACCAGATAATTATACAGATACTGATATGACAGCTGCATTAATGTTGTCAACATACTTTGGAGGTCTAAGTACAAGTGGAGATTATAGAATAGATATAAATAGGTATTCTGAAGATGTTGATAAAACAGATAAAGATATAATATATATAGGAAGTTATAATAACATACCAAATGAAATTAAAAATAATTATGATCAAATACAAGACTTTGATTATAAAAATGCTGCATTAATAAAAAAGGCTAAATCACCCTTTTCAAAAAGTGATATTCGAAAGAGTTTAATAATTATTTCTGATAATGATTCACTGAGGTTAAAGTCTGTAATAGCTCTCATGAATAGCAACTTAACTAGTCAAGTCTATTCGGATACTCTAAAGATAGATTCTAATACTAAAGTAGAGGTTAAAAATGAAAGTATGAAAAGCAATATTACTTTTAATGACCTTGGAATAGGTGATATACTTCTTCAAGGACCTTTTAGAAAAAGCAGTACCATATCCTATTCACTACCTAAGAATAGGGTGCTAAGCAATGGATCAAAGATATCCCTTGTTACAAGATACTCAGAAAATCTTGATTTTTCTAAATCACTTCTCACTGTTTTTGTGAATGGAATTCCAATAGGTAGTAGGAAGCTTGATAAAGCAAAGGCTAATGGAGATACTTTTGAATTAAATATACCAAGTAATATAAGTAAAACCAATTATATAGAAATAAATATAGTTTTTGACTTAGAACTAGAAAATTACTACTGTGAACAGAGGCATCAGGAAACACCTTGGGCAGTAGTAGCCAATATATCTACTCTATATTTACCTACAAAAGAAGTATCAAGTTATAAATTTGAAACATATCCTAGTCCTTATTTAATTAATAATAAGTTTAATAATACAGCATTGATAGTGCCTGACAATCTATCTTCAAATGAAATAAGATCATTGTCGCATATGTTTTCATATATAGGAAATGGAACAAGTTTAAGTGATGGTAGTTTTAAAGTTGTTAGGGCTAGTAAATTTGATGATCAGTATAAAAATATGAACTTAATATTATACGGTATTGCTAAAGAGAATCCAATTATTAAACAAATAAATGAAAAGCTATGGTTTAAATATAACACTGAGTATAATAAGTTTTTATCAAATGAAAAGTTGTTTTTAGAAGAAGAATATGCGAGCAATATAGCAGTTTTTCAATTCGATATATCACCATTTAATAAGCAATGTTCGCTTTTAGTACTAACGTCACCGAATAAGAATATACTAACTGAATCTATACTATACTTATCTTCTTCTAAGTTGTTACCAAAGCTAATAGGAGATAGTGCTGTTGTTGATAAGTTTGGAAATTTGAGAACGTTTAGATTTAAGAAAGATATTAGCGAACCTGCATACGAAAAAATAAGAAATTTAGATGTTGAATCAAAAAACTTTATAATCTTTGTTAGTTTGTTTTTAATATTTATAATTACGGCTACAGGCCTATTTTTTATAAAAAATAGAAAAAGAAAATAACAAAAAATTATGCTTATATGAACTGGATAAAATGGAATTTATTGTTGAATAAAAAACTTGCTTAATATTTCTATGTATGTTATACTGAATGCGTTGTGATAATTTTTATCGCAAACACAAAGATTTAATTAATATGATTGAACATTACCTTTTTAGGCGTATAGTAATCTATTTTTAAATCTTAAATATATGAATAAAAAGGAGAAATGTTCAAATGGCAGATAAGACTTTAGTTTGCAAAGATTGTTCAAAAGAATTTGTTTTCACAGAAGGAGAACAAGCATTCTACAAAGAAAAAGGATTCGAAAACGAACCACAAAGATGCCCAGATTGTAGAAGAGCAAGAAAGCAACAAAACAACAACAGAGGATTCAGAAGATAATAATTGACTGAATATAGGCTATCTAGAAGATTTAGTTCTTTTAGGTAGCTTTTTTATTGTAACGGAAAGTATAAAAGTTTTATGCCGTCTAACCCTATAAATTTCAATGAGTTTGCAAGACTTTTATGAGGATACAGTAAAAAATAAGACTTATTCGCCTGCCGATTTTTCCTATCAAAATATGTTTAGTATTTTTCTTTAATAGGTGCATGCATATGGACAATCAATATAAGGTTTCTTATTAAATTAGCTACAATAAAATTTAAAAGTATAGTCTTAATAGTAATTAATTCCTATATATAAAACAATGATTAACTGCTAAAATCTATATGGGAGTGTTATTGATTATATTATGGAAATTTGCATTAAACTTTGATAATATCATATAGTTCTGTAAAAAAACACATCATATATAATTTGATGGCATTGAGAAAAGGGCATATATATGAATGCTTAAAATATAAAAAATAAGATATTTTTACTTTAGACATGTGTTAAAAAGTGGTAAGGTTATATGTGGAATGTACTAAGAATATAATTATAAGTTTATAGTGGGGAGTTTTTAATGAATTATTTTAAGTCGCAAAAATTTAAATTATTAATTATGCTTTCTATTACATTATTAGTTTTTGGATACTTAATTGTAGATAGTATAAACGTAAATAAAGGTGATAACAGATTTCCTGAAGCTAATTCGGGAGTGATTGACTTTACACATTGGAACTTCAAAAATAATAGATTAATAAATTTAAATGGCCAATGGGAATTCTATAAAGATAAGTTAATTAGCCCCGAGGAATTTGAAATAGCACTTATTAATAGTAATAAGCAGTTTTCAACAGTGCCAGGTATATTTGCCACACAAGGCTACGGGACATATAGATTGAAAGTGTTAGTTAATAATCCAAATGACATATATTCTATTAAGATAGATTATATCCAAAGTGCCTATAAGCTTTGGGTTAATAACAGTTTAGTGATGAGTAACGGAGTAGTGGGAAGTAGCAAGGAGGCAATGACTCCGCAGCTTCTCCCTAAGATGGGAACGTTTAGTCCAAATAGTAAAGAATTTTATATAACATTGCAGGTAAGCAACTATTATAGTGAGCTTGGTTTTATAGACAATATAGTTATGGGAGATAATCAGGTCGTAAGTAGCTACAGAGATAAAAAGCTAGCTTTTGACTTGTTTGTTTTAGGAAGTACTTTTATTGCGGTGTTGTACAATTTAGGGGTCTATGTTAAGAGAAGAAAAGATAAGGCACCATTATATTTTGCTATAGTATGCTTATTCATTGCAATAAGAACTATGTTTATTGGAGAAAGATTTTTTATTATGCTTTTTCCTAACTTTAGTTATCAAATTGCTGTAAAAATAATGGTACTTACTTTTTATATGTATATACCCTTTATTGTTTTGTTTATAAATAAGTGCTATGGAGAAATACTGTTAAAAGATTTAGTTAAAATCTCTACGGTTACTGCATTTTTATATACCTTTATTGCAGTTGTAAGCCCTATAAAATACTATCTGCAGTATATAATACCCTTTGAGGGGTTTGCACTAGGTATGCTTCTGTATATGATGTATATGATATCAAAAACTCATATTTCCAGTGGTAAGCCTGACTACATAGCCTTAGTTGGATTGTTTGCATTATTTATATCAAGAGTTAATGATATATTGTATGAATATAGTATTATAATATCCACGTCCTTAGCTCCTCTTGGAACTCTAGTATTTATTATAGCTAATTATTATGTACTAGCTGGTAGACAATCAAATGCCTATAATAGTTTAGAGATAGCTAGAGAAAAACTTGAATCTATAAATAAGTTAAAGGATGATTTTTTTGCGATAACATCACATGAGCTTAAGACACCCATTAGTGGTATAGTAGGCTTATCTGAAAGTCTGATTAATAAGAATATATTAAATGCTGAAGATCAAAGCAGTATTAACTTGATTAACTTAAGTGTTAAGAGGCTAGCGAATCTAGTAGAAGACATGACTTTGTTTTCTAGACTAAAGAATAACAATATTAAACTTCACAAAAAGCCAATAAAGATAAATAGAATGGTAGATAATGTGATAAGATTTTTAGAGACATCAGTTGGGAAAAAAGAAATAAAGATAATTAATTTGATAGATAAAGATGTCCCATACATAGTTGCAGATGAAAATAGGATTCAGCAAATATTTTATAATTTGATTTCTAATAGCATTAAATTCACACATACAGGTAATATAGTTATATCGTACGTATGTAACGAAGAGCATATAGAAGTTTCAGTGGAGGATCAAGGGATTGGTATCCCTAAGGACAAGCTACAGGATATATTTAAAATTTACGAGCAAGTTGAAGGAGTTTCATCCAATTATGGAGGAACAGGGATAGGGTTATATATAACAAAACAACTTGTAGAGTTACATAAAGGTAGTATAAATGCATCTTCAGATTTCGGTAAAGGAAGTAAGTTTACATTTTCAATTCCGTTAGCAACTGGTGATATAATTCCTTATGGAGTGGATGTGTTAAACAACGATTTTGCCTACGAAGTTTCTTATGACGAATTAGAAACTAATAAAAATGACTATAATTATGGATATATGGAAGAAAAAGCTTCTAACACTTCGTATATAAACAATATAGGACATTCATATAAGATTTTAGTGGTTGATGATGAGTATATTAATCAAAAAGTACTAGAAAATTATTTAAGTGAAATTTCTGAAGATATTTTGATAGCTTCAAATGGAAATGAAGCGTTGGATATATTGGAATTAAATGAAGATATAGATTTAGTTATTCTAGATATGATGATGCCAGATCTTTTAGGGTATGAGGTTTCGGAAAACATAAGGAAGAAAAAGAACATATTTGAGTTGCCTATACTTATTATGACGGCTGATAGGAGAATAGAGAGTTTAATTTCATCCTTTGAGTGCGGTGCTAATGATTACTTAAATAAACCCTTTGACAAGACTGAATTGTTAGCTAGAGTAACTACTTTATTAACGCTTAAGAGCAAGGTAAAAGAAGCTCTTAACTTATCAAATCAAGTTATAGCTGCTAATAAGGAAGTTAAATCTTTAAGTGAACAAAATGTTGAGAACAATAAAAAAGTAGAAGCTCTTATGGAATATGATAAGATAAAGACGGAATTTTTTACAAATATATCTCATGAATTAAAAACTCCGCTAAATGTAATTTCAAGTACTATCCAATTATTAGAGTCTTTGGATAGAAATAAGCAATTAGGAGATGAAAAAATTAAGTATTATTTCAAGATTATGAATCAAAACTCATTGAGACTTCTAAGGCTTATAAACAACCTTATAGATACTACCAAAATTGATGGAGGATATATAGGGTTAAATCTTAAGAATGATAATATAGTATATGTTGTTGAAGAGATATGCCAATCAGTAACAGAGTATGGTAATGCAAAAGAGATTGAAATTATCTTCGATACAGATATTGAAGAGAAGATAATGGCTTTTGATGAGGAAAAGATAGAAAGAATTATATTAAATATTCTTTCAAATGCGGTTAAATTCACAAAAGAAGGCGGAAGTATATTTATAAATATATATGATAAAAATGATAATGTAGAGATCTCTATTAAGGATACGGGAATAGGAATTCCAAAAGAGTTAACAGAGTATATATTTGAGCGTTTTGCACAAATAGATAAGTCGATAACAAGACAAAATGAAGGCAGTGGTATAGGGTTAGCTCTAGTAAAATCTTTGGTAGAAATGCATGAAGGTACCATAAGAGTAGTTAGTGAAGTAGGACTCGGCAGTGAGTTTATTATAAATCTTCCAGTGAGAATTCTCCAAGGAGAGGATATGAACTCTATAGCATATAAACAAATTAGAGAAGAATCTAAGCTAAAGTATGATAAGAGCTTATCTATTGAGTTCTCTGATATATATTTATAATGTATGCTTAAGCACTGTATTGAAATTAACGTATTATTTCTATGACGTTTTGATAGAGTTTGCAAAAAATAAATATGATTTGAGTTTATCTATAGTGACAGTTTGAATATTAACTGCATAGATGAAAAGAAAATATGGATGTTAATTTAGGGATTATGTATATATAATTATACAGTGAAAAAATTTATAAGAAAGTATTTAACAAACAAAGAGGTTAATGATAGATGAATAATTTAAGTTTCGAGGAATTAAATTTAAGTGAACAAATTTTGGAGGCAGTACATAAGCTAGGGTACAGAAATCCATCAAAGGTACAACAACAAGTTATACCTAAAGCTATGGAGAATAAGGATATAATAGTAAAGTCGCAAACAGGAAGTGGTAAAACAGCTTCGTTTGCTATACCTTTATGTGAAAGCATATACATAGAAGAAAGAGATCCACAGGCTTTAGTACTAACGCCAACTAGAGAACTTTGTGTTCAGGTAAAAGATGAAATAGCTAATATTGGTAGACTTAAAAAGGTAAGAGCTGCGGCTGTGTTTGGAAAGCAACCTTTTAGTGATCAGGTTAGAGAGTTGAAGCAGAGGACACACATAGTGGTTGGTACACCAGGAAGAACATTAGATCATATAGAGAGAGGGAGCATAGTATTAGATAAAATCAAGTATCTTGTTATTGATGAAGCTGATGAGATGCTTAATATGGGATTTATAGATCAAGTGGAAGCTGTAATCAAGAAACTTCCTAAAAACAGAGTTACAATGCTTTTTTCTGCAACTATTTCAGAAGAAATCGATAAGTTATGTGGGAAACACATGAATGATCCAATGAAAATTGAGGTGAATCCAGAGAGAATCACCACAGAAAGAATCAAACATATTTGTTACAAGGTAGGGTATGAATATAAATTTAATCTATTAAAAGATATATTAATATTAGAAAATATTGATAGTTCTATAATATTTTGCAGTACAAAGGAAAATGTAGATGAGGTAAGTAGCAAGTTAAATGCTCAAGGCTTTCCTTGCGATAAACTTCATGGTGGCATGATGCAAAAGGATAGATTAGATGTAATGAATGCATATAAAAGAGGTAAATTTAGAATTTTAGTAGCTACAGATGTTGCTGCTAGAGGTATAGATGTTCAAGATGTTAGTCATATAATAAACTATGATATTCCTATGGAAAAAGAAAGTTATGTACATAGAACTGGTAGAACGGGAAGAGCTGGTAAGCAAGGAAAGGCAATAACTTTTGTAAACAATTATGATAATAGATTTTTATTGCAAATTGAAGAGTATCTAGGATTTAATCTTGAAAGAGAAGAGATTCCAAGCAAAGATTTAGTTTATAGTTTGAAAAAAGACTTTTTAGATAAACTAAATACAAAACCGGTATTGAAAAAAGATAAGAATAGTGAACTTAATAAGCAGGTATATAAGATTTATATCAATGCTGGAAAAAAGAAAAAGATAAGACCTGGAGATATTGTTGGTGCTATTCTTAGTGTAGAGGGATTAACAAGTGACGATATAGGTATTATTGATATTCAAGATGGATTTTCATATATTGATATACTTAATGAAAAAGGTAGCAAGGTTTTAGAGGGACTTAATACTAGCATTACTGTTAAAGGAAAATCAGTTAAAGCTCAAAGGGCTAAGAAATAGATTTCAGGATAAGTATAGATAAAATGCTTCATATTTGAATCTAAGGATTGGAGCAGCACATCTTTAAATAAAGTGTTGATAAAGATATAATAATAAAGACCTCGCATAAATAATGGAGTAAATCCTTCATATGCGGGGTCTTTTGTTATTTAGATGAATAAATAAAGTGGGTGCATTTTTAGTAGATTAGTCTTTATTTATAAGATTGTATTTTTGACATTTCAAGGCTATAGTTCTATGGGTAAGTCCTAAGGCTTTTCCAGCTTTGTTATAGCTCTTATATTTATCCATTGCAGCCTTTATTATTTGTTTTTCGTATTCTTCAAAAGGCAGTAGATCGTCTCCATCGAGATTGATAGGTGACTTGTTGCTGATGGAAGACTTCTTTAAGAAAGAAGGAAGATCTATCTCTCTAATATATTCATCATTACATAAATTCATAGCTCGTTCAATTATGTTTTCTAATTCTCGTATGTTTCCTGGCCATGAGTAATCTTGTAATAAAGGTATGCATTCTTTACTTATACCTTTGATATTTATATTTAATTTTTCATTTATCTTAGTTATGAAGTGTTCAACTAAAAGCCCTATATCTTCTTTTCTATCTCTTAGAGGTGGAAGATTAATAGGAAGCACATTGAGTCTATAATATAAATCTTCTCTAAAGTCATTGTTAGATATCATTTCTTCAAGATTTCTATTTGTAGCAGCTATCACCCTGACATCTATTTTCTGAGGAGATAAACCACCGAGACTTTCAATTTCTCGCTCTTGAAGGACTCTTAAGAGTTTAACTTGCATTGTAATGGGCATATCACCTATTTCATCAAGGAATATAGTTCCCTGGTCTGCTATAGCAAATTTACCAGGTTTGCTTTTCATAGCACCAGTGAAAGCTCCTTTTTCATAACCAAATAGTTCACTTTCTAGTAAATTCTCAGGTATTGCAGCGCAGTTCACTCTTATAAAAGGTTTGTTTTTTCTATCACTATTGTTGTGTATAGCTTTAGCTATTAATTCTTTTCCAGTTCCACTTTCTCCTCTAATAAGAACAGTTGAAGTGCTTCTAGAGGCCATTTCGCATATATGCAATATATCTTTAAGGGTACCTGAGGAACCTATTATATCCTTAAATGATGATTCTAAAGAAGTATGTTTTTTAAGTTCTTCCTTATAATAGTTTAATTCTTCTTCAGAACGTTTTAATTTTCCCATAAGCTCTTTGATTTCATTTATTGGTTTTGAAGTAGAAATTATACCTTTAAACTCCCCATCAATAAATATAGGATCCAAGGTAGTTATTATTTCTATATTTTCTTTGTTGTGGATCATATTCTCTATTTTTTTTCTTTCGGTGAAAGCCTTCACTCTGTAACCATTGGGAGAAAGTGTAAAGATATCCTTCCCGATTACATTTTGAGATGATATTGGAAGATGCTCTCTATAAGCAGGATTGATATAACTTACCTTGCCATATTCATCAACAAAACAAATCATATCATGAGAAGCTGATAGTATTTTGCTGAACTTTTCATTAAGTTCCTTCATTCCAACAAGATCAGAAACATCTTGAAAAACTCCAACGGCACCAATTACGGTATCATTAGTGAAGATAGGACTACGATTTACCATGGTGGTTTTATTATTTATATGTTGAATTTGTCCAAACTGTTTTATCTTTCTCTCTATAATTTGAGGAAGTTCACTAGTGGGAATTGTTTCATTCACATTTTTGCCGATTACTTGTTCATATTTCATTTCTATTATATTTAAAGCATAGTCATTAATGCTTATAATGTTGTAGTTCATATCGATAACTATAATGCCAATTGGTACGTTTTCTAAAATCTGATCATTAGCGATTTTGCTTTCTTCTATAAAAACATCTATTGGATTCATTAAGGTAGAACCTTGATTTATATGAGTTTCTATATAATCTAAAAGTTCTTGAACTGCTACTATGCCAGTAGGATTTTCTTCCTTGCAGCCTATAAGAACTGTTTCATTCGAATGTACTCTTAAAGATAAGAGTGCTAACATGCTTATTCCTAACCAATCGGTATATTCACTTTTCTTTATATATAAGTTGATATTAAGCTTTGATTTTATCTGTGAAGCTTTGTTTACTATCATAGCAGCAAATCGTGTATGTAGCCCATTTGGATCTTTTATAAATATTTCTTTTGAATACATAGTGACACCTCCATAGCGGCTTGATAAAATTTATCAATGAATTTAATAGGTTGATAAAAAATATCAATACATATTATATCATATATTTTAAGGGTTTGTAATAGAATATATTAGTAGCTAAGAAAGTGGGTTGATAAAAATTATCAAGAATTAAGTGGTAAGTTTTAAGAGAATAATCAAAGTAGTTATTTGTAACAATAAATATTGTGTAAATTTTATCATTATAATGATAAGAATTACAAATATTTTTACATTAAATGGGTTAAAATGCAAAAAACTATTATAAAAACAAAATCAATAAGAAGTTGGCATGATAATTGCTAATAATATTAAAGGCTAGAAACATAAAATTTTAATATTAAATGTTCAAGGTCTGTTTACTTAGACATATGGAATAATAGTTTATTCGTTTATTTATAAGGAGGAGTAACATAATGAAAAAAGGTATTGCAGCTTCAAAAGGTTATGCAATAGGTAAGGTTTTTATACAAGAACATGAAGAAATAGTAATAAGTGACGTAAAGATAAATGATATACAAGCAGAAAAAGAATTACTTCAAAGAGCATTAGCTTCTTCAAAGGAACAATTAGAAAAGATAAAAGCAAAAGCTGTTGAATCAATGGGAGAAGAAAAGGCTGAAGTTTTTGAAGCTCACATTACATTATTAGATGACCCAGAATTTACTGGAGCTATGGAACTTGAAATAGAAAATAATAGTGTTAATGCTATGAAGGCTGTTGACGGAGTAACTAACACTTTTGTTATGATCTTCGAATCAATGGAAGATGCCTATATGAGAGAAAGAGCTGCGGACATTAAAGACGTTTCTAAGAGAATAATAGCTAATATAGCTGGAAAAGTTGATAGCTTTGAAATAACTGAAGAAAATACTATAGTTGTTGCTCATGACTTAACTCCTTCAGACACAGCTCAACTTGATAGAAGCAAGGTAGTTGCCTTCCTAACTAATATTGGTGGAAGAACATCTCACTCTGCAATAATGGCTAGAACACTTGAAATTCCTGCAGTAGTTGGTTTGAAAGATATAACTAAATCAGTAAAGAATGGTGATATTGTAATAGTTGATGGTATCGAAGGAATTGTTATAGTAAATCCAGCTGAAGCTGTAGTTGAAGAATATAAAGCTAAGAGAGAAAAATTTGTAGCTGAACAAGAAGAATTAAAGAAGCTTATAAGCGTTAAAACAGTTACAAAGTCAGGTAAGAGAGTAGAAGTTTGTGGAAACATTGGTAAACCAGAAGATGTTCATCAAGTTTTAGCTAACGGTGGTGACGGAGTTGGTTTATTCAGAACTGAGTTCTTATACATGGATAGAGACAGTGCTCCAACTGAAGAAGAACAATTTGAAAGCTACAAATATGTTCTTGAAAAGATGGAAGGAAAGCAAGTTGTTATAAGAACTTTAGATATCGGTGGAGATAAGACGCTTCCATATCTTCCATTACCAGAAGAAATGAATCCATTCCTAGGAT
Source organism: Clostridium folliculivorans (assembly GCF_024341905.1). Lineage (GTDB taxonomy): Bacteria > Bacillota > Clostridia > Clostridiales > Clostridiaceae > Clostridium_AR > Clostridium_AR folliculivorans. Next base: position 23,693 of record NZ_BQXY01000005.1, read on the forward strand.
ACAGAGCAATAAGACTTTGCCTAGATAGAAAAGAAATATTTAAGGTTCAATTAAGAGCTTTATTAAGAGCATCAATATACGGAAACTTATGTGTAATGTTCCCAATGATTTCAGGTTTAGAAGAATTCCTTCAAGCTAAAGAAGTTGTTGATGAATGTAAGGCTGAATTAAAAGCTGAAGGTAAGGAATACTCAGAAACAACTCAATGGGGTATCATGGTTGAAATCCCTGCAGCTGCAGTTTATGCTGATGAGTTAGCTAAGTATGTTGATTTCTTCTCAATAGGAACAAACGACTTAATTCAATATACTTTAGCTGCAGACAGAATGAGTGAAAAGGTATCTTACCTTTATAACCCAATGCACCCAGCAGTGCTAAGACTTGTAAAGATGACAATAGATGGTGCACACAAGCATGGTAAGTGGGTTGGAATGTGCGGAGAAATGGCTGGAGATGAGACAGCAATACCAACACTTGTAGAATATGGATTAGATGAATTCTCAATGAGTGCTAGTTCAATATTAAATGCTAAGAAAATAATAATGGAACAAGAATAATTCTTAAATTAAGTTAATATAGAGTATTATCAGCTCATACCACAGTATAACTAACCCTAATAGTTATCTCTGAGTAAAGTTTCATTTTTAAACCCTATAAAAATGAAAGTAATATATACTTTTGAAGTATATAATAAAAGTTGGTATTACCCATAAGAAAATAACACTTTTCCCTAAATACAAATATTTAGAATAAAGCTTTTGCAAATGCAAAAGCTTTATTCTTTTTTGCTGTATAAGAAATTATAAAATTTTGATGTTAGCTTCAGCAATTTTTTTATAGAAACCTATTGCGAATGTCAGTATAAGAAGAAAATCAATGCAAAAAGTTTTCATAATATTTTATAAAGACTATAGTAATAAATTTGATAATCCTATGAATAATTTTCTTTCTATGAAAATCAATTTACATTTGAATAATTGGATAGTACGATATAAGAGATTTGTACGGACAGTAGTGATGCTTTAAATAATGTAGGGGTATGAGGGGATGGCGTTATACTATGGCAAAAAGTGAAGTGGTTAAGTTTAAAGAAGTTCAAGTACTAGTAAACGTATGGAGCTGCATATATAACTTGTTCATATTAGTATATTTGAAATCTAAGGGATTAGATAATGTAGAGGTTGGTATAATAAATGCCATTAATATAATTGCAGGAACTGGAGGGCAACTGTTTTTAGGGTATCTTTGTGATTTAAAAGGTACAATAAAAAAGTTTATGATTCCTATGCTTGGTATTTTGCTGATTCTTTCTCTTTTTATAAGTTTTTCGAATGGAATTATTTTGATAATAGTTATAGCAATCCTTGCTTTTGTGCAGGCACCAGTTGTAATGTTAATGACAACTTGGGCTATCAATAGCTCTAAAGAAACGAGAAAAGAATTTGGTGGAATAAGAGCTTTTGCAGCCTTAGGATATGCATTCGCATCTTTGATAACAGGCAAGTTATTTGAGATTATTGGACTTTCTAATATGTTTTTCTTTTATGCCTTTTTTATGCTGGTAACGTTAATAAGTACAAGAGGGATTAATGATATAAAAATAGAGAAAAATAAGAAAAGGTCAAATCCTATTTTATTATTTAAAAATGCAGAGTTTATGTTGATTATGATTATCTCGGCTGTATATGCATTAGTATTAAATGTTATGGGATTTAGTGCTCTACTTATGATTGATTTAGGTGGAACTACTACTCACGTGGGAATTTCAGCATTTATTGCAGCTTTTGTAGAAGCACCAGTTTATTTCGGAGCACAGAAATTGATGCGAAATAGAAAAAAGAGCTCTTTGTTGATATTTGCGATGCTTGCATATATTATTAGATTTATTTTTATGTATTTTGCAACATCATATATACAATTAATACTGTTATCTTTTACTCAAATAATAACATACGGAATTTTTGAGATAGTAAGTAAATACATGACTAGTGAAGCAGTTCCGATGGAACAGCAAAATACTGCTTACAGTATAATAGGTGGGGTTAGCTCGATACTAGCTGGAATATATTCATCTATTGCAGGAGTAATGATAGATAAATTCACTCTTAGGGTCATACCTTTAAGTGGAGTGATTTTTTCGATTTCAGTTCTTAGCTTGGTGGTTATATATGCAAGAATGTATGATAGAGATAAAAAACTAGAACGCCAGTATAGCGTATAATGTTCAAAAAATTTTATTATAGTTTAATTTTTCAGAGAATATGTTTATACTTCTTAATAAACATATTCTCTATTTTTTTACTAGAAACTTTATTTGAAAAAATTTGAAAAAGATGAACTAATATATTGAATTATGCGTATACAAGGTGAAATATATAAATTGGTACATTATAGTTAAACAAGTATGGTAGGAGTGAGAGGTTTGAATGAGGACATAGAACTAGTAAGTGAAGTGCTTAATGGAAATATAGATAGCTTTAATATATTAGTAAATAAATATGAACTAATAGTCTTAAGATTTGTTTACTCAATAACAAAAGATAAAGAAGCTTCGGAGGATATAGCTCAAGAAACATTTATTGCTGCCTATAACAAGTTGTATCTATATGATAAAAAATATAAATTCTCAAATTGGCTGCTTCAAATAAGTAAAAATAAAGCAATAGATTTTATAAGAAAATTTAAAAGGGTATATGAAGCTAACATAGAAGATGCCAAGGATATAAAATCTAACGAAGCCTCACCACAAGAGCAATTGGAATTTGCAGATTTAAAAAAGGAAGTAATGGCATTTATTCAATCTTTAGAAGAAATTGATAGACAGATTATTCTGCTTAGATATAGTGGAGAAAGAACATTTTTTGATATCTCCCAGATTCTCTCGATAAGTGAATCTACTGTTAAAAGGAAGTATTACAGGTTAAGAGAGAAGTTCAAAGATTCTTTATATTGTAATAAAATATTAAGACAAGGGGGGACCAGCAATGAATTGTGATAGTTTCGAGAAAAAACTAGATTTATATGTGGAAAATCAACTGCAAAAAGAAATGAAAAAATTAATGGATGAGCATGTTGTACAATGTGAAAGTTGTAGAAAACTTTATGAAGAAGAAAAAGAACTTGATGAGATACTTAATAAATCATTAAGTTTTGAAGATGTAGATTTTAAAAGCTCAAGGGCTGAAATAATAAATTCTATAGATAAAAACAGATATAAAAAAGGTTATAAAAATAATATTAAGTATCATCTTATAAAGAATAAGAGAAAATATACAATTGCTGCTTCTTTTGTATTAATGATTACAAGTGTCGCCTTGATGAAGGAGCATTTTAGTTATTTTTCAACTGCAAGTAAGAGTGAAAATGCTGTAGCTATGGAGAAGGAAGATAAATCATTAAGTATCATTGCGCAGGATAAGAAAACCGGTGCGGTTGGATTTGGGAAAAAAGCTAGTAGTGTAGCTTTATATGATGCTGCTGGTGCAAATAATATATCAAACATATTAGTTAATATGAGTAAAAGTTACTCAGCTATAAATTTAATTGAAACAAGTGCGGAGAATTCTAAAGATGCTCTTTCAAAAGGTAAATCAAAAGTTAAGGCTTCACCAAGTGGAAAATATCAAACATATGTAGCTGGAATGGGGTCTGACTTAGATAAGGAAGGTGCTGGCATTCTTGTAATAAAAGATAATAAATCGAATTCTACAAAATACTATAATGTGAGTACAGTGAATGCAAAAGATATATCTCCGCTATATTTAGAGTGGTATGATGATAATATCCTATTGATAGTTGTAAATGGTAAAGTAACTGGCGGTGGCAGTGTATATGCTATTGACGTTAATAGAGGAAATACAGTATTGGTCTATGGGTCAAATACACCGTTGGAGAAGGTGACATCAATAACCGTAAGTTCAGATAAAATTCAGTTATCATTGATAAAATATACTGATAGTAATATGAATTCATATACCAATATAGAAAAGACTATAGGCCTTCATATTGATCAGGCAAATATATTGTTAAGTTCAAGTGTTAAGAATGATGAGTATATGAAGTTAATGGATTATAATTCTTTACTAAATGAAGAGAGTTCGCTGAGCAATGCTGATATATTAGCTGGTGGGCTTAAAATAGATAATTTAAGAATTAGTAAATCTAAGATTGTATCAAAACCTACCTACGTAGATAGAATAGTTACTATAAGTGATGATGATTTTAGTGAATATATAAAGATTTTAGGGTTAAGTAGCGTCAAGGTTTATGGTGTAGAATCCTTAACTGAAGATAAGAAAAACAGTTTATACCAAATGGTTGTTTTGGGGAAAGAAAGCGAAGCAACGCCTTGGAAGATATATTATGCTTATATATTACCGCAGGGGTATATCTGTAAATATCAGCAATAAATTCATATAATTATTATAACTAAGCATTAAGTTACAAAATAAGTATATCTATGGATGTACAACTTTCTGTTAAGTATATATTTTGAAAGTAAAGCAATATAGAAAACACTATGAATATTTAGCAATATTCATAGTGTTTTCTTCAAGTATCCTGTTAATTTAAGATATATATGCTAAAAGGCTATGGTGATCAAAAGATATTTTATTTAAATGAGTACATGTTATGCAATATATTTCTTTATAAAAAACTTTAATGATATAATTATACGTGGATTATTTTATATTAAATTTATTTTTGGATTTTAATTTCAATAATAGTCTTAAATATAGCCTGATTTTATAGATAAACTACTTTATAATTGAAATTAGATTAAGCTATATGGTTTCATTACAAAGACTTAATTTATACTTGTTCGAAAATCACGCACCTATGACTTTTAACGTGTATAAATTAATAATTGAAGTTAGAACCGTATAGTAGTATATATAATTCATAAAAACGTAAATATAACATAAAGGCAGTATATAGGCATCTTATATACATAAGGAAGGTAACATATGAAGGATTGGAAGAAACAATATGATAAATCGATACACTTATTTCAAAATGGAGAAATAGATAAAGCGTTGATAATATGTGAGAAGCTTATATCTGAAAATCTTAAAAATACTTCTGCTCTAAATCTTAAAGGATTACTTTTATATATCAAGGGGGATTTAAAGTCAGCAGAGGCTGCTTGGAAGATAAATAAAGATTTTAATGATGATGGAATATCCAAAGGATATTTAAAAGATATACAAAAAGATTGGGAGAGATTGTCGCTATATGACCAAGCGTTAAAAGATATTAAAGGAATGTACATAAATGATGCTGAGAAAAAACTAAGTGTTTGCAGTGAGAGTGATTTTAACAAAATAAATGTTAACAATGCAATAGCCTTTTGTTTTATAAAAAGGGGAGAATATGAAAAAGCTAAGGTTCATATTGATATTGTGAGAGGGATAGATAAGAATAACAAGGTTGCTTTAGATAATTATAAAGTTATAAAAGAGTTTTCAGAGGAACATAAGCCGAATATAAACTTTAATCTAATAATAATCACATTAATCATATGTTTTGTTGGCCTCATATCATATTTACTTTATAAGCCCGTTAGTCAGTACATAAGCAAAGTTAGAACAAATTATATAGCCTCAAGATCTATTAAAAAGGATGATACTAATAATACGGATAAAATTAATACAAATCAGACTACTAATAATACCAAACAACAAGTTCCTAATAATAGTACAACTGATAAGAATATGGAAAGTAGTAAGCAACAAGAAGCAAAGTTTCCATTAGATCAAGTAAAAGCAGCTGTTAATGATAAGGATTATAATAAATTATATACTATAGTAACTTCTTTTGATAAAAATACCCTAGGTGTTAACGATAAGATTGCTTATAACAGTGGTGAGCAGTTGTTAATAAATAGTGGAGTGGCTAGTTTTTACGATGCAGGAAGAAGCTATTTTAGTGCAAAGGATTTTGCAAATGCTAAGATTGAATTTGAAAAAGCAAGTAAGTTCTCTAAAGATAATTATCTAAATCCTCATATTATATATATGCTCGGTACTACCAATGAAAGGTTAGAGGACTATGAGCGTGCATTAGTATATTATGATCAGTATGTAAATAATTATTATAGTGGTGATTATACTGCTGAATGTCTTTATAAGCTTGCGACTATAAATAATAATAGTGATAAAGCCAAGGCGAAGCAATATGCAGAAAAAATATCAAAGGATTTTAGTAAATCAATGTACTATAATTCAACAATTAAAGACATACTAAATACTCAGTAGTTTATGTATATTTTTAGATAGGAGGCACCTTATGATAACTGTTATAAAGAATATTGATGTTTATGCACCTGAACATTTAGGGATAAAGGATGTAGTAATAGTTGGAGACAAGATAGAGGGTATTTACAACAGCATAAATATACCTAATAATTTTGTTGATATATCAGTGATAGACGGAAATAAAAAAATCTTAATACCAGGGTTAATTGATTGCCATGTACATATAATGGGTGGAGGTGGCGAAGGCGGATTTAGAACTAGAACTCCAGAATTGCCTTTTAGTGAGCTTGTTAATGCAGGCATTACGACTGTAGTGGGATGCATTGGAACAGATGACATATGTAGAAATATGGTATCACTTTTAGCTAAAGCACATGCCTTAGAAGAGGAAGGTATAACTACATACTGCTATACAGGTTCATATCAAATACCTGCTAAAACTGTAACTGAAAATATAAAAGGAGATCTAATGCTGTTAGATAAGGTTATAGGAGTTGGTGAGGTAGCTATATCAGACCATAGAAGTTCGCAACCAACTTATGATGAATTTGCAAATGTCGTTGCAGAGGCCAGGGTTGGTGGATTATTATCAGGAAAAGCTGGAATTGTTAACATACATCTTGGCGACGGGGCTAAGAGGTTGGATTATTTGTTTGAATTGATAGAGAATACTGAAATTCCACCGGATCAGCTGTTACCAACCCATGTCAATAGAAATGGTGAATTATTTGATATTAGCCTAAAATATGTGCAAAAAGGTGGATTTATTGATCTCACTACTAGCTTTGATCCTAACTGTTTAGAAGAAGGAGAATTGCGTGCAAGTAGAGGTTTGAAGCTTGCATTACAATCTGGAATACCAGAAGAGCATATAACATTTTCATCAGATGGTAATGGGAGTATGCCTGCGTTTAATGAAAGGAAAGAAATGATAGGTATGGGCATATGCAAAGTTAAATCTTTATATGAAGAAGTAAAATATGCTGTTTTAGAAGAAAACATACCTCTTGAAAAGGCAATAAAAGTCATAACATCAAATGTGGCAGATATATTAAAGTTACATACTAAAGGAAGAATAGAATCAGGCAAGGATGCTGATTTGGTTTTATTAGATAGAGAAGGACTTGAGATAGATACCGTAGTTGCTAAAGGAAAAGTATTAATGGATAAGAAGAATATTATTGTAAAAGGAACATTTGAAAAATAAGTGCATATGTTTGACTTTTTATCATGAGAATATATAATATAGTTATAAATACCTGTTAGGGGTATATAATTAGGAGGAACTTTTATGGTTAAGCATGTGGAAGAAAAGGATTTTAATGAAGTTGTATTAGAAAACAAACAATTAGTATTAGTAGATTTTTGGGCTACTTGGTGCGGTCCGTGCAAGATGATTGCTCCGATTTTAGAACAACTTTCTGAAGAAATGACAGATGTTACATTTGTTAAAGTAGATGTAGACAACAACCCTGGATTAGCTGATAAGTATGATATATCAAGTATACCAACAATAATTCTGTTCAAGGATGGAAATCAAGTAGATAAAATTACTGGATTTAGACCTAAAAATGACTTTGTAAATATGATCAATAGAAATTTATAATAAAGGGTTAAATTACAAAAGATTAATATATGCTTGTTCAAAAATCCTGTTTTTTAAGGATTCTTGTGGCAGCCATTAGTTAATTGTTTAGGCCATAGTGATGTAGAAGCTTTCAAGGGAGAGTTAAGTATGGATAGATATGATATTGCCGTTATAGGAACAGGTGCAGCAGGACTTTCGGCTGTAATAAATGCAAAAATAAGAAATAAAAATGTAATAATCTTTGGAACTAAAGAACTTAGCTCAAAGTTATCTAAAGCTCCAAAAATAAATAATTATTTAGGATTTTACGATTTAACAGGAAATGAATTAAAGGCAAACTTTCAAAAGCATATAGAAGAAATGGAAATTAGCATTACAGAAGAAAAAGTAAATAATATTTATGCAATGGGAGAGTATTTTGCTTTAATGGTAAATGAAAAGATGTATGAAGCAAAATCAATAATACTAGCTACCGGTGTTGAATATACAAAACCTATATCCGGGGAAGAAAGATTATTAGGTAAGGGTGTAGGCTATTGTGCTACATGTGATGCACCACTTTATAAAGGTAAGATAGTCTGTATAATCGGATATAATAAAGAGGCTGAGGAAGAAGCTAATTATGTTAGTGAACTTGCAGCTAAGGTATATTATATACCTATGTACAAAGGAGCATATGATCTTAAAGAAAATATAGAAATGTTAAATAAGAAGCCTTTAGAAATAGTTGGTAATAAAAAAGTAGAAAAGATACTATTTGATCAAGGTGAATTGATTACTGATGGGGTATTTGTTCTTAAAGATAGTATTTCACCATCACAACTTGTACCAGGATTAGATGTATCTGAAAATCACATAATGGTAAACAGATTAATGCAAACAAATATAGATGGTTGTTTTGCAGCTGGTGATTGTGTTGGAAAGCCATACCAATACATTAAAGCAGCAGGAGAAGGTCAAGTTGCAGCTCTGAGTGCAGTAGCATATCTTGATTCAAAAAAATAAGAGATGATATCATCTCTTATTTTTTTGTTTGAAAAAATACATGTTTTCCAATAGTTTTCATATTCTTTTTATCGATTTGTTTCATCCAACTACAAGTTGCTGTTTGAGGGTTGTAAAAAAATAATGCATTACTAGTAGGGTCTTTGCCTTTAATTGCATCCATAACAGCATCACGACATTCGTTGTCAGGAGTTACAGAAATTTTTCCATCTCTCACACATGAAAAGGCGTTTTTTTGTTTTATAACACCTTCAATTGAGTTTGGGAAGCTAGGGTTTGTAACTCTATTGAGTATAACAGATGCAACTGCCACTTTTCCTTCGTATGGTTCCCCGTGACTTTCAGCAAATACTACCTGAGACATCAGATAAATATCATCATCTGTCAAATACAAGTGATGATTTTGATAGTTGAAAACTTCTACTACTGAGTCCTTTTCATGGTATAATTCGCTAGATTCATTTGATATTCCTCTTCCATAAAACTTTATATTATTTTCTTTTATATCCTTACTCATAATAATCTTAGGGCCATCGTTTATAGGAGAATAATTTATTAATTCATTTGCAAATACACTAACGCTGTCAAAGGTTAAAAAGATAAAAAGGAAGAAAATACAGCATTTAAGTTTACTCATAAAAAACCTCCTTTGGTTTTTACCCTCTCAGCATATTGTATCCAAAGGCATATTTTTCATACATACTTAATTTTTAGATTTATAATTATCATAACTTTTATTAAATTTTTCATATGATGAGTTCATATCATCATATTTTGAAAAAGCATCCTTAAGTTTTTCTGCCTGATTGTCCTGTGATTTTAGTGCATCAGATAAAGCGGAAATATAAGTATCATATGACTTTAACGTTTCCTCAAAATCTGAAAAACATTCAACCCCATCAGAAGGAACTGAAATTTCATATAATGAAGTTTTTAATTTTTCTAACTGGATAAGTTTGTTTTCGACATCGCTTTGTATGCCTGAAAGAGAGCGCTTTTCATCCTGTGCTCTATTTACTGCAGCACTTAGGTCTTCTTTTAAAGGATAAAAATTTTTAATACAGTCATCAAATGCGATTAAAAAGTCGTTTTTTTGGCTAGTCTTTATATCAGAGTCTCTATTTAATTTTACTAATTGATTGACATAACTAGATATACTAGAAAAAAAGTTCGAGAAGCTTGAATTTAGATTTACGCTCACTCCGCTACTTTTACATAGCTTGTAATATTTAATGCAATCTTCTTCATATTTAGTTAAGTTTTGAAGAGAGGCTTGCATATCTTTTGAAGAAGGATTTTTCATTATATTTAAGGTTTGTTCATAGAGTTTCATGTTATTATTTAATCCCAAGGATAAATTATCATATGTAGTCTTATACTTTGCTGATGGTTTTATTTGCTCAAGTTTATTTTTTTCTTTTAATAGCTTGGACAAATTATCTGTAAGAGTACTTATAGCCAGTTCAGTATCCATTGATGAAGAAACAATTGGTTTTTTTAAGTTTTCGTTTATACTCACAATAGTAGAACTTATATCTATTAATTGCCTGCGTTCAGGATAAAGAATATTATTAATAAAAAAATAAACTGATATAGCAATTACTAAAATTGCTCCAGCAGAAATAATTATATGTTTATTGTATTTTTTTAGTATTTCAATCATTTAAGGTACCTCCTCATTTTTTCATATGAATATGTTTTTGAAATACAAATCTATTGGTTAATGCTAGAATTTAATCTTTAGTTTAGTTATATTCTAAAAAATTCTAAATATTACTATTGTGAAAATAGTAAAAAATACAAATTTTATTACGATTGTATATATATGAGGGGTATAATTGGTGTATAATTTTAATAGATTAGGATATTAGGGGTGACAGAAGTGCAAGAAGTTTTTAGTATGATAATTAATACAATAAAAAATATATCAATATGGTCCGTTTTGGATATCCTAGTAGTTTCTTATATTTTCTTTAAAGGATATATGTTGATAAAGGAAACAAGAGCAGAACAATTATTGAAGGGTATTGCATTAATAGTTGCATTACTACCAATAAGTTACCTTTTAAGGTTGGATATGCTTTATTTCATTTTAAGCAAAACTATAACAATTGGTGTTTTGACGATTATAATCATATTCCAACCAGAGATAAGAAGAGCTCTAGAACATATCGGAAGAAGTGCCTTTGATGACTTGCATGTAATGCAGGATGATGAGGCGTTAGAAGAAGTTATAACTGAGCTTGTTAATGCTGTTGAAAATTTAGCTGATACAGCAACAGGAGCGCTCATTGCTATAGAACAGAGTACAGGACTTGGAGAAGTTATAAGTAATGGTACTGAATTAGATGCAAAAGTTTCTTCAGCTCTCCTTGAAAATATTTTTGTAGTTAACACCCCCTTGCATGATGGAGCTACGATAATTAGAAATGACAGGATTGTAGCTGCTGGTTGTGTATTACCTTTAAGTAATAATACAACTATAAATAAAAAACTTGGTACTAGGCATAGGGCTGGTATAGGTCTTTCAGAAACTTCAGATGCACTTATAATAATAGTTTCAGAGGAAACAGGAACTATATCCCTAGCAGTAAATGGAAGGCTTACTAGGAACTATGATAAGGATAAATTAAAAAGTATATTAATACGTATTATGATAAACAGGAGAGAAAAGAGGGTAAAGACTTTAGGAGAGAAGGTGAAGGTATGGATAACAAGGATAAAAAGGCAGAAATAGTTATAAGGATAGTATGCCTAATTCTTTCCTTTGGGCTATGGCTTTATATTTCCAACGTGCAAAACCCTACTAGAGAGTATAAGTTAGAGAAGGTACCTGTGGAACTTCTTAATGCAGATGCACTAAAGGAGGCTAAATTAGCTCTATCACCTCATCAAGATTTTTATGTAACTTTAAATCTAGAAGGCCCTAGTAGTGAAGTGTACAAAGTTACAACATCTCAATTTAAAGTTAGTGTTGATCTTTCATCTTACGCACTAAAAAAAGGTGAAAATAGAATAAGAGTTGATATTGTCAATTACCCATCTAATATTAATATAAAAAATAATAGCTTTTTGTTAGTTACCATCAAAGTGGATGATTATGTAGAAAAGAGCATACCAATAAAATCTGATATAAAGGTTACTACTAAAAATGGGACTTATGCAGACACACCAGTTATAAAACCTACTAATGCCGTGATAGCTGGACCTGGAGAATATGTAAATAGTGTGAAAAGCTTAGTTGTAAGTAGCGAATTAAAAAATATTGAACAGGATACTACACTAAACTTACCTATAAAAGCAATAAATGATTCAGGTAAAGATGTAGATGAGATAAAGGTGACGCCTACAAATGCTGAAGTTTCCATAACTGTAAAGAAGGGAAAGGTTGTACCGATCAATGTCATTACAAAGGGAAACTTACCTGCTGGATTTGTTATGAAAGATTTTGGCTCTACAACTGAAAAGGTTGAACTTGTTGGTGACGACACAGTATTGAGTGGAATTAACAGCATAGATACAGAAGCTATCGATTTGTCTTCAATAAATGATTCTAAAGAAGTAAGCGCTAATTTGAAGATACCTCAAAATGTAAGGGTAGCTGATAACATTAGCAAGGTTAAGGTAAAGTTTGATTTAAACAAATATACAACAAAGGATATAGAAGTACCTATTTCTTCAAAAAATATACCGGATGGTTTGCAATCAACTATAGATCCCCAAAAGATAACTGTTAGAATTAGCGGCTTGGAAGATGATGTGAATTCATTCAAGTCAGATAGTATTAAGGCAGAAGTAGATTTATCCGGAGCTAAAGAAGGGGACAATACTATTCCAATTGTTATTAGTAATAGTAATGATAAGCTAAAGCTAGTATCTCAAAGTAGTGATAAGGTTAAAGCCGTACTTACTAAGAAACAGTAATGAATGTTTTTTATCTTAATATAAATATGGTTTTAGAGATAATAAGGAAGCGTTGGTACGTTAAAAAAGCTCGCTGAAGAAGGTCACTTCAGCGACTTTTTTATATCTATAAAACACCAGTTGATATTGTTCTAATCCTTTGTTAAAATTAATAGTCAAAGACCTTATGTTAATGGAGGTAAGATATATGCCTATAAGGATAAATAATATAATACTTGATATAGATGAAGACATCTCATTGCTTAAAAATAAAATAGCAAAAAAAATAAAGATTTCTAAAGACGAGATAGAAGATTTAAGAATAATAAAAGAATCTATTGATGCTAGAAAAAAAGACATAATAAAGTTTAATTACTGTGTTGACTTTCAACATAAAAATGAGAAGTCCATATTAAATAGAATAAATGATAAAGATGTTAAGTTTGAGGAATATACTTCTGTAGAGGATATAGTATATGGAAATAAGTCTATGAAAAGTAGACCAGTGGTTATTGGAATGGGGCCTGCAGGCTTATTTGCTGCACTTCTTTTAGCTAAGAATGGTTACAAACCATTAGTTTTTGAAAGAGGGGAGGCTGTGGATAAAAGAACGGAAACTGTTGAAAGATTTTGGGCTACTGGAGAACTTAATACAGAATCAAATGTACAGTTTGGAGAAGGTGGAGCAGGTGCATTTTCTGATGGTAAACTGACTACAAGAATTAAGGATAGAAGATGTGATTTTGTAATTGATGAGTTAATAAAAGCAGGTGCACCACAAGAAATAGCTTATATGGGTAAACCTCATGTAGGAACGGATATATTAAAAGTAGTTGTAAGAAATATAAGAGAACAAATAAAAGCTCTTGGTGGTGAAATTCATTTTTCATCAAAACTTGAAAATATAATTCAAAAAGAAGGTAAGGTAAGAGCTATTATAGTTAATGGTAATGAAGTGCCTTGTGAAAATATAATAATGGCAATTGGACATAGTTCAAGAGATACATATGAGATGCTTAATACTTTAGGGGTTGCAATGGCGCAAAAACCTTTTGCAATAGGGGTAAGAATAGAGCATCCTCAATCATTGATAGATTTAAATCAATATGGAAAGTATACAGGACATCCAAGATTAAGAGCAGCAGATTATAGACTTACACATTCAAGTGAAAAGATTGATAGATCTGTCTATTCTTTCTGTATGTGCCCAGGTGGTGAGGTCGTAGCAGCGGCATCTGAGGAAAAAAGGTTGGTAGTAAATGGAATGAGTTATCATGCAAGAGATAAAGAAAATGCTAACTCAGCGATAGTGGTAACAGTTGGCCCAAAGGATTTTGAAGATAATTCGCCACTAGCAGGTATGAAGTTTCAGAGGCATTATGAGGAATTAGCTTATAAAATTGGTGGGGGAAATTATATTGCTCCAGTGCAACTTGTAGGAGATTTCTTAAATGACAGGATAAGCACCAAAATTGGAACTGTTACTCCTTCATATAAGCCAGGCTATGAATTTGTTCAGCTTAAGGAATGTTTGCCTATATATGTTACAGAAGCTCTCAAGGATGGGCTTGTAAATTTCGATAAAAAAATTAAAGGTTTTGCTGACAGTAGCGCTGTTATGACCGGAATAGAAACAAGAACCTCCGCTCCAGTTAGAATAGAGAGAACTGAAAATTTACAAAGCGTATCAATTGAAGGTTTATATCCAGCAGGAGAAGGTGCTGGGTTTGCTGGAGGGATAGTATCAGCTGCAGTAGATGGATTAAAGGTAGCTGAAAGTATAATGAAAGAATTCGGTCCATTTAATATATAGTTACGTTAAATATTATAATGAAATTAAGGTGCCGCTACATCCGATACTTTAATGAACTTCGCAAATAATCAATATGATGTATTCCGATGAAAAATCTAAAACTGTATAATTCACTTCGCTCGGACAATATAGTTTTTTAACGAGGTTTCATCTCCGTAAATCATTTAATTCTAGTAGCTTGGTCATATAGTATTTTAGGAGTAACACCTTAATTTGAAGAAATATATTGAGTGTACATTAATAATAGATAAAGTGGGGGAATAATTATGATACAACAACCTAAATATGCAACTCTTCAAAAAGTGAGAAATGACATCAGGACCTATGGAATCACACCTAGAATTCCTGGAGGATTTATAAAACCAGAAGATCTTGTTAAGTTTGCTGAAGTGGCTAAAAAATATAATGGTGCAATAAAGATAACCTCAGGTCAAAGAATAGCTATACTTGGGATAAAAGCAGAGGATGTTGAAAAGGCTTGGCAAGAGCTGGGCATGGAACCGGGGGTAGTATCTGCTTACTCAGTAAAAAATGTTGAGCTTTGTCCAGCGTCTTTTTGTAAGAGAGCTAAGCAGAATTCGCTAAAGCTTGGAATGAAAATAGAAAAGAGATTTTATGCGGCAGCAGCGCCGAATAGAACTAAAATCGCTGTTGTAGGTTGCAGAAATTCTTGTACTAGTGCATATTCGAAAGATATTGCTGTTGTTGGAGATAAAGAAGGATATATTGTTACCGCGGGGGGGAGTTCTGGGTTTTACCCTAAATTACCGCATATAATAGCAGAAAAACTTTCAGATGATGAAGCTTATAATATGGTAGAAGCTATATATGAGTTCTATAATAAAGAAGCTGAATTCGGTGAAAAATTAGGTGATTTTATTGAGAGGATATCAATAGAAAGCTTTAAAAACGGCGTTGAACAAATATATAATAAATAAAAAAACAAAAAAATTTCTATAAATTTTCAGAAAACTTCTATTTTAGAAGTTTTTTTTGTTAAAATGTTGATAAAGGATATTTCTGATAGATATATAACCATATTTAAAGGTTTTAAATATGAAGTAACTATTCATATAAGAATATCTGGTTCATTTTGTTGCATATACACTCAATTTCAGTGATTATGACAAAATATTAATTTTATATAATATTTATTTATATACAGTTTAAAAGTGATATAATTACTTTATGTTTAAAGATTTCAAACGTAAATTTAGTTTATTTTTAACTAGTATATAATTTTTATAAACTAATTTGTTATAAAATTAACAAAAAGTACAGTTTTTTAGCTTATGTGATAGCGTTAAATTGCATAAGCTTATCAAGTATAACAGCTATTATGCTAAACAAAAAAATAAGAAGAGGTGCAGGAATAAATGAGTAAAAATTTTGATGAATTACTATCAAAGCTAAAAGAAGTAACAAAGAAAAAGGTATCTGTAGCAGTAGCACAAGATGAACCTGTTCTTGAAGCAATTAAAGCAGCAAAAGAAAGAGGGATAGCTGATGCCATATTAGTTGGAGATCAAGCTAAAATAAGAGAACTTGCAGATAAAATAGGTATGGACCTAAAGGAATACGATCTTATTAATGAACCAGATCCTAAGAAGGCAGCTCTTTATGCGGTTGAATTAGTAGCAAAGGGAAAAGCTGATATGGTTATGAAAGGCTTAGTTGATACTGCTACTTTCTTAAGAAGTGTACTTAATAAAGAAGTTGGATTAAGAACTGGTAAGCTTATGTCTCACGTAGCTGTATTTGAGATTGAAGGAATAGACAGATTAATATATCTTACTGATGCGGCTTTCAATACATATCCAGACTTTAAAGCTAAGATAGATATATTAAATAATTCAGTTAAAGTTGCTCATGCATGTGGATTAGATCTACCAAAGGTTGCACCAATTTGCGCAGTAGAGGTTGTAAATCCAGATATGGCTGCTACAGTAGATGCAGCATTACTTTCAAAGATGAATGACAGAGGACAAATAAAGGGTTGTATAGTAGATGGACCTCTTGCTTTCGATAATGCATTATCAGAAGAAGCTGCACATCATAAGAATGTAACTGGACCTGTTGCAGGAAAAGCGGATATATTCTTATTACCTAATATAGAGACTGCAAATGTTATGTACAAATGTTTAACTATGACATCAAAGTCTAGAAATGGTGGTATACTAGTTGGAACTTCAGCTCCAGTTATACTAACTTCAAGAGCAGATAGTTTCGAAACAAAAGTAAACTCAATTGCTTTAGCAGCATTAGTAGCTAACACTAAATAATATTATTTAAAATATTATCTATAGTTTAATTATACTTATTTCCAAATGATATTCTTCAAGGAGGAAAAATAATGGCTTATAAAATTTTAATAATTAACCCAGGTTCAACTTCCACAAAGATAGGTGTTTATGAAGATGAAAAGGAATTAATAGTAGAAACACTTAGACATTCATCTGAAGAAATAAATGCTTATGCTACAATCTATGATCAATTCCAATTTAGAAAAGACGTAATCTTAAGCATATTAAAGGAAAAGAATTTTGATGTAAATACTTTAGATGCTGTAGTAGGCAGAGGTGGAATGCTAAAGCCTATCGCTGGTGGAACTTATGCAGTTAATGAAGTTATGCTTGAAGATTTAAAAAATGGTGCTCAAGGGCAACATGCTTCAAATCTTGGAGGAATAATAGCTAATGAAATAGCGAGTGAAATAGGAAAACCTGCATTCATAGTAGATCCAGTTGTTGTTGACGAATTACAAGATGTTGCAAGACTTTCAGGAGTTCCAGAACTTCCTAGAAAAAGTATATTCCATGCCTTAAATCAAAAGGCAGTTGCTAAGAGATACGCAAAAGAGAACGGTAAAGCATATGAGGATGTTAATTTAGTAGTTGTTCATATGGGTGGAGGAGTTTCAGTAGGAGCTCATAAAAATGGTAAGATTATTGATGTAAATAATGCATTAGATGGAGAAGGTGCATTTTCACCTGAAAGATCAGGATCAGCACCATCAGGTGACTTAATAAAAATGTGTTTTAGCGGCAAGTACTCACAAGATGAAATCTATAAAAAGATTGTTGGTAAAGGCGGGTTCGTAGCTTACCTAAATACAAATGATGCAAGAGACGTAGTAAAGTTAGCTGACGAAGGAAACAGTGAAGCAAAATTAGTATTTGAAGCATTCATGTACCAAGTTTCAAAAGCTATTGGTGAATATGCTGTTGTACTTAAAGGTAAGGTAGATGCTATAATACTTACAGGTGGAATAGCTTACGGAAAAACAGTTACAGATACAATAACAAGCAATGTAGATTGGATAGCTCCTGTTGTAATTTACCCAGGAGAAGATGAACTTCTTGCACTGGCTCAAGGAACAATAAGAGTACTAAATGGAGAAGAAGTTGCAAAAGAATATAAATAATATTTATAAATAGAGATTTTTATAAGCGCTATAGAGTTCTAGATAAATTAGAATTTTATAGTGCTTTTTACTGCTAATGAAATTATAAGATTTTTATGTACTTTAAACCTAGATATTTCAATTATTTTGTTAGTTTTTATATACATATTTTTAGAAATTTATGGTATTATAGTTCTAATTAGATAAATTAACTATTTTATCATTAGAAAAGTTATTTATATATGTAGAGATATATTTATATAGATATTAGTAAATTAAATCAATGTGTTTAGAACCGTTAATATTAAATACTTTGGAAGTATTATATAGATACTGTATATGTAATTATTATTAAATGACAATCTATTCACTGCTTGATATATTAATCAAAAAATAAATAAGCAGTAAGGAGGGAAAGAATGAGAACTTCACTAAATATAACAAATAAGCTTACGAAATTAGCTGAAATGTCAGGAGATTCAGTTTTTCAAGTGTTAGAGTTTGATGAATTAAATGGAGGCAATGATATCGATTCAGCTATAAAGTTTAAATTTATGAAGGATGCAGGAATAAAGCTTAAGCAGATTAGAATAATACTTGAAGATAGTGCTGTCAAGCTTGAATCAGGAGCGCTAAGTTATCTTAAGGGAGATATTGAACTTCAAAATAAAGTTGGAGGCGTTTTAGGTTTTGGTAAAAAGCTTATTAATAGTAAGCTTACTGGAGAAACTGTATTTAAGCCTAGATATGAAGGAACTGGAGAAATATTTTTAGAACCTTCATTTGGACATTATGCTTTGTTAGAATTGGAAGACGAAGAAGTAATTGTGGATGATGGAGTATTTTATGCTTGTGAAGATAGTATAGAAATAGGCGCGGCTATGCAAAAGTCTATATCTTCAATGATATTAGGTAATGAAGGTTTGTTTCAAACAAAAATAAGTGGTAGCGGGATTGTAGTTCTTGAAATACCAGTTCCCGAAAATGAAATATTCAAGTGCAGGCTTTCAAATGATACTTTGAAGGTTGATGGTAACTTTGCTATATTAAGAACAGGGGGAATTGAGTTTACAGTGGAAAAATCCTCAAAGTCAATTATTGGCTCAGCCACTAGCGGAGAAGGTTTTCTTAATGTTTATAAAGGGACTGGTGAGGTATGGTTAGTACCTACAAAAGTTATTTACGATAGATTAGGTGCAATTGGATTAAATAATATGACCAATCCTTCAGGTAGCTATGATAATGAACAATAGGAAACTTAATTAATGAAAAATATATAATTTATAATTTAAGCTTTAACCTTAATAACAAGATGTAATGATTTCAAGTTTTGTGATAAAATAAAACTATTGATGTTATCTTGATAAATAATGAGAATGAGTGTAGATTTAAAGTTTTAGCTGATTTTGTAAAATTGAGGAGGTGAGCGGAATGGATCTTATGACTACAGTTGTTGTTGTTTTCCTTGCTGCGTTTGCAATTGTTGGAGTTTATGTTACTGTAAAAAGTGAGCAATTTAAGCATGAAGAAATGAAGAATAATAATAAATAAATATACATAAATGCAGGATTTATCCTGCATTTTTATATTTTATTTGTCATATATGGATGTAGGATTCCATTACGAAGTGGTACATCCATAACCGTATAAAAAGGCTTCAAGAGGAGGATTTATAATGCCATTTATTGATTCAAAAGTAACTGTAAAGTTAACAGAAGAGAAAAAGGATAAAATAAAGGATGAGCTTGGGAAATTAATAGAACTGATTCCTGGAAAAAGTGAACAGTGGTTAATGGTAGGATTCCAAGATGAATACCCATTATATTTTAAAGGTGATAAATTAGAATATGGGGCTTTTATAGAGGTGAAGATATTTGGAAGTACATCTAAAGAAGCTTTAAGTAAGCTAACAAAGGCTATATGTGAGCTTTATGAAGAGGAGCTTTCAATAAGCAAAGAATCAATATATGTAAAGTATGAAGAAG
This sequence comes from Clostridium folliculivorans, assembly GCF_024341905.1. GTDB lineage: Bacteria > Bacillota > Clostridia > Clostridiales > Clostridiaceae > Clostridium_AR > Clostridium_AR folliculivorans. The sequence continues at coordinate 43,647 of NZ_BQXY01000005.1, forward strand.
TAAATAACTGGGGGTGGAATGGAGAAAACTTTTAGATTAAGGTTTTAATTTGAAAATAAACTAATCAACATCTTAAAGTTTTCTCATACTATGAGATGCATATACGCAAAAAAACTGAAGAAAAGAACTTCAGTTTTTTTTATATATTACAAATCTGCTAGGGCAAATTTTTTCTCAACAAATTTAAAACCTGTAGTAAAGAATGTTGTCATTATAAGATACATTACTGATGCCATAAAAAATATCTCTAAAGGTCTAAAAGATACATTAGCCATATGTTGAGCATTGTTCATCAAGTCTGTCATAGCTATAGTTGATACTAAAGCTGTATCTTTAAGTAATGCTATAAATTCATTTGCAACAGCTGGAAGCATACGACCTAAACTTTGTGGAAGTATTATATAAAATACTGTTTGTATGAAGTTAAGTCCTTCTGTTTGAGCTGCTTCCCATTGGTTTTTATTTACTGATAACATAGCTCCTCTTATAGCTTCAGCTACATATGCAGATATATTTATACTTAGTCCTAATATAGCAGCTTCAAATGAAGTGAGTGTTATATTTACTTCTGGAAGTCCAAAATAGATTATGAAAAGTAGAATCATTAAGGGAATTCCTCTAAAGAACCAAGTATAGAATGTTCCTATTGACTTTAGTATTTTATTTTTTGAAAGCTTCATTAAAACAACTATGAAAGCTAATAATAATCCACATAAAATTGATATAACTGTAAGTTCTATTGTTCTTAAACAACCTTCCAATAATATGGGAAGATATGTTGAAATGATTTCGACTTTCATAAAAAACAACCTTTCTGTAAATGATATAAATTATTTTGAAGATGTAATGTCTTCACCAAACCAAGTTTTTGATATCTTTGCAAGAGTTCCGTCTTCTTGCATTTCTTTTATTACTTTATCAAAAGTAGTCTTAAGATCTTTATCTTCTTGTCTAAGTCCTATAGCTATAGGTTCTGTAGCAACTGATTTATCTAAAACTTTGTAAGTGTCAGCTTTTTCTTTTATATAATATCTTGCAACTAATTCATCTACCACAACTGCATCTATACGACCTATTTGCAAGTCTTGAAGTGCAGCAATGTTTTCATCATATAATTTTGTATCTTTAAAAGTAGACTTTGTATCTTTTATAGCATCTTCGCTTGTGCTACCTTTTTGAACTCCAACTGTTTTACCTTTAAGGTCATCTGGTGAAGTTATAGAAGTGTTATCCTTCTTTACTACAACTACTTGTCTTTCATTTAGGTATGGAGTTGAAAATGCAATTTCTTTTTCTCTTTCTGGTGTTACGCTCATTGCTGAAATTATTACATCAAATTTCTTTTGCTTTAAGCCTGGTATTATACCATCCCAGTTATAAGGCATAAATTTTATTTCTTTATTTGTACGTTTTGCTATTTCTTTTGCCATATCTATGTCGAAACCTTGAAGTTCACCTTTGCTGTTTTTAAAGCCCATTGGTGGAAAAGAATCGTCTAACCCAACTACTATAGTGTTTGCAGCATTAGAATCAGTAGAATCCTTTTTAGTTTGTCCGCAACTTATTAATGATAATGAAATAGCTGTAATAGCTACAACTGATAATAATCTCTTAACAATTTTATTCATAATTAACATCCTCCTGAGTAACTGATAATTATATTATACTTTATTGTGTTAAAGTTGTAAAGTGATAAATAAATAAAAATATAACCAATTGCTAAAAGATATGGTAAAGTTCAATATAAGGTGTTAAAATACTGATGTGAGGTGATTACATGAGCAATTATGAATCAAAGCTAAAAAATGAGGATATGGACTATTTTTTCGAAGCTATATTAAGTTTAGAAAATATAGAAGAATGCTATAGATTTTTTGAAGATGTAGCTACAATAAATGAAATAAAGGCTTTAGTACAGAGACTACAAGTAGCGGCTATGCTTAAGGAAAAGAAAACATATACTGAAATAGCTAGTGATACTGGAGCTAGTACTGCTACTATAAGTAGAGTTAATAGATGTTTGAATTATGGTAGTGACGGATATAATACAGTATTAGAAAGATTAAATAAGAACAATAAGTAATAAAACAATGTTTTACTTATAATTACATATACCTACATTCACTTTCAGCTTTCGGTAATTTATATTATATTTATCAAATGTGGATACAAGTGATGTAGTTCTGTAGGTTTGTTAAAAGCCGCCATCAATATAAGGATGGTGGCTTTTAATATTTTTTATTGTAGAGGAAGGTATAAAATTTTCAAGCTACATTACCTTAGAAATTTAAATAGTTTTAAAAGTTTATTAGAGCTATACAGTAAAAAACAAAACTTATTCGTCTGCCAAACTTTCCTTATATGCATCCAGAAAGGCAGATACGCAAGAAAATCACTTTGGTAATTTTTTTAAAATAAGTATTGATAACGTAACAATGTTTTGTTATACTATATCCAAGGAGGAATGAAAATGGAAGAAAATTTGATATCAAAAAAAGAATTATTAGAACTTACTGGCATATCTTATGGCCAGTTATATAGATGGAAAAGGAAGAATTTAATACCTGAGGAGTGGTTTATAAAGAAATCTTCATTTACAGGACAAGAGACCTATTTTCCAAGGGATAAAATATTAGATAGGATAAATAGAATTGTTGAAATGAAAGATGACGTTTCTTTAGATGATTTAGCTGAAAGGTTTCAAGGCAGCTCTATATCCTCTAAATTTTATGTAGAAGATATAGTGAAAAGAAACATTGTTACGCAACATGTTCTAGATATGTACAAAAATAGTTTCATGTTGAAAGATGAGTTAAGTTCAGATGATATAGTCTTTTTAGCATTATATAAATACTTGTTGGAACAAGGAAACTTGAATCTAGATGAAATTAATTTTACAATAAAAGGATTAATAGAAAATTATAGTAATATAAAGGATAAGGATTATGAACTTGTATTTGTACGAAAGATGGGTGTTGGAATAGGAATATTAGCAGATTCAGCAAATATTATATTAGGTGATGGTAAGGTCTTAGAGAGAGTTAACTTAAGTAGTTTCTCAGAAAAAATAATTACTAATTTAGCATAGGAGGTTAGGGGTATGATGAATGATAGATATTATGAGGATAGAGGAGATTTAGAAATCTCAGGAGCTGGAAGGTCTGGTGGTGGCAGATTTAATAGAGTAGAGGTTAGTGGAGCAGCAAAGATTAATGGAGATATAGATTGTGTTGAATTTGAGGCAGCTGGTGCAGCAAAGTTTGAAGGAAATGTAAAGGCTGTAACCTATAATGTTAGTGGCGCTACTAAATGTACAGGAAATGTGGATGCCGAAGCTTGCAACATAAGTGGAGCTGGGAAGATAGGTGGAAATTTAAATAGTAAGAGAAGCAACATACAAGGAAGTTTAAAAATATGTGGAAATCTTACTGGTGAAACTATTGATATACAGGGAGCTACAAGTATAGTTGGAGATTGTGAAGCAGAAGATTTTAAATGTACTGGAGCATTTAAGATTGGGGGGCTTCTTAATAGTGAAAACATATCAGTTGAAATTGGTGGTAAGTGTGAAGTTTCTGAAATTGGCGGAAGAACTATAAAGGTAAAGATTGGAATTTGGAGCGTAGGAATTCTGTCTAAAATAACTAAAGCTATATTTAATTATGCTCTTGATGAACTTGATTGTAACGTTATTGAAGGAGACGATATTTATTTAGAGTCAACTACAGCCAGAATTGTAAGAGGTAGTGATGTTGTTATAGGAAAAAAATGTACCATTCAAAGAGTTGAATATCATAATACTATAGCTATTGATCCAAGTAGCAAAGTTATAGAGCAGGTTCAATTGTAGAAAGGGAGGAATTTAATAATGGAGAGAAGTTATTATAGTGATAGATCAGATTTGAAGATATCAGGATCAGGTAAGTTTGGTGGAGGGAAGTTTAATTCTGTAAAGATTAGTGGTGCTGGTGAGATTCATGGGGATTTAGATTGTGTTGATTTTAAATGTTCAGGTTCATCTAATGTTGTTGGAGATGTGCTATGCCAGGAGTTTAAAATAAGTGGAGATACCTCAATAAAAGGGAATGTAAAAAGCTCAGTATTTTCAGTATCAGGAGCTTCGTCTATTAATGGTAATATAACTAGCGACGAGATGAAGATTAGTGGAGACTCAAAAATAGGTGGAGACTTATCTGTAGGACAGTTAAAAATATCAGGAGATTCTAAAGTTGGTGGCAATTTAAAAGGTGATAATATAAAGATATTCGGTGGAGTAAGAATAGGTGGTAATTGTGAAGCAGAACAATTCACCTGCTATGGCGCATTTAATATTGGTGAGATGCTAAATGCAGAAAAGATAGAAATAAATCCAGGAGGAGAATGCAGAACTAATGAAATTGGAGGAAAGGAAATTGAAGTGAGACTCAGATCCAAGGATTCTTTTCTTATGAGTTTTATAAGATTTGCTTCTGGGAAAAGTAGATTAATCTGTGATTCCATCGAAGGAGATAACATATATCTTGAGGCAACTAAAGCTAATATTGTAAGAGGTAAACATATAACTATAGGCGAAAGATGTGAAATAGATACAGTAGAATACAGTGAAGACATAACAATTTTAGATGGAGCAATTGTGAAAAATCAGATTAAAATATAGCATGGTTAATATACACAATGATAAAAAGGGGAGATTATTTATGAAAGAAGATGCTCTAAGAATATTAAAAATGATGGAGCATAAAAAAGTGATTATGTTTTAATAATTATTAAATGGGAGAAGAAGCTATGAGTGAAGAAATAAAAGAAATTCAATATTCCGATACTACAGATGAAGGTGCTTTGAAAGGCACAAAAAAACTTTGGAATAAAAACTTCTTTTTGCTTTGGCAAGGGCAACTTGTATCTTGTTTTGGAGATGCAATTTATGAAATTGCATTAGGCTTTTGGGTTTTAGCAGTTACAGGATCTTCGGCTCTTATGGGAACCATTATGGCAATTACAATGATTCCGAGGATTGCAATATCACCCTTTGCAGGTGTTTGGGTAGATAGAGCAAATAGAAAGTTGATTATTATACTAGCTGATTTAATACGAGGGGTAGCAATTGTATCAGTTGGTTTTGCGATATACAAAGGGGTAGGGTCTGTATGGATGGTTATGGCGGCAGGGATAATACTTGGTCTATGCTCAGCGTTCTTTGGTCCCAGCATAAGTTCGGTATTACCTGATTTAGTACCTAAAGAAAGACTTTTACAGGCAAATTCTAGTTATCAAATGTCAAACACAGGAGCCAATTTAATAGGAACAATGGCTGGTGGTGCAATTTTTTCAATTTTGGGAGCGCCTATAATGTTCTTATTAAATGGGTTTTCATATCTTTTCTCTGGTTCTCTTGAGTTATTCTTAAAGGTTCCTAAGGTTATTCATAAAAAGGAAAAATCTAATTTTAAAGAAGATTTTGTTGATGGACTTAAGTTTTCAATAAAATTTAAGGGCTTAAGAAATATTATCATATTAGCATGCGTTATCAACTTTTTTGCACAAGTAGGTTTCGTTTTGTTGATGCCTTATTTTAATTCTACACCAGGATTAGATGCAAAAAAATACGGTCTTGCAATGGGAATATTTACTCTAGGAATGATCTCCGGGATGCTGACTTTATCAATAATAAAGATAGCACCTAAAAATAAGTTTTTTGTTTTTGTAAGTAGTGGGATTATAAGCATGGCTATGATTATGATAGCGCCTATCACTGAAAATATATATGCTATTTGTATACTCTTATTTATAGCAGGAGCCTTAAATGCAGTACTTAACACTTTATTAAATACAACAGCACAACTTATCGTTCCACAGGATATGAGAGGAAAGGTATTTGCTTTGATTGGTACTTTTACTCAGGCACTTTCACCAATTGGTATGGTCATAGGTGGAGTTCTTGGAGGGATATTAGGTGCAAAACAAGTTATATGTGGAAGTTTTGGGGCAACTCTTCTATTTATTATATGTTTTGCATTCATGAAGTCTGTAAAGAAAGTTATTAACTATGATCCGGAAAAACAATCTATACAAGATATAATGTAGATATTTCAATGAGTTTATAAGCTTTTTATGGCTATATAGTAAAGAATAAAATTTATTAGCCCGTAAGTTTCCACGTATATATTTGTAAAGGCAGATGAGAAAAAAATCACAGAAGAAAGTCGCTTAAGCGGCTTTTTTTGAAAAGGAGGATTGTAAATAAATGAAAAAAGTGGTTCAGGTTGAGAATGTGAGGAAGGTTTTTATATCAGTAAAAAAGAAGTTTTTGAAGGTTATTGAGAAGAAAGAGTTTATAGCTGTTGAAGGAGTCTCTTTTGACATATATAAAGGTGAAATATTTGGACTTTTAGGTCCCAATGGAGCAGGAAAAACCACAACTATAAAAATGATTACAGGACTTCTTAGACCTACATCTGGAAGAGTGCTAGTAAATGGGGTAGATGTGGAAAAAGAATCTTCTAAAGCATTAGGTCAGATAGGTACAGTATTAGCAGGAGATAGGAGTATTTACTGGAAACTTACAGCAAGAGAGAACTTAGAGTATTTTGCATCTTTATATGGGTTTTCTAAAAAGGAAGCTAAACTTAGAGCTGAAAAAATATTAAAAAAGTTAGATATAATCGAAAAAGCGGATGAAACAGTAGAAAAGTTTTCAACTGGTATGAAACAAAAGGTTGCACTTGGTAAAGCATTAATTCCTGATGCTCCCGTGGTTTTACTAGATGAACCAACTCTAGGATTAGATCCTCAATCAGCATTAAACCTAAGAGAGATAATAACATCCCTTAAAAATGAAGGTAAGACAATCCTTTTGACAACACACTATATGGAAGAGGCGGATTTTTTATGTGATAGGATTGCAATAGTGGATGGAGGCAAAATAATAACTTTAGATACCCCAGATAATCTTAAAAAGACTATAAGTGATGTAAGAAGTATAAAGGTTGAAGTAAATAGTATTTCTGATGAGATAACTTCTAAGCTTAAAAAATTAGAAAGTATAAAAAGTGTAACTGTAAGTTATATGGAAGAAAGAAATAGCTATGAAGTATTAATACATCATGAGGAAAAAGAAAATATAGTTCAAGAAATAATAGATTTTCTTGGATTAAATAAGATATCAATAAAAAGCATGAATGTTGTAATACCGTCTTTGGAAGATGTGTTTATACATCTTACAGGAAAGAAACTTAGGGATTAGGAGTGAGGTTATGAATAGAATACGAACTATTCTTGCTGTAGGAAGAAAGGAGTTTACAGAAGTCACAAGGTATAAGGATTGGATACCTGGGCTAATAATATGGCCCCTTATGTTTCCGGTAATATATATACTAAGTGCAGTTGGGCTTGCAGGACCTGACCAAGGAGGACTTAATACCTTTAAAGAAATAGCAGGAACTACTAATTACACCGCTTTTATAGCAGTAGGGGTTATGGTATACATGTGGGTTAATACTATGATGTGGACCTTTGGGACTTTTTTAAGACAAGAACAGAGAAGAGGAACTCTAGAGTCTTTATGGCTTTGCCCAATAAAAAAGATTGATATATTAATTGGTGGAGCCTTGGTTAATATATTTATAGGATTTACTTATATATTTGTAAGTATGGTTGAGTATACCTTTATTTATAGAATGAATTTTTCAGGAAATTTATTGGAATGGCTTGCTATATTTATTGTTATGATTCCAGGTGTAATTGGCTTTGGAATGATATTTGCAAGTCTTGTTCTTTGGCTTAAAGATGCTAACATAGCAGTACAACTAGTAAGAGGTTTAGTTATGATACTATGTGGAATATCATTTCCTATTAGTGTTATGCCTGAGTGGATGCAAGCCTTATCTAAGATTTTTCCGTTTACCTATGGGATTGAAGCTGCTAGAAAAGTAATGGTTGAAGGTGAAGGTATAAAATCAGCATCGAGTCAGATAATTACATGTCTAATAGTAAGTTTGATATATCTTATAATAGGAAGATTGGTTTTTGTTTTAGTAGAGAGAAAAGTAAAGATGGAAGGATCTTTAGAAAGGTTTTAGGGAGGTGCTAATTTGGAGTTAAAAAAAGTCATGAGAGTTATTAGAGCACGTTTTATAATGAAAGCTAAAATATATTTTAGGTATCCGCTAAATATATTTTTCTTTATAGTAGATCCAATAATATGGCTAAGTCCGTTTTATTTTATGTCTAAGGTGTTTTCTAAGGGAAATAGCTTAAGTGGATTTCAAGCCTATACTGGAAGTTCCGATTACATGGGGTTTTTAGTAATTGGGTTTATGATTTCAGCTTATAGTGGTGCGGCGATGTGGAGTGTTGGTTTTTCTATGAAAGATGAGATGATGGATGGCGTATTGGAATCTAACTGGACTGCTCCTGTTAATAGAGCAATACTAGTGGTATCAAGTTCTATATTTGAATTTTTAAGATGCACAGTTGAAGTGGTCGTTACTGGCATGGTTTGTCATTTTTTATTTGGGTTTAATATAAATGGTAATATTATAAAAGCACTTTTATACATGTGTCCAGGAATTATATCATTGATTGGGCTAGGTTTAATTATGGCAAGTTTAGTACTGATAATAAAAAATGCTAATACCGTAGTGGATATATCAAATTCCCTTTTATCAGGGTTTTCTGGAGGATATTTTCCCATTCAAATATTCCCTAAATATTTATTGCCAATAGCTTTTGCCATTCCGTTAACATACCTTAATGACAGTGTTAGAGCAATACTTGTAGGACAAAAATCTATAATTGATCTTAGACTACAATTCATAATACTATGTGGATTCATGTTTACATTGCTTTGGCTCGGCTATTTTATCTTCATGAAGGTTGAGGGGAAATGTAGAGAAAGAGGACTATCTGGATATTAAAGGGAGAAATAAAAAGTTTATATCAGATTTTGTTGGAAAATTAAACGTATTGTAATTTCTTCGTTGTTGATTAATTGCAGTAACATTCATATAATATACACTAGGGGCTATTTATAGCTCGTTTGTCAAATTAAACAGTTATGTGTTTAAGTAAAATCTTAATTTGATAAAATAAGTCATATATAAAGATGAACTTTTTCTACGTAAAAAACGACGTTCAAAACTCTCACAGTTTATTGTAAGAATGCTTTGAAGTCTATATTTAAGTATATAGAGAGTCATCTGTACAAAAAAGTAAAAATGCAAAAGTGAGGTATATATTATATGGGAAGAATGTTTGGAACTGATGGAGTTAGAGGTATAGCTAATACTGAGCTTACTGCACTTACAGCTTACAACTTAGGAAGAGCTGGGGCATATGTATTAACAGAAGGAACCCATAAACCTAAGATATTAGTTGGAAAAGATACAAGAATATCTTGTGATATGCTTGAATCAGCTTTAGTTGCAGGAATATTATCAGTGGGAGCGGAAGCAGTAGCCCTAGGCGTTGTACCTACCCCAGCAATAGCTTATTTAACAAGAGAATACGGAGCTGATGCTGGAATAATGATATCAGCATCCCATAATCCAGTAGAATACAACGGAATTAAGTTTTTTGACAATAAAGGATATAAGCTTCAAGATGAGCTAGAGGATGAAATACAAAGAGTTATAGAAAGCAATTTTGAAGGTGTACCAAGCCCTACAGGAGAAAATGTAGGAAGAAAGAGAAGAGAAGTTGGAGCTTTAGAAGATTATATAGAATTTGCAAAGCAAACAATAGCTTTTGATTTGGAAGGGCTTAGAGTTGCTTTAGATTGTGCTAATGGCGCATGTTATTCTGCGGCTGTTCAAGCTTTTAGAGATCTTGGAGCGGATGTATTTGTTATAAATGATAACCCGGATGGAACCAACATAAATGAAAATTGTGGGTCGACTCATCCAGAAGAACTAATGGATTATGTAATAAAAAAAGGTTGTGATGTAGGTTTTGCATTTGATGGAGATGCTGATAGATGTCTTGCAGTAGACGAGAAAGGCAAGCTTGTTAACGGAGACTTCGCAATGACTCTTTGTGCAAAGCATTTGAAAGAACTAGGAAGATTAAAGGATGATACATTAGTAGTTACTGTAATGAGTAACTTGGGTCTTAAGCTAGCTTGTGAAAGAGAAGGGATAAAGACAGTAGATACTAAGGTTGGAGATAGATATGTTCTTGAGGAAATGGTTAAGAGTGGTTATGTATTAGGTGGGGAACAATCTGGTCATATCATATTCTTAGACTTCAACACTACAGGTGATGGGCTAGTTACAGCTCTTCAAATGGCTTCGATAATAAAGAAAAGCGGTAAGACTTTAAGTGAATTGGCGTCTATAATGCATGAATTGCCACAAGTTCTTGCCAATGCTAAGATTCCGAATGAGAAAAAGAATATACATGAAGAAGATGAAGAAATAAAGAATGAAATAAAGAAAATAGAAGAAGCACTTCATGGAGTGGGAAGAGTTCTTATAAGACCTTCTGGTACAGAACCATTAGTAAGAGTTATGCTTGAAGGGGAAAATCAAGAAGAAATAGATAAAATGGCTCATGATTTAGCTAAATTGATTGAGCAAAAAGCTAATAATTAATATAAAAAGATAAAACTTATTCGCCTGTAAGTTTCCGCATATTCATTCGGGAAGGCATATACGTTAAAAAAGTCGCTGAATAATGTCATTTCAGCGGCTTTTTTAGTATGTTCTTTTTTATACAAAAATCCTTTCTAAAATATCTTAATAATATTGTATTAATATTAAAGAATTTTGTTACTGAAAGTTTATAAAAATAAGTTATGATTCTTATCCAGTAATAACCAAGCCCTAGTAAAAATATAATAGTAAGAAAGCTTTTTTGGAGGGTGTTTAATGAGGATAGATGAATCAAGTAATGATGCAGAAGCGGAGAAGATAGAAAACAAAAAGAGTTTAAAAAAACCAATAATTATGATGATTTCTGCTTTAGTAGTATTGGTAATAATAGTTTCGATATGTACAAACCTAAACAAGATAAAGACCTTTTACTACATAAAGAGAGCAGAAATAACTATGAACTCAAAAAAATATCAAGATACTATAACTTACTGTGATAAGGTCCTTAAGATATCTAATAAAGATAATAAAGCTATACTTATAAAATCACAAGCTTTAGAAGGTAAAGGAGATATTATAGGTGCCATAACTTTATTAAAAGATAATATAGAAAAGACAAGCGATAAAGAAGCCTTTAAGTCACGGTTAGATGAAATAATAAACTCACTAAAATTTAATAAAGAGAGCATAAAAATTTACGAAGGCCAAAATCTAGTAATGCCAGATACAGTAAAGGCACTTACCATAGATAAAAAAGAAGTAGAATTTAAAGTAAAGTGGTTTGCGAAACCTCTTACCACTGATACTTCAGGAACATATATATTAGGCGGAAATCTAGAGCTGATCAATAAACCTGTAGAGTGCAAGTTAGACATAGTGAAGTTTACAGGCAATACAGAAGGGAACATAAATAATAAATCTCATATGGTTCAAAAAGATAAAACTGTTTATTTTGTAAATGGTGAAGATAATAACAATCTATATAAGATGAATCTAGATGGAACAGATAAGAAAAAATTGACTGATGTAAAAGAAGAAAAGAATCTTATAACTACATTTTATAATCTTAGAGTGATTGATGATACTATAATAGGAACAAGATTAACTGGGTATATAAATTCAGAGTATTACACTGAAGTTTTTAGAGTAAATACTAATGGAGAGAATTACAAAATTTTATCTCAAGGGAAATATGCAGATATACTGGATGTAAATAATAAAGAAGTTTTTTACAAGGAGTATTATCCAGATAGTTCAACAGAAAAGTATTTTCAATATGAAATTGTAAGTGATAAAAGCTCAAATATAGATTATGATTATTTAAAATCAAGAAATTTAAATACTGGTGAAATACTAATAAAAAATCCAGAGGATAAAATGCTACCTAAGTACTCCCAGGCAACACAAAAATACGAGTATAGTTTTATGTTAAATGATAAAGATATAAATTATAACTACTTTAGCCATCCAATAGGAGAACTACACATGAAAGATATAGATACTAAGGAGGATAAAGTATTAGAGAAAGATATTATATGTGTTAATATAGCAGATAATAAAATATATTACTCTAATAATGAAGGCATATATGTAATTGATGAGTCTGATTCATCAAAGAAAAAAGTAGTAGACGCAAAAGGTGTTACAGATGTGAATGTATGCGATAGGTATTTAACTTACAGAGATATAACTAGTAATTGTATAAAATTAGTAAAACTATAGATATACAACTTCGAACCGAAATCTTTTTTAAAAACTCTCACGGCTTTTGGTGAGAGAATTTTTAAATAATAAGTTCTATTACGAAGTGGTACATTCAAAGAAAGTAAATAAAAATTAACATAGCTACAGGAGGGAAAAACTTTGGCAAATAATAAATACACTAAAGAAAGTGATGAACAATTAAGAGAAAGATTAACTACAATCCAATATGAAGTAACTCAAAATAATGGAACTGAAAGACCATTCACAAATGAATATGATACTAATGTAGAGGATGGCATATACGTTGATATCGTGTCAGGTGAACCATTATTTTCATCAAACGATAAATATGATTCAGGCTGTGGATGGCCAGCATTCACAAAACCTATAAATAATGATTTCATAAAGGAAAAAGCTGATTTAACTCATGATATGCGTAGAGTAGAAGTAAGAAGTGCAGATGCTGATTCCCACTTAGGGCATGTGTTCACAGATGGTCCAGAAGCAGAAGGTGGTCTCAGATACTGTATTAATTCAGCGGCTTTAAGATTTATCCCTAAAGAAAGATTAGTAGAAGAAGGATATGCTGAATACTTAACCTTATTTAATAAAATTATTTAGAAAAAAGAGGTTTATAGGAACGTAGCGTCTATATAACTACAAATGTGAAGTAAATAATTAAATAAGCCTATTAATATAATGCAAAAGTGTTAAAAAGCAAGCTATGATAAGTTTTATAGCTTGCTTTTTACATTTAGAATTAAAGGCTTTTTAATGAATTAATAAATTTTAATGAATGAAGGCTGAAAATAGATATAGTGTGCTAAAATTTAATTAAGAAGTGGTAAATCCATGCAATAATAATATTAATCATACAGAAGAAAAAGGTTCAATAAATATGAGATTTACATATTATTAATAGAGAGGAGGTTATGTAAATTAAGAAGTTTCATTAGGATAAAACTTAAATTTAAAACCTTTTGTAAAGAAAAGCGCCAGGACTTAATTAGATTGAAAGATCTTTAAGTTGACGAGGATGGGAAGTATCGAGTTTTCGGCGGATGTCCCACGGTATTGCACTACCGAGAAAGATTGGTAAAGCTAAAAAATATTAGTACAAATTCAATCAGGTGTGATTTTATTAAAATTTAGAGGTGTTATTAATGAGTGAATTAGAAAAATTATTAAGTGAATATAAAGAAACAGAAAGATGCATTGAACTAGGTATGAAGTACTTAAATGACAAGGATTATGCAAGAGGAAAACTTGATTTAGTAAGAGTGATAATTGCTGATTTAGAAAGATTATCTGTTATAGCAGAATAATTAAGATAAAAATAGTAAATACAGTAAAAGAACCCTTTACATCGGGTTCTTTTGTTTATCTGTTTAGCGGAATAGATATTTCAGTTCGAACCGAAATCTATTTTCAAAACTCCTCTGGGGTTTGAGAGGAGAATTCGAATATATAAAATGAATATAGTGCACTATAGTAACATAGAAGATATAGTATGAATCTTTTATGTTTTTTATTTTTTAGAAATTTATAACTCAATTATATCTGTGGATAAATATGAGCAACCACTTAAAACATAATATAAGTTATATGGTAAAAACATTTAAAAAAATTTATGAAAATACTTGACTATTGAGAATTAAAATCATATAATTTAAATATACCAAGTTACAATAAGTTACTTGATAACAATAATATATTAAAATATTATTTATGAAAATAAAAATCTAGTAGGATATATAAAATATAAATTTTAATTGGAGGTAATATAAATGGAAAAGAATTTTTATGATGCAATAGAACTTAGAAGGTCATATTATGGGATTAGTAAAGAGGCTGTAGTTTCTGATGATAAAATAAAAGAAGTAGTTGAAAAAGCAGTGAAATATGTACCATCAGCATTTAACTCACAAAGTGCAAGAGTAGTATTATTATTAGGAGCTCAGCATGACAAGTTATGGGATATTACAAAAGAGGCTTTAAGAAAAGTAGTTCCAGCTGATCAATTCAGTTCTACTGAAGAAAAAATCAACTCATTTAGAAATGGATATGGAACAGTTTTATTCTTTGAAGATAATAGTGTAGTTGAATCATTGCAAAAGCAATTTGCTCTTTATAAAGACAACTTCCCAGTTTGGTCTCAGCAAGCAAGTGGTATGCATCAATTTGTTGTTTGGACAGGATTAGAACTAGAAGGCTTTGGAGCTTCATTACAACACTACAATGAGCTTATTGAACAAGATGTAAAGGCAGAATGGAGAATACCTAACAATTGGAAGCTAATCGGTCAAATGCCATTTGGAAAGCCAACTGCAGAACCAGGAGAAAAGCAGTTCCAACCACTAGAAGAAAGAGTAAAAGTATTTAAATAATATATAGTTAGACCAAACAATCTTAACATAAGGTTTGCGAGGTATATGTGTAAACAAATCTAAAGGTATTAACCTAAAGATTTTTTATATAAAATATTGGGATATAAAATTACCTGTAGAGGTGTTTTATATCCCAAATTTATTTTTATTAAATAAATAGTATATCTAAAAGCATGATTGAATTTTTTCAAAATTAGAAAAAATTCATTAGCATGAAAAGGTTATAATGTAGCTGTAGAGTAATTTAGAGTAATAAATAATAAACGTTAATATAATTTAGAATTTTATTTTAAACTTTTAGGAGGTATTTTTATGAAGATGAAAGAAGGATTTTTATGGGGAGGAGCTACAGCTGCGAACCAATTTGAAGGTGGATGGAACAAAGATGGTAAGGGTCCAAGCACTGCTGATATGATGACAGGTGGAACTCATACAAGTCCAAGAAGAATTACTCCTATTTTGGAAGAAGGAACATATTATCCAAGCCATGAAGCAATTGATTTTTATGGACACTATAAAGAAGATATAAAAATGTTTGGAGATATGGGATTTAAGACTTTTCGTATGTCAATAAACTGGACAAGAATATTCCCAAATGGTGATGAATTAGAGCCAAATGAAGAAGGGTTAAAGTTCTATGATGATGTATTTGATGAGTTAAAGAAAAACGGGATTGAGCCACTAGTAACAATATCGCATTATGAAACTCCATTTGGACTTACTCAAAAGTATAATGGATGGGCAGGAAGAGAAGTTGTTGATTGTTATGTAAGATATTGTGAAACAATCTTTAAAAGATATAAAGATAAGGTAAAGTACTGGTTGACTTTTAATGAGATAAATTGTCTAACTATTGATTTTGGTGCTTTCATGGGAGGCGGAGTATTAGTTAAAGAAGGAGAAGACTCAGCTAAGCTAAGATTCCAAGCATTGCATCATCAATTTGTAGCAAGTGCTAAGGCTGTAAAATTAGGACATCAAATTAATCCTGATTTTAAGATCGGATGTATGATTGCATATATGACTCTTTATCCACTTACATGTAATCCAGATGATATATTATTAGCACAAAAAGCTGATCAAATACAAAACATGCTTTGTGGAGATGTTCAGGTAAGAGGATACTATCCAGGATTTGCTCTTCGTCATTTTGAAGAAAAGGGTATAGATATTAAAATGGAAGATGGAGATTTAGATATACTAAAAGAAGGTACTGTAGATTTCTATTCATTTAGTTACTATATGTCTAATGCCGTAAGTGCTGATCCAGCTAAGCAAGAAGAAGCAAAAGGAAATTTACTTGGAGGGTTGAAAAATCCATATTTAAAAGCTTCTGATTGGGGATGGCAGATAGATCCTAAAGGGTTAAGATGGACACTAAACCATATTTATGATAGATATCAAATACCTGTAATGGTTGTTGAAAATGGATTGGGTGCAGTAGATGTAGTAGAAGATGGTTCAATTAATGATGATTACAGAATTGATTACTTAAGAGATCATATAGTTGAGATGGAAGAAGCAGTTAAGGATGGTGTTGAACTTATGGGATACACTATGTGGGGCTGTATAGACTTAGTAAGTGCATCTACTGGAGAGATGAAAAAGCGTTATGGATTCATATATGTAGATAGAGATAATGACGGAAATGGTGATTTGAGCAGAAGACCTAAGAAGAGTTTCTATTGGTATAAGAAAGTAATTGAGACTAATGGAGAAGATTTAGCTTAATAAATACTATTAATGTATTTGAAATTAAGTCGTCACTATATCCGATGCTTTGATGAGTTTCGCAGAGAATTAATATGATTTTCTCCGATTTCATAGCTAAAACTGTATAACTCACTGCGTTCGGACAATACAGTTTTTTTACGCTATTACATCTCTGAAAATCATTTAATTCTAATTGCTCACTCATATAGCATCTCCATAATAACGACTTAATTTCAAGATTGATTTAAAATGGGTTTCAAATTTTGTGAATGAAAAATCTGATTGTACAAAAGGGTTAATGTAAAAGTTAACCTTTTTTACTGTACAGAAAGATATAGAGTTTCTTTCAAATTAAACCTAGCAATTTTAAGTAATTTACTAGCTTTTTAGTCATAAATTAATAGTTTATATAGCAGAGGAGAAATCAAATGAGTAGGAAAGTAATATTTTTAGATGTTGATGGCACCTTGGTAAATGATAATGGGATAATTCCAGAGAGTGCAAAGTCCGCAGTAAAGGAAGCAAGAAAAAATGGGCATTATGTATTTTTGTGTACAGGCCGTTCAAAGGCAGAGCTTTTTGATCACATAATGGAAATTGGATTTGATGGAGTTATAGCAGCTGCTGGAGGATATATTGAAATAGGAGAAGAGGTGCTATTTCATAAAAGAGTTGAAGATGAAGATGTAAGACATCTAGTAACTTACTTTAATGATAATAATATAGATTTTTATCTGGAATCTAATGGTGGATTATATGCAAGTAGAAACTGTAAAAAACATCTTAGAGAAATATTTTTTGGAGATCCTAACCTAGATTCTAAAGAAAGAGAAGAACTTGAGAAAGGGATGGCCCCTTTCATAGATTGTTTAATAGAAGATGAGGATTTGTTTAGAAGTGATATTAATAAAGTATCTTTCTTAGGATCATACATATCAATAGAGGAAATAAAGAAAGAGTTTGAAGATAAATTTAATGTTATACCAACTACTATTCCTGCTTTTGGGGAAAATAGTGGTGAATTATCGTTACCAGGAATACATAAGGCAATTGCAATAGAGATGCTTCTTAAACATATTAGCTTACCTAAAGAAGATTGCTATGCTTATGGAGATGGTGTTAATGATTCTGAGATGCTTCAATTTGTAGAGTATGGTATAGCCATGGGAAATGCAAATGATAAGTTAAAAGAAATTGCATATGATATCACTGATACTCATGATGAGGGAGGCATTTACAATAGTTTTGTAAAGTATAAATTAATTTAATCCTTTTATTCTGATAAGTATACTTTGAATAGAAAATTATCTTAGATAATGATAGAACAAGATTTAATGGCATTTTAAGTGCCTAAATAGGTTTGTGATTAAAATCACGGTTTTACTTACAATAAATATAGTAGTATACTTTTGTATAAGAATGCGTAATTTATAGAAATATAACTTTATTTATTGGGGTGAAAGTAATGGGAAATTTAAAAGAACAGTTAATAAATGATATTGAAAATTTTAGAGAAGTAGGACATAAGTTTTTAAGTGGAGAAATAAATAGGAATAATTTTAAGAAAACTTCAGGCGGGATGGGTGTATATTCTCATAGAAGTGGAACAGAATTTATGGTTAGATTGAGAACTTTTTCAGGAGTAATATCAATTGATAAGCTTCAATTAATATATGATTTTGCAAGCAAATACAATCTTGATGGAATACATCTTACTACTAGGCAGGCAATACAACTGCATGGTCTAGGAATAGATGATATATGTGAGATTATGTTAGCAGCGTTAGAGGAAGGAATATATACTAGGGGAGCAGGTGGGAACTATCCAAGAAATGTAGCACTTTCGCCACTTTCAGGGGTTGATCCTGAGGAGGCTTTTGATGTAACTCCATATGCTATAAAAGTTAATGAGCATTTTGTAAGTAAGATAAGAAGCTATAAATTGCCTAGAAAACTTAAAGTTGCTTTTGCAAGCAGCAATGAAGATGAGGCTCACGCAACAGTTACTGATTTAGGATTCTTAGCAATAAAAGAAAATAACAAAGAATACTTTAAATTATATATAGGTGGTGGAATCGGAAGAAATCCGAGATTGGCAGTGCCATTTGATGAATTAGTAGAACCTAAAGATGTTCTATATCATGTAGAAGCTATAACTAGTCTATTTATTGCTGAAGGTGATTACGAAAATCATGGTAAAGCTCGTATTAGATACATAGTGGAAAGAATGGGAGCTGAGCAATTTATAGAATGTTATAAAAAGCACTTAGCTCAAGTAAAGGAAACACAAAACCTAGAATTAGATTTAGTGACTAAAGAAGTGGTAAAGCAAGGTTCTGAAACAGATTTAAATAGTCCTAGACTTTTTAAACAAAAGCAAGAAGGACTTTATAGTGTATACTTCCATCCAATAGGAGGACAATTAAAGTTATCAGTTTTAAAAATGTTATTGGATGAACTAAAAATTATCGATGAAACAGAAGTAAGACTTACTATGAATGAAGGTTTATACATTAGAAATCTTAATGGACAGGAAGCTGAAAGATTAATAAATCTTACAAAAACATTAGGTGGAGAAACTAGATTAGAACAATCAGTAGCTTGCATCGGTGTACCTACATGCCAAATTGGTATATTAAATGGACAAAAAACTTTACAAGAAATAATAGCTAGATTTAAAGAAGAAGGCTTAACTGAAGATATATTACCTAAGGTTCATATATCAGGATGTCCAAATTCATGTGGAGTACATGAAATCGGAACTATAGGCTTCCAAGGAAAGATGAAGAGAGTAAATAACGAATCTAAAAATGTATTTGAACTTTATGTTAAAGGTGCATTAGGAGAGGGTATTACTAGGCTAGGCGATTCCTATGGGGATATACTTCAAGATGAAGTTCCGCAATTTTTATTTGAATTAGCTAACATTATTAAAGAAGAAAATGTAGAATTTATTAACTGGTTAGGGCAGAATGAAGAAAGCTTTAAACAACTAGTAACTAAGTTTACAGTTTAAAAATAAATCTTATAGTATTAAAAATTTTAAGGTTCTCTCTGATTTCTTTAGGGAGAACCTTAAAATTCAATTATATAATAATTAATTTAAAGGGTGGGGTGAATTATGTACAGGCTTATGGCAATAGATATGGATGGTACTCTTCTTCAAAATGATAAATCTTTATTAGATGCTACAAGAGATAGTATAAAGAAGGCAATGGATTTAGGAATAAAGATAGTATTAACTTCAGGCAGACCAGTTCAAGGAATAAAGAATTACTTAGACAAGCTAGGGCTTAACGGAAAAGATGACTATGTGATTGGTCTTAATGGAGCTGTAATATGTAGATGCTCAGACTATTCTGTAGTAAGTAGTAGTGCAGTACTGACAGGTAAAGATCTTAAATATATTTATACTAGAACAAAAGAATTAGGTGCTTATGTTCATGCCTTTACTGAGAAAGAAGATTTTGTAAGTGAATTAAGTAAACTCTCAGAAGCTGAGGAAAAAAGATTAAACTTAAAGGTAAGAAAAGTAGATTTTCTTAAAGAGATCAACGATAATGATGAAATACATAAGGTTGTTCTTGAAGAAGAAAGTGATGTACTTGACAGAATTATGAATGAGATTCCTGAAGATTTAAAAGAAGAGTATAGTGTTATTAGAACTGTAGGATATATGATAGAGTTTATGAACAAAGATTGTAATAAAGCTTTAGGAGTAGAAAGTCTGGCTAAGTATCTTGGAATATCTAGAGAAGAGATAATAGCCATTGGTGATGCAGATAATGATATAGAAATGCTTCAATATGCAGGTCTTGGTGTAGCTATGGGGAACGCAGAAGATAGAATAAAAGCTTTAGCTAAGTTTGTGACTAAAAGCAATGAGGAAGATGGAGTTTCTTATGTCATCGAGAAATTTATATTAAATCAGAATAGCTAATGCTACATAATACGCCTCAGGTTAGTTCCTGAGGCGTATTATGTATTTGTCTAAGTACTGCTGTTTAGTTTAGGCAAAAGAAAAATTTAAAAAGAAGCTTGTTATATAGCATACTTCATTATCAGATATATTTATAAGGTACTTGTCCTTTAGTGGCTGTAAGCTATCTTTTACTATATCAAAGTAATATCGGTTTTCTCTTATAAAATCATCTCTTTGTAAGTACTCTATAGAGTAGTCACTTTTAGACAATCTGCTTACCATAAATGATAAATGAAGAAGGATACCAATAAGTTTTTCATCTGCCAATTTGATAGAAAGGTTTTGTTGAATCCTTTCTACTGTCGATAGTGCGGCGTTATAAAGTTCATATCCGTCAAAATTATCTATGTTTTCTTTTAGTAGCGAAGGCATTTTGAAGAAAGTTGTTTTTACATCAATCATTTCTTGGATTTCAGGTATTGCTTTCATATTAATTACATCATACATTTCATATTGTTTAATATCTGTTGAAACAGAAAAAGAGGAGATAATGCATAATATATCAGTTCTTTTTCTTAGTTCTTCTAACTTTTTAGCAAATTGGTTCTTATGGAGACAACTTAAATGTAGTATCTCAAAGTAATTTTTATCATATTTAAGCGTATTATTTAGGAAACTTTTTACCGCTACGGCGGCCCCTTCACCAGTTAAACAAGCTGTTATAATAGCAACTTTTTTAGATTCCTTTGAAAGGTTTAAATCAGATTTATCGCCTTGAAAGTATGAATTTACCGCTGTTACTTCCTTGTGAATTTCTTCTAATGAAAAGCCAAGGAGAGCTTTTCTAGCTGCTTCAAGTACATGAAGAGTTGATGCTAGTGGCACCACTTTAGCTGGTATATTAAACTCAGTTACTATTGCATCAGCAAAGGTTGTAAGAGATCCCATATCCACTAACAAAAGGTACCCGCTGGAATTTGGTTTGTTTCTAATTAATGCTCTAAGCTTGTCCAAAACCTTTAAAGGACTTACTTCAAGAGGTGCGTTTATACCTATAACGTAAGTTTCACCTAATAACTGGTTTGCTACATCAGCCATAGATGTAGCGGTATAGTGACCGTGAGCAATTAATATTATTTTTACTTTTTCTTTTCTACTATTTTCAAACTCATCTTCAGGCAGAAGAAAAATTGTGAGATAGCCTACCTCATCTTCTGGAATTGGTTTATTAATATATTTTTCAATTATTTTTTTAGCCTTAGAAGCAATCTCATATTGAAGAGGATAAAGATTTTTGAATTTATCTAAATCGGGGTTAACAATACTGTTATCTGTATTTATCCTATTGATTAAAGTGTTTATATGAAGAGCTAAGGCAGTGTAAATTTTGCTATTTAGTCTTCTTTTAAGTTCAGTAGTTAAAAAATATACCACATTATCTACGCAGTCTAGACAGTCTTTATCTATAATAGTGAGCAGGTTTTTTCTATTAATTACGTCTGAAACCCCAATAACATGGCTATGAAAGTATTTTGTTATATTCTTCTCTAATATGTTTTCGATGGCTATATTAGATATACCTTGGGATTGTAACGCTTCTAATTTCTCTTCAATTAATTGATATATGCAATTATCCTCATCGGATATATCATCTTGCAAGTTATGGCAGCAGTTTGAGAATTTAAAAAATTCTATCTCTGTTCCTACGATTTTGTTCCAAAGTAGACGATGCTCCTTGCCTTTATAAAGTCCTTCTTTAATATAAGATGGTAAACTAGAACTTCTTATTCTTACGTCAGGTTTTATATTAGTAAGATATTCAGAATAGGCTCTAGCGCAAATTAACTGAATATCACTCTTGAGCTGTCCAACATTACTAGGACAATCATAAGATAGTAGTGCTCGCATAGTATTGAGTGAAACATAAATATCTCTGCCTATCTTAATACTTTCTTTCTTGAAGAAATCTTTTATTAAAAATAATCTCTCATCTAAGGACCTTTCTTTTAAAGAAGGAATTCGTATAACCATGGGAATTCTTCTGGTAAAGGTTTGCAATAAGGAGGATGAAGGATCCTCAGTAGTAGCAGTTATTATCAGTACATCAGATTTTTGTGGGATATCAGATCCTAAAGGTATAAAAAGTCCACTATCAAGAAATGTGAATAGGGCTTCTTGACCTTCAGGTGGAAGTCTATGAACCTCATCAAGAAATAGAACTCCTCCGTTTGCTTTCTCTATTAATCCAGCTTTATCTGAATCTGCTCCAGTGTAGGTACCTTTTTTCACTCCAAAAAGCCTTGATGTTAATAACTGTGAGTTATTACTGTAATCAGCACAATTAAATACTATAAAAGGAGAATCCTTTTCTCTTATTCCCATATCTATAGCATACTGATGCATTAATGAGGCTATCATTGATTTACCTACTCCAGTTTCACCAAAGATTAATGAAGGAATTCCTTTTGGAGGATAAAGAATAGCCGCTTTAACTTGTTCTATAGCCTTTTTTAAACTTATTTGAGTCTTTAGCATGAAATCTAATTTGTTCATGTTAGATTTTGCTTTAACTAAATCCGGAGGTACGCTAAATAGCACTGGGCGGGTGGATGTTTTTAATATTTTTCCTTCTCTAAACAATTTATTAAGTTCGTGGCTTACGTTTGATCTGGACATATTTAAAACTGATGCTAAAGTAGTTGCATCAATACCTTGTTCAGGATCCACTTCTAACAATTTTTCATATATTGCATCTATTTTCAAGAAAAGCCCTCCTTCTTTGTGGAAAAAATATACACTTGATTTAATTATACAGTAAAGTAAATGTTCAGACTATAGTAAGAGTGGTTTTAAGAAGTTTAAAATTAAAAATTTATAAGCTTATAGTATTCTAAAGTCATTAAATTAACTAACGGGAGGCTGTTCATTCCTAGTTAAACACTTAATATTAAACTGTCAAATATTATAAACACTAGAAGTTGTATTATGATATACGTTAAACTCTAGAACTTACTTTTTAAACACTAATAACAAATACCTTAACACTAAAAAAGAATAAGATATAAAGTTTATGAAAACCTTATCAAAATGTATAGAAATAGTGTTTGGCATGTGAATTGCTATGTAATAAGTGTAAAGATTATCAGGAGAAAGAGGGGATTTATAAATGAATGAATTAGAAATGATTGTACTAGATATCATAGTAAATGCTGGTGATGCAAAGGCCTATGCCTATGAAGCGTTAGATAAAGTAAATAAAGGGCAGTATCATGAGGCTGAGGAAATGATGGAGAAGGCAAATCATGCATTAAGTTTAGCTCATAATGTTCAAACAGATTTACTTCAAAGAGAAGCAGCAGGGGAAAGAACTGAAATTTCAGTATTATTTGTACATGCCCAAGATCATTTGATGACTTCCATATCTGAAAAAAATCTTATTGAACAGATAATTGAATTAAGGAAAGTAGTTAATAATTTAATAAATAATCAGGTTCAACTAAGTCATATTTAGAGGTCAAAATTTCAATTATTTTTAAGAGTATAGTTACGAAATCATTTGATGATTTCGTTTATATAAAGTTTTCTTTAAGGAGGATTATATTATGATAAAAATTGCACTGTTCTGCGCCGCAGGTATGTCTACAAGTGTTTTAGTAAAAAAGATGAAGGAGGCAGCTGAAAAAAAAGGTATTGAGGTAGAGATAGAAGCTTATCCAGAATCAACACTTTCTGCCAAACTAGATGAAGGGATAGATATAGCATTACTAGGGCCTCAAGTAAGATTCAAGATAAATAGCGCTAAGGAGTTATGCTCGAAGAAAAATGTACCTGTTGATGTTATCAATTCTGTTGACTATGGAATGATGAGAGGAGAGAAAGTATTAGACTTCGCACTAAAGATGATAGGATAGTAGCTTTTACATTAGTGTTGCAGAGTTATAATTAAAAGCTAAAATTATTTTGGTTTGAAAAGTAGGCAATTATTAATTAAATATAAGGGGGATTAATTATGGAACAAGCTAAATTCAGTGACAAGATGATTTCGGCAGTAATGAAATTTGTTAATCTAAAAGCTATAGTGGCTTTGAAAGATGGTGTAATGTACACTCTTCCATTATCACTTTGCGGATCAGTATTTTTGCTATTAGCACAAATACCTTATCAACCTTTTAATGACTGGATGGCAAGCATATTTGGTTCAGGTTGGACAGTACCATTGCTCCAAATTTATAATGCTTCATTTGGAATAATGGCCATGGCAGCTGCTGTTGGTATAGGTTATGCTTATGCAAAGAATGAGAAACATGAACCTCTATCTGCAGGTATTTTATCTTTAGTTGTGTTTTTAGGATTAAACAACTTTTCTGTAACTACCGATAAGGGAGTAACGGTTAGTAATGTAATTGACAAGAGTTGGACAGGTGGACAAGGTATGGTAACTGCTATAATAGTTGGACTTGTAGTAGGAGCAGTATATTCATGGTTTTTAACTAAGAAGATCACAATAAAATTACCAGAATCAGTACCTCAAGGTGTTGCTAATCAGTTTTCCGCACTTATACCAGGAATTGTTATACTTTTAGGAACTATGATTGTTTATATGTTTTTCAGATATGCTTTAAATACAACATTTATAGGATGGATTTATAAGGTATTACAGACACCACTTCAAGGTTTAACAGATTCTTTACCAGGAGTTATAATACTAACTGCTGCAGTGCCTTTCTTATGGTGGTTTGGTGTTCATGGAGCTATGATAGTTGGCGGTGTAACAGGTTCATTATATACAGCAAATGAGCTTGCTAACCAAGCACTTATAACAAGTGGAAAAGAATTAACAATAGCTAATGGCGCTCATATAATGACACCACAATTTGGTGCATTGTTTGTAACTGTAACAGGTTCAGGACTTACAGTAGGTCTTGTAATAGCGGCACTATTAGCAGCTAAATCGGAACAATCTAAGGCTCTAGGTAAGATTGCTATCTGGCCAGCTATATTTAATATAAATGAGCCTATTATATTTGGTTTTCCTATAGTAATGAACCCATTTATGTTCTTACCATTCGTTCTAGTTCCAGTAGTATCTGCAGTTGTAACATATTTTGCAATAAAAATAGGATTCCTACATCCGTTCTCTGCTGTTGAAGTACCTTGGACAACACCTCCTATAATATCAGGGTTCATTCTTCAAGGGGTTAAAGGTGCATTATGGCAGATTGTAGTAATAGCTTGGTCTACAATAGCATATTATCCATTCTTTAAGAAGCAAGATGCTTTAAACTATAAGATGGAGCATGAAGAGGAATTAGTTTAAAATTATTAAGGTTGGTATGAAATTATCGTTTATAATATGCCGTGATTGAAGTAAATAAATTACAAAGATTTGTAAATGTTTTCTATAAGTCTAAATTGATAAAGATATAAGATATTTGACCTAACTGCCACAAGGAGGTTAGGTCAAATTAACTTACAATTATTTTATAAAATGGAGTGAGATTGATGAAATTATACAAATTAAAAGTAGAAGGAAGTAAAGAGGAATTTCATATAGATTATACAGAAGCTAGTGACTTCATAAATTACAAGAGTTGTGGGTTTAGTGGAAATGAAGAAGAAAAATATAATCAATTTCTATGTGATTTATCAAAAAATCTATCTTTTCATCCTGTTAATATAAAGATGAAGTTAAGTACTCAAGGAATAGATAGAGCTATACCTAAGAAAGAAATATTGGGAATTAAAGAAGTTAACAAGTTTATTGATAGATTATATAAATAGGATAAACCTCCAAAGCTGTTATTTCAATATCTCTACTTTTTAAGAGAAGCCTTAAAAGTACTTGTATTTTCCAAAATAGAAAAAGGTATTTAATTAAAGTTGATGAATACAATAAGTAGATTGCTTAAAAGCGCTAATTATATTTACGGACAAGGAGAGGGAATCTTTATGAAGTATTTGGTTTTAGATATTGGAGGTAGTGCAATAAAATACGCAGTTATGTCTGGAGAAGCTGAGTTTCTTGAAAAAGGGAAAGTTCCTACTCCACTAGATAACATACAGAATTTTATTGATACTGTTGGAGAAATATACGATAGATACAGCAAAGATATAGAAGGAATTGCTATAAGTATGCCAGGAGTGCTTGATAGCAAACGAGGGTATGCGTATTCAGGTGGAAGCTTAGAATATAACTCAGAAAAAGAAATAGTGAAAATTCTTCAAAGACGTTGTCCTACAAAGATAACAATAGAAAATGATGGGAAATGTGCAGCTTTAGCTGAGGTTTGGAAAGGAAGCCTTAAAGACTGCAACGACGGAGTTGTTGTAATCCTTGGAACTGGAATAGGTGGAGGTATAATAAAAGATAAAAAACTACACAAAGGGAAGCATTTTTTTGCAGGAGAGTTCAGCTTTATATTTACTGATGGAAAAGGTGATGAGCACTGGGGATTTAAAAACGGTACTCTAGGTTTAACTACCCCTGTTGCAAAAATAAAAGGGTTGCCTTTAGAAGAAGTGGACGGATATAAGGTTTTTGAATATGCCAATTTTGGAGATGAGGACGTTCTAAAAATATTAGATGAATTTACATATGGTTTAGCCGTACAAATCTTTAACCTTCAATGCATTCTAGATCCAGAAAGAGTTGCTATTGGTGGCGGAATAAGTGGCCAGGATATATTAATTGATAGTATAAAAAACAATATAGATAAGGTGTGTAGTAAACTGGGGAGATTAAATCCACCAAGACCAGAGGTAGTAAGGTGTGAATTTTCGAATGACTCTAATCTTATTGGAGCGTTATATAATTTCCTTAATTTTAATAAGAGTTAGTACAAATGAAATAATCTATGATATAAAAGGGTATGTTTAATTGAAGATAATTATTAAACATACCCTTTTATTAAAGATGCAGTTTCAATTATTTATTTTTTGAGGTTAGTAATAAAAGTATTTACAATTAGAAAGAGGGTAGTTTAAAAAACATTTCTGCTTTTAAGTTCAAATATGGCATCAGCAGCTTCTTTGTAACCACCGCATTTCTTAAAGGAGTCACTAACTTTATTTATATTATAAAGATAGTTGGTATTAGATAGAACATCTTCTACTGAATTTCTTAAATCTTCCACAGACAGCTTGTCTTTATCAAGAACAGTAGCTACGCCAAGTTCTTCTACTCTTGAGGCTATGTATGGTTGGTCAGCGCCAAAAGGGATTGCGACGAATGGTATGTTATTGTATATAAGATCATTGGTACTATTCATTCCAGCATGAGTTATAGCAACTGCTGTATATTTGAGAATTTCAGATTGAGGAACATAGTTTCTTACAATGAAGTTTGAAGGTATAGTGAATTGTGATATATCTATATTATAGGCTGTCATTACAACTGTATAATCTGAGTTAGCAAAAGCCTCAAAGAACATATCGTATATTTTTATAGCTGCTTTATTAAAAACAGTACCTAAAGATATATAAATTACTTTTTTATCATTTAGTTTATGGAATGGAAAATCTAAGTTTTCTTTTATCTCGTAAATAGGTGGACCTATAAACTTGAAGGTAGAATCATAATACTCAGGATGTGGGATGAAGTATTCAGAGGTATAAGCTATATTTAAATCGCCTCTATTAAAGAAAAGTTCCACAATACCAGGAGCCTCTACACCATAACTTTCTAATAAGTTATTAGAGAGTTTTGTGTAGGTTTCAACCACTGGGTGCTCCTTTATTGAATTGATATTTATCTTATTTGCACCTCCGTATTCAAGTTCTTGTGGAGTAGCGAATATAGCAAAAGAAGATATCGAAGGGATTTTTAATATCTGAGATAGGATTTTTCCATAAGGAAAAGAAGCACCATATATTATGTAATCAAAGTTTATACCATTTAAATCATCTAGTAAGTCTTTTATAAATGATTCGCTTGATTGAAGAACTGAATTTATAAAATCAAGCATTTGCTTCATACTGACATTCTTGCCTTTATGATCGTTAGAACTCCTAGAGAATACTTCTGTTTTAAAGTTTTTAAAAGTAGCGCCAGTTCTCTCTATCCTATCCTTGAATTCATCATAGCAATAATAAGTTACTTCTTCACCTCGGTTCACAAGTTCTTCAACTAATCCTAAGGTTGGATTAACATGTCCATGTCCATTGATATTTAAAAATAATACTTTAGACATTTTATCACTCCTTATAATATAAAAATTTATATGTTTTAGAATTACTGTAACATTTTACATATAATGATTTATAAATAGTTTACTACTTTTATAAAATATGTCAATTATATAAAATTAATTGAAACCATTTTATAATAATGAAGTTAATGATATTTTGGCGTAATTGTATATAAAACTTTTTAGGTTGTTTACTTATTATTAGTTGTGTATAATAATATTTAATTTAATACAAGTATAGTTGCGCTTAGGAAATGTCTCCAAGCGCATTTATCATTATGAAAGGAGAAGTGCTATGTGCCCAATTACTAAAGAACAAATAAATATTCTTGTGGTAGATGATGAAGTAAGCATCGTTAATTTTATAAAAATGGGATTGGAAGCTGAAGGTTATAGAGTATATGAAGCTTTTAATGGTAATGAAGCATTAGAATTAGTGCAAGAGATAAATCCTCATATTGTAATACTAGATGTTATGATGCCGGGAATGGATGGGTATGAGGCATGCTCTAGAATCAAGAAGTTAGTTAAAACTTCTGTAATAATGCTTACAGCAAAAGATGAGGTTGATGATTTGGTAAAGGGATTAGATTTAGGCGCAGACGACTATATGTCAAAGCCTTTTAGCTTTAAGGAATTATTAGCTCGTATTAATGCAAGAGTTAGAAATAGTTTTCCTGAACTTAGTGATGTTATTAATGTAGGTGACTTTACTATAGATGATGGTGCACATGAGATTAGGTATAGTGATAAAGTACTAGAATTACCTCCAACACAATATAATTTACTAAGATTTTTACTTGTAAATAACGGTTTAGTATTAAGCAAGTCGCAGATACTTGAAAAGGTTTGGGGATACGATTTTAATGGAGAAGAAAATATAGTAGAAGTATATATAAGATATCTTAGAGATAAAATTGACGACAAAGATCATAGTATTATTAAGACTGTACGTGGAGTAGGATATAAGGTGGTAATTTAAATGAAATCATTTAAGAAGACTAAAAAGTCTAGAGGAATTCAATGGCAAGTATTTTCAAGATTCTTTATGATTCTTATAGTTTTGTTATTTATAATGGGATTAACTCAATATTTTAGCATGAGAGATTATTTATGTAAAAGTAAAGAACAAGTACTGCAAGCAAAGTTTCATAATATTGATTTCAAGGTGCTAGGAAATATTGATAAAGTTGATGCCGATAACAGCGAGCTTAATAGTATAGTTGATAATTTGGTGGATAGAATCACTAGTGCTGTAATTATTGATAAAGGTGGTAACGTAGATTATAAGGTTGTTAAGCAAGAAAGTGAGCCTCAAGTCAATAAAGGAAATGAATATGTAGATAATAAAGTTGAGGAAAAGCTTAAGGAAAAACTTGCACCTGTAGTGCCACCTACATATGACAAAAGTGAGTATATAAAACTATTAAATGAACCAGGAAACCTGGAAAAAGATTATAAAATTTATAAAAGTGATGATGATACATTACAGCTAGTAGTATGGAGAAAGATAGGGGATATGAACTCTCCAACAGGCCTAATTCAGTTAAGCACTCCTATAAATGACGTGGGAGAAATACTTGATAAACAAATGTATATATATTTAGGTGGCGCAATATTTATGCTTATGCTGGGAGGAGCAATTGGAGGAACTGTTTTCAAACAAACACTAAATCCTCTACAGAATATGACCAACACTGTGGAGCAAATTGATATAAAAGAACTTCATACAAGAATCCCGGAGGATAATGGACTTTTAGAAATTGATAAATTATCGCATTCCTTTAATAATATGTTGGAGAGAATTGAGACTTCCTTTGAGAAGGAGCAATATATAAAAGAGAAGATGAGGCGCTTTGTCTCTGATGCTTCCCATGAATTAAGGACTCCATTAACTTCAATTCATGGATTTGTAGAAATATTATTAAGAGGCGCAGCAAAAAATGAACAACAGCTAAATTTAGCATTAAATAGCATATTACAAGAAAGTGATAGGCTTACAAAGCTAGTAAATGATCTTTTGGTTCTAAGCAAACTAGATCAAAATATAAAAACGGAAATGAATGAAGAAGATTTAAAAGCAGTAGTAGAAGAAATATCGCCTCAGCTTACAGTACTTTGTGAGAATAGGGAGCTAGTTCTAGATTTAAATGAGGATATAATAGTAAATATTAATAAAAACCAAATTAAACAGGTTATATATAATCTAACGCAGAATGCTGTGCTTCATACTGACAAGAAAAAAGGAAAGATAAATATATCAACTAAAATAGAGAGCATCGATAATGAAGTCCTTGCAGTTCTAAGTGTTAGTGATAATGGGACTGGTATAACAAAAGAACATTTAAGTAAGATATACGATAGATTCTTTAGAAGTGATACTCATAGATCTAGAGAACATGGGGGATATGGATTAGGTCTTTCGATAGTAAAAGGTATAATTGATTCTCACAATGGTAAGATTGAGGTTGAAAGTGAACTGGGAAAAGGGTCTAAGTTTACTGTGTATTTAAAATTAAGTAAGGTTTAATTAAAGATGAAACACTTCAAGCCAAAATCTATTTTCAAAACGCATCTGGGTTCTGAGAAGAGAATTTGAAAATATAAATTTAAGTATGAAGTGGTACATCAATATAAAAGCTTTAGGTTTAGTAGAGATTAAGGGCTCACTAAATCTAAAGCTTTTTTATTATATAGAAAGTAAAAGAAATTTATGCTAGCTAAAACTAGTAATTCTATTTAGCTTGTTAGTTTTTTTTTATGTTATAAATTAGTTTACCAAATTCTCAGCTAATTCTCAGTTTTTATTAATGGTTTACTCAGTTTTGTTTTTTATAATACAAATATCAGTTGGAAGATGTCCATAAAGTGTAACTTATAGATTGATGAGGTGATTCTATTTGAATGAAGTTATGACAGTATTAGGTGTATTAGCTATATTAATAATTTCAGTAATTATAATAGTTATTTTTGTGACTAGAGATGATGGCAAAGGTACAGTAATAAGAAATAGTTATGGATTAGGCACTATCATACATTTGAAAGCCACAGGAAAAGGTGCTGAAAAAGCAATAACTGAAGCAATAACAAAAATAAATGACATAGATGATAAAATGTCAGCATTCAAAGAATCAAGTGAGATAAAAAGAATAAATGCTAAGGCAGGAAGTTCTTATGAGATTGTAAGCAAAGACACATATGATGTAATAGAAAAAGCTGTTAGGTATAGTGAAGTTTTAGAAGGAACTTTTGATCCAACTATAAGACCGCTAGTAGAACTTTGGAATTCAAGTGGAAAGCAAAAGAAAGTTCCTGAGAAGAATAAGATTAAAGAAAAAATACAGCTTGTGAATTATAAGGACATAATCCTAGATAAAACAAATTTCTCAGTAAAACTTAGAAAGTACGATCAACAACTAGATTTAGGTGGCATTGCAAAAGGCTATGCTGCTGATGAAGTTAGAAATATATTTAAGAAATATAAGGTTAAGAGTGGTCTTATAGATCTTGGAGGTAATATATATGTTCTCGGCAATAAAGAGAATGGAAGTCCATGGACAGTAGGAATACAAGATCCCTTTAAACCAAGGGGAAATTATGTTATGACAATAAATGTAGCTGACAAGTCTGTAGTAACTTCTGGAGATTATGAAAAGTATTTTATTGCTGAAGGAGATAAGTATCATCATATTTTAGATGTAAGAACAGGATTTCCTGCTGAAAGTGAAATTGTTAGTTCAACAGTAATATCTGATAATTCCATAGATGGAGATGGTTTATCAACAGGATTGTTTATTTTAGGTGTGGAAAAATCGCTAAAAATTTTAGAAGCTGTGGATGGAATTGATGGCATTTTTATAACTAAAGATAAAAAGATATATGCAACTGAAGGAATTAAGAAGTTATTAACAATAACAAATGAAGAATTTAAACTTGAGACAATATAATATTGCCCAGAAATTAAAATTGTCTCATGAATCAATTAATGATTTATTTACTTGCTAAGAACTATTTTTAAAGCTTTGCTAGTTCATGAGTAGAGACTTTAGGATATAAGTTTTATTAAGAAGTTTATCATTAAAGAATAATAATATTAAGCTAAGTCGTCGCTTAGGAGGAGTAAAAACATGGCTAAGAAAATAAAAAAAATGCAGATATTAAGACATATAGTTCAATTGGTGTTCTTTATATTACTACCTGGTCTTTATACATTGACCTTTACTGAACTTAAAACTGTATACAAGATGATAATTAGTGGTAATTTTCACTTTATTAAGGCACTGCCAGCTTTAAGTGAATTTGTCATAGTTATTCTTTTTACTGTGCTTATGGGAAGAGTTTTTTGCGGATGGTTTTGTGCTTTTGGAACATATAATGATTGGATACATCTGATAGCAAAGAATGTATTTAAGGTTAAGTTTAAAGTAAATGAAAAAGTAGATGCAGCATTAAAGTATGTGAAGTATGGTGTTTTGCTTATGCTTTTAATAGTTACATGTACACTAGGAAGTAATATTTTAGAAGGTACAAGTCCTTGGGATGCTTTTGCTCAAATAACTGATTTTTCAAATGTTGTTTCAGGTTTACTTATAGGTCTTATACTATTAGTACTTATAACAATAGGCGCATTTTTTGTTGAAAGATTCTTTTGTAGATACTTATGTCCTCTAGGAGCAGTATTTTCAATAATCTCTAAGATAGGAATTTTAAAGATAGATAAGCCAACTGATAAATGTGGAAAATGTAGAGCTTGTACTAATGTATGTTCAATGGGAATACCTCTTTATAAAAATGAGAGCGTTAAAGGTGGAGAATGTATTGAATGTTTAAAATGCATA
Organism: Clostridium folliculivorans; assembly: GCF_024341905.1. Taxonomy (GTDB): domain Bacteria; phylum Bacillota; class Clostridia; order Clostridiales; family Clostridiaceae; genus Clostridium_AR; species Clostridium_AR folliculivorans. The sequence continues at coordinate 76,986 of NZ_BQXY01000005.1, forward strand.
GAGATATGTCCTAGAAAGAATACTATTGTAAATATAGCTGGAGAAGATTTAAACCCAGCATTAGCTAGTTCTGTAGCAATTGCTACCTTTGCTGGTGTTTATGGATTAACTAATCTTACAGGTGCAGTTTTAACTAAGGCTGGAATATCTTCAGCAAGTAGTATTACTGTCAGCTCAAGTGCTCCAAATAAAACATCTAATTATAAAGATGGAACATATACTGGCAGTGGTACAGGGTTTAGAGGTGGTACAACTACAGTTTCGGTTACAGTACAAAACGGTCAAATAACTGATATTCAAACTGTATCTTCGCAAGATACTCCAAGATATTATGACAGGGCATCAGGTACTGTAATGAATGAAATAATTTCAGCACAGTCAACTCAAGTTGACACAGTTTCAGGTGCTACCTTCACAAGTAATGGAATCATAAGCGCAGTTCAGAATGCTTTAAGTCAAGCAACTAATGGTTCTGCTTCAACAAGCACTAGTAATGAAAATAATTCTAGTGAATCATCAAGCAGTAATAGTTCTTCCGATAATAATACAAATTCAAATGAACAAAATAACAATGCAAATGGAAGTTCAGGGGTTGAGCATAAAGATGGAAACTTTGGTGGAGCAAATGAAAGCAGTCAAGCTAGTAATGGGGCTTCAAGTAGCGCATCAACTAATAATGCAACTTCAAGTAGTTCTTCAAGCAGTAGTTCAGGATCTAATTCAAGTGCTTCATCTAGTACAGTGTCTGCTAAATATAAGGATGGAACATATACAGGTACAGGTACTGGATTTAGAGGAGGTACAACAGAAATGTCTGTTACTATAGCTGGTGGAAAAATCACTAAAGTAGAAACAGTATCTTCTCAAGATACTCAAAGATTCTATAGCTATGCTGAAAATACTATGACAAGTGAAATTGTTTCAGCACAAGCAGCTAATGTAGATACAGTTTCAGGAGCAACCTTTAGCAGTAGAGGAATCATTGAAGCAGTTCAAAATGCTTTAAGTAAGGCAAAATAGTAGTATATATAAACAAAATTAAGTTATAACAATATAAAAATAAAAGAATATAACAACAAAAAAAATATAAGAATTTATAGATAAATAGAGGCTTTGCAGGCTTAAGATGATTTGGCAAAAGGTAAGCTTATCTATAAATAACAGCATAGAATACTTAAGTGGTCTAGGATATTATGTGTATTAGCATAATATCCTAGACTTAATGCTTTTTAAAATTGTTTTCATAATAAGCGGCTGAATTAATTTCGTTTAAAGCAAGTGTCTATATGATCATCTATTATTCCTACCGCTTGAAGATAAGAGTACACTATAGTTGTACCTAAGAATTTAAAACCTCTTTTCTTTAAATCCTTGCTAATTCTATCCGACAAATCTGTATTCGATGGAAGTTGTGATAAGTTATCCCAGTGATTTATAATCTGTTTATTGCTAACAAAGCTCCATATGTAATTATCAAAGCTGTCAAACTCGTTTTGGATCTTTAAAAATTCCTTTGCATTGCTAATAGAAGCTTCAATCTTTCTTCTATTTCTTATTATGCCTGCATTACTTAGTAATTCCTCTATTTTTTTCTCATCATATTGAGATACCTTGATAGCATCGAAATCATCATAAGCCTCTCTATAATTTTCTCTCTTTCTTAGTATGGTAATCCAACTTAAACCGGCTTGAGCAGATTCTAGAACAAGAAATTCAAAATGTTTTTTATCATCATGGACAGGAACACCCCATTCTTCATCATGATATTTAGTATATAACTCATCATTTCCGCACCAAGAACATCTATTCATAATACAACTCCTTGCAATTTTATTTATAACAATAATTTATATATACCAGCTTTAAGATAATAACTATATTCATAAGAACTTATGTTTTTATCTCAATATCGATTTTATCATATTTCACAAATTTAATCCTGCAATTAGCCAATGACTTTTTTATTCTTAAGATCATACTTCTATAAAAATATATAAATTTCATTAGAGATGCTAGTGAAACATTATATAAGGTATAATTATTTAAGGGAATTATTTTAAATAATGAACTTTTTTTACAATTAATTGTCTTACTTAATGAATGGAGTTGGGAGGAGATAAAACTTTGGAAGAGAAAGAACTTTTAACTAGGGCTAAAGCTGGAGATAAACGGGCACTTAGCTCATTAATTGAGCAGAACTATAGAACTCTTAATGGTTTTATAATAAAGCTTACTGGAGAGACTTATCTCTCTGAAGACTTACTTCAAGAGACTCTTATGAAAGCAATTATAAATATAAAATCCTATAAGGGCGAAAGTAAGTTTTCAACATGGCTTATAAAGATAGCCTTGAATTTATATAGAAATAATTATAATAGGCAAAAAAAGATTAAGTTTGATGAACTGAGTGACGATTCTTTTGTAAGTAATGGATCGGAAGTCGAAGACAAAATAGAAGCAAAACTGCAGGTAGAAGAAGTTTTAAAGGAATTACAAACTTTAAGCTATGAAAAAAGAGTAACCTTTATATTAAAACATTATTATGGCTACAGCTTAGAGGAGATAAGCAATATAATGGGGTGCGCAGAAGGGACTGTAAAGTCACGATTACACAATACTATTAAGGAGTTAAAGAGTATGTTTAAGTCTAAGGAGGTGTCTATTTATGAAAAGGAATGAAGAAATTTATGATGAATATTGCTTGGATAAAGATAATTTGCTAGATGACAGCTCATTAGAAGATTTAGGATTTATTAAACAATTAAACGTCACTGATTTAATTGATAAGGCTCAGGAGAAAGAAAAAAAGAAAAAGCTTATTATATCTGACTTTGTATATGGAGGAGTAGTGATTTTAGTACTTATAATACAGTTTAATATATTACTTAAAATGGGTGTTGTTATATGGATAAGTATAAATAGTTTTATATCTCTTTTAATACCATTTGTCATGCTTCCTAAATTACAAAAGAGAATTAAAGGAGGGATTATTTCATGAATTTAGGTGAGTTTGCTATCTTTACTGGAAGCTTTGTTATTCTTATATTTTGGCTTGGACAGTCGCTGTGGATATATTTAGACGCACGAAATAGAAATGAGAGATTTGCATTGGGATGGGCTATTTTAGCACTATTCAGCGTTCCTGTTTCATTAATAGTCTATCTAATGGTTACGAGAGGAAGAGAAGAAAAGTGTAAAGTTTGTGGGACATATTTAGAACGAGGATTAACCATATGTACAAATTGTGGTAAAGATGTAGGAAAGATTTGCACAGGTTGTGGAAACATTATGAAGGAAAGTTGGAATTATTGTCCTAAGTGTAAGACTAAGTACCGAGATAATTAATTTTAATATTTAGGAGGAAATTGATATGGATATATTTAAAAAGTATAAACTTATATGGATAGTATTTATCGCAGTGATAATGGTAGTGGCATTAGCAGTTACAGTATTGATAAAGGGTGCATTTAATGGTAAGTTCTATGCCGATAGTTTTAGTGAGAGAGGAGCTTTTGAAACCTCAACACTTAATTCATGGAATAAGAGTTACAGCTATTTTAATGGTACTGTAAATAAGAGAATAAAAGTTAAGGCTGATGAGGAATTGACTATTAAGTATTCATCTTCAGTAAAAGAGGGAAACTTGAAAATTGTCTTTTTCAATGAAGAGGATAAAGAAATAAAAAATCTACTTGAAGATAACAGTGGTGTATTTAAATATACAGCAAAAGAAAAGGGTACTTGCCATATACAAGTTGTAGGAGAAAAAACTAAGGGAGAGTTTAATCTTTCCTGGAAGTGAAGCTGATAAAGGATTCCTATATCGAAACTTAAGTTATACTTGTTCGATAATCCTGGTTTCTGGGGATTATCGGGCATGTATAACCTAATAGTTAAATTGGTATCTAATATATTTTAAATTTATAGAACTGGGATATCTATATGAATATCCATGTAAAATCATAATACAGATTATTACGGTGTATATAATAAATTCTTAGTAAATAAGCAGAATAAATGGTATAATCTGATATGAAAATTATTGGTTTAGAGAATTTGGAGGACTTCAAATTGGAAGAAAAATTAGATACAACAGAAGTAATGAATTTTAATAACTTAGATAGTGAAAACAAGGTTGTTATAGATAGCAATGAAGAGATATGGAATAAAGAAACCTATAATGCATGGGTTAATAGATTTGGAACACCAGAAGAGGCAGCAGAGAGAATAAGCAAAAATCCTGAAGGCTTACTTTCTATACTTCATGGTAAGTTTGGTGATGTAAGAGGAAAGAAGATAATGAACTTGATGGGGTCCAATGGTAATAAGGCTGTTGCATTAGCTTTGCTTGGAGCACAAGTTACTGTAGTTGATTTCTCAGAAGGTAATAAGAGATATGCTTTGGATCTTGCAAAAGCAGCAGGAGTAACAATAGATTATATAGTATCTGATGTATTAAAGCTGCCAAAGGAACAGTTGTTAGCTAATTATGATATTGTATTTGCTGAGATGGGGATACTACATTACTTTACAGATCTTGCTCCATTTATGAAGGTAATTTACGAGCTTCTTGATAAAGACGGTATCGCTTTAATAAGAGATTTTCATCCTATATCTACTAAGCTCATAAGTTCTAGAGGTTCAACTGCAAAGGTACGAAAGCATAAGGTAACTGGTGACTATTTTGATACTTCTTTAGAAGAAAAGGATGTATCTTATCATAAATATTCGGAGAATGACGAACCTAAAAAAGTATTCCTTCGTAGATGGACCCTTGGAGAAATAGTAACAAGTGTTGCTACTTCAGGTCTAGTTATTAAAAGTTTAGAAGAAGAACCTAATTTATCTTCAGAAGTGTTTGATAAGGGAATTCCTAAGACTTTCACTATTGTTGCTGAAAGAACTTTATAGAAAATGAAAAAAGATGAAATGAAAATGGAATGTTAAAATATTTCAACAATCATTTCATCTTTTTTTTATGTTAAATTTCCTTGTTTCTTATAAAGTCTTCTTTAATAGCCTTTAAGTTTTCTTTATCTGTGAATAGTGAAAGTGCAGTAATTGCTAAAATCTTAGCGCCTACTATAAGTCCATAATCACCTTCTTGAGATACGGCAGCTTCTCTAAAATCTACAGTGTGACCAATCAAAGTTTCAGGTCCTATTTTCACATGAGGATGTATAGTTGGTACAACATGGCTTATGTTTCCGACATCCGTGGATCCAAAACCTTTGTTTTGCTCAGTTGATACTTGTAATCCAAGCAGAGCAGCTTTCTTTATAAATAATTCATCGAAAGTTTTATTGATGAGGATATTGTCAACTTTATTTTGAAAAGCAATTATATTGACTTTAGCACCCGTAGCTAAAGCAGCTCCTTGAGCTATATGCTTTATTTTTTCGGTAACTTCATTACAAGTTTTTCTTGTAGCTGCTCGTATAAAGAATCTAGCTTTAGCATACTCAGGAATTATATTAGGAGCATCTCCTCCATGAGTTATTATTCCGTGGATTCGAACATCAGGTGTAACATGCTGTCTTAATGCATTTATTCCATTAAAAAGTGCTATTACAGCATCTAAAGCATTTATACCTTCATGTGGAGATGCCGCTGCGTGAGCGGGCTTACCTCTAAACTCGAAATCCAATGGATCAACAGCAAGAGAAGGGCTAGTTGGATGATTTTTATTGCCTGGGTGGATTATTAAACTAGCATCTACATCAGATAGTAGTCCATGATGTACGAAACTACCTTTAGCGCTTCCATTTTCTCCGCCTTCTTCGGCAGGAGTTCCTAAAACTCTTACTTCACCACCAATTTCATCTAAAACTTTTGATAATGCTATTGCTGATGCTGTACTTAGAGCGCCGATTATATTATGACCACAAGCGTGACCTAGTCCGGGAAGGGCATCATATTCAGCTAAAAACGCAATAGTTGGCCCATCCTTAGGTGATCTTTTACTAGCTATAAAAGCGGTTTCATGGCCGGCGACACCAGTCTCAATATCAAAACCTTCTTTAGCCAAGGTATCAGACAGTAAGGCAGAAGCAAAAAATTCTTTGTTTCCAACTTCAGGCTTATGGTGGATACTATGACTTATGTCTATAAATTTATTTTTACTTTTTTCTATTTCATCTATAACCTTTAATTCTAAAAAACTTAATTTACTACTCAATTTAATTTCCCCCTTTTTATAAAATGTTGCCCCATAAACTTTAAGTATAGAGTGTCATAACTTAGTAGTTGAAGTTAGAGCTCTATGGTACTATTTTTATATTTATATGTTTTGTATTTAAACTTGGCATACATCAATCCATAATGCTTTAGTAAGTTTCTCTATATCGTTAGGAGTTATCTTCAGTGCTACATTGTGTGCACCGGCTGCTGGATACACATGTTCAAAGTCTCTTATAGAGATATCTAAGTATATGTCAAGTTTGTTTTTTAAACCAAAAGGACAAACTCCACCAACTGGATGGCCAGTTACGTTAAGCACTTCATCATGATTCAACATTTTGGCTTTAAGATTAAAATGGTGTTTATACTTTTTGTTATCTATTTTTGCATCTCCTCGAGTTACAACAAGAATATCCCTGTCTTTAAGTTTGAAGGCTAAGGTCTTTGCAATATACTGAGGATCAATACCTAAAGTTTTTGCGGCAAGTTCAACAGTAGCTCCACTGGATTCCAGTTCGAAAACTGGATCTTCCAAACTATTTGTTAAAAAATAATTTCGTACACTTTCAATACTCATTTTTACACCTCGGTTTATTTAGTTAAACAGCAAGTGTTTTATAGTTTAGAAACTACAAAAACAAAAAAATCTTCATCCACGAATGGAAGAAGATTTAAAATGCATGCCTATTAAGGCCTATATTTTAAGTAACATCTTCCCCATCTTTCAGAAATAAAACTCCTGTTGGATTTAGCACCGTGCATGCAAATGAAACATGTTGGTTGCTGAGACATCTTAGGGCCATTCCCTCCGTCTCTCTTGATAAGGTATTTACTGTTTAATCAATATTGATTTGTATATTTTATTTAAATTCAACTTTATCATGCATGACAAGTTTGATTTAAATAGAATTATAGACGCAAAAATTTTCCATGTCAAGGTATGTTACTAAACTTATTGAATTACTAAGAAAAAATTAATTTCATGAATTACTAAGTATTTTTTAGCATATGAATATAGAGATATATATTAGGCTAAATTCAAGTTTAAACATGATTAAACTAAAATTTTTTTGAAAAATTTTTAAAGTATAAATAAATATATATTATATATTTATTTAAATGCTTTAAGGTGAAACTAAAGGTAGTCTTTTTACAAAAATATCTAAAATTTGGTATTGACAGTTAAAAAAATCATAACTATAATTGGTTTCAAGCCGAAGTTATAAAAAACGAATATGATCCTTATCTAGAGAAACTGAGGGACTGGCCCGATGAAGTTTCAGCAACCGGCGTGTGTTCATTTATTCGCAAGGTGCTAATTCCTGCAGACTTATGTGTCTGAAAGATAAGGAAAGATGCTACTTGTGAATTACTCGTATTTGGGTTGTTTACTAAGTCCTCTTTCCTTATTGGAAAGAGGACTTTTTTATCGACTTTTTAGTAAAGGGGGAAATAAAATGATTTGGTTAAAGAATGTATCAAAGACTTATCACTCCAAAGATGGCAAAGTAGAAGCTGTAAAGAATGTAAACCTGCATGTTGAATCTGGTAAGATTGTTGGAATAATAGGTTACAGCGGAGCAGGAAAGAGTACTTTGATTAGATGTATAAATTTACTCGAAAAACCTACCAGTGGCGAAGTTATTGTTAGTGATAAGGATTTAACGAAACTATCACAAAGAGAGCTTAGGAAAAGCAGAGAAAAGATAGGTATGATATTTCAACACTTCAACCTTATGAGAAGTAGAGATGTTTTTGAAAATGTAGCATATCCGTTAAAAGGAAAAGGACTAAATAGAGAGCGGATAAAAGAAAAAGTTGAAAGCTTACTAAATCTAGTTGGTTTGAATGATAAGGTAAGAGCATATCCCTCCCAGTTAAGTGGAGGTCAAAAACAAAGAGTTGCAATAGCGAGAGCTCTTGCAAATGATCCACAGGTACTTTTATGTGATGAAGCTACTTCTGCTCTTGATCCTGAAACAACACACTCAATACTTAGTCTATTAAAAGAAATAAATGAAAAATTAGGACTCACTATAGTCTTAATAACTCATCAGATGGAAGTAGTTAAGGAAATATGTCATGAGGTAGCAGTGATGGATAAAGGAGAAGTGGTTGAAGAGGGAAATTTAGTGCAGATATTCTCAGAACCAAAAGCTCAAATGACTAAAAATTTTGTTTCAACAATTTTTAAATATGATAAAATCTATGAACTCCTAAATAGCAATTCTTTCATTGGAGAACTTACAGAGGAAGAAATTATAGCTAAGATATCTTTTGTAGGACAGAATACAGGTCAGGCCTTCATTTCAAAGCTTTCTAGAAAGTTTAAGGTAGATGCAAGTATACTTTTTGGAAATATAGAGATCATTCAGCAGATTCCAGTAGGAAATTTGATTGTAAAACTAAATGGTGCAAGAGAAGGTATTAGATCAGCCTTTGACTATTTAGAAGAGAAAAACGTACATGTGGAGGTGATACGAGATGCTTCAAGTCTTACAAAGTCTTATGCCTAATGTAATAGAATTATTTCCAGATATGATAAAGGCATTAGGTGAAACCTTGCTTATGGTTCTTATCGCAGGAAGTATATCCACAGCAATAGGGCTTCCTATAGGCGTCACTCTTGTAGTGACAAGACCAGGAAATATACTTGAAAACAAAGTCATATATAGTATTTTAGGCAAGATAATAAATATATTTAGGTCTATACCTTTTGTTATACTTTTGGCAGCTATTATACCATTAACACGGTTTGTAGTTGGAACAACAATTGGTCTCAAAGGAGCGATAGTTCCACTGGTTTTAGGGTCTGTACCTTTTGTAGCAAGACAGATAGAATCAGCACTTTTAGATATTGATAGTGGAGTAATAGAGGCTGCGCAAGCTATGGGTTCAAGTGCTTTTGAGATAATATATAGAATCTTTCTTAAAGAAGGACTTCCGGGAATAGTCTATGCACTTACAATAACTACAGTTAGTCTAATTGGTTTTTCTGCAGTGGCTGGAACTGTTGGAGGAGGAGGGCTTGGAGATTTTGCTATAAGATATGGATATCAATATTTTAAAACTGATATCATGGTAGCAACAATAATAATCCTTTTAGTTTTAGTTAATGGAATACAAAGTTTTGGGGAGCTTTTATTAAGAAGATTAAAGCATTAATTTATATAAATAAAGAGACTAAATAAAAATATAAAATAGGGGGCATTTTATTATGAATATAAAAAGAATAGGGGCAATAGCAATAGCATTAACAATTGGGGCAACAGCATTAGCAGGATGTGGAGCAAAATCAGCTTCTGGAGAAAAGAAGAAGGAAGTTATAAAACTTGGGGTGACAGGAGATGATCACAGAGTATGGGACAATGTGAAAGAGAGGTTAGCAAAAGAAAATATACAGTTAGATATCGTGACTTTTAGTGACTACGTAAGGCCTAATCAAGCTCTAAACGATGGAGATATTGATGCAAATGCATTTCAGACTATAGCTTATTTTGATCAATTTAAAAAGGATCATAACTTAGATTTAACTTCTATAGGTTATACTGTCTTAGCTCCAATGGGGATATATTCAAAGAAAATTAAAGATATAAAGACTTTGAAGGATGGAGCAAAGGTAGCTATTCCTAATGATGCAACTAATGAAGGAAGGGCGCTTTTATTATTACAGGATGCAGGTCTAATCAAGCTTAAGGAGGGCACAGGAATTAAGCCAACATTTAAGGATATTGTTGGAAATACTAAAAAGCTTAATATAACAGAGTTAGTTGCAACGCAAATTCCAAGATCAATTGAGGATGTTGATATAGCCGTTATAAATAATGGAGTAGCTGTTGATGCTGGTTATGCTCCGTTAAAGGATTCTATTTATATAGAGGATACTAAGAAGGAAAGTTCAAAAAATTACTTTAATCTTATAGCTGTGAGAACAAAGGATAAGGATAGCACACTCTTAAAGAGGCTTGTAGAAGTATATCAAACTGACGAAACCAAGAAAGTTATAGAAGAAACAACAAAGGGTTCATCTATACCAGTGTTTTAATTATAAAGCAAACTTTCAATTATGTTTATTAAGAGGGTAAATAATTATAGATAGAAATTTATAGAGGGTGAAAGAAGAGGGGGAATCCCTCTTCTTTGATATTTAAGAGAAATTTTACTTCAACCCATAATGTAGTTCAGCAAACTGATTAAATTTTCTTATGTTTTTAAGTCTTAGTTCTAACTCAAAATCAATTTCTTTAAACAAAGGAATGCCTTTTCCAATTATAGTTGGAGCAACTGTAATTATAAATTCGTCAACTAATCTTTCTTTTATAAAATAATGTAATAGATCGCCGCCGCCTTCTACCCATATGTTTCCACTATTAGAGTTCTTAAGCTTATTAATAAAAGAAACCACATCTTCATTTATAAATTGCACATTTTCATTTTTTCCTACCAAAGTGTTAGAGAATACATAACAGGACTTATCTTTATAAGGAAAGTTACCCTTTTCATTTGTTATTATCCAATCATAAGTTTTTCTACCCATAATAATAGTATCTATGGTTTCATAGAACTCTGAGTAACCATTATCACCTTCACCCTCTACTTTAAATAGCCATTCTAGGCCATCATCAGGTGTGGCAATATAACCATCCAGGCTAGTTGCAATATATAGGTATACTTTACTTTTATTATCCATAATTACTTCACTCCTTCATATTTATAGAGTACTTTGAAAAATTAAATTTTCATAAAAGGGTTTATCTTATTATAACAATAGTATTCCGAGTATAGCTATTAATTATCTATATTGCAAGTATTACTTTACCTATAAAATCCAAGTATAAAGTAGTATAATAGATGTTAAAAGTAATTTGATACAGTAAGAAAAGGGGGCATTTTGGTGTTTTCAGAAAAAGTAATAAATAATTTAAGTAATTCATCTTGGATAAGGTTGATGTTTGAGGAAGGAGAAAGACTAGCTAAAATTCATGGGGCAGATAAAGTATATGATTATAGTATAGGTAATCCTTATGCAGAACCGCCAAAGGAAGTTACAGATTCACTTAAAAAGCATATTCTAGGGGATGAAAAAGGAATCCATAGATATATGAGTAATGCAGGTTATGTGGATGTAAGAGAGAAGGTAGCTAAACTTTTACAAGAAGAAAGTGGAGTAGAACTTTCATATAATAATATTGTAATGACTGTAGGAGCCGCTGGAGGATTGAATGTTGTATTGAAGTCTATATTGAATCCAGAAGAAGAAGTTATTGTCTTCGCTCCATATTTTGTTGAGTACAATTTTTATGCTGACAATAATGGTGGGAAAACTGTAGTAGTACCACCTGACACTAAGACTTTTGAACCTAATATTGAAGCTTTTGAAAAGAGTATAAACAACAAAACAAAAGCTATTATTATAAATAACCCTAATAATCCAACTGGGGTAGTTTACAGTGAAGCAACGCTTAATAAAATAGCATCAATAATAGAGGCAAAAGAAAAGGAATATGGGATAACTATATTTGTTATTTCAGATGAGCCATATAAAGAAATTGTTTATGAGGATATAAAAATTCCTAGTTTATTATCTATATTTAAAAATGCTATAATAGTGAATTCTTTCAGTAAATCCTTAGGTCTTGCTGGGGAGAGAATAGGGTATATAGCAGCTAGCAGTAAGATAGAACAGATAGACTTACTAATAGGAGCACTAAGCTTTTGTAATAGAACATTAGGGTTTGTAAATGCTCCTGCTTTATTTCAAAAGGTTATAGCAGATTCATTAAAAGCAAAAGTTGATATAGGTGAGTATGAAAAAAGAAGAGATTTTCTTTATGAGAAGATTACTTCCTTAGGCTTTGAATGCGTAAAACCGCAAGGCGCTTTTTATTTATTCCCTAAAGCTTTAATTGAAGATGATGTAGAGTTTGTGAAAAGGGCTATGAAATATAATTTACTACTTGTACCAGGAAGCGGCTTTGGATGTCCAGGATATTTCAGAATGTCCTATTGTGTCAAGTTTGATATGATAGAAAATTCAATTCAAGCTTTTGAAAAACTAGTAGAAGAGTTTAAATAACATTATGTATTAAGTCATTACTCATATTTATTCACAGATATAATTGAGTTATAAACTCCAAAAGAATAAAAAAGGCTGTTGCATAATGTATACAAGTCATAAATAATACGGAAGCCATGCATAACTTGGGAGATAATTCCTTTGTTACGCATGGCTTTATTCATATTAAAATAATAACTTGTTTAGTGATAGCTACTTAAACCTTTTATTAATAAACATCTAGGATTATGAATATATTTTGTGTTGCAAATAGTTCTGCTTCAATTTTATAGCAACATAGAGGCAAGCCTAACTCTTAATTTTAAAATACTTTTTGAACTTTCATGTATTTGTATCATATATGTTATAGTTTGATTTAGTATCTGAGAGAATAAATTGTTATCAAAGTGCATCTTTAAATTAACATTCCTTTTGCCAACTGTACTACAAGTTTGATGTTTATTGCATAAGCAAGCTAGCACCCATGCATCATTCGCATTTATATCACTTAAGAAATATAACATATAAGGATATTTATCAAATACTTTTTTATAAAATGCTTTAATTTCTGGGATTTCATATATTTCTCGAGGATCATCATTGTAGCCGTCAATTTGAAAAACTATATTATTTTTATATTTTTTAATTCCATGTCGTCTAAAAACATTTAACATTTTATCTATTTCTTGCAAGTCTAAAGCTTCAATATAATTTTTATTGAGTATCATTATATTTAACTTTCTATCATCAGTATAATTGCCCATTTGCTCCTCCTTATTTAATAAAATGGTTAAAATGTAAGCATACCTTGGGATAATATCTATATTTTAGGTTTTGTTATATTTATTATAGTATTTATAATAACATATGCAATGCTCTAATTTCATAAAAATGTAAAATTAAATACCTATTATGATGAGTTTATAAAAAATTCAAATAAAAAACTTTAAATATGTGATATTATATTACATAATTGACTCTTCCAAATATGTTTTAACGCGTATTGTATATCTGTATTATATTTAAATGATACGTGAAATTTAAGCATATATACAAAGAAATATTTAAGGTTTTATTAAGTTTAAGTATATATAACTAAGCTTGAGTAAGAACAAAAGTTATAAAGTAGGTGATGTGATGATTTCAGCAATATACAGTATAGATAATTCAATCCTGGATTTTATTAAGAATAACCTTCATTCATTTTGGTTAGATAAGATAATGATCGCTTTGACTGACTTAGGGGATGGTGGCATCATATGGATAGCAATAGCCTTAGGGCTAATTGTTAGCAAAAAATATAGAAAATCAGGGTTCATGCTACTAATGGCTATACTTATTGGTGCACTATTTGGAGAAATGATAATAAAGAATATAGTTCAGCGTGCAAGACCTTTTACTCATGTTCCAGGAATGGAATTATTGATTAATAAACCTAATTCTTATTCTTTCCCATCAGGGCATACCACTGCATCATTTGCTGCAGCGGGAATATTATCTTATTGTTTTAGAAAATATGCAATTGTGTTTTATTTTCTAGCAGGATTAATAGCTTTTTCAAGATTGTATTTATATGTACACTATCCTTCAGATGTATTGGGTGGGATGGTTTTAGGAAGTCTAAGTTGTTTATTAACTATTTATATATTTAAGAAATATATAAATAAACAAAAAAATATATAAAAATGATATTGGCCTTGCCATTTAGGCAGGGTTATATTTTTATTGAGAAAAACATTTATCAAAAGTTAGTTTAACAGTGTATTTTAATAAGGATGTATAGAAGGGAGTAGAGCTTAGCTAAATAAGGATATAGCTAAGTATATTATATGAATTTATCACAGATAAACCAATATCTAAGGAGTATGGAATTAAAGAAGGATAGAATTGATTCTTTTGAAGAGTATCCATTCTGTGTAAAAGCTGTGAGAAGCATAGAAAGGTTAGATTTTCACCCTAAAGTAACATTTTTTGTAGGTGAAAATGGATCTGGGAAATCTACAATTTTAGAAGCAATTGCAACAGCATATGGCTTTAATCCAGAGGGAGGAACAATAAATTTTAACTTCTCCACTAGTGATACTCATTCAGAATTATATGAGAATATTAAACTTATAAAAGGGGTGAAAAAACCACAGGATGGTTTCTTTTTAAGGGCAGAGAGTTTCTATAATCTAGCCACAAATGTGGAGGAATTAGAGAAAGATGCGCCAGGTATTTTTATGTCCTACGGAGGTAAATCCCTTCATAAACAATCACATGGAGAATCCTTTTTTTCAGTTTTTATGAATAGATTTAATGGACGCGGCTTGTATATATTGGACGAACCAGAAGCGGCATTATCTCCAGCTAGACAGCTTTCTATGATTGCAAGAATGCATAGTCTTTTGGAAAAGAACTCGCAGTTTATTATAGCCACCCATTCACCTATCCTTATGAGTTATCCTGATTCTATAATTTATGAGATAAGTGATAGTATTAGAGAAGTTAGATATGATGAAACAGAACACTATAATATAACTAAAGCATTTTTAAACAATCCATCAAAGATGCTGAAAATACTAATTGAAGAAAATGATGATTAGAATATAGAAACTCTTGGGTATTAGATAATACTTAAGAGTTTTTTGCTTTGTATTTTATTAGGGAAAAATCTTAGTTTATAAATAAAGTGCTAAAAAATTTAGGTGAAGAAGTAAAAAAATGAATAAATATTGCAATATGAGTAATTCAGGGCAAGTATCATTAAAAGTATATTATATTGATCAACTGGTTAATAAAGTAAAACGTGTTAAAATATAAACTGTTTTTGTTTTAAAATGAATGCATAAATTTATACATAAAACTGGAGGAATCATCATGAACAAGCTAAAGAACTCAAGAGTTGAAAAACAATTATTAATACCGTTTATATTTGGGATTTTGTTTATATTAATAGTTGATATCGTTGGTATTAGAGGAATGTATGCGTTAAAGAATAACTCGAAAGTTTTATTTAAGGACAAATTTGAAACTTTAAACACTATAAGTAATATACAGGATAATTTTTCTAACATAAAAATAGATCTTTTTAAACTTGTGTATCAAAAGAATAAGATTGAGAATGATGGATATTTAGAAAATGATATAAAAAGTCTATTAGATTTGAACAATAAGCAGTTTGAACAGTATAAAAATTTAACAAAGGGCGGAGAAGAAAACAAATTAGTTGAAGTACTAAAAATGGATATAGAACTTTATTCTAATGATGTTGAAAAGACTATAAATTCAATAAAAAATAATGACTACGAAAAAGCTGATTCTTATTTTGTACAAGATGTTACTCCAATGAGTGTTGGCGCGGAAGATACTATAAAACAAATAATTGATAATTTGAGTGTTAGCTCTTTAAAATTAGATACAACTAGTAATATTTTATTTAATAATTATTTATATGGAACGATTTCTGTAACTATCATTGGATTGGTTGCATCTGTATTAATGGGGAGAAGAATTGTGCTAAGTATTAGTAAATAGATGACAATTATATTTGAAAATGATATACTAGTTTTTAACATTTGAGTTAAAAGCTATATAAACTAAGTAATAAATACTTAGTTTGTAATAGTTTTTGTCTTCACAATATCTTTAAATAAAAGGGGGACAAGGGTTATGTTTTATGGAGAAAAGGTATGCTTAAGAGCTTATAAAGAAGAAGACATACCGAGAGCAGTAGAAATGGTAAATGATAGTGAACTAAAAAAACTGTTAGTTACGGGAATACCATTTCCTATGACTTCATGGGAAGAAGAGGAATGGGTAAAATCACAAAAGGGTACAGAGACAGGGCAATATAACTTTGCTATTGAAGATAAGCAAACAAAGAAATATATAGGTGGTTGTGGCATTCAGAAAGTAAACTGGCTAGCTCGCACGGCTACAGTAGGTATCATGATTGGAGATAAAGAATATTGGGGCAAAGGATATGGCACTGATGCGATGAAAGTGCTTCTAGACTTTATATTTAACAATATGAATATAAACAAAGTTAAGCTTGCTGTTTTTTCTTTTAATAAAAGAGCACAAAAGAGTTATGAAAAGTGTGGATTCATAGTTGAAGGAGTTCTTAAGGACGAGTTGTTTAAAGACGGAAAATACTATGATGAGATAGTTATGGCTGCCTTTAGAAAGTAATGTCCTATAGATTTGAATATTTAATTAACATTTATTATAGATAGCAATAAATATCTAAAAATTTATTGCTATTTTTATTTTTGTTATTTTATACAAAATTGGCATGGATACTGGATGTAGACGCTATATTTATGAAACAATAATAAAGATATTAAGTAAAATTTTGAAAAAGTAAACATTTTTAAAATAATGGTGCGTTAATTAATATAGACTGGCTGATTTTGACTATTATCGGCTAAATTAAAGAATATTTGAATATTTTGAAAATTGCCAAAATATTCAAGAGGGTATATAATGTGGAGGTGATTTAGCTTTATATTTTAATTAATATAAGTTTCATATCATTAATATTACAATAATTTATATACGGTATGAATATTGTTAATATGGGACAAGTAATAATATTAATAGCTAGTAAAAATTAAGATAAACTTATGTAAAGTAGGTGATATTGCAACGAAATAAGCTAAATATTTTTATTGATAGTATATCTAATAACCGCATTATATATGTATCAAAGGTCACTTGAATTCAATAAAAATCTCTTTAATCAAAAGTATTTGTTGTACAAACGTATGAATTTATGCTTACTATTATAAACATATGAAGAGTTACAGTTATCTTAAGATAATTGTAATGTTAGTACGCTATCATAAGTTAATAATACTATTATGAGGGAGATGTTATTTGTGACAGTTTATTTTGGCATAATTTATGGGGTTGTCATAATTTCGGCTTTGGTAATAATTTATCTTGCAAAGTACATATTCAAGCAGGATAAGGGTAATAAAAAGATGCAGGAAATTTCAGAAGCAATAAAAGAGGGAGCTATGGCTTTCTTAAAAAGACAGTATAGAACCATTACTCTAATTGCATTTATTGTTTTAATAATAATCACAGGTTCAGATTATTTTGCTAACAAATCTAAAGAAGGCGTAGATGCATTTAGTATCGCATGGCATACTGGAATCGCATTTGTTACAGGAGCGTTCTGCTCAGCTATATCAGGATATATTGGAATGTACATGACAGTAAACTGTAATGTAAGAACTGCTGAAGGGGCTAGAAAAGGCTTAAATAAAGCATTGCAAATAGCTTTTAGAGGCGGTACTATAACAGGTCTTGCAGTTACATCTTTATCACTTTTAGGAGTATCAACATTATTTTTAATATTTGGCGGTGCATCTGGAGACGATGCTCTGATAAAAGAAGCCCCATCATTAATTGTTGGGTTTGGTTTTGGTGCGTCTCTTGTGGCATTATTTGCTCAATTAGGTGGTGGGATATATACTAAAGCTGCTGATGTTGGAGCAGATTTAGTTGGAAAAGTTGAAGCTGGTATACCAGAAGATGATCCAAGAAATCCTGCAGTTATAGCTGACTTGGTTGGTGATAATGTTGGTGACTGTGCAGGAAGAGGAGCAGATTTATTTGAATCTACTGCAGCAGAAAATATAGGTGCTATGATACTTGGTGTTGCACTATATCCTGTATTTGGAGTTAAGGGGATTTTGTTCCCACTTGTAGCAAGAGCATTAGGGATTTTAGCATCCATAGTTGGTATATTCTTTGTAAACATTAAGGATGAAAGCAAAGATCCTATGATTGAATTAAATAAGGGTTATGGTATAACTACAATTATAGTATTAATCCTTTTAATATTTAACGTTAAGTACATGCTAGGAGGAACTCTTCCTAACGGTAATGAAATAAATTATTGGTTGCTGTATGGTTGTGCTGTTACTGGTATAGCACTAGGATATGCATTTGTAGTTTTGACTAACTACTATACTTCTTGTGATCATAGACCAGTTCAAGAGATTGCAAAATCTTGTGAAACTGGACCAGCTACTAATATAATTACTGGAATTTCTATAGGTATGGAATCAACTACTTTACCAGTACTACTTATTTCAGCTGCAATTTTTGCATCATATAAATTAGGAGAGGCAGCTCTTGGGGGAATAGCTAATTCGGGACTATATGGTACTGCCATAGCTACAATGGGAATGCTTTCAACTTGTGCATTCGTATTAGCAATGGATACTTTTGGGCCTATAACTGATAATGCAGGTGGAATAGCAGAAATGTCTGGTGCACCTGAAAAAGTAAGACTTATTACTGATAGATTAGATGCTTGTGGTAATACTACTAAGGCATTAACAAAAGGATATGCAGTTGGATCTGCTGCACTTGCAACCTTCCTTTTATTCTCAGCTTATCTTGATGAAGTTAAGAAGATATTAGGGAAGCCGTTAGATTCTTGGTTTAGTGTAGATATAGGTAAACCAGAGGTATTTATTGCAGCCTTTATAGGTGTTATGCTTGTATTTTTATTTAGTTCAACAGCTATAAGAGCAGTTGGAAGAGCAGCTCAGTATATAATTGTAGAAGTAAGAAGACAGTTTAAAGAAATCCCTGGAATAATGGAAGGAACAGCAAAACCTGACTATGCTAGCTGTGTTGATATAGTTACAAAAGGTGCTTTAAAAGAAATGATAGTTCCTGGTATTATTGTAATAGCAGTTCCTATATTAGTAGGTGTGCTTTTAGGAAAAGAAGCAGCTGCAGGATTTTTAATGATAAGTACAATAGCAGGTGTTGTAATGGCATTGTTCTTAAACAACAGTGGTGGAGCTTGGGATAATGCAAAGAAATATATTGAACTTGGAAACATGGGTGGAAAAGGCTCTGAAGCACATAAAGCTGGAGTTGTAGGTGATACTGTTGGAGATCCGTTTAAGGATACTGCAGGTCCATCACTCCATGTTTTGATTAAGCTTATAAGTACAATAACTTTAGTGTTTGTAGCTTTATTTAGATAGTGGCATCTTAATACTTTATATAGGAAATAGTTTCTTTAAAGGAACTGTTTCCTTTTTTAAAAAATATATTTAATAAGATAATGTTTTTTAAACAATAATTTATATTAGAAGAAAAATATGACTGGTACAATAAAGTATAAAGGTGATAGAATAGAATTACTATATAGATTTATAAAAAATAAGCTATAGTTTTTTAGAAAATATGACTTCTGAAACTTTTGAAGAAAATGAGATTGGTTAAGAAATTGTAGCAATACTATAGAAAAATGGATAAAGGAGTAATATGATTAATGCTATTTTATATGAATGAATTTCTGACAGCAGTATCTTTTGCGCTAGATTTTATAGAAATGGATTTAGCAGGAGTGACTTCTAACCACGGAAAGAGAACTGCATATATATCATTAAAAATAGCCAAAGAACTTGGTTTAAGTTTTAAGGAACTCCACGATATAGTGGCTTTAGGCATACTTCATGATATTGGTGCGGTAGAAAGAGGATTGGTTAGAAAAATTAATACAGAAAGTGAGTATAGTCTTAAAAATGCTGAAGATACAGTAGCTCATTGTAGTATTGGTGAAAATAGTATAAGTATGTATCCTTTTCTTACTGATGTAACTAATATTATTAAATATCATCATGAAAGATATGATGGGACAGGTTACTTTAATATTAAAGGTGAAGATATACCTAAGATGTCTCAAATAATTTCGTTGGCAGATGAGATAGAATTAAATTTTGATTTGAGAACTAACGATTTTCGAATCAGAAAAGAAATACATGATTTTATTAAAGGCAAAGCAAATACACATTATTCTACAAAATTAGTAGAAGCATTTATAAAGGTATCTAGTCACACCAGTTTTTGGATTGATTTAAAGGATAATTTTATAGCAGCAGCTTTACAAAAGGCACAGCCTAAGTACTCAGTTGAGATTTCTTTTGAGCAGATAAGATCTATAACTCAGGTGCTTTCTAGAATAATTGACTCAAAATCGCAATATACTCAACGACACTCAAAAGAACTATCAGAAAAAGTTGATGTTATGGCTCAATTTTATGACTATAGTGATGAAGAGAGATTTAAGTTGATAATAGCAGCTGATTTACATGATCTAGGTAAGTTAGCTGTGCCGAATGATATACTGGATAGTACTAGTTCCCTTAGTGAGGAAGAATTTTCAGTTATTAAAGAACATACTTACTATACTAGGGTTGCTCTAGAACAGATAACTGGCTTTGAAGATATTGCAGAATGGTCAGCTAATCATCATGAGAAGCTTAATGGGTTGGGGTATCCTTTTGGAAAAAGCCATAAACAATTAGATTTTAATTCAAGACTAATGGGATGCCTTGATATTTATCAGGCACTTACTGAAGAAAGACCCTATAGACAATTATTGGGACATAAAGAAGCAATGGATATACTAAATGATATGTGTAAGAATGGGTTTATAGATAGTAATATATGTAAGGATATAGATATTGTTTTTTCAAGTAGATAGATATAGATTTTTATAAAGGGTTGAAGATGTAATACTTATTAGTTTAATTTGATGATAAAGAAGCAATATTTAAGGCTTTAATATGAAAAAGTGAAAAAAATACATTGACAAAATTTATAAAAGTATTATAATTTAGGTATAGAGCAAAGGCGCTTTTACCAGTAGGGTAAAAGCGCCTTTGTTTTATAAAAGATTAGTTATGTTATTTCTTAATAATCATAATAATATATATAAAACCTTACTTTTCCCTTTCATGTGTGATAGATGATTCTATCACTTTTTTTTGTATAGGTATAAAAAGTAGAAAATTAATGCAAAATAAATCCATAATATTCCTAGAAGACAGGAGAGATACACTATGTGGCTTTTTAAATATCTTTTTAGTAAGAAGTATAGAGAAAGATATTACAATAATTTAATTGCCGATATTACTAGTACAGAATGTAACTTGGAAGAGGGAGATAAATTATATATAGAAATGAATATTCCTCATAAAGATATTGTTGTTAATAAAGAGCATACCAGCTAAACGATAAAGCCTACTCCCGCTTGCCATAAGAAAGTAGTATCCTTACAATTAAATAAAAAGGGTTATGTTAAAATTTATTTATTTACCTATTTATGGTATAATGTTAAAAATATACTTTTGTTTTTTGTTGATATAAAGATGTACCGCTTCAATCCGAAATCTATTTTTAAAACTCTCACTGGTTCTGGCGAGAGAATTTAAAAATAATAAGTTTTACTATGAAGTGGTACATCCATATAAAAGTAATTTATTAATATAGGGGGCATTAATAATGAAATTCAAGGATTTTAAGTATGAGAGACCTAACTATGAAAAAGTTAAAGAGCTATTCAACTCGCATATAGCTAGATTAAGAGGTTCAAGTAGTGCAGAGCAACAATATGATTGCATAAAAAACATAAATGAACTTAGAAATCACATTCAAACTATGAGTACATTAACAAATATAAGACATACAATTGATACACAAGATAAGTATTATGATGATGAACAAAATTATTGGGATGAATATTCTCCGTTATATGAAGAATTAAATTCAGTATTTTATAAGGAAATAGTTAATTCCAAGTTTAGACATAGTCTTGAGGAAAAGCTAGGTAAGCAATTTTTTACTTTAGCCGAGTTTTCTTTGAAAGGATTTTCTCCAGAGGTTATTGAAGATTTGCAACTGGAAAATAAGTTAGCATCAGAATACACTAAGTTGCTTGCTTCTGCAAAAATTCAGTTTAAAGGAGAAGAGAAAAATCTTTCAGGATTAGTACCTTTTATACAGAGTAAGGATAGAGAAGTTAGAAAAGAAGCTTCTCAGGCTAAATATGATTATTTCGTACAACATGAGGCTGATATAGATAGGATATATGATGATCTTGTAAAAGTAAGAACTAAAATAGCAAGAAAGTTGGGATTTAAGAACTTTGTAGAATTAGGATATGTAAGAATGATGAGAAGTGACTACAATCCACAAATGGTTTCTAATTTTAGAAAACAAGTCCAGGATTATATTGTTCCAGCTGCTTCAAAGCTTTATGAAAGACAAACTAATAGGCTAGGGTTAGATAAGCTAAGCTATTATGATGAAAAATTCGAGTTTTTAAGTGGAAACGC
Source organism: Clostridium folliculivorans (assembly GCF_024341905.1). Taxonomy (GTDB): domain Bacteria; phylum Bacillota; class Clostridia; order Clostridiales; family Clostridiaceae; genus Clostridium_AR; species Clostridium_AR folliculivorans. The sequence continues at coordinate 99,357 of NZ_BQXY01000005.1, forward strand.
GATACCCAAAGGTGACCCAGAGTGGATAGTAGCTAATGGCGTAAGAATGTATTCAGAATTATCATCAGAAACTAAAGAGTTCTTTGACTTTATGGTGGATGGAGAATTATTAGATTTAGTTACTAAGAAGGGAAAAGCAGGCGGTGGATATTGTACTTATATACCAGAATACAAGTCTCCGTTTATCTTTTCTAACTTTAATGGAACATCAGGAGATGTGGATGTATTGACTCACGAAGCAGGGCATGCATTTCAAGTTTATTCATCTAGATGGATAGAGATACCTGAGTGCAATTTCCCTACTTATGAAAGTTGTGAGATTCATTCTATGAGTATGGAGTTTTTCACTTGGCCATGGATGAATTTGTTCTTTGAAGAAGATGCAGATAAATATAAGTTTATACATTTAGGAAGCGCTATAAAGTTTATACCTTATGGAGTTACTGTTGATGAATTCCAACACTATGTTTATGAGAATCCTGACGTAGCTCCAGCAGAGAGAAAGATGGCTTGGAGAGAAATAGAAAAGAAATACCTTCCACATAAAAATTACGAGGGATGTGATTTCTTAGAAAGAGGGGGATGGTGGTTCCAACAATCTCATATATTTACATCTCCTTTCTATTATATAGATTATACCTTAGCTCAAATCTGTGCGCTTCAATTTTGGAAAAGAGCTAATGAAAATAGGGAAGACGCATGGAAAGACTATGTAGAACTTTGTAGAGTTGGTGGAACAAAATCATTCTTAGAGTTAGTTAGTTATGCAAACTTGAAATCTCCATTTGAAGACGGTTGTGTAAGTTCAATAATAACTTCTATAGAGCAATGGCTTGACTCAGTAGATGACAAGAAGCTCTAATATTCTAAAAGATAAAGGATTTACTATACAAATGAAGGTTATAAAGTAGTAAGTTGTATAACTTTAGAAATAAAATATATGTAGATTAAATAAAAAAATAGAACTCCACTTAGGAGTTCTATTTTTTAATGCTCTCTAGTAGCATTTTCATTAACTAATCTTTCGATAAAGCCTAGTAATTCTAATGAACCTTCATCGCCAGCTTTTCTGCTTCTAACAGATACTGAATTATTTTCTACTTCTTTTTCTCCAACTATAAGAATATATGGAGTTTTATCAACAGAAGCTTCTCTTATCTTGTAGCCAATTTTCTCAGCTCTATAATCACCTTCAACTCTTATACCTTTAAGTCTCAATGCTTTAACAACTGATTCTGCATAATCATTATACTTATCAGATATAGGAAGTACTTTAGCTTGAACTGGAGCTAACCATGTTGGAAGCGCACCTGCGTACTTCTCAATAAGCATTGCTAGAGTTCTTTCGTAACAACCAATTGAACTTCTATGGATTACATAAGGAAGTTTCTTTTCGCCGTTCTTATCTATATAAGTCATGTTGAATCTTTCAGCTAGAGCAAAGTCGATTTGTACTGTTATTATAGTATCTTCTTTTCCGTGAACATTTCTAGCTTGAATATCAAGTTTTGGTCCATAGAATGCTGCTTCACCTTCAGCTTCAACGTAATCAATTTCTAAGTGATTAAGAATTTGTCTCATTAAGTCTTGAGTGTTTTCCCAAGCTTCAGGATTGTTGATATACTTATCCTTATCATTAGGATCCCATTTTGAGAATCTATAAGAAATATCATCTTGAATTCCTAATGTAGACATAACATATTTTATTAAATCTACTACATCTTTAAACTCTTGCTCAACTTGTTCTGGAGTACATACAATATGACCATCTGCTAAAGTAAATTGTCTAACTCTTGTAAGTCCATGCATTTCTCCAGAAGCTTCGTTTCTAAATAGAGTAGAAGTTTCTGCGTATCTAAGAGGAAGATCTCTGTAGCTGTGTTGTTCTGAATTATATATTGAAAATTGGAATGGACAAGTCATCGGTCTTAAACCAAATACCTCACTGTCATGTTCCTCGTCACCTAAAACAAACATTCCCTCTTTATAATGTTGCCAGTGACCAGATATTTTATATAAATCACTCTTAGCCATAAGAGGAGTCTTTGTAAGAAGGTAGCCTCTTCTTTCTTCCTCATCTTCTATCCATCTTTGAAGTACTTGAATAACTTTAGCACCCTTAGGCATTAATAGAGGAAGGCCTTGACCTACATTTTCATCAGTAGTGAATAAATTTAACTCTCTACCTAATTTGTTATGATCTCTTTTCTTAGCTTCTTCTAATGCAGCTAAATGTTCATCTAGTTCTGATTTTTTTGGGAAGGAAGTACCATATATTCTTGTAAGCATCTTGTTTTTTTCGTTTCCTCTCCAATAAGCACCTGCACTTCTAAGAAGTTTGAAAGCCTTTATTGGCTTTAATGACATTAGGTGTGGGCCAGCGCATAAATCAGTGAAGTCACCTATCTTATAGAAGGATATAATCTCATCCTCAGGAAGATCATTAATTAGTTCTACTTTATAAGGTTCATTTTTTTCTTCCATAAGCTTTAAAGCCTCTTGTCTTGGAAGTTCAAATCTTTCAATTGCAGCGTCTTCTTTTATGATTTTCTTCATTTCTTCTTCTAATTTTCCTAAATCAGCTGCGGAAAAAGAACTTTCTTTATCAAAATCATAGTAGAAGCCATTAGTTATAGAAGGACCTATAGCCAATTTAGTTTCTGGGAACAGTCTTTTAACAGCATATGCTAATATATGAGATGTTGTATGTCTAAATGCATCCTTACCTTCTTGAGAATCAAAAGTACAAATGCTCAAGTTACAATCAGCATCAACCTTAAATCTTAAATCAACTACCTTGTCATTAACGATACCACAACAAGCTACTCTTGCAAGACCCTCACTAATGCCTTTAGCAATTTCATAAACGGATAAACCAGCTTCAAATTCTTTAACTGATCCATCTTTAAGAGTTATTTTTACCATTTGTGAATCTCCCTTCATAATAAAATTTATATAATAGTCCTAAGTTTAAAATCATATTCCGTGGGATACAGATAGAAGTACATTTAAATATAAATTAAACTTGAAAAGGACAGTATTCTAGACAAAATAAAAAACTCCCGTCCCTATATCAAGGGACGGGAGAATACTATTCCCGTGGTTCCACCCAAATTACTTGAAAAACAAGTCACTTTAGTAATCTTAACGCGATTTTTACGGACTTTATTAAAGTCACTCAGAGTTAGTTTTCAGCTAATTCCATATAAAAATACTCACAGCAAATGTATTTTCTCTCTGCAAATGTACCAAAGCTTACTCTTCTCTTCATAGAATTAAACTTAGCTATTTTTTATAAATTATAAGTTTATTTTATTTTAATGTCAAGTATTTATATATGAACCACTTTATAATAAAATTTATATTTTCAAAGTTTTCAATGTGTTCTTCTTTCTTAACTTAAAGAGAATTAGGGCGGTAGGAGACGTTGTAAACTTAAATTATAATATCTGCATAATACAGTTCGATTATGTAAACTTTTTTGTAAATATCATAATTTAGAGTTGTGAAGTATATAATAAAACAACATAAAAGAAATGTTAAAGTGCTATTTATTTAAATCTCCATACTGCAGTTTGTGAATTATATTCATTACCATAAGAACTTTCGTAATTTAGAAATTCTAAGCCTAGTTCGTTTTCATAATTGCTTATAAAACTTGTGAGCCCGATGTTATTTGTACTATATGAAGGCGTGTATGGAGAACCTGTAATTTTTTCTATGATTCCAATTGTAGTTATTTCTGAATAGTCATTGTATAGTTCAGTAAGAGCCCTTTTTACCTCTTCTAATAAGATTTCATCTAAGTTTTTCATAGGATAGTTCCTCCAAATAATATTTCTTATGAATTATATTAATAATAATTAGGTAATATAACTAATTATCAAAAAAATGACAAGTTAAAAGGTGATTGATGCTTTAATTTGCAAAATAACAAAGATGTCACTATATATTTACAATGTATGATTAATATGGTAAAATGTTACTGTAAATTATAAGCGGCAATAACTCAACGGCAGAGTGTCACCTTCCCAAGGTGAAGGCTGCGGGTTCAAATCCCGTTTGCCGCTCCAAAAAAATAATATAAAAAACTATTGATTTTATTTTTAGATAGTGTATAATATTTTTTGTGAGCAATGCAGATGTGGCGGAATTGGCAGACGCACTAGACTTAGGATCTAGCGCCTACGGCGTGGGGGTTCGACTCCCTTCATCTGCACCACTTGCGGAAGTGACTCAATGGTAGAGTGTCACCTTGCCAAGGTGAAGGTCGCGGGTTCGAGTCCCGTCTTCCGCTCCAAATAAAAAGCAGATAGTAAGCTGCTTTTTTTATTTTATAAAATAATAGTGTTTGCGCTAATATTAAAATAGTCAAAATCATAAAAGTTTTATGATTTTGACTATTTTAATATATTTTTATATTTATATACAAACAATAAGGTAGTAATGAATATAATACTAGTAATTAGAAAGTATTTTTTCTAATATAAAATCTTCTATCATTTCACTGGTATATGATTTTTGGCCCATTATTTGAAAAATGATATCTTTTGATTTATAACCTTCTTTAAACAGTTTTATATTTTTTACAAGCTTTTTTAAAGAATTGTTGTTTATATTCAATATCTTTAATAAATCAACAAAAGTGTAATGTTCCTTGAATAAAATGGTTTGGAGTTCATCCTGTAATTCAACTTTATATTTTAAATTGACTGCATTATTTCTATGGGGACCTTCTTTGCCACGATGGTGGCTATGGCATAAATATTTGTAATTTAGCTCAATATCAAGTCCGCCTTCACTCTTATAAACAATATGATGAATATCTGCTGATTTTCCACAGATCTCGCATCGGTACATATGATTCCTCCTGGATATTTTATAATTATAAAATATCATGAACTAATGCTATAATCAAGCACATAAATGTTGAAAAGTTGGATTCCTATAACATAACTGGGAAGAATAAATTTCAGGCAAGTGGTCTTTTATATTGCATTACGAGGTAGTATGAAATATAATTAAATAGAAAAGGTTTACATATTTAGAGAGGAAGTGGTTAAATGATAGTAACTTATAACTCTATAGATTATTGGGATAAGCTAGTAAGAAATAATAAAACTTTAAAGTCTAGAATATTCGAAAATGAACCTATAACAGAAAAAACTGTATATATGCATTATGTGATTTTTACAAGAAAGTCTGGAATACAAAGTGTTTGGACACCAATACCCAAGGCAAAAATGTTATTAGGATATATACAATATTGCTTGCTTCCAGAAGCATTTTATAAATGGATAGAGGGAAAATATAAAAATATAGCTGAGTTTTCTCAATTAAATGCTGAAAAGATTATATCAGAGGGATTAAAGGACGGGAAGTTAAGTCAATCAGAGGCCGCTACAATGAAAAAACAAATAGCATTTATAAAATCATTGTGGGATGTTCCAAGTGATAAAGTCATGAAAGAATTAAAAAAGTTTTCTAGAGAGTTTAATATGAGTTGGCTAGGTGACATAGATACATTTTTATATATGAAGGTTTTTTCATCCGCATCTGAGTTAGGTCAATTTATTATAAATACTAACCTACAAACTGATAGTGAAGATGATTTTGAGAAAAAGATAGGCATGAGTGAAGAGAAATGGATAGAACTATGCAAACAAGGTCATAAGAATCCAGTTAGCGGAGAAAAACTAAAGTTAACCTTAACAAGAGATTTGACAGAGATAGTTTAAGCTATAGCTGTTGACAGATTACAAAATATATATTAAAATATATTTTGTTTGAAATGCGTCTTTAGCTCAGCTGGATAGAGCAACGCCCTTCTAAGGCGTGGGCCAGGGGTTCGAATCCCTTAAGACGCACCATATTTTGGGATGTCGCCAAGCGGTAAGGCAATGGACTTTGACTCCATTATCCGTAGGTTCGAATCCTGCCATCCCAGCCAAAGCACGTTATGCGTGCTGTTTTTTTGTTCTTTAGAAGATTATAATTCAGTTATATCTGTGCATAAGTATTGGTACACGCTTAAAACATAGTATAAGTTAAAGAATAAAAAAGAAGAATGTGTCGTCTGTTGAATTTATTTCAGTATACATCCGTGAAGGCAGATGCGCAAAGAAATTACTGAAAAAGGTGGCTTTAGCGATTTTTTTAGTGAATTTAAAGAATTTATAAAATTTAAAATATTTTTATCTAAACTTATATATGTATATATTTACAAATATTCGATGTAGTGATAGAATTATAATGTTGATATTGGGGTGTCGCCAAGCGGTAAGGTAGCGGACTCTGACTCCGCCAGTCGTAGGTTCGAATCCTACCACCCCAGCCAACTTGTTTTAAAAAATGTTGACAAGTAGTTTGAAATAGATTTATAATATTTATAGAATTTAATATGCGGGTATCGTATATCGGTAATACTCCAGCCTTCCAAGCTGAAAAGGTGGGTTCGACTCCCACTACCCGCTCCAAATAGGCACCATTAGCTCAGTTGGTAGAGCACCTGACTCTTAATCAGGGTGCCCTGGGTTCGAGTCCCTGATGGTGCACCAAAAATCGTAATCAAATGATTATGATTTTTTTTGTTTTAAAAGATATTTTATATATAAAAAATCTATCTCTGTTAAATAGATAGATTTTTATTTCATAAATTAATGATTTAAAAGAAAAAAATATAAAAATAAATAATGGTTAGTGATTCTTAAGAAGGTTAAAATAAATAAACTATGAATTTATTTATAAGTATTATTAGATTACTTAAGTGCAAAATATAATTGAACTATTTTAATATTAGGCACTGTTAAAGCACCATGTTGAAATTAATTGGTTAATCATCCGACGCTTTAATGAGCTTACGCAAAGAATTAATATGATTTTGTCATATTTTATGGCTAAAACTGTAAACTCACTACGTTCGAACAGTACAGTTTTTACTCTTTATTATCAATACCGTCTGATAAATTTGTTATATCTAAAAATTTAAGCAACGAAAGACGATATCTAAATTAAAAGAGTAAAAAGTGAGAATATGTCGCCTGCCAGAATTTCTTCACATACGTTCAGAAAAGGCAGATGCGTAAAAAAATCACTAATAAAGATCAATTAGCGATTTTTTAGAACCATTCAATCTGAAAAAATCATTTAATTCTAATAGCTCGCTCATATAGCATCTCCTGTATAATCAATCAATTTCAACAATATTATTAAACATAGCCTAATATTAATTTATCTGTTGTTAAAGTACCTTGTTGAAATTTGTGTCAAAAAGTTTTTAAGGAGGTAATAATTATGAATGATGGAAGAAAACAAGAAGTAGAAAATAGAATAAATCAAATAGTAGATACTGTTGAGAAGTATACAAGGACAGAAAGACATATAGAGCAAAATCAAGATATAATATCCTCTGAGCAAATGAAACATGCTGAAGAAATACAAAATGCAAGAAAAAGAGAAATAGACACTCTAAAAGACAAGATTGTATATGGTGATAATTATAAAGAAGATGAGCAGGAAAATATAATCGATAATATGATAAATGCGGCAGGATACATAAAGAATAATGGACAAAATATGTCAACAGAAGAACTCAAGAATATCAAGGATAAACAAGCTAATAGAAAAGATCAACTAGAAACCTTTTAATTTCAGTCGAATTTAAAGATGTACCACTTCGTAGTCAAGTTAATTCGTAAGGTTTTTAAACCAATACGACTTTAACTAATTAACTACAAAGTGGTATTTTTGCGTACAGAAAAAGTTATAATTACATAATATGGAATTTTGCATAAAAAATATTTAAATAATTCATATGAATTCACAAATGAATTATTAATATGAACATGTATAATATAATTACAGTGCAAACGATTTCGCATATACATGCAATCGATTGCACAAAAGTATGAGGGGGATGAATATGAGAAAAAAGTATTACAAAGCTCTGAGTTTATTCGCTTGCCTAACATTATTTATTACTTTATTTAGTAATATTTATGTGAAGCCGGTTATGGCAGAAGATGAAGTGATTTTACAAGCTGATGCCATGGCAACCATTGTGGGAGATTTCTTTGCTGAGAAATCAGATCAGTGGAATCCATCTAATTTGAAAGGTCTTATGAAAGAATATAAAAATGGTATATATGAAACTTCATTAGACCTAAAAGCAGGAAGTTATGAATATAAAGTTGCCATGAACAAATCTTTTGATGAGAATTATGGCAAAGACGGAGTTAAGAGTGGTGACAATATAAAACTAAAGTTAGACAGTGATACAAAGGTATATTTTAGATTAGATTATAAACAGAAGAAAGTATACGATTCTATAAATAATGCAGATCAATTTAAAACAAAAGCTATACTAGCAGGTAACATAGACAATCTACTAGAGGGTGGCAAGTCTTGGAATCCTGGAGATGATAATTTCAAACTTGATTATATCGGTGGGGGAGTCTATAGTAAAACTTTTGCAATAAAAGATTCTGCTAAAACAAATGATTACGAACTTCAATATAAAGTTGCTTTTAATGGTGCATGGAGTAATGGAGAAGTTGGAGCTGATGTAAAGGTAATTATACCTAAAGGGACTAATAAAATAACTATTTTTGCAGATTATTTACAAGGATATGCAAGCAATGATATAGCTGTGCCAGAATATTTAAAAAGTCCGTCATTGATTGGAACCATAAGACAAGGTGGACAATCTATTGATTGGAAGACTGATGAAAAGGGTTGGGAGTTATCACCGTTAAGTAATACAGGATTGTTTATATACTCAGGATATTTTGTAAGTGGTGGTGATTTTGAGTATAAGATACTTGATAACTATTCTTGGGATGATGGAGGTGTTCCAGCAGGCCCAAATATAAAAATAACGATACCAAGTGGGGGGAAACAAGTAGTTTTTGTTGTTGATGAAAAGAATAAAACTGCTTATGATTCTATAAATAACTACGGCAAGATAGCTGAACTACTAGGACTTAAAAGTGTTCCTAAACCACCAGTAGAGTTAAGTGGGCCAGTTCTAAATGACAATGGTTCTGTTAAATTCTTATATAAAGATTCAAACGCTAAGGAAGTGTATTTGGCTGGAGATATAACTAATTGGCAAAACAATAAGATAAAGATGGTTAAAGATGCTGATGGTATATGGTCAACTTCGGTTAGAGTTGGTGATGCTGCAAGAGATATCCAATATAAATTTATAGTTGATGGTAATTGGATAGTAGATCCATCAGTGAAGGATGAAAAAGATGGTAACTCTATATATAAGTTTACAGGTTTCGCAGGGAGACAAGTAGTTATAGCTGGTACTATTCAAACAGCTGCAGGAGAATCTGCATGGACTCCTGGTTCAGCTAAGACTTCAATGGAGTACTCAGGAAATGGAAAGTATAAGCTTACTTTAAAAGATGTTCCATCTGGAAGCTATGAGTATAAGGTAGCTATGGGAAGTTGGACTGAAAATTATGGACAGAAGGCTGTAAAAGATGGGGCTAATATCCCACTTGTTGTTTCAAAGGCCGGAGAGGTTACATTCTATTATAATGATGATAGCCACTTTGTGGTTGATTCAACAAATTACACAATGGTAGATGCTTTTATAACTGGTCCGGAACTTTCTGAAAAGGTTAAGCTTGAGGATAATGATTATAAGGGAATTTATTCAGCTGAACTAAACTTGAAAAAAGGTATCCATGATAAATTAGTGATAGAATGTGGTGATAAAACTTATAAAGTTAATCCTATAGAACTTTCAGAAGATAAGCTAGTATCAATAAACTTTGATCCGATAACTGAGACAATTTTTAATGATGCTGCTACAGTTAAAATTAATGAAAACGAAGTTTCATTTGACTCTAAAAGTTCTAATTATAAATTACCATTTGGTGCGGCAAAAGAAGGAGAAGAATTAACCTTTAATTTAAAGGCTGCCAAAGATGATTTAACTGAAGCAAAGATAATTGTAAAAGGTCCAGAAGGAATCAATAAATATGAGATGAGCAAGAACGGTACCTTTGATGATAGTCATGATAAATGGACTGCTAAGTTTACACTTAATACTATAGGACAATATACCTATTATTTTGTTATATCTAATGGATCAGATGTAAAAACCTATAGTGACGATGATGGATACTTTGGAACAGGTAAGACTGGAGATTTATCATCGGTATTGGAGTATGGCTTAAATATTTATAAGAAAGATTTTAAGACTCCAGATTGGATGAAAAATGGGGTTGTATATCAGATTTTCCCTGATAGATTTTTTGATGGAGACACTGATAATGATTTCTTGCAAAAGCTTTCAAGAGGGATGACTCCATATGAATTCTACACAAACTGGTATAGCATAACTGAAGATCCTGAACTTGAATATTTAAAAGATAAAGATGGAAATGTGTTAAAAGATGAAAATGGAAATCCAAAGATAAACCCTGATTATAAGGGAACTATAGGTGATGGCAACTGGAGTAATGAAATGTACGGTGGAGACCTTAAAGGGGTAGAAAAGAAACTTGATTATCTTAAGGCTCTTGGGGTTAATATACTTTATTTTAATCCTGTTGGACAATCAATTTCCAGTCATAGATATGATACTACCGACTACTCAAAGGTAGATCCATTGCTAGGAAACATGCAAGACTTTGCAAACCTTACAAAAGCAGCTAGTGAAAGAGGCATGCACATAATACTTGATGGAGTATTCAACCATGTATCTGATGATTCGGTGTACTTTGATAGGTATGATAAATATATGGCTAAGAATAAACCAATAGGAGCATATCAATATTGGTCAAGAGTATATGACCTTATGAATTTACAGAATCTAAGTCAGCAAGATGCAGAGAAGCAGGTGACTACTGATTTGGCCTCAAAGGGAATAACAGATTTACACTACAAAGATTGGTTCAAAGTTGAGAATAAAAAGGTAGATTCTGGTCTTGCAACTGAACATTACAGTTACGAAGGCTGGTGGGGATATGATTCGATGCCGGTTATACAAGCCTTAAATGGATCAGAATATCAAGTCAAATCATGGGCAAATGAAATAATTGATGGACAAGATGCCATATCTAGATTGTGGCTAAGACAAGGTTCAAACGGTTGGAGGCTAGATGTTGCAAATGAAGTTTCAGATGAAACCTGGAGAAACTTCAGAGGTGCAGTAAAGTCTGAAGGTGACAATGTTATAATAGGAGAAATCTGGACTGATGCATCAAGATATATTCTTGGTGATATGTATGATTCAGTAATGAATTATAGATTTAGAGGTGCAGTACTTGATTTTGCAAAAGGAACTAAGGATGATAATAAAACAGTGACTTCAGCAACAGATTCGGTAAAAGAATTAGAAAAGATGAGAGAACAATATCCAAAGGAAGCTTTTGAAGCTATGCTTAATTTGGTTGACTCTCATGATACTCAAAGAGTGTTATCTGCATTAGACGGTTGGCAAAAAAGTCAAAGAGGAATTGCAGGAGATGCGTCTGAATTAGCCAAACAGAAGCTAAGATTAGTACCTTTCTTACAAATGACTTATCCAGGAGCACCATGTATTTATTATGGTGATGAGGCAGGAATGGTTGGTGCTGATGACCCAGACAATAGAAGAGGTATGATTTGGGGAAAAGGTGATAAGGATATTGTAGAATGGTATGCTACTTTAGCAAATATAAGAAATGCTTATAGTGTTCTTAGAACTGGAGATATAAATTCTATTGATGTAGACAAAGATAATTTAAATGATGTAATAGCATTTTCTAGAACTAATGAAGAGAACAAAGCATTAGTAGTTGCAAATAGAAAGACAACTGCAGTAGAAATGACATTAGAAGCTAAAGGGATAAGTGATGGGACTAAGCTAACCAATATACTCAACAAAAATGAAAGTTATGTAGTAGAGAATGGAAAGGTGACAGTTAAAGTTCCAGCAGTTGGTGGAGTAATACTTGTAGATAAAGTTAAGGATATAACAATAAACACAGATGCATTAAAAGATGCTTATGATCCAAGCTTTATAGTAAAGGAAACTAAGGCTCCTATAAGTGATAAAGATGTTATAGCAGAAATAGCTAAAGAAGCTAATGCTGGTAAAGAAGTGGTTGTTTCAAACCAGGTTGAGGAAGTAGCTAGAGCTGTATTTAGTGCGGCTGCAAAGAATAATGTTAAAGCAGTAATACAAAGGGGAGACACAACAATAACTATTGAAGACTCAAGTAAGCTTTACGATATTCTTACTAGTTCTGGACTTACAGGTCTGATATTTAGAACTTATGATGCTATAGAGAACCAAGATGCTTTGAAGAGTATAAAAGAAAAGTATTCTCCAAAGTTAGCTTTTGAATTAAGAATGGACAATAATCTTCCAGATGGTAAGTTCGGAGCCGATGTAAATGTAAAACAAAAGATAGACAGTAAGTATAATGATAAAGATTTATATGTTTATTATATTGATAAGACTGGTTCATTAAATCTTATTAGTAAGAGTACTGTTAAAGATGGGTATATTTCTTTTGTGACTACACATTGTAGTGACTATCTAATTACAGATAAAAAGCTTGAAAGCACAAATACTGGCAATAATGGTGGAAATACAGGAAATAACAACAGCGGAAGTAACAACAATAACAGTAATAGCAATGGAAATAGTAACAATAATAACAGTAATAATAATGGAAATAGTAACAGTGGCAATACTGGAAGTGGCAGTTCATCAAATAATGGACAGAATAATAATAGCTCAACAAGTAATGGTGTAACTACTAACACAGGAAATAATAGCAGTGCGGCAAATGGAACTGGAGTGAGTAAAATAGCTAAACTTGGAGGTATATCAACTATAACAATATTATTATTTGCCACTGTATTTATTGTAGCAGGAGCATTATTAGTAACAAAAAGAAAAAAGCCGTTGAATAAGTAGCTCGCATGAGTTAAAATTACATTATCAATAAAGTTAAGGGGGCGTGTCATAAAGGCAGGCCCTCTTAACTTTATATAGATAGACAGTAAAGTTAAGATTGCTGGGATGATAAATTTAAATCGTGTAATTCCTTAAAATATTGATTTATTGTTAAAGAATCTGGAGCATTAATTTTAAAAGTAATCATTTTAGATATTTATTACGACTTTTGGAGGTATTTATGTTCAACAACAAGATAACTAGACTTAAATTAATATCTTTAATAATAATCATGCAGGTAATTGTAATATTTATATGTTATTATTGTCTAAACATTAGGGAGAGCTTTAAATACAGCATAATATTATTTTGTAGTATATTAGTAGGGGTAACAATTATATTATTTATAGCGTACAATTTAAAAAGTAATGAAATAAAGAAACTTGAAAATATAATAACTGAACATGAAGATACAATAAATAAATTGATAGTTTATAAGAAAACAGAAGAAGAGCAGTTTGAACTATTATCAGATGTGTCGCATGAGTTGAGAACGCCGCTTACATCTATCATAGGATTTGCAAAGATAATAAATAGAAGACTTAATAAAGTGATAATTCCATATATAACAAATGAAAATAAAGATGAACAAAGTGATAAAAGTGAAGTTGGTAAAGCGATTTTAGGTATTAATAAGATAAGCGAAAATATAGAAATTATAATATCGGAAAGTGAGAGATTGACTTCACTTATAAATAATTTACTGGATTTTTCAAAGCTTAGGTCAGATAAAATTGATTGGAAAGTAGAAAAGACTGATTTGAGAGAGATAATAAGTAAAGGTATACTAATATCTTATTCTCTTTTAGACAATAAGGATTTAGAACTTAATGATGAAATTGATGAAAATATTCCTTTTGTATATGTGGATAAAAATAAAATTCTACAAGTTATAATTAATCTAATATCTAATGCAATTAAGTTTACTGAAAGAGGAAAGATAATTTGTAGAGCACAAATGTATAATAAAAATGAAGTTCTTATAAGCGTTGAAGATACAGGAGCAGGTATACCAGAGCAGTATTATGCAAAGATTTTTAGAAGGTTTGAGCAGATTCCAAACGATTCTACAAAGTCTCAGGGATCAGGTCTTGGGCTAGTTATATGCAAGGCAATTATTGAAAAACATGGGGGAAGTATTTGGCTGGAGAGTGAGGTAAATAAAGGGAGTACTTTTTATTTTACTATACCTGTAAATCAGACAGAAGGTGAATGATATGAAAAAGTTAATGATAGTAGATGATGATAATAATATAAGGTTATTAATAAAACAGACTCTTGAAGAGTTAGAGGATATTGAGATTAGTGAAGCAAATAATGCAGAGGATGCTCTATATATGGTACAGCAAATTAAACCAGATTTAATTTTATTGGATGTTAATTTACCTAATATGAATGGGTATCAATTCGTTGAAAAGATTAAGCAATCTCCAGAACTAGAAAATATTAAGATATTTATGATAACGGCAAAAGCACAAGAAAAGGAAATAAATAGAGGTATAGGACTCGGGGCAAATTTGTACATAACAAAGCCTTTTGATCCAGAGTATTTGCTTATAAATACCTGTGAATATTTAAATATAAATATAGAATAAAGATAAATCACCTAACTAGCAGTCTTATAAAATAAGCTGTTAGTTAGGTGATTTATTATTTAAATTAATCTATTAAACATATTGCTTGTGCAGATATACCTTGCCCATTACCTGTGAAGCCTAAACCTTCTTCAGTAGTTGCTTTTACATTAATTTGGTCTATAGAAATACCTAAAGCAGATGAAATATTTAATCTCATCTCATATATAAAAGGAGCAAGCTTAGGCCTTTGAGCAATAACAGTGGAGTCTATATTAACTATTTTATAGTTATGGTCTAATAAAAATTTGTTTACTTCTGAAAGTAATTTTATACTAGACGCTCCTTTAAACTTGTCATCAGTATCAGGAAAGTGCTTTCCAATATCACCTAATGAAGCTGCTCCTAGTAGTGCATCCATAATAGCATGAAGCAGTACATCAGCATCTGAGTGTCCTAATAGACCAAGGTGAAATGGAATTTTTACCCCTCCCATTATAAGGTCTCTTCCTTCTACAAGCTTATGAACATCGTATCCCATGCCTATTCTCATGTTTATCACCTCAAAATTATATTTAAGTAGTATTCTACCATAAAAATATTCTTAAGGTAATATAAAGACTTCAGACTTTTATAAGTAACACTTGAAGAATGCAAATTAGGAATTAAATTTTTTGAGTTAGTTTCGTAGTGGAAAATATAAAAAATATATTAAGTTATATAGTATGTGAAGCCGTAAAAACAATAATATTATAAACAAGAGCTTTACAAACGTTTACAAAGACCCGTTATAAAATAGTATTAGCTTTATATACAGTATCTAGATATTTTCTTGAGTTTGACTTACCAGAAAAAATCCTTTTAAATCCTACGATTAATTTTCTAAACAATGATGTTTTGCACTCTTCGGAGGTAATTACTTTCTTTCTTTGGGCAAAATCAACATATACTACATTATTTTTCATGGTATCACCTCACTACATATTTTATAATATTATTATAACATAAAATTGTATGAATATTAAGAAAAATTCTATTAACAAACAAGACATTTTATTTTATAGACTATTTTATATCATTAAAATTAAGAACAAGTCTATGTTATAATATAGTATATGATTAATTTTTGAAAATGAGTAGGGGGAAGTGTATGAAAAAGAAAATTATTAATATAGTAGCAGTTATATTAATAGTATCAGGAATAACAATGATAGGTGCAACTATTTTTATGAAATATACTGCCCATAAAAGACAAGCTGAACTTAGAGCGTCTTTTGAAAAGATGGATGATAGCAAAAGTAATTTAGGAGCAGATGCAGATAAAGCTACCATAAAAGATTCTAATAGTGATAATAAAAATAATGAATCTCAGGTTAAACCAATAGCGCTGCTTATAATACCTAAAATTGATATAAATGTTGCAGTTGGAGAAGGAACAGATGATGATCTGCTTAGATATGCGGTTGGACATTTTAAGAACACTGCACTACCAGGAGAAAAAGGAAATCTGTGTCTAGCTGGGCACAGAAACTTTACCTACGCAGAATATTTCAAAGACTTAAATAAACTTGAAAAAAACGATGAAATAATAGTAAAGACTAAGGATAAAGAATTTACTTATTTAGTAACAACAAGTTTTATTGTAAACCCAGATGAGGTTGATGTGTTAAGTCCTACGAAGGATGAGACAATAACATTGGTTACTTGCACTATTGGAGCAAAACAAAGACTTATTGTGAAAGGAAGCTTAAAGAAATAAGTTTTACTTTAAGTTTATAGGAAATATTAAGAATGGATGGATTTAGTAAAGACAAATATATATTTTCGTCAAGACCTAAGATAAAGGTAGTTAAGGATATTGATTTTTCTTACAGTAAGCAAGTTTCGTTATTTGTTAAAGAGTTAAGATTATATGGTATTACAAATAAAAATCTTATAAATAGAACCCCTAAGTATGAGACGAGAAATTATTTGCTAAATATAGCTTTATTTGTAGTAGAGAATAATGCTATTTTTGAAGAGATTGTTTCGAAAAGAGATATACAAGTTTCTAGGCTTTCCAGAGTTACAGGCGCTTCTAGGAGTATTATTGAAAATTGGAGAGACTACTTAATTTCATATATTGTATTACTTTCTAACTCCAATTATATTAATATTAGGGAATATATTAATATCCAAGAGAGAACTGTTGATGAAGGCAGTATATCAACTTATGAAAAACTAAATGCCAATGATACAGAGTATACGGGGATTTCTATAAAAAATGAAAGAAAATATTCAGATATTCTAACCAGTATGGGAGAATTTATTAGAATAAAGAACAATGATTCGGATAAAAAAATAGGGCAAGAATTGCGTGGTAAAGAAAGAAAAACTTTTAAACATTATAGCAAAATAGTAGCTTTTTTAGCTGTTATTATTACTATTGCAAGTTCGGTAGTTATTTATTTATATAATGAAAATTATACAACCTTAGTTGTAAATTCAAATGCTAAGATTGTATTCGAAATAAATAGGTTCAATAGGATAAATGAAGCCTACTCTCAAAACTCCAATAATCAAAACATGATTGATAACTTGAAGTTGCAGCATGATAATATTGATGATGGAGTTACAAAGCTTTTTAAATACCTTAATGAGCAAAAAAAGTTATCAGATAAAGACATATTACTAGTTGTTTCTGGACATAAATTAGATGATGATAGTTTACAAAAATTAGAGCAATATATAAAAGATAATAATGAACAAAAGGATAATAAGAAAATTAAAATAACCATAAACAATATGGGCAATGAGAAAAAGGTAGATTACTAATTACTAGAGAAATGGCGTGAATAATATTATTGAAAGGAATTTCATAAATGAAGAGCAACATCAAGAAGAAAAATATAGTTATCCATAATGAAAAGAAAGAAGAATTAAGGATAAATAAATATATAAGTGAAACAGGTATATGTTCTAGAAGAGAAGCTGACAAGTTGATAGAGCAAGGAAGAGTGAGTATAGATGGTAAAGTGGCTACTACGGGGAATAAAGTAGGCTTAAATCAAAAAGTTTTAATTGATGGAAAACCAATTTCAAAAGAAAATGAAGCAATCTATATAGTTTTAAATAAGCCCGTTGGCATAACATGTACTACTGAAAAGAAAATTAAAGGAAATATAGTGGATTTTGTGAATCATAAAAAGAGAATATTTCCTATTGGAAGGTTAGATAAAGATTCGCAAGGACTTATTTTACTAACGAATGATGGCGATATAGTTAATAAAATTTTAAGAGCCGGTAATAATCATGAAAAAGAGTATATTGTAACGGTAAACAAACCTATCACTGATGAATTCATTACTAATATGGCTAAGGGAGTTCCGATTTTAGGAGTTATAACAAAGAAATGTGTTGTAAAAAGAGAAGGCAAGAATGTATTTAGAATAGTACTTACTCAAGGATTAAATAGACAAATCAGAAGAATGTGTGAGTATTTTGGCTATAAGGTTGTAAAACTAGAAAGAATAAGAATAATGAATATTAATCTTGGAGGTTTAAAGATTGGACAATGGAGAGAATTAAGTCGTAAAGAGGTAGATGGCATAAATAAACTGATCTCTGATTCAGTAAAAACTGAAGAAGCGTCCACAATTTAATAGTTTTAGGATTAAAAAGTAGGCATTTAAACTATTAGCATATGTTAATAGTTTAAATGCCCATTTTATTGTGAGTTATTTTTTCTTAGTATTTAATATTTTAATAAAATCATTTAGGGAATGTTTATTTCCTATGTATAGTCTATCTAAATTATATATGTTGTCTTTTTTATCTGCTAAAGCTAACGAAGTATTTTGAAGATTAAAAGACATTTTGTATCCAGCCTGTTCTGCTGCTTTCTTTGAATCTTCACTTAAGTTAGAAGATGGAAAAGCCACATAACTAATAGGTTTACTTAAAAAACCTTCAAGAGTCTGTTTGGATTTCTTTAACGTGTCAATTTGTTTATCTAAATTTAACTTGGATATATTAGAAACCTCACCAAAATGGCTTTGTATATCTATACCATATTTTGAAAGCTCTTTAAGTTGTTCAACATTTAAATATGATGGATTATTTACCGAATCACTTATCATAAATATAGTAGCTTTAAAACCAAATTCTTTTAGTATAGGGAAAGCATATGTATAGGTGCCTACATAACCATCATCGAAGGTAATAACTATTGATTTCTCAGGGATACCTTTATTATCTTTAAAATAACTATAAAGCTCGTCCAAGGTTATTGGAAAATAGCCGTTGTCCTTTAAATATTTCATTTGTTCCTTGAATTTAGCAGGATCTAAAACTAGGTCCGTTCCTTTAGCTGAATTTATATCATGATAGCACAAGATTGGTAGTCCGTTGTCATCATTTGTAAGTTTTAATCCTGAAAATCTATCTTTATTAGAAGTATCTGTTGAAGTAGCTTTAGTATTATCAACAACTTTATCTGTAGTGCTAGGTACTTTAGTAGTTTCTTTGGCAGTAACTTTCGTCTCCGAAGTAGGCAAACTACTATTTTTTCTTGCTGACTGACCTATAAATACAACCAAAATAATAGATATAGTAAGAATTATGCATACAATAGATAAAAAGGTATCTTTCTTTTTCATATAACCCATCCTTTTTATGTGTAATATTTAAAGCTTATTTATGGATGTACCACTTCGTAATGAAATTTATTATTTTTAAATTCTCTCACCAGAAACCGTGAGAGTTTTAAAAATAGATTTTGGATCGAAGTGGGACATCTATGGATGTACCATTTCGTAATAAAATTTATTATTTTTAAACGCTCTCATCAAAAGCCGCGAGAGTTTTAAAAATAGATTTTGGATCGAAGTGGGACATCTTTAACACCCATATTATAACATAATGAGCATCGTTTCTACAAATGTGTAATATATACAAATGGAAAGTAGATAAAAATGTACCACTTCATTTTAAAAATAGTTTTTAGATTAAAGTAGTACATCCTTAATTATGTAAATGAAAAGTTTAAGTTCGCTTCAAGGTAACTATTCTTATGAAATCACTCATGGAAAAATTATTGCCTATGTAAAATCTATCTAAGTTGTATATGTTATCCTTCTTATCAGTTAAAGTTCCTTGAACATTAAAAGCCATTTTATATCCAGCAGCAGCAGCGGCCTTCTTTGAGTTATCATTTAGCTTGCCATATGGATAGGCTATATAGTTAATTGGTTTGTTTAAGAGCCTTTCAAGAGAATGTTTTGACTCTTTCATTATATCTATCTGTTTTGATAAACTAAGCTTAGTTAAATCTGAATGATCTGTAGTATGACTTTCTATATCAATGCCATATTCGGAAAGCTCTTTAATCTGACTAGAAGTTAAGTATGAATCCTTATCTACACACTCACTTATCATAAAAATAGTTGCAGTAAACCCGAATTCTTTGAGTACAGGATATGCATATGTATAATTACCTATATAGCCATCATCAAAGGTTAGCACTACTGATTTTGATGGAATAGGTGCACTATCTCTTAAGTATCCGTAAAGTTCATCTAATGTAAGTGTAAAATAGCCATTATCTTTTAAGTATTTCAACTGTTGCCTAAATTTATCAGGATTAAGCAAAAGATTGTTGCCTTTAGTGGGGTTCACATCATGATAGCATAAAATAGGAATACCATTGTCGGCAGTAGTTAGTTGAGCCCCTTCAAATTTAGTAAGAATACTTTCAGTGGTGAAAGAGCATTTTTCCATAGGGTAAATATCATTAGATATCACAGGCTTTATAGGAATACTTTTATTTTCTTGAACAACTTTCAATTGTGGTATAATACCTAATTTGTTTTCAATTCTTAATGACTGACCAATTAATACAACTAAGATAATTAATGCAGTAACAATTATACATACTATAGATAGTAATGAATCTTTTTTATTCATAAGAAATCTCCTTTATCGTGAAGTTTATAAATACAGAACTGTATTTTAAATTTTATATAGCAAAATTAAGTCTATGTAGATGTTTTTTACATTGAGTCCAAATAAGACCACTATAGTTATTATATTTAATGAAAATAAAATTATTCAATATATATATTACATATAATGGTAAACTATTCACATTATCCACATTTACATGTGGATAAGTTGTTAAAGTTTTGTGAGTTTTATGTTTATAACTGCTTATAGTTATTTAAGTTGTGGATAAAATATTATCAAAGGTATAAGGAGGGATAGAAAGATGTTGAACATAAGAAGAAAAGTATCAAAGATTATTGGAGTTATTTTGTTAAGTTTTGTGATGTGTGGGATGACTTTAGTTGATGAAGGTTATAAGTTCACTGAAAAGAGAATAAATGAAACTAAGTCATATGGAACTATAGATATAAAAGTACCAATTATTGTTGAAAGCAATAATAATAACGTGAAAGAGTTTAATGGTATAGTTGAGGGAGATATAGCCGATTGGCAAAAAGATTTGGTTGAACTAGCTAAGCAGGACGAAGCAGAATCAAAAAGTAAAGGTATAGATTTTAGGCCTTATTCATTAGATACAGTATATAAAATACCTTATAACACTAAAAACTTTGTAAGTTTAGTAGTTGATTATTATCAGTACACTGGTGGAGCACACGGGCTAACTACAAGAAATACATATAATTATGATTTTAATCAAGGTAAAAGATTGAGACTATTTGAATTATTTAAAGAAGGGTATGATTATCAAACTAAAATAAATGATGTTATTAGACAACAGATTGCTAAAAATCCAAGTGAGTATTTCCAAGATGAAAATGGATTCAAAGGAATTAAGAACAAACAAGATTTCTATATTGATAAGGATGGGATAGTTATAGTATTTCAACTATACGACATAGCGCCATATGCTTCAGGAATTAAAGAATTTAATATTCCATTCTCAGCAGTTCAGGATGGATTACTCTATAAGTTTAAATAATAATTATTGAAGACAATATATATAAATCATATAATAGATATTAAGGAAAATTGTGTATATTAATATACTTAATTCAACGGGCTATTAAAGCACTGTATTGAAATTAAGAAATAAAATAGATACTCCGATTTTTTACAGAGGAAATAACATATAGGAATCCATTACAAAAATTTAAGAGGTACATATTTAAAAATCTTTGAGATACAGCATGTACCTCTTAATAGTGGAAGGTGGATTCCTATAAATATTTTTATGTAAAAGTTTAAGTTACACTTATTCGATTATAACTACTTCTAGAGATTGTATTGATTGAATAATTTAAAAACTAGACAAGCTTGTAAAATAACTTAATCCTAATTTTAAGGAGAAGAACATTTTGAAAAATAGAAGTGATTATTTATTAATACTTAGGGCTTTAATAATTATATATTGCGTATATGATTATATTGAAGAGAAGGTATTCTCTACAAATATGGTTATACTGTTGTTAATCTACATTATAACCAGTGTTTTGTATTTTGTTCTTATAAAATATAAAAACAGTATAATTATACCAGTAACTTCTATTATAGTAATATTATATTCGAGCATATATATAAATAATCTATTTATAGTGTTATTGCCCTGTTCAATATATGATATTATAAATGCAATTAATCTAAGTAAAATAATATTTTCAGTGGTATCATTAGTAATGCTTATTATTATGAGTATAAGCATTCAACCTATATATGTTTTCATAGTTTTACTAATTGTAATGCTAGATTCAATTTTTACAAAACATTTTGCAAGAATTGATAATCTTCTAAAGGAAAATGATTTTCTTAGAGAAAAAAATTACAACTACACTAAAGAGATAGATGATTTAAAAAGTTATGAGAAACAAGTTTTATATACAACTCAAGTAGAGGAACGTAATTCATTATCCCAAAAGATGCATGACAAGGTTGGACATACAATTGCAGCAAGTCTAATGCAGCTTGAGGCTGCTAAATTTATAATGAAGAGTGACAAAGACAAGGCTGAAGCAATGATTGACAATTCCATTAGAGTGCTAAGAGATGGGATGGATGATATAAGAATTACTTTAAGAAAAATAAAACCTCCAACTGAGCAGTTAGGAATAAATAGAGTAAAGATGGCGTTAGAAGATTGTACAAAAGGAACAGAATTAAAATATAGTTTGATATATACAGGAGACCTTAATAAAATAAAGTATAGTCACTGGATCATAATTATTGAGAGTATTAAAGAAAGTTTGACTAATACTATAAAATACTCTAATGCTAGTAATGTTGAAGTGGCTATCGATGTATTAAATAAAGTTATAAGGGTTTTTGTTAAGGATAATGGATTAGGAATAGTTAATGTAAAAAAGGGATTAGGGCTTTCAGGAATTGAGCAAAGATGTATAGATGCTGGTGGTAATGCACTATTTGATGGAAGTGACGGTTTTGCAGTAACTTTATTATTACCTATATTAAAGGAGAGAGAGCATGAGTATAAGACTTCTAATATGTGATGATGATGCATTAATTAGAGAAAGTCTAAGGATAATTTTGTCGATGGATGAAGAGATAGATGTTATAGATGTAGCGGAAAATGGGCTAAAGGCATTAGATAGTTGTATAAAGAACATAATAGATATAGTTTTACTTGATATAAGAATGCCTTTAATGAATGGAGTAGATGCTACTAGAGAGATAATAAGCAAAACTAAGTCAAAGGTTATTATACTTACTACTTTTGATGAAGATGAATATATAAAACAGGCTTTAAGTAATGGCGCTAGTGGATATATATTGAAAAATAATCCTCCAGATAAGATTATAAATACAATAAAGTTAGTTGCCAGTGGAAATAGCGTAATGGAGGAAAGTGTATTTAATAAGTTTAAAGAAAATATGTCTTATGATGAAGAAAAGATAGATATTTCTCTATTTACTGAAAGAGAGTTAGAGATAATAAGAGCTATATCAGAAGGTATGTCTAATAAGGAAATATCAGCTAAGTTATTCATATCCGAGGGAACAGTGAAGAACTATATAACTAATATTTTAAATAAGACAGGCTTGAATCATAGAACTCAAATCGCCATATATTATATAAAAGGTAAGGTTTAATTTAAGAGCACTATAATGAAATTAATTGGTTATGCATCCAATGCTTTGATTCTAGATATAGCCAGGGCACAGAGTTGTTTATGATATAAGTAATGTGAAATAAAGATGATATATATGACGAAAGTCATATGAAGATATGACCTTCTCTACTGATAAAGTAGAGGAGGTTTTTCTATAATATAAATATAGAAACAAGAAAATAAATCGTGAAGCGATCTTAAATAAAATGTTATATCGAGAGGAGAATTTATAATGAATTTATTAAGTATTAAGAATTTAACTAAAAGATTTGGTGATTATGTAGCGGTGGACAATCTTTCGTTTGAGGTTAAAGAAGGGGAGATATTTGGGCTACTCGGACCAAATGGAGCAGGAAAGAGTACAACAATTAATATAATGACTGGACTTCTTAAACCAACTAGAGGTGAAATATATTTGTTTGGAAAAGACTTCAAGTCAAATGAAAGGCTAATAAAAAGCCAAATAGGGTTGGTGCCTCAAAGTCTTGCTATTTATAGCTCATTAAGTGCAGAGGAGAATGTAAGCTTTTTTGCAGGATTATATGGATTAAAAGGAAAAGAACTAAAGGTAGCTGTAGAACAAGCACTAGAATTTACAGGGCTTTTAGAACATAGAAAAACTCAAGCAAAGAAATTTTCTGGAGGAATGGCAAGAAGACTTAATATAGCTTGTGCAATAGCACATAAGCCTAAGTTAATAATAATGGATGAACCTACAGTAGGGATAGATCCTCAATCAAGAAATCATATACTAAGATCTGTTAAAGAACTAAATAGGCAAGGATGTACAGTTATATATACCTCACACTACATGGAGGAGGTTGAAGAGCTGTGTTCTAGGATAGTTATTATGGACCATGGTAAGGTAATTGCTGAAGGAACTAAGGAAGCTTTAATATCTATAGTATCAGATACTCAAAGTCTTGAAATTCAAGTTGAGGGTATAGAAAAGCTAGTTGAAAAAGAATTGAAAGAGATACCAGGAGTTAAAGGTTTTGAAATAAATGATGAAAAGATAACTATAAATTCAGTAAGAGAAATAAATAACTTAGATAAGATAATCAGTTATTTTAGCAGCAAAGATATGTTAATAAGAAATATAGAGTATAAAAAGATAAATTTAGAAACTGTATTTTTAAGTCTTACAGGTAGAAAGCTTAGAGATTAGGAGGAAATATCATGAGGATTTTAAAACATGTAGGTTATTCTATATTGTATTCAATCAAAGAAAGATCCGGTTTAGTGTCAATGTTAGTATTTCCAATAGTTTTTATGGTGATACTTGGAAGCGCGCTAGCCAATGCTTTTGATAGTACAGTGGATTTAGATAAGATGAATATAGTTTATGTAGATAATGGTTCAAAAGATACTAAAGATATCTTTGATAGATTTAAACAAGAGCAAAAAGACGGCAAAGTAACCTTTAAGGAAATCAGCAATATAAATGAAGCTAAGGAAATAGTAAGGAAGAACTCAGATAATATATTAGTAGAACTTCAAAGTGATAAAATACAAGTTTATAAAAATGAAAAAGATAATATTTCAGTAAATATTGTTATGGGTGGACTACAGGGGATAGTAGAAAGATATGGTGTATACGGCGCTATAGTTAAACTTGCTCCACAAAATATAAAATTAGTGAATGATGATTTTTCGAAGAGCTATACAAAAGTGAATACTGTATCAATAGGTAGACAGACTAGCTCCTTTGATTATTATGGAGTAGTTGAAATAACAATGATGATATTATATGGTGGAATGTTTGGGTACTTTATGGTAGTTGAAGGAAGAAACATGAAGATAGAGGGAAGAACCATTGTATCTGGTGTGTCTAGAGGTGAGTATGTATTTACTAAGATAATAGCAACCTTCATTATAACCATTGTAACACTGATACCTGCATTTTTATTTTCTACATTCGTTTTGAAAACTTACTGGGGAGATCATCTTCTAAGTATATTAGTAGTAATGCTAGCTTTAAATCTATTTTCATCATCCTTAGGTGTATGTCTTGGATTCATAGTTAAAGATGAAAAGACTGGTCAAATGCTTTTAAATGTTGTTATAATTCCAGCTTTAACATTCCTTGGTGGAGGATATGTTTATATAAGTGAAAATGTTACTGGTGCTTTAGCTATAGCAACAAAGTTGTCGCCAGTAAGATGGGTAAATAGAACTATTATTAATATAGCGTTTAATAATGATTTCTCTAAATTCAATACAACATTGTTAATATGTGTTGGATTATCAGTATTATTTATGATACTACCATTTATTATTAGAAGAGAGGAAGCTTAAAATGAATGAGATTTTGGTTTTAGTAAAGAAAAACTTGAAATTAATTTTTGATTCTCCAAAAGCATTAATGCAGCTTTTAGTACCAGTGCTTGTAATTTTGGTGTTTATGAAATTATATAGTGTATCTCAAGGTGTAATAAGAGTAGGTATCATAGATAATGATAATTCTAAAGTATCAAGCCAAGTAATAGATAATGTAAAGAATATGACTCAGGTAGATATAGTGACTATAAATGATGAGAAAGATATAAAAGAAAAGCTAACTCAGAATGACATAATTTTAGCTATATCAATACCTAAGGGTTTTGAAAATGATATTATGTCCGGAAATATTACTGGAGCAGAAGTTTATTCCTCTAAGGCAAATAACTTCACAGATAGCTTGAAAGGGGTATTAGATTTTCAAACTAAAAATATCTCTGATTTAGGAAAAGCCTCTTATGGAGATAAGGATAAGTTTTATAAGATGCTAGAAGAGTACAAAAATGGATCTGTTAAGATTGAAAAGACTCCGCTTAAGGACAAAGGTGATGGATTGGCTGTAACAGAGGCAAGTATTGGGTTTATGATATATTACATGATGTTAAGATCTATAATGATATCAGGACTAACAATAAAGGAGAAAAAGGAGAATACTTATTCAAGAATATTTGTAGCTCCAGTATCCACAATAAAATACACTTTTGCCAATATATTATCTAACGTAATCTTCTTAGCACTTCAAGTAGTTATTATTTTAGTTTCACTAAAATATGTATTTAATATAGAAACAGGCGTTGATTTATTACCAATGTTCTTGCTTTTAATTATGATATCAATAGTAACCGTTGCTTTTGGCATGTTATGTATAGCATTGTTCAATGAATCGCAAAGCTTCTCTACCTTTACTAGCTTAATAGTCACTGCAACTGCAATGTTTTCTGGATGCTTTGTTCCAGCAAAATTATTGCCAGATACAGTTCAGAAGGTATCCTTCTTTACACCTCAAAGATGGGTTATTGATGGAATACAAAAACTGCAAAATGGTAATAGTTTAAGTGATATAGGACTAAATTTTGCTGTTCTTCTGTTATTTTCAGTAGCTTTCTTGTTAATAGCCGCATACAGAATGAGACATAGTCAAAAAGCAATGAATTCGATGACATAAGATATCTTTTGTTGAAATATATAATGAAAATCTTAACCTATTTAAAAATATTTAGGAAAAAAGTTAACTTACTAATGGATGTAAGTTGACTTTTTTGTCAATAAGTGATTAGATATAACTATAGATGTCTTAATTGCACACCTTTGTGCAAACGATTGCCCTAATAAAGAGGAGGAGAATTTATGGTTAAAAAGAGGCTTAAGAATAAGGGAAAAAAGAAGGATTTAGAATCATCAGTTAAATCTAAACGTTTGAAACCTTCGCTCTCATCTAAACTTAGCAACAAGCAAATTGATAACGTTTTTATTAAGGATATCTTTAGTATAAAAAGCTTACTTGGAAGATTAGTTATCGCCTTTGTAACTCTAGTATTAGTTGTTATGATAATTACTACTTCGTTTAATTTCGTAGTTATGTCAAGTAGTATGACTAAAGAGTTTAAGGCATCTACAGATCATATTTTAAATCAGAACAAACATTATGTAAGAATAATAAGTGATTTTTCAGATCAGATATCCTTTCAGATATTATCAAATGCGAACATTACTGATGCTATGAGTTTTTCAAGTACTGAAAGAGATCAGGTCCTAAGTAAAGCTTCAGACGCCAAACAGAACCTTCAAAAAATCATAGGTCTTAATAATAGTGGAGTATTAGATAGTATATATTTATATAAAGATAATGATGGATTGTCAATTAACACTAAAAATGAGGTGTTTGAAGATTCTTCACAAAAAATAGGAGAAGAAGCTAAAAAAACAGAATGGTATAAAAAAGCAATTGATGAACCAGGGAAAGGCTTCTGGGCAGTTACAGATCAAGACGGAGAAAAGAAGTTAAGTTATATTAAGTCAGTAAATAATGGGGTTTCAAGCAAACAGCTTGGAGTGCTTCAAATAAATGTACCAGATACTATATTTAAAAAAGCCATGGAAGATATTAATATAGGGGATAATGGAAAGGTATTAATAGTCGATGAAAAAGGAGAATTAATTGGAGGGAATACTGAAGTAAGCCTAGGGAATAAATATAATGAGAGTTTTTATTCTTCTATAAAGGACAAGCAAGAAGGAGAGCTTACTGAGAAAATAAATGGACAATCGTATTACATAGCATATTCTACGTTATCAGAGACTGGATGGAAGTATGTAGCGTTAATACCAACAAGTGAACTGTATAGTACTGCACTTCATGTAGGTAAATATTCATTAATAATACTAGTAGTATGTTTGTTTTTAGCAGCATTAGGATCTATTCCAATATCAATGCAAATCACTGTACCAATAAAGAATTTTATAGCTTTGGTTACAAAGGTTTCTAATTGTGATTTTACAGTTATATCTGATAAAAAGTACAAGATAAAAGAATTAAATGAGTTATCCATTAACTTTAACAATATGGTTACAAGGCTAAAAGGTGCATTAACCAACACTGCAATATTGGCAGACGAAACAGCATCTATTTCAGCTAATCTTTTAGAGGTATCTAATAGTATAAATGAAAAATCAGAGGATGTTGTTAGAAATATACAAGAAATATCAATAGGATCATCTAAACAGGCAGAAGATACTATGAATTGTGCATCGATAAATACAGATCTAGATGACCAGCTTAAGTACACTACT
Organism: Clostridium folliculivorans; assembly: GCF_024341905.1. Classification (GTDB taxonomy): domain Bacteria; phylum Bacillota; class Clostridia; order Clostridiales; family Clostridiaceae; genus Clostridium_AR; species Clostridium_AR folliculivorans. Next base: position 128,072 of record NZ_BQXY01000005.1, read on the forward strand.
GAGGTATTAGTAACCCTTAATGATGCAAAAGAAAATGCCATAGATGCTATAAAGAATAATACTAAAGATATAAACGAACTACATGAAACCTCAAAAGAGAATTCTCAGGCTATGACTGAAGTTGCTAGTACTATAAATAAGTTAACTAATAGTACACAGCTAATCTTGAAGATATTGAATGAGATAAATAGTATAACTAGTCAAACCAATCTTTTATCACTAAATGCATCTATTGAGGCAGCAAGAGCAGGGGAGGCTGGAAAAGGATTTTCAGTTGTAGCAAATGAGATAAGAAAGCTAGCAGAGCAATCACAAAAGGCTTCATTAGAAATAAAAAATATAATTGGAGATGTAAATTCAGCTATTAATGATTCTATGATAATCGCGGATAGTGCAAAGGAAGCTTTTGAAAAAGAACAGTTGCAGGTTAAATCAACTATAGAATCCTTTAGTGAGTTAGAAAAGACCTTTGGAGAAGTTTCAGCTGCAATAGAGCAATCAATGACTTCCGTAAGAAATATAGACGAAGGAAAGAATAGCTTGAATATGGCTATAGGAAATATTGCTGCTATTTCACAGCAGAATACCGCGGCTACAGAAGAAGTAACAGCAGTAATAGAAGATGAAGCATTGGATAACAAGAAAATTAATGAATTGGCTTTAGATTTAAATGGACAAGCTGAAAGCTTAAGAGAAGTAATAGAGAAATTTAAGTTATAAACCACTTAATTTCAATAATAATATTAAACATATCATTAAAATAAAGTAAATAAGAAACCAGCTTGATCAAATCTCAAGCTGGTTTTTGTAAATTATATACGAACTTTAAATAGATGTACTAAACTAAGAACTAATGTTAGTTTTTTCAATAGTAAGGATTGCCCCATCATTTGATATATCAGATACTGTTCTACCAAGAGCTTTAATCTTTCCAGAAATACATCCTCTACAGTGAGCAGGAGTATCGTTTATACATATCTTTCCTGGATATAAAGCATAAAGCCTTCTATAATCACCTTCAGTAACATTAGGCATTACAACATTGGCACCACTTTCAAGGGCTATAACTCTGCCGTTCTTATTGAGAGTTTCCATAGCAGTAGTTGCAGTAATTCTTATACCAGGCATAAGAAGTCTAGTTAAAGCCATAACCTTAATTGACATATGGAAGTCACCACCAGTACAATCAGCCAGTGGAGTATCGCCGTTTGGTATAAATGGACCAATACCTATCATATTAGCATCTATTTCTTTAAAGAATAGAAGATCATCTGCTATAGATTCAATTGTTTGATTAGGAAGTCCAACTAATGAACCACAACCTACTTCATAGCCTAAGCTCTTTAAATCTCTAAGACATCTTTTTCTTTCGGCATGACTCATACCAGGATCAAGTTCATGATATAAATCCTCATCAGTAGTTTCTATTCTAAGTAGATATCTATCAGCACCAGCTTCTCTTAGTGCTTTGTACTCTTCATAAGTTTTTTCACCTATACTTATAGTAAGAGTAACGCCTAGTGCTTTTATCTTTCTTATAATGCTAGACATTCTATCTATAGTAAAGTAATCATCTTCTCCACCTTGAAGAACTAAATTCTTATAACCATAACCAACTGCTTTAGTGGCAAAATCTAAAATTTCTTCTTCAGATAATCTATATCTTTCAATGTTTTTATTATCTCGTCTAAGCCCACAATACATGCAGTTTCTCTTGCATATGTTTGTAAATTCTATAAGCCCTCTTAAAAGAACTTCATTTCCACGATATTCTTCTCGAACTTCATCAGCTGCTTTATATATTGCATCATTTATTTCGTCATTTTTTAAAAGTTCAACTAACTCATCCTTTGTAAGACAATGAGTTTCTTTAGCTTTTTGTACTAACTCCATTAGTTTATCCATAAACTCCTCCTAAAAACGGACCTTTGATATTCGTAATAATTATACTATTTAAGTGGCGTTTTTGAAAGAAAAAGTTTGTAACATATTTGGTTACCAAATATGGGGATAATATAAATTTGAAAATACAGATTGTAAAAAGTATATAATTTTATTTTTATTCCTTAGAAATTTATAACTCAATTATGATAATGGATAATTATGAGAACATACTTAAGGCATAATATAAGTTAAAGAATAAAAAAACAAGAATATGTCGCCTGTAAGATTCTTCATATGTGTTCAAAAAGACAGATGAGCAAAAAAGATTTACTAAAGAAGCTCGCTTTAGCGGATTTTTTTACTAGTGGTTAGAATATAAGGATACAATATCTTTAAGATAGTTAAAATTTAAATAGAATTTCATGCATTGACAAGGGTTATGAGATAATGTATGATTAGGTTACAGGGTTATTAAAAGTAATTAAGTATATTTTATATAGAGGTGAAAGTTATGATAAGAAAAATAAAAAGTAGTGATATGGGACGTAGCAAAAATGAATGGCTTGATAGTTTATTTCATTTTTCATTTGCAGATTATTTTAATGTAGAAAACATTAGTTTCGGAGATTTAAGGGTAATAAATGATGATTTGATTCAGCCTCATACAGGTTTTGATATGCATCCACATAAGGATATGGAGATAATATCATATGGTATAGAAGGAGAACTTACTCATGAAGACTCAATGGGAAGCAAAGGCGTAATAGGAAGAGGCCAAGTACAGTATATGAGTGCTGGAACCGGGGTTTATCATAGTGAGCACAATAAAGGGGACGTAACCGCAAGATTCCTTCAAATATGGGTTTTACCAGACAAGAAGAATCATACTCCTCAATACGGAGATTTTAAATTTGATTGGGAAGAAAGAAAAAATAAATGGTTTCATTTTGTTTCTTCAAAAGAAGGAGATGCACCTATAAAGGTAAACCAAGACATAAACTTCTATGCACTTGAACTAGAGGAAGGCAATGAAATTGACTTTGCTGTAGGGAACAGAAGACAGGCATATATGGTGCAAATAGAAGGAACAAGTGCAGTGAATGGCACAGAGCTTAATCAAAGAGATGCTGCTGAGATTGTTGAAGAAGATGTAAAGATAAAGGCAACAGAAAAATCTCATATACTAGTTATAGAGATGACAAAGAAAAATGTGATTTGGAGATAATCAAGAAGTGATTATTTAGTGAAATAGATCTTAAAGTGCTTGCAAACCTACATTTTAGGCATAAATTTTTAAAAAGTTATGAATTTAAAAATTTAAAAAGTTTTATTGATAAATATTTATATAGAGAAAATTTTATAAATTTACTGTAGTACTGCGGTTCATAGTTTATTGTGCATCGATTTAATTTAAAGGAAATATGATGTTGGTAAATTTGCATTTAATAAATATAATAGGTTATCCATAATAATAACATATTAAGCATTATTGTATGCTTAATATTGAATGATTTACCATATTAGGAATAAGGATGAGATATAAAAAGCTACTGGTTATACAACTTTTTATATCTCATTTCTTACTTTAAAGGAAACAGAATGCTTTAAAAATTATTGTAGAAAATAGATAGCTTATTAATTATGGTACACCTATAAAGTTAAAGTAAAAGTATAAATATAAATATATAAGTTATAAGCAAAACTTAAGTTCTAGTTAATTTAGTATTAATAGTTTAATGATCATGAATATTAACTTAATAAGTAGAAAGTATGAATCATAGTACATATTTCCATTAATTTGAAAAGATATTTCACACTACTTTAAGGTGGAACATAGTATAGTGTATAACAATACTTGGAGTTGAAGGCTAAATGCTTTATGCACTGATTTTAGCAGGAGGCAAGGGAACAAGACTTTATCCACTATCTAGATCAGACAGACCTAAACAGTTTTTGAAGGTGGTAAATAACAAAAGCTTTTTAGTTAATACTGTTGACAGAGTTCGCCCATTGGTACCGACTGACAATATCTATGTTATTACCAATAAAGATTATGAGAATCAAATAAAAGAAGAGCTATCAGACATTTGTGCTGATAATATATTCACAGAACCCAGCAATAAGGAGACTGCTACCTGCATAGGACTTGCAGCTGTAAAACTTCTTAAAAATGATAAGGATGCTGTGATGTTGGTATTACCTTCAGATCATCATATCGAAGGTGAGAAAAACTTCTTAGACACTTTAGAACAGGCGGTGGAAATAGCAGATAGAAGAAGAGGTATAGTAACTTTAGGGATTGAACCAACTAGACCGGAAACTGGATATGGTTATATTGAGATGGGCGAAAGAGTTGGTGGAAATATAGCTACTTTTAAGGTTGCCAGGTTTACTGAGAAACCTAATGTAGAGGTAGCAAAAGACTTTTTACTAAAGGGGACCTATCTTTGGAACAGCGGTATGTTTGTTTTTAGAGCAGACGTAATTTTGAGAGAGATAGAAAAATATCTTCCTAAGATGTATAAAAGTTTGATGGAGATATATAAGAACCTTGGAACAGAAAACGAAGAAAATACAATAACAGAGCAATATTGCTTGATAGACGGTATCTCCATAGATTTTGGAGTTATGCAAAAAACAAGAAAGGCCTATGTTCTGAAGAGTGACTTTTTATGGGATGATATAGGAAGCTTTAGTGCATTAAGTAGATTTTTAAGTAACCATAGGAACAATAGTATTTCAAAGAATGTGTTTTTAGAGGAATGCGAAAACTGTTCTGTATTTGGTAATAAAAATCTAGTAATAGGCTTTGGAATAAAGGACTTAGTCATAGTAGACGCAGGTGATGTTATCTTGGTTATGGATAAAGATAAAGACCAAGAGATTAAGCATCTTTTAAATACACTTAATGATGATGACAATTATATAAAGTATATTTAATTAAAAATAGGTGCTCTAAAACCATTAACTAAATGGTTTTAGAGCACCTTTAAATATACAATATTATGTAAATATGAAAAGAAGTGTCTTAGTGCATTATTCAAAAAAGTAGGATATATAAATAAACTGAAAAATTCCGATTATATAAAATATAAAAAAGGTCGCTTTTATACATATAAATGTTACAATTTGAAAAAAAGTTTACATTGGAGATGAAGATATGATGTGTTTAAGAAAAAAGTAACATATTTTCATGTATTATTATAAAACAACAGTAAATTTATACTAAACTAAAAAATGATTCGACTTTTTAGTTTAGCCAAAATGTTAATTTTTTTTTATTTATAAAATAGTTATTATTAAATTATTTAAAGTTAGAAATTATGTATTTTTTTAATCTATATGGTAAAAAAAGTAATTATATAGCTAGCTTAATTGTGTTACAATCGAATATAATGTAAGTATATGTAGAAATTAAAGAGAGAATCGACGACACAATATTACAATAAGTGTATTTATAGTGTGTTATTATAAACAAGCACTCATTTGTTACTAAAGGTGACGGTATTATTGAACTATAACTTGGCCAGGTTAAAAGAATAATAATTAACATGTGCAAAAATAAATTGTAATACTTGGAGAAAATATGAAATTAAGAAAAACAATGAAGACATTAGGATTATCAGCTTTATTAGTAACATCATTTGGAGCGGTGGCATTTGCACAAAGTGGATCAGCAAGTGTTAACATACTTAACAATACTGTTAAATATAATTGGGATTACACTAAGCACAGTGATTATTCATCTGCAACCTCAAATATCAGTTGGGCTGGAAAATCAAGTTACTGGGTTGTTACACAAGCTACAAAATATTCTAGCTCTGGATCACAGCTTGAGACAGGATATGATTATGGATATTACAGTGCTGGTGTAAGTCTTCAAAATGCTTTAGGAAGTTCAGCTAAATTTAATTTTTCAGTACAACCTTATGACAGAAATTCATCTGTTTGGTGGGAAACTAGATAGTTTTAGAAATTTAAATAAGATATGTAGTATTGGACTGCATATCTTATTTGTTTAAGGAGGATATCTTGATTAAGCAAGTATTAAAAAATATAAGAACATATAAAAATATGGTTATAATCTTTATATTAATATTAACTATATGTCAGCTTTCAATTACGTTATTTACTGTAGGATATAAAAATACCGTGGAAGGCCTCAAAAAAGAGAATAACGGATTAGAAAGCACGTCTATAAATGTTACCGTTAATGGAGGATTAAAAGATAAAGGCTATTTATTAGATATATTTAATAACACAAAAGAAGATATTCAATTTAGATTAGTTTCTAATGTTTCAATTAATAAAATTGAAGGCAAGCCAAGGATATATATAGATTTATATAAAAACAATAAATCAATAGTTACACTCCCTACAATTAAAGGAAGTAACTTTAACAAAGAGGATATAAAAAACGGGAATACAGTTCTTATAGGTAAAAATTTATATAGAGATCTTAAGTTATCAGCAACACATGATACAATAATCATATTAGGAAAAGAGTATACTGTTAAAGGTATAATTGGTGATGATAGGTTTAATACAAATTTAGATTACTCCATCGTACTTGCTTGTAATGATATTAGTAAAGACTTTAGAGAGCTTATATTTAAAAATGGTGGCGTAGACATGATACTTAATGGCAAAGGAAATGAAGTGGCAGTGGCCAAAGAGTTAAGTAGATTTGTAAGTCAGAAGGAAGAATATCCTTCGATTGAAGTAAAGGCTATAGAAAGCAATCAAGATATTTTACTTAATGCTTTTGGTGACAATACATATTTTTTAATTTTAATTATTATGACATATATTTTGGCCATATCGGCTTGTATATATATTATCAACTATTTAATTAAAATTATGGAACCAAAGCTTTCTATAAGAATAGCTTTTGGAAGTAGTATTATTAATACAATGATATTTATGTTTGTCAATATTATAATTATGGCCTTAGTAGCGACTATGATTTCTATAGTTTTATTGATGGTTATTAAATCTTATTTAGCTAATATGATAAATATTAGTTTTGGTCTATATCTAGATAACTTAGCTATTTCTATAGCTTTATGTATGTCAAATAGCTTAATAATAGTCGGAATAAATTTATTTAATATTTTAAGGATAAATCCATCAACAAATATCAATAAGATTTAAGTTATCCACGGAGGAAAAATGAGAACTTTATTATATAATTCCATTAAGAAAAGAAAACTAAGTATAATGTTTATTTTAATAAACCTAATTATAGCAGTAATAATAATGTATGATTTACTGCATATGGTTAATATGAATAATTTAGAAAATAATATCATGAGCAATTATGTTAATTTAGATAGTACCATATTACTTCAGTATGCTGATTTTAATAAGCCCTTGGATGAAATGAAGAACGATATGGAAACAATAAGTGGTTTTCTTAAGGACAAAAATGTCAGTTATGGAGGATATGCATATACAAACTATCAATTTAAGGAATTGATGGACAATAAAAAATATATAGAACTGAATACTTATCAATGGAAGAGTGATCCTTTAGGTGTTAAACCAATGGCCTCTAAACTTTTATATGTTGATAGAGATATAGTAAATATGATACCAGACAAGAGTGGGCAAATTAAAAAGCTTTATAGCAGCAACATGGAGGAAATTCCTTTAGTTTTAGGCAATTCCTATAAAGATATTTTTAGTGTTGGTCAAGAGCTTACGGATGTAGAAAATGTTAAGTATAAAATAATAGGCTTTTTGGATAAGGGAAGTAGCTGGATAAGTTCGGGTGCCTTTTATAGAGAAGTGCCGAAGAATTTGGACGATTACTTTGTACTCCCATACAATACTAAAACGGATTTTCAAGCATTTGCAATAACGGCCATAGGTAGAAATTATATTATAGAAGCTAAGGATAAAAAAGAAAGTAATACAATTTCAGAAGAATTAACAACTATAGCTGGTAATAAAAAGATTAATATAAATCCTTTAAGCACATATGAACTTTTACTAGATTCAAAAAAATCAAGACAACAATATATAAGCTATATGAGTGCAATATCCTTAGTTGTAATAGTTTTTATAACAGTAATAGATTCATTATCCATGATGATATCTATTGATGAAAGGAAATACGATATATCTGTTATGATAACTCAGGGAGCTAGTAATAAATTTTTAGCTTGTTATGTTTTTATTGAGAATTTAATAATATTTTTGGCATCATTAATACTAGGATTTGCTTTTAATTTTATATGGAAAAGTGATAAAGTAATATTTTTGTTTGCCTACAAAAGTGTTGAGCTTAAGCCTATAATTATGGTTTCAACTATACTTTTAGGAATATGTATGCTTTCGGTTATACTGCCAATTAAGAAAATATTGAGTATTAATCCAAGTAAATTGATAGTGGAGTGATGGTATGAATATACAATTAAGAGGAATAAGTAAATCATATGGAAATAAAAATAGTAGCTTTACAGCTTTAAAAGATATAAATCTTTGTGTAGAGAAAGGTGAAATGATAGCAATAATGGGACCTTCTGGTTCTGGGAAAACAACCTTACTAAATATTATGGGACTCATGGACAAACCTACCGTGGGAAATTATATTTTAGATGGTGAGGACACATTGAAATTCAACAACTCAAAACTATCGAAATTTAGAAATAAAAACATAGCTTTTATATTTCAAAATTTTGCATTAGTAAATAACGAGACTGTAGTCGATAATGTTTTGATGCCTTTGAATTTTAGAAGATTGAGTGCTTCAGATAAGAAAAAGAGGGTTATGGATGCTATAGAGTCAGTTGGCTTAAGTGATAAAATTAAGAGTAAAATAAATGAATTATCTGGTGGGCAAAAACAAAGAGTCGCTATAGCAAGGGCTATTGCAGCTGATACAGATATAATTTTAGCTGATGAACCTACCGGTGCTTTGGACAGGGATACTGGAAAAGATATATTAGACAAACTAAGAACTTTAAATAAAGAAGGTAAGACTATAATAATTATAACTCATGATATAACTGTAGCTGAATATTGTGATAGAACTATTTATATTGAGGATGGAAGATTGATAGAAAAAGAAGTAATTCCAGTTTAGGAATTACTTCTTTTTCCTATTTTAAGCTTAAAAGTGTATGGTTTATTTAATATTAAGAAAGGCTATCTACAGCCTTTCTAGCCCACTCTGAGTCTTTAAGTATAGCTCTTCCAACTCCTATTAAGTCGGCTTTTTCATCAGCCAAAATTTGCTCTGCAGCATTAACATCAACAACGCCACCAGTTAAAATTATAGGTGTCTTAACAACTTTTTTTAACTCATCAGTTACAGGATAGAAATAGCCCTGTTCTGTAAAACCAGGTACCATAAAGCGATTATAGCCACCAGAAATATCTAAAATATCAACTCCAGCTTTTTCAAATTCTTTAGCAGCTATTTTAGCATCTTCAAGAGTAGCTCCACCTTCTTCGTAGTCTAAGGCACCTAATCTTAATAGTATAGGGAAGCCATCTCCAACAGCTTCTTTTACTGCCTTGATAACTTCAAGATGTATTCTTATCCTGTTTAAAATATCTCCGCCATATTCATCTGTTCTCTTGTTGAACATAGGTGAGTAGAATTGGTTAAGCAGATATGCATGCGCTGAATGGATTTCTACAGCATCAAAACCAGCTTCTTTAACTCTTCTAGCAGCTTCAGCAAAATCTTTTACAACTTTCTTTATATCTTCCTTCGAAAGCTCTTTTGTAACGATCTTTGTGTATGGGTTTTCTATAGCAGAAGGAGCTTCTGGTAGTGTACCTGTAACTTCTTCTTTTGTAGATCCTCCAGCATGATTTATCTGCATAACTGCTTTTGAACCATTATTTTGAATAGTTTTAGCTAGTACTTTTAGAGCATTAACATCATTATCTCTAGAAATAGAGAGCTGATTATGATTTGCTTTACCTTCTTTTGAGATATAGCTATGTTCTATAATTATTAGTCCTATATAGCCACCTTTTGATTTTTCGTCGTAGTAATTTATAATATCTTCTGTAAGTTCACCAGTTACACCAGCTTTAGAAGTCGCCATTGGCGGCATTACTAGACGATTTGTTAGATTTAATTTACTAGTGTTTAAGGAATTAAGTAATTTTGACATGAAATAATCCTCCTAAATTATAGATAACTTAAATATCTGGATGTAGCACTTCATAATGGAATCTATATTTTCGGATTGAAGCGTTACATCTTTATTAGTCTTATAGAAAAAGTATATATTATTTGCAAGTTAATTTAAATACTATAGTAAATGAAAAATAATAACTAAATTCTCATAATTAAGGTGATATCTATTTTTTAATTTAATAACTTGAAAAATTAGTTGTGTTTAAGACTATTATTGAAATTAAGTGGTTATGCAGGAGATGCTCTTTGCGCAAGCTTATTAAAGCATCGTATGACTAACCATTTAATTTCAACACAATGCTTTAACATTGCATAATTTTAAGAAGCAACGCTTGCCCTATACTGACTTGGCGTAAGGCCTGTATATCTTTTAAAGGTTTTAGAAAAATGTTTTTCATTTGTGTAGCCTACCATATAAGCAATCTCATAGTTTTTTAAAAGCTTATTTTTTAATAATTCCTTAGATTTTTCTATACGGTATTTATGAAGAAACTCGAGAAAGTTTATTCCTATTTCTTGTTTAAATAGCTGACTGATATAACCAGGGGTCAAATGTATTTCTCGTGCTATACTTTCCAAGGTGATGTCTTTTGAATAATTCTCTGTAATAAAGTTTATTGCTAGTTTTATAAGAGAATTATTTTTATTTAATGGATTAGTTTTTGCAAATATATTAGATATAATAAGTTCAAGTTGATTTTTTAGTTCATCTATGGTTTCGCATTGAAGTACTACATCAAAAGGTGAACTTAGTTTTGATAAAGCATTTATATCAATATCATTTTCTATACAAAACTTATTAATGGAGCCTAGAAGAGACAGGGTAGCGCCTTGAATATTCTTCTTAGTAGGCATACCACCATTACAAAGTTTATCATAAAAGCTATTTAATGATGGCCTGATTTCTTCAATTGCACCAGTTCGAAGATAATTTATTAACTTAAGTTCTTCAGCTATTGGATAGGGATTATTTACAACTTTATAACTGTTTATATAATCTGAATGAATTATATTGTTATCACCAAGAAAAAATTTAAATTCTAAGGCAGCTTTAGCATTTAAGTAAGAAGAATTTATATCTTCTAACCTATTTACTGTTTTTCCGAGGGCTAGAGTTACAGAAAAACCTAAAAAAGCTTTTATAGAATTTCTTATATTTTCAAGTAAAAGGTAAATAGTATCACTTTTTGCCGTTTCGTTATTGAAGGACAGGAAAACAATAATATCATCATCTTCTTCAAAGTAATCCATATATTCCACTGTATTTAAAGCTTCTGAGGCAATGGTTTTTATAGAGCTTTTTATGAAATCTATATCAGAATCATTAAACAGGTCATATATAAGGGTAGAGTGGTCTATAGATATTATGAAGATTAATAAGTTTTCGTATTCAAGGTTATATAATAATATATTTTCTTCAGATACTTTAGTTTTGTTATAGGGTTTTAATATAAGTTCTTGAAGTATGTTCTTCTTAATTATTGGTAAATATTCATTGAGATTACCTTCATATTTTTTTAGAAGTTCATCCTTTAATCTCTCTTCTATGAGTTTGTTTTTGGCATCTATTACTGAATCCAATATTTCTGATGGACGGCAAGGTTTCAAGAGATAGTTACAGGCTGATAAGCTTATTGCTTTTTTGGCATAAGCAAAATCATCATAACCACTCAATATAATGCACTTTGAATTAAGGCCATTTGAAAATATATTTTCTAATAGTTCGATGCCATTCATTTTAGGCATCTTAATATCCATTATTATTATATCTGGTTTTATTTTAAGAATTTGCTCTAAGGCACTTACTCCGTTATCTGCTTCACCGCATATCTCAATATCATAACTGTTCCAGTCAATTAATTCCTTTAAACCTTCAACAAGTTCTATTTCATCGTCGACCAAAAATAATGTATACATGCAAATTATCTCCTTTATATAAACAGTAGGGTTTATCAGAAAAGTTGTATATTAGTCTGCAAATACTATTATTGAAATTAAGATGTTGCAACGGAGATGCTATATGAGCAAACAATTAGAATTAAATGGTTTTCGGAGATGGAGTAGCGTGAAAAAACTGTATTGTTCGAACGTAGTGAGTTATACAGTTTTAGCTATGGAATTGTAGAAAACCATATTAATTCTTTGTGAAGCTCATTGAAGTATCGGAGGTGCGACATCTTAATTTCAACATAATTCTTTATATTAAAGCGATATATCTTTAATTGGAATAGATATCATGATTTTTGTACCTTGTCCGATTTTACTTTCCATATTTAATGAGTAGTTTTCTCCGTAGTAAAGTGATAGTCTTTGATTTACATTTCCTATAGCATAGCCTTTTTGCTTATTGAGTGAGTTAGCATTATTGGAATTACTATTAAGCAAAGAATTTATTGTTTCATCATCAATTCCATTACCGTTATCTTCAATTGAAAATACCAAGTTATCTTCTACAACGGCACCAGTTACAGAAATATAGCTCTTATCACTATCAGCTTCTGTACCATGTATTATTGCATTTTCTACGAAAGGTTGTATTATCAATTTTGGAATTGAATAACCAAGTATATCATCATCAATAGCTACAGAGTATTCGAGTTTATTTCTAAATCTCTTTCCTTGAAGTAACAGGTAGTTCTCTATAAACTCTTTTTCTGACTTTACTAAAATGAAATCTTGTCCATTATTTAGAGTAGTACGAAATAGCTTTGATAAAGCATACACCATTTCACTTATCTCAGGTTGTTTAGCTTTTTCTGATTTCCAAAATATCATATCCAAAGTATTGTATAAAAAGTGAGGATTGATTTGGGCTTGCAGAGCCTTTAATTCAGCTTCTTTTTCTTTAAGCTGAAGCTTATAAACTCTATTAATAAGGTTTTGGATGTTATCAACCATATCATTATACTGATATACTAACATTCCTATTTCATCATTAAATTTATAATCAACTTTTTCTTTAAAGTTTCCACTTTTTACTCTTCTCATAGAAGCAAGTAATTGTTTTATAGGGTTTGTGAGTTTAGATGATACAAATATTGATATGAAAAATGAAATTATAAGGCAAAAACCGATTACTGTAAGTGTCATTGTCATTATAGAACTAAGACTTTTAAACATTTCTACTTGGGAGGTAAGGGATATTAATTTCCAATGACTTTCTTTTATGACACTAGAAGTAGCTAAAAGGTCTGAACCATTTAGGTTTAGATTTTCATATTTATTGTCTTCTGTTAGTTTAGAAAAAACATTGTCTATATTTGTACCACTAAGATATTTTTTTGTATCCTTGGAGGAGATAATGTTATTTTTATCATCTATAAGTGCTATACTGTCAGAGCCTTTTAGGCCTTGTGAGTAAAGGTTTTCAATGAAAGATGTATTTATACATATTACCATAAGTCCAGATTCTTCTAGAGTATTAGTGTCAATGATTGTCCTAACCATTGCTATCTTAGGACTCCTATTATCAGAAATCAGTATATTATTTCTACTTCCTATATTAACCCATAGAGGAGCACCTTTTAAGTCATGAGCATTTTTGTAAACCTCGCTTTTTTTTACAGCATCATAAGAGGAGAGGCCATTACTTCCATCCTTGCTTAAGTAATATTTAGATCCCTTATCACCATATATAACTATAAAGCTTATATAATCCTTAGATGCAAGCAATATATTTAATGGTTCTAATCCATACTTAGTAAACTTTTCATACTCGTCAGAGGCCTCATTAGTAGTAACCAAAGATTGAATTAGGGGATTTAAGCATATGAATGTAGATAAGTCGGTAACATCTTTTTGTAAGAAGTCTATGCTGTCTGCAGTTTGATTAATGTCTTTAATATTAATAGAAGTTACTTCATCTTTTAAAGACTTTGAAGCTACTAAATAAGAATAACCACCTAGTATCAAACAAATTATAGATAAAATACAGACATAAAAAATCAATATTTTATTTTTAATACTAAGATTCATATAATTTATATTGAATTTTACCAAGCCTTTCTTAAGGTAACCCATACGTGACTCCTTTTATATCGGATAGATTCATTTTTGTTTCATATATATTTTACATTAAAAGAAATATTGTTTCAATTTATGGAAGTGCAACTTATTAATTCTTTGCGCAAGCTCATTAAAACATTGGATGCGTGACCACTTAATTTCAACACGGTTCTTTGACAGCACTTAAACTTATTGTTAAATAAATTTCAAGTTCTGAAAAATGATACCATTTTCTGAATTTTGGATACTACTAATTTTTACCTAAGGTTTATATAATTACTCTGTAGATTAACTGTATTAATAAATTCTAGTACAAAGTGGTAGATAAAAACATAGGTAAATTGGAGAAATATATGAAAATAAAAAGTTATAGAATTATTAGATATATAGTAATAGCAGTGTTTATTGTGGTTACTTGCACTAGTTGTAGCAGTGATATTATTAGTACTACATCAAGTAAAGGTTATCATAAAGCTGGGAAAGTTACTATAAGATTTTTATCTAACTTACCAGAAAGAGAATCAGGTCAAGGGAAGCTTGAGCAACTACTGATAGACAAATACATGAGTGAAAATAGTAATGTAAATATTGAAGTGGAAGCATATCAGGATGAACCTTACAAACAGAGATTTAAGGCATATGCCATAAGTGATAATTTGCCAGACATATTCTTTGTTTGGGGTCAGCCATCATTCTTTAATCCAGTGATGAAAGGTGGATATGTTTGTGAGCTAGATAGCAATAAATTTAAAAAAGATGAATTTAAAGATGGAGCACTAGAAGGTTTTAGTCTTGATGGAAGGCTATATGGAGTGCCTAAAAGTATGGATTATATGGCTCTTTACTATAATAAAGATCTATTTAATAAAAATGGAATAGAGCTACCTAATAATTTTAAAGAGCTTATTGAGGTTTGTAAGAGCTTTAGAGATAAAGGGATTATTCCTATTACTATAAATATCAAAGATAAGTGGCCTTTGGCACTACTATATCAGGAATTAGTGCTTATGGAGGGACAAGATCAAAGCTTTATATATGATGCTATACACGGTAAAGAAAGTTTTATAGATAATCCTGTATTTAAAAAAGCAGCAGAGGATTTAAAGCTCCTTATAGATGCTTGTGGTATTGCTGATACAATGACGCAGCTTGATTACAATACTTCTATGAATTTATTTACAAAAAAGGAGAGTGCAATGATATATACAGGTTCATGGGAGATTGGGATGGTAAACAATACAGAGTTACCTGAGGAGTTTAGAAATCAAATGGAAGTAAGTAAGATGCCTTTAGTATTAGAGTCTAATTCTAATGATGATGCTCTGGTTGCTTGGAATGGGGGAGGTTATGCAATATCTTCTAAATCCCAGGTTAAAGATGAGGCTATAAAGTTTTTAGAGTACTTAATGAAGCCTGAGAATTGGGCTAAGAAAGGTTTTGAAAAGGGGTTAATAGTTCCTGCACAAAAGTATGAGAACTATTCAAATAAAAAAGAAACAAAGATACAAAAAGAATTGGTAGGCATACTCAATAATTCTAAATCATTGAGTGGCACCTCATGGCATGATAGCTTGACTCCGAATTTCAAGCTAAACATAGAAGAATTATGCTATCAGCTAGCAGCAGGAAGGATAAGCCCAGATTACTTTCTAAAAGAGATAGATAAGGAGGTAAAGAGTGAAAATATAAGCAGTGTAAAGTGAGTGTACTAGTGTGTTTTAACTAAATTGCACCAGTACAAAGTGTTAAAGGTGAAGATTAGAGAGAAGATTAAACATTTAAGGGGGGAATAATAAATATGTTAAAAAAGTGGTTATCCAGATTTTTAACAGCAACCTTCGTTACAACTATGGTTCTAGGAAATGGGGTATCTTCCATTGTAAAGGCAGATGAAACTCCTAAGTATCTAGATTCTAGACTTTCTGTGGATGAGAGAGTAAATGACCTTATGTCTAGAATGACACTTGATGAAAAGATAGGACAAATGGTACAGGCTGAAAGAAAGACGGCTACTACAGAAGACGTAAAAAACTATTTTCTTGGCTCAATTTTAAGTGGAGGTGGATCACTTCCAACTCCAAATACTGCTGAGAGCTGGGCTAATATGGTTGATGGGTTCCAAAAAGCTGCGTCAGAGACTAGGCTTGGGATTCCGATATTATATGGAGTAGATGCTGTTCATGGACATAATAATGTTTTTGGAGCAACAATTTTTCCTCATAACATAGGTCTTGGGGCATCAGGAGATGCTGATATAGTAAAGAAAATTGGTCAAGCAACTGCTGAAGAAATGAGGGCAACAGGAGTAACTTGGACTTTCGCTCCAACACTTGGAATAGCTCATAACGAGAGATGGGGAAGAACTTACGAAACCTTTGGAGAAAGTTCAGCTCTAGCTTCGAAGCTTGGTGAGGCTTATGTAAAAGGTTTGCAAGGTGAAGATCCAAGCAGAACTCTTAAAAAGAATAATACTGTAATTGCTACAGCAAAACATTATATTGGTGAAGGATTAACTACTGATGGAGTAAATCAAGGTAATGCTGTAATAAGTAATCTTGATGAAACTTTAAAAAATGAATTGCTTCCGCCATATATAGCTGCAATAAATGCTGGTGCTAGATCAGTTATGGTTTCTTACAATAGTATAAATGGTGTAAAGTGTCATGGAAATGCTGATCTTATCACAAAGGTTTTAAAACAACAATTAGGTTTTAAAGGAATTGTAGTATCAGATTATGAGGGAATTGCTCAACTCTCAGGTACTGAAAGAGATCAGATAAAGCAAGCAGTAAATGCAGGAATTGATATGGCTATGGTTCCAAATTCATGGAGAACCTTCATTACAAACCTAAAGGATTTAGTTGAGAAAAATGAAGTTTCACAGGACAGAATCAATGATGCAGTTACAAGAATATTAAAGGTTAAATTTGAGCAAGGCTTGTTTGAAGATTCATATGCACAAAGAGATTTGCTTAATACTGTAGGATCTCAAGCACATAGAGACATAGCAAGACAAGCAGTGAGAGAATCTTTAGTTTTATTAAAGAATGATAATGATATAGTTGGTAAATTAAAAGACAAGAAAAATATACTTGTAGCAGGAAAAAGTGCTGATGATATAGGAATGCAATGTGGTGGTTGGACTATAACATGGCAAGGGGCTGCTGGAAACACAACTACTGGAACTACAATACTACAAGGAATTAAGAATACAGTAGGTAGTGATACTAAGGTAACCTATAATATGCGTGGTAGAGCATCAGCAGATAATGATGTGGCAGTGGTTGTTATAGGTGAAAAGCCTTATGCAGAAACTGATGGGGACAGATCCCCAGATGCTTTGAAGCTTGATTCAGATGATTTAACAACTCTTAAAAATATAAAAGCCACTAATCCAAAGCTTCCTGTTGTAGTGGTATTAGTTTCAGGAAGACCTTTAACTATAGCAGATCAAATTGGCGATATGGATGGATTAGTAGAAGCATGGCTTCCAGGAAGTGAAGGACAAGGAGTTGCCGATGTATTATTTGGTAATTATGATTTTACAGGCAAATTAAATATAACTTGGCCATGGTATGCTTCAGACATTACAAGTAAAAATGATGACGCTAAAGATTTATTTAAGTTTGGATATGGACTTAAAAAAGGACAAACTGCGGCATTACCACAAAAGCCAACACAACCAGACAACTCAATAGCTATCCCAGGAAAAGTTGAAGCAGAAGCTTATACAAGCATGAATGGAATTCAGAGTGAAAACACTAGTGACCAGGGTGGTGGAAAAAACCTTGGTTATATTGATGGTGGAGACTGGATGAATTATGACGTAAATGTGGCTCAAGATGGAAAGTATAAGGTTGAATTTAGAGTAGCTAGTCCTGGTGGATCAACAGATGGTGCTCAGTTATTCTTAGGTACTAAGAACCTTACAAAAGCAACTGTACCAGATACAGGTGGATGGCAAAATTGGAAGACCGTTGAAGGTGTTGCAAACTTAAAGGCTGGAAAGCAGACCTTAACCTTTAAGGCTGGTAACGGCAATTTCAATATCAATTGGATGAACTTCACTAGAATTGGTGATTATGAGGAAACTGGAAATGATAATGGTGGTGGACAAAATCCAGGAACTACTCCTTCAGGTCCAGTTATAAAAGCAGGAGCTGTTGAGGTATATATGAGTTCTTCAGAGCAATCTGGAAGTATGAGCTGGTATGATGCTCCAAAGGACTTATCAAATACTTTAACAAAGAAGGATAATCTTGATATAACTTCACAAGATGATTCGAAAATTACTGATATAAAGATTGATGATGCAAAGAAGTATCAAAGTTTCTTAGGGATGGGAACTTCTTTTGAAGAATCAACAATTAATAATATATCTAAGATGTCACCAGAGAAAAGAACTGAGTTCTTAAAGAAATTGGTTGATCCTGTAGCAGGTGCAGGAATGAGTTTGATGAGACTTACTATAGGTACAGCAGATTTCACAGGAAGAGAATTCTACACTTATTACGATAATGTTCCAGGAACTTCAGGGCCAGATTGGTACAACACTACTGGTAAAGGCTTCTCTATACAAAAAGATATAGATTACAATATAGTAGCAACAATAAAAGAAGCACTAAAAATTAATCCAAGTCTTAAGTTGTTCTCATCACCTTGGACACCTCCAGGTTGGATGAAAGATCAAACAAGTAGTAGTGAGAGCTATGAGAATAATGGTAAGTTAATAAAAGGCGGTAAGCTAAGTGATGCTCACATAGAAGATGCAGCTAAATACTATACTAGATATCTAGAAGAGTACGCAAAGCTTGGAATTCCAATATATGCAATGACTCTTCAAAACGAACCAGGACTTCAAATAGATTATCCAAGCTGCTCAATGACACCAGAACAAGAGCAAAAATTAGCTATAGCTATTAAAGCTGATATAGCTAAGAGTGATGTACTAAAGGGTAAGGATATTAAGATTTGGGCATTTGATCATAATTTTGATAGCGGAGTAAGCTTTGCCTCTCAAGCAATGAATAACGATGCTGGAAAAGCTGCAATAGATGGTATAGCATTCCATGATTACGGTGGAGAGCCAACTGCCATGACACAAGTTCATGATATGTTCCCAGGTCATTCCGTAAATCTAACCGAAAGATCAGTTTGGGGAACTTCTGGAGCTGACAGAATAATTCAATACTACAGAAACTATGCTGAAAGCTATAATTCATGGGTAACAATGCTAGATAGTAATATTTCTCCAGAACAATGGACTGGAACTCCAGACCCTACAATGTTTGTATTAGATGCTAATGATCACAATAATTACTGGGCAACTCCTGAGTATTATATAACAGGTCAGTTCTCAAAGTTTATAAAACCTGGAGCTGTAAGAATAGATAGTGATTATGGTTCAAAGGATACTGTAACAAATGTTGTATTCAAGAATCCAGATGGTTCATTAGTAGCAGTTGTAGTTAACCAAACAGAAAATGCACAGTCTTTCAAGTTAACAAGCAGCGGTGCACAAATTACTGCAACAATTCCTGCAAAGAATGTAGCTACTTACAAGTGGAATCCAATAGCTGCAGAAAAGATAAACAAATTACCAGGAACCTTTAATGCTAATAACTTTACTGATGCAAGCTCTAATATAAAGGCTGAAGGAGATCATGCAGCTTATATACATGATGGAAATTACCTAGACTATTATGTAAATGTAGATGAAGCTGGTTTATATAACATGACTTTTGAAACAGCTACACCATGGGGCAACTATGACGATGGTGCTAAGAAAAATAGACAGATACATGTTATGCTTGGTGATAAGGAACTAACCAATGTTTTAGTTCAGCAATCAGCTTGGGATAACAGTACTTGGAGTAATTACTTTACAGTTAAAAATACAATCAACTTTACAAGCAAAGGTCTGCAGAAGATTAGATTTAATATAGATGCAGGTGAATTTAATATAAGAAATATTAAGGTTGAGAAGGCAGTTTCTATATATAACCTTCCAGGAAGAATAGAAGGTAAGAACTATATTAACTCAAAAGGTGTGGTAATAGAGGATAATAAGCTTGGCTTTGTAGATAAAGATGACTTTATGGAATATAAAGTTAATGTGGCTGAAGATGGAGAATACACTCTTAATTTAAATATTGCTTCAGCGAATAGTGTGCCATCCTTTGACCTATACTCAGATAATAATTTGGTTAAAACCGTAGATCTTCAATCAACAGGAGATTGGAAGGCTTGGAAGGTTGAGAGTACTAAGGTAAACCTTACAAAGGGTGAGCATACACTTAAATTCTTAGTTAAGAGCGGATTTAATTTAGATTGGATATCAGTTGGAGCTGCAATCGGAGTTACAAACAATGTTATAAATGAAGGACAAGAAGAAGGCAGTGTAATAAGCGTAAACCTTTATGATGGAAAATTTGCTGATACACTTACAAAAGCTAACTGGAAGTTAGAAAATTTACCTTCTGGCCTAGATTATGAAGTTTCAAGAATTGATGATACAACTGCTAAGATTGTACTTCATGGAAGTTCTAGCTTAGATTTTGACTATGATAAGACTATAAATGTATTGATGGCAGCAAAAGAAGTTGCAGGCTTATCAGACAAAACTTATAATATCGGAAGCAGCTTTGTAATAACTGCTAATCCAGATGTTGAGAAGATAGCCGCAACAAGCTCTATACCAATGAATACAAGTTCTGTAGATGTTACTCTAACTGGAGGAACACTTAATAAAGATAAAATAGGAGACATTACACTATCAGGACCTGCAGTAGACGGAAAGTATGTCAAGCTTACTTCTGTAGATTATTTGGATGCAACTCACGTAAGATTAAATCTAACTTGGGGAGCAATATATTATGAAGATCTACCATTAGTAGTGAATGTTCCTGCAAGCGCTTATAGTGATTCTTCAAATGATACTACTCTAACAACTTCAATTACATGTCAGAAGAGTGATCAAAAGCCTACACCATATAAGGTGAGTGATAAAGATCTTACTTTAACAGAAGACATGGCATATAGAGCTAAGGGATCACTTAAGAGTGATGTTCAAACAGGAAATAGAATAGATTATTATTTAGATGTTCCTGAAGCAGGAGATTATACTATAACTTATACTGCTAACAATAATTCAGCAATTACCAATGCAATAAAATTAAGTGTTGGCGAAGGTACAAATGTAGCTGGAAATATTGCAACTTTAAGTTTTGCTAAGTTCTGGGGTGGTACACTTTCAGTTAAGGATACTGTAAGACTTGAAGCTGGTGTCCAAACTTTAAGAATAGAAGTTGTAAATGGAGGCTTTACTCTTGATTCAATAAAAATATCAAAGAAGCAGGCGCCTCAAGAAATCAAGGCAGACAATGCAGATGATACAACTGTAATCAATGCAGATAGCTTATTTGCTGGTTCAAGAGATAAAGGTTATGCAATCGAAACTAAGAATGGAGTAAAGAATATAGGAGATACAGTAGTTGGTTCATATATGGATTACTCTGTCAATGTTAAGAAAGCAGGTATTTACAAAGTATCTTATAACTATGCAGATTCAGTAAGTTCAGTACCTGTGGCAATTCTACAAGATAGTCAAGGTAAAGAATTAGGAAAAACTAAGATGCCAAGTACTGGAGATTGGAATAAATGGGCTAATTCTGATTCAACACCTGTTTATCTTCAGGCAGGAGTACAAAACTTAAGAGTTTACGTTGATGTAGACGGATTTAATATAAGATCATTAACTTTAAAATACACTAATGACAATACTGCACCTACTATATATGGAAATGATGCTGTAGTTCAACAAGGTGAAAAACCAGACTTAATAAAAGCATTAGGACTTAGTGTAGTAGATGATATGGATGGAGATATTACTAGTAAGGTAACTTTAGATGATAGCAAGCTAGATGTAAATAAAGCAGGCACATATGAAGTAGTTGCTTCTGTATCTGATATTTCAGGAAATAAAGCTGAAAAGAGCTTCAAAGTAACTGTAAAGGAAGATGCTATAGCACCAGTTATAGAAGGTCACAACGCAGTCCTACCTGTAGGAGCTACATTTGACCCTGTAAAAGATTTAGGTTTAAAGATAACTGACAATAAAGATGGTGATATCACAGCTAAGGCAGTAATAACACATGTTGTTGATACTTCAAAGGATGGAGTATTTAGAGTGAAAGTTTCTAGTACTGATGCTGCTGGAAATAACTCAGTAAGTTTCTTTATAGTAAGAGTATTAAGTATGGGGGCAATTGATACAAACGACTTAACTATAAATGTAGGAGATAAATTTAATCCTCTAGATGGTGTAAAAGCTGTAGATATAAATGGAGATGATTTAACTTCTAAGGTTGAAGTGGTTTCAAATAATGTTGATACAACTAAGGCTGGAACTTACAAGGTTGTATATAAAGTAGTTGATAGAGAAGGTAATGTAATAAATAAAGAAAGAATTATTACAGTAAAAGAAGTTCCACAACAGCCAGGAGATAACGGTAATAACCCAGGAAACGGTGGTAACAACAATCCAGGGGATAACGGTAATAATCCAGGAAACGGTGGTAACAACAATCCAGGGGACAACGGTAATAATCCAGGTAATGGTGGTAATAACAATCCAGGAGACAATGGCAATAACCCAGGAAATGGTGGTCAAAATAACCAAAGTGGAACTGTTATAACAGATGAAAATGGCAAAAAGATAATCCAAGTATCAAAAA
The DNA here is from genome assembly GCF_024341905.1 of Clostridium folliculivorans. Lineage (GTDB taxonomy): Bacteria > Bacillota > Clostridia > Clostridiales > Clostridiaceae > Clostridium_AR > Clostridium_AR folliculivorans. Next base: position 150,857 of record NZ_BQXY01000005.1, read on the forward strand.
TAGCTAATGGTAAGAATGTTGTAGAAGTTAAGGATGCATCAAAAGGATTCACCTTAGAAGTTACAGATACAGAAGCTATTAAGAATGGTAATGGAAGTATTGAAGTCAAAGGTTCAAATGTTGATATTACAATTCCATTTACAACAATAGCTAAGAATCTATTAAAAGATGGTTCAAGAATTGTTGCAAACTTCAGTATTGAAGATGGAAAAGATATAACTAAAAATATTAAGGGGATTAAAAAACTTTATAACTTCAGTTTATCAGTAGTAACTGGAGATAGTAAGGTTGATATACACAACTTTGCTGATGGCAAGGCTGAAATATCTTTAATATTAACAGATGATGAGTTGAAAGGATTGGACAAAAATAATATTGCAGTATTCTACTATAATGAAAGTACAAAGAAGTTTGAAATTATGGACACAAAAGTAGAAGGCAATAAGGTAACATTCACAACACCTCATTTCTCTAAATTCATAGTTGCTGAAAAAGCTACAACTGGAGAACAAGTACTTCCTAAGACAGGTTCTACTGTTGACGGTAATATATTATTAATTTTAGGATTAATGATGTTAGCTTTAGGTGCAGGAGTTTTAGTTAGAAAAAGAAGTGTTAAATAAGAATTAAATTACTGAAGGTCATAGCGATAAGCTGTGGCCTTTTTTTCTGTGTTAAAATCAAGATGAAAATCTTTTTATATATTTTTAATGTTTATAGAGATATATAATTTTATGTGATTAAGCCTAGATATTTCAACGGGTTAATAGCTTTTAATTATATAGGGGAAATAACAAAATTTATTGTTGCATATGGAAAACTATGATAACATAAACTCTAAATAAGATTAAAGAAGGCTATGAAGTTTTTTTAATAAGTTTCAAGTAGAGCAAACGTATAATAGTTTAAGTGAGCTTGAGCGTATACCATTTGTAGGTATGAATAGTTTCTATAAGTTAGACATCATTGTGCAAGCGTTAGCACAAACAATTTTTAAAATAGCTATGAGATAGAGTGAGGCCTATATAACGAAAGATATCACATGAAGATAATAATATTATATTACTTGCAGAGTTGATTAGAAAAGCTAGCATTAAAAGGATATAGAGGGGGAATGGAAATGAAAATTGAGAGCAGAAAGCTTGTTTTAAAAGAGGATTTATTAAAGGGATTTGAAGATCTAGGAGTAAAGAAAGGGCAAAATATAATAGTTCATACATCATTGACAAGATTAGGTTTTGTCTGTGGAGGACCTCAAATTGTAATAGAGGCTCTATTAGAATCCGTAGGAGAAGATGGGACTATTATGATGCCAACTCAAACCTGGAAAAATCTTGACCCTGATATGGGAGTGCATTGGGAAGAACCAGAAGAGTGGTACCAAATAATAAGAGATAATTGGCCAGCTTATGATAAGGCTATTACGCCTACTAATACAATGGGGGCAGTTTCAGAAATGTTTAGAACTTGGCCAAATGTACAAAGAAGTGATCATCCAGTAAGATCTTTTGCAGCCGTTGGGAAGAATGCGGAGTTATTGACAAGAGATCATGATTTATCCAATATATTTGGCAAAGGTTCACCTATAGATAAGCTATATGATTTAGATGGATATGTAATGTTAATAGGTGTTGGATATGATAAGAATACTTCTCTCCATCTAGCAGATGCAATTGCTGAGTATGATAGTAAACATAATGAATATAACAGTAGTGCAATTATGGTTAATGGACAAAGAAAATGGGTGACTTACGAGACACTAGCTGTAGATGGCGAGGACTTTGAATATATAGGAAGAGATTTTGAAAAAGAATATGCAGTGAAAATGACCACTATTGGCAATGGAACTGTAAGATTTATGAGACAAAGAGATTTAGTAGACTATGCCATAAAGTGGATTGAAAAAAATAGAATTGTAAGAAAAGTATGATAAATAAAATAATTATGTAACTATCACTCCAAAAAGATATTTTGACTATCAATATAATTAAGTAATGTACGATAATATAACTAATAATTAATATTATTAAAAAAAGGTTAGCAAATAAATCCATTGGATTTAGATTATGGTTTAAATGTATATTATTTAAAATTTATTTTGTTTGGAGGATTAGTATGGGAAATAAGGAAAAGAGATTAAAAAATGTTAAGATAGTTCATGGAATAGTGGCTCTATGGCTTATTGCAATTGTTTCTTTGATAGTTGTAGGGATAGTTTCACTAACAAATATGTCCAAGATAAATAGTAATCTAGAGGATATTAATAAGAAAGAACTAAAAAATATAAAGATATTAGGAGATGTTAATGGATCTTTTAATGGTATGAGAAATGTTCTTACAAAAATAATAGATAGACCATATGATGAGGCTATGGTTACTACTGTTAAGGATACTGATACGAAAATAAGAGACTTAATAGGTCAATTGAATACATCAAGCAATACTGCAGATAAGAATAAGATAATAAGTGATATGAAAGAATATTACGATCAATATATGCAAAAGTTCCCTCCTCTTGCGGATAAAAGAAAAGCAGGAGAAACAATGGATAAAGCATATATGGATGAATATACTAAGGTTGGAACTGGAGTTAGTACAAGCATAGAAAAGCTTGTAGAGAGTGAAAAACAATCTGCTGACCTCATAAGTAAGCAAAGTGAGGAACAATTTTTATCCACCAAGACTACTTTTATAGCAATTTCTGTAGGGGTAGTAGTTTTAGTTACTATTATATCTATGTTTATATTATGGTATATAAGAAGATCAATTATGGAGTTTACAAAACAATTAAAGGTTGTAGCTTCTGGAGATTTAACGGTTGATATAGATAGAGATGAAAAGAATGAATTTGGAATAATGAAAAGAGAACTAGCAGTTACTGTAGAAGCAATATCTGGTATCTTAGGTGATGTGAAATCAAATGCTGGAAGGATGAATGAACAAGCACTATCTTTATCAGCAATTTCAGAGGAAATGACTTCATCATCTCAAGAAGTAAGTAACGCTATACAAGAGGTTGCTGTAGGATCTACATCACAGGCTGAGGAACTAATGACCATTGCAGGTGTTGTTAATGAGTTTGGGCAAGCTATAGAAAGTATTTCAAAAACAGTAAATAACGTAAATAGTTCAACTGAAACTATAAGTACTATGGCTAATCTAAGTAATGAGCAGTTACAAAGTCTTATACTATCGGTTAAGACTATAAGCGAATCATTTGGTAAGGTTGCTGAAAAGATAGATAAGCTTGGAGATAATATACAAGAGATAAATGGTATAACTTCGCTTATAAATAGTATTGCTGATCAAACTAATCTGTTAGCTTTAAATGCTGCAATAGAGGCTGCAAGAGCTGGGGAAGCAGGAAAAGGATTTGCTGTAGTAGCTGATGAAATACGAAAATTAGCAGAACAAAGTAAAACATCTTCTACAGAAATAAACAATTTATTGGAAGTAATATCAAAAGAGACAAATGAGGTAGTAAATACTACTAATGTTGTAAATGATGAGTTTGCAGGACAAATAAATGTTATTGACCAGTCAATAGTTTCCTTTAAAAATATCATAGAGCTAGTTGAAAAAGTAATACCTTTAATGAAGGAAGTAAGTAGTTCAATGGGACATATAGATTCTGAAAAGACTGAGATTATAGGAAGAATAGGAAATGCATCAGCAGTGGCAGAAGAAAATTCAGCTTCTGCAGAAGAGATAACTGCATCTTCTGAACAAATGAGTAGTTCGTCTGAAGAAGTTGCTGAGTCAGCACAAATACTTTCTGAAATGTCAGGTAATATGGTAGAAGCGATTAATAAGTTTAAGATATAGTACTTAGCTATCAATAGGTCAAAGTGATTAATTTGATACAAATATAATTAAGTAGCAGTCACTATAATTACTGTTCTAAATGTTACGTATTTAGTATTTAGGCGGTACATAAGTGACTGTTTTTTTCTGATTTCTGAAAAAAAGCACCTGATTCTAAAATTTATCTACTTTTAATCCTAAAATACTACATATAAAATTATGTTAAGACAGCATTTGTAAACGGTTAACCAAGGATGTTCTAGTTTTAAATAAAATCAATTCTTGTAGGTTATGTTTAGGAAACTTAAAAACATAAGTTTTATAACTAAGTGGTACATCAATATAATTGGAGGATTAAGTGATGAAGAATAACGAAAATCAATTAAAGAATGCAAGGGCTATGCAAGGAATACTAGCAATTTGTTCGATGTCTGTTCTTTCATTAATAATTGTAGGAATAATTTCATTATCTAACTTATATAAAATAAATAATAATTTAAAATCAATTAATGATAATGAGCTGGAAAACATGAGAATATTAGTAGATGTAGATAGTGCATTTAATGGTATGAAAAATATAATCTCAAAAATAATTAGTGAACCTTATGATGAGACTATGGCAATGACAGTAAGTGATACTAATAATAAAATAATATCTTTATTAAGTAAGCTTCAAACTTCAAAAAATACTGAAGAACAAGATAAGCTTATTTTAGAACTTAAACAATCTTATGAAAAATATATGGATAAGTTTTCTCCACTTAGACAGCAAAGAAGAATTGGAGAGGTAATGTCAAAAGAATATATGAATGATTATACTAATGCTGGGCTTTTAGTAGGAGAAAATATAGACAAGCTTGTTATAAGTGAAAAAAAATCATCAGATGCCACTAGTAAGCAAAGTCAGCAGCAATTTACTAGTACAAGAAATACTTTTATAGGAGTTTCTATAGCAGTAGCTATTATGATAGTTATTATATCTATGGTTACATTAACTTACATAAAGAAATCAATAAAAATATTTACCTCTCAATTAAAAGTATTAGCATCAGGGGACTTGACCATAGACATAGATAGAAATGAAAGTAGCGAATTTGGTATTATGAAAAGGGAATTAGCAGTGACTGTAGACTCTATTTCTTCAATATTAAGTGATGTAAAAGAAAATGCAAGTAAGATAAATAATCATGCAGTATCGTTGTCAACAGTTGCAGAGGAAATGAGTTCATCTTCACAGGGAGTTAGTGGTTCGATACAAGAAGTTGCATTAGGATCAACATCCCAAGCAGATGAGCTACTTAATATAGCTAAAATAGTTAATGAGTTTGGAGAAGAAATTGATAGCATGGCTTCAATTATTAAAGATGTTAATGATATTACTGAAGTTGTGGGGTCTATGGCAAATGTGAGTAATGAACAATTACAAAATCTTATATTTTCAGTTAAAACTATAAGTAATTCTTTTAAAGGTGTTACTGAAAGAATAGATCATCTAGGGTCTAATATAAAAGAAATAAATGCAATAACATCTCTTATAAATAGCGTGGCTGACCAAACAAATCTACTGGCACTTAATGCAGCAATTGAAGCTGCAAGAGCAGGGGAAGCGGGAAAAGGATTTTCTGTAGTTGCTAATGAGATAAGAAACCTAGCGGAGCAAAGTAAAAGCGCATCTTTAGAGATAAACAATTTATTAAGAGTTATTTCTAAAGAGACCAATGAAGTTGTCACTACAACAAATGATGTAAATAGTGAATTTACAGATCAAATAGATATAATAAATCAATCCATAACGTCTTTTAAAGATATAATAGAAATGGTTGGAAAAGTAATACCATTGATGGAAAACATGAGAGAATCTATGGGTACTGTTAGTTCTGAGAAAAGTGATATAATATCAAAGATAAGTAGTACATCTGCAGTTGCTGAACAAAATTCGGCTTCTTCAGAAGAAATTATAGCTTCTTCTGAGCAGATGAATAGTTCATCTGAAGAAGTGGCGAAATCAGCTCAAATACTTTCTTCAATGTCAACAAGTATGGTCGAAGCTATAAATCAGTTCAAAATATAGATACTTACTTTTTTCGTATACTGGAATTTAGTTGTCTATAGATTTCACTTTATTATAATTAATCTAAAGAATAAAAAAGACTTCTTATAATCCTTCCTTAAGGGATATAAGAAGTTTTTAATTATAGCCATAATTATATTATTGGATGGATAATTATTTAATTTCAATACGATGATTTATGGATGTACCACTTCGTAATGAAACTTATTATTTTTAAATCCTCTCACCAGAACCCGTGAGAGTTTTAAAAATAGATTGCGGTTCGAAGTGGTAGATCTATAACAGCGTCATTTTTAAAATACTTCTATATTGAAATCAGATAATATACTTTGGACCTCTTCTGTAGGGGCTTTCTCTGTTATTATGCAATCTATATCACTTAAACAGGCAAACTTATAGTTTCCATCCATGTGAAACTTAGAATCTTCCATAACAACATAACTTTTTTTGCTAGATTCAAGAATAGCCCTCTTGGTTATACCATCATCAATATCGAAGGTGGTAATGCTTTCATCGAATACATCAATTCCGCAACTTCCAATAAAGGATTTATCAAATTTATATTTTGATATAATTTCAATAGTAGGAGCTCCGGTAAAGCCATCTAGATTTCTATTTAAAATTCCACCAGTGCAAATAACTCTAATATTATTAGGTTTTGAAAGTACAGTCACTATATCTAGCATGTTTGTTACTATGGTTATCTGCTTGTTGCTAGAAGCAAGCAGTTTTGCAAGTATTATATTTGTAGTAGAGATATCTAAGAAAATAGTCTCTCTATGATTTATAATGTTAAATGCCTTTTGTGCTATTATTGTTTTAGTAGTTATATCTGCATCTTTTCTTGTAAGTACACCTATATCTTCTGCTGACTCTCTTACCTGTACAGCACCTCCATAAGTTCGCTTTAATAAACTTTGATTTTCTAATGTCTTTAAATCTTTTCTTATGCAATCTTCAGTAACATTGAATTTTATGCTTAGATCCTTAACCTTTAATTTACCTTCAGTATTTAATATTTTAATAATTGCATCTAATCTTTCTTCTGCAAACAAAGTTTTACACCTCTCTTATATAAACACATATAAATTAACGTCTAACTTAATTATTTTACACTACTTTAGAAGAAATTTATACTTGAAATAATAATAAATGCGTATGTAAATAAGATTAAATGATAAGAAATAATAAATAATCAAATTATTAGTACATAATAAAGCTAACTAGGCGGCAAGATATATAAATAAAAACTTATGGGGAAAATAAAATGCAACTAATATAAGCTTATACGAGATTTGGAAAGTGTATATGGCGTAGGAACTAGAACTAAAGGCAGATTAATTTAATTTACAAATATAGAGGTAGGAATAAATTTTGTTTGTAAGGTAAGAATACTAAATGTTTGCAACATAAGTCCATAGGTTAAAAAAGGTACTTGAATCAGAGTGGTTGAGAGCTCGATTCGGGTATCTTTTTTGTTGTATACGAATAAGTGATTTTTTATCAATAGTAACAAAGTTTAGTAAAGTGAATGTATAAATGAAAATATGTGATGATTTACATTACTAATAAGATGTTGCCACATCAATGAGGTAATAAATGGAGCGCTTGAAACGTTGAATTTAGGCTGTGTAAACATTATAATAAGATTGCAGATGGAAATAAATGTAAAATAGTATGCCGCATTATTTGTGGCAAAAGGTGAATAAATATGGACAGAGTTTATAAAATAGTGGATTTGCTATTAAAAAGTGATTGCCCCCTATCTGTAGATTTTATTGCAGAAAATCTTAATGTATCAAATAAGACCATTAGAAATGATTTTCCTAAAATACAACAGATTGTTGAAGAAGCTAACTTAAAGCTTACTAGAAAACCAGGGGTAGGCATTATTATCGAGGGATTAGAAGAAAAAAAACTGAGACTGGAAAAAGCTTTAAAAGAAGATAACAGTTATATAGAACCATTTTCTCCAGAGGATAGATTGAACTATATTTTAAAACAATTATTTATAAACAAAGCACCTATTACAGTAAAAGAACTATCACAAAGTTTATATGTAAGTAGAGTTACTGTTCAGAAAGATTTAGAGAAAGTTGAAGAATGGCTTTCTAAGTTCAATTTAAGCTTAAAAAAGAAACCAAACTATGGCATTGAGATTATTGGCAACGAAGAGGAATGGAGAAAAGCTATTGCAAACCTATTAGCATTGACAAGCAATAAAGGTTACGAAGAACTAAAAGAACTTCTTTATGATGAATACGAGAGGAAAATTGATTATAAGTCTATTTCAAAATTAAAAGAATTAGTAAATATTGATTATAGACTTTTAGAAAAGATAATCACTAAGGCAGAAAAAAAATTAGAGTTTAAATTCTCAGATGAAGCTTTTGTCAGCTTAATTATGCATATAGCAATATCAATCAAAAGATTAAAGGAAGGAAAAGATGTAAAGCTTTCTGAGGAAATGCTAAACAGTTTAAAGGAAAATGAGGAGTACGAGGAAGCAAGGCAGATATCAGAAGAAATTGAAGAATCATTTAAGATAAAACTGCCTGAATCTGAAATTGGGTATATACTTCTTCATATTTTAGGAACAAAACTTCTTGAAGGAAAAAGCGAAAACCTAACGATTGCCTTGGAAGGTCAAGGGGATAGTGAACTTGCAGTGATAATGGCTAGGGAGATAATAAGTATTGCAGAGAGAGCCCTACACATGAATTTAAGTAATGATAAGCAACTGCTAAATGGGCTTATTTTACATCTGCGCCCTACAATAAATAGATTAAAATATGATCTTGCTTTAAGAAATCCAATGCTTAAGGAGATAAAGGAAAATTACATTGAAATATATGGAGTAGCTTGGATGACAAGCACTGTATTTGAAAAGTACCTGAGTGTAAAGATGCCAGAAGAGGAAATAGGATATATATGTCTTCATTTAGCAGCATCAGTAGAACGTAACAAAAACCCACTAAAGGCATTGATAGTTTGTGCTAGTGGGATAGGGACATCTCAATTTATTGCAGCTAGGCTTGAGAGGAGCTTCAGACAAATAGAGATTATAGATGTAATATCCATCATCGAGTTAAAGCAGAGAAGCTTGAAAGACATAGATATAGTCATATCTACTGTTCCAGTGGAAGTAAATAGACCTAAACTAATGATTAGTCCATTACTTAATCAAAACGATATTAGAAGGCTTGGAATTTTTATTGATAATGTTTATAGTAATAAAAGCAAAAGCGATGAAAAATATTCAATTATCGATAAGAGCTTAATAAAGATACAGGGGGATGTAGAAAGCAAAGAATTATTGATAAAAGAAATGTGTATTGATTTAGTCAACGGCAAATACGTAGACGATGAATACGTTTACAATGTATTAGAACGAGAAAAGATATATAGCACTGCAATAGGGGGTGGGGTTGCAATACCTCATGGTGAAGTAGCACTGGTTAAACGCTCATGCTTTGCGATCAGTATATTGGATCATCCTATATGGTGGGGAAATGACAGTGTAGAAATGATTTTTCTATTATGTATAAGTGAAGCTGATAGAGAAAAATCAAAAAAGTGGATGAGAAACCTATACAATTTCATTGAAGATAGTAGCAATGTAAAATTCTTAAAAAGCATAAAAAGTTCAGAAGAAATTTCTAGAGTTGTGGAGGAATTTATATATGCTGATAAATAGAAATCTTATAGTGCTTGATTTGGAGGCCAAGTGTAAAACAGAGGTTATTAAAAAGATGATTGATCTAGCCTATAAGGAAGACAGGATAATTTCAAAAGAAGATTTTTTAAAATGTGTACTAGAACGAGAAGAGGAAATTTCAACAGGTGTTGGTAATGGCATTGCTATACCCCATGGAAAATCAGAAACTGTGAAAGAGGCTTTGATAGTATTCGCAAAATTAAAAAACGGCATAGATTGGGAGTCTATGGATAGTGAAAAGGTTGACTTAATATTTTTACTAGGAGTGCCGGAGAGAAACAAAGAGAATCTACATCTTAAGATACTTGCTCAACTGTCAAGAAAACTTATGGACGAAGATTTTGTAAAATTATTGCGAAATTCATCTACTGAAGAAGAGGTCTATTATATTTTACGAAGCATTGAGGCGTCATAAATTTAATGGACATGGTTCTTTGAAATGTAGAAAAACCGAAAGTTTTCAAAAAAATTCAAAATGGAGGTATATTAAATGAAAGAAGAACTAAAAAGACTTAGAGAATATCTTATGACAGGTGTTTCTTACATGATACCTATAGTTGTTATAGGTGGTGTCCTCATTGCTTTCTCTATTATGCTCAGCGGTGTAAAAGCGGGGCAAGGCGCAGTAGTTGATAATGATTTCTTGAAAAAGTTAATGCAAATAGGAAGTGATGCATTTTCTCTAATGGTTCCAGTACTAGCAGGGTTTATCGCATATGGTATAGCTGATAGGCCAGGTATCGCGCCAGGTCTTGTAGCCGGAGTTCTAGCCAATGATGTAAAGGCTGGATTCTTAGGCGGTATAATAGGTGGTTTACTTGCAGGTTACATTGCAAGATGGATAAAGAGCTGGAAAATTCCTAAGAGTTTAAGGCCTATAATGCCGATATTCATTATACCACTGCTAACCAGTATCACAGTTGGACTACTTATGTTGTATGTCCTTGGAGGACCTATAAGTGCACTAATGACTTCAATGACTGGTGGTCTAAAGTCAATGAGTTCTGGAAGTGCTGTCTTACTAGCACTTATTATGGGAGCAATGATTGCATTTGATATGGGAGGACCGGTAAATAAGGTTGCATTTATGTTTGGTTCAGCAATGATTCAAGAGAACATATTTACAGTAATGGGACCTGTTGCTGTAGCAATATGTGTACCACCACTAGCTATGGGTATCGCATCATTGGTTGCTCCTAAGAAGTATTCAAAAACAGAACAGGAAGCAGGTAAAGGTGCTATTGCCATGGGGCTAATTGGAATCACTGAAGGAGCTATACCTTTTGCGGCTGGTGATCCATTAAGAGTTATACCTTCAATTATGGTTGGATCGTCAATTGGAGCGGCTATAGCTGCACTTCTAAAAGTAGGAGATCATGCTCCGCACGGAGGCCCTATAGTACTGCCTGTTGTTGATAATCCTTTAGGGTTTATAGTTTCGGTTTTGGTTGGAATAGCTATAACTGTTCTAATGGTAAATCTTTTAAAGAAGCCAGTATCTGCTACTGAAGAAGTAGAAGAAGATAGCGAAGGAATGTAAATACATTATTATAGATAAACTACTTCCTATTGAAATTTATCCAAATAAAGATTCGAAGAACCATCGAAATATTTATTTGGAGTTTAAGGATTGAAGTAGTTTATCAGTTCAGCGGAATAGATAATCCAGTTCTATTTAATAAAACCAAGCGATAATTTTGTTGACTATTATTGGTAGCACATTTATTAACTATACTTTTTATTTGGAACCGGTTTATCTATATATCAGTAAACTAAGTGAAAAGGAAAAGAGGGATAAAATGAAAATAGTAGCTGTAACAGCATGTCCAACAGGTATTGCTCACACCTATATGGCAGCGGAAGCTTTAGAAAAAGCAGCAAAAAAGATGGGTCATAGTATAAAAGTTGAAACTCAAGGTTCTATAGGTATTGAAAATAAGATAAGTGTCAAGGAAGTGATGGCTGCTGACCTTGTTATACTTGCTGTGGATGTAGCAGTAAAAGAAGAAAGCAGGTTTAAGGGTAAGCCTATATATAGATGCGAGGCACAACCAGTAATAAAAAATGCTACAAAAATTATTCAAGAAGCTCTGAAGATAATAAATTCATAATCTAAAGGACAGAAACTTCAAATTAAAAGAGGGAAGAGAAATTACATTACGGAGTAGTTTCCTTTACCCTCTTTTATTTTATTCTTAGCGAATTTTATATTTATGCAAAACATCTAAAAAATCAACTCTATAACCAAAAAAACACCCCTTTACCAAGAATGGCATAAATTATACCATATTAAGTGTAAAGCTATACATTTAAAATTAAAGACCTATGGAAAAGAATAGTTGAGGTGTAGAGATGGGGAAAATAAGAATAATTCAGACAGCAAAAGATACTGCAGACAGATTGACTGAGAAAGATTCAATTAGTTTTAATAAAGAAAAATCATCAGATAATACTTTAAAAATTGATAGAAATAAAAAATATCAGAAAATAGTTGGGTTTGGTGGAGCGTTTACTGAATCAGCAGCTTATACATTAGCTAGAATGGATGAAGAAAAAAGAGAAGAGATAGTAAAGAAATACTTTGATCAAGTTGATGGACTAGCTTACTCAATCGGAAGAGTTCACATACATAGCTGTGACTTTTCGCTAGGAAATTATACTTATGTAGAAGAAAATGATGTTGAATTAAAAACTTTTGATATAAGTCACGAAAAGCAATGGGTATTACCTTTTATAGATGCAGCGAGAAAAACTAGAAATGGTGAAATATTGCTTCTTGCGTCTCCATGGAGTCCTCCAGGTTGGATGAAATCAAATGGTGAGATGAATCATGGTGGAACCTTGCTTCCTGAGTACTACGAAGCTTGGGCAAATTATTATGCTAAATATATTAAAGCTATGAGAAAAGAAGGCTTTGATATTTGGGCCATAACTGTTCAAAATGAACCAGCAGCTTTGCAGGTATGGGACTCCTGTCTATACTCAGCAGAAGAGGAAAGAGATTTCTTAAAGAATCATCTAGGACCAACTTTAGAGAGGGAAGGTCTTTCAGATGTAAAAATATATATATGGGATCATAACAGAGATATATTGTTTGAAAGAGCAGATACTGTTTTATCTGATCCAGAAGCAGCAAAATATGTTTATGGTACAGGAAACCATTGGTATGTTTCGGAAGAGTTTGAGAATCTTTCAAAGCTTCATGATAAATATCCTGACAAACATATTTTATTCACAGAAGGTTGCCAAGAAGGTGGGCTACACCTAGGTTCTTGGTTAACTGGTGAAAGATATGGAAGAAATATGATAGGAGATTTTAGAAATTGGCAAGAAGGCTGGATTGATTGGAACCTAATTCTTGATGAAACTGGTGGTCCAAACCATGTTGGAAATCTTTGTGATGCACCTATAGTTGCAGACACTAAGGCTCAAGAAATTCATTATAATAGTTCTTACTATTATATAGGACATTTTAGTAAATATGTTAAGCCAGGTGCTGTAAGAATTGATAGTGCTATTGAGGGTGCTTCAAATCTTGAGCAAGTTGCTTTTCTAAATGAGGATGGATCCGTAGTTTTAATTGTTATGAACGAAAGTGATAATACAGAAAGTTTTGATATTGAAGCTGATGGACAGTATGCTAATTATGTTTTAGAAGCACATTCCATAGCTACATTTATTCTTTAGTCTAAGTTTAATATCAAAATACTCGTTAAAATCAGTCATGAAGTGGTGCATTGGTGGAATATGACAAAATCATATTAATTCTTTGCGCAAGCTCATTAAAACATTGGATGGGTAATCATTAATTTCAACATAGTATTTTAAAAGTGCTAAATTTAAAGATGTACCATTTCACAGCTAAATTTATGTTTTCAAGATCTCTCCTAAGAATATTTTAAATTTTGAAAATGTTTTGAAGGTGAATTGGTACATTTTTTTATAATATTGAAAGGTAGTGAATATATGGCAGTAGAATATATTTTTAATGTAGATAATCAATTTATAATAAAAGATTACGATAAAGCAAAGACTTTTTCTAGCTTTCTTCCTGGTGTTGCAGGTGTAGATGGTATTCCTATGTGGGCATACTATGTAAATCGTGGACAAGGACTCGGAAGCTTTGGAGTTAAAGATAAGAATAATACAATAATGGAGTTCTTCCCAGCACATTTAATGTACAAAAATATTGAATTACAAGGATTTAGAACTTTTATAAAATGCAACGGAGAAGTACATGAGATATTTTCTTCCTCATCAAAAGATGATACAAAAAGAAGGATGTTAATCGAAAAGAATATACTTAAGGTAGAAGAAGTAAATAAGACTTTAAATATTAAGGTTACTGTTACTTACTTTACTGTGCCTAAGGAAAGTTATGCAGGACTAATTAGAAAAGTTGATGTTGAAAATTTGGATAGCATTCAAAAATGCATAGAGGTATTGGATGGGCTAACTCAAGTTCTTCCATATGGAATAACTAATGCTGATTATCAAGCTATGGCAAACCTGATGAAATCATGGTTTGATGTTTTTAATCTAGAAAATAATATAGCTTATTATAAAGTTAGAGCAACCACAAATGATTCTGCAGAAGTGGGAGAGGTTAATAAAGGAAACTTCTTCTTATCATTCTCTAGTGAAGACAATCAGTTAATAAGACCTATAATAGATATGGATTTAATTTTTGGATGTAATACATCGCTTATTAGACCTTTTGGATTTGAAGACAAAGGCTTAGATGATATATATTCTAAGAAGCAAGTTCCTCAGAACAAGGTTTCAGGAGGCTTCTCAGGCAAAGCTGTGAAACTGGATAAAAAGTTTACTCTATGCAGTATTTATGGCCATATTGCTAGTGTTGAACTTATAAATTCTATAAAAGATAGATTTAATGTGGCATATGTAGAAGTAAAAGAAGAAGAAGCAAGAAAATTAATTGAAGATTTAGTTGATAATACTTATACAGAAACAGGAAATCATCTTTTTGATCAATATATAAGCCAATGCTATATGGACAATGTTCTTAGAGGAGGATATCCATTAGTATTTAAAGGTAACGGAAAAAATCATGTTTATCATGTATATTCAAGAAAGCATGGAGATCTTGAAAGAGAATATAATTTCTTCTCTATAGAGCCTGCATACTATTCTCAAGGTAATGGTAATTTTAGAGATGTTAATCAAAATCGTAGAAACGATGTCTTAATAAACCCAGAGGTTGAAGAATTTAATGTTAAGCAATTTATGGATTTGATTCAAGCGGATGGATACAATCCTTTATCAGTAAAAGGATCAGAATTTACCTTTGATAAAGAGAAGTTTGGTAAAGTATTTGAGTTATTTGATAAAGAAGATAATAATGTAAAAAATATATTAATGGGTAAATTCACTCCAGGTAAGCTTATTAACTATATAGCTGACAATAATGTAAGTATAAAGTGTTCTTACGAAGAGCTTGTTGAACGAGTTTTAGAGTACTCTACACAAGGCTTTGAGGCTGAATTTGGAGAAGGATATTGGACAGATCACTGGACTTATAACATGGACCTAATAGACAATTATTTAAATATATATCCAGATAAGTTAGAAAAATTCCTATTTGAAACTAAAGACTATAGATTTTTCGATAGTCCAGTAAGGGTGCTTCCAAGAAGTGATAAGTATGTAGTTACCAATGGTAAGGTTCGTCAATATGGATCTATTTTGGAAGATGAAGAAAAATGCCATAAGCTTAATATACATTTTACTGATACTAATTGGCTTAAAAAGGACAATGGAGCTGGAGATATATATGAAACAAATCTGTATGCAAAACTTATTTCTCTTGCTTTAAACAAGTTTGTAAATCTTGATCCAATGGGAATGGGAATTGAGATGGAAGCTAATAAGCCAGGTTGGAATGATGCTATGAATGGATTGCCTGGAATATTTGGATCTAGTGTAAATGAGTCAGCTGAGTTAGTTAGAGTATTGAACTTTATAATAGATGCTTCGGAAAAATTTGACAAGACAGTTCCAATTTATGCAGAATTATTTGAGATTATTACTGATGTTGACGCTGTTTTAAATAGAAAGGTTAATGGAGAAATAGGACAATTTGAGTATTGGGATAAGATATCTTATTTAAAGGAAGCTTATAGAGAAAAAATAAGATTTGGAATAGATGGAAAAGAGAAAGAATTAACAAGTAAAGAAATACTAGAGATATTTAAGAAGTTTAGAACTAAGCTTAATGAAGGACTTGAAAAAGCTTTAGAATTAGGCAAGGGTATATATCCTACTTATATAACTTATGAAGCTAAAGATTATGAGATATTAGAAGGCAAGAAGAATCCCGTAAATGGATATCAAAATGTTGTAGTAAAGGAATTCGATTGCGTTCCAATACCATTGTTCCTTGAAGGTCCAGCTAGAATGCTTAAGAGTTTAAAAGACATAGATAAGGCAAAATCACTTTATAATAAGATAAAAAATAGTGAGATTTACGATAAAAAACTCAATATGTATAAGACTTCAGAGCCTTTAGATGAAACTACTCATGAAGTAGGAAGAGCTAGAGCCTTCACTGCTGGTTGGCTTGAGAGAGAATCAATATTCCTTCATATGGAATATAAGTATCTA
Organism: Clostridium folliculivorans; assembly: GCF_024341905.1. GTDB lineage: Bacteria > Bacillota > Clostridia > Clostridiales > Clostridiaceae > Clostridium_AR > Clostridium_AR folliculivorans. Next base: position 167,074 of record NZ_BQXY01000005.1, read on the forward strand.
TTAGGACTATTAAAAGCTGGTTTGTATGACGAATACTTTGAAGATATAAAGACTGCCTTGATACCTTTTATAGATCCTAAGGTTTATGGAAGAAGTACTCTCGAAAACTCATCATTTATAGCAAGCTCAGTGAATCCAGATGAAGAAGTGCATGGAAGAGGCTTCGTATCAAGACTTACTGGATCAACCTCAGAAATGCTAAGTATGTGGTTCGTGATGATGGCTGGTAAAAATGTATTTAGGTATGAGGAAGGAAAACTAAAACTAGAGTTAAAACCTATACTTCCACATTGGTTATTCAACAGTAATAATGAAGTTAGCTTTAAGTTCCTTGGAAAAACTATTGTTACTTACCATAATAAGAGTAGCAAAAATACCTATGGTGATAATGGTGCTGTAGTAGAGAGATTAGAGCTCAGAACTTTTGATGAAGAAGCATTTGAAATAGTGGGTAGTGTAATTGAAGGTCGCTATGCTGAAATGATAAGACAAGGAAAGTTTAGAACTATAGATGTTTACTTGGCTTAATAAGCTATTGAGTTTTTAATCTATAGATGTTTCAGAACTGAATATTAATATAAATATAGTATAAATTAAATATAAAACTGTTCCGCATAATCCACAGCCTATGTAGTTTTTGGCTGTGGATTTTTACTTTGGTTGCCAGAATCTTTTCACGTAAGTTCAGAAAATGCAGATGTGAAAAAATTTTACTGAAGAAAGTCGCTTTTGCGAATTTTTATTGTAGCTTTATAGTTGTTGACAAACATCTTATATAAATGTAAGCTAATTTTGACAAGTTAATAACAGATTTAGGTGCCTTTCAAGAAACTATTCTTAGAAAGGTGAAAAGGGAATGCGGTTAAAATCCGCAGCAGCCCCCGCTACTGTAAGTGAAGACGAACCTTTGAATACCACTCTTATATAGAAATAAAGTTATACCTTAAGATTAGAATATAGGTAAGAACTTTAATCGAATTAAAAGGGGAAGGTTAAGGTGAGAAAGAAGCACGAGCCAGGAGACCTGCCTAAGTTGAGGGAAAGTAAGTCTTTCGGAGGGAAAGTACTATTTTTATTGATAGTTTATACGGAATTAATATGCGCTAATAAATGCTTCTTGTGAGCAGGGGGATACTATATTCTATAGGTATAGTTTGTACGCAGAATTTCTATATATAAGTCTTTTATAAAGATAGTATTCTTTTGAGGAATACTATCTTTTTTACTTTTTAACTCTTATAGACAATAAGTTTTTAATTTGTGAATAGATTAAATAAAGAAGCACAGTTTTAGGGGGAAGTTTAATGAAGGATATTAGTAAGAAAGCAATACTCGTAGTTAGCTTTGGAACTACTTATGAAAATACAAGAAGGCTAACTATAGAAAAGATAGAAAAATTGATAGAAGAAAAATATAATGCCTATGTTATAAGAAGGGCTTTCACAGCTCATGGTGTAATAAAAAAACTTGCTAGTAAGTATGACCTCCATGTAGATACACCTGAAGTAGCATTACAAAAATTAAAAGAAGAAGGTTTTGATGAAATAATAGTCCAGCCTCTTCACCTTATACCAGGTTTAGAATATGACTATATAAGAAATGTAATAGAAAGTTTTTCAAAGGACAATGATTTTAAAAGTATAAAGCTTGGAAGGCCACTTTTATATTTTAAAGGAGAAGAGGACGATATACCTGATGATTATACCTTGATGGTGAATGCTTTAGAAAACCAAGTACCAAGGGATGAAGCGGTTGTTTTTATGGGGCACGGTACACATCATCCAGCAAATTCAACCTATAGCTGTCTTCAAACTGTATTTTGGGATAATGATTTTGAAAAGGTATTTATAGGAACTATAGATGGTTATCCAACCTTGAATCATGTTATAAAAAGCTTAAAAAAGAATCATATAAAAAGAGTTACGCTAATGCCGCTTTTACTAGTAGCTGGTGATCATGCGGTAAATGATATGGCTGGAGATGAAGAAGATTCATGGAAAAGTATACTTCAAAAAGAAGGTTTTGAAGTTGCTGTGTATATGCATGGTCTTGGTGAAAATATTAATATACAAAATCTATACCTTGAGCATTTAGAAGATACCATAAGTGAGAAATATATAGGTATAGGAAAGAATAAAAAAGGAATGGCTAGCAATTTTTAAGGGGTGATAAAATTGGCTAAAATCATGATACAAGGTACTGCATCCTCGGTTGGTAAAAGTATTTTAGTAGCTGCATTATGTAGAATATTTAAACAAGATGGGTTTAGGGTAGTACCTTTTAAATCACAAAATATGTCCTTAAATTCTTATATAACCTTAGATGGTAAAGAGATGGGAAGGGCTCAAGTTTTGCAAGCTTATGCTTGCGGCTTAGAACCAGAAGTATATATGAATCCTATTTTGCTTAAGCCGACTTCAGATAAAAAATCTCAAGTTATAGTTAATGGAAAAGTATTTGGTAATTATACTGCTATGGAATACCATAATATGAAATCTGGCTTTAAGGATATGCTTAAAAAACATTTTGATAAGCTAGAAGAAGACTTTGACATAGTTGTTATGGAAGGTGCTGGAAGCCCAGCAGAGATTAACCTAAGAGATAAAGATATAGTAAATATGGGAATGGCAGAGCTTGTGGATGCACCTGTACTTTTAGTTGGAGATATAGACAAGGGTGGAGTATTTGCTGCATTAGCTGGAACTATGCTTTTACTTAAGGAAGATGAGAAGAAAAGAGTCAAAGGAACCATTATAAATAAGTTCAGAGGTGATGTTAAGATACTTGAACCTGGACTTGATATGTTAGAGGAGATAATAGATAAGCCTACCCTCGGAGTTGTTCCTTATTTCAGACTAAAGCTAGAGGATGAAGACGGCGCTGTAGATTTCAATAAGAAGGTAATTGCACCTATAGATGTGGCAGTAATAAAGCTTCCTAGAATATCAAACTTTACAGATCTTGATGCGTTGAAAAATGAAGAAAATGTATCTGTAAGATTTATAACGTCTCCAGAAGAGTTCGGAACACCAGATCTTCTAATAATTCCAGGTAGTAAGAATACCATAGAGGACCTTAAAGCTTTAAGAGAAAATGGATTAGAGGATAAGATTATAACCTATTCCAAAACTGGTATGGTTATTGGAATTTGCGGTGGATATCAGATGCTTGGAAAAAGTATAGAAGACCCATATGAGGTTGAAACTGAACTTAGAGAGATAAAGGGCATGGGACTTTTAGATATAGGAACTGCGTTTGAAAAAGAAAAGGTTACTACAAGAGTTAAGGCAAATGTAATATCTGAATTCTTTAAAAAAGATAAGATACCTTATAATCATGATAACAAGTTAGAACAAGTATATGGCTATGAAATTCATATGGGAATAAGCAGTTATGGAACAGAAGCAGAACCATTATTTGAAATAGTAGAGAAAAATGGCAAGCATCTAGGAGAGCAACAATTAACTTATAAAGATGGAGCAATAAATACTAATGGCAATATAATGGGTACATATATACATGGTATTTTTGATGGATGCCTATTTAGAGAGTATATTATTAACAAATTAAGAGAGAAAAAAGGATTACCTTATAAAAAAGCAAGTAATTATGAAAGTTTAAGAGAAAGCGAACTTGATAAGTTAGCGTATATTGTTAGGGATTCTTTAGATATGAATAAGATATATGAAATAATAGGCTTAGAAAAGAAATTATAGGAGGATACAAGTCATGAAAAGTATAATTATATCCTCAAATTCAAGTGGTGGAGGTAAGACCACATTTACCTTAGGGCTTCTTAATCTGTTAAAACGTAAAGGGTTAAAGGTTCAAGGTTATAAAGCTGGGCCAGACTATATAGATCCAGCCTTTCATTCTCATATAACAAAGTCTACATCAAGAAATCTAGATCTTTTCCTTATGGGAGATAAAGGCGTTAAGGCAAGCTTTTCAAGAGGTGTTGGAGAGTATGGAATAATTGAAGGGGTTATGGGATTGTATGATGGCAAGGGAATAACCTATGAATATTCTACGGCACATTTGGCAGAGGTGTTGAAGGTACCTGTAGTCCTTGTACTTTCACCTAAAGCTCAAGTAGCAACACTATGTGCAGAAATATTAGGTCTCCAGAACTTTGGAAAAGTTAATATAGCTGGTGTGGTGCTCAATAATATAAGTGAAAGTTATTATAAACTCCTAAAGCTTGCAATTGAGAAAAATTGTGGCGTAAAGGTATTTGGATACCTTCCTAAAGATGAAACATTGATTTTAAAAAGTAGACATCTTGGACTGGTACAAAGCAGTGAAATAAATGATTTAGATGAAAAAATTGATATATGCTCAGACCTAATACAAGCTCATGTGGATGTAGAAGCGCTTATGAGATGCTTTGATAATACTGAAAGATATGAAGATGATTATAATTTGTCTAATAAAAAAATAAGATCAGCTGTAGCATATGATAAAGCTTTTAGCTTTTATTATAAAGAAAATCTAGAACTGTTAGAACAGCTTGGAGAAGTAGAATATTTTAGCCCACTTAAAGATAAAGAGCTACCTAAAAATGTTGATTTTCTTTATCTTGGAGGAGGCTATCCAGAGGTATTTATAAAAGAATTAAGTGAAAATGAATCAATGTTAAAGTCTATTAATACTCAGCTAAATGAAGGGCTAAGATGTTATGGTGAATGTGGTGGCCTAATGTACCTGATGGAACAAATAGAAGGTACCAATTCAGTAGGCTTTTTTGAAGGCAAAGCTACGCTTACAAGTAGGCTTCAGAATTTTGGTTATGCTGAACTAGAAGTCTTTAAGGAAAATAATATCTTGAAAAATGGAAGTAAGATTAACTGCCATGAGTTTCATAGATCAAAGATAGAATCTAATGAAAAGAAAATATATAAGGTTTATAAGACTATTTTTGATAACTCAATAAAACAATGGCAATGCGGCTATTACAAGAACAATACTCTTGCAGCTTATGCTCATGTACATTTCTTTGGAAATATTGAAATGTTTAGTAGTTTGGTGGGTATAAATTTAGAATAGAAGCCTAATTTACAAGTATGGTTAAGTGATGTATTAAAACTTAGGCATAACTCAAGTCTTAAGGATGATATGAGAGATAATAAATTATAAAAATCTAAAATAATTAGGAGAAAGAACATGGAATATATAAAGATCCCAATGGATATAGAAAAGAGAAGTTTTGAAATAATTGGTGAAGAACTAGGAGAGCACAGTTTTAATGAAAGGGAACTTAGTATAGTAAAAAGAGTTATACATACTACAGCAGACTTTCAATATAAAGATTTATTATATATAAGAGAAAATGCTATAGATGAAGCTCTAAAGCTTTTAAAAAGTGGAATTACAATATATACAGATACTAAGATGGCTTTATCAGGTATAAATAAAAAAGCCTTAAGTAATCTTAATTGTAATGTTGAATGCTTCGTGGATAGAGAAGACGTAGCTCAGATAGCAAAGGAAAGAGGAATTACTAGATCAATGGCAGCAGTAGAAAAAGCTGTGGAAGAAGGAGTAGAGTTTTTTGTATTTGGAAATGCACCAACAGCTTTGTATAGACTTAAAGAACTTATAGAAGAAGGCAAAGCTAATGCTAAGTTTATTATAGGAGCGCCAATAGGTTTTGTAGGTGCGGCTGAGTCTAAGGAAGAAGCTGAAAAGCTGCCACTTCCTATGATAACTATAAGAGGTAGAAAAGGTGGAAGTACTGTTGCAGCTGCTATTGTAAATGCGTTAATGTATCTAATAGTGAATAGAGGTTAATATGTTAGACTTATACGTTACCTGTGATGGAAAAAAACTTAGATGTGGGTATACTACTGGATCTTGTGCTGCTGGAGCAGCTAAGGCAGCCACACAGATGCTATATGAAAAGAAAGATATCAGTGAGATAAAAATAGATACTCCTAAAGGTATAGTTCTTCTACTTCTTATAGAAAAAGTAGTAAGAGGTAAGGATTATGTTGAGTGTTGCATACTAAAGGATGGCGGAGATGATCCAGATGTTACTCATGGTCTAGAGATTTGGGCTAGAGCTACAGAAAAAGAAGAGGGATATACTTTGAAAGGTGGCAAAGGTGTAGGAGTAGTAATGGGAGAAGGATTGTATGTTAAAAAGGGTGAGCCAGCTATAAATCCAGTTCCAAGAGCTATGATTGAAAAAGAAGTTAAGGAAGTTTTGCCTGCTGACAAAGGTGTAGAAATAACAATATTTGTTCCAAAGGGAGAAGAAGTTGCTAAAAAGACTTTTAATCCTAGACTCAATATAATTGGGGGAATTTCAATATTAGGAACTACAGGAATAGTCACCCCTATGTCAGAAGAGGCCTTAAGAGAATCCATAAAGCTTGAGATAAATCAAAAGGTCGCCAATGGACATGATGAACTTGTTCTTCTGTTTGGTAATATGGGGGAAGATAAGGCTGAAAGTCTAGGCTTAGACAGTAGTAAATTTGTTATAATGTCAAACTATGTGGGAGATGCTCTAAACTATTGCATGGAGAAGGACATTAAGAAGATTACTATAGTAGGACACATAGGTAAGATATGCAAGATAGCAGCAGGCTGTTTTAATACCCATAGCAGAGTATGTGATGTTAGGCTGGAGGTCATGGCATTAGAACTAGCGCTAATGGGGGAAAGTACTGAACTGATTAGAAAGGTTCATGCAGAAAAAACTACTGAAGGGGCAGTTAAGCTTCTTGGGGTTGGTTATGATGATTTGTACAAAAATATCGGAGAGAAGATAATAAATAGAATAAATATATTTACTTACAATAAGATAGAAGTTGAAGCTATAATGTACTCTATGGATAGTGGAGTACTTTATGATAGTAGGAAGTGATGTGATTCTTTATGTTATATATAGTTGGTATAGGGCCAGGAAGTAAGGAGTATATACTTCCAAAGGCTACAGAAATACTTGAAGCTTCGGAGCTGATTTTAGGTTTTTCTAGGGCAATAGAGAGCATAAACTATATTAAAACTAAGATAGTAACCGTTAGTAGTTTACAAGAAATAATAAGTATTACAAACTTAAATAAACATAAGAAGATTGCGGTGATTGCTTCTGGTGATCCAGGTTTTTATGGAATATCTAATTATATAAAAAGTAAATATGATGGAGATATTCAAGTGATTCCAGGAATAAGTTCTTTTCAATACCTTATGGCTAAATTAAACAAGTCTTGGCAAAATAGTCATTTAGGGAGTCTTCATGGAAGAGAAGAGAGTTTTTTAGAAGAAGTAAAGAAAAACAAGCTATCCATATGGCTAACAGATAAAAGCAATAGTCCGGATAGCTTATGCAGAAGGTTATATAAAGAGAATATAGCAGCAATGGTTTATGTAGGGGAAAATTTATCCTACGAGGATGAAGTAATTTCAAGTGGAAATCCAGAAGAATTAATGAATAGAGCTTTTGATGAGTTATCAGTGGTGGTGATAGAAAATGATTTATATTAAAGATGAAGAATTCATAAGAGGTAATTGTCCTATGACTAAGGAAGAGGTAAGGATAGTCAGCATAGCTAAGCTAGCTATTGAAGAAGACTATAATCTGCTAGACATAGGTGCTGGGACAGGATCTGTATCTGTTCAGATGAGTAGAGCTGTGACAAAGGGAAAAGTAATTTCTATAGAAAAAGATGAAGAGGCACTAGAGCTTTTACATAAGAATAAAGAGAAATTTAATGCTGAAAATATGAAGATTATAAGTGGAGAAGCACTTGAGGTAGAAGCCCTAGTTGAAGGTCAATATGACGGAATATTTATAGGCGGCAGTGGTGGAAACCTTCAGGATATAATAAAAGTATATGGAAATAAATTAAAGCCTAATAGAAATATGGTATTAAACTTTATAACTATAGGTAACTTATATACGGCTATAAATTGTCTTAGAGAATTAGAGTACGATGTAGAATGTACTCAGCTTGCAGTAAGTAGAGCAAAGGGAAAAAGCCTCATGCTTACAGCTAATAACCCTATTTTTATTGTTACGGCAACAAAGAAATTAATAGATTAGGAGGACATTATGGCAAAGTTATATGGAGTTGGAGTTGGCCCTGGAGATAAGGAGCTTATTACTATAAAAGCAATTAAGATTATTGAAAACTGCGAAGTTATAGTTGTTCCCAGTGGAATGGCTGGAGGAAAGAGTATAGCCTTAGAAATAGCAGAGGATTATATAAAAAAAGGTACTGAAGTATTAGTAAAGCATTTTCCAATGGGGGGAGAAGAGCAGGAAGCAAAGATATTTGAAGCCTTCAAAGCTGTTGAAGAGAAGCTGAAAGAAGGAAAAAATGTAGCTTTTTTAACTATAGGAGATCCTTTCATATATAGCACTTATATATACTTACTAAAGCATGTTGAAGAACATGGTTATGAAACAGAAACTGTTCCTGGAATAACCTCTTTTTGCGCATGTGCAAGTCTTGCTAAGGAACCACTTGTCATAGGTGATGAACCGCTTTTGATACTTCCAGGTAACCAGATAGATAAGATAACAGATGAGAAGAATGTTGTACTTATGAAAGTATATAAGCAAGAAGAAAAAATAATTGATGCATTAGAAGAAAAGGGCTTCACCTATGTTTACATAAAGAAAGCTGGAAGAGAAGGACAAGAGGTTTTAAGAGATAGAGTTGATATAATAAAGAACAGAGAGTACATGGCTTTAATTATTGCACATAGGTAATGAAATAATGCTCACTACCCTTAGTGGTTTAACTCTAACTGTTCAATCATGTAGTACTGGTTTGAAATTATAAGTATATAACAATTTAAGAATAAAAGAACAAAAGAATTTTAGAAGTTAAGAACATATGAAGATAAGATTTTAAGAACTTAAGAATATAGGAATATAACAAGATAAGAATATAAGAATTTATAGGAAACATGCGGGTTTTAAGGAATAGATCTATTAAAGCTATAGGAGGAATAAATAAATGGTTCACTTTATTGGTGCAGGACCTGGGGATGTTGATTTAATAACTGTGAAAGGTAGAGATATATTATCAAGAGCAGATGTAGTAATATACGCTGGCTCATTGGTTAGTGAAGAACACATAAAATTTTGCAAAGAAGAAGCAGAGATTTACAATTCAGCCTCAATGAATTTGGATGAGGTTATAGAAGTTATGAGAAAAAGTGAAGCTGAAGGCAAGGAAACAGTAAGACTTCATACAGGCGATCCTTCAATCTATGGAGCTATAAAAGAACAGATGGATGAACTTAAAAACTTAGGCATAAGTTATGAAGTGGTTCCAGGGGTTAGTTCTTTTACTGCAGCGGCATCTTCTATAAAGAGTGAATTTACTCTTCCAAGTGTCACTCAAACTGTAATTCTTACAAGAGTTGAAGGAAGAACTCCAGTGCCTGAAACTGAGGACTTAGAAGCTTTAGCTAGAATCGGAGCATCCATGGCTATATTTCTTTCTATTAGCATGATCGAGAAGGTAGTTGGGAAGCTAAGAAAAGGATACGGAAGAAATGTTCCTATTGCTGTAGTTGAAAGAGCTACTTGGGAGGATGAAAGAGTTATATATGGAACTCTCGATGATATAGCAGCAAAGATTAAAGAGGCAAAAATAACTAAGTGTGCTCAGATATTAGTTGGAGATTTTATAGATTGCGAATATGAAAAAAGTAAGCTTTATGATAAGAGTTTTACTCATATGTTCAGAGAAGGAATGAAATAATTAATGAAGATAGCAGCAATTTGTATTAATAACCAAGGTGAAAAAATCTATAGAAATATAAATGAAAATATTCAGTTGGATTTGTTCAATAAAAATGATAATGAAAGCTTTAGTATAAGTGAGGTAGTTGGTGAAATATTTAAGCAGCAAAAATATGATGCTTTGATTTTCTTAACTTCCACTGGAATTGCAGTAAGGGCCATTGCACCTTATATTAAATCAAAGGATAAGGATCCAGCGGTATTGGTTATTGATGTATTAGGTAAGTATGTAATAAGCCTTCTAAGTGGACATTTAGGTGGCGCAAATGATCTAACTATGAAAATATCAAAACTAATAAAAGCTGAGCCTATAATCACAACGGCAACAGATAATATGGGTCTTGTTGCTCCAGATATAATAGCTAAAAATAATAACCTAGTAATAGATGATTTAAAAAAGGCTAAAGAGATAGCAGCGCTTTTAGTTGCAGGAAAAAAAGTGGTTTTTGTTGATGAAGAGAAAAAAATACCTACACCAAAGGGATATATTGACGGAGATTATGATAAGCAAAGTCTTGGCACCAAGATGGTGGAAAGTTCATGTTATTATGATAATAATCTAAATAATAATAAGGCTAATGAAAAGTCAGGGGTTGTTGTAGTTACTAACAAAGATAGACATTTAAATGAAGATAACATTTTATGTCTTATAAGAAAAAATCTTATTCTAGGTATAGGCTGTAGAAAAGATTATTCAGTTGATAAAATGAGAGAAATTGTAATGGGCAAGCTTAAGGAATTTGGTTTTCATAAAAGTGCTGTAAAGACTATAGCTACTGTGGAAATAAAAAAGGATGAAGAGGCTATAAAGAAACTTGCAGAGTGCTTAGATGCTAATTTAAAGATAGCATCAATAAAAGAAATTGAGAAGATACAGCATAGATACAAAGGTAGTGACTTTGTAGAAAAGACCATAGGTGTTAGAGCAGTTTGTGAACCTTCTGTAGAACTTTTTGGAGGCACGCTTATAACAGAGAAACTTAGTATCGATGGAATGACTTTATGTATAGGAGTGGAGGAAGTAGAATGGGAAAATTATATGTTATTGGAATAGGACCTGGCGGAATTGAACATATGTCAATAAGAGCTAAGGAAGCAATAGAGGAAAGTGAAATAATAGTTGGATATACGAGATACATAGAATTTATCAAACCTATATTAGAGGGTAAAAAGATATTCTCAACTGGTATGATGGGTGAAGAGGAAAGATGTAAAGAAGCGTTAAGATTATGTAAAGATAGTACAGTTTCGGTAATTAGTACTGGAGATTCAGGCATATATGGTATGGCTGGTTTAATTCTTGAGCTTAGAAAAGATGAGGAAGTTGAGGTTATTCCAGGTATAACAGCTTCATCGGCAGCTGGTTCCATAGTTGGTGCACCACTTATGCATGATTCATGCAATATCAGTTTAAGCGATCTTATGACTCCGTATGAGCTTATTAAAAAAAGAGTAAGGTTAGCTGCAGAAGGAGATTTTGTTATATCACTATATAACCCAAGAAGTAAGGGAAGATCAGAATATCTAAAAGAAAATTTAGATGCAATAAGAGAATATAGAACAGGAGATACTCCTGTGGCACTTGTTAAGAATGCCTTAAGGGATGGACAAGAAGTTACTATATCAACTTTGGATAAATTTGATTATGAAAAGGCAGATATGCTTTCAATAGTTATTATAGGAAACAGTCAAAGTTATATTAAGGATGGATACTTTGTAACTCCAAGAGGATATAAGTTATGATAACTTTGATACTGGGAACCTCTGAAGGGAAGAAGATTCTTTCTTTGCTTAATGAATTTACAGAGGATATTGCTGTTACGACGGCTACCAATTATGGTGGAGATTTACTAAAGAAGTATAGATATAAGATATTAAATACTAAACCTTTGGATATTGAAGATTTGAAACTGTTCCTAATTGATAATAAGTCTACTATACTTGTAGATGCTTCTCATCCATATGCTCAAGTGGTAACAGAAAATGCTATCAAAGTATGCAAAGAGCTTAAAATAGAGTATATAAGATATGAGAGACCATCTGTTTCAGAAGGCTATAAGGATGATATAGTAAGTGTTAGAAACTATGATGAACTTAACATCAAGCTTCTTGATGTTAAAGGTACCATACTAAACACAACTGGGAGTAATAACATTGGAAAGTTCATGAATATGAACCTTGATAATAGAATTATACACAGAGTGCTTCCATCAACTAAAGTCATGGAAAAATGCTATGAACTTGGCGTGAAAACAGAAGACGTAATTGCTATAAAAGGTCCTATAAGCTACCAGCTAAATCTTGCTTTTATAGATGAATATAATGCTAAGGCAATAGTTCTAAAAGATAGCGGAGTAGAAGGTGGAACTGAAGAAAAGATTAAAGCTGCAATTGATAGAAAGCTTAAGATATTTATGCTTGAAAGAACGAATCCAGTATATACAAATTCTTTTTATGAAGTTGAAAAACTAGTTGAATATATAAAATTGTATCTGTTAGGCACGAAGTAATAAAGTTGTAGATAAGAAACTGATATATCATTATGTTTTGATGCAGTAGAATATAAAGCTGATGATGAAGGTTCTTTAGTTATATGCAAGAATATCTTAAAATTATGTTTAAAAAAGGCTGATGCTCAAAAAAACTTATTGAAGGAGATAACTTCAATGAGTTTTTTTAGTATGCAATTATTTGTTAAATAAATGTTGGTAATGATTAAAAACATGAATATGTGGCAAGCATTAAGAGGATAGCCTAATTATTAAATTTTCTTAGAGAGGTGTTCCTTTTGCTACAGCACGATGTTGAATTAAAAAAATTTGATTTGCATACTAATGATGTTCTAAAAAGAGATTTTTATAAAGATAGAGTTGTAGATGCTTGCCCAATTTGTGGATCAACTTGGCATATTAAATATGGTTTTTATAACGGAATTCAAAGATATAAATGCAAAGTGTGTGATAAAACTTTTTCACGCGCAACCAATTCATTGTGGAGTTATTCAAAAAAGAATACTACAACCTGGATGGAATTTACTGAATTAATGACCGAAAATAAAACTTTGAAATTCTGCGCAGATAAGTTAAATATAAGTATTGGGACAGCTTTTTATTGGAGACATAAAATACTTCAAGCGTTAAGTCGAGACGTCACTCCAGATAGTTTATCAGGAGTTGTACATGTAGGAAAGGTTATTTTAAAAGAGAGCTTTAAAGGGTGCAGAGATCCAGAAATAATTGCAGCCTCAACTCCAAGAGAAGATATTTGGGTTATCGGTGCAAAAGGACAAGAAGATTCTATGTTTATAAAACCAATATTTAAGCATTGGTGGGATCGAAGAGCTTTCGATGAGAAAGTTTATTCTAAAATAGAAGAGAATTCATATATTGCTGCGTATGGAGACAGATATATTAAATCAGTAGCAATAAGACATAATAAAAATAAATCCATTAAGGTAGATGCTGAGTATAGAATAAAATATCTTTGGCCAAATTTGAAAAAGTGGTTATCGATCTTCCATGGAGTGGCCTCAAAATATCTGCAAAGATACCTTAGTTTTTTCATAATCATGAATTTGGATAAGGTGATCGATTATATGGACCTAATATATGATAGATTATTTAAAGGAAATAGATTTATAAGAACAGATGAGATAAGAATTGCAAATTCGCTTTTTTAAAGAAATTATAAGTTAATATAACTCTGAATAATCTTAATATTTATATTAAAAATTTAGTTTTATAATTCAGCTTTATAATTTTAGTTATTTATTAGATTATAATTTAACAAATATAAAAATACTATCTTACTACTAATGCGAATCAATTATAAATAATCGCTTGCTACTAATGAGGATTAATAAGACTATAAATGATTAATGAAGCTTTGAAAATATTAAAAAGGTTATAAAGTGATCAATATAACTCTGAAGCAATTAACAACACTTTACAGCGATCAATGCAATATGATTTTAGAAAAATTAATAAGATAGTAAAGAAGCTAATATTACTCTATAGTAATTGTTAAGAGTTACAGTTCTATTCTAAAACTATTTTAATACTGAACTTGATTGGGAGAATAAACTTTAAAAATATAAAGCTAATAACAGGGTTGTCCATATACATGTATCAATATTTACCAACATTTATTTAATAAATAACTATATAAAGAAAAAATATACTATATGTATAGAGCTTGCAATAATAGATTCTATTTTAATGCTTTTTAATACTTTCTCATGAAGTTGTATGTTTAATAAGTTTTATAATAAACACTATACCAAAACTTATAGGGGACAAGATGTTAAAATAATCTCTTTAGCGATTTTAATCTGTGCCTATGTTTTTTTGTAGAGCTACACTTTTAATAATTACAGAGTTCGTTTTCATGTATTAGTGATGAAATTATAGTAATATACTGAAACTATTCTCACGTATAATAAACATGCTCCAACACATAATAAAGTAGAAATATTATTAAGTGAAGGAGATGTTTGAACATGAAGGTTAAACCAGATGATAGAAGAGATAATGTTGATAAAATACAACAACACATTAACAATACTTTAGACAATATCCATAAAGCTAATGATATGATTGAAATAACAGATGATGAAAAGACGAAGCAAGATTTAAAGGCAAAAAATGAGAGAAGAGAAGAGACATTAAGTTCTCTTAGAAATGAAATTAGAGATGAAGCTTTAGATAAAGAAAAAGGATATAAATAAACATTAAATTAATGAGTACTGCCGATCTTCTGGTGGTGCTCATATTTATTAGTTAGATTAAGCTTCAGCTATTAAGTTAATAATTATCACAAAATTCTGCGATGTCACAAGTTTTAAGCACTGATGGCGTAAGCTTTAGTAAAGGCAAATGTGCAAAGAGAATAACGAAGAAAGTTGCTTCAGCGATTTTTAATGAAAAATTTTATAAAAAGCTTATTGACAAGCTTAATAAAACAAGTTATTATAAGTACATAGATTAAACGCTTACATATTGATGTATGGGATTGTAACTAATTCGATTAGGCAAGACCCTGGCTGATAAAAGAGATGAATATCACTCTTTTAATTGGTTAGGGTCTTTTATGTTTAAATCACATATTGTTTATAGTAGTGTTTTATTGATAAATTTAATATTTACTGGATCGTAACCGGTTAAGCGGGCGAGACCAATTTAGATAGTATTGAGAATTGAGAATTGAGAATTATACTGCCTATTTGGTCTCGTCTTTTTTGTACAAATTAAAAGTAAAAAAATACAATAAATTCAAAATTATATAAAAGGAGAGTTATATATGAAGTACGAAAATTTAGCAAAAAACATTATAAAAAATGTTGGCGGAAAAGAAAATGTTAATAGTTTAACTCATTGTGTTACTCGTCTACGTTTTAAATTAAAAGATGAGAGTAAAGCAAATACTGAAGTGTTAAAGAAGATGGACGGTGTTGTAACCGTAATCAAAAGTGGCGGACAATATCAAGTTGTTATAGGAAACCATGTTCCAGATGTATATGCAGATGTAGTTGCAATAGGTGGTTTTGCTTCATCCTCTGACGATAGTGGACAAGAAAAGATGAATCCATTTAATAAATTCATCGATATAATATCAGGGGTATTCACTCCAACACTAGGTGTTTTATGTGCAACTGGTATGATAAAAGGATTTAATGCTTTATTCGTAGCTTTAGGCTTAATAAGTGCTACTTCAGGAACATATGCAATACTAAACGGAATAGGAGATTGTTTATTCTACTTCTTCCCAATATTCCTTGGTTATACAGCTTCTCAGAAGTTTAAAGGTAACCACTTTATAGGTATGGCAATAGGTGCATCACTAGTTTATCCTAAGATTGCAGCATTAACTGCAGCTAAACCATTATATACGGTATTTGGTGGCACTATACTTGCATCAAATGTAAACTTAACTTTCTTAGGTATTCCAGTAATACTTATGGATTATTCATCAACAGTTATTCCTATTATATTAGCAGCTTTCTTTGGCGCTAAGATAGAAAAAGCATTTAAAAAGGTAATTCCAGATGTAGTTAAGACATTCTTAGTTCCATTCTGTACACTATTAGTTATAGTACCACTTACATTTATAGTTATCGGACCAGTTGCAACTTGGGCAGGTAAGCTTCTTGGAGCAGCAACACTTACAATTTACAACTTAAGCCCTATAGTAGCAGGGATATTTATAGGTGCATTCTGGCAAGTATTTGTTATATTCGGATTACATTGGGGACTTGTTCCTATAGCAATTAACAACATGGCTGTACTTAAGCATGACCCAGTACTTGCAACTACATTTGCTGCATCATTTGCTCAAACAGGTGTAGTATTAGCTATCCTACTTAAGACTAAGAACAGTAAACTAAGATCAATTGCAATACCAGCAGTTATTTCAGGTATATTCGGAGTTACAGAACCAGCTATTTATGGTATATCATTACCACGTAAGAAACCTTTTGTACTAAGCTGTATAGCTGCTGCTATCGGTGGAGGTATACTTGGATTTTCAGGAAGTAACCTATATATAATGGGTGGTATGGGTGTATTCGGAATACCAAGTTTTATAGGACCAAATGGAATGGATAAGGGATTCTATGGAGCTATAATTGGTATGGTAGCAGGTTTTGTAATAGGATTTACATTAATGATGCTTACTGGATTTGAAGACGAAATAGAAGAAACAACTACTAGTAATGTAAAAATAGAAGTAAAAGCAGAAACTTTAGTTAGCCCAATAAAAGGTGAAGTAAAACCTTTAGCAGTAATAAAAGATGAAGCTTTCTCATCAGGAGCATTAGGAAAAGGAATTGCAATAGAACCATCAGAAGGAAAAGTAGTAGCACCAGTAGATGGAGTTTTAACAACATTATTCCCAACAGGACATGCTTTAGGAATCACAAGTGACAACGGAGCTGAAATATTAATCCATATAGGTATGGATACAGTAGAATTAGGTGGAAAGCATTTTACTACAAAAGCAAAACAAGGTGACCGTGTAAAGGCTGGTCAAGTATTAGTAGAGTTTGATATGAAAGCTATCAAAGAAGCAGGATATACATTAACTACACCTGTAATAATTACAAATTCAGATAATTATGCAGATGTTGTTGAGACAGATAAGAAGTCTATAGCTCTTAATGAAGAACTATTAACAGTTTTAGCTTAAGACTAAAAATATATTATCTAATTCCCTAAATTACCTACAAAAAAACAATTACTCTTAGAAAAACGTTTATGAATAAGTCAACATCAAAGAGAATCTCTGAGAAATCAGAGATTCTTTTTGCTTAGCACATCTTTATAGATTTAAGAATACACATGAATCGTTTGACCTGTCATATAAGTAGACTCATCAGATGCTAAATAAACATAGGCTGGAGCTATTTCATAAGGTTGTGCAGCTCTTCCCATTGGAGTGTCAGAGCCCCAAGAAGCAGTTGCTTCTGCTGTAAAAGCAGCCGGAATTAATGGTGTCCAAACCTCTCCTGGGGCAACGCTATTAACACGGATACCTCTTGAAACTAAGTTTTTTGCTAAGGACTGAGTAAAGGATGTGATTGCACCTTTTGATGCTTCATAATCTATAGCTATTCCATAAGGAATAAATGAAGCTATTGAAGAGGTATTAATGATGCAACTGCCTGGCTTCATATGAGGGAGTGCTGCTTTAGAGAAATAAAAGTACGAGAACACATTTACATGAAAGAGCCATTCTAGTTCACCATCGGTTATGTCTTCAAAATTGTAATGAGGATAGATGACTCCAGCATTATTTACTAATATATCTAGCTTGTTAAAATGATCTATCACCATTTGAACAGCAATTTTGCAATTCTTTTCTTTCGAAATATCAATTGCAATGGCTATGCATTTTCTCCCTAGCTCTTCGACCATGTCTTTTGTTTCTTTTGCATCTATATGTTCGTTTAAGTAAACTATAGCAATGTCTGCTCCTTCTTTTGCAAAAGCTAAAGCTACTGATCTCCCGATACCACTGTCACCACCAGTTATTAATGCTACCTTGTCTATAAGCTTTTTTTCTCTTAGTACACAGTCAGGAGGAGGCTGAAATTCTGGTCTTGGATTCATTACAAATTCAATGCCAGGTTGCTGTGGTTGATGTTGTGGTGGAAAAGAAGTTGGTAAATTACAAGGGTTATTAGGTGAATTCATATAATGCTCCTATGGGTAGTAAGTAGTTATTATATGTATATTATTTAAATAGTTATAGTAGTATTTATTTTTAATGTAACGTGCTATTTTATAAGACCTGTTGATTTCAATTTAACATCAACTTTAACATTAAATTGTAGACTACGATAAAGCTTTTGCCAATTAGCCCACTCATTGTTATTGTTTACATTTAAATGTCTTGCTCGATAATGCAATCCTAAACCCATTGGGTCAACTTCATTGTTTTGAATTTTTTCTAACAAGGCTTGAATTCTTTCTTGTAAAAATAGCTCAGCTTCTTCTTCACATATTTTAATATTATTTGTTTTTAAGTTGTCTATGGTTTCTTCTATAGAACCTGAGACAGTTAGTTTGAGGTTAATATTAGTTATATCTTTATCATTTGTTTCGAATTTATATTTACATTTAGAATCATTTATATCAAAAACAAAATTAGATTGTGGATAATTTACATGGAAATTAGCTCTAGTATGTGAGGATGCAATTAAATTATATAATTTTGTTTCTTCAGGATTTAGAATTAATTTGATTTTTAAAGAATCCTTTTTTTCAAAAAGAGCAAGTTGATTTATGGTATAACTATTAGTCCTATTTTTAATATCACCAGCCTTATTACTTTTATCTGATTCAATAATAGGCAATATTGGATCTAATCCTAGTTCTGTACGGCGTCTTTCTAAATCAAATAAATACTGTGGGGTAATGTAATTTGTTATTGTACCTGAGCCATCCATAGATAAAATTAAAGCATTAGATGGTGCGCGTTCAAAAGAAATCTTTTCGCCTATGGTTGCATTTGCACTAGGGCTACCTATTCCAACCAAGGTACTCATTGGTACATCTCTTCTTCGCACAGGCCAATCTATAGGGATTTTCAGATCAGCCGAAGCAAGTTTTTTGTCAAAGAGGATTACTTTTAAGTGGCTAAAATCTAGCTCTTTATCTACTTTTGACTTGATAAGACCTACTGCTTCTGAAATATTGTCTGCTTCTTGAGTGAACATTATAAAGTTAGATTCACCTCTTTTGGGTTCAGTGTTTGGTACTGCTAACTTTAATGTTACTATATATGAGTTAGCTGATTTTTCTGATTGATCAATTCCCATGCTAACTACAAAAAATCTTTTATCTATATCTTTAAATGAACATCCAGTTATAATTAAGTTTATGTAAAGAATTAAAATTAATAATTTATATTTTCGCATCAAATTCGCCCCTTCTTATGAGCTTTATATGTCACAAAACATAAAAAAATAACAAGGAAATATTCCATGAATAATCGAAGTGAAAGCCAAAATTTAACCATCACTTCATCCTGTATTTGTGGTATAAAGTGATTGTAAAAAAAAGGAATAACAGCAAAAGCACATAAAACGCAGAGTTTTACTAATTTAGTGTTCTTAAATTTGAGTTGATTTTTAAATAATTGCTTAAATATATCTAAGGAAACATACCAATGAATCATTATATTTACTAATGCAGTTACTAGGTAAATTAATAAGTAGATAAATAAAGTACGTTCAATTATACCAGTTTTAATAAGCATGCAATCAGCAGAGGTAATCCAGGGAAAGTTATAATTATCAGCGTTTTGAGTTCCAAGAAAGCCAATAGGAATTATAAAGGAAAATAACATTAAAAATAGCTCTATTATTGGAAATATCCAAAGAAACTTAAGTTCATATGTATCTTTATAATATTTATTAAAAACAACCATGTCTGTATAGCCAGTGAAGCTATAAGTTGTAACTGCAAAAGCTGATAACTTTGGTAAAGTAAGTGAGTTTGAAACAGTTTCAATACATGCATCCCAAGATAAAAAAGGATCTGTAATTCCCTTTGCAAATATAAAGATAATTGTAGGTATTATAAAGAGAATGAATATTTCTAATACATAAAGTAATGTTGTGCCATCCATTCTTATGGCATAAATAATTAAAATCACATAAAGTGATAATAACAAATATGTTGATGAATGAGGATCCATAAAGATATTTGTCATATCTAAAGTAGAAGATAGCATCAACAAGCCGGAAATATACCAAGATGGACAAAACAACAGCATAATGGTTATTTGAATCCAGCGAGGACACGTTATTTCCAGGATTTCAGATAAAGTTTTATTTGGAAATCTAATAAGTGTCTTCAAAAAAACGTACATCATTAAAGTGCCAAATGGAAGAGATAAAAATATAGATAGTAATCCCCCTTTATTCCAGTCAGGTAGAAGAATATCAGGAAGAAATATAATTATATTAGTAAATGAATTAATTAAAACAATATAGTAAAAGTATCGTTTCATGAAATTACCTCGTAGCTTTTAAGAATTATTTTGTAGGAATTTTTTTTGAAAACAGCTGTAAGTAAGGTCGTCCGAAACTTCTTATATTTGCTATATATAAGGTTACTCCAATTATACCAACGATTATGCCGTTCAATCCAAAAAATATGGAGAGTATTAACAATGGATATTTAATAATTCTTATAGAATAGTTGAAGGAATTAATCGGTATAAGAAAAGTAGATATTGCAACTGCTGACACAATAATAACCATTATATTACTTATTAAACCTGCTTCAGAAGCTGCCTGACCAATTATTAATCCACCAACTGTTGTTGCAGCAGGGCCTACCACTTTAGGAAGTCTCGAGCTAGACTCAGATAGTATTTCTGTAATTATTAACATGCTAACAACCTCTACAAAGGAAGGATAAGGAACACTAACTCTGTTACCAGCAATAGAAAGTGCCAATTGAAATTTAAAAAGTTCAGGATTATATGAAGAAATCCCCACGTAGAAACCTGGCAATGTAACTGATATAAATAATCCTAAGTATCTTAATATTAAAAGAGCTTTACTTATAGCAGGTAATTGATATACATCTTCCATTGATGACATAAAATCAAAAAATACTGATGGTAAAATCATAGCAAAAGAAGAGCCTTCAATAATTATAGTTATTTTACCTTCATTAAGGTTACTAATTACTCTATCAGGTCTATCAGTCAATAGTATGGTTGGAAATATTGATGAGTTATGTTTCATCAAATATTTATGTAACTGTTGTACTGATTCAGTATATTTATTAGATAACTTTTGAAGACAAGTCTCCAGCTCCTCCAAGGCTTCACTATTTACTATACTATTGTTGTATATAAGTGCAGCAGGAGTATTTAAGGTTCCAAATTGTCTTAACTCAATTTTTAAATCCTTTGATGGGTAGCGTTGTCTTATAATATTTAAATTAGTATCTAGTTTTTCTCTAAGAGCATCCTTAGGTCCTTGGACAACAGTTTCAATTTGAGATTCTGCTATAGAACTTTCTAGAAAGTTCTTTGCATCAAAAAGCAAAACTGCATTGTCTAGAAATACAGCGACTGATCCTTGAAGTAGCTTATCTAATATAAGTTGCCTGTCAGTTGATTCTAAACTTTTGGCAAATGAAATCAGATAGTTTCTATACTCCTGAAGATTTTTGCTTCTGAAAAATGACGTTATTATATTTTGTTGAATGATAATGGGATCACAAATGCTAGTAATATACAGAAAATCAGTCTTTATTTCATGAAATTCTAAATGACGAAACTCTATATCAAAAGAATTTTGCAATGTATCTTTTAGCCAGTCTGCTATTTTTAAAGTTTCTTCTTGGTTCAACATTGCCTTATCCTCCGTTATGTTTAATAAAATTTGTACATATAGTTTTACCTCAGCAAGATTATTTTATACTTATTGGGAGAGTATGGTGAAATTGGAAGCTATAAATTAGAAATGTTGAAAGATAATGTATGATAAAGAGTGGAAATAGGATATCTATTCATCTTAACAGATATACTATTTCAATCCTTATACTCGAAATAATACTTTTGGTGATTTTACTAAGCATTATTTTGATAGATTTCAATATGAAGTAGTATGTCTATGGATGAACAACTTCGTAATAGAATTTATATTTTTAAAAACTTTCACCAGAACCCGTGAGAGTTTTAAAAATAGATTTCGGATTGAACTAGTTCATCTTCATATATATCCACAAAGTAAATAATAAAATCCACAGGCTTGCAATTAAATAAATGCAAGCCTGTGGATTTTTTATATTATGCTATATATTCATTATCTACTGAATCGCTATTAAAACTTGTTTCAGATGATTTTGAAGTTATCTTTTCCTGTATTGATATTAGAGCAGGAATAACTATTGGAAGTAATACAACGCTTAGTAGGAACAATCCAGTAACTACACAAATAGCTAGTTCCATAAGAACATGTATATTTGATGGATATAATGTAGCAAAAGTACCTGCAAGAATTATTGCTGCAGACATTACAACTCCACCTATATTTTTAGCTGCCAGTATTATTGCTTCTTTTGGATTAGTGTTTGGATATTCTTTAAAACGAGTCATCAAGAATATACTGTAGTCAACGCCTAATGCAGCGATTACTACAAAGGAGAAAAAAGGTACATTCCAAGACATTCCGTCAACATTGCTAAATAATTTTGAGGTTAAGAACGCTGTTACTGAAATTGCTGTATAGTAGGCTGTCACTAGAGAGCCAACTATATATACAGGTATCCAGAAGGATCTTATTACTAAAACTAATAGTACAAATATAGCTCCGAGAACAATTATTTGAGTAAAGGTTATATCATGAGTTGCTATATTATTTAAATCATTAGTAGTTGCTGTTGGACCAGCTACACCAAATTTAGCATCTGCAAGCTTTGATCCTTTTAACTCATTCTTTACCAAGTCATTTATTTCACTAATTGTCTTCATTGACTCTTCAGCATACGGATCTGAGTCAAGATTTATAGTGAGCTTAGTTATCTTTCTATCACTAGACATATAAGCATCAAACATTTTTGTAAGGTCTGACTTTTCAAAGGCTTCCTTAGGTATAAAGAAACTCTTTGTTCCGTTTGTCAACTGTGTTAAGAAATCATTTGTTTTATTTATACCGTCATAGATTGATCCTAAACCGTCGCTGCTCTTACCTATACCATCTTTAAGCTGAGTTAAGCCACCAGTTAATTTGTTTAAACCTTCATATAATTTATCTTGGCCATCTTTTATCTTGCCAGCGCCATCTTGCAATTTTGCCATGTTATCAATTATAGCCTTCTGACCAGCATTACCTTGTCTTAAACCAGCAGCTAAACCAGCTTCACCTTGTTCTAATTGAGTTATTCCTTGAACTAATTGTGAATTTGCACCAGTGTTAGCTATGATTAGGTTTAAACCATCATTTAGACCAGCTAAACCTGTAGTTAGTTGGTTATAGGTTCCATTAAATTCAGCAACTTTCCCTGAGAGTCCATCTAAGGTAGCTGAAAGCGTTGCTAGTGTACCTTTAAGTTTAAGGATATCAGGATCGTTAGCAGGAACTTTTGTTGCAAGTGAATCTACTGTAGTGTTCATTGTTGTAATAAATTGTTTAAGTCCTGATATTTGAGTTGGCAGAGCATTATAAAACTGTCCGATGCCAGCGTAACCTTGTTGGATTGTAGCTAGTTTATCATGTATAGTTTGAAGCCCTCCGTTTATCTGAGCAACTCCACCTTTAAGGCCTGAGATACCTGCAGTAAGACTATCGGCACCATTAGCCCCTTGATCTATACCATTACTTATCTTCTTAAGACCATCTGTAATTGCACCCATACCATTTTGAATTGCTCCTGTACCAGTTGAAAGTTCTTTAACACTTGAGAAATCAGGAGTAGTAAGACTGCTGTCTATCTTCTTTAATCCATCATTTATTTGCCCTACACCACCATTGGCTGAGCCTAACCCGTCTACTACTGTTTTTGTTTGAGAGTTAGTGTAGAAGTTTTCTATAGCATCACCTTTTGGTTGAGTAACACTTGATACTTGTTCTATACCTTTTAGGTTCTTAAGTTTCTCTGTTAGAGAATCTATAACAGCTAAATCTTCGTTGTTATCCATAGCATCTTTGTTTTCGATAACTACAGTAGTAGGCATAGCCTTACCTCTTCCTAGCTTGTCAGCAATCAAGTTGAAGCCCTTAACAGAAGGAGTATCGGCACTTAAATCTTTAAGACTATCAAAGGATAGTTTTGTACTATTAAATGCTATTACTGGAGTTATTATAGCTGCTACTAATATTATAGATATAGCAGGATGTTTAACTGAGGCTGAAGTAACCTTTTCCCAAAGCTTATTTTCCTTATGACCAGCAACATTATGTGAAGGCCAGAATAATTTTTTAGCAAGTAACTTCATTAATAGTGGAGTCAAGGTTACAAGTTCAATCAATAGAACTGCTATGCCAATAGCTACAGCATTAGCCGAACGATATATAGGGAAGCTAACAAAAGTTAAACTAGCAAATGCCATAAATACTGTTAGTCCACTGTATATAACTGTTTTTCCAGCAGTTTTATAGGTTGTAACTATAGCATCATCAATTGATAGACCATGTCCTAATTCTTCTTTGAATCTATTGAACAGTAATATATTATAATCTGTACCTATTCCAAACAACACAAGAATTACAAACATTTGTGTTAAGCTTGTTATAGGAAAGTTAAATGCATTGATTAGTATTCCTATTATACCCATAGAGCAAAGGTAGGAAACACCAACAGCAAGTAATGATACAAAAGGAGTAATTATTGAACGGAACATTATCATTAGTACTACCAATATAAAACCTACAGTAATGAAGGCACTTTTATCTACGCCTTTATTAGTAGCAGCTAAGTAATCATTATTAATAGCTAGTTCGCCAGTTATATAATGAGTTGTCTTAACATCTTTTAAAGCATCTTTGAAGGCACTTATTATTGTTTCGCTATCTCTAGTACCTTTTTCATAAGTAACTTGAGTTATTAAGGTAGTACCATCTTTAGAGATCATTTGATCCTTAGCTTCAGGTGTTCCGAAAGGATCCATTATTCCGTTTATTTTTAGTGCATCTTTTTTATCGTTAAGGCTTTGTATACCTTTTTCGATATCCTTCATTTCTTCATCAGATAGTTTATTTGGGTCAGTAAACACAAATATGGCTGTGTCACCTTTTGAAGTTCCCATTTTGTTTATCATCTCTGATGCTTGCTTTGATGGCGAATCATCACTTATTGAAGCTTGACCCTTTTGATTTAATATCTGCTTTAGGTTAGGTTGATTTATGGTAAATAAAACTGTTGCAATTATCCATAGAGCTAACAAAACCCATCGAAATTTTAGCATCTTTCTCATGTATTTATCTCCTTTATTTTTCATGTATTATAGATATTCGGTGTCAAATTATTAAAAATGAATTTATTTAGTGTTGTGAATGTGTGGTGAATTTCTGATTGAACCTATATACCTTAAAGTTATAATTTGATATAGGAATTAATGGTTCTTTGTAGTGTTAGCAGTTGAATGATATATTTTTAAGAACGTCCTCTATCCCTTGCTTTACATTTTCATCCTCATAAGTTATTCCTAAGGCTTGAAGGTTATAGATTGTAAGTGCATAGGCATAATTTGTTAAGCTAGTAGGAGCATCACTCTGAAGCCATTCCATAATTACGTTATAAAGAGTACCAATGAAGGCTAAAGAGCATATCTTAACATCAGGAGTTTTAAGATCGCCTGTTTGCTTCATTTGCTCAAAATAATTTGAAGTATAGCTGACGTACTTTTGAGTTATTTCATATCGCCTTTTTTCAAATCTAGGGTTTAGACCGACTGCTTCAATAAGCAGAATTCTTGCTAGAGGTTTGTTTAACTCAATAACCTTTAGAAAGAAAGCTATAGCTTTGCTAAAACCTAAATCAATCTCTTTGTTTATATTATCTAAAGAATTAATTAAGGCATTAAAAAATTCTTCAGATACGTCATCGTAAAGTGTGTCAAATAAGTCTTCCTTGTTCTTGAAATAGAAATAAAAGGTTCCTACTGATATATCTGCAGCTTCAACCACATCTTTAACTGTAGTTCCGTGATAGCCATTTATAGAGAAAACCTTTATTGCAGTTTCAATAATATGTTTCTTTTTTAAGTCTTTTCTTTCTTGTGTTTCCTTTGAACTTTTGTAAACCATGATATTACCTCGTTTCAAGCATAGAATGACGCTTCGTTTTATGCTTATTATAATTCTAAATGATCTTAAATGTCAATGTTATGAAAATGTTTACTTAGGAAGATGGTAAAATAATTTAATTTTAATACAAGATTTAAGCTATGCATGATATTATAGCTCTAGTTTATATCAGCATAGCTTTAGTCCTCTGGTAGAAGGAGAGTATATATTTGTAATGAATCTAGGTTTCATTTGGAATTATATTAGTAAGTATTATGGATGTACCACTTCGTAATAAAACTTATTATTTTTAAATTCTCTCACCAGAAGCCGTGAGAGTTTTAAAAATAGATTTCGGTTCGAAGTGGTACATCTATAAAATCACAAATCATATTAAAATTTATAGAAAAGTTTTAATAAATAGTGGAATTTATCCGTAGAAGGTGTATAATAAAAATATAAGCTGATAATAATTATCAATTGATTCAGTGCTTAATTTATTTTTGATAAAGTAAGCAAAGCAGCCTAAGAAATTAATAACATTAAATTAAATCATTATTTATAGAATTTTATATATTGAAATTAATAATAATATAGAATATCTGAACCAATGAGAGGAGTGGAAAATATGAAAAAGTTAGTTTTAATAAGACATGGAGAAAGTCTTTGGAATTTAGAAAATAAATTTACTGGGTGGACAGATGTGGATTTATCTGAAAATGGGCTTATAGAGGCAAGAAAAGCAGGTAAGATACTTAAGGAAAATGGATTTACTTTTGACGTTGCTTATACTTCAGTATTAAAGAGAGCTGTAAGAACCTTGTGGATAATACTTCATGAGATGGATCTTATGTGGATACCTATTCATAATTCTTGGAAGCTTAACGAAAGACATTATGGTGCACTTCAAGGATTAAATAAACAAGAAACTGCTGAGAAATACGGAGAAGAGCAAGTTCATAAATGGAGAAGATTTGTTGATGTTAGGCCACCAGAACTTAGTAAAGAGGATCCAAGATATCCTGGTCATGAAGTAAAATATAAAGGATTATCAGAAGAGCAATTGCCATTAACAGAGAACTTAGCTGATACTGAAAAGAGAGTGTTACAGGATTGGTTTCAGGAAATTGTTCCCGCTTTAAAAGAAGATAAAAAAGTTATAATAGCTGCACATGGTAATACTTTAAGAGCTTTAGTTAAGTATTTAGATAATATATCTAGTGATGGGATAGCAAGTCTTAACATACCAACAGGAACACCTTTGGTATATGAACTTAATGATGATCTAACTCCAATTAGACATTACTATTTATCTTTAGATGGAAAGCTTCCAGAAATGGCAATTCCAAAAGATATTAATGAAAGCAAACAATTAGCAGGAAAAGCATAACTATACCTTTATTTCAACATCAATATTAAACAGAAAGTAAATGTAAAATACCAGGGCTTTTGTATAAAACAATACAAGAGCCCTGATTTTTTATATTTCATTACTATAGTATGTGATTCCCAACCTATTTCCAAAAGGGTCATTGAATTCTACTGCCATTCCTGCATAATTCACCTCGTATTTTATTATAGTTGATTAGAATTTTCCCAAGCAGGAAGCTTATGCATCATTGATTTAGCTGCATCCTTAGCAATACCATGATTTAATCCTTGAGTTTTAATTATAAAGTTAGTTAATGAGTCAAGCTTTTCTTCATAGGATTGCATTGTTCCATCAGGTCGTGAACAGTATTTGCAATAGTCTTTTTTATCATCTCTACTTGCGAAGTCCTCAATGGTTTTCATTGGCATTCCACATGCAATACAAGTTTTCATTTTATAAGTACCTCCTAAATTATATTTTTATTAATTTAATATAATGATCTACTAATTGTGAACCATAATTTTTTAGTACAGACTGATTTGGTGAGAAAAGGTCACTATTGGTTAAATAGTAGTGTAGTAATCCAATCCAAGTGTTATAAAGTAAATCAATAGAAAGAGGGCGAATGTTTCCAAGAGATGCTTCTCTTTCAGCAGCTAAACTAATATGATGAGAAATAGTTGAGTTGATGCTAATATATACGTTACGAACCTCTTCAGGTAAAAGTCTTCTTTCAATTATCAGTCTTGTATAAAAGTCTTCAAACTCTGTTAATCCAGTTATATGTGCTTTTAATAAATCCGCTAAAGTACTTTCCTCACTTACCAACTCATGTAGACGAGTTGTAATCTTATTGCCAAATTCATTTATAACAGCTATAAGTAGCTCTTCTTGAGTAGGAAAGTGGGAAAATACAGTGCCGTGGGATACTTTAGCAGCTTTTGCAATATCTATGGTTCTTGTTGATAAAATACCATTTAAGCTAAATTCAATCATAGCGATTTCTATTAGTTTACTTCTAGTTTCTCTTTTTTGTATTTGTCTTTTATTTTCTGACATAGTACCACCTTATTTTGATGAGTTATAACTCAATGAGTTATAACTCAATATTAATCTTGTATTATAGTAATGTCAATATGATTTTATAATAAATTTAAATTATTTTCTCATTGACACAATATAGAAAATATTATATAAATAAAATAACAATTTAATAGAATCTTATTAAGAGTGGTGGAGGGACTGGCCCTTTGAAGCCCAGCAACCAGTATGTTTCATTTGCATACATGGTGCTAAATCCTGCAGCGATGCTGAAAGATAAGGAACGTGTTATAAAAATCTCTTTCAGCGAAGAGATTTTTTTGTTTTTTAGGGGTTATAATTTTTTTTATCTTTACGATAAACTTTTTTTAAGGAGGGAGGATTTTTAACGTAGATCTACAATTTTATAAAGTTAATTACAGATAATTAAAGCTACTGATTTTATTTGTAATAAATAATGGTATTTATATATCCTTGCAATGATTTAACCATAGAGACATAGTCTATGTAAGTTTTAAAGTTAATTAGTCATAAATAAAGAATGGGGAGTTTTTATGTCTGATATAAATGTAAGTAATGAATTTAAACAAGATATTATAAATAAAGCTAAGGAAATGGGAGCAAATATTATAGGCTTTGCTCCGGTAGATAGATGGGCTAAGTTCAAAGAAACATCACCAGAGTATTTTCCACAAAATATCTGGCCAGAAACTAAGACAATAATTGTCCTAGGAATACAAATATTTTTGCCAATGCTTGAAACTACACCTTCTATAGTTTACTCCGAATTATATAATACAACTAATAGATTATTAGATGAAACAGCATATAAGCTTGCAAATTATTTAAATACCTTAGGCCATAGGGCGTTTTATTTTCCAAGAGACGGGTATGGACATATATCCATACTGGTAAAGAAACCGGCAGCAGCTTTTTCACACGTATTGGCAGGAAAGTATGCAGGCCTTGGGACTATAGGCTATAACCATACCTTATTAACTAAAGAATTTGGACCTAGAGTTAGATTGGTGTCTGTTTTAACTGATGCTGTAATTGAGCCAGATGAAGTTTTAAATAAGGATCTTTGTGTTAAATGTGAAATGTGTAAAAGATGCTGTCCAGCTAGTGTTTATACTACTACAGAAACACTTATAGCAAATATGGACAAGAAAAAATGTGCGGAATATCATTCAAAGCTTAAGGATGCCTATGCATATCCTTGTGGTGTATGTATAAAAGTGTGTCCGATAGGTGAGGACAGGAAAATATATGGAAACAATACTAAAAAGTATTTGAATGAAAAACGAGCTTTAGCTACCGGTGAAGGGATTGAAGAATATGCAGGGTGGATTCATGCCAGAAGTCATGGTTCAAAGGAAATTAAAGCTGAATAAGGTTTTGTCACTTTACTTAAAAAAATAGCAGGAAAATATAAAGATTAAGATTGGGGGATTTATATAATGAAAGGTAATTTTAGTACAAGACTTACGCATCTAGGAGAAAAAAGTCCTAAATCAGTTTCGAGATCCAAGACTATTCCAATATCAATGACTTCAGTATTTGTGTTTGATGATGTAGAAACGCTTGATAAAGTCTATGATAATGAAGAAGAAGGATATGTTTACTCAAGAAATGGCAATCCAGGACATGATGCATTAGAAGAAATAATAGCAGGAATAGATGAGGCAGAAGATGCTCAGGTATTTTCATCTGGAATGGGAGCAATAGCAATGTCTATAGTTGCTAATGTAAAAGCTGGGGATCATATAATAGCAGCTAGTGTTTTATATGGTGGAAGTTATACCTTCTTAAAGCAGGAACTTGCAAAGTTCAATGTTGAGGTAACCTTTGTAGATGTGGTAAATGAAAGCATTGAACAATATTTTAAGTCGAATACTAAGGTAGTATATGTAGAAACTATATCAAATCCTTTGATGGAAGTTATTGATATAAAAGATATATCAGAATTGACACATAAGCACAATGCAAAGCTTATTGTAGATAATACTTTTGCTACAGGAGTAATATGCCAGCCATTAAAGCTTGGTGCAGATATTGTTGTATACAGTGCCACAAAGTATATATGTGGACATAGTGATGTTACCGGAGGTATTGTAGTTGCAGACAGAGATAATGTAAATAAAATAAGAAATACAGGCGCTTTATATGGCCCTATGATGAGCCCTTTTGATGCTTGGCTTTTAATAAGAAGCTTGAGAACCTTAGAGCTTAGGCTAAAGAAGCATTCAGAAAATGCATTAAAGCTTGCTGAGTACTTAGAAAAACATGAAAAGATAAAGACAGTTTACTATCCGGGACTTAAAAGTTCCTCATACTATGAAGTTGCAAAGGAATTGTTTAACGGTGATGAATTTGGAGGCATGTTGAGTATTGATGTTTTAGATGGAGAAAGAGGAGCATATGAACTAATAAGAAATCTTGAAAGCATAAAGTTTGTCCCAAGCCTTGCAGGGGTAACAACTTCTGTGTCATATCCAGTGAAGACATCTCATAGAGCATTGACAGACCAAGAACTTAAAAAAGCTAATATATCTAAAGGGTTAATAAGAGTTTCTGTTGGGCTTGAAGATATAGATGATATTATTTCAGAATTTGATAAGGCTTTAGCGAAGATATAGAGAGGTATTTTACACTTGGATTAATAGATTGCTAATTTTTTAAGGTTATAATACTTGCGATATAGAAATTATGTACCATCATAAAAAGCACTTGAATTTATTAATTATATAAATTCCAGTGCTTTTTATGATTTATATATTTTATCAAATTAAAAGATAAGGTTTTATTCAAGACAATTGTTGAAATTAATTCTTTGCGTAAGCTCATTAAAGCGTTGGATGAATAACCAATTAATTTCATAATGATACTTTAATAACGCCAAAGATAAAAGTCTAGATGCGAGTTAGAAGTTTTATGTTTATCATATAGAGCTTATTAACTGATACTAGAAGTATATATCCAATTAAAGCTCCTATGAAGCTGCTTATAGAAATTGTCATAATGTAATTTATTCTTATAGAGGACATCATAAAAAAGCTAAATAGTATAATAACATTTATAGTCAAAGGTAATGCAAGTAATAAAAGCTCAAGTTTCTTCTTTGCTTTTGAAAATATTACTGGTACCCAATATCCCAGTGGTATAAAGAGCATCATAAAAATTATTGATGAAGTCAATAAGTTAGAGCTAGAAGTTAATTCTATTCCAGGTATAGGCATTCTGTTGCCAACAAACATAAGTGCTATAATTAGTAGCAGTCCAAACAACAGAGTTATTTTGTTTCTATAATTTGAAAGAGAATTCATTATGTTTAATCTTAACTGTTTTATTTCACCAAAACTATCTATAGACTTTCTTATAGCTTCAGATTCTGAATATCCTTCAGACATGTATTGAAGTTTTAATAGCTCTAGATGATCTTTAAATTCTGAGATTAGTTCTAGTTTTCTTTTTTTACTTATCTTTAAATCTGACACTATAGAACTAATGTATCTATCAAGTTCTTCCATGAAAAGCCCTCCCTACAAGTGTTAATTAGCTTATTTAACGAATCCCATTCACTAAGTTTTTGCGATAACCTTTTTCTGCCGTTTTCTGTAATTCTATAATATTTACGTCTTCCGCCGTTTTCTGAACTTGACCAATAAGAATGAATAAGCTCCTTTTTTTCTAATCTTTGCAGTGCAGGATATAGAGTGCCTTCTCCCATGCTATAAAGCTCATTACTTTTCTCTTTTAATTTTTTTGCGATTTCATAGCCATATAAATCTTCTTTTTCTATAAGAGACAACAAAAGTATATCAATACTTCCTCGCATAAGTTCTTTATCCATAATTAGCTCCTATTTAAGTTATTTTTTACCATTATATAATATAATACATCGTCACACAAGGTACATTTCAATAATTTATGACATTTAAATTAAATTATTAGTGATATTTTTAATTCATGGAACTTAAATATATATGAAAAAAATACCTATTAAATTAGTTTATATGTAAACTGCATAATTAATCTTAAAAATTGAAAGATTAATTTATAAAAGGAAAATTATATTTAATAGATTAGAAGGTGTTAGTTATATGGGCAAAAAGAAAAAGTTAACGAATGTCCAGAAGGAATATCAGGAATTTGCGAAGGCTAGAGAACCGAAGCGTCCGGTCATAAAAAATTGTTTTAAGGCTTTTTTAGTTGGGGGGATTATATGTACAATAGGTCAATTTTTGCAAGTAATCTTTATAAAGTACTTTGGATTTACTGAAGAAACTGCAGGAGGACCTACCTCTGCTGTGCTTATAATAATTTCAGTTCTACTTACGGGATTTGGAGTATATGATCATATCGCTCAATGGGCTGGAGCTGGTACGGCAGTTCCAGTTACAGGATTTGCCAATACTATTGCGTCTGCATCCATAGAACATAGAAGTGAAGGCTATGTTCTTGGAGTAGGAGGAAATATGTTTAAGTTATCAGGGTCAGTAATTGCTTTTGGCGTATTTTCTGCTTTTGTTGTTGCAATAATTAAATTGACTATCAAGTGGATAGGAGGCATGTAAATGCTTAAGGGAAGACAAACTTGGATTTTTGAATCAAAACCAGTAATAATATCATCCTCTGCCATAGGAGGTCCATTTGAAGGAAAAGGTGCATTAGCGGAGGATTTTGATTTTACTCATGATGATATATGGGCTGGAGAAGAAAGTGTAGAGAAAGCAGAAAAAAAGTTATTAGAGCAATCCTGCATTACCACAATGAATAAGGTAAACATGGAAAAAGAGGATATACAATTTTTTATAAGTGGAGATTTAATGAATCAAATTATATCAAGCAGTTTTACTGCGAGATCACTTGAGATACCGTTTTTGGGTGTATTTGGCGCATGTTCAAGTTCTATGGAAGGATTAGCATTGGCATCGTTGTTGGTTGACAGCAAGGCAGCTGAATTTGTGCTGACTGGAGCATCAAGCCATAATGTAGCGGTTGAAAAACAGTTTAGATATCCAACAGAATATGGTGCGCAAAAGCCTCCTACGGCTCAGTGGACTGTAACAGGAGCAGGAACTGCACTTGTAGCAAGAGAAGGTGATGGTCCAAGGGTAACTTCTGCAACTATCGGAAAAATAGTAGATATGGGGATTTCTGATCCCTATAATATGGGAGCGGCTATGGCTCCTGCAGCTGTAGATACTATAGAAAAACATTTTAAAAATTTAAATATAGATCCAACATATTATGATTTAATAGCTACAGGTGATTTAGGAAAAGTGGGTCATCAAATTACAGCAGATTTATTAAAAAAGCATGGCATGGAAATGCCGAGTGATAGATTTACAGACTGTGGACTTATGATTTATAAAGATGATCAACCAGTAATGGCTGGGGCAAGTGGTTGTGGATGTACTGCCACTGTTACCTATGGTCATTTAATTAAACGTATGAAAAAGGGTGAGTTAAAAAGAATACTGGTTATAGCTACAGGAGCATTGTTATCACCTTTATCTTATCAACAAAAAGAGAGTATTCCATGCATTGCTCATGCAGTATCTATTGAGATGTAGAAGGGAGATTTTGAGGGATATGATGACTTTTTTTTGGGCTTTTATAATTGGTGGACTTATTTGTGTTATTGGTCAAATAATGATGGATGTATTTAAACTAACTCCTGCTCATACTATGAGTACTTTAGTTGTGGTAGGTGCAATATTAGGTGGATTAGGATGGTATGATCCACTAGTTAAATTTGCAGGAGCTGGGGCTTCAACACCAATAAGTAGTTTCGGAAACTCACTTGTAAAAGGAGCTTTAATGGAGGCAGAAACAACTGGAATAATTGGTGTTCTTACTGGTATTTTTGAGATTACAAGCTCAGGGATATCTGCTGCAATAATTTTTGGATTTATGGCGGCAATTATATTTAGACCAAAGGGATAGGGAAAATTTAATTAGTTTATTAAATGCAAATGTGATAACCGCAGATTTACAACAGTTATCACATTTACTAGTATTCAGGTCTTATGAAGTGATACATCCTTGTTAAGCTAACTTTATTTTAATAGCCACCTCCAATTAAACCAGGTAATTTAGAAGATACTGTTAAAATTACGTTTACTGGTTGCTCATTTGAATTAGGCTTGATAACAGATACATAAATTAAATCTGGATGAAATGTTGTAGGTGTAAAATCTGAACCATTAGCTAAGCTTATAGAAGGACCATATTCTACTACGGGAGTAATAAGAACCTTTGTAAAGTCATTGAGGGTGATAGTTAAGTTGGCATTATATTGGTTTCTTATAGGAATAGATTCTTTTGATGCCTTACAATCATTTAAATAACTTATAATAGTTTTAGCTATTTCAAGTTGGTATGAATCATTTAGATTAAGGTCATAACTGTGGCATTCTGTTCTCTGATTAATTCTAATGGGGTAAAGGCTTATATTTAGGATATCAGACAAGGAAAGTGTTTTAAATGTTTCAACAGTTTTTGTAGCATTAGCTGTAGTTTTAGTATTAGTTTCTTTATTTATAGCCTTAGGATTTACTAAAAATATAAATCCTAACACGATTATCAGTGTGATTCCCATAATAGATAGTTTTAATGAGCTGCCTTTATATGACCGAATCATAGCAATTCTCCTTTTCAAATTTATTTTATTTGATGTGAAAGCAGTAGAATTAATGACACTAGATGACTTTGAAAATAAAGCTGCAGCAGCAATTATTGTGTTGCCATAGTTTTTATAATAATTAGATCCAAGATAAGTCATAACCTTCTCATCACAAGCAAATTCACAATCCTGCTTTAATTTATAAAAAGAGTATAAGATCACGGGATTGAACCAATTTAAAGTACCTAATATAATAGTAATCCAATTTATAAATATGTCTTTTTGCTTCATATGAACTAGCTCATGAAGGAGGATATATTTTTTTTCTTCATCCGATAATTTATTGAACAAATCTTTAGAAATTATAATTCTAGGTTTAAATAGTCCATATAGAGATGTGCCTTGAATATCAGTTGAGTATGAAATAGGTATATGTTTTTTTATATTAGTGATTTTCTTACAGGAATCTAATAGAGTAAGTAAAGCTTCATCGTTGCAAAACCTCTGGTTTTTTATTTTATTATTGTTACTGATGCAAATGAAGATTATAAACAATAAAATAAAGATTGTAATAATAAACCAGATTATACCTACTAACTTAAACATATCAAAGTTGCTTGTGTTAGCGGATAATTTACTTATGGTAGGAGTAATAGAAGTGAAATTCTGAGGAACAGAATTCACGCTAGGTTTTAGTATACCTATATTTTCTAGATTATTTCGTGGATTCAATGTTGTTTGCACAGTATTAATTGGTTGTGAAAAAACATTAAAAATACTTAAAGAGCTTTCAAAACTATAAGGTATGGCAAGTCTTAGTATAAGTAAAAACCATATATAGTAGTGCAAGGAAGCACTTAGTTTATTTTTGAATAATTTTTTTATAAGTAATATCATTAAAGCAACAAAAGTTCCTAGTACAGAAGAAAAAAGCACCGCCTTAAATATTAAATCAATAAGTTGCAATTGGATGACCTCCTTAGCTTTGTTTTTCTTCGAGCATCTTTTTTAGCTCTTCAATATCTTCGTTAGTCAAGTCTATGTCATTTATAAAATATTTGAGAAAAAGCTTTTGAGAGCCATCGTAAATTCTGTTGATTAGAGTCTTTGTCTCCTCTTCCCTGAACTGCTCTTCGAGAATAATAGGATAGTATCTATATACTTTTGATTCTTTTATAACGCCAACGGCACCTTTTTTTACAAGTCTACTAATGAAGGTATGGATGGTTGTTGTACTCCAAGCCGAGTCCTCTTTTAAGCTATCAATTATTTCAGTTGATGTAAGTGGACTATTTTTCCATAGCACTTTCATTATAAGCCATTCTGATTCTGTGATTTTTGGCGAATTTTTCATATTAAAACCTCCTATTACAGTTGTAGTTCTTAATCTAATACTACAACTGTAGTTTTCATATGTCAATATTTTCAATAAATATATTTTTATTGATATAGTTCAAATAATTTAATATCTAATTAATTAATAATAAGTGTATTATTAATAGTTATATATACAAAATAATGTATGAGATGATTAAAACGATGTAGCAGATGAATGGAAAATTTTTTTATGAAGGAATGATTATATGAAAACTAAAGTTGAAATGGCGAATAAGCTAATAGATGAAAAAAGCCCTTATCTTTTGCAGCATGCCTATAATCCAGTAGATTGGTATCCATGGAATGAAGAGGCATTTAAAAAGGCAAAATTAGAAGATAAACCTATATTTTTAAGTATAGGATACTCAACTTGTCATTGGTGTCATGTTATGGCTCATGAAAGTTTTGAGGATGAAGAGGTAGCAAAACTTATGAATGATACGTTTGTATCAATAAAGGTAGATAGAGAGGAAAGGCCTGATATAGATAATGTATATATGACAGTATGTCAGATGCTTACAGGGAGTGGAGGATGGCCTTTAACCATAATAATGACACCATATAAAAAGCCGTTTTTTGCAGGTACGTATATACCTAAGATTAGTAAGTATGGAAGAATAGGAATGATTGAACTTGCAGATAAAACTAAGAAACTGTGGAATCACGAGAAAGATAGACTTTTTGATTCTGCAGAGCATATATCTGAGAGAATAAAAGAAGCAACAAAGACTTCTCCTGGGAATTTATTAGGTAAAGAAGTTGTAGAGCTCTGTTTTAAGCAACTTAGTAATAGTTATGATAATAAGAATGGAGGATTTGGTAACTCGCCTAAGTTTCCAACACCTCATAATCTGTTGTTCTTAATGAATTATTATCATATAAATAAGGAACAAAAAGCCTTAGATATGGTTATTAAAACTCTAGACAGTATGAGTATTGGGGGAGTTTATGATCATATAGGCTATGGATTTCATAGATACTCTACTGATGAAAAGTGGCTGCTTCCTCATTTTGAAAAAATGCTTTATGATCAAGCTATGCTAACTTTAGCATACACCGATTGTTATAACATTACAAAGAATGATTACTACAAGGAAATTGCAGAGAGAATATTAGCATATTGCACTAGAGTATTATTATCAAAAGAAGGAGCATTTTATTCTGCAGAAGATGCAGATAGTGAAGGAGAAGAAGGCAAGTTTTATGTATGGTCTATAAAAGAATTAAAAGATATATTAGATGATCAAGAACTTGAGCTTTTAAGTAGGGTATATAATTTAAAAGAAAGTGGCAATTTTAAAGATGAGGCTACAAGAAGATTTACTGGTCATAACATACTGCATCTTAAAGAGAAATTAAGTGAACTCAGTCATGATAAGTATGATGATAATTTAAATAGAACTTTAGATAAAATAAGAGACACTTTGTTTAAGAAGAGAGAGCAAAGAGTACATCCTCACATGGATGATAAAATATTGACAGACTGGAATGGTCTGATTATAGCGGCTTTAAGCAGAGCAGCAGCTATATTTAACAGGGAAGATTTAGCTAAAGTTGCTTCAAAATGTGCTGATTTCTTTATTAGTAGTATAGATGGCGATGGAAGTTTATTTCATAGATACTGTAAAGGTCAGTGGAATATATTAGGCAATATTGATGACTATAGTTTTATGATATTCGGGTTAATAGAGCTTTATGAAGCTACCTTTAATGACAGGTATCTAAAAAAAGCGATTGATCTGATGAATGAACAAATAAAGAGTTTTTGGGATGAAGAAGGAGGTTTTTATTTTACTTCATCAAATGAAGAGGAAGTACTTAGTAGAATGAAGGAAATATATGATGGAGCCATACCTTCTGGAAATTCTATTTCCTTCACCAACCTTCTTAGACTTAGTAGAATAACAGGTGAAACAAAATATGAAGAATATGGTGAAAAACTTCAAAAAGTATTTTCTGATACTATAAAAGAAAGTCCAATAGCCTATACTCAAATGGTGTCTGGGATACTTTTATCTCTTAGTAAAAGTGAAGAGGTAGTTGTGGTAGGTGATATTAACTCAGATGAGTTTAAAAGTTATGTAAGCAATATTAGATCAGTATGTTCACCTGCTTCAGTATTAGTTGCAAAAAATACTAATGAATCTCATCCTATGATTCATGAAATAGCAGATTATACAAGATATCAAGATAGAGTAGACGATAAAACAACAATATATATATGCAGGAATTTTACTTGCAATGAGCCGGTAACAAGCTTGAGTGAAGCTCTAAGTATTATTGGTAAATGAGCGTGAGGTGCTTTTATTTGAGTTTAGATTAGATTACGGATAAGTATAATTAAAATATTATAGTAATATTTCAGACCTTTTTTGCAGTGTTTAATCATTGAAAAAAGGCCTGAAAAGCTTTAATATTTTCTTGATTAACATTATATGAATATTTTAACAGAGTAGAAAAAAAGATTTTGTACGATAATGATATTAGATGAATTATTTAGAGTTTTTTTATGAATAGTTTCGGTGTTTATATAAAAATGGTATAAACAAAAAGATAGAAGTATATAGATTAGTTTAATAGATAAATTAAAGTAATTATGAAATAATTAATGTTAATAGACATTGTTTTTCGTATAGATTATAATATTTATAAATATTATGGAATTAATGTAAAAAAGTAAGTGGATTTGTCTGCAAAGAAAGAAGGTGGAAGAGGAGTGTTTTATAACAAAAACTTTAAGAAAAAGAAGATTTTCAATATATTTATAACAAGTTTTGTAAGTTTTATGCTTGTAGGGTTTTTGATTCCTTTTATAAATCCACCAGTAACAAATGCAGAGCAACAGGAAAAGAATATTTTACTAATAAATTCTTATGATAGTACTTATACATGGACAATAGAGCAAACGGAGGGCATATTAAGAAAGTTTAAAGAAACTGAGCCGAAATCCAAAGTTTATGTTGAATATATAGATTGGAAGAATAGCCCATATAAAGAGAATTTGGACAAGGTGGAGAAATTAATTAAATCTAGGTATCAAAATAAAAAGATAGATTTGATAATGACAACTGATGATGCTGCCTTAGATTTTTCAGTTAAAAATAGGCAAGAAATATTTGGAAATATACCTATTGTC
Source organism: Clostridium folliculivorans (assembly GCF_024341905.1). Classification (GTDB taxonomy): domain Bacteria; phylum Bacillota; class Clostridia; order Clostridiales; family Clostridiaceae; genus Clostridium_AR; species Clostridium_AR folliculivorans. Next base: position 206,643 of record NZ_BQXY01000005.1, read on the forward strand.
TTTTCGGGAGTATTTAATGAAGCTGCTAAAAGGATGACAGAAGGATATAGCAATGTCTATGGAGTATTTGAAGATGATGACATTAGTGGCACAGTAAAATCCTCAATATTTATATATCCCAATACAAAAAAGTTGTATGTTGTTCACGATAACACTGAAACTGGCATAGCATCTTTTAAGGAAGTAAAAGAAGAATTAAATGAATTAAATAGTAAAATTGATCTACAGGAAATTAATAATTTATCAGTAGATAACTTAGAAAAAAACATTCCTGCAATAGATAAAGACAGTATTGTACTTGTTACAACTTATGCAAGGGATAATGAAGGGAAAACTGTTCAAAATGAGGAACTAACAAACTTTTTAAGTAACAAGCTATCAGTACCTATATTTGGAATTTATAAAATGGATTTAAATCATGGAATTATTGGTGGTAGTTTACTAAGTGGAGAAGAACATGGAGCAAGTGCAGCTGAACTCGCTATAAATATTATGAATGGGGTTTTGCCGGATAAGAGTCTAAGTGATAATAAAAAGGCTATTGTTGGTATTTATGATAATAATGTAATGAAAAAGTTTAATATCTCAAAGGATCAATTGCCAAAAGATAGTGTTATAGTAAATGAAGACTTTTCTTTTTATAAGACTTATAAGCATTTAGTATGGGGTGTTATATCAGTTATACTTATACTAACAGCCTTAGTAACAATATTAATAATAAATATATTAAGAAGAAAAAAAGCTGAAGATGATTTAAAAAAGAATAACTATGAATTATCTGAACTCTATGAAGAATTAGCAGTTTCAGATGAGGAACTTAGACATCAATATATAAAGCTAGAGGAAAATAGAGATACTATTCAAAAAAATGAAGAAATGTATAAGTTAGTATTTGAAACAGCTAATGATGGATTATGGGAGATTAATCTAACAACTGGAGAAAGATATTTTTCAGATAGATGGTATGAAATTTTTGATTTATCAAGAGAAGAATTAAAAGATATGGATGAATGGTTTAAAATATTACACCCTGAAGACTGTTTTACTGCTAGAAACCTTATTAATGATGTAAGTGAAGGAATAAGGGATACTTTTTCATTTGATTTTAGGATAAGAAAAAAAGATGGTGAATATAAATGGATTCATGGTATTGGCAAATCAATGAAGGATAACTACGGAAGACCGTTTAAAATTGTTGGTTCACACTCTGATATTCATGAGAAAAAGCTTCAAGAGGAGCAGATTAAGAGACTGGCATTCTTCGATTCTCTAACTGGATTGCCCAACAGAACTGAAATTTCCAGAGGGTTTGATGAACTTATAAAGGAAGATAAAGAGAGAAATATAGCTGTAATATTTATGGATTTAGATAATTTTAAAAATATTAATGATTCTTTTGGACATACTATAGGGGATGATTTATTAATAGAGGTATCGAAAAGAATCAAGTCTGTAACTGGAGATAAGGGTATAGTTTCAAGGCATGGAGGAGACGAATTTTTGATTATATTACCTAATGCAATAGATAAGGAATTTATAAATTCTTATATAGATGATCTAGCGAAAAGGTTAGGTAATAATATATCAGTAAATGGTGTTAATGTAATAACGTCAGCAAGTTTTGGGGCTGCAATCTATCCAAAAGATGGACATGATTTTGAAGAACTTTTAAAAAATGCTGATACTGCAATGTATAAATCAAAAGAAGCAGGTAAAAGAACCTTCACCTTCTTTGAAAGATGGATGAATGATAACATACTTGAAATGCTTATAATGGAAAATCAATTGAGATTAGCTCTAAATAAAGATGAATTTGTACTTCATTTTCAGCCTAAAATATCATTAAAGGATTCAAGAATAGAAGGATTTGAAGCTTTAATAAGATGGAACAGTGAAACTTTGGGGTTTGTCTCTCCATTTAGATTCATAACATTAGCTGAAAAGACGGGAATAATCATACAAATTGGTAAATGGGTATTAGAACAGTCCTGTGAGTTTATAACAAAAATTCATAACCTAGGTTATAAGGATATCAATATATCATTAAACGTATCAGTAGTACAACTTCTACAGGATGATTTTTTAAACATGGTAGAAGGTATCATTGCTAAATCCAGCGTTGACTCTAAATTTATTAATTTAGAAATTACAGAGTCTATACTTATGGAGTCTATAGATAAAAACATAACTAAGTTAAATAAGCTTAAAGAAAAGTCTATAAAAATATCTTTAGATGATTTTGGTAAGGGATACTCCTCTTTAACTTATTTAAAAGATATGCCTTTTGATACTTTAAAGATAGACAAGGTGTTTATAGATGAATTATGTTCAGAAGATGCAAACAAAACAAATGAAAGTATAGTTGGTGTAATAATACAGCTTGCGCATCAAATGGGTTTAAATGTAGTAGCTGAAGGAGTAGAAACGGAAGAACAATATAATTATCTAGTGGATAATAAGTGTGATATTGTACAAGGTTATTATATATCTAAACCGATACCTGAAGAGCAAGCACTAGAACTTTTAAAGAAATATAATTCTTAATAAATCTAAAAAGTTCCTATATTTAATTTAATTTGTATATATGAATGTACAAAATATAGATTAATATAGGAACTTCTAGCTATAAAAAAAGCCTATGTTTAAGAATATTGTTAAAATTATGTGGAAACATGTGTTCTTTTTGGTATAATAATTATGTTATCAAATAAAAAAATGCTTTACCGCTGAATGGAGTGTTTGAGTGGATACTGTAATAATTCACGTAGATATGGATGCTTTTTTTGCTTCAGTAGAAGTATTGGATAATCCTAGTTTAAAAGGTAAGCCAGTTATTGTGGGAGGAACATCAAATAGGGGAGTAGTGGCTACGTGCTCTTATGAAGCAAGACGTTTTGGTGTTAGGAGCGCTATGCCTATATTTATGGCAAAGGAATTGTGTCCTAATGCGGTGTTTGTAAAACCAAGATTTTGGAGATATAAAGAAATTTCTAATAGTATATTTAATATATTTCGTGATATTACTCCTTATGTAGAACCATTAAGTATAGATGAAGCTTATTTAGATATAAGCTATATAAATAAAAAACCAATAGATATAGCAAATTACATAAAAAATAAAGTTAAAAAGGATATAGGACTTACTTTATCTGTTGGCATATCCTACAATAAGTTTTTGGCTAAACTTGCATCTGATTGGAACAAGCCAAATGGCCTTAAAATCATAACTAAAGAAATGGTGCCAGAAGTTTTGTTTCCATTACCCATAAACAAGATATATGGTCTTGGTTCAAAGTCTGTTAAAAAGCTAAATAATATAGGAATCTTTAATGTGGAGGAATTATATAAACTCCCTGAGAATATATTTATAGAATACTTCGGTAAGTTTGGACATGATATTTATGATAGAATAAGAGGTATAGATAATAGAAAGGTCATAACATCAAGAGAAAGAAAATCTATAGGAAAAGAGAGTACTCTTAGAGTTGATACAGATGAGATAGAGGAACTTAAAGATTATATAAAAGAGTTTTCTTCAGATATAAGTTCTATACTTAGAAATAAGAATATTAGTGGAAAGACTATAACACTTAAAATAAAAACATCATCATTCATTAACCATACTAAAAGCAGGACTCTAAACAGCTATATAAGAGAAGAAAATGATTTGTATAACGAAGCTATAGATATATTAGAAAATCTACAATTAGAAGAGAAAATAAGATTAATAGGATTGTCAATATCATCCTTGAAAGAGGATAAAATAGAGCAAATGTCCTTTTGGAGTAAATAAATTTATATTTAGTCTATAAATATGAAAAAATGGAGATAATCGTTATAGGATATTTGCATCTGAAATTATAAACTTCTTGGGAAGGGGATTTTATATATGGAACATAAATTAAATATAGAAAGCAGTGTTACACATCAAAATGATTTGATAAAACTTGAAGCTTCACCTTTTGAAATTTTGATGAAATTCGGAGTAAGTGAAGAGGATGTTGTTGCAGACATAGGTTGTGGAAGAGGCAATTTTACTATACCTTTAGGAAAAATAATAAATCGAAATAAAATTTATGCTTTGGATAACTCTGAAAAAATGTTAGATGAAGTAGATAAAAGAGCTACGTTTAGCGAATTGAATAATATAATAACAATTAAAACTGATCATAACAATCTTAAACTCGAATCTTCTTCGATTACTTTTGCAATAGCATGTAATGTGATACACGAAGTAGAGGATAAGCAAGCTTTCTTAGATGAGATTAATAGAATGTTAAAAGATAATGGTAAACTCGCCCTTTTAAATCATTCAATTCAATGCGAAGAACACCAAATTAAAGCTAAAGATCTAATATCAATAGAGGTTATAAAAGAGTTATTAGCTATGACTGGATTTAAGGTTCAAGAAGTTTTCAACTTTGATGGAACAAGTTATGGGATATTAGCAACAAAGATATAAAGTAAAAGGCTGAGATCATAAAGATTTCAGTCTTTTTACTTTACAAATTACAATATTAAATTTAATTCAATAATATAACCTAAAATTTATATAGATGAACTACTTAATTGTAATAGGCTTTATTATTTATAGCTTACGAAAAACTCCATTACAGATGAGTTTTGATCATAACTATAAGAAAAACCTTTTGAATTATTTATATAATTTAATTCAGGGTGTTTAGAAATTACATCTACTAATGCATTTGGTGAAAAAGTATTAGTATCATAACTGCTTGTCTTACACATTATTGTAGTCTGTTTTTTTGTTAATCCATTATAAATTATATTATAAAAGTCATTTTGATTATTTGCGAGTAAGTTACTAACTTTAAAGTAGTTTGCTGCGGTATTATTGCAAGCAGGATAATTGCCTTTAGTCCAACTATGATCTCTGGATATCTGAGCATCTGTTACGTTAAAGTAATTATAACTTAAGAGGTTTCCAGATTGTGATATTGGATCATCAAAGGTTGAATCTAGATGATAGTAAGCTCCATTTATACTAACAAGATTCCACGCATGGGGTACACCATTGGCAGTTCCAGTAATGATTTTATTATTCACTCCTGCTGCATTTAAAAGTCTATACATAGCCTCAGAGTAGCCTTGGCATACTGCCACTTTCTTAATAAATACTCCATAGGCTGTAAAGGAATCATTAGGAAGAGAATTAAGCTCAAGATTTTTATAGTCATAGACAGTGTTATTTACCACATAATTATGAAGAGCTAATTCTTTTTGATAATCATTCATTCCTTGTTTTATAACTGAAGCAACTATTTGCTGAACTTGTGAGTTAACAGTATTGATTTGTGAAGTAAAGCCATCTTTTCCTGCTTTATAGTTGAAGTGTAAAACTACATTATTTCCAGTTGTGTTATATTGAACATTTTCAAGATAGCCTGCGTAACCCGTCTCACTAGCGACCTTTAAAGCAAAATCAACTAAACTTCCATTTATTGAAATCTTAGATAAATCGACCGATATATCAGTTCCAGTTTCGATTCCTTTTTTTATAGCATCATATAGAGCTGATTCTGTTGAAACATTAACTTGTGATGCATTATTAGCATTTAAATTAGAAGATTTACTTGAGGTCACTGATTTTACTGCTGATGCAGAACTATTCTTATCTGCTGGTGATTGAGCATTATTAGTTGAATTTTTTATATTTGAACTGCTATTTTTATTAGAAATAGAAGAGCTATTTGTAGCTGCACTTGTTTTTGAAGAACTGTCTTCAGGTGGATCATACTTTATGATGTTAGGCTCACTGCTTGTATTAGTGTTTGTTGCTACAACTTCATTTTTTGTACAACCATATAATAAAGCATTTAATGTCAACATAGTGCAAAATATTAAAGATAATTTTTTTGTAGTCATCTACAGTTCACCTCTTTGTAATCTATATAAATTATAGATATTTCTTTCTTCTAAAATATAAAAATTCAAGTATTGCTATTATTACAGCCAATAAAAAAGCTAGTAAAAGACCAAACTTATTCGAAAGTAAAGGCATATTCTCGAAGTTCATTCCAAAGACTCCAGTAATTATGGTCAGAGGAAGAGTAAATACTGTTATAAAGGTTAATAGTTCCATGGTCTTATTCATTTTGTTAGCAGAGATAGAGTTATATATATCAATGCAGGAATATATAGAACTTTGAACATCTTCTACTATTTGAAGAGTATGATCGAAAGAAAAAAATACTTTATTAAACATTAATTCCTCAGAAAGCTCGTCCTCTAAATAGTTAACCATAGATTTATAATATGTGGTGTATCTTTTAATAAGTGATACAATCTTTTTTTTCTTAAGGATTTGTTCCATTTCTATTGTTTTATCTGAAATTGCATTTTCAAAAAGTTCTTCTATAGCTTCATTTAATCTCATTAACTTATCGCTATAAACAAATGATAGATATTCAAATAAATGAAGTAATAGTGACTTAGAGTTTATATTTATGTCAGTAACCAACTTTTCTTTTAGAAATTCAATACATGATTTATCTTTTACATTTAAAATCAAAGTGTTTTTATATAATACAGCTTCTAATATGTATTTACTGTGTGTATTCAAATATGGAATACTTAAGAATATGGTGTTTTTATCCTTATGAATTATATCTCTACTTATTGTGTTTACATTATTCTTATGAGGGCTCCTAAAAAAGGCCTCACGTTTATCTTGTGATATATATAAAAGTACATTTTCATCAATGTCTTTTAGATTGTCTATTATTGTATTATCTACAGCATGTCCATCTTTATAAAAAATATAAGCCATTGTATGCCTCCAAAAAGAAGAATGTATCTACTGCCGGATTTTCCTCATATTTACTCGGAAAGGCAGATGCGTAAAAAATTCACTGAAGAAAATCGGTTCAGCGATTTTTCTATGGGTATCTCTATAGTCAATTATATGATAAATATAATTTAGTAACAACTATGATTATTATGGGAGTTAAGGATATGAACAGATAAATAATAATAAATATTTAATAATCCTCACATGATAACAGTTTCTATAAATCATGTAAGGATTCCTAATATATAAATTAAACTAATTTTGGAAGGCCTTCAGCAAATCTGTAAAAGTCTTCGTAAGTACCTTTATAGTCTGCATTAGCTTCGTTTTCAGATCTTTGTAGTAAGTTATCAGTTATTAGATAAGTTCCAATTCCTAGCTTACCAGCAATCATATCTTCTTCTACGTCATTACCTACCATCATGCAGTCATTTGCTTTTTTTCCTAAATCATTTAATATTTCTTCATAAAATTTAACTTGAGGTTTACAGTAATGATTCTTTTCATATGAAGATATATAGATAAAGTCACTGGCATTTAATCCTGCCCATCTTATTCTATGAAGTATTGCTTTAAGAGGAAAAAGTGGGTTTGTCGCTATAACGAGCTCATAACCTTTTTCCTTTAGTAGGTCTACACTTTTTTGTATATAATCATTTTCATATACAGCTTTTTTAGCATTTAAAAAACCTGTATCATAAAAAGTATAAAATCTTTCTTTATATATATTTATATCTGAATCGATTCTAGCTGCAAAGTCTTCCATAAATACTTCTTCATTAGTTTTGAAATCTAAATTTCTTACCATAGCTTCGGTAGAGGTCCATATGTTTTTAGCTAAGGTTTTTCCATCAATAAGATCTGAAAGATATATAGCCATTTCAGTAAAGTATATTTTTGTGAATTCATCTGTGTCCATAGGTAGCAAAGTTCCATCTAAATCAAATAATATAGTATTCATAAAAATCTCCCATCTAACCTTTTATTTATTCATATGTTGAAATTTAGGTGTTATCAAATCTTATACTTTAATAAAGTTTATAAATAGCAATACATGCTTGTATAAACTAAAAGAAAGCATAATAGATATTATAATAAAATAATTTTATTAATACAATATTTTTGTAACAGCTTGTTTTTAGAAAAAACAAAATGTCTATACTAGTTAACATGTTACTATTGTTGTTGCAAATGTTTACTGATAAAAGGTTTAAATATAAAATGAGGTAAAAGGAGTGGTGATTGTGATATACGAAAAATTAAGTAAATTTCCAGATAATTTTCTTTGGGGATCAGCTTCAGCAGCATATCAAGTAGAAGGTGCATGGGATAAAGATGGCAAAGGACCTTCTGTATGGGATATATATACTAAACTACCTGGAACTACATATATGGGAACAAATGGTGACGTTGCAGTAGATCATTATCACAGATATAAAGAAGATGTTGCCCTAATGAAAGAAATGGGGTTGAAAGCCTACAGATTTTCTATAGCTTGGAGCAGAATTTATCCAAATGGAAAAGGCGAGGTTAATGAATCAGGATTAAAATTCTACGATGATCTTATAAATGAATTGATTGCAAATGACATAGTGCCTCTTGTAACTATATACCATTGGGATGTTCCTCAAGCATTGATGGATGCTTATGGTGCATGGGAATCAAGAGAAATAATAGATGATTTTAATGAATATTGTATAACTTTATTCAAGGCTTATGGAGATAGAGTAAAACATTGGGTTACTTTAAATGAACAAAATGTATTTATAGGTCTAGGATATGGTACAGCTTTACATCCACCTGGAGTAAAGGATCAAAAGAGACTTTATGCAGCAAACCATATTGCATTTTTAGCAAACGCTAAAGCAATACAATCTTTTAGAAAGATAGTTCCAGATGGAAAGATTGGACCAAGTTTTGCTTATTCACCAACATACCCAGCAAGCAGTAAACCAGAAGATATATTAGCTTTTGAAAACCATGAAGAGCTAACTAGTCATTGGTGGATGGATGTTTATGCTAAAGGTGAATATCCAAAGGCTGCATATAAATACTTAGCAAGCAAAGGCTTAGCACCAAAAATAAAAGAGGGAGATATAGAACTTCTTAAGAGCGGTACTCCTGATTTTATGGGTGTTAATTATTATAGAACAGCTACCGTTGAAATGAATCCACTAGATGGTGTTGGAGAAGCTAAGATGAATACTTCAGGTAAAAAGGGAACTACTCAAGACAGTGGTATTCCAGGAGTATTTAAAACTAAGAGAAATGAGCATTTAGAAGCTACTAACTGGGATTGGGAGATAGATCCTGAAGGTTTAAGAATAGGACTTAGAAGAATAACTAATAGATATGGATTACCGATATTGATAACAGAAAATGGACTTGGCGAATTTGACAAGTTAGAAGAAAATGATGTTGTCAATGATGATTATAGAATAGCTTACTTAGAAGCTCACGTTAAAGCTTGCAAAGAAGCAATAACTGATGGGGTAGAACTTATAGGTTACTGCACTTGGTCTTTTACAGATCTTTTAAGCTGGCTTAATGGGTATCAAAAACGTTATGGTTTTGTCTATGTAAATAAGGATGAAACTGGAGACAAGGATTTAAGAAGAATCAAGAAGAAGAGTTACTATTGGTATAAAGAAGTAATAGAAACCAATGGTGAGAATGTATAAAAGTATCACTTCACAATTTGAGAAAGGTTTTTAAATCCTCTCATATGTATTTATGAAGGTTTAGAAAACACTATATCTATGAAGTGAAAAATTATAAATAGCAAACCCTTATAGTTAATATATAATAAGTTCCAAACTTGAACTTGCACCTATTAGAGGTAGTATAAGAATATTATATTCTTATCTATATCTAGTAGGTGATTTTTTTCATTTATGAATGTACTACTTCATATTAATTCTTTGCGTAAGCTCATTAAAGCGTCGGATGATTAACCAATCAATTTCAGCACGGTGCTTTAATAGCGCCTAATGTTTATATTTTTAAATTCTCTCACCATAAGCTGTGAGAGTTTTAAAAATAGTATGGACTAGATTGAGAAAGTGTAAGTAGGATAAACTGTATATTAGGCTTTTAAGGTAAATTATTAGACAATTCTAAGAATTTTTCGAATTTGAAAGATTTCATTAGCTATGATATCATTATAGCTATAATGTTTTAGGAGGTATTAAAAGTTATGGACCCGAGCCCGTATGGTAGTATTTTGTTTCAATTATTATTAATAGTGTTTTTAACACTTATCAATGCTTTTTTCTCATCTGCAGAAATGGCTATAATTTCTTTAAATAAGAACAAGGTTAGAAATCTTGCTGAAAAAGGAAATAAGAAAGCCGTATCTTTAATAAAACTTTTGGACGAACCTAGTAACTTTTTGGCAACTATACAAGTTGGTATAACTCTTGCAAGCTTTTTTGCTAGTGCATCTGCTGCAACAGGAATAAGTGGTGAGTTTTCTGTATTCTTGGGTAAGTTTAATATACCATATAGCAGTCAAATCTCTTTGGTGGTAATAACTATCCTATTATCATACTTCACACTAGTATTTGGAGAATTGTTCCCAAAAAGAGTTGCTCTTCAGAACTCAGAAGCAATAGCTATGTTTTCGGTAATGCCGATTGTGTTTGTTTCGAAAATAAGTAGCCCTTTTGTAAAATTCCTTTCAGGATCTACTAATTTATTGCTAAGACTTGTTGGAATTGATGGAAAGAACTTAGAAGAAAAGGTTTCGAAGGAAGAGATAAAGTCCTTAGTTCAAGTTGGACAAGAGCATGGTGTTATAAATGAGACTGAAAAGGAAATGATAGAAAGTATAATAGAATTTGATGACAAGCTTGCAAAAGAAGTAATGACTCCAAGAACTGAAGTATTTTTATTAAATATAAATACTCCTATAAGAGAAATATCTTCAAAGTTATTAAATGAAAACTTCTCTAGAGTTCCCGTTTATGAAGGTCATATTGATAATATAATAGGTATACTATATATGAAAGATTTCTTCTTCCAGGCCAATAAGACAGGGATAGATAAGATTAACATAAGAAGTATATTAAGAACTCCTTATTTTGTTCCTGAGACTAACAATATAGATACACTGTTTAAAGAACTACAAGACTCTAAGAATCATATGGCTATTCTTATTGATGAATACGGTGGATTCTCAGGAGTAGTATCTATAGAAGATTTAATAGAAGAAGTTATGGGAAATATCTTTGATGAGTATGATGAGAATGATAATGAAAGTGAAATTAAGAAGTTAGATAATAACACTTATTTAATAGATGGACTTTTATCAATAAATGATGTTAATGAACATCTACATTTAGATATAGAAACTGACAACTTTGATACAATTGGCGGATTTCTTGTAAGTATGATAGGGAAAATTCCTAAGAGTGACGAAGAAAAAATAGTTGAATATAAAAATGTTATGTTTAAGGTAGAAGAAGTTGGAGATAAAAGAATTAAAAAGATAAAAGCATGTATGACAAGATAATATAAATTTCTTAGATTATTTAAAAACCTTTGTTGAAAAACAAAGGTTTTTTACTGTCTAGAAAAGTATAAAGTTTTTAATATAGCTAAATATAGATATTTCAATGGTTTTAGAAATTTTTTGTGTATAAACAGTAAAAAGTAAAACTTATTCGCCTGCCAGATTTTCCTCATATGAATTCGGAAAGGTAGATACGCAAAAAAACTTACTGAAGAAGGACACTTCAGTAACTTTTTTATTATTATCCTTACATGGACCAATCCGCTTTAGAACATAATAATATTAAGAGATGTTAAAGTACAGTATTGAACTTAAGAATGTATATTAAAATTATTTATGGTGAGTGAGGTATAAGGGGGAATTTATAATGAAGAAGTTTTTAGCAGTGGTGATAACTTTAGCAATTCTTAGCTTTTCAATATGGAAATTTGGATATATAGTTAGGAATAAGTTTTCTACATATACAGAGGATAATACCAAATTCATTACTAAGGTAGATGCTAAAGATTTCTATATATATGAACTAGGAAAGTGGAAAAAGAGCTTTATAAAAGGTGTCAATATAGGTGCAGCTAAGCCAGGCAGCTTTCCGGGAGAACTTGCAATAACCAAGGAAGAATACAAAAGGTGGTTTAAATATATAAGTGAAATGAATGCTAATAGCATAAGAGTATATACTATCCTAAAGCCGGATTTTTATGAAGCGCTTTACGAATATAATCAAGAATCTATTAAGCCTTTATATCTATTTCAAGGTGTTTGGGTTAATGAAGAAGATATTATAAATATAAACAACGCAGAAAATCAAAAGATAAAGAATCAAGTAAAAGCTGATATTAAAGCATTAGTTGATATAATTCATGGCAAAGCAGAATTACCAGAAAAAAAAGGTTATGCCAATGGTATTTATAAAAAAGATATATCTGAATATGTAGCAGGATGGATACTTGGAATAGAGTGGGATCCTGATTTTGTCATCAACACAAATGAAATCAATAATAAAAACAGTGAGTTTGAAGGGAAATATCTATACACAAGCAATTCATCACCATTTGAAAAATTTCTCTGCGAAATAGGTGATTATGCTATAGACTATGAAACCTATAATTATAAAATGCAAAGAGCTACCGGTTTTACAAACTGGGTAACTACAGATATGTTATCTCATCCCAATGAACCATTACCTAAAGAAGATAAAGTAGCTGTAAATACAGAGCATATAAAAGCAAAACAAGCGTTTAAACCAGGATTATTTGCATCCTATCATATATATCCTTATTATCCAGATTTCATGAACTATCAACATGAATATGCACAATTTAAAGATCCTAATGGCAAGGTTAATACCTATAGGGCTTATCTAAAGGAGCTTAGAAAGCAGCATACAGTTCCTGTACTTGTTGCTGAATTCGGTATTCCTGCATCCAGAGGAAAGGCTCACGAAAATATACATATGGGATTTAATCAAGGTGATATTGATGAGAAGACGCAAGGAGAGATGGATAAGTTTATGTTGCAGAACATACATGATGAAGGTTATTGTGGGGGTCTTATATTCACATGGCAGGATGAATGGTTTAAGCGAACTTGGAATACTATGGATCTTGATATACCAGAAAGAAGGGCTTATTGGTCAAATCCTCAAACTAATGAGCAGGAATTTGGAGTTCTAGCCTTTGAACCTGGGAAGAAAGATAGTGAGTGTTATGTTGATGGAAACCCTGATGAATGGCAAAGTAGTAAGCTCTCAGCTAAAGGCAATGATTTTAGCGTTTATGCCAAACAGGATGAGAAATATTTATATCTATATGCCAAAGTAGATAATTTCAATTTAGAAAAAGATAAGTTCATTATCCCCATAGATGTAACTCCTAGTTCAGGTAGTTTATCCATTCAAGACACTGATATAAGGTTTCAAAGACCGATAGATTTTATTGTAAATATTGATGGTAAAAGTAATTCAAGAATTATGGTACATAGTTATTACGATTCTTTTTATTACCTTTATGCAAAACAATTGAAGATGATAGATAGAAATACTGCATTTGAAAATAATGATAACAATATATTTAACCCAATATATTTATGTCTTAATAAAGAGCTATTACTTCCTCAAGATAAAGTTGTTATACCTCTATCAAAGTATGAAACTGGTAGATTAACCTTTGGTGATGGCAATCCAAAACATGATACATTTAACTCATTAACAGATTTTAATGTTAATGGAGATAATATAGAAATAAGAATTCCATGGCAATTATTAAACTTTATGGATCCATCTACAAAGAGTATAATGAATGACTTTAATATTTATGGAATAAAAGCTACAAAAGTTGAAGGCATATATTTAGGAGGAATTCATGTAACTAATAATAAAAACATAAATAGTAATGAGATGGGATATTTTAGCTTGAATGAATGGAATAACCCAAGTTTTCATGAGAGGCTTAAGCCTTCTTATTACATATTAAAAGAAGCTTTTAAAGATATAGGAGGACAATAGGTTGAAAAATAAATCACTTTTAATGGTGAGCAGAGATGATAAAATGACCGGGGGAAGAATATTAATTGTGGATGATGATGTAACCTTAACCTCAATAATGGTAAGTAGATATAAGGAGAAGAATTACTCTGTTGCAGTTGCTGATAATGCAAATGCAGCTCTAGTATTAATGAAGTATACCTTGTTTAATCTTCTTATAATTGATTCTTATATGGATACTATGTATGCAGATGAATTTATAAAAAAGGTTAAAAGACTAGATGAAAATATTAACATAATAGTCTTGTCTGCTCAGAAATCAACTGAAAATATAAATTATCTTTTAGAAATAGGAGCAAGTGAAATTGTAAAAAAACCATTTTCACCAAAAGAGATGGACGAAATCATAAAAAAGTATATAAAAGAATGATGGTGAATTCATGGAACAGTACATATATTACTCTATAATTCTTTTTAGTACTATAGTAGCATTTCTTTATTTGTATATAATAGTGGAAAAGAGCATAGAAAAAATAGCTAGAAAACAGAAGTCTAGGTATGAGAAACAATTAATTCCTGAAATAGATTCTATAATTAATAAGGTAATAGATACTGGAAATATAAAAGATATCGATATTGATAGAAAGAGACTTAAAAAAATACTAAGGAATAGTATAAGGAGGGATATACTAGAAGAAAGAATAAGCTACTATCTTGAAAATTTCACTGGAGAATTTAGAGAAATCTTAATACAATTTTGCGAAGATTATAGAATTGTAGAAGAAGAATTGAAAGATTTAAATACAAGAAATATATATAAGAAAGCACTATGCTGTAAGAAGTTGGGGGAATTAAGAAGTAAAAAAGCCATAAAAGATTTATTAGAGCAAGTTTCTATATCTATACAAGATATAAAATATAATGCTCTTTTAGCTTTAGCAAAAATAGGAGATGACCAAAGCTTTATAGATGCTTTTTCAAAGATAAATGGATCAATTCTCTTAAGTGAAAGAAGTCTCATTGAGATAATAGATAGCTTTGAAGGAAATAAAAGTTTTGTGTATTCAAAAATGATAGATGATGAAGACGAGTTTATAAGCTCGTTATTTATAAAATCTGCTGGCAATTCATTAGAGTATACCTTGATAGAGCCTATAGCAAAATATTTAGATAGTAATTCTAAAGAAAGAAGAATATCAGCAATAAAAGCTTTAGGTAATATGAAGGATACTCGTTATATAGATAAAATTTCTGATCTTTTAGATGATGAAAGTTGGGAAGTCCGGGCTTTAGCTGCTAAAACTCTGGGAAGATATAGTGATACAAATATCATACCTAAATTAATTGATAAATTATCTGATAGGCAATGGTTTGTAAGATATAATTCTGCTGTTTCTATACTAAAGCTAGATGAGAGTTTGCAGTATGTGCATAAAGTATTTGAAGGGCATGATAGGTTTGCTAAAGATATAATAATATCTGCTATGGAAGATACGGATCTAATGTCAAGAATATTTGATGAGGAGAATAACAAATACTATGATGAAAAATTAGCTGTACTTATAAAAAACTACATTGATAATGGTGGTGAAACAAAGGATGAGTAATATCTTAAGGGAAGTAATTTTAGCGTTTAACCACTTTATCTTATATTATGTTCTTATTGTTAATGGGATATATTTTATTCAGCTTATATTATCAAGCTTTAACTTGTATGATTATATAAGAAAGATGAGATATTCGAACCACAAAAAATATACTGAATCAGATAATATGATTCCTATATCGGTATTAGTACCAGGCTATAATGAGCAAGAAACCATAGTAGACAACATAAAATCTCTTCTGGCTTTGAATTACCCTACATTTGAAATAGTAGTAATTAATGATGGTTCTAAAGATGAAACTCTAGAAAGAGTAATAGAAGCATTTAAGCTCAGAAAGGTATATCAACCTATAAGATATAGAGTTGCTACCAACGAGATCAAAGCAGTATATAAAAATATAGATATACCTAAACTAGTAGTGGTAGATAAGGTAAATGGAGGAAAGGCTGATGCCTTAAATGCAGGAATAAATATATCTAGATATCCAGTGTTTGCATCTATTGACGCTGATTCAATATTAGAAAGTGACTCCTTAGTAAGAGTTATAATGCCTTTTGTAGAAGATAAACTCACAATAGCTGTAGGCGGAATAGTGAGAATTGCCAATGGAAGCACAATAGATAATGGTAAGATAAAAGAAATAAGGTTACCTAAAAATAGAGTAGCTATGTTTCAGATAGTTGAGTATCTTAGAGCATTCTTAACAGGTAGAATGGGGTGGGATGCAATTGATGCTTTGCTTATAATATCTGGAGCTTTTGGAGCATTTAAAAAAGAGAGCGTTATAGAAGTTGGTGGTTATACTGTTAAAACTATAGGTGAAGATATGGAACTAGTAGTAAGGCTTCATAGAATTATGAGAGAAAGAAAAGAGAAATATAGAATAAAATTTATACCAGACCCAGTTTGTTGGACTCAAGCTCCTGAGAAGTTTAAGGATTTAAGGGTGCAACGAAGAAGATGGCAGATTGGACTTATGGATAGTCTGTTCAAACATAAACGGCTACTTTTTAATCCTAGATATGGTAAGATAGGTATCTTAGCGGCTCCTTATTTTTGGGTGTTCGAGATGATTGGACCTATAGTGGAAGTAGTTGGATATGTGTTTATTCCTTTATCATATTTTTTCGGAGTACTTAATGTTAGGTATTTTCTACTTTTTTTAGCTTCATCCATACTATATGGAGTTATACTTTCTATAGGAGCGATATTACTGGAGGAATACACTTTTAATAAGTATCCATCAATATGGCAGCTAATGAAATTAACTTTCTATGGAATAATAGAGAACTTTGGATATAGGCAGATGACTACGCTATACAGATTAGAAGGTATAATAAAATTTAGAAAGCTAAAGGGAAGTTGGGGAAGTATAAAAAGAAAAAAGTTCCAGGGGTAAAACAATACATATTAATGTACCACTTCGTACAGTAATTTATACTTTTAAGCTTTCTCACCAGAATCTGTGAGTGCATTAAAAATAGACCTATGATCGAAGTGGTACAGCTTTAAAGAGTTCCTATGAAGAAACTTAATTTACACTTGTTCGCAAATCAAGTACCTATGAATTATAGCATGTATAAATTAATAGTTGGATAGAAACTCTATATGTGATTATTGATTTATGGTGTCATTTCTTATCTGTTCTAAGTCAGCATTATCAAAGTCAGAGACAACTTTAATAACACCGTAAACATTATTATCTTTTTCAATAAAATAAGTTTCTTCTTTATCGAATTTCATATTTAACTTTCCAAGATAATTGCTTATTGTAAAGCTATTAACCTTAGTGTTAGTAGTAAAACCTATAATGTCATACTTACCATCAGCATTATTCATACCATTTAAATTAAGAGAAACGTTAGCTGTGAGACCTTTTTTGAATACCCAAACTAAAGGTTCAAATTCGTTGTTATTAGCTTTAATCGAAAGATTTTGTGTTACACCATTAATTTTAGCTTTTACAACCATTTTATCAGTAGGTACCTTAGAGATAGGTTGACCATATAATTGTGGTTCTTGAGCAGCTCCTCCAGTAGGAGAGCAGCAACTTGCGCCAGCAGCAGATTGTTGTTGATCTGATTGAGCCTTAGAAATGTCTTCTTGAGACACATTGCCTAAATTATCAACAACTTTGATCTTACCTGTAATCATACCCATCCAGCAGCTATAATCAATATCTTTATCAGTAGGTGTAAATTCTATTACATTTTCACCTGATTTTAGTTTTTTACTTATGTTTAGACTGGGAAATACAATTTCGTTATTGCAAGAAGTTATGAGTTTTCCATCTATAACTATCTTGGCTGGCACGTTTTTTTGAAGAAATACTACATTAGGGGAATAACCTTTGCTATCTGCAGTTAAGTTAATAACTTGCTTTCCATCTACTAATTTCCCCTTGTTATCATCAGACATCTTAACATTAGAAGCTAAATTTTTGCTGCTTAAAATAGACATAGGTGATATATTAAAGCCCATTAGAGTAAATCCTCTGTTAGCCATGATAAATCCTAATAATATAACTACAATTCCGCTGACTTTTAGTAGTTTTTTAGTCTTACCGCTGTTAAGAAAACTTGCAGCAACTCCAAATGTAAGCATAAGTGGAATAGTACCTAAGGCGAAAATGAACATAGAAATTGCACCTCTAATTGGACTACCAGTAGCAAGAGCATATAATTGCATTGTTTGAAGAGGGCCGCAAGGCATCAAGCCGTTCAAAAGACCTACAATTAGTGGTTTACCTGTTAGTGATCTTTTTGTATTACAGTTCGACCATGGAAGTTTGATGTTAATAGATCTAAAAAATTTAAACCCAGCCAAATTAAATCCCATTATTACCATAAAAACTCCGGCAATTATAGATATTAATGCTTGAGTCCCTATAGTTATAGTAAATACAGATCCTATAGCACCTACTATCCCACCTAATAGAGTATAAGATATTAATCTTCCAAAGTTATAAAAAAGTGAAGGTTTTAGATTTGAAAACTTATTTACACCTTTTATTGATATACTTTGAGAAAGCATTATACCTCCACACATACCTACGCAATGCAGAGAAGTGAAGATGCCTATTACAAAGAGCATAACGTATGTAGTATTTGTTCCTAGTTTAGAACTCATATCAAAGCCGATAGAATTTTGCCCTAATTTTATAAATACAAATGCTATAAATATTATTGCAATTATAGGTAGTATTTCAGTTTTAGCAGAATTACTACTTTGGGATAAAGTATTTCCTGTGACTGTATAACCTATATCTTCTATTGTTGAACATATTTTCCCATAAGAGCACTTTTCATTGTCAAATTTCACATAAACTGATGAGTTCTTATAACTGGCTTTTACTTCTAAGATACCAGAAAGAGTTTTTAAAGAATTGGATATTCTATTTTCGCAAGAAGTACAGGTCATGTCGTTAACGCTAAGGTTTATACTTTTTATTGCCATTTTTATCACTCCTATAACATTTTACACCTCAAATTTATTTATCTTACGGATTATTTGTTTGTGAAAAATATCAGTATACTATTAATGATATCCATTTTATATGAATTCTTTATGAAGAAATAGAGAAAAGTTAATACTAAAATAAAAACTACCAGAAATAATTCTGGTAGTTTTTATACTATCTCATTGATTCTAGCAAAGCTTTCATACTTTCTCTTATACTAAAAAGTTTTTCTGGTGATAGCTTTGTATTTTCCAATAACTTTTGAGGAATGCATCCAGCTGACAACTTTTTGTTCTTGCCTTCTTCAGTAAGCTTAATTATAACATTTCTTTCGTCTTCTTTATCTCTAATTCTTTCTATTAAATTAGAAGCTTCTAACTTTTTTAATAATGGTGTTAAAGTACCGGAATCAAGATATAATTTGTTTCCTAATTCTTTTACAGTTACACCATCCTTTTCCCAAAGCGAAAGTAGAGTTATATACTGTGTATAAGTAAGACCTAACTCGTCAAGATAAGGTCTATACCCTTTAATTATCTCTTTGGAACAAGCGTAAATAGCAAAGCATAGCTGGTTATCTAATTTTAACATCTCATCTTTTAATTCGTTATCTTCCATTGTTACACGTCCTTTAAAAGTTTATTTATATCCTCCTCAATCTTTGAAGGTGATGTAGTTGGTGCGAACCTGTCTACTACATTTCCATTTGAATCAACTAAGAATTTTGTGAAATTCCACTTAACAGCTTTATTCAAAATTCCACCTTTTTGAGAAGTTAAATATTTGTAGATAGGATGAGCGTTTTCACCATTTACATCAACCTTCTCAAACATTTTAAAAGTTACTCCATAGTTTAGCAGACAAAAACTTTTGATTTCTTCACTGTTTCCTGGATCTTGACTAGCAAATTGGTTGCAAGGGAATCCAAGAATCTCAAAGTTTTTACCTCTAAGTTTATTGTACAAATCCTCTAGCTCTTTAAATTGAGGTGTGAGACCACACTTACTTGCAGTGTTTACTATAAGTAATACTTTACCCTTATAATCAGAAAAGTCAACCTCACGCCCATCTATATCTATAGCTTTAAAATCATATATACTCATTTTTAATACCTCCGATAATATTGAGTTTGATTAAATTGCATAAAATTGAATTGATAGTATAAATATATCATTTATATATTTGAATGTAAATAGGTCTTCTTTAACGAATTAAAATTAGAAATATTATTATATATATTGAAATTAGAATCATCGATAATATATTAATTATAATAAAGCTTCTATATAACTTTCCATGCTTAAAGGATCAACTGGAGATTCAAATCTTCCGATTATTTTACCATTCCTATCAACAAGGAATTTAGTGAAGTTCCATTTTATGGAATCGTCGATTAGAGATTCAGGAAAGTTTTCTTCTAAAAATGCATTAAAAAACTTTTGTTGAGGATCATTTAAGTTAAAACCTCTAAAAGGTTTTTCTGATATAAGATAATTAAATAATGGAAGAGAATCCTTACCGCGAACATCAGATTTTTCAAACATATCAAATGTTACTCCATAGTTTATTGAGCAAACTTTTTTTACGTCTTCATTTGAGCCAGGTTCTTGGTTTTCAAATTGATTTGAAGGAAAACCTAAAATCTCTAGCCCCTTATCTTTATATTTTTCATATAATTTTTGTAGATCTTCAAGTTGTGGGGCAAAACCACATTTAGTTGCAGTATTAACAATGATTAAAACTTTACCTTCATACTTAGATAATTCGATTTCTTTTCCATCGATGTTGTTTACTTTAAAATCATAAATAGACATTTAAAACATCTCCTAATTATATATTATAAAATTAAATTGTATAAAACTGAATTGTATACACATATAATAGCATGGAAAGTTTTTATTGTAAATAAAAATATTGAAAATTACATTTAAAGATTTAAATTATGATTATATATGGATGTGCACTTCATTATAAAATATTTATTTTCAAATTCACATATAAGAACCCAGAGGAGTTATAAAAATAAATTTCGGAGCAAAGTAATCCATCTTTATTGTTAGTAGGAGAGTGCAGATAAATCAAGTGAAACGTTGACATTTCAATGTATTAGTGCTATATTTAGTCATGTATTTAAAACCTTATAAGGGGTAATATTATGAAGATAACACAAGAAGTAGATTATGCTTTAAGAGTCGTTTTATACTTTTGCAAACTAGATTACGGTACAAAGATAGAAGCAAGATCAATATCGGAACATGAAAAAGTTCCTATAAGATTTTTGCTTAAGATACTTAGAAAATTGACACATGCGAAGATTGTTAGTTCTTATAGAGGTGTTAATGGAGGTTATTCATTAGCAAGGCTTCCACAAGAAATACATTTGAATGATGTTATACAAGCAATAGATGGACCTACTTATGTTGCAAAATGTATAGGTGAGCCTGAAATATGTAATGCCAATAGATCTGGAAGATGTCAGTTACATAATGCTTTGAATAGCATTCAAAATATAGTTAATGAACAGCTCAATGGTATAACCTTTGATGATATAATGAATAATAGAGTTAATTAGGGATGAATATTCCCTAATTTTTTTATTCTTTAAAAGATTATAGTAAGTTAAAATCCTTGGATAACTAAAATTTATGCTTTTTTATTAATGCTATTGAGTTTCTTACTCAATAGCATTTTTTTACTTTCTAGACCAGTATAAAATTTTTGGTATAGATGTGCCACTTCGAACAGAAATCTATTTTTAAAACTCTCACGGTTTCTGGTGAGAGAATTTAAAAATAATAAGTTTTATTACGAAGTGGTACATCCATAACTAAACTTAGCAATATTAAGTGGTTATAAAGAGTCGGATGTATAACCTATTAATTGCAACACGGTACTTTAATAGCATATTTTGTTTTTATAAATAAACTAAAGTTAAGAAAATTATAAAATAGGATAATAAAAAGTGTTTTAAGAAATAATAAGCATAGTTAAGTCTAAAAAACTTTTATTTAGTACTAAAGGGAGAATGCTATGGAAGAAAATTTAATCACAAGCATTTTATTAGTAGTAGTATTAATTGCTATAAATGCATTTCTTGTAGCAGCTGAAATGTCCATAGTCTCTTTAAATAAAAATAGAATAGGAATTTTAGCTGATAAGGGAGATAAAAAAGCTATATTACTTAGAAATCTTACCAAGGAACCAAGCAGATTTTTAGCAACTATTCAAGTTGGGATAACTCTTGCAGGTTTCTTCGCCAGTGCATCCGCAGCGACAAGCTTATCAAATAGCTTTGCAAGATTTTTATACCAAAATAATGTACCCTACAGTGACCAAATTGCATTAGTGATTATAACAATTGTAATATCGTATTTTACGTTAGTGCTAGGTGAACTATTTCCTAAAAGATTGGCTCTAAAAAAATCTGAATCTGTGGCCATGTTTACAGTAAAACCTATAGTTATGATATCTAAAGTTACAGTACCATTTGTAAAATTTCTTTCTTTCTCAACCAATCTTTTAATAAGATTATTTGGAATAGATATGAATAACATGGAAGAAAGAGTATCGGAAGAAGAAATAAAATCAATGATAGAAGTAGGAAAAGAGCATGGTGTAATCAATGAAACAGAAAGAGAAATGATTAATGGAATATTTAGGTTTGATGACAAACTGGCTAAAGAGGTTATGATACCTAGAACCGAAGTATTCATGTTAGACGGTGATGAAAAAATCGCAGATGTTATAGAAGAAATAGTACATGAGAAGTTTTCTAGGATACCTATATACGAAGATGAAGTGGATAATATAATTGGAATTTTATATACTAAGGATATTTTTAGCCAATTTATAACCAAAAATATAGAAGATATAGAACTTAATAAATTAGTTAGAGAGCCCTATTTTGTACCTGAAACAAAACATATAGATGAACTTTTTAAGGATATAAAGGAAACTAAAAGTCATATGGCTATATTGATAGATGAATATGGAGGCTTTTCAGGGATAGTTACTTTAGAAGACCTAGTAGAAGAAGTGATGGGAAATATATCAGATGAATATGATGAAGATGAACAAGAGATAAGAAAAATTGATGACAAAACATATAGTGTGGATGGACTTTTATCTATATACAGAGTTAATGAAATACTTAATTTGAATATTAATTCTGAGGATACAGATACTATTGGAGGATTTGTTCTTGAAATGCTTGGAACTATTCCTAAGAATATAGAAAATTCGGTAGTAAATTACGATAACATAACCTTAAAAATTGAAGAGATGAGTGTAAAAAGAGTAGAAAGAGTGAGGATATTTATACAATGACAGATGCAAAGGTTGATTTAATCTTTGCATTTTTTACTGAATAGAAAAGTATATAAGCTTCGTTCATAAATAACCATGTGTAAGTACTATGATGAAATGAAGGAGGATTCTTTAGATACAACAGTTTTAAGAAATAATATATTATAAATATGCATTAATCAATAACTAAAATGAATGTAAAGTTATATTTTTTATGCATTTATACCTAAGTACTATGCACAAATGATAGAAAACAGAATATTTAGAATATTGAATGGATACCTATATAGGTGCAAGCTTTTAGCAAGTATTACAGAAAAGAATACTGGAGAAAAAATATGAATAAAAATTTATTCAAAAGTATTGCATAATTATGAAGAATGAATGTATAATTATAACATGTTTTAAATGAAGAAAATGGAGGGTGTTTTTAATGGCGAAATTAAATAAGGTTGTTTTAGCATATTCAGGTGGACTTGATACATCTATAATAATAACTTGGCTTAAGGAAAATTACGGTTGTGAAGTTGTAGCTGTAGTAGGAGATGTTGGTCAAGGAGATGAGTTAGAAGGCTTAAGAGATAGAGCAATAAATACTGGTGCTTCCGAATTTTACGTAGCTGATCTAAAAGAAGAATTAGTTAATGACTTTATTTTTCCTTGTCTAAAGGCAAATGCTATATACGAGGGAAAGTATCTTTTAGGAACATCTTTTGCAAGACCTATAATAGCTAAAAGACTTGTAGAAATAGCAAAAAACGTAGGGGCAAATGCTATAGCTCACGGTTGTACCGGAAAAGGAAATGACCAAGTGAGATTTGAACTTGGAATTAAAGCATATGCACCAGAAATGAAGATAATAGCTCCTTGGAGAGAATGGGATATTAAGTCAAGAGACGAAGAAATAGATTATGCTATAGCAAAGAATATTCCTATAACTTTAACAAGAGAAACAAACTATAGTAAGGATAAGAACTTATGGCATTTAAGCCATGAAGGTTTAGATTTAGAAAATCCAGAAAATGAACCAGACTATGATAAGATACTAGAACTTTCAGTATCTCCTGAAAAGGCTCCAGATGTTCCTACTTATGTAACTTTATCTTTTGAACAAGGTATTCCTACGAAGATAGATGGAGTCGAATATGGTCCAGTTGAACTTATCAAAAAGCTTAATGAAATAGGCGGCAAAAACGGAATTGGTATCATAGATCTTGTTGAGAATAGACTAGTAGGTATGAAATCAAGAGGAGTATATGAAACTCCAGGTGGAACGATTTTATATTATGCACATAAAGAACTAGAAACCTTATGTTTAGATAGAGAAACATCCCACTATAAAGAATTAGTTGCAACTAAGTTTGGAGAATTGGTTTACTTTGGTTTATGGTTTACTCCTTTAAGAGAAGCACTAAGTGCCTTTGTAGATAAGACACAAGAAACAGTTACTGGAGATGTGAAGTTAAAGCTTTATAAAGGAAATATAATTAATGCTGGAATAACATCACCATATTCTCTTTACAGTGAAGAAATAGCAACCTTTGGAGAAGATCAAGTTTATAACCAAAAGGATGCAGAAGGATTTATAAATCTATTCGGATTACCAATTACAGTTAAGTCAATGCTTTCAAAAAAATAGGAGGTAAGTTATGAAACTTTGGGGTGGAAGATTTCAAAAGGAAACAAACAGTTTAGTTAATGCATTTCATTCCTCTATATCTTTTGATTATAGATTATATGAAGAAGATATAAAGGGAAGCATAGCTCATGCAAAAATGCTTGCAAGCTGTAATGTTATTTCTTTTGATGATATGGAGAAGATTGTTGAAGGGCTTAAAAATATTTTAGCAAACATAGAAAATGGAAAAGTTAATTTTTCAGAAGATGCTGAAGATATA
Organism: Clostridium folliculivorans; assembly: GCF_024341905.1. Lineage (GTDB taxonomy): Bacteria > Bacillota > Clostridia > Clostridiales > Clostridiaceae > Clostridium_AR > Clostridium_AR folliculivorans. Next base: position 231,719 of record NZ_BQXY01000005.1, read on the forward strand.
CACATGAATGTAGAAACAATGCTTATAAGCAGCATAGGTGAAGTTGGTAAAAAGCTTCACACAGGAAGAAGTAGAAATGATCAAGTAGCATTGGATTTAAGAATGTATGTAAAAAAAGAAATTGATAAATTGAAAAACTTAATATTGAAGCTTGAAAATTCAATATATAAGATAGCATCTGAAAATGTTGATACCATAATGCCTGGATATACACATCTTCAAAAGGCACAGCCCATAACCTTTTGTCATCATTTGTTAGCTTATGGAGAAATGTTTAAAAGAGACTATTCAAGACTTGTGGATTGCTATAACAGGATGAATGTATCCCCACTTGGAAGTGGGGCTTTAGCAACTACCACTTATCCTCTTGACAGATACATGGTAGCGGAAGAATTGGGGTTCGATGACGTTACTATGAATAGCTTAGATGGTGTATCTGACAGAGATTATGTAATAGAACTTAATAGCGCTTTAGCAATAATAATGATGCATTTATCGAGGTTTTCCGAGGAAATAATTCTTTGGTGTACTGGAGAATTTGGTTTTATAGAGCTTGATGATGGATTTTCTACAGGTTCCAGCATAATGCCACAAAAGAAAAATCCAGATGTAGCAGAGCTTGTTAGAGGAAAGACAGGAAGAGTTTATGGGGGGCTTATAACTCTACTTACAATGATGAAGGGACTTCCTCTAGCTTATAACAAGGATATGCAGGAAGATAAAGAGGCTATTTTTGATAGTTTAGATACAGTTAAGTTATGTATAGATGTATTTAGTGATATGCTTTCAACGGTGAAGGTTAATAAGGGTAGAATGAGAGATGCAGCTGGTGAAGGATTTACCAATGCTACCGATGGAGCAGATTATTTAGTTAAAAAAGGGATGCCTTTTAGGGATGCTCATAAGGTGATTGGACAGCTGGTTTTTTATTGCATTGAAAAGAAAACAAAATTGGAAAATCTAACTTTAGAAGAATTCAAGGAGTTTTCAAGTTTATTTGACAAAGATATTTATGAAGCTTTAGATCTTAAAAATTGTGTTGAAAGAAGAGAAGTTGTAGGAGGACCGAGCAAGTCATCCGTGAATATACAATTAGATAATTTAAAATATTTTATTAAAAAAGAGCAGAAATAGAAATGTAACATTTCAGTTTGAAGACTATTTTTAAAACTCCTCTTAGTTTTAAGAGGGGGATTTAAAAATATGAATTTGTATATGAAGTTGATACATTTATAGATAAGGGGGACGTTAAGTGAACAAGTTAAGGGTTGGAATAATAGGTGCTACTGGATATGTTGGGATAGAGCTTTTAAGACTGCTTCTTACTCATAATGAGGTTGAGGTTACAGCAATAAGCTCTTCCTCTTTTGAGGGGAAAAATATAACAGACGTATATCCAAATCTTTTGGGATATACTAATTTGAAATGTGAAAATACTGATGAGGTTGTAGAAAATAGTGATCTACTTTTCTTAGCACTCCCTCATGGATTAAGTGAAGAAATAGCAAATACTGCAATAGCAAAAGGTAAAAAAGTAATAGATTTAGGAGCAGATTTTAGACTTGAAGATGAAAGCGAATATGAGAAATGGTATGGAAAGAAATATTTATATGGAAGTCTTCATGAAAAATCTGTTTATGGACTTTGTGAAGTAAATAGAGAACTTATTAAAAAATCACCTATAATAGCTAATCCGGGGTGTTTTCCAACATCTATAGCATTAGCTTTAACTCCCTTACTAAAGCATAAGCTTATTAAAAAGGATGGAATAATAATTGATTCTAAATCTGGAGTAACTGGAGCAGGAAGAGGGCTTTCATTAACTTCTCACTACCCAGAAAGTAATGAAAATATATCTCCTTACAAGGTTGGAGGAGTTCATAGACATATTCCTGAGATAGAGCAAAGCTTAGGTAAAGCCTATGGTGAGGAAATAAGAATTGTATTTACACCACATCTTATACCAGTAAATAGAGGAATACTTTCAACTATATACTGCGAATTGAATGAAGAAGTGAGCTATGAAAAAGCTTACGACACTTTAGTGGAAGCGTATAAAAGTGAGAAGTTTGTTAATATAGTACCTAAAGGACAGACAGCTTCGATAAAGTCAGTGACCTTATCAAATAACTGTCAAATATCAATTCATTTTGATGAAAGAGCAAATAAGCTTATCCTATGTTCTGTGATAGATAATATGCTAAAGGGAGCCGCAGGTCAGGCTATACAAAATATGAATATAATGATGGGCTATGAAGAGAATAAGGGGTTAGAATTTTTAGCACCAGCATTTTAACTTTTTAAGAAGTTATATTCTAAGATGTACCACTTCGATCTGAAATCTATTATTAAAACTCTCACGTGTTCTGGTGATGGAATTTAAAAATAATAGATTTTATTACGAAGTGGTACATACATAGATAAATTTGTGGATAAGTATACTTTATAATGAAAATTTGTTAGTGATTTTTTTAAGAGGAGGAATAGAAATGGATATATTAAAGGGTGGAGTTACAGCACCGAAAGGTTTTGTAGCTTCAGGTATACATTGCGGATTAAAGAAGAAAAAAGAGAAAAAGGATTTGGCACTTATATATTCAGAAAAGATATGTGATGCAGCGGCAGTTTATACTCAAAATAAAGTTAAAGGAAGCCCTATATTAGTTACTGAAAAGAACTTACTTGATTATAAGGCTCAAGCAATTATAGTAAATAGCGGTAATGCAAATACCTGCACAGGAGAAGATGGAATAATAAAAGCTAATAGAATGGCTGAAGTAACTGGTGAGAGACTTGGAATAGACAAGGAGAATGTTATTGTTGCATCTACTGGAGTTATAGGTGTTCCTCTTAATATAGAAGCAATAGAAAACGGAATGGATGAGCTTGTAAACAGCGTAAATAGAAACGGAAACATAGATGCAAGAGAAGCTATAATGACTACTGATACGATAAAGAAAGAAGTAGCGGTATCAATAAAGGTTAGTGATAAAAAAGTTACTATAGGTGGTATGGCAAAAGGATCAGGAATGATTCACCCTAACATGGCTACTATGCTAGGATTTATAACTACTGATGTCAATATAGATGGAAAATTGTTAAAAGAAGCTATTTTACATGCTACTAACAAAAGCTTTAATAGAGTAAGTGTTGATGGAGATACAAGTACAAACGATATGGTAGCAGTTCTTGCAAATGGTATGGCAGGAAATGAAAAGATTACAGATAAAGATGAGAGCTATTATAAATTTTTAAACGCATTGACTTTTGTATGTACAGAACTTGCTAAACTTATAGCTAAAGACGGTGAAGGTGCAACTAAGATGATTGAATGCTATGTTAAAGGTGCTTTAAATGAAGAGCATGCAGTAGCTTTAGCAAAATCAGTAATTCAATCAAGTTTAGTTAAGACTGCTGTATTCGGTGCAGATGCAAACTGGGGAAGAATATTATGCGCTCTTGGATATTCAGATGAACCTTTAGAGGTAGAAAAGGTTGATGTATCTTTTGATAGCATAAAAGGATATTTAGAAGTTTGCAAAAATGGTATGCCAGTACCTTTTAGTGAGGAAAAAGCAAAACTAGTACTTGGAGAAAGCGAAATATCTATAATAATTGACTTAAAGATGGGCGAAGAAGAAGCTGTCGCTTGGGGCTGTGACCTAAGTTATGAATATGTAAGAATCAATGGAGATTATAGAACTTAAAACTATTCGTAAGTGCTTTAGTACCATATTGAAATTAAGGTATCACTCCATCTGGTGCCTCAATGAGCTTGCTCATATAGTATCACCTGTAGTAACACCTTAATTTCAAGAATTAATCCTAAGAATAGTTAGAACTTATTATTATAAAGAGGTGACAGCTGTGAGCAGTATAGATTTTAAAAAAGCCAATACGCTTATCGAAGCTCTTCCATATATAAAAGAATATTATGGTAAAACTATAGTAATAAAATATGGTGGAAGTGCAATGAAAAACAAGACTCTTAAAGAAGCAGTTATAAATGACTTGATACTTATGAGTTGTGTTGGAATAAATGTAGTTTTAGTACATGGCGGTGGTCCAGAGATAAATATATTTCTAGAAAAAATGGGGAAAAAGCCAAAGTTTATAAATGGTTTAAGATACACTGATGAAGAGACAATGGATATAGTTCAAATGGTGCTTGCAGGTAAAGTAAACAAAGAGCTTGTATTTCTTATAAATTCTTTAGGTGGAAAAGCTATTGGATTATGTGGTATTGACGGAAATATGCTTATAACTGAAAAAGTAAAAAGTGAAGAGGATTTAGGTTTCGTTGGAGAAGTAAAAAAGGTGAATACAGAAATAATAGACAACAGTTTAAAGCAAGGATATATATCCGTAATAGCAACTGTTGGTATAGGTGAAGATGGAAAAGCCTACAACATAAATGGGGATATAGCTGCAGCTAATGTAGCTTCAGCTCTAAAAGCAGAAAAACTTATACTTCTTACTGATGTACCTGGACTTCTAAGAGATCCAAGTTCAGAAGAAACTCTTATTTCAGATATTAGAGTAGGAGAGATTCCGGAGCTTATGGAAGAGAAGATAATAAGCGGAGGAATGATACCTAAGATAAACAGTTGTGTTGAGAGTATTAGAAATGGAGTTAAGAGGGTTCATATTCTAGATGGAAGAATGCCGCATTCTGTTCTTATAGAGTTGTTCTCAGATGAAGGTATAGGGACTATGATTCACTAATATAGTACATCACTGACATTAATCAGCAGTTAATATTATTAATTAATATCATATAGCAGTTTAGATCTTTTAGAGACTCTTTGTATTAAAATGGTTTTGATTTAATAGAGTCTTAAAGTAAATAGGAGGTGCAATAAAAATGGATTTTAAAGAGAAATGGAATGAGTTCTTCATGGATACTTATGGACAATTACCTATAGCTCTTGTTAAAGGTGAAGGTAATTATCTTATAGATTCTGATGGAAAAAAATATATAGATTTTACTAGTGGTATAGGGGTATCTTCTCTAGGCTATGGTAATGAACAATTAAAGAAGGGATTAAAGGATCAGATTGATTTACTTTTGCATACTTCAAATATATTTTTTAATCCAGTAGCTATAGAAGCTGCAGAAAAGCTAGTAAATGCAAGTAAATTAAAGAAAGTTTTCTTTGCAAACTCTGGAGCAGAAGCAAATGAAGGTGCTATAAAGCTTGCAAGAAAATATAGTTTTGATAAATATGGTGAAGGAAGAGGAAAGATAATTTCTTTAAAGCAATCTTTCCATGGAAGAACTCTTGCGGCATTGAAGGCAACAGGACAAGAGAAATTTCATAATTATTTCTTTCCATTTCCAGAAGGTTTTGTATATGTAGAAAAAAATAATATAGAAGCCCTAAAGGAACAGCTTGATGGAACTGTATGTGCTGTAATGATGGAAGCTATACAAGGAGAAGGCGGAGTATTTCCTTTGGATGAAAACTTTGTAAAAGAAGCAGTTGCATTATGTAAGGAAAAAGATGTGTTAGTAATATTTGATGAGGTTCAGTGTGGTGTAGGAAGAACAGGAAAATTCTTTGGTTTCGAGCATTTTAATGTTAATCCAGACATAGTAACCCTAGCCAAAGGATTAGGTGGTGGACTTCCTATCGGAGCAATTTTAGCTGGTGAAAAAACTGCTGGAGTATTCAAAAAGGGAGATCACGGTTCAACTTTTGGAGGAAATCCAGTAGCACTTAAAGGTGCAAGTGTAGTTCTTGATGTGGTAACCAGTGAAGGCTTCATAGATGAAGTTGCTAAAAAGGGTGAACTTATAAAGAACATAATAGAAGGTTTTAATATTCCAGGAGTAAAAGAAGTTAGAGGAAAAGGGCTTATGTTAGGTATTGAACTTGAAGGTGAAAGCAAAGATGTTCAAGAAAAAGCTTTGGCTAAAGGAATATTGACTCTTACTGCAGGAGCAAAGGTTTTAAGACTTCTTCCACCATTAACTATAACTGAAGAGGAAATAAAAGCTGGATTAGAAATTCTTAAAGAATGCTTTTAGTGTAAAACTAAGGCTACATTTAATGGGTGAGTTGAAATTTAGGTGTCATACATCCAATACTTTAATGAGCTGTGCAAAGAATTAATATTATTAAATTATTGCTTTATAAATAAAATATCTTGGGGGGATGAGTTATGGAAAATAAGCATTTACTAAAGCTAAATGATTATACAAAAGAAGAAATAATGGAAATACTAGAACTTGGGGAACAGCTTAAGTATGAAACAAAGCATGGTATACCTCATGATCATCTGTTAAAAGGAAAGACTTTAGGAATGATATTTGAAAAATCCTCTACAAGAACTCGTGTATCCTTTGAGGTTGGTATGTACCAGTTAGGCGGTTCAGCTTTGTTCCTAAGCTCACATGATATACAACTTGGAAGAGGAGAACCAATAAAGGATACAGCGAGAGTTCTATCTAGATATTTAGATGGAATAATGATAAGAACCTTCTCCCAAAAAGATGTTGAAGATCTAGCAGAATATTCAAGAGTACCTGTAATAAATGGACTTACTGATGAAGAGCATCCATGCCAAGTACTAGCGGATTTACTTACAATAAAAGAGTTTAAAAGGAAATTTGAAGGGCTTAAGGTTGCTTTTATAGGTGACGGAAACAATATGGCAAATTCTTTAATGGTTGGATGTTTAAAAGTGGGAATGAGTATAGGTATCGCAACTCCAAATGGTTATGAGCCACCTGAACACGTAATAAAAAATGTAAAGGAAATAGAAGCGTCTTCAAAAGGAATTGTTACCTTTGCAAGCGATCCAGTGGATGTTGTAAAAGATGCAGATGTAGTTATAACAGATGTTTGGACTAGTATGGGGCAAGAGCAAGAAACAATTAAAAGAAAAGAAGCATTTAAGGGATATCAGATAAATAGTGATCTTATGGGAATAGCTAAGAAAGATGCTATGGTCCTCCACTGTCTTCCAGCTCATAGAGGAGAGGAAATAACAGAGGACATACTTGAACAGCATGCAAAAGAAATATTTGAAGAGGCAGAAAATAGACTTCATGCACAAAAGGCTGTTATGGTTAAGTTGATGGCAAATAAATAAGCTAGGATACTTTTATAAGTAATAATATTAAAGCGGTAATGCATAATTTTATATGCAAACTATGATTATATAAATAGAACTTTGAGATTAATGAAAATTAGTCACAAAGTTCTATTTTTTAGGGGAAAGTATAGTGGATTATATTTCCATAGTTGTGGATAAATTTTAATATGAAACCATAAACATATGAATATAAAAAGAAGAATATGTCGCTTGTAAGATTCCTCATATGTATTTGGAAGGGTAGATACACAAAAATGCCCTATATGATAGAAACTTTTATATCGTCTATCATATAGTGTACATTTTAAGTGGATTCAGAGATTTTTTTATATTAGTTGAAGGATCTTAGATATTGCTTAGGATAATCAATCTCTACATGTTTTTCTCTGGCTTCATTTAGAACCAAGTAAGGATTTCTTAAAAGTTCTCTTCCAATTGCAACTAAGTCTGCTCTTTTATTAGATATTATTTCTTCTCCCATATTAAGATCTGTTATTAAGCCAACAGCTATAGTTGGTATGTTGCATTTTTTTCTAATTTCATTTGAATAATTAACTTGGTATCCAGGGTATACAGCTATTTTTGCTGGAACTAATCCGCCAGTACTTACATGGACTATATCAATATATTTTTTAACTTCGTTTATTATTTCAACCATATCATCTAAGGTTATGCCACCTGCAGTATAATCATCTGAAGATACTCTAAGTGAAATCGCCTTATTTTCTGGCCAGACTTCTTTAATAGCATGCAATATCTCTTTAAGGAATTTAGTTCTGTTTTTAACATTACCACCATATTCGTCTGTCCTTAGGTTTGAAAGTGGTGATAAGAATTGATGTATTAAGTAACCATGAGCTCCATGTATTTCAATTGCATCAAATCCAGCTTTATCAGCTCTTTGAGCAGCTTCTTTAAACTTTGTTATGATTTGTTTTATATCGTTCATAGTTAATTCTCTAGGCAATAAGCTAGCTTCATCAAATCCAATTTTACTTGGAGCAACTGCTTCACTAAAATTTCCTGTATATTTTCTACCTGCATGATTGAGTTGTATAGCTATTTTAGAACCATATTTTTTTACACCATCAACAATGTTTTTTAACCCTTCGATGTGATAATCATTCCAAATACCTAAATCATTATCTGAGATTCTACCATTTTCAGTTATGCCACTAGCTTCTACAATAATGAAGCCCACTCCACCTATTGCTCGAGTTATATAATGAGTATAGTGGAATTCATTAGCTTTGCCATCTGTATCTGCAGAGTACATACACATAGGTGGCATAACAATTCTATTTTTTAAAGTGGTATTTTTTAAGTCATAATTACTAAAAATATTCATGTATTTCATCTCCTTAATATAAAGTTATTGATTAATGTTATTATAGTATATATACTATAAATTAGGAAGTAGTGATATATTAATCATATAATTTCAAAAAAGTAAGTAATGTGGTAAATCAATGCATGAGGAGAGAAAAAATATGTCTGAAATCAAACTGGAGCGAGGAAACTCTTCAGATAAATGTCCAATAGGAGCAGCAATAGATATAATAGGTAGTAAGTGGACGTTTTTGATAATAAGAGATTTATTAATAGATGGAACTTTGCGATTTGGTGATCTATTACGCTCACTAGATGGAATAAGTCCTAAGACCTTATCTGTAAGGCTTAGGGAATTAGAAAAAGTAGGATTGGTAGATAGGATGGTATATGCAGAGATTCCACCTAAGGTAGAATATAAGCTTACTGAAAAAGGAAAAAAATTAGAAACTGTATTTATAGAATTAAAAAGATGGGGACTTACAATCGTTGAATAGCTTCATGAAATAAAGAAAGCACATATATTGATTTTAAATATATATGTGCCTTTAAAAATTATCATTATATAGTGGATTTTATATAATAAATAGTCTTTATAATTTTATTCAAAAATATTTGTGGGCATTATTAAATTCATGATTGTATAAGTATGCCTATTAGATAAGTGGATTTATCTAATTTATTTAAGCTAGAATAGTTTATTCTCTTTCTACTATCATTGCAGTTCCTTGTCCGCCACCTATACATAAAGTTGCTAGTCCTCTTTTTGCATCTTTGTTTTTCATAGCGTGAAGTAGTGTAACCAGTATTCTTGCACCTGAAGCTCCAATTGGATGACCTAGAGCTATGGCTCCACCGTTGACATTTACTTTACTCATATCAAGATTTAAATCTTTAGCGATAGCAATACTTTGTGATGCATAAGCTTCATTAGCTTCAATTAAATCTAAATCTTCTGCTTTTAAATTAACCTTATCTAAAGCTGCTTTTGTTGCATAGAAAGCACCATAACCCATTATTGCTGGATCAAGTCCTGCAGAACCATAAGATGCTATTTTAGCAAGAGGTTTTATTCCTAATTCTTTAGCTTTATCAGCACTCATTATAACTAGTGCTGCAGCACCATCATTAAGTCCTGAAGCATTACCAGCAGTTACAGTACCATTTTCTTTAAATATTGGTTTAAGTTTAGTTAGAGCTTCTATAGTGTTTCCGAATCTAGGGAATTCATCTGTATCAAATATAATTTCACCTTTTTTAGTTTTTATAACAACTGGAACTATCTCTTCCTTAAATTGACCACTCTTAATAGCTTCTTCAGCTTTTTTTTGAGAAGAAAGTGAGAATTCATCTTGTTCTTCTCTAGTTACATTCCATTGTTCTGCTACATTTTCGGCAGTTACTCCCATATGATAATCATTGAAGGCATCCCATAACCCGTCTTTTATCATTTCATCTACTAAGTTATTGTGGCCCATTCTGTAACCCCATCTTGCATTTTCAAGTATAAATGGAGCTGCAGACATGTTTTCCATACCACCAGCCACTATAACGTCAGCGTCACCAGCTTTAATTATTTGCGCTGCTAGGCTTATGCTTCTTAGGCCAGAACCACAAACTTTATTAAGAGTTAAAGCTGGAATTTCTACTGGCAAACCTGCTTTTACAGCGGCTTGTCTTGCTGGGTTTTGTCCAAGACCAGCTTGAAGAACATTACCAAATATAACTTCGCTAATTAATTCAGGTTTTATTCCAGCTCTTTTTACAGCTTCCTTTATTACAACAGCTCCTAAATCAACAGCAGGAACATCCTTAAGAGTTTTTCCGTATGCTCCTATAGCAGTTCTTACAGCACTAACGATTACTACATCTTTCATAATAAAATACCTCCAAAAGTTTATTTTTTTTATAATATTGAAATAAAATACGCCTATCATAATAGACTGGTCTGTCTGTTATTGTGAAATTAATTAGCACTCAAATTACTGAGAGCCAATTAATAAATCTTATGTATATTTATATTAGGATTAAAGAGAGTTTCTTTAGTCTTTATAGATTGAAATTAGATCATCTGACATTCTTCTTAATGTATTTATATCTTTGCTTAAACGATAATACACTAGATATCCTTCGTATATAGCAAATGCACGGTTGGATAGAGTAAGTACTTTTTCTTCAGGAACTTTAGAAAATCTAAGAACCTCAGCGAAAATATAAATTAAGTTATTCATGGACTTAGTATAGTATTCTGCAAGATCTGGTTCAGAAAATGCTATCTCAAGTCCTAGTACTGCAAAAGGGCATCCAAAATGCTTGTTATTTTCTGCACCAGAGATCATTGTATTTGTTAGAGTTTTTATAAAAGCTTCCCACTGATTACCCTTAGCAGAGTTTAATACCATCTCACCAATTTTTCTTTCATAATAATCAGAAACACTTATCGCCAAATCTTTTTTACTTTTAAAGTGAAAGTAGAAGGAGCCTTTAGGCAATCCTGTGCCTTCTAAAATGTCGTTTATTCCAGTAGCATTATAGCCTTTTTGTATAAATAAATTAGCTGCACATTCTATTAAGTTATTTTTTGATTGTTCACCTTTTGTGTTCTTAACCATGGTTTTGTCTCCTAATTAGAAATATATCTTACAATTCATATAATAGACCAGTCTGTCTACTAAGTCAAGTTAAATTTTTAACAATAAAACACTAATCGATAAAGATTAGTGTTTTATTGTTAAAAAATCTATTATATCTGATTTGATGTTGGTTATTGCGTGACCAGTATTCATCAAAAAATTTATATCTGCTTTAGGAAGCAGTGTTTTTAAGCGGTCAGCAGTTTTAATTGAGTGTAACATTATATCTTTATCTCCTACGAATAGGGCAAGTGGCATCTTGAGTTTCAATAGCGCTTCATCAGAAAATATAGGTATTGGCTCATAACGAAAATTGAAGCTTTTCCTAATGATTTTTTGATATTTAAGCATTGTAGTTGGAATAGGTTTATTTCCATTTACTTTAGTATATAGTTTTTCCATGCCTTTCTCACCTTGAAGACTATGTAGTATTGCTTTAAACATAAAAGATGTTTTTTGAGGGCCAATTCCAGAAGGAGATATTAATATAAGTTTATCAACTCTGTTTGGATAATTTACTGCAAACTTTATTGATAACCATGCACCTAAAGAAATTCCTATAATACTTGTAGTACTTATAGAAAGAGAATTAAGCACTGCATAAAGCCAGTCTGAATAAGCTGAGCTTTTTAAAGAAAATTGTCTTTCATCACTTTTACCAGGGTCACCGGGTATATCAATTGCATACACCCTATAATTCTTAGAATACTCACCTATATCACCTACCCACATAGCTGAATTCATACCTGCGCCATGGAGTAATATAAGGGGAGGGGAATCTATTTTTCCTGAAGCTATTATAAAAGTACTACCATAATTAGTATCGATATAAAGCTCTTCGTAATTCAAATTAGAAGCTTTTAGTATTTTATCATACTGTTCAATAACTTGTTTTTTCATAATATTTGATTTAAATGCTGTTTTCATTTTCATTTCTCCGTTAATAGTTTTATGAAGCTTAATACTTCTTCTGTAAATTTGATATCACCCCATAATAGTACTCTTAATCTATTTTCTTTTTCCGAATACTGCATTTTTATAGTTGAAAGTCCTAAATTAGGGTCTTTGCTGTTCATTAGGGCTAAAAGAGAATTTGATATTCTGTTATATTCATCTATATTCAACTCGTTTATGTCAACAACTGAAGATACATTAATTTTATTTTGACTGTTAGATGAAGTTGATTTACTTGTAGAGAATTCTATAAGATTTTCTTCCTCTTTCGTTCTATCTATTTGAATATCACTGTTCTCCATGAATAAGCTTAGATCATGACCAGAGATTCGCCATTGCTTACCAACCTTAGCAGCTCTAAGTTTTCCTTCGGTTATAAATTTTCGTATTGTTTTGTGGTGCATACCAAGTATTTCAGCAACCTGGTCAATGGTATAAAGTTTTTCTTCCATAATAATCATTCCTTTGCTAATTGAGTATGGCTTAATTATAGATTAGTTAAATGTATAAGTCAATAAAAATACTGCTATTTATTATACTTTGTTGCTATTTGTTGTGCTTTGAGGATTGAAAGAGTAGTGAATGGTGAATTGTAATCCGAACTTCCCATTTGTAGCCCAAGAATCCCATTTTGAAAACGAAGTTCTCGTTTTGTAACCAAAAGTCCCGTTTTGAAAACGAATATCCAATTTTGTAAGCCAAAATCCTGGGTAAGATACTCTTTTTTTGAGAAATTCTGCTATAATTATGATACTAACACGTAAAAAAGTGCATACTAAAGAAAAGGTCGTTTTTCGTTCGATTTTTTGTAATCGGAAAATCCACCCTTACTGCAGTCATATAGAATGTAAAGTATGCTGGTGGCAATTGGTTGTTTACGTGTTATTGTTTGAGAAGTACTGGTTTTAAAATGATTTTCTCAGCGGCTACTGAGAAGCAATTTAACCGGTGTAGTAAATCTTCTCCATAGTAAAAGCTGAATGCCTCATATGGGCTCTTGTTGTTCAGCTTTTTTCTTTTGTATGAATTTACATGGTTCATCATAAGACATATGTCATTTTGGGTTAATGATTCGAAATGAGTCCCTTTAGGGACAATCCTCCTCACCAATTCATGATTAACCTCTATTGAACCCTTTTGATATGGACTACTTGGATCGCAGTAAAATATATTAGTTCTTCTAAGCCCATCTGGGCCAAATTCAATGGCTTTAGGATTAGAAAACTCACTGCCATTGTCTGTCAGGATGACTGGGAACAGGTTTTTAAATTCTTCTTTTCCTATTGCTTTATAAATGTGTTGAAACACATCAATAACTGACTGCGAGGTGTTTGAATCACGCAAGAATGCCAGCATAAGACTGGTATCCACGAAGTGAAGAGTTAATAGAACCTTTCCACCTTTGCTTCCAATGACGGAATCCATTTGGACTACAGAAAGCTCTGGATGCTTTTCCATAAAAGCTTGAAAATCTTTATAGTTACGATTAACGCGGCATCCTTTATCAACTTTAAATTCTGGTTTCTTATAGCGAGGGCGATATTTTACCTTACGGGGTAAGTCAATGTTACGTACATCGAAGAGACATGCATCTATGTAGTTATAGAGCGTTTTTTCGCTGCACATGAGTTTATCAACATGATTGACATAAATCTGGTGTATCGACTGCCCTTGTTTAATCAGTGGTGAAATCAAAGTATTCAGTCTTGCAAGCTCCGCTTCACTAGAGAGAATTCCGCTTCTAGACTCTGATATGGTTTCTTTAAAGGTAGACTGAGCATCCTCTGCATAATACATCGTCTTTCTAAGGGTACATTTAGTTAACTGTCCACATGCGTTGCAAACATAAGGTGGTTTAAATTGACTTGAGCAAATTTCTTCTTCAAAGTCCAAACATTTGTCGTTACAATTCCGGCAAAGTTTGCAATACTGTGCAGAAGGATGAGTGCAATCTTCTTTTTTACAAATCCGCTTCTGTTTGCAGCCCGAACGGCCCTTACAGGCATTGTACGGCCACCCGCTACATCCAGTTTTTATTTCGATTGCATGCTTTTTAATCTCCTTAGCAATAGTAGTACTATCTTTCTTCAATCTCTGAGCTATTGATCCAAAAGAAAGATTTTCTTTCAAACACGCCTGAATATCAAGGCGTTCTTCGTAAGTCAAATACTTAGACATGATTGCCTCCTTATCTGCCACCAGCACAACAAGGATATCAATCACAATAAATCATTTCAATCATCAAACAAAAAGAAGACCAACCATTAATCTTGATTAGTCTTCTAAATATTAACATTTGTAAATGAAAAATCTATACCGTACTTTACAATACAAACTCTATAAACTTGATTAGAAATAAATTCTGCACTATGGAATTTCATTTTACAATTAAGGAAAATTTGCAAAATAAAAAGCTTACACTAAAGCTATAATAGTGTAAGCTATAATTTATATTGTAGTTTCTCTTATTAAGTTTTTATGCTCAAATAGATTATTGAAATTAAGTGGTTATGCAGGAGTTTTTATAAAAAGTTATTCTTAAACTCTAAATAACCATTCTTTCTAAGTTTGCAGGCAGGGCACTCTCCGCAGCCATTTCCTTTAACACCATTATAACAAGTTAAGGTTTCATTTTTCACTATATCTAGAACCCCTAAGTCATAAGCCATCTTCCAAGTCTGAGCCTTGTTTATCCACATCAAAGGTGTAAAGATCTCAAATTGATAATCCATAGCTAAGTTTAAAGTTACATTTAGAGATTTTATAAATACATCTCTGCAGTCTGGATATCCGCTGAAATCACTTTGAGAAACACCAGTTATAATTGTATTTATTCCTCTTTGTTTTGCAAACACAGCTACAAAAGTTAAGAATAATAAGTTTCTTCCATCTACAAAGGAATTAGGAAGTCCTTCAGTAGGTGCGTTTTTATCAACAGTTATGTCTTGTCTAGTTAATGAATTAGGAGCTAATTGGTTTAATAGGTTAAGGTCTAGGATATGATGTTCGATGCCATGTTTTTTACATATATCTTTTGCACATTCTAATTCTAATTTGTGTTTTTGATTGTAATCAAAAGAAACTGCTATAACTTCTTTGAATTTTCTCTTTGCCCAAAATAAACAAGTTGTACTATCTTGTCCACCACTAAATACTACTACTGCTTTTTGCTTATTCATAATTACACCATCCTCTTAATCTTATATATTTTTACTTAGTATAAAGCATCATAAGTTTATTATTTAAAATTGGATCAGTATTAAATCTACCTCGTAGGGTAGTAGTTATAGTTTTAGTTCCAGGTTTTTCTATCCCTCTAGTAGTCATGCAGCCATGTTCACCTTGAATTATTACAGCTACATCCTCTGATTCGGTTATTTTTTGAAGAATTTCAGCTATATCAGTTCCAATTCTTTCTTGAAGCTGAAGTCTTCTTCCTACAATATCAGCTATTCTGGCTATTTTGCTTAAACCTATCACTTTTTTGTTAGGAACATAGGCTACTGCAACCTTCATATTGTACATTAAAGCTAAGTGGTGTTCGCAGTGACTAAATATTTCTATGTCTTTCATAAATACTAAATCGTTATTGTTGTTCTTTATATCTAAATCATCTTCAAAAGTAACATTGAACATAGATGCAATATCATCATTTGTATAGTTCATACCGTTAAAAACATCTTCATACATTTTAGCCACACGTTTTGGTGTATCCTTTAAGCCTTCTCTTTCAGGATTGTCACCAAGGGCTATTAAAATACCTCTTATATGTTCTTCAATTGCTTTTATATCAATTGCCATATTTTTATACCCCTCTCTTTGATGGCTCCCAAATTATTTTGTGAAGCTGAACTTGAAGATTAACACCATTCATCTTGTTGTTCTTCATAAACTCTACAATACTATCTAAGGAGATTTGTCCAAATACGGGACTAATATATACGTTTGTTTTTTCAACTAAATCATATCTATCAATTATTTCTTTAGCCTTTTCTAAATCTTCAGAACTTCCAGAAACAAATTTAACAGTATCGTTTTTTGTTAGGAATTTAAAATTATCTAAGTTCATTTGCTTTTCCATATTGCTTGACGGAAGCTTATAATCCATAGTAAAGCTTGGTGGATTTTCGACTTTTGAGAAAGTATCAAGCAGCACACTACCATTTGTTTCAATCTCGATGTGAAGTTCCTTATCTTTAGCTAGTAGTTCCAGTAATTCAACTATTCCTTCTTGAAGAAGTGGTTCACCACCAGTTAGAGTTATATTTTTAACCTCTGTGGATTTTATATAGTTATATATTTCTTCTGAAGACATAAGATCATAGGGAGCGTTTTTTTCATTAGCCCATGTTGTATCGCAATAACTGCAATTTAAATTACAGCCTGCAAATCTTATAAAAATAGCTAATTGACCACATCTACGGCCTTCACCATTTATACTTACAAACTTTTCAACAACCTTAAAATTCATATTAGTTAACCCCACTTTCTTCATATCTAGCACTATTTGTAGGTGTTTCATAAACTGTAGCGCTCTTAACGTTGTAGCCTTTTTCCTTCATTGTTCTATAAAAGAAAGCTGCAAAGTTTTCTGCTGTTGTTCTAAAATTCAATTCTATTATCTTAAAACCGTCTTCCTTTAGACAGAATAAGCTTTCTTCTCTCATAGATCCTTTTTCTATTATCAACGCATGATCGTAATAATCAACCATAGCCTTAACATCGTTTTTTAAATCACCGAAATCTATTACCATTCCTTTAAGCTGACCCTCAGACACTAGAGTTTCAGCCTGAACTTCTATTTCAACCTTCCATCTATGACCATGAATATTTGCGCATTTTCCTTCGTACCTTGAAAGAAAGTGAGCACTATCAAAGCTGTGTTCTGCTTTTAAAGTATACATGTTTCTCCCCCTAATCTATTTTAAAAACTTACTTCCATAGTAACAACAGCCAATTGCTCCATTAAACTGAGGCTCTTCTACAGAAATTATTTCTTCGTAATCATTCTTTAAGTAACCTTTTATAGCAGAGTTGTTAGCAACACCGCCGGTTAGAACCAATTTATCACCTCTAAAGTTACTTAAAAGAGGGCGCAATCTCTTGTACATGGAGTAGTTAACTCCTGCACATAATCTTTCTACGGCAACTCCTTCTGCTATTTTTCCTATAAGTTCTGATTCTGAGAATACAGCACAAGTAGAATTAAGATCTACAGGATTTTCGGAATACTTACTCATCTCTTCGAAAGAAATTTCAAGAACATTTGCCATGTTTTCTAAGTATCTTCCACAGGAAGCAGCACATTTTTCATTAAGTTCCAAGTCGGTAGTTAAACCTTTTTCTATTTTGACTATCTTAACATCCTGTCCGCCAACATCTAATAGTATAAAATCCTTTAAAGAACTCTGATAGATTGCTCCGTAAGCATGAGCCTTTATTTCGTTTATTTGAGTAAATAGCTTTAAGTCAGTGTTATTCTTTCCGTAACCTGTAGATACAGCCCTATCAAAATGGCCAATCTCTAGTTTATCTAAATCAACCACTATTTTACCGTCCATGTGGCAATAATCTC
Source organism: Clostridium folliculivorans (assembly GCF_024341905.1). Classification (GTDB taxonomy): domain Bacteria; phylum Bacillota; class Clostridia; order Clostridiales; family Clostridiaceae; genus Clostridium_AR; species Clostridium_AR folliculivorans. Next base: position 249,311 of record NZ_BQXY01000005.1, read on the forward strand.
TGTAAAATCTCATGGTACTGATTTTCTTCTTTAGCACTATGGCGCCGTCTTCCATCATTACGATCTTAACCTCTCTGCTGCCAAGATCTATACCTAGAATTCTCATTAGTTAGCCTCCTTTAAATCCAATAGCATATCAAGAAAAGCCTCTAACCTAAGCTTAGTTCTTGCATCTAAAGTATTTAATTTATCACCTTCGATATTCAATATAGGAATATCAAGTTTATTCTTTATAATTATATCTTCAACAGCTCTATAGCAGAAAGCTTGGGTGTAGTGGATTATCCCATCTAGCTTTCTTTCTTCTATTTGCTTTTTCAGTTCTAAGATTCTAAATTCAGTGTTATATGGGTAAGTATAGTCATAATATTGCTCATATATATTTTTTGCTTCAACTCCTCTAGGAAAAGCAAATTCTCTTTGAACCTCATTATATACAAAGTGAGCATTGAAGTTTTCAACAAAACCATATATATCAGCGGTCATTGGAGGAACCCCTATGTAGCCAAGGCGAAGCTTCTTATTTATTGGTTCCCTTGTTCTTATTTCATTTATTGCTTTCTTTAGATCAGCCTCAAAAACATCAATATCTCCGTTAAAATCACTTAAGCTAACTTGATGAAGATGGTTTTCAAATCCATTGGCTTTACAGTCTATATAAGTTAATTCGTCTACTTCTTTTCCAAGAGCTCTAACTTCATTTAATCTTTTTCTAACAGTTTCAACTTCTGCTTCTTCAACATTGAAGTGATCCATAAGTTTCTTTATTTCTCTTTCAACATCTTCTAGGCTGTGGCTATGTGGAAAAGAGAAGGGGTGTACCTTTATTCCTTTTAATTGAAGAACTTCAATTAAAGCTTTAGTATTGGAGCAGTCACCTTCCATAACGCCAATTACTTCTTTTATACCGTTTTCTAAGCAAGCTCCATAGAGGCCTTTAATCCAAGTGCACATACTTTTTGGAAAGCCATCTTTTTCAGCCATATCTATATATTTTAAATAGTTATCAGACACTACAAAAACATTATTTAAATCCACTGGTGTGTATCCAGCAGCAATAAGAACTTCTATAGGAACTGTTGTTGTTAAACCTATCTTCTTAATTTTAAATCCCCCTTAACTTGTACAACTCGAACCATGATTTGTTTTAATTACTAAACAATAAAAAAAGGATTTTACTAAACTTTATTAACTTATAGATATTGATTCAGAGCTTAGTCACTCCAGAATACAACATATATAAGTTAAGTTTTTCGTAAAATCCTATGACATACTTTTTAGTTTAAAAAAGGGCGTAAAAAGCCCATAAACAAAAACACTACCTAGACGGGTAGTATACGTCCTAGTTTTGTTTATAGACAGGATGGTTACGAACTGTCTTTATTAAATTATATAATTACGTACTTTACTATAATATAGGATATGCAACAAGTCAAGATAAAAGTATGATATATCAGAGAAGTATTAAAATCACTATTTTAACTACAAATGAAACTATATAAATTTTATAATATCTAAATATAGCCATTTTAAATACTTTGATATCCTTTTAATAATCAGTTATTAAATAGGATAGTTCAGGAGAAATGCCAATACAGCTTGCTATTTGGTCAATAGACATTGATTCTAATTCAACCTTGTCAAAACTTACATTAAGCATTTTGAAAGCAAAGTAATTAGCTTGTTTTTCGAATTTACCAAGGTTTGTAAAGTTCTTATTAAAGGCAGCCTGACAGATTTGTGTATGAAGTAGGGCATGAGCTAATTCGTGGAATAATATAAAAGCTTCCATAGTATCTTTAATATCATTTCTAATGAATACAATTTCTTTATCATTAAAGTCACGATAATAAAAGCTATCGTTACCTCTCAGTAAAATATTAGATGCTTCAATTTTATGTATTTTTATTTCTAGATAGTCATATAGTTCATAAACATTATCAGTATTATAATTTTCTCTAATTCCTGAAATTATATCATCGATCCAAGAATACATATAATCACCCTTTACTTCTTATATTTAAGCCCCAATAATTGCAGTTGATTTAATAGTTCATTTGCAAATTGTACCATTTCATCATCTGAGAGTTTCTTTATGTCAAATCCGCCATAACCCATAATAGCTGGTTGTTTTAGGATAAATTTCATTGCTTCTTCAGCAGTTTTAAATTCTCCAGTGTCATTTAATGAAGAATCATCTTTAACATTTAAATTTCTGTCCTCTGAGTCAGAAAGTTCAGCGCTTTGAGTAGAGTTAAGCTTCATGATTTCATCTATGCTTACCTCAAGTGCAGCAGCTAGTTTTTCTAAGGTATTAACTGAAGGGTTTTTTTTCTCATCTCTTTCTAAAGCACTAATATAGCTTGCATTAACCCCACTCAATCTGGATAATTCATTAACCCCAATCTTTTTAGCTTCTCTTATAGCCTTTATGTTCTTGCCGAACACAATAATCACTCCTTTATACGTATTAACACAATATATGCTTATAGAATATATTATATCCTATCAGAACATGAAGTCAATAGAAAAACAAAGAAAAATCGAACGTGTGTTCTTAAAACTTGATATAAATTCCAAAAATCGCACTTTTTTAGGAAATAAGCAATTAGTATATTCTGATAGAACATGATATTATATTCTCAAAGAATACAGAAAGGATGGAGAATTTAATGACTAAAGTTTTAGAATTAAAGAGAAAGAGAGATTTAACAGAGGAGATTAATAAATTTATAATAGATAATCCTAGTATTAAGATTATCGACATAAAATACTCAATTAGTAGTTATGTTGAAGCTAGTAAGGTTAAGAGCTTTAGTGGAGCTTTGATAGTATATGAAGAAAGTGATATTTAAGGTGCTTCTTCAGGACATCTATTTTAATATTAATTAAATCTAAAGATGAAACACTTCAATCCGAAAATATAAATTTTATTATGAAGTGGTACATCAATAAACATAGAAGAGTAAGCGGTAATGTCTTAAATAATGATATGGTATATAAAAATTTGAAAATTTATAAGTAAGAGGTGATGAGATGGGGACAAGTGATAAGTTTAAAAAAATAGAGGCAATGCTTTATAATTACAAACAAACTGAGGTTGAGATTAAAAATATTGATTTGGATATAGAAGAAGTGAGAAATGAGTATAGGGGAGTGGGAGCAATGGTCTATGGTGAGAGGACAAGCTCTACTAACAAGATTTCATCCTCTGTGGAAAATGAAATAGAGTATAAGGAAAACAGGATAAGTTATCTAACTTCATTAAAAAGAAGTAAAGAAATCGAACTTGAGAGGTTAAATAATGTACTAAGTATATTAAGTGAAGACGAATATAAACTGATAGAACTTAGATATTTTAAAAAGTTGCAGTACAAGCAGATTGCAGATATTATCTGTATGAATGATATATATATAATCGATAAAAAGAAGAAGATAATAAATAAGCTTATCCCACTAATGAATATTTAATATAATAGTGGATAGTATCAAGGAGCATACATAAGTTTGGTTAATACAAATTTATGTATGCTCCTTTATGTATAACTACTTAAATTGGAATATGTGTAATTATATCGTATATAAATTCTTAAGGTGTAGGTCTATAATTATAGTATGTGAAAGAAGATTTGTAATACAGTGGATCGATAACAAGAGTTATTAGTAAAAGTAATTTATAAAACATTTAAATTAGGTACAATTAAACTAACAAGCTAACAATTTATATATTAAGTTATTGAGAGTAGGTAGAAGTAATGAAGATAAATATAAGATACATACTAAGTTTTATTATTTTATTTATAATAGAAACCCTTATTGCACTTTATGTGCACGATGCGATAGTCAGGCCATATATAGGGGATATACTTGTGGTTATTCTACTATATACATTGGTTAGAGGGATCATAACAAAAAGAATAAAATTTTTACCAGTGTATCTATTTTTATTTGCATCAGCAGTAGAGGTAATACAATATTTTAAATTTATTGATTTATTACATTTACGAAGTAATAGAGTGGCTTCAGTTATACTAGGAACATCTTTTGATATAAAGGATATTTTGTGTTACCTAGCTGGAAGTATAATTTTGATTATGTGGGAGCAGTTTGTAGATAGAGAAATTTAGATTTTATATATTAAAAGAACTTAGTTTATGGCTAAGTTCTTTTTTCTGTAAAGAGAATTATAAAATTTTTATACTGATTAAACCTAGATATTTCAATGATTTCAGAAGTTTCAGTGAACTTCGTTATATAAATCTAGGAAGACCGAATTGCCCCTTATCTTATCAAATATGCAATCATCAAGATAGTCATAATAACAAATAAGTTTTTCTTTTGCTATATTTAAATTACTAAAACATTCATCAAGATTATCTTCGTATAAGTTTATAGCAGCTGAAACAATATAAAAATCGCCATTATCAGGGTCAATTTCTATAGCCTTTTCTATATTTTCTCTAGCAAGTGGTATATTCCCTAGCTTGTACAGTATATGAGCATAATTTTTATAGGCTTCCGCTAATGTATTATTAATTTCTATGGATTTCGTAATATCTTCTAGAGCTTCTTCATATTTATTAAGTCTAATTAATACAAAAGCTCTATTGTTTAATGTTACATTATTGTTGCTATCGAAACTTAATATTTTATTTGAAACAATAAGTGCAGAATTAAAATCAAAACTTTCTACATATGATTCCCATAGTAAGCTATTAGTCTTGATATTATCATTAATAGCTATAGCTTTTTCAGCTATAGAAATAGCTTTATCGTATTCTTTAAGTAATATATGATTATTAACAGCCATGATGTAAAGGAGTATTTCATTGGGATGTATTTTTATGTAATCATACAACAAATTTAAAGTATCTTTAATTAGATTTACCTTACCATCTGTAGAGCTATTTCTCATATAGTAAGAAATATTACTAGGATTAAAGTCTATAAACTTTTCCATATCGTTAACAGCCAAGTTATATTTATTTGTGTAAAAAAAGCACATTGCTCTAATGTAATAAGCAAATTCGTTATTGTTTACACTATTTAAGTAAGTATTCATATCTGATAAAGCATTCTCAAAATCATCAATTTCGAAATAAGATTTACCTCTTAAATAATACGCATCTATATTAAGATAGTTAAGCTCTAGAATTTTTGTACAATCATTTATTACATTATTATAATTTTTAAGTGTAAAGTTACATAATATTCTAAAATAGTAGGTGTCAACATCACTATCACATAGTTCTATTGCTTTATCTAACTCATCAAGGGCTAGAGTAAAGTCTCTATTATTATAGTACAATTGACCTTTTAAGTTGTGTGCATAGAAATGTTCAGGATATATGTCAATAGCTTTATCATATAATTCAAATGCTTTTTCAACATTTCCTGAGCCAAGATATTCAGTTCCTTTTAATATGTACATATTGTATTTTCTTATGATTTCTTTCTTATTACCAGCGCGATTTAGTATAACTACAAATGCAACAAAGATAAGGATGACTATTATTATGAAGATCATTTTACCACTCCTAATATATTGGGATTAATACTTATTATACCATTATTCTAGCTGATATTAAGGCTGTTATAATAGAGGTTAGTAAAGTTGATACATTTATGTGATAAATGAAAATCTAATAAAAATCTAATATTATTCTTATAAACAGCTTATTACATACCTTAGTTTCCATGTGTTAGTATTACATCATAGAAATTGTTTAAGAGCAAAGCACTTAGTTAATCGCTAGGTGCTTTTTCTTTTGACTAAATTTTCTAACGTGAAAGGATGTGATGCTTATGAGGTTATAACTTTACAAGCAATTAGAAACACAAATTTTAGTTAAACAAATTATTAAAAACTTAAAAAACAAAATTAATGGAGGAATGAAAAAATGGCAAAAAATTATCCAGATATAAAACCAGGACAAATAGTTTCAGGAGGATTTACGTATCCAAATAATGCTCAAGTAGTAGGAGATGTTCTTTATTTAAGGGATGCAAATGGAAATGTAATTTCAGGAAGGCAAGTAGACAATGGTGACAAGATAACTGTTCTTGATGTAGGTTATACTAAGCAGATTACATTAATACAATACCCAGCAGGAACTGCAGTAAGACAAGGGTATGTTACCAACTCTACCAATATAATAAAGTATCTTAATCAAGGGGCTTGGAAGAATGGTTCTACATCAGAAACAGTATATGATGAAAATGATGCGGTGCTTGGTTCGTTAGATCCATACGAAGTAGCAACACCATTATATAAAGCTAGTAATGGAAAGACTCATGTAGTATACAATACTAGCAAAGGAGCAAACACAAAGTCGGGTTATGTTGTATATGGTGGTGGAACTGGTTCAACAAATCCTACAGGTGGTATAGTTCCTGGAGAGGTAGTACCAGGTGGATTTACTTATCCTAACAACGCACAAGTAGTAGGTGATGATCTATATTTAAGAGATGCAAATGGAAATATGATATCAGGAAGACAAGTATCCAATGGAGATAGAATTACTGTATTAGACGTAGGGTATACTAAGCAACTAGTTTTAGTTCAATATCCAGCAGGAAGTGTAGTAAGACAAGGATATGTTACTAATGCTACAGCGTTAATAAAATATGATAGACAAGGTGAATGGCATAATGGATCAACGGCAGAAGAGGTGTTGGATGAAAATGGAGCTCATTTAGGTTCATTAAATCCATACGAAGCTGCAACACCATTATATAAGAAAAATGGAATGACACACGTTGTTTATAATACCGATAAAGGACCAAATACTAAGTCTGGCTATGTTAGATATGAAGGTAGTGCAATAAATCCTATTACAATACCTCAAGTGTCTGCATCTGGTGCTCAAAGAATAGTGTATGGTACAAGTGGTAAAGGAAGAGATTTAGCAGCCTATAAGATAGGTAGTGGAAGCAATTCTTTAGTATTTGTTTGCGAACAGCATGGTTTTGAAGATCATTGGGATAGAGATGGAATTGAATTAGTGTATATAGGAAATGATTTAATTACTTCGCTTGCCAATAGTTCAACAAATGGATGGACTGTATATGTAATACCGTCAGCTAATCCAGATGGACTTATAGAGGGATATACAAATAATGGTCCGGGTAGATGTACGATTGTAGGAGCAGTAGATACTAACAGAGATTACCCTATAGGATTTACTCCTCATGGAACTACAAGAAATTGGACAGGTGATGCACCTTTAAGTGTTTCTGAATCAAGAAGTTTGAAAGGTTTTATAGAAAGAATAAATAACGATACTTTAGGAGAATTAGTTGTAATAGATCTTCACGGATGGGAAAATGATGCTATTGGTAATACTGAGATAGGACAATATTTTATTAATCAGTTTGGTTTTACCCAAAAAACTGGGTATGGAGAAGATAGCGGATACTTAATTGCGTGGGCTAAATCTATTGGAGCAAAAGCAACTTTAATAGAACTTCCATCAAGCGCATATAGCCATAGTGATGTAGTAAGTGGAGGATATTCACAAAAGATAGTAACTTCAGTGAAAAATTTAATAAAATCTATGGGAAATAACAGTATTAGTGATGAGGTTCCTTTATTTGTAAAGGGACAAGTAATAGATGTTAATTCTACTCTAAATGTGAGGAGCGATGCAAACATCTCTTCAAGTATTATTGGATCATTATCTCCAGACGCATATGTTCAAATAGTAGCAGAAAAATATTACTGGTATAAGATACAATATTCAAGTGGATTTGGATATGTTAGTAAGGATTATATACAAATAATAAGAGATGGGGTTCAGCCACCTGATACTGAAGATGAAAATGAATACTGGATAGAAGATACAATAAGACGTGGCTGGGGGCCAATTACAGAAGAAGAATATTACAGAAGAGTTAATGAGATTTTTGGAAATAACCTACAACAATATTTTCTTTCAGATCTTAATAAAAAAGATGATTTTGATTATACTCCTTCACAGTCAGATATAATTTCTCTGTGTAATGCTTTCTACAATAACGAAACATCTGCTTACTTACTAGGAACAAAGGAATACGATACTAATAAGCCTGGATTTATGAGAGTGTATGAATATGATTTGAATGGTACAAGACGTTTAATTGATGAATATAAACTTAAGTCTGCGCCATCTATACCTGAGCGAATTAGTGTTGGCTTTAGTAAAGGAGCGAGATTGCAGTTTTTAGAAGGCATAGATAAAGCATTTAATTTAGCAGGAGTTACAGTAGGAACTTTTGCAGATCTAGTAAAACTTGAAAAGGAAGGTTATATTCATTCTTTAAGAGATGTAGCTGTAGCTTTAGCTGTTACAACAGTGCATAATGGATTAACTACATGGGTTTGTGGAATAATATCATCAACGGTAGCAACTATTGCTGCGCCTGAATTACCAGTAGCGAGCTCAATTATAGGAGGAGTATTTGGTGCTGTTGCCGGCTATGTTATATCAAAAAAATTAAGTGATGAAAAGACAGAAGAATATCTTACAAATAAAATTGAGTGGTTACTTAAGTTGCTATTTGGAGAGTAGAAAAGTAATCTGATTGCAAATAAATTAATCAAAATAAGTTAATTTATTTTATCACAAAAAAGCAGTGTGAGGAATTTATTAATAATAAATTATATTCACACTACTTTTTAAAATATCAATTTTATATAAGAATATTTAAAATGTGAAATCAATTAAACACTTCACAAATATTATTTATACTTATTTTTCATGACTAGATAGAATTTGTGGAAGCCTGATATAGTAGGAATAAGCAGATAGGACGATAACAAAATAATTATGCCAAGAGGAACGCTTCTAAATGTTATATGCTTTGAAATAGTAATTCCAATTGCTGCGCCTAAAGAACCTATTAATCCTGCAAATTTTTTGTTGTGAGTTTTCCTAACGTAAGTATTTTTAATTTTAATCCTTATATTTGAGATAACTGCAACAATAATGACAACATATATCAATAAGCTTATCCCAATAATTGTATAGGCTAAATCACTATCTAATTCGTAAATGAAAATTTGTGAAGACATAAAAAAATAAAAGATTGAACTTCCTATTAATGAGATAGCAGTATATAGGTGGAATAGGATGTTTATTCTATTTACGATAATATAAAATACCAAAGAAAATATATCGAAGATTACAACGGAAATAATAAGGAATAGAGTAAAATCTTTTGAAGTAGAAACTCCTGTAGTGTTATAAAGAGAAAAAAGCATATAATTAAAGACATTTATAATTAAAGCGATGCCTACAATTAAACTTCGTATTGACGCATTGTCTGGTATTTCTGTATATATATCAATAAACTTATTTCTATTTCTCATGATATCCTCCTTGGGAGAAATTCCAGGTACTCTTATGGTTTCATAGTTATATGATCTATTTTTTATGGTCATTGCTAAGTTTTAAGACAGAGCTAAGAAGTTCTATTTAATTATAGAATAAACTAATAAATACCAAAAGTATATGATAATTTAAGAATGTAACAAAAAAATTAGAATATAATTACTATAAATTAATCAGTGTAAATTAATTTTTCGAATTAAAGAAGTGTAATTAGTGGTTTGTAAAGTTTTTGAAGAATATGTACTAAATAAGCTTTGAAAACGGATTGTTATAATAAGATATTTAGTTATAGGTAAGTACTTTTTGTTTTGCAAATTAATATATAAGAAAGGAGGCATAAGAAATAGATAAACAAAATATACTAACATCAACAATAGCAGCCATAGGAACAGTAGCAACTTGGATTTTTGGTGTATGGGATACTGCTCTTATGGTGTTAATTGCTTTTATGATACTGGACTATACAACAGGAGTTATAAAAGCTTATATAAACAAGATAATTTCTAGTGATGTAGGGCTAAAAGGAATAGCTAGAAAGTCAGTTATATTCATAGTTCTTATTGTAGCAGTTCTTTTAGATAAGCTTCTTAATACTGGCACATGGGTATTTAGGACCTTAGTGTGCTATTTTTATATAGCAAATGAAGGCATAAGTCTATTAGAAAACTGTGTGGAACTTGGACTACCTGTACCAGAACAGTTGCAAGATGCTTTAGTTCAGCTTAAGGATGGTAATAGAAAAGAAATGAAAAATAACAATGAAGAGGCTCGTTAGAGTCTCTTTTTTACTGTATAGAAAAGTACAAATCTTTAGTTACTTAAACTCAGTGATTTAAACTATATTAAGATGAGCTTTTTATAAATTAGATTAGGGTTAAGTGCTATTTTAGAATTAAATATGAATTGAAATTTAAATGAAAGGAGGCATTAGTAAATGAAGATAGCAATAAGAGGTGGTCATAATTTTCAAGCGGTAGGGGCATCAGGAATTATTGATGAAACTACAGAAGATCGAAAGGTTAAAGATGCTGTTATAAAGTATTTAAGAGCAGCAGGACAAAATGTTTTAGATGTGACTCCAGGAGAATGTGACCAAAATACAGATTTAGTATATGGAGTAAATAATGCAAACAGTTTTGGAGCAGAACTTTTCGCGTCAATACATTTTAATAAAGCCTACGATAGTTATAATGGAGCTATCGGTACAGAAATTTGGATATATTCTACTGGAGGACAATCAGAACCTATTGCAACTAGTGTAGTGAAGAAGATAGCATTAGAAACAGGCTTTAGAAATAGAGGAGTCAAAACTTCTACTACGTTATATGAACTGAGAAAAACCTCAATGCCTGCGATGATAATTGAAGTGTGTTTTGTAGAAGCTACAGAAGATGTAAGTATATATAAAGAAAAAGGACCTGATTTTATCGGGAAATGCATAGCTGAAGCTATAATTGATAACACAACAGCTGAAGTTAAAGCTGATACCAAACAAAATGTTCAAGGTATTCATCCCGAAGTTACGAATAATATAAGAAATCAAAGCAGTTTTAGCACTAACGCAACTGCTCTAGTTGCCTTAGATGCGAGAGATAAAGGAGAAGCTTCTTATATTGACATAGGAGAGATATATGCTAGCGAAAGAATTCAGATATTAGCTGAAGTTTGTGATAAAGAGTATTTTTTACCAGTTATTTATTGGAAGGATACCTTAAGCAAGACATCTGAAAAAGTATGGGTAAATTCAAAACAAGAGGTATTAGCTATAGATACAAATGCAACTGTGGTTAATGTAGTCACTGAATTAGATGCAAGATATGAACCTTCTCCAGAAAGTATAAAAATGGGATATATTAAAAATGGAGAAAGGGTATTTGTTCATAAAGTAGTAGGCAAGTATGTATTAGCTACTTATTTTGCTGGTGTTGGATATAAGACTGCTTATTTTACTGGTAATTATATAAAAATAGATTGAAGAAGAGCTTAGAAGAATTACCTTTAGATTTTTTTGAACTTTAAGCATTATAAAAATCCACGATTGACTATACAGTTCTAAAGTACTCTGATTTTAAGTGAATTAGAAAAAATGCACCTCAAAATGTCAGTAGAATTGTCCAACATTAGAGGTGCATTTTTTATTTATTGACTTAGTTTTATTATGATATTACTGAGCTGCCTTTATAGAAAAAGTCTCCCAACCACTTATGGAATCTCTATTAGCATATAAAACGCCACCATTATTATAATCAGCGCATACATATTTATTATTTGCCATAGCTTGAAGTCCAACATTTCCATCACTTAAGATTACTAGCTTGAATTTTTCCCAACCATCGATTGTGGTACTTCTTGCAACTAGTTTTGTACCGTTATTTAAATCTGCACAAACATATTTGTTATTGATTTTTGATAGTAGAGATATTGTTCCATCACTATTTTGTATTACCTGGAATTTTTCCCAATCTCCAGCGGTTGTTCTATTTGCAACTAGAGGGTTGTTACCATAGTTATCAGCAGATATATAACTTCCATTATATACTGAAGTTATTGAAGACCATTGAGTTGGAACTGGTGTAGGATTTGTGGTAGAAGTGGTAATTGTAAAATTGTCCCCATAACAAGTAACTGTTAAAGGTGCAGTAAGATTTACGTTATTATTTGCTAAAAGTGTTTGATAAACTTTAACTCTGTCTTCAGAACCATTCCAAGCTGGATCTGATACAAGTATATTGTATCTTATGCTTAAAAATTTGCTTAGCCAAGTCTTTTCAGAGACTCCTGTCTTAGGTGTTCCACCAACGGCTTGAGTTGTTTGATTCATTATGTCTCTTGCGCCATCTTCGCCATGGTTTATAAATGCGTCATAAAGCTCGCCCTTTGTTATTGGCAAAGTTGCGCCTATTTCAGAAGCTGCTGCTTGAGCTGGATTCCAATACAACCTATCTACTAGATTATGCTGAGCTGTTTGGAAAGCAGGATCACTTGCACAAGATGCAAAATCAGCAGGAAAACCTGAAAGTCCAGCAGTACTGCTTTGCATACCATCTGGATGAGGCATAGCATCTATGGCTTGAAAAGCAGGTATATATTTAACTAATTTATTACTAGGGTTAAGTTTTTGATATTCTTGTAAAAACATTGTGCCGTCATAAGTACCGCTACAAAATCCAGGGAAGCCGAAAGTGTATCCTCTTCCATCCCCTATATTTTCACAATAATTATATTTTAGAGTTGTAGTACTGTTTTCAAAGATAGAAGTAAGCTTGTACATTACTTCCACGGAAGGACTTGAAAATGTATAAGCTTTAGCAGGTATAACTGAAGCCAATACAAAAAGAAAAGATAAAGCTAAGGTCGCTAGAGTCTTTTTAGAACTTGTCCACTTTTTTGATGCCTCCATTTATAAATCACCTCATATTTTATTTTTTACAACATCTTCTTTTAAATAAGTTTTAAACAATCCTTTACTTCATAAATTTTGAATTTGGGTTGAAAATTCAAAATTAAAAAACGTACCTAGTATCATAAAGTAACTAAGTTTAATTTGTTTATTTGAACTTCTCTCTACCTGTAAAACATAATATTTCGACAAAGTATAGCTTATTTTGCAAAAAGTTAAGTTTTTGTTATATTCTAAGTATTTATATGGAAATTTGTAGAGTTTTAAATTTAATTTATAGATAGTGAAAGATGCTGTATATTTTAGAAGAAATTTTGTAATTATTAATCTAATAATAAGAGTTTTACGATTTTATTGTAGACATATGAAGAATATGCAGGTTACAAGCGGTATAAGTTGTAGTATATTTTGACAAAAGAATATTCGGTAGAAATGTAAAAAACCCTCCTTTCATGCTATGAAATCATTATTTTAAGAATAAATCTGACATAAAATTGAAAAAAACAGGTAAAAAGGATTGAATAAAAAAATATATTAACAGAAGTGACAATGTTGTGTATCATTACAAATTTAATTATATCAATCCAGATTTTTCTAGTCAAGATGCTTATAAATATATAAAATTATTACAAGATATAAGGTTAAAACTTTTAATTCTGCGGTATAAAAAGACAATTTATAATATAAATAGATAAAGAAAGAATATATAAAATATTGATTTACTATATTGTTAGCATATGGAGTTTTTAATAAAAAGTCATCATTATAATACTTTTAATCTGTAGCATAATATATATATAACATTCCAGAAGTATTTTAGAATTCAGAGCTTTCAGTAGTGGTTTTATGTGGTGAAAGTTATGAAAATCTGGAGTGTAGTATTTTTCCAAAGCCAAAGATGCATTTTCAATCTAACTTTATTGTATAGTGAAAGTTTCTATATGTTCACGACATAAAGCTTTATAGATAAGATGCATCTAGACACCATAAACTATAAAAATTTGTGGAGGTGCTAGCAATGAATAGTAGGCATAGAAGAGAGTATACAGAAAAGACTTTTAAAAAGAATGGTACAAAAACACAGAATCAATGGGCTAAAAGTAGATTTCCTACCACAATAGAAGAGCCAAGCAAAAACAAAAGTGGAGTAATGGCAGAGGAACAAGGTTGGACATAAGATACTAATTTGTTTAAAGGTTCTAGTTATATTTATTATAGCTAGAACTTTTTTTGTATTGGAATTTATGAAATTTATCAGCTAGCTAAACCTATATATTTCAATGGTTTTAGAAGCTTTTTATGGTTATGGAGTAAAAAGTAAAACTTATTCGACTACCAGATTTTCCTCATATGCATTCGGAATGGTAGATGCGGAAAAAGTTCACTGAAGAAGGTCGCTCCAGCGACTTTTTGAATTTAAAAATAATGTCGCTAAAAAGATTACAGATGTTGTGAAGTTTTGTGACAGAACTCGTGGTAATAACATTAATTTAAGATAACTGAAAAAATAATCATAATTCAGGTGACAAGAAAATACAAATACATGAATAAATAATCCCCAAAAAATTAACATTTTTTCATATATTTTTATGATTTTTTATTAAAAAGCAGTTATAATTATATAGTATATAAGTGATCAGGCAATTGTTGGCTAAGGGGGGATTAATTTGGAGTTTTACAATCCAAGTGAAAAGATAAGACAGATGAGAAAAAAGTTCAGAGTTAATCAAGCCGCACTAGAGGGGGTTAACATGACTAGAGCCTTCATCAGTATGATGGAGAGTGGTAAGAGAAATGTAAGTAAGGCAAGTTCTAAACATCTTGCAGAAAGATTTAATGAAATAGCAAAAAGAATTTCTGTAAACTTAGATTTAGACGAAGAGTATTTTTCACGACAACCGGAGGAAGATGCTAGATATTATATTGAAAATGAATTAAAAAATGAAAATAGCCATAAAAAGTTAGAAGAACTTATAGAGGTTGGTAAGAAATATAATTTAGATGATTTATTAGCTACAGTATATAAGTTAGACGGAGAGAAGTATTTTTCTGAGAAGGAATATGCTAAAGCCTTTGAGTGTTTTTCTTTTGCTTTAGGCAAATATAAAGAGTTGAAGGATGATGCATCTCAAGTATATATCTATAATATTTTAGGTAATTGTAAGGCATCGATTAATGCTCAAGAAGATTCTATCTTTTATTATAAACAAGCAATATTTTATGCTAAACAAACGGATAATGAAAGATATTTTTACAGAGCTACTGTAAATCAAGCCATATCTCATTTTTACACTAAAGAATACGAAAAGTGCATAAATATAATCGATGAAAGGATACTTTCAAATAGAGAAAAAGTTGAATATAACATTTTAACTGATGCAAGGATAATTAGAGCCAATTCATTAAATTTTGTCGATAAACGAGATGAAGCTATAAAGGAATATCTAAGCTTGATTGAAGAAAACAAGGATAAAAATGATGTTTTACTAGCCTATTCATATAATAATATAGGTGAATATTATTACGCTAGTGGAAATTATCAAGAAAGCTTAAAGTATATTAGTGAGGCTCAGAAATTAAAAAATAGAGTAAGCAAAGAATCTCTTGCTAATACATTAAATACAAAAGCAAAAGTTTTCTTTAAACAAGGCTTATATGATGAAAGCATTATGATTTTTGAACTTGCAGTAAGTATGGCAGAGCAATATCAGAAATATGACATGCTTTTTGAGAATAATAGAGATTTGGTAAATGCATACGAATCGAGACAAGACTACGGTAAGATAGAAGAAACTATTAATAGATTTTTAGAAATGTTAGATAATAATGGTGTTGAACAAGGTAAAAGTTATGCATTATATAAGTTAATAGAGGTAGCTGTTAAACAAAATGATAGTAACAAGGCTATTACTTTATTGAATAGATTACAGACATTACTTGTAAAATAAATATTGTTAAATTTATCAAAAATAGTGCAATTTATTAAAAAAAGAATTATAATAGTAACATAGTTAGTAAATGGGGGTAATGAGAATGAGAAATAAAGTTGCAAAGATTATTTTTGGTGTTATTTTATTAGGTGCAATTATAATTCCTTCCTTTGGAACAATCAGCACTAATGTAGGTGATAGGGGAATCACAATCCTATCATATGATTCACCTGAAAGATCTAATTAAGATCTCTAAAAGTCAGAAAGAGCGAATGTGTTCTTTCTGACTTTTTGTTTTTATGTTCACGAGAGTATGTTGAACTATAAGTAAAGTAGGTTTAAACTTCTAATTTTGAAATAATTAGAAAAAAATTTCTAACATACTTAATTAATCAGTCTAAAATATTTACGTGAATTAGATATTAGTTAATTAAGTTAACTAATCTAATAAAATAAAATGAAATAAAAGTTTTGTTATTAATAGGGATTATAACTACAAAAATCTATAGCTAAGCTCTCTTCTTATAATTTATAATATATAATAAGCATAAGCTTTATTAGTAGCAGTAAGCATAAGGGAGGGAGAATGATGGATCTATTTAATTACCACATGCACAATCACTATTGTGATGGAAAAGGAGAGCCAGAGGACTTTGTTAAAAGAGCTATTGAACTAGGTTTCAAAGCTATAGGTTTTTCTAGTCATGCACCTGTAGCTATACCTAACGAGTGGACGATGAATCAAGAAAACTTATCTAAGTACGTTGAAGAAATAATGACATTAAGAGAAAAATATAAAGATAAGATAGAGATTTACCTGGGACTAGAAATTGATTATATAAAAAATCTTATGGGACCAGGGGATGAAATATATAAGACTATTCCACTGGACTATTGTATAGGATCCGTTCATTTCATGCCTATAAAGGATACTGGAGAGTATTTAACTGTCGATTATAATGAAGATGAGCTAAGAAGTATAATCGAAAATGGTTATGATGGCGATTCGTATAAGTTTATTCAGGCTTATTATGCTTTTATTAGAGAAATGGTAGAAAGTAGTAGACCAGATATAGTCGGACATCTGGATTTAATTAAGAAGTTTAATAAGAACAATTTATTCTTCAGAGAAGATGATCCAAGATATGTGGAACAAATTGAAAAGACCTTAAAGGTAATAAAAGAAGATGACATCATTGTTGAGGTAAATACTGGTGGAGTAACCAGGGGATATATATCAGAGTATTATCCAAGTGAATGGATTATAAGAAGATGCAAGGAACTAGATATACCTATGAATATAAATAGTGATGCTCACGTAGTTGATAACTTAGCTGGATGCTTTAAAGAAGCAGCAGAGCAGTTAAAGCAAAATGGAATAACTGAACAAAAAGTTCTTCTTGGACATAATTGGGTATATAGCAAGCTGTAATTTATGAGATTGTTCTAAAACTATTTATATAGTTTTTAGTACAATCTCTTTTTTGATGTATTAGGAAAAACAGATGAAAAAAACTCACTTGAGAAAGTAATTTCACTGGCTTTATTACTCACTTCTAACATTGGAATAATATGTTGAATTAATACATTTATCTATTGTTTTATAATCATTATGGCAAACAGCGCTGTCGTAAGTTAGTTTGTAGAATTTTATAACTTTATCCTGGTCATTAATAAAATCATAGCTTTTAAAAAGAGTAAAATATATTTCTGTTTCATAGGACTTATTGTCTAAGTTTATATATTCCAATACTATATCATCATGTTTATCTAAAAGTTCTTTAATTTTTGTTAAGTTACCACATTCCATATATATATCAAGCATATTACAAGAAGCAACAAGTTTATTTTCTATTTTATCACTTGAAGCAAAAAGAAGTTTGTGTATGCTTACAGCATTATCTAAAAGTCCTTTTTCCTTAAGTATATTTGCTTTTAAGGTTATCAAACTAAATGAATTAAAGTCGTTTATGTCGAAATTGCTCTCGAATAAAAGGATGTTTTCTAGTGCATCATCAAGATTTCCTTCAACTTTTAGAGCTAATATATAATTTAAAAGTAGTTTGCCTTTCTTAGAGCTGCAAATATTTAAATCGATATCAAGGGTCTCAGTCAATATTTTTTTTGCTTCACATATCTTATTAAGCTTTAATGCTAAAGTACTTAGGCATATCGCAATTTTTGCCTTTAGATTATCATCACAGGTAGCTTCTAGTTCGTAGGCCTTACAAAAACATATATAGGAGTGATATATTTTCCCTTTTGATTTAAGTTCATCGCCTAGACTTACATAAAAAGACAAAGACTCCTCTTCATTATCTACCAAGTATGATAAATCATCATTTTCTATTAAAATTTCATCAATTTTAGAATCATATAATTTAAAACGCATTTTATATCTTCCTTTAGAATATATTTAGGTTAGAAATATATGACCAGATTAGTGGTTTTATTCGCAAAAACAGCCGCTAATAGAAATTTTACCATAAAAATACATTTTTATGAACAACTATTTACAAAATATGTAAAAATAACTATTATTAAATTAAGGGTATTGAGGAGGGATATTATGATAGATCCAATAGGAGAATGGGATTAGTGTAGTATTTGGCAGACGAATAAATTTTATTTTTTACTGTATCTCCATAAGAATATTCTGAAAGCATTGAGATATCTAGATTTAATTGGCATAAAGATTTTATGATTTTCTTTACATTGAAAAAGAGATTTCGAAATAGTTCCTCATACTATTTCGAAATCTCTTTTATTATTAGCTATTTGAAAAAATTTAGAAGCTTTTGTATTCTTCAGCAGATATTTCAGTAAAGAATAAAAGGGTAAAGTCATATTCATCTGTAGATTTTCTCATCTCTTTAATTTTTTCGAAAGGGTGCTTATCGCATACGGCGCTTTCAAAAAATTCACCAAGAGGATTTACCACTCTGTAACTAAAAAAATAATATTTCATAATCTTCTCCTAAAATAATGTAATTTTGAACATCTTAACAATTGAATTCTTATACATAAATTATAAATACATTAATATATGTAAAGCAACTCATTTGGTGTTTATTATAAAATTATAAAAAATAAAATAATTACTATTTTTAATTGACCATTATTAGTGTAAGTCATATAATAATATTAACATATGAACAATTGCTCATATGTTTGTTGGAAATTATTATGAGGTGATTATATGATAAATGAAAAGATTGAAAGTTGTAATTGTACCATAATACATGAAGATGTTATAAGGGAAGTAAATGATAAAATACCACAAGAGGAGACCTTATACGATTTATCAGAGCTTTTTAAGGTTTTTGGAGATAGCACTAGAATAAAGATAATTTGTGCACTTTTTGAAGCAGAGATGTGTGTTTGTGATATAGCAGCATTGTTAAAGATGACTCAATCAGCGGTTTCACATCAACTTAGGGTTTTAAAATCAGCTAGACTTGTTAAACACAGAAGAGAAGGGAAGATAGTATATTACTCATTAGATGATGAACATGTAAAAACTATTTTCAACCAAGGATTAGAACATATTACAGAAAGATAAATTACGATGAACATAACTACAGATATTCTGTTTTTATGTATTTCTGAAAATTATAGTTATTAAATACAATATTTTAAATTTAGATGAAAAGGCACAAGTTCTGCAAAGGGGGATAAACCAAATGGAAAAAGTAAAACTCTATCTGGATGGACTCGATTGTGCAAATTGCGCAGCTAAGATAGAAGACAAGATAAATAAATTAGATGAGGTGAAGGAAGCAAGTGTTAACTTTGCTAACGGAACTTTAATTATGACGGTGAACGAAGATGAAAAAGAAAGTATAATCTCAAAGGTTACAGATATAGTAGTGGCTCAAGAACCTCATGTTAAAGTAAGAAAGGCTACTAAAGCAAAGGTTAGTAAACCACTTAAAGCTATATCGGTTTGTAATGATGGATGCTGTGAAGATCATCAGCATGATGAAGTAAATAGAGCAGAAATTTTAGGGGCAAGAGTTAAACACAAAGAACCTATTCATCAGCATAGTCATAATCATGATCATAAAACAAAGGAACACACTCATAGTAATGCTGGACATAATCATGGACATGTAGAACATGAGCATAGTCATGAAGATGAAGAAGATGGGCATCATGGACACGATCATGAGCATGGTGGTGAGTTATCTAAGTTTAGAATTGGAAGGATAATAGCTGCCATAGTTTTATATGCTATAGGCTTTATATTTAATTTTAGTTTTTATGGTGAGCTTGGGATTTTCTTAGTTAGCTATGTTTTAGCTGGAGGAGATATAGTTCTATCAGCTTTAAAAAATATTAAAAAAGGCGAAATATTTGATGAAAACTTCCTAATGGTGCTAGCAACTGTTGGAGCTTTTGCAATAAAACAATTTCCAGAAGCAGTAGCAGTTATGTTGTTCTATCAAATCGGAGAAGCTTTTCAAGATATGGCTGTTGGTAGATCAAGAAAATCAATACAAGGACTTATGGATATAAGACCTGACTATGCAAATTTAAAACTTCCTTCAGGCGAGCAAAAGGTTGAACCTGAAAGTATAGAAGTTGGAGATATAATTATAGTAAAAGCAGGAGAAAGAATACCTCTAGATGGAATCATATTAAAAGGAGAAGCATCTATAGATACCTCGGCCTTAACTGGTGAATCAGTACCTAGAGAAGTAAAACTGGGAGATGAAATTCTTTCTGGTGCAATAAATAAAAATGGACTTTTAGAAGTGAAAGTAACAAAAACTTATGGGGAATCAACTGTTGCTAAGATATTAGATCTTGTAGAAAATGCAGGTAATAAAAAGGCTCAAACTGAAAAGTTTATAACAAAGTTTGCTAGATATTATACACCAGCAGTGGTTTTCGCTGCATTGGCTTTAGCATTTATACCACCAATAGTTACTGGAAGTCACAGCTTTTCACAATGGATTTATAGAGCACTTGTATTTTTAGTTGTTTCCTGTCCTTGTGCTTTAGTTATATCTATACCTTTAACTTTCTTTGGAGGAATTGGAGCGGCTTCTAAGCAAGGGATATTAATTAAAGGTGGAAACTATCTTGAAGCATTAAACAGGGTAAAGACAGTAGTCTTTGATAAAACAGGTACTTTGACAAAAGGTGTATTTAAGGTTTCAGCTTTAGAAAATAGAAATGATTTTACTAAAGATCAATTGCTTGAATTTGCAGCTTATGCAGAATTTTACTCAAACCATCCAATTGCAGTATCTATAGTTAGAGAATATGAAAAGTCTATTGATAAAAATAAAATAGATTCCTTTGAAGAAATATCAGGAAGAGGAATAAAGATAAACTTTGATGGACAAGAGATTTTAGCAGGAAATGGAAAGCTCATGGAGGATTTCTCTATTAAAACTGAAGTTAAGGATGTTGTAGGTACAGTGATTCATGTTGCAATTAATAAAAAATATGCAGGTTATATATTGATTGCAGATGAAATAAAACATGACTCTAAAGAAGCTATCGAATCTTTAAGAGCTATGGGAATTGATGACATTGTAATGCTTACCGGTGACAATAAGAAGGTTGCAGAATCAGTAGCTGAAAAACTATCTATAAAAAAGGTATACTCTGAACTTCTTCCAGCTGATAAGGTAGAACGATTAGAAAGTATATTTAGTGCTAAGCAGGAGAAGGATTCTATAGTCTTTGTAGGTGATGGAATAAATGATGCTCCAGTACTTGCAAGAGCTGATATCGGAATAGCAATGGGCGGAGTTGGCTCAGATGCAGCTATTGAGGCTGCTGATGTTGTGATAATGACCGATGAACCTTCTAAAATAGCAATGGGTATAAATATTGCCAAAAGAACTAATGTTATAGTTTGGCAAAATATAATATTTGCATTAGGAGTAAAGCTTGTGATTTTGGTACTTGGAGCTCTTGGATATGCCAATATGTGGGAAGCAGTTTTTGGTGATGTCGGTGTAGCTCTTATAGCTGTGTTAAATGCAATGAGAATATTAAAGGTTAGAAATAATTAACTGAATTGATTTTTAAAACCTATTCAATTATAAAAATGGCAATATAATATACGAATAAATATTATATTGCCATTTAATTTTTAAAAGTATTGACATATTGTAAGTTCACAAATAAAATCATAATTAATAATAAATTCAGAAAACAATTTGAATATATGCCCGTTAAAAATAAATGCGTTGACGGAGACAGTCATTTAGTTATTAAAAGCCACAGAGAGTCGAGGTTAGGTGAGAATCGATGTTTTTTCTAGGTGACAATCACTCTTGAGCAGAAACCTGAAAGCAATGGCGCGAGTAAGGAACTTCCGGTAAGCCCCGTTATAGGCAAGGGTTTGATTGAACCTGGTGATATCTTTTTTATAAGGCGGAGATGATAACATATCCCACTTTAAATGATTCATATCATTGGAGTGGGATTTTTTTAATCTTTTTTAATGGAAAAACCTATAAGATATAACTTAATAATAGAAAATAAGATATATAATGGGAGGTTGCGATGGAGAGACATGTATTATCTGTTTTGGTAAGAAATACAGCTGGAGTGCTAAGCAGAGTTTCAGGATTGTTTATGAGAAGAGGTTTTAATATTGATAGTTTATCCGTAGGTAAAACAGAAAATCCAGACTTTGCAAGGATGACTATAACCCTTATGGGAGGAGAAGAAACTTTAGATCAATTTATAAAGCAGTTAAACAAGCTGCAGGAAGTTATTAAAGTCATAAAACTTACACCTGACAATTCAGTTATTAGAGAACTTGTGCTTATAAAGGTCAAAGCTGATGCAGCGCAAAGAGCAGCTATTAATGATGTTGCTAAAATCTTTAGATGTAAGGTTATAGATTTGGATACAGAAACATTAACTATAGAACTTACTGGAGATGATAGTAAGATATCTGCATTAATAAAACTGATGGAAGAGTATGGTGTAAAGGAAATTGTAAGAACTGGACTAACAGCTATTGAAAGGGGAAGTAAAGATATAAATTCCTATGGGGACTACTTCGAAGAGGAGTATGTAGGTTAAAGATTTATATATATTCAAATAAGGATTCTATTTGTGGGGAACTTTAATAATTTTATGTCAGAAAATTATTTATAGTAAGAATTTTCAGTAAAAATTCGGGGCGTAAAAATGAAAAAATAATAAGCAATAAGCAGTAAAAAGGGGATTTTATATAAGGGTTTTAATTATGAAATGGTTCATCTTTAGATGTACCACTTCGGTCCTAAATCTATTTTTAAAACTCTCACGGGTTCTGGTGAGAGAATTTAAAAATGATAAATTTCATTACGAAGAGGTACATCCATATGGATATCAAATGGGGGAGTGAATTTTGAATAAAAAAATCTATATCTTAGATTCTACCTTAAGAGATGGGGCACAAGGACAAGGGATTTCATTTTCTCTAGAAGATAAAATCAAGATATGTAAATGCTTAGATGATTTAGGCATAGATTTTATAGAAGCAGGAAATCCCGGGTCAAATCCAAAGGATTTAGAGTTATTTAAATCTATGAAGAGTATTAAACTAAATCATGCAAAGCTAGTAGCCTTCGGAAGTACAAGAAGGGCTGGGACTAAGGCAGAAGACGATAAGAACTTAAAGGATCTACTTGATGCAGGAGTAGAAACAATAGTGATCTTCGGTAAGTCTTGGGACTTTCAAGTGAAGGACATACTGAAAACTACCTTAGAAGAAAACTTAGCTATGATATATGATTCTATAAAGTTTTTAGTTGATAAAGGGAAAAAGGTTATTTTTGACTCGGAGCACTTTTTTGATGGTTTTAAGAGTAATGAGGGATATGCTTTAGAAACCTTAAAGATTGCAAAGGAAGCTGGAGCAGAAGTAGTAGTTTTATGTGATACAAATGGAGGAACATTACCTTCTGAGATATCTAAGATTGTAAGTAAAACTAATAAAGTTTTAGGGGATAACTTGGGGATTCATTGCCACAACGATATGGGGATGGCAGTAGCAAATTCAATAATGGCAGTTGAACAGGGAGCTACCCACATACAAGGAACCTTCATTGGTATAGGGGAGAGATGTGGAAATGCCAACTTATCTACAATTTTACCCACTCTTATTTGTAAATACGACTATGAACTTAATGCAAGAAAGAGTCTAGATAAGCTAACAAAAATCTCAAGATACATTTCTGAAATATCCAATATAACGCTAAGTGATGATACCCCTTATGTAGGAGCTTCAGCTTTTGCTCATAAAGGTGGTATGCATATAGATGCAGTAGCTAAGGATCCAAAATCTTATGAACATATAAAGCCTGAGCTTGTAGGAAATAAGAGAAGATTTTTGGTTTCAGAGGTTAGTGGGAAAAGTACTATATGGAAAGAAGTTCAAAAGATCTTCCCAAATATAAAAAAGGATAGTGAAGAAGTAAAAGTTATAACTGACAAGCTAAAGGAATTAGAGTTTGATGGTTATCAGTTTGAAGGGGCGGAAGGAACTGTTGAACTAGTTATGAGAAAGGTTATAGGTAAGTATGAGCCCTTCTTTAAACTAAACCACTTTAAGATAATAGGTGAACAACCTTCCTTAAAAGGAACCTTCAGTTCAACAGCTTTAATAAATATAACAGTTGATGGTAAGACAGAAATCACTGCAGCTGAAGGTGATGGACCAGTGAATGCGTTAGATAAAGCTCTTAGAAAAGCCTTAGAAGTCTTTTACCCTCAGCTTAGAAGCGTAAGACTTGTAGATTATAAGGTAAGGGTCTTAGATTCAGAGAGTAATACAGGGGCAAAGGTTAGAGTTCTTATAGAGTCTACCGATGGAGTAGAAAAATGGAGCAATGTTGGAGTATCAAAGGATATTATTGAAGCTAGCTGGATAGCGCTAGTTGATTCAATAGAATATAAACTAATAAAAGATATAGAAAGAAAAGTAAGAACTTATTTTTAGGAGGTATTTTTAAAATGGGGATGACGATGACTCAAAAAATATTAGCAAGCCATGCAGGTCTTGAAACAGTAAAGGCAGGACAACTTATACAAGCAAAGCTTGATTTGGTTTTAGGTAATGATATAACTTCACCTGTGGCTATAAAGGAATTTAAAAAACTTGGTGATTCAGAAGTTTTTGATAAAGATAAGATTGCAATAGTACCAGATCATTTTACACCAAATAAGGATATAAAAGCAGCAGAGCAATGTAAGTTTATAAGAGAATTTGCACAGCAAAAGGAAATAACAAACTTCTTTGATATCGGTGAGATGGGAATAGAGCATGTTCTAATACCTGAAAAAGGATTAGTTGTAGCTGGAGATGTGGTTATAGGAGCTGATTCACATACTTGTACTTATGGAGCATTAGGAGCTTTCTCAACAGGAATAGGTTCTACAGATATGGGAGCAGGGATGGCTACAGGAGAATGTTGGTTTAAGGTTCCTTCAGCTTTGAAGTTTGTATTAAAAAATGAACCTGCTAAATGGATAAGCGGTAAGGATGTAATACTTCATATCATAGGTCTTATAGGTGTTGATGGGGCTTTATATAAATCAATGGAATTTACAGGGGATGGACTTAAGTATCTTTCAATGGATAGCAGATTTACAATGGCAAATATGGCAATTGAAGCAGGAGCTAAGAATGGAATATTCCCAGTAGATGAAAAAACAGTTGAATATATGAAAGAACATTCTACAAGAGAATATAAAGTTTACGAACCAGATGAAGATGCTGAATATGATGAGGTTTATGAGATAGATTTATCGGTGCTAAGACCAACAGTAGCTTTCCCTCATCTACCTGAAAATACAAAGACAGTAGATGAAGCTGGTGAAGTTAAGATAAATCAAGTAGTCATAGGTTCTTGTACAAATGGAAGATTAGAAGATTTAAGAGTAGCAGCTTCAATACTTAGAGGTAAAAAGGTTGCTAAGTATGTAAGAACTATAGTTTTCCCAGGAACTCAAAAGATTTATTTACAAGCTATGGAAGAAGGGTTACTGAAAGACTTTATTGAAGCCGGAGCAATTGTTTCTACTCCTACTTGTGGACCTTGTCTTGGTGGACACATGGGAATATTAGCAGCAGGTGAAAGAGCAGTTTCTACTACAAATAGAAATTTTGTTGGAAGAATGGGACATGTAGAGTCAGAGGTTTATCTAGCAAGTCCAGCAGTAGCAGCAGCTTCAGCATTGACTGGAGTAATAACTGACCCAGAATTAGTTTAGGAGGATTAGCAAAGATGAAAGCAAGAGGAAGAGTTTTTAAATACGGAGATAATGTTGATACAGATGTAATTATACCAGCAAGATACCTAAATACTTCAGACTTTAAGGAACTTGCAGCTCATTGTATGGAAGATATAGATGCAGAATTTGTTAATAAGGTAAACCAAGGAGATATAATGGTTGCCAACAAGAACTTTGGATGTGGGTCCTCTAGAGAACACGCACCTATAGCAATAAGAGAAAGTGGAATAAGCTGTGTCATAGCTTCTACCTTCGCAAGAATATTCTACAGAAATGCTATCAATATAGGACTTCCTATCTTAGAGTGTGATGAAGCTGTAGCTGGTATAGATGCGGGCGATGAAGTAGAGATAGATTTCAGTGATGGAGTAATTAAGAATCTTACAAAGCAAGAAGAATACAAAGCAGAGCCATTCCCTGAGTTTATGCAGGAAATAATAAAGAACAACGGGTTAGTAGGTTATATAAAGAATAAGGCGTAGGATTAAATGCATTGTATCATTAATTAGTTATTCATCCGATACTTTAATGAGCTTACGCAAAGAATTAATATGATTTTGTCATATTCCATGGCTAAAACTGTAAACTCACTACGTTCGAACAGTACAGTTTTTAACGCCACTCCATCTGAAAAAATCATTTAATTCTAATAGCTCGCTCATATAGCATCTCCTTAATAACTAATTAATTTGAACAATAGTCTTAAGCGTACACAAACATAAAAATATAAAAAGTTAACTATATAACTATTTATAAATTTAAAAAGTTAACTACATAACTATATAACTATTTATAAATTTAACTTTATAAATAGTTAAAAAGTTATGAACTTGAATTATCTATGTATTGAAATGAAAATAAAAAACGAAAAAGGCTTCAGCATTAGGCGTGAACATTAAAAGGGGGATTTAAGTTGACATATAAAGTAGCTGTAATAAAAGGTGATGGAATAGGACCAGAAGTCGTAGATGAGGCTTTAAAGGTATTAGAGGTAGTTGGGGAAAAGTATAATCACAAATTTGAATATAAATTTTTGCTTGCTGGAGGGTGTGCTATGGATGAAAAGGGCACTCCACTTCCAGAAGAAACTTTGGAAGAATGTAAGAAAAGTGATGCTGTGCTTTTAGGTGCTGTTGGTGGTCCTAAGTGGGATGATCCAAATGCAAAACAAAGACCAGAACAAGCTCTTTTAGGACTTAGAGGAGGACTTGGACTTTACTGTAACCTAAGACCAGCACTGCTATATTCATCACTAAGAGCTGCATCACCTTTAAAGGATGAAGTTATTGGTGAAGGAATAGATTTTTCAGTGGTAAGAGAACTTACTGGAGGAATCTACTTTGGCGACAGAGGAAGATTTGAAGAGAATAATGAGCAATATGCTTATGATACTGAAAAGTATTCAGTGACTGAAATAAGAAGAATAGTAAAAACAGCTTTTGATATAGCTTTAAAGAGAAATAAGATTTTGACTAGTGTGGACAAAGCTAATATATTAGAAAGTTCAAGATTGTGGAGAACTGTAGTTGAAGAAGTTGCAAAGGACTATCCAGAAGTTACTGTAAATCACATGTATGTTGATAATGCAGCAATGCAGATTGTTAGAAATCCAAGACAATTTGACGTTATAGTAACTAGTAACTTATTTGGAGACATATTATCAGATGAAGCTTCGATGATAACAGGATCAATAGGAATGCTTCCTTCTGCTAGCATAGGAGAAAACAACATGGGGATGTATGAACCTATACATGGAAGTGCACCTGATATAGCAGGAAAAGGACTCGCAAATCCACTTGCAACAATTCTATCTACAGCCATGATGCTTAGATTCAGTTTCAATCTTCAAGAAGAAGCTGATGAAATTGAAAAGGCAGTACTAAATGTACTTGAAGCTGGATACAGAACAGGAGATATATTCAGTGAAGGTATGAAAAAAGTTGGTACAAAGGAAATGGGAAGCTTAGTAATTGAAGAATTAAGAAAGAACTAAAGATGTACCAGTTCGAACCGAAAACTATTTTTAAAACTCTCACGGGTTCTGGTGAGAGAATTCAAAAATATAAATTTTACTACGAAGTGGTACATCCGTTTCAATAACAAATTATTTAAGTAATGGAGGAAGCGAAATGAGAAGTGATGTAGTTAAAAAAGGAGTAGAAAGAACTCCTCACAGATCTCTGTTTAAAGCAGCAGGTTTTACTGATGAGGAGATAGATAGACCGTTAATAGGAATTGTAACTTCACATAATGAAATAATTCCAGGACATACTCACCTAGATAAAGTGGTAGAGGCCGTGAAAAAGGGAGTACTTCTTGCAGGGGGAACTCCAATAGAGTTCCCAGTTATAGGAATATGTGATGGTATTGCTATGGGTCATATAGGAATGAAATATTCTTTAGCTTCAAGAGAAATCATAGCTGACTCCGTAGAATGTATGACAAATGCACATGGTTTTGATGGCTTAGTACTTATACCAAACTGTGACAAGATTGTTCCTGGAGTAATTATGGGAGCTCTAAGACTTAATGTACCTTCAGTAGTTGTAAGTGGAGGCCCAATGCTTGCAGGAAAGTTTAAAGGCAAGGATGTAAGTCTTTCTACTGTATTTGAAGCAGTAGGTGCGCACAGCAGTGGTAAGATGAGTACCTGTGATCTTAAAGAATTGGAAGAAAAGGCGTGTCCGACTTGTGGCTCTTGCTCAGGAATGTATACAGCAAATTCTATGAATTGCTTAAGTGAAGTTCTTGGTTTGGCTCTTCCTGGTAATGGAACTATACCAGCTGTTTATTCAGAAAGAATAAGACTAGCAAAGCATGCAGGAATGAAAATATTAGATTTAGTCAAAGCGGATATAAAGCCTAGAGATATAGTAAATGAAAGAAGTATAAGAAATGCTTTAACTGTGGATATGGCTTTAGGATGTTCAACTAATAGTGTACTTCACTTAGCTGCCATAGCTAATGAAGCTAAAGTAGAATTCGATTTAGATAAAGTAAATGAAATAAGTAGTGTAACACCAAATCTTTGTAAGCTAGCTCCTGCAGGTGGACATCACATAGAAGATTTATACTGGGCAGGTGGAATAAAATCCGTTATGAAGGAACTAGCAAAACTAGATTTATTGGATTTAAGCTGCGTAACTGCTAGTGGACTTACACAAGGACAGATAGTTGAAGCTGCCTCAGAAGCAGATCACTCTGTTGTAAAGTCAGTAGAGAATCCATACAGCAAAACTGGTGGAATAGCTGTACTAAGAGGAAATCTAGCACTAGATGGAGCTGTAGTTAAGAGATCTGCAGTAGTTGAAGAAATGATGGTGCATGAAGGACCAGCAAGAGTGTTTGATTCAGAAGAAGATACAATAGAAGCTATACTTGGTGGAAAGATAAATAAAGGTGACGTAGTTGTAATAAGATATGAAGGCCCAAAAGGTGGTCCTGGAATGAGAGAGATGTTATCGCCAACATCAGCCCTTGCTGGAATGGGACTTGATAAAAATGTTGCGCTAATAACTGATGGAAGATTTTCTGGTGCAACTCGTGGGGCTGCTATAGGTCATGTATCTCCAGAAGCTTATGAAGGCGGACTTATCGCTTTAGTAGAAGAGGGAGATAAGATTTTAGTAGATATACAAAATGGAAAATTAGAACTTCAGGTAAGCACAGAAGAAATAGAGGCAAGAAGAGAGAAATGGGTTTTACCTGAACCAAAAATAAAAGAAGGCTATCTCAGTCGTTATGCTAGACTTGTAAGCTCTGCTAGTGCTGGGGCAGTACTAAGATAGGAGGATCCTATGAGAATAAACGGCTCAGAAATATTAATCAATACTTTAATAGATGAAGGGGTAGATATAATCTTCGGCTATCCTGGTGGAGCTGTACTTAATATATATGATGCTATCTACAAAAATGAAAATAGGATAAAACATGTGCTTTCATGCCATGAACAAGGTGCTGCTCATGCTGCTGATGGATACTCAAGAGCTACTGGCAAGGTTGGTGTATGTCTTGCAACTTCTGGGCCAGGCGCTACAAATTTAGTTACTGGTATAGCAACTGCTTATATGGACTCAGTGCCTATGGTTGCTATAACAGGAAATGTTACAACTCCTCTGCTTGGTAAAGATAGTTTTCAGGAAGTAGATATAGTAGGCATAACAATGCCAGTAACTAAGCATAACTTCATAGTAAGAGATGTAGAAGAATTACAACAAACTATAAGGAAAGCATTTTATATAGCTAAAGAAGGTAGACCAGGACCAGTTCTTATAGATATTCCAAAGGATATTACGGCTAAGTTATGTGAATACGAAAGCAAAGAGCCTATTGAAGTTAAGAAAGAATACAAGTTTGTAACAGACAAAGCCTTAGCAAATTTTGCAGATTTTATAAACAAAGCAAAAAGACCTTTGATATTTGCAGGTGGTGGGGTTATAAGCTCAGGAGCTACAGAGATATTAAAAGAATTAGCTTTAAAAATAAATGCACCGGTAACAACTTCCTTAATGGCCATGGGAGCATTTCCTGGAGATAATGAACTTTACACAGGTATGATCGGGATGCATGGAACTAAAGCCTCCAATCTTTTGGCAACTAAAGCTGATTTAATAATTGCTATAGGAACTAGGTTTTCAGATAGAGTTGTAGGAAGTAGAGATCATATAAAGAATGCAAAAGTTATACAGATAGATATTGATCCAGCAGAGTTAGATAAGAATATTAAAACAGATGCCAATATTGTTGGTGATGTTAAATATACTTTGGAAAAGCTTATTGATCTCATTGATGAGAAAAGAAATGATCAATGGCTAGAGCTTATGAGAGAGTACAAAGCTTTAAAAGGTCATAAGGAAGATGCAGAAAACTTAACTCCAGAATTGCTCTTTAATAGCCTTTACAAGGATTTTGGAGAAGATCTTGTTATGACTACAGAAGTTGGTCAGCATCAGATGTGGGCTGCGCTTCATTACACTTTCTTAAGACCAAGAACCCTTATAACCTCTGGAGGTCTTGGGACTATGGGATATGGCCTTGGAGCTTCAATTGGTGCAAAGCTAGCTCTGCCACATAAAAAGGTTGTAAACATAGCTGGTGATGGAAGTTTTTCTATGAACGCTATAGAACTTGCAACAGCAGTTAGCAATAGAGTGCCAGTGGTAATAATCATATTAAATAATGGTTGTCTTGGAATGGTTAGACAATGGCAGAACTTCTTTTATGAAAGTAGATATTCTTATACAACACTTAACAGAGGAACAGATTATGTTAAACTAGCCGAAGCATACGGAGCAAAAGGCTTTAGAGTAACTGAGCCTTCAGAGCTTAATGAAGTTTTAGACAAAGCCTTTAACTCAGAAGTTCCTGTAGTTATAGATTACGTTATAAATATAGATAAGAAGGTATTTCCTATGGTTGCTCCTGGAGCACCTATAGATGACATAATATCTGAAGCGTAGGAACACAGATGTACCAATTCATAATTAAATTTATATTTTCAAATACCTTTAATTCTCCTAACACAACCTAAAGGAGTTTTGAAAATCGCTTTCTGATTGAAGTGGTACATCTACAATAGTACTTTGTTTAAGAGTATTTTGAAATTAATATGTTCCTACAGGAGATACTATATGATCAAGCAGTTAGAATTAAATGATTTTTGGAAGTTAAATGGCGTTAATAAACTGTATTGTCCGAACGTAGTGAGTTATACAGTTTTAGCCATTTCACTGGAGAAAATCATATTAATTCTTTGCGAAGATCATTAAAGTATCGGAGGTAGGAGCATATTAATTTTAGTACGATACTTAAACAAATCAAGAATAAAATAGGGGGTGGAATAGTGAAGAGAATCAAGATTTTTGATACTACTCTAAGAGATGGGGAGCAAACGCCAGGGGTAAACTTGAATCTAAAAGAAAAACTAATTATAGCAAAAAATCTAGAAGCCTTAGGTGTTGATGTAATAGAAGCTGGATTTCCTACAGCCTCCATTGGGGATTTTGAGAGTGTTGCTTCTATAGCTAAAACTATCAAAAATTCTACAGTGGCAGCTCTTGCAAGAGCAACTAAAGGGGATATTGATAGAGCTTATGAGGCGGTAAAACTTGCAGAAAGTCCAAGGATACACACTTTTATTGCTACTTCGCCAATTCACCTAAAATATAAGCTTAATATGACTGAAGATCAAGTTTTGGAAAGAGCAGTGGATATGGTTAAATATGCTTCAAGTTTATGTTCTGATGTTGAGTTCTCAGCTGAGGATGCTTATAGAAGCAATCCAGAATATCTTATTAGATTATTTACGGAAGTCATAAAAGCAGGAGCTAAAGTGATAAATATACCTGATACTGTTGGCTATGCACTGCCAAATGATTATGGTAGCTTTATTAAAAATATAATGGATAACGTTAAAGGTATAGAAAATATAGATGTATCAGTTCATTGTCATGATGATCTAGGAATGGCTGTGGCTAATTCCTTAAGTGGTATAATGAACGGCGCAACTCAAGTGGAATGTGCTATTAATGGACTTGGTGAAAGAGCAGGAAATGCATCTCTTGAAGAAATAGTTATGGCTATTGAAACAAGAAAAAGTTACTTAGATATGGAGACTGGAATAAAGATAAATGGAATATGGAGAAGTAGTAAACTTGTTTCTTCTTTAACTGGAATTGTGGTTCAGCCTAATAAGGCTATCGTAGGTGAAAATGCTTTTGCTCATGAATCTGGAATACACCAAGATGGAGTTTTAAAGGAAAAATCAACATATGAGATAATCACACCTGAATCCATAGGCAAGGTTCAAAATAATAATATAGTTCTTGGTAAACATTCAGGTAGGCATGCTTTTTCAAACTATTTAAAAGAAAATGGTATTGAGATGGATGAAGATGCTATAAATGATGCTTTTGATAAATTTAAAAAGCTTACCGATAGAAAGAAGAATATTACCTGGAAGGATATAGAGGCGATTATAAATAATAATGCCAATATAGCCGAAGAAACTTATAAATTAATTTCTTTCCAGACACTTGGAGGTAATAGAAGTATACCGACGACTACTGTTGAGATTGAGTTTAATGGGGAAATTTTAAGAGAAAGTTCAGTAGGTGATGGTACTGTCGCTTCAGCATTTAAAGCAGTTGAAAGGGCTATTAATATACCAATAAAGCTTAAAGATTACACTATACAATCAGTTAGTGGCGGGGAAGATGCACTGGGAGAAGTGACTGTAAAGATTGAAGAGGCAAATAATATATTTGTAGGAAAAGCTCTCTCAGGCGATATTATTGAAGCTAGCATAAATGCATTAATAAATGCAGTAAATAAAATGATAGAAAAAATAGAAAAGGATGGGGAATAAGATGGTAAAAATGTATTATGAAAAAGATGGGGACTTAAGTTTATTAAAAAACAAAAAGGTTGCTGTAATTGGATATGGAAGTCAAGGACATGCTCATGCTCTTAACTTACATGAAAGTGGAGTAGATGTTACTGTAGGATTATATAATGGAAGTAAGTCCTTAGAAAAGGCTCAAGCAGCAGGACTTAAAGTAGCTACTGTTAAAGAAGCTACAGAAAACTGCGATGTAATTATGATATTAGTCCCTGATGAAAAACAAGCAAAGCTATATAAGGAAGAAATAGAACCAGCTTTAACTGAAGGTAAGGCATTAGTGTTTGCACATGGTTTCAATATTCACTATGGACAAATTGTTCCTCCTGCTTTCGTTGATGTATTCATGGTAGCTCCTAAAGGACCAGGACATATGGTAAGAAGAACTTATACTGAAGGTTCTGGGGTTCCATGTCTTATAGCTGTACAACAAGATTATTCTGGAAAAGCAAAGGATTATGCTTTAGCTTATACTATAGGTATAGGGGGAGCAAGAGCTGGTGTGCTTGAAACTACTTTTAAAGACGAAACAGAAACAGATTTATTCGGAGAGCAAGCTGTACTTTGCGGAGGTGTTACTGAACTTATAAAGGCTGGATTTGATACTTTAGTTGAAGCTGGTTATTCTCCAGAAAATGCTTACTTTGAATGTCTACATGAAATGAAGCTAATAGTTGATTTAATGTATCAAGGTGGAATGAGTACTATGAGATATTCAATAAGTGATACTGCAGAGTATGGTGACTATGTAACTGGAACAAAGATAGTTACTGAAGACACAAGAAAAGCTATGAGAGACGTTCTTAAAGATATACAGGATGGAACCTTTGCAAGAAACTGGTTAGTTGAAAATGCAGTAAACAGACCTTACTTCAATGCTAAGAGAAGAATGGAAAAAGAGCATCCAATTGAAAAGGTTGGAAAAGAATTAAGGGGCATGATGAGCTGGATAAAGACTGATTTAGACTAGTTTCACAGGTTACCATAAATTACTACAGCTTTTATTTGACAAAAAAACAAAAAAAACTACAAATCGTGTTGACATTAGACCAATAATTAAATATAATGGTCTTCGTTGAGAATACTTTCAGGCATAAGGGAGTAGCAGACAACATTTAATGTTGTTGCAGAGTCAACATACTGATGCTTTTCATCTGGCTTTGTATTAAATTGTGAGACTTATGTATAACGAGGGTTGCGTTATACATAAGTCTCATTTTCTTTTTATTCTTTAGGAATTTATTATCTAATTAGATCTGTGGATAAATATGCGTAACAGGCTTAAAAGATAATATAAATTAAAGGATAAAAAGAGAATAAGCATATCTATAAATCTAAAAAGGATGCTCTAAGAGTTAAATAAAAATAGAGTTTTCTACAATTTTACTGAATTTTTATATTTACATATTAAAGTTTTAAAAATCTACGATAAAATTTCTATTAAAACCAATTATTTTAGGGGGGCTTATGAACGTATTATCAATTTTTCTAACTGGACTAGCTTTATCAATGGATGCTTTTGCTGTAGCTCTTACTTTAGGAATAAAAGCAACAAACAAAGATAAAAAAAATATAGCTTTAAAAGCAGCACTATACTTTGGAGGGTTTCAAGGGGCAATGCCACTCTTAGGATGGATACTAGGAATAAATTTTACACAGTATATACAGAAGTTTGATCATTGGATTGCATTTGCCTTACTTTCAATAATTGGTGGAAAAATGATTCTAGATGTTATAAGAGATGAAGAAGATGAAGAGAAAGAACAATCAGCTACGACTAGTAATAAAGAGTTTGTACTGCTTGCTATTGCAACAAGTATAGACGCATTAGCTGTTGGTATAGGCTTTGCTTTCCTAAAGGTTAATATACTTAATGCAGTTTTAGTAATAGCGTTAACAACCTTTGTGGTTTGTTTTATGGCGGTATTCATAGGAAAGAAGTTTGGAGAACTACTAAAATCTAAGGCAGAGTTATTTGGTGGAGTTATATTAGTAGTAATAGGGACTAGCATATTGCTTGAACATTTACATATATATTAGAAGTTATATATAAGATGAAAATAAAGATTGATAGTATATTAACAGAATCTAAACAGTTATATTTTTAACAGTGTTATAAATAAGAACATATATTGATAACTTTATAACTAAACATATATTTTAAAAATTATTTTAGGTTTAGAATTATCAATACTTAATAGAAGCAGCTGAAACTAAATTTAGGACAGCTGCTTTGTTTTTTGGATATTTTTAAAGATATTATTGAAATTAGGTGGTTATAAAGCACCGGATGGCTAATCGATTGATTTCAACACGGTGCTTTAGCAGTATATATTTTTATTGAGCAGATGTATCTGCTGCAGGGGCGACATAAACTCTTTGGGCCAATTCCTCATCTAACATATAAAGAGCAGCGGGATTTGATTGTGCTCTCCTAAGTTTTTTAATTATCTTATTAAAATTATCTTCTTCTTCTACTTGCTCATCTATAAACCATTTTAATAGTGATATAGTAGAATGCTCTTTTTCTTCAGCTGCTATATCGGCAAGATTATATATTCTTCTTGTAACTTCTTGTTCATGCTCATAGCCTTTTTCAAAAACATCAACCATATTTTCAAATTTTAGCTGTGGTTTATCTATAGATTGAAGGGTCACGTCGCCATTTTTTTGATATACATAATCATAAAATTTCATAGCATGAAAAAGCTCTTCTTGAGCCTGAATTCTAAAAAAGTTGGCAAAGCCATCTAAGTCCTCAGATTGGGCATAAGCAGCCATAGCTAGGTAAGAATATGATGAATAAAATTCATAATTTATTTGATCGTTTAAAGCTTTCATTAAGTTGTCTTGTATCATTTGTATCCTCCTTCTAAATGAACATTATATTTATGGTAAGTAATTGATACAATAATTATGTATTAACGCGTTGTTTGAAATTGCAATGTTCTGCTGATTAGTTAGGGGTAAACTTAAAATAATTTTACGAAATAGTATTACTTTAAGAATGTTTTTTAAATAATAATTTTTTTCATATTTAGGTATATATCTTTATATACACAATAAATTATTATCATAAAGCAACAATATAATTCTTATCTAAAACAATTTTATGACTAAGATATAGATAAGTTTAAGTTAAATGTGGTAATATATATAAGGAATAGAGTAGTATAGTGGATTTTATTACTCTTTAGATAAATAAAATTTTTAAATTTGTGGGTAAATTAAAAATGAAACAATAGGATTTATTGGCCTGGCAGATGAACAAAGTTCAGAAAAACAGGTGTACAAAAAATATACGGCTAAGTTTTTTAGCGATTTTATAGAATTTGATAACTTATTTGTTAATTTAAGAAGAGGTGACATAAATGGAAAAGAAGAAAAATATATCTATGGCTGTCATAAAGAGACTACCAAAATATCATAGATATCTATTAGAATTATTAAAAAATGATGTTGACAGAATTTCATCTAAAGAATTAAGTGAGAAGATAGGATTTACAGCATCACAGATAAGACAAGATTTAAATTGCTTTGGTGATTTTGGCCAACAAGGTTATGGCTATAATGTAAGAGATTTATACAATCAAATAATAGCTATTCTTGGCCTTCAGAGAGATTACAATACTATAATAATAGGTGCTGGAAACATAGGTCAGGCGCTTGCAAACTACACTCAATTTGAAAAACTAGGGTTCAATCTTCTTGGAATGTTTGATGCAAACCCAAGATTGACAGGCATTAGAATAAAAGACGTAGAAATAAAAGATATTGACGGTATTAAAGATTTTTTAAAAGAAAATCACGTTGATATTGCAATTTTATGTGTTCCAGATAACAATGCTCAAAAGGTTTGTGATGAATTAGTTGAAAATGGAGTAAAGGGCATATGGAACTTTGCGCCTATAGATTTAGTAGCTCCTAAAGACGTAATTGTAGAAAATGTTCATTTAAGTGAAAGTTTACTAACATTGGCATATTTAATCAACGAATCCCAAAGTTAAATAATAAATACAAATACTAGTTTAAAAATTGTTAAAAAAGACACAAAATATATTGCAAATATATTCTTAAACAAGTATAATCATAATTGAAGTTTACGAGCTTCAATTATTTTTTGCTTTTGCTTGTTATAATATTAACAAGCGTCGAAAAGATTTAACAAATTTAGTAAGCTTTTTATTGTAATATAAGATTATGCAAATAAAACTTATATGCTTTGTTAAGAATATAACTACTTTAAGGAGGCCAAAACAATGGAATTAAAAAATGTTATCCTTGAAAAAGAAGGAAGTATTGCTATTGTGACAATAAACAGACCAAAGGCTTTAAATGCACTTAACTCAGAGACATTAAAGGACATAGACACAGTTGTATCAGAACTTGAAAAAGACAAAGAAGTTTATGCTGTTATATTAACAGGAGCTGGTGAAAAATCTTTTGTTGCTGGTGCTGATATATCTGAAATGAAAGACTTAAATGAAGAGCAAGGTAGAGAATTCGGAGCTTTAGGAAATAAAGTTTTCAGAAGGTTAGAAGTACTGGACAAACCAGTTATTGCAGCAATTTCAGGTTTTGCTTTAGGCGGAGGCTGTGAACTTGCTATGGCATGTGATATAAGAATTGCTTCTGAGAAAGCAAGATTTGCTCAACCAGAGAGTGGTCTTGGAATAACTCCTGGATTTGGTGGAACACAAAGACTTCCTAGAATAGTTGGACTTGGTAAAGCAAAAGAATTAATATACACTGGAGATATGGTTAATGCTGCTGAAGCTTTAAGAATAGGCTTAGTTAATAAAGTTGTACCTCTAGAAAGCTTAATGGATGAAGCTAAAGCTCTTGCTAACAAGATAGCTCAAAACGCTCCAATCGCAGTTAAGTTATGTAAAGATGCTATAGATAGAGGAATGCAAGTAAGCATTGATGAAGCTATAGTTATAGAAGCAGAAGACTTTGGTAAGTGTTTTGCAACTGAAGACCAAAAAGAAGGTATGGCTGCATTTGTTGAAAGAAGAGAAAAGAACTTCAAAAACCAATAATTAAATTTATGGCTTTTTGAAAAAATCTTTAATTCATATTTAAATTTAAAGATATTAGTAAATACTAGACGGAGCAAGTTAAATTGCTCCGTGAATAATGAACATATATAAAAGAGTAATTAATAGTTGCTCTATACTTAAATAATATTTATAATATGCACAATACCTAATAATTGTGTATGCAGAATAATAATGGCAGGAGGCAGAACAATTAATGGTTGTTCTGTGCTTAAAAAAATAGCAGGAGGGAATAAATAAATGGATTTCCAATTAACAAGAGAACAAGAATTAGTAAGACAAATGGTTAGAGATTTTGCTCAAAATGAAGTTAAGCCAATAGCAGGTGAAATTGACGAGACTGAAGAATTCCCAATGGAAAATGTAAAGAAAATGGCATCTCTAGGTATGCTAGGAATTCCTTTCGATAAGAAATATGAAGGTGCTGGCGGAGATGTTTTATCATACATCCTAACAGTTGAAGAATTATCAAAAGTTTGTGGTACTCACGGTGTTATAGTATCAGCTCATACATCACTTTGTGGATCAGTAGTTAACGAATTTGGTACTGAAGCTCAAAAAGCAAAATATCTTCCAGACCTTGCAAGCGGAAGAAAAATTGGTGCATTCGGATTAACTGAACCAGGTGCTGGAACAGATGCTGCTGGACAACAAACAGTTGCAGTATTAGACGGAGATAACTACATCCTTAACGGATCTAAGATATTCATAACAAATGGTGGAGTTGCTGAAACTTTCATAATATTTGCTATGACAGACAAGAGCAAGGGAACAAAAGGAATATCAGCTTTCATAGTTGAAAAGTCATTCCCAGGATTCTCAATAGGTAAAGTTGAAAACAAGATGGGTATCAGAGCTTCATCAACAACTGAACTTGTAATGCAAAACTGTATAGTTCCAAAGGAAAACTTACTAGGTCAAGAAGGTAAGGGATTTGGTATAGCTATGAAGACTCTTGATGGAGGAAGAATAGGTATAGCTGCTCAAGCACTAGGACTTGCTGGTGGAGCATTAGAAGAAGCTAAGAACTACATGATGGAAAGAAAGCAATTCGGAAGACCACTTGCTGCATTCCAAGGTTTACAATGGTATATAGCTGAAATGGATGTTAAAGTTGAAGCTGCTAGATACTTAGTATATAGAGCTGCATGGCTTAAGCAAAATAAACTTCCTTATACAGTAGATGCTGCTAGAGCTAAACTATTTGCTGCAGAAGTTGCTATGGAAGTAACAACTAAGGCTGTTCAAATATTCGGTGGATACGGATATACTAAGGAATACCCAGTTGAAAGATTAATGAGAGATGCTAAGATAACTGAACTTTACGAAGGAACTTCAGAAGTTCAAAAGATGGTTATATCAGCAAACATTTTAAAATAGTTTTAGGGAGGACAGAAAAAGATGAAAATAGTAGTTTGTTTAAAGCAAGTACCAGATACTACAGCTGTTAAAATAGATCCAAAGACTGGAACTCTTATAAGAGAAGGTGTTCCTTCAATAATAAACCCAGAAGATAAGCATGCTTTAGAAGCAGCTTTAAGAATAAAAGAAGAAAAAGGTGCTCATATAACTATAGTTAGTATGGGACCTCCTCAAGCACAAACAGCTTTAAGAGAAGCATTATGTATGGGTGCTGATGAAGCTATACTAATAACTGACAGAGCATTTGCTGGAGCTGATACTCTTGCAACTTCAAACGCTTTAGCTGGAGCTATAAGAAAGTTAGAATATGATGTAATATTTGCTGGAAGACAGGCTATTGATGGAGATACTGCACAAGTTGGACCAGAAATAGCAGAGCATTTAAATATACCTCAAGTAACTTATGTTCAAGGTGTAACTGTTGAAGAAGACGGTCTTTTAGTTAACAGAGCATTAGAAGATGGTTATGAATTAATAAAGGTTCAAACACCAGTACTTTTAACAGCAATTAAGGAATTAAACGAACCAAGATATATGAACGTAGGTTTAATCTTCGAAACTGCTGGTAAGGAAATTCAAATATGGTCAGCAGACGATATAGATGTAGATAAGAGCGTATTAGGACTAAAAGGTTCTCCAACAAAGGTTAAAAAATCAATGACAAAGGAAACTAAGGGAGCTGGAGAATTAGTTCAATTACCAGCAAACGAAGCAGCAGAGTACGTATTAAGAAAATTGATCGAAAAACACTACATCTAAGATTTGGGAGGTAAAATATTATGAATATAGCAGATTATAAAGGCGTATGGGTATTCGCTGAACAAAGAAACGGCGAACTTCAAAAAGTTTCATTAGAACTTTTAGGAGAAGGAAGAACAATTGCTGATAAGCTAGGAGTTAAGCTAACAGCTTTATTAATAGGAAATAACGTTAAAGGATTAGCTGAAAAGCTAGGAGTTCACGGAGCTGATGAAGTTTTAGTTGTAGAAAATGAATTGTTAGAAAACTACACAACTGATGGATATACAAAAGTTATCTGTGACCTTGCTACAGAAAGAAAGCCAGAAATACTATTCATAGGAGCAACATTCATAGGAAGAGATTTAGGTCCTAGAGTTGCAGCTAGACTTACAACTGGTTTAACAGCTGACTGTACATCACTTGATATAGATGCAGAAGGAAAATTCCTTCTTGCTACAAGACCAGCATTCGGTGGTAACTTAATGGCTACTATCGCTTGTACTGATCACAGACCACAAATGGCTACTGTAAGACCAGGTGTATTTTCAAAGATAGACACTGAAAACAAAGCGGTAGTTGAAGAAGTTAAGAT
Organism: Clostridium folliculivorans; assembly: GCF_024341905.1. Lineage (GTDB taxonomy): Bacteria > Bacillota > Clostridia > Clostridiales > Clostridiaceae > Clostridium_AR > Clostridium_AR folliculivorans. Next base: position 290,480 of record NZ_BQXY01000005.1, read on the forward strand.
TAGCTTAACTGATGCTGATGTTAGAACTAAGGTTGTTAAAGTAGTTAAAGAAGCTAAAGATATAGTTGATATAAGTGAAGCAAACATCATCGTTTCAGGTGGTAGAGGAGTTGGAAACAAAGAAAACTTCGCGCTTCTAAAAGAATTAGCAGATGCTTTAGGTGGAACAGTTGCTGGTTCAAGAGCAGCTACTGAAGCTGGATGGCTTGAAGCTGCTTACCAAGTAGGTCAAACTGGTAAGACTGTTAAGCCAACAATATATATAGCTTGTGGTATTTCAGGAGCTATCCAACATACTGCTGGTATGCAAGATTCTGATATGATCATAGCAATCAATAAGGATGCTACTGCACCTATCATGAAAATGGCTGACTATGCTATAGTTGGAGACTTAAACAAAGTTATTCCAGAACTTATTGCTAAAGCTAAGGCTAGAAAAGAAGAAGCATAAAATTATCGAATTAGTTAAATCATAATTCTTGAATATAATTATAAGTCCTACCTAAAAAGGTAGGACTAAATATATAAATCTTAGGAGGTATACCCATGGAAAAGATATTTGTTCTTGGTGCTGGTACAATGGGAGCTGGTATAGTTCAAGCTTTCGCTCAAAAAGGATATGAAGTTATAGTTAGAGATATAAAGGAAGAGTTTGTTGATAAAGGAATAACTGGAATCAGCAACGGTCTAAGCAAATTAGTTGCTAAAGGAAAGATGACTGAAGAAGTTAGAGAAGAAATCCTTTCAAGAATATCAGGAACTACTGATATGAACTTAGCTGCTGACTGTGATTTAGTAATAGAAGCTGCAGTAGAAAACATGGCTATAAAGAAGCAAATATTTGCTGAATTAGATAAGATCTGTAAGCCAGAAACTATATTAGCTTCAAACACTTCATCTTTATCAATAACTGAAGTTGCTGCTGCAACTGGAAGACCTGATAAAGTTATAGGAATGCATTTCTTCAACCCAGCTCCAGTAATGAAGCTAGTTGAAATAATCAGAGGAATGGCTACATCACAAGAAGCTTTTGATGCAGTTAAAGAAGTTTCAATAGCTATAGGTAAGGAACCAGTAGAAGTTGCTGAAGCACCTGGTTTCGTAGTTAACAGAATACTTATACCAATGATCAACGAAGCTGTAGGAATACTTGCAGAAGATATAGCTTCAGCAGTTGATATAGATAAGTCAATGATGTTAGGTGCAAACCACCCAATGGGACCTCTAGCTTTAGGAGATCTTATAGGATTAGACGTATGTCTAGCTATCATGGACGTTCTTTACAATGAAACTGGAGATACTAAGTACAGAGCTCATAGCTTACTAAGAAAGTATGTTAGAGCTGGTTGGTTAGGAAGAAAGTCAGGTAGAGGATTCCACAACTACGCAAAATAATAATTCATAAAGTGAATTTTAAACACAGTTCTTAATTGGACTGTGTTTTTTGCTATGTTTCAAATATAGCCTTGAACATAAACTTTTAAATGAGAGCACATTGAGGCTATAAATGATTTTAGTGATAATTTTTTAATATTAGCTAAATGATTTTATGAATTATTATAAATAAAAGTTGCTGTAATTACTAATAATATCCTAAGGACATTATAAAAATTATAAGGATGTATCACTTGAGGAAAATATATCTCAAGATTTATTTTCTTAATACATAAGGGGCATAAGATTTGAATTGTAATTTAATTGGTGCATCATTAATAGTCTTAGACAATGATAATAGATAGAATTAGGAGGCATTTTTATGGGCAGATTTACTTTACCTAGAGATATATATTATGGAAAAGGAACTATGGAACAGTTAAAGGGATTAAAAGGAAAAAGAGCAGTGATAGTTACAGGGGGAGGGTCTATGAGGAAGTTTGGCTTTCTGGATAAGGCTATAGGCTATCTAAAAGAGGCTAACTTTGAGGTTGACTTAATAGAAGGTGTTGAACCAGATCCATCGGTTGAGACGGTTATTGATGGATCTAAGAAGATGCTTGAATATAAACCGGATTGGATAGTAGCTATTGGAGGAGGCTCAGCTATTGATGCAGCAAAGGCAATGTGGATTTTTTATGAATATCCAGATGAAAACTTTGAAAATATAAAGAAGCCTTTTTCTATACCTAAGCTTAGAAACAAAGCTAAATTTGTAGCGATTCCTTCTACCTCTGGAACGGCAACTGAAGTAACAGCGTTTACAGTCATAACAGATTATAAAACTAAAATAAAATATCCTCTCGCTGATTATGATATAACACCAGATATGGCTATAGTAGACTCAGAGCTTGCTGAAACAATGCCGGCTAAACTCACAGCGCATACGGGAATGGATGCATTAACTCATGGTATAGAAGCTTATGTTGCATCAGGGCATACTTGTTTTACTGATCCGCTAGCATTGCAGTCCATTGAAATGGTTAGAGATAATTTATTAAGCTCATATCAAGGTGATAAAGAAGCTAGAGAGAAGATGCATTATGCTCAGTGCTTAGCTGGAATGGCCTTTAGCAATGCGTTGCTTGGCATAACTCATAGTATGGCACATAAAACTGGGGCGATATTTAATATTCCACATGGTTGCGCTAATGCGATATATTTACCTTATGTTATTGATTTTAACAAAAAGACTTGCTTAGAAAGATATGCAGATATAAGTAGAAGATTAAAGCTTCAAGGGGAAACTGATGACGAATTAGTAGAAGCGCTCAGAGAGCTTATAAGATCTCTTAATGAAAAACTCGGAATACCTAATAGTTTAAAAGAATATGGAGTTAAAGAAGAAATATTTAATAGTAACCTACAATTTATAGCAGAGAATGCAGTAGAAGATGCATGCACTGGCTCTAATCCAAGAGAAATTACAAAAGAGGAGATGAAAAAACTTTTTGTTTGCAGTTTCCATGGAACGAAAGTTTTTATATAGAAAAATAGAATAGATTAATTCTTTTGCAGATTTAGAGAATCTCTCAGGTAATTTTAATTATTAAGTGAAAATTTATATTTGGTGGTAAAGATTTTACTTAAGTAATTGTAAAAAAGTAAATATAAAAGTATAATTATATTTAAGTAAAATATGTAAGTTGTGAAAATGCTTGTTCAAAGAAAATAGCAACTTATAGATGAGTAGGAAAAGGTGATAAAAATGGATTATAGAGATGTGGAATACTATGATGATAAAGTAATTCTTAAAGAAGTAGAAAACTTCAATATAAAACAGGTTTTCGAATGTGGACAGTGCTTTAGATGGATAAGACAAGAAGGTGGCACCTACATAGGAGTAGCTCATGAGAGAGTGATAGAGGTTGAAGAAAACGGAAAAGATATAATAATACATAATACTAATAGAGATGACTTTAATAACATATGGATGGACTATTTTGATTTAGAAAGAGATTATACAGCTATAAAGGAGAAGTTCTCAGGAGATCCTTTACTAGAAAAAGCAGTGGATTTTGGATATGGTATAAGGATCCTAAAGCAAGATCCTTTTGAAATACTTATAAGTTTTATAATTTCTGCAAGAAATTCTATACCTGTGATTAGCAAAACAATAAATAAAATAAGTGAGAAGTGGGGATCTGCTATTGAATACAAAGGAAAGACTTATTATGCTTTCCCTACAGTAGAGCAGTTTTCTAAGGCATCCTTAGAAGAAATAAACACTACAGGAGCATCATTTAGAAGCAAATACATTTATGATACTGTAGAGAAAGTAAAAAGCTGCAATGAGCTCTTAAACAGTAATAAGGCTATAGAAGCAATGACAGATGAAGAAAAAGAATTACTTAAATATGATTTAAAAATGATTTCTGAGCTAAATGATGATCAGTGCCATGAAGCTCTTCAAAATTTTAAAGGTGTGGGTGCGAAAGTAGCTGATTGTGTAATGTTGTTTTCAATGAAAAAATACTCAGCTTTTCCAGTGGATGTATGGGTTAAAAGAGCTATGTCTCATTTCTATTTAGCACCAGATGTATCACTTAATAAGATAAGGATTTTTGGAAGAGAAAAGTTTGGTGAGCTTTCAGGTTTTGCTCAGCAGTATTTCTTCTACTATGCTAGAGAAAACAATATAAAAGTTTGATGCGGATAGGATAAAGGTAATAGAGGCATACTAGGTTTGTATAAACTAAAGTCAATATAAACCATCATAATTAGGCAGTAGGATAATATTTGAGTTTTAAACAACTTTTATTATCTTACCGCCTATTTTTTTCTCACATTTTTAGATTTTTTTACTGAAATATGAGAATCGCCAGGATGTTTTGTTATGAATTTAAGATACTTTGTTATCTTATCATCATTCTTAAGTTTTGATATGGTATAAAGTCTTACTGACAACTCCTTGTTAGAATAAAGGGCATGAATTTGTTTATGACAAGGAATGCATAACATTGCAGTAGCTAAATCCTTGCCTCCTTCTTCTCTTGGAATTAAATGATGAACTGTTACTTTTGAAACTTCTCTTCCGCATAAATCACAAATATATTTTTCGTTGTACATAATATCACCTGCAAATTGAACATTTTTATCATATTTAGCAAATTAATCTAAGTTATGAATATACCACTTCGTGATAAAACTTATATTTTTGAATTCTCTTACCAGAACCCGTGAGAGTTTTAAAAATAGATTTAGGATATAAGTGGTACACCTTTAATCACAATATAATTATATTATCTGAATTCTTAATATAGATAATTCTTAGAGATTAATAAATCTATATTATTAATCAAAGCTAATAATTTAAATGCGAAAGAATTAAAATTATGACAATTATTGTATGAAGATAGTGAGATAGATGTTATAATGATGTGGAATGTAGAAAAATCACATATATTGTAAGATTAAATAAATGACTTGTCTACAGAAATTTAACTTGTATCTGTTGAAAAATCATAATTTATGGTTTTAAATGTGGATAAGTTAATAGATGGACTATGAACCCTATGTAAAGTATTAATAAAAAATTAAGGGAATACTAAGAAAATAGCTAGTGTATTGATATATTTCGTATATTATACTATAGATACAGGTTCTAAATGATAAAGTATTAGAGTTTAATGGGTCTGATAGGTGGAAAGATGTAGGATTTTAGAAAGTAACACTAGTATATTAGGTACAAATTTGAACCTGAAAATATAAAATGAGTTATAAAGTGTTACACCGATGTATAATATACCTAATTTTATGAGGATATGTGAATATGAAAGAAAAATTAAGAAAGTACAAATATTATATTATAACAGTTTTTTCTGTGCTATTATTCATAGTAGTTTTTTATAGATATCTTGGTGATTATGTTTATATCTTTACTGATATAAAAAAGATGAAAGAAAGAATACTAGGATATGGACCTTATTCATGGTTAGCATTTTTAGTGATGCAGATACTTCAAATAGTAATATTTGTAATACCAGGTGAAATAGTTCAAGTAGCAGCAGGGTATATCTTTGGTCCTTGGATAGGATTTGTTTTATCTATCTTAGGAGCAATAATAGGAAGTGCTATAACCTTTATATTATCTAGGAGACTGGGAAAACCTTTTGTACAAAAGTTAGTAAGTGAAAAAGATTTATGGTTATTAAAGAAAATTGAGCATTTTAAAGAAGAGCATAAAGGAAAGAGAGAGTCTGCTAAAAGTATAGAAGACAAGCATAAATCTCTTAGAAGGATAGTTTTGCTTTTATATCTAATACCAGGGATACCTAAGGACGTTTTAGGATATATATGTGGAATATCAAGTCTTTCTTTAAAGGAATTCCTTGTTATATCAAATTTAGCGAGGGTACCAATGCTTTTTGTATCAATATTTTTTGGACATAATCTTTCGTTAGATAAGATATCAATATTAGCAATTATTTTGATAGTTATAGCTTTGATTCTTCTTATAGGAATATTAAAGGGGAAAAAGCTTATCAATAGGGAAGAAAACTAGACTTAAGATTTTAGGGGGATTAAATGAGGGGGAAAATACAATTTAAAGAAGAAAGCTTTGCGAATTTAATTGCGGTGTTACTTATTGGAGTAACTCCGCTTATAATTGTTCCAGGAGCGGCGGATGTTTACTATACACCGAAATTATACTTTATTTATTTTATATCAACGATATCATTAATTTATTTGTATGTAAAAAAAGATACCTTAACTTTTAACTGGATTGATAAATTATTACTATTATTTATAGGGATTCTTTTTATTTCAAGCCTAATGGGAGTAGATGTACAAAACTCATTTATAGGTAAGGTGACAGATAGAGAACCATTTTTATTATATCTATGCTATTTTATTAATTTTTTATTGTTATCAAAAAGGTTTAAGCTATCGAAAAGTTTTATAAATATTTTATTGATTTTTGCGTCAGCTGTTTCTCTATATAGCTTTATTCAATTCTTCGGTATCAATCCTATACCTCTTGATAAGGTAAGGAGAACTATGGAGTACCAACCTTTTAGCACTTTAGGTTATAGAAATGCAATAGGTGCTTACATAAGTATATTTTTGCCAATGACCATAGCTTTATTTATGTATAAAGGTGAGAAAAAATATATTTTTGCTACTGCAATTTTGTTTTTGGGACTAATAAGTAGTACTACTAGAAGTAGTTGGGTAACTCTAATTATTTGTATAGTAATACTATTTGCTCTGTCTTTTAAGAATAAAAGGAGGTTACTAAATTTAGGTATAGTTTTGATTACTATGGTTGTGATATTCTTTGGGATAAATTATTTAAAAAGTGGAGCTATTAATGCTAGATTACTATCAATAAGTGATGATGCCATATCACTGAAACAGTCAGGAAATGAGATGGCTGGTTCTGGAAGAATATATATATGGAAGAATGGTATAAAATTGTTGTTGGATAAGCCTATACTAGGATATGGGGTAGATAATTTTGGTACTGCTTTCTTAGGTGCGCATAAATCTGAAACAGAATTCATGGTGAAAAGCTTAGGTGGGATTGTTACAAAAGCCCATAATGAGTATCTACAGATCCTTATATGTAATGGAATATTTGCATTACTCTTATACTTAGGTATTTTGGCTGCAATAGTACTTAAAGCAGGAGCTAAGGCATTAAAGGAAGGAAATATACATCTAATTGCTATCACACTTGGTATAATATCTTATTGTACACAAGCATTCTTTAATATAAGCATAGTGAGTGTAGCACCGGTTTTTTGGGCAATGCTTGGTATAGGTTGCGGCATGGCTATGCAAGAAGAATATGATTTTCAGTTAGATAAAGTATCTATAATAAAAAGGTTTAAGAGAGTTGAACCTATTAAAATATTTACTTTTTTAATCATGGGGCTTATTCCTTTCATAATAATTCCATCTTCATATGATAGGTTTTATGAACCTAAAATACTACTTGTTTACGTTGTGGTTATGGTAACAATGATGTTTGTATACGATAGGAAGAGATGGTCACAGAACACAATAATAGATTATTTTATAGCAGGTTTTATATTATGGCTTTTACTATCAACTGTCTTTTCTGTATATGTACCTATATCTATAGCTGGTAGGGAAACAAGAAGAGAAGGCTTTGTAGCTATAGTATTCTATTGTTTGATATTTTTAATAATGTATAAACATTTTAAGTATTCTAATAAGATATTTAAATTAATTAATATCTTTATCTGCATGATAGCTGCCTATGGAGTAGTGCAATATTTAGGATTAGACTTTATACCACATGATGCCATTAGAAAGAACTGGGGGAATCATGCTTATTCTACAATTGGTAACAAAAACTTTTTTGCTACTTTAATGACTTTATATTTACCGATAAACATAAGTTATTATTTAAAAACAAGAGAAAAAAAGTATTTATTGAGTTCTTCGATAATATTTTCAGGACTAGTAGCCTCAATTACTAGAAGCAACTTTATATCATTTGGATTTTATTCCATCATTATTTTATGGTTTTGTTTTAAAAATAAAGATTATATGAAACGATATCTTATATCTTTAGGAATTTTTGCAGTAATATTTATTATGCTAAATTCCTTGACTAATAGCACTGTTTTATCTAGACTTAGCTCTATTGGTATCGATGTAACAAGGCTAAGTTCAGCAGATAATGATACTGTTGGAAGTTCAAGAATGTATATATGGAAAAGAGGTATTACATTTATTCCAGAACATCCTATACTAGGCAGTGGTCCAGATACCTTCGGGGTTATATTTTTACAAAAATATTTTGATGAGCTTGAGTATATGCAGAAGTTAACTGGAGGTATAGTGGATAAGGCTCATAATGAGTACTTACAATTAACAGTAACTAGCGGAATACCTGCGCTTATAATTTATCTCTCTTTAATTATTTTGGTAGTTTTAAGACTTACTAAGAGGTTTAGGGAAAGTACTGACAATTATCAATTATTATATTTAGGTCTTCTTATGTCTATAGTAGGATATTTAGTACAAGCATTCTTTAATATAAGTGTAGTAAGTGTTGCACCTGTATTTTGGGCTATGCTTGGAATATCTGCTAATGTAGGTGAAAATAATCAAATCAAAATAAATGAAGCAAAATAATAGGTGAAAACTTGTAACTAAAAAAGAGCTGATTATCAGCTCTTTTTTAGTTACTTTTTAGATTTAAAACAAGACACTGTTAAAGCACTGTGTTGAAATTAAGTGGTTATACATCCGATGATTTAATGAGCCTTCGCAAAGAATTAATACGATTTTGTCATATTCCACCGATGCACCACTTCATGACTGATTTTATATTTTCAAATCCTCTGCTCAGAACCCAGCAGAGTTTTGAAAATAGTTTAATGATTGAAGTGTTGCATCTTTGGCTAAAACTGTAAACTCACTACGTTCGAACAGTACAGTTTTTACTCTTTAATAATCCATGCATTTTATAAATCTTTGATATCTTAAATTTAAAGAATAAAAATGTTATCTGATTAAAGAGTAAAAATAAGAATATATCGCCTGCCAGAATTTCTTCACATACGTTCAGAAAAGGCAGATGCGTAAAAAAATCACTAATAAAGAACGATTAATGATTTTTTAGAGCCATTCCATCTGAAAAAATCATTTAATTCTAATAGCTTGTTCATATAGCATCTCCTTTATAACTACTTAATTACAACTATACTCTTAAATATATACTAAAACAAAAACACTATATAAAGTTACAATAGAAATCACTAGCGGAAAATGCTAGATTTTGATGTCTTTAATATTTTCTTATGTCTGTGATATATAATCTTAAGTAGTATCACTTGAATAAGCGTTAAAGCTATTATTGTTATTCCACATATCATAAAAAAGTTTTCTGGTAAGGCATTTATAACTGGATCAGTATTTGGGTCAAATAACCATAAGTCATTCCTGAAAAATAGCTTGTGAAAGTTTTCGAAGGTTTTATCAAAATTATTTAATACTAAAATAAGTATAGATATTGAAAAAACAGATAGAATATAAAAAGTATGATTAAATATATTAAAAATTTCCTTTGAAAGATATTTTTTCTTGAATATAAATAATAATACAAAAATTATCACAGTGGACCAAGTTATGATATGAAGATATATAAATATATTTTTCACATCAACGAAATGTGTTTCACCACCAGCACTCATTATAAAATCCGGAAATTTTAATTTGTGTATAAAAGGTGATTGAAGATACTTAATAAGTACCTTGTAGTTTGTCATAAGTTGTCCTTCTGAAAGGGATGTAGCGCTTGTAATGTCAAAAGTTTTTATGCTTATCTTGTATAGTGGTGTAAAATTTAAAGTTGCTATTGACCACAAGCCAATTGAAGCAACAGTTAAAATAAGAGAGAGAATAAAGTTTGAGATCTTAGTTAAATAACTATAATTTTTAGAAATCATCATAACGTCCTTTCGCGTAGCATAGAATATAAAGTTTCATATTTAATTATTATCATTTTTTATAAAAAATAAATAGCTTTATAAAAAAATAATATAATAAATTTATGAATTATTTATGTTTTTATATGAAAATTAACTGATATATTTAAAAAACTTGTTAAATATATCAGTTAATTTTCATAAAGAGTATAAAAGCTAAGAAAATAAAAGAAAAAATTAGAAAAAGAGAGATAATTTCATAAAATTAAATAATTCGGTCTGAAAAAATGGATAAAAATATCAATTAGTTGTTGAATTATTAAATAGTATTGTCTATTATAATAATTGTATTAGCACTCAATATTAATGAGTGCTAACAAATAAGTTAAATATTAAATTATATATACTCTAAAAATCATAAGGAGGGTTTAGAAAATGAGAATTAAACCACTTGGTGACAGAGTTGTTATCAAAAGATTAGAAGCAGAAGAAAAAACAAAAAGCGGTATAGTTTTAACAGGAGCAGCAAAGGAAAAACCACAAGAGGCTGAAGTTGTAGCTGTTGGACCTGGATCTATCGTTGATGGTACTAGAATTGAATTAGAAGTTAAAGTTGGGGATAAAGTACTATTCTCAAAATATGCTGGTACAGAAGTTAAAATTGATGGTGAAGAATACACCATACTAAAACAAGAAGATATACTAGCAATAGTAGAATAATAGACAGGAGGTAGAATTTAATGGCTAAGCAAATAAAGTTTGGTGAAGAAGCAAGAAGATCTATGCAAGCTGGTGTAGATAAGCTTGCTGATACTGTAAAAGTAACATTAGGACCTAAAGGAAGAAATGTTGTTTTAGACAAGAAGTTTGGAGCACCACTTATAACAAATGATGGTGTGTCAATTGCAAGAGAAATAGAATTAGAAGATCCATTTGAAAACATGGGTGCTCAATTAGTAAAAGAAGTTGCAACAAAGACAAATGATGTGGCTGGAGATGGTACAACAACTGCTACATTACTTGCTCAAGCAATAATTAGAGAAGGTTTAAAGAATGTAACAGCTGGTGCTAACCCTATACTTCTTAGAACTGGTATAAGAACTGCAGTTGAAACAGCTGTAGATGAAATCAAGAAGATATCAAAACCAGTTGAAGGTAAAGAAGACATAGCTAGAGTTGCTGCTATATCAGCAGGAGATGAAGAAATAGGTAAGCTTATAGCTGATGCTATGGAAAGAGTAGGCAACGAAGGCGTTATAACTGTTGAAGAATCAAGATCAATGGGTACAGAACTTGATGTTGTTGAAGGTATGCAATTTGACAGAGGATATGTATCACATTACATGGTTACAGATACAGAAAAGATGGAAGCTGTTTTAGACAATGCTTTAATACTTATAACAGATAAGAAGATAAGCAATATCCAAGAAATACTTCCTGTACTTGAACAAATAGTTCAAACAGGTAAGAAACTTCTTATAATTGCTGAAGATATTGAAACAGAAGCAATGGCTACTCTTATAGTTAATAAGGTAAGAGGAACCTTTAACTGTGTTGCTGTTAAGGCACCAGGTTTTGGTGATAGAAGAAAAGAAATGCTTGAAGACATAGCAATACTTACTGGTGGTATAGTTATATCTGAGGAGCTTGGAAGAGACCTAAAGGAAGCTACTCTTGATATGTTAGGTCAAGCTGAAGTTATAAAGGTAACTAAGGAAAACACTACTATAGTTGGTGGTAGAGGAGATAAAGAAGCTATCACTAGTAGAGTAGCACAACTAAGAACTCAACTAGAAGAAACTACTTCTGAATTTGATAGAGAAAAACTTCAAGAAAGATTAGCTAAGCTTGCTGGTGGAGTTGCTGTTATAAAAGTTGGAGCAGCTACAGAAACAGAATTAAAAGAAAAGAAATTAAGACTTGAAGATGCTTTAGCAGCTACAAAAGCAGCTGTAGAAGAAGGAATAGTACCTGGTGGTGGAACAGCTTACGTAAATGTTATAAGACAAGTAGCTGAATTAACATCAGAAGTTGCTGATACTCAAGTTGGTATAGATATAATAGTTAGAGCTTTAGAAGAACCAATGAGACAAATAGCTACTAACGCTGGAGTTGAAGCTTCAGTTATAATAGAAAAAGTTAAACACAGTGAGGTAGGAGTAGGTTACGATGCATTACTTGGTGACTACAAGAACATGATAAAAGCAGGAATTGTTGATCCAACTAAGGTTACAAGATCAGCTCTTCAAAATGCTGCATCAGTTGCATCAACATTCTTAACAACTGAATCAGCTGTAGCTGACATTCCAGAAAAGACTCCAGCTATGCCAAATCCAGGCATGGGAATGGAAGGAATGTACTAAAATTAAAAACTTATAGCTAGAATGCTTCTGCATTCTAGCTTTTTTGTGCTCAGAAATATATAATCTTTAAGTTATTAGTTAATCTGTTTTATAAATTTCTTATATCAACAATAGCTTTAATCATAGTTAGAAAATAAAGATTACTCAACTTTTAGATTTTTCTCAGGTACATTTGAAAAGGTAGATGTATAAAAACTTAAAATGAGGTTACAAAAACTATTTATTTTTGTTAACTTAGTGAATGTAACCGGTAAAAAAGGATATAATTAAAATAAGTTAAAAGATAATAAGTAAATAATGCAACTTAAGGTTGTTCTTTTAGGATTAATATGATTTGAAGTTAACATTTAAATGCGAAAGTTATTACATAAGTTACGATTTGAAAAAGTATATAAAAATGTAGAATTGTATGGATGTATATATAAATAGGGGATATAAGAGAATGTTATGACTAAATTAGTAAATTTAATGCAAAATTTACTTGCAATATATGGATTGAAAAGATGATAATTGATATGAATTCAATATATCAATTTAACAACTGATTTTGAATTTAATTCTAGAAAGTTTAGGAGTAATACATGGAGATTGGAATTTTAATTTTTATTTTAGGATTAGTCATTGGAAGTTTTTTAAATGTATGTATTTATAGAATACCAAGAGGAGAGTCTATATCTTTTCCTCCTTCACATTGCACTGATTGTAAGACTCAAATCAAACCTTATGATTTAATACCAGTGATAAGTTATTTATTTTTAGGAGGAAAGTGCAGGAACTGTGGTAGCAAGATATCTATTAAGTATCCCTTGCTTGAGTTATTCACTGCAATAATATTTTTACTAATATATAGCCAATATGGCCTATCAATTGAACTTATAAAGTTTTTAATATTAGCGGTATTTTTAATAGTTATAGCATTTATTGATTTTAATACACAGGATGTATATGCAGTTACAACATATCCATGTCTTTTTATTGGAGTGGCATTTATATTGATAGACAAATTCTATCTACATAGTGATATAATGACGTACTTAATTGGATTAGTGGTAGGAGTTGGAGTGATTGGACTTATAGTTATACTTACAGGGGCTATGGGCACAGGAGATATAGAGATAGCAGCTATATGCGGTATATATTTAGGATGGAGCAATACGCTGATTACAATATTTTTTGCATTCATTATTGGAGCGATTATTGGTGTGTTACTTATAGCCTTGAAGAAGAAAGGAAGAAAAGATCCTATTGCATTTGGTCCGTTTTTGGCTATTGGAACAATGATAGCAATGCTATATGGTGATAAAATAATAAAAATTTATCTTAATATATAGATATATGGATAGATAATTAATATATTTTATATTTAATTGTAGAATTTAAATTTAATATATTTATATTTTTGTCGAAAAATATTGGGTGTTATGTAAAATTCGCTAAATATAAACCTTATTAGTCGGTTTTTAAGACAGATTTAGAAGATTTCAGATTGTGTTTAATAGTAAGTTTAATTCATATAAAAAGTAACCATGAAATTATGTCTTTAGTTACCAAATCATGGCAGAATTTTTGGGTTGCTTTATTAAACTTCACTTTGTATACTTATTATTATATGAAGTAAGATTATAATTTATTCAACCTATTTGGTTGGAAGGAGATACTAATGGAGGGAGTAATTAAGAGAAGACTGGGTGACATGCTCGTGGAGTCTGGTAAGATATCTATGCCTCAACTTCAGGAAGCTCTTAAGAAACAAAGGATAACTGGTAAGAAGTTGGGTGAAATGCTTATAGAGCTGAAAATGGTAACTTCAGAAGATATCATGGAAGTTTTAGAAAAGCAAACAGGAATAAAAAGAATAAACCTTAATATTACAACCTTTGATAAAAGAGCTCTAAAAGTAGTACCAGAAAGCGTTTGTGATAAGCATGAACTAATACCTTTTGGTTTTAATGAAAATAGAATAATGGTAGCAATGTGGGATCCACTTAATATATTTGCTATCGATGACGTTTCGATTTCATCTGGATTTGAAGTTGAAACATATATATGTACAAGAGAAGAAATTAAAAAACATATAGAAATGCAATATTCAAGTCAGAAGGTGACTAAAGCTGCTGAGGAACTTTCTAAGGGTAAGTTAGAAGCAAAAACAATTCAAGTTCAGGAAGAAGAACAGTTTGATGATATAAAGAATGCACCAGTGGTAAAGATGGTTGAATATTTATTTAAGAATGCTATAGAGATGAGAGCATCTGATATACACATTGAACCTTTTGAAGATGAGATAAGAATAAGATATAGAATAGATGGACAACTGCAGACTACAAACTCTTTAGAACCTGAAAGCCAAGCTGCACTTGTTACTAGAATAAAGATACTGGCAGGACTTAATATAGCAGAAAAAAGAATACCTCAGGACGGAAGAATTATAACTAAAGTGGGACATAAGGATGTGGATCTGAGAGTTTCAATATTACCTGTGGTAGCCGGTGAAAAGGTTGTAATAAGAATACTAGATAGAGAAAGCTATCAAATAGGAAAAGAAAGACTTGGGATGAAGAATGATGACTTAGAGGTTTTAGAAAGAATAATAAAATCTCCACATGGAATTGTTCTAGTTACAGGACCTACAGGTAGCGGAAAATCAACTACTCTTTATACAGTGCTTAATGAGCTAAATACTGGTGATGTTAACATAGTAACTGTCGAAGATCCAGTGGAATATACCTTGAAAGGTGTAAATCAAGTTAATGTAAACACCAAAGCAGGACTCACCTTTGCAAACGGTCTTAGATCTATATTAAGACAAGACCCTGACATTGTAATGATAGGTGAGATAAGAGATAGTGAAACTGCAGAAATAGCTATAAGAGCTGCCATTACGGGTCATTTAGTATTAAGTACACTACATACTAATGATGCTCCTTCTTCTGTATTAAGATTAGTAGATATGGGGATTCAACCTTATTTGGTTTCTACATCTTTAGCAGGTATAGTTGCCCAAAGACTAGTAAAAAAGATATGTCCTAATTGTAGACAAGCTCATGAAGCTTCAGCTTATGAAAAGGCAATCTTAGGAGAAAAGCATAATGAACCAATTACTATTTATAGGGGTTCAGGCTGTGGGTATTGTAATAACACGGGTTACTCAGGTAGAGTGGGTGTTTATGAAATAATGGAAGTAACTAGAGAACATAGAGATATGATTTTAAATACTAGAGACTCAAATCAATTAATGGATTTATCAATAAAAAATGGGATGAAAACTCTTGGTATGGCATGTAAGGAGCTTGTTTTAGAAGGTGTAACCACTGTGGAAGAGATGGCTTCTATTGCTTTCTTAAAAGAGTAGTAATTTCTTTAAGAAAAGAGGTGTTTAAAGCACATGCCTAATTTTAAATATAAAGCAATGAATGAAAATGGTGATAGACTGCAAGGTACCTATGCTGCAGATACTAGAGATGAAGTAATGGATATGATAAGTGCGAATAATTATTATCCGCTTCTAGTGGAAGAAATACAGCAAGGTACAACTATAGATTTTTCAATGTTCAATAGAGTTACTACAAAAGATATTTCTATCTTTTGTAGACAGTTTTATACCATGCTAGATGCTGGTGTATCTATAAATAGTTCACTCAACATACTTGCAAGGCAGCTTCCAAATAAAAAGCTTAGAGAAGTACTTTCAAAGGTTGAGGATAATGTTAAAAAGGGTGAAACTCTATCTGAGTCGATGAAACTACAAGGTAAGGTTTTTCCAGACTTACTTATAAGTATGGTGGAGACTGGCGAGATGAGTGGTAATTTAGATAGTGTAATGCTTAGAATGTCTACTCATTTTGAGAAGGAAAATAAGATTAACAATAAGATAAAAGGTGCAATGGTTTATCCTACTGTGCTAAGTTTACTGGCAGTAAGTGTTGTAACAATACTTTTAACCTTTGTAATGCCAACTTTTATAGATATGTTTACACAAAGTGGGGTAGTACTTCCACTACCTACAAGAATTTTACTTTTTATTAGTGGAGCTTTAAGTAAGCATGGCTTAATAATACTTTTAATAATAGTATTGGTAGTCTTGGGCTTGAGATATTATTTTAAAAGTGATAGTGGGCAGCTATTTATAAGTAAGTTTAAACTTACATTTCCCGTACTAAAAGGACTAAATCAAAAAATAATTGTGTCTAGATTTACTAGAACTTTATCTACTATGTTATCTAGTGGTGTAAGTTTGGTGCAAGCCTTAGAGACTGTATCAGACGTAGTTGGAAATAAAATAGCTCAAGATAAATTACTAGAAATAAGAGAAGAACTCATAAAAGGTGAAGGTTTATCCAAGCCTATTGAAGAAAGTAAGATCTTTCCACCGATGCTTGCTTCTATGATAAAGATTGGGGAAGAGTCTGGGTCTTTAGACGAAATATTGAACAAAACTGCTGACTTCTATGATGAAGAAGTAGAAACTACCATACAAACTACTACAGCGCTAATTGAACCTTTACTTTTAATAGTGATGGGCGGAGTAGTTGGATTCATTGTAATATCAATAATGATGCCAATGTTTACTATGTATAACAATATGTAGTAGCTTAGTATATAATTTAAAAATTCAAGGAGGATTAATTGATGACAAATGCATTAACATCAACACTTAAGAAGAAAAAGAAAGGATTTACTTTAATCGAGCTTATAATAGTTATAGCTATTATAGCAATTATAGCAGCAATAGCTGTGCCAAATTACACAAAAGTAAGAAATGATTCAAGAGTAAAAGCTGATAAAGAAAGCGCTGAAACTGTAAAGAAAATAACTCAAACACTTTTAATTGATGGAACTCTAAGCAATTCTGATGGATCAGTTACATTAACTTTTACTAATAAAGCTCTTACTAGTGCAGTATCAGGTTCAAAAACTCTTACTGATTACTATAAGGATGTCAAGGCACCTCAAGAAGATGGAGCGACTACTTATGCTATAACAATAAGTAGTACTGATGGAACAGTAAGTGTTAACAATGGAAAATCTGTAAACACTGCAACTCCATAATATACTGAATTAATGAAATGTGATATAAAGTGTAAAGTTATCCATATAACTTTACACTTTAAACTATATTCTCCCATAACTTAGCTTACATATGCCTAAAACTCATTATCCATACAGTTTTAAGTATATATAAACTAAAGTTAAATTGAACTCAATGAGAAACATATTTAATTAAAATATATATGCGATTAGTAAAACTAAAACAGAAAATCGGAGGTTCAAGTAAATGGATTTCAGTAAAGTAAAAGACTTAATGAATGTAGATATAAGTGACCTTAAAAATAAAATAAGAAATAAACCTATTGAAAAGAAGCCAGTTAAAAAGAAAGAGTTAAATAGAAAAGTGGTTTCTTTTGATTTTGGAAGTGACACTACTAAGGTGGTAGTTGGGAAGTACTATAAGGATCAATTAGAGATAGAAAGATTGATTACTGCCAAAACTCCTGTAGATGCAGTAGGAGATGGAAACATATTAAATCAAGATGTGATGACTGTTTTTTTAGAGCAGCTTCTTAATAACAATAAAATCAATATAAAAGATGCCATATGTACAAATAACTCTACTAGTGTAATTAATAGAGAAGTTGTTATACCTGCAGTACAAGAGGATGAACTTAGTACAGTGGTTAAATATGAAATACAGCAATATCTTCCTATAAACATGGATGATTATGTGATACAGCAAAGTATACTTGATAGATTTCAAGTGGAATCAAAACTTAAGTTTAAGACCTTAGTAATTACATATCCAGAAAAGTTAGCTATGAAGTATTATAAACTTTTAACTAACTCAAATTTAAAGCCTTTAGCATTAGATATATCTTATAATTCCTTAAACAAACTTGTAAACTACAGTAATAAAGTAAATGATGAAGCTTATAGCACAGAAGAAACTTTAGCTTTTATAGATATGGGAGCAAGTACTCTTAGTGTAAGTATATATAAGGATGGTAAGTTTGAATTTACAAGGCTTATAAAGTCTGGTGGAGCAAATATAGATGGAGCTTTAAGTAGAGCGATGGGAATATCTTTAGAAGTTGCTGAAGATATAAAGAAAAACAAAGGTGATTTATCTGTTTCAAGTGATAATGAGGATTCTTCTAATAGGATAATAAGAGATGTAGTAGATGAATGGATTATGGAGCTTGAAAGAATAATACAATTTTACAGAAATAAAAAGGTTGGAAATAGTATCGATAAGATATTCTTATACGGAGGAAGTTCTAACTTAAAAGGAATAGAAAGATATATATTTAATAAATTTTCAATACCTACTTCAAAGGTTAGAACTATGGGCAATGTAAATCTAAACTTAAAAATAGCCACTGAGACTATAGAACAGTACTTAAATGTAATAGGTTCTATAATAAGACTGTAAGGGGGATATGAGGATGAATGATTTTAATTTTTTCGCCCCTTATCAAGGGAAGCAAAAACAGGTAGTAAATAAAAAGATATATATTTATACAGTATCAGCTGTAGTTGCAGTTTTTATTGTTGGGACTTTTGCATGGAACAGTATAAATGTTTATATGCTTAATAGAGATATAGACAAGTTTCAAAACTCGATAAATTCTCCTAAGGTACAAGCAAAAGTTAAAGAGGCACAGGTATTAAATAATAAGTTAGATGTTTTGAATAAATATGAAGGTGGACTTTCAAAGATAAATGAGGGAATGAATTCAAGATCAGTTATTTCTTCAGAATTGCTTAGAAAGATAAACTCTACTCTTCCAGAGAATGTTTACTTTAGAAGTATATCCGTTGATGGAAGCAGTCTTAGTTTTCAAGGTGTATCAAAAACTAGGTCTGCTATTGGAGAACTTCAACATAATATAAAAGGTCTTGACATAATAGCAGAAGGACAAATAGGAAATATTAGTGAAGATGATTCAAGTAACGGAAGTTATAGCTTTGACTTAAAATGTACATTAAAGGATGTTGATGGAAAATGAAGATAAGTGAGAGAGAAAAGTATTTGTTAGGTATACTCTTAGCTGTTTTGGTAGTTGTGGGTTACTATGAATTTGTGTATACAAAGCAAATAAAAAAGATAGATGGACTAAAAACTCAGAAAATCGGCGTAGAGTCAAAATACAATGAGATAATGAGTACAATAAATACAATGGATAGTAAGAAAGAAAATTTGAAAATATTAAATGCTAAAATTGAAGATAAATCAAAAAATATTTATCCAGAATTGATTCAAGAGAAATTGATATTAGAAATAGATGAGCTTTTAAAAAGTTCTAATTTAAAAGGTAACATAAATTTTTCAAAGCTACAAGTTCAAGGAATAGAGTCAAATAAGAGCAGCTATCAACCTTTGCCTAATTCTTCTCTTCAATCCTTGGCTGATCAGTATAATAACGAGAACTCGAAAAACAATTCAGCTAGCAGTTCGAATCAAGCATCAAGTTCGGGACAGATATCTCAACAAACTGGAAATGATGGACAAACTAAGGATGTAAGTGCTGGAAATACGGCGCAGCAGATAAAGGTAACTTTGAGTTTTAAAGGAACCTATAGTAATTTGTCATCATTTATAAAAAATGTTGAAGTAAGGGATAAGAGAATAGTTCTTTCGAACTTATCCATGGCACAATCTAATCAAAAAGAAATCTCAGGAAGCTTAACTATGGAATTTTACGCTGTTCCTAAAATAGGGGATGAAGATAGTAATTATTCTAATTGGTTGCTAAATAATAAGTATGGTAAGGGGTCGCCTTTTGGAGATGGTCAGATGTCTACTTTAGCTACTACTATTGAGAACTCAGCTAAAGAAAAAGAAGAGAAAAGTGATTTTTCAATGATTGTTAAACCTATAAATTCAGATTTACCTACTTTGACTATAGGTAAAGATAAGGATCAGAGTAGAACTAGCTATCTATATGCTGATAATCCTGGGATAGAAAAGTTAGAAGTTACATTTACAAAAGATAAGGATGGAAATTATTATTACAAATATAAAACTAGTAAAAATAGTTACCCGCTTCAATATACTACTAAAGGAATAGGCTTCACACCTAGTTCTAATGATATAATGTTTAACATATTCTCAACTTTAAGACAAGGAAATGACGATAAGGCTAGTGTAGAGTTAAAGGTGATAAACAATACTGATAAGGTAGTGTCTTTAATAGTAAATGGTGATGATGCAACTAACCCAAGAGTTAGTATAACAGGAGAAGGGACAGCTGTGAATATTACCAAAAGGTAGGAGTAGCGAATGATGTTAAAGAAAAAGAAAAAGGGCATATCTATTATTGAAATAATAACAAGTCTAGCCATTATAGCTATAATTATTATTCCTATGAGCAACGTTATTATTCACGCAGTAAAGATAAATAAAGGTGGAGAAGATAAGCAGCAAGCAGCATATATTGGGCAACAGATTCTTGAAGGGCTTAATGTTAATAATATAGAAGATGCTACAAGTAGTTTTTTATCACAAACCATATCTGTAAATGGTGTATCAAAGGTTTTTAATATCTCAGCTACAGGTAATGGTACTGCTAATATTGATGATTATAATGTAACATTAAATGTATCTAAAGATAATAGTATTAATTTATCAGATAGTACTAATACTTATGATTCTACTATAACAGTTGATTGGCAGGATAGTGCTAAGACAGTTACCGTGAATAAAAGTCCAGACGGAGATTTTACTCCAGATGTAACGAATCTTTATATAGTTTTAAATAGTGATTCTTTAGAGGTTAAAACTAAAAATGCAGATGGCTCTATTACTAATAGATACAATACTTTGATTACATCAACTTTTAATACTATAGGAGTAAAATTTAAAAATTACACTTCTGCTACTCCTTATAACATATATGTAACCAATAATCGAAGTAACCAGGTAAATGTATACTTAGAGAAAACAAAGGATAAACCTAATTGGGCAGTGATAAATCCAAATGGTGGAGTAATAGGAACTTATGATGTTATTACTACTAATAACACAGTGAAAAACTATAATGTAGAGATAAAAGTTTCTAAAAGTGGACAAGAACTGTATGATCTGAAATCAAATATAAGAAAATAGGGGGTGAAAATATTGAAAAAGAAAAAAGGAAGTAGTTTGATAACTGTAATATGTATTTTTGCAATATTAATTACAGTGGGAACTTCAGTTTTATCCATGACAGCCTCTGATTATAAGTCTAGAGTAATTGAAAGTAAAAGAATAGAAAATCTTTATGGTGCTGACTCGGGAGTAGACACTGCTTACAATATAACTGGAAGTGTGCTAAAGACCATAATTGATAAAAGCAATAGTTTTGCTGAAACTACAAATATGGATAATATAAACACTGGATTAGCAAATGAACCAAGCAAGTACCTTAATGCTGATGGTACAGTTAATAGAGAGGCGGTAAGAGCTCAATTTTTAGACGCTTCATTTAAACAAAAATATAGAGAGTTAATAAAGCAAGATCTTTTGTATTGTATACAAAATAGAAAAACTATAGCAAATGTTGATGCTATTGGAGATTCAAGATATTCTCAACCTGTTAATGTATATACCAAAAATGATCCGCAATTTAATGATAGCACCCTAGTAGGACTGGATATTCATAATGTGACAACTACAACAAATGAGGTCAGATTCAAATTAACTATAAATTCAAAATACCAAGATCCAAGTAGTACTAGTGGAATAAGATCTGTAAGCTCTGTTTACTATATTGATGTCCCTAATTATTCAGGAAATTATGGTGTAAAGACGACATCAGTTAATATACCTATAGCAGGTGTAACACAAAAAGCTATTGTGGCAGACGGAGATCTTATAATAGATTCTGTAGGTGAAGCGAATATAAGTGGACCGATACTCATTAAGGGAAATGAAAATACTGGCAGTGGCTCAATTACCTATTCAAAATATAGTGGTGGAATATCAATTAATAATGTTAATGGAAATGTAGGATTTAATGGAGATGTAGTGACTTCCAGAACTTTTAGATTGGTAAACAATGCTCCTAATGTTAATATTACTGGAGGAACATTATACGCTAATAATATATATGTTGGTAAAAATGAAAATGGCACTTCAAGTAATGCGAAATTGCAAGCTTCTGTAGCCATAATTGACAATGATTTAACTATGAATTCTAGCGATAGTAACGTAACTATAAACAATGGATTTTATGCAGTTAGTGATATAAATAGAGAATCTTATGCTAAAAAAGATGCAAAAGAAAAATCATCGAGTAGTATAATAATGAATTCTGTAGACAACAGCTCAAAAATATTAGTTAATGGACAAGCTTATATAATGGGAACTGCATATATAAACACTAGTGAACCATATCAGACTGGTGAGTCTGTTGCGCTAAAAGGAAATTATAAGGCATATGCAACTATTATTCCACAAGATGGCAGCGGATATTTTTATAAGTATTATAATCCTCTTACCTTGATGGATAAACAAGATATAACAGTTGTTGATAAAGCAGCACATTTTTATAATTTTGCTACTAATAATCAATACAAAGATTCTCTAAATATAACTAACCAAATACAGTTGCCAACAAATAATAATTCAACCATAAGCACAGGAGCTTATATAAGTAATGGTGTTGTATACCCATCTAACTATTCTGCGGCAGATGCAAATTTCCAGAAGGATTTAAACAATAAGAGAAGATTATTTGCTCAACAGGTATATGAAATGGGAGATGTTGCTTTAAGCGACACAGCTACACTGGATACTGATTATAATAATGGAATTGTAAATAAGACAGTTGCAAGTGAAACAAAATTAACTCAGAATAAGGATAATGATTATACAGATATAAGCAATGATGGTTCGAATAATTGTATAATCATCAATACAAATCCAAATAAGAGAATATTCATAAAAGGGCATCAGCCAAGTTTTAGTGAGACCATAAATGCTACCGGAGATAATGCTGACATAGTGATTGATAAGGATAGTAGTCAAACTTTAAATGCTGTAATAATTTCAGCAGGAGATGTTTTAATTAGTGGAAATATTACTTATAATGGAACTCTAATAACAAAAGGAAATGTAAAAATAGAAGGAATTAATAATTCGGGGAATGTTAAAATTAATCAAAGTAGTACAGTTCAATCTAATCTGTTTTCCAAATATCTTGATAAGGTAAAAAAAGTTATTGATATTGATTCGGTTAATGTACAAGTTACAGGTGTGAATATAGTACCTTCAACATCGGTTAAGAGTAATATAAATCTTGATGATATAATACACAAAGGACAATGGCAAATTACAGATAATAAGTAGAGGTGTTAAATTTGATTAAGAAAAAGGGATTCACGTTAATAGAAGCTGTTATAGTTTTAGCTTTGATATCAGTGGTAATTATGGTTATATATCCATTTTTCTTTTCAAGCAGTAGAAGTTTAAACGAAACAAACGTAAGAGCTGATCTACAAACTGATGGACAACTAATACAAAATTCGCTTTTAAACTATGGAAATCAGGGGAGCTCAATAGATAGAATAAATGGAATAGTACCTCCAAGTAACTCAAATGAAATAACAACAATAAGTAATTTTAGAATTATATTGTATGCAGATGTAAGTAAGACTATTGAGTATGTTTATGATAACACCAATAAGAAATTAAATGAAATTACTAATTTAAATGCAACTGGTACTGTTACTAAGACATTATCAGGAAATGTAGATAGCATAAAGATTTCTCCTGTTGGGGGAACTTATCTTACTTGCGAAGGGCTTATTATAAATATTACTCTGAAAAAGAATAATATAACTTATGATATTTCTTCAAAAATAGTATTTAGAAATAAAGGAATTGCAACATCTTAATTTATATATTTAGGGTGCATTTCAGGTATTCTATCACTCGGTTTTATCCTTATCTTGATGATATAGATTATTTTTGTAATGGAGGTGAAAAATTGAAAGTAGTAAAAAGAAACAAAAAATTAATGATATATATAGTAATTGGTATGTTTTTACTGACAATTATACCTGTTATAAATTATACGCAGGCATTAGGTGATATAGTCCAACAAAAGAAACCAGTTCTAACTATCACTGGTCCTGATATAACTAAAACTGTTGGTGCAGTAAATGAAGATATTACTGTTACATATCATGTACAACCACAGCCATTGGCGCTTACGGACATTAATACTATTACTAATAAAGAAATTGTATTGGTGCTAGATACGTCTGGTAGTATGAGTACTGCTTTGGGAAGCACAACCAGAATGGAAGCATTAAAAAATGCTGCTAAAAATTTCGTTAGCAAATTTTCGACTACTAGTAATGTTAAAATTGCGATTGCTACTTACTCTACAAATGCCAATTATGACAATAATAGTACAGGTTTGTTATCTCCATCAGTAACAGCTGACAAGAACAGCCTGAATACTAGTATTACTAACCTTAAGGCTTCTGGTGGAACTAATATAGGTGATGGTATAAGGTCAGCTTTAAAAATTTTAAGTAACACTTCTGCTACTGGAACTAAGAAATATGTTATCATCATGTCCGATGGAGAGCCAACCTTTTATAACTTTAATAGTAAAAATACTGCTAATGTTCAGACTTGGAAGGCTTACAATTACTTAAATAGAACTTCTCAAACTGCCTATGGATATTATACCTCTTTAACTGATTCATCCTATAAAGTTATAGGTGGAGATGGTTCGGATGACAATGGATACTATACTTCCGAGAAAGGAAGAGCTTTAGAATATGCCAATGCTATGGCTCAACAAGTAAAGGATTCAAGTTACACAAGCTATGCAATTGCATATAGTGATGGAAGTTCAGCAGACAAAATGCTTCAAATAGCGAATTCGGGTGGTGGGAAGTTTTATAGTGCTACAAGCTCAACTGCTATTGATAATGTTTATGCTGATATAGCTGATAATATCCGCGCAGACTATAGTGTAGAAAATGTCAATTTCAATTTTACTCTTCCTACTAATATTGTCTATACAGGATCTATGATAGGTGTTTCAATAAATGGAAGTACTTATACAAAGCAATTAAGCAATATATCTTACACTTTGAATACTAGCACTAATAGATATGAAGCTCCATCGTTTGATGTAATATTCAACTTTAGGGCCGGTAAGAGTGGGGGGTATACTTTAGGTCAAAATTGGAGCATAACTTATAAGGCTACAGATGGTACTATAGTAACTCAAGCATTGCCAACTGTACAATATACTGCTAGCAATATGAGTATAGGATTTAACTTGCAGAGGACATTACCAGGTTATTCGGACCATCTTAATGTGAGTCAACTGCAAGAAATTGATTATAAAATAGACCCGCAGGCGATTACGATGACATACATTAGGAAACCTAAGGAAATAGTTTTAGTTGTAGATGCTGCATATAGTAATAAGGATTATGTAAGTTCGTTTATAGATCAGTTTGTAAACAATACAGATGTAAAGATAGCATTAGTTACTTATGGACAAGGGGCTTCTATAACAAACTTTGGAACATCTGCTACACCGATTTATTTCCAAAATGCTACTAGCCCGACTGCTTTAAAAAATGCGGTTCAAGGAATAGTGAGTCAAAGTGGAGCAAACCTTGGAGATGGCTTAAGAAAGGCTACGTATATACTTAATGATACAAATGACGTTAGTAGAAGTATAATTGTCTTTGGAGAAAATAATCCTATCAATTATACCTATACTAGTGGTACTGATGGAGTACAAAAATTCTACGATGCTTTAGATAATAACAATCCAAATTCAAGTGACTCAGGAACTGATCCATTATTCTATGGTGCTGACGCTGGTAATGCGTCGCAATATGCAACAGAAATGGCTACAATCATTAAGAATAATAAAAATTTAAATATAACAACATTATGTGTAGGAGATGATTCCAATGATGATGTTGTCAAGTCAATCTCAACAATAAGTGGAACAGACTTTAATAAATTTACACAAAATCAAGATATAACTTACCTGTATAATGTTGTGAACTCTGATTTGATTTTAAATGGTAGCATTAATGAAACACTTCCTACAGGAGTAAAATTTGAAGATGGAAGTAATATAATTAATAAACCAATTAAATTATTTTATTCGTATGATAGCGTAGCGAAAAAATATATTGGAATTTCTAAGACTTTTACTATAAATATACAGCCTACTCAAGTGGGAAATTTTAATTTAAATAATTCTAATCTCACTTATAGTGATTTGGAAGGAATATCAATGAGTTCATCATTTCCAACTATAGGAATAAATGTTGTTACTAATTATACAATAGAACAGGGATTATTTATATTAAATAATTCTCAACTATCCCAGGGGCAGTCTATTGGAGAAAGCTATCTTAGTAATGGTGTAACTAACAACATAGTAAATGATTCTTTTATAAATGTAGGTGCATTAATAAAGATAAAAGATCCATCTCAGAGTACTATGAATATAACTTTAAATAGCTCAGGGCAAAGTAATTTGGAAAACTCCAATATAAATGTGAAAGTATATAAGGTTAGTAATACTGATAATACTCTACAAGAGGTAAGTACTTCTGGTATAGTAATTTTAAATGGTCAAATTACAGTTCCTATAAGTACTACCTCTAATGATGAAGTCTATATAGTGAATTATTCATATAAAACTTCATATGGCAGTGATATTACTGATGGAATCTCTATAAATAACAGTAGTAGTGTTGGAAGTACAAGTTCAACTTTTAATTATTATATAGTAGGATTGCCTGATTTATTTTAATATTAGGTGTTTTAATAGTTTAAAAATGAGCTTTTTAAGATAAGTTACGATTAAATTTTATATTCAATCGTAACTTATTTTGTTATGTGATAAGTAAATATTCAGCTGTAAGATTTGAAACTAAATTCAGTTAAACATTTACATAAAAATGCAATAAAATACTTCATATATATGTATAGATGCAATAAAAAAATCAGTTAGTTTTTCCAAAAACAATTCTATCGATAATAATTGACAAGCTTCGTTGCATATTCTATAATTAAATAAATTTAATAAAACGAACTAAATTACTCGTATATCCCTTGGATAAGGCAAGGAGTCTCTACCGGAAACCGTAAATTCCCGACTATGAGTGAAATTGGTATTCTATAGTTTTTTATAGCGTATTAACTTCACTTTGAGTTAATATGCTTTTTTTGTTTTTATTTATAAAAGAACCCCAAATTAATACATAATATGCAAGTTAACTTGCAACAAAAATACATAAATGAAATTTATTATTTAAATTAGGAGGATCAGTAATGGCTATAATATGGAAAACTGGATATACCTTTGATGACGTACTTCTTGTACCACACAAATCAGAAATACTACCAAATCAAGTTGAAACAAAATCACAACTTACAAGAAAGATAAAACTTAATATACCGCTAATAAGTGCAGGTATGGATACTGTAACTGAAGCAAAGATGGCTATTGCAATGGCAAGAGAAGGTGGCATAGGTATTATTCATAAGAATATGTCCATAGAGGAACAAGCAAAAGAGGTTGATAGAGTTAAGAGACAGGAAAATGGAGTAATAACAAATCCAATATTCCTTTCAAAGAATCATACCATAAGAGAAGCTAATGAACTTATGGCTCAATATAGAATCTCTGGAGTGCCTATAACTGAAGACGGAAGACTAATTGGGATAATAACTAATAGAGATATATTATTCGAGACGAACTTTGAAAGACCAATAGATGAAGTTATGACTAAGGAAAACCTTATAACTTCATCAGAATTTACTACAATAGATGAGGCTAAGGAAATACTTAAGAAACATAAGATAGAAAAGCTTCCTTTAGTTGATAATGAAGGTTTCTTAAAGGGTCTTATTACTATAAAAGATATTGAAAAAGCAAGAGTATTCCCAAATGCAGCTAAAGATGAAAAAGGTAGACTTCTATGTGGCGCTGCTGTAGGGGTTACAGGAGACATGGTAGAAAGAGTTGATGCTTTAGTAAAGGCTCAAGTTGATGTTATAACAATAGATACAGCGCATGGACATTCAAAAGGTGTTATAGATGCAGTAAGTAAGATAAAAAGTCTTTACCCTGAATTACAAATCATAGCTGGTAATGTAGCTACTGCAGAAGCTACAAGAGATCTTATAGAAGCTGGTGCTGATTGCGTTAAGATAGGTATAGGACCTGGATCAATCTGTACTACAAGAGTTGTTGCAGGTGTTGGTGTACCACAACTTACAGCTGTTATGGATTGTGCAGAAGAGGGAAGGAAGCACGGAGTTCCAGTTATAGCTGATGGAGGAATAAAGTACTCAGGAGATGTAGTTAAGGCTTTAGCTGCTGGAGCAGGCAGTGTTATGATGGGTTCACTTCTTGCTGGTTGTGAAGAAGCTCCAGGAGAAATGGAAATATATCAAGGAAGAAACTATAAGGTTTATAGAGGAATGGGTTCACTTTCAGCTATGGCTGCAGGAAGCAAGGATAGATACTTCCAAGAAGGAAGCAAGAAGCTTGTACCTGAAGGAGTAGAAGGAAGAGTTGCTTATAAGGGATATTTATCAGAAACTGTATTCCAAATAGTTGGTGGAATAAGATCTGGTATGGGATATCTTGGTGCTAAGACTTTAGAAGATTTATTTGAAAATGCAAGATTTGTAGTTCAAACTTCAGCTGGTCTTAGAGAAAGTCATCCTCATGATATAAACATAACTAAAGAAGCTCCAAACTATAGTGTAAATCAATAAGATTTTAATAAATAGGGCATAAATGCAGAGTGTGCTAAAATATAACGGTTGTAAGTTATATAGACATTATGTAATATTAATATCATGATTGATGCATAGAAAAAGGCGAAAGTAGTTTTATAGATATCAGATTTTAGATGTAAGATTTCTAATAATGCAGAGCAGTGTTATTAAGTTTAAGTTATCTAAAGTTTGGTATCTATAGCTGTTTTAAATAAATGGTACGTAAAGTTAAATTTTAAAAACTATCTTTTATAAAAGTATTTTAAATTTCATACCTAAAATGGAGGATACAAATGAATAAAGAAATTGTTTTGGTAGTGGATTTTGGTGGACAATATAATCAGCTTATTGCAAGAAGAGTAAGAGAATGCGGAGTATATTGTGAAATCATACCTTTCACTTACGGAGTGGAAAAAATAAAAGCAAAAAATCCAAGTGCAGTAATATTCACTGGTGGTCCTAATAGTGTTTATGGAGAAGATTCTCCATCAATAGATAGCGAAATATTCAATCTAGGTGTACCTGTTCTAGGAATATGCTACGGAGATCAATTAATGGCTCATATTCTTGGCGGTAAAGTTGATACAGCTCCAGTTAGAGAATACGGAAAGACTAATGTGAATTTAGATAGTACTTCAAAACTATTTAAAGGAATAGAAAGTGCTGAAACATGCTGGATGAGTCATACTGACTACATAGCTGAAGCACCAAATGGTTTCAAAATAACTGGTCACACTGACGTTTGTCCAATAGCTGCTATGGAAAATGAAGAAAAGAAACTTTATGGAGTTCAATTCCACCCAGAAGTAGAACATACTCCATTTGGTAAAAAGATGCTTGAAAACTTCCTTTATGACATATGCGGACTTTCAAAGACATGGTCAATGGCTTCCTTTGCAGAAGAAAAAATAAAAGAAATAAAAGAAATAGTTGGAGATAAGAAGCTTATCTGTGCACTTTCTGGTGGAGTTGATTCATCAGTTGCAGCGGTGATGGTACATAAAGCAGTAGGTAAGCAATTAACTTGTATCTTCGTTGACCACGGTCTACTTAGAAAAGATGAAGGAGATCAAGTAGAAAAGATCTTCAGTGAACAATTTGATATGAACCTTATAAGAGTTAACGCTCAAGAAAGATTCTTATCAAAGCTTGCAGGTCAAGCAGATCCTGAAACTAAGAGAAAGATAATCGGAGAAGAATTCATAAGAGTATTCGAAGAAGAAGCAAACAAAATCGGAGATGCTAAGTTCTTAGTTCAAGGAACAATATATCCAGACGTAGTTGAAAGTGGTACTGGAACTTCAGCTGTTATAAAGAGTCACCATAATGTTGGAGGACTTCCAGAAGATATTGATTTTCAGCTTATCGAACCACTGAGAGAATTATTTAAAGATGAAGTTAGAGCTGTTGGTGAAGAACTTGGAATACCTCACAACTTAGTATGGAGACAGCCGTTCCCAGGACCAGGACTTGCAATAAGAGTCTTAGGTGAAGTAACAGAAGAAAAGCTTCATATAGTAAGAGAAGCTGATGCTATTTACAGAGAAGAAATCGCTCTTAGCGGTCTTGAAGGCAAGATATGGCAATACTTTGCAGTTCTACCTGATATAAGAAGTGTAGGGGTTATGGGAGACGAGAGAACTTACTGCCATACTATAGCACTTAGAGCAGTAACATCTTCAGATGGAATGACTTCAAACTGGGCTCATATACCATACGAAGTTTTAGATAAGGTATCAAGAAGAATTGTTAACGAAGTTCAAGGAGTAAACAGAATCGTTTATGACGTGACTTCAAAACCACCAGCAACTATTGAGTGGGAATAAGAATTAAATAGGAGTTTATCCTATAAATATTAATAAAAATAATTTGAAAAGTGTTTATGATTTAAGCTGAGTTTAGGCTTAAATATAAGCACTTTTTTTACTGTATAGGAAAAAATAAAATTTCTATGTCGATTAAACCTAGATATTTCAATAGTATTAATAATAATGTAGTTATTTGGGAATTATTGAATAATTTATTTATAACATATATAATAAACACTATATATTGGTTACATAAGAGTATTGTGCATGATAATAAGCAGATATTTAATCTGAAGGGAGAGACTTATGAAGAGATATAATGAAAAGGTATTCATTGGTATTATAAGTTTTGTAATCTTAACAATAACAATTACTTTTTTTATATTATATGGTCCTTTTAATAAAAAGACAGAAAAGGTGGCCAAAAACAACTATGGTGGAGAGAGCTGGAAAGCAGATACAAGCCCTATAACATTTGATTGGTACATTGATTTTTCATGGTTTACAACTAAATGGGGAACTAATCCTGTATCAAAATATGTTACACAGAAGACTGGGGTTAACTTGAATTTTATAATCCCTAGTGGAGATGAAACGCAAAAATTGAATGCTATGATAGAAACAGACAAATTGCCAGATTTCATTACATTAAGTGCTGGGGATGATGGTTACAAGAGAATTATACAGAGTGGATTGGCCTTGCCCCTTGATGAATTAGCACAAAAATATGATGTGTATTTTACTAAGGTTGCAGATAAGCAAAAACTGGAGTGGTATAAACAAGATGATGGACATGTATATTGTTATCCGAATTTTTCTAATACTGTAACTGATGCAAATTATAAAGAGGACAAACCTTCAAATCAGGCCTTTTTAGTTAGAAAAGATATTTATGAGGCTATAGGAAAACCGGATATGAGGACACCTGAAGGTTTTTTAAGTGCGCTTGAAAAAGCTAAAAAGCTATTTCCTATGGTAAATGGACAAGAATTAATACCTATAGGGTTTCATGAATTTACTGACTCTGGAAATCTTTCGCTAGGAACCATTTTGCTTAATTTTTTAGCAATACCTTGGGAAAAGGACGGAAAAATATATGACAGGGAGACTGATAAAGAATATATTAGGTGGCTAAAAACTTTAAGAACAGCTAATGAAAGAGGTTTGCTATCAAATGATATCTTTATAGATAAAAGAGCACAGATGGAAGAAAATATTACAGAAGGAAGATATTTTGCACTACTTTATCAAAGTTCTGACATGGCGGCTCAGCAATTAAAACTATATTCTAAAGATAAAAATCAAATTTATATGGCAGTTGATGGACCAGCTAATTCTAAGCTTGAACAGCCTAAATTATCGGGAGATAGTATTTCAGGATGGACGGTTACATTAATTTCAAATAGATGTAAGGATCCAGAGAGAGCTATACGGTTTTTAAGCTATTTAATTAGTGAAGAAGGAAATCGAGATTTATATTTGGGGATCAAAGGATTTACATGGGATGAAATTGGAGGAAAAGAGCAGTTTAAACCCGAGGTTTTAGATTTGTTAAATAAGGATAGAATTGCATTTGATAATAAATATGGCGCAGCAAATACTTATTGGATGCTAGCAGATGATAGTTTACAACAAAAATGGACTCCTCAGAGTGGTGAGCCAATTAAGGCGATAAGTGAGTGGGCCACAGGTAAAACCTATAATTATTCCTTATTTGATGGCATTAGCCCCTATGGAGATAGTGAGGAAGGTAGTGCTTTATCTAGAATAAATTCTAAATGGCAAAGTACCTTAAAGAATCTGCTTATTGCTAAAAGTGATAGTGAGTTTGATAGTATTTTAAATGAATATATCAATTACAGAAATGAACAAGGATGGGACAAGATACAAGAATATAAGCAGCAAAGATATGAAGAAAACAAGAGAAAGTTAAAATGAGTAGGGGTAAAATAAATGATAAAATTTTTGATTAAAAAGATTATAAGCATATTTATAAATAAAAGTTTAATGCAAAAGTTAATTATAACGTACATACTTATAATCGGAATCCCTATATTAATTTTCTCTTTCTATACATTTGATGAACTTTCTGAAAATGCTAAACAGGATACAATAAATAGGGCTAACTATGATCTAAGCAATGAATACGACAGTGTTGAAAAAAATGTGTATATAATGAGGAATATAATAAATTCTATGGAAGCAAATAATGATGTGCTTGCATATTTGCAGTGGGATATGAAAGACTCGAAGAAATTAATTGATTTCAAAGATACCACTTATAAGCAGTTAATAAGTTTACAAAATAGTAATCCAACAATAAAACAAATAAATATTTTCATCAAAAATGCAAATGTTAAAGAGTTATGGCCTACGTTTTATAAAGTAGATAGAGTTACTCAGAATGATTGGTACAAAAAAACTATTGAAAAAAGTGGGGCTGAATACTGGAATATAAATCATTATGATAATGATATAAAAATTAATTCAGCTTATAATGACGAATCTAAGGATTTAGTAGTTTCTCTCAACAAAAATATTGAATATCCATATAATAAGCTTTTAGGAATTAGCAGAGTAACTATGCGTTCTAAAGACTTTTTCCCAAAGATGTTTCAAGAAAATATTATGAAAAGCGGACAGATATTTTTTGTAAATAAAGAGGGGATGAATATAAAAACAGATGAGAATAGTTTTTTGCTAAAGAACTCTAAATTTGATATAAAAAAGTTTGGAGAAGATATAAAAGATATATTAGTAAATGAAAAAGGTGAAATAACCTATAATCAAGGCAAAGAGCATTATATTATATTGTACAAAGAATCTCCCATACCTAATAATTACTTATTAAGTGTAATATCTTTAAATAATGTTTCACAAGGAATAAAAAAATCTAGGCTTTTACTAATATGGAACTCTTCACTTTTACTGATAGTATTATCTATTGTTGTTTATTATGCAACTAAAACAATTCTTAAGAGATTATATAAAATAATAAATGCAGTTAAACAAGTAAGAAGTGGAGACTTGATGCCTAGTATAGAGGTATATGGTAATGATGAAGTAGGTGTACTTGCACATAACTTTAGGCAAATGATGAAGACTATCGATGTACTAATTAAGGAAAGTGTCCATAAAGAAATAATGACTAAGGAAGCGGAATTAAAATCATTGAAAACTCAAATAGATTCCCATTTTCTATATAATACTCTTGAAAATATAAGGATGATGGCATTAGTTGAAGACAATTTTCTTGTATCTGATTGTTTAGCTTCTTTAGGAGATATGATGAGATATAACATGAAATGGAATAATGAGTTTGTGCATTTAAGTGAAGAAATAAAACATATTAATAATTATATAGCTTTAATGACTTTAAGATATGACTTTGAAATAATTTTAAAGATTGATATTGATGAAGAATTTCTTAATAGACCAATACTAAAATTCACTATTCAACCATTAGTGGAGAATGCAGTTAAGCACGGTCTTTCGGAAAAGCTAAGAGATGAAAATGGAAACATAACTATATCTGTTCAAACAGATGAGACATATCTATATTTAAATGTCATAGATGAAGGAAAAGGAATGAATTCAAAACAAGTACAAGCTCTGCAGAGTCATATAGACGGAAATACAGACAAAAGTTTTGGAGTTGGACTCAAAAATGTAAATGACAGAATAAGACTTTTTTATGGAAAGCAATATGGTATTGTTATAGAAGCAGAGGAGCATAGCTATACTAAGATGATACTTAGACTTCCTAATAAACAAAAACAATCTAGTTCTTAATGTGAGTCATTGAAAGATGAAGATGAAATTTAAACGTCTAATTTTAGGGGGGATAAAGGTGTATTCAGTTATGATTGTAGATGATGAACCAATTATTCGAATGGGATTAAAAAAGATAGTCAATTGGGAAGAGTTTGGATTTAAGATTATTTGTGAAGCACGAGATGGAGAAGAGGCACTAAAATTACTAGCAGAGCATAGTATAGATTTTATTATTTCAGATATTAAGATGCATAAGGTAAATGGAATCGAACTATTAAGAGAAATAAGGGATATGGAATTAGATACCTTAGTAGTACTATTAAGTGGATATGATGAATTTTTGTATGCACAAGAAGGTATAAGACTTGGTGCTTTTGATTATATACTAAAACCAATAGATTCACAAAAACTTAAGAACATACTGATTAATGCATACAAAAAGCTTAAGGCGAAAGAAGAAAAGGAGTATGAATACAGCATAAATAAAATTATATCTGGTGAAAAGATACTGTACGATTTATTACGAGGAAAAAACTTAATTATGATTGATGAGTATATTTCAAAATATAATTTACCTTTAGTTAAGGGAAAAGTCCAGGTAGCAATAGTTGAAATCAATGATATTGTTATTAGTAAAGAGGATATAAGTGAAAGCATTGAATGGAGTTACTTGGAAAAGAACTTTCAAGATATAATTGATCAAGAATTGAAAAAAAGTGGTATAGAGTATTTTAATATTTTAGATGAAGAATTAGGGAAAAAGATTATTATAGTACAGACAGAAAAAGAAATTGAATTACAAGCTTTCAATGAAAATTTTATATTGGCTCTAAAAGGAATACTTAAAAGATGCAATGAGGAATTAGAGATTAAGCTAAATATAGGAATTGGCAATTCCTACAATCAGATATATAGCATTCACAAAAGTTACTTAAATGCAAAAGAAACATTAAAATATAAATATGTATTAGGTACAAATAGGATAATACACCTAAGAGAATTGGTAGATACAAGACAAGAGAATTTTGTTTACCCAATTGAGAAAGAGAAGGCACTCATAAACTCAATAATCTTGGGAAAAGAGGATTCCTTAAGTATGCTTAGGCAGTTAATTAAAGAAATAGCTCAAATATTGAATTTTGACATTTTTAAGATTAATATTGCCTTTACACAGATTGTATATAATATCTATAATAATGTTCTAAAAAAATATAGCTTTTTAGAAGATGTATATGATTTAAGTCAGTTAGTGAAAATAGGATTCTTAGGTGTTGAGACTTTGGAGGATATTGAAAAGCAGTTGACAGATAATATTGAAAAACTTATAGGTGTTATAAGTGAATATAATTTGAATAAGAATGATAATGTAGTTCAAAAGGCCTGCGAATATGTGTTAAATAATTTAGATAAGGATATTACTTTAACATCTATTTCTAATTACTTAAATATCAGCAAGAATTATCTATGTTCTATATTCAAACAGCAAACAGGAGAAAATTTCTTAGAATACGTAACGAAAGCTAAGATGGAAAGAGCAAAAGTATTATTAAAGAAGCATGACTATAAGGTCTATGAAGTTAGTGAAGTTCTAGGCTACAAGGAAACAGCGTACTTTAGTAAATTATTTAAAAAGCATACCGGATATAACCCCGCTGAATATAAAAAGTGCAGCTTGTAAGTAAAGAGAGATTCTATATTAATGTGTAGAATCTCTTTTTTACTGTTAAGGAAAACATAAAAATTTTTGTTAGCTAAGCCTAGCAATATCAAGGGGTTAGAACAGCTATTTAGGGTAAACAGTAAAAAATAAAATTATGTCGCCTGCCAGAATTTCTTCACATACGTTCAGAAAAGGCAGATGCGCAAAACTCGCTGAAAAAAATCGCTTCAGTGAGTTTTTTATGTAAATGTTTAAATTGAGTAATTTTTTAATACTCTATCGTAATTTTCTACCATTTTAGTAAAATACGGATTAATATATCATAAATACTGTAGAAAGAAATCAGGGGGGATTGGAATGAAGAAGAAATTAATTTCAGCAGTATTAGTAAGTATGATGGCTGTAAGCTTATTTGGATGTGGCTCGAAAGCTGGCGATACTTCGAAAACTGCAGATTCATCAACAAAAGGAAATGTAAACTTAAATGTTTGGATAATGCCTAACAGCGGAACTCCAGATAAAGATTTTATGGAAGTTATCAAACCATTTCTAGACAAGAATCCTAATATAAAGGTTACACCTACTGTATTAGATTGGGGATCAGCTTGGACTAAGATTACTGCAGCAGCAACTAGTGGTCAAGCACCGGATATTACTCAGTTAGGTAATACATGGGTTTCAGCTGTAAGTGCAATGGGAGCATTAGAAGATCTAACTCCAAGTTACAAAGACTTTGGAGGAGATGAAGCATTTGTAAAGGCTACATTAAGTACAACTGGTATAGAAGGTAAGAGTGAAAGATATGCAGTACCATGGTTTGTAGATACCAGAGCTATTTACTACAGGAAGGACGCTTGTGAGAAAGCAGGAGTAGATCCAACTAAGGATTTTAATACATGGGATAGCTTTAAGGCTGCATTAAAGAAGTTAAATGGAGTAGAAGTTAATGGTAAAAAGATGGCTGCTCTTGGAATGCCTGGTAAGAATGACTGGAACGTTGTTCATAACTTCTCATGGTGGATATGGGGAGCAGGCGGAGAATATATTAAGGATGGTAAGGCAGCAATAAATTCTCCTGAGTCAGTACAAGGTATTAACTACTATGCAAGCTTAGCTGCAGAAGGTTTAATGCCAAAGGCTGCTCTAGAAAAAAATTCATCTGAAGTTGAAGCTTTATTCAATAGTGGTGAATATGCAACTATTTTCTCTGGTGCTTACCTTGCACAAACAATAAAAACTGAGTTTGCAAAGGACAGTGCTAAGTCTTTAGACCCTAAAAAGGTTGGAGTTGCTATAATTCCAGAAGGACCAAAAGGCAGATATGCATTCTTTGGTGGAAGTGACTTAGCAATATTTAAATCTTCAAAGAACAAACCTGAAGCTACTAAGTTACTAGCTTACCTTTCATCAGCTGATGCACAGGTAGCATATGCTAAGAAACATGGTAATCTACCAACTAATGCTAAATCATTTGATGACAAGTTTGTAACTGATGATCCATTGTTATCAGTATTCAAGCAACAATTACAATATGGTAAATCATACCCTTCAATCCCAGGATGGGCACCATCAGAATCATTATTACAAAAAGGCTTGTCAAATGTATGGGATAATGTAATGGGTGTTAATGGAGCATATGACCCTGCTAAAAATCAAAAAGAGTTAGACGCAGCAGCTAATGATGTTAATGCAGTTCTAAGCCAACAACAATAATAGAAATAAGAATAGTTAATTAAATTATACAGGGGTGCCCCCTGTATAATTTATATTAGATATATAGGTCGTTATAGGAGGTGCCACATGGAAATAGAGAAGAATCCAGTCATACGGACAAGGCGCGAGAATAGCATTATAAAAAATATACGAAAAAATAAATTTGCATATGCACTTATAGCACCAGCAGTAATTGCTATGGTAATAGTACAACTTATACCTATGATACAAGGATTATATTTTTCAATACTTAAACTTAATCAGTTTACGTTGAAACAATTTTTAAACGCACCATTTGCGGGATTTGATAATTTTAACAAGGTTTTATTTGATACCTCAAGTAATATGCGTTCTGGATTTTTAGAGGCACTTAGAAATACAGGAATATACGGATTTATTTGTAGTGTTTTAGTTATAGTTTTAGGGCTGGCATCAGCTATGGTAGTTAATAGAGAATTTAAGTTTAGAGGAATTGCAAGAACTTTGTTATTAACTCCTTGGGTTGTGCCTTCTTATGTAGTTGGTATGTTGTGGGGATTTATGTGGCAGCAGGACACAGGTATTATTAATAGAATATTGGTAGATTGGCTACATATTCTTCCAAGCAAGCCTTTTTGGCTTACTGGACCTAATGTGCTTCCTGCGATAATAATACCTACTATATGGAGAAATGTACCACTTGTAATGATAATGCTATTAGCAGGACTTCAAAGTATATCTGATGATTTTTATGAAGCAGCAGAGATAGATGGAGCAAATGCAGTTCAAAAGTTTAGAAATATAACATTACCATTGCTTAAACCGGTAATTGGTATTCAAATGCTCTTTGGAATGATTAATTATATATATTCTTATAATATTGTTTCAATGATGTTTGGACATGGTGCTGGATATCCAGGTAAATGGGGAGATTTATTAATGACAAATATTCAGAGGAATTCTTTCCAAACTTGGAACTTTGGTACTGGAGCAGCAGCTACTATTGTAGTAATGATATGTGTTCTTACCCTTGTGTGGATATGGTATAGAGTATTTAGAGATAGTTTGGTGGTGGATGAATAATGGCTACGAGTTACGTACAAAGTGTTAGAAGAAAAAAGAAGGCAAAGCATATAGCGGCAAATATTATTTTAGTTATACTAATAATAAGTAGCATATTTCCAATAATTTGGATGGTCTTAAGTTCATTAATGACTCAAGGAGAATTAGCAACAGGTACTCTAGGAAAGCCAGTTAATTGGCATAATTATATTGAAATGTGGCAAAACATAAATTTCTTTGCGTATCTTAAGAACAGTTTAATTATTTGTGGGGTAACTACATTAGTTACATTAGGCCTCGCAATTTTTGCTGGTTATGCAGTTGCAAAATACAAGTTTCCTGGTTCAGGTATTTTTGGAGGCACAGTGCTTGCTACGCAAATGATACCAGGTATGATGTTTTTATTGCCTCTATATATAATGTTTATTAAGATTCAAGAAAACTTTGGAATAAGAATAGTGAATACATATCCTGGAGTAATAATTACTTATTCAGCATTCTTTATTCCATTTAGCATATGGATATTAAGAGGATTTTTTGCGACTATACCAAAGGAATTAGAAGAAGCAGCTCGCATAGATGGTTGTTCAAAATTCGGAGCCTTAGTAAGAATAATATTACCTATCTCAACTACAGGAATTATTGCCACTGGTATATATATTTTTCTAATGGCTTGGGATGAACTATTATTTGCGTGGGTATTGACTACAGACATTTCTACTCAGACAATTCCCGTTGG
The DNA here is from genome assembly GCF_024341905.1 of Clostridium folliculivorans. GTDB lineage: Bacteria > Bacillota > Clostridia > Clostridiales > Clostridiaceae > Clostridium_AR > Clostridium_AR folliculivorans. The sequence goes on from NZ_BQXY01000005.1 coordinate 330,185, forward strand.
AATAAGACTTTATGTTGGTAATTACCAAAATAGATATGATTTAATGATGGCAGCAAGTGTTGTAACAACAATTCCAGTTCTAATAATGTTTTTTACGCTTCAAAAGAAGTTTATTAGTGGTATGACAGCAGGAGCGGTTAAAGGCTAAATATTATTTGAAGGAAAGATAGGGATTTTAAATTAAATCCCTATTTTTTACGATTACAGATAAGGTAAGTTTTAGATATTATAAATTGGTAAATTTGGAGGTACATGATGAGAGAGGTAGTAGCAAGAAAAGTAAAACAGTCAGCTGATCATAAATTAAGAGAAATATTTTCAGAGAAAATTGAAAAAGGAGCTGTTATAGATGGGATATTCTATGATAGTACTTATAAAAAGGCTGTAGGTATAACTAACTTACAAATCAAAATTCCTGTTACTCTAGAAATATTTAAGTATAGGGAAATAGCAGAGCTTTTGGATAAAGTTTTAGAAGAAAATGAATTTGTAATGATTAAGCTTACTAAAGAGATAGAGGGCACAGCTTTATTAACAAGTAAGAATGGTAAAATTACTGAAATATTGTTAGATTTTGAGCTTAGTAAAAAGATAAATGGAATAGTACAAAATATAACTTACGGTGTGGGAAGTATTAATAAAAATGGTGAACATGAAATAGATCTAAGAGCCCCTGCTCCTGGACCCCATTTCAATACAAATCTATTGTTGGGTAATAGACTCGGATTTTCCCATGCCCTTCAGACTACTCCAAAGAGTGTAGTAGACAAGGTTGGAAGAGGAAGTTTTAGAGCGCATGCAGCTACTCAAGTACTGGCTACAAGATGGGATATGCTTCAAGATGAAAATGGATTTCCTGCAAATCGTCAGTTCTACTTAGTGGAAGATGGAAAACAGATCTTTTATTCGGCAAATGTGAAAGATGAAAACATAGAAAGCGGTAAATGTGTACATGCTCAAAATTACACTAAAATTTATTATAAGACTAAATGTGGCTTAGAAATAGAAAGGCTAATCTTCTTATTACCTCAGGAAGATAATATGCCTATAGCTGTAGAAGCACAACAAATTAAAATAATAAATAATACCAGTAGAGCAAGGCAAATCAAAATAGTTTATACAGGTATGTTTGGAAGTGCTGCGCCTGGCGCATTGATGGAAGATGTTTTATATAGCAATATAATTATGCAGGCAAAGGTATACACTGATGAAGAGGGACATGTAGAGGCAATTTCTTCAGACTATTACCCTATGTATACAAAAGGAGATTATAGATTTCATACTATGATCACTCATAATGAAAATAGATCGCTACTACCTAAGGAATTTTGTACAAGTTATAGTGAGTTTGTGGGAAACGCTTCCTTGGAAAGACCTGAGGGATTATATAAACTCAGTAATAATTTGAATAGAAAAGGTCCGGGATTCTTTGCACTTAGTAGCAATTTTACTATACAAGCGTTAGATAAGGTTACTGTTGATAATTTTACAGGACTAGTTTCAAATAAAGCAAATGATGAGTTTGATGAAGATACCTTTAAAAACGAAGTGGAGAATTTAATAAATAAATATAGAGATGAAAAAGAGCTGCAAAAAGCTTTTGAGAGCAGTCAAAGTTTTATTAATAAATATAGTGGTTATCTACAAGTTATATCAGAAGACAATAATTTTGATACTTATGTTAATAAAAACCTTCCATTTCAGGTACTATATCAAACATTTGTATCTCGTTCCTTTGATCAAACTCAAAAGGGTTATAGAGAGATTGGGTTTAGAGAAATACAGGATATTTATGCATCTATGTATTATTTTATAGGTATGGGAGAAAAAGCTCTTGTAAAAAGCTTAATTAAGGAATGGGCCGAAAAAGTATTTGAATTTGGTTATGCATATCATAATTTTTTCTGGGTTGGCAAAGAGCCAGGGAAATGGTCAGATGATGGATTGTGGCTTATTCAAGCTGTATTTAGATATATAAATATAACAGGTGATATAGCATTTCTTGATGAACAATGTGAAATTGGGGGAAGTGATCCAATAAAGACAAGAAGTTTATATGATACTATGAAAGCAATTTTAAGATATTCAGGAGAAATATCAGTTGGTAAGCATGGGATACCACTACTTGACTTTGCAGATTGGAACGATTGCTTGAAACTTGATCCTGACTATATAAATGGTATAGAAAAAGAAAGAAGATATAAAGAGCAGATAACAAGAACACAAAAAGATGGAGAATCATTTGAAAGTGATTATTCTGAAAGTATTATGAATGGATTCTTATTAAAGCTAGCCTTTGAAGAAATGATTGAAATTGGAGGACACAAAGGAGATAACGAATATTGCAATAAGCTTGAAGTTGTATCTGAGAAACTTTATAACAATCTACAGCAGCATGCATGGAAGAACGATTTCTTTGCTAGAGTACTGTTTAATAGATACAAGGATGACGAGTTCACATACCTTGGAGCAAAGGGAGATAAACTTTCTGCAGACCCTAATAAAGATGGAACGTATTTTTTAAACTCCTTTAGTTGGTCTATTTTAGCTAATTGTGCCACTGAAGAGCAGATAGATATAATGCTGGATTCTATAGATGAGCATTTGAAGACTCCTTATGGAATAAAGCTTATCAGCCCTACAGACTTGGAAAAGATCGCAACAGGAACAGCAACCGGTGAATATTTCCCAGGAGATAGAGAGAATGGAGGAATATTCAAACATGCCACTATGATGGCAACCAGTGCTATGCTTAAAGCCGCTAAAAAAGTTGAAAGTAATGAATTGGCAAAGCGACTTACAGCTACAGCTTATTGGATGATCAATTTAGTTTTACCTTATAAGACCATGGAACATCCATATGTAACTTGTGGAAATCCAAGATTTTGTACCCAATATAATAATAGCGATACAGGTGAAAACATTGGACCTACGTTGAGTGGAACATCTACTTGGCTTACATTATCTTTATTTGATGCTTTCGGTATCCAATACACAGCGAGAGGTATTGAAATAGATCCAATACTTATGGAAGAGCAAAAGTTTATAAGCATTATTCTTAATACTGGTAAAGCCACATATAATATTAAAATCACAAAACCAGAGGGATTTTTCAGAATAAAGGACTCATCATGCTCTATTAAGGTTGATGATGTAGAAATTGAAGGCAATATTATTAAGATTTTTGAAGATCATAAAGAGCACAAGGTAAATATATGTTTACAATACAAGGAGTGTTAGTGTGTGAAAAATAGAAAGATATATTTAGGAATAGGTATACTATTAAGCATTACAGTAGTGATATTTATTGGAATAAATGTTATTATAAGTGAGAGAAGGGAGAAAAAGATGAACATAGATGGGAAAAATAAGGAGAATATGAAGCTAGTATTTGAAGACGATTTCAATGAGAACGGAGCACCGAATAAAGAAAAGTGGCGATATGATATTGGTGGATCAGGTTGGGGAAACGATGAAAAGCAGTGCTATACTGATGAACTTTCAAATGCTAAGGTTCAAGATGGAAAATTAATAATTACTGCAAATAAAGAGAAATATGCCTTTAATGAATATACTTCTGCGAGGCTTTTAACTAAAGATTCTTGGTGCTATGGAAGATTTGAGATTAGGGCGAAGTTACCTAAAGGGGTAGGGACTTGGCCTGCAATATGGATGATGCCTGAAAATAGTGATTATGGAGCATGGCCACAAAGTGGAGAGCTAGATATAATGGAGCATGTAGGCTTTGATCAAGGTACAATACATGCTACAGCACATTCACTAAAATATTATTGGAAGGCAAATACACAAAAAACTGCACAAATAAAGGTTGATAATGTTGACACTGAATTCCATGTATATGCTATGGAGTGGAGACCTAATAAGATAGATTTTTTTGTGGATAACCAAAAATATTTTACTACAGAATATGATCCTATTACTGACAAAGAAGAAAAGTGGAAGTCTTGGCCATATGATAAACCATTTCATTTAATATTGAACATTGCAGTTGGTGGAAGTTGGGGTGGCCAAAAGGGCATTGATGACAGTATTTTTCCACAAGCTATGGAAGTAGATTACGTGAGAGTTTATGATCTAGGGATAAAAAAATAATTACAAATTTTATTGGAGGATATTATGGTAGAAAAAATAAAAAATTCATCATGGGACTTTATTGGTAAAAATGGTGAGTTTACATTAGAAAATCCGCATAAAACTAGTGGATTGTATTTTCCTTTGGCAAATGAAAATGGAATGATGAGTTCAATAACCCCATTACTTGCAGGTGATATTAAGATTAATCAAAATGCTTTTTTAATGGAACCAGTATCAGTAAGAAACTTAAATTTTTCAGCAAATTCAAGAAACTTTTGGTTATATATAGATAAAGACGTTTCATGGTCAGCGGCAGGAAATTCCTCTGATCAAATGAGTCTTAGCTTTAAAGAACAAAGCGAAGAAAGTGTACAGCTACATGCAGGTTTTCTTTGGCAAAAAGTCATAAGAGAAAATACAAAGCTTGGAGTAAGATCAGAGATAACAAACTTTGTACCAGTTGGTAAGCATAATGTTGAGTTAATGAAAATAACAATAAAAAATATTAAGTCAGAGAACTTAAGATTTACACCTACTGCTGCTATACCAGTTTATGGGCGTTCAGCAGATAATATAAGAGATCATAGGCATGTAACATCCTTGCTTCACAGGATATATACCGATGAGTATGGAGTTCGTGTTATGCCAACTCTTACTTTTGATGAAAGAGGGCATAGGATTAATACAATTTCATATACAGTCCAAGCTGTTGAAGGAGATGGAATATTACCAGAAGGATTTTTTCCAGTAGAAGAAGATTTTATTGGAGAAGGAGGAAGTCTTCAGTATCCTGAGGCTGTTATAAAGAATCTAACAAACTATTGCAAAGAAGGAGAAGAGATAGACGGTTATGATGCAATAGGAGCAATAAGATTTAAGGAATGTGAACTAAAGCCTGGAGAAAGCAATTCATATATAGTGATTATGGGGATTAGTGAAAATAGTTCTGATTCAGAAGAATTTATAAAGGCATATGGTAGTGTGCCTAAGTTTGAAAGTGAATTAGATAATAACAAAGAATATTGGGAAAGAAAGTTATCTAATTTAAACTTTTCATCTTCTAATGAGGCTTTTGACTCATGGATGAAATGGGTAGAGCTACAACCTATTTTGAGAAGAATATATGGATGCTCATTTTTACCTCACCATGATTATGGAAGAGGGGGAAGGGGCTGGAGAGACTTATGGCAGGATTGCTTAGCACTATTGCTTCTTGAACCTGCACCTGTAAGAGAACTATTATATAATAACTTTATTGGAGTCAGATTTGATGGAAGCAATGCAACCATTATCGGAACAAAACCAGGAGAGTTTATTGCAGATAGAAACAACATCTCTAGAACTTGGATGGATCATGGTGCATGGCCATTTATAACTACAAAATTGTATTTAGACTTGAGTGGTGAATTGGAATTTTTACTTGAAGAACAAGAGTACTTTAAAGACAAGCAGTGCTTCCGTTCTAAGGCTGTAGATCATGAATGGAACGATAGTTATGGAAATAAGCAGAAAGACCATTCAGGAAAACTATATAAAGGTAGTATTCTTGAACACATTTTAATTCAGCATTTAACAGCTTTTTATAATGTAGGAATGCATAATAATATGAGACTTGAAGGTGCTGACTGGAATGATGCCTTTGATATGGCAGACGAAAAAGGAGAAAGTGTTGCATTCACTGCTTTATATGGAAGTAATCTTTTGGAGTTAAGTGAGTTGCTTCTAAATTTAAAAGATAAGTTGGAAATAGAATCTGTAGAAATTGCTAAGGAAATGTCAATTTTAATAGATACTATTTATGATTCAATAGATTATAATTCCGTTGATGAAAAAAATAAGTTATTAAGGAAGTATTTTGAGCTTTGTACTCATGATGTTTCTGGGGAAAAGATAAAAATTGATATAGACAAACTTTCCTCTGATATTAAGAAAAAAGCTGAATGGATAATGGAACATATTAAAGCTAAGGAATTAATAAAGAATTCTGAAGGCTTTGAATGGTTTAATGGCTACTATGATAATCATGGAAAAGCATTAGAAGGAGACTTTGAAACAGGTACTAGAATGACCTTGACAGGACAAGTTTTTCCGATAATGGGCGGTGTAGCTGACAAAGAGCTGATTGACAAGGTTATTAAGTCTGTAAATAGATATTTAAAGGATCCAAAGGTTGGCGGTATAAGATTAAACACTGATTTTAAGGAAGTTAAATTGAATATGGGCAGAGGTTTTGGTTTTGCCTATGGACATAAAGAAAATGGTGCTATGTTTAGTCATATGACAATTATGTATATAAACGCTCTTTACAAGAGAGGCTTTGCAAAGGAAGGGTTTGAGATTCTAGATATGATATACAACCATTGCAATGACTTTGAAAAGAGTAGGATTTTACCAGGTATACCTGAATACATTAGTCAGCGTGGCAGAGGAATGTACAACTATCTTACAGGCTCGGCAAGTTGGCTGCTACTTACAATGCTTAATGAGGTATATGGAGTAAAAGGATTTTTAGGGGATCTTATGCTTGAGCCTAAATTAGTTAAAGCACAATTTGATGGTAATAATACTGCATCAGCCTTTACTATATTTGAAGGCAAAAAGATACATGTAGAATATAAAAATGAAAGTCAATTAGAGTATGGTGAATATAGAATTGGCGCAGTTACCTTAAATGGAGAAAATTTAGAGTTAAAGCTAAAGGATGATTCATTTATTTTGGATAAAAATATCATAGATAAGCTTTTAATAAATGAAGAACACAAATTAGTTGTATGCCTGGTAGGTATTAATTCTTAAAGTATAATATCTATCTATTTGAACAGACATACTACTTCAGTCATTAGGATATTGGAAAGTCACATGAGTAAAAACACTCACTAAAGAAGGTTACTTTAGTGAGTGTTTTGTTTTTTTAGAAATCACTGAAGAAAGTCGCTCTAGAAATTTTCTTCAGCGATTAACTATTAATGGCGTATAGATGAAGCGTAGAATTTAACTACAGTTCCTGGAGTAGTTGATGGAGTTCAAAGTGTTACAGTTTGACCGTAGTTTTCTGCCTTAAAGTAGAAATTTTCCTCATAGAAGAAATATAAATTTATATCAAACATGAATCCTGTACTGATATTGTCTCTTTAACAAATTTTCGGTACTGCTAGGCGTAAACCAGTTTCCTGTAGCAACTATCATAGCCATGAGTTTAAGGGTATTTTCATAGAAGGTACATTTTTCGATAGGTTTTTCCATTAGAGTATTCCATATGTCTAATGTCCACTTATTGTTGCCTTCTTGGGTAAGTGAGCTAACTAGAAATGGAGCTATAAAGGCTAGATTATTAGTCTCTCCGAAGCTTGCACCAGGAGTTCCATTTGCGATATAGTATCCTGATTTTATATTCTTTGGGTTTTGAGTTGTTGTCTGTTTTATCCACTTATTTAATGTACTAATTTGATTGGTAACTTGGCTATTATTAAATAGTATTGGCATAGAATAGCGCCAAGGAGTCCTACAGCTGTTAGTAAAGTAATCGCCGTCATGAGGACTTTCTAGTATTTTAGTTTTTGGCGCAATGAAAGTACCACCAGATTTTACAAAGAAATCTGGCATAAGACCTGTGTTTTTGCTTTCTCTTGTCATTTGATCATCGATAATAGAAACAATTCTACCGATTACTCTTTTCCACCTGTCTGCATTTTGTGTATTGACTTTACTGAATTCTATTAGGTGATGCAGCATAAAATCTGAGCTTCTTGTAACTCCTTTAAATGTAGGACTTGGTATGCCTTGAACCCAATCTCCTAGAGTGAGAGTGTAATCAGTCTTATCAACGCAACTATCCATTAAAGTATTGATCCTATTGATAGCTTCTTGTCTATAATTGATTTTATCAACAGAACCCCAAAGTTTTTGAGCAAGAAGAAGTCCATAACTAATATCCATATCTCCATCTGTAGCAGAATCTGTTAGCTTCTCTGCATTTACAATTTTTCCATCTGCAGTTTTAATCTGTTGCCAGGCCATTAAGTTTTTATTATACACACTAGGATAGTTTTTTATGAAATTATAGATATTTGTGAAAGTATCTTTAGCTTGGGTATCAAATCTACTCATTAGTGGGAATATGACCATTGCATAGCCCATAGCTTCTGAAACAGTAACAGCATTGTTTGTGGTAGGTTGGTCCAAGGCGTAAAATAGATAATCCATTTTAGTAGGTGAGTTTTCTACAGTTCTTAAGTAGCGTTTCTTCCATAAGCTATAAAAATAAATTAAGGTATCATTTAGCTTTTCTTGAGTGTATAGATTGACTAAAGCTTTGTTGTAAATCATTGATAACCCCTCTATAAAAAATAAATACAATGTTATTATATGAAGATATGTAAAAGAAGCACTTAAATTAGAATATCTATAGAAGTATTGAAGAATTAGTTTTTTGAAATATAAGCACCATATTATAAAATAAATTACTTTTTGTGACAGAAGATTTGTATAGCATACGTATATAAGGTGTAGGGGGGAGATAGTAATGGAAAATACTAAAAAAACTTATGATAGTGTAAATATAATGAGGATGGTGTGTGCCATTTTAGTAATCGTTATACACACATCAGCATTTTATTCCTTAGGCAAGATACCAGGTGCAATTTTAAGCAATGTAATCGCAAGAATTGCAGTACCATTCTTTTTCATAACAACTGGATATTTCTTTTATGATAAATATAATAGAGAAGGGTATGTAAAGAAATATGTTAAAAGAATACTAATTTATTATTTGGGCTTTTCTGTGGCCTATACGGTTTTTGTATTTAACTATATAAAACAAAGAAATAGCACTATAGAAATAACGATTAAAAATATATTATTCAATGGGGTTTCAGGAGCTTTATGGTACTTGCCTGCTCTAATAATATCTATTTTAGTTGTGGCACTTTTATTAAAGAGGAACTGGATTAAGGCTCTAGTGATTTTGAGTATATTAGCATATACATTAGGTCTACTAGGAGATAGTTATAATGGGTTAATAACTGGAACGCCATTAGAGAGTATTGTTGAGGCGTATAACAGTATTTTTGTATATACAAGAAACGGAATATGCTTTGGAGTTCCTTTTATAACTTTGGGAGTATTAATCAATAAATATAGTTTAAATAATAAAGTAAAGAAAACTAGAATTTGGATAGGTTTATTCTCAATGTTTTTTGTCTTTGAAGCCTATTATTTAATAGCAAATAATATTCCTAGAGATAACAATATGTATATTTCACTAGTTTTGTTAGTTCCGTTTATATTTATGGGGCTTTTGAATTCAAAGAAGGTTATAAGCCAGAGGAAATCTAAGTTGTATAGAGATATGAGCCTTTGGATATATTGCATACATGAACTTTTTATGATGTTTATAATAATCAATATACCTAAAGTTGCCACAAATACTGTTATTATGTTTATCATAGTCACTGGATTAAGTATAGTGACAGCTTATATAGCGGTAAGAAAGAAAGCTCCAGAATATGAAACTTATAAGAAAAAAGAGATAACGAAAATATCAGCAGTACTAATATGTTCCATAATATTTATAGTCACTGCAAATGGAAAGCTGGTGGCAACTGAGGCTAGTGGACAAATAAATGCAGCTTTTGATCTTAAGATAGATGAGAAGGCTCCATCATCAAATATTGTTGGACCAATGTGGAAGGTATCTAAAGGAGATAGTAATTTATATATTTATGGATCCCTTGGAATAGGTACTAAAGATATGTATCCACTTAGCTCCAAGGTAGAAGATGCAGTTAAACAGTCTGAAGAGATAGTGTTAGAATTTGAATACGATAAGATAGATGGCTCTGAGAGGAACGGAATACTTATGCTAAAGTCTGGAGATTCCTTTGAGAAACATCTTTCAAAAGAAGCTTTAGTAATATATCAAGGAAAGATTAAAGAATTCAAGGCTGATTATAGTAAGATTAACAAACAAGTAAAAGCTGGATATTTGCCTCAGGATTTAATCGTAGCATATAATGCAACCTACGGAAAAGATGGACTTAGATATACTCCAGACCTATATTTTTTTGACGAGGCTAGGAAGAGTAAAAAGAATATAATCGTAATTGGTGATATGTATAAAAATCTTGAAGATCAAATTGATCTTCCTGATGAAGTTGTGGATGCACAAATGAAACTACTTAAATACTTTAATAAGGAAAGTGTAGCTAAAACTGAAATCGCATTAGAAGAATGGAAAAATGGAAATATTGATGAGGCAGATAATAAGTTAAATGACAGATACGTTGTGCCGGCTGGAGAAAGAGAAAATTTTGACAAACTAAATACAATAGTAAATAAATATAATGAGAGTATAGAAACAAAGTATATTAAGCAATATACTGAAAAAATTGATGGGTATCTTAATGACAAGAAGAAGTATTTTGTTGTTATACCAACGAACTACTTAGATGGTGGTGATGGTATAATAAAATCCTTGAAGGAAAAGGGATGTACTATTGAGCAGATAAGATAATATTATACAGTACACTTAAACTAGAATCATAGAGATTTAAGGACTGTTGTAAAACTGGTGTTTATAAAGTCTTATGAGTAAAAGCCATTTATAAAGATGTACTACTTCAATCTGAAATCTATTATTAAAACTCTCACTGAGTTAGGTGAGAGAATTTAAAAATAATAAATTTTATTACGAAGTAATGCATTCATATATAAACGGCTTTTATTTTTACAATAAGTTTTTTATGAATTTGCAACAGTCTTTCTTGGCTTCTATAAATAATATTGCCTAAGTATAAAATGAAATGAAATTTAAATTAATATAAAAATATGCCAAAGGTGCAAAGCTTAGTTATCTAGTTTATAGATAAGCGAAAGGAATTGGTATATGGCAGGTTAATTTTTTGTAAACATGTAAGACATGATACTGCATAAATGTAATAAAAATACAAAAATATTTAGGTTTATTTAACGTTAAAATAATAAATTCAATAAAAATAGAAATGCAGTATATGTAATTTGACATTTCAAAAAATCGGTAGATATTTTAAAATGTCAAATTTGAAAGAAGTTTCTCAAATACAAATTGATTCAGTGTTATCCATATGATTTTATAAGAAAAATTTAGTAAGTTATCAATAAAATATATATATTTACAAAATATTTATTAAGTAATATAATATTTAATAACAATCTGTGATAAGAAAAAAGTGTTAAATTATTTTTAATGAGAAAAAAATTTTTTTCTGTATTTCCTTATCAATGAAAGTTCAAAAAACTTTTCTGTCACTTATATAGCTAGCAATTAAGAAATTCACCAATTCCGTTTTATTAACTTAGCCTAGATATAGAAAGATAAAAGGCTATATTCATGTTAAGGGGGGCACTATAATTGAAGCTTTTCATAAAAACAAATTCTTCAAGTTCTCATATGTATTCGAACCCTTACATACTTAGAAATCTTAAAAATAAACTTCTTTAAAAAACCCAGTTAAATTTAATATTATCTCTTTTGTATAGATTAAGATAAATCTATGAAAGCGCTGACATGTAAGCTATTTGATATTAGCTCAAGGGTGAACTAATGTTTTAAATAGCTAATATTATGCAATTTATACAAAAGTAGGGTGGTATTTTGAATGTTCTTACAATTTAATTGGAATTTTAACAAAATATCCTTGGGACATGCTATATTTAACTAATAATTCTTAATTGTTGGTAAGATAAGGTGCTTAAAAGTGCTAATCTTAAAAATTTAATCTGATTATTCTATATATTTAAAAGTAGCCTCATAATTGAGTTAATTTGAGCATAGCTTTTCATTATATAGATGTAGGAAAAATTAATTTTTAGAGCGGCAAAACATAAAAATATAGCCTATTTATTTAGGAAAATAAAAAGTTTAGGGGGGGTACGATGAGACAGTACATTATAAGAAGACTACTTCAAATGATACCAACAATAGTTGGTATATCATTAATCATTTTCTTAATTTTTGCGTTAGCACCAGGTGATCCAATTACTGCTAATATGGACCCACATATGAGTGTTGAAAGAAAACAAGAATTAAGAGCAATGTATCACTTGGATCAATCAAAACCTACTCAATATTATTATTGGGTAAAAGAACTTGTAACTAAGGGAAGCCTTGGTGAAAGTATGTATTATCAAAAGCCAGTATCACAAGTAATGAAGGATTTTATACCTAATTCCTTTTACTTATCGCTTGCTTCACTTGTGTTAGGGGTTTTAATAGCGGTTCCGATAGGAGTTGTTTCGGCCACAAAACAATATTCACTGTTTGATAAGGTATTTACTATTTTTGCACTTATAGGAATATCTATTCCTTCGTTCTTCTTTGGATTATTGCTTATAAAATGGTTTGGTGTAGATTTGAAGATATTACCATTTTCAGGTATGACAACAGCAGGAAGTCATTACACTGGCTTCGGATATTTTTTAGATGTTGTAAAACATATGCTTTTACCACTTATAGTTTTAACACTTGGTTCAGTAGCAGGTTGGATGAGGTATACTCGTTCAAGTATGCTTGAAGTTATAAGACAAGACTTCATTAGAACTGCAAGAGCAAAGGGACTTAAAGAAAAGGTTGTTATATACAAACATGCTTTAAGAAATGCACTTATCCCTGTTATTACATTATTAGGTTTTTCAATCCCAGGTTTATTTTCTGGAGCAACACTTACAGAAAGTATATTCAACTGGCCTGGAATAGGACCTGTTCAACTTGCTGCAGTTAACTCAAGAGATTACTACCTTCTAATGGGTACAAACTTAATGCTTGCAATTTTAACACTCTTAGGAAACTTGCTTGCAGACGTGGCATATGCTCTAGTTGACCCAAGAATAAGATTGAAATAGGAGGTGGAATAAATGATAAAAAAAGAACCTAAGGCTAAAGAAGTTGTTAATAAAAAAGAAAAGATTGAAAGCCCTTGGAGTTTGGCTTGGAGGAATTTAAGAAAAAACAAACTTGCAATGGCTGGTTTATATATATTGTTAGCATTAATTATCTTCTCTTATATAGGCCCATGGATAGATGAGCTTATAAGAGGGGGAGGCACTACAATGCTTTGGGAAAAGTCAGATCTTCTAAATGCATTGGCAGATCCTACAGCACAGCATCCACTTGGGACAGATAATCTTGGTAGAGATGTACTTGCAAGACTTATGTATGGTGGAAGAATATCTCTTGCCGTTGGTGTTGTTGCTGTAAGTATAGAAGTTATTATTGGAACAGCACTAGGCATAATGGCTGGTTATTATGGTGGGATTATTGACTCCTTAATAATGAGATTTGTAGATATATTATTATGTTTCCCATTCTTACCACTTTTAATAATGATCGGTGCAGTTATGATGGATATGGGAATTAACCCTAAATATAAGATATATGTTGTTATGATTGTTATAGGTGTCTTGAGCTGGCCAAGTCTTGCACGTTTAGTAAGAGGACAAATTTTATCTCTTAGAGAACAAGAATTTATGCAAGCTGCAGAAGCTCTAGGTTTAAAAGATAGAAGAAAGATGTTTGTGCACTTGCTTCCAAATACTTTAGCATCTATTATAGTTACTGCAACTTTAGGAATTGGTAGTGCTATTCTTACAGAATCAGCGCTAAGCTTCTTAGGTCTTGGAGTAACACCACCAACACCTACTTGGGGTAATATGATACAAGCAGCACAGGATTCGTATGCACTTCAATTTCAACCTTGGCTTTGGATGCCGCCTGGAATATGCATATTCTTAACGGTTATGGCAATAAACCTATTTGGTGATGGATTAAGAGACGCATTAGATCCTAAGCTTAAAGTGTAGGAGGATAAAAGGATGGCTAAAAATTTAGTAGAATTTAAAAACTTAAAGACTTATTTCTACACTGGTGGTGGTATAGTTAAAGCTGTTAATGATGTTAGCTTTAATATAAGAGAAGGGGAAACTGTATGTGTTGTTGGTGAGTCAGGCTGCGGTAAATCAGTTACTGCCATGTCACTAATGAAACTAATTCCTAATCCTCCAGGAAAGATAGTTGGTGGAGAGATATTATTCAATGGAAGAGATATATTAAAGTTTACTGAAGAAGAATTAAGAAATATGAGAGGTAATGAGGTTTCAGTAATATTCCAAGAGCCTATGACATCCCTTAACCCGGTTTTTAAAATTGGAGAACAATTAACCGAGGCAATAATACTTCATCAAAAACTTTCAAAAAATGAAGCGGAAGAAAAGGCAATAGAGGTTCTAAAAATAACTGGAATCCCTAGAGCTGAGCAAATAATGAAATCATATCCTCATGAACTTTCAGGTGGAATGAGACAAAGAGTTATGATAGCTATGGCTGTTAGTTGTAATCCTAAGCTTCTTATAGCAGATGAACCTACTACAGCGCTAGATGTTACAATACAAGCTCAAATTCTTGATCTAATGAGAGATATAAAGAAAAAGCTTAATACTTCAATTATGCTTATAACACATGATCTTGGTGTAGTTGCTGAAATGGCTGATTACGTAGTTGTAATGTATGCAGGTAAGGTTATAGAAGAAGCACCAGTTGAAGAATTATTTAAGAATCCACTTCATCCATATACTCAAGGTTTGCTTAAATCAAAACCACTTCTAACTGAAGAAACAGGTGATAAGCTTTATTCAATACCAGGTCAAGTTCCTAATCCAATAGGAATGCCTGATAACTGCTATTTTAATTCAAGATGCGATAGATGTATGAATAAGTGTAAGGATAAGCAGCCAACTTTAATAAATGTAAGTCCTACACACAAGGTTTCATGCTGGCTTTACGAGGAGGGAAAATAATATGGAAGATAATGCACTATTAAAAGTTGAAAATCTAAAAAAGTATTTCCCTATTAAAGCTGGAATAATGCAAAAAACAGTTGGTAATGTTAAGGCTGTTGATGATATATCCTTTGAATTAAAAAAGGGAGAAACTTTAGGTTTAGTTGGTGAGTCAGGCTGTGGTAAATCAACTACTGGAAGAACTATATTAAGACTGCTTGAAAGATCAGAAGGAAAAGTAATATTTGAAGGTAAAGATATATTTGAATTAAGTAAGAGTGAGTTAAGATCCATAAGGCCAAAGATGCAGATGATATTCCAAGATCCTTATAGTTCTTTAAATCCAAGATTATCTGTTGGAGAGCTTGTAGGTGAGTCTTTACTTGATCACGGCATAGCTACCAAGGATGAGATTCCGGATTTAGTTGCAGAAACTCTTGAGAGAAGCGGCCTTGCAGCATATCATATGAAGAGATATCCGCATGAATTCTCAGGTGGACAAAGACAGAGAATAGGTATTGCAAGAGCACTTATATTAAATCCAAGTTTTATAGTTGCAGACGAGCCTGTTTCAGCACTTGATGTTTCAATACAGTCTCAGATTATAAATCTTATGACTGACTTGCAGCAAGAAAGAGGATTCTCTTATCTCTTTATATCTCATGATTTGAGTGTTGTTAAGCACATATCTCATAGAGTTGGCGTTATGTATCTTGGAAGCATGGTTGAGCTCGCTCCTAAAAAGGAATTATATGATAATCCGCTTCATCCATATACAAAGGCGCTTTTATCAGCAGTTCCTGTACCAGACCCAACTTTAAAGAGAGAAAGAATACTGCTTAAAGGTGATATTCCTTCACCAGCAAATCCACCATCAGGATGCAAGTTCCATACAAGATGTCCTTATGCTATGGAAAAATGCTCTAAGCAGATTCCGGTATATAAGAATGTTGGAAATGAACACTGGGTTGCTTGTCACTTAGTTGATTAATTAGAATAAAAGTCTAAGCGAAAGCTTAGGCTTTTATTATGTAAATAAAATAAATTACTGAATATAAAATAATAAATATTAAAAGAATGAATTTAAGTTGAAAATTGTACATATGCATACGAGGTAACATAAGAAATTAGATGTTTTTACAACGTTTTTCTAAAGGCGAAAAATATTATAGAAAAGATTTCTTGTACTAGCTTATTGTGGTATAATACAAAATGATAAATTAATATGAGGTGAAATTATTGTTCAAAGTTGGGAAGAAGGAAGAGAAGATACTTAGTGAAGAAGAGCAGTTTATAAAAGAAATGCAAGAACAGCAAGAGCAGGACAAACCTACTTTTAAAGACCTCTTAGCTATAATGATTGCTCAATACATAATAATACTACCAATGCTAATAATTGCAATAATTATTTTTACCCTTATAATGCTATTTATTACAAGAGTGTGGTTAAGATAAACCATACGATAACATTTTTATTTTTTATCGCTTGCCAGAATTTTCTCCCATTAGTTGAGAAAAGGCAGATGCCCAAAAAGATCACAAATTAAAGGCGCATTAGCGACTTTCAATTGCTTATAATATTAAAATATATAATATACTATTAGTCTTAAAATTTTGGAGGTAGTAATATGAAAAAGGGATTAACTTTAGATCTATCAAAGGTTGCACCTTACTTACATGAGTATGAAGTAGGATATATGGAAGACATGGTTCTTTCTGCTCATAATAAGTTACACAACAAAACAGGAGCTGGCTCAGATTTCTTAGGATGGGTTGATCTTCCTGTAAATTATGACAAAGATGAATTTGCAAGAATAAAGAAAGCTGCAGAGAAGATAAAATCTAATTCTGATGCGCTTATAGTTATAGGTATCGGTGGTTCTTACCTTGGTGCAAGAGCTGCGATTGAAATGCTTACAAATAACTTCCACAACTGTTTACCAGCTAGCAAGAGAAAAGCTCCAGCTGTATTCTATGTAGGAAATAACATAAGTTCAACATATATGGCAGAATTACTTGAGGCTGTTGATGGTCTTGATATAAGTGTAAATGTAATATCTAAATCAGGTACTACAACTGAGCCTGCAATCGCGTTCAGAGTATTTAAAGACTATATGGAAAAGAAATATGGTAAAGATGGAGCAAAGGAAAGAATATTTGCTACTACTGATAAAAGCAGAGGTGCATTAAAGTCTTTAGCTGACGCTGAAGGATACGAAACTTTTGTTATTCCTGATGATGTTGGTGGTAGATTCTCAGTTTTAACAGCAGTTGGACTTCTTCCAATAGCAGCAGCTGGAATCAACATAGATGATATAATGCAAGGAGCTGCAGATGCGAGAGAAGCTTATGCAAGTACTTCTTTAGCTGACAATGATTGCTACAAATACGCAGCAGTTAGAAATGCTCTTTACAACAAAGGTAAATCAATAGAAATACTAGTTAACTACGAGCCATCAGTTCATTTCTTCAATGAATGGTGGAAACAATTATACGGAGAATCAGAAGGAAAAGACAACAAGGGAATATTCCCAGCAGCAGTTGACTTCTCAACAGATCTTCACTCTATGGGTCAATACATCCAAGATGGAAGAAGAGATATATTTGAAACAGTTATAAGCGTAGAAAAGGCTAAGAAAGAAATAACTATAGAAGCTACTCAAGATAATGTAGATGGATTAAACTTCGTAGCAGGAAAAACTATGGATTTCGTAAACAAGAAAGCTTTCCAAGGTACTGTATTAGCTCATAATGATGGTGGAGTTCCTAACGTTATAGTTAATGTTCCAGAACTTTCAGCATACTACTTTGGTCAATTAGTATACTTCTTTGAAAAAGCATGTGGTATAAGTGGTCATTTATTAGGAATAAACCCATTTGACCAACCAGGTGTTGAAGCATACAAGAAAAATATGTTTGCTCTACTTGGAAAACCTGGCTTTGAAGATTTAAAGAAAGAACTTGA
The DNA here is from genome assembly GCF_024341905.1 of Clostridium folliculivorans. Taxonomy (GTDB): domain Bacteria; phylum Bacillota; class Clostridia; order Clostridiales; family Clostridiaceae; genus Clostridium_AR; species Clostridium_AR folliculivorans. Next base: position 348,054 of record NZ_BQXY01000005.1, read on the forward strand.
AGGCAGATTATAATTTTTTTAGGAAACTCAGCATTAGTGCTGAGTTTCTATTAATTTCAACAATATTCTTAAATGTATCTTTTTATGGATTCATCAAAAGAGTATAATGGAACCACTTTAATTGAAATAATAATATTGAGTATGATATTAAAGGGAATACTCAGTATAGATAGACCAATCTTAAATAAGTGATTATTTCTCATTAATGGTTGGTAGAAGCAATAACGGAGTTTTGTTGACAAGAGGTGGAGTATTTATATATTCAGCATTAAAAAAAATAAGAAGGAGAAAAGTATGAAAGTAATCGTAGATGGTGATGGCTGTCCAGGTAAAACATATATAGAAAAAGCAGCTAAAGAGTATAATATAGAAGTTGATATATATTGCGATATGCATCATTTAATATCATCAGATTATAGTAGGGTTGTTATTGTGGAGAGTGGGTTTCAAAGTGTGGATATGTATATAATAAACAATGCTAAAAAAGGTGATATAATAATAACTCAAGATTATGGAGTAGCTGCTATGGTTCTTGGAAGAGGTTGCTATGCACTTAATCCTAAAGGAAGTATATACGACGATAAAAATATTGATAGGTTGCTTTTTGAAAGGCATATATCTCAAAAAGTTAGAAGAAGTGGTGGAAGAACTGGAACCCATAAAAAAAGAACTGAAGAAGATGATTTAAAACTATATACATCTTTAAAAAGGTTAATAGAAAAAGGCTTGGAAGGTTGATAATATACCTTGCAAGCCTTTTATTTTACAACTAAATTAATGATTAATATATCAATTATAGATAATATTGGAATCTTTAACTTGTTATTTAATACTCTATGTCTTATCATAAAAAGTAAGAGTTTTCTGAAATATGTTAAAAATGGACAAATTTAAGATAATAAATGTATAAAATGGAACAATGGTTTTACAATTAATGGAAAGTGTAATATAATTATTTTTATATAGTAATTCATAAATATAGACAAAGGTATTGATATTAAAAATGCTTTTACTGAAAATAGGGCATTTAACTAAATCAGTTATAGGAAAATTAGATACCTAAGATTGGGGTATATACCAAAGGGTGAAAATAATAAACAAGAGGTGCTGAGATTTTATGGAAGAGTTAGTTCTGGTATTTGACAAAAATAGTCCTCAAGAAAAAGATGCTGCAATAAACATAAGTATAGGTAATTATTCAGGTGAAGAGTATTTTTTTAAGTTTTTAGTGGGAAAAGATGGTATATGGGATGAGATTAAGGATTTTTCCAAAGATACTAGCTGTACTTGGATGCCCAAAAATGATGGTAAGTATTTTATAATGGTACAAGTTAAAAAAGAAGGGTCAAAAAAGCCTTTTGATTTTATAGTAAGGGCCGATTTTCTCATTGGTGAAAAACCAGAAAATCTCATTAAAGATGTATATATAGAAAGTGAAGAAATTGAAATAGGAAAAAAGATAACTATCCAGGTTGAAACTAATAGTGCTCCATCTATGTATAAATATTGGATTAGTGGAAAAGATGGTTGGGAACTTATAAAAGATTATTGCACAGAAAATACCTTGTCTTTCACTGCCACTGAAGTGGGTAAGCATGATATATTGGTTGAATGCAAGGTGCCTGAGTCAAAAGATAATTTTGATGACTTTAAGACAGTATCTTTTAGAGTTAAAGATATAGCAAGACCTGAAATTGTGGATTTTAAATGTCTTACTAGTGATCTACTTGTTGAAGAAGAACTAATATTTCAAGTATATACAAGGCAAGATGATACTAGAACAACTTTATATAAATTTTTAAAGATTAATCCAGAGGGTAAGACGGTTTGCATACAAGATTATTCTTCAAGGAGAATGGTAAGCTTTTGTGAAAAAGTGCCTGGAAGTTATAAAATACTATGTTTAGCGAGAGATATGTATTCAGAAAGAGAATATGACGATAGGGCTATAATGGTGTATGAGGTAAAGCCGTATAACGTTATAAATATAAAAACCTTTACTACTGATCTTAACTCCCCTCAAGCAGAAGGAAGTAAGATTTTACTTAGAGCTGTAGTTGAAGGTGGAAAGCATCTGCTATATAAGTTCAAGATTGATGGTAACTATGGTGAAGATTCAGGATATATAAGGACAAGCAGTTTTCTATGGGAACCTAAATATGAAGGTCAATACAGAATTACATTGTTTGTTAGGGATGAATCTTTTACAGGTGACTATGAAGATAAGAAAAGCCTAGAGTTCTTTGTGGAGAAGAAAAGACAAAAGGTCGTAAAAATAACAGATGTAGTTGTGGATAGAAATAATCACTATGTAATAAATGAGCCGATAAATATAAAGGTTATAACAGAAGGTGGTATAGATCCAAAATATAGTTTTGTAGTTTATAAAGATAAAAAAGAAAAAGAAAGAGTAAGCTATGGAAATGCTAACTGGGTTAATTTCACACCGGAGGTTTCTGGGGAATACGAACTTGAAATTAAGGTGAAAGATAAATATTCAGACAAAGAATATGATAGTCATCAATTTATGTATTTTAATGTTAAAGAGTACATTGAAGGTAATATAGATTATGTGCTATTACCATCTAAAGAGTATTATCTTATAGATGATGATGTTGAATTTGAGGTAATAAGCCAAAATACTAAGGATACCTTAGTAAAGTACGCTATATTAATTGATGGGCATACAGTTGAAGAAACGAATTTTATAAATAACAAAAAGTTTACCTTTAAGCCAAAAAGAGCTGGTAAGTATATAGTAGAAATGTACGCAAAAAATAAGAAGTGTATCGAAGGGTTTGATAGCAAAAAATCCATTACCATTTATGTAAATGAAGCGCCGCCGGTAACTGGAACCAAAATACTATGCAATAAAACCTCTTATAAGATTAGTGATGAGATAAACATCAATGTGGAAAGCTGTGGTGGAAAAGAGGTTTGTTATGAGTTCTACCTAATGGAAAAAGGAAATTGGATATTGGTACAGAAATATTCAAGAAAAAGTTATTATACTTTGATGCCATTTATAGAAGGCTCATACAGAGTTTTAGTTCTTTCGAAAAGTTATTATAGGAAATGTGCTTATGAAGACTATGACATTGTTGAATTTAAAGTTGAAGAATAAAATTTAAGTCAGGCTCCTATCATTTGATTTTGATAGGAGCCTTATTTGTTCATTTGAACAGATATTTGAGCTGAAATAATTGGAGTTACCTTCATACAATTATAAATTTTTATATTTATAAAAATATAACTTTATAACTATTTATAATTTTATATTCTTTTAAATATAAAAATAAAACTTTTTAAAATTAAAAGAATATAAAAATTTATAGTAAACATGGATGTTTGAAGCTATATAAGAATAACTACATATCAAAAGTTAATAATATAAATGAAAGTAAAATATTAAAATTAAGTGATAATGTTAAATATAAAAAATAAAAAAGCGATAATATACAAAATAATCTCTAAAGTGATAAAATAATTATAGCGATAATAAGAAGGATGGGTATTTTTGTTTTTATCATAAATTTTTTACATATAAAACAATATACAATTAAGCTTTAGGATGTGAGTTAATGAAAATAGATAATACAGAACAGATGTTAGGAGTTCAGATGCTTTCTACATATATGAAACAGGCAATGGGAAATTCTCCAGCCTTTGATATGGTTATGGAAAGTCTTATGAAGAATCTTACAGAAGACAACAGTAGCAGCAATATATTAAATGCATTAACTGGTGGTACTTCTGATAATGGAAATGCAGTAGATCAAAATGTTTTAGCTGGGACTGATCTTAGTAAATTAGGGCAAACTTCTGTTGATAGTTATGATGGTGATAAGCAGTTGGATTTAAATAATTTAAACCCTTATTCAAATGCAGTTTTGAAGTTAACCTCTAAGGGTTCAAGTACAAGTGGCACTAATATGGCTAGAATTGATAATGCTGTAGCATCGGCTTCTCAAAAATATGGAGTTAATCAAGATTTGATAAGAGCAATAATAAAGCAAGAGTCTGGATTTAATCCTTATTCTGTCTCAGGTGCTGGAGCTACAGGTATCATGCAGATTATGCCTGAAAATTTTAGTGGATTAGGAATTACAGATCCTTTTAATATAGAGCAGAATATAAATGGTGGTACACAGCTTCTAAAAGGATATTTGGATAAGTATAATGGAAATACAGAAATGGCTTTAGCAGCATATAATGGTGGTCCAGGGACTATGCAAAGAAGAGGTGTAGGGTCGTCAAGCGAAATATATAAAATGCCTCGTGAAACAGTAAATTATGTAGGTAGCGTAATGAATTATTTTAGAAATGGTGTATAATAAGAAGGCTGTACTTTTGGGTGCAGTCTTTTAAGTTAGCCAATTGCAATATATTGAAAAAGGAGTGTTATTTTGGAGAGACTTGATAAAATTCTTTCAAATTTAGGTTATGGTTCAAGAAAAGAGATAAAGGCATTAGTAAAAGCTGGTGGAGTAGTTGTAGATGATAAGGTTGTTAAGGACAACGGACTACAGCTAGATCCAGAAAAATCAAAGATAGTTATTAATGGTGAAGAAATATTCTATAGAAAATACATATATTTAATGATGAATAAGCCAGATGGTGTAATCTCTGCAACTTTTGATAATAGGGATGAGACTGTTATCGATCTTCTTTATATAGAACATCAGGCTTTTGAACCTTTTCCGGTAGGTAGACTTGATAAGGATACGGTAGGACTTTTACTTATAACCAATGATGGGGAACTTAATCACAAGCTTATATCCCCTAAATGGCATGTTGATAAGGTGTATTATGCTGAGATTGATAAGGCTGTTAATGAACAAGATATAAAAGCTTTTGAAAAAGGCATAGTACTTGATGACGGATATGAATGCATGAGTGCTAAGCTTGAGATAGAGGAATCTACAGAAGAAGGTTCTAAGGTGTTGGTCACTGTGCAAGAGGGAAAGTATCATCAGGTAAAGAGAATGTTTGAGGCAGTAGGGAAAAAGGTAGTATATCTTAGAAGAATAAAGTTTGGAAACTTACCATTGGATGAAAGTTTAAAAGAAGGCGAATATAGAGAATTGACAGAAGAAGAGTTAAATGTGTTAATAAATTGCTAAAATATGAAATTTTTTCATTCATAGTAATATATTATTTACAATATTTTTTTCAAAATAGACTTGCTTTTTAAAAAGCAATTATATATAATAATTCTGCAAGGATAAATAAAAGGAATAAATAGCCCCCTTTTTATTTATTGCTTATTGCTGAAGCGCAACCTAGCCCCAAGGGTTGCGTTTTTTTATTTTTTAGAAAATTATAATTCAATGAGATCTGTAGATAGTTATACCAACAGATTTAAGACATAATACAAGTTAAAGAATAAAAAAGAAGAATATGTTGTCTGCCAAATTTTCCTCGTATGCATTTGGAAAGGCAGATGTGCAAAAAATCACATAATAAAGTCGCTTCAGCGATTTTTTTTTATTTATTTAAAAATATATTTGCAAGAAATAAATCATATAATTGCGGGAAAATTGCATTGTGGAGATAAATTAATATATAGTATATACAATTAAAACCTAATTTATGTATAAAGAGTATTTAAAAGTTTTTAATGTCTTATATTACTTGATTAAGAGAGCAATTTTTATATTATGCATCTTTATGGAGGTACCACTTCGTAATAAAACTTATCTAAATAAAGATTCGTACAACCATGGAAATTTTTATTTGATAAATACATTTCATTTGGAACCGGTATATCTATAAATATAAAATAATCTTTGCATTTAAAGATGTAATACTTCGATAATTCTTAGACTCAAAATATGAAGTATGATATCTATACAAATGGTATATCTTTATATACCAATAACAGTGATAATTATGATATAATATAACCATACTTGACTATAATAAAAAGAGGAATAATATTCCTCTTTTTGCATTTATAAAAATATATTAGCTTTTATTAAAACTTATAGGTGTTATAGTTTTTGCTATAGTTTTTAGAGAGAACTAAGAAGAAAGTTGATTATAAAATCAATTTTTAATTACATAGGATTAGAGGGTAAGATGCAAAAAAATCATGGGGTATAACCTAAAGATTTTTAATATTAAGGAGTGATTATATGGATTTGAAAAATCTTTTGAATAAGGAACAATATGAAGCAGCTACTACTATAGATGGACAGTTACTTATACTTGCAGGTGCAGGCTCTGGAAAGACAAGGGTTTTAACTTATAGAATAGCATATATGTTAGAGGAAAGGGCTATACAACCATATAATATTTTAGCGATAACTTTTACTAACAAAGCTGCTCAAGAAATGAGAGAAAGAGTTAAATCTTTAATTGGTGATAGAGCAGATAGTATGTGGATTTCTACTTTCCACTCATCTTGTGTAAAGATATTAAGACGTGAGATAGAAAAGCTTGGCTATAAAAAAGACTTTACAATATATGATAGTTATGATCAAAAAGCTTTAGTAAAAGAATGCATAAAGCAGCTTAATATAAATGATAAAGACATCACGGAGCAAGAAGTTATATCGAAGATTGGTAAAGCGAAAGATAACTTAATTACTCCAACTCAATATAAAAGACAAAATGAGAGTGATTTCCGAGGAAATAAAATTGCAGATTTATATATAATGTACCAAAAAAGGCTAAAAGATAACAATGCCTTAGACTTTGATGATTTGATTTTTAAAACTGTTGAATTATTTCAAAATAATCCTGAAGTACTTGATTTTTATCAAAACAAGTTTAAATATGTAATGATAGATGAGTATCAGGATACTAATAGATGTCAGTATGAGTTTGTGAAGCTTTTAGCTTCAAAGCATAAAAATATCTGTGTAGTTGGTGATGATGATCAGTGTATCTATGCTTGGAGAGGTGCTGATATAAGAAATATATTAGACTTCGAAAAAGATTATCCAGGTGCTAAAGTTGTAAAATTGGAACAAAACTATAGATCAAAGGCCAATATACTGGATGCTGCAAATAATGTTATTAAGTTTAACAGCAATAGAAAATCAAAGGTACTCAGAACCGAAGCAGAAAATGGAGAAAAGATTAGAATTTACAGAGCTTTTTCTGATAATGATGAAGCGCAGTTTATAGCTTCAGAAATAAAGAAGTTTATGGAAGAGAAGGACTTAACATATAAAGACTTTGCTATTTTGTATAGAACAAATGCTCAATCACGTATATTTGAAGATTGCTTTATTAAAAGAGATATCCCGTACAGAATAATTGGAGGACTTAAATTCTATGATAGAAAAGAAATTAAGGACATAATGGGGTATCTTAAAGTAATAAACAATCCATCTGATTCAATAAGTCTTAGAAGAATAGTAAATGTACCTAAGAGAAATATAGGTGATGCAACTGTATCTAAGGTTATGGATTTTTCTAATGAATATGATGATGGTCTTTATAACTCTCTACTAGACTGTGAAAATATATCAACTTTATCACCTAGAAACATATCATCAATAAGAAAGTTTACAGATCTTATGGAAAATTTAATGGATATGTCTGAACAGATTCCTGTATCAATGCTTATAGAATATATATTAGATAAAAGTGGATATATGAAAGAACTTAAAGATTCTAAAGAGCCAGAAGATCAAAGCAGGGTTGAAAACTTAAAAGAATTAGTTTCAGCAGCAGTGGATTTTGAAAAGAGTAATGAGGAAGATAAATCTCTTAGTGCATTTTTAGAAAAGGTTGCATTAGTTCAGGATGTAGACAATATGGATCAAAATGCAGACACTTTGGTTATGATGACTGTCCACTCAGCTAAGGGGTTAGAGTTCCCTATAGTATTTATGGTTGGGATGGAAAATGGAATATTCCCAGGAACAGCATCTTTTGATTCAGAAAGTGAGATGGAAGAGTCAAGAAGATTATGCTATGTTGGAATAACTAGAGCAAGGAATGTGCTTTATATGACTTCAGCTGAAGTTAGAAAAGTTTTCGGAAGGACTGTGGCATATCCACAATCTGATTTTATAGCTGAGATCCCTAAGGAACTGAAGGATTTTGTGAAAGGTAATACAAGTGCAGGGCTTTCTACAAGAAGTTCTATGATGGCTTCGCCAAGTTATGGTGGAAGGGATTTTAACAGGAATCCTCATAGCTTAAGAAGTGATTATAATAATAACTATTCTTCAAATAGAGGTAGTTCCAAAGAGACAATGCTTGATGCAGCTAGAAAATTGAAAGAAACATTAGACAGCAGCTCAGGTGGGATGCTTACAAAAAATGAAGCCACTATGGGAAGAAAAATAAGACATCCTAAGTTTGGAATAGGGACTATTATAAAGACAATAAATGAAGGTGACGATCTTAAGCTTACAATAGCTTTTGACAGTCAAGGTATAAAAACTTTATTATTAAGTTTCGCTCCTTTAGAACTTTTATAAGAAGTTATATATTATTAAATACTCTCATATTTTGATATGAGAGTATTTAATAGATTAGAAAGTATTGTATAGAATAATATGATATGAATATTTGATTGTAGGATATTAATTTTGAACGAGAGAATCCTATAGTTTAAAGCTCAGTTAGATTGAGAGGTGCTTTCATGGATAAAATAAAGAGAATAGATGAATTAGTAGAAGAGTTAAATAGGTATGCGTATGAATATTATACTTTAAGTAATCCTTCCGTATCAGACAAGGACTATGATAAAAGATATGATGAATTAGTTACTCTTGAAAAAGAAACTTCGTATATACTTCCATATTCTCCAAGCCAGAGAGTTGGAGATACTGCACTTGCAGAGTTTTCTAAGTATACTCATAAAGCAAGATTATGGAGCTTAGATAAGGCGCAGACTGTACAAGAACTTAGAGAGTGGCACAATAGAAATATTAAGTTTATTGATGATTATAACAGAACTCATGAGGATAAACTTCCAGCCATAAGATATATAGTTACAAAGAAATTTGATGGCTTAACTATAAACTGTACTTACGATAGTAATGGTGTACTTATAAAGGCAGCTACTAGAGGTACTGGAGAAATAGGTGAGGATGTTACAGCACAAACAAAAACTATAAAGTCTCTTCCTCTTAAGATTAGTTGTAATGATGTGTTAGAGATTCATGGTGAAGCTATAATGACTAAAGAAGCTTTTGATAAGTATAATCAAGTATCAGAAGTTCCCTTAAAGAATTTAAGAAATGGCGCAGCTGGAGCACTAAGAAATCTTAATATAAAAGAGACTGCAAAGAGAAATCTATCAGCCTTTTTCTATGATGTAGGATATAAAGAAGGAAATCCTTTCAAAACCTATGAAGAGATGATGAATTTTATAAGGGAAAAAGGATTCCCAATGGATGACTATATGAAGGTATGTCATAACATGGAAGATATAGAGAAAGAAATAGAATATATAAAAAATATAAGATTTGAACTTAATTATGATATAGATGGAGCCGTTGTTGCTATTGATGACATGAGGACTAGAGAATTGCTTGGTTATACAATTAAATTTCCTAAATGGGCAATTGCTTTTAAGTTTGAAGCGCAAGAAGCAACAACGAAACTGTTGGATGTAGAATGGAATGTAGGAAGAAGTGGAAGAGTTAGTCCTACTGCATTATTGGAACCAGTGGAGTTAGCGGGGGTTACAGTAAAGAGAGCTACACTTAATAACATGGACGATGTAAGAAGAAAAGGAGTATGTATAGGTGCTGATGTGTTTGTTAGAAGATCTAATGATGTAATTCCAGAAATAATGGGAGTTGCTGGGGAAATTAATGAAGGCACAGAAGAAATCATACCTCCAACTACGTGTCCTGCTTGTGGCAGTCATATAGTGCTTAATGGGGCGCATTATTTCTGCGAGAATACTTTATCCTGTAAACCACAAATGGTTAAGACAATAGTGCATTATGCGTCAAGAGAAGCGATGAATATTGAGGGGTTTTCGGAAAAGACAGCAGAACAATTATTCGAAAAGCTTGATATAAAATCCATAACAGATTTATATAAACTTGAAAAGGAAAGTCTATTAACTCTAGAAAAGTTTGGGGATAAAAAGGCTCAAAATCTACTTAATGCTGTGGAAAATAGTAAAGATTGTCAACTACATTCTTTCATATATGCATTAGGTATACCAAATGTAGGTGTTAAAACTGCAAAGGATCTGGTTAAGAGATTTAAGAATTTAGAAAACCTTGAAAAAGCAACTTATGAAGAGCTTATTAGTGTTAGCGACATAGGTGGTATAGTTGCTAAGAGCATAATAGATTTCTTTTCAGAAGAGAAGGTTATAACAACTATAAATGAGCTGCTGGCATTAGGTGTAAAACCTAGGTTTGAGGAGTCAGAAGTTAAGGAAAATCCTTTTGAAGGTAAAACAGTTGTTGTTACTGGTTCACTAGCTTCATATAGCAGAACAGAAATAAAAGAGAAGCTAGAATCACTAGGAGCAAAAGTTTCAGGAAGTGTAAGTAAAAAGACTGACTATGTAATAGTTGGAGAAGATGCTGGTTCAAAGTATACAAAAGCTTTAGACCTTGGTTTGACTATCTTATCAGAAGATGACTTTAACAGTCTTATAGGGGGGTAAAATGAAAAGAGTTATAACTATATTAAGTCCCTTGGCAGCTGTGCTTACAAGTATAAATATAATTCTTACTTTACTTACAACCTATCAGTTTATTTATGTATCTGAGATTTTTAATTCATACTACCCGATACAAATAGGACTATGTGCTACTATGATTTTATGGGGTATTAGGTTTTACCTATTTGAGAAAGGCAGTAAAAAGATAACTTATCCGGTTATATGTTTTTTGATAGCCTCAATCTCAATATTTATGAGCATGTATGTAAGGTAATAGTAATTCTATATTAAATTAAGGATTTGTTTAAAAGATTATTGAAATAAAGTGGTTATGCAGGAGATGCTATATGAGCGAGCAATTAGAATTAAATGTTTTTTTCAGATGGAATGGCGTTAATAAACTGTACTGTTCGAACGTAGTGAGTTTACAGTTTTAGCCATGGAATATGAGAAAATCATATTAATTCTTTGCGTAAGCTCATTAAAGCATCGGATGAATAACCGCTTTATTTCGTACGATGCTTTAACAAAAAAACAGATGGTTAGATTTCACCATCTGTTTTTTTGTTTTCATTTATAGTATTAGTATTAGTTTCCCCAATTATCTCTGTTAGACTTTTGTTTTTTGTCACTAATAGATAAATGTTTTGAGTAAGTTTTTCTAATAGATAGTTTTGATATTTTATTTGGCTATAAGCATATTTAGCTATTATAAATCCCCAAATTGCCACAAAAATTATAGTAACCATACATAACACACCAATTATCTCTATTGCAAGTAACATTACCAAAACCTCCGTAAATATATTATGCTATTTTTAAGTATAAATGGATAAGTTTATAATTTAATTTACTGTTAGCCTATATGTAGATTGATAAACATATAGATATAATTTCAAAAGTATGCGCAAATATAATTTATAATAAAATACATAAATTATAATACTATAATAATCTGTTTAAGAAATTTTATCAAGTTTGTAAATTTTTATTTTGATAAATTTAATTTAAATGTAGTTTGTAATGGATGTGCAGCATATTCTATAATATGATAAAGTAAGAATTTGGAGGCAACATTGGGGTAATCAGTTCGATATATTATAAGCTTCATAAAGAGTCATTAGATAAAGCAATATTAAAATTTAAAAGAGTACCAATAGATGTGGTATTTAGAAATTTGACGAAGAACTGTTGGATATATGGGATACAATACGAAGTAATTATTAAAGATAGATTAACTCTTGAAATAAAGCTTATAGGAAAGAGAGAAAAAGTTTTATTGAAGTTTAATAAAACCTTAGTAGTATTCAAGGAAGATTATAATAGTTTCATAGATTTAGTAGAGCTTATGGAAGTAGATAAAGCTTATTTTATTACTACAGGAGTTTTTCAAGCTGAAATATATAAATTGAACAGTTGGAAGTTATCTTATCCTAAGGTTTTTTTAGAAGACAGTAAGGCATTTCTGAAAAGACAAATATGGAGTAAAAAGAAGTATAATGAACATTTGAAGTATGATAAATTAGATTTCAATAGATATCTGCCAGTATGATTAATATTATTAATGTTTGGACATAATTCAGATATATAATTCTTAAAGGAGAGTATATTGATGAAAAGAAAGCTTTCCAAACTATTGATATTAGTTATAGCTGTTGTTATATTGCAGGGATGTAGCAATATAATCGCGAAAAATAATAATGCTACTGATAATAATTCAATAACTTATGCAGTTGAAAAATTTCCTGATTCCATAAACATAACTAATAAATTAAGTCTTAGGGACAAGGATCTAATTTATTCAATTTTTGATGGATTAGTCAGTGAAAATGAAAATGGTGATATAGTTCCAGATCTTGCAGAGTCCTACTCAGTAAGTAAGGATGGCCTAGAATATGTTTTTAAACTAAGAAGTGATATTTATTGGAGTAATGGTAGTAGAATAACATCTGATGATTTTTTGAAGTTTTTTAAGAGCATTACATCTAATAAAAATAAAGATGAATACGTAAGTGAGCTCTATAATGTATACGGAGTTAAAGACTATCATGAAGGCAAAGGGACATTTGAAAAAAATGTTGCAATATCAAAAGAAGATGGAAATGTTGTAAAGTTCAGGATGAATGTAAGAGATGATAGTTTCTTAAAAAAGCTGTCCGAAGGTTATTTTAAACTTAGAGAGCTTGATGATAGTTTAGATAACTATAAGCAGAAATTTGCATCTATTAAATACTCAGGAGCATATGAAATAAAGAATGTAAATGAGGAAAAGGAAATAGAGCTGGATCTTAATGAAAAATATTGGAATAAGAAAAGTACAAACGCAAAGAAGATAATATTAAAAGTATTCACAGGTGCTGAACTTGCATTAGCAGATTTTGAATCTAAGAAGGATGTAGATATAATATTAAATATACCTAACAGTGAGATATCTAGGTTATCATCTAAAAATCTAGTAGAGATATTTCCTAATGATACTATGAAGGTTATAGAATTTAATCCGGATACTAAAAATAATAAGATGGATCTGAGCATGAGAAGAGCGTTGGAGAAGTCTATTTTAAATACTATAACAGGTAATTCTTTAGTAAAAGAGGATAGGTTTCAGCTAGCTCTAGGAGAGTTAGAAAGAAAAGCATTGAAATCTAATGAAAGCATTGTAAGTTCAACTGTTACAGATAATTCAAAAAACTTAGATTCAATTAAGGAACAAGTTAATAATCTGCTTGGTAAATCAAGCTATGAGGGTAAGACCTTGAAGTTAGTATGTTTGAAAGATGATGAGAATAAAAGTATATGTGAATTCATATCAAAAAATCTTAAAGACATATATAATATAACCGTAAAATACAACCTATTAGATCAAGATCAATTAAAAAAGACTGTATCCGCTGGGGATTATGAATTACTTCTAGAAGATATAACTTCTAGTTCTGACACATATGGTCAGTTAGTGAATAGGTGGATTGCAAATAATAAGGGGAAAGCTATAGACAATAAAGATATAAATGACATGATATCCACAAATACTTTGAAAAAAGATGAAACTGTGGATAGTAAAAATAAAAGCCTTGTAAAACTATTAAGAGATAACAACTATATAGTACCATTGCTTTTTGATAACCTAATTTGTGTTAAGTCAGATAAGGTGGATAATATAACCTTTAGTAAAGATGGAATTTTAAATCTTAACCAAATTGAAGTTAATGCTACTAATTAGAGTATTAAATAGTGATGAAAATTTATAAGTAAATAAATTATTAAAAAATATATGGATATACTCTCATTTTGTGAAATGAATAAAAAATTCACTGAAGGACCTTCTTCAGTGAATTTTTTTACGCATCTGCCTTTCCGAATGAATATTAGGAAAGTTTGGCAGGTGAACAAGTTTTATTTTTTACTGTATAGCCATAAAAAGATTGTGAAAGCATTGAAACATATGGACTTAATCGGAATGAAAGGTCTATATTCTCCTTTACAGTAAAAAAAGGAGCAAAGTTATGCTCCTCTTTAAAGTTTATTGCAAGTCTCATCAGTTGTTTCGGCTGTTATATCTAATACTTCATTTTCGCTAGTATCTACTTCTACTTTTTCTTTTGGTAATGTCTCCTCAGTGAAGAAAAAAGACTTCAGGATAGTATCTTTAAATAGAAATATTATATTAAAGAAGTTAGTTAAATTCTTTGCGCTATCAAAGGTTATCTTAGTGGTTACGAAGTTTTCCTTCTTTTTTGAATATGAGATTTTCTTTAAAAATATTGGAGCGGTGCCAGTGGTGTCTGGTGATGGAGTAGTACTAACTCTAAACATTGATTCCTCAATAAGATCAGTGGAGTTTAAGGTTAGATTCTTATATCTCTCGTCACTATCTAATGATGGTGCATCTGGCCAAGAAATCACAAGTCCTGAAGTGATATAAAACTGTCTAAATAGTGTGGAAATCATAGCCTTAAAATCTCTTGAAGATTCATATTTTTCATAAAGAAGCATGTTTAGCATATAATTATTCACTTCTGTGCAATCATATTTTATATCCTTCTTTTCCATTGGTTTTAAAAATATTCCTGAGTTATCATCAAATAATCTTTTGTGTCTCTCGCTAATTTGCAAGAAGTTATCTTTGAAAGATTCAATTCCTGTATTCTTATAAGATAAATGAAGATTTATTGCCATTAAGCAAGAATAATCTAAATTATCAAGGATGTAATTCTTCTCATTGTATTTATCAACTAAATAATCTGTGATATCAATTAAGAATAATTTTACATCATCATTATTAGAATACTTGTAAAGAACATTAAATGCGAAACAAATCTTGCAGCATTCCTGGAAGGATAAGTCATAAATTTCTTCTTTATAGTTTAAAAACATATTTAATATGTCAAGAGAAAAGTCTTTATACATTTCTCTATCCTCATCAAATGTACTTATGTTCCAATAAAGATAATATGCAACCATCATTAAAGCTTGATCAGAAAATTTGAATTTTTTATCTTTATCGATAAGATTAAATTCACTATTTCCTTCTGATAAGTTCTTTTTATCTACAAAAACGCCATCTGTGTTTCTTAATTGTTTAGAATAAAAATCCAACTGTTGTTTAGCTAGGGCTCTATAAATCTTTGCCATTGAATAGTTGCTACTAGAAGATTTCTCAAACTTTGCATAAAACTCTGAAAGCTCTAATATACTCAAAGTCATCAACGCATTTGAGGAACTACTAATTTCTTTCTTAACACCGTCCTCGGACCAACCGTGAAAATGCTTAGTTGATGCAAACTTTGGAGACCCTTTTTTATAAATACATAAAAGTGGAGAAAAATCTTTTATTATGTTAATATCATTGTTAGAAAGATACTTTTTGGAAGTTTTTGTTGAGGAAATTAGACCACAACGAGATTGCAATACGATGTGTTTCAGTGCTTCCCGTGAAAGAAAGAATAGCTGGCTTTCTATCTCCAATGAAGTCAGACTATTTATTCTAAAAAAAGGACCTATATACTTCAATGTATCCACCTCATAAAATTAATACTTATATTAATAATATGTTAGTTGCAGTGAAAAATTGCATAAGTATATATATAAACAAGGAGAACATTTATGAAATCAGGAAAATTAAACTGGGATGATCTTAAAGACTTAATAAATAACAACAAATCAGTTAAAAGAGATGAAGTAAGAGTACGAAATGGAGTAGGAGAAGATTGCTCTGTTATAGACTTTGGAGAATATGAATGTGTAATATCTACTGATCCAATAACTGGTGCAGCTGAAAATATAGGTAGACTTGCTGTTCATGTAAATTGTAATGATGTAGCATCCTGTGGAGTAGACCCTATGGCTATATTGGTTACTATATTGGCACCAGAAAATACTACATTTGAAGAAATAAACGATGTAATGAAGCAAATAAATGAGGAAACTTCAAAGATAAACGTTGAAATAATTGGAGGTCATACAGAAATAACTTCTGCAGTAAATAGAATTGTTGTTTCTTGTACTGTCCTTGGCAAATGTATTAGTGGTAAAGCAGTATCAACAGCAGGAGCTAAAATAGGTGATGATATAGTTGTAACCAAAAGTCTTGCTCTAGAAGGTACTAATATAATAGTAAATGATAAAATTGATAATCTAAAAGATGTATTAACAAAAGAAGAGATACACGAAGCTAAAGAATATATTAATAAGATTAGTGTTATAATGGAAGGGAAAGTAAGTGGAGAGTTCGGCGTAAATAGTATGCACGATATTACTGAAGGCGGAGTGCTAGGAGCGCTTTGGGAACTGGCTGATGCTTCTAATGTAGGATTTAAAGTATATGAAGATAGAATGCCTATTACCGCTGTAACTAAGAAGGTATGTAAGGTATTTAATATAGATCCTCTTAAATTAATATCTTCTGGCAGCATGATTATAACTACTAAAAATGGTGAAGAACTTGTAAAACTACTAATGAAAAATGGAATTAATTCTACTATAATTGGTAATATAACAAATGATAAAGGAATATTAGTTAAAGAATTAGAAGGGGAAGTTATAGTTCCTCAACCTGAAAGAGATGAACTTTTTTCTATATGATATTTATGAAGGAGGCAATTTTATGAGAATAGACGGAAGAAAAAATGAGGGGTTAAGACCTATAAAGCTAACAAGAAATTATACAAAGTATGCAGAAGGCTCAGTACTTATAGAAATGGGAGATACAAAGGTATTATGTAATGCATCAATAGAAGAAAAGGTGCCACCATTTTTAAAGGGTAGTGGAGAAGGATGGATAACAGCAGAATATAATATGCTACCTAGATCAACTCAATCTAGAAAACCAAGAGATATAGTTAAGCTAAAAATAGATGGTAGAACTATGGAGATACAAAGACTTATAGGAAGAGCTCTAAGATCTGTGGTAGATTTAAAAGCACTTGGAGAGAAGACTATATGGATTGATTGTGATGTTATTCAAGCTGATGGAGGAACAAGAACAGCATCAATTTCAGGAGCTTTTGTAGCCCTAGTAGATGCTGTTAACAGGCTTCATAAGAATCAACCATTTAAAGTTTTTCCAATAAGAAGTTTTGTTGGAGCTGTAAGTGTTGGAATATTAAATGATGAGAAAATTGCAGATTTATGTTATGAAGAAGACTCTAAGGCTAAAGTTGATATGAATATTGTTATGACTGATACTGGAGAGTTTATTGAAGTGCAAGGAACTGGAGAGGAAAGTCCTTTTTCAAGAAAGGATTTAGATGAACTTCTATCCTTAGGAGAAAAAGGTGTTAAGCATATAATTCAAGCGCAAAAAGATGTGTTAAAGACAGATAGCTTGTGGATAGGTACAGGGGGGAAATAAAATGAAGTCAATTATTGTAGCTAGTAATAATGATCATAAAATAAAAGAAATAAAACAAATATTAAGGGATGTAAATGTAGAAGTAAAATCGCTTAAAGAATGTAATATAGATATAGATGTGGTAGAGGATGGTAAGACATTTTTAGAAAACTCTTATAAAAAAGCTAGTGAAATTTATAAATACGCAAAAGAAGAAGGATTAGAGGATTTTCTTATAATGGCTGATGATTCAGGCTTAGAGGTTGATTACCTAAATGGAGAACCGGGAGTGTATTCGGCAAGATATGCAGGAGAACATGGAAATAACAAAAAAAATAATGAAAAATTGTTAGAGAAATTGAAGGGTGTACCATCTGAAAAGAGAAAGGCAGCCTTTGTTTGTGCTATAGTTTTAATAAATAGTGATGGAAACACTGTAAAGGTAGAAGAAAGAGCATATGGGGTCATAAAAGAAGAATTAACCGGAGTAGAAGGGTTTGGATATGATCCTCTATTTTTCGTGCCAGAATTTAATAAAACCTTTGCAGAAATGACAGCAGATGAGAAGAATTCAATAAGTCATAGGGGCAAAGCATTAGATGTAGTAAAAAAAGAACTAAAGAATCTAATTTAAATTTGGAGGCATAGTAGAAAATGCTCGTAGCTGTAGTTAGTGATACTCATGGTATTACAGAATATATAGATAAAGTAAAGAAAATGATAAATAAGAGTGATATATTGATTCATTTAGGTGATAATATAACTGATTTAGAATATATCATTAAAGAGTACAACGGAAGAGTTTATGGTGTTAAAGGGAATTGTGACTTCTCAAACAATTATCCTTTAGATATGATTGTTGAAGTTTTAGATAAAAAAATTTTTATTACACATGGACATAAATACAATGTAAAATATGATTTGAATTCTATATATTTTAAAGCCAAAGAAGTAGCTGCTGATGCTGCTTTATTTGGCCATACTCATCAATCACTTGTAACACAACATAGCAATATATGGCTTGTAAATCCAGGCAGTGCCTCACTTCCTAGAATGAGCAAAAGAAGTATAGCTTTCATAGAAGTTGAGGAAGGGAAGCCTTTATATCCTTATTTAGTGGAACTGTAATACATATGAGTAATTAGTTATATTCTGAATATTTTAATTCGTTTTAATCTTAAAACTTTTGGTTACATAAATTGGTATATCGGCGCAAAGTATTACAAATACTAGGTTTGTAAGGAAAAGTGCTTAAAAAACTTTTTTCGAAAAGGGTATTGACTCTAATAATAACATCGTGTAGAATAATCTTTGTCGCCGAAAGGTTACCAAGTTGTGAAAACAAACGGGGTGTAGCGCAGATGGGAGCGCGCGTGGTTTGGGACCATGAGGTCGCAGGTTCGATCCCTGTCACCCCGACCAGTTAGTATGCGGGTATCGTATATCGGTAATACTCCAGCCTTCCAAGCTGAAAAGGTGGGTTCGACTCCCACTACCCGCTCCAAAAAACATCTTGACAAAAGATGTTGGATTTAGTAAAATAATCAATGTTGTTTAACATGCGTCTTTAGCTCAGCTGGATAGAGCAACGCCCTTCTAAGGCGTGGGCCAGGGGTTCGAATCCCTTAAGACGCACCATTATGCGCCATTAGCTCAGTTGGTAGAGCACCTG
>NZ_BQXY01000006.1 GCF_024341905.1 Clostridium folliculivorans
TTGGGTTATTGGTGCAAGAGGGCAAGAAGACACTATGTTTATAAAACCAATATTTAAGTATCAATGGGATAAAGTTGCTTTCAATGAGAAAGTTTATACTAAAATAGAAAAAAGCTCATACATTTCTGCATACGGAGACAGCAATATAAATGCAATAGCTATGAGACATAATAAAAATAAATCCATTAAGGTAGACAAAGAATATAGAATAAAATATATTTGGCCAAATTTGAAAAAGTGGCTATCAATCTTCCATGGAGTAGCCTCAAAATATCTGCAAAGATACCTTAGTTTTTTCATAATCATAAACTTGGATAAGGCGATCGATTATATGGAATTGATATATGATAGATTATTTGAAGGAAATAGATTTATAAAAACTGATGAAATAAGAATTACAAGTTCGCTTTTTTAAAGAAATTATAATTCAATGTAACTATGAATAATCCATGAGAAGTATATCGGGAATTTAGCTGTTTGTTGGATTATAATTTATTATAATTAGAAGAATATCTTGATATTAATGAAAATTAATAAAACCACTTATAAAACTATAAATGTTTAATGAACCTTTGAAACCATTAAAAAGATTATAAAGTGATCAATATAATTCTGAAAAAATTAACAAGAACATAAATCAACAAATATGATTTTGAAAAATTAATAAGCCAGTAAGGAAACTAATGTTACTCAAAATTAATCACAAAGAGATAGAGTTTTGTCCGAAAAGTATTTTTAATACTGTACTAGTTTTAGAAAAGTGGCTTTAAAATATATAGTTAATTATATGGTTGTCCACCTACATGTATCAATATTTAACAACATTTATTTAATAAATAATTGTATAAAGAAAAAATGTACTATAAGTACAGAACTATAATAATAGTAGTGTGGCTATTGCAAAAATACACTATTATAACTATTTTCATAATTTACTGCGATACTTTTATGAATAAAACTTATTAGAACTTATATATAAAGCTTTTGCTTTTGGATTTACCCTGTGCAAAAGTTGGTATCAATCTTGAAGCTATGAAAGAGATTATTGGAACAGTTAGTATTACAGCTAAGCTTCCTGTGAGACCTTGGATTATTTCTACATTAACCATGTCCATATTTATAAGCTGATTGTAGCTTACATTATAAAAGTAAATTATGATAATCATGTTTAGGGAAGCACCGGCAAAGGCTAGAATTAGTGTATTTGCCATAGTACCCATCATATCACGGCCTACATTCATGCCTGAAGTAAACAACTCTTTTTTACTAATCTTCTTATTTGATAAATATACTTCTTGTACAGAAGAAGCTATAGATATACTTAAATCCATTACTGCACCTAAAGAGGATATTAAGATTGCAGCCAGTAGAAGTCCTTCAACCTTGAGATTAAATTTTGCAGATATCATATTAAGGGTTTCCACATCTTGTGTGCTATAGCCAGTTAAATGAGCTAGTTTTCCTACAATTAAAGCAATTATAGCAGCGATGGTTACACCAAGAATTGTACCGAATATAGCTGATAAGGTCTTAGCACTATATCCATTAAGTAAAAGTAAGGTTATACAGGTTATTATCAATATAATTAGCACCGCTGAAAGCACTGGAGAGTAACCTCTATAAAGCATTGGAATAAATAAAAATATTATAGAAACAAAGGTGAAGGCTAGTCCGATAACTGACTTCATTCCTTTTCGTCCTCCAATAGCACATAATAAAGCGAAAAATATTATAACAAACGAATATTGTATAGGAGCTCTATAGTAGTTATAAACAATAACTTGATACTTTGAACCAGCAGTATCAATTTCTGTGATGATTTTCATGCCTTTTTTAACATATACACTATGAGTGTCGCTAAGGTAGTTAGTTATATCTTTAACCTCTCCTTTATGTTCTCCAGATAGTATCTTTACACTAATCTCTTGGCTTCCGAGAAATATACTAGAACCATCTTCAAAAGGCTTTACTGATTGACTTTTTATGGTTAAAACTTGGGCTTTCTCATATTTTACATAAGATTTATCATTTTGCTTACTATAACCTAATGGATGATTATTATTAAACATGTAAAGAAATGAAGCAAATAACAGAAAGAATATGGACCAGATTATAACCTTGCTGGTTTTTAAGTTTTTAAACACTATGGTACCTCCTCTAATTTAAACTATAGTGTTAAATGTAGTCCTAAATTTAAATATAAAGTATATAGAAAGCTGAAAAAAGCACTATTGTGAAGATAAGGTTAAAGGAATGTTAAGATTTTCAATAAAGATACAAAATAACAAGAAATTTACAAAAGTTAATTGGCAGTTAACTTATGCTAAATAAAAAGTTAACATAGAAGGACTATACTTCCAAATGGTGGTAAAAATATTTTAAGGAGGTATTTATTTAGTGCGAAGAAAATTAGTATCCTCAATTTTAGCTACAGTTATGGTGTTTACGACAGTTATGAGTAATGTAAGTACGGTATTTGCTGCAGACAATAATACAAACAATTCAACTACAAGTGCTACTAGTGGTACTACTGACAATATTAGAGAAATAACACTTTCACCAGGAAGAGATGCATCAGAATTAAACTTAACATGGTATTCAATGAAGAATTCAGGTGATGCCGAGGTTCAAATTGTAAAGAAATCTGATTATTATGGACAAACATTCCCAGCTGATAAGGCACAAACCTTCAAAGGAACTAAAAATGATGGAAACGATGGGCTTACTTCTAATAAGGTAGTGGCAACTGGAATAGTAAAGTCTACAGAATATGTTTATCGTGTTGGTGATGGCACAAATTGGAGCCAAGCTTACCAATATACATCACAGAATTCAAGCTCATATAATTTCATATTAGCCGGTGATCCACAAATAGGGGCAAGTGGAAATATTGACAACGACAAAACTGGTTGGGTATCTACAGTAAACAAGGCTGCAACAGCCTTTCCTAACTCAAGCTTTTTATTATCTGTGGGGGATCAGGTTAATAATGGCGGTGAAGTAAAAGGGATAAGTAACGAAACAGAATATTTAGCTTATTTTGCGCCAGAACAGTTAAAGAGCTTACCAATAGCGGCTATAGCTGGAAATCATGAAACCTATGGAGCTGGACATAATACACACTTTAATATGCCAAATGAATCAACATACGGAACAGTTTCAAGTGCTCCAACCTCAGGTGGAGATTACTATTTTACTTATGGAAACACTTTATTTATGATGATCAATAGTAATGATGTTAACTCTGCAGATCACGAAGCTTTTATGAGAGAGGCAATAGCTAAGAATCCAAACGCAACTTGGAAGGTAGCTTCTTTACATCACTCAATATACAGCTCAGCGGATCATGCAACAGATGATGATATAATTTCTAGAAGAAACTCATTGCCGCAGGTTTTCACTAGTTTAGGAATAGATGTAGTTTTAGATGGGCACGATCATTGTTATACAAGAACTTATCAAATGGTAGGCAATCAACCTACAAACCAAGTAAATGATAAGAAGGTTTCAATAACAAATCCATCGGGTACAATCTATCAGGATGAGACAGTTATTAAACCAACTGGTGTTGCTTACATCACAGCAAACTCAGCATCTGGAAGTAAGTACTATGAGATGAAGCAAGCAAATACTCAAAGCTATTATGAAGCGGTAAAGCAACAACTTCATGTACCTACCTTCTCTAATGTTGAAATAAATGATAACAGCATTACAATCACAACCTATAGAACTGATAATATGGAAAAGACTGATAGATATACAATAGCAAAGAGTGATATTAAAGATGAGCCAACACCAAGTGTTAGTGATATAACTTTTGCACCAGGTACTGCTACAACTGAGATTAACTTTACTTGGTATTCAGATGTAAATTCAAGAGATACTGAAGTACAGGTTGCTAAGAAGTCTGATTACACAAATGGAGTTTTCCCAGTAGCTAAAGCTAAGACCTTTGTAGGTAAAAAGGCTCAAGGAAATAATAATGCTATATCTAATAAGGCAAATGTAAAAGGATTATCTCTTGGAACTGAGTATGTTTATAGAGTAGGAAACGGGGTAACTTGGAGTGATACCTACAACTTTACAACTCAAAATCCAACAGATTATAACTTCTTACTTGCTGGAGATCCACAAATAGGAGCAAGTGGAGATATAAACAAGGACAAGAGCGGATGGATAGATACCTTAAACAAAGCAACCTCAGCTTTTAAAAATTCAAGCTTTTTACTTTCTTTAGGGGATCAAGTGAATAACGGCAAGGAGGTTACTGGCGGAAATAATGAGCCTGAGTACTCAGCATACTTTGCTCCAGAACAATTTAGAAACTTACCTATAGTAGCATTTGCAGGTAATCATGAGACTTCTGGAAAAGGACACAATACTCATTTTAATGTGCCAAATGAATCTTCTACTTATGGAATAGTTGATACTAAGCCTGACACTGGGGCAGACTACTATTTCAACTATGGAAACACATTATTTATGGTGTTAAATAGCAATGATACTAATACCGCTGATCATAAGGCTTTTATGGAGGAAGCTATAGCTAAAAATCCAAGTGCTACTTGGAAGGTAGTGGCTCTGCACCATTCCATATATAGCTCTGCAAATCATGAGACTGATGCAGATATAATAGCAAGAAGAAATACTATGCCTCAGGTTTATACTGAGCTAGGAATAGATGTGGTTTTATATGGACATGATCACTGTTATACAAGAACTTATCAGATGGTAAATAATGAAGCTAAAGTACAGAATAAGGATGATAAGAAGACAGCAAACAATCCTTCTGGAGCTACTTATCAAGATGAGAAGGTCACTGATCCTACAGGAGTTCTTTATATAACTGCCAACTCTGCTTCTGGAAGTAAGTACTATGAATTTAAGGAACCAAATAGCAGCAATTATTATGAGGCAGTTAAGCAACAGTTCCATGTCCCAACTTTCTCAAATGTAGCTGTAAATATAAACAGTATTATAATAACTACTTATAGAACTGATAACATGGAGATAACCGATAAATACACAATAGAAAAGACAAATGCAAAAGCTTCACAAGTTGTTAATAGTGATGCAAGCAAAGTTGTAGATACATTAAATAAGGCTGGTGAAGGTTCCAATATTACAGTAGATGTAAGCGGAAGCAAAACAGTTGATAAGACTATATTTGACTCTATAAAGGGAAAAGATAAAACTGTTAATTTTGTACAAGATGGTCTTCAATGGTCATTTAATGGTAAGGATATTACGAGTGTCACAAAGAATATAGATATGAATGTCAATATAGCAAGCGTAAATAATTCATCCTCATCAAACAAATCTGCAATTGCTGCAAAGGTTGGAAATGCAGGAGCTACAGTTGTATCCTTTGCAAACAATGGACAACTTCCAGGAAAAGCAACTGTAAAAATTAAATTAGATATGCAATGGCTTTTAGATCCAACTAATGCAAAGAAAAATATGTACGTATATTATTATAATGAAACAACTAAGAAGTTAGAAAACATAGCAAGCGGATTAAGTGTAAGTAACGGATATGCGCAGTTTAATATAACTCATAATAGTGACTATATAATCTCCGATAAGGATATATCAGAACCAGTAGCAATGAGCATAAGTGATGCAAGGGCAAAGGCCTCTGGAAGTGCTGTTTTAACAGGCGTAGTTACTAATGTTGTAGGAAGCAACGTATTTATGCAGGACGATAATGCTGCTATATGCCTAAACAATATACCAAAGGCTGATCTAAAGAGGGGAGATAAGATAACTGTAACAGGGGATTTATCAAACTATCATGGGCTTATTGAAATAACTCCAAAGGATTTACCAAGTGTTACAGTTGTAAGCAGCAACAATACTGTTACTCCTAAGGTTCTAACAATAAGTCAGGCAAATGACTCTGTACAGTCCCAGCTAGTAAGATTAAAAGGGGTTACTTTAAAAGATATAAATACTTCAGCATCATCAACAATAGAAGACAGCACTGGAAGTATTGTAATATATAAGATGCCAGAATTAAAGGACTTCAAGGTTGGCGATAAGATAGATGTGGTAGCATCTGTAATGAAATATGATACTACTTTAGAACTTTCAGTTTCAAGTGCTAGTGATATTACTAAGCCAGGTCAGGCTGAAGCAAACGGTGTAGTAGCAAAGATTGATGCACTACCAGCTACTTTAACTTTAGAAGACACACAAAAGGTTAGTGATGCAAGAAGTGCATACAATGCACTAGGTGATGATACAAAAATGCTAGTAACAAACTTAGCTAAGCTGACTTCAGCAGAAAATACAATAGCAAAGCTTCAGTCAGATAAAGCAGCTTCAGATGCAGTAATAGGAAAAATCAATGCTATACCAACAAGCTTAACTGTTGCAGATGCACAAAAGGTTACTGATGCAAGAAAAGCATATGATGTTCTAAGCGATGACCAAAAGAAGCTAGTAACTAATTTATCAGCATTAACCTCTGCGGAAGATAAGATTAAAGCTCTGCAAAACACAGCGCCAAACTCAGGAAACAACAATAATAACAATACAAATACTAACACAAACAATACATCTACTAGTACAAGTGGTTCAAGTAATCAAACTATAAGCACCATTCCAAAAACAGGAGCAATAATAGGTACTGGAGTATTACTTGTAATAGGAATAGGGCTAATTGGCTTAGGTATATTCTTTATAAGAAAAAATAAAAATGAACAAGTAGCAGAATAATAAAAGTAGTAGGGTAATAAAAAAGAGTTGTCTTTAATAGTTTTTACTGTTAAAGGCAACTTTTTATATTTATTATCATATTTTACACAGCGTTGAAAGAGATCTTTTTTTTCTAATAAAAGACTCCTTTATTAATTTGATTATTTGGATTGATAGCCTCATTAAATAGGTAAATCATCAAAATCATTTGTTGTGTTTAAATCAAATCTTATATTATTATTTTACCTTTTTTGGATTTTAAATAAACTGATCTTCAACAGAAATAATATTAGCTAAAAGTACAGTATAAAATATAGCTTGGTTTTGGTTATATAAGATGTTTAAATAAGTCATTAAAAAAGTTTTTATATCGTATTAAAATGTAATAAGCTAATAAAATTTTGCCACAATAATGTGGCCAAACTTTACATGTAACTAACGATGAAGTAAGAAAACTTATAATATATAATACACGTATAGGCAGGTGAGTGTATGTATTTAAACGATAAAAGGTTTTTGAAATTATTTAAGTTGCTTTCAAATAGTAGAGTCCCAATGAAAAGTGAAGAGCTATGTGAGCATTTAGAAATAGCACCACGAACATTAAGAAATGATTTGAAAAATTACAAGCTAACTTTCTTAGAAAATGGGGTTAAATTGATATCAAAACCAGGCGTTGGATATTATTTTGAAATTTTTCATCAAGATTTATACTTCAGATTTATACAAGATCTTATAAAAAAAGAAACACAAGATCAACATTTAATTCCAGTCTACCCCGAAGAGAGGATTAATTATTTAATAAAATTATTACTAAGTACAGATAAGTATATAAAGATAGAGGAACTAGAAGAGAAACTTTTTGTTAGTCGCTCAACATTAACAAATGATCTGAAAGAAGTTAGAGAAAGACTTGAGTATTATCATTTAGATATAGAGAATAAGCCTAATTACGGAATGAAACTTATTGGCGAAGAATTTAATAAAAGATCATGTATTTCAAAATATTATTTTCATACGGATTTATATGATTCAGTTGTATTGAGCACAGAAAAAAATGAACGTAAAGAAATCATCAAAAAATTATTATATGATACGATTACAGAAAATAATTTTACATTAACAGATATAGGATTTAGAAATCTTGTAATACACATAATGATTTTATTAATGAGAATAGATAAATTAATAGAAAATGAAATCATAGAACCTATATATATAAATCTAGAAGATGAAAAAGAATTTAAAATAGCAGGCATGATAATAGATAAATTAGAAAATCAATTTAAAGTTAAGCTTCCTAAAAAAGAAATATATTATATAACCATCCATTTATTAGGCAAAAAGTCAATGCAATATAATAATGATACCTTATTAATTAGCCAAGAAACTCAGGATTTATTGAATTATATATTTAAGCATATAAAACAAAATTTTAAGTTGGATTTTTCACAAAACTTCGAGTTATTTACTTGTTTAGCATTACATTTTCAACCTATGATGAATCGTTTAAAGTATGGGCTTTTTATTGAAAATCCTTTAATTGATAAAATAAAGAATGAAAATTCTTTGGCTTTTGAGATATCCCTTTATGTTGGAAGTATTATAAAAGAAATAAAAAATTATGACGTTAATGTTAATGAGATTGGATATATTGCATTACACTTTGCTTTGGCGCTTGAAAGACTTCATGAAGAAATAAGGAGTAAAAATATACTCGTTGTATGTGCTAGTGGAGCGGGAAGTTCACAAATATTGTTATATAAATTAAAACAAAAGTTTAAAAATTATATTAATGATATAAGAGTAGCAAAGCTGTATGAGTTGTTAGACATAGATCAAAGCAAATACGATTATATTATATCTACTGTTCCTATTGATTTTAACACTCAAATACCTGTCATTAACGTACAATATTTTTTAACTGAAGAAGATATTGATTTAGTAAAAAATATATTTACAGAAGCAGAAAATGACTATTCTTTTATAAATAAATACTTTAAGGATGAATTATTTTTTAAGGATTTGAAAGGGTCTACAAAAGAAAAAGTACTTAAAAATATGTGTGATGCAATTCAAAAGATAGTTGATATTCCACCAGATTTTTATAAGTTAGTTATTCAAAGAGAAGAGATGGCATCTACTGAATTTGGAAATAACATTGTATTGCCACATCCAATTAAACCTATAACAGATTCAACTTTTGTGGCAATAGCTATGCTTGAGAAAGCGATAAAATGGGACAAACAGCAGATTAAGTTTATATTTTTAATAAGTACACAAAAAGATAGTACGGAATCTCTAAGCTTATTCAATGAGAGCATAGCTGCTTTAGTTTTCAATAAAAAAGCTATGACTGAATTAGAGAAAAATCCAACTCTAAATACATTTAAGCGCATTATCAAGGAAATGGCTATTCAGGAAAAAGAAAATACAATTGATAGCATATTTAAATAATAGACATTAAGAGTTTATTTAAATTAGTCTAAGGAGAATTTAAATGAGAATAATACTTTGTTGCTCTCAAGGAATGTCATCGAGCATATTTGTGAGAGCACTACGAAAAGAGATAAAGGAACAGAATTTAGACTATACAGTAGCATCAATAGGACTATTCGAATTATCAAAATATATAGATAAGACAGATGTTGTTTTACTTGCCCCTCAAGTCAAATATGCTTTAAAAGATGTTTCAAAGATGAGTGGTAATTACAATATTCCTACAATTTTAATTAATGAAAGCGATTATGGAATTATGGATGTAAAAAAAGTTTTGAAAAGTATAAAAGTTGATTAATAAAATGCCACAGATATGTGGCATTTTATTAAGTTAAAATATGATTCAATATATCTTATTATAAGTACATAAAGCAAAGGAAATAATTCAATTATAGAAAGAGGTAGTAGTAATGAGAAAAATAGTACTATTATGTAATGCAGGAATGTCTACAAGTGCTCTAGTAACTAAAATGAGGCAAGCGGCTGAAAAGATAAATTATGAATGCGAAATAAATGCATATGCGGCAGTAGAGGCTTCAAATGTAACTAAAGGTGCAGATATTGTTTTTTTAGGGCCACAAGTGAAGTACTTATTAAGTGAAGTTAAAGAAAAGGTAAAGCCGATTCCAGTAGAAGTTATCGATATGATGGTATACGGAATGATGGATGGTGGAAAAGTTATAAATAGAGCAAAACAAGTGTTAGGGGATATATAAATGGACGGAATAGAATTAATAAGTTTCAAAATAATATCTGCAGTAGGAGAAGCGAGAAGTAATTATATTGAAGCGATTAGAGAAGCTAAAAAAGGTAATTTTGAAAAAGCTGATTCTCTTATAGAAGAAGGTGCAAAGGTTTTTATAGAGGGGCATCATGCACACTCTGAACTGATTCAGCAGGAGGCAAATGGAAAAGCAGTTGTACCAACCTTGATGTTAATGCATGCTGAAGATCAATTGATGAGTGCTGATGCATTTAAAATTATTGCGCAAGAGTTTATTGATGTTTATAGAAATACAAACTCTAGGTAAAACACATTTTAAATATGGGAATTATATTCCCGTGCAAATTGTGTAATCGTATAAAAACAATGAAAAGGTTTCCGAATGGAATAATTATTAGAGATATTATTATTAAAAATATTAATAATATATAAAAAAATAGGGGGAATTTAAATGGCTATTAATTTAGACAAGGTTCAAGAAAGAATACAACCTTTAACAAGTGCAATTGGGCAAAATAAATATTTGCAAGCAGTAATGAAAGGTATGATGTTAATATTACCAGCTACAATAATGAGTGCCTTTGCAACTTTACTTAAGATATTTCCAATACCGGCATACCAAAGTTTTATTGTTAGTAATGGATTAGGGAAATATTTTGATGTACCTATCAATTTTACAAATAACTTTATGGCAGTACTTGTTGCATTTGCGGTGGCTTATGCACTAGCTACAAGTTTTCAAGTGGATGCATTTCCAGCTGGATTAATATCAATGGTATCATTCTTTATTCTTACACCTTATACTCTAGGAGATATGGGGCCTCTTGGCCAAGCGTTTACTATTTCTAATCAATGGTTAGGTGCTATGGGAATATTCACTGGAATGATTGTTGCATTTGTAAGTACTAGGTTATACGTAGCTATTATCAAAGGTGGCATTGTTATAAAAGTACCTGACAGTGTTCCAGAATTTGTTGCTAAATCATTTTCAAGCTTAATTCCAGGTATTATAATATTAACAATATTTTCAATTATATCAGCAGCATTTAGTATGACAAGTTACGGAAGTATACATGTATTAATTTATCAATTCTTGCAAGCACCTTTAACTTCTTTAGGTTCAGGAGTTGGATCTGTTATTATAGTTGCTGTATTAGCTCAATTTTTATGGTTCCTTGGACTTCATGGACATGCTGTTACTTTAGGTGTAGTAGCACCAATATGGGCTGCAATGGATGCTCAACAACTTGCTGCTTTTTCATCAGGACAACACTTACCTAATATTACTGGTATGGCTTTCTTCTTTACTTATTGCGCAGGAAACTTAATACAACTAGCATTTATGTTAGCATTTATGGCTAAAAGTGCAAGATATAAAACTTTAGGTAAGGTTGCTTTTGTTCCGGCACTATTTACAATTGGTGAACCACTAGCTTATGGTACTCCTTTAGTAATGAATCTTGTATTCGCAATACCTTATGTATTATTGGATGGTATTGTAATGGCAGTAGCTTATTATTTAACTGTTTCTGGAATTCTTCCACCAGTAGCTGGCGTAAGTACACCAGCAGGTACACCAGTAATTCTTTCAGGATTTATACAAGGAAGCTGGAGAATTGCTGCATTCCAAGCTGTAGCAGTTTTATTTAGATTTGTATGTTGGTATCCTTTCTTTAAGATTGCTGATAATATGGCAGTAGAGGAAGAAAGAAAAGCAGAATTAGAAACAGTATAATTTATAAAATAAGTTCCTATCTTATAGGTGTTTTATTCAAATAAGATAGGAACTTATTATTGTTATAAAGATAATAAAAGGAGAATTATAAGTATGAATATAAGTAATATTAGAATCAATAATCAGGATTTATCTATAAAGGTAGATTCCAACTCATTAATAATAAGCTGGATAGCAGATAAAAGACAAAGGAGCTATGAAATTAATATAGAAAAAGAAGATATTAATATTTGCAAAAGTAAAAAAGTAAATTCTGCTGATAATATAATTTCTCTAAAGGATTTACAGTTAGAGCCAGAAACAGAATATACAGTGACAATAAGGTTATGGGGTGAATCTGATAATTGTACTGGAAGTACAAAATTTAGGACAGCCCTTTTTGGCGACTTTATTGGTAAATGGATATCAAATGGAGAAAAATTAGAAAATGAGATTGACTATTATAAAGACAACAGAAACTGTTTAATAAGAAGAAAATTTAATGTTAGTGATGAAATAAAGGAAGCTTTTTTATATATAGTGGGATTAGGGTATTATAATGTGTATTTAAATGGAGCAAAAGTTGGGGAGTCTGAATTAAATACTGATTGGACAAAGTATTCGAAAGGTATTTACTATGATGTTTATGAGGTTAGTAAGTTTTTAAATAAAGGTGACAACATAATTTCAGTTGAATTAGGAAATGGATGGTATAACCCAGCACCATTAAAATTATTCGGAAAATACAATCTTAGAGATGTGTTAGATATAGGGGAACCTAAGTTAGTTGCAGATTTAAAGATAAATACACAAGCTGATGAAAAGATTAATATTTCAACAGATGAATCTTGGG
Source organism: Clostridium folliculivorans (assembly GCF_024341905.1). Taxonomy (GTDB): domain Bacteria; phylum Bacillota; class Clostridia; order Clostridiales; family Clostridiaceae; genus Clostridium_AR; species Clostridium_AR folliculivorans. The sequence continues at coordinate 12,490 of NZ_BQXY01000006.1, forward strand.
AAGTATCTAAAGGTCCGTATCTTTTTAATAATATATATTTAGGTGAAAGATTTGACGCTAGACTTGCTAATGAAACATGGAAGGGGTTTAACTCTTTAGATGTTAAATGGGAAAATGCTGTATTAACTACATCTCCAGGTGGAAAATTAATGGCTAGCTTTATTGAGAAAAGTGAAAAGGCTAAGATTGTTCAAGCGAAGAATATGAGCATAAATAAAAATCAAAATGTATTAATAGATTTTGGTGAAACAGTGCAAGGATTTATTGATATTAATTTTATTGGAGAAGCTGGACAAGAAGTGCAATTGATATATGGAGAAAACTTAAATTCAGATGGCACAGTAAATGTAATTTCAACTTTAGCAGGATTTGTTGGAAGATTTTTTGGCAATTTTCAAGTACCAGGTGGACCTGGAGCACCTGAAATAGCAGATCAGAGAGATTTATGTATTTTAAATGATGGGAAAACACATTATGTTAATAAATTTACCTATCATTCTTTTAGGTATGTTGAAGTTAAAGGAATATCATTAGAGAATATTACTGATATTAAGGCTATATATGTTCATACAAAATTGGAGGAAGCAGGTTCATTTAAATGTTCAAATGAATTATTGAATAGATTATATGAGGTGGCTAGGAATACAAAGTTAAATAATATACATTCACTTTTTGAAGATTGTGCAAGAGAGAGATTCGGATATGGTGGCGATGTAGTATGTCTATCAGCTTCGCAAATGTTTATGTTTGATACAGAAAACTTATATGAAAAAGTAATAAAAGATTTTAGATATGACATAAGAGAAAATGGCGGGGTTACAGAAACAGCACCATACATGGGGATAAAAAGTAATGGAACAGGAGATGGAGCAGGACCACTGGGATGGCAATTAGTATATTCTTATATAATCAAAAAAATGTATCAATACTATGGCAATACAAAAATTATAGAAAGTGAATATAAGTATGTAAAAAATCAAGTGGACTATTTAATTAGTCTTGGTCTTGAGTATTTATCAAAATGCTGCTTAGGTGATTGGGGAAGTACTGATGCAGTTGAGGTTGATAATAGAAAGGTGGCTCCTGCTGCTGGATTTACAGCAAGCTGTTTCTATTATTACCATATATATTTGCTATCTGAATTTGCAAAAATAATTGGAAATGAAGATGATTACGAAGAATATAGAACTAAAGCTGAAGAAGTAAAAAGATCAATAATTAGTTTATATAAGAATGAAGATGGTACTTATGCAGATAAGAGCCAAACTAGCTACGCATTTGCTTTGTATTTTAATTTAGATGAGGAGCCTCAAAAGCTTGCGGAGAAATTTGCAGATAAAATAAAGAATAACAACTATTATATAACTTGTGGTATTTTTGGAATGTTTATGACCTATGAAGTTCTAAATAAATATAGTTACCAAGATGTTGTTTATAAATGGATCAGCAAAGAAGGAGAAAATACTTTTTATAGTATGATTAAGAGAGAGCAAAGTACTTTAAGCGAGTATTTTGTTTATGGGGAGCCTGGATCAGACAACCATGCAATGTATAGTTCATATATACAGTGGTTTTATGAAGGATTGGCTGGAATAAACATTGCTGAAGATTCATATGGAGCAAATAAGATATTTATCAAACCATATTTTGAAGAGGATATTGATTTTGTTCATTGTAAATATAAATCTATAAAAGGAGATATAGTAAGCAATTGGATGAAAGATAATGATGAAATTTTATGGCATATTGAAATACCTAGAAATTTAAGCTCATGTTTGTTAATTTTAGATAAAAAATATAAGAATTTTGTACGGGAATTTGAAGTTGAAAAAGAAGATGAAAATTCTATTTATATAGAGATATCTTCTTGTAATGGTAGAGTTAATCTAAGGCTGTGCAATAATTAGAGGAAGATCGTAGAGTTAAGGACGGATAAAACTTGATATGTAAAAATAAGGAGTGTCATTTATGGAATTTTTAGTTTTAGATGTTGGTGGATCATCTATAAAATATGCAGTTATGAATGAAAAAGCAGAGTTTTTTGAAAAAGGGAAGGTACCTACTCCAGTGGATAAAATAGAGAATTTTATAAATTCAGTTGGAGAAATCTATGATATATATAAGCACAGAGTTAAAGGTATAGCTATGAGTATGCCTGGGCGTATAGATAGTGATCGTGGATATTTATATACTGGTGGAAGTTTAGAATATAATACAAATAAGGAAATCGTAGCATTACTTCAAAAACGATGCCCAGTACCTATTACAGTAGAGAATGATGGTAAATGTGCAGCTTTAGCAGAAGCTTGGCTTGGAAGTCTTAAAGATTGTGAGGATGGAATAGTTGTCATATTAGGCACAGGAGTTGGTGGAGGAATTATCAAGGATAAAAAGCTTCATAAAGGGAAAAATTTCATTGCAGGGGAGTTTAGTTTTATTTTTACTAATAATGCAGCTTTTCAAAGCGAGTATTCTCATATGTGGGCTGGACAAGCGGGTGTGTCTGGGCTATGTATTCCAGTGGCAAAAATTAAAAACTTACCTATAGAAGAAGTAGATGGAGTTAAAGTTTTTGAGTATGCAAATGCTGGAGATAAAGATGTCCTTAATATATTAGATGATTATTGCTATAGATTAGTTTTGCAACTTTTTAATTTGCAATATATTTATGATCCAGAAAGGATATCAATTGGTGGAGGAATAAGCAAGCAAGAGGTATTAATTAAATATATAAAAACGAATATTGAAAAACATTTCAATAAGTTAAATCCCAATATAGGGATAAAACCAGAAGTAACTACTTGCAAATTCTACAATGATTCAAACTTAATTGGAGCATTATACAATTATCTAATAAAATAGTTGATAAGTAAATTTACTTTATAATAAGGCTATGTTTAAGAAAATTGTTTAAATTAATTCTTTGCGTAAGCTCATTAAAGCGTCGGATGATTAACCAATTAATTTCAACACAGCGCTTTAACAGCGCCTATAATAAAAATATGACTGTGCTTCTCTGTTAAAAAGAAAAGTACAGTCATATTTTATTTAAACATAAGTTAATTAAGCTTATGTTTTTTTCTGTATTCAGAAGGAGTGCATTCATAATTCTTTTTAAATATTTTATAAAAAAAGTTAGTGTTTTCATATCCTATGCTTTTTGAAATATCTAATATTGAAAGATCAGAGTTTTTTAAGAGAAAACAAGCTTTTTTTAACTTTGCATCTTGTAATATAGATATAAAATTATTTCCTTGAAATTTTTTTATTATTGAACCTAAATAGGTTGGATGGAAGTGAAATTGTTCTGCAACAGAAGCTAAAGTTGCATCTTTACAATTATTTTGTATATAGAGAATTATATCTGTTATTTTAGTGTTTTTTAGTAAACCATAATTTTCAGAATTTGATTGGTTTTCAAATACTCTAAGAAGTTCTGAAAAAATTATTACCATATAACTGTTAATAACTTCGCTTGAACAAAGAGAACTATCAAAGTACTCGCAAAGGACATATTCCATCAGTTTTGCAAGTATTTCAGATTCCTCAGATCTAAAAAGGATATAATCATTATAATTATTACTTTGATAAATTGCATGAATAAAAAAGCTTGAAATTAAGTCATTACCAGATAGGCGATTTATTAAAATATCATCAAGATATTTTTTGCTCATAACACAGTTTATAATAATATCGTTTTCAGATGTTTGTGCAATTGAATGTACAACATTTGTATCTAATAAGCAAAATTCACCTTTTTTCATTTCAATTTTATTGCCGTTTACAGTTTGATGAAACTCACCGGAATACACATAAATCATTTCAATATAATTGTGATGATGCTCTGGAGTTTCAGCAAAACGAGGATGACATACAAATGTAATATCATCTGTTAAATTAAAAATAGTTCTATTATCAAAAGGCTTTTGAGAATTAATTAAAGCATTTTCAATAGATGAACTGTCAAAAAGAGCGAATTTCTTCATAATTTTCTCATCAAAATAATTATTTTTTATAAAGTTTTGTAATGAGTTAATATCTTTAGGATTTATTTTGCTTAATAAAAATCTCTCATAAAAAGTATATTCTCGTAAAAAAGAATCAAGTTCAGAAGAATTCATAACATCACCCTAGTTATATATTAATTTTTGATTCAGCTACTTAATACATAATAATTTAGCATAAAAGCAATTAAAAAACAAACCAAATAAAAAAATATACTTAAATAAATATAAGCTTGATTTTGGTTGTACAACATGTTTAAATACGTCATTAAAATAATAATCATATAATGTTAAAATGTTTACATGAAAAGCTTTTCAGGTAAAGTATCATAAATTAATTTTTATTTCAAGAATAGTAAACTTTGAGTATGTAATGGAGGTATTACAATGGAAGGTTTAGATAAGAATATCGCAGTTAATGAAACCAGTAAAATATCCTTTGTTGAGAAGTTGGCATTTGGTGGAGGCGGATTTGCTGGAAATATAATGATACAGTCAATTAATATGTATTTAATGTTCTTCTATACAGATGTATTTAAAATAAATGCTATGGTGGCAGGAACTTTATTTTTGGTAGCAAGATTAGTGGATGCAGTTTGTGATTTTACTATAGGTTATTTAATGGATCACACTAAGACTAAGTGGGGAAAATTCAGACCTTTTGTAATGTTTGGCTTTATACCGTTTTGTATACTAGGCGTAGCTTGCTTTGTTGTACCAGGCTTTAGTGATTCAGGAAAAGTAGTATATGCTTACGTAACCTATATAGGATTTATGATAGCAACAACAGTTGCAACATTGCCAGGTCAAGCAATATTACCAGCAATTACACAGGAACCAATGGAAAGAGTTAAACTTAATAACTATGCACAGTTTTTAGGTATGACTGGAATGATGATTGTAGCAGTAGGAATGATGCCATTTGTTCAGATGTTAGGTGGAAAAAGTATGGCTAAAGGCTTCATTCTTACAATGTCAATTTTTGCAGTAATTGCTGCAGCACTTTACTTGTTTTGGATTTCTAAAGTAAGAGAAAGAGTTGTTGTAAAAAAGGTAGAAGAAATAAAATTGAAAGATGCTTTGCCGATTATATTTCAAAACAAATACCTATTATTACTAGTAGGAGCTTTCGTGTTCTTTATGTCAGGCTTTACAATTAGAAACAATGTTCAAATGTACTATTTAATATATGCTGTTAGAAGACCAGATTTAATACCAACAGTCGGCTTACTTTCTATGTTGCCTTTAATCGCCACAATTCTTCTTGTTCCAGTTATAGTTGGCAAGATTGGAAAGAAGAATGCTTTAATTCTAGGTATGTCTATAGTTGTTATTTCAAACGTAATTCAATACTTTGTTGGATATAATAATTTGACAGCAATACTTGTTTTAACAGCGGTATTTGGTATTGGATCAGGATTATTTGTACCATTAGTATGGGGTATACTTCCGGATACAGTTGACTATGCTCACTGGAAATTTGGAAAACGTACAGAGGGCATAATAACTTCTACTTTTGTATTTACTCAAAAAGCTTCTTCAGGTATTGCAGGATATATAGCTGGAGCTGCTTTGGTTGCAGTTGGATATATGCCAAACGCAGCACAATCACCAGCAACATTAAATGGAATATCATTTTTATATAATATAGGTGGAGCAGTATTTGCAGTTATAGCAATAATCTTTATGTTATTTTATGATTTAGACTCGAAGAAATATAATGAAATCGTAGAGGATTTACACAAAAGAGATGCTGAAAACTAAATCTACTTTATAGATCTAAATATGACCGTACTTTTGTAAGTGGGAAAAGAGGTACGGTCATTGTTTTTTAACGAACAGTAAAGCATATATTTTAGTATAGAAAAGGAAGTTTGATTATGAAAATTGTTAGATTAAGAGCTAATCATTTTGAAAATCCAATTGGTTATGATATAAATGATCTAAATCTTTCATGGATTGTGGAGGATACGAAGGCAAAGAAGCAGGAAAGTGCACAAATAATAATCAGTAAAAGTGATAAGTTTCAACCAGAAAATATAGTGTTTGACAGTGGTAATTGTAAAGACGCAGACAGCCGTTCCTTTAGACCCAATATTAAAATGGATCCGTATAGTTGCTATTATTGGAAAGTAAAAGTTATAGGAGATAATGGGGAAGCTGCTGAAAGCGAGGTAGCTACATTTGAAACAGGAAAATTGAATGATCCATGGAAAGGTATATGGATTACCCCAGATTTAGATAATGGTATTCATCCATATATAAGAAAGTCTTTTTTGATTGATGGAGAAATTAAGTCAGCCAGGGTCTATGCTTCTGCTGCAGGTATTTATGAAATTGAGATTAATGGAGAAAAAATATCAGATGAATATCTATTACCTGGGTATTCTGTATATGACTGTTGGATGCAGTACCAGTCTTTTGATGTAACGAAGTACTTAAAATCTGGGAAGAATGCCATTGGTGCAATGATTGGTAAAGGGTGGTTCTCTGGACGTTTTGGACTAGGCGGATTCGAAAATACTTATGGTGATCGAATGACGTTAATATGTGAACTAGTAATAACCAAAGTAGATGGAACTAAAGTTGTTATAGCATCAGATGAAACCTGGAAAGCTCACAAAGGACCGGTTATTGAAAGCAGCATTTATGACGGAGAGTATTATAATGCAAACTTAGAAATAGCAGACTGGTCAAAAGATAATTGTGATGATGATAGTTGGTTAGGTGTAAAAACAGTTGAATTGAAAGTTGGACCTATGTCAGAGCGGTTAAGTCCTCCAATAGTAAAACATGAAACTTTTAGACCTAAAAAACTCATCACTTCAAAAGGAGAAATAGTTCTGGATTTTGGACAGAATATGGCAGGCTGGGTGGAATTTGATGTCAATATTCCTCAAGATGAAAGAGTAATAATTCAGTATGGAGAACTTCTTCAAAATGGCTGTTTTTATAGAGATAATTTAAGAAGTGCAAAAGCAGAATATAAGTATATTTCAAACGGTAAATCAGCTCATGTAAGACCTCATTTCACTTATTACGGTTTTCGTTATATAAAGGTGGAGGGTGTGAATGTAAACCCAGATGATTTTACTGCATATGCGATTTATTCACATATGGATGAACTGGGAGATATAAAAACTTCTGATGAAAGAGTAAATCGTTTGATTTTAAATGCAAAATGGGGACAAAAAAGTAATTTTGTAGATGTTCCAACAGACTGTCCACAAAGAGATGAACGTATGGGATGGACTGGAGATGCTCAGTTTTTTTCAGGTACAGCAAGCTTTTTTACTAATACAGCAGCATTTTATAATAAATATATGAGGGATCTCAGAGAAGAACAAAAATTGATTGATGGGTCAGTACCTGTGATTATTCCTCGTGTTAGAAATCAAAGAGAAGTTGGAACAGGCCATGGATCAAGTGCTTGGAGTGATGTAGCAACAATTGTTCCATGGACAACTTATCTATTCTTTGGGGATAAAGAAATGCTTGAAAAGCATTATGAAATCATGAAGGACTGGGTTGGTTATATAATAAGACAAGATGAAGCAGATGGGGGGAAACGTTTATGGCAAACAGGAAATCATATTGCGGACTGGTTAGCTTTAGATAATCCTGATAAAACAGATATTTTTAATGGAGGTACTGATCAATATTATGTTGCAACTGCATATTATTATTATTCTGTGAGATTGATTGGAGATGCTGCCGAAGCTCTTGAGAAGAAAGAGGATACAGCTTATTATAGAAAACTTCAGCAAGAAATAAAAGAAGCGTTTTGCAAAGAATATGTGACTCCAAACGGAAAAATTTCTGTAGATACTCAAACTGCTCATGTTTTGGCATTATTTATGGACTTGCTTCCAGAAACACATCGTACACGTGTTGCAGAAGCTTTAAAGATGAAATTAGTTAATAAAGGAACACATTTAGACACAGGATTTGTAGGAACACCATACATCTGTAGAGTTCTTTCTAATGTAGGTGCAAACGACTTTGCTTATAAGTTATTATTCAATGAAGATTTTCCAAGTTGGCTTTACAGTGTCAATATGGGGGCAACTACAATTTGGGAACGATGGAATTCAGTTAATGAAGATGGATCAGTGAGCAGTACCGGAATGAACAGTATGAATCACTATGCTTATGGTTCTGTAGTAGAGTGGATAGCAAGAGACATATGTGGATTAAATCCAGTTATTGATGAACCAGGATTTAAGAAAGCTCTTATTAAGCCTCAACCATTCAGATATATGAATAATGCTTCTATTACGTATAAATCTGTTTCAGGAACTTACAAAAGTGGTTGGCAGTTTGTGGACGAGAATAAAATAAAATACAATTTTGAAATACCATTTAATTGCGTGGCAGAGATAGTTCTTCCAGATGTTAAACTTGGAGATGTGATAATAAATGGAGAAAGATCTCTAATAATAGAAGAAAAAGATAATAATGTAGTAATGAAAGTAGAGGCAGGTAAGTTTGAAGTTATCTGTAAACCATCTTGTGATTACTACCCTTATTTAAATATAAATAGTTCCTTAAAGGATGTGCTAGCATGTGAAGAAGGGATAGCCATACTTAGAAAGTATATAGGTGCACAACTTGATAGTTTTAGGGAAATCCCAGAACTACTTGATTTATCATTTAATAAGCCACTAACAGCTAATCCTATTTTTGGGCCTTTATCTATTTTAAAACAAGATCAAATCGATTCTTTAGCAGAAGAATTAAGTAAATGCAGGGCAAAAATTTAAATAGAATTTGAAAATAGGAATGCTAAGCATAAGTACAGCATTCCTAATATATAAGAAAAAAACAATGTTGAAATGGGAGTGCAGGACAATGGAACAGTTGGAGTTCTTTAGAACTGAAAAAGTTTCCGAAAGGATAACAAGAATTTTTGGTCTCACAGGTGAGTTGATGTATTTAGTTGAAGGAAATAATAAATCTGTGCTAATAGATACAGGTACAGGTGTTGGAGATTTAAGCGAGTACGTAAAAAAGCTTACTAGTAATCCTATCACAGTAATTTTAACACATGTGCATGTAGATCATGCCTCTGGGGCAGCAAGTTTTGAGGATGTATACATGAATCATGTTGATGATGAAGTCTATAAGGAGCATAATAATTTGGATTTACGTAAAGATTATGTGAAGTCTCAATTTAAAGATTTTAATAAAATAAAAGATAGTGACTACGTAAAAGTAAAAACTTCAAAGGGATTTAAGCAGTTAACAGACGGGACTAGCTTTAATCTTAGTGGAGTAACACTAGAAGTTTATAATGCTGCAGGACATACCCCAGGTCAAATGGCAATTCTTTTTAAAGAAGAGAGAATATTAATGACAGGAGATGCAGCAAATCAAGCAACTTTTCTATTTGATAAAAATTCATTAGGATTATCTAGTTATGAAAAATCAATGAGAGACTTACTATTAAAAACAGAAGGCAAGTTTGATAGAATACTTCTTTCTCATGGAACAGGGGATGCACCAAAGGAATTAATAAATAATATTATTCAATTATGTGCAGAGATTAGAGAAGGAAATTCTGATGATATACCTTTTGATTTCATGGCACAAAGAGCATATATTGCTAAAAAAGTTAATGAACAATTTGATCGGATTGATGGTGGATTTGGGAATATAATTTATTCAAAAGAAAAAGTTAAAAAATAAAATAATTCTCTTAATTAAGAGTAGTAAGGACAGCTTAAACGGTGTACATCGATTTAGGTTGTCCTTTATTTTTATCAAATAAATAATGCAAGGTTAAAAGCGTCAAACACGAATTTAACCTTGCAAACAAGAATTTAACTTTTCTTTTTACGAATTTCTTTTAAATTGGGTATTGACCTAAAGTTAACTTTATCATTTATCATAGTTATGTAAATACAATTAATAAGTACTAAATTAAGATTTAAAATTGCGAATAATGAGTAAAAATGGGGGATTAGAGTTATATGAAACTAATAAAACAACAGCTACTTACAGGTGAAAGAGCATTATTCCATAGTAAAGACTTGAAGGTTTCTTATTCTACTTTTGCTGACGGTGAATCTCCATTAAAGGAGAGTAAAAATATTAAAATAGACCACAGTATTTTTAAGTGGAAATATCCCTTATGGTATTGTAAAGATATTTTGGTAGAAGATAGCGTATTGTTTGAAATGGCTCGTTCTGGAATCTGGTATACAGATAATATTGAAATAGTGAATACTATAATTGAAGCACCTAAGAACTTTAGACGTGCAAAAAGGATTAAATTAGATAATGTAAACATACCTAATGCTGGTGAGACTTTATGGAACTGTGATGAGATTTCTTTCAAAAATGTAACAGCCAAGGGAGATTACTTTGGTATGAACAGCTCAAATATCAAAATTGACAGATTTCAGTTGGTAGGCAACTATTCATTTGACGGAGGAAAAAATATTGAAATCCATAATGCAAAAATGCTGTCAAAGGATGCATTCTGGAACTGTGAAAATGTAACAGTCTACGATTCCTTTATTTCAGGAGAATATCTTGGGTGGAATTCTAAGAATTTAACCTTTGTAAACTGTACCATTGAGAGCTTACAGGGCTTATGTTATATTGACAATCTTGTGATGAAAAATTGTACATTGTTGAATACAACTCTAGCATTTGAATATTCTACAGTAGATGTACAGATTTGTAGTGAAATTGATAGTATTATGAACCCGTCTGGCGGTATAATCCGAGCAAAAGGGATTGGTGAACTGATTATGGATAAGACAAAGATAGATCCTGAGAAGACAAAGATTACAACGGGGGAAATAAAATATGCAATATGATTTTTCATCATTAACAAACAGGCATAATACAAATTCTCTAAAATGGGATGTGAATGAAAATGTGCTACCTATGTGGGTGGCAGATATGGATTTTAAAACCGCTCCGGAAATTATAGAAGCGATTCAGGAAAAAGTAGCAAAAGGAATTTTAGGTTATACCATTGTTCCAGACGATTGGTATCAGGCCATTAGTAACTGGTGGGAGAGAAGACACAATTTTTATATAGATAAAGAATGGTTGATTTTTTGTACAGGAGTTGTGCCTGCTATTTCTAGTGCAGTTAGGAAAATGACATCTGTGGGGGAAAACATACTGGTTCAGACACCTGTTTACAATATCTTCTTTAATTCTATTGTGAATAATGGCAGAAATATTGTGGAGAATAAGCTGTTGTATGATGGAAAACAATACAGTATTGATTTCAGAGATTTGGAAGATAAACTTTCTGATCCACAAACAACCATGATGATTCTATGCAACCCTCAAAACCCTATAGGAAAAGTATGGGATAAGGAGACATTGGAAAGGATTGGAGAATTATGCTATAAGCATCACGTGCTTGTTCTTTCGGATGAGATTCACTGTGATTTGACTGATATGCAGCATGAATATATTCCATTTGCCTCTGTTTCTGAAATATGTGCAAATAACAGTATCACATGTATTGCACCAACAAAAACCTTCAACATAGCTGGAGTACAAACTGCAGCAGTTATGGTTCCAAATGAGGTGCTAAGGCACAAAATAAATAAGGCGCTAAATACAGATGAAGTGGCTGAACCAAATGCAATAGCTATGGAAGCTACAATTGCAGCCTTCACTAAAGGAGAAAAGTGGCTTAACGAGCTTCGCTCCTATATAGAAGAAAACAAGAAAGTTGTAGAGAAGTTTATAGCATCTGAACTAACGGAATTATATCTGGTTCCTTCTAATGCAACTTATCTTTTGTGGCTTGACTGTAGTAGAATTGCACAGGATACAACCTGTCTATGCGAGTTCTTGCGTAGTGAAGTAGGATTATATCTTTCTACCGGCCAATCCTATGGAGAATCTGGAAGAGGTTTTATTCGGATGAACATCGCATGTCCAAGAGCACGTTTGGAAGATGGACTTACTCGTCTGAAAAAAGGATTTGAATTATATAAAAAGGTTTGTGGAGATACAGGTATTATATGATGGTGGGGAAGGTTATATTTATTTTATTTGTAACTTCCATAATTATTAAGGTAATAATCACATATAGAAATAACGAAAAATTGCCAGTACTAACTACTAAGGCAAGGCTCATTATAAAAACAAGAGATATTCACACTGATGTACATGTGAATGGTGCTATCACTAGTAATACAGATTTAATTTTAGTTTTTGAATTAGATACTGGCAGTAAGATAAAGTTTAAAGTTAGAGAGCGGATTTTTAGTGGAGTACCTGAGTATGAATGGGGCAAGTTAGATTATAAAGGGGAACGTTTTTTAAAATTTAGATCTGCTAGTGGATGCATAGAAAAATTATGATTAATAATAACTAAGTTAAGAAAGAGGGCCATCATGAACTATACAATTAGACAGGTTGCAGAAAAAATGGGGGTTACGGTTCCAACCTTGCGTTACTACGATAAGGAAGGACTTCTTCCTTTTGTATATAGGAAACCAAATGGAACTAGGGTTTTCAAAGATGAAGATTTTCAAAGACTAGATATCATAACTTGTATGAAGAATTCTGGAATGTCTATAAAAGACATAAAGAGGTACATGGACTTGTGTGAAGAAGGTGATAGTACCCTTAAAGAGCGTATGGATATTTTTCTTGAAAGAAAAGAAGATGTTCAAAAGCAAATGGAAGAGTTAAATAGGGTTATGCAAGCTATTATACACAAGATAGGGTATTATGAGACTGCAATTGAGGCTGGCACAGAAGCCATTCACAGACATCAAAAAGATCAAGACTAAGAAGATAAATATAGAAAGAATAATTACATTGTTAAATATAGATAAAAATAAAAAATGAGAGGTATGAGAATATGAGTAAATCAAAAGTATTATTTACAAAAAATATTACACCAGAGAGTTTGGTCAATATTTACAAAGAACTAGGAAAAGAACTAAGTGGTAAGGTTGCAGTTAAGGTCCATTCTGGAGAACCTGGAGGAAAGAACTTTTTAAAGCCAGAATTTATGAAAGAGTTAGTTGACTATGTTCATGGAACAGTAGTTGAATGCAATACAGCTTATCCAGGAAGAAGGATGGAGTCTAAAGAACATTGGAAAGCAATTCAAGAGCATGGATTTACTAATCTATTTAAGGTAGACATTATGGATGAAGAAGGAGAGCTGGAGCTACCAATTAAGGATAGCAAACATTTAAAAGTTAACTATGTTGGCAGTCACTTAGCAAATTATGATTCTTTATTAATATTATCTCATTTTAAGGGACATCAAATGGGTGGATTTGGAGGAGCATTAAAAAATACTTCAATTGGTATTGCATCAAGTAAGGGAAAGCTACATATTCATACAGCTGGAAATGCCGACAAACCTGATGGTTTCTTTAATACACCTCAGGATGCATTTTTAGAGTCAATGGCAGAAGCAGCCAGTTCAATCGTTGACTATAGAAAAGATAATATTGTATTTATTAATGTTATGCGTGACATTTCAATAGATTGCGATTGTAATTCTTGTCCAAAGGATCCGGAAATGAAGGATATCGGAATTCTTGCTTCTTTAGACCCAGTTGCTTTAGATCAAGCTTGTGTTGATTTGGTATATAAATCAGACGACCAAGGAAAAGCAAGTTTAATACATCGAATGGAAGAAAAACATGGAATTCATACTGTTGAAGAAGCTGCTAGGGTAGGTGTTGGATCCAGAGAATATGAACTAATTGATATAGAATAGAATAAATAAGATATTAAAAATAGGAAAGGAGCAGATAGAATGAAAAAGAGTATATCGATTTTTTTTACGCTTGCTGTTATTTTTACTTTTGTAGGATGTAATACTACTAAATTAAATAACAATAAGACATCATCTGAAAAGTCTACTGCTTCTGAGAGCAACTCAAGCTCAATTGATACAGAAAATAAAAGTCAAACAGATAGTGCCAAGGAGAATGCAATAGTGAAAGAAATGACTACCATAAATATATTAGTTCGAAATAAGACATTTATCGCAACTATTGAGGATAATGATACTACTAAAGCGTTTATTAAGCAATTACCCTTAACGGTGGATATGTCTGAACTCAATGGTAATGAAAAATATAATTATTTATCAAGTAATTTGTGCGCAGATAAATCTATATCTCCAGGTAAAATTAACGAAGGTGATTTAATGCTTTATGGTAATAACTGTCTTGTTCTTTTCTACAAGTCGTTTAATACCTCATATAGCTATGTAAAGATCGGACACATTGATAACACCACTGGTCTTCTTGAGGCTGTAGGCTCAGGTAAGGTAAATATTACATTTTCAATTAATTAATAATCTGAGTTTTATCAAAGAGAACTAGTTAATTAATTTCAATGAATTGGTATTAACAAGGAGGAAGTCCAATGCTTAATTTTTCGTATAACAATCCAGTTACAATACATTTTGGAAGTGATGCATTAGAAAAGCTCCCGGAAGAAATAAAAAAATATGGAGATAAAGTTCTACTTGTTTATGGAGGAAATTCCCTTAAGTCCAGTGGGAACTATGAAAAGATTACTGATGTACTTATAAAAAATCAGATTTCATATGTGGATTTTGGTGGAAATGTAACGCCAGCTTATTCAAAGGTATTGGAAGCAATAAAAATATGTAAGGATGGAGCTGTGGAGGTAGTGCTTGGTATAGGCGGCAGTGTATGCATGGATATGGCGAAGATCATTGCCTTCGGTGCTAAAAATGATAACCTTTGGGACTATCTTTCAGGAGAATTTTCACCAAAGGATAAAGAAATGTTGCCTGTAGGTGAAGTTCCTACATTCCCTTCAGGTGGTTCAGAAGTAGATGCAGCAGCTGAAATAGAAGATCATGAAAGCGGAGAACGTGGTTCATTGTATGGTAAATATCCTTCATTTGCTATATTAAATCCTGAATTAACATATTCAGTAAATCAGAAAGAAACTGCTTACGGTGCTCTAGTGACCTTTGCACAATTATTCTCAAGCTATTTTGGAGGAAGCAGTAAAATTGCTGAAGGCTTTTGCGAGACAGTGATGAGAACAGTTCTAGATAACATACCGGTTGTCTTAAATAATCCAAAGGATTACGAAGCAAGAGCTGATCTTATGTGGGCATCTGCGGTTAACACTTTTGGAATGATAAGATGTGGAAAAGAAGGTGCATGGTCCCTTTACGGCTGCGAAACAATTGCAGAGGAATTATTCCATGTAAACTATCGTCAGGCTGTAGCAGTCATTTTTTCAAAATGGATAAGGGTTATGTCATACCATTATAGCGATCAAGTGTATAATTATGCTGTTAATGTAATGAAGGTAGATCCAAATTCTAAAAGTAAAAAACAAGTGATAGAAGAAGGAATTACTGCAACAGAAAGTATTTATAAGCGATATGGAATTGCCACTACGTTTAATGAAATTGCAGAAGTTCCAGAAAAGGAAGCTATACTAGAAGCACTTAAAGAATTTGAGGATGATGATGTACTTACAAGGGACGAAGTTAAAGATATAATACTAAGATGTATTCTATAATAGATATTTAATTTTTACTTGTAAGAATATTTATTTTGTTTTAAGGCTATTGGATTTTAACGAAATATGTTAAGAAGAGAAGTGCTAATCTTGCGAGGATAGAGCGCTTCTCTCTTTGCTTCTTTCAAAACTGTAGCTTAAATATATCACTTAAAGTACAGAAATCCCTTACAACCCTGATTTTATCAATAACTTTTTAAAAAGTTATAAATTTTTAAAGTTAAAAAGTTAAATTTTTTACATGGTAAAAATTTAAAAAGTTTTAATTATAAAAATTTTTAAATTTACAGTTTTCTTGTGTTTTAAAGCATATATAACAATTTAGAAAATTAAAAGAGCAGGTTATTGATTTGAATTTTTAATAATATAATAGTGGTCTTGTTGATAAATTAGAAAGTGCTTATAATTAACTTAATGGAAAATATAACCTTAGGCAAAATCTAAAGTTTCAAGGGGAGAGCCATGAGCGAAAATTTAACAATTGAAGATTTACAAAATCAAGTAAACGAACTTACGGATAAGGTAGATAAATTGAATGAAATAGTTAGGCTTTTATGCAAATCAAAAATGCCGGATCCAAGATACCCATATTCACATTGGCTTTTATACAAAGGAATTGACAATAAATTAAAAAGAAAATTAGGCTATGTTTTGAATATACTAGAGATGAGATTTAGAGGTGAAGCAGTGGAAATACCTGAAAAAACTAGCTTTGTAGACGATGATTTAAAACAAGCTCTTTATGTTAATCAAAAGCCTACTTTTGGAGAAGTATGTGTGGTCTTAAAGAGCTTATTAGGAGAGAAGTGTCCAAGTGATGTTGATACGTCTATATTGCTGATGAGTTTACTGAGAGAAGGAAGGCATGTAGATTTATCAACACATCTTTTAGTCGATGCTTCTAAAAATACTGACTATTCTGCTCATAATTTTAGCCAGTTTATATAATATAAAGCTTAAGGGTTTAAATATAAGTAAATCTTTTATTAAGTATTAGTCTATATTATAATCTGTTATCTGATTAAGAGGAATAGATATCCCAGTTCAATTATTTAGAAAGCACACTACGATTTGTTTGACTGTTATAGAGAATTATTTTGATAGATACAATCTAATTGGAACTGGTTTATCTATGACATTTATTATTATAAGATATATTTTGTACTATCTTGGAAATGAACCGTTATTTATATCAATGCATGTACCGTTTATATATTCTGGGCTATCAGTTGCTAGCCAATATATTGTTTTTGCAACTTCCTCTGGTTTGGCGAATCTATCTAAATAAACGCTGCTTTTTATATCTTGTTTTCTTTGCTCAGGTATTAGCGTCATCATATCTGTTTCTACGGGTCCTGGGGCTACAGCATTTATTATAATCCCTTTATTTCCTAATAACTTGGCGAAACTTTTTGTTGCATTAATTAATCCAGCCTTTGATACACCATACCATATATCTGGATGTCCAATTTGTCCTGCAATTGACGATGTGTTTATAATTCTCCCATTGCCAGATGCAATCATTGATTTTGAAACATGTTTTATAAGTTCTATTGGTGCATAAAGATTGATATTCATAATTTTTTTTATTTCTTCTTCCGAATAAATATCATAAGGAATAGAACTCATTATTCCAGCATTATTAACTAATACATCTATATGACCAAGCTTACCAACTAACTTCTCTATGCCACTTAAATAAGATAAATCGTACTGGATCTTTTCAACATTCTCATTATCATTGAATTCAAAATCAGTGTAATCTCTTGCAACTGTTATAATTTTATAATTATCTTTAAGAAATAGTCGTGTACATTCTAATCCGATGCCCTTATTTCCGCCTGTTATTAATACAGTTTTCTTCATTACATTCACCTCTTTCTTATTAATTTTATAAGTTACATATTATTATATCATGTACTTTTATAAACATTATTGCATAAAAAATACAACTGGCAAGAATTAATAGAGTGGATTAATTTAAATAAAAATTTTGAAGCATTATATAATCTATGATTTTAAGAGTATAAAAATATTACCAAATTAAATAATTATAAAAAATGAATATAAACAAATAAAAGTTCAATAATATTAAACATAGAGCATATAATATATAAAAACACAAATTAGGTGTTGACAGTACATTGTATAATTGATAATATATGTATAATTTAATAAATAAAGGCTTTGAAGAGGAAGAGTAGTTATATAACTGAAATAAAGAGAGGGAATGACGGTGGAAATTTCCTATGATGTGTATTATGAAGGTAGCCTCTGAGCTGTAAACCGAAATCTATGAGAGAGTAGGCTTTAACGGAGATCCCGCTGTTAAAAGGGAAGTAGTATCGGCAGTATAAAATGCCCGCACTATAATGAGAGTGTACATCAGTACAAACTTAGGTGGTACCACGGAGATTATCCTTCGTCCTATATTTAGGACGGAGGTTTTTTTATTTTTATAAGAATTTTGAACTTCTGTTTTGTTTAGAATTAACGGCTAGTCGTTTTGATTTTATATAATATGCAAATTATTTATCAATTTATGATGCAGAAGATAGTGCACGATTTTCTAGTATTATAAACCAACTTTTTTTACTGTAAGGAAATATATAAGAATTTTATAGAAGCTAAACTTAGATATTTCAATAGGTATAGAAGTTTTTATGGATATACAGTAAAAGATAATACTTATTCGCCTGCCAAATTTTCCTCATATACATTCGGAAAGGCAGATGCGCAAAAAAACTCACTGAAGAAGGTAGCTTCAGTAACTTTTTATATAGGAGGAATCAATATGTTAAGTAAAAAATATAACCCATCAGAGGTTGAAAATAAATGGCAACAGTATTGGCAAGATAATGAGATATATAAATATGATTTTAATAGTAATAAAGAAACTTTTTCGATAGATACACCACCGCCTACTATAAGCGGAAGCCTTCATATAGGTCATATATTTTCCTATACTCAGGCTGAAATTATAGCAAGATTTCAAAGAATGCAAGGTAAGAATGTATTTTACCCTTTTGGTTTTGATGACAATGGTTTGCCTACAGAAAGACTTGTAGAGAAAGAAGAAGGTATAAGAGCATCATCTATGCCTAGAAGTGAATTTATTGAAAAGTGCTTAAACACCACTAAAAAATATGAGGAGGAGTTTAAAAGTCTTTGGACAGCAATGGGCTTTAGTGTAGATTGGAGTCTTCAGTATGAGACTATTAACAAAAGAGTACAAAGAATATCTCAAAAGGCCTTCATAGATATGGCTAAGGCAGGAAAGGCTTATATAAAGCAGTCACCGGTTTTATGGTGTACTACTTGTCAAACCTCCATAGCCCAAGCTGAACTTGAAGCAACAGAAAAGGAAAGCACCTTTAATTATATTCCTTTTTTTGTTGATGGGGAGGAAATTATAGTTGCAACCACTAGGCCAGAACTTTTATATGGCTGTGTATGCTTATTTATAAATCCAGAAGATGAAAGATATAAAAAGTATATATGTAAAACCGCTGTAGTACCACTTTATAACTTTGAGATACCAATTTATTCAGATGAAAAGGTAAGTTTGGAAAAGGGAACTGGTGTAGTTATGTGTGCAACATTTGGCGATACTACTGACTTAGAATGGTATGAAAAGCATAAATTGAGTTATAAAAGGGTAGTTGAGGCTAATGGTAAAATATCTGATGAAGTTCCTTATATAGGAGGGTTAAAGGTAGCTAATGCTAGAGAAAGGATAATAGAGCTTCTTAGAGACAATAACCTTTTAATAAAAAGTGAAGCTATTACTCATAAGGTTTCAATTCATGAGAGATGTGGAAAGCCAATAGAGATAATACCTTCAAAGCAGTGG
This sequence comes from Clostridium folliculivorans, assembly GCF_024341905.1. GTDB lineage: Bacteria > Bacillota > Clostridia > Clostridiales > Clostridiaceae > Clostridium_AR > Clostridium_AR folliculivorans. The sequence continues at coordinate 31,870 of NZ_BQXY01000006.1, forward strand.
TATATTGATATATTAAGTGAAAAAGAAAAGTATCTTGAAGCAGCTGACAGCATAAACTGGTACCCTGCTTCAATGAAGACTAAGTATATAAACTGGGTTGAAAACCTGAAGTGGGACTGGTGTATTTCAAGGCAAAGATACTATGGAGTTCCATTTCCACTTTGGTATTGTAATAAATGTGGTAAGACTATTTTTCCAAAGGAAGAGGAGCTTCCAATAAATCCTATAGAGACAAAACCAGCTTCTGTTTGTTCTTGTGGATGTAACGAATTCACTGCTGAAACAGCTGTATTTGATACCTGGGCTACTTCTTCTTTAACTCCAATGATAAATGCAGATTGGAAGGGTGAGAAGGATCTAACTAAGAAACTTATCCCTATGGGAATGAGAACACAAGCACATGAAATTATTAGAACCTGGGCCTTTTATACCATAGTTAGAAGTTTGTTTCATACAGGAAAGCTTCCTTGGAAGGATATAATGATATGCGGGTTCGTTTTAGCTAAAAAAGGAGAAAAGATAAGTAAGTCGAAAAATAATGGCACTTTATCACCAAAGGACCTTATTGATAGACATTCTGCTGATGAACTTAGATATTGGTCCGCAGGTGCAAGGCTTGGCACTGATACTATGTTTTCTGAAGAGGAACTTAAGCAGTCTAAGAGATTTATTACTAAGCTTTGGAATGCAGCAAGCTTTTGTATTATGCAGCTTCAAGATTTTGATGGAGAAAGACCAGAGGAGCTTCTACCGATTGATAGTTGGATTATAGAAAAAGCTAAAAGCATAGAAGAAACCATGAAAGGATATCTAAATCAATATGAGATAGGGCTAGCTAAGAAGGAAGTAGATGAATTTTTCTGGAGTGATTTTTGTGATAATTACCTAGAAATAATAAAGGACAGATTATATAAGCCTGAAATACACGGAAGCAATGAGAGGAAATCAGCTCAATATGCCTTATATAAAAGTCTTTTAGAAATACTGAAGCTTTATTCTATATACGTTCCGTACATTACTGAAGAGATATATCAAGAGTATTTTAGAGCTTTTGAAAAAAATATATCTATTCATAATTTAGGATGGGGGATTGATGTAGATACAGAAAAAGAGAAAATACTTGAATTTGGAGAATTTATTGAGGAGATTGTTTCAGAGGTAAGAAAGTATAAATCTGAAAGAAATCTCTCCTTAAAAGAAAGCTTGAGCAATCTGAATATTAATATGTCTAAGGAATTTAATAACTATTTTAATAGAACCTTAAAGGACCTAAAAGCATGTACTTGGGCAGAAAATATTGAATTGCATTTTGATGAAAAGTTTAGTGTAGAAATAATAAAGTAAGGTTGAATTGAAAAAAAGCATAGGCTAGATGGTATATAGCTTATGCTCTTTGATCTATTATGTCTATTATGTCTATTAGGATTAATAAATTTTGATAGAAGTTGTTTGATCGTTTACTGCAGAACCTACGTAAGAGCTATTTGATGTAAAGGTCCATTTTGTACCTGTGAAATTATCGTTTTGATATAGTTCCACAGTCCAGCCAGAAGGTACCTTTAAGGAAGAAATCCAGTCATTTGGGATTCCAGCAGCATTAAGCTGAGTCATGGTGTAATTTCCTTTTGGCAATGCTATTGAAGTTCCGCCATAATTAGCATCTTGATAGAAGATAGCATTGTTAACAGTTACTGTTTGATAGATTTTACCCATGCTTGTAAGGTTATCACTACTATCATATAAGGATGAGTATTTTGTTACTGGATCAGTAGGACATTTATCCATGAACCAAGCGTATCTTTCAACGAAAGGAAGGCTCTCTAGCATTGCGACTACACTTTGCATATAAGAATCTGCAGCCTGTTGAGATACTGGGACACTAGTTGGAATTCCCCATGCATTTATATCAACAGTTCCTAGTTCTGTGATCCAAATTGGTTTCTTATATTTGTTATATACATTAGTTATCTTAGTCTTTATATCATTTATTGAATTAGGGTTTGTGAAGTCTGGATAGAAGTGAAGGGCGATAAAGTCAACTTTATACCCTTTGTTGTTAGCTTGAGTCATAAAGTTATCAAGCCAGCCATTATCAGGCGTAGTTGGAGCAGGGGTTCCAAGACGTAAGCCAGTACTCATAAGTTGAGGCCAGTAACCTATTGCTTCATCAACAGACATGGCTGCTTGACCTGCTAAGTCAGGCTCATTGAAGGCTAGAAGATTTTTAAACTTTCCTGAAGCTTTGCCTTGAGTTAGGGCTGTAATATTTGAGGAAGTTACATAATCTCTTCCCCAAACCATAGGTACATACTCCATATTTGTAGAAGTTGTGGCACTGTAGTTAGTTGACCAGTTGTAGAACCAGCCTACATTAAGGTCGCTAAGTTTAGTAAGGTTATTATTGCAGTAGTAGTTAGAAGCAACTCCTTTTTTTGATACACTTCCAACTGCTAATGCCTTTTCAGGTTTGAAAACACCGAAAAGACCTACTTGTCCTATAACAACTAAGGATGCAAGTGAGAGTAGCAATGATTTCTTTTTAAATACTTTAGTGATCATTTTTATAATCCTCCTGTTTTATATATTTTTAATCTATTTAAAGTTTTAATAGATTACAGTACTGAAAATCGAAGAGTTATATAAAGAAATTTGTTGGAAAGATGAGAGATTTTAAAAATATATAATCTAATGAAAAGAGATTATATTGATGCATTTAGAAATGTAATCACTTAGTAGATTTTTTTAGTAGAACCCTTTAATGATAAACAAGAATAAGTCATAAATTGAAGTATTTGAGTAACGAATCAAAGATGTGTTTAGTTATTTTTATATTGATAAAAACTGAAAATGTATCGTTTTATAGAAAATATCATAACATAAAAAGTGGGAAAGTACATATAACCTGGCAAAAAATATGAAAATAAAAACCATAAGTTTATTTATTATAAAAAAGAGCATTATAAGTATTGTGAATATTATTAAAGGGAGTTGAAAAATATGAGTAAAGTGTTATATATAAAAGCAAATTGTAAACCAGATGAAGCATCAAGAACTTTTAAGATAGCTGATAATTTTATTGAGAAGTATAAGGAGCTAAACCCAAAGGATGAAATAATAACTTTAGATTTGTATAAAGAGGATATTAATTTCTTGTCAGCAGAAGATCTTGGGTCTGTTTTTGGTCCTAAGAATGAGGAAAGCAAGAAGCATCCTGTATTGAAATATGCATATCAATTTGCAGAAGCTGATAAATATGTTATTGCTGAACCTCTATGGAATCTAAGTATACCTGCTATACTAAAGGCATATATCGATTATGTAAGTGTCACAGGTATAACCTTTAGATATACAGAACAAGGTCCAGTTGGTATGCTTCAAGGTAAGAAGGCAATAAATATAGTGGCAAGAGGCGGTGCATACTCAGAAGGTCCTGCAGCAGACTTTGAAATGGGAGATAGATACCTAAGAACGATTTTTGGGTTCTTTGGAGTAACAGATTTTACCACAGTAGCAGCGGAGATGTTGGATGTTATGGGGCAAGATGTAGATGCAATAGTAAATGGTGCAATAAATAAGGCTAAAGATTTGGCGAAAAATTTCTAATTATTGAGTAAAGGATAGTTTATATAAATGTTAATGGATAGTTATTGTAACTATCCATTTTTATTTAGGGAATTATAAATCAAGTAGGCTATAGATAGGTATGCATAACAAATTTAAGACATAATATGAGTTTTATTAAGGTTAAGTGTATAACTGTATTAACACAGTTTATGTTTTTTATATTTGAAAACGATTTTAAAAGTTGTATATAATAAAATAGATTATATCTTTTAATACAATAATTTATAATTGTGCTCTGTTAAAATTCAATTAATACGTGTTTTGAATTATTTTCTAAAGAATTTCTATATAGGTATAAATTGATAGTTAAAATAAGGAGCTTAAATTAAAATCAAAAATTAGAATATAGTATCTATAATAAAATAATAAGGATTAAGAACATAAGGAGGATATACATATGAGTTTTCCTAAGAATTTTTTATGGGGTGGTGCTGTTGCTGCACATCAATTAGAAGGCGGATGGAATAAAGGAGGAAAAGGTCCAAGCGTTGCTGATGTTATGACAGCAGGTGCGCACGGAGTTCCAAGAGTCATTACTGATGGAGCAATTCCAGGCAATAACTATCCAAACCATGAAGCTATAGATTTTTATACTCATTATAAAGAAGATATTGCTTTATTTGGAGAAATGGGCTTTAAATGCTTTAGGACATCAATTGCATGGTCAAGAATTTTTCCTAATGGAGATGAATTAGAACCAAATGAAGAAGGACTAAAATTTTACGATGACATGTTTGATGAACTATTAAAAAATAATATAGAGCCAGTAATAACTTTATCTCATTTTGAAATGCCTTATGGCCTAGCAAAAAAATATGGTGGCTGGAGAGGTAGAGAAGTAATTGACTGTTTTGTAAGATATGCAAAGACAGTATTCACAAGATATCAACATAAAGTAAAGTATTGGATGACTTTTAATGAAATCAATAATCAAAAGAATGTGGATGTAGATATATTTGCATGGACTTGTTCAGGCGTTAGATTTGAAGCAGGTGAAAATAGAGAAGAAATAATGTACCAAGCAGTTCATCATGAACTTGTAGCAAGTGCATTAGCAATAAAGGCTGGACATGAAATAAATCCAGAGCTTAAGATAGGTTGCATGATTGCTTTTGTTCCAATTTATCCATTTTCATGTCATCCTGATGATATGATGCTTTCTGTAGAAGCAATGCATGACAGATATTTATTTGCAGACGTTCATTGCAGAGGACATTATCCAAAGTATGCATTGAAGGAATGGCAAAGAAAAGGTTATAATATAAAGATGGAACCTGAAGATGCTAATATACTACAAGAAGGAACTGCAGATTATATTGGATTTAGCTACTACATGTCTAATGCAGTTAAGACTGGAGCTAACGAGGCTGCAGATGGATTGTCTGGTGGTCAAAAGTCAACAGTTAAAAACCCTTATGTAAAAGCATCAGATTGGGGATGGCAGATTGATCCGGTAGGTTTAAGATATTCATTAAATATGTTATATGAGAGATATGAGTTACCATTATTCATAGTTGAAAACGGCTTTGGTGCTATCGATGTAAAAGAAGAAGACGGTACAGTAAATGATGACTATAGAATAGCATATTTAAGAGCACATATAGAAGAGATGGAAAAAGCTATAAACCTTGATGGAGTTGAGTTAATGGGGTATACTCCATGGGGATGTATAGACTTAGTTTCCTTCACTACTGGGGAAATGAAAAAACGTTATGGATTTATATATGTTGATAAAGACAATGAAGGTAATGGAACACTTGAAAGATCAAAGAAAAGATCCTTTGATTGGTACAAGAAGGTTATCTCAACTAATGGTGAGGATTTGAGTGATAACTAGTTAAGAGTAGAATAATTTAAAGTATCTATAATAAATAAGAAAGTAAAGCACAGGTTATTTAAAACGTGTCTTTACTTTCTTTTTATATATAAAAATAATTAGATAACATTAATATTAAACTAATAATGAGAAGCTTCTTTAAGTAAAGGAGTAAAGTGAATATTTCTTAGGCGATATCCCAACAGTTTTCGTAAATGACTTTAAGAAATTACTATAATCGTTAAATCCACATTTCTCGCACACATCATTTACATTAGAGCCAGATGCAAGAAGTGATTTAGCGATACTGATTCTTCTTGCTGTAATATACTTATTAATTGTAGTTCCAGTAGTAGATTTAAATATTCTACATAAATAAGAACTACTTATGTAGAAGTGCTTTGATAAACTTTCGATAGTGATTGGATTACAGATATTAAGATTTACATAAGTAAGGATATCTTCAACTAATTCATTATACTTGTAAGAGGCATCTTTCAAGTCATCCATAGCACTGGCTTGGTATAATGAATTAATCATTACCAATAATTCCATAAAGGAACTTTTCTCAATGATATCACTTCCGTATGCTTCAACAGAATTAATCTTATTTACATAATACATAAATCTTTGCTGCTGATCTTTTGTCAGTGATAATTTGTGATTAAAGTGTTCTGGACGGAAGGAAAAACAATAATCTAAATTAGTCATTGAAGTAGAAAGATTTCGTACAAATTCAGGATGTACAGATATAACAATTCGTTCTAGCTTCATCTGGTCAGTTTGAGATAAATAATGGCTTTCGTATTGGTTAATTACAAATAAATCACCTGGATTTATGTCATAGAATTTATTATTTATTAAAAATTGCTTACTTCCACAGATCGAATAATATATTTCATAACAATCATGAACATGAATATCCATACTTTTCTCATCTTTGTACAGATGGGCAATTGCAAAACTTTTAGTATTCATACATTGTAGTATCGACTCTTTGCATGAATTAAGCTCTTTCAAGATAGAATCACCTCTTTGTAATTTAGTATATATAAGAACTTATATTTCAAAATTGTTTCATAGAAATCGGTTTAAGATTCAGAAATATATGTAGGATAACATTTTTGAACCTTCAAAATTGAATCATTGATATAAGTATAAAATTGTTGTTCAATAATTGCAATATTTAATATAAAAAATAACAAGAAATTGAAAATGTTAATTGCTATACTTGATATAAAGATGCACCAGTTCGAACCGAAATCTATCTTTAAAACTCTCACGGTTTCTTGTGAGAGAATTTAAAAATAATAAGTTTTATTACGAAGTAGAAAGAAGACTTTATTGAGACATAAGTGTTCTTGACATTAAATGGTTTAGATTTTGTAAGTGGGCACATTTTTTATGTTGATTGAAGTATCTTAACTCAACTAGGAAAACTGAATCAATAAGCTATAAAAAAGTGGCTAACTAATTAATTTCAGAACAGTGCTTTAACAGCGATTAAAAAATAAGAAAACAAATAGGTTAGAATATAAAATTGGAGGAATTTATAACATGAAGATAGCATTAATCAATGAAAATAGCCAGGCGTCAAAAAATGAAATAGTATATACTGCTCTAAAGAAGGTTGTGGAACCTATGGGACATCAAGTATTCAATTATGGTATGTACGGGGCAGAAGATAAAAATTCTCTTACTTATGTTCAAAATGGTATACTAGCAGCTATATTACTTAATTCTGGTGCAGTAGATTATGTAATAACAGGCTGTGGTACTGGGGCAGGTGCTATGCTTGCATGTAACTCATTTCCAGGAGTTATATGTGGGTATGTAGTAGATCCATCTGATGCATATATGTTTGCTCAAATAAATGACGGAAATGCAATATCTATGCCGTTCGCAAAAGGTTTTGGATGGGGAGCAGAGCTTAATCTTCAATATGTTTTTGAAAGACTTTTCGAAGGTGAAAGCGGACGAGGATACCCAAGAGAACGTGTTGTACCTGAACAAAGAAACAAGAAGATATTAGATGAGGTTAAGAAAGTTACCTATAAAGATATCATAACAATACTAAAGGGTATAGACCAAGACTTATTAAAGGGAGCAATAAGTGGAGAAAAATTCAAGGAATATTTCTTTGAAAATTGCAAGAATGAAGAAATAGCTTCATATATAAGAGAAATATTAGTTTAATGGATGCACATATAACTTTAATCACGTAAATAGATATCCAAATGAAAAAATCGCTAAGGGATCATTTAGCGATTTTTTTTACATGTGCTTTCATTTGCTAAAAAAATAGTATAGAATAATAAGTGTGGCAATGTTCACGTGAACAATGGCGAATTTAATGAGTTTTAGAGATTTCAATATTCATTGATTATAACAAGATGAAGCAATACAAATTTATATAAATAGTTATAGAACAATTATAAAATGATCGGACGGTGATGAGTCTTGACTACAGATATGACAAAAGGTAGCATACCTAAACATTTGATTAGTTTTTCAATACCATTGATTCTTGGTAACTTATTTCAACTTACCTATAATGCAGCAGATTCTATTTTTGTAGGGCGTTTCGTAGGAACTAAAGCATTAGCTGCAGTAGGTACAGCCAATCCTATTATGAACATAGTTATGTTCTTAATAATTGGTATTTGCATGGGCGCATCTGTTTTAATGAGCGAATATTTTGGATCTGGGAATATCAAGAAACTTAAGAGGGAAGTTTCAACTACAATGATTGGTGGTTTCATCTTCACTTCATGCATAATTATTTTTTGTGTGGCATTTACTAAACCAATTTTACGATTAATAAGGACTCCAGAAGAACTTATTCCAGATGCCTCTATTTATTTAAGAATAATTTTCTTTGGGCTTATTTTTACCTTTTTATATAATGTTTTTGCGGCAACATTAAGAAGTATTGGAGATTCAAAAACGCCACTTAAATTTCTAATGATTTCATCTATTTTGAATGTGGTAATGGATATAATATTTCTAAAATTATTTCATATGGGAGTAGCTGGAGCAGCTATAGCTACCGTTACAGCTGAGATGTTTTCTAGTGTTTTTTGTATTGCATATATATATTTTAAGGTCCCACTTTTACGTTTTTCTAAAGAAGAAATTATATTAGATAAAGCTTTACTTAGAAGTACAATAAATTATAGCTGGGTTACTGCAATGCAGCAGACTTGTTTATATGTAGGAAAAGTATTGGTCCAAGGAGCGGTAAATCCACTAGGTATACAAGCTATTGCAGCCTTCAATGCAGTTAATAGGGTAGATGATTTTGCTTTTATGCCAGAACAAAGCATAGCCCAAGCAATGACTACTTTTTTAGCTCAGAATAGAGGTGCTAAGAAGAATGACCGTATTAAGCCAGGATTATGGTCGGGGTTAAAGTTAGAAACTATTTACTGGTTCATAATATGTGGAGTGATTTTTTTAGGATCAAGGACCATAATGAAACTTTTTATAAATGGTAGTGATGATGTAGTTGTAAATATGGGAGTAATGTATCTTGAAATGATGGCATTTTTCTATCTATTACCTAGTTGGACAAATGGAATACAAGGGTATTTTAGAGGAATGGGTGATTTAAAGATAACATTAATGTCAACCTTTGTACAAATGATTGGACGAGTGATTTTCTCTTATATATTTGCTCCAAAGTTCGGAGTTGCAGGCATAGCATTGAGCTGTGGTTTTGGATGGATTGTAATGCTAAGTTACGAAGTTCCATTCTTTATAAAGAGTATAAAGAAAAGCTAGTGTAAATCTTATATATTTATAAAAAGAAAAAAGTCTAAATGATATTGGTAAAATATAAATCAATATTATTTAGACTTTTTTCAAACGATATTGATTCGTTATTTTTAAACAATCTTTACAACAGTACCTATAGGTACTAAATTTGATAACTCCAGTACATCTTTGTTATACATGCGAATACAACCATTTGAGATGTTTTTGCCGATTGAAGCAGGATTATTAGTTCCGTGAATGCCGTAATCGCCATTAGGGGCATCGAGTCCTAGCCACCTTACACCAAATGGGCCACCTGGATTTGTAGCTTTATTTACTATCTTAAAGGTTCCTTTTGGAGTAGGTGTCGAAGCTTTGCCTACAGCAACTGTATAAGATTTAAAGAATTTATCGGACTTAAATAAGGTTAATGTATGGGCTTCTGTATTAATTGTAATACTATAAATTGCCCTATAATACTGAAAATAGTCATCTGAGAATGGGTAATCAAACATAGAGCTCCTAAAAAATAATAATTGATATAGAATATATTATTATGATTAATAAAATTAAGTGAATATAAGTTTAATGAATAAGATAATAATAATGCTTAATTAGAATTGGAGTGAATTTTTATCCAACTAGTGGTGAAATGTAGACTAATATTACAAAAGAACCTTTAAAAGACCAGTATATTTATGCTTGAAATTTATTACCAAGTTTTATTGTTTGGGATATAATAAAAGCACCACAGGTGCTATAGAAAGCTATAATGCATAATGATAATTAGTTTTTGGTAAATTAGGAGTGCTTAGTATTTTGAATATTAATACATAAAGCAAATAATTAATAAAAAGATAATAATAATTGTTATGCGTTAAAATTTTACATAAATGCATCGTGGTAAAACAAAAATATAATTGAAAAAGGCAAATTTGCCGAAAGGCAAAGACGCAAAGCTATGGGCCTAAACGGTTATATACCGCATGGTTGCCAGGTTGCCAGGATTCCTTTTAGGACCCTCCCGGCTTTCGATAGGAGGAGTTTATATGTTAAAATCAAAGTTTTTCTTAGCACTATTTATGGCAGTATCTTTAATTATCCCAACTCAAGCACTTGCAGCAAATAAAAATAGTGTTAAGACACCAGTAGTTACACAAACTACAAGTACGCAAAATTCAACATGGTTGTGGGATACACAGCAGATAGTAAGCAATTCAGATACTATACTTAATTTTGCGGCAACTAACAATGTTAAGAACATATACCTTCAAGTCAATTATAGCTTAAAACTTGATTATTATAAAAACTTCATTAGAAAGGCAGCTGCAAAAAGTATAAGTGTACAAGCATTACATGGAGCTCCAGATTGGGCATCAGATAACGGTGCATATAAGCAACAACAACTTTTTGATTGGTTAACCAAGTATCAAAGCTCTGCATTAATAAATGAAAAATTTAATGGTGTACACTTGGATGTTGAACCATATTTAAATACACAATATAACCAAAATATGAATGGAGTTATAGTTAACTATCAAGGTTTATTATTAGATGCGGTTAGCAAGACTAATGCACTAGGTATAAAACTAGCTGTAGATGTACCATTCTGGTTCGATGGTGTAACTTACAATACTAAATATGGAACTGGTAACTTAGCTGAGTGGATAATAAAGAATGTAAAAAATGTAGTTATAATGGCTTACAGAGATACTGCAGCAGGAACAAATGGGATAATTAGCGTAGTTTCTAAAGAACTAAGATTAGGTAAGCTATATGGCACTAAAGTTACAGTTGGAGTCGAAACTCAGAAATCTAGTGAAGGTGATTTTATAAGCTTTTATGAAGAAGGACGAGCTTGTATGAATCAAGAGTTGAATAAAGTTTATATAAGCTATAGTGGAAACTCAAGTTTTGATGGATTTGCAATTCATCATGTTATGAGTTGGATGGTTTTAAGAAAGTAATCCTATGTGTTAACAGACATTCTCGAAAGAGGGTGTCTGTTTTCTTTTAAAATTTTATTCAATAGGATTAAATAAGGTGAGATTATGGTAATTTACTGAAATGTAGTGAAGAACTTTATGGTAAATAAGCTTCAAGCCTCATTATAAAATATAAAGAAAAACAAGTAAGTCATGCTATAATTATAAAGGATACAAGCCTTAAATATTCTACTATATTTAGGTTTATAGATATAAAGATGACTAGCGCATAGCACTTAATATGCGCTAAACATGGACATGGAGGAATAAAAATGAACAAGGCTTTTGTATATTCAGATCAGTGTGAATTTCAACCAGCAGGAGAAGGCGTACAGAGAAAAATATTAGCATACGGTGAGCAACTAATGGCTGTTGAAGTGCATTTCGAAGAAGGAGCAGTGGGAACACTTCATAGCCACCCACATACTCAGCTTTCATATGTATTAGAAGGAGAGTTTGAGTTTGAAATTGGTGGGATTAGAAATATTGTTAAAAAAGGTGATACCTTATACAAGATTCCTAATGTAATTCATGGATGTAAGTGTATTAAAAAAGGAGTATTATTAGATGTGTTTACTCCGTATAGGGAAGATTTTATAAATAAAAGATAATGTTAAATCAAATAAAGCAACACTTCATATTTTGATATATAAATATGAAGTGTTCTATCTTTATATATCAAGAACAACCTTAATAGTTATTCTAATTTTAGGTGATTAAAAATAATAGCATAAATAACAATAATCGACAAAAGATACTAAAGTGTGTTGAAAGTACGATGAATAATATGTTAGAATTATATAGATAAAGTATTTTATAAGTAAAAGCTGAAAAATTTAACTTTTTAAGCAGAAATTAATGACAAACTTTGATATGAATTTTTATGAAATAGCAAAAGTAATGCTGATATTACACGAAAAATTTAATAGTAGAAATACTATAAAAGCACCGCTAAAAAGTGATGCTTTTTATATATTGAAAATTATATATAGTTAAAATTTACTGAAGTAAGTGTAAAATAGGATATATAGAAATGTATGGATTAAGGGTTATTCAATATATGGTAACCTATATAGTTGACTGGATGGTAATGAAACAAAACATTATTATTGTTATATATTACATAAGTCCATTTATTGATTGGTAGTTCTAAATTAATATTTACTATGATATGATACATTTATGAAACTTGCGAAAAAAACAATAATATGTCGAAACAGTAATTTTACGAGGAGGATGGAATCTTGGATATTTTTCTAGTCATAGGAGTTGTAACAGGTCTTCTTTCAGTTGTCGTAGGGATGATTGTAAAGGGGGCAAACGTAGCAGTACTATTAAATCCAGCAGCAGCAATAATTATTCTTGTAGGAACAACAGCAGCGGTGATGAATTCTTTTCCTAAAAAGGAATTTCTTAACATTCCTAGAATTTTTGGAAAACTTTTTAAAGGCGAAGGAAAGGAAGACCCTGCAGAAATAATAAAACAATTAGTAGAGATGGCTCAAACAACTCGTAAAAATGGGTTATTAGCACTTGAAAGCACTGTACAAGCTATGGAAAATAAATTTATGAAAAAAGGCTTAGAAATGGTTGTGGATGGTGTAGAACCAGCAGATATTGTTGAAGCATTAGAAATTGAAATTGATGGAACAGAAGAAAGACATAGGGCAGGAGCTTCGGTATTTACTACAGCAGGTGCCTCAGCACCTACACTAGGAGTTTTAGGAGCGGTTGTTGGACTTATAGGAGCTCTTGGTAACTTAAATGATACAGAAAAACTAGGGCATATGATAGCAGGAGCCTTCGTTGCTACACTTTATGGTATTTTCTTTGGATACGTTGTTTGTCATCCATTTGCATCTAGACTTAAAAGAAAGTCCCATGAAGAAATAAGTACAATGAAAATTATACTTGAAGGTATACTAGCTATTCAGGCTGGAAAGAACCCTAAGAGTATTGAAGCTAGATTGATTGGTATGTTAGAACCAAAGGAAAGAGAAAAAGTTATTAGTGCAAATGCTGAAAAGTAAAGGAGATAAGTGATGAGAAAGAAAAAAGAGCATCATGAAGAGCATGTAGATGAAACTTGGCTTATACCGTATGCGGACATGCTTACACTCCTATTGGCACTTTTTATAGTTATGTTTGCTATGAGTAAAGTAGATTCACAAAAGCTTGAAAAACTTAGTGCCGAGTTTAATGTTATATTTTCAGGTGGATCTTCTGTGATGTCTGAAGGTGGAACTAATGCAACTGCAGTTGTTCAATCGCAAGCGGCAAACGCAGGGACTTCAGCAGAGAAATCCAATACTCAAAAAGAAGAAGATACGATGAATGGACTTAAACAAAGCTTAGAATCAGAAATCCAAAGTAAAGGATATGCTGATAATGTTAAAGTTGAGGTTAATAAAGAAGGGTTAGAAGTATCAATACAGGATGCAGCATTGTTCAATTCAGGTGATGCACAAGTATTACAAAACGTAAATCCATTACTTCTTGAAATATCAAAAATGGTACGCGGATTAGATAATGAAATTAAGGTTGTAGGTCATACAGATAATGTGCCTATAAGTACTAGTAAGTTTAGATCAAACTGGGACTTAAGCGCAATGCGTGCAATAAATGTTATGAATTTTATGGTTAACTCAGGTGGAGTAGGTACGAATAAGATTTCTATACAAGCATATGGTGAATATAGACCTAAGTATAGTAATGATACAGCTGAAGGAAGAGCCAAGAACAGAAGAGTTGAAATTTTTATAATTCGTAAATATGCACAGACTACAGATACAAGTACTAGTACAAGTAAATAAAAAAAAGCTTACCAGCGAGTGGTAGGCTTTTTTATTTCAATAATAATATAAAAAACAGCTTTAAGAGTATAAAGATAATTATAAAAGAATAGAATTTACCAAAAGCTATATTTTTGAGAGGTAGAATTGTCAAGAAAGATATGTCAAAGAGAACTGATAACATCTACATTAAAGAGGCTAGAAAATAATAAAATAAAAAAGATAAACCTAATTTGGTTAGAAGCCTGTGGCTGTTCGGGAAATATAATTTCGCTTTTAGATGCAGCGACACCAGATGTTTATTATGTCTTATCTGAAATGGTTAACATGACCTACAATAATAGCATCATGGGAGCTGAGGGGCAAAGAGCGTTTGATAAATTTCTTGAAACCTTAGATACAGAATTTATATTGGTAGTAGAAGGGGCAGTTTCTTCTAAAGACTCTGGAATTTATAATATGGTAGCAAACTATAATGGGAAGATTATATCTGGGGCAGAAGCAGTAACCCTAGCTGCAGGGAAAGCAAAATATATTTTGGCAGTGGGTACCTGTGCCTCATATGGGGGGATTTCTGCAGCCAAGCCTAATCCTTCTTCAAGTAAGAGTGTTATTGAATTTCTAAGTAATCAATCATATCAGATTATAAGGGTTCCAGGATGTCCTGCAAATCCTAGATGGGTGATAAGTACTATAGCTCATTTGATATCATTTGGATTGCCACAATTAGATTCAGAATATAGGCCACTATTTTTATATGAAGAAACTATACACACTCATTGTTCAAGAAGATCTTATTTTGATAAGAAAATATTTGCAAAACAGCTAGGTGACAAAGAATGTATGTATCAATTAGGGTGTAGAGGTCCAATAACAAGGGCGGATTGCGCTTTAAGGAAGTGGAATGATAGAGTCAATTGGCCTGTAGAAGATAATACCCCTTGTATTGGATGCGTAAACAGAGGATTTCCAGATGAGATGGAGCCTTTTATCAATTTTCAATCAGGAGAAAAGTTATGAGTGAAAAAATTGTTATAAATCCTATCACAAGAATAAGTGGCTTTATGCAAATTGAAGTAACTATAGATAAGAATGTTATAATTGATGCCCGAAACAATGGGTTTTTGTTTAGGGGATTTGAGGAAATGTTAAAAGGAAGATCGCCTTTTGATGCTATTTATTTCACTGAAAGAATATGTGGTATATGTTCTACTGCTCATGGATTTGTATCTGCCCTTGCATTGGAAGATGCGTTAAAAGTTCAGCCTGATGAGAATGGAAGTATGATTAGACAGATAATGCATGGATGTGAATTTTTACAAAATCATATAAGACATTTTTATCAATTTACAATACCGGACTATGTACAAATAGATATGAACCCAGTAAACGATAATAATGGGCGAAAATATAAATTACCAAAGGATTTAAATACAAAGTTAAGTAATCATTATGTAGAAGCTCTTAAATATAGTAGAGATGCACATAAGATGCTGGCTATATTAGGTGGAAAAGCACCTCATAGTCATGGAGTTTTTGTTGGAGGCGTTACAGCCAATGTTATTGTGATAGATATTATAGAATTAAAATCTATACTGGCATCCATTAAAGATTTTATTAATAATGTAATGTTAGATGATATTAATATTATTTCAAGATATTACGGTGAGGATTTCAAGAACGGAAAAGGTTATGGCAATTTTATGAGTTATGGAGCTTTTGATAATAGTTTCAATGAACCCCAGACATATGTTAAAAGTGGCGTGATGATAAATAATATAAGATATGATTTTGATCCTGCAAAAATAGAAGAGGATTCTGTTTATACCTATAGCCCAAGTTCTGTTGGGGGTGGAAGTATATCTTCTGATACTAATAAGAAAGATGCTTATACATGGGTTAAGGCAGCAAGATATAATGGGATGCCAATGGAGGTAGGGCCACTTGCCAGATTGTGGATAAATGGAAAGTATACTAACGGCGTATCTACATTAGATAGGGTTACAGCTAGAGTTATAGAAGTTAAGATAATATGCGATATAATAGAAAGGCTTTTAGAGATGATAAAGCCTTCAAAAGCTACTCAACAGATATGGAAGGTGCCACAAAGTGCTGAAGGAGCAGGCCTTAGAGATACTACAAGAGGTGCATTAGCACATTGGATTAGCATAGCTAATCAAAAAATTAGTAAATACAATATAATAACACCATCTGGATGGAATATATCGCCAGAAGACTCTAAGGGAAATAAGGGTGTTATAGAAAAGGCACTAATAGGAACCTATATTGAAGATGTTAAAGCCCCTTCTGAAATAGGAAGAATAGTAAGGTCCTTTGATCCATGTGTTTCCTGTGCGACTCATGTAATAAGTGATCAATATAATGATTTTGTTATGAGGCTTGTATGATTAAAGTTATAGGTATCGGGAATATATTAATGTGCGATGATGGAATTCCAATGAAGATAATTAATGTTATTGAACATAAGCTGAGAAAATTAGATTTAGATATACAATTTATAAAGGCAGAAACTGATTTAGATTTTGCACTAGACTGTTTAGTAGATAATGATTTAATATTTATAATTGATAGTACCTATTTTGGTATAGAGTGTGGATCTGTTACATTAATTCCATTAGATGATAATGAACGATATATCAGTTCTTCATCCTTTATGCATAATAGAAGCTTAGTTTCAGAAATTAAAAATTCTAAATTCAATATAAGCGGTTTTATTATAGGGATAGAAGTAGATCAGATATGTTTTAGTTTGAGCTTATCGAAAAAAATGGTTAAAGAGTTTAACAATGTATGCAATAAGGTTTATGAGATAATTAAGGAAAATTGCACGAGCTTAATGTTGAAAAAAGCTGATAATTATCTTTAAATAAGTAATTATATTATACTGATTAAATTTTAATTTAGATAGAATATTAGATAGGTTATTTATGTGTTTTTTATAATGGAAATGAAATATCTATATGTAAGTATACAATATAAGAACTAGGGTTGACTTTTCAAGTTATGAGAAGTCAACCCTATATATTTTTAGAGATACAATATAAAAGCTATAAGCTAGTTATTACTTACTAATACTATAACTAATCTTCTGGTTCCCAAAGTTTTGTGCATTTGGAATAGCATTAGGGTTATTTTCATAATCAAAGAATATATCAATCCAGTATTGAGATTTTTGGAAGGCTAAATCCCCTTTATCTTGTACAACAAAGGAACTTTTATTTCCATAGCCAGGGAGGTAAAGAGGACTACTTGTAGTGATTATTGAACCGAATGGAAATATTGGTGCAGAATAAGCATTGGATCTATCTGATGGATGTACAGCACAGGTAGTATAAGGAGTTGGAGAAACTCCAGAAGCCGTAATTCCTCCTACTGGAGAGGTGTAAGCAGTAAAATCTTGATTAGTATAGGTTTGTCCATTTCCGGTGCTGCTTCCAGTTTCCACTATTCTCCACTTTTGAGCGGCACTTTCGTTATCTGAATAAATATCAACATTTGTATAATCAGCAGTTCCAGCTGCATAAACATCAAGAGCTTTTTTGCTATTGGTGTTTATAAGTTTATATGTTCCATCACTATTAGCTACAATGCTCCACTTTTGAGCAGCAGTACCATTGTCATCGTAAATATCAATGTTAGTGTAATCAGCGGTTCCGGCAGCATAAACATCAAGAGCCTTGTTACTATTTACATTTAGAAGTTTATATGTGCCATCAGAGTTAGAATATATTGTCCACTTCTGAGCATCAGTTCCATTATCTGTGAAGATATCAACATTAGTATAGTTAGCAGTTCCGGCAGCATAAACGTCAAGTGCTTTACCGCTACCAGCATTAATTAATTTATAAGTTTTTCCTGAAGTTATAGAGGCTGCAGAAGCATTGACAGGTTTCAGAATACCAACTGATAATAATGCTACAGCAGCTAAAGCTAGGAGCCTTTTAGAAAATACATGTTTACCCATTTTTAAAACACATCCTTTAATTTTATTAGATTTGAAAGATACATATATAGAAAAGAAATAAAAGTAGATTTTGGTTAAGTTATTTCAATAATTAAAGAGTCTTCATAATCACTCCTTTCTGAAAAGAAAAATAAGAAAATAAATATAAAAGAAAAGGGAATTAAAGAAATGTAACGTTATGATAAAGTTGAGGTGTCCTTGTTGCAAGTGTATTCACTAATTAAATTATATCAAGTTGCATTTAAGCGGTCAATATAAGGTCTGTTAAGTTTCTGCATGTTATTAATTTTATTTAGATGTCCTATCCTAGAACTTTTTGATAAGATATTGTTAAGGGATATTGTACTGACAGTCAATTTGAGAATATAATAGGATAAGTTGTCTTACCAATAGATTATAATTAATGTAGTATTATCAAAAGTTTGATACCTAAACAGGGTCTAGAGCGTCTAATTTATATTTGATTACTTTTGGTAAAGGGAGAAATAATAATGAGCGTATTAGTAGAACTATTAATGAAATTTTGGTACTTATGGATTTTAATGATTTTAGCTTTGATACTAGATCTTTTTATGCCGAGGATTAAAGACCGCCTTGGTGAAAAGTCAGTTGAATTTTACTTATCTGGATTGGATGAGAGTAAATACGAGATAATTAATCAATTGATATTAAAACTAGAGGAAAATACTATACAAATAGATAATATTGTTGTATCGAACTTCGGTATTTTTGTAATACAAGCTGAAAATTATAAAGGGAAGATCATTGGAAGAGAGTTTGATGAAAGCTGGCAGCAAAGACTTCATGTAAAGACGGAAAAATTACAGAATCCTATATGTGAAAATAATAAGCATATACAAGCTCTACAACAAATACTAAAAGAATTTGGCGAATTAAGATACATTCCAATTGTAACTTTTACAACTAATGTTGATTTGAAAGTTACATCCAATACTAATGTTGTGTATACAATCCATTTAGTGAAAACAATTAAAAAATACACTGAAGAAATAATAAGTGATATAGATAAAAAGAAAATTTATTCTGAACTTATGTCACTAAATACAGATAGAAATGATATATAAAGATGAAATACTTCAATTGAACAGATAAACTACTTTAATCCTTAGACTCCAAATAAAGATTTCCATGAATCTACGAATATTTATCTTGATAGATTCAAATATAAAGTAGTTTATATTTATAGAAGTAAAAATAAAACTTAATATCAGACCTGAATTTCTTAACTCATGTTTAGAAAAGATAGCTACGAAAAAAATCACTAATAAAGTATTAGTGATTTTTTTCTGTATAGAAAAGCGTCGGCAGTTGCTTTGTAATGCTTGATTATGAGGCGGAATTAAAAATACCTGCAAGTACTCTATGTTTAATAAAAGGAAAATCATTTGAATTTAAGTGAGAAGATAAAAAATAATCTATCTTCAATTTAAATATAACATCATTGGATTGTGTAGTCATCAGACAAGTAATTTAATCCTAAATCAGTAAAAAGCTGAGCATAAAAAGCAGAGTTTTTATCATCAGCAGTAAACTTAAGCTTTATTGAAGATTTAGAGCTTTTGTAAAAAATTATTATGAAAATTTTTACAAAATAGTATCTATACATATTAATCTTCGTATTAATATATATCGTATTCATTTTGCTCTATGTCACTTGTAAATTTTATGCCTTAATACATAAGTTTTATTGATTGTATTAAATGAGAGGTATATAATAAATTAGTGAAAATTTACAATAATATGGAAAAAGAGTGTTTTTTTATCTATAAGGTGATTTATGTTTGGAAAAGTGGAAAGTATTATAAGTGGCACATTTATTTTAATAGTAAGAGATTTTTGTAGAAAAAATTGTATCAATAATTTTACATTTATCATAAACAATATAGTCTTAAAAATTAATCATTGAACATAGAATGAAATATGACTTTAGAGAGGGGGCATGAAGTTAAAATTTCATTACTAAATTTTGCTGCGATTATAAAAGGAGATGGTATTACGGAAAAAGATAACAGTAAACGCAATAAAATTTTGATAGGTAGCATAATTTCTCTTACTGCTCTACTTGTAATATATTTAGGTATGACCATATATTTTAGGAATCATTTCTACTTTGGTTCAGAAATTGATAGTATTAGTGTTTCAGGAAAAACTGTAGAAGAAGTAGAAAAGCAAATGCCATCTACGGTTAAAGCCTATACGTTGCAGTTAGAATCAGATAATAGCAAAAAGGAACAGATTACTGCAGATGAAATTGGATTAAAGTATAATTCAAATGGACAAGTAAAAAACTTGAAAGACAAAGAAAACCCATTTGGCTGGGTAGTAGCAGTTTTTAACTCAAAAGAGTATAAAATTTCAGAAGCAGTTTCTTTTGATAAGGAACTGTTAAAGAAGAAATTAGATAGCCTATCTTTTTTTGAAAGCAGCAATATAGTTGAACCTAAAAATGCAAGTTTTAAATATGAAAATGGAACTTATAATATTGTAAACGAGGTTAATGGTAACAAAATCAATAAGGATAAACTATATAGTATTGTCTCAGATGCAATTCTTAAAGGCGATGAAATAATAGATTTAAAGAGTACAGATTGCTATGTTAAACCTCAAATTACCGCAAGTTCACAAAAAGTTATTGATACTAAAAATACTCTTAACAAATATGTGGCTTCAAAAATTACTTATACTTTTGGAAAAAGTACAGAAGTTTTAGATGGTGCTACAATAAACAGTTGGATAAAGCTTGATGACAATTTAAATGTTTCTTTAGATGAAAGTAAGGTAAAAGAGTATGTTTCTAAGCTCTCTAATACCTATGATACAGTTGGCAAAACTAGAGATTTCGCTACTACACTTGGAAATAAGATAAAAGTGAGTGGTGGCGATTATGGATGGTCCATTAATAATGCAAAGGAAGCTCAAGCTATAATTTCTGATATAAAAGAAGGAAAGTCTGAAACTAAAGAGCCTGCTTATACAATAAAAGGTGTCTCAAGAGATAATAATGATATAGGTAGTACTTATGTTGAAGTTGATATGTCAAAGCAGCACTTATGGTTTTATAAAGATGGTAAATTGGTAGTTGAAGGAGATGTAGTTACAGGTAATATAAGCCAAAACCACTCCACTAGAGTAGGAGTTTACTATATAAAATATAAAGAAAGAAATACTAACCTAAAAGGACAAGATTACAATGTTCCTGTTAGCTATTGGATGCCTTTTGATCAAGGCATAGGAATACATGATGCAAGTTGGAGAAGTGCATTTGGAGGCAATTTATATAGGACAAATGGTTCTCATGGATGCGTAAATTCACCATTTTATCTTGCTAAAGCTGTATATGAAAATATTCAAGTAGGTACACCTGTTGTTTGCTATTATTAATAAAGACTTTAAATAAGATTAGTAAATCTTGATTTGTTTATTCTATTTTAATCATTAATTTATGAATATTTGAAAATCTTATAATAACAAGATTTCAAACAAGCATAAATTAATGTTCTTTAGACAAGCTTAATAGTGAGACAAACTCAATGTTCCCTGTAATTTATACAAGGGTTTAGAAAGCTGTATCATAGCAATATGTTAGGATACAGCTTATTTAATTTATAGGTTATATTTATAGAGTTCCTAACTCAAATATTAATTTATACATACCTGAAGATCCCCAGAAGCCGGGATTTTCGAACAAGTATAAATTAAGTTTCGATATAGGAACTCTAAAAGCATAGTATGAATAGCCTTTTAATTTCAAGACGGTGCATATCGACATTGTTAGCTGTTTAAAGCAAGCAGGTTAGAGATTGTCCTGTTTATGTTAGTCTCAAAATCTATAGAGAAAGAATCAGTATTTATAATAGAGTATCTGCAGTTATTTGATTTATTTTGTATATAACTGAAAATTATCTGGGCTTCATCTATATCATTCTTATCAAAACAAATTGAGTTATTTAAGCTAACATTGCTAAAGTGCTCTAATGTAATTTTAATCAGTTGATCAACTAGTTGATTGTTTGGGAGAAGACTAAATTTTTCATTAAAAATAACTTTATTATCTTTAATTAGGAAAAATTTTATGGAGGATTTGTCCAAGTTTTCTATGAGCATTATATTTCTATTTAACTCCATGTAGTTGATCATATTAGTTCTGTTTACAATATAATTTATAGCTTGTATATAATCTCTATATTTTGCAGCAGCTTCAAACTCTAATTTATTAACTGCATCAAGCATTTTATACTCTATTTCTTCAATTACACCTGTGTTATTCCCTTTAAGTAAAGATATAATTTTATCTATAGTTGATAAGTAACTATCTTTAGGAAAGCTTTCCATACAGATACCCATACATAATCCTAAAGAATAATTTATACAGGCAGAAGAACTTTTGAATTTATTGCTACACAAAATTTTATAATGTTCTTTCAATCCCAGAAGAGCTCTTTCAATTTTATTAGAACTTGTATAGGGGCCAAAATACATATTTCCATCATTAATAGAGTAAGTATCAGATAGATATATTTCTGGATATTTACTATTTAAAGCAATTTTTATGTAGGAGTATGATATTGGGCTTTTCATCAATTTATTGTAAATAGGCTTGATTTCTTTTATCAGTTTACATTCAAGCATAAATGCTTCAAATTCAGTGTCTGTAATAATATAATCAAAATCCTTTAAGTTTTTCACTAGCTTAACAACTTTAGGAGAATGTGATTTTGAATTTGTAAAATAAGATGAAACTCTACTCTTTAAATTTTTAGATTTTCCAACATAAATTATTGTATCTAGAGAATCCTTCATAAGATATACTCCAGAACATGAGGGGAGATTTTTAATTTTCTCTTTTAAATCCACTATATCACCTTTCAAAAATATTATTAATTTATGCAAAAGTTATTACTACGTATTTACAGTAAATCCAAAAATATAACACTGTTTCTAAATAATATATACCTTAAAATTTAGATGGTACATGGTAATATTTCAATATAAGATAATTATCATTGCTTAATGATAGGGTTATAAATTCAGTTTATATATTTAATGACCAGTTGACAATGTCTATTTATGGAAGTATATGAGGAAGATAATATAAGATGCCTTAGAATAAAGGCGTATCTATATAGAATGAATATTGAACTAGATATAAATCTAGGAAGTCTGGCTATTAAGAGGAGGGGAAGAATGAATAAAGATATTATGACTGCTTCAAAAATACTACAGAATAATTCAAATGAATTAAAAGATAAATATAACTTTGGTGAAAATGTTTATATATTTGACGAGTCAATGCCAAAAGATTATATACAAGATATATGCGATAAAATATTTAGAGCTCAGGAAGCTAATCATTTTGGTGAAGAAAGATATGCTATTTTCTTTAAACCTGGTTCATATGACTTAAATATGAAAGTTGGGTTTTACACGCAAGTAGCAGGAATTGGGGAGACACCTTATGATGTAAACGTAACAGGCTCAATAGAGGTAGATGCTGCTTGGAGTAATGGTAATGCCCTTTGTAACTTTTGGAGAGTATGTGAAAACCTTAGTATAACACCAACCAATGGAGTTGCTAAGTGGGCAGTATCTCAGGCGTCACCATTAAGAAGAGTATATATAAAAGGAGATTTAACCCTATATGATGGAGGATGGTCAAGCGGAGGATTTTTAGCTGATTCATTGATAGAGGGAGAGATAATTTCAGGGACACAGCAGCAGTGGTTTTCAAGAAATAATGAATTTAAGACATGGAACGGAAGCTCATATAATATGTTTTTTGTAGGAGATACTAATCCACCTGAAGGACAATGGCCAGAGCATCCATTTACTAAGATTGAGGCTGCTCCTGTTATGAAAGAAAAACCATTTTTAATGATAGATGCCGATGGAGATTATAAGGTATTTGTTCCTGAGTTTCAAAGAGAGACTAAAGGGACTACATGGAAGGAAAGAAAGGTTTTAGGTAAGAAAGTATCTCTTGAAAACTTTTATATAGCTTATTCAAAAAGAACTAGTGCAAGAGATATAAATTGTGCTCTTGAGCAAGGTAAAAATATACTATTTACTCCAGGAATATATCATATTGATGAAACTATAAACATAAGGAAGAAAGATACTATAATATTGGGTATTGGAATTGCAACTTTGCTTGCTGATAATGGTGTAGTGATTATGTCTATTGACGATGTTGAAGGAGTAAATGTTTCAGGGTTACTTTTCGATGCTGGAACAGTAGAATCTTTGGTATTGCTAGAGGTTGGAAAAGAAGGTGAATCTAATAACAATTCATCAAATCCAATTGTGCTAAGTGATTTGTTCTTTAGAGTTGGAGGAGCAGATATAGGCAAGGTTGAGGTGTGTTTAAAGATAAATAGTGATTATGTGATTGGTGATCATTTTTGGGTATGGCGTGCAGATCATGGAAAAGGTGTAGGTTGGGATACCAATATCACTTCAAATGGAGTAATAGTAAATGGTAATGATGTCACCTTATATGCACTTATGGTTGAGCATTTTCATAAATATCAAACTATATGGAATGGTGAGAGAGGAAAAACTTATTTTTATCAAAGTGAAATCCCGTATGATGCACCAAATCAGGCTAGCTGGATGAATGGTAAGACTAAAGGATATGCATCCTATAAGGTTAGTGATAAGGTAAATTCACATGAAGCCTACGGTTTAGGGGTTTATAGTTATATCATTAATCGTGGCATTAAGCTTGATAGTGCCATTGAGATGCCAGATAAAAAGAATGTAAAGATCAAAAATGCAGTTACAGTTTATCTAAATGGTCACGGTGGGATTTCTAATATAATTAATAAAGACAACAAATCTGTGAATTGGTTTAATCGTATGAGTAGAAGTATGGAATACTTGCAAAAATAATAGTTCTAAGTAAAGGGAGATGTTGTAAAACTATTAAGGAAATAGTTTTGCAACATTTTTTTGTTTTAGTATATCTTACATATTTCAACAGGACGCTTTAGTAGCGCCATATTTTTAAGTTTTTTCACCAGAAGCTGTGAAAGTTTTAAAATAGACTTCAGATTGAGTATGCACATTTTTTATAATCACAGTAAAAAATAAAAAAAAATTATTATTTCGAATATAGTATATTGATTTATAGTTATATCTGTTATATATTATATATAACAAATATAACTTGTATAATTAAAAATGAGAGGAAGTGCAGAATGCTGATAAAGATAGATTTTCAAAGCGAAGTACCTATATACCTCCAATTAAAGAATCAAATTGTCCATGGAATAGCAAGTGGAGAGCTTAAGCCAGAAGAAAGTTTACCGTCAGTTCGTCAAATGGCAGAAGATATCGGTATAAATCTTCATACAGTAAATAAAGGATATAACTTATTAAAAGATGAAGGCTTTGTAACAATAGATAGACGTAAGGGTGCAGTGGTTAATGCAATTCCAATAAAGCAAAATGAAAAGGCTACAAATTCTTTGAAGGAAGAATTAAAGAACATTATTGCACAAGCTCATTGTTTTGGAGTTTCTAAGGAAGATTTTATTAGTGAATGTAAAAAATTATATTATGAATATGAGAAGTGAACCTTAAGGAGGTTTGTTTATGAGTGATTTATTTATTATGAATTTAATGTCTGCTTTAGTTATAGGATTATTGTATGTTACGTTTTTGCTTACTCCTAAAATGACTAGAAAGGATATAATATTTGGAATTGTAATACCACTAGATAGAGCCAAAGACAAAGAGATTGAAGCAGCTACCAAAAGTTATTATGCAAATATTACAATTTTCACTACTGTTATTGCTGTTCTATATTTTGTAGTTCAGAATACTATTTTTAATAATCCAGCAATTTTAGTAGCAGTAGTTTTTATTATAATTTTTGTGTATTTTTTAATATTTTTAAAAGCTAATAGTAGAATTAAAGCTTATAAAGCTAAAAATAACTTGCTAGCAAATAAAAAGCAGATGGTTTATGTAAATACAGAAATGTCACAAAAGTTGAGAAATACTGCAGTACTATCATCCTTTTGGTTCATAATACCTGCAATAATAGCGGCTTGTAATCTAATATTACCATTGATGAAATATGATCAGCTTCCTTCTAAAATAGGAATCCACTGGAATATATATGGAGTAGCAGATAACTTCATCGATAAGTCTGTAGGGGCAGTAATAACAAATGGGATGATGATGGTAATATTAGTAGGTATATTAGCTTTTGCTAACTACTCTATTGCAATTAGTAAAAACAAGATCGATGTAGCTCAGCCTATGTCTTCATCACAAAAATTATATAAATTTAAAAGATTTAATTCAATCATGTTATTTTCATTAACTTTAGTAATTTCTAGTTTAATAACAGTATTTAATTTAAATTCATTAAATCTAATTTCTGTTAATTTAGCAAAAATAACTCCAGTGTTGATAGTTGCCTTTGTACTGATAATTTTTGTACCGATATTCTTAACTTTTAAACTTGGCCAAGGAGGAAGTAATTTAAAAACTTCAACTAATGAAGATATCGATAATACTGTTAGTAATATAGATGATGATATATTTTGGAAGCTTGGATCAATATACTATAACCCAAATGATCCTTCGCTTTTCGTAGAAAAACGTTTTGGTGTTGGTTGGACATTAAACTTTGGCAATAAGATTGCCATTGCCATATCAATTGGATTTATAATTTTAATACTGGCAATGTGTATATTTCCTTTGATATTTTCTTAATTAATTTTAAAGTAAGGGGTAAATGTAATGGTAAGTAATAGTGTGATTATTTCTTTAGTTGTTGTTATGGTTTTATGTTTTGTAGTTCCTATAGGAACACTCATCTTCTTTAAGGTAAAAGAGCATTTCTCTATAAAAACTACTTTCGTAGGAATATTAGGGTTTGTGTTATTTAGCTTAGTACTAGAGCAGTTTATGCATAAGGCGGTGATATCCTCTAAAATATTAACAGTGGGTACGTTAGGTTTTGGTATTTATGGAGCACTTGCTGCTGGAGTTTTTGAAGAAGTTGGACGTTTTGTAATGTTTAAGACTCTGCTTAAAAAAAATAGAGAGTGGAAAGATGGTATAGGCTATGCAATAGGTCATGGAGGAATAGAGGCAATATTGTTAGGTGGATTAGGCATGGTCAATTCATTAGTTATAGCGCTAGCTGTAAATTCAGGTACACTAGGAGTATTACTAAAAGGCCAGAGTTCATCTGTTGCAGATACTGTGAAGAACTCTGTAGTAAATGCAACTGCTGCAGGGGTAGCACTTGGCGGAGCTGAGAGAGTATTTGCATTTATAATTCAAATAGCTCTTACTTTTGTAGTTTTATATGGAATAAAGCAAAGAAAGAATATATACCTTCTAATAGCAATTTTAATTCATGCTTTAGTTGATCTTGCGCCAGCTTTATATCAATCTAAGATTATAACTAGTGTTGCAGCTATAGAAGGATTGCTATGTATTTTTGCAATAGTTGGATTAGTATTTATAGTTAGAAGTAAGAAAATGTTTGAAAATGCTGAACTTAATGATTAATAATAGAAATAGAAATATGAGAAAGGCCATGCAAGTAAAGGAGCAAGTTCCTTTATGTGCATGGTCTTTTTTTCTTTAAGTCTAGCAGACTTTGTTTCTACCTGTACGCTTTGCAAGGTATAAAGCATCATCAGCTGCATCCAAGATATTATTGATATTAACTACTGAATCAGGATAAGAAGCTACGCCTATAGAAACTGTTACATGAATTTGCTTATTGTCCTCAATTGTGAATAAGGCTTCTTCTACATTTTTTCTTATCCGTTCTGCAATTTCGGCTGCATGCTTACAATTACAATCAAGTAAAATTGCGGTGAATTCTTCACCACCATTCCTAGAAACTATATCGAAGCTTCTGCAAGAATTCATTAGTATATCGCTAAACTGCTTCAAAACCAAGTCCCCAGACGAATGACCGTAGGTATCATTTACTTTTTTAAAAAAATCTATATCTAGCATAAGAATTGATAAATGTTCATTTTTTTCAACAGTGTTATGTATGAGGTGATTTAACATATTATCAAAAGATCTTACATTATTAAGTCCAGTAAGAAAATCCTTAGTAGATTCATATTTTAGCTTTCTATTAAGAGTATTAATTTTAGTTATATAATTTAAAATGTAGTACACTAAGGCACATACAATAATATTGCTAATTATATAGTTTTTCAATACTATGAAGAGGAAAGTATAGTTTGAGATAAGTATTGAAAAAACTACTATTCCATACAGTAGATTTAGTAAAGTCATATGGAGGAACTTTAATTTGTAGTTAACTTTAAGTTTGTATACAATGCTGTAAGCTAATAATAAAACAATTAAGCCTAAGGATCCTACTATAGAAGCCTCATTGATACCATAATAACCAATTCTGAATATCACTATAATAATTGTAGTTATAAGGTTAGATAAAAAACCTCCATAAATTGATGAAACAATCATAGCTATTATCCTAAAATCTAAGTGTATCTTATCATATATGGTAATGCCGTAAAAAATTAAAACACATCCTACAAAGCCTGTTAAGAGTCCTAATAATATCTTATCTTTTATAGTGGTATTGTCTTCAAAGTTAATATTCTTATGTTCAAACAATTGATTGCCGAGAAATAAGAATGTTATAAGAATGGTAGCATTTACAAACAGTAAACTAATCATATAGCTCACCTCCAAACAAAATTATTATATACAAATTATAGCATAGCTTGTACATTTGTTGGATATGAATAAAAAATAATTATTAATAAATAAAATTTACTTGAAAATAGTTTCTCAAGAAAAGGTTTTAGATTAAAGTAGTTTATCGGTGAAACTGCTCTAATACAGTTTTAATAAAAAGTAATAAGAAAAGTATTCTTATATTGCCAGTAGGAGTTATAATAATAAAGTGGTGTTTATATCACAAGAGTGAGTAATAAAGCTATATAAACACTTCAGAACAGAATGTATATTTAAAAACTATATTCTCATAAACAAATAGGTTCGAACTGGTACATCTATATCGATTAATTCTATTTAGAAAGGCGTATATAGGAACTTGGCGATTGGGTAATAAATATTTATAAGTAGATTCTTATAAATATTTATTGTTTATATTTCGCGCAGTGGTCTTATACGTAGGTGACAAAATGAAGTTTATCCGTAAAGATATCATCACTATGACACTGCCAATTCTTGCGGAGCAATTATTTGTAATGTCTATGGGAATGGTAAACACCATGATGGCAGGCCATATAGGAAAAGAAGCTGTATCAGCAATTGGTATGGTAGACTCAGTAAACAATATTTTTATAGCTTTCTTTTCAGCACTAGCAATTGGAGGAATGGTTGTAGTAGCCCAATTTATAGGACAGGGAAATACGAAAAAGGCAAATGAATCTATGAAACAAGCATTGTACTCTGGAGTATTTATAACGCTAATCATTACACTTCTAATGTTTTTATTTAAAGAACCACTAATAAAGCTTCTTTTCGGATCTGTAGATTATGAGGTTATGCATTCAACAGATAAGTACTTATCTATAACACTTTTAACTTATCCGTTTATAACAATAGATCTAATCTGCAATGGTATACTTAGAGGAGCAGGAGATACTAAAACGCCTATGAAAATAACTATTTTCATGAACATTATGAATGTTGCTTTTACTTTTTCTTTTATAAATATAGTAAAGTTAGGGGTCACAGGTGCAGCAATAGGCATAGCTTTAGCTAGAGTAATTGGTGCGTTGCTTGTATTAAGTGTTTTATTAAGAGGATCAAAGATTATTAAGTTAACGGAAATAAAGAAATTCAAACCTAATAAAGGCTTGCTTACTCCTATATTTTCAGTTGGGTTACCGGCTAGCGTTGAATCTTTGGTATTTAACGGAGGGAAGTTAATAACACAAATATATATTGTTAATATGGGAACTGCGGTTATAGCTGCAAATTCTATAACAAACTCAATTGGTGGGATGATAAATATACCTGGAAATGCTTTATGCGTTACTGCTACAGCATTGGTAGGTCAATACATGGGAAGAGGGGATAGTAAGGAAGCTGAAAAAACTCTAGCTTATATCACTAAACTTGCAACAGTTGCTTTAACAATTATGGCACTGGCGGTTTTGCCCTTTTCAAGAATACTTCCTTCACTATATACTAGTGATCAAGAAATAGTTAATCTCAGTGCTCATGTTTGCAGACTATATTCTATCTTTACTCCAGTTTGGGCAATTTCTTTTGTATTACCATCGGGACTTAAAGGTGCAGGTGATGGTAAGTATACAATGATTACGTCGTTTATAGGTATGTGGGCTTTTAGAGTTACTATGGGATACTTCATAGGAGTCACTTTACACTTTGGACTTGCAGGTGTATGGATGGGAATGTTCATAGACTGGGTAGTTAGAGGAATATTATATTTCATTAGATTTGTAAGAGGAAAATGGAAGAATCGTGTAGTAATTCAGAGAATGGTTGAGACAACCTCAGCATAAATTATTTAAATATCAGTAAAAATCATCAATAAGTATATTGAATAGATCAATAGAATAATAAGCAAAATATATGCTAACTAAAGTTGGGGATTAAAAAAGTAGCTAAAGGTTTTAGCTACTTTTTTATTTTCATTATATATTTAAATAAAGGGAAATCAAAATACTAAGAGACATGGATGTACCACTTCATAATAAAACTTATTATTTTTAAAACTCTCACCAGAACCAATGAGAGTTTTAAAAATAGATTTCGGATCGAAGTGATACAGCTATATTAACTTTCATTAAATTTTCGAACATTATCAAACTTATATTTTAATATTATTGATGCTAAAACCAAGGTTACTGCATTTGCTGCTATTATAGCAATATCTTTTATGTAAGCACCATAGATTAACCAACAAAATACACCAATTGTAAAAAGAAGATACATAACGAAAGATATACCTGCAGTATCTTTTGTTTTTATTGTTTTTACTGCTTGGGGAACAAAGGAAACCGTTGTTAAAATCGCTGCTATTATACTTATAAACTTAAAAAACATCATGCCCTCCTTCGATATATAAACTTTATTTATTATGGTGCTTTACAAGCTAAGTTTATTATATAAATAAGGACATTTCAATTGCTAAAGTTTACTACTGTATTGGTACAGTTGAGGATGGCATTACATAAACTATTAGATTACATTGATTAAAGTGAACCGTATATGACATTCCTAAGTCTTGGCTGATGGTATTCTTCGAAGTTAGGGAACATCTGCTGCATATAAACAGCAGAGAGTTTTTCTTTACGATCTATCATAACCCAAGTGCCTGCCATTCCGCACCAACCGAATTCTCCTAGGGAACTATTTGAACCAGCTTTTGCTTTGTCTATCATTACTCTTACTCCAAGCCCATACCCGTAACCAGCTTGATAAGGCCAATCAAAATCTAATAGTTGTTCTGGACTTAGATGATTTGTAGACATAAGTTCAATAGTTTTATGACTAAGTATTTTAACTCCGTTTAGCTCACCACCATTGGCAAGCATCTGAGCAAAACGACTATAGTCACTTAAAGTAGACAATAGACCTGCACCGCCACTTTCAAAAATAGCATCAGGTTTATAATTTGCATCCATATTAGTGATTTTTGTTAAGATTCGATCTTCTGAACGGTTGTAGAGGCTACATAGTCGGTGGAGTTTATCTTCTGGAATTCTGAAAAAAGTATCTTTCATTTCTAGAGGATCAAAAATTTTATCTTTAAAAAATTCTCCCAGTCTTTTATTAGATACAACTTCTATTAAGGCACCAAGGATATCATGACTATAACCGTATTGCCAATGAGTTCCAGGATCGAAAGCTAGTGGCACGGTTGCAATCGCTTTTGAAAAATCTCTAATATCATATTTTTCGCCAGAAGAAAATCTTTCTGCAAGGTCTTTTTCTACTTTTGTGATACAACGAGCGGTTTCTATGTTATCGCCTGGATAAGTTAAGCCAGATGACATTGTAAAAAGATCTTTTATAGTTATAGGTCTTGATGCAGGTGAAGTGTATAGAGCTCCATAAGGAGTGTATCTATGGACTATAGAGTTTTTGAACTCGGGTAGGTATTCTCCAATTGGATCATTAAGAAGAAATAAGCCTTTCTCATATAAAGTAAGTGCAGCAACGCAAGTAACAATTTTAGTCATTGAATAAATTCTATATATAGTTTCTTCTGATATTGGTACATTGTTTTCTAAATCTGAAAATCCTACAAAATTACTATATAACTGATCTCCATTTTGAGACACTGAACAGGAACATCCAGCAGGACCTTTTTCTACAAAACTTTTTAATAAGGGAGTAAGCCTTTCAAACTGACTCATATTAAAACCTCCTTCTAATAATCTATATAGGGAAATTATAGTATTAACGTTTACAGCTATCAATGTTTCGTTGAGTTATTTTAAAACTTTGTAAAATGATACAAAAATATAATTTATAAAAAATATTTTATAAATAAAAATAAAGTTAGACCAGTAATTAGGCCTAACTTTATTTTAGTCTGATGAAATAATAAGTTAAATGGTAAAAGCTCGCTATTATAGTTAATCTTCATATTTAATGGTGGTAAACATTCCTCCAGTTGATTTTGTCATATTATTTGACATGTGGTGGGCAATGTGGCAGTGGAATGGCCAAATGCCAGGGTTGTCAGACTTAAATATTACATCCCATGTCTCACCAGGCGCAACATGGATTGTGTTTTTTAAGAGATAATTATTATAACTCATACTATTACCATCAGATGCAACAACTAAAAATTGATGGCCATGAAGATGTATTGGATGAGCGTTCATAGAAATATTGCCAAGTCTTATTCGAACTATACTGTTTAAACTAGTAGTCATTGATGTTGTGAAAGGGAAGGAACGGCCGTTCATAGTAAAAAAGTTGAAATCATGAGACATTGGTTCAATATCATATAGGCCAGATCTAATCGTACCCATTTCAAGACCTTTTAAGTGAAATTCTTGAAGCATAATAAAATAGTCATAGTCTATATTGGACTTTTGTGTAGGATCTAAGATTATTAAACCTCCACATAGTCCCATCATTTCCTGGTGACTATTGTTAAAATGAGTATGATACATGTGAGTTCCTGGAGGATTAACTATATTAAATCTATAATCAAAATAGCTACCAGGCTGTATTTTTGGAGTAGGCTCTACATCAGGTACTCCGTCCATATTGTTAGGAACATCTAGACCATGCCAATGAATACTGGTTGGTTCTGGAAGATTATTATAAACTCTGATGTTAACTATATCACCTGGATAAACTAAAATCGTAGGTCCAGGAGTGCTTCCATTATATCCCCACGCATTAATAAAGAGATTAGGAAGCAATTCTTGCTTAACTGGTTCAGCAACTAACTCAAAATACTTGATTCCATTTTTTGTTATACTGGGTAATGTATTTATATCTGGAGTAATAATCAAGGTAAGACATCCTTTAATATTAGTTATTCATTATATTATATAAGAAAGGATTAACTGGTGTTACTGGCGATTTATGTATAGTATCGCAAGTTTACAATGAAAACATCAAATGATATACTTATAAAGATGTAACACTTTAATATTTGTACAGTTTTATGAAGGTACATACTTCAAGTGCTAGGAGGAAACAATGAGTAAGGATACATATCATCATAAAGACCTAAAAGAAGCTCTTATACAAAATGGATTATTCCTTTTAAATGAAGTTGGAATAAAGGATTTTTCTTTAAGGAAAGTTGCGGCTATGTGTGGAGTGAGTCATGCAGCACCTTATAAGCATTTTAAGGATAAAGATGAGTTAATAGAGGCTATAAACAACCAGGTGTGGAATAGTTTTACTTTGAAACTTGAAGAATCAGTAAGCTCCAATGTAACTGGGTCTAAAATTCAGGTTGTAGAGATTGGGAAGGCTTATGTGCAGTTTATGGTGGAGAATCCTGAATATTTAAAATTCATGTTTCTTTCAAATAATGATAAGGCTATTAAGATTGAGAATAATGAGTTTATAGGGCATGAAGAAACTTCTTTTGAAGTATTCAAGAATGTTGCACAAAAATATCTTGAGGAAAATGGATTTGATAAAGAGCAGCAAATCGGGGCAATATTGGCTATGTGGAGCATGGTTCATGGTATAGCTTTGCTGATTTGTAACAATAGTATAAAGTATGAAGGAGATTACTTAGAATTAGTTGAAAAAATGCTAGGCACAAGCTTGATTAAAAAGAATAAATCATAGAGTTTATATTTTGGAACTCAATTTACAGATGTTACAAAATATTGATATTTGAAGATTTTAGATGCTTATAAATTAATGATTGAAGCTAGAGCGTATATGGTAATAATAAACAACTGAACTGTCTTTGTGTATTATATTAACTATATTATCGAAAATATATATTAGCAAGAAAAAGTAATATATTGACAAGGTTTACAAGCTATAATATAATTTCAATGTAATATAAATTGATAGGATTGTAACTGGTTAGCAGGCAAGACCTAAATTAATATAAAAACACAAGGTGGCTTTGCGTTTTTATATTAATTTAGGTTTTTTATTTTATTGCATTAGGGAATTATAAAATTTTTAAATTAGCTAAACCTAAATATTTCAATGCTTTTATAAGTTTTTTATGATTATGCAGTAAAAAATAGAGCTTATTCGCCTGATAAATTTTCCTAATATACATTCTGAAAGGCAGATGCGCAAAAAAAGCTCACTGAAGAAGGTCTTTTCAGCGACTTTTTTATGAATAAAGATGTGAAAATGTGATATGTGTACAAAAAGAAAAGGGGGCTAGGGATGAAAGTAAAGAAAGTATTTAACAATAATATTTTGCTAGCTGAGGATGAGAATCTACTAGAAATGGTGCTTCTAGGGCGAGGTGTAGCATTTCAGAAGAAACCTGGTGATGATATAGGCTTGGAAAAAGTAGAGAAGACCTTTGTTCTTAATTCACCTGAACTCGCTAATAAATTTATAGAATTAATTAAAGAAGTTCCTGTAAATCATCTTGAATTGACTAATAAAATAATTGAGGAAGCACAAACAGATTTAGGAGTAAATCTTAACGAGAGTATTTACATTGCTCTAGCAGATCATGTTAATTATGCTTTAAGCAGATATAAGCAGGGCATAAACATGAAGAATGCATTACTTTGGGAAATCAAGAAATTCTATAAGAAAGAATTTGCAGCAGCATTGAAGTCATTAAAGCTTATACAATATTATGAAGGTATATCTCTGCCTGAAGATGAGGCTGGATTTATAGCATTACATTTTGTAAATGCACAACAAGGTGGAGAAGATATTAAACAGACCATCTTAGTTACAGAAATGGTTGAAGATGTACTGAAAATTGTTAAATTCCACTATAATTTAAATATTGATGAGTCAAGTTTAAACTATAGCAGATTTGTTACACACATAAGATATTTTGCAAAGAGACTTTTAGCGAAAGAACTTTCAGGAAGCGATGAGGACTTTCTATATGAACAGATAAAAGAAAAATACCCTGAGGCTCATGAATGTGCTCTAAAGGTTAGGAATTATATAAAGAAGAAATTTGACGTACTTATAACAAACGATGAGATGCTTTATTTTATGCTACATATAAACAGAGTAACTCAAAGAGAAGGAAAGTAATCAAGTATTAAGTACGATAGGCCTAATTTAATTATAGTGA
The DNA here is from genome assembly GCF_024341905.1 of Clostridium folliculivorans. Taxonomy (GTDB): domain Bacteria; phylum Bacillota; class Clostridia; order Clostridiales; family Clostridiaceae; genus Clostridium_AR; species Clostridium_AR folliculivorans. The sequence goes on from NZ_BQXY01000006.1 coordinate 67,580, forward strand.
AATATAAATTTACTATAATTAAATTAGGTCTTTGCTTTACTATTTATCCATTAGGTGAATTGTTAGGAGTAAGTATATATTTTTGACAACTACTTTATATTAGTTGATTAAGAAATATAGATAATTTTAAAGGTTACATACATATGCGGTAGTTTAATGATTTAAAACTTTTACAGTTTTCTATAAATAAGATTGAAGATATAAGTTTTGATAAGTGACGGCAGTTGTAAGAAAGGAAAAATAATGAATTATAATGAGTTTGCAAAAGATATATTAGAAAAGATTGGGGGGATATCTAACGTAAAAAGTGTAACTAATTGTGCTACCAGATTGAGATTTAAGCTGAAAAATATTAAGAAGGTTGATATAGAAGGCATAAACACAAATAAGGAAATTATGGGAGCCGTAAACAAAGGGGGACAATTTCAGATAATAGTTGGAACAGATGTAGCACGTATATGCAATGAAATAAGGAAGATAGGAAACTTTGCTGAAGAAGATATGAGCGAAGATAAAGAAATAAGATCTCCAGGGACTGCAATATTAGATACTATTTCCGGAGTATTTACTCCCATATTACCTGCAATAACTGGAGCTGGTATGTTGAAAGCAGTGCTAGCTTTATTTACAGCTTTTAATATATTATCTAAATCAAGTGAGACTTATTACGTATTAAATTTTATAGGTGATGCAGGGTTTTACTTCCTACCTATATTTTTAGCATATACCTCTGCAATTAAGTTTAAGTGTAATCCTTTTTTAGCGATGAGTTTAGGTGCGGTACTTTTACATCCAGACTTTTCTGCTTTAGTTCAAGCAGGGAAGAATGTAAGTTTTTTAGGAATTCCTATTACTTTATCAAAATATTCATCTTCAGTAATCCCTATTATTTTAATAGTTTGGGTGATGTCTTATATTGAGAAAATTGCTGATAGAATTTCACCAAAGGCTATTAAGTTTTTTACTAAACCATTGTTAGTTTTATTAGTTTCAGCTCCACTAGCATTGATTGTAATAGGGCCTTTAGGAACGCTAATAGGTGATTTACTAAGTACTGTTATAAATTATTCTAATGCTAAAGCAGGCTGGTTGGTTTTGACCTTACTATCAGGGACTATGCCACTTTTGGTTATGACTGGGATGCATTACAGTGTAGTTCCTATAGCAATGGAAGCAATAAATAAGTTTGGATTTGAATCTCTCATAGTGCCAGCTATGCTCTCTTCAAATATTGCTCAAGGAGGTGCAGCTCTAGCCGTAGCTATAAAGACAAAAAACAAAGAACTTAAGCAGCTAGCTAGTTCATCAGGAATAACTGCAGTTTTTGGAATAACAGAACCAGCCATGTATGGAGTTAACTTAAGGTATAAGAGGCCTTTTGTAGCAGTGTTAATAGGAGGAGCTTGTGGAGGATTTTATGCAGCAGTAACAGGATTAAAGTCGTACACTCTCGCATCACCAGGACTTGCTGCTATACCAATTTTCTTAGGAACAAGAGCTAATTTTATTAATGCAATTATAGTATGCATAATCTCATTTGTAGTGGCTTTTGTATTGACATGGATATTAGGATTTGAAGAAATACAAAAGCAAGAAAAGGTAAAATTTGAAAATGTGGATGCACATGAACAGGAAAAGCCAATAACACTTCAGCAAGATTCACTAAACAGAAAGATACTTGTAAGAAGTCCTATTAAAGGAGAGGTGATAGACTTATCAAAAGTCAACGATGATACTTTTGCAGATGAGATTATGGGCAAAGGCATAGCAATTAATCCAGCTGAAGGGATAGTTTACTCTCCTGTAAACGGAAGAATAACAATGCTATTTCCTACAAAACATGCAATAGCTATAACCTCTGATGAGGGAGTTGAGATATTGATACATATTGGTATTGATACTGTACATTTAGAAGGTAAGTATTTTGAAGCTTTTGTAAATACAGGAGATATAATAGACGTTGGTGACAAACTTATAAGTTTTGATTGTGATTCAATTAAGAAAGAAGGTTATGATGTAATTACTCCTGTAATAGTAACAAACTCTCATAAATATCTAGAAATACTTAAAGCTGATAATGTTACTGTTGAGCATGGAGATGATCTTTTAACTATCATATAATTCATCTGAATATTATATTTTTATGGGTTTTCAATTTATAAATCAGTAACTTTAAACTCAATAGTATCTTAATTACAAAGATTAATTAAGATACTATTGCTTTATGATTTTAAATAAGTTATAAATTATGGATTTTACTATAAATAAAAATGCCAGTATTGAAAGCGTTGCTTCAGTACTGGCATTTAATTTTTAATCTTCTATGAATTTTATTAATTCTTTATTGAATTTATCTTTTTCCTCATAGAATAAACCATGTCCGCTATTTTCAAAAGGTACTAGTTTAGAATCTTTGATTCCTTGATTTAATGCAACTGCAAGTGGGAAAAGGCAAACTTTATCATGTATTCCGTGAAGAATTAGAGTTGGTACTTCAATTTTCCTTATATCAGAAAATAACTCTTCATCTCTAAAGGAAGTTGCAACAGCTGCAGTAGCTATTCCTGAAGCTTCAAGTCCCAGGTTAAAGAACCACTGTGAAAATGGCTTAGTTATGTTTTGGAAGAAGAACATTTCACCAAAGCTTCTGAGCATTTTAGGTCTATCTTCATATGTTTGTTCAATAAGAGATGTTACATCTTCTTTGCTAATGCCAGCTGGGAATTCTGGTCTTCTAGTTAAGCTAGGCGCTGCTGCACCAAATAGAGCAAGCTTTGATACACCATACCCCTTATGACGAGACATGTATTTAACAGCTATTGCACCTCCTACAGAATGACCACATAAAGTGAAATTCTTTAACTTTATGGCATTAACAACACATCTAACATCATCAGCCAGTCTATCATAGTCGTAACCTTCAGCAGGCTTATCTGATTTTCCGAATCCTCTTATATCAATGCCAATGCATCTATATCCAAGCTTAGGTAATTCATCAAATTGATATTCAAACAAATTATGATTTGCAGGCCATCCATGAATAAATAATATGGTTTTATCACCTTTTGGATTAATATCTTCTACATATATTTTTACATCATCATCTGTCTTAACGTAATATCCCAATGCAATCTCTCCATAATAGAATTATTTCATTAATAGACTATTCTGGTGAAAGGATATTTGTACCATATGATAGAAAATATATTTTTAAATCATGAATTTATATTTTAGGTGCTGTTAAAGAACCGTGTTGAACATAGATATAATTAAAAAGAATTTTATTTTTTGGGAACCTAAAGTCTAAGTAGTACGTCTTATAGATGTGTGTTAAATCAAAAAGCGCTTTTTAGATGTATCACCTTGAAGCTGAATCAATTTTTAAAACTCTCACGGCTTTTGGTGAGAGAATTTAAAAATAATAAGGTTCATTACAAAGTGGTACATCCTTAATATGATACAAATGCTCATTAAAAAATAAAGAGGAGAATAGTTATGTATTTTGATGAGGTAAGTGAAGGAATGGTTGAATTAGATGACAGTCGTACAGCTTTTGAAAACAATATAATATTAGCTAAAGAAGGAGATAAAGATACTTTTATAAGTGTCATCGAAGAATACAAGATAGATCTATATAGAATGGGAAGAACTATTTTGGATAGTGATGATGATATTGGTGATGCTATGCAGGAAACTGTGCTTAAAGCTTATAAAAGTTTGAAAAATCTTAAGAATCTTCATAGCTTTAAGACTTGGCTTATAAAGATAATGGTTAATGAATGTAATAACATATTGAGAGGGAAAAAGAAGATAGTTTTTCTAGATAAAGTATTTCATAAAGAAGAAAGCTATACGGATGATTATAATTTTGATAAACAACCTGTGCTGAAAGCAATAAAGAAGTTAGAGTCTAAATTTAGAGAACCAATATTTCTTTATTATTATGAAGACTTAAGTATTAAAGAAATATCAAAATGCCTTGATATTTCTGAAGGTACAGTTAAATCCAGACTATCAAGAGCAAGAAATAAGCTTTTCCAGTTATTAAAGGAGGTACAGGAGTAATGGAAGAAAAGTTGTTTAACAGAATTATGGAAAAAGAGATGAGTAAAGAAGAAGAATTAAAAATTCCAGACTCAATTAATATAAAGTTAGGTAAAGCATATGAAATTATTAAGAATGATGAAGCAGATAATGTAAAGAAAAGAAAAACTAATAGGAAAAGAAACGCAATAATTGCTGCATCCTTAGCATTTTTAGTTTTAACTACAGTTGTGGTTACACCTGCATTAGCTGATAATATACCTCCTTTAAAGGAGCTTTCTCAGTATCTAAAAAAAATGTATTTTTATAATGATAATTATATAACTAAAGCTAGTCAAATCAATATGAGTAAGACCTATGATGGTATTGAGATAGCGTTGCAAGGAGTTATATATGATGATTCTAGTTTGAAGTTTATTTATACTGTGACAAGTGATAAAAAACTTCAATGGGGAGTACAGTTGAGAAAAAACAGTTTAAAAATAAATGGTAAGGAACTACCAAATAACCAATATTTTGATAGGATATCAATGGATGATAGAAAAATATCTAAGGAAGATGATAAACTAGAAAAATATGCAGTAATAACAAGCTATGATATATCTGATTTGAAATTGGATGATGATGTCAGTATAGATTGGTGTATAAATGAGATTCATACGCAAAACTATAAATTTGCTGAAGGAAATTGGGACTTTAACTTTAAAGCTTCCAAGGAGTTGTTGAAAGAAAATTCAAAGATTTTTAATATAAATTACAGTACCAATATAGGAGGATATAAATTTTCAATAGACAAGATAATTTTTACACCATTAGAAACTAAAATCCTAGCAAGTCATGATCCAAAGTTTTATGATGAATATTATAAAGTAATAAAATCAGAAAAAAAAGAAGATGAAGTACTTAAAGAAAAAATAGAACAACTTGATGGCGAGCTTAATTTTAATAATTTATATATATGTGATGAAAATGGCAAAGCTTTAGAGGGCATTGGAGGAAGAGGATATAATGGAAAAGAGGTTATGCTTTTTAAGCCGATGACATATATACCAAAGAAATTAGTAATAACTCCATTTAGTTGGAAATTAAACAATAGAATTAATAAGGTATATAAGGATGATCAATTTATAAATCTAAAAGATATAAAGGCACCATTAGAAATTAAACAAGGTAAAGACATGAGTTTTAATATAAATTCAATTGAGCAAGATAATAATAAACTAAAGATAAACGTAGCTTTTAAAGGCGATTTTATTGAGAGAAGAGCTAGAGAGCCTTTTGTAATAGTTCCAAAATCAGCGAAAAAGTATCAGTCAAATATTGATCTGTTTGATAGTGAGGCTTCCAATGTAAGAAAGGTTGATTCATGGGAGTACTATGAGAAAGCTAGTAATATAAATAATACTTTAGACTATGAATTTAATCTTAATAAAGATGAAGAATATTATTTAGTCTACAATAAGTATGAAGATGGTGCCTTTATGAAAGATAGACAAATAACGCTAGATTTGAGTAAATAATTTTAATGAAGATTCATATCTTTAAAACTAAAGGTATCAACATAATTAAAGAGTTATTCATGTAGATATTTATGAAAGCTACGAGAACAAAAGTTATCGTAGCTTTATTTATTAAAAAAATGGCTATGATACTTTAATTAATTAATACAATCTATTGTTTCAAGAAATAAAATTACAATTTAAACTGATGCTTGGATAAAGAATATATACTGTAAAGTTAATTTAGCTTCAGTAATTATAAAAATTTAAAGTGGTTATATTACCCACATTGAAAAAAATCGAAAAATCAACCCTATTTTATAATTTTGGATACTTGATTAATAAATGGAATAATATTAAACTTTATACATATGAAACTATAATAATAAATATGTGTTACTGAAAAGCTTTTTGTGTAATGAAAAAACAAGTATGTAAGTTATAAAGGAGGGGATTATGCTATATAAGTCACAATAATTTTGATTTGAATGATAACTTTGAGCAACATCAAGAGAAGACGACATTTGTAAACAATTTTTAGATAACCCTAAATAATTATATGAATAACAGGAGGTAAATTAATATGTTAAGAAAAAGTAAGGGATTATCAGTTACAATTGCTACCTTGATGCTTTTAGGGACTATGGTTACTTCTACAGTAAAAACAAAAGCTGCTACTATCGGAAGTACAGGTTTCTTAAAGACTAGCGGAACAGTAATAAGAGATAACAAGGGAACAGGCTCAGTAGTAAATCTACGTGGTACCAATCTAGGTGGTTGGCTATTACAAGAAGGTTGGATGTCTCCAATTGGCGTTACAGATGAATGGACTTTACGTGAAACTTTGACCAATAGATTTGGTGAGGCTACTAAAGAAAGCTTAATTAATACTTATCAAAATGCATGGTTGAATACCGGTGACTTAGATAACATAAAGAATATGGGCATGAACTTTGTACGTGTTCCTATATACTACCTTGATTTAATGGACAAGTATGGTAACTGGAAGTCAGATCCATGGAGTAAGCTAGATTGGCTTGTAAATGAATGTTCTACTAGAGGAATATATGTGTTACTTGATCTTCACGGAACTTTCGGAGGGCAAAACACTTTTGACAACTGTGGAGAAGCAAATTCAGATCCACAACTTTGGAAGAATACTCAATATCAGGATAGAACGGTAACCTTATGGCAAGGTATAGCTAATCGGTACAAGGGCAATGCAACAGTAGCTGGTTATGACTTATTAAATGAGCCGGACAGAGTTGGAAGAGATCAATTAAATGGATTATATAACAGACTTTATCAAGCAATCAGAGCTATAGATCCAGATCATATGATATACATGGAAGGTGCATGGGATTGGAATCAACTATATGCGCCATCGGTTTATGGTTGGACAAATGTAGTTTATGAAATGCACTATTATGCTATGGCAAATAGTCAACCTACTGACTGGAATGCTCAAAACGGATTAATAGATTCAGCAGTTCAAGGTATGAAGGACCATCAAAATTCATGGAATATACCAGTATATGCTGGGGAATTCTGCGTATTTGATTTTGACGATTTATGGGAGAAGTTCTTATCACAAATGAATTCTATAAATGCATCATGGACAAACTGGACATACAAGATTACCAATGGCAGCAACCATTGGGGTTTCTACAAGTACAACACTAATGCAGTACCAGATATAAACAATGACAGTGCTGACACTATAGCTTCTAAATGGCAAAAATTCAATACTGCAAACTTCTTACCTAATACATCTTTCCAAAATTTAGTTAAAAAATATACATCTACAGCGCCAGTAACTTCTCAATATTCATATTTAACAGCAAGAGCTAACGGAAAAGTAATCAGTGCTGATAACTATGGAAACGATCCATTATTAGCTAATAGAGATACTGCTGGAGATTGGGAGTTATTTAAGGTTATAGATAACGGAGACGGGACTATCTCTTTCCAATCTAAGGCTAATGGAAAATATGTTGCTGCAGATCTTAATAATGGAAATAAACTTATAGCTAGAAGTACTTCAATCCAACAGTGGGAGAAATTTAAGAAAGTACCACAAGCAGATGGAACTGTAGCGCTTCAAGCCATGGCAAATAATCTTTATGTAACTACAGATTTAAATAACAATGGTGTGTTATATGCAACTAAAGCATCAGTTGGAGGTGCATGGGAAGCATTTAATCTTACGCAACAATAAACTTATATTTAACATTGTGTTGAGGATTAAGGTGTCGCTCTATCTGATACTTTAATTTTAACAGTAATATTAAGAACCATATTTAATATAAGCCAGATTCAATAGATAAATACGGAAACCAAAATTTTAAAATGGTATTTTGACTTACTTGATAGTATATAGTGAATTCTCTAAAACAACCCTTTAGAAATTCCATTATAAATATACTACCTAGTAGTCGAAATACCATTTTGTAGTTGTATAAGTTCAATATTATTATCTCTAAATTTCATTATATTATTTAAATATCTTCCTCACCAAGTTAATTCTATTTCCGTAAGGTGGGAATATCAATTTTAGATCTACTTTAGTGCTTTTCTTAATGATGCTCTTTTTATGTGTGAATATCTCAAAGCTATATCTACCGTGGTAAGCACCTATTCCAGAATTGCCTACGCCACCAAAAGGCAGCTGGGAACTTGCCACATGGGAAATAGTATCATTAACGCAACCTCCACCAAAAGATATACTGTTTAATGCAAGATTTTCTACAGTTTTATCTTCAGTGAAGATGTAGAAGGCTAATGGCTTAGGATGTTCATTAATCATTCTGATAGCAGCACTTATATCTTCATACTCAAGCAAAGGGAGGATAGGCCCAAAGATTTCATCTTCCATTACTGCATCCTGCCAGGTCACATTGTCTATGATAGTTGGTTCAATATATAAAGTGCTTATGTTGTAATTACCACCGTAAACAATTTTTGATTTGTCTTTATTAAGTATAGATGCTAGGCGATTAAGCTGTCTTTCATTTACTATCCTTCCGTAATCAGTGCTCTTTGAAGCATCAGCTCCGTAAAAATTTACAACTGTCTCTTTCAACTTTTTTATAAATTCATCCTTAATGCTTTTATGTACTAGCACATAATCAGGTGCAATGCAGGTTTGACCAGCATTGATGAGCTTTCCCCATAATATTCTTTTAGCTGCAATAGCTAGATTTGCAGTTTTATCAACTATAACAGGGCTCTTACCTCCAAGTTCTAAGGTAACTGGAACTAGGTTTTTAGCTGCTGCCTCCATTACTATTTTTCCTACAGGCACACTGCCTGTAAAGAATATATAATCAAAAGGTGAATTTATAAGAGCTGAGGTTGTTTCTCTTTCTCCTTCTATGACTCTTATATAATTAGAATCGAATGTCTCTTCAATTATCTTTTTTACCAAAGCTGAAACGGTAGGAGTACTCTCCGAAGGTTTTAATACCACACAATTTCCTGCGGCTATAGCACCAATTAGAGGCTCGATTAAAAGCTGAAAAGGATAGTTAAAAGGCCCAATTATGAGCACTGTACCGTAAGGTTCGTGAACAATATAACTTTTTGATGGAACTTGATGAATAGGACTTCTAACAGTTTTACTCCTAGACCATTTTTTTAGATTACGAGTAAAATTACTTATGCTGTCTAATGTAAATCCAATCTCTGTGCTATAGGCTTCAAATTCACCTTTTCCTAAATCTCTATAGAGGGCATTCAGAATTTCTTTTTCATGGTTTTTAATAGAAGCTTTCAATTTTTTTAAAGCATCAATTCGGAAGTCTATATCTTTAGTTTTTCCAGTGAGGAAATATTCTTTATGTTCTATTAGGATGCTTACAACTTTTTTATTATCTAAAATATCCAATTTAAATCACCTCTAAATATAAAGTTATTTATAATAATAAGACATTTCTATTTCTGTCCTATTTTAAGAATATTTTTGTAAATATTCGGTAAATGTAATCCTGTAGTCACTAGTTTGATTCAATTAATATTTTTATTTTACACATATAGTAGCCAATATGCTATAAAAAATGAGTCACTCTAAGATAAGTATTTATCTAAAAGTGACTCATTTACATATTATTTTCTTTAACCAGCCATGTTATTTATGGCATCAGCAGGATCATATACTGAAATATGGTCAAGTGAAGGGTTTTTATTGGTATCAGTTGGCTTAGGGAATATAAGCATCAACTGATAAGTTTTATTTACGTTATATATAATTATATGCTGAGTACTAGTTTTATTTATAACTGAAGGTTTTCCTAAGGTCTTTTGTACATCGTTATATTTTATATCCTTTAAATAACTCTTAAAGGATCTTACATCAAAAACTTGATCACCTTTGTTTAAACCAAAATGAAAACCTTTCTTATTATAAAGAGCGTAACGAGCAGAGGTATGACCTTCTCCTACATAATCAATTTTATCGGGGTCACCCCATTTAGTTGCTACATCTCCAAATAGAGTATCCTTACTTGCAAACTCGCAATCAGGAACTTTACCTTGTTTAGAAAGAGTATAGATATTTTTTAAAAGTTCTACACTCTTATTGGTGGTAGTTGTCTGACCTTGTGAGGACGGAGAACTATTGGAATTTGCGTTATTATTAACAGTATTTGAAGTATTACTATTATTGTTATTAGTTGTACTATCTGAAGTGTCTGGAACACTTACATTTGAGTTGCTAGAATTATTGGTATTTCCATTTTGAGTTGTATTATCTGTTACAGCATTATTGTTATTTGTAGCTTCATTATTTTTTGGATTTGTTAGGCTTCCGCAACCTACCAATAAAGTTAAAGATAAAGCTATTATTGACCAGGCTATACTTTGTTTTTTGAATTTAGTAATCATAATTATTCTCCTTTTAATTTCTCCTTTACTAACTATTGAGGTAACACCAGGTGTCCATTTGTAGTCAGTGTATGAGGCTGCAATTTTAAGTAAAGTTTCTCCATATTCCTTATATGCAGTTTTAGAGATTGTTCCTAAGACGAAGCTGTCACAGCTTAATTCACAGTCTTTTCTTGCTTTATTAAAAGCTATCCATATTATTGGATTAAACCAATAGATGACTTGCAGAGATGTCATAATCCAGTTCAGCATTAAATCATTCTTTTTTAGATGAGAGAGTTCATGTAATATTATATATTCTAAATCTTTTGGGTCTAACTCTTTTGATAAAAATCCAGGTATTAATATTTTGGGTGTGATTATACCTAAGATACAAGGACTAGTTATATAATTACTATATATTATTTTGACGTTACGGTTTATTCTAAGCTTTTTCTTACACTTATCTAGTATAAGGTATAGGTCTGCCGCATTGCTTTTACTGCTAGAGTTTATTTTTAAGTTAAATAATATATAAGAAAATAATATATAAGAAGCTAATAAAGTCACTCCAATGAGCCAGAACATTGGAAGGTTGTATTTATAGCTAATAGTCTCAAAGAGGCTGTATGAACTAGGTGTATAAGCTATATCAGGCAGTGCGTCTTTTTGTGAATCAATAGTATTTGATGAAGCTTTAGGAGTATTGATACTTACTTTCCCAGGGGATATTGGCACCTTACTGATATTATTTTCTTCTATTATGCTAGAAATATTCTTACTAAGGTTATCTCCAATTCCCACATTTGTATAATTAAATAAACTTATATTGCTGTCAATGGAGTAGGGGAGCATAAGTCTAATGATAACTATAAGCCAAATATAATAATGCCAAGATCCGCTAAACTTATTTTTGAATATTAATTTGATTAGTGATATCAAAATAACTGCAGCACTGGCCATTAAAGAGAGATATACGATAGATGTGAATATTTTATTTAATAAATCCATAAATCCACCTACTTATTAGTTTTTTCATCTAGAAGCTTTCTTAGTTCATGGATTTCATCAGCACTTAACTCTTCTTCCTTAATAAAATTTGATAGAAGGAGCTTAAGAGAACCACCATAAAGTTTCTGGACAAAGGTCTTAGTTTCCTGACTTTTTAAATCTTTTTCAGATATTAAAGGGCTATATTTATAGGTTGTAGACGTCTTATCCACATCTACAGCGCCTTTTTTTACCAATCTTGTTATGAGAGTGTGGATAGTTTTTGGGCTCCATTCACTATTATCTTTTAAAGCATCAACAATTTCCGAGGAAGTACATAGTTTTTTTAACCATATTACCTCCATAACTTCCCACTCAGAATCAGATATTTTGGGTAACTTACTCATTATTTATCCTCCTACAATTGTAATCCTAATTTTATCCTACAACTGTAGGACGAAATTGTCAACATATACAAAATGGAAGGTAAGTGAAGCAATGCTCATATAAATTATTGTTTGCTTTGTTTTTTGGAGAAATTGAAAAGTAGAGTTCTATAAAAAGTTTATTTAGTTTAATAAAGTTCAGTTTTTAATAAATAGGGATAAGCTGTAGCAAAGTTTTGGATGAAATAGTTTAGCTTATATATTCTTAAGGTAAATATAAGGATACAGCTATAGGAAGTAATGGTAATAGGTGCTATTATTTATATAAATATAGTATGTAAATAAGATGGTTTCGGAATATTTTAATTAAAAAGGGGAGGGCTATAATGAAAAACAAATCTATATTAATAATCATTTCAGTGTTAACACTTTGCATATTTGCTATAACGGGATGTTCCAGCAGTTCAAAGACTACAGAAGAGACTAAGGCTTCGGAAAGTACAGCTCAAGCTACAGCAGAAAAATTTTTATATGAGTTTTATGAAGTAAATTCAAGTAAGGATGCAGAGGATATGCAAGCTCCTGACAATATTAATAAGGCTCATGATAAGTTCAAAACTGTAACTACATCCAAGGATTTAGATTCATTGATTGCAAATAGATTTTACGTTAGAAATCTTAAGTTTTGCTCTACAAATAAATGCAGTGTAAAAGCCACTAAGATAGAGTTTGAGAAAACCTTTGAGGACAAGAAGGAAGGAAAGTTTGGATTTAACTATACTGCATCGGTAGAGGCGACATATGATAAAGATCAAAAGAGTGAAAAGGATACAGAAAAAGGTTATGTAGGGCTTATTTATGAGGACAATCAGTGGAAAGTGTATTCTAATTCGATAAATAATGCATCAAAGATGCTTATTAAAACAAAATAAAATTACTTAAGAAAGATATTAATGAAAATATATAAGTTTTATTTAATTTGGTTCATAGATAAATAGATTAGAGTGTATTTACTACGATACTTTTATGAATAAAGCTTATTAGAATTTATATATATAATAAAAAGATAAGCAAAAAATTAAACAACAAGCCATCCGCTATTTTTTATAACAGATGGCTTGTTGTTTCTGAGCAGCATTATATTATTGTGGGTATACTAAGTTCTTTTCAGTTATAACTTCTAGAACCTCTTTTAAGAATTTATTTGCTAGGTATTTAGCCATTGGAAGATTCATATCTAAATAGTTTCCGCAATCTCTAGCTGATGCACCAGGGATATCACCTTCAAAGTCAGCTATAAATTTGTACATTTCAGTTAATAAACCTACAATATCTTTTGACTCATAATCGCCTTCAAGTATTATATAGAAACCAGTTCTGCAGCCCATAGGTCCAAAATAAACAGTCTTTGATGCATAAGTTTTATGATTTCTTAAGAAAGTAGCACCTAAGTGCTCAAATGCATGCATTTCTGCAGTGTTCATAACAGGTTCAAGGTTTGGCCTGGTCATTCTTATATCAAAGGTTGTAAGAACTACATCTTTAAAATTATCTTTTCTTGAAACATATACACCTGGAAGTAAGTCCAAGTGATTTACTGTAAAGCTCGCGATCTTCTCCATTTTTAATCACTCCTATTAATTTAAAAAGTATAATAATTATAATACTTTTCTTTTACTTAATCATTAAAATTTTTACATGTAATACTATTTATTTTTTAACTTTAATTAAGCTTATAATACTCATATCTAATTGTTATATCTCAAAATATAAGCTTCGCAAAGAGACTGGGAACATACAAGTGTGAATTTTAGTCGCAAATATGATGTATATAATAAGATATTCAGAAGCATATCAAAGTATTCCAATAAGTTTAATAGAATTTTATCATTTTTATGAATTGGTAGTCAAGCGGTTAGCATGTGTACAGCACTTGATTCAGTAATTTTACAGAAGCACATAAGCTTTTTTGAGGTAAAGTAATATGAAATTATTGTTCATTTATAAAAGTGAAGTTTAATGGGTTTTTGTCAACTAATCTTGGATAAGAGTGTTTTGGATATCCTACCATAACAGCGCCAGTGATTTTTTTATCTTTAGGAATGTTAAACAATTCTAGTACTGGAGAATTATCTTTTGTCGCAAATCTTTCAAACATTCCAGCCCAACAAGATGCTAATCCTAGTGTAGGTGCATATAACTCCAAGTATGTTAATGAAATAATTGAGTTTTCTCTTCCACGTGCAAAATCAGCATCAGCGATTGCAAGTATAAGAGCAGGGGCTCCTCTTAAAATAGTATCTAGTCCTTTTTCACGATAAGGTTTGGTAAATTCGCTTGAAACATTATTTTTTTCGAATTCTTCAATAACAAGTTTAACAGCGTTATCAAGTAAGCTTCTGTCATTAATTATGCCATAGGATATGCCTTGAAGGTTATGTCCATTAGGAGCATAATGAGCGATATTAACAAGATCTATTAATTTTTCTCTTGGAACAGGAGTAGTCTTATAAGAGCGGATAGAACGTCTTGAACGAATAAAGTTCTCTGCTTCTTCAGGGGTCAATTTAGGAAAGTTTTTTGAACTAATTTGATTTGATAGAGGAGTCTTTATGTTGTCCATAGCCTCTCTAGGACAAATAGCAACACAATGGCCACAGGCAATGCAGTTTTCAGGACAAATTTCTTCAGGACCATTTGTACCCAATTTAAATACTTGCTCAGGACATTCATTTACACAAAGTCCACATTTGATACATTTTTCTCGATCTACAGTTGTTAAATTCATTTTTTATTCTCCTTTTTTTATAGGAATATTGATGTATAGCTTCAGATTAAACTTTTTTAAAATATTAAATTGTGCATCTATAGATGTACCACTTTAATTATTATAAAAATAAATTAGGATGTTAAACAGGCATTAAATTATCATAGGATAATTTAATTTAGAAGCTTATTAGTAATTAAATAATAAGCATATGCGAGAAAGAGTACAGCACAGCTTGCAATCATAATTCCCATTGCTCCAAATAAGTGATATACATTAGTACTTATCAATGATCCAAGTGATCCGCCTAAATAGTAGCCCACCATATAAAGTGAATTTAATCTACTATGGTTTTGAGGATTTAGTTTGTATATTCGTCCTTGGTTTATAGACATATTCATTCTTGAACCTATGTCTAAAGTAAAGGTCACAATAATAAGAATTATAAGTTTTGACCATCCTATACCTAAAATTAAAAAGGATATAAACATTATGGCTAAAGCAAGAAGATTCCATAAGGTAACTTTTTTACTGTTAGTAAGCTTACCAGCAAAACCAGCTGCTAATGCGCCTGCCATACCTAAAAAACCAAATGCTCCAACTATTGAACTTCCATAATTATAAGGATGATTTTCTAAAATAAGTGACAAAGAAACCCAAAAAATATTAAAAGCGCAAAAAGCTGAAGCTCCAAAAACGATGGTCTCTATCAATACCTTTTCTTTCCTTAATAATGGAGGTAAGGACAATATAATATCTTTATATGTATTTTCTTTTTCCACAGAATCACTTGGAAGTACATAATATAAATATGCTGAAAAAAGTAATATGACAACTGCCGCGATTTCGTGCACAGCTCTCCAACCGAATAACTCACCAATAACACCTCCGAATACTCTACCTAAAAGTACTCCAAGAAATACTCCTGTTAGTAAGTGTCCAACTATTACCCCTCGCTTTTCTGAGGAAATATTAGATGAAACAAATGGGATTATAAGCTGGGCTGAAACACTAGAAAGTCCCATTAAAAATCCGATAATTACTATAATATAAAAAGAATGCACTAAAGTCATTAAAAATAATAAAATAGCTGAAAAAATTAGACTTAGAATGATAAGCAATCGTCTACTATATCTATCACCTAGTGGAACTATAAATAGTAATCCAATTGTGTAACCTATTTGTATAGCTGTTATGAGCGTACCAGTGGACGAAATAGACACAGAAAAATCTCTAGAAATATTGGTTAATAAAACTTGGTCATAATATAAGTTAGCTACTACTATTGCACATATAATCGTGAGCAGTATAAATAAATTATTTGAAAATTTTTTTGTTCTGTAAGCACTATTCATTTTCACATCTTCCTTTCAATAAGTAATGAGTTTAGTATATAATTAAATCATTATTTCAAATAGAAGTTAGATTATCCTATGATAATTAGTACCAGTTTAATAGGTTAAATATAGCAGTATAAGTATCAGTATTTGAATAGAAATTGGGGAGATAGTGATGGATAAGAATAAAGAGCTTGGATTATTTTTAAAAAAGAAGCGGTCAACCTTGAGGCCTGAGCAATTTGGAATCAAGTTAGAAAAAAGAAGAAGGGTAGAAGGCCTTAAGCGAGAGGAAGTTGCTGATTTAGCTGGAGTAAGTCTTGATTGGTATGTAAGAATTGAACAAGGTCAAGATGTTAACCCTTCAGTAGAGGTTTTACTTGCATTGAGTAGAGTTTTGCAGCTGAACAATGAAGAAAAAAGATATCTATTTAACTTGTCTGATAAAAAAATGCCTGCAGAAGATACTTCTAAAATTATTATTTCTGATACATTACAAAAATTTTTGGATAGTCAAAATCCTAATATAGCATATATTACAGATAGCAAACTTACTATAATCGGCTGGAACAAAGCCGCTCTAAAAGTTTACGGTAATTATGAAAGAATGAGTGAAAAAGAAAGAAATTCTGTATGGAGATCTTTTAATGACAATTATATGAAAGAACTTTTAGATAATTGGGAGGGGCACTCTAGATTACGTGTTGAGCAATTGAGAGCTAACTATAGTTGCTATGAAAATGATGCTAAAATAAATGAAATTATTGATGAATTAAATTCTAAAAATTCATTTTTTAATGAATGGTGGAATGAGCAAGGGATCAAGGGAACGCCTGAAGGACAAAAACTTCTGCACCATCCTATGGTTGGTAAACTATATTTAAGTTATATATCCTTTAAATCCACAGAAATAGAAGAGGCAAGTATTACTATACAAATGGCTGTGGATGACGAAACAAAAAATAAACTAGAGAAGCTTTTAAAGCTTTAAAGAGTAAAAAACAAGAATATACCACCTAACAAGTGTCTCATATACATTAAAAAAGGTAGATGAGAAAGAATTACTAATAGAAATCGAAATAGTGGTTTTAAATAAAGGAGGAGAGTTTATGGAGAATTTAGGATTCTATAATGGTGAGTACGATTTGATCGAAAACATGAAAATCCCAATGAATGACCGTGTATGCTATTTTGGTGATGGAGTATATGATGCAACTTATAGCAGAAATCATAAAATATTTGCATTAGATGAGCATATTGATAGATTTTTTAATAGTGCAAAATTACTGTCTATTAAAATTCCCTATACAAAGAATGAATTGAAAGATTTGCTGCAAGAAATGGTTAAAAAAGTAGACTCAGGAGAGCAGTTTGTATATTGGCAGGTTACAAGAGGAACTGCTATGCGTAATCATGCTTTTCCTGAAGCTGAAGTAAAAGCTAATGTTTGGATTTTGCTTACTCCACGTAATATCAAGGATATGTCAAAGAAAGTAAAACTAATTACTTTAGAAGATACTAGATTTCTTCATTGCAATATTAAGACTTTAAATCTTTTGCCAAACGTCATTGCAGCACAAAAAACTGAAGAGGCAGGATGTGATGAGACAATATTTCATAGAGCAGATAGAGTCACAGAATGTGCTCATAGCAATATTTCAATAATAAAGAACGGTGTTTTCAAAACAGCTCCAACTGATAATTTGATTTTGCCAGGCATAGCAAGGGCTCACATAATAAAGATGTGTGAAAGGTTTAATATACCTGTAGACGAAACCCCTTTTACTGTAAAGGAACTTATGGAAGCAGATGAAGTTATAGTCACAAGTTCAGGGCAGTTTTGCATGAGTGCTTGTGAGGTAGATGGAAAGCCGGTAGGAGGAAAGGCATCAGAGATAGTTGGAAAGTTGCAGGCAGCATTACTTGAAGAGTTTTTAGAACAAACAAACTAAGGGCGGGAATATGATTCATTAAGCTAGAAAAGTTAACCATATTTTATGCGCACTTAAATATATACAATTTAATAAATTAATTGAGAGCCATCTACAAGAATGATATGGCTCTCTTTTACTGTAAAAAAGTATAAAGCTTTTATTCCTGTTAAACCTAGGGATTTCAAAGATTATATAGGTGGAATATATACAATAGGATGGGAAATTCTCCTAATACACTTAACTAATGAACATAAAATATTGGACAGACCAGAATATATATTTGATAATCCTATTACCATTAATAGTTAACAGAAATATCGCTTAGTTTTATTAGATAGGAGTGGATTATCTATACATGGGACGTATTTGAAAGAAAATCAGTAATATTACAAAATATTGTCATACAAGATGTATATAGATGCATATATTCAGAATGGTTTCCTTCTTCATCAGGTATTGATAAAAGTCTCGTGCATACAAAGACATTCTTGAGATGACGAGCAATATACATGTGAAGTCGGATTCCTATAAGAAAACGAATGAACTTTTGAGTAGAAAGGGGGGAATATAATGGCAAAAAACAAGAGAGGCAAAGGTATCAAAAAAATTCTTAATTGGAGAGGAACTTGCCCTGTTTGCAAAAGAGGTGGAGTTAAGCTTCTTTGGGATAAAGTTACTGAAAATGGAACAATAAAAGTATGTAAGGTATGTGGAAATAAATAAAATAGTATTTTTTATCAAGGAGCAGCCATAGATTTACTTTAATTAAATCTATGGCTGCTCAAATAATTTTCTGCTAGGCTGATTTTATTTATTGTTATACATCTTATCATAATAATTTTTATAGTCCCCGGAAGTAACATTTTCTATCCATTGTCTATTATCTAAATACCACTGAATAGTCTTAACGATACCAACTTCAAAAGTAGTCTCAGGATACCAGCCTAGATCTTCTTTTATCTTATCTGGTGCTATACCATATCTTCTATCATGACCTTTTCTATCTTCTACATATTTTATTAGGTCTTCAGTTACAGTGTTATCAACATGTTCATGTATATAGGCTATGACAGTTTTGACTATTTGGATATTAGTTCTTTCGTTATGTCCGCCAACATTATATACCTCACCGATTCTTCCATCGTTAATAACCATATCTATAGCCTTACAATGATCTTCTACATAAAGCCAATCTCTTATATTTAATCCATCACCATAAACAGGTAAATCCTTATGGTTTAAGCAGTTGTTAATAAGTAATGGAATTAATTTTTCTGGGAAATGATATGGGCCGTAGTTATTTGAACATCTCGTTATAGTTACAGGCATATTGTAGGTATCAAAATAAGCTTTTACCATAAAGTCAGCTCCAGCCTTGCTTGATGAATATGGACTGTGAGGATCAAGTGGAGTTGTTTCCATGAAGTAACCTGTTTCTCCAAGTGAACCATATACTTCATCAGTAGATACTTGATGATATCTTACTCCTTCCTTCCATCCATTTTCTCTTTCCCATGCAATTTTAGCGCAATTTAGTAGATTTACTGTGCCTAAAACATTTGTCTGCGCAAATATTTCTGGTTCCTTTATGCTTCTATCAACATGTGATTCTGCAGCAAAGTTAACAACATAATCTATATCATATTTTTCAAAAAGTGATGTAACGAGCTTCTTATCGCAAATATCTCCTTGAACAAATATATAACTAGGATTTCCTTGAACATCCTTTAGGTTTTCAAGATTACCCGCATAAGTTAGTTTATCTAAATTAATGATTGTTATGTCACTATATTTTTTGAGCATGTAAAGAACGAAATTTGAGCCTATAAATCCAGCTCCTCCTGTTACTAAATAAGTTTTCATAATAAGTTTTCTCCTCTCAATATATCTATTTAAAAAATTATCCGGATAAAGTTTTTCGAAGTTAAAATAAGCCTAATCTAAAAATACATATCTATTACTTTTGGCATACAAATAACCCAGCATATTTTGATACTTTAAATATGCCTGTTTTTTCAACCTTTGCTTTAACATACTTTTCAAACTCGTCATATCTGCCAGCTAGTATTTCATGCTGATTCCCGTGACAAGATAATATATAATCCAATAAGGGCTTGTATTGATCTATAATTAATTTATCTTCGTAGATAAGTTTCTCCATAGTAGGAAAGTAATCTATAAGCTGTGCTTTGCCATTTTCTAATCCAAAGATCTCTTCCAAATGTACTTCAGATAAAGATATCCTGCTATCAAAACTTTTTGTAAGAGTTTCAATTTCTTTCATATGCTTTAATCCGTAGGTACTGCAGTAAAAATGGCCACCTTTTTTTAAAACTCTTTTTATCTCTGAAAAAGCCTGTTTTCTGTCTTTAACATAGAAAATCATATGATTTGCAACTACTTTATCAAAGCTTTCATCTTCATAGGGTAAGTTGACACAATCTACAATATGAAACTTCAGATTTGCTTTTAATTCTTTAAGATTTTCTTTACTGTCATTTAGCATTCCATGAGAAATATCAGATAATACTATCTCCGAGCTCTCTGGAATCTTATTCTGAGATTTCTTCCAAAGCTGACCATCGCCGCAACCTATCTCAAGAATTTTATCTTTCTCACAAACACATATTTTATCAAATATCCAATTGAACCAGCCATATTTATTTACACTAAACTTGTCATGAAGATTTATTCTTACTTTTAAGTTTCTAGAATCCTTATATTGGGTTGATAAATCCTTCTCCATATTTGTAACGTGTATGATGTCTACTATCTTGCTCCAATCAGGATCATCTTCTTCAACAACCTTCTTTGCCTCAATAATTGATTTTTCTATAAGCTCCAGATGGTTGATTTTATTTCTTACCATTTCCAGCTGTAAATCTAGTGAGTTCTTTAAACTATCAATCTTTGAATCCTCTGAAATAACTAAAGCTGCGATATCCTCTAAAGAGAATCCTAAATACTTTAAGGTCAGTATAACTTGAAGTTTTGCAAAATCTTCATCAGTATATAGCCTATATCCAGCTTCACTGAGGCTTGAAGGCTTTAATAGTCCTTTGTTATCATAAAATCTTATGGTTCTTATGGTGACTCCTGCCTTTTTAGCAAATTCACCTGCCGTGTAAAAATGTTTATCTCTCATAATATTTATCACCCAACTTAATTATAAGCGGTTACCTTAGGTAAGGGTCAATAGTTTAATTTTTACTATAAAAGAAATTATGAAATTGGATGTTGACAATTTTTGTATGAAAAAATACAATTGTTGGTAATATAGAAATTGATGAAAAAGAAAGCAGTTGTTAAATATGCAAACAGAAAGAGCTGTACCATATAGTTAAAAATTTATAGAGATATTTTATTGAAAGGAAGTGTCATTCATGGAAGATAAGATCTTATGTATTTTAGCTCAGTATGATGAAAAAACTCAGCAAAAGTTAAGAAATGTTCAAAAAGTCTTACTTGAAAATGGATTTGTAGGACGACAAACAGCGGATGTCCCTTATCACATGACCCTTGGGACATTTAAACTATCTGAAGAGGAAAGTCTTAGAGAAAAAGTAAAAGAAGTATCTAAAAATTTTAGAGGCTTTGATATAAGACTAAATAATATTGGATTGTTTGAGCTTGATGTGTTGTTTATAGCGCCTTTAGTAAATTATGAGCTTCTAAATTTGCAGAAGTTTTGCAGTGATGATAATGAGTGGACAGCCCATACAACACTATTAATTGATGATCATGAAGTGATTCATAAAGCATTACCAATTGTAGCAGAGAGGTTTAAAAGTTTTGTGGGTAGGGTAGAGTCTATAAGTTTATATGAATTTTGGCCAACTCGGTTAATTTTAGAAGAAAATCTTAAGATATAAATATCATTGAAAAGAGGTGGAAGAACTTATTTCTTTTACCTCTTTTCATTTTATAAACTAAAGATAAACAATAATTTAATAAAAATGTAAGATTATTTTAATCTGAATTTAATCTACATTGTACACAATGATTAATGTAGAAATGCTTGCATTTTAAATTTGATAAAGAGTTGAAAAACTTTTTAAATATATAGATGATGGAGGTTTGACAATATGAAAAAGAAAAATATTGCAATGCTTACTAGTTTGGCATTAGGAGGTACTTTGTTATTTGGAACGGCTCTAGTAAATGCATCACAATTGTCAGGTTATGAAACATATAAAGGAGCTGTTATGGATACTAAAAACTTGAAAAATGAAACAGCTGCTCTAAAGGTTTCAATAACTGATAACGGAACTACTCTTGCAGATTTAACTGAAAACTTGAAACAAAATCAAGGAGCTAATGCAATGAGTAGCATTACTACAATAAAAACAGCCAACACTACTAAAACTATTAGTAATTACTTACAAGATGGAAAGCGTGTACAAAAGTCAAGTGACAGTAGTGATTACCTAGTTTCAGGTACTGGAAATAAAAAATTCCAGAATAAAGAAAAAACTGAAAATCCTCAGGTAGTACAGGGAGTAGGAGTAATAATTGATACCCTTGTAGGAAGCATGAAGGATGGAGTAACTGCAAGTGACAATGGGGATGGGACAAAAAAGGTTAATATACAATTGAGTGATAGCCAGGTGACTCCATTGGTAAATGCATTAGTTTCAATTGCTATGGCAAAGGATAATAATGAATTTGCAGATAAAAATGAAAAGGCTGACATGAAGAATCTTAAAAATGTAATTCCACAGCTTCAAAGTGATGTAAAGGTAGTAAGTGTTGATTCTACGGCTGATATTAGTAAGAATGATACAATTGCAGACCAAACAGCTAAGATTGTTATCTCAGGAAAAGATGCAGCTGGAAAAGTTCATACTATTGAAATTAACGCTAATATGGAACTTTCAAACATAAACAGCACCACTCCAGATAAAGTAGATTTAACTGGTAAGCAAGTTAAGACTATGGAAAATAAGTTTAGATAAGCTTAAGATTAATTAAAATAAGTGTGAAAGATTGATAACATACATATATATGGAACTCAATCTTTCACATAACTGTTTGTTGAAGGAGAAATATATGGAGAAGGTTTTAGAAGTAAGTGGCTTAACCAAAATCTATAACAATGGCAGAGGCGTGAAAAACATTAGCTTTCAAGTGGCTAAAGGAGAAATATTTGGCTTTCTTGGTCCAAACGGAGCTGGTAAAACAACTGTAATGAAATCAATTGTTGGATTAAATAATTTTCAAAGTGGAGAGGTCAAGATAATGGGATTTGACCTGAAAAACCAATTTGAAGAAGCCTTAAAAGCAGTTGGCTCAATAATTGAAACAGCTGATGCCTATGAATATATGTCTGCATATAACAATTTGAAAATAGTAGGAAGATTTTATGGTGGTATAAAGGAATCAGATATTGATAACATTCTTGAAGTAGTCAAACTTAAAAAGCACAAAAATGAAAAAGTTAGTAAGTTTTCATTAGGAATGAAACAAAGATTGTCTCTAGCTATGGCACTTTTATCTAAACCTGATTTGGTTATATTGGATGAACCTACAAACGGGCTTGATATAGAAGGAACGGTTCAAATGAGGAACATGATAATAGAGCTTGCTAAAGAAAAAAATATGACATTTTTTATTTCAAGCCACTTGATTCATGAAGTAGAACTTATGTGTGATAAAGTAGCTATAATTCATAATGGAGAGCTTATAAATAATGGAGTTTCAATGAAAGATATAAAAGAAAAATATAAAAGTCTAGAAGATTTTTATATGAATGTAGTTAATGGGAGGGATAAAGATGAGTAATCTAGGGGCAAATATAATTAATGAAATTCAGAAGCTTTTTTTAAAAAAGAGAACTGTGGTATTTTTAATTGTTACTGCATTAATCAGTTTTTTGTCAGCTTTCTTTATCTCGGCAATTCAATCAAAATTAGTATTTATATCATTGACTGCTGAAAGCTTCCCCTTGATAATTTTAAGTATTATTACAAATGCATTTATCCCTTTATTTATTTTCATGCTGGCAGCAGAAGTTTTTTCAGGTGAAACTGCAGACAAAACTATGAAATTAGTTCTTACTAGGCCAATTAGCAGATTTAAGATATTCCTTTCCAAGAATATTGCTATTGCTGCATTTGTAGCTATAAACTTAGTTGCAGTTTTATTTGTAACATTATTAGCGGTAGCTGTATTTAGATTTAGTAGTATAGGTAATGTGCCACATATAATATTCAGCTATATTATAGATATAGTACCTGCATTAGTATTAGTGACTTTTGCTTCTTGTGTTGTTCAATTTTTTAAAAGTAGCAATGGTGCCCTTATTAGCTGCATTTTAACTTTTATTGGTATTAAAGTATTAGCAATATTTATTAAAGGTTTTAACAACTCTATATTCACAACTTATTTAAACTGGTATACACAGTGGTCTACTGGTGGAGCGAAGCTTTTAACACATATAAACTTGTTATTTATGCTAATTGCATACGGAATAATATTTTTTACTTTTGGATTTTATTTATTTGATAAGAAAGAATTTTAGAAATTAGAAGGAGATAGAAATGGTAGAAACGATAGTAAACTGGGCAATTTTTGTTTTGGGGAAACTAGGGTACTTTGGTGTGTTCTCATTGATGGCATTAGAAAGTGCATGTATTCCTATTCCAAGTGAAGCAATTTTACCTTTTGGGGGGTACCTAGCATCATCCGCCTATAATGGGCAGAGATTAAATCTTATCTTGGTTATATTGATTGGTACTTTAGGTGGAACCTTCGGATCAGTTTTTATGTATTATATAGCAGCTAAAGGAGGAAGACCATTAGTTGAAAAATATGCTGAAAAATTAAGATTGTCAAAGGCTCATCTTGAAATGAGTGATAGATATTTTGAAAAGTATGGAGAAAAAATAGCTTTTTTCTCAAGATTACTTCCAATTATCAGGACATTTATATCATTGCCAGCAGGAATAAGTAAAATGAATTTTAAAAAGTTTGTTGCTTATACATTCCTAGGATCATTGATTTGGAGCATATTACTCGGATATGCTGGATTTGCAATGGGAGAAAACTGGACTAAAATCCGTACATTACTTCATTTTGCGGATTATATTGTGGTGGCGGCAGTTATTGGTGTAATTGGTTACGTTATTATTAAAAAAAGAAGAAAAGCGATTGAAGAGAATTAATAATTTAATTTTGAAATCTTCTTTGTAAATTACGATAAAAGTTACATATTATAAAAGGTACAAAGTATCAATTCCAACACGGTGCTTTAACTGCGCCTTTATTTAAAATATAAATCTAATTCTGTTACCCTAAGAGTCTATTATTTAGATTTTAAGGGTTTTTATTCTTTAGAGAGATTAACATTTTAATTCTAATCTAAATTTAATGTTATTCTCAGATTGTTTTAATATTAAAATGATAATATAAAAATAGATTATTAATGAATTTTACAGCATAAGTATTAGGAAAGGGACAAGCCGTAGATTACGATTTGACACTTCTTAAATGTTGCTATACATCTTATAAGTAGAATGAGGTGATTATATGTATTTAAGCATCTTGAAGAAAATAAATGTTTTTGATAATTATATTTTGTTATCAGTGAAAAGATATTTACAAAACAAATATTTTGATAGAATAATGACTTTAATTACTAGTATGGGAAATTTAGGTGCCATTTGGGTTATTATAGCTTTAGTTTTAATTTTAGATAAAGATTACATAGTAGTTGGAGATACAGTGATACTAACATTAATTATAAGCACAATTGTTGGAGAAGGACTGGTGAAGCATCTGGTAAGACGTATTAGGCCATGTAATTTTTACAAAAATATAAATATGCTGATAGCTAGACCGGATTCTTATTCCTTTCCATCAGGGCATACATTATCTTCCTTTGCTGTTGCAGAAGTATTATCAACATACTTTAGTGAATATAAGTTGCTATTCATTGGAATTGCATTTTTGATTGCATTATCAAGGATATATTTATTTGTTCATTATCCAACTGATGTCATAGCTGGAATTATAATTGGGACACTATGTTGTAAATTAGTATTTGTACTTTTAAATGAAGTAGATTTAGCTGATATTAATGGATTTATACAAAGTTTAATATAGAAGGGAATAACTGAAGATGAATTTGGATTTTTTTAGATTGATAAATAATTTAGCAAATAAAAATGTAGTTATGGATAAAATAATGATTTTCTTTTCAAAAGATGTACCTTATATTTTTATGGCAATAACCGCCATAGTGTTTTTCGTAGGAATTATAAATAAAAGAGATGAGTATAGAAAAATTGCCTTTAATACCTTCCTCATTACACTAATTAATTTAATAATTAGTTTTATAATTGGAAATATATATTACGTTAATAGGCCTTTTGTTAATAACAAAGTGAATTTATTAATACCTCACCCAGCAGATGCATCTTTTCCAAGTGACCATGCAACTGGAACAATGAGCATAGCATTAGGACTTAGAAGATATAATAAGATGCTTAGCATAATATTAATGGTACTTTCATTAATCGTAGGGTTTTCAAGAGTATATGTAGGGCATCACTATCCTTTAGATATAATTGGTGCATACATTATTGTTGCTGTAACAGGACATATTTATGATTTGAAATTAAGAGATAAAGTTAATAGTTTATATGATGTTGTTGAGAAAAAAATAATAGCTATCCGTTTATAATGGATAGCTACTAAAGGGTTCCTATGTCGAAACTTAATTTATACTTGTTCGAAAATCTCGGCTTCTGGAGATTTTCGGGCATGTATAAATTAATAGTTGAGCTAGGAACCCTATAAAGATGAACCACTTCGGTCCGAAATCTATTTTTAAAACTCTCACTGGTTCTGGTGAGAGAATTTAAAAATATAAATTCCATTACGAAGTGGTTCATCTATTTTTATGCTTTTATCTACAATTAATAAAATCAGGCCTTCCAGCTACATGCAGTTTCTTCAAAAATATCAATCAAAATGAATAGACAAAAACCTAATAAACTTAGTATTATTATCCCTGCATACATTTCGTTATAGTCAATTCTGCTCCAGGCATCTAGGATATAATACCCCATACCATACTGAGTTCCGTAACCTTCGGCAAAAAATAAAATAGATAGCGCAGTTCCTATTGAAAGTCGTACGCTAGTAAGTAATTCTGGCAAAATTGCTGGCAAGGTTATATGTATGAATATTTGAAGCTTTGAGGCACCAAGACTTCTTAGGGGGTTGTAGGTTTCTGATGGAATGTTCAGAACTGAATCCCTAACTGCTACAATAATCTGAAATACAAGTATCAACACAATGATAAATATCTTTGATAAATCCCCTAGGCCAAATAACAGCATTACTACTGGAAGTAGCGCTGTTTTTGGAATTGGATAAGTAAAGTAAACTAGCGGATTTAATATTTTATTCCATACCTTTGAATAGGCCATAAGTAGACCAATTACAATCCCTATAAATAAAGATACGCTGAGTCCATATCCAACCCTGTATAGACTGACTAAAACATGTATATAAAGCTTTTCGCTGAATATGTTGCCAATGTTAAGATATACATCCGTAGGCTTCGGAAGTACCCTCATATGAATTATGCTAGCAAGAAGGTACCACAGAATGTTGAATAGCACAAAGCCTTGAACAAATAGCTTAATTTTCTTTAATGCCTTCATATTTTCCATCCCTTTTTTATTATAGTTCTAAGCTGTGATGATAATTTTAGATATTCTTCACTTTCTCTTAAATGCTCAGTATTAAACAAAGGATTATCTATTATTTTAACAATGGTACCAGGACAGTGGGACATAATTACAATTCTCTTTCCCATGTAGATAGCCTCTTCTATGCTATGAGTAACGAAA
This sequence comes from Clostridium folliculivorans, assembly GCF_024341905.1. Classification (GTDB taxonomy): domain Bacteria; phylum Bacillota; class Clostridia; order Clostridiales; family Clostridiaceae; genus Clostridium_AR; species Clostridium_AR folliculivorans. The sequence continues at coordinate 95,257 of NZ_BQXY01000006.1, forward strand.
ACGGTAGTTGTTTTATACTGATTCCACATATCAATGAAAAGTTCCTGAGCCTCTTCCCTTGTTAAAGCATCTAAGGCTGAAAAAGGCTCGTCCATTAAGAGTAAATCAGGATTCATGATAAAGGCTCTAGCTATAGAAACCCTTTGCTTCTGTCCTCCACTGAGCTCATTGGGATATCTGTTTCTTAATGAATAAATATCTAATCTATTTTGGATGTAATCAATTCTCTCATTAATGGAACTATCTAGGGCTTTACCTTTTATCTTAAGAGCCAAGGTGCAGTTTTTCTGAACATTTTTCCATGGAAGAAGTCCAAAGTTTTGAGGTATAAAACCAATATTATGTTTCTTAGGAGACAGCTGTTCACTATTTAGTTTTACTTCACCTTGATAATCCTTTATTATGCCGCTCAGTACATTAAGTAAAGTAGATTTGCCACAGCCTGAGGGACCAATAACCGCATATATGTCTCCAGGGGCGATTTTCATACTGACAGGCCCAAGAGCTGTTACTAAATTTCCCTGAGATTTATAACTTACTGAAAGATTATTTATATCTAACATAGGAGGCCTCCGTAAAATTATTTAATTCCTATATCATTCATTACATCTTTAGGTGTTAAAGTCTTTTTAACAAGTCCATTTTTTACGGTCCAATCAATAACTGCTTGAACATCAGCTTCCTTAGGTAGAGCATTTTTCTTAAACTTAGGTAAGTTAAGCTTTCCTTTCATATCAGCTGGATAACCAACAGATTTTATAATTGTATCTTCATATTCAGAAACAGGTGTATTATTTAAGTAATCTACAGCTTCATTGTAAGCTTTGTAAAATGCTTTAATTTCTGAACTCTTTGAGTCTATTGATTTCTGAGTAAAAGCTGTTACTGAAGAGTAAACATTAATATCGCCTGCACTACCAAGACGTATTCCACCATCTTTTAAAGCAAGAGAAGCAAAAGGTTCAGGCAGAAGAGCTGCATCAATATTACCGTTTCTAAGCATTTCAAGTCTTGTAGGAATAGCTGGAACTATAGATTTTTTTACTTCTTTAGGGTCTATAGAATTTTTTTCTAATATCTTATCTAGAGAGTATTCTATAGAAGTTTTCTCAGAGATTGCTACACTTTTACCTTTTAAATCAGCAACTGATTTTATTCCTGATTTTGAGTTTGCGATAAGCATGAAATCACCATTGGTAACTCCAGTTATCTTTACATCAAAGTCGGCATTTTGATAAAGAGAAATTGCTATTTCATCACAAATAACTCCATCTAAATTTCCAGCTTGAAATGCAGCATCCCTATCTTTAGAGTTTTTGAATGTTTGTAGATTAACGTCTACACCTTCCTTTTTGAAATATCCTTTTTCATTACCTATTACAAGTACAGCAGCATCTACAGAAGACATCGCTCCAAAGTTTAGTGTCTGCTTAGAAGAAGTTTTTGTAGATGTTGAAGCTCCTTCCTTTACAGGTGAGCAGGCAGCTAAGGACAGCACAAGTGCTGAAGAAGTTAATAAAGCTAATATTTTTTTTAGTTTAATCATTTTTGTGGTCCTCCCATTTTGTAAATAATGTATTTTCTATAGAAAGTGAATCTAAAATCTTTCCAACAACGAAGTTAATTAAATCATCCATGCTTTGAGGCTTATGATAAAAACCTGGCACAGCTGGTAGAATAGTAACTCCAAGCCTAGAAAGCTTTAGCATATTTTCAAGATGTATTGCGTTCAGTGGTGTTTCCCTAGGAACTATAATAAGTCTTCTATTTTCTTTTAAAGAAACGTCTGCAGCTCTGCATAATAAATTCTTAGCCAGGCCCATGCTGATTTCTGCTAAAGTTCCCATGGAGCAAGGAAGTATAATCATAGCATCAAATTTATAAGAGCCACTTGCAACTCCAGAGAATAAGTTGTCTATATCTTCAAGCTTCATATGCTCATACTTTTCTCTTAAACTTAAAAACCACTCATCAAGATCAATGGAAGTTTCGTATTTCATAACCTTTTTGCCATTATCAGTGCAGATTATATGTACAAAGACTTCTTTTTTTAAAAGTTCTTCAATTAATCTTAGTGCGTATATACTTCCACTTGCACCTGTGATTCCAACAACTATTTTTTTCATATGTAATCCCCTTTGGATAATTTATATTTTTTCAAAGCTATATATTTTAGGCTTTATTTAAGAATACAATGGAAAATTATGTGGCACTATAGAGATACTATTATGAGCAAGCTATTAGAATTAAATGATTTTTGGATATGAAATACCGTTAAGAAACTGTATTTGTCCGAACGTAGTGAGTTTATACAGTTTTAGGTATTTCATAGGAGAAAATCATATTAATTCTTTGCGAAGCTCATTCGAGTATCGGAATAGGGACACATTATTTTTAATAAGGTACATTAGTATAGCCTAATTGTTATATTAGTGCATCAATAACTCCGCATACTAAAAATGTAATGCTAATTATCTGATTTATACCGTATGAAGCTATTTTTACATTGGTTAAATTATTTGGTGAAACCATCTTATGTTCAGCAATAAACAAAACAGATATGATTGCAAGTCCAATGTAATAGATAACGCCTAAATGACTGCTTAAAATTCCTACTATAACTAATAAGCCTAAGGTTATACCGTGAAAAAGAGTAGAAATATGTAGAGCATTACTTACTCCAAATCTTGCAGGTATTGAATGTATTCCATTAGCAGTATCAAAGTCATAATCCTGTGCTCCGTATATTATATCGAAGCCTGCAACCCATAGAGTGTTAGCGGCACCCATAAAAAGAGGAAGCCAAGAGATTTTTCCTGTGATTGCAAGCCAAGCTCCTACAGGTGCGGCTGCTGAGGTGATTCCTAAAACCAAGTGACAGGCCCAAGTAAAACGCTTTGTATAGGAGTAAATAACCATCAAAAATAATGCTATTGGTGATAGAATTAAGCATAATGGATTTAGCATTGCGGCAGAGATAACCATTAATAAAAAACATCCTACAACAAATAATATTATTTCCTTCTTTTTCATTAAGCCTTGAGGCAACTGTCTTGTAGCTGTTCTTGGGTTTTTAGCGTCTATTTCGGCATCAATAACTCTGTTGATAGCATTTGCTCCTGTTCTTGCGCCCATAAAGGCAAGTAGTATCCAAAATATCTTATAAGGAGAAGGAAGTCCATTACTTGCTAGTAGCATAGAAATAAGTGCAAAAGATAAAGAAAAAATTGTGTGTGAAAACATAACTAATATTCCATAGTCATGGATCTTTTCTATAGCTTTATTCAATATCATATTCAGCCCATCTCCTTGAAACAAGATCTTTGATATCATCTGACATTTCAATATCATCTGGCCATTCTCTAGTATGACCTTCAGTTGTCCACTTCTTAGTAGCATCTATACCCATTCTATAGCCATAATGAGGAAGATTAGATGCATGGTCAAGAGCATCTAGAGGACCTTCAGAAATAACCACATCTCTTTTGGCATCAATATTATTAAAGACCTTCCAGGCTACAGTTGATATGTCTTTAGGATCAATATTTTCATCAACAACAATTATCATTTTTGTATACATCATTTGACCAATACCCCATAGGGAGTTCATTATCTTTTTAGCATGTCCAGGATAGCGTTTTTTGATAGAAACTATAACACAGTTATGGAAAACTCCTTCTAGTGGAAAGTTAAAATCAATTATTTCAGGGTATTGCATCTTTAATAAAGGTAAGAAGATTCTTTCTGTAGCCTTACCCATATAGCAGTCTTCCATAGGTGGTTTACCTACAACAGTGGCTGGGTATACTGCCTTCTTTTTATGAGTTATGCAAGTTACATGAAATACTGGATAGTAGTCTGCGAGAGAATAATATCCTGTATGGTCCCCAAAAGGTCCTTCAAGTTTTAAATCTTCATTAACATCAACATAGCCTTCTATAATAAATTCAGCATCTGCTGGAACATATATATCATTAGTTATAGATTTAACAAGCTTAACCGGAGATTTTCTTAAAAATCCTGCAAACATCATCTCATCGATACTTTTTGGAAGTGGAGCAGTTGCAGAATAAGTAATTGCTGGATCACATCCAAGAGCCACGGATACAGGCATCTTACCCCCTAAAACTTTATATTTTTCATAAATCTCTCTGCCATCTTTATGCAAATGCCAATGCATTCCGGTGGAGTTTTTGTCATAAACTTGAAGTCTGTACATTCCTGTGTTTTGAATTCCTGTTTCAGGGTCCTTAGTCATAACAAGTGGAAGAGTTATAAAGCGGCCACCATCTCCAGGCCAGCACTTTAATATTGGAAGTCTTGAAAGATCAGGATCATGATCTATAACTTCCTGACAAGCACCTTTAGTAGGTAATTTTATAGGAAATACTGTTGCCATTCTAGTAAGTCTTGGAAGAGACTTGATTTTCTTCATAAGTCCAAGATAGTTTGACATATCTATAAATTCTTCGATATCACTTCCAATATCATCTAGCTTTTCAACCCCCAAAGACATACTCATTCTCTCATAAGTGCCCATAGCATTTATAAGGACAGGATATTCTGATCCTTTTACATTTTCAAATAATAGAGCAGGTCCATATTTCTTTGATACTCTATCAGTTATTTCAGTAATTTCTAGTTCTGAGTCTACCTCTGTTTTTATTCTTTTAAGCTGGCCTTTATCGTCCAAATGTTTAATAAAATCTTGCAAATCTTTGTAAGCCATAAGTTTTCTCCTTTTGTAAAAAGTTTTAAGATTTAATGTATTAATATTTAAGTATATTGAAGTTGTATTTTTTCTAAAACCTTAGCTAAGCTTTCAATCATTGAAGCTATATCTTCTTTTTCAATAACTAGAGGAGGTTGGAAAGCTAGGACATCTCTATTCAAACCATTTTTTCCAATTAGAAAACCATTATCCTTCATCTCTTCCAAAATAATATCTGTAATTTCAGCAGAATCTACTTTATTATTTGATGTTTTAATTTGTATACCAAGCATTAGACCAGCACCTCTAACTTCAGCTATAAATGGTGAGGAAAGCTTTTCTAGTTCTTGTCTTAAGTAAGAACCTAATTCCTTTGACCTTTGAACTAAGTTGTTTTTCTCAATATAAGTTAAAACACTTAGTGCAGTTTGAGCTGCCACAGGATTACCTCCGAAGGTAGAAGCGGAAGGCCTGTTAAAGGACTTAGCTATTTCATCAGTGGTTGAAAAAGTGGATATAGGAATTCCATTTCCGAGTGCCTTAGCAGTAACAATAATATCAGGAACTACGTCGTAATGCTCTACGCAAAACATTTTACCAGTTCTTCCATAGCCAGTTTGGACTTCATCACAAATCAGCAATACATTATGTGAATGAAGCAACTCTAATACTTTCTTCAAATAATCTATTGGATACATTATGATTCCGCCATTACCTTGAAGAGGCTCTAATATCATTGCACATATTTCATCACCATGTTCTTTTAAAACTGCTTCAAGTTGGAGCAAAGATTTTTCCATTGCCTCTTCATATGTACTGTCTGGAGAGTAAGGTCTTACAATGAAAAAAACATTATCATTTACTAAATTATCATCTAATCTCCACATTGGTATTCCAGTAACGCTTAGAGTTAGATGAGTTCTTCCGTGTAATGCACCAGTTAATGCAATGAACTTGTTTTTTTTAGTATGGAGTCTCGCAAGTGCCATAGCGCCTTCATTTGCTTCAGAACCCGTAACGCAAAAGAAAGTTCTTTGGATATCTCCAGGAAGTATGTCAGATAGTTTTTCAGCAAGTTCTACCATAGGCTGAGTTAAATAAAGTGTGGTTGTATGCTGTATTTTACTTAATTGCTCAATAGTATCTTTAAGAACTTCTGGATTTGAGTGTCCACAATTCATAACAGATACACCAGCAAAGAAATCAATATATTTCTTACCATTGTGATCAAAAACATACTGCATAGATCCGCTAACTATTTGAGGTGGATTTTTATAAAAGTTAGAGGTAGCAGGGAAGAAATAATCTTTTCTTTTTGTCATGATATTATCAGGACCCATATAATTCATAATTTAAATCACTCCTTATGTTTGTAGAATATGAAAAACTTAGTTATTTTTCACACCCATTTATGAAAATTTAATTTATGTTTGTTCTAAAATTACAGTTTCTAGCAATTTTAGTGCAAGTATAAATTAGTAATTAAGACTGTATAGAGATATAAAGTTCGTTATAAAATTGGCACAGTAAAAACTATTGTTTAAAATTAACAATACTATTATATATGAAAACTTTAAGCTATATAGATTTGAATGATAATGCGCCAAGTGTAAAACCTGCTCTACTTGATTGCAACTCTGAATATAGCTCTTTACATTTAGATTTATCTAAAATAGCAGTTTGATAAACTTCAATAATAGTTTTTAACTCATCTAAAGTGTAAGTTTGTCCTTCTATACGAAGACTAATTGCCTTTTCAAAATTTAAATCATCAAGCAGTGGTAGTAAACAAAACTCTTTAGAGGTAAATAAATGATTTTTTTCATTTTGATCTATATAAACAGGGTTTTCACCTTTATCAGTCATTAAAACTAACACATCATTTCCTACATATTTATTGTCACATTTTTCTATAGGTTTTAAGGCGTTAATATTTTCATAGAGATTATGATCTAAATACATAACTCTTAATGGCCCATGAGCTATTAGTTCAAGTGGTGACTCTGACAAACTTATAAACTTCGCAAGTTCATTATTTTTTATTTCTAAAGATACAGTAGTTTCATTAACTCCAAGACTTCTATAGAATTTAGTTGCTTTTTCATTATAAATATTTAAGTTATAGTTTGTGATTAAAGTGTACTTATGTCCATATCTATTGATAGCTCCTAAATTTGATACAAGTAATCCGTCGAATAAATGTCCATATTTTTCTAAGTAATAATCTATCATATCAAATTGAAGTTCATTCATCATTTGTGGTAAATCTAGATAAATTTCAGTTTTGTTTTTTATGTTAACTAAGTCATGTAGTTGCTCTAGGCTTATAAAATGATCAGGGAGTAAAACCTCACAAGGTAAGTAGATTCTATCTACTCCTAGCTCAATAGAAAGCTTTGCTTGAGCGTAATTATTTACCTTAACTGATAGCTTGTTTTTATAAGCTACTTTGTTATTGTAATTATTTAAATCTGCTTGAAGCTCACTTATAGCTTTCTCATTAATTTCTGGTTCTTCAGTAGGCACAGAGAAAACTTTACCAGTAGAATAGAATTTACCTGTTCCTTCATAACGGGTGTTTATAAAGTCTAAGCCTGGTCTACCAAAAGCATAGGCAGTGGTAAAATCACGCTTTCTCCCATCAAATAATTCAGTAGCATGCTCTTTTCGATTGAAGCTTAAAGGATCTTTTAGGTATCTATCAATTGCATCTCCATAGAAATTTACTAAATCAACTATAAAATCAGTATCTCTCATACGTCCTTCGATTTTAAATGATGTAATTGAGGCTTCAATAAGCTCAGGAATATGTTCATACATATACATATCCTTTGCAGCAAGAGGGAATTCAGTGTTAAATAAAGAACCATCTTTTTTTATAACATAAGGCCATCTGCAAGGCTTAAAGCATCTACCTCGATTAGAACTATTACCAAAGACTGTAGAACTATAATAACAGTTTCCACCGTTTGCAGCACACATATCTCCATGAACGAAGTATTCAGTTTCGATATTGGTTTGATTCTGCAAATGCTTAGCAGTTTTCAAATCCATCTCTCTCGATAATACAACTCTAGTTACACCAAATTCTTGCAGTGCTTTTACAAACTCAATATTATGTACATTCATCATTACAGAAGAATGAATCTCGAAGTTGTTAAAGTTATGTTCTTTACAAATTTGGAGAATTCCAAGATCTTGAACTATAATTCCATCGACAGGGATATCGTTTAAGAAACTTAGATACTCAGTTGCTTCATCAATTTCACTATCATTAAGCATATTATTTACTGTAATATAAACTTTCTTATTGACAGCATGTGCCATATTTAAGGCTTCTTTTATCTCTTCATCAGAAAAGTTAAAGCCCTTTCTCATCATTCTCATGTTTAATGATTTGCCTCCAAGATAAATTGCATCGCAATTTGCTTGTACCATCTTTTTGAAGGTTTCCATGGTTCCTGAAGGGGCTAGTAGTTCTATTTTTTTATTATTAAAATATCTTGCCATATTTCCTCCTGAAATGCATTACATGCAGATTTAGATTTTTGTAATACGTTTTATGCATAAATATTAACACATATATTATAGTACATTAAAATTGTAGAAAACTACAAGTCCACTTGGAAGGTTTTATAAAAAAGAACTTTAGCTTGTATAAACTGGAAAATTGTATAGAACTTATTTTTAAAAAGGTCATAACTATTGAGGGACAAGCATATTATAAATTGTTAATATTTAAAATGTATTTTGCGAAGGGTATAAAAAGGTATGAATAAAATAGACTTTAAAAATTTTAATATAAAAAAGCTGTTTGAAAGTAAGCTTTTTGGAAATCTTATTATTGTAATATCAGCTATTGTATTATTATATTTAGTAGGAACAATATATTTTGCTAATCATTTCTTTTTTAATACAGAAATTAACGGAATTGATGTATCATTAAAGTCTCATAAAGCAGTAGAAGAAATAATAAAGAATGGCGTTAAAGGATATAGCCTAACCTTAATTGAAAGAGATGGAATAAAGGAAGAAATTTCTGGACAGGCTATTGAGCTGAAATATAATGATAGAAACAGTTACTTCGAGGTTTGTAAAGATATAAATATATTTAAGTGGGGGATTTCGTTATTTAAAAAGCAAGAATGTTATATAGAAGACCTATTTACATATAACAAGATTAATTTAGAGAATAGAATAAATCGATTAGGTTGTTTAAATAAAGAAATTATTGAACCTAAAAATGTAAGTTTTATATATTCTAATGGTTCCTATGAAGTAGTGAAAGAAGTGTACGGAAATAAGATAAATAAAGCTAATTTAGATAAAGCCATAGAGAAGAATATATTAAGAGGAGAACCAACATTGAACTTGAATGAAAGTCTTTGTTACGATAATCCAAAGTATACTTTAAATTCTGATATAACTGCTAAAACTAAAAAATTGCTAAATGAATATATATCATCTAGAATCATTTATTTATTTGGTGATAAAAATGAAATATTAGATAGTGATACAATAAATCAGTGGCTTAGTGTTGATGATAATCTAAAGGTAGTTGTAAATGAAAAAGCACTTAAAGAATATGTGAGTGCATTAAGTAAAAAATACGATACTATAGGCATAGCAAGAAAGTTTAAAACCTCTGTAGGAAAAACATTAGAGGTTAGCGGCGGATTTTATGGATGGAAGATTGATAGAGATGCTGAAGTAAAAGAATTATTAGAAACCTTAAAGCTTGGAAGAACACTTGAAAGAGAACCTATATATGCTCAGAAGGGTGTAACTAGAGGAGAAAATGATATAGGTAATACTTATGTAGAAATAAATATAACAGAGCAGCATCTATGGTTTTATAAAGATGGAAAGCTTGTAACTCAAGGTGATGTAGTAACAGGTAATCCTAATCGGGGGAATGGCACAAAGCTTGGGATATACATGCTTAATTATAAACAAAAGGGCTCAACCTTGAGAGGTGAGGATTATGAAGCAGGTGTCACATATTGGATGCCTTTTAACGGAAATATAGGAATGCATGATGCAAGCTGGAGATATTCTTTTGGAGGAGATATATATAAGAGTAATGGAACTCATGGTTGTGTGAATTGTCCCTTATATCTTGCTAAAACAATATTTGAAATTATAGAAGAGGGAACTCCTATAATTTGTTATGAGGAATAGAAGATTACGTTTATTCTAAGCAAAAGGCATGACAAGGAGTTTGCTAGGATAGAAAGTTAATGATACTACATCTATATATATAGATGAATTATTAAAATAGCCTTTTCCATTGATATTAATATGGGAAGGCTATTTTTAACTGTATAGAAAGTTAAAAAATTTTCATTTATTGATACAAACTTCTTTTATAAATACATACTTTGTGATGATAGCGAAGCTTTGAAAAATATTGGATTTGATGATGTTAAGAAAAGGATGAAATATAAATAATATATAAAATACTGTAAATACTATTTAATTATCTGCACTATGTTTTTTGATTAAATAATATTGTATAGCATCAGAATAATAATATGGTTGTCATTAAGGCTTTGAGGTCTGCTAGGCAAAGTTATGTATACTGCTATGAATATAAAAAGAGGTGTTTTTGTGATTAATCTCGTTAGAAATCCAGATATATATCATGGAAAGAATGAAAAAACTGATTTTTTTGAAGGCTGGTATTTTAAGCTGGTACAACCGCGTACTGGTGATACATACTGCTTTATACCAGGGATATTCTTAGGTAAAGAAGAAAACTCACATAGCTTTATCCAGGTTATGAAAGGGAATGAGAGAAATTTTAAATACTTAAAATATAGAGAAAATCAATTTAAAGCTAGTGCATCGGAGTTTAATTTTCAAGTAGGAGAAAGTTCTTTTTCACTTAATGGGATTAGTCTAGATATAAATCAGCAGTATGAAAGGATATTTGGCACATTATACTTTGACAATATCGTTAGGTGGCCAGATAGTGCTATTAATCCTGGTAGTATGGGGTTTTACAATTATTTAAGTTTCATGCAGTGCTACAGCCAAGTTTGTGCTGTTGATGGTAACATAAGAGGAAAGCTATCTATTAATGGTAGATTAGTTGATTTCACTGGAGGTAAACTATATATTGAGAAAAACTGGGGGAAATCATTTCCTTACTCCTACATTTGGGCTCAGGGAAATTCCTTTAAAGATGGAGACGGATCGATTACATGTTCTATAGCTAATATACCGATGCCTTTTCCAATAAAGAGTTTCACAGGTTTTTTAATAGGAATATATGCAAAAGGAAGATTTTATAAGTTTACAAGTATAAATAAAAGTTCTCTATCCATTAGTTGTGAAGAAGAAAAAATCATCTTAAAAACATATAATAAAAACTATTTTTTAACAGTAGAAGCCTTATATAAACAAGACTATTTCATGAAGCTATATGCACCACGTGGTGGAAAGATGATCCCCGTGGCAAGTGAAACTCTTCAAGGAAAACTAAATGTTACACTTTTTGATAAAAAGAAAGGGAATATGATTTTTAATGATAGTTGTTTTTCTGCTGGCATTGAGTTTTCAGAAAGTTATATGGAGTTGATTTACAAATAAAAATTTAGAGTATAAAGAGTAAATAATGGCAGGTAACTTTATTTGCTTTTATAACTTTCATAAAATAAGAAATAAGGAAATAGGATTTATATTTTAATACTTTACTTTGCTTAAAGTGTGCTCAGTATTGGACAATATCCTTCTTCCTTTAAGCTATAGAAAACTTTAAAAAATAAACCTAGATTATTTGGAAAAGAAAAAGAATACAAACTAATATTAGAAAAGGACAAACTTCATAAAAAGCAAAGGCAATAATAATATAGAATACTTAAGTAAAATACGATATGATGGTATAAGATTAATAAAATAGATATACTGATATAAATACTTAGGACGAGGGGCATTAGGTTTAAGATGAGGATAAATAAACTTCTTAGTAATTTAGGATTTTGCTCGAGAAAAGAAGCTAATAGAATTATAGAAGAGGGTAGGATAACGGTTAATGGAATTAAGTGCATTCCAGGACAATGGGTTGAACTTGAAGATAACATACTAATTGATGGAGAACCAATACCAGTTACTGAAAAAGTATATATTGCTTTAAACAAGCCCGTAGGGATAACTTGCACGGCTGCAAAGGAAATAAAAGATAATATTATAGACTTTATGAATTATGATAAGTATATCTTTCCAGTGGGAAGATTAGATAAAGAATCACAAGGTTTGATATTAATGACCAATGATGGAGAGCTTGCCAATAAAATTCTAGAATCAGATAATATGCATGAAAAAGAGTATGTGGTCACAGTAGATAGAAGCTATGATGATCAATTTCTTGGGCCAATGGCAAGTGGAGTAGATATCGGAGGAGTTATAACTAGAGAATGTACCGTTAAAAGGATTAGTGAGGATACTTTTTCCATAGTATTAACTCAAGGACTTAATAGGCAGATTAGAAGGATGAGTAGAGCTTTAGGATATACTGTTATAAAGCTTATTAGAATAAGGATATTAAATATAAACATTAATGGCATAAAAAATGGTGAGTGGAGATATCTCGCAGAAGATGAGCTTCAAGCACTAAAAAGTATAATATGATTAATTTAATAAAGAGAAAGCATAAGCTGATGAGTATCTCGACAGATTATGTTTTCTCTTTATTTTTGAATATAAGTTATATCTAAGTAAAATAAAAATTAGTAATAGTAGAATTAAGTTAACTAGTACTAATTTTAATATTGCTATTTGCTTGAAGATATAAATTTTTCACTGTAAGTAGAAAGATTTCTCTCAGTTTTAGCTAATTGCTCGTCCACAACACTAGCATCTTCAATATGACTTATTATAGTAGAGACAGTTGTTTTTAGAACTTCATCAACAGTTCCTATTTCCTTGTTCATTTGTTCTACGTTTTTTCTCTGAGTGCTTATAGTACCTATAACTTCTTTAATTTCTTTTTCTACAACAGATATTGAAGATAAACTATTTTCTATCTTTTCTATGGCCCTACTTGATGCAGCCACACCCTTAGTTATAACAGCATTTGATTTATCGGCATTGCTAAGAACTACTTTCGTTTCACTTTCAATGCTAGAGATAAGATTTGAAATATCTAAAGTACTATTTTTAGTTATCTCGGCTAATTTTCTAACTTCATCCGCAACAACTGCAAAGCCCTTACCTTGCTCACCAGCTCTTGCTGCTTCTATGGCAGCATTTAAGGCAAGTAGATTTGTTTGACTTGCTATATTAGTAATAAGCTGAACTACCTCATTTACCTTACTAAACTTTCTAGCAAGCTCGTTTATACTATTGGTACTGTTGTTATTTTCATTTTCTAAAGACTTTATTATCTCGTCCATTTCCTCAATGGCAGCTTTGCCTTCATTAGACTTGTTAACAGTATCTTTTGTTATTTCTATCAACCTACTACCGCCTAAATTAAGATTATCAGTAGAGTTTATAGTTTCTTTGGAAAGTTCTGAGATATTGTCCATATGGCTTTTAACTTGATCAGCAAGGTCAACTAAAACATTATGTTGTTCATTAACTATATTGTGCTGTCCAACAGTTTCACTCAATAATTTATTTGCAGATTCTATAAATTGGATAGTTTGTTCTTTAAAGTTATTGTGGGTATGTTGTAAACTTGATGATTCTTTAGGTAGAGATTCTTGTAATTTTTCTTTGTTTTTTCTAAACATAAAATAAAACTCCTTGATATTATGATTCGATTTTTTAAGTAAATACATATAAAAATTTAAATAATAGATAGCTAATAATTGTTACATCTGAGTATTTGAGTAAATATATGCATTATTTATTATGGTTTAAACCCTTAGCTGAAATGATATATTTATATATCGGGATTATTATAGGAAACCTTTAAGTAAATCTATGTATACCTTTATAGTTTAAGATTTTGGCTTTGTTTAACATGTTTTTTTAACCAAATGAAAAAATCTCTGCATGAGCTGCTGCAGAGACTCTTAAGGTTATGTTTAGTAATACTGTTAAAATTTTATATAAACATAACCTTCTTATTATATTTCCTTTGAATATACTGCAGATGGATTTGGAGTTAGTACAATAAATAAAGACATATCTTTATCTGAGGTATTCTTTATACTAAATACTTCTACGCCTTTACAGTGAATAACATCACCAACTGTAATGTTATTTGGATTTCCGTCAACAGTCATTTCACCATCTCCAGATAAAACATGAACTAAAAGATCACTTTGTTCATGATTATGTGGTGGAACTCCTTGCCCAGGTCTAAAATTAAGTACAAAACTTAAAAGTTTATCTTCTTTAAATATTATTCTTTTAGTAATTGAATCGTCACTGAAAGCAATTTTGTTTGATATTTTCTCTATTTTCATAATAACCCTCCAAGATTAATTAATTTTATATTATATAGTTTGCATCTATTTATGAAATTTAATTATTTTTTATTTAAATTTAATTATTGCTTATTTAAGGATATTAAGGAATAGGCTAGATCTAGCATATTAAAATAAATTCTTAAGAATTTTCATTTTTTGCATTTATTTAATTTTAATTCATGAATTGGGTATTATTAGCGTTTTAATTACTTAACAATTACATTATATCCAAAATAAAATTTTAATTCTGTGATTTAAATCAAAGAATTGTTTAAAGATTAGTATTACAATTTGAGTATAGAAAAACACGGCAGGAGGATTTAGGAATGGATAAGATTAAGGCATTAACTGATATATTAACTAGATTGAATAATGGTGAATCAATAGAAAGCATTAAAGAGGAAACACAGGATTTATTAGAAAAGATAAGCCCAACTGAATTATCTTTAGCAGAACAAAAATTAGTTGAGGATGGTATGAAGACTGAAGATTTAAGAGGTTTATGTGTAATTCATATGGAGATGTTAAAAGATACTTTAGAGAGACTTAAAGCATCAGTTAATAAACAACATCCGTTATATATGATGATAACAGAACATGATAGCATCCTAGGATTTTTACAACAATTAGAGCAATTAAATAATAAGATTCAATGTATGGATGAAAATTCTATCGTTGAAGAAAATGTTAAAAATCTTGGAGTACTAGCTAAGAATTTAATTTCAGCAGAAAATCATCACTTAAGAGAAGAAGATGCATTATTTCCTGAACTAGAAAGATTAGGCATCACTGGTCCTACAAGAATTATGAGAATGGAGCATCAAGAACTTAGAGCAAGAAAGAAGAATTTATTACAATTATCAGAACAGTTTGATCCTGCAAACTTAGAAGAATTCAAAAAACAAGTTGATGATAATGCTAAGTATTTGATATTTAATTTAAGAGATCATATATTTAAGGAAAACCACATATTATATCCATCAGCACTTGAAAGTGTTGAAAATAGTGAAAAGTGGCAGGAAATAAAAGATAAATGTGATGAAATAGGATATTGCCCATTTAGTGAAATTTAGCATTAATTCCATAGCTTTTAAAACTGTATGTTGAAATTATATGGTTATCCATCCAATGCTTTAATGAGCTTACGCAAAGAATTAATACGATTTTCTCATATTCCATGTCTAAAACTGTAAACTCACTACGTTCGAACAGTACAGTTTTTTAACGCCATTACATCTGAGGAAATCATTTAATTCTAGTAGCTCGCTCATAGAGCATCTCCTGTATAACCATATAATTTGGATAATGCTTTTAAATGATTACTTAGAAACTTATCCAAAGCTAAGAACAGTACACCTTGCCCCCCTCAAGGTTTACTGTTCTTAGTTTTTTTCTTTATAGTTGCAAGTTAAGTATATTCTCAAAATACACATTATTATTTAAGGAAATGATTATAAAATTGATACTAATATTTGTAAGTGATACAATTAATATAAAAATTCATCAACAAAAATTCTGAGGAAAGAGTTGATTAGCGTGAATATATCGGTATTAGGTTGTGGACGTTGGGGGAGCTTTTTAGCTTGGTATGCTAACAAAGTAGGACATAAAGTAACTTTGTGGGGGAGAAGCGATTCTTCTAACTTAAAGGAGCTAAAGTTAAAAAGATCAAATGAATATTTAAGATTACCTGAATCTATAGAGTTAACAGATTCTTTAGAAAAAGCAATTTATTTTGGTGATATAATAATTATTTCCATTAGTGCTCAGAAACTTAGGGAATTTTGTAAGCAACTTAGAGAAAATTCAATTACAGATAATAAGAAATTTATACTATGTATGAAAGGTTTGGAAAGCTCCAGTGGAAAAAGATTATCTCAGGTTTTTAAAGAAGAGATGGGGGCTATGGTAAGTAGCGCAGTTTGGCTAGGTCCTGGACATGTACAAGATTTTGTGCAAGGAATACCTAATTGTATGGTGATAGGGTCTGAAGATATAGAATTTACTAAGGTTATTGTGAATGCACTTAACAGTGAATTAATTAGATTCTATTATGGTCAAGATCTAATAGGAAATGAAATTGGAGCTGCAACTAAAAATGTCATTGGTATAGCTGCTGGAATGTTAGATGGACTAGGCTATAGCAGTCTTAAAGGAGCATTAATGGCTAGAGGAACAAGGGAGATATCTAGATTGGTTAGAGCTATGGGTGGAAATGATATTACTATATATGGATTAAGTCATTTGGGTGACTATGAAGCGACATTGTTTTCGAAAAATAGTCATAATAGACAATTTGGAGAAGATTTTGCTAAAGGGCTTAGATTTGAGAAATTAGCTGAGGGAGTAGCAACTATAGAGGCTCTACAAAAACTATCTTCTATATATAATATTGATTTACCTATATGTAAAGCCCTATATGAAGTTATATTTAACAAGAAGAACATTGAAAAGGAATTATTGAGTTTATTTTTGAGGCCAGTAAAATTTGAGTTTTAATTAATACAGGTTCCAATAATAATATTGTAAATAAACTCTTATTTTAATAATAAGCGCAACCAATGAATAGTGAGGTTACCCAAAGTGAAGAACATCGACTTATCTGCAAATAAAGAATGATGTTCTTTATTATATTTATAGATTAAGGTTTCTTTGTGTAGTCTGAACTTGAATTTCTCTTAGACTGCTTCTCTCGTATGTAAGTAATAAATGATAGTAAGACTCCTAAAGTAAATAACAGTATTGGCATAAGCCAAGGTTTTGTTATCATAATCTTTGATTTCCACGCAAATATAAAATCTTTCATAGTAACTCTCAGCTCCTAAAATATGATTAACATTTATCATCAGATAGATTTTTTCTAATTAGAGAGACGATTAATAATATTATTGGAAGTATGTAAAATAATAAAAGCCATAGGTTATAAGGCATGATTTTTAGACCTGCCTCTATATGTTCAGTAGAGTTAGAGGCCATTGACATACCAAGGTATAATATTATTGCTGCTGCAGGTATAACAAATATCCTATGGCTTTTTGTATATGTAAGCTGTTGAATCCCGCGAACTCCTGAATAAAGGTGAATACAAATTTTAAAGAATGCAGTAGTAAGGAATAAGAGCACATTTAGTGCATCAAGGTTTTGTATGAAGTCACCTATTTTTATTAATCTAACTAATCTAAACATTGGGAAAATGCTTCTTGAAAAAATAGTCTCACCTAGAACAGCTACTGCAAAAAAATCTAAAGCAGATATAAAAATTCCAGAAAGTAAGGTTGCTATTAAAACAGTTCTGGTAAGCTTATTTTTATTGTTAACAAAAGGATATATCATAGCAAGTTCTATACTTTGACCAAAAGTCTGAGTTATGCCTAGTGGAAAAACAGCCTTCCAGATATCCTTCCAGCCTTTGCCTAAATAGGGTTTGATATATTGTAAGTTTATAATGTCTGAACTAAATATTAATATAACGATTAATATTGAAATAATAGATGTAAATGGTATGAAAAGTTCACCAAGCCGTCCAATTACTTCTATACCCGAAAACACCGCATAACTAGCAACAAATATTAATACTAATGAAGTTATAATGTGAGGAGTGTTCGGCAAAAGGGTGTTTGGAATTAGTGACCGTAAATCTCCAATAATACGACCACCTACATATAAAAACTGAATAGTATACATCCAGGAAATAGGTGTACCAATCCACTTTCCAAACTGTTTAGGATACCATTCCACTAATGATAGTCCTGGATTTAGTGAATAAAGTTTTAAATATATGTAATTTATAAGTAAACCTATAAAAGTGCAGATTAATACAGATATCCATGCAGATCTGCCAGCTTCAGAGGAAAAACCAAATATTACAGTTGTACCAATCTGATAAAATGCAACAAGAGAAAATAATTGAAAATTAGAAATCTTATTCAAAGAAATATCCCCTTTATTTATAAAAATCACCTTAAAATATCCTCTTCTTTTAATTGAAGGGATTTAGCATCAAAACCAATTTCAGTTACATCTACATCACAAACAACTGAAACTTTTAATGATGGTAATAAGGTTTTCCAATCTTTTTTGTATTGATCTTCCCATTGTTTAGGGTACTTTCCACGAACAATGGAACCAAAACCAAACACATCAGAAGAGTTTGCATTTTTTGCTTTATCTATAGCAGATTCTGCTAAGTTTTTTATTCTATTTTCAAATAAAGTATCAATTTCATCTATTACTGAAGGTTTTGTTAAATCTAATTTAGTTGTGTTTTCAGATATATGAGCTTTAGTTTTAATAAATATTTTTATACTTAACTGATCTTTTTCTATAATAGGCGTTATTTTTGTTATGCTATTTAAAACCTTTGCGGTAACGTCTCCACCACCGGATTCTTTTGGAAAGGTCACAGTTCCTGACCCAAGTTTTATTTTATTCTGTATGTAAAGCACTCCCCTATAGGTATCATAATCTATAAAATCAACTAATTTTGATTTGTTAAATATTCCAGCCCCAGTAATACTAGCTACTGAAGCAGTAGAAGGATTATCTTTTTTATCTGATTTTGTAACTTCTAGTAGTGGAATTATAGGATCTATGCCATCTTCTGTTAATGCAATTAAAAAATCTTTTATCTGGACTTCAGCTTTTACATTTAAAGATTTTAATTTATCTATTTCTTGGGATATATTTCTTTCAAGTGAGGAATCAGTATCAAAGATTTTACTTGCAGATCCTTTTACCAAAAACATGTAAGTTTTTATAGATGGCTCAGGATGTCTTGGGAAAAAATCTAGATATTCTGAAGCATTTTCTCGGGCAAGGTACTCTCCCATCAAGACGTTTTCCATTTGTGAGAAAAACAATTTTCTGGATATTTTTTTAGAGATTTTATTGCACGCATCCATGATATCGTCTCCTTCCGAAGAAAAGATAATCACATCATTGTTTTGAGGAGTTTTTATATCTCCAGATGATATTTGTGATGTTGGGCGTATGCATAATAAGGTTACTTTTAAATTATCATATTCACCTTTATCAAGAGCCATGCTTGATACAATAATTAAATCGTTTATGTCGTTATTATCCCAGCATCCAGTTAGTAACATAGTTAATATTAAGATTATAGATAATAAGTTTATTTTCATAGTATTGTTCTCCGATTAATAGAAACTGTTTGATAATAATATATTCTATTTAACTTTATGTCTTTTTAAATTATTGTTCTGAATATAGCCAGGGCGATTTTTTACCCCCCACCATGGCATTCTCATTAATGTATCCTTTAAGCTTGAAAACATAAATGGAGCTAATGGAGCTAGATAAGGGATTCCAAAGGATTCGATTCTAGCTAGATGTATCAAAAGACATAATCCCCCCATATAAAGTCCATATAATCCTAAGGTACCAGATAAAATCATTATTCCAAATCTAAGAACCCGTATTGATAAAGCTAAATTATACCTAGGAATTATAAAGGATGAAATACCCGTAATAGAAACAATTATTACCATGGAAGAAGAAACTATGCCAGCTTTTACAGCAGCTTCACCTATTACTAAGGCTCCAACTATACTTACTGTTTGCCCTGCTGGGCTAGGAAGTCTTATTCCTGCCTCTCTTAGCCCCTCAAAGAAACCTTCCATAAGTAAGGCTTCCATTAATACAGGAAAGGGTACTCCTTGCCTCGAAGCTATTATTGTTAATAATAAATTTCGAGGTATCATGCCCTGATGAAAACATAAAACAGCTATATAAAAAGAAGGTAATAATAATGCATTTATCAAAAATACATATCGAATAAATCTCAAAAGCAAAGTAGCTATATAATTTTGATAATAATCTTCACTTGATTGCATTGCTTGAAAAAAAGTTTGAGGAGCAATAAGTACTATTGGGGTATTGTCTACAATAATACCTACATGCCCTTCAAGCAGCGCACTTGCAAGTCGGTCAGGTCTTTCAGTGTATCCAAACTCAGAAAAAACTGAAAATTTGCTGGATTGAAGTAGTTCCTCTATATACCCGCTTTCTAGTATTGCGTCTATTTCAATTTTAGAGAGTTTGTTCATGATGTCATCAACTAAGGATTTCTCTGCAATTCCATCTAAATAGGTGATAGCAGTATCGGTTTGAGATAATCTGCCAATCTTAATATTTTTCACTTTTAATTTTGGCGTCTTTAGCCTTCTTCTGATCAAGGTAATGTTTGTTTCTATGTCTTCGGTGAAACCATCTCTAGGTCCTCTAATAACTGGTTCAATGACTGATTCAGCAATACCTCTCTTTGGAATATTTCTTAATTCTATCAATAGAGATTTTGATAAACCATCTATTATTAATGCAACTTTACCTGAAAGTATAGAATTTATTACTATATTCAATAAATCACTTTCTTCAATAGAAGGTAGAAAGATATTAGTTTTTATATAGTCATGTATATTTTCAATTCTAATGTTGTTAGCTGGAAGTTGATTTTTGTTAAGACGTATTAACGGCCTTATCAAATCTTCACTCACAAGTTCTTTATCAACAAAATTATTCAGAAATATTAAGGTAACTTCAATAGAATTATTTATCTTTAATTCTTTATAAGTTATATCTGATATATCTGAAAATGTATCTTTTATTAAAGTTAGATTTATCTTTAAACTGGTTGAAAGTTTATCATTGTTGGTAGTTGAATAAGCCTTATTATCTGAAGAAACATTAGAACTTTTACTTGTTGATTCAAATTTATCTAATAATCTTTTCCAAATATTCATAGTACAAAACTTCCCATATAATTATAGATTTATAACTATAGTGTCAACACTAAAGGATAAAATATTCTATTTTATAACGATATTAGGATTAAAAATACGGTTGTGGAAAAATATATAACGTATAATGCTGAAATTTGTTTTTGTTTATACGGTTATAGCTAAAAAACTACATTTTATGCTGCAAAATATTAAATTACTTGCAGTTTGTTATAATTTATGTAGAGGTGGTTGAAGATGGAAGAGAATCTACCTAACAATATGACCATACTGGAAAAGCTAGCTCATAATATTGCAATGAAAATTAATAAAGTAATTCAGAAGGACGGCATTGAATTACAAAAAGTTAAGTTAGGTATTGAAATATTTTTAATTAATATATCTAAGTTCATATTGATACTTTTGATTTCCATAAAGCTTCATTTGGTTATAGAAACAACAATAATTACCATAGCTTTAGGGGCCATACGTAGTAAGGCTTTTGGATTGCACGCAAAGAACAGTATTGTTTGCACAATAACTTCTTTGATGCTATATGTAATTGGTGGTTACGCAAGTAATTTAATACAACCTACTAAGTATATTATTTTCTGCATATTTATCATTATAAATATTGCATTATACATGTATGCACCAGCAGATACAGAATACCATCCTTTGATGGGACAAACTTTAAGGCAAAGTCTTAAGAAAAAAGCTGTTATTACAGGGATGATATTGATGACGTTGGCTTTAATAAGCACTAATTATGTTATAACTAATTTGATAACTTTAGCTTCGATTTTTGAGGTTTTAAGCATATTACCCATAACTTATAAAGTTTTAAACAGGAGGTATAATAATTATGAACAATATGAAAAATCAAATATTTGAAAAGTTAGCTAAGACAGTAGGAGAGGCATCAATAAAGATAAGTGATAAAGCTACTGGGAAATGCATGATAGGATACTTTTATGAACCCAAAGCTATGCTTGAAATAATAAAAGATAAAAATAAATAATACATAATAAACAATAGGACAGGCTTTTTTACAAGTATAAGTAAAAAGGCCTGTTTTTTTATTGTTACATTAAACAAAATATCAGGCTGATTTGAATTTAATTACAAAATTATACCTAATAAATGTAAGAAGTAAAAAATGTGATATAATTGGATATGATTATTTTTAAGGGGAGGAGTTTATGACAAATTTTTTAGATGTTTTAATAACCATTTTCTTGTTGTTCATAGCTATAATGAATCTAGCAACCGTAAAGTTTACTAAAAAAGAAATTGTTACTATAAGCATTGCGACTTTAATTATAGCAGTTCCTGTTGGGCTTTTTCTAAGTTATTTAAGCATAATCCCTATAGATGTTGCATTTATGTTTTTCATTTATAAAAAGCAAGGAAAAATAATTGTAAGTATTCTTCTTCCGCTATTGGCTACCATAATAAGTGTGGTATCAGATTATATAGTTAGCTGTTTTAATATTTATGTTTTTAAGATAGATATTAATAACTCCTATAATAACATAACATACATATTTTCTCTTATTGCAACTGTGATTGTTATATTGATTATCAGCAGAGTTGTAAGATGTTTTATAGATAAAAAGTTAAGAGCCATTAATTTTGAGTTAACAAAAAAGTTTAGTCTTATAATAATATTGAGTCTTATAGTGACCTTGGTGATATTTTACATAAACATAATATTAGGTGGAAAGTTAGGTTTTACAAATGAAATACTAAAATTAAATGGTATTATATTTTTTATCTATTGTATTTTCTTTTGTATTATAATGTATGTGCTTTTCAAGAGTATAACAAAAGAAATGGAGATTCAAAACAAGCAAGCGCATTTTGAAAGTCTACAGAAGTATACTGAGAATTTGGAAAATCTATATAGTGAAATGAGAGTATTTAAGCATGATTATGTAAATATAATATCCTCAATGATAGGGTACATGGATGATAATGATATGGAAGGTTTAAAAAATCACTTTACCAAAAATATAGTACCATTAAGTAATGAAATTGGAAGAAGTAAATCAAAAATAGATCTTCTTAAAAACATAAAGATTCCTGAGATAAAAGGGATTCTATCATCAAAATTGATAAGAGCGCAAGAAATAGGTATTGATGTTGATATAGATGTGGCAGAACCAATATTAAAAGTATCAATGGGGATTATAGATATAGTAAGAGCTTTGGGTATATTGTTGGATAATGCTATTGAGGCTGCTGAAAAGTGTCCAAGTCCTATGATAAAGGTGGGATTCATAAAAAAAGAATATTCTTTAGAAGTAATAATAATTAATAGCTGTTTAGATGATGTTCCTCCAATATACAAATTAAATAAAAAAGGATATTCAACTAAGGGAGAAAATAGAGGAGTAGGTTTAAGTAATTTAAAGTTAATTTTAGACAAGTACGACAATATCTTTTTAGATACAATAGTTGAGAATAATACATTCTTACAGAGAATGAATATAGAAAATATTTAATATATGTTTCAATTTTTAGAAGAAGATGCTGTTAAAGGTCTTGGGGGAAATTAAGTGGTTAGCAATCTGATGCATTACTTCATAACCAATTAATTTCAACAATACTCTTAAAAATAACCTGAAAATAAAAAAAAGGTTACTAATATATTTTTTTGGTGTTAATTTATGTATTTGTGATATAATTAGTGGTGACAACCTGTGCGTACATGAGTGGTGTTTATGGATCTGGGGGGATAGAGATGCTTAAGGTTTTTATTTGTGAAGATAATGATAAACAGAGGCAATATTATAAAAAAATAGTTGAAAATACCATAATTATTGAAAATCTTGATATGGAAATAGCTGTAGTTACCAACAAATCTAAGGAACTACTTGATTATATAAGTGGCAATGATGTATCAGGATTATATTTTCTAGATGTAGATTTAAAAGAAGAGGCTAGTGGAATTGCACTTGCTGCGGAAATTAGAAAAATAGATTCCAAAGGTTTTATAGTATTTGTTACCACTCATAGTGAGATGAGTTATTTAACTTTTACATATAAGATAGAAGCTATGGATTACATAATTAAAGATAAATATAATGAAGTGGAAAAAAGAATAAAAGACTGTATCTTAGAGGCTAATAACAGATATAGTAGTAAGAAAAATGATGATGAAATCTTTAGTGTTAAGTTGAACGAAAGAATAATAAATTTGGAATTAGATAAAATACTTTTTTTTGAAACATCTAAAACTGTTAGAAAAGTGATTGTCCATGCTACTGATAGACAAATAGAGTTTAATGGAAAGATTAGTGATATAGAAGAAAAGCTAGATTCTAGATTTTATAGATGTCATAAATCATATATTATAAATAAGAACAATATTAAAGAATTAGATATAAAGAACAGAATAGCATATATGATTAATGGAGAAGAGTGTATAATATCTAGTCGTTGTGCTAAAGGTCTTGTGAAATAGTTTTTATAGGGAGCTTTTAAGCTTCCTTATTTGCTATATAAAAAGCTATAAAATTTTTATGATTACTGAACCTAGAGGGTTCAAAGGTTTTACAAGCTTTTTATGAATATGCAATAAAAACAAATCTTGTTGGCTTGTAAGTTTCCCATATGAATTCGGAAAGGCAAATGTGTAAAAAAACTAACATAAATGAAACAAATTAAATTTAGAAGGATACGGTCATGATAAAAAATTAACAACTTACGTATAAGTTGATAAAAACTCATGTTTTAGTGATAGATTAGTAGTATAGAAACATATGTTGTTTAAAGAACTTGGCTTTATACTTTATTTTGTAAGTCAGGAAATTTGCTTTAGACTAACATAAATGAGATTTTAAAATTTATCATTAGAAAGGAGAAAGACAAATTTAGGTTATAAAACTATAGGAATAAAAAGGTTTGTCGTAAGAAACATGAGGAGTATAAATGTATATAAAGAAATAGTATTTAGCAATTTGATAAAGGTTTCATTAAAGGGATGCAAAGATGATATAATTCCAGAAGTTAAAAGTTTTTATAGCTGCCTTAAAGAAAAGGGCATAGATACCTATCCGCAAATAGCAACAAACAAGATGGTAAAGAATATAAATAACGTGAATGTGGAAGAAAGCGAAATTTATGTTATCTCATCTGAAGATGGTTTAAAGAAAGTGGAAGGTTTGTACAAAACATACGAAGAAATAATGTGGGAGAATGTTGTCATGCTAGAGTATAACGGAGTGCTTCTAGAGTTTCAAAATGCTGTTAAAGATTTAAAACAATATATAGAGAAAAATAATATGAAAACTAGTTCGGGTTTTTATACCTATATACCGCATGAAATAAAAGGTTCGGATATATTTTCAAGAAGAATTGATATGAATTGTTTTGTGAAAATTGAATAAGAGTAAGTATATAAAGATAAGTGTAAGTATTATAGATATAAGATTATTCTTAGACTATAAAATACTTGCACTTATTTTTTATTGTATACTTTATTTAATCAATAAAAATGCTTAGTGTAAATTAAGTTAACTACAGTCATAGGTTTAATACATTATTTGAGATTGCTCGTAAAGTCAAAATAAAAATCAAGTATCTTCCAAGAACTAGTGGAATTTTCTTTTATTAAGACATAAAAGTTCGTGTAGGATCCAGTGCCATATTGGGCTATTTTATCGTACTCAGGTGTAAGTTTTTTATAGCTTTCTACAGCAATTACCTTAACCTCTTTGTGTGGAGTATCATTTATTCTTTCAGGATAAAAGTAAAAGTAGGGATTCATATTGTATAAATTACCATCTGATAGTTTAACCATTTTTGGCTCTCTCCACTGTGCTTCAAGTAATTGCCACATCTTTAGAATCGTTAATTCTTCTGTTACATTTTCAAAATTTGTTCCGTTATCGTTAAAGTTACTTTCATTATGTGGTGCTGGATAAAAGATATCTTTTAGCTTTTTCCGATTCCCATTTGTCTCAGCAACTATATAAGATTCAATAAGTTTTTCTTCTTCAGTTTTGGCTTCTTGCTTAAAGGTAAGTTTAGTTTGAATTATTTTCTTCATATCTACATTTTTTTGGTTCAGTGCTGAATCCTTCATTACGTTTTCTGAAATGGTTATCTTTGATTCTAGGGGCGAAGAGCCACAACCTTGTAAAAGTATTAATGACGAACATAGTAAAATAATAAGTTTTTTCATATCCTAATCTCCTTTTCTTTGATTTAATAATAAGCTTTAGATATTTCAAAGTTATTTCAAAGACAAGGGATTTTTATATTTACTTCAAAGGTGTTTAAAGTATTATTAATTATAAGATTTCCGTTAAGCTTAGCTACTATGCTATCTACTATAAAAAGTCCAATGCCATTTCCGCTGCTAGTAGAAACATTGTTATTGGTTTTTGAGTTTTTAATATTTATATTACATAAGCTATCTTTTTCAAATATAGAGAGATAGACATTACTTTCATGTAAACTGTATTTAATAGAGTTATCTATTATATTTATAAGAAGTTGAACAATATGATTGGTATAGGCTCTTACATGAATGTCTGAAATATCATAAACAATCTTTATATTCTTTGCTGATGCTATAAGGCGCATATCGGCTACTATTGTTTCGGCAATAGGTTTTATATTTATTTCATTTAGATCTTCTTGAGATTCAGATAGCTTTCCTTTTGATACTTCAAGTAAATTTTCAACTAGAGAATATAATCTATTGCTTTCATTTTTAATTCTATCTGCAGCAGTAATAACTAGGTCAGTATCGTTATAGTTTTGCTCTAATAATTCAGAATAAAGCTTTATACCAGTAAGAGGTGTCTTTAGTTCATGAGTTACATTGTTAAAAAAGTCTCGTCTATAAAGTTCTAAGTTTTTTATTGTATCAAGGTTTTCTTTTATGTTATCTTGCATAACTTTAAATTTATCTGCCAGTATTCCAACCTCATCATTGCTTTCTATTTTAATTTCAGTATCGTAGGAACCTTTTGAGATTCGCTCAACAATGTTTATAAGCCTATATAAAGGGTTAGTAATCCTAGTTGTTAGATAAAATGTTATGACAGTAAATAATATAAATATAATGAGCATTATAACATTTAGATTGAAAATAATTTTATTTTTCTCCTCAAATAAATAGCTGTAATCAGTCTTAAAATTGATTATAGCTATGAGGTTATCGTTGAAATATAGTCCGTAGGAAAAGGAGGAGATATATTTATTGTTTATTTTGGTGATGGTAGTTGTTGCGTTATTATTCTGTTTGACACTTTTTCTAAAAAGTTATCTCCATCATAAAATCTATGACAGCCATATCCTTTCTTCTTTAACGCATAATTTATACCTTCTGATATAGTAATGTCATCTTCAACTAAGGCTATATTAAACAACGATAATCACCTCATAATAAATTTTGATTACAGAGTTTCACAAAGTAAACTATAGCATAATTATACATATATTTCTATTTTGATAATTGAAGATAGATATATAACTTTGTAATAAATTTTAAATGAAGATACTTACATTTATTTTTTTATTTAGTGAGATGTCAATTTGTTGCTCAAACTTCCTAAAAATAATCACCTAAATCTAAATAATGAGTACCTTACATAAATTATGATAAGTGTTACTATTAATATGAAGAGATAAGATGAAACACTTCAATTCTTACACTCTAAATAAAGATTTTGATGGTTCTACTAATCTTTATTTAGATAAGCTTCGATAGAAGTAGTTTATCTGTATAAATAAGAATACATCATAATTATGGGCATTGGGAGGAAATGAGATGAGTAGATTTGCGTTAGTTACAGGTGCAGACAGGGGACTTGGGTTAGAGCTGGTTAAGAAACTTTTAAGTAATGGGTATAATGTTTTTGCTGGTAGATACTTAACAAACTATAAAGAGTTAGGTAATTTAAAACAAGAAAATACTGATAACTTACATATTATAGATTTAGATATTTCAAACATTGAGAGTGTGAAGCAGGCTAGAAGTGTTGTAGAAAATGTAACAAATAAATTAGATTTGATTGTGAATAATGGAGCTATACTAGGAGATATTGAGAAAACCATAGAAGATGAACTGGATTTTGAGGAAATCGAGAAGGTTATAAGTGTAAATGCAGTGGGGCCGTTAAAGGTGATAAATGTATTTATGAAATTACTTACTAATGGTGATAAAAAGTTAATTGTAAATATATCCTCAGAAGCTGGTAGTATAAGCAATTCCAATAGAACAGGATGGTTTGCATATTGCATGTCAAAGGCTGCACTTAATATGGAATCAACTATAATAAATAATAGCTTTAAAGAAAAAGGTGGCCAGGTTTTAGCTATTCATCCTGGTTGGATGAGAACTTATATGAGGGATAAGCTTGATAGTGAAGCACCTTTAACTCCTGAATATTCAGCTGATCATATTTGTAACATAATACTTAATAGTGATAAATTTAAATCTGATAAAGCTGTATATATGGATTATGAAGAGAATTTAATGGAATGGTAATCGAGAGGTAATAATTATGAATCAACATAAAAAGATATTAATAATTGGAGAATATGAAAATGCAATGTATCATCCTCTTAGAGATGTTGAAAAAGAGCTTAGGAGCATAATAGGAGATGAGTTTCAAGTCATAGCTACCGACTATTTCAATAAGCTTAGTTATGAGGATATCAAGGAGTATAATCTAATAATATCTTATACGGATTGCTGGCAAGCTGAAGAAAATAAAAATCTTGCCTCAGCTATAGTAACTTTTGTTGCTCAAGGTGGTGCTTTTGTAGTAATTCATAATGGAATTTCACTACAAAATAATTATGAATTAGCAATGCTAATTGGAGCTAAGTTTACGATGCATCCAGAGGCAACTATGTTAGCTTACAAAAATTTTAATATAAATCATCCTATAATGGATGGATGTATAGAATTTCAAATGCACGAAGAACCCTATCAATTTGTATTCGATAATCTAGCTGATAAAGAAGTACTTTTTTATTATGAATACAATAACACTCTTTATGAAGCTGCTTGGTCATTAGAATACGGAAAAGGCAGAGTAGTATATTTATCACCAGGACACAGCAAAGAAAGCTTTGAAGTTGAAGGTTATAGAAATATAATAAAGAGAAGCATTTATTGGTCAATGAGAGAAGGATTATAGAAAAAATATAGCCTCCATGAATAAATTTATATATAGATATACCTCTTTGAGTTACAATTTAATTATCTGTAAAGATTATTTAAATTCACCTCCAAAGAGGTATATTTTTTACGGTATAGAAAAGTATATAATTTTATGCCTCCTAAGTCCAAGTGTTTTGATGACTTTAGAAGTTTTTTATAACTATACAGTAAAAAATAAAACTTATTTATATGTAAGTTTTCTCATATGAATTTTGAAAGGCAGATGTGCAAAAAAACTCATTGAAAAAGGTCATTTCAGCGAGAGGTTTATAAGTAGATGAAAAAATTTCTAAAAAATAGCTTGCATTGAAGAGTTACTTATTGTATTATACTTACATAAAGTAAGTTTGTTTAAATTTATGATTTAAGACTCATTAGTTGGACAGCTTTAGATATATAAATTCCCCGTTTATATAGAATAATTGTTTAAGTAAATAAAAAAGCAACAATTACTAGAAGATAAGATTGATACTTTGTGAATAGGATAATTGCTAGTAAGTGATAGAAGATTGAGGTGTAAAATGACTGATTTAAAAACATTAATTGAACAAAGACACTCTGCTAATAATTTTATAGAAGGAGTGAAAATACCTAAGGAAGATTTTGAGGCTATATTTGATTTATTAAAACTAGCACCATCTTGTTTTAATATTCAACATGCTAATTATCTAGTTATAACTGATGAAGAGAAAAAAGAGGCTTTAAGAGAAGCTGCATTTAATCAATATAAGATACATACTGCATCAGCAGCTGTGTTAGTTCTTGGTGATAAAGAAGCTTATAAGAAAGTGGATTCAATATATTCTGGAATGTTAAGCCTAAAGATGCTTTCAAAAATTGATTACGATAAGATGATGACTGATGTATTTAATTTATATGAAGGAAGAGGACAAGAGTTCCAAAGAGATGAAGCTATAAGAAATGCTTCTTTGTCAGCAATGATGTTTATGATGATTGCGAAGGACAAAGGCTGGGACACATGCCCAATGATAGGGTTTGATAATGAAAGAGTAAGTAAACTATTTAATATACCAGAAAATCTTGAACCTGTGCTTTTGATAACAATGGGAAAAGAAGATACCTCAAAGAGAAGAATGAGAGGTTACAGAAGACCTGTAGGTGAGTTCGTTACCTTTGAAACTTTTAATAAATAAAAAATTAAGTAGTAAAGATAGAGCAGATTATATATGTATGAATTCATATATAATCTGCTGTTTTTTTGAGCAAAAATAATATTTTGATTAAAATGAGCAAATATTCTTGAATATGTAAATGATATCATTTAAAATAAAGATAAATAATCAAAAATAAGCAAAAGTAATCATAAATGAGTATATAAATTATTTAATTCTATTGGCTTAATCATATATATAGATAATCTAGTTCTAGCTAATAAAACTAAGTGATGTTTCTGTTAACTATAATGGTAATAAGATTATCAAATATAGATTTCAATTGGAACTGGTTTATCTATGGCATCTTCTGTAGTTGAACCTAAATTTCAAGATAATCTTAGAAATAAACCAATTTTAAATATGAGTACTGTTAAAGCAACGTGTTTAAATATGTATTATAGAATGATACATAAGTTGGCATGATATTTGCTTAGTTATTAAGTATAGGATTCTTGTATGAAAACCTTCATACAAGTTATTTAAGGGGAGTTGAGGCGTTTCTATAAAGGACCCTTTAATTAGAAAGCCTATAAGGGGGGACAAGATGAAGAAAATAGATAAGATTTATTGTTACCTAGAAGAACATACAAAAAAGCTTTCTAAGGAAAATATATTAGACGATGTTGGGTTTACTTCAGTACAGATTGCAGAAGAACTTAATATGCTAAGAAATAATGTGAGTAGAGAGTTAAATGAGCTGTTAAGGCTAGGTAAGATTATTAAGATAAAGGAAAGACCAGTTAGATTTATCCATAGAGGAATTGTGGAAGAAGTTTTGAACATTGATTCATCTGACTCTATTGTAGAGGTTAGGAGCGTAAAGGAATTAATTTGTAGCAATACTGAAAAAGATCCATTTAAATTATTGATAGGATCGGAAAGAAGCTTGAAAAATCAAATAGAGCAAGCAAAGGCGGCTATATTGTATCCACCTTCAGGACTAAACACTTTAATTGTTGGGCCCACTGGAGTAGGAAAAACTTTATTTGCCAAGATAATGTATAACTACGGCAAGTTTGTTGGAAAGTTCTCGGACAAGTCCCCTTTTGTAGTTTTCAACTGCGCAGATTACTATAACAATTCTCAATTATTATTAGACCATATCTTTGGTCATATAAAAGGAGCTTACACTGGTGCAGATACTGAAAAGCAGGGATTAGTGGAAAAAGCCAATGGAGGAATTTTATTTTTAGATGAAATACATAGACTTCCTCCAGAAGGACAGGAAATGATATTTTACTTTATGGATACTGGTGAATATGGGAAACTAGGTGAAACAGAAAGAAACAGGAAATCCAATGTACTAATTGTCAGTGCTACCACAGAAGAATCTGATTCATATATGCTTAAGACCTTTATGAGAAGAATACCAATAACAATAACTATTCCATCATTACAAGAGAGAGATAATGAAGAAAAGGTTCAAATAATAAAGTATTTACTTTTAAATGAAGCTCACAGAGTAAATAAGCCTATAAAAGCATCTGTTGAAGTTGTAAAAGCATTAATTGGTAGTGCAACTTATGGAAATATAGGTCAATTAAAATCAAATATTCAGCTTACCTGCGCAAAGGGTTTTTTAGAATGCATTAATGATGAGAAAGAATATATAGAATTAGATTTCAAAACTCTTACTCCAAATATAAAGGATGGATTCTTTGAAATAGTAAGAGATAGAAGAGAATTTCAAAATTTAGATACAATAGTAGATGTACCAATTTTCATAAGTCCTGATGGATATAAAGGAGTAGTTGACTCTGGAGATTCCTATGAACCGCCTTTTAATCTATATAAGCTCATTGAAGATAAGCTTTCTTTATTAAAGGAAGAAGGAGTAGATGATGATTATATAAACAAGTTTATAACCACTGATGTAAATATTCATATAAAAAGTTTTTATAACAAATTCACTAAAAATAATGAAAGTAAAGATAGGATATTAAAGATTGTAGATAAAGATATATTAGATTTTGCAGAAGAAGTAAAATTTATAGCTGAAAAAGAATTAGGAAGAAAATATAGTGATAGATTTACTTATGCATTAAGTCTTCATATGAGTGCTTTCTTTAAGAGAATGAAAGATAAAAAGGACTATAGTAGAAAAAAATACAACACTGTAAGCATACACGATATAGAATATGAAGTTGCTCTTAAAATAAAAGAAATGATAAGTGAAAAGTTCAATTTATATGTGCCAGAAGTAGAAGTAACTTATATAGCAATTTTATTAAAATCCACAGAGGAAGAAAGCAAAGGTGATGTAGGAATCATAGTAGCAGCACATGGGAATTCTACAGCTAGCAGTATGGTGAATGTGGTAAAAGGATTGCTTGGAAATTCTAATATAAGTGCAGTGGATATGCCACTTGATGTAAGTCCAAAGAAAATTTTAGAAGTGGTAATAGACAGGGTTAAAGAGATGGACAATGGAAGAGGGGTACTGCTACTGGTAGATATGGGATCACTAATTAAGTTTGATACTACAATAACAGAAAGAACAGGGATTCAGGTTAGAAGTATAGATATGGTATCAACTCCATTAATATTAGAAGCTGTAAGAAAATCAAGCATTTTAGACATGGATCTTATAGATATATATAATTCATTGAAGGATTTCAAAGGCTATAATGATTACTCCAATGAGAAAGTTTATTTAGAGGATAAGGTTATTGTAACTGTGTGCAGTTCAGGAAAAGGCACTGCTGAGAAACTTAAAGAAATAGTAGAGAAAGTAGTTCTAAATTTAACTGGTGAAAACATGAAAATCATACCTGTTGGCATAAGAGATTTAGATAAAAAAATTAAAGAACTACAAAAACAACACACAATAGTAGCTGCAATAGGTGTGAAGAGGCCAAAGGAACAGTTACCATTTATATCTTTAGAGAAACTAATAGATGGAAATGGGGAAAGTATGTTAAGAGAACTTTTAAATAACAACAATCTAGCTGTAATTAATAATAATAAGGATGTTGTTATAAAGGATATCTGCGAAAATAGCTTAGAAGAATTTCTTACCTATTTAAATCCCAAAAAGATAATTGGTACCTTAATGGAGTTTGTAGGAAAGTTAGAAGAAAACTTAAATGTAGAGATAAACAATAATACTAAAATAAGCATTATCAGTCACGTCGCTATTGCATTAGAAAGAATGATAACTAACGAAGGATTAAAATATACCGATGACAAAGAATCTTTAGACACCAATATAGTAGAAGCAGTAAACAGCAGCTGTGAGATATTTAAAAGATATCTAAAGCTACAGCTTACTGAAGATGAAAAGTATTTTATTTGTCAAATGCTATTGTAGATTTCAAAAGATCATTTAATTCTAATAGCTAGCTAATATAGCATCTCCTGTATAACCAATTAATTTCAATATTATTCTTAAACATAGCATAAATGAGAAACCTGCTAGACATGAGCTAAATTAGTTCTGCCTAGCAGGTTTCTTTACTGTCTAGGAAATTATAAAATTTTTTGAAAGCTAAACCTAGCAATATCAAGAGTTTAGAATAGCTATTTAGGGTAAACAGTAAAAAATAAATCAATTCACCTGCCAGATTTTCCGCTGTCTTTTTGTATAAAACAATCTGTAAAATCACAATTTTGTGTAAGAAATATAGAAATTGAAGATAAAATCAGTGCAAAAAAGTTAGATGTATCAAATAATGAGCACAAATAGGCAAGTTGTATCAAATGATATTTGGTTTGTATCAAAAATGTAAAGTAAATATCAATTTAATATGTGCAGTATCAAAAACAAAGATATCTTAATGCATAAAAAACGTCTAGAACTAATTTTAGTTGATGATTTATAGCTCAAGAGGCTGAATATATGGGTGTTTTTATTTATGGTTAATATGAATAAAGCTAAAAAAGTCATTATACAAACTTTGGCACGACAATTGCTAATAATATAAACGTGAAGATAAAGCCGGGGGTGAATGTAATGGTAGCAGTAATAGTTGGTACACACGGAGAGTTTTCTAGAGAGATAGTTAATTCTTCTGAAATGATATTTGGTAAGCAAGATAATTTGAAATACATAACCTTTAATCCAGGGGAAGGTTCAGAAGATCTTGTGGCAAAATATGAAAAAGCTATTGAGGAATTAGATTGCGAAGATGGACTTTTAGTAATGGTAGATCTTTTTGGGGGAAGTCCTTATAACGCAGCAAGCAGAGTTGTAGTAAATAAAGATAAAGCAGATATAGTCACAGGAGTGAACTTGCCTATGCTTTTAGAGGTTTTTGCTCTTAGAGATTCTATGAGTGTTGAAGAACTAGTGAAGATTGCTGAAGAAGCAGGAAATACAGGAATAAAATCATTCAAATCAAATTTTTGTGATGTAGTGGAGGAACTATAATATGAATATCAATTTTGTAAGAATAGACGACAGATTAATACATGGACAAGTAGCTACAGTATGGGTAAAGGAATCAAAATGCAATAAGATAATAGCTTGCAGCGATGAGGTTGCAAAGGATGTACTAAGAAAAACATTATTATTGCAAGTAGCACCAGCAGATGTAAAAGCATATGTTTTGCCTATTGATAAGGCGATTGAAGCATATAAAAATCCCAAATACAACGATTTTAAGACAATGTTCTTATTTACCAATCCAACGGATGTTTTAAGAATGATTGAAGGAGGTGTTGATATCAAATCTGTAAACGTTGGAGGAATGTGTTATAAGGAGGGGAAAACTCAAGTTACAGGTGCAGTATCTGTGGATAAAAAAGATGTGGATGCTTTTAAGAAATTACATGACAAAGGAATTGAGCTTGAAGTAAGACAATTAGCAAGCAATCCTAAGGTAGACTTAATTGGTAAATTAAAGGCAAATGGGTTATTATAGTAAATTTTAGGGGGAAATAAAAATGAATAGTGTTCAAATGATATTAGTTGTACTTGTTGCGGCTATTTGTGGTATGGGAAGTGTTCTTGATGAAGGACAAACACATAGACCGTTAATTGCATGTACTTTAATTGGTTTAGTTTTAGGGGATTTAAAAACTGGAATTATATTAGGTGGTACTCTTGAAATGATGGCACTTGGATGGATGAACGTTGGAGCAGCCATGGCTCCAGATGCAGCTTTAGCTAGCGTTATTGCATCAATACTAGTAATCGTAGGAAAACAATCAATTGGAGCTGGTATCGCAGTAGCAATTCCAATAGCAGCTGCAGGTCAAGTTCTTACTATATTTGTTAGAACAATCACAGTATTCTTCCAACATGCTGCAGATAAATATGCAGATGATGCTAACTTTAGGGGAATTGAATTATGTCACTTCGTAGCACTATTATTGCAAGGTGTTCGTGTAGCTATACCAGCAGCATTAGTTGCAGCAGTAGCAGGAACTAGCATTGTAAACAGCATGCTTGCAGCAATTCCAGAGGTGGTAACAAGAGGTCTACAAATTTCTGGTGGATTCATAGTTGTAGTTGGTTACGCAATGGTAATAAATATGATGGAAGCAAAATACTTAATGCCTTTCTTCTTATTAGGTTTTGTAATAGCAGCGTTCTTAGGAATCAACTTAGTAGGCTTCGGTATAATGGGAACAATTTTTGCTATAATCTATATCCAATTAGATCCAAAATTCAATCAGAAACCACAATTGGTTGATGAACTAGACGAGCTATAGGAGGAAGAATAAATGGAAAAGAAATTAAGTAAAAAAGACATAACAAGCATGTTTGTACGTTCATGGTTCTTGCTTGGATCCTTCAACTTTGAAAGAATGCAATCAGTAGGATTCTGCGTAACTATGATTCCAGCTATAAAGAAATTATATGACAAAAAGGAAGATCAAAAAGCAGCTTTAAAGAGACACTTAGAATTCTTTAATACTCAACCCTTTATATCTGCACCTATAATGGGAGTAACTGCTGCAATGGAAGAACAAAAAGCTAATGGAGCTCCTATTGATGATGCATCAATCAGTGGTGTAAAGGTTGGACTTATGGGACCTCTAGCTGGAGTTGGGGATCCTGTATTCTGGGGAACATTAAGACCAGTAACTGCGGCATTAGGAGCGTCAATAGCTTTAAGCGGAAGCGTACTTGGACCGTTGCTATTCTTTGTTATCTTCAATGCTATAAGACTTGCAACAAAATGGTACGGATTAAAATACGGATATCAAAAGGGAACAGAAATAGTTTCAGATATGGCTGGTAACAGATTAAAGAAGTTAACAGTTGGAGCATCAATCCTTGGTCTATTCGTAATGGGAGCTCTTGTTTCTAAATGGACTAGCATAAATGTTCCATTAGTACTTTCAAAGTATCAAGGCCAAGACGGAAAGATGGTAACAACAACAGTTCAAAGTATATTAGATCAATTATTACCTGGCATGCTTCCACTATTATTAACTTTTGGATGTATGAAATTATTAAAGAAGAAAATAAATCCAATGCTAATAATATTCGGATTATTTGCAGTAGGTATCATAGGATATGCTTTAGGAGTATTGAAGTAAAAGTTTAATTAATCAGCTAAATTATAGTATAGTTTTATAATGGATTTATAGACTATGCAATAATTAATGATGTACAACTTCAATCTGAAAATATAGATTCTAAAATGAAGTGGTACCATCAATATAATATCCTCAGATAGAAACCCCACAGTTTCATGATCATTTATTAACTATAGTCTAAGAAAGAATTTTTTAGGGAAAAGATGAAAATATTTTCTTAGAGACACAATTAAAAGCCAAGTTTTCTACAGCGATTTAGAAAACTTGGCTTTTTGTTTTGTCTACGTATTACTTCAATTCATTAGGCTTAATAAATAAGTTTTAATGAAGAGTAAACTTTCAAATGTTTACTACTCAAGAGCTTCTCTTTTCAATATCAAAATCATTTTTCTCTAAAATTCTTTGATCACGTTGCTGTGAATATTATTTGATTTTATAACAAATTACAATATTCATTGATTTGTATTTTGTAACTTTAAGGATAGGTATATAATTACAGTATGTGGAAGCTTATACGGAAAAAAGCAATAAAATAATATAAACAGTAAAATCAAAGTAATTACAATTAGTAAAATAAATTTTTAAGGTTTCCTTTTATAAGAATTTTAAATTATATGTGTATAAAGTGGGGGAGAAAAATGGAATTACAAGAAATTATGCAAATGCCAGAAGTAAAAATAGCTCTAGATCATGTGTTTACAGGTTTTATGAATGATGAAAAGAAAACTAAATTAAAGAGATTTAAACATCTAAATAAATGTGCAAAAAAGGGACAGATTGTATTTGTAGGATCTTCATTAATGGAACAATTTCCTATTAATGAATTACAGCAAACCTTAGATAAAAACTATATTATTTATAATAGAGGGATCGGTGCATATGTGACAACTGAGTTGTTAGATTCTATGGAAGAATGTATTTTTGAGTTAGAACCCTCAAAAATATTCATAAATATAGGTACTAATGATATAAGTTTAGAAGATTATAAAAAAGAAAAGCTCATTGCTAACTACGATGAGATACTAACTTTGATAGGAGAAAGACTACCTAGCTGTAAGGTTTACGTAATGGCCTATTATCCTATAAATGCTAAAGCTGATTTTCCAGGAGTAGATAAAGAACAAAAAGAAATGATGTTTAAATATAGAACAAATGGAGCCATATTAGAAGCAAACGAAGCCGTTGAAGAATTAGCTAAAAAACATAACTATGAATTTATTAATGTAAATGAAGGTCTAACAGATGAAGAAGGAAATCTTAAAGAAAAGTTTTCTATAGAAGGACTTCATATGTGGTCCAATGCATATGAGATTATTCTTCAAAATCTGAAACAGTATTTATAAAAAGAGCTAATGCTATGCTTATTCTATATTTAATAATAGGAGGTTGATTGTGAAAAAAGTGCCTATAGATAAAAAGTTTTTGAACAAAATACTTTTTATAGTTGTAAGTGGTGCCTTAGTGATATATGGGTCAATAATACTATTTGGGTTCGTTAGATATATGTTTGTAGGAAACAGAGAAAATATAAATACTACAGAGACTAGAAAATTCATTAGTTCTACTATGAAATCAGATTCAAATATAGATAAGGGAAAAATATTTAGACAAAATGGTGCTTTGCAATTTGATTATACAGTAAAAAATGAACCTACTAAAGATGAACTGACTGCTATATTTGATTCTTCTTATAATTTTATGATTAACTATTATAAACTGAAAGATTCAGTCATAAAATCTTACGGAGCGGTTTGCTTCAATATACATTATAAAGCTGATAACTATATATATGAAGGAAGGAACTTCGTTTATGACAAGAGGGATAAAGAGGCGGGGTATACAAAAACTTACAATACATGGACGTTAACTAAGAATAATGTAAATATATATAGTTTTACGAAGGATTATCTTTTATGTGAAGAATAAAGATGTAACACTTCGATCCGAAATCTGAAAATCTCTCATTTAAAGCATAATTGTATATATTAAGCAAAGTCTATAGTATACAAATATTTTTAGGTGGAGGGATAGCCTTGAAGAAATATTATATGCTATTAGTTATAATGTTTATTTTTGTTAATATGGCCTTTCAAGGTAAAGAGGTACAGGGGCAAGAGAGTAGGAGCATACTACAAAGTGAAACGGTTTATTTTGAAGATAAAAATTTAGAATCAGGAATAAGAGAAAAATTAAATAAGCCTAAAGGAGAGATAGCTAAAGAGGATGTAAAGAAGATAGGGGAGTTAACTTTAAATAATAAAAATATTTCATCTTTAGAAGGAATTCAGTATTTAACTAATCTAAAGAAATTAGACTTAATGTTTAATAAGATTAGTGATATAAACCCATTGAGTTCCTTAACTAATTTAGTGAATTTGAATTTAGGCTACAATAATGTTAATGATATTAGTCTGCTAAGTAATT
The DNA here is from genome assembly GCF_024341905.1 of Clostridium folliculivorans. Classification (GTDB taxonomy): domain Bacteria; phylum Bacillota; class Clostridia; order Clostridiales; family Clostridiaceae; genus Clostridium_AR; species Clostridium_AR folliculivorans. Next base: position 134,400 of record NZ_BQXY01000006.1, read on the forward strand.
TAGTGGATTTAGAGGAATTGAGACTTCAGTATGATGGCATAGAAGATATTATCTCATTAGAAAAGCTTAATAAGCTGAAGGTATTAGATTTATCTTTTAACAAATTAAAAAAATTAGAGCCGCTTAGACATTTAATAAGCTTGAATGATTTGGATTTGTACGGTAATGAAATTGAAGATATAGAGGCGCTAAGCTCCTTAGTAAATTTGACTACTCTAACCTTAGGTGAAAATCAAATAACTGATATAAAGCATTTGAAAAACTTAAAAGCTTTAAAGGCACTACAATTAAGTGAAAATAAGATTACAGATATTAGTTCGCTAAGTAATTTGGTAGAACTCACTGACTTATACTTAAATGGAAATCAAATTAAAAATGTTAGTCCGTTAAAAGCTCTAAAAGGTTTAGTCCATTTATTTTTATCGGAAAATGAAATTACAGATATTAGTGCATTGGGGAACCTTGAGAATTTGAAAAACTTGAGTTTGGATAATAACAAGATTAAGGATATTAAAGAAATAGGCACCGCGAAAAGTTTGGAAAGCCTAAGATTGACATATAATGAAGTAACTTCATTAGAGGAATTAAGATCACTTAAAAACTTGTCTATTTTAAATTTGAGCAATAACAAAATAAGTAGTGTAAGTCCATTAAGCTCATTAGCTAATTTGAAATCCTTAGATATTTCCTATAATCAAACAAGTGATATAAGCCCACTTAGAAGTATGCCTGAATTAGCATTAACCAATATAGAGTTTAGCGGAAATCCTATACCTACTTACGTATTTAGTGACAAATATAGTCAAGAACTTGCTTTGAATACTCTCTCTCCATACATAGAGGAGGCAATAAAACAATATTATGGAGAATATAGACAGTATTGGAATCCAGGAATTTTAAATGCTGAAAAGAAAGATGGAAAGTATACATTTAAAGTTAGAGTTGAAACCTTTGTGGGAGCGCATAATCCGCCATATGGTATAGAAACCATGATTATTACAGATGGATATTCTGGAATAAAGGTTGAGGATTTTAAGCATGAAGATGAAAAATGAGTTTTTAGAAAGGGGCTATTGGAATTTCTAAGAAATAATTACCTTTATTACAGATAAATATGCATTAACAAAACATATACTAATCACAAATTATATCCCCTAAAATAGAAGAATTTATTAATTTGTGAACTTTTTACCCTCAAAAAAATAAATGATTTACGTATTTATATTTGAGGATGTGATGGAAATGAAGGTAAATATTATAACTAATACTAGCAAATATGAAGAACAAAGAGAATCTAGCAATAGAAATGATAAATATGTTCAAGCAAGTAAACAAATTAAAGACAGTAAAAACAATAACAATATATCATTTTACGAGATTCTTAAGAAAAAAATAAACTAAAACATAAAAATATAATATGTTTGCAAATTATAGGATGAAAAATTTTAAAAATTTTTCTTAAAATGGACTATATTACTTTGATAAATGTGAAAATATAGGCGAAGAATAAGATTCTAATCAATCTGATTAGGTAAAATAAATAATATATAAATAATAAGGCTGCTGAGAATTTTTCAGCAGCCTTATTATTTGCAGAGTTTAAATTTTATATTATAAAAGTTAAAGGGAGTTAGTGCTATATAAATTGAATGCTATAATACACAATAATTTATAGATTTATAAACGGACCATGACCACAAGCTATGTATTTAATATCTAAAGCTAAAAGTGTATTTTTAATAAATTCTAAAGCTTCTGGTGAAGGTATTTGTTGCAAGGTTATGTTATTTATTTCAGTTTTAATATCAGAGGTAATTTCTGTCTCTTTCATTGTATCCCAATGAATAAATAAGTCACTGCTAAATAGCAGTTTTCTCTTTGTATCTACCGCTAAAATACCTTCCCATAAATGCATCTCTGATGGATATTTAATAAACTTTAGTGATAAGTTTTCAGTTTCAAGAAATTCTTCAGGCTTTTTAACTAAAGTCTTAGCATTTAGATTAAATCCTTTGAATTGCATATCAGTAGTTTTTGAACAGATAACTTCTGCTTCAGGAAAAGCTTCTGTTAGGACATTTATACCTCCACATTCATCACTTTCAAAATGAGAGACAAAAATGTAGTCTAGTGAACCGCCATCTAGAAGTTCCTTTAGTTTTGGAACTAATGATTTAGCCATTACATAATTACCTGTATGAACAAGTAAGGATTTTTTTCCTACAACTAAGTATTGATTGAAATTTATCGTTACATTAGGTATACCATGATTAATTTTATATACATTTTCTAAAACTTGAGTAACTTCCATATTACACCCTCCTTGAAATTGCTTTATATAGAATTCCCACTTTGCCTATAAGCCTATGCATTATAGTATCTAGACTTATCTAGTGTGCATAAGTATAAATTCTATAGATAATATACTTTAGTAATAATTATAGCATACTAAATATTGCTGCAAAACAAAATATAATTAGTATTATGTAGCTCAATAATAGAGTGATATTAAAAAAGATTTATTTTCATAGGTATATGGAGATATATTCTGAATAATTGCAGTTCTCTCAGTATGAAATTCTAAAAAATATGATAAAATTACTTTAACGCTTTGTTTCACCACATTATATAGGAGTTGGTTATAATGAATAAATTTATTATTAATTATATTTGGGGATTATTTTGGGGGTATTGGATACTCTCTGCTATGTATACCCGATCAAAGATTAAAAAGTTATCAAGTGGGCAAAAAAGTACTCAAAGGATGCTTCATTTAATCTTGGTTATAGTAGCATTTTTCATTACATTATTTGAATTTAAAAATTTTATGTTTTGGAAAGAGATAATACCTGGTAATTTGATAGTTGAATATTTTGGGGTAATAATTTTAGTAATAGCTCTTTCTTTTGCGATTTGGGCAAGGATAACCTTAGGTAGGAATTGGAGTGGGGCTATACAAAGGGTAGAAGGACAAAGGCTTGTCAAAAATGGTCCGTATAGGTATGTTAGGAATCCAATTTATACAGGAATTGTTTGCGGCTTTTCTGGCACATTTATTACATTAGGAACTATCGCTTCATTAGTAGGATTTATTATTATATTATCAACTTACATAGTGAAAATACGCAAGGAACAGAGATATTTAGTAAAAGAGTTTGGAGAAGAATATAATAAATATATTTCTGAAAGCTGGGCGTTGATTCCATTTATATTCTAAATTATAGTAACTCCAGGAACTCATATTAATTAAGACATGCTAACTAAGCATAAATAGTTAAAGTTATAATTTGATAATGACATTGATAAATACGTATTAGAAAAGGATTTGATTAAATGAATAATAGTATAAATGTAGTAGAATTAGCTAGAAAATCAGGATTACATTTAAGGATAGTTACTTCGGTTAAGAGTTTTGATACATATAATAGCTTCTTTAATATATATGATTCCTTTGATGAGCCTTGCAGAAGAATAGTTGTATTAACTAAATATGAGGATTTAGAGGAAGTCTATGATGAAAATCCGGATGAACCAATAGTTGTAGGTAAATGTATAATGGGAAACTACTGGTTAAAGGATTATTCTTTAACTACTAATCCTGAGAGTATATACTTAGAAGAGATATTAATTTCTGAAGAAGTGGTGGATAGTATATTAAAAGAACTAAAAAATTAGAAGAACGAAATAAGAATAGTTCAATCAAGAGCTAATGATGAAGTGATAATAAATCAAGTTTTTTTGAGAACCTATCAATTGAGTTAAGAAGGATTTTTGAATAAGTTCTGTTGAAATAATCTTTGTAAAGAAAAAGCCACTAAAGAAAAATAACTTTAGCGGCTTTTTTATATTAAGCTTTTGTATTTTCTAAGTTTTTTCTTCTATTATCTAAAGGATTTAAGTTGATGTGATGAACCTTTTCACCTTCAGCAGGATTCATTATTAATTTGTCTAAATGAACTCTTCCTTCTGGAGTGTTTGCAATAACTGAAATATCATTAGCAACCTTATGGAATACCCAGCTATAAGCATCAGTTACAACTGCGCCTATATCATCTCTAGATATAAGAGCCTTTGAAATAACTTTTCCATACTTATCTTTTAATAGTATAGCAGCAGTATCTTCATCTACTATTTCGAATTCATTTTTAGTATTTCTTTCAACTATTTCAAGATTAGCTTTTGTGTTATCTAAAGTATCGCCATTTTTATGTTTTATTGGTGCCTTAGGATTAACATCTAGAACAACACTTTGTAGGCTTTGCTTTAATGGCTTAGCTTGTTTGTTCTTTTTTGTTGAGCTTATGTTTTCAACTATGTAATCATTAAAGTCTTTATTCCATTCAGCAAACCATACACCGCATTCTTTAACCTTATCTACATCAGAAGCATCTATTTTAGCTGAAAGCTTTTCGCCGTTCTTCTTCAATATTGAGATGGTAGCAACTTCACCATTAATTTCATATTCATTGTTAAAAGTTTTATAATTTGTATTTATAAGAAACACCTCTTTCATTTTCTTGGTACGACAACAAGTATAGCACTCATTATTGCAAAATGATACTATTGCAATTCAAAAATGCTCTATTATTTTTTATTATTCCCAACTATTGTACAAATGTATCATTTATATAAATAACTTTTGTTTATTGTTTTATACTTGCTCAAGCTCAATTCCACTTCTTTTAAATATCTCTAAGGAGTATTCATCCATACGATAAGCATTCCTATAATAAATTTTTTTGATTCCAGAAGCCGCCAATGCGAATGAACAGTTTAAGCATGGAAAATGTGTTACATAAGCTACACAATCTTTTAATGCAATACCTTCTTTAGCACAATAAGTTATAGCATTTACTTCAGCATGTACTGTTGCTATGCAATGTCCATCCCTCATAGTATGACCTACATCATTGCAATGAGGGTGCCCTGATAAAGAGGCGTTATACCCTGTAGAGCAAATACGTTTATCTTTATTAACTATAACACAACCTACATTAGCTCTATCACAAGTAGAACGGGTAGCTACTTTCTCTGCAATATCCATAAAATAATTATTCCAAGACTGTCTCTCTTCCAAAAAGATTACACCTCCGTTGTTTTTGTTAAATATATTGTAACATAATTCATAATTCATTTGATAATGAAGATTTTACATAACGATTTCTTGAGGTTATGTCTAATATGAAAGAAATCTTGGACTGGATAGCTTTTTATTTCTACTAAAATATAAATAAAATTTAGTGTTATATATAGAGTGGTATATTTTTAGGCGAATAAGTTAAGCAGATGAATTTACACAATAAAATATCATAACCCTATATCTAAATATCTGAACTGGGAGAAACAATAATATTGGTTGTGAAACATATCTAAAACTCTATAGTCTGTAAACTATAGTTAAAAACAAATATTGATTGAGTTTAGACTTACTGAAATCAGGTTTGAAAACTATAAAACAATAAAATAATAATAGGTAATTAGGAAAAGTGATACTGTTTGTTATTGAATATTGAGAATAAATGATATATAATGATACTAAACAATAATAAATAATAAAAATAAAGACAAAGTAATAAAGGTTAATAATATTTTGGTTTTGGTTAAGATTACTATTGAAATTAAATGGGTTCGTAAGCTCATTAAAGCATCGGATGAATAAACATTTAATTTCAATACAGTGCTTTAACAGCGCCAATATTTTAGGGGAGGATAAAATGCTTAGTGATAGAATTCAGTTTTTAAAAGACGAGCTTTTTAGAGAAAAGAGACAAGTTTCCTTGGAAAGGGCTAAACTTTATACAGAAAGCTTCAAAGCCACTGAAGGATTACCAGTAGTTATTAGAAGAGCTAAAGCTTTAGCAAATACATTAAACAAGGTAGAGATCGAGATAAAAAAAGGTGAGCTTATTGTTGGAGATAGAACTGTAAAACCAAGAGCAGGAGTCGTATCCCCTGAAATGTCACCATATTGGATTTTAGAAGAGCTTGATGAATTTCCTACAAGAGCTCAAGATAAATTTGAAATTAGTGAACAAGATAAGGAATATTTCAAAAACGAACTTTACCCATATTGGAAAGGCAAATCCTTAAAGGATTACTGCGAAGAAACTATTCCAGAGAATATAAAAGAAACTACAAAAACTAAGATAGTAGCACTTAACCAAACAGATAAGGGACAAGGTCATATCATACCTGACTATGAAGTTGTTTTGGAAAAAGGCTTAGGATATATGATTAGACAGATAGAAGAAAAGGTGCAACAGTATCCTGAAAATAACTTCTACAAAGCATCATTCATATCTTTAAGCTCAACTAGTGATTATATATTACGTCATGCTGAACTTGCTGAAAATATGGCTAAGAAAGAACAAGATCTACAAAGAAAAAGAGAGCTCAATGAAATAGCAAGAATATCAAAAAAAGTAGCTTTTGAAAAACCGGATAGCTTTTATGAAGCAGTTCAATTATTTTGGTTTATAAGTGTAGTGTTCCAACATGAATCAAACGCAAGCTCAATCTCTCCAGGTAGATTTGATCAATATATGTATCCATATTATAAAAAGTCTTTAGAGGCTGGAGAAGATAAGGAATTCTTAAAAGAAATTTTAAGAGCACTTTATATAAAATTTAATACCATAGTTGCATTAAGAAGTACAGAAAGTGCAAGGTACTTTGCAGGTTTCCCTATTGGATACACCATAGTTCTTGGAGGACTAGATGAAAAGGGTGTTGATGTAACTAATGAATTGTCTCATCTTATGCTTGAGATAATGGGGGATATAAGATTACCTCAGCCAAACTTAAGCATCCGTGTAGGAGAAAAGTCTCCAAGGGATTTTCTAATGAAATCCGCAGAAGCTATAAGAATCGGTACCGGAATGCCACAGGTATTTAACGATGAAGCAAATATACTAGCTTATGTAAATAGAGGTGTAAGTCTAAAGGATGCAAGAGACTACGCAGTGGTAGGCTGTGTCGAGCTTTCTATTCCAAAGAAGACCTATGGACTTCATGATATAGCATTATTCAATCTGTTAAAAACTATGGAAGTTACTTTAAAGGAAAATAGAAGAGGCTTTGAGTGTTTTGAAGATTTGATGACTGCAGTTAAGAATAACATCTCAAAATATGTTAAGGACATGGTGGAAGGTTCAAACATTGTTGATAAAGCTCATAGAGAATGTGCACCTACACCATTTTTATCAAACTTTATCTGTGGATGTTTAGAAAGTGGAAAAGACATAACTGAAGGTGGAGCTATCTATAACTTCTCAGGAGTTCAAGGAATCGGTGGACCAAATTTAAGTGATTCCTTATTTACAATAAAGAAACTAGTTTTTGAAGATAAAGAAATAACTCTAGATGAACTTGTGACAATCCTTGAAAATAACTGGGAAAATAACGAGATACTAAGACAAACAATTATAAACAGATATTCTAAGTATGGCAATGATGTTGATGAAGTGGATCTATTAGGTTCAGAAATACTTTCTTACTACTGTGAGGAGGTAGAAAAGTATGAAAATATCAGAGGTGGAATGTTCCAGCCTGGTTCCTACACAGTTTCTGCACATATTCCTCTAGGTGAAGCAGTTGGAGCAACACCAGACGGAAGAATGGCGAGAGAACAGCTTGCAGATGGAGGTTTATCTCCAATGGTAGGAAGAGATAAAAATGGACCTACAGCAAGTCTTAAGAGTGTAAGTAAGCTTGATAATTACCTAACTTCAAATGGAAGCTTACTAAATGTTAAGTTCTCACCAGCGGTTTTAGAAGGAACAGAAGGCTTAAGAAAATTGGTAGCGTATATTCAGGCTTTTAGCAGATTAAAAATACAACATGTTCAGTTTAATGTAGTATCAGCAGATACCTTAAAAGATGCACAAAAACATCCAGAGAAATATCAAAACTTAGTAGTAAGAGTAGCTGGGTATAGTGCAATCTTCGTAGAGCTTGATACTGGAATACAAAATGACATCATCAATAGAACAGAGCATGTATTATAGGAGTGGTTACTTTGGAAAAAGCCATAATTTTTAATATACAAAGGTATAGCTTGCATGATGGTGGAGGAATAAGAACAGTTGTATTCTTTAAAGGCTGTCCTTTAAAATGTCCTTGGTGCTCTAATCCAGAATCTCAGAAGTTTAAATTAGAGATAATGAGGAAACCTAATCTATGTATAAAGTGCAGTAGTGAAAGCTGTGCTAAGTGTACCATGAGTCCAGACAAATGCCCAACTGGAGCTTTGGACTATATAGGAAGAGAGTATACCGTAGAAGAAGTAGTTAATGAAGTAAAAAAAGACATAGTGTTCTATGATACTTCTGAAGGTGGAGTTACTTTATCCGGTGGTGAAGTTTTAGCCCAACCAATGTTTGCTTTAGACTTGCTTAAAAGATTGAGGGAATTCTCCATAAACACAGCAATAGAAACTTCAGGGCAGGGAGATACTGAAAAACTTTTAGAGCTAGCAAAATATTTAGATTTAATTCTTTTTGATCTTAAAATAATGGATAAAGAAAAAGCAAAAGATATATTAGGAGCAGATATAAATCTTATTAAAAACAATATGAAAGAACTTGTTTTAAATAATCATAAGGTTATACCAAGAATACCTTTGATTCCTGGATATACTATGGAGGATGAAAATATATCTGAGATTATAGCCTTTGTTAAAGAGTTAGGTTTAAAAGAAATTCATATACTTCCCTTCCATCAATACGGAAGCAAGAAATATGAGTATTTAGGTAAAGACTATAGCTTACTAGATATAAAACCTCCATCAGAGGAAGAGGTAAATGCCATAAAACTTAAGATGGAGCAAGAAGGACTTACAGTGTTTATTGGTGGAAGATAGAGCAATAAAGTGTTATCTTCAAAACAATTAATATCTTATTGAAAATATAAACTACTTCAAGCATTAAATTAAAACAGAGCTTTAGTAGTTTAAAAATAGAAAATTTATAAATATACAAATATATAACTATATAAAAATTTAAAATTATAACATTAAGAGAGTAAACGGAGGAATTGAAATGAAGAAGATTTTATTAACTGGTGGAAACGGATTTTTTGGAACAAGACTTGCAGATTTTTATAGAGGAAAGTATGAAGTGATAGTAACCGATAAAGATGATTTAGATATAGTTAATGAAGAAGAAGTTGTAAATGCTTTTAAGGAAATGAAGCCTGACTTTGTAATTCACGCTGCTGCTATTGCTGTTACTGATTTCTGCAACAAGCATCCAGAACTTGCTTATAAGATCAATGTTCAAGGAGCTATAAATGTAGCTAAAGCTTGCAAAGAAGTTGGTGCTAAAATGGTATTCATAAGCTCAGAGCAAGTGTTCAACGGAAATGACAACAGAGGTCCTTTCAACGAAGAAAGCACTCCAGTACCTAATACAGTTTATGGTGAAAATAAACTAGAAGCTGAAAAGCTTATTAAAGAAATACTCGATGAAGTATGGGTATTAAGATTTACATGGCAGTTTGGTCTTCCTCAAAGAGGCTTCAATATGGCATCAAATATCCTATGGGATACAATGACAGCTATAATGAAGGGTGAAAAAATAATAGCTCCAACAAATGAATTCAGAGGAATGACTTATGTTTACGAACTAATAGAGCAATTTGATAAGATCTTTGAAATTCCTTACGACACTTATCATGTTGGAAGTGTAAATAATCTAAGCAGATACGACGTTGTTAAGTTTATCATAAAGCAATTAGGACTTGAACATAGAACAGAAGAAATTCTTGAAGCTGATACAGAAAAGTACAGTGACAATCCAAGAGATGTAAGACTAGATACAAGCAAGCTTGCTAAGTTTGGAATAAAGTTTGGTACTACTGAAGAAGGCATTGTTAGATGCTTGAATGAGTTTAAAATTAAGTTGTAGGATGAGTTTATAAGTTTGAAATTTATGTATTCTCACTCATATACCTGATGGACTTCGCAAAGAATCAAATTAGCTAAAATCGCATATATAAATACGTTTGAACAAAAACTCGTTGAAGAATATGGCTTCAGCGAGTTTTTATATAATGTTATTGTAGTATAATGGAATTAATGTTAATATTTAGATGGGAATTTATAAATATGGTTACTCTAAATAATAATTATAAATATGGGGGGAAGAATTTATGTTAATATGGAAAGGATATGGTTTTTTAGCTTTTTTAGTTTTTTTGATGAGTTTTTTAGTAGTTGAGCTTGCTGTTGGAGAAGCATTTTATAGAACACATAGATGGGTAGATTTTTTTGGATTTGTTATTTCTGCACTATTTTGTTATTTTGTCGGAAAAAAATTGAACAATAATAAAGGGAAAGTATACATAGATAAGAAAACAGGAGAAGAGGTGTTGATAAAGAAAACTCATTCACTTTTCTTTATCAAAATGGAGTATTGGGGAATTATATTTTTAGTAATAGGATGTATATATTTGTTTCTCTATATTCAAGTTGTGAAGGCGTTTTACTAGAGAAATGTAAAGAAAGATTATTTTAGTCGAATAATCATAAAAATTTAAAAGAATTTGACAAGTTATGGATATCTTGAATGAGAAGTATGGAGGGAAGAATTCATGTTAATTTGGAGAGGATATGGTTTTTTAACAATTATATTAGCGGGAATAAGCTTTGTATTAGTTGAGCTTGTTGTAGGTAAAGAATTTTATAATACTCATAATTGGGTTCATATGGTTGGGTATATTATTGCTGGAGTACTATGCTATTTTGTAGGAAAAGATTTAAACAAGAATAAAGATAAAATATACGTTGACAAGGAAAGTGGCAAAGAAGTCATAGTTAGAAACTCACATTCCTTTATATTTATAAAAATGGAATATTGGGGATTTATTTTTCCGATAGTGGGGATAATTAATTTATTCATGGGTAAGTAGATGTCATAGATCTATGGCTTGAATTTGACAATTATTTTATATATAGAAGATATTAGGTTAGCGCTTAAAAGCATTAACCTTTTTTGATATATAGAAAAATATAATAGGAGGCAGATTCAACAAGTGTTTAAATTAGGAGTAATTAACAAAATAATTATTTCTTCAAGTGCACTTGAGGGTGTTGCTAAAATCAAATTTGAAGATCGGATAGGGTTAATATTTTGTTATATACTTCTTATAAAATATTACGAACCTGGGGAGCGACCTCAAATGGTTGAGGTTAAGGATGTAAAAAGGTGGATTGTTTTTAGTAAGAGCAATAAAAATTATTATATCCTCCATGGAACAAATCAAAAGTTCAGTGAATCTAATAAGTGTTCTACTAATTAAAGGAAGGAATGATTAGTGTTGCTGAATTCATCGAGGCTTAATAAAGCCTTAGAAATAACTGATGATGTAAGGCTTGCGAAAAAAGGCAATAAAGAAGCTTTTTGCAGAATAATTGAAAGTAATAAAAATCAGCTTTATAGAATTGCCAAAGGCATAGTACACTTTGAAGCTGATATTGAAGATGTATTGCAGGAGGTTACCTTAAAAGCATGGCTTCAAATAAAAAAATTAAAGAAGGACGAGTATTTTAAGACTTGGTTAATTAGAATACTTATTAATGAATGCAATACCATTTTACGTAAGAGAAAGAGTGTTATTACATTAGAGGAAGTAAGCTTTACTGAGAGTGAGGAGTTTAATATAAATGAAAAGCTGGATTTGTGGAATGCTTTAAATTCCCTAAGTTATGAGTTAAGAACTGTGGTTGTATTATTTTACTATGAAGATCTGCCTTACAAGGACATAGCAGCAATCTTAAGAATCTCTGAAGGTACTGTAAAATCAAGGTCATCTAGGGCTAAGGTGAAACTAGAAGAAATTTTGAATTTTGCTGTGAAGGGGGAGTAATCATGGAAGAATACTTAAAAAGTCAAAAAAATAAATATAACAATACCAAAATATCAACTGAAGCAGATAAAAAGATAAAAGTGACTTTGGAAAACTTACCAGAGCGTAAGAAAACTAAAAGGTTTAATATTGTTGCGGCAGCTATTGTTTTTGTTTGTATTAGCGCATTACTTTCTACAAATGTGTCCCAAGTAAAGGCAGATTCTATAATCAAATCCATATTAGGATATTTCGTAAAAGATAATAATCTAAATGATAACTATGGTAAGTATGCAAATGCTGTGAATAAAACTACTACTAATAATGGAGTTGAGATAACCATAGATAGCATAGCTTCAGATTCACTGGGAGTTACTTTAGGATATTCCTTAAAAACTGATAAGGCTATAAAAGGAGCGGATTTAGGTGTCACTAAACTTTTAATTAATGGAAAAGAGACTAGCTTTGAAAATACCACAAATTATTATAAGGAAATAGGTAATTTGCAATACGTAGGATATGAGTCCTTTAAAGTAAAAGATTTACCTAAGAACTTTAAATTTGAGATAGTTGTAAACAGTGTAGGAGATATTTCAGGACAATGGTCATTTAAACTAAATGCTTCAAATGAAGATATTAATGAAAATACGTTTGTATCAAACACAAGCTTTCAAAAGGTATCGGAAGATGGAATCCTAAATATTTCTAAAATAATATCAACTCCATTAAATACTTATATTCAGTTGACCTACAAAAGTAATAATCCAATAAAAAGTGAGGATAAAATACCTTATTCCACTGTGTTTTTAATGGATGAAAATAATAGGATGGTAACTATTGAAGATGTGAAAAGCACCATAGTTGATGAGTATACCTATAAAACTGAATTTTATATTAAAGAGTATAAAGGAAAGCTTAATAAATTGACCATTATTCCATACAAAGCACCTGAGATTTCAAAAGAACCTAGAAGGCTAGAAGACGATAATGAATTTTATAATCTAAAAACAAAAACGCCTTTTGTTATAAATGCAGGAGATATGGGGGAGATTAAGGTGAATTCAATGGTGGAGACAAGAGATAAGGTTACCATGAATTGTTCCATAGAAAGTATTTATGGAGATTTGTTAGTTAATGCCCTAGGATTAGGTTACGATATTAAACTGAATGCTGACCCTGCAATTAATAATTTTAATCCTATCGGTTTTAACAAAAATACTATGGATAAAATAAAGACTTTGACTAACTTAAATAATGTTGTACTGGAGTTTGATAAGGATTCTACCTTGAAAGATGATAAGTACGTGTTAGTATTTCAGAAGTATATTAAGGAAATTAAAGTCTACCCTGAGCTAAAAATTACTGTTCCTATAGATTAGAGTGAAAATGAAAATGTAAATAATTTAAGCAAATGCAAAGCTGCTCATATAGTATTTTCAGCAGTAACAACTAAGTTCCATGAAGAGAAAAACACATAAATTAATAGTACTATATTTATGTAAAAAGGCTACTCTAAGTAATTAACTTGGAGCAGCCTTTTTAGCTTTCATGATATATAATTATTTATTGTTCAACGAACTTTTCTTTAAATACTCTTTTGGGGTTAGTGATGTAAGCTTTTTAAAGACCTTGCAAAAATAAGTATGATTATCAAAGCCTACCATAAGTGCAATATCCGTGATGGAATTATTATTTTGCTCGATAAGGTATTTAGCTTCTTTAACTCTTTTTGTGTTTATAAAGTCTGTGATAGTCATTTCTGTTTCTTTCTTAAACTGTCTAGAAAGATGAGAGGGATTTATATCAATACTGCTTGCAACAGAATTTAAGGAAATTGGATCTTGATAGTTTAAGTTAATATAATTTATTGCTTTCTTGATTATACTGCTATATCCTGCAGTAGAGTACTTGGTTACCAGATCACAATATTCAGCTACCATGGCATCACCCAGTGTATCAAGTTGTCTTATGGTAGATATATTTTCTATCAAGGTGGCAAACTTGTCAGAAAGAGGGCTGATATAGATTGGAGATACTCCACCACGTTCACAGGCAATTCTAAGTAAAGTATTAAAGCTAAAGGTAAGATTTTTATAAGCTCTTAAAGGATCGTTTGGAGCTCTATGTGTTGCTTTAAAACGAAATAGTTTCTTAAACTCTAAAGCTTCAGCTTTGGAACCTTTCTCCACTGCGTTCAATATTTCCTTTTCTACCTTATATCTTAACTCAATATCAGATATTAGATTTCCTTCATTAATAGATTCACTTTCTTTTTCATTAATTATAGCGGATTCATTGGAGACATATATTATGTCCTTTGAAATAAATGTATTTGAAGCTAGATTAATCATTAATAAACCAACATTCTTAATATCGTTAAAATCATATATAGGAATGCTCTTGTAGTATTCTCTCAGTTGTAATCTATGTACTAGAGGTAAATTGTTTTTTTCTAGCACTTTAGACACAAATGCATCATCAGGAACAGCTGAAAGAAATGGACCGAGGATAACAGATCCTTTAAATTTTGACTTCTCAAAGAAACCTACAGCTAAATAACTAAGTTGGAGGTTGTCTGTAAAATGCATGATGTCATTACCTATATTATTTTGTAAACTACAGTCAATATACTTAAGAGTTCTGGATATAGAATCTGATAATACATCTGGTATTTTAGAATTAACTAACTGAAAGGAAGCACTTGTATCATCAATATCTATGAATTCCAAGTTTAGCTTACATATACCATGAATAACGGAACAGATGTTATAAATTAGCTCATCTACAGTACCTTCTTTTACTTTCATGAATCCTCCTAAAAACAAATTCCATAAGTTTTAAACATAATAACAGAAATTTATTATGAAAGCAATAATTTTACACAAAGAGTCAAAATAGTTGAAGTTGTTTTTTTTATAACAATATAAAATGTACTCATAGCTTGAAAATGATTTCACGAGAGGAGCAAAGTTAATGAAAATTACTATAGCTGATTTTAATAAAGATAAAGAATTTTTAGTGTGTGTAGATTCAGACGGATGCGCTATGGATACCATGGAAGTAAAACATAGGAAGTGCTTTGCACCTAAAGCGATAGAAGTATGGGGATTGCAACATATTGAAAATAAGTTTCTTGAAGTTTGGAATAATGTAAATCTGTATTCTAAAACAAGAGGCATAAATAGATTTAAGGGGCTCGTAAGAACTTTTGAATTGCTAAAAGAAGAAGGAATATCTATGCCAGAATTCTCTTCAATAAAGCAGTGGACAGAAACTACACTAGAACTTTCAAATCCTGCCTTACAAAAAGCAATTGAAGAGACCAATGATGAACAGCTTATTAAAACTATGGAATGGAGTAAGGAAGTCAATAAGGCTATAAGTGAACTACATAATGAGGACAAACCTTTTACTGGGGTTAAAGAAGCCTTAGAAAGTATTAGCAAGGTTGTAGATATTGCAATTGTCTCCTCAGCAAATGGAGGAGCGGTAATTGATGAATGGACAAGACACGGACTTGCAGTTAGTGTAAAAGTAATGCTTGGACAGGAAGCTGGAACAAAGGCTGCTTGTATTTCTGGGCTAAAAGAAAGGAATTTTCCTAATGATAAGGTATTAATGGTTGGAGATGCACCGGGAGATTTAGATGCTGCTTTAAAGAATGGCGTTCTATACTACCCAATACTTGTAGGAAAAGAAGAACTTTCGTGGAAGAGGCTGGCTACTGAGGCTATGTCAAAATTTTTAGATGGAAGTTATAGTGGAGAATATCAACAAACACTTATTGAGGAGTTTAATCAGTCATTGAAGTAAAAGAAGTTTAATTAATAGGAGGAGAAATAAATATGGCTTTAGTAGATTTAAGAGCAAAACCATACTATTTGAGTGAAGAAGACATCACCTGGGTGGAAGATACAATAAAGGGAATGACATTGGAAGAAAAGATAGGGCAGCTATTTATAAACTTATTCTTAAGCTTAGATACTTCAAAAATAAAAGAATTTGTTAGCAAGTACCCTATTGGAGGGGCAAGATACCTTGGAGGAAGTTCTGAAAAGGTATATGAATTTATTTCAGACCTTCAAAGATCAAGTAAGATACCAGTACTTGTTGCCTGCAATTGTGATTCTGGTGGGGATGGAGCTGTTAGTGATGGAACATACATTGCTTCAGCAGCACAATGCGAAGCATCAGGCAATGAAAAACTAGCATATAATGCAGGATATGTCAGCGGTCGTGAAGCTACTGCAATAGGATGTAATTGGAACTTTGATCCCTGTGCAGATATATTGTATAACTGGAGAAATACAATTGTTAATACTAGGGCGTATGGCACCAACCCAGATTCAGTTATAAAGTATACAAGCGCATATATAAAGGGTTTAAGACAAAGTAATATTGCCTCTTGTGCTAAGCACTTTCCAGGGGATGGTACTGAGGAACGTGACCAACATTTAGTCCTAGGAGTAAATGAGCTTAGTGTTGAAGAATGGGATAAAAGCTTTGGGAAGGTTTATAAGCATCTAATCGATGAAGGACTAATGACTATAATGGCTGGACATATTGCCTTACCTGAATATCAATATAAATTAAATCCAAACTTAAAATACGAAGATATATTACCAGCAACCCTATCACCTGAGCTTATAACTGGTTTATTAAAAGAAAAATTAGGCTTTAATGGGTTAGTTACAACTGATGCATCCCATATGATAGGTATGGCAGCGGCTATGAAACGTAAGGATTATGTACCTGCTGCAATTGCTGCTGGTTGTGATATGTTCTTATTCTTTAACGACCCAGAAGAAGATTTTAACTTTATGTTAGAGGGTTATAAGAATGGCGTAATCACTGATGAGCGTCTACATGATGCTTTAAGAAGAGTTTTGGGATTAAAGGCTTCCTTAAAACTACATGTTAAACAAAAGGAAGGTACTTTGATAGCGCCTAAAGAAGGTCTTGTGGTTATTGGATGTAAGGAACATTTATATATGGCTGCAGAAGCTGCTGATCTTGGAATTTCTTTAGTAAAGGATACCTGGAGTCAGTTGCCAATAAAACCAAGCACACATAAGAGAATAAGACTTCACACACTGTTTGGTGAAATCGGAGGCCTTACCCATGGATCAAATGATGCTAAAAAGATAATAATAGAAGAGCTTGAAAGGGCAGGTTTTGAGGTTGCTTTGAATGATGGCAATAGCAGAGATAAAGGAAAAACTGCTGAGCTATCTCAAAACTTCGACGCTGCGCTAGTGTTCGCAGATATTGTAGGATACGCAGCTGAAAATAACTATCGTATAAGATGGAAATGTCCTATGTCAACTGATATTCCTTGGTACATCCATGAAATACCTACTGTATTTGTTTCTTTAAATTTCACAACTCACTTAACAGATGTTCCTATGATGAAAACTTATATAAATGCTTATAAAGATACTAGAGAAGTTATTCGTCAAACAATCCAAAAAATAATGGGAGAGTCAGAGTTTAAAGGAACAGAATTTAACGATAATGTATGGTGTGATAAATGGGAAACTAGAAGATAATTAGATATTGGCGGTCAGAATTGGCCGCCTAATAATCAACATTCAATTAATAAAAACTTTGAAATCGGATTAAAAAGCAGGACTATTTAAATCAAACTATATAAATATTTTTAAAACTTCTGTAAACGTTTTTTAAAGGTGCGATGAATAAGTCACCAATTAAGGCTGCATTAGCGGCTATTTAAATAAAACAAGGGGGAATCTTATATGATTAATAATATTGAGGGGAAAAATTCTACTAGAAACTTTGGGCTGAGAGATAAGATTGGCTATATGTTTGGAGATTTCGGAAATGATTTCTTTTTCATCTTTGCCAGTGCATTCTTAATGGTATTTTACACAGATGTATTTGGCATCAGTCCAGCAATTACAGGTATGGTGTTCATGATTGCAAGACTTTGGGATGCATTTATGGATGTTGCTGTAGGACGATTCATAGATTCACGACCAGCAACTAAAAATGGCAAGTTCAAGCCATGGATTTTGCGCTTTGCGCCAATTCTATTAGTATTTGGTGTGATGATGTTTATAAAAATACCTGGTATGTCAAATCAGTTTTATCTTGTGTATGCATTTGCAACCTATATTATATGGGGATCACTATATAGTGCAGTAAATATACCATATGGTTCAATGGCATCGGTTATTTCAAGTGATCCAGTGGAGCGTGCATCTCTTTCAACTTTTAGAAGTATTGGGGCTTCTTTAGCGGCAATGGTTATAACAACAGTTGTACCTATGGTGGTTTTTGTAGGTAACAAAGCGAATTCAAGTAGATTCTTTATAGTAGCAGTTATAATGGCTGTACTTGCGATGATTTGTTACACACTTTGCTATATGCTATCAACAGAACGTGTAGTTGCAACAACGCAGAAAAAAGGAAATTTGCTTGTTTCGATAAAAGGACTCTTGAAAAATAAGCCATTTATTACAATAGTTTGTGCATCACTTGTTCTTGTTATAGCAATGCTTCTTACAAACAGTTTGAATACTTATCTATATAAGGATTATTTCAAAGATACAAAGGCATTATCTTTATCTGGTCTTATTACTATTCTTAACTTATTAATAGTTGCACCAATGATTACACCTCTTTCAAAGAAATTTGGTAAAAAAGAATCAGCTTCTGCAGCTCTATTATTCTCGGCAATATCATATTTTCTACTTTTCCTTATTCCAACTAAGAATGCATACTTATTCGTAGTACTAAGCTTTCTTGGAAACTGGGGATACAATTACTTCAATTTTATGATTTGGGCATTTGTCACAGACACAATAGATTACCAAGAATATAGAACAGAAATAAGAGAAGATGGTACAGTTTATTCAGTATTTTCATTTATGAGAAAGATTGGCCAAGCAATAGCTGGAGCAATGGGAGGGATAGCCCTTAGTATGGCAGGGTATGTTGCTAAAGCACCTCAGCAAACAGCAGAAGTAGCAGCTAATATTAGAAAATATGCTACACTAACTCCAGCAGTTACGTACTTTATAGTATTTTTAATAATATTCTTCTTATATCCGATGACTAAAGAAGCTCTTACAGAAATTCAGGCTGAATTGGAAAGAAGAAGAGCTGCAAGATAACCATTAAAAAACTATTATTGAATGTTCATATTAAATAAAAAATACAAGGATACCAAAGATATTGGTGTCCTTGTATTAATATAGAGGAGTATCTATTTTATAGGAAATTAAAGTGCTCATCTATGAATTAAATGGCTGAAACGATATTATCGGAGGCAAAGTGGACAATTTTTGCAAAGTTAATAGCAAGAATAGCATGTTTTAAAAATTAAGTTTCATTTATAATTAAGACATACTTTTTATAATTTATGAGGTGAATAGAAATGATTATTGATAAATTAGATAATGGAACAGAGTATTATGGACTTGGGGGAAGAATAAAGAAAGCTCTTGAGTACTTAAAAAGTACAGATTTAGCTGAATTAGAGCCAGGAAAATATCAAATTGAAAATGATGAGATTTATGCCATGGTTTCTGAATATGACACTAAGTCAGTAGAAGAAGTGTTATGGGAGGCTCATAAGAGCTATATAGATATTCAATACATGATTAATGGATCAGAAAAGATGGGATATACAAATGCAGAAAATATAAAGGTTACCACTGAGTATGATTCAGAAAAGGATATTTTGTTTGGAACTGCAGATGGAGACTTTGTTACAGTGGAAGAGGGAATGTTTATTATATTTAAGCCCCAAGATGGGCACATGCCTTCTATAAGAATTGATGATTCAGAAAGAGTAAAGAAGGTAGTTGTTAAGGTTCTTGCTGAGTAGAAAAATCAGAGCAAGAATCTTCCGTTCAATGAAGATAGCTACATGTTTGTATTTCAAGATCATATTAGAGTATATCTAGAATTTAAAATTACAGAGCCTATAGATACTAAAACGAACAGAAGAAGACACCAAGTTTATGGTGTCTTTCTTACTGTATAAGAAAACATAAACTCTTTAGGCTAGTTAAAGCTAAATGGTTTAAAGATTTTAGCAGTCTTTTAGGTCTATACAGTAAGATATAAAACTTGTTCGCCTGCCAGATTTTCCTCATATGTATTCGGAAAGGCAGATGGGTAAAAAACTTACTGAAGAAAGTCGCTTCAGTAAGTTTTATATATGCTATACTACTTGCTGAAAAATACACTATATTGCTATGCTAATAGAAATATAGTATACTCTGTATATTGAGGAAATATTTGATGACTATTAATATAAGAATAAAATTAGCCAATGATTTTAGGGGGAAATGCAATGCTTTATATTGAAGAAGACTCTAGTCAAGAATTCCAAGATAAACTTAAATATCTAAAACTACTATCTAATAACTATCCAACAATAGCTGATGCTTGTACGGAAATAATTAATCTACAAGCTATTTTAAATCTTCCCAAAGGAACTGAACATTTTTTATCTGATATCCATGGAGAGTATGAACCTTTTATTCATGTGTTGAATAACGCTTCTGGGGTTATAAAACGTAAGATTAATGATGTTTTTGGCAATATACTTAGTCAAAAGGAGATGAAAAGTCTTGCAACGCTAATATATTACCCAGAGCAAAAGATAGAACTAGAACTTAAAGATCAGTCTAATATAGAGGATTGGTATAAGATAACCTTATATAGGCTTATTGATATGTGCAGATATGCATCTTCAAAATATACCCGTTCAAAGGTAAGAAAGGCTTTGCCAAAGGATTTTGCTTATATTATAGAAGAGCTTTTACATGAACAGCCTGACAGACTTGATAAGGAAAAATACTACGAAGAAATAGTAAAAACCATAATTAGAGTGGGACGAGCTAAAGAGTTTATAGTTGCTCTATCTAAGCTGATCCAAAGACTAGTAATAGATAGACTTCATATTATAGGAGATATATTTGATAGGGGACCAGGCCCTGATATCATAATGGATACACTTATAGATTATCATTGTATTGATATTCAGTGGGGAAATCACGATATAGTTTGGATGGGGGCAGCAGCAGGTAGTGAAGCATGTATTGCAACAGTCCTTAGAACCAGTGCTAGATATGGCAATTTAAGTACTATAGAAGATGGATATGGAATAAATCTATTGCCTTTAGCTACCTTTGCTATGGAATTTTATAAAGATGATGATTGCGAAATATTTAAGCCTAAGCTTGAAAATGATAGAGCTTGTAGTGAAAAAGATGTGGAGCTTATAGCTAAGATGCATAAAGCAATAACAGTAATGCAGTTTAAGCTAGAAGGAGAAGTAATTAAAAGACGTCCTTACTTCGGAATGGATGATAGATTGCTATTAGATAAAATAAATTATGAGCAAGGTACTATTGAGCTTGATGGACAAATATATAAATTGAAAGACTGCCATTTTCCAACTATAAATCCTAATGATCCATATGAGCTGATTCCAGAAGAAAAAGAGCTTATAGAGAAACTAAAATCTTCATTTTTAAATAGTGAAAAGCTTCAAAAGCATGTTAGATTTCTTTTCGCAAAGGGAAGCATGTATTTAAAATATAATTCTAATTTGTTATTTCATGGATGCATTCCACTAAGTGAAGATGGAAGTTTTAGAAAAGTTAGTGTAGGAGCTTCAGGCAAAAAATACAGTGGAAAAGCTTATTTAGATAGGTTAGAGATTTTAGTTAGAGAAGGCTATTTTTATAAGAATAATCCTGAGGCTAAACTCTATGGCATAGATATAATCTGGTATCTGTGGAATGGTAAGGCTTCACCGCTTTTTGGCAAGGATAAGATGACGACCTTCGAAAGATATTTTATTGAAGATAAAGAAACTCATATTGAGAAGAAAAATTACTACTTTGAGCAAGAAGATGATGAAAAAGCTTGCAATATGATCTTTGAGGAATTTGGGTTAGATCCAAAGGTATCTCATATAATTAATGGACATGTACCTGTAAAGATAAAAAAAGGCGAGAGTCCAATAAAAGCAAATGGAAAGCTTCTTGTTATAGATGGAGGCTTCTCAAGAGCTTATCAGCCTGAGACAGGTATAGCAGGCTATACCTTAATATATAATTCCTATGGGCTTTTATTGGTATCCCATGAACCTTTTGAATCTACTCAAAAGGCCATAGAAGAAGAAAAAGATATCCTTTCAACTACAATAGTGCTAGAACAGGAAGTGGATAGGAAGAGAGTTGGAGATACGGATATTGGGGAGGAGCTGAAAATTCAGATTCAGGATTTGGAGTGGCTTCTGGATGCCTATAGGAAGGGAGTAATAAAGGAGCAAAGATAGTAAAAATAAAAAGGTGCATAATTAACTTTCAAGTTAACTATGCACCTTTAATATGTGGATTTCTATCTAAATAATGTGGGTTATTATTAAAATAGAGTGAGTAAATATTTGGTATTTGTGGATAACTTTTGAGTTTTGGGATGTATTAAACTATCTAGCTGTCCTAACAGCTTCAACAAATTTAGCTGCAGTTTCTGTAACTAAGTCATAATTTCCAGTACTTGCGCCTTTAGTTAAATCACTGCCAGTACCAACTGCAACAGCACCGGCTTTAATCCAGTCCTTTACATTGTCAAGATTTACTCCGCCAGTTGGCATGAAGTTACCTTGAGGAAGAGGTCCTTTGAATGAGCTGATTATAGATGGGCCAAAGGCATTACCTGGGAAGACTTTTAGGATCTCAACACCTAATTCAAGAGCTTCTACAGCTTCTTTTACTGTCATGATGCCAGTCATTATAGCAATTCTATATCTGTTACAAAGCTTCACTGTTTCAGGATTTAAACTAGGGCTTACTATATATTTAGCTCCTGCTAAAATACAAGCTCTTGCAGTTTCAGGATCAAGCACAGTTCCAGCTCCTATAAGGATTTCTTTATCATCTTTATAAATGTCAGATAACTCTTTTATAATATCTAAAGCACCAGGAACTGTCATAGTGATTTCCAAAGCCTTAATTCCGCCTTTTTTAACCGCTTCAACAATCTTTATGCCTTCTTCTTTAGAATTAGCTCTTATAACAGCAACAAGTCCATATTCACTTAACTTTTTTATAGTTTCTAATCTTTGCATTTTACACCCCCGAGTAAGCGGAGAAGCCGCCATCTATTGGGATAACTATACCATTTACAAAGCTTGAAGCGTCTTCATTTACTAAGAATAAAAGTGCACCTATAAGCTCTTCAGCTTCTCCAAATCTGCCCATTGGAGTACTGTTTAGTATCTTGTGAGAACGTTCAGTGTAGCTTCCATCAGGATTCTTAAGTAGTGCTTCATTTTGTTTAGTTACAAAGAAGCCTGGTGCTATAGCATTTACTCTTATGCCAACCTTTGAAAAATGAACTGAAAGCCATTGAGTAAAGTTTGATATAGCAGCTTTTGCACCTGAATATGCAGGGATTTTTGTAAGTGGAGTAAAGGCATTCATTGATGAAATATTTATTATGCTGCAGCCTTTTCTTCCTATCATATCTTTTGAGAATTCTTGAGTTGGAAGAAGTGTTCCAAGGAAGTTTAGATCAAATACAAATCTTACTCCATTTTCATCAAGATCGAAGAAGGTTATAAGGTCTTCATTGCCTTCTTTTAAATCTTCTTCATATAAGTATTCCTTTGTTGTTGTGCCTTTTGGATTGTTTCCGCCAGCACCATTTATAAGAATGTCACAAGGACCAAATTTTTCAAGTACTATTTCATGAGCTTTTTTAAGGCTGGCTTTATTAAGTACATTAGCCTCAACCCCTATAGCTATTTTTCCATTTGCTACAACTTCAGCTGCTTTCTTTTCAGCATTTTCTAAACTTAAATCAAGTATTGCAACCTTTGCACCACATTCAGCAAGGGCATCTGTCCAAGAGCTTCCAAGTACTCCAGCTCCACCAGTTATTACTACAACTTTGTCTTTTAAATCTATATTAAAAGGTAATTTCATCTTATTTATCTCCTTTGCTTGTTTTTTCAAGAGTTTCCCATATACCAGTTATATACATAGCGCCTAAGGCACGGTCATATAAACCATAGCCTGGTCTGCCAGTTTCACCCCAGATCATTCTTCCGTGGTCAGGACGAAGGTAGCCATCAAAATTATTTTTATGAAGTACTTTCATGATTTCAACTATATCTAAAGAACCGCAAGGGGAGTAGTGAGCACTTTCTTCAAAGCTTCCATCTTCAAGAAGCTTTACATTTCTAACATGCATGAAGTGGATACGCCCTTGGCTTGCATATTTATCTACCATTTTTACTATATCATTGAAGCTTGCTGATCCAAGAGAACCTGTACAGAAAGTAAGTCCATTATATTTGCTGTCTACAAGCTTTAAGAATCTATCTAGGTTTTTCTCATTAGTTATAATTCTTGGAAGACCAAAAATATTGTATGGAGGATCATCTGGATGAATAGCCATCTTTATATCACATTGCTCTGCAACAGGGATGATTTGCTTTAAGAAATATTCTAAGTTGCTCCATAAAGCTTCTTCATCAACCTTTGAGTATTTTTCAAATAAGTCTGCCATTTGATCTTTTGTGTAGCTTGAATCCCAACCTGGAAGTGATAGTTCACCAGTAAGAGGATCCATTTTTTCTAATTGATCCTTATAGTAAACAAGTGCAGTTGATCCATCATCTAAAACCTTATCAAGCTGAGTTCTTGTCCAGTCAAATACAGGCATGAAATTATAGCAGATTACCTTAACTCCAGCTTTTGCAAGGCTTCTTATATTTTCTTTATAGTTTTCAATATATCTATCTCTACTTGGAAGACCAAGTTTTATATCTTCATGAACTGGAACACTTTCTATAACATCAAACTTTAAGTTAGAAGCTTCTACATCAGCTTTTAATTTAAGAATGCTTTCCATGCTCCATTTTTCTCCTACAGGAACATCGTAAATTGCAGTTACAATACTGTACATGCTTGGAATTTGTCTAATATATTGAAGCGTAACAGCATCGTCGGCTCCATACCATCTAAATGATAATTTCATAATATTAATCCTCCAGTTTTAAATAGTTTTTTATATTTTTAAAGCAGATGCCTTCAATAATTTCTTTTAGTAGTTCAGTATCATTTTCAAATTCTTCATCATCTACTAGAGTTCCTATAAAGGTACACAAGATTCTTCTAAAATAATCATGTCGTGCGTAGGATAAAAAGCTTCTTGAATCTGTAAGCATACCAACAAAGTAGGCTAAAGTGCCTTGACTTGCCAAAGCTTTTAAGTGTTCATTAATTCCTTCTTTATGATCGTTAAACCACCAAGCAGCACCAAATTGAACCTTTCCTTTTATTCCATCTTGTCCAAAGCAGTGAGGAAGTGCAGATAGTACAAGGTTATCCTTTGGGTTTAAGGTATATATTATTGTTTTAGGAAGAGCAGAGTCCTTATCCATTGAAGCTATCAGTCTTGATATGTGAGGTGCTATATTGAAATCATTCATGATATCAAAACCAGCATCGGGACCAAGCTTCTTAAACATTATTTCATTGTTATTTCTCATTGCTCCTAAATGAAGTTGCATTGTCCAACTATGTTTATTATACTCTTCTGCTAGTATTTTAAGAGTAAAGCACCTGAATTTTTCAGTCTCTTCAAAGGATAAATTATTTTCAAATAATCTTTTCTTAAAGATTGCGGCTACCTCGGTTTCATCAGTGTCGAAATAATACAGGCTTTCAAGAGAATGATCAGAAAGCTTGCAACCAGCTTTATCAAAGTATTCTATACGCTTTTTTAATGCAGCTATTAAACTTTGATAGTTATAGATTTCTATAGAAGAACTTTTAGATAAAGCCTTCAAGTAATCGAAGTAATCATCCTTTGTTATATTAAGAGCCTTATCTGGTCTGAAGGTTGGTAGTACCTTAAAGTCTAGTTCTTTTTCTCTTAGCAGCTTGTGATATTCTAAGTTATCAGTAGGATCATCTGTGGTACAGATAAGTTTTACCTTGGAGCTCGTTATAAACTTTACAGGAGACAAAGTTTCTTCTGAAATCTTCTTATTGCAGTATTCATATATCTTTTCAGCATTGCTTTCCTTTAATATTTCATTTACACCAAAGAAATTCTTAAGCTCCATATTAGTCCAGTGGTATAAAGGACTTCCAATTAATCTTTCACAGGTTCTCGCCCACATTTTAAATTTATCAAAATCATTTGCATCACCAGTTATATAAGCTTCAGGCACCCCTGCATATCTCATAGCTCTCCACTTATAGTGATCAAATTCAAGAAAAATCTTAGAGATATTACTGAATACCTTATCTTCATATATTTCTTTTGCTGATAGGTGACAGTGATAGTCATATATTGGAGCATTTTTTGCAATATCATTGTAAAGTAGTTTTGCTGTTTTTCCTTTTAACATAAAATCATTATCTAACAAGTAATCACCTCATTTTTCCACTTTTAATTAACTTTACATATAATTAAAATGCGATTGAAAACAAATACATTTAACTTGTCTTTATTATAACCTTTATAGATTAAATGCAATATGTTATTATTGCTATATAACTTGCAAAAATTGCTCTTATGAAATAATATAATTCTTAGTTAGATTTATTTAACGGATAAAAATTAAGTGATTATGCAGGAAATGCTATATGAGCAAGCTATTAGAATTAAATGATTTTTTCAGATGGAATGGCTCTAAAAAATCGATAATCGGTCTTCATTAGTGATTTTTTTACGCATCTGCCTTTTCTGAACGTATGTGAAGAAATTCTGGCAGGCGACATATTTTGGCTTTTTACTTTTTAATCATATAGCCTTTTTATTTTCTTAAATTTAGGATATCAAATCCTTATAAAAAGTATTGATTATTAAAAAGTAAAACTGTACTGTTCGAACGAAGTGAGTTTACAGTTTTAGCCATGGAATATGACAAAATTATATTAATTCTTTGCGAAGTCTCATTAAAGCATTGGAGGCATAACCACTTAATTTCAACAATATATGAATACAAGTTCAAACTAAGCATATTTTGCAAATACAAATTGAAGTGAGAGACTGTACATATTAAGATAAATTAAGAGGTGGGATTTAGTGAAGAAGAGAACTCATGAGTACCAAACTCGTCAATATATGTTATCCAGTGATTATGAGATATATCATTATTTGAATAGTGATATAAGAAGTATAAATATACACCACCATGATTTTTATGAGTTTTATTTCTTTATCTCAGGAGATGTAACTTATCTAATTGAAGGAAAATCATATAAATTAGAACCTGGTAATATAGTTTTGATTAACTCAAAAGAGCTGCATCAAGCAGTGATAAATTCTGAGGAAGCATACTATGAAAGAATTGTTCTTTGGATAAATAAAGCTTTCTTAAAGAAACTTTCTAATGATGAAACAGATCTTTCACTTTGTTTTGAAGGTTTTAATAAGAAGAATGTGATGAGTACGGATATTGAGCAGCAAAAAAATATTAGGTTCATTCTTAATAAATTAGTTGATTTAGAAAATTATCAAGGAATAGGCTATGAATTGCTTTATAAAGCTTATATCACAGAGCTTATGGTACATATAAATAATCTTGCTTTTAATGAAAGTGCAGAGCTAAGCGTAGATATGAAAAAAAGCAATCTTATTGATGGAATAATTGAGTACATCAATAATCATATAGAAGAAGATATAACCGTTGACCAAATAGCAGAACAGTTTTATCTCAGCAAGTTTCATTTGTCTAGAGAGTTTAAAAAATACACAGGGACTACAATTCATAGATATATAGTTCAGAAGAAACTGATAGAGGCTAAGGAGCTAATATTAAAAGAAGTTCCAATTATCGATGTTTATAAACAATGCGGTTTTGGGGACTATTCTAACTTCTTTAGAGCTTTTAAAAATGAGTATGGAATTACACCGAAGCAGTATTATGAGGCAATGGTAAAGTGAAAGTAAAGTGAGGTGAGTTAATAGATGAAAAGAATTGATTTGATTCTTAATAAACTTAAGGAAATAAAATCTTCAAAGCCCGATGGAGTATCTGCTTCAGAGCTTGCTGAAGAATTAGATCTCATGAGAGGAAATGTAAGTAATGATTTAAATAAATTAGTTGCTGAAGGAAAGGCAGTTAAGATAAAGGGTAAGCCAACATTATTTATAGCTGTGGATGAGGAAGCTAAGGTGTCTGATATATCAGTAATAAACAAGTTTTCAGAAACTAATCCTAGTTTATATACTGCTTTAGAGCAAGCTAAGGCAGCTATATTGTACCCTCCTAATGGAATGAACATATTGCTACTTGGAGAGACTGGTGTAGGTAAGTCAACTTTTGCAAGTCTTATCTATAAATATGCTACAGAGATGATGGTAAGGTCTAAAGAAAGTCCTTTTATAACCTTTAACTGTGCAGACTATGCAAATAATCCTCAGTTACTGCTTGGTCAGCTTTTTGGAGTGAAAAAGGGTGCATATACAGGTGCAGATTTTGATAAAGCTGGACTTTTAGAAAAAGCAGATGGTGGAATTTTGTTTTTAGATGAAGTACATAGATTGCCGGCGGAAGGGCAAGAAATGTTCTTTACTTTTATGGATAGAGGTGTATATAGAAGACTTGGTGAGACAGAAAGTGAAAGAAGTGCTAAGGTGCTCATAATTGCTGCAACTACTGAAAATCCAGATACTACTTTGCTTCAGACCTTTACAAGAAGAATCCCTATGGTAATAACAATACCTGCTCTAAGAAACAGAGGAGTAGAAGAGCGATTTAATCTTATAAAGCAGTTTATGATAGAAGAGTCTGGGAGACTTGGTAGGAGTATCAAGGTGTCTATAAACTCAATAAAAGCATTTTTATTTTATGACTGTAAGAGTAATGTAGGACAGCTTAAATCAGATATTCAACTTGCTTGTGCTAGAGCTTATGCGGATTTTTTATCAAATAGAAAAAAAGAAATCAGTATAAGTAGTTTAGATTTACCTACATACATTAGAGAAGGGTTATATAAGGAAATAGAACATAGACAACTGTGGAACAAGTTAGTTGACATAAATAAGAGATATTGTATCTTTGATAAAGATGAAGAAAAGATGATATTCGAAGAAAACAGTTATGACGAAAATATCTATGAAATGCTTGAGATGAAGACTAGAGACCTTAAAGCAAAAGGAATAAAAGGTACAGAATTCGAAAAAGAAATGGAAAACAACATAGAGGATTACTTTAAAAAGTATATTACCAAATTTAATTACAAAGTAGATACTGCCAACCTAGAGACTATAGTAGAACCTCATATAATGAAGGTAGTTGAAAAGGTAATTAATTTCTGTGAAGAAGAATTAAAGAGAAAGTTAGATAAGCATATATACTATGGGTTAGCAGTTCACATAAATAATGCAGTAGATAGAATAAGAAGGAATAAAAAGATTGAAAACTTAGAGCTAAATAACATAAGAAAACAACATAGCAGAGAGTTTAATATAGCTATAGATGTTCTAAAAATACTTGAACAATCACTAGATATACAAATACCTGTGGATGAAGCTGGCTTTATCACTATGTTTTTAATATATCATAATGAGGCGCTTAAAAAGACTTATAATAATGTAAAGGTGATTATTATAGCTCATGGAGAAACTACAGCTACCTCTATGGCTGATGCAGTAAATGGACTTTTAGGCTCAGATTATTCAAGAGGGATAAATGCGCCAATAGATGAAAAGCCTCAAATAACTTTAGAAAAGATTAAAGAATATATTAGAAAAAATAATATTGATTCAGAAATATTATTTCTAGTGGATATGGGATCCCTTGCTACCTTTGGAAGAGAGATAGAAAAAGAATTTAAGATAAAAACGAGAACTATTCCTCTAGTTAGTACACTGCATTGCATTGAAGCTACTAGAAAAGCAATGCTCGGTTATTCTTTAGATGACATATATAGAGAGACTTTAGAAGTCAATAATTTATATGATAATAATTCACTTGATTACATACCGGAGACTAGTGAAGAAAAGAGGCTTGCTATAGTAACAATTTGTACTACAGGAGAAGGCAGCGCTAAAGCTATGAAAGGAATACTTGAGAGAACCCTTAAGTTTGAAAGTAGTCTGCTTGATATAGTTCCTGTGAATTTTATAGGGAAAGAAAATATATATGATAGATTAGAAAAACTATCAAATAAATATGAGATATTATGCATAATTAGTCCTTTTGATCTTGAGGCTGATTACATACAGTTTAAATTAGATCATATTATAGCTGGCAATGCCTCAGAAAATATTCAAGATTTAATAGATAGAGAAAAAGTTTATATAAAGATGGAAGAAACTTTGGAACATCAATTGAGGAATATTGATGGAAAAGCTATTGTTAAGGATATAAAAAGATTTTGCAGAAATGTTACAAAGGCAATGAATATAAAGCTTACCTCAAATGCACTGATAGGAATAACTCTTCATATGGCAGTAATGGTAGATAGATTAAGTGGAAATGAAGTTATTGAAACTTATAGAAATAAAGAAAGCTATATAAGAGAAAACTTAGAATTGTATAGATTAATAAAAAGTGAATGTGCATTGCTTAACACCAAATATACAATTCTTATTTCTGAAGATGAGATCTGTTACCTTATGAACCTATTTACTATGAAAAATAGGGTAAAATAAAGCACATCAGCAATGTGCTTTGAAAAGTTTTCGAAAAGTAAAGCACATTAATACTTTTTGAAAGCTTTTTTATTTTGCCTTCAAATGTTGATAAACAGGCACTTATAAAGTGAAATTTAAATAAATAATTATGATTTCTGCTTTGGCACGGGTCTTGCTTTATATATAGGCGTAAGGCAAATAAAAAAATGTTGATTAGAAGGTGAAGCAATGGAAACAGTAGATAAAGAACAAATAGTTATGGAACTTATAGTAAATGGCGGTGATGCAAGAAGTAAAGCAATGCATGCGATAAAGCTAGCTAAAAAAGGTGAGCTTCAGGCTGCGAAGGATAAAATAAAGGAAGCAAATGAAGCATTAAATAAAGCTCACAACTTCCAAACTAGCTTAATACAAGGTGAATCAGCTGGTGACAAGGTTGAAATAAGCTTACTTATGATTCACGCACAGGACCACTTAATGAATGCAATCACTGTACGTGATTTAGCACAAGAAATGATTTCAATGTATGAAGAGTTTAGAAAATAAAACTATTAATATGTATTAGTTAACAAAACAAGCTTGTTTAAAAATAGATTCAAAACAAAATAATAGAAGTTTTAGGAGGAAGAAATTATGAAATATATTACATTAGTTTGTGCAGCAGGAATGTCAACAAGTATTTTAATGGCTAAGATGCAAGAGAGTGCAAAGAAAAAAGGAATTGAAGCAAAGATAATAGCTATGTCAGAGTCTAAGTTTGAAGAATATGAAGAACCAACAGAAGTTTTACTTTTAGGACCTCAAATAGCTTACTTAGAAGACGAAATAAGAGAAAAATACGAACCTAAGGGAATAAAGGTTGCAGTAATAGATATGATGGACTACGGTACTTTAAATGGTGAAAACGTATTAAATGATGCACTTGCATTATTAGGTTAATTATATAAAGAAACATATCAAAGGTTAAATACTAAAGGGGGATTAATAATGTCTAAATTAGATTCAAAAGCTATTAATAAAAAACTTGCTCCGACATTAAATAAAATTCAAAAAAGTAAATTGGCAAACGGAATCACTGGGGGAATGATGGTAGCAATGCCAGTGACACTTTTAGGTGCATTTGCTTCACTATTCTTAAATCTACAAATTCCTGCATATAAAAGCTTTATTGCTAGCTCAGGAATAGCTGCGGTTTTAAATACATCTATTCAATTTTCAACTAACTTTTTAGCAGTGGTGTTTTTAATTACTATTGCAGGTAGTTATGCAAAACAGTATAAAGAAGATCCAATTTTACCATCTTTATTAGCAGCGGTGTGTTTCTTTGTGGTGACACCACTTTCTGTAACTAAAGTAAACAATGCTACTATTACGTCAATACCAATGGATTGGCTAGGCGCAAAGGGAATATTCTCAGCAATGATCATAAGTTTAGTAGCAACAAGACTATATATTATTGTTAAACAAAAAGGTTGGACTATCAAGATGCCAGCTAGTGTACCACCAGTAGTATCTAGTAGTTTTAGTAGTTTAATACCAGGATTCGCAGTTGTAATATTGTTCTTAGCTATCTCAGGAATTTTTGCAGCAACTCCGTATAAGACTATGCATGCATTTATATATGCTTTTATTCAAACTCCGCTTCAAGGTGTTGGTGGAAACATAGTATCAGTTATACTTTTATGGACATTTGCTCAAGTGTTATGGTTCTTTGGTATACATGGAACCTTGGTTATTTACTCAGTAGTTGCTCCAATATTTGCAGCAATGGATGCGGCACAATTAACTGCTTATTCAGCAGGCCAAGCACTTCCAAATATAACAGGACGTGCATTTGTTAGTACTTATACTATGAGTGCAAGTGCAATTGGGTTTGCCTTACTTATGTTATTATTCGCAAAGAGTAAGCAATACAAAACCTTAGGTAAATTAGCAACATTACCATCACTTTTTGGTATAAGTGAACCATTAGTTTTCGGTACACCATTAGTATTCAATGTAAGATTTGTGGTACCATTTGTATTTATGAATGCAATCAATATAACTATTGCTTATGCCTTGACTGCTATAGGTATAGTTCCAAGAGTAGCTGGAATGGCTCCAATGACTGGTATGCCAATAGTATTCAGTGGACTTATGGAAGGAAGCTGGAAGATAGCTGTTCTTCAAGTGTTACTTGTTGTTTTAGAAATGGCAGTTTGGTATCCTTTCTTTAGAAAAGCAGATAAAGAAGCTTACGCTCAAGAACAAGAAATAGCAGTAGAAGAAGTAAAATAATACAGGTTTAAGTTCACCTTATCTATAGGGTGAACTTATATTTTAAATCAATATAAAAGCAGGTGAAAATAATTGAGGATAATAGATTTAAATGACAAATGGACATTTATGAAGAAAAATAATGAAGTTTATATAGAGAAGGAAATAGTAGAAGCAGAACAGGTAACATTGCCTCATTGTTTCAATGCAGTTGATGGACAAAGCGGAGAAGGAATGTTTAAAGGAGAATGCATTTATCAAAGAAAGTTAAATGTTAGTGATGAAGAGTTGAATAAGTATATATTCCTAGAAATAGGTGCAGCTTCTCTTGTTTCTAAGGTTTATGTTAATGGTCAGTTAGCTGGTGGCAGCAGATGTGGCTTTTCAATGTATAGAGTATTTATGACTCCTTTTTTGAAGGCAGGAGAAAACCTAATCTCTATAATAGTAGACAATAGTAGTCATAAAGATGTGTATCCTCTAATGGCTGATTTCTCTTTTTATGGAGGAATATACAGAGAAGTGAAATTAATTATTTCAGAAGCACTTCACTTTGATTTGATGGACAACGGAAGAGATGGCATATACTTAACTCAAAGAAATATAGTTGATGATATCTTTGAAATGGAGATAAGGGGAACTGTTGTAAATGAACTAACTGAAGCTAAGGCTAGTAAATTACAGTTCAGACTCTTAGATAAAGATGATAATGTAGTATTTGATAAGAGCATTGATACTGAGATTGAAAAGGAATTGAAATTTGATTTAGCTGAAAGAATTAATAATCCAGTGCTTTGGCAAGGAATAGAGAATCCTTATCTTTATAAGCTAGAAACAGAGCTTTACTCAGAAAATGTTTTATGTGATAAAAGAACTATAGAAATTGGCTTTAGAACCATAGAGATAACACCAGACAAAGGTGTATTTTTAAATGGTAAAGCTATTAAATTAAATGGAGTTAGCAGGCATCAAGACTTTGTGGGCATAGGTAATGCTTTAACAAAAGAACATATGGATTTAGACATGTCAATCATAAAGGAAATAGGAGCAAACAGTATTAGACTTTCTCACTATCAACATGATGACTATTTCTACACACTTTGTGATCGTGCAGGACTATTAGTTTGGGCTGAGATTCCGTTTATAAGCATACCAACTACTGTTGATAAGGAAAATAAGAATGCTAAAGAACAACTAGGGTGCTTAATTAAGCAAGCTTATAACCATACTTCAATTTACTGCTGGGGAGTTCAAAATGAAATAACAATTGCTGTAGAAAATGAAAATACCTATAAGATGGTTGAAGAACTTGTTTCTACTGCTAGAAAATTAGATTCAGCTAGATTTATTGCTCAAGCTAACATTCATACAGTGGCTAATGAAAGTCCACTAAATGATTTAACAGACTTTGTTGGATACAATCTATATTATGGCTGGTATTACAAGGAAATTAAAGATTTAGGAATAAGACTAGATGACTTCCATGCCGCAAGACCTAATAAACCGGTTATGGTAACTGAATATGGAGTAGATACTAACCCAAGACTTCATTCTTATGAACCAACTGTAAAAGACTATACTGAAGAATACCAACTATTGTTCCAAGATAATGCACTTAGAACCTTTAAGGAAAAAGAATTTGTTCTAGGTGGATATGTATGGGCTATGTTTGATTTTGGTAGTGAGATTAGAAATGAAGGTGGAGAAAAAGGTAGAAATCAAAAGGGCTTAGTTACCATAGATAGAAAAGTGAAGAAAGATGCTTTTTATCTATGTAAGGCTTACTGGTCGAAAGAATCTTTTATAAAGCTAGCTGGTAGCAGATTTGTCAACAGACATAAAGAACTTAATGATATAGTAGTTCTATCTAATTTATCTAAAATAAAGCTATATGTAAATAATAACTTTGTAGCTGAAGTAAATAATAGTGAACCAATGAAGGTGTTTAAAAATGTCGATTTAGAGATTGGACAAAACACTTTAAAGGTTGAAGCTTATGATGGAAATAACAATATTTACACAGATGAAATACTTTTAAACAGAGTAAGTGAAATAGATGCAAGCTATATACTTCCAAAGCAAGAAGAAACAAAACACGTAACTAACTGGTTTGAAAAGTTTGATCTATCTGAGGATAAAGAGATAGTTGTTAAAGAAGGATACTATTCCATATACGACTCGGTAGAAAAGCTTTATGAAAATGAAAAGGCAAAGGCGGTGTTTAAAAAATTCTTTGGAGAAACTGCTGAAGAACCTAGATTTAAGGTTATGATGGGGCTTATATCCATAGAGGGTATGTCTAAAAGATCAATGTTTAGAATACCAAAAGAGCTTTTAGGGGTTATCAACAATGAGCTTAATGTGATTCCTAAGGAATAAACAGGTTCTATGAGAAAGCTATGATTTAATTCAATTTCATTTTGAACTAAGAAGTAATATAGAGCGAAAATATAACATCAACAAAAAGGGCTTAGATAAATTATATCTAAGTCCTTTTATTGATGTTTATAAATACTATGGTAAAATTATGGTAGATTATAGATGAACCGCTTAATATCTAAATCTATATCTTCAAATTCTCATCTCAAAAATCAGCGGAGTTTTGAAAATAGATTTCGAATTGAAGTGTTTCACATTTAGATAGTGTAAATAATAGTTCAAAATATAGATATGGAGGAATTTAAAATGAACATTGCTGAAGGACTAAGTGTACTTGAACTCGGAAGTACTGAACACCAAATGCATCCTACACTTATATTTGATGAGGATGATGTAGTTTTAATAGATGCAGGTTTACCAGGACAGTTTGAAAATATTTCTGAGGAAATAGATAAGGCTGGTGTGTCTGTTGATAGAATTAATAAGATAATCATAACTCATCACGATATAGATCATATTGGTGGTTTAGTTAGTGTTATTAAAAACTCTAAGACTGGAGTAGAAGTTTTATCTCATGCTGGTGAAAAGCCTTATATTGAAGGAGATAAAATGCCAATTAAGATGACACCAGAACGTCTTAACTCTATGCCAGAGGATAAGAGAAATGAAACCTTAGAGATGCTTAAAAAATTAAAAGTTAAGGTTAGTAGAACCATCGAAGACGGGGAAGTACTTCCTTATTGTGGAGGAATAGAAGTCATATACACTCCAGGACATACACCAGGTCATACCTGTCTTTATTTAAAAAAATATAAAACCTTAGTAACTGGAGATGCACTGAATGTTTTTGATGGAAAGCTTACTGGACCTAATCCTGTGTTTACCTTTGATATGAAGCAGGCTACAGAATCCTTAAAGAAACTTTCTAAGTATGATATTCAAACAGTAATTTGCTATCATGGAGGCGTATTTACGGATAATCCAAGTGAAAGAATTGCTGAGATAGCTAATATAGAAATAATATAATTTAACTATTTAAAAAGACCCTATAAAATAGAATCAGCAACTAGTATTTCGTACGTTGTTTTCTGCTGCCTATTTTATAGGGTATATTTATTTTAATAAAACTAAACTTTCTGTTAGTTTGTTGCCTTTCTTCTTAATAGTACAAATCCTAAAGCAACTAATGCTGATGAAATGAGCATCATTAATGAGAAATCAACTACGGATCCTGTCTTTGGAAGAGTAGATGATGAGCTACTATTTGTTGATGTTTGAGCTGTTGTAGTTGTTGAAGTACTGTTATTTCCTGATTGAGGAGTAGTTACTGTTGTTCCGTTGTTATTCCCTGTTTGAGGAGTAGTACCAGTTGTTCCATTGGTATTTCCTGTTTGAGGAGTAGTTGTTGAACCGTTATTGTTTCCTGTTTGTGCAGGAGCTTTTGTTTGATCAAATAACCAATTAATCATCTCTGTATTGTTAAGTGCTGGTACCCATGACCAATGTCTAAGTCCTCCATATAATTTCTGAGAGTTCATAAAGGCATCATCGTAAATAGTTAGTTTTACCTTTGTGTCTCCAAGCTTCTGTAATGCTTCATAAGCATACTTACTTGTTCTACTATCACAGGTTGGATCGTTTTCAGCATGAACTATCCATAGTGGAATATCTGTTATTCCTTTAAGTTTGTCCATAAAATCTCCAACTGCAACAGCTTCTGGTTGACTATAGTCACCAATTGTATCTTTAGCAGCAATTGCTATAGCACCTGCAAATAACTTTGGATACTGCATAAGGAATCTAAAGGTTCCACCACCACCACTTGATGGTCCTACTAGATAAATACGGTTTTTATCTACTTTTCCACTTTCTATTAACTTCTGGATTAGTTCATACTGTACATCATTATATTTTTCCATTAGTGGTAATTCTGTTGGGTTTTTATAAATAGCCCAACCGTAGTTTGCTGGAAATTGAACACTTAGTACTGATGTATCTTTTCCGGCTTCAATCCAAGTTGTTGCACCTCTATTTGCAGTGATATTTACATCATTGTCTGAACCTACTTCTCCACCCCCGTGAAGCCAAACTACTAATGGTTGTGGAGTAGTGGATTTACTAGTATATAATCTGTAGTTAAGTGAAGTTCCATTGCTTCCTGTAAACTTTGCAGATGCAAAATCATCTGCAGTTTTTGTATTAACCTTAGTTATATTTGATTGATCAAAGGACAATTCAGGATATTTTACGCAGTTAACTGCACCTGGAGTTATATAACCTCCAAAATACTTGAATGGGTTGACCTCTATTTTTATGGTGTTACCAGTGATAGTTAATTTTATACCATCATCTGTATAGTTGTTTTGTGCTAACTTTCCATCTGGGCTCAATGGATATCCATCGTAATTGCCGGTGATATCAAAATCAGATGCCTTTATATCCTTAACCTTGTTTATATCATCTACAGTTATTTCAAAAGAACTAACCATTCTGCCAGCATCACCAACATAGGTATTTGCAGTAATACCTTTTATTTGTGCAATTGGAGTTGTTCTCTTAGTCTGTTGGAATAACCAGTCCATCATTCCAGTGTTTGATACACTTGTATCGGCGTAGTTATTGTATACTGGAACCCAAGCCCAATGTAGTAGGAAGCCGCCAAGTCCTAAGGTAGCCATATAGTCATCACTTAGAAGTGTTAAGTTTACTTTTGTGTCACCTAAAGATTTTAAGGCATCATAGGCATATTTACTTTCGTTACTGTTGCATATTAAATCATTCTTTGAAGCTACTATCCAAAGAGGAATATTTGTTATTCCTTTTAGCTTTTCCTTAAAATCTGGTAGTGCTATATCTTCTGGTTGGCTATAGTCGCCAATTGTATCCTTAGTTGATATTGCTATAGCTCCGGCGAATAGGTCAGGATATTGCATAAGAAATCTGAAAACGCCGCCACCACCACTTGATGCGCCTACCAAATAAATTTTATCTTTATCTACCTTTCCAGTCTGTACTAAGTTATCGATTAATTCTTTGTAGGTAACAAACATATCCTGCATTTTCTTTAATTGATCTGGTATACTATAAATTTTATAGCTATAGTTTTCTGGAAATTGAACACTTAGTACTGAGTTACTTCTACCATCTTCTATAGTAGACACAGCTGCTCTATTTGCAGTAAGTTGGCTTATATTATCAGTGCCAACCTCATCATTTCCGCCACCATGAAGGTAAACCATTAATGGTTGTGGGCCAGGCTTTTTAGATGTATACATTCTATACTGAAGTGTAATTCCATTGCTTCCTGTAAACTTTCCTGCTGTAAAATCATCTACAGTTCTTGTAGTCATCTTTGTTACTTTCGATGCATCAAAAGTAAGTTGCGAATATTTGCTGCAAGTTACAGCAAAATTATTCTTTGTAGTTCCACCAAAAGAAATAGCACCTTGATATTTGAATGGTTTAACATTCATAGTAATTATATTACCGGAAGTAGTTAATGAGATGCCATCATCAGTATAATCAGGCGTAACTGTACTGGATAATGTTAAAGGAATACCGTTGTAGTTCCCAGTAATATCAAAATCTGAAGCTTTTAGATCTGAGACTTTACTGATATCGTCCACGGTTATCTGGAATGAACTTACCATCCTGCCGGCATCTCCAATATAGGTATTTGCAACAATACCAGTTACGTTTGGAGCAGTGGTGGCAGCACTAACTTTTACTGTAGGCAACATAAAGCTAGCTGTGGTACAAGCTAATGCCAATGACATAAGAACTTTCTTTAAGCTGTTTTTCATTTTATTTCCCCCTTAAAATTTTAGTTTTTTATAAATAAAAAACCTAAATTGTCATCGAACACTATATAAGGCTACACTAAGTTAATTTAAATCTCTAAAACTTAGTGTATATAGCGTTAATAAACAATTTAGGTTTTGCCTGCTAAAACAGTTACAATCCATAATTATTTTCTGAAATGTAATAATATATTTAGTTATAATTTTTAGTATTAAATGAGAAAAAGCATTTAATAAAAAGGTCACAACTATGATTAGAGCAATAATCATGCCAATATGTAAATGTTTGTTAATTTATGATATGTTTATTTATAAAGAAGTAGTAAATTTATTGGTTTTAGCTTGAAAATACACCATTTATGAGGGAAGAAAATATTTATTTATCTTGATACAATTCTACAAACGATTACAATTTCATAATAGCTAATTCTAGATAAATTTCTAAGGATTTAGAAATTATTATAGCTTAATATATGCTGTATGTGTTCAATAACAATAAATTAAGATTTCTAATTTTTTAGAATTCGATTTCTGAAAAATTAGAAATTATTTTTTACTTAGCTGTGTTGAGTTTATTATAGAGTGAAGCAAGCGAAATCCCTAGTGCCTTTGCAACCTTTTTCTTGCCTTCTACGGTATTGCCATATTGTGATATAGCTTTCTTTATTTCATTTGCCTCTGCATCTTTTACAATTCTATCTAAAGTTTTTATTTCTATGCTTTCTTTCTTTAATCCTGAATCAAGTATTCTCTTAGGTAAAGTATCACTAGTTATTATAGAGTTATCTGACATCATTAAGGCATACTCAATGGTGTTTTTTAGTTCTCTTACATTTCCGGGCCAATCATAATTATATAAAACTTCTATGACATCATTAGATAATATTACTTCTTTACCAAGAGTAGGTTGTGCTTCTGATAAATAATTCTGTACTAGTGGGATAATATCATCTCGTCTTTCTCTTAAAGGGCATAAATCTATTGTGAAAACTGCAATTCTAAAATAAAGATCTTGTCTGAACTTATTTTCCAATATCATTGTTTCTAGACTTTTGTTAGTGGCAGCAATAATTCTAACATCGACAGTGGTTTCTAAAAGGCCTCCTACAGGTCTTATTACTTTCTCTTGTATTGCTCTTAATAATTTTGCTTGAAGTCTATAGTCCATTTCAGAAATCTCATCTAAAAATATGGTACCTCCATCTGCTTCTCGAAACAGCCCAGGCTTTCCTCCTTTTATTGCACCAGTGAAGGCTCCTTCTTCATATCCAAATAGCTCGCTTTCTAGCAAATTGTTATCTAAAGCAGCGCAGTTAATGGCTACAAAAGCTCTATCGCTTCTTGAACTGGCGTTGTGGATAGATTGAGCAAACAACTCTTTACCAGTTCCACTTTCTCCTGTTATAAGTACGTTGGAATCTTTCTTTGCGATCTTTAATGCAAGGTTCTTTGTATTTTGAGATTTATAGTCAATACCTATAATATCATCTATCGTATATTTGGTATTATGTAGCTGAGTAACACGTTTTCTTAAGTTACCTATTATTTTGTTTGACTTAGTAAGTCGCCTTATTAAGGTATATACATCATTTATCTCATTTACAATAGATATACCTCCAACAATTTCATTGTTTTCAATAATTGGAACCATGTTGACCACGTATTCTTTGTCATCAACTTTTCTAGGTATCCCAATAAGCTTTTGTCCGCTATTAATAACCTCAGGAAGTTTACTTCCTTCCCTTACAGTATGTAGAGGTTGTCCAATGATGATGTCAGGGTTTACTCCTGTAATTCTAGTATAAGATGGATTTATATAAATAATAGTGCAATTCTTATCTGCAATTAGAACTCCATCATGAAGAGAGTCTAATATATTTTTTTGTAGTTCATCAATTTTCATAATTATCACCTTAATGTATTTTTACAAACGTTTAGAATTTAGAAAATTTAAGGGTGTATATGCTTAAATTCTAACACGTTATAATAAATTATCAAATAAGTATTGATAGCTATTATTTATAATAGTTCTAGAAAGTAGAGCGTTAAGTTGATTTACATTGTAAAAAGCCTTTTATAGAAGATGGATATTTTTAATCGCTTTGATATCACTTGTTATGAAGCCAATGAAGATACAAATAAAATGATTATCTCTTATGGAAATGTAGCAAGGAAGATTGTAAAAATCAACTTGCTCCTTCGATATTTAAATAGTGTAAAAAATACAGAAACTTTTAAGGAAAGTCAGAAGTGACTTTCTTTAATTGTTTTTTAAATATTTTTGTTTATATCCAATTTGTTTAGTTTTACATAAAATATAATTTTCGTATTTGTACTATGTCTCTATAATAGGGAAAATTATTATGAATAAAAATTTAATCTGTTACTTTAAATTTGATAAATTAACTGTAAATGTATATAATAAATTTCAATAATAATTTAAAGCATAAATAATTATGATATATACCTGAATAGAGGTGAGTATAGAGTGAAAAGAATAGATGAAGTTTATAAAAAGCTTATTGAACTTTATAATGGTGAAGGTATTAGTGCAGGAGAAATAGCAACATCACTAGGGTTAGATAGAGCAAATGTAAGTGCTGATTTAAATAAATTGAGTGAAGCTGGAAAAGTTTCAAAGATTAAAGGTAAGCCAGTACTATTTGTACCCCAGGAAATTAAGCTTGAGGAAAACATTCTGGAAAAGTTTGTAAAGAAGAATGCGAGCCTTTTTTCAGCGGTAGAGCAGGCTAAGGCTGCAATATTATATCCGCCTAAAGGGATGAATATGCTGATCTTAGGGGATACAGGTGTTGGTAAATCAATGTTTGCAACACTTGTACATAGATATGCCATTGAGATGGAAGTAATGCCAGAGGAAGCACCTTTCATAACCTTCAACTGTGCTGATTATGCCAATAATCCTCAATTACTACTTGGACAACTATTCGGAAGTGTAAGAGGGGCTTATACTGGTGCAGATGCTGATAAGCCTGGGCTAATTGAAAAGGCAAATGGAGGTATTCTTTTTTTAGATGAAGTTCATAGACTTCCTCCAGAAGGTCAGGAAATTTTCTTTACTTTTATGGATAAAGGAACCTTTAGAAGGTTAGGTGAAACTGATAATGAAAGATCTTCAAAAGTATTAATAGTTTCTGCAACTACGGAAAATCCAGACTCAACGCTTTTAAAAACCTTTACGAGAAGAATACCAATGATTATAAGAATTCCAAGTCTTAATGAAAGAACTTTGGAAGAAAGATTTAATTTAGTAAGCGATTTTATGAGAGAAGAGTCTGCAAGACTTAGAAAGTCAATAAAAGTTTCTGTAAACACAATGAGATCTCTTTTAAGCTATAGCTGTCCAAACAATGTGGGTCAACTTAGAACAGATATTCAGTTACTATGTGCAAAGGCTTATGCGGATTTTATAGCTCATAGAAAAGAAGAAATAGTTATAAGTAGCTTAGATATACCGCCTTATATAAGAGAAGGATTATATATGGGAACTGAGCATCGCCAGATATGGAATAAGTTAATCGGTATAAATAACAGATATTGCATCTTTGATACCAGTGAAGAAAATATGCTCTTTGAGGAATATAATAATAACGAAAGTATTTATGAGATGATAGACATAAGGTTTCATGAGTTAAAAACCAAAGGTGTGTCTGACGAAGAATTAGATAAAGAAATGGAAAAAGACATAGAAGACTATTTTGATAACTACATTCACGACGTAAGTAGTAAAGTGGATATGTCTAAGCTGGAAAATATAATTGAACCGAAAGTTATAAGAGTTGTTGAGGAATTAATAAGTTTAAGTGAAGAAAGACTTGGTAGAAAGTTAAGCAAAAAGGTTTATTATGGAATGGCTGTGCATATATCAAACTCTATAGAGAGAGTAAGAAAAAATAGAAAAATAGTAAATCCGCAGTTAAATTCTATTAGAACTCAATATAAAGAAGAGTTTAACTTGGCATTAGACTTTTTAAAAATAATAGATAGGACATTAGATATATCAATGCCTATTGATGAAGCTGGATTTTTATCACTTTTCTTAATTTATGATTATAGAGTTGTTGAAGAACACAATAAAGATGTAAAAGTCATTGTTATAGCGCATGGGCCTGCAACAGCAAGTTCGATGGTTGAAACAGCTAACAAACTTTTAGGCGTAAATTATGCAATAGGTATAA
This sequence comes from Clostridium folliculivorans, assembly GCF_024341905.1. GTDB lineage: Bacteria > Bacillota > Clostridia > Clostridiales > Clostridiaceae > Clostridium_AR > Clostridium_AR folliculivorans. The sequence goes on from NZ_BQXY01000006.1 coordinate 177,526, forward strand.
ATGCACCTATAGAAGAAAAACCTAAAACTATACTTTCTAATATAAAAAATTATATTAAAGAAGCAAAATTAGATTTGGATGTATTATTTCTTGTAGACATGGGATCATTTACAACCTTTGGTGCAGAGCTTCAAAAAGAATTTGGAATAAGGACAAAAACAATACCTCTGGTAAGTACTCTTCACGTTTTAGAAGCAACAAGAAAAGCTATGATGGGATATACTCTTGAAGAAGTATATAAAGACACCTTAAGTGTTAATGTTTTGATGGAAGCTAATGAAGAAGAACTTATAGAAGAAGATGAGATAGGAGAAAAACTAGCTATTATAACTATTTGTACTACAGGAGAAGGTAGTGCAATAACAGTTAAGAATATGCTCCACAGAGAGCTTGATTTTGATAGCAATCTTTTAGCGGTTATACCTATAAATCTTGTTGGGAAAGGCAGTGTATATAAAAGGATAAAGGAAATAGAAAAAGATCATACTGTTGTATGCCTAGTAAGTTCTTTTAGCCTAGATACTAAAATTCCTCAATTTGGACTGGAAGATATGTTTAATCCTGATGCTATAAAATTAATGCAAAGGTACATTGATCTACAGACGGCTTACCTTAAAATGGGAGATACACTGGAGATGCAGCTTAAAAATATAAGTGGTAAAGCAGCATTGATTGATATAAGAAGGTTTAACAGTATGGTAGAAGAGGCTCTTAATATAAAGCTAGACACTAACTTTCTAATTGGTATATCTTTTCATATGGCTAGTATGATAGATAGGCTTAAAGAAGGAAAGTATATTGATGAATTTGAGAATAAAGAGAAGTATATTAGAGAAAGTCCAGAATTGTATAATGTAGTTAAAGGTACTACGGATTTTTTAAATAAAAAGTACCAAATAGAAATTACTGAAGATGAGATATGTTATATAATGAGATTTTTTGATTACAGGAATTATATAAAAAAAGCGTAAGCTTTAATCCTACAATTCATTAAAATATGGGTTGTAGGATTTGTTTTTGTTTGATGTGTGTTGGCATGAAAATTGCTTGTATTATTAGTATAACAAACATAACACTTTAAACGTAGAGAGGATGTTGCATTATGGAAGAAATGATATTTGGAATAATAGTTAATGGCGGAGATGCAAGAAGTAGAGCAATGAATGCTATAAGAGAAGCCAAAAAGGGAAATATAGATAAAGCTAAAGAACTAATCGAAGAAGCCAATGTTTTTTTAGGAAAAGCCCACGATGTTCAAACAGAATTAATTCAAAATGAGGCTGCAGGGAATAAGACTGAGATGTCTCTACTTATGGTTCACGCTCAGGATCATCTTATGAATGCAATGACAGTAAAAGATATGGCGATAGAATTCATTGATATGTACTGTGAGATGCTAGAGCTAAAGAATAATAAATAAAACACAGATATAACACAGATTAAACACACTTTAACACACATTTAACATTAAGTACAAGATAATAGTTTATAAGTAAAGTAATGTGTGTTGGCATGGAAGTTGCTTTATAAATAAGCATGAATAACAAATTATAAATTAAACCATCTGAGGAGGAATTATAAATGTTACAAATTACTTTAATATGTGCTGGTGGAATGTCAACAAGTATGCTAGTAGCAAAAATGCAAAAGTCAGCAAAGGATAAAGGTATAGAAGCAGAAATAAGAGCTACTGCTGAAGGAAAGTTCAAAAAAGAATATAGTGATAAAACAGATGTATTGCTATTAGGACCACAAGTAGGTTTTATGCTTAATGATTTCAAGAAGGAATATGAACCAAAAGGAATTAAGGTTGATGTAATCGATAGTATTGATTACGGAATGATGAATGGTGAAAAAGTTTTAAATAAAGCTTTAAGTCTAAAGAAATAAGATACTTTAAAAAGGATATGAGGGGGATAAAAAATGAGTATAAATGTTCAAGGAATACAACGAAAGGTTCAGCCTGGTATTAATAAATTATCTAGTAATAGATATTTAAAAGCAATAATGGGGGGAATGATGACTGCGTTTCCAGCTACAATGGTTGGTGCATTAGCTTCACTTCTGAAATCATTTCCAGTTGCTCCGTATCAAGATTTCATAACTTCACATGGAATAAGTAAATTTTTACAATTACCAATTACCTTTACCACAAACTTTTTAGCGGTAATATTTGTTTATTGTATTGCAAATAGCCTTGCAGAAACCTTTGATGAAAAGGGTACTATTCCAGGAGTATTAGCACTAATTTCTTTCTTCATGATTACTCCAACTCAAGCAACTAAATCTATAATGGGAGAAGCTCAGATAATTCCTATGGACTGGTTAGGTGCAACAGGAATATTCTCGGCGATAATTGTTGCTTTAGTTACAGCAAGATTATATGTATTTGTTGTTAAAAAAGGATGGACAATTAAGATGCCTGATTCTGTGCCTCCTTTTATAAAAGAATCTTTTGCTAGTTTAGTTCCAGGACTAATAATAGTTCCTATATTTATAATTGTAGCAGCAATATTCTCTAATACACCTTATGGAAGTGTTCATCAATTTATTTATTCCTTCTTACAGACTCCACTACAACATTTAGGTGGAAATATTGGAGCTTTGATAACGGTAGCAATAATATCACAGCTATTATGGGCTTTTGGTATACATGGTACTATGGTAGCTTTTTCAGTGATGATGCCTATATGGTCTGCCCTAGATGCAGCTCAACTTAGTGCATATTCTGCAGGGAAACCATTACCTAATATAGTTGGACTTTCATTCTTTATGGTTTATACCTTTGGTGGAACAGCGTTAGGGTTAAATATATTGATGCTTAAGGCTAAGAGCCAAAGATTTAAGACTCTTGGAAAGCTTTCAATAGTTCCTGGTATATTTGGTATAACTGAGCCAATTATATTTGGTACTCCACTAGTTCTAAATCCAGTATTCGCAATCCCATTTGTTTTTGGTAATGTAATTTCGCTAATAGTTGGGTATATTGCAACAGTGGTGCATCTCGTTCCAGCACCTGCTGGTGTAGGTGTTATGGGGATGCCTATATTTGTCCAAGGACTTTTACAAGGAAGCTGGAGAATTGGAGTACTACAATTAGCACTAGTTCTTTTATGGATAGTTATATGGTATCCATTCTTCAGAATGGCTGATAATAAGGCTTTTGAAGAAGAATCAGGAGTTGTACAGCAAACAGTATAGCGAATAGTAATAGTCTCTCTATTTAATTAAGAGAGACTATTTATCTAAATAAAAACAGCTTAAAATAATGGAGGATATTATGGAAAAAAGTAAGGTTTTGGAATTGCTTAATTCATTAACAATAGAAGAAAAGATATATCAACTTGTTCAGCTTGACGGGTCACTTTATAGTGAAAATGCTGCTGTTACTGGACCGAAGGCTAAACTTGGAATAAGTGATGACGTGATAAATAATATAGGATCAGTATACAACGTTTTTGGAGCAGAGAGATTAAAAAAAATACAAGACGATTATTTAAGTAAGAGCAGACATAAGATTCCTCTTCTATTTTGTGCAGATGTAATCTACGGATATAAAACAGTGCTGCCAATACCACTAGCTTTTGCATGCTCATGGAACCCAGACAAAGTTAAAGAGGCAATGGAGATGGTAGCAAAGGAAACTGCAGTCACTGGCATCCATGGAGTTTTTTCACCAATGGTAGATTTAGTACGTGACCCAAGATGGGGACGTGTTATGGAATCAACTGGAGAAGATACGTATCTTAATAGTATTTATGCTAAGGCTGAAGTAGAAGGCTTTCAAGGTAATCTAGATAATAGCCATGTTGCTTCTTGTGTTAAGCACTTTGCAGCTTATGGAGCTCCTGAAGCTGGAAGAGAGTATAATACCGTTGATATGTCAGAAAGAAAACTTAGACAAGCTTATCTTCCATCTTATAAGGCGGCGGTTGATGCTGGTTGCAAGATGGTTATGACATCTTTTAATACGGTAGATGGAGTACCTGCATCAGGAAATAAGTGGCTGATGAGAGATGTGCTAAGAAAAGAATGGGGATTTGATGGAGTAGTAGTGTCTGATTATGCTGCTATTAAAGAATTAATATATCATGGAGCTGCAGAAGATGAGCACGAGGCTGCAAAGCTAGGTATTGAAGCTGGTGTAGATTTTGATATGAAAACTCCAATCTATGCTAATCATCTTAAGGAATTAGTGGAAAGTGAAGAAGTTGATATAAACCTCATCGACGAAGCTGTTTTAAGAATATTAAATTTAAAAAATCAGTTAGGATTGTTTGAAAATCCATATAGAGGAGCAGATGTCAGCCTTGAAAAAGAAGTTTTAAATTGTGAAGAAAATAAGGAGTTATCACGTTCACTAGCTGAAGAATCAATAGTACTTTTAAAGAATGATAATAATGTATTACCTTTGGATAAGAAGAAAAAGATTGCATTAGTTGGCCCTTATGCAAATGAAAAGTCACTACTAGGAGCATGGTCTTTCTTTGCAGACCAAGATAAGATAACCACTTTAAAAGAAGCTATGGAAAAGAAAATAGGTAAAAATCTATCCTATGCTTATGGCTGTGATGTAGTTGATGATTTTTCCCTTTTAGGTGAATTTGGATTTATGGTTCAAAAAAAGGTAGAAAAACGAGATGTAAAAAAAGATTTAGAAGAAGTGTTAAAAGTTGCAGCTGATGCGGATACGATTGTATTAGCATTAGGTGAACATATTCTACAAAGTGGAGAAGCCTCAAGTCGTACAGATTTATCATTAAATAAGTTACAAGTAGAACTACTAGAAAAGTTGCATCAGTTAAATAAACCAATAGTAGCGGTTTTATTTAATGGAAGACCACTAGTATTAGATAGCATAGTAGATAAAGTTGATGGATTAGTAGAGGTTTGGTTCCCAGGATCTGAGGGGGCTTTAGCATTGACAGACATACTCTTTGGTGATGTAAATCCTTCTGGTAAGCTAACTATGAGTTTCCCAGTAAATGTTGGCCAGATCCCTGTTTACTACAACGAGTTTAAAACAGGTAGGCCACTAGTAGGTTCAGGACATGTTGGTAAATTTGTCTCTAAGTATCTAGACTGCCCTAATGAACCAGCTTATCCATTTGGCTACGGTCTATCCTATACTGAATTTGAATATGGGGATATCAAATTAGATAAGAGTACTTTAAATGATACAGAAGAAATAAAAGCAACTATTATTGTTAAAAACATAGGAAATGTAAAAGGAAAAGAAACTGTTCAGATGTACATTCAAGATATCACTGGAAGTGTAGTAAGACCTATTAAAGAATTAAAAGGCTTTAAGAAAGTTGAAATTGAACCTAATGAAAGTATAGAAGTGGAATTTATAATTTCAGAAAATGATTTGAAGTTCTTTACTAGAGATATAAAGTTTGAGGCTGAGAAGGGTAAGTTTAGATTATTTATCGGAGCAAATAGTAGAGATTTAAAAGAGGCCTTATTTGAATATGTAGAATAAAGTTCCGGTGAATTAGTATCTTTATAAATGGAGGTGTTTGATATGAAATATAAAAATCCAATTATTAGAGGCTTTCACCCAGACCCATCAGTCTGTAAAGCTGAGGAAGGTTATTTCTTAGTAACTTCAAGCTTTGAATACTTACCAGGAGTACCATTATTCCACAGTAAGGATTTAATAAATTGGAAGCAGATTGGACACTGTTTGACTAGACCATCCCAAATTGATTTAAAGAATTCTAAGTGTTCAGGTGGTATTTTTGCACCGACTATCCGTTATCATGAAGGGACCTTCTATATGATTACTACAAATATCGCAAAGGGGAACTTCCTTGTAACTACAAAGGATCCTTTTGGACAGTGGTCAGATCCTATTTGGATTAATAGAATGGGGATTGATCCATCCTTATACTGGGAAGATGGAAAAACTTATATGCAGCTTGCCACTAGAGATGAAGAAGGACTCAATGCTATTGAACAGTTTGAGATAGATGTTGCCACTGGAGAAATTGTTGGAGAATGTAATATTATTAGTAGAGGCTGCGGTGGAAGAGATGTAGAAGGACCTCATATGTATAAGATAAATAATACTTATTATCTTATGGTTGCAGAAGGGGGAACTAGAGAAGGTCATATGGTAACCGTTATGAAAAGTAATTCTCTATGGGGACCTTTTGAACCTTGTCCTTACAATCCTATTTTATCCAATCGTGATTATGGGCGTGAAGCTTTGCAATCCGTAGGGCATGGGGATTTGATTGAGGATAATAGTGGCAATTGGTGGATGGTTGCTTTAGCTACAAGGCCAGTAAAGCATAAACATGTTCTTGGAAGAGAAACTATTCTAATGCCAGTTATATGGACAGAAGATGGATGGCCAATGGTAAAGGATAGATGTGCATTATCTGAGGTTGAAGTAGAAGAATTAAATGGTGAGATTTCTGAAACAGATAATTGTGTGAAAGATGATTTTGAAGTTACTTCATTAGCTCCATGCTATAGTATGATGAGAGAGTTTATAAATGATAAATACTCACTAACAGAAAGAAAAGGCTGGCTTTGTTTAAATGGTGATAAATATACCTTAAATGATTTAGAAGCAAGTGCCTTTATAGGAAGAAGACAAGAAGAATATGACTTTGTTGCAGAGACTAAGATTGATTTTAAGCCAACAGCTCCAAATGAAGAAGCTGGTTTAGTTATTTATTTAGATAATGAGCATCATATGGAGTTCGTTCTTACAATTAGAAGTGGCGAAAAAGCTGTAATACTCCGTAAAAATGTAGCTGATATAAAGATAGAAACTGAGTGGGTGAAATTAGATAAGGAAGCAGAAGAAATCTATCTTTGCATTAAAGGGGATAAAAGGGAATATCACTTCTATTGTGGAACAACTAAAGAGAATATGAAGTTAGTTGGCAGTACAATGGTCAAGCATTTGGCTATAGAAGGAGCTAATTCAGCTTTCACAGGAACATTTATTGGAATGTATGCTAGCGGAAATGGCAAAGATATGCACACAAAGGCGTATTTTGATTACTTAGGAATAGAAAATAAACATATTTAGATATTTAGAATAGTAATTAGCTGGTATTATTTCAGTGCATAAAAGTACTGTAAAAAAGCGAGAAACTATATTCAATAGGAGGAAGAATAGTGAATAATAGATTACCAGAAGGATTTTTATGGGGAGGAGCTACTGCTGCGAATCAGTGTGAAGGAGCGTACTTGGAAGGGAAAAAAGGGTTGTCAACAGTGGATGTAATACCAGCAGGTAAAGATCGCTTTCCAATTATGTTTGGAAAGATGAAGATGTTTGAATGCGACAAAGAATACTTTTATCCAAGCCATGAGGCTATAGATTTTTATCATCATTACAAAGAGGATATAGCACTATTTGCTGAGATGGGCTTTAAGTGTTTCAGGATGTCTTTAGCATGGACTAGGATATTCCCAAATGGAGATGATATAGAACCAAATGAAGAAGGATTAAAATTCTATGATGAAGTCTTCGATGAATGTTTGAAATATGGAATGGAGCCATTAGTCACAATAACCCACTTTGATGTACCAATGAACTTGGTAAAAACAATTGGATCATGGAGAAGCCGAAAGATGGTGGACTACTATGAAAGGCTTTGTAAAGTTATTTTCAGTAGATATAAAGATAAGGTGAAATATTGGCTTACTTTCAATGAAATAAACATGGTGCTACATATACCATTCGTAGGAGCTGGTTTAACCTTTGAACAAGGAGAGAATGAAGAGGCTGCAAAGTACCAAGCAGCGCATCATCAATTAGTTGCAAGTGCAAAAGCAACAAAGATAGCTCATGAAATAAATCCAGAGTTTAAGATAGGGTGTATGCTAGCAGCTGGAAATACCTATGCTAATACTAGTGCTCCGGAGGATGTATGGAAGTCTATGGAGAAGGATAGAGAAAATTATTTCTTTATAGATGTTCAATCAAGAGGAGAATACCCAAATTACGCAAAAAAGTTTTTTGGAAGAAATAATATTACAGTAAAAATGGAAGAGGAAGATGAAGAGCTTTTAAAGAATAACACTGTTGATTTTATTTCTTTTAGCTATTACTCATCGAGATTAACCAGTGCAGATCCAGAGGTAAATAAAGAGACGGCAGGAAATGCCTTCGCAACATTGAGAAACCCATATCTTAAGGCAAGTGAATGGGGATGGCAGATTGATTCACTAGGACTTAGAATAACAATGAACTCCATATATGATCGTTATCAAAAGCCAATATTTATTGTGGAAAATGGTTTAGGTGCTGTGGATACTCCAAATGAGGAGGGCTATGTTGAAGATGATTATCGTATAGAGTATCTAAGAAAACATGTAAAAGCTATGATAGATGCAGTCAATCAAGATGGAGTAGAACTTATGGGATACACTCCTTGGGGGTGCATAGATTTAGTCAGTGCATCTACTGGTGAAATGAAAAAGAGATACGGATTTATTTATGTAGATAAAGATAACGAAGGCAATGGAACTCTAAAGCGTTCTAAGAAGAAGAGCTTTTACTGGTATAAGAAGGTTATAGAGAGCAATGGAGAAAAGCTATAGAATTTATAAGATAAAAGCTTCAATGGATAAAGTAATATTTTATGAAATAGGTAAAGGCTATAGATAGACCAGTTCCAACTAAAAATCAAAAAAGATTTTAGTAAACTTCCATTAATGGAACTGGGACATCTATTCATCTGAAAAGATAAACAACTTCAAACCTTAAACTCAAAATAATGCTTTTGATGATTCTACGAGGTATTATTTTGATTAATTGCATTATGAAGTAGAAAAAGTTAATAATTAAAGTTAAAACTGACAAGAAGGAGTATGGGACATGGCACTTATTCAAGCAAATTTTATGTCAAAAACATTATTTAGAAATGTTACTATGAATGTAATATTACCAGTGGATAAGATAGCCCTTCCAGGTAGGGCTGTAAGAGAAAATAAACCATATAAAACATTATATCTTCTTCATGGGGTCTTTGGAAATTACACTGATTGGGTATCAGGAACCAATATTCAAAGATGGGCAGAGAAAAATGATCTTGTAGTAGTAATGCCATCTGGGGATAATTCATTTTATGTAGATAATACAGAAGCTCAAAATAACTATGGAGAGTTTATAGGAAAAGAATTGGTGGAAATTACAAGAAAGATGTTTCCTTTATCTCATAAGAGGGAAGATACTTATATAGCAGGACTTTCAATGGGTGGATATGGAGCAATTAGAAATGGTTTAAAATATAGTGATACCTTTGGATATGTGGCAGGGCTCTCTTCTGCTTTAATAACTGATAACATTAATAAAAGAACTAACGACGTAGGATTTTTCTTAGAAAGTCGTAGGTTTGCTGAAGCTTGTTTTGGAGATCTTTCTAAAGTGGCCGAAAGCGATAAAAATCCAAAATGGCTTATAAAAAAGTTAGTTGAAGAAAAGAGTGATATTCCTCAGATTTATATAGCTTGCGGAGATAAGGATAATTTACTACAAGAAAATATAGGTTTCAAGGAGTATACGGAAAACTTAGGTGTTAAAGTTACATTTGAAGTGGGTTCTGGAGGACATGATTGGGACTTTTGGAATAGATATATTGCTAGAGTACTAGAATGGCTGCCTTTAGAAAACAGTGATTCGGGTATCAATAGTGGGAATGTAGGGATCTAATATCGCTTTATTAATATTATTTTATTACAAGACTTAGCTGCAGTATAAGGAAATTAGTATATAGCATAAAGACTATTAGAAAAATAAAGAAGTTGCAAAATTCATAGAAGCTCATTACAAAAATAAAGCCGTGCTTAGAAGGTTAATAAAAATCCTTTTATGCATGGCTTTTATTCCGTAAGGATTAATAAATGTCCGTTTTAAAACAGTTACTCATCTTCAGATCTTTCTGAAATATATAAATTTTACTTAAATTTAATATAGTTGTAATTTAAATAAAGTATTACTAATTAAATGTATAGTTGATATAGAACATATAGTTGTTTTTTAACAATGAAATTATGTATTGGTATTAAGTTTTTGTTATTTGTTTAGATAAAATTGTAAATTATACTAGAACTTAGTGTTAAAATTATATATTATAGTTATGTAGTAAAAATATTACAACTAATTAAACATATGGGAAAACGGGAGGTTTTACATTGAAAAGAATATCTATAAAAAAATTATTCTCAGCTCTATTAGTGACAGTATTGGCATCATCATTATCTACAGTGAATGTAATGGCTAAGGAAAGTATTAAATCAAAAGAGGGTTTAGTAAACATAGGTGGTAAGAAGCTAAATGCAAAGATAATGGGCCATGGAAACGTATCTGTTGTATTTGATTCCGGCTACGGTGATGGGCTGTATACCTACTCAGAAGACCCAACTTTTGAAACTTGGGGAACTGTCCAAGCTGAAATAGCTAAAAAGGCTAAAACAATCGCTTATGACAGAGCAGGTTTAGGATTGAGTGATGCAGGGCAGAACAGACCATCTTTAAGCGATGCAGACATTAAAACTTTCGTAAATGGGGGAAACATACCATTTGATAGTTCTATATTTAATAAAGGTACAGGCAAAACAGCAATTGATAGGGCGAGAGACCTTCATGCGCTTTTAGATAATGCAAAAATAAAAGCTCCGTATATATTAGTGGTTCATTCTATATCAATGTTAGAGGCTGTTGAATTTGCAAAGCTTTATCCTAGAGATGTTGCTGGAATAGTAAGTGTAGATGGTTCATGGGATAGTGTTATGGAAGATGCTGTTGCATGGGCTAAGGTTGAAATGCCAGAGATGATAGATCTATTCTTAGGACAATTTACTTCTGCAGATGGTACTATAAGTGAAGAGATACAAAGTGAACTTCAAGTTAGACATGCAGGGGATGTATTAAGAAATATTCCATTTACAATACTTCACCCAATAGATGAAGGCATGGGGGACAGTTATCAAAAGATGACTGATGAAAAAATTGCAGAGTGGAAAAAATGGTCTAATTATTCAAAGGAAATATTAGTTCCAAATACAAGTCATTATATAATGAAGGATAATCCTCAGTATGTAATCAATGCTGTAAATGATATGATAAAGACAGTTGAAAATAGAGGCAAATGTAAATAGGTTATAGAAATATAGAGAAGGGCAGTAAAAAATTACTGTCCTTTTTATTTAAAGAGATTATAGATTATCTTAATTCAAAAGCTAATAAGAAGTATAAACATACTAATGCTGGAATGTACAGGCTGCTTGGTTAGTGATGAGTCTAAAATATAAATTATACTATGAAATTGTGTATTTTAAGGCTACATTATAAATACAGTAAAGTTAGCTGCAAATGGGATGTTTCCTATATATTTATATAATTATTTGTTTTTATAAAGTTATAATTATATGTTTTTGTAATTATTTAATTATAACAATTTTTATATATAAAAATATAACAATTTGTATCTTTATATTCTAACGTTATATAATGAACAAGTTTTGGTATGAAATTTGTACAATCTTATAAAAAACTATTACAGCATTTATTTAATAAATTCTTTGTGATAACATTTACAATAGAAGGTGCAACATAAGTAACAATAGGATAAACATTAGCTCAAGGAACTATTTATAGAGGATGGTTGATGGTTATTTTATAGGGAGAATTATATTAAAATAAAGGGTGAGAATGATATGAGAAAATATGATAACAGTGCAATTGAAAAACTTCAAAATGAAACTAAAGTTATTGATAATAATGGCTTGAAGGTTATTCTAAAGCCAATTCCAGGAGAAGATAGGCCAGGCTATTTGGATCCAGTAGAACTAGGAATTATGATGAAGCAAGCAGAAAATAATTCTAACCAAGAGATGCCTGAAACAATGCCACCAATAGAAGTTATGATACCGATTATAAGGGATTCCATGGGATTTCCAAATTACAATCTAAATACAGTTGAGATTCATACAAAATATGAGGAGCTAACAGGAAGTGGTAATACAGTAGGCTTATGGCGCTACTATCCAAGAAAATCTGAGAAAACTAAAAATAAGCCAGCTCTAGTATTTTTCCACGGAGGTGGATGGATTGGTGGAAGTGTATACACCGTAGAAAATTTCTGTAAGCTTATAGCTGAATTAGCAGATGCAGTAGTATTCAATGTTGATTATTCATTAGCGCCAGAAAAACCATATCCAAATGGATTGAACGATAATTACAATGCTGTTAAACATATATATGATAATGCTGAGGATTACGGAATTGATCCAAATAAAATTTCTGTTGGAGGGGATAGTGCTGGTGGTAACTATGCAGCAGCAGTTTCTTTAAAGTCAAGAGATCTAGGAGATACAAAAATAGCAATGCAGGTACTTATATATCCAGCTGTTACTCTTGGAGATGCTAAAGCAGAGGGGTATGAATGGAATGAGGATTACTTTGAAGTATCAGAAGAACATGGAGAAATCATCAAAAAGGGATGTCTTGGACTAGGAAGACCAGGAAGAGTTGAAGATGATTTGATGGCAGGATTATATATTAGTAATGCTGAATATATCTACAATCCTTATATAAGCCCAATGGTTGCAAATTCACATGAGAAACTACCAAAAACAGTAGTAGCAGTAGCAGAATTTGATGGTCTAAGACTTCAAGGTGAGTTCTATGCAAAACAGCTTAAGGAAGCAGGAGTAGATACAACTTGCTATCGTTATAAAGGAATGACTCATGCATTTATTGATAAATTAGGACATGTTGCTCAGGCAGAGGATTTATGTATTGAGATAGCTAAATCTATGAGAGAATTGTAGATATCAAAATAGAATATGAAAGATAAAGTAAGACAAAGTTCTTAATGCTGATAAAAGCTCAGACTATCTGATCTCAATTTTTGATTAGATAGTCTGAGTTTTAATTTATTCAAATATTTCAATAAAATAATTTATATGCTAAAAAGTAGAAATTATACTATTAAATTTTAATACTATCCGCTATAATAGAATAAAATTTTTATTTATATATTATAAAAGTAGGATGAGTATGAATATAGAATCTAAAAAATAAAAGTTTAAAGAAAGAAGTGATATTACATTGGAATTAGAAAAGAAGCTTAGAGGGAAGATTACTGTGTTACTTGTTCTAGCATTTGCACTATATATTGTACTTAACCATTGGGATAATGTAATGGGAATGCTTAACAATGTATATGGATTGTTCTTCCCATTTATTTTAGGTGGATGTATTGCCTTTATTGTAAATATACCAGTTACATTTATATCTAAGAAATTATTAAAACTTAAAAGAAAAGGCCCAGGTAAAGTAATTAGAAAGTATAGTAGAGCCATCAGTATAGTGCTTTCCTGTTTTCTTATACTAGGAGTTTTAGCAGCAATATCATCCATAATTATACCAAATATTATTGATACAGTTAAAATACTGCCATCAGCCTTTGATAGTTCTACGATAGCGTTTCAAAAGTGGCTTGATAGTAATACATGGTTGTCTAATAATGTGATGAACCTGGTTAATAACATGGGAATAGATTGGCAAAATATTTTTAACACTGTAAAATCTACTGCTTTTAATAGTGCCAGCACGGCTGTGCTTTCAACATTACAGGCAGCTACAACCTTTGCAAGTGCCACTGTAGAATTTATATTAGCCTTTATTTTTGCTATATACATATTGGCTCAAAAAGAGAAATTAGGTATCCATTTTAAAAAATTATTATATGCCTTCATGAAAAAGGAACATGTAGATTCAATATTAGAAGTATTAAACCTAACCAGTGAGACTTTCTCAAATTTCATCACTGGACAAATTACTGTATCTGCAATTCTTGGGGTTTTGTTTTTTGTAGCTTTAATGCTTTTTAAATTACCATACGCTCTTGTAGTTAGTATACTTATTGGATCTTTTTCAATTATCCCAGTTTTAGGTTCAGCAATCGGATGCATTTTAGGTGCATTTTTGATTTTAATGGTTTCTCCTATAAAAGCGGGAGTTTTCTTAGTTATTTTTATAGCAATTAAGCAATTAGAAGATAATTTGATTTATCCAAAGGTTGTGGGAAATTCAATTGGACTACCTTCTATTTGGGTGCTATTTGCAATAACTTTAGGAGGAAAAACTTTCGGAGTTCCAGGTATGATAATATTCATTCCTTTATGTTCAGTGGCTTATGTTCTGCTTCGTAAAGAAGTTAATCTTAGATTGGAGAAGAAAGCTTTGAAGATAGAATAGAGTATTTATTAGGCAGGTGACCATAAATTTGAATCGAAGACATCGAGATATTTTAAATATAATCTTAAACACAGATGAATCAATAACTGGAAACGAATTAGCTAGACTTTGTAATGTTACAATTCGAACAATAAGAAATGATATTAAAGAAATCAATGATTTACTCAAAGAATATGATGTGAAGGTTGAAGCTAGTATAAAAAAGGGTTATTCCCTTAGTAAAGCCAATAAAGATATTGTGAAGAAAAATAATATCATTAGAAAAGTATTAGATTATGAATACATAATTGAAACCCCAAGTTTACCTATAGATAGACAAATGTACATATTACTAAAATTGACCATAAAAAAGAATATTTCAATAGAAGAAATATCAGAAGCCTTAAGTGTATCAGATGCTACTGTAAATAATGATATTACGTTTATAAATAAATGGTTAAAGAAAAACTTAAAATTAAGAATAAGCTATTCTTTAAATGAAGGAATTACACTTAATGCAACAGAAAAAGAAAAAAGAAATATTATAAGCTGGGTTCTAGCAATAAGGATTAATTTAAGTACTGTTTCAAAGTATTGGAGTTACTTATTTGAAGAAAATGATGCTGTTACAGCGGTTAAAGATATTTACTACATAGTAAGCGAGGAAAGTAGAAGATATAAATATTTTCTATCAGGACACAGCTATCAACTTCTATGCTATGAAATATTGGTTGCAATCAAGCGTAATAAATTAGGCTTTGATTTAAATGGTTTTGACGAAGCAGAAGGTGAGTTAATGGATATAATCTCTGCAATACGTGAAAAAATAGAAAATCAACAAGAAGTTAAGCTATCAAAAGCAGAATGGCTTAATTTGCAGGAGTATTTTAGGTCGAAGCAATTTATTAGTGGAACTGAACTTAAAGATATAGAAACAGAAGAAGCTATTTCAATAGTAGAGGAATATTTGATAGTTTTATATGAAAAATTCAAGGTAGACCTAAAAAATAATTCGGATTATAAATATAAGTTGATTTTATATGTAGCTCCAATGATAAGTCGCTTGAAATATAAACACTGTATATCAAATAAAATAGATGAAAAAGTTGTTAAAACCTATAGGGCAGAATTTAAGATGGCTAGTGAAATTGCACCGATTATTAAGAAAAGATTGAATTTGGATGTATCACTTATTGACTTAGCTTACATAACTCTTCATTTGGTATCCATGTGCGGAATGTGGAAATATAAATTGAATACTGTAATTGTTTGTGATTATGATGAGTCAATATTAAGCCTTATTAAGGATAAAATTCAAAATTGCTTTGGAGAGAGAATAGAGGTTTGTGGGTTTTATGGTTATCAAGAATTTATGTATGAAGATAAGGAAAATCTAAAAGGTGTAGATTTAATAATAACAACTTCAACAATAGCTGATATTACCAATATTCCTTTTATTAGAATAAAACCTGAAATTGATCAAAATGACATAGACATGATATCAGAATATGTTAATAACCATAAAAATAGGCGCTGTTAAAGCACTGTTGTGAAATCCATCTGAAAAAATCATTTAATTCTAATAGCTCGCTCATATAGCGTCTCCTGTTTAACCAATTAATTTCAGTAATTTTCTTAAGTATGGTCTAAAAACAAATTACATTGAATTAATCCTATAGTCAAAAGTATAGACAACTTCTATATGTTAGACTATAGGATTAATTGCGTTTTAAAGCATTTAAAGTATTTCACCATTTTAGGTGAAATACTTTAGTTTGTATAGATACTAGTGTAGTTATTATAATAAAGCTAAAGAGAGATGTAACAATTCAATCTGAATGTAAATTTTATTATGAAGTGGTACATACATAAGGATATCAATAAAGAAAAGTTCAGCTTAAAAAATATATAGGGAAAAGTTATTTTAAGGAGGCTATTATGCTTAAAATTGGTTATATTGGAAATGGCAAAAGCACAAACAGATATCATCTTCCATTTGTTTTGCAAAGAGAAAATATAAAGGTAAAAACAATCTATCAAAGAAATCCTAAAAATGAAAAATGGGATAGAATTGAGGGCGTTAACTATACTTCTAATTTAGATGAATTGTTAAATGACCCAGAAATACAAATGATTGTAATTTGCACAATGCATAACAGTCACTATGACTATGCAAAAATGGTATTAGAGCATAATAAGCATTGTTTGGTTGAAAAACCGTTTATGGAAACATCAGAAGAGGCAAAAGAGATATTTGCTTTAGCAAAAGAAAAAAACTTGATTGTGCAAGCTTATCAAAACAGAAGATTTGATAGTGACTTCTTAACGGTTCAAAAGGTTATAGAAGAAGGAAAGCTAGGCGAGTTAATAGAGTTGGAAATGCATTTTGATTATTATAGACCAGAGGTGCCTGAAGCTGTTAAAGAATTTAAACCTTCTTTATCATATTTATATGGTCATGGTTGTCATACTTTAGATCAAGTAATTAGTTATTTTGGTAAACCAGATGATATTCATTATGATGTAAGACAATTACTTGGTTCAGGCAGGATGAATGATTATTTTGATTTGGATTTATATTATGGAAGTTTAAAGGTTTCTGTGAAATCTAGTTACTTTAGAGTGAAGGAAAGACCAAGTTTTGTTGTGTATGGGAAAAAAGGTTGCTTTGTAAAACAAACAAAGGATCGTCAAGAAGAGCATTTAAAACTATTTTATATGCCAGAAAATAAGGATTTTGGTGTAGATACCTTTGAACATTATGGTGTACTTACATATGTTGATGACAATGGTGATATACACGAGGAAAAAGTAAAATCAGTAAATGGTGATTATGGCAGAGTATATGATGATTTGTATGAAGCAATCATAAATGGAAAAGCTAAAACCATAACTGATGAACAAACTTTATTGCAAATGGAAATATTAGAAACTGGAGTAAAGGATTTAAGGTGATTAATATGAATGAAGAAAATTTAAGAAAATTAAGTGCTGAAAAAGCCATGGAATATATAAAAAACAATAGTGTAATTGGACTAGGTGCAGGAAGAACTATTTCTTGTTTAATTGAGCTGTTAAGTAAAGCTATAGATGAAAATAATCTCAAAGTTAAAGTAGTAACACCATCTGATAATACAAAGAGTATGTGCATCAAAAATGGCATAGAAGTACTGCCAACCTGCTTTGTAGAAGAAGTAGATGTTGCCTTTGATGGTTGTGGTGAGGTTGATGAAAACTTTTATGCTTCCAAAGGTGGTGGAGGTGTTTTCGTAAAAGAAAAGTTAATTGCCTCAATGGCAAAGGATTATATTCTACTTATAGATGAACAAAAATATAAAAAACAATTAAGTGTAGGATATCCTATTTCCTTAGAAGTGGTTAAAGATTCCTTAAGTTATGTAAGCAAAAGGGTTAAAAACTTAGGTGGTGAGCCTTTAGTTAGAACCACTAATAGTAAGGATGGGTACTTAGTAACTGATGATAACAACTTTATACTAGATATAAAGTTCGATACTGTAGATGATTTTAAAGAATTAAATGATAAGTTATATGATATTGTAGGCGTAGTTGGAACCTCTATATTTACTAGAGAAGTTACCAAGTTAATAATGGCTACAGAAAATGGGGTAAGAGTTATTTCAAAGAATTAGTATTCTTAACTAAATTTGCTTTGTTTTTCATAAGATGAGGAGGAAATAATATGAGATTAGGTATTGTTGGATCGGGAATGATAGTAAGAGACTTATTATCAACAAGTTCAAATTTAAAAGACATAGAGTTTGTAGCTATATGTGGAACTGAAAGAAGTAAAGAGGCGATGAATCAACTCAAGAATGAATATGGTATTCAGGAGATCTTCTATAATTATGATGAATTATTAAGCATGGACTTAGATGCAATTTATATTGCATTACCTAATAATCTACATTTTGAATTTGCTAAAAGAGCATTAGAAGCAAATAAAAATGTTATCGTTGAAAAACCATTTACATCAACATATAAACAAGCGGTAATTTTAAGTGATTTGGCTAGAGAAAAACAATTATTTATTTTTGAAGCAATTACTACTCAATATCTTCCTAATTATAAAAAAATTAAAAAGCTAATTCCAACCTTAGGAGATATTAAAATTGTTCAATGCAACTACTCTCAATATTCTAGTAGATATGATAGCTTTAAAGAAGGAAATATATTACCTGCTTTTAACCCTAAGTCTTCTGGTGGAGCATTAATGGACTTGAATATATATAACATTCATTATGTAGTGGGGGTATTTGGAAGACCTGAGGGTATTGAGTACTATCCAAATGTTGAGAGAGGAATAGATACATCAGGAATATTAATGTTAGACTATGGAAAATTTAAATGCGTTTGTGTTGGAGCGAAAGATTGCAAAGCACCTATTGCAAACAACATCCAAGGTAATAAAGGATGCATATATCAAGATACTCCAGCTAATGTTTGTGAGAGGTTTGAGTTATTAATGAATGATGGGACTAGTTCAAAAATCAATGAAAACAACTATGAACACAGAATGGTTAATGAATTTATTGAATTTGCTAGTATGATTAAAAATAATGATTTAGAAAGCTGCTACAAGATGCTAGATCATAGTTTGATTGTTAGTGAAGTGCAGACCATTGCAAGAAATAAAGGTGGAATTGTATTCCCAGAAGATAATTATTAAAAAGTTATAAATTAAGACCAAGACTTTCTAACATAACTGTGAAAGTCTTGGTCTTTTATGATTTAATTAATAAATTGATAATAAATCTTAATTGGTAACTAATAGTTAATGTTTGGATATTATATATAAGGATTAATTTGCAAGGAAGAGAGAGATGTATACTAAAGGTGATTTTCACATGCATAGTGTTGCGTCAGATGGGGATAGCACCCCTTATGAAATCATAGTTATGGCAAAAGAAAAGGGCTTAGACATAATTGCAATAACAGATCATAATTCAACTGACAGCGTTGAAGAAGCAAAAAAGATTGGAGATATGTTAGGAGTTAAGGTTGTAGCTGGTTTAGAATTATCAACAAGGTACAAAGGAAAAAAAGTACATGTTTTAAGTTATTTTATGAATGACAAATATAAGGATAAAACATTCCAGAAGGCATTAAAACATATTAGAAACCATGAGATAGAGGAACTCAAGTCGCTTATAGGCTCTGAGATAGAGATAACAAGAGATGGAGTAAAGAATAGAATTGATACTAGAACAGGTATAGATATTTTGAGATATTTCGGTGGCTCTGTAGTGTTAGCTCATCCCGTAAAAGTTAAAAAGGAAATTATAGAAGATATTTTGCAGTTAGATTTTGACGGAATAGAGGCTATATATTCTAAAAATACTAATGAGGATACCAAGTACTTTAAAGCTATAGCTGAGGCAAAAGGCTGGTTCTATACTGCAGGCTCAGACTTTCATACTGATAAAAGACGAGACAATAGGCATGGACAAATTGGACAGGTGTTTTTAAATGAGAAAGAGCTTGATGTATTTATTCGCAACTTAGGAAAGTAAAATATTATAATCCTCCACAGTAATATTTTAAAATAAGGGTGCTGAGCTATATCAATAGCAGCACCTTTATTTGTATTTTACTAAGTAATTTTTTAAAATTATTAAAATTCACATAAATTTAAAATATAACATCAAAAGTCAATAAAGATAAAGAACAGTAGAAAGATTCTTTCTAAAGAATCGTATTTTTGTTTATTAATAAGAGGATTTAGTAACAAAAGTAAAGTTTGGAATTATTGACAAAACAAGGTGGTGTGATATATTAATATTATAATAACAATGTTTAAAGAAAAACGTTTATAAAAATTGGAGGAAGAAACTTATGAATGATAAAATAGTGAAAATAATATGTGAAGTAAAGGAAGATGAGTCATTAGAGGAAAAAATACTTAATTCTACTGATTTGTTAAACGATTTAGGTATCGATTCTCTTCAACTCATAAATATTATATTAAGAATAGAAGATGAGTTTGATATTCAAATAGACTTTGATGAATTTGATATGGATTGCCTAAGATCAGTAGATACTTTTGGAGAATATATAGAGATGCAAAAAGGCGCAATATATGAGTAAACGCATCTATTATGGAGAGTTTAATGCTGAAAAGTATTGGAGAGAAGAAAATTTAGCGAAGCTACCTGAAATACCAGATAAACAATCTGAAAATATAGTAAAGGCTATGGATGAACTACTTTTTATTCTTTGCGATAAAGAAGATGCAGTTCTTACAAGATATAAGCTTGATGATGATCAGCTTGAGTATTTAAAAGAATTAGGTCTTGAGTTTAAATACAATAGTACAAGCCTTACTGAAGACAAATCTAAAGAAGAGAAAAACAAAAACATATGTGAATTATTAATAACCAATGACAATTCTGAAATAAAGGAACTTTTATCTGAAGAAACACATCTAGAAACCTTTGCAGTGCTACCAGAAGCTTATAAACTAAGCAATTTATATCATAAGCACTTTGATTATCCAACAATAGACGTTATAAAAAAAGTAAATTCAAAAATGTATTCATCTAAGCTTAACCTTGAACTAGATATAAATAATAAAATTAAATTGATTTATTCGTCAAAAGAACTGTATGAAGAAGGAATGAAGTATCTCAGTAAAGGGAGCATAATAATAAAAGATTCTTTTGGTGTGTCTGGAAAAGGTAATTTAATAATTTCAAACGAAAGCATACTTAAGAGGATAGTATCATATGTAGATATGCAAGAGAAAAAGGGGAAAAGGGTGGAATTCATTCTTGAACCTTTGCTAGAAAAGTCTAAGGATTTTTCATGTCAGTTCAAAATTCATAAAGATGGAAGCTTTGAAATCATATCTGTACAGGAAGTAAGAAATACAGGACTATCCTATCTTGGATCATATACTCCTGACAAAGAATTTATGGAGTTTATCAAGAAACAATCCTATTTTGAAATAATGGAGAAAACAGCTAAAAGGCTTTATGAAGATGGCTACTATGGGGATGTCTGTATAGATTCGATGATTTTAAAAGATCGATCAATATGTCCAGTAGTAGAGATAAATGCAAGAAAATCCATGAGTCTTATTAAACATGAGCTTGATAATTATGCTCATAACCTTGGGTTAAAATGTGGATTTACTTTTCTAAATGTATCCTTCAATAACAATATAGATTATTCTGAGATTCTTAAGGTGCTGTCAAAAAATAATATACTTTTTAAACCTTCCTTTAACAAAGGTATAATGCCTTTAAGTAGCAATACTATATTCATAAATAGGCAATTGGATACTAATAAAACCTTAAATAACTATAAAGGCAGGTTCTATTTTGCCATATTATATAAAGATATGGATATAGTTGAAGAACTAACAAACAGCCTCATAAGTTCATTAAAAGAGATAGGAATAAATAGCTCTAATTAAGAAATTAAATATTCAAAACGAGAAGGTGTAAAAAATGAACAGTAAAGTGGTTATATTATGCTCTGGCTTTGGGCTGGGGTTTTATGTTCCAGGTCTGTTAATTAGCAATAGTTTTACAAAGAAAGATATAGAATCAGAAGTTGTGGTATTTGAAGATTATGTTGTTAAAGAAAAGAGAGACAATATATTAGTGAATAAGACAGCTTATCATGATAATTTTAAAGCTGCACTTTTGGCACAAAGAATGCCTTGGGATATAAGACAAAGCTTTGATACGAAAAAAGTGGACATGCTATTAAATTCATGGAAGGAAAATGAGATTGAAAACTTTATAGTGTTATCAGGTCATTGGGTATTCCTACTTGAGGAGTATAAGAAAAGATTCAACCTTGAAAAGATAAATGCTCAAATAATCTATATAGATTGCAAGCCATCTCCTTCTTGGAAGTCCTTAAATAAATATATACAAAATTACTCTGATGGATACGCTGAAACTTTTCTCTTTGATTATGATAACAATGAAGTAAAGTACACAATTGGAATTGAAGAGGATGATGTTATCATTTTTGAAGAAAGAGAAAATAGATTTATGATTCACGGCGGTGGATGGGGGATGGGAACTTATAAAGATAAGATTCCTGAACTTGAAGAACAAGGATTTGGGTTAGACATCATAGCTTATAAAATAGAAGAAGCAAGTCAGCAAAAAGCGAAGAATAGATATTTTATGATGGACCCACAATGGACAGCCTGGGGACACGAGAAACATAACAAAGCTGTTTTTCCTCCTTTTGCAGAAATTATAGCTGATAAAGAGACTAAATTTATCACAAAGGATGAATATCATCCATCTTTTGATCTAGCAAAAAGTTGCAAAGCAATGATAAGTAAGCCAGGTGGAGGAACGCTTATTGATTCCTTAAATGCATGCACTCCTATAATTCTATTAGATCCATTTGGGGATCATGAAAAAAAGAATGCTGAGCTTTGGAAGAGCTTAGGCTTTGGTATAAGCTATGACAAGTGGAAAGAAGCAGGTTTTGATATGGAAATATTAAATAAGCTACACCGCAATCTCCTAAAGCAGAAAAAAATAAGTAAGGATTATACTACAGAGTATATAAAATTAAAGGTTGAAAGAAGGTAAAATAATGCAGCCTAAAACAAAAGTTCATTATGATGAGAAGTCCTTAGAAGTACTGAAGAGGACTATTAAAAATATATCAGATCCTTTAAGAAATAGAAAAAACAATCCCTGTTATGCAACGGAGCTTCCGGAGGTAGTAGGTATAAAGCTGACTAATAGATGTAATTTAAGATGTAAGCACTGCTATGAATGGAACGAAAAAGGCTTTCATAGAAATATGGATAAGCAAGAGCAACAGACAGATATAGCATTGGATACCTTAAAAAAGGTACTTGAGGAAACTAAAAAAGTGAAATCGAGGTTATATCTGTGGGGTGGTGAACCGTTAGTATATAAGCATTTTGAAGAGCTAACAGATTTGCTTTTAAATGATCCTAGAGAAGTAGCTATGTGTACAAACGCACTACTTATACCTGAAAAGCTTGATTCCATAATCAAACTGTCAGATAATCTAGAACTTTTAGTTCCAGTAGAAGGCTTTGAAGAAGATAATGATCTAATTAGAGGTGAGGGCAACTTCAAGAAGACTATGGAGAGCTTAAATATCTTATTAGATTTAAAGAAAAAATGTATTTATAAAGGAAAGATATCTATTCACACTGTCATCAACGATAGCGTCATACCTAAACTATATGATTTGGTAGAGTTCTTTGAAAAAATGGGAGTAGATATGCTGATGCTTTGTTATCCATGGTATATTGCTGAAGAAACTGCTTGCAATATGGATAACTATTTTAATGAAAATTTCTCATGGATAGAAGAAAATAAGAAAGATAAAAGCTGGCATTCCTTTACATATAAGGTTTCACCAGAAAGCATAGAGATTCTTAAGCAGCAGATAGAAAAGATAAACAGCAAAGTTTGGGATATAAGAGTAAGATTCCAACCTGATTTAGATATGAAAGATGTGGATGATTTTATATTAGGAACAGAAGTGGAGAATCTTCAAAAGAGAAGCTGTCTTGCAGTATCTACTAGAATGGATATTTACCCTGATGGAGCTGTTTCTTCTTGTAAGTTTTTCTCAGAGTTTACCATAGGAAATTTAAATAATGCAAGTGTATCTGAAATATGGCACAGTGAAGAATACAATAAGGTAAGAGAAATTATAAGCAGTAAGCTTACTCCTGTTTGTTCAAAATGTAACCTTCTTCACTTACATGGAAATTAAGAAGGTGATTTTGTGATAAAACTTGGAATTATAGGATGTTCCAGTATAGTATCTAGGGCCATAATAACTCCAGCAAAAGAAGTAAAAGGTCTTAGGGTCTATGGAATTGCAAGCAGAAACCCAGAGAACGCAAGAAGGTATGCTAAGGAGTATGGTATAGAAAAGGCCTTTGAAAGTTACGAAGAACTTCTTGACTGTGAAGCTATAAATTGTGTTTATATAGCTCTTCCAAATGATCTTCATAAAGAGTGGATAATAAAGGCTATTAAAGCAGGAAAGCACATACTAGTAGAAAAGCCTATATGTTTAAGTAAAGCTGAGTTTGATGAGATATTAAGTGAGATATCAAAAAAGAATATCAAGCTTTTAGAAGGTGTTATGATAAAACATCATCCCTGGCAAGCTGCAATAAAAGAGATGATTACCTCTGAAAAGTATGGAAAGCTTGAAATTATAAATACCTATGCATGCATAGTGCCAAAAGGTAACAATGTAAATAGCTATAGGAACTTTCCTGAAAGAGGAGGAGGAGCTTTTTATGACTTAAGCTGTTATTGGCTTCAATTTTTACAAGAAGTAAAAGGACTTAACCCAATTTATTATAAAGGTAGCTCCAGTTTTAATGGTCCTAATGGCATTGACTCTACCTTTTCTACAAGGATGAGATATGAAAACGACTTTGAAACAGGATTTATAGCTTCTTTTGAACTTCCATATAAAGTAGAACACCATTTAGGATTTGAAAAGGCAAGAGTAGTAGTAAAAGATTTTTTTAGAGCGTGCCTTGGTAACTTCAAGATTAATGTTTTAATAGAGGAAAAAGCTACAGGAAATAAAGAGAGATTACAGTTTGATGCTGCCAATTACTATACAAACCAGCTTGAGTTTTTAGTGGATGTAGTGGAAGGCAGAAAAGAGAGTATACCAATACATGAATCTTACGAGAGAATAAAGTTAATGGAAGATATATATAATTCAGCAAAATCATCAATAAAAAATTATGAAGGATCAGAGGTGTATAATGGCTAAGATTTTATATTCAGATTATTATATTCCTGAGAATATAGTTTCATCAGAGGAAATACTTTTTAAATCTAATCAATTTAGACAAGCAAGTAATGATGATGACATATATGAAAGTATTGAAAAATATGTTAAGGAAACAGATTTACACAGTATAGCAGTTGGAAGAAAGGATGAAATTGTTGAGGTTTTATCTAAGCTTGTCGCAAAAATGCTTGATAAACTTGAAATAGATAAATCTAAGATAAAAAACATCTTCTATACAAGCTATGAAGAATATATCTATGGTGGAAATATAAGTGTACCACATTACCTTCAAGAAAAGTTTCAATTAAATGATGCAACAGTAGTGATACTTAACCAAGATTGTTCAAGTACAATTCAGGCTATAAAAATGGCAAATTCACTTAATGTAATAGAAGGCGAATTTTCACTTATAATTTCACCATATTTTTTGAGTGATGATGAAGAGCGATTTATTGAATTTACCATATTAGGAGATGGAGCAGGGATAATGCTAATTGGAGATGATATAAATCAAAAAGGTTTTAATATAGTGGGCTCAACCTCAGCTTCTAATGGTCGCATGAGCGTTGCTGCATATAATTTTGATAAAAGTTCACAGTTAGTTGATCCATATTATAATTATTTAAAGAACAAAATGGGAACCTTTGAGGCTATGAGAAGAGTATTTGCTAAATTAGTAGTTTCAAATGAAGAAAAGTTTAAGGATGCAAATAAAATCATAATTCAAAATATAGCTGATAATTTCTTTAATACTTATTATAAGTTATATAAGGTTCCTGATGATAGCTTTTATAATAACTATCATGGTGGACATATTGGAGATGTTGATATAATAAGAAACTTTAAAGATTTCACAGAGGAAAATGATTTTAAAATAGGAGATGAAATTATTTTACTTGCTATTGGTTCTGATTTTATGGGAATGAATAGTGGAGCAGTATTTTTAAAGTATTTCTAGTTATAATTCTAGTTATTTGATTTGACCTTTTTAAAACAGCGGATATTTATCAATAGACCCATAACCACCAATATTCCAGATATAACATATATTAAGCTATTTGTTTTACTCCATAAAAAGAAAGTGCCTAATATTACAATTGCTAACAGGATCCATAAAGAGTAAATTATTATGGTACAAATTTTAGTGTTTAATGAATTTTCATTATGATTAGTTTTCATAAGATAAACCTCTCTTAGATATAAAAAATAAATTAAATCAGTATGAATTTATAATGTTTACTTTATTATACAACTATAGATAATAAAGTAAAGGGTGCTTGTAGAGTTTATGTTTTTAATTTTATATGAGAATTATAGCAAAAATTAAAGTCGCTGAATAAGTTAATTTCAGCGACTATTCTAATGTAAAGAAAACTATAACCTCTTGAGGCCTTTTATAAATATAAAGAATATTATAAGTATAAATTAATAGCTGAGCTAGGAGCTCTATAATATAGGACTACTGATGTTTTCAAAATCTGAAAATTATAATTATTTAACATACTTAGGTTGAATGGAAAGGTTTACTTATCTATAATTATATAGGTGGACAACTTGTAGTTGAGTTTATATTTTATAAGCTTTTTACTAAAAGGTGAGAGAGTTTCAGGAATACAATCAGCATTTAATTAATACATCTTTAAAGAGTTCATATAACTTAGTAGTTGAGTTATGAACTCTTTAAAAATGTAGGTTTATACAATAAAAATATTTCAATTAATAACAGTGACTATAATATAAAAACAATAAAGGAGAGTTTTATTATGAAACTAATTATAAATGCAGATGATTTTGGTTTTACAAGAGGTGTCAATCTAGGGATATTAGAAGCTTTTAAAGAAGGTATTGTAACCTCGACTTCAATGCTTACAAATGCACCTGGTTTTGAACACGGAATAGAATTGATGAGACAAAACAAAAATTTAAAAGTAGGTATACATTTAGTATTAACAGCTGGTAAACCTCTAACTAGCGGATTAAAAACTTTAGTAAATGAAAAAGGCTTTTTTGAACATAATTTTGAAAAGATAGAAGCTGCTGATGAACAGGAAATAAGAAAAGAATACAAAGCTCAAATAGATAAGTTCTTAAGTACAGGTTTTAAACCTACACATATAGATTTTCATCACGGAGCAACAACTAAAAACTTTGCAATTGCTGTACAGTTTGCTAAAGAGTTAGGTGTTCCGATGAGAGGACTTACTAGCGAAGCTGAGAAGTACATGGATTCAAAAGGTGTAATACATTCTCACAATTTCTGTGAAAAGTTCTATGGTCAAGAAAATATAAGTGAAGAGGCATTAATTGAAGTCTTAGAAGAAAGCAAATATTTAAGTGAAATGGAATTAATGACTCATCCAGCTTATATAGATAAGGATCTTTTAACTTTGAGCAGCTATAATACTCAAAGAGCATATGAACTTGTAACTCTTAAAAGTGAAAAGGTAGTTAAATATATAGAAGCTAATAATATAAAGCTAATTGATTTTACAGATATATAAATATATAGATTTACCAATGCTTTAGCACAAAATGTAAGTAGATAAGTGTAAGTTATAAGATGGGGTGAAGAACGTGGAGAGGAAAATAGCTTTTTTTGATATAGATGGAACATTAATTAGTTCTAATGGCAATGAGGTTATAATGCCAGAAAGTACTAAGGTAGCTATAAAAGAGTTTAGAAAAAGAGGACACTTAGCTTTTGTATGTAGCGGAAGACCTATAAGATTTATAATACAGCAGTTCGGAGAGGACATGTTTGATGGGTATATAGCTGGCAATGGCACGCATATATCCTATGAAGGGAAAGATGTTTATCATAGAATAATTGAAAAAGATACTATAAAGAAACTTCAAAAGTCTTTTGATGAATTGGAAATAAGCTGCTGTTTTAATAGCTTTCATGAAGGGTATGCCTATAACATGCCTCAATGGAGAGTTGATGAATACAATGATATGTTTGAAGGTGATCCATACTTAATAAGAGAATGGGATATTAATAAAATAGAGGTTAATACCTTAGACATATTTTATTCCAATGAAGAGAGTTTGAAAAAATGTATTGAGTACTTTCGAGACAAGCTTGTTTTTAACTCTCACGGTCCACATATGTCTGCAGATGTTTCTTTTAAAGATTGGGGAAAGTCTCATGCTATAGAACATTTTATAAAAATGTCAGGTATGAATATGGAGGACACTTTTGCATTTGGAGATGGTTATAATGATATAGAGATGATTAAAACAGTAAAGACAGGAATTGCTATGGGAAATGCAGTAGAAGCTTTAAAGAAAGAAGCAAACTATGTGACTTCGAGTATCCTTGAAGATGGAATCTATAATGCAATGAAGGAGTTTGGACTTATATAGATATTTTAACTTAAGGACAGGATAGATACTAACTAAATTATTAACTTATACATGCCCGATAATCGCTAGATGACGTGATTATTGGGCATGTATGGATTTAACCTTCATAAACTCCTTATATATAGATAAAAAATGAACACCTACCTAAAGAACACAATCTTTACCAGTAAAATCCAGGGTGATATGATGAATTTAAGAAAACGATTTCGAAATCGAATGATATATGTGTAAGTGGCATGCAGAAGTTTACACATTATCTATCACCTGAGTTTTAAAATTGAAAGGGGTTAGAAAATGAAAAGAAAGAATGGGAGATTTGGGGTTATTAATTTTGTTCTTAGCTTAGTATTTTTGATGGCAGCCTTTGCCTTTCCTGTAAGAGCACAACAAATTGGAGTGAAAACTGATACTGGAATAAAAAAAGAAGGTGTCACTGTTAGACCAGATAATAATTCACCTACTGGATATACAGCTACTTTTGTTTACAAGAATTCAACAGCAACTAAGGTAGAATTTTACGGTCAATTCACCTTTGCAAGGACTGGACAGGACTATCCTAATACAGCCTTAACTACTTATACACCATATCAATGGACAAAAGATATGTTTCCTCTTACTAGTTCAGTATATCAGGAGGCTATGACAAAAGTTAAAGGCACTGATTTCTGGACAATAAGTATGCCTCTTCCAAGTGGAGGATATCCATATTCATATGTTGTTGATGGTACAAAGGTAGCTGATCCTGCAAATATGCCTATTACTAATGTTAATGGAGGAAAACAGACTCTTAGCATGGCTTATATACCATTTGATAAACAAAAGCAAGTGACAGATTATTCATATGTTTTACCGAAAGAAGGAGCAAAAACTGGCAAGGTTTCCTTTGTAAAGTATTCAACCAAAGGATTACTTACAGCTGATCTACAACCACTTGGTATTTACCTCCCATTCGGATATGATTCAAATAGGACTGAACCTTACAAAGTAATATACCTTTCACATGGCGGTGGAGGTAATGAGTCAGACTGGTTTAATACTGGAAGTGCAGCTAACATAATGGATAATTTAATTGCTGAAAAGAAAACTGAGCCAGCAATTGTAGTAACAATGGATAATAGTGCATTTGGATGGAATTTCGTTAATATAAATAAAAATATAATGGAAAATATAATTCCTTATATGGAATCACATTATAATGTTTCTGAGAATGTTAAAGATCGTGCCTTTGCAGGTTTATCAATGGGTGCTTTGACAACTTCTAATTTATATTATGCACATCCAACTGACTTTGGATATTTTGGAATATTCAGCGGTGCTAACGCTGCTCTTGATTTAACTAAGAACACTGATGCTTTGCGTACACCAAAACTTTTTGTAGGGGCTGGGTGCTATGATATGGCATATTATAACTTAGGATTCAATTCAGATAAATACACCATAAAGTTTTTAGAGATGTTAGATGCAAATAGCATACCATATGAGTTCCAATTGGCAAATGGAGCACATGATTGGTTTACATGGCCTCAACTCTTTTACACATTTGCAAAGGATATCGTATGGAAATAATATAATAATTTTTAATCACTAAGAATAAATTAGGACATATGTAAAGATGAACCACTTCAATCCGAAATCTATTTTTAAAACTCTCATGGGTTCTGGTGAGAGAATTTTAAAATATAAATTCTATTACGAAGTGGTTCATCTATAGCTATATGAAAAATGCTATGTATGCCCAATGTCATATGTAAATCAATCAGTCTTGCTAGAAAGGTACTACTAAAATAATAATCCTGTTAATTATAATGATGCCACTATGTGGAGGCGAGGGAGTCTTTTATATGAAATCGGATATTTGTTATGATGAAAAACTTTATACTATGTTTGGAATTAATAAGGCAAAAGATGAGAGTAGCGTAGAGATAAAAATCACATCATTTGAGAATAACGAAAAGGGCTTAAGTGAATATATATCAACAGACAAAGTAGACATTGAGAGTTTTAATAAAGAAAGGACTATTAAACAATTTAAACTAGTAAAAGAACTTTACAGAGAAGATATCGAAAGTGCAGGTGTAACTCTGAATGAAATAACTAAGATGCTGGTAAAAAGTGCTCTGCCAGATCATATAAACAAGATGTTAATTTATGGACTTATTGATATTTTTTTAATGTTTGGTGAGTATATGAACGCTAAGAGGGATGGATTCAAAAGTGGTGATATTCTGAGCACTGATGATATACATAAAATATTAGCTTGTTCAGATGTTAATGAGGTACAGGCTTACTTTTTAGAAATTTATGAAAGAATAAGAATCTTAGATAATAGCATAAAAAATAAGAGTAAGATGAAAGTGGTTTATAATTATATACTAAAGCACTTTAAAGATCCTCAAATTTCTCTAAGCAGCATATCTGAGAAATTCAATTTGAGCAACACTTATATTTCTCATATGTTTAAAAAAGAATTCGGATATAATGTTTTGGATTTAATTCATAGAAGGAGAATCGAAGAAGCTAAGGAATTGCTCGAAAATACAGGGTTAACAGTACTTGAAATATCAGAAAGAGTTGGATATTATAATCATGGAACTTTAGCTAAAATATTTAAGCGGATAGAAGGAATAAAACCATCAGAGTTTAGAGAACTAAAAAGAAATTTGTGAGTTATAGCTACATTGAAGTAATAGCGTGCATTAGCAAATATAGCCCAAGTGAATAAATTCCCATTATTGCTGATATTACTGGTAATATAGAAAGTTTATTATTTTTGCAGGTATAAAAGTGTAAGGTAAATGCCAGGATAATTATAGTAAATGCAATAATCCATCTCCTAAAAAGTAAAAATGGGAACATAACTATTCCAAGTGATGAAACGATTGATACTGTTACCAATGGTAGTTTTACTTGCTTATTTACTATAAAAAATGAAACTCCAAATAAAATAGATGATAAAGATATGCAGATCCAAGTTATCTCCACTAAGTTATTTGGATACAGTGAAAGTTTATCACTAAAAAACAAACATAAAACAATAGACTGTAAAAGTATCAGCATAAGAATAATGCCTAGAAAAAGTTTGCGCATATAATATATCCTCCATAACCACATATAACAATTTGTTTCCAGTGTATGGTATAAGTATATACTATTATTTATTGTTTATCAATAATTTTATATCAAAAATCGATATGAAATTTTATTCTAAGATAATATTGGTGTGAAAAATATCCAGCCTTGATTAAATAACAAAGCTGGATACTTATTCTGCATATAACTCAACATCTAATTAACTTGCTTTTTATTATTACTAAAAGATAACAAAATAAATAATAAGCATAATGTGACAGTCCAAATCAATCCGGAATATTCATGTCCTACTGATATATAACCATACTGAGACATTCCGACATTCCTCATTATAGGAAGATTTATAAATGAAAAACCTATAGTATTCATA
The DNA here is from genome assembly GCF_024341905.1 of Clostridium folliculivorans. Classification (GTDB taxonomy): domain Bacteria; phylum Bacillota; class Clostridia; order Clostridiales; family Clostridiaceae; genus Clostridium_AR; species Clostridium_AR folliculivorans. Next base: position 209,370 of record NZ_BQXY01000006.1, read on the forward strand.
AAGATAAATATAATAAATACTACAACTAGTAGCCATTTCTTATATACAAGCAGGTAGTTAAACTTAGATTGAAAGTATGCAATTCCTCTAATTCTAGGTAGAAATAAAATACATAATATCACTATTGATAAAAGAAGATTAACAGCAAAACTTATGTAGGTAAGTTCATGCGCATGTAGTTCAATTCTTTTAAAGAAGGTAGTAGTAATAAAGATAGATAAGGTTGTTATAAGCTTTTCAGAAAAGCTTATTATTAGATATCCACTAAGTAGCCAGAGAAATTTTTTTATCCATAAAAAATTTGAATTAACTATACTATACTCACTTGTAAGCAAATCTACTGAGCCTATTCTACTGCAAGCAACATAAAATGCTTCTTCTTCAGTTAGTGTCTTTTTCTTAAGAGCGTCTATTTCATCTAGTAGATGACTTTCTAGTTCTTCAATATCAGAGTTGGTTAGTGAATTACTAGCAGACAGTTTTTTCTTCCAATCCATTAATGATTTTTCTAATTGAAACATATAGAATTCCCCCACATATTATTTAAAGTATCATTGACTATTTGCCATTGAAGCTTTTCGCTTTCCAAGGTTTCTAATCCAGCTTTTGTTATTCTATAATATTTTCTTTTTCTTCCGTCTACAGTTTTCCATTCAGATTCAACAAAACCGCTCTCACATAACTTTTTTAAAACAGGATAAAGAGTTCCATCCTTCCAGATTATTTCATTGTTTGATAATTCCTGAATATTTTTTATAATCTCGTACCCATAACTTTCTTGCTTAGCTAGAAATGAAAGTATAAGAGGTCTTGTTGATGCTGCGGTTAAATCTTTTGATAGCAAAAGTGCACCTCCTTACATAGAAGTTCTATGTATGTAGTTTACCTAGAACTTCTATGTAAGTCAAGAATGTTTTTACTTAATTAACAAATTGTTCTAATTTGCAGAGGTAATGATTTTAAATAAAACTTTATGGATATTTAAAATGTTTTCTAGTGCACTTTAAGTTTATTGAATGTTATACATTTATATAAAGTAGGATGATTGAATTCTATATTAAATTGAAGGAAATTGGAAGCTTCTTGTATAATATTACTTAGAGCTAGTATGTTTGAGAAAAGTGAGAACTAATTTGGAAAACTAATATTGGAATATATTGACTTTGACGTCGTGTCGTACTTTATCATTAAGGTAGAAAGGAGCTGAAGGAATGAACTTATTGACAATTAGTGAGGTATCAAAGAATTTTAATATCTCAACAAGAACTCTTAGGTATTATGAACAAATAGGAATTTTGCAAAGTAAAAAGAAAGAGGATTATGCGTATCGTACTTATGACCAAGTTGATGTAAGAAGATTGCAACAGATAATAGTTTTGAGAAAGTTACGGATTTCGCTAAAGCAGATAAAAGCTATTTTTCAAAATACTGAGCAAACACGTATAGTTGAAATATTCTTAGAGAATATTTCAGGGATTGATAATGAGATAGCAGCTTTATCTACAATTAAGAACATCTTAAATAGTTTAATTGAACGATTAAGTGAGAGCACAAAAATTGGTATCAATTTGGATTTACTTCAAGACTATGATATTTTAAAAGTTGTTGAAACTTTAGGCCTTTCTAAAATTAATCTTAAAGGAGAAAAGTCAATGGAAGAATTAAATAAGGCCAATGAAAATTTAAGCAAATTACAAGATAAGGATGTAAGAATCATATATCTACCTCCTGCTACAGTGGCAAGTGTTCATTGTATAGGTGGATTACCAGAAATCGAAACAGGAAATCTTCTAAATAAATTCATTATAGAATCAAAGCTCTATGATGTTAAGCCAGATTTTAGACATTACGGATTCAATAATCCTAATGGAAATATTCCAGATGGAAGTGATCACGGCTATGAAAGGTGGATTACTATACCAGAAGGATTTGAAGTGAAGGCACCTTCTACTAAGAAGTATTTTCAAGGTGGGTTGTACTGCGCTTATATGATTTCTATGGGAGCCTTTGACGAATGGTCTAGATTATACAATTGGGCACAAAATAATGATAAATATGAGTTGAATTATAAAGAAGAAATGATAGAACCACAGTGTATGGAAGAGCATCTTAATTATATAAACAAATATATGCTATCTCCAGAGGATAGCACCATTCAAATAGATTTACTTTTGCCAGTAAAGGAGAAAGTTTTTTAATTAAAGTTTGGAGGAGTAACTATGTCTAAAGGCAAGATTGCAGCATTTATAGATTTGCAAGGAACCCTTGGCGGGACAGGTATAGATGATATCACTGATTTTGAGTTTTATCCATTCTCAATTGAAGCAGTAAAACTATTAAATGAAAATGGTATATTAGCTATTGTAATTACAAATCAAAGTAATATATCTAGGGGAATAATTTCTCAAAGGGATTTTGATTACAAAATTAATATGTTGAGCAACCAACTAGCTGATAGAGGGGCATATTTTGATGAAGTTTACTGCTGTTCACATACTAGAGAAGACTGTTGTTCTTGTAAGAAACCATTGCCAGGATTAATCGAAGATGCAGTTAAAAAACATGATATAGATCTAAAAAATAGCTATGTAATAGGGGATATGGGAATGAATGATATTGTTTTAGCTAGAAATGCTGGAACAAAAGGCATATTAGTTATGACTGGAGTAGGTAAAGGAAGTCTATCAGAGTATAGGCATACTTGGCAGGAATATGACGCTGATTATATTGCTGAGGATGTACTAGAAGCAGTAAAATGGATTCTAGACATTAAATAATAATTTAATTAAGTAATTTATTGAAATAATAAAATTTAAAAATAAATCAATAAATGAAAGAGAAAGTTAGGCACATACCGTATTTTCTCTTTCATTTATCTAAGAACTAACAAATGCTTCCTAGTGCAGCCTTTATATCACCTCTATTTCCAATAGCAGCTTCTATAGCTAACCCCAGTGCTTTTGAGATCATGCTCAACTCCATGGAAGGAGCATTATATTTATCAACTACCTGCTGAGGTATAAATGGAACATGTATAAAAGTTCCTCTTACCTTTGAATATTTCTTATCTATAAGATACATTAAACCATACATAATATGATTGCATACGAAGGTTCCAGCTGAATTTGAAACCGAAGCTGGAATACCTGATTCTCTTATCTTTTCAACCATTGACTTTATAGGAACATTAGCAAAGTAAGCTGGCTGTCCATCAGAAAATATAGGCTCATCAATAGGCTGATTTCCTTTGTTGTCTTCAATTCTTGCATCGTCTATATTGATTGCAACTCTCTCAACGGTTATATCGAACCTTCCACCTGCTTGTCCTACACAAATAACTATGTCGGGCTTATTTATTTCAATTGCTTTATCTAAGATTTCTATTGATTCATGGAACACTGTAGGTATTTCAAGAGTTATGATATTAGCTTGAGCAATTTTATCTGACAAAGCCTGTACTGCTTCAAAGGATGGATTTATAGCTTCTACTCCAAAAGGGGTAAAGCCTGTTACTAGTACTTTCAAAAGAGCACCTCCAATTTCTATAACTTTTTAACTTTATATAAATTTAAATTTTTTTAATTATAACTTTTTAAAATTAAAACTTTTTAAAAAGTTACTTACAAAATGCTGGTTTGAAGGGGATTTGGTAAAGATGTTTAGCTGATTCTAAATCTACTTTCATAATCTATAAATATAATATCACTTGATGTATTAATTGTCTAAACTTAACATTCATTGAATATATGGAAAATAATGTTTACATATATGTCACAGCGTGATATAGTATGATTATAATATGTCACGCTGTGACATACATGCTTTTGATTATTAATTAAAGATGAAGCACTTAGAGAGTGAATTTATTTTTAAAGCTCTCACAAGTTCTGATGGGATAAGTTAAAAATCTAAAATTAATTATAGGTGATACATCAATAAAAATGATGCTTAGAGGATTATATGGAAAAAGAAAAAGTTATAAGAAAGTATATGCCAATGACTGAAACAGCCTTCTATATATTATTATCTTTATACGAGCCAAAGCATGGGTATGGAATAATAAAAGAGGTTGACAATCTAACTAAAGGTAGGATAGTTCTTGGATCAGGCACGGTATATGGAACACTAAGTAAGATGGAAAAGGATGAAATAGTTATGGTTTATTCTAATGAAGACAGAAAGACCATATATGAAATAACGGAACTGGGAAAGTTGCTCTTAAAGTTGGAAATTAATCGGTTAGAAGAGCTTAATAATAATGCAAGGCAGTTAGGGGGGAGATTTGATGTATAAGAAATTAGTAAGACTCTTTTGGAGTTATGATATTAAGAAAACAGAAGAATGGTTACGGGATATGAGTTTAAGAGGCTATAAGTTAGAGTCTGTAGACTTTGGTTTTAGAATATTTAAATTCATAAAGGCTGAAAAGAATAAAGTTTTTTATAGAATCATATATGATAATAATCAAAGTAATTCACTGCCTAAAAGCTTAGATAACAGTGGATGGAGGATAATATCACAGCATAATCAATGGAAGATATTAATAAATGAGTCTGAAAATATAACTATAATACCAAGCAGAAATTCTATTATTGAAAGAAATAATAAGATTGTAAACTACTCTGGCACAGCGCTTGGACTTCTAATATTACTTCCACTAATTGCAGGGTTTTTTACTAGATCAATTTTACGGCTAATGCATGTACAAGTAGAATACAGTGAAACTCTCGAGATACTAGGAATATTATATTCAGTAGTTCAATTAAGCGTATTTACTTTTTTAGCATATACTCATTTTAGAATGAAAGCTTCAACTAAGAGGATAGAGTATGCTGACGGAATTGAACTTGCGTATAACTATGATATTTTTAAAAATATTGATGATGAAATATATATTGGCAAAAAGAAGGGTATAGTTAGAATAAAACTAGCATGGTTCTCATATCCGGATAAACTAGAATTGTGGCTTGAAAAGATGGAAAGAAAAGGCTTTAACTTATATAAGATAAGTAAAAATGGTGTAAAATTTTATTTTGTTAAAGGAAATAAGGAAAATAAGAAGTTTTCAGTAGACTTTAAAAAACAAGTGACTAAAGAATACTTTGAAATAAATAAAGAAGCTGGATGGAAATTATACTTTATTTCAAATTCAAGTACTAACAAATGGAATATATGGGCTATGGATTATGACAAAAATGGGGAACCACCAAATATGTACAGTGATATAACTGATAAAATAAACCATGCAAAAAAGGTAGCTACCTATTATTGTATATTGTATGTTCCTTTTATAATAATGTATACAATAGTAAATGTGTTTTGGATGTATATAATGGTGAAAGAAAAAAGAAGTTTGGATGAGATATTTATAATGGATATGATATTATTTGGTTTTGTCACAATAGAATATACTATCTTCACTATAAATAGCATTTTATATTATTTAAGAATTAAGAAAGGATGTATAGGAGGAGGTTCTCTATGAGTGAAAAATTATGTCCCGTATGCGGAAGCAATAAAATTGGTCTGGGAAAACATACAGCACAAGGAAGAATGTACCCAATTGATAAAGTCTTTTCATCAGGATCTGAGGTTATAGCAGAAATTTGTACGGAATGTGGTCATATCTTATCAATGAAAGTAAAGCAACCGGAAAAGTTTAGGTGAAAATAGGATAGAGCTCAAAAAGAAGCTCTATCCTATTTTTATTAGCTTGAATTACATTTATTCTTGGCCAAGTATACCAGTGAATTGATAGATAATTCAATTTTTATCTAAAAGAACTATATAGCTATTTAACATTCTTAATTATTAAAATTTCACCTTTTTTTAGCTTTAGTTCTTTAGATATATCAACATTACCTGATGAGCCTTGTGAAGAATAAAGTATCTCACCTTTAATAGGAGAAAGGCTTATGGTTTGATCTTCATCATTGCCATTGATAAATACACTTATATTTTCATCTTTATAGCTTCTAGTGAAAGTAAATACCTTAGAATTACCAGTATTTAAAGCTTCAAAGCTACCATATCTTAAGGTAGGATTATCATTTCTAAGTTTAATGAGACCTTTATAGAAGTTCAAAAGTGAATCCTTATTTTTTTCTTCAAGTTTTACAGCTATGGATTTGTTATCATTACTTACCGCAGTCCAGCTTGTATTTTTTGATTTATCCTTGTTATCCCATATGAAAGGTTCTCTTATCTTTTCGTCCGGTTTTACTCCAGTCATTCCTGTCTCTTCACCATAATAGATGTAAGGAGTACCTGGAAGTGTAAGCAATATAGCTGCAGCAGTTTTACATTTGTCCACTGAACCTAAGGTACTCATGATTCGATTCATATCATGATTACCTAAGAAAGTACTGTCTAGATAATCTTTGTTTTTTGATTGAGCAACCGATTGCATAGAAAAATATGAGGAAGCTAAATCTTTAAAGTTATTATCCTTAACTGAATTGACGATATCAGTACTTAAATCAAAATTAAAACAAGAATCCAGTGCTGTTAAGTAATCAGAAACCACTTCTGTTTTATCCCAAACTTCACCTACTAGTAAAGCATTTTTGTTTACACTCTTTACATAGCTGTTAAACTCTTTCCACCACTTAAGATTTTTATCCAGCTCGCCATCATATATATGCCTTGCTGCATCTAAACGGAAGCCGTCCATACCCATATCAAGATAGTATTTAGCAATATCTTTCACTTCTTTTCTAACATCAGGATTATCGTAGTTTAAGTCAGGCATGTCTTCTGCAAATATTCCATAGTATATGTTATCCTTGCTAGCAACTCTCCAAGGCATAGTATTTATACTAGAATATTCATTTAGCTTATTGGAGTATTGGGTCCAAAGATAATAATCTCTGTATTTGCTATCTTTGTTATTTAATGATTCCATAAACCATGGATTTTTAGTGCTGGTGTGGTTTATTACTAAATCCATATATACTGCAATGTCTCTTTTATGAGCTTCGTTTATAAGACTATATAAATCATCCATTGTGCCGTATTTCTTTCTAACATTGTAATAGTCAGATACATCATAACCGTGATAGCTTGGACTTTCGTTTATAGGCATAAGCCATATGCCTGAGATGCCTAAATCCTTTAGATAATCTAATTTTTGCTCTACACCTTTTAAATCACCGAGGCCATCACCATTACTGTCATTAAAGGATGCTACAAAGATTTCATAAAAAGTTCTATCTTTATAACTCTTATTTGTAGGATAGCTTACTTGAGTATAACTTTTATGAGTTGCATTTAATAGTTTTTCATTTGCTTCTTTATCATATTTAGTTTTAGTACTTCTAGGTAAGAATAAAAATACAATTAAACCGATTACAATAGCTGCAAAGATATAGATGGATATTGTTCGTAAAGTTAGTTTTTTCCTCATTGACATTCCCCCTTTTACTTTTAAAATATATAATAATTATAATTCACAGTAATTGGGTATTCAATTGTGATAACTTATAGAAAAAGTTGAAACACTTCAATCCCAAATCTATTGTTCAAAACTCCTCTGGGTTCTGAGAGGAGAATTTGAAAATATAAGTTTAAGTATGAAGTGATTCATCTAAAGCTTAAGTAAGTAGCTATTTACCTCGAAATGTTCTTCCCTAAATCTTCCTGGTGAAATACCAAGATATTTTCGGAATACTTTACTAAAGTAGTTCTCGCCAGAAAAACCAACTTTTTTGGCAATGATGTCAATAGACATAGTATCTTTAAGCAGTAATTCAACTGCTTTTTCAAGCCTTATTTTAGTTAGATAATTCCAAGGGGGAGTACCAACTATATTGTTAAAAGTTCTATTAAAGTGAAATTTAGACATACTTGAGACTTTTGCTAGATCATCTAAAGTAAGTTCTGTAGAAAAATTATGCTCAATAAAATTTATTACATTCTCAATACTTGAGCTATATTTGCTATTAATAGTAGTTTCTAAAGCAGCCTTACTTCTATGTAATTCCATTATGAAATTGTATGCAAAGGAAGAAGTTTGATAACCATCTTCTATATTGTTGTTTACTGCATCCCAATAAACCTTCCAAAGGTAAGTCATAACTGGAGAATCAGATGATAGTTTAAATACATTTCCATAGGAACTTAATAGATCAGTGCAGTGATCAATAGAGCCTTTTCCATATAAATGTATATAGATAAACTCCCATTTGTCACTGTCTTCAGGTAAGTAATAATGATGATTATCTGGGATTTTTACTAAGAAGGCGTCACCTTTCTTTAGGGCATATACTTTATCACTTATGCGAATTTCACCAGAGCCTGATAAAGTATATTGAAAGATGCAGTGTTCATTGTCATCTTTTCGTTTCATACCATCCCAGCTATAACTTTTTGAGGTGCGTATCTCCCAGCCTATTGATTTTAATTGATAAGGAGAATTTTTAGGTGAATTTAGAAAATGAAAACCAAAAGAATTTAGGTATTTTGTAGAATTATCATTAAGCAATATTTTACCCTCCAAAAGCATTATATTACAATTGTCCAATACATACACAGGTGATAACATAAACTTGTAATTATATTTTAAGCAATATTGTACTGTTAATCAATGTTTATAGATCTAAGAACATATATAAAAGGGAGAGAATTTAAATGAGTAAAAGTATAGCGTTAACACCTCCAATGGGATGGAACAGTTGGGATTGCTATGGTGCAAGTGTAAGGGAAAATGAAGTTAGAGGCAATGCAGATTATATGGAAAAACATCTAAAGAAATATGGGTGGGAGTATGTAGTTGTAGACATACAATGGTATGAGCCTACAGCAGATTCAACTGAATATCATCCATATGCACCTCTTGATATGGATCAGTATGGAAGACTTATACCTTCAGTAAATAGATTTCCTAGTGCTAAAGATGGTAATGGATTTAAAGCTTTAGGTGAGTATATTCATAGCAAGGGACTTAAGTTTGGTATCCATATTCTCAGAGGAATACCAAAGCAGGCGGTAAAGGCAAATACTCCAATACTAGGTACTGATAAGTTTGCTAAAGACATTGCAGATACTAACTCAATATGCCCATGGAACACTGATATGTATGGTATTGATGCTACAAAGGAAGGCGCACAAGAGTACTATAATTCAATAATAAATATGTATGCAGAGTGGGGATTTGATTTTATAAAGGTAGATGACTTATCTTTTCCTTATGCAAAAGGGGAAATTGAACTTATAAAGAATGCCTTAGATAACTGTGGAAGAGATGTGGTATTTAGTTTATCCCCAGGATCAGCACCTTTGGAGGAAGCAGAACATTTAAAGGTACATGCAAATATGTGGAGAATCTCCGGAGACTTCTGGGACAATTGGGAGCAGCTTTATAAACAATTTGAGCTTTTAGGAAATTGGAATGAACATATGGGAGCATCACATTGGCCAGATGCAGACATGCTTCCTTTTGGTCATATTTGCCTTAGAGAACATCAATTTGAAGGCAAAGGAAAATGGACTAACTTTACTAGAAGAGAGCAAAGAACACTTATGACCTTATGGTGTATTGCACGTTCACCGCTTATGTTTGGTGGAGTGATGACTGACAATGATCAGTGGACCTTAGAGCTTATAACCAATGAAGAGGTTCTTAATGTATTAAAATATTCTAATTCAAACAAACAGTTTTATAAAGATGAAGATAAAGCTATATGGACAGCCAAAGGCAAAGACGGAGAAAATTATGTAGCTTTGTTCAATATATCTGACATAGATAGTCAAGTGGAGTTAGATTTAAGAGAAGTAGGAATTGAAAAAGTAGATACAATCAGAGATCTATGGCAACATGAAGACTTTAAAGTTTCAAGTGGAATATTAAGCAATAAAATAAAAGCACATGAAGCTAAGTTTTATAAGATAAAGTAGATCAATATTTATCAAGGTAAATTAAAGTTATACTGTTATATTATTCAATAACAATGTTAAAAATTAAACTTAATAAATTTTGGAGAAAAGGTAATTGATGCTATAAAAATTATATAGCTCAGTTATCTTTTTTTTATTTACCTCTTTTTATTCTATTGAAAAATAATAGGTTAGAAGCGGTAGGTATAAAATTTTATTAATCTTAGGAAGATAATTACATTGACATAAAAACCAATTTTGGTATAATGATTCTTGGTAACAGATGAAAATGATTATCAATACAATATAGTTTGATAATAATCAAACAAAATATGTTTAAGGTAAAATTGTAGGAGGAATAGTAATGAAAAAAAAGAGTGTTTTAGGTTTATTATTAGCTACAGTACTTTCAATAGGAGTATTGGCTGGATGTTCATCGACAAAGAAGGAAGAAACTAAAAAAGAAAGCGATACAAAGGTAGTAAGCACTGTAAAGGGCGATGTTACTATACCAACAAATCCAAAAAGAATAGTTGATGTTTCAGGGTCAAGTGAAGCACTTGCAATACTTGGAGATATTCCAGTAGCAACTGCTAATGTTGATTCATACAAGACAACAGAAGTTCCAGAATACGTTAAAGATAAGCTAGGAAATGCTAAGGTAGTAGGACATTCAATGACAGATACTATGGATGTAGAAGCTATCATTGCTACTAATCCAGATTTAATTATAATGAGTGAAAGACAAAATAAGATATACGATCAATTAAAGGCAGTTGCTCCAGTAGTTGTACTTAAGGATTACCAAAATGATTGGAGAACAAATATTACTGATGTAGCAAAGATATTAGGAAAAGAAACAGAAGCTCAAAATTGGTTGAAAGATTATGATACTAAGGCACAAGCAGTTGGAAAAGCTATAGCTGAAAAGAATGGCGATAAAACTACATACTTAACAGTACTTGCAAGTGCAGGAAAGTTCTATGTTTTAACAGGTGCTGGAATAGGTTCAATGTTATATGATGATATGAAATTAGCTAAGCCTACAAATCTTCCACCACAAGAAGGAATAAGCTTACCAGTTGTAACTATGGAAGGTTTAGCGCAAATACAATCAGATTATCTAATCGTAATAGCAACTGATGCAGATTGGAATGACTTACAAAACAGTGCAGTATACAAGAATCTAAAGGCTGTTAAGGATGGAAAAGTTACTAAGCTAGAAAGTGCTCCTTACTTCGTACAAGGATATCAACCAATAGGAAAAGAAAAACTTCTTGATGGCATCAAAGAAAAATTAGCAGGTAAGTAATTTGATGCGTTGAAATTAATGTATCACTCTTCCGATACTTGGATGAGCTACGCAAAGAATTTATATTATTTTTCTTCAATGAAGTGCCTAAAACTGTAAACTCACTTCGTTCGAACAGTATAGTTTTTTAACGGCACTTCATCTCTAAAAATTATTAAATTCTAGTTGCTTGCTCATATAGTATCTCCATAGTAATACTTTAATTTCAATAACAAATTGCATGTAACATTATAAAATATAAAAAAATTAGGATGACTAGAAATAGGATGTGAACTTATATGTAATCTGTTTTTAAAATTCCGAAGGTTGTGAACGGAAATTTTGAAGATATAGACTAATTAATAAAGTTATGCATCTGTATAAATAAGGTCATCCTAAATTGCATTTATAACATTTTGCCCAAATGTGTTTTGAGTAGAAATTGAGATTTATAAAGCTGAAGAGATCATAATTTCTATGAACAAAATACGTTATCTTTGTTTTAGAGGAGGATAAGCACATCAATGATTTTAGCTGAAAAAGGTATGAATGAGGAAAATAAGAAATCTAGGATTGTAGCAGCATCACTAATTATAGTTATTGGAGCTGCTGTTTTATTATTTGGAATAGGGTTATCTATGTCTCTTGGAGCAAAGCATATTAGTTTGGATACAGTTTTCAATAGTATTTTTTTCTCTAAAGACAATGTTGATAATCAAATAATTAGAGATTTAAGAATGCCAAGAGCCATTGCAGCTGCATTAGTTGGAGGTTTTTTAGCTGTTTCAGGAGCTGTAATGCAAGGGATTACAAGAAATCCTATAGCAGAGCCCTCAATTATGGGAATAACTCAAGGAGCTACATTTACAATCGCAATTGCATTTTCTATGCAGCTAAATATTGGAGGATTTGGACTTATGATATTTGCTTTTGCAGGAGCAAGTATAAGTGGCATATTGGTGTATTTTCTAAGTTCAAAATCAATTAAAGGAACCGATCCAGTAAAGCTTGCATTAGCAGGAACTGCAATAGGAACTCTTCTCATATCTTTAGCAACTGCTATTGCCATGTATTTTAATTTATCACAGCAGTTGAGCTTTTGGATTGCAGGCGGACTTACAACAGCTAAATGGCAAGGAGTAAAGCTTCTTGGAATGGTAGGCTTAATAGGTGTTGTGATGGCAATTATAGTATCACCAAAAATAACTATTTTAAGTTTAGGTGAAGAAATAGCTATAGGCCTCGGACAAAAGATAAATTTAATAAGACTTATAGGTATTGTTATAGTCATTATGCTTTGTGGTGCTTCCGTATCAGTTGCTGGTAATGTGGCTTTTGTAGGACTTATAGTTCCACAGATAGTGAAAGGATTAGTTGGCCCAGACTATAGATATATAATTCCATGTTCGCTTATAGTAGGCGCTGCACTTGTGGTCTACTGTGATATTGCTGCAAGGATGATTAATCAGCCTTACGAAACTCCCATAGGTTCCTTGATAGCACTAATAGGTGTACCGTTCTTTATATACCTTGTAAGAAAGGGGGATAAAATTTGATGAACATATTAAGTGGAAATAAAAGATTTAGAAATATATCAATTTTATTAACTGCACTTATAGTAATTAGTTTTATAGTAAGTCTTAATATGGGTTCTTTATCTATAAAACCAATTGATGTTCTGAAAACCCTTATAGGAAAAGGAACACGAAAAGATGAATTGGTACTATTTACTCTCAGATTACCTAGAATAATAATTGCAGTTTTAGTTGCTATAGGCTTATCAACTTCAGGAACCATATTACAAGGGATAACTAAAAATGATTTGGCTGATCCAGGAATATTAGGAATCGGTTCAGGTGCTTCACTTGCAGTTGTAGTGTACATATATTTTACCAGTGGAAATACATATGCTGTTATAAGTGACATAACTATATATACAATGCCAATTTTGGCTCTTACTGGAGCTTTTATTGCTGCAGCTTTGATATATTCCTTGGCATGGAAAAAGGGAATAAATCCATCTAGGCTTATATTAGTTGGAATTGGCATAAATTCTGCGTTTACTGCAATGCTTATAATATTCCAACTTAAGTTTACTACTCAAGAGTTTAATAGAGTTATGGTATGGATCTCTGGAAGCATATGGGGAGCAAATTGGAAATACGTAATTGCAACACTTCCATGGATAGTTATATTTTTAGTACTTACATTATATAAAGCAAGATATCTTGATGTACTCAATTTAGGTGATGAGCTATCAACTGGACTTGGAGTAAAAGTAGAAAAAGAAAGAAGAAAATTGCTATTTTTTGCTGTAGCTTTAGCTGGAGCAGCCACTGCAGTTTCAGGTACAATTTCTTTCTTAGGTTTAGTTGCACCACATATTGGAAGAAGATTAGTTGGTCCCAAACACAAGGTTTTGATACCAACCTCAGCTCTTATAAGTATTTTTCTATTTTTAGTTTCGGATATAATAGCTAAAAACTTACTAGCACCAGCGGAGATACCTGTTGGAATAGTGTTATCAATTATAGGAGTTCCTTATTTCGTATACCTAATGCTTAAGCAATAGGTGTTATTAAAGTATCTTGTTGAAATTAAGTGGTCACACATACGATGCTTTAATGAGCTTAAGCAAAGAATTAATTTTAAAAATATCGTTAAACATGGACTATAAAAAGTTATTTGAATTTTAATGAGATAGACGCTAAAAGTTAATGTATATATTGCTGGAGGTAAATCATGAGTAACATAAATATGAATATTATAAATACAGAAAATCTAGATATATCTTATGGTAATTTAGATATAGTTAAAGGATTAAATCTAAATATACCTAAAGGAAAGATAACAACTATAATAGGAGCAAACGGTTGTGGGAAATCCACTATTTTAAAAACCTTAGCCAGAATCTTAGAACCTAAAAGTGGTGCTATTTATATAGATGGAAAAGATATAAAAAAGCAGGATTCTAAAGAAATTGCAAAGGTTATGGCTGTGCTTCCACAAAGTCCTCAAGCACCAAATGGGCTGCTTGTAGAAGAACTTGTTGCTTACGGAAGATTTCCTCATCAAAGTGGTTTTGGAAAGCTTCAAAAGGAAGATAGAGAAATAATAAATTGGGCTTTGGAAGTTACAGGAATGAAAGAATTTAAATCTAGACCAATAGAAGCTTTATCAGGAGGGCAAAGACAAAGAGTGTGGATCTCAATGGCTTTGGCTCAGCAAACAGACATATTATTACTAGATGAACCTACAACTTACTTGGATTTAGCTCATCAGTTGGAGATATTAGAACTTTTAAAGGATTTAAATGAAAAACAAAATAGAACAATAGTAATGGTAATCCATGAGCTTAACAATGCAGCTCGATTTGCTGATTATATGGTTGGAGTAAAAGAAGGAAACATCGTTTGTGATGGAAGCCCAGATGAGGTCATGACTAAAGAGAACCTTAAAGTACTATTTAATATTGATGCAGAGATTGTAAAAGATCCTAGAGAAAATAAACCAGTATGTATAACCTATGATTTGCTTTAAAATCATAGGTTATTTTAATGTAAATTACTATTTTTCATTATTTCATTATTTCATTATAAATTTGTTCGAGTTTAGTATTATCATAAAAAACTTAATCATTTGCATGACAAAATGTATGTTAATATGCAGCATATACTTACAACAAAACAACTTACCTCTCAAAAAATGTAGCTTACTATATAGGTGGTTGAATGTAGAGAGTTACTAACATATACTGAAAACATAGAAAGAGAAGTGAGGGGGGAAGCCAATTGAAAGTAACTATTGAAAATATCCCTGACGGAAGTGAACCTGAAATAATAGTAAGATGCAATGAACTTGATGAATCGTTATTACAGATGATTCATTATATTAAAGCCTCTTCTAAAAAGATTATTGGGCTTACAGGATTACAAATGCATGTTATCAATCCTAAAGATGTATTTTATTTCGAATCAGTAGACAATAAAGTATTTATTTACTGTAAAGAAAAGGTTTTCGAATCTAAGCTTAGACTTTATGAAATTGAGACAGAATATGTGAATCTTGGCTTTTTTAGAGCATCGAAATCTACTATCCTTAATATTTCCAAAATAGAATCTGTAAGTCCGATTTTTTATGGCAGATTTGAAGCTTTGTTGCAAAATGGAGAAAAGGTATTTATTTCAAGACAGTATGTTCCAATATTAAAAAAAGAATTAGGTTTATAAGGAGGCTGCGCTATGAAAATTAATGAGTATTTGAAATTTATGTTGAAAGATTTTTTAAAAGCTTTTGGGTTCTTGATGATCATTGTCACAATATACTTCAGTAGTAACTCTATAACAGTAATCGAAACTTCACTACTTTGGCAAATTATATTAGTGAGTTCAGCATATGTATTTTTCAAGTTTGCCTTTGTAAATAAATATGATTTAGATAAAAAGACTCAAAATATTAACCTGTTTGTCTGCTCTACACTTGCAGATGTTGCTATATTAGCTTGGTTATGGCTATTTAGTCCAAATAGAGCCGTTGATAGTAATACTATGATATTATATGCAATCATAATTTTTTCTGTTAAAGTATTAGTTTTTTCGATGATGCATATAGACGGCCAGTCACAGGCAAAGCAACTCAATGAAAAATTGAATGAATATAAAAAAGAGTCAGCAAGTAAGCTTTAATGAATTCTTAAATATATCACTCCACTAAAGAACGGATAAAATGTGAGAAGCAAAGATTCTTTGAAAAAGAAGCTTTGCTTCTTTTTCGCATTTATATTACATTGCCTTAAAGTACATTAACCTATGCCCTAAAGTACAATTGTTCAAGTTATTCATTGGTTATATGATAAAACTATAGTTTTTATAGATAGACCAGTTCCAAATAAAATTTATAAGTCAGGTAGTTTATCTATATAAAGATGAAACACTTCGATCTGAAATCTATTTGAAAAACTCTTCTGGATTCTGAGAGAAGAATTTGAAAATATAAATTTAAATATGAAGCGGTTCATATATAGGAGTATAAAAAATAGGTAATTGGAGGGTAATATAATGAAAGTAGTAAATAAAAATATAGTGATTACTGGTGGGGGAAATGGAGTAGGAAGAGAATTAGTTCTTAATTTATTATCAAAAGGAGCAACAGTAATAGCAGTTGATATAAATCAAGCTGGACTTCAAGAAACCTTCAGAATTTCAGGTGATAATGAAAGATTATTAACTAGGATTGTGGACATAACAGATAAAGAAGCTGTAGCTAGCTTTGCAGAAGATATCATTTCGAAACTTGGACATGTTGATGGAGTGATTAATAATGCAGGGATTATTCAACCTTTTATACAGTTAAAGGATTTAAAACTAGAACAGATTGATAAAGTAATGAGTGTTAATTTTTACGGAACATTATATATGACAAAAGTATTTTTAAACCACTTATTGACTAGACCAGAGGGGCATATTGTAAACATTGCAAGTATGGGAGGATTTCTTCCTGTTCCTGGGCAAAGTTCCTATGGTTCTTCAAAAGCAGCGGTAAAGTTAATGACAGAGGGCTTGTATTCAGAACTATTAGATACCAATGTACACGTAACTCTTGTATTTCCAGGAGCAATGGCAACAGATATAAAGAAGAATTCAAAGCTTACTGATAAAGGTGTCACTGAGGAAGAAAAGAATTCTAAGATGCTACTTAAACCAGACACTGCGGCAGAATTAATTATCAAAGGTATGGAAAAGAATAAGTATAGTTTCTGTATTGGTAAGGATGCTAAAGCTATGAATTTCCTTTATAGTATGAATCCAGGCTTTGCAACTCGATTAATTAAACGTGTGATGGGATCAAAGGAACACTAAGAATACATCCTATGGCAAGGCTGATTTTAATAATAGAAAATATATAGGTGACAGCTAGCTTTATAGTTAGTTGGCACTATTGTTTTGCATAAAATGAAGAAGTAATATGCCCAAAGGTACAATTGTTATGCCTACGAATTTATTATAATATAAAATATAGATATTCATATAAAAATATACGTATAATAACCTTATTTAAAGGAAGGTGCTAGATTTGCGCAATATGTTTAAATCAACCTTTACGCCAGATTCGGATGAAACTATTTTTCCAAAGACCCCGATAGTAGTGGGTATTATTTTAATTTATCTGTCTACAGTTTTTGTTCCAAACTCACATAATTTACATTTAAATGAAGTTATAGGAATTACCATAGTAATGATGATTCAATTGTTTGTATTTTGGTTTTCTAGTAATATATTTAAAAATAAATATTGGCTTTACTTTGTTATACAAGGGATAATAACTTTTGACTACGCAATTATAGCACCAGAAGCTTATAAAACTATAGTTCTTGGGTTAACACCACTTTTTATTATTCAAAGTATGATAGTTTATACAAATGCTATTAAAGTGGTTGGTATAGCTATTTCTTTTTATAGTATATTTAGCTGCACAATTATAATACTTAATGGAGTTAGAGAGTTAGTTCAATCTTTTCCTTTACTTATAGTAATCACAATAGCTATGCGTGCATATTCGATCATATTTTTTAATCAAGTAAAATTAAGAATTCAGAGTCAAAAAGTCTCACAAGAGTTAGCGTTGGCCTATGAGAAGGTGGAGGAATTAACCTTAATTAATGAAAGACAGAGAGTTGCTAGAGATTTGCATGATACATTATCTCAAGGTATTGCAGGAACTATAATGCAATTGGATGCAGTAAATGCCAATTTAAATAACAATAACGTAAAACGTGCTCAAGAAATAGTTCAAAAAGCAATGGAACATGCCAGAAAAACATTGGCAGATTCAAGACTTGTTATTGATGATTTGAGAGCTCAAACTAATAAGAAAATGGGTCTTAAAGAAGCATTAGAAAAAGAAATTTCTAGTTTTAAGGGCATGTCTAGTACTTCAATAACATCAAGTTTTATATTAGATTATGATATATCTGAAAATATTTCAAAACATATTTTATATGTTGTAAGAGAAGGTTTAAATAATATTGCTAGGCATGCAGAGGCTGAAAATGCTGTAATTGAGGTAAGAGAAAATGAGCATCAAATAAACATAAGCATCAGTGATGATGGAATAGGTTTCGATGTTAAGCTTTTGGATAGGCTGTTTGGGCATTATGGAATAATAGGAATGACTGAGCGTGTAAAAGCAATTAAAGGAAAGATTAAAATAAAGAGTAGAAGAAAAGCTGGCACAAATATAAACATCATTATACCAATTGAGAAAGGAATTACTGATGAAAATGAATAAGAGAAGGATATTGGTAGTAGATGATCATTTGATAGTTAGAGAAGGGCTAAAGCTTATTTTTGAAACAGAAGAAAACTACGAAGTTGTTGGAGAAGCTGAAAATGGAGACAAAGCATTGATACTAATTGAGGAGTTAAAACCTGATGTGGTTTTAATGGATTTAAATATGCCGAAAAGAAGTGGGCTGGAAGTGATAAAAATATTAAAGGAAAAAAACAATACGGTCCCTATAATTATTCTAACAACCTTTAATGATGATAAATTAATAAGAGATGGACTTTTCTTAGGTGCAAAAGGTTATTTGTTAAAAGATAGTACCCGTGAAGAGCTTATTAGAACAGTTGAATCTGCAATAAGGGGAGAAGTATTGCTTCAACCTGAAATTAGTAAGAGTATTTTCGGTACAAAAAATGAAACAGGGCAAAAAAATAATACTATTAATAACTCAATAACAGAAAGAGAAATGTTTGTTTTAAGAGCTGTTGCAAGAGGATGTACGAGCAAGGAAATAGCCTTTGATATGGGGATATCAGAAAGAACAGTTAAAGCTCATCTAACCAATATTTATAGTAAGCTTAATGTTGAGTCAAGGTCAGAAGCAGTTGCAGTTGCCATAGAAAATGGAATTATCCGAATGTAAAAATAAAACTAATAGCGAGTCTAAGTCCCATAAGATTGCGAAGCAAGTTGCGTAATTTTGTGGGATTTTTCACCAGAAAGAAAATTATAAAATTTTCAAGATAGCTAAACCAAAGATCACAATCCTTTTAGAAGTTTTTTATTTAGATGCATTACGTTAATATAATGACATCTTTCCTAAAAGTACAATATATTTTGCCCTAAGGTACAATAGTTCAGCCTTATAAATTGATATAAGATAAATTTATAAAATGCATACAGAAAGTAATCTAATAGGTAGAGAAAAATAATTAAAGTAAAAAACTTTATGGTATAGCCTGAATTTAGAAAAATACAAGGAGTGTTGTTATATGAAAAAAGTATGTGTAATCACAGGCGGCGGCAGTGGAATGGGCCTTGCTACTGCTAAGATAATTGGTAAAGAGAATTACATTATCATTGTAGGGAGATCAATTAAAAAGCTGGAAGGTGCATTAGCTGAGTTAAGAGCTGAAGGAATTGAAGCAGAATCCTTTGCCTGTGATATTTCTGATAGAGCTGCAGTTGATATACTAGCAACATATGCAAAAGAAAAAGGAAAAATTTCATCTGTAATTCATGCTGCAGGTATGTCCCCACATATGGGAGAAGCAAAGAAGATAATGGAGGCAAATGCTCTAGGTACAATTAACATAAATGAAGCTTTTTATAATGTGATAGAAGAAGGTTCCTGTATTATAGATGTATCATCAATGTCAGCTCATCTTACTCCTAAAATTATTATGCCTGAGCGTAGTTATAAATATAGTAGAATTGATAAAGTACTTTTTATGAGAAAAATGATGGCGAGAGTGAATCTTTTTCCAAAGAAACTTAGATCAAGCGTGGCATATGGTATTTCTAAGCATTTTGTTATTTGGTATGCAAAAACTGATGCTGCTAAATTCGGGAAGAAAGGAATTAGATTAATTTCTATATCTCCTGGTAACTTTGAGACTCCTATGGGAGATCTAGAAAAGGAAAGTGCTTCAGAGTATACAGAATATTGCGCAATAAAACGCTTTGGATATGTTGACGAAATTGCAAATCTATTTTCCTTCTGTGCCAGTGATAAATGCGGCTATTTAACTGGAGTGGATATACTTTGCGATGGCGGATGTGTGGCTTCAGGCTGTAATCCTTTGAAGATGAGGTAATTAAGTAGAAAATAGAAGGTAAACAACTCTATTATATGATTTGTTTTTAATACAAAATATTGAAATTTAAAGTTTAGATTTCAATATATAGGTACTAAATATCAAAATGAATAACTTGTATTGTAAGAAATAGTCTTCATAATATCTACATAATTTTGGATTATAAATAAAATATAACTTGTAGGAGGTGTTGAAATGATAGGACAAACTTTGGCTGAATGCATTCATATGTGTGGTATGCATGGACAAGATTTAGCAAATTGTATTTTGACAATGTTAGGTATAAAATAAGACACTTTATATTTCCATTAGTAAGACTGGTGATTTAGATTTCTCGCTAGTCTTTTACTTTGTGATGGCGAATGCGTTGCATCAGGATTTAATCCAATTAATACGAGATAATCCAGATGTATTAAAAATACCGTATTATTCACCAAAAATAATACGGTAATGAATCTTGCGTGACTATTTGCTTAATGAGGCTATTTTTGTGTACTTAGAATTTGACTTTTTTAAAGTTTAATATTAAATACCAAGAAGATTTCCGTAGTAATCTTTCCAGAACTTATTCTTTGCTTCGCTAAATTTTGTATTATATACAGTGTCACCAAAATTTATAAAGGAAGTATTTCCGTTATAAGCAGCCCAGTTAGGGAGGCCTTTACCATTTGGATTTCCTGTTTTTGCGAAGTTAACTAGATAAGAAGACATCTTATCTCCAAGATTAAAGTCTGTCTCAGTCCAGTATGAATTTCTTTCTGATGAAAAATGATTTAGAAAGTATGGAACATCTGCAGTGTGGAATACACCAAACACTTCTGACTGTACACCTGGCATTACATGAGTGAACTCATAAATATATGTTGGATTAGTATATTTTAAAGTTCTCGCTTTAGCTAGAGCAGTCTGCAGTGCCATCATTCCGTCTTGATTTATTGCATTAAATTCATTAATAGCTTCATCATTATTTATAGGATAAGCAGCAAGGCATTCATCGGCATATGCTCCAAAAGTACTTTTAATAGTTGAGAGTAGCTCATCTTTTTTCATAGTTGTAGGATTTGAAAATGGAGCTTTAGGAAGAACAGAGAATAATAGAGTGTCCCCAGTAACCATTCCAGTGATCAAATTGACATCATTGGCAGTACCGGCTTTAAGCATATCTATTTGATTAGCAGGAACTACATTGCCGTCAATACAAGGACCAGAACTATAATTATTAGATAGAGCCAATAGTTCATCAGTTGACATCGAACGCATATCTTTTAAGGTTTTTCCTTTAAACAGTTCTGAGGAAGTAGTTTCTTTATTCTTCATAGTATCAAGCTTAGTTGAGATATAATTAAAACTCATAGCAACAGCATTTTTAAATAGTCCCTTAGCTTTTGGTGTCATTGTTAAAACTTCGACAGAAGCTGAGCCAGCGGATTGACCTGCAATAGTGACATTATTAGGATCTCCACCAAATTTAGAAATATTTTTCTTAACCCAAGTAAAGATTTCAGAGCTTATAGGATATAATTCAAGTGACCACTTTTCTAGAACTTCTAAGAAATATTATGACTGTTCGCCTTATCAATATAGGCAAAGATATGTTTTAGAAAGATAAATTATAAAGATTATAGTAAATTTTGAAAGGAGAATTAAGGTGAAAGTTCGTAAAGAGTATACTTGTCCTTTAGAAATTACCCATGACATTCTAAAAGGTAAGTGGAAAACAGTTATTCTTTGGCAGCTAGGGGATATTGGAAAGGCCTCTTTATCCAAGCTAGAAAAAGATATAAAAGGGATAAGTCAGAAGATGTTATTACAGCAGTTAAATGAATTAAGAGAGTTTGGGTTAGTAGATAAAATACAATACGAAGGTTATCCACTTAAAGTAGAGTATTTTCTTACAGAAGATAGAGGAAAGAAAATTTTAATGGCTCTAGCCATTATGCAAGAGATAGGAAGAGAATACATAAATGAGCAAGTAAAAAACATTGATGCAGATTGAGGTATCAATGTTTTTTTATTTGATTAGATAGTAATGTGATATGGTCAGGTTTAGGTGTAGATATTCCATACACACAAAAAAGTGGGTAATTCCTAAGTTGAATAATCCATGTTATTATCTTTTCATATCATATATATGGAATTTAAATGGCTTAACATAATTATGTATCTATCTTTAGAAATAAAAGTAATAAATCAATATAAAACTTGGAGGTTTTAGAAATGAAAAAAGCACTTATAGTTATCGATTTACAAAATGATTACTTTGCTGATGGGAAGTTTCCTCTGTGGAATACTGAAGATACTCTGAACAATATAGAAAAAGCTATTGAAAGGGCTATTAACAATAGCATCCCTATAATTTTAGTTCAACATATTTCAGGCAGCAGTTCTCCATTCTTTAATGAAGGCACGGAAGGCGTAGAAATCCATCCAAGAATACTAAAAGCTGCCCTAAATGCGAAAAAAGTTATCAAGAAAACTGCAGATAGCTTCTATAATACAAATTTAGAAGAAGTTTTATCAGAGCTAGAAATAGAAGAACTGCTTGTTTGTGGTATGATGACTCAAAATTGTGTTGTTTTCACAGCTATTTCTAAATCAGCAGAAAAATATAAGGTAAAGATTATATCTGACTGTTGTACAACTGTAAGTCAACCAATACATGCAATAGCTTTAAGCGGAGTTTCAACTCGTATAGAGCTTACAAATTATGAACAAGCTTTATAATTTCTTAATTAATCTTTGTTTTCAGAAGTACCACCTTTAAAGGTTTTTAAAAAGTGTTTAGCGGCAGTAGAAAGATATCTATTTTTCACCCATATTGCTGCAATTTGTGTCTGTAAGACTTTCTCATTAATAGGTTTATATTTAAGTGTTGTACTTCCAACAAGTTTTATGGCTGCTTTAGGAACTAATGCGATACCAATACCTGATTCTGCCCAAAGAAGAGTTGATCTTGCATCATCGGTCTTGCATATAATATTTGGTTTAAAGCCTGACTTTTCAAAGGTTTCTATTATTAAATTTTCAAACCTTCTATAGATAATTAGTGGTTTGTTTGCGAGATCAGCAAGTTCAATATAATCTTTGGAGGAGAACTCTTGCATGTCAACAGATACAGCTATCATAGGCTCAAGTGGCATATAGATATAGTCAAAGGTACCCATGTTGAAAGGCGTTCGTACTACACCTATCTCTATAATGCCGCTATTTAATATTTCTAAGATTCTATAGGTATTGCCTTCCCAGATTTCAAAGTTTATTTGTGGAAAGTTTTCATTGAACTTCTGTATTCGTTCTGGAAGAAAAGTTGCACCTGAGGAGGATACGGTTCCGATAGATAAAGTTCCTTTGAGACCATTATTAAAGTCTTTTAACTCCTTAACTGCCGTGTCAGTCAATTCTAAAATATGGTCAGCACGTTTTTTTAGTTCCTTACCTGCGTCCGTAAGCTGAATACTACGACTTCCTCTTTCTACAAGTTTTACACCAAGCTCTTCCTCAAGGAGTTTTAGCTGTTGGCTAAGTGGAGGTTGAGCCATATTAAGTCTTTTTGCAGCACTAGTAATCTGTCCTTCTTCTGCAATTGTTATAAAATATCTTAATTGTCTTATGTCCATAATTTAAATCTCCTTAAAACTTTCCATATGTTTTAAATATGATTTTGATATTAAATAGATATTTTTAATATATCACTTATAGATTTATAATGATATAGAAATGATAAAAAGGAGATGTTTTTTTGTGATAACTTCATTATATATACTTTTAATTTCAGTGGTAGCAGGGACACTTGGATCAATATTAGGTCTTGGTGGAGGCACAGTTATTACCCCTGCACTTACTATGCTTTTTGGAATTGATATAAGATATGCAATTGGTGCTAGTCTTATTTCTGTAATTGCCACTTCTAGCGGTTCTGCAGTGGCTTATATACGTGATAAAATTACAAATGTGAGAATAGGGATGTTTCTTGAGATTGCAACTACTACAGGTGCAATAACGGGAGCCTTTATTGGTGGCTTGATAGCTCCGAATCTACTCTATGTACTATTTGGATTTTTGTTATTATATTCAGCTGTAATGATGCTTAAAAGAAGAAATGAAGAACTACCACAAAATGTGAAACGTTCTCCACTTTCTGAGAAATTTAAGCTAAATGGTCAATATTATGACAAGGCGCTCAAGAAGGATGTAGCCTATAACGTGGATAATGTACAGGGAGCTTTTGGAGTAATGTACGGAGCTGGAATAATATCAGGACTTTTGGGTATAGGAAGCGGAAGTTTCAAAGTTATGGCTATGGATATGTTTATGAAATTACCTTTAAAGGTATCAAGTGCAACCAGTAATTTTATGATGGGAGTTACAGCAGCTGCTAGTGCAGGAGTATATCTTTTAAGAGGAGAAATAGATCCTAAAATAGCTGCACCTGTTGCGTTAGGTGTACTTGCTGGGGCAACTTTAGGGACAAAGATAATGCAGAGAATGAAAAGTAAAACTATAAGGAAAATATTCATACCTTTTCTTGCATACATCGCCATTCAGATGATTATTAAAGGAGTGAGGGTATAATTATGGAAGAAGATAAAATTGCTGCCGTAGAGATTACAATAAGCAAGATGTTAAGAATAGGAGTAGTATTGAGTGCTACCGTAATAATTATAGGACTTATTATGTTCTTAATAACTGGTAAAAGTGGATATTGTGGTAATACTTACCCAACAACAGTTGGAGAAATATTTAGTGGTCTTCTACAATTTAAATCTTATGGAATAATAATGACAGGGCTATTATTGTTAATAGTAACTCCTATATTCAGGGTAGGAGTATCAATTATTGTATTTATGAAAGAAAAGGACTATATGTATGTAAAAATTACTGCTACAGTCTTCATTATATTAATATTAAGCTTTGCTATGGGGAAGGTTGGATAATGAACATAATATTATGCCTTAAGTCTGTTCGCAGAATTATCCACAGTTATAATTAAGAGGTAAATTCCAGAAGAATAAAAAATCACTTCCGTATTAATTTACGGAAGTGATTTTAGTTTATGACATTTTCTTACTTTTTACTATCTATATAGCATTGTTATTTTTTCCACCAACTACCCAGATAATTAAACCAATAATGAATCCGCAAAGTGCAGGGATAACCCACCCAAATCCGTAATTATATCCTGGTAAATATGAAGTTGCGAAAGTGACAAGCTTTGTAACTACAGCATTTCCAGCAAGAGGCTGAGGTAGTGCTTTTAAAAGGTCAAAGAATGCTGCAACAACAGTTAATCCAGTAGTCCATTTGTATATATCGCTTTGCTTATTTATAAATGGAGCTAATAGAGATAATAAAATTAAAGTAATTACTAATGGATAAAGGAACATAAGTACAGGAATTGAGAATTTTATAAGATTACTTAAACCAAAGTTAGCTATTACAAATGAGAAAAGTGTAAAAGCAATAGCATATTTCTTATAAGAAACAGTTTTTGGAAACATTTCACTGAACATTTCAGCACATGAAGTTATTAAACCAATAGCTGTTTTTACACAAGCAACACCTACAATAGCAGCTAACAATACTTGACCAACAATACCAAAATAATGATTGCTAACCAGTGACAAAATAGTTCCGCCGTTATCTGCGCGGCTTACACTGCCTAAACTTGTAGCACCCATATAAGCCAAGGAAGCATATATAATAGCCATACCTACAACACTTACTAAACCTGATTTACAGGTTTCAATAGCAATCGAATTAGAATCTTTAACACCTAATTTTTGAATATTAGAAATAATAATAATTGAGAATGCAACAGAAGCTAAAGCATCCATAGTGTTATATCCATCTAATAAACCAGTGAATAATGGCTGAGCTACATAATTACCTTGAGCAGCATAATTATTTGCATGTCCCATTGGACTTATGAATGTAGCAATTAATAAAACCGATAATAATACCAAGAAAATAGGTGTAAGATATCTACCTACCCAATCTAAAATCTGACCTGGCTTTAATGAGAAATAAATAGTAATAGCAAAAAATATAAATGAGAAAATAATAAGTCCTATTTTCAAATATTCGTCAGAAATAAATGGATGAATTCCTACCTCAAATGCCACTGTAGCAGTACGAGGAATTGCGAATAATGGACCGATTGTTAAGTACAATAAACATGTAAATATAGTTGAATACTTGGAACTAACTGGTTTTGCCATATCAAATAAGCTTTCGCTTTTTGAAAGAGCCGAAGCTATGATACCAAGGATAGGTAGTCCTACACCAGTGATTAAAAATCCAATAGTAGCTGTAAAAGCATGATTTCCAGCTTGTTGTCCCATTTGAACTGGAAATATTAAGTTACCTGCACCGAAAAATAGTCCGAATAATAATGAACCTATTAGCAAGTTTTGATTGAAACTTAGCCTCTTTTTCATATGTTTTCCTCCTTCTTTTATTGCCATATTTAAGTATTGTGTAGCAATATGGCATTAATATTTAATATTATCAAAAATAATTTTTATATTATAAAGTGTATGTATATATCATTTTTTTGATAATACCGTAATTCATTGTTTTATTATAATATATTTATGCAAATTAGTAAATTTCATCTTATTATTGCATTAAGTAAGTGTAATTCGTAAATATAAAGTTAATTTATTGCAAAATTATTATTGTACTCAATAAAGGAAAAACGACAAAACTATTTTATTAGTAATTTATTAATGGAAGAAAACAACAGTTCAATTGTAGATTTATATAATGATGCATTCGTAGAAGAGATTTCTATAGAGTAAAGAAAAATATTAGAAATATGAATAGAATTTTATTGAAAAAATGCCTACAGAATTGGAACTGATAAGTAGTCCAATTTACTGTAGGCAGTTTAATTATTCACGAGACATATTACTAACCATTAATCCTGCTCCTATTGCAACGCTAATTGAGAAGCAGAGGGTGAAATTGTGTGTATAAACTCCAACAATAATACCAATAGCAATACATATTGGTAGTGGGATGATCTTCAAAAAGCGTTTTCTATCTATAGTTTTATTAGTGTTCTTATGGTCTTCATCATTAATTTTCATATAAATTTCTCCAATCTAATTTTGAGTAGTTGTTGTTTTATTGTAAGCTAAATAATTTTTACGTTCGTAATTTATAAGATTATTATTTTAAGATTTTAGACTGTAAATCTTATTAAGGAGGTCATTATAATTATCGCTTTCTAAATATCTATTTTCTTTCCAATACGAATATTCCGCATTTTGTATATTATTGGCTTCTAACTCTAATATAAAATTCTTTAAATGTTGAAATAATGATTCTTGAGTATTAGTAGCTGCTACTGGTTTATCATGAATCAAATGGTCGTAGATAAGTTCACTTAGTGATGTAATATCAAGATTTTCAAAAGTATCTTCTAGCGTAATGGGATTATTTAGTTTCAATGCCTTAAAGTTACAAATTACATGTAATCCGCAAAATTGCATAAATTTATTAAGATAGCCATTGACGAATTCATTGCCGTTAGAGTCGGAAGTAGAAATAGTTACTCCAAGTTTTCCTGCAAGTCTAAAAATATGCATCCAATAAGAAATTCTGTCGAGAAACACTTTCATATTTCCCGTTACATTGTGACCATAGACAGGACTTGCTAATATAATCAAATCTGATTGTAGCATTTCGTCTTTAATTAATCCCATTGCATCAGTTGAATCATGTGGACAGAAGCCCCTAGAAAAGCAGCACCCGCATCCATAACAAAAATCTATCTTTACTTCATCTGATGAT
Organism: Clostridium folliculivorans; assembly: GCF_024341905.1. GTDB lineage: Bacteria > Bacillota > Clostridia > Clostridiales > Clostridiaceae > Clostridium_AR > Clostridium_AR folliculivorans. The sequence goes on from NZ_BQXY01000006.1 coordinate 237,432, forward strand.
AAAAGATTGTATTGAATCTCACCAGCACTTAATAAAACCACTTGATCCAATACTAGCTTTACCAGCTTACGGGTATACGAATTCGATCCGTTTTGACTTCCAATATACGCAAATATTTTTTTCATAAGCCCCTCCTTAGTTTGTGATAAGCCTTTTATTATAATTTTGAGTTGATTGTTGTCTTAGTACAAAGTCAAAAAACATTCCTTTTTTATCTATTAAGGATTCATATGTTCCTTCTTCAATTATCTTTCCGTTGTTCATCATGATAATTTTGTCGCATTGCTGAATTGTAGATAGTCGATGAGCTACTACGATTTTAGTGCAATTTAATTTTTCCAGTGAGTGAGTTAGCTTTTCCTGTGTTATATTGTCAAGAGCAGAAGTTGCTTCATCTAAAATAAGAATCTTAGGTTTTGAAACAATAGCTCTTGCAATCAAAATTCGCTGTTTTTGTCCACCAGATATTGAGCCATCTCCTTCACTTATTACTGTAAACATCCCCATTGGCATATTGCGAATATCGTCACCAATTCCAGCAATTTCAGCTGCTTCCCAGGCATCCTCCATTGTTAGATTAGGTTCAAAAAATGTGATGTTTGCAAAAATACTATCAGCCAATAATTTGCCATCCTGTAATACTGTGCCAATCTGTTTCCTAAGATTTTTCAGATTCATTTCATTAATATTAATGTTATCATACAAAACTGCTCCGCTTTGTGGAAACTCGAATCCTAGTAATAGGCGAAGAAGAGTGCTTTTTCCACACCCGGTAGGCCCAGTTATAGCTATATACTGACCACTTTGTATCTTGAGTGAAAAATCATCAAAAATATTAGAACTAAGCAGACTATATTTAAAACAGACATTCTTAAGTTCTATATTGCCACTTAGATTTTTAATAATATGTTTGTTACCTGATGAATCAGGGACAGCACATAAAATAGGGTTTAGAAGTTCGATTGTAGCATAAAACTGAGCAAATATGATTGATATGTCAGAAGCAGATGTAAGCGCAGCCGTAATCATACCAAATGAAATTGTAAATGACATAAAATCGGCAATAGATACATTGGTAATAGCTGCGATGTAGTACAATAATATAGTTGCTGCATAAGAAGCTACTGTACTAAAATGCGGCTGTAATTTTAAAATGAGTGGGGGATTATATAGTAGTTCAGCAGATTTTTTGTATGCTTTATCCCAATGAGTAAATGCTCTTTCCTCTGCTCTAGCAAGCTTGATTTTTTGTATTCCAGATAACAAAGAGAAAAAAATACTGGAGACATTAACATCGTTTCTAGTTAATTTCATATATACCTTAATTTGAAAAACAATAAATATTAAGATAAATACAATCATAAGTATTGTTACTGTGGCTGTTGGTATAGCTAAAGTAGGTGTAATATTTGCAATTTGAATTATATAGACTAACGAGAATATAACTGGAAGTACAGTTGTGAATATAGAATCAATCATTTGTGAGATCACAGCAATAAATCCTTGCAATCGCTTAGATATATCTCCTGATGAATATTCCTTGAAAAATGAAACCGGTAATGACAATATCCTATCAATTAGAGCATTTTGAGTTGAAACTGAAATTATAGTTCTGATATTACATAGTATTGAGCGGCTTATGATTGAAAACAAAATTGTTGAAAATGAGATACCAACTAATACACAGGCTGCTGATAATAATATTTTAAACGAATTATTAGGTATGACATTGCTGAAAATAAATTGATTCATTTTAGGTAATACAAGCCCAAGTGATGTTACAACCAAATAAGACAGCAATAACATGATATATTTTGGTAAAGGCACAGATTTTAAAGTGTAGTTAATTAGGTCTGAAATATTAATCGCACTATGTGGCAAAGATTTACAAAAACAAAAGGCTTCATTTTCAAATAATTTTGCGGATTTTTTAGTTACATTATATCTCTTTTTTGTATTACAGTTGATATAAATATATCCAGATGTTATTTTGGGGACAAAAACTACTATTTCCCCAGTCTGCATTTTGCCTACCATAGCGCCCATACTGTTTTTATACCAATCATTTTTTAATACAATAGAGCGATATATTAATCCTTTTATTGGCATCAAGTTTATTATCATATGTTCCATAGTTTCATATAGTATATGTGAATCGGTTAAAGTATCAACTTTATAGTATTTTAAAATCAAATTAAATGCTAATCTATATTGTTGATTGTTCCGTTCTTCATTGTAATGAGGGATTTCATTGAGTGGATTTTCGGTTTCAAAATTATTTAATGTGTTTGTAATATTTATATCATTTTTATATAGATTCATTTATATCACCTATTCTGTAGTAACAAGATTTGTATACATTTTTCCTTGATTAAACAATTCAGCATGGTTTCCTCGTTCAACAATTTTACCATTATCCATTACAATTATTTCATCACAATCACGTACGATAGATAATCTATGTGAAATGATAATTAAGGTAATATTTCGTGCACGAATAGCCTGCATTACTTGATATTCTGTTTTTGCATCTAGTGCTGAAGTAGCCTCGTCAAATATTATAATTTGAGGATTTTGAGCTAAAGCTCTAGCAATTTCAATACATTGTTTTTGACCGCCTGATAAGTTTTTTCCGTTTTCAAGAAGCACATTTTGATAACCATTTTCACGTTCTAATATAGTAGAGTGAATTTGTGCATCTTGTGCAGCTAAATACATTTGTTCATCTGAAATCGAAGAGTTCCATAACTTAATGTTATTTTCAATGGTATCTTCAAATAGGACAATGTTTTGATCGACAACGGTTAGTAATTTTCTAAATTCACTTTTAGGAATTTCACAAAGTGAATTATTAAAATAAAGAATTTCTCCAGACCATGGATCAAATAGTCCAGAAATAAGTTTAGATAAGGTAGATTTTCCACACCCGGATGAACCAACAATAGCAATACTCTTTCCAGCATGGATTTTTAGAGAGAGCCCATTGATAACAGCATTTGAATACTTTGAATATCCGAAATCCACATAATTAAGTTCCATATGATCAAATAATTCTGTTTTACATGATGAATCGGTATTATAAAGTGTATCTGGTTTTGATTGCATTACATCCTCTACGCGTTCCATTGATGTACGCATTTCTTGAATGCTTTGTCCAGTTGAAATCAACGAATTTACTGGCTGAATAAAAGCTATCATAAATCCTTGAAATGCAAGTAACATACCAGCCGTAAAATGATTTTTCATAATATAAAATGCACCAAGTGACAAAATTAAAACATTACCGATTTTTTCAATAAGCTGAGGAAGCATGCCCCAGAAGAGATTAATTTTATCGATTTCAATATTTGTATTATTGACAGCGGCCTGATGGCCGGACCAACTCTTGTAAAAGCCCAATTCTGAACCGCTTGCTTTTATTGTTTCAATCATTTGGAGACCAGATAAAGTTTTTGACATCAAATTTCCGCTATTTCGTGCTTGTACTCGGTAGATATCTAGACGTTTAGATGAAATTATTCTTGCAAGAATAGAATTTATACATATAACTAAAATTCCTATAATGGTCAATTGAATACTATACTGAATCATAATGAAAAAATAAGTTATTAGAAGTATAAAGTTTAAAAGTGCAGGTGCTAATTTCTGAATCAATGTATATGCAATAGTCCTATTAGAGTCCTGTCGCACAGAAATATCTCCAGCCATATGTTGAGAATAAAAATTCATTGGTAATCGAAGAAGATGCTTAATAAAAGAGTAATCTGAGTATATAGCATATTTACCCTGTATTTTTAGAGAATTGATGCCGTTAATAATAGAAACAGCGATTTGAGATAGTAGTAATAATATCATTACGCTAATGAGTTGATATAACCAATAGGGATTACTCTTGTTTAAGACATAGTCGAAAAATACTCTGCTAAGCACTGGGGAGATTATACCAATTATGCAAGTAGTTATACTTGTAAGTAATATCAAAATCATTGGTGAAATAGAATTATCGAGCCTTTTTTTTATAAAAGACCAAATGCTCTGACGTTTCCCATCAGCAATAAACTGCGCTGTCTTTGATAACTGCATATAAATACCTGTAAAAGATTTAGCGAATTCATCTAAGGATACTGTTACTTTTCCTTGAGCAGGATCAGTTAATACTGCACCTTTTTTTGTAAATCCATTGAGCACAACAAAGTGATTAAAATTCCAATGTATTATACAGGGTAATTTTGCTTTTGTCATAATGAAATTTAAGCTACACCTATAACTATGTACATCCAATCCGTATTTTTGGGCGGCACGTGCCATATTATTAAGACTGCAGCCATCTCTGGAAACTCCACATTCTTCCCGAACCTGTTCCAAGGGGACCCATTTACCATAATAAGCAAGAAGCATTGTTAAACAAGCCGCACCACACTCAACATTTTCTAACTGCATAACTACAGGGACATTTATACAAGTATTACGAAACATGGCACATCTCCTTTATCAATTTTTAAAAAAGTTTATCAAATCAATTTTACCCTTAGTGATGGTTATATAATGCATTTTATCATCTTGGATTTGATGATTATCACATGTTATGGTGACAACAGAATTCCAATCTGATAAGGATAAGTTCGATTTATAATAGTCAAACTTAAGTTTACTTTCAACTTCGCGCTTAGAAAGAGGTATAGATGATATATCTGAAATTTGTGCATCGTATTCATTGTCTATTTTTACTGGTGTATCATATGTTATTGATTTACAAGTTTCGGGTGTGATGTAACATATAATTTGATTATCTTTAGATATTCCAATGATATTGATTTTATCGGTAAAAGTAACAGTTAACATCCAAATTAGTAGACAAATAAGAAGAATAAGGATACTTGAAAGAATAACCCACGCTTTTATGGAGATGGTCCTTACATAATCTGTAATGTTGTCTTGATCTGAAGTTAACACTTTTTGTAAGCTAGCTTTACGAAATAAATTGGAATTCACACTAAATGCCTCCTTTATGCACGAAAACAGTGTTGTTCTATACATAAATTATATATAAAAACAAGGTAATTGTATCAAGAAAGTTGCAAAATGTCAAATTTATACATAGTTTACATAATGTTTACAAATAGTTAATATTATATTCATATTTACCATATAGAATAAAAATTGTTAAAAGTTTACAAGATTTGATAAAAAAAGTTACTGGAATAAGATGTAATTGTGATGCGCATTTTAAATAAATGTGTTGATTATGTACAAGCTTATTATTCATTAAATATTGGAAGGTGGTGAAATAAATGAAGAATAACGAAGTTTATAAAAATGCTGGCTTTATAGAAGAAGATGAATTGTTAGAATTAGTTAATACTAACAATATCAATGGTGGTAGTACACCTATAGTTAGCGCTATTTCTGCAACTGTAGCTTCTGCTACTGCAATTTCTGCATTATTTACTGTAACAAGTGCATGTACAACAAAGTGTGGTAAATAAGATAAATCTAAAAAAGAAAGCGGGGATGGAAAATGATTAAAGATCCAATTAGACGTTATCAAGAGTCCAGTACAGAACTTCCATGTGGAGATGTCAATTATGAGATTTCCGAAAATCAAGGATTAGATGTAACTGGTGGTACTTTTAGTGGTGGAACTATAAGCATCACTTTGAGTGTTTACATGGGAAATAAGGGCAGTGTATGTACCTGGACTATTGAATGCCAATCAAACTGTAGTAAATAGTTTAACATTAGAAGTAACATTTAATATTATATAAAGTATTTTAAATGTGAAGAGACTTTTTCTAATGTTATTGATTCGGGGAAATAATACACATCTATTACTGTATAGAAGAGATTCAAAATACAGACTGGCCTAATCATAAGATGATATAAGAGTAAACTTTTAATATTTTAGATACCCACGGTGAAAACTCAATTTATTCAGAAAATTGATTCTTTCTGACACTAAAGTCAAAGCTGATAGATTTAATGAATAAGTTAGAATTTAGTTGTGGGTATCTATATTATTATCTTTTTCTTAGCTTGAAATCAATAGATAACAATGCAATTAACTAATAATACTTTATGGAGATGTAATATGAATCGTATATTTAAAGATTTTGAAAATCAAGATGTAATAAATTATTGGCTGAGTCTTTTTCCGAATTTCAACACGGAGGAAGAACTGATTGATCATGTTGAACAAATGCTAGATATTCCATTTGAGAAATGTGGAAATCAGAATTTGTTTTTTCCGCTTTTATATAGTCATGTAGATAATCGTTTAAAGCTATCCATTTCTAATGAACAGAAAAAACAGATTGATGAATGTATGAGAAAAAATATAGCGATTATGCCAATATACTTGTTATATCAAGACATTGTATATGCAAATATTGGTGAATTGATGAATACTATTAATAATAGTAATTTAATTGGTGATAAGATATCTTTCATTTCCAGTGTTCTATCTCAATTAGATAGTAATTTAAGTCCTTATTTTATGCGTACTGTTGTATTGGAACTTAATTGTGCAAGAGAAGATGGATTATTAAAAGGTAATGATAGTAAACAGAGATATGAATATTTTATAAATACGTTGCTATCAGATTCACAATATAGAACAAAATTTTATAATGAGTATAAGACACTTTTTTGCATTTCATCAAACATGATCCAAAATTACTTTGACTATATACAAGATATTATAATTAATACAGAATCAGAAATAAAAGATTTGGATCGAATATTTCTGAGTAATGGAAAACTTGGTGAAATTAAAGATATAGAAGTTTCAATGGGAGACGTGCATTGTGATGGAAAGACCGTTGCTATTATACATTTTCAAAATGTAAATGTTGTATATAAGCCGAGAGATATGAAGCTTGATTTGCAGTTCCAGGAGTTTTTAAAGTGGGTAAATTCTAAAAATATAATTGAAGGCATTCAATTGTCAATTACAAAGATACATACTACTAAGAACTGTGGTTGGATGGAATATGTTGAACAGATAGAGTGCGATAGTCAGGAGAAGGTAAATAGGTTTTATACAAAGTCTGGTATTTTGCTAGGGATTTTGTATTGTTTTAATGCAGTAGATTTTCATTTTGAAAATATAATAGCGCATGAAGAAGATCCAGTTTTAGTTGACTTAGAGACGTTATTTCATCCTAAGATAACGGACAAGAGCGCAAAGAATAAAGATAGTGGATTTCAAACTGCAATTGAGTTTATTTACCAGTCGGTTGCTAAAATTGGATTACTTCCAACTCGAATGAGAGTTAGAAAAGACGACAAAATTCAAAGTATTGACGTAGGTGCATTAAGTGAAAGCAAAAATCAAAATAGTATTCTTAAATCACTAGTTTTTGAAAATCTTGATTCGGACAACTTGAGTTTATCATATGAGTACTTACCTGTTGATACTAAGAAAAATGCACCTAAACTTTTAGGACAGGCTTTAGATCCGAAAAAGTTTATGGATTATTTACTAGATGGATTTAAATCTTTCTATCTATTTGCTCAAAAAAACAAGACTGAAATGCTTGATTTTACTATATCGACATTTGCAGAATGCCAAATACGAATTATATTGAAATCTACAGTCACCTATACTAGTTTATTAAATATTGCATCACACCCTGATTTTATGCGACAGCCAATTCACAGATTGATATTACTATCTAAAATAGGTGCTAACGATTACTATGATATTAATATTAAACGATTTGAACTTTCTGAGCTTTGCCGAAATCAGGTGCCGTATTTTTATACAAGTTTTGAATCGCATGATTTGAAAGGTTATCCAAATATATGTTTTTCTAATAGCGTAGAACGTAATACTTCAGAAATACTCAGTAATAAATTAAATAATTTATCATTAATAGATATGCAGATACAAATTAGTTTAATCAAGGATGCCTTTTTCGTCCGTAATTCAGAAAATGATATAACAGGTATTACATTTAATTATGAATCTGATAGTCAGCCAAGACCGAACGAATGGTTAAGATTCTCTGAAGATATAGCTGATCATTTACATTCACGTAGCTTTAAGGGAATTAACGATGATGGACAGGTGGATAGAGCATACGTAGGTGCGCAAACATTAATGACTGATAGTGAAGATTGGAATGTTGATGTAGATAGTTTAGATTTATATGATGGAAATTCAGGTACAGCACTATTCTTCATTTATTTATGGAAGATAAGTGGTAATGAGCAATATCGTCGTTATGCGATTGAAACAATTCAGCCTGTAGTTCAAATTGTAAATAAAAGAAATGAGATAAAATATGAGGGAGCTATCGGTGCGTATAAAGGCCTTGGAGGTTTAGCGTATGCATTAAATAAGATTACTCTCTTAACAGGAGATTCATTATTGTCAGACAGTATTGATGGTGTATTAGATCTCATCGAACAAAATATTGATGAGGATGTGAATTTTGATTTTATTGGTGGTGGCATTGGTTGTTTAGCTGCTTTATTATCAATATATCAAAAGCCATATAATCAGGCATTAAAAAATAGGGCCTTATCATTGTCTATAAGGATATATGAATTTCTTAAAAATAAATTTTTACCAAGTGAGTATGGCAAAGTTATCAATTTAAATAAAGAGCGAATAGGTTCTGGTTTTGCACATGGAACAGCTGGATTTGCACCATATCTTTACAAGTTATATACAATTACATCTAATAATGAAATATTGGAATTACTTCAAAACATTTTGGAATATGAACGACATATTTTTTATTCATCAAATATGCCTGGTTGGCACTCATCACTTCAAAAAAGTGAGATGGATATTAGTTGGTGTAGTGGTGTTTGTGGAATACTTTTGAGCAAACTTCTGTTGAAAGAATATGGATATCATGATGAAATGATTGATAATGAAATAGAGTTGGCATTTGACTTATCAATTAAAAATAGTTTTGGACATAATCTGCCTTATTGTCATGGAGATTTGTCTGCTCTGACAATTATAAGGTATTACTCTAAAGTAATGAATAATGCACAAGTAGAAGTAGAATGTCTAAATGTGTTTCAACAATTATTTGATCGCGTTAAAGATGATTGGAAATCTGATAAGAAAACTTTAAATAGATTCAATGGTTTAATGCTTGGTGCTTCTGGATTAGGATTTGCTATGCTTAAACAATATGATTATGACAATGTTGATGAATTTTTATGGTTAGTTTAATAAAAATTCATGAAATGAGGAGAAGGTTATGGAAAAAAGTGTAGATGTTCTTGAAAATAAATATTTTGCAAGTATGGATTCATCAGAGTTAGTAGACTTAATATGTAATAATTTATCTCCTGCTTTTGGAAATTTATATAGACCATTTTTAATTTATTGCGAAAAGCATATAGAAAGATCTCTGGAGAAGTTTTCTTTAGGATACTCTGTGAAGGTTGATAAACAAACAATTATAAGCTCGCTTTTAGCGAGTATTGCTGAAGAAATTACAGCATTGACAATACGTACATTAATTGTTGAACTGAATTGTTTAAAGTCAAATAACAAATTAAAAGGAGAAAGTTCGATAGATAGATATAATGACTTTAATGAAAAATTATCAGATATATTATATCTGAGAGAAATTTTTAATCATTATCCTGTCCTACTTTATTTAATCGATACTAAAATATCCGATAGATTGCAATTGATAGATGAACTATTAGAAAGGCTTGGGATAGATAAACAAAGTATTGAGAGCAAGTTTAGCATCAGTATCTTTAATCTTACAAACATAAATATATCCTCAGGGGATTCACATAACGATGGTAAGAAAGTTACGATATTGCAATTTGGCGAAAGAACTATTGTATATAAACCACATGGGCTTTCACCAGAAAGTTTATTTAATAAAATAATTAGTTATCTTAATAAAGAAACATCATTTCAATTTTATTTGAAAAAATTAGAATGCATAGACTGCATTAATTATGGATGGCAAGAATTTGCTGTTTATGAAGAGGCTGAAAATTCTGATGATATTGACCGATTTTATTATCGTACAGGAGCTCTTTTAGCTATTTTTTATATGTTTTCATGCAGTGACTTACATTACGAAAATATTTTAGCATGTAAGGATACGCCTGCTATTTTTGATTTAGAGACGTTAGTTAATATTTTTCAACAATCTGTTGAAGGTGGTAACACTAATGCAGAAATCAACAAAGAATTTGCTTGTTCTGTTTTAGGAACAATGCTATTGCCTGCGAATTTTATAAATGGATCTTTTGATTTTGATTTGAGTGGAATGGCTGGAACCGATAATACGGTTTCGAATAAGTGGTTTTATTTCCAACTTGAAAATGCTGGAACCGATGAGATTTGTTTAAGTAAGGAGCCGTGTGCATCGCCCAAAGGAAACAATGCTTTGATCTACAATAATGAGGTTGTATCGCCTAAATTAAATTTAATAAGTATCCAAAACGGTTTTTCAGCATGTTATAGTACTTTAGAAAATAAGTGTGATGAAATATTAGATATAATTCGAAAAAATAGGCTTGTTATAAGACATGTACTTAGACCAACAGCTTTATATGCTAGGTTTCTTGAGGCAAGTACGCAGCCCAACTATCTTGAAAGTATGGAATCACGTAAAACTTTGTTTTCAAAAATGTATATCAATCAATCTCAAGGAGATATTGTTAAATGTGAGATTGAAGCTTTGCTTAAGCATGATGTCCCATATTTTTCTTCTGAAATGAATAGTAAAACAATTGTAGGCAACTTAACTGAAAATATTCAAAATTATTTTCAAAAATCTGCATATCAGATTATAGAGGATAAAGTAAAGCAATTCAGTAAGAATGATCTTGATAAACAATTGTACTATATAAGTCAATCTTTAAATACATTAAATGAGCCTATAGCAAATTATTCATATAACCTTGAAGTTTATGGTGAAGATAGCTATATTTCAAGTGCAAAAATAATTGCTGATCAAATTTATAACTTAGCTGTGTTTAATTCTATACAAAGTGAAGCAAGTATTTTGATGGCATTAGAATCCTCAAATATGAGGCGAATTATCAGTCCTATGGACTTTAACTTATATACAGGTGGAGGAATCATTCTATTTTTGGCTGCTTTGGGGCAGGAGCTCAAAGAACAAAAGTATATTGGTCTTGCAGAACAATTTTTAAACTACCAGTTATCAAATGAAGAGGCATCAAAGAGTTTATCTGCATTTACTGGAACTGGGTCTAGTATATATATATGTTATAACATGTACAAAATTACTAATAACAAGGCATATTATGATAGATGCTACAGAATGGTAACAGAGATTAATTCTGTAGAAGACTCCGTTAAAGATTTTGTAACTGGTACTGCTGGGTTGATTGTAATGTTACTTAATATTTTTGAAAAAGAACAGGATAAATTGTATCTTGAAAAAGCAGAATGGTTAGGTGAGCAATTATACCAGTCACTTCAAAGTGAAAATGAAAACTTATTAACAGGGTTGGCACATGGGCTTTCAGGGTATGCATGGGCGCTAATCAAATTAGGTGTAATGTCAAGCAAAAAAGATTATATTGAATTTGGTTTGGATCTAATAAAAAAAGAAAATTCTCATTATGTACCTTCAGAGTATAATTGGAAGGATCTGCGTGGAGACGGACAGTTTTTATCTTATTGGTGTTATGGTGGAGCAGGAATTGCTCTGTGTAGAATGAAACTTCTAGAGTTAATAAATCAGGAAAACAATATGATAACCAATGATTTAATGAATGGAATAGAAAGCATAAAGAATTATAAATGTAAGTCAAGTTGCATTTGTCATGGAACATTTGGTAATATCGACATTCTTTTAGAGATTGGTAAATCAAAGTCTATGCAAAAATGTATAAGTTTAGCTAAAGATATTGCAAATAAAGAACTAGATAATATTCAAGTTAATGGAATAACCTTTGGTGATAATGAATACCACAGTGATTTTTCATTTATGCAAGGACTTGCGGGTATAGGATACACTTTGGTACGACTATCAAATTATAATTATCCATCTATTTTATCTTTAGATGTTATGTAATGATTTGTTTATAAATTAAATCAAGGTGTTGTTATATACGGAAGATAGTAGTGCTATAAAAGATTTCTGAAAACATTGGTTTTGAGTAGAAAAATGATTTTAATAATCACTTATATTCAATAATTTCAGAGATGACAGCATTTTGTAAATAGTTTTTTAGGTTAAGAAAAGGAGATAGTATGAGTGCGATAGCTGTGAACACTAGGGATTTATGTAAGAGTTTTAATAGATGTAAAGCAGTAGATAATTTAAGTTTAAGTATACAACAAGGTTGTATTTTTGGACTTTTGGGACCTAATGGAGCAGGAAAAACTACAACCATACGAATGCTACTTGGGTTGATTCGACCAGATAGTGGGAGTGTGCATATATTTGGACAGGATATTTCTTCTAATCGTGAAGCTATTCTAAAAGATGTAGGTGCCTTAATCGAAACTCCATCATTTTACGGGAATTTGAATGCGTGGGATAATCTCAAAATTGTCTGCTTGATGAAACAGTTGAGTACAGACAAAATAAATCCAATTCTTAAACTGGTCGGTTTGCATAACTGTGGAAAGAAAAGGGTTAGTAAGTTTTCTCTAGGAATGAAACAACGGCTGGCGATTGCAACAGCTCTTATTGGTGATCCTAAACTTGTGATACTTGATGAGCCAGTCAATGGATTGGATCCTGCTGGCATACATGAAATTAGAGAACTAATTAAATCTTTGGCAAAAAGCTTAGGTATTACATTCTTAATTTCCAGCCATCTATTAAATGAAATGGAACTTATGGCGGATAAAGTTGGAATTGTGAAAAATGGACAACTTATATATCAAGGAGATTTGCAACAACTAATCGATAAGCAGACAGAAAGAATCACTGTAGGAGTTAGTGACCTTCAAAAAGCTGTTGAATATTTTAGAAGTAAGAAAATAGCAGTTTTAATTAAAGAAGAAAAATTAGTAATTGATGGCGACTATACAGTTGAGTATATTTCAAAAGAACTTATGAACCAAGATATTGGAATTACTTGTATTTTTAAACATAGTGATTCCTTGGAAGATATTTATTTAAGAATGATGGATGAACGATCAATATAATTATATTGACAATTAAATAAATTCAAAATAGATTTTTACGGAGGTCATTAGATAATGTTATTTAAACTTGTATATTGTGAGCAAATCAAGCTAAAAAGAACAGGAATTTTTCTTATGTCAATTTTAATTCCGCTTGCGATTAATTTCTTAATTACAATAGATCTCCATTTTAGATATACAGGATATTTACTTGTATATCAAAGGGAAATGAACCTATCTTGTTGGCAGCTGATACTGAAAGAGCAACGTATTTTATATTTTCCGGCTCTTCTTCCATTGTTTGCAACATTGATTTTGACTCAGATATTTTCCGCAGAAAGAAAAAATAATGGGTGGTCTTTGATTTTAACTCAGCCAATTAAGAAATATCAGTTGCTTTTATCTAAATATATTGTGAGCTGTGAGTTTATTACACTTATGATTGTTGTTAATATTGCAACGATGGTGTTCTCAGGATTTATAACAGGCGTTAAGGATCCTTTAGATGCTGACCTGTTTTTTAGATGTTTTTGGATACTATGGGCATCTACACTGGCGACGGCAGCAGTTCAAATGATTGCAGTAGAGTTTTTTTCATCTAAATGGATAAGCATATTTATAGGCCTATTGCTTGGACTAATGTCGCAGGGGACGTATTTGAATGGTTGGTTTGGCAAGTTTAACCCATATTCATTTTCTGATTTTAGTTATCGTGCGGATTGGAAACAAGCTCTATTTATGATGTTAATTTCTTGTATATTTATCATCATTGGATTGATAATTTCTACTTTTGTATTTAAGAGGCAAAACATCAACAGATAGGGAAAGGATAGAATATGTTAAGAGCGGAATTATATAAATATTTAAAGAATCACTTGATTTGGATTACCTTTTTAGTTCCAATTGCTTGGGTATTCTCTATGATATATCTTGTACCATCATTAAAGTTAGTTGATGATGCAAATGCTGGTTTAGTATTATATGTTGTTTCTTATAACATGTTTTCTGCAATTGTCGTACCTACTTACATTATACTTATTTGCAGGATTGTAGGAGAAATGGAAGAAAGAAATAACAACTGGAGACTTTTGCTGTGTATGCCAGTGAAAAAGTATAGGATATATTTAGTTAAGCTATTTATGTTGATGGCAATGTTACTGATACTTTATTCTGGTTATTTAACAGGTATGTTAATATCTGGGGGCATTTTTAGTGATTTCCAACTACCATTGATGAAGATTTTATCAGATCTGGTAATATCATTTTTATGCACCTTTTCAATTTTATCATTTTTTTATATTTTTTCTTTGGAAAAGATCTCAATAATTGCTTATTTGGGTGTTGGAATTGTAATTTTGTTATCTGGATTTTTGGTTATGCAATCAGAAAATATATGGACATACTTTCCATGGTGTTATCCAACAGTAGTTCCAATGATCTCGTCATTTGGACGTATTATTAAATTTATTGGTATTAATTTGGTGATTACAATTGTAATACATCTAATGGGCTGTATTCGTTTTTGCAAAAAAGAATGGGATATTTGACATTAAGCACTAAAAATTGAAGCGCACCTCAAATGTTAGACAACATATACTAATATTTGAAGGCGCTTTTTTTATGAAGAGAAATTTAACAGAATTAAGATTTAAAATAATTATCTATTATTTGTATATGTAGTAATGAATGGCGTATAAAGGAAAGTGTTATCAAATTTGCAGTATTGATAATACTAATATATTAGAGTATAATCCAAAGAAAAACTTAGTATATGGCTTCATTATAAAAATTAATTTATACTTACTTGAAAAAGGTATGAATCAATGTTTTTAGGACATGAGCAAATTGATATATAATGTTCCTAGCTCAATTATTAATTTATATATGCTAAAAGTTATAGATGCATAATTTTCGAACAAGTATAACTTAAGTTTCCATATAGGAACCCTTTACTAATTGAAAAACACAACGGAATATATTATTAAAATGATAATGTACAATTTATAATATAACAGTACTGATGAATAGTTGGAGGACAGGTATTATGATAAGAATATGGGGAAAAGTGATTAAAAATAATAAAATAATTATGGATGATGTGGCTACATCTGATAATGAAGATAACCTTGAAGTAGCTGTAAAGGAATGTATAAATGAGCTTTGTGATAAGTTTGATATCTCAAAGCCTTATTGGTTAGATACTAACACAAGAGAGTACAACAGAAGAAGAAAGACTACTTTTAATGAAGACAACTTCATCGAAGATATAGAATTTGATAGATTTACTGTTGAACAATTAGAAGATGAAAAATAAAATATCTAGAAAGATATGTAATAACTTTTAAGTATAATAGCAATATTAAAAGAAACCTCAATTATGGAGGCTTCTTTTGTTGTTATATCAATATTTTTGTATTAAGTTTTATGCAGATTATGATTATCTCCAACGTTTAAGAGTTGGTAATAAATTTGTCATTTCTTTTCTTGCTTCTTCTTCGCCTATTGCTTTTCCTAAAATAGGGACAATTAGCTCAATCATTTCGTTCATAGACATATTTGGATCTATAAATTTTCCGTTTTTATAGCAGTTTGTGCAGTAAATGCTTTTACTTCCGTCTGGATCTGTTGCTATGAAATGTGCATGTTCTTCGTTAAACGGTAAACCGCAGCTTTGACACATTGATACTTCTACCATTTTTATCATTCCTTTCATATGGTATATAAATACTAAATCAACAGTTAGTCTATACTATAGATGTGAATTGATTTTATTATAAAGGATTGAGCTTATATTGGCTACATAAGTACTTATAAAAACAATCTTTATTAATCCTTCAAAAAGCTATCTATTGAAGCTTTATCTTTAAATAAGTTTTTTAAATCTCCCCCATATTTTTTTTCTAATTCTTTTCTGTCATATTTATATGGTTTCTCACCTATATTCTCTACATTAAAGTTAACTGTATCAGCATTTTTTATAAGTGATAACAAAACTACAGCATTCTTCTCTAAGAATTCTTCAATTTTTACGTTGCTCCAAAATTTAGTGTAGTCTTCTTCACCTGAATTTTTATTTGTTTTATAATTAATGGTCATTCCATATGGCTTTTGAGCAGTTTGTAGACTAAATCCTGCACTATAAGCATTGGCAGGAAGCTTTGTAATTATATTTGCTACAGCACTATTATCACCAACGTAAGAATCCTTATATTTTATAAGATCATAGGCTTTTATTTTAGAAGTAGCTTGTTTAGTTTGAGCTGATATTTTAGCTGAATCATTATTGCAGCCTATTAAAGTCAATGACAATGCTACGATTATAGGGGCTAATGTTTTAAATCTATTGTTCATTCAAATCCTCCTATCTTGATATCATTTAAAATAACAACATAACTATATCATATATTATTTATTTAAAAATGAAATAAAATAAACAAATTATGGATATTAATTTGGCAGATAATATTTTGTTTTTCTTTTTCGTGTGAAAGATATTTACAATTATATAATAATATTGCTAATTATGTAAAATATAAATATAATTTAGGATATAGATTATTAAAAAGACAACAATGCTATAAAATTAAGGCTGGGCTTTTCTATAGGGTTCCATTACGAAAACTTAAGTTATGCATGTTCGATAATTGCGGCTTCAGGGGATTATCTGGCACGTATAAATTAATAGTTGAGCTAGGAACTCTATAACGGATTAAAAGGTGAAAAGGAGTCAGGTTATGAGAAAACGTAAACATAGACTTATTGGTATGAGAAGAAAGTTATTTATATTAATCTTTATTACACTTATACCATTAACCTTCCTGGTAGTATATGAAATTAAAAGTAATTTTACTTCAAGTATTAACCAAGAACTAAATTCAAGTCAAGACTATTGTGAAGCTATAAGCAGCTCATTTACAAACTATATTACTAAGGTCTGGACCAATCAATACTCAATTGGACTTTCTATGGCTTTAAACAAAAAGTGGACACAAAGTGATATAGAACAATTTATGAATGCTGTGCTTCCTTATGATAACGGCATATTTAGCTATACATGGTTAAAACCAAATGGTGATGTAGTAACAAGTACAAGTGCTGGAGTTAGAGGAAAAAATATTTCTGACAGGGATTATGTACAAGCTATAATGAATGGGAAAGATAAAGTTATTGGAGATTTAAGATACGCATCAAATGGATATGACTTGATAATTCCAGTGGCAAGGGCAATACGAATTAATGGTGTATTACAAGGAATCATTATAAGTAATATTGATATAAAAAGACTGGAGAGTGTATTGCCAGCTACAAGAACAGCCAAGTCAAGTAGATATGGATTGGTAGATAAGAATGGTCGAATCGTTTATGCAAATGACAGCAGGGGATTAGCCTATGACCAAAGAATGATTCCAGAAACCTCTAATGTGTGGAAGGCGCTTAATGGAGAAATTTATAGATATAGATTTAAAATATCAGACTTTGATGGATCTAAGCAGGTGGGGGTAGACTATCCGATTAAAGATATTGGTTGGGGTTGTTATGCAACTTCACCTATTTCGGAGATAACAGGGATTCAGATAAAACGAGTAAAGAACGACTTAATAGCACTAATACTAGTATATATTGTTTCATTTATAATAGCATTTCTTATTGGAAGACAGCATATATACTCAATAAATAAGATTAAGGATGCTACCAATAAGGCTCTTTACAAAGATGAAAATTATAAAACTGAATGTAAGGGAGATGAATATGAAGAGGTTGTAGATGCCTTTAATCAAATTACAGAAGGCTATAATCAAAAAATCAACGAAGTAGAGGAATATAGTAATTTAAAGGCAAATTTTATGGCTACTATGTCACACGAGCTAAAGACACCTTTAAATATAATCTTAGGCTGTGTTCAATTGATGGAAATACAAGTTATAGAAAATGAATCATTTAAGAAATACCTAAAGATATTAAAACAAAATAGCTTTAGGCTTCTTAGATTAATAAATAATTTTATTGATATAAATAAGATTGAAGTAGAGAATCTGACTTTAAATTTGGTAAATGATGATATTATAAGAGTTATTGAAGATATTTCATTGTCCATTGTTGATTATACAAATCTGAAAAATTTAGAAATTATATTTGATACAGAGGTAGAAGAAAAGTATATGGCCTTTGATCATGATAAGATTGAAAGAATTTTACTTAACCTGTTATCTAATTCAATTAAGTTTACGGAAACTGGAGGAGTCATAATGATTAATATTTTTGATAAAGATGATCATATAGTGGTTTCTGTAAAGGATAACGGTATAGGTATTCCAAAAGAAATGCAAAATAAAATATTTGATAGATTTGTGCAGGTAGACAGTACACTGAGAAGGAGAGCAGAAGGCAGTGGAATTGGTCTGTCACTAGTAAAATCTCTAGTTGAACTTCATGATGGCATAATATCAGTAAAGAGTGAACTTGGAGAAGGAAGCGAATTCATAATTGAACTTCCTGTAAAGCAGGTTGAGAAAAAGCTACAAGCAAGTATTGAAGGCAGTTTATCAAATGTAGAAAAGATTAAAATTGAGTTCTCAGATATTTATACATAAAGCGTTATTTAAAAATACAAAGGTTAATCCAAAAATTTGTTATATGGACTTAAATAAAAGGTAGAATATATGAAATAAAGGGACAAACTAATCATGATTGGATTGTGTATTTAGATTCAGATGAGTTTAAAGGGCTAGCTTTTTACCTGGGAGTAGAAATAGATAATGATGGCAAGATATATATTTCGGAAAGTGATGAAAAATATTGTTCTTTAGAATAAATAAACTCAACTCCAAGCCCACCTCTAATCACCTCATTACTAGTATCATCGATTATATTGAGAGCAGTAGAGATTTTGTCATGAAACCTATTGTTTGTCAATTCAAGGATTTTATTATAATTATCACCGTTTTTATCTAAGGTTTCTGATTTACCTTTGTTATGAAGAATAATTTGATTTGGCATAGATAACACTGGTTTTATTGACTTTACTATCTGTATATTATCAGAAGAATGGTAGCAACTAATTAATAACATGGAAATGGTTAATAGAAAAATCATGATAAAGTTTTTCAGTCTCATTGGTATTTCCTCCTAGATTATTTATAGGAATCCTATGATTATCGTGAATATACAAAATTAAGCATTAAGTTAATAAGTCCTTAATAGTAATACGATAATAAGTGTAAAATAGTTCAGGTAAAAATGTATAAATTTAATCACGAAATAATTGTAGTAATTTAACAGTGAGAGTATAATAATGTCATAAGAAAAATATTCCACATAAATAAAACAAATATAGAATATTGATACAATGAGGTATCTCTTTATTGAGATACCATTTTTTTATTCTTTATGAGATTACAATTTAATGAGGTCTATGGATAAGTATGTGTAATCAACCTAAAACATAATACAAGGTAAAGAATAAAAAAAGAAAAATATGTCGCCTGCTAGATTTTCCTCATATGCATTCGGAAAGGCAGATGCGCAAAAAAATTACTGAAGAATGTCGCTTCAGAAATTTTTATATTATTCTTTTTGAAAGGGAAGGTGTTTTTATGTATTTTACTCCTAGAGAGATGGAAAAGCTAATGCTTCACTATGCAGGAGAGCTTGCAAGAAAACGTAAGGATAGAGGCTTAAAGCTTAATTATCCAGAAGCAGTTGCTCTTATATGTTCTGAACTTATGGAAGCAGCGAGAGATGGGAAGACTGTAACAGAGCTTATGAACCTTGGAACAAAGATATTAAAGGAAGAGGATGTAATGGAAGGAATAGCTGAAATGATTGATGAAGTTCAAATAGAAGCAACCTTTCCAGACGGCACAAAACTAGTTACTGTCCATAATCCAATAAGGTAGGTGTTAAAATGAAACCAGGTGAAATAATCGTTAAGGATAGAGATATTATATGTAACGAAGGAAGAAAAACAAAGAATCTAATTGTTTCTAATACTGGAGATAGACCAGTGCAGGTAGGTTCACATTTTCATTTTTTTGAGGTAAATAAGTGTATTCAATTCGATAGAGCAGAAGCTTTTGGAATGAGGCTAGATATAGCATCTGGAACTGCTGTGAGATTTGAGCCAGGTGAAGAAAAAGAAATCCAGTTAGTTGAAATCGGTGGCAACAAGCTGGTATATGGACTTAATGGATTGACTTCTGGAGCTACTGATGAAGCTAACAAAGAAGATAGTTTAAATAGAGCAAAAGAAAGCTCTTTTAAAGGGGTGAAATAATATGAGCTTTAAAATAAAGGCTAGAGACTATGCTAATATGTACGGACCAACCACTGGGGATAGAGTAAGACTTGCTGATACAGACATAATCATAGAAGTTGAGAAGGATTATACTACTTATGGTGATGAATGTAAGTTTGGTGGAGGTAAGACTCTAAGAGATGGCATGGGACAGTCAGCTTTAGATAAAAGATCTGAAGGTGTGTTGGATTTAGTTATAACTAATGCTTTAGTTTTGGACTATACAGGAATATTCAAAGCTGATATAGGAATAAAGGATGGAAAGATTGTAGGTATAGGTAAAGCAGGAAATCCTGATATTATGGATAATGTAGATGAAAACATGATAGTAGGGGCATCTACTGAGGCCATAGCAGGGGAAGGGATGATATTAACTGCTGGTGGAATAGACACCCATATTCATTTCATATCTCCTCAACAGATTGAAACTGCTCTGTACAGTGGTATAACCACAATGATTGGTGGAGGCACAGGTCCAGCTGATGGAACGAATGCAACTACTTGTACTCCAGGAGCTTTTTATATAGAAAGAATGCTTGAAGCGGCAGAAGAATTCCCTATGAATCTTGGATTCTTGGGAAAAGGAAACTCTTCTTCTTTAGACGCTTTAAGAGAGCAAGTGGAAGCTGGTGCTCTTGGACTTAAACTTCATGAAGATTGGGGAAGTACTCCTAAAGCTATAGATACTTGTCTTAAAGTAGCAGATGAATATGATGTTCAAGTAGCTATTCATACGGATACTTTAAATGAAGCAGGTTTTGTAGAGGATACTGTATCGGCAATAGGCGGAAGAACTATTCATACTTATCATACAGAAGGAGCAGGTGGCGGGCATGCACCAGATATTATGAAGATAGCTGCTTTTCCTAACATACTTCCTTCATCTACAAATCCAACAAGACCATATACAGTGAATACTATAGATGAGCATTTAGATATGCTTATGGTTTGTCATCACTTAGATAGGAAAGTACCTGAAGATATAGCTTTTGCAGACTCAAGAATAAGACCAGAAACTATAGCTGCAGAAGATATTTTTCATGATATGGGGATTTTTAGCATGTTAAGTTCAGACTCTCAAGCTATGGGAAGAGTTGGGGAAGTTATTATAAGAACTTGGCAAACTGCTGATAAGATGAAAAAACAAAGAGGACTTTTACCTGAAGATAATGATTTAGGTTGTGATAACTTTAGAGCAAAAAGATACGTGGCAAAGTACACAATAAATCCAGCTATAACTCATGGTATATCAAAGTATGTAGGCTCTGTTGAAGTTGGAAAATATGCTGACTTAGTATTGTGGAAGCCTGCTTTCTTTGGAGTAAAACCTGAAATGATAATTAAAGCTGGAATGATTACTGCAAGTAGAATGGGAGATGCCAATGCATCTATACCAACTCCTCAGCCAGTTATATATAGAAATATGTTTGGAGCCTTTGGCAAAGCAAAATATAAATGCTGTATGACCTTTGTATCTAAAGCCTCTTTAGAAAATGGAAATATAGAGAAGCTAGGACTTAATAAGATGGTACTTCCAGTAGAGAAATGTAGGAACATAGGTAAAAAAGATATGGTTCTAAACTCAGAGACTCCAAAGATTGAGGTAAACCCTGAGAACTATGAAGTCAAAGTTGATGGGCAGCATGTGACCTGTAAACCAATTAAAGAAGCTTCCTTAGCTCAGAGGTATTTCTTGTTTTAAGAAAAAGCTTCAAACCGTTGATATGCCTATATATTTATATAATTATATGTTTATATAATCACATAATTATATAAATATAAAATCACATGATTATATAATTATATATTACCAGTTAGATAGGAGAAATTTATGTTAGTTGAAAATATACTAGGAACTTTAGAAGACTTTGATGTCCATGGAAAAGAAATAGATTTCGTGGATATAGAGTGGTATGAAGTTAATAAAAAGATAATAAAGAAAGTAAGTTCCAGCGGAAGACAGGTTGGAATTAGACTAGATGGAAATAGAAAACTTAATCATAAGGATGTACTTCATGATGATTCTGAATTTATAGTGATAGTAAATATTCCTGAGTGTGAAGCTATTTCAATAAAACCTTCAACTATGGAGGAAATGGGAAGAATATGTTATGAGATTGGAAATAAACACATTCCATTATTTCTGCATCATGGGGAGATACTTGTGCCTTATGATGAACCTTTGATGAAGCTACTTGAGAAAAATAATTTTAATACACAGAAGGTTTCAGCTAGACTTGCAAATGGTTTAGAGACTCACAGCCATAGTCATAGCCACGGACATAGCCATGAGCATGAACATTAGTAATCAATTTTTTACACTGCTTCAGATTGCTGACTCTATATTTCCTATAGGTTCTTATACTCAGTCAAATGGGCTTGAAACTTATGTTCAAAAAGGAATTGTAAAGGATAGTGAATCATCAAAGGAGTACTTAAAGCACATACTTACAAGTAGTGTAAAATATAATGACGGATTAGCTGTGAAGTTAGCTTATGAGTATGCAAAAGTAAGAGATGTAGATAAAATATTAGAACTCGATAGTCTGCTTACCTGCTCTAAGGCACCAAGGGAAATAAAAGAAGGTAGTATGAAGTTATGCACCAGATTTATTAAGCTTATTAACACAATAAAAAGAACTGAACTTATTGATGTGTACGAGGAAGCTATAAAAGAAGAAAAAGCCTATGGACAGTACTGTATTTCTTTTGGAATTTTTGCGGCACAGTGTGATATATCAAAGGAAGAAGCTCTGATGGCATATGTGTATAATCAAGCTTCTTCAATAATAAATAACTGTACTAAACTTGTTCCTTTAGGACAGTTAGATGGTCAAAAAGCATTATTTAGTATGCAAGAAGTTATGTCGAATATTACCCAGGAAATATTGGAACTTACCATGAATGATATCGGAAGATGTAGTATAGGGGCGGATATAAGAGCAATGCAGCATGAGGATTTATATTCTAGACTTTATATGTCTTAAAATTAAATATTGTGATGAAATTTATGTGGCGATGTTTGAAATATTTTAAAGATATCTGCTATAGATAAACTACTTCCTATTGAAATTTATATAAATAAAGATTCATAGAACCGTCAAAATTTTTATTTGGAGTTTATCTATAAGAGTTAATGTTATTTTGGAGAGGAGAAAATGTTGATTTTTAAGTGGTCAACATGAGTGAAGATATGAGTTATGTAAAGATAGGAATTGCAGGTCCAGTTGGATCTGGGAAAACTGCATTAATTGAAAGACTTACACGAGAAATGAGTAAAGAATACAGTGTAGCTGTAATAACGAATGATATATATACTAAAGAAGATGCAGAGTTTCTGACTGCAAACAGCATACTTCCAAAGGAAAGAATCATGGGGGTAGAGACCGGTGGATGTCCTCATACTGCAATAAGGGAAGATGCGTCTATGAACCTTGAGGCTGTGGATGTAATGGCAAAAAGATTTCCAGATGTAGAGATAATATTTATAGAAAGCGGTGGAGACAATCTATCTGCTACATTTAGTCCGGATCTAGCAGATTCAACTATCTATGTTATAGATGTATCTGGTGGAGACAAGATACCTAGAAAAGGTGGCCCTGGTATAACAAGATCTGATCTTCTAATAATAAACAAGATAGATTTAGCTCCATATGTTGGTGCAAGTCTTGATGTAATGGAAAGAGATTCGATAAAGATGAGAGGAACTAAACCTTTTATTTTCACAGATCTCCATAATAAAATAGGATTAGATAAGGTAATAAACTGGATTAAAGAAAATGTTCTGCTTGAGGGAGTGTAATGAGCAATAATTATGAAAAAGATAGTCATATCAATATAATAGCTTCAGTTAAAGGAGATAGGACTATTTTAGAAGATAGCTATTTTACAGCACCTTTTAAAACCATAAGGCCTTTTTATGATGAACAATATAATATTATGAAGCTATGCTTAATGAATGTATCCCCAGGGATATTAGAAGGAGATAAGTACTTCTTGAATTTTCAGATTAAAGAAGGCTCTAGGCTTCATATATACTCACAATCTTACAGCAAGATATTCAAAATGAAAGAAGGCAGTGCCTATCAAAAACTTAAGGTAAGCTTAGAAAAGAACAGTAGGTTTGAGTATTTTTTAATGCCTACAATACCCTTTAATGGATCTAACTATTTTAGTGAAGCAGATATACATCTCGAGAGTGGAAGTGAGTTATTATATAGAGAAATACTATCCTGTGGAAGATATATGTCTGGAGAAAGATTTGATTTTAATATATATTCATCAAAAACTAAGCTATATTACGACGGTAAATTAATTTTCTTTGATAACACTTTGCTAGAACCAAAGAAACAAAACTTAGATGAAATAGGTTATTACGAAGGTTATACTCATCAAGCTAATGTATATATAATAAATAATAAAATAGATGAAGAATTTAGAGATAAACTTGTAGAGTATTTACAGTCTCAAGAAGGCATCATAGCTGGAGCAAGCATAAATCATGAAAAAATGATAACCATAAGAATTCTTGGAAACAGCTCAGATAAATTAGCGAAGATAACTGATAGGATTAGGAAAATAGATTTAGAAAGATAAAGGGAATGTAATTGCTACACTCCCTTATATGCTCTTATTTATTTAATTGTTAATCTGTAAGCTAGCTTTAACCAATGATTTACTCAAATTTTTTCTTCCATATATGCTACAGATAAGTCCTACAAGGAACATATTTATAAAACTAGCGTTTCCGCTATTACTTAGAAAAGGCATGGATATTGATACTATAGGAAATAGATTTAAGTTTGTTAAAATTGATAATAAAAACTCAACTGCAAATATTGAAGATATTCCTTTGAACAAGGTTTTACCATATATGCTTTTTATACTAGTTGAAGTTTTAAAAAGGTTCACTATGAAGAAAATAACCAGTGCGAATAATGTTAAGCCTACTATCCAGCCAAAGGTGTAAATTATATAGATGTATATTAAGTCTTGGTTTATTACCGGAGTGCTTGATATTATTTCTTTTGATACGCCGTTACCAAAGATATTTGAGGCGCGCATTAATTCATAAATTATGTTGTTTATATAACCAGTATCATCTTTAAACTGCTCAAAGTTTATAAATACTAAAAGTCTTCTAAGCCTATAGGGGCTACTGATTAATAAAATAGCAAGCGCTGCTGAAACAATTCCAAGAAGGGAGAAAACATATTTCTTCTCTAGCCCTGTATATATTAGTTGAACAATGGAAAGGACGAAAAATATTATCAAAGTGACGTGATTACCGCCTAATGTTAGTAAGTATCCACAAAAGATTATCAAAGCTAAGATCTTTAGAACACCTAATTTGGAAGAATAGAGTCTTGGAAATAAACCGCTGAATGATATAGAATATAATATCACTGCCGATAGATTTATATCAAAACTAATTCCTAGAATATGAGTTCTACTCATACCATAAATAGAAACACCAAACAATAAAGGGAATATTAATATTATATTTGCTCCAATAAATATATGCCATGAATACTTTTCAAGTTTTCTATAGTCGAAGAAATAAGTAGCTATACCCAATATTCCACCTAAAATTGTGAACAGGATCATTCTAATGTAACTATTATAAGACCTAACCTCAGGAGCATTTTTAAATATTGAAAACTGAATAAACAAGCCAAAGGCAATAAACAATGAGCATATTATCAGAGTCTTATACTCAGGTGTTTTTTTGTATATTTTATTTAAGTCAAAACCTATTTTTTCACTATCGCCCATATGAGAAATTGCAAATTTGCTTGCTTCTTGGAAACTTGAACCTTGAGCTATATATTCTTCACGTATATCCTGAAGATGACAAGTTAGTTCCTCTTTTATTTCTTTATGAACTTCAGTACACTTTATCTGAGAACAAACTTCTTCGGCAAACTTATCAAATAAATTATTATCTATCCCCATATTATGCCCTCCCATAAGCAGCTATCCACAGCATTTTTATAAGTTTCCCACTCTTTTTTCTTATCTTTAAGGTGTTTTTCACCGTCACTAGTTATTCTATAATATTTTCTTTTTCTGCCTTCTGTACTTTCTTCCCAGTAGGACTCTACATAGTTATCACTTTGAAGTGAATGAAGAATAGGGTAGAGAGTACCTTCCTTAAAGGCAAAGATTCCGTTTGATTTTTCCTCAATAGCTTTTATCATCTCATATCCATACATGGATTTATCTTTAAGTAGACTCAAAATAATAATAGTTGTACTTCCTTTTAGAAGTTCTTTGCTTACTTTCATAACAACCTCCAATGCATACCTAGTAAATCTAGGTATCTTATATATACATAGTAATACTAGGTATGATTTCAGTCAAGAAAAATTTGTATAAAACTTACTTAAAATTCATGAAATGAATTTATATAACATAGTTTCAATTATTTGACAATAACCGTTAGATTAGTTAGAATAATGTTTAATAAATTTATAGGCTAAATATCATCTGCAAAGAATTGTTTATTAAATCAGATTAATAATAATGATGCCGATATAATTTAATTTGAAGGTGACGAGGCTAGTATTGGCCTATAAAGAAACAGGGGGAGAGTATATGAATATTAGAGAAGTTTCTAAAATTGAAAATGAAGAAGAGCAAGTTTCAGCCATTTATGATATTTTTAATGAATCCTCAAGGCTATCTACTAGAGCAACTCAAGTTGAGTTCTTAACAACTGTAAGACAAATTGAAAAATATCTTAAGCCAGGTATGAAAATACTAGATTTAGGAGCTGGAACAGGAGAATACAGTTTGTATTTTGCAAAAAAAGGGTTTGAAGTAACAGCGGTTGAATTAGTTGAAAAGCATGTAAAACAAATTCAAGATAAAATTTCTGAGGGGATTTCTCTTGAGGCATTTCAGGGGAATGCAACTAATTTATCGATGATAAAAGATAAATCTTATGATATTGTTTTCTGTTTTGGTCCGCTATATCATTTAAAGAAAAACGAGGACAAGTTAACCTGTATAAGGGAAGTAAAAAGAGTTAGCACAGATAATGCTAAGATGTTTTTTGCTTTTATCTCTAATGATATGGTTATTACAACTGAAGCTATGTGCTATGATCCTAATTTTTTAAAGGGTGTGGAATATAATCATGAAACCTTTAAGGTTGTAGACTTTCCGTTTGTTTTTCACACAGTTGATGATTGTAGAGAATTACTCAAAGATTCCAGCTTAGTAGTTTGTGGAGAGGTTGCTACAGATGGTTTAAGTGAATTGTTAGCAGATAAAATTAATGCAATGGATGACGAAAGTTATAATTCTTGGATTAACTATCATTTTTATTGTTGTGAAAAGCCTGAATTTTTAGGAGCAAGTAACCATCTTCTATTTATAGCAGAAAAATAAATGTGTGAGTTTAATTTATCTTTCATATGAAGGATAAATATAAAGTAGGGTCTATTAAAAATAGAGCTTTAAAAGTCTATTTGCATAACTTTTAAAGCTCTATCAATAATACTAAGTTTTTAAAAGATTATTCTACTAATTTTTTTACTAGTTCATCATTTTCCCAAGTACCTATGATTCTTTCACCGTCTGAATATAACATAATTCCGTCACCTTCACGGTTGTCTTCCTTCCATAAACCTATAAACTGATCCCCATTGTCCCAGATATAAATACCATTACCAGTTTTTGAGCCATCCTTCCATTCACCTACATATCTTTCACCATCTGGCCAACTATATATTCCATAGCCATTCATTTCATCTTCTAACCAATTGCCTTGATATAATTCGCCATTTGTGAATGAAAGAGTGCCTTCTCCATGGAACATATTGTCTTTCCAGTATCCAATATATCTTGTTCCATTGCTGTATGTAAAAATACCAAAGCCATTTTTCTTACCATCTTTTAAAGCTCCTTCGTAATGGCCTCCATGGGTATGTTCTTCTTGACTGTTAGTTGATACAGTAACTTTTAAATTTGAATCATTTAAATTTTTGAAATTAAAATTGCTCATGTTATGTCATCCTTTCTTATGTTTAAGATTTTTATAGACTATAGACCTTTAATCTTATTTTCTATAATATTTTTTGGAATAGTAAGGTTCCAAGATAACTAAGATTAAAGATATAATATATATCATTGAAACTTTATAATTATATATAATAGTATACTAAGTTATTATGCTATTTAATTCAATGTAAATGTAAAAGTAATTTCAACAACATTCTTAAATACAGTATAATATGAGCAATAAATGTCAGGATTTTTTACTTTTAAGACTTTATAATTAAGTTAAAATATAAAAACTTTTATAGTTAATTAAATTACTGATATGTATAAAGCAATGTTAAGTTTTGGAGGTTATGATATGGATTATATTGATAAAATTCAAGAGTCAATTGAATACATTGAGAATAATCTTAGTGAGAGGATTTTTCTAGAGGATATTGCTAAGGCGGTTTACTTATCTAAATATTTTTATCATAGGGTATTTCATAATATAGCTGGTGAACCAGTTATGGAATATGTAAGGAAAAGAAGGCTTACTGAAGCAGCTAAAGATCTTGTGGAAGGTAAAGAGAAGATTGTTGATATAGCTTTAAAATATCAATTTAGTTCTCAAGAGGCTTTCTCAAGAGCTTTTAAGAAGATGTTTGGAGTTTCTCCAAGTAAGATTAGAAAGACACAGCAGAGAGTCTTACTATATAAAAAGTTAGAGATAGCAAAGATTACAAAGGTTCAGGCATCTGCAATAAGTGTGACCTGCAAAGCTGCATAAAGATTGCATAGCATTAGTTCAATTAACTAGTATCTTATCAATTTCTGTAATGAGATTAAGATGTGTAATTATCTAATATTTCAATCAATAATACTGAGAATTGTAGTAACTATAAAAAGTTTTGCATAAAGGAGAGAATAATATGAGTTATGTACCTATGGTTGTAGAACAGACAAGCAAAGGAGAACGATCTTATGATATTTACTCAAGGCTTTTAAAGGACAGGATAATAGTTTTAAGTGATCAGGTAAATGATACTACAGCAAGTTTAATCATAGCTCAAATGCTATTTTTAGAAGCAGAAGATCCAGATAAGGATATTATCTTCTATATAAATAGTCCTGGTGGAGTGATTACTTCTGGTCTAGCTATATATGATACCATGAAATATATAAAATGCGATGTATCAACTATTTGTTTAGGAATGGCAGCTAGTATGGGTTCCTTCTTACTTGCTGGTGGAACTAAAGGGAAAAGATTTGCACTTCCAAACAGTGAAATAATGATACATCAACCATCTATATCTGGAGGGCTAAGCGGACAAGCGACGGATATAAAGATTTATGCGGATAAGATATTAAGAACAAAGAAGAGATTGACTGAAATATATAGTGAAAATACAGGACAGCCTGCTGAGAAGCTTTTAGAAGATATGGAGAGAGATAATTATATGTCTGCGGAAGAAGCAAAGGCTTATGGGCTTATTGATGAAATAATTAAAAGTAGATAAAAGTATTGTAGACTGGTGCTAATCCTTGAGTTTTATTTGGATTGGTGCCAATTTTTTTGCTGCATAGGAAAGTATAAAATTTTTAAGTTAACTAAACCTAGATATTTCGATGGCTTTAGAAGTGCTTATGGCTATATAGTAAAAAATAAAACTTATTTGCCTATCAGATTTTCCTCATATACATTCGGAAAGACAGATGCGAAAAAAAACTAACTGAAGAAGGGCGCTTCAGCGACTTTTTTATAAAGAAATATTGGAGAAACCATTAATTTAAAACTATAACTATAGTATAATAAAATTAGAACAGTATACATATGGAATTAAATATAAACAGTGAGAGGTATTTATGATAAACAAGCTAAATATGGAACAATTTTTTAAAAAATATCCCTTTGCAGAAGCTGATATAAAGAGAAATAACATTGATACTGAAGTTCTTGAAGAGATTTACAGCGATTATATATCAGTGAAAGATACATATGAAAGCCAAGCGGATTTTATAGCAAACATACTTAGAACTCATCCAAAAGTGCATTCAGTTAAATCTAGAGTTAAATATCCTGAGAGACTTATAGAAAAAGTTATTAGAAAGACAGAGGATAGAAAAAATAAGTATAATGATGATTTTCAATTTAGTGTGGATAATTACAAGGAAGAGATAAATGATCTTATAGGGATTAGAGCAATACATATATTCAAGCAGGACTGGGAAGAGATTCACAGGTTTATATTAGACACCTGGAAAGTAATTGAGATTACTGCAAACGTAAGAGATGGTGATGACACTAAAAGATTTGAAGAACTTGATATTCAGATTAAGTCTAGAAAATCAGGGTACAGATCTGTACATTATCTTATAGAATTCTATCCTACTAGTCAAAAAGTTATAGCTGAGATTCAAGTTAGAACTATCTTTGAAGAAGGTTATGGAGAAATAGATCACCAATTAAGATATTCCCATAGAGAAATTCCAGAAATACTAGAATCTAATCTATTACTCTTTAATAGAATTTCAGGAAGTGCTGATGAAATGGCTTCTATGATAAATCTATTAAATAAGAATTTGTGCAGGATGGAAGCAGACTACAAAGACATGATGGCTAAGAAAGATGAAGAAATTAGGGTACTTAAAGAAAGATTGAATATATAAATAATTTATATAATTTCTAATAGCTTGTTCATATAGCATCTACTGTATAACCAATTAATTTCAATAATATGATTAAACATAGACAAGTTTGAAGCTGAATTTATAAAATTAGGGTTGACACAAGAATAGATACTTAGTAATATAATATTAACAAACATGATAAAAAGTAATTTATACCTTATAGAGGGAGTAACTTCTTGATAGATTGAATTCTATTAAGAGCAAGGTCGTCAATTCGGATTTTTCCCGGCTTTGCTAACAACGTTGTTTAGTGAGACTCTATAGCTAGAATAATGCTAGCTATAGAGTCTTTATTTTTTTGTTTTTGACTGATTTGGGGGAATTTACATCATAGTTAATTCACTGGTTCATTATTTCCAAATACTATTTTTATTTGAATGTGATATTTATGCACAGCATGTTTTATAGTTTGTTTTGATTTATAGGAATTTTATAACATTTATACTAATTATTTTGGAGGTTGGTATTTTGATAAACAGTAAAAATATTAAGAATGGTAAGATTAAAGAAAAAAGGGAAAAGGATTATTCGATTGGGACCTTTTATAACAAGTCTATAGATGATTCTATGAAATTTCTAGGTGCTAATAAAAGTGGATTAAAGGATGATGAGGTCACTGAAAGAAGAGAAAAGTATGGATTTAATGAATTAGAAGAAGGTAAGAAATTAAGTACACTAGGTGTATTCTTAAGTCAATTTAAAGATTTTTTAGTAATAATTCTTTTGGCAGCAGCAATAATATCAGCATTCTTAAGTAAGCTTGAAAGTGCTATAGTTATCCTAGTTGTAGTTATAATAAACTCTATACTTGGTACTGTTCAGCACATTAAAGCTGAAAGATCGCTAAGTAGTTTAAAGGCATTATCAGCGCCAGTGGCAAAGGTTTTGAGAAATAATACTAGAATTGAAATACCTTCTAGAGAAATAGTTGTAGGAGATATTATTTATCTTGATGCAGGTGATCATATAAGTGCAGATGGTAGGATAATAGAAAACTATAGTTTACAGGTAAATGAAAGTTCTCTTACAGGAGAATCAGAAAGTGTTTTAAAGCATATAGAGGTAATAAATTCTACTGATGTAGCTATAGGTGATAGAAAAAATATGGTTTTTTCAGGCAGTTTTGTAACTTATGGTAGAGCATTAGTGCTTGTAACTGATATAGGAATGAATACTGAAATAGGTAGAATAGCAAACCTACTCCAAAGTGCTAAGGAAAAAAAGACACCACTTCAAATAAACTTAGATAGCTTTGGTAAGAAACTAGCTATAGTAATACTTGCTATTTCAGCTGTTATTTTGGCTCTAAATGTAATAAGAGGAAACAGAATTATAGATTCCTTTATGTTTGCAGTTTCATTGGCGGTAGCTGCTATACCGGAGGCTTTAAGTTCTATTGTTACCATAGTTTTAGCACTGGGAACTCAAAAGATGGCTAAAGAAAATGCAATTATGAGAAAGCTTCATGCAGTAGAAAGTCTTGGAAGTATATCAGTAATATGCTCTGATAAAACTGGAACTTTAACTCAAAACAAAATGACAGTACAGCATATTTATGTAGATGAGAGGGTAATAGAAAAAGATCAGCTTAATAAAGAAGATGAATTACAAAAAAAGTTGGTTTTAAGTTCTTTACTTTGTAATGATGCAGTAACTATTGAAAATAAGGAAATTGGTGATCCTACAGAGGTTGCTTTAGTTAATTTTGGTGAGGTATATGGGTTTGATGAGTTAGAAATAAGAGACAATAATAAGAGAATTGCTGAAGTCCCGTTTGACTCAGATAGAAAGCTTATGAGTACTTTAAATGAAATTAATGATATGGAGAGTATGGTTACAAAAGGCGCACTTGATGTACTTTTATCCAGAGCTACTATGATAGAAACCTCAAGAGGAAAAGAACCATTGACAGATGCTCATAAAAAAGAAATAGAAAAGATTAATAAGGATTTTTCTTCAAGAGGTTTGAGAGTTCTTTCCTTTGGATACAAAGAGATTACTGACAAAAATGATATAGGATTAGAAGACGAAAAAGATTTAATATTCTTAGGCCTTATATCCATGATGGATCCACCAAGAGAAGAATCGATGAAAGCAGTTGCTGATTGCATTAGTGCAGGTATTAAGCCTGTTATGATAACAGGGGATCACAAGATAACAGCTTCAGTAATCGCAAAGCAAATTGGTATTTTAAAAGATGAATCTGAAGCTATGGAAGGCTATGAATTAGAAAAGCTTTCAGATGCGGAACTTAGAGAAAAGGTTGAGGGTATATCAGTATATGCTAGAGTATCTCCAGAACACAAAATTAGAATAGTAAGAGCTTGGCAAGAAAAAGGAAACATTGTTGCTATGACAGGTGATGGTGTAAATGATGGCCCAGCTTTAAAACAAGCAGATGTAGGTATAGCAATGGGGATAACAGGTACTGAGGTTGCAAAGGATGCTGCATCCATGGTACTAGCTGATGACAATTTTTCAACCATAGTAAAATCTATATCTAATGGAAGAAGTATATACGAAAATATAAAAAATTCAATAAAGTTCCTATTGTCAGGAAATATAGCGGGAATCTTATCAGTACTTTATGCAACTTTATTTGCACTACCAATACCATTTGCTCCAGTGCATTTATTATTCATTAACTTACTTACAGATAGTTTACCTGCTATAGCAATAGGTCTTGAACCTCATAATAAAAATATAATGAAACAAAAACCTAGAAATATTAATATTCCTATATTAAGTAAGGAATTTGGATTAGAAGTTCTTATAGAAGGTTTGATAATAGCAGTAGTAACAATGGTTTCATTCCACATAGGACTTACAACTGGAGATCGTTCAGTAGCTACAGTTATGGCTTTCGCAACACTATGTCTTTCAAGATTATTCCATGGTTTTAATTGTAGAGCAAAGCAATCAATATTTAAGGTTGGAGTATTTGCAAATCCCTTTGTATGGTATGCAGTTATATTAGGTGTAGTGTTACTTACTTTCGTTCTTACTTTCAAGCCTATAATGGGAGTATTCGAAGTAGTTACTCTTAATATTTCTCAATATGTTTGGATTTATGGTTTAGCATTAGTGCCATTTGTATTGATTCAATCGTATAAGCTTTTATTTGTAAAATTAGGTGATACAGCTAGATAAATATTGTAATAAATTAAGGTGCTTCTCATAAAATTCTTTGTTTATTTTATAGAGAAACACCCTAATTTTGTAGGCAATTAATAATAAAAATATAAAAATTAATTTGGCTTATTGATGATTTTTATTCAGTATAAACAAGCTTCAAATGGTAAACCTATAAGAGAAGAGAATTTAAAAATAGAGATGGATTTAAGAATTGTGTTGGAATTAAGGTGTCAGTACTAAACATAATGACTTCAAGTAGGAAAATTTAATCTCGAAATGGAGGGAAGCTAATAATGGCAACTAAGATTAGTAATACTAGAAAGAAGATGGCTTCATTAGGATTAAAAAAGAATGAGTATGGCGATTACGTAAATATAGACCCAAATGATACATTGTCAGAATTTGTACCAGTAAGAGGAAAGAAAAAAGAAAAGTAGGAGATGATGCAAATGGATGATAATGCAATAAAAGAAGTAGCAGATATATTGAGTACAAACTCATATAAAGTTGATGCATTAGTAGATGTATTAGTAAAAAAGAATCTAATAACTAAGGATGATATAAACGAATCATTAATGGCAGTGATGGATGATTCGGAGAAAGAGCCTTCAACAGATGAATATGTAATAGAAAAATTAAAGGAAAAGATTATTGTGAGATAAAAATAATTAGGAACAAATATCAAGTAATATTAATAAAATAAATATAGGAAACAAGTTGCAGCAGTTACCTGAAAATGGAACTGACAGGCATACATTGTTTTTTATAATAGATAGGGCTTTGCATACTTAATGTTTACAAAGCCCTAATTTATTACTGACTTAAAATTGATTATTTTATATTTTAATTGGCTTTATTTTGGAAAAGGCTATTAGCAAATAAATCATGCTAATAGCCTTTTCAATTTTTATTTTTTTAAATAAAAACTGTAAAAATACATTTATTTAATGCTTGGCATATTTAAATATGCACTATTTTTTACAATGATCCTGAACTTGTACTAATGCTTCACCAAACCTTTGGAAGTGTACAACTTCTCTTTCTCTTAAGAAATATAAAACGTCAAGTACATCTTTATCATCAATTAATTGAATTAATCTTTCATATGCAGCTCTTGCTTTTTGTTCAGCAGCCATATCTTCATGTAAGTCAGCTATTGGATCGGAAGTTGATTGTATATATGCGCCAGTCCAAGGAACTCCATTTGGATCAGCAGGATAAACGGCTGTACCATGAACAACATAATAGGAATCAAATCCTTCAGCATTTATTTGATCAGGAGTAGCTTTTCTAGTAAGCTGATAGATCATTGAAGAAATTATTTCTAGGTGAGCTAATTCTTCAGTTCCAATATCAGTTAATAATCCTTTTGTTTTTCCTGTAGGCATTGTGTATCTTTGGCTTAAGTATCTTATAGAAGCACCAAGTTCCCCGTCAGGACCACCTAATTGAGTCATAATAATCTTTGCTGTCTTTAAATCAGGGGTTTTAATATCTACTGGATATTCTAATCTTTTTTCATAATACCACATTCATTATTCCTCCATTAATTTAATTTGCTTCTCTTTCCCATGGCCATGGTTCTGAAACCCATTGATCCCAGCATTCAGCTTGCTCAAGACCAAAGTTAGTTAAAGGACCAAATTTGGAACAATATTCTTTTCTTAGTGCTTTAAGTTTTCCAGAAAGGTAATTTAATCTTTCTAAAGCATCTTTGCAATCAGGATGAGTATCTAGGTAAAGATTAAGGTCTACTAAGTAGAAACCAACTTGTTGAATCATATAAAGTAATTTCTTTTGTTCCATTAGCACTCCCTCCCATGTTTCTTTTTTTCATAAGGTCTATATAAATCATTGAATATAGTGCCACGTCCAAAAGCAGTCTTTATATCATATAGATCTTTAAATGGTTGAGGTAATACATAAGCTTCTGCATAGTCTAGCTTAAGCTCATCTTTCATCTTAAATACGTCACTCATAAGATATCCTCCAGTAATTTAATTTTTAAATTAGGCTCTGTATTATATAAGTATGTATCTTTAGAGCGTAATGACACAGCTTTTTAATTCTATTTAACTTCAGAAAAGCATATAATTATAATTACTAGTTCGTATAGTATAGTTTGTAGGAGGGACAATTTGCGAAAATTTTCTCTTTAAGCCTTAAATAAAAAATATAAAATTATAGTTGACAACCTATTTTTTAGTAATTATAATAATAACAAGCAATTTAAATTAAATAAAGACCTTATCGAGAGTGGTGGAGGGATAGGCCCTATGAAGCCCAGCAACCAGTATTTCATTATACATGGTGCTAAGTCCAACAGCGATAGCTGAGAGATAAGTATGTGTGTTTATCATACCTCTTTCTCAGTAAAGAGGTTTTTTTATTCTTTAGGAAATTATATCTCAATTATATCTGTGGATAATTATGCGAACAGACTTAAGACATAGTATAAATTAAAGAATAAAAAAGAAGATAGCTTTAGTGAAATTTTTATTTTCCATAATATAAAAATTGAATAGTTCATATTTCTTATCAAGAGAGGTTGAGGGACTGGCCCTACGAAACCTCGGCAACCTTCAGATTCATTTATCTGAAAAGGTGCCAAATCCTGCTTTAGGATCATTACCTAAGGAAAGATGAGAGATGGTAGAGTTTTGCGGTTAATTATACCTTCTTTCGTCATACATTTTTGAGAAAGGAGGTATTTTTGTTTTTTATTCTTTAGAAAGTTAAAGAGTCACTGTTAAGAAGAGTCTTTAATTTAAATCGTAATAATTTGTAGTAAATTTAGTGAAACAAATTAAGAGGTAAGTTAATGAAATTATACGAAATTTCATAGAAAGATTGTGGGGTAACGTATAAAGATGATCATAGAAGTGAGATTTAGTATTTGTGATTATATAAAATAAATTATTTAGAATGAGGAGAGATTAAGATGAGTGAAGAAAGAAGTTTAAAATTTGATACATTACAGGTACATGCAGGGCAAGAAGCAGATCCAACAACGGGATCAAGAGCGGTTCCAATATATCAGACAACATCATATGTATTTAACAGTGTTGAACATGGTGCTAATTTATTTGGATTAAAAGAATCAGGAAATATCTATACTAGGATAATGAATCCAACTACAGATGTTTTTGAAAAGAGAATAGCAGCACTTGAAGGAGGAATAGCAGCACTTGCAGTTGCATCAGGTTCTGCAGCAATAACATATGCTATCATAAACATTGCTGAGGCAGGTGATGAAATAGTAGCGGCTAGTACATTATACGGAGGAACATATAACTTATTTGGATCTACACTTCCTAGATATGGTATAAAAACAGTGTTTGTAAATCCAGATGATCCAGAGAATTTTAGAAATGCGATTACAGATAAAACGAAAGCACTTTATATTGAAAGTATAGGTAACCCAGGAATAAACCTTGTGGATATAGAAGCTGTTGCAGCTGTTGCTCATGAAAATGGAATTCCACTAATTGTTGATAATACATTTGGTACACCATATCTAATAAGACCAATCGAGTTTGGAGCTGATATAGTAGTACATTCTGCTACTAAGTTTATAGGTGGACATGGAACTTCAATCGGAGGAGTAATAATAGATGCTGGAAAGTTTGATTGGGCAGCAAGTGGCAAATTTAAAGGTCTTACAGAGCCAGATGAAAGTTATCATGGTATAAGATTTGCACAAGATGTAGGAGCTGCTGCTTACATTACTAAAGCTAGAGTTCAATTATTAAGAGATACTGGAGCTGCAATAAGCCCATTTAACTCTTTCTTGTTCATTCAAGGACTTGAAACATTATCTTTAAGAGTTGAAAGACATGTTTCCAATACTAAGAAGATAGTAGAATTCCTAAGCAAACATCCTCTAGTTTCTTGGGTTAGTTATCCAGGATTAGAAGGAAATAAATATAATGAGCTTGCTAAAAAGTACTTCCCTAAGGGAGCGGGTTCGATATTTACTTTTGGTATAAAAGGTGGAACTGAAGAAGGAAAGACCTTTATTGAAAGTCTTGAAATCTTCTCACATCTTGCAAATGTTGCGGATGCTAAATCACTTGTAATACATCCAGCCAGTACAACACATGCACAATTAAATGAGGAGCAGCAACTTTCTGCAGGAGTAACTCCAGACCTAATAAGATTATCTATAGGTATTGAAGATGCAGATGACTTAATATATGATTTAGACCAAGCATTAAATAAGATAGTTAAATAATTTTGCCTCCTAAGATATTAATCTTATATAAATGTATTACTTCTTGAAGAATTTTTGAAAAATTCGTTCCTTAGATATAAGGGGAGTCAAATATATTTGAGGACTAGAAGTGGTATGGAATTAACCTATTGATGATAAGAAACTACACCTTAGACATCAATAGGTTAATTTATTTTAAAGATGGATTCTATACGTGTGAAAATGAAAGTTGCCATGAATGTACGTATTCATCTAAAACCTTATGAAGTACTTCACCTATCCGTGAATAAGACTCATCACTTAGATTGGCAAGTGAGATTCTGATAGACCATTCAGGACCATGAAATCCACTTCCACTTAAAAGTACTATAGAAGATTCTTCAGCTAAACGGAACAAAATATCTATTGGCTTATGATTCTTTTGAAGGTATTCAGCAAATTCATCTCCATAATAGTGGCAAGCCCACTCTAATAAATCAAATTCTGTGTAATAAGCAGCATCATAAGGATCTTTTCTAAGATCAAGGCCTAATCCATCAAAAAGTAGTTTTTGGCGTCTATGGCATATATCAATTGTTTGTTGCTTATATACATTTTTATCATCTAACAAGGAGAATGCACAGAAGAAAGCCATTTGCACCTGTTGAGGTGTAGAAAGCCCAGCTGTATGATTAAGTGCAACCTGCCTACTGTCAGCCACTATTCTATCTATGAAAAGAACATTATCAGGGTCAGAAGATAAATCGCCGTATCTTTGTCTAAGTTCTTCTTTGATAAATTCCGGCTGCATTCTTAATAGCTTATCAAATACATTTTTTTCGTGTAAAGCTATGGTTCCTAGTCTCCAGCCAGTTACCCCAAAGTACTTTGAGAATGAATAAACACCAATTGTGTTATAAGGCAAGTCAGCCATCAATGAGCGGAATTTAGGAACAAAGGTACTATATACATCATCAGATATTATCATAAGGTTTGGATTATAATTATTTACTATATCCATTATGATTTTAACCGATTCATTCTTCATTGCTACCGAAGGTGGGTTACTAGGGTTAACTACAAACAAGGCTTTTATGGATTTATCTTTTAGTTTTTCTAATTCATCCTTAGGATACTGCCATGTATGAGTGCCGTCTTCAGTAAGTTCTGTGGCTCTTATTTTAATAACCTCAAAATTATATCTAGGCAAAAGAGGAATCTCTAAATATGGAGTAAAGATTGGTGTCATTAAGGCAATCTTATCACCCCGTGCCAACAGTTCATTTGCTATAAGAGAATCAAATATATAACACATAGCAGCTGTTGCGCCCTCTACAGCAAAGATATTAAATATACCTTCTGGTGGCTTATTATAACACATCTCTTGAACTAAATAGGAGTTAACAATCTGCTCAATATGAACTAACATTCTATCTGGTGAAGGATAGTTATCACCAATTATTCCATCAGCGAGTTCTTGAACCCAAGTATCTGGATCAAACCCTTTTTCAACTATACCATAATCTATAATTCGTTTTAATAAATCTATTCCTGGTGAAGTTGCATTTGATTTTACATAATCATAAAAGCGATTTGCAATACCTTGACGCCTAGGCATTCCAGCTAGATCACCTTCGCACCAAGTGTTTCTTGTTTCTTGAACTGCAAATAATCCGAAAGTGAAAAAGGCTTCTCTAGGAGTAGCAGCAGTCCAGTTTGGATTACCTCTTCCGGCATCTAATAGTGCATGAGCACTTTTTTCCTTTTGTCCACTTGCTAAGCTGATAAGTCTGTTTTTAAATTCAAAAGGACTGATTTTTCCATAAATTCTTTCTAATTCCTCTCTTTGTACATTAAAATTATCCATGTATAACACCTCTGATTTTTCTGCGATTTTTAATATTGATGCACCTTTTTAAA
The DNA here is from genome assembly GCF_024341905.1 of Clostridium folliculivorans. GTDB lineage: Bacteria > Bacillota > Clostridia > Clostridiales > Clostridiaceae > Clostridium_AR > Clostridium_AR folliculivorans. The sequence continues at coordinate 277,755 of NZ_BQXY01000006.1, forward strand.
GTTTAGTATCAAAAATTTTTGTGAAATTTATTAAGGATCTTATGAAAAAGATACTTAAATTTCAATATATTACTTTGATAGAATTATAAGTATAAAAATATCTATGTTTTATAATTTCCGATAAATATGAATATTATTTATCAATGGGAGTGAAAGATTTTTAATATGTTTATTACAGTATTTGTATAGCTTCGTATGCATATATTTTATTGTCTAGGGGATTATAAAAAGTTTAAGACATTTGGATCAAACAATTTATTTAAATTGTATATTTTTTATATTTATAGATGTATAAGTTTCAAACAAAATTTAGATTAATAATTGAAGTTGGAACTATAGATGTACCACTTCGAACCGGAATCTATTTTTAAAACTCTCACGGGTTCTGGTGAGAGAATTTTAAAATAATAAGTTTTATTACGAAGTGGTACATTCATATATAAAAAGTCAATAATAAAAATAATAATATAAATTTAAGGTGGTGCTTTTAGAATGAAACAACATTTATCAGGAAAACAGTTAAAAGAAATTAGTTATGACAATAGAATAAAACTTCTTTCTCTAGTAACAGGACTTACAAGAGAATACTTAGGTGATGAATATAAAAGAGATACTAAACACGAAGATGAATTGCTTCTAAAGTACGGATATGATGTGAAAGTAGGAGAGCTTATTGAAATTATACAAGACTACACTGGGCAATTTCCCACTCCTAACCTAAATAATCAGCAGTATGAAGTTGTTGTAAGCTTGAAAAATAACAAAGGAGAAGTAATTGAGGCTAAATCTGAATTGCAAGAAAGTTACTGTGATGCGCTGTATGATATAGTAAAGTTTTTATTAAATAACGACTATATTGATTTACCATAGTCTAATGGCTCGCTCATATAGCATTTTCTGTATAGCCAATTGATTTTAACAACTTCTTTAAACAAAATCTATAAATAAAGGGTTCCAACTTAAACTATTAATTTATACTTTCTAGAAAACATCCGTAATTCGGTTGGTTTCAATAGATATAAATTGAGTCTAAGTAAAGGAACCCTTGTAAGTAATTAAAAATTATTCATTTGTTATTGATATGCAAACAGGATTTGGTACTTCTAAATCACACTCAAGTTTTTCTAATAGCCCAGTATCAGGATTTGCTTTATATATAATTATTGAATTTGTGTTTTGATTTGCTACGATTAAGAAATTTCCGCTTGGATCAAAGGAAAAATCTCTTGGACCTTCTCCAAAGGTTGATATATAATCAACAAAAGTAAGCAACCCAGAGCTGCTATCAATTGCAAAAATAGAGATGGTGTCGCTACCTCTATTGGAAGTATATAAAAACTTTCCATTAGGAGAAACTCTTATTGCAGCACCAAGATTATGGCCTTCGTAATCTTTTGGAAGAGAATTAATTGTTTGTAGCTTTGTTACAGATAGTTCATGGTCATCATAATTATATACATCCACATTAGCGTTAAGCTCGTTTATAACATAAAAGAATTTAAAGTCACTATGGAATATTAAATGGCGTGGACCAGAACCAGGTTGTGAGTGTATAACCTTTTTGTTATGCTCGTCCAATATACCAGTACTTTTATCAAATGGATAAAAGGTTATAGTGTCTCTTCCAAGGTCAACCACTGCTAGGTGTTTTTCACTAGGTGTAAGATAGCAATAATGAACATGAGGTTTTTCTTGGCGTTCAGCAACTACCCCAGATCCATCTCCGGTATGTCTAATAACTGATGTAGGGGCTGCTAGAGTACCGTCTTCTTTTATTGGAAGGACTGTTATAGTAGCTTCATGATAGTTTCCAGCAAAGACATATTTATAATCATTATCAAAAGAAAGATGACAAGGGGATTTTCCTTCGTCTAAAACAGTGTTTAATTCAAAAAGAGTATTATCATTATTTATTTTGAATGCTCTAACCCCTCCAAAATCTTGTTGTTTTAACACAGAATATAATAAGTTTTTTTCTTTGCAAGTAATTACATATGTAGGATGTGCAAGTGTAGCAACGGGCTGTAGATTGTTTACTTCATGGTTTTTGTGATTGAATTCAAAAGAATATATACCTTTACTATCACCGTAAGTATACGTTCCCACGTAAACTATGGATTTATTATTGTTTGTGCTCATACAATTAACCTCCAAATGTTATCTCAATATAAATTATGAGATTATTAAAAACTTTATAATAGTTTATTCTAGTTAAATTATACCTTAGTATAAATAGGTAGGTAAATGTATTATTTACTCTACCTATTTTCTAAAACAGAAAATTTATCCTAAAAATTCTGGAGTTTCTTGATAATCTGAGCGAATAGCCTTTTGTACTATAGTAAATTCTACGTTATCACTAATATCATCTACAGAAAACTCATATATTGTTCCGCAATTCTTACAGTGTAGAAAATCTTTTTCTTTAATTTTTTTTCTATCATCAAACATAAAAGGTGTTTCTTCTGCTCTTCTAATTGATCTATCAGAACTTGAACTGCTTATATCATAGGTATAAACATAGGTTGCTTCACGTTTAATCTCTAGATTATTACTAGAGCATTTTTGGCATTTTAAGTTACTATCCATACTCATAACAAAAATCCTTTCTATCACTAAAACTTATATAAAGATGAACTACTTCAATGTGAAATCTATTTTTAAAAATCCCACAATTTTTGGTTGGAAGATTTGAAGGTACTAATTTAATTATGAAGTAGTTTATCTATATATTATTGCTTTATAAAGCAATTTTTAAACAAATATATAATATTTGTTTAATTCGTGCAACAGTGTGGAAGTATATAATATAATTACAATTTTTATTGCAATTAGCAAGGTAATTTGGTAAATTGTTCAATATAAATATAACTTGGTATCATATTATTTTTAAGGGGGATTTATGAATAAATTATATTACTTATTTATTTTTATACCGATTTCTTTTTTATCTAAAGAAGTATTTCATCTTAGTCCAATACTAACCTTTATATTCACAGCTTTAGCAATAATACCGCTGGCTGGGCTCATGGGGGAAGCAACAGAGGAATTGTCAGTATACCTTGGATCAAGACTCGGAGGATTTCTAAATGCTACTTTTGGAAATGCTACTGAATTAATACTTGCTATATTTTCGCTTAAGGCAGGACTGTTAGAAGTAGTTAAAGCCTCTATTGCTGGGTCGATAATAGGAAATATTTTATTAGTTCTTGGGGCAAGTATGTTTATTGGTGGAACTAAGTTTAAGGTGCAGAAGTTCTCTAAAAACAGTATCAATTTTTCATTGAGTATGCTTACCTTCGCGATAATAGGGGTAATAATACCTGCTGCATTTACAAATAATATAACTGTAGATGATGTTAATCCTATGAAATATGAAAATTTGAGTGTTTTAATAGCTGTTATAATGCTATTTATATATATAAGTAGTTTGTATTTTTCGTTCTTTACGCACAAAGATATATTTGGAACTGAGCATGAAGCGCTTACAGGAAAGTGGAGCAAGAAAAAAAGTGTAATGGTATTAGTAATTGCAACTATATTTGTTGCTTTTGAGAGTGAGTTTCTTGTATCAAGTATCGAACCAATGACAGAACAATTGCATTTAAGTAATTTATTTGTTGGGCTTATAATACTTCCTATAATAGGAAATGCTGCAGAGCATTCAACTGCTATAGTTACCGCTCTGAAGAACAAGATGGATATATCAGTAGAGATAGCTATAGGATCAAGTCTACAAATAATCCTTTTCGTTGCTCCAGTGTTAGTGTTATTGAGCTTAGTCTTTACACCTATGGCCTTAATCTTCAATAAATACGAATTGATTTCTCTAGTATTAGCCGTTATAATTGCAAATAAGGTTGCATATGATGGAGAATCTAACTGGCTTGAAGGACTCCAATTGATGAGTGTGTACTTAATAGTTGCAGTGGCATGTTTTATAGTTGGCTAATAAAAATAGCTTTTATTATAAAGTGGTACCACTTTAGTATTAAAGATTATGATTTACTTAACATAGTTTATTTTAAGAATGCATAACTTTAGACATAAAATAGAGCTAAAGAGGTGATAAAAATGGCAAAAGTAAATGCTAGAAACAATGATTTTTTGAATACTGCAAAAACAAAAGCATCTCCCCAAATATATTCAATGTTGGTTGATTTGGTTAACGATGGTAATAAGGAGTTTGCTGAATTGGTTTTGAAAATAGATTATCTTTTGCAATATTCAAGTTCGTGTATAAAGGATAAAGACTGGGATGAAGCAAGAGAAAGTCTTGATAAAGCTAAAAATAGAATAGAAAAGTTAGAGGAAAGTAATATAGATACAGAGTATCTTAGATATCTCTATGAAGGCATAGAAAGTAAATGTAAGAAATAGGAGATGTTAAAGCACCTTTTGAAATTAAGTGGTCATTCATCCGATACTTTAATGAGCTTACGCAAAGAATTAATATGATTTTGTGATATTCCATGGCTAAAACTGTAAACTCACTACGTTCGAACAGTACAGTTTTTTACTCTTTATTATCAATGCCGTCTGATAAACTTTTTATATCTAAAAATTTAAGAAATGGAAGAGGGGATATAAAGCAAAAGAGTAAAAAGTGAGAATATGTCGCCTGCCAGAATTTCTTCACATACGTTCAGAAAAGGCAGATGCGCAAAAAAATCACTAATAAAGAACAATTAGCGATTTTTTGAGGCCATTCCATCTGAAAAAATCATTTAATTCTAATAGCTCGCTCACATAGCATCTCCTGCATAACCATTTAATTTCAATAATGTTGTTAAATTAGCAGCAATAAAACTTTAACATCAGAGTAATAATTCTACCCGCTGGAACATATAGATAAACAACTTGAATTAATAATATTTGTGTGCCAGGGGGAGATATTATGCCTGATAAGGGAAAGAGCAAGAGTGGTTCAACAAAAAATAATGGTAAGAAGCAAGATACTAAGAAAAATCCAAAGAAAAAGTAATCGTTTATAAACCAATAGTTTTACTTTGTTTAAGGAGTAAACAAACCAGCAGAAATGCTGGTTTTTTCATATGTACTATGTACGCTGAAATTAAAGTGTCTCTACTTCCGATGCTTTAATGAACTTCGCATAGAATTAATATGTTTTTCTCCAATGAAATAGCTAAAACTTTATAACTCACTACGTTCGGACAATAAAGTTTCCTAACGCTATCCCATTTCCGAAAAGCATTTAATTCTAGTTGCTTGTTCATATAGCATCTCCTGTAGAAACACTTTAATTTCAAAAGTATATTAGAAAGGAATTATAGTAGTAAAAAGTAAAAAGTAAAAATATATCGCCTGCCAGAATTTCTTCACATACGTTCAGAAAAGGCAGATGCGCAAAAAAATCACTAATGAAGAACGATTAGCGACTTTTTGAAGCTATTCCATCTGAAAAAATCATTTAATTCTAATAGCTCGCTCATAGAGCGTCTCCTGTAGAAACACTTTAATTTCAAAGGTATATAAAAAACTTATAATAGTGAAAAAAGAAGCGCTATTACCAATAATGTTTTGATAAACTTCGTTGAGAAATACCTGGATAAAACAGTACATTGAAAACAGGATTATTGTGTATTATAATACTTAACAAAACTATAGATGTACCAGTTGAACCAGAAAACTATGTTCAAAGCTTTTATGTGGTCTCAGTAGAAGCTTTGAAAATATAAATTCCATTATGAAGTGGTACGTAAATATATAATGAAAGGTAGATATACGAAGATGACAAAGGATCCAAAGGATACAAGAGTAGTTGTGGGTATGTCAGGTGGAGTTGATTCTTCTGTTGCGGCGCTGTTGCTTAAAAAGCAAGGTTATGAGGTTATCGGGGTTTTTATGAAAAACTGGGATGAGGAAGATGAAAGTGGCGTATGTACTGCAGTAGATGATTATGATGATGTTAGAAGAGTATGTCAGAAGCTTGATATACCTTATTATACAGTTAATTTTGTAAGAGAGTATTGGAATAAAGTGTTTCAATATTTCTTGTCTGAGTATAAAAAAGGAAGGACTCCTAATCCTGATGTAATGTGTAATAAGGAGATAAAGTTCAAAGCTTTCCTTGAATTTGCTATGAAGGTAGGAGCAGACTATATTGCAATGGGGCACTATGCTCAGGTTGACTTTAAAGATGGAGAATATAGATTGCTTAGAGGAAATGATTCTAATAAAGATCAAACATATTTTCTTTGCGAGCTTAATCAATATCAATTGTCTAAAAGCATGTTCCCTATAGGACATCTTAATAAATCAGAAGTAAGAAAAATAGCTAAGGAAAATGGACTCGCTACTGCAGATAAAAAAGATAGCACTGGAGTATGCTTTATAGGAGAACGTGATTTTGATAGATTTTTAGATAATTATCTTCCTGCTAAGAGTGGAAAGATTATGACTTTTGATGGGGAGATAAAAGGAGAGCATTTCGGGTTAATGCACTATACCTTAGGACAAAGAAAAGGATTAGGAATAGGTGGAGAAGGAGATCCTTGGTTCGTAGCTGAAAAGGATCTAGCAAATAATATCTTGTATGTAGTTCAAGGGGAGAAAAATTCTAAGCTATATTCATATGGACTAATGGCTACTGATGTTAATTGGATAAGTGATAAAGCAAAAATAGGTAGTTTTAAGTGCACAGCCAAGTTTAGATATAGACAAAAAGATCAACATGTAACAGTTCATATAAAAGAAAATGATTGTTGTGTAGTAGAATTTAACGAACCGCAGAAGGCGATAACCCCAGGTCAGGTTGTTGTGTTATATGATGGAGATAATTGTTTAGGTGGAGGAATAATAGATAGTTCCTTTAAAAATAAAGAGGAATTGAAAATATATATTTAGTATTCATAAAAAAGAAGGTGTTTAGATTAGGATAAGCATCTTCTTTTTTTACTATTTTACTGTTTATGTGTTAAATATGTGGATATAAATACATGAAATATAACTTTTGCTATTCAGAAAGGTTTATTAAAGTAACAGATATTATAAACCCTTTAATAGAATTTTATTTATAACAAAAAAATAATAGCACTTGAAGTTTAAGTAACTAATAAGGTAAAATAAATGTATATTTATGTTGAAATATGATAAAAGATGCAGAGGATAATCTTACAGCATTTGTAGGAGGGGTCTATATTAGTAAGGGCATTATAAAAAAATTAATAAACTTCATTATTATGTTTATATTATGTGTATCAATGGACATTACTAAAGCTAGCGCAATTGAAAGCGATACGAAATTCAAAAGAGTTGAAACCGAAAATGGATTATCTCAAACATCTGCTCAAGTTATTATTCAAGATTCAAAAGGATATATGTGGATAGGAACTTCTGATGGTGCCAATAGATATGATGGACATCAGTATAAGACCTATAAATATGAATTGGACACTAAGAACAGTCTTACTTCAAATAACGTAGATGATATTGTTGAAGATAACAATGGATTTATATGGTTAGCTACTAGCAAAGGATTAAACAAACTCGATCCGAGTAAAGAAAAGATAACAAGGTATACAAGTGATGAAAAGGATGTGAATACCTTATCTAGTAGCAATGTATGGGCTCTTTTAAAGGATAGGGATGGCAATATATGGGCTGGAACTACAGCAGGGCTGGATATATATAATAAAACTACAGATAGTTTTTATAGGTACAGCAATAACCCGAAGGATGACAATAGTTTAAGTAATAACTTTATAACATGTTTGTTTCAAGACTTGGATGGCTTGATATGGATAGGAACTAAAAACGGCCTTAATAGTTATGATCCTTCTAAAAAGCAATTTACAAGATATTTTAGTAACGAAAATGCAGATGGAACTAATGATAACAATTATATAACAAAGATATGTGAAGATAGTAGTGGAAATATATGGGCAGGTACATATGATAGTGGAATTAGAAAATATAACAAGTATAAGAATACTTATGTAGAGTATAGAAATAAAAGTGATGACAAAAGTTCAATTCCGTCAAATAGTATCCAAGCCTTATATAAGGATTCCTTAGGAAACTTATGGATAGGAACAAATAATGGCTTGAGTAAATACGACAGCGTTGCAAATAGATTTGTTAATTATAAAAACAAGTACTATGATCCAAAGAGTCTCGTAAATGATGATGTCGTAAGTATATATCAGGATAAATCAGGACTTATTTGGGTAGGAACCAATAAAGGAATAAGTACTTTCCAGCCTTATGTGAATTTTAAAAATTATTCTATGAATCCTGCTGAAAAAAATGGCCTTAGTGATGATATGATAAGCGGAGCATATGAAGATAATGAAGGAATACTTTGGGTTGGAACAAATTCTGGAACTCTAAATAGGGTTGATAGGTCTACTGGTGAGGTTAAGTACTATAAAAATGAGTCTAATTCTAGAATAACAAGTTTAACTGGAGATTCAGAGGGGCATATTTGGTTATCTACTGATAATGGATTATACGATTTTAATAGAAATACTAAAGAATTTAAATTGTACACTACTAGCGTTAAGAAAGATAAAACAGAAACTACTTCTATTGCAGATAAGAATGTTAAGTTTACATATGAAGATAAGAGTGGAGTTCTTTGGGTGTGTACAAGAGATGGTTTGGATTCTTTAGATATAAGTAGTGGTCAATTTACGCACTACAAAGATCTATTCAAGCAGAATGGTGTAACTGATAGCTTTATATCATATATATATGAAGACCGAGAAGGTATAATGTGGGTTGGCTGCGGTCTGGATGGTGGACTGATAAGATTTGATAGAAAATCAAATAAGATAAAGATATATAGAAATGACAGTAATGACAAAAATTCTCTTACTTCCAATAGTGTAAAATCTATAGCTGAGGATAGTCTAGGCAACATATGGATTGCGACGAATCATGGATTAAATAGACTAAATAAGGAAAAAGAGCAATTTGAAAGATACACAGAAAAAGACGGGCTTGTTAACAATTATTTGTATGGTGTTTTAATAGACGAATATAATAATCCATGGGTAAGCACTAATGGAGGAATCTCAAAGTTTGATGTAAATAAAAATACCTTTGTAAACTATGATGAGTCAGATGGACTTCAAGGAAATGAGTTTAATGAATATTCTTTTTATAAAAGTTTTTCTGGCGAAATGTTTTTTGGAGGTATAAATGGATTAAATAGTTTTTATCCATCGGAGATCATTCAAACTGGATATGCACCAACAACTTCCATACAGAAGCTTAAAGTTTTCAACAAGGATATTAATATTGAGAATGAAATACAACTTAAGTATAATGAAAACTACTTTACTTTTGATTTCTTTGTTACTGATTACAAGAATACAAATAAAAATGAATATGCCTATATGTTAGAAGGTGTGGATAAGGATTGGGTTTATTCATCCAATAGAAATATAGCGTCATATACTAATATAAATAGTGGTACTTATGTATTTAAAGTGAAAGGGAAAAACAGCAGTGGAGTTTGGAGTAAGCCAGCTAGTATAAAGATTATAATAACTAAGCCACCATGGAAATCAATTTATGCTTATTTGGTATATATTCTTATATTTGTAGCTGTTGTATATTTCGTATGGAACTATGTGAATATTTTGGAGAACTTGGTAAAACAAAGAACTTCAGAGCTTAAAAGTAAACTTGAAGAAAATGAACAATTGTATGCTAAATTAATTGACAATGAAAAATTCAAAAATAATTATTTTGTTAATTTGTCGCATGAACTAAGAACTCCTTTAAATGTTATTCTTTCTGCAGTACAATTGGTAAATAACTATGATGAGGAGCAGAATAGGATAAGTAAACCTAAACTCAAGAGTTACATGGATATCGTAGATAGAAATTCTAATAGATTGTTAAAGGTTATTAATGATTTAATAGATTCATCAAAAATAGAAGCTGGGCAGTATAAGCTTAGATTTATTGAGGCTGACATAGTTAATGTAGTTGAAGAAACAGCGCTTTCAATGAAAGACTATATTGAAAGCAACGGATTGGAACTTATAATTGATCCAGATATTGAGGAGAAAAAGATTGAATGTGCGCCTACTGAAATTGAAAGATGCGTGATAAATCTTCTTTCTAATGCAGTTAAATTCACAAATAAAGGTGGAAGTATAACAGTTTTAATAAATGACTTAGGTGAGTATGTGCGAGTAACTGTAAAAGACACGGGTATTGGTATATCCCAAGAAAATCAAGGGATGATATTCCAAAGATTTAGTCAAGTAGATAATAATTCTATGACTAATAAAATGGGGAGTGGAATTGGCTTGACTTTAGTAAAAAATTTGATTGATTTACATAATGGAACAATAGAAGTGAGAAGTAAATTAAACGAAGGTAGCGAATTCATAATGACTTTACCAACAAAAGTATTATAGAAATATAGCAGATTCCTAATGACCATATTTAGTTGTTAGGAATCTGCTGTTTTAAAAACTTATTTTTTAGCTTTACTATTATTTACAATAACAAATTTAGTTTATAATTATAAAATGTTATTATAATCAATTTAATTGGGTGAGTTTATTGAAAAGAATTAATGGTAAAAATGATACAGATAATTGCTATGAGTTTAGATACAATAATCGTGAGTGTGAAGTCAACGATAACTTAAGTAATAATGTAAATGAGTGGAGAACATATAATAATATAAGTTGTCAAAATGGTAATGTTTATTATAATGATAATAGAGTTTTTGTTTTTTTAAGTAGTTACATTTCTAACGGAAACTCAATAGTACCTTTCGCTAATTCAAATATACAAATAAGTCTAAGGAGTTTTATTATTGGTTTAGCTGTGCATCTTAAAGAAAATGATGGTGAATTATTGAGCTTTAATAATAATGTGGTTACTAATGATCCTATAAATAAAAGCTTATTTACAACGAGTAAAGGAGACAAAAATAGATTTATAGGAATATTATCAATATATAGTTCAAATGGTAATGCTATAACACAAAGTTTGAATTATAATATACAGATAAGTATGAAAACTTTTATCATAGTTTTGCTTAGCTACTATAGAGAAGCTATTCCTCAATTGTATTTTAGAAATAATAATTATGTGATTCCAGAAAGAGTTAATAGAGATTTGGAAGGATTGTTTATAGTAAGATAAAAGACTGATTTTATCAAAGTATAGAAACTAAAATTCAAATTAAATTAGGAAGTTGTACATCTGTAGTTGATTATATTATTTTAAATTTTGTATAATATAGATAGAATATATATAGTAGACATATATATAGTTTTTATACATTAATAATGTGCTTTCTTGATATTTTAAACTTTTATTTCAAGAATGATATTAATATATAAGGGTTACCTTGTATCATATATAAAGATGAAACACTTCAATCTGAAAATATAAATTTAATTATGAAGTAGTATGTCTATAGAATAAAAACATAAGAATGTAGGATGGGTGATTTTGTGAAAGTTTCAACTAAAGGAAGATATGGATTAAAAGCATTAATAGATTTAGCTATTAACTCGGGAGAAGAAACTGTTACTATTAAGAGTATTTCAGAGAGACAAAATATATCAGAAGGTTATCTTGAACAAATATTTTGTGTGCTTAGAAGAAGTGGCTTAGTAATTGGCAGAAAGGGTGCACAAGGTGGATATTCTTTGCCTAAATCTCCAAGTGAGATTACTATAGGAGAGATCTTAAGGATTCTAGAAGGTAGTTTGGTTTTAGTAGATATAAATCATGATAAGGATATAGATAGCTTAGATAAGTGTATAAATGATAATCTTTGGGATATGATAAATAAGAAAATAAATCACTATTTTGATTCAATAACCCTTGAAGATTTGGTTAATAAGTACAAAGATAGTAATGATAGTATCGTATATTTTATTTAAGAGATTATTAAAGGACTTTATTACTAAATAAAGTCCTTTAATTTTATCTATACTTATAAGAGTAAGTGAGGAATTATCTCTTCAAGTAAATGTTCTTAGGGAAAAGGTTTAAAAGTTCAAGTTTAAGAATTAATATAAATTAAACAAGTTTGAATACACTAGATTAGTTATTTTGGTTATACTAATCTAGTGTATTTAATTTAAAATCATATTTAAAAAATAACTTATATTTTGATATAAATATAATAAATATTTAATAGTATCTTAAGATTGATTTGTTATAATTAGATTAATGAATATTTTAGAATTTTCAATAAATTCATATAAATATTTTGGAACACTAGGAAGGAGCCGAAGTTAAATGGATGATAAGATAGTAGATTTTAATGAACTCAAAAATAAAGCGAAGGATAAGGATGTAGATAAGTTTGAGGATTATATCTACGGGTTGTATTACTCGGTAGCCCAGGGGACTTTATCTATGGCTGATTTCACTACAAAAATAATGAAGTATATGGAAGAAAATGATATTTCACAAGAAAAATTCTTCAATATGCAGAAAAAGCTTATGGAGAGATATGGGTTTGATTCTAGCTTTTTAGAAAATCAAGCTAATATTTTAGGTATTAATCCTAATTCTGTTGGAAACTTAGGAGCTGGTCAAAATTATGAAACCATAAGAAAAACTATTAGCTTTACCGAAAAATATAAAGGTAAGACAGTCCCTAAGAGTGTACTTACTTACAGTATTAGTAATAAAGTAAATGAGTTAGAGCTAATCTTGGAAGGTGACATAGTCATATTAAAAAGTAGTAAAAAGATTGATCTCCAAGATGTTGAGTTAAATGAATTTTTATGTTCTTACAAGAAGCTTCAAGATGATAAGAATTTGAAGATATCTATTTGTGAGAACGTAGGAGAGTATGAATATTGATTAGTGTAAAAAAGTACTTGTAAAATGCAGTGTATACTTAAGCTGAATCTATGAAATATGAATATTTAAGGGAAATAAATATTATATAGAAATATAAAAATAGAGCGAAGAAAATTAGTTCGCTCTATTTTTACTTTATATTGAAGAAAATCACTTAAGTTACTTTTTTATTATTCTGTAAATTGAACTGTATTATAATAGTTATTAAATATAAATTTGTTAAATGGATTGTATGTATATAAAATAATCGTAAAAATTAAAAAAAAACAATGAAAAATGTTTTCTTAAAAGCATTTTTCATTTATTATAGTAAAGGTAGATAAATTTAATGGTCAATTTATCAAGATATAAAGGGTATAATTATCTGAAAGATATAACAACTCCTTAAAAAAGTTAGTTGTAGGCAATGTTAAAAAGCCATATTGGACTAAGGTTGGTTAAAGTCAGATGTTTTAATGAATTTAATTTCTAAGGTGTTTTTAAACAGAACCTAATTATAAATTTCAAATGTGAGCTGTATATATCAAAATACAAATATTTGCATGTAACAACAAATGAAAGGAAATGAATTGAATTGATGGACATTTTAATATCTTTGGTTTTAAGTTTAATAGCATATTTGGCAGGATCTATACCTACAGGATACATATTGGTTAAAAAGATTAAAGGAATAGATATAAGAACAGTTGGAAGCGGGAATATAGGTTCTACTAATGTAAGAAGAATAGGTGGAACTTACATATCGCTAGCCACTCAAGTTGTTGATATATTAAAGGGATTACTTCCTGTAGCTATATCGAGCTATTTAATAAATAAAGGAATTATAAATATTAATTTTGATAAAAATATACTACTTGCTATTATAGGTATTAGTTCTATAGTTGGACATAACTATCCTATATTTCTAAAATTTAAAGGTGGAAAAGGCGTTAATACAACAGCAGGAGTGTTTTTGTTCTTAGCTCCTAAAGCATTAATTGCTGCAGCAGTGGTTTTCTTTATATTAAAGTTAGCTACATCAATAGTCTCAATCAGATCCATGATTCTTGCTATGGCATTAATTATAGCTGCTATATTATTTAAATACCCGAATCCTGTGGTACTTTGTACTGTGTTTGCAGCAGGTCTTCTAATATTTAGACATAAAGCCAATATAAAGAGACTAATAAAGGGTGAAGAAAAATAACAACATAATTTGAGCAATAATCTTAAATATAGATCCAATTTAAGCTATATTAAACTAAAAAAGTTTAATATAGCTTTTTTTATTCTTTAGAAAGTTATGTTTTAGATGCACAAAAAAACTTATGAATGATTAAGTTAAAGTGTGAAAAAGAAGATGTATGCTAAGCTGAGTAAAAAATAAGAATTATAACAGCAAAATGATAAAATAATTAACCGATAAATAAATAAATGGTGATTTTTTTGGAGAGTTGGAATATAATTAATTGTATATATACATAAAAATGTTAATTTTACATAAAATGGGGGGCGGTTCAGGTGGATTTTTATAATCCTAACGAAAAAATAAGGCTCATAAGAAAGCAGCTTGGAATTAATCAGTCACTTCTAGAAGATGTTAATATGACTAGAGCATTTATCAGTATGATGGAAAGTGGCAAAAGAAGAATAAGCAGAAGAAGTTCTGAGTTATTGGCAAGAAAATTCAATTCGATAGCTAAAGAAATGTCTATTAATATAAATCTAGATGATGAATATTTTTATAGAGTTCCTGAGGAAGATGCAAGGTTTTACTGTGAAAATGAACTTTCAAAAGATAAAATCAGTCATGAAGAGCTTAATGAAATTATAGAAGTGGCAAAAACATATCAGTTAAGGGATATATTAATTAATATATATAAGGCTAATGGGGAGAGATATTTTGCTGAAGCAGATTATATGAATGCCTTTACTAACTTTAGCAACTCATTAGGAAAATGTAAGGAAATTAATGAAAATTCATTGCAGCCTTATATTTATAATGCTATGGGCGTTTGTAAAATTAGGAGAAATGAAGATGAAGAGGCAGTTTTTTATTTTAGTCAAGCCTTATGGTATGCAAAAGAACAAGAGAATGATTTGTATTTTATAAAAGCTAGTTACAATTTAGCTTTAGGGTATTCAAAAATCAAAGAATATGAGAAGTGTCTAGAAGTCATTGAAAACAATATTGTCGGAAAGGATATAGATGAAGAAAGCGAAGATTTGCTAAAGGCGAGAATATTAAAAGCTAATACTTATCTAAGGATTGGTAAAAAAGAAGAAGTTCTTCGCGAATACCTAATAATAATTAATACCCTAAAGGAAACTGATATAGATACACTATCGATGATTTACAATAATATTGCAGAATATCACTACAAAAATGAACAATTTGAAGAAAGTTTAAAATATATTGATAGAGCTCAAAAATTAAGAAGCAGAGAGTCCATTTCGATTGTTTTAGATACAAAAGGAAAGATATTCTTGAAGCAAGGGCTATATAATGAGAGCATAATGATATTGGAATTAGCTGTAAGTTTTGCAGAGGAATACAAACAATTCGCAGTTTTGTTTGAAATATATAAAGATTTAATAAAAGTATATGAATTTATAAATGATTTAGAAAGGATAAAAGAAGCTGCGCAGATGCTCTTGGATACTTTAGATAAAAATAATATTGATAAGGGCAGAACCTACGCCTTATATAAGCTTATAGAAATTAGCACAACAGAAGGAAATATTGAGGAAAGTCTTAGGTTATTACATAAATTAAAACCTATGTTGATAAGTGAATAAGAATATTGGTTATGTTTAAATTTTAGCAATGATATTAAACATAATTTAAATAAATATATTTATGAGGTGGTTAATAATGAAAAATAAATTTACAAAGTTAGTTTTAGCAACTGTATTAATTGGGATGTTTGTGATGCCAACAATAAACACTATAAGCCATAATAGCAATTTAGGACAAATAACAATAAATATGATTGCTGACCCAGAACCAAGTTTATAAAAATAAGGTTAAAAAGTGTTGAAATTTCCATTTTGCAAATGCTATAATTAACTTATCTTAAAGTAACAAGGAGAATGTTTATGAATGCTGAGGTTTCAAACTAAGTAAATTGAATATGGTCTAAATTTTGCAAAAAACGCCTGATTTTAGGCTTATTTGTGTTGCAGTTTTAGACATGACTTAGTGAAACATCATAAGCAGCATTCTTTTATAAGGTATATGTGGCTGTGCTTGTGCACAGCTTTTTTTACTGTTAAGAAAACCATAAAGTTTTTGAGTTAGCTAAAACTAGATATTTAAATGAATTCGGAAGATTTTTATGGCTATACAGTAAAAAATAAAACTTATTCTCCTGTCAGATTTTCCTCATTTGCGTTTGGAAATGCATATGTGTAAAAAAGCTCACTGAAGAAGACCGCTTCAGCAACTTTTTAAGTATTTAAGGAAATCAGTAAGGAAGATTAGTAAGAATTTATCCCTTTATATAATGAAATGTATAGCTGTAAGTGAAGAAGTTTTTCACTTGCAGCTTTTTTGCTGTATATGGATGTACCACTTCGTAATGAAATTTATTATTTTTAAATTCTATCACCAGAAGCCGTGAGAGTTTTAAAAATAGATTGCGGTTCGAAATGGTACATCTATAGAAAATTAAAAGCTATATAAATTGTTTTATTATTGTCTAAAAATTGCAAATGAAATTCAGATTAGTGCTTTTTGTTTCATAAAGATTACAAAAACTTTAAGTTAAATATTAAACAAAATCCTAGGAGGAATGAGATATGAGCATTGTAGGTAAACAAATTAATGGGGAAAGAGAAGATAGAAACTTTAAAAATATTGGAGGAATAAAAGTTGAATAATAAAGCAGTTGAAATATTAGAGTTTAATAAAATAAAAGAATTATTAAAGGAATTCGCATTATCAGATTTGGCTAAAGAAAAGATAGATAAGTTAGAACCATATATGAATATAAACATTGCTAAAAGACATATGAGAGAAACAACAGAGGCAAGAGAAATAGTAAATATAAGTTCAAGTATTCCGATTCATAGTTTAAAAGGAATAACTATTATTCAAGAAAAGCTTAAAAAGGGGATGATACTTTCTGCTGAAGAGCTTGAGTCTATAGGTAATTTATTAAAAGATGTAAGAAGGCTTAAGAACTTTATGAAAACAAAAGAACAAGTGGCGCCATCAGTAAGTTCCTATGGTTTATCCCTATATGAAATGGAAGAGGTAGAACAGGAAATTGAACAATCAATTTCTAGGGGCATGGTAGATGATAGAGCGAGCAATAAGCTTCAAAAGATAAGAAAAAAGATATTTATTTTAGAAGAGAGAATTAAATCTAAGTTAGATAATATCTTAAGAAATGATAAATACAAAAGTTATATTCAAGACTCATTAGTAAGTCAAAGAAATGGAAGATATGTTATTCCTATTAAAAGTGAGCACAAGAGAAATTTTGATGGCAGTGTTCATGATAAGTCTCAAAGTGGATCTACTGTATTTATTGAGCCAGCTGAAGTAAAGAAATACCAAGATGAACTTGAGGGTGAAAAGTTTGAAGAAGAAAAAGAAGTGTATAGAATTCTGTCAGAGCTTACTGCTAGGGTTGCATCCTATGAACGAGAGCTAAATATAAATATCGATGGAATGAGCTATTATGATTTTCTATTTGCAAAAGGAAGATATAGTAAGTCTATAAATGGAAATGAGGTTAGCTTCAATTCTCAAAATATAATAAAGATAAACGCAGGAAGGCACCCACTGCTTGGAAATAATGCTATTCCTTTAGATTTCGCTATCGGTGAAGCCTATAAAGGACTTGTAATTACAGGACCTAATACAGGTGGAAAAACTGTAGCCTTAAAGACAGTTGGTCTGTTAAGCATGATGGCTCAGTCAGGGCTTCATGTTTCCGCAGGTAAAAATAGTGAGTTTGCGATGTTAGGAGATATATTAGCAGATATAGGTGATTGGCAGAGCATTGAACAGAGCTTAAGTACTTTTTCTTCCCATATAAAAAATATTATATCTATTCTAGATATGGCAGATAAATATACCTTGGTAATATTAGACGAAGTTGGGTCAGGAACGGATCCGGGAGAAGGTATGGGCATAGCTGTAGCTGTATTAGAAAGACTTTATGAGAAAGGCTCAATTATCTGTGCTACTACGCACTATAATGAAATAAAGGATTTTGCTAAAGATCATAAAGGTTTTATAAATGGTTCAATGGAATTTGATATAAATACTCTTAAGCCAAAGTATAAACTTAATATAGGAAAACCTGGTGAAAGTAATGCGTTTTTAATAGCGCTTAGACTAGGAATGGATAACAAAATAATAGAAAGAGCACATGAAGTAACTTACAAGGAAAATAAAGATTATGCTGGTATATTTTTTGACCAAAAGGTTCTACAAAAAGATGAGGTGGAAGAAGAGAAGGAAAGACATTATCAACAAGTTTCAAATATAAAATCTTCTAACAAGATCAATAGAAAGATAGAGATACAAAAACAAAGTCAGAAGCCCCTTTTTGAAATAGGCGATTCAGTATTTATTAGCTTTATGAATAGAACAGGCATAGTATGCGAACAAGAAAATTCAAAAGGTGAATACGGTGTAATGGTAATGAAAAAGAAAATAAAGATTAACAAAAAGAGACTTTCTAAATATATTAGTAAAGGTGAGCTTTATCCCGAAGATTATGAGTTTGATATAGTGTTTAAAAGTAAGAAATACAGGAAAGTAAATAAACTTTTAAATAAAGGAAAAATAGATGGATTAGTACTTGAAGAAGAATAAATAATTAGTTATTTGGTAATAAAAAGTTAACATTTATTGTTAAATAAAACTGTTGTATTTTTTGATATTTTATTGTAAACTTTCGTATTGGGAAGAATATTATTGCTAATAAGTTAAATAATGTTCACTTATATAAATCTAGTAATATGGGCTAGATGTATCTACCGAGCTACCGTAAAAAGCTCTTGGCTATAAGTGTTATATAGATGAACCACTTCATAATTAAATTTATATTTTCAAAACTTCTCTCGGAATCTAGCGGAGTTTTAAAAATAGATTTCGGATCGAAGTGGTACATCCAAAAACACAGTCATCAGTTATTTTGAGGAGGATGGTTATTATGAAATATGATATCATTATTGTAGGTGCAGGCCCATCGGGAGTATTTACAGCATTGGAACTAGTAAGACAAAATAAAGATAAGAAAATCTTAATTGTTGAAAAAGGAAAAAGTGTAGATAAGAGACATTGCCCGAAAGAAAAAACAAAATACTGTGTAAATTGCAAGCCTTATTGTCATATAACTACAGGGTTTTCTGGGGCAGGGGCTTTTTCAGATGGAAAGTTGTCTCTAAGTTATGAGGTTGGTGGAGATCTGCCAGAACTTATAGGAACAAATGTAGCTCAAGAATTTATAGATTATACTGATAATATATATTTGGAATTTGGAGCTGATCCTAAAATTGAAGGACTTGGTCATGAGGAAGAAGTAAAGGAAATAAGAAGAAAAGCTATAGAAGCAGGATTAAAACTAGTAGATTGTCCTATTAGACACCTTGGAACTGAAAAAGCTCATGAACTTTACTATAGAATAGAAAACTATTTAATAGATGCAGGAATAGAAATAAGATTTGATACATTAGTGACTGATTTGATAATAGAAGATGGGGAAGCTAAAGGTATTAAGTTAACTGACGCTTTGACAAGATTAAAGAATGAAGAGATATTTGGGGATAAGATTATTGTTGGTACTGGAAGAAAAGGTGCTGACTGGCTTAATGATATGTGTGTTAAACATGACATAAACCATTATGCTGGAACTGTAGACATAGGAGTTCGTGTAGAACTAAGAAATGAGGTAATGGAAAAAGTTAATGAAGTTCTTTATGAATCAAAACTCATTGGCTATCCAGCACCTTTTAAAAATAAAGTTAGAACCTTCTGCCAAAATCCTGGTGGTTTTGTTGCTCAAGAAAATTATGATGACAATCTAGCAATAGTTAATGGTCATTCATTTAAGGAAAAGAAATCAAACAATACAAACTTAGCTATACTAAGTTCTCATAATTTTTCAAAACCATTCAATCAACCGATAGAATATGGTAAAAAGGTAGCTCAACTTGTAAACATGCTTGGCAATGGAAAGATTTTAGTTCAAAGATATGGGGATATATTAGACGGAAAGAGAACTTGGGACTATGAACTGGATAGATCAAATGTAAGATATACATTGCCAGATGCTGTAGCAGGGGATTTAACCTCAGCTATACCTTATAGAACTATGACTAATATACTTAACTTTATCCAAGCTATGAATGTTGTAGTGCCAGGTTTTGCAAGTAGTGAAACTTTATTATATGGACCAGAGATAAAGTTTTATAGCAATAAGATTACTTTAGATGAAAAATTTGAAACTAATATAAAAAATCTTCATTGCTTAGGAGACTCTAGTGGATGGACAAGAGGGCTTATGATGGCATCAGTCATGGGAGTGCTAATGGGAAGATATCTTTGTGAATAATAGAAGAATAATTAAAATTTAGGCTGAGAATCTTTTCTCAGCCTAAACTTATATTTAAGAGTATTGTTATTGAAATTAAGTGGTTATGCATAAGATGCTATATAAGCGAGCTGTTAGAATTAAATGATTTTTTCAGATGAATAACTACTTAATTTCAGCACCAAGCTTTAAGTTTTTATAGAATTAATGCGTTTAATTGTATTGAAAGTTTAAGTTTGTGGAAAATTAGAACTACAGTGAAATTATTGTTTGTGTTTAATAATATTATTAGTTTTAAAGCATAGCTTAATCTATGTCTTAAAGATTAGAGTAAGAATATAAAAAGTATATCCGTTAGTGAATACATGAAGTTGCTTTCTAATGGGAAAACTTGATAAAATAGTATTGAAACAGTTGCTAGGTATTTATAGATAAACTAGTTCCAAGTAGAATTTATAAAGCAAGTTATATACCATTAATAGTCAAGTTGATATCTAATACATTTTTAATTTATAGAACTGGGATATCTATATATACAAAGTGGGATAGTGGTAACATAAATATTTGAGTAAAGTAGTAAATGAGCAATTAAATATTTATAAAAGATAACAATATAACAAGATAAGAAAGTACAAATATAAAAATATAAAAAGATCAAAAGATAAAAAGATAAAAAGTTATAGGAAATATGCGGGTTTTGACGTCAGTATAGGGGTGAATTAAATGAAGAGAGCAGATGAGAGAAATTTTAGAAAGATAAAGAATCAAATTCAACAAATTGATGAAATAGTAAGACATACTAAAACTAATGCATTATGGGAACATGAAGCTTCAGTTAGAAAAAAGATTAAGGAGCTAAGTCAGTTTAGAAGAGAAGAACTTAGAGATTATGATAAAGTATATGAAGGATATGTAGATGTTTTAAATTATATTTCTGAGAGACTTCTTGATGATTATAATAAAAAGAATAATTCGTCTTTCGATTTTTATTCTATTGTAAGAAATAATTTTGAAAGCTATGTTAGCTCAGGAATTATAAGTGTTCTTATTGCAGAGCATATACCAAAGATAATATCAGAAGAGTTTGATGAAGTCTTTCCTAGAAATCCCAAGGATGAATACAGAAGAGCTAGAGCTATGAAAAGAAGGATATTTTTACATCTTGGGGACACTAATACTGGAAAAACCTATAATTCAATGCAAAGATTAAAACAATGTGAAAAAGGGATATACTTGTCTCCGCTAAGAATACTGGCATTGGAAAATTATGAAAGACTTAATAACGAAGGCATAAAGTGCAACCTTATGACTGGTGAGGAAGAAATAATACATGAAGATGCGAAACATATTTCTTGCACAATAGAGAAACTTGATATAAATGAACAATATGAGATAGCTATAATAGATGAAATTCAGATGATAGATGATGATCAGAGAGGGGCTGCCTGGACTCGAGCGTTGCTTGGGCTTAGATGCAAGGAAATACATGTCTGCGGCGCAAAAAATTCAAAAGAGCTTCTACTTGAAATACTTGAAGATTGCGAAGATGAATATGAGATAATCGAATATAAAAGACAGATTCCTTTGATAGTGGATGAGAAAGCTTTCACATTAAAAGATATCAATCCAGGTGATGCACTTGTTGTATTTTCAAAAAAGAGAGTACTAGAGCTTGGTATGCATTATTCTTCTTTAGGTATGAGGGCAAGCTTGATATATGGAGATCTTCCTCCTGAAGTAAGAAGAAAGCAATATGAAAGCTTTATAAGTGGCAGCAGTAAGATATTGATATCTACTGATGCTATAGGCATGGGCGTTAACCTTCCAATAAAGAGAATTGTATTCATGGATATAAAGAAGTTTGATGGAAATGAAATTAGATTCCTTAAAAGTCAGGAAGTAAAGCAAATAGGTGGTAGAGCAGGAAGAAAAGGAATTTATGATGAAGGTTTCGTTGCTTGCAGTGGAAATAACCAGAATTTTATTGAAGAAAATCTTTTAGTAGAAGACCAAGTAATAGAAGAAGCAGTTTTAGGACCAAGTGAAGAAATATTAAAAATAAAAAGCTTATCTTTAAGAGAAAAATTAGCATTGTGGAGTACAAAAAAAGAAAAGATACACTATTATAGAAAAATGGATGTTAGTGAATATTTAGTTATTCTTGATGCAGTAAAAAGCTATAAGATACCAGAAGAAAAGCAATGGAAGCTTATGAGAATTCCTATAGATATATCAAACGAGGATATAATGAAAGCTTTTATAAATTATGTGGATGAACATTTTGTTGCTAAAATCGATACACTGACAAAGCCAGGTCTCAAGTTTTATGATTTAAAAGAACTGGAAAATTATTATCAAAAAATCAACTTATATTACTCGTTCTCAAGAAGTTTTAAGCTTGAATTTGATGAAGAGTGGGTGTATGAAGAAAGAAAAAATGTAAGTGAAGAAATTAATAAGATATTATTAAACTTATAGAAACAGCCTAATGATTTAGAACAATCATTAGGCTGTTTTTACAGAGAATTCTAATTTTCAGTAAAGTTATAGTTTGAATTTACAGCTAAAACCTTAAAGGAATTTTTATCTTCAACGTATTCTATCACGCTTATACTACCGTTTGGGATATCTAGTGCGGCTCTATTTTGAAGAGGTATTTGCAAAATAGTACATAAGATGACTTTAATAACGGCACCATGAGACACCATAACTATATTACTATTATTGTTAGGCAAAAGAGAATAGAGTGCCTTAAAAACTCTTTCTTTAAGCTCTAGATAAGATTCGCCCTCAGGTGGAGCAATACCTGCAATGTCTTTTGACCAAGTTTCTAAAAATTCTTTATACTCAACTTTTATTTCATCCCATGTTTTTCCTTCCCATTGTCCAAGATTAATCTCTTTAAATTCATTTATAATATCTACATTAATATTGAGCTTCTTAGCAAGAGGTTCTGAAGTTTTAAGAGCTCTTTTTAAAGGGCTTGAATATATTTTTTTTATATCACAATTTTCTAAAGTCTCAGCAACATTATTAGCTTGTTCTAGTCCTTTAGAATTTAATTCCTCATCTTTACTTCCTTGATATCTAAAGCTTTGATTCCATTCTGTCTGCCCATGTCTTATTAAATAAATAATCATATACGTATCACCTCTTTTTTATGAAATCAGTTAAGAATGCTACATTATATAGTTAAGATAAATAATTTTTAATATTTTACATAAAATAAAGACACTTACTCTTAATTATATTTCTTATATAAAAGAAAATTAAATTAATATTATTATCTTAAAAATGAACGAGTTTTATTAATTATTTAATTATATAATAAGTTTATAAAAAAGTACAACTGGCTTATACCAACCGGTTAAATGTTTTCATTTATGAGAAAAGTGTGTTGGCATATAATATATGTCAATTTAAATAAGATTATTTACTTTAAAATTATGAGAATACAAAAAAATAGTACATGCTAAATTTGGCGTTATTAGACGGTTTTCGACTATAAAAGGGTAATTAGCATAAATAGAATCATTACATCTTGCAATATGTTAATATATTATGAATTTAAATCAATTTAAGCAGTTTGAAGCTTAGAACTCACACTGATATAATACAAAATTGTTCCATTAATAATTTAGAAATATTTTCGGGAGAGGATACTTATGGAAAAGATAAAAAGGAAGGTAATTGGTGAGCCCTTAAAATCATCACAAATCACACATGAAAAGTTTAGTGTATTCAGAGGTCTGCCAATATTATCATCTGATGCAATTTCTTCAGTTGCATATGCTTGTGAAGAAATACTTATAGTACTCATTCCAGTAATGGGGATACTTTCATACAAGTATTTGATATATGTTACTGCGGCAATAATTGCATTATTATGTATTTTGATTTTTTCTTATAGACAAACAATTGACAGTTATCCTAAAGGTGGAGGTTCATATATAGTTTCAAGGGAGAACTTAGGTGTAACACCAAGTTTATTGGCTGGTGCGTCACTAACCACAGATTATATATTGACTGTGGCAGTAAGTTCCACTGCTGGTGTTGCTGCTATAACTTCAGCATTTCCGGTACTTTTAGAATTTAGAGTTCCGTTAACTTTACTTATAATAACTATAATGACTGTTGGTAATTTAAGAGGAGTTAGGGAATCAGCTAAGTTATTCAGCATACCTACATATTTCTTCTTGTTTATTAGTTTATTAATGATAGCAGTTGGTGTTATTAAATATCTTATATACGGATATGTTCCGATTGAGACAGCTCAAGTAGCACAAATGCAAAACACAATTGGTGATATGACATTATTCTTGTTCTTGAGAGCTTTCGCAGCAGGTTGTACAGCTCTTACAGGTATAGAAGCTGTTAGTGATGGAGTTGCTAACTTCAAAGCACCTGCAACTAAGAATGCGAAAAGGGTACTAAGTTTATTGTTTTTAATAGTTGTTGTTATATTTGGCGGTGTGTCTTACCTATCAACAATTTATCATACAACAGCAGGTGGAGATAGAACAGTTATATCTCAGATTGCTGGTCAAGTTTTTGGACAAAATAGTTTATTGTTCTTCGTGATGCAATTTGCTACTACTTTAATTCTTATAATGGCTGCAAATACAGCATTTTCAGATTTTCCATTGCTGCTTTCCTTTATAGCTAAAGATGGATTTGCACCAAGACAGTTTGCTAAAAGAGGAGATAGATTAAGTTTCTCTAATGGTATAATATTACTTGCAGTTGCTGCTGCTATATTGGTTATTGTATTTAAGGGTGAAAATCACTTAATGTTGCCTCTATATGCGATTGGTGTATTTATATCATTTACTTTATCCCAAAGTGGTATGGTAATGAGATGGATCAGAACAAAAGCACCAGGTTGGAAGCATAAAGCTTTTATAAATGGTTTAGGAGCTACAATAACATTTATAACTTTGATCGTGATATCTATAGTTAAGTTTAAGCATGGAGCATGGGTCGTTATAATACTTATCCCATCGTTAATGCTTCTTATGAAGAGAATAAGAAGACATTACGCTAAAGTGGCTAGACAACTAAGCTTAGATAATAACTACTTCCCAGTGTTTAATAGTAATGCTGCTAAAAGATTTATAGTTCCAGTAGGAGCTTTAAATGAGGCTGTTGTAAAGACAATAAACTATGCAAAATGTTTATCTGATGATATAACTGCTTTCCATGCATCTACAGATGAAGAAGAAACAGCAAAGCTTCAAGAAAAGTGGGATAAATATGAAATGGGAATTCCACTTATAGTGAGAGAAGTTGATTATAGAGAAGTTGTTAATCCATTAGTAGATTTTATAGAGAATGGTGACTTTAGACAAAGCAAAAAAGATATGGTTACTGTTGTTATCCCTCAGTTTAATGCAGAAAAATGGTGGGGAAATGCACTTCATAACCAAACTGCAATGTTCTTGAGAAGTACATTACTTAAGAGAAGAAACATAGCTGTTATATCTGTTCCATTTATTATAGAAAATGATTATGATACACAAAACATGGAAAAGGTATTAGAAGAATATACAGACAAAGAATGTTTTAAATGTAAGGAGACAGAAAAAGCTCAAGAAAAAAAGTGTGAAAGTGAAAAAACTGAGCAAACAGATAAGAATAGTAATTAAAGAAAATAATAGAAAAAAAGAGAAAAGTGATAAGAAATAGAGATAATAGGAGAAAACCGCAGTTAAGGTCTAGTGGGTTTACTCCTATTATCTTAATTGGATATTTGAACCTATAGACTTTTCTTGTATAATTATAGCAAACATAATTGAATATTTAGGTCTTTTATCAAGAACGGTGGAGGGACTGGCCCTTTGAAGCCTAGCAACAGCTAGCAGTCATTAGCTAGAATTGTGCTAAATCCTGCAGGATTATATTCCTGAGAGATAATAGATATATGCTAAACACATTGAAATTGTATATTTGCAATGTTTTTTAAGCTATTTCTCTATCTCTATAGAAAAATAGCTTTTATTTTTTATTCAGCATTTTTCAATAGAGATAGTTTTAGAGATATACTAGTTCGAATTGAAATCTATTTTTAAAACTCTCACGGCTTTTGGCGAGAGGATTTTGAAATATAAGTTTTATTACGAAGTGGTACATCTATAACGGATTATTTTATGATAGAAGACTACCTATGATTTTTTGAAATCATATTAGGTGGTCTTTTATTTTACTATTTTATATAGATTTCAAATTTGGGGAGGTAAGGCAGGTATGACTATATACTGTAAATCAAAATTAATGGGAGCAGATTTAATAAAATATAATAAAAATATTGTAATAGACAGAGTTGAAAAGAACTTACCTAAAATAGGAATTCTAAATTTAATGCCAAATAAGTATGAAACAGAAAGGCAGCTTTTAGAATTGCTATCTAGAACTTCTTTAAGTATAGAGGTTAAGTTTATAAGGCTTGTTACACATGAATGCAAGTCTGTTCCAAAAGAATACTTAATTGAAAATTATGAAGCTTTTAATGATATTAAAAATGAATTGGATTGTTTAATTGTAACAGGAGCACCAGTAGAAAAATTAGATTTCGAAGAAGTATCTTATATAGATGAGTTAAATGAAATACTAAACTTTGCTAAGGAGAATAATAAGAAGTCCATATTTATATGTTGGGGAGCTCAAGCGGCATTAAATCATTATCATGGAATTCGTAAAGAACTTTGTGATAGAAAAGTTTTTGGGATATTTGACCATAAAAAATTAGAAAACCACTGGATTCTAGAAGGTATAAGCAATGATCTTTTTGCTCCTCATTCTAGACATACAAAACTAGTAAGTGCAGATGTAGAAGCTTGTAAGGCTTTAAAGGTTATAGCAAAATCAGATGAGGCAGGAGAATATGTAATAATTGATGACAATTCTTTATATATACTAGGGCATTGCGAATATCATAAGGAAACTTTGAAAAATGAGTATTTTAGAGATTTGAACAAGGGATTACCTATAGATATACCAAAAAATTATTTTGTAAAGAATGATCCGTACAATGACATAATTGAAAGCTGGAAAGAAGATGGAATAAGGTTATATGATAACTGGCTTAAAAATTTTATAGTAGGATTTTAATGAAAAGGGAGGCTTATATGAAAAAGATAGCGGTATTAGGTTATGGTGTGGTTGGAACAGGACTTATAGAATTAATAGAAAAAAACAAGAATAGAGATGGAGAAGCTGAAATCCAAGTTGAAACAATATTAGTAAAACATAAAGAAAAGCATCTTAAGAAAAAATTAAGTGACAAGATAACAGATGATTTTGAGGACGTCTTTTCTAAGGAGTGGGATATACTCGTAGAGGTTATTGGGGGAATAAATCCTGCTTACCAATATGTAAAGAGAGCTTTAGCACTTGGAAAACATGTGGTTACTGCTAACAAGGATTTGATTGCAGAATATGGTGATGAGCTTTTTCAATTAGCAAAGGATAACAGAGTTTCGTTAAAATTTGAAGCTTCAGTTGCAGGGGGAATACCAATTATAAAACCTCTTACTGAATCCTTAAGTGGTAATGATATAAGAAGTGTAAAAGGTATAATAAATGGGACTACTAATTTTATACTTTCGAAGATGTATGAAGAAGGTGTAGAATATGAAGAAGCTCTTAGAGAAGCACAAGTGCTAGGTTTTGCTGAAGCGAATCCCGATTCAGATGTATTAGGATATGATGCTGCTAGAAAGCTTGCTATCCTTTCCACCTTAGCCTTTAAAAAGAGAGTTTTTTGGAAGGATATAGAGGTAGAAGGTATAACAACTATAGATAGTAAGGATTTTGCATATGCAAAGAGAGCAAACTGTAAAATAAAGTTATTATCTTATAGTAGAAAGGAAGAAAATAAGGTTTTTGCTTCTGTAAAACCAGTTTTGATAGATAGTGAATCTGATTTTTACAGAGTAAACAATGAAGTTAATTCAGTTATTGTTAGTGGAGATGCTGTTGGTGAATTAGTATTTAAAGGTAGTGGAGCAGGTATGCTTCCTACAGCATCAGCTGTATATGGAGATATTATTGATCTAGCTTTTAATAAAAATAGCATTGTAATAAATAGCTTCTCAGAAGATAAGTTTAATTTAGAGTCAAATCTAAAAGAAAGAGTTCAAAGTCTTATTAGAATTCATACAGATAATAAGGAAAATCTTATTAAGGAATTGAATGATAGATTTTTAGCTGCTGAGTTTATTGATATATTCGATAATGAGATAGGTCTGTTAGTTGATGGATATACAGAAGGTGAGATAGAAGAAGGCTTAATTTTATTAAAGAAACTATCCTACGTGAACAATGCCAAAAAAATACTGAAAGTAAGTTAGTGAAAAGTCAACTGAATAAAGTTGACTTTTTTTACTGCAAATGAAAGTATAAAGGTTTTATTTAAATATATTGAAAAAGCACTGCAAATCTAAAAAAAGTGACATTGTAAATACCTGAAACAATCTTATAATTTAGAAGTGAAATACATTGTAGAAGGGAATTTAATATTATGGATTATAAATTGAATAGTGAAGATAAGATATGGTTAGAGAGAACCTTTGATAAAATTCAGTATAAGATGTATGCTCAATGTCAACGAATAGGTGATATTATACCTTATATTTCAGAAAATGGAGTATACGATGATATGGGGGAAAGAGATATTACGTGGTGGACAAATGGATTTTGGAGTGGAATACTATGGCAAATATATAATGCAACCAAAGAAGAAAAATATAAAATAGTTGCTGAGAAAGTAGAAAAAAGATTAGATAAAGCTTTTGAAAGCTTTGATGGATTGCATCATGATGTAGGTTTTACTTGGCTTCACTGCTCTATAGCAAACTATAGGCTTACTGCAAATGAAAAGTCGAAAATTAGAGGCTTACATGCAGCAAATTTACTGGCTGGCAGATATAACCTTAGGGGAAAGTTTATTAGATCATGGAATAGTGATCATACTGGGTGGGTTATAGTGGACAGCATGATGAATATTCCAATACTATATTGGGCAAGTGAAACCTTTGATGATCCGAGATTTAAATTCATAGCGGAAGAGCACGCTGAAACCGTAAGAAAGAAAATAGTTAGAGAGGATGGCTCTTGTAATCATATTGTTATTTTAGATCCATTTACAGGAGAGCTGATTGATAATCCTGCAGGGCAAGGATTTGAAACTGGTTCTTCTTGGTCAAGAGGACAGGCTTGGGCTATTTACGGATTTGCTTTAAGTTACCATCATACAAAGAATGAAGTTTATCTTGAAACTGCTAAAAAGATAGCTCACTATTTCATTGCTAATGTAGCTAACACAGGTAATATTCCGCTTTGTGATTTTCGTTCTCCAAAAGAGCCAGTGAAATTTGATACTACAGCAGGTGTTTGCGCAGCCTGTGGCTTACTTGAAATAGCAGAGGGTGTTCCAGAATTTGAAAAGGATTTCTATGTGAACTCAGCTATATCTATACTAAAAGCTATAGAAGATAAATGCTGTGATTGGGATATTGATAGAGATTCTATAGTTAGCCATGGAACTGTTGCTTATCACGATGAAAATGGGCAGCATGTTAAGCTGATTTATGGAGACTATTTCTTTATAGAAGGTGTATTGAGGCTATTAAATAAAGATCTTTTCATGTGGTAATTAAAAAGTTTGAAAGGGGTTTATAAAGGGTTTAGAAAAATAAGGGGGATTCTATGAGTACTATAGAAAATAGATCTGATTTAGTAAAATTGACAGAAGAATTTTTAAAACCGATTATGAGTAAGTTTTCAGAAGGGAATGCATACTTGAATTTTGGAGTTACAGAAGCTCACTATGGCAAAAAAGTTGCTGGGTTTGAGGCTTTTTCAAGACCTTTGTGGGCAGTGTTCTTTAGTTTGGCAAGTGGAGAAGAATTAAAAGAACTAGGCTACTTTATTGAAGGAATTAAAAATGGTACTAATCCCAATCATAAGGAATATTGGGGTGAAGTTAAAGATTATTCTCAAAAGTTAGTTGAAATGGCCGTCTATGGTGTAGGGCTAATAATGGCTGGGGATAAGTTGTTAGCTTATTTCAATGAAAAAGAAAAAGCAAATTTTTTAAATTGGCTTAGTGTAGAGATACAGAGGGAAGTTCCTGATAACAACTGGCATTTTTTTAGAATACTTGTTTCTATAGGGCTAAAAAAAGTAGGATGGAATTTTAATAAAAAGGTTTTAGAAGATAGCTTGGAACGAGTTGAAGAATTTTATATAGGTGATGGCTGGTATTCAGATGGATTAACTAACCAAAGGGATTACTATATATCCTTCGCAATGCATTTTTATGGTCTTATATATGCTAAGGCTATGAAGAATGAGGATTCTGATAGATCTAAAATATTTAAGAGAAGAGCATATATCTTCGCGAAAGATTTTATTTACTGGTTTGATAAGGAAGGAAAAGCATTGCCTTTTGGAAGAAGTTTAACTTACAGATTTGCACAGTGTGCTTTTTGGAGTGCTATGGTAAATGCAGATTTAAGGCCTTATTCGTTAGGCGTAATGAAGGGGATTATACTAAGACATTTAAGATGGTGGATAAAGCAACCTATACTTTCTGATGATGGATTATTAACCATTGGATATGGGTATGGAAATATATCTATGGCTGAAGAGTATAATGCACCAGGATCTCCTTATTGGGCTTTTAAAAGTTTTCTGATATTGGCACTGAAGGAAGATAGTGAATTTTGGCAAGCGAAAGAAGAACCATTGCCAAGAATTGAAGAAATACATGTAATAAAGCCTGCATTTATGATATTAAATCACGATGAAGGTTCAAAACATGTGTTTTGTATAACTTCAGGACAATATGCAGATTTTGAACCTAATCATACGCAGGAGAAGTATACAAAGTTTGCATATTCCAATCACTTTGGCTTTAACATATCTAAAGATAACTATGGCATAGAAAAATTCGCCTTTGATTCTTGTTTAGCGTTTAGTGAAAGAGACAATTACTATAGAACTAGACGTAGATGCGATAAGATTAAAATAGAAGGAAATACTATTTTTTCAGAGTGGCATCCTTGGGAAAATGTCAGGGTACAAACCTGGTTAGTTGCTTTGGGGCAATGGCATATAAGAGTCCATAAAATTAATACTAAGAGAAAGCTTGATATCATAGAAGGAGGATTTCCGGTAATAGCATCTGAATTACGAGATATATGTATAGAGAAAGAGTATTTTATCTGTAAGGGAGAAAATGGAGTTTCAGCAATAGTAGATTTACTTAATAACAGAGAGGTATTATGTAAGTATACGCCTCCAAATTCTAACGTTATGTATCCAAGCAGAATGAGAATTCCAGGATTATATGCCTCTGTTGATGAAGGCGAGCGTCTGTTTGCTACAGCGGTGTTGGCTCATCCTGATGAAAATACTTTTGATGAGTTATGGAAGTTTAAACCTAGTATGACTATACTTAATAGTAATATTGAGATTACTTATAAGGACGAAATAATCAAGTTATTATTAACTTAATATCTATAAGGTTTTGCTAAAGTCAAGGGTGGATATAATATTGTAAAATTATATATAGATAATACATTTGTAAGATTGTAAACTAATAAAAGGATTGTCTCATGAACTTGATTTGTTAATGGAACAGTCCTTTTTGTGTTTGTAAATAAAATAGGATAAATATCATCTTAATACCCGTCCGTTGCGTTATGATAAATTAAGTACTATAATGTAAAAGTATTTTCATAATTATAAATGGAGATGAATATTAATGACGGATAATAATAAAAATAATGCCTACAATACTATATCTCACTGGCAAGACTTTAAGATTAAAATCATGCTAGAAGGTATTATTGTAGGTGTTTTTTCAGGCTTATTGGTTGTGTTTTATAGGGTAGCTCTAGAAAAAGCTGAGGAATTTAGAAATAAATTAATAGTAGCTCACTCTTCAAATTTATTAGTAGATATTATATGGTTTTTAGCACTAATAATCTGTGCAGTAATTGTAGGAAAAATGGTACAAGATGAACCTATGATAAGCGGTAGTGGTATTCCTCAAGTAGAAGCAGTACTACGTGGAAGACTTAAGATGAAATGGTTACCTGTGATTATTAAAAAATTTATTGGCGGAGTAATATCTATAGGAGCAGGCCTTTCATTAGGACGTGAGGGCCCTTCCATTCAACTAGGAGCTGCAGTTGGACAAGGATTCAGTAGAATATTTAAAAGACTTAAGGTTGAGGAAAGATATCTTATTACAAGTGGAGCTAGTGCGGGGCTATCAGCGGCTTTTAATGCACCTCTTGCTGGAGTGATGTTTGCATTAGAGGAAGTGCATAAACATTTTTCCCCTTTAGTTTTATTATCAGCAATGTCTGCGTCTTTGACAGCAGACGTAGTTTCAAGATATTTCTTTGGGTTAAGTCCAGTGTTTAACTTTCAACATATAACTTTGCTGCCATTGGATACCTATGGGTATATAATAGTATTGGGTATTATAGTCGGTATGTTTGGAGTAGTATATAACTATACTCTTATTAAGACGTTAAAGATATATGAAAATCAAAAGTGGCTTCCAGCAAAGTTTAAAATGGTGATACCATTTATATTGGCGGGAATACTAATGATAGTTTTACCAGTTGCTTTAGGTGGAGGACACTCCATAATAAATGAATTGATATCAGGCAATTTTACAATGAAGATGCTTGTTGTAATTTTAGTAATAAAATTTTTATATTCTATGATAAGTTTTGGGTCTGGAGCTCCCGGGGGCATATTCTTCCCCTTATTAGTACTAGGAGCTCTTACAGGAAGTATTTATGGAAAGGTACTTGTTCACTTTTTTTATTTAAATCCGATGTATATAAATAATTTTGTAATATTAGCTATGGCTGGATATTTTGCAGCTATTGTAAGAGCACCAATTACAGGAAGTATACTGATAACGGAAATGACAGGTTCTCTTACTCATCTATTATCTTTGAGCATTGTATCAATTGTAGCTTATATTGTAGCAGATTTATTAAGGTCTGAGCCTATATATGAATCGCTACTTCAAAGAATTCTTAAAAATGAAGGTAATCATAATCAATCGGAAGATTATGCAAATAAGATTATTTTAGAAATACCAGTATTTATGGACTCTGAAATAGAAGGAAAGCAAATAAAAGATCTAAGCTTGCCTGAAAAGTGTTTAGTTGTAGCAATAAAGAAAGGCGAGCAAGAAATAATCCCTAGAGGAGATACCATAATTTCTTCAGGAGATTTCCTTCATATCCTTGTAAGTGAAAGTGGTGCAGCAGAAATAAATGAATATTTAACCGATATGGGAAGATAGATAACAAAGGGTTACATTAATTTTAATTACTGAGTCATGAAGTATCTAATTCATCAACTGAAACTACTACAAAGTCATGACCGTGGATATGCATTGAGTGAGAGTTGATTGATGATATTAGACTTTTAAAATAATTAATATTTAAGGAGCAAAACAATCTAATATAGAAAAATAATGATAAAAGGTGTTATAATATTTTGTACGAAATTATTATAATGAGGTGAACATATGAGCGGTATAGCTGGAAATGGATGCGAGATAGTTGTTCCATTTAATGAACGAAAGTCACTTGATGAGATAGAAAGAAGTCTTAGAAAGACTTATAAGAAAAATATATGGTCAAAGTTTGTAAGAGCAATTAAAGATTTTAAGATGATAGAAGAAGGAGACAAGATAGCAGTAGCTATATCAGGCGGTAAGGATTCTATGCTTATGGCTAAGCTTTTCCAAGAGCTTAAAAGGCACGGACAGATGAATTTTGAACTTGAATTTATTGTTATGGATCCTGGATATCACCCTCAAATAAAAGAATTGCTTATAAGTAACTGTGAACATCTTAATATACCAATAACAATTTTTGAGTCAGGTATATTTGATATAGTAGATAAGATAGCACAGGATTATCCATGCTATATGTGTGCGAAAATGAGAAGAGGAGCACTTTATAACAGAGCAAAGCAATTAGGCTGCAATAAGCTTGCCTTAGGACATCATTACAATGATGTAATTGAAACTACAATGTTAAACATACTTTATGGAGCTAGTTTTAAGACAATGCTTCCAAAATTAAAGTCTGATAACTTTGAAGGTATGGAACTTATAAGACCTATGTACTACGTTGAAGAAACATATATAAAGAGATTTACTCAGAATGCTGGAATATGGCCACTTAATTGCGCATGTATGGTTGCTGCAAAGAAGGTTGGAAATAAGAGATACGAAATAAAAGAAATGATCGAAAACTTGAAGAAGGATTTCAAGGATGTAGAAAAATCTATATTCAATGCTGCTAAGAACGTAAACATGAATTCCATAATAGGATGGGAAAAAGATGGTGTAAAGTACTCGTATTTAGATGAATATAATGACAATGTTATTGGTGAGAGTTTAGAAGATGGTGAAGATAAAGAAATGTAAAGCTTACAAATTTTAAATTGAATTAAAACGTACTAGATAAGTTGTGAATTTTTATTTTAAAATGAAGTAGTTTATCTATAATACAATTATGATATAGTGGGATAATAACTTTTGAAAAACATATTGTTTAAGGAGGGTTATTATGGCTACTAAAAAGAATAAAGATAAAAGCAAACAAGTTGATGGAAGAATAAGTATGGAGATCCAATCGGATGTAGTTCATGAACATACATCTCATACAGATAATCAACCTAAAGCTAAATATCAAAAAAAATAATATATCTTTTAAAGAAGTCATTTTTAAAATGGCTTCTTTTTTATTCTTTGGACCATTTATAACTTAATTATAGCTATAAATATGAGTAACTACTTAAAACATAATGTGATTTAAAGAATAAAAAAGAATAATATGTTGCCTGCCAAATTTTCCTCATATACATTCGGAAAGGAAGATGCGCAAAAAATCACTGAAGAAAGCCACTTCAGTAATTTTTTTACCAAAATTGGCCTTGAATAACTAATATCCTTATTGGATATAATTACAATTGTATATTTTACGGAATGAAATTTACTGTTGTAATAATTATAGAAATTTCTTATATATGTTGGATTTTAATTTTAATTTCATATTGTAGATACTTATAATAAAAAAGTATGCTGCTTTAGGTTCATGCAGTTAAGAAAGTATATAAAGAATGTTTTAGTATAGGAAATTTGTATATTAAGACTGAATTTATATTTAATTGGCAGACTATGAATCTATAGTTTTTTATATGTATAAATTAGCAACCGAAGCTGGAAAATCATAGCAGTACAATTAGGAGATGCATATAAATGGAAGATAGAGTAGTATCAACTCAATTAGATAATAATAAAAATTTCATAAAAGGTAAGCTTGGTGGCAGTGGAGATGTAATGTATAGGGAGTTTACGATACCAATGTTTGGGGATAAAAATGCATTGGCTGTTTATATTGATGGTTTGGTTGGTGCTAAAGAGATAGACGACATCCTACTAAGACCACTTATGTCCAGAAAAAATGAAAGCATAAATCCTCAAGAAAATAATTCATTAGATCAATTGATAAGTAAAGGGATTATATCTAAATCCGTTAATACATCAAAAGATTTTGAGAAACTCCTCGATAGCTTATTAGCTGGAGATACTATTGTTTTTATAGATACTATAGATCAAGGTATGATTATATCAACTCGTGGATTTCAGATGAGAAGTTTAGCAGAACCAAGTAATGAAGCCAGTATAAGAGGGGCTAAAGATAGTTTTATAGAAAGTATTAGAGCTAATACTGCATTAATTAGAAGACGAATTAGGGATTATGACTTGAGATTTGACTCGTTAAAAGTAGGAAAAAGAACTAAAACTGATATTGCTTTAGCTTATATAGATTCTATTGTAAATAAAGACGTGTTAAAAGAATTAAATGATAGATTAAATAGAATTGATATAGATGCTGTTTTGGATAGTGCATATATAGAGGAAATGATAGAGGATTCTCCTTTTTCTTTATTTCCACAAATTGAAGTAACTGAGAGACCAGATAAAGCATGTGCTTCAATACTAGAAGGAAAAATAATTATAATTGTTGATAATAGTCCCTTTGTATTAATATTACCAGTTGTGTTTTGGCAATTCTTTCAAGCATCGGATGATTATTACGAGAGATTTCAAATAGCTACTTTTCTAAGATGGTTAAGAGTATGTGCATTGGTTATGTCAATGACACTTTCATCTATATATGTTATGTTAGTTTCTTTCCATCAGGAGATGTTACCAACACCATTAGCTTTGAATATTGCCTCATCTAGGGAAGGTGTACCTTTTCCATCAATTTTAGAAGCATTGTTTATGGAAGTTATGTTTGAACTTATGAGAGAAGCAGGGTTACGCATGCCTAAACCAATAGGTCAGGCTGTAGGGATTGTTGGAGCGCTTGTAATTGGGGAAGCTGCAGTTAATGCAGGTCTTGTAGGACCACTACTTGTTATTATGGTAGCAGGCTCGGCAATAAGTTCCTTTGCAATACCTGCTTATAGTACTTCCTATTCATTACGATTAACGAGATTTTTTATTCTTATTTGTACTGGAATATTTGGAATTTTAGGATTCTTGGGCTCAGGTATCTTTATAACACTTCACTTATTATCACTACGTTCATTTGGAGTGCAGTTCCTAGGGACATTAGATCCAGTACTTTCTAGAGGAAGAAGGGATACGTTGTTTAAGGCACCTTTATGGGCTATGAAAAAACGATCTTCTATTTATGGATCACAAGAAGCGTATAGGCAGTCTAAGGAAGGAAATAAACCAGAGAAGCCAAAAAAATGATTTGGTATATGCATTTAGAAAGTGGTGATTACATATGAAGAAGCTTAGAGGATTATGTGTGATTTTAGAGATATGTATAACTGCAACGCTTTTTCAAGGTTGTTGGGATATGAGAGAAATCAATGAGTTAGGGCTAGTTATGGCTGTTGGCATAGATAAAAAAGGTGAAGATGAGTTTTCAGTAACCGTACAAGTGGCAAAACCTAATGAAGCTGGTGGAGGGAATAAAGGACCAAGTGGTGAACCTATATGGGTAGGAACAGCGGATGGTAAGACGATTTTTGATGCAATAAGAAATGTTGCAAAGATGTCTTCTAGAAGAATCATGTGGGCGCACAACAATATTATCGTAATTGGAGAGAATGTTGCAAGAGATAGTATAACTCCAGTTGTAGACTTTTTCACACACAATAGTGAATTAAGAATGAAAACATGGATAGCTGTAGTAAAAGGAGAAGCGAGACCATATATTGAAGCAAAGACAGGTATGGAAAGTATTCCAGCATTATCTTTAGCTAGACTATTCAAATATGGTGAGTTACCTGCAAAGAGTATTAAATCTGATATGCTAACAGTTTTTAGGGATTATAAGAGTGATTCACAACAACCAATCATATCTCAGTTAAATATGGTCACTAATGCTTCTAAGAAAGACACTCAAGTAGAGCTAGCAGGTTCAGGAGTATTAAAAGATGATAAACTAGTAGGTTTCTTAACTCCAGATGAAACAAGAGGAATTAATTTTGTTAGGGAAAAAGTTAAAAGTTCCGTAGTATCAGTTGCTTTAACCTTGTTAAACAATAAAAGGGTTACAGTAGAACTTCATGATATTAAAACAAAAATTAAATCTACAGTTGTTGGTGATGCACCTCAAGTTGTGATAGATATTAATGCTATAGGGGAGATTACTGAACAAGATGAAGTATCCAATGTATCAATAGATATATTTAAAAAAGAAGTAGAAAATTTAATACAAGCAAAAATTAAAGGTGATACTGAAGATGCAATAAAAAAGCTTCAAACAGAATTTAATAGCGACGTAGTTGCCTTTGGAAGGTTTGTTCATATACAAAATAAAGAGCAGTGGGATAAAACTCTTAAATATAAGTGGAACGAAACTTTTAAAAAGACTGCAGTAAAAGTAGATGTAAAAATAAATATTGATTCAAGTTCTTTATATCAAATACCAATTCAAAACGAAAAAGCTAATGGAGGAGAAAAGGTTGAAGGCAAAGATAAGTAGGTTACAGTATTTTTTTATGATTCCGAATCTTATTTACGGGAAGGCTATAGGGATAACTTCGGGAATAGTAGTAAGGAAGATAGGCGGAGATGCCTGGAGTGCTATGTTAATTGGCTTTCTAATAGGGACTTTAATCGTGATGCTAACTAGTATAATTGCAATTAGACTTGGCGAAGAGAGTATAGTACAATTTACAAGAAAAGCAATGGGGCCAAGATCTTCATATCTACTAGGTATAATATTAGGTATATATTTTGCTGTAGCTTTCACTATCTCTTCAAATGTTCTTATGTTACATTTGAAAGAATATCTACTTCCTCAAACACCATTTCTAATGCTATGTATAGTATACATAGCATTATGTACATATGGTGCATTGTTAGGAATAGAAGTAATAATTAGATTTTCTTTTTTTGGATTCATAATGACCATGTTAATAAATATAACTATGATACTTGGGACCTTTAGGGATTTTAAGGTTCAAAACTTGCTGCCAATATTTGATAGAGGAATATTAGCCAATATTATAGCTAGTCCATATGTCTTTCTTGATATATCAATGATTATATTATCAATGCTAATAATATATCCAATGCTTAATAATAAGAAGAAGATTACTAAAATAACAGTATGGGGTACCCTCCTAGGGATAATTAGTGTTATAATATGGCCTGTTTTTGAGACAGGAGTCCTTGGCGCTGATGTAATGAAGCAATTTGTAGTAGTTTGTATGCAACAGGTAAGAAGTGCAGAATTAACGCAGTATTTACCTAGATATGAATTAATAATGGTAAGTTTTTTTGTTTGGGGACTTTTCGTGCAGTCAGTTGTGATGCTGTACTGTTCAATGTATAGTTTCAAGCAATCAATAAGAGTAAAAAAGGATCCGCTAATATTGATACCATTAGCTATAGTGTGTGTATTTATTACTAATTATCAAGGAAAAGATCATAATGATTATATAAAATTTCTGGCTAATATATGGACGCCCGTATCTGTAATTTTAGGTGTAGGGTTCCCCCTAGTTTTAGCAATAATAATGATTTTAAGAAGAAGAAAATTACAATAAGGATAAATACGCAAAAAAATCGCTAAAGATTGCTGCTTTAGCGATTTTTCTATTTATTATCTATCTAATTTAGTTAAAATCAATGATGCGGATACGGAGTTAATTGAATTTAATATTATTGGGCTTTCTGAGTTGTTAATTAATTCTACTGTTTCTGAAGTAGATAGTGGAATTATAGCCTGACCTACAATAAGGTTGGTATCAGTAGGGGTAGAATAAACTGTTGTCGAAATTATTTGAGTACCATTAATTCTAAGTGCTATACTTTGAAGATTAACATCTGCAGCTATAACTATAAATCTAGCTTCATATAATCCTGAAGTCACAATTGATACAAAAGTTGAAATAGGTGTAAATCCAAAACCGTTTTGAACTGCTCCGTTGAAAGCAACTGGAGAACCTGGATTTACTACTCCGCCTATATTATTGAAGAAATATCCAAAAGCCACTAAACCTAGACCAGAGGCTCCAGTAGCACCGGTAACTCCGGTAACGCCAGTAGGACCAGTAACGCCAGTAGGACCAGTAACGCCAGTAGGGCCAGTAACGCCAGTAGGACCAGTAACGCCAGTAGGACCAGTAACGCCAGTAGGACCAGTAACGCCAGTAGGACCAGTAACGCCGGTAGGACCAGTAACACCAGTAGCTCCGGTAACGCCAGTAGGACCAGTAACGCCAGTAGGACCAGTAACACCAGTAGCTCCGGTAACCCCGGTAGGACCAGTAACACCAGTAGCTCCGGTAACCCCGG
>NZ_BQXY01000007.1 GCF_024341905.1 Clostridium folliculivorans
TCGTCCTGAGCCAGGATCAAACTCTCAATTTAAAGTTTAATCATAGCTTACTTACTTAGTAAGTCTTTTTTCAAAAGAATTGCTGGTTTAGTTTAAGTCTAGTTTTAGACTTTGTTTATCTTCTCTGTTTAATTTTCAAAGACCAAGTTTATCTTTGCTGTTTTTCTGACAGCTTTTATATCTTACCACCGTAAGATTTTCTTGTCAACACATTTTTTTGAACTTTTTTAATTTATTTAAAAATCTTTATTCAAAAGTTTGTGTTCATCACTACAACCTTGTCGCAGCGACGTGTTTTATAATAACATGTGTCTTATCTTGTATATATCTCAATTTCAGCCAAATATGTGTATTAGACTTAATTTCCTATGTAATACTTAAAAATAATAAGTATTTCTTATATTGATACACCAGGCACTGTTTCTAAGTATACAGATCAAATATGCCTCATATACTGAATAGTTAATATAACTTTTCCTCGATAATTTCTATATTATAGATGAATATATCCTACCTTCATTATTTAAAAAACATAATAATAATCATTTTTATTATTAAATATACCTTGATTCATAGATATTTTTATAATTTAACGTTATATATTTTAAACAGCTTATCCAATTCTTAAGATTTTCTTAAACATTGTTCAGTACCTTGCATTATACAATACCGTTTCATATACTATAGATATAAAGAAGCTATCCAATAATTAGAAAACCAATTTCTTAATGAATATAGCCTATTCATTAAGTACATTAGATAAAAAAGTTGTTTTTAAGATATTTAAAATTAATAAAGAGGTGATTTAGTGAATATACAGTTAAAGAAAGGTGTTTTGGAACTATGCGTACTTTCTGTATTGGCCAGGAAAGATTGTTATGGGTATGAATTAGTAAACGAAATATCAAAAAACATTCAAATATCAGATGGAACTATATATCCAATACTAAGAAGACTTACAGAGGAAGGTTACTTCACAACTTATCTACAAGAATCTCAAGAAGGTCCGCCAAGAAAGTATTACAGACTAACAGAACTCGGGTACAAGACAAAGCTAGAATTAGAAACAGAATGGTTTAGCTTCTCAAAAAGTGTAAATATGATTATTAAGGGGGAAAATCCTGATGGACAAAAATCAATTTCTTAATATACTTTCAAACGGATTACTTGATTTTCCTGATAAGGAACGCAAGGACATACTTTATGACTACGAAGAACATTTTGACGTAGGCTTAGCACAGGGAAAAACTGAAGATCAAATAATAAACGAATTAGGAGATCCTCACGCTATCGTAAATCAATATAGAAGTAGTACAAATCGAAACTATTATAACGACACCCAAAGCAGCCAAACTTACAATAATAGCAATGTTAATTCTAATAACAAGGCCTTGGCTATAATACTGATAGTATTATTATTACTTTTTAGTCCAGGAATACTAGG
This sequence comes from Clostridium folliculivorans, assembly GCF_024341905.1. Taxonomy (GTDB): domain Bacteria; phylum Bacillota; class Clostridia; order Clostridiales; family Clostridiaceae; genus Clostridium_AR; species Clostridium_AR folliculivorans. Next base: position 1,445 of record NZ_BQXY01000007.1, read on the forward strand.
AATAATAATTGGAATCCTTGGAGGAATGATTGGTTTAGTTGCTGGAGCTTTTGGAATAGCTATAGCTGGTCTTGCTGTTGCCCTAGGCACTACTTTCGGTTCAGTTTTCGGTATATTTACCATTCCTACAGGTATTGCCGCTTTACCTGCAACTGCTTCTTTATTAATCGGTATAGGAACTTTAGCTCTAGGTATATTGTGCACTATAGGATGCTTCTACCTAATCAAAGCATTTGTAATGCTCATAATTAAATTTGTAAAATGGATAATATCCGTTTTCAGATAGGGATGGTGATAAAATGAAAAATACATTTATGAAAAGATTTTGTATAATGTTAGCAGCTATAATGTTAATATGTTACGGTTCAGCAGCTATAATACTGAAGTTATCTAATTTTAGTATTTCACAATTAATTAATAACGGTAATGACTTTTCTTTTAATATTAACAAAGGGTTCAATTTTAGCACCGGCTTTAATAAATATAATTATGATCTTAATGACGAAATCAATGAAAGTTTAGACGGTGTAGACAACATTCAATTATCTTTTGTAAGTGGTGATATAGTATTTCACGAAAATAATGAAAATAAAATTAAAGTTACTTTGTCAGGTAGTCTGCGAAGTAGCTCTGAATTAACTGCCCCAAAACTTCAATACTCTAAAAATGGATCTACTATAAAAGTTTCCATTCAAAAAAGTTCTTTTTTCGGAAGCTATTCATTAAATTCAAAGGTAGATATATATCTTCCTAAAGATTACTCGAAAAATCTTTCTGTATTATCAGTATCTGCAGATATACTTCTGTCTGATAAAAAGTTTACTAATCTCGAAGCTGTAACTACATCTGGAGATATTAAACTATCTAATATCACAGTAGATTCTCTTAATGTAAAAACAGTTTCTGGTGATATGTCTGGAGCTAATATAACAAGCAACAAGTTTGTAGCAGATGCTGTTTCAGGCAAAGTAGATTTTGATAATTTTGAAGGAGTTACTAAAGCTTCAACTATATCAGGGGATATAACTATAAAGTACGCTAATTTGATAGGTGATATCGATGCTCATTCAACCTCTGGAGATATGAGATTAGGTTTACCTGATAGTAGCTCGTTTACTCTTGATTCCTCATCTACTTCAGGTGATATAAATAGCAGATTTTCTCTAAACAACACCTCTTCCGGTAAGAGAAGCCTAAGCGGTTCTTATGGTAATGGAACTAACAAGTTATCTCTTCATACAACTTCTGGAGATATAACATTAAATAAAAATTAGTATTTTTATAAATTTTAAAGATTGCATATATGAATGTACCATTTCGTAATGAATTTCGGATCGAAGTGGTACATCTTTATTTATGCAGTCTTTTTATTGTATAGGAAAACGATTTTTTTATGCAGGCTAAACCTGAAGGTTTTAATAGCTTTACAAGCCTTTTAAGAATATATAGTAAAAACCAAAACTTATTCTCCTACTAGACTTTCCTTGCATATAATTATTTTTTAGAAGAAAAATAAAAAATATATAGATTTTTTAACAAACTCTTGTTAAAATATACACAAGCAATAATAATTATTTGTAGATAATTTATATTTATTATATGGAGGAAAATAAAATGAAGGTTGCAGTTATAGGTTGTACTCACGCAGGTACCGCAGCAATAGTAAATACAGCAAAGAAATATCCTGATGCAGAAATAACAGTGTATGAAAGAAATGATAATATATCATTTTTATCTTGTGGGATCGCATTGTATGTTGGAGGAGTAGTTAAGGATCCTCAGGGATTATTCTATAGTTCTCCTGAAGCATTAGCAGAACTTGGAGTTAAGACAAAGATGTCCCATGATGTTTTAGATATTGATTTTGATGCTAAAAAGTTAAAAGTTAAAGATTTAAATTCTGGTGAAGAATTCGAAGATTCTTTTGATAAACTAATCATTACTTCTGGTTCATGGCCAATAGTTCCTAAAATTGAAGGTATTGATTTATATAACATACTTCTTTCAAAGAACTTCTATCATTCAAACACAATCATAGAAAAAGCTAAGAAAGCAGATAGAATTGTAGTAGTTGGCGCTGGTTACATAGGTGTTGAACTTGTTGAAGCTTTTGAAGCTAACGGAAAGAAAGTTACTCTAATAGATAGTATGGATAGAATTTTAAGTAAATATTTAGATAAAGAATTTACTGATACTGCTGAGATGGCTTTTGCTAATCGTGGAGTTAAGCTTGCTTTAGGTGAAACTGTAAGTAAATTTGAAGGTGAAGATGGAAAAGTTACTAAGGTTATAACAAATAAAGGTGAGTATGAAGCTGATCTTGTTATCTTATGCATAGGCTTTAGACCAAGTACTGATTTATTCAAAGGAAAATTAGATACGCTTCCAAATGGAGCAATTATAGTAGACGAATATATGAGAACAAGCAAAGAAGATGTTTTCGCTGCTGGTGACTGCTGCTCAGTAATCTATAACCCAACTGGAAAAAGAGAATATATCCCTCTAGCTACAAATGCAGTTAGAATGGGTACATTAATTGCAAGAAACTTAGTTAAACCAACAACTAAACACCTTGGAACTCAAGGAACTTCAGGCATAAAGATTTATGAATACAATATTGCATCAACAGGTCTTACAGAAGAATCCGCAAATGCTGCAGGCTTTAATATAAAAACAACATCAGTCACTGATAATTACAGACCTGAATTCATGCCAACTTTTGATTCCGTGACAATAAAAGTTGTTTATGAAGCTGATTCAGAAGTAATACTAGGTGCTCAACTTATTTCAAAGACAGACTTAACTCAATTAATGAATACTATGTCTGTTGTAATTCAAAATAAAATGACTATTGATGAACTTGCATTCGTAGATTTCTTCTTCCAACCACATTTTAATAAACCTTGGAGTTTGTTAAACATAGTAGCATTAAATGCTAAATAACCGTTAACTAGTATCACAATACTTGTTCTTAATTACTGTGTTGAAATTCAGTGGTCACGCATCCGATGCTTTAATGAGCTTATGCATAACCACTGAATTTCAATAATAAATATTATAACAATAAGAAAACAGGTATCTCATTTCTGAGATACCTGTTTTTTTATTAGCTTAATCTTTTTCTTCTTATAATAACAGCACCACCAGCTATTGCTAAGATTCCAAATACTATAAGTATGTTAGAATCAATAACTGAGCCAGTTTTTGGTATTGTTGCTGGAGTACTAGTCGAAGTTGTTGTACTTCCACTATTAGTGGTTGAACTACTTGTAGTTCCAGTATTAGTTGATCCTGTATTAGTATTACCAGTGTTTGAACCTGTTCCTGTGTTTGGCTTAGTTGGATTTGTAGCCGCTACCTTAACTTCACCATTTAATGAAAGGAAGTAATCACTACAATGAGTTATTGTTATATCTACATAATATAATGAACCCTTCTTATATGCAGTTAATGCATCCCCCACTTTATCCACACTCTTAGCATCAGGATTATAATGATATAAATATATAGGTTTTGATATATCAATTTTTGAAGTATCAACCGGTAATGAAACCACTGCTTTACCTGGTAGATTTCCTTCAAACTTAAATGAGAATATCTGAGAATTACCATCTAATTTCTTAATTGCATCCGCACTTGGTGCAGTAGCATTAAGGCCTAAATCTACACTAGTTTCTGTATTAGTTATATCCTTACCATTAAATGTCCAAGTTACAGCTCCTAATGGAGAGCTAGTATTAAAGCTTGCAAGTACATCTGCACCCTTTAATGCTTTAAATATTGAACTTGAAACTGTTGGTACATTTGTTGAATCTACAGTGATCTTATCTCCTGGTTTTGATTGATCAATCAAACTATCTATATACTTAACTAATGAAGTTGTATCAGCAGTAGTTTGAGCAGTAAGAACGAAACTAATATCTTTTACCGTTGCATTGCCAGTTTTATCAGTTGCAGTGATAGTCAACTTATGATTTCCTAGTGATGAAATAGCAGTAGTTCCATCATAACTCTTTCCATCAAGTTCTAACGCAATGGCAGCATCCTTATCAGTTGTTACCTTTGGAGTAATTACTGTATTAATATAAGTCTTACCATCCTCTACTCCTGAAACAGTTATTACAGGTGATGTTTTATCTATATTTGATATATCTATTGAAGATATAGTAGAATTTCCTGCATAATCTGTTACTTTAGCATATACTTTTCCATTACTTACAATCTTTATAGCATCGCTATAAGGTAAGTAAACATTATTATCAAAACTATATTCAACTTTATCAATATCTTTATCAGAAGAATCAGTTGCTATAGTCACATTAACATCCTTATTAGTTAGCTGAGTATTACTTACCTTCAATGTAGCAGCCTTTGGTGCTACCTTGTCCTTAACTACATTAATGATATCTTGTGTTGTATTTCCAAACTCATCAACAAGTTCAACTTTTATGATACTCTTGTCACTTGTTAATGGTACCGCGTAGCTGAATGGCTTATCTGGTGCTTCACCTGTCGCTGGGTATCTATCATAGGATAAAACTGCATTTCCATTTACAAATAAGCTGTATCCAAAAGTATTATCGTTAACTAATCCTTTTAATGTAATACTGTCTTGATTAGTATACACATTTCCATCAGCTCTAGCCACTGGATTACTTACTACAAGTTTTGGCGCAGTTGAATCATATAATATTTTATATGAATAATTAAATACTACTGTACCAGTATTGTCCTCAGCGTAAACTTTAACTATATTATTCCCTTGGGCTAGTTTAACATCTGCACTAAATGTTAAATCATCTTTTACAGTAACATTTTGATCATTAATCTTGAACACAGGAACTTTATGGTTTACCTTACCTGTTACCGTATATATATCCTTATTTGCATCCTTTGGTGTAAGAACAGCGAATGATGCTAAATTGTCAAAGCTTAATTCAAAAGGATCAGAGTTAACTGAAGATATAACCGTTAAATCCTTTTCTGATACATTTTGATAAGAATCTTCTGCCAATATTTGAACTAAAGTATTTCCATCAACACCAACATTAGCCGTGAAAGTTCCGTCTCCGTTTATTTTAACTGGAACATCATTTGCTGTTAATTTTATTGTTGATGCATCATTTACCTTACCGCTTATTGCAATATTATGCTTATCAGTGTAAATATAGCCATCACTTGATGGAGTTGGTGAAGTAATGCTTATAACTGGTTTTATAGTATCTACAGAAACACTATAATTTTGATTATAAACTTCAGTTCCATTCTTATCTTTTGCAACTATATTTATAGTATTATTACCTTCCTTAAGAGTTACTTCTTCATCGAATAATCCATCAGTATCTAAAGTTACTTCTGAACCATTAATAGTTAAAGTTTTTACATCTGTCTGAACTTCTCCTGCTATTTTAATTTTATTTGTGTTAAATTTATCGCCATTTTGTAGATTAGCTAGATAAACTTCAGGCACTGCACCTGTTTTTACATCTATTCCGTTTATCCCAACATTAGATGCATAATCTGTACCTGCTATCATTATTGAATTAATAGTATTATCCTTTAATTGTAGATCAATTGAAAAGGTATCTTTATCCAAAGCAACCTCTGCCATTTGCTCATCACTTAATACTTCTCCATTAACAGCTATTGCAAATATTCCATTAGCTCCAGTATCATTATCTTTTACTTTCCATTGAAGCTTATAAGTTCCAGTAGGAGCCACCTTAGCTGATGTAATTTCAATTCCAGGTGCTTCACTATCAATTTTTACTGGTAAATCTACAGATTGAGTTGTTGAATTTGCAATATCTGTAGTAGTATTAGCCCTTATATAGTACTGTCCATCTGGTGCAGTATCATATTTACCAGTCTCTGAATTGTATAATGTTCCATCCCAAGTCCCTTGATTATCTATAGTCCCTAGAACACTCTTCGCTAACTCATCTTCTAAAGTATTTTTGACTATTTTATTTTCAGAAGATATTGTTCTTAATACCTTTTTATCTTTATCTAATACTTGTACCTGCAAGGTTTTAGCATTTCTAAGCATGTACAGGTTAGGAGTAACAACATGGTTTTGCCCTGAATCACCTTGTGAGAATGCTGCATTTTTCTTATCCATATTGCCATATCCATCTAATGCATATGCAATAAAGCCTGAAGCTGAATTTATTCCAAGACTTGTTGCTGGTATTCCAAAATGTCCTAAAATACTAGTTGAATCTCCAAATGGATCATCTATAGTTTTTAACGCTGACCAATCTCCATAGAAGCCCATATAAGGAACAACTAATTCTGGTGCATTAGAAGAAGCAAATTTTATGAAGCCTTCTACATAGTTTTGTTTAGTAAAGTTATTAGGTAAGGTTATTGTAACTGTAACTTTTGCAGTTCCACTTGCAGGAACTGTTACTTTACTTACACTATATTTTATACTTGCACCACTAATAGCTTTTTCTGATGGTACTGCAGTTTTAGAGTTAGTAACTTCTGTAAGCACCCCAGTATCGCTTAAATCATAAGTGTAAGCGTCCTTGCCATAATTAGTTAGAGTAAGGTCAAAAGAAGCAGTTTGTCCAATTTGTCTTAAGGCAACTGCTGCGTTACCATTATCATCTGTGATAGTAACTTTATTCTTTATAGCTGACTCTATTTGAATTAAACCTGCTCCTTGTCTTCTAGGAGAATAAGGAACCTTATTATTATACTTATCATACTGAACTTTTGCTGTATTTATAGTAGTCTTTTTAGCTAATTCAACTAAAGCTCTTCCTGTAATATCAGGATTATTTGCCTTAATAGCTTCTACTATCAATGCTTCTGAACCTGCTACATGCGGTGAAGCCATTGATGTTCCACTCATTGATTGATACTTATTATCATTAGCCAAAGACCATATATTTCCTCCAGGTGCTGAAATCTCAGGCTTAAAATCTAATTCTGGTGTTGGTCCCCAGGATGTAAATGCTGATAAATCATTTGCATTTGGATTAACTACTGTTGTATATTTGTCATTAAAGTTTACCAAAAGTCCTTTAGCTATAAGATCTTTTAGCTTTGCTCCAGAAGAGTAAGATACATTTATACATGGAATAGTAACTCCTGGTTTTGCTGCAGTAGTAGGAATAGAATCATCACCTTCTGCATTATAGAAAATAACTCCTATTGCTCCTGCTTTTTGAGCTGCAAGTTTTTTATTTCCAAAAGTACCGCTAACTTTTTGAACTAAAGCAATTTTCCCATCTAATCCTTTGCCAGAGAAATCATCTCCTGTTTCCTCTATAGTATTATTGCCTTGTCCACAATCCACTAGCTGATATCCTGCTTTACTTGTTAATACAGTTATTGGATCAAATTCACTCTTAGAATAAAGCATAAGTCCGGAATCGCTTCCAGCATTAAAATCAAAAGCTGGTCCTGTAATATTTGTATTCTCATAAGAAGCTACAGTAATCGCATCTTTCGATACTCCTGGACTTCCTACAGTTGCCGTGTCAGGTGTTCCAAATAAATTTAAAGGTGGCACATTGTTTGCCGAATCACCTGTAGATGTAGCGGAATTTCCTGCTGATATTACTACAACAGTTCCATTATCAGTTGCATTTTTTACTGCTATTTGGGTTGGATCATTTGCATCTTGAAATCCTGCCACTGAGCCTAAACTCATATTTATTATATCTGCACCATGAAGAACTGAATCTTCTATGGCTGCTATAATATCATCATCATATGCACTTTTACTTCCAGGATTGTTTGTAAATACTTTCATAGCTAAAAGCTGAGCTTCAGGTGCTACACCTCGTACAGTGCTAAATGTATCAACTCCTGACTCTTTACCATTAGAAGCTACAATTCCTGCAACGTGCATTCCATGCATTTCAGTATTTGGATTTTTATCAATAACATCCTCTGTACCATCTGCAAAATTGTATCCATAAGGAACTTTTACAGAATAGAACTTTCCTGGTCCTTTAGGAGTTGTAGATGTTATTTTTGCTTTTGAAGGATCTGTTATAGTAAGATCTTTGTGAGTATAGTCAATACCTGTATCCACAATTGCAACTACCATTCCTTCACCTTTATACCCCAAGTCTTGCCATGTGCTATATGCTTGTGTCAATGTATCAGCAAACTTCATATCTGGATAATATGTTTTTGACTCTGTGACACTCTTAACACCTGAAATAGAACTGATCTTAGAAATATTAGATCTCTTAGTTTCAATACTAAATCCATTAACTAAGTAACCATAAGTTCTTCTTACCTTGGTACCAGTGATACCTTGGACCTTGTTTATGATTGCTGATTGAGAATCCTCAACCTTTTGAATCGCCCCTGTTACTGTCTTATTATTTATTGGGCTAGCTGAAGAAATTCCCTTAGCATCTCCCTCACTTGCTGCCTTACCATCTAGCTGCACTATAACCCTTACTACTTCATTAGGATCTTTACCGTTAATTTTTTTGGTATCATCCTCTTTAGTGTTTGCTAACTTGTCCACTACATTGCTAGAAGTATTAACTTTAAGCTTCTTCTCTGCATTCTGCTTTTTAATACTTTCAATCAATTGCTGCTTAACTTTATTAGCATCTGGCTGATCTGCTGCTTTAGCTTGGATACTACCTATGTTGGTAAAGAAAGATGCAAAAAGTAAAAAAGCAACCAACAAAGAAAGTATCTTCTTATTAGTTTTTCTCAATATATTACCCCCTTTTAATTTATAATAGACTATTATAAAACCTCATAATAACTTGTATTAAAGGTCTTAATCTGCACTTCAAAATGTAAGTTATAACCCTCGCAAACTTTCTATTTCTATGTATAAAAGGTTGCTTTATGGAAATAAAGAACATTTATAGTACATTACAACATTTTATTCCATATTTTACTAATTATCAATACTTATTTCTTTTCTAGGTTATTTTTATTAATTAATCAATGAAATCGATACAATTTTAATACTTTTTACAGTATTATTGTTTTTTATAAAATTATTTTATTTAGACAACCATAAAAAAACTGCTGATGAGCCTTTCATTTGTTAACTTTTTTTGCCAGATCCCTTCCCTAAGCGTATGTAATGAAACCATTGCAGTTAATAAAGAATAAAAAAGCAACCTCATAAAGGTTGCTTTTTTACTAGTAAGTCCATAATGTTGCTTTATTTAGTTGCACTTTGTTGTCTTTAGCTATAAATCTTATATTCTTACTTTCTATACTTGGGAATATTCTTAAAGTAAACACTTCTTCTCCATCATTTATAAATATCTCTAGAGAAGACCTATCTGAAAAAATTTGAAGTTTTAACTTATTACTGATATTTAACTTACACTGCCTTTTACCCCCAAGATACTTTCCTGAACTAGTTCTATCTACAGTAAATAAATTAGTTTTAGAGCTGAAGTTAAGTAGAGTGTATTCCGAATCATCAGCGGAGCATCTTAATTTAATTCCTATATCTTGAGATTCTTCTATATCAAACTCCAAAATTAGTTCATAAACATCACCGTAAAAATTCTCTAAAGTCATTTCACAATTGTTAATATCTACATTTTCCACTGAAACTTTTTCTTTTCTTAGTTTTTCTAATTCTTTTGGAACTCTCTGGTATAGCTTTTCTTCCTTAAGCTCAAGTATTCTAGGTAGTGTAAGCATATGCATCCATCCAAAATCCTTAGTTGGTTGTTCCTCTTCTTCTGGCATCCCCATCCAACCATACATTACTCTTCTTGAAGAGTAGTCTTCACAACTCTGCGGCGCATAAAACTCAAAACCTCTGTCTAACTCATTAAAGCTTCCATGCTCCATAGCTCCTGTCCTATAATCTAACTTACCTGTAAAGTATCCTGCTTGATATCTATTGTTGTATAATATATCTTGCTCTTTAATACCTTGAGGACAAGTTATTAATACGTCCTTATCACCAATAGAAAATAAATCAGGACATTCCCACATATATCCCATAGCTTTGTTTCCATTTATGTTACTGCCCGAAACTACTCCAACTAACTCCCAATCCCTGAGATTCTCTGATCTATATAATAACACTCTTCCTTCTAAATCATCAGTTTGAGCGCCTAAAAGCATATAAAACAAGTTATTTTCTTTCCACACCTTAGGATCTCTAAAATGTGCTGTATATCCTTTAGGCTGAGATTTTATTATTGGATTTTGCATATTCTTTTCTATGTTAATACCATCTTTAGAGCTGGCCATACACTGATAGGATTCTCTATTCCCTTCAGAGTTCTTTACATTTCCAGTATAAAAAATCCTCATTTCATCGTTATATTCTATTGCACTTCCGGAATAGCATCCATGGGATTCATACCAGTTTGCCGGTACCAATCCAACTCTTAAATCTTCCCAATTCACTAAATCTTTAGATCTTAAATGGTACCAGTATTTTAAGCCATGGTTTGTTGAAAAAGGATGCCATTGATAAAACAAATGGTAGTACCCATTAAAGAATACAAATCCATTAGGATCATTAAGTAGTCCTACTTTTGGAGCTATATGAAATACAGGTCTATAATAATCACTTTCAACTACACCTATTTTTTTATCAATTTCTTCTAAGGCGCTGTCTATTAATTTCTTTTCTTCAATCAATATGGATCACCTACCTAAAATCATTAACTTCTTGTAATGTTGGTAAAGCTGCTATTGCTCCAAGCTTAGTGCATACTATTGCCCCTACTTTATTTGCGAAAGCTATTACCTCTTTCATCGTATCAAGGTCTCTCACACTAACCTTAGGCTCTTCTACAGTCGCTAATCTATATAAAACCGCTCCTACAAAGGCGTCTCCTGCTCCAGTTGAATCTATAGATTTTATATTAATGCTCCTTATAATATCAACAAGACTTCCATCTGTAATCATAGTTCCTTCTTTTCCTAGGGTAACTGCTACAATACTATTTCCAATTAAAGCGATTTCTTTTGCAGCCTCTTCTACATTACTTTTCCCTGATATAAGTAATGCTTCTTCATCGCTTACCTTTACAAAATCCGCATGCTTCATGCACCATCTAGATACTTCAACAAACTCTTTAGTTCTTCCACGCCAAAGGTCAGTTCTGAAGTTAGGATCAAAGGAGATAAACGTACCTTTAACCTTAGCTTTTTCCATTAGTTCAGTATAAGTTGCTTTTAAGCTGCCTCCTAATAAAGCTGTTGCGGAGCCAAAATGAATTATCTTACCATTAATAACTTCTATTTGTTCTAACTCACTTAGCTCATAATTTTCATCTGCTCCCCTATTAAATATGAAGTCTCTTTCCCCATTGTCTTTTAAAGAAACAAATGCCAAGGTTGTATTTTGCTTTTCTATAAACTTCATGTAGGATGTATTAACTCCAACAGCTTTAATCGTGTCCTTTAAGAACACACCAAAGGAATCAGCTCCTACACTTCCTCCAAAATAAGCACTTCCCCCTAGCTTTGCAATGGAAGCAGTTACGTTTGCAGGAGCACCTCCTGCTTTCTTGATAAAATTGCTCCCCTCAATCAAACTGCTATTTATATCAGAGCTAATAAAATCTATAAGCAATTCCCCTATGCAAAAAATGTTATTCATAAAATCATACTCCTTATTAAACAAAAGATTAGTTACAGTAATTTACATTTAATTTTATTATATCATAATTGAATTTGTAAACGTACGTCAATTATCATTGAGGTTTATTGCCCCATATCTCAATAATACAATCTTAAAATACATACGATGTTTTAAAATGAAGGTTATATATCATAATTAAGCATGCACCAATTTTAGTGCATGCTTAATCAATACTAAATTGTTATCTTTATAATCTCTTCTAAACTATTTTTATAGCCTTCGTTTGTAACATTAATAGAAGAAAAATCATCAGAATTTGTTATGATTACTGGAGTAATTGGTGAAAAGTTATTTTTCTTTATAAAGTCTACATCAACTTCTGCAAGTAGATCTCCTTGCCTTACTATATCTCCACTCTCTACATAAACCTTAAAGCCTTCTCCATTTAACTTAACTGTATTGATACCTATGTGAATTAGAACTTCTGTGCCTTTTGATGAAGTTATTGCAATAGCATGCTTTGTATCAAATACTGCTGATACTGTACCACTTACTGGTGCTACAACTTTTCCTTCCTTAGGATATATAGCAATACCCTTTCCTATAACTCCTGAAGAGAATGTTGCATCTGGAACATCCTTCAGTTGAACAACATCTCCAGTCATTGGGCTTTTTACAACTTCTATCACTGACTTCTCAATGTTATCTTTTTCGTTTTTACTGCTTTCATCTTCTTCTTTAAAGCCTAGTATAAAAGTCACTATAAATGCTCCCCCAAAAGCTATTAGCATCCCAATGATATAATTAATCATTGTAGAACCTGTTACTAAAGCTATTCCCGGTATGCCAGTTACCCCTATTCCACTCATTCCAACTTTCATTAAAGCAACATAGCCACCACCTAAGGCACCACCAATTGCCGCTGCTATAAATGGTCTTACTAACTTTAAGTTAACTCCAAATATAGCTGCCTCTGTAATTCCTAGTAAACATGAAACTGATGCGGGCATAGCAATGGCTTTCAGCTTCTCATTTTTAGTCTTAAAATATACTGCAAGCGCTGCACCTCCTTGAGCAACATTTGCCATTGCCCATATTGGTAGTAAGAAGTTAACCCCTATAGCCTTGTTTGCTATTAGTCCAGCTTCTACTGCATGGAAGCTATGATGAACTCCTGTAATTACTATGGTTGAGTACAATCCACCAAAAATTAATCCTGCAATCGGTCCTGCTGTGTTATATAAGCCTTGTAATCCAAAAGATATTCCATCACCTAAAAATCTTCCTAACGGTCCTATTATCATAAATGAGAAGAATCCAGTTATCATCAAAGTTAAGAAAGGAGTAAGTAATATATCTAGTACATTTGGTACTACTTTTCTAAGTCCTCTTTCTATATATGACATAATCCAAACCGCAATAAGTATTGGGAGAACTGTGCCTTGATAACCTACCATCCCTATATTAAATCCAAGTATATTTATATACTTTTCGATTCCGCCTCCAACATTCCAAGCATTTTGGAGATTTGGATGTATTAATATTCCGCCTAGCGCTGCAGCTAAAAATGGATTAGCCCCAAACTCCTTAGCCGCTGAAAATGCTATAAGCACAGGTAAGAAAACAAAGGCAGCATTTGAGAACATATCAAGAAGCTGGAATACTCCACTCTTTCCTTCTAGCCAGCCAAATTTTGTACACATACCAAGAACCCCCATAAGAAGTCCTGATGCAACTATTGCTGGTATAATTGGTACAAATATATTGGATAACATTCTTGCAAATCTTTGTAGAGGATTCATCTTCTTTGTAGCAGCTTTTTTCTGATCATTGATTGTTGATTGTTGAATTGATGTTCCTTTTATAAGCTCTTCATAAACTTTATTAACTGCTCCTTGCCCTATTATAACTTGGTATTGTCCAGAGCTTAAAAAGGCTCCTTTTACTCCATCTAAATCTTCCAATTCTTTTGTCTTTGCTAAAGAATCATTATTCAGAACAAATCTTAATCTAGTAGCACAGTGTGTAACACTTTCTATATTCTTCTCTCCTCCTAAAAGAGGTACGATATCTAAGGCTAATCTTTTATAATCCATTGATTCATCCACCTTCCTACATAAGTAATGTAAGCTTAAATTTTAATTTTTAAACAAAAAAAATAACCTAAACTGAAGCAATTTATAGATACTAGATTTATCAGAGCATCTAGTCTACTATTGCTACAATTTAGGTTTTGCCTGCAGTTGTATATTTTTTCTTTACCTTATTATGTGATAGCTTTTTAAGTTCTTTCTTTGCTATCAACACTATAAGGTAAATCTGAATTTAAACTCAGTAACAATCCTAAAGCTTCTATTTAATTTTAGACCTAATTATTCTTAAATTTTCTAAAGAATACAGTTAGCTTAATGAACCTGAAACATATCAACTACTATTTCAATAATAGTTTACGTATTACTTGCAACTGATTTGTCTTTAGTAAGTCTTTGCACATGAAGTACTAGATATACCATTTCTTCACTTGTTAGCTCGTAATCATAAGTAATTTTTATATAATCCCTTATCTTTTTTACGCAAAGATATGATTCATTATATTTATCCTTTACCACTTCATACAGGCTATCGTCTCCTGACAATTCTTGCTTCTTGCTAAACATTCTTTGTGCAAAAAACTTAAGGTGGGTTACAAATCTATGAAAACTCAAAGCTTCCTCATCAACATCTATCTTATAATGATACTTTACTATGCTCAAAATATCTTGTATAAGCTTTGTTATATTCATAGTGTTTGGCATACTTTCACCAAGTGTTGCATTAATTATGTGTAATGCAATGAATCCCGCCTCATCTTCTGGCAAATCAACTCCAAGCTTATATTTAATATAATTAATAGACCATATGCCTATAGAATATTCTTTTCTATATATTCTTTTTATCTCCCATAACATTTCATTTTTTATCGGTAAACCCTTTTTCATTCTTTTCATTGCAAAGTTTAAATGATCTGTTAGAGCTAAAAAGATTACATCTTCAAATTTTTTCTCCAATGTCTTTTCTGCGTATTTTATAATGTTCCTTGATATCTCCACATATTCCATAGGTGTTTCATTTAAGAGACTTTTAAAGCGTTCAGATGCATTTTTACTATCTAGTTTAAATATCTTTTCAATCTTTTTTTCTTCAATTTTATCACCAAACACTTTTTTAAATGCAATTCCCTTACCCATTATTACTTGCTCAATACCATCTTCATCAATAATTGTAACAACATTATTATTTAAAATCTTTTCTATTTTCATGTTATCACTCCGGAGATTGTATTTTATCAACTCATACCCTATTAAGATTGATAATAATAGCATCTTTTATATTCCGCGGAAATATAAAAGACCTAAATTAAAATATGCTGGAAAAACATACTTTAATTTAGGTCTTGCCTACTATGTAGTAACAATCCTAATTAGTTTATTTGATTATGATTTAATTATATCATCGCTGTAAACATTGTCAAGCTATTTTTAAAACTCTCATGGCTTCTGGTGAGAGAATTTAAAAATAATATATTTTATTACGAAGTGGTACATCCATAAACGTATATTTTTCTATTTATATATTTTTATATTTATAAAACTACAATAATATCCATTTAGTTGCAATATCGTAGTACTTTATGTAGACTTATCTCGCATTATAAATATTAAATATTAGTGAATGTAACACACTAAGGGTTTAAATTTTTGTCGTACAAGCCTATACTGAAATTAGGAAACATATTATAAGATGTTATTTATATAGTTCATAACTGGATCATTAAGTTAAAGTATAATGACTCTAGTCCTTACTATTTTCAAAATTAACAATAGTTTGAGACTACACTAATGCATCTTTATATATAAAAAAACAATGTTACTAATAATACTACCATTCGCTGGTATAATAAGTAACTAGGAGGTCTAATAAATGAAAGCTAATCCTATTATAATAATTTCTCTAGATGGTCTTGGAAGAAAAGATTTTGAGTTTTTAAAAACTCTTCCTAACTTTAGTAAATTGCTTAGTTCAAGTTCTTATTCCTATAAGGTTAACAGCATATATCCATCACTAACTTATCCAGCCCATGTGTCAATTGTAACAGGTAAAAAGCCTGCTAATCATGGTGTAATTAACAATATATTATTGCAACCAGGCGTGGAATCCCCTGATTGGTTTTGGTTTAAATCTCAGGTTAACTGTGATACTATTTATGATCTAGCTAAAAAGGAAGGCTATACTACCGGATCAATTTTATGGCCTGTAACAGGTAAGGCAACAATAGATTATAATATGCCTGAAATTTTTGCAAATCGTTGGTGGTTAACTCAACCTATGATATCTTTATACAGTGGAACACCGTCTTATCAGCTTTTAATGAATTTTAAATATGGTTATCTCAGAGAAGGGAAGAAGCAGCCTCACCTAGATAATTTTTCTACTGAGTGTGCACTTTATCTATTACAAAAAGAGAAAGTTGATTTTCTAATGGTTCATCTTACTGATGTGGACACTAATAAACATCATTATGGCACAGAAAATGATGAGGTAACTAATGCTTTAAGAAGACATGATGTAAGACTAGGGAAGATTATGGAGATTCTAAACACTCATGATTGTTATAAACAATCTACTATAGTTGTTTTAGGCGACCACTCTCTTATGGATACAAATAAGGTTATAAAGTTAAATACTTTATTTTTAAAAGAAGGTTATATAACTAAGGACGAAAAAGGAAAACTTCAAGAACCTAAAGTTTACCTAAATAACTGTGATGGTTCAGCCTATATTTATATAAAAGATAATGATATGGAATTGAAAGATAAAGTCATCAAGTTACTTAAAGACTACTCAAGTAACAACGATAATTGTTTAGAAGAAATTCTAAGCGGAGATGATTTAAAAAACTTAGGAATAGACAACAATTGTGCAATTATGTTAGAAGCTAAAAACGGCTATTATTTTTCAAATGATTTAAATGGTGAAACTATAGAAGAAGTTGGAGAAAAGTACGACAAAGCAACTCACGGTTACTCACCTTTTAAAGATGATTATCAAACTTTCTTCTTAATAAGCGGAGAGAATATTAAGAAAGATTTTGATATTGGAGAAATGAGCTTACTAGATGAAGCTCCAACTTTATCAAAGATAATGGGTACTGAACTTCCTTCTCCAGATGGAAGAGTACTCAGTAACATCTTTAAGACTAAGAAGTAATTAATTCAACCTATGTTTAGTGTTATTGCTGAAATTAAGTGGTTATGCAGGAGATGCTATATGAGCGAGCTATTAGAATTAAATGATTTTCTCAGATGGAATGGCTCTAAAAAATCGCTAATCGTTCTTTATTAGTGATTTTTTTACGCATCTGCCTTTTCTGAACGTATGTGAAGAAATTCTGGCAGGCGATATATTTCTACTTTTTACTTTTTAATCAGATAGCATTTTTATTTTATTAAATATAAGATATGAAATATTTATAGAATGCATGGATTATTAAAAAGTAAAACTGTACTGTTCGAACGTAGTGAGTTTACAGTTTTAGCCATGGAATATGATAAAATCATATTAATTCTTTGCGTAAGCTCATTAAAGCATTGGATGCGTGACCACTTAATTTCGCTTCATTAAACATAAAGAAATTAAAAAGCACCACTGCAAAGCCTCCTGCTAAGTAGTGATGCCTTTTCCTTTTTATAATTATTAATAATTCATGTGTGTCATAAAATCATAAAGAATAAAATAGGTTTTATGACACGTATAAATTATTATAATTTCAAGGTTATCTAGAGGTGTATCAGTTCGAACCGAAATGTATTTTTAAAACTCTCACGGTTTCAGGTGAGATAATTTAAAAATAATAAATTTTATTACGAAGTGGTACATCTATATTCTAGTAAATATTATATGTTTTACGCCTTCAATTGATACTAATTTACAGCTTACTCCATAAACTTCTTCTATATTCTTAACATTTATAACATCTTCTGTATTTCCATAATCGAATATTTTGCCGTCTTTCATTATCACTGTATTATCAGTGTAGGTCAAGGCCAAGTTTATATCATGAAGTACAGCAATTATGGTTTTTCCTGAAGCTCTCAGCTTGTTTAGAATATCAATAATTTCTAACTGATGCTTTATATCCAAATTAGATAATGGTTCATCAAGTATTATGCACCTACTATCCTGTGCTATTGCTCTAGCAAGCAGTACTCTTTGTCTTTCGCCTCCACTTATTTCTGTAATCAGCTTATCTTTTAACTCAAAAACTTCAGTTGCTTCCATTGCCTCTTTAACTTTTTTTATATCTTCATTTGTCTCAGTTCCAAGAAAGCTTATCTTATTGTTTCTCCCCATCATTACTACATCATAACAAGAAAACTCCATTTCAAGCACTGTATCTTGAGGCACATAACTTATTATGTCAGCAAATTCTTTAGCTCTTATCTTATTAACATCTTTATTTTCAACAAGAACTTTCCCTTCAGAAGGACTTAGATATTTTATAATGTTTTTTATTAGAGTTGTTTTACCACTTCCATTTGGCCCAACAATAGAATAAAACTTTCCTGCTTCAAAGGTTAAATCTATATCTTTTAATATAGTTGCCTTATTTACATCATATTGTAATTGTATGATATCTATTATAGACATATTCACGCTCTCTTTCTTTTCCAAAGAAGATATATAAAAAATGGAGCTCCAAAAAGGCTTGTAATTGCTCCAACAGGTAATTCTGTTGGAGATAGTAGTATTCTAGCTAAGGTATCACAACCAAGTGAAAATATACCTCCTAAAACAAAAGAAAAAGGAAACAGTTCTCTATGATTTGCTCCAACAATAAGCCTTGCAATATGAGGTATCATAAGTCCTATAAAACCTATTACCCCACTTACAGAAACTATCACAGCAATCATAATTGAACTTACCACAATAATCAGTTTTTTAATCTTATCTACTTCTACCCCCAAAGAATATGCACCTTCATCTCCAGAAGCTATTATATTAAATTGTCTATAAAGTAACTGAAAACTAACTGATATAATTATAACAACAGGCGCAATAATCAATATTTGGCTGTATGATGCTTCATTAAAACTCCCCATAGTCCAATATATTATTCTTTCCATGGCTTCTCTATGTAAAATCATTGAAAGTGATATAATTGAAGAAAACAGGAAGTTTATAGCAACACCTGCAAGTAATAGTGTGTTTGTTGGAAGCTTCTTCCCCACCTTTGCTATGTTATAAACTAAAAGTAGCGAAATAAAAGCTCCTAAAAAAGCAAGAATTGTGGTAAAAGCCATACCGTAAGTTTCTAATCTAAAAACAATGGAAATGGTAGCACCTACCGCTGCTCCAGAAGATACTCCAAGAACATAAGGATCCGCCATTGGATTTTTAAATATCCCCTGAAAAGCAGCTCCACTTACCCCAAGTCCTGCCCCCACTAGAGCTGCCAATATTATTCTTGGCAATCTTATATTAAATATTATCTTTTCATATATTGAATCTATCTTAACACCAATTATTTTTAACCATATTAATCTAACAGCATCACTGGATTTTAACGATGATGAACCTACTGTGATAGAAGCTACTACTAAAACTAGCAGTAATATAAAAAATACTGCTAGTAGTCTTTTTTTCTTCATTCAAATACCTCTTAAAAAGCTTCTGGATGTAATATTTTTGCAAGTGCCTCTAAGCCGTCTGCTTGTCTTGGCCCTTGTCTAACCAACATATTATCGTCTATTTCAAAAACTTTGTTAGCTTTAACTGCAGAAAGATCTTTATATCTATCTGCTTGTATAAATCTCTTTTTAGCATCATATTTATCAGATAATATTATGACATCTGGATTATTCTCAACTATTTTTTCAAAGCTGTAGTTCCATCCCTTAACATCCTTAGCTATATTATCTCCACCTGCTTTTTCTATAAGCTGGCCAACAAAAGTATCTCCACCTGCTGTGAAGTCTTGTTTACCAAAGTCTACAACATAATAAAGTTTAACCTTCTTAGAATCCTTTATTTTTTCTTCAACCTGTGAAACTTTTTTCTTCATTCCATCTACTATCTTTTGTCCATCATTTTTAACTCCTAGAACTTCTGCTGTATCTAAAATATTCTTATATGCTCCATCGAAATTATCTTCTCCATAAAGCACTGCAACCTTAATTCCAAGATCCTCAAGCTTTTTAAGCACTTCCTTAGAAAAATGAGCTCCAGCTATTACTAAATCTGGTTTAAGCTCAGTTATTTTTTCAATATTAGGATTTTCTAACCCTCCGACTTTTTCTATCTTAGAAACTTCAGCTGGGTAATCATCATAGTCTGATCTTCCTACTAAAACGCTTTCCTTCTTTAAGGCAAATATGGTTTCTGTAGCACCTGGTGATAAAGTTACTACCCTTTGTGGTACCTTATCTAAGGAAACCTCTCTATTATATGAATCAGTTATTTTTATACCTTTAACTTCTTCTTTTTTCGTTTCACTCTTTGTGCATGCCATTAGTGAGAACGTAAATACTAACGCAATTATTATGATTGATAACTTCTTTATATTTTTCAAATCTTGTTCCTCCTGAAATTCGATTTATTTATTTAAAAATTCCAAAATAGCGCTGTCTTCGTATACAGTGAGCATACTATAACAACCATGATTAATATTGAATTTATAGAAACCTTCATAATTAAATCCTAAAAGCTCACATAATATTACTTTTATAGTACCACCATGAGCTACTATTGCTATATTGTCCTCTTCATCTGATACTTTTATAATTTCCTTAATTTCTTCACTTACCCTATTATAAAAATCCTTGAAGCTTTCTCCTTCAGGAAATTTAAAAATTCTAAAATCATCTATGAAGCTTTGAAACTGTTCACTATAATTTGTGCTTATATATTTATAATCTTTACCATCCCAAACCCCAAAGTTTATCTCATTGAAGCTCAAGTTTTCTTCAAAGTAAATTTTACTACTTGAAAAATCAAAAATTGCTTCAGCTGTTTTTTTTGCTCTTTCCATTGTAGAATAGTAAACCTTATTTACATTCATATTTTCTAGCTTACTCTTTAGCTTTAGATTCTGTAGTTTTCCTTCCTCACTTAAGGGATAATCCTTAACTCCTTGATATACGCCCTTATGATTACCCTCTGTCTCTCCATGTCTTATTAAAATAAGCTTCATAACATCTCCTTTATGACCACTTAATTTCAATGCTACTCTTAAACATGATCTAATATATATATTTAAATTAAACTTTGTAATAAACAAAAAACTATCAATACAAGCACTTCATTTAACTCAACGCTTGCTCCTAAGATATCTCCTGTTATGCCATCTAACCTCTTTTCGATATACAACCTGAATAATATTGTAAAAATATAGCCTACTATTATAACTATAAGTCCATAAGTTCTTCCCACAGCTAAAGTTATGATTAAGCCCAAGGCCAATGCTATACTAAAGGTTAGTGTAGAAATCTTACCTATAAACAAATCTCCTAAGCCTTCTTTCTGCCTTGCATATCTTCTTTTATACATCAAAAGTGTAGCTAAAGTTCTGCTAATTACTGGAGAAATCAAAAGTACTGAGTATATGTTAACCTTTGAAAGCTCTTGAATTGCTGCAAATTTTAAAAGCATCAGTGCAATAAGCGCCAGCACTCCAAAAGTCCCAACCCTGCTATCTTTCATAATTTCAAGAATTTTATCCTTACTTCTACCTGAAAATATCCCATCAGCAGTATCACTTAACCCGTCTAGATGCAGACCTCCGGTAACAATAATGTGTGATATCATAGCAAATACTGCTGGCAGCATACCATGAAATACCTTGCTTGTAATTATATATACAAATAAATCTATTGCCCCTATTATGAGCCCTACTAAAGGAAAGTATCTTACCGCATCCGCAAAATCCTCTCTTTTCACTTCTAAACTTAAATTTATAGGTATTCTAGTCATAAATTGTATGATCAAAATAAACTTCTTCAATTTATTCCCCCTTAATCCTTACAGGTATACCTGACACCACTAGATAAACTTCATCTGCTTCTTTTGCCAATCTTTGATTTACTCGTCCAGCTATATCTCTAAATTCTCTAGATAGCTTGTTTTCTGGTACTATTCCACTTCCAACCTCATTAGTGACTACAACAACCTTACAATTAAAACTTCTTAGCCCTTTTATTAAGTTATCAATCTCAAAGATAACTTTCTGTTCAATTAAATCATAGTCATCATTACCATCGTCACTTAAACTTTCTAGTAATATATTAGAAATCATTATGGTTATGCAATCAATAATTACTCCATTATAGGCTATATTTTTACCTGATATCTTTTCAAATTCAGCTTGAAAATCTTTATAACTTTCTAGGGTATGCCAATGGCTTGGTCTGTGATCTCTGTGTTTCTTAACCCTAGCTTTCATTTCCTGATCAAAAGGTATTGAGGTTGCAATATATAAAACTTCTGATTCATTTTCAAGTATTGACTCTCCAAAAGAAGACTTTCCACTTCTTGCACCACCGGTTACTAACGTAATCATATTTTTTCCTCCCAAAGCCCTTTATAATCATCTAAATCTACATTACCTTCTTCAAAGGTTGACATTTCATTCATTATTTTTGTAGAAGCTTCTAATATATTGAAAGCTAATGGGCATCCAGATCCTTCACCTAATCTCATGGATAAATCTAATATGGGTTCTAAGCCTAACTCTGATAGAACTAAGTTATATCCTTTTTCCATTGATATATGAGACGGAAACATAAAATCTTTAGTGATATTGTTTATTCTATAAGCTATTAATGCTGCAATTGCAGAAATGAATCCATCTATAACTACCGGTATCCTATACTTTGCTGCACCTAGATATACTCCTACAAGCCCAGCAATATCAAAGCCTCCAACCTTATGTAAAACCTCTATTGGGTCTTTAGAATTAGGGGTATTTACTTCTAAAACTTTTTTTATAACCTTCTTTTTCTTTTCAAAGGCTTCATCAATAAGTCCTGCTCCCCTGCCTACAGCTTCCTCAATAGAGCAACCGGTTAAGGCTATTAGTATTGAAGAGCTAGAAGTGGTGTTTCCTATCCCCATCTCCCCCGTGCCTATAAGGTTATAACCTTCTTTTTTAAGGGTTAAAACTAAATCAATGCCTACTCTAATAGCCGTAAGAGCTTCTTCTCTCGTCATTGCTTCGCCTTTAGCAATATTTGATGTACCCTTCCTTATCTTACGGTTTATTAGTTCACTATGCTTTATTTCTTCATTAACACCTATATCTACAACCTTTAAATCGCAATTGTTATGTCTTGCTAAAACCCCTACTCCTGTTACCCCTTTTATGAAATTTACTGTTTGAGTTGCGGTAACTATTTGCGGAGCTGAGGCTACACCCTCTTCACATACTCCATTATCTGAACACATTATAATTACTGCTTTTTTTGTGATATGGTTATATAATTCACCTGTTATTCCTGATAACTTTATAGCCATTTTCTCAAGCTTTCCAAGACTACCTATAGGCTTTACCAGATTATCCATTCTTTCTTTGGCTTCAATCATAGATTTTTCATATAGTGGCTTTATACCTTCTAATAAACACGATTCCTGCATATTAATCCTCCCCCAGCTAAGACTATTTATCCATGGACTTTACTTTCCTTTACAGCAAAAATAAAAGACCTCCCTAAGGAGGCCTTTATAATTACTCTTCGAATCACTATATCTATATTAAAATAAATAGATAAAACTACTCTCAATATTAATAAAGCTATGTTTACATGAAGTATCTTCATATCCGCATACAAAATGTTCTTGTCTTGTTAACAATATAAATATTATTAGCGTTGTATTGAAGTCTAAATATATGCAAACCTCCTCAACGAAATAACTTTATATCAGTAAACAATTGCTCTATTAACAGTAATTCTTCCACCCCGGAAAATTAGCTTTTCTTATGGCAGGTTTTCTGGCTTTGAATCATCCTACTTTCTGCTCCTTCCCAAGCTCCTTATATAGATATATCAGTTCGAACTAAAAACTATTTTCAAAACTCCTCTGGGTTCTTAGAGAAAAATTTGAAAATATAAATTTTATTACGAAGTTGTACATCCATAGACATCTAAACTTCAACTACAAACTATACCTGCTAAAAGTATAAGCACTGGTATACTTTGAATCTATTAGATAAACATCCTTAACTCAGTGGATTAAAACTTAAATATCATAAGTTTTAGTGCAGATTTTGTCATCATCACAGTAACGGGGGCTGCAAAGGTCTTTCACCTTTTTCCCTTTTAACTTTTATTGAACAAATGTATTTGCCCAACTAAAGCACCAATAAGAACTTATTAAATTGTCAACTAAATTATAGTATTCATATTTATTATAGTCAAGTTTATAGCTTCTTAACTTTTCTTTTCTTAGTATATTGTTTTATTAAGTATACAGCTATTCTTATTATCAAGTAAATTATGAATATATATAAGAATCCCCATATACCGGCTACTATATCTGCAAACTCCATATTTCCCCGTTTAGTTATTTTTTGTTCTATTTCAATACCAAAAACTATTACAAGTAGTACTGTAAAAGTATATATAAAGGATATGGCTGTAATGCTATATTTTGCAAGCCATTTAAATAGCATTTGAGTTCCTGCGAAGATTAAGATACCTATAATTCCTATAATTATAAAATGAAGTTGTTTATCTGTAAGGTTAAATCCAGAGCCCTGTGATTTTTGTATAAAAACATCATGAATATCATTCACTGCTCTCATTAGTGCTTTTATTATTGCTACCATTGATTAACACCCCCTATGTTTAGTCTTATGTTATAGCTAATCCTTAAAATGTTCAAGTAGAAAATTATTGATAAATTATAAATACTATACTACAAAATTTTATACATTTCATATTGAGATATAGGCATCTTCTTAAATCCATTCTTAACTAAGAATCCAAAAGCTTGACTATTATTAACAAAACTAGTAGTAATCATATTTATCCCCAGTTCTTTAACGGCATAATTAATTAAAGATGACCCAACTCCACTGAATCTGTGGTTCTTAGCTACATAAATAAAACTTATCTTGCCTGATTTATTTATACTTATACCACTAACAAGAACATCATCAATAAAGCCTCCATAATAGTATGTATCCTTTGATAAACTTAGAAATTCATAATCATTTTGCCAACTAATATGTCCATCATATTCATCACATATTTCTCTATACTTATCTAAAGTTATATCTTTAATAACCAATTTTTTATTATGATATCTTTTCAAGTTACTCACATTATCATTAGAATAAAAGGATATATCATAGATTTTACTATATCCCACTTTATTATAAAAAGAGATTGCTCTATCATTTCCAACAATAACTTCCAGAAACAATTGACTACACCCTCTGCTTTTTGCAATTTCTTGATGTAATTGAAAAAGTCTTTTACTTATCCAGCCCCCCCTATAACTTGGATGAATTGCTAAGGCCCCACATCTCAAAGTTTTTACTCCATCATATACTTTTATGCCGCCTAGCATTAATCCTACAGGTTTATTACTATCATATACTACAAAAGAATATTCTTTTGAGTTCCCTTCAGCACCAAAGAATCTTCCTTCAAAATCTTCCTTATTAACATTAAGTTTTATTATATAGTCCGAGAATCCATCCTGAAACGCCTTAAATATATCATCAATAGTTACATCTAAACAATTTTTATATTTTATCATATAATTCCCCCTAAGCTGCAAACAAAATTGTATACATAGTATAATTTTAATACTTCTTATAATACTACTACCTAACCATAACTTATTACAAGCAAAAGGCAGAAATTTAAAAATATGTTAATATAAAACAACAAAACCTACCTAAAGTAATACCGATTATTTAAAATAATCAGTAACACATTTAGAGAGGTTTTAAATTTTTTTATTATAAAGTACCATGTTAAAATTAAGTGGGCATGCTCCGATGCTTTGATGAGCTTATGCAAAGAATTAATAGGATTTTTTAATAATTAAGCGTCCTTTTTAAGAACTTCTCTTTCAATTACTTCTATAACTCCATTATCATCATTGCTTTTAGCCATAAATCTTCCATACTTCTTTAACTCCTCAGGTGCATTTACCATAACATAGCTATGATAAGCATTTTGAAGCATTTGAATATCATTAAAGTAGTCTCCAAATACCATGGTTTCCTCATGAGTTATGTTAAATTTTTGCTGAAGATAGTTAATAGCAACTCCCTTATCTATATCTTTTCTGAAGATATCAACCCAGTCTTGTCCTGAAACTGTAACTTGAAGTTCTTCTTTCCACCTCTTATCAATCTTTTTGTATGAGTTCTCGCTTGATCCTTCTAAATCAAAAATTGCTACCTTTAAGAAATCATCTTCTATATCCTCAAAATTATCTACTTGCTTTCTATTATAATAATATTTTTGCAATTCTTTTAAGAATCTAGGATTTGTATCTTTATAATATCCGTACTTCTTGCCACATACTACTGGAAAACAGTTAGGTATTTTATTTACTTCTTTCAAAATTTCCATAATAGTTTCTTTAGGTAATATCTTGGAAAAAAGTTCTTTTCCGTTATGAACAACAAAAGAACCATTTTCTGCTACAAAAAGCATCTTATCCTTAGCCTTGCCAAAGTTATCAGCTAGGGTATAATACTGTCTGCCACTGGCTGCCACAAATATTACACCTCTATCTATTAATTCATCTAAAGTATCAAAGAACCCTTCCGGAAGTTCCCCCTTGCTATTTAGTAATGTTCCATCCATATCTGTTGCGATTAATTTTATCATTAAACAACCTCCATCTCTAAACCCATATATATAGACGATGTTAAATCACCATGTTGAAATTAAGTAGTTAGCCATCTGAAAAAATCATTTAGTTTCCTGCATAGCCAACCAATTTCAACACTATTCTTAAACATAGGCAAAATCTAAATCATATTAATATAAATATGTATTTATACTATGATTTGAAACATCTAATAGTTATTATTTATGAGTATATTTTATCACATATTAAAGGATAAATCTATGGAGGTCCATAAATGCTAGTTCTTCTTCCACTAAAACTTAGTTTCTAGGAATTAATTCTATATTTCCATCTGATAACTTTATTAATTTATTAAAAATATCTTCAAGTGATTTCAGTATATGTATAGCAGAGTTCTTATCTAATAGTTCATGGAAATGCTTATTAATAAATTTTTGTATTCCTCTTAAAAGTATTTCAACAACCTCTTCCGGAAAATCCACCTCAAGGCTTCCTTTTTCAATTCCCTCTTTTATTACACCTAAAATAAGTGGATAACATCTATTAAAAAACTCTTCTTCTAAAGCATTATTTAACTTTAAGTTGCTACTATCTCTCTCAGTATTTGCAAACACAAGGTTACTATTAGTTCCTAAAAACATTGCTTTTAAAATTGCTTCAAGTTTAGGATTAGGATCTAAATTTGAATTATAGATAGTTATTAATGGTACTATATATTCATCTAACCGCCTTTTCAAAAGCTCACCTAGTATTTCTTCTTTTGAAGTAAAATAGTGGTAGAAGGTTCCTTTTGCTATAGATAGGCTATTAACTATTTCATTGATTGAGGTATTGTCATACCCTTTCTCAATAAACAATTCTAGAGACCTATCCATTATTTCGTTTTTTCTTTCCAATGGATCTTTTACAATTCTCTTCATTTTATTTCTAAGACCTTTCTATCTACTCTATCTTTTCCGCAAATTCTATTTACAGCGCCAAACTTACATGCTTTACTACATTCGCCGCAAAGTATACAATCTGAGGATTGCATATTATTATGCTGAACCTTTTCCATAACATTAATACTCATTGGGCAACTTTTATTACAAGCACCACATTTCTTACAATTGCTTGATTCTGTATCTAATTTTAAAGAAGGAATATTAAATTTATTTTTTATCTTATTTCCTGTTATATTCAAAATTGACATTGGACATAAGTAATGGCAAGTAGCTCTCTTACCTAAGATAATAGGCAAAACCGCGAGTAATGTTAATATAGTAAAATACCCTATAACATTCGATATCTTATCTACACTTACATAGCCTTCTGTAAGGTAAAACAAATTCAACTTGTACCCACTATTAGAAATTAAGGCAAAGGCTATTATTGAGATCCAAGTAGCCCCTAGTATATATTTTAAAACCTTCAAACCCTTTATTTTCTTAAGAGGCTTTTCAATACATCTATCTATTATCATCTGCCAAGCACCATATGGACATACGTAAGCACAAAAGGCTCTACCTATAAAAAGTGACGATATTGCCATAACTGACCAAACTAAAAATGCTCCTGATATAAACTTATTAAATAAACCATCAATTATTATGTATGGAGAAAAAAAGTTAAGCGTAATTGGTAATGTAAAGAACATGATTAATAATACTAGCCTTCTTTTATTTTTCATAGTTAATCCCCCTTATATAGATGTGAAGAGTTTTTATATCAAAACTTAATTTATACCTGCTCAAAAATCGCGGTTTCTGTGGATCTTCGTACATGTATAAACTAATAGCTGAGCTAGGAACTTTATATAATATTATACTTCGTTGACCGACCGCCGGTCAATAAGGTGATATAAATTTCTTTTATGCTCACTGAAAATTTTGAAAATTGTTAGAATTAAACTAGTTTATATTCGCTTAACTATGATACAATATTGTTAATTAAAGGATAACTCATATAAAAATAAAGAAAGGTTGATTCAATGAAAATTGCACATTTAGCACTATGGACTAGAGACTTGGAGAGGACAAAAAACTTCTACTCAAAGTATTTCAATGCTGTCCCTAATGAAAAGTATCATAATGAAAAGACAAAATTCAGCTCATACTTTCTATCTTTTGATGATGGTTCTAAGCTAGAAATTATGGAGAAACCCACTGTTCTTTCAATAAATGTTTCTGAAGATTATGAGTGCTTTGGTTATGCTCATGTAGCCTTTTCTGTTGGAAGTGTAGAAAAGGTAGATGAATTGACAAAATTACTGGTAGATGACGGATATACTGTTGTCAGTGGACCAAGAACCACTGGAGATGGCTATTATGAAAGTTGTATACTAGATCATGAAGGCAATAGAATCGAGATAACCGTATAACAAATTAACTGATAGTTATACTTTATTTCTCTCTATTTATAACAATAACTTATTATACGAACAATAAGGTTAAAATATAGAAAACCCCTATATTTTAACCTTTTATTTTATGCACTGTTGAAATTAAGTGGTTAGTCATCCGATTCTTTAATGAGCTTCTCCTACATAACCACTTAATTTCAATAATATTTTTAAACTTAACCCTATTTTATGGTTATAAATTTTAATGCTGCACTATAAAAATTATTTTTCATTACTAAGTTCGATAAATCTTTCTATGTCTTCTTCCACTATCTTTAATGAGCTTCTCCAGAAGTCAACTGAGTGTATATCCACTCCTATAATCTTAGTAACATCAGCTATTTTTCTATCACCTGTAGATGCTAATAAGTCATCATATACCTTTACAAACTCTTCGCCTCTCTTTAGATACTCTGCATAAAGACCTTTTGCAAATAATAATCCGAAAGCATATGGGAAGTTGTAGAAATTATATTCTGCATCATAGTAATGTGGCTTGCATGCCCACATATAAGGATGTAGGTATTCAGGATCTAACCCATCTCCATATGAATCTTTTTGTGCTTGTAACATTATTTCATTTAAATCTTCTGCACTTAATGCACTTTCTTCTCTTCTATTAAATAGCTCACTTTCAAATAAGAATCTTGAATAGATATCTACTATTACTTGAGTACAATCCCCTATTTCTGATTCTAAGATTGAGAAAGCTTCTTCTTTTGTCGCAGTCTTAACCGCAGCTTTTTTAACAATAGTTTCACAGAAAGTTGATGCTGTTTCCGCTATAGGCATTGGATAGTCAGAATTTAATACACTCTTATCCTTAACACATTCGTCATGATATCCATGACCTAATTCATGAGCTAAAGTTACTACATCGCCAAAGTTATTTCCGTAGTTTAAAAGGAATCTACTTTGTTTTATAAAGTGAAGATTAGAGCAAAAGGCACCTCCAACTTTCCCTTCCTTTGGCATAACATCTATCCAATCACTATCAAAAGCTTTCCTAGCAAAATCAGCAAGATTGTCACTAAAGGTTCTGAAGTTATCCTCAACAAACTTTTGACCCTTTTCATATGGGAATTCCATATCTACATCTCCCATAGGTGCAAAAAGTTCATAGAATGGCAATCCATTTTTATAACCTAAAAGCTCAGCTTTTCTTCTCAAATATTTTCTAAAAGCAGGCAAGCTCTCTTTCATAGCAGTTAGCATAGCTTCTAGAGATTCTTCATCCATTCTTGACTTAAGCAAAGTTTCTTCTAATGGAGATTTATAGCCTCTTAGCTTAGCTAAGGTTATAACTTCTCCTTTTATGCCGTTTAAGGCTGCTGCAATACCGTCATCTACTTTTTTATACGACTTCAATTCAGCTTCATATGCATTTTTTCTTACTTTTGCATCTTTATCATATGCCATATTCCTAACAACAGTAAGAGGTAGCGCCTTTACTTCACCATCCACTTCAATATCCACAAGTACAGTTGAAGTTAGAAGATCTCTAAGTTTTGACCATGAATTTGAACCAGTATTTCTAAGTTTAGCTATAAGTGATTCTTCTTTATCACTTAATAAATATTTACTTCCTGCTACTATTTCTCTTAAAAAAAACTCATGTTCCTTCAAAAGACTTGAGGAATTAATTAATTTATCAATATCTTTGACTTCGCCTATCCATTTTTCTATTTTAGCATTTGGCTCAGCAAATCCACTGTTTTTTTCCTGTAAAATATCTGAATACTTAAGTGCTGCTTTATTTTTTGTATCAACACTCAATGTAAGATTAACAAAAGAAAATAGTCTGCTGAACAAACTTTCAACTTCACTAGCTTTGTTTATAAATTCTTCAAGCTTATTTTTCTCATCGTCATGAGACTCACATATACTTCCAGCTAATTTTTCATATAATCCTGATAATTCATCAGCTCTTTTTAAATCATTTAAGAAATCTTCACCTTGAAAAGAACTGTATATTTCCTTTAAACTCCAATTTAACCCCATCATAATCCTCCATTCGCATATCTACCTAAGGTTACTCTATAGATATACCACTTGATAATAAAGTTTATATTTTTAAATTCTCTCACCAGAACCCATAAGAGTTTTAAAAATAGATTTCGAATCGAAGTGGCACATCTTTAGTAACCTTTTCTCTAATAGACAGAATTTTCTTATTTAAATTATAGCATTTCTTTTATATTAATCTAGAGTTTTATTAAATATAATAAATTATTTTTATCGTTATATTTTATTTTTTAAAGGTAAAAAAACAGTATAAAAATTATCCTTCTATACTGTTTCATTATAAAAACTTAAATTATTTCTTCAAATAATTCTTTTAAATTAATTACTTCTATTAAATCAGCGACCTTAGCATATGCTCTTTTTACATGTTCCTCTGAAGGTTCTACTAAATCTGGTACCAGTATACATCTCATTCCACCAGCTACAGCTGCTTCTAAGCCTCTTTCTGAGTCTTCTAGTACTATGGCATTTTCAGGCGCAACATCTAACTTTTTGCAAACTGTTAAGAATATTTCTGGATCTGGCTTACCTTTTGTTACTTCATCGCCACAAATAATTCTATCAAACTTATCAAACACACCTGCTATTTTTAAAAGTTTAGAAGCCCTTTCTCTACTACTTGAAGTAGCTACTGCTTTTTTTATGTTATTTTCTTGTAGATATTCTAGAAGTTCTATAAGACCTTTCTTTATGCCAAGTCCTTCCTCTTCAATTATTCTAGCTACGCATTTACCTTGCTCTGCATACATACTATCAAAAGGAAAGTCTTGTCCAAATACTGTTTTAAACTGATTTGATATAGAAACGCTGTTCATTCCTAGAAGTCCAAGAAGAAATTGCATCGGAATATCATAATTATGTAACTTGCCTACCTCCTGCCATGCTCTCTTAGTAAGTGCCTCTGTATCAAACATTAATCCATCCATATCGAAGATAACTAGTTCTATTCTACCCATATATAAATCCTCCAAATAGCATTTTTATTAAATTGCGTTGAGTGCTGTGTTCAGATCAGTGTATCCTTATAATCCATTACTTTTAGTAATAATAACAAGGAGATTCTTCTTTAATTATATCACTGTTAAAAGATTTAATATTTTCTTATTTTGAAAGTATTATGATTATATGGATTCCTTATAGCTAAATTTATATCTTTATCTAATGTTCTATTTAATAGCATAACTGAAATTAAGTGTTTATACAGGAGATGCTATATGAGCGAGCTATTAGAATTAAATGATTTTTTCAGATGGAGTGGATCTAAAAAATCACTAATCGTTCTTTATTAGCGATTTTTTTACGCATCTGCCTTTTCTGAACGTATGTGAAGAAATTCTGGCAGGCGATATATTCTCACTTTTTACTCTTTAGATAAACAACCTTTTTAGTTTTATAATATATAAAATATGAAATAATTATGAAAAATATGGATTTGTAAAGAGTAAAACTGTACTGTTCGAATGTAGTGAGTTTACAGTTTTAGCCATGGAATATGAAAAAATCATATTAATTCTTTGCGTAAGCTCATTAAAGCATCGGATGAATAAACACTTAATTTCAACAGCACCTTATTTAATATACCTTAACTATCTTAAAGCCTTTTCTTTCTAATTCATCAGTAATTAACTGAACATGTTCGTGCCCATTGGTTTCTACTGTAACCTCCAGTTGAACCTGCATGAAGGCATCGAAGGTTTTAAATTTATTATGATCTAGCTTAATTATATTAGCATTTAAATCTCCTAATATCTGGGACACTTTTTGTAATTGTCCTGGCTTGTCTAAAAGTTCAACAGTAAAGCAGAACTTTCTTCCACGAGATACAAGTCCACGGTCTATCATTGATGCAATTGTTAAAACATCTATGTTTCCCCCACTAATTACACATGCTATCTTTTTGTTTTTTTCATTTATCTTTCTTAAGGCGGCTAAAGGCAATACACCAGAAGTTTCACCTATTAGTTTATGCTTTTCAAGTAATATAAGAAAAGCTTCCATAACCTCTAGATCAGAAACCGTTACTATCTCATCTACATACTTTTTAATAAGTTTAAAATTCAAATCGCCAGGAGTTTTTACTGCTACACCATCAGCTATTGTCTTTAAATTATCTAGAGAAATAACTTTATCATTCTCGATTGACAACTTTACTGCATTTGCACCTTCTGGTTCAACTCCTATTATTTTAATTTTAGGATTGATTAATTTAGCTGCAACAGCTATCCCACTAATAAGTCCGCCGCCACCAACGGGTACTATTATACAATCCACATCTTTTAGTTCATTCAAAATTTCAATTGCTATAGTTCCTTGACCTTCTATAACATCTATATCATTAAAAGGATGCACAAATGTATATCCATTCTTTTCTTCTAATCTCTTTGCTTCTTCATAAGCCTCATCATAGCAATCACCATGAAGCACAACATTTGCGCCAAAGTTTTTTGTAGCTTCAACCTTTATAAGTGGAGTAGCTTTTGGCATAACGATAGTTGCTTTTACTCCTAATCTTTGAGCAGCTAGAGCCACTCCCTGAGCATGATTTCCTGCCGAAGATGTTATTAACCCCTTTTTCTTTTCTTCTTCAGTAAGCTTACTTATTTTGTTATAGGCTCCTCTTATCTTAAAAGCTCCTGTCACTTGAAGATTTTCTGGCTTTATATATATATCATTTCCTGATTCTTTACTAAAAATATTACTATAAACAAGCTTTGTCTCTTTCAATACATCCTTTATCCTATTCGTTGCCTCTAAAAATTGCTCTTTTGTAAATTCATTACACTCCACCATCATTATTTGCCCCCTATTTTGTCTTGTTAAAAAAATTCTAAATTATTAGCAGTAATCTTTATATCTATTAGCCCAACTGTATTCGTATAAAACTACCTGAAAAATAAGCTCGCTCCAATACTTATTGAAGACGAGCTTTGTCTAACTAATTTAAAATTATTATATAAATATTCTATCAAATTTAGAATATTTTGTGAAGTGGAGGATAAAAAAATAAGCCCAATACAATTTGAGCTTATTTTAAGATAACCATCTATTAAATTTTAATTATTCTTTTTATCCATATCTTCAATTATAGTTTCTATGTCAGATAGTACCTCTTCTAACTCTCTGTTAGAATCAACAACATAATCACATCTTATAACTTTAAATGCATTTTTATCATGTTTTATTCTCATATATATTTGTTCATCATAAAGGTTATCCTCATTATACTTTCTTCTACACATCCTGTTATAACGAACCTTTTCATCTGCATTTAAATATATAACTATTATTTCAGCATCCTTTACTTCTTCTTTTAGTTCACGAACACCAACTGGATCAACTATATAAATTGATGCACCTTTACCTCTATATTGTTGCCTGTTTGCCCAGTAATGATTCCCATCAAAATATGTATAAGCTATTATATTAGATTTCTGTTCACTAGTTATAGTACTTTCTATATAAGCCTCATAGTCAACAAATATATGTCCTTTTTCCTCTTCATATCTCTGTTTTCTTGTAGTATAACTTTGTATATAATTATAATCTTTTTTTGAAAGTTCTTCTGCTATAGTCGATTTTCCACTTCCACTTTCACCAACTATACAAATTATCCTATCCATAATTCAGCTTTCCTCTTCTTTCTTAGTGTTATATATTTAACTTTATATGACTCCAGCTTCTATCTATAGATATCGCAAAAATCCTTTAGATCAATTCTTCAAAATCGTTATGTATCTCTAACATTTAATATATATATTATCATAAAAAAGTCGCTGAAGCGACCTTCTTAAGTGAGCTTTTTTAACAGATCTGCCTTTCCGAATGCAGATGAGAAAACTTACAGG
This sequence comes from Clostridium folliculivorans, assembly GCF_024341905.1. Classification (GTDB taxonomy): domain Bacteria; phylum Bacillota; class Clostridia; order Clostridiales; family Clostridiaceae; genus Clostridium_AR; species Clostridium_AR folliculivorans. Next base: position 36,123 of record NZ_BQXY01000007.1, read on the forward strand.
CGACACATTGATATTTTAACATGAGGTATTTTTCTTACATAGCACTATTTATTTTTATGTTCATGTTTTCTTTATCAACTACTACTTTATCCACAAAATCACCTATACTATTTGAAAAATCATTTTCAAGTATAAAATCTGCCTTGCTAATTACTGCACTAGCAGACTTCTTTGCTATATTGTTGCCTACATTTTTAATCATAACAAAACTTCCTGGAACTATAATATTTCTTAAACTATTGGACTCACATATAATTAAAGAATTCTTAGGTATAACTGACATAAAATACTCCATACCTTCATCTAAATGACTCTGTAAACATTTTAGCCAATACACTTTCTCTGCACCTGCTTTAAGTAAAAGAGAAGTATCTTTATTGCTGCTAGTACTAACCTCTTCTATGAGTTCAAAATTGTCTTGTATATTTGTGCAAACTCCACAACCATCCCCACCCCTTGGACACTTTCCATCTTTATGTTCAATTGTTGTTATCTTCAATGCGATTATCAAGAACTCTTTTTTAAACTTTTCAATTAGGGCTGTTGCTAGAGTAGTCTTTCCACTATTTCTTCCAGTTGAACCTATAAGAAACATTTGATTAATAGTACTTAGTTGGCTTTCCACTTGAAACACTTCCTTTAAACTAGGATTTCAAATTTCTTAGTTCTCAAATAAAATTCTATCTCCTATAGGTATAAAAATCAAATTTGAACTTCTATAGATAAAGCATCTATAGTAATCTTCTTCAAGAAAATTATTATAGATGCTTGTATTATACGTTTTTAAATTTTTTGATACTTAATAATCACAACCTCTAAACCTTAAACTGATTTGCCAGTTCAGTTAAAGCTTGAGCTGTTCCAGCCTGGCTTTGAGAGGATGTTGATACTTCTGATACTGAATGAGTAACTTCATTAATGCTTATTAATATATCCTCAGAGCTTATTGCTGATTCCGTAGCAGTAGATGATAAATTTTCTAGAGCAAAAGCTACCTGCTCTATAACTTCCTTCATCTGATTTGATGCTGATGCAATATCGCTAGCCATCATATTTACAAACTCAGCATCTTTTTCATATTGTATACCTGTATCCATAAACAATTTATAGGTTGGCTTAACATCATCTTCAAGGTATTTAAGAACATCTTGTCCACTTTTAGATAAGTTTAGGAAAGCCTGTTGAACTCTCTCTATAAGTGAATTTATATTTGCAACAGCTTGAGATGATTGTTCTGCAAGTCCTCTAACCTCATCTGCTACTACTGCAAAACCTTTGCCCATTTCTCCAGCTCTTGCAGCTTCAATTGCTGCATTTAAAGCTAAAAGATTAGTTTGTTCTGCAATTTCTCCTATTGATTTTGCCATAATTCCTATTTCACTTACTACTTTTCCGTCTTCAATTGCTTTTATGATATTGTTTCTATTACTTATGTATATCTTTGTTCCTTCTTCAAGGCTGTTTGTAGCCTTTGCCTTAACCTCTTCTGCTCTCTTCTTTATTTCTACAGCAGATTTAAAGCTCTTTTCTGCCTTATTTGCTAAATCACTTGTTGTATTTCCTATCTCTTGAGTTGACGCACTAATCTCTTCAGTAGTTGCACTTAAATCTTGTATTCCTCTTGTTATCTGTTCAGTAGATTCATTTACCACTTGCATCTTTGATGCAACTTCCTGAGAAGTTGCAGATAGCTGCTCACTTGCAGAACTTATATCGCTACACCCATATATAATTTCAGATATAAGTACCTTCATATTATCCTTAGCTCTATTTAAATCTTTAGCAAGATTTCCTATTTCATCTTTCGAATCAATATCTATATCTGCATCCAATATTCCTTTCCCTAAATCTTCTGCAAAAACTACTACCTTCTTTAGTTTATTTGAAATCATAGTTGCTATAATCAATCCTAATGATAGTGCAATAAGAAATGCAAATGCAGATATAACTATTATCTGGATTTTTGAACTGCTGTATGTATCATTATTTGAGGCATAAATCTGATCTGCTTCATTTATAGAAACAGCACTTAAGTCATTTAAGCTATTAAATAAGCTTTCTCTAATTTTAGATGCTCCCGAGATTTGTGTCATGGCTGACGTATAATCTCCTGCTAAAGCATACTCACTAATCTTTTTTCCTGCCTCCAAATATTGTCTAGAGGAACTTTCTATGTTACCTAATATTTGCTTATCCTTTTCACCATCTTCTTTACTTTTATATTGCCTTATACTTTCACTGCTGACCTTTATTGCTGCAAACATATCATTGCTCTGCTTAGTTAAATCATCAATCTCTTTTACAATTTCATCAGCCTCGCCTGGATCTTTTTTTTCCTTATAAGCCATCTTTAATAAGTCTGTTCTTATATCCGAATAAGCTTGTCTAAACTTATTGATTTGGTTAATATTTTTTAAACTATAATCGTGCATTACAGTAGCGTTAGAATTTATCTTATTCATATCTCTAAGCCCTAAATATCCTATCGCTGCTATAAAAATTGAAATAATAACAACTAAATTCACTATTTTTGTTGAAAGTTTTAAGTTTCCTAACCATTTTTTCATACTGCTTCCCCCAATTCTTGATAAATTAATGCAAACGAATAATCGTTCGTTTTAAAGTAATTTTTTATTTTTCTATACTTTTCCAAAATCCCTCCCAAAGTCTATCTGCAAACTTTTTATCTAAAGGGATATTGTAAATTACGCTCTGCTCAAGATAAGCTAGCATTGCGGCAATATATGTATAAAATAAATTTTCATTACTTTCATTAATTATTCTATTTTCACTTTTCAATTTTGAAAAAAATCTTTCGTAAAACTCTATACTTTTAGAATTGATCATAAAGTTAGAGTATCTATCATTGTTCATAGTTTCTTTAGCATTGGCAAATAATGATGCCTGCTTTAGAAAAAGATAATCTTCTCTATTCTTAGTAAAATGAGAAATTATAGCATTATAGTGCTTGTTAAGAACTTCTTTAGCATCAAAGTCTTCAGTAGCTTCTACATAGCCTGTTACTGGCTTTATTGACATTGAGGCCTTTTTCATACATTCCTCCCATATAATCATAAATAACTCTTCTTTACTAGAAAAATGAGAGTATATAGACGATGGTTTTAGCCCTGATTCAGCTGCTATTTCTTTTACAGTTGTTCCATCAAATCCTTTTTTAGCAAACACTTTTAATGCTGCTTCTTTTATATTTATGTATCCCATAGAAGTCACTTCCTATTATGTATAGTATAATTATTTATCGTGCACTTTTCCCTGAACTTAACAAACGATGAATATTTATTGTGTGGTTATGTTACATAAAATCAATATTATTAACTTACCTATATCTATTACTTAATATAATTTAAATAAATATAAACATGCAACACTAAGAACTTTCATTTCTATTATAATGTCACAAGTAATATATTCTAACTTTAGACATACTACTCTTATTAAAATCTATAAAAACAATTTTTCACCGATTTATCGAAGGTATTGTTTTAAATCCAAATATTTAAGTAGTATGTCCGTCAATAGTAATATGGATGTACCACTTCGTAATGAAACTTATTATTTTTAAATTCTCTCACCAGAAGCCGTGAGAGTTTTAAAAATAGATTTCGGTTCGAAGTGGTACATCTATAGTTATTACATCTTCATTACTTAGATCATACAATTTACAAGGCTAATATAGTAAAGCTTTATTGAATTATCACCCATATATCGCTCTTAATTTTCTCAAAAACCTCATAAGGAAGATACATGTAACCTTTATCGCCAAAATCAGTTCCCCATGAATTTCTTAGAATAAAATACCCTTGTGAGCTTGTTTTCTTCCTTATTAAATCGCATAGTTTTTGCGGAGTACTGTTTGTTGTTGTTGCACCATCAACATATCCTACCAAGAGTACAGCATGACCTCCTAAAATCGTTTCAAAACCTCCAGGCATTGGCACAACTCCATCTTTGCCAACTTTTTCAAAGCTTTCATAAATATTTATTCCAAGCAATACTGGAAGTAAATTAGCTAAAGCTTGCTTAACTTCTTCCATAGTAGTAATTCTATGATATGAGTTTATAGTATATTGGAGTGCATTTTGGTCAGCTATTACTGAAGGCATATCTGTAAATCTTGCAATGTTATAAGGAAATAGATTCTCCTCACACACACCGTATTTTGTTAAAGCTGCACATATATCTCTTATTGAAGCACCACTATCTCCATATATGGTTCCTTCAATCAATCTTTCTTTATAGTAAAGAAACAATCTCGAGAGCTCCACTCTGTTGTTTATAAAATAGGATTTGTTAGCGCATCCTGCATTTGCAGTACATGATCCAAGTTCCCCTTGATCATATATAGACGGCATCTTTTCTCTTAGATCTATTGATTTAGGCAATTGTACAGCCTTTGAAAGAGGGTGATTCTTAAAATAGTAATCTCTTTCATCAACTTTATCTTCTTTTAAGTTATACTTTCTAATTGGTTTATTTTCTTTATTTCTATTTACTTTATCATCTTTAAAACCGTTTGTTTCAGTTGTAGGATTATTCAATATACCTAAAAGTACAAGAATGCTTAAAATTGCAGTTGCAATTTCACTATAATTATTAGGCAATATATTTAATCCAAAGCCCTTACAAACCATAGGAACTAATGCTATTACTGAAATCCATAATCCATAATTTTTCAATCTCGACTTAATATCCATACTTATCCTCCGTTTTCTAACAATGCAGATACTCAATTAATTGTTTATTTAAAATCAATTTAACTTCCCTTACAAAGCTAGTACTTAAAAATCTTATCTACATCAATATTTATCTATAGTTTTTTATCTAAGCTTGTACAAAATATTTTATTGCCCCTCTATATATAATAGTTTTTATAATCTATCTTGCTACACCTTATCTAAGGATTTTATATTTTCGCATTGTATATAGGTAAAAGTCACATATTATAATAACTGTGATTTGGCATTTCAATATTTATCTTTTTCTTATAATAAAAATTAGTTATCTACATCATCTCAGTTAGTATAATTTGCTAAAGAATAAAAAAAATAATTAAGGAAATCAATAATTATGTGCACTTAAATTAGCTAAAAAAATTCTCAAATTTAGTATTATTAATCGACCTAAAGGAGATATTTTTATGAGAGAAAAAGTGAATAAATTAGATACAAAATCAGAACAGGCTAAAGAATTAGGAATAGAGGTTCCAGGGGATGGATATTGGGGCAATACTAGTTCTAAAGTATGTGGAGCAATAGGTGGAGCCGAAGGCGGTAATTTTACTAAAAATGCCGTTCAATCCTTTGAAGAAATGTTGACCAAAAAGAATAAATAATGACTAAATATTAAAAGCACTAATCAATAAAAATTAGTGCTTTTAATATTTAGTCATTATATTATATCTTCTAAAGCTTCGTCTATATAAGGTATTACAATCGTAAATGTAGTTCCTTTCCCTACTTTACTTTGAATTTCTATTTTTCCATTGTGCTCTTTTATTATGTTAAAGCATGCATTTAGTCCTAATCCAGTACCATTTTTCTTTGTAGAATAAAAAGGTGTTCCTATTCTTTTAATCATATCTTTTGGCATTCCATTGCCATTGTCAGATATTTTTATAAATATCTCATTGGAATCTATTCTAAGACCACTGCTAATACGTAAAAGTGGAGATTTAACTTCAGACATAGCTTCCACTGCATTCTTACATATATTCAGCATCACTTGTCTAATCTGAGTTTCATCGCAAAGTATATATCTTTCATCGTAATCAAGATCAAGAACTAAGTCTATTCCTTTTAATAGAGATGATGTTTCAATTATACCTCTCATTGATAATATCAAGTCATTAAAAGAGACTTCTAAAAGCTCTGTTTCTCTTGGTTTAGATAAACTTAAAAAATCAGTTATTATCCTATTGACTTCATCAGTACTAGCATTTATTCTTTTTGCATATTCTTTTATTCTTAAATCTTCAGAATAAATACCTATCAATTGACTACTACCTTTTATAGTTGTTAGAAAGTTCCGAGTTTCATGAACTATAGTAGCTCCAAGTTGTCCTAGAAGCGCTAGCTTTTCTTGGTTAATTAATTTCTGCTGCTTTTCCTTCTTCTCTGTTAAATCTTGTACCATAGAAATTGCACCAATTACCTCATTATCAATATTAAGTATAGGTGAATATGTGCCTGATATTTGCTTATTTACCCCATCTCTAGTTGTCAAGTATCCTTCATACTCTTTGTTAACATCTTTATCTTTATTTACCACTAAAGAACCTTTGGTTTCTATAAAACCAATATCTTTCCTTAACTCATCATAGCTCATTCCAATTAAATCTATATCACATCTATCTATAATCTCTAAGTAAGAATTGTTACAAGCAGTAACTTTATTATCTCCATCTAAAATCATTATTGGAACCGTTATTGAATTTAATATTGCCTTAGTTTGTAAATGTAAATTATCTATTTCTTGTTCCTTTTTTATATCATTAATTAAAGCAAGTGCACCATTTTTTATCTTATACATATTTACAAGTACCTTTACAGCATTTCCAGTTCCATCTATATAAGTGCTTACCATATTTTTGGTTTCTTCTTCATTTTTGTATGCTTTTTCAAGTAATGTTTCTTCTTCTTCATTACCTAATTTAGGTATAACCTTCGATAATTCCTTATTGTTTAGCCCTATTATTGAACTTTTTGCATGCCTAGACAATTCTTCAAACTTGTCATTTACAAAGTCTACTTTATCATTAGCATTGTATGTGTATATAGCAATAGGAATATCATTAAGAATATCTTCTAATCTCTGTCTACTCTCTGCAAGTTTAGTATATGGATATCTTATCATATTTGAGAACACTGCTCTATAAAGAAAATAATAGCTTCCTATTTTAAACACATAAGCTAACACTACATAAAATGAATCTCTATAATTAAATAATATATAACAAAACTCTGAAGGAATTATCATAATAACTGAGAGAAATATATACGTAAATCTTACAAAATGATTTTCTTCAATTCTAAACTTTAGCTTATTTAATGTCACAATAACCAAGGTTATTATTAAAGATTCCAACACAAGTCTAAAACCAGTATTACCTTTTTCATTATATAACTGCGGAATCCATTTATATGTTAAGTTTGATAAATAGGATACAGCTACTATTATGATAATAGTTAAACTAAGTATCTTATATTTATTAATTTTTCTAGAAAAAGGTTTAAATGAAAATATCATTAGAGTTAGTATTTGAATTAATCGAGCCAATAGCCCAAGCAGCACAGATAACTGCCCATTAGCTATATCATATAAAACTATATATTTATAGTAATGTACATGTAATAAATCCAAAATAGAAACAGTTAAAAAGCCAAAACCTAAGATTTTATTTACTTCATTGTCTACTTCACTTTGATACCAAACAATTAAAAATGTAGCGACTCCGATAATAATACTTATTAACTCTAATACTGAATGTATTAATTCTTCATAAGTATTCCAATACCACCTGCATATTATAAATGATACAATTAATGCAGATAATACTGAGTATATACATGTAAAAAATATCCTCTTATATGGTAAATAATTTTTAGTATTATATGTTTTTTCCCTGTTAGCCTCCATAATCAATACCCCTTTAAATACCGCAAAATATTATGAATTTATATGAATCTATTGAAAATTATACCATATTTTTCATCATAATATATGTGATTTTTATAAAAATGTTACTTTTGTAACATAATTCTTTAGTATTTTGTCTTCATTATTTGCTATGATCTTTGTAAATTCTTCAATCAGTAAAAGAAGATCTATGTCTTAATTACGAAAACTTAAGTTTTATCCATGTTCAAAAGTCATGCACCTATGAATTTTAGACATGCATGGCTTAATAATTAAATTTGGAATCCTATATCTCGGTTTGTTACAATCTACCTACAGCAAAATCATAACTTTGTTACATGTAAAAACTCGCTGAAGTGAACTTCTTCAGCGAGTTTTTTTGGCATCTGCCTTTCCGAATTCAGGCAAAGATTTTTTTACTTTATGCTTAAAAATCTATGCTAAACAATTGAACTTACTAGATTTAAGGTTGTCCACAATTATTATCTTCCTGCAGTAATTCAAGAAATTCTGCTACAATATGTGGGTCAAACTGGGTAGAAGAACATCTTTTAAGTTCTTCAATTGCATAATTCATATCTTTCGCCAACTTGTACTCTCTTTTATGAGTCATAACATCAAAAGAATCTACTACATTAATAATCCTAGCAAGTAATGGTATATCTTCTCCCTTTAATCCATTAGGATAGCCAGTTCCATCATATCTTTCATGATGGGATAAAACCTCATCAGCTATATGTGATAGTTCAGGCGTCGATTTAGCTATTCTATATCCAATCTCTGTATGAGACTTCATGATAACCCATTCTTCAGCAGTAAGCTTTGCTGGTTTCAATAAAATTTGCTCTGGTATGCCTATCTTGCCAATATCGTGTAATAGACCTAAAAGCTCCAATTCATCTAGCTTATCTTGAGGCAATCCCATCCTCTTACCTAACTTAAAGCTCATGTTCTTAATTCTCATAGTATGTTCTTCTGTTTCACTATGTTTTTCATGCAAGGTTCTAAGTAAAGAACTAGTAATAGCATTTCTTGTGCTTTTCTTTTCTATAAGTTTATTTCTATACATCCTTTTTTCTGCTATACTCATAACTACTTCAGACTTTTTGTTTTCATCATCCTTTTCAGCATAACCTAAGGCAATACTAATACTTATAGGAAAATCTTTTATATTATCACAAGCCTCTTTAATCTTTGTAATCAAGTTCTCTACGTAATCTTTTTCTCTATCTTTGATTAATATTATAAATTCATCCCCACTCCATCTGGAAACCACATCTTTATAATCACAAATCTTCCTCATCTCATTACTTACATTATATATTAGCTTGTCACCCATTCTATGTCCTAAAGCATCATTGATTAACTTTAATCCATTCACATCACCCATGATTATAAAATATGAACTATGTTTATCTTTATCAATCTCTTCAAATTGCTTTTCCATGTATGCTCTATTACTCAATCCAGTTAGTTTATCAGAATAACTCAAGAACAGAATTTTTTCCTCATATCTTTTTCTCTCTGTTACATCCATTACTATACTTAAAATTCTAGTTGGCTTTCCACAATCATCTTTGCTTACTATCTTACCTCTTTCTGAAACCCATATTATTTCTCCAGTATCTTTAATCATCTTGTAGGTTATATCAAAAAGCTCATCATTATTATCAATATTGGTATATTTATTATTCAAGTACTCAATAAACTCTGGATGAATTTTCGAAAAATGTTCATAAAATAATCCACTTTCATCCTTTGAAATATATCCCAATTCTTGTTTCCACTCTTTATTTAAATATAATTTATTAGCTACCAAATCCAAATCTAAATATCCATCTTTAGTAGCCTCCATTATAAGTCTAAATCTTTCATCCATCTCTTTAACATCATTATTAGCAACTGCTAATTCAGCTACCATATTACTAGTAGAATCAGCTATTTTACTTAATTCATCGTCACCTGCTAATATAAGCCTTAGACTTGTGTCTTTCGTCTTTCTAACCCTTTCAATAAAATCATCTAACAATTTTAATCTTTTTAAAACATATTTATCTAAAATGCGGTTATTTAGAACTAAAATCATAAACAAGGCTGCTATATATAGTAAACCAAATATTTTAAGATACTTTATTGCAAGTGTATGTGCATATCTTTCAACGGACATAGATACGAGTATACTGCTTTCTTCATTTATATCTTTTGTGTTTCTGGATGTATTTATATTATCATAACTTCTACTAATTGAAATTTCACTTAATGAATGACTATTTCCAGGTAAGCCTTCAAATGCTATATTAGCTTTGCAAGTTTTGTTTATATAGCTCATCAAGCCTTTGTCCACATAGCGTCCCATTACTAAGGTTCCATTACTTCTAGCTTTCTCATCAGAAGTAGTGATTGGAGCTTCAGATACTATAAATAACTTATCATAAGCATAGATTGTCCCTGAATCTGCTTCTATCTTATCTGGATTAAAAAACTTCTTGTATCTTATATTGGTTATTTTATCTATTAAGATATCCCTTTCGCTATCCTTAATATCACCATCTAATTCATAGAAAATTTTATTATTTTTATCAAGAAGTATTATAAAACTCAAATTAAGTTGTTGCAGCGACTGATCTACCAGATTGCTCTTAATGTACCCTTCATTCTTATCAACCATAAAGTTATACGTATCATCCCAATGTGCCCAGTCTAAAGATGTCCTCTTAAGCCCTTGCTCTTCTCTATCGAGTATTGAGTCAAAAATACGAAAAGAGTTATTTATACCTGTATCTTCTATATTAACTATAAATTTTAAAAAGACTAAATAAGATATGCAAATTGTAACAGTAACGAAAAGTAAAAAGCTTACTGTGAATATAAATAACGTTTTCATTTTTACGCTCATATGTATCTTCTCCTACTACAGCCTATACTCATGGCAACTTCATCTGTTATTAAAATTGGTATTATATTAACATTATATATCATTTATTAGATAAAGTCTTTTGTTTATAGTAAATAATGCCTCTAATTAATGTCATATACATTATTTAATAATATTTTTTCTAAAATAATTGCATAAAATTTCCTTGAACTATAAAAGGCTGTTTATTAAATTAGCATTATTTAAACAGCCTCAAAGTGTATATGTTTATATGAGTTCATAAATAACTTTGATAAAGTACTTATGAATCAAATCTATCAACATCAAATAATTTTAAATCTTCATTTACTTTACCCAAATATAGCTCACTAAGCATTATTCCTCCTAATATTGCAAATAAGATACCATTTGCCCCATATCCTAAGCAATACCATAATCTAGAGCGATCTGGGTCCTTTCCAATAAACCCTAAATTATCTTGTGTAGATGCAAACGCCCCACAATATCTATATTCTATTTCCACTTTGTGTTGCTTAAATAGATTCTTTATTCTCTGCTCTAACTTATCATAGCTTTTAATACATAGCTGTTCATTAAATATATCAGGCAAAAAATTTATATCCTCTCCCCCTATAATAATTCTATTATCATTAGTGGTCCTAAAATAATTATATGGTACTTCAGTGTCTCTAAAAACTATGCTTTTATATCTCTCTTCTAGGTTGTTAATAGGTTTAGTTGCAAGATTGAACGCAGTAGTTTTAGTACCAAATTCTCTTTTAGTAAATAACTGTGTATTATACCCAGTGGCTGCTATAATGATTTCCCCTCTAACTTTATGCCCATATACAGTTTCAGCGATAACATCATTTTCATTATAGGTAATACTTACGACCTCTGTATTCTCGTATACTTTTAGACTACTCTCGCAGCTTACCCTGAGCAATTCATGCGTGAATCTAAATGGATCAAATTGAGCTCCACCATCTTTACTTAATAAACCAGCCTTCACATCAAATGTAAATGGATTACTTGATTGATCAATAAACTCTACTTTAAAACCATTATCTTTTCTAATTTGATATTCCTCTTCAACTTTATTTTTATCAATTTCTTTAGAAGTATATAAGAAACTATCTACTCTCTTAAAATCACAATTATTACCATACTTCTCTATAAAGTCTTGAATTTCATTAAGAGCCTTTACTCCTAACCTATATGATTTAATTATATTTTCTATGGTTGTATATTGTTTCAATCCCATTATTGTGCTATCAAGTTCGTACTGAAGAAGAGAAGTAGTTATACTAGTACTACCATGACCTACTCTTGACTTTTCTAAGATTACACATTTGATATTATTTTTTGTGAGGTAATATCCTAAAATTGCTCCTGTAACTCCACCTCCAACTATTATTACATCTGTATCTATATCTTCAGTCAAATATTCATATTGCTTAGTTATCTTATTTACTCTAGTAAAGATACAATCTCCTTGAACATACTGTACATTCATAATTCTGCTACTCCTTTTAAATAAAACTTATGTCTCCTATATGTAGTTCCTAGCTCAACTATTAAGTTATACATGCTAAAAGTCATAGGTGCATAATTTTCGAACATGTATAACTTAAGTTTTCGTAATGGAACCCTTTATATACTTCCAATTTTGCATATAAATTTATACATATTCACAGCATAACACCTACCTACTTTTTTCTTCCGATAGATTTTATCCTAAAATAATTCCTATATAATAAACTTATATTATAATGAACTTACTAATAAGTTTTTACTGGATCGTTGGAGGGAACATAAAAATGATTTACCTAAGACCACATCACGGACTTTGTATACAGCACTTTATAGGAAAAGGGTATAGTGATGACTTTATTTCCAATATGAAAAATATAATAAATATACTAGAGGATAGCAGCAACCCTAAAATCACCTTAGTATCTGGTGTAGATGATATCTGTAGCTTTTGTCCTAATAATAAAAATAATAGCTGTTTATCTGGCCAAAAACCTGATTACTATGACATGGCTTGCCTTGAACTATGTGGTTTAAATTTTGGTGACACTATATATTGGAAAGATTTTAAGAAAAAGATACAAGCTTCTATATTTAAAACTAATAAACTTAAAGAAGTTTGCATAAATTGCGAATGGCTTGATATTTGTGAAAACCTTCCTAAGAGGGTTTGAATCCTTACTAAAGGCTCTGTTAAATCACCGTGTTTAATTAAATAGTTAATCATCCGACGCTTTAATGAGCTTACGCAAAGAATTAATATGATTTTGTCATATTCCATGGCTAAAACTGTAAACTCACTACGTTCGAACAGTACAGTTTTACTTTTTAAAAATCCATGCATTCTATAAATATTTTATATCTTAAATTCAATAAAGTAAAAAAAACATCTGATTAAAAAGTAAAAATATATCCTTACCAAAAAATAGAAAAGACACTAAAATAACCCTTAGTGTCTTTTCTAATGTATATATCTAAACTTACTGAAGAATAAGTTTTATTTTCTCACCTTATAGACTAAAAATATTCCATAGCATACTAATATCAGTGCTATTAAAATTCTTATATCAAATATATTTTCACCTAGGAACAACGCTGATAACAAAGTTCCAAACACAGGTATTAAAAAATTAAATACAGATATTAGTCCTACCTTATTATAAGTTAATAGTTGAGTCCATAGTGCGAAAGCCACTGAAGATAGTAACGCCATATATATTAGAAGGGCAGTAGACTTAAGAGTGAACCCTTGCAGCTTTCCGCCTAAAATAAATCCTAATATCGTTAATATAATTCCACCTATGAATAGCTGATAACCAGTAACTATGGATGGATCTGACTTTTGTGTTATTTTCTTTCCGTAAATTGCAGATATGGCAAAAATAAATGTAGAGATAAGTATAAATCCTTCTCCTCTAAAGGAAAAAGAAGCTCCACTACTTGATTGACCATTGAGATTTACAATTATGACCCCAGCAAACCCAACAATACAACCAACTACTTTATTAGCATTTAATCTATCATTTTTATAAATGAAATGAGCCATCAAAATGCTTATAAAAGTGCCTGTACCATTTATAATAGCTCCTCTAACTCCTGTAGTATACGACATTCCAATATAGAAAAAAATATATTGAAGAGCCGTTTGCAAAAACCCAAGTGAAGCTACTTGTCCAAATTGTTTCTTAGTAAAATCAAATATATTTTTCTTCATTATTATACTTAATAACAAAACAAAGGCTCCTGCCATTGTAAATCTATAGCCTGCAAATGTTAGTTTTGATCCTACATCATTAGCGTCTACATTAAATAAACTGTATCCAATCTTTATTGATGGATATGCACTTCCCCATAAAATACAGCATAAAGTCGCTAGCAATATTATGTTTTTTCTATTTGTATAAAACCTACTTTTATCCATTTTGCTTCTCCTATTATATATGGATGCACCACTTCGTAATAAATTTGTATTTTTAAATTCTCCTCTCAGAACCCAGAGGAGTTTTAAAAATAGATTTCTAATTGGACTGGTACATCTCTAATTAAATTCCTTTTATTACTTAAGTATATTCAACCATCAACTTTCTCAGCTAAAGTACTAAAAAGACTATAATAATTATATTATTAAATGTTCGAGAAAAAAACAATAATGACTCAATTTATAATCTATAAAGTATAGAATTGAATGATTGACTATAGTTTATTATAATATAATCTATAATCATTCCATATAGATAAACTACATTGTTATATATAACTACAGTTATAGGAGATTAATATGTCAGAATCATTGATAACCAAAAAAGCTCTTGCTGTTTCTATTAAGGATTTAATGAAAACTATTCCACTATCTAAAATATCTATACAAGAAATTGCAGACAACTGCGGGTTAAATAGACAAACCTTCTATTATCATTTTAGAGATAAATTCGACCTTGTAAATTGGATCTATTATACTGAAGTCACAGAAAGTATATCAAACTGCAGACATTATGATAACTGGACTGACGGTATGTATAGAACTTTATGTTATCTATCTAAAAATAAATCTTTTTATATTAATGCGCTTAATACTCCTGGTCAAAATGCTTTCGATAGTTATTTCTTCGAATTTAGTTATGAATTAATCATGGGGGTTGTTAACGATCTATCCATAGGAATGAAAGTCCCTGATACCAGCAAAAAGTTTATCTGTGATTTTTATACCCATGCTTTTGTTGGAATAATAGTTCAATGGATTAAAGCTGGGATGAAGGAATCCTGCCAAACCTTAGTAGATCAAGTTAAAAATATAGTTGAAGGTAGTATGCTGGGGGCATTGTCTAGATATTAGAGTTTTTAAGTGAATAAATAATTTCACAATAAGTAGAACATACTCTTGAATTTAACAATAAAGGTTTCCAAGCTTTCTTTTTACAGATCACTTGGAAACCTTAAAATTAAACTATTTCATAATCATTGATTTAAGTGCCATAATCTCTTCTCGCAAGTTATCATCTTTCATCATAACCATAGCTGAATTTAGAAGTACTCTAGCATCGTATTGCCCTTTATATATAGGGGTAACTTCCTTATCTAAATCCAGGAATTTATAAACAGCCATTTGTGCAGATCTTGCTGAGTAATCTACTGTAAATACAACATCATCTGGTATTTCAGCAAATTGTCCAAGGAAAGCTAAGTTAGTTGAAGATTCTGGTACTACTTGTGGTCTATCCCCTTTTGATCTTGTTAAAAACTGACTAGTTATAAATGGCATTATACAAGGAATACAGATCGATGTACTCATAATCTTTTCCATATCTTCTTTAAAATTAAGATGATATAAAAGTTCAGTTAATATTTCTTCCCCAGTGCAGTCTATCATTCTCTTCTTTACAAAGTCACCTTCATTATATGGGAATAAAGCATAACCCCAGAAAGCTTGCACATTATCCGGCTGATTTATAAAATGAGGTTGATTGTGTAGCACTATTGACATAAACCAACCTGAGTCCTTAAAGGTCATAAGAGCACCTGTTCCTGGCTGATTTCCTGTATATTCTACTATTTTATCCACCATTGTAGGATCCTTAAGGGTAACTGTGAATGATTCCCACATTGATTCTTCTACTCTTTGGTTGAAGACCTGTGGTCTTCCAAACTCCGGTGATTCCTTAGCAATCTTTTCCCAAAGCTCCCAATCACCACCGACAGTTTTGTCATTTAATGTTGGAGCATTTGTCATAGAACCAAGACTAGCTCCTGCTGTTAAAGAACCAATTGTTACAAAAACAAAATCGCTATCTTCAACTATTATTCTATCTTCTTTATTACCTTTTTTGTAATCAATCCCTACAACAGTCTTTTTATCTTCTTGTGTTTTAAACTCTAAGTTAGTAACTAAGCACTCATACTGAAAATCTACACCTTGAGCTTTCAGCCACTGAGTCATAGGTAGTATTATTGAATCATATTGATTGTATGGTGTACGTCGCACTCCGGATAAATCACTAATTCTTGGTAGCTCATGGAAAAATCTATGAAGATATCTCTTAAATTCTACTGCACTGTGCCAAGGTTCAAACGCAAAGGTTGTAGTCCATTGATACCAGAAATTAGTTTCGAAAAATGATTTTGGAAAACATGATGTAATATCTTTAGTACCCAAGGAATCTTCTGATTGCATTAATATATCTATTAACGCTAATCTATCCTCACGATTAAATCCAAGCTTTGATGATTCTAATATTTTCGCATCATTATCTATTAATCTGGCTTTTGATGATGTATGAATTTTTTTATTAAATGCTCTGAACTCATCCATTATTGAAACGTTAGGATCAGTTAGTGAAGGAATACATTCCATTATTCCAAAGATACATTCATATGCTTCTTCATCAAACATTCTTCCACCACGAATTATATAACCAGTTTCAGGATTGCCATTACCATCCATGCTTCCGCCTGTTATACTACTTTGTTCAAGTATATGAATATTCTTTGCTGGAACGTGACCATCTCTAATTAGATATACAGCTGCAGAAAGAGATGCAATTCCTCCTCCAACTAAATAAGCCTGTACTTTATCTACCTCTAAATTCCTATCAAAATTAAACCTCATCTTTTATCAACCTCTCTTTATCCCATTTTTTATAAGTGCACTTAACTTACTTTTTAGATTTATATATGTACCATTTCTCTTAGAAAAATCTGTGAGAATTCTGAAAAGCACTTCAGCTTCAGTTGGTACATCTTTAATATAATTCTTATTAAAAAGATGTTGAATAATCAATTTTTAAGGTTTGTCTAAAAAACATACACAATATTAAAAGTGTCTGTTTTTTTGACGTTAACCATAAAACGTAAAACAATATACTCCTATCCACTTTTTCTTAGTTAAGTTTATTTGAATATATATTACATTTTAATCTATACTTAATAGTTTACTTTGTAAGATTATTGATTTAGTGCTATAATTGCTTATTGTTATTTAAGATATATATAAGTTTGATTATAGACAACTAGAGCTTTATAAATAGTTTTAGTTTCAGATTTGTCCTTCCTTATGTGAAAATCAAAATAACAACCAAATAAAAAAAGTAAAGTGAGAACACTAATATGAGAAATGAAAAACTAGAAAAATCAATAATTAGAATAGACAATGATATATTATCTATAAATGTAGCTAAAAAGTATCTATCAAATACAGATGAAATAAATGAAGTAATTGCTAGCTTAAATAACAAGAGACAGTTATTGGCTAACGAGATATACTCTGAAGACCATCTATCCTATTCAGAATGTCGCGAGATTATCAAAGAAATGTTAGGTAAGGAATTAGCTCAAGAGGAACAATCTGAATTACTTGAAATGATTAAAGAAAAGTTTGGAAGACAATCTCCAAATGTAAGCAAGAAGAGTAACGGACTTAATGCATGGCTTAAGGAACTTAATATTGAGTTCAGATGGATTGACGATGAGGTAACTGGTTGGAATAAATTAATCATCACTGGCTTTGGTGTATATAAGCAGAAGTAACATTTTTTCTCATACAAATTTTGAAAAGCAGATACGCAAAAAACTCGCTGAAGAAGACTCAGTGAGTTTTTTATTATACCCTATATTGAGTTTTTATAATGAATCCTTAACATTATAAAGCCTCTTTATTTACACTTTTATTTTAAAAATATATAATTATATCATTATCTATTAATTTCCATAAAAACAACTAGCTTCAATTAATTATAATCTATAAAATTAATAAGGTGGTATTAATAATGTATAAAAATATTATATTTGACATAGGAAATGTACTACTGAGCTTCAATCCCATTGAGTACCTAAGTTCAAAAATTCCACATCATGACAAGGTTTTAGAAGTTTACAAAGAATTATTTCAGAGTGAAGAATGGATAATGCTTGATAGAGGTACCATTACTGAAGAAGATGCAAAAAATGCTATAGCAAATAGAAGCATTGATAATGGTGACTTAATAAGACTTTCCTTCGAAAATTGGTATGACCTTCTTACTCCTATTGAACCATCAGTGGAAGTGTTAAAATTACTAAAGGATTCAAATTATAAGGTTTACTTTTTATCCAATTTCCACTTACTTGCCTTTGAGCATATAATCGAAAAATATGACTTTTTTAAACTCTTTGATGGTGGAATTGTATCTTATAAAGAAAAACTTATAAAACCTGAGGAAGCTATCTATAGAAGATTAATAGAAAAATATGACCTCAACCCTGAAGAGTCAATTTTTATAGATGATGTTGAAGAAAATGTTGAAGGAGCTAAAAGTCTTGGAATCAATACCATCCTACTTAAAGATCCAACTCTTCTAAAAGACCATTTAAAAACTTATAATATCCACATATAAACATATATTAAAATAGTGCTGTTAAAGCGCTTCATTGAAGTTAACTGGTTAGCTATAAAAAAACCTCTAAAACTATTGAAATATATCGGTTCAATAAACTAAAGAATAAAAAAGATACTTAATAAGCTAGGATATATCTTAGCTTATTAAGTATCTTTTTTAGGTTTAATACTATTTTATATCTATGATTTTGAATTTTTGTAGTCATCGAATCTACTGATCACATCTGGATTATCTTTTATAAAACAAATATATTTTTCAAAACATCTAGTGGTTTCATCACTCAATGTATGTTCAACTTTTTCTGTTTCTTTTAATATTTTCTCTTCATTTATACCAAGTACTCTTAAGAAAGCTTCTATGGTTTTATGCCTTTTCAATAAAAACTCTCCTAATTTCTTACCTTCATCTTTCAGTATTATTACTCCATACTTTTCATATAATAACAGATTCAATTCACCTAACCTCTGAACCATTCTGGTGGCAGATGGTGGATGCACATTGAGAGCTTCAGATAATTCATTTATTCTAGTAAACCCCTTATCTATGGATAATCTATATATCATTTCTAAGTAATCTTCCATAGAAGCTGTAAGCAAATTTTCTTCATTTTTCATATATTCACTAAAGGTATGAAAAGAGTTATTGTCCAAAATTACTCACCTACTTTTAAGGTTTAAAAAGCCTTAGTAAATTATATGCACTAGATGGTAAAAAAATTACACTAGAGTAACATTTTTATATAATCCTTCATAACTTAAATTAGGTTAAAAATTTTAGCATAGGCTAATTTTTATAATCAATACATTTTTTAAATCATTATTTATCATATTTCATACAGAAGGTGAATTAAATATGAACAAAGAATACTTCATAAAAAACCCTAGTAGTATTGAAGCTACAAGGCCTAGAATAAATAATTTCTTGATCATACTAAAAAAACTTAGAGGAGTCTTAAAGTTTTTTGGTCCTGCTTTTATTGTTAGTGTTGCATATATTGATCCAGGTAACTTTGCTACCAATATTAGTGGTGGATCGATCTTTAATTATAACCTTTTATGGGTTATTCTATGGAGTAACCTAATGGCAATATTTCTTCAAATCATGTCAGCGAAATTAGGTATTGCAACAGGTAAAAATCTAACAGAAATGTGTAGAGACGTATTCTCTAAAAAGGCGAATTGGTTCTTTTTTATAATATCAACCCTTGCAGCAATGGCCACAACCATGGCTGAATTCATTGGTGGTGTGCTAGGCCTCTATCTACTGTTTAGAATACCCCTAAGCTATTCGGTACTATTGACAGCAATAATTACCTTACTGATAGCTTACCTCCAAAAATACGGTCAGCGAGTTGTTGAGATTGTAATAACAATACTTGTAGCTATTATTTGCGTTTCATACACCATTGAATTATTCCTTGCAAAGCCTGAGTGGAATCAGGTAGCTATGCATACTTTACTTCCTTCTATTCCAAATAGCCAAGCGCTTTTAATTGCAGTAGGCATGTTAGGAGCTACTGTCATGCCGCATGTTATATATCTTCATTCCGAATTAGTTCAAAGTCGTAATAGTGAAACCCTTGGAGAAAAAAAGACTCATTTAAAGATGGAAAAAATTGATGTTTTCGTTGCAATGAACATTGCTTTTATCGTAAATGCAGCCATGGTTATAGTATCTGCTTCAGTTTTCTATAGTAGAGGTATAACTGTTGATTCTATAGAGCAAGCTCATAGATCTTTAGAACCACTTTTAGGTACACTTTCAAGTGGTGCCTTTGGTGCAGCATTACTTGCTTCTGGTTTTTCATCATCTTCTGTAGGAGCAATGGCAGGTGAAACAATCATGGATGGCTTTGTAGACGTAAAAATGCCTGCAATCATACGCAGAATAATTACCATGCTTCCAGGAATCCTTGTGATATTAATTGGAGTAAACCCTATGAAAGCCTTATTGATGAGTCAGGTATGCCTAAGTTTTGTACTACCAGTGACAATCATCTGTATGCTAATAATCACCAGTAGAAAAGACTTAATGGGTGCCTTTGTTAATAAACCTATTGTTAAATATCTAGGATGGCTAATAGCAGCAGTTATTATAGTGTTAAATGCTGTTTTAATATATTCTTTACTTATATGATATTAATAAAAAAGATTGCTGAAGCAACTTTCTTCAGTAATTTTTTTGTGCACCTGCCTTTCCTAATATATACGAAAAAAACTTGGCAAGCGAACAAGTTTTATTCTTTACTGTATTCTTTAAAAGGTTATGCACTCACTTGAAACTTCTAGATTTAGACGGCATAAAGATTTTATGTTTTCCTTCACAATAAAAAAAGAGCTTACAACTACACTGAGTTATAAGCTCTTTCACTATAAATTAATTATATTTACTTACCCTATCTCTTCAAGCTTGTTCCGTTAGTAGCTATAACTTCTTTATACCAATCGAAACTCTTTTTCTTGTATCTTTCTAGAGTACCACTTCCATCATCATGTCTGTCTACATATATAAAGCCGTATCTCTTTTTAAGCTGAGCAGTTGACGCACTTACTAAATCTATGCATCCCCAAGTGGTGTATCCCATAAGCTCAACACCATCTTCGATTGCTTCTGCTACTTGAACTAAATGATCATTTAAGTAATTGATTCTATAATCATCATTTACAGTCTTATTTCCATTTTCATCAGTTATTAATTCATCCACTGCACCTAAGCCGTTTTCAACTATAAATAATGGTTTTTGATATCTATCATATAATTGATTTAAGATATATCTTAATCCTTCTGGATCTATCTGCCATCCCCATTCTGAAGCTTTTAGATATGGATTTGGAACTCCTGAAAGAATATTTCCTTCTCCCTTTTTATTCATCTCTGGATCTGCAGTTGCACAAGAACTCATGTAATAGCTGAAAGAAATAAAGTCTACTGTATTCTTTAATATCTCTTTATCGCCTGGTTCCATTTTAATTTCTATGTTGTTTTCCTTGAATATTCTATTCATGTATCTTGGATATTCTCCTCTTACATGTATATCTGCAAAGAAAAGATTTTCTCTATCTTGTTCCATAGCCTTAAGTACATCACTTGGCTTTGAAGTTAATGGATAGTTAGGAACTCCAAGAATCATACATCCAATCTTAAATTCTGGATTTATCTCGTGTCCAACTTTTACTGCTAATGCACTAGCAACTAGTTCATGATGCATTGCTTGATATAAGTCTTGCTTACTCAACTCTTCCTTTGGAGTCCATATTCCAGCACTCATGTAAGGTGCATGAAGTGCTGAGTTTATTTCATTGAAAGTAAGCCAATACTTTACCTTGTCCCTATATCTTGTGAAGATAGTTCTTACATAGTTTTCGAAGAAACCTATAAGCTTCCTATTAACCCATCCATTATAGTTTTTAGCTAGAGCTAGTGGAGTTTCATAATGAGATATAGTAACAAGTGGCTCAATTCCATACTTAGCTAATTCATCAAAAACATTATCATAAAATTGTAATCCTTTTTCATTAGGTTCTTTATCATCACCATTTGGGAATATTCTTGACCATGCAATGGATAACCTAAAAGTCTTAAAGCCCATCTCAGCAAATAGCTTTATATCTTCTTTATATCTATGGTAGAAGTCAATACCAATAAGCTTCATGTTATCTTCTGTAGGTTCTTCAGTAAGAGGTCCCATAATTCCTCTTGGTGCTATATCTTGTGTTGATAAACCTTTACCGTCTTCAATGTATGCACCTTCAAGTTGGTTTGCAGCAGTAGCTCCGCCCCATAAAAATCCTTCTGGGAACTTAATTTTGTTTTCCATATTATATTCCTCCTGTTTTCTATGTATGAGTTTTACATTAACACTCTATATTGTTTGAAAATATCTTTGTTGCTAGCTTATAACTTAAGATCTTTGATTCAAGATTAAGTTTAATGCTTTAACCATAAATACAATCATATATCTATATAAATACGCTTCTAATTTAGGATATAAAAAAACCTAAACTAATATCAGATTTCTTAATAAGACACCTCATATCAATTTAGGTTTTGCCTGCCTAGCAGTTACAATCCTACAACAATGTTCTATTTGTATATATGCTATCATAGTTGTCCAAATGAAGTCAACGGATTTTCAAATTGAGAAAATTATTGTAGTACCTTACTTACAATAATATAGAAAAATCAATCCTCGATACAATAACAACTTATTAAGTAACTTAATATTTTATGAACTTGCACTTTTATTAAAATTACCTACCTTTTTTAAAATTACTAGCTACAAACACAACAAGAAACAATTGTGTAATCGAAAGTATCATCATCGAAAATCCAATTTGGATATGATACTTTATTGTCAACAATGTGATTAAAAACAAAGCTAGTAATATTGAAATTTGTGCGATAATATATATTATAATTTTAATCTTCTTATTCATAATTCTCCTTAAAAATCATTTAATCATTTGCTAACTTTACAATTGTTACATATTATGTAATTACTTTATTCTTAAAATTATTTTCTCATCTCTTTAATGTCTGGATAATGTTAGATTTTATTTTTTAAACTATTTAAAAGATTAGAATTGATATCTACTACTAAAACGCCCAAAAATAGTCCTATAGAATTTATTATATTTCTATCTATAATATTTAATTTAAACAAAAAACTAGTAGCAATTATGAGAACTATAATTAAGAAAACACATACAGTATTAGCTTGTCTTTTAAATTTAATTTTAAAAACTATCTTTAATACAGAAAGAAAATCTATAAATTTGCAAACAAAATTAGAAATTAAATAACTCATTATTATCACTGTTATTGGTAAAAAGTAATTCATTATTTCCACTCCCCTATTCTCATTTTATAGCTTCCCCTTCATGCTTTCTATTGAATAAAATTAGTGACAATACTCTCTTTCATGTATAAAGCTTAATACATCATTTCTGATTCTACTTTTATTTAGTACAATGCCAGAGTGACCGCACTTGTATACATATCTCTTTGGCTTGTCCCAGTTAGTCCATAATATATCACTATCTTTATTCATTATGTATTTATCATAATATCCTGAAACAAGAAGTATTTTATCACGATCAATCAAAGGTTTCTTCAAACTTGGATTTATAATACTCCAACTTCTTTTTAACTGTTCTTTATCAAAACCATTTTTCATAAAATCTTCTTTCACAAACTTCCCTACTATAGTTTCATAGGCAGTAAAATGTAAGTCATTGGCATAAAATAATGAAATTAATATATCAATATTTTCTTCTACTTCGCATAGTAGATTAGATATCATACCACCTAAGCTTAGACCAATGATAATTACTTTGCCGCATTTTTCTTCTTTTATGCATCTTATTAAAGCTCTAATATCACTAACGGACTGCTGTACTGATTTAAGCGTTCTATTTACGTTAGCACTAAAAAAGTATTCCCCGCTATACACAGCTTCAGCAGGGCATCTTTCCATATGGAAAGGCAATATATAACTATAAATATCATAGCTTTCTTCAATAAAACTGCTTAGAAACACATTTTCTAATCTATTTAGCTCTTCAGATCTCCAGCCATGTATCAATATAACACTTGTATTTTTAGGCTCATCTTTACACAAGTTATAATAAAAGATAGAATCAGCATTGATATCTCCATTATCTATTTCACTTGAAAACTTTAATTTTCCCTTTGAATATCCACTTTCAATTTTATTTTGCTGAAAATGAATTTCTGGCAAATTGGGTCTAGTATAAAATTTCTTGTAATCACCATCAATTAACGAAAACTCTTCTTCATTAAAGTAAAATTGATCTGTTTTACTGTATTCTTTATGCAAACAACTTAATCCGTAGCTATCTGCTATCTTTGCTATTATACCCCTCAAAGTTTACTTCTCCTTTATGTTCCTTAAACTGTATTAGTAATTTGTGCATATCAATAAATGCACCACTTTATCCTGTTTATTTTCTTAAGCTTTCCTCTTATGATTCAGAGTAGTTTTTAAAAAAAGTTTTTCAATTGATTAGGCGCATCTTTATATAATTTTACCATAAATAACAAAAATGGTCGTATATTTTTTATACAACCACCTTTAAGGTTTATAGCTCAATGTTTAACTTACCTTTTACTTATCAGCTTCCTGCAACTGTGGCAATTTTCCCATCTGACTAATAACCATATCATAATATCGTCCTTTTTTCTCCATAAGGCTTCTGTGATCGCCTCTTTCTAGTATAGTTCCACCACCAATAACCATTATATGATCTGCATCTCTAATAGTAGATAGACGATGGGCTATTAAAAAGCTAGTACGGTTTTTCATAAGCTTCGTTAAAGCTCTTTGAATATCTTTTTCAGTCTTTGTATCAACGCTGCTTGTTGCTTCATCAAGTATAAGTATAGGACTATCACATAACACTGCTCTTGCTATGGAGATAAGCTGCCGTTGTCCTTGGCTTAGGTTATCAGTAGCACCAGACACCATAGTTTGATAGCCTTTTGGAAGCTTATCAATAAAATCATGAGCATGTGCTATTTTTGATGCTTCTATAACTTGCTCATCCGTTGCATCTTTTTGTGAATATCTTATGTTATCCATTATAGTACCAGTAAATAAACAAGTATCTTGAAGTACTACTGAAAAACAGTTTCTTAAACTATCTCTTTTTAAATTAGTTATTGATTCACCATCAATTAAGATATTTCCACTATCTGCATCGTAAAAGCGAGTAAGAAGGTTAACAATTGTAGTTTTTCCTGCTCCAGTTTCACCAACCAGTGCTACTGTCTCTCCAGCTTTAACATTAAAGCTAATATCTTTTAAAATAGGAGTATTTTTGTTGTATGAAAAACATACATTTTCAAAAGAAACTTCCCCTTCTGGATTTGCAATTTCAATAGCATTTTCTATATCTGCTGTTTCTTCTTCATGATCCAAAATCTCAAAAACACGTTCAGCTCCTGCAAGTGCTGATTGAATTGTGTTAAACATACCAGCAACAGAGTTAAGAGGCTGAGCAAATTGCTTTGAATAACTCAAAAAGCTAACAACTGTACCAACAGCTAACCCATACCCTACTGACAATATTCCGCCGACGATAGCTACTATTGCAAAAATAAAATTGTTGATAACATTCATAAGAGGCATCATATAACCAGCCCATGTTTGAGCTTTACTGCTGCTTTCAAATAACTTTTCATTTATTTCTTTAAACTGTTCCAATACGTCTTGCTGCTTGCCAAAGGCTTTTACCATCTTTAACCCAAGTATATTTTCTTCAATAACTCCATTAAGTGAGCCAAGACTTCTCTGTTGAGCTAAGAAGTATGAGCGGCTTCTCGATGCAATTAGACGAGTCAAAAGCACTACTAGCGGAATACATAACAAAACTACAAAGGTTAGTGGAACATTTAGTGTAATCATAACCACAAAGGAGCCTGTAAGGGTTAAAACACTTGAGATTAACTGAGTGGTTGTCTGCGCGATAGTAGAACTGATATTATCCACATCATTTGTAATTCTACTCATTGTATCCCCATGAGAACGTGTATCGTAAAACTTAAGCGGTAGCTTTTGCATCTTCTCAAAAAATTCTGTACGTAGTACAAGTACTAACCTTTGTGAAACCTTAAGCATTATGACTCCATTGACCCAAGATATAATACAATTGGTTATATACAAAGCTATAATTATCCATAAAAATCCTACAAGTGTTTTTGTATCTACTGTTCTATTAGAAATCTTGAAGGTATTAAAGGTTTTTCCTATAAAATAAGGTATCGCTACTGAAATTACTGATGAGAATACAGTAAGCACCATAGCTACAAAAATTGTCTTAGCCCATCTCATATATATCTTTATGATTCTACTTAAGGTACCTTTTGCATTTTTAGGCTTTGCAGTAGGTGCAAATCTATTAGGTCCACCACCACCTGGTCTTCCTCCAATAGATGGCGCCTTTACTTCAGGTCTGGAAATTTGTTGTGCCATAGCTTACACCTCCTTGCTGCTTTCTATTTGTGTCTTATAAATATCTTGGTATATCTCACAAGTCTGCATAAGTTCAGCATGAGTTCCATATCCAACTTTAACACCATTGTCCATAACCAAAATCTTATCAGCAAACATAGCTGTTCCACAGCGTTGAGTAATAGTAATTACAGTCTTTTTAGTTATCTTAGGGTTAAGATTTTCTCTGACCTTAGCTTCAGTTACTGCATCTAATGCACTTGTTGCATCATCTAATATAATTACTGAGGAATCTTTAAGTATTCCACGAGCTATTGAAAGACGCTGCTTTTGTCCACCAGAAATGTTAACACCAGCGCTTCCTAAAATACTTTCATAACCATTTTGCATATTTTCAATAAAGTTTGCCTGTGCCTTATCTACAGACTCATGTATTAATTCATCACTAGCTTCTTTATTTCCCCATCTGATATTCTCAGTTACAGATCCTGAGAAAAGCATTGGTTTTTGAGGCACTATAGAAATATTGTCTCTAACAGAATCAATATCTAACTTCTTTATATCTTGTCCATTAACTAATATGGAACCACTATTTATATCATAGAATCTCAAAAGCAACCAAGCTATAGTAGACTTACCACTACCAGTTGGACCAATTATAGCCAAACTTTGCCCATCTTTAATTGAAAAAGATAAATCCTTTATAGCTGGCACTCCACTACCACTAGGGTATGCAAAGGTAACATTTTTAAACTCTATATCACCATTTAGTTCTTTCTTTTCTCCACTATGATTGAAATCTTCCTCACTATCAAGAACTTCTTTTATACGTACAGTAGATGCTTTAGTTCTTACGAAGGTATTAAATATATTTGTTATCATAATTAAAGATGTAAGAATTTGTGCCATATAAATAGTAAAGGCTGCAATATCTCCAGGATTAGCAAGTTTTGAAACAAACATTCTGCTCCCCATTAAGATCACAATCACCGTACCAATTCCAACGGTAAGTGTAATTAGTGGCGAAGTTAAAGTTACAATCATCTGTGAAGCTACGCCTTTTTTCATGAGATTTGTGTTTGCAACTTCAAACTTCTCTGTTTCCTTATCATAAGTTCCAAAAGCCTTAACTAAACGTACTCCAATAAGATATTCCTGAACTACTGAGTTAACTTTATCCATGGCTTGTTGCAATTTATAAAAACGTGGATAGCTTAATTGCATGCTTACTATAATAAGTATGGCTACCACTGCAACCACACTATAAATAATAAGACTGAGCTTAAAATTAAGTAAACTTGCAAGCACAATACTTCCAATACAGGTTATAGGCGCTTTTAGAAAAATTCTCATGATTCCATTTACAAATTGAGTAATTTGTGAGGTATCATTTGTCATACGTGTTATAAGTGATCCACTTTCAAGCTTATCTGCACTTAATTCAGAGAAATGAACAATCTTCTCAAATAGATCATATCTTAAATCTGCTCCCATACGTTGCGATACCTTACTTGCCAAAATATTTCGTGTAACAGCAAAGCATGCACCTATCATAGTTACTAAAACCATAAGTGCTCCCCAATAATAAACCTTTGAAAGAGATCCTTGCTCTATACCCGTATTAACTATATTAGACATAAGGGTTGGACCAAGCAAATCACATACTGCCTCAAGGGCAACGCAAAAAACAGCAGTCAAAAAAGGAATCTTGTACTTTTTAAAATACTTGCTGTATAAATTCATTAAATATATACCTTCTTTCATCTATAGAGTTCAAACTTAAATAGTTAATTTGTACATATTCAAAGATATTTGTACACTCTTTAAACAAATCTAAATTCCACACATTATTATACTCCTTGTTATTAGTGATAAAAACAGCTTGTATCTATAGTTATAGGTTTTCATATGTTAATTTTTTGTTTCTAAAATTATTTTATTAGCTACTGAAGTAATATATGGATGTACCACTTCGTAATAAAATATATTATTTTTAAATTCTCTCACCAGAAGCCGTGAGAGTTTTAAAAATAGATTTCGGTTCGAAGTGGTACATCTATATTATCCGCATTACTAACTTTGGCAGATCTATTATGAATTCCTAATCCAGTTATTGTAAGACTATAGAAAATAAAAATGAAGGACTCTCTCAAAATATATAAAAGCAAAAGCCATGCATATTAAAGAAAATCAATTTTCTTATATACATGGCTTTTATTCATAAAAATCTATAAACGTCTGTTTTGTAATATCTTCTTATCTCGCTTTTCAATTTTAATATATATTTAATATTATTAAAATTAAGTGGTTATGCAGGAGATGTTCTATGAGCGAGCAACTAGAATTAAATGATTTTTTCCGATGGAATGGCTCTAAAAAATCGCTAATCGTTCTTTATTAGTGATTTTTTTACGCATCTGCCTTTTCTGAACGTATGTGAAGAAATTCTGGCAGGCGATATATTTTCACTTTTTACTTTTTAATCATATAGCATTTTTATTTTTTTAAATTTAAGTCATAAAATATTTATAAAAAGTATGGATTATTAAAAAGTAAAACTGTACTGTTCGAACGTAGTGAGTTTACAGTTTTAGCCATGGAATATGAAAAAATCATATTAATTCTTTGCGCAAGCTCATTAAAGCATTGGATGCATAACCACTTAATTACAGTTAATATTAATAACTCTATTCTTGTTTCATTGTATTTCTTAAATTCTCGCTTGAAGTATTAATTTTATTCATTAAATTAAATATATTATCTATATTTGAGTCGTTTTCCTCTATAGTCGCAAGCATTTCTTCAGTAGCTGCGGAATGCTCTTCTGCAATAGCTGCCATACTTTCAGATTCTTTGCTTACTTTATCAAATATAGCCTTTGTGTTTTCAATAGCTTTAAGTTCTGTTGATATATTCTTATCAATTTCTATAAAGGCTTGTTGAATCTTTTTAAAACTTTCATTTACTTCTTTTGTGATTGTTTCTCCAATCTTAGCAGCATCATTTCCATTTTGTACTGATTCTAAAACCTTTTTAGTCTTATTATTTATTGTGTTTATAACTTCATTAATTTGCTTAACTGTATCTGCACTTTCCTCTGCAAGTTTTCTTACTTCATCTGCCACTACTGCGAAGCCCTTACCTGACTCTCCTGCTCTAGCTGCTTCTATTGCAGCATTTAGTGCTAGTAAGTTAGTTTGTTCTGCAATTTGCACAATTGATGATAAAAAGTTATTTATAATATCCATATTGTCCTGCAACTCAGTTACTGTAGAAACAGATTCAGTTACAGCAGTACTTATTATATTCATCTGTTTGTCCATTTGTATTATCTTTTCAGAACCCTTAGATACTAGCTCACTTGTCTTATGTGAAATATTTCCCAATTGCTTTGAAATCTCTTGGGTTTCTAAAACCTTTGAATCTGCAGTATTCATCATATTGCTTATCTCATTTATAGCTGTGGCTTGTCCAGTCACTCCTGTAACTACTTCATTAACAGTGTCAACCATTGTTTCACTTATTTCTTTAACGGATTGTAAATTAGTAAAACAGCTTGATATGTCTTCTCCTAGAGCTACTGTATTAGTATTTATTACTCCCATAGTATCTTTTAAATCTTCTAGAGAACTCCCTGCCTTTCTGGCTTCCTCCCCAGCTAATTTGATCATATCTTTTCCCCATTTAGTCATGAAATAAATTATTAAAGCTATAAAGTTTACAATTACTAATTGTATAATAGTATTAACATTAAACTGTCCTATAAATGCTAACTTACCAATTACAGATAAATTTGCTAGAAGTGCACTTATTATAAATATAGTTGAATTTAAATACAATGCAGAAATACTTATCGGTAACAGAATTAGATATATAGAATTTACATCTGATGTAGAGTTAGCTGTAGATAAACTCATAATAATAATTGTTATGTATGCAACGAGAATCTCGTATTTCTTTTTAATGATTGAAAAAACAGAAAATGCCAAAATTATTGCTATCACTCCTGCAGTAGCAAAAAGCGCAGGAGTTTTTAAAAATATACCCAAAAATACTAAAAGTGCAAATAGCAAGGTTATAATCCCTGTTACTACCTTATTTACTTTTTTCAGATGCTCTTTCATAAATCCTTGTCCTTTATTGACCATCAAACCCTTTTCCATTCCGTTCATCTCCTTAATTATCATGTGTTATATTGTTTATATTGTTTATATAAAGCGGTTTTCTAACCTCTATATATTACTAAACATATTTGCTACATTTCCACTTATTTTGTCATTAATATGTATATTATATCAAAATATATCATAAAATGCCTTATTTAAAATAATTTTTTATACTTACTTCAGTAAAAATGTTATTACATAAAAAGAGAGGGAGAATCTTCTTCCCTCTCTTATAAGACTAATATCAAAGTTTAAATAAAATTAATTTCCTCTAAATACAACTTACCTTTATTTACAATAATCTTAATTTTAGATTCACTAGCTTCTTCAATTGAAATTGGCTCTATTGCCTTCTTATCCTTAATTGTGTCTAGATTTAGCATACATAATTCTCTGTCATCTTGAATTATAGATATATTTACAGGTTCATCACAGCTATACACAAACGACATACTACTTTCACTAGAAGTATCGTTTATAGAGTATGTCACAAATTCACCACTTTGTAACTCCAATACAAATCTGTCCCACAAGCAGTCAAAAACAAATCTTCTTTCAAGCTGTTCTACAGGTATTGCCTCTATTATTTTCATTCCGGTGTTATATCTGTACTTATACATATTTCCTTCTTCATTTAGCCCACTATATGACTTTCCCTTGCCAGGAAGCTCATCAAAATCAGTTGCACGAACTGTACACCCTGGAGTTCTAAATACATGGCTTCTGACTTCGGAATTATATTTACAGTTCTCTACCTTTATATTTTCTAAATAGGCATTTAATATTTCAGTAGCTTCTTCGTAGCCTGGATGTGCTTCCCCCTCAATGTATCCTATAATCTTGTCCCAGCCCTCAGGCAATTCTACGGAATATGGAGAGTTAGTGCAGCTCATCTTTTTCCATGGCCATAGATTATAGCCAATATTTAATTCTGCAGCTAGTGGATATAAAGCTGTATACCATTGATTTATATTTTCTCCTGTTTCACCAAGCCATAATGGCACATTCAGTTTATTTGATACTTCTATGAATTCCTTCAATGAATCTATTTGTGGTAAGCAAGCATATCTATGGAAATGTATCACCATGTTATCATCATATTTCTTATAAAATATACTTGTATCAGTTGACCAATGATGGCCTTCAATTGAAAGTATGTGTCTTGTATCAATTTCTCTAATTGCTGAAATAACTTCCTCGTAGAACTTAACAAGCTTTGGTAGCAAATAGTCTACACTTTTAACTTGTGGAGATCCTGGTCTTATTGGTTCATTTAATAAATCATAACCTCCAACAATCCATCTATCCTTATATCTCTCGGCTAACTTCTTCCATAAACTAATTGCCTTATCCCAGCTATCTTTGTCTGTAAATAGTCTAGGTATATCATCAATACAATCATCTATATTTGCACCAGTTTGTCCACCAGGGGCACCATGCAAATCTAGAAAAACATATATTTTATATTCTTCACACCAATCTATGCATTGATCTAAAAGTTTGAAACCCTCTTCTTTCCATACTATCCCTGGCTCATCTTCCATTAGCACTCTCCAGTTAAAAGGAATTCTTACAGAATTATATCCTTGTTCTGCCATAAGCCTTATATCTTCTCTAGTTATGTAATGTTCTCTAAACTTTTCCCAAAATTCTTCTGAATATTTACTTCCAGTTAACTCTCTTATTACACCTTCTATACGGTGTGGTCTATCGAATCTTATATTTTTAGCCTTCCACATATATCCTTCTTGAAGAAGCCAATTTCCAAGTCCCCATCCAGCCAGTATGATTTCTTCTCCATCTTCATTTACTATCGATTTTCCTTCTGCTCTCAAAAAGCCTTTTACTCTGCTATTGCTAAATTTTTCGTTCATATTTATTTCTCCTTTTATTCTGAATTTATTACTAGTAAATATCATTAGTATTTATAAATTCAATTATTAATTGTAATTGTTTTCACAGAATCCAATAATCAAGTCTCCAATTTAAGCTCTTTAATTTATGTCTCAAAAACTATTTTTCACACTAATGTATGGACCTCAACAACATAATTATATTAATAATCTTCTGCAAACCAAAGTAGCTTTTATTTGGATTAGGGGGCTTTTTTTAGTTAAATATAATAAGCTTCATTAACTTTACTCTTTTTAGAATAAAACAAATGAAATAAGCAAGTAATATTACCTTAAAAACTTTGTAATTCTATATAAAAAAGGATATGTGAAGTAATTATTCACATATCCTTTCTATTAATACATATATAGTTTATTTTACTGTTAGAACAAATCCATTTTGAACTAGATAAGGATCAGTTGCTTCAATATTTCTCATAGTTAGATTAGTAAAGGTAGCTGCTCCATTATTTGTATAAGTATAGATAGCTTCACCTAAATGTGGTTGTGAGAATCTTGAAGTTGTAATATTGTCTTTTCCTGTTCCATCTATAGTGATATTGTTGAAGTTAATATTAGAGAAACCACCACTATATCCAAATTGTATTGCATCTCTTTGAGCATTTATTATATCTATATTTGAGAAAGTAATGTTCTTAATACCTGTATTTGAAGCTTCTAAATCTATAGCTCCTCTTTCTCCATTGTAGCAATCCTTACTTGTACCTGAGTTTATTATTGTAGTATCTGAGAAAGTAATTCCTGTATTATTTTCAAAGTGATATCCAGGGAATACTGTGTTTAATCTGATACCTGATCCCATAAAGCAATCCTTAATATAATTGTTAGTTGCTTTGTGTCCTGAACCTCCGAAGATAGCTATTGCAGCTGCACGCCAGTTATTTTCGATTGTATTGTAGCTGAAAGTGTTGTTTACTTCCATTGGAGCATTCATAGTGCTGTCTGGCCACATAGCTAATCCATCATCACCATTATTTCTTACGCTGCAGTTTTGAACTGTAGAGTTTTTAGTACCTTGACAGAAGTTAATACCATCAGCTAAATTATTTCGAACACGTCCATTGGATATTATTAATCCATCTGCAGGTATAGCTGGAGTATGAGCATAATCTGCTACCCAGAAACCGCACTC
Organism: Clostridium folliculivorans; assembly: GCF_024341905.1. Taxonomy (GTDB): domain Bacteria; phylum Bacillota; class Clostridia; order Clostridiales; family Clostridiaceae; genus Clostridium_AR; species Clostridium_AR folliculivorans. The sequence goes on from NZ_BQXY01000007.1 coordinate 69,738, forward strand.
AAAATGTTCTTCCCAGAAGTCATGTATACGAGAGTTAGTGCCGAAGTTATCCATAAATGCTTTGTAGATTGCATTTTGGTTATATCTAGTTCTAAGCATAGAATTCATATATACATTGCTGAAATCAATTGTTCCAGTAACTCTTAAAGATATACCACCACTTGCTGAGTTTGGTGATGTGAATTGAATATTGGTATACCACATTCCAGCACCTGTGATAGTTATATTATTTGCATTTATAGTCCACATACCACCTAAATTGAATTTACCTTCAGGGATATATACGGTCTTTCCTGAAGAAGCTGCTGCACTTACACAAGAATTAAAAGCAGTAAGGTCATCAGTAGAATCATTTGGTGTTGCACCATAGTCTGTTACTGAAAGTGCATTAGCTGGTTTTGAAATTGCTACTGGAACTGGCTCGATTTCTAAGAAGTCAACTCCATATTCAATGCTATCACCATTTGTCTTTTGGATCCTTATCTTGTCTCCAGCTTTAAGAGCTGTAGGAAGCTTAAAGTGAGTTTCATCAAAACGGAACGCAGCTTGGCCACCATTTGGTGCATCTGCTGGCTGGTCACTTGTGAAGTACTGCCATGAATAGTATGAAGTTAGTGATATAGTACTAACCTTTGTTCCATTTACATAACAATCTAATGACCCATTTAGTCCCATTCCATCTGCTGTGTCAGGCATTGTAAATCTCATATCAACTCCTGCACCGCCTTGGTTTACTGTCCATTCAACATAAGAACCATTGGTTGGTAGAGCTACATACTTCTGATTTGAAGCCTCTGAAGCAGTAAGTGAATAATCAAAGGTTGGAGCTGTACGTAATACTGCACCGCCTCCTAAAGTACCATCTTCAGATTCATATCTTGTATAAGGTACTGTTGCCCCACGACTTCCTGGTGCTGGTGGAGTTGTTACAACCATTTGAGTTCCGCTAGTATATGAATTGTTTGTTTCATAGATTTCTGCAAAAGCATTTGTATCATCAGCATTTGCTGAAACTGCATAGGTTCCTGCTACTGCGGTATAGCTTGCAGTTACTGTAGCTGTGGCACCGGTTGCTATAGATGCTGTAGTTGAACCAGTAACTTTTGTACTTCCTATATTAAAGCCAACAACATTTGTTACTCCTGCAGTTGTTGCTGCACCTTGATTCTTAACGGTTGCTGTTAATGTAACTGTGTTTCCAGCTTGAGGGTTTGTTGGGCTCCATGATACGTTGGTTACCACTAAATCTGGTTTAGTTGGTGCTGTAACCACTAATTGTGTAGCACTTGTATAAGAATTATTTGTTTCATCGCTTTCAATTATTACATTTGTATCATCTACGTTTGCAGTAGGCGTAAAGGTTCCTGCTACTGATGTCCAAGTTCCAGTAACTGTAGCTGTTCCTCCTACTGGAATTGATGAAGTAGTTGAACCTGTCACCTTTGTACTTCCAATATTGAAACCAACAACATTGTTTACTCCTGCTGTAGTCGCCGCAGCGCCTTGATTCTTAACATTTGCAGTAAAGGCAACCGTTTGTCCAGCTGTTGGATTAGTTGGCGCAAAAGTTAAGCCTGTTACTACTAAATCTGCTTTAGCTGCAGTTGAAGTATTTACAGTAATATAATCTATATTTACATTACCTGTATCTGTTGAATCGTATTTATAAGCTACTGTATTATTTCCTGCATTTAAGGATAAGGTTTCTATTTTATCTCCCCAAGTGTTCCAATCAGCTAATGCTGGTAATGAGGTTTGTCTTACTTTACTTCCATTAACATAAACACTTAAAGTCATAGGATTACCATTGTATGCATTTGCATATCTTAAATCTACATCATAATAACCTGCGGTTGCTGTATTAACAGTAAATAATGCCTGTGAAGATCCTGATGTTTGAATTCCATCTACAAATCCACTTCCTGAATATCCAGTATGATCAGAATTTATTTTTGCTCCACCTGAAAGCACAGCAGTTTCACCTTCATACTTATTTCCACTTGGTGGTGGTGTAGTAGAGGATACGGTTATACTTTTATCTAAAGTATTATTGCTTTCATTTGATTCGGCTATTAGGCTTACATCATCTATGAAAGCTCTAACAGTATGAGTTCCACTTGTAGCAGTCCAAGTTGATTTTCCAGATGGACCTCCATTTGCTGTTAAGGTAGCAGTTCCTCCTGCTGGTATTGATGAACTAAAACTATCACACCAGTTAACTTGGGTTCCATCTACAAGCAAGCTAAGTCCATGCTTAACTCCAGATGGTGTTGCTGCAGTTCCCTGATTTTTGATTACTGCACTAAAAGTAACTTCATTATTTGTTGCAGGGCTTGCAGGATTCCAAGTTATATCTGTAACAACTAAATCAGGATTACCTGTTGTTGTTTCAGGACCATAAACTTCAAATTCAGCTACTTGTCCTCCAGTAGCACCACTATTAGCAGTAATATTTAATCTAACATATCTCTGGCTTGTACTAGAGAAATTTATTGTTACAGAATTACCTGTTGCAGGGTCAAAGGTATAAGTAGTTGATGCAACTAGAGTATTATAAGTTGAATTGTCTGAGCTTCCTAGAACTGATAGAGTTTGAGTTCTCTTTGCCCAAGCACTGTCAGGATTCAGTTTTAATACAACCTTGTTTACAGACTGAACTGCTCCAAGGTCAACTGTTAAAGTACTTGGATATGAAGCCCCCTCCCAATAAGTATTTACATTTCCGTCATTAGCATTGGTAGCTACATAGGTTTGAGTATAATTGTTCGCAACCATGGATTTGCCAATTGCTAAGTTCGCTGCATCTGCAGCATAAGATGTCTTTGAAAGTACTAAACTTTGCGCAAACACTACAGTGGTTGCCAAAAAGATAGTCGCTAACTTTTTAAAGACTCTTCTCATTTTTTTACCTCCATTTTAAATTTTTAATCTTAATAATTAAACTTATAATTATATGAACTTCGCTCAATTAACTATAAATTTAAAAATTAGCATTTTAATATTTGTTTGAATTCATGAAATTTAATCCAAGCCTCTTAATTTATCAGATTGAACAGGTATATCCATAGATGTACCACCTCGAACCGAAATCTATTTTTAAAACTCTCACGGGTTCTGGTGAGAGAATTTAAAAACAATAAATTTTATTAGGAAGTGGTACATCAATATAAAGCTGCGAACATATATGATTTGTCATTTAATATAGAGAGCGTTAGAGGTATTGTAGAATTGTAACTTTTATATTTAAAATATAATTAGATATAAGCTATGATTATTGAATAAATGTATTAAATTCTCGTAAACGATTTAATAACATAACTATACTATTTTATATATTCTAAAGAAAGTAGACTATTATGCTAATTGGTTTGCAATACTACACACTTTTTCAAACTATATGAAACCATTTGTTTTTTTATTAGACTTATCATATCAGTTACCATATAATTACGATTCAATTATCAGACTTTTTTAACAATATATAGATAAACATGTTAAACTACAATTAAGAGTTTTATGATCTATTTATAATTGACTATGTTTAATATTTTGCAATAGTTTTTCATTTTCTGAAACTTTTAACATAAGCCCCCTAATCTGCTATATACTTTTCTCATCAGTAAATAAACTAAATTATATTATTATAAAAAAGATATCAACACTATATAAATACTTAATTTATAAGGAGGCCAACATGAACAAGAGATTTCCAAAGAACTTTTTGTGGGGTGGCGCTACTGCAGCTAACCAATATGAAGGTGGCTATAATGAAGGTGGAAGAGGTCTAGCTTTAAGTGATTTAATAACTAATGGTAGCAACTCTTCACCTAGAAAAATCTACTATATCGATAAGCAAGGAAATGAAAACAGCATTATTTTAGGAATGTCCTTGCCTAAAGGTGCTAAAAGCATATTAAAAGAGAATCAATACTACCCTAGTCATAAGGCAACTGATTTTTATCACCATTATAAGGAAGATATTAAATTAATGGCTGAAATGGGGCTGAAATGTTACAGGATGTCCATCTCTTGGACTAGAATATTCCCTAATGGTGACGATGCTTTACCCAATGATGAAGGACTAAAATTTTATGATAGCGTATTTGATGAATTATTAAAATATGATATTGAGCCAATTGTAACTCTCCTTCATTTTGATATGCCTAAGCACTTAGCAGATGTTTACGGTGGTTGGGCTAATCGTAGATTAATTGATTTTTATACAAAATATTGCGAAACAGTTTTCACAAGATATAAAGATAAGGTTAAGTACTGGATTACAATCAATGAAATTAATGTTCTTGGTGGTTATTGGACATTAGGTCTGACTTCAACAAGTGAAGATTTGACAGAAGTTAATGTTGAAAAAGGAGCAGGAATACATATAAAACTACCTGACGAAGAAGCTCGTACTAAATTCCAAGCCTTACATCATTTAATGGTGGCTAGTAGTTATGCAAATAAAATCGGACATGAGATTAATGCTGATTTCAAAATAGGCTGTATGTTAGCTTTGAGCGGAATCTACCCTGCAACCTGCCATCCAGACGATGTATTTGGTTCCTATGACTTTAGAAGAAGAGCTTATTTATACGCAGATGTGATGCTAAGGGGTTATTATCCTAGTTACAGTCAGGCTATCTTTGATGAATATAACTTTACTTTACAAAAATCTGCCGGAGATGATGAAATTCTTAGAGATTTCCCTAGCGACTACTTTGCATTTTCTTATTACCGTACTACAACCTACAATAGAAATGGTGCTAAAACAGTTACCACCGGAGGACAGCAAGGTGACTCTAATCCTTATTTAGAGGAAACTCCTTGGGGCTGGCCAATAGATGCTAAAGGTCTTCGATTTGTTCTAAATGAGCTGTATGATCGTTATCAAAAGCCATTATTTATAGTCGAAAATGGTATGGGCAATATTGATGCGATTGAAGATGATAATTCCATCAACGATGATTACAGAATAGACTATCTCGAAAAGCATATTAAAGAAATGTATGATGCTGTAACTATCGATGGCGTAGATCTGATGGGCTATACCTGGTGGGGTCCAATAGATATCGTCTCAGCTGGTACTGGAGAAATGAAAAAAAGATATGGCTTCATTTATGTAGATATGGATGACTTAGGAAACGGCTCTTTAGAACGTAAAAAGAAAAAATCCTTCTATGCTTATAAAAATATCATTGACACTAATGGTGAATGCTTGCATTGAAAATGCATTTAGAATTAACCTATATATTCAAGAGAAAACTTAATTAGCCTTCTATTAATAGTATTCAAAACAAACTCTTTTTTACACCTAGCTAAATATGCACATTGAGTCAAAATATATGATATTCATATACTGATTCAATGTGCATATTTGTTATGATTTTTTACTGTGTACATATAAACATCTAATCAAATTAACTTTAACAAATAAAAATCCTGTTTATTTACAACTTTTTTAAAGAAGTATATTCCATTATATCCATAATAATGGTACAATGTTTATAGATAGTTAACTAAACAGTCACACTTTTGAGATTTTACTATATCAATATTATACTAAACCAACTATATATAGTAAAACTTCATACACACTAACTTCCGTATCATTATGATACCTTTCTAGATATTTCAATCATAAATCCTATTTTCATTCTTTAATAAAATACAGACTAATTTTATAAAAGTCATTAAGTTTCTACTTTCTCTAATAAAATAGAAATCTTCTACTATTTAATCACGGCATTAATTAAAACAGTGTATTCATTCAAGGCATGTAATCTTAAAGGAATAGAGGTGATGTAAAAATTAATTTTTGCAACATGCCATTATAGGGTTCCAGCTCAATTATTAATTTATTCATGTCAGAAAATCATCAAATAGCAGGATTTTCAAACAAGTATAAATTAAATTTCCGTAGAGTGACCCTATTGAATGCACCATGAAATATAAAAATTTACAAAATTAATGTAACTATATAAACAACATCCCTTAGAAAACGTTTTCTAAAATATTAAAATTTGGAGGTATATTTATGTTTAAAAAACTCTTAATAGCATTCTCTATGTTAGCTATGCTTATTTGTCCACTATCTACCGTTAAGGTTTTAGCAGCTGACTTTACCAACGGAGTAGATGTGTCTGGAAGTACAGCAACCATATGGCTTAAATCTTCTGTAAATACTACTTGGGCAGATGTCCACTATACAGTAAATTCAGGAGCTCAACAAAATTTAAGAACAACCTACAACAGTTCTTCAGGCAGATATGAACAAAATGTTACTATAGCCCCTGGTGATGTCATTAAATACTCATTTACATACAATAATGGCACACCTGCATATGATACTGCATGGTTTAGTTATACTGTTGGTTCTACCAATCCTACACCTACTACTGCAGCTGTGTTTTATCAAGATATTAATTATGGCGGAGCTTCTGTCTCTTTACAACCAGGTAATTATACCCTAGCACAAATGAACGCAGCAGGAATTCCAGATAACTGGATGTCATCGCTTAAAGTACCTAGTGGTTGGACAGTTGAAGCTTATGATAACGACAATTTTACAGGAACTAAATGGACTTATACTGCAAGTTCTACTTGGGTTGGTACTGATGTTAATGATAAGATGACTTCAGTTAAAATTTACATCGGTTCACCTACTAACCCTACAACACCACCACTTAAATCTGGCTTTGTTACTTTACAAGTAAACAATCAAACAAATGGTAAATATTCAAATGATCAAGTTTACTGGGCTATAGTAGGACAAGATCCTATAACTAAAAAGTTCGTCCATGTAGACTCAGCTGGAAATCTTATTCCTATGCAACTTTCAGATAACGATGCTGCTGGTCACCTAACTAAAACAACTCCTGATGGTACTTTCAATTATACAAATTACTTCTATAAAGCTAGTCAACAAAGTTATGCTTATATTCCAAGAATAATAGGTGCAAGAATGTATATAAGCTACGGAGAGCCTCTATATATAAAAATAAATCAAGCAGCAGATGGCTTAATAGGTTATGCTGGACCAAATCTCGCAAACACTTCAGATCCTAATACTGGTATCATGTTTGAATGGGCTGAGTTTGCATGGACTGACTCTGGATTATGGATAAATACAACAAGAGTAGACCAATTCTGCTTCCCATATAATATACAATTAGTAGGAAACAGCGGATATAACAGAACAGGTGGAGATATAGGTACACGTGCTGATTTAATGACTGCTTTCCAAAATTCTGTACCTACTGAATTCAAATCATTAGTTAAGTCAGATAGAATTTATGCACCAGCATCTGGACTTGGTACCTTTACTGCAGATAGAGCTAATGCTCATTACTTCGATAACTATATAAATGATGTTTACAGCTATTATACAAGTCATGAATTAACCTTTACATGTGATCGTGGAACTTATAGCGGTCACGTAGTAGGCACCGACTTTGTCTTCAAAAAAGATAATGGAGCATATAATCTTTATATACACGGAAAACCAACTACACAAGAAGTTTTATTAGGCAATGGCATATTTGATGGTGGAAATGATGATGAAAAAGCTATCAAAGCTCAAGTTTGCGCAGCCTTCAATAGACATGTAATGCTTGATCCTGCACATTGGAATAACTCAAGCTACTTCTATCAAGCTGCACCTGCAAACTACTTTGCGAAATTCTGGCATGAGCATGCTTATGAAAACAGAGCATATGGATTCTGCTATGATGACGTTTTTGACTTCAGTAGCACATTACAAGCTCCAGATCCTAAGTATGCAATAATCAACGTGGGCTGGTAATGAAAAACTTCTGAAAACATTGAAATATCAAAGTTCAATAGACATAAAAACTTTATAATTTCTATACAGTAAATAAAGGATATCGCATTAGTATTTTTTAACTGCTAATGCGATATCCTCTTTTATTATATTGATTATTATTTTTAAAATATTATTGTAAAAGTTGATCCCTCCCCTAATTCGCTATTAACAGAGACTTTCCATCCATGTTTTTCAACAATTGTTTTTACAATCGATAGGCCAAGTCCTGCTCCTCCAGTTTTACGAGAACGGGATTTGCTAACCCGATAAAAAGGTTCAAAAATGTGCTGCAACTCATAAGCAGGGATTCCATTACCTGTATCTTTTATTGTAATCTTTCCTACTTCCCCTTCACGCTTTGCTTCTATGACAATCTTTCCTCCATCTTTATTATACTTTGCTGCATTTTCTATAAGATTGAAGAAAGCTCTATATACTAAAATTTGATTTCCCTTAACAGTTTTAAGACCGCAGATGAGTTCTGTCTCAATATTCTGATTCTCTATCACCGGAATGAGCTCGCATATAATTGCTTCAAACATACTCTTCAAATCAATAGGAACAATCTCAAGTTGATCATTCTCATCATAAAGCTTCATAAGATCATCTACTACCATTATTAATCGCTTCACATTTCTTTCGATCGTTTCAAAAGTTTCTTCATAATCTGAAGCCGCTGGATTTTTATCTAAATGAAGTACCTGAATACTAGCATTGATTGTAGAAAGAGGAGTTTTGAGTTCATGAGCAGCATTAGCAGAAAAACGTTTTTGTTTTACAAAGGACTCTTCTAACCTATCAAGCATAGCATTGAAAGAATTACTTAGCATTCCTACCTCATCCTTTGTGTAAAGGTTTGGAATACGTTTCTGTAAATTCTCCTCACCAATTGTTGAAGCTGTTTTACTAAGTTCATGAATTGGTCTGAGTGATTTACCTGCTACAACATATACTAGAACCATTCCAAATACAGAAACACCTGCAAGTATAAGCACATTTACAATATCGAACTGTTTCTTAGCAGCTGTTAAAACTGCCACCTTTGCAGAAGGTACTGCTATAGCCACGTCACTTGGATGCAATTCAATATCTCCACTTATAGGTGCTTTCTCTACAACTCCATATGGACTCGCTAGTGTTACATTATTTAATTGAGTATGAGCATTATAAGATGCCCCCAGTGTTAGGATTATAGAGCAGAGTAATAAGATGGCGCCTGCTAGTAGTGTAATTCTCATTCTTAAAGATATCCTACTAAAAACTTTCATTCCTCTCCCTCCGTAATCTTGTATCCTATACCACGAATATTTCTAATAAGATTCTGATTACAATTTACATCTACCAGTTTCTTTTTTATTGAATGGATATGATACTTCAATGTGTCAGGATATAAATCTGCCTCACTGTCCCACACATGATCAATAAGTTGTTTTGTACTAATCACCTGTCCTTTCTTTAACATCATATATTCTAGTATGGAGTATTCCTTTTTGGTCAAATTTAGTTTAATCGATTGGAATGAAACCACCTTTGTGGACATATTTAAATATACTCCTCCACAATAAAGTTCATTTTCCTGCTGGATATATGCCATACGAGATAAATTTCGTATTCTCGCCTCTAATTCCAAGAAATCAAAAGGTTTTGTCAAATAATCATTAGCTCCCATATCTAGACCTTTTACTTTATCATCAATTGCACTTCTTGCAGAAAGAATTAATATTTTAGCCTTTTTATCCTTTTGCCTTATCCTCTTTAATACTTCTAATCCTTCAATTTTCGGTATATTTAAATCAAGTACTATCACATCATATTCATTTATTTCATAGTAATCCAGTGCTTCTTCTCCATCATAAGCTGAATCAACAGCATATCCACACTTTAATAGTCCTCTTGCGACAATTTTGGATAACTCTTCTTCATCTTCTATAAGTAATATTTTCATTTGCTTCCTTTCTTAACACATAAGGTGAACAGCCTATGACCATTCACCCTATTTATATATTTTATATTATTTTGCAGCTGTAGTGTTGTTCCCAGAGAATTTAGCAATTTCCTCTGGTGTTAACTGTCTAACAACTGTAGCTGTACCTTTTTCAACATGTGTCAAATCTAAATTTCCTGGAACAGCGGTTAAGGATACATTTGCTTCTGTTTTAGCATTCTCTCCTCCACTGATATTAATGGTAGCACCATCAACAACCTTATAAGTACCTAGTTTAGCATCTATTTTAGAAATATCCACATGTGCTGCCGGAGTAAGAGTTACACCATTAGAAGCTGCAAACGCTGTAACACCTCCTAGAGACATTACTGTTGCAGCAGTTAACCCTATAATAATCTTTTTTTGCTTTGTAAATAACATAATTATTTTCTCCTTTCTATTGTGTATTTATTTTATTAAGATTGCAATCTGTAAACTTAGTATATCAACCCAATAGTTGAGAAATAGTTAGTTTTTACACTATTATCAATTTAATTTATGAATTAAGAAACCCTTAGTAACACTAATCTTCAAAGCTTAGCCAAACTTCCATAATTTTATCAAGCTACACCTGCAAATTACTTTGCAAAATTCTGGCATGATCATTCTTATGAAAACAGAGCATATGGCTTCTGCTACGATGATGTTTTTTACTTCAGTAGCACATTCCAATCTTCATATCCTAAATATGCAATAATTAATGTAGGCTGGTAATAAAAATCTTATGTTTTTTATACAGTAAACAAAGGATATTAGGGGCAAAGCTCTTCTAACACTGGTAAATTTACACAAATTTCAAGCATCTTATCTTGTAAAAATGCCTCTACACTCCCATCCATCTGTTCAGCTAGGAGTTTTACAATCGCTAGTCCAAGTCCTGTACTTTTACCTCTTGCTTCATCTACACTATAAAATCGATCAAAGAGTTTTTTCACATCAATTTGTTCAGTATTCCTTACAAGATTTTTAAAAGATATACTTACAGTTTTTTCACTTACTATTTTTACTTGTATATTACTAGCTGAATGTTGAATACAATTTTTAATCAAGTTTCGTATAATCCTTACAATCATTTCTTTGTCCGCAAAAATAAATATTGGATGCTTTTCTTCAAACTGGACTTCCAACTTGTTTTCTTCAAAAAGATTTATAGATTCTACAAGACACTCTGACATTAGGTTCGTAACATTTATCTTCTCCATTTTAAAAATCGGTTCCGTATTCACAAGATAGCTATATTCAAAGAAGTTTTCAATTAATCTCCCTAGTTCATCTGCATGCTTTTGTGCGATTTGAAGCTTTTGAAATTGTTCTTTTGATAGAGTCCCTCTACCTATAAGCTGTTGATAACCTTTAATAGCAGTAAGTGGTGTCCTCAAATCATGTGATATATTTGCAATCATATCTTTAAAATACTTCTCTTTCCTAATCAAATCAACGCGACGAGTCTCATCTTCTTTTAGACATCTATTGATATTAGAAACCAATGTATTTAATTCTTTATTAATTAGCTCTAAGCTAATACTTTGATGTGTATCCTCTTTTAGTCGCTTGATCAACTGCTGGTTAATATTTTTTAATTGCAGTTGCAAAAATACTATATATAAAACTAATAACAGGACCACCATGCTCAATACTACAACTGCAATTATCAATATTTTCACCACCAATTTAATCTATGGATGAACCACTTCATAATTGAAGTGCTTCATCTTTACTTAATTTCTGATTTTCTAAAACCAATGTGTGCAATAGTAAATATCACAGCCATAAACATAACACTGGCACCAATAGCCTTAAAAAGCACACCATATGCTGTACTTGATACAACAAAAGAGTAATTCCCTCCATACGGCGTGCATGCTAAAATGTTGTGGAAGACCTGAGAATTATCACCTAATCTTATAAGCTGTGCAGACAAGATCGTAAAGCCATAATAAATAACAACTACTAAAACAGGCTTCTTAATCACAAGTGCAAGTGGTATACATATGCTTAGTTGCGATAAATATACGATTACCAACGTTACTATAGCAGCAATTAGCTTCCATAAAACTACTTCAGAAAGACTTTTACCAGACTCTACTGTTAGCAAGTTCAAGAACCCTACTCCTACTGACCCCATACTGAATTTATAACCTGTACCCATAGCAATAAGCACAGCAATTATATATGGAAGTAAAATAAACACCAAGGAACCACAAAAAACAATTATCTTTCCAAACAATACAGAAATCCTACTATTTCCAGTTGCGATTGCTTCATGTATTATTTTATTATCAAAATCTCCACAGATAAAAATTGCTGCTATAGTTGCTCCAAGAATACTCATCATATTTACGTCAGAAAACAAGAATCCTATTCCGTTCATACTTTTATCAATTTTGCCTTGTTGTATTAAATATGCCATGGTAATCATCGTCACAGCACTTAATGTTGTTATACCAAATAAAACTTTTATTGCCTTGGACCTACTTATCTTAAATAAATCAGCTATGATTAGATTATACATTTCTGCCACCCCCTACAATAGAGATAAAGTAATCTTCAAGAGTATCTCCTCCACTTGAAAAGTTTGTAATTATCATTCCATTTTCAAATAGGACTCTTGCAACCTTTTCTTTTTGATCTATATACTCATAAAGCTTAACAGATTTGTCAGGCATTACTTTATAGTTCTGAGTATTTAGTTTCATCTCTAAAATACTTACTAACTTTTCTGGCTCTAAAGTACTTATAAGAAGATGATGCCTACAACACTCTTCAAGTTGTGTTAGGGTTAAAGTCTGTTTAATCTCACCTTGGTGTATAATAATATAATTTGTTGCTGTTTGGTATAATTCAGGAAGATTATGACTTGAAATCAATATAGTCATTTGTCTATCTTCACATAGCTTTTTTATCAGATTTCGTATCTCAACAACTCCTATCGGATCAAGCCCATTTATCGGTTCATCCAGAATAAGTAATTCAGGTTGTCCTAGAAGTGCTATAGCAATTCCTAGTCTTTGCTTCATCCCAAGAGAAAAGTCTTTAGCCTTCTTTTTTTTAGTATCACTAATCCCCACCAGTGATAGCAGTTCATCTTCTACTTCCTTGTTAGGAATACCTCTCATGATTCTATGAAGTCTTAAATTCTCTTTTGCTGTCATATTTTCAGAAAGGCTTGGATATTCTATCATACTTCCAATCCTTTTTCGTTCCTTTTGCAAAGATTTTTCTCCAGTGTGCCCAAAAAGCTCAACACTTCCTTTAGTAGGAAAAGCTAGTCCTGTAATAAGTCTCATAAGGGTAGATTTTCCGGCACCATTTTGTCCAATTAGACCATATATTTTTCCTGTTTCTAAGGTTATCGATACATCTTGTAAGGCTTTAACGCCATTATATTCTTTTGTCAGGTTATTTGTTTTTAAAACAAATTGTTTCATATTTATTCACACGTCCTTTCTAAAGGGTTCCTGTGTTGAAACTTAATTTATACTTGTTAGAAAATCTCTGCTTCTGGAGATTTTCAGGCATGTATAAATTAATAGTTGCGCTAGGACCCCTACATCTTCAAGTCTAAGGCTCAAAGGTTTAGAAAAGGTTAAGAATCCTCATTTAATTATAAAGAAATAGATAATTTATTCTTTATACAATCGATATCCTAGTCCCCACACCGTTTCAATATACTTCTCTTCACAATCTGCTTTACTTAACTTATTGCGCAAGTTACTAATGTGAGTTTTAACCGCATTATCATCACCTAGATATTCTTCCTGCCAAATTGATTCATATAAATTTGCTTTTGTAAAAACCTTGCCTTGATGCTTTATGAGCATTTCTAATATCATATATTCTTTTGCAGTAAGTTCAATTTCAGCACCATTTACACAAACACGCTTTGCACTATCATCAAGCGATATCCCTTTATATTTAAACACTTTAGCTTCATGAATCTGCTTACTATAGCGCCTCAAATTAGATTCTATCCTAGCCACTACCTCACCTAAATCAAAAGGCTTGGTGATATAGTCATCTGCTCCTAGTCTCAAAAAATCTATCTTAGTACCAATCATATCCTTTGCAGAAATAATGATAACAGGAACATCAGAAAACTTTCGTATTTCTTTTAGTATTTCGTCTCCACTTTTGTAAGGCAACATAATATCAAGCAGTATTAAATCAAAGTTACAATCTTTAATTTTATTAAGTCCCTCTATACCAGTATAAGCTGATTGTGCTTCATAACCTTCATCTACTAGAGATTCAACCAGCATATGATTTACATCTTCATTATCCTCAATAACAAGAATAGAATTCATCAAATATTTCTCCTATCTTCACAATCATCTTGTCTTTTTGAATATTAACCATATTATACCATAGAATTTATCATTTACTTCACTTCTTTCCATTAACCTTCAAAACTTAACCATACCTCCATAACCTCATCTAATTCTCTATTTAATCCTTCTTTTCTCAAATAAAGCTTATTGAGATCATCATAGTGTAACCCTGAATTACTCATCTCTAAATCAATATCATTTATTTCTTTTTCAAGGTTTTCAAGCTTTCTTAGAGTTTTCTCTTTTTCAACTTCTCTTTTCTTGTTTTCATCTATACTTTTTACCTTCTTTGGCTTCTCGGTTTTTACCACCACTTCTTCAACCGCCTGTTGCTTAAACTTTTCTCTTTCGGTTTTATAATAATCATAATTTCCAAGATAGCTCCTAAATCCATTATTCTCAACAGAAATTACTCTTTCTCCAATCTTATTTATAAAATATCTATCATGGGATATAAAGAATATAGTTCCTTTGAAATCTTCTAGAGCTTCCTCAAAAGTTTCTATAGAATCAATATCCAGATGATTAGTGGGTTCATCTAATATTAGAAGATTTATATCTTCGTAAAGCAGTTTAGCAAGCTTTAACCTAATTTTTTCTCCACCAGATAAATGTTTAACCTTTTTAAATACGCTACTACCATAAAACATAAATTTCGAGAGATATTCTCTTGCTTTTCCCTCTAGTATATAGATATCATCCCTAAAGCATTCAAGTATTGTTAGTTCTTCATTATCAAAAATAATGTTTTGAGGTAGGTATGCTGCCATTACACTAGCCCCCAGTTCCACCTTACCAGAATCCGCTAACTCTTCTCCTAACAAAAGCTTTAGTAAAGTAGTTTTTCCGCATCCATTAGGTCCTATAAGCGCTACTCTTTCACCATAGTTAATCAGTAACTCTGCATCATTAAAAATCACTTTATCTTCGTAACTTTTAGACAACCTTTCAGCCTTTATAGTTTCATTACCTGATCTTCCAGTAGCCTTAAAGCTTAACTTCATATTTTGCTTATCAAGCACTGGCTTATCAATTTTCTCTAGCTTATCCAATCTTTTTTGTATACTTTCAGCCCTTCTAAAGAATTTGTTATTATCAGCCCTCATTGCCCAGTCTCTCAAATCCTTCACTTGTTTTTCCATAGCATTTATCTGTTTTTGCTGTTCTCTAAACTGCTCAAACTGTATTCTCATATTCTCTTCTTTTTGTCTTACATAGGATGAATAATTGCCCTTGTAGGTCATGGATTCCATATCTTCAATCTCTACAATCTTATTTACTACATTGTCTAAGAAATACCTATCATGAGACACAATTATTACAATTCCCTTATATACATTAAGATAGCCTTCTAGCCATTCAATAGAGTCCATATCTAAATGATTTGTAGGCTCATCCAAGAGCAATATATCTGGGTTATCTATTAGAAGCTTTCCAAGTACCACAGTGGTCTTCTCTCCGCCACTCAACAAACTAAAATCCTTGTTTAAGAAGCTCTCATTTAATTTTAATCCTGTGCATACCTTTCCTAGCTTTTCCTCTATCTCATATCCTCCTTTCACTTCAAACTGCTGCACTAAAGTACTATATTTTTTCAACGCTCTTTCAAGCTCGTCATCACTGAGCACTTTCATTTCTTCCTCGAGCTTACGCATTTTTCCCTCTATATCATGAACTTCTTCAAAGGCTAAGTTCAATACATCAATAACCCTCAACCCCTTATCATATTGAGGAATTTGTTCAAGATACGCAACGGTAGCTTCTCTTGGTAAATTAATAAACCCTTCATCATATCCGTAACTTGAAGTTTGAGGATAACCTGGATAGTAGTTCATTGGTTCTATTCCAGCTATTAATTTTAATATAGTGCTCTTTCCACTTCCATTTGCTCCTACTATACCAACCTTTTCTCCTGAATAAACTTCAAAGGTTATATTTTCAGTTACTTGAGTAGCTTCCATATATTTTTTTACACCATTTAACGATAATTCAAACATAAATATTCCTTCTTTCATCTATAATCTAGACTACTCTTTCTATGAATAGGCATATACAATAGCTCTTTTTAGGTTAAAACACTGTGTTAAAATTAAGTGGTTATTCATACGATGCTTTAACAATATTCTTAAACACAACTGAAGCTAAAAAGAGTTATAATTATAAAAACTATTTTTTACTAAACGCTAAAAAGGACCATAAGAAGATTGTTCTTCTTACAGTCCGAAATTTGCTTTTATTATAATTTATCTAGATTAGATTCATATTGAGCTATACAGTTATGCTAGTTTTCCAAGATCCAAGCTCAAAGCTTATACTATAAAAACCGCTATAAACATAAATCAATACATATACTAAGCAAAATAAAATTCATATTAGATCAATATCATCACAAACATTATCTTATTAAGCTTATATATCTAATCATCAACTCCCTAAAGAAGCTCATATAAATATCTCAAAACATTATTGAAATATTAGACAAATAAATTAAAATATCTATTTCAGTAAAGTAAGTTACCTTCCAAATGCCTTATTCCATAAAGAGTACAACAACAAGACCTAACTATAATTAGGTAAATTAAAACTCATTACAAAATAACTATTAATTTT
This sequence comes from Clostridium folliculivorans, assembly GCF_024341905.1. GTDB lineage: Bacteria > Bacillota > Clostridia > Clostridiales > Clostridiaceae > Clostridium_AR > Clostridium_AR folliculivorans. The sequence goes on from NZ_BQXY01000007.1 coordinate 86,482, forward strand.
TAATCAAATTAATATTAGCAATTAGCTGGTGTCATAACTTACTTTCCCCTTTCAATAACTTTTTTCTTTATAATATCATATTTTGAAATTTGTGTAAATAGATTTTCAGTATATGCTTCTTATTATCCAAAGGACCATTCCACAATACTTATTTCATCTTTCCCTAAGGGCCTTATTCCGTCAATTACGCATTCTTCTATATCATCAATAATTTCATCACAACTAGCTATTTCATCAATGTTCTCAGCTCTTGAAGTACCTTTTTTCTTTTTATTCCGCTTTATCCGCTTTCTACTTTCCGTAGTATTTACATTATATTCTAGTAAATTACCTCTATCAGTACTATCCTCTATGCCACCATTGACAGCCACAATATCTTTATTATTATTCTCTAATATTTCTACATTATCATTTTCATAATCTTCTGTATCAGCAGTTATATTTTCACTGTCTTTATAATCATATTTCCCCTTGTTTTTCTCTTCACTATCCACTGCTTGTCCATCAAATCCTTCAGGTTTGATTACTTGTACTTCATCACTGCAACCTTCATTTAACTGAACAGCAGCATTCTTTACTTCAGCGGTTTCGCTGCTCTTAGATATTTCTTTCTTCTTTGCCTTGATATTTTGATGCTTAGCAAAATTTTTCACTCTGTATATATTACTATCACTCAATTCTATCATTTCTAACTCAATAAATACCTCTAACGCAAGCTTGATTTGAGAAGCATCCCTGTTAAATTCTATTGCCAATGTTTCTATTGTATATGGAATATTTTTTGAAAGAAACATATCCCCTTCTAAATTAACTTTTCCTGCAAGCAAAACTAGCCTATTCCATATATAATGAATAACATCTCTTTCTGGCTTCATGTCTATTATTTTAAATTTAGTATCCTCATACATATCAACTCTGAACTTTACATATTTTCTTTCTCTCATAAATCTCATTCTCCTTAAAACTTTATTTTTATTTATTGCCATCAGATATCTTGTTATATCTTTTAATTGGTATATATGCTTTAGGAGAAGAGATTACAGTATTATTTAAAATTTTTGTTGGTGGAAAAAGGCTGTAGAGAAAAATAAATTTTCTCTACAGCCTTTCAATGTTGACCTATAAATATTTTTTTAATTTTTTTATATTATTTATAATTAAGTCTGCTTCATCTAATTCACCTTCAAGGGGAAATCCATAGCTACAGCCAATGGTATATATATCATTTTTCTTTCCGGCTTCTATGTCCTGCATTCTATCTCCTATAATGACCATTTCTTCAGGATATCTGTCTTTGATCTTACTTAATATCTCATACTTTGGTATGAAATTATATTCCTCTGAGCAAGCTAGCTCTTCAAAGAAGTCTCCAAGACAAAATAATTCTCTGTGACAATCCCTATAGATTATTCTACAATTGCTTATAAACACTAATCTGTATCCTCTACCCTTAAGGTATTTAAGAGTTTCGATAGCTCCTTCATAAAGTTCTGGCGCACCACTCTCAGTCAAAGCTCTCATTTCTTCACGAATCATTGTACTGCATTTATTCCTTATATCATCATCAAGTCCTGGCATGAAGGTTTTCCACATCTCTTGAGGATTAAACCCGAGCCAATAACTTATTTCTCTATCAGACCAATCCCTCTGCTCCGCAGCCCCCAATCTAACAAGATATGCGTACGCTTTTCTAAATGCAGGTCCATATATCTTTATACTATTATGCAAAGTACCATCATAGTCAAAGAAGATAGTCTTGATGTTCTTAAAAGGTATCAAATTTAACACTCCCTGATACTAAAACTGTTTAAGCAGGTTTGCCATTTCAATTGCTGTAACTGCTGCGTCGTATCCCTTATTTCCTGCCTTTGTTCCAGCTCTCTCAATTGCTTGCTCTATTGTGTCAGTAGTTATTACACCGAATATCACTGGAACTTCTGTTTCCAAAGATACACTTGCAATACCCTTTGATACTTCACCGGCTACATAATCAAAGTGAGGAGTTGCCCCTCTTATTACGGCACCAAGACAGATAACTGCATCATAATTATTTGATTTAGCCATTTTCTTTGCTGCAAGTGGAATTTCAAATGCTCCTGGAACCCATGCTACTTCAATTTCGTTTTCTTCCACACCATGTCTCTTTAAGGCATCAAAAGCTCCTACTAAAAGCTTTCCTCCGATGAATTCATTAAATCTGCCTACTATAATACCGAACTTTAATCCCTCTGCTACTAATTTTCCTTCATATATTTTCATTTTAAATTCCTCCATTTTTTTGAATTTTATTATTAAATTTATAGCTTTTTAACTTTTATAGGTTTATTACTTAATATTTTTATCTTCATTGAAACTTAATATATGTCCAAGCTTTTTCTTTTTAGTTTTTAAGTAATACTCATTTCTTTCATTGTGGTTCATTTGTATTGGGACCCTATCCACAATTTCTATTCCATATCCGATAAGCCCTGAGATTTTCTTCGGATTATTGGTCATAAGTTTTACCTTTTTCACTCCAAGATCTGAAAGAATCTGAGCTCCAATACCATACTCTCTTAAGTCAGCTGGAAACCCCAAGGCAAGATTTGCTTCTACAGTATCCATCCCCAAATCTTGTAATGCATAAGCCTTGATCTTATTTATAAGACCTATCCCTCTTCCTTCTTGTCTCATGTAAAGGAGTATTCCGCGGCCTCTTTTTTCTATTTCTTTCATAGCTTCAGCAAACTGTTCTCCACAATCGCATCTTAAGGACCCAAAAGTATCGCCAGTGAGACATTCAGAGTGAACTCTTATAAGAACTGGTTCGTCGCCCGAAATATCACCTTTTACTAGAGCTACATGATGTTCCCCATTTAAAGTATTTTCGTAGCCTACCATTTTAAACTCACCATATTTTGTAGGCATCTTTGCCTCTGTTTCTCGCTTTACATATGCATCATTTTTTCTTCTATAATTGATTAGATCCGCAATTGTAATTATCTTAAGGTCATGTTCCTTTACATATTCCATAAGCTGCGGAAGTCTAGCCATAGTTCCGTCTTCATTCATTATTTCACATATAACTCCTGCTGGACAAAAGCCTGCCATTCTTGCTAAATCAACAGCCGCCTCTGTATGTCCAGCTCTTTTTAACACTCCGCCCTCTTTAGCTTCTAATGGAAACATATGCCCAGGCCTCTTAAAATCCTTTTCTGATGAATTCGGATCTATAACTTTCAATACTGTAGCAGCTCTTTCATAAGCAGATATTCCAGTAGAAGTTTCAGCAGCATCTATGGATACCGTGAAAGCAGTTCCATGCGAATCTGTATTTTTCTCCACCATAGGAAGAATGTTAAGCTCCCTTAATCTTTCTCCAATAACTGGCATGCAGATAAGGCCTCTACCAAACCTCGCCATAAAGTTTATAGCCTCTGGTGTCACTTTTTCTGCCGCTATAATAAGGTCTCCTTCATTTTCTCTATCTTCATCATCAACTACAACAATCATTTTTCCTGCCTTGATATCTTCAATAGCTTCCTCAATAGAATTAAATTTCATTATTTCCAATCCTCCTTTAATCTTTATGCAAATCCATTTTCACTTAAAAAGTTAAGATCTATATCTTTTTTTACTGGTGCATTCCCTTTAGCTCCAAGGAACTTCTCAATATATTTTCCTATCATGTCGCACTCAAGGTTTACCTTATCCCCAATTTTCTTACGAAGCAATGTAGTCACGTCCTTAGTGTGGGGAATAATAGAAACCTTAAATACTGAATCATCTACATATGCCACTGTAAGGCTTACGCCATCTATTGCAATAGAGCCTTTTTGGACAATATATCTTAAAATATCTGGTGAAGTACCAACTGTAATCCAGACTGCATTGTCTTCTCTCTCGTAATCTTCTATAGTTCCCATTCCATCAATGTGCCCGCTTACAATATGTCCTCCAAGTCTGTCTCCTACACTTAAAGCCCTTTCAAGATTAACTTCATCACCGGGTGAAAGATTTTTCAAATTACTTCGTCTCATGGTTTCTGCCATTGCATCTATTGTGAATCTAGAACTGTCAAAGGATGTTACAGTAAGACATACACCATTGGTACAGATGCTATCACCTAACTTTACTCCTTCTAGAACAGTTTTAGCTTTAATAATTATACTTGCTGATTTTGCAGACTTAACAACTGACTCAACTCTACCTATTTCCTCTACTAATCCAGTGAACATTAAAAACTAAACCTCCTTTTAAATATCCCCCTCTATCAAAAGGGGAGCTTTGTGGTTATATATTTAATAAATACTTCATTTAGCTTTCTTCCTTCATCTTCAAGAATACCAGTAACTACTTCTATACCAGCCTCTTTAAGAATTTTTATTCCTCTCCCAGATACTAACGGATTAGGGTCTTCCACTGCTATAATTACCTTCTTTATCCCCTTTTCCACTATCGCATTGGCACAAGGCGGGGTCTTGCCATAGTGAGAGCAAGGTTCAAGAGTAACATACATAGTTGCACCTTTAACATCCTCTGTAGCATTTAAAAAGGCATTAATCTCCGCATGATGACTTCCATAAACCTCATGATACCCCTCACCAATTACTCTGCCATCCTTTACTATCACTGCACCTACCATCGGGTTAGGACTTGTGTATCCTTCCCCTTTTTTAGCCAATTCAAGCGCTCTCTTCATGTACTTAATATCCATATCATCACTCCAATCAGTTACTAAAAATTAAAAAGGTCGCTGAAGTAATTTTCTTCAGCGACCTTTTAATGCATTTGCATTTACAAATTTATATATGGAAGAACCGACAGGTGAATAAACTTTATTTTTTACTGTATAGGCATAAAAATGCTTCTAAAACCATTAAAATATCTAATCTTAGCTAAGTTAAAAACTTTATACTATGCTTGATTATCAAATTACCTGCACTATACATTAAAAAAGCCCTGAGAAATAATTCTCAGGGCGCTAACAATCCACAAAATATCCTGATTACAAAATGCTATGTCAAAAAGGCATAGACTTATGCATCAAGAGTATACTACTCATCTTCTTCCATCCAGACTTTACTGTCGGCCTCGGAGTTTCACCGAATCAACCTTACGGCTCGCGGGCTATACCGCCGGTAGGGAATTACACCCTGCCCTGAAGATATATTTAATTTTTACAGCCTAACTTTATCACAATGAAATAAATATGTCAATATAACTATTCTTTTCTTACTTCATCAATATAATCCATTATCAATTCTAAATATCAAGTTTTTTATAAGTATCTCAAGTGAGAATACCATAACGTAACATGGAAATTTATTCGCTTTAAAAAGCTTCAAGGATTTTAATTTATACTTAGTATAAAGATATATTATAATTTTTTATAACTCCTCATTGCAAAGATATAAGCAACAACTATTATTCCTACACACCAAGCTAGGGCAACCCATATATCATTTCCTACTGGTTTGTTTGCTAATAAATTACGAATAGCTTCTACTATAGGAGTTACAGGCTGATTTTCTGCAAAAGCACGTACTGCTGAAGGCATAGTATCTGTTGGTACAAAGGCAGAACTAATAAATGGCAAGAAGATAATTGGGTAGGCGAATGCCCCTGCACCATCTGGTGTTTTAGCAGCAAGTCCTGCAATTACAGCAATCCAAGTTAAAGCAAGTGTAAATATCCCAAGAATACCAAATACCGCGAGCCATCCTAAGATTCCTGCTGAAGAACGGAAACCTATTAATAACGCAACAATTATAATCACTACTATAGAAATTCCATTAGAAATTAATGAGGTTAATACGTGTCCCCATAATACTGTAGACCTAGCAATAGGCATAGAGTGAAAACGTTCAAAGATACCATGTTGCTTATCTATAAACAAACGGTAAGCTACATATGCAATACCACTACCAATAGTCATTAACATTATACCTGGTAATAGATAATCAACATAATTTTCTGTGCCAGTTTTAATCGCACCACCAAATACATAGACGAATAATAGCATCATAGCAATTGGCGTAATACATACTGTAATAATTGTATCCATACTTCTAAAAATATGACGCATAGAACGTCCAAACATGACACTTATATCTTTTAAAAAATACTTATTTGTAGATTCCATTTATTTCTCCTCCTTCTTCCCAATGATTGTTAGAAATATTTCTTCTAATGTAGGTTGTTTCTCAACATATTCAACTTTTGCAGGCGGAAACAACTTTTTTAATCCCTCTAATGTATCTAGAGCAATTATTTTTCCACCATGAAGGATAGCTATTTTATCTGCAAGTTGCTCTGATTCTTCTAAGTATTGAGTTGTTAAAAATACTGTAGTTCCTGCAGCTGCTAACTCTTTTACAATCTTCCAAACTTCTAAGCGAGCTTCTGGATCAAGACCTGTCGTCGGCTCATCTAGGAAGATAATCTTTGGATTTCCCACAAGACTCATTGCAATATCAATTCTTCTTTTCATACCTCCAGAGTAAGTGCCCACTCTGCGGTCTGCTGCCTCTGACATAGCAAAACGGTTAATTAACTCATCTGCTACTTGTTTTGGATTTTTAAGGTGTCTGAGTTTTGCTATCATTTGAAGGTTTTCACGTCCAGTCAAAACTTCATCAATAGCGGCAAACTGCCCAGTAAGACTAATAGAACCTCTAATGTTTCCTGGTTTTTTTTCAATATCAAAACCATTTATTAAAACACTTCCAGCATCTGCTTTAAGTAAAGTAGCCATGATTCTAATTATCGTTGTTTTTCCGGCTCCATTGGAACCAAGTAATGCAAAGATGCCTCCTTGCTCTACTTCTAAATCTATTCCTTTAAGTACTTCTACATTTTTGTAAGATTTTTTTACACCTTTGAGCTGTATGATATTTTTCTTCACTTTCTTTTCCTCCTCTATAATTACAGTAAAAAAGAGCCGATAACTATGATTTCACTCACATGTTATCGGCTCTGCGTCTTAGCGTCTGGCTCTTTAATAACTGATACCTTAAGTTGTTTTACATTGATTATTGTTTCCTGTTTACACTTAGGACAAAATAGTGGAAAGTTTTCAAGAACCGTATCAGCCCCAATCTTGACCCTTGTTTTGTTGCCACATACTGGACATAATATCCACTGGTATTCACACATTCTAACATCCCTTTACTTGATATTTTTGTTGACTACTATAATTTTAATGCCTACAAACATTAAGCTGCTTTTAATGTTCTTCACTTTTGCGAGAGGCACAGACCTTTCACTTCAATTGCTTTTTCAATCCCTCCATATATCTTTTACTTTGTTTTATCCGTAACCTTTTTCATAGCCTTGCTAACTTTTTGGTCAACAGATTCCTGATAGATATCAGCATAAGTTTTTGAATCTTTAATAAGCTCATCGCAGAAAGCCGCTACATCACTACCCGTAACCTCAAGCACACCCTTCCCTAAAGACGCACCTTCTTCAAAAAGATCTATGATCCCTGATAATAAACCTATACCGTCTGTTAGTTCAACAGGACCCACCTTAAAAAGATATTTTTGAATTTCTTTATAAACAATTTGGTAATCCTTTGGGAGCCCTTTTACACGTGCCACATGCGCTCTCCACTCTTTTTTGCCTTCAATGATATCTTGTATACTCATCTTATCCTCCTATTTGCCTAATTTTTTAGCGATATTATTGTTAAGTTGCTTGCGCCACTTGTCGCGATAAGAATTTGCCCCTTCTTCACCAATCAATGCTGAACAGAAGCCTTTGATATCGTCTCCCAAAGCATCTTGTACATTCTGACCATCCGCAGCGGTTTCTTCTAGCAGTCCAAGCACACCGTCAAGAATTGGCATAAGGTTGCGACCGGTAAAATCTGAGTGCTGCCAAAGATTAGTCTTAATTTTTTCCCATGCCGCTTGATAATCAACCGGTAGATTTTTCGCTCGTGCTTCAAAACTTTTAAATTCTTTAGTCATGTCGCTTCCCGTAATCTTTTCCCAAAAACTCATTACTTTCTCTCCTTTAATTCATTGATTTTTGATGATACAAATTCCCACTTTTCCCAAAACCTCTTCAATTCCTCACGTCCTGCATCATTAAGAGTGAAAAACTTTCGTGGAGGTCCCATATCAGATGGCTTCTTCGTAGTTTCCACCAGCTTGTTTTTCTCTAGCCTCACCAATATTGTGTAGACTGTGCCGTCTACAACATCAGAAAATCCCAGTGCATTGAGCCTCTTAGTAATCTCGTAACCATATATCTCCTCATGGCTGATTATTTCAAGAACACAGCCTTCTAGTACACCCTTTAGCATTTCTGTAATATTATCCAAATGTATCACCTCTTCACTATCTAGTATTACTTGTATTCAGTATTACTTACTACCACTATATAGTATCACGTAGTAGTAGTAACGTCAATATTATATTTTTATTTTTTATGTTTATTTTAATTATTCAAATATAAACTTATACTTTATATGTTGAAGCAATTACTTTATGAAATTTATGATGATTAGTTGAAAAACAAGATGCTTTTTTGAAAAAAACATAAATGAGCAAACAAAAAAGGCTGGCCAATAACCAGTCTTCCTTTTATGTAGGGTATGCTCTTGAGTGCTCAATAGATATATTTAGAATCTCATTTTTACCATGAATAATAAATACAATATAACCGGTAATCCTATAATAGCAGATAGTATTGCAATTACAGTATTTACTTTTTTCTCATCTCGTAATATAAATACTAAAAACTTATACCCTAAAATACCAATCCATCCACCCAAACAATTTAGAATTATATCATCAATGTCTGATACTCCTATTCCTAAAAGACCTTGAATGATTTCAACAAACAGACTCACAGTGAATATAAATAAAAGATTTTTAAATACTCTTTTATCTTTTTTTAATAGTATCAAATATACACCTAGAGGAGTAAAAATAACTATATTCCCAACCACATTCCCGAAAGCAAATTTTCTTAAATTATCAGAGCTGCCAGATATATATTCTATTATACTATGAAAAGGAATGAGATTGATTGACCTAAATAAAGTCCTTTGACTACTAAATAGCTCTAAGATTGAAACTCTTGATAAGAGCAATATTTTAATTAACAAAAATATGTAACAAATGAAAACACCATATAAAAACACTTTTTTGATTCGTTCTAGTTTCTTCATAATTCCTCCATTTTTCATTTCATGACTATTTTTTCTCTGCAATGCAAAAGCCTGTCCAATTCAGTAATTTAATTTTACCTAAATCAGCCAGTCTATGCTTGAATTTTTTCTTACGAATTTCTTAAGTTTTCTTAAGTAGTTTTATCTCAATATTGAGAACACAAAAAAGTTAAACTTTTGGTACTGAACTTCTAGCTAATAATTCATATTCATTTTTCATGTCCTTGCTTTATAATAAAGGGACTATTGTAGAACGAATTTTCAACTCATTCTACAACAGTCCCTTTATAAACAATATTATATTTTTTTCAAAGCATTAATTAGAATAAACGCTAAAGCTCCAAAGCTAGCTGCAACAAATAGTGTGGTGCTAGGGCTAAAATATCTTGTCATAACCCCTGCACCTGCTGGAACTAGCAAGGATGACACCCCAGTAAACATACTAAGTGCAAAAAGCTGACCTGTTGCTTTCATCTTTTCGCTGGTTAACCCATATATTAAGGTTTGTGAGGTAATCATCACTAATGGAGTTGTTAACATTTGAAATGCACTTAATACAATAATCTGAGTTATGCTACTGCTCATTCCCAATAAAATAAATTGTATAGTCAGAGCCAAAGCTGAGACCTTCAAAAGAAAGTAATTGTTAAACTTTCTTAAAAAGTAACTGCCACATAAATATGTTGGAATTTCTATCATAGATTGAATTGACCACTTATAGCCAATTTGTAAATCAGTAGCTCCAAGTGCCAGCATTTTATCTACAACCGCTGTATTATTGGTTATAATAATGCAGTACATTAAGAAAAGTATAAAAACTAATAAGCTGTACCTTTTATTTAGAATAAGTTCTTTTATATCAGCTAGTCCTAATTTTCCAGTGCTTTTGTCCTTTTGTCTGTCTACATCCTTTATAAAATGCAAGACTCCTAGAGAAAGGATACATAAAATTAGGATTCCATTACTTACGCCGCTATAACCAAATCTTGAAATGATGGAGGATAAAATAATACTGCCAGTTGCCCACCCCATCGATCCAAAAGTCTTTATAAATGAAAGGTTCTTTCTTAAATGTTTATCAGACCCAAGTACCCAAGCATCACACAAACCGCAGGTTGTATTTACTAGTCCACCGCTAAATGCTATTACAATCACATGATATATAAAAAATTGTGTTTCCATGCTGTAAAACAAGTAGGTTGAAACCGCATAAATCATCAAAGCTACTACCACAAACTTCTTTATTGATCCATACTTGTCGCAAAGAAATCCAAACAGTATTTGAAATACAATGGTAGTAAATGCATAGGAGGATAAAAGTATCCCCCTTTGCATAGAGTCATAGCCAAGCTTAGATAAAAATGGCGTAAATTGTGTCATAGCAAATGAGAATGCCATATATAGAAATATATATGAAAATGCATATAAATATTTTTGTTTACTTTTTTCCACTTCGTTACCTGCTGTCTCTATTTTTGGATATACCACTTCGTAATAAAACTTATTATTTTACATTCTCTCACCTGAAACCACGAAAGTTCTAAAAATTGATTTCCGTTCGAAGTGGTACATCTATAGAATTATTTAAGCTTACATTCTATAATGCTGCTTTCAGCTGTAGTTACCTGCTCACCAATAGCACATTTATTTAGGTCACACTGTTGCTCTCCTACTATGATTACCGGTGTAATAAGTGATATTCCTTTTGATTCAATGAAAGCACGGTCTATTTTTATGATGGGAGTTCCCAATTTCACTTTCTCATTAGCTTCTGCAAGTATAGTAAAACCTTCACCGTTTAGAGAAACAGTTTCAAGACCAATGTGAACGAGAATCTCCAATCCATTCTTAAGCTTCATAGCAAAGGCATGTTTAGAAGGTACCACTGTAGTAATTACACCATCACAAGGTGCACATACCACATCTCCAGTTGTATCAATAGCGACACCATCACCAAGCATCTTCTCAGAAAACACGCCATCCTTCAAATCCTCTAGTGCTACACATCTACCGCTAACCGGCGCCTTAATTACACAATTTGAACTTGTCTTCTTAAAAAAATCAAGCATACCAAATACTCCTTAATCTATTCCTATATTTTAAACTGTGCTTACTTTAACTCTGGCCAATAGCCTTTATTAGCTTCAATTAAATCGTCTAATATAAGCTTTGCAACCTTTGAACTTGGTACAGTCTTTGACATAGTAATAGCTTGCCATAATTTTTGGTAGGAACCTTCAACCCAAGCTTCAACTGTTAATTTTTCAGCTGCAACTTGCTGCTCCATTAAACCCTTTTGGAAGGTTGGGATAGGTCCCATTACTAAAGGTTCATATCCATCTCTTCCTACAATACAAGGTATTTCAACCATAGCAGTACTGTCAAAGTTTTCGATTGACCCCTTATTTTCAACTATTAAAAGCATTCTTTCCTTTGTGTTATATGCAAGAGCTCTTGCTAGATCGATAATATAGGAAGAGTGTTCTGTTGCTACCTCGAAGTAACCCTTTGCAGTTCCTGCTTCAGCAATCTTTCTGCAAGTTGAAAATACTTCTACTTCTCTTCGATCCATAACTTCATTTGCTCTTGTATAATCTTTATTGGCATGTTCTACAGTCTCATCTGCCAATAAATAATATTTCAAGTAGGTGTTAGGTAAGGTTGTTGGTTCAATTTCAAGAAGGTCCTTTGCAGCTCTCATTGCTTCAAGCCAGCTTTCTTCCTTATGCTGACCAGCTGGATAGTCTTCCTCATAACCACGCTTACTAACATGTTCCTTGATTTTTTCCATCAGATCATTTCCGTCTTTATCCACAATACTTGTCCACCAGCCGAAATGATTTAGGCCATAATACCTTACTTCCATCTCTTTTCTGGATTTTAGCTTTAATACTCTTGCCATTATTTCTTCAAGACAAACTGGCATATCACAAATATTTATAATTCTTGAGTTTGGTCTTAATCTTCTAGTTGCTTCTGCTACAATAGCTGCAGGATTTGAATAGTTTAGCATCCATGCCTTTGGTGAGTACTTTTCCATATAATCAATTAATTCAATTATAGGTCCAATTGATCTCATACCATAAGCTATTCCACCTGGTCCGCAGGTTTCTTGTCCAACTACATCATATTTTAATGGAATCTTTTCATCCATTTCACGCATTGCGTATTTTCCAACTCTAAGTTGAGCCATAACAAAATCTACATCTGTAAATGCTTCTTCAGGATCTGTTGTATAAGAAAAGTCAACCTCTGGTGCTCTTTCTGCAACGATCACTTTACAGGCTTCAGCTAGAACCTTTTGTCTCTCTTCATCGTTATCATACAATTTAATTTGTCTAACTGGAAATTGCTCCATATTTGCTAACAAAGTTGCTACGATACCAGGTGTATAGGTACTTCCTCCCCCTGCAATAAGCACTGAATTCTTCTTCATATTTTCAACCTTCTTCCATTAATAGTATTATTATATAGATCAATCACTTCTTATTTAAATTTATATTTTCAAATTCTCATCGTTTAGTTTATTTATATACAGTTAATAAATTTTCAAACTCTTCTCTTACAGAAGGAACAGATAATCCAACTATAACTTGAATTGCATCTCCGTTATTAACCAAACCATGTGCACCTGCTTTTTTAAATTCTCCAGCTGGAGCAATTTTAGCTGGATCCTTTACTGTAAGTCTTAATCTTGTTGCACAGTTAGTAACATCCACTATATTTTCTTTTCCTCCTAATAACTCTAGGAAACTTGCAGCCTTTATGGCATTTTGATTTAATTTCTTACCTTTTCCGTCTTCTTTCATAGCGTTATATTCTTTTTTAGAATATAACTTTGTTTCTTCTTCATCAGTCTCTCTACCTGGTGTTTTTAAGTTCAATTTTTCAATTAAGAACCTAAATACAAAGTACCAAATAAATGAGAATATTACTCCGATAATAACTTGAGTTAAATATGTGTTAAAGTGGAATTTTCCTAGTGGTATCCAGTTTACTGCAAACCAGTTAATGATACCTCCTCCAAAGTCACCAACAACTCCAAATTGAAAGGCTATTGTAGAAACTGTTGCTGCTAATAAAGAGTGAACTAAGAATAATACTGGAGCTATAAATAAGAAAGTAAATTCTATTGGTTCTGTTACACCAGTTAATATAGCTGTTGTTGCAACTGGAATCATTAATCCTAAAACAGCTTTTCTCTTTTCTGGTTTAGCAGTTTTTAAGAATGCAAAAGTTATACCGATAGAACCAAATACTTTCGACATACCTGATAGTGAGAATCCAACTGGATACATTTCTTTTAAAGATTTTGAAGATGTAGCAAATTCCCCTAAATGTTTTACCCAGTAAGCAGCTGTACCTCCAGGTACAATCGCATTATCATATACAAATGGTGAATAAATAAAGTGATGTAAGCCAGTTGGGATTAATATTCTTTCTAGGAAGGAATATACCCAAACTCCCACAGCTCCTGAGGAGATAAAGAATCCTTGCATAGAACGAATACCTATTTGCACCTGTGGCCATAAAATTGCGAAAGCAAAGGCAAGAGGAATCATTACAAAGAATCCTACCATGTATATAAATGTTGAACCCTTAAATATACCTAAAGCTTCTGGTAATTCTATATCGAAATATTTATCATGAATATAAATTACGATTCCTGAAATAATTAAAGCTCCGATCATACCAGTATCTAAGGTCTTAATACCTGCAATCATTGTTAGTCCACTTGAACTTCCTGTTGCAGCCTTCATATCAACTCCAAAGCTTGAACCCCAATAGGTTAAAATTTGTGATAGGAAATAGTTAAATGTAAGATAAATAACAATTGCTTCTAAACATGCTCTTGCATTTTGTTTTTTTGCGAGTCCTATTGGTAAACCGATTACAAAAAGTAGTGGAAGCTGCATGAATACTGTCCATCCACCTTGAGCTATGATATTCCAAAACTTAGCCCAGTTTCCATCTGGATTAGCCAAACTTCCCATAACTGCTGTATTAGTGAATAGAATTGCAAACCCAACCACAATACCTGCAAAGGCAAACAGTAGCGTAGGAGTGAACATTGCTCCACCAAAACGCTGAATTTTTTTCATCATTATGAATTACCACCCTTCAATTTTTTTCAGGCCCGATAGGTATATAATAACTAGATTATATTTCCTTTTCAATACTTGTAACCGTTTTAGGTACAATGTATCAATCCTGTGTTTAATCACATTATCTGTGATTTTTCACAGTACTCTCTTAAGAGAATAAATAACCTCTAAAACCATTGAAATATCTGCATTTAGCTAGCTTAAAATTTTTATGCTTTCCTACGAAAAAGATAAGTTCTTTTCCATTATACTTTGTGAAGACCTTGCTTTCATGACAGATTCCTTTACAGAAAAAAAACAGTTTCCTTCATATTAAACGAAAAAAACTGTCTCTGGTACGTACTTATTTATTTTCTCTTAATTTTTTATAAATATTATAATTAACAAACAACATCTCAACAATAATACGTAAAATTACTGTTGATTCATAGGATCTATGGTCATTATTAATGTTCACTACTGATGTTGTAATATATATATTCTCATCACTTAAACTAGCAAGAGTATTATCCTTTAATTTTGTAATAGACACTACTTTTACATCAAGAAGCTTTAGCTTTCTAGCTAGTTCAACAACCCTGCTGGATTCACCGCTTAAGGATATTAAAATAACTAAATCACTTGGTTTTACCAGACTAAAGAAAGCCGGATCAATACTTAAGCCTTCAAAATCATAAATACAATCCCCGCCATGTAAAAACATTCTCTTTAATTCTTTACCAACCTCCATTTGGATATCCCCTGAACCATGTACAAATACTCTATTTGCTTCATATATTAGTTTACATACTGCACTAAAATCTTTTTTCAATATATCATTTATAGCTTTTTTATAGCCTTCGCATATAACCTTAACAGGCTCAGTTTCCATCTCTACATGCTCACTAGTCTCCCACTTTAAATACACCTTTAATTCACTAAACCCCTTCAAGGAAAGCTTTTGAGCAAATCTTAATATAGTCGTCCTTGACACATTGCATAAGCTGGCTAGTCCCTCAATACTTAGGTCACTGCATTTCTTTTTGTTATTTGCGATATATCTCCATATGTGAAAGTCATTAGGCGTTAAATCATCATAGTACTTGTTCACTAATTCTTCTAACTTCATTTAAAAGAGCCCCCCATAATCCTGTCATATGCTATATATCCTGTATTTTATCACAAATTTCTTCGGTAAAATATAGATTATTTAATAATACGTTAAATTTCATATAAGCTATATTATACAGCAGATTTATTGAATACATATTTATCTATTTATGGGGGAACAAAAAACTTCTTCATCAAGCCTTTTTTAAACAATTCATCCTACAGAGAGGCCTTACATATTACCTTAATAATAGCATCACTCTAAGGTACCGTACTTGTTCAATATTAAATAGAAGCTTGCTATAATGCATTATATGTGCCTTATCCATATTTAAAAACTTCACATTTCCAGTACATTCATGCAAGATTTCATTTTGTTTTATAGCTCCTTTCTTTCGTTTCATTAGATAAATCTGAAGCAACTGATGCCTCTGTGTCGTGAAACGATGACATCCATCCCCAATAATAAGGGAAATATGCTTGGAAGTAGCTTGCAAAGTATTTTGTCAAAGCTGCGTAAGACTCTTCATTGTACTTTTTAAGCCATTTGTTTTTTCTGTCTTTCATGTTGATCTCCTTATATTATAGAGTAGTAGTTCTTAAATCCCCTCTCCAAGGGATATTCATCCATAACCTACATCTGCATAAACGTTATATTCTTTTATTCCTTTGCTATCTACAGTATAAGTCCGAACTTCAATAAATAAAAATATATTATAATATATATATACATAAGCATTTATATATTGATTGGCGCTAAAAAAGCTCACTGAAGCGACCTTCTTCAGTGAGCTTTTTTAACGCATCTGCCTTTCCGAATATATGAGGAAAATTTGGCAGGCGAATAAGTTTTATTTTTTTACTGTTTAGCCATAAAAAACTTCTAAAGCCATTGAAATATCTAAGTTTAGCTAGTTCGAAAATTTTATAGTTACATATACAGTAAAAAGGCGCACCAATTTCTTGGTACGCCTTTCTGACTATAATTAAACTGTAGTATTGAAATATTGCATTACATATCCACGAAAATTTCTGGCCGCTTTAGAAAAATATCGTTGCTCTTTCCATGCAAGTCGCAGAATATTCTTAAAATCAATCCCATCAATCTTAAGTAAAACAACAGGCAACTCCTTTTTTTCCTCCTCAGAACACGGTAAAAAAGACACACCAAGTCCAGCTTCGACTAAATTGATAACCGCTGTAAATTCACTGCACTCACAGATGATATTTGGCACAAATCCATTCTTTTTGCAAAGTTCATCACAAAATTCTTGCTGGCTATAATTAGCTCTTAATCCTATAAAGGACTCGTCCCTCAAATTCTCGAAAGAAACTGTTCTGTAACTAGCAAGGGAGTGTGATGGTGGTACTGCTAAATAAATGTCTTCCTCCGCCAATTTCATAGTGGATATATTAGAAGGCTCATCAACAGTATTGATAAAAGCAAAATCAATTTCATCTTTATCCAATAGATGAAGCTTTTCTCTATCATCACCTAGCTGTGTAATATGAAAATTTACCTTTGGATAAAGACGTGCAAAGTTGCCTATGAAATTACCGAATTCTTTATTCAAAGATGTAGTTGCAAAGGACACAGAACCAATTTCACTTCCGGATAGATCGGATATCTCCTGTCGCCCTTCCTCAACTTCTTTCAATATTCTATTAGCCCGTTTTAAAAATGCTTTCCCATATTCATTCAAAACAATATTACGTCCTGTCCGATTAAACAAAGGAACTCCCAAGTCCTCTTCCAACTTAGCAATCATGGCACTTAAGGCAGGTTGAGCGATTTGCAACACACCGGCGGCTCTTGTCATATGTTGCATGCGAGCCACTGTTTGAAAATATTTAATTTGCAACAAGTCCATAAAGGGTCTCCTATTAATATTATTTTTATTATAAATTAACTAATTTCAATAAATATTTATATGTCATACAATAACATGGCTGATAAAGATTATCAAGCACATCTAAATATCCAAGCGCATGTGTACTCATCCTCAACTCTCCTTATAGTAGACTGTATTAATATTTTTAATAAATATAGAAATAATAGTAATTAAATAAAATCATACTTTGAAATTTTCACTTAAAGTATAACTTATAAATATTCAAATACATATTTAAAGGAATTAAGGTGATATCATGAAAAGAATATTAATTACTGGCTGTGGTTCTGGTCTTGGACGTGAAGCAGCTTTTGCCTTAGCTCATAGAGGTCATTGTGTGTATGCAACAACTCATACCGATGAACAAGCAGATAGAATAAGCCTTTTAAATAAAAAATATAATCTTCCACTTGAAAGCTTTAGATTGGATATTTTAAATAGTGATGATAGACTGAAGGTAGCTAATCTTGAAATTGATGTTTTAATAAATAACGCAGCTATTGGCAATTCTGGTTCAGTGGCTGAAGTAGATACCAATGTGTATAGAGATACTTTTGAAACAAACGTTTTTTGCCCAATTGAATTAACTCAACTTGTATTAAAGCAAATGATTTCTCGAAAAAAAGGAAGGATAATTTTCGTCTCTTCTTTGGCTGGACGATCACCTATTCCTTTTTTATCTCCTTATTGTGCAACTAAATTTGCTTTAGAATCCATCGCTCCGTCTCTAAATGAAGAACTTAAAGAACTTAAAAATGTTCATATTCCAGTTATTTTAATAGAACCTGGAAGTTATGCTACTGGATTTAATCAAAAGAATATATCAAAGCAATTTAATTGGATGAAGATTAATTCTTATTTTAAAGATAATTTACGTTCATTGGAAAGCAAACAATATATGTTGTTCAAACTTACTGAATCCACTAACTTTGATTCTATTATATCTAAATACATAAAAGCAGTAGAAGACAAACATCCAAGGGAAAGATATATATCACCTTCCAGTCAAGGCGCTTTTATCAAAGTTAAAAATATATTTAAGAAAAAATAATATAGTTCAAGATGAACCACTTCAATCCGAAATCTATTTTCAAAACTCCTCTGGGTTCTGAGAGGAGAATTTGAAAATATAAATTCAACTATGAAGTGGTTCATCTATATCTCAAAGGAAATAGTTTAACTTAAGCTATTTCCTTTAATTTTTGCGTAAAGCTTTGTCTTACCTTTATTTCTTATTTCCATAGCTATAAGCATAAGTAGCATTATTGCTACTGTAAACATAACCTATTAATAAAATAATAAAAGTGGTGATATTTATGTACCCATATGAATTATTCTCACAATACAATAATGCCTATCCATATGCTTACTCACATTTTCAAACACCTTGGTACAACAGTACTAATTTTATCTATCCCTTATACTGGAACAACTTTCAAAGAAACGATTCCATCTCGTCAGGAATAACTACTTCAGCATTAGAGTTATCAAACAAAATTCGTGGATTATGGGAACAACATACTGTGTGGACAAGAGCCACCATCGTCAGTATGGTATTCGACTTGCCAGATGTAAATTTTGTTACTAACAGGCTTCTTCAAAATCCTGAAGACTTTGGAAATGCTTTTAGAGTGTACTACGGCGACAAGATTGGCTCAAAGCTTAGAGATCTGATAAAGGAACACCTTGTAATTGCAGCACAGCTCGTGAAAGCAGCTAAAGCCGGAGATACCAAAGCTGAGGCTGAAATTGAGAAAAGATGGTATGCCAATGGCGATGAGATTGCCGCTTTTCTTGCAAGCATAAACCCTTATTGGTCCGAAGAAGCTTGGAAAATGATGTATCGTACACACCTTGGACTAGTTAAATCAGAAGCTGTTAATCTACTTACTAAAAACTACTCAGCTGAAGCCTCTGTATATGATGAACTTGAAAGGCAAGCCTTGGAAATGGCTGATATGATGACACAAGGTATTATTAACCAGTTTGCAAGAGATTTTATATAACATATTATAAAGGACAAACGATATTTTGCATCGTTTGTCCTTATTTTTTATTGTCTGCTTATGTCATTAGCTAATAAAACTTTTGGCCCTTACCATCAAGATAATCTGTATCTATCTCTGTGGAAAAAATGTCAAGCAAAGCTGTTCTAAAAACGATTCTGGTGAATAACCACGCACATCCTTTTGGAATATATAGGAATCACCTTTTAATAAAGCATATACCAACATATCCGCCCTAAAGACGTTGCTTTGTTCGTTCTGTTCACTTGCAGTCATCTCGCTTAATAATTTGACGACTATTTCATGCATTTTATTGTATAGCGGAGTCTGCGTTATGGAATTAGATCTATTGTTGATTGAGCTACCATCAATCTCTGTCAACAGTTGGTGATTTTTATCGCCAAAATAAATAAATAATCTGAGAACCTCTTTCAAACGCTGACCAGGCGCATCGGTATGGTGTTGTATCAAATATTTATCAATATCTTCAAAAAACTTAACAAAATTGTCTCTTTTTAAATCTAAACACAACTCACTTTTATTTTTGTAGCGACGATACAGAGTCCCCGGACCGATTTGTGCTTCAATAGCAATTTGATTCATACTAACCTCTTTAACACCATATTGCTCAAAAAGTTTCTGTGCCGACTCCAATATTCGCTTACGATTTTCCGCGGCATCACGACGTTCAGTCCTTTTGTTTATGTCTTCTGTGCTTTTCACTCTATCACCTCCTGCTGGAAAACTTCTTAATGGCTATTGACAAAAGGAGACTTCTCCGTTTATTATTAACAGGAGAGTTCTCCGTTTATTTTCAAAAAGATATTTTTATTATATCATATTTGAAAGAATTATATAGATTTAAAAACGAATCAAAACATTCAAATGGATTCATAATACATGATGAACTATAAATGAGGTTATTGTTCATCTTATAGTAAATAGAAATGCTTGCTATGACTTGTTCTGTCAAAAGCAAGTTGACACAGATGTTCATAAAAAAAGAGGAGGTTTCATATGAAAGCTGCAGTTATTAATAATTTAGGAGATATTCCAAGATACGAAGATTTCCCTGATCCTGTTTTAAATGATGGTGACGTTACTGTTAAGGTAGAGGCTGTAATATTGGATTTTGCAGTCAAAGCCCTTGTATCAGGTGATCACTTTGCCAGCAAACAATTCTATCCAAATTTACCCGCCGTTGTTGGTCATGGCGGTGTAGGTTCTCTAGAAGATGGGACACTTGTGAGTTTTCGAGGCATAAAGCCTCCATATGGTTCTATGGCGGAAAAGGTAGTGATACCAAAAGCTTACGCAACTCCAATTCCACAAGGCGTGACTGCAGAGCAGGCAGCAGTTATTCCATCTGCAGCATTAAGTTCTCTCGGCCCTCTTAGATATGTCGCAAAGCTTCAACCAGGTGAAACTGTGCTGATTAACGGTGCTACCAGTGTTTCAGGTATGCTTGCCGTACAGATTGCAAAGTACCTTGGAGCAGGAAGAGTTATCGGAACAGGAAGAAATCCAGTATCAGGAGAAAAGCTGAAGGAGTTAGGGGCGGATGCCTTTATTAACCTTAACCAGCCGGATGAGAAAGTAGTGGAAGCATTAAAAAAAGAAGCCATAAGCGGCTACGATGTTATACTTGATTATCTCTGGGGCCACCCGGCAGAAGTTATAATAAACTCATTTACTCCAACTGCGCTCGGTGCACCAATTAAAAGAACTCGTTTCGTTCTCATCGGAGGATTAGCAGGATGGACCTCACAAATCCCAGGTCAAAGTTTAATAACTTCAGGCCTTGAGATTTACGGAATGATGGGTGCACTGACCCCACCTGATGCTCTTGTTGAGGGTACTAAGCTTGTATGGGATATGATAAAACAAGGTAAATTAAGCATGGACATTGTAAAGTATCCTCTTAAAGATATTGAAAAAGTTTGGAACATGGAGGAACATGGTAAGAGGATAGTTATTGTTCCGTAGATCTCAAATTAAGATGATATAAAATCTCAATACCCTGAGATTCTTCGGGATTTCTATCTTCTGATCTAGGATATATTTACTCACAGAAACGCCTGTCTGTTTTTTGAATAAACGTGATAAATAACTATTTAACTCCACCCTCATAGCAGGTGGAGTTTGACTTCGCACATACTTAGTTTCTCTGTTGAGAAACTCGTATAAATGTGCTCAGCAGACTAAATCCCAATAATGCAAAAATGACATGTGGCAAGGCTGCCACATGCCATTCTTACCTTATTAATAAACTACTGTTCCTTCACCAATGAAAAATCTGATAAAGTTATGGTTGATGTAGGAGTAGTCACCCCATCAATCAGCCCCATAGATACTACCATTGTTATATTCGTATCAGTAGGATCATTCACTGTAAACTCAGCTACTACATCTTTCGTCACATCTTTTGTTAAAGCAATATCTGCTCCACCATACCAGCCATATGTTGCTGTAAGCATAGCCAGTTTAATTGTTCTTGCTTCTGTTGAATTAGCCTTAAAGGTTACTTTATATTTCCCTCCCTTTTCCAGCGTAATTCCACTCTGCTTGAGCTGAACATTCCAGTCAGCTGATCCTACATTGGTTATACAGTAAGTTGCCTTGTTATCTGTAAATGCTGATGTTGCCTGTCCTGGTGCAGTAATTGCACTTTCCCAGCCATCACTGCCAGTTGCAAAATTAGAATTCTTCAACAAATTTTCTTCAACAGGTGTCACCGGTACCACTGGTGCATCAATCTTTTCCAGGTTAATATTATCAATACAGATCTGATGCTGGGTTGTAATCTGAGTTCCACCTACAGCACCCATAGAGATACTTAATATGGACTTAAGATCTGTTGGTTTCTTCATCTGGAAATCAATTGTAAATGTCTGATAATCATTTGTCAGATTTACAATTTTCTCTCCGGAATATGGGTCCCAGTTATTATCAGCACTGCCATCTCTCTGAATTGCAAACATCAGCTTTCTGTTCAAACTTGATTTTGCTTCCAGAGTAAGTCTGTACCACTGGTCTTTATCCAGTTCCACATTATTCTGCTTTAACTGAATCTTCCAACCCTGATCTCCTGTATTTTTAATGGTAAAAGCTGCTGCATTTTTCTCTGTTAGGCTGTCTACTACATAAGTTGCGTCTGCACTCCCATCAACATATGGATCATATCCTGCCAATCCTGCATTAAAGCTTCCGTTCTTAATCAGTGTATCCTCAACAATACGAATCTCATCTAAATAATAAACGCCCGGTTCGTTGATTGTAAATGCAATATCATTTACCCCGCTTGTAGCTGGCATTTTGAATTTATAATTATAGAGATTATTTTTTCCATTAAGTGCAGCATCAAAAGTCTTACCTGCGACTGCTGCCTGAATGTCCTTACCAGATTCTCCCTCAGCTTTGAAACTCAATGCATAATTTGTACCTGCTGTTAATGCAAGTCCGTTCTGTGAAATCACAACCGGATTCGCATCTGTTGTTCCTTCTGGAGCCTCAATCTTTAATCTTCTTCCATCCTCTAATGGTGTTACAGAAGCCTTACCATTTGCTGCCTTGATATTCCAGAAGCCCAGATGATTTATTCCTTCCTGGAAATTAGCATTGTAAACGTAGTTACCATCTGCAAGTACTGTTTTCGCTTCATTAGAGCCATCAGACTGTGAAATCTTCTTCAGCGTTACATTGGTGATATGGATATTCGCGGTGGAACCTGCATTACCCATATTAAATTCCATACGCCCGTTTGCATCATCATCCTGTTTCATGGAAAAATTAAAAGTATATGGACTCTTTTCTGTTGTTAAGTTAAGTCCTGTATCAGCCATATAACGCACATAACCATTATTTGGTCCTGTCACGGCTACCTTCATTGCTCTGGCATCATCTGCCCATGCATCAAACGTAACCTGATAAGTTCCACCCTTTTTCAATGGAATATTAGGCTGTACCAGCTGTACACTGTAATCTGCAGTTCCACCATTGGTGGTATTAATATCAATCTTGTTATTATTTATTTCCGCCTTTGCCTCTCCTCCTACAGCTGTGATGAATTTCCAGTCTTTATCATCTGTCAGATTTTCTTGGGTTGCAAAATTACCATTGATAATATAGTTTCCATCTTCAGCCGGGTCTCTAAAAGTGACACTGTTTTCAGGTTTTGTTACATTTTCATCATAACTATCCTTCTGATATACTTTTACATAATCAATACTATAAGCCTGATTCTCAAAATCTGTAGTTTCATCTGGATTTCCAACCCAGCTTCCACCAACTGCAAGATTTAAGATCATATAGAATTGCTGATCAAATGGAGCCGGGTAAGTAATCTCTCCCTGACCTTCTGTTCTGGAATACCAGTTATCTTCACTATGGTACATAACTCCATCCATATACCAGTTGATCTTACCTGGAAGCCATTCTACAGCAAAGTCATGATACGTATCAGAAAATGTATCATTACTTAATGTAGTGGTTCCCTGAGATTGATTATGAGGATTACCATAATGAATGGTTCCATATACTTTCGATGTATCTTGTCCCATTACTTCCGCCGCATCAATCTCGCCACATCTTGGCCATTGACCATATTTATTCTCATCTGTAGGCATTAACCAGAATGCTGGCAGATATCCTTGTCCTTTAGGTACCTTGAGTCTTGCCTCAAAAATACCATACTTAAAGTCTTTTTTATTCTGTGTATTAATACGACCTGATGTGTAGGATGTCACTCCATTCTCATCAACAGTTTTGATTGGTTTTATTACTAATTTGCCGTCTTCCAAATAGATATTTTTATCAGAATCAACATATTTCTGTTTTTCTGCATTTACCCATCCGGTATCATGTGTTTCTACGTTCCAGTCATCTCTGTTTAGTGTTGTCTCATTAAAATCATCCTGCCACTTTAATTTATAACCTTCATAAGACAATTTTTGTACAACCTCTCCCTGATTCTCAAATGTCATCGTTACTAACAGAGTTACATTCTTTCCAGCAACTGTAATGTCTTTGGTTGCTGTGATTGTCTTGGTTGCTGTGCCTGTTTCTGCTGCATAGGCTCTGCTCATACAAATATCTGGAACCACTGCACCAATCATTGTGATTACTAAAAGAAATGTAAATAATTTTTTACCCTTTTTCTTCTTTACAGCAAAAACAATTAAGCCTGCACTTATGAGCACAATGCCTACCCACAATTCTTTATGCGTAAAGATGCCAGTCTTTGTATTATTTGCGTTCAGTCCTTCCACTTGGTCTGACTTTTCCGTTGGTGATACAACGCTTGTTTCTGGATTTTTCGTTGGTGATTCAACGCTTGTCTCTCCATTTTCCGGTGTTGATACAACGCTTGTTTCTCCATTTTTCGGTGTTAATACAACGCTTGCTTCTGCATTTTTCGTTGGTAATACAACACTTGTTTCTGCACTTTTTGTTGGTAATACAATACTTGTTTCTGGATTTTTATTTGGTAATACAACACTTGTTTCTGGATTTTTATTTGGTAATACAACACTTGTTTCTGGATTTTTATTTGGTAATACAACACTTGTTTCTGCCTTTTTCGGTGTTAATACAACACTTGTTTCTGATGTATGTCCTCCAGCAATCTGTGCGATGGTATAGATCCGCTCTCCCGAAGAACCTTTCCCATCCTCTGTTACATACCCTTCCGGCATCTGTACTTTGATTTCAATATTTGTCAATGGATTTGTACTAAGATTATTCACCTTGACAATTTCAGTGATATTATCACTGTCTGAATATTCAGATTTGTCCGTTTGCACCGACAATTCCGGCTGTCTGTTTGTATCTTCAGCAGCAAATACATTTATCATCATTGTTGCCATAAATAAAAATACAACCGCTACTATTTTACTTATTTTTGACACATCTACTCCCCCTTCTCATCAAACTATGCTTTTTTACTATACGCCATTATATTAGATCTATATCTTAGAGTTCTAAATTGAGCTTCTAAAAATGAGTTACCATTGCTTACTCTAGGTCTAGAATATTATGATAAAATGCCAAGAAACTCTAGTTTAGCCTTTAATGTATAAGACTTCATTATATGATGCCAAGTAATTTCTTGTCCTCTTAGAAATAATAATGCTACATCTTTAATTGCTTGTACTATACTAAATCCTTCTCCATGCCAATTGTCTGGCAAATGTTCTTCTACATCATGGAAAAAAGCATCAATTCAATCATATCCATAAAAATATGAATTTTCATCAGACCATTGATTTATTTTAATTTTTTATACTAAGTTTTTCTTTTATATATATCATGTGCTTTTCCCAGTGCTTCGTATGCATATCCTTTAGATTCACCAGCACTAATAATGATATCCTTTACAATTAACTCATCATTAATCCTATTTCCTCCTACTATTAAATTTAACTTCTATAATTTAAGTAATTTCATCTTATACTAAAGTAGAATTACAATTAAATGATAAATTGTCTATTTCCTCATAGTATTCTTTTAAAAACTCATACGGAATTTGAACCAATATAACATTATTTATTGATAAATTTTGAGTGGAATGCACCTCATTTAAATTTATTACCATTAAATCATCCTTGGTTAATTCATATTTTACAGAATTAATAAATACATCTAATCTACCTGCTACTACATACAATATTTCTACCGTGCTATACCAATGCTTTGGTATTACTTCTACAGGTATTTTTGTATATTTATAGTTGTGTAACTTTACTGGAATCCCGTCATTAACCTCAATTTTTTCGTGTGTAAACTCCCTAAATATATCTCCTGATTCTTAGTTATTAAAGCGATAAGCTCCCCACCAATCTCGAATTAAATCTTTTAATCTTACAGTTTTCCTAGTCTTATAATCTATTAATATTTCCATTTCTCGTTAGAATCGCACTTGCTACACTACCCACCTCAATGAAATGTGAAATTATTCTTGATTTTTGAACTTTTCTTGACTTTTTATATAATATTTTTCATATCTCTTGTTCCATTTACTTACCTCCTTTAATTTCTAATGTAATTATTAAACAAGTACTTTTCAGACAATCAATATATAATTATATTAAATTAACTACCTTTTTAGAGGAATAGTATAAAGTTACGATAAGATAGTAAAAAGTTACTGATATTACGAGTTAAAATAGGCTGTTGGACGGGTTGAGTCTACCTCAGTCAGATAGGTGATATCTTGCACTTCACAAAGAAGGAAATTACTTGTATTATATTATTGCACTAAATGGAGTTCTAACCTGCAAAACTAGTGATTATTCAGTTGTTAGCAGTCTTGGTAGCATTAATGGCAAAGACCTAAAGCAGCAGTTCCTGAAACTCCAACTGAATTATTAAATAAGTACGCAACTCACCAAAACCTTGATTTTATGTTCTAATTTATAAAAAAAGGTTGTGATAAATCAACTGGTGTAGCTAAACCAACTCAGATTTTAGGAATCACTAAAGATGAGATAATTGAAATTGGTGATGCTGTTAATGATATAGGGATGATAGGGTATGCTGGTTTAGGAGTAACAATTGGAAATGCTCAAGAAAATATTAAAGAAATTGGGTGCTTTGTTACGAAAAGTAATGAAGAGGATGGAGTTGCTCACGTTATTGAAAAGTTTATATTAAGCGAGTAAACTTTTATTATCAATTTAATAAAAATTGGTGAAATAATTGAATGTGCTGCTCCAGTGTCTATTATTACATCATTTACAATAACTTCCTTACCATCATGAAAAAGAACTAAATCTGTGAATAATAAGCCATGTTTAAAGGTCAAATTAACCATCTACATTTTCTGTAGCTTTTAAAAAATCTCTTGCTTCCCAACACCCCTCAACCCCGCATTTCTTAGTGACCGATTAAAATAAAGTTCTTGCTTTTCCCTTGCCTCTATTCTCCCTTAATCCTACTCTCCTAATCTCTTAAAGCTTGCCAAAAGCAAATGTTTATTTTAAAAATCAGAAGATTATTTGAAAGAGCAGGGGATATTTAGAGGTCTACAGTTTCCTTTTCAGCTTAACTACCGTCTCCACGTGTGTTGTCATTGAATTATGATACTAATACGCAGAAATATTAATTTTGCATAAAGATATACCCCCTAAAATCAAGGGGGTCGTAGATCAATCCATATTTCTGTACGTTAAAACTCAAAACATATATAACTTAAAGTTCCATATGCATAGCTTTGGTGTAAAAGCTTCGGCTTATCTCTGTTACCGCTTCCCATGGCTATAAACATAGGAACTATGTGCTCCTCACGTGGTACTGCCCTTTTTGCATAGGGTGCTAACTGTCTGTAGTTAAACAAGGTCTCCTTATCATTATTTTCTACCTTTTCAATAAGCCAGTCGTCAAATTCCACTGCCCATCCTTCTGCTTTTTCTGAATTCCAGTTAACTGTAGCAAGATTATGAACAGTTGAACCGCTTCCAATTACTAAGATATCTTCTTTTCCCAGATCCCTGATGTCTCTTCCTATTTCATATTGCTTTTCCATAGCGAAAAATGGATTTATTGATACTTGAACAATGGGTATATCAGCTTTCGGATACATTAAATAAAGTACATCCCAGGCACCATGATCAAGACCTCTGTTTTCATCAAGCTTGCTTTCAATATCATTAGTCCTTAGCATAGATTGCAGTTTTACAGCTACTTCTAAAGAACCTTTAGCAGGATATCTTATAGAATATAATTCTTTTGGGAACCCATAAAAATCATATATCATATCATAGGTATTGTTTAAATATGAAATTGTTGTAATTTCGCTTTCCCAATGCGCTGTAAATATGACTATAGCTTTCGGGGTTAATTTTTTGCCTAAGTCTTTAAGAAAATCAGTATAATCGTTTTTTTCCACTACTAGTGTCGGTCCACCGTGGCATAAAAATATTGAAGAAATCATTTTTTCACTTCCTTTTGTCTCTCATCATTCAACCATCTAATCACATCATTTATATTTTTTAGAGAAACTTCATGTCCGGAAGGATATGTTTTAAAGATTACATTTCTACTTCTCTCTCTAAAAAATTCATAATTATCTTTACCAATATCCAGAGGAAATATTGGATCAAATTCACCATGTGAAATAAATACTGATACATCTTCAACTGATTTTATCTTATATTCTTCCTTAACAAATCTTGGTATATATCCGCTTAAAGCTGCAATACCTTTGACTTTGTTACCCATAACAAGCGCCAAAGACATCGAAAGAATAGAACCCTGGCTAAATCCTAATAAATACTGCCTATTATTATCAATGGGATAAGCTACTGCCGCATTGTGTATAAATTCTTCCAAGCTTTTTACTGCTTTATCAAAGGACTCTCTGTCCGGATTTCCATAACCTTTTATAGAAAAATAGGCAAAACCTCTTCCTTGGATTATAGAACCTCTAATTCCTATAAGAATAAAATCATTTTTAAGTTCTCCTATTAAACTAAGTATATCCTCTTCATCACTTCCCATACCATGCATGGCGTAAATCACTGGGTATTTCTCTCCTTCTTTAATGTTGCGGGGAAGATAAATTTTATATGTAAGTTGACCATCCATAAATACTCCTCCATTATTCACTAAGCTACAGTATTACAATTAGCTATTTAATATTTGTCCTACAATTAATTCAACGAATAAAATTGTATAAAGCCTATGTAAAAAATACATAGGCTTTTGAAAACCAATTATTTAACATCTTTGTGTGAACCATCACAGTATGGAGGATTCTTTGTCTGCTTGCATGCACATAGATAAGCAGTTCCATCCTTTTCAGCAGTAAATGCCATAGGCGTAAATGAAGTGCCTTGATGTGATCCATCACAAAATGGCTGCTCGCCGCTCCTTCCACATGTACAGTAATAATAAGTTTCTCCCTTTTTGAGCTCAACAGGAATAGGTAATTTTCCTGCAACTACAGGTTTTTCCATAATTATCTCTACTTTTTAACCCTTCTATTTAGTAGATCTTACTAAATATGCAAATACCCCACATACCTAATACAGCCTTTCTAACAATTATTCATTTAACTTATATTTTACCACTTGCCTAAATTCATATGTCCTGCAAGTTCAGTCTTTGATCTCTGCTTAATAATCCATGCTTCATTTTTAGCTTGATTAAAGGCAGCTACACATTTAGGATCTAGGTTGTCTTCTATACCTTCCTTGCTAAGAGCTATTATCTTCTCAGATAAAGTTATAATTTCCATGTGTATTGCATTTGTCTTGTCTGAACGGTATATCTTTTCAGCAGCTTCACTGCTAAGCTCCTCAAACTTATCTGGTCCTACACCGCACTTAGGACATTTTTCTGGAGCAGCCTCACCTTCAAATATAAATCCGCAAACTGAACATTTAAATAATTTTTTCATAACTTTCCTCCTGCTAATTTAATATTTTTTTAGAATATCTTTAATTCATTTCATATATATTATTTATTAATAATTATTATTTTATATTTTTATTATTTCGCTTATTCATTGCAATGTCAATATATTTTAATAATTTTTTAAAACTGTTTAGTATTTATTAGTATTCTATCCCTTAAATAAAAATATTATTTAATTTTATATTGATATGCACACCCCTTTATCAAAAATCCATAGGAGTGTGCATGACCAATATAAAAATTAATAAATCTAAACTGCAAACCTTAAAATTTCCCACTCACTTTTCTCAAGAAACAGCAAAAGCCCCTGAAATCAAGGGCTTTCTATTGTATCAATATTATAAGTCGAGTGGAATCAAACCCACTTGATATTACTATGTATCCTCAAATTTATATATCTACTACTAAACAACTCTATCATTCATATAAAAATACGCAAAGCCTATACCTTAACTCAAATACCTTTAATTCTGCGAATTTATTAGGCTCCTTTAAGTAAAAATCCCCTCAATCAGTCCGAGGGAACATAAAACACACTTCAATATTCAGTTAAAAACCTTCAAAGCCTTTGATATCAACCTATTTTTTCTCTATCCTAGCTACACATTCCACATGTGACGTCTGAGGAAACATATCTACAGGTTGAACTTCAACGGTTTTGTAGCCTAATTCTTCAATTATCGCGAGATCCCTAGCCAAGGTACTTGGATCACAGGAGACATAAACTATCCTCTTTGCATCTATTGATGTTATTGCTTCTAATAGCTTTCTGTCGCAACCCTTTCTAGGTGGGTCTACTACTACTACATCTGCTTTTATTCCTTTTTCTATAAGATCAGGGATTACCTTCTCCGATTCACCGGTATAGAATTCTACATTGTTTACCGAATTTTCCTCCGCATTTATCCACGCATTATCTATAGCTTCTTTTATTATCTCTACCCCATATACCTTCTTAGCCTTTTGAGATAGGAATAGTGTTATGGTTCCTGTTCCGCAGTAAGCATCGAAAACAGTTTCTTCTCCTTTTAAGTCTGCAAATTCTAAAGCCTTAGAGTACAAAACTTCGGTCTGAATAGGATTTACTTGAAAGAAGGATAATGGTGATATATTAAATTTAAACTGTCCTATATAATCACTTATAGTATCCTCACCCCATAAAGTTACGGATTCTTGTCCAAGTATTACATTAGTAGCTTTACTGTTTATATTTTGTATTATGCTCTTAATTCCAGTTATATTGTCCTTTATTAAGTTTATAAACTCTTCTTTATGAGGCAATGCCTTTCCATTGGTCACAATTACAACCATAACTTCATTTGTTTTAAAGCCTCTTCTTATCATTATATGTCTTAGGACTCCACCTTCGTCATAATTTCCATCTACGAAGTATGGTCTAACTTTATAGTCCTCAATCCACTTTCTAGTAATCCTTACTACTTTATCAGCAACTTCATCTTGTATATGACAGCTTTCCATATCTATTATCTCATGACTTCTTGGAGCGAAGAATCCTATGGCTAACTTTCCACTTTGAAGCCCAATTGGAAGCTGAACCTTATTTCTATATCTATAAGGATGCTCCATACCTACCGTATCTAATACAATACTTTCATCTAGCTTACCTATCTTTGTCATACAATCTTTAACTCTCTCAGTTTTAAAGTTAAGTTGTTCTTTATATGATGTATGCTGAAGTCTGCACCCTCCACATCTCTTATATATAGGACAAACCGGTTCCACTCTCTCTTTTGAGCTTTCTAAGGTTTCTATAACCTTACCATAAGCGTAGTTCTTTTTTACCTTTATAGCTCTTACTTTTACTTTTTCACCTTTTAAAGCACCTTCCACAAACATAGTAAAATTGCCTTCTATTTTACCTATGCCTTCACCCTCATAACCTTGTGCTACTATATCTACAATATATTCTTTATTTTTTTCTATCATTAAAATTCACCTCAGTGTAATTTCTTTATAATTTCCATTATTGTCCCATAATAAAGAGTTTATAAACATTTATCATATAAACCCTAAACCATGCATACTTATAAATTGTCCTTTATATAAAGGATTATGTCAATATAATTTATTAATACTAATTTTAATATTAAAAGGCTGAGGATATCAGGTTTACTCTAACGCCTTCTTCATCCCATAATTAAAGATAAAACACTTCAATCCCAAATCTATTTTCAAAACTTCTCTGGGTTTTGAGAGGAGAATTTGAAAATATAAATTAAAATATGAAGTGTTTCATCTATAGATGTACCGATTGATCTGATAATAAAAAAATATAGTTTAGCCTTAAATAGTATATTTATCTTGAAATAATATATACAATATTAATCTTATCTTTCTACAAAAGTTTCACACTGTGTGCTTAATTGGCTTACTGAATGCTCTCCATTAATAAGAACATTTGGGGCATGGCAATTTTCATTTTCGTTATAGACACATCTTACAGCCCCACATTTTATTCCAGGACTCACTGCTATCTCATCACCAGAAAATACTTGCATAAGTTCACCAGTATAGTTGGTGTTAGTCATGCTAATAACTGCATTTTTGAAGTTTTTTTCTGCAAAAGTAGAGCATATTGTTCCTTCTGAGCTATGTGCATTATTCCCTTTTATGTGAATTACTCCAGCAGTACAAAAAGCACCTGTTACGTTATTTACACAATTTTCAGCATTACAACTAAGCTTCGCCATATTAATCTCTCCTTTTTACAATATAATTATAGTTTTATCATTTATATTGTAAAAAATTCATTTTTTATTGGAAAATAACGGTTAAGTGTTCTAATATACTACCAAAAGATGTATAATAAACCTAAGTAAAGGATTTCACGCTTAAAAAATATATATAGCTGATCTATACGAAATCTTTTAGGGTATTAAGGGGGGAAGTATATTTGATGGTTATCTTTATTTTAGCTATAGCAGCAGTAATGATGATTAGTGCGTTGGCTATAAAAATTTTTATTTTATTCAAATATTTCGAACAGAAGGAAAACGAAGCTGCAATAACGCAACAAGATGGAGTTTTCACAACTTCTAAAAGCTTAAATGAAAAAGGAATCTTTTCTGACAATCAAGTAGAGGAAATAATTTCTCAATATAAAAAGTCTGAAAGTACAAGAAAACTAAACGAAGAAAAAGAAGCTTTATTAAAGTTAAAGGATATGAAAATACTATCTGATGAAGAATATAACGAAAAGATGTTTATATTAGAAGACTTATACAAGTGCGGAAAAATATAAATAAAAAATCGCTGAAGCCACCTTCTTCAGTGATTTTTTGCGCATCTGCCTTTCCGAATGAATATGAGGAAACTTACATGCAATAAATTCATGTTTTTTATTCTTTAAATCACATTATTTTTTAAGTCAATACTCATTTTTATCCACAGATACAAGTGAGTTATAAATTCCTAAAGAATAAAAAAGAGCACCTATGTTACTTAGGTGCAAGATTTACAGGATCAGTTGCCATTATATCCCTATTATTATTTTCACATATAAAAGAAAAAATATACAGAAAAAAAGAAAAAATTTATTTTTAACTTTGTAAATTTTTTGTTAACAAAATAAATATACTGATACTTTTCTGTAAATTTTCTTATTGTAACAATTATATTCTTAAATCTAAAAACTTAGAGAAATAAAAAAATGAGTGCTATTTGCACTCATTTTTATGTTAAAAATTATTCAACAACGCTTATCTTTAATATGTTTGTTGCTCCAACTTGATCAACAGGAACTCCAGCTGAAATTACTACAGTGTCTCCACTATTTAATAAACCTCTAGCTTTAACTGTTTTAACTGAACCTTCTATTATCTCATCAGTAGTTGTAGCTTTTTCAGCAACTATTGGGTATACACCAAAGCTTAAAGCTAACTTCTTAGCAACTCTTTCACTTGGAGTAACTGCAAATATAGGACAATCTGGTCTGTTTTGAGAAATTCTCATAGCTGTAGCACCAGTTTGAGTTGAAGTTATTATTGCAGCAGCCTTTAATTCATGTGCAGCATTGCAAGCAGCTCTGCTTATAACACCAGCTATTGCAGGCACATGTTTCTTAGCTGTTGAAACTGCTAATTCATAACTTAACTTCTTTTCAGTTTCTTGTGCTATTCTAGCCATTGTTTGAACTGATTCTACTGGCCAGCTTCCATTTGCTGATTCCCCTGAAAGCATTATAGCATCTGTTCCATCAAGTATAGCATTAGCTACGTCTGATACTTCTGCTCTTGTTGGTCTTGGGTTTCTCATCATTGAGTCAAGCATTTGTGTAGCTGTTATAACTGGCTTTCCAATTGTGTTGCATTTTTCAATTATAAGCTTTTGTACTGAAGGTACTTTTTCTATTGGAATTTCAACTCCTAGATCTCCTCTAGCAACCATTATTCCATCAGAAACAGCTATAATTTCATCTATGTTGTCAACACCTTCTTGATTCTCAATTTTTGAGAATATTTGAATATCACTTCCGCCATTTTCTACAAGAACTTTTCTTATAGCTTCAACGTCAGCAGCTTTTCTTATGAATGATGCAGCAACAAGATTAACTCCTACTTCACATCCAAACTTAAGGTCAGCTATATCCTTTTCTGTCATAGCAGGAAGCTTTATAGCAACTCCTGGTACGTTAACACCCTTATGAGTACCAACAACACCAGTGTTCTTAACAACACAGCTTATTTTGTTTCCTTCTACAGATGTTACTTCAAGTCCAACAAGACCGTCATCTATTAAAATCATGTTTCCTGGCTTAACATCATTTCCTAGTCCAGCATAAGTAACTGAACATTGAGTTGTGTCTCCAACTACATCTCCACCTGCATAGATTGTGAATTCTGAACCTACAGTTAATTCAACTTTACTTGGTTCAAACTTTCCAGTTCTTATTTCTGGTCCTTTAGTATCAAGCATAACAGCGATTTGCTTATCATACTTCTTAGCTAATTCTTTAACTGAATCTATTCTTCCTTTATGTTCTTCATGGTCTCCATGGGAGAAGTTGTGTCTTGAAACATTCATTCCTGCTTCAATAATCTTTGATAAAATTTCCTCTTTTTCACTAGCTGGTCCAATTGTACAAATAATTTTTGTTTTTCTCATGAAAATACACTCCCTCTTTCTTTTTAAACCCCAAATACATGTTGTTTAGTGACATCTAAATTTATCTTTAGCGTCCTGATCTATCTATTAAAACATGACATTGATTTACCTACATGTTAGTAAAAGTTCACTAACTATTATAGATAAATCAATTAAAAATTCACTTACCCTAAAAGTGATTTTCAATTTGGCATGTATAATATACTCTTAGTATTACTCTAAAAAAATCGCTAATGCGCTTTTTATTGATGATTTTTTTTGCGCATCTGCCTTTTCTGAACAAGTGCCCACAAATCTTGGCAGACAATAAATATTTGTTATATAAACAGTATTTTCATTTGCGTATATATAAAGCTTTAAACCCTAAATAAAACTTTAAACAGACGCAAACTACATTCTATCATATAATTACCTTAAAATGAAATATATTTTAATATGAAAGTGCTGCAGCTATATCATAAAGCTCATTATCAAACTTTCTTTCCATAGCTAAAGCTTCATCTATATCCATATCCATTATTTCGTTGTTCTTTATACCAACAACTCTACATGTTTTACCTTCTAGTAGTAACTCAACCGCTCTAGCACCCATTCTTGATGCAAGAACGATATCTGATGCTGATGGACTACCACCTCTTTGTATATGTCCAAGTATTGTAGCTCTAGTTTCTAGGCTTGTAACTTCTTCAATATGCTTAGCTAACTCATCAGCTCCACCAACACCTTCTGCAAGAAGTATAAGGTTATGCATCTTTCCTTTAGCCTTACCTTCAAGTATTGTTTTGCATAATTCGTCTTTATCAAATCCTTTTTCTGGAACTACTATAGCTTCAGCTCCACCAGCAAGACCTGCATATAAAGCTAAATCTCCACAGTGTCTTCCCATTACTTCTACAACAGAAACTCTTTCATGTGATGTTGAAGTATCTCTTAATTTGTTTACTGCATCTATAACTGTATTTAAAGCTGTATCAAAACCTATAGTATAGTCTGTGTAAGCTAAATCATTATCTATTGTTCCTGGAAGACCAATTGTTTTAACACCAAGCTTAGATATAAGCTTAGCACCTGTGAAAGATCCATCTCCACCAACAACTACAAGTGCATCAACACCATAAGCTTTTAATATATTTGCAGCTTTTTTTCTTCCTTCTTCTTGTTTGAACTCTTCACATCTTGCAGTTCTTAGGATTGTACCACCTCTTTGGATAATGTCAGATACGCTACTTCTATCCATCTTGAAAAGCTCTCCATTTATAAGACCTGCGTAACCTCTTTTTATACCCATAACTTCTAATCCATTATGTAAAGCCATTCTTACTACTGCTCTTACAGCAGCATTCATTCCTGGTGCATCTCCACCACTTGTTAAAACAGCGATTTTTTTCATAATATTTCCTCCTCCACACATTGTGGACGCTTTCAGTCCCACCCGTGCTAAATATTACCCACATTTATTAACTAGATTAATTTTACATAAAGTACGAAGATTTTTCAATGTCAAAATTAGAAAATTAGTCAAAATATATTTATAAAGTTTGTGATATTAGCATTTGAATATTCTGATAAATTTTATTATCTGTACTCCAAATAAATTCATCCAAGTAAATTCTAACTAATATTTTCACAATTTTCAATGTTTTTGTGTTGAAATATAGAAATAATTGACGAAACATTAGGGATTGATACAAATTATTATATCCTTTTTGTGCTTTTTTTATATCTAGTTAAAAAATTAATCAAATCCTTTAAGTTAACTTTAAAAAAATTTCAAAAAAAGTCTAAGGAACACTATAAACTTACCGTTTCCTTAGACTGTTAAATTTATTTAACAATTAAATATATTAGTATCACTTAAAGAGTATTATTAAAATTAAGTGGTTATACAGGAGATGCTATATGAGCGAGCTATTAGAATTAAATGATTTTTTCAGATGGAGTGGCGTTAAAAAACTGTACTGTTCGAACGTAGTGAGTTTACAGTTTTAGCAACGGAATATGACAAAATCATATTAATTCTTTGCGAAGGCTCATTAAAGCATCGGATGAATAACCACTTAATTTTACCCAACAGCTTTAACAGCACCTAAAATTAATCCACAACTTTTATATTTTCATCCCCAAAATATCCCCTTAATGTTGATAATATATCCCCATCTAGTGATACCCAAA
Source organism: Clostridium folliculivorans (assembly GCF_024341905.1). GTDB lineage: Bacteria > Bacillota > Clostridia > Clostridiales > Clostridiaceae > Clostridium_AR > Clostridium_AR folliculivorans. The sequence continues at coordinate 123,446 of NZ_BQXY01000007.1, forward strand.
GATCTTTACTTAATCTAAAGTTTTGTCTTTCTTTTTCCGAAAAAATATAAACTGGCGTATCTCCTTTAAAAGGTTCTAATATACTTTTTAAAAGCTTATTCACAGTTCTAGCTTTTTCATTGTCCTGAACTCTTATATATATTTTTGAAGAATTCAGCTTTTCTAGAGGCTGTATTTCCTCACATATGAGCTTTGGAAGCTCATCTTCTTTTAAACTTACTCGTCCCCTAACAACAACAAGAGAATCTTCATTTATAAGGCTATTTACTTTCTCTAAGGTCTTAGGAAATACTATTACTTCAATTATCCCACTAAGATCTTCAAGTTTCATAAATGCCATAATTGTATTATTTCTAGTTACTTTTCTTGATACTTCAGCTATTATACCACCAAGAACAACTCTCTCACCATCACTTACGGATGCATTCACTATAATTTTAGAGTCTATTGCTTCTCCCAGAGTATCCTCTTCTAAAACTTGATTGTGAGAAAGTAGTATTTTTTCAATCCTCATGGAAGTCTGAAGTTTTAAACTCTGAGCATACTCATCTAATGGATGTCCTGTGATATAAAGACCTGTCATTTCTTTTTCCATAGCTAAAAGATATTTTTTATCAAATTCTTTTATCTCCGGATACTTTATTGTTGGTGTATCTAAAACAGAGCTATCTTCATTTCCAAATAAACTTATTTGTCCATCTATATTTCTTTTCCTCTGATTCCCTATACTATCTAGTACCTTTTCATAAACTGCAAGAAGTCTTGATCTAAACAACTTGAAGCAGTCAAAAGCACCAGCCTTTATAAGACTTTCTGTTGCCCTCTTATTTATAGTAGTAAGATCTACTTTGTTTGCAAAATCAATAAGTGATTTAAAATGTCCTTTTTCCTGTCTTGATTTTACTACACTATCCACAACATTCATTCCCACATTTTTTATAGCTGCAAGTCCAAATCTAATGGTATCTCCTTTAACAGTAAATTTAGAGTAGCTTTCATTTATATCTGGTGGCAATACTTGTATTCCAAGACTTTCAGCAAAGTTAATATAGTAAGCTACCTTTTCATTTATACCCATAACTGAATTTAACATAGCAGCTATATATTCCACCGGATAGTACTTCATAAGGTATGCTGTTTGAAATCCTACTACTGCATATGCAGCTGCGTGACTTTTATTAAATGCATAAGAAGCAAAATCCATCATAGAATCAAATATCTTATTACCTATCTCTTCAGAGATACCATTTCTAAGACATCCTGGAACTTCAATTTCTCCGCTTTCATCAACAATTCCATAAATGAAGTTTTTACGTTCTTCTTCCATAACCTTATGCTTTTTCTTAGACATAGCTCTTCTAACAAGATCGCTACGTCCCATTGAATATCCGCCTAGCTTTCTAACTATCTCCATAACCTGTTCTTGGTATACCAAGCAACCATATGTAACCTTTAGTATCGGTTCTAAATGTGGAGTCAGATATGTTATCTTATCAGGATTCTTCTTATTCTCTATGTATCTTGGTATTTCAGCCATAGGACCTGGTCTATAAAGTGATATTCCGGCTATTATATCCTCCAAAGAATCTGGTCTAAGTTCCTTCATAAATGAGGTCATACCTGCTGATTCTAATTGGAATACACCAACTGTTTTTCCTTCACCGAGCATCTTATACACATCTTTATCCTCAAAATTCACTTTGTCGAGGTCTATGTCTATACCACGGTTCTGTTTAATCATATCCACAGCATCTTTCATTACCGTTAAAGTTCTAAGACCTAAGAAGTCCATCTTTAAAAGTCCAAGTTCTTCAAGAGTACCCATATCAAACTGTGTTACTATATTATCTTCATTTCTTTGTAATGGTACATACTCTACCAAAGGTCTAGAAGCAATTACAACTCCGGCTGCATGAGTAGAGGAATGTCTTGGTAGCCCCTCTAGCTCTCGGCTTATATCTATTAATTCTTTTACTCTTGCATCATTATCATATTCGCTTTTCAACTCAGGATTTAAGTTCAATGCCTTCTCTATAGTTATACCAAGGACTGTAGGTATCATCTTAGCTATTTTGTCAACTTCACTATAGGAATAGTTCATGGCTCTTCCTACATCTCTTATACAGCCTCTTGCAGCCATAGTACCGAAGGTTATAATCTGCGAAACATTCTGTATTCCATACTTTTCTACCACATAATCGATGACTTCCTGACGTCTTTCATAACAGAAGTCACTATCTATATCAGGCATGCTTATTCTCTCTGGATTTAAGAATCTCTCAAACAGCAAACTATATTTAATTGAATCTATTTTTGTTATTCCAAGTGTATATGCTACTAACGAACCAGCTCCAGAGCCCCTTCCTGGTCCTGTAGGTATTCCATTGTCATTTGCAAATTTTATAAAGTCCCAAACTATTAAAAAGTAGTCTACATATCCCATTTGATTTATAACAGATAATTCATAGTTTAATCTATCTATATAAATCTTAGCTTCTTCATTCATTTGTCCAAACTCTAGTATTCTACTTAAATTAAATTCCCTATTTAAAAAGTCGCTAAACACTTCATATCTTTCAATAAGCCCTTTAAAGCAGACTTCCGTCATATATTGAAACGGATCTGTTCCTTCAGGCAATGGAAATTTAGGAAGCTTTGATGTATGAAATTCATAATCAAAATTACACTGCTCAGCTATCTTTTGGGTGTTTTCCAACGCCTCAGGAACATAAGAAAACATATCCCACATCTCTTCAGATGACTTTAAGTAGAACTGATCTGACGGATACCTCATTCTATTCTCTTCTTCTACAGTTTTACCAGTCTGTATGCAAAGTAAAACATCATGAGATCTGGAATCCTTTTTTTCTATATAGTGAACATCATTTGTTGCTACAAGAGGTAAATCTAACTCTTTAGCCAATTCTATATTCATATCATTAACTTTTCGTTCGTCATCAGTTCCATGATACTGTACTTCAAGATAAAAACCATCTTTAAAGGTTTCCTTGTAAAATAATGCAGCTTCTTTTGCTCTTTCTTTATTTCCATTTAATAAATTTGATTGAACTTCTCCACCTAAGCAAGCACTTAGTGCAATTAAGCCTTCACTATGTTCACTTAAAAACTGGTGATCTGTTCTAGGCTTGTAGTAAAAGCCATCAGTAGATGCTTTTGATACTATCTGCATCAAATTTTCATAACCTTTTTCATTTTTTACAAGAAGAACAAGATGATATGTTTTATTATCTGAGTCGATATTTTTTATATACATTGACTTAGGCACTACATAAACTTCGCAGCCTAATATAGGTTTTATTCCTGCGTTCTTTGCGGCTTTATAAAAATCAACACATCCATACATTACTCCATGATCTGTTATAGCTATACTATCCATTCCAAAGTCTTTTGCCTTAGCTACTACTTTATCTATCTTTCCTGATCCATCTAGCAAGCTATATCCAGTATGGAGATGAAGATGAGTAAATTTCTTATCACTCAACACAGCATCCTCCTTTTTGTTTATATTAAATAACTTTTCAATCTAATTCTCAATAAATACTTTTTAATTTAGGCTATGTTTAATTTCAACACGGTGCCTTAACAGCACCTTAATTTAATGAAAGTCTAACCTCGTATTTTATCTATTTTTATGAAAAACTATTCTTATTAAAAGTATCGTGTAACTATTATAACTCTACTTTATTAACCTGTACATAAGCAGTAACTTCTCTAAACCTATTTGCCGCCTCTTCTGGAGAAATAGTATTTATATAAACTTCTGTGCTCATCTCAAAACCCGCAAAAAAACTTCCTCTTGGCAATATATCAACATAGAAATGCTGGCAACAATTACTATCCTTATAAATGTAATAACATATATTAAGAGGTATATCCCCTAAACTTATATATATTATCTTAAATACATGTTCAAATAATTTTGAAAGTTCATCTATTCCATTATCACTGAATATTTCTTCAAAAGAACCTATATGTTTCTTATATGCTATTCTTATTTGATATTGAACGTAAGATCCATAAGGAGCATAAACTATATAATTATCTCTATCCAATATAATTCTTTCTACTGCAAGTAACTCTGATTCAACTTCTTCACAAACCTTACAATAGTTATCATCCATCAACTTACTTTGAGGAGTAAAATTTAAAGCAACAATCTGAGAATGAGGATGCTCTAACGAAGCCCCACCTTCCCTACCATAATTTTTAAAAATCTGTAAATACTTTATATCATTATCACTAAAACATTTATCAGCTGCATCCTTATACGCTGAAAATATATCTCTCCACTTTTCTGCCTTATATTGACAGAGCTTTTTGTTGTGATTTGGGGTTTCAATAACAACATAGTGATACCCCTTAATTGTATCACCATCTTCTATTACAGTAGGATATTTATTTTTAACAACTCTAACACTCCAGTTTTCATCCCCTATTTTTGATATTTCATATGGTGTTTCTTCTTCATTCCCTTTACAGAATGGACAATCGCTATGCTTGTATTGTAATTTATAATTCACCTTATCTTCATGTCTATTCCTATTATCAATAGGTCTCGCTCTTCTATTTGTAGCTATTATCACTTGCTTTCCAGTTAGATTATCTATTCTTATTTCATTCATATAAATCCTACTCCTTATAATTATGGACATTTCTATATATCTCCATTGCTAAAACTAGGTTATTTTCAGGACTATTGTTTAAATTAAGTGGTTATACGGGAGATGCTATATGAGCGAGCTATTAGAATTAAATGATTTTTGCAGATGGAATGGCGTTAAGAAACTGTACTGTTCGAACGTAGTGAGTTTACAGTTTTAGCCATGGAATATGACAAAATCATATTAATTCTTTACGTAAGCTCATCAAAGCATCGGATGTATAACCACTTAATTTTAATACACTACTTTGAACAATGCCTGAATCTACATTATCAAGTGTTCAGAAAATAAAAAAATTGCTATTATTACATTATAGCAATTTTCTCAACTTTCATGAATTTAAGTATTTATTTTACACTTTTATCTTCTTTAATTTTATTTATTCTTTTATATATTTTTAGACCAACAAAAGCTATTCCACTTAATATAACTAGATATGGTAAGGCACTTGCTATAAGTAGTACAAAGTCCTTTAGCAATCCTCCTAAGGATATAATTGATTGCTTAAAATTATAAACTAACTTTTCTCCAAATCCTTTAGGAGCCTTATCTAAAACTTTTATCTCTTCAACTTCGTTTATATTAATAGTTAAAGATGAAAATTCCACTAAGTTATCCCACTTCTTCAGATTTCCAGTTAAAGATTCTATTTGGTATCTTATATTAGCTAGCTGTTGCTCTATTTCAAAAACGTCCTTAAGAGATCCTGATTTTTTTAATAGCTCTAAAAGCCTTTCCTCCTGAATTTTTAAAGAATTGACTCTTGCCTCTGTATCGAAATAAGAGGATGTAATATCCTCACCCTTTATAGATTTATATATAACTGTTCCAAAATTGCCTGCATCATTGATAAAACCATCAAATTTATCCTTAGGTACTTTCACTTGAAGCTTTGCATTTCTAGCTACAAATTGTTCTTGCCCCACTGTTTGCTTCCCATCAACTGATGAATTTTCAATATATCCACCTAACTTTTCAACAGCTTTGGTGATTGAGCTTATACTTTCATCAAACTTTAGACTTTGTATTGTCAGTTCTCCACTTTTTATTATCTTTCTTTGTTCTGCAGCTTTAACATCATTTTTTTCATTACTATCCGCATTACCTTTACTTTGATCAGAACTTGCTTCGTTACCAGTTCCAGTTGCCTGCCCCACATTACTATTTTTTACATTTGCAGCTTCATCACTGGTTACACTTAACTTTCCATCACTGCTACTTTGAGGTGCACTACTACTTGATTTAGTTGTACTCATGTCTTTCTTAGAAGCAGAACAAGACGTCAGCATTACTGATGAGCCTATGATTAAAGCTGCAAGGATTTTAAAAAGGACCTTCTTTCTCATAACACTACCCCTTTATATTTTATTTACGACTAAATATCCTTTAAAGATATACCACTTTGATCCAAAATGTATTTTTAAAAATCTCAAGGGTATTGGTGCGAAAATTTAAAAATAATAAAATTTCTTACTAAGTGGTATATCAATAAGACCAATAATCATCAGAATCAATATAATAAATTCTGAAAATTCTCAAAATAAAACCATTTCACTTCTATATACGATTTTATTTTAATAAAGACACAATAATTCCAAAATTTATTAATATTTTATTAACTTGTTCATACTTTTTTCAACATCTCATTTTCCTGTACAACAAAAATAGGATTCAGTATAAAAATTTCATCTTTATACTGAATCCTATAACTTTTTTTAGTTTATAAAGGCTATGTTTAAGAATATTGTTTAAATTAAGTGGTTACGTAGGAGATGCTATATGAGCGAGCTACTAGAATTAAATGATTTTTTCAGATGGAATGGCTCTAAAAAATCACTAATTGTTCTTTATTAGTAATTTTTTTACGCATCTGCCTTTTCTGAACGTATGTGAAGAAATTCTGGCAGGCGATATATTTTTATTTTTTACTTTTTAATCACATAGCATTTTTATTTTCTTAAATTTAAGATATAAAAATTTTTTAAAAAAATGGATTATTAAAAAGTAAACTGTACTGTTCGAACGTAGTGAGTTTACAGTTTTAACCATGAAATATGAGAAAATCATATTAATTCTTTGCGAAAGCTCATTAAAGCATTGGATGCGTGACCACTTAATTTCACACCACACGCACATATAGGAACATACCTATTTTAAATCTGACCAGATCTTATTTCATCAGCAATCTTTTCTATCTTTCTTAGTCTATGGTTTATTCCTGATTTACCTACAGGTGGATCTAACATCTCACCTAATTCCTTCAGTGATTCATCAGGATATGATAATCTGAGTTCTGCAACCTCTCTAAGATTCTTAGGCAATCTTGCGAGACCTATCTGTCTTTGTATAAGTTTTATGCTCTCAACTTGTCTTACTGCAGCATTCACAGTCTTACTTAGATTTGCAGTTTCGCAATTAACTAATCTATTTACGTTATTTCTCATTTCTTTCATGATTCTTATATTTTCGAGTTCTAGTAAAGAAGAATGAGCACCTATAACATTTAAAAGATCTACGATTTGTTCACCTTCCTTGATGTAAACAATATAACTATTTTTTCTTTGAATAACCTTTGAGTTAAGCCCAAAGGTATTGATTACATCTCTCAAGTCTTCTGCATATTCTAGAGAGTGAGTAACAAGTTCAAGGTGGTAGTTTTTCTCAGGATTACTGATGCTACCTCCCCCAATAAACGCCCCTCTAACATAAGCCTTTCTTTTTTCTTCATCAGAAACAAGATCTTCGTCTATTCTATAATCAAGGGTAGTCATGCCATCTACTTCTCTTAAAATACCAGTTTCCTTTAAAAGTTCTTTAACTCCCATCTCCTCAGTTATAAGAACCATATAAATATTATTCTTTTTTAATGAATTACTTCTCTTTACCATTAGCCTAGAATGTATAGTGAAGTGATCCTTTAGAATTGTAAAAACAAGTCTCGCACAAGCCGGATTCTCTGTGGTTATCTTAAAACTTATCTGTCTACCACTAAAAGCCAAGGTTCCGCTGACTTTCATGATTGCAGATAACTCAGCTAGTGCCTCAGCTTTGCTTAAATCAGTATATCTGCATATTTCTCCTTTAACCTTTGATGAAAATGACATAAGTACCCCTTCCTTGCTACTTTTCCTTTAATCTTTGTGATAAGTACATATATTCTAGTATCTTTTTTCTATCATACAGTAATTTCTTTTCCATTACTGTCTGCATTATTATCTCAGCTAATTTTTCTGAATCATGCCTTATAAGCCCTTTATTAATATTTACGAGGTTAGCTTTTACTACTTCTACCCCCATCCTTTGTAATTCCGCTAAATCCAATTCAACTATCTCTGATCCATCTTCTAAGTATCTTTTCTTAAGTTCATCTGATATATTGTCCACATTAGCAATTACACAATCAACTGTATCTTTTCCACAATAATCATTTAAAATTTTTATATGATCTGATACCTTAAATCCATCTGTTTCTCCTGGTTGGGTCATTATATTAGATACATAAATTTTAAATGCCTTGCTTCTCTTAACAGCATAAGTTATTTCTTTTACTAACATATTAGGAATGACACTAGTATACAGACTTCCTGGCCCTAATACAATGGCATCAGCCTCTCTTATAGCATCTAGTGCATCATCTAGAGGCTTTGCATCTTCAGGTATTATAGATAACTTCTTTATTCTAGTTTTATTTTCATAGGCAATCTCAGGTATCATTGATTCGCCTTCAACAATCTGCCCGTTAGCTAATTCTGCTTTAAGCTGCATATTTTCCAAAGTCACTGGCAGAACCTTACCAGTTACAGCTAATACTGAACTCATTTTTTGAACTGCATCTTCAAAATTATCAGATATTCCATCCATGGCTGCTAAAAATAAATTACCAAAGCTTTGATTTTTTAACCTACCATCTTTAAATCTATATTGAAGCAAATCCTCCATAAGTGGTTCTGTATCAGCTAGCGCTAATATACAGTTTCTTATATCTCCAGGAGGAAGAATTCCTAAATCTTCACGTAAATCTCCAGAACCGCCACCATCATCTGCAACAGTGACTATTGCTGTAATATTAGATGTATAATACTTCAAACCTCTAAGCATAGTAGAGAGTCCAGTACCTCCACCTACAACTACAATCTTAGGTCCCTTTACTAAGAGCCTCTTTTCATAAATAAGATTTTCTATCTTTTCGTTATCAAAAGAGACCTTTATATATCCTTTATTCATTAACGCTATTACAGCTCTTATACCTTCTGTTACTGACACATAAATTATAAAAATTCCTGTTATATTTAAAAAAATAAAAAATACCTTATATGGGATATTATAAATCTTATGCTGCACGAGTTCATTTAGTCCAAAAGCTATAAATAGAATACCTAATATTGCATACACAATCCATCTCTTAAGTTTAATTCCTGGCTTTAACCAATCTATTAACCTCATAGCTTCTTAGCTCCTCTGTTGACATCTTCGTTAACATCTCTATGCTCAATAGTAGCCTTAAATCCATCATTATTTAAAGTTTCATATATTGCATTAGCTATAGCTACTGACCTATGTCTTCCTCCAGTACAGCCTATAGATACAATAAGTTGTCTTTTACCTTCCTTTACATAGTTAGGAATTAAAAACTTAAGCATATCCTCTATCTTTGACATAAAATCTTTAGTCTCAACCTTTTCTAATACATACTTCTTCACTGGCTCATCATTTCCTGAGAAAGGTTTAAGCTCTGGTATATAAAACGGATTAGGCAAAAATCTTACATCAAAAACTAAATCTGAATCCATAGGTATACCATATTTAAATCCAAAAGATACTACGGTAATTGACAATGGTCTTTCAGTTGTAGTACCACTACCATATAAAAGATTTAACTTTTCTCTTAAATCTCTTATAGCATATTTAGAAGTATCTATTATGTTGTCTGCTCTATCCTTTATTTCTCTAAGCTTCTTTCTTTCTTCTTCTATTCCATTTATAACTCTTCCATCTGGAGCAAGCGGATGGCTTCTTCTAGATTCTTTGAATCTTTTCACAAGAATATCATCTGAAGCTTCTAAAAATAATATCTCATATTTAAGTTCATTTTCTTTTAGTGAATGAAGTGTTTCAAATAAATCATCAAAGAATATTCCACCTCTTATATCCATTACAAGAGCTATCTTATCAATCTTCCCATCACTTTGCTGACACGCCTCTGCAAACTTACATATAAGCTTTGGAGGTAAATTATCTACGCAAAAGTATCCCAAATCTTCTAAACTTCTTGTTGCTTCTGTCTTACCTGCTCCAGAAAGACCAGTCACTATTACAAATCTCATAAATATCCTCCTTGCTAATTTCTTTCGGTTCCTAACTGAGAACCTGTTCTAATCTTAAAACTATCTAAGGATTAAAGTGGCACATCTTTTGATGTACCACTTTATAAGCAAACTTATATCTTCTTAGTCTCTTTTGAAAACATTGAAGTGCTTGAAAATCACTTAGTTACTTAACCGGCACATTATGCTTAACTGTTAACTTATCCATTGATTATTTTATTTCTTACCATAAGATTCAAATTTCAATTATTAATATATATAATCCAAAATTCTCAAACATGAATTTTGAAAAATATATTAACAAAACTTACTTTAATGAGCTTTATAATAAACACTTATGTTAAAAATTTAATCAATATGCTTATATATCTAAATGAGAATTATAAATTATATAAAATGTAAAATCATTAAAACAATGACTTTCCCATAAGTATAATTTAAACTTACTTAATATAGATATCTTTCTATATTAAATTATATCACAAATTATCACTTTTATAGATATACAATTTTCAAGTTAGGCTATGTGTTTAAAATTACCACAATTTATTTATGGCTTTAATCTTGTTCTGTCTCTTGGAAACAAAGTAGCTTCTCTTATATTATTAATCCCTAAAAGTTGGGCTGTTAGTCTTTCTAACCCTATTGCTAATCCTCCGTGTGGAGGCATACCATATTTAAAGGCATCAAGATAAAAATTAAAGTCTTCTGGATTTAATCCTTTATATTTAATATTTTCTATAAGCTTTGAATATTCATGAATCCTTTGACCTCCTGTAGTTATTTCTACCCCTCTAAATAGTAAGTCAAAGCTTCTAGTTCCAAATTCTCCTTTAGGCATTGTATACATAGGTCTTTTACTTCTTGGATAATCTGTAATAAATATAAACTCTGAATTAAATTCTCTTTTTGCATATTCACATATCTGCTTTTCTGCTGAAGGGTCTAAGTCTGTAGTAAGGCCATTACGTGAATATTTCATTTTCAGTATTTCTATTGCCTCTGATAAAGTTATTTGTGGTATTTCTTGTTGTATTTCCGGTACCTGAATACTTAACATATTAAACTTATCTCTAAAATTCTCTTCTATCTTGGAAAGTATGGATTTTAACATCCTTGTTTCTAACTTAATAAGTTCTTGTTCATCTTCTATAAAACATAATTCTAAATCCATGCTAACATATTCATTGATATGTCTTGATGTATTATGCTCTTCCGCTCTATAAACATGACCAATCTCAAAAACTCTTTCATATCCTGACGCAACCATCATTTGTTTATAAAATTGAGGACTCTGAGCTAAATAAGCTTGCTTCTCAAAATAATTAACCTTAAATAATGCAGTTCCACCTTCAGCTCCCTCGGCTACAAGTTTAGGTGTATATATTTGAGTAAATCCTTCATTGATTAAGAACTCAGCAAATCCCTGCGAAAGCATCGCTTGAACTTTAAATATATAATTATTATTCTCGTTTCTTAAGCTTAGTACTCTATTATTTAGTTGAGTTTCTAGATTACTTTCAATTTTACTGGTATTAATAGTTATAGGCAATTCTTCCTCTACTAAATTGATTGTATTAATCCTCTCCACTTGAAGTTCAATATTCCTTATAGAATTCTTTCCTTCTACTACAGTTCCCCATATTTCTAGTACTGATTCTAACTTTATTCCTTGTATTTCAAACTTATCATTTTCTACCACACACTGAATCATACCACTTCGATCTCTAACAACTAAAAAGCTCACCTTACTCAAGCTTCTTATTTTATGCAACCATCCTTGAATTTTAACTCTTTCTCCACTTTTAAGTTCACTGATTAATGTCCTTTCCATTAATACTTCCTCCTCTTTATTTAAATTTGCTATACACCAAAAAAGTCGCTGAAGCGGCCTTCTTCAGTGAGCTTTTTTACGCATCTGCCTTTCCGAATGAATATGAGGAAAATTTGGCAGGCGAATAAGTTTTATTTTTTTTGCTGTATAGCCATAAAAATTTCTAAAAGCACTGAAATACCTAGGTTTAACTAATTTGAAAATTTTATAATTTTCTATACAGCAAAAAATCCCTTGAATAAATTCAAGGGACGTTAAATACGTGGTGCCACCCTATTTAACTCTATAATAAGTTAATCAATGGTTAAAATTATACTAAGCACCAGAAACTACTAGGTTTACTTAGCATAAGGACTATATACCTTAATATATAGTAAAACAAAAAAACTCACTCCAAAAGGAGCGAGTTTTATACTCACGGTACCATCCTAATTAACTTAATAAAAGCTATCTCTACAATATAACGGTCTTTACCCGGCTCAACCTACTTAAATAAATTTTTCAGTCTTGCATCTCAGAGATGTCCTTCAAAATGTAACTCAACATGGGCTCACACCATCCCCAATTCGCTTAAGTTATTATTGCACTTTTACTTTTCTCTTCATTGATTTTATTTTTATTGATTATACATCACTTGTTATAAGTTGTAAAGATGTATTTAAATTACAAGTGAAATATGTTTTAATTAATATTTAATATATCTTATGTACAATAATCTAATCAAATACTCCTTTCTTAAAATTTTTATCGAAATCAAGAAAAACTTTTATTATAATATATTTTAATTAATATATAGCTTAAAGTTAAATATCATTGCAAATCATCTTAAGGTCTTGGAGTATCTATTCTTTTTCCCAGCAACGGAAATAATAAATAAAATTCCTGGTATAATGAACTGTAATGGCACATGTACATATAGAGGCACAATCTCTAATCCTATATGAAAATGTTGTATTGGATTAACCATTAAGAAGTATGATAAGAATATCATTATAATCCCAAGGATTACTATAAGAATATTTCTATGCTTTAGATCTACTTCAAAAACAGTCATGGTCATTTCTACAGAGCAATAAAAAAATATAAGAATTTTATAAAATCCACCTAGCATCAAAAGCAGTATAGCCAGAACATCGAGCCTTTGTATAAATGTTCCAATCTGTATACTCCCTACTGTTTTTAATACGGGAAATATAGATATCTCTACAATAGTAGCTGAAATTATTGCCACATTAATAGCTGATGTTAATGCTAATATTAAACCGCTAATTATATTTGAAAAAAGCGCTGTTTTTCTTATCTTGTGCGCATCCTTATCGGTTACATTACTATATATATTCATAAAAGTAATGGTTTCACCGTAAGGAACTGCTATAGCTAGTGGAAATAATACCTTTATAATTGGACCCCATCCATATTCTAGAACAGGTTCTAGTCTTTCTAACTTAGGAAGTTTATTGATAAATGCAAATCCAAAAAGTATTACTACAGTAAACATAACTGTTTTGTATAAAAGTACAGCTCCTCTTCCCATTGCTTCTATACCTAAATAAACACAATATATAACTGGAATGCTCATAATAAATATAATCATTATATTTGGGGTCTGTGGTAATGCTGTTGATTTTATAATAATTCTGAAGTCATTTATTACTCTATTTGCTGTATACAAAAAATATGCTATGTATAATAATGATATAAACTTACCCAAACGTTTCCCTAAAAGTTCCTCTAATATCTTTCCTAAGTTATTTCCTTCAGTTTTATTAAATATATTAACGTACATAAAGGTCAATATGGTGCCAAAGGTCATGCCCATCAATATTACAATCCATGCATCTTGTTTTGCACTTGTGGCTAGAGGTATAGCTATCGCACTTCCAAGTTGGAATAAGATCATCATCCTAAGAAATTGTCTCGAACTTATTTTACTATTCATAGCACACTCCTTAATGCGAAGGCTTTAGTGATTTCGTAGTAGTTCCAGTACCTGTAACTTCTACATCAATATCATACTCAACAGGGAGAGTAGGAAATTTCTCATTCCAATCCTTTGAAATATTCTTCCATAAATCAAATCTCTCATTCTTAATCACTTCACCAAATCCAAAGATATCTGTTTGGAATTGAGTTTGTATCTCTGATGTGGATTTGCTAAATCTTAATTTTAAGTATTCTTCAGTCTTTTTTTCTATTTGGGTTACTGTAGTTGGCTTATCAATAGGTATAATGCCCATAGCTTCGGTTATAGATGCTTTTATCTTTATATTTACTTTTATCTTTGGTTTTCCCATTACTTCTTCAACTATTATCTTCCTACTCAATTTTTCAGCAGAAAGGTTAACAAACTCGTTAGGATCCACCCATGGAACTATTATTAAAAATCCTTTTGAATCCCCTAATAAAATATTTATTAACGTACTCTGAGAATCATTGAGCCACCCTACCAGCTTATCACCTTTAAATGCAGCTATCGGACCAACTTGTATATTCGTTGGAACATCTACATTTTCTATATTATTTATGTTCATTCCTATATCACTTTTGCCATGTACAAATATGCTTGTGAGAATTGGTTCAGCGCCGTCCTTTTCCAAGCTTTCAATAAATTCAAATAATTTTATAGTAGCAGTCGCAGCCCATATTTTTTCAGACACCTCTAAAGAGAAGAAAATTTTATTTGCAGGAATTCTCTCCAATGGAGTTAGTATATTAAGCGCCTCTGTTGCTTTTTCACCTTTTACTACAGTTATATAAAAATCGCTTCTTATCTCTGTATTTCTTAACAAATAGTCTAGGGTCTTTCCAACACCTTCTCTAGCTAAATCTTCACCGAATACTAGCAACCTTAAGTGTCCTAAGAATATGTTTCTAGGTATCTCTAGGCTTAATCTTCTTACGGCTTCCTCTATAGTCTTACCTTCCATTCTATAAGTTGTGACAGGTGTTCCCACTGAATTTTTATTTAAAGCAATTTCTCCTGGGTTTAGTATTTGAACTGTCACTAAATATCTATCATCTTCTTTATCTATGCCTAAGGCTGTTACAATAGATATCTGTGAAGGTTCTCTAGCTCCCCAGCATCCTACAAGATTTATACTTACTAAAATTGCACTTATTATTTTAAAAATTACTTTCATAGCCATCACTTCTTAAATATATTTTTAATTATCATTTTAATAACTTTAGTCACCTTAGAATCATTAGCTATATTTTTAGGCGCCATAGTTTTTGGCGCCATAGGTTCCATATAAGGAGTTCCAAAACTTTGTATACTACATAGATGAAATACTATAACTATTATTCCACTAATTATTCCAGGTAGCCCTAAGGTAGCTCCAAGAATTAGTATTGTATATCTTAATAATCTTGATGCATTTGCCATAATATAATTAGGGCATACATAAGTTGCAATGGCGGTTAGTGCAACTAATATTATTAATATTGGTGAAAAAATACCTGCTTCTATAGACGCCTGGCCTAGAATCAATGCTCCTACTATAGATATAGTTGGTCCAACCACTCTAGGCATTCTTACAGCAGCTTCTCTTAAGATATCAAATATTATTTCTAAAATAAAAGTTTCAAAGGCTATTGGAAAAGGAACACTGAGCCTTTGTGCCGCTATGCTTATATATAATGCTGTTGGAATCATCTCTTGATGAAAGGTAAGTATAGCGCAGTATACTCCTGGGGTTAATAGAGCCATCACATAACTTATAAATCTAATTACAAGAATAAAACTCCCCATATAATTTCTTACATAAAGCTCCTCTGTTGTTTGAAAGAAATTAATAAATACTGATGGAAGTACTGATACAAACGGCGTACCATCTACCACTATAGCTATCTTTCCTCTCATTAAAGCTGTAGCCACAAAATCTGGCCTTTCAGAGCTATATATGGTTGGAAATGGTGAAACTTTGTTTCCTTCTAGATAATCTTCTATAATTGAGGTTCCAACTACAAATTCTATATCCAACCTTTTCAATTTGTCTCTTATTTCATCAACAATCTTTTCATCAGATATTTTTTTTATATAAACCAACGATAAATCTGTTTTAGAATTTGTGCCTAAGCTAAATTCTTCGAATACTATATCTTTATTTTTTACTCTTCTTCTTATAAGGGCTGTATTTGTTCTTAGAGTTTCAGTAAAGCCTTCTTTTGGTCCCTTAATTACGGTCTGAGTACTTGGTTCTTCAATGCCTCTTTGAGCCCAATTCTTAGAATCTATTGAAATAGCTTTACTACTGCTATCTATTAGTAAAATAGTTTCTCCAGACAATATACTTTCATATATCTTTTCTATATCAGTTACTTCGTCAATCTCACCAAAAGCCAATGAATGTCTTTTTATAAGTTCAAACCAATCTATATTATTACTGCTAGGTAAACTTATATCAGACACTCTTACATCCAGCATAAGTGCTTTTAAAATAAGACTATTTACTGTGTCATTATCAGAAAGTCCATCTATATATATTATTGATGCACTAGTCTTCTGATCTTTTCCTATAGCAAATTCTCTAATTACTAAATCATTGCTTGACCCAAGTACATTTTTTATGGCAGCTAAATTTTCTTGAAGTTTAGAACTTATCTCATTCATAATATCAACCACCAAATACTGTTATTTATAATTAAATTGCCCCAAAAAAAGAGCTTATATACTATCAATAGTATATAAGCTCTTTTAGGCTAAACCTTATTTAGCCTCTTCACCAATAATTCTAACTTCTGGATGAAGTTCCACATTAAATTTATCTTTTACAGTAGATTGTACATAATGTATAACAGCCAATACATCTTCTGCTGTAGCATTTCCCTTATTTATAACAAAACCTGAATGTTTCTCAGAAACACCGGCCCCCCCAATAGTAAAGCCTTTAAGTCCCGCATCTTGAATTAATTTTCCTGCAAAATAACCTGGCGGTCTTTTAAAAGTACTTCCTGCAGATGGGTATTCTAAAGGCTGCTTTTCTTCTCTTCTAGCTGTTAATTCATCTACTCTTCGTTTTATAGACTCATGGTTACCAACTTTTAATTCAAAAGTAGCACTAATAACTACAAATCCTTTTTGCATAACAACGCTTGACCTATATCCAAGTTCTAACTCATCTTTGGTTAAAACTTTTATTTCATTTTTATCATCTAAAACAATCGCTTCTTTTATTACAAATACAATTTCACCGTCATAAGCTCCTGCATTCATAAATACCGCACCACCGACACTTCCTGGTATACCACAAGCAAATTCAAATCCTGTTAAACTATTTGCTAAGGCTTGTTTAGATACATCTGCTAAAAGTGCTCCGCATTCTGCCTCTATTTCAGTGCCGTTAACTGCTATCTTATTAAGTTTGCAAAGCTTTATCACTACACCTCTTATTCCCCCGTCTTTAACAAGGATATTAGAGCCGTTACCTATAATAAAATATGGGACATTATGTTTTTTACATAAATCAATAGTCTTTTTCACCTGTTCAACATTGTTAGGATTAACTAGTATATCTACTGGTCCTCCAACTTTAAAATATATGTGCTCACTCATAAGAGAATTTAGTTCTATATCTTTTCCATCATAAATACTAAAAAGCAGCTTACTAAACTCTAAATACTTATTCATTATTAAAACTCCTCATGATTTTATTAAATACGCTCAATTAAATAGTATAAAGTAATTATTGCCCTTTAATCAAGGCTTAAATCAGAAAGTTTGCCTTTTTTCTTTAAGTAAATTAAAACTTTATTTTTATCTGTGTTTAATATCAACTCTTCTGGTACCTTTGCTTCTTCTATTATCTTATGTGAAATAGGAAACTTGCCTATATCTAATGATACATGAGCGTCAGAGCTTAAGACAATCTTAACGCCATATTCAGCACAAATCTTTGCAATTTTTATGCACGTGGCTTCACTACCAGGCCTTGACTTAAATGAACTATTATTTATTTCTATTATCTTATCTTCAGCCTTGGCTTTTTTCACAACTTCTTCTTCATATATAGGAAAATAAGCATTTCCCATATGTCCCATAATATCTATTAAAGGATTATCCATAGCATTTATCAATGCCCTTGTATTCTCCTCTCTGGTTCTCGGAGTTATACATACATCATGAAGACTGGCTAATAGGATATCCAGACTCTCTTGTGTCCTTTTAGGGATATCTAAATTACCATCAAAATCAATTATATTAGCTTCACATCCTCTTAGATGGATTACTCCATAAAGCTCTCTTGGAAGTGTCTTAATATTATTGAAGTAGAATAGATGAGGACCTCCAGGCATATTAGGGCCATGATCTGTAGTTGCTAACACTTCGATTCCGTTTTCTGATGCCCATTTTATATTTTCTAACCATGTAGTATATGCATGACCGCTTACAATTGTGTGTGTATGTGTATCTAAAACATACTTCATATAGTAAACACTCCTTCTTAAATTATTTTTTTGATGCAAAATATCCTTTTATACTTTCAGCTGCTTTTTTATCTATACTAGGAGTATCAAGCAATTCTTCAAAAGAAGCATTTTTTATATTTTCCACACTTCCAAACTTCATAAGGAGTTCTTTCCTTCGTTTTCCACCTACATTAGGAATATCTTCTAATACTGAATGCAATGTCCTCTTATCTCTAAGAGAGCGATGGTACGTTATTGCAAACCTATGTACCTCATCTTGTATCCTAGTTATCATATGCATCAAATTTGAACTTCTACTTAAGATAAGTTCCTCATTATTATATATCAAACCTCTAGTCTGATGCTTATCATCTTTTACCATGCCACAAACAGGAATATCTATTCCAAACTTCTCCAATACTTCAAGAGCTACATTTACTTGTCCTTTTCCGCCATCCATCATAATTAAATCTGGAAAACTTGAGAATTTGCCCTTAGAAAACTCTAAATTTCTTTCTTGTATAGCCTTTATTTCCTCGAGACCATGAGAAAACCTTCTTTCAAGAATTTCTCTCATACTATCGTAGTCATTAGCACCTTTTACTGTTTTTATTTTGAATCTTCTATAATCCGAATTCTTAGACTTACCTTCCTCAAAAACAACCATAGTTCCTACAGAATCAACCCCTTGAATATTTGAAATATCATAGGATTCTATTCTCATAGGCATACTTTCAAGATTTAGTAGCACTGCAAGTTCTTCAAGCGATACTCTATTTATTTCCTTATCCTTCAATATTTTGTCTTTGAATTGTTCAAGAGTCATTTTGGCATTGTTCTGGACCATTTCTAGCATATCTTTCTTGTCACCCTTTTTAGGTATCTTTATCCAAACCTTAGATCCCTTTTTAATAGTCAAAAACTCTTCCATTAAGTCAATATCTTGTATGTCAGGTACATAAACATTTTTAGGTAGCTGAGCTGTTCCACCATAAAAAGAAGTTACAAACTCAGATATTATTTCCGAAACATCATCATTTGCTTTGTCTTGGAACATAAAATGTTCTCTTCCTGTAATCTTTCCTTCTCTAAGGAAAAATACTTGAACACAAATATCTTTTTCATCGCTATAAACATTAATAAAGTCCTCGTCAGCTTCTCTCGCTGTAAACATCTTCTGCTTTTCACTTATGAATTCTATTGATAATATTTTATCTCTTAGTTTTGCAGCTTTTTCAAATTCTAAGTTTTCAGAAGCTATATTCATTTCACTTCTTAAATTCTTTATAAGCTCCGTATCCTTACCATTTAAAATATTGGTTATATCATCAATCATCTTCCCATACTCAGCTTTAGATACAAATCCACCACAAGGTGCATTACATTGTTTTATATGGTAGTTTAAGCATGGTCTAGTTCTTTCTCCATCTTCCAATATGACTCTCTTACAGGTTCTTAAAGGGAATATCTTTTTTATCATTCCTATAGTTTCATATACAGCAGGAACATTTGTATAAGGTCCAAAATACTTATTTCCATCCTTTGCATAATTCCTAGTTACATACACCCTCGGGAAATCTTCATTAGTAGTAATTTTTATAAAAGGATAAAATTTATCATCCTTAAGAGCTATATTATACTTAGGACTATATTTCTTTATAAGATTACACTCAAGGAGTAAAGCCTCCATTTCTGAATCAGTGACTATATACTCAAACTCAGAAATATTTTTAACCAAAGCCCTAGTTTTTTCAGAGTGATTCTTAGAGTTTTGGAAGTACTGTCTAACTCTATTTTTTAATACCTTAGCTTTACCAACATATATTACTTCCCCTAGGGAATTTTTCATTATATAAACCCCAGGTTTATCTGGAAGTATTTTAAGCTGATGTTCAAAATCAAACATTTATTGTACCTCCTAATTATGTATTTAATAAATTTTAGCTATATTTAAGACACTTAATTTCACACCATGCTTAAATTTTAAATATAGAAATAGTTTTAGATAAACAAATATACGTATATAAAATATTGTTTACCTAAAACCTTATTTATCGTTTTTTATTTATTTAATGCAGCCTTCATTATAGAACCTGCTGCTTGTGCTGCTTTCACACCACCAGCGCCACCACCTTCTATAATTACAGCAACTGCTACTTGTGGATTATCCGCTGGTGCAAATCCCACAAACCATGAATGAGGAACACCATCCTGCCCATTTGGTAACTGATAATCTGCAGTTCCAGTTTTACCTGCTGCACCAGTTCCTCCAAAAGCAGTCTTCCAGCTAGGGTCCCTAGGCATTCTCTCATCAACTATATATTTCATATAACTTTTTATAGTATTTGATGTATCTTGAGAAATAACATTTCTAGCAACCTTCGGAGAATTCTTACTTAGAACTTCTCCATCTTTATTTATAACCTCATTAACTAATTGTGGTTCCATCATTATTCCATTATTAGCTATAGTACTTGCTACCAGTGCCATATGCATTGGTGTAGCCAAAATACTGCTTTGTCCGATACCTGATTGAGCTATACTACCCTTTTCATTACTTTTTAAAGTAGGAAATCTACTATCTTCCAATGTAATGCCATCTGCTGGAATATCTTTGTTAAAACCAAACTTCTCTGCCATTGTTTTCAATTTGTCATTTCCTAACTCTAGTGCTAAGTTACCAAATACAAAGTTTGATGAAACTGCTAATGCTTGCTTTAAACTAAGAGTACCATATACATGGCCATCCAGATTACTTAAGGACTCCTTAGAATTAAAAACTATCTTACCAGTATCATTAAAAGTCCTATTGGTTACACCCGGTAAATTATCTATAGCCGCCGCTAAAGTCACAATCTTAAAAGTTGATCCTGGAGGATACATTCCCATAACCGCTCTATTTATAAGTGGTGAATCCTCATACTTTCCCGCATTTGCTTGCTTCATAACCTCATCCAAGTTATTTGGGTCATATGAGGGCTTAGAAACCATCGCCAATACTTCTCCCGTCTTAGGATTTAAAACTACTACTGCACCTTTGTTGTCACCAAGAGCATTGAAAGCTGCTTTTTGGATTTTATCATCTAGAGTAGTAATTACACTGTTACCAACTTTATCTTCTGTCTTATTTCTATTATTAAAAGCTTCTACTACGTTTAATGATTTTACAAATGTTTTGAGTGTTACACTGTGATAGTTGGTAAGCTGTTCATCATACTTACTTTCAAGTCCTGTTATTCCAAACTTAGGGTTTACATATCCCAGTACTTGAGAGTATATTTCGCCACCCTTATACTCCCTATTCTGAGTCAACAAGTCATTTTTAGATGAAGCTGTTAAAGGGTTCTTATTTCTATCATATATAGTACCTCTAAGAACCTCATTCCTTTTAGCCCACAGTCTCTGATTTTGTGGTTTAGCAGCAATTTCACTAGCTTTAAATAATTGAAAATAGGCAATATATGAAATTAGGGCTAAGATCAAAACCAGATAAACAACCAATACCTTTTTTATACTGTTTGATAAATCTTTCATCTTTTAGCCCTCCTCTGAAATCTTTTGAAGTATTCCTAGTGCAAAAAACATAGTCATCATTGATGTTCCGCCATAACTCACCAATGGTAAAGTAATTCCTGTAAGAGGTATTACTGAGAAAACTCCACCTATTATAACTAACACCTGCATTACTATCATAGCACTAAATCCTACTGCATTTAACTGGGAAAATTTATCATCAGTGCTAAGTGCGGCTCTCATGCCCCTATAGAAGAGCAAGAAATAAAGTAACATGATCCCTATACCAAAAATAATTCCAAACTCTTCACATATAACTGCAAAGATAAAGTCTGATTCTTTTACTGGTACAAAACCTGGATACCCTTGTCCAAGCCCAGCCCCAAAGAAGCCTCCAGAAGATATTGAAAACAATCCTTGAACTATCTGATAACTTTGATCATTTGCATACTTCCAGATATCTTTCCATATTATAACCCTCTTTCGTACATGAGAAAAAAGATTATAGCTGGCCACTGCACCTGCTGAAAATAGCAATAAACATGTAATAACATATTTTAATTTATCCGTAGCTATAAAAAGCATAGTAACTGATATACCAAAGAATATTAAAGCTGACCCTAAGTCTTTTTGAAGTACCATGCAGCCTATCACTGCCATTACAACTGCGGCCGGCTCTACAAGCTGCTTAAAATCTTGAATTATATTCTTTTTATCCTCATAGTTAGATAAAGCTGCGGCTAGGTATAATACGAAAAATATTTTTCCTATTTCGGAAGGCTGAAAACCAAATCCTCCAAACTTAACCCAGTTTTTAGCTCCATAAACTTCAGTACCTATAAAAAGTGCCATAGGCATAAATACAGCTGTTATTCCAAGATATATGTATTTATACTTAGTAAAACTTCTTAAATCAGGCAGTATAACAACTATCAATATATAAGCAGTAATCCCAACTATAAACCAGATTAACTGCTTTACTGCAAATTGAGGATTTATTCTATATAGCATAGCTATACCTATAAAAGATAGGATAGCCGAAAAAATCAGTAAAAATTTATCTCCATCTGGAAAAAATCTTCTTATTATAAAATGCGCATAAGCAATTAAGATTATTATTATACCACCCATTACTAGCGCTCCTATATCAATAGGATTCTTCAATAATGCTAAATCCCCAAATAGCGCTATACATAAAAGATATGATATCAATAATAATCTCTTTTCATACTTTATTGAACTCATTTGACCACCTCAAGCCTAAAAACTTTATTTTCTTTAGTCGATAACTCTAAAAATAGTACTACCAAATCTTATTTCATCTTCAACCCTTAACTTTACTCTTCCGCTAATCTTGTTGTCATTCACAAAGGTTCCATTTGTACTATTTAAATCTTCTAAAATAAATTCATCATTTCTCAAATATAACTTTGCATGATGACCTGATACAAATTGATCATTTAAGACTATCGAATTATCTTCTCTTCTTCCTAATGTTATGCTATCCATCAC
Source organism: Clostridium folliculivorans (assembly GCF_024341905.1). Classification (GTDB taxonomy): domain Bacteria; phylum Bacillota; class Clostridia; order Clostridiales; family Clostridiaceae; genus Clostridium_AR; species Clostridium_AR folliculivorans. Next base: position 146,719 of record NZ_BQXY01000007.1, read on the forward strand.
AGGTATAACTGAACCCGGCTTAAGTTGGTGATTATCTAAAGCTTTTATAACTTCAATTCCATGGGTCTTCTTTGCCGTCGAAGTTCTTCTCTTCCCACCAGTTTTAACATCCTTGTACATTATTTTTAGTGCATAGTAGATAATTACATAAAGTATTATTATAAATATAGCACCAAAAACTGCACTCATTATCTTTTTAAAATCCATATCTTCACCTCAAACTTTATTACCCAAGATTATCCTATCTTTTATTCTCTTCTTTCTCCATATTGATTATACAATAAATTATAACTTAAATCATGACAAATTATAATTCATACGTTTTCACTGAAAAAATTTATATTTTCTTAAGATTTTATACTTATATTTTTACTCCATAAATTAACTTACACATAAATCTCTGAATATATTCTCACAATAAATTTTTATTCTTTTTGTTTAATAAAGTCCTATAAATTTAATGTTTTTACTGTATAATATATTTGTAACACATTATATTGATGCCTTTTATTTAAAAAATCGCTGAAGTGGCTTTCTTCAGCGATTTTTTTGCGCATCTGCCTTTCCTAATGTACATGAGGAAAATCTAACAATCAAATAAGTTTTATTCTTTACTACATAGCCATGGATGTACCACTTCGTAATGAAACTTATTATTTTTAAATTCTCTCACCAGAAACCGTGAGAGTTTTAAAAATAGATTTCAGTTCGAAGTGGTACATCTATAGATGAACCACTTCATAATTAAACTTATATTTTCAAATTCTCCTCTCAGAACCCAGAGGAGTTTTGAAAATAGATTTCGGATTGAAGTAGTTCATCTTTATATAAGAATCTTATATTCCTTTTGCAGTAAAAAAGAGCTGATAAAAATTTTATCAGCATCATAGTATTTCAATATCTTTTCTTTCACTTTTTAGGTTTCCTATCTTTTGACTTCTTTTACTCAACTCTTGGTAAACTTCATCAACCTCAATTCCCATATCAGCCATTAAAACTAAAGTATGATATAACAAATCGCATATTTCACTTATTCCATTTTCTTTGCTATCATTCTTGCCTTCGATTATTACTTCAGTACACTCTTCTCCAACCTTTTTTAATATCTTATCTCTTCCTTTAGAAAATAGATAATTTGTATATGATCCTTCCATAGGATTTTCTTTTCTGAATTTTATAACTTCGTAAAGTTGCTTTAATTCATCTTCCATATCTACTTCAAGCCCTCCTTTATTAAATATAACCCTTACCTAAAATACCACACATACTTTGTATTATAAGAATTATAGGACCATCACAACATAAATTTTTATAACGTCCTATAACTAATATAAACTATGTTAGCTTACAAAAGCTTTCTATAAAAACAAGTTCTTTCGCCAGTATGGCAAGCAGCACCTTTTTGTTCAACCTTGATTAACAAAGTATCTTCATCACAATCAATATATATATCCTTCACTACTTGAAAGTGCCCTGAGGTTTCGCCTTTGTTCCAAAGTTTATTTCTAGATCTACTGAAGAACCAAGTAGTTTTTGTCTCTAAGGTTTTCTTATAGGATTCTTCATTCATATATGCAAGCATTAATACTTCACCATTAGTTGCATCTACAATAATTGCTGGTACTAAGCCCTTTTCAAAATTTGGTTCCATTGTAACTCCTCCAAACAGCTTACTTTACCTATATTCTAATTTCTATTTCATTTTCTCTTAAATACTTTTTAACCTCACTTATAGCTGCTTCCTTATAGTGAAATATGGAAGCGGCTAATGCAGCATCAGAATTTGTATTCTTAAATACATCTCTTATATGCGACATACTTCCACAACCTCCAGATGCTATTACAGGGATGTTGACAGTGCTACAAATAGCATTTAAAAATTCTATATCATATCCATTCTTTGTACCATCGGCATCCATACTTGTCAAAAGTATTTCTCCAGCTCCTCTTTTAGCTACTTCTTTAGCAAAAGTTATGGCATCAATACCTGTATCTATTCTTCCACCGTTTATAAATACATTCCACCCACTACCGTCTTCTCTCATCTTGCCATCTATAGCAACAACAATACACTGTTCACCAAAAAGTTCTGCACCGTCAGAAATCAACTTAGGATTTCTTATGGCAGCTGAATTAATTGAAGTCTTATCAGCACCAGCTCTCAGTATTGCCTTTATATCTTCGATTGTACTTATTCCACCTCCTACTGTTAAAGGAATAAACACTTCATTTGCAGTTCTTTCAACTACATCTAACATTGTTTTTCTGCCTTCATGACTAGCGGTTATATCAAGGAAGACTAATTCATCTGCACCTTCATCATTATAAAACTTAGCTATTTCAACAGGATCACCTACATCCTGCAATCCAACAAAATTTATCCCCTTAACCACTCTACCCATCTTTACATCTAAACATGGTATTATTCTTTTCGTGATCAATTATCCCACCCCTTTCTACGTAAAATCTAGGTACTGTTAAGTACCTGTTGAAATTAAGTGGCTATACATCCGATGCTTTATATCAACTTAATTTCAACAACATTCTTTGACATCACAAGACTTAATTTTTTGTAAGTGCTATAGCTTCATTTAAATAAAGATTGCCTGAATAAATAGCTTTTCCAGTTATAGCTCCATAAATATCTAATTTCTTTAACTCATTTATATGACCTAAATCCTTTATTCCTCCAGAAGCTATTATATTGGCACTAGCTACATTTTCTTTTAAGGCCTTAAGCATATCTAAATTAGGGCCTTCTAGTGTTCCATCCTTTGAGATATCCGTAACTATAAATGTTTTTACTCCAATGCTTTCTAACTCTTTAGCAAATTCTATATAGTTTTTTTCTGTTACTTCAACCCAGCCCTTAATTGCAACTTTTTCATTAGCAGCATCTATTCCTACTGCTATCTTTTCATCATATTTATCAACAGCTGATTTTAGTAATTTACTATCGTTAATTGCTGAGGTTCCTAGTATAACTCTTTTAACTCCTATTGAAATCAAATTATCAATAGCTTCAATTGATCGTATGCCGCCACCTACTTCTATAGGTACATCTACACTTTTCACAACCTCTTCTATTATTGATAGATTTGCTTGATTGCCGCTAAAAGCTCCGTTAAGATCAACAATATGGATAAATTCTGCTCCTTTATTCTCAAAGGACTTTGCTACCTCAACCGGATTCTCTGCAACTACATGAGTTGTGTCTTCCTCACCTTTATAAAGTCTCACACACTTTCCATCTTTCAAATCTATAGCAGGTATTATTATCACTTTATCAGCCCCTTCAAGTTCTTCAATATATTAAGCCCTACATCTCCACTCTTTTCAGGGTGAAATTGAAACCCTATTACATTATCTTTTGAAACCACTGCTGGAACATCTACTTCGTATTCAGCATAAGCATTTACGTTAGTTTTATCAGTCTGCGCGTAGTATGAGTGAACGAAGTAAACATAACTACCTTCATCTATTCCTTTTAAGGTATCACTTGGGACATTGAACTTAAGTCTATTCCATCCCATATGAGGAACTTTTTCTTTTATATCAAATTTCTTTACATGTCCATCTATAAAACCCAATCCTTCAGTGTACTTAACTTCATCACTAGATTGAAAAAGTAACTGCATTCCAAGACAAATACCTATAAGGGGCTTTCCTTCTTTCACTTCTTCCTTTAAAAGTTCATCCAGTTCTCTTTCCCTAAGATTCTTCATTGCAGCTGGGAAAGCTCCTACACCTGGAAGTATTATTCCACTGCTGGACTTTATCTCATCTTTACTACTAGTTATCTTAGATTCTATACCTAAACTCCAAAGTGCCTTCTCAACACTTCTTAAGTTGCCAATTCCGTAATCTATTATTGAAATCATATCTTCACCTCATTTCATTTATATATAGATGAACCACTTCATAATTTGACTCATATTTTCAAGCTCTCCTCTCAGAACCCAGAGGAGTTTTTAAAATAGCTTTCGGATTAAAGTGTTTCATCTTTAGATAAACTACAATACACCTTTTGTGGACATAACACCTTTTATCTTTTCATCATAAGAAGTTGCTTCTCTAAATGCTCTTCCAAATGCTTTAAATAGTGCTTCAATCATATGGTGATTATTCTTTCCATATAACACTTTACAATGTAAAGTTATTCCACAATTAGCTGCTACAGCTCTAAAAAATTCTTCTGTCAGTTCCACATCAAAATTACCTAAAGTCTTGCTTGTATCAATAGGCCCATCAAATACCAAGTAATCTCTACCACTTAAATCTAGAGATACCAAGGCCAATGCTTCATCCATAGGAACATAGGATGTTCCATATCTTTTAATACCAGCTTTATCGCCTAGAGCCTCTCTCATTGCCATCCCAAGTGTTATTCCAACATCTTCTACAGTATGATGCCCATCTATATAAAGATCTCCCTTTGCTTTTATCTTAATATCCATAAGAGAATGTCTACACATCAAAGTGAGCATATGATCGAAAAATCCTATTCCCGTGTTCACTTCATATTTACCTTCTCCATCTATTTTCAAACTAACCTCAATATCTGTTTCACCAGTTTTTCTTTTTATATCTGACTCTCTCATATTATTTATCCCCTAGAAACTTATTTATTGCCTCAAGTAAAATCCTGTTCTCATCACTATTTCCAACAGTTATCCTTATGCAATTTTCTAGTCTTCCTTTTCCAAAAAATCTTACTGAAACTCCTTCATCTTTAAGGTATTCGTAAAGTTCTTCCGCCTCTTCAATTTCAATTAAAATAAAATTAGTACCGCTAGGATAAATCTTAAAGTTTATTCTCTCAGATAAACTTAGCAAACTTATTTGCAACGAAGATTTCTCTCTTAGAATCCTTGAGATATTATCTTCTATTACCTGCTTATTTTCGTATATTAGGGCGCCTATTTCTTGAGTGATGGAATTTACATTGTAAGGCGGTTTTACCTTGTATATCTCCATTAATAATGCTGAGTTAGTTATTAAAAATCCTAACCTCAAAGCTGCTAACCCTATTTTTGATGCAGTTCTGAGTATTATTAAATTATCGTAATTGTCTATTTCATCTATTACTGTATTTCCATAAAACTCAAAATAAGCTTCATCTATAACAACTATAGAATTTACTGATGTTATGAGTTTTAATATATCTGCTTTTTTAACAATTCCACCTGTTGGATTATTGGGCACTGAGACAAACACAACTTTAGGTTTCTCATTGTTTACAAAATTAATAAAGTCATCAATATCTAAGGTAAAATCTTCATTCAAATCATATTCAAGAACCTCCGCACCATGCAAAACTCCATAAATCTTATACATTGAAAAATCTGGATTTAATTTAACTATTTTATCTCCGCTATTTACGAAAGTGTTGCAAACAATTGATATAAGCTCATCAGATCCATTACCTATCATTATCTTTTCTTTATCAGCTCCTGAGTAGTAGCCGTAAACTTTTCTTAACTTTTCTCCAGTTGGATCAGGATATCTATTTATCTTTATATCCTTAATGACATTAATTATCTCTTCTTCCAGCTGCTTTTCTATATTAATAAAACTTTCATTGGCATTTAAAATCACTTGGCAATTATTCACTTCTGCTTCATAGGGTTTAAAATCACTTAGATCTTTTCTAAACAAACTATTCATTGTCAACCCTCACTTTTATGGAATTTCCATGAGCGTCTAAACCTTCTGCCTTAGCTAGAATCATTATATCTTCACTTAATTCTCTAAGAGCTTCTTCTGTATAATATATATAACTAGATTTTTTTATAAAGTCATCTACAGATAAAGGTGAAAAAAATCTTGCCGTTCCATTAGTAGGTAGAACGTGGTTTGGACCAGCCATATAATCACCTAAAGGTTCTGGGCTATATTGACCTAGGAATATTGAACCTGCATTTTTAACTTTTCCAAGATATGCTATAGGGTTTTCAATCATTAACTCCAGATGTTCTGGCGCAATAGTATTTGCCATATCTATGGCTTCCTCTAATGATTTAACAACTAATATTCCCCCATAATTCTTAAGTGAAGCCTCTATAATTTCTTTTCTATTTAGATTCTGAATTTGTACATTTATTTGTTTATTAACTTCCTCTGCTAAAGTTTTGCTAGTTGTTATAAGCACAGATGAAGCAAGTTTATCATGCTCAGCTTGAGACATTAAATCCGCAGCTAAAAACCTAGCATTAGCTTTTTCATCACATACTATAGTTATTTCACTAGGACCAGCTATCATATCTATATCCACCTTGCCATAACAAACCCTCTTTGCTAAAGCAACATATATATTTCCTGGTCCTACTATTTTATCAACCTTAGGAATAGTGTCAGTTCCATAAGCAAGAGCTGCTATAGCTTGAGCTCCCCCAACTTTATATATTTCACTTACTCCAGCGAGCTTAGCAGCTACTAGTATATTAGAATCTATACTTCCATCTTTCTTTGGTGGAGTTACCATAACAATTTTTTTTACTCCTGCTAGCTTTGCTGGAATTACATTCATAAGAACTGATGATGGATAAGCTGCACTGCCTCCAGGAACATATACTCCTACCTTCTCTAGAGGAGATATTTTTTGCCCCATGATTACTCCATTTTCCTCAGTGCTTACCCATGATTGTCTTATTTGCTTTTTGTGAAAGTATTCTATATTTGTTATTGCTTTTTCTAAGGCGTTTTTTATATTGTCAGATACTTTATTAAAAGCATCTTCTATTTCAACTTCGCTAACTTTTAACTGATCTAATGTCACTCCATCAAACTTTTCAGTGAAAGCTTTAACTGAAGCATCTCCCTCTTTTCTCACAGAACTTATTATGCGCTCCACTGCTTCTAAAGCTTCTTTGCTATCCTCTTCGCTTCTTCTTCGCATTAATTGAAGAAACAGCCCAATAGAATCATTATCTTCATATATTTTAATCATTATTAGCTTCTCCTTCACTTGAATTCAAAAAATCTTCAATCTTATCTACTAAATCCAAAACTATATTCTTTTTCATTTTCATACTAGCCTTATTGACAATTAATCTAGCACTTATATCACAAATCTTATCGAAGATTATGAGACCATTCTCCTTTAATGTTGTTCCTGTTTCAACTATATCTACAATGGCATCTGCTAATCCTAAAATCGGGGCAAGCTCTACTGAACCTTCAATTTTTATTATCTCAACATCTTCACCCTTTTCTCTAAAGTAATCATGTGCTACCTTAGGGTATTTAGTTGCTATAACCTTTCTTTTAAAGTTAGGAATAAATCTATAGCTTTCTAATGATGCTAAGGCAAAGAAACACTTTCCTTTATTTAAATCTATCACTTCGTAAAAATCAGGTGTATTTTCAAGTATAGTATCTTTTCCGACTATCCCCATATCAACTACTCCATGCTCTACATAGGTTATAACATCCTGTGCCTTTGCTAAAACAAATTCCACAGGATAGTTGTCACTTTTCAATATAAGCTTTCTCCCCTTATTTTTGAGCTCAGTAGTGTCTATACCTATACCATCAAAAATTCCTATAGCATCCTTCTCTAGACGTCCCTTAGTAAGTGCTATTCTAATATTTTCCATTTTTAAACATCTCTCCTATAAATACTCCAGTAGGGCTTAACCTATATTCAATAACTTCATTTCTGTTAACTTTCATTATCCTGTTTATCCCTTTACCCCTACAATAATCAGCCACTTCTTCAAAACTTTCTTGTATATTAAGCTGCCAATTTCCGTTAGCCTTATTTAATGAATTCATTATTTTTATAGCATTAGCATAAGAGTCTTTTTCAAAAAATATTACACCTGTTATTTCATCAGTTTTTTCGGTTTTAGTTTTTTCATATATAAGCTTTTGTATAGCATCTACATTTATAGCTAAACCTGCTGCTGCACTTTCTTCTCCAAACTCTCCAACCAAACCATCATATCTTCCGCCGCTTAGTATTTCTTCTCCTACTTCTTTTGTGTAACCTTTAAATATAGCACCTGTGTAATAATTAAAACTTTGAATCATAGCTAAGTCTACTGAAACATACTCTGAATATCCTAAGGATTCTAAAGTATTATATATATAACTTAAATCTCTTAATGCATTTATAGCCTTTTCCGACTTTACAAGTTCTTGTGCTTCATCAATTACATCTTTTCCTCCAAACAGTTGAGGTAAAGCTCTCAAAATTTTATATTGATCTTCGTCTAACTTACTTTTCTTTTTATTTAAAAAAGAATATAGTGATCCTAGATTTTTATTCATTATCAGGTCCTCAAGCTCACTAACTTCTTCGCTATCGAAATCTATGACCTCAAGGATTCCTTCAAAGAACTTACACTGTCCTATTTCAATCTTGAATTCTTCTATCCCTATTTCTTTTATAGTATTAATAGCAGTTATAAGTAATAGTATTTCTGCTTTTATATTTGAAATACCTATTATTTCAATTCCACATTGAGTTATCTGATTATTTTTACCGTGATTATGCTCATTAGCTCTATATACATCCCCAACATAGCTAAGCATAGCAGTTCCACCCTTAATCTTAGTAGAATAGACTCTTGCAATAGGAATTGTTAAATCAGGTCTTAAGGTAAGTATTCTTCCCTTAAAATCAATTAATTTATATATCTTTTCATCTTCTATTGGATGATTTGAAAAATTAAAAACATCATAGAATTCTAAAGTTGGTGTTTGTACCTCATTAAACCCAAAGTTCTTAAATACTTTTCTACTTTTTGATATTACGTCATTTTTTATTTCACATTGATCAAATAAAAGATCTTGAGTTCCTTCAATAGCATAATTTCTCCATATATTCATTCTATAGCCCACCTTTTAATACTTCATTACTTTAACCAAGTAAAACATTAAAACTCTAAATCATTAAAATAATACTACTATAAAAATAATTCTCTGTCAATATAAGGTTATACTTTTTCATAATAGAATCCTAATAATTATTTACTTTTTTAATAAATTTAATAATTAGTTGTGATATTTAAAATTAAAATATTAATTTATAAATATGGTACTGATTTTAAAATTTTCCGCATTTAAATCACTATTTTGAAAGTAAGCCTTCAACCATTGGATGCCTTAATGATTCTTACGCAAATAATTAATGTAAATTTCTTTATAGTTATATAATTCCTGTATTTCTATATATTAAACCGCCCATAAAGGAATTAATTCTTCATGGACGGTTATATTAATATCATAAGGAATGTAGCAATATAAAAAACTGAAGTTGATTTTAACTGCAGTTTAGTTCAAAAGCACCAATTAATCTTACTGTCATTTGAAACACGGATCTGAAGTATGAACACTTTGATGATGCAATATCTCAAAACCCTCGAGGGTCCTGACCTATGAACTTGAAACAAGTGTCGATGTTAATCGCGCTTAATCAAGATGATTGATTATCTAACTTGTGCCTAAAATATTGTTTACATTCCTTTTAATATATTAAAGGGTTCAGTATTAATACTGAACCCTTTAGTGTAATAATTATAAATATTTTTTTAGATATTTACCTGTATATGACTCTTCATTTTCTACTATCTTCTCTGGAGTACCAGTACACAATATAGTACCGCCTTTGTCCCCACCTTCTGGACCAAGATCTATTATATGATCTGCACATTTTATCATATCAAGGTTGTGCTCAATAACAACAACTGTATTACCCGAATCAACAAGTCGTTGAAGTATTTCTATAAGCCTGCTTACGTCAGCCACGTGTAGTCCTGTTGTTGGCTCATCTAATATATATAAAGTCTTTCCTGTACTTCTCTTTGAAAGTTCATATGCGAGTTTAATTCTTTGCGCTTCTCCACCAGATAACTGAGTTGATGGCTGACCTAGCCTTACATATCCAAGTCCTACATCATGAAGCGTCCTAAGTTTGTTATGTATTCTTGGTATATTTTCAAAATAATCGAGTGCTTCTTCAACTGTCATATTTAATACATCGTCTATATTCTTACCTTTATATTTAACTTCTAGTGTTTCTCTATTATATCTTTTACCCTTACATACTTCACATGGAACATATACGTCGGATAAAAATTGCATTTCTATTTTTATTATTCCATCTCCACTACATGCCTCACATCTTCCACCTTTAACATTGAATGAAAATCTTCCTTGTTTATACCCTCTCATCTTAGCTTCAGTTGTGTTAGAAAATAGTTCTCTTATTATATCAAAAGTACCGGTATAAGTAGCTGGATTCGAACGAGGAGTTCTTCCTATAGGACTTTGGTCTATGTCGATTATCTTATCAATGTTTTCATACCCTGTTATTTCTTTATGCTCTCCAGGAATAACTCTAGACTTATTTACAATTTTATAAAGTCCCTTGTATAGTATTTCATTAACTAAAGTACTCTTACCTGATCCAGACACCCCAGTAACCATAGTAAGTGTTCCAAGTGGAAACTTAGCATTTATATTCTTTAGATTGTTCTCTTTAGCACCTTTGATTGTTATAAAGTTACCATTACCTTTTCTTCTCTCACTAGGAATATCAATTTTCTTTCTACCAGTAAGATACTGGCCAGTTATCGACTCTTCAGTATTTTCTATTACATCTATCGGACCGGCTGCAATTATCTGTCCTCCGTGTTCTCCAGCACCAGGGCCTATATCAACTATAAAGTCAGCTTCTCTCATAGTATCTTCATCATGTTCAACTACAACAAGAGTATTGCCTAGGTCTCTCAAATGTTTTAATGTTGCTATAAGTCTATCGTTATCTCTCTGATGTAGCCCTATACTTGGTTCGTCTAAGATATACAACACTCCCATAAGCTGAGAACCTATTTGAGTTGCTAGTCTTATTCTTTGAGATTCTCCACCAGATAAAGTTCCTGAATTTCTTGCTAGGTCCAGGTAATCTAGTCCAACATCAATTAAAAATTTTAGTCTTGAATTTATTTCTTTAACTATTTGCTGGCTTATTATCTTATTCTTCTCTGAAAACTCTATAGAGTTTATAAAATCTAATTCATCTCTAATACTTAATCTTGTGAATTGATTTATGTTTTTATCCCCTACAGTAACAGCTAAAGCTTCTGGCTTTAACCTAGCACCTTTACATTTAGGACAAGGATTGTTGCTCATATATTGCTCAATGTCAGTCTTTATGATGTCAGAGCCAGTTTCCATATATCTTCTCTTTAATGAATTTATTTCTCCATCAAAGGCATGCTTATATCTTCCCAAAATTCCTTCTTTAGTATAATCAACTTCTACTTTTTCTCCATTAGTTCCATATAGCAATAATTCAACTATATTTCTAGGAAGGTCTTTAATAGGAGTTTTTAAATCAAACTTATACTTTTTCTCTAAAGCTTTAAGTACAGCATAAGTCCAAGCTCCTTCTGCTAATCTTCCTTCTCCCCATGAAGCTATAGCACCATCCATAACGCTTAAATCTTTATTAGGTATAACTAAATCTTCATCAATCTCCATTAAGGTTCCAAGACCATCACAGTGATCACACTTTCCAAAAGGTGAGTTAAATGAAAACAATCTTGGTGCCAATTCATCTATACTTATCCCACATTCTGCACAAGCAAATTTTTCACTAAAAAGTATATCATGCTCTCCTAATATGTTTACTATTACTAATCCCTCTGCTAGTTTTAACGCAGTCTCCAAAGAATCAGTAAGTCTGCTTTCTATGTCTGACTTCACGACCAATCTATCTATTACAGCTTCTATACTGTGTTTTTTATTCTTTTCTAAAATCACTTCATCTTCAGAAAGATCATATATTTCACCATCTATTCTTGCTCTTACATACCCATTCTTTTTTATATTCTCTAGAACTTTCTCATGAGTACCTTTTCTACCTCTAATTATAGGTGCTAATATCTGTATCTTTGTTTTTTCCTCAAAATTCATAACTTTATCCACTATTTGATCTATGGTCTGCTGAGTTATTTCTTTACCACACTTTGGGCAATGAGGCACACCAACCCTAGCATAAAGCAATCTTAAATAATCATATATTTCAGTAACAGTTCCTACCGTTGACCTAGGATTTTTGCTAGTAGTTTTTTGATCGATGGATATAGCTGGTGACAATCCCTCGATTGACTCCACTTCTGGTTTATTCATTTGACCTAAAAACATTCTAGCGTATGCTGAAAGAGATTCTACATATCGTCTCTGCCCTTCAGCATACAGTGTATCAAAAGCTAATGATGACTTTCCTGATCCTGATAAACCTGTAAATACTACAAGTTTATCTCTTGGAATTTCTAAGGATACGTTCTTTAAATTATGTACTTTTGCACCTTTTATTACTATCTTATCCTTCATCTCATTTCTCCTTACTTACATATTGAATCCTATTCTTAAGTTATCTATTCCTCTAAACTGACATACTACTTCAATCATTAGACTCCAAATAATGCTTTCGATGATCTTACGAAGCATTATTTGGATAAATTTCAATTTGAAGTAGTATGTCTATAGATGTACCACTTCGTAATAAAATTTATTATTTTTAAATTTTCTCCCCAGAACCCGTGAGAGTTTTAAAAATAGATTTAGGTTCGAACTGGTACATCTTTATATATTCTAGTCAATATTATTAATGCTATTCTTTTTTGAACATAAGTTCGCATGTAACTATTTTAATTCTTTACAATTTATAAGTCAACTTTTAGTTATTAATTTTTACAAACAAAAAAGCATAAATCTACCAATACCAATTGATAATATTCTAAAGAGTTTTATTTTTAGTTTCATAATCAATTAGTTTATACTTTAGGCGATATTAAAGCACCGTGTTGAAATTAATTGGTTAATCATCCGACGCTTTAATGAGCTTACGCAAAGAATTAATATGATTTTGTCATATTCCAATTAAGGTTATCTAAACTAATTTATTATAATCAAAAACCTCTAAAGCTTATAATAAGCTTTAGAGGTTAAAACTAATGTATTTAAAATCAATTGTTTATAGTTTTAAAATAGAACCTAGTTTCCTCATTTATATAATCTAAAAGAAACAAATCTTCTTCCAATACCTTCCCAATAACATTCACTCTATCATCCTCTGGTAATGCTTTAATTGTTATCTGAAGTTCTCCCATATATCTCATATAACCTTCGTTATCTAAAGTTACGGAGCCTATCTCTCTATTTACACAATTGTCAGCTTGTATGACCTCATCACTTATAAGCAAGCTCCTGCTTTCAACTGCTCTAATTACATCTTCAGCACAATCTGCTCTATTAGTATAACAAGGAAATTCCATATATCTTTTTGTAATATAACTTTTTGCAGAAAGCGCTACTCTTAGTTCAATACAGCCATCTTTAATAGCTCCTACTGATACTATTTCATTTTTACTAGGACTTCCATCTCCAAAAAAAATATCATCTACTCCTAAAGCAATTAAATGTCTAGCACTTGTATATGGGTCTAAATATCTATGAGCTTCAAGTGTAGGAAGCCCCTCATAAATCGGTCCCCTTTTTCCTGATAATGAAGGAATAAATGCTGAAATCTTAATTCCATATTTTCTTAACAACTGATTTTTTCTTATAAATAAAGTTTCAGATATTCCTGTATTCTTTCTAGGATAATAGTTATGACATGCTTGAATATTTCTATAGTTAGGAGTATATTTTTCTAACTCATCAAAAAATCTTTCTGTTACAGTTGATGCATTAATTTCTACTTTAAATCCAAACTTATTTCTACTTAAATCTGCAATGAATTTTTCAGAATATCCAAAATCTAATCTTAAAACGTCTATTCCTAAATCCCTAACCCTTGCTAAATCATCCTTATCTATTTTAAGAAATTTATAAGCATTAGGAGAAATATCAGCAACTATCTTCATATTTAACTTATTCGCTAGCTTTGACACTTCACCAAACTGTTCTAATACGATATCGTAATTGGCTTCTGGTATATGGAAAGATGTAAAAATTCTATCAAAGCCATTTTCCTTAGATAATTTTATATTATTCAGTATACTATCTAAAGAATACTCCATACCTAAAAATACAGATATTCCTTTTCCCATGATTACTTCCTTTCCTAATACATAGAATATTATGGATGTACCACTTCGTAATAAAATATATTATTTTTAAATTCTCTCACCAGATGCCGTGAGAGTTTTAAAAATAGATTTCGGTTCGAAGTGGTACATCTATAGATAAACTACTTCATATTAGAACTTATCCAAATAAAGATTCGTAGAACCATCGAAATCTTTATTTGGAGTTTAATGACTGAAGTAGTTTATCAGTTCAGCGGAATAGATAATCCAGTTCCATCTAATAGAACTAAGTCATGCCTCTGTTAACGATTAATGGTAACAGGATTATCAGATATAAATTTCATTTGGAACTAGTTTATCTATATATTTTAACTTCAATATTTAAATTATAATTCTACTCCTCGACAGGATCATCAAAACCAAGTAAATAGGTAGCTATAAATCCTGCAACATAAGCAACGATCAATCCCACAACAAATAGTATTGGTTTATTAGTTATTGCGGCAAGAGGTATACCTGATAGCCCCATTGATGTTGAACCAACTTTAAATAAAGCTTGTGCTGCCCCACCGAAAGCTCCACCTATACATGCTCCTATAAAAGGTTTTCCAAGAGGTAAAGTAACTCCATATATAAGGGGTTCTCCAACTCCCATCATTCCTACTGGAAGAGCTGATATTATTGTTTTCTTAAGTCTTTTATTCTTAGTCTTAAAATATACTGCTATTGCAGCACCTACTTGACCTGCTCCAGCCATAGCTAGTATAGGAAGTAAAATGTTAATACCTGCAGTTTTAAGTAGATCAACATGTATTGGTGTCAATCCTTGATGTAATCCAGTCATAACTAATGGTAAAAATAATCCACCTAATATAAAACCAGTAATTGCTCCACCACCAGATATAGCAGTTTTAGCAGCATATCCGATTCCATCTGATATCATTCCACCTAAAGGTTGAAGTGCAAACAAAGCAGCGAAAGCTGAAATAAGTATTACTGCAAGAGGAGTTAAAAATAAATCCAATGTTTCTGGAATAACTTTTCTCAACTTCTTTTCTAACCAGCTTGAGAATGCAACTACCAATAAAACAGCAATTATTCCGCCTCTTCCAGGTAGAAGTGCTGTACCTCCTATAGTAACTTTTGCTAAGTCCGGATGAGATATTATAGCTGCCATAGCACCACCAAGCATAGCTGATCCTCCGAACTCTTTAGCAGCATTAACACCTACAAACAAATTAAGTCCATAAAAAACTGCATTACCAGTTATCTTTAATATTCCTCCAATAGTTGTATTACCATAGTTAGGATCTATCTTTAAAACAATGTTTAATATTGCAGTTACAAGTCCACAAGCTATAAAAGCTGGTATTAAAGGTATAAAAATATTAGATAATTTCTTTAAAAACAATTTAAATGGAGTTGCATTTTTCTTATTTATCTCTTCCTTTAAAGCTTTAGCATCATCCACTTCTCCTATGCTAATTCCAGTGATAGTTCCAAAAGCCTCAGTAACCTTATTTACTCTGCCAGGTCCTAGAATAATTTGAAGTTGTCCTTGTTGTTCTACTACGCCTAATACACCTTCAATCTTTTTAATCTCATCAACTTTACATAAAGAGGCTTCATTAATTCCTAGTCTAAGTCTTGTCATACAATGAGCAACTGAAGATATATTGTCTTTTCCACCAACGTTTGTCAGTATTTGCTCCGCAACGCTTTTTACATCAATGCTATTATTCATAAAATTTACCCCCATTCTTTTTATATTAAGATTCCAAACTCTTTAGAGCTCTTGCTACATATCCTTTATTACTCTCAAGTACACACTCAGCATCCTTTTTCTGTAATCCTGACATAATCATAAGTATAGATAATTTAACATCATACCCAGTATGCTCAAGTACAGCTATAGCCTCTTCCCTAGCAACCCCTGTAGCTTCTATCAATATCCTTTGTGCTCTCTCTACTAACTTCTCATTTGTAGATTTAACATCTACCATTAAATTGCTATACACCTTGCCAATCTTAACCATAGCACCTGTGGACAACATATTAAGCACCATTTTTTGAGCTGTACCTGCCTTCATTCTTGTAGAGCCAGTAATCGCTTCTGGTCCTACTACAGGCGCTATCGATATTTTAGCAATTTTTGAGATGCTTGAATCTGGATTGCATGTTAGTCCTATAGTTATTGCACCAAGTAAGTTAGCATACTCCAATCCACCTATTACATATGGCGTTCTTCCGCTTGCTGCAATACCAACTAAAATGTCTCTTTCATTAAAACCTATATTTTCTAGATCTTGTACACATAATTCTTTTGAATCCTCAGCCCCCTCCTTTGATTTAAATATTGCGCCATATCCTCCAGCTATTAACCCTTGTACCAGATTTTCTTTCACGCCATATGTAGGAGGGCATTCAGATGCATCTATAATTCCAAGCCTTCCCGAAGTCCCTGCTCCACAATAAATTAATCTTCCACCACATTGTAATGCATTGGATATGTAATCAACCGCAATAGCTATGTTCTCTATTTCTTTTTCAACTGCAAAAGCTACTTTCTTATCTTCTTCATTAATCATTTTTAACATTTCAATAGTAGATACCTTGTCTATATTCCTTGTATCGGCATTTCTAGTTTCTGTAATCAAGTTTCCCAAATCTAATCTCATCTCTTATCCTCCCGAAAACATTTACCTTATATCTATAATTATACATACAAGAAACTTTGTTTCAATGTTTTCTTTATTAAAACGAAATATTATTTCAATTATTATTAATTTATCTTTTCTACTCTACTATTTTTATTTCTTTCCCAATTTATGTATGCACTAATTATTAAAGTTCAAAATCATTAATATAACTCTGTCAGTTGATTAACTTTTTTTTACTGTATGTATCAAAAGGCTGTCAAAGGCGTTGAAGTTGCCATGCTTAGCCAGTATTAAAATTTTATATTTTCATATGCAATAAAAACAGCGTAGCTCTATAAAAGTTTTAAACTTTTTATAAAACTACGCTGTTTCATTTGTATATATTACTATTCCTTAAGTGGTTGCACAATCTTTTTAGTTTCTCTTAAATGGTGTTCTGTCAATTCAAAGTTCTCTTTTGCTATACCCAAATATATTATATCTGTTATAAGTAGCTGGGCAAATCTAGAATTAATAGCACCTATTCTTAACTCACCTTCATTATTTGGTAAAAATATAGATATATGAGATAGAGATGCTAATGGAGTTTTTCCCCATTTTGTTATAGCGATACATTTTGCTCCATTATCTCGTGCTCTTTTTACCGCAAGGTTAACTTCCTTAGTTCTTCCACCATATGATATAGCTATAACAACATCTTTTTCTGTTATATGTACCGAAGTTGCTAGACCTAAATTACTATCTAAACTAAACACACATCTCCGATTTATTCTTAAAAGCTTCTGCTGTAGATCCATCGCTACCAGCGCTGATGCTCCAACTCCAAGTAAATATATAGTCTCTGCTTTTTTTATGGAGTCTAGTGCCTCTTGTAAGTTTTTAAAATTAATTAATCTAACGGTCTCTTCTAGAGTGTTTTGTACTCTTCCTTCTATCTTCTGAACCATCTCTTCTACCGTATCATCATGCTTTAAGATTGTATCAATTTCTTCATCATTAAAGGATTGAAGACTTTTAACAAGTTCAATCTTTAATTCGCCAAAACCGTCAAAACCTAAACTCCTAGAAAATCTAACTATAGAGGCAGGTGAGGTCTTGGTTAATTCTGCCAGATCCTGTGTTGATATATTTATTACATCCTTGCTATTTTCAATTACGTAATCTGCTATTTTCTTTTCAGTTTGTGTGAAATACTCATAGTTTTGTCTAATCTTTGTAATGCAGCTCATAAAATCATCACCTAATCCTAAACTTTCTTCTTTAATCCATTTATTAAGTCTCTTAATTCTGCTGCTCTTTCGAACTGAAGATTCTTAGCTGCATCCTTCATCTCAGCCTCATATTTTTTAATAAGTGTCTTAGGATCTTCATTAACTTTATTTTCTTTACTAACTTTATATTCTGTCTTGTCTTCAGCTACCTTTGTAGCTTCAATTACTTCTCTTACGTCCTTTATTATAGTTGTTGGTACAACGCCATGCTCTTCATTGTACTTCATTTGTATCTCTCTTCTTCTGTAAGTTTCTTTTATAGCCTTATCCATTGATCTAGTAATATTATCTGCATACATTATTACCGTACTCTCTGAATTTCTAGCAGCTCTACCTATAGTCTGTATAAGAGATGTCTCAGATCTTAAAAAACCTTCCTTATCAGCATCTAATATAGCAACTAGTGCCACTTCAGGTATATCTAATCCTTCTCTTAACAAGTTTATACCTACTAGTACATCAACTTCTCCCAATCTTAAAGATCGTATTGTTTTCATACGCTCTATAGTTTCAACATCAGAATGCATATAAGTTGTATTTACACCTAAATCCGTAAGATATTTTGTAAGGTCTTCAGCCATTCTTTTTGTTAATGTTGTGACTAATATTCTAAATCCTTTAGATATAGTTTTTTGGATTTCAGCATATAAATCATCTATTTGTCCTTCAACTGGTTTAACAACAATCTCTGGATCCAAAAGACCTGTAGGTCTTATAATTTGCTCAGCTATATTAGTAGCATGATCAACTTCATATTGTGCAGGAGTTGCAGATACAAAAACCACTTGGTTGATTTTTTTCTCAAATTCATCAAACTGTAATGGTCTATTGTCATAGGCACTAGGCAATCTAAATCCGTATTCAACTAAAGCAGTTTTTCTTGATCTGTCGCCACCATACATAGCTTTTACTTGTGGCAAGGTAACATGACTCTCATCAATAAACAGTAAGAAATCCTCTGGAAAATAGTCTATCAATGTTTTTGGAGGAGTACCTGCAGCTCTTCCATCCAATATTCTCGAATAGTTTTCTATACCACTGCAATATCCCATTTCTCTTATCATTTCTATATCAAAATTAGTTCTCTGCCTCAATCTTTGAGCTTCTAACAATTTATCTTGTGCATTTAATTCTTTAAGTCTAATCTCAAGTTCATCTTCTATTTGTTTTATCGCTGCATCTACTTTCTCTTTTGAAGTTGCAAAATGGGATGCTGGTGATATTGATATATGATTTCTTTCTCCAATTATCTTTCCAGTAAGAACATCAAATTCTCTTATTCTATCTATTTCATCACCAAAAAATTCTATTCTTATTCCCTTGTTTGAATATGAGGCAGGTATAACATCTAGAGAATCTCCTCTAACCCTAAAAGTTCCTCTGGCAAAATCAATATCATTTCTTTCGTATTGAATTTCAATTAATTTTTTTATTATTTCATCTCTTTCTTTAACCATTCCAGGCCTTAGAGATATGGTTAATTTGGAGTATTCCTCAGGATCTCCTAATCCATATATACATGAAACTGACGCGACTATTATAACATCTCGTCTCTCTAACAATGCTGAAGTAGCAGAATGCCTAAGCTTATCTATTTCATCATTTATGGAAGCATCTTTTTCTATAAACGTATCTGTTTGTGCTACATATGCTTCAGGCTGATAATAATCATAGTAGGATACAAAATATTCAACAATATTATTAGGGAAAAATTCTTTAAATTCTTCGCATAACTGAGCTGCTAAAGTTTTATTATGAGCTAATATCAATGTAGGTCTCTGAACTCTATGTATTATATTAGCCATAGTAAAAGTCTTACCTGATCCTGTTACTCCAAGAAGTATTTGACCTTTTTCACCATTATTTAATGAGCTGACTAAACTATCAATTGCCTGCGGTTGATCTCCCATAGGCTTAAACTTGGATACTATTTCAAATTCTGGCATACTAATACCTCCGTACATACTTTCGTATTCTTATTTTATTCTTTTAGTCATTTTAAAGTCAATAGGTAAAAAGAGTTACTATTTCGAACCATAATATATTTTTTAAACTCTCACGGCTTCTGGTGATAGAATTTAAAAATAATAAGTTTCATTACAAAGTGGTACATCCATAGGAATTCTATAGCTTTAATAAAAAGAAAGGGTATGTTTAAGAATATTATTGAAATTAAGTGGTTATGCGGGAGATGCTATATGAACGAGCTATTAGAATTAAATGATTTTTTCAGATGGAATGGCGTTAAAAAACTGTACTGTTCGAACGTAGTGATTTTACAGTTTTAGCCATGGAATATGAAAAAATTATATTAATTCTTTGCGAAGGCTCATTAAAGCATCGGATGCAAAACCACTTAATTTCAACACGGTGATTTAACAGCGCCAAAGAAAAAAACAAGATCCTACAAATATAGGACCTTGTAAAGTTATTTATCTTTATCTTTAAGTTTATCTAGAATATCATTAAAACTTTGTTTATCATAATTTATCATATCTTTATTGTTGACAACCTTAGGGACCAATATAACTCCAAATCTTTTATTTTCAATTTGATTAATAAGTATATTTTTTATAGATCCTTTTCTATTTTTCAACCTTATGTCTACACTAACATAACTTTCTTTTATTAGCTTATATGCATGTAATTCATTGATTACTTCTTCTTCATTAATAGCTAATATTTTATCTCCACTCTTCACACCTGCTATATAAGCCGGTGAACCTGGAGAAACATCTAAAACTGATACACCCTCATCATCGCTTATAAACATTGGTTCTTTACTTTGCTCTGCTTTATTCTGAACCCTTAGCATAAATTCATGCGCTACTGGCATTAATATAAGACCTACTATTTGGAACACAATGCCAATATTACCAAGTTGTCCAACTACAATCATACATAATCCGTAAACTAGTATTCCAATCCCAGAATTTCTTGCCTTCTCTTTCTTGTCACTTGCAAAAGTTATCGAAGAATATCCTACAACCCCATAAAATGGAACCAAGGATATAACAGCGGTTTCCATGATCTTCTTAAAACTTCCACTTTGGATAAGAGGCCACCAACTCGGATTGGCTATTTCTACTGTACCTGTATCAACAACACCTTTTATAAGAATTATTAATGCTATAGGAATCGCCCAATGTCTCTTTAGCGCGAACCCTCCAAGAATTCTTCCCTCTTTATTAGTAAACACAGGAATAGCTCCTTTGGCACCGTCAAAACTTACTAGTATACCTTCTACAATATGAAGTACACCTACAAAAGTAATCAAAGATGTAACATTAATATTTAGTGGTGCTACTATGCCCATTGAAGCGTAAATATAGTTTAGTACAATTGCTACAATTCCAAGTATTGCAGCTGAGTATGAAAAACAAAAAAATCTCGGCTTATAAAACATCAGTAAAAGTGATACTATAAATAAAATATCAATTCCAGAGTTTTTATCAAATACAACACCTAAGTAAGTAAGTATTACACTTCCTAAAGCTCCCGCAAGTATCCCTAATACTATCTGTGATAAAGTAAGTTCTAGGGGAGAGTTAAAACTCTCCCCTAATATCATCTTTTGCATAAATGAATTTTTTCTATTTTGCATGTAGAACATTACTGCAAGTAATGTTAATATCAAGGCATATTGGGGGTCCACAATTGCATAAGCTAAAGATCTAAGTGTATATATCGCTAAATCCATGTGGATATCCTCCTATTTCATCTTTTCTTGTAATACCTCAAATGCTTTTTTATATTGAGGATCCTTTGATCTGTCATAAGGTTTTGAAAGCAATTCTTTTGGATATTCAACCACAATATCAGGTTTAATACCTTTTTTATGAATATTTTCTCCGTTAGGAGTATAGTACTTAGAAATTGTAACTTTTAAAGCTGTTCCTTTTTCTAAAGATGGCATGTATTTCTCCTTGTATGGAGTATCATCACTAAATACAACTTGAACTACACCCTTACCAAAAGTTGTTGTTCCTATAAGAGTTCCAACTTTATAATCTCTTATTGCACCCGAAGTTATTTCAGATGCACTAGCTGAATTACCATTTACTAGTACTACTAGCGGCATACCTACTGCAATACCACCTTTTGATTCACTCTTATTTTCATTCTTATATTTATCTATTGTTGATACTATAGTCTTTCCCTTAGGAATAAAATTTGATACAACATTTACGCACTCATCTAAATATCCACCAGGATTATCCCTTAGATCAAGTATCAAACCCTTCATTCCCTTATCTTCAAGTTCTTTAAGCTTTTTAGTAAAATCATTCGATGTATTTTCTTCAAAGCCAGCTATCTGTATATATCCAGTTTTGGCATCAATCATTTCACCTTTAACTGAATCTATTTTAACTACATCTCTTGTAGCCTTAATATCAAAGGTTCCTCTACCTTCTCGAGATATAGTTAATTTCACTTCTGCTTTTTCAGTACCCTTCATCATAGAAACAGCCTTATCTAATTCTTTCCCAGTTACAGTAGTATCGTTAACTTTTAAGATAAAGTCTCCTGGTAATATCCCCGCCTTTTTCGCTGGCGAATTATCAAACACTGTAGAAACTGCAATTTTATCATCCTTAGCCTCTACCTGTATACCAAGTCCCATATAATTTCCTTTACTTTGCTCCGAGAAACTTTCATAATCCTTTTTATCCATAAAAACTGTATACGGATCTTCCAGAGCTTCTGTCATACCTTTTATAGCTCCTTCAACCAACTTTTGGTCATCTATTGCACCATCATAGTTTTTATAAAGGATATCTCTTACTTCAAATAAAGATTTAAATTTAGATACGTCACTTACTCCTTGAAGTGATGCTGCAACTTCTTTATCTTTTAGTGCAGGTGTGTAACCTCTAAATGCGGCTAAATTGCCAAGATAAAATGATCCTGCATTAGTGGCTATAAGGGCTATTATTATGATAGCTACTATACCTACTCTCTTAGTATAGGTCCTTTTCTTATCTTTACTGTCATTAACCATATGTATTCACCCTTTCTGAGCAACTGTCTTCCTCTAATTATATTCTTGTCTTAATAATTTATTCTATTCCTACTTTTAAATTATACTACCAAGAACTTCCTTAGTGCAATAATACTTGCAAGAGTACCAATTAAGGCTCCAGAAATAACAAACTGCCAGGACATCATTGAAAAAACATATGCAGGATTAATTAAATTTACAGTAATAAGTTGAGTTGTGATCTTGGCATATATTTCTTTATAAGCAAAGAATAATAATACATTAGATACTACAGCACCAACAACACCTATTACTACACCTTCTAGTATAAACGGCCATCTTATGAACCAATCTGTTGCACCAACAAACTTCATTATACCAACTTCTCTTCTTCTTGAATAAACAGTAAGCTTTATTGTATTCATTATTAGGAATAAAGATACTCCTATTAAAACTACAAATATAACTATTCCTACCCATCTTATAGTCTTAGCGAATGCCGCTATCTTATTTATTAAATCTTGGTCATTTCCAATACTTTCTACACCTGTCATACTCTTAACTTGGTTAATTACTGTTTGAGAATACTCAGGCTTATCTAATTCAACTATATAAGAACTTGGTAAAGGATTCGATTTATCATCATCATAACCAGTAAGTAGATCTGCATTATCTTTAAGTTGCTTCTTAAAGTTGTCTAATGCCTCTTCTTTCGATTCATACGTAACATCTTTTACCCCTTCAGTTGCTCTTAATTTTACTTCTATATCTCTTTGATCACTTAAGTTTATGTCTTTTACTAAGAATACTTTTATTTGAACTTTTGATTCTACACTATTTACTGCATTATTTATATTTAAAGCTGCAAGCATAAAAACTCCAAAAACAAATAACGTTGCTAAAACTGTAGCCATAGATGCTATACTTATAGTCCTGTTTCTTCTTAAACTCTTAAATGCGTCTGATATAAAATATTTTATCGTACTAATCTTCATAGATATACCTACCCTTCATTTCATCTCTTGCTATACTACCTCTTTCAATGGCAATAACTCTTTTCTTCATTGCATTTACTATATCCTTAGCATGAGTAGCCATAACTATAGTAGTACCCGCCTTATTTATATCATCTATAAGCTTCATTATTTCTTTTGCAGTTTCAGGGTCTAAGTTACCCGTAGGTTCATCGGCTATAAGGACTTGAGGGTTGTTTACTATAGCTCTTGCTATAGAAACTCTTTGCTGCTCTCCACCAGATAGTTCATTAGGAAACATTTTATACTTATGTGATAATCCAACTAAAGAAAGCACAAGCGGTACTCTTCTTCTTATTTCCCTTGATGATGCCTCTACAACTCTCATTGCAAAAGCTACATTTTCGTATACATTCAATGTAGGAATTAATCTGAAGTCTTGAAATACCATTCCAATTTTCCTTCTATAGAAAGGAACTTGTCTTCTTTTGATAGATGCAAGATCTGTTCCATTCATAAAGATATTTCCATCAGTTGGCTCAATTTCTTTTAGTAACAT
This sequence comes from Clostridium folliculivorans, assembly GCF_024341905.1. Taxonomy (GTDB): domain Bacteria; phylum Bacillota; class Clostridia; order Clostridiales; family Clostridiaceae; genus Clostridium_AR; species Clostridium_AR folliculivorans. Next base: position 171,209 of record NZ_BQXY01000007.1, read on the forward strand.
CTTTATAAAAGTTGATTTTCCTGCTCCACTTGGCCCAACAAGGAATACAAATTCTCCTTGTTCTATTTGAACATTAACATCTGATAACGCTTTTACATTATTATTATAAACTTTGTTTACATTTTTAAATTCAATCATATAGACAACTCCTTAAAATTGTTTTTTCGACGGTAATTTATCTAATGCTACAAATACACAAAATTATTATAACATAAGTACTAGTGTAGTTGCGGCTGATTTTATGAATTCTTTATTAACTTGCCTTAGGGAATTATAGGAAAGATTGCTGTAATTGAGATATACTCTAAGATTCAGAATAATTATTTTTTTTATTTTTAAAAACAATTTTAAATCATATTCACTTATTTAACAAAAATTCCTTGAAGTTCATTCCTTAACAGAAGATACTATTCTTCATCTAAATCTCTAAACCCTTCTCCTAAAACTTCTCTTGAATCAGTTACAGTTATAAAAGCATTACGATCTAACTCTCTCACCTTGTTTTTTAACACTATAAATTGCTTTCTATTTACTACTGTGAAAAGCATAGATGTTTTTTCTTTGGTATAAGCTCCTCTTATATCTAGATATGTACATCCTCTTCCTAAGTCATTCATTATAAATTGAGCAACACTTTCACTAACACTACTTATTATAAACACTGCTTTAGCTATGGTGAAACCCTCAATTACACTATCAACTAATGTTCCAGTTAAATAAACACTTATTAGGCCAAACATACCCTTATCTGCTCCAAAGGCATATATAGCTAGTAGTGTAACTATAAAATCTGATATTAAAAGCGCCTTACCAATATCAATATGAAAATATTTATTCAGTATTTTAGCTATTATAGATGTCCCTCCAGTAGAGGCATTTTGATTAAATATAATGGCAATCCCTACAGCTTGAATTGCACTTCCAAACACTACTACAAGTATATAATTTTCAGTAAATGGCTTAGGTCCAATAAATGTGTCGAAAAACCATAGTAGTCCAGATAATGCAAAAGTCGCATAAATACTTTTTGCTCCAAATCCACCGCCTATAAAAATAAATGCTATTATAAATAAAAATACATTAAATATTATCATAAGGGTACCAACAGATATTCCAGTAATGGCATTAATAACGATGGCGAGCCCAGATACTCCTCCCGCTGCTATATCATTAGGGAAAAAAAAGTACTCTAGTGATATCGTTATTAAAAAAACTCCAATTGTTATATATAAATATTTCTTGAAAGTTTTCATCATTCGTTCCTCACCAACGCTATATTAGCTTTATATATTATTTATCTCTTTAAAACCTTCTCCTAATACTTCATGAGCTTCTCCAACAGTTATAAAAGCTTTTGAATCTATACTTTTTATATATTCTCTAAGTTTTATAAATTCAGCTCTTGCAACCACCGTATATATTATAAACGTTTCCTTACCTGTATATCCCCCAACACCTTTTAAGAAGGTGCATCCCCGTCCAAGTTCATTCATTATAAATTGACCTATTTCTTTATTTTTGCTACTAATTATAGTTAATTGTTTAGATGTATTAAAGCCTTCTATAACTCTATCTATAGCTATACCATTTAGAATGACCGATAATAGTGCATACAATCCTGCGTTTAAGCCAAAGGTAATAGCCGCCAAAAGAGTTACTATAAAATCAACGGAGGATAACGCCTTACCTATATCCACATGAAAAAACTTATTAAGTATCTTAGCAATTATATCTGTCCCACCAGTTGAGGCATTTGCATTAAAAACTATAGCCATTCCAATAGCGGATAAAAATGTTCCAAATATTGCAGCTATTATCAAATCATGCGTAAGTGCTTGAGGATGAAAAAACTTTTCTATAATCCACATTATTAAAGAAAGTCCAAAAGATGCATATATTGTTTTAGCTCCAAAATTTCCTCCTATAAATATAAATGCAACTATAAATAAGATTATATTCATAATCAGCACAAGAGTTCCTGTAGTTGCATAAGGAATATAGTAATTAATAACTATAGCTAAACCGGTTACTCCACCCGCAGCAAGATTATTTGGTGCGTAGAGATATTCTACCGCTATAGCTACCAAAAGTATCCCTATAGTTATGAAAAGATAGTCTTTAAAAACTTTATTTTGCATCTCACAACTCCCCCTAATGTTTTAATAAATATATAATCTATTCCACTTAATGTATATTTTAAGGTTATTTCATTAGAATGCCCTAGTTATCTATTAAATATAAATTTGTTCTGAATATAACAAATTTACACTTTTACTTTGTTCTTATACATATACAATCTTATTTTCTCTAAAACAGAACTTTTTTATCCATTATACATATCTTTAAAACCTTGTCCTAAAACTTCATGAGCTTCACTTACAATTATAAATGCATCTTTATCCATAATTTTTATATAAGATCTTAATCTTATCAATTGTGTTCTATCCATCACACAATATATGACCTCTTTATCAGCATCAGTATATCCACCTTTTCCTGTGAATACTGTGCAACCTCTATTAATTTCGTCTATTATATACTTCTTTATAACTTCACTTTTATTTGTAAAAACAGCAACCGACTTTACTGAATTAAATCCTTCAATGACTTTATCTATTATTATTCCATTTAACATTACACAGACTATGGCATACAATCCTTTATTGAGTCCAAAAGCTATAGCACACAAAACAACTACAATTATATCAACTGCTTGCATGCATCTTCCCATGTCCCAATGAAAAAACTTATTTAATATTTTAGCTAATATATCTGTTCCCCCTGTAGATGCATTTTGGGAAAACACTACTCCAAGTCCAATTCCAAGTAAGCCTGTCCCTATTATTACTGCAAGCATTGGATCTGTAGTTAATGCATGAGGTTTTAAAAACTTCTCAATGATCAACATTGAAACTGAAAGACCAAAAGCAGCATACAGAGTTTTACCTCCGAAGCCTCCACCTACCACAAAAAAAGCAATTATAAATAAAACTATATTCATAATTATCATTAATATTCCCATAGGCAAGGCTGGAATATAATAATTTATAACCATGGCAATACCTGTTATCCCTCCACCTGATATATTATTAGGAACATAAAAATACTGCACAGCTATAGAAACCAGTATAAATCCAATTGTAATGACTAAAAATTCTTTTAACTTTTGTTTCAAAATCATTCCTCCTCATAATCCTATGTTATATAACTCTACTATTTACATTAGAAACTGTTAAAACACTGTGTTCAAATTAAATATGCTGTAATTTAATAAGCAAAAAACAGTATAGGATCTCCTATACTGTTATATTACCTGATTTACATGAAATATTCTAGCATTTTCTTTTGATTGCTTTCTTTTTAACGCTTTATCTCAACAACGCGTTTAACTGCACTAGCAATATCTTCAGCAGTAAGACCATATGCTTTTAAAAGTTCGTCTGGTTTACCACTTTCTCCAAAAGTATCTTTAACTCCAACTCTTATTACTGGTACTGGGAAGCTTTCGCTTAATACTTCACAAACTGCTGATCCTAATCCACCTATTATATTATGTTCCTCAGCAGTTACAATAGCTCCAGTAGATTTTGCTGCACTTATAATAATTTCTTTATCAATAGGCTTTAAAGTATGAATATTTATTACAGCAACATCTATTCCAAGCGGCTTTAATATCTCTTTAGCTTCTAGTGCTTTTTCTACCATTATTCCAGTTGCAATTATAGTAGCATTAATTCCTTCTGCAAGCTTTACGCCCTTTCCTATCTCAAACTTATATTGTGCATTATCATTTACCGTAGAAACTGCCATTCTACCTAATCTCACATAACATGGACCTACATACTCAGCGATAGCCTTTATAGCAGCCTCAGTTTCAATATCATCAGCTGGGTTAATCACTATCATATTAGGTATACTTCTCATTAATGATAAATCTTCTATAGCTTGATGTGAAGCCCCGTCTTCTCCTACAGTTAAACCTGCATGAGTAGCACAAATCTTAACATTTAAGTTTGGATAACAAATAGAGTTCCTTATTTGTTCAAATGCTCTTCCAGCAGCAAACATAGCAAAGGTACTTACAAATGGTACTTTGTTGCAAGTTGAAAGACCAGCTGCAACTCCCATCATATTTCCTTCAGCTATTCCCATATTTAAAAATCTTTCAGGAAAAACAGCTTTAAAATCTGCTGTTTTAGTAGATTTTGATAAATCTGCATCTAAAACTACAACTTGTTCATTAACTTTTCCTAGTTCTGCCAAAGCCTTTCCATAAGCTTCTCTTGTCGCAACTTTTTTAGCCATTAGTTTTCCCCTCCGATCTCATTTAAAGCTTGTTCACATTGTTCCTTATTTGGCGCTGTGCCGTGCCATCCAGCTTCATTCTCCATGAATGAAACACCTTTTCCTTTTACAGTTTTGCATACAATTACTGTAGGTTTTCCTTTAGTGTTTCTAGCTGTATCTATAGCACTTATTATTTCTTCTATATCATGTCCATCTATATTAATGACATTCCATCCAAAGGCTAAAAACTTTTCGTCTATTGGAGCTGGATTCATTACTTTTTCAATATCTCCATCTATTTGAAGTCCATTATAATCAATAAAAGCTGTTAAATTATCAAGTTTATAATGAGCAGCAGACATAGAAGCTTCCCAAACTTGACCTTCTTCAAGTTCACCATCTCCTAATAAAGTATACACTCTGTATTCTTTATTATCTAACTTGCCTGCAAGAGCCATTCCAACAGCTGCCGATATACCTTGTCCTAAAGAACCAGTAGACATATCAACACCTGGAACATCATTCATGTTTGGATGTCCTTGAAGCATTGATCCTAGCTTTCTTAAACCTTTTAATTCTTCTACAGGAAAAAATCCTTTTCTCGCAAGTACACTGTATAGTACAGGAGCTGCATGACCTTTTGATAGAACAAACCTATCTCTATCTTCTTTTCTAGGATTTTTAGGATCTACATTCATCTCCTTAAAATAAAGAGTTGTTAGTATGTCTGCTGCAGAAAGTGATCCACCAGGATGACCTGATGCTGATTCTGTCAGCATAGTTATAATATCTTTTCTTATAGTCTTAGTAATTTGTCTTAATTCCTCAACTTTATTACTCATATTAACCTCCTATGTCCTGTTCTTCTTAGATCTTCTCTTAAGTCTAATATAGATTAACCAATCTATTTTATTTTTGCATTCTTAAATTCCTTTAATTTAATCAAAGAAATTTTTAAAAATGCTCATTAGTTCTAAACTGTCTAAATATTCAACTGGCTTATCTAGATATTCTTCTTTAGATTAAGTAAGTCATACTAATTATACCATTAATATCTTTAATAATCAGCCAATAGTTATTTTATCATAACTTGGCTTAATTGGATACACTTATTTCATATTTTTGCGCACATTGGTACTACTTTTGTTATATGTGCTATACAATTGCTGTTTTACATCGTATTATATAATACATATATAACATTATTTTTTAATATTATTGCTAGAATTAAGATTGAAGAAAATCATATTAATTCTTTGCGTAAGCTCATTAAAGCATCGAAAGAATTACAGCTTAATTTCAAAGTATATATCAGGAGCTCTTCGTCTAAAGGCTAAGTTTAATAATATTATTGAAATTAAGGTGTCACTACCGGAGATGCTATATGAGTGAGCTATTAGAATTAAATGATTTTCGGAAATGGATTAGCGTAAAGAAACTGTATTGTCCGAACGTAGTGAGTTATACAGTTTTAGCTACTACATTGGAGAAGATCATATTAATTCTTTGCGAAACTCATTAAAGCATAGGAGGAGTGACACCTTAATTTCAAAGCATATATTCATCTAAAAAAACAAAAATCCCTAGTTTTTTCAAACTAGGGACAATATCTAATCTAGAGCTAAGCTTATTAGCAAAGCTTTATTAACTTTTTTCATATCATCATCAGTCATATGACCAATCTTCTCTTTTAGTCTCTTTTTGTCTAAAGTACGTACTTGTTCTAGTAGTACAACGGAATCTCTATTAAGTCCATACTCTTCTGATGATATCTCAACATGTGTAGGTAGCTTAGCTTTATTTATTTGAGAAGTTATAGCTGCTACAATCACAGTTGGGCTATATTTATTTCCTATATCGTTTTGTACTATTATTACTGGTCTTATGCCACCTTGCTCCGATCCTACTACAGGACTTAGGTCTGCATAAAATATATCGCCTCTTTTTACACTTATAACCGTCATTACATATATCACACTCCGAATAGCCATGTCTCATATTCAATAGTATCTTGAAGGTCTGATGCAACACCAAGTTCGGCAAGCTCTATGTTAATACTCGCCATCTCTTCATAGCCTTTTTTCATTAATAAATAAAATGATGATTCTTTTTTATCCTCATTATATGATATTAAATTTGCATCATTTAATTGACTATATTTTTTATATTTTTTTTCTCGTGCACCGTTTTCTCTATTCTTTGAATATGACATGATTCTCCCATCTCCTCAGAGTTATAAAAAGAATGATATATGTATAAGTAAATTATAGCAAATTATGTCACAATGTCAAAGAATTTTCATCTTTAGCTATTCTCTTTTTACTTTTTTTTACAATTATTTTCTGTATTTGATATTTTTTATTATATTTATATAAATACATAAAATAATTAAAGTTATTATCATTGAAGTATAAGTTAAAATTTCAATGTTTTAAAACCCACAACCATATCATATGTACATACTTTGGGAAATTACTTAAATAATATAAACTGGTAAAATCGTATACTATTAGTTATTAATTTCCTCAAGTACTTGATTTCTTATGTTTACTACTAAAGATCAAATAACTTTTTATCCAATTTATTTGACTTTTTAAAATTACTGTATTCTATCTTTCCTCTCTCACTTCCATTCTTATCATATATTAACAATTCTTTAGGTGTCTTTGATTCACTGTCTATTATCAGTACCTGTTTGTCCATATTTTGATTATTGTTTAATATTGAAAACTCAACAATCAGACATCTTATCCCATTTATATCCTTATAGTAATATTTAATTTCTTGATCTAGCACAATATACTTTCCAACTTCATCTATAAAGGCTAATTTATAAAATTCATCAGAGTTCTTGTCCACTTCATATTGTCTATTAGTACTAGTATCCTTTACATATATCTTATTTTGTTTATACAGATATATTCTTCCTTCTTTAAAATCAACTCTAGTTCCTTGTTCTTTGTCATAACATTGGGTAGTTTCATACTTTACTTCACCCCTAGAACTTATAGAAGTGTAAGTGACATCTGCAGTATATGACTTTATCTCTTTGATTTCATCTAATATTTCTTCTGGAGTAATATTATAAAACTTTTGATAAGCAGCAAATATTGAAACTGCTGCTATTATTATAAATAGTAATATTAATAATAGTCGATTTCTTTTCATAAATCCTCCTAAATTATGACTACATTAATACTATTATTAATCTAATAGCAGTTTTATTCTATTTTAATTGCATTTCTTTTATTGCTGAGGGGATATTTTCAATAATATGGCTGGCATTTACGCAATACATTGATTTTGATAAACATTCACCAATATATCCATGCACATATGCTGCGGCTGCTGTAGCTTCAAGTGTACTAATCCCTTGAGCTATAAAGCTGGTTATTATTCCGGTTAAACAATCACCCATTCCACCTGACGCCATAGAACTATTTCCTGTTGGATTTATGTAAGTTTTATTGCCATCAGTTATTATTGTATTATAACCTTTTAAAAGTACAACTATCTTGTACTTTCCAGCAACTTCTTTAGCAACTTCTAACCTATTTTCCTTGATATAATCCCTTGAGTAGCCAGTTAAATTTGACATTTCACCTATATGAGGTGTAATTATAATGGAGCACTTCTTATCCTTAAGAATATCTTGTTGACCCTTCAACACATTTATACCGTCAGCATCTATAACAATAGGACATGTAGAATTATATATAACTTTTTTTAAGAGCTCTAATGTAGTGGAACTATCACCCATTCCTGGGCCTATAGCTATGCAATCACTCTTTTTGATATGATTATCTAACTGTTCTTCATCTTCATAACTAGAAGTCATTGCTTCTATAAATTTACATGATAATATTTGTTGTAGATCTTTCGAAGTACTTAATGTAACTAAACCAGCACCACTTCTTACAGCACTGTTAACAGTAATGTATGCTGCGCCAGAAAAACCCATGGAACCTGCTAGTACTAATACTCTTCCATAATCACCTTTATACCCATACTTATCTCTTTGAGGTATGTGTTTCTTGACTAGTTCCTCAGTAATCATGAAAATATCCTCACTGTGATTATCAATTACAGATTCAGGTATTCCAATGCTTTCAACCACTACTTTTCCAGTATACGTACTTGTTCCCCAAGTTAAAAAACCTTTCTTTAATAGCTCAAAGGTTATAGTTTTATTTGCGTTAACACAACTCCCCATTACCTTACCACTATCACAATTCATTCCAGAAGGAACATCAATAGAAACTATGTATTCACTATTTTCATTTATAACCGAGATTATATCTATATAAAGTTCTGATAGATTTCTAGATAACCCCGTTCCAAATAAGGCATCTATTGTTATATCACTATTTACTAAACACTCTCGAAGCTGAGAACAATCTTCCATATTATTCAAAGGATAGATCTTGATTCCCAAATGTTTTAATATATTATAATTTATTAAGCAATCTTCTGATAATTTATCATTTAAATTAACCAAGAAAACATCAATATCTTTTCCTAAAGCCTTAAGATGCCTCGCTACAGCCAAACCATCTCCACCATTATTTCCACTTCCACATACTATTACAAACTTTTTATTCTTATGTAATTCCAAATTGCTTATAATCTTTAATGCTGCATTCTCCATAAGAATAATACTAGGTATACCTATTTTTTCTACGCAATACTTATCTATACTTTTAAGGGTAGATGATGAACCTACTCTCATTAAATCATCCCTCCAATACAGCAAATGCAATTGCATCAGTTTTGCTATGAGATATACTTACATGAATTGATTTTACCCCCTTAAGCTCTGCTATGATTTTAGCTCGCCCATATAAATTAACTTCTGGCTTTCCTATTCCGTTTCTCACTATTTCTATATCCTTTAATTGAAATCCTCTTATTCCTGTGCCTAATGCTTTACTGATAGCTTCCTTTGCAGCAAAGTTTCCTGCAACAGACTCCATCCTCATCCCCTTCTCTCTAAATAAAAGCATCTCATTTTCACTATAGACCTTGCTCATAAAGGATTTAGTTCTCTCTACAGCCTTTTTTATTCTATCTATCTCAATTATGTCTACTCCTGTACCAATAATCATATGCTCACCCCTAAATATATTCAGAACAAGTTCTATAATCATATTTGCTCTAGTAATATTTTATATCTTTAAAAAGATATTTCAAAGTTATAGCAGAGATAAATTAGAATTTATCGAAAGATGAACCATTTAATCCTTAAAGCAGCAACTTTCTATTGTACTATTATCCAAAACCCTTGGACATGGATTAATTAAAGTTCATAATTAATCCATGTATTTAGAATATGACAAAATATTAAGGAAAGTATTCATACTTTCCTTAAGAAAAAGGATATATTAATTTGCTATAGATAAACAGCATGTACTGAAATCCCCTAATAACTCATCTACTCTTTCTCCTAGAATGTCAATTAAGTGAATCGGTGAGACTTGATTTTCATAAACCAAACTTAATAACTGGTGAACATTATCATATATTGGCGAAATCTTTTCTATGCAGTCTCTTTCTATATTGACCATATTATTGTTATGATCATAATCTGTTCTTTCTATTTCAATGCCGTATACTGCGCTACCTCTAAAATCCGTCTTTATTAACCTGTAAGAATAGTTATATTCTTTGTCGTCAAAATTGACTTTTCTCCATAAATTTTCAACAACCATCATAAAATTACCCCCTTAAGCCTTATAAACAAATGTTATAGAACTCATAACAATATCCTAACACTAATTATTTTATTTTTGTGTCAAATGATGGTTTGTCAAAAATTTTTTTCTCTTTAAATTATGACAGAATATATAAAGAATATACTTGCCGTTTCCTATAAATGTATTTTATGATATTTATATTCCAGTATTATTCACATAAAATAGACAAAACTTGACGAAACTCTGTCTTTCTTGTAGATATTTTAAATTATTTTATTAATTGTTTTAATGTAACATTAATTCCTAGGTATCTACACATATCTTCCACTATTAAAAGTGCTGCTATTTTCAAAGGTAAATTCTCTATTGATTCATCATCAAGATTCAATGTCTTTTTATAAAATTCTCCTAAATCTTTTTTATATTTCATTTCCATATATATTTCATCTAATATCTTTACAATAACTTCATAGCATACTTGCGCAAAATCCTTTTGTACACTTTCGCTATTATTGATTACTGATTTAACAATATAATTCAACTTTTTATTTCCATATTTATTTTCTACTTCGGCTAAAAACCTATCACCTATATATGTTCCTAATAGATCTTCATCAAAAATAGCTATTTCTCCATCTGTATTAAAAAACATTACAAAATCTGCAGCTAAATTCCCTTCTTTCCTTAGTTCACTTATCAATCTACTCATCTGACTGCTAAATCCACTAGTATATTTTGCGTCCAACAAAAAATAGGATAACTCTCTAGAAGAGGCTACCCTTACAAAATCAGAAAAATTATTATATGTTTTTTTCATAAAATCATTATTTTTCATTGTTTAACCTCCCTTACAATTCAAATAGTATTTTTATCCAAAGGAGATTATTTTATTCAACATTTTATATCTTCTTTATTTCTTTAATCTTGTTTTTTAAAGTTTTATATTTTCCTCTAGTTTCATCGATCATTTCATCACTTACTTCATGAGTTGAAAACTTAGCTTCATTATAACAATCTACTATATATTTAAATTCTTCATCACCATCTATATATGGCTTCGATATATTTAGCAATTGATTTGCTGTCATGCTTTTTTTGAATATGTTCTTTCTGTAAGTTTCCTTTTGTATATCATAGAACATCTCTAGAATCTTCCCTTTTCGACCTGTCCAATTGTTTTTAATTGAATTGTCTTTCTTCTTAAAAGAATCGTCTAAACTTTCTCTCTCAATTCCAAACAACTGCTCCTTTGATTTATGTTTAAACTTTCTTCTATTTAAAATAAGCTTAAACATATATAAAATTATTATAACTATGCCTATAAAAAAGAGAATCTTAATAACACTTAATATGAATGTATTATCACTTTGTATTAGCTTCTGATCTTCATAAGGTATGTCAGTCATTTTAACACTTGCATCACTCATATTTTTATTCTGGAACAATAGTTGTATTACTTTCATTGGATACATTAACAATAATGAAAAAGCATATAAAATTTTAACAATTATCCACTGAATCTTTTGATACAATATCCCTAAAGTCCCTATTGCTAAACTATAGATATATGGGTTAAATAAAACTAATGATAATACTAGTATAAATATATATGACTTAACTCTTCTTGAACTTGCAAGTTTATATTGAAACGCTCTTGATGCTCTTAAAAGAAGTATTCCAGTTAAAAAAAACAATATATAGAATGGATATAAAAATGTAGTAACTTGTTTAGATTCAAACAAAGTAAAAAACATACCTATTAGCAATCCAATAACTAAACTCTTTAATCTATTTCTATAAAAATCTCTTGTTATTGATATACCATCAGCTGATAGTAGCAATAGTTCTTGAATAATTACTATCATCTGCAAGCTTAGGTTTCCACTTTTTCCAAAGATACCGTACAGAATTATAAAATACAGTAAATTGTGTATTGCTATTATTAACTTATATTTATTAGTATTATTAATCATATAATAAAACAAAAACATAAATACTACGGTAATTAGATATACATAGAAACTAGGATTTACTCCACCTATGGAGTTTAGGATGATTGACGAAATAACAAAAGCAAAAGTAGATACTAAAATCCCATAAAGTATCTTTATAAAATTATATAAATTCATTATCGCCCCTCCCCACTTAGATGAAGTCTTTCAATGCCTGGAATATTAACATCACCTTTTTCAGATATATCAATAAGCTTAATTAGTATACCTTTGCTTCTTAATGCGTTTATTATAGCTGCTATTTCATTGTCCATATAAGAAGTAATCAGTATATAAACTGTATTTATATCAAACTTTTCCTTCATATTGTAAAGATATTCATGGAATGCAAATTTAGTGTTTATATCTATCCTTGAACAATATTCTAAGAATCTCTTAACAGATGTAGAAGACCCTGTCATTTCATTGCCATGCTTCCCAGAATAACTCACTATTTGTCCATTAGTCCATACTCCTGTAGCAATTCCACTATTTATTACTTCCACTCCTATTGTTGCCATCATATCTATTCCTTCTTCTAACTTATGACCGTTATATACATTCCAGAAAGGATTAGTTGTCTGTGTATTAAATAAAAAAGTAATTTGCCTATCTGAGGTAAAGTCATATTCCTTTACCATAAGTTTTCCTGTCCTCATGGAAGAGTTCCAATGGATATCCTTCATTCTATGATCAGTGGTGTACTCTCTTATTCCTTTTATATATAGCGGATCCTGAAATATCCACCTTTTAACTATTATATCTCCAATAAGACTATTATTATTAAATGCTATTTCAGATAGTTTCCTTAGCTTAGGATAAACTAATATTTCAACAAAATCTTCAAGTTCCATAACATCTTCAGAAAACCCAAAGATATCACCTACTGATACCTTTATAGTCCTTAAATAATATACTCCTCGTTTTTTTGACGAAAACTTGTAATTAAATTTAAGCCTTTCCATAGCCCCAATATTAAAAACATTGGAATAATACTTTGCATCCCCTATCTTTTCGCCATCTATTTTCCCTACCCGCTCTAATTCAAATGGAACTTTCTCCTCCACATGAACAAACGGGATGAAAATTTTTGAAAAGTTTTCAAAATACATAGTCGCTGATATTTCTTCTCCTTGATATACTGACCTTTTATCAATTTTTCTAAATACTGATAAATTCTTAAAAGCATTTCTTCTAATTTTTTCAGCTATAATTGAAAATACTGCTATAGAAAAAACTAATATTAATATACTACTCACATCAACACCTCACTGATTTACAGCTTTTCTAATGGAGTCTCTATTTTATTTAATATATCCTCTAATACTTTTTCCTGCGAATCACTTCTAGAAGATCCAATTGATGATCTTGTAGTCAAACGATGAGCGATAATACTTATGGCTATACTCTTAATATCTTCAGGTATTACATAATCTCTTCCACTAATAGCAGCTAACGCTTGTGCTCCTCTCATTAAGTTCAATGATGCTCTTGGAGATGCCCCCAATTCAATATCATAGCTTTTTCTTGTTTCAGAAATAATATCTAATATATATGTTTTTATTTCCTCACTTACAGTTATATTTGAATACTGCTGTTGGACATATTTTATTTCATCCATAGATATTACTGATTCTAATTTTTCTAAAGGATCATCATTCATATATTTATTTAATATAGCTCTTTCTTCCTCGTATTCTGGATATCCCATTGATAGTCTCATAAAGAATCTATCCATTTGAGCTTCAGGCAATGGAAATGTACCGAATTGTTCAATAGGATTTTGAGTTGCTATTACAAAGAAAGGACTGTCAAGCTTTAAAGTATTTCCTTCTATAGTTACTTGTCTCTCCTCCATACACTCAAGTAAAGCTGACTGCGTTCTAGGTGTCGCTCTGTTTATTTCATCCGCTAACACTATATTACTCATTAAAGGGCCTTTTTTAAGTTCAAATTCTGCTGATTTTTGATTATAATAATATATTCCAGTAAGATCTGATGGTAATAAGTCTGGAGTAAATTGAACTCTTTTAAATGTACAATTTAACGTTTTTGCCAAAGCCTTAGAAAGTTTAGTTTTTCCTAGTCCAGGTATGTCCTCAAGAAGAACATGGCCTGAACAAATGAAGGCTACAATTATTTTATCTATTTTCTCTTCTTTTCCAACAATTACTTTCCCAATATTATTTTGAATCTTTTCTCTAAATGATACAAATTTATTATTATCCATTAGTTTCAGATAACTTATTGTTATCTTTCGCCCCCTTCTATATAGCTTGGTATATATAATTATACATATACTATTAAAAAATTTGCAACTTTTAGAATCGTTTACTTCTGTACAAAATACAAAATTTTCAAAATATTAAGTTTTTAATTAAAAAAACTTCTAAACCTGTTGAAATCTATAGGTTTTAGAAGTCATAAAAATTCTACATTTTATTTTATAGCAAAAAAACGAAAAAAGCCGATTTACACAGCTTTTTTCGTTTAATATCTCACCTAAATTCCCACAAATACCATAATTGAAGAAACGGTTATATATTTGTATACGTTATCATCAACTACCTTAATTATATCATATTTCATAAATATTGCAACATTATTTAGTTACTTTTGTATAAATGTAGTATTATTTATTATCCTCTCCAACTATTAACTTATCTTAAGCCTGAATATGTCTAAATATAAATACGTATACTAACTTAAAATCCAGCATAAATTTCGAAATAAACTTATAAATTATTATAAGTTTATTTAAATATTCACAATAATATCGCACTTAAATTAATATACTAAGTTAACTTTTTACAGTATAACCTCATATTTAAGTGATAGTTGAGACCTTCAAAACTGAAAATATATTGCAAAAATTGTTAAATTTTTATCTTTACAAAAAATATGATTAGTGTATAATATATTTATAACAAATAATAATTATTAATTAATAAAATATGTATATTAATATAGATAGTTGAGGAGAGTGATCTTAATGCGTTCTTTAGAAGTTAAAGATGATATTCATTGGGTAGGAGCTTTAGATCCCGATTTAAGAATTTTTGATATTATAATGTATACTCCAAACGGAACAACTTATAACTCATACGTAGTTAAAGGTAGTGAAAAAGTAGCTATATTTGAAACAGTTAAAGTTCAATTTTTCGATCAATATATAGCTAGACTTAAAAGTTTAAATGTTGATATAAATAATATAGACTATATTGTTGTTGATCATACAGAGCCTGATCATGCTGGATCAGTAGCTAAACTCTTGGAACTTTCTCCTAATGCAAAAATAGTTGGATCTGCTCCAGCTATAAAATTCATGCGTAAAATTGCCAATACAGACTTCAAAGCAATTGTAGTTAATGATAAAGACACTATAAGTTTAGGTAATAAGACATTAACATTTATATCTGCTCCATTCTTACATTGGCCAGACTCTATATACACTTATATAAAAGAAGATAAGGTATTAATAACATGTGATTCATTTGGTAGTCATTTTTGCTTTGAAGGAGTGTTTGATGACTTAATACCTGCAGAAGATCATGATAGGTATATGGAATCTTTAAGATACTATTATGATTGTATAATGGGACCATTTAAGCCTTTTGTTTTAAAAGCAATCGAGAAAATAAAAGATCTTGATATAGACACAATTTGCACAGGCCACGGTCCAGTTCTCAGAACAACTGCATGGGATATAGTTAATTTATATAAAGAATGGAGCACACCTGCTTCACCAAGAGAAGATGGTAAGAAAAAAGTTACTATATCATATGTTTCAGCATATGGTTATACTGAACAATTAGCCCACAAGATAGCAGAGGGGATTACTTCTACTGGAGCTTATGAAATTAAAATATATAATGTAATTCATCATGATATGAAAGACATTGTTGCTGATATTAGTGATTCTGATGGTATCCTATTTGGTTCACCTACAATAGTTAGTGAGTTATTAGAACCTATCAGAGATGTGCTATCAAAATTAAACCCAGTTATACATGGTGGTAAAGTAGCAGCAGCTTTCGGTTCCTATGGATGGAGTGGAGAAGCTGTTCCAAGGATAGAAACAAGATTAGAAGAACTTAAGATGAATATTTACGGACCAGGATTAAAAATAAACTTCAAACCTTCTGAAGAAGACTTACAAAAGGCTTTTGAATTTGGAGTTGGTTTTGGAGAAACTGTTCTACAAAAAAAAAAATCTGAATACATCCCCAACAATAAACCAACACTAGAAAAAATTGAGGACCCAACTGGAGAATTAAAACTTTGGAAATGTGTTATATGTGGTGAAATATTCGAAAGTGAATTGCCACCTGAAATCTGCCCAGTTTGCGGTGCTGGAAGTGATCAATTTGTAGAAGTTGAAAGAGAAAATGCTGCATCTGTTGAAGAAAACAATGATAAATATATCATTATAGGTAATGGTGCAGCTGGCTTCTACGCAGCTAAAGCAATAAGAGAAAATAACAAAAAAGGCGAAATTACAATTGTATCTAAAGAAGAAGTAAGATCCTATTTTAGACCTCAATTATCAGATTTGATTACTAAAGATATTCCTGAAAATAAGTTCTATATAGCTCCTGAAAAATGGTACGAAGAAAATTCTATAAGACAACTACTTGGAGTTACAGTTACAGATATTATATCAGATGATAAAGTTATTAAATTGGATAATGGTGAATCCTTAAATTATGACAAGCTAATACTTGCTAACGGAAGTTACAATTTCATTCCTCCTACAGCAGTTATATCTCCCAATGGAGATAAGCTAGATGAATTAAATTCATTTAACTATTCTAAAATTAATGGAGTATATACAATTAAAGATGTTAATGATACTTATGAAGTTAAGAATGCTTTGAAGGATTCTAAAAATGCAATAGTTATTGGTGGTGGTTTATTAGGTTTAGAAGCAGCTTATGAAATATCCATGAAAGGTACTAATGTTACTGTAGTGGAGTTCTTACCAAGATTACTTCCTAGACAGTTGGATGAAGATGGTTCTAAGCTATTTAAAGATATAATTGATAAATCCGAAGTAAATGTTATCTTAGGGGAATGCTGCAAAGAAGTTATCGTTGAAAATAATACTGTGACTGCAATTAAACTAGCTAGTGGAAAAATCCTGAACTGTGACTTGCTCCTATTCTCAGTAGGCGTAAGACCACATTGTAATTTAGCAAAGCTTGCTGGCGTAAATATTAACAGAGGTATTTTAGTTAATGATAATATGGAAACAAATGTACCTTCAGTCTATGCTTGCGGAGACGTTGCAGAACTTAATGGTATAGTATATGGTACTTGGCCTGCCGCCATTGAAATGGGAAAGGTAGCAGGAACTAATGCTGTTTCAAGCTGTAAATCATTTAATAAATTTGTTTCATCTGTTATGTTTAATGCTTTAGGAGCTCATGTATTTTCCGCTGGTTCTGTAGATTTTGCGGATGACTCACTTGAAGAAGTTGCTAACAATGTTCCTAAAGATCAGTATAGTAAACTATTCTTTAAAGATGATAAACTTGTTGCAGGTATACTTATCGGCGGACTAGGAAAGGCAACTAAAATTCTATCTGGAATAGGTAAAGGAATATCTAAGTCAGATGCTTTATCCTCAGGTTTGATATCTTAATATAGATGAACCACTTCATAATTAAATTTATATTATCAGACTCTCCTCTCAGAACCCAGAGAAATTTTGATAATAGGTTTCGGATTGAAGTGTTTCATCTTACTATCTTTTTATAAATAGAGTTTTTATATGATGAATTTTAGATAAAGATAAATAATATAATTTTTTTATTGCTTTATTTATAAAAATAGAAAGGTAAAGATTTTTAAATCTTTACCTTTCTATTTTTTAGTTGTTATCTTCATTTACTACTTCATCATCATTCTCTATATTCTTTCGATGCCCAACAAATCTAAAGTCTTCAGCCACTACTTCTGCTATGTATTTTTTATTGCCATCTTTATCTTCATAGCTTCCCGTTCTTAGTCTTCCACTTAGACTTATTATACTTCCTTTTTTCATATATTTACAAACAACTTCAGCTTTCCTTCCCCAAAGGGTAACAGGAATTAAATCAGATTTTCTTTCCCCGTCTGAAGATTTAAAGTTTCTTTCTACAGCAATGATAAATTTAGTATATATTTTCTCGCTGTCTTCAACTAGTCTTAGTTCAGGGTCTCTTATTAATCTTCCTAATAAAACAATTTTATTCATATTTTAACCTCCTGAAAATTCATATTGTAAATTCTAACCATTCAGGAGATTTTTATACATATTTAATTAATCACTTAAAATAATTCTTTTACCACTCTATTGCTCTGCGAGAACAGCATTTATTTCTCCACCTAATAATAATATTAATGAAGTTATAAATAACCAGGTCATAAGTATAAACACCGCCCCAAGACTTCCATAAAATCTTGAATAATTACTAAAATTATTAACATAGTAGGAAAATAAATATGATACTAATAACCACCCAACTGTGCTCACAACTGCTCCAGGAAGAACTTCAGACCATCCTAGTTTCCTACTTGGAGTAAAATGGTATAACGATGCAAATACTAATATCATCATAGATATTAAGAACATAAATCTAACCATATCCCACATAAATTTTATGGTTTCATCGAATGGAAATCTAGCCATCAAAAATTGTCCAATTAAATCTCCAAATACCATAAGAAATAATGTTATAACTATCATTAGTGCAAACACTATTGTACATAAAATAGCTATAGAGGTTACCTTAAAATATGATCTACTCTCCTTTACCTCGTACGCCTTATTTAAACCTTTTATAACTCCACTAAATCCAGAAGAAGATGTCCATAATGCAAGCAACAAACTTATCCATAGCAAGTTTTTTTGCTGGACTTCAACTACTTCTATTACTGTAGATCTTATTAGATTAAATGCACTCACTGGTAAAACTAAACTCAAGCTTGATAAAATTTGTTCACTTTTTAAGCTACTCATTCCTACAATCGTCATTATAAACATCAAGAATGGAAAAAATGAAAGTATTAAATTATATGCTAGCTGAGAAGCTAAAGCAAAGATATCATCATTCATCACTTTTTTTATAAGTGTTTTTAAAATATCAGTCAAACAACCTTTTTTTACTAAACAATCTTTTTTCATTAGACCACCTTTTTTAATGCTCGTAATAATAATATATTGTTCTGATATGTATTATTATTACCTATAATATTTAAATTATATATGGCAATTTATATCTAACGTGCTATCAACTATATAGATGGACCACTTCGAACAGCAATCTATTTTTAAAACACTCACGGGTTCTGGCGAGAGATTTTAAAAATAATATATTTTATTACAAAGTGGTACATCCATATAATAAAAAAGTCACTACTTTCCACTAAATACTATGCGCTTTCTTAAAAAATTTACTTATAAATGCTCTTAGTACTTTATCTTTTGTTATATATAAAAGTACTAAATAATATAGTACATTAACTGCTACTGCTATGAAGAACACTGGAACAACTCTATTTGTTATCATTCTTATCCCTAAAGTTATAGGAATAAACATCAAAGAATATATGAGATACTTAAGCTTCTCTAGCCTAAATAAATGTAGCTTTACCTTGAGAATAAATATTGAATATATTAGCTCCATACTAATTAGTAGGAAATTAGCTAATGCCGTTGTATAAATAGCCGTAACTGCTGAAAATATACCGAGTTTAATTAGAGTTATATTAAATATCAAATTCATTATACCTGCCGCTAATATGAATAATACAAGTCTTCTTTCTCTTCTTTTTACATATAATATTTGATTAGTAAATACAGATTCAAATGCCGAAGTTATCATAAACAAAGCAAAACCTTGTAATACAGGGATAGTGTCAACATACTTTGCACCACCATAAATAAGCACTATTTCTCTTGCTACAACAAATATACCTAATGCAGCTGGAAATATGAAAGCAAATAGATTTTCACATACCTTATTTAAAAGATTGTGATATCCGTCTTGATCATCTTTTGCAATAATGTTTGCCAATCTCGGTATTGTTACATACACAACTGATAATATTAAAGTATTTACCATAGATGTTATATATGAAGATAAGGTATAGTATGCTACAGACCTATCATTAACATAACTTCCTAGCATGACTCTATCAAGCTGTATATAGAGCATATTAGCATTTCCCATCACTAGAGACATTAATAGATATTTTATATGAATATTTAATTTTATGCCTTTAAAGTCAAATCCTATCCTTTTCTTTATATAAATAAAACTTACAAAGTAATTTAAAAGAGTATATGCATTTATTATTAACGTATATATAATATAGTCTTTTTCTGTCCTAACAAAAGCAAAAAGGCAAACAAGATATAAAATCCTAACAATTATTGTTTTTATAGCTATAAAATCATAATTTTCTAAAGCTTCATTCGCCCATTCAATATAAAATACATTTGCAAATATATTGATAGAATACAACATTAATACAGGATACTTTATAGTTCCTCCGTACTCCATATTGGTAAATATAATGAATATGCTTAAAACTATTATATTTGCTATAACTCCTATAACAAACAAACTCGTAAATACCGTCCTAAGCTTTTCTTTATCATTCCTTATTCTGCTCATTTCTCTCAAACCATACTGATAAATTCCAAAGGTCGCAAAGATATAAAAATAATTATATATAGCATCTGCGTGATTGATCATTCCCATATGATCATCACCTATTACTCTGTAAGCATAAGGTCCAATTATTAATGGCACAATTATATTAAAAGTACTTAATAACACTTTAAAGATTACATTTCTTGTTATAGATTTATTCTTTTCCATTAGCTTAACCTTCCGTAATTAAAAATAAAAATTTATTCTATACAACAAGTAATTATATTTTATAGTAGTGCTATTGTCCATTAATAAAGTGTTACATTTATGAATAAATTAATACTTATAGCTGAACTTTATTGGAGTATCATGTTGAAATAAAGTGGTCATGCATACAATGCTTTAATGAGCTTACGCAAAGAATTAATATGATTTTGTCATATTCCATGGCTAAAACTGTAAACTCACTACGTTCGAACAGTACAGTTTTTAACGCCATTCCATCTGAAAAAATCATTTAATTCTAATAGCTCGCTCATATAGCATCTCCTGCATAACCACTTTATTTCAATAATATATCAAGCATAATCTGTAATTAAATCTCTGTACTGTGGTCATGTCCTTGTAATTTAAAACTTTTCTATTTTATTTATGTAATAGTAAGTAGTATAATTTACTTGTTATGTAAATATTAATTTATACATGATTTAAAAATCCAAAACCTAATGTTTTCAAAGCTACTACGGGTTATGGGCATATAACTAAAAATATAACTTTATTAGATTTAGAGAGGATGAATTGTATGATAAATACTATAGAAAATCAATTTTTAAAAATAAGCAGCTCAACTCATGGTGGTGAGCTTCACAGCATATTATCAAAAATAGATGGTACAGAATTCCTTTGGAATGGTGATGAGGCTTTTTGGAAATACCATGCTCCAATTCTATTTCCTATTGTAGGAAAAGTAAATAATAACGAGTACTCAGTAGATGGGCTTAAATATACGCTTCCTCAACATGGCCTTGCCAGAGTAAAGGATTTTGCGCTAGTAGAAAAAACTGAGAATTCTTTTACATATGAATTACAATATTCTGAAGAAACCTTAAAAGTATTTCCTTTCAAATTTTCACTTAAAATCATATATTCTTTATTTGAAAACACTTTAAACATTAATTATGTGGTAAACAATATTGACTCTAAAGATATGTTTTTCTCAATAGGTGCACATCCTGCTTTTATGTGCCCTTTATTAGAAAGCGAAACAATGGATGACTATTATTTCGAGTTTAGTGAAAATGAAACAAGTTCTTTAATGCCACTAAATAGTAACGGCTTTTTTAAGAGAGAACAGATTCCATTTTTAGAAAACGAAAAAATAATTCCTTTATCCAAAGAATTGTTTAAAAATGATGCATTAGTTCTAAAAAACTTAAATTCAGAAGTAATTTCCTTAAAGTCTAAAAATCATTCTAAATCACTTGATTTTAACTTTTCAGAATTTCCTTATCTAGGACTTTGGTCAAAGCCATCAGGTGCACCTTTTGTTTGCATTGAGCCGTGGCTTGGACATTCTGATTTCGAAGACTTTACTGGAGACTTTTCACAAAAGGAAGGAATTTTAAAGCTTGCAGAAAGCGAAACCTTCTCTTGTAATTATTCAATAAAGTTTAATGTCTAATAATATAAGCAACATGTTTTTAATGAGAGAATAAAAAATATAAGTTCTACTACCAATCGATGCCTATATATATAGTTAATATTAAAGTGGTACACCAATATGAAATGGTGTACCACTTTATCATTTAGCTTCTGTATTCCAAAATTCTTGTAGCTCAGCTTTCAATGAATTTGAGTCCTTTATAATATTATATTTACTTACCCATTCCCTTGGCATCAAACTCATATATTTATTAGTAGCAAACCTGTCATCAATAAGTAAGACTGCCCCTATATCTTCTTCTGTTCTAATAACTCTTCCAGCAGCCTGAAGTACCTTATTCATACCAGGGTAGGTATAAGAATAGTCATATCCTGTAGCATTATCATCGAAAAAGTTTCTTATCAATTCTCTTTCAGTGCATAGTTGAGGAAGTCCAACACCAACAATTACAGCACCTATAAGCCTGTCGTTTGTTAAATCTATTCCTTCAGAAAATATCCCACCAATTACACAAAAAGCTATCAGGGTATTTTGCGGATTGTTACTAAATCTATTAAGAAACTCTTCTCTTTCCTCTTCATTCATTTCTCCACTCTGTAGTAAAATGGATAATCTTGGATATGTTTTTGTAAATTCTTCATATACATTAATCATAAATGAGTATGATGGCAAAAACACCATATAATTACCTAATTTTGAACTTGTAAAATTATATATATAATCAACTATACCTGTTATATTCTTCTCTCTATGCTTATATCTTGTAGACAGTTTCACTATATTTAAACTCATGTTCTCTCTATTAAAAGGTGAGGCTAACCTAAGTTTATAACTATGCTCATTGCCTCCCAATATATCAATAAAATAATTTAACGGCGTCAATGTGGCAGAAAATATTATTCTACTACTTGCTCTCTCCATTGAACTTATCATCTTATTTCTAGGATAAATGCAAAATAATTTTAATATAACCTTTTTATTTGAGCAATCTACATAGCTTATATAGCCATCATCATAACCCTCTCCTATACTTATAAAAGAATTCAATTGAAAATACAGTTCTAATATATTCTCGTAGCCTTCAGTACCTCTGCTCTTGATTAAATACTCATCACATTCCTTCAGAAAACTTCTTATCAATGGATATATTTCTTTAGGATTTTCATCAAGCACCAGATGATCTTCTTGTATTTCTTCTGTCCTTCTTCTCAGCTCAATCATGAAAGTATTCAATGCATTAAGACTTTTATGCATTCCAGGTAATTTACCCTTAGCTATTTTCTTACAATCCATTATCTTACCTTTATCTATTTCAGCTGAAAACATTTCTCTTGAACGTTCTACCAAGTTATGTGCCTCATCAACTAAGAAAATATATTTTTCACTTACATCCTCAAAAAATCTTCTTAAGTATACCTTAGGATCAAATGCATAATTATAATCACAAATTATAGCATCACATGAAAATGTTAGATCTAAAGAAAATTCAAAAGGGCATACCTGGTGTTTCATAGCATATTTCTCAATTATACTCCTTGTTAATGAATCCTCATTTGTTATTATATCTAAAGTAGCCTCATTTACTTTATCATAGTAGTTCTCAGCATACTTGCATTCTTCTGGATTACATGCCGCTCCTTTGTTAAAACATATTTTATCTTTTGCAGTAATTGTAATTGATTTGCAACTTAAACCCTTTTCTCTTAATCTTTGAAACCCTTCTTCTGCAACTGTTCGAGTTATAGTTTTAGCAGTAAGATAAAAAATTCTATCTCCATGTCCTTCAGCTAATGCTTTTACTGCAGGAAATATAGTTGATATTGTTTTCCCTATACCTGTAGGAGCCTGAACAAATAAGGTATCTTCTTGCTTTATTGTGTTATACGCAGCAACTGCAAGTTCTCTTTGACCTTTTCTATAGGCATTAAAAGGAAAATTAACTTCATAAATGGAATTATTTCTTTTCTCCTTCCATTCAATCTCCCTCTCTGCCCATAAACAATATCTCTCTACCACACTCATAACAAAACTTTTAAGGTCGAATTCACTAAAACTTTTTCTTATGGATTTAACTTCATTTGTACTCAGTTGATAATAGCTAAGTTGAATATCAATCTTATCAAGCTTATTATCAGCCAAATAAAAGTAAGCATAAAATTTAGCTTGAGCCCAATGAAGTGGATTATAATCTTCGTCTATAATAATTAAGTTGCTATTAGTACTCTTTATTTCCTCAATGATACTGATGCTACCATCCTTAATTATCCCATCAGCTCTTCCTTCAATAATGATATCGAATTTATCAAATTGAAACTTATGTTTCATATATACTTCTTTTTGATAATCTGAAAGTTCCTTTTCATTTTGCTTTTGAAGCTTCTGATGAGCTTTAATACCTTCTTGAGCCCTCGACCTGCTCATGAATCTATTATCTATACTTCCCGTTCTAAGTATAAATTCTACTATGTTCCTAACTGATATTTTAATATCCTTTTTTTCCATATATTCATCCTTTTTCTCAACGATGCAACTTTAGTGGTATAATTAAAACACGATAAGTTAATTATAGAATAACAAATGTGTATGTCAAAGGGAGATTTTGCAACATGAATTTAAGTCTTTTAAAAAGATATGTCCCTGTTTTATTTGTAGTTATATGCGGTGTTTTTGTTGGGATATATCTATCTTTCATATATGATAATCAAAATGCAAGTGCTACAATAATTAAAGTTAGGTCTTTTTCACTAAAACAACACACTTCACTTAACTCCAAAGCATCATATAATGGATTAGTCCACGTGATTGATTATGATACTTCTATTGTAATTGATCTTAGATATGCTACAGATAATAACTTCACTAAGAAAAAGGTTTATCCAAAAGATATATGCCTTCTTCAGAAAGGTACTCTTGACAAGCTCATTGCAGCAAATAATGAGTTTAAGACTCTTGGGTACAGAATAAAAATATGGGATGCATACCGCCCGCCAGAAGTACAGCAATATTTTTGGAGCATAGTTCATGATACTCGCTTTATTGCAAGCCCTTACGCAAATTGGTCCAGGCACAATAGGGGAGCTGCAGTTGATATAACCTTAGTCGATGAGAACGGAAAAGAAATAGAGATGCCTACTGGTTTTGATGAATTTAGTACCACTGCATATAGAAATAGTACTTCTATGAGCATAAACGCTAGAAATAATATGAATTTACTTACTTCCATTATGGAAAAACACGGTTTTGATCCTATACAAACTGAATGGTGGCACTACGATGATAAGAATGCCGACAATTATCCAGTTGTAAATTTATCTTTAAGTGATATACAATAATAAAAATTATATACTGGTCTAGATAGTAAAAAATATGCATGCACAAATTCTAAAATTTTGTGCATGCATATTTTTCAACCAATAGGAAAAATTTATTCAGCGTGATATTCATTCACTAATTTTTGAACTAACTTTTTAATTACACTTGCTTGTGCTATAAGGGACATCACCATTAAAAATATTCTTATTCTTTCTTCATCTGATGAAGCTAGCTTCAAGTTTTTCACGAAATCTTCTATCTTCTGCTCATTTAACAAAGGTGCTTTCAAAAAGTCATTAAAAGTATCTGTTTGAACTTCAGAAAATACTTTATACGCATCTTCCCATGATATTATATCATCAGTTCTGTCATTTATCTCATTAAATGCTAGTCTAAATACTTTCTTTATTTCCTCTGTTGTTAGTAATGGCCTCATGTAACTTAGAAGCATCAATTGTGCAAGGTGTAACTTTGTATAGCCTCTCTTTTTTCCATCCTCTGGTTTAGTTATTACTTCACTTTTTATATAGTTTTGAACAATATTGTTTGTATATTTATCATCTATAAACTTATCATTTAAATAATCAATAACTTGCGATAAAAATAAATCATATTTCGGTAACTCATCATAAGAAACCATACTGTTCTTTGACATTTCTTCTGCTAATTCTATTACATAGCTTAAATCGAAACTCTTGTCGTCCATAATAACACCTCTAAATATAATCAATTTACTTTATCTTTTAATAATATTATATAGTACATATAAACCTATTACAAGTTTATTCTACCTATTTATTTTCCCTATTTATAATTATTTATTATGTATGGATGTATCACTTCATATTTAATCTTATCCAAATAAAGATTAACAGATCGATCGAAACTTTTATTTGCTATTTGAGATTTATTGTTAGTAAAATATTTAATTATCGTATTTTTCCACACTAATCCACAGTTATTCACAGGTTATGAACAGTATATGTTGATAACTTAACACAACATATTGTGTTTGTATTCAAAATGTAATCTTTTCTGCACATTATCCACAATTCTCATGTGGATAACCTGTTTATTACATGTGGAAATACTGCTAAAATAATCTGCTATTCAACAAATTATTTTATTTTAATACATTTAAAATATTACATTATTTTTACAGACTAATTACTTTTTGCATTTATTAATTATTTGCCCTAATAGTAATTTGTTAATTTTATAATATTATTGGGTTATTTCCCATATAAATATAAGCAATTTTTATTTTTTTTACATATACTATTAATATAGAAATAAAACTATCTATCACAAATAGATTAATTTCGACAATACTAATCTACTATTCCAACAAATTACTTTTTTTATTTACCAATTTTATTTTTTAACAAATACTCATTTTTTTCAATAATTTGCTATTAATTTCTTTAAAAATATTAATTTAATTATTTATTATTGAAGATATAGCAAATTTATTGCGGAATTATGTATTTTTAAAGCTAATTAGCGGTATTGACTTTTGAAAAAAATGGTAGTATATTATGGATATAAGTTTACTGAATAAAACTTTTGTAAAAAACTTAAAAATGTTATCAATTAATATTGACTTTATATTACATTTTTGCTAGTATTATAATATAATTTGTCGAAAGATGTAGGATATGAGGAGGAAACAAAAATGAAATCAACAGGTGTAGTTAGAAGAGTAGATGAGTTAGGAAGAATAGTTATTCCTATAGAATTAAGAAGAACTTTAGACATAGCAGAAAAAGATGCTCTAGAAATATATGTAGATGGTGAACAAATAATTTTAAAGAAATATGAACCAGCTTGTATATTCTGTGGAGATGCAAGAGATGTTGTAAACTACAGAGGAAAGAATATCTGTAAGAACTGCTTAGTAGAACTTAAAAACGATAACAAATAATTATATATAGTTTTAATTTTCACTTTAAATAAGCGCTTCGACTCCCCTTGAAGCGCTTATTTTTTTTGCATTATATGAAAACTTATAATTAAAACCCAGTATATCTAGCTATTTTATTTATTTTATTAACTTTTACATATACAAAAAATTTCAAAACTTTACCCACTACATATTGGTAGAATATTTATAAACTTCTGATTTAGGAAGTTTTCGTTCCTTTGCCACCATTTTTATCGCTTCTTTCTTTTCCATACCATTATTTATATTTCTTAAGATATGTTCTTCAATACTTAAATCTTCCCATGTTGCTTTTTTTTCATTTTCAATAGCTTCTTTAGATTTACCTTCTAAAACCAATACAAATTCGCCCTTAGGCTGCTTATTTGAAAAGTATGAGATGGCTTCGCTAATAGTAACTCTCACAATTTCCTCATGAAGTTTAGTGAGCTCTCTGCATATAGCTATTCTTCTATCTCCAAACACTTCTTTCAAAAAGTCTAATGTACTTAGTAATCTATGAGGAGCTTCATAGAATATTATAGTTTCACTTCTATCCTTAAGCGTATCAACTACTTCCATCCTATCCTTGTTTTCTCTAGGTAAAAATCCTCTAAACATGAACTTAGTGGTATCAAAACCCGAATAAACCAATGCAGTAGTAGTTGCAGTAGCCCCAGGCAACACTTCAAATTGTATATTCTCTTCAATACACCTTTTCACTAGTATTTCACCTGGATCTGATATCCCAGGTGTACCAGCATCTGATACAATAGCAACAGATCTTCCTGAATTAATTATACCTATTATATCTTCACTCTTGCCATACTCATTATGTTTATGGTAACTAATTAGGGTTTTTTTGATCTCATAATGATTAAGAAGTTTTAAAGTTTGCCTAGTATCTTCTGCTGCTATTATATCCACTGTCTTAAGAACTTCTAGAGCTCTTAATGTTATATCTTTTAAATTCCCTATTGGTGTAGGAACTAAATAAAGCTTTGTCATACTTATTACCTTCTCCCATAGATTTTTTCTATTTCGTCACTGTACTGTCCATTGTCATTATATACATAAAGAGGGGCTTCCCATCTCATAAACTTTCCACCATCTCTCTGACCCTCTACTAAAACTATATTAGGCTCTCTTGTTGTATTAGGATGAACCATCCTAACTCTTTTAGGCTCAATTCTATGCTTTCTCATTAAACCAAATATATCAGCAAGGCGTTCTGGTCTGTGTACCATATAGAATCTACCATTATCCTTAAGGAGCACTCTTGCTGCAATTATCACATCTTCTAAAGTACATAATATTTCATGTCTTGCAATAGCCGTCTTATCACTTGGATTAATTATCCCTGAACTAGCTAATTTATAAGGCGGATTTACAGTAACAACATCGGCTTTCTTTATACTTTTTAAAAGTTGTAAGTCCGTTAAGTCTCCACATATAAAATCCATCCTATCTCCAAGTCTATTTATCTTAATGCTTCGATTAGCCATCTCTACCATTTCTTCTTGAACTTCAAGTCCAGTTATGCTTAAAGCCTTAGTCTTTCCAGCCAATACAAATGGTACTATTCCTGTACCTGTACACATATCTATAACTCTGCTGTTATTTTTTACATTCGCAAAGTTAGCTAATAGAACCGCATCTACGCCAAACCTAAATCCGTCTTTTTTTTGAATTAAGTGTATTCCACCTAATTGTAAATCATCTATACTCTCATCTTCATTTACAATCTTCTTTATTTCATCTTCATTTATATTTAACATTATGTTCCTCTCTCTTTTTAATTTGATATATGGATGCACCACTCTACAGATCTACCTAATCTATATCATTGCCATATAACACATTTATATATTATACCTAACAATATCAAATATTTAAACAGATCATTTTATCATAAGGATTTCATATGTTACCTTAACTTTAATCATTAGATTACAGTACTCAAAAAGAATAACTTACAGAAACTTAATCTTCGCAAATTTATTATAGAATTAATTTCAATATTTATAATATCCATTCACATAGTAAATATATCTTGCATATCTATATATTGGCAAGCGGA
This sequence comes from Clostridium folliculivorans, assembly GCF_024341905.1. GTDB lineage: Bacteria > Bacillota > Clostridia > Clostridiales > Clostridiaceae > Clostridium_AR > Clostridium_AR folliculivorans. The sequence continues at coordinate 200,798 of NZ_BQXY01000007.1, forward strand.
TAAGTTTTATTTTTTACTGTATTACCTAAAACATTATGTTAAACTCTTCAGATTATTACGCTTAACTGTCATTTAGAATTTATAATTTCATATACAGTAAAAAATCCAATGAAGTCATATTGACCTCATTGGATAAACTATTTACTAACTAAGCTCTCATTTTTAAATAATAATTATTGAACTCTTCTTGATGCAACATAACCGTAGATAGGTCCTACTTTTACATCTTCACCAGTTCTAGGTGCATGAATCATTTGACCACCACCTACATATATACCAACATGTTCTGGTCTTGATGCAGTTCCTCTTGTAAACACCAAATCACCTGGTTGTAAATCTGCGTAAGACACTGCAGAACCAACATTTATTTGATCATATGTCGTTCTTGGAAGGCTAACTCCAAACTTTCTAAATACATAACTAGTGAACCCTGAACAATCAAAAGAACTTGGTCCAGTAGCCCCCCATGCATAAGGAGTACCTAAGTATTTATAAGCTTCTGATAAAACTGAAGAAGATGCAGCCGGTACAGCTCCTCCTCCTCTACTGTATACTGGAGTTGTAACTGTAGTTTTACTTTTTACTGTATCTTTAGCCTGTTCGATATATTTTACTATTTCACTATCTAAATCAGAACTTACTACAGTTTTTCTCACTTGTCTTAACATATCTATAGCAGAATTCAAGTCAGAAGTTGAACTTGAAGCATTTTGTATTATAGATACTGGATATTGTATAAGCATGCTCTCAGATTGTTTTAAGTCTTGAGCAACTTTCTTTTGTTGTTCTTGCAAATCCGCAACCATTTTAAGCTGATCACTCTTCTTAGCATTTAATTCATCTAACTGATTTTGAGTACTTTCATTTAGTTTAGCTAATTGATCATTTTTTGTTTTTAACTCACTTACCTTATCATCAAGCTTTTGCTTTTGATCTTTTAACTCAGTTATGATTTGCTTATCTAAACTCATAAGCTTTCCAACAGCTTCCATCTTGCTGACGAAATCACTAAAATCTCTTGAACTTAAAATTACTGCTAAATAACTTTCCTGTCCTCCAGTTTTGTAAATAGCTCTCATTCTTTCTCCAAAAACTTCTTCTTTGGCATCAAGGTCTGCTCTAGCCTTATCAATCTCATCCTGAGTACTTTTAATTTGCTTTTCTACGCTTTTAATTTCATTCTTATTCTTATCAATTTGTATTACTAGTGGTTGTATTTGGTCATCTAATGCATCTATCTTATCAGTCAAATCACTTATCTTATTTTTTACATCAGAGTATTTGTCTCTACTATCTTGTATTTGTTGCTTTTGATTATCAGTAAGTGGCTCCGCATGTGCCTGTACACCAATCCCAAATACCAAACTGAATACGATTAACGTTGATATAGCTCTCTTATTCATGCGTATTCTCAGTTTACACATATTATATAAAATACTATAACATACGCAAACTGCTCCCCCCCTATCATTGTTTTATACTAAAATTATAACATTAAACACTTTTCGATAACAATATAAATATTTACCAATTTGTTACCTTTTATGTTTTGTTAACAATTTGTTAATCCTTTTACCTCCTAAAACTGCTATATAACTGGACAAATTGTATATCCAGACTAAAATTATAATTTTTAGTTAACACTTATAATATAGTTGTTTATAAGGGTATTTTTTATGCATGCCTTTTATTGGGTAGAATACCAATCAATATTTATGTATAACTTAGCAACATAATTGGAACTTTAAAAACATTAGAGAATTTTTTTCATTATAACCCACTTTATATAAATTAATGATATTTACTTCATAATAAAAGCGGCTTATGTACTTTATATACCTAATGAATATTAAATTCTTGAAATAGTTAGTCCAATAGTATTAAAATAGTGTTATGCGTAAAATCAAATAACATTAGTGCAAATGCATTAAGGAGGAATTTATTTTGTATAGATTTAAGGAAGTAAACCCTTCACATATAAATGAGTTTAATTCCATTAATAAAAAAGGGCATATATTTCAAACATCGTATTGGGCTAGTATAAAAAAAGAGTGGACTCCAAAATTCATTGGAGGTTTTGATGAAGATGATAACTTAGTTCTGTGTGCTACTATGCTTCTAAGAAAAGCACCATATGTAAATGCTTATATGGGATACATGCCTAGAAGCTTTACTTGTGATTATAAGAATAAAAATCTTTTAATAGAATTCACTGATTTCATAAGAAGTTATGCAAAAGATAACAAGATATCTTTCATAACTATAGATCCTGATATACATTTATCCGAAAATGAAAAACTTTTAATCGAAGGCGAAGAAATAAAGGACTTTCTGAAGAGTTTAGGTTTTAATAACACAGATTCAAAAAACTTTGAAGCAATTCAACCAAACTTTGTTTTTAGACTAAACCTGCCTCAATTAGAGGATAAGGAGCAGGAAAAAAAGGATGTCTTTAAAACTTTTTCAAATAAAACTAGATACAATATAAAGGTATCTGAAGATAGAGGTTTAACCGTAGAAGTTTATGATAAGAATAATATCTCTGATGAAGTATTATCAAGATTTCATGAGATAATGGTTACAACCGGAAAAAGGGACAACTTTATAGTACGTAAAAAAGACTATTTTAAAGATATGATTGACAATCTCTCACCTTATTGCAGATTATATATGATTAAATATAGCTATGAAAAGGACTTTTCTACTGTCAATGCAAAACTACAGAAACAAGAGCAAGTACGTGAAAAAGCACTAGTTAAGATTGATGAGTTGAGATTAAAATTATCAGAAGAAAAAGATGAAGATAAATCTGCTAGAATTCAAAAGAAAATAGATGACCAAGATGCAAAGCTAAAAGAATCTGAAAGACAAATAGATGGATTTAAAACTCGACTTAAAGAGATCGAGCCATTCAAAGGTCAAGAAATATATCTTTCAGGATCTATATACCTTTACTATGGAGGTAAGGCTTGGTACCTTTACGGTGCTTCAGAAAACATTTTAAGAGATACTATGCCAAACTTTGCTATGCAGTGGGCTATGATAACAGATAGTATTGATTTAGATTGTTATCTATACGATTTTAGAGGAGTTTCTGGAGATCTTAATCCAGAAAACCCATTGTATGGTTTATACAAGTTTAAAAAAGGTTTTAATGGAGACTTTGTAGAGTTTATAGGTGAATTTGATCTTGTTATAAACAGCTTCATTTACAATCTATATAAGAAAGCATTCCCTAAATTTAAAGAAATAAGAAATAAAATAATGAATAAGAATCAGTAACAACTTAAATAGAGCAAAAAAGCCAGCCTTTTTAGTAATTTTAATATTCTAAAAAGGCTGGTTTCTTTATTTATTAAATTTCACTGTTATATTAACAATTTCACTTCTGCTTCCTAGTCTAATCGGAGGCCCCCATGTACCATAACCTGATGAGACTATTACATTTAAGTCCTTTTTCTTTAGATACCCGTAATCAACCTCAAATATTCTACTGGTTATTAAGTTATTAGGGAAAAATTGTCCCTTATGAGTATGACCTGATACCTGTATATCTACATCATTTTCCTCAGACTCTTCTAGAGCTGAAGGTGTATGATCAATTAATAAAACAGGTTTTGTCTTATCTACATTTTGTAATATGTCGTCTATGCTCTTTCTCTTTTTTTCAGATCTATTTATAGAAATATCATCTCTTCCAACTACATAAAACTGATTATTAATTTCCTTAACTTCATCTCTTAGCACTTGAACTCCATATTCACCTAATTCTTTAGTTATAGTTTCTTCCTCGCCTCTCATAATATCGTGATTACCAAGCGCAGCATAAGTTCCATACTTTGAATTAATATTCTTAAATTCAGCTGCCATATTGCCATTTATAAAAGGTTTTACTTCTGTATCAACTATATCTCCTGCAAATAATACAATGTCAGGATTTAACCTATTAATTTCCTCTACCATCGTACTTGCTCTCTTACCATCTATAAGATTTCCTAGATGTATATCAGAAACCATAACAACATTTAATTTATCCATTCCTTCTACATTTTTATTGATCTCTAATTCATATTTTTTTACATAAGAATGACTCCCGTTCCATGTCCCATATATCATCACAAATGCTATAAATAAAACTATCATCAGAGTTGTAACAAAAAGCAAGTTATTACTTCTCCTCATATTTGGTATAAATGAATATCGTCTGTTAATGAATGCAATTATATCAACAACAGGCAATATAATTATCAAATAAAAAAATATCCCTATCCAATATACTCCTATTAAATTAAAAATATCAAAAATCTTTCCTGACACATAATTACCTAAAAGCATAGTCACAATATAAGCTACTGCTACAACCCAAAATACGCCCCAAAATATAATACTATTTACAGGAATCTTTACTGCAATCCCTTTATATATCCTAGTGCCAATATAATAATTGCTTAAAGCATATATACCAAAGAATGCTATAATGAATAATACTATTTTATAGTTCAAGTGAACTGCCTCCCATCATAACGTTTAAAATCCCTATATTTAATTTCAACGTATATATTGATGTATTACATAATAATAAATTTAAAATAAGAGTTACCTTGTCAGGCAACTCTAACTTATTACGTACTATTTTATAAATCTCTTACTCATTTTTGCTTGTATCACTGAAGAAGAAAGCATTATCACCAAAAATAACCCGATCCAAACCTTAGTCAAAGACGGTAAGAAATAGTCTAATCCTCCAATTACAACTCCAATTATACCTAGTATTAAATTAAACTTACCATTAAATGCAATGTACCCATTTATATCCTTTGCATTACTTCTTTCAACATTCTTCCTTAATCCTTTACTAAAAAGTACAAGTACTCCAAAAATTATATATACTATACTTGCTATTTCTATTATTATAGTTGTCAGTTTCATTAGTAATCCCTCCATCTAATATAATTCCAATAATTATATATTATACAACATAAAATATTATATTTATATCCTATATTTTTCATTTTGTATGTTGACATAAATATAAAAGTGCTTTATAATTAACAATGTGCCACGGGGTGTAGCGCAGATGGGAGCGCGCGTGGTTTGGGACCATGAGGTCGCAGGTTCGATCCCTGTCACCCCGACCAAAAAGGAATTGTATTTATACAATTCCTTTTTATTTTATCTTTGTATTTATAATATTTAATATATCATCAATAACTTCACCATACTGCTTAACTTTTTCTGTTAAATCACTATTTTCTTTTAACAATCTTTTATTTTCGTTATTTTTATCTTCTAACATTTTATCAAAACTTTCAATAATTGAAGAAAACTCTTGATATCTCGTTCTTAAACTATCTATTTCTTCTGAAAAGCTATTTAATTTCTCTTTAACATTCTTTATGGTTTCTTCGTCTTTTGATGTATTTTCCTCTTCTGGATCTTCATATATCTTATTATCTTCAAATCTATCAACAACTGTAGTTCCTTCCATAGCAAACATCAATTGCAGTATCTTTAATCCATAATCTTGAGAAGCTGCCCAATTGCCTGAAAGCTCTTCTACATATTTAACCTTTCCAGTTAAGTATGAAAAATGCCTAGGATCTGAAGTATTATCGCTGGGATAGCCCTCTGCTCCTGCATATAGGGCTAAATGATCTAATTGTGCTGACACTCCGTCCTTCCAGCTTGCAAACTTAACAAAAGAGTCAGCAGTATCATCTCTACCACTTGTACTCTTTAATCCAGCCGGATTTTTATAACTTTCATCTATACTACCTTCAAATTTTCCAAATCCAGTTTCTAAGGCAGCTTGTGCATAGGCTATTGTAGGGTTTATGTTTCCGTGAAATGGATATAAGGACCAATATAAATCCGCTAAAGATATAAATAGATCAGTTGCTTGATTATTTTTTGCCCACTGCTTAGCTTGGTCCTTCAAACATGCTGTTTTTGATATTAGAGGTGTAAGTTTATTGTCATTAGTATCACTTGAATTAGTACTGTCTTTATACGGTTTTCCTATATAGTCTAAAAATCCTTTGGCTATTGAAAGAGCAACTTTATCCTTAAAGCTATCTTCTCTCAACAATGCTTCTTCACTAGAATTACTTATAAAACATGTTTCCACCAATATTGCAGGCATATTAGTTTCTCTTAATACAGCAAAGTTTGCAAATTTAACTCCCCTACTACTTAAATTAATTCCATTCACAAGATTATCCAATACTCTTTTTGCTAATAACTCTCCTTCTCCACCTTTTACTAATGCATATACTTCTGTTCCATTTGCAGACTGAACATCTGCACTATTTATGTGTATACTTATAAAGTACTTACAATTAGCATCATTAGCTAACTTTGCTCTTTCTGAAAGCCCCAAATAGGTATCATCATCTCTTGTTTGTTCCACTGTAACCCCTTGTTCTTTTAGAATCTGTCCACATTTTTTGGCAATATAAATATTACATTCTTTTTCCTGCAAACCTGTTGGTCCTATGGCACCAGGATCTCTTCCACCATGACCAGCATCCAACACTAAATCTATCATATATAAATTCATCTCCATATAATATTCAACTATTATATGTATATTTAAATAACTGTATATTATTAATTATTTTTTACTTTTTCTCTCTAAATTCTCATAAAAGTTTTCTTCTTTTGATGCAGCTTTACATAAAGATATACAAAAAAGCACAACTACCACTGAAAAAGCTATTGCTATCATATAAAACATGAATATCACCTTTTCTTTAAATAATTTAGAAACTATAATTTCATATTATGGTTATAATTAGTATCTGCAATTCAAATTAATTTATTCGCATAAATTCATTATTTTTTACAATATATGCTTACATTCAATGAATTAATTAACATTATAAAGAAAATAATATTAGTATATTTGTCATAAATATAAGCATATTTATTATATTTACCATCTTAATAATTAGGAGGAGTTCTATGAAAAAAGAATATGAAGCTTTGTTCAAGAAAATTGTTAAGGCATATTATGAAGATGACTTTGATAAAGTGGTGAACGACATAATCAACGACCCTAACTTTGATAGAGAAGAAGCAAAATCTATTATATCTACGTTATGTGGAGTGGATGTTGATAAAGATGATAATTACCTTTATAATCTAAAAAAAGCTATAACTGATTATAAGGTAAAAGAGAGGATAGTTGAAAAAGTTGGTAGTTGTACAGATCATTGTAAGGATAAAGACTCAGGACTTACAAAATGCCAATTAGCTTGTCCATTCAATGCTATCGTTGAAGACAAGAACTTTGGTAATACTTATATAGATGATACACTTTGTGTTGAATGCGGACTATGTATTGATGCTTGTGATAGCGGTAATTTCATCGATAGGATAGAATTTATTCCAATCATGGAATTATTAAAAAACAACAAAAAGGTAATAGCTGCAGTAGCACCAGCTATTTCTGGGCAGTTTGGTGATGACGTAACCTTAGATCAACTTCGCTCTTCATTTATAAAACTTGGTTTTTCAGATATGGTTGAAGTTGCATTTGCTGCTGACATGTTAACTATAAAAGAAGCTGCTGAATTTGATAAACACGTTAACAAAGATGGCGGATTACTTATAACTTCTTGTTGCTGCCCTATGTGGGTTGGAATGTTAAAGAAAGTTTATAGCGATTTAGTAAAAGATGTATCGCCTTCAGTCTCACCAATGATTGCTGCCGGAAGATTAATTAAGACATTAAATCCTGATGCTAAGGTAGTCTTTATAGGTCCTTGCATAGCTAAAAAAGCTGAGGCAAAAGATAAAGATATAGATGCCGCAATCGACTATGTACTAACCTTTGAAGAGTTAAAGGGTATTTTTGATACCTTAGATATTAAGCCCGGTGAATTACACGGCGTTCCTTCCATTGAGTACGCTTCAAGAGGTGGTAGGCTTTATGCCAGAACTGGTGGAGTATCAATAGCTGTTTCTGAAGCAATTGAAGAACTTTTCCCAGAGAAACACTCTATTTTTAAAGCTGTTCAAGCAAATGGAGTAAAAGAGTGCAAAGAAATCCTTGAAAAAGCTCAAGCAGGTGAAGTTGATGCAAACTTTATAGAAGGTATGGGGTGTATAGGTGGCTGTGTAGGTGGACCAAAAGCTCTAATTCCAAGAGAAAATGGAAGAGAATTTGCTAATAAGGTCGCATATGATTCACCAATAAAAGTTGCTACACATAGTGACATAATGACTCAAGTATTAAAAGAACTTGAGATAAACTCATTAAAGGATTTTCAAGATAAAGAAAAAATAGAAATATTCGAGAGAACATTTTAAAGACTATACAGAACGAATTACATCTTAAAAACCACTATCAAATTAGCTTATACGCAATATTATGATAGTGGTTCTTTTTCTATTACTTCACTTCTCAGTTTTATATATCTCACTGGCAGTAATTGTGAGATTCTCAACATTGTATCTTGGATTACACTATATTATGGATGTATTTATAGGAATCCTTATAGGCACTTTAATCACCTGCCCACTGAATGTCAATATGTAAATCTTACATTGCTATATTTATTAATTTGCACTAAAATTATTATACAAGCTTCTATAGATAAGCTATTAATTTCGAACACCATTTCAAGTAGACCCTTATGATAATGGTATTTAAACATTTTATTATAGTGAAAATTGTACAACCTGAATTATTAACTTGGAGATTCTAACGGTTGTATTTGTGAAATTAATGAATTTTAATGAGGTGATTTTTAATAATGTTTAAAGATATAAAAGCAGCAATATTTGATTTAGATGGCACTCTAATAGATTCTATGTGGATATGGGAAAAAATCGATACTGATTATTTAACAAATAAAGGTTATGCAAAGCCTGAAAATCTTAAAGACGAAATAGGCCACCTTAGCTTTGAGCAAACGGCTATTTACTTTAAAAATAAATTTAACATCTCAGATACAGTTGAAGATATAATGAAAGAATGGCACTCTATGGCTGTTGCACATTATACTAATGATGTAAAATTAAAACCTGGCGCAAAGGATTTTTTAATGAAGCTTAAGTCTTTAAACGTTAAAATAGGACTTGCTACATCAAATTCTCAAGAGTTACTTAAGGCCGCACTAGAAGCTAATGGAATATATGAACTCTTCGATACCATAACAACCACCGATGAGGTTTCACGAGGCAAAAACTTCCCAGATGTGTATCTCTTATCAGCTGAAAAATTAGGGGCTAATCCTAATGAATGCGTAGTTTTTGAAGATATTCTTCCTGCAGTTCAAGGCGCTAAGGCAGCCGGCATGAAAGTTGTAGCTGTCTATGATGATTCTTCAAAAGACGATAAAGAAAAGGTAATTTCTTTAGCTAACAACTATATTGAAAGTTATTTAGATATTGTTATATAAATTTCTTCGACTTATACAAGCATATATACTGCACTATTGAAAACTCCAGATTTTATACTGGAGTTTTTATAATTTTGTTATTTTTAACAATTAAGTGTTTTATTAATGTTCTAATTAGGACAAAATATTAGAAATAAGACGTTTTTATAATAGTTGAGTTATGGATTTACCAATTCCAATCAAAATCTATTTTTAAAACTCTCAAGGTTTCTGGTGAGAGAATTTAAAAACAATATATTTTATTACGAAGTGGTAAATCCATAGGAACTCTACAAAAGAAAGGTATACTAATGAAATCTAAAAATTCTATTACTAAAAATATTTTTTATAAATTATTACTGAACATATTTAATATAGTGGTTCCTCTTATAATAGGACCATATGCCGCTACAGTAATTGGACCGAAGTACTTAGGCAGGATATATTATAGTGAAGCAATATATTATTACTTTTTAATAATCGCAACCTTTGGTATATATAATTATGGGCTTAGGGAAATTAGCAGGATTAGAGATGACAAAGAGAAACTCTCAAAATTATTCACTAGCTTATTTTTAATAGGGGTTATATCTAATACAGTTTCACTAATTATATATATATCATTTGTACTTATTCATTATTCATCACAACCTCAACTCCCAGTACTCCTAATATATAGCTTTACACTATTTAGTAACATATTTTATGTAGAATGGCTATGTGAAGCAACTGAAAGCTTCAATTTTATAACTATAAAGACAATCATACTAAGAATATTTTATATAGTACTTCTACTATTACTCGTTAAAAAATCTTCGGATTATTTAATATATGCAGCCTTAAATTCACTATTAGTTTTCTTCAATTATGTTTTCAGCTTTGTTTACATAAAGAAGAATATAAAATTTAATTTTAATGATCTACAATTAAGAAAGCATATTAAACCACTAATAATCATTTTAATTATGTCAAATGCTTCTATTCTCTATAATCAGCTAGATAAATTATTACTTGGTTCCTATGTAAGTGAAATATCTGTTGGTTATTATAATATAGGTCAGATATTATCAAGCATAGTGAATACCATGCTACTTTCTATAATACTTGTTACTATACCTAGATTATCAAATGTTATTGCATCCGAAGGGGACGAGGCTTATGAGGGCTTATTAAATAAGATAACCAATACCTATCTAGCCATTCTCTTTCCTGCTGCAATAGGTATGTTGGTATTATCCAAAGAGATAGTATTACTATTATACAAAGCAGCTTATCTTGAATCTGTGAATGTTCTTAGGATATTTAGTGTATTTATAATATTAAGCGGACTCGATTTTCTACTAGTTAATAGCATTTTCTATGTAAAAAAACAAGAAAAACTTGCTATGATTATAGTTACATTTTTCGGTTTAATAAATTTGATATTGAAGATAATACTAATTTATAGCAACCATTTAAATCATATTACTACCATAGCTTCTACAACTACTGTAGAATTTGCTTTAGTAGTAGTAGAATATACAATCATAAAAAAGCTTCTTAAAGTTAAGTTAAAATTAATCTCATCAGCCAAAGTGAGATACTTACTTATTTCACTTTTATTTATACCATTATCTTTTATAATAAAGTTATTAATACATAACATTATATTAATAATACTTATCACTATGTCTTTGTGTACATTAGTTTACTCATTAATTCTACTTTTCCTTAGAGATGAGTTTTTGCTAGAAGTACTAGAAAAGTTTAGAATTAAACTAATTATAGATAAGCTTAAACGATACAAAAAATAGTGTACTTGATAGTGAATTAACCTTTTTAGCTCATATGCGTTTCCGAATGCACATAAGGAAAATCTTACAAGCAAATAAATTTCTTTTACTGTCTAGAAATAAAAAACTTATAACTCCTCTGAAATATCTAGTTTTATCAAACATAAAAACTTTATACTTTTTACAAAATAACAAGGAGTCTACAAACAGGTAAACTCCTTCTTACTTTTAATCCTAAAAACAACAAGTTATTATACGTAATTTAAATTTTATTTATCAGTTTTCTTGCGTATACAGCTACTTTGCTATTAGAATCATAAATAATAGCTACCACCCCCCACGCTATAAAGATATATTGAAATGGGAATATCTGCAACTGAGTTCTTAAAAACCAGCCACCATATTGTATCTTATAAATTAATATAAACCCAACAAACATAAAGAAGGTTGTAATTACAAAACTTATATCTTTTCTCGATGCTTTAATCATACCTAGTGCCATTATTGGAAAAGTCACTACTAAAAATATTGTTTCTGGATACATAATACGTAATATCATATATTTAGGTGAATTATATATTGTGGCACCAATATTTATTAGAAAATCCAAGTTAACTAGACTTAATATCACACCAGAAAAAGTCTTTGCTATTCCTTGAGATAATATGTACCCTTTAATCATATTAAATATACTGAATCCATACAACCTTGAGGACATAACAATTAATCCATAAACGATGACTGCCATAGAGATCAATATTGCTATTATATTGATCTTTCTATTAGTTAAAAATCTTACTATTAAATATAAAGTTGTTAGCATTAAGGTCAATAACAATGCATATCTTCTTAAAAACCATAAACTCATTGCCAATAGTATAAATCCTGTTATACTAAATATCCTATTTTTAAATTTATCACTACATACTATGATGTAAAATAGCAAGAATATATTAATAGATATAACTATATCTCGCAAGGCAAAAGCAGAGAAAACTGCAAAAGTTGGCATTATTGCTATAAGAACAGAACTCATCTTGGCTATATTCTTATTATTAGTAATTATATAAACAAAATTAAATATCAATAATACAAAAATAACGCTCACCAATATATTTATAAGTTTAACAGTTATAAATATATCGCTATTGTTTATAAATTTTATAAAACCTATAAAGAAATTATAACCATATTGATCAATGCCAGTTATAGTTTTCAAATTAGGCCATTTAAAATTTACAAGTGATTGGTATATGTAATCTCCAGTAGAATAATAAAATATTTCATCTGTCTGTGTATATGATAAAAATGTTCTGTACTTTATAAAATTATAAGACATTATTGCTACAGAAACTAAAACTCTTAATATTAAAGCTAACCATGCTATTTTAATTAATGAATTTTTATATTCCTTATTCTTTTGTATTATATTCGCAATTATTGAAAAAGAAATAACAGAACATAATAGAATTGCAAATTGCCCAAAAGCTGTAGCTCCTATAAACAAAATTACACTAGTGATAAAGGATATATTCTCATGATTAACTTTTATATAAGCTACATTAAATAAAATTATTAAAGCAATTGAATAGAGTATTGCTTGCATAACACTTATAATAATTGTGCTTAACCTTGCATCTTTGTACTGTATTTCATTGTTATCTAGCGGTGATACATGGAAAACCTTATTATTCTCATTTATTGTTTTCACATAATCATCATAAACATTATTAATTTCTTTATCGCTCACACCATTAATTGAATTAAATCTAATTCTATACCTAGCTTTAACGCCCTCCTCAGGTAAAATGTTTATTTTAAATTTTGATTTATATTTTTCGCAAAACTTATCATTTAGGATATTCATATCTTTTATCAATGTTTTATCCACATTATCAGAAACATTATTTTTACTATCAACAGTATATAGCTTAAACCTTTTATATTGCTCTACATTAGTATTTCTTAAAAAACCAAATATTACTGATAAAATGCACATTACTAAAATGCAAAAAACCATTTTGTATGTTTTGTTATTCATTACTTTCCCCTTTGAGTTTAGTAATTTCTTTCTTTAAGCCACTTAGTATTTTATCCTCGTCATCTTTACCAAATTTATCTTTTTTTATTAAAATGCAAAAGTTATCTTCAACTTCTTTATTATCTTTATAGATAACATTCACATCGTATTTTGATAAATCACTTATTTCGGATCCAAAAGCAATTGCAATAACAGTCTCATCTTCCCCAATTATATTTTCCAATGGTTTATATACATAGGGTTTATTGTTATCTTTCCTATAGTTATCAATCCATACGGAAGTGTTAGGCGTAAATAATAAAAGTTTATTAGTAAATTGATTATTCTTATCATTGAAAAATCTTTCTATATCTAAATAGGTTAATCTAATTCCATTACCTTTCTTAGTTATTGAGTATAACTTTTCCTTTCTTACTTTGTAGATATTATACTGCTTTTGTTCTTCTGTACTTATACATGAATTGTACTTCAACTTTATATCTGAATTGCTCTTTTCATCAGTTGTAATGTATACCGGTGTATTATCAACTTTTATACCATTATAGATAGCCATAATCATATCTGTTCTATCATTATTAGAAAATACGCTTATACTCTCGCCTACCACTTTACCGCTTGGTTTTACATTTATAAGAACGGCAACAAAAAATACTATTGTAAATATAATTAATACTGTTCTGTTACTTTTCATACTCTTCTCCTAATAAGTTTGTCTTAACACTAGTTCTTCCAATTTAATTGTTCTTTAGTTTTCTTTTAATGATTATTTCCTATTTATTTACTTATATACCTATACACTCATAAAACAATCAGAATAAATTATGTTTTAGCTGTTACTGTATCAAGAGTTTTAATATTTCTAAAAATAAAAAATGCTAGTAGAATTTTATTTTTTACTAGCATTTACTCTATTTATCTTTTTTATATAGTACCCAGCCTAGTATACTAGCTACAGACCAGTACTTTTTATCTATAAGTTCATTTTTTAATTTCACCAAACCAGATTTTTTATGGAAACCGAATCTGAAGTAATTAGCCTTATATCTAATTAAAACCTTACTAGGCAATTTATAAGATGATATTAAGTTATACGCATGAACGGTTCCATTTATATTTTTTAGTCTAACCTTAAATGAGTTTTTGCTTAATCCATCTTCTTTATATTCACATTGATAAACCACCTTATTAACCCATCTCATTTTATAGCCTTGCTCAGCAATTTTTAAGAAAACTACAATTTCAGTCATAAAGTTCTCGCCTTCAAACACTGGAAATTTATATTTCTTAAATATCTCGGTAACATATATCTCAGCCTTGTCCTGGGTATACCCCATATAAAATGAGAAGTCAATATAATTGGCATCAATGAATTGTTCATTTAATGTTTTTGTAATAGATTTCTTATCAAATCCGCCTTTTAAAGCTCCAATTCCTGAATACTCACTTCTTTCATTAACAGGTATACTATTCCACGCATCCACTATAGTTTTTAATGCATCTTCTGTTAATATATCATCTGAGTCAACTACGAAAAAAAGTTCACCCTTTGCTATATCCGCCCCTTTATTCATAGCAACATGCTTACCCATATTGGCTGACTTTACATATATAATCTCAATCAATCTATCAGCTTTTAATTTTTCAACTATCTGCTCTGTATTATCAATAGATCCGTCATCATATATTATCCATTCAAAATTCTTATAGGTTTGCTTTATTAATGACTCATATAAATTAGTTAATAGTTCACCTCTATTATAGGTAGGAGTAAATACAGTTATATCTTTAATCATTTTAATTCCCCCAATTTAATAAGGTACTTTACTTTTATTTTCTTATTGCTTTCTTTAATCTGTACATAGCACAAATTAGTGGTATCTCTAAATATAAGTGAGCATATTGAGACATCTTAATCATAAAATTATTAATCCAATTGTTACCTATATAATTTTTTACATAGTAAGTTTGAGATTTCATATAAATCTTATAGTCGAGCTTCTTCTTCTTTACATTTGATAATTCATTGTCTTTAACATCATGCTTATGTATATAGGACTCAGTAATCAATATTGCTGATTTCAAACCTCTTTTTTTTATTTTTCTGCCTAGTATATCTTCCTCAAAATATAAAAACACATTTTCGTCTAAATACCCAAACTCTTTAAAAATATTATTTTTCATGATAAAAAAGGAACCTGGCATGACTTCAGTATATCCGATTTCACAATCATCTTTATCAAGCTCTATCTCACTATATGATTTTGATATCTTTAATACCTTTGATAATAAGCTACTGTTAGCCAATATCAGACTCTTAACATCATTGACTCTCCATCCCAAATTATTAAAAACTAACTTACCATTTAATAGAGTTACTCCAGTTATCCCAGCTAAATCGTTTTTTTCACTTAATTTATTGCATATCTTAGTAAGCATTGCTTTTGTATTTAAAAAAACGTCAGGGTTCATTATTCCTATATATTTAATATCGCTGAAACTTTTAGTAGCAAATCTTATTCCTTCATTATTACCGTACGAATATCCACCATTTCTTTCCGTCCTTAATAAATAAATATTATCAAATGAAGATAACCTTTTAGATATTTGTTCATAAGAATCATTTGGGGAATTATTATCAACTACAATAATTTTAGCATTTATATTTAAACTTATAAGATTATTTACGCATTGAATTGTCATGTCATAATTTTTATAATTTAATATTATTAGCGCAAGTTCTTGAAGAATGTTATCACCCATTAGTATACTCCTTTTAAATAGCCTCCACATTTAAATAGATATTTTACCATAAACATTTTTTTTATAGTCCCTAACACCTTTTATAATCATTTTAAGCTTTCTTTTTTTATCTTGTTCAAATAGTATCACTTTCAAAATTTCTGTATAAAAAGCCCTTTTATCAACCTTTATAAATTGACTTTCTATTCCCTTGTATTTATTCCATAAGTACAATCTATTCCTAGTCATATAGTATCTTCTAATATAGTTATGATTGGTATATCCGGTTTTAAGTAGAAGAAGATCTTTTTCATCAGCATTTCCGCAACGATGCAATAGCTTCGCACCATTTGTTTGAATTAATTCATAGTTTAGATTTTTTAACTTGAAGCAAAAATCAAAATCAACACTATCAATAAACAGCTTTTCTTCAAAATAATCAACTTCTTTAAAAACCTCTGTTTTCACTAAATTACCAGATGTAATACACACATCGATTTGTTTATATGACCTATCATTCAAATCAGATTCTTTATCATTTTCAGAAATCTCAGTGTATCCTGTTTCTATATGAACAGTAGTTAAACTAACAACCTTATTCTTTTTTTCATCATCTAAAGCTTCATATGTATTAAGCATGGCTTTTACCATATTTGAAGTTGAGATACTATCATTGTCCATAGTTACTACCCACTTGGCCTTCAATTCCTCTGCTCTCTTAACACCACTATTTAGAGCAGTTGCAATTCCAAGGTTCTCGCTATTATATATAACTTCGGTTTTCTCTCCACCTTCTAGAGCTTTCAATACACTAATAGTTTCTTCGTCTGATCCATTATCTACAATTATAACTTTATTCACCTGATCAACTATTGAATTAAAACATTTTAAAAAATCTTCACCAATATTATAAGTAACAATCACGCAACAAACATCATTGCACATATTTTTCTCCTAACTCTACAGTTTTCATACTTTTATTATTTAGATAACTCAATATATCTATAAATCAGTATTAATACTAACTATCATCACTACTTTCAAATGAGCATTATCGCAAAATTTAATCAATAATGTTAACCATTTTAACTCTTTTTATAATACCCCACATACACTAATATAAAAAAAGTCGCTGAAGTGACCTTCTTCAGTGAGCTTTTTTAACGTATCTGCTTTTACAAATCATTTATAATTATTTCCCATTTAAATCAATTTAATCATAATAATAAAACTTTACGCAACAGATTTAATACTAAAATATAAAGCTTATTACTAGACTAAAATATCCTAATAATAAGCTTTAATTTTAAGCATATAAACTTCAATCATTTTAATTATTACATTTTAAAGTTTATTAATTAGCTTTTTAACCGTTCTTGCTAATCTACTATCAGAATCGTCAACCATAGTAACCAATCCCCACGCTATAAACATGTATTGGAAAGGGAATATCTGTAACTGAGTTCTTAAAAACCATCCGCCATATTGCATTTTATATATGGCTATAAAGCCTACAAACATAACTATTATAGTAATTACAAAACTAATATCTTTCTTTAATCCTTTAATAAATCCTAAGCACATAATAGGAAAAGATAAAATTAAGAATATTGTCTCAGGGTATATAATTCTTAAAATCAATGATTTTGTCGATTTGTAGATAGTTTCACCACTGTTTATTAAGAAATCTAAGTTAACTATGCTTAGAATTATTCCTGAAAGGAATTTTAATATTCCTTGTGATTCCACATAAAATTTTAGCATGATAAATATATTAAGAGCATAAATCTTGGATGCAACTACTACTAAACCTACTGCTAGTACTAACATAGACACCAATATGGCTATAATATTTATCCTTTTACTTCTTAAAAATCCTATTACTACATATAATGCTACTAACATTAGTACCAATAACAAAGCATAATGTCTTAAATACCATAATGCAATCATTAAAAAGAAGCATATAACAATATTTCTTATCTTGTTTGTTGATTTGTTCATTAAAATAACTTCATATAATATTAAAAATATGATTATTGAAATAAAAATATCTCTTAATGCAAAAGATGAGAATACTGCAAATGTAGGCATTACAGCCATCATTAAAGCACTTATTTTAGCAACATCATAATTTTCTGTAACACTGTACACAAATTTAAATATTAATAATACAAAAATAACACTAACTAAGATATTTATAATTTTAACACTAATAAAGATGTCACCATGATTTATTAACTTAACTACGCCCATGAATAAATTGTACCCATATTGATCTATTCCAGTTATAGCCTTAAGATTTGGCCAAGCAAAGTTAACCAAGGACTGGTATATATAATCGCTAGATGAATAGTAGAATATTTCATCAGTTTGAGAATATGAGAACAAAGTACTATATTTATAATAATTGTACATAAGCATTGCAATAGTAACTAGTACTCTTACTACTAAAGCCAATACCGATAATTTTATTAGAGTTTTTTTATATTCTTTAGTCTTATTTATTATGTTGTGGAATATTATTACTGCAATTCCTACTGCTAATACTGCAGCAAATAAGTTAAACACTGTAGATACCAAAAATACTACTATGCTTAAAGCTCCAAGTATATTTTCATTTATGTTTAATGGCTTTATTATTCTATATAAAAATAATAATACAAGTGAATAAAGCACAGCTTGTACAATGCTAATAAGCGTAGAATGAAGCTTTATATTTGTGTATTCAACATTATCATACTCAATTGGTGAAATATGAAAAACAACACTACTGTTTTTCAACATATTAGCATAATCATCATAAACCTTACTCATCGCTTGACCATCTAATCCACCTTCCGAAGTGAACATTATTCTATATCTTGAATTAATCCCCTCTGCTGGCAATACATCAATTTTAAAATTACCTTTATAACTTTGGCTAAAGTTTTTATTAAGTATATTTAACTTTTTTAGAACTGCTTTATCAACAGAATCAGAAACATTGTTATCAGCATCTATTGAATATAACTTAAAAACCTTATATTGTTCAACGTCATTTTTCTTTAGAGCCCCTACTAATACGGACAATATAGAAATCACTATAATACAAAGAATCAACCTGTATTTATAATTAATCTTATTTACCATTACTTTCCCCTTTAAGATTATCAATATTCTTCTTTAAATCACTATATATTTTTTCCTCTGTATCTTTCTTAAAAACACTCTTTTTTATTAGAATACTCAGAGCATCTTTAATTTCATTATTATCTTTATTAATAATATTTACATCATAATTAGACATATTGTCTATTTCTGATTCAAATAAAATACCTGTAACCGTTTCATCATCATTTATTATCTTCCCTACTCTATCGTATATATAAACTTTACCATTAGTCTTTTCACTGTCAAACCAATGGCTTGTGTTAGGCGTAAATAGTAAAATATCATTATTAAAAGAATTCTCACTACTATTTAGATATTTTTGAACATCCGAATAACCTAGCTTCTTTCCAAATCCTTTTTTGCCTACAGAATATAAACTTTCCTCTTTTAAATTGTATATATCATACATAGCTTTTTCTTCAACTGTTACTGCTGATGCGTATTTTAACTTTACATCTGAGCTATCTCTCCAATTTGTACTATTTGTTACGGAAATATTATATTTGTTTAAAACATTTTGTAAGGTTAAATTCATTTGTGGGCTACTTAAATCAGAAAACACAGTCACTTTCTTAGTTTCATCATTTCTATTAGGTAATATATTTATTATGACTGCAGCTAAAAAAACTACAGTAAAAAGTATTACAATATTTTTGTTTCTTTTCATATACTTCCCCTGCCTAACACTATCTCATAGTAATCTTCCAATTTGTTAATATAATCGTTGATATTATATTTATTTTTTAAACACTCGTATGCATTATTTGCTATCTGAGTTCTAACATCTTCATTTTCATATAGATAAACCATGCTTTTTACTAATTCCACTTCCGATCTTTCTTGTAGCATTATACCATTCTTTTTATTTTCTATTAACTTAGCAAGTCCTGCAACTGGTGTTGAAATAACCGGTTTTTTCATTGCCATGGATTCAAGAACTGCAATAGGTAACCCCTCTCTAACAGATGGCAACACAAAGCAATCAAAAATATTCATATATTCATATATATTTTTTTGATATCCTGCAAAGATTACCTTATCTTTAATTTGTAATTGATCCACAAGTTTTTCAAGCTTTTCTCTTTCTTCCCCATCACCAACAATCAACAGGCAAGCTTTCTCATTATTCTTGGCTACTTTATAAAAACTTTGTATCAATAAATCTGCTCCCTTTACTGCTATAAGTCTTCCTAAGAAACCAAAAACAAATTTATCTTCACTTATTCCTAGTTGCTTTTTCAATTGACCTTTGTCTCCAACTTTAACTTTCTCAAATTCATTAAAATTGAAAGCATTATCCAAATACACTATTTTATTTTTATTAGCATCATTATTATTTTCTTCATAATACTCTTTAACTAACTCCGAACATGCTATCGATAGATTGTATCTGTTTCTAAAAAAGCCATCAATACTCTTCATTATCTTATTGCTTTTCATCCACTGATAAGTAACATGTATATGTGATATAACAGGAACTTTGTATTTTTTTGCTGCTATATACGATGCTATGGATGGCTTTACATCATGTCCATGAACCAAATCTATATTATGTTCTTTTATAAGTTTACCTAACTTATTAATTTCTAATGGGTTTAGCCTATTTATATCTATTATAAAACTTTTAATTCCCTTTTCTTCATAATACCTTTTTAACTCCTCACCTGAGCAAACCGCATAACATTCATATTTTTCGTTAAGATTTGTACTAATATCAGCAATAACCTTTTCTGCACCACTTAATCTTCCAGTAGCTACGACATGAAGAATTTTTATTTTATCCATAGTATCCTCCCGTATTTGTATATAATATAAATAATTTATCCTGTTATAAAATATAATTTGAAATTGTTTAAATATATAACTATTAATGTTTTTTTGTACCTATTCCAAATCTGCTTAAAATAGTAAAAATAGTTTCATCTTTTATAACGTATAAAATGAAAGCATATAAGCTCCCATTTATTAGCATAGCTACTATAGCAATAAAAAGCAAATTATTAATATATAATTTAATTAACATAGTTATCGGAATAAACATAAGCGATATAATTAGATATCTTACTTTATCTAAACTCAAAAGATTAAAATTCACTTTCATTTTAATTTTAATAAAACTATACTCTAAAATTACTAAAACTATATTTGATATTAATGTGGTTATAACTGCCGTTTCTGGTCTTAATATACCTAGTTTTAATATTATTACTTTTAAAATTATATTGATTAATCCACAAATAATTAAGAAACCAACTAAATATTTTTCCTTACGCTTTACATAAATTATCTGATTAGTTAGAATATATTCTATTCCCATTGAAATTAAAAATATGCTAAATGCTCTTAACACTGGTACAGATGGTAAGAACTCACTCTTTGCATAAAGCATTATTATTTCCTTTGCTAAAGAAAATAATCCGATAGCAGCTGGAAACATAAATGCAAAATAAAATTTTGATACTTTATTTAAAAGATTTAAATAATTCTCTTCACTTTCTTCAGAAATATTGGATAGTCTAGGTATAGTAACATATACTATTGATAATAGCATTGGGTTTATTAGTGTTATTATCATCTGGCATATATTGTAAAACCCAACTTCACTTTCTCCATTATATATTCCCAGCATTATTTTATCAAATTGTGTATAAAGCATATATGCATTGGATATTAATAAAACAAAAATTAGAGGTTTTATATGTTTAAATATTGACAAACCGGAAAAATCAAATCCAATTCTTCTTTTTATATATATAAAACTGGTAATATTATTTAAAATAAATGTAATTGTAGTTAATGAAACATAAACATAAAAATCACTTTTATTTTTAACTAAAGTAAATAATAGAATTATGTTTATTATTCTTATAATTATTGTCTTAAAAGTAATAAAATCATAATTTTCTAAAGCTTCATTTACCCATTCTGTATAAAGTGAATCTTGAAGCATGGTTATACTAAAAATTAATAAAACAAAAAATTGTGGTTTCCCATTAAAATTTAATAAAACATAGCTTAAGTATATAACAAATACTGTCACATGTGTTATTATTCCAAACAAGAAAAGGCTTGTGAATGTCTTGTTAAGTTTTTCTTTATCATCTCTTATCTTACTTAATTCTCTTAATGCATAATTGTATATACCAAATGAAGCAAATATCATAAAGTAATTATATATACTTTCTGAATAAGCGATTCTACCCATTAATTCTGGACCAAACACTCTTATTGGATAAGCTCCTATTATTACTGGAACTATTATATTGAATATTCTAAGTAATATGCTGTATATAGTATTTTTCGCTATAGATTTACTCATTGATCTTCTCTCCAAGACTTTATCATTAATTGAAATTTCACTCACATTAGAGAGTGAACAATTAAGAACAGTTTTTAATTCAATTATCAAATCTTTATATATAGATTCTTTACTATAAATAAAAAGATATACAAAATGTATATCTTTCTTAATTAATATAACAATAATAGGCCTTAATATCAACAACTATACTATTATTAATCATTAAAACTTAGCTTTCATATCTATAGTAGAAAATTCATCCATAGGAAAACTTACTGGCATTCCTGTCAGTCTAGACTTATAAGCTGCTAATATTATGGACATCGCTTTTCTTCCTTCTACTCCATTTACATAAGGCTCTCTATTTTCCTTAACCGCCTCAATTACATCCTTAAATAAAGGTGTATGTCCAAATCCGTATACTGTATCTGGGTCTTTTTCAAGTTCTTTAGATGTATCTCCTTCATCTTCCACTTCCTCAAATCTCCATACATCCACTTTATTAACTGCTAACCCTCCAATTGAAACCGTGCCCTTTTCTCCAAATATATCTAATGTTTCCTTAAGATTTTTAGGATATACACAAGCACTTCCCTCTATTATCCCAATAGCCCCGTTTTTAAATCTTACTAAAACAGCGCCAAAATCTTCACCATCTATATCCCTCATAAATGTATCGCATTGAGAATAAACTGATTCAACTTCTCCACCAAGCATCCACTGTAACAAATCTATATTATGTATACATTGATTCATAAGGGTCCCACCGTCTAGTTCCCATGTACCTCTCCAAGGTGCTTGTTTATAATAATCCATGTTTCTATTCCAAAGTATTCTAGCTGTCCCATTAAGTATTCTACCAAACTTATTATGTTCTACTGCACTTCTTAGTTTTTGTATAGAAGTATTAAATCTATTTTGGTGGCTTACACATAATTTAACATTATTCTTGTTAGCACATTCGATCATTCTATCTGCATCTTTTATAGATAACGCTATAGGTTTTTCGCATATTATATTTAATCCCTTATTCATGCAATCTATAGATATCTCTGCATGATATCCACTTTCTGTAGCTACAGTAACAATATGAATTTCTTCGTTAGCTATCATAGCTTTGTAATCTGTATAAACCTTAGGCAGTTCATCCTCTGGACAAAGCTTCTTATACTCATTTGCTTTATTAATTGCATTTTCAAGTACTATATCACATACAGCAACGAGTTGTCCTTCTTTCCTATTATTAGCTATTGCTTCTACATGTTTATATGAAATTCTACCGCATCCTATTATCGCAAATTTATATCTACTCATTATATTATTCTCCCCTTTTAATATATTTCTTTAAAACATCCCTACCATTACTACCATAACATTTCTTTTCATGCAAATAAATCATAATTTGTTCATACACTCCATTCCATCTACTTACCTGAGGATTGAATCTATCGAAAGAAGAGTTATGCCAAAGAAGGGTAAATACCCCATTATAATCTTGCACTTGATTAATTAATAATTTTACCTTTTCAGTTGCCTCATCTAATCCATAACCACTGTATCTGCTGTCCATTATCGAAGTTTCCATAACTATTAATGGTATTTCCCATATATCTAAAACTCTATTTTCCAGTATATCAAATGGCTTATACGGATGGCATATGCCACATCTAAATCCTTCTGAATCTGCAAAACTTAGTGTACAATCATACAAAAAGCCCAATTTTTCTTGTATCCTCCAAGTAAAAGGAGCACTAAATCTTAGAAAATGTTGTCTTATCCCATATTCTTCTGATTTAACAATACTATCTAGGTTTATTTTTTCATCTTTCATCTTTATGTAATCATTATAGCTATTAAAACTTCCGTGATACCCACACTCAAATCCATCTCTTTCAAGATTATCAATTAAATCTATCACTCTTTTATCATTGTATATATATTTATTATCAAAGCTTGTCTCTCCACCAGTCATAAAATAGAAAGTTGATGTAAAGCCAAACCTTTTTTCCAAATCCATAATATATTCAAAGGTCCAGTAAGGATCTTCTTTATAATCAGACTTACTCTTAACATAATTCGCTAGATTTTTTAAAGATAAAGCAATCTCTTTATTTTTTACCAAAAGTTTAACTGAATCTTTTAGTGCTCGTCCCAAATTCGTATACTTTTGTATCCAATCTACATCATGTGTAAAGCAGGCAGCAAAGCTATTATCTCCCCAATAATGTTTTCTAACAAGCGAATTATCAAGTTTTTTTAATAATGCCCATATGAGTTCTATTTGTTCATTTACTATAGGTCTATCTAAAAAGTTATTTTTATATGCTAATGATTCTTTTGCTGAAAATCTATTATATATCTCATCATCACTTTTGTAATTTAACACAACCTCTTCATATCTCGATAGCATAAAGAATATATCAGATACAATATCAATATTAGAAGTAATCTTATTGACTTCTTGTTTTATAAATAGCTCAGCATCATCACTAAAAATTGATATTATATCTTTTTTATTTTTTATATTATAATCAAGGTTATATTTTCTTACACTTTGAGGCACTGAGTCAGCTTCTAGATATCTCTGTGAGAATAACTTATTCGAATTTTCAATTATAACTTTCTTATCAAGCTTATCAATAAAACTTAAATATTTCTCACTGTCTTTATAAACTATATTTACATTACAAAAATCAACTTCAGTATTTAAATTAATATCATTGTCAGTATAAAAATAAATCTCTATTCCAAGAATCTCTGATACAGTAGAAAAAACATATTTTATCTGTTTTTTGAACTTATTATTTTCAATAAAAACTCCAACCATAATCACTTACCTCTAAGTTTATTGTATAGTTTATTCAAGCCATCACTGTTGTTATATATATCTTTAATTATTATTTTTATAAGGCTTTTTTTGCCCATATACTTGCTTATATTAAAATATGCCTTTTGTTCAGCCCCAAAAGACCTAAAAAATCTTTCTATATCTTCTATCATACTACCCTCAAAATCAAACTTTTTAGTGACTTTGGAACAGTATTTTATGGCCTCCCATATAAGAAGAGTATTAGCTTCAGAATATCTAAAGTTAGGATCACTAGCTCCCATTAAATAATAAGCCGAGTTTTCATCCCATACTACAAAAACAGCAGAATGAACATTTCCTTCACCATCTTCTGCAAAAAGAATTTTAACACATCCATTAACGGAACAGGCATCATAGATTTGTTTAACAACCTCTAAACTATAAGGAATCTTCATATTCTGCCTGTTAAACGTCATAGTATTAAGCTTATAAAACTCCTCAATATTCATATCCTCTTTTATATTAACAATCTTCTCAGACTTTCTTATTTGATTTCTAGTTTTTGAATCTATATTACTGAATATATTATCTATATCATATAAATCCTCTATTACATAGGTATATCGCGTAGTCTGAGTAAAACCCTTCCAATAAAAAGGTAGCCAATTTGATACTCCGTAATCAAAATTTTGATTATATTGTTCTAGCTTTAATTCACTCAACTTATCGATGATACTATTCATTATATCTTTTTCATACGCCAGTTTCTTTGCATACTTCTGATGGATTGGATACCCAATCCAAACACCATTTTTTTGAGTCAATACTGGCTGTACAATTGATTTCTTACCTTTGCTATCTCTAACATAGTAAGGTAACGTTCCAACTATCTTTCCACCTTTATCTACTATTATAACATCCCAATTTGACTCTCCACATACCGCATCCATCCACCAATCTTTAGAGAATATAGGAATAGTTTTTTCTATCTTGCAAAGTTCTCTGTACCTCTCTTTATCAGTCATTAGATTCCCTCCTATATCAGATCAATAGCTTTCATTGCATTTTTTATATTTTTTATGTTTTCTTGTTTATAAAACCTTTGCGACACTTTAATAACATCATCTTTATTAACTATAGCGGTATCATTTATAGCCTTTACAAGCTCATAAGGTTCATTTACGTATCTTGTATACTCAGATTCAGTAAGTAGATCCCTAAGGTTGTCCTCACTAAGGTTATCAATATTAATTAGTATATTAGGCGTACCAAAGGATAAAGCTTCTATAGCACAAGTGGAATATACTGTAAGATGTAAGTCACAGTATCCTACTGAATGATAAAAATCTATGTTTTCTTCTATAATAACATTTTGAGGAAAATTATATTTACTGAAATCTTTATTAAAGTATCTAGGTATAAACATATATAATATTTCATTATCACTAGCTGCAGCAGTCTTAATAAAATCTATTAATTTTTCTTCTATAGTTATTTGGGATGTGACCACCACTATTTTCCTATATTCATTTCTAATCTTCGAAAAATACCTTATAACCTTATCATTTTCTTTACTATCTCTTATAACATCTTCGATATAATAGTTTCCTATGGAATAAATATTATTACTTTCAATATAATTATTGCTTATTATATCTTTAACATAATCTCCAAATACAAATATATAATCGCTAAATACATCTTTTCCTATTGGTTTGAAGATATTGTAAGCATAGTGATTGCTATTTATAATCCCATGTTGAAATTCTACTACCTTTATGTTGTTCTTATGAGCGCTAAAAATAAGAGCTTGATGCATTAAATTATAGTAGCAGTTAACAAAAACCGCCTTACATTGCTTTGTTTTTAAGAAATCATCAAATACTTCAACATATTTAAAAAAGTTATTAATTATACTAATATAATCAACTCTAACTCCATAACTTCTCTCAATTTCATCAAGTATAGAGCACTGATCTATTTTTACATCTACCTTTTTAGTAACTTTCTTTATATCAAATAGGCTAGTGCTAATATAATTCTTGTGATAATATTCGCTATTATTTTTATGTTTTGAATCTATACAGTTAAGGCATATTAAAGACTCGCTACCAAACTCCTTAATAAATCCATGTGCTATTTTATCTGAAACTTTTGAATCTATAGTACGTTCTTCTAGTCTATCAGTAAATATTATATAAGGATAATTACTGAAATACTTATGTATATTCCAAATACTATTAGATACTTTGCTTAATGCCCTAGTATATTTACTATCTACCACATTGCTATTAGTACTACTTCCACCACCATTAATAACCATATTCTCATAGGAATTAGCATAATGCCATCTTAAAATCTGCCATACCCTAAGTTCATTAGTAGCAATATCTTCAACTTTATAATTCAATTCTACTTCTTTTAAAAAATCCATTGGTTTCATCATTACATCCACCTTACTTAGTTTTTGATACGAAACTCTTTAGCTTTTTTATTAATAGATTTACTTCTTTTTTATATAGCACCGAAAGAAAAGCAATTACAACTATAGCTATTAATAATTTAATCAAGAAAAAGTATATAAATGAAAAGCTTCCTTCCAAGAAACAAAAAGATGAAACTATCATAAATAAGAAAGTTATTAAATATAATTTAACATAATTAAAACCTATCTTTTCTATGAATGATGATATTATAAGTATTAGTACACTTGCCATAAACATTGATATTAAACTAGCAGCGGCTGACCCAACAGTTCCATACTTAGGTATTAGTAAATAGTTTAAAACAGAATTGGCAATGGCACTAAATATAGTTCCTATTGAAACAAACTTAGTTCCCTTTTTATTATAAAATAGTGGATTAACAAAAAAATAGTATAATCCATTAAAAACAAATGCAAATGTAATTACTGGAACTACCTTCCACCCATCTCCAAATTCAAACTTTTTACTTATTAAAATATTTATCACTTCTTGTCCAAAAAGTGATATCAACATAGCCAAAAGCCCATAAGCTACGACAACATATTCAGTAAATTTTACGACGACTTTCTTTCCTTCCTTCCCACTGTTCATCTTATCAAAAAACCAAGGAACATAGGCCTGGTTAACAGCTGTGGTAAGTATATTCATGATATTACCAAACTGAAAGGCTATATTGTACGATCCTGCTGCTTCTGTAGATTGCATCTTATTTAAGAACAGTCTATCTATCATTGAGATCATCCATCCTGAAAGTGAATGCGGTATCAATGGTAGTGAGTATCTCAGTGATTGTTTCAAATATATCTTATTTATTTTCAATTTAACTTTTGGTATAAAATTTATTAAAGTATATACAAAAAATATTATATCTGTAGTAGCTAAACCTAATAGAACTCCTGCAGCTCCTAATTTAAAGCCTACCACATATGTAATTGTCAAAAGTAAATTTATAGTGAAATAGCTCAAATTATTTAAGCCATATTGTTTTCCATTTTGTTCTGCCTGTAAAGTACTCTGAAATATATTATAAATTGGATTAAGAGTTATAGAAATAAGTGCAATTGCAAAATAAGGGAAAAAGCTTATGCCATCTACAAAAGGCGAAATTATGTATCTATGAAATGCAAATATTATAATACTCATAAATATGCTATTCATTGAAACAAATAATATATTTGTTCCCCAGAATTCTTTTAATTTTTCCTTGTCATCTTTATAATCAAAATAATATCTCGAAATAGCTCCATTTAACGATAACATATAAAAAACAGTAAGTAGACTAACAACAGCTTGAACTACACCAGTTATTCCATAATCAGTCTTAGTTAAATACGAAGTATAAACAGGTAAAAGAAATAACCCTATACATTTTTGTAATATAGATACGACTGTATATATCCCTGAATTTGCAAGCATCTTTTTAGTTGACATATATTTCTCCTTTATGTTTTAATAGGATATCTTTAGCGATATCCTATTATATATGGATGTACCACTTCATAATAAACTTTATATTTTCTAATATGACTCTCAGATCATAGAGGCATTTTGAAAATAGTTTTCAGGTTGAAGTGATACATCTTTAGAAATTAATTTTAAAGTAATACAATATTTTCTTTGTTTTCTACATTCTTAGTTGCGTTTTTTGTATCAAATATGACCTTAGCATTTTTTTGTACATAATTATAATCCATATTTGTATGCATAGTAGTTATAACTACTATATCTGCATCTCTTAAGACCGTCTCTGTTAAATCGGCTATACCTTGATGTTCAACACCCTTATACTTATAAGAAGATACATAAGGATCATAGAATGATATATCAGCACCTTCATTTTGGAAGTTTTCTATAACCTTTAATGCAGGGCTTTCTCTGTAATCATCAATATCTTGTTTATAAGCTACTCCAAGAATTAAAACCTTAGAGCCATTTATAGGTTTCTTATATTTATTTAGTATCTTTCCAGCTCTCTCTATTACATACTGAGGCATATAATTGTTTATCTCACCTGATGTCTCTATAAGTTTAGTATGATAGTCATATTCCCTAGCTTTCCAAGTAAGATAATATGGATCTAATGGTATACAATGCCCGCCAAGCCCTGGACCTGGATAAAATGCTTGAAAACCATATGGTTTTGTCTTAGCAGCATCAATAACTTCCCATACGCTTATACCCATCTTCTCACAAATAATAGCCATCTCATTAGCTAATCCAATATTAATATTTCTATAGGTATTTTCTAGAATCTTTTCCATCTCAGCAACTGCTGGACTAGATACTTCTAAAATTTCACTTTCAAGTACATTTCTATACATAGCTGCTGCTACTTCTGTACTATCTTTTCCAACACCACCTACTACTTTAGGAGTATTCTTTGTCTTATACAACAAATTACCTGGATCTACTCTTTCTGGAGAAAATGCTAAATAGAAGTCCTTACCACACTTCAAGCCTGACTTACTTTCTAGTATCGGCAATAGCAATTCTTCTGTAGTTCCAGGATATGTAGTACTCTCTAATACCACAACCATACCTTCATGAAGGTATTCTGCTACTGCTTCTGTTGATGCTTTTACATAGCTTATATCAGGTTGTTGATACGCATCTAATGGTGTAGGAACACAAATAGCTACAAAATCTACATCTTTTACAAAAGAAAAATCAGTTGTTGCTGTTAATATTCCACTCTTAACAACATTACTAAGATCAGAATCAACAACATCACCTATATAATTAACTCCACTATTAACAAGCTCTACTTTATTTGCTTGTACATCAAATCCTATTGTTTTATATCCAGCCTTTGCTTTTTCAACCGCTAATGGTAAACCAACATAGCCTAAACCAATAACTCCTACAATAGCAGTCTTCTCATTTATCTTTTTAAGTAATTCTTCTTTAACGCTCATAAAATTATTCTCCCCTCGCAGATACGGTCCAATCGTTTATTATATAATCTTTTCCACAAGCTTCACATGTACATTGATTAAGTTTATCAAAATATATTCTTTCACCGCACTGGCAAACATGTCCTATTATTCGTGCAGGATTTCCAACAACTAAAGCATAATCAGGTATATCTTTAGTAACAACAGTACCAGCTCCAACTAATGCATATCTTCCTATGTTATTGCCACAAACAATTGTGGCATTGGCACCTATACTGGCCCCCTTAGAAATTCTAGTCTCTTTATACTCACTTTTTCTTTCAATAAAACTTCTAGGATTTACTACATTAGTGAATACACAGGATGGACCTAAAAACACATCATCTTCACATATTACCCCTGTATAAACAGAAACATTATTTTGTATTTTTACTCCATTTCCTAATACTACCCCAGGAGATATAACAACATTTTGGCCTATATTACACCTTTCACCTATAATACAATCTTTCATTATATGCGAAAAATGCCATATCTTTGTCCCATCGCCAACCTTGGAAGGTTCGTCTAAGTATGAAGATTCATGAATAAAATAATCTCCTTTACTCATTTAAATTACCTCCCTATAAAGTCATTAATTGCATCTACTATATAATGTTTTTGCTCTAATGTTAATTCGGCATACATTGGTATCGCAAAGGTTCTTTTAGAAAGGTATTCAGTGTTAGGAAAATCTCCATTTTTATAACCTAACTCTATATAGACCTTTTGCAAATGTAGCGGTACTGGATAGTACACCCCTGTTGCAATCCCTTTATCTTTCAGATATTCTAAAAATACTTCTCTATGATCCGATTGTAGTATATACATGTGATATACATGTCGTCTTCCTTCAGCTTCTGTTGGCTTCACTAGAGATTCATTTTTTATATTTTCATTATAGAATCTTGCATTATCTCTTCTTTTGTCATTCCATTTATCAATCTCTTTAAGTTTTACTCTCAAAATAGCAGCTTGCATAGCATCCAGTCTTGAGTTATGTCCTATTAGATAATTGTAATACTTTAATGGATTATATACAGTATCATTACCACTATTACTTACATCCAATTTTTCATTAGTTCCATTTATTAGATTATAAGCTTTTTGACCATTCTCTCCACTACCATGAGTTCTTAATGCCTTAGCTAATGTAGCTATGTTATCATTATTAGTTACTATCATTCCTCCATCACCAGCACAACCTAAGTTTTTAGTTGGAAAGAATGAAAAACAAGCTACATCACCTAAAACTCCTACTTTTTCACCTTTATACTTGGCTCCAATTGCTTGACAAGCGTCCTCTATTACATATAAATTATATCTTTTTGCAATTTCTAATACTTCATCCATATCAGCTGGTTGTCCAAATATATGAACTGGCATTATTGCTTTTGTGTTTTTAGTTATCTTATCTTCAATTTTTTTTACATCTATATTAAAAGTATCTAAATTAACATCCACAAATACTGGAATAGCTCCTATTGCAGATATGCTTTCTGCTGTAGAAAAAAAGGTAAATGGTGTTGTGATTACCTCGTCTCCTTCTTTTATTCCCAATGCTTTCATTGCGATTACCAATGCATCTGTTCCATTACCTACAGATATCGCATTTTTAACCCCTAAATAGTCAGAGAACTCTTTCTCAAATTTATTTACATTCTCTCCCATTATATAATTAGTTGATGCTAATACATCTAGTACAACACTATTTAATTGATCTGATATTGTGTTATACTGAGCCTTTAAATCTATCAGTGATATTTCCATCAATATTACTCCTTAATGTGTTACTAGTATCAATATCATAGATACTGTTTATAAAATAATTTAGTTGTTCTATCTTTTTCAACCATAACAAATCTTCTGTAGCATACTGACTTATATTTCCTTTTACTCTACTTTCATTTGTTCGTTTATAAAATTGTTCTATACTTGTAAAATCTAAGTCTGTATCATCATTTGCAAATTTTAACACAAAATATTCTGAATCAGTAATATCTACATCGTCGTAAGCAATTATTACAGGAAGCCCTTTTGCAATATAATGTCTTACTTTAAGTGGGGCAGCTTCTTTCATTTCCTTTGTGTAAAGAGCTAAAGTCCCAACCCCAATGTCAGATATACTAAACAAATCATCTAACTTTTGCTTATCGTTTACTACTCCATAAAATTTGATTTGGTCATTTCCTGCTCCAAACCTATCTTCTTCACCCACTATATGGATTACAAATTTGTCCTTGTTAGGTGCATTGTTAAAAGATCTTATCAATCTTTCTGTTCCATGCCATGGAAGACCTGGAGAAATAACAAATATCAAATTAATTTTATTATTGATATCTTTCTTTTCAGCAAATCCTAAATCTTCTTTAAGAATACCGTTACCAAGTATAAATCCAGGCTTATTATTATATCTAACTTCATTTTTATACAATTCATTAGTTATGCACACAAAAGCTTTTATAGATTTATAATAGCTTCGCTTCAATATAGCCTCTAAAATATATCTTTTTTTATTAGTTACTTTATTTTCTTCAATTACATTAGACTGTACTTCTACAAAAACAGGTGCTATTTTAGAGAGTTTATCGAAGAAATTTAATATAGCACCCCTATCTCTAAAATATATTACATCTGGCTTTTCATTTTTAGCCGCATCTATAACCATTTTATTTAATTTCCTACCAGAAGTAATCTTATTTAATACACCATTGTTATTATCATTTAAAGATATAAAATCTGCATCACTCTTGGGAAATTCAATAGGTGATGTATGAAATACAATCAATTTCACTTCATGTCCAAGTTTTTCAAAGCATTCTTTTTCATGCAATATTTTTTTATAAGCACCGTGCTGACTTTTATCACCATTGGAATTGACCAAATATAAGATTTTCATATTGTCCCCCAACATTAAGCTATATTCTATTTTTTTATAACGCTACATACCATTTCAATCTGTTCCTTAGTAAGCCCAACAGAACTTGGAAGGTTTATTCCTCTAGCATATAATTCATTAGTTACCGTAAGATCTCCATGCTTACATTCCTTATATGGAGGCATGTCATGAATAGGCATAAAGAATGGTCTTGATTCAATACCATTTTCACTCAATACCTTAATTAATTCATCCCTTGTTAATTTATAATCATCTTCAATTAAAGCTGAATATAGCCAGAAGCAGTTTTCAGCCCATTCCTTTTCTACTGGAACAGTTATTCCTTTAACAGCTGTTAATAGCTCATTGTAATAAGAAGCATTATCTCTTTTCACTTTTATATATTCATCAATTTGCTCTAATTGTGCAACCCCAAAGGCAGCAAGTAGATTTGGCATTCTAAAATTGTAGCCAACTTCTGGATGATAAAAAGCTTTATTTTCTAAAGTAACCTTAGTTTGATTAGATAAGAATTTAGCCCTTTCTCCTAATGCCTCATCATTTGTTACTAGCATTCCGCCAGCTCCAGTAGTTATAAGTTTATTCCCATTAAAGCTAAAACATCCTACATGTCCTAATGTTCCAACCATTTTATCTTTATACTTAGATCCTAAAGCTTCTGTAGCATCTTCTATAACATATAAATTATGCTTTTCAGCTATTTTCATTAGACTATCCATATCTACAGGATGACCATATATGTGAACTGGCAATATAGCTTTTGTTTTGTCTGTTATAAGTTCTTCTACTTTTTCAACATCAAGAACATAAGTATCCCTGTTAACATCTACAAACACTGGATTAGCCCCAACATATTTTATTGCATTTACTGGTGAAATAAATGTCATTGAAGGAACTATAACCTCATCTCCTTCACCAATTCCTAACGCTATTAAAGCTAACTGAATAGCTGCTGTCCCATTCATGGTGACTACAGCTCTTTTACTATCAACATACTCATTAAACTTTTTTTCAAACAAATCCACATAGCTTCCTACTGATGAAACCCATGATGTATCTATACATTCCTTGACATAATTCCACTCATTTCCCCTAATTTCAGGTATACACAATGGTATCATAAAATCGCCTCCAATTTATTAAACATTATAGATATCTGGTTTATAATGTTGAAGATTGTCTTTCATCCATTCTATTGTTTCTCTTAATCCACTTTCAATATCATACTTTGGTGCCCATCCAGTTAATTCTTTTATTTTTCTATTATCAGCCCAAAGTCTATTTACTTCACTATTTTTTGGTCTTAACCTTTGTTCATCACAAATTATCTTTACATCTTTTCCTATTATTTTAACAATTAAATCAATCGTATCTTTTATACTTATTTCATAGTTTGATCCTGCATTTATAACTTCCCCAACGGTATTATCACTTTCTGCAACCTTAACAAAAGCCTCTGCAGTATCTTTTACAAAGTTAAAATCTCTAGTTGGAGATAAATCCCCAAGCTTTATTTCACTCTTACCAGCTAATATCTGACTTATTATTGTAGGAATAACTGCTCTTGCTGATTGTCTTGGTCCATAAGTATTAAATGGACGTAATGTTGCCACTGGTGTGTTAAATGATTTATAAAAACTTTCAGCTATTTTATCTGCTCCAATTTTAGATGCTGAATAAGGAGATTGTCCTTGCATTGGATGTTTTTCATCGATTGGAACATATAATGCAGTACCATAAGTTTCACTAGTAGACGTATGCACAATTTTTTGTATATCATATTCTCTACAGGCTTCAAGCACATTGGTAGTTCCTTCAATATTAGTTCTTACGTAAGCCATAGGGGATTGATAAGAGTAAGGTATTGCAATTAATGCAGCTAGATGAAATACTATCTCGTTTCCTTTTATAATCCTCTTTATACCATCGTATTCTCTTATATCTCCAGTAACTACATTTATACTACTTTTTACATTTGAATCAAAAGTGTCTATCCATCCCCAGTTGTTAAAAGAGTTGTATTGTACAAGGGCTGTAACATCCGCGCCTAATTCTACAAGTCTCTCAGTTAAGTGACTACCTATAAATCCTTCTGCCCCTGTTACAATTACCTTTTTCCCCGCTATATTCATAACCTTTATCCATTCCTTCCTCAAAACGAAAACTAATCTAAACATATTTTATTATATCAAAAAAACTTTTTTATATCTTCATTTGCTTGGTAATAATCATTTAACTTACCAATATCCATCCAATATTCTTCGATAGGATAACTACCTACACTATAATTTTCCTTAGTTAATACATTTATTAAATCAGTTATATTATAAAACTCATCCTCAGGAATAAATTTTAATACTTGAGGACTTAAAGCATAAACTCCTCCACTAACCAAAAAGTTCACTATCGGTTTTTCTTCAAGAGAGGATACCTCAAGTTGATTTACATTAAGTACTCCATAAGGGATTTGTATTTCATAATTTCTAGCACCAATAGTCATATTAAAATTATTTTTTAGATGAAGTGCCATCATCTTATCAAAATTAAGATTAGTTAGTATATCTCCATTTATCACAAAAAAAGGCATATCAAGATATTGCTGTGCTAATTTTATAGCTCCGCCTGTACCTAGTCTTTTCTCTTCTCTTATGTATGTTATATCTACCCCGAAATCTTTTCCATCCCTGAAGTAATTTTCTATTACTTCGGATTTATAATTTACAGATAATAGAATATTTGTATAACCTTTAGCTTTAAATTGTTCTATTATTGTTTCTAGAATTGGTTTATCCCCAACCTTTAACATAGGTTTAGGTATATCGTCTGTTAATGGTCTGAGC
Organism: Clostridium folliculivorans; assembly: GCF_024341905.1. Lineage (GTDB taxonomy): Bacteria > Bacillota > Clostridia > Clostridiales > Clostridiaceae > Clostridium_AR > Clostridium_AR folliculivorans. Next base: position 237,157 of record NZ_BQXY01000007.1, read on the forward strand.
CTTGTCCCTAAGCCTCCCGCCATGATAAGCACAGGATTTCTTTTTTCATTAATATACTGAAAATTATCAGGCTCTATAAAATCGACAACCACACCTTTTCTATTAAGAACAGGTATAAATCTTATTTTATATTCTGACATTATTTCGTTAGAATTTTCTTTTTCATCTTCATATACATACTTAAAATCTTTATTGTATATACTGTCAATAGTAGATCTAAGATTATCTCCTCTTATTAAAGCTCTTCTTATATCTCCATCTGTCACAGTTCCAAGCAATTTAAAATCCTCATCAACTACAAGAGCAATACCTTTTGCATTTTCATCTATAACGTTTAAAGTATGTATAATTGAAGAATATGGCTTTACAAAAAATTGTTCTATTTTATTCATATAATCACCTAAATGTATATTTTTTAATACCTATATTGTAAAAGCATTTTGCTTTTTTTCCCACTTCTTTCCTCCCATTTATCAATGAGAGTTTTATACACTACTGAATCATGTATTCTTTTTCCTATATAAAAATCGCATATATTCTTAGAAAATGATGACTTAAATTTGAAAAGTGGATCTTCAAGTGAATTACTTAACCCCCCACCTAAAAACATAAACCTATGTCCCAAATCCTTTCCTATCTTCATAGCTTCAAAGAGCATTATATTGTTAGGACTAAACTTTTGATACTCCTTTAAACTTCCGGCTAAATGATAGTGAAAATACTCTCCAAAGGACATAAAAATAGATGCGGCTACAATAGTATCTCCATACTCTACCCCCAATATCTTATATTCACTATTCATACTCATGAAATCAAAATAGTTATCATCAAAATAGTAGAACTCATCTGCTCCTATCCTAGTCATAGTGCTCATATACACATCCTGAAACACTTTCATATCTTTAATCTCTTTAACTGTCAAACCATTTTTTTCTGCTTTCCTTATAACATTCCTGTTCTTTGATGATACAGAATTTGTCCATAATTCTTCTATGCTCTGTTGTAAATCTATAAAAACGGTTTTCCTATTTTCTACAACATCTATATCTGCAGAAAATATATTATGATTTTTAATTAAAGGATGGAATCTTATAAATTCACATACTATTTTTCTTTCCTTGCAATACGATAAAAAGGCACCTTCTGCCCTTTCCATAAACTTATCATTAAATTCGTTAATTATAGGCCCACCATATCCATATGGAGTTTGTATATCATAATAATCTTCGTTCAAATCATATCCATCAATCTTATTTATTATATAAGGATAAAAAAACATTCTATCTTCCTCTTCATAATAAAAAGCTTCTGCACTTCCACTCTCCACTGTACAGCTTAAGTTAAAGTGCTTATATGAATAATAAATATCTCTAAGCTCTTCAGGAAATTTCTTTAATACATTATCCCAAGTCTCTTTATCAGTAATAATTCTAATCATAAAAACCACCCTATTGCTAATACTTATATTGTTCGATTAAACCTACTAATTCCCCTATAAGCCTATCCATATCAACTTTATCATATCTTTGATCAATAGGCAAAGTAAGAATCTTATCTGCTATATTATAGCTATCAGTAAAATCCTTAACCCAATATTCATTTCTTATATCCCAATGAACAGGACAATATATGTTTTTTCTCCTTAACTCTTTGCGTATAACATCTCTATTATTTACAAGTATAGGTAATCCTACTGGAATTGCTCCATCAGAATATTGAAAAAGTGACTTAACACCATGGTTATTCAATTCATTAATAAGATATATATAATTTTCCTGTCTTCTATCTTTAATGAACTCTATATCTAATCTATTAATTAAATCCAATGATTGCTTATCAATAAGCTGATATTCTTCTCTTTTATAATAACATTCCTCAGCACTATTGAAAATACCAAGAAATTCTTCCTCTTTTCCTATGCCAAAGCATTGGTATAAGGTTTTGCTCATTCTAGCCTTATACATTAAAGATAGATAATCATCAACCTCTTCTGTTTTTAACTTATCACTGCATCCAACTACTATACTTCCATCTATAGGAACAAATTTTCTTAGACTGTTAAAAACAAAATTACCAATAAACTTTTTAGATGGCTCTTTCCACAACATTTGTACCGCATCCTCAATTAAAATAATACCATCATTTTTAAATTTTTCTAATTGAGTTAGAGTATCATCATTGTGATAAAATCCAAAATAGTTAATGAAAAATATTGCTTTCACTTTGTTTTTATCAACGCACATACGTAGATAATCTAAGTCTATGGATAAATCTGAATTTATCTTATAAAACACTATATTTAAACGTTTCTTATTAAACCATTGAAGTATAGAAGGACATAAGTAAGCCGGTAATAACATAACCTCATCTTTTTCAAGGTTTATTTTGTCCAAAATAAACTTTATTGCTGATTGCCCACCACTTAATAAAGTTCCTTCAGTTTCAGATTTATTTTTGTTATTAAACTCATCAAGTTGGAACCAAAACTCTCCACCTATAGGTTTCATAGCATTATACTCCATAATTTTAACTCCATCTAAGTTTTTTCTTTATTAAATTTTCACCTAGCTCTATGGTTTTTAGTATCGTAACAATTTCATCACTAGTGTTTCCTTCACCGTATAAACTTCTGGTATCTTTCACAACTCTTATAAACTCATTACTAAAGCACTGATCTATAGCTCTTAATATTTCGTTGCTATCATAAGTAGTATCAATTATATTATTTGCCTTTAACCTTCCTTTTTGCCTATTACCAATATTAACAACAGGCTTCTTCATGAATGGCGCTTCAACTAATGCACTAGAAGAATTTCCTACAATTGCTCCACATAAGTTCATCACGCTTAAGTATCTAAGACTTCCAAGATTCTTGTGTAAGAACACCTTATCTGGATATTTATCCTTAAATGCTTCTATAGCCTCGATTATAATGTCTCCCCCATTGTCTGCATTAGGATATGTTATAATCATCTTTTTATCTACTTGACTCAATGCCTCAATCAAATTTGATATCTGTTCACCAACTTGATTTATCTCTAATGTAACTGGATGATATGTGATCAATATAGTATCTTCATCTACACAAACACCTAATTGTTTTTCTAATTCTTCTTGACTCATTAATTTGGTTAATTTTATATTTTCTATACCTGGATCACCAACATTAAAGACTCTCCAAGATTCTTCTCCCATAGCTTTTATGTTGTCTGCATAAACCTTTGCACCTGGAAAATGTATATGCGCCATCTTTGTTATTGAATGTCTTATTTGTTCATCCATAGCTCCTTCTGTTATCTCTCCACCTGATATATGAGCTATTGGAATATTCATTGCCATAGCAGCCGCTGCTGCTGAAAAAACTTCATATCTATCGCCCAATATTAATAATAAATCTGGGTTAACCTCGTCAAATACATCGGTGAGCTTATCAAGAGCTTTTGCCATCTCTTTTGCAGTTCTTACCTTTGAGTCAGTATCTTCTATCAATATATCTACACTTTTTGATATTTTAAATCCATCATTGATTATCTCTTCTACAGTTTTGCCATACTTTTCGCTAAGATGAGTTCCTGTTACTACTAAGGCTAGTTCTAAATCATTATCGTTCTCTATTTTAGCAATTATATTTTTTAGTAACCCATACTCAGCTCTAGTTCCTGTTACTACTGCGATCTTTCTCATTACTTTCACTCCATTTGGAATATATTTTTTATATATCATCTAATGTAATAAGTTGGTCTTCCTTAAGCGAATTCTTAAGTTTTCTACCTAAAACAAATTTAATGAATTCTGGTTTTAAACCAGTACCTGGTCTCTTAAATTCAATCATATTCTCTGTTAGTACCATCCCCGCCTCTAAGTCTCTTGAGGCTACAATACTTCTTCTTGCTGCTTCTATAGTTCTCTCTTCTTTCTTAGTTGGCTTCTTTATGCCATCTCCTAAAAGCTTTTCTGTAGTTCTAATTGCATAAACAAAACTCTTAAGTTCTTCTGGAGTCATAGAAGCTGCATGATCTGGTCCTTCCATGTTCTTATCTAATGTAAAATGTTTTTCTATTACAACAGCTCCTAATGCTACTGCCGCTACTGCTGCCTCATTCCCTAATGTATGATCTGAATAACCAACAGGAACTTTAAAAGCATCTTTCATTGTTATCATTGCTTTAAGATTTACATCCTCTGCCATTGTAGGATAATCTGTAGTTGCGTGCATTAAAGTTACTTCTCTATTTCCTTCAGAATATATAGTATTTATAGCTAATTCTACTTCACCTAGTGTACTCATTCCAGTTGATAAAATTATTGGTAACTTCTTTCTTGCTATTTCCTTTAAAAACTTCAGATTTGTTACTTCTGTAGATCCTATCTTAATAAGTGGAACTCCTATATCCGCCAAATAATCGAGGCTATCGGTCTCATCCGGAGTTGATATAAAAGTTATTTCTTTCTGAATGCAATAATCTCTAAGTTCCGTAAATTGATCATATGTAAGTTCTAACTTCTTTACCATATCATATTGTGATTCTGCGCTTCCAGTATTTTCTACTTGATACTCTGCTTTTTGTGCAAATTTTCCTATTATCTTTTCAGTTTTGAAAGTTTGAAACTTAACTGCATCTGCACCGGCGTATTTTGCAGCTTCTATTAGTCTTTTAGCCAAGTGTATATCTCCATTATGATTTACTCCTGCTTCAGCTATTATATATACTCCCATAAATAAATTCACTCCATTTACAAATTATTAGATATCTATTTAACAAGTTGTTCCTTTAATAGTAGTTCGGCCATCTTAAAATCAATTGCAGTATCTATATCTACTGATTTATTATTATCCATTATATATCCAGTAATATTATCTGGTTCTAAAGTTTTCTTCTCTAAGAATACTTCTGTATCCACTACATATACTGCACCATTTAGTCTGTACACTGGTGGTAAATCTTGTCTTCGTGTAATCTTTTTACCTTCATCTAAAAAATACTTCAACTTTCCATCCTCTAATACATTAGTCCAGTATGGATTACATTCCACTTCACATATTGAAACCGCCGCATCTGATTTTGTACTAAGCATTTTATCAATAGTTTCGTCAATATCCTGGTAATCTCTTAATGGCGAAGTACATTGTAGCAGACATATTATATCAGCCTTGTACCCCTGAGTTTTATTTAATTCACTTACTACATGTAATATAGCATCATTCGTTGGCGATAAATCAGTGGAAAGTTCGCTAGGTCTCAAAAATGGCACCTCTGCTCCATATTGCCTACTTATATCTGCAATTTCACTATCATCAGTACTAACTACTACTCTAGTTATATATTTGCTCTTCTTAGCGGCTTCAATTGTATAAGCTATAAGGGGCTTACCCAACAAACACTTAATATTCTTCTTAGGTACTCCCTTAGACCCTCCTCTAGCTGGTATTATCGCAAGAACTTCCAATTTTCCTTCATACATATTAACAACCTTCTCCTTTTTAACTCCTATTTAATAATTTTATTACAAACTTATATATTTATCTATAAAATACTTAAATTATATATTTTTCTCTACAATAAAAAAGAAGCAGTAATACTTTACCGCTTCTTTAATTCAAATTAACATTTTAATTCTTAATATTTTACTTTCTTTCAACACCATATTTAGCAGCTAATTCTTGAACAAAATCAAGATACTTTCTCTCTTGTCTTTGTTGAATTAATTCATTTACTACATCCTTCTTTACTTCATCAAAGCTTTTAACAACAGCTGAGTTCTTTGAAGCTACCTTTATTAAATGGAATCCAAATTGAGTTTTTACTGGTTCACTTACTTCCCCTACAGGTAAATTAAATGCTGCTTCTTCAAACTCTGGAACCATCATTCCCTTTGAGAATGCTCCTAAATCTCCACCTTGTTCGCTTGAAGGGCAAGTTGAATATTCTGATGCTGATTGTTCAAAAGATTTCTTTCCAGAAAGTATATCTTCTCTTATTTCCTTCAATTTATCTTCAGAATCTAAAAGTATATGCTTAGCCGAAACAGTCTCTGGTTCCATATAAGCTTCCTTATTATCTTCATAATACTTAAGTGCTTCTTCATCAGTTACTGTCACTTCTGAAAGCACTTTATTTATTATTATCTGAGTCAATATATCCTTCTTAACTTTTTCCATTTGACTTAAAAATTCTTGTGATTTATCAAATTCATTATCTACCCCGAATTTATATAACAATTCAAAGCTTATAACTTGCTCTAATAATTGTTTTCTGCCCATTTCACTTGCGAAAACCCCTCTTCTATTTTCAGGGTATCTTTCTATAACATCCATTAGATCTTTTTCAGTTATTTCATTTCCGCCAACTACAGCTAATATATTCTTATCCATAAATAATCTCCTTTTCTGAGTAAAATCTTAATCTTTATAATCATATCACAAATAGGTTAATATTCATATTTTTTATTGCTAGTCACCTTGACATATAAATTCTCTCTAAGTAAATCTCCATTGTAGCTTACATTCTATAAAAACTTGTAATAAAACTATTGAAATCTCTAAGTTTAATTGGTATAAAAATTTTGTACTTTTCTGTACCTCTATATAACTAACCAACTCACAAATGTAATTATAATCACTGATTTTACACAGAACTTCTATATTATGTAATTACATTGTTGATATATAATAATAATTATTATATAATAATTACAAACACTATTTGGAGGTGCTATATAACAATGGAATTAAATACATTGGCTCAAGACTTTTCTATCGCAGGTTCCGATGGAAATATTCATAAATTAAGTGATTATAGGGGTAAGAAAGTAATATTGTATTTTTATCCTAAAGATAATACACCTGGCTGCACAAATGAAGCTTGTGATTTTAGAGATAATTATCAGCAAATTTCAGACTATAATGCTATAGTTTTAGGAATTTCTAGAGATTCCTTAGCTTCTCATGATAAATTCATAACTAAATTAGGATTACCATTTATATTATTAAGTGATGAAAATCAAGAAGTATGTAACATATATGATGTTATAAAAGAAAAGAATATGTATGGCAAGAAGTCCCTTGGAATTGAAAGAAGCACTTTTATAATTGACGAAAATGGGATCCTAGTAAAAGAATTCAGAAAAGTTAAGGTTAAAGATCACATAAGCGAAGTATTAGAAATATTAAAAAATATGTAAGATATATATCTATATACTTATGTTACATGTATATAATTAAAGGCTAAGAATTAAATCAATTCTTAGCCTTTGAACTCTCTATTTTTAGTTAGATTGAAAACTTTATAATTTCCTTTAACAATAAAGAAAGCATAGTACTAAGTACTATGCTTTTGGTGGCCAGACCAGGAATCGAACCAGGGACACGAGGATTTTCAGTCCTCTGCTCTACCGACTGAGCTATCTAGCCACATTTACCTAGCGACCACCTACTCTCCCACACAGTCGCCCGTGCAGTACCATCAGCCGTCTAAGTCTTAACCTTCGTGTTCGGTATGGGTACGGGTGTAACCCTTAGACGCATCATCACTAGATATTGAAAGATTATTCTTTCAAAATTGCACT
>NZ_BQXY01000008.1 GCF_024341905.1 Clostridium folliculivorans
GCTCTAGCAGCTGTTATATTCGGTAACTGGAAACCAAAAGGAACGCTACTTGCATGTTTACTATTTAGTTTTGCAGATGCATTCCAGTTAAAATCACAGCTACTTGGACTTAAGCTTCCAACAGAAATATATTCAGTATTCCCTTATGTAATTACAATGATAGCCTTAGCAGGATTTGTAGGTAAGACACAAGCTCCAGCAGCTGATGGTGTACCTTACGAAAAGGGACAAAGATAACTAATTTTAATGACGATATTAAATATATGAAAAAATCACTGAAGACCACTTTCTTCAGTGATTTTTTTGCGCATCTGCCTTTTTTGAACGTAGTTAAGAATCTTACAAGCTACAAATTTGTATTTTTATTCTTTAAATCATATTATGTTTTAAGTCTTTACTAATATTTATCCAAAGATATAATTTAGTATGAATTCCTAAAGAATAAAAAAAGCATCTCATATAGTCAAAGCCTAGATACGAGATGCTTTTTGGATTGAAGTATTTAATCTTTATGATCCTATAGAGTAACTTAATATATTCTTTACCTTAGGAACTAGATATTTAGTTCCACCAATTGACTTGGCATCTTCCATTATCATAGATACAACGATTTTTGGGTTATCTACATTCATACCTACAAACCAAGAATTTTCTTTGCCAGTTGTATCATTTTGGCTTGTTTTTAGTTCAGCGGTTCCTGTCTTTCCTCCTATGTTTACTCCATTTATTTTAGCTAGGTTTGCTGTAGCAGAAGGACTATTCACAACAGCTACTAAATCATCTTTTAAAATAGATATGTTTTCTTTTTTTATTGCTCCTTCTTTCCAAACCTTCCCTTTGTTCTTATCATTAAGTTCTAGAACTGGAGTCATTATATTACCATCATTAACAACTGGACTGTATAGAAAAGCTGCTTGGAGAGGGGTTATAAGCAGTTCGCCTTGACCATATCCAGTATCTGCAAGAAGTTCTTCATTCTTTATATTGTTGTCATTTGCTAGTTGATTTTTTGACATAGGATATGCAAATGGAAAATCTTCTCCTATGCCAAATGCTTTGGCACCTTCGATAAATTTATCTTTTCCTATCTTTAAAGCTTGTTGTGCAAAATATATGTTATGTGAGTAAATTAGAGCATCTCTTAAATTTACAGGCTTTCCAGGGTCTACAGTTGTAGTAATTTGTTTACCTCCCCAAGAACTATCTTTTTGCCAACTTGTACCTTTAATATCAAGTGCTTCATCAGGGTTAATTATTTTGTTGTTTAATCCTATTGAAGCTGTAACTAATTTGAAGATTGATCCAGGAGCATAAGAATTATTAAACCTGTTGTCAGACATATCCTTCCATGAAGAATCGAGTTTACTTTTTATGGTGTTTGTCTTATATGTTACAAATATATTTGGGTCATAAGATGGAGAGCTAACGAGAGCGAGAACTTCACCTGTCTTTGGATTTATTGCGGAAGCTGCACCTTTTTGGCCGCTCATTTCAGTATAAGCTTTTTGCTGTAAGGTTAAATCAATAGAAAGTTGAATGTTTTCACCAGCAACAGCATCTTTCTTGGTGATTATAACTTCTGTATCCTTGTCGTTAACTTTTCTAGAAATATAAAGTTTTAAACCATCTTCACCTTTTAATCTTTTTTCAAAAATTTGTTCTAAGCCAGCTTTACCTATATAGCTAGAGTTGCCATAACCATTTCCTTTATTTTTTTCTAATTCTTCTGAAGTAATTGGTGCAACATAACCAATTAATGAGCCAATGGCTTCTCCACCATTATATACTCTAGAGGATTTTTCCAAGTACTTAACACCAGGTATTGATATAGCTTTTTGAAGTTTATCTTTTTCGTTTAAGGAAACATCTACTAATGGTATAAACTCATCTAGTTTATTTTCGGCCCCTTTAATTTTAGCATTTATAAAATCAACGCTTAAGTCTAGAGTTGAAGCAAGAAGTTGAATGCTGGAATCTTTTGAAGGAAGGAACTTCCTTGGGTGAATTCCAAGAGAAGCAACTTTATCGTTGTATGCTAATTTAGTCTGAGATCTATCAGTTAATTCACCTCTAGCAGCGGTGATTCTTTGGATTTTAACTTTTTCTCCCTTTTCCATCTGAGGAAATATAAGTTTTTCACTCCACTGAATTTTCCAAAGATTATCCTTATCTTTCTTATCAGAGCTTTTTATTAGGCTTAGATTGTAATCCTTAATATCTAGTTTTCCAAAGCTGCTGTCCATTGATAAATCAAAGGGGATGTTAATAGTTGAATCTTTAGATTTATCTGCTTGCGATAAATCTTTAGCAGTAATAATAATATTATCGCTGTCAAGACTTTTATATATACTGTCATACTTGTCTGTAAAATCTTTTTCTGTTATATAACTTTTTGATTTATCGTCTAAAAGTGAATATAGGGTTTTATAATCTTTTTTTGTTAATGATTGCTTAAACTTATTGAAAGTATCAGATGGTTTTTCTTGCTTAGAGCAACCAAGAATAGACAATGGAATTAATAGCATAATGAACATTAAAAGAATTTTATTAAGTTTTTTCATAATAATTACCTCCTCGAAATTATTAATAATTCTTTATGTAAAATACTGAAATTTAAAAAGTTTAATATTAATATGGTAAGACAACTGAGTGATGTAACTGATAGTCAATAAAATTATAACATAAAATTCCTTTACAGTATTAATATGTAATAATAATTCATTTAATTTACTAGAATAATAAACTTATATTGTCGTAAATTATATGTATATAGATAAAGCACTTCGCTAATGAATTAGTCATAAGATTAATTTTAAACTAAAAGTTAATCTACATAATTGAAGGGATTTATCTTGATTTTTAATCCATCATCTAAGTTTGGAGGGGTTAATGTGAAAAAAAGGATATTTAATTTTCTATTAAGTATAATTGTAATATCTAGTATGTTAAGTGCATGTAGCAAGAAAGAAGACTCATCCAAAGGTGGGAGTAGTAAATCTAAAGTAAAGATATCTTTAATAACCGATGAGGGCGGAATAAAGGATAGATCATTTAATCAGGCAGTTTATGAGGGAGTTGAAAAAGCTTCTAAAGATTTAGGGATAACAGCAAATGTAATAGAATCAAAAAGTAAGAATGACTTTCAAAAAAATATAGATAAAGCAGCAAAAGATAGTGATTTAACCTTCGGAGTAGGATATGGTATGGTAGATGCTATAACCAAGGCAGCCAAGAATAAAAGTGACAAGAATTTTGTTATTGTTGATGCTATGATTGATGCGCCTAATGTAAAATCAATAACCTTTAGCAATGAAGAAGGGGCATTTTTAATGGGAATTATAGCTGGTAAAATGACTAAAACCAATAAAATAGGTTTTGTTGGAGGTACTGAGACTCCTATTTCAGAAAGCTTTGAAGTTGGATTTGCATGTGGAATAAAAACTGTTAATCCGTCAGCTTTTGAACCTATAATAAGCAAAAAGAATGTTAGGTATGTAGGGAATTTTACTGATAAAGATAAGGCATATAAACTTGCTAAAGAGTTATATGATAGAGGGTGTGATATAATATTCCACGCAGCTGGAACTGCAGGAGAAGGAGTTTTTAAAGCCGCAAAAGAAACCAAGAAGTTTGCAATAGGTGTTGATACAGACCAAGGCGAGATATATGAAAAATATACCGATGTAATTTTGTCTTCAATGGTGAAAAATCTAGATAAGGTTGCATACCAGGCTTGTCAAGAAACTATAGATGGAAAATTTAGAGGAGGGGAAAACAACGTTGTAAAGTTAGGATTGTCTGGTGGAGGAATAGAAATGGCAAAATCTACTTCAAACAATACTCCTAAAGAAATAATAGAACTAGCAGAAAAATATAAAGCAGAAATAACAAGTGGCAAATTTAAGATACCTACTAGAACTGAAGAAGCAAGAGAATTTAATCCTCCTCTTATACAATGATTATTAGTGTAAAATAAAAATTCTAATATATTGATTTGTATAGAAACTTTTATAAAGATGAATCACTTCAATCTGAAATCTATTTCTTAAACTCTCACGGTTTCTGGTGAGAAAATTTTAAAATATAAACTTTATTACGAAGTGGTTCGTCTATAGATGTTAAAATTCTATTATTAAACAAACACACAAATAAGCAAGTTAACTATTAATGGTATTTAACTCGATTTATATCTTTATAAATATAAATTTTAATAAAATGATGATTATATCAACATCAGCGCTCTTAATACTTGTTATTTTTATGATTTTAAAATAGAATAAAATTATAGGATTTTTAGTTTGGATATGGCTATTAATTAGTTAAAGATACTAATTTTGGGGATGTTTTAACTTTAGAGCTTTAATATATGAAATGATGAAGAGGTATTTATATGGGGATGGAATTATCGTTTAAATTAACTCAAGAACAAAGATTAATTTTAACTCAAAAAATGCAGCTTTCAATAAAAATACTTCAAATGTCCAATATAGATTTAGTTCAGTATATTGAAAGAGAGTATTCGGAAAATCCTGTTCTTGAAGCTGAGTATAATAATAATTATCAGGAAAAGACTGAAATTAATGATAGAATAGATTACAAAGAAATTATAAAGTATCTGGAATTTGATAACTATGGTGCTCAATCTTCTTCTAGTTATGATGAAGAAGTATCACCATTCATGTTTATTTCTTCTAAAAAGTCATTAAAAGATCATCTTCATGAACAAGTTTTAATCTTAGACATAGATGAATATATGAAAAATATATGTGATTACATTATTGAGAGTATAGACAGTAAAGGTTATTTGGATATAAGTTTAGAAGCTTTGAGCAACGAAATAAATATATCGGATGACTTAGCAGAAGACGCACTTTATTTAGTGCAGAATTTAGATCCAGTTGGTATAGGTGCAAGAGATTTAAAAGAATGTCTTAAAATACAGCTTATGCATAAAGGCATACTAGATGAGATTCTAGAAGTGATTGTAAACGAACACTTAGAGGACATTGCTGAAAATAAATACAATAATATAGCAAAAAAACTTGGAATAAGTGTACAAGATTCTCAAAAGTATGGAGATCTTATTAAAACATTGGAACCTAAACCTTCAAGAGGTTTTTTTACAGGTGATGAAGAGAAGTTCATAATACCAGATGCTGAGATAAGAAAATTAAATAATGAATTTATAATTATTATGAATGAGAAAGTTCTGCCTAGCCTTACAATCAATCCTTTATATAAGGAAATTATTTCACAAAGTAAGGACAAGGATGCTGAGAGCTATGTAAAAGATAAGATAGACAGTGCTATGTTCTTAATTAAGAGCATCGAACAAAGGAAAAGTACTTTGCATAAAGTTTTGGAACGTATAGTGGATAAACAAAAGGAATACTTTGAAAAGGGTGAACAATACTTAAGGCCGATGACTTTAAAAGAGATAGCTGAAGAATTAGATATACATGAATCAACTGTAAGTAGAGCAATTAAAGAAAAGTATATTTTAATTTCTAGAGGTACTATAAAGATAAAAGATATGTTCACTACTGGAATACAAACACAAGGTTCAGGGGAAGATTTAGCTGTTATAAATATAAAGAACGCAATTAAAGAGTTAGTAGGTGCAGAAGATAAAAGTAAGCCACTTTCAGATCAAGCCATATGTGATGAACTGAATAAGAAAGAAATGAATATTTCTAGGAGAACTGTAGCAAAATATAGAGAGGAAATTGGTATAAAGTCTTCTAGTAAAAGAAAAAGATTTTAATATACATAAAATAGAATAATTTAAAGATATAAAACTACTTTAATACCGAAAGGTGGATAATTTATTTAAGTATAAAATGTTATTCTACCTATGGTTTTAAAGTAGTTATTGTTTAATGCTTTTTACTGAATAGGAAATTATATAAGTTTCATCTGAAATGAATTTAATAAATTCATGTGATTAAGAAAATTTTTTGGGAAATATAGTGAAAATAAAACTTATTCGCCTGTAAATTTCCTCATGTACATTCGGAAAGGCAGATGCGTGAAAAAAAGCTCACTGAAGAAGAATGCTTTAGCGACTTTTTTAGTAAATATTTTCTAAATCAACTTTTAAAATATGAAATGTTGGTTTATAATATTATTTGTGGGACATAAAAGTATTTAGTGGGACGTTGAAGGGCCAAAGGAGTGTTTTTCTTGCAAGAAATATTGAAGCTACAAAAAAAGATAGTACCTGAACTAGTGGAGCTACTTGAGAAGAGATATAGCATACTAAGAGCTATATACTACAATCAACCGATAGGAAGAAGAATATTAGCTAACATGTTAAGTTTAGGAGAGAGAATAGTAAGAACAGAGATAAATTTTTTAAAGTCTCAAGGATTAATAGAAATAAATACTCCAGGTATGACGGTAACAAAAGATGGAGAAGAAATCTTAGAAAGTTTGAAAGATTTTATACATGAAATAAAGGGATTGTCAGATGTAGAAGAGTTCATTAAAAAGTCTCTTGGAACAAAGAAAGTAATAGTAGTTCCTGGAGATATGGATATTGATAATTCAATAATAAAAGAACTAGGAAAAGCAGCTGCTAATTATGCAAAATCCATTATAAAGAGTGGAAACATAATAGCTATCACTGGAGGAAGTACAATAAAAGAAGTTATAGATAATTTTCCTAAGATGAATAATATTCATAATGCAATGGTGGTTCCAGCTCGAGGCGGTATGGGGAAGAAAGTTGAAACACAGGCGAATACACTTGCCGCTAGGCTAGCAGAAAAATTAAATGGAAGCTATAAGATGCTTCACGTTCCAGAGAATTTAAGTGAAGAAATATTAGAAACTATTATCCAAGAAAAAGAGATAAAAGACGTAATAGATACTATTCATAAAGCCGATGTACTGGTATATGGTATTGGAAGAGCAGATAAAATGGCTATAAAAAGAGGTTTGTCACAGGAACAATTTGATAGACTAACAAGCTTAGGTGCTGTAGGTGAGGCTTTTGGATTTTATTTTGATAAACAAGCTAAGGTTATAAGTGTAAATCAGACCTTGGGAATAAATATAAATGATGTAAATAAAATATCTACTCATATTGCAGTAGCAGGTGGGAAGAATAAAGTAGAGGCCATTCTTGCTACAGAGTTAAACAAAAGCAATGGTGTGCTTATTACAGACGAAGGTGCTGCAATGAAAATCATAGAATATTTAAATGGATTCAATACCCAGGAATAAAATAAAACTATTTAAAAAAACTATAGTAGTATATTTGGTTAGTTAAAATGTTAATGCTATAGTGATCTTTATTTAATAATCTAAATTATATGAGGTTACAATATTTGATTAATAGCGATAATAATTTAATATATGGTTTAATTTATAACAATTTTACCATTAAAATCGCAATGTTTTCTTAAATAAAGTAAAATTTACAGTTTTTTTTGAAAATACTATTTAAAAATTCTTATAAATATTCTATAATAGACATGTGGGACGAAATAATATTCACTGGGAGCATTAGTGACCAGGTTGTTATTTTGGCTTAGCTGACAACTGTAAAAATGTTATAAAGTATTTTTACAAATATTTTAAATAAAAATTATATCTTTTAGGAGGTACTTTCAATGGCAAATATTAAAGTAGCAATTAATGGGTTTGGACGTATTGGACGTCTTGCATTCAGACAAATGTTCGGTGCAGAGGGATATGATGTTGTTGCAATCAACGACTTAACAGATCCTAAGATGTTAGCACACTTATTAAAATATGATTCATCTCAAGGTAGATATGACGGAACAGTAGAAGTTAAAGAATCTTCTATAGTTGTAAATGGTAAGGAAATTCAAATATATGCAAAAGCTGATGCTTCAACACTTCCTTGGGGAGAAATCGGAGTAGACGTAGTACTTGAATGTACTGGTTTCTATGTATCTAAAGCAAAATCTCAAGCACACATCAATGCAGGTGCTAAGAAAGTTGTTATATCAGCTCCAGCTGGTAACGATCTTCCAACAGTTGTATTCAATGTAAACCAAGATATATTAACTGCTGATGATCATATAATTTCAGCTGCATCTTGCACAACTAACTGTTTAGCTCCAATGGCTAAAGCTCTTAATGACTTAGCTCCAATTCAATCAGGTATAATGTCAACAATCCATGCTTATACTGGAGACCAAATGGTATTAGATGGACCACACAGAGGAGGAGACTTCAGACGTGCTAGAGCTGCTGCTGTAAACATAGTTCCTAACTCAACTGGTGCTGCTAAAGCTATAGGATTAGTTATTCCAGAATTAAACGGAAAATTAATCGGTTCAGCACAAAGAGTTCCAGTTCCAACTGGTTCAACTACAATCTTAGTTTCAGTTGTTAAGGGTAAAGACATAACTGTTGAAAGCATCAACGCTGCTATGAAGGCTGCTTCAAACGAATCATTCGGTTACACTGAAGAACAATTAGTATCTTCTGATATCGTTGGAATGAGATTTGGTTCATTATTTGATGCAACTCAAACTATGGTTTCAAAAATCGGAGAAGATTTATACCAAGTTCAAACTGTTGCATGGTATGATAACGAAAATTCATACACTAGCCAAATGGTTAGAACTATAAAGCACTTCGCTAACTTCTTAAAGTAATTTAAGTATTTAGTTAAAAGTATTTAAACATCAAAAATAGGTCTGGTTTTGTAGTTATGGCTATAAGGCCAGACCTTTTTAAATTATAAAATTAAGAGGTGAAAATCCATGAGTTTCAATAAGAAAACAATTGAAGATATCGAAGTTAAAGGTAAAAGAGTATTAGTAAGATGCGATTTTAACGTTCCATTAAAAGATGGGGTTATAACAGATGAAAACAGATTAGTTGGAGCACTTCCAACAATAAAATATTTAATAGAAAATGGTGCAAAGGTTATACTTTGCTCACATTTAGGAAAAGATGCTTCTAAGTCATTAGCTCCAGTTGCTAAGAGATTAAGCGAAATGCTAGACAAAGAAGTTGTTTTTGCTGCGGATGAACAAGTAGTTGGCGAAAATGCTAAAAAAGCTGTAGCAGAAATGAAAGAAGGAGACGTTGTTCTTCTTGAAAACACTAGATTTAGAAAAGAAGAAAGCAAAAACGGAGAAGAATTATCAAAGGAATTAGCTAGTCTTTGTGATGTATACGTTAATGATGCTTTTGGAACTGCTCATAGAGCTCACTCATCAACTGAAGGAGTTACTAAGTTTGTTGATACAGCTGTATGTGGATACTTAATTCAAAAAGAATTAAAGTTCTTAGGAGAAGCTGTAAACAATCCAGTTAGACCTTTCGTTGCTATATTAGGTGGAGCTAAGGTTTCAGATAAGATAGCTGTTATAAACAACCTATTAGATAAAGTTGATACTATAATTATAGGTGGAGGAATGGCTTACACATTCCTAAAAGCTCAAGGATATGAAATCGGAAGCTCACTAGTAGAAGCTGATAGATTAGATTATGCTTTAGAAATGGTTGAAAAAGCTAAGGCTAAGAATGTTAATTTCTTATTACCAGTAGACCATAGAATAGCTGCAGAGTTCAAGGATGTTGAACCTAAGGTTACTGAAGATCAAAACATCGAAGCTGGATTTATGGGATTAGATATCGGACCAAAGACAGAAGCTTTATATGCTGAAGCTATAAAAGATGCTAAAACTGTAATCTGGAACGGACCAATGGGAGTATTCGAATTCGAAAACTTCAACAAGGGAACAGTTGCAGTTGCTAAGGCTATGGCTGATGCAGATGCTACAACAGTAATAGGTGGAGGAGACTCAGCTGCTGCTGTTAACATATTAGGATTTGGAGACAAGATGACTCACATCTCAACTGGTGGTGGAGCATCACTTGAATTCTTAGAAGGAAAAGACCTTCCAGGAATATCAGCTTTAAACGATAAATAGTAGATTTTATTAGTGTGGGGGGCGGCTTTTGTCGCTCCTTATAAACTAGTATATATATTATAAAAAAAAAATTAAAATATAACTTTTTATATTTTTAACAATATAAAAAGTTAACAATTTATTGATTTTGTGGGGCTTAGGCTTTCGAGAAGTTAATAAAAAAACTAAAACAAATATAATTTAGAGGTGAAAGATATGAGAAAAGCAATAATCGCAGGAAACTGGAAAATGCATTACACTGTTGATGAAGCAGTTAAGTTTATAGAAGAATTAAAGCCATTAGTGGAAGGTGCTGCTAGTGAAGTAGTTGTTTGCCCAACATTTGTAGCTTTAGATGCTGTTAAAAAGGCAGTAGCTGGAACTAACATAAAAGTTGGAGCTCAAAACATGCATTGGGAAGAAAAAGGCGCTTTCACTGGAGAAATAGCTCCAGGAATGTTAGAAGCTTTAGCTATAGATTATGTAGTAATAGGACATAGTGAAAGAAGACAATACTTTGCTGAAACTGATGAAACAGTTAACAAGAAGTTAAAAGCTGCTTTTGCACATAAGATAGTTCCAATACTATGCGTTGGTGAAAGCTTAGAAGAAAGAGAATCAGGAAAGACTAATGCAGTTATAGAAGCTCAAATAAAAGTTGACTTAGCTGGATTAACTAAAGAACAAGTTGAAGAATTAGTTATAGCTTACGAACCAATCTGGGCTATAGGAACTGGTAAAACAGCTACATCAGAACAAGCTAACGAAACAATAGCTGCTATAAGAAAAATGGTTGCTGATATATTTGGAGCAGAAGCTGCTGATAAGACTAGAATCCAATATGGTGGAAGCGTTAAGCCTTCAACAATAAAGGAACAAATGGAGCAATCTGACATAGATGGTGCTTTAGTTGGTGGAGCAAGCTTAGTAGCTACTGATTTCGCAGGAATCGTTAAATATTAAGATATAGCTGTGATTAATAATTGTATTGAAATTAAGGTGTCAAACATCTGGTACTTTAATGATTTTCGCAATAACACTTTAATTTAAGCAATAATATTAAGCTGAGCTTGAAATTTAAGCAATAGTAACAGGCAACTAATACCAATTGTTTGTTGCTATTGTTTTTTATTTTCTTGCATATTATAATTGTGATTGTAGATGTAGTACTTCAATCAGAAAATTATTTTCAAAACCCATATAGGTTCTGGGAGGAGAATTTGAAAATATAAGTTTTATTATGAAGAGGTACATTCATAGAACATAGTCATAATAAAAAAATAAATGCCATTATGAAGTGGCACATCCAAAACAAAATGTTTATAAATACGGAGGGTAATATGACTAAAAAGCCAGTAATGTTAATGATATTAGACGGATTTGGAGTAGCTCCTAAGTCAGACGGAAATGCTGTAGAAGCAGCTAACAAGCCGAATTTTGATAGATTCTTTAAAGAATATCCAAACACAACAATTCAAGCAAGTGGTATGGATGTAGGACTACCAACAGGACAAATGGGTAACTCAGAAGTTGGTCACTTAAATATAGGTGCAGGAAGAATAATATACCAAGAACTTACAAGAATAACTAAAGCTATTGCAGATGGAGACTTTTTTGATAATGAAGAGTTAAATCTTGCAGTAGATAACGCTTTAAAGAATGATAGTGCATTGCATCTATTAGGTCTTCTTTCTGATGGTGGAGTTCACTCACATATAGATCATATAAAAGGATTATTGTCTTTAGCTAAGAAAAAAGGATTAACTAAAGTTTATGTTCATCCTTTCATGGATGGAAGAGACGTTGCTCCTTCATCAGGTAAGGGTTTTATAGAAGCTTTAGAAAGTTACATGAAGGAAATTGGAGTAGGTAAGATCGCTACAGTTAGCGGAAGATACTACGCTATGGATAGAGATAATAGATGGGAAAGAGTTCAATTAGCTTATGACGCAATAGTAAATGCTAAAGGCGAAACAGCTAATAGTGCAGTAGAATGTATGGAAAGCTCATACCATGACAACAAAACTGATGAGTTCGTTTTACCTTGTGTTATTTTGGAAGATGGACATCCAACAGGAAACATTAAAAACGGAGATTCAGTAATATTCTTCAACTTCAGACCAGATAGAGCTAGAGAAATCACTAGAGCAATAAACGATAAAGAATTTGCTGGATTTGAAAGAGAAACTTTAAATCTTACTTATGTTACTATGACTCAATACGATAAGAGTTTGGAAGGAGTACATGTAGCGTACAAGCCACAAACTATCACAAATACATTAGGACAATATGTTGCTGATAAGGGGTTAAACCAATTAAGAATAGCTGAAACTGAAAAATATGCTCATGTAACTTTCTTCTTCAACGGGGGAGTTGAAGCTCCAAATAAAGGTGAGGATAGAGCTCTTATACCTTCACCAAAGGTTGCAACTTACGACTTGAAGCCAGAAATGAGTGCTTATGAATTAACTGAAGAACTTTTAGCTAAGTTAGATTCAGATACTTATGATATGATAATACTTAACTATGCTAACCCAGATATGGTTGGACATACTGGAGTTTTCGAAGCAGCTAAGAAAGCTATTGAAGCTGTAGATGAATGTGCTGGTAAGGTAATAGCAAAGGTTCTTGAAAAAGACGGTACAGTATTTGTAACAGCTGACCATGGTAATGCAGAAGTTATGATAGATTTCTCCACTGGTGGTCCTATGACTTCTCATACAACTGAACCAGTTCCATACTTATGGATAGCAAACAATGCTAAAGGTAGAGAACTTAGAGAAGGTGGAAGACTTTCTGATATAGCTCCAACAATGCTTGAAACTATGGGCTTAGAAGTTCCAGCTGAAATGACAGGAAAATCACTTATAAAGTAATGATATAAGATTAAAATAAAAAGGCTTCTCTTAAAGAGAGGTCTTTTTATTTTGTGTATAACTAAATCCTGTGTTGAAATTAAGGGGGGGCTTAATCTGATAACTTAAAGAAGTTTCTCATAGATTATAAGTTGGAATTAATACAAGTTTTGTTTTGTAAGAAGTTATAAAATAATTTTAAGTATCAACTTAATAGTAACTATACAAGTTAAAAAGTATGGTGAATTACGAATTTGTTAATAAAAGTATTTAATTTATATTTGATAATATAAAAAAGTTTGCAAGTTATACGAAAATGTTCTAGAAGTTAAGGAATTGTAAAGAATCTGGTGAAACATGTATTTGCAAAGTAATAAAATAGAGAAAGGTATAATGCTATTTTCGTAATGTAAAGGTTTTGCGTGGAGGTAAATATAGAACAATGATAAAAAAATGCAGGAATGAATCTATGATTATGCAAAGTTTTGAATATTTATTGACTAGATAACTTTAACTTGATAATATATAAATAGGTAAAATATTTAGTTTTTATACGAATTATTATTAAAAAAATAATGATATTTTTGATATAACGATAAAAATACAGTGAACTTAATGACGTTTTTAAATTTGGGGAATTAACTAAAAGGGGGACTATTATGATTAAACTTGAAAGAGTAAACAAGCATTTTGGAAAGCTACATGTATTAAAGGATATAGATTTAACAGTAAATGAAGGTGAAAAGCTAGTAGTTATTGGACCAAGTGGTTCTGGAAAAAGTACTTTAATAAGGTGTATTAACTTTTTAGAAGTACCGACTTCAGGAAAGGTTATAGTAGACGGGGTTGACCTTACCGAACCTAGAGCACCTATAACAAAAGTTAGGCAATCAGCGGCCATGGTATTTCAAGGCTTTAACTTATATCCTCACAAGACTGTGCTTGAAAACTTGACACTTGCACCAATTAAGATACAGAAGGTATCTAAAGAACAGGCAGAGAAAACTGGACTTGAATATTTAGAAAAGGTTGGGCTAAAACATAAAGCAAATGCATATCCATCACAGTTATCTGGAGGGCAACAGCAAAGAGTAGCAATAGCAAGGGCTCTTAATATGCATCCTAAGATAATACTTTTTGATGAACCAACATCAGCTCTAGATCCAGAAATGATACAAGAAGTTCTAGATGTTATGGTTAACTTATCCCATGAAAAGATAACAATGGTAGTTGTTACACATGAGATGGGCTTCGCAAGACAAGTTGCAGATAGGGTTATATTTATGGATGGAGGAGAGATAATCGAACAAGGGACGCCGGAGCATTTCTTCAAAAATCCAACACATGATAGAACAAAAGCTTTCTTAAGTAAAATTTTAAGATAATTAGGGGGTAAAAAAATGAAAAAGATAACTTCAATTCTAGTCCTTGCACTTACACTTACTTTAGCTGGATGCTCATCGGCTCCAAGTAAGACTTCTTCAAACAGTGGTACTAGCGGTAAACCTGCGGATATACAAAAGATTATAGACAGAGGAACTCTAAAGGTTGGGGTAAAAGTAGATGTTCCAAAGTACGGTTATAAAGATCCTAGTACTGGAAAGATAGAAGGATTTGAAATTGATATAGCAAAAGCTGTAGCAAAGAAAATACTAGGTGATGAAAATAAGGTTGATTTTCAAGCTGTAACGGCTAAAACTAGAGGGCCACTTTTAGATAGTGGAGAAATAGATATGGTAGCTGCCACATTTACAATAACTGATGAAAGAAAGAAGAGTTATAACTTTTCTGATCCATATTTTACAGATGGAGTAGGTTTGTTAGTTAAAAAAGATGCAGGAATAAGCAGCTTCAAGGATTTAAATGGTAAGAAGATAGGTGTTGCTCAAAGTTCTACGACAAAGAAAGCATTACAAGAAGAAGCTGATAAGCAAGGTATTAAGGTAACTTTCTCAGAATTTGCAAGCTATCCAGAAATAAAAACAGCTTTATCTTCTGGAAGAGTTGATTGTTTCTCAGTAGATGGTGCTATATTACTTGGATACTTAGATGATAATACTAAGATATTATCAGATAAATTTAGCCCTCAAAACTATGGTATAGCTTCAAAAAAGGATAATACTGAGCTTGCTAAAGTTATTAATGAAACCATCACAGAAATGAAATCGTCAGGAGATTTACAAAAGTTAATCGACAAGTGGGGGCTTAAATAATGAATGGTCCTTTCGCTTGGTTTAAATGGCAAGCAGTATTCACTGATTGGAGAGTATTTTTTGATGGTTTCGCCATGACTCTTAAAGTGTCTATTTTAGCATTGTTGCTAGCTTTGGCTGTGGGAGTGTTGTTTGGAATATTCTCAAGCTCTAAGATAAAAGTACTAGAGATAATAAGTAGGATATACGTAGAGTTTATACAAAATACTCCATTACTTATACAGGTATTCTTTTTATACAATGGCCTTCCACACTTAGGTTTAGTTTTGTCAGTTTTCGTAATAGGTGTGTTGGGAATTGGTATGTATCATGGGGCATATATTGCAGAGGTTGTAAGAGCCGGAATAGAGTCAATAAATAAAGGACAACTTGAAGCGGCTTACTCTCAAGGGTTCTCTTACTGGGAAGCTATGATATATATAATACTTCCTCAAGCTAAAAATGTAATGCTTCCACCTATGACAAACCAAGCTGTTAATCTTATAAAAAATACATCTATACTTTCAATAATCGCAGGTGGAGATTTAATGTATCAGACAGATTCATGGTCTAGTGCTAACCTATACTATGGACCAGCATATGTTATTACAGGTTTACTATATTTAGCATTATGTTTCCCATTAACTAGCCTTGCTAGAAGTTTGGAGAATAGAGAAAGTAAAATGCTTCGTAGAAATGATGTTGAAGAAGCTCCGTTAGATTACAAAGAGGAGGCAACTGCATGATGAATGAATTGTTTTCTTTTGCCAATATAAAGTTCATACTTCAGGGGTTTGGGCTTACTCTGTATATTGCTCTCGTAACTATAATTCTAAGTATGATATTTGGTACAATACTTGGAATACTTAGAAGTACTTCCAAAGGGATACCTGGAAAATTAGCAGCTTTATATATAGAGATTGTTAGAAATACTCCAGCGCTTTTATGGATTTTAGTTACCAGGTTTATTGCAAATATGAAACCTGTAAATGCAGGAATATTAGCATTGACTATATTTACATCCTCTATAATAGGTGAGATTGTAAGAGGTGGGCTTAATTCCATTAAGAAAGGTCAATGGGAAGCAGCGCATTCTCAAGGATTTACTAATATCCAGACTCTTAGATATATTATAATACCACAAGCCTTTAAGAATATGATTCCTGCTCTAGTATCTCAGTATATTACTGTAATAAAGGACACATCATTTTTATGGGGTGTTGGAATAGAAGAGGTTACAGGAAAAGGAATGATTCTCATGGGAATGTACGCAAGTACAACACAAGTGTTCCTTATATTTGGTACAATTGCGGTTATGTATTTCGTAGTGAATTATATCTTATCTGTGGTATTTAGAGCTCAGCAACAAAGATTAATATTGCAAGTATAATTTTCTCATAATGGGTAATAATATGAATATGTTAAGCTTTCAACTATAATATAAAGATATTTTATGAGAAATATGTTATAAAGATAAATCACTTTATAGGATAGATATTAGAAATTCAGTTGGGTACTGATGAAGGGTTCCTTTACAAAAAATTAGGCTTGTTTGAAAAGCGAAACTTTTAGGCTTTCACACATAAGTTAATTGTTTGAGATGGAACTTCATATGTCTAAGAATAATATGTTAAATATATATAAAGTGATTTATCCATACATATTAATGATCAAAATTAAATAGTAATTTACTTAATGTTTGTTTGAAAATGCCAGCTTAACGGTATTTTCAAGCATACATTTTAATAGTGGTGCTAAATCTCTATGTCCCCCATAGAGTTGCCTCCTGGATTTATTTCTAGGAGGCTTTTATTTTTTGTATATATATGTGGATGACTAGCTCTAAATAAAATAAAAAGTTATTAGCTAAATTATCATCAAGAGTTAATGTAGCTTCAAAAGTACATTATTCAATAGAATAGGAATATCTATTCCTCTGAGCAGATAGACTACTTCAATGATCTTAAAATAGAAAAGCAAAAGATGCTATTTTAAAAACATAAAAAAGAATAGAAGTTACAGTAAAAGATAAAGATATAAAGGTCGGAGTAAAGGAAGATAAATTGGATAAGTTTAGAATTCTTTTAAAATATTAAATATATTAAATATATTAAATATATAAAATTTGTTATAGAAATATAATAAACATTACAGTAAATTAGAGAAAACTCAATAGAAATTAAGTTAAATTATTAGAAAATTGCCATTTCAATGTGAATTGTAATGAAAATTATTATCAAATGATTGAAAAAGTTAATAATAAGGCTTATAATAAATTTAACCAAATGAGGAAATGCAATAATAATTTACTAAAATAAAGAATAAAAATATTATTAATGCACAAACTTGTAATAGTTAAATACTTTTTAGAGATAATACTATAGGTACTTATTTACCTATGATAATAAAGGAGGAAATAATAATGAAACAATATGTTGAAATCGTAGATGTGCTTGCAAGACAAATTTTAGATTCAAGATGCTTCCCAACTATAGAGGTAGAAGTAGTTCTTGAGGATGGTACAATAGGAAGAGCAGCTGTTCCATCAGGTGCTTCAACTGGTATTTATGAAGCTGTTGAGTTAAGAGATGATGATAAAACTAAATATCAAGGCAAAGGTGTTTTAAAAGCTGTTCAAAATGTAAATGAAACAATAGCAACAGAGCTTATTGGAATGAATGTTTTTGATCAAACATTAATAGATGAAAGTTTAATAGTATTAGATGGAACTGATAACAAAGGTAAATTAGGAGCTAATGCTATACTAGGTGTTTCTTTAGCAGTTGCAGAGGCTGCAGCTAAGTACTTAGGACTTCCATTATACCAATATATAGGTGGAGTTAATGCTAAAGTTTTACCAGTGCCTATGATGAACATAATCAATGGTGGAAAGCATGCTGATAACTCAGTAGATTTACAAGAATTCATGATAATGCCAGCTGGTGCTGAAAGTTTTAGCGATGCATTAAGAATGAGTGCAGAAGTTTATCATACATTAAAGAAGATATTAAATGACAAAGGATATGCTACTGGTGTAGGTGATGAAGGTGGATTTGCTCCAAACCTTAAATCAAATGAAGAAGCTTTACAAGTTATTATAGAAGCTATAAATAAAGCTGGCTACAAACCAGGTGAAGAAATCTTCATAGCTATAGACTGTGCTTCATCAGAATACTACAAGGATGGTAAGTATGTTTTAGAACATGAAGGAAAGACTTTAACTGCAGCAGAAATGGCTGATTTCTTAGCTGCTTGGGTTGAAAAATATCCAATAATCTCAATTGAAGATGGTATGGCTGAAGAAGATTGGGAAGGATGGAAGATACTGACTGATAAGTTAGGTGGAAAGATTCAATTAGTTGGTGATGATTTATTTGTAACTAACACTGAAAGATTATCAACTGGAATTCAGAAGAAGGTTGCGAACTCAATCTTAATTAAGCTTAACCAAATCGGTACTTTAACTGAAACTTTAAATGCTATTGAAATGGCTAACAGAGCAGGTTATACTGCTGTAATTTCTCATAGATCAGGTGAAACTGAAGATACAACTATAGCAGATCTTGTTGTAGCTGTTAATGCAGGTCAAATTAAAACTGGAGCTCCAGCTAGATCAGAAAGAGTTGCGAAGTATAATCAATTACTTAGAATTGAAGAAGAATTAGATGAAATTGGAGAATATAGAGGATTAGGCGCATTCTTTAATATAAAGAAATAATTTCACTTAATCATAAAAAAGCAGTTATCTTATAGGTAACTGCTTTTTTACTGTAAAGAAAAGTATAAAGTCTTCAAGTTAGCTAAATCTAGAGATTTAAATAGCTTTAGAAGTTTTTATGGTTATGCAGTAAAAGATAAAATTTATTCACCTATAAATTTTTTATTATACATTCGGAAAGGCAGATACGCAAAAAAAAGTGGCTTCATCCACCTTTTTAATTTGCTTTGTAACTAATTATTGTAAATAATATTATGGTATGCTATTATAAAGTCATATGTGTATAGTTTTATAATCTATACAGCCGCAATATTTTAATTTATAATTATATTATATAAGTTAACCTAAGGTTGAAAGTATAGTTAAATTATGCAAAAAGATGAAAAGCTAATGAATGCAGGAGGTGACTATAATGCATAACGTTTTAACAGCATTAGAAGTTATTATCGGAATAATCATAATAGTATCAGTATTACTACAACCAAGCAAAGCTGATGCACTAAGCGGATTAATCCAAGGTAAAAGCGAAACTTTTTACTCTAAAAATAAAGGAAGAACAAAAGAAGCTGCACTTAGAAATGTGACTATAATTGCATCAATATTATTTGCTCTAAATACAGTTGCTCTAAACTTTATATAATAAGTTTGATATAAAGGCTGGCCAGATTTGGTCAGCCTTTATATTTTAACAATTTTCACTAAGACTATATAGTTTTTTCGCATCACTGTATCTGAAAAAGTTATTTAATTTTAAAAGCTTGCTGTTAGAGGATCTCCTGTATAAACACTTCGTTTCAATAATAGTATTAAAAAAATCCTAAATATAAGAATAATTCTATAAATTTATCTAGAGTATTAAATATATTTGAAGCAAAAAACAAATAATTTAATTAGATGACTGAATATTCAGAAATTTGGCCTTAAATACATAGGAAATCAGTTTTATATATGTTATAATGTATTTGATAGACTTAAATGGAGGAATTTGTATGAATTATCTAATAGTTTCTGTCCTTACAGGTCTACTCGCTTTAGCCTTTGCTTTTATGCTACGCAGTAGTATAGTTAAGAAAGAGGTAAAAAACGAAAGAATGAAAGAAATAGCTGGATACATTGAAGAAGGGGCGATGGCTTTTTTAAGAAGAGAATATAAATACTTAGCTGTATTTATATTAGTTGTTGCTATCTGTCTCGGAATATTTGTTCATATACAAACTGCAATTTGTTTTGTTATTGGGGCCATATTCTCTATAGGAGCAGGTTTTTTTGGAATGAAGGTAGCAGTAAAAGCAAATGTAAGAACTACTGAAGCTGCTACGAAAGGAATAAAAGAAGCTTTAACTATAGCATTTTCAGGTGGATCTGTTATGGGAATGTGCGTTGTAGGTTTAGGAATACTAGGTTTAGGACTACTATCCATAATATTTGATTTAAAAGTAGAATATATCACAGGTTTTGGATTTGGTGCTTCATCTATAGCACTCTTTGCAAGAGTTGGAGGAGGTATTTATACAAAAGCTGCAGATGTAGGTGCAGATTTAGTTGGAAAGGTTGAAGCTGGTATACCAGAAGATGATCCTAGAAATCCTGCAGTTATAGCAGATAATGTAGGAGACAACGTGGGTGACGTAGCTGGAATGGGGGCTGACTTATTTGAAAGTTATGTAGGTTCAATTATCTCAGCAATCACTTTAGGAGCTGTTATTAGACTAACTTCAGGGAAGGAAGGCATACTATTCCCTATAGCAATATCCTGTGTTGGTATAATAGCTTCAATTATAGGTTCAATAGTAGTCAAGAATTTAAAGGGAGATAATCCTCAAAAAATATTAAATACTGGTACGTATACTGCTGGAGTTATTATGATAATAGGTTCTGCTATATTTAGTAATACAATGTTTGGTAGCTTAAAACCCTTTGGAGCTGTAATAGTTGGTATATTAGTAGGGCTTGCTATAGGCAAAATAACTGAAATATATACTTCGTCTGATTACAAGTATGTTCAGGGTATAGCAGATCAATCAGAAACAGGGCCCGCAACTAATATAATAGCAGGGCTTTCAGTAGGAATGAGGTCAACAGTAGCTCCTATAATACTAATATCCTTAGGTATTTTAGTAGCTTACTTTATAATAGGTGGAAGAGATGATTCAATGCTAGGTCTTTATGGTATAGCTCTTTCTGCAGTAGGTATGTTGTCAACCACAGCTACAACGGTGGCAGTAGATGCTTATGGACCTATTGCTGATAATGCTGGTGGTATAGCTGAAATGGCTAACTTGCCTGAAGAGGTACGTAATATCACAGATAAATTAGATTCTGTAGGGAATACTACAGCGGCTATAGGTAAAGGATTTGCTATAGGATCTGCCGCTTTGACCGCATTAGCATTGTTTGCGTCCTATGCTCAAGCTGTAAATTTAAAAGTCATAGATTTATTGAACCCACTCACTCTTATAGGGCTTCTTATAGGCTCTATGATTCCATTTATATTTGCTGCGCTTGCTATGGAGGCTGTAGGAAAGGCTGCAAATAATATGGTAGAAGAAGTAAGAAGACAGTTTAGAGAGCATCCAGGAATAATGGAGGGAACAGAGAAACCTGATTATACTAAGTGCGTAGATATCTCAACTCAAGCTGCACTGACACAAATGGTATTGCCAGGAATAATAGCTGTGGCTACACCAATAGTTATGGGAATGCTACTTGGTACTGAAGCGCTTGCAGGGACCATTGCTGGAGCTGTAGGTACTGGTGTACTTATGGCTGTAATGATGGCAAATGCAGGAGGAGCTTGGGATAATGCAAAGAAGTATATAGAGGCTGGGGCTCATGGTGGAAAAGGAAGCTTTGCTCATAAGGCAGGGGTTGTAGGAGATACAGTAGGAGATCCGTTTAAGGATACTGCAGGTCCTGCGATGAATATCTTAATAAAGCTCATGACTATAGTTTCTTTAGTATTTGCAACAGTGATTGCGAATTACGGGGGAATAATCTCTAATTTATTTTCTAAATAGATTTATTTAGCTACAAAAAGATGTTTGAAGAAAATCAAACATCTTTTTTAACTTATATGAAATTACATGCATTATTAATAGTTATAACTAGTAATATTAATTACCTTGCTAACTTTTTGAGTTATAGAATAAAGGATATTGATATATACTTTTTTTACACATTCTTAAGAAAAGGTGAACGTACAAAAAATCACTAAGGCTAACGCCATAGTGATTCTTTGTTGTGAATAGTATTAAAAGAGTGAGGTCGGTTTTGAATAGGAAGTAAGTATTAATAATCTAGTTCTTCAAACATATCTAAGGGCTCCCCACAAATTGGGCAAAGCCAGTATTCAGGCAAATCTTCAAAAGCTGTGCCTGGTACTATATCTTGAGAACTATCGCCAATAGCTGGGTCATAAATATAACCACATTCTATGCAAACGTATCTTTTCATGACTTCCTCCTATGTAGCTTGTGAATTCATTATAATACATATGAAAATAAATATCAATAGAAAATTATTATTAATTAATGAAATTTTAAGATTAAAGTTAAATTGTCATTTCTCCGATGCTTTAATGAATTTCGCAAAGAATTTATATGATTTTCTACAAGCCTCTTTTTTATGTTTACTATGTTAATTTATCTTTATTTGCTTTAATTAGTATATCCAATTATAATAGAGGTAAATCATAGATTTTTCATAAAATATGCTAATTTTATACTTATCTCAATTAATATAAATAGAATGATAGCAATAAACATTTCTTAATAACTATGTTTTAGTTATGATTTCAAAAGCTTAATTTCAAAGTATTAAAGACATTGAATAGGGAAAAATAGATAATAAAAAATAATATAAATATGGAGGCTGATGCTATGGGAATAAAGCAAACACTTCTTACATTCATGAAAGAACCTGCTTATAGACCAATGGATATTCAAGATTTGGCAACAATTTTTGATATAAATAGAGATGAATATAAGGCTTTTAAAAGAGCAATTAAGACTATGGAGAAAGAAGGACTTATAGTAAGGACTGCTCATGACAGATTTGGACTACCTGAAAGAATGGGACTTGTAGCAGGTAAAATACAAGTACATCAAAGAGGTTTTGGATTTGTTATACCTGATGAAGAAGGGTTAAAAGATGTATTTATACCAAGTTCATCAATGAATGGTGCAATGAATGGAGATAAGGTAGTAGCAAAGATATTAAAAGAAGATGATAAAGGCAAAAAGTGCGAAGGTGAAATTGTTCAAATAACTGAAAGAGTAAACAAAAAGATAATTGGAGTTTATGAAGACTCAAGAAACTTCGGCTTTGTTGTGCCAGAAGATAAAAGAGTACAATTTGATATATTTATTCCTAAAAATGATAGAAACAATGCACAAACTGGAGATTTAGTACAGGTTGAAATTGTGAAATGGCCTGATCAAAGAAGAAATCCAGAAGGTGCTGTGATTGAAGTTTTAGGTAAAAAGGGAGATAAGGGCTTAGATATATTAACAATAATAAAGAAATATGGGCTCCCAGAAGAATTCCCTGATAAGGTAATAGAGTATGCTGAGAATATAGAGGAAGAAATACCAGCAGAAGAATATAAGAGAAGAAGAGATTTACGTAATGTAAGAATGGTAACAATCGATGGTGAAGACGCTAAAGACTTAGATGATGCGGTTAACATAGAAAGACTACCTGGTGGAAATTATAGATTAGGAGTTCATATAGCGGATGTAACGCATTATGTTAGAGAAAAAAATCCTTTAGATAAAGAAGCGCTTAAAAGAGCTACATCTGTATATCTTATAGATAGAGTTATACCGATGCTTCCTAAAAAGTTATCAAATGGAATTTGCTCTCTTAATCCTAAGGTAGATAGGTTAGCTTTAAGTTGCATTATGACAATAGATAAGTCAGGTACTGTTGTAGACCATGAAATAGTTGAAAGTGTTATAAAAACATCAGAAAGAATGACTTATAAGGATGTTTCAGCAATACTAAAAGACGGTAATGAAGATCTTATAAAAAGATATGACTATCTTTACGATGATTTCAAGGCTATGGAAGAATTATGTTTAATATTAAATAAGAGAAGATCAAAAAGAGGTGCTATAGACTTCGATTTCGAGGAATCTAAAATAATTTTAGATGAATTAGGAAAGCCAATAGAAATCAGACCTTATGAAAGAGAAATAGCAAATAGAATTATAGAAGAGTTCATGCTTGTATGTAATGAAACGGTAGCTGAATATATGTATTGGACAAAAACTCCATTTGTATATAGAATACATGAAGAGCCAGATCAAGAAAAGTTAGAGAGATTTAAGAACTTTATATATAACTTAGGATATACAGTTAGATGGAGCCAAGACATCCATCCATCAAATCTTCAAGAGGTACTTGAAATGATTAAAGGTAAGAATGAAGAAACTGTAGTTAGTACTCTTCTTCTTAGAAGCATGATGCAGGCTAGATATGCACCTGAATGTGTAGGGCACTTTGGATTAGCAGCAAAATACTATTGTCATTTTACTTCACCAATAAGAAGATATCCTGACCTACAAATACACAGAATAATAAAAGAACATCTTCATGGAAAGATCGATGAGAAGAGATCAGAAAGATTAGTGAAGATAGTTGATACTGCTTCAAAGCAATCTTCTGATATGGAAAGATTAGCTCAAGATGCAGAAAGGGAAGTTGATGACTTAAAGAAAGCTGAGTATATGTCATATAGAATAGGTCAAGAGTTTGTAGGTGTAATATCATCTGTAACAAACTTTGGTATGTTTGTAGAGCTTCCAAACACAATAGAAGGTCTAGTACGTATAGCAGACTTAGATGATGACTATTATGTATATGACGAAGATCATCTGATGTTAATTGGAGAGAGAACAAAGAAAATTTACAGATTAGGAGATAGTATTTCAGTAAGATGTTCACGAGTTGATATAGATAACAGAGAAGTATACTTTGATGTAATACCAGCAGAAAGTGAAATCGAAATGGATCTTCCTGTACCAGATGTAAAAGGAATGCTCAATGATCTTGATGATGAAGATGAAGATGGTGAAATCTTTGAGGAATTTGAAGAAGGTTATTGGGAAGGTGAAGAGAAATCCCATGATACCCAAAATCTAATTAAAATATAAGCAATTACTTAGCATTAACTACTTATAATTGGATAATAATAAAATTGTAAAGAACCCTTCATAAAAATCTATTTTTAATATTTTGAGTGAAGTGGTTCTTTAACTTTTATCTAAGTCTAGGAGGTTATTGCGATGGGATTTTACGAAGTTATTGAAGAAAGACAAAGTATAAAAAAATACAATGCACAAGGTCCAATAGATAAGGAAAAACTCAATAGAATGATAACAGCGGCTATGATGTCACCATCTTGGAAGAATAAAACTAGTTACAAGATTATATTAATAGATGACAAGCGAATAAAGGATACCATAGCTGATTCAGTATTAAACGACGATGGTCAAGTATCAAGAGGTATAAAAGATGCACCATTACTTGCTGTGTTTTTAGCTTCACCAGACAAATCTGGAGAAATAGACGGCAAGGAATATTATTTGGTAGATGGAGCTATAGCAATGGAACACTTTATATTAGCTGCAACTGCAGAAGGATATTCAACTTGTTGGGTTGGTGCAGCTAATGAAGCTGAAGTAATAAATGTCATAGGAGCACCAAAGAATTACAAGCTTGTAGGTATGACACCAGTAGGGCAAAGTGACGAACAAAAAAATCATAATCCTAAGAAAGATTTTAATGATTATGTTTTCTTAAATAACTGGAATACACCATTCGTTAACAAGTTTTAGATATATATTCTAAAAGCTTATATAATTTAAGGTAGAAGGCAGTATGAATTTTATATTTATACTGCTTTTTTATTTTATAGGAACTGTTTATGAGGTCAAATCATTCACAAAGTATAATAAAAAATGGCATGTCTTTTTAGTAGTAAAGTATATAGATTTTATTCTAGTTAAACCTAGAGGGTTCAATGGTTTTAGCACTTGAATGCTTTTGGCAGGTATTTCTGATATAGCTGATACACCTTAAAACAGATAAATAGAATAAAGTTATTGAAAATGATAACGATTATCAGTATAATATTTTTAATTACATAAAGATAGTTACTATTATTTAAAAAGCTATCTTTAAATTAGGAATAAAAGACGAGGTGTATTATGTACAAGGATGATATAAAAGAAGTTGCTCACTCATCAGAAATTAAGAGTGATTATATTAATGATAGTGTTTTTAAATATTTCTTATTGGCTTTTATAGCAGGGTTTTTCGTTATAGTAGGCATAGCTCTTTCGTACTCAACTGCAGGGATAGTGAATGTTGATGGAAAGCTTTATGGAAAAATGGCTGTAGGCCTTACCTTTTCAATAGCTTTAGGTCTTATATATTTTGCCGGGGGAGAACTTTTTACTGGTAATTGTTTTGTTTTAACTGTAGGCTTATTAGAAAAGACTATTAGTTTAAAGGATACTATCAAGTTATTGGTAGTATGTTATCTTGGAAACTTAGCGGGTTCAATAGTATCTGCATACATATATGTAAAAAGTGGAGCTCCAATAGGTCTTGCTGATACTTATCTTTTAAAGGTTGCAGAATCAAAGACTCATTATCCATCAGATCAATTGTTTTTAAGAGCTATATTATGTAATTTCATAGTCTGTTTAGCGGTTTGGTTATGCTATAGATTGAAAGAAGAAACAGCAAAGTTAATAATGCTTTTCTGGTGTATATTTGCTTTTGCTACAGCTGGATTTGAACATTCAGTAGCAAATATGGCTTTATTTTCAGCAGCACTGATGCTTCCAGATCATGGAGCCTTAACTTTAGGGGCTGTACTACATAATTTAGGTTGGGTTACGCTAGGTAATATTCTAGGAGGATCACTTTTCTTAGCAGTACCATACTGGTATGTTAGCCAAGGTAATACCAGTAAAGATGCGAAAGTAAAATAAATAGATTGCTATGAACTTGTTATTAAATGGGTAATATATTATAATATAGAGGCAATATATTACCATTAGGATGTGATTATATGGCTAGAAAGAATGATAATAAAACTTTAGCTGAAAATAGAAAAGCTAGACATGACTACTTTGTTGAAGAAGCTATGGAAGCCGGAATAGAACTAGTAGGTACAGAAGTTAAATCAATAAGGGCAGGAAAAGCTAATCTAAAAGATTGCTATGCAGATATATATAACGGAGAAGTGTATATAAAGAACATGCATGTAAGCCCTTATGAACAGGGAAATATTTTTAATGTTGATCCACTTAGAGAAAGAAGATTACTTTTGCATAAAGAAGAAATAACAAGACTTACAGGACTTATACAACAGGAAGGACTAACCCTAGTTCCTTTAGCTCTTTATTTAAAAGGAAGCAAGGTAAAGGTCAATTTAGCTGTTTGTAAGGGTAAGAAAAATTATGATAAGAGAGATTCTATGCTCGAAAAAGCTCATAAAAGAGATATCGATAGACAAATGAAGGAAAGATCAAAATATTAAAAAATCATGCTCGTGAAAGAGCATGATTTTTTAATCATCTGCACTAGTTACTTGTAATTCGGATATTATATCAGTTTTTCTATTGCCTACAATATCCCTAAATCTAGAATAAATTTTTAGATTATTCAGAAAATTATCTTCGAAAGCAATCAGTTTCAAGTATTTCTCACCTTCAACAGCTTTTTCTAAACACTGAAAGGCTTCATCTATATGTCTAAAGAGTGAAAAGATTCTACACTTATAATAATAGGCAATATAGCAATCCTTATCTAATTGTATAGCTTTATCAAGTGAAGTTAGAGCACGAAACAAATCACCTTCGTAGAAAAGTATATTTCCAAGTTCATAGTAGGCCCAGGGGAGAGTAGAGTCTACAGATATTATGGATTCATACATTTTTGCGGCTGAACTAAAATCTCTGTTTTCAAAATATAAATCACCAAGTATCTTAAAGGTGTTTATACTTCTCTTATTTATCTTAGTATATTTTAAGAGGTACTTTTCGCATTCAGTATAATCTTTTCTTATATATAGACATATACCTTTGCCATAGAGTGCAGCAGGTAACTCTTTATTTATACTTAAGGCTGTATCAAAATTTTCTAAAGCCTTGTCTAAGTCACCAAGGAGATAATAACAGTTGCCTTTATTTGCATAAGGCGCAGCAAACTTATCATTAAGTTCAATACATTTATCAGCATATTCTAAAGATTTATCAAAATCCTCAGCTTCAAAATAAGCATAGCTTATGTTGTTATAAAGCATACTGCTTTCAATTTTAGAATCTAAAGCTTCTTTGCAAGACTGTAGCATTTTTTCTATATCTTTAGTTTCTACTAGTATCTCTATCAAGAGGGAATAGTAAAAATCTTCGCCTAATAGAACTCTCTTATCATCAAGCAAAGAAATAGTTTTATCATACCGCTTCTTCCTATATAAACTTAATGCTTTTTTCTTCGTCCTTGTCTTTTCGTTGTTTACGGAATAATAAAAAACTAGCGCAAATACAAATACAGTCGCTATTACAAATACCCACTTCATATAGATATACCTCCGTTGTTAATTCATACTTTAGTATATGATGAGAGGTTACAAAGTGGAGACTCCAAAAATAAGAGGAATATCTCGTGAAGCCGCATGTTTACTATATATTTATATAATTTTTTAATGTTATAAAGATTTAATTATAACATTAAATATTTAAAAAATTTTATGAATAAATGATTTTGTGGTGTGCGTTGAAATTTAGGTATTTATACTTACGATACTTGGATGAACTTCGCATAGAATTAATATGATTTCCTCAGATTACATGGCTAAACCTGTATAACTCACTACGTTCGGACAATACAGGTTTTTTACGCCATTACATCTTCAGAAATCATTTAATTCTATTAGCTTGTTCATATAGTATCTACCGTATAAATACCTAAATTTCAAAACTATTAAAAATTGAAGTATACTAATGCTTTTAAAATCAGCAGAATAAGTAATTTCTCTGTACAGTGGGAAAACTGAGAGTAGTATACTATTGTTATTACTAATTCCATATGAATCAGTGATAAACAATTTTGCCATCAATAACTCTGTTGATATAAATTCATTAATGCTGTAATATAATATTTGTGATGAGGAGTTAATAAATACAGCTCACCACCATGAACTTGACAGAGAAATTTATTAGGTTTATAATTAAAATTCAGAAAACTAAATATTTAAAATTATAGCGTTTGCAAATTCATTACCTTATAATATGGGGATGCCTTGGCTTCGACGGGGGTAAGATGGGTTTGATAAGCGAGCCGGGGGAAGCATGGTCCCACGTGATCAACTATGCACTAAATGTAAACGCAGAAGATAATTTTGCATTAGCTGCCTAGTAGCAGCTCGTCAGCCTAAGCTTCCCGCAGCTTAGTGTCTGGCGCCGATAGCGGGGCCCCGAGCCTAGGAAAGCTTTGACCTAGGAACGGAATTTATGAAGCTACTAAAGCAGGAAGCCTGTCTGTAGGCGTCTTGTGGAGGGAATGTTAAAATATAGACTACGCTCGTAGAAGGTCAGGCTGGTCTGCTTTCGGACACGGGTTCGACACCCGTCATCTCCACCATTAAAATCCACGACAAATATGTCGTGGATTTTTTATGCGAAAAACAAAATGAAATGTATAAATATGGTATAATTACCGTGTTGAGTTATAGTGCATTTTTGTTTTGGAGGCATATAATGGCGAGAAGTAAAAAAAGAAGAAAAATGAAAGAAAAGATAAAGAGAATGGAGAATATTAAAAATGGAAAATTAGTAAGGTTTAATTTATCCAATTCTCCAGTGAAGTATAAGGGATTTAAAGATAAATATAATTATCAAACTAATATACATAATTTGATTTACAAAGATGCTAGTTTTGAAAATGTTAAATACCATGCATCAAATATAACTAAATGTAATTTTAAAAATACAAAATTACTTGGAGTAGAGTTTACAAGTTGCAATTTAAAAAGTACATCCTTCAAGAATGCTATATTAAGAGATGTTATCTTCTTTAATTGTAATTTGAAAAATACTGACTTTGAAGGTGTAAAATATGATAATGTAATTTTTATTTCAACTAATCTAGAAAATGCGAAGAACCTTAATTTGACTGATAAATGTGATGTTTTAAGAACTTATCCTAAAGCTATATTAAATAAAGAATTATGTGAAACTGTTTTAAAGTTATCAGAATGTGAAAAAATATATAAATATCATGTATTACATGTTAAGAAGAATAAAATTAATAGATGGAATTTGAGTATACTTCAAAATTACTATGACAATAGATTACAAAGGGCTCTTGAGGCATTATATAGAAGAAAAAGTAAGTATGCATTTTATACGGTATATGCATATAGGAGAATGATTGACTTATATTTACATATATTATATATTATAGTTGTCCTGCTCCGGAACAGGGAAACTTGTGAAAACCATATCGACAATTGGGGACACGTTATGTTGGTTAGTATTCGAGGAGGGATGCCTATGGTAAATAAAGTTTTAACAGTAATTGCTTTTTTAGGTTTTACGTTAGAACAAGTTTTGAATAGTTCAATCCCATTCCGATTACTCGGGGTTAAATGTAAAGATGATATTTTTAATATACAAAATTTAAGGGCGGATTTTAACGGTCATGTATCGTGGCCATCATATAAAAACCTTAGACATTTCTGTCTAAGGTTTTTCACTATTTAATTGAAATAAATCTATCATAAAATTCTTGTTTCTTTTCTAGAAGTTCTTCAGAATATCTACCATTTCTAGGTGTTAAGCTTTTGTATTCATTTATAATCATTGAAGCTCGGCGCTTTTTACTTTTAATGACAAGATAGGGCTCTATCATTTCTAGAAAGCTTATAGCATCATTATACTTCAATATATATGAAAAACAATCTCTATGTTTTTCAGTATCATAATTTTTCTTTCTTTTAATTACTCCGGTATTTGTTTTGTTTTTAATCCATTGCAGAAGTTCTAAGGTTGTAGAAGCTATAGAAACACATGGGGCATGAAATTCATTACTGTGAAACTTGGTTAGCATAATGCTACCTTCGCCATCAATTATTCCAGCAATATAAGCTTTTTCTTCATTTGTCAGCATAAGTACCTCCGAAAGTGGTATGTATTGGAGTTAGTATAATAATAGTATTATTTACATTTGCTTAAAATTTAATAGTATTTTGATTTTAGTATGTGATAGACATAAAATAATAACCCTATTGATTTATACTTAAAAGTGCTTGATAATCTACATTTAATGCTATTTTTGAAATTGTTAAAGGTACTAAAACTTTGACGTTTAAATACAGAATAGACAATGCTCAGTATTAAATTATTATTTAATATTTGAAATCATTATGATTCATTCATCGTTTAAAATAGAGTTCTATAATAAAATAAGTGCCTTATTTATGGCACTCATAAAATCAATAATTAATTCAAATTTTTTATTTTGAAAGATTAATAATGTTTTCCTAAGGTGGGGTAATGGGAATATCTAATGGCTAAGCAACTGTAAAAACAGGAGAAACCCTAAGGGCTTAAAGAACCTATTTAGTAGAATCCATTTTTTTTTGCAATTCTTTTACTGTTTCAGTTGAGTTTATAGCAACTAGGTACTTATGAGGAAATATTATTTTTAGTGATAGCCAGTTCTCATCACCATCTTTAGGTGCTTTATGATTTACTACGGAATACGTACCATTCGAATCCTCTTTAACTATAACAACTAATGGGTTAGATCCTCCAGCGTTTGTATCAGATTCAAATAATGTATACATATATACGTATTTAAGTCCAAATTTTTCATCAATTTCATAAATTTTATGAGCTTCATATTTTTCACTTGTTGATACATTAGACCAATTGAAATAATTATTTTTTATATAATCTGATAACACCGCATCTAAATCTTTTTTATTCAAATTTTGTGAATATACAATATTATGCTTTGATGGTGCATAATATCGTAAAAAAGATAAGGATCCTAT
Source organism: Clostridium folliculivorans (assembly GCF_024341905.1). Taxonomy (GTDB): domain Bacteria; phylum Bacillota; class Clostridia; order Clostridiales; family Clostridiaceae; genus Clostridium_AR; species Clostridium_AR folliculivorans. The sequence continues at coordinate 31,740 of NZ_BQXY01000008.1, forward strand.
TGATGCTATTATAATTAGTAGAATGATAGTTAATGATATTTTAAATTTTTTATTCATAATTACCTCCCAATATTTTATTTTAAGGCATAGATAATAGTGATTTTAGAAGTATATCAAAATGTGGAGTACCTAGGTCAGCAATGAAATGATATCCATATTTTGTATAATATTCACTATTCCCCCATTTAATTATAGCATAAAAATTAGTATGATCTTTGTGATTTTTTGCCATGGAAGTATTGAAGGACTTACTATTTTAATAGTAAGTCCTTGATGAATTGTAGCCTTTCTCATTGCCTTATCTAACATGATTATCTGTAAGAATATTAATTTCACTAATTGGAGAAAACATTCCTAAGAGATAAAAAAAATAATATATCAAAAATATTCACTATTAGACATAAAAATTGCTGTGTTAAAATGCTGAAATAAATGCTTTTTTTCTATATACTTCAATAAAAGTCAAATTTTTTACTTGACAACGCTTTCAAGCAGTATAAAAATAAGGACGTAAATATCAATTAAGAAAAGAACATAGAAAAGGGGGCCGAAAAGTGGTTTCGAAACGCCAAAAAGACATCGTGTTGTCTTTAATGAAGTCAAAAGACCCTGTTACGTCTGAATGGATGGCAAAAGAACTTGGAGTAAGTGACAGAACCATTAGAACTGAGATCAAAGAACTTCAATCACAAAGTGCTTTGTTAGGAATTGTTATTGAATCGTTTCGTGGAAAAGGCTATTTATTAAAAGTAAAGGATTTTGCAACTTTTGAAAAAGAATTTACTCTTAATGAAAAAGACTCCGTGGATGATACTCAATCAAATCTTTACGAACATCAAAATCGGGTTATATATATATTAAGGCGATTGTTATTAGGAAAGGACCTAGTAAAATTAGAAAGTCTTGAGGAATCCCTATTTGTTTCTAAGCCTAAGTTGCAAAATGACTTAAAAATGGTCCGCGAAATATTGGAGAGTTATCATTTGAAGTTAGTTTCGACACCGCATTATGGTATGCATGTGGAGGGCGATGAATATATGAAGCGGATATGCCTTTCAAATTATATTTTAAGTCGAAATAGAAACTTAAACATTGACAGTAAGTCCTTACAACTATTGGATAAAAATCTGTTTGAAAAAATTAGGGAAATCATCATAAAAAAGGTAAATAAATATGAATTTGAAATTTCGGACATTACACTTGAAAATTTGGCAACTCATATTGCCATTGGATGCAAAAGGATTGATGAAGGGTTTGTCATTGAAAATTTCGAACATGATGTAATTGGAAAATATCCGTTTGAAAGTATAATAGCAAATGAAATTGTTAAGGAAGTTGAGGAGTTTACCGGTAAAATTTTTCCGGAAGCTGAAATTAATTATATTATCGTCCATTTGTTAGGTACAAAATTAATTCATAAGAATGTTTTAAATGAATCTAGCGAAAATGATAATTTACGCACCATCATTAATTGTATGCTGGAAAAATTGAAAACCAATTTTAATTGGGATTTTTATGGGGACTCTGAATTCATTCAAGCCATGATTATGCACATAGGACCCGCAATGAATCGATTACGCTATAGTATGAGTATTCGCAATCCATTATTAGACGACATTAAAAGAAAATATCCTAGTGCTTTTCAAGGTGCCGCTATTGCTAGCAGATGTATAGAGCACTACTTGGGGGTTGAAGTAGGAGAACACGAAATTGCTTATATTGCATTACATATAGGTGTGGCATTAGAAAGAATTAAGGCAATCCAAATAAAGACAAAACGAGTAATTGTAGTTTGCAATTCAGGTGTCGGAAGCGCAAAATTATTGTACTATCGTTTAAAAAATGAATTTAAAGATGAAATAGATATTGTGGCCACAACTAGTTACTATCAATTAAATGAATACGATCTATCCTCAATTGATTTTATTATAAGCACGATTCCATTAAAAGAAGATATAGGAGTTCCCGTGCAAGTTGTTCATACTTTTTTAGGAGGGGAAGATATTGTAAGTATTCAGGAGAAACTGAGGTCTGTAAAGGGCTCCGAGGAACGCAGATATCTAGATGAATCCAGAGTTTTTATTCATAAAAACTTTGATGACAAAGAAAGCGTAATCCGTTTTATGTGTGAAGAATTACACAAACAAAAACTTGTTTCTAAGGATTATGTAAATTCTGTATTTGAAAGGGAGGAAATCGCTGCAACTAGCTTTGGAAATTTTGTTGCCATTCCTCATCCATTCGAACCAGAAACAGAGAAAACATTTTGGACTGTGTGCACATTAAAAAAGCCTATAGAATGGGCAGGTAAGAATATGGTTCAATTTATCTGTTTGTTAAACATTGGAAAAAATCCTAAGGAAGACCTGGAAGGGATGTATCGAAGGCTCATTGCTTTAGTTGAAAACAGAACAATGGTCCAAAAAATTCTGAGGAGCGAATCAGCTGAAGATATAGTAAGGCTTGTAAATGGGTGTAAATAACTAAACGTAAGTTAAATTCAATAAACAAAGTATTAAAACTTAAGAGTGCAATATAAAACAGAAGTGGTATTCATAGCAGGATACCTTTTTCCGTTATCAACGGAAAAATCCTTTCTGTAAAACAAATAAGTTTTAGAATAAACTATAAACAACAAGTAATCAAAGCAAAATGAAAAGGTTGTCAATTGATGCAGTTTAGATAGTTGGTTACTTATTTTATTAAAAGGTTTTTTATAGGAGGAGAAGCAATGAATATTTTATTATGTTGTGCAGCTGGGATGAGTACAAGTTTGCTTGTGACCAAAATGGAAAAGGCCGCAGAAAAACAAGGTTTGGAAGGGAAAATTTGGGCTGCTCCGGCAACTCATATCAATGAACACATTGACAAGGCGGATGTCGTTCTTTTAGGACCACAAGTTCGATATCTACTTTCAAAAATAAAAGCATTAGGGGATGAAAAAGGTATTCCAGTAGATACTATTGACCCAACTCACTACGGGATGTGTAATGGTGAAGAAGTTCTAAAAACTGCTATAAAGTTAGTAAATAACAAATAAATTAAGAGGGGGAAGAAGAAAATGAGCAAATACAACGACTTTCTAGAACAAAAGGTAATGCCTGTTGCAGCAAGAGTCGGTGCGCAAAGACACTTATTGGCGCTCCGTGATGGTCTGATTGCCACTATGCCATTCATGATCATTGGGTCATTATTTCTAATCTTAGCCAATTTTCCAATTAATGGATATGCAGAATGGATGAGTTCTATTTTCGGCGCAGGCTGGAAAAATAGTTTAAACTATCCGGTAGATGCAACTTACAATATCATGTCGCTCATTGCTGCATTCGCTGTAGCTTACCGATTAGCTGAAAGCTATAAGGTTGATAAGTTGAGTGCCGGTACTATTTCAGTAGCTGCCTTCTTATTAACAACACCATTTAATTTCCTATTTAAGGCAGCCGGAGCTAAAGATGCTGTTATGGTAACCGGTGCACTTTCAAAAGCATTTTTAAGCAGTAAAGGTTTGTTTGTTGCATTACTTATTGCAATTATATCAACAGAAATTTATCGTTGGTTCGTCCAAAAAGAAATTATAATTAAAATGCCAGATGGTGTACCACCAACTGTTGGTAAATCATTTGCAGCTCTAATTCCAGGATTTGCTGTTATTCTTTTGGTTTGGGGAGTACGTTTACTCGTTGAAACCACTCATTATGGAACGATTAATGGCTTAGTTACCACAATTTTAGGTGATCCGTTAAAAATGGTGGGACTTACTCTTGGTGGATCCCTTGTTGCTGAATTTTTTGTAACATTACTATGGGGTGCTGGATTGCATGGTACAAACATTGTTAAAAGTGTTATGGAACCAATTTGGCTTAGTGCTTCCGGTGACAATGCTGCAGCATATCAAGCTGGCCAACATCTACCACATGTTGCTACTATGCAATTCTGGGATAACTTTATCCACATCGGTGGAACGGGTGTAACATTTGGCTTAGTTCTTGCAATGTTAGTCTTTTCTAGATCAAAGCAAATGAAAAGTCTTAGTCGTTTATCAATAGCTCCTGCTATTTTTAACATAAACGAGCCAGTAATCTTTGGATTGCCAATAATGTTAAACCCGATAATGATTATTCCATTTATCATTACTTCACTTGTTGTCGTTATTGTAACTTTTATTGCAATGAATTTTGGATTGGTAGCGTTACCTACAGGTATTGCAGTCCCTTGGACAACACCACCAATTATCGCAGGCTATCTTGCATCCGGTGGACATATTTCGGGGGCAGTGATGAATGTAGTTGATATATTTATTTCATTCCTAATCTATACTCCTTTCTTCAGAATCTATGATAAGGCGAAGATGAGAGAAGAGGAAGGGCTGAATAACTAAGAAAGTGAGGCAGGTATATATTTGTCTATTGCCTGCCTCCTTAATACAATTGAGAGGACTTTAATTATGAATAAAGAAGAACTATATAATATTGCATTTCAATTAATCCTTCACGCTGGGAACGCAAGAAGCTCGGCAATGGAAGCAATCCAAAAAGCGAAAGAAGGCAATTTTGATGAAGTAGAAGCAAAATTGATAGAAGCAGATAATGCTTTAAATGAAGCACATCATTTTCAAACTAGCTTAATACAAAAGGAAGCAGGCGGAGAGGCATTTGATTTTTCTCTTATTATGGTTCATGCACAAGACCATTTTATGACTTCCATGGCACTTAAAGATATGGCTAGTGAAATCACTGATTTGTATAAACTTATCAAAAAGGCTTAATGCAGATCCATTTTTAGGATTGCCCAACTTATTTTGGGCAGTTTTTGTTTTTTATAAAATCAAAAAAAGTAATGTACTTTAGAAAGGAAATGAATTTCAATGAAAAAAGTTTTTCCAGAAAATTTTTTATGGGGTGGAGCTACGGCTGCAAATCAATATGAAGGTGGATATAATGAAGGCGGGCGAGGTCTTGCAACAAGCGACTTCATAACTAATGGAACTGCAGATCGTCCAAGGAAAATTACAATCCAGTTAAAAGACGGCACAAAAAAAGTGGTAAACCGTCGACCTACTGGTGATCCCAAAATTGACACTATACCAGAAGGTGCAGCAGGCTATATCGATGAATCTGTTTATTATCCTAGTCATAAAGCTGTTGATTTTTATCATCATTTTAAAGAAGACATTGCTCTTTTTGGAGAGATGGGATTGAAATGTTTCCGCCTATCTCTTAGTTGGTCTCGTATTTTCCCAAATGGTGGAATTGAAGGGGAACAACCAAATGAAGAAGGGTTAAAGTTTTACGAAGATGTTTTTAATGAGTGCAAGAAATATAATATCGAACCATTAGTCACGCTATATCATTTTGAAACGCCTGCTTATTTGGCTGAACATTATAATGGTTGGGGTGGTCGTCAAACCATTGATTGTTTTTTAAGAATGTGCAAAGAGGTATTTACTAGGTATAAAGATTTAGTTAAATATTGGATTACTATTAACGAAATTAATGTACTAAATGGCTACGCCTTTATGGGGACCAGAGAAGCTACAGCTCAGATGCGTTATCAAGCAAAGCATCATATGTTTGTTGCCAGTGCGCTTGCTAATAAACTTTGTCACGAAATCATTGAAGATGCACAAATTGGTTGTATGGTTGCTTTAAGTTGCATTTACCCGAAAGATTGTAAACCAGAAAATATATTTGGAGCATTGGATTATCGAAGAGGAGCTTTGATTTACTCTGATATTATGATGAGGGGATATTATCCATCTTACGCAGACCGCTTTTTTGAAAAGATGGGAGTAACCATAAAAAAAGAACCTGGGGATGACGTAATAATAAAGAATTACCCCTCAGACTTTTTATCATTTAGTTATTACCGTAGCAGTGTATATCATACTGAAATCGTTCAGAATACAGACACTGGCGGGCAAATGGGCGATGTAAATCCTTTCCTTAAAAAAACGGAGTGGGGATGGGCTATTGACCCTGTTGGGTTAAGATACACTTTATCTGAACTTTATGATAGGTATCAGAAACCTCTATTTATTGTTGAAAACGGGATGGGAACTATTGATAAGCCTGATGAAAATGGATATGTGGCGGATGATTATCGTATACAATACTTCAAAGATCATATTGCAGAAATGAAAAAGGCAGTTACTTTAGACGGTGTTGACTTAATGGGTTATACACCATGGGGGTGCATTGATTTAGTTTCTGCAGGAACTGGAGAGATGAAAAAAAGATATGGTTTTGTATATGTAGAAATGGATGATGAAGGAAATGGAACCTTAAAAAGAAATAAGAAAAAATCATTTCATTGGTACAAGAAAGTAATAGCAACTAATGGAGAAGATCTTAGTTTCTAGAATTGATAGAATTGTGGAAAAACCTCACTTGGAATAGTTACGGAGAACCGTATCATAAGTAAATGAGGTTTTTTAGCCTTAGGTAGCTATTATAAAATAGAGGCATGGGAACAGCACGATCATTAGCTCTCCAATATGAAAATCACGAACCGCCTGTAGGTGGCTTAAATAGCTGCTTACAAGCGGTTATATTCTTTGAAATATTACATTGTTAATGGATATATTTTTCCTTTAAGATTATCTGTATAGGCTAGTTTTCCATCCGTAGTTATTACAACAGCACCCATCCCTTTAATGCTATTAACTCTACGAATAATTGAAGCAGCATCTAATCCAAACAATTTTGTAGTATATATATCACAGTTTAGGGATTTATCAGCAATAATAGTCAAAGAAGCTATATTGCTTTCTATTGGATAGCCTGTTTTGCTGTCAAATATATGGTGGTATTTAGTACCATCCTTTTCAAACATTCTCTCATATATTCCTGAGGTTACAACGGATTGATCTTTTATTTTCACAAGTGCCACTGCATTTCCCCTTGGTAGAAACGGATTTTGTATTCCGACATTCCAGTCACCGCCGATCGATGGTGATTCTCCAAAAACGAGGACATTACCTCCCATATCTACCATAGCTGAAACAGCTCCATTTTCCTTAAATAATTCCATAACTTTATCAGCAAAATAGCCCTTGGCTATGGCTCCAAGGTCAAGCTCAATGCCTTTTTTCAAAAAATACACGGTCTTTTTTTCATCATCTAGTTGTATATTTTCAGGCTTTAAAAGTTCAAGTACCTTTGCTATAGATTCTTTCTCTGGTACATGTGCCCCCTGAAAACCTATTTTCCATAATTTTATTAATGGACCTATTGCTATATTTAAATATGTATTCTCACATAGACTATGTTCTTTACCTATTTTTATGAGCTCATACAGTTCATCATCTACTTTTTGTGGAGCAAATGAAGCTTCTTTTTTAAGCAGCGCAAGCTGTGAGTTATCACTGTTGGCGCTAAAGACTTGTTCATAATGAATCAGCATATCTTCAGCCTTTTCTGCAAGCTTTTCAGCAGTATCTGCTTTTATATATAGAGAGATTTTTGTTCCCATAAGATATATTATCTTTTTATACTCATTCATTTTGATCTCCTATATTGAAATTATTTTGGCCATGAGTTAGAAATGCTTCTATAAGGTCGGTATCAACGGCAGTTAGTTTTTTTTCACTGTGATATGCTATAAAATAATCTATACTAAGCTCATCAATTGGAACTTCATATATATTGTATTCAGATGGACACTCCTCTACATAGACGCTTTCTGGTATAAAGGTCAGTCCTAAATTACTGGTTGCAAGGTTACGCACAGTATATATTTCGGTACTTTCCATTATAATTTTGGGTTCCACCTTATAAAGGCTTAATAGCTGATCTATCTGCTTTCTTATAGCAGAACCTTTTGAAGTTAGTATCAGCTTTTGACACAATATCTTGTTTATGTCTATAGTTCCTTCTGGAATAATGGCTACGTCTTTCTGATATAGATCACAGCAGCGAGGAATAATAGCACGGTATCTGTGTCTGCCCCAAGTAATGGAGTTTAAGTTGGGAGAAATATTGCTTGAATTTTGTCCAATCCAAAAATCTAATTCACCATTTTGAGTTAGTTTTTCATTTTTTTCTGGTAAAGTCTCTGAAAGCTCTATTTTACAGTTTGGATGCATATCTAAAAATTTCGGTAAAAAAAGAGGTAAAAGAAAGGTTCCAAGGCTAGGAAGCACTCCTATCTTGATAACCTTGCTATCTATATCTGACACAGCTGATATTTCTCTAAGGAGCTTCGCATAATTATTTTCTATTGAAGTTAAATACTGATAATATATCTTCCCTTGCTCGGTTAATCGATATGGCAGATTGCTACGATTGATAAGCTCACAGTCTAACTGACTTTCCACCCTTTTAATAACCTGTGTCAAGTAAGGTTGAGAAATATAAAGTGATTTGGCAGCCTTGCCATAATTACTGTACTTTAAAATGGCATCAATATAATACAAAATATCTTGAGAATAGTATTTTGACATTTAAATCATCCTTTTGTGAAACAATTAGCTTATTTTTTATTGTGTTTGATTATAACAAATATGTTATCAAACTTCAATAAATAACTATTAGATATAATATATTCAACATGTTAAAATTATATCAAAGAATCATTGAAATTATGAAGTTTTCAAATAGAGAGAGGAGATTACTATGAAATATTTAGCAATTGTAGGTACTAACTCAGACGTGTCAACTAATCGTATGCTGCTTCAATTTATGCAAAAGCATTTTTCCAGTGAGGCAGAGATAGAACTATATGAAATTAAGGCTTTACCTGCCTTTAATGAACCAGAGGATTCTGATATTCCTGAAAAGGTAGCAGAATTATCTGATAAAATTCTTAAAGCAGATGGAGTAATAATAGCAACTCCAGAGTATGATCATGCCATACCTGCGGTTTTAAAGAGTGCTCTTGAATGGATTAGTTACACTAGTCAAGCACTTACTGACAAGCCTGTTTTAATTGTGGGAGCTTCCCTTGGTACACTTGGTTCTTCTCGTGCGCAGGCACATCTTAGACAAATACTTGATTCGCCTGAGCTTGCTGCCAGAATCATGCCAAGCAGTGAATTCCTTTTAGGAAGATCACAAGGTGCATTTGATAGCGAAGGAAATCTTATTTATTTAGACAAGCTATCAGAGCTAGATGAAATTTTCAGAGAGTTTCTTCTATTTACAGATATTACATCAAAACTTTTAGCAGAAAAAGCTTTAAATAAAAAAGTTAAAAAATTCACTTGGCAAGAATAGGAGGATTAATATAAATGAAATTTATAGCAATTGTTGGAACTAGCGCAAAAAGATCATATAATCGTAAACTCCTTCAGTTTATGAAAAAATACTTTGAGTCAAAGGCAGAAATAGAAATACTTGAGATTAAAGATGTTCCTATGTTTAATCAATCTGATAATCAGTCCTCAAGTGAAGTGATACAGATGTTCAATGATAAGATTATAGCAAGTGATGGTGTTATTATAGCTACTCCTGAGTATAATCACTCAATACCATCTAGCCTTAAAAGTTTAATTGAATGGCTAAGCTTTGATCTTCATCCACTTGCTGGCAAACCAGTTATGATCCTTGGAGCTTCTCTTGATACTCAAGGTTCTTCTCGTGCACAGCTACATCTTCGTCAAATCCTAGATGCACCAGGTGTTGATGCAAATGTAATGCCAGGATATGAGTTTTTACTTGGAAGTGCAAATAAAGCATTTGACGAGCAAGATAATCTAAACAATGAAAGAACCATAGACTTCCTAGAAATATGCTTCCTACGTTTTATGCGTTTTGCAAAGATTTCAAATCAGCTAAACGAAGAAGAAGAGTTTACCTTCAAACCAGGAGTATATGAGGTAAGTGCAATAGGGCACAGCGGAAGTCTTCCAATGAAAGTATCTTTTAGTGAGAACAGAATAGAAAGTATAGATATAAATACAGAGGGCGAGACAGAAGGGCTTGCAGATGTAGTTTTTGTAAGAATACCAGATAAAATAATCGAAGGACAGACATTAAATGTTGATGCTCTTTCAGGTGCTTCAGAAACTAGTAATGCTGTAATAGACGGTGTAGCAAAAGCAGTTAAACTTGCAGGAGTTAATCCTGACATACTTAAGAGACGTCCAAAGCCTGCTAGTAGCTTAATAAAAGAAGACGAAGAGTATACTTGTGATGTAGTAGTTGTAGGCGGAGGCGGTGCTGGACTAAGTGCAGCTGCAACAGCGCTTCAAAATGGTTCAAGTGCTATTGTTCTTGAGAAATATCCAGCAGTAGGTGGAAATACCATACGTTCAGGTGGTCCTGTCAATGCTGCAGATCCAGAGTGGCAGATGCAGTTTGAAGAAAATCTAGGAGAAAGACATACCATCGAAGCACTACTAGATACAGATGAGAGCTCAATTCATCCAGAATACATAGATGATTTCCGTGCGCTTAGAAAAGAGTTTTCAGCTTACCAGGAGAAATTCGGTACACAAAAGGGACATCTATTTGACTCTCCACTACTTCACAGAATGCAAACATATTTTGGTGGTAAAAGAACTGACCTTAATGGCAACACCATATACGGACAATATGACCTAGTAAAGATACTTACAGACAGAGCTTTAGAAAGTGTTAAATGGCTAGAAGAAATAGGGGTTGAGTATGATAAGAGTATAGTATTTGCTCCTGTTGGTGCACTTTGGCGTCGTGGTCATAAGCCTACCAAAAGCCATGGTTCATCCTTTATACTTGCACTAACAAAATATGTACAAGATAACTCAGGAAAAATCATTACTGATAGCCCTGTAAAAGAATTTATCATAGAAGATGGTGAAATAAAGGGAGTTATAGCAACTGGTGTTAATGGCCAAAAGATAACTGTTCATGCAAAAGCAGTAGTGCTTGCAAGTGGTGGTTTTGGTGCAAACACAAAGATGCTAAAAGAATACAACACTTACTGGAATGAAATTCATGATGATGTAAAAACTACTAATTCCTACGCTATGACTGGTGATGGAATATTACTTGGTAAATCTGTAGGAGCAGCACTTGTAGGAATGGGCTTTACTCAAATGATGCCTGTAGCCGATCCTGAAACTGGTGAATTATTCAGTGGAGTTCAAGTACCTCCTGAAAACTTTGTAATGGTAAATAAAGAAGGGAAAAGATTTATTAATGAATTCTCTGGAAGAGATGTTTTAACAAAAGCTGCTATTGATCAGGGTGGTTTATTCTACCTTATAGCTGATGATGAAATAAAGAAAACTGCAGCTAATACAAGTCAAGAAAAGTTAGACCGTCAGGTAGAAGCTGGAACTCTATTTAGAGCAGATACCCTAGAAGAGTTAGCAGTAAAAGTTGGTATGGATCCTGCAGTTCTTGTGGACACTATTAATAAATATAATTCATATGTTGATGCAGGCTTTGATCCAGAATTCCATAAGGATACCTTTAGCTTAAAGGTTTTAAAAGCACCTTTTTATGCTACTCCTAGAAAGCCAGCAGTTCATCATACAATGGGTGGACTTAAGATAGACACTAAAGCCCACGTATTAGATGAAAATGATAAACCAATTAAGAATCTTTATGCTGCTGGAGAAGTTGCTGGAGGTATCCATGCAGGTAACCGTCTTGGCGGTAATGCATTAACTGATATATTTACCTTCGGAAGAATTGCTGGTAAAACTGCAGTTGAAGAAATGAAATAAAGATGAACAACTTCAATCCGAAGTCTATTTTCAAAACTCCTCTGGGTTCTGAGAGGAGAATTTGAAAATATAAATTCAATTATGAAGTGGTTCATCTATATAGGGTTCCAACTTCAACTATTAATTTATACATGCCCGAAAATCCCCAGATGCCGCGATTTTCGAACAAGTATAAATTAAGTTTTCATAATGGAACCCTATAGTTAATGTTTAGATAATTAAGATAAGAAATTTCACTTCCTAATTCTGGTCTAAACTACTGAATCTATAAAATGTCAAATAGCCAGATACAAAGACGAAGAGCCTATGACACGCATAAGTAAAAATGCGGTTATAGGCTCTTTCTTTTGCACATAAATATTTTGTGGATTGTATTGGTATGGGTTTTGTAAAACGCGGTCTTCCAAATAGAAGCTTTAAATGATTTAGAAATAGTCTAATATTAAGCAGAGAATATATTTAAACTAAATAATTTAAAATTACTTATGTGATTCAAATCACATAAAGTTTCTATATTTATTTATAATATAGATAGTATAAATTATCTATATTGGAGGTAGACGCAATGTCAAGATTTAATGCACAAGTAGATGCACGTATATATCCACCAAGAGAAAAGCATGTTGTAATATTTGATACTTTTAATAAACTAATGAGTGGAGAAGAAATGGAGTTATTAAATGATCATGATCCAAGACCATTACATTACCAATTTTTAGCAGAGTATGATGGACAATTTGAATGGGAATATCTTGAGCAAGGACCAGAGGAATGGCGTGTAGCTATTAAAAAGAAATAGCATCAAGATAACTTTGATATAAAAAGATGAATAAAAGTGTGTAAAGCATTGATAAATAAAGGATTTCAGAGATTGAAAGTAACGATGCCATTTTGTGGTGGTGGGATTTTCAAATTGGGAATCCTTATTTTTGCTGTTGAAAGGAAACAAGTCAATTGCAAAGAGGTAGGGGTCAGTAGGTAAATTAATAACAAATAAGTTGTGGAGATAAAATATAGGAATTATACGATGGCTAGGGGGAGACAGAAAAGTTTAATAGAAATGTTTATGAATGAATAAATAAGTTAATAACTTCAGAAATTGGCGTCCAAATAGTTACATTAAATGATTTATAAATTTATTGGTATATTTCAATGGTTGTGCTTCGACTCCATCATTAAACCCACAAGAATCCAAGAAGATGGATTTTTGTGGGTTATTTATAGTTCTTCAATAAAGTTGTAGGTTGAGAAGGTGTAATATGTATTATAAGTAAATCTTGAATTAGGATGTTTTTGCTATTAATTTGTAAGTTCGTTCAAAATAAGTATTAAGTTTTGTTGAGTTCATAATAGAAGCTAAAACTATTGATATTATACATAGACATCCGACAATTATAAAGGTAGGTATAAAGCCTCCGGCTAATGTTGCGATGAATGAACCAGAAAGAGCTCCTAAACCAAAGCCTTGATATATAACTCCATAATTTTTAGTTTGATTTTTAGAACCGAAGAAGTCACCTATGATGGTAGGAAATACTGTAATATTTCCTCCGAAGCAAAATGCAATTGAAGCAACGCATGCAAAGAAAATTATAAAATTTAAATGTACAAAGCTTAAAACAAATACTGAAGCAGTTATAATCGTAAGGGTAAAGATTATTACGTTTAATCTACCAAGTTTATCTGATAAAGCTCCTAATATAATTCTTCCAGCTGTATTAAATATTGCAACCATAGCTACTGCGTTTGCCGCCACAGCAGGTGTAAGACCAGCTAATTGAACACCTATATCCTTAACAATTCCTATTAAATAAAGACCGCTCATACAGGATGTGAAGAATATCAAAAATAAAAAGTATGAATCTTTAGTTTTAAGCATTTCTTTTACGGAAAAATCTTGTTTAATTGAATTACTATTAGCAGTATTAGTAGTAGAACTTAGTATTGGAGCATCTTTTAATAGCTGTGCACCAACAACAACTAATATCATAGATATAATTCCCCAGTATAAAAATGCTTCTGAAACACCATTACTATTGATTAAACTTCCATTAATATATTTAAAAATTAGACTTCCAGTTCCATAGGCTCCAACCGATATACCTGAGATAAGCCCCTTTTTTTCTGGAAACCACTTAATACAATTGGTTAGTGATGTAAGATATGCGATACCATCTGCAGCACCAACCATTATACCAGCTGTAAGATATAGCATGGTTAATGAAGTTACTTTAGATGTTAATATTAGGCCAATACCTAAGATTAAACCTGCAATTGACACAAGTTTTCTAATTCCTAGTTTTTCCTGAAGTTTACCTCCAGCTAATGTAGAGAATGCTAAAGCAAAACTAGTTATAGAGAAAGTAATAGTTACATTACTTAAGTGCCATCCGAATTTGTCTACTAGAGGCTGATTAAATAAGCTCCAAGTATAAATTGTTCCAAGTCCTAATTGAGCAATTACTGTACCTAAAACTATTAACCAACGGTTTTTAAGTTTTTCTTCCATCGCGTTCATCACTCCTTAATTAATATATTGACAAGCCGATTTAATAAGGCATTTGCAAAACTATTGAAGTTTAAATTTTTATGTTAGTTCTTTCATTACCATAATTATAAATCAGCGTAATATAAAATTATTCTTTATTGAACGAAATGCAAAAAAAACTACACGGGATACATTTATATATTCATAAGCTGTTTAAACTCTTTTATGTTACTTCTACTTACAGGTATTTGATAATCTATATCCTGGAGTTTTAGATTATAAGTGTTATTAAACCAGGGAATTATTTCTCTTATTTTATTTATATTAACAATATAAGATCTATGGCATCTGAAGAAAATATCTTTTGGAAGGCTGTCATAGAATTCAGCTATACCTAGGTTTACTGAATATGCATCTTTTTTTGTGAAAACATGAGTTATTCGTTCCTCAGCAACGCAGTAATATATATCATCGGTATCTACCACTAGTATCTTTTCGTTTTTCCATAAGTTTATCTTATTTTGTATATTAGTTTTGTGTGAGTTATTTTCTTTATGATTATTAAGATTCTCCAATTTTTTCAACATAGATACAATTCTGGATTCTGAATAAGGCTTTAGGATATAATCAAAAGCTTCTATTTCGAAAGCTTCAGCAGCATGTTCCCTGTAAGCTGTTATAAAAACTATGTAGGGTTTTTTAGAAAACTTGCTTATACTTTTAGCAAGTAACACACCATCCAAGGATCGTATATTTATATCCATGAATATAATATCAACTTCGTTATTTTGAATAAATTTAAGTACTTCTATTCCATCTTCAAATTCATCTATTATTTCTATTTCGCTATAGTTTGTAATAAAATATTTAAGTTCTTCTCTTGCTAAAAACTCATCTTCAACTATTATAGCTTTCATATGGATACCTCACCTATGCTCTATTTATGTAAAATTCTATTTTAGTTCCTTTTTCTAATCTTTTTATAATAAGACCTTCTCCATAAATAAGTTTAATTCTCAAATGTACATTGTAAAGTCCTATTTTGTTTTTAGGAACTGCATCATTATAGATATTTTCAATTGTCTCTTCACTTATTCCTATACCATTATCTATTATAGAAATCTTAACTTTTTCAATTTTATCCTCTACAATAATTTGCACTGTGCCTGCTTCCTTATCTTTTAAAATACCATGAATTATAGCATTTTCTACTAGAGGCTGTATTGTAAGACTTGGTATTTTTATATCTACATCATCGATATGATAAATTATATTTAATTTATTTCCAAATCGGGCCTTTTCAATTTCTACATAATCTTTAACTTGCTTCAATTCTTTTTTTATATCTATAAATTCACTGTTTAACTCTAAATTATATCTTAAGTAGCTGGATAGATTTATTATAAGTTCTCTTGCTTTATTTGGATCTATCCTAATAAAAGAAGTTATAGCATTCAGAGCATTAAATAAAAAATGTGGATTTATCTGCCTTTGAAGAGCTTTAAGTTCTGCTTTATTAGCCATTGTTTTCATTTGTTCAACCTTTGATACCTCCATTAAAGTTGATATAATTTGAGATAGTCCAACAGCGAGAGCTTGTAGAGAATAGGTTATCCTATGAGAGGTTTTATAATATATTTTTAGAGCTCCAATAACTTCGTTCTTTACCTTAAGAGGTATTATAATTGCAGATTTTAACATTAAGCTTTTATCTTGTAGACCATTATTTCTTATAATTATTTTATCGCTATTTATGGCTTCTTTAGTTACCTCGGGTATTATTTCGTGTCCAATGTTATAGTTTTCTTTTCCAACTCCAATATAAGCCAATATATTATTTGTATCAGTTATTGATACGGCATCAGCCTTAATATCATCTCTTATAATAGTACATATCTTATTTAGGGAATCACTATTTATATTTCTAAAATAAGGGAGGGTTTTATTAGCTATATCTAGCGACAGTTTTGCTTGTTTAGCAGCTATTCTTTCCTTATCATCCTCTATACTTTGAATTAATTGAACAATAAAGCCTACACTAATTTGTCCTAGTATCATTGGTAATGCAATTTTAGATACTATATCAAGTCCTAAAGAAAGAGGCCTGCTTAATAAAAGTATAAGAAGCATTGTAATGGTCTCAGAAAAGACCCCTGCTATTATTCCAGCTATCCATCTATAGTTCCTTTGAATTCTTTTATTAATATATCCAGATATTATTCCAGCAGTTATACTGCTTATAAGACATGGAATTGAAGTTATACCTCCTATATCTATTAAATATCTATGGACACCAGATATTACTCCAGATACAATTCCGACCACTGGACCAAATATTATACCTCCAGACACTATAGTTATTATTCGAACATTTACCAGCGAGCCTTCAACATTAAGTCCTGTATAATTGGCCAGTATGGCAAGTAGAGAAAATACTATACATACAATTAGGTAGTCTTTTTTGCTATAATTACCACTATGAAATATTTCTCTAAAACCTCTAAGTCTAGTAATAACAAATAAACACATAAGTAGTAGTGCTATTCTATCCACAAATTGAACTAATATGCTATATACATAATTCAACTACGATTCATCTCCGTTCTTTAATTAAAATAAAACAGTAATATCGTTTTAAATTTATTTTAATATATTTCAATATAAAGTGGTACATCCATATTTTGATTTGAATTTTATTATCTTAATATTGACAAATGCTTTTTTAAATATAACATTTACTTAAACGTTTTACTTAGATAATTTAATAGTATTTTATAGAAGTTGGTATGAAATATATGGACTGTGATAAAGAATATTCAATTAGTTAATATAATTAAATAAAATGTTAGGATTGCTACTTTCTTAGAGGCACTACCAAAAAGCAACTATTATTTTGCTTTTTGTGTAATATATAGGGGAGTTTTTTATTTTTAAAAGGAAGGATATGTTTGATATATTTAAGAAGAAAAGAGATAATGATCTATACGCGCCTTGCGAAGGGGAGTTTTCATAAGCCAGAACAATATAAATTTGATTACTCTTAATAAAGTTATCAATGAATTTTCTTATCTACTCATTGATGATTTTTTATTTTAAACAATTTTACTAAATTAATTATATTAGTTTAACTTGCCAGTGGTATATAAGTAAGTAAAAAATAGATATGGATTAGTTGAAATTAATCTAGAAGACAACAGAAATAGAATAGTAAAAAAATCAGGACGGTGGTTTAAAAAATTATCTACTGAAAGATGTTTCGAAGCAAAAAATACAGAAATAGTTTATAAGTAAGGTTTTGTTCAAGGACTGCGTTGAAATTTAGGCGTCACTCTTCCTATACTGGATGAGCTACGCAAAGAATTAATATGATTTTCTCCTATGAAATACCTAAAACTGTATAAACTCACTACGTTCGAACATATCCAGTTTTTTAACGGTATTTCATCTCCGAAAATCATTTAATTCTAATTGCTTGCTCATATGTATCTCCATAGTGCCACAAATTCGTTTTCAGCTTAAAGAAATGAAGAAAAAAGGAGAAAGATACAATATTCAAGTAGAAGCTATTCCTTCTATGGATTATGGTATGTGTAATGGTCCAAGCGTCTTAAAGTTTGCAATGGATTTATTAAATAATAAATAACAAAGAATTTGTTTTAAACTCAAACATTAATTAGATAAACTTATATAATGATAAGAGAATATAATAAACAAGTGACGATATTAATAAATATCACCACTTGTTTATTTAGCTTAAGATAGATTATTCTCCGTCTTCTCCACCAGGGCCATCACGTCTAGGGCGATCGGATTCTGGAAGAGGTTCAACATTTTTATATTTGTTAGAGAATTTGCTTTGCTCGTTAGTACTAAAAGAACCATCTTGGTGCTTTGAGCCTGAGAAAGTATTCTCTAGGTTTACATTGGCATTGTCGGTTTTATTGGTTTTATTAGCCATTATATAATCACCACCTTCTAAATTATTTTGTACATATAATGAGTTTTTATGTTAGAAGTTTTTTTCAATTATTAACTTTATGTTGAAAAGTATTAAGGAAAATTACTAAGAAATAATTTTTGAGGTAAAGAAAATTCATATTTTAAGTGTAATATATAGTATAATATTTGTTGAAATATTTATGTTTAATAATTTTTAATATGATAGATGAGGAATATAAAGATATGACTAAGGAATTAGAGAAACACTACAATAAATTTTGTGAAGATAAAAGATTAACGAGAAGGCATGGGCAAGTTGAGTATATCACTTCTATGAAATATATTCATCAGTGTCTGAAAAATAAGCCTAATGCAAAGATTTTAGATGTTGGTGCAGGAACTGGTAGATATTCTATACAACTTGCAAATGAGGGTTATGACGTTACTGCAGTTGAACTTGTTAAGCATAATCTAGGTGTTTTAAAATCAAAGGGAAGTACAGTAAAAGCATATCAGGGAACGGCATTAGATTTATCAAGATTTTCAGAAAATACTTTTGATATGACTTTAGTATTTGGACCGATGTATCATTTATATAAATTTGAAGATAAAGTAAAGGCTTTACAGGAGGCAAAAAGAGTAACTAAGGTTGGAGGAGTTATCTTAGTAGCTTACTTAATGAATGAATATAGTGTGATAACATATGGATTTAAGGAAAATAATATTCGAACAAGTATTGAAAGTGGGAAGCTTAGCGAAGATTTTCATGTTTTATCAGAGCCAGAAGATCTATATGATTATGTAAGAATAGATGATATAAATAAGTTGAATGAGGAAGTTGGACTGAAAAGGGTAAAATTAATTGCAGCTGACGGACCAGCTAATTATATGAGACCTACTCTGAATGCTATGGATGAAGAAACCTTTGAAATTTTTATTAAATATCATCTTACTACCTGTGAAAGACCTGATTTATTGGGGGCAAGCGCACATACTTTAGATATTTTAATAAAGGAATAATAAAGATCAATAAGATTGATAAACTGTAAAGTGCGCAATAAAACCGTAATGGATTTCCCACTACGGTTTTGTTAATAAGCTATATTAAAAAGCTATTTTGAAGTTATTCTTACAATTAGTTTAGCAAGAACATTTTTATCATTAATATCTGAGACATCCCACATCTCTTTAAGTAATCTTTCTTCTGGATTTCTAGGGTCAACATTATTAGCTAAAAATGTACCTACTTTTTCAGCAACATTAGTTATTGTGTCATCAGACATACCAACATTCTCACCTAATTCAACGGCATTGCCTAAAGTGTTTTTCCATTCAGTCCAATCTTTTAAGATTGCCATGTTATCACTCCTAACTTTTTATATGTATCTTTCCATAATATTTCAATTATATGTATAGATAAACTACTTCATATTAGAATTTATCCAAATAAAGATTCGTAGAATTATCGAAATCTTTATTTGTAGTTTAATGGTTGAAGTAGTTTATCAATTTATCGGAATAGATAGTCCAGTTTTATATAATAAAACTAAGAGATACTTCTGTTAACTAAAAATAATAATAAGATTATCAACTATATGTTTTATTTGGAACTGGATTATCTATAGGAAATAAATGCGAATTATAATGTGCTCATTGTATTTTAAAGTTAGTAGAATGGATTTAAGAGGTTTATTAGAACGTTGGAGGTCAAAAGAGGTAAAAAGATTAAAAAAATAACCGTCTGAAGATATCCTACAGACGGTTATTAGGAGTTGCAAATTACTTACCGCTATCACCATAGTTTGATAGTACTCTAGCGCTAGGATCGTTAACTGCACAACCTTCCCACTCTTTGTTTGGCATCCAGAAATCTTCAATCATTTCTGCTTGGCCAGGGTAGTATTTTTCGAACATTTCTCTGTATAATAATGATTCTTTTGTAAATGGTTTAGCGTGGTATTTATATTTTTCACATAGTTTTTCAAATTCTTTATCAGTATAATATGCTTCTGCATATTCTTTTAAATAGTCTACCATTGAATGTCCTACAGCATCACTAAAAGCTGCTTTTTCACGATATAATATACTGTTTGGAAGATAATCACCTTCAAAGGCATGTCTCAAAAGGTATTTACCCATGTTGTATGTGTTTAATTTCTTTTCAGGATCAATAGCCATAACATATTTCACGAAGTCTAAATCACCAAAAGGTACTCTTGCTTCTAAAGAGTTTGAAGCAATACAACGGTCTGCACGAAGTACGTCATACATAAATAATTCCCTAATTCTCTTTTGAGATTCTTTTTGGAATTCTGCTGCATTTGGAGCAAAATCAGTATATTTATATCCAAATAATTCGTCGGAAATTTCGCCAGTTAAAAGAACTCTAACATCAGAAATCTCATGTATTTTCTTGCAGATCAGATACATTCCAATACTTGCTCTTATTGTAGTAATATCATAGGTTCCAAGGAGTTTAATAACATACTCGAAGGATTCAAGAACTTCTTCTTTTGTCATATAAACAACAGTGTGATCACTATGAATATAATCTGCAACCTCCTGAGCATATTTTAAATCTATTGCATCTTCAGTCATACCTATAGCAAAAGTTTTAATTGGCTTGTCTGGATACATCTTTTGAGCAATTGAGCAAACTAATGAACTGTCTAAACCACCACTTAACAAGAAACCTACAGGAGCATCAGCATCCATACGTTTTTCTATAGCAGTTACTAACTTATCGTGAATATTGCTACAAATAACTTCTAAGTCATCCTTGCAGTAGTCACCTTCTACTTCTGCAATATCAGAGTAGCATGTGAATTTACCGTCAGCATAATAATGTCCTGGTGGAAATGGCATGATCTTGTGTGTAAGACCAACTAAGTTTTTTGCTTCACTTGCAAACATTATCTTACCTGACTGAGAATATCCGTAGAATAAAGGTCTAATTCCAATTGGATCTCTTGCTGCAATGAAAGTGTCCTTTTCTCCATCGTAGATAACGCAAGCATATTCTGCATCTAGCATTGAAAACATATCTAATCCATACTCTAAATACATAGGAAGTAATATCTCACAATCACTATCAGAGATAAACTTATGCCCTTTAGCTATTAAATCCTCTTTAAGTTTACGGAAACCGTAAATTTCACCATTGCAGATAGATGCATCTGTTTTTCTTGTGAATGGCTGCATTCCGCTGAAGCTCAAATCCATGATTGCAAGTCTCTGAAAACCTAAGATACCAGATGGTAGAGTAAGGATTTCAGTCATATCTGGTCCTCTAAGCTCAGTTCTTTGTAATGCCTCTGCAAATTTTTCGTGTTTCATATCATTTCCTGTATAACACATAATTGTACACATATTAATAGTCCTCCCCAATTTGATATTAAAATCGTCCATGCGATTTTGATTATAATAAAATATAATTATTTATAAATTTATCAAAGTTATAATTTTATAAAAAGTAAATAAAAAAAGCCCCTCATCCTATATAAATAGGACGAAAGACTTATACTTCCGCGGTACCACCTAAATTAGCTTAAAAGCTCTCCTTAATCAGTACGGAATTAAAAAAAATAAATTCGATACTGTCCACGCTGTAACGGTTTGGCTCCGTCCAAGACTACTCTTTAAAAAAATTTCGTTTGGAAGCTCCGGGATGTTCTTCATTATTTGCTTCGTACCAGTCTCTCACCACCACTGATTCGCTTTGACTACCTCATAATAACTACTCTTCCCATCAAGGCTTTTATATTAATTGTTTGACACTTAACTTTGAATTTATTTCATTTTACTTCGTATTTTATAATCAGTCAATAGGTTTATGAAATATTTTTAAAAATAAAAATCACTTTTTCGGCTATTAGACAAAATTTAAATTTTTGTGAAACTTTAAAAATAGTATGGTTTTTAAAATATATTATTATTCTATATAGTGAAGATATATTAAATAAAAATAAATTAATAGTTGTGCTAAGGACTCTATAAATAATATTAATATGGAGAAGAAATATGGAAAAAAGGCAAAGCAATAGCTCAGGCTTTAAGTTTTTAGTTAAACAATATTATTAGATTTTAGTGATAGATACTTTATTTTTATATTGTGAACAATAAGGACGAATATTATTAGCAAAACAAGTGAAGGTAATGCATATAATACCTTATTTATTGGGTTTTGAAAAAGTTTAGCTATATCAAACTTTAGTAATTGTAATATAACAATATTAATCATTTCTGCAATATACTCTATAATAAATACTAAAATTGTAGTAGATAAAGACTGTTTAATAGAAATTTTATTTATTTTTATGTTTAAATAAATGAGTAGAACAAGTGATAAAATAGAATTTATACCTAAATTAATAGGCAATAATCTTATAATAAAAGTTATAAAAGTACTTATAGAAGCAGTTAGCATTATTTTGGTATATTTCATTGGTGTCTGAGTAAGTAAATATATGGCCCAAACAAACAAAATGGCTTCAGGTAAACCTCTTAGAATAGATTCAATTAAAGTTACTTTAAGCATGATTTTTCTCCTAATCTTTAGTTTATTGTTGAATAAATGTCTGATAGCTCTAGGTTAATTCTCTCTTGTATATTGCTTCGAATCTCACTTGTTTCACAATTAATCTTCTCTGTTTGAATTGAAGGAAGGGTTATAATAAACTCGCTTCCCTTTCCGAGCTCGCTATTAAGTTTTATATTTCCCCCATGAAGCGTTACAAAGGATTTAACTATAGATAAACCTAGTCCAGTGCCCTCATTATTTCTTCTAAATGACTTGTCTACTTGTGAAAACCTCTCAAATATTTGTTCTTTTTTATCAGCTGGTATACCTATTCCAGTATCTTTTACAGAAATGATAACATTATTTTCATCACTGGTTATTGTTATATAGATACTTCCTCCAGGGTCGGTAAACTTTAAAGCGTTTGATAATAAATTTAAGATTATTCTTTCTATCTTCTCTACATCAAAAGCAATTATTTTCTCCTCAGTCTCTGTATCAAAAATGATTTCCACTCCTTTATTTTCAGCATAGATTAAAATTGACATAGTAATATCTTCTACAGCACTAACTATATTTTCATTTTTCATGTGAAGTGTTATATAACCTGAATCATACTTTGTTATATCTAAAAGATTATTTATTAATCTAAGCAATCTATAGCTGTTTTGCTTCATAGCTAAAATATAATTTTTTTTCTTTTTAATTATATCAGCATCAGAACTATTGTTATAAAGATCAAGCATTTGCAAGGAGGAGAATATAATATTTAAAGGTGTTTTTAGTTCATGAGATATATTAGAGAAAAATTCTGTTACCAGTTTATTTTCTTCTATGGTTTCGTTTAACTTCTCTATATTTTTAATTACATCTTTTCTGAGCTTATTTGCTATGACTACTGGACGAATATCTCTCATTACAGTCACGATGGAGGGATGGCCTTTAAATAAGTAATAGGTAGATGTATTTTGAACTTTAACTGCTTCGCCTTTTTTGTTTATAATAGTATCTTCAAATGAAATTTTATATCCTTCATTTTTATATAAGGATATATACTTTAGTTCTAAATCTTTTATATTATCAGATGCTTCAAAGTCAAGAATAGTCTTATTTTGTAATTCTTCTAATGAACAATATCCTAATAGATCTAAAGCATTTTCATTAGCATAAAGAAAACGGTCCTTAGATTGAATAAAGATTGCATCAGGTGAGTTTTCGATTAATAGATTGCTAAGGGTGTCGTCTTTGGAGAGTATTTCCATGATATTCTCATGTTCTTTTAATTGCTCAATTAATTGTTGCTCTAATAATTCTCTTCTTTCTCTTTCAATTTGGACATATTGTCCTAAAACCCATGCTACAACAAAGAAACTAGAAGTAAATGTTAAATCATTTTCGAAATATATATTCACAGCTGAATGAGGAGCAAAGATCAAGTCAATTGCTAGTAAAGTAAAAGATGACACTAAAGCCATGATTATACCTTGCTTTTTACCTAATTCTAAAGTTATAGTGATGACCCCAAAGATTAATAAGTATTTATAATCGCTATCATATGAATTTGAAAACATGATTAGAATTGATGATACTAATAAAAAAACATAGCCTTCTATAATTTGAATTTTTCTTATGTTTTTTAACTGCCATATTTTAAAATAGAGTTGAGATAATAATATATAGATAGAAATTAATAATATGATGATAAAGAACATTAGTAAATACAATTGTTTATTGAAAATAATTGCTGGTTGAGTATGATCATATTGTAAAATCTGATTTATAATTATCATCAATATGAAACCAAAAGAACCTAATTTTATTACGGTAATAAGTTCAATCATATCATTGCTTGTGCTGCTCTTATTGTTAAACATTTTATCTCCTAATTTCTGAAACTATCCTTAAAAATAGATGTCTTAAAATAATTATACGAAGGCTGTAAAATGAAGTCAATATAGGGCATATATAGCGGAATAGATAATTTAATTGAAATAAATCAAATATAAAACCAAAACTTCTTTACTAAAATAAGGGTTTTATTTACATAACTGCATTTATTTTTTTAGCTGTATTGATACAGTTTCTAATTGTAGTGTTTGTGTTATTGAAAAATAAATTTTAAAATTATAAGTAGATTCATGAAAATATTGGGTTTTGCTAGTGGATAAGGTAAACATTAAGGCTTAAAGCTTTTGAATTAAAATAAATTGTAAAGGAGTATAGCAAATGTTACATAAAAAATTAAAGTCTTTTCCAACAGATTTTCTTTGGGGGGCATCAACATCTGCTTATCAAGTAGAAGGGGCTAACTTAATTGATGGTAAAGGGCCATCTTGCCAAGATATTAAAAAAGTACCAGAAGGAACTTCAGAATTAGACGTCTGTGCGGATCAATATCATCGCTATAAAGAAGATGTTGCTTTAATGGCTGAAATGGGATTTAAGGTTTATCGCTTTTCTATTTCCTGGTCAAGATTAATTCCAGAAGGAACAGGAGAAGTAAATCCTAAGGGAATAGAATACTACAATAATTTAATTGATGAATGCCTAAAATATAATATAATTCCCTTAGTTACAATGTTCCATTTTGATATGCCTGCTGCGTTAGATAAGCGTGGTGGCTGGTCAAAAAGAGAATCAATTGATTGGTTTGTAAATTTTGCAAAAGTTATGTATGAGAACTTTGGTGATAGGGTTAAGTATTGGTTGACTATTAATGAACAAAATGTATTAACATTAATGGGTGATGTTATTGGTACTGCGATGATACCAGAAGGTTGCGTAAATATACGCAAAGAGATTTATCAGCAAAATCACCATATGTTAGTTGCTCAAGCAAAAGCTATGGCACTATGCCATAAAATGATTTCTGATGCTAAAATTGGGCCAGCACCAAATATATCGTTAGTTTATCCAGCTAGCTGCAAGCCAGAAGATAACTTAGCTGCTCAAAATTTAAATGCAATTCGTAACTGGTTATATCTAGATATGGCTGTATATGGAAAATACAATAGCTTAGTTTGGTCATACTTAGAAGAGATTGATGCTGTACCTGAAATTGAAGAAGGGGATATGGAGATTCTTGCTTCAGGAAAACCAGATTTTATTGGATTTAACTATTACAATACTGCTACAGTGCAAGCAAACCATATGGAAGCAAGTGTAGATGGTAAAAAGGATCAACAGAAGGCTATGGATGAACCAGGAGTATTTAAAGGTTTTAAAAATCCTAACCTGCCAACTACTCAATTTGGGTGGGAGATAGATCCAGAAGGCTTTAGAGCTACAATGCGCGAAATATATTCAAGATATAGATTGCCATTAATAGTAACTGAAAATGGTTTAGGTGCTTATGATAAGTTAGAAGATGATGGTTCAATCCATGATCCATATCGTATTGAATATTTAAGAAAACATATTGAACAGCTTCGTTTAGCTATAACAGATGGAGTTGAGATGATGGGATACTGTCCATGGTCTGCCATTGATTTGATTTCAACTCATGAAGGTATGGTTAAACGTTATGGATTCATATATGTTGATAGAGAAGAATTTAACTTAAAAACACTGGATCGTTATCGCAAAGATTCTTTCTATTGGTATAAGAAAGTTATTGGTACTAATGGAGAAGATTTAAGTAATTAATAGAGAGTATTATACAGTTGCTTTTAAAAGCTACACTTAAAGATGAAATACTTCAATCCGAAATTTATATTTGGAGTTTAATGATTGAAGTAGATTATCAATTCAGCAGAATAGATAATATAGTTAAACCCGATAAAACTAATTGATACCTATTCTAACTAATAATAGTAATAGTGTTATCAACTATATGTTTTATTTGTAACCGGTTTATCTATAATAACTATAAGAACCCTTAGAAAGAAATTTCTAGGGGTTTTTCTATTTAACTAACCTGAAATGTTATTTAATTCTTTAGTTTGTCGAATTTCCCTCGATAATACTATGGGGTTCTTGTGTCAAAACTTAATTAATACTTGTTCAAAAATCACGGTTTCTGCAGATTTTTGCTCATGCATAGATTAATAGTTGATCTATGAGCTCTATAAAGGTGTACCACTTCAATCTGAAAACTATTTTTAAAACTCTCACGGGTTCTTGTGAGAGAATTTAAAATTATAAGTTTTATTTGGAACTGGTCTATCAATAGATATAATCTTACGGAGGTAAATGAGATGAAATTCAAAACTATCAAGAAAAAACTTATACTAACATTTATATTAATAATATTAGTGCCTATGTGTACTACCGGTATTATTTCAAATGTAATACTCTATAATAATCTAAAGTCTTCTTATGTTAGCTCCATAGAGAAGTCGGTGACAGGTGTAAATAATGTCATAGATGAAAGTTATAATGGCTACGAAGCTGCGCTATCTCAAATTACAGAGGATTCTGTAGTAAAAGCGGCTCTATCAAATCCTGGTGGAACATTAGTAAAAAAAGAGCTTACAGGAATAATTAATAGTAATCCTAAAATACTAAATGCTTATGTTGCAACTGAAGATAAAGGAATGTATATATTCCCTGAAACTAAGCTTCCAGAAGGGTATAATCCAACAGAAAAATCTTGGTATAAAGATACAATGTCAAATGATATGATACTTTGGCAGGATGCTTATAAGGATGTGGCAACCGGTAAAATTGTAGTGACAGCTACAAAAAAGGTGTTAGATGATTCAGGGAAAGCTGTAGGGGTTGCTGGGATAGATATTGATATAACTAATATAGCTGTATTGTTTAAGAGTACTAAAATTGAAAAAACAGGTGAGATATTGCTGTTGGATAGAACAGGAATAGTCTTAGCAACTAAGAATAACGACTTGTTAGGAAAAAACTTAAATCCGGATAGAGTGAATACTAATGCTGATACTAAAGATCAAAAAGTAGAAGATGCTTTTAGTGATAAAACTGAGATGTCTTGGATGAAACCATTATTAGAAGGTAAGTCTAATTTTGTTCAAGTCAAGTTTAATGGAACAAGTAAGTTTATCTATTATATAAGTAATGAAAAGTCTGGTTGGAAGCTTATGGGTATGATGGATACAAGTGAGGTATATTCAAAAATACTTTCTAATGTACTAATACTAGCTGGATTCTTTGTTCTATTTATTGTAGGTGCTTTGATGGTTGGACTATGGATTTCAAGGAGCTTAACAAAGCCGATTAATCACTTGAAAGAAGCTATGAAAAAAGGTGAAGCTGGTGATTTGACTGTAGTAACAAACATAAATAGTTCTGATGAGCTAGGTGAATTAGGAAGTAGATTTTCTAATATGATTAGTAGTGTTAAAAATTTAGTTACGTCAGTGAAAAGTTCTGCTGATAATGTACTAAGTTTTTCAGAAGATCTTACTAAACGAGCAGAAGAGGTTACATCTTCTTCAGAAGAAATAGCGAGAGTTATTGATGAAATTTCAAAAGGTGTTCAAGAACAAGCATATGAAGTAGATAAAGCATCTGAGATTGCAACGGAGTTTAACAATAATTTATCTAAGATTAAAGATTATAATAATAAGATAAATACAGAAAGTAAAGAGATGGAAGCTAGCAGTGAAAAGACAATGGTTGCGTTTAAGGAGCTTAAAACAAAAAATGAAAGCACTATAAACGGAGTTTCTGAGATTTCTGAAAGTATCGGAGTTTTAGTGAAGGAGACTGAGGATATTGGTCAGATATTGAGCACAATTCTAAATATCTCATCTCAAACTAATTTATTAGCTTTAAATGCGGCTATAGAAGCTGCAAGAGCAGGAGAATCTGGAAGAGGCTTTGCTGTAGTTGCTGAAGAAGTTAGAATGCTTGCAGAACAGTCTGGTGAATCTGCTGTGAATATAAGGAATATAATAACTAGAGTTATAGAAACTACTAAAACTGCTGCAGTTAGTATGGACAATATTAAAGCTGATGTAGAAAACCAAAATTCAGCAATGTCTACTACAGAGCAAAGTTTTGTTAGTTTAAGTGAATCCATTGAAAGTATAATAGGAAAAATTATTTCAATGAATGAAAGTATAGAATTAATGTTAACTAACAGTGGGATACTTACTTCAAATATACATAACATTTCCTTCGTATCTGAGCAGTCCGCAGCAGCTGCTGAAGAAGTTAATGCTAGCGTATCTAACCAATTAAATGATATGCAAAACGTAAAAGCGCAAGCAGATGAGCTTTATAATCTAGCTCAAGCATTAGAGACGCTTATAGAAAAATTTCAAGTTTAATTATTAGAGTAATAGTACTTGCTTTTTACCAAAAATCCACGATAGAAATATCGTGGATTTTTAATGTATAGTAAATCATAAAAAGTGGATGAAAAATTGTCAATATAGTCGCTTTAGTAACTTTTTTAATTTATAATAAAAAAGACTTATAAAGCACTATATTATAAACTTAATAATCATCACAAAATAAATACAATATTTATATAAGGAGTTATTAAATGAAATACTACTTAGCGCCAATGGAAGGAATTACTGGATACATATATAGAAATACTTATGAAAAGTTTTTTCATAATATCGATAAATATTTCACACCATTTATTGTTGCAAATAAGGGATTAAGCCTTAAAACTAGAGAATTAAGGGATGTATTACCTGAAAATAATAAAGGAATGAACATAGTTCCTCAAATACTTACTAACGATTATGAAGGTTTTATTAATACTACTAAAAAACTACAACAGTTAGGGTATAATGAAGTTAATTTAAACTTAGGATGTCCTGCTGGAACAGTAGTTAAAAAAAATAGGGGCTCAGGATTTTTAGCTATAAGAGAAGAACTTGATATATTTTTAAGTGAAATATACAAAATGGATGATGTGAAAATTTCCATAAAAACTAGAATAGGAAAAGATAGTCCAGAAGAATTTTATGAGTTAATAAAAATCTATAATAAATATCCTATAGAAGAATTGATTATTCATCCAAGAACACAAAAGGACTTTTATGGAAATAAACCTAATCTAGAGGTGTTTAAAGACGCGTTATCTTCAAGCACTAATCCAGTATGCTATAATGGTGACATTTTTACTGTTAGCGACTATAAAAATATAACTGAAACTTTTCCAGAAGTGAAAGCAGTAATGCTTGGAAGGGGGATACTAGCTAATCCAGGATTAATGGATTTGATAAGAAACAATACTAAGACAGATAAAAAAATATTGAAAGATTTTCATGATGAAATTTTTAAGCAATACATAGAATTATTTAACGAAGATAGAAATGCAATATTTAGAATGAAAGAATTATGGGGGTATATGAGTCACATATTCTCTGATAATAAAAAGTATATTAAAAAAATAAGAAAGTCAGAAAAGTTAAGTGATTATAATGAAGCTGTGTCAAGTTTATTTGAAGAGCAGGAGATTATAGAAGGAGCGGGATTGTTTTATAATCAAGATTAAAAAGTATTATAAAAAGATCAAATTGAGGGAAAATGAATTTTATAGCTATAGATTTTGAAACTGCAAATGAAAAGAGGAATAGTCCATGCTCAATCGGTATTGTAGTTGTTAAAAATGGGCATGTAGTAGAAAAAATACATCATTTAATAAGACCTAAAGAAATGAGATTTATGCCAATTAATATTGGAATTCACGGGATAAGACCCAGTATGGTTGAAAATGAGTCGGAATTTGATAAGGTATGGGAAAGCATTAAGCATTATTTTAATGAAAGTTTAGTAATAGCCCATAATGCGTCTTTTGATATATCGGTTTTGAGAAACAGTGCACAACTTTATGATATAAAGCTTCCGAGTTTTAAATATATTTGTACCATGAAACTTGCTAGAAATTTTTATAAAGGAATTGAAAATGCAAGATTGAATACAGTTAATGATTTTTTAGGATATGAGTTTAAGCATCATGATGCACTATATGACGCGCTTGCATGTAGTAATATATTGCTCAATATATCGGAAGAATTAGGATGTAAAGCTATTGATGAAATATCTAAATTGATAGGAGTAACTATAGGAACTGTAGATAGCAATGGATATACTCCTTCATCAATCAAAACAAAAGTTTTTAAAACTTCTAATAGAAAGTATCAACCTAAGATGGAGAGCATATTTGAAAAATTAGATAGTGATTTGTTTAGAGATGAAATGGTTATATTTACTGGGAAATTGACTTCTATGTCTAGAGATGAAGCAATGAGGTTAGTTAAAAAACTTGGTGGTAATACGGGGAGTTCGGTTACTAGAAATACAACAATCTTAGTTACTAATATGAAAGACATAAAGGACTTACGTAGAGAAGAAATGAGTGTTAAGCTGAAAAAGGCATTGGACTTAAGTTCAAAAGGGCAGGATATAAAGTTTTTAAATGAAGAAGAATTTTTGCAACTAAAATAATTAAATAAAAATTCTTACTTCTATAAAAAAATAATAAAAAACACTGATTATTAGATATCAGTGTTTTTTTTGGATATTTTTATGATATAATTAAATAAAGTTAAAAAATTAACTATTTTGTAATAAGTACTTGCGTTAATATGGTTATTGTTACATAATTAAAGTAGATAAACTTTTAATACAATATTACGTAATAGAGGTTTATATAGTGTCGTAATTTTATATATTATTCATAATGTAACACTAGTTTCAGTAGCAATACTGATGTCAATATGTTTTTGGAGGACAACAGATGATAAAAAAGATATTAGCTATTGGTTTAAGCCTGTTTTTAATCATACCGATGGTTTCTTGTTCAAAAAAAGATGAAAAAGTTGATAAGTATGCTACTAAAATGGACACTATTATGCATTTAACAGCTTATGGTCCTAATGCTAGCGAAGCAATAGATGAAGCTTTTAAAAGAGTAGATGAAATCGAAAAGATAGCAAGCAGTTCAATAGAGACCAGTGATGTAAATAAGATTAATGAAGCTGCAGGTAAAGAATACGTAAAGGTACATCCTGAGATTGTTAAGATTATAAAAACTTCAATTGAGTATTCTAAGATCAGTAATGGAGCTTTTGATATAACAGTAAGTCCACTTATAAAACTGTGGGGGATTGGTACAGATCAAGAGAGAGTTCCAGCTGATTCTGAAATTAAGGATAAATTAGCACTTGTAGGATATAAAAATATTAGTATTAATGAGTCAGACAATAGTGTTAAGCTTATGAAAGCTGGTATGGCTATAGATCTTGGAGGAGTTGCTAAAGGATTTACAGCAGATGAAATAGTAAAGGTTTTTAAAAAATATGGTGTCAATAGTGCTATTATAAATCTTGGTGGCAGTTCCATATATACACTTGGAGTTAAACCAGATAAAACCCAATGGTCTGTGGCAATTCAGAACCCAAGGAAAGAAAAAAATGAAGGTAATATTGGTATTGTTAAACTAAATCAAGGCGCACTTTCTACCTCTGGAGATTATCAGAGATTTTTTATAAAGGATGGTAAGCGCTATCACCATATACTAGATCCATTCACTGGATATCCGGCAGATGCAGGGGTAATGAGCGATACTATACTTATTGATAGTAGTATAGCTGATTGCAATATGCTTGCAGATATTCTTACAAAAGTCACTTTTGTAAGTGGTGTGGATAAGGGAATGAAAATTATTGATAGTATAAAAGGAATATCCTGTATGGCTGTAACTACAGATTTTAAAATATATAAATCCTCTAAGTGGGATACAAAAATAGAAGAGCTAAGTCCTGATTTTAAGATGGCGAATTAATTAGCTTCTATTATTTATACTAAACAGTTTTTTAAATTTGTGAAATACAATTACGATGAAATGAGTGATAAGTTTGTCAATCAGTAAATTTTTTGAGTTAGTGGAAATAAAAACCAAACTAGCAAGCGTGATTCCATTTTCTTTAGGTTCAGCTTTTGCTATTTATAGATATAAAAGCTTTAACTTAAAGAATTTTATAATAATGTTTATTTCATTGATTTGCTTTGATATGGCTACTACAGCAATTAATAATTATATTGATAATACAAAAGCAAAAAATAGCTCTGAAAATAATAGCTTACTTACTAAATATGGAGCAAATAAGTCAAAGGTATTATTGATAATCTTTATATTATTAGCAATTGCAACTACAGCAGGAATTATGCTTACTTTGAATACAAACATTATAGTTTTATTGATAGGTATTATTTCCTTTATAGTAGGAATATTTTATACTTTTGGTCCTATTCCCATTTCAAGAATGCCATTAGGAGAAGTATTCTCCGGATTTTTTATGGGGTTTGTAATTATATTCCTGTCAGTGTATATTCATATTTTTGACACTAATATAATATCATTTACATATCAAAACAATATTTTAAGTGTTGGAATCAATCTGTTGGAGATTGGTTGTATATTTTTGTTTTCCATACCTGCTATAGGAGGCATAGCAAATATAATGCTTGCCAATAACATTTGTGATGTAGAAGAGGATATTAAGAATAATCGATTTACTTTGCCATATTATATAGGAAGGCCAATGGCTTTAAAGCTTTTTAAACTATTATACTATATTGGGTATGTAGATATAGTGTTACTTGCACTACTTAAAGTGATTCCATTAGCTTCATTGTTTGTGCTCATAACATTAATTAAAGTAAATAAAAATATTAAACTCTTACAAGATAGGCCGATTAAAAATGAAAATTTTGTCGTATCAGTTAAAAATTTTTTATTGATAAATACTTCACAAGTTATTATAATGATATTCATAGTAATGGCATCAAAATAATAGGAGAAATATGTGGAAAAATGTAAAAACATGTGAAAAGGTGTTTATGAAACTGATTCTATGATAAAATATACTTAATTATGAATAGAAATAAAAATCTTTTATTAATAAAAGGTTTTAATATAAATTATTTAAATTATCCTTGAAACAATATAAAATCATGAGGGCTCTAGATTGAAAACCTTTTCTTTAGAATTGGTTAACATATATTGATAATTATGGAGTTTTGATGAGTAAAAATAAAGAATACGGGGTGGTAAGTGGTGTCAAAAAAGAATATCGTAATTTTAGGAGCAGGTTATGGTGGTGTACAAGCTGCGAAAATTTTAAGTAAGAAGTATAAAAAAAATAATGACGTAGAAATTACATTAATTGACAGAAATCCAATTCATACACTAATGACAGAGCTACATGAAGTAGCTGGGGGAAGAGTAGAACCTGATTCAGTACAAGTTGATTTAAGAAAAATATTTTATAAGACTAAGGTTAATATTATCACTGAAGAGGTAAAAACTGTAGATGTTAACAAACAAGCTTTAACTACAGAGTTCAGCGAATATAAATATGATTATTTAATCTTAGGTACAGGAAGTGAGCCAGCTTATTTTGGAATACCAGGAGTTAAGGAAAATGGATTTTCTCTTTGGTCACTAAATGATGCTCTTAAGATAAGACATCACATTGAAGAGATGTTTAAGCTTGCTAGCAGAGAGAGAAATGAGCAAAAGAGACAAGCTATGCTTACTTTTGCTGTTGCAGGTGCAGGTTTTACAGGTATAGAGATGATTGGCGAACTTATGGAGTGGAAAAAGAAGCTTTGTAAGGAATACAATGTAGATCTAAATGATGTAAAATTAATGGTTGTAGAAGCTTTAGGCAATATTCTTAATATTTTAGATGAAAAGATGGCGCTAAAAGCAGAGCAATACATGGTTAGAAATAATGTTGAAATATTAAAAAATTCTGCTATTACAGAAGTTACACCTAATGAAGTAAATCTTAAAGACGGAAGAAAGATTTCAACAAGAACATTAATCTGGACTTGTGGTGTACAGGGAAATTCTTTTGCTAAAGAGTTTGGACTAACTCTAAACAATAGAGGAAGAGTAAGTACTAATGAATTTATGCAATCACTTGATAAAGAAAATGTTTATGTTGTAGGTGATGCCGCTTTCTTAGAAGAAAATTCAAAGCCATTACCTCAAATAGTTGAAGCAGCACTTCAAACAGCTGAAACTGTATCTCATAATATTATTGCAGATATTGAAAAATCAGAGAAAAAAGCATTTAAATCAAACTATCATGGTTTTATGGTTTCAATCGGCAGTCATTATGCAGTTGCAGATGTAGGTGGAATGAAGCTTACAGGATTCTTGGCAACAGCAATGAAACATATGGTGAATTTACACTACTTATTCGGTGTTGGCGGATTCTACTTAATTTTTAGATACTTATTCCATGAATTCTTTGATATTAAGGAAAGACGTTCTATGATAGGAGGACATGCATCAGCTAAATCTCCATCATTCTGGCTAATTCCTTTAAGATTATATATAGGTTCAATGTGGGTACTAGAAGCATTGAAAAAGTTAATTGGTGAGCAAACTTGGGCAAACGCTTCAGGATTTGGTAAAATAACTTCTGGGCTTGGACCAGATAGCTGGTTTAAAGCTGGAAACATTAAATTACCTTTTGACTGGTTATTAGATGGTACTGCTAGTGCGTCTGTGGCAGATTCAACTTCAAATGCAGCTCCACAAGTTACACCTATATTAAGTAGTATGCCAGGATTCTTTAAAGCAATTATGAAGATCATGATACCAAATCCAGAGGTAGCTATATGGTTCCAAAGAATAGTTGTTTGTACAGAACTTGGTATAGGACTATGTCTTTTAGCTGGATTATTTACTTGGCTTGCAAGTGCTGCTTCAGCGTTTTTAACTGTTAACTTTGTATTATCTGCGATGGCTGGATATGACATACTTTGGTTCTTCTTTGGTGCTATAGCTCTTATGGCTGGTGCTGGAAAATCAGTAGGTCTTGATTATTTTGTAATGCCATGGCTTGGTAAACATTTAGGAAACTTCTGGCTTGGAAAACAAAAGCCAATATATAAAAATGAAACTTCAGTATACAGCAATGGAACCTCAGCTAAACTTTAAAAAAGGTGATGAAAAGAGGTAATAATGAAAAAGTGGGATGTAATCATAATAGTTGCACTAATTATAATCTCATTCATTCCTGAAGGTGTAATGCTTATTACAAATTTAAATAAGCATGACAGTTTATATGTAGAGGTATATTCACAGGGGAAGTTATTTAAAAAACTTCCTCTGAAAAAAGATTCTGAAAAGGTAACCTTTACTGTAAAGAATGAAATAGGGGAAAATGTTGTTGAAATAAATAACGGACAAGTAAAAGTCATTGATGCAGATTGTTATGATAAAATATGTGTAAAGGCTCATGCTATCAGCAAACCTGGTGAATCATTAATATGTTTACCGCATAAGGTAGTTGTGAGAGTAACAGGTGAAGGAAAACAGGAGACGGATGAACAATCCTTTTGAGGTGATTTAAATGAGAAAAACTCGAAAGATGGTATTCTTATCATTGCTTGTATCTCAAGCGCTGGTACTTCATATAGTTGAATCCATGATACCAATACCCTTTATAACTCCAGGAGCAAAACTTGGCTTAGCTAATATTGTGACTGTCGTATCACTGTATTCCTTTGGTGAAATCGAAACTCTCTTAGTTATTATAGTTAGATTGCTGCTTGCTTCTATGTTTGGCGGAAGTATATCTAGTCTATTATATAGCATCGCTGGGGCATTATTCAGCTTTTTTATAATGGTAATAATAAAGAGAATAGGTAAAGATAAGGTAACTTTAATAGGGGTTAGTGCTGCAGGGTCGGTTTTTCATAACATTGGTCAAATTACTATGGCTGCATTGGTAGTTCAAAATGTAAATATAAGTTTATATCTTCCCGTTTTAACAATAGCAGGAATAGGTACAGGCTTTTTTGTTGGGTTAACTTCTAGATATACTTTAAACCATCTAAATAGGCTAAACGCAACTACTAAACTATTTGACGATAAAGGGTGATTACATGGATAAATTTTGGAGTGAATATCCAGTTGTGAATAATGATTTAGAAGAAGTCATTAAAATAATAAAAAAGAATATTAAGTGTAAAGAAAAACTTGTTGAAAATGCAATTTTAGAACTAGTAAATTCAGGTGGTAAGCTGCTTAGACCAGCCTTCTTAATTATTGCTGCAAGATTTGGTGAGTTTAAGGAAGAAGACATTTATCCGCTGGCAGCTGTACTTGAGATGTTACATATGGCTACTTTAGTTCATGATGATATAGTAGATGATTCCAAACTTAGAAGAGGAACTGAAACTGTTCAGTCTAAGTATGGTAAAGATTATGCAGTATATATAGGCGATTTTTTATTCTGTAGATGTTTTAAAATCTTATCTGAACATTCTACTTTAAAAAATATTAATGCAGACTCAAATGTTATGTCTAGAATCTGCATGGGAGAAATAGAACAATTCTCCTCCAAATATAACAAACAAGTATCCGTAAAGAGATATTTAAAGAGAATATCTTCAAAGACTGCAGAGCTTTTTTCATTAAGTTTTTATAGTGGTGCCACTGCAAGTAGATGTGATGAAAGGTTATCTAGAAAGCTTTCTAACATCGGACATAATATAGGAATGGCATTTCAAATAATTGATGATATTTTAGATTATACTGGTAGTGAGGAAGTAGTTGGAAAATCAATAGGTACTGATATAAAACAAGGTCTTTATACTTTACCTCTAATATATGTACTAGAGAAGAAAAATCCTAATTTAGCCTCAATTCTTGATAAAGAATCTGTCGATGATAAGGATATTAGGGAGATTGCTGATATAGTGAAGAGCTGTGGAGGAATTGAAAAATCTAGAGCATTAGCTGAAAGATACACTAATAAAGCTTTTAATTTAATTAATACTCTACCAGAAGGTGAAAATAAAAATATCTTATTAAAGACAACAGAAAAGTTATTAGTAAGATTTTATTAGATAAAGATTGCAACTTCTCAAATAAATTTAAAAGAATTTGGTGTTTATAATTATAAGGATAAATTGTGGTGTTTCGATGTCACTTTATCTATTATATTATAATAAATTTAAAAACAATTTAAGGGGGATTTTTTTATGAAAATCAAAGCATTATTATTATCAACTGTTATGGCAGCAGCACTATTAGCTGGATGTGGTTCTAAGGAAGCTACAACAACTAAAACAACAGAACCAGCAAAAACTACTACTACAGATGCAGTAGCATCAGCATCAGTAACAGACAATGCAGACGTTTTTGCTAAAACAATAGGCAAGGATGGAAAATGGATCATCGCTATCACAAAGGATATGACAGTAGACAAAGACCTAGTATTAGATGGTGAATTTAAGAACGGTAAGAAAGATGCTGCAGGTAAAGAAACTTTACAAAGAAAGATAGCTCTTTACACTCAAGATGCTAATCATAAAGTAACAGCTAGATTTACATTAACAGCTCCAAAAATAACTATAAAGAGCCCATTAGCTAGTATCCAACACGGAACTTTCAAAGGTGATGTATATGTTGAAACTAACGACTTCCAATTAGTTGATGCTAAGGTTGATGGAAATATCTATTTCAAAGATGATGCAGCTAAAGCTGGATTCAAGATGGATGCTACATCTTCTGTAACTGGAAAGCAAGAAGTTAAGAAGTAGTATCATAGTCTTTGATCTTTAAAGATTTTAACTTATAGAAAGAAAACGGTTAATCGATTGATTGACCGTTTTTTTATTGCATTAAAAAATATAAAACCTTTAGGTTAGTGTGAGTTAGCTAGTTAAATTATTTTGTTCTGTGTTGTATGAATGTTTATCCATTGTAGTATTTCAGGCAGAACATCGTCTTCCTTTGGATTCTTAATGGAGGGAATAAAATCTAGCATAACTTGTTCTATAATATCTATTAAGAGAGATGTAAGATTGTAGTTCACACTTTGCTTGGTGTAATAGGCCGATTGTGATTATTAAAGACTTAATTAATTAGTTGATGTAGAAAAGCAAATTGTGCCGGTACAATTTGCTTTTTTTATTTTATGTGGTATCTTATTAATATTAAATAGTGAGCTAAAGAGTTCCTATATCGAAACTTAATTTATACTTGTTCGAAAATTACGCACCTATGAATTTTAGCATGTACAAATTAATAGTTGAGTTAGGAACTCCATAAAAGAGGAGGTATCTATAATGAATGATAAATTTGTATATGCACCAGGGCCTACCAGTATAAGGGAAAATGTGAGATTGGAAAGAGCTAGGACAACTACTAATCCTGATGTTGATAAAGACTTTATAGAGTTCTATAAAAGTACTTGCGATAAGATAGGTAAGATAATAAAAACTGAGAATCCAGTTTACATATTGAGTGGCGAAGGTATTTTAGGACTTGAAGCAGCATGTGCATCTCTTACTGAATTAGGTGATAGGGTTCTTGTATTAGATAACGGAATTTATGGAAGAGGCTTTAAAGATTTCGTTGAAATGTATGGAGGAGAAGGAGTATACTTTTCTGACGATTACAACAAAGCTATTGATACAAACAAGTTAAAGGGATTTTTAGAGAAGGACCATAACTTTAAGTATGCAACAATAGTGCATTGTGATACACCAACAGGAGTTTTAAATGACTTATCTAAGATATGCCCAATACTAAGTGAGTATGGAATTTTAACTGTTGTTGATTCTGTTTCAGCGATGGCTGGAGAAGATATAAAAGTTGATGATTGGAAGATTGATATAGCGTTAGGAGGTTCACAAAAAGCATTTTCAGCACCAGCAGGATTAACTATGGTAAGCATCAGTGAAAAAGCTAAAGTAGCAATGAAGAATAGAAAAACTCCTATTATAGGCTTCTATTGTAATCTAACTATTTGGGAAAATTATTATGAAAATAAGTGGTTTCCATATACAATGCCAATAAGTGATATCATGGGTTTAAGTAAAGCAGTAGACAATATCTTAGATGAAGGGGTTCAAGAGGTACTTGATAGACATGAAAAGATTGCTGGCGCAACTAGAGAAGCTATAAAGGAATATGGACTTGAACTATTTTTAACAGACGGATATTCTAATACGGTTACTGCCGTTAAGGTACCAGAAAGTATAGGTGCATTACAGCTTAAAGAGCATATGTTAAAGAAATATAATACTTTAATAATAACATCATTGAAACCATATGATAATGAGATTTTAAGAATAGGACATATGGGAGAAAATGCTCGTGAAGATAAAATCATTTACGCGTTAAATATAATAAATAAAGGACTAAAAGATTTAGGCTTTAATAGCGAAGAGAATTTAGTGGGGCTATTTAATAAATACTTAGCTAGATAGAATTGGATAATTAAGTGCTGTTAAAGCACTGTACTTAAATTAAGTGGTTAGCTATCCGATGCTCTAATTAGCTTACGCAAAGTGTAAACAATATTCTTAAACATAACAAAGTAACTATTATATAAAATAAACTTTAAAAATAAATAAAGGTGGGGCAAGAAATGGAAGTAAATAGAGACAAAAGTAGATTTAAAACAAAAGATATGGTGATAACAGCACTATTAACCGCATTAGTATTTGTAGCAACAGCATTTATTAACGTTAGATTACCGTTTTTATCTAATGGTGGATTAGTTCACTTAGGAACTGTAATGCTATTTATTACAGCAATTGTATTTGGAAAACAAAAAGGAGCTATTGCAGGGGCAGTTGGAATGGCGATTTTTGACTTATCTTCAGGATGGGCACTATGGGCACCGTTTACTTTTGTGGTAAGAGGAATAATGGGATATATGGTTGGAACTATTGCTTGGAGCAAGAATAAATCTGGTGATAGCTTTATACTAAATACAGTTGCAATGATATTATCTGGTATATGGATGATATTTGGATATTATGTTACTGAAGGAGTCCTTTATGGAAATTGGATAACGCCAGTAGGATCAATCCCTGGGAATGTAGCACAAATTGTTATCGGATTGGCATTAGGTTTACCTATGGCGAAAGTTCTTAAGAGATATGTGAAGTATATATAAAGGTATATCACTTAAATTCGTAAGATATCTTCACAATCATATCAGAATTTATTGAGAGAATTTAAGAATAGACTCAGGTGAGTTGTTCATCTTATGTAATAAACCCTTGATGATAAGTATATTTATTTATCATTAAGGGTTTATTTATATAAAAAAGATTTTTAAATTGTATTTATCTGAATGGTCAACACTTATCACATTACTCAGCTGTATTGTTAATTATAATATTACCACATACTATCGTATGATTCTGGTTGATCTAATAATAAGTCTTCATAGGTACAAAAACCGTTATTTAATGCATTTCTACGTAATACTAAATATAATTCAGTATCTGTAGCATTTTGATAAGGAAGCACAAATAGTATACCTATTCCTAAAGCTAATGCTCCTAAGAGGTACCAACCTATAAATGATAAGTCTAATACAAACATATCAAATTTATGTCCTCTAGTCATTTCATTACTTAAAGCAATTGCCCTCTTAACTCCGATATTAGGGTTATCAGCAAGTATATATGGAACCATGCTGTAAGCATAGGATTTTATTATACCAGGAATTATTAACAACAAAGTCCACAAGAAGATTAAGATTTTTGTTACTAGCATTGTTTTTACTATACCACCATAGTTATATCCATTAAATCCAAAACTAAAGCATCCCTTGTTATTTTTATATTGAGCTGATTTAATAAAATATCTTCTTCCTCCTACTTCAAGAGAATAGCCAAGGAATATACGAAGAGCAACTATTCCTAAGACTGCTATAAGCCCAAATAGTAAAAATGGGAAAAGGTAGTGAATTGGAAAAATATTAGGGAAGCTTGAATGAAAATTAGTCGGTGAATTATTTGAAAAACCATTAGTTATGTCTGAGTAGAAATCGTTTCTTGCATTTCTTGAATGAGAACCGCCTCCGCTTCCACCACTCCAGCCTCTACTTCCTCCTGCTAGGGCAATTACTATACTAACACCAAAGGCACTCCAATAAATACTTCTTAGAACTGCTTTAGCTCTGTCTTTTAACTCTTTTCTAGACCACATGATATCCTCCACTAAAATTATTAATTTAACTACATTGCATAATATACAAGTTGTATTTCTTAAATACGTTGTTAAGTGATTACTATAAAAATATTATATGGTATTTATTACTGTTTAACAAACTTATTATATTATTATATCTGCCCATATTTATTGATTTAATGCTTCGGTTAAATACAGCCTTGCTATTTCATGTAATTACTTTAATTTTCTAGTGATTCCTAACCTATATGAATTTTAGTTACGAGATGGAATTATAAAGATAATATAGCCAATATGGTTTGAGGATATAGGATGTTGCTATTATAGTTTATTAAGATAAAATGAGGCATAATATACGTTAAAAATATAACAAAGTATTCTTTATGACCATAATTTGTTTTTAAAGTTTATAATATTTTAATGTTTAAAGGATGATGTTATTATTTGTACATAGCAAACGATTACAAGAATTTGATGTAAGGCAATGTTAAAGAACTGCGTTAAAATTAAATGGTTAATCATCCGATGCTTTAATGAGCTTACGCAAAGAATTAATATGATTTTGTCATATTCCATGGCTAAAACTGTAAACTCACTACGTTCGAACAGTACAGTTTTTGACGCCATTCCATCTGAAAAAATCATTTAATTCTAATAGCTCGCTCATATAGCATCTCCTGTATAACCATTTAATTTTAACAAAAGTCATAGACATAGCCCAATATAAGTGAAAGGTAGGTAAAATAAATGAATTATTTTGAAGAAAGTTTAAAATTACATGAGAAAAATATAGGAAAGATAGAGGTAGTATCAAAGGTAGCAATTGAAACAAGAGAGGATTTAAGTTTAGCGTATACTCCTGGAGTTGCAGAACCATGTAGGAAAATTCATGAGGATGAAGAAAACGTCTACAAGTATACTTCCAAAGGAAATCTAGTTGCTGTAGTAACAGATGGAACAGCAGTACTTGGGCTAGGAGATATAGGTCCTAAGGCAGGACTACCAGTTATGGAAGGTAAGGCGATTTTATTTAAAGCTTTTGCAGATGTTGATGCATTTCCAATATGCTTAGATACAAAGAATGTAGATGAGATAGTAAAAACTGTGAAGCTTATAGCTCCAGGCTTTGGTGGGATAAATCTAGAAGATATAGGAGCACCAAGATGCTTTGAAGTTGAGGAAAGATTAAAGAAAGAGCTAGATATACCAGTATTTCATGATGATCAACATGGAACTGCCATAGTTGTTCTTGCTGGTGTGATAAATGCTTTAAAGGTAGTTGAAAAGAAAATAGAAAATATAAAAGTTGTTGTAAATGGCGCTGGAGCTGCAGGAACTGCTATAGCTAAGTTACTACTTTCATTAGGAGTTAAGAATCTAATTGCTTGTGATAAGGTTGGCATTCTATATAGTGGAATAGAAAATGTAGATGATGCAAAAAAAGAACTTGCCAAGGTAACTAATCCAGATAATATTAAAGGAACTTTAGCTGATGCATTAGTAGGTGCTGATGTATTTATAGGGGTTTCTGCACCAGGAATAGTAAGCCAAGATATGGTAAGAGCAATGAATAAAGACTCTATATTATTTGCAATGGCAAATCCAACTCCTGAAATAATGCCAGATGAAGCAAAGGCTGCAGGAGCGAGGGTAATAGGTACAGGCAGATCTGATTTTCCTAATCAAGTTAACAATGTACTAG
The DNA here is from genome assembly GCF_024341905.1 of Clostridium folliculivorans. Taxonomy (GTDB): domain Bacteria; phylum Bacillota; class Clostridia; order Clostridiales; family Clostridiaceae; genus Clostridium_AR; species Clostridium_AR folliculivorans. The sequence continues at coordinate 74,939 of NZ_BQXY01000008.1, forward strand.
CTTTCCCAGGGATATTCAGAGGTGCATTGGATGTTAGAGCAAAAGAGATCAATGAAGAGATGAAAATAGCTGCAGCTTATGCAATAGCTTCTATGATAAAAGATGAAGATTTAAATGAGAATAATGTAATTCCAAATGCATTAGATAGAACCGTTGCAGCTAACGTTGCTGAGGCAATAAAGAAGGCAGCAAGAGAAAGTGGGGTAGCAAGAGTTTAAATCAGTAGTTTGTTCATAGGATATCATTCAAAAAGACAAATTAAACTTTTAGGTACTGTTAAAGTACTGTATCGAAATTAAAGGGTTAGCTATCCGATACTTTAATGATATTAAAGTTTTAACAGTGGTTTTAAACATAATCAATTTTGAAAATATCAAATAAATATAAAAATAGATGGAGGTATAAAAATGCAAATTCCAATTAAGAAGACACTTGATAAAATACCAGGCGGTATGATGGTAGTGCCATTATTTCTCGGTGTATTAGTTAATACGTTTTTTCCACAATTCTTAAAAATTGGTGGATTTACAACTGCACTATTTGGTCCAGCAGCATCATCAACAATATTAGCTTGTTTTATGTTTTTGATTGGTTCACAAATCAACTTTAAGTTAGCACCAAAAGCTTTGAAGAAAGGTGCATTACTGATAACAGGAAAGTTTATAGTAGGAGCAGGAATAGGTATATTCGTAGGAAAAGTTTTTGGAACTGCTGGAGTATTAGGTTTATCACCACTAGCAATTCTTGCAGCATTAACAAATTGTAATGGTGGTTTATATGCATCACTTGCTTCGCAATATGGTGATGAAACTGATGTAGGCGCATATGCTTTATTATCTCTAAAGGATGGTCCATTCTTTACATTGGTAGCATTAGGAGCTTCAGGGCTTGCTCAAATTCCTTTTAAAGCACTTTTAGCAGTATTGATACCAATAGCAATAGGTATGATTTTAGGAAATATTGATTCTGAAATGAGAAAGTTCCTTGGAAGCAGTAAGTTATTATTAATCCCATTCTTCTCATTCCCATTAGGAGCAGGTATGAATCTTGAAACTATTGTGAAAGCAGGAGGCCCTGGAATAATACTAGGCATTGTAGCAGCATTTACTGGAATAGGTGCTTACGTTCTTCTAAAATTATTTAAGGAAGAGCCTATAATTGGACTTGCAACAGGATCAACTGCAGGAAACGCAGTTGCAACTCCAGCAGCTGTTGCCGCGGCAGATCCAACTCTAGCTGCAATTGCAACAGTAGCTACAGCTCAAGTTGCAGCAGCATGTGTAGTTTCAGCTATAGTTTGTCCGTTTGTTGTATCATATGTATTTAAAGTACTTGGAAATAGAAAGCTGAAAAATATGAATAACGAAGTTGCCACAGGATAATAGTAATTGTAAATTTGAAAAATTAAAATATATACCCACATATATATAATAGAAAAGCGGTAAATTTTTAAGGTTAGATAGAATAAATTGAACACTTTGGATTGATATTAAATTAAGTGCAGAAAAGTGGAAGACGATAATTAAAGAAGTATTATATAATGGGAGCAAAGTAGTTATTCCTGTATTAATTCTTCTATGTTATATAAATGTTCTTCTATAATTCTGTACTTTTTAATTTATAATTATAATGAGGTTATTTTGGATGTATGAGTAAAAGTTATAATAGAGGTTATATTATTTGAGTCACTGAGTATAATCAAAATCGGCTTTTAAAAATAATTTATAACTTAAAGTGGAGTATATTTATTGAGGTGTATTTATAAAAATAAACAATGAAAATTAATATTCCATTTTTATGGACTTGGTGACAGTAATGTATAAATAAATTAAGTGTTTTTAGGTTAGGTGATTATATATGAAAAAAACGATGAAACTACAAACAAAGATTACTTTATTAGTTATTACAGTGGTTTGTGTTTCTATATCTATAATTATATCTTTTGTAGCCTCATGGATGACAGGCAATATTGAAAGTAAGGCTAGAACTAATATTATGAATGTTGCTGAGATGGTAGCCCACTCGAGTGAAATAGTAGATTCATTAAAGATTAAAGATCCAAATAAAAAGATAGGGCCATACGTTAATACGCAATTAAAAAGCTTAGATCAGATTGAGTATATAATTGTTGTAGATATGGATGGTATTAGATATTCTCATCCTAATCCTGATATGATAGGAAAAAAGTTTGTAGGAGGAGATGAACAAAGGGTAGCACATAAAGGAGAAACCTATATATCTGAAGCTACAGGAACCCTTGGAAAAGCCTTAAGAGCTTTTGCGCCAATATATGACCCTATAAGTAAACAAGAGATAGGATTTGTCTCTGTTGGTACTCTCACTCACAGTATTGAAACTGCTAAACATACTGCAATTATATATATAGTCTTAATTACACTTGGTGGTCTCACAGCAGGGATAGTAGGGGCGTTTTTACTAGCAAATAGCATAAAAAAGACTTTACTTGGACTAGAACCTGAGGAAATAACAAAGCTTTATAATGAAAAAATGGGGATTCTTGATGCAATTCATGAAGGATTAGTGGCTGTTGATCAACTCGGTAGGATTACGCTAATAAATGATTCAGCATTGAGTATATTGCATTTCGAAGATAAAATAAATAAAGACAATATTATAGGTAAAAACATAGAAGAATTTATTCCCAACACTAGAATGATTACTGTATTAGAAACTGGTAAATCTGAGTTTGAAAAGGAACAGAGAATAAATAATACTATAATAGTGACAAATAGAATTCCTATAACAGATAGAGGTAAGGTTGTAGGTGTTATCGCAAGCTTTAGAGACAAGACAGAGTTAACTAAATTGGCAGAAGAGCTTACTGGTGTAAAAAAAATGGCTTGGTCCTTAAGAGCTCAAAATCATGAATTTATGAATAGGCTTCATACAATTTCAGGATTGATACAATTAGAAGAGTACGAAGAAGCACTGCAGTTTATATCAGATATCGCAAAGGTGAGAAATAATGTAAGTAATATATTAACAGAAAAAATAAAAAATCCATCCTTATCAGCACTTTTGCTTTCAAAATATAGTAAAGCTGAAGAAAATAGAGTTAAACTAAAAATAGATGAAATTTCGAATCTTACAAATCTGCCTAAATATATGACTTCCGAAGAATTAGTATCTATTATAGGAAATTTAATAGAAAATTCTTTAGATGAAGTTAAAAATGATGGTACAGGATTAATATATGTGAAAATAGTTGAGAATGAAAGACTTCTAAATATAATAGTTAAAGATAATGGTGGAGGAATCCCAGTAGAATATAGAGAGAAAATATATGAACAAGGTTTCTCAACAAAGGATGGACAGCGTGGTCATGGAATGTATATTGTAAAAAAAATAGTTGATGAATATAACGGAGTTATAACCTTTAATGTAGATGACGGAGTTAGTTGGAATATAACTATACCTATGGCAAGGAGTGAAGAGCTTGATTGAGGTAATGATTGTTGAAGATGATCCTATGGTTAGGGAAATAAATTCTAAGTTTCTAAAAAGGATAGAAGGCTTTACTTTGTATGAAGCAGTTTCTAATCTTGAAGACGCTAAAAAATATATAGATCTTAAAAAGCCTGATTTAATATTATTAGATGTATATCTGCCTAAAGAAAATGGTATTGATTTCTTAAAATGGATAAGAGCCCAAGAGATAGATATAGATGTTATTTTGATTACAGCAGATAAATCTATCGAAAGAATACAGGATGCTTTCAGATATGGAGTTATAGACTATCTTATAAAGCCTTTTAGTTTTGAAAGATTTAAAGAAGCACTTATACAATTTAAGAGCAGGTATTACAAGTTCAAGAAAAATGATGAGATTGAACAAAAAGATTTAGATCAGCTAATATCTAGTTCAAATACTTCTCAAAGTGAAGATGATTTTACTAAGGGACTCAATAAATATACTTATAGAGCTATATGGGATGAAGTAGAAAAAAGTAATTATGGAGATGTTACAGCAGAAGAGCTGGCAGAGAAATTAGGTATAGCAAGAGTGACTGTTAGAAGATATCTTGAGTACATGGAGAAAGAAAATAAGATAGAGAAGTTAGTGGAATATGGTAAGGTTGGTAGACCACAATATAAATATCATAGAGTTTAGCTAACATATTTAAATCTAGACATTAAAGAAGCAAGATATAAAAGTTTTAAGTGAAAGTTGTGAAGTTGTACCAGTAGCATTTAAAACAAGAGCAGGAATAATAGGAGCTGTAGCAGTAGCTATTATGGAAAGTAAATAAGATTGTAGAATATATGTAACACTTGTTAAAGAGAGTAAGCTGGTATGAATTACTGTGGGATATGTTGTAAAATAATATGCATTATGTTATACTTACATCAACTATCTCAACCCTTAACACGCGTATAAAGGAAAAAGTATGAACACAGAGGCGTTACAATATTTCATCAAAGTTTACGAGAAGAAAAGTGTTTCTTTGGCAGCCAAAGATCTATTTATTACTCCTCAAGGATTAAGTAAGACAATAAAACAGCTAGAAATGGACTTGGAAGCTGAGTTGTTCTGTAGAGGATCACGTGGAATGGAAGCTACAGAATGTGGTGAATTGTTATATGCTCGAGCTAAACATATCTGTTATCTGATGGAAGACATAAAAAAAGAAATTAGTATAATAAACGGTAGAAAAAATATTTTATTGAATGTTGTTGTTACATATGCCACAACATCTGCAGTTCCTCCTGATATGTTATTTGGCTTTTCTAGCGTTTATCCAAGCATAAAAATGAAGTTAAGAGAATTTCCAGATGAATATCCTATTGATAAATTGTTTGAAGAGCAGGCTGATGTTGGCTTAGTTCTTGGACATGAGGATATCGAGAATTGTGAGTATGAGCTGGTTGTACCAGGTGAAGTAGTAATAGTAGTTTCTAAAAAACATCCATTGGCAGTAAAAAATGAAATTTCTATATTAGAATTGGAAAATATGCCTTTGGTATTAAAGTCTATGGAATTAGGTAAACAGCATAGTTTAGTTGATAAATGTTTAGAATATGGATTTGCGCCTTACGTTAAGCATGAAATGGGAAATATATTAGCTGCGCATATATTATGCGAAGCCAATGGTTATGTGGCAGTTTCAGTTGACTTTATTGAAGACGCAGTTAAAAATGATAAGCTGAAAGTAATAAGACTAAAAGAAAAAATACCTCAAAATATTTATATGGTTACTAGAAAAAGGGACATACAGTCTAAGACGGTAACTCTGTTTCGAAGTTACATAAGACAATACAGCAAGGAAAGAAACAAGTCGTTTTGATGTGCGAAGGTGCATTAAAGCGACTTTTCTTATGCGCAACTAAAAGTTAACATACCGAACTTTTGGTTGATTGAGGTCGCTACCACAATGTGCTAAATTTAATCTTGTAAGGGTGATAAGCTTTACAAAGTAACGATTTGTAAGGGATCATATGAGATTAGTAAAAAATATGGGGGGGAAGAAAACGCGTGATTAAGTTAATGGGAGGTAAATTTTTTTTGCATCATTAATCTTATAATTAGGGGGAATAGAAGGTATGGGAAAGAAAAAAATGAGTAAGAAGAAATCTCGTATAATAACGAGAGCTGTATTGGCAGGTTTACTTGTAATTGTATTCGGGGTAAACATTGCATTATATCAATTTAGAGAAATTATTACATCTTATTTTACTACAATGAACACTACTAGTAAGGAATCTGTTGCAGCACGTGACAAATCAAAAGCTCTTGTTGAGCAGATCGCAAATGAAGGAATAGTTCTTCTTCAAAACAAGGATAATACTCTTCCTTTAAAAACAACAACTACAAATAAGACTAAAGTAAACGTTTTTGGATGGAGCTTTACAAATCCTATCTACGGTGGTACTGGTTCTGGTTCAACAGATACATCTACTGCAGTTACACCAAAAGCAGGATTAGAAGCTGCTGGCTTCCAAGTAAACGATACTCTATATAATGATTATACTGCATTAAAAATGCAAAGACCAATAGTAGGTATGAATGGACAAGACTGGACTATTCCTGAGCCAGAAGCATCATTTTATACAGCTGATAGAATGAAGCAAGCTAAGGATTTCTCAGATACTGCAATTATATTTATTGCACGTTCAGGTGGAGAAGGCGCAGATCTTCCAACAAGCTTAGATGGTGCTGATACTTTTAATGAAAAAGGAAGTCAACAAGGACCAACAGGTCAAAGATTTGGTAATAAGGATGATCTTGATGCAAGCAAGCATTATCTTGAACTTAGCAATAGAGAAAAAGGTATGGTAGAAGCTGTTACAAAGAACTTTAATAAAGTAATTCTTGTTGTTAATAGCAGTAATACTTTTGAACTTAGCTGGGTTAAAAATTATAGCCAAATTAAGAGTGTATTAAATATCGGAGGTCCAGGACAAAACGGATTCAACTCTCTTGGAAAAGTTATTGCAGGTACAATTAATCCATCTGGTAGAACTGTAGACGTTTATGCAACAGATCTTTTAGATTCACCTTCAATGAAGAACTTTGGAAACTATGATTATGTTGTTAAAAATGCAGATGGGTCATACTCACAAGCATTTGATTCAGGAAAAGTTGGATTAAATTATGTTGACTATGCAGAAGGTGTTTATGTAGGATACAGATACTATGAAACTGCTGCATCAGAAGGAGCTATAAACTACGATCAAAAGGTAATGTATCCATTTGGTTACGGATTAAGCTACACAAACTTTAAGCAAGAAGTAATTCCAGATAGTTTATCATGGAATGATAAAGATATATCTGTCAAGGTAAAAGTAACAAACACTGGATCAGTGGCAGGAAAAGATGTAGTAGAGTTATATTACTCCGCACCTTATACTGGAAAACTAGAAAAGTCTTCAATTGTCCTTGGCGCTTTTGCAAAAACAGGTGAAATTAAGGCAGGAGAATCAGAGACAGTTACACTTTCATTTAAAGTAGAAGATATGGCATCATATGATTCTAATAAAGCTTACACTGCAAAAGGTGGATATGTTCTTGAGCAAGGTGAATACAAGCTTATGCTTATGAATAACTCTCATGAAAAGATAGCTGATGTAGCTTCAAAGAATCTTTCTCAAATTGTTTACGATTCTACAGCTCGTTCTACTGATAAGCAAACAGCTGTAAATCAATTAGATGGCAATGTTACAGGAGAAGGAAGTATAGCAACATATCTTTCAAGAGCAAATGGTTTTGCAAATCTTAAGGATATTGATAAGAATCAAACTTATACTGTTAAATCAGCAGATGGTAAGACAACATCTGCAGTAAAAGGTACTTTAGTAGATTCAAGCTTTGTTAAATATGTTAGCAGTAAGAGATATGATGTGCCTTCTGATACCAAAACTTCAGCGCCTACTACTGACGCAAAGAATGGCAAAAAGTTGAAAGACTATGTAGGTGTTGATATTAATGATAAGAGCTGGGATGCCTTACTTGATCAATTATCAGTAGATGATATGGTTAACTTAGTAGTACATGGAGGATATAAGACAGTAGAACTTGCTTCTGTTGGTAAACCGGCTACTCTTGATTATGATGGACCTTCAGCTATTAGTTCATTCCTTGCTAAAACAAAGGTATCTGGTATTTCATTCCCTTCAGAAGTTTTAGTAGCTTCTACATGGAATGTTAAACTTGCAGAGTCTATGGGACAATGCATTGGAGCTGAAGCTAATAGTTATGGTGTTACTGGTTGGTATGCACCTGCTATGAATACTCACCGTACAGCATTCGGTGGAAGAAACTTTGAATATTATTCTGAAGATGGACTTGTTGCAGGTAAGATAGCAGCAGCAGTTACTAATGGATATCAAAGTAAGGGCGGATATGTTTACATGAAGCATTTTGCATTAAATGATCAAGAAACTAACCGTACTTTCGGAGTATTAACTTGGGCTAATGAACAAACAATTCGTGAAATTTACTTGAAACCATTTGAATTTGCAGTTAAAGAGGGCGGTGCTAAGGCTGTTATGTCTTCCTTTAATAGTGTAGGTAACACTTGGGCTGGTGCAAGTTCAGGTCTGCTTAAACAGATTCTTCGTAATGAATGGGGCTTCAAAGGTATGATCGACACTGACTTCTATATGAATGGAGGCGGCATAAGCGCATATCCATACATGGTATTTGAACTTGGTATCCGTGCAGGAAACGATACTTACCTTACTGGTGTAGCACCTATGGGAGTACCTTCTGCTAATACTAAGAGCAATGATACTTTATGGTCGCTAAGAGAAGCTTCTCACAATATGTTATATACTATTGCAAATAGTGGAGCTATTACAGATGGTTTAAGTACAGATACTCCAGTATGGGTTAAGATAACAATTGGTGTTGATGTTGTACTTGTTCTAGCTATATTAGCAGGTCTAGTTGTTAGCTTTAAAAAAAGCAATAAGAAAGAAGAAGTTGAAGTTTAGAATTTTATAAATTTTTGATATAAGAGAAACTTAAACAGCCAGACTGCCTCAAGGCAGTCTTGGCTAAAGATGAAACACTTCAGTCCAAAATGTATTTTCAAAACTCCTCTAGGTTCTTAGAGGAGAATTTGAAAATATATATTTAATTATGAAGTGGTTCATCTAAAGATGTGTCACTTTGATCCAAAATCTATTTTTAAAATTCTCACGGGTTTTGGTGAGAAAATTTAAAAATAACAAATTTTATTACGACGTGGCACATCAATATATATATAGAGGTGAGATATGAAATATGCAGAAATAATAAGTCGCATGACTTTAGAAGAAAAAGCATCACTAACATCCGGTAAGGATTTTTGGCAATCCATGGATATTGAGCGTTTAAACATAGGTAGCATGTTTCTGTCTGATGGTCCTCATGGTATTAGAAAACAGGCTGCAGCTGCAGACCATCTTGGACTTAATCCCAGTATTCCAGCAACTTGTTTTCCAACTGCGGCTACTGTAGCAAATAGTTGGAATGAAGCTTTAGGAGAAGAGGTTGGAGAATATCTTGGTAGAGAAGCGGTTGCGCAAAAAGTTAATGTACTTTTAGGGCCAGGGATTAATATGAAGAGGAATCCTTTATGTGGAAGAAACTTTGAATATTTTAGTGAAGATCCATATCTTGCTGGTAAGATTGCAGCAGGATACATAAGAGGAATTCAATCTCAAGGAATTTCAGCCTGTGCTAAGCATTTTTGTGTAAACAATCAAGAAGAGAGACGTATGGCAATTGATACAGTTGTGGATGAAAGAACCCTTAGAGAAATCTATTTAACTGCATTTGAAATTGCAGTTAAAGAAGGTAAGACTAAATCTATAATGTCTTCTTATAATATGCTAAATGGTGCCTATACAAATGAAAATACTCATCTTATGCAGGATATACTTCGTAAGGAATGGGGCTTTAATGGTGTGGTAGTTACAGATTGGGGCGGAAGTAACGATCGTGTAGCTGGATTAGTAGCTGGTAATGAGTTGGAGATGCCTACAACTGCAGGAGAGACCAATGAAGAAATAATACAGGCAATTAAAAGTGGAAAAATCAAAGAGGAAGTATTAGATCAATGTGTGGATAGATTACTTGAACTTATTTTTACTACAGAAGAAGTTTCTAAGGGATCTAACCGTGAGTTTAGTAAAGAAAAACATCATAGGGTAGCGCAAAAGGTTGCAGAAGAATCAATTGTTCTTCTAAAAAATGATGAAAACATATTGCCTCTAAAAAAAGGAACTCAAGTTGCTATAATAGGAGACTTTGCTGAAAAGCCACGATATCAAGGTGCAGGCTCATCTATCGTGAATCCTACTATTTTGCACAATACATTAGATTGCTTTAAAGAATCAGAATTTGAAAGTGTTGGATATGAATCAGGTTTTGAACGCTATGGGAAAAAGAGTAAGAAAAAAATAGAGAAGGCATGTGAACTTGCTAAAAAAGCAGATGTCATCCTTTTATATATTGGGTTAGATGAGGCTACTGAAGCTGAGGGGCTAGATAGACAAGACATGAAAATTCCAGATAATCAGATAGATCTATTAGATGCTTTATATGAAGTTAATAAAAATATAGTTGTAATTCTATCTTGTGGTTCTGCTGTAGAAATGCCATGGCTCAAAAAAGTAAAAGCAGTATTACATGGTTACTTGGGTGGTCAAGCAGGTACAAGAGCAATGCTTAGAGTTATGTCAGGTGAGGTAAATCCTTCAGGAAAACTAGCAGAGACATATCCAGTACATTACGAAGATACTCCTTCATTCAATAATTTCCCTGGAAAAGAAGTAAGTGTGGAGTATAGGGAATCTGTCTATATAGGATATCGTTACTACGATACAGCTAATATCGATGTTCTTTTTCCTTTTGGGTATGGGCTAAGCTATACAACTTTTGAATATTCGGATATTAAAGTAAACAAAGATAAGGTTACTTTCAAGATAACAAACTCTGGTAATGTTCCTGGGATGGAAGTTGCTCAATTATATGTAGGGTGCAGATCTAAGGAAATATTTAGACCTAAAAAAGAACTAAAGGGATTTGCAAAAATATTTATAAATCCGGGTGAAACAAAAACTGTGACAATACCTTTTGACGATAAGACATTCAGATATTTTAATGTGAAAACAAATAAATGGGAAGTAGAACAGTCAGATTATAAAATAATGATTGGTGCATCAAGTGATGATATAAGGCTGATAGATAGTGTCTTTATTGAGGGTACAGGAGCACCTCTTCCATATAAGAAAGAATTGCTTAAGTCATATTATTCTGGAAAAGCGAACAATGTTGGTAAAGAAGAGTTTGAAACTCTAATTGGACGGAAAGTGCCAGTAGCAACTTGGGATAGAAAGAAACCTCTTGGTTATAACGATACTGTTGCACAGTGCCAGTATGCTAAAGGTTTGTTTGCAAGATTTGCATTTCATATGATTAGTTTTGCATATTGGTTTTTAAGGAAGATAGGAAAAAGAATGACGGCCAATGTAATAATGATGTCTATATATCATATGCCATTTAGAGGTATAGCAAGAATGACAGGTGGAGTAGCAAATATACAAATGGTTGATGGTATTTTGATGATAGCAAATGGTCACTTCTTCAAGGGCTTAAATCATTTACTAAAGGAAAGAAATAAGCTAGTAAAGAAAAATAAAAGCAGTGGAGCAATGGCAACAGTTATAAAGGAGAGTTAAAATGAGCAATGAAAAAGTAAAGAATAAAAGTATATTTTCAGGAGTAATAGACTTATGGACTAAGTATAAGGCAAAACATCCTGGTACAGCTCAATTCTTAGTGTTTTTTATGCTGAGTAATGGAATAACAGTTTTGCAAATGATTTTAATGCCTTTATTTAAGGAGATATTTGGATTAACTACATTAGTAGATACAAATTTTCAAATACTGCAAGTTGGACACAACTTTGATGGTAGTGCTTACTATGTATTTAATTATGCAGCTGGTACAATTTCGTCAGGAGGGGGTGGCGGGTTAGCTTACTTCCTTGCAGTTCAGATAACAATGGCTATTGCACAAATTATTAACTTTTTTGCACAGAGAAATATTACATTTAAATCTAACGGTAATGTATGGAAGTCTGCTTTTTGGTATGTAGTAGCTTATATTGTTATATCTATAGGTGCAGCGGCACTTCAAGGTCTTTATAAAGCTCCTATATATAATTTGTTAATGAATACATTTGGAATGGGATCGGTTGGTGAGACCATAGCTGATTTCATCACAATAATTATAAATTGTGCTATTTCCTTTTGGGTATTTTTCCCTATATTCAAGATTATATTTAAAGATAAGGAAGAAGATAAACTTGCGGGTGCAAGGTAGCATTAACGTAATAATATTTGAAAGTTATATTATGGATGTACCACTTCGTAATAAAATATATCATTTTTAAATTCTCTCACCAGAAGCTGTGAGAGTTTTAAAAATAGGTTTCGGTTCGAATTGGTACATCTATAAAGCGATCCCCTTTGCTTGATAAAATATAGATGTAATTACAAAATAGCTATTTCAACCCAATAGCATATTAGAAGTTTTATCTAAATAAATATGAAAGACAGTTTCAGGTATAACTTGAAGCTGTTTTTCATAAAAAATATAATTTATGAGGTATTAAGAATTATGGAGAGACAGGTATTTAATCCGTACTTACCTAGTCATGAATATATTCCTGATGGTGAACCTTATGTATTTGAGGATCGCCTTTATGTTTTTGGATCTCATGATCGTTTCAATGGACCATTTTTTTGCATGAATGATTACGTATGTTGGTCTACACCAGTAGATGATTTAAAAGACTGGAAATATGAAGGAATCATTTATAAGAAGACTCAGGATCCATTAAATAGAAAAGCAAGGCATAGCCTTTATGCACCTGACGTGGCAAGAGGATTAGATGGAAGATATTATCTGTATTATACTGTAGGTTTTACAGGTGTGATGTCAGTTGCGGTAAGTGATACCCCTGCTGGAAAATATGAGTTTTATGGTCATGTTCACTTTTCAAATGGAAGAGTGTGGGGGAAAGCAAGTGGAGATGTGTTTCCATTTGATCCAGGGGTTTTAGTGGACGATGATGGTAGAGTGTATCTATATTCTGGATTTGCGCCTAAGGTTCCACTTCCAGCAATAGCTACAGGTTTAAAGCAGCACATAATGGATGGTGGATATGTTATTGAACTTGAAAAAGATATGGTGACAATTAAGCGTGAGCCTAAGCTTATTTTCAATAAGGTAGGTAAAGCAACTGGAACAGGATTTGAGAATCATGAATTCTTTGAGGCTAGTTCAATTAGAAAAGTCAGGAGTAAATATTATTTTATTTATTCTTCTGTCCATAACCATGAACTTTGTTATGCTGTTAGTGATAACCCAATGGGGGAATTTAAATATGGAGGTACCATAATAAGCAACGGAGATATATTTTTAAAGGGCAATTCAGATGAAAAAAATGCTTATAACTATATAGGAAATAATCACGGTAGCATAGTTGAAGTGAATAAACAGTGGTATGTTTTTTATCATCGGCAGACAAATAAGCACTCTTATTCTCGTCAAGGCTGTGCGGAACCAATTAGCATTGAAGAAAGTGATATGATAAGGCAGGTAGAAATGACAAGCTGTGGATTAAACCGAGAGCCTCTCATAGGCGTAGGGAGATATAGCACTAGTATAGTCTGTAACTTGATGTCTAAAAATGGTACAGGTAGATATGATAAACTTTTCTCTAGATTAAGTCTACTAAGTCATCCTTATATCACACAAAAGGGAAGGGATAGAGAGGATAATCCTAATCAATATATAGCTAACTTTCGTTCAGGATCAATTGCTGGGTTTAAGTATTTTTCAGTAAACAGCATTAAAAAAATAGCTATTGAAATACAAGGTAATGCTAAAGGACAGGTTGTCATAAGAAGCACACTAGATTGTATGGAGCCAGTTGCACGAATTATTATAAATACATGTAATAAAATCTCTAAGTTTGAATCAGATATACAATTAAATGATGGAAAACAAGCACTTTACTTTGAGTTTAAAGGAAAAGGAAGTTTTGACTTTTTTACATTCGAACTAAAATAATTAAGAATACATTAAAGATAAATACAACCAACAGAAATGCTGATGACATTATTTTCTTTAAGTGTTGATACTTGATGATATAGTTGTTTTAAATTATAATGATTCTAAATGGTACAATTTACTTTAAAAAGCCTCTTTTATAAGAAACTTTTTAAAGTAAATTTAATCTTCAGGTTATAAGAGCTGTGATAAATTATTTAAACCGTCAGAATGTAACATAGCTCTTTTCAAATAGGCTTTTATATTGAATGTTATGGATACTATTATCTGATATTAAGTGCACTTACGATCTTTAAGGTTTTATAAATAAGAACATACATTAGACAATAATTAAAGATGTACCAGTTCGAACCGAAATCTATTTTTAAGGCTCTCACGGATTCAAGTGAGAGAATATAAAAATATAAGTTTTATTACGAAGTTGTACATCCATAGATTTCAAAATTGAGTTAGGTATTTCAGCAGTGTTTGCTTTTTGCTGTAAATGCCAAAAGAGGAATAGAAGATGAAGTATAGAGAATTAATTGAGAAAATGACTTTAGAAGAAAAAGCGTCTTTAATGTCAGGAAAAGATTTTTGGCAGACTCAAGAGATAGAGCGACTTGGAATTAATAGTATGTTTCTTGCTGACGGACCTCATGGTATTAGAAAACAAGCAGTAGCTGCAGATCATCTAGGACTTAATGAGGGGATTCCAGCAACATGCTTTCCAACGGCTGCAACAGTAGCAAATAGCTGGAATGATGAACTAGGAGAAAGAGTTGGAGAGTATCTAGGTGAAGAAGCTATTTCTCAAAAAGTTAATGTACTGCTAGGGCCTGGAGTTAATATGAAAAGAAATCCTCTATGCGGTAGAAACTTTCAGTATTTTAGTGAAGATCCATATCTTGCAGGTAAAATGGCAGCAGGTTATATAAGAGGGATTCAATCACAGGGAATCTCTGCCTGTGTTAAGCATTTTTGCGTCAACAATCAAGAAGAGAGACGTATGGCTATTGATACTATAGTTGATGAAAGAACACTTAGAGAAATATATCTAACTGCATTTGAAATTGCGGTTAAAGAAGGCAGAACTAAGACTATAATGTCATCTTATAATAAGTTAAATGGTACTTATACAAATGAAAATATGCACCTTATGAAGGATATTTTACGAGGGGAATGGAATTACAAAGGATGTGTAATAACTGATTGGGGCGGAAGTAATGACCGTATAGCAGGGCTAATTGCTGGCAATGAATTAGAGATGCCTACAACGGCAGGGGAGACAAACGAAGAAATAATTCAGGCAATTAAAAGTGGAAAAATTAAAGAAGAAGTATTGGATGAGTGTGTTGATAGGTTACTTGAACTTATCTTTAGCACTGAGGAAGTATACAAGAAATCTCATATTGAGTTTGAGGTGGAAAAGCATCATAGAGTAGCTCAAAAAGTGGCAGAAGAGTCTATAGTACTACTTAAGAATGAAGATAATATTCTACCACTTAAGTACGGTAAAAAGGTAGCTGTAATAGGAGATTTTGCAAAGAATGCAAGATATCAAGGTGCAGGATCCTCTATAGTAAATCCAACAATTCTAGATCATACATTATATTGTTTTAATGAATCAGGAATTGTCAGCATTGGTTATGAGCCAGGTTTTGAACGTTATGGGAAGAAAAGTGAGAAAAAAATAGAGAAGGCATGTGAACTTGCAAAAAAGGCAGATGTCATCCTTTTATATATAGGACTAGATGAAGTTACAGAAGCTGATGGTCTGGACAGACATAGTATGAATATTCCTGATAACCAAATGGATTTATTAAATGCATTATACAAAGTTAACTCCAATATTGTTGCAATACTTTCTTGTGGCTCTGCAGTAGAGATGCCGTGGATTAACAAAGTGAAAGCCGTACTACATGGATACTTAGGTGGACAGGCTGGATCTAGAGCTATACTTAGGGTTTTATCTGGGGATGTGAATCCTTCTGGTAAATTAGCGGAAACATATCCAATTCGTTATGAAGATACTCCATCTTATCACAATTTTCCGGGAAAGGAAGTAAGTGTAGAGTATAGAGAAGGAATTTATATTGGTTATCGCTATTATGATACAGCAGATATAGAGGTTCTTTTCCCTTTTGGATATGGACTTAGTTACACTACTTTTGAATATTCAGATATACATGTAAGTAAATATGGAGTAACATTTAATTTAACCAATTCAGGGCAAGTAGCTGGAATGGAGATTGCACAACTATATGTAGGATGCAAATCAGAGGCGATTTTTAGACCTAAAAAAGAATTAAAAGGTTTTACAAAGGTATTTATAAATGCAGGAGAGACAAAGACAGTAACTATACCTTTTGATGATAAGGCTTTCCGCTATTTTAATGTTAAAACAAATAGATGGGAAATTGAAGAAGCAGAATATAAAATTATGGTTGGAGCATCAAGTGCAGATATAAGATTAGAGTCTTCGATCAATATAGAAGGAACTGGTGCACCACTTCCGTATGACAAAGAACTTCTTCCATCTTACTATTCAGGAAAAGCAAATAATGTTAGCGTAGAAGAATTTGAAAATTTACTTGGACGTAAGGTGCCTGTTTCAACATGGGATAGGAGTAAGCCTCTTGGATACAACGATACTATAGCTCAATGTAAGTACGCAAAGGGATTGTTTGCAAGGCTTTCATATCATATTATTGTTTTTGCATACTGGTTTTTAAAAAAGATTGGAAAGAGAAGTACAGCAAATATTATTATGATGTCTATCTACCATATGCCATTTAGAGGAATAGCTAGAGTTACAGGCGGTGTAGTGAATATGCCTATGTTAGATGGAATTTTGATGATAGTTAACGGTAACTTCTTTAAAGGATTGAAACATTTATTAAAGGAAAGAAGAAAGCTTCTAAGTAAGAAGAAGTCAAAAGATAAATAGAAGTTAAAAATAAATTTTAAAACTTATCCTAAAGAGATAATTAGAAAAGGTAGTGTTAGAATGAAATTATTATCGGTAGTAATTCCTTGCTATAATTCACAAGAATATATGAGACATTGTATTGAGTCTCTGTTGCCAGGGGGAGAGTGTATAGAACTATTAATAGTTAATGATGGCTCTATTGATAAAACAGCAGAGATTGCAGATGAATACGCAAGAAAATATCCAACTATCGTAAGAGCGATACATCAACAAAATGGAGGACATGGAGAGGCTGTAAATGCTGGAATCAGAAATGCAACAGGACTATATTTTAAAGTTGTGGATAGCGACGATTGGGTAGATTCTAGTGCATATGAAGAAATATTAAGGGCGTTGAAAAAACTAACTTCAGCTGAAACTCCTGTTGATATGTTTATAAGTAATTTTGTTTATGAAAAAGAAGGTGCAAAGAATAAGAAGGTTATGAAGTATGAAAATGCACTTCCAGAAGGGACAATCTTTACTTGGGATGATATCAAGCATTTTAGAAAAGGGCAGTATATATTGATGCATTCTGTTATTTATAGAACACAATTGTTAAAGGATTGTGGATTAGAGCTGCCAAAGCATACCTTCTATGTTGATAACTTATTTGTATATGTTCCACTTGAACATGTTAATAAAATCTACTATGTTAATGTCGATTTTTATAGATATTTTATAGGTAGAGGAGATCAATCAGTTAATGAGAGTGTAATGATAAAAAGAATTGATCAACAGATCAAAGTAAACAAGCTTATGATAGAGCAAGTACAATTAGAAAATATTAATAATATAAAGCTTCGTAAGTATATGTTTAACTACCTAGAAATTGTTACTGTAGTATCTACTATCTTATTAATACGTTCTGGAACAACAGAAAACTTAGAGAAGAAAAAAGAATTATGGAAGTATATTAAAGATACTGATTTAGAGTTGTATAATAGCCTTAGATACGGATTTATGGGTGGAATAATGAATTTGCCTGGACAAATTGGTCGTAGCATTGCTGTGGGAGCATATAAAATATCACAAAGATTAGTTGGATTTAATTAATCAAGAAGAATCACATAGATAATAGTTTATAAACTTTAGTATAGTTAGATATCTTTCTATGATAAAAATCATAGAAAGATATTTTTATAGGAAAAGAAAAATATATGTTGAGGAGAAAGACTTATATGAATGGTAAATATGATTTTTTAATAGTGGGGGCAGGATTATACGGTGCAGTATTTGCACAAGAAGCTAGAAAAGCTGGGAAAACATGTCTTATTATTGATAAGCGTGATCATGTTGCAGGAAATATTTATACTGAAAGAATTGAAGATATTCAGGTACATAGGTATGGAGCTCATATCTTTCATACCAACAATAAAGAAGTGTGGCATTATGTGAATCAATTTGCAGAATTCAATAGATATACCAACAGTCCTGTAGCAAATTATCATGGAGAAATATATAACTTACCTTTTAATATGAATACATTTAATAAGATGTGGGGAGTTATAACACCAGATGAGGCAAAGAAAAAAATAGAACAGCAGCGTAGTGAAAGCTTTGTTGAAAACCCTAGAAATTTAGAGGAGCAAGCGATAAATTTAGTAGGTGTGGATATATATGAAAAGCTTATACGTGGATATACTGAAAAACAATGGGGACGCCCTTGCAATGAATTGCCTGCATTCATCATTCGTAGATTGCCTGTAAGATTTACATATGACAATAATTATTTTGATGCCAAATATCAAGGTATACCTGAGGGTGGTTATACTAAGATGATTGAAAAAATGATAGAGGGTATTGAGGTAAGGTTGAATGTAGACTATTTACAAGATAAAGATGAATGGGATAGTATTGCGGATAAAGTGGTTTATACTGGTCCTATTGATGCATATTTTAACTACAAGTTTGGGGTTTTGGAATATAGAAGTGTAAGATTTGAAACAGAAGTTTTGGATATGGAAAACTTTCAAGGTAATGCTGTAGTAAATTATACAGATAGCGAAACTCCATATACCCGTATCATAGAACACAAGCACTTCGAATTTGGAACACAGCCTAAAACTGTTGTTAGCCGTGAATATAGCGCAGAATGGAAACTAGGAGATGAACCTTATTATCCTGTAAATGATGAAAGAAACAGTGCATTGTATGAAAAGTACAAGTTAGCCGCTGAATCTCAAAGTAAAGTTGTTTTTGGAGGACGTCTAGGAGAGTACAAATATTATGATATGGATAAAGTTATAGAGGTAGCATTACAAAAAGTTAAGGAAGTTTTGAGTAAATAAGCATCATATATTTAAGAAACTACTGCAATTAGTTTATTCTAATTGAAGTAGTTTCTTTTAATTTCTACACAGTACCTTAAGATAGTACTTACAAATAACACTTTTCTAAAGTTCATTTTGCTCTTTTATCAAGTTAATGGTTGAAAATCTTGGATCTATTTCTTTTGAAATATTAGTCTTATATTCTAGATTGAAATTGTAATTAATCTTGAATAAGCAAGAATATAGAATGTCTAAAATTAAATGAATAGAATCATTGCTTGAATATGTTGCAATCTTTGAATAAAGTTTTTCTCTTGTAGATATAGAAAAAGCACAATCACCAAAGGATCTTAAGGTGTTCTCACCAATGCTTGTAAGTACAATTGTAGGTGTGTTTTTATTTTTTAACATCTCTGCAATTTTTAAAACCTCTTCGTTTTCTCCTGAATAAGAAATTAATATAGCACAATTTTTAGGTGAGGAATTTGAAGCAACCACCATTTGCTCACCAGGTAAATTCATAATTTCAACATGGCGATTTATTCTAAGCATTTTATGTTTGAAATCATATGCCATAAGTAGTGAATTACTGCTGCCATATACATTAATCATTTGCGCTTTATTAAGTAGATCCACCGCCTTTTTTAACTCATCATTCTTTAAAAGAGAAAGCGTATCTTCAATACTATTAGCTGCTAAATGTGCAACCTTTGAAGCAACATTTATAAAAGAATCGTGAGCTTCAAATGGAAAATTTGGATCAACATCAGAAAAATGGTTGTTTAAGTATTGAAGTTCTTCAATATACTTTTCTTTAAGTTCGTTCCACCCACTGAAACCAAGCTTTTGTGATAGTCGGACTACTGTCGAGGGCGAAGTATAAGTTGCGTTTGCCAAATCTTTAGTGGATAGATTTTCAATGTTTTCTTTTTCATTAAGAATATAATTGGCAAGAACTTCTTCAGATTTTGATAGAGAATCTATAGATTCAAGTTTATTTGAGATAAGCATAAGTACAGTCCTCTTTTCAATATATGTAAGTGATAAGGATGCATCACTTCGAACCAAAATCTATTTTTAAAACTCTCACAGCTTCTGGTGAGAGAATTTAAAAATGATAAGCTTATTACGAAGTGATACATCAATAGGAATAGGATTTCATCATTCTATAGAAAATAGCTAAAAAAAATGAAATCACATTCTAATATGTAATCAAAATGTTTAAATTGTAATGTTTCTTATATATGATTATATCATAAGAAAAAAATTTATTTAAAGATATACCAGTTAGATAAGCAGTGCTGCCAAAGCACAGTGTTGAAATTATAAGTTGGTACACCGATTATTAAGCGTTAACTGAAAATGTACAAACATACTTGGATTAAAGAGAGGAGATAATGAAGATGGGATTTAGAAAAGGTTTTCTATGGGGAGGAGCTACAGCTGCTAATCAATTTGAAGGGGGATACTTAGAGGATGGTAAGGGCCTAAGTACTGCTGACGTAATGACTAATGGAAGTCACACTTCAGCTAGGAGAATAACTTATACTATGCCAGATGGAACAAAGAAGTCTCAACCAACTTTTCCTTTTAAATCAATTCCGGAAGAAGCTGTATTAGAATGTCATGAAGGAGAATATTACCCAAGTCACCAGGCTATAGATTTTTATCATCATTATAAAGAAGATATAGCATTATTTGCTGAGATGGGATTTAACTGCTTTAGATTATCTATAAATTGGGCAAGAATTTTCCCAAATGGGGATGATGAGCTTGCTAACGAAAAAGGTCTAGAGTTTTATGATAATGTGTTTGATGAATTACTTAAATATAATATTGAACCAGTGGTAACAATTTCTCACTATGAAACACCTCTTGCTTTAACAAACAATTATGGTGGTTGGTTAGATCGTAGAGTTATAGATTTCTATGTAAGATACTGCGAAACTATATTTAATAGATATAAAGATAAGGTTAAGTATTGGATGACTTTTAATGAAATTAATATAATGGATCATATGCCTACTTTTGCAGGTGGAGTTATTAAAAATGATGATCAATCAAGAGCACAAGCAGTTTATCATCAGTTTTTAGCAAGTTCAAAGGTTGTACAATTAGGTCATGAAATTAATCCAGATTTCAAGATTGGTATGATGACTGCATATGGGTCTACTTATGCACTTACTTGTAATCCTGAAGATGAATTGAAATTAATGAAAAGCGATCAACAAAGACACTTTTTCTCTGATGTTCAATGTCGTGGGGTTTATCCAGAATATAAATTAAAAGAGTATGAGAGATTAGGTGTAAAATTAGAAAAGCAAGATGGAGACGATGAGCTATTAAAGAATGGTACTGTTGACTATATAGGATTCTCTTATTACTCAAGTTCAGTTGTGAGCTCTGATAAAAATAAAACTGTGACTGATGGAAATATGTCTACTTCAATTTTAAATCCTTATTTAAAGGCAACTGATTGGGGATGGCAGATTGATCCAGTTGGATTGAGACTTGCACTTAATAGATTGCAAGAAAGATATAACTTACCTTTATTTATTGTTGAAAATGGAATGGGAGCTATTGATAAAGTGGAGGAAGATGGATCTGTCCATGATACTTATCGTATGGAATACCTAGCTAGACACATTGAGGCAATGAAGGAAGCGGTAGAAGAAGATGGAGTTAACTTAATGGGATATACTCCATGGGGATGCATTGACTTAGTTTCTGCAGGTACTGGAGAGATGAGAAAGCGTTATGGATTTATCTATGTAGAGAAGGATGATAACGGCGATGGACCTCTTACAAGAAGCAGAAAGGATTCTTTCTATTGGTATAAAAAAGTAATTGGTTCAAACGGAGAAGACTTAAGCTTCTAGAATTATATAATGAGTGGTATCAATTGATATCACTCGTTTTTTCTTATTTAGAAAATATTAAGTTATAACATAATTTTTTGTATACAATAAATACAACGGGAAATGAAAGAGAGGAAAATTGATATGGGATATAAACTAATTGCTTGTGATATGGATGAAACCTTATTAAATGATGATCATGTAATTTGTGAAAAAAATATTGAGTTTATTAAAAGGGCCAAGGAAGAGTTTGGAGTGAAATTTGTTCCAGCCACAGGAAGAGGCTATAATTCTATTCAGACAGATTTAAGAATATTAGATTTATATAATGAACTGGGTGAGTATGTTCTTTCTTTTAATGGAGGTGCATTAACTGAAAACAAAGAAAATAAGTTGCTACAGTTTAAAGGTTTAGATTTTAATAAAATGAAAGAAATTTTTGAGTATGGATTAACCAAGGATGTTTGTATTCATGTTTACACAAAAGACAAGCTATACATATACAATTTGTCAGATAGTGAAAAGTTAAGAATTGGGAATCAAAAATTTGAATGCACTATTATGGAAGAAAACACTGTAGATTTTTTAGAAAATGAATTAATAGCTAAGATTTTATATCAAAATATAGATGTACCATATTTAATGAGCTTAGAACCTGCTATGAAGGATATAGTACATGGATACTGTTCCGTTAGTTATTCATCAAATCGTTATATGGAGTTTAATTCTTTAGGTGTAGATAAAGGACAAGGATTAGCAGATTTAGCGAGGATACTAAATATAGATATGAAGGATACAATTGCAGTAGGAGATAACTATAACGATATGGCTATGTTAAAAGTTGCAGGTTTATCAGTAGCGGCAGGAAATGCTGTGGAAGATGTAAAAAAGGCTTGCGACTACACCACAAGTGCCGATAATAACGAAGGCGTTGTTGCAGAACTAATTGAGAAGTTTATTTTTAAGACAAGTAGTATATAGCATCTCCTGCATAACCATTTAATTTAAGTAATATTGTTAAAGTCAGCTCGTAAATTTAATAAAAGTGCTTTATAAAATAAAGGCCGTATATAATGAGGAATAGAAATTTCCTTATATGTACGGCTTTTAAATATTGACGGCTCTAGACTTAAAACTATTATTAAAATATTGAATCAAAGATTAAAGTCACACAATACAGGAAAGTGATCTGAAGGATATACTCCAGATCTATTATCTGGTAGCACGCCATATTGAGTAAACTCAATTGAACCATGGTAAAATACATGATCAATAGCTCTAAAGATTCTATCATGTTGTCGCTGTAGGGATTCCATATTTGACTTATATTCACTCATCATAAAACGATGATAGGTAAAAGGTAAACTATAATAAATAGTTGTTTCTGTCTTCGAAGCATCTATGAAGCCTTGGGATAGAATCTCGTCATAGGCTGGAGCTTGTTCGGAGGAGTTGAAGTCTCCACATAGAATTACTGGAATGTTCTCATTAAATAGTGAAAGCTGTTCTTTTATTACATGAATACTTTTTGAATTTGCTGCCTTGCCGACATGATCATAATGAGTATTTGCAATAATGAAAGTATTATTTGAGCTTTTATGTTTTAATTGTTTCCATATAACAGTACGAGGGCACTTGGCATCATAGCCAATGGAACCAGCAATAGATGGAGTTTCTGATAACCAAAAACATCCCTGATCTTCTAAATCAAACATATTTTTACGATGGAAAATAGGTACCTGCTCTCCAGATAGATTTCCATCATTACGTCCTATACCAAAGCAGGAGTACTCAGGAAGATTTTCTTCTAAATAAACCTTTTGGTTCTCTAAAGCTTCTTGGATACAAAATATATCTGGATTATAGTATTTCAATATAGATAATATCTGTTCACGTCTATATTCCCATGAATATGGCTCATCAGTTCTACGATCAACAAGTATATTGAAAGTCATTAGTCTTAAATTTATAGATTCTTTCATACCTCTACCTCCTGGTATAACAATCCAAATATTCAAATCATAACTATAATTTTATCATGAATTTAGAGCAAATTCATCTATAGTAAACAACTACCGGTATGCGTAGTTTATTAATATAGGATAAGATATAAAATTTGTAGCAAAAGTATACAAAAGTAATGAATAGTGCAAATACAGTATGAAAACGTTGTGATACAATTTTTTTGTAGAATGAAACGGAATAAGAGTGGTCAGTAACTAATATTTAAATTATTTAATGATGAAATTCAGCGTAGTAGGACAGTAATGCCAATAATACTTAAAAAGGAGGTGGATTTAAGGAGTTTATAAAAGTTAAAAAATCTTAGAATATAGATAGGGGGATAATGGGATTTGAAAAGAAATAAGTATAATAAGTTTATGAAGATGTTATCAATTATAATGACTTTTCTTTCTGTGTTAACAGTTAATCCAAGTTTAACTAAAGCAGTAACAATTGCTCAAGCTGAAGAATTATCCTATCATGGATTAAAAGGTGACTATTATAAATGTAGTTCTACAACTGCTGCAGATTTTGCAAGTTTAGTATCTACCAATATAGATGAAAATATAAACTTTTATAGTGCTTTTACTGATGTACTTAAAGCACGTACTGGACAAACTGAGGGATGTGCAGTGAGATGGACAGGAAAGATACAGCCTAAATATAGTGAAGATTATACTTTTTATATGATTGGTGATAACGGCTTTAGGCTATGGGTAAATGGTAATTTAATAATTGATCATTGGGTAAATGATTGGGAGGTTCCTCAAACAAGCAGTAAAATTAGCCTTAATGCAGGAGTTCAATATGATTTTAAACTAGAGTATTTTCAAGCTACTGGTGGAGCGGACCTAAAGCTTCAATGGTCTAGTACAAGCCAACCAAAGCAGGTTGTACCAGTAGAATGCTTTTATCAACCAGAAGGTAGTCAAGTACCTATAGTAACGGCTTCTGTAGAACCAGTGACAGGAACTTGTCAGCAATATGCACATCCAAATCTACCAAGTACTGTAACTGTAGATTATAGTGATGGTACAAAAAGACAGCTTCCTGTAGCTTGGGATTTTGGTGATGCATCATTATTTTCTGAGGTTGGAAATGTAGTAGTGACTGGTACAGTGTCAGGCACAACAGCAGAAGCTATAGCTAATGTAAGTGTGACACCATATGTGCAATGGGAAAAGCAACAGGCTCCTTTAATGACAAAATGGTCAGCAGATGTGACTACTGATAATGCTCTTCCTGATTATCCAAGAATGCAGATGCAAAGAACTGAGTGGCAGAATCTAAATGGATTATGGCAATTTCAAGAAGGAACTGCAAGTGATCCAGTACCGACAGGAAGGAACTTAACAAGGAAAATACTTGTTCCATATCCTATGGAATCAGCTTTATCAGGAATTATGGCTCATTATGATTATTCTTGGTATAGAAGGATTTTCACTTTGCCTCAAAATTGGAATGGTAAGAAAATAATCATAAACTTTGGTGCAGTGGATTGGCAATCTGAAGTATTTGTAAATGGTACAAGTGTAGGTATTCATAAAGGTGGTTATGATCCATTTAGCTATGACATCACTCCATACTTAAAAGCAACAGGAGAACAAGAATTAATTGTAAAAGTTTATGATCCAACAGATGCTGCTGGAGAGCCAAGAGGAAAGCAGACCTTACATCAAGGTGGAATTATGTATACATCAACTAGTGGAATTTGGCAAACTGCTTGGCTTGAGCCAGTTGCAGCATCTTCAAGTATAGATAATTTAAAGATTGAGCCAGATGTGGATGGAGGAAGACTTAAACTTACAGTAAATACAACAGGAGTAGCTGATGGAACTGTAGTTACTGCTACAGCTTATGATGGAGCAACGA
The DNA here is from genome assembly GCF_024341905.1 of Clostridium folliculivorans. Taxonomy (GTDB): domain Bacteria; phylum Bacillota; class Clostridia; order Clostridiales; family Clostridiaceae; genus Clostridium_AR; species Clostridium_AR folliculivorans. Next base: position 100,484 of record NZ_BQXY01000008.1, read on the forward strand.
TTGCAGGTGAGGTAGATGGTAGTCCAAACACATCCTTATATATCCCAATTACAAACGCTAAGTTATGGTCTCCAGACAATCCGTTCCTTTATGATCTTAAAGTAGATTTAAAGAAAGACTCAACAGTTATAGATACAGTAAAGAGCTATTTTGGAATGCGTAAGATATCCATGAATCAAGTAAATGGAGTAAATAAGATATTTTTAAACAATAAGGAAACCTTCATGATGGGGCCTTTGGATCAAGGGTTCTGGCCTGATGGACTTTATACAGCTCCTACCGATGCAGCTTTAAAGTCTGATATCGAACAGGAAAAAGCTTTAGGTTTTAATATGGTAAGAAAACACATAAAGGTAGAGCCAGCTCGTTGGTATTATTGGGCTGATAAATTAGGGATTTTAGTTTGGCAGGACATGCCATCTGCTGACTCCTATATGAGCAATCCTCCTCCAGTAGATAAACCACAGTATGAATTGGAACTACAACGTATGGTGCAGACCCATTGGAATAGCCCATCAATCATCATGTGGTGTGTATTTAACGAAGAGCAAGGCCAGTACGATCCAGCACGACTTGTAGGACTTGTGGCAGGTATTGATTCCTCTAGATTAATAAATCAAGGAAGTGGAGGACCATATGCAAATGCAGGAAACATTTATGATGTTCATAGCTATCCACCTCCAGCATGCCCAAATAGTTCAACTCAAATTAATGTTTGCGGAGAATATGGCGGTATAGGATTTAAGATTCCTCAGCATCAATGGAATGAAGCTCTCTCAGCAAGTTATATTATGGTAAATAATGCTGATGACTTAACTAACTTATATGATACCTATGCAAATAACCTTCTATCTTATAAGACAAATAATGGATTAAGTGCAGCAGTGTATACTGAGATAACTGATGTAGAAAATGAAGTGAATGGTTTAATGACTTATGACAGACAGATGAAATGCGACGTAAATAAGATTAAGACATCCAATGAAAAGGTTGTTAATAAACTTTCTTATTATAGTGAAGTATTACCTACTTCAAAATCACAAAAGCAGACTTGGAAGTATACTACAGCAAATACAGCATCAGATTGGTATTCTTCAGGTTTCGATGATTCTACATGGACTTCAGCTCAAGGTGGCTTTGGTACAACAATGACTCCAGGAATCGCTATTGGAACAAATTGGGACACCTCAGATATATGGATGCGTAAGAGTTTTAATCCTGGAAACATCACAAATGACGAAATAAATGGCCTATGCTTTAATCTATTCCATGATGAAGCTAGTGAGATTTATATAAATGGAGTACTTGCAGGAACAGCAACAGGATATTCAACAGATTATGTATTGCTAGATATGAATGATGCTGCTAAGAAGGCAATTAAGATTAATGAAAATAATGTTATTGCAGTTCATTGCCATCAGACAACAGGAGGACAAGGGATTGATGTAGGGATAGGAAAGAGAGTTCTTACTGACAAACCTATAACTAGCACAAGCTTTAGTGACAACTTTGATAATGGAAATGCAAATCAGTGGAATACCTTTGGAGGAAGCTGGTCTGTAGCAGATGGAAAGTATGGAGTTTTAGCAAATAGTGGCGGAAAGTCTATAGCCCAAAATACTAATTTTTCAGACTTTACCTATGAGACAGATATAACCTTAGGGAATATTCAAACTAACAACAATGCAGGAGTATTATTTAGGTTAAGCAGTCCAGGGGTAGGAGCTGATAACTATAAAGGGTATTATGCTGGACTAGGAAAGAATGGAGATGTTCCTGGAGTAGTACTAGGTAAATCAAACGGTTCTTGGACATTTTTGGCTACTGAACCAATGACTATTGAAGCAGGAAAAAGCTATCATATGAAGGTAGTTGCTATTGGATCAAGTATAAAAATTTATGTAGATAATATGGATACCCCTATAATAGATAAAGTTGATACAAGCTATATTTCTGGATCTATAGGTTTAAGAACTTGGAATGTTGATGCTAGGTATGATAATATTTCTGCAGCGGCTTATGTTCCAAAGCATACAGAGGCAGCTTTAAGTGATTTAAAGGTTGGTGGGACAACAATAACAGGCTTTGATGAAAATATCACTACTTACAATGTAGAACTACCAGCAGGTACAATAGCAGTACCAGAAATAAATGCAGTGGTAAAGGATGCAGGTAAAGCAGTAGCTGTGGTAACAAAACCAGAAGCATTGCCAGGAACTGCTAAGATAGTGGTAACAGCAGAAGATGGAGTAACAACTAAGACTTACACCATTAACTTTACAGTGCAGATTCCAAAGGATACAGATGCAACCTTGAAGAGTATAAGTATAGATGGTAAAAATTTAGAAGGCTTTGATCCAAGTAAAAAAGAATATAGTGTTACACTGCCTTCTGGAACAACAAAGATTCCTGTGGTTTCTGCAGAAGCAGTAAAGGCTGTGGAAACAGTAAATATAACTCAAGCAGATACAGTAAATGGATCGGCTACTATAAAAGTGACAGCAGAAGATGGAGTTAATATTAATGCTTATACTGTTAAGTTTGTAGTTGCTTCTAAGAATGATGCTACCTTAACTAAGATAACTGTAGATGGCAAGGCAATTCCTGAGTTTAAAGGTGATTTAATTACTATAGTGACTATTCCATATACAACTAAGGAACCTGTTATAACTGCAACTACAACTGATGCCAATGCAAAGATAAATATAAAACAAGCTGGTTGCTTGAGTTCTTTTGCAGCTATTCACGTAACTTCTGCAGATGGAAGAAATCATAGAACCTATACATTGTACTTTAAAATGCTGCCAAATACAGATGCATCTCTAAGTAGAATATGTGTAGGAGATAAGGAAATAGGTAATTTCAATCCAGATGTTTTGGAGTATACCTACAAGCTGACTTCAGGAACTAATAGAGTACCATTTGTTACTGCAAAGGCTAATGATCATAGAGGGATAAATGGTGCACAACTCACTATTAAACAAGCTTGCAAAGTAGGAGAAAAAGCAGTAATAACCGTAACAGCAGCTGATGGGAAAACAATAAGGAAGTACACTGTGACCTTCATTGGAGCGTAGTAACTAGAACTAAACAAAGATTTATAAGTAATCTTTGAGACATCAATAGATTTTTAGATAATTTATAATAAATTAATTAAGGAGTATGGATATTTTAGTTAGGCTAAAATGTCTATACTCCTTTTAATGTAAATAAGATTGCTTTAGCTATTTTTATATATCATAAATTGAACAATACAAGAGGTTTAAGAAATTAAAGTATTGAGCTATAATAAATAGGTATGTATTATTCAGTTCTATGACCTTATGTGGCTAAATAAAAATAGATTGTTGCATTTTACTAGTTTAAGGTACTGTGTCGCAATTAATTGACTTGAATATAAAAAGTTTATATATAACAAAATATTTAAGGAGAAATATTCGATGATTAAGAGATACTCAGCTATATTGAAGAATATATTATTAATTTTACTGGGAAATACAATATATGCTATGGCAGTTACTATGTTTATACTTCCAACTGGATTAATTACAGGTGGGACAACCGGGCTAGCACTGCTATTTTATCATCAGCTCAATGTGCCTATTACTATATTTGTTTCTATATTTAATATAAGTATGTTTGTATTAGGAGCAGTGATTCTCGGAAAGAAATTTGCATTTACTACACTTATTAGTACTTTCTATTATCCTTTTATTTTAGGAGTTTTGCAGACTATTCCTGAATTAAAAAATATGACTTCTGACCATCTACTTGCAACAATCTATGCAGGAATAATGATCGGATTTAGTATAGGGATAGTAATAAAAGCAGGTGCATCTACAGGAGGGATGGACATACCTCCTCTTGTATTAAACAAAAAACTTGGGTTTCCAGTATCAGCGGTAATGTATGCATTAGATTTTACTATACTTCTGTCTCAAATACTTTTTGCTAATAAAGAGCAGGTTCTATATGGAATTTTATTAGTGTTAATTTATACAGTAGTGCTCGATAAAGTCTTATTACTTGGTCAGTCAAGAACTCAGGTTAAGATTATAAGTGATAAGTATGAAGAAATTAATCAAATGATTATTAAGTACCTTGATAGAGGATCTACTTTAATCCAAGCTGAAACAGGTTATTGTCATAATAACAATTTGGTTGTACTCACTGTAATCTCAAATCGTGAACTTTCTAAGCTAAATGAACTTGTTAATTCTGTAGATCCTAAAGCCTTTATGATTATTAATAGGGTTAATGAAGTAAAAGGCAGAGGATTTACTATGGAGAAGTATTATATATAAATATGATTTGCAGCAATGACATACCTTCATAATTAAGAGAAGCTAATATTACTTATATTTAGAAAAATAAAAATCATGTATGAAGTTGATTAATCCTTCACACATGATTTTTTAATTAAGTATAATTTAACTTTTTATTATTCCTGAAATACCTCTAATATCTCTACGTTATAATTTTCACCAGGAGCATTAACTTCAACAACATCTCCAGCCTTCTTACCGGATAACGCTTTTCCTAAGTCAGATTCGATACTTATCATCATATTATCAGGATCTAAATCCATTGTAGTTACTAAGGTTACAACAGTCTCAAAATCATCTTCTATGAATTTAACTTTGGCTTTACTATTAAGTCCTAATACTGATTTATCTATGCTTTCATCATCTACAATAATGGCTGTTGAAATCATAGTCATTAAGTATTGAATTCTATTGTCATTTTCTCTATAGTTAGCACAAGCTTCCTTGTACTCTGCATTTTCCGATCTATCACCATGTGCAGCTGCTTCTAACTTTTCTCTTGCAATTTCAGCTCTTTTTGTAGTGAGTCTATATTCTAATTCTTCTTGTAATTTTCTCATGTTTTCAGCTGTTAATGTGTTGTTCATAAAATAAGTTATCCTCCAATGAAATTATTATATTAATATTATATAACAAAATAGAAAAAACAAAAGATACTATGCTAATAATATCAATTTTTGCTATCAATCATTTGATATTATTTTTACCTTCAAACTTTTCTAATGAATTGGTACATCCATAAACTGATTTAATCCAAAACCTATTTTCAAAACTCCGCTGGGTTCCGGGAGGAGAATTCGAAAGCGCAAATATAAAAGTACTATCAAGTTAATTGACTATTATTGGTAAAAGCAATATAATGATCTTATCATTATAAATTAAACGCTTACATGAAATTGTTGGATTGTAACTGACTTGATCAGGCGAGACCTTCATTAATAAGAAGCAGGATGAAACCTATCTTTTTATTAATAGAGGTCTTTTTTACTATATAGGAAAATATAAAATTTTAATACAAAATTATTTATAGATATAATGGGGGGATATTAATGAGATATACAAATGAGATTATAGATACGATAGGAGAAATTCCGGTTAAACTATATATTGAAAGCATTAAAACCTCAAGTTACTACTTAAATCCAAAGCTAATTTTGATATTTGTTATTAAAGGTGAAGTTCTTATAAAGCAAGGAGACAAAGGTTATAAACTAAGAGAAGAAGATATTATTTTAATTAATCCAAACATAATGTACAGTATTGATAGTTCAAGTACTAATCAAATCTATATTTTAGAAATAGACTCTAAATATTTTAATAATTTATATAGTAACTTTAGTGATTTGATACTTGAAGTAAACTCCTTAAATATTGATGAAGTCAATATGCAAGATTATAAAAATATTAAAGGTATAATTATAAAGCTACTAGAGGTATGTTTAAATAAACAAAATGGATATTTATTATTAGCAAAACATTTAATAATGGAACTCATAGTACTACTAATTAATAAGTTTACCGTTGATAAAATAGAGAATACATTTTCTATAAATCATGATGATGAAAGGATAAACAGTATTATAAAGTTTGTACTTACTCATTATAAAGAGAAAATAAGTTTACAGGATATTTCACAATATATGCATTTAAATTCTCAATATATATCTAGATATTTTTCAAAACAAATGGGCATTCCTCTAAACGCTTTTATTAGTAATGTACGATTAGAAGAGTCTATAAAGGATTTGGTACTATCGGATAAAAAAATTACTTTTATTGCATTAGAAAATGGATTTCCAAATTTAAAATCTTACTTTAAGGCTTTTAAAGAAATCTATGGCATGACTCCTTCAAAATATAGAAATATTTACTTAAATGAAATAAAAGAAAATTTACTGGAATTAGATTTTTCTAAGTTTAATTTACAGAATATATCAAACAACGAAAACGATAAACTTAGGTTATTACCTGAAAAAAAACAAAGCTATGTAATTGACTTAAATTCTTCAGTGAGTACCTTGGATAAGAGTTGGAAAAAGATTTTAGCTTTTGGTAGGGCTGCAGAAGGTATGAGGGAAGAGCTAAGAAATCAATTGAGATTGGTTCAAAAAGATATAAGCTTTGAATATGTAAGGTTTCATGGAATACTTTCTGATGAGATGCGAGTTTATAGTGAAGATGATCAGGGGAATTCAGAATATAACTTTACCTATATTGATGAACTTATAGATTTTTTATTGGAGATAAAGCTTAAACCATTCATAGAACTTGGATATATGCCTGATCAACTTGCAGCTGAAAAGAAATATATATTTGCATGGAAAGCTAATATTAGTTTTCCTAAAAGCATAAAGAAGTGGAATAAATTAATAAGAAGTTTTGTGAAACATCTTATAGAAAGATATAGTATTAATGAAGTAGAAAAGTGGTATTTTCAAATTTGTGACCAGTGGAGTTACTTCAATACTGAAGATCAGAAGTATTTTGAATTCTTCAAAGAAACTTATAGTAGTGTAAAACAGGTTGAAGCCAAGCTAAGAGTTGGAGGGACATTTGATTTGCAACTTTTAGATAAGTATAGTTGCTATTTAAAAGATGAAAGGATAGCATTAGACTTTATTGCTGTAAGAACTTATTCATTATTGCCAATTGGAAAATCAGATTCACTTGAACTTATTAATAAGTTTGGAAAGGTGTCAGACAATGAATTAATACTTCAGAATTCTTTAGATTATTGTTTCTACGCTAATGAAAGATTTATTAGTGAGTATATAGATAATTTTGTTAATAAAATAGATAAGTATAAATTAGATATAAAAGAGTTTTTTGTTACTGAATGGAATACCACTCCAAGTCAAAAAGACTTATTACATGATACATGCTTCAAGGCTTCATTCTTCGTAAAAGATATTGTTGCTAATTTTAATAAAGTTGATGGTATGGCATACTGGTCCTTTAGTGATATATTTGAAGAAACTAAAGCAAGTAACAATATCTTTCATGGAGGACTTGGCTTTATAACTAACAATGGAATAAAGAAGCCAATCTATTATGCATATCAACTTATGAATAGATTAGGAAATAGCATAATAAGAAAAGAAAATGATTTCATAGCCACTAAGAATATCAATAATTCTATTCAGATTTTAACATTTAACTATTGTCATTTTATAGATGATAAAAAGCAATGCCACTCAAAAGATATTACTTTAAAAAATAGATACCATGTTTTTGATGAAAAAAGTAAAAATATAAGTTTTGTTTTAAAAGGATTGTCTGGAGAAGTAGTGGTGAAAATATATAGGATTAATAAAGAAAATGGATCAGCTTATGACGAATGGCTTAGAATTGGCGCACCAAAGTCCATGGAAACTGATGAACTTAATTATATTAAAAATAAATCAATATTCGGATATAGAATGAAGAGTATTGATATCAACGGTGATTTAATAATAAATGAAAAGATGGAACCACATGAAGTTATGTTAATTGAAATTATACCTGTTAAAAATAGCTAAATATATTGGAACTGTTAAAGTAACCTGTTGAATATAGCCAATACATTAATTAAATAATTAGAAAAAAGTATATAAAATGTTGAAGAAATAGAGTGTTGAAAAACGCTCTATTTTTTTACTGGAGAAGAGGTGTGTAAACTTGTTCCATTTTTTGACTTTTATGTAGTGAAAATAATTTAAATTTCTTAGTTTATAAAAAATAAGGCAAGAAACAATAATAAAACGGTATGTAAAAATCTATAAATGGAAAGCTTTACAATTGTATGAAATATATAATTAATTTGCTGAGAAGTTATGAAGGCTTGGCATTTCAAAATGGGGCAGGAGACATATATGGTTAATAATGAAAAAGGTGGGAAAGGTAAATTAAATAAAACAGATTTTAAGAAGAAAGCTTCCTTTAGCAGCTCTCTAAAAATAATTATGGTATTAATTTGTGCAGGTGCTTTTTTATATTCTGCCTATAGTTTATACATCATAGGGAGTGAGTATAAGAAAGGTACTGATGAATACAAAGATTTACAAAGGTATGTTGAGAAGGTTCCTAATAACGGCAAATCCACAAAAGCTTCGAAGATAGACTTTGATAATCTTAAAGCGATAAATAGTGATATTGTTGCATGGATTCATTTTGAGAGTATTGGAATTGACTACCCTATTGTAAAAGGTACAGATAATAACTTTTATTTAAAGCATACCTTCAAGAAGGAGGAAAACAAAGCAGGAAGTATTTTTATGGATTATGAAAATAATAGCCAGTTTAAAGACTTACATACCACAATATATGGTCATAATCTGAAGAATTCATCAATGTTTAGTGCATTAATGAAGTATAAAGATAAAGATTTTTATGTGTCCAATCCTTATTTCTGGATTTATACTCCAAATGGAGATTTAAAATGTGAAATTTTTTCTTGCTATATAACAGGAAGTACTAGTGAGAGCTATAATAAGAGTTTTAGTACAAAGGATGAATATGATAAATTCTTAAAAACTTTAAAGAAAAGTTCTATTTATGACACTAGGGTAGAAGTTACTGTAGATGATAAAGTATTGAGTTTATCAACTTGTACAAATTCAGATAAAGATAGTCGAATAATTGTACATGCAAAGGTTTTAAAACAGCAATCATACAGTTGAATACATCTATTATTTGTTCAGATTAAAATTATATTAGTTTTAGTAGTTAGAAAAATAATATTGACTATAGCTAAAAATTAACAAAATAAGCTAGTTATTAAATGAGTACTTTATGATCATTGATATAGATTTTAAAGTAAAAAAAGGTTTAAAAGCCTGAGATATGGGGGGTAAAAATGGCAAGTATATTTAAACGTGGTGGAAAGCTAATGCTTGCAGTTATTTTAGCAAGCGCAATGGTAGCTTCTCCAGTGAGAAGTGTTTTTGCTGCAGAAGCTCAAGCAACATCTTACCGTACAGTTACTGAGGTGTTTGACTGGGGATCAGCAACAACAAAGGTCATTGTTGACTTAGGTAAGAAAGTAGATAAAGGCTCAGTTGGTACAGATACTTTTAAAGTACATGTATTGAGAACTGATACTAGACCAAATACTGCGATTACTGGTGCTGCAGAAGGTGATCGAACTATCACTAAAGCATATGTTTCAGATAAGGACGGTAATGCTGTTGACAGTGGCAATTATGCAGTGCTCGAAATGAGTGTTGGTCCTGATGATACTTTAAGTTCTCCAATTAATTTCAGTATGACAACATTCATGAATGGGTGGGTTAAATGCGATTACACGATAACTCAACAAAAGGATATTGCATCAAGTTCAGGGACAATCTCAGGACTAGTTGTTAATACTTCTGCCGGAGATACTAAACCTATTGTGGATAGTTTTAAACTTGGACAAGCAACCTATGACAATGTTACTTTACATTATTCAAATTATACACCTGAAAAAGATAATAACAAACATCCATTAGTTATATGGCTTCATGGTATGGGAGAAGGCGGAACAGATGGATTACTTCCTATCACAGCAAATAAGGCAGATAACTTTGCTTCAAAGCAAATGCAAGCATATTTTGGAGGAGCTTATGTTCTAGCACCTCAAACTCCAACCTTCTGGATGGAGGGCTTTAATGGCTTTGGAGATGGAACTTCAAAATACGAAAATGCACTTATGTCATTAATTAAAGATTATGTTGCAAGTAATAAAGACATTGACACAAGCAAAATTTACATCGGTGGAGATTCTAACGGTGGATATATGACAATGCTTATGGCAAGAGATTATACAGATTATTTTGCAGCTGCATTTCCAACTTGTGAAGCTTTAAAGGATACTTTAATAAAGGATTCAGATATTGAGAAGATGAAGAACCTTCCAATATGGTTTACTGCAGCTAAAACAGATACTACAGTTCCAATAAATGACTATGTGGTTCCAACTTATAATCGTTTAGTGAAGGCTGGAGCTAAGAATGTTCATTTCTCATTATTTGATAAGGTAGTTGATACAACAGGTTTATATAAAAAGGCAGATGGATCACCATATGAATATATGGGTCACTGGTCATGGATATATGTCTACAATAACCAATGCACAGATACAATTAACGGAAAAAATACAACAATAATGGAATGGCTAGCTAGTCAAGCTAAAGTTAAGTCTACAAGTTATTCAACAGTTACTGAAGTACAGGACTGGGGTCCAGCAATCACAAAAGTAATCGTTAACTTGGGTCAAAAAGTAGATCAAGGCTTAATAGCTACTGACACATTTAAGGTTCATGTTCTAAGAACTGAAAATAGACCAAATACTTTAATGCTAGGTGCTGCAGAAGGAGACCGTAAAGTTACAAGGGCATATGTTTCTGATAAAGATGGAAATGCTGTGGCTAGCGGTAGTTACGCAGTTCTTGAAATGGAAATTGGTCCAGATATAGCATTAGGTTCACCAATGAACTACAGTTTATCCAATGGATTAAATGGATGGGTAACTTCTAATTACACAATTACAGAGCAAAGAGATATAACATCTGGTTCACAAACAATCAGAGGTTTAGTAGGAAATGTATATGCAGGTGGAACCAAGATACTTGCAGACCAATTTACTACTTCACAAGGAACTTACGATAATAGCACACTACATTATGCAAGCTTTGCACCAGCAAAGGATAGTAAAAAACATCCATTAGTAATTTGGTTACATGGTGCAGGAGAAGGTGGAACTGATGGTTTTCTTCCAATCATGGGAAATAAGGCTGTAAACTTTGCATCACCTGAAATGCAAAAATATTTTGAGGGAGCATATGTATTAGCACCACAGGCACCAACCTTCTGGATGGACGGGTTAAATGGTGGCAGAGGAGATGGAACTTCAAAATATGAAAAAGCTCTTATGTCTTTGATAAAAGAGTATGTTGCTAATAACAAGGATATTGATACAAATAGAGTATACATTGGTGGAGACTCTAACGGTGGATATATGACAATGGTTATGGCTAGAGACTATACAGATTACTTTGCAGCTGCATTCCCAACTTGTGAAGCTTTAAAAGATACATTAATAACTGATGCTGATATACAAAAATTAAAAAATATTCCATTATGGTTTACTGCTTCAAAAACAGATACAACAGTTCCTGTAAATAGCTTTATGGTTCCAACTTACGAGCGTTTAGTAAAAGCAGGAGCAAAGAACGTTCATATGACATTGTTAGAAAAGGTACTTGATACTACAGGTTTATACAAAAAAGCTGATGGTACACCATATGAATACATGGGACATTGGTCATGGATATATGTATACAATAATCAATGTGTAGATACAATCAATGGAAAGAGCACAACAATTATGGAATGGTTAGCTGCTCAAGAAATAAGTAAAGCAGTACCAACAACACCAACACAAACAACACCACCAACTCAAACATCATCAACTTCAACAAATACTAGTGCAACTTCAACATCAGTAAGCAGCACAAGTACAACTTCACCACAAACTGGTGATTCAGCACCAATACTACCATTAGCATTACTAATGGCTGCTTCTGTAGCAGGTGGATATGTGCTACTAAGAAAAAAAGGTGTGAAACAACAATAATATATATGTAAAGCAAACAAGAAGAGTGAACTCTGTACTGCAGAGTTCACTTTTTTGCTGTATAGGAATTTATAAAGTTTTAAAGATAGCTAAACTTTGATATTTCAATGCTTTAAGGAGCTTTTTATCTCTATACAGTAAAAAAATAAAACTTATTAGCCTGTAAGTTTCCTCATATGCATTCGGAAAGGCAGATGCGTTAAAAAAGCTCACTGAAGAAGGCCGCTTCAGTGACTTTTTTACTGTATGAGAAAGTATAAAGTTTTCATATTAGTTATTTAACTAAAAATTATGATTAAAAATACTAAAAGCAATTGAAACTAGCATTTTAGGCATAACTTTTTAAAAAGTTATATATTTAAAAAGTTTATGGATTAAAAATTCACAACTTACTGTAGTACTGCGATGTTAATCGTATCAGATACTCAGTGAAATACAAAAAGGAGGGTTTGTTATTATACAATAGTGAAAGACTAACAGAATAAACAAAGAATTTACTATTACATTTTACGGAGATAGTATTGACTTAGAGTTTACTGTAAGGGGTATACTTGAAGTATAAAAAGTTAAAGATTGTAAAGATTTGTGCATTAATAGGAGGAAGAAAAGATGGATAATTTTAAGTTTAATGCTTATACTGAAATGCTATTTGGTAAAGGTCAAATTTCTAACCTTCCAGAAGTATTGAAAAGACATGGAAAAAATGTATTGCTTGCTTATGGTGGTGGAAGTATAAAGAAGAATGGAATATATGATAATATTCTGGAATTACTAAAAGATTTTAATATAGTAGAACTTAGTGGTATTGAACCAAATCCAAGAATTGAAACTGTAAGACGTGGAGTAGAGCTTTGCAAAGAAAATAAAATTGATGTTATACTAGCTGTTGGTGGCGGAAGTACTATAGACTGTGCGAAGGTTGTAGGAGCTGCTTACTACTATGATGGAGATGCTTGGGATATAGTTACTGACCCTGCTAAGATAGATAAAGTTTTACCTATAGTGACTATCTTAACACTAGCTGCAACTGGATCAGAAATGAATAAGAATGCAGTTATTTCTAAGATGGATACAAATGAAAAGATTGGAACAGCATCTTGGAATATGATACCTCAAACATCAATTCTAGATCCTGAATACTTATATACTTTACCAGCTATCCAAACAGCGGCTGGTTGTGCAGATATAATGTCTCATATTATTGAAAATTACTTTAAGAAAACTACTGATGCTTTTGTACAGGATAAGTTTGCAGAAGGATTGTTACAAGCTTGTATAAAATACTGTCCTATAGCATTAAAAGATCCAAAAAACTATGAAGCTCGCGCTAACATGATGTGGGCTAGCTCAATGGCACTTAACGGTCTCACTGGAAGTGGTAAGGCAGGAGCATGGACTTGTCACCCAATTGAGCATGAATTAAGTGCATACTATGATATAACTCATGGAGTAGGTCTTGCTATATTAACTCCAAGATGGATGAGATATATATTGAGTGAAGAAACAATTGATAAATTCGTTGATTATGCAATAAATGTATGGGATTTAGAACCTAAGGGAGATAAATTTGCTCTTGCAAATGAAGCAATAAATGCTACAGAAGACTTCTTTAAAGCTTGCGGAATTCCAATGACTTTAAGTGAATTAGGAATAGACAAAACAAACTTTAAGGAAATGGCAAAATCAGCTGTTGAGAATGGTGCTTTAGCATATGCTTACGTTGCTTTAAATGAAGAGGATGTATATAAGATTTTAGAGATGTGTATTTAAAAAAGATATCAAAGGCTCCACTGTTATTTGAAAATGGAGCCTTTAATTAAAAAATAAATAATTATATTTATTGACTATTAAGACTATCATAAATATAATTAAGGTATATAAACGCTTACATATAGTTGTAGGATTGTAACTGATTTGATCAGGCGAGACCTTCATTTAGTAAGAAGTGAGACAAACTCTCTCTTTTTATTAATTGAGGTCTCTTTTGTTTTTATTTATTAGTTCATTGGATAATGACAATAAGTAGTAAAAATATACTCAGTAAGCGATATTGTTGAAACTTAAAAAGGTCGTAATCGCTACAAGACTTTTCATTAAGTTTTGGGTTGAAAAAGAATAAAATATATTTTTGGAGGTATAGAAATGTCAATTAATACAAATAAATTACCACAAGGATTCTTATGGGGCGGAGCTACGGCTGCAAATCAATGTGAGGGTGGATATTTAGAAGGAAATAAGGGATTATCTACAGTAGATGTAATTCCAGCAGGAAAGGATCGTTTTCCTGTGATGCTTGGAAAGATGAAGATGTTTGAGTGCGATGATAAGCATTTGTACCCAAGCCATGAGGCTATTGATTTCTATCATCATTATAAAGAAGATATAGCATTATTTGCAGAAATGGGCTTTAAGTGTTTTAGGATGTCTTTAGCTTGGTCTAGAATATTCCCTAATGGAGATGATGCAGAACCAAATGAAGAAGGATTAAAATTCTACGATGATGTATTTGATGAATGTTTAAAATACGGCATTGAGCCATTAGTTACTATAACTCATTTTGATGTACCTATGAACTTAGTAAAAACAATCGGTTCATGGAGAAGCCGTAAGATGGTAGATTATTATGAAAGATTATGTGAAGTTATATTTAATAGATATAACAACAAAGTAAAGTACTGGCTTACTTTCAATGAAATAAACATGCTATTACATCTTCCATTCATTGGAGCAGGTTTAACATTTGAAGAAGAAGAAAATGTAGAAGCAGTAAAATATCAAGCTGCACATCATCAATTAGTTGCAAGTGCTAAAGCCACTAAAATAGCTCATGAAATAAATCCTGAAATTAAGGTTGGATGTATGCTAGCAGCAGGTAATACTTATGCTAATACTTGTGCTCCTGAAGATGTATGGAAGTCAATGGAGAAGGATAGAGAAAACTATTTCTTCATAGATGTTCAATCTCGTGGAGAGTATCCAAACTATGCAATAAAAATGCTTGAGAAGAATAATATAGACCTAAAAATGGAAGTGGGAGATCTTGAGTTATTAAAGGATAATACTGTAGATTTTATATCCTTTAGTTACTATTCTTCAAGACTTACAAGTGCTGATCCAGAAGTTAATAAAGAAACTGCAGGCAATGTATTTGCTACCTTAAAAAATCCATACCTAAAGGCAAGTGAATGGGGATGGCAGATAGATCCGTTAGGACTTAGAATAACTATGAATTCTATCTACGATCGTTATCAAAAACCATTATTCATTGTGGAAAATGGCTTAGGTGCTGTGGACAATCCAGACGAAAATGGATATGTAGAGGATGACTATCGTATAGAATATTTGAGAGCTCATATCAAAGCAATGGAAGATGCGGTTAATGAAGATGGTGTAGAACTTATGGGATATACACCATGGGGATGTATAGACTTAGTAAGTGCATCTACTGGTGAGATGAAGAAGAGGTATGGATTTATATATGTAGATAAAGATAATGAAGGTAATGGAACACTAAAGCGTTCTAAGAAGAAGAGTTTCTACTGGTATAAAAAAGTTATAACTACAAATGGAGAAGATTTAGAGTAAAAATTTATTAGCTATTATGTACAAAAACTCTAAAATAAAAATTGTTTAACCACAAACTTTTATGCTAATTAAAGCCCACGACATGCTCGTCGTGGGCTTTTTTTGTATTTTTTATAAACTAATTTGTTACTGTTACAGTACACCTTGCAACCTTTGTAGGATCTTGCACAGAAGTTACGGTTATGGTTGCGATACCTAATCCTACTGCATGAAGAGTACCATTTGAATCAACGGTTACTACTGCAGAATTACTTGTTGTCCATTTTACTGATTTATCAGTAGCATTAGTTGGATTTATAGTAGCTATTAATGTTACATCAGCACTATTTAATTTAAGAGGAACAGTAGTTTTATCTAGGGTTATACTAGTAACTCCATAGATAACAGTTAAGTCTTTTGTAGCAGTAAAGCCTCCATCAATAGTTTTAGCTGTGATGGTTACTGTACCAGGAGACACAGGAGTAACTACACCAGTAGAACTTACCTTTGCGATAGCTTCGTTGCTGCTAGCCCAAGTAACGGTCTTAATAGTAGCGGTAGAAGGAGCTATTGCAGTGCCTAAAGTTAAAGTGCTTCCCATTTTAACAATTGTTGTACTAGAAACTACACTTACGCCAGTAACTGGTACAGGTACAATAACAGTACATCTTGCAACTTTAGTTGGATCCTGAATAGATGTAGCTGTTATGCTAACTGAGCCATACGCTATAGCATGAACAGTTCCTTTTGAATCAACAGTTGCTATGTTAGGATTGCTGCTAGTCCAAGTTAATGATTTATCTGTAGCATTGCTTGGATTAACGGTTGGAACTAAAGTTATATCGCTCTCACCTAATCTGAGATAGGTTGAAGTTTTATCAAGAGTTATACTAGTAACTCCATAAATAACTGTTAAATCTTTTGTTGTAGTAAAACCTCCATCAGTAGTTTTAGCAGTTATGGATACTGTACCAGGAGCAACAGGAGTAACTAAACCAGTAGGACTTACTTTAGCAATAGTTTCATTACTACTAGACCAAGTGACAGTCTTAATTGTAGCTGTTGTAGGAGCAAACACAGTGCCTAAAGTTAAAGTAGTACCCATTTTAACAATTGATGTACTAGAAATTACGCTTACACCAGTAACTGGTACAGGTACAATAACAGTACATCTTGCAACTTTAGTTGGATCCTGCACTGAAGTAGCTGCTATAGTTACTGAGCCATACGCTACAGCATGAACAGTTCCTTTTGAATCAACAGTTGCTATGTTAGGATTACTGCTAGTCCAAGTCAATGATTTATCTGTAGCATTGCTTGGATTAACGGTTGGAACTAAAGTTATATCGCTCTCACCTAATCTGAGATAGGTTGAAGTTTTATCAAGAGTTATACTTGTAACTCCATATATAACCGTTAAATCCTTAGTTGAAGTAAAACCACCGTCAGTAGTTTTAGTAGTTATGGTTACTGTACCAGGAGCAACAGGAGTAACAACACCGGTAGCACTCACCTTAGCAACAGCTTCATTACTACTAGACCAAGTAACTGTTTTAATAGTAGCTGTTGTAGGAGCAAATACAGTGCCTAAAGTTAAAGTACTTCCTATCTTAACAACTGAAGTACTTGAGGTCACGGTAACTCCAGTTACAGGAACTGGAACAATGATTGAGCATCTTGCTACTTTTGTTGGATCTTGAACAGATGTAGCTGTTATAGTAGCTGAACCATACGCTACAGCATGAACAGTCCCATTTGAATCAACAGTAGCTATGCTAGGATTGTTGCTAGTCCAAGTTAATGATTTATCTGTAGCATTGATTGGATTAACGGTTGGAACTAAAGTTAAATCGCTATCGCCTAATCTAAGGTAAGTTGAAGTTTTATCAAGAGTTATACTAGTAACTCCATAAATAACTGTTAAATCTTTTGTTGCGGTAAAACCTCCATCAGTAGTTTTAGCAGTTATGGTTACTGTACCAGGAGCAATAGGAGTAACAACGCCAGTAGCACTTACTTTAGCAACAGCTTCATTACTACTAGACCAAGTAACTGTCTTAATTGTAGCTGTTGTAGGGGCAAATACAGTACCTAAAGTTAAGGCGCTTCCCATCTTTACAACTGAAGAACTTGAAAGAACACTTACACCAGTAACTGGTACAGGTACAATAACAGTACATCTTGCAACCTTAGTTGGATCTTGAACAGATGCAGCTGTTATAGTAGCTGAACCATACGCTACAGCATGAACCTTACCAATTGAATCAACAGTTGCTATGTTAGGATTGCTGCTAGTCCAAGTTAATGATTTATCTGTAGCATTGCTTGGATTAACGGCTGGAACTAAAGTTAAATCATTGTCACCTAATCTAAGGTAAGTTGAAGTTTTGTCAAGAGTTATACTTGTAACTCCATATATAACTGTTAAATCTTTTGTTGCAGTAAAACCACCGTCAGTAGTTTTAGTAGTTATGGTTACTGTACCAGGAGCAACAGGAGTAACAACACCGGTAGCACTCACCTTAGCAACAGCTTCATTACTACTAGACCAAGTAACTGTTTTAATAGTAGCTGTTGTAGGAGCAAATACAGTGCCTAAAGTTAACGTACTTCCCATTTTAACAACTGAAGTGCTTGAAAGGATACTTACGCCAGTAACTGGTACAGGCACTATAACTGTAAACCTTCCAATCTTAGTTGAATCTTGTACAGAAGTTGCCGATATAATAGCAGAACCATAGGTTACGGCATGGACTTTTCCAGTGGAATCTACAGTAGCTATACTTGAATTACTGCTTGTCCAGGTAAGTGATTTATTAGTAGCTCCAGTTGGACTAATATTAGCAATTAGTGTAATATCTTCACCACCTAATCTAACATAAGGTGAAGATGAAGTTAGGGTAACACTAGATACTCCTTGTATAACTTTAATGTTGCAAGTAGCAGTATAATTTCCATCGGATGTTTTAGCTGTAATAATTGCAGTCCCACCTCCAATAGCCTTTACTATTCCTCCTACAACAGTTGCAACTGAAGGATCACTTGTAGACCAAATAATCGTTTTATTGCTAGCGTTGATAGGAAGAACTGTAGCAGTAAGCGTGCTAGTAGCACCAGCTGCTAAAGTCAAATCACTATTAGATAAAGTTACAGAACTTACACTAACTGGAGTAAAATAAGTAAAGGATAAATTTAATATTACATCTCCAGTTATGCTGCTTCTGCTGTAATCAGCATAGGAATAAGAATAAGATGTAATGTTTGAAATTCCTTTTATTGCAGTAGCAATATCGGTTGAAAGAGAAGAAACCTTCATATATCTTACTCTAATTTTGCTTTGATTGTTTTTAATAGCTTCTTGAATTTTAGCATTTAACTCTGTAGCATCATTTACAGTATATTCAGTATTTAGTAAATTTAGATCTAATGCATCACTTAAACCTTGGTAGAGTGAAGCATTAGCTGAATCACTAATAAGCTTAGCGTTTAGAGTAGCTGCAAAGTCAGTGGTAGCTGCAGGATAACTTTTCACCCATGAATGGTTTAATTTTATTTGAGCATCAGTTAAGTTGTAATAGTTATAAGTTACTCTACCAACTACGTCTGGCAATGGATCATCCCAAGTTGTATCAAAGTGATACCATACTCCATCAAGATTAACTAAATTCCAAGCATGAGCTTGTCCACCAGCAGTTCCTTCTACTATCTTAGTTTGAATACCAGCTTGGTTTAACATCTTGTATGATAATAATGCATACCCTTGGCATACCGTTGTGTATGGAGATACAACTGCATCATAATCTGAATGTTTTATAAGCGTAGTGTCATAAGCCACATTCTTTTCTATCCAATCATGAATAGCCTTTTCTTTTGCAAAATCATTCATTCCAGTGGTTATTATTTGACTTAAAATGTCATTAACTTTGGTGCTGACATAACTATCCTGGGCAGCAGTATTCCAGTAGTTAAAAGTAAAGTTTATAGTTGCAACTCCGCCGCTAACAGTATATGAATAGGAATAACCTTTACTAGTGTAATGTAAATAGTCATCAGCATTATATATACTGTTTATAGTATTGGAAATGTCACTACTTAGGGTTGAAGTACTTCCGGTATAACTTATACTGTATGTAGTCTGTCTTGAGTGCATGGCAGAAGAAATTTTTGTATTCAAATCTGTAATAGTAGCAACAGAATCAATAGAGCCATACACTTTTAAAGTCAAAAGAGCAATAAAGAAAAGAGAGAACATAGAAAGTTTTAGAAAATTTGATTTTAAACCTTTTGTTATTATAAAAAAACACCTCCTTATATTCGACAAATATCTATTAAATAAATAATCAACCCTACTATATATTTCGTAATTACTTAGCAGTTACTGCATAGGTTTAAAGTGTGATTAAAAAATATTATAAAAATAATCTGATGAATTGCTATTAGTTTAGTGCAAAATAAAGATATCATTGGATATCTGGATATATTTTTATCAGTATTTCTTTAGATCAATATATCTTTCAGTAAATAATGTATAAAAACACCGTCAAAACACAAACACTAATCTAAGATTATGAATCATTTTAATATAAATGAGAGAAAGTATAATTTCACATTAAGATCTCTATAAAAGAGTGGGAAATTATTTATAAGTTAATTAAATATAAACTTTTTACAACATAGCATAGGGGGTAAAGCAATGAATAGAAAATTTTCAGATGTGCTACTTGGAGAACCTTTGAGTAGTGAGCAAGGTAAGCATGAGAAGTATAACGTACCTTTTGGTCTTGCAATTATGGCTAGCGATGCTGTATCTTCTGTAGCATATGCGGCACAGGAAATTCTTTTTGTTTTAATAGTATTAGGTGCGGCAGCATATAAATGGTTAACCTGGACTTCATTTATGATTATTGGACTACTCATAATCCTTACAATTTCATATATACAAATCATTAAGGCATATCCTCAGGGTGGAGGCGCATATAAGGTAGCTAAAGAAAACCTGAGTGATAAGGCTGGTTTAACTGCAGGTGCAGGTCTAATAATAGATTATATACTTACAGTAGCAGTTAGTGCTAGTGCTGGAGCAGATGCCATTGCCTCAGCGTTCAGCAGTTTAATGCAATATAAAGTTTTAATAGTTTTGGTGATAATTATAATTTTAACTATTTTAAATTTAAGAGGTATAAGTGAATCCTCAAAGATATTTGCAATCCCTAGTTATATATTTATATTTAGTATGATATTTATGATAGTTTATGGATTATTTAAATATTTTGTACTGAATATTCATCCAACCCCAATGTATTCTGTACCAACTAAAGCTACACAAAGCTTATCACTATTTTTGATATTAAGAGGCTTTGCTTCAGGATGTTCTGCCTTAACAGGATTAGAGGCGGTAAGTAATTCTGTTCCTAACTTTAAAGAGCCAAGTCAAAGAAATGCAAAGACTGTTATGATATTATTGGCATTAATGATATTTTTTATATTTGGAGGCACATCAGTACTTGCCATATTTTATACAGCAGTACCAATTACAGATGGACCTACAGTTATCTCACAAATAGCTACAGGAATTTTTGGAAATGGTTTTATGTTTTATATAATACAATTCAGTACAGCTATAATACTGCTTATGGCGTGCAATACAGCTTTTACTGGATTTCCTATGCTTATGTATATAGTTGCTAAGGACGGTTATGCACCAAGACAATTTACCGTTAGAGGAAAGCGTCTTGGATTTACATTTGGAATAGTAGGGTTATCTTTTATTGCATGTATTTTGGTTATTATATTTAGAGCAGATACTCATAGGCTGATTCCATTATATGCATTAGGTGTGTTTACTTCTTTTACCTTAGGTCAATTTGGTATGGTTAATCACTGGATAAAAGAAAGAGAAGAAGGATGGAAAAAAGGCGCCATTATAAATGGAATAGGAACTGCATTAACTTTAATAACAGGAATAGTAATTTTGATTGAAAAGTTTAGTCAAGGAGCTTTTATAGTCGTAATATTGATTCCAATTATAATTTTAGGTCAATTAAGGATTAAAGCTCACTATGATAAAGTAGCAACTGGTTTAAGTATAAGTACTGTAAACCTAAAAACCATAAATATGAAGAGAAAATATACTCATATTGTCGTAGTTCCAATAGCTAGTTTAAATAAGGCATCTATAAGTACACTTCAATACGCTCAAAGTTTAAGTGAGAATGTTATTGCATTAAATATATCGCCAGACCAAGAAGCTATAGATAAATTAAAACATAGGTGGAATGAGTTAGATACTGATATTATACTTGTTTCTAGGTACTCGCCATATAGAGCAATAATAAATCCTTTGATTGAGAACATACAATTGATTGCAGATGCTGCTGGCGAGGATGAAAAGATAACAGTAATATTACCGGAATTTATCAGTCATGAAAAGAGGGGAGAAGTTTTGCATAATCATACAAGTTTAATTCTTAGAGAAACATTGCTTAGAAATCATAATATAGTGGTTTCAACCTATCCATATCACTTAGAGCAATGTGGGAAGAGAGGATCAGATAGTTGCAAATAGGTAAGTTATAAATTTAATGTGATTCTTTTGATTGCACATTACAGGATAGAATAATACATAGCTATAATCGCAATTCTAATAAGAAGGTAGCAGATTTAAATTATGTAAATAAAAATAACTTGCTTTATATATTAAACTGTGGTATTCTTATCAAGTACTTAAATTAATAGTAAATAATGCAACAAAATATATTTCAATTAGTACCTAGTAATAGAGTATGATGATATCGAGATTTTATTAGTTAGTTATTACAACAAATTTAAGAATAATAAAATTTCGGAGGTATATGATATGAACGGTAAAGTTAAATGGTTTAACGGAGAAAAAGGATTTGGATTTATTACAGGAGAAGATGGAAAGGATGTATTCGTACATTTTTCTCAAATAAAGACAGATGGATATAAGACATTAGAAGAAAACCAAGAAGTTTCTTTTGATGTAGCTAAGGGACCTAAAGGACCTCAAGCAGAAAATGTTACTATTCTTTAATTAGTAGATTTTTTACCCCTTAAATAGGTATTCTATTTAAGGGGTTTTTAGTTATTTATAAAGATGTACCACTTCAATCCAAAAACTATTTTTAAAACTCTGCTGGATTCTGAGCAGAGAATTTAAAAATGTAAAATTTATTATGAAGTGGTACATCCATAGATGTACCACTTCAATCCAAAAACTATTTTTAAAACTCTGCTGGGTTCTGAGCAGAGAATTTAAAAATGTAAAATTTATTATGAAGTGGTACATCCATAGATTTTATTTTAATACTATAGAAGATTTTAAGGTACTAAACTGGTGTGCCTATAAGGAGAAAAATGTTTTTTGAAGAATTGAAGATTATTGAACCAATTTTAAAAGCCATAAAGAATGAAGGATATATAAGCGCTACCCCTATACAGGAGCAAGCAATTCCGGTTATCCTTGAAGGAAAAGATTTAGAAGGATTTGCACAGACAGGTACAGGGAAGACAGCAGCATTTGCTATACCTATGTTGCAGCTTCTTTATAAAAAGAAAGAAACTGAAAAAAATAATTTGAATATTAAAGCCTTAGTGTTAGCTCCAACAAGAGAATTAGCTATCCAGATTGAAGAAAGTTTTTCAGCCTATGGAAAGTATACTGGAATAAAGAATACTGCGATTTTTGGTGGAGTTTCACAAAAGGCTCAGGTAGAGAGGTTAAAAGCAGGAATAGATATTTTGGTTGCAACTCCAGGGAGATTACTGGATTTAGTACAACAAAAATATATAAATCTACAGCATATCGAGTTTTTAGTGCTTGATGAGGCTGATAGAATGCTTGATATGGGACTGGGATATGATGTTAAAAGAATTATAGCAAAACTTCCTAAGAATAGGCAGACAATGTTATTTTCTGCAACTATGCCTAAGGAAATCTCAAAGCTAATCGAGTCGATTCTTTTAAATCCAATAAAGGTAGAGGTAACTCCTGTTTCAACTACTATTGATACTATTAGGCAGTCAGTATATTTAGTTGAAAAGAGGAACAAGAGACACTTACTTACTCATCTATTAAAGGATAAATCAATTGAGTCTGTTCTTGTGTTTTCTAGAACAAAGCATAATGCAAATAAAATAACTAGTGATCTAATTAAATCCGGAATACAGGCTCAGGCCATTCATGGTAATAAATCACAAAACTCAAGGCAGCTTGCATTAAGTAATTTTAAAGAAAAGAAAATAAGAGTTTTGGTTGCAACGGACATAGCTGCAAGAGGTATTGATGTGGAAAAGTTGTCTCATGTAATAAACTTTGATTTACCAGAAGTACCAGAGACCTACGTGCATAGAATTGGACGTACTGGAAGAGCTGGAGCAGAAGGTATGGCAATTTCTTTCTGCGATGATGAAGAAAGAGACTTACTTAAACATATCGAAAAAACTATATCAAAATCAATAACAGTTATTAAAGAACATCCATATACAGCTAACGACTTAGAAGTAATTGTTAGAAGTTCTGATATATCGAAGAATAGAAATGCTGAGAAAAATAGAGACGCAGGAAAAAATAGAAATGTAAGAAAGAATGATACTAATAGAAAAGATAGCAAAAGTAATTATTTTAGAAAAAGTAAGAAAAAGGCTTAATTTAAACACTGTGATTTAACTGCTTCTATAATAATAAGCATCAATTATAGAAATTACTTCATTCTATAATAAGAAAATATCTTTACATTATTATTTTGAAAATGTATAATTGATTTGTATTTTTTAAATAATAAATTAAGACATGAAAACTTAATAAGCGTGTTGATAAAGAAGAGTAAATAGGTTCTTAATTCAAAGAGATCTAGGGAGGGTGTAATCCTAGAAGTTAAAACTATTGAAGGAAGCTTTGGAGCGATAGATAGAAAGTTTATAAACGTAGTATATTTATGGGGTTATTCCCTTAAAGATAAATAAGTGGATTAAGAAATTAATCAATTTAGGTGGTAACGCGGAAGATAGCCTTTCGTCCTAAGTATTTTTAGGATGAAAGGCTTTTATTTTTATATAAAAATAAGGTTATGTTTAATTAATACATTGAATTTGAGTTTTCTTAAAGTATATGAGCCAGATAAAATTAATTTCAATAATAATATTAGATATAGCCATAGATAAAAAAGGAGATGTGCTTAATGAGTTTTGAAAAATTAGCAGAGAAAATATTCCCAAAGGTTGAATATTCAATAGAATATTATATGGAAAAGTATCCAAAAAGAAATCTTAAAGAAGGTGCAAAGGTAGTAAGATATGCACCAAGTCCAACAGGATTCCAACATATAGGTGGAGTGTTTGCTGCGTTAATCAATGAAAGGCTAGCAAGTCAAAGTGAAGGTGTATTTTATTTAAGAATTGAGGATACTGATCAAAAGAGAGAAGTTCCAGGTGCTATAGATGATACTATAGCAACTATGCATCATTTTGGATTAGATTTCAATGAAGGTATGACAGGACAAGAAACTTCTAAAGGTGAATACGGTCCATATAGACAAAGCCAAAGAGCTGAAATATATAATACTTTTGCAAAAGACTTACTAATAAAAGGATTAGCTTACCCAGATTTCTGCACACCAGAAGAATTAGCAGAATTAAGAGAAAAACAAATAGCTAATAAAATAACTCCAGGTTACTATGGAGAATATGCAAAGTTTAGAAACATTACTGAAGAAGAAGCTTTAGAGAGAATTGAAAGAGGAGAACAATATATAATAAGATTGAAGTCCCCAGGAAATCCTGAAAACAGAGTTGATTTCCATGATTTAATAAAGGGAGATATATCATTTCCTGAAAACAATCAGGATGTTGTACTTATAAAGGGGGATGGACTTCCAACTTATCACTTTGCTCATGCAATAGATGACTTCTTAATGAGAACTACAGATGTTATAAGAGGAGAAGAATGGTTATCTTCGCTTCCTATACATGTCCAGTTATTTGAAGTATTAGGTTTTGAAGCACCTAGATATGCTCACATTCCTACAATAATGAAACAAGATGGTGGTTCAAAGAGAAAGCTTTCGAAGAGAAAAGATGCAGAAGCTGCTGTTTCTTACTATAAAGAAGTGGGATACCCAACAGTTACAGTTATAGAGTATCTTCTTAACATCGTTAACTCAACTTTTGAAGAATGGAGAGCTGAAAATCCAACAGCTGATTACCATGAGTTTGAAGTTCAATTGGAAAAGATGAGTAAGAGTGGTGCATTATTTGATTTAGTTAAATTAAATGACGTATCAAAAGATCGTATAGCTGCAATGAAGGCTGATGATGTTTATGCAAACTATATCGCTTGGGCTAAAGAGTATGATGAAGAAATGTATACTTTAGTTACATCAAACGAAACTATGGCAAAGGAAATATTCAATATAGATAAAGAAGGTCCAAAGCCAAGAAAAGACTATGCTAAATGGGATGAAGTACAAGATAAGATATTTTATTTCTTCGATGAATTATTTGATAGAGAAACAGTAGAGCAAATAGAACTACCAAAAGGTCTTACTATAGAAGTTGCAAAAGAAATAATAAACACTTATAAAGATGAATTTAACTTCAATGCAGGAAGCCAAGAAGCTTGGTTTGAAGACTTAAAGGAAATAGGAATAAGACTTGGATATTGCGCTAATAGAAAAGAATTCAAAGCAAATCCAGATCAATTCAAAGGAATGATTTCTGATGTTGCAGGTGCAGTAAGAAGTGCATTAGCTCATAGAAATAATACACCAGATCTTTACACTATAATGCAAATAATGGGTGAAGAAAAGGTAAGAAGTAGATTTGAAAAATTCTTAGGAATATAATTTTTGATTTAGCTATCTTATATATGGGATAGCTAAATTGTTATGTAAAAATAGAGTGATGTATGAACATCTATATATTTTGAGTGAAATTATATAGTGTTTTAATAAAAAGAAAACTGCTAATGGCTTAGACCTTAGCAGTTTTTTCATTCAGGTAGTTAATTTGTAATACTGTTTTATACTAGCTTAATTTGAAGGATGATTTTAAAGAAACTATTCTGTTAAATACTAATTTATCAGCTGTAGTATATTTAGAATCAACATTAAAGAAGCCGTTTCTAACCATTTGGAATTTATCTTGAGGCTTAGCAGCTTTAAAAGCAGTTGGTTCAATAAAGCCTTGTAATACTTCCGTTGAGTTTGGATTTATTTGTTCAAGGAAGTGCTTTCCTTCATTTTCTTCTTCATCATCTAATATTAATGGTTCGTATAATCTGAATTCTGCAGGAATACAAGTCTTTGCATCTACCCAATGGATAGTTCCTTTAACCTTTCTTCCAGTAAAACCAGATCCACTCTTAGTTTCTGGATCGTAAGTACAATGAATTTCAATTACTTCACCATTTTCATCTTTGATTATTTCATTACATTTAACAAAGTATGCACCTTTTAGTCTAACTTCATTTCCGGGAAATAATCTAAAATACTTCTTTGGTGGATTCTCCATAAAGTCTTCTTTTTCAATATATAATTCTCTAGAGAATGGAACAAGTCTAGTGCCTTGAGATTCATCCTTAGCATTGTTTTCTATTTCAAGCATTTCTGTTTGATCTTCAGGGTAGTTAGTTATTACAAGCTTAAGAGGATTTAACACAGCCATAGCAAGTGGAGCTTTAAGCTGCAAATCTTCTCTTATAAAGTAATCTAACATTTGAGATTCAACTAAAGAATTAGCTTTAGATACTCCAATAGCAGTACAGAAGTTTCTAAGTGCTTCAGGAGTACATCCTTTTCTTCTTAGTCCTGAAATAGTTGGCATTCTAGGATCATCCCAGCCGTCAACAACCTTTTCGTCAACTAGTTGCTTAAGTTTTCTCTTACTCATAACTGTGTTGGTCATGTTTAGTCTTGCAAACTCTATTTGCCTTGGAGCACAATCCATCTCACATTCACTTACAACCCAATCATAAAGTGGTCTATGATCTTCAAACTCTAAAGTACAGATAGAATGAGTTACATGCTCAATAGCATCTTCTAGTGGATGAGCAAAGTCATACATAGGATAGATGCACCACTTATCACCAGTATTATGATGAGTAGAATGAGATATTCTGTATATAATAGGATCTCTCATATTTATATTAGGTGAAGACATGTCTATTTTGGCTCTAAGAACCTTTTCACCATCACCAAATTCACCATTTTTCATTCTTTCAAATAAATCCAAGTTTTCTTCAACAGATCTATTTCTATAAGGACTTTCTTTACCTGGTTCAGTTAAAGTTCCTCTGTATTCTCTAGCTTGTTCAGCTGTTAAATCACAAACATAGGCTTTCCCTTTTTTTATTAAAAGTATAGCTCTGTTGTACATTTCATCAAAGTAATTAGATGCAAAGAATAGAGCATCCCAGTTACCACCAAGCCATTTTACATCCTCTTTTATTGATTCAACATATTCAGTATCTTCTTTAACTGGGTTTGTATCATCAAATCTTAAGTGTGTTTTTCCTTTGAATTCACTTGCAAGTCCAAAGTTTAAAAGTATTGACTTAGCATGGCCTATATGTAGGTAACCGTTTGGTTCTGGTGGAAAACGAGTTATTATCTCGTCGTGTTTACCACTATCTAGATCTTCTACTATTATGTTTCTTATAAAATTAGAAGAATTAACTTCATTTGACATAGTTTCACATCTCCTATAAGCATATTTAAATTGAGAAAAGGGCTGTATGTCTATAGTGAATCCTTTTCTTCATTATTAGTTAATTTTTATAATAATTATAATTTTAATCTAATATAAAGGAAAAATAAAGATAAATTATTTTGTTAGAGGAAGGAAAGAAGATTTAAATGTAGATTAAGCTATTAAGGAATAGTTATTGTGATATATAATTATTGATATCGTTAAAGTTTGTATTAAAGAAGGTTAATGAATAAGTTTAATTATTTAATTAAGTAAGTTAATTGAAGAGGGGATAAGTTATGGTAAGCGTATCTTTAAGAGATGTAAAAGAAATTGTTATAAGAGAAGCAAAAAAAGAAGATGCAAAATCTATTATAGATTTTTATAATGTTGTTGGAGGAGAAACAGATTTTCTTTCATTTGGGAAAAATGAATTTATAAGGGATTTGAAAGACTACGAGAATTATCTTGAAAGTGTGTATAAAGAAGAAAACTCTATAATATTTTTAGCTACTATTGAGGATGAAATTATAGGTATAGCATCAATTAACTCTAACCAAAAAGCAAGAACTAAACATGTAGGAGTTTTAGGGATAGTTGTAGCTAAAGATTTTTGTGGCTTAGGATTAGGTAGTAAAATCATAGAGCACCTTATAAAGTGGGCTAAAGAAAATAAAGTTACTAAAAAAATAAGCCTTGTAACTAGGGAAGATAATTCAAATGCCATAAAATTATACGAAAAGTTTGGTTTTGAAGTAGAAGGAATACTTAAAGCTGATAACTATATAAATGGAGTTTATTACAATACATTAATGATGAGCTTGATAATTTAAAAGAAGCTTATATAGAGTTCCTAACTCAACTACTAATTTATATATGCTGGAGAATTCCCGTAAGCCTAGATTTTTGAATAAGTATAAATTAAGTTTTGATACAGGACCTCTTTTGTACATTATCAATATAATTAGCATTGCACAAATATAACATGCAATGCTAATTATGGTTTGTAAAAAATATTAATTAAGTGAAACAGATATATTAATGAATTATCTAAACACAAGAATTTTATTAAGTTATTTTCTATTTTTGATAGAGTGTATTCCTGTAATAAATATATCAACCATTACAGATAAACTATCATCTACATTAAATGGCATTGCAAATCCACCGGTTTGTTCCAATGAAGAAAAACCATGAAGCATACTTCTTAGCCCCCTCACTATATGGATTTGATCATCCTTTTCTAAATCATATGAATTTAGCACTAATAAGAGTAGATCTACAATCTTGTCTGCTGCAATTTTAAACTTATCATTATCAGTATTAGGGGCAAAGATTATTGCATTATACAGTCCAGGATGTTGTCTTACAAAAGAAACATAAGCTGTTGATAAACTGCGGATAGCATCGTCTTTTGATTTGCCAATAGTGGCTCTAACTAGTAATTCATATAACTGCTCCATACTATAAATGGCTAAATTAACTCTAAGTTCACCCATTCCACTAATATGATTATATAGAGAAGGTGACTTTACATTTAATCTTTTTGCTAACTCTATCATTGTTACTGCATCAATTCCTTCAGTGTCGGCTATATCAGCAGCTGTTTTTAGAATAGTAATTAAATCAAGATTTACCCTAGGTGACATTTGTTATACTCCTTTAATCTTTATTTATTGCAATTTTAGCATCAGATATAGCCTTTTTCATAGCATCTACAGGATTTTTAAGCATTGATCCATGACCAGTGGCTAATAAAGTAGGCTCATACTGCAATAGCTTCTCTGCACTTAGTATAGCAAGCTCTTTATTCCATGTGGCGAGGCTAGGGAAAGGAAAGGTAGGTACTAGCTTACCAGCTACTGCTATACCACCTCTAAGCTGAAAGGCATCACCTACAATAAGTGAATTGCTTCGCCTATCTAAAAAAGCCATCATTCCAGGAGTATGACCAGGAACATAAATTGAGGTTAATGATTCTATAGCATCTCCATCTTCCAGTAATACATCTGCACTCATAATACTTTTTTTAGGGACCCCACCTTTAATAGGTACTTGAGGTTCACTAGGATTAAGAGATAAATCTCCCAGTAAAATTTGATTTTCTCTCTTAGAGATATAAACCTTAGCATTAGGTAAAGCTTGCTTAAGACTTTCTAATGAACCTATATGATCACTATGAGCATGAGTTAAAACTATTCTGTCAAGAGGCTTACCTATTTTATCTGCAGTTTTTAATATCCCTTTTAAGCTAATTGGAATTCCAGCATCTATCAATGTAAGGCTAGTTTTTTCTTCTATAATATATACATTTACAGGAAAAACATGAGGAAAGAAAGTAAGTTGATAAATCATACCTATCTGAGTTATTTTCATATAAATCACCTCTAAACTAATTATATTAATATAATAACTAATTACATTAGTTTTGTGAAGGGTTTTTATAGAATTTATAAAAAATAATTATAATTAGTTTTAGTCATAAACATAAGATGTTTAATTCGTTTACTTTATTGCTGGAGAGATGAAACAATCAAGAAGTTACTGGCATAATCTATTACTATAAATTAAAATTATAATGATTAAATTGGTAAAAAGTAAAGATGTTGTAAATTGTAATTTGTTCAATATTGATATATAATAAATCAACAATATTATTGAATTTTAATTGATTTTATAGGCTAGGATTAAGTAAAATGGAGGCATCAGTATGAGTAAACTTGATTTCTCAGATTTAGAACGTCAAATTAAAGATACAGTTAAAAATGCATTGGATTCCATAGATATAGATATTAATAATCTGAAGCAAGATATTAATAATAAAGCAGAAGATACCATAAATGAAGTGAAAGAAACTGTGAAGAATAAATCTCAAGAGTTTAATGATAAAATGAAATATAAGGTACAAAATCAATATAGAAATGTTACTGATGTTGTTACTAAAGATCAAAAAGGAATGCAAAAATATATAAGTAAGAAACCAGTAGGTCGTGTATCCGGAGTAGTTTACATGTCTTTGGGTATTACAGGAAGCGTTTTATTTGGTATTCAAACAATAGTATATGCAGCTTTTATTTCGGTTTTAGGTAAGTTCTTAATAGCAAATCTTGTTGGACTTGGATTGTTGTCATCATTTTTTATAATAAGTATGGGAATGACGTTTAAAGGTGTAAGCTTAAGAAAAAGAGTGAGACGTTTTAGAAAATATATAAGTTGCCTTGGAGATGGCAGCTATTGTAATATTGAAAAATTGGCTAAAGTTGTTGATAAAAAAGAAAAGTTTGTTGTTAAAGATTTAAGAAAAATGATTGAACTGGGTATGTTTACTCAAGGTCATCTTGATGATAATAATACATTACTAATGATAAGTAATGAAGTTTATGATAATTATCTAGATGCACAGGAGGCTTATAAAAGGCGTAAGGAAGCAGAACTTAGAAATGACAAGAAAGAACAAGAAGAAAAAATAAATGATCCTGAAGAGGAACAGTTAAAGAATACACTTGAAGTTGGAAATAATTATATTGAACAGATAAATAAGTTAAATGATTCTATACATGTAGAGAAAATTTCTGCAAAATTAGATAGGCTTCAGAATATTGTGAGACAAATACTTAGCTTTGTAGAGAATAATCCTAGAAGGTTATCAGCAGTTAGTAAGTTTATAAGACACTATTTGCCAATTACCCTTAAATTGGTCTGTACTTATAAAGAGTTAAATGATCAAGTTGTTCAAGGAGAAAATATAAAAAGGTCTAAAGTGGAGATTGAAAATACAATAGATACTGTTAATGATGCTTTTGAGAAGCTTCTAGATGATTTGTTTGAAGATGTTGCTTTAGATATTTCTACTGATATATCTGTACTACAAACACTTTTTACACAAGAGGGATTAACAAAAAATGATTTCAAAAAATAGTATAGTCAATTAATAGGAGGAATTAATAGTGAACGATGAACTTAAAGAAAATATTAATATTACGCCAAACCTAACTTTTGATCCTTTTGAAGAGGATATAACTACATCTAAGGTTCAAGAACAAAAAAAGAATGTGGATTTGATAGATGAAAGTTATCTTACAGACGAAGAAAAGAAAATGGTCAATGACTTTGTAGAGAAGATTGATATAACAAATTCTAACTCTATACTTCAATATGGAGTGGGAGCTCAAAAGAAAATTGCGGATTTTTCTGAAACGGCCTTAAATAATATAAAGATGAAGGAACTAGGCGAAATAGGGGAAATGCTCACTAATGTAGTAGGTGAATTGAAAAGTTTTGAATCTGAAGAAGATAAAAAAGGATTTTTAGGTCTCTTCAAAAAAACTTCGGAAAAGATTACTCGTGTAAGAGCAAAATATGAGAAGGTAGAAGCAAACATAAATAAGATTTGTAATCAACTTGAAAGTCATCAGATTCAACTATTAAAAGATATTGCTATGCTTGATAAAATGTATGAGATAAATAAGGTGTATTTTAAAGAGCTTTCTATGTATATATTTGCAGGAAAAAAGAAACTTGAAAGACTAGAGAAGGAAGAACTACCATTGCTAGTTGATAGAGCAACAAAGTCAGGGCTTCCAGAGGATGCTCAAGCAACTAATGATTTTGTATCTCTTTGCAATCGCTTTGAAAAGAAAATTCATGATCTGGAATTAACTAGAATGATATCGCTTCAGATGGCTCCACAAATTCGTCTGGTTCAAAATAATGATTCTTTAATGTCAGAGAAGATACAGTCTACAATAGTTAATACAATACCACTTTGGAAAAGCCAAATTGTGTTAGCTATGGGGGTTGCACATTCAACTAATGCTGCTAGAGTACAAAATGAAGTTACTAATATGACTAATGAATTACTTAGGAAAAATGCAGAGACTCTAAAGATGTCAACTATAGAGACCGCTAAAGAATCAGAAAGAGGAATTGTAGATATAGAAACACTTCGTGCTACAAATGAATCCTTAATTTCAACTCTAGATGAAGTGCTCCGCATACAAACAGAAGGTCGTCAAAAACGTAAGGAAGCGGAAGTAGAACTTCAAAGTATCGAGGAACAGTTAAAGAAAAAGCTTTTAAGTCTTAAAAATTAATGTGCTCTAAATAGAGTTGAATATTAGAATTTGATTTTTTTAGTTTTCACTGGTATCATTGCGATGATATCAGTTTTTTTATGTAAGGTAAAGTGTAAAATTTTTGAGTTAGTTAAACCTACATATTTCAATGGTTCAGGAAGTTTTTATGGTTATATGTAAAAAACAAAGCTTATTTGACTGCCAAGTTTTCCTAATATAGATTAGGAAAGGCAGATGTGCAAAAAAGCTATTTAAAGAAGGTGGCTTCAGTTATTTTTTACTCTTGTGAAAAACTTAGAAGATGTTTTGAAAGTGTGAATGATTATAGAGTTAGCACTGCACTATAAGTATAGGCATAAATTTGTGAAAAGATGGAGGATGGTTATGAAAAACAAAATGTTAATAGAAGTGTGTTGTGGTTCAGTTGATGATGCAATAGAAGCTGAAAGAGGCGGAGCTGACAGGATAGAACTTAACTCTAATGTAATGTATGGAGGTCTTACCCCTTCTGCTGGTTCTATACTTGAAGCTAAAGAAAGACTTAGTATACCTGTGGTGGTTATGATAAGACCTAGAGAAGGTGGATTTTGCTATACTGAAGAAGAATTTAGGGTAATGGAAAAGGATGTTAAAGTAGCATTACAGTGTGGAGCTGATGGTATAGTTTTCGGTATATTGAAAGAAGATGGAAGAATAGATGTTGATAGATGCAAAAGAATTGTTGAATTAGCAGGAGATAAAGAGGTTATTTTTCATAGAGCCATCGATGTTGTACCTGATGTATTTGAAGCACTAGATATACTTATAGACTTAGGCGTTAAAAGAGTGCTTACAAAGGCGCAAGAGAACACCATTGAAGATGGATATGAGCTACTCATGAAAATGATCGATTACTGTGGTGACAGGTTAGAGATCCTCCCAGGTGGTATAAAGATTCATAATGTAGAAGAGTATGCGCCAAAACTTGGTTGTGATCAGATACATATTGCTTCTTTTATAGAGCAAATTGATTTATCGGTAAAACAAAAACCACATGTATTTTTCGGAAATGCTTCAAAGAATGCAGAAGATAAATATAATCTTATTAACCATGAGTTTGTAAAGAAAATAAGAGACGTTGTAGATAAAATATAAAGATAGAATTTCATAAAATTAAAGATCAAAAATTAGATTTGCCAAAACTCACTGAAAAAGATAATTCAGTGAGTTTTTTTACTTTGCTTTAAGTTAAGACAGTACTAAGGCATTATGGTGAAATTAAATGCTTAATCATCCGAAGGTTTAATGATTGAAGTCTACATCTCAGATTAAAACTGTAAACTCTATACATGCACATTTTTTAAAATAATTACAAAAACATTTACGAAAATTTACGGAAATAATTTATTAAAAAACATAATGTTTTTACATGTTAAAATAATGGGTTAACGTTAATGAATTAACTTACAACTTGTACGTAAAAGTGAGTAATATTAAGGAAAATAGACGTAAAATGATATAATGGTAAGAAAATGCAATTTACCCAATGAAAACGGTAACAAAAGGAAGTTGAGAAAATGGCTTTCGGAAACTATAATAAAAATACAAAAACGTTTTCGAAAAGAGGTGGTTGAAATTTATGAATTTATGGAATGTTGAGTTAGAAGGATATAATAAAAATAATATCAAAAAATACGAAACCATTTTTGTGCTAGCTAATGGATACAAAGGCTTACGAGGAAGATTAGAGTTTTCAAAGATAGGAAATAAGGGTAACTTTTTAGCTGGAATCTTTGATAAAGGTCAAGCTCAGGTAACTGAAATTGTAAACTGTCAGGACCCACTAGGGTTTAATATCTATATAGATAATGAACTTGTGAACATGGAAGAATGTTCGGTGGATAGTTTCAAAAGAGTACTTAATATGAAGGAAGCTATTCTTTCTGCAGAATTAGTTGTAACTACTAAGTCAGGAAAAACAGTAGAGATTAATTCAGAAAGATATGTGAGTAAAAGCAATGTTCATAGATGGGCAAGTAAGTATGAAATAACTCCTAAAAACTTTAGTGGTAAGGTATTTATAGAAAATTACATCGACGGTAGTGTAACTAATAGTTCTGATGATGTTATGAATAGGTCAAAGCATCTCAGTATAATACAAGCCTATGATATACGACCAGGTATAGCATTAGAAACAAAAACCATTGATAAGAAAATAGGAATAATAGAGCTTACTAGATTGATTGGAGAGAATTCAAAAGGCAATATATTTAAGGCGAGAAGATATAGCAAGTTAGGAGAAAAGGTAGTAGAGGTATATGAAACCTTTATGAGAGAGGGGACTACTGAAGTTATCTATAAGTATGGAACTACTTATACTGATAGAGATACTGATGAAGAACTCTATTATTCAGCCTTAGAAGAATTGAATAACTTTGTTCTACAAGGGTATGAGACAGAAAAAAGTAGTCATTCTGAAGCTTGGGATGAAGTTTGGAAGGATATAGACATTCAAATACAAGGAGATGATAAGGCACAAGTTGGGATACGCTTTAATCTGTTCCAGCTAGCGGCATCTGCTTATGAAGGTGATGAAAAGGTAAGTATAGCAGCAAAGGCATTACATGGAGAGGGGTATAAAGGACATGTGTTTTGGGACACTGAAGTGTTTATGCTTCCTTTCTTTATATATACTAGGCCTAAAGTAGCAAAAGCACTTTTGATGTATAGATATAATACTTTGGATGGAGCTAGAGAAAATGCAAGGTTAAGCGGATATAGAGGAGCTAGATTTCCATGGGAAGCAGCTGATGATGGTACAGAGGTTACACCTAAATGGGGATTTGATTATGAAGGTAATGCAGTAAGGATTTGGACAGGTGATGAAGAGTTCCATATAAATTCTGATATTGCTTTTGGAATAACCGAATATTTTAGAGTTACATGTGATGAAGGTTTTCTAATAAACTTTGGGGTTGAAATGCTCTTAGATACTGCAAAGTTTTGGGAAAGTAGAGTTGAGTACAACGAAGAAGAAGACAGATATGAGATAAACTCAGTCATAGGGCCAGATGAATTTCATGAACATGTTAATAACAATGTTTTTACAAACTATCTTGCAAAATGGAATATTGAGAAAGCTATTTATTTTAAAGAATGGCTTAAGAGAAAAGATGAAAATAAACTTAAGATTTTATGCAATCAGTTATGTGTAAATGAAGAGGATTTTGAAAAGTGGGTAGATATTTCAAAGAAGATATATATTCCTAAAAGTGAAGATGGAACTATTATAGAACAATTTCAAGGCTTCTTTGATTTAGATTATATACCTATCACAGAATATGATCAAAATAGTATGCCGATTTGGCCAAAGGGAGTTAAGCTTGATAGACTAGGGGATACTCAACTAATTAAGCAGGCTGATGTGGTACAACTTATGCTCGTGCTTCCAGAGGAATTTTCCTATGATATTAAGAAAGCAAACTATGAGTACTATGAAAAAAGAACTATGCACAAATCTTCATTAAGTCCATCAATGTATTCAATCTTAGGTCTTGCAGTTGGAGATACAAACAATGCATATAAGTATTTCATAAAAACAGTCTATACAGATTTAGAGGATAATCAAGGTAATACTGACTTTGGATTACATGGTGCATCCACTGGAGGATCATGGCAAAGCGTGGTTTTTGGTTTTGCAGGATTATCAATTGGACTAGATGGCAACTTAAAATTAAGACCTTGGATACCAAGCAATTGGGATAAATTATGCTTTGGAGTTAATTGGAGAAATTCAAAGCTTCAGTTTTCTATATATCAAGATGTAATTGAGGTATATTCTACTGGAGAAAATTCCATTTCAGTCAATGACAGAATATATAAAATATCTAAAAATTCGACAGTAGTTATTAAAAAGTAGTTCTAAAAGCACTATAATAGTACTTATGGATAAATCTTCGATGATAAAGGGGTAAAATTATGCAAGGAAAGAATATTACAATTCGAGATGTAGCAAAGAAAGCAGGCGTTTCTATAAGTACTGTTTCTAGAGCTTTTAATAAATATGAAGACATAAGTGAAAGTACAAGAGAACATATCCTTAAGGTAGCAGCAGATCTTGGATATCATCCTAATATAGTTGCCAAGAGTTTAAGTGCTAACAGAAATTATCGTATGGCTATTATAGTAGAGGATTATATGCCAGATGATTATGCAACTTATGAGATATTCATGGCATTTAGATCAGAGCTTTCTGAGCAAGGATATGAAACTATAATTCTATCCACAACTACAGACATACAAAAGGTAGAAAATTTAAGTAAGATACCTCAGGAAAAGCAAGTGGATGGAGTATTTATACTTGGATTAAAGATGACGGATGAATACTTTAAACAATTAGAGAGTTTTAAGTATCCATGTGTTTTATATGATATTTCTATCAAAAATGATTTGTGCTGCTCTGTAGGTGTAGATAACTTAAAAGGTGCCGCGAAAGCAGTAGAACATTTAATAGAGCAAGGTCACGAAAAAATAGCATTTATTAATGGACATGAAGATGCTCAAGTAAGCTATGAAAGATTAGATGGTTATTACTTAGCATTGGCAAGACAGGGATTATTAATTGATAAAAAACTTGTTATTAATGGCGGTTTTAGTTTTGATGGTGGAAAAGAAGCTGCAGTTAAACTCATTAGTGAGCATGAGGAAATTACTGCTATATTTTGTGCTTCAGATTTAATGGCTTGTGGCGCAATGGAAGGTATTAAGGAAATGGGGTTCTCCATCCCAGATGACATATCTGTTGTTGGATTCGATGATATAAATATATGTGAATATGTAACTCCAAAGCTTACGACTATTAGACAAGAAAGAGATAAGATAGGAAGAACTGCAGCTTTGCAGTTAGTTGAAATGATAAATGGTAAGTCACCGGCAAGAAGTATCATAGAGCCGACATTAATAGTGAGGGAGTCGTCAGTTAAGATAAAAAAATGAATTTATGAGGGGATGTTATTATGAGAAAAAGATTATTATCAATTGTATCAGCAGCTGTTATAGTAACTGGTTTATTTGCTGGATGTGGTAACAGCGGTAAAGATAACAGTTCAAGTGACACTAATAAAAAAGTTACACTTAAGGTAGGGGTTTGGAGTTCATCTCCAGCTGAAACAAAGTTATTAGATAGTCAAATAGCAGCTTTTACAAAAGCTCATCCAAACATAACTTTAGAGAAGCAAGTAATAACTGGAGATTACAATCAGGCTATGCAGACAAAGATTGCATCTAAAACAGAACCAGATTTGTTTTATCTAGATGTATCTTTAGCTCAAGCATATATATCAAAAGGAGCGTTAGCACCTCTAGATGAATACTTAGATAAAGAAGATCTAAAAGATTTCTCGCCAAATCTTTTAGCTGGATACCAAAAGGACGGAAAAACCTATGGTCTTCCAAAGGATACTAATGTTTTAGCTCTATTCTATAACAAAGATATGCTTTCAAAAGCAGGAGTTTCAGTACCAACAACTTGGGCAGAGCTTCAAGATGCGGCAAAGAAACTTACAACTGATAAGGTAAAGGGATTAGCACTTCAAGATGATGTAGCTAGATGGGGAGTTTTCGCAAACCAATCAGGAAGTAAAATATATGATAACGGAAAATTAAATGTAACTAGCGAAGGCACTATAAAAGGACTTGATTTTTATACCTCCTTTATTAAGGATGGTACAGGTTCTGATCCTAAATCCTTAGGCGCAGGCTGGGGAGGAGAAGCTTTCTACAAAGAAAAGGCTGCAATGACTTTTGAAGGTGGATGGTTAATTCCAGCTATTGCTGAATCAGCACCAAACCTAAAATACGGTATTGCTTTATTGCCAAAAGGTGATAATGACGGAAACTATGCATTCACAGTTTCTTACTCTATGAGTAAGGATACAAAAAATGCTAAAGAAGCAGCAGAGGCAATTAAATTCTTAACAGGAAAAGAAGCTCAACAAATGACGGCTGAGAGTGGATTGGCTATGCCGACTAGAACTTCACTAGGAGATGTATACGTTTCAAAGTTCCCAGAAAGAAAAGCTTTAGTTGATGGGGTTGCTAATGCTACAGTTTATACTTATGGATTAGAGCATGCTAAGGTAAATGATGCACTTACTAATGCTTGCACTGAAGTAAGACTTGGAAAATCAGATGCTAAAACTGCATTAGAAAAGGTAAAAACATCTATAGGACAATAGTGTAATAAGGAAGCGTAGTTGTACGCTTCCTATTTTTAAAAGAGAGGAGTGAGTCTTATGCATCAAATCCAGAATAATAGAAAGACTTCACTTAAGAAAAATAGCAGTAAATATAAAGTTAGAGAAAAAATTGATGGATGGCTTTTTGTACTTCCTTTCGTAATTTCAGCTTTGATTTTTTTCGTAGGTCCAATGGTTACGGCTTTTATTCTAAGTTTTAAAGAATATTCTCTTCTTGATGGGGTTAGTATATTTGAGGCAAAAAATGTAGGGCTTAAAAACTATATAGATGTTTTTAAAGATGTTGACTTTAGAATAGCTGTATTAAATACAATTAAATATTCAATAACAGTGGTACCAGCACAACTGATCATTGCGTTATTACTGGCATTAGTTGTTGACTCAAACATAAAAGGAAAGACTTTTTTTAGGGTTGCTTATTATATACCTACATTAACATCAACAGTTGCAGTTTCGGTTATGTTTTTGTTTATATTCAATGTAGATGGAGTTTTAAATAAGTTTTTAGCTATATTTCATGTGGCACCAAAGAATTGGTTTTCAGAGCCAAACTTTGCTCTTCCTGCCATAATAATAATGGCTGTATGGGCTTCTGTTGGTAACTACATGATAATATTTTTATCAGGACTTCAAGATATTCCGGTCAATATACATGAAGCAGCCACTATAGATG
This sequence comes from Clostridium folliculivorans, assembly GCF_024341905.1. Lineage (GTDB taxonomy): Bacteria > Bacillota > Clostridia > Clostridiales > Clostridiaceae > Clostridium_AR > Clostridium_AR folliculivorans. Next base: position 140,656 of record NZ_BQXY01000008.1, read on the forward strand.
GTGCTAATAATTTTCAAAGATTCTTCAAGATAACTCTGCCTTTAATAAGACCAACTTTCTTTTTTAATTTAGTTGTGTCAATTATAGGAACTCTTCAAGTTTTTGATCAGGCATATATAATTTCTGGAGGAACTGGAGGTCCTTTGGGAAAAACTATGACAATAGTATTATATCTATACAATAAAGGTTTTAAGGATTTTAGAATGGGGTATGCAAGTGCTATTGCCTTTGTTCTGTTCGCGATGATTTTTGCCCTTACATTAGTTCAAAAATCAATATTTAAAGAAGAAAGTGCATAGGAGGGAAGTAATATGAAAAACAAAAAAACTATATCACCAATTAGAATTGTTTTTTATTTAGTTCTAATCGGGTATGCATTTATAACCTTAGGTCCTTTCCTATGGAGTGCAATTACATCATTGAAGCCTACTTCAGAGGTTAATAACTTTTCTGTTAATCTAAAAACTCTATCCTTTAAAAATTATATATTCGTATTTAAGAATTACCCGTTTTTAAGATGGACTATGAATTCTATCATAGTAGCTGGTGTTGTAACTTGTGGCAACTTGTTATTTAACTCTATGGCGGGATATTCCTTAGCTAGAATTAATTTTCCAGGAAGAAATGTAATGTTTTTAGCAGTGCTAGGAATGATGATGATTCCTGGACAGGTTGTAATGGTTCCTACCTATATATTGCTAAGTAAACTAGGATGGGTAAATACTTATAAGGGAATGACAATACCGTTTTTAACCAGTTTATTTGGAATATTTTTAATGAGACAATTTTATTTAAGTATTCCAAAAGAAGTGGAAGAAGCAGCAGAGGTTGATGGTCTTGGTAAGTTCGGAACCTTTTTTAGGATAGTAATGCCAATGTCAAAGACAGCTTTAACCACTCAATTTATATTAATGTTCACAGGAAATTGGAACAGTTTTTTATGGCCAAGTCTACTTGCTCAATCTACTGAAATGTATACACTACCGGTTGGGCTTAACTCCTTCTATGGTCAATATTTTCAAGCATCAGATCAGGTTATGGCAGGGGTTATGATATTGTCCTTACCATCAATTTTGATATTCTTCCTGCTTCAAAGGAATTTTGTTAAGGGACTTACTAACTCGGGAGGAAAAGAGTAGAAATGAATTTATTATTAATAGTTACTTAAATATGTTTAGGTGTTAATGCATCACTGAAAGTGATGCTTTTTTATTATTTAAAAAATATAAGATTTTAACCTTTAAGGTGGTAAATAATTATTGATCTCTTTTCTAGTCTATAATTAATTGATATTTATATTAATTAGTTTAATATTTACTAAAATGAATATTGATATATATTAAGCTACATGGTATATTGAGAAAGAAGATATATAGAAAGAATTTTAAAACTAAGCACGAATTTAGTAGATTGTAAGCTTAAGGTTATAGAGCTTGACAGTTGTATAGTAGTATATAAATGAAAAAGATGAGATGAAAAAATATAATATTCATTTTAATTAATATTAAATCAAAACTATTTTTAAAATTGATTAGGAGGAGAGTAATGGCTAAATTTAAAAATTGTAATATAAAATTTCCAAGTAAACCACCAATCCCTGTAGCTAAACCTGTGTTTAAACCTGAGGAAGGACCAAAAGAACAAAATAAGTTTAGTTTATGGGGAGCACATGATCCAGCTATTTATCATGATCCATTGTCGGGTAACTACTACACTTATTGTACAGGTGCTATTGCAAGGAAATCCGCAGATATGATTACTTGGGAAACCATAGGTAAGGTAGTTGAAAATCCTCCAAAGGAATCTATAGAGTGGGTTGGAGACACTGGAATTTGGGCTCCAGATATTATAAAAGTTGAGGATGAGTATAGATTGTACTGTTCTAACTCTACATGGGGAGTACGTCAGTCTTGTATATTTCTTGCAGTATCAGATAATGCGGAAGGTCCTTTTATTCCTAGAGGTTGTGTACTGAAAACTAGTGAGGATATGCCTATAAATGCAATAGATGCTAATTTAATAATAGATGAAGAAACTGGACAGCAATATATGGTTTATGGATCTTTTTGGGGTGGATGTCATATTATAAAACTAGACCCTGAAACTGGACTTGCTGCAGAAGAAGGCATTGGTAGATGTATTGCTCGTCGTCCAAAGTGGTTTGATTTCTCAATTGAAGGGCCATATGTAAAATATAATCCTGATACTGGATACTATTATCTTTTTGTTTCCTATGGTTCTTTAAAAAGTGATTACAATATAAGAGTTGGAAGAAGTAAATCTGTAATGGGACCTTACTATGATACAAATAGAAGAGATATGACAGATTTAGAGGACTTCAAGAATGAAATTGGTTATATGATTGCCTGTGGATATCATTTTAGTGATGGACAAGGGTATATGGGACCAGGACATAATTCAGTTTTGAGAGATTTTGATAATCAATGGTATCTTATATGTCATATAAGAGAACATGACTTTAAAACTCCTCAAATTTCAACAATGCATGTTTATAAGATGTTTTGGACACCAGATGGATGGCCAGTTTTAAATCCAGAACCCTATGCGGGTGAAATAACTCAGCCAATAGGAAGAGAGCTTATTGTTGGTGAATATGAAAGAATTAAACTTGTACCTTCCATTCCTCAAGGAGTGTTAAACTCTGTACCTATGATTTTATCTGAAGATGGATCCTTTGAATGTTGTTCGATTAAAGGCCAATGGGAGTATATAGATGATACGACAATATCAGTTACCTATGGAAATATCATAGAGGTATATAAAATAACTGCTGCCTGGGACTGGCAGTTAGATGAGCCAACTATAACTATAACAGGAAAAGATCAATATGGTGTTGCAGTATGGGGAAAGAAAGTATAAAGATATGCTTTAGCAACGCTATAATATAAAGTAGTATTTATAAAACCTTAATAATGTTTTGCAACATTATTAGGTTTTTTTCTTTATGTTTTTTTAGATATATGATAAATATATAATAGGGTAAGTTTGGAATTCATATACATTTAAGCTATGAATTTATTCTGAAGAGATTTAAGGGGTTTGAGAAAAAATAGGGAGAATTTAAAATGGAGATTTCAACAAAAAATAAACAATCTCACAAAACGATAAGCAATATGGTCAAGAGAGCATTCAAAGGAGTGGAGGCTTTAGAAGTAATAGAGTTAAAAGAAGGCTTCTTCAACGTGGCTTATATGGTGATTTTATCTGATGAAAGACAAGTTATACTAAAAATTGCGCCGCCAAAAGATGCTTTGGTAATGACACATGAAAAAAATATAATGAAAACAGAAGTAGAAGTTATGAAACTTATTAAACTTAAGACTAGTATACCAATAGCAGAAGTGCTTTATTATGATAACAGTCATGAACTTTGTGAAACTGATTACTTCTTTATGTCCAAGCTTGATGGAGAAAGCTTAAATTCAGTTCGAGAAAAACTTGATGAAGAAAATATAAGAAATATTAACTATAAAACAGCGGTGCTTAATGCAGAAATAAATAGCATAAAAGGTAATAAGTTTGGGTACTATGGACAAGAAGATAAGCAAGGGTTTGAGTGGTCTAAGGTGTTTTTTGATATGATTAATGATACTATAAGTGATGCAAAAGTATTCAATATTGATATTGGAGTAAAACCTGAGGTAATAAAACAACTGTTTCAAAGAGATATAAAAGCTTTTGAAGAAGTAAAAGTACCAAAACTAGTACATTGGGATTTGTGGGCAGGTAATATTTTCATTAATGATGGTCAAATAACTGGATTGATTGACTTTGAAAGATGCCTTTGGGCTGATGAATTAATGGAAGTTGGTTTTAGAACTCATAATCATAATAAAGAATTTTTTAGCGGCTATGGTATTGAAACACTATCAGATATTCAAAAGCTTAGAATTAAGTGGTATGACTTGTATTTATTCTTGGTACAAGTTCTAGAATGTGATTATAGAAACTATGAGGATTATGGATGTTACGATTGGGCTAAAGAGAATATTTGTAAAATAGTTCAATTACTTAAGGAAGATAACAATAGGGTCTAAAGATTATAATGGTAAAAAGGAAAATATAATATATAAATGTTATATAAATAGCTTTAAACACACGGAGATTAAAATTAAAAAATATTAATATCAATATAAGATAGTTAAAAATTAATAAATTCTTGGAAAGTAACACGCCAAGAATCCATTAATTATTTTCCAAAGAGCATCTTCAAGGATATTATAAGCATAAAAAGTGCAAAGCCTTTCTTTAACATATTAGGGGAGATAGCTTGCGCAATTTTGCCACCAAGGATGCCTCCGATAAGCACAGTAATACAGATGATTATTCCTGCTTTTATATCAACATCACCTTTTTTATAATATTCTAAAAAAGCCAATAGACCTACTGGAGGAAGTAATACAGCTAATGAAGTTCCTTGTGCCATTAATTGAGAAAAGTTACAAATATAAATAAGAGCGGGAACTATTATTACTCCGCCTCCAATTCCAAAAAGTCCACTTAGTATACCAGCTGAAAGGCCAATTAAAATAAATGGTATTATATTAAACATTATGATTACCTCATTTATAAAGATTAATAGTACTTAGTTATAGTATTCCACAAAAGAAAATTAATATTAAATTATACTTAGTATTATGTTGAAACTAAATAATAATAATTAATTAGGAGTGAAGAAAGATGATAGTTAAAAGCGTTACTTTTTATATTAAACCAGAATACGTAAAAGAGTTTATTGAAGCTACTTTAGAAAATCAAAGAAATTCAATAAAAGAAAAAGGGATTAAAGCATTTGATTTCTTACAAGATTCCGAAAATGAGAGTAAGTTTTTACTTTATGAAGTATATGAATCTGATGATGCAATGGAGGAACATTTAGAAACAGAGCATTTTAAAAAATGGATAAATACTGTAGAAGGATATTTCTTAAATCCAAGAGAGAGAAGTGTATATATTCCTGTAAGTAAATAAATTTATTTTGTGTCTAAAAGCTATATTGAAATTAAAGTGTCACTCACATGATATTTAAATGAATTGCTAAAAGAATTTATATGATTTAAATTTGGAAAACCTAACTGAAGAAGGTCGCTTCAGTTAGGTTATTTTTACTGTTTAGAAAGGTATAAAACTTTTAAGCTAGCGAAATCTGGATATTCCAATAGGATTAGAAGTTTTTTATGGCTATAAAGTATTTTTTAAAGGAGTGGAATATAACTGCTCTTTACTTACCGAAAAGGTTTTTGCAAACTCAACCCAACCATTATCTGCAGAAGCGATAAACTCAGATTTGGGAAAATTAGGTGATATAAAGAGGCTTTCTTTAAAGTCATGTTTATTATTTACAATATCTTCGTTTAATTCAATGAAAGCATTATATACCTCTCGTTTTATATCACTGTTTATAGGAATTATATCTTTAGTTAATTTCATAAATTCACCAGCACCTATGCCTACCCCAAATCGCCATATGAATCCTGTCTTAAGGCAGAAATTTTCAAATAGGGCCATTGCATTTTTAGTTTGAATTCCTTCAAAAAAACCGCAGTTTACGATAGCATATATTTTAGGCTGTTTAGTAATATTTTTAGAAAATAGTTCGAGGGCTTCTAAAAACTCAATTACTGAAGATGGCAAGGTGTCAACATATAAAGGAAAAGCAATCACAATAGCATCTGAGTCTACAACCTTCCCATAATCCAATTGGTCATTCAGTGAGAAGTAATTTGTTTCTTTTATAGTATTTGATGTTATCTTACATAATTCATCTATAAATGTTTTAGATGCACTATTTTTCCCCCTGGGGCTTCCATTTATAAAACATATTTTTGCCATTACACTTCTCCCCCTATTTTCTTAATATTATTTAATACCATAAGAACTGAAGCTTCAATCTCTTCCTGTTGTCTGCATATTTGAGTTTCAGCTTTCTCAGCTTGAAAATTTATAGCATTGGCTTGATTTAAGCTTTTAAAGTCCTGTTCTTCTTTTGGTGTAATATCTTCGCCATAACCTACAAAAAGTAAATCTGGATATCTATCATAGCGTGGTGCATGATGCATTTCTCCATTTACTTCTTTAAAGAAAGGAAGTATTTTGCATATACTCCTATCCAATATTTTTTTCATCTTAGGACTATAGCCGCCATATTTTACTTCATTAAGAATAATATAAAGATCACTATTTACATCCTCTTTAGCTATATCTCGGGTTATGTCATCAAATATACATAGGCCTGGTGTTTTTACCCAACAATTGAAGCAGCCTATACATTTTTTCATTTCAGCTTCACTAACATTATAATGTTTGTAATCATAGTTATTTTCTTTTAAAGCTTTTAACAAAGCTTCTTCTAAAGCATTTCCGAGTGAGGTTTGATTTGAACTATCACTTACCATTAAAATTTCCATAAACTTCCTCCTGATATATAAGTTAACACTGTAAACTTTATAAAATAATTATACAACGTTGAAGTTTACACTGTCAACATTGATTTTATAAATTACCTAAAATAACTTTGCTTGCGATTAGTAATAGTAATTATGTTATAAAAGTTATATTTTCAGCTTGAAGAGACACATCTTTAACAATATTATTTTATTTGATAAAGAATACTGATAATATAGTACATATATAACTTAAAATCTAAAGACTGAAGTAGTTTATATATATAAGTTAAAATATAAATTCATTAGGAGATATTTAGAACTGTGTATGTTTAATATCTTTGTTAGGGGAAGGTTGAAAGATGAAAGCTGATCTAAGTAAAATAGTTAATAATAAAAAAATTACTGCTTTAGAGGAGCAAGTACTTGAATATATAATTGATAATATTGATAATGTTATGGATATAGGGGTAAGAGGGGTAGCTGGTGAAAACTATACTTCTACATCCACAATTATGAGGCTTTCAAAGAAATTAGGGTTCACCGGATTCATAGATATGGTCTACAATATAATACCACTTGTAAGTAATAAGAATACAGGAACTGTGGAGAAATCTGAAGCTCTAATAGGTACAGATATTAATTTTTTATTTAAGTACATTGAAGAAGAACATGTAAACAAGTTTATTGAATTATTAACAGGCGGAACAAAGAAGTATATATTTATATATGCAAGAGGTTATTCTAAGATAGCTGGGGAGTACTTCAATAAAAAGATGTTAGGGATAGGGATAAAAAGTATATTAATAGATTCTATAGGAAGTTTTGAGAATAATCTAGAAGATATGGAAATGCTAATAGTAATATCTAAATCAGGAGAGACTAAAGAGGTATTAGATAAGGTTGAAGTAGCAAAAAAGAAAAATAAAGTAGTTGTTTCTTTTACTAAAGAAGTTGAAAATAGTATCTCAGAACTTTCAGATGTTTCTTTTAAGATATTTGATATGCATAAATTAGATGACAGCAATATGCTTCCCAATTCCTTTTTCGCTAATATGCTTATGTTCATGGAATACTTAATTTATAGATATTATGAAGAAACAAATATTAAAAAACAATAAAAAATCTATAGATGCGCTAAATTTGAGAAACCTGTTATCTTTTATGCTAACAGGTTTCTTAGTGCTTGCAATCCATTTCAAAAAAATGAAAACGTATATATAATAATCACTGTAAGAGAGAGAAAAAATAATTTAAGAGGTGGAGAATATGAAGGACAAGATCATGAATGCAATGCAAAGATTTTCAAAAGCTATGTTCATTCCCGTACTAATACTTCCAATCGTAGGTATACTAATAGCTTTCGGAAATATTTTAACAAATGCTAAGTTAGCAGAATACGCACCATTCCTAAAAAATAATTTAATCTTTGGATTTGGTAAGATACTGTCTGGTTCATTAGTTCCTATACTATCAAATCTTGGAATAATCTTTTGCGTAGGTTTAGCAGTAGGTCTTGCAAAAGAGAAAAAAGCAGAATCAGGGTTCACATCAGTTTTAGTTTATTTAATATTTAATAATGCAATGAATATATTCCTTAGTTTATCAGGTAAGCTAGTAGCTGCTGATAAGTTAAGAGGTTCTGGTCAAGCGGTGGTTCTTGGAACTCAAGTTTTGGACATGGGAGTTTTCTTAGGAATAATTTTAGGTATTGTAGTAGCTTATGTTCACAATAAGTATTGCAAGAAAGAATTTGAAGGAGCTTTCCAAATATATGGTGGTTCAAGATTAGTATTTTTAATACTTATTCCAGTAGTAGTTATACTAGCAGTTGTACTTTCATATGTTTGGCCATCAGTACAATGGGTAATTTCAAGCTTAGGCTACTATATACAAAAGAGTGGTAACTTCGGAATATTTATGTATGGAATGCTTGAAAGACTTTTAATACCAACAGGATTACATCACTTAGTTTATACTCCATTCCTTTATAGTCAGCTTGGAGGAGTAGAAACCATAGGAGGAAAGGTAATCGAAGGAGCAAGAAACATCTATTTTGCACAAATAGCAGACCCTTCAATAAAGGTTTTGTCTGGTACAGTTATATGGGATGCTAGAGGATTATCAAAAATGTTTGGATTAGTTGGAGCTTGCTTAGCTATTTATCATACTGCTGATGCTGACAAGAAGAATAAAGTTAAAGCAATACTTATACCAGCAGTGGTAACATCAGTAATAGCTGGAGTAACTGAACCAATTGAGTTCTCATTCTTATTCACAGCACCATTACTATTTGGAGTGCATGCAGTACTAAGTGGACTTGGAATGGTAGCTTTAAATATATTAAATGTAAGAGCAATAGGGCCAAATGGACTTATAGACTTCTTATTATATAACTTACCTTTAGGGATAGAGAAGACACATTGGCCAATGTTTGTTTTGGTAGGTATAGTACAATTTGCAGTTTACTACGTAATATTTAGATTCTTGATAGTTAAACTTAACTTAAAGACTACTGGAAGAGAAGACAGTACTGAAGAAGTTAAGCTTTATAGTAAGAAAGATTACAAAGAAAAAAATTCAGTTGAGCAAGGAACTGAAGGGAATTATCAATCAAATGAAGCTTTGGTAATTATAGAAGCTTTAGGTGGTAAAGACAATATTAAAAAGGTAGATAACTGTTTTACTAGGTTAAGATTGATTCTTGAAGATACCTCGAAGGTTGATCAAAATACTTTAAAAGGAACAGGTGCAACAGGAGTAGTCATAAAGGGAGAAAATGTTCAGGTTATCTATGGATTACATGTAACTAGAATCAGATCCATAGTAGATGAAGCATTGGGGATTGTTGGAGAATAGCCTGTTAACATAGTATCTCTAATAAAGATCAATAAATCTTAATAATAATTTTACACCTAATTCAGAAAATAAAAGGAAGAGGTAATATATATGAAAAAACATTCTATTGTTATTGCAGGAGGAGGAAGTACTTTCACTCCAGGAATAGTTATGATGCTACTAGACAATCTACACCGTTTTCCAATTAGAAAATTAAAACTTTACGATAATGATGGTGAGCGCCAAGGTATTATTGGGGAAGCTTTAGAAATAGTATTAAAAGAAAATGATCCAGAGATTGAGTTTTCTTATACAACTGATCCACAAGAAGCTTTTACAGATGTTGATTTCTGCATGGCTCATATTAGAGTTGGAAAATACGAAATGCGTGAAAAAGATGAAAAGATTCCTCTTAAATATGGAGTAGTTGGTCAGGAAACCTGTGGTCCAGGAGGAATTGCTTATGGAATGAGAAGTATAGGTGGAATGTTGGAATTAATTGATCTTATGGAAAAATATTCGCCAGATTGCTGGATGTTAAATTACTCTAATCCAGCTTCCATAGTTGCAGAAGCTTGCAGAAGATTAAAGCCAAATTCGAAAGTATTAAATATCTGTGATATGCCAGTAGGAACCCTTCGTCGTATGGCAGGCATCGTGGATTTAGAACCAAGTGATTTAGAAGTTAAGTACTTTGGATTAAATCACTTTGGATGGTGGACTAGCGTTAAAGATAAACAGGGAAATGATCTAACAGAGAGAATAAAAGCATATGTTGCTGAAAATGGATATCTTACAGTAAAAGAGGTAGAAACACAGCATACAGATCCAAGTTGGCAGGAAACTCATAAAAAAGCGAAAGACTTACTAGCGGTAGATCCAAGCTTTTTACCTAATACTTATCTTAAATATTATCTATATCCAGATTATGTTGTAGAACATTCCAATGCAGAATATTCTAGAGCAAATGAAGTTATGGATGGTAGAGAAAAGAGCGTATTTAGTGCTGCAAGAGATATAGTTAAGGCAGGAACAGCTAAAGGTGGAGAGTTCCATATTGATGCACATGCTACATTTATAGTAGATTTAGCTAGAGCAATAGCGTACAATACCCATGAAAGAATGCTGTGCATAGTTGAAAATAAGGGAGCTATAGCAAATTTTGATCCTACTGCTATGGTTGAGGTTCCATGTATTGTAGGTAGTGATGGACCAGAACCGTTAACTCAAGGAGAGATACCACAATTCCAAAAGGGACTAATGGAACAACAAGTATCAGTAGAAAAGTTAGTTGTGGAAGCATGGATAGAAAATAGTTATCAAAAATTATGGCAAGCTCTTACCTTGTCTAAGACTATACCAAGTGCTAGAGTTGCCAAGCTATTACTTGATGATCTTATAGAAGCAAATAAAGGCTACTGGCCAGAATTGAAGTAGAGATTAATATGTTTAAGAATTTATTTAAAAAGAAAACAAAAATACTTTATGCCTTTGCTGATGGCATAAGTGTAGATTTAAGTGAAGTAAAAGATGAGGTTTTCTCACAAAAAATGATGGGTGAGGGTATTGCTATAAAACCTAGCGATGATAAAGTGTTTGCTCCTTGCGATGGAACTATAGTTGCAGTTATGAAAGAGAGTAAGCATGCAGTTGGTATTAAGACCTCGGATGGAGTAGAGATGCTGATTCATGTTGGAATTGACACAGTAAATCTAAATGGTGAGGGTTTTGAGCTATACTGTGAAGAAGGTAAAACTATAAAGAAAGGCGATCTTCTTCTAAGCTTTGACAGAGAACTGCTAAAGAAGAAAAACTTAGATGATACTACGATGTTAGTGTTATCAGAGCTTAATAATCATGAAATTGTAGGCTTTAATACTGGCACAATTGTGAAATCTAAAGAAGGAACCTTAATTGAGTATATTTAGAAAAACAGACTAACAACTTCAAAGACAATCCTTAAAAATAAGTAGCATGAAAGTGCTGTGTTTAAAATCAGAGTTAAAACTTTAACTTAAATATTAATCTTTAACATAGTGCAAAATAATAATTAAAGACAAGGTATATATAAATTAGTAATTCTATAATTTATATATACCTTTTTCATATTTTTTCTTTGACTTGTAATATGTAGAAATGTAGAATTGAACTAATGAGTACAAAAATATTAGGTATATACTAGATTAATCCTTCAAATTAAATTTATATCTTTAAAATTATACTAATAATCCAGCGAAGATTTGGAGATTATGTAATCATCTTTAGAAAGGTTGTGGAATTATGTCTCATATTTCAAATAAAAACGCTTACAAGATGTTAGAAGAAAGAATTAATAGATTTCCCCAGGGAGCTCCACCATCAAAAACTCTTTATAAAATATTAAGTATGCTTTTTACTGAAAAAGAAGCGGAATTAGTTGCTATGCTTCCAATAAAGCCATTTACATTAAAAACAGCAAGTCAAATATGGAAGATGAGTGAAGTTGAAACTCAAAATATTCTTGAAAAGTTAGCTTCCAAGGCTATAATCATGGATATTGATTTTGATGGTAAAAAAGAATATTGCTTACCACCTCCTATGATTGGTTTTTTTGAGTTTTCGCTTATGAGAACTAGGGATGATATCGATCAGAAAACTTTATCGGAGCTGTACTACCAATATCTTAATGTAGAAGAAGACTTTATTAAGGATTTATTTTTAGGTACTGAAACTAGATTTGGAAAGGTCTTTGTTCAAGAAGGAGTTCTTTCAAGACAGAACGAGCTTGAGATAATGGATTATGATAGAGCTAGTAATGTGATTAAAGAAGCTAAACATATTGCTGTAAGTATGTGTTTTTGTAGACATAAGATGCAGCATTTAGGAGAAAATTGTGATGCACCTATGGAGACTTGTATAACGCTTGGCAATACAGCCCATACCTTGAGTAAAAATGGATATGCTAGAACTATAGATGCATCAGAAGGACTAGACATATTAAATATGGCATATGAACATAATTTAGTACAGTGTGGTGAAAATGTTAGAAATGGTTCTGTATTTATGTGTAATTGTTGTGGCTGCTGCTGTGAAGGAATGCTTGCTGTTAAAAAGTTTGGATACATGGCACCTATTCAAACTACAGCGTTTTTGCCTCAGGTAACCGACGAAAGCTGTGTAGGTTGTGGTAAGTGTTCCAAGGTATGTCCTATAGAAGCTATAAAAGTTGATCCTATAACTAAAAAAGCAAAAGTTGATGAGGGGATATGCCTTGGCTGTGGAGTATGTGTTAGAAACTGTCCTAAAAAGAGCATATACCTTAAGCACAGGGGTAAAGAGATAATAACTCCAGCTAATACTACTCATAGAATAGTTCTGCAGGCTATTGAAAAGGGGCAACTAAGTGAACTTCTTTTTGATAATAAAGCATTATTTAGTCATAGAGCTATGGCAGCAGTTTTTTCATCTATTCTAAAACTTCCGCCACTTAAGAGAGCTATGGCAAGCAAGCAGATGAAATCAGTATATTTAGATAAGCTTCTAAGGGATAAAGAGTAGATAAAATTTTCGATAGTAAAGTGTTTAATAGATAATTGTTGAAATATAGTATGCATAGCGTAATTTGCAAATATAAAATTTATGTGAGTAGTAAAGATGGAGGGAAAAGCTATGGCAAAGGTTTATTTTAAAGCAGTGGATTCTTATTCTAAGACAGAGGAGATAAGTAGTACTGCTAGAGAACTTTTAACTAAATTAGTAGAAGAGGAAAATGTTACTTTAGAAAAATTCATACCACTTAAGGTGCACTTTGGAGAAAAGGGGAACAACACTTTTATTCAGTCAAAGAATTATGCTGGAGTAATAGAATATCTAAAAGAAAAAAGTATCGAGAGTGCTTTTATAGAGACTAACGTGTTATATAGAGGGGAAAGAACTACTAGAGAAAAACACATAAATCTAGCAAAGGAACATGGCTTTACAGAGCTTCCAATAATAATTGCTGATGGCGAACATGGAGAAGCGTATTCCGAGGTTGAAATAAATAAGAAGAACTTCAACAAGTGTAAAGTAGGAAAAGAAATTGCAGATAAAAAGCAGCTTATCATAATGAGCCACTTTAAAGGCCATGCGTTAGCTGGATTTGGAGGAGCTATAAAGCAGCTAGGAATGGGATGTGCTGCAAGAGGTGGAAAGCTTGCGCAACATGCAAACTCCATACCTAAAATTAGTTACTTAAAGTGTAAGTCTTGTAAAGCTTGTGCAAAAAGGTGTCCAGAAAGTGCCATAACTGTGGATAAAAAAGCAAAGATAGATAAGGATAAATGTGTAGGATGCGCTTCCTGTATGGCTATATGCCCATATGGAGCTATATCAAATAGCTGGATGGCATCTATATCTAAATCCTTTAATGAAAGACTTTCTGAGTATGCTTATGCAGCAGCTAAAGATAAAGCTAATATCTATATAACCTTTGCATTTAACATAACAAAGAATTGTGATTGTGAAGGACATAGCATGAAACCAATTGTAAATGATGTAGGAGTGTTTGCTTCTACTGATCCTGTAGCCATAGATAAGGCATGTCTTGATGTTGTTGACAGAGACAATGGGAAAACTGTATTTAGAAGGGGAAGATATACACTAGATTATGCTGAGAAGATAGGACTTGGAAGTCAAAGCTATGAGCTGGTGGAAGTTAAGTAGATTAGAAGAAGTTTTTATTAGGTTACTTCCTAGGCTTACATTGAAAGCTAGATTTTTTAAACATATATTATTAAAATGACTGAAAAACCACTAAGTTTTTCAGTCATTTTAATTTGATCACTTTAAGTATCATTATCTCAATATCTTTATTAATAAAACTTATCCTATTGAAAGAATATCTTAAACTTATGTTTAAAAAAGGCTTATGCTCAAAAAAACTTATTGAAGAAGATAACTTCAATGAGTTTTTTTAGTATAAAATTATTTGTTAAATAAATGTTGGTAATGATTAAAAACATGAATATGTGGCAAGCATTAAGAGGATAGCTTAATTATTAAATTTTCATAGTGAGGTGTTCCTTTTGCTACAGCACGATGTTGAATTAAAAAAGTTTGATTTGCATACTAATGATGTTATAAAAAGAGATTTTTATAAAGATAGAGTTGTAGGATCTTGCCCAATTTGTGGGTCAAAGTGGCATATTAAATATGGTTTTTATAATGGAATCCAAAGATATAAATGCAAAGTGTGTGATAAAACTTTCTCACGTGCAACTAATTCATTGTGGAGTTATTCAAAGAAGAATACTAGAACCTGGATGGAATTTACTGAATTAATGACCGAAAATAAAACCTTAAAGTTTTGCGCTGAGAAGCTAAATATAAGTATTGGGACAGCTTTTTATTGGAGACATAAAATACTTAAGGCTCTAAGTATAGACTCAATTCCAGATAATCTATCAGGAGTTGTACATGTAGGGAAAGTTATT
>NZ_BQXY01000009.1 GCF_024341905.1 Clostridium folliculivorans
ATTAAGAATAGATTCTACCACAAATAGTGGACAGGTAATAAGTCAGAGTAGAAATGTAGTATTTAACAATATTCCTAAGTTGGACATAAATAGTATAAGTAACTGGGGAGAAGCTAGAGGTAATACTTACATTGGTGGCTGGGCACTTAGTGGAGTTGGGATTAAGAATATAAATGTTAGTGTAGATGATACTATAGTGGGGCAAGCTACTTACGGTTATCCAACATCAGGTTTATCATCAAGAGTTGATTATCCTCAGAGAATGAATGCCGGATACGGTTATTGGTTAGACACAGTTAACTATACTAACGGAAATCATAGAATAGCCGTAACAGCTATTGCTAACGATAACTCATCATATAAATTAGAATATACATTAAATTTTCAAAATAATACATTAGTATATACTAAATATAATAATACTTTAGATAATTATTCGAAGATTGAAATGAAACCTAATGGTATGCCTCAGATATATGATACTAATCAGAAGATATGGAGAGATGCCCTCCAACCAGAAGTAGCATTTTATATGAATCCTGATAATTTTATTAATGATGATAATGCTAAATATATGTTCCTAAGGCTTGATTATTCAGATGGAATAAAGGCATGGCAATTAGATAATGTATTAAAAGGAAAAGGGATTTTAGAAGGTAAAGGACAAGTGTTCATAGATGCTGGAAGATTATCAAATGTTAATCCAATATATTTAGTATCACATGCTTTGTTAGAGACTGGGAATGGGACATCAGATTTGGCTACAGGAAAAATCATTGTTTCAAAGATGCATAACGTTTTTGGAGACATAAACTCAGGAACATATGATGTAGATTATAAGATGGTATACAATGTTTTTGGAATAGGAGCATTAGATGCAAACGCTAACCTATGGGGAGCTGAAAAGGCATACTCAGAAAAGTGGTTTACTATTGATGATGCAATAAGAGGTGGGGCTAAGTGGATAGGAGCATCCTATATAGCTAACTCTACTTACAATCAAAATACTTTATATAAAATGAGATGGGATTTTACAACCGATACCATGTGGCACCAATATGCTACTGATGTCCAATGGGCATATAAGCAAACTTTTAATATTAAAAAGCTTATTGACGATATGGATGATCCAATACTTCATTTTGACGTTCCAAGTTTCTCAAAGTAGTGTATAATGATAATAATAGCTTGCATTGCAAGCTGTTATTATTTTTTTTAGAAAACAGGATAGTTGGAGGTAGAGTAATGAAACTCTTAATAACAGGTGCAAAAGGTCAATTAGGAACTCAGATAATAAATATAATAAAGGCTGGAAAGTCAGAACTTGGAGCAATACCACAAGGTGTTGTAAGTGCAGATATTATAGGAATAGATGTAGATGAACTTGACATAACAAGCTTATCTGCTACAAGAACTTATCTAAAGGAAGTTAAGCCTGATGTGGTTATAAACTGTGCAGCTTATACTAATGTAGATGGCTGTGAAACTAATGAAGATATAGCTTTCAAGGTAAATGCTATAGGACCAAGAAATCTTGCAATAGTTTGTGAAGAATTAGATACAAAGCTAATACATATATCAACAGACTATGTATTCAGTGGTGTTGGTACTAAAGCCTTAAAAGAATATGATCTAACTGGACCTGTGAGCGTTTATGGAAAGACAAAGCTTGCAGGAGAAGAGTTTGTAAAACAGTTCTCAAGCAAATACTTTATAGTTAGAACGGCTTGGTTATACGGTTATAATGGCAAAAATTTTGTTTATACTATGATGAGATTAGGAAAAGACAAAGAATATATTAACGTAGTGAATGACCAAAGAGGTAATCCTACAAATGCTGAAGATTTAGCTCATCATCTACTTAAACTTGTAGAAACTGAAGAATATGGAACTTATCATTGTACTGGCACTGGTGAGTGTACTTGGTACGATTTTGCTAAGAAGATAATGGAGCTTTCAGCAATAGATTGCGAAGTTAGACCTTGTACTTCAGATGAATTCCCAAGCCCAACAAAGAGACCAGAATTTTCTTCTCTTGATAATATGATGCTTAGATGCACAGTTGGAGATGAAATGAGAAATTGGGAAGAGGCTCTTAAGGTATTTATAAACAATTTAAACAAATAAATCTAACTAATATAATAGACTTATTATAAAATTAGATTGCATAGAAACTCTAATAAGGCTAAAGACTAGGAAATAACTAGTTTTTAGCCTTTAAACTTAAGGGGAAATATAAAGATAGAACTTGTTCGTCTGTAAGTTTCCATATTTAAATCCAGAAGAGTAGATGCGTTAAAAAGTTTACTGAATAAGTTTGCTTAGATGACTTTATTATGGACAAGTACTAATGTCAAATATATAATAATGATAGTGTTATAATGAATAAAAAAGATTGTTAATGATTTATAATATAAACATAACATATAGTCACAATGATGTGTAGACACGTGAGAAAATAGTATTTGTTGAAATTAAAGTGTAAGAGAGGATTGAGAGTATGTTCTCAGTTGTTATAGCTAATTGGAATGGGGAAGCACTACTTGAAAAATGTCTTCAAAGTTTTGTTAATCAAAGCTTTAAAGAGTTTAAATTATACATAGTAGATAACGGATCAAAGGATTCATCAATAGATATAATTGATGGGTATAATGATGAGTTAGATATAGAACTTATAAAACTAGATAAGAACACAGGCTTTGCTTATGCTAACAATGTTGGTATGTTAAGAGCTTTTAATGATGATAATCCATATATCATAACTCTAAACAATGATTTGGAATTAGAGGAAAACTGCTTTAGAGTACTAAAGGAATTTATTGAAAACAATAAAGAATATGATGTTTTTCAGATAACAATGATTAATTATTATAATAGAAGTGTAACTGATGCTACTGGCTTATCCTTTAATAAAAGAAATTTTGTATCACAAATGGGATATGGGATGAGCATTAATGAAATTCCTAATATGCCCGTAGATATAGATGGTGCTTGTGCTGGTGCTGCAGTTTACTCTAAAACTGCTCTTAAGAAGGTTCAAGATAGAAATGGAATTTTTGATTCAAGGTTCTTTGCATACTTTGAAGATACGGATTTAGCTTTACGCCTTAAAAATGCAGGTTTTAAAACCGCATTAGTAAAGGCCGCAATAGTTTATCATATGCATTCTGCTACTGGTAAGAAGGATTCACCATTTAAAGAATATTATCTAACTAGAAATTTCTTTCTATATCAGAAAAAAAATAATAGTAATATAAAATATTATATGAATATGCCATTCTACACAAAGGCAATGATAGATAGGATTATTCAACTATCAAAGGCTAAAGAGTCTGATTGTGCTAAAGCAAGACTCAAAGGCATATTTGATTATCTACGTGGTGTTTAAATATTTATGAATTAGATAAATTGAGGCTGAAGGTTACATAATGTAACTTTCGGCTTTTTTAGATATGTCCTAGGAAAAATGTTATTTGTGAATGTTTGAAAGCATTAATATATAAGAAATTTTTAGATATATTTATTAATAAAGATGAAACATTTCACTTTGAAAATATAAATTTAATTATGAAGTGGTTCATCTATAGCAGGGGGATTCAAAGTATTAGGAATTGGTTAATTTTTCTTGTGAAGAAATATCCAAAAGCTACGATAAAATTTATGATGCGTAATTATAAGAGGCCAGAATCCTCTTTATCAGTATCAAAATTTTAGGGTTAAGCTGGAGGTGTTTATGAAAAGGATAATTTTATTTTTGGTACCACTGGTCATGTTCTTATTAGGTCTTAAAGTTATAGCAAAGGCTGATGAATTGCCGGGAATTAGGTACCAAAGCCATGTACAAAATGTTGGATGGCAGTCTTATGTATCGAATGGAAGTGATTCTGGTACTAGTGGCAGAGGGTTGAGAATGGAAGCAATTAAGATAGAACTAACAAATCCTACTGCAGATATGAAGCTCAAGTATCAGGCACATGTTCAAAACATTGGTTGGCAAAACTGGGTAGACGGTGGTCAGCTTGCAGGTACTTCTGGGCAGTCACTTAGGGTTGAAGCAGTAAAAATTCAACTAGACAATACTTCTGGATACTCAGTGCAGTATCAAGTTCACGTGGAGAACATTGGATGGACAAACTGGGTGAAAAATGGAGAGCTTGCAGGAACTACTGGAAGAGGGTTAAGAATTGAAGCTATTAGAATTAAGTTAGTTAAGAATAGTGATACTACTATTAATCCTACTACTCCTAATAGTAATAACACCAATACTAATACAAATAATAGCACTACTAGTACAACTCTAAAATACAGTGCACATATTCAAAATGTTGGCTGGCAGCAACAAAAGAATGAAGGTGAAGTTGCTGGATTACCAGGTCAAGGACTAAGAATCGAAAGCTTAAAATTAAATCTTGAAAATGCACCAAGTGATTTAGCGGTAGCATATCAGGCTAATGTGCAAAACATGGGGTGGACTAGCTGGGTACATAATGGCGAAGTTTCAGGAACAACTGGACAAGGGTTGAGAGTTGAAGGTGTTAGGATTAAGCTCGAAGGAAATGTTCAGGACTATCATATAATATATAAGACTTATGTAGAAGGAAGAGGCTGGCAAGGTTGGATTAAAGATGGTCAGATTTCTGGATACATAGGAAGAAATTTGAGAATTGAAGCGGTACAAGTGAAACTAGTAAAAACTAGTGAATTAGTAAACTATGTGAAACCTAAAGTTGCAATAGATATTGGACACAATACTGACTATGACTCTGGTGCAAAAGGAATAAGACAAGAAGATGAGTTAACTATGGAGGTCGGTACTAGAGTTATAAGTAAGTTGAAGGCTCTTGGTTATACTGTTATAGATACATTGCCTTCAAGTGCAACTAGCACTGATGACTCACTGACTCAGAGATCAGATTTTGCAAATAAAAATGAGGTAGAAAGATTTGTATGTATTCACTTCAATGTATTTGATGGTAGTGCATATGGGTCAGAGGTGTACTATCAAACTAATTCAGATGTATCTAAAAGCTTAGCTACTGCTATACTGAATAACCTAACAAGTTTAGGATTTACAAACAGAGGAGTTAAAACTGCAAATTATGCAGTTCTAAGAAATACCACTGCTCCTGCAGTTCTAATAGAAAGTTGCTTTATTGATAATGCATCAGATATGAGTAAATACGATCCGGAAAAGATAGCTAATGCTATAGTTAATGGATTAGTGAGTAATGTTAATTAGTTAATAAAAAAGTAACAATTTGTCGAAAATAAACACTATAAGGATAGTTATCTTTATAGTGTTTATTTTTTTGTAAAATGGTGAATAATATAGTTAGAATGCCAATTTTTGATGTTAAAATGTTTATTAATATATTTTAGTTGCATTTTTGTAGATTAATATGTAGAATATAATTGTAAATATTATATTAAATATTTAATGGTATTAAAGAAGTTATTATATTGAATAGTTAGTATAGTATTTAAGATTTCATATGCTGGATTTGGAGGGAGGATAAACTTTTGGGTGAATTAAAATTATATAGATGTACTATAATTGGGGAAAATGATAAGTACTTTATAGGAAAAGATGTTTTAGACAACAAATTATTAATTGCTAAAAATAACAACACAAGAAGATACAAAATAGGAACGAATGATTCATTTTATGCTTCTATAAAAAAAGAAGGGCTATTAGTGAAGAAAGATATATTATATCCTATAAGTTCAGCGGAATATGAAGAATTAGCATCAAATAATGGAGTTCATAGTATAGATGATGAGATAATAGAAAAGCTGAAAAGGATATAATTACATAGTGGTAATTTAAAGTTAGTTTTAACATAAAAAGAGTTGCTCTTGTTGGGAGCAACTCTTTTGGGTTATTCAAAGGCTATTTCTAATATTTTATATACATCTTCTCGCTCTAGTGTCTTTAGAGAACCTAGTACTCCTTGCTTAGCAACAGTATCAGCTATAAAATCTAAGTCTTTCTTTTCAACTCCAACTTCTTTTAGAGTTATTGGAGCTCCTATTTCTTTGTAGAAAGCTCTTAGAGATTCTATAGCTTTTAATCCCTTTTCTTCTCTAGTTCCTTCTGTTATGCCAAATATCTTTTCAGCAAATCTTTCAAATTTTTCAGGCCATGTACTGTGTACGTATTTCATCCAAGCAGGCATAACTATTGCAAGGCCTGAACCATGAGCTATATCATTGAATACGCTAACTCCGTGTTCAATTCCATGAGAAGACCAGTCACCTCTTCTGCCAACTCCATTTATTCCATTTAGTGCAAGAGTAGCTGACCACGCTAATTCACTTCTTGAATCATAGTTTGAAGGATCTTCTATTAAAATTCTTGTATGCTTAATAATAGTTCTTATGATACCCTCTGAAAGTTCATCTTCCATATCTGTATTTGAAGTGCCTCCAAAGTAAGCTTCGAATACATGACTTAAACCGTCTACAGCTCCATTAACTGTTTGAATAGTTGGAAGAGTTGCTTGAACTGATGGGTCAAGGATTGAAACCTTAGGGAAAAGTAGAAGAGAACCAAAGCCCCATTTCTTGCCTTCAGCTTCATTTGTTATAACTCCACCAGCATTCATTTCTGATCCTGTTGCTGAAATAGTAAGTATAGGGAATATAGGTAGAGCTTTAGTAATCTGAGCTTTTCCTTCAAAAAAGTCCCAAACGTCTCCGTCGTAGAAAGCCCCAGCTGCAATTGCCTTTGCAGAGTCTACAACGCTTCCTCCACCAACTGCAACTATACCTTCTAGATTATTATCCTTAACTATTTTAATAGCCTCATGGACTTTTGATAGTACAGGATTAGGCTTAACCCCTGAAACTTCAACAAAATCTATATTATGTTCTTTTAATGATGCAATTGCTGTATCATAAACACCATTTTTAAATATAGAGCCTTTTCCATATAAGAATAAGACTTTTTTAACTCCAAAGCTACTTACATGATTTCCGATAGTCTTAATAGTATCTTTACCGAAAACTAATTGAGTTGGGTTATAATAAGTAAAGTTTAACATTTTAAATTCTTCCTCCTTCAAGCCAATAGTGATATATCTATATTTTAGAGTATTAGGTATATAATGTACAATAGTGCCAATATAAAATTATGTAATTTTTATAGTAACTATAAATATGTTAGTATATAGATAAAAAATACTTGTTTTAATTGCAAGTTTCTATAGGGTATTTTAATATTTATAGATAATAAGTATTGGTTATGTTTAAGAATACTATATAAATTAATTGTTTGCGTAAGCTCATTAAAGCGTTGGATGAATAACCAATTAATTTCTACGCAGTACTTTAACAGAGCCTAATCATTTAATCAGTAAGCATAGAAATATAAATTTTTAAGTTTATTTCTAGTAGTTATTCACTAAAATGTGGTTAGGTAGTTTAAATAATATTTATTTGGATATATTTATAAGTGGAAAACAAGTAAGCTGTTTACATAGTTACTTGGTGACTAATTTTATACAAAATAAATTGTTATAATTTTACCAGTATGTTAAAATGTAAATGTTAAACTTATTGATTGGAGGGCATTAGTTATGAAAGTTAAAAAGGCCATAATTCCTGCTGCAGGACTTGGAACTAGATTTTTGCCAGCAACAAAAGCACAACCTAAGGAAATGCTTCCTATAGTTGATAAACCAACAATTCAGTATATAATTGAAGAGGCTATAGATTCAGGAATAGAAGAGATACTTATAATAACAGGAAGAAATAAAAAGTGTATAGAAGATCATTTTGATAAATCAGTTGAACTTGAGATGGAACTTGAGAAATCAGGGAAAAGTGAGCTTTTAGAGTTAGTTAGAGATATAAGCGACATGGTTGATATACATTATATAAGACAAAAAGAACCAAAGGGGCTTGGGCATGCAATTCATTGCGCTAAGGCTTTCGTCGGTAATGAGCCTTTTGCTGTTATGCTTGGTGATGATGTTGTTTACAACGATAAACAGCCATGCTTAAAGCAACTTATGGACTGCTACAGTGAGTATAATACTACAATATTAGGAGTTCAAGAAGTAGCTCACGAAAACGTTAATAAATATGGAATAGTAAACGGTATCCATATAGAAGATAGAGTTTACAAGGTAAAGGATTTAGTAGAGAAGCCATCAATTGATGAGGCTCCAAGTAATGTTGCTATTTTGGGTAGATACATAATAACTCCAGCAATATTTGATATACTAGACAACACAGCTCCAGGAAAAGGTGGAGAGATACAGTTAACTGATGCACTTAAAACTTTAATAAAGCAAGAAGCTATGTATGCTTATAACTTCGAAGGAAATAGATATGATGTTGGAGATAAGCTTGGATTTTTGCAAGCAACAGTTGAATATGCTTTAAGAAGAGATGATTTAAAGGATAGTTTTACACAGTATCTCAATTCAAGACCTTGGGATAATGCTTAAGTTATAATTACAATTTTAGAGTTCTTAGGTTGAAAATAGGAGATAGAAATTATGCTCCTATTTTTCCTTTTTACATATATAAAGTTCATACATCAACAATTAATTTATGTAGGCTAGGAAGCATAAGTACATAATTTTCAAACAAGTATAAATTAAAAATATACTTTCACAAAATTTTTACATAATTATCGCATATTTAAGCAACAAATTTAAAGTTATAATGAGTTTAATGTTTATATAGATGTACCAGTTCGAGCGAAATCTATTTTTAAAACTCTCACGGGCTCTGGTGAGAAAATTTTAAAAAATAAATTTTATCACTAAGTGGTACATCCATAAATATATTTTTTGTGGTGATGAAATGAAGGAATTATTAAGATTCATAAGATTTGGAATAGTAGGAGTTATGAACACTCTGATTACTATTATAGCATTTTGGATATTGGGTAAGTTCGGGATAAATTACATTTTGGCAAATACTCTTAGTTACCTTATAGGTGTAGTAAATAGCTATTTTTTAAATAGTAAGTGGGTATTTAAGGTGGATGCCAAGAACAGTGAAAGAAGTGTAAAATTCATAATTATTAATCTTATTGTATTAGCTATTAATAACTGTCTACTAATATTATTTGTAAGTAAGTTCGGCATAGATAAGCATATAGCGCAGATATTAGTTATCGGAATATGTATGATGCTAAATTACTTTTTAAATAAAAAATGGACATTTTCAGAGGAGGTAAAGAATGGATAAAAAACTTTCGGTTGTTATTCCTATGTATTTTGAAGAGGAAGTTGCTGGAGAATGTTATAAAAGAGTGACAGAAGTTATGAAAAACAATAATTATAACTATGAGCTTGTATTTGTTAATGATGGTTCTACAGATAGAACAATGCCAATACTTAAAGACATTGCAGACAATGACAAAAACGTAAAAATTATAAATTTTTCAAGAAACTTTGGACATCAAACTGCAGTAACCGCTGGTATGTTTTATGCCACAGGTGATGCAGTTGTAATAATAGATGCTGACCTTCAAGATCCCCCTGAATTAATAGTTGATATGGTTAATAAATGGAATGAGGGTTACGAAGTCGTATATGCAAAAAGAAGAAAAAGAGATGGGGAAACTTGGTTTAAGCTAATAACTGCAAAATACTTTTATAAGTTTTTAGCAAGCATGTCAGATATAGAAATCCCCAAAGATACTGGTGATTTTAGACTTATAGACAGAACTGTAGTAGAAGCTCTAAGAGAAATGCCAGAAAGAAATAGATTTGTAAGAGGTATGGTAAGTTGGGTTGGCTTCAATCA
Organism: Clostridium folliculivorans; assembly: GCF_024341905.1. Taxonomy (GTDB): domain Bacteria; phylum Bacillota; class Clostridia; order Clostridiales; family Clostridiaceae; genus Clostridium_AR; species Clostridium_AR folliculivorans. The sequence goes on from NZ_BQXY01000009.1 coordinate 9,766, forward strand.
AACTTACATAGAATACAATAGGAACGAAAGATTTGCAGGAACTACAAAATATCCTTTAAAGAAAATGCTTAAGTTTGCATCAGATGGAATCGTTGCTTTTTCTTCAAGGCCACTAAGAGTTGTATCCTTAATTGGAGCTGCAACTATCTTCATATCTTTTATAATGCTTATATATTCAGTTATAGTTAAAATATTCGGATACAGAACACAACCAGGCTGGACATCTCTCATGGTGGTTATAACACTATTCAGTGGAGTACAATTACTATCCCTTGGAATTATAGGAGAATATATAGCTAGAATTTACGATGAAAGCAAGAATAGACCACTATATATAATTAAAGAAAAGATTAATTTTGAAGAAGAGAAATAGGCTTTTCTCAAAATAAAAAGTTCATGATTTTGTTGTGAGCTTTTTATTTTTTTATATATGAAAATAAAGTGCTTCTACAGGAAACTCATCAAAGCATCGGCTGTAGGAGCACTTTAATTTTAGTAATAGTATTATCTAGGGATGAATCCAATCTTCTTTTGCATTTTTCTTAGGTTCTTAGTAGCTAAATAATTAGCCTTTTCTGCACCCTTTTTATAGACTTCCTCAAGATAAGACTTATCAGCTAAAAGCTTCTTTACCTTTTCCTGAAGTGGGGAAAGTTCAGCAACTATTGTATCGGCAACATCGCTTTTAAGCTCTGCATAGCCTTTTCCTACATAGTCTGCAACAACTTCTTCAGGTTTCACGCCTTTTATGGCACATAATATATCAATAAGATTTTTTACTCCAGGTTGTTCGTCAGTATAGTTTACGACTCCGATGCCATCAGTAACAGCTCTGCTTACTTTCTTTCTTATAACTTCTGGTGGGTCTAGAAGTAAGATAAAGCTATTTTGATTTTCATCTGATTTAGACATCTTCTTTGTTGGCTCTTGAAGGCTCATTATTTTTGCACCTTCTTTAGCTATATAGCCTTCAGGTACAACAAAGGTTGGGCTGTAGGCATTATTGAATCTTTGAGCTAGATCTCTAGCTAATTCTAAATGCTGAGTTTGGTCCTTTCCAACAGGAACTAGATCTGTATTATATAAAAGTATGTCGGCAGCCATAAGAACTGGATAATTGAAAAGTCCAGCTACTATAGAGTCGCCCATTTTTTGCGATTTATCTTTATATTGAGTCATTCTTCCTAGTTCACCCATATATGAATTGCAATTTAAAAGCCATGCTGCTTCGCTGTGGGCTGGTACATGTGATTGTATGAAAAGAGTGTTTTTTTCAGGATCTATACCAGCAGCTATATATATTGCTAAAACTTCTAGGGTTCTTCTTCTAAGGTCTGCAGGTACTTGCTTAACAGTAATTGCATGCAAATCTACTACACAGAATAGACAGTCATATTGATCTTGAAGTTTAACCCAGTTTTTTATAGCTCCTAAATAATTCCCTATGGTCAATTCACCAGAAGGTTGAATACCACTAAATATTATTTTCTTTTTGTCTTCCATTCTTTGTTCCTCCTACTCGGTCATAAAGATGCATTACTTCAATCAGAAAACTATTTTTAAGTATTCTCATGGATTATGATGAGAATATTTAAAAATATAAGTCTTATTACGAAGTATTACATCCATAGACAACTTTTTTATAATGAAATGTAATTAACTACAGATTTTGATATAGTATAAATTATTAGTAATTAAAAAAGCCCTATGGATAAAAATCCATAGGGCGTATAAAACGCGGTGCCACCTATATTCAAGAGAAGTTTATTCTCTTCTTTAATTAAGATACAATAATATCCTATCTCTATAACGTGAGAACACGACTGAAACTACTTAATTATTTGTAATAATTTTTCGTCTAAGTATCTCGGAGATCCATTCAACTTAAACAACATTACTGTAATTTCACCATCTACAGCTCTCTGGCAATGTGAATTTAAGTTTACTATTTCTCTTCTTTGATTTTAGAATATAGAAGTAATAATTTATTACTTCTATAATATGACATATAAAACAAAGTGTCAACTCAGACTTTATTTTTTCTTCCAAAGATTAAGTTAACTATAAAGATTATTGCTGCAACTACAAGAAGAATGTTGATAAAGTAACCTCCTATTCGGAAGATTATTCCAAGTAACCAAAAGAATATTACTATACCACCAAGCCATCTTAGGAAAGCCATATAATCACCTCCTTTTTAGTACAGATGATTTTAAGAAATATTAAAATTCAAATTTGCTTATGAAATAATGTATCTTTATATCTTGATAGTAGTATTAGTAAAAATAAAATAATAATACATAAACTTTGTACCGGTACATTTGCAATAAGTTTAATTGTATTATATCATCCATTTATGGATTAATTATCATGTCATGTAAATACTGAAATTAAGTGATTATTCATCCAATGCTTTAATGAGCATACGCAAAGAATTAATGTGATTTTTTCGTATATAATCACTTAATTTTAAAAGTATTCTTAAACACAATCTAATTCTAATTACGCGTTTATATAATTTTTTATTAAAAAATAAAAAAAGGGGCTGGATATTATGGAAAATTTAAAAAACTTAAAGATTGTAGACTTAGTTCTAACTGGATTAATGATTGCACTAGTTTTTATAGCTGGGAATATAATTAAGATTCCTACTGCTGGTGGTTTTGTGCATCTAGGGGACTGTATGGTTTTTCTTTCAGCAGTTGTATTAGGTAAAAAGAGGGGAGCATTAGCTGCTGCTATAGGGATGGCTATGGTAGATATAAGTGGAGGATGGCTTATATGGGCACCATTTACTTTTATAATAAAGGCGGGCATGGCTTATATAGCTGGTTTTGTAATTGAAAAATTCAAGGGGACTTATACATCATATGTAGTAGGTTTTATTTTAGGTGGAATATTTATGATTTTTGGATACTTTTTAGCTGGTACAGTTATTGCAGCAGTTACATCAGGAAATGGATTTTCAACTGCTATAGTGGGAGGACTTGTATTTGCTGCTAAAGATATTGTGGGCAATGTACTTCAAGCGACCTCTGGGGTTGTCATAGCATTACCTTTGTCGGTGGCACTTGTGAAGAAAAGGAAAAGTGCTAGTATCTAATTGAAATCATATAGATAAACTACTTCATATTAGAATTTATCCTAGGAGTCTAATGATCGAAGGAGTTTATCAGTTCAGCGAAATAGATAATCTAGTGCTATCTAATAAAACTAAGCGATACTTCTGTTAACTATTAATGGTAATAGAATTATCAAATATATATTTTATTTGAAACTGGTACATCTATATAAATCAAGTAAAATGCCATTAATAGTTGAGCTAGGAACTCTATAAAACCATAATAAAGCCCAGTAATCCGAATAGGACTACTGGGCTTACTCAAAATCTCGAAAGATTAATTAGAATCTATCTCTTTGTTTTTGAGCTTTTCTTGCTTTTCTGCATTCTGGACATCTTACAGGATCATTTTCAAATCCCTTTTCTTTGTAGAATTCTTGTTCTCCAACTGTGAAAACAAATTCCTTTCCACAATCTCTACATAATATTTTCTTATCTTCCATTAAAAAAACCTCCTTTAAAACTCATAGGCTATTTTGGATATTTACTGCCATACCAGTCTTTAAAGGGTAGGTTAGTAAACAGAAAATTTCCTATAAAATTTTAATAATATTCACACCTATATTATAGCATATTTTAGGAGATTTTCAACTGGATTTTTTATTTAACTATTCTTCTTAAGCTTTAGTTTTCTTCTGTTTCCGTGAAAATGCTTAGCTCTATAAATACTAAAAAGTATCAACGGAAAAATCAAAAATATCACTAAATAAATGTATTGATCCATTTCTAAAATATCCATAAGTTTGAAAGCATTATTACCAATTAATAGTGAATAAATGTAAAGCAATATTGAAAGTATTGTTACAAAAAGTAATTTATTTTTTATATTGTTTCTAAATAACATTACAATGCCATTTATGGCCAAAATATATTTTACCATCAGTCCTATTACACACAAAATCAGAACTAATATTTGGCCATTTTCAATAAAGTTTCCGTATGATATTCTTTGCACTTGCCTAAAGGCAGGAAATAATATGTTTTTAGCTCTCATAGATCCCATACTTGCAATATGCCCAGTTATTGCAAAACACACCAAATCCACGGATAATAATACTCCTATAAAAAAGTGAAAAGTAAAACTTTTAGTTTTCTGTACATTTTTCAGTAAAGGGAATATTATTGCAACACAGCTAAAACCTCCTAAGAACTCTAATCCGCAGCGTATTTGGTCATAAAGTGAATTGTATTTAAACAAGGGGAATAAGTAGTCAAAGTGTTTATATCTATGTACTAAAACCTCTATTAAAACTACTGTTATTAGCACTATAGATGTTGCAATAAGTACTATGTTTAGTATACTGTTGAAATTCCTAGATGCAATATACACTGCTGGAACAATAAAAAACAACATTATATACCAAATGGGGCTTTCTATAAATAGATTTACATGTATGGAGCTAGCTTCTACTGCGGCACTTTCACCAGCGGATATGAATAAACCTACAGCAAACAGCCATATATAAACCTCACCAAATCTATCACCAATGGCCCCGTGGATGATCTCTCTAAAATTGAAAGTCTTTGCTTTAGTAAATGTATTTACAATGTATAGAATTAGAATTATAAATACAATTGATGAAATTATACCAATGAGCCAGGTATCTCTTCCCCCCACAGATATGAATATCGATGAAAAAATCTTCATGGACACTATCATAGAGCCGGCTATAAAAAGTATTAAATGTTTTGATGACAATCCTTCCAAAAAATTCACCTCTTTTAAAAATCCTATAATTACCTTAATTTATTATTCTCCAAAAAGTGAATATTAAACATTTTTAGTGAAGATAATATTTTTAGGTGATGATTATGAAAAATACAAAAGATTATGTTTCAGAAAAACTAAAGGATTCTTTTGACTTAAAGATTAGGGAGGTGGATACAGCACTCGGGAAAGCTACTGTAATATTTATAGATGATATGTGCTCTACAGTATTTGTGAGTCAATATATTGTTGCTCCTTTAATAAATGTTAAAGCAGGTATAAATTCTATAGATGATATGGCAAGTAAAGCCTTGGATATAAATATAGTAGGCTATGCCAAAAATGATGATGATGCTATACTTCACGTACTATCAGGTGATGTTATAGTATTGTTTGATAATTATGATGGAAAGATACTCTACTGTGAGGCTAAGGGTTTTATAAGAAGAGGTGTAAGTATACCGGTTGCGGAAGCGGTTCTAAAAGGACCTAGAGAAGGTTTTACAGAAGCTTTTGTGGATAATGTTGCACTGATAAGAAGAAGAATAAAAGATCCAGATTTGAAGTTTGAGCCTATATATGTTGGTAGTAAATCAAATACTGTAGTATGTCTTACATATTTGAAAGGTACAGCGCCTAAAAGTTTAGTTGATTATATAAGAAATCAGATAAATGAACTGGATTATGAGTTTATCTTAGATACAAACTACATAGAGAATAAGCTTAGAGAAAAAAATACTATTTTTGATACTGTAGGATACACTGAAAAGCCTGATACTGTAGTGGCAAAATTAATGGAGGGAAGAGTTGCAGTGTTAGTAGATGGAACTCCCTTTGTAATGACTGCACCATGCTTCTTTGTGGAAAACTTTCAAGCTCAAGATGATTATTATATAAATAGGTATTATGCTAATTTTACAAGATTCATGAGATGGCTTGCGTTTTTCTTTGCAGCATTTTTACCAGGGTTGTATTTAGCTATAGTAACTTATCATTTTGATGTGATACCTCCATCATTTGTCTTTAGACTAGCAGTATCTAGAGCAGGGGTGCCAATACCTACTGTGGTGGAAGTTGTGCTCATGATGATATTCTTTCAACTTATAAAAGAGGCAGGACTTAGGCTTCCTCAGCCTATAGGCACTGCAATGAGCATAGTAGCAGCACTTATATTAGGTGATGCTGCCGTTGGAGCAGGTATCGCTTCGAGAATAACAATACTAGTTGTAGCAATAAGTTCTTTGTCATATTTTCTTATTCCTAGAATATATGGAGCCATTACAGTGTGGTCGATGCTTTTGGTAATTATGGCTGCACTTTTGGGATTACCTGGTTTCTTTGTTGGTGTAATGTTGCTATTTGCTCATATATGCAATCTTAAGTCTTGTGGATATTATTATATGTTTCCTATAGGAACTTTAAAAAAATTAAAGCTAAAAGATATAGTATTTAGAGGACCTTTAGAAGATATTTCAAATGATTTTTTAGGTGAGGATGATACTAATGAAAAGATTAAATAAGATAGTTTCAGTTCTGTTGATTATATGTGTTTCAGCAGGGCTAACGGGTTGCTATAACTATAGGGATATTAATAGAGCTACATTTGTAACCAGTATAATTTATGATATCGATGAAAGTAAAAACACAATTTTGTATTTGGACTGTGTTATGCCTTACAGAAGTGCAAATGAAAGTTCTGAAAAAGGAAAAAGAATGGTCTTTAAGGGACAAGGAAAGACTGTTTTAGAAGCAATTAGAAACGCAAGTAATTTTTCGAGTTTTAAGCTCAATATGACCCAATGTAGAGCCTATATTTTCTCTGAAAGGGCAGCAAAAGAAGGTGTGGGACAATTTGTTGATATAATGGCGAGAGATCAAGAATTTCTTATAAGACCTTACGTTTTTGTTTTTTTTGGTCAGATTGAAGATCTTTATACTAAGGTAAAATCAGACGAAGAATATTTAGGGATTTTTCTAGATGAGCTAGTGTATAAAATGAAATCAAGTCCTAGAACCATTGCTACTAACCTAAACGATTATCTTACCAATAGAATTAATGGAGGAAATGTTGCAGTTTTAGGTGGAATAGAAATTGTTAAGGACATTATGGAAAACAGGGTTCAAATAAAAGGTGGAGCTATTCTTAAAAATGATAAGCTTGCTGCAAAGTTAAGTCTAGAAGAAGCACTTAGCTATAGTTTTTTAAGTAATAATGTTAAGAGTGGAACTCTTGAAATAAATAATCCCCAGAATCCTGATCAATTTATAACTCTTGAAATACTGAACTCAAAGACTAAAACGGATTTAAAATATGATGGTGAAAGAGTAAAATTATATAAAACTATAAATATAAGATGTGATTTAGCTGAATCTCAAGGAAGGCTAATAGTAGATAAGACTGTACGAGATTATATAAAAAGTGCAGAAGAGCAGAATGTGAAGAAGTATCTTAACATGGTATTTGATACTTATAAAGTACAAGATTTAGATGTATTTAAGGTTGGAAGATTACTTGAAGAGAAATATCCTAATGCAGATCTAAAAGGTGAACTTATGGAAAAAACTGATTTGATATTAAATGTAAATGTAAACTTAGAAGGGCCTAGTGTAAGAGAACATACATTTTAATGTCGCAATAAAGTAGCTATTGATTCCACAAATTTAGATGAATTAAAGAATTTACTTAACATGTAATAATTTAGGGGGCATGTGTATAAAAATGCCCCTGAAATTCTTGATGTAAGAAGGCACATAAGCTAAAATAACCATATAAAGAATAAACCCCCTAGGGGAATAATTTAATGGCAGAAGGTTATTTGATAAAATATCAAAGTTAAATAAGATTTGAAGTTAAATTAATGTACTATTTTATAAAAATGTAATAAAATGGCTATTTTTTTCGATTTACAAATTAAACCTAATAAGATAAAATAATATTGTATGTCGTAAACTATTGAAATATCCTAAATACTCTAATAATGGCATATTAGAGCTTGTTTTTTTACCCTTTATAAAATTGAAATTTTAAGTAATATATGGATTTATAAATGATATTGTAAATTTAAATAGTAAAATATTTTATATAACATTAAAAATGTATTTAAGTATTAAGTGGAATATATATAGGTGTACTACTTCGAACCAAAATCTATTTTTAAAACTCTCACGGCTTTTAGTGAGAAAATTTAAAAATAATAAGTTTTATTGTTAAGTGGTAAGTCATAGAAACTTTGTAAGTGAAAAGATTCAGATAATGATAAATTATATTCATTATAAAGAGTAAAAGAAGAAAAGTAGTAGGAGAGTTGCTTATGGACGATTACAGATTGATGTATGAGAGAATACATGAAGAGTTTGAGACCTATCAAAATTTTGCTGAAAAGCAATTACAAGTGCTAAGTGAAAGAAATACCAGATTAGAAAGAGATCTAGACGCACTAGCCAATATAGTTGAAGTAAGCCAATATATTAATTCATACATTTCTCATGAAAACTTAATATCAATGATAAATGATATGATTGTTGGTATACTTGGAGGGACTTACTCTACAATTTATCTTATAGAAGACGGAAAACTAGAAGTTAAAGCAACTAATACAAACTCTCAAGAAATAATATTTCCTACTATTATAAACAGTTATATTGAAAATGCTGAAGAATTCGTAGTAAATTCCAAAGATGTAATATTTGAAGCCCAAGAATTTCGAAGAGATATCCGTTCTGTAATAGGTTTTCCTATAAGAATAAGAAATAGAAATATTGGTTATATAATGGTTGAACATACATTATATAGATTCTTTACAAGGGCACATATAAAGTTTGTGTCGTCTATTGCCAATCAGATTGCTATCGCTATTGAAAATAGCATACTTTATAAAAGAATCCAGGAATCATCTAAGAGGGATCCTCTTCTGAATATATATAATAGGAAATATTTCTTTGAAAGCTTAGATAAGAAGATTAAAGATTTTCCAGAGAAGAGCTTTGGGATAGTTATGATAGATGTAGATAATTTTAAAAAGGTTAATGATAACTTTGGACATCAATTTGGAGATGAAGCTCTTCAACATGTAGTGGAAGTTATAAAAAGCTGCCTAAAGGATGAAGATATAATTGCAAGATATGGTGGAGAAGAAATAATAGTTTGCTTGCGGGGTGATGAAACAGAAAAAGAAATGGAAGAACGAGTAGAGCAAACAAGAAAAAAATTGGAGAATAGTCCTGTTATAAGAGATAATATTATAAAGACAGTAACTATAAGTATTGGGTTAAGCTTTTATCCTGTAGATGGACATAGTGTTGATGCTGTGGTAGAAGTAGCAGATTCACTAATGTATAAAGCTAAGAGTTCAGGCAAGAATAGAGTAATAAGTTCACTGGTTTTTCGATAAAAACAGCTTGTTGTACAGGCTGTTTTTTTGTTTAACATATTAGTTAATAGAATTTTAGAGTGTCCTTATCTATTTAATTCCATTAACATTATTAGTTGATTAAAATTTAGATGTTTCTACAGGAGATACTATATGAGCGAGCAGTTAGAATTAAATGATTTATGAAGATGAGATAGCATTTAAAAATCACTAATACGTTCTTTATTAGTGATTTTTTGCGCATCTGCCTTTTCTGAACGTATGTGAAGAAATTCTGGCAGGCGATATAATTTTTTACTTTTTACTCTTTGAGGTCATACAAGTTTAATTAATTTTTATTTAAACTAAAATGTGAAAAATTTATTATAAGTATAATTGCTAAAGAGTAAAACTGTATTGTCCGAACGTAGTGAGTTATACAGTTTTAGCTATTTCATCGGAATAAATCATATTAATTCTTTGCGAAGCTCATTAAAGTATCGGAGGTAGAGACATCTAAATTTTAACTTAAAAGTTTTTATAATTAATTTAATTTTTAATTGGTATCTTATACAAGACTATTGGAATATAATATAATATATTAGAATAATTTAATTTAACTTCTGAGAGGAAATTTCTAATGGATAAGAAAAAACTTTTAAGCCTACTAGCTAGGGAAGAAGGAAGAAAGTTAGATTTTAAACAACGATTAGAACTCAACTTTGAAACTGGAAAAAAGGAATTAACAAAGGATATATGTGCTATAGCTAATTCTAATGGTGGAAGAGGTTATATAGTAGTTGGAATAGAGGATAAGACAAAGAAGATCATAGGGATAAGTGAAGAAGATAAATTTAACGAAGAGAAGATTCAGCAAATAGTAGCATCTAGATGTGATCCTCCAATACCGGTATCAGTGGATTATCTTAGAATTGAAGATAAAGATGTAGCAGTGATAACCATATATAACTGGGAACAGAGACCATATCAAGTAAGAGAAAGCGGAGCGTTTTTTATAAGAAGGGGTTCCACTACTGATATTATGAGAAAGCAAGAGCTTGTTGCTGCTTTTGAGGAAAGTCTAAACCTTAATATAGAAGCATGTGCTATTGTAAGAAGCGATATTGGTGCTTTAAATATGGAGATAGTTAATAAGTACTTTAAGTCTAAGTCTATTGAAATAAATGATGAAAATAGAGAATTTCTTCTTCAAAGGAGCTCAATAACTTCTAGAGATAGAGAAACAGGAGAAACTATTTGTACTCTTGGAGGGCTCTTAGTATTTTCAGATATAAATAGTATATATATACCTCATAATATGATAAAAATAATAAATAAAATAAATAAGAATAAACCAGAGGTCATAATAGTTCAGGGTAATATAATAAATATGATTGATCTTTGCGAAATTCACTTAAAGGAATTACTGCCAGATAACTATCCTTATATTGCAGTGCTAGAAGCTATTAAGAATGCAGTTTTATATAGGGAGTATTCGGAATTTTCAAGGATAATTGAAGTTTATATGGGATACAACTCCATTGTAGTGATGAGTCCAGGCGAGCTTATGAAAACTAATAAAAAGAATGGTGATACAAGGGATTATAATAGAAGAAATATGTGGTTATATGAAAAAGTGATAACCCTAGATGATAAAGGGAGATTTCTAAAGAATAACACAGGTTTATCTAACATGAAAAAAGCTTTTAAAGGAAAAGGAAAGATAATATTTATTAATTCTAAACAAGAGAATGTTTTTAAAGTTATATTTCCAGGTGTAAATGAAGCTTTATAAAAATTAAAAAATTATAAAGAATGTTAAGAAAATCTGAATATTATATAAATAATGTAAGATTATATAATTAGTTGATTTTTTTCACTATTTCTAGTTAATAATCTATATAAAGATGAAATAACTTCTATAAGATCTTAATGAATGTTCGTTTGTACTTATTCCTTAGTTGAAGATTTTTCACAATTAGTTTTTTCTGTTAAGGAAAGTATAAAATATCTGTGTAAAATCTTGAACTAAATTAAAATAAATTTAAGGAGTGATTCTAATGATTCAGGTATTCTGTAATAAGAGAGGTTCTGGGAAAACAAAAGAGCTAATAAATCTTGCAAACAGAAATGTTTTAACTGAAAAAGGTAACTCTGTTTTTATCGATGATGATAGCAGATGCATGCTACAAGTAGACAAAAAAATAAGGTTTATATCTACTAGCGATTTAGGTCTAATGAGCTATGAAGGTATGTATGGTTTTCTGTGCGGCATAATTTCTGAAGATTACGATATTGAGAACATCTATATAGATGGACTATGTAATATTGTTGATTGTGAAATAGAAAATGCGGCACATTTGTTTTATAAATTAGATGAATTGGCTAATAGATTTGGAATAAACGTATACATCAGTATTAACCATGAATATGAAGCTCCGAAATTTATTCAAAAATACACTAACTGTCAATTGGTTGCTAACTAAAAATATTAAGCTGAACAATATGATATATTAAATAAAGGGGCTACTATATAGTAGCTCCTATTAAATTTAATTGATATGTAGGTATCCTATAATTAGAGTTTTATGTTGATAAATAAAGGGAATATTTATATACTATAATTATTGGCTTTTATGAGCAGATGTGGAGTTTTTAGCTTTTAAAGAGAAGAACAAAATAACAGTTGGATGATAAAGTGATGCATCTAAGAATATTTGGAGGGATTTTAATGGCACAAGTACTTGATGAGTTAATGGAACGTGGATACATAAAACAATTTACTCATGAAAATGAAACTAGAGAATTATTAGAAAAGGAAAAGATAACTTTTTATATAGGGTTTGATCCAACTGCTGATAGTCTTCATGTTGGGCATTTTATTGCTATGATGTTTATGGCACATATGCAAAGAGCTGGACACAGACCAATTGCGCTAATTGGTGGTGGAACAGCTATGGTTGGAGATCCAAGTGGAAAAACTGATATGAGAAAGATGCTTACAAAAGAGCAAATACAGCACAATGTAGATTGCATAAAGAAGCAAATGGAAAAGTTTATTGATTTCTCAGAGGGAAAAGCAATTCTTGCAAACAATGCTGATTGGCTTTTAAATCTAAACTATGTAGATTTCTTAAGAGAAGTAGGAACTCATTTCTCTGTAAATAGAATGCTTACTGCTGAATGCTTTAAACAAAGATTAGAAAAAGGTCTTTCATTCTTGGAATTTAACTATATGTTAATGCAAGGTTATGATTTCTATGAATTAAACCAAAAGTATGATTGTAAGATGCAGCTTGGAGGAGATGATCAGTGGTCAAACATGATTGCTGGTGTTGAGCTTATAAGAAGAAAATCTCAAAAAGATGCTTTTGCAATGACATGTACGCTGCTTACTAACAGTGAAGGTAAGAAGATGGGGAAAACAGAAAATGGAGCTTTATGGTTAGATCCAGAAAAAACATCTCCATATGATTTTTATCAGTATTGGAGAAATGTAGGAGATGCTGATGTTGAAAAATGTCTTGCATTACTTACTTTCTTACCTATGGATGAAGTAAGAAGACTAGGTGCATTAAAGGATGCTGCTATAAATGATGCAAAGAAGGTTCTTGCTTTTGAAGTTACAAAGCTTATACATGGAGAAGAAGAGGCAGCTAAAGCTCAAAGTGCAGCTGAAGCTCTGTTTGGTGCTGGAAATGATATGAGTAATGTACCTACAGTAACAGTAACAAGAGAAAAGCTAGGAGTATCACTTTTAGATGTTCTTGCAGAAACTGTTATAATCCCATCAAAGGCTGAAGGTAAGAGATTAGTTCAACAGGGTGGACTATCAATAAATGGAGAAAAAGTAACTGACTTTAAAAGAGAGCTTACTGAAGAAGACTTCAAAGATGGAGCAGCTCTTATAAAAAGAGGTAAGAAGAATTATAATAAAATTGAATTAGTTTAAGCAACTGTTAATGCACTACTGCATGCTTTTTATTGAAAAATATCCATTCATCTTTTACGAAGGCTATTTGTAATAATTTAAGCATGAAGTAGTGCTTTTTTACTGTAAAGGAAAGCAATTTGTTTTCCGATAATATAGTATATATAGTTTTTTAGAGAGGAGTAGCTTATGCCAGCGATTTGGAATGTAAATAATGCATATAATACTGGAAATAAAAAAGTATCTTCAAAGCTAACCTTTGAAGTAGGTGAAAAGTTTTCTGGAAGAGTAGTGAAATCTTTAGATGATAAAAATGAAGTCATGATTAAGCTTGTAGATGGTTGGCAATTTGCTGCAGAAGTAGATGCTCCTCTTGAACAAATCAAAGATGGATTAGTTAAGTTTCAAGTAGACGGTTTTGTAGACGGAAAGTTAAAACTTAAGATTGCAAATGATATCACTAAAGAAGGAAGCAGCAGTAAAGATCCAATAGATGATTTTATTAAAGCTGAAGGACTTTCTACTGAAGATAAGGATACCATAAAGTTAATGATAAAATTTAACATGAGTTTGACAAAGGATAATGTTGTAAGACTTAAAGGAATTATGAATTTTAAGGACAAGCTTCAAGGTGATCCTAAAGAAGCAGAGGTGTTTATTGATAAATATCTTTCTACGAGAGGCATAGAAAAGGATAGTGAACAAGGACAAAAGATACAAAAGCTTTTAAAAGACTTTTTTAGTAATTTTAAGTCTTTAGATAAAAATTCACTTATGATGATGATGGAGAATGGGATAGATTTAACGTCAGAAAATATAGAGAGTTTTAATAAAATATCGAAAAATTTCTCGGAGATTTTCGAAAACTTGAATGTAATTAAAGGTGAGATGGCAGAAACGGAAATAAAGTCATTTGATAATGGAGTAGATTTAAATAAGTTACTTTCGTCTGAAGAAAATCAGAAGGGGAGTAAAGTTAGTGCAAATGAATCGAATAATGAAAAAACTTCTGTTATTATGGGCAATTCAAGTGAAGCTAATACTGAGGTGACTTTCAATAACTTAAGAGCTAAGCTTATTAATGACTTATATTCCACAGGAAATAGTAAGATTAATATGCTTCAACTGCTTAAATCTATGACCTTAGATGATAACAATATATTGAAAGATAGCTTAAGAGACTTGCTAGCTGATAATAAAAGTCAATTTATAATGTCTGGTGAATATGATGTGTTGGATAACAAATTAGCATCATTTTCAGATAAAGAATTGATTGCCACCATTAGACAGGAAGTATTAAATAGTGGTAATGAAATGTCCCAAGTGAGTAAGGAAAATATAGAGGATAGTGTATTTAAGATATTGGATAGAAGAATCGCTATATCAAATAAGGAATTTAATAAATTTCAAGATATCATAAAGATTGTAAATGCTTCTTATGAAGATAGTGATGTAAATGATACTTCTATAAAGGATATAATAAAAGAAGAAAAGCAAACAAATGGTACTGATAACAGGCAAGTAAGTCTTAATGAGTCAAAAGGTATGAGTAAGTTATCTTTCGATAAAGGTGTAAATTCTGAATCAAACTTACCTAATAATGAAATTATAAAGAATCAATTTGCTAACAGAAGTGAGCAAGTAAAGGATCTTATAAAAAATGTAATCACTCATTTAGATTCAGTGAATAGTACTATAAATAATGATTTAAATAATTCAATCGACGATATTATAAATAAAGTTATTGAAGAGCAAGTCAATAATGATGGAGTAGCTCCTGACAGCAAGACAGGTATTATTAATAAGAATGAAACTGCTCCTAATGGAGAAACTATTGAATATAAAGAAAACTTGCCTAAGGGTAAGTCTGCGGTTCAGCAAACTAATTCTTCAGTTGATAAATTAGCTGAGCAGTTAGGTCCAAAGGAAATTGAAAATCCCAAAATTGATGTAGTAAAGGC
The DNA here is from genome assembly GCF_024341905.1 of Clostridium folliculivorans. GTDB lineage: Bacteria > Bacillota > Clostridia > Clostridiales > Clostridiaceae > Clostridium_AR > Clostridium_AR folliculivorans. The sequence goes on from NZ_BQXY01000009.1 coordinate 24,836, forward strand.
TTTATTGGATAAGCATGGAATTGATAAGATCTTAGAAGTTAAGATGGCTAATTTAGATGAGCCAACCAGAATGAAGGTTATTGAAAAATTAAATGATACTATCAAGAATCAATTAAATGGAGTATTTTCTGAAAAACTCGGTGAAAAGGTAATGGAACTTTTAAAAAGTAATATGAATGATTTTAAAGTATTTAATAATTTAAATAATCAATATTATTGCTTAGACCTTCCTATTAACCTAAAAGAAAAGGACTATCCTTGTAAGCTTATAATAAAAGATGATAGAAAAGAAGGCAAAAAAGTTGATTCTACTAATGTTAAGATGGTAGTTACCGTAAAAACTTTTAATTTAGGCACAGTTGATGGATATCTAAATTTAAAGAATAAGGTTCTTAGCATTGATTTAAAATGTGATGGAAGATTTGTTAAGGCTTTAGATCTCGGAAAAAGTAAACTTCAAAATTCCTTAGAGAATATGGGCTTCATTTCAAATATTGTTATATCCAAAAAGCTAGAAGATGTAAATCTAGTAAATTGTAGAGATTTTTTTGATGATAAGAATATATCTGCCATAAATGTAACTGTTTAATATATACGATTTACCTATTAATCTGATATAATTAAGAGTAGAAACTTTATTTATTTCTTTAGGAAGTAACTCGATTAGATTTGTGATAAGAATACGTAATAGACTTAAAGCATAATATAAGTTAAAGAATAAATAAAAAGAATATGTCGCCTGCCAATTTTTCCTTATATATATTGGAGAAGGCAGATGCGCAAAAAAATCACTAAAGAAAGTCGCTTCAGCGTTTTTTTCGGTGATTTTAACTATAAGGTTACATATCAATGAATGGAATAGGCAAAGGGTGTGATGATGTGAACCAAAGGAGAAAAGCTGCTGCACTTAAATACGAACAGAATTTTGAGGCACCTATTGTAACTGCAGCAGGTATTGGAATTATAGCTGATAAGATAATTGAAAAAGCAGAAGAAAATAAAATACCTGTAGTTTATAATAAAGAATTAGCTGAGATGTTGTCAAACGTAGATGTAGGAGATAATATCCCTTATGATCTTTACGAAGCCGTAGCCCATGTGATAGCCTATGTAACTGATATAGATAAACTAATAGACGAAAGGTGAATTTAATATGGCGCTATATGCTATTTCTGATCTTCATCTTGCTTTGAATGTTGATAAGCCTATGGATATATTTGGACAGAACTGGTATAGGCATGATGAAAAGATAAAAGAAAATTGGATAACTAAAATAACAGCAGAAGATACAGTATTAATTGGCGGTGATATATCATGGTCAATGACTGCTGATGAAAGTAAAGATGACCTTGATTGGATTAACAATCTTCCAGGGAGAAAAATAATAATAAAGGGAAATCATGACTATTGGTGGAGTAGCATATCTAAGTTAAATTCTATGTATGAAGGCATGCATTTTATACAAAATAATTTTTTTACATATGAAGATTATGCCATATGTGGTACACGAGGATGGATTTGTCCAGGTAGTGATAAGTTTACTAGTCGTGATGAAAAGATTTATTCTAGAGAACAAATAAGATTAAAGCTGTCCTTAGATGCTGCCAAAAGAGCTGGATATGAGAAGTTCATTTGTATGATACATTATCCACCTACTAATGAAAAATTTGATGGATCAGCATTCACAGAAATATTTAAAGAATATAATGTGGAAAAGGTCATATATGGTCATCTACATGGACCAGCACTATCGAGAGTGATAAATGGTATGCATGAAGATGTTCAATATATAATGACTGCATGTGACTATATTAACTTTGACCCAGTAAAGATTTTAGATTAAATACTTATTTGTTAAATCAATGTATTGAAATATAGTATAAATAATAAAAACCCACTTCGGTAGTAAAACTGGAGTGGGTTTTTAACTGTATAGGAGATTATGAAATTTTCAAGGTAGCTAAACCTAGATATTTCAATGCTTTTATAAGTTTTTTGTGGCAATACAGTAAAGAATAAAACTTATTTGCCTACCAAATTTTCCTTATATGCATTTGGAAAGGCAGATGCGCAAAAAATTCACTGAAGAAAGTTGCTTCAGCGATTTTTTTATGTATTTTCCTCACATATGTGTGGAAAGGTAGTGGAGCAAGAAATGATATAGATAATTATTTACTGTTAAATAATTATTGACTAATATATCACTATATCGTAATATATGAATATACTAATATTAAGTAAGTTGAAAATAGTTAGATAACGAGGTGAACTAAATGGAAATGAATTATAAAGAATTAGAAGAAATAGCGGAACTGCTTAAAATAATAGCTCATCCTGTAAGACTTTGTATAATAAAAGGTTTGATTGAGAGTGGAGGATGCAATGTTTCTCACATGCAGGAATGTTTGGAATTGCCTCAATCAACTGTGTCTCAGCATCTTCAAAAGTTAAGGTCCTTTGGGATTATAGAAGGCGATAAGAATGGACTTGAAATAACTTATAGGGTTAGCAATGACAAAGTAAGCAAGCTAGTAAAGGCTATAACTGAGATAGATAGATTATCAAAATAGTAAAAAGTTTTTAATCTAGAGATTTAGAATTATTTTTAACACAAAAATTATTGGAGGTATAGTTATATGAGTAAAAAAATTATAATAGTTGGTGGAGTGGCAGGTGGAGCATCTGCAGCTGCAAGGATTAGGCGATTAGATGAAAATGCTGAAGTTATTATGTTCGAAAAAGGTGAACATATATCTTTTGCAAATTGTGGGCTACCATACTATATAGGAGAAAGTATTAAAGAGAGAGAAAAGTTATTAGTTCAAACTCCAGAGGCTATGAAGAGAAGATTTAATATAGATGTAAAAATAAATAGTGAAGTAGTATCTGTTGACACAGAAAGAAAAAATGTTAAGGTAGTCTCTAAGGAAAATGGAGAGTATGAGGAATCATATGACTTTCTTGTGCTTTCACCAGGTGCAAAACCTATAAGACCAAATATCAAGGGTATAGATAATGAGAATATTTATTCCCTAAGAAATATAGCAGACACAGATAGAATAAAGTCCGTAATTGATGAAAAGAAGTCACGTAAGGCTGTTGTTATAGGCGGTGGATTTATTGGTATTGAAATGGCTGAAAATCTCGTTGAAAGAAACTTACAAGTTACTTTGGTAGAAGCAGCTCCCCATATCTTAGCTCCATTTGACTCAGAGATGGTAGCTATTGCAGAAAAGGAACTTGCTTTTAGTGGTGTTTCATTGATTCTTAATAATGGTGTTAAAAGCTTTATTAAGAGTGAATCAGGGGTAGTAGTTGAATTAAATGATGGAACAAAAATAGAAACAGATATGGTAATACTAGCTATAGGTGTAACTCCAGATACAGGTTTCTTAAAGGAGTCAGGGATAAAACTAGGTGAGAGGGGCCACATTTTAGTAGATGCTCACATGAAAACTTCTGCAGATGGAGTTTTAGCTGTTGGAGATGCTATTGCTGTTAAAGATTTCGTAAATGGAAATGAAGCTTTTGTTCCACTTGCTGGGCCAGCTAACAGACAAGGAAGGATAGCAGCAGATAATATCTGTGGAATTAGCTCAGAATATAAAGGAACCATGGGAACTTCTATATTAAAGATATTTTCACTTGCAGCAGCTTCCACAGGAAATAATGAGAGAACCTTAAACAGATTAGGTATAGAGTACAAAAAAGCATATGCTCATCCTATGTCACATGCAAGCTATTATCCAGGAGCTACTGAACTTTCAATAAAGCTATTATATGATCTAGATGGTAAGGTATTGGGAGCACAAGCATTAGGTTATGATGGGGTTGATAAGTTTATTGATGTAATAGCTACAGCAATAAGATTTGGAGCTAAAGTTGATGATTTGACTGAACTAGAACTTGCATATGCACCACCATTCCTTTCAGCTAAATCACCTGCCAATATGATTGGATTTATCGCTCAAAATGATTTAAGAGGCTTGGCTGATTTGTATTCCTTAGATGAATTGAAGGATTTAGATAAAGATAATACTATATTATTGGATGTTAGAGATGAATTAGAAGTAGAGAATGGGTCTATAGAAGGAGCTTTAAACATACCAGTTAATTCGTTGAGAGAAAGAATGAACGAGCTTGATAAAGCGAAGGAAATATTAGTATATTGTGCTGTTGGATTAAGAGGGTATGTTGCTTCTAGAATGCTATCTCAAAATGGTTTTAAAGTTAAAAATCTTACTGGTGGATATAAGAGCTTTATACAAGGAAATTATAAGGTTAATGAACCTTCCATATCAAATGATTTGAATGATAACGATAATGTGAAGGATTATGATTCTGAAACTGTAGAGAAAGGTTATGACAGTATGGATAATAGTAAGCTTATTGAATTGGATGCTTGTGGTCTTAGTTGCCCTGGTCCATTGATGAAAGTGAAAACTGCTATGGATGATTTAGAAAATGGAGATGTTCTTTGTGTTAAAGCTTCTGATCCAGGTTTCTATGAAGATATAAAAGCTTGGGCTAAGAGAACTAATAATGAACTAATGGATATAAAAAAATCTGGAGGAATAATTAATGCCTATATAAAAAAAGGTAATGCATTAAGCCATGAGACTGCAGTTACCAGTGATGGAGGCCAAGTAAAAACAGTAAATGATGGAAAGACTATTGTAGTATTCTCAGGTGATTTAGATAAAGCAATAGCATCTTTTATAATTGCAAATGGAGCGGCTTCTATGGGGAGAAAGGTTACTATGTTCTTTACCTTCTGGGGACTTAATATACTTAGAAAAAATGATAAAATAAACACTAAAAAGAACATTGTTGAAAAAGCATTTGGAATGATGATGCCTAGAGGTAGCAAAAAGCTTACGCTTTCTAGGATGAATATGGGTGGTCTTGGGGCTAAAATGATTAGAGCGGTTATGAAAAATAAAAATATACAATCCTTAGAAGATTTAATACAGGCTGCTATTGATAATGGAGTTAATATAGTAGCATGCACTATGTCTATGGATGTAATGGGAATAAAGAAAGAAGAGCTTATAGATAATATTAATCTTGGCGGCGTAGGTTATTACTTAGGTGAGGCTGAGGATTCAAATGTGAATCTTTTTGTGTAAATAATATATATGATTAAAGATAAAAACCACTTCAGTTTCAATACTGAAGTGGTTTTTAATTTACTTATTTATTAAGATCTTTCTCTATTTCCTTAACTGAATCAGTAAATTCTGAAAGAGAACCAACTTGTTCATTTAGAGTTACTGCTATCTCATCTACCAAAGCTGAGTTTTCTTTTGATAGAGTAGTTACATTTCCTATAAAGTTGATTAAGTTATCCTTTTGTTCAGCAGTTGCAACAAGGTTAACTAAACAATCATTTATTTCTGAAGTGGCACCATCTATAGAATTCTTAATATTAGTGAAAGTGTCTTTTGTTTCAACTATAGTGTCATGTTGAGCTACTATTGCTGTATTTCCACCATTCATAGCAGAAGAAGCATTTAGTATTTCTACTTTAATTTCATCTAATATTTTTGTTATACTTTGAACAGCTTGTTTAGAGTTTTCTGCAAGCTTTCTAACTTCTCCAGCTACTACTGAGAACCCTTTACCAGCTTCTCCAGCTCTAGCTGCTTCGATAGCTGCATTTAAAGCAAGTAGGTTTGTTTGACTTGCTATTTGGCTTATTGAATCAGTTATCATATTAACTGATTCTAGCTTTGATACAAGCTCGTTTACAGTTGAATATGAAACTTGGAAGGCTTGTTGAAGTTCTTTAAGTGATGAATCTAATGAGTTTATTGTAACGATACCTTTATCAGCTAACTCATCAGTATCAAGAACAGAGATATGTACGTTGTTAATGTTCATTGCTAAAGATTCCATTGACTCATTAAAACCTCTAAGCATTCCATCAGCTGTATGAAGTTCTTCATTGATTGATTCAGTTGATGTTGTAAGATTTGATATAGAGTCAGTAACATCTCCAATGTTACTCTTAACATTATCAGCTTCATTAGAAAGTATAACCAACCTATCCATAAATTTATGGTAGTCAGTGTTTACTACTTCTTTTACGGCTACTTCTTCTAGTTGAGTAGCAGCTACTTCTCTTATAGACTCTTTCTTTTTTGAAAATAATCCCATCATTATCCTCCCCTGATTTGCATATATAATATTAAACATATAAGTTTTTTTTAATAAATTTGTTAATAATAATTGTTAAATAAGAAAAAATGTTTATTTATTTCAACTTATATAATCTAATTATAGCACAAAGTGCAAAAAATTCTCGGCTTTTCTATAAAAAATAACAAAAAAGCCACTAATATTACAGTTGTTGATCTTTAATTAATTCTCTCATATCTCTAGTCATATCCTTAATCTTTTGCGGTGCCTGAATGCTGCTAATTACTTTGCTAAACCATTGAAGTGCTGCTTCAGTTTTTCCTATTCTTCTGGACAATTCCCCAAGAAGATACATCAAACTGAATCTATCCATACCGTAGAGAGGGAAATCTTCATTTTGGTAAGCATTGTCAAAGCCTTCTAAAGCCTTTTCTAAGAATGAAATTTCATTAGTGCTATCTTCAAGAAGTCTATACATCCACGCAATTTTGAGACATATCATTGCTTTTGTACTGCTTTTTCCTTCCATAACAACACTGTTTATTAGAGCCAATTTATATCTTTCAATAGCGATCTTCTCATCATAAATTGCAGGATAAGCTTTACGATTCCATTTACTAGATACACCTTTTACAATAGGTTCAATTTGATAAGATTTTAATTTGTTAAAATCAGCCTTCATTGCACTATACCCACAAGTTGGGCACACATAAACATCATAAAAATATGGGCTTATAACTGAATATCTCATGAAGAAATCTGAATCCTTGCTTTGTAATCTAGGTCCGTTTGTTTTAGGTGAACGAGCTTTAAATTTACTTTCGCATACAGGGCATTGGCATTCCTTATCATATAAAAATTTTGATAAATCCACTTCTTTTTTTGCTGCCTGTACAGCTGCTGCCTTTGCTTTTTCCTCTTTGTTATATAAATCTACATTTTGTAGGTTGTCAAACCCTAAATTTTCTAATCCTGAAAAAACTTTATCCATAATCACACCTCTTAATAAATACACCTTTAAATATTAGTTGACATATTATGTAAAATAATTTAAAATTGGCATTTGTGGGTTATAAATTATTAACTAAATTCTTAGGTGATAAAATATAATTTTTAATCATAAGTTTAATTTGATTTTACTCTTAAATATAATTTTACTCTATATTTTAATACATTGCTACTTGGAATTATAATTAATTATCGTAATGGTTATAAAAATTTTTACACATAAATTATATTTTGATATAATTATATAAGTTGCAATGAAGTTTATTCATTTTTGTATTTAGGGCTTGGATTTAAAGTGATTATGAAAAGGTGAGATTATGGCAATAAAGAACTGGAAGGAATTCCTTACTCCTTATGAGCAGGCTGTTGAGGAATTGAAAGTTAAGCTAAAAAGTATAAGAAAAGAGTATAGAAGGAAGAATGAATATTCACCTATTGAATTTATTACTGGAAGAGTGAAGGAAGTTTCTAGTATTTTAGAGAAAGCAAATAAATTCAACATTCCATTGCAGAGACTTCAATATGAGATGGAAGACATAGCTGGTGTTCGTATAATGTGTCAGTTTGTTGATGATATACAAAGAGTTGTTGAAATTATAAGAGAAAGAAAAGATATGCAGATATTATATGAGAAGGACTATGTTGCCAATGTAAAGGGTAGTGGTTATAGAAGTTATCATATGATAATCAAGTATCCAGTGAATATGGCTGAAGGACAAAAGGAAATATTAGCAGAGTTTCAAATAAGAACTTTAGCTATGAACTTTTGGGCTACCATAGAACATTCTTTGAATTATAAGTACAAACAACAAATTCCTGGTGAGATAAAGCAAAAGCTTAAAAAAGCAGCTGATGCAGCCTTTAGACTAGATGAAGAGATGTTAGAGATAAAAGACGAAATAAAAGACGCACAAAAGTTATTTGAGGTTAAGTCAGATCTTATCTCTACTATAATGAATAATATATTAAGCCTCATGTCTATTGGAAAGCTTGCAGAGGCCTCAAGGTATCAAGTTTCTCTTAATAAGCTAATTGAAGAAGGAGAAGTATGGGAACTTAACAATCTGCTTCATTTGGTTCAAAGAGATATAGAAAAATACAGGGACATATAAAAAATACAATCTACTTAAATTTTTAGGATTACAGTTGTTCATCCTTAATGAGCTTATGCAAAGAATTAATATGATATACGAAAAAATCACTGAAGGTCGCTTCAGTGATTTTTTTTATTTCAGAGTTTTTTGTGTTATTTTATGAACTTTATAAAAATACAGGTGTGTTAAAGACTGACTTTAGAGCTTTGCAATATATTAGCTTTCTATTGGAACCCTAACAGTATGACTAATATTTTGTGTGATGATTCTTCGTACATCACCTAAATAATCTTTACGAATTTCATCAGTAACATAAGGAACTGCGCCAAAGAAGGTTTGATCTACCGCTTTTATACCACTGAAGTTAAATATGCCTTGACCTATAGTTTGTTCCATTGATTTGTGCATTCCACTTGCTGCATACATTTCATTTGGTGTACCCGTAGTACAGAATATAACTACCTTCTTGCCCTTTAATAATCCATTAGGAGCACCGTTTACGTATTCATAAGCAAAACCATATGAAAATACTCTGTCTATATATCCTTTTAAAATTGCTGGCATGGATGCCCACCATACAGGGAAAACGAAAGTTATTACATCAGCCCATTTGATCTGCTCTTGCTCTTCTTTTATATCGGCTGGGGTGCCGCCGCTTTGAAAAGCCACGAAATCATCAGGCTTAAGTAATGGGCAAAATTGCATTTGATATAAATCTCTAACTTTTACATTTGCGCCTGCTTCTTCAGAAGCCTTAACTACAGTATCTACTATCCCCTTACAAAAGCTTTGTTGATTTGGATGTGCAAAAACAACTAAATTATTCATTATTGTCCTCCTCATAATATGTTATTGATGAACCATTGTCGTTTAAGTTAAATATGTTATATGTTATTGATGTATCACTTCAAAATAAAATTTATATTTTCAAATTTTCCTATCAGAACACTGAGGAGTTTTGAAAATAGATTTCGGTTCAAAGTGCTTATGTAGGTTCAATATAACATGCTACTTAGTATTATTAAATTCAACATAGTTCATAATAAATTTAATATAAAAACCTAACTTTTTATCAAAGATTCATCTTAAGTATTTTTTCAATGTAAAACTATGTTTATACTAAATCAAAAAGAAAAATTTCAAATACTTTTATAAAGATATACCAAAGTTCTAAAACTTAACTTGATTTAATATAGATAATTAATTAAAATACTTATATCAATTGATTTTCAAATGAAAATAAATGAGAATCATTTTAAAATAACTATGCAAATCAATATAATTCATATTTCGGAGGATGTTTATAATGAGTGAAAAAAATAATGTTGCTAAGCTATCCATAGTATCAAATTCTGCAATTATAATATTAAAAATAGTATTTGGTGTTTTGACAGGATCTGTAAGTATAATGTCTGAGGCTATACACTCATCGGTGGATTTAGTGGCAGCTATTATAGCATTTATTTCTGTAAAGATTTCAGGAAAGCCAGCAGATGAAGAACATCCATATGGACATGGAAAGATGGAAAATGTCTCTGGAGTAATCGAGGCTTTGTTAATATTTGTTGCTGCGTTTTGGATTATATTGGAGGCGGCTAAAAATATATTATCTGGAGTAGTAGTTGAATCTGTTGGAGCTGGTTTTGTAGTTATGTTCATATCAGCAGCTATAAATTTTTATGTGTCTGGTAAGTTATATAAAGCTTCGCAGGAATATGATTCAATAGCCTTGAAGGCAGATGCATTGCATCTAAAAACAGATGTGTATACATCTCTAGGTGTAGGTGGAGGACTTTTAATAATTTGGATAACTGGACTAAATTTTCTTGATCCAATAGTAGCAATATTAGTGGCATTATTTATATGTAAGGAAGCGTTTGAGTTATTACGAGATGCTTTTAATCCGATTTTAGATTCTAGCTTATCAGAAGAGGATTTACTTGTGATAAAAAGTATCATGGAAAATTACAAAGATTCTTATACTGAATGGCATGAACTAAGAACAAGAAAAGCTGGAAGTCAAAGATATGTTGATATACACCTAGTATTAGATGAGAATCTAACATTAAAGGAAGCAAATAAAATCTCGAAAAATATTGAGAATGATATAGAAAGTAAACTGAAAAATTGTAATATTTTAATCAAGCTCGAAACTTTGATTTAAGCTTAATAAGGAGGAACAATTGTTAGCTAACGTTGTTATTATTATATCAATCATAACAAGTTTTGTTTTTATCCTTAAGACACATAAGATTAAAGATATACGAAAAAGAGATAAAGTTTACAATATCTTATCCTGCATAGCTATAATATATATTTTAGTAATTGGATCAGTTAAATACTATGATAGCATATCTACATATAATTATATAATAATGCGAATACCAGCAGGATGCTTATTGTTTATATATCTTTTAAGAAAGATAAGCTATAGAGTTTTTGATAGGTAAATAGAATCTTAATAACCATACTCGTATTTTTATAAGTATGGTTATTTTTTTCTGTATGTATATAAGGTATAATAAGTTTTATTCATAAAAATATCGTAGTAAATACACTTTAATCGATTAATTTATGAATCGAATTAAATAGAACTAAAGTATTAATATTAACGTGATTAATGAATTTTTTTGCCTCACTTTTTGTCTTACTGACTTGTTAAGTATAAATTAAACTAATCTTTCAGTTCAATAAAACTAATATCTCTTCAGATTTTTCTAAAAATGTGTAGCAAATTAGAAAAATAGTTGAATTCGTATGTTTTGGCAATATATAAACTAATATTTTCAACCACTCTATACTTATAGACTATTTTTTCTATATACAATTATTTATTAATTAAATGTTGGTAAATATTTATATATGTAGACGGACAAGCATATAATTAACTTTATATTTTAAAGCCGCTTCTCTAAAATTAGCACAATATTAGAAACAGTTTTCGGACAGATCTATACCTCTTTACAATTATTTTTGAGTAACATTTGCAGCTTTATTATTATATTAGTTTCTCAAAATTATATTGGATACTCTATGTCCTTGTAAATTTCTTTAAAATTATATTAATCGCTTTACAATCTTATTAATGGTTTAAAAGTTTAATTAAATATTTATGGTCTTATTAATACTCATTAATAGAAAGAGATTATTTCTAAATATGTCAAGTTATGACCAACAAACATGTGAATTTTCAATATACATCTAAGAGGGGAGTCATAGTTATATTCTATTAAAGTATAATTTCTTTAAAAAAGCGAACTTGTAATTCTTATTTCATCAGTTTTTATAAATCTATTTCCTTTAAATAATCTATCATATATTAGGTCCATATAATCGATCACCTTATCCAAGTTCATGATTATAAAGAAACTAAGATATCTTTGAAGGTACTTTGAGGCCACTCCATGGAAAATTGATAGCCACTTTTTCAAATTTGGCCAAAGATATTTTATTCTATACTCAGCATCTACCTTAATGGATTTATTGCTATTATGTCTTATTGCTATTGATTTAATATATCTGTCTCCGTATGGAGCAATGTATGATTTATTTTCTATTTTAGAGTAAACTTTCTCATTGAAAACTTCTCTATTCCACCAATGTTTAAATATTGGTTTTATAAACATAGAATCTTCTTGCCCTTTTGCACCAATAACCCAAATATCTTCCCTTGGAGTTGAGGCTGCAATTATTTCTGGATTTCTGCACCCTTTAAAGTTCTCTTTTAAAATAACTTTTCCTACATGTACAACTCCTGATAAACTATCTGGGGTTGAGTCTATGCTTAATGCTTGAAGTATTTTATGTCTCCAATAAAAAGCTGTCCCAATACTTATATTTAGCTTCTCTGCGCAAAATTTTAAGGTTTTATTTTCGGTCATTAATTCAGTAAATTCCATCCAGGTTCTAGTATTCTTCTTTGAATAACTCCACAATGAATTAGTTGCGCGTGAAAAAGTTTTATCACACACTTTGCATTTATATCTTTGAATTCCGTTATAAAAACCATATTTAATATGCCAAGTTGATCCACAAATTGGGCAAGCTTCTACAACTCTATCTTTATAAAAATCTCTTTTTATAACATCATTAGTATGCAAATCAAACTTTTTTAATTCAACATCATGCTGTAGCAAAAGGAACACCTCACTATGAAAATTTAATAATTAAGCTATCCTCTTAATGCTTGCCACATATTCATGTTTTTAATCATTACCAACATTTATTTAATAAATAACTGCATACTATAAAAATTCACTGAAGATCTCTTCTCATATGTTCCATTTATAGTATACAGTTAAAATAATATAACTTTTTATATAAAGGGGGATACCAACCTTCTTCGGTGAGTTTTTATCTTATATATATTTTTTAATACAATTTTTAAAATTCCTTAGGGATAACACCAACATATGTTTTAAAATTTCAATGTGTAAATTTATATAAATAATTGATAATTACTATTATCTAATATATAGTAATATTGTAAGGTAAAATATTGGTAGAATTAATCATATAAATACAAATATAAATTTAATGCATTTTATCTTTTTATGAATATAAAATTTTGACCTAGGACCAAATTTTATAATTATAAAAAGATAAATATATAAAAATTTAAGAAGTTAAAAAGTTAAAAATTTATGCGTAAAATCAGGCTTAAGGACCTTAAGAGAGTCTAAGAGAGAAAGGACTTAAATATGGCAGATAATGAACTTAGAAGTATATTAGATAATCCTATTTCTATAAGAAATATAGAAAATCCAAGTATAGAATTAAAGCTGGCTGCAGTGAAGAAGAATGGATTTGCTATTCAGTATATAAAGAATCCAGAATATGAGGTTCAATATGAAGCAGTTAAAAATAATCCGCTAGCGATTGAATATATTGAAGATGCTGAAGAAGATGTAGCGGTTGTAGCAGTTAAAAGCCTTTGGAACTCACTAAAGGTTATAAAGAATAAAAATGAAAAGGTAGTGACTGAAGCTGTAAAAGCTAAGGGGTGGGCAATTCAATTTGTTGAGAACCCAAGTATAAAGCTTCAACTAATGGCTGTGTCTAAAGATTATGATGCGATAAAATATATAAAAGCTCCTTCAGAAGAGGTACAGCTTAAGGCTATTGAAAATTATTGGGGAGCTATAAGATTTATAGATAAACCAACCTTGAGCGCAAAAAGAGCTGCAATTAAGGCTAGTGAAGAAGCAATCAATTATATCTCGAATTTTGACTATGAAGATATAAAGCTTTTTATAAGAGACAATATAAATGTAGTTAAATATATACATGACAGCATAGATGTGGACATAGTAGTAGAAGTGCTGATGGAGGAGTTTGCCAGAGAAGATATCAGTGATAACTATGTGAAAAATTATCTAGAGCTAGAGATACTGGATATGAATAAAGTGAAGTTTATCAGTGAATATGGAAGTAAAAGTGCTAAAAAGATATTAGTTGATTATAAGCTATCGATGTAGAGAAGGTGACGGTATGAATTTTGGTGAAGCATTAAAAACAGTTGAATTAGTTTTAGAAGCAGGGGATGTGCCTCTTATTATAGGTGAAAGTGGAATTGGAAAGACTTCTTTAATTAAGGAGTTATGTGAAAAAAATAGGTATTACCTTGTAAATATAGATGCCAATCTTCTTAAAGAAGGAGAGATTGGTGGATTACCAATGGTTGAGGATAGAGAGTATATCATTGGTGGCAAAAAAGTAAAGAGAAAAACTACTATTTATGCTACACATTCTAAGCTTGTAGAGGTTGATGAGGCTTTAGAAGATGGAAGCACCAGTTTGGTTTTGCTTTTTATAGATGAGCTTAATAGATGTGAGCATGCAGTACAGCAGGAGCTTATGAATCTTATACTTAATAGAGAAATTAATGGTTATAAACTATCATATAGAGTTCATGTGGTAGCTGCTATGAATCCTTCAAACAAGTATGATGGGTTTGAGGAAAGCGACTATCAAGTTGTGGACATGGATCCTGCTCAGGAGGACAGATTTGTTTGGGTCAACATGGATTCAGATGTTAAGTCGTGGATAAAGTGGGCTATGAGTAAAGGTGATATTCATGGGGATGTTATTCAATTTATATCTACCTTTCCAGAATACCTTCACACACCAGATTCTAAGGACAGCATTAAAGCGACTCCGAGAAGTTGGGAAAGAATATCTAAGGCTTATAGAGTTTACTTAAAGAATAAAGATAGTATATCCTTTGATATATTTTACAATGTGGTTAAGGGAAATGTAGGAACCAGTATTTCAGGAGACTTTATAAACTTCGTGAAAAATTTAAAGACACCACTTATAACTGCTGCAGATATATTTGAAGATGATATTTTATCCTTCGAATTGAAGGAAAGAACTAAAAATGAAAGCCATTCTAGACTTTATATAATTGCCAAGAACTGCTTAGAATTCTTGGAGAGTTTAGAAGGGGAAAGAAGTAATAAAATAGCTGTTTTCTCAGAACTATTAAAGGTTTATCCTAAGGACTTGAGGCTTGGGATAATGAAGGAAATAAAAAGTGACTATTCTTCTAGTGGGTTATATCAAGAAATTCTAGATACTGAAGATTTCTTAGATGCATTCTTTGATATATTTGAATAGTGTACGTAGTAGGTTTATAATTAAGTATTTTGTTGGAGTAAAGGTGTTACTTCATTAAAAAGGCTTTAAAATATAGATTTCAATATGAAGTAGTAATCTATAGATAAACCAGTTCTAAATAGAATCTTTATTTGGATAAATTCTAATATGAGGTAGTTTATCTATAGATAATTCCTTAATAAGGATGTGATAATATATGAATTTTGATATAAGAAGAAGAGAATTACTTAGGAAAACAACTACATGGAAAAGTGAAAATGATGTTAATGAGAGTTTTAAAAGAGGCTTTAATGAGTTAATAGAGCAAGTGATAATAAGTATGTTAGAAAAAGAGGATAACTTTTTTGGTCAATTTCTCATACAAGTAAAGAGAGGTATTAAGCTAGATATAACTTGGCCTATTGCTACTGAACCTCTTATATCAGGCTTCAATATGTACTTTAACCCTATCCTATTTCTTCAATGCGAACTTAAAGAGATGCAGGCGCTTTTTAAGCATGAAATCTATCATATAATGCTTGGGCATTATGAAAGACAACGAGCTTTAAGAGATAAGTATTCTAATATAGCTATAAGTAAGGCTATGGACATAGCGGTTAATCAGTATATAGAGCATCTTCCTGCCTGGTGTGACAGGCTATATACTGTTAACTTAGAATATGAGCTTGAACTTAAGGAAGATATGACGATGGAACAGTACGCTGAGGGATTGCAGAAAGCAATAACTAAAAAGGGGAAAAAGGCTAAGGCAAAGACTAAAGAAAGTATAGTTACAAGTATTGATGTAGAAAGTGCGCATGATACCTGGGAAAATACTAGTATATCTGAAGATATATTAAAAGAGATAAAGAAAAAGACTGCTTTAAACGCTTATAAAGGAAAGGCTCCTAAGAATATTGAAAAGTATATATTAGCTCTAGATGAAAAACCTGAAATCCAATGGAGTGATTACTTAAAAAAGTTAATACCTTCTGTAAGATGTGGATATAAAAAAACAATTACTCGTAAGGATAGAAGGCAGCCAGAAAGATTGGATTTAAGAGGAAAACTTCCAAGTGTAATGCCTAAGATCTTAGTGGCCATTGATATAAGTGCATCTATGAGTGATAACGAAGTGAATAATATAATGATTGAGATTTTGGCCATATCAAAGAGTAAAAGTGCAGAAATTACAGTTATTGAATGCGACAATGAGATAAGGAGAGTATATGGTTTATCCTCTCCAAAGGATATAAAAAAGAGAATGAGTAAAAGTGGAGCAACTAAATTCTCACCGGTATTTGAATATATGAAAAAAGAGAATATGAGAAAGCATATTTTAATATACTTTACTGATGGATTAGGTGAAGAAGAGCTTACTGTAAAACCAATAAATAAAGATATCCTATGGGTGCTTACTGGTAAGGAAGAACTTAGCTTAAAGAAGTCTACTGGAATAGTAAAAAGACTTACTAGAGAAGAAACAATAAAATATGGATATGATTATGGTCTACAGGCCATGAGAGATGTTATACATGACTGGCCCAGATAAAGATGTATATAGTGTTACATTATGTAACGTTAAAAAACTTAAATTAATAAAAAATTCATAATCTTCGTAATATCAAATATAGCTGAATGATACATCCTATGGTAAAATGTAATCTATAGGTATTTATGCGAGGATTATGAATTTACACATGTTTGAATTTGTCTTAAGCCTTGTAGCTCGGGGGGAGATTATATGGGAAAGATTAAAAGTTCTCAGTATGTTACTTTTATTGTGGTGATTTTACTTATAAGTTTAATTGTAAATGTTTTCTTAAGTGTTGATAACGGAAACTACAGGGAGAGGATTGGAAAAAAGTCTTCTGATGAACTAGAGACAATAATTCATGGAAATGAAACTATTAATCAAATATTGGCTAATTCAATACAGAGCAAGTGTATATTAAAAACTGATTTAGTTAAATTATCTTCCCAATATGATCAGGTGTATATAGGGGTTTGGAAGTTAATGGATGACTACTCATATTACAAGCAATCTAAGAGATTTGTGTTTAATAATGATTCGACTATTAATAGTGACATTACAAACGATACAATTAATAAAATAAAGCTATATGTAAATAAGTTTATAGAAAGTAATGCTAACTCAAATGGGGACAAGATAGAACTTAAAAGCAGTGATTTGCTGAATTTTAAGAAGATGAGCGATTTTTCAAAGGAATTAGATGCTTATTTTCAGACAACTATAAAGAAAAACTCTAATGACGGAACTTATGATGGGATGAAGGATAAGATAGAAGTAAAGAATTTATGGATTGATATGCTAAACAAGATATTTAATATAAGTAATAACTATTCAAGCTTTGAGTTTAAGGCTTAGAATTTCCGAAAATCATTTAATTCTAATAGCTTACTCATATAGTATCTCCGCAGTAACAACTTAATTTCAACAATAATATTTAACTGAGATAAGATTATTATAATATAAAAATTATTTGGCTAAGTATAATAATTAAAGAATAATATAAAAATAAAAGGAAGAGATATTTATGTCTCTTCCTTTTTGAGGATAATTATTCAAATGATTACCGAAGGTAAAGATAGTTACTAGTGGCAACCACCACAAGAACCACAGCCATCTTCAGATTCAATTATAGGTCTTAGTGATAAGCCTCTGCCATCATTTTCTTCTGTTGATAAAATGATAAAACCACCAAATTCATCAACTAAATTAGGCTCTACTAGGAAAGTAATATCATTTACTTTTTCAACTACATCATTTTCATGTGATTCGTCAACAGAGATATTAAAGACTGGACCACTACAACCGTGACCTGCAAGGTTTATTCTGATGTTATAGTTGTCGATCTCATTTTCATCTAAGAACCCTTTGAATTCCTCATAAGCTGATGTGCTTATTGTTATTTTTTCCATAAAAATCACCTACTTGATAATAAATAGTATTTAAAACTTGTTTTCAGTATATACCTATTAATTATTAAATGCAAGTGTTTTACTTTATTATAATGTTTGAATATGTTGGAAAAAATGATACAATATAAATATAAAATATAGAATTGAGGGGACAGCATGATTCCGTTTGAAGAGGAATTTTATATTGATAAACTAAAGATATATTACGATAAATTTAAAAATGCTAAGTTTAATAATCTGATTATAAATGAGAATTATTTAAATAGATTAGAAGGTTATCTTTTTTTAGAAAATGAACTTTCATATAATAACGATAAATTACAAATACTAGAGCTTACTAATGGTGAAAGAAAGTATATGCAGTTTTCGCCTAAAGAAGTTCAAGGTTCTTTTGAGGCTATTAAAAGAGTAAAAGGAAAAGTTGGAGTAGTTGGACTTGGAATGGGATACTTTCTTCAAGAAATATTAAAAAAGGAAGAAGTAACTGATATAGTAGTTTATGAAAAGGATAAGGATGTAATCAGTCTTTATGAAGCTAATTTTAGCATCAGTGAGAAAGTTAAATTAATAAATTGTGATGCGTTTGAAGCTCAGAGAGAAACTTTTGATTTTTTCTACGTAGATATTTATAATTATGAACTTTCAAAAGATGTTGTAAATCATTTTATTAAATTTAATGAACTTCATAATATAGAAAATTATTTGTTTTGGGGAATGGAGCACTTTTTGTTAAGTTGTAAGGTGGAGGAAATAGCTTGGGTATATGTGCCAGAGTTATGGATGGAAATGGCTAGAGATTTATTTGAGAGATTTAATGATTCGAAATACATACAATATTTTAAACAATTAGATGAAAATTTAGTAGAATGTGTATTAAATGAATTTACAAAAGTACTATAAAGGTTTTGGATATTGAAAAATCGCTTTTGCGATTTTTTTTTATTCTTTAGGAAATTATAGTAAAGATAAGTTTGTTGTTAAATATGTGTATAAGGCTCAAATGCAGATATAGTCGAAAGAATAAAAAAAGACAAATTATATCGACTGCTAGATTTTTCTCATATACATCCGGAAAGTTAGATGCGTAGAAAAAGGGAGCTTCAGAGTTTTTTTTATTTACATAGATAGAAAATTAAAGAAGTTAGTTCTAGATACGATAATAAAGAGTTGTTGTGATAAAAAAGTCGTTTATACATGCATAAAGGATACTTTATGATACATGAATAAAGGATAGTTTGCATCGGAATTGTAGGTTCATAAATGGTTAATTGAGGTAATACAAGCAAATATTTATTTAAATCAACAAATTGGTTACAAAATATTTGAATTTAAAATAAAACTTTATATATTATGTATAATTATGTAATTCTATATAATATTGTGTTATAATCTGTAAGTATGAAAATTTTAATGTTTTATCATAGTAAAGGATGAAGTATGGGGAGTTTATATTATTTTATAATAGTTATTGTTTCATATGCGATTTTTTCAACGATATTTATGATCTACAATATAATAGAACCTAAAAAATATTTTGGATATATATCATTAAGTCATATTGTAGGAATATTTACTACAGTTGCAACTTTATATAGAGAAGTTTACTATAGTTCAATAGCAAAAGGTTTATCTGTATTTTTCTTTCTAATCTGTCATTTCATAATATACATAGCACTATTAGAATTTATGGGGAAAAGGATAAAAAAATCATATCTTATTACAATGTTTATAGTGCTGATTATGGATTTAGTTGCTATTTATGATTTTAATATAGTTTCCGTTATTATACATAAGGTATTTTTAATGTCCATTTACATATATATAGGAAAGAAATTTATTAAGCACACAAATACAATAAGCAGGAGAGCTTTTGGGATAGTTGCTATATTTCTTTCATCATTCCAGATTATTTATTTCATATTGAGTTTATTTTTAGATCTTCAAAGATTTAAGGTGGATCTTGTGGCTTATTTGGTACAAAGTTTTATATTATCTTTACTTCTTATAGCAATTACTATAGAAGAGTCAAGAAAGAATATGGATTTAAAGTTAATGGATCTGAAGAATCAAGTTGAGAGTAAAAAGATTATGCTAGAAGAGGCTTACGAAGTAGATAAGCTTAAAAATGAGTTTATAGTAAATATATCACACGAGTTAAGGACACCTATAAATATACTTTATAGTAGTATACAATTGATTGAACATACTGATATTAAAAATAATGAAGATAGTGTTAGAAATTATCTGCTCAGTATGAAGGGGAATGTAAGAAGACTTATTAAGCTTGTAAATAACTTCATATATATAAGCGCTATTGATACAGGTTACATGAAGTTAAAAATGGGTAACTATGACATAGTGGAGTTTATTGAATCTTTAACTTTATCAACAGTTGATACTGCTAATGAAAAAAACATAGAATTGGTATTTGATACTGATTTTGAAGAAAATATGATAGCCTTTGATAGTGAAAAGCTAGAGAGAATTATGCTAAATCTGCTTTCAAATGCCTTTAAGTATACAAAATCAGGGGGACATATAGAAGTAGTTCTATCTAAAGAAGATCAATATGTAGTTATAAGTGTAAAAGATGATGGTGAAGGAATTCCTGAAGACATGCAACCCAAAATATTCGATAGATTTGTAAGAGGAACTAGTTCTCTCGTAAGAGAAAATGAGGGAAGTGGTATTGGGTTATCTTTAGTGAAAGAACTTGTAGACATGCATGGTGGGAAGATCTTACTAGAAAGTAAAATCAACGAGGGAAGTACTTTTAAAGTATATTTACCTGATAAAGAAAAAGATGATTTAGATGTTAATTTAGTTGAAAGTCTAGTAAATAGTGAAAATAAAGATATAGAGTTCTCTGACTTGCTTTAGTATGCATTAATTAAAATTAAAATTAAGATTTTACTACATCCAATACTTTAATTAGTTTGGCAAAGAATTAATATAGTATCTCCGTAGTAAAATCTTAATTTTTTATTTAAATGATAACTGCAATCTTAGTAGAGTTAATGATGACACCAAATTAAAACTGTGGAGATTAATGAACAACTTAATAAAGAACTCAATAGATAAAAAAGACCACGAATAAAATCGTGGTCTTTTTTGAAGTCAAAATTCTATTTTACAACTATATTAACTAAACGTCCTTTTATAACTATTACTTTAACAACTGTTTTATCAGCAGTAGCATTCTTTATTGCTTCATCTTCTAAGGAAGCTACTTTTATTTGTTCGTCATTAAAGTCACTAGGTATAACCATCTTTGACTTTATCTTACCATTTATTTGTATAGCAATCTCTATTTCATCTTTTACAAGAGCCTTAGGATCAAATGTTGGCCAAGAAGCATTAAATACAGAAAAGTCATTGCCAAGTGATGCCCAGTTTTCTTCTACAAAATGAGGTGCAAATGGTGCTAAAAGTTTCAAATAATCATCTAATACATCCTTTAGGAAAGTAGGGTTTATCTCACTTTCTTGAGTGTACTTAGACAAAGCATTGATGAACTCCATCATTCTTGCTATAGCAGTATTAAATTGCATCTTTTCTGTATCATCAGAAACAGCTCTTATTGAATTATGTCTCCAGAAGTTAAGCTCTTTTTCAGCTTTATCAATTGTAGCTTTAGTATTTTTTCCGGAATCAATAAGTTCTTTTGAAGTCTCTATTATTCTTTCAATTCTTTCAACAAATCTGTGAACTGATTTTATACCGTCATCGCTCCATGCTCCACCTTCTGTATAAGCAAAGCCAAACATTAGGTACATTCTAAATACGTCAGCACCATATTTTGAGATATAATCATCAGGAGATATTGTGTTTCCTTTTGATTTACTCATCTTAAGTCCATCTGGTCCAAGGATTAAGCCTTGATGAGTCAACGATTTAAATGGTTCATCAAAATTAACGTAGCCCATATCTCTTAATGCTTTTGTTATAAATCTTGCGTATAATAAGTGCATACAAGCATGTTCTGGTCCGCCTACATATTTATCAACAGGAAGTATCTTATTTATTGTTTCAGTATCAAAAGGCTTTTCTGTATTCTTGTTATCTGGGTATCTTAAATAATACCAAGAAGAACATATGAAGGTATCAAGAGTATCCGCTTCACGTTTTGCAGGTCCACCACAGCAAGGGCAAGTAGTGTTCATAAACTCATCACTCTTTGCAAGTGGTGATTTTCCGTCTGGAGTAAACTTAACATCATAAGGAAGTTCTACTGGAAGATCCTTTTCTGGTACTGGAACAGTTCCACATTTTTCACAATAAACTATTGGAATAGGAGTTCCCCAATATCTTTGTCTTGATACTAGCCAGTCTCTAAGTCTAAAATTTACCTTTTGTTCGCCAAGATTACTTTCAGCCAACTTTTCAACAACTTTAATCTTTGCCTCTTCAGTAGTTAAACCGTCAAATTCTCCACTGTTAACAAGCATTCCATATTCAGTATATGGAAGTTCATCATTTCCACCATTTTTAGCTTTTATAACTCTTTCTATAGGAAGCTCATACTTAGATGCAAAAGCATAATCTCTATCATCATGTGCTGGTACTGCCATTACTGCACCTGTACCGTAAGTTGCAAGTACATAGTCAGCTACCCAAATTGGAACTTCTCTGTTGTTTATAGGATTTATAGCATAAGAACCAGTGAATACACCAGTTTTTTCTCTTGTTATTGATTGTCTTTCTATATCTGATTGTTTTTTTGCTTCTTCTTTATAGTCTTCTACGGCACTTTTGAATTCAGCCTTAGTGATATCATCAACTAATGGATTTTCAGGTGCTAATACAACGTAAGTTACTCCGTTTAAAGTATCAACTCTAGTTGTGAATACATCAAATTTAATATCTGATTCTTTCACTTTGAAAGTAACCTCTGCACCAGTTGACTTTCCTATCCAATGTTTTTGCATAGATACTGTCTTTTCTGGCCAATCAAGAGTGTCAAGCTTTTCAAGCAATTCATCAGCATAATCAGTTATCTTGAAGAACCATTGAGTTAAGTCCTTTTTTGTAACTTCAGTTGAGCATCTTTCGCAAGCGCCATCAACTACTTGTTCATTTGCTAAAACAGTATTACAAGAAGGACACCAGTTTACTGGAGCTTTCTTTCTATAAGCTAAACCTTTTTCATACAACTTTAAGAATAACCATTGTGACCACTTATAATAGTCTGGAGAACAAGTTACAACTTCGTTATCCCAGTTGAACATAGCGCCCATTGCTTTAAGCTGCTGTTCCATTGTTTCAATATTTTTATAAGTAGAATCCTTAGGGTGGATTCCAGTTTTTATAGCATAGTTTTCTGCTGGAAGACCGAAGGCGTCAAAGCCCATTGGCTGAAACACATTGTAGCCCTGCATCTTTTTAAATCTTGCCCAAGAATCAACTGGTCCATAGTTAAACCAGTGACCAGCATGAAGCTGACTTCCTGATGGATATGAGAACATTTCAAGAACATAAAGCTTTTTATCTAAATTCTCTTTATCAAATTTATATAGTTTAGTTTCTTCCCATTTTTTTTGCCATTTTTTATCTACGGCAGTACTGTATTTTTCCATTACTTTTCCTCCCTTGAGTTTTACTAAAATATTAATAATTAAATATCCTAGTAAACTTTTATATAAAATACTATTATTAAAACTTTTTAGAAAATAAAAAATTCGCTAATGCGATCTTATTTAGTAATTTTTTTGCGCATCTGCCTTTTCTTAAGCGTATGTGAAGAATCTTACAGGCGACATATTCTTCTTTTTTTTATTCTTTAACTTTATACTATGTCTTAAGTCTGTTCGTATAATTATCTACAAATATAATTGAGATATAATTTCCTAAAGAATAAAAAAAGCCCTTCGTCTCGAAAAGAGACGAAAGGCATAATCCGCGGTACCACTCTTATTAGATCAGTGAATAATAAAATACTCATTGATCTCACTTAATTTTATAACGGAAAATCCGTACCTGATTTTCTTCAGGTATGCTCCATGGCGAGTTCATATTGTTAAATCACTGTGTCACACCATCCCACAGCTCTCTGAAGATTCTAAAATACTACTATTCCAATTCACAGCTTTAATTACTATATTTATTTACATGATATTATATATTATACGAAAAGTTAGAGTCAATAGCAAATGATAAAATTTATAATTAAAATTCTTTGCATCACATAAAAATCACATATTTACTTGATATTGATTCAACAATTATTTTATATAATTCTAAATGTAAGCAAAACAAAATATTAGTTACTAAAACTTAGATATAATTTATATATGCTGATATATCTCTCCTCATTTTGATACTATCAGCATATATAATGTTTCTAAGAAAGGCACTATAAGTTTATTATTAGAATATTAATTATAGTTTTAAATTATGATAATATTTGATAACATTTGACAGGATTTATAGTATAATTATTAATAAAGTTATAGTATAGTCAACACGAAAATTACTATAGATACTTTATCTCTACAATAATTTTTGTGGGATTTTACTAAATGATTCCTCTAGGAAAATCTAATTTATACTTGTTCGGAAATCATGCACCTATGACTTTTAGCATGTATAAATTAATAATTGAAGTTGGAATTCTAAAGGTATGTTTAGAAGGTTAAAGAAACTAAAGATGTGTTTTTATAATTTTAAATTGTTTTCTAAGCTGTTACATCTATATTACGGCAAAAGAGAACAAGAGTACAAACATTATGATAAAGTATGTCTCTATACAAGAAAACATTAAAGGGAGTGGGCAAGGGTGAAATTGTTAAACAGGATGAAATTATGGCAAAAGATGAGTGTACTTACAGTTAGTTTTTTAGTCTTTATTGCGCTTATGGGAGGAGCTTCTATACTTAGATTATCAGATCTGAACTCAAAGATAATTGAGCTTAATGATGAGAGACTTATACCAATAGTAGAATTAGAGAATATAAAAACAGAAATAGATACAATAAAATACGATTCTAATACACTTATGGATGAAACTGATACAAGTACAATAGCTAATACAAAAGCAGCTATAGCAACAGAAGTTGCATCAGTAACAAAAGCATTAGATAAACATAAGTCAGACTCTGAATTTAAGACACTGCTTGCTGACTTTAACTCTTTTTTACAAGCTAAAGATGCATTTATAAATAATGCTGAACAAAGAGCTAATGAGAAAGCACAGGGGATACAAGGACAACCAGGACAGCAGGGTCCACCAGCAGCAGTATCAAACTTTGATTCAATGAAGAATGCATTAACAAAGGATTTCAATAAGATAATAGATAAACATGTAGAAGAAGCAAAAACTACATATGATAGTAGTAAGGTTACATATACAACTACAAGATTGGTTCTATTTGCATTAATAGCTGTTTGTGCTTTGGTTTCAGTTGTATTATCACTTATTATAATAAGAGCTGTGACAGTACCTGTAAGAAGAGTTACTTCAAAGCTTAAGGAAATTAACGAAAGCAACGGTGATTTAACTCAAAGAATAAATTATAACAGTAATGATGAAGTCGGAGAATTAAGTAAGAACTTCGACAGATTTATGGACAAGTTACAAACAATAATTAAAGAGGTTGCTGTATCTGCAGATACTATATCTTCCTCAAGTGATCAACTAAATGCATCAACTTCTACTTCTACTGAAAGTCTTGAGGAAATATCAAGAACAGTTATGGAGATATCAGCTTCAACTTCAGATGGAGCTGCTGCTGCTGAAGAAACAACTGCTAGTCTTATAGAAGCGGCAAGTTTTTCTGAATCTACTGCAGTTGCAAGTAAGAATACAACAAACAACAGTAAAAGAGCAAAAGAAGCTGCTGAAAATGGTGAATTAAAGGTAAATGAAATAGTAGAATCAATAACCGAAATTGCTGAATCATCTAAAGAAGTTTCATCAATAATCAATGATCTTGATGTTTCCTCAAAGAAGATTGGTGACATTATAAAGATAATAACTTCAATATCAGAGCAGACAAATCTTTTAGCTTTAAATGCAGCTATTGAAGCAGCAAGAGCTGGTGAAGCTGGAAAGGGCTTTAACGTAGTATCTGATGAGATAAGGAAACTTGCTGACGAAAGTAACAATGCAGCTAAGGAAATTGCTGAATTGGTTAAAGAGAATCAGATTAAATCTGCTACTGCAGTTCAATCAGTAAGTCAAGTTGAAGATAAGGTGGCTCTTGGAGTTTCTAAGGCTTCCGAAGTAAGAGAAACTATACAAAACATAATAGATAGTGTTCAAAATATAGCAGCTCAGATTGAGCAAATTGATGATGCTAATGAACAACAAGCAAGAAGTACTAAGGAGATAGAAAAAGCTATCGGAAACATAGCTTCAACATCAAATGAAATAGCAGGAAGAACTGAAAATATGAGTGCTAGTGTACAAGAACAACTTAGTGCTATGTCTGAAATAGAAAGAACTACAGATGAGTTATTTGAAATGTCTAAAAAGCTTAAAGAAATAACCTCTGGATTTAGAGTTTAATGAAAGCTTTATAAATTTGGACTGTGTTTAGTGGTGTGTTGAAATTAAGGCGTCACTCCTCCGATACTTTAATGAGTTTCGCAAAGAATTAATATGATTTTCTACAATTCCACCGATGTACAATTTCATAATTGATTTTATATTTTCAAATTCTCTGCTAAGAAACCAGCAGAGTTTTGAAAATAGTCTAATGATTGAAGTAATGACAAAAAAGATTGATGTACTTACATCAATCTTTTTTTCTGTAAATGAAGGCATAGGGTTAAACCTTGTAAGTGCTGGTTTTTATAATACTCTAGGGATACAGTAAAAAAACTCGCTATACAATGGTACTAGCAAAATTTATTAATTTATATATATTAAAAGTTATAGGAATGTGATTTGGACATAAGTGTAAAATAAGTTTCATAGAGGAAGCTTTTAGAAATGAAGTTTGAGGGTATTAAAACTATACTTAAGGGCAACATATGCTCAATTGTAGCATAAAAAATAATGCCGAAATAATTGTAACCTTTATGAGGTGAATTTATTAATTTGGCATGATATAATAAATTGACATTTTACTGTTAAGAGGAGAATTATAATATGGGGAAACGTTATAAAAAGAATGAAAAGAAACCAATAAATAAAAAGAAGAGAGTATTAATAGTTGCGACAGTTGTTATCATTATAATTGGACTTGTTGTTGGTGTGCCATATTACATGCTAAACTCACAACTTTCAAAGATACATAAGACTAAGCTTCCTACCAATATAGGAATTGATAATAATTCCTATTTAGAGAAAAACAAAGAATTACAGGATAATTATATAAATATTTTATTAATAGGTGTGGATGCAAGGGACCCAGATGTGAGTTCGCGTTCTGATTCAATGATGATTGCTACTATAGATAAAAAACATGACAAGATAAAGCTCTCATCACTAATGAGGGATATGATTGTAGATACTACAGGACATGGACCTATGGAGGGATTAAATCAAGATAGATTAAATCACACATATGCTTATGGTGGAGCAGCACTTACTCTAAAGACTATTAATGAAAACTTTAAAATGAATATAAAAGATTATGTTGAAGTAGACTTTTTTGGGCTTGAAAAGATAATAGATCAAGTTGGTGGAGTAGAGATAAATGTTACTTCAGAAGAGGTTCCGTATTTAAATGGCTATATAAGTGAAGTTGCTAAGATAGAGAAAGTAACTCCTACTTTAGTTAAAAAACCTGGGTTGCAGCTTCTAAATGGGAAGCAGGCAGTTGGTTATGCAAGAATAAGGTATGTAGGTAGAAGTGACTTTCAAAGAACAGAAAGACAAAGAACTGTTTTAACAAAAGTTTTTGAAAAGATATCTAATATGAACTTATTGCAGCTAAATAATGCGATTGGTGAAATGATGCCAAATGTTACTACTAGTATGGATAGATCAGAAATAATAAGTTTATCTAAAGATGTGCTTTTAAAGAAGATAAATAAAGTGGATCAATTAAGAATTCCTATAGATGGACATAACAGTACAATCTATGTTAGAGATACATATTTCTTAGGATGGGACAAAAAGGAAAACCTTGAAGCGCTTCATAAGTTTATATATGAAGAAGATTACAATGAGGATTCAATAAAGTAGACTTAGGGTATAAAGTAGCTTCGATTTTATTTACATCATTTAGGATGTGATTTATAATCGAAAATATGTGTGAGGTTTTACAAGTTAAGGTTTGGACAATGGTTTTAAAAGAGCATACACAACAGTGGATGCTCTTTTTATTGCATAGGAAAAGTATCTAAACCTAGATATCTCAATGGTTTTAGAAGTGTTTTATGACTATACAGTAAAAAAATGAAACATATTCGCCTGCCTGACTTTCCTATTATGTATTCGGAAAGGCAGATATTTTAAAAAAGATCTCTTAACAAGGTTGCTTCAACGACTTTTTTACTGTATAGGAAAGTTAATCATTGTAAGAAGCACTGATTATATACTATATTATATATGTATATATTTGAACGGATAGTTTTGGAGGAAAATGATATGAACAACAGAGATAACCTTCCTATTAAGGGGAATAAGCTAAAGCAAATTTTATATAAGTATTATTATGCTCTGTTACTGATAATTTTGGCTATAACTGTTTTTAGCTTAACATATAGACTTGGAGTGGCTCCTATAAAAGATTGGGATGAGGCTAGACACGGAGTAAATGCTTATGAAATGCTTAAAAATAATAATTATATAGTAAATACTTTTAATTATGAAAATGACTACTACAACTTAAAACCACCACTAAGCTATTGGGGAATAATCTTAGGTTTTAAGATATTTGGGTACAATCTAATAGGTTTTAGAGCAATATCAGTTCTGAGTGCTTTTTTAACTATAATTATTGTAGCAGTCTTTTCGTACAAGAGATTTGGAAGAATTGCATCACTAGTATCAGTTATGGTTATGGCCACTTCAATACACTTTTTACAGTTTCATGGAGCAAGAAGTGGTGATGCAGATTCAATGTATGTTCTGCTATTTACCATTTCAATTATGGCAGCAATAAATTCATATTATAAGAAGAGTTACATATATATAACTGGACTATCCTTCTCGCTGGCATTTTTAGCTAAGAGTTGGCACACTATGGCTATCGTAGGTATTGTTGGATTATATCTAATAATTACAAAACTCATTTTAAAATTTAATTGGAGACAATGGCTTGTATTTATTGGATGTAGCTTTGCTCCTATTCTTGTATGGGCGCTTATAAGAGTAAGATATGATGGGTTTAAATTTATTGATGCTATGATAAGATATGATTTGCTTTCTAGAACTAATTCATCAATAGAGGGGCATACAGGTCCTTGGTATGATTATATTGTAGATTTAGTTGTGTATTATAGATGGTATATTGCTGTTTTTATATTACTTCTGTTTATACTAATAGTATCCCAAAATATAAGATATGCTATTAAGGACAACTTTAATGAGTTTATAGGATTAATAATATGGGTAGTGCTGCCGTTGGTTTTATTTTCAATTGCCAAGACAAAATTAGCGTGGTATATATTCCCTGTATATCCACCATTAGCACTGCTAATAGGATGGATGGCTGAGTATAGTATTAAAAGCTTTAGAAGAAGTGTATATCCTGTTATATTATGCTTAGTTATTGTAGCTGCAGGAGGATTATATGAATATAAGTTCTTAAATTATATTAGGACTGAACCGGCAGATGTGTTTGAAAACTACCTAAGAGATAGCAGGATATCTTTAGACAAGTATACTTCTTATGTTTATAGACCTACTCAAGTTGAAGGTACGGATTGGAACCAAAGAAATGTGTTTGCTTTAGAACTTTTTAAAGATGGAAAAGCAAAGGATGGCGGCATAAAGGAATTCTTGAAAACAGACAAGGACAGTATTCTGTTTTTAGATAATAATGATGCATCATTAAAGTTAATTAAAGAAAATAATCTTAAAATAGTAGACTCTAATAGTAATATAATATCTGTAGTTAAGCAGTAAATAGAGCTAAAACTTATCACAATCTCATGTAAAGATTAGATGCTATTTTTAGTTATAATTTAACTAGTTGGCCGGATAATTAATATGGTTGAACCTATGTTCAAAATAGTAACTTTTAAATTTAAGTTACTATTTTTTATTCTTTAAGAAATTATAATTCAATGAGATCTAGAGATAGATTGGTTCCAAATAAAGATATAAATCAAGTTAAATGCCATTAATATTTAAATAGATTATTTGGATGTTTTCTAATAATAGAAGTGGAGTATCAAAATAAGTATGCGTAACAGATTTAAAACGTAATATAAGTTATTTGTATACAACTAAACCTTAGTATAATAAAAAATAGTCATTACAAATTGTAGTAACTTATAAAAACAAACCAAAAAAATGACACCAAAAACAAAAAACAATTACTTATGTAAACGTTCGAACCATTGTAAAATAATACTTGTAAACGTTGCAGTGAGGGGGAGAAAGGATGCAGGAACGAGGAACAGCCGTAGTAATAAATAAATCAAAAAACAAAGTACCATTCAAAGAAAAGTTTGAGAAGTTAAAACTAAAGTTTAAGAATCAAAAGCAACTGCAAGTCATGGCATGGCTTGGAGTTATATGGATGATTATATTTTCCTACATACCAATGTACGGGGTAGTAATTGCTTTTAAGAAGTACAATATTACTAAACCTATATCAGAAGCACCATGGGTAGGACTTCAATACTTTAAAGAGTTTTTAGCTGATGACAACTTCATGAATGTAATGAAAAACACACTAGGAATCAGTATATTTAAACTTATAGTATGTTTTCCATTACCGATAATATTTGCATTGATGCTGAATGAGCTTACATCTATAAAGTTCAAAAAATTTGTACAAACTATATCATACCTTCCACACTTTTTATCATGGGTAATATTAGGTGGAATAATGATGAACTGGCTTTCAGATGTAGGAATACTCAATACAATATTAACAAGTCTACACATAATAAAAGAGCCGATTACCTACCTTGGGGAACCAAAGTACTTTTGGCAGATATCAGTAATATCAGAGTTATGGAAGGAATTGGGCTGGTCAGCTATAATATACCTTGCAGCTATAGCTGGGGTGGATCCCGAACTGTATGAAGCAGCAACCACTGATGGAGCTGGAAGAATTAGAAAAATGATAAGTATAACTTTACCTTGCATAAAACCTACTATAGCACTACTATTTATTCTTGCAGTATCTGGACTTTTAAATACTAATTTTGACCAAATAATGGTTTTGAAAAATCAGTTAAATGCTAGTGCTAGTGATGTTTTAGATGTATATGTTTATAGAATGGGTTTACAACAAGCAAGATTCTCTTATGCAACAGCAGTAGGATTATTTAAATCAATAATAGCATTTATGCTTTTATGGTCTGCTAATTTTGTAAGCAAAAAGATGAATGATACATCATTATTCTAGGAGGAGCAAGGTATGAAGATAAATTTTTTAAAACGCCGAACTAAAGGCGAAGCAGTATTTGATACTATAAACATAATAATCATGCTAATAATATGTTTTATAACTATATATCCAATTTGGTACACCGTAATTAACTCTTTTAATGAAGGACAAGATGCTATGCTTGGAGGAATTTATTGGTGGCCAAGAAAGTTTACATTAGATAATTACAAAGCAGTATTTAGTAATGCAGGGATTATAAAGGCCCTAGGAGTAACTGTTGCAAAAACTGTAATAGGAACTGTAGTACATGTTTTCTTTACGGCGATGGTAGCATATGCTCTTTCAAAGAAGAGTCTAGTTGGAAGAAATATATATACAACTTTAGGACTAATAACATTATTCTTTAGTGGTGGTCTTATACCTCTATACTTACTTATAAGAAATTTAGGAATGTTAGATAACTTTTTAGTTTATATAATACCAGCAGCATTTAGTTTTTATGATTTGTTAATATTCAAATCATTCTTTAGTCAGATACCGCCTTCGCTGGAGGAAGCAGCTAGGATAGATGGAGCTACTGACTTTAAGATATTTATTAGGGTAGTAATACCTATATCACTTCCAGTAATTGCAACAATAGCATTGTTCCATGGAGTGTATCAATGGAATGACTACTTCACAGGTATGATCTATATAAACAATAATGATTTACAGCCTATACAAACTTATTTGTATAAGATTGTAGCTCAAACTGGTGCTAATGCAGTAAATACAAATATGCCTGGTGCGGTAGGAGCATCTACAGTTACACAGCAGACTATAAAGCTTGCAACTATGGTTGTAACTACATTCCCAATAGTATGTGTTTATCCATTCCTTCAAAAGTACTTTGTAAAAGGAATGCTTTTAGGTTCAGTAAAGGGTTAACAATTTCTGATTAACATTAAGTTAACTTATTCAAATCCTAAACAATTTTAATCAGAAGTTAGTATAAATAAAATTATCTTAGGGGGGACTAAGTATGGTCAAGAAGAAAATTTGTAAGGCTTTAACTATAGGTCTAGCAACTGTAATGAGTGTAGCACTTTTTGCAGGCTGCGGTACTACTAAAGAAAAGACTCAAGAAACAACAAGTAATTTAACTGCAGACCAACCAGGTTGGAAGGAAGATACTTCACCTATAACTCTTGATTGGTATGTTAACTATTCATGGTTCACTAAGAAGTGGCAAGACGATGCTATTTCTAAGTATGTAACTAAGAAAACTGGTGTTACTCTTAATCTAATATCACCAGCTGGTAATGAAGCTGAAAAAGTAAATACTATGATTGCATCAGGTAAGCTTCCAGATATTTTAACTTTAGATTGTAACGATGCTGCAATTAAGACTATGATTCAAGGTGGATTAGTATCTCCATTAGATGAATTAGCTCAAAAGTATGATTTGTACTTTACTAAGGTTGCAGATCAACAAAAACTTGACTGGTATAAGCAAGAAGACGGTCACGTTTATGAATATCCAAATGCATCATCATCTTTAAAAGATTTCGATAAATATAAGGATCTTAAACCATCAAATCAAACTTTCTTAGTAAGAAAAGACATGTATGAAGCTTTAGGAAAGCCAGATATGTCAACTCAAGAAGGATTCTTAAATGCTTTAAAGGCTGCTAAAGAAAAGTTTGGTACTGTAAATGGTCAACCGTTGATCCCAATAGGCTTCCATGAATTTGGAGACACAGGAAACTATTCTTTCGAAGCTTATTTACAAAACTTCTTATCTATTCCAATGGATAAGGATGGAAAGTTCTATGATAGACAAACTGACCCAGAATATGTAAGCTGGTTAAAGACTTTCAGAAAAGCTAACGAAATGGGACTTTTAGCAAAAGACATATTTGTTGATAAGAGATCACAAATGGAAGAAAAAATTGCTCAAGGCAGATATTTTGCTATGTTATATCAGAGATCAGATATGGCTACACAACAATTAGCATTATACAAAAAAGATCCTAATTCAATATATATAGCTGTAGATGGACCTAAGAACTCTAAGAAAGAACAATCAAAGCTTTCAGGAGACAGTTTAGGTGGTTGGACAGTAACACTTGTATCAAAGGCTTGTAAAGATCCAAAGAGAGCTATAAGATTCATAAGTTACTTAATCAGTGAAGAAGGTAATAAAGACTTATTCCTAGGTGAAAAAGGCGTAACTTACGATACAATAGACGGAAAAGAACAATTCAAACCAGAAGTTCTTGACTTATTAAACACAGATAGAGCTGCATTCGATAAGAAATACGGTGCATCATTCACTTACTGGATGTTAATGGATACTAACCTACAACTTAAGTGGGCTCCTCCATCATCAGCACCAATAAAGGCTATGGAAGATTGGACAAAAGGAAAGACTGTAAGCTATGCAGTATTTGATAACACTAAACCAACTGGAGATAATACAGAGGGGATAGCAAATACTAAGATAGAACAACTTTTCGGAGCTACACTTCCTAAGTTATTAATGGCTAAGTCAGACGCTGAATTCGATAGCATATTTACTGAATTCAAGAAGAAGAGAGATGAAGCTGGATTCGATAAAGTTATGGCTTACAAACAAAAACAATACGAATCTAATAAGACTAAATTAGGCGTTAAATAGTAATTATAATAAGGTGTTGTCTTGAACAATGGTTCAAGGCAGCACCATAATTTAATTTGAAATAAATTCTAATATTGAAAGAAATATGGTATAATAAGGTGAATGAATTTTTAAACTCTCCAAGAAAAGTATCTAGAATAAAGCGTATAATTAGTGATTGCATATATTTTTTGACAAAAATGAAAACCTTTAAATGGGGGGAGAGAATGCTAAGAAAGCTTATTGCCAAATTTAATAATACTACCCTTGTAAAAAAGTTCTTAATTTCTTACATAAGTGTAATTGCTATACCTATATTAGCAGTTGTATCAATATCTTATGGAACAATTCAGAATAGAAACCGTGAAGATGCACTAAAGCAAAGTGATTATAAACTAGATGCCGAGTATCAAAATATTTATAGAAATATGAGCATAATGGGCAACATCATACAAATTGTAATAAATAATAAAGAGATGTTAGCATTTATAGGTGGAACAGAAGAGTACAGCACTGAAGAGTTGGTAAAGTTCAACAATACAACTTATAAGGATATTGTAAGTCTACAGTATAACAATGCCATGATTGAAGGAATAAATATTTTTACTGACAATGAAAAGGTGAATGAAATCTGGCCTTTAATTTATAGAGAAAACAGAATAAAGGACAATCTGTGGTTTCAAAAGACACTTGAAAATAATACAAAGGTTTATTGGGACATTAATCATTTTGATAGGGATATTAATAAAGCCGTAGTAACTAACGAGGGGGAACCTAATCAAATAGTTTCGCTTAATAGAGAGTTAAGGTATCCAGAGGATAAACATATCGGGGTAGTAAGAATAAATATGGCTTCGAAAAATTTCTTCCCAAAGATGTACGAGAATCCAAATGATGATAGCAATGAAATGCTTTTGGTAAATAAGAATGGAAAAATGTATGGAAACAAAGACAATGCTTTTGAGCAAAATGCCAAGTTTAATAAGACAAAGTTCTTTAATGCATTTCAAGATAAAATTCAAGGCAATGATGGCAGATTTTCATATAAAGATGGGTTTACTGAATATACGGTGGTTTACAAGGCAGCTCCTATAGAAGACTGCTATCTGGTGAACGTGATAGATATCGGTAAGGTAAATAGCAGCATAAAGTATACTAGAAATCTATTTGTAATTGGAACTATTTTTCTCATAGTAATGCTTTCTTTAATAATATACTACATAACAAACATAATACTTAGGAGATTATATATAATTATAAAATCCTTAAAGAAAGTTCGTGGCGGAGATTTAAATGTAGAAATACCTGTTTATAGCAATGATGAAATTGGTCTTTTAGCCCATCATTTTAGACAGCTAGTAAACAAAATAAATGTACTTATAAAAGATAGTATAGATAAAAAAACTGTAACTAAAGAAGCAGAATTAAAAGCCTTAAAAAATCAGTTAGATGCTCATTTTTTATATAATACATTAGAAAACATAAGAATGATGGCAGAGATAGAAGAGAACTATACTGTATCAGATTCTTTGGCAAGTCTTGGTGAAATGATGAGATATAATATGAAGTGGGATAGAGATTATGTTCCTTTATTTGAGGAGATAAACCATATCAAAAATTATATAGCATTGATGGCAATAAGATTTGAGCATAACATAAATTTAAAAATAAATATTGATGAAAAGTTAATGGACAAGGAGGTACTTAAGTTATCTCTTCAACCATTAGTTGAAAATGCAGTAAAACACGGATTGAGTAAGAAGCTTGTAAAAGAGGATGGTACAATAGTTGTTGATGGTAAAGAGGATCAAGAGTTCACCTATATAACTATTACAGATAATGGCTGTGGAATAGATGAAGATATTCTTATAGAATTGAAAGAGTTTTTAAATAGCAATGAACAAAACACAAAGCATGGACTTGGAATGAAAAATGTATATGAAAGAATAAAGATTTATTATGGAGAGTATTATGGCATCGATATTGTCAGTAAAAGAGGTTATTTTACTAAGATAATACTAAAATTACCAAGGTAAGGTGGAGAGGCTATTTGAAAAAGGTTTTGATAGTTGATGATGAAAAGTTTATACGAAATGGACTTGAATCCATAATTAAAAGAAGATATGAAGATAAATATGAAACCATTTTATGTTCAAATGGAATTGATGCATTGGATAAAGTAAAGAATGACGAAATATTTTTTGTAATTACTGATATAAGAATGCCTGATTGTGACGGACTAGAATTTTTGAAGAAATTAAATAACGAAGAAATAAAAATTCCAACATTGATTCTTAGTGGTTATGATGATTTTAATTATGCTGTAGAAGCATTAAGATACGGTGCGAAGGATTATTTATTAAAGCCTATAAAAAAGAATGAATTATATGAGTGTATTGAAAAAATAGAAAAAGAATACGATCTAGCTATGGAAAATAGCAATAAGGAGAGTATTGAGCTAATAAATGAAGTTAGTAATAGGTTCAATATAATACTATTAAATGAAAGACTTAACGACGACTCAGTAAAAGAGGAATTAGCAAAGCTTTGTCAGGGAATTGACGAAAGTTCTTATTATTTAGCTGTTCTGTTTAAAAAAGATTTAATGATGATTCCTGAAACAGAAAGAAATGAAAAGTATGATGAGCTGTTAAAAGCAATTATACGGCAGGAAGAAAAGGTTTCTGCCTTTGTTGATAATCAAGGAAACTTGAATATAATCTATAGTGACATTAATGCAATAGCTGATATAAAAAATTGGATTAATGAAAATAAAAAATACGGATACTGCTGTGGAGTAAGTAATAATTTAATTGATTTTAATCAATTTAGATTAGGATATAATAATGCCATACTTGCTTTAAAGAGTAATCTAATATACAAGGAAAATAGACGTCTTACAACTTATGACTATGTATTAGAAAAGAGTAAAACTATTGTTCAAAATGAGATCGTTGAAAAGCTTATTAATTTAATTGGAACTAAAAGGCGTGATAAGATAATTGAATTCCTGCAGTTAATCTATGCTGAAGAAGTGGTTAGAGAGCATGGTATTGTATATCTTGAGAGATCTAATGAAAAGTTGATGAAAAACATGAAAAGTTATTTAGATCAGCAAATGTCTAGTAACTTAGAGTTGAAGCATAAGCTTGAATTTATAAGTAATATTTTAAACTTTAGTAACTATAGAGAGTTTTATTACGAGCTTAAAGAATTAGTGCTTTATGTTGATGAGTTGCTTTTTGAGATGAGAAGAGCCTTGTGCGATAAGAGCTTTATAGGAAAAGCTATTGAATATATAAATGATAACTATTCTAAAAATTTATCACTGACTGTGGTATCAAATGTAGTATCTGTTAACTACAGTTACTTCTCACAGGTATTTAAAGAGCATACTGGAGAGAACTTTATAAATTATTTAAGAAATATAAGAGTGAAAAAAGCTCAAGAACTCTTAAAAGAGCAGGAACTTAAAGTCTATGAGGTTGCTGAGGCTGTAGGATATTCTGATTCAAAGCAGTTTACGAAGGCTTTTAAGAGTGTCACTGGAATAACGCCACAAGAATTCAAAGAAAAGCAGTTTATTAATTAATATTTTTTGATGTGTGCTGAAATTTAGGTGTCACTATCTCCAATGCTTGAATGAGCTTCGCAGAGAATTAATATGACTTATTACAATAAGATAGAAGAATCCCTTCATATTAAACTTATATTTTCAAATCCTCTGCTCAGAACCCAGCAGAGTTTTGAAAATAGTTTAATTAATGAAGGGATTCTTCTTTGCTAAAACTGTATAACTCACTACGTTCGGACAATACAGTTGATTAACGCTATCTTATCTTCATAAGTCATTTAATTCTAGTTGCTTGCTCATATAGCATCTCCGTTAGTAACACCTAAAATTCAAAAGTAATATTAAAATAATACTAATTAGCATTTTAAGAGGAAAACTAAAATTAGATGGTTATATTTTTGATGAATGAGAGTTGTGAAGGATTTTATATATGTAGGAAACTAGATTATAAACAGTATTAAATATAGAACAAGCTTAATTACTTTAATGATAGCATCATAGATGGATTTACTAAAAATTATAATAAAAATAGTAATTCTATTATTACCTAATAATAGAATTACTATCAATTGATAATAAGTATCATGAATATTCAAGCAGAAAAGAAAATATATATAATGATGAAAGTATTAAAAATACCGGGGTGTAGAGAAATATCCTCGGTATTTTTGTTGATTATAATGGGTAGAAGTATTATTTAATGAAAAATTTTCTAAAAAAAGTCTTTACAATTAATAATAACTATTATATAATATGAATTGTAAACAGATTAACCAGTTATCAAATGAAATTAATATATATGATTTAAGAGGAGGATTTAGAAATGAAGAAGTTTATATGTACAATATGTGGATATGTTTATGAGGGAGATGCTGCTCCAGAGAAATGCCCAGTATGTGGAGCACCAGCTGCAAAATTTAATGAACAAAGCGGAGAACTAGTATGGGCTGATGAGCACAGAATCGGAGTTGCTCAAGGCGTTGATGAAAGAGTATTAGAAGGCTTAAGAGCTAACTTCACTGGAGAATGCACAGAAGTAGGAATGTATCTTGCTATGAGCAGACAAGCTGATAGAGAAGGTTTCCCAGAAGTTGCTGAAGCATACAAGAGAATAGCTTTTGAAGAAGCAGAACATGCTGCAAAGTTTGCTGAATTATTAGGAGAAGTTGTAGTTGCTGATACTAAGAAGAATCTTCAAGCTAGAGTAGAGGCTGAATACGGAGCAACTGCTGGTAAGAAAGAATTAGCTACATTAGCTAAGCAATTAAACTATGATGCAATCCATGATACAGTACATGAAATGTGTAAAGATGAAGCTAGACATGGAAAAGCTTTCAAGGGTTTATTAGAAAGATATTTCAATAACTAATTATGACATATCAAAGGACAGGCGCTCGCCTGTCCTTTTTAGTTTTTTGCTGTTACTAGAATTTAGATATCACTACATCCAATGCTTCAATGATCTTCACAAAGAATTAATATGATTTTTTCCGATTAAATAGCTAAAACTTTATAACTCACTATGTTCGGACAATAAAGTTTCTTAACGCTATTGAATTTCCAAAAAACATTTAATTCTAGCTGTTCGATCATATAGCATCTCCTGTAGTAATATCTAAATTTAATACATAACAGCATATATGACTAAAGATTATGTAGTGTTACATCCGATATTTCAATGAGCTTCGCATAGAATTAATATGATTTACTCCAATGAAATGACTAAAACTTTATAACTCACTACGTTCGGACAATAAGGTTTCTTAACGCTATTAAATCTCCAGAAATCATTTAATTATAACTGCTTGCTCATATGTATCTCCTGTAGTGGCATCTAAATTTAATATATAACATTGAATACAACTGAAAGTTATATAAATTGTATGTAAAGTAGATTTATTAAAGTCCTTTCTGATCTCCTTTGGCAAGGCCTCTTTCTTCTAGGATCTCGTAGATTGTCTTTGAGGTAGTGTCTGCCATTGTGTAGCCTAGAGCTTCTACAACTTCTTTAAGTTCATCTTCGTGAGCTGTTTCTATCTCTATGTAAGGGAAAGGGCAGAAGTTTTTGTCGTTGATATCTATTTCAACTAAGGTGTTTTTATATTTATAGCTTTCTCTAGATTTTTTTATAGTTTCAACTAAAGTAAGTCCTAGAGAATTAAATAGCTTTTCAGCAGTATCACCGTCATCTACTATTATCTCGTTTTCTTCCATTACCTTATATTTTTCTTGAGATAGCATCTTTTTAGTGGTCATGAAATAAACTATTTTATTATTAATTTTGTCGTCAATAGTTCTAACTCTAGCGTATCCTTTAGCTGATAAAAGTCTTCTATCTGGAAAATCAAAGATTTTATTTACTTGATCTTCATCTTTAACTTTATATCCTCCAAGATTGGTTATTTTCTCTTTTATTTCCTCTACATCGATATCTAAAATTCTTGTTTCTAATTCTTGCATAGTTTCCTCCAGGTTTTTTATTTTAATAATATCTATATGGATGTACCACTTCGTAATAAAACTTATTATTTTGGCTATGTTTAAGAATATTGTTGAAATTGATTGGTTATACAGGAGACGCTATATGAGCGAGCAACTAGAATTAAATGATTTTTTCAGATGGAATGGCGTTAAAAAACTGTACTGTTCGAACGTAGTGAGTTTACAGTTTTAGCCATGGAATATGACAAAATCATATTAATTCTCTGCGTAAGCTCATTAAGGATGAACAACTCTACTCCTAAAAATATAAATTCAATTATAGAGTTGTTCATCTAAAGAGCGTCGGATGATTAACCAATCAATTTCAACACGGTGCTTTAATAGCACCATTATTTTTAAATTCTCTCACCAGAAGCCGTGAGAGTTTTAAAAATAGATTGCGGTTCGAAGTGGTACATCTATAGTTTATCAAAGTACCTATAAACTTCAACATTTAAATTAATTAGGTTTGAGTATAAAGATATTTTTTATTCTTTGGAATCTATAACTCAATTATATCTGTGGACAAATATGAATAACTACTTAAAATATAATGTGATTTATAGAATAAAAAACAGGAATTTGTCGCCTGCCAGAATTTCTTCACTACGTTCAGAAAAGGCAGATGCGCAAAAAAATTACTGAAGAAAGTCGCTTCAGCGATTTTTTCTTATGGAATTGTATGAAACATATAAGAAGTTAAACTTATTTTAGTCAAAGTAACTAAAATGAAAATCCTTACGGAAAGGATTACATTTTATGCTATAATGATATTATTAAGGTTATTCTATAATGGAGAAAAAATGGTTAGGGGGAAGTCATATGGACCAATTTAAGGAACAATTAGTCAGAGCACAAAATCCAGGAAAATATAAGGCAGTAAAAATACTTATGTACATAGTAGGTGTACTTGCAGTACTTTGTTTACTTACCGGAAACTTTATATTAGGGTTGCTACTTGTCGTGATTGCAGGTATACTTTTTTATGTGAAACGATTCTTTTATCTTGAGTTTGAGTATGTAATAACTAACGGAGAAGTTGATGTAGATGTTATATATGAAACAACAACAAGAAAGAAGAAAATGTCCTTTAACATGAAGGAAGTTTCACTTTTAGCACCTTATGAAAGTGATGAGTATAAGGCGTTAAGTAACAAGCCTTCGAAGATAATAACTGCAATACCGGAAGGAAATAAAGATAGAGCTTATGTAGCTGTAGTTACAGAGGGAAATGATAAGGCTCAACTAATTTTTGTTCCTAATCAAGAATTTGTGAATATTTGCTTTTTATTCAATCCGAAGGTGGTAAAGAAAAATTAGTACCAGAGGTGAGTAGATGGAATACGTAAACGACATAAGTATCGTAGAAGCTGTAATTCATATATTGGATACAAATGGAGATGAACCTATATTAAATGAGTATAGGTTAGAACTAAACGAAGATATATACAAATTTTTATACAGGCATATTGAAAGAGCCTTTAAGGATGAAGAACTTAAATATGCTGTATTTAATCCTGAAAGAAATATAGTAAAAGAAGTTTCTCAAGACTATCTAGATGGAATTAACTCAGATATTGTGTCTGTTTCTAAGGAACTTGCAAGACAAATGTTTGCCGTAATGAAAGGCAACGTGAACATTCCATCCTGTGATCTTATAGTTGTGTCTATTTCAACTGATCAGGGACCAATGCTTGCAATTATGAAGATGGATTATGTAAGAAATTTTACTCATAAGATAGATTTTATTGAAGATAAGATTGGAATTGATATAATAGAACAGGCTTCAGGACTTCCTGCAAGCAGCTCAAGGCTTCAAAAGTGTGCATTTATAAAACCATTAAGAGAAGAGCATACAATTAATCTAATGGTTATAGATAAGCAAAAGAAGTCAAAAGAAGAAGAAGAATACGGAGCAAATTACTTTATAAATAATTATCTAGGCTGCTCGATTGTAACTAATGAGAGAGATATGACTAAAACCTTTGTAAAGGCTACAGAAGCATGGACTAGAAATAACATGTATGAAGATGCAGATAAAGCCGAAAAGATAAGAAGTACCATTAAAAGCAAGCTAAAAGAAGAAGATACAATAAATGTGCAAGAACTATCTCATGAGCTTTTCAAAGAAGAGCCTCAAGCTAAGGAAAGTTTCGATCAATTTGTATCTGCGCAAGGTTTAGAAGAAGAAATAGCAGTAGATAAGCAATGGGTAGAGAAAAAGCTTAAAAGGGTAAGACTTAAAATTGATAAGGATATAGACTTATATTTGACTGAAGAAGCATATAATGATCCTCAAAGATTTGAAATACAAAGAAATGGTGACGGAAGCATAAACCTTGTGGTGAAGCATGTTAAAAACTATATAGAAAAGTAAACTTATGCCTGAAATTACATATAAGTTAATGAGGAAAGACTGTGGGAGACTGCAGTCTTTTTTTGTTGTATAAGAAAGTATATAATTTTTATGTTAACTAAACCTAGTAATTTTAACTGATTTCAATAGCTTTTTAGGTTATATGGTAAAAAATAAAACTTATTTGACTGACATATTTTTCTCATATACATTCGGAAAGGCAGATGCATTAAAAAGTAGTATGGTAAATTTATGAAGATAATAGTTGTATATTGCAACTATTGCATGATACAATAATTACAAGGAGGGATTAAACATGTTTTTTATGGATGATTCAAAAAGATTAAGAGAATTAATAAGAGTACTTGAAAGAAAACTGGGAGTCCTTCAAGATAGCGGATTTTCGTGTTGCCAAATAACTATGGCACAGTGTCATGCTTTAGTAGAGATTGGTCGTGCAAAAGGCATTGCGTTAAATAAACTAGCAGAATTATTAAATTTAGAGAATAGCACTATTAGTAGGACAGTAAATAATCTGGTAGCAAATGAGCTTGTAAAAAGAGATATTGATCCACAAGATAGAAGGTACATAACTATATCACTTACTGATAAAGGGAATGAAATTTATCAAGGGATTGAGGAAGAAATGAATTTATACTTCACAAAAATATACGAAGCAATACCTGCTGATAAAAGACAACAA
This sequence comes from Clostridium folliculivorans, assembly GCF_024341905.1. Lineage (GTDB taxonomy): Bacteria > Bacillota > Clostridia > Clostridiales > Clostridiaceae > Clostridium_AR > Clostridium_AR folliculivorans. The sequence goes on from NZ_BQXY01000009.1 coordinate 67,828, forward strand.
GTTTTGGAAAGCATTGATATTCTACTTGAATCAATAGACAAAAGTAATTGCTGTGAGTAATGAAAGAAGATTATATGGGGAGGGGTATGAGGTGAGTAGTAAAGTTTATTTTAAAGAAGTAGCTAAAGAATGGGATGTTATGAGACAAGACTTTTTTTCAGAATCCGTAAGAGATAAGGCTTACGAAGTAGCAGATGTAGAAGAAGGTAAATTAGCGGCAGATATTGGGGCTGGAACTGGATTTATAACTGAAGGGCTTTTACAAAAGGGTTTAAATGTAATAGCTGTAGATCAATCTTATGAGATGCTTGAGGAAATGAAACTAAAATTTAACGAATTTAAGTCAGTAGAATATCTTCAAGGTGATGCAGAGAAACTACCAATTGATGATGCTACAGTAGATTATGCGATGGCAAATATGTACCTACATCACGTAGAAGATCCATTGAAAGCTATTAAGGAAATGGTAAGAATACTAAAGCCTTCTGGAAAACTTGTGATTACTGATTTAGATCAGCATAATCACGAATTTTTAAGAACTGAACAGCATGATAGATGGATGGGATTTGATCGTAAAGCTATTGAGAATTGGTTTGTAGAAGCAGGTCTTTCAAATGTAGTGATTGATTGTGTAGGTGGAAACTGCTGTGCAACCTCAAACTGTGGATGTGAAAGTGCAAGTATAAGTATCTTCATAGCTTATGGTGAAAAGTAATTAATAAAAGATGTAATTTAAAAGTAAATATATATTATAAAGACAAGGGACTCTGAATATAAAGTTGCTTGTCTTTATTAGAAGGAGAGTATAAATGAAGTATAGTATAGAAGATATGAAGCCATCAGACTGGGAACAGGTTAAGGATATTTATTTGGAAGGAATTAACACTGGAATAGCAACATTTCAAAGTGAAGTACCAACTTGGGAATCATGGGATAAAGGGCATCTTGACTGCTGTAGATTGGTTGCTCGGTTGAATAATGATATATTAGGTTGGGTTGCATTAAGCCCAACTTCTACGAGAGAGTGCTATGCAGGAGTAGTGGAAGTAAGCATTTATATTGGGGAGAAATATAGAGGGAATAATATAGGATCAAGCCTTTTAACAAAAGTAGTAGAGCAGTCAGAAGAAAAGGGAATTTGGACACTATATTGTGCTATTATTAGAGAAAATATTAAAAGTATAGAGATGCATAAGAAATGTGGATTTAGAGAAATAGGTATAAGAGAAAAAGTCTCTAAGATGCCAAATGGAGTGTGGCATGATGTTGTGCTAATGGAACGAAGAAGTAAGGTGGTTGGGATAAGTTAAATAATTCATTGAGTAGTAATCCTGAAAATAAAACTATTCAGTTATTTAATTGCCATAGGTAAGCTCTGATTTTTGGACATGTTTAATTTCAACACTGTGCTTTTTTATATTATCTAATTCATAACCACCCAATCTTAAGGTAATCTTAAGACAGTATTAATAACCACTTAAACAAAAGTGGTTAGAATTAATAATGTAGGTAAACGTTGAAATAATGATTGCTACTAAAAGTAATAATGGTTTTGGGAGGACAAAGATGATTGAGATAAAGGAATTATCAAAGGTTTATAGAATGGGGAAGGAAAAAGTAATAGCCTTAAATAAAGTGTCTTTTAACATTGAAGATGGGGAGTTTGTGGCTATAGTTGGACCGTCTGGATCAGGTAAATCAACTTTGATGCATCTTGTAGGGGGACTGGATACTCCAACTAAGGGAAGTATAGAGGTTGATGGTAAGGACATTGCGAAACTTAAGGATAAAGATATGGCTAAATACAGAAATGAGAAGATAGGATTTGTATTTCAGGCCTTTAACTTAGAGAATACTCAAACTGCCTTAGAAAATGTCATGATGCCTCTTATATTTTCTGGAGTAGGAAAGAAGGAAAGAAAAGAGAGAGCACTTAAAGCTTTAGAACTTGTTGGATTAAGTGACAAGGTTAAGCATAAACCTACTGAGATGTCTGGTGGTCAGAGACAAAGGGTTTCTATTGCTAGAGCTATAGTAAATAATCCTCAGATTATCTTTGCAGATGAGCCTACAGGTAACCTAGATTCTAAAACTGGTGAGAATATAATGAATTTATTCCAAGAGTTAAATGATAAGGGCTATACCATAATAATGGTTACACATAATCAGGTTGAAGCTCAAAAGGCAAAGAGAATGATCAAGATAATGGATGGTGTTATAACTGATGATTTGGTCACTGAAAGGGGAATAGAAAATGCGATTTAGGGACAATATAGGCATGGCCCTTCAGGACCTAAAAAGAAGAAAAGGAAGAACCTTTTTAACTTCATTAGGTATAGCTATCGGCACAATGTTAGTACTTATAATGGTAGGACTTGGTTTTACCTTAAAGAATTTTATAGTTGATGCTATGAATGGAGAGTTAAGCTCTAAGGTTATTACTGTATCTTCTATAAAGAAAGATGCAGAAGAGTTAGATAATGTTGCAGATTACGAAGAATGGAATGAAAAGAATTTTAAAAAGATTGATAGCAGCATGTTAGACAAGTTCAGTGCTATAAGTGGTGTTAAAGAATTAAAGGCTTCTATGTCTACTATGGTGGAAAAGATTAAGATAAATGACAGTACAAAGGAAGGTGCTTTTAGCATACAAGGTTTTGATTTAAACCACTCAATATTCTTCCAAGATGAGATAGAAAACAAGAAGAAAGTTGAGAAGGATGATAATCTAAAAACTATAGTGAGCGGAAGTATATTAAATAAAGATTCTAAAGCAGAAGCTATTATAAGTGAAGATATGCTTTCTACTTTAGGTTTTAGCAAAGCTGAAGATGCTGTAGGTAAAAATATATCAATAATAGTTGATAAAGCTAAGGCTATCTCTATAAAACCTGTAGAGAAGAATCTAAAGATTGTTGGAGTTGTAAATAAAAAGTTATTACCTGGAAACAGTATAATAACCTCCTCTAAAGATGCAGCTGAGATAATAGGTTTAACAAATTTAGTAGAAAACTACGAAAAAGAAAAGGGCTTTAGCTCTGTTCAGATTTCAGCAGATGAAATTAACAATGTTGAAAAAGTAAAAAATGCAGTACTTGCAGAAGGATACCAAGCAGTTTCTAATCAAGATATGATAAAAGAGATAACTAAGGCTTTTGACAATATAAGCTTAGCTTTATCAGTACTAGGAATAATAGTATTATTTGTTGCTGCCTTAGGTATAGTCAATACAATGGTAATGGCAATATACGAAAGAACTAGAAGTATTGGAGTAATGAAATCTGTAGGAGCAAACAATTTGAGCATAAGAAATATATTCTTAGTTCAATCAGGAACCATAGGCTTTTTAGGTGGAATTACTGGTATTGTTCTAAGTCTAGGAATATTTAAGATAATAGAGTTTGGGTTGGAAGCTTATTTGAAATCTAAGGAAATAAGTATGAGTTTGAATTTTAGCATACCACTATGGCTGATAGGTGCTACTTTAGGCTTCTCTATCATTATTGCAGTGTTAGCAGGATTATACCCAGCTATGAGAGCATCAAGATTAGATCCTATCGATGCACTTAAGGGTTAGGAGGGGAAGATAAATGAAACTATCAGATGGTTTTTCAATGGCAGTAAATGATATAAGAAAAAGAAAGATTAGAACTGTTTTAACAGTAGTAGCTTTATCAGTTGGAAGTTTTTTAATGGTTACTATGATGGGTGTAGGAGATTCGATTAATAAAGGAGCTTCTAATTTATTTTCAAGTTTTGGAGATACGAAGCAGATTAGTGTGCAACCAGAGAAATATGATAAGGTGTCTTCTCCAGTAAATGTTACAGTGAATACAGGAAATAGTAGTACCTCAACAACTACTGAAAAGAAAGAAGATAAATTTAAGAAAATTGATAAAGATACTTTAACAAAAATGTCAAAGCTTGATGGTGTTGATAAGCTTTATGCTTACATTAACTCACAAATAACTGGTGTTGATATTGAAGGAAACAGCGGTATAAAGAAGAAGAGTACTAATATAGTTGGAATGTCTTTTGATTTTGATTACAAAACTGATAATGAAATAACTTATGGAAATGAACTTTCTGGAAAGAATGATGAGGTTGTTGTAGGCGAAAAGTATCTAAGCAAGATAGGAATAACAGATTATAAATCGGTTATAGGTAAAAAGATAACACTAAAAGTTGAGTTCCCTAAGATTAATGGAGTGGAGATTAAGAAACCTTATGCTATTGATGGAAAGGTTGTTGGAGTAGCTAAAGGTAAAAGTGATTTTGGAAATGAAATCCTAGCTTCAGATGACCTGGTAAATAAAATCCAAGGTTATTATGAAGATAAAGATAACTACTTAAGTGAAAAAGGGTATTCAGGTGTAGCTTTGATGGCTAAGAATGAAGACGGCGTAAAGCCTATCACTGATAAGATAAGAAAAGATTTAGGTTATTCTGCGTCTAATATGGTGGAGATGCTAGATATGGTAAATTCTATGACTAAGGTTGTAAAGAGTATACTTTCGGTAGCTGGTATTATAGTGCTTCTTGTTGCAAGCTTAGGACTTATAAATACCATGACAATGACTATTCAGGAAAAGAAAAAATCCATTGGAGTTATGAAGGCCGTAGGAGCTTCAAAGAATCAAATACGTTATATATTTATATTCCAATGTTTAGTTTTAGGACTACTAGGAGGCTTAGTTGGATGCTTATCATCCTCAGCAGCAATATACGGAATAAACTTATATATGAAGTCAGTGGCAAGCACCTTAACCTTAACTTTAAACATCAATAATGTTTTAATAGCACTTGGAGTATCAGTTGTTGTTGCATTCTTTGCAGGGATAATACCAGCAGGTAGGGCTGCGAAGTTAAATGTAGTAGAGATATTAAGTTATGAGTAGTAGGATTTTATTTAAAGTAATCATGTGACATTGTGGATAATAGCACAATTTTATGTGAAACAATTATAATAAATCATAGATAGTTTGCTTCACCTTTAGGTGGAGCAAATTTTTCTTGTGCCTAAGACCTCAGTAAATTATAATATTTCTATAACTAGAAAAAAATGTATAGTAATAATTAAATTGGATTACTATAAATCTAATTTGGGGGTATTTATGGCAAAGAACATATTAATTGCTGATGATGAAGTTGAGATAGTTGAGTTGGTAGAACTTTATCTTGAGAAAGAAAACTACAACATAATAAAATGTTTCAACGGAATAGATGCATGGAATATTATGTGCGAAAAGAATATTGATTTGGCTATATTCGATATAATGATGCCAGGTATTGACGGATATCAGCTTATAAAAAAGGCAAGGGAAAAACTTAATATTCCAATAATATTAATATCTGCAAAAAGTGACTTTAGTGATAAGATACTTGGACTTGGACTCGGAGCAGATGACTATGTAACTAAGCCTTTTAATCCACTTGAACTAATTGCTAGAGTTCAAGCACAACTTAGAAGGTATTATCTTCTAAAAGGCGATAATGATAATGGTCAGAAGACAGAAAGAATAGTATATGGTGATATAGAACTTGATGAAGAAAGCTGTGAAGCTTTTAAAGGTGGTAAACTTTTAGAACTTACATCAACTGAGTACAAGATACTTAGTCTTTTCATAAAAAATATCGATAAGGTATTCACAAAGAAACAAATATTTGAAACTGTATGGGAAGAAGTATACTACGGTGATGACAATACCATAATGGTTCATATAAGTAACCTTAGAGATAAGATTGAAGATAATCCTAAAAAACCAGAATATCTAAAGACTGTGAGAGGATTAGGGTACAAGTTTACTGGAAAGTCAAAGGTGGACTAGATGAAAACAATTAAGAGAAAAAGAAAACCTAAGAGTATATACCTAAAAATAATGTTGGGATATTTTATATTTGGAGTTGTAACAATAGTTCTTCTTTTTACTCTTATAATAGCACTTGCTTTTTTTACTCTATTTTCAGCAAGGAGACATAATGAAAATGATTTTCCAAAGTCTACAGCAAAGGCTATTGTATGCAGTGATTATAAGAAGATTGATTCAGCCTACATAGAGAAAAATGGCGGATGGGTAGAGATACTGAAGGATAATAAAGTTGTTTTTGTAAAAGGAGATAAGAAGGATAATATAAATGAATACACAGAAGATCAACTTATTAATTATACTTCTACTGATTTAAAATCAAGCTTTGATTTTAACAGAGTAACTTACTCAGCTGCAGCCTTTAAAGGGCAGGATGGTAATAACTATATTTGTCTTGTTAAGTTTCCGCCGAAAAATGGTGAGATGACATTCGGAGGTCAGATGAGTGGTTCTCCACTTGAAAAGGAAATAGAAATGTTTACGACCTCAATCTTTAGTGGAGCGGCACTTATACTTTTAATTATAATGTTTATACTTAGTAAGATAGTTGCAAAGCAGATAAGTAATCCTATTAAACATATAGTGAAAGGTATACAGACTATAAGTACTGGTGAGTATGATTATAGAATTAAGTGCAAAGCTGATAGTGAACTTGCTATGATAAGAGATGCACTTAATGACATGTCTAAAAGAATACAAGAGGCTGAAGCTCAGAAAAAACTTGCCGAAGAAAGTAAGCGGATGATTATAGCTGATATTTCTCATGATTTAAAAACGCCAATAACATCTATTCAGGGATATGCAAGAGCTTTAAATGATGGGCTTGTTGTAGAGGAGGAAAAGAAGAAAAAGTACTTAAATTATATATACGAAAAATCTAACAGGATGAACTATTTAATAGATGAGCTGTTTACTTTTTCAAAGATGGATACTCCATCATATAAACTTAACCTGGTAGAAGGGGATTTAGCTAATTTCTTTAGAGAAAACATAATAGGATTTATTCCTGATTTTGAAAAGTGCAATTTTAATTATAATGTGGACGTAAGAGATGAGTATATAAGGTATAGATTTGATAGAGATGAGCTGTACCGCGCCATATCAAATATAATAATAAATGCATTGAAGTATAATCCTCCAGGTACATCTTTAAACTTCTTTTTGATAAAAGAAGAAGATAGGATAACTATGTCTATAGAAGATGATGGAATTGGAATATCAGAAGAAGTTAGAAAGACTATCTTTAATGAATTTACAAGAGGAGATAGTGCTAGAAGGTCTGATGGAGGAAGTGGTCTAGGAATGGCCATTACTAAAAAGGTTATAGAACTCCATGGAGGAAATATAGGAATAGAAAGTGAACTTGGAAAAGGAACCAAATTTATAATTAATCTCCCAACTATTAATTATAATAATTAAACTTGATATAGTGATTAAATACATTAGAAAACAGTGATCAATATGATCACTGTTTTCTAAATTAATAGGAAAATTAAAAAAATCAGACGTACAAAAAAACCACTAAAGAAATACACTTCAGTGGTTTTTTATATTAAGCTTGGTTAACTGAACCGAAAAGTTCCATCTTTTCTTTAACTGTAGCTTTTATAGCTTCGAATCCTGGTCCTAAAAGTTTACGTGGGTCAAAGCCCTTTCCTTGTAGGTCTTTACCAGACTCTATATACTTACGAGTAGCTTCAGCAAATGATAATTGACATTCAGTGTTAACATTTATCTTTGCAACTCCTAAAGATATAGCTTTTTTAATCATTTCTGCAGGAATACCTGTACCACCGTGTAGAACTAGTGGAACGTCACCTGTAACATCATTGATTTGGCTTAATGCATCGAAAGCTAATCCCTTCCAGTTTGCAGGGTATTTTCCGTGGATATTACCGATACCAGCAGCAAGCATTGTTACTCCTAGATCAGATATTTGCTTACATTCGTTTGGATCAGCGATTTCTCCTGCTCCAACAACTCCGTCTTCTTCTCCACCAATTGAACCAACTTCAGCTTCTAATGAAAGACCTTTTTCACTAGTTACTTTTACTAATTCAGTTGTTTTTGCTATATTTTCATCTATTGCATAGTGTGAACCATCAAACATGATTGATGAGAACCCAGCTTCCATTGCTTTGTAAGCTCCTTCATAGCTACCGTGGTCTAAGTGTAATGCTACTGGAACAGTTATCTTTAAGTCTTCTAATAATCCATTAACCATTCCTACAACAGTCTTATATCCGCCCATGTACTTTCCAGCACCTTCAGATACACCAAGGATTACTGGTGAATTATTTTCTTGAGCAGTTAATAGTATAGCCTTAGTCCATTCTAAGTTGTTGATGTTGAATTGACCAACAGCGTATTTCCCATCTCTAGCTTTATTTAACATTTCTTTAGCACTTACTAATGACATGTTTATACCACCTTTCTTCTCTATAAAAAATCATATGGTAAGGGACTTTACGAGTCCCAGTGGGACTGTTTATCCCTTGATTACATTATATACTATTATCTTTATATTTTCTACCAGAAAATAATAAAAAATAATTTTAAAATATATTTTGTATACTAGGTGTCTGAAGAGCTTTTATTGCCTTGGTAGAGTACTTTATAAGATGTATACTTGAAAGAGCCTCGGATTTATCTTTATATTTGCTATACTGAGAGAGTTTAAGTGCTTCATTTATCAATAGGTCACCGTCTTGATGATTTATATAAACTGAAAGAGGCTCGAAACTTTCCTCTATGTATTCTTTAAGTTCAACTGAGAGTTTATATGAATCATCCCAATCATCTTTTTGAAGGCTTTTTTCAAGAACGGTACACTTTTCATTTATTACATCACATATTTTTATGAGATTACCGTGAGAATAAATAATAAAACCTAAGAGGCATAAAAAAATAAAAAGTGACGTAAGTGTATTTTTCATAAGTCATCATCTCCAAAATCAATGATATCATCTTTCTTTTGAAGAAAAAATTGCGAATTTGAATCAATCATAGCTATATAGACATTTTTTATATCTTCTACATTATTCTTTTTTAACATTTTATCAAGCCAAGAAAAGTCTTTATTGGCTCTTTGGAGCGCCTTTTTATCCAGCTTTCCATTAATAACTAGAACGAACGGCAGTTTGTCCTCTTCTCCATCTACTTTTACATCTTCTTTTGTAGCAGGAGATAATGCTTTTTTGGGAATAACCGAAACCTGCCCATTATTCTCTAATATAGCATACTGGATATCTTTAATATTAAAGTATCCACTAAGTCTGAGCTCTTCCATAAGATCGTCTATATTTATTCTCTGGCTTATAAGTGATTTAAAATTTACTTTACCTTCTTTTATAAGTACACAAGGAGTACCATCTATAACCTTCCTAGCTATTTTGCTCTTAAGTTGTATTTCAGATAAAAGAGTTTTCAACATTAGTAATGTTATTATTGGTATAACTCCTAAAAGAAGTGGCAGCCTAGTATCCTGCATAGGTAATGCAGCAAGGTCTGATATCATCATGGTTATTACAAATTCATAAGGTTGAAGTTCACCTATTTGTCTTTTTCCCATAAGTCTCATAACTAAAACCACCACAGAGTAAAGTATTACTGTCCTTATAAGTACTATTAGCAATTAAATCACCTCTCCAAAGTTATAGTTTGTTATACTAGTTTAAATTATTCAAATATTAGGATTTTTTTAAATTTAAAGATGTATAATATTATTAGAAAAATATTATTTTGAAATGATATTGAAACTTTTAAAGCAACGTGTTGAAATTAAGAGGTCAGCCATCCAATGCTTTAATGAGCTTGCGCAAAGAATTAATATGATTTTGTCATATTCCATGACTAAAACTGTAAACTCACTACGTTCGAACAGTACAGTTTTACTCTTTAGTAATCCATGCTTTTTATAAGTCTTTCATATTTTAGATATTATGAAACTAAAAAGGTTGTTTATATAAAGAGTAAAAAGTGAGCATATATCGCCTGCCAGAATTTCTTCACATACGTTCAGAAAAGGCAGATGCGTAAAAAAATCACTAATAAAGAACGATTAGCGATTTTTTAGATCCATTCCATCTGAAAAAATCATTTAATTCTAATAGCTCGCTCATATAGCATCTCCTGTCTAACCACTTAATTTCAATAATATTTTTAAACATAGCTTGAATAAAAAGATATAAATTAAGCTTCTTAAATAAAATTGAAAGTTCTAGGAGTGGATACGTGATGGTATTGAGACTTGAGATTAATAATCAAATTATCGAGGTGGAAAAAGGTACTACATTTAATGAGCTTGTTAATACTTATTACCAAGGGAATAATGTACCTATAGTGTTAGGAAAGTTGAACAATAAATACTATGAACTTAGTTGTTCTATAGAAGAGTCAGGGAAGGTACAATTTATAGCAGCTGATGACAGAATTGGCAATAGAGCTTATGCAAGAACTTTACAATTTCTATTTATAAAAGCAACTTTAGACTTATTTCCAGGGGCTAAAATCACAATAGAACATTCTTTGAGTAAAGGTATATTTGGAGAAGTTCATATGGAAAAAGCTTTGGATGCAGAAGATATCATTCTGATCAAGAAGAAAATGAATGAACTTATTGAAAAGGATATTCAAATTAAAACTCTAAAAGTAAAAAAAGAAGAAGCAATTAAGATTTTTTCTTCATATGGTATGGAGGATAAATTAAAGCTTCTTAAGAATCTTAGAAACAATGAACTTAGATTATACGAGTTAGATGGAAGATACGATTATTTTTATGGTAAATTAGGCTATTCTACTGGGGTTATTAAGTATTATGAACTTACTTACCATGAACCTGGTTTTCTGCTTAGGTTTCCTGAAGAAGGAAAAGGTGTAGAAATTCCTGTTTTTGAACCTCAAGAAAAGCTTGAGAAGATATTTCAAGAAACAGAGCAGTGGCTCAATATATTAGATATTGCGGATGTAGGTTCACTAAATGAAAAGGTGATTAGAAAGGAATTTGATGAAATAATAAGAGTTTCAGAGGCACTGCATGAAAAGAAAATAGCTTATATTGCAGATATGATTCATGATAGAAACGAAGTGAAGATAGTACTCATTGCCGGTCCGTCATCTTCTGGAAAGACTACCTTTTCAAAGAGATTAGCTATACAATTGCGAGTTAATGGATTAATTCCAATTCCTATTTCCCTTGATGATTATTTTATTGATAGAGATAAAACAAAACTTGATGAAGAAGGGAAACCGGACTTTGAATCAATTTACGCACTAGACCTAGAGCTATTTAATAAACAATTAAATCTTTTGCTTGAGGGAGAAAAGGTCACTATACCATCCTATAATTTTAAAACTGGAACAAGGGATGAAGAAGGTCATGATATGCAGCTTCCTCAAAATGGTGTGTTGATTATTGAGGGTATACATGGATTAAATGATATGTTGACTTCAACTATACCTGATCACAATAAATTTAAAATTTATATAAGTGCCTTGACACAACTTAACGTAGACAATCATAATAGAATTGCAACAGCGGATGTAAGAAAAATAAGAAGAATTGTAAGAGATTTTCTATCTAGAGGTTACGGTGGAGATGAAACACTCAAAATGTGGCCTTCTATAAAGCGCGGAGAAGAAAGAAATATATTTGTATATCAGGAGCAGGCAGATGTAATGTTCAATTCAACTTTAGTGTATGAATTATCAGTTCTAAAAAACTGCGCTATTGAGGAACTATCTAAAATATCTCAAGATAGTGAAGTGTACAATGAGGCTGAAAGGCTTATAGATTTTCTAAAACTTTTTGAAGCTATAGATAGTGATATGGTTCCTGAAAATTCTATACTTAGAGAATTCATAGGCGGCAGTTGTTTTTATAAATATTGATTTTAAATATGGAGTGTGACAAATGAAAAAATACGGAGCTTTTGATATAATAGGACCTATTATGGTTGGGCCATCAAGCTCTCATACTGCAGGGGCAGCTAGGCTTGCAAAAGTTGCAGCTGCCATTGCTGGTGAGAGAGTAAAAGAGGTTACATTTCTTCTTCATGGTTCTTTCGGTAAGACTTACAAGGGACATGGGACTGATAGGGCTTTAGTTGCAGGAATACTTGGTATGGAGCCTAGTGATTTAAGACTTAGAGAATCTATCGAAATCGCTAAGGAAAAAGGCATAAAGATAGAATTTAGGGAAAAATATCTTGGAGAAGTTCATCCAAATACAGTTAAGTTTGTAATAAAGGATAAAAATGATAGAGTTTCTGAGATAACAGGTTCTTCTATTGGTGGAGGAAGTATTGTAATAACTGAAGTAAATGGGCAGGAAGTTAATTTTACAGGTCAGTATCCTACAGTAATAATATCGCATAGAGATGTTCCAGGAGCAGTATCCAAAGTCTCATCAATTCTTTATGATAATAATGTAAACATAGCTTTTATGAGCGTATTCAGAACAAAAAAAGGTAAGGCAGCTACAATGATATTTGAAGTCGATAGCTTTCTTACAGAGGAAGTTGTAAAAGAGATAAAGCAGGTAGAAGCTGTTGATAATGTTATAAGGATAAATCCAGTTAAGGTTTAAATATATATCATCGCATGATGGACTAGTAAAGAATATTTGAAATTAAGTGGTTAGTCATCCGATGCTTTAATGAGCTTACGCAAAGAATTAATATGATTTTCTCATATTCCATGGCTAAAACTGTAAACTCACTACGTTCGAACAGTACAGTTTTACTTTTTAATAATCAATACTTTTTATAAATATTTCATATCTTAAATTTAAGAAAATAAAAAGGTTAGTTGATTAAAAAGTAAAAAGTGAAAATATATCGCCTGCCAGAATTTCTTCACATACGTTCAGAAAAGGCAGATGCGTAAAAAAATCACTAATGAAGAACGATTAGCGACTTTTTAGAGCCATTCCATATGAAAAAATCATTTAATTCTAATAGCTAGCTCATATAGCATCTCCTGCATAACCACTTAATTTCAGGATGGTTCCTAACGATAATAAAATAGAAATTATGTATCCTAGTAGGGAGGTATAGAACAAAAGATGGTTAGAAACGGAGAAGAGCTCCTCAATATATGTAAAAAGAATAATTGGACTATCAGTGAATTTGCAATTCAATCAGAGATGGAGAGAAGTGAGTCTACCAGAGAAGAAATTCTTGGCGAAATGATGAAAAGCCTTAGAGTTATGATTGAAGCAACTACTGAAGGTTGTGAAAAGGAAGTACATTCAGTAAGTGGTTTAATTGGTGGAGATGGATATAAGCTTCAAAATTATTTAAAACAAGGAAAGAGCTTAACTGGAGATGTTATGGTATCTGCTATGGCAAAGGCTATATCCTGTGCTGAAGTAAATGCATCTATGGGAAGAATTGTTGCTTGTCCTACAGCTGGTTCATGTGGAATACTTCCTGCAGTACTTCTTACTGTGGGAGAAAAATTACAACTATCTAATGAGAAGTTAGTTGAGGGACTATTTGCAGCTGCAGCTATTGGTAGTATAATAGCTCAAAATGCAACAGTTGCTGGTGCAGAAGGTGGATGTCAGGCGGAATGTGGTGCTGCGGCGGCAATGAGTGCTGCGGCAGTTGTGGAACTAATGGGTGGAACCCCTGAAATGAGTTTGGATGCGGCTGCTATAGTTATAAAAAACATACTAGGACTCGTATGCGATCCTATAGCTGGACTAGTTGAAGTTCCTTGTGCAAAGAGAAACTTCGCAGGAGCAGTAAGTGCTTTAACAACAGCTGATCTAGTTATGGCAGGAGTAAATTCAAAGATACCTTTTGATGATACTGTTGATGCTATGTATAGAGTAGGCAAGAGTTTGCCAAGTGAGCTTAGAGAGACGGCACAAGGTGGATTAGCTGTTACTAAGACTGGATTAAAACTTAAGAAAAGAGTCTTTGGTGATTAATAGGAAAATTGAGGAAAGTAAGTAAAAGTCAATGTTTACGCTAGTTTTAACATTGATGAAAATAGTGACAATCTGTGGCTTTTATGTTAAGATAATTTATATTAAAAAATAAATAATAATCTGTGCTAGGGGGGCTGGTTATGCCGGCTGAGATAGAGAACGATATTCTCTGACTCTTAACACCTGAACTGGTTAAAGCCAGCGTAGGGAAGCAACAATAATTTCGTTAATTAGTGCAGCTTTCTAGCTGCACTTTTTGTGCATTTAGGATAAGAATTTTAAATAATATTTTTAGTATTTAAACTTTCAATATAGATATAATCTTTTAGAAAGTTTTTAGTACACCGAAACATTATTTTAAATGAGCTTATTCATATAAAAGCTAAATGCAGGATTTATATGACTTCTTCACAGATTAAAAGAAGGAGGATTTTTTATGAAACAAAATAGTACCAATGTAAACAATAATCAGAGTATGGTCTATAAGTTGACCTTAAGTGGTTTGTTCATAGCCTTTGGTACCGTTACTGGATCAGTTTTCTATATACCGTTTTTAGGTGGAAAGATGTTTCCAGTTCAACATTTTTTAAATGTAGTTGCAGCAGTGGTGCTTGGACCTTTCTATGGAGTAGCTAATGCTTTTTGTATCTCATTACTAAGAAACATTTTAGGGACAGGTTCTATACTTGCATTTCCAGGAAGTATGGTTGGAGCTTTTTTAGCAGGAATAGTTTATAAGAAGTTTAAAAATATATACCTTACAGCTGTAGGTGAATTTATAGGAACAGGAATACTAGGAGCTTTGATAGCATATCCAATGGCTACAATGGTATTAGGTAAAAAGGTAGCTGCTTTTGCATATGTATTCCCTTTCTCATTAAGCTGTGGTGGAGGAGCAATCCTTGCAGTAATATTATTATCAGTACCAGTTATAAGAAAAACTATCAAAAGGGAGGCTTTATAAATGATAAGAAAAGCGCTTACAATAGCAGGTTCGGATACTTGTGGCGGCGCAGGAATTCAAGCAGATATAAAATCATTTTCAGCTAATGGAGTTTATGGAATGAGTGTTATAACTGCAATAACAGTTCAAAATACTCAAGGTGTTTTTGGAATCCAGGATGTTAATCCAGATATAATAGAGAAACAAATAGAAGCCATATTTGATGATATTGAAGTTGATGCTATAAAAATAGGAATGGTATCTAAAATAGAATCAATTAATGCAATAGCATCAGCTTTAAAAAAGATAGATAAATTGCCACCAGTAATTTTAGATCCAGTAATGGTTTCAAAAAGCGGGTTTAAGCTTCTTTCTGAGGATGCAAAAGAAACTCTTATAAAAGAGTTATTTCCACTTGCAGAGGTTATTACACCAAATATACCTGAGGCAGAAGAAATTTTGGGATATCAAATAACAAACTTTGAAGAAATGTATAAGGCGGCGAAAGATTTAAAAGAATTAGGACCTAAATACGTTCTTGTGAAAGGTGGGCATCTTGAAGGAGATGCTATAGATTCCTTGTTTGATGGAGAAAGACTTATAAGTTTTAAAGAGGAAAGAATAAACACCAAAAATACGCATGGTACTGGATGCACATTATCTTCAGCTATAGCAGCCAATATCGCAAAAGGTATGAATATGGTTGAAGCTGTTGATGAAGCTAAAAAATATATAACAGTGGCTATTGAGCACAGTATAGAGCTTGGCAAAGGGGTAGGTCCAACTAATCACTTTTATGAGCTTTACAAAAAAGCTGGATTTGATGTTGAATAAAATAGGTATAGCTGAAATTAATTAGTTATTCATCCGATGCTTTAACGAGCTTACGCAAAGAATTAATATGATTTTGTCATATTCCATGGCTAAAACTGTAAACTCACTACGTTCGAACAGTACAGTTTTTTAACGCCATTCCATCTGAAAAAATCATTTAATTCTAATAGCTCGCTCATATAGCATCTCCTGTATAACTAATTAATTTCAATAGTATTATTAAATATTTAAAGTTTAATAAAAGTATAAGACAAATAATACAAGTCAATAATTAAAGATGATATGAATCAGTTTATGTACAATTAAGCTGGTTCATTTTAGTTTATATTAAAATTTATCCAAATAAAGATTCGCAGGTTCATCGAAATCTTTGTTTGGAACTGTCGTAGCTATAGTATAAATCCATACAATTATTTTCTTATAGAAATCGGATTGTATAAAAAGTATAATTAAATATATAAATGTAACGAGAGCAGAGGTATCATATGGATAATTCACTGAAGGTATTAAAAAAGGTATTTGGGTTTTCTAGTTTTAGAGAAGGACAAAGAGAAATAATACAAACCATATTAAGTGGAAGAGATGTATTTGCTGTTATGCCTACCGGTGGTGGAAAGTCTGTTTGTTATCAGATTCCAGCAGTTTTAATGGGAGGTATAACCCTAGTAATATCACCTCTTATTTCATTAATGAAAGATCAAGTAGACAGTATAAATAATGTAGGAATAAATGCTGCATTTATAAATAGCACTATAAATAAAAATGAAATAGTTGAAATAATAGAAGATGCACTTATAGGAAAATATAAGCTGATATATATTGCACCGGAAAGATTAGAGTTAGATTACTGCGTTAAGCTCATTAGGAATTTAAATATATCTCAGATTGCAGTGGATGAGGCTCATTGTGTATCTCAGTGGGGGCATGATTTTCGACAAAGCTATAGATTCATACTGCCTTTTGTAAATTCATTGTCAAAAAGGCCTGTAATAACTGCTTTTACAGCTACTGCAACTGAAGAAGTTAGAGCAGATAGTATGAAACTCTTAGGGCTAAAGGATCCATACGTACATATAAGCAGCTTTAATAGAGATAATTTATCTATGAATATACATAAGGAAGTAGATAAGCTAGAATTTGTTAAGGATATAATAAGAGAACATGAAGATCAATCGGGAATAATATATTGCTCAAGAAGAAAAGATGTTGATGGACTTTATGACTATCTAAGAGAAAGAGGGTACAGTGCTGCTAAATATCATGGAGGTCTAAAAGATGAGGAAAAGGAATTTTTCCAAGATGAATTTCTTTTTGATAGAAAAGATATTATGATAGCAACGAATGCATTTGGAATGGGCATAGATAAATCAAATGTAAGATATATTGTTCATTTCTCTTTACCTAAAAATATAGAAAACTACTACCAAGAAATTGGAAGAGGGGGAAGAGATGGCGAGAAGTGCCAATGTCACTTGCTATATTCAAGGGAAGATATACCTTCTCTGGAGTACATGATAAATACCTCCACTCTATTAAATAGAAGAGAGATTGAACTTAGAAAGCTTCAAGCAATGGTTGACTTTTGTGAGTCACATAATTGCTACAGATATTTTATATTAAAATACTTTGGAGAAAGCGATATAAAGGAGTACTGTAACAATTGTTCTAATTGCTTAAATAATGACGAACTTAGAGATATAACGGTAGAAGCACAAAAAATTCTTTCTTGTGTTTATAGGACTAAAGAACGTTATGGAATATCTGTGATGGTAGATATACTTAGAGGGTATTCAGGTCCTAAGATATTGGATAACAAATTAAATGAACTTTCAACCTACGGAATTATGAAAGAATACAGTACAAAGTTTATTAAAGATATAGTACAAACTTTAATAGATGAAGGTTTTGTAGATAAAAAAGAAGGTACCTATTCTATGCTAAAGCTTAATAAAAAGTCTATAGATATTCTTAAAGGCAAAGAAAAGGTAATGGCAAAACTTAAAGATACTAATGATGATACTGTTTTAGATGAAGAACTATTTAAAAAGCTAAGAATACTTAGACGTGATTTATCTCAAAGTGAAAATGTAAAACCATACATAATATTCTCCGATTCAACTTTGATACAGATTGCTAACCTAAGGCCTCAAACTAAAGAGGAGCTTAAAGAGATACGCGGTGTAGGAGAGAAAAAAATTGATAGATATGGAGAAAGAGTTCTTAGAGTAGTTCATAATCATATTTTGATGAAAAGCAAAGTTAATTAGTTAATTTCAATAATATTATTAAACAAAAGGAAAAATAAATTAAGTTTAGACATAGGAACTCTTTAAATACAAAAATCAAAGACTAAAAATAAAAAAATAGGTCTTTGATTTTTTTTATTTTTCTATCATAATATACTTAGACAAATAAAAAGAATACTGTAATAGAAATAAATATATCTTTATATGGCAATGTTTACAATGGAGGAGATTTTTATGAGTAAGTATGTGGTTATTGACGTTGGAGGATCAGCAATAAAGTATTCGGTTATGGATGGTGAGGGTGTTTCTTATGAAAAAGGAAGCATGCCTACTCCAAAAAGTGGGATAAGTGAATTCGTTGAAGTAGTAGGGAATTTAGTTGAAGATTTTAAGAAGACTTATGAAATTAATGGACTAGCTTGCAGTATGCCAGGAGCTGTAGAACCTAAAAGCGGAATTATTTATGGTGCTAGCGCTGTAGATTATATACATGGTCCTAATATAAAAGAATTGCTTTCACAAAGAACAGGCTTAAGAGTATCTATTGAAAATGATGCTAATTGTGCTGGGTTGGCTGAAGGATGGCTTGGAGCAGCAAAGGATTGCGAAAATTTTATGTGTGTAGTAATAGGAACAGGTATTGGTGGTTGTATTATAGTAAATAAAAAGATTCTTAGAGGAAAAAATCTCCATGGAGGAGAATTTGGATTTATGCTTGTAGATGACAGTGATGAGATAGAAGGACATACTTGGAGTAATAATGCATCTACCTTTGCTTTAGTAAAAAAGGTTTCAAAAGAAAAAGGATTAGATGCAGAAGAATTAAATGGTAAGAAAGTATTTGAAATGGCTGAAAGTGGAGACGAGGAAGTAAAGAATATCATAGATAAATGGTATAACTATTTAGTAAGAGGAATATTTAATCTGAAATATATCATAGATCCTGAGAAAATATTAATTGGTGGTGCTATAAGTAGCAGATCAGATTTCTATGATATTGTAAATGAAAGACTTAGTAAAATGAAAAGTTATTATGCAAAATTAGATATTTCTGTAGAGAAATGTGCTTTTGAAAATGATTCTAATTTAATAGGAGCTTTATACAACTTTTTGTACTGTGATAACTAAAAAGAAGTTTTACTGTATAAGAAAGTATAAAATTTCTTTGTGGATTAAACCTTGATATTTCAATAGTTTTATAAGATTAATAAGCTAGAAAGTTTTTATAACTTAATAGCTTTTTTTCTTTTAAATATAGTTAAAGTAACCTGTCAAAATTAAGTTGCTGACAACCCTATACTGCATAACCACTTGACTTTAAAAATATTCCTAAACAGTAATTTAAATATAAGATTTTCTAAATTTGAAAATATAAAATTAAAATTTTATAACTAACTGAGAAAATACAATTTTAATAGCATTAATCGAGGTTAGATAAATATATGCACGATAAAAATAATTCTTATTTAACAAATATTCAAATCAGATTAGTCATAGATGGTTTGTCCCTCTGAATATATTTTTATAAAAGGAGGGAGATGTATATGGATTTTAAGCAATTTATTGAAAGTGATAGAGAAAAACATAATAAGCATAAGTTTAAGGGGACATTTCTAGATTATTTGGAAATAGTAAAAGAAAACCCAGATGTAGCAAAGTTAGCGCACAAGAGAGTCTATGACATCATAGTTGATAAGGGTGTGAAGATATTAAAGCCTGAAGAGAATGCAAGGGTTAGAAAAATATATGGTAATGAAATGATAAAAAGGTATAACTTTTTTGAGAATGACTTCTTCGGGATTGATAAGATATTGATGAAGCTTGTTAATTATTTCTATTCAGCTTCAATGAAGGGAGAGGAAGCAAGGCAGGTACTTTATTTGGTAGGACCAGTTGGAGCTGGAAAATCCTCATTAGTTGAGGCTTTAAAGAAGGCATTAGAAATGGCAGATCCAATATATGCTATCGAAGGTTGCCCTATGCATGAAGAACCACTTCACCTTATTCCAAAGCATCTTAGACCTCAATTTGAAGAATCGCTTGGAGTTCAAATAGAAGGAGACCTTTGCCCTGTATGCAGATATAGACTAATAAATGAATTTAATGGAAGATATGAGGACTTTCCAGTAGAAACAAAAGGGTTCTCAATCAGATCAAGAAAGGGTATAGGGGTAGTTCCTCCTGTAGATCCAAATAATCAAGATACATCAATTTTAACTGGTGCAGTTGATATATCTAAGATGGATATGTATCCTGAGGATGATCCAAGAATATTCTCACTTAATGGAGCATTTAATGTAGGTAATAGAGGTCTTGTTGAATTTATAGAAGTATTCAAAAATGATGTTGAATATCTTCATACAATAATTACAGCAACTCAAGAAAAATCAGTTCCATCACCTGGTAAAGGATCTATGATATACTTTGATGGCCTCATAATAGCTCACTCAAATGAGGCTGAGTGGAATAAATTTAAATCAGATCATACTAATGAAGCAATACTTGATAGAATAGTAAAGATTGAAGTTCCATATTGTATGGAGTTAAGCGAGGAAAAGAAAATATATGAGAAGATAATAAAGAAGAGTAACTTTAACGCTCATATAGCTCCTCATACTCTAGAAATTGCAGCAATGTTTGCAATTCTTTCTAGACTAGCTCCATCAGCAAAGGTGGATCCAATAACTAAGCTTAAGATATACAACGGTGAAGATATAGTAGAAAAGGGTTCTACAAAGAGATTAGATCTATTAGAACTAAAGGAGGAAGCAGGTCCTAATGAAGGAATGAAGGGAATATCAACTAGATTTATAATTAAAGCTATTGATAATGCTCTTTCAAGTTCTGAATATCCATGTATAAATCCTTTGAGTATTATGGAAAACATAATAAAGTCAGTTAAGGATTTAGACACTTCACAGGAAGATAAGAAAAAGTATCTTGGTTTCATACAGGATACATTAAGAAAGGAATACAATAAGATACTTGAAAAAGAAATAACTAAGGCATTTATACATTCTTTCAGAGAACAAGCTGAGAGCTTATTTAACAACTATATTGATAATGCAGAAGCATATGTCAATAAAACTAAGCTTAAAGATAATTCTACTGGAGAAGAACTAAATCCAGATGAAAGCTTTATGAGAAGTATAGAAGAGCAGATTGGTATTTCAGAAAGTTCAGCTAAAGGCTTTAGATCTGATGTAACTTCATATATGTTCTATGTTGTGAGAAATGGTGGCCATATAGATTATACTGCTTACGAACCTCTGAAGGAAGCTATAGAGAAAAAGCTTACAGCTTCAGTAAAGGATCTTTCCAGAATCATAACTAAATCTAGAGTTAGAGATAAGGAACAAGATGAGAAGTATAATGCTATGGTTGAAGAAATGAAAGAGAATGGATATTGCCCTCATTGCTGCGATGTTATATTAAAATACGCTGCAAACAACTTGTGGAAGGATTGATAATATGGCAATATTCAGAGACCATGCTGAAAATCCAGTTGAACACGATAGAGCTATAGAAGATAGAAGAAGACATAGGCAGTTAGTTGAAAAGTCTATAAAAGAAAATTTAGGAGATATACTTTCAGAGGAAAGTATAATCGGAGAATCAAAAAATAAGAAGTTCAAAATCCCTATAAGGGGAATAAAAGAATATCAATTTGTATACGGAAATAATAATGGTGGAGTAGCCAATGGAACTGGCGAAGAAAAAAGAGGCGATAAGGTAGGAAAAGCTTCAGAGCAAGGGGGCAACGGCCCCGGCTCTGCTGGCAACCAAGAAGGTGAAGATGTATATGAGACTGAAATAACTTTGGAAGAGTTATTAGATTATATAGTAGAAGATCTTGACCTACCTAACTTAGATAGAAAGAAGTATTCTGAGATAATTGTAGAAAGTGCTGGAAGAAAAAGAGGTTATCAAAGATACGGAATAAATCCAAGACTTGCTAAAAAGAAGACAGTTATGGCCAAGATAGCTAGAAAGCAAGGCAAGAAAAGGGCACTAGCTGAAATTGGAAAAGGTGAAGAGATTGAAAGATTTCCATTTAGAGAAGAAGATATGAGATATTATAAGGTAAAGAAAAAGCCTAAAAAAGAAAGTAATGCAGTTATGATCTTTATAATGGACGTATCGGGATCAATGGATAATTCAAAGAAGTTTCTTGCTAGATCTTTTTTCTTTGTACTATCTAGGTTTATACGAAGAAAGTATAACAATATAGCTTTTGAGTTTATATCACATACCACATTATCTAAAGTTGTTAATGAATATGAGTTTTTCCACAAAGCTGAATCTGGTGGAACTTATATATCTTCAGGGCTTAACAAAGCCTTAGAGCTTATAAAGGAGAAGTATAATCCAGATATGTGGAATATATATCCTTTCTATGCTTCAGATGGTGATAACTGGAGTGAAGATAATGAAAGAGCGATAAAAGCAGTAAATGATCTATGTGAAATAAGTAATTTATTTGGTTATGCAGAACTGTTGCCTTCTACTTATTCTACAACTATGTATTATAGATTTTTGAAGGAAATAAAAAAGAAAAATTTTGCAATGGTTGTAGTGAAAGAAAAGAAAGACCTGTGGAACGCATTGAAATTTATGCTATCTAAGGAGCTTAAGGAGGAAGGGTGATGGATTATACAGTTAGAGAATTAGAAAAATGGAATGTATTAATAGAAGATATGGCAAAGGAAGTAGGTCTTGATTTCTACCCTCAAGAATTTGAAATAATAGGGTACAATGAAATGTTAAGCTACGAGGCTTATGTAGGAATGCCATCAAGATATCCTCATTGGAGTTACGGGAAAGCCTATGAGAAAAACAGAACACTATATTCACTAAATCTCACTGGATTACCTTACGAAATGGTAATAAACTCTAATCCAAGCTTGGCATATCTTATGAAGGACAACACATTACTTCTTCAAATATTAACAATGGCTCATGTATATGGACATAATGACTTTTTCAAGAATAACAGATTATTTAAGGAAGGTACTGATGCAGACCATACCTTAGAGATGTTCAAGTTAGATGCTGAGACTGTGAGAAGATATATAAATAATCCTAGCATTGGATATCAGAGGGTTGAAAGGGTTTTAGATGCAGCTCATGCAATAAGATATCAGATTAGTCGCGTTATTGGTGAGAAAAAGATATCACAGAGTGAACAGAGGAGAAGACTTATAGAGGATTATTCAAGAAAAGTTGAAAGCAAGGGAATCTTAGATAGTAATGATCCTATTGAGGAACCAAACTTATCAAAAATTCCTTTAAGTCCGGAAGATGATTTGCTGCAATTCATAATAGATTATGGTGATTTGGAAGATTGGGAGAAGAGTCTTTTAACTATAGTAAGAAGAGAAACATTATACTTCTTACCACAGATTGAAACAAAGACAATGAATGAAGGATGGGCGAGTTTTTGGCATTATAATATACTCAAAAAGCTCAATCTTCCTCAGGAATTGCATTTTGAATTCTTGAAGAGACACAATGATGTAGTTGCTCCGATGCTAGGAGGCTTAAATCCTTATTATGTTGGATTTAGAGTTCTTGAGGATATCGAAAAGAGATATGGCAGAGATAAGATTTTTGAAGTTAGAGCTATTGAAAGAGATAATTCATTTTTAAGAAAATATCTTACTGAAGAATTATGTGCTGAACTTAATTTGTTCCAGTATGCTAAAAAAGGCTTTGATTATGTAGTTGACGAAGTAGCTGATGAGTCAGGGTGGAAGAAAATAAGAGATACTATAGCCACTAACACAGGGGTCGGAAGTATACCGTATATAAGAGTTATAGATTTAAATAGAAGAGATAATACTCTTACTTTAGAACATGTATTTGACGGAAGAGAATTAGATATAGGCTATGCCAAAGAAACCTTAAAGTATGTCCAAGAATTATGGGGCTATAAAGTGGTTTTGGTTACTAAGACCAAAGAACTGCAAGATATATCCATAGTTTGCGATGAAACTAAAAAGATAACAACAAAATAAAAATCGCGGGAAACCGCGGTTTTTCATTTTGTGTTTTATGATTGAAGCAGTATGTTAGTACATCTATATAAAGTATAGTTGGTAACAATTGTAATATGTTTGAATATATTAATGTGTGTAGTATTTTTAGGAGAACTTTTATGAAAATAAAGGATAGTGAAACCTTAAAGAATTTGTTAAAGACTTTTGCAGGTGAGTCGAGGGCAAGGAACAAATATAATCTATATGCTGAAAAAGCAAGGCATGAGGGCTTTATTTGGATAGGTCAAGTTTTTGATTTAACTGCATCAAATGAGTATGCTCATGCAAGGGAAGTATGGGCAAAGTACTTAGGTATGGTGAAATCAACAGAAGAAAATCTGTTAGATGCAATGGAAGGTGAAGGCCAAGAAACTGAAAAGATCTATAAGGAATTCGAAGAAGTAGCTAGAAAAGAGGGGTTTGAAGCTATTGCAGACTTCTATAAGGAACTCAGAGAGGTAGAAGAAAGCCATAGAGAGAGATTTAAAGATGTATATGATAAGGTGAAGAGCGGAACTGTATTTAAATCTAGCACTGAATCAGTTTGGAGATGTATGAATTGCGGCTATATTTATGAAGGAAAACAAGTTCCAGAAGTGTGTCCTTTATGTAAGTTTCCTAGAGCGTATTTTGAGCCACTTCCAGAATGTTAAGATAAATAGGAGGAAAATAGCATGAAATTTTCTTACGCAGATGAATACTTTTTTCCAGTTGTTATGAAGAATATAGAGTTGTTTGATTTTGTTGACAACGAAACAGAGGAAGAACTTTTAAGAAGAAAGAAAGATGAAAATCTATATAATGAACTTTTTAAGACTGTAGATGATGAGTTTATAGATGAATTATTGCGAAGTAACATATAAAATGTACTGGCTTGTTCTTTATTGAGCAAGCCAATGCATTTTTGTAGAAATTACTATAAAGTTAGCGTTTTTTGTAAGGAATTAAATAATAAATAATTTAATATATTGTTATGATAGCAATAATAGGGTGATTGAATGGAAAGCTATAAAGAGTTATTTGATTCATATTTTATTGAGGTAAACAATTTAACTGATCTCTTAACAAAATACGTTAATTCATATAGATTGCTTATAGGTGGTGCAGGTGAACTCAATGGAATTGCACTTGCTAGAAAAAAAGAAGTAAGAGATGCCATAAAGAGGGCTAATCAGCTTGGTGATATTATAGACGTACTACTTAATGTTATTCAAAGTGTTGAGTGCTGCTATCTTGATTACATACGAATCAAAGCAGATGTAATTGCATTAAAAACTGCCCAGAAATCTATAATACTTACAGAGATAGATAATGAGTTGTTATTCCAAAATTCAAGTGGAGGTCCTGGACAAAATGGTCCTGGAGGAAGGCAACCTATTCATCCGCCAAATACGAGAAAGAAGCGCAAAAAGAAAAAAGATGAAAAAGATGATGGTAATGATCATGATGAAGATAGAGATGTTGAAAATGATGACTGCGAGCCTTGTGAAGATAATGATAGGGACCATGAAGAGGGATATTGTGAAGAACATCATGAGGATGAAGATGGTGGAAAGGATTTTGAACATGATTAAAGGACCTATTAGGTCCTCTAATCTGTTATTGTATATTAAAGTTTTTTTAGTTTAAAATTCGATATCATTAGATAAGAGAAGATTAACATTAGGATTACAGGTAAAGCCATTGGTACAGTATATCTTGTTGTAATAAGAGAGAATATAGCCATTAAACTACCTGCTATTGTTATTGGAACTCCTCTAAATACACCATCAAATTCAGCTAAATTATATCTAGCTAATCTAAAAGCTCCACAAATAGGGAATATAATAAGAGCACAATATCCTAATAAGCCTTTTGGACCAAAGCTATTGAAACTAAATTGCGAATAAATTAATATAGAAGGAGCTACTCCGAAAGATACTAAATCTGCTAAAGAATCTAGTTCTTTACCTAGCTCACTAGATACATTAAGAAAACGCGCAACTCTTCCATCATATCTATCAATAAGTGCAGCTATAATTACAAATATTGCTGCTAAAAAATAATCTTCATTTAGCGTTGCAAGTATTGAGAATACTCCAAAAGATAAATTTGCAAATGTAAAGAAATTGGGTATACTACTTTTTCTCATATAATCACTCCTAGTAAAATAAATATAATTCCATCATCAATAAATAATTATAACTCATTTTTAATAAAAGTATAAGAGGTAAAATATCATATATTCATCATTAAATGTAGATATTTAATGATTTTTACTTGTTTTACTAACAAAATACCATTTGCACACTGTGTAAATCTATAATAATCTTGAAATTGGCTATAATATATTATGATATATCAAAAGTTCAAAAATATTTACTTTGAAAATATAAATTATATAATGAATAACTATATATGAAAATTAATTATTTCCATAAGCACTTGGTTATAAATTAAATTAAATTAGTTAATAACACATTAGTACATAAAAATTGTTAATTAAACAGTTTGATATTTGATATTTGGAATAAATAACTAATATATTATAATTAAAATCAAAATCTCAGGCTGGTAGGACAACCTCGACATAAGTTTATAATTCTGCTATAATGTTTAATGATTGATTTTAAAAAGAATATGATGTAAAAAATGCAATAATTTTACATAGTGTTATTATGGAGGTATTCTATGAGAAAGGTGAAATTTATATATAATCCATTTTCAGGTGAAAATGTTATTCTAGATGAATTAGATAAAGTTATAAGTATACATCAAGAATATGGATATATAATTGTTCCCTACAGAATAAATAAAGAATCGGATATATCAGAAGCTCTAGCTGATATTAATGAAGAATATTACTACATTTTGGTAGCTGGTGGAGATGGAACTGTGGACTCACTAGTGAACGCTATGAAGTCTAAAAATATAGATTTGCCAATTGGAATATTACCAGTGGGAACTGCAAATGATTTTGCAAAATTTTTAGATATACCATCAGATGTAGGAGCTGCTTGTAAGAAAATATTAGATAGTTCTCCTAAGCCTGTAGATATAGGCAAAATAAATGACAAGTATTTTATAAATGTAGCAAGCACAGGTCTATTTACTGATGTTTCTCAAAAAACTGATGAAAACTTAAAAAATATGATAGGTAAGCTTGCCTATTACTTAAAAGGTTTTGAACAATTGCCTAATTTCAGAAAACTTAAGGTTAAAATTTCATCTAAAGAATTAGAGTATGATGGACATATGTATCTGATGTTAGTGTTTAATGGTCAAACAGCAGGAAATTTCAAATTAGCTGCTAGAGCTGATGTTATGGATGGTTACTTAGATGTAATAGTATTTAAAGCTGTATCTATAAAGGATTTAATACCTTTATTTATAAGAGTTATAAGAGGGGAACATTTAGATGATCCTAATGTCATATATTATAAGACTAAAGAAGTTACCATAGAGACAGATGAAGATATCGTTACTGATATAGACGGTGAAAAAGGTCCGGGATTTCCGTTACGCTTAGAATGTGTTGAAGGTGGCATAAAGGTTTTAGGAATAAATTAAATAATACATTAATAAATTATAAGTAAGAGTTTCTTTAAGCTTTGTAGGTAATATCATAAATAAAAAGCTATATTAGCTTCTCTTTTATTACTTGTAGTAATGAGAGCGATAAATTAAGATTTATGAATACTTAAGGCTAAGAACCAAAATATTAAGAGGTGTGATATGGTAGGGGTATATCTATACTTTGTAATATTATTACTTATAATTTTTTTATGCATGTTTATATTAGACAAGCTGTTAAGATGGGCGCCTATAAAAATTAAAATAGTATCAATCTTTATGATCCTATTTGTTGTGTTAAGGTATATTACTTTAATATTACTTGCAATATTGGAAGACCAGAAATATGTATATTATATTAAGTACTTAGTTTTTCTACAGTATGTTTATATTCCAGTGATTTTGTATATTATATATTATATTTGTAGAAGAAATGATAAGATTAAATTTTCTACTACTTACGGAATTATAGCAGCCTTAACGATATTTTACTCTATACTTTTGGCTGTTTACGAGCCTAAAATAAGTATATCGTTAAGATTTGGATATATAATTATGTTAAAATCAGAATATATCTTTACATTAGCGTTTATTGTTATTCCAACAATAATTTTAGTCCTATCTATTTTGGCTTTAGATACAAACTTTGTAAATAAGCCTGGAATTAGAATGACTATAATTGCAACCGTATTTATAATATTAGATAACTTAGTAAAGCTTTTCGGAGTAAGCTTGTATCCTTATACCATTATAAGTGAACTAGTGACTTTGCTAGTATTTAATTATTGTATTGGGTTGTTTAAGAAGTTATATTGATATAGTTAATTTTAAAACAAGTACTATGTTTAAAGCATCGGATGTATAACAACTTAATTTAAACACATTTTTTAACAGCACTAAAATAAAAAAGAACCAATATTGATAAAAAACATATTTAAAGTATGTTTTTTATCAATATTAAGGTTCTTTTTTCAATTCTAATGTACTCTTTTGTTTTTTACATTTGTAGAATTGCTTCTTGTATTAGTATTTTTGTCAGATTTCTTACTAAAACTTTTCACATCATTACTATGACCTTTTTCAGAAGTTTTAGTACTATGTGCTACGTTAGATGACTTATTATTGTTTTTTATGTTAGAAGAATCAGGTCTATTTGGTTTTTTACCACTACTTTTATGGTTTCTTTCCTTAGCTGGAGTCCAATCTATTAGACAGTTCTTATCTTTACCAATGAGATCTTCTCTTCCAGCTTTAAGTAATGCTTTTTTTACTAGAGAATGGTTTTTTGGAACTGCAAACTGCAACAATGCTCTCTGCATACTTTTTTCTTCTTGAGTCTTTGGTGTATACACAGTTTCACCAGTAAAAGGATTCACTCCAGTATGATATATTGTTGTTGATATACTTCCTGGTGTTGGGTAAAAATCCTGTACCTGCTCTGGAGTATAACCCATTTCTTTTATATAAAGAGATAATTCTATGGCAGCTTTTAGGTCACTTCCAGGATGCGAGCTCATAAGATAAGGAACTAAAAATTGTTTCTTTCCTATCTTCTCATTTACTTGATAGTATTTCTTTACAAATCTATCATAGACTTCTCTTGTAGGTTTTCCCATTTGAGCCAATACCTTATCGCTAACATGCTCAGGAGCAACTTTTAGTTGTCCGCTTATATGATGTTTGCAAAGTTCGGAGAAAAACTCGTTATTTTTGTCGTGAATTAAATAGTCATATCTTATTCCAGAACGGATAAATACCTTCTTAATGCCTGGCAAAGTTCTAACTCGTCTAAGCACTCCTAAGTATTCGCTATGATCGGTGATAAGATTGCTACAAGGTTTTGGGAACATACACTGCTTATCTTTACAAGTTCCAAATTTCTCTTGCTTCTTACAGGATTTATGCCTAAAGTTAGCAGTAGGACCACCTATGTCATGTATGTATCCTTTAAAGTCATCTAGAGTAGTAAGAAGCTTTGCTTCATCTACTATTGAGTTTCCACTTCTATTCTGTATTATTCTTCCCTGATGGAAGGTTAAAGCACAGAAAGAACATGAACCATAACAGCCACGATGACTTGTAATTGAAAATTTAACTTCATTTATAGCTGGGATACCACCTTTTGCTTCATATATAGGATGATACGTTCTAGTGTATGGAAGATTATATGTTATATCCATCTCTTCTTCAGTTAAAGGAAGCTGAGGAGGATTTTGGACTAGATATCTATCTCCATGGGGTTGAATAACGGTCTTGCCTATTATTGGATCTTGTTCGTAAGATTCTAATTTGTAGCTTTCACCATAGGCTTCCTTACTATTAGCAGTTTCTTCAAAGGAAGGAACTAATACATACCCGTTAAGATCGTTTATGTCTTTAGTTAGATAGCATGTTCCTCTTACATCGGTAATCTTTTTTACATCCATACCGTAAGACAAAAGATTAGCTATTTGGACTATGGTCTTTTCACCCATGCCATAGCTCAATAAATCAGCCTTTGAGTCTAGAAGTATGCTTCTTCTTACTTTGTTGTCCCAGTAATCATAGTGAGAGAATCTTCTAAGTGATGCTTCAATTCCTCCAATAACTATAGGAATATCTTTAAATGCTTCTCTTATTCTGTTGCAATAAACAATAACTGCTCTATCCGGTCTATGATCTGCTTCACCACCTGGTGAGTAGAGGTCATCTCTTCTTTTTTTCTTTGCAGCAGTATAGTGGTTTACCATAGAATCAATATTTCCTGAGTTTACTAAAAAACCATATTTGGGTCTGCCTAATCTCTTAAAGTCCTCAGAATCGTGCCAATTTGGTTGAGGTATTATTCCAACTGTAAAGCCATTTGCCTCTAAGGTTCTTCCAATTATAGCAGTACCAAAGGAAGGATGGTCTACATAAGCGTCACCAGTAACTATTATAAAATCCAATTGCTCTATATTACGTCTTTTTAAATCTTCTCTACTAATAGGTAAAAATTCTTTTGATAAATTCATTATAAGACTCCTTAGATTAATATTATAAATGATATATTTTGAATCTATACTCAAATCATATATATTAACGATAGACTAAATGTTGTCAATAGATTTAATTTTGTTCAATTTATGTATAATTATATCTTTGTCACTAAGTTATATTATCATAACAAAGCATAAAAGAAAAGAAACGAATTATGGTATAAAGCTGAATCATTTTAGTCTTAAAATATAAATTCTATTATGAAGGGGACAACCATACATATTTATATAAAGTATTTAGAGGGAAAAAGAAATTGATGTAGAAGTAAAGAGGTATCACTTCAGCGGAAAGCTATTTTTTATAGTTGATAAACTGCTGAAATAAAGACGAAACACTTCAATCCATATATATTAATAGAAATTTATGTACAATCAAATGTAAACCTTTAAACTGGAGGTAAATTATGCTTATTAAGACAAAGTTGTTCAAAAGATTATTTTTTGTATATTCGATAATAATATTCGCATCTCTTTCTAGTCTCTCTATATTTTTCATTAATAAGATTACTAAAAATATTAAACAACAGCAGCAGTATTTAAATAGGAAGGTAGTAGAGGATACAAATCAGTACCTAAATAGTCAGATAGAAAATACAAGAACTCAAATAAATGAGCTTTACAGTGATAATCAAGAGATGGGGGATATAATATTCTATTTAAATAATCCTCTTGATATTTATATAAAAAATAAGCTAGATACATATGCTAAAAGTGATAAATTGACTTATAGCGGTGTGGATTCATTTGTCAAAGGTTGTTACGCTAATAATGCCAATATTGATAAGATATGTTTGATAAGCTTTAAACAAAATTTAGCAAGCATTTATGATTCCAAAGGCTATGTAAATAACTATAACATTATGGATAATAACTATGGGTTAATACATTGGGAAGAAAGTGAAAATAGTGTAATTGAGATATTAAAAAGTAAAAGTAAAGCGTTAAATTCCTATTATTATTCGGTTAATTATGTTATAAACCCAGATAACTTACAGAAAGTTGGAATGATAGTAGCTACTTATAGAATGGATGAATTAGATCAAATATACAAAGGATATGATATTGATCAGAATGAACTAATTGTAATGAACAATGAAGGAGAGGTCATATATGATTCTTCTCAGAAGTATGTGAATAAATTTTATCCTTATTTCTCTAAGATAGGAAGTGGTAGTGAAAGTATCAAATTAGATACCCCTTCTTATGTTGATTTTAAACCAAATACAGCAGGTTTGATAATTTTGAGTATTATACCTGAAAATGCAATTCTAAATAAAACAAAGATATTCATAGAAACAATCATTATTGCAGTTACAGCTTTAATAATATTAAGTGAAATAATAGTGTATTTGAAAATTAAAAAACTAGAAAGAAGAACTATGAATATTGTTAATGCAATAGATAATGTAAAACAAGGAGATTTTAAAACAAGCATTCCAATTGAAAAAGAAGATGATGAGATTAACTTGATAGCTCAAAGTTTTAACACAATGTGTTGTACATTAGATGAGTATATTAAAAAAGTATATCTTTCTGAAATAAAGCAAAAAAATACAGAAATTATTGCACTGCAAAATCAGATAAATCCACATTTTTTATATAATACCTTAGAGTCAATCAGAATGAAAGCTATTATTAATGGTGATAAAGAAGTTGGTAGAATGCTTTATAATCTTGCAACATTGTTTAGAAGCGTAGTAAAAGCCAAAAACATTGTTACAATTGGACAAGAAATTGAGTATTGCAAAATGTATCTAGATTTATACAAGTTTAGATATGAGGATAAGTTTCAGTATGAAATTGATTTTGAGTTTGAATTATTAAATAAGCAGATTATTAAATTTATTTTTCAACCAATAATTGAAAATTTTCTTATTCATGGGATGGATCTAGGAATCACAGATAATTTTTTAATGATTAAAGGTAGAAAATCTCAAGAAGATATTATTATAACTATAGAGGATAACGGTAAAGGATTAGAAGAAGAACAAATAAGAAAATTGAATGAGAGTATAAAATCACCTAGTGAAACGAAAAACTCCATAGGTTTAGCTAATGTACATGAAAGGATTGTACTAGTCTATGGTGAGAAATATGGCTTAGAAGTTATGGAAGGCATGGAAAGAGGAATAAAGGTTATGATTAAGATACCTGATAAGGAGGTAGAAGAATTTGTACAAGGTAATGTTGGTTGATGATGAAAAGCTTATAGTAGATGGGCTAGAATGTATAATTGATTGGGGAAAATTGGGGCTTGAGGTTGCCTGCAAAGCTGCAAGTGGCACTGAGGCTCTGGAAATGTTTAATAAGAGAAATGTAGAAGTTATAATAACTGATATTACTATGCCTAATATGGATGGATTAAAATTAATTGAGGAAATAAAAAAAGTAAATTCAAAAACAAAGTTTATTATGCTGAGTGGATATGATGATTTTCAATATGCTAAGAAGGCAATTTCAATAGGAGTAGAAAACTATATATTAAAACCCATAAATGAAGAAGAATTAGAAGCTTCACTGAAAATGACAGTAGAAAAGATAAAGCGAGAAAAGGAAAGCCCAAGGTTCAAAAACCAAGAGATAGAGACTATAAAAGAAAACATATACAATAGATGGGTTACAAATAAGATAAGTGGATATGAACTTGAAGAGAGAGGATTCATTTTAGAGTTGAATCTTAAATATGAGAATTATTGTGCGGCATTAATCAAATTAAGAAATAACAAAAAAAGAAACTGTACCATGTTGCTAAATATAATTAAAAAGCGAATGAAGTTTGATAATATTGATTTCTTTAAAGATTTTGAGGATAACATTGTTATTTTATCAGGATGGAATGATAGTGAATCATCACAAGAAGATTTTGAGCAGATTTTAGTGAGAATTAGGGAGTATATAAAGAATGAATTAAATGAAGATGTGTTCATAACTGTTGGGGAAGTGGAGAGATTTAGTTGGAATGCTTATAAGTCCTATGAAAGAGCAAAAAAGCTTCAAAGCTATTTATTGATATATGGTTTTAATAAGATAATTAATGGAGCAAGTCTGTTACAAAGGTATAATAATCCTGAACATATATCGAAAGTTAATCTAGAGGATTTCTCAAAGGTTCTTATGAAAAAGGATAGGAATGATCTTGAAACCTATATAACAGAAATATTTAAGCGCATTGAAGGTAATGAAACTTTTGCGCCAGCTTTAGTTCAGGATGTAGCTGTGACAATGATGATGATTATAAGTAGAACTATGAAAGAACTCAATATTGGACATGAATATGACTATAATAGCATAAGCAGGATGGTGCTTTCAGTATGTAATATGGAAACACTTGAAGAGGTTACAGAGTGCATAAAAGAGGAGAGCTTAAAAGCTTTGGATATTATTGATGCAAATAGTTTTAAATTTAGTCCAGTAATTCAGCAAATAATAGACTATATCAAACATAATTTTGCAAAGGAGCTTTCCTTAAAAATCTTAGCAGATCAGTTTAATATAAATACTTCTTATCTTGGTCAATTGTTTTCAAAAGAAGTTGGCATAAGTTTTTCTGATTACTTAAATAAGATAAGAAACGAAAAAGCCAAGGAACTGCTTTTAAACACAAATATGAAAATAAATGAAATTGCTGAAACTATAGGATATTTAGATACAAGCTATTTTTATAAGAAATTTAAGAAGTATTATGGCGTTTGTCCTAATACCTTAAGAAGTAGTAAAAATTATTTTATTAGCTAATAAGTAAACTGAAATAAGTACAATAAATCTATAGATTATCAACTATAAACCATATTTATGGCATGTTATATTTAACTCAAAGCCTAGTTCTTTATAGATTTTAAGGAGGTTATGAGTATGCGGAGGTTTTTTAGGCGGTTAAAGACTAACAAAGAACTTTTGCTATTAGCTATGCCAGGAGCGATATGGTTTATTGTTTTTTCTTATATTCCAATGGCAGGTGCAGTTATAGCATTTAAGAGATTTAAAATTAGTGGAGGCTTTATAGAAAGTCTTATCAAAAGTAAGTGGGTAGGCTTTGATAATTTTAAGTTCTTATTTAAGAGCAGTGATGCATGGATTATAACGAGAAATACAGTGTTGTACAACTTGGTGTTCATTTTTTTAGGAATAATTTTACCAATTTGTATAGCCATAGCTCTAAATGAACTTACGAGAAAAAGATTAGCTAAGTTTTATCAAAGCTCGATGTTTCTGCCATATTTTTTATCATGGGTTGTTGTAAGCTATTGCTTATTTACATTTCTCAGTCCAGAACAGGGATATATAAATGGTTTAATGAAGCAGTTCGGAAAGGATGGAGTTTCGTGGTATAGCCAAGCGAAGTATTGGCCATTGATTCTGATACTTGTAAGTCAATGGAAAGGTATTGGTTACAATACAGTTGTTTATATGGCTTCCATTTGTAGTATAGATAAAACTTACTATGAGGCAGCTATGATTGATGGTGCATCAAAAGCACAACAAATAAGATATATCACAATTCCGTTACTTAAACCAGTTATAACAATTTTATTTATACTTGCAATTGGAAAGGTATTCAATGCTGATTTTGGATTGTTTTATCAAGTGCCAATGAACTCAGGAGCATTGTATCCAGTAACCAATGTAATAGATACTTATGTATATAGAGCTCTAATGAACATGGGAGATATAGGAATGAGTTCAGCAGCAGCATTATATCAATCTTTTGTTGGGTTAATCCTTATCGTTGTTACTAATAAAATAGTTAAAAAAATAGATAGTGAAAATGCACTATTTTAGGGGGTGGGATTGATGTTAAAAAGTATACTAAAGGTAGAGAGTAGTCCAGAGGAGTTAAAGTTTAACCGTATTAAGAATAGTACAAGCATAATTATTCATATAATTATGATTATTCTCGCGGTTATTTGCATTCTTCCATTTGTATTTGTAGTTATTATTTCACTTACAAGTGAAAAATCTTTGCAACATAATGGTTATAGGTTTATTCCGAAGGAGTGGAGTTTCAATGCATATCAATATTTGATGGGTGCAGGAAGTCAGCTTATGAAATCTTATGGAGTAACAATTTTAGTTACTATACTTGGAACTGTAATCGGTTTAATAATGATTTCTTCTTATGCATACGTCCTTTCAAGGAGAACCTTTGTATTCAAGGGCTTTTTTACAAAATTGGCCTTTATTCCAATGCTCTTTAGTGGAGGGATGGTATCTTCTTATCTTGTAATGGTAAGGTTTCTTCATTTAAAAAACACCATATGGGCACTTATTTTACCACTTGCTATGAATACTTGGTACGTAATTATATTAAGAACCTTTTTTAAGACTTCTGTTCCAGAGGCAATTATTGAATCAGCTAAAATTGATGGAGCAAGTGAGTTTAGAACCTTCTTCCAAATTGTATTACCAATGTCTTTACCAGGAATAGCAACCATAAGTCTTTTCTTAACCTTAGGTTATTGGAATGATTGGTTTAACGCAATGTTGTACATTGACAAAGAGAGCTTAATACCACTTCAATATTTACTTATTCGTATAGAGAATAGTATGGAATTCTTAACGAGTACTAAGATGTTAGGGGTGAATGCTATTGGCATAACTCAAAATCTACCAAAAGAAACGGCAAAGATGGCAATGGTGGTATTGTCAACTTTACCGATAGTATGTGCTTATCCATTCTTCCAAAGGTATTTTGTAAAAGGATTAACTATTGGAGCTGTAAAAGAATAGTAAAAATATAAATAAAGGAGAATTAATATGTATTACGTTTTTGAGAGAATTCAGAAGATATGCAATGAGTTAAAAAGTCATGTTTATAAAAATAAAGTATCAATAAATAGTTATAAAATGTTAGAAGGAAAATACTTGAACATAGAAGCGGTTGAGAAGGCTCAGGGACAATGGAGAAATTTTGAAACCGGAGATTTATGGGGAGGGAGAGATCGTCACTGTTGGTTTAGGACAAAGGTACAGGTACCAGTAGAATTTCAAGGACAAACTATCGCCTTAAATTTAAAAACCTTTGATGAAGGTTGGGATGCTGTGAATCCTCAATTTATTCTATATATTGATGGAGAGCATATTCAAGGGTTAGACATAAATCATAGAGAAGTTATACTGACTGATAGTGCTGAAGCTGGAAAAGTATACAATGTAGATCTACATGCCTATGGTGGAATGGTGGCAGATAGAAAAGCTAGCTTATACGGAGAGTTGGTATTGGTAGATAAGCTTATAAGAGAGTTATATTTCAATATTCAGGTTCCTATTTGGGTTTGTGAGAAGCTTAGTAAAGAGGATAAACGAAGAATAGATATGTTAAACGTGCTTAACGAGGCAGTAAATATTCTAGATCTTAGAAAAGTTTATTCTAATGAATATTATAAATCTGTCAGTGAAGCTAATGAGTTTTTGAAAATAGAGTTTTACGAAAAGCTTTGTGGTAAAGAAGATGTAATTGCGACTTGTGTAGGGCACACACATATCGATGTAGCTTGGCAATGGACTGTGGCACAAACAAGAGAAAAGGCAGCGAGAAGTTTTTCTACAGTGCTTAAGCTTATGGAACAATATCCAGAGTATAAGTTTATGTCAAGTCAACCAGTGCTATATAAGTTTTTAAAGGAAGACTATCCTAAAGTGTATGAAAAGGTAAAGGAAAAAGTGAAAGAAGGAGTTTGGGAACCAGAAGGAGCGATGTGGCTTGAAGCAGATTGTAATGTAACTTCAGGTGAATCGTTGGTAAGACAAATTTTATTTGGAAAGAGATTTTTTGAAAAAGAGTTTGGTGTGAAAAATGAAATTTTGTGGCTTCCAGATGTATTTGGTTACAGTGCGGCTCTTCCACAGATCTTGAAAAAATCTGATATTAACTATTTTATGACCACAAAGATCTCATGGAATCAATTTAACAAAATGCCTTATGATACTTTTATGTGGAAAGGGATAGATGGAACAGAAGTATTAACCCACTTTATTACTACAAAAGACCCATATCAAGATCCAAACATGCACTTTACCACATATAATGGACAAATTCATCCAGGAGCAATAATGGGTGCTTGGGAGAGATATCAGCAAAAAAATATTAATGATGATGTATTAGTTTGCTATGGATTTGGAGATGGTGGTGGTGGAGCCACTTATGAAATGCTTGAGGTTGGAAGAAGGCTTAATAAGGGAATACCTGGTTGTCCAAAAGTTGAAATGGGAACTGCAAAAGATTATTTTAGAAATATGGAGGAAAAAGTTAAGGGGAATAGATATCTTCCTAAATGGTCAGGTGAATTATATCTTGAATATCATAGAGGAACGTATACATCTATGGCAAGAAATAAAAGAGATAATAGACTTTGTGAAAATCTATACGAAGCTAGTGAAAAATTCAATTCCTTTAATACAGTTTTAGGAGGCAGTTACCCACAGGAAGCACTAAACAAGGGATGGGAAAATATACTTCTAAATCAATTTCATGATATACTGCCAGGTTCTTCAATTCAAGAAGTATATGAAGTTACTAAGGAAGAGTATAGAGATTTGCTGGAAAATGGAACATGTACATTAAATAAAGCACTTTCTTCGATAGCAGGAAGAATCAACTTGGATAGGAATGCAGTGGTTGTGTTTAATTCATTATCTTATGAGAGAAATGACATAACAAAATTTTCTGTACCTGAGAATATAGTAAATCCTGTTCTATTTGATGAAGAAGGAAAAAAGGTAATCTGTCAGAGGATTGAAGGTGGAAAGGCAGTATTCTTTGCAAATGGAATTCCAGCTCAAGGTTATAAGACTTATTATATAGTAGATGAGCAAGTGAAGTATTCTGATAGTTTAATTAACATAAATAGTAGTTGTATAGAGAATGATTTTTTCGAAATCTGTTTGGATGAAAAAGGACAAATTGAATGCTTTTATGATAAGAGAAATAATAGAGAATTATTGAAGTCAGGAGAAAAAGGTAATGTGCTTCAGGCGTTTGAAGATAAACCTATGAATTTTGACAATTGGGATATAGACATATTCTATAAAGAAAAAATGTGGAATGTAGATGATATTCAAAAAATTGAAGTAGTTGAAGATGGTCCAGTAAGAGCAGCTTTAAAGGTAGAAAAAAGGTTTTTAGATTCAACAATAATTCAAAAAATATTTGTATATAGAGATATTGATAGAGTTGATTTCGAAACTTATGTGGATTGGAAACAATCGCAGGTATTACTTAAAGTGGCATTTCCTATTGATATAAATACCAATAAAGCTACCTATGAAATTCAATATGGAAATATAGAAAGACCAACCCATAGTAATACGTCCTGGGATGTAGCTAGATTTGAAGTTTGTGGACAAAAGTGGGCAGACATATCAGAAGGCGATTTTGGTGTCAGCTTATTGAATAACTGCAAATATGGACATGATATTCAGGAAGGAACAATGAGGCTAACACTAATAAAGAGTGGAATAGAACCTAATCCTACAACAGATCAGGAAGAACACTATTTTACTTATTCAATATATCCACATAGTGGAGAGTGGAAAGACTCTGAAACTGTTAGTATGGCATATAATCTTAATGTACCACTTTATACAACATTAGAACAGGCACATAAAGGAGAGCTTCCATTAAAATTATCATTCATCAATGTAGATAAAAATAATGTAATGATTGAAGCTGTGAAAAAAGCAGAAGATGGTGATGAATTCATTGTTAGAATGTATGAGTTCCATAATAAAAGAAGTAAAGTAACTATGGAATTCTTTAAGGATATAGTGAGCGTTAATGAATGTAGTCTTATGGAAAAAGATATAAAGGCATTTGATATCAAAGACAATAAGATTGAATTTGTAATAAAACCTTTTGAAATAAAGACTTTTAAAGTACAATTTAAATAAAGCTATAATGGTCTGCCATTGTTTTGGCAGACCATTAATTTTCAATAAGAATGTACATCTATAGTTTGAACAGTAAATATGAAATTCCTACACTTTAAACCTTTTCATGATGAAAATATAATAAGGTTGTAAAGAAAAAAATACATTTATGAGGGGGAATTTTAATGTTAAAATTTAAAAAACTAATAACTCTCACCTTGGTGACTGTGCTAGCTTCAGCCTTCTCCTTAACTGGGTGCTCTGACAAAGAAGAAGCTGCAAATACTAACACAGGACAAACTACAAACTTGATATGGTACACAATAGGTACTCCACAGAAAGATACTGAAAAAGTTCAAGCTGAACTCAATAAGTATCTAAAAGAAAAAATAAATACAACTGTAGAAATTAAGCAAGTGGACTGGGGTGATTACTCGAAGAAAATGCAGGTTGTAATTAATTCGGGAGAGGATTATGATATTTGTTTTACTTGCTCATGGGCAAATGATTATTTACCTAATGCAAGAAGGGGGGCTTTTGCTTCTCTAGATGATCTTCTTGAAAAGTATGGGAAAGAAACAAAAAGTGCAGTTGATCAGAGATTTTGGGATGGAGCAAAAATTGATGGTAAGACATATGCAATACCAACCAATAAAGAGATAGGCGTCGCACCGATGTTCGTATTTACTAAGGAGTATGTAGATAAATATAGTATACCTTATAAGGATATTCATACATTGCAGGATTTGGAACCATGGTTAAAGCTTATAAAAGAAAAGGAGCCAGATGTAGTACCATTCTATACTACAAAGGACTATAGCGTTCCTGTTAAGTTTGATAAAATAGTTGATCCTGTAGGGATTTTTTATACAGATAAATCACTTAAGGCTGCTAACCTATATGAGACAGAAGAGATGAAAAAGCAACTTGAAACTATGAGGAAATACTATCTAGCTGGATATATAAATAAAGATGCGGCAACAACAAGCGATAATAAGGCTGTAAAAAGATTTGTGACAAAGGGAGATGGACAGCCTTTTGCAGAATCTCTATGGGGAAAAGATCTTGGATATCCAGTGGTAGCATCTCCTATTATGGATACTTATATTACAAATGGATCTACAACAGGAGCTATGCAGGCTATATCTGCTAATTCGAAGAATAAAGAGAAAGCAATGCAGTTCTTGAATTTAATGAATACTGACAAGTACGTTAGAAATATTCTGAATTATGGAATTGAAGGCACTCATTATGAAAAGATATCTGACAATAAGATTAAGTTACTTCCTGAAAGTAAGCAGTATCAAGTTCCTTATTTTTCATTAGGAAATCTCTATAAGACATACTTATTGGATGGTGACCCAGATAATAAGTGGGATGAGTTCAAGAAATTTAATGATGCATCTATTCCGGCTGCAGATTTAGGGTTTAATTTTGATACTACTCCTGTGAATACAGAGGTAGCTGGATTGAAAAATGTTCTGGAAGAGTTTGGACCAGCTTTGAACACTGGTTCAGTGGATCCAAATGAATTTTTACCTAAATTGAATGAAAAATTGAATTCAGCTGGAATTGATAAGATAGTTAAGGAGATGCAGAATCAAGCTGATAAGTGGAAAAAATAGATAAGCTTATACAAAAATAAAATGGAATAGCAAGGTTTATAGATGTATCGCTTCATAATGGAATTTATATTTTCCAATTGAAGTGGTACATCTTTATTTTATAGATTTCAATATGAAGTATCTTATATATACATCTATAATATTAAGTAAAGTGTAACAACATGAAGTAAAATGAAGATTTATTGTGAGATTTTAAACTATAGCAGGGTAAATAAATAAATATTCGAAATTTGAGGCTATTAAGTTGCAATTTAGGCTTAAAGTAATATAATATATTATAGAAAGTGATATTTCATTGTTAGGTGAGGCTCCTACAAGAATGCACGCTACTGCCCGGAAACATCGAGAGATGCCAATGGGTCAACAGGTTTTATCGAAGCAAGGTATAACTTAATGTAGCTAGACCATCAGGTCTTAAGTTTTGTAGTGCTAAAACTCAACGTAATGATATTAAGTTGAATTTTAGAGGCCTTAAAGGGCCTTTTTCTATTTTTGCTGTAAAGTATAAAGTTTTATGGAATATAGCCATATATTTCGATGTTTTTATAAGTTTTTATGGCATAAGTAAATTCGTAGAAATGTACTGGAATTATAACGAATACTTAACAATAAATAATTTATTATCAGGGTGGTGAAATTAAATGGAGGGTGGCCCTCATAGTAGGTCGCAAAGAAAAGTAAATAAAGTAATCTTCAATGAGTGGCTTCAGCGAAATTTATCATGAACCTTGTATATGCTCTAGCTAAGGCCCTTATTGGATATTGAGGGAGGTTAGAATGATGAAAAGATTGTCTGTATTTCTTTATAGTTCTATAC
The DNA here is from genome assembly GCF_024341905.1 of Clostridium folliculivorans. Lineage (GTDB taxonomy): Bacteria > Bacillota > Clostridia > Clostridiales > Clostridiaceae > Clostridium_AR > Clostridium_AR folliculivorans. The sequence goes on from NZ_BQXY01000009.1 coordinate 109,568, forward strand.
TAAATAAAAAGATCTATGATGAGTTTGATGATGTACTTGGTATCTTAAAGGATGTTTATGTTACTACAGAGGATGGATATCCAAGAATTATTGGATATAAGATAAAAAGAGATGGCTCATTATTTGATTATGAATTTAGGAATGTAGATGTATATCTAAGGGATAGCAATAAGATAAGGATTGAGACCAGAGGAAGTAAGGAAATATTGCCAAGAAAATATACTTATTTGCTTACACAAAACCTTTTAGATAAAAAGATAGTTGATATAAACGGAAAAAAGGTAGTCAGGGTAAATGACTTAAGAATTGCAGAAATTGCAGGCGAATATAGGGTCGTAGCAGTTGAAGCTGGTCAAATTGCTAGATATAGAAGGATTGGATTGGAGAGTTTTGGAAAAGTAGTTCTTAAGTTCATGAAGCAAGAACCTACTGATCAAGCACTAATGTGGGATGATGTAGAAACTTTAGAACTAATAAATGATAGTTTACAGCTTTCAGTACCTTATAAAAAATTATCGAACTTACATCCAGCTGATTTGGCAGACATATTAGAAGAACTTGATGATAAGCAGAGAAAACAAGTGTTTGAAAATCTAGATGATGACTTAGTGGCTGATGCTCTTGAAGAGATAGAACCGGAATTCAAGGGTTCTATAATAAGAGATTTAAGTGTATCGAAGACGGCAGAAATACTTGAGAATATGCCTAATGATGAAATTGCAGATTTATTAGATGAACTTAATGAAGAAGAAAGAGAAAAGATTTTAGTATCTTTAGAATCAGAAGATGCTGAAGAGGTAAAAGAATTATTAGGTTATGAAGATGAAACTGTTGGAAGTATAATGAACAAAGATTTTATATCCTTTAATATAGATGTAACAATTGAAGAAACAATAGATTTATTAAGAGAAATGCAGCCTGATGAAGAAGTTATGCATTGCGTATATATAACTGATGAGAATGAAAAGCTTCAGGGGGCAGTGAATATAAGACAGTTAGTTATGAATGTTAGAGAAGTTAAGCTTCAAGATATAATGGATAGGAATACTTTAAAGTTTAAACATGATTTTCATATAGAAGATGCTATAGAGCTTATAACCAAATATGACTTATTATCTGTTCCGGTAGTGGATGAGGAGGATAAGCTTGTAGGTATAGTTTTAATTCATGATATTGTAGATGAATTCTTATTGCCTATTTGGAGAAAAAAAGCAAAAAAAGCAGTTTAATATTATAGAAAAATATTGTTGACATTTAATACAATTAGCATATAATAAAATTAAGACTAAACATATCAAAATACTCAACTTTAAATGCGAAGAAAAAGAGAAGTATCATAAATGAAGGTCTCAGAGAGGGAGAGATGGTGTGAATCTCCTACTTGGATTTTATGAGAAGTGCACTTTGGAGCAGGTAGCTGAAACTTTTAGTAGGTGATCCCGGGATGCCCGTTATAGCAAGAAAGCATGGTAGTGCTTATCGTGAGTGAGATCATTTTGATCTAAGTAGAGTGGAAACGCGAAATATCTTCGTCTCTAATAAAGAGATGAAGTTTTTTTTATTCTTTAGTGAATTTTAATACAGTAAAAATTTGTAGATAGCTAATCTTAATATAAGAGAAAAACAGTTATTGAAAAGCTAAGGAATATAAATCTAAGGATAATTTTAAAAATTAGGATAATTAATAAAATAATAAATATAATTTTTTGGAGGTTAAAGATATGTTATTTAATAATGCATTAGAATTACTTGGAAACACACCAGTACTAAAAGTGAACACTTTAACAGGAGAAAATTCAGCTGAAGTTTATGTAAAGCTTGAAAAGTTTAATCCAGGTGGAAGTGTTAAAGATAGAGCTGCTTACGGTATGATAGAAAAGGCTGAGGCTTTAGGATTATTAAAAGTAGGAGATACTATAGTAGAACCTACAAGTGGAAATACTGGAATAGCTTTAGCTATGATTGGAAAGTTAAAAGGATATAAAGTTGTAATAGTAATGCCTGAAACAATGAGTAAGGAAAGAAGAGACTTAATAAAAGCTTATGGAGCTGAACTAGTATTAACTGAAGGCGCTAAAGGAATGAAGGGTGCTATAGCAAAGTCAGAAGAATTAGTAAAAGAAAATGGATATTTCATGCCACAACAATTCTTAAATGTAGCTAATCCAGAAAAACACTATGCAACTACAGCTGAAGAAATACTTAAGGATTTACCAGACATAGATGTATTTGTTGCTGGAGTTGGTACTGGCGGAACAATATCAGGTGTTGGTAAGAAATTAAAGGAATTAAAGAGTGATGTTGCAGTAGTAGCTGTAGAACCAGAAAAATCACCAGTAATTTCAGGTGGAGCACCTGGTCCTCATAAGATTCAAGGTATAGGAGCAGGATTTATTCCAGAAATATACGACAGTTCAGTAGTTGATAAAGTTGTTCAAGTTAAAGAAGAAGATTCGTTTGCAGCTGCTCGAAACTTCGGAGCTAACGAAGGTGTACTTATAGGCATATCTTCAGGTGGGGCACTTCATGCAGCTTTAGAATTAGCTAAAGAATATGGTCCAGGTAAAAAAATATTAGTAATAGCACCAGATGGAGGAGAAAAATATCTTTCAATGGGCCTATATGAATAATATAAAGGTGTGATAGTAGGTGTTTAAGAACCTTAGGTACGATATAAAAAAGATACTTGAAAATGATCCAGCAGCAAGAAGTTGGCTTGAAGTTTTACTACTTTACCCAAGTGTTCATGCAGTAAATGGGCACAGAGTATCTAGTTGGTTTTATAAAAGGAATATGTTCTTTATAGCAAGATTAATATCTCAGGTAGTAAGACTTTTTACAGGTATAGAGATACATCCAGGTGCACAAATAGGCAGAGGTTTGTTTATAGACCATGGTATGGGAGTAGTTATCGGAGAAACTAGTGTTATAGGTAATGATGTTGTCATATATCATGGGGTTACTCTTGGAGGTACTGGAAAAGATAAAGGTAAAAGGCACCCTACAGTTGGTGATAATGTAGTTATAGGAACAGGAGCTAAGGTTCTAGGACCTATAAATATAGGAAATGGTGTCAAAATTGGTGCTAACTCGGTGGTGCTTACAGATGTCCCTGCTGGTGCAACTGCTGTAGGTATACCAGCAAGATTTATTGTAAGAAATTTGCCGATAATTGAGATCGAAGACTTTAGGGGTAGAAGAAAAAAAATATATAATGATATGGTGATTTAGTTTATGAATCTATCAGTTGAAATAAAAAAGTATTGTATGGATTTAGGATTAGATACTGTTGGTTTTGCACAGTGCAGGACTTTCAATGAATTAAGAGAGTTCTACACTGAAAGAAAATTACAAGGTATAGAGAATGAGTTTGAAGAAGCAGATATAGAAAAAAGAATAAATCCAAATCATTATATGAATGAGGGAAAGACTATAGTATCTATAGCTTTCCCTTATCTTCATAATGTGGATTATATAGAAAATGGATTTTCTGTGTATACTAGAGGCATGGATTATCATACTGTAGTACATAGTTACTTAGAAAAAATAGTGGCTTTCATTAATGAATTAGGTGGAAGAGCAGTTGCATTTACAGACAGTAACACATTACCTGAAAGATATATTGCATATCTGTCAGGAGTTGGATTTATTGGTAAAAACAATATGATTATAACTGACAAGTATGGTTCATATGTTTTTCTAGGTGAAATAATAACAGACCTGGATATTCCGCAATCTACAAATCGTACTTTTAATGATATAAAGTATTTTACTAAGTGTGGTAGTTGTGAGATTTGCTATAAAGAATGCCCTACAAAATCAATTAATAAAAATAATAAGAACCCCAATATATGTATGTCTTACATAACGCAAAAAAAGGAAATAGATATTAAACTCGCAAAACTAATGAATGGAAGAGTGTTTGGTTGTGATAGTTGTCAAATGAAGTGTCCATTTAATGATGAAAAAGAGTTGTCGCCAATAAAAGAGTTTTATCCCATGAGTTTTATGAATAGTGATAATGTGGATAACATAATAAATATATCTAATTCAGATTTTAAAAGTAGTTTTAAAATAACATCCTGTGGCTGGAGAGGTAAAAATGTTTTAAGAAGGAATGCTCTTATACGTAAGGGGTTATTCCAAAACAAAGATATCGCAAATGAAGAACTAAATTCTCCATATTTAGAGCAGTATAAAATAATGCTTGAAAGGCTTAAGGAATAGATTACATTACAGTACTTTGCTAAAATTAATGTGTCACTCTTCCGATACTTTAATGAGTTTCACAAAGAATTAATATGATTTTCTACAATGGAATAGCTAAAACTGCATAACTCACTACGTTCGAACAATACAGTTTATTAACGCTATCCCATCTACGAAAATCATTTAATTCTAATAGCTCACTCATATAGTATCTCCAGTGTGACACATTAATTTTAACTAATATTTGATTATCTAATGATATATTTAACTTGGCACTAAATCTAGAATGATTAATAAACATAATTACAAATTACAGGTTCATAAATGGAGGTACAAAATGAAGAAAAGCACGAGAATTATACTAGAACTATTAAAAGAACAGTATCCTGATGCAAAGTGCGAACTTGATTATGGGACGCCATTTCAACTTCTTGTAGCTACCATACTTTCGGCTCAGACTACTGATAAAAAAGTAAATGAAGTAACGAAGGATTTATTTGAGAAATATCCTACAGTTGATGATTTTTTACTTATATCGCAAGAAGAATTAGAAGATAGGATAAAGCAAATAGGACTTTATAGAAATAAAGCTAAGAATATAATGATGATGTGCAGACAGCTTAAAGAGAATTTTAACGGAGAAGTACCAGATACTATGGAAGGTATAACTTCACTTGCTGGAGCTGGTAGGAAAACTGCTAATGTAGTACTTTCGAATGCGTTTGGAGTTCCATCAATTGCTGTAGATACTCATGTGTTTAGAGTTTCTAATAGAATTGGTCTTGCTAATTCAGATAATGTATATGACGTAGAGTTACAACTTCAGAAAGAGCTTCCGAAGAAAGAATGGTCTTTGGCGCATCATTTATTGATATTCCATGGTAGAAGATGTTGTACTGCTAGAAATCCTAAATGCGAAGTGTGTCCAATAAAACATATGTGTAAGTATTATAGATCTACTACTTCAATCTGAAAATATAAATTTTATTATGAAGTGGTACATCCATATGAGTATAGATAAATAGAATTTATAAGCATATAAGAATAGAAACTTAAAGTAAAAGCTAATGATCAAAATAGATCGTTAGCTTTTATTTTACCTGCCAAAAATATACACCATTAATAAAAATATGATTTTTTTTTGAATTTCTTGAGAAAAAAGTGGCTATTTTATAAGTGTTTATTCCATCCGTTATTATTTAATTAAAAACTTAGGTAAGTAAACCTAAAAAGATACAAATATATAGCGATAATTGCGATAATTAAATTTTTAAAAAATGATAATTGATAGTATAATTAATTAATAAATTACAATTTTTATAATAGGTGGATAATAATATGAGCTATTTTCTACATATATACAAGAAACTATCTAAATATGTAAAAGTTAATACAATGATAATTTTTTTGTTAATCATATTATTTACCATATCCTTAAGAATTTTAGAAAGATATCAATTTTACAATTTCTATGAAGTTATAAATAGGCTTAAACTTGTAATAGTGATACTCTCTCTCATTTTTTTGTATATATGCCTTAAATATCTTTCATACGAACATCGATCAATACCTATAGCTATTTTTTTTTGTTATATGTATTTTTGTTTTGAATTTATATTTAGGCAAGTTTTTATTAATTTAAATATAAACGGAGCCAATGATAATCTTATTATAAGTAAGGTTAGCTATCCATTTGCTATAGGTCTTACTTTAAGGCCTATAATTATATTGTTTTCATTAAGATACAATAGAATTAATATTTTTCAGACAAGGAAAAAGAATAGTATACTACTTATGCTTGGATTATTGTTGGGACTATGTACTGCTTTATTGGACATTTATATAATATTGCCGCAATGTTTGTATTTATCCGAGCAAAAAATAGTAATAACTTATATAAATACTTTACTGGTAAACTCATTTGTAGTTATTATTTTAATAATATATAACATTAATAATAAGGATAATCTTTCAAATTTATTAATATACTCAACGTTGTTACCTATTTTTGTAAAGTATTATGCCTTCTATTCAGGTGGACAAAACACTGTTTTTATAGTTGCAGCCGAAGTTGTAATGATTGCAGTACTAATTATGGCGTTAATTTACTTGAAAATTGCATATAACACATTAATTAGTAAACAGTCAAATATAGTTGAAGTTGGATATAAAAATAATGATATAATAAGAGAAGCGTGCATTGATAATGAAATAGGACATGTTGTAAAAAGTTACTCAAAAAATATTGAAAGTTTTATTGAGTCATATATGGCGATTGAAGATAATTTACAGGAAATCTTATTTTTAGTAGATGTAAATGGGAGAATAAACTTTGCATCAAAAAGGTTCTATTCTCTATCTGGGCTTGAAGAAAAGCGAGTAGTTGGAACTAGTTTTTTTACTATAACCCATCCAGAAGAAATATTAAAAGCTAGGATGCTCATTAATTTAGAAAAAAGCAACACTACACCTATAGTACATAGAATAAGAAAAAATAATGGTAACTATATTCTTGCTGAATCAATTACTGATTTTATTTTTGAAGAAGGTAATATTGCTGGGAAGCTTATTGTAGCAAAGGATCTAAATTATGAAAATCTATGAATTATTATGGAAGGATAACAAGTATGAATCATAAAAATGCCGAGAAAAACTTCTCATATTTTAGTATTTATATAGGATTTATATTTCTAATTCTTTTAGAATATGGCTCTAATATAGATATTAAAATATCAAAATCTTATATAAATGGTATGATACCAGCGGAGACTATATTTACTTTTATAGTTGCGTTTATGATTTTAATATACTTTGAAGTATCAAAAAAAAGTTATATATTGTTTATTGGATTAAGTACAATTACTTTATTTGCTACAAAGTTTATTGAATGCATTGAGCTTATGAGCAAGGGCAGTGGTTTAATTAGTATATATAATCAAGCCTTCTTATCTACAAGATATAATACACTAAGTTTTATAATTACAGTTGGCTCTATTTACTTCCTTTACAACAATAAAGAACTTAAGAGGATAAGTGGACAAAGCGTGTGTATATATTCTGTCATTAGCTTCTCTATAGGAGTAGCATTATACTATATAGATATAAAATTCTTATACGGATATTTAAGTAATAGGGGTATATACTGGAGAACTATAATGACAATAATAGATCTAGTTGGGATTATTGTGCTAGCTATTGTATTGATAAAAAAGCAAAAAGAATACAAGGATCCTATGATGAAGTTTTTTATTGCTTCAACTATGTTTGAGTTTTTCAATCATGTCTATACATTTTGTGATTTAGGACAGAGAACTGCACTTATCTATTTTGCTGATATCTTCTATATTCTATCTATTTCAACGGTAATTATTGGCATATGTATTTGTGTTAAAAATAAATATATGGATGCAAAAAATATAATAGATAATACTAATATATTTAGAACAGACATGCTTAAGTATTACAAGATCATACAAGAAATGCCTAGTATTGTGTTCATTTTAGATAAGCGAGGAATTATACGTTTTACTAATATAGCAGCAGATGAATTCATTAAGGAAAATTACAGTGAAGATCCGGTTGAAGGGAAAAACATCAATGATATTTTGCCAAATCGAAAGAATCGTTCTTTAAATAAAATCAATAAAGTTATAGATATGGAAAAGCAATGGAGTGGTGAAAGTAAGCTAATAGGTAAGGACGGGAAGAACTTTTACTTTAATGTATTTATAAATGAGTTTGATATTGATGAAGATACCTTCTATTTAGGTGTTATGAATGATAACACAAGCTATATTGATATGTCTCTACAGTTACAGAAGAGTGAGAAGAAATTTAGACAAATCACGGACAGTGTCCATGACTTAATATGCAAGATTGATATAGAAGGAAGGATAGATTACTGTTCCCCTTCTTATACTAATCTCTTTGGTGGTAACTATGAAGACTATAAGAGGGTGCCTTGGGTACATAATGTAGTTGAAAATGATGTTGAACAAGTATTGCAAGATATGAGATTATGTTTGGAAAAAAACAAAATAGTGACAAATGAATGTAAAATGAAGTCTGGCAAGAATACATATATTTACGTGAATTATGTTATTAATCCTGTAGAAGAAAAAGATAAAATTGATAGTGCTATTATAAGTGCTAGAAATATAACTTATAAGAAATTAGCTGAAAAGGAATTAAAAGAAAGCGAAAGAAAGTACTCTGAAATATTCAACATGTGTCCTGATATGATATATGTACTTGACTCTAAAAGCTTAAGGATTACAGATGTAAATCCTGCAATGTGTGAACTTTTAGGTAAAAGTAAAGAGAGTATTTTAAATAGGTATCTAAAGCAGGTGTTTGATGATATTGACTACGAAAGTGAAGTTAATATAATTAAATACTTAAATGAAGGGTTAATAGTTAGGGGACATGAGATATCATTTTTATTCTACGGAGAGTCTAGATATTTAGAAGTAAACTATTCACCTTTAATAGAGGATGGTGAACTTACAAAGATTATATGTTTAGCAAGGGATATTACTGAGAAGAAGAAAATGGTTGAGCTTAAGGAAGAGCATGAAAAGGATAGGAAAAAGCTAGATGAGGCTTTACAATATGATCAATTGAAAACAGAATTTTTTGCTAACATATCTCATGAGCTCAGAACGCCAATAAATGTTATATTCTCTGTTATACAAGTTTTGGATTTATATAAGAATAAGGAAGATATAACGAAGATGCCTTACGATAAATATAGTAATGTACTAAGGCAAAACTGTTATAGATTGCTAAGGCTCATAAACAATTTAATTGATATAACCAAAATTGATGCTGGTTACCTAAAACTTAACTGTGGAGTATATGATGTAATCAAAATTGTAGAAGATATAACTATATCTGTTGTTACCTATGCTGAAAATAAAGGGATTGAAGTGATATTTGATACATTTGTAGAAGAATTATATATTTACTGTGATCCAGACAAAATCGAAAGAATAATACTAAATCTTTTATCAAATGCCATTAAATTTACAGATTCAAATGGCAAAATATCAGTATTGGTAGAACAAATTGAGGATAATGTGAGGATAGCAATAAAAGATGATGGGAGAGGAATCCCAGAGGATCAGATAAATATTATATTTGAAAGATTTAGACAAGTAGACAAGTCTTTGGCTAGAGAGCATGAAGGAAGTGGAATAGGACTTTCTTTGGTGAAATCTTTAGTTGAGTTACACGGAGGCACGGTAAGTGCGAAGAGTATTTTAAATAAAGGAAGTGAATTCATAATAAATCTACCAATAACCAGAATTAAGGAGATTGAAGAAACTCCAATAATAATTTCTAATGAGGATAGTAGAATTGAACGAATTAATATTGAGTTTTCTGATATATATGAAATATGTTAAAGTAGTATGTCAATTTAAGCTTCGTTACATAGTATATAGTTAGAGTTCCTTGTGGAAATTAAATACAATGACTTTAAGGAATTTGATTATAGTGATATAATTAACAGGATTTGATTTTTTATGTACTCTTTATAAAATTATATTATAGATGATCTATAAGTAACTTCATTTTGTCATTACAAAAAGAGGTACTTAAATAAAGAGTAAACAAGAAGTTCTTTGGAGGGATTATAATGAGAGTCGGAGTTATAATGGGGGGAATATCCTCAGAAAGAGAAGTTTCTTTGAATAGCGGACAATCTATATTAGCCAATTTAAATAAGGATAAGTACGAGATTATTCCAATAGTTATAGATGCTAAGGAAGATTTATTTACAAAAGTTAAAGAAATAGATTTTGCGCTGCTAGCTTTACATGGAAAATTCGGAGAAGATGGAACAGTTCAAGCAGTACTTCAGACCATGGGAATACCTTATTCTGGGTGTGATACTTTAAGTAGTGCTGTTTGTATGGATAAGGATATGACTAAGAAGATATTAAAATCAAGGGATATAAGAACTGCACCTTGGTTTAATGTTAAGTCACTAGATGATATTGACTATATGAAAATAGATAATTTGGGATATCCAGTAGTTGTAAAGCCTAATAATGGTGGATCATCAGTAGCTACTTTTGTAATTAAAGAAGAGTCAGAAATTGAGAATGCGGTTATCGAAGCCTTAAAATGGGACAAAGAAGTTATGATTGAAAAATATATAAAAGGTGATGAAATAACATGTCCGATTTTGGATGGACAGATGTTTCCAGTGCTTGCTATAAAGCCTAAATCAGCTTTTTTTGATTACACATCAAAATATTCAGATGGTGGGGCAGATGAGTTTATAGTAGAATTAGAACCTTCACTTCATAAACAGGTTGAAGAAATGGCACTAGCAACCTATAATGCTCTTAAATGTAGTGTTTACGCAAGAGTTGATATGATAGTTAGTGAAGGTATTCCATATATATTAGAAGTTAATACATTACCAGGAATGACAAAGAATAGCCTTTTTCCAAAAAGTGCAGCAGGAAAAAATGTAGACTTTAGTAAGTTGCTAGATTTAATAATAGAAACTTCAATAAAGGAACGTACTTAAAGATAAAATTAATAAACCTAAGCCATGATCTTTTTTATTGAGGTCATGGCTTTTAACATCTTTGGGGTAAGTAGCATATTATTCTTAATGTATAGGTAAGTATAAACTTCAGCGAATTTTTATTAAGATAATATTAAGAATTTACCCAATTATTTATTAAGAATTAACATGTATAATAGAAATATAGAATTAGATGTTTGTAAAATTACTATGTTTAATAGTAATATTAATAGTGTGGCATTAAATATGAAACACTTCAATTTGAAAATATTAAGTTAAATATATTATTTAATTATTAAGATTAATTTGATAAAGATTAGGGAGATTGTTATGAGAAACAAGTTAAAACATGCGCTTTTTGTTCTGCCATACTTTTTTATAGGAGTGTTATACCAATATTTTAATAAACCTATTAATGGTAATGTCCATAGCCTCATGACTTCTATAGATAGAAGTATACCTTTTGTTAAGGCGTTTATAATTCCATATTATATATGGTATATTTTTATTGGATTTGCCATTTTATATCTTTTGGTTAATAATACTAAAGAATATTATAAATATGTAATTTGTTTATGTGTAGGTGAATTAATTTGCATATGTATATATCTAGTTTTTCAAACTACAGTACCTAGACCTATAGTTATTGGTAACGATATTTTAAGCAATTTAATAAAAAATATATATGAAATAGACAGACCGTACAATTGTTTTCCAAGTATACATGTTCTTACTACATCAATAACTATGATATGTCTGTGGAAAAATAAAGACTTAAAAACTTGGTTTAAAATTGTAATTCAAATAGTAGGGATTTCTATAATATTATCTACTTTATTTGTAAAACAGCATGCAATTATAGATGCAGTTGCAGGAAGTATACTAGCCTTAAGCGTATTTAGTTTTGTGAATATCATGGAAGAGGTAGGTGTAAGATATTGGAGAAGGAAACAATACTTATCGTTGACGACGAAAAAGAAATACGAGATTTAGTAGAGATTTATCTTAAGAATGATGGATATGACACAATAAAAGCTTCTGATGGGCAGGAAGCACTTGAAGTTTTAAAAAAAAGTGATGTTGACTTAATAATATTAGATGTTATGATGCCTAAGCTTGATGGAATAGAAGCATGTATGAAGATAAGAGAAGAAAGAAATACGCCTATAATAATGTTATCTGCGAAAAGTGAGGATATGGATAAGATTTTTGGACTCACAACAGGTGCTGACGATTATCTAACTAAACCATTTAATCCATTAGAATTACTTGCAAGGGTAAAATCGCAGTTAAGAAGATACATTAAGTTAAATAATAATGTAATTCAGAAAAAGAAAGATAATGTTATAGAAATAGAAGATTTAACAATTAATATAGAAACACATCAAATAGATATTAACGGTAAAGAAGTAAAGCTTACACCAATTGAATTCGACATACTAGCTCTTTTAGCCGAAAATAGGGGGAAGGTATTTTCTATAGAAAATATTTATGAGAGTGTTTGGAATGAAAGCTTTATACAATCAGATAATACAGTTATGGTGCATATAAGAAAGATAAGAGAAAAACTTGAGGAAAACCCTAGAAAGCCTAAATATATCAAAACTGTTTGGGGAGTAGGATATAAAATTGAGAAGTAAAAAGTTTCTAAAGTTTAGATTTATCAGATGGGTATGGAACTGGAAGATAATGAAACCAGTTAGAATAGTATTCAAGATCTTTAAGGAGAGAATGGAAAGAAGTATTAGGTTCGAACTTGTAGTTACTTTTGGAATCTGTTTTCTGATATCACTTATAGCTTATGGTATATCTAATGATATATTACGGGATAATTATAAATCAGCCACCCTTGTATATGATGATAGCGAAATACAGGATAGAGCTCAGAGGTTTTCTAATTATTTGATAAATACTAAGGATTTGGCTATAACTAATTCTAGTGATATTCAAAAAAGTGTAGAAAGGTTTTATGGGGTTGATGCAAATGAAAAGGTGATATTAACAGATTTAGATGGAAAAATTATATACAAAACTAAAAATGTAATTCAAAATTCAGTTGATGTCTATGCAACTATAAAATATGCTATGGATTCTTATTCTGATAGATATAAAAATCAATACAGGACTGAAGGAAAGGAATTTGTAATATTTTATCCGCTTAACATAAAAGATGAGAAACTTTATCTATTCATTTTTGCAACTCCACAGGCTAGGATGGAGTACAACCAAACATATTCATCGAACTCTATAATGGCCGTTATCATAGCTGTAATAGTATTTGTGACAAGTTTCATATATATAACAAATAAAAAAATGAAATATATAGAGGAAATTTCAGAAGGGCTAAGGAAGATTGCGTCAGGTGATTTGAGCTTTAGAATAAATGGAAGAGGAAAAGATGAACTGAATAATTTGGCGGAAAATATTAACTATATGGCTTCAGAGATAATGAATAGAATTGAAGCAGAAAGAAAGGCTGAGAAGACAAAAAATGAACTCATAACAAATGTTTCGCATGATCTTAGAACACCCCTTACCTCTGTAATGGGATATATAGGACTTCTTAAGGATGGAAAGTACGAAAATGAAGACCAGATGAAAGAGTATATGAACATAGCTTTTAATAAATCTGAGAAAATAAAAATACTTTTAGAAGATCTTTTTGAGTATACAAAATTAACTAATCAGGGAGTAAGCTTATATAAAGAGCAAGTTAACTTAAATGAGTTTTTATCTCAGCTAATAGAAGAACTTATGCCTCTTTTTGATGAAAGAGGACTTAGAATACATAAAGATTTTACTGATGAAAGATTAGAAGCTAATATTGATGTAAGTAAAATGCTAAGAGCTTTTGAAAATCTATTAGGAAATGCTATAAAGTATTCATTTGAGAATACAAGTATAACTGTAAGTTTAAAAAAAGAAAATGAATATGCGCTTATATCTATAAAAAATAAGGGCGAAAATATACCAAGAGAAAAGCTGGAAAAACTGTTTGAAAGATTTTATAGAGCAGACGAATCTAGAACCTCTGAAAATGTAAGTGGTAGTGGCCTTGGACTTGCAATATGCAAAAATATCGTAGAACTTCATAGTGGACGTATCTGGGCAGAATGCTATGGTAATGACATAAAGTTCTCCGTGATGATAAGATTATAGTTTCTATACGCAAACTCTTTAGATGGATGACTCTATAATTTGAGTTGTATTTTTAAAAACTTTGCTCAGTATCAGTAGAATTTTTAAAAATAATCTTGAATTTGAGGATATCCATCCTTTTTTATTGTAATTAATAGTTAGTTCTAAACTAGTACATCTTTATATAAATTTAGGTGTTCCTACGGGAGATACTATATGAACGAGCTATTAGAATTAAATGATTTTTGGAGATTAAATGGCGTTAAGAAATTGTATTGTCCGAACGTAGTGAGTTATACAATTTTAGACATTTAATCGGAAAAAATCATATTAATTCTTTGCGAAGGTCATCAAAGTATCGGTAGTAGGAGCACCTAAATTTATTATGGGTACACGATAAAGAAAATTTTATTATTTTGTAACGTTACTTGGACTACTATAATATCCTAATGGTATGAGTATTATTATAGTTGGAGGAACTATGCAAAATAAAACAATGTTTAGTACCTTCGGTGCTGATATAAATGAGTACAAGTCAGGGGTTAACTTTGCTATCCTAGCAAGAACTGTAGACTTTCTTTATCTTAGAGCATCTGGTTCAGGGTCAGGTAGATTTAGAGTTGATACAAAGTTTATTGAATTTGCAAGAGGCTCAAGGTCTGTAGGTATTCCAGTAGGGGCATATCATTATGCATTACCTTCTGCAGATTATGCCACAGCGGATAGCCAATGTGATGCTTTTATCGGAGTTCTTCAAGATGGATTTGGTCAAGGAGATTATGGAGACTTATTTCCGGTACTTGATGTAGAAGCGCCTACCAATAAATCTATTACAACTGCTCAGCTTGTGAACTGGGTAGATAGATTTAGAAAAAGGTTTGAAAGTAAAACAAGAAGAAGACTTATGATTTACACAGGAGTATTTTTCGTAAATCTATATGATGATTTTAAAATAGCAGGAAAAGGATATCCATTAAGTAATATGCCGCTATGGATTGCTATGTATAAAGAAATTGCAGGTAATCCACCTGTGCCACCAGATATAGGTGGATGGAAGAGATGGCGTATATGGCAATATACAGAAGCCGGGGATATTCCTGGAGTTACTCCTCCTGTAGATTTGAACTATGGACCAGATAGTATAGATATGCTTATGCCGCCAACTGATGTAAAAGGACTTTATGCAAGAACTGATAATAAAAATATATATGTGTCATGGACAAAGAATAAAGATAAGGATCTTTTAGGATACAATATATTTGTTAACAGTAACTATGCAGGAACTGTAGGAGTAAACGATACTTATTATGTTATACCAAAATCAAAATTTACACTTCCGGCTGGAAGGCCTATAGAAATAGGTATAGAAGCATTCGATTTTGATGGCGATTTTTCAAAGAAGAGGACTAAATTTTTAATTCAACCAACAAGAAGTGATGACCAATTACAATATGGAACTTATTTTGATGGAGATTATTTTATATTTGGTGAAGGTGAAAAGTAGAATAACTTATAGAATAAGAAAAAATGCCCTATTAGTTTGGGCATTTTTTTACTGTGCTTATATATTATTTAGTTTGCGAATACTTTAATACCAACTTTAGAGTTTCCACAAGGGAATCTAAGTGAGTTCGTTCATAAGCATGAGATGCAAAGACTCCAGGACCTATTAAAGCGGTTCTTATATCCCAGCCTGCATTTACTGCTGCAGAGGCATCAGAACCATAGTGTGGATATATATCTATCTTATAATTTATATTATTTTCTTTACATAGATTTATAATTTTTTTTCTTAAGTCATAATCATAAGGACCAGAAGAATCTTTGGCACATATACAGACAGCATATTCAGATGAATTTTGTCCAGGACCAGGAGCACCCATGTCCACAGCTATAAATTCTTTTGTATTTTCAGGTAAACCAGCCTTAGCTCCATGGCCAACTTCTTCATAAGTTGATATAAAAAAGTGTGTGTTGCATGGAAGTTTAATATTTTCTTCAGAAATATATTTTATTGCGGTCAAAAGGACTGCTACACTAGCCTTATCATCAAGATGTCTACTTTTTACAAAGCCTTTTTCTGTTATAGTAGCTCTAGAGTCAAAGCAAATAAAATCACCAATGTTTATGCCTAGTTTTTCAGTATCTTCTTTGCTAAATACTTTTTCATCAATTATTACTTCCATATTTGGAGCTATTCTCTTTAAGTCTCTAGCGTCATCACCGCTTATATGAACTGATGGTTTTATAGTTTGTATAGTACCAGTATAAGAATTGCCATCTAAAGTTTCTATTGTGCAGTTTTCACCATCGATAGATGTCATCATAAATCCACCAACTGGTGTAAGCTCTAAAGCACCGTTATTCTTTATTTCTTTTACCATTGCACCGAGAGTATCTATATGACCAGAGAACACTCTATCAAAGCTTTTATCTTCTCCTTCAAAGCTTACAAGAATTGCGCCTTTATTAGTTACAATATAGTTAACTTTAAGTTTTTCTAACTCAGTTATTACGTATTTGCGGATATTATCAGTATATCCAGTAGGGCTAGAAGTGGTTAGAAGGCTTATTAAGTAAGTTTTTAATGAATCTAAATCAAGTTTCATTTTTTTATCCCCCAATAAAATTTTTTCTCTATATATAGGTACCAATTAGTTTTTTTATATTTTCAAATTCTTACCTCAGAATCTAGAGGAATTTTAAAAATACACTTTGGATTAAATTGGTACATCTTTAGATTATACATCTAAAATTATTGCGTTTCCAAGTAAAAGTAAAAAAATCAGATTTGCTCACAATATATATTATATTGATTTGTATATTCTTTAATAATATTTTTAAAAAAATATGATAAAAGTGAAAAAATATCACATCATAAATAATATGAGAAAAATATTTTTGTAACTTGTGCCTAAATATAAAGTTTACAATAAAAGTATATTTATTAATGTTTTTTTTTATAGTATAATTAGGAGTACCATAAAAGATATACCAATCTAATTGTTAAATATTTGAGAACATTTATAATCTATTATTAATATAAGATGAAAATATGTCAAATTACTTTTAGGTGGTTCATTTAAAAGAAAGGAGAAAATATATGAGCAACGAAGTAGGAAAAAACAAAACGTTAAAGATGGTAGTTGCTGGGACTGTAGCTGTAGTAGTGATTGGATTATCTGGAGCTGGTGTATACGCCATGACTGTAAAGAATCAAGTTGCAAAATGGGATAACAAGATATACCAAGGCGTAAAGGTTAATAACGTTGATCTTTCGGGTAAGACAAAAGAAGAAGCGGTAAAACTATTAGAAGATAGTTTTTCAAATACAATAAAGCAAAAAAAGCTTGTTGTTAAGGCATTAGACCAAAACTTTGAGCTTGACTATTCAAATTTAAATCCTCAGTTTAATGTTCAAGAAATAGCTCAAAAAGCTTTAGAAGAAGGAAAAAATTTATCTTTATTTCAAAAAAATGATATTATAAAAAACGGGACTAATAAGAATCTTCCTCTAGAGTTTAAATATGATGACAGCAAGATAAAGGCATTTGAACAACAAATTGAGAGTAAAATAAATAAAGACCCTGTAGATGCAAAAATCTCCATAAGTGGAGGCAATATAAATATTACTGATGATCAAACAGGCCGTAAAGTAAATGCCGAAGAATTGGACAAGTTGATTAAAACTAACATTAATGGCAAGATTGAACAACAAACTGTTGTGCAGGCACCAATAGAAGAAGTTAAGTCTAAGTATCCTAAATCAGAGCTTGCAAAGATTGATGGCAAGATTTCAACTTTTTCAACTAGTTTTGCAACTTCAAACGAAGGAAGATCAGCTAATGTAACATTAGCAAGTAAATTTATAAATGCTAAGCTATTAATGCCAGGAGATACCTTTAGTTATAATGAAACAGTTGGAGAAAGAACAACAGCTAGAGGATTTGGAATAGGAGCTATATTTAAAGGTGATAAGGTAGAAGATGAAGTTGGCGGTGGAATATGCCAAGTTTCAACTACACTATATAGAGCTGCAATGAGAGCTGGTATAAAGCCAACAGAAAGACATAATCATTCTATGCCAGCAAGTTATTCGCCCGTAGGATTAGATGCCACTGTTTATTGGGGGTCTTTGGATTACAAATTCAAGAATACATACGATTTTCCAGTATATATAGAATCATATGCAAGTAATAAGACTGTGTACGTTAATTTTTATGGAAGTGTATCAGGAATGGGTGGAAAAACCTATGAATTATTTGCAGATACTTTAGATAAGTATGAACCTACAATATCACAAGTTCAGGATAGTTCTCTTGCGGAAGGTCAAACTCAGTGGGAAAAGAAACCTGTAACTGGTTATAAAGTGAAAAGCTATCTAATAACTTATCAAGGTGGAAAAGAGGTATCAAGAGAAAATATTGCTACTGATACATACCAAAAAGTAAATGGAGTTATGAAGGTGGGAACAAAGAAAGCTACACCTCCACCTGCTGCACCTCCAGCAGCAACTCAAACACAAACAACTCCACCGGCTCAAGCAACTCAAACTTCAGCGACACCAGGAACTAATCAATAAAAAACAGCTAATTTAAAGTCATCCTTTGGGATGACTTTTTTTACTTTAAACAGAAGTATAAAGTTTTTATGAACGATAAATCTAGATATTTCAATGGTTTTAGAAGTTTTTATGTATATACAGTAAAAAATAAAATTTATTCGCCTGCCCAATTTTCCTCATATGCATTCGGAAAGGAAAATGCGTTAAAAAAGCTCACTGAGAAGGTCGCATCAGCGACTTTTTTATTTATTAAAATAAAAATTTCCAATACAGGTAAGCTGAGAAGATTAACTTTGTCTTTTAAGGATAATTCAAGTAAAAAATACTTTTTTCAAGTAAAATGTAGTTGTTATTCAAGTAAATGATTGACATAATAAGCCTATATAAACAAAGGATATTTATATGACATAGATTCTTACTATATTATTCAATAAATAAAACTCAAAGGAGAAAGACAAATGTTGAGAAAAGATTTCTTATGGGGGGGAGCTGTTACGGCTCATCAAAGTGAAGGTGGCTATATTGAAGGGGGAAAAGTACCAGCTGTTTGCGATTTAACACCAACAGGAGAATTCTCTGACTTTAAGGCTGGCATCGATGCATATCATAGATATGAAGAAGATTTTGATTTATTTAAGGAAATGGGATTTAATGCTTATCGCTTTTCTATTGACTGGTCTAGAATGATGAGTAATGAAAATACTTATAATGAAGCTGGTTTTGAATTTTATGATAAGTTTATAGATGCCTTAATTGAAAGAGGGATGGAGCCTATTCCTACACTTTATCATTTTGAAATGCCTATTTTTTTACATGAAAAATATAATGGTTTTTATAGTCGTAGAGTTGTTGATATTTTTGTGGAATTATGCAAGAAGATTATTGATCGTTATGGGCATAAGGTAAAGTATTGGATAATCTTTAATGAACAGAATGGAATATTACAAAAAGGTCCTAAAATGTTCTTTGGTAGTATTTGCCCAGAAGACATCAATGCACAGCTGTTTGACAATCAAATTATGCATAATACATTGATTGCTCATAGTATAATCAATGAATATATCCATTTGCAAGGTGGAAAGGTTATGGGGATGGCCACAATTGTTCAAAGTTACCCAGAAACCTGTCACCCATTAGATACTTTAGAGAGTATGAAAGCGCAGAGTGAAGCTTATGTATTTTTAGATGTTTTTGCAAGGGGGCATTATAATTCGTATTATTATGCTAATATGAAAAATGAAGGAATGATGCCTGAGATTCTTGAAGGAGATTTGGGTATTTTAAAGAGAGGCATCACAGATTATTTAGCTATTAGCTATTATATGTCTACCATATCTCATTATGGAGAAGAGAGCTTAACCAATGTAAATGATGTTGTGATTAAAAAGAATCCTTATTTAGAAATGTCTAAGTTTGGCTGGACAGTTGATCCAATTGGGTTGAGAATTACCTTAAGGCAGTTATATGATCGTTATGAAATGCCTATTTATATTGTAGAAAATGGCTTTGGATATGATGATCAAATCGATGAAAATGGTGAAATTATAGATGATTATCGTATTGATTATATGAGTAAACATATTACAGAGATGAGGGAAGCTGTTCGTGAGGGAGTTGACTGCAGAGGTTATCTTGCTTGGGGACCAGTGGATATCCTCAGTAGTCGTGCTCAGATGAAAAAGAGATATGGTTTTATTTACGTTAATAGAGATAATGATGATTTGAAAGATATGCGTAGAATCAAGAAAAAGTCATTTGCTTGGTTTAAGAAGGTTATCGAGACAAATGGTGAACAGTTATAGTATATGGCTTTATAATATATTAGTTTTTAGTAAGATTAAAGTTACTTCAGGTATAGTTAAAGTAGCGTGTTAAATTTAAATGGTTAGTCATCCGATGCTTTAATGAGCTTACGCAAAGAATTAATATGATTTTGTCATATTCCATGGCTAAAACTGTAAACTCACTGCGTTCGAACAGTACAGTTTTTTAACGCCACTACATCTGAAAAAATCATTTAATTCTAATAGTTCACTCATAGAGCATCTCCTGCATAACCATTTAAATTAACTGTATCTTTAAACATAGCCCAAAAGACAAAGAAAGGATAATAGCTTATGAAAGTCACAATGAAAGATATTGCCAATAGATTAGGAATCTCTATTAATGCTGTATCTATCGCTTTGAATGATAAAGTTGGTGTAAGCGAAGAGATGCGCTTAGAGATATTACGTACTGCTGATGAAATGGGGTATATAAATCAAAAAAGACAATACTTATCAGTGCTATCAAAGACTAATATTTGTATTTTGATGCAAAGCTATTATGCTGATACAGGACATTTCTATTCAATTGTTTTACGGTCTATTGTTGAACAAGCAAAGGCTTTTGGCTATTTCTCTATTTTGAATTATTTTGAGGATACTGAATTTGCTATGCCTAAATGTATTTTAGAAAGAAAGGTAGCTGGGATTTTAGTTGTTGGAAAAATATCTGATTATAATTTAATGATTTTGAAGAAAACTGGTGTCCCAGTGGTTCTCGTTGACTTTACATCCTTATGTGATCCTAGTGATTGTGTTTTAACTCATAATAAGCAAGGTGGATATATGATGACAAATAATGTTATTCAAAGAGGTTATGAGAAAATAGGTTTCTTTGGTGATTTGGATTATTCCTTTAGTTTTGAAGATAGGTTTTTAGGATATAAGCAGGCGCTTATTAAAAGTAATATAACAGATTATCAAGGGATAGATAGTTATATTGAGCGATATTCTTTTTTGAAAGAGATAGAAAAATTCATATTAGTAAATCAGATTTCTGAGATTATAAGTATTTTAAAATCCAAAGAACTACCAGAGGTTTTAATTTGTGCAAATGATTCCAACGCATTTGCTGTTATATTCGCATTAAAAGATATGGGGATAAAAGTTCCAGAGGATATTGGTGTTGTTGGCTTCGATGATACACCCTTATGTGAAAAGTCAATTCCCAAAATAACAACTGTCCAAGTACAAAAGGAGTTAATGGGGCAAGTTGCTGTTTCTAATTTAATTGATCGTATACACCGAAAAGATAATATACCAATGACGCAACTATTAAGTGTGAAAGTGGTGGAAAGAGATTCATTAAAACTTAGAGATTAATGGGTCTCTTTTTTTACTGCCTAGGAAACCATAAAACTTTCAAGTAAATGCTCGTTGAAATTCAAGTGAAGTTAAAGAAGAATAAGATTGTAAAGTAAATGTTATTATTGGAGGAAAAGGAAATGATGAAAAAACTTGGTAGGATTGTTTTGTCTTTAATTATGATCATGACTCTTGTTTTTGACGGTACGAGTATTGCTAGAGCAACAAATGTTGACGATATGAATTTAATCAAGAGTAGGATTAAGGAGTATTTTTTGAAGCTTGATACAATTGATGACGGATCAAAAGTAGAGGCTTGCTATGTAAGCCGTGCAGAAGATTATCTTAAGCTAATACAACCTGATGGATCTTTTAAGGATGTGGATTATGAAGCCACCAATAATGCTGCAAATGGAGCCGCATGGTCCCCTTATTTAGCATTAGATAGAATGCAGGCAATTGCCATAGCTTACAATAAACAAGGAAATTCGATTTATAAAAAACAAGAAGCTGTTGATAAGTTGAATAAAGCTATAGTTTATTGGGCGTCACAAAATCCAAGGTCAACAAATTGGTGGGAAAACCAAGTAGGTGTTCAATTACGTTTTTCTAGAATTGGATTATTTATGGAAGGTAGTATAAGTAATGAAGCTTTAAACATTATTCTGAACAAACTTTTAGAAAAGACACCTGTAAAATATGGTTCTGGTCAAAATAATTTATGGTTTGATCAAAACTATGTTTATTATGCTCTCATTAAAGAAGATGAAACTCAATTAAAAGATATGATTAATAATTATTTAGATTATTGTTTAACAACTCAGTTAGATGATATTACAAAAGAAGCGGTACAAGTTGATAACAGTTACTATATGCATGGAAGACAATTCTATTCAAATGGTTACGGAATGACTATGTTTAGAGATATGAGTTATTGGATTTATATGTTGAAAGCAACAGACTTTGCTGTAAGCCAAGATGTTGTCGATAGAATGGCAAACTATATGATAAGTGGTACGAGCTGGACGGTTAGAGGAGATATCATGGAATTATATCTTGGATATCGTCCATACAAATACGACTTAAGCTATGATAATTATTCTGAAGAGTACATTGCGCCTTTAAAGAGAATGATAGAAGCAGATCCTAAACGTGCTAGTGGATATCAGAAGATTTTAGACAATATTGAAGGCAAAAACAATTCAAATGGTAAAAACGGTAACTATTACATGTGGCGTTCTGGGTATGAATCACATATGAGAGATGGATATGGTGTAAATATAAAGATGGACTCTAAGAATCTTATTGGAGGAGAATGGCGTGGACCTTGGAATGAAGCTGGAAAACCAAATCAACAATTGATTTATTGGACATCAACTGCATCTTCAACAATAACTGTAGATGGAGATGAATATAAATCAGTGTATCCAGTATTTGATTGGACACATACTCCAGGAGTAACAGCACCTAATTTCATTAGTAATAAATTCAACTTTGAAAATAATGAATTGTTTAATATTGGTGTAAGCAATGGAAAATATGGAGCAACTGCATACAAGTTTGATAAAACTAATACGAAGGGGCAAAAAGGATATTTCTTCTTTGATGATGAGTTTGTTGCATTAGGATCAAATATTTCATCAACAAATGATGCACCTATTCACACAACCTTAAACCAAAGTAAAGCTAGTGATTTAAAAGTTAATGGTGAGGCAGTTAAATTAGGAACAGTAGCAAAAGAATATACAACCAAAAGTATATATAACAACAAAATTGGATACGTTTTCTTGAAGGATACAAAGGTTAAAGTATCTTATGATGGACAAAAAGATGTCCCAAGCTTGTGGCCAGAAGATATGAGAAAGAATGCTGATTCTGTTTTTACAGCCTATATTGATCACGGTGTAAAACCAACAAACGATTCTTATGCATATATTGTTGTACCAAATAAAACAGAAGCAGAAGTAAAGAACTATTCAAACAACATTCCTGTAACAGTTGTTGCAAACAATTCAGATGTGCAAGCAGTTAGACATGATGGATTAAAACAAACACAAATTAATTTTTATAAAGCAGGTGCTTTGGAATATAAGAAAGGTTATACAATAACTGTAGATCAAGCATGTAGTGTAATCATTGATGAATCAGGAAGTACAAGGCAAATAACTGTAGCTGTTAATGATAATGAAGATCATAAGATAGTAAATGTAGGATTATCATATAGCAGTACTAAAACAACAACTACTTTCATCTCAAAAGCTCTACCTTATGCTGGTCAATCAAAGACATTGGCAGAAGGACAAGATGACAGATATTTAGCTAGTAGTTCTACAGTAAATCATTACGTTAAAAATGTATTAGATGGTAATAGTAATACCTATTGGGAAAGTAAAGGACAAGGTGAGGAATGGATTTCACTTCTTACAGGATCAAATAAATACTTAAAAGACATCACTATTTCATGGGGAGAAAAATATGCTCGTCAATATGAAATCTACTCATCACAAGATGGCGAGAATTATGAACTTGTTACAAAGATCTCAAAAGGAGATGGCAAGCAGACAACAATACCTATCGCAAGAATGTGTAATTATATAAAAATTATCATGAAATCTAGTAGTGGGGATTGTTATCAAATCAAAGAAGTAGCAATGAATGAAGGGGAACTCCTTTCCTTAAATAAACCGACTACAACAAGCTCTGTATCATCTAAAGCACCGACCTTTGTAGGAGGATTTGCTGTTGATGGGGATTTATCTACAAGATGGGCATCTAATCGTAATTCAGATAATGAGTGGATAAGTATTGATTTAGAAAAGTACTCACGTATAGATGCCATGAAAATAATTTGGGAAAATGCATGTTCAGATGATTATACTATTGAGGTATCAGCTGATAACCAAAATTGGAAAAGTATAAAGCAATTAAAAACAGATGTGAGTTTAAAAGATGAAATTAACTTTAGCGAATCAGTGTATGGTCGCTATGTAAAAATTAATTCACATAAATCAAGGTTAGTTAGTGGAACAAATTATGGGATAAATATATTTGAAATTAATGTTTATGGTGAAGCAAAAGAAGAAGAAAAAGTTAATATTGCTCTAAATAAAACTTCAAAGGCAAGCTCAGAATATATAAATCCAAAGTCTAAGTTTACGTTAGAATCAAAATATGCCTTTGATGGAAGTGTGGAGAACAAAGGTGATACTTATCAATCAAGATGGGTATCTGAAAGAGGTAAAGATCATCCAGGTGAAAATGTGAATTCACAATATATACAGGTTGATTTAGAAGAAGTTTATGATATCTCAAGGGTTGTATTAAATTGGGAAGGTGCTTGTGGTAAAGAATACAAAATTCAAGTTTCAGAAGATGGACAAAACTGGACAGATGTATCGCATATTACAGATGGAGCCGCTGGCATTAAAGAATTAAATTATGAAAAACCAGTAACCGGAAGATATGTGAAGATGCTAGGAATAGTTCCAATTGGACAATATGGTTATTCCTTATGGGAATTCGAGGTTTATGGAACAAGTTTAAAATCTGAACTGAAAAAATACTATGATCAGAATAAAGATTTAGATACAAGCTCCTTCACTCCCAGCAGTATAGAATTATATCATAATGCTCTAGACAATATCACAAAGGTATATGAAGATAAAGCTGCCACAAGTGCAGATATATTAAATGCAAAAAATCAATTAGAAGCAGCTATAAATAATCTTGTTGTGAAAGCAAATAAAGCCACATTAGATAATGAGATTAAAAAAGCTGACCTTGTAGAAAGAAATTTATATACAGATGAATCAGTCAAGGTCTTTGAAGCAGCCTTAAATAAAGCTAAAGCAACATATGATGATGGTAATGCTACACAAAAGCAAGTCGATGACGATGCCCAAGCCTTAGAACAAGCGATTATCTCATTAGAAAAGAAAAAAGATGATCCAGTTATTGAGGTTCCAGGAGAAAAGATAGATCTAACCCTTCAAAGTCCAAATAAAGATGTAAGCGTTTCTGGGAAATTGCCTAAAGACATAGAATTATCTTCAAAAGCCCTAGATAATGAAAAATTGAAAGAAGTGGTCGAAAAGATATATAAGGTTAATTCAGAAGCCTTAAAAGATACAACCTTAGAAAAAGTATATGATTTAAGCTTACTATTAAAAAATGAAGTTTATAAGTTAGATGGAGAGGTTGAAGTTTCATTAAAACTAGATGATAGTGTTTTAAGCAAAAAGTTAGGTATAGTCTATATTGATGAAGCTGGAAATCTTCATAAAATCGAATCTAAAGTGGAAAATGGATTTATTAAATTTAAAACTCCTCACTTTTCACAGTACGGAATTGTATCAACGAATGATTTGGTTTTGAAGGTAGATAAAGCTGCATTAGATGATGAAATCAAGAAAACTCAGTTGGTAGAAAAAGACTTATATACAAATGAATCAGTCAAAGCCTTAGAAGCAGCTTTAAATGAAGCAAAAGCAATATATAATAATGCTGAAGCAACACAAAAACAAGTTGATGACGAAGTTAAAGCATTACAGCAAGCATTTATATCATTAGAAAAGAAAAAGGATAATCCAATTGTAAATATTCCAGAAAAAAATACAACTGACAACAATGCACCTACAAAGAATGTAGAGGTAATAGTTCAGAATACAAATAAAAATATAAATACTTCTGGAAATGTACCAAAAGATATTGCGTTAACAGATAATAAGGAAGAGGAAAAGCCAATTGCTATTGATCCAGAAGAAAAGAAAGACACAACAGTTCAAAGCCCTAACAAGGATGTAAGTGTTTCAGATAATGAAAACAACAAAGTAGCATCCAAAGATAATTCTAATAAAGTTAATTTATATAATATTGCATTGGTTTCTGCAGGACTAGTTATTTTTGTAGGTGTTCTATATGCATTATGGAGTAAGAAAAAGATTAAATAATATTAAAAAGAGTGGTTGGGGTACAGCCGCTCTTTTTAAATTTAGAACATCTAAAATAATTTTACGCTAATACTTTGTATTGAACAAGATTACATAAGATACAATATAACAGTTGACAGATTGTTAATTAATGCATATAATTAAATCAAGTAATATTTAATTGTATTCAATATAATTTTGTTTGACGTTAATTTAGTTTAAAACATGTATTTAATTGATTTTTTAAAATAAAATAAATATTTATGAAGAGAGGAAAGAAGTTATGTCAGTTTACGATTTTAAAGCAAAAACAATAGATGGAGAAGAAATATCTTTAGAAAACTATAAAGGTAAAGTATTAGTAATAGTTAATACTGCAAGCAAATGTGGATTTACTCCTCAATATGAAGGTCTTGAAGCTCTATATCAAAAGTATAAAGATCAAGGTGTTGAGGTATTGGGCTTCCCAAGTAATCAATTTGCAGAACAAGAACCAGGTAGTAATGGAGAGGTTAAGAATTTCTGTCAAATTAATTATGGAGTTACATTTCAATTATTTGAGAAGACAGATGTAAGAGATGAAAATGCTCATCCTTTATTTAATTACTTAACAGAAAAAGCTCCTTATAAAGGTTTTAACATGAATCATCCAATTGGAAAGATACTTTTGGATGCATTAGAAAAGAATTTTCCTAGTTTCCTAGAAGGAAATTCAGTAAAGTGGAATTTCACTAAGTTTGTAGTTGATAGAGATGGTAATGTGGTTGAAAGATTCGAACCAACTTCTGAGCCATCTGAAATGAATGAAATTATAGAAAAATTGATTTAGTAAGTATTCTGAGGACAGTAAAATAGCTCTATTGATTGTAAAACACGCTTATTAGCGTGTTTTTTTATTTATATAAAAGTAATTTTGTAAAGTAGACCTTTCTGTAAATTTATACTATATTAGCGAGCTTTAGCTTTGCAATAACACTAAAGGTTTAAAAAAAACATTTTAAAGTTTGTGAAAATACTTAATAAAGCTGTCACACATATATCAAAAAATAGCAAATAGAAAGATTTTTTACGAAATAAGTTTACAGCCAGTGAAAAAAATGTTATATTATGTAATATATTAACTTAAATGAAAATAAAATTATACTTATACTGTTACCTGTGTAACTGAATTATAAAATTTTTGGTATTATTTTTGTGGATAAAAGGTTTAAAAAGCATATTTAATTTTTAAATATAAATCAATATAAGGATGGGAGGATTGTCTTTATGAAAGGCATGAAAAAAAGTTTGGTTGTATTTTCAATGGTTCTTTTAGTTGGACTAGCATCAATGGTATCAATTGGAGGGAAAAAGGCGTATGCTGTAGATTTTCCAGTTGATATAAACATGTTAGATGTTCAATATGCGCAAGTATCCTTAGATATGGAAGGGTATATTAACACTAGTACTCTTAATGTAAGAAGCGGTCCAGGAACTAATTATAGAATTATAGGATCAGTAAGTAATGGGGAACTTGTAAGAGTTTATGGAGCATCTCCAGGTCCAGGTACTAAAACTGAATGGTTACTTATAAAATATAATACACCAAGTGGTACAAAGGCTGGCTGGGTATCTCATGACTATGTGTTTGTTGCAAGTTAATATTTATATTAAAAGTTTCAACTAACAATTAAAATTTCATATGATAGTATATAAAATAAGAACTGCACTGATATTTTATGAAATTCTAGTGTGGTTCTTATTTTATATTGAATATCTAATCCGGATTTTAATTTAATGAAGATAGTTATAGAATAAAACACAATGATCTTCTCTATATTAAAAAATAAGGTTGATTTAATTAGGAAAAATATGCAATAATTAAATAAATTTTGTAATAATATAAAAACTTATTAGTATTATATTATAATTTTTAATCTATGAAGGAATTGAAAAAAATAGATAGAATTAGGAAATATGTGGAATTTATAATAATTATAATTAATAGCTATAAATATAAAAAATGGTCCATAAGTATTTGGAAGTGTTCATACAAGGAAATAACTTTTAGTATGGAAATATGTTTAAATTAGTTACTGTGTTTTAATGAGGGCTATAGACATAATTAAATTTAAAGAGGGGTTAACATGATGAGGGAAAAGGAAATTATAAAGAAGATTTTAGACAATCTTAATAAGGTAATAATAGGGAAGGAAGCAGAGCTTAGTAATATATTAAAGGGTGTTATTGCAAATGGTCATATTTTAATCGAGGATGTTCCAGGTGTTGGTAAGACTACACTGGTTAAAGCATTGGCTAAGACAATAGATTTAACTTACAGCAGAATTCAATTTACACCTGATCTTCTTCCATCAGATATAACAGGTATATCAATATACAATCAGAAAGATATGGAGTTTGAGTTCAAGGAAGGACCGATATTTTCTAATATAGTGCTTGCTGATGAAATAAATAGAACTTCACCAAAGACTCAATCAGCATTACTTGAAGTTATGGAAGAGAATCAAGTATCTGAAGGGAAAAAAACATATAAATTGAAAACACCTTTTGTAGTTATGGCTACTCAGAATCCTATTGATTACGATGGAACATTTAGATTGCCAGAAGCTCAATTAGACAGATTTATAATTAAGGTTTCTTTAGGGTACCCATCGGCTGAAGCTGAAGTTGATATATTAGAAAAGTATAGGGAGAACAATCCATTGCAAGAACTTACCAGTGTAGTTACTGCTGAGGATATTTTGTATCTTCAAGATGCTGTTGCTAAGGTAAGGGTTGCTAGAGTGATAAATGAATATATAGTGAGAATTGCAAATAAAACAAGAGAAAGTAACTATATATCATTGGGTGTAAGCACTAGAGCAATTCTTGCGCTTCAAAAAGTTGCACAAGCCAGTGCCCTTTTATCTGGAAGAGATTATGTAATACCTGAAGATGTAAAAGATAATGCGGCTTTAGTATTAAGTCACAGAATAATTATGTCTTCAACTGGAAAGGCAAACGGCTATGGAGAAAGGGAGACCATAGAGGATATTCTAAAGATAGTAGAAACTCCGAGGATAACTGTCAATGCTTAAGCTAAAAGTTAGTATAAAATATGTAGTTATGTTTGCATTAGCCACAGTATTTGTTTATGTTCAAGGTGGAAGCCTTCCCCATGTTATATTTTATATGCTACTAATACCAGGAATCTTAGGACTTATATCAATCATTGTTTTTAAATCAGGTTTAAATGTTCGGAATGTTACAGTAGCTAGATTTTATACATGTGGAAATAAAGATTATATTGATACTATGGCGAAGAATAACACAATATTAATTCTCCCATATTGTAAGATTACAAATGAAGGCATAAATAAGATTAAAAAGAATTATACAGGGGATGCTCTAACTCTCGCAATAAATGAAAATCATATGATATCTGAAGAAATAGTATATGTAAGCAGAGGTAAGTTTGATTTGGGTAGTTATGATGTGGAACTTAAAGACTTATTAGGTATCTTCAATATTAATTATAAGATAAATGAAAGTAAAACAATAAAGGTATTTCCAAGAGTGTATGATATCAGTCAGATGGCTATAAGTGGTTCAGAAATAATTGAAAATACTTTGTCAATTGTCACTAGCAAGGAAGATCCTCATTCTACAAGAGATATGAGAAGATACAGAGAGGGAGATAGCTTAAAGAGAATAAATTGGAAGGTTAGTGCAAAGTTAAATGACTTATATGTAAGAAATTTTGATACTGTTTCCGGTGAAGAATTTAATGTATTTATGGATATGAACGAAAGTAATTATCGTCTTGATCCTTACGGTAAAAACGAGGAATTTCTTATAGATTTTTCTGTTTCACTTATTTATTCTCTTTTAAAGAAAAATATATCTACGAAAGTATTCGTCAACAATAAAATCGAACAAGTACAAATCATAGAGAATAATATGGATTTTGAAAAGTTTTTAGAATATTTAATAGAGCATAGAAGTGAAGGTGTAACTCCTATAACAAACTTTATAAATATTCAAAGAAATAGGCTTTCTTCTATAGCTGGAATAGCTGTGATAACTCATACACTGTCTGATAAGATGGTAAATTTCATAATGGAAAACAAAGAAAAAGGTAATTCGCTTATTATATTTTATCTTAGGAGCGAAATTGGTGATGAGTCTGTGACTACTATGAGAAATCTTGGGATTATATGCTATAAGATAGATGAAGGGCTGTTTAGTGAGGCTGCCGTAAGTATAGAAGAGCTTGTAAAAGGACAGGTGAATTAGTATGGAATGGTTTAAGGAAAGGCTTTTAGATAGTTTTGTTGTTTTTTTTAATATGATACTTACCATTCTAATATTAAAAGCATGTCTCAATATTGAAGGAACTGATTATTATCTTATAACGTTTCTGTTTATAATGGGGTTAGTTATAACTTGGGTTTATGATGAAAAGGTAAAGTCTTTAGAGAAAAAACTAGTTTTAACTATGATTATACTTTCTGCAGTGCTATTAATGGTCATTGTATTTAGAAAGTACGCTGTTTCTTTTATAATAGAAGGAATAGGAAATAACATGACACATATAACCTCAAATATGAGAGAAGGATGGGCGAGTTCTTTCTCACTTATAAGAAATCTATTTATTATCACAATCCCTACCTTAACACCTTTTGCCATGTGGATCAAAAAAAGAGGATTTGCGGATATAATTATTCTCATAAATATGCTGTTAATGATGGTTTATTGGTACCTAGGATACTATGAAGAAATTGATAAGGTAATGTATATATTTATTTTTGTAAGTATAATAACATACGCTGTAAACCACCTGGGTAATTATAGTAAAAGGTTGAAAAGAAAAGAGATTAGAAATAATATTATAACGTCTAAAATTATTTGGGCAACTATAATACTGTCTCTAGTAAGTTCAATGGTCATAGTGTTATTACCAAAATCAACAAGTGGGAAATTTTCTAAAATAATTTCAGATAAAGTAGTTGAAAATATAGCTGATGATAGTGGAGGAGCTTACAATCCTGATAAATATGGGTATACTCTAGCTAAATCTGGTTATAATGATTCCACTAAAATATTAGGCGGGCCAATTAATATTGATGATAGAGAAGCATTTAAATTAGAGTATAAAGGAAATGTTAAAAATGAAATCTACCTTAAAGGTTCTGTAAAAGATAAATATACTGGTATATCATGGGTGCCTAACTATAGGTTGATAGAGAAAAGCAACATGATGGATGCATCGTATGTTGAAAATTTTGTTGGGGCTAATGAGGAAACTATGACAATTCATCCAGATTATATTACAACTACAACCTTATTTAATCCTTATTATTCTAAAGTTGTGAACATAAAATACAACAGTGATAATAAAACTTATGTGGACAAAGTTAATGGAGCATTTTATGCTGAAAAACCTATAAAGACAGAATATACAATAAACTTTTACTCAAATAGTATTTATGATAAAGCTTTTGATACGCCTTTAAATGGAAGTAATTCTGTAGAGATAGACCAATTGCTTAACAATGGGGACTTGTCTAATTATCTTCAACTGCCAGACACTATCACTCAAAGGACTGCTGATTTGGTTTATGATATAGTGAAAGGAACTTCCTCAAATTATGAAAAGGCGTATAGATTAAAAGCATATCTTACTCAAAACTATACTTATAGCTTAGATGTTCCTAGTGTTCCTGAAGGGAAGGATTTTGTAGATTATTTTTTGTTTGAAGAAAAGAAAGGATACTGCGTATATTTTGCAACTGCTATGACAGTAATGTGCAGAATTGCAGGAATTCCAGCAAGATATGTTGAAGGTTTCAAAGTCAGTAAGGATAAGGAAAACAATGGGATGTACAAAGTTACTAATGAGGATGCTCATGCTTGGACAGAAATATATTTATCATATAATGGAAGTAATTATAGTGCCGCAAGGGTGTTACCTTTTACAAAGATTGATACAGTACCTACAGCATATCAATATAGACATGCAAAAGAAGTACAAAACAATGGTGGAACTAATAGCGGGGCATCAGATAGTTCTAAATCATCTCTAGATAATGATAGCAAAGGAAACACAAAAAAGGTTGATTTAGAAAAGAATAACGGTGAGGATAAAAGCAAAATATATTATTTATATTTGACGATTTTATCTCCAATTGTACTAATATTGATATATATAACTATAAGAATATGTTTAGTAGTTATAAAAAGGAGAAAAATAATTAAAAGTGATAGTCTAATTCCTTTATATGACTATTGTAAATTGAGATTAAATAGGATAAATATAATAAAGTCTAAAAATGAGACGGATTTAGAATTTGCTGAAAATATACCTAATTATGAGTTGTCAAAGAAGATGGTAGAATTAGTTGAACTTATATATAGAGAGTTTTATGCTCAGGAAGATAATTTGCATTACGATAGACTTCAAATGATAAATTATATAGAAGTCACAGTTAAACTTAATCAAGGAAATAGAAAATATCTAATAAACAGATATATATTATTTTAAAGATGTAAATCATTAGTCCATAGAAAAGCTTGATTTTATGAAAACTCTCACTAAAGTATGTGAGAGTTTTTCAAATGGTTTTCGAATTAATTGATATATATTTATTGTTTGATTAAATTCAGGTTGGAATTATTTGATTTAAAATGTTTTATTGGTATAATGTTGTCAGATATGAAAAAGATAAAGTATAGGTTTTACAGCTATTTTAGCATTTGTTGAAATTAAGTTGTTACTCCTCCGATACTTTAATGAGTTTCGCAAAGAATTAATATGATTTTCTACAATTCCATAGCTAAAACTGTATAACTCACTACGCTCGGACAATACAGTTTTTTAAAGCTATTCCATCTCCGCAAATCATTTAATTCTAACAGCTCACTCATATAGTATCTCCGGAAGCAACACCTTAATTTCAATAATAAAGTTAAATAAATACTAAAGTTAAAATATACACAAATTATAAAATAGCATATTAGGAAAACAAAAATTATAGATATGTTATTTAATATACATTAGAAATAGGAGTAATATATGAGCTATAAATTAGTATGTATAGATATGGATGGAACTCTGCTAAACAGTAAAAAGAAGATTTCAAGTTATAATAAAGAGATGCTGAAAAAGGCCCATGATATGGGAGTACATATTGTTATAACTACAGGTAGGATATTTAATAATGCCCTCCATTATTCCAATTTATTAGGGGTTAAATCACCAGTTATAGCTACCAATGGAGCTGTGATAAGAGAAAAAGATAAAGGGATAGTTATATACAAAAATGCTCTTAATAGTGAGACCTGTCTTAGACTTCTTGATTCTGTAGGTAAATACGGAATAAAGATGCACTTCTATACTACTGATAGTATATTTGTAAGTAGCAGACTTCAAGGAACTGCCTTAAAATTATACATGTCTTATCCATTACCAAAAGACTTAAGACTCACTATTAAATATATAGGTAAGAGAAAAGAATGGGAAAAGATATTTGAAGAGCATACGGATGAGTTTGTAAAATGTATTGTATTTAGTCCTAATAAGAACATATTAAAGAACTTTAGAAAAGAGCTTGATGCTATGGATGATGTAAGTGTAACTAGCTCTGGAGCTTTTAATATAGAAATACTAAATAAGGATGTTACAAAAGGAAGAGCAGTTGAAGTTCTTGCTGCATACTACGGCATAAAAAGAGAAGAGATAATGTGCATAGGTGACAACGAAAATGATATGCCGATGATAGAGTATGCTGGTATGGGAGTAGCAATGGGAAATGGAATTAAAGAACTTAAAGATGTAGCAGATTACATAACTGACACTAACGATAACGATGGGGTTGGAAAAGCTATAGAAAAGTTTATTGTATCTAAAGAAAGATAAATTAAAACATATAATACAATAGTTTAATATAAAATCATACTTTGTTGTGTTGGATTAAGAAATGATAGGTTATTTTAGATTTGATTAACATAATAAAATATTGTAATATAATAAGATGAAGTGTGATTTTACAATTTATATAAGACCGTTCGGAGGAAATAAAGTGAATCTTAATATAGTTTTATATCAACCAGAGATACCACAAAATACAGGTAACATAGCTAGAACTTGTGTTTTGACTAATTCTAAGTTACATTTGATTAAACCTTTAGGTTTTGATCTAGATGAAAAACATGTAAGAAGAGCAGGACTTGATTATTGGCAATACTTAAATATGGAGATTTATGAAAGCTATGAAGAGTTTATGGAGAAGAATAAAGGAGCTAGAATATTCTTATCTACTACTCATGCAGAAAATTATTATGATGAAGTGGAATATAAAGAAGGTGATTTCATAATGTTTGGTAGAGAATCATCTGGAGTGCCTGAAAGTGTCCATAATGATTTGCAAGGAATAAGGGTTCCGATGATAAATACATCAACAAGATCACTTAATCTATCAAACACAGTTTCGATTATTGCGTATGAAGCATTGAGACAAATTGGTTTTCCAAGTATGAAATAAATAGGGGGAAGGGATATGGAAAAGATTAAAATAATTACAGATAGTACTGTAGATATCCCCATTGATTTGTTAAAGAAGAATGACGTGGAGGTACTACCACTTCTTATTAATTTTGGAGAAGAAAGCTATCTTGATGGAGTAGAAATAAATCTTAGGACTATGCTTAAGCGTATAGAAGAAGACGACGCACTTCCAACCACAGCACAAGTTACCCCAAATAGATTTTATGAATGTTACAAGAGATACTTAGAAGAGGGTTATAAAATTATATCAGTACATCTTTCGTCAGATATGAGTGGAACTTATAACTCTGCTTGTATAGCTAAAGATATGTTTGATACAGAAGATATAATAGTAATTGACTCAAAAAATGTAACATCAGGATTAGGCATAGTAGTTCTTAAGGCGATAGCTTCAAAAGAAAAAGGAATGAATATAAAAGAAATAGAACACGAATTATTATCAGCTATACCACATATTAAGAGTGCATTAAGCTTTGAAAGTTTAGATAACTTAGTTCGTGGAGGAAGGCTATCAAGAACTGCCGGAGTTATAGGTAGTGTTCTTGGAATAAGACTACTGTTAGAAGTTAAGCAGGGAAAGATGTCGGTAATGGACAAGGTTAGAGGAAGTAAGAAGGCTACTAAAGAAATCATTAGAACCTTTGAAACTCTTAAGAGAAAAGCAGGAGAGCCAGTAGTACTTCTGCATATTGAGAATCAAGACATCTATGAGCCTCTAAAAGAATATTTAAATGAAAATGATATTGAATATATTGATGCAGAAGTTGGATGTACAGTTGGAATACATTCAGGACCAAAGGCTTGTGGATTATTTTTTATTGAAGAATTCTAAAATTTATAATATTAATTATGTTTAATATGGGCAGTAGGGTTAATAAACCTTACTGTTTTTTTACTTGATAGGAAAATATACAATAATGAAATATAGAATATTGGAAGGAATTTCTATATTGAAATTAAGAATAAATAAAGGCAAAGTTTTATATACTTATTATATAGGAAACAAATTAATAAACACTTCAAAATATATTTATAAAATAGTCCATGGATATTTATAAGAAGTAAGATTAAATGGTTCAAAAATGAAAAGGTATTCATAAAAATGTTTTATCCAATATATGTTTAGTAAATTATGCTTAAAAAATTATTAAAACTTAAGTTTTATTTAGTAACATAAATGAAAAAAGTGTTTCATTTATCCTATACGTATGCTATAATTACAACGGGCAAATGATTACCAAAATATGCTTATGTTATTATTTAAAAGGCTATTCTCTCAGATTTAGGAGAATTATAAACAACGGTGTTTGTTATATACAATTATTTATTAGGTTTTAAAATATATTTTTAGGACATGTATATCTTAATTAATTTTGTATTCATAACAGGCATTTTTTTATTATTAAGCTAATATAGTGTTAACTTTTTAAGTAAGTGCTTACATATTTATTTTGGTGTTATAGTACTCGTTCAAAATGTAAATGGTTGGTTATATGTTTGTAACCAAACAATATATAAATCTTAGGAGGGATCTGTAATGAACAAGAAAAAATTAATGGCTGCTGTAGCTTCGGTGGCAGTAGTAGCAACTCTATTTGCTGGTTGTGCTAGTAAGTCTAATGACAAAACAACTACTGATAACAAAACTTCTGATAAGAAGGTAATGGTTGGTCTTTCAACTGATGAAGGTGGATTAAATGATAAGTCATTTAACCAAGCAGCTGATACTGGAATAAAGAAAGCTAAAGACGAGTTCAAATTTGATTATAAGGCTGTTGAATCAAAATCTAAAGATGATTATGAATCAAACCTAGATGCATTAGTATCAGAAAAAGCAAACTTAGTTGTAGGTGTTGGATTCCAAATGTCTGATGCAGTTAAGAATGCGGCTTCAAAGCATACTGATGTAAACTTTGCTATAGTTGACTCAGCTGTTGATGCTGCTAATGTAAGATCAATACTATTTAAAGAACAAGACGGTTCATTCCTTATGGGAGTTATAGCTGGTAAGATGGCTGGAACTGGCAAAGTAGGATTTATCGGTGGAAAAGACATGGAACTTATACAAAAATTCGAAGCAGGTTTTGCAGCTGGAGTTAAAGCTGTTAACCCAACTGCTGCTGAAGATTTAATTGGAAGAAAAACAGTTCAATATGTTGATAGCTTTACAGATGCTGCAAAGGGAAAAGAAGCAGCTAAGAACTTAATCAATGCTGGTTGTACAGTAATATACCATGCTGCTGGTGGAGCTGGTGAAGGTATGTTCCAAGCAGTTCAAGAAGCAAACAAGAATGGTAAAAAGGTTTGGGCTATAGGAGTTGATATGGACCAAGCGGTTACACTTCCACAATATGCAGATGTAATACTTTCTTCTATGATAAAGAAGGTTGACTTCGCAACATACCAAGCTGCTAAAGATATAGTAAATGGTACTTTCAAAGCAGGTACTGTTGAACTTGGCTTAAAAGAAGGCGGAATAGATATAGCTGGTACATCAAGCAAGAATACTCCTAAAGATGTTCTTGATTTAGTAGCTAAATATCAAGCTGCTGTTAAAGATGGAAAGATAACAGTTCCAACAAAGCCAGCTGATGTTAAAGCATTTGCACCAGCTGCAGTACAATAATCTAAATATTTATAGGTTCAAAGAAGAGCTAGATGTTGCTACATCTAGCTTTTTTAAAGATTTAAGGAGTTTTCTATTTTAAATTAGGAGGTATTAATGGTGACAAAAGTGGTAGAAATGAAGGGTATCACAAAAATATTCCCAGGAACCATAGCTAACGATGATGTTAATTTTGAACTTAACAAAAGTGAAACTCACGTTTTGCTAGGTGAAAATGGAGCGGGAAAAACCACTTTAATGAACATACTATATGGGTTGTACCAACAAGAAAAGGGTGAGATATACGTTAACGGGCAGCTAGCTAAGATAACAAACCCTAACGATGCTATAAAGCTTGGAATTGGTATGGTGCATCAACATTTTATGCTTGTTCATAATTTTACAGTTGCAGAAAATATAGTTCTAGGAATTGAACCTAAAAAAGGTTTGAAGGTAGACATGAAGAAAGCAATAGAGGATGTTAAAGCTATTGCTGAAAAATACGGTTTCAACATAAATCCAAACGAAGTAATTGAAGATATCACAGTTGGTAAACAGCAAAAGGTAGAAATACTAAAGGCTTTATATAGAGGAGCAGATATATTAATACTTGATGAACCTACAGCGGTTCTAACTCCTCAAGAAATAGATGAGCTTGGGGTTATTATAGATAACCTGAAATCACAAGGTAAGTCAGTAATTCTTATCACTCATAAGCTTAAAGAAGTTATGAAGATGAGTGACAGAGTAACCATAATAAGAAGAGGTAAGGTCACTGGAACTGTAAATACTAAAGATACTAATATCGACCAATTAGCAGAGCTAATGGTAGGTAGAAAAGTTAATCTTGTAGTACAGAAGGCTGAAGCAAAAGTAGGCCGTGAAATCCTCAAGATAGAAAACTTAAATGCTAATGATCATAGAAAACTTCCTGTAGTTAAGAATCTTGATCTTACAGTACATGCAGGTGAGGTAGTTGGTATAGCTGGAGTAGATGGTAACGGACAGTCAGAGTTTATAGAAGCTTTAACTGGTCTTAGAAAAGCTGTTAGTGGAAAAGTAACTATAAACGGTAAAGATATATTTAACAAGGCACCTAAAATAGTTATGGAGTCTGGCGTTGGACATGTTCCTGAAGACAGACATAAAAGAGGATTGATACTTAAATATTCATTATTTGAAAACTCAATCTTAGGTATTCATAGAAATAAGCCTTTTAGCAAAGGTATTGTATTAAACTATAGTGAAGTTAGAAAGCATTGCAATAAGCTTATAGAAGAGTTTGACGTAAGAACTCCAAATGATGAAGTTTCAGCATCAGCTTTATCAGGAGG
>NZ_BQXY01000010.1 GCF_024341905.1 Clostridium folliculivorans
CATAGCGTAAGCTAGTAAGACCCCTCGAAGAACACGAGGTTGATAGGTCGGAGGTGTAAGCATGGTAACATGTTCAGCTGACCGATACTAATAGGTCGAGGGCTTGACCAATACAAATTATTACAAAGTAAACTTAAGTGCAATTTTGAAAGAATAATCTTTCAATATCTAGTGATGATGCGTCTAAGGGTTACACCCGTACCCATACCGAACACGAAGGTTAAGACTTAGACGGCTGATGGTACTGCATGGGCGACTGTGTGGGAGAGTAGGTGGTCGCTAGGTTCATGGCTCCTTGGTCAAGCGGTCAAGACACCACCCTTTCACGGTGGTAACAGGGGTTCGATTCCCCTAGGAGTCACCATAACTTATATAACTCGATTTACTTCCGGAGTTTATCGAGTTTATATATGTGTAGAACGTAATAGGGCTGAAGCCTATAAATGAATATATAAGGAGTTACTCTTAAGGGTAATTCCTTATTTTTGTCTATAAAAATTAGTGTTTTTTCGGAAAAAATGTAGAAAAAAGTTGTTTTTATAAAACGTATTGATTTATTCACAAAAAGCTGATTTTTATATTAGTTGTCCACATTTTTGTATACAAACCTGTGAATAAATGTGGATAAGTAGTGGGAAAACTAATATTTATTGCCATATGCCATAAAAAAATAATATAATTAGGTTAATAATTATAGTTTAGCATACTCGACTTAATAAATATGCTACAACAAAATAGTATATAAACCTACAAAAACTTACATAAAAGCAATAATTATAACCAAAGATATAAGTTTTATGGTTAAGTATTAACATTACACACACTTTATGTGGACAATATGTGTGGATAATGTGGATAACTATCTTAAATATATTATGAAGGTGATTAATATGTTAATAGAGAAACCTGTGCTAGAAGCAGTATTCGTTAAAAGACCCAATAGATTTCAAGGGTATGTAATACTAGAAGGTAAGGAAATAATGACTCACGTGCCCAATACAGGGAGATGTAAAGAAATCTTGATACCAGGAACAACGGTTATACTTAGAAAGGAAGATTCGCCAGAAAGAAAAACACAATATGATTTAATAGCTGCATACAAAGGAGAAAATCTCATAAGTATAGATTCACATATCCCAAATAAGGTAGTACAAGAGGCGCTGATAAATAAAATGATTCCTTCCTTAGCGAAATATAATATAATAATGAGAGAAAAAACTTTTGGAAATAGCAGATTTGATTTTAAACTTAGTGATGATAGTGGCTCCGAGTATTATTTAGAAGTTAAAGGGGTAACTTTAGAAAAAGATGGAGTTGCTAGCTTTCCAGATGCACCTACTGAAAGAGGTAGAAAGCATTTATTGGAACTTGTAGAGGTTAAAAGACAAGGAAAAGGAGCTGGAGTTATATTTCTTATACAACTAGATGATATAAAAGCATTTACGCCTCATGATGAAACAGATCCTGAATTTGGTGAGGCATTAAGATATGCGGCTAAAAATGGGGTTGATGTCTTTGCATATTGCTCTGAGGTTACTCCAAACAGCATAACTTTGAAAAGGGAAGTTCAAGTGATATTATAGTATATAGAATATATTGTAAGGTAATTTTAGGGGGAATGACATGAAATTCGTATATTGTCCACTTTGTGGGAAGAAGCTTGAAGAAAGACATAGTTGGGATGAGGGGGGAGTACCATATTGTTCAGAGGATGATATGATGTTTTTTGATGTGCCAAGACCTTGTATTGTTGTTGCCATTATAAAGGAGAATAAGATATTGCTACTTAAGCAAAGCTATATATATAAAAATTCAAAAGTACTTGTTTCAGGTTATATCAGCCCAGATGAAAAAGCAGAAGATGCTGTTTATAGAGAGGTAAAAGAAGAAACGGGATTAATAGTAGATAACATAAAATATTTAGGTAGTGATTATGTTAAAGGGAAAGATCTACTTATGCTTACATATATAGCACACTACAAATCAGGAGAAATTATAAAGTCTTCGGAAGTGGAATGGTTAGATTGGAGCAATATTGAAGATGCAATAGGTGAAATGACTGAAGATAAGATAGGAAAAGCAGTAGTTAGGAAGATACTTAATGAATTAAAATAATTGTATTTGTTATATTTTGAATAATATTGTCATATGAATTAAAGAAAAATTAATATAAAAAAAATGACAAGAGAAACTTGTTGTATTAAAATATAGTTAATTTTCAAATTATTTTTATTCTTTAGGAAATTGTAATAAGGCAAAATTCGTTTGTATATATATTTTAATTGTAAAAGAGTTTTTCCTTAATTTCTTTGATATTTAGAATTTATTAATTATATATTTTTATGGAAGGGAAAGGGGGATATTTAAATGATAGGAAATACAAATAAAGAGCCAAAGTATGTACCTGAGATTAAAGGAGCTCTAAGAAATCACTTAATAGAAATGCCTGCAGTTATAAGAGATGCAAGTGGAATAAAGATATTCGGCAAAAGAATAAAATCACTAGTATTTACTACTGATGTTGCAATAATAAAAAACACTAATGCTGATGCAATAATTGCAGTATATCCATTTACTCCTCAGCCTATTATTACTGAAGCTTTAATGCTTGCTGCAGACGTTCCAGTTTTTTGTGGAGTAGGAGGAGGTATAACTCAAGGAATGAGAGTTATAAATCTTGCATTGGATGCGGAATTTAAAGGTGCAATGGGAGTTGTAGTAAATGCACCTACTTCAAATGAGATTGTAAGTAAATTGAGAAATACAGTAGATATACCGATAATAGTTACTGTTGTATCTGAAAACGATGATTTTGAAGGTAGAATAGAAGCAGGTGCTAACATATTAAATGTCTCAGGTGGAAAGAATACTGCTGAGATAGTTCGTAATGTAAGAAAGAAGTTTCCAGACTTCCCTATTATAGCTACAGGTGGACCTACTACTGAAAGTATAAGAGAAACGATAATTGCAGGAGCAAACGCTATAACATATACACCTCCCAGTTCAGGTGAGATATTTAGTGAACTTATGGTTAAATACAGAAGCGACAAAGAGTAGTTATATTGACAATTTTCTCAGTTATAATTTAAAAAGCAATATTTTAAAGATGTAAAATTGTGAAATATATTCTATATTAATTAATTTGATTTTTGTATTGCATATTTATTATAATATGATAATATAATAGTTAAATTACAAATAAAATTGAATAATGTCGAGTCGTTAATAATATTAATGTATTATTCGATTCAACAGTTAAACGAAACCTAGGGTAGAGGTGCTGTTTTTAAAAGTATTTATTTGGAGCTGGCAAGTGTAGATGAATAAAGAAAGGAAAAATAGCCGAAGAAGATAGCTTGGCAAAGCTTTTTTCTGGTTATATATATAATATGTATATAACTGTCACTTTAAAGTGAGATGATTATAGTGTTATCTTTTAATTATTAAAGTGGAGAGCTACAAGGTACTAAAGATTGCGATAAAGTATTTTCAAATGTTTTTGAGATATCTTAGAATTATATCATAAGATAAAAATTCATTTCTGCAATTTCACCTTAAAGCGAATTCTACCCGTCACAGATATTTTCTGTGGCGTTTTTTATTCTTTATGAAATTATATCAAAGATAAGGTTGTGAATAAATATGTGTAGAAGGCTTCAGCAACTTTTTTACTGTATAAGATTGAGTATCAGAGAAACTGGAATGCTTTGACTAATTTTGCATATGATTGATTACATTATTTGATGTTTAGGAATATCTTAAATTAATAATGGTACTTAAATTATGCTAAAGAAAGAGTAAAAGACATTTTATTAGTTAATATTGGGGAGGTAATGTTGATGAAATTGTTTGGAAGTATGAATATTGATGAAAATGTATTATCAATCGGTGGGGTTAGAGCTACAGAGCTTGCAGAAAAATATTCTACACCACTGTATGTTTTTGATGAGAATCTTATTAGACAAAATTGTAGAGAATATTACAAGGGGCTTAATTGTGAAGGTAGAAATAATAGAGTTGCATATGCTGGAAAGGCATTTTTAACTCTTGCTATGTGCAGGATTATAAAAGATGAAAATCTATATTTAGATGTGGTGTCAGGTGGAGAACTTTTTACAGCATATAAATCGGGATTCCCGTTGGAAAAAGTATATTTCCATGGAAATAACAAGACAATTGACGAAATTGAACTAGGAATTGATCTTGGAGTAGGTACT
Organism: Clostridium folliculivorans; assembly: GCF_024341905.1. Taxonomy (GTDB): domain Bacteria; phylum Bacillota; class Clostridia; order Clostridiales; family Clostridiaceae; genus Clostridium_AR; species Clostridium_AR folliculivorans. Next base: position 4,218 of record NZ_BQXY01000010.1, read on the forward strand.
TTTGTAGCAGATAATGAAATGGAGATAGAGCTTATCGACAAAATTGCTAGAAAGCATAATAAAAAACAACGAATTTATTTAAGAATAACTCCAGGTATAGAAGCGCATACACATGAGTATATAAAGACAGGACAGTTAGATTCAAAGTTTGGATTTGCATATATAGCAGATAATGTATTAAATGTTGTTAATAAAGTTTTATCATTACAAAATATAGAACTTTCAGGGTTACATTGTCATATAGGATCTCAAATCTTTGATATAACTCCGTATGAAGATGCAACTGAGATAATGTTAACAATTATTAAGGATATATATAATGCTACAGGATATCTTATAAAAGAGCTCGATCTTGGTGGTGGTTTTGGAATTTATTATAATTCTGATGATGAACCAAAGCCAGCAAGCGAATATTGTGCCGCAATCTTAAATAAGGCTGATCAAGTTTGTAAAGACTTAGGTCTAGATATGCCTATACTTACAATAGAACCAGGAAGATCTATAGTTGGAAATGCGGGGCTTACATTATATAAAGTTGGATCAATTAAAGAAGTGCCTTCAATAAGAAAGTATATATCTGTAGATGGTGGAATGACTGATAATATTAGACCAGCATTATATAATGCTGAATATGAATCAATAGTAGCAAATAAGGTTAACTCTCATCAGTTGGAAGACGTAACTGTAGCTGGAAAGTGCTGTGAATCTGGAGATATATTAATAAATAATATAAAATTGCCAAGAGTTGAAACTGGTGATTTGTTGGCTATAATGTCAACAGGTGCCTATGGATATTCAATGGCTAATAATTATAATAAGGTTCCTAAGGCGGCTGTTGTTATGATTAAAGATGGAGAAGATAGACTTGTTTGTAAGAGAGAAACTTATTCAGATGTAATTAGCAATGAATTATAGTTTCTATTGTGAAGGCTTAATTTATACCTATGCCTGAAGATTGAGGCTTCTTGAGAGTTTGAGCATATATAAATTAATGATTTAAGATTTTCGCAGAGTGTTGAATATATCAACACTCTGTTATTTTTAAAATTAGAGGAAAGTATTAAATTTTTATGATAGCTAAACATACTAATTTAAAGTACTTAGTATAAAATCTTAAGACAATACAGTAATAAAAATAAAACTTGTCAAACTATTTACATAGAAGGAGAAAAGGTATATCATATAATTCACCCAATTAAATTTTATACAATATATTTACAGCAAGTGGAAAAATAACCTTTAAATTATCTATCTACAATAGAAAAAAAATTTTATTATGATATACTTATATAAGGTGTATTTTTAGTTAGAGGTGAATAATTTCAATAAGAAAATTATTTTTAAAACTCTGATGGGTTCTGAGAGGAGAATATGAAACTATAAATTTAATTATGAAGTAGTTCATTGATATTGAGGAGATAATATGAAACTATCTAAAGCTTATATAATAATAGATAGAATAGAAGACAATATTGCCGTTTGTGAGGTAAATGAAGAGATTTTTAAAATTAATGTCAATAATATTGAAGGAGTACCTAAAGAAGGCGATGTATTGGTTAAAAAAGATTCCATTTATTATATAGACAGAGATTTAACAAATAAAAGGAAATCAATTGTAGAAGATTTAATGAAAGGTATGTGGAACGATGGAGAAAAGTAGTGATAGAAATCCTATGGTCAAATTTTTATTAGATTGGGTAGTACCTATTGGTGCAGCTATATTGCTTGCCATGCTTATTAATAAATTTCTTTTATACAAAGTTTCTGTTCCAACAGAATCAATGTATCCAACTATAAAAAAAGGTGATCAAATGTTTGTAACCAAGATTTATAATCCTCAAAATATAAAAAGAGGAGATATATTGGTTTTTTATTCAAATGAACTTAAAGACTTACTTATAAAAAGAGTAGTTGGGTTGCCAGGAGAAACTGTAGAGATAAAAGATAATGGGGATGTTTATATTAATGGTAAATATCTTCAGGAGGATTATGTAAAAAATCCAGATAGTAAAACAGGAAGCTTTAAGATTCCCGAAGGAAAGTATTTGATGCTAGGAGATAATAGAGCTAACTCTGCGGATGCAAGATATTGGAATAATCCATATATTGATTCTAAGGATATACAAGGAAAAGCAAGAATTAGAGTTTTTCCATTTGATAGGATTGGGCCGTTAAAATAGTTCATCTAAAGTTGGATAACTTCAAAACTAAGACTATTTTTAAAATGTAGCTGATTTATAACAAGAAGATTTAGAGATATAAATTCAATTAAAAATGGAGCCATCTATATAATATGACAAATGAAAAGAGGTGCAGATATGTTTAAGAATAATAAAAAATGGCAATATGCTATTATATACGGAATAATAGCATTAGGGTTATTATTTGCTTTTAATTATACTAAAACTGAGATGATGACAGAGAATATTACATATGATGAATTTCAAAGTATGTTAAAAGATAAAAAGGTAGATACTGTAACTATTACAAGTCAAAAGCTAACTATAATACCAAATAAACAAAGCAGTGATTATGGTAAGATACTATATACAGTGAACCTAGGAGATAAGGATCTTGTTAAGAACTTACAAGATTCAGGCGCAAAATATCAAGGAAAGCTTCCAGATGCATTCCCAATAGCTGACTTAATACTTTATTGGATTGCACCTATAATATTCTTCTTTATAATAGGCAGATTAATGTTTGGTAAGATGGATAAGAAGATGGGTGGCGGAGTGATGTCTTTTGGCAAGAACACTGCTAAGCTTTACGCAGAAGATGAGACTGGTAAAACTTTTGCAGATGTAGCTGGCCAAGAAGAAGCAAAAGAATCACTAAAAGAAATTGTAGATTTTCTACATGACCCTAAGAAATATCAAGAAATAGGAGCAAAATTACCTAAAGGAGCTCTTTTAGTGGGCCCTCCTGGAACGGGTAAGACATTGCTTGCAAAGGCAGTAGCTGGTGAAGCAAAGGTTCCGTTCTTCTCAATGTCTGGATCAGACTTTGTAGAACTTTTTGTTGGTATGGGTGCTTCAAGAGTAAGAGATTTATTTAGACAGGCTGAAGAAAAAGCTCCATGTATAATATTTATTGATGAAATTGATGCCATTGGTAAGAGCAGAGATGGAGCTATCCAAGGTAATGACGAAAGAGAACAGACTCTAAATCAGTTACTTGCTGAAATGGATGGATTTGATTCTTCTAAAGGGGTAGTAATTCTAGGGGCTACTAATAGACCAGAGATACTTGATAAGGCGTTACTAAGACCAGGAAGATTTGATAGAAGAGTTATAGTTGATAGACCAGATTTAAAAGGTAGGATATCTATACTTAAAGTTCATGCAAAAGATGTTAAAATGAGTGATAATGTAGATATGGAATCAGTAGCAAAAAGTACTCCAGGAGCAGTAGGAGCTGATCTTGCAAATATAGTTAATGAGGCTGCACTTAGTGCAGTTAAAAATAATAGAAAGTTTGTTCTTCAAGAGGATCTTGAAGAAGCAGTGGAAGTAATAATAGCTGGTAAGGAAAAGAAGGATAGAATCCTTTCTCCTAAAGAAAAAAGAATTGTTGCTTTCCATGAAGTAGGTCATGCGCTTGTAGCGGCTTTACTGAAGAATACTGATCCAGTACACAAGATTACGATAGTTCCAAGAACCATGGGAGCATTAGGTTATACTATGCAACTTCCAGATGAAGAAAAGTATTTGGTTTCTAAAGATGAGATGATAGACGAAATCACAGTTATGCTTGGTGGAAGAGCTGCAGAGGAGATTGAGTTTAACATCATATCTACAGGAGCTTCAAATGATATTGAAAGAGCTACGCAATCAGCTAGAAGCATGGTTACTATATATGGTATGACCGATAAGTTTGATATGATGGCGTTGGAATCTGTTAGTAATAGATATCTAGATGGAAGACCAGTTCAGAACTGTTCTGCTGAAACTGCAGCACAAATTGATGAAGAAACTTTGCAGATAATAAAAAGCAGCCATGAAAAAGCAAGAGAAATATTAAGAAATAATAGAGATTTATTAAATGATATTTCAAATGATCTTTTAGAGAAAGAAACTTTATCTGGAGAGGAATTTATGATATTTGTATATAATAAATATCCAGAACTAAAAGTAGAAAGAGAAAAGAAAGAAGCAGAGAAAAAAGAATTTGAAAAACTAGAGAAGGAAAGAAAGGACAAGAAGAATGATGTCCCAGTTTATTCGGATTTAGTTTTAGAATCTAGTATAAATGAGGTTACTTCAGAATTAATGGTTGATGGTAGTGATAGTACTGTTCAATCTTAATATCTATATATTGATAAGTTTGTTTTAAGATAGAGAAAAAGTTTCCAAAGGGGAACTTTTTCTTCATTAATTTAAGGGAAAGGTGATTTGAATGGAAGATAATAACTCAAGCAGGGAGAAAGAATTACAATTGCTATTTGAGGAAGAAAAGTTAAGTGAAACCTTAAAAATAGTAAATGATGAAATTTTAAATTACCTAGAAAAGCGAAAATACATATCTGAATATATAATAGATTACAGAAAAAATGTAATTGAAGAATATAGAGATGACGAAGATAAGGTTACGGAATACTTTGATCATGAAAGATTTGTTAAAGAAGAGGCATTTAAAACTATAGACAGAAAGTTAAAAGAACTTACTATATTAAAGGAAAATCCATATTTCGGGAAAGTAGGGTTTACTGAAGAGGAAGATTTATTAGAGACTCTGTATATTGGAAGATTTGGAGTTACGCAGGAAGGTAGATATGAGCCTATAATAGTAGACTGGAGAGCCCCGGTAGCAGCACTTTTTTATCATGGAAGTTTAGGTAAAGCTGTCTACAATTCACCTGTTGGGGATATACAGACAGATATAAAGGAAAGAAGACAGTTTATTATAAAAAAGGGAAAACTTCAAGGGATGTTTGACTCAGAAGTAGATGTTAAAGACGATATCTTGCAGATGGTTTTGAGTTCTAACTCAAGTGAAAAGCTTAAAGATGTAATAATGACTATTCAGGGAGAACAAGATACCATTATAAGAAGACCTAGAGAAAAGACTGTAGTTGTAAATGGTGTAGCAGGTAGTGGAAAAACTACTATAGCACTTCATAGGGTAGCATATCTTTTATATAATAACAGGAAACAACTTGGGGATAAGGTTTTGATATTAGGGCCTAATTCTATATTTATGGAATATATATCTACAGTCCTTCCTAGCCTTGGAGAAGTTGGTGTGAAGCAAGATACTATAACTAATTTTATTATAAAACAAATTTCTTTAAATGAAGAGATTATGGAATTTCCAAAGTACATGGAAAAGGTACTGTCTGGAGACAAGGAATTTATTGAAGATATTAAACTTAAGAAATCAAAAATGTTTATTAGCAAGTTAGATGAACTTATAAAAGATATAGAGCAAAGTTATTTTCAAGTAAAGCCTGTTAATTATTTTGGAGAAGAGATATTAGGCGTAGAAGAAATAAAGAACTTGTTTGAAAAAGATTATTTATATATGCCTATATTTAGAAGAAGTCAAAAAATAAAAAGAGTTATTATTTCTAAAATAAAAGATAAGCGTGATGAAAAAGTTTGGAATTTAAATAAAGAAACAGAAGAATATAAAAAGAGTCTAAAGCCTGATGATTTATTGATAGAGGAAAACAATATTGAATTCAATAGAAGAATGAAAATTAGAGAAATAATAAGAGAAGTCATGAACTCTAGAGCAGAACTAGAAGAGTGGATAGAAAATGAATCAATATTAAGTATTTATAATAAATTCAATGGATATAAAAAACTTACGTCAGATGATTTAGCGCCAATACTATATCTGATGATAAAACTTGATGGTAAGAAAGCTAAATCTGATATTAGACATATAGTTATAGATGAGGCACAAGATTATAGTGAGCTACAATTTAAGGCTATTAAGGAACTAACAGGCTGCAAGAGCATGACGATAGTTGGAGATACAAATCAAAGACTAGTAGATCTTGATCAAGAAGCAGCTATGCTAAGCATTGAAAATATTTATTTAGAAGATGACATTGAAAATTATAATCTAAATATAAGCTATAGATCTACTATGGAAATAATGAATTATGCTAATAAGTTCCTAAAAGAAGAAAAGGTTATTCCACTAGTAAGACAAGGAAAAGAAGTAAAATCAGTTGAAGTAGTATCTGAAGAGGATTTAATAGATGAAATACTTATGTCTATAGAAGATTTTAAAGATGAAGGGCTAGAAAGTATTGCAATCATAACAAGAAACTCTGAAGATATGAATAAAATATACCCAAAGGTTAGGAAATTTGCTCCTGTTATGAAGTTCCATAATGAAGATGTAATCTATAATGGAGGAACTGTTATCATTCCATCCTATTTTGCAAAAGGATTAGAATTTGATGGAGTCATCATAGTAGATTTCAACAATGAAAAAGATAAAGATGAAGATCTAATAAAGTATATAATGAGTACAAGAGCTTTGCATATGCTAAAAGATATAAATATTAAGTTATAATTATAAATATTTATTTATAATTATATAGATAAAGTAGAAATATATTAATGCATAAAGTGTTTAAAATAAACATTTTATGCATTTTTTATTTTAAATATTCCTAATAAATGAGAATTGATTTTGTATTGAAAATATATTGCTAAATGCAGAAAAATCAACGGATTTATTTAATTTGTCTGTTATTTAAACGATATCATAATTGCATATTTATAAATGTTAAAAAAATATAAAAAAATACTTGCATAAAAATGAATGTATAATGTATAATTATACTCAGTTCAAGGAATAATATTTATTTCAAAATGGTAAACTATATTATGTTTAATTATAGAAAGGGGTTTTAAAATGAAAAAAGGTATATTAAAAACAGTTTTAGCTACTGCCTTGGTTGGGATAATGGCATTTAGCGTGGTTGGATGTACAAAGAAAAATGATTCTACAGGAGCGGCTGGAACTTCTAGCGTTGTAGATAAGATTAAAAAATCAGGTAAGCTTGTATTAGCTACAAGTGCAGATTATCCTCCATATGAGTTTCACAAATCAGTTGATGGTAAGGACACAATAGTAGGTTTTGATGTTGAAATAGCAAAATCTATAGCTAAAAAGCTTGGTGTTGAACTAGAAATTAGTGATATGAAATTTGATGGATTAATAGCAGCTTTAAAAACAAATAAAGCTGATTTAGTAATTGCAGGTATGAATCCAACTGATGAAAGAAAACAAAGTGTAGATTTTTCGAACATATACTATACAGCTACTCAATATGTAGTAGTAAGAGCTGAAGATAAGGCTAAATATACATCCTTAGAATCTTTAGCTGGAAAAGCTATAGGAGTTCAAAAGGGTTCAGTACAAGAAGGTTTAGCAAAGGATCAAATAAAGGATTCACAACGTCAAGCTGTAGGAAAGATTCCTGATGTAATACTTAACTTGAAGAATAAGAAGGTTGAAGCTGCTATCGTTGAAGGTCCAGTTGCAAAGCTTTATGTATCTAAGAATAGTGATTTAGCTATAAGCGATGCTAAGTTTGATTTAAATCCAGCAGAACAAGGATCAGCAATAGCTGTTGCTAAGGGTTCAGATGATTTATTAAAGCTAATAAATGAAACTTTAGATGAATTAAAGAAAGATAATAAGATAGATCAATTAGTAATAGATGCAACTAATTCAGTAGAATAATTTATAAAAATAAAGTTTGATTTTAGTATTTTGATCAATAAGCAGTAATGGGGCTATAAAATTAAATTGGGGCTATGTAAAGATATTAATGAAGTATAGTAGGTAGGGGTGCCTGCTATATTTCATATTATTAGGAGGTAATTGGGTTGGGTTTTGCAGATATTTGGAATAAGTACCATGGCTTCTATATACAAGGAGCAGGATTAACAATAGTTCTAGCATTTTTTACTGTAATTTTTGGTACAATAATAGGACTTTTCTTGAGTCTTATGAAGTTATCAAAAAATAAGATCTTAAAGTTTATTGGATCAGCTTATATAGAAATCATAAGAGGAACACCAATACTAGTTCAATTGTACATCATATTCTATGGATTAGATTATATAGGAATACATCTCTCAGGGATTATGTCAGGTGTTATAACTCTATCTATAAATAGTGGTGCATATGTTGCAGAAATAATTAGAGCAGGAATAAATGCAGTTGATAAAGGACAAACAGAAGCATCCAGAAGTTTAGGACTTACACAAGGTGCTACAATGAGATATATAATAATACCTCAAGCTTTAAAGAATATACTACCAGCTTTAGGTAATGAATTTGTTACAATAATAAAGGAATCATCAATAGTATCTGTTATAGGAATAGCAGAACTTATGTATAAGGCGGATACAGTAAGAGGAAACACTTTTGAACCTTTTACTCCACTTATAATTGCGGCAGGTATTTATTTTGTAATGACATTTACATTATCTAAATTAGTAGCAGCATTCGAAAGGAGGCTAGGGGCAAGTGATATACGTTAATAATTTGCACAAATATTTCGGGAAAAATGAAGTTTTAAAGGGAATAACTGACCATATCCAAAAAGGAGAAGTGGTGGTTGTTATAGGACCAAGTGGTTCAGGTAAAAGTACTTTTTTAAGATGCTTAAACCTACTTGAAGAACCAACAGATGGTGAAATAATATTTGAAGGAAACAATATAACTGGTAAGAACGTTAATATCAATAAGATAAGAGAAAAGATGGGGATGGTATTTCAACAGTTTAACTTATTCCCACACAAAACAGTTTTAGAAAACATAACTCTTGCACCTATTAAAGTAAAGGGGCTTAGTAAAGCGCAGGCTGACGAAGTAGCTTTTAAGCTTCTAGATAAGGTTGGTCTTAGAGATAAAGCTACTGCATATCCAGCATCATTATCTGGTGGACAAAAGCAAAGAATTGCAATAGCAAGAGCACTTGCAATGGAACCGGATGTTATGTTGTTTGATGAGCCTACTTCAGCTTTAGACCCTGAAATGGTAGGAGAAGTTCTTAGCGTTATGAAAAGTCTTGCTTCTGAAGGAATGACAATGGTAGTTGTAACTCACGAAATGGGATTTGCAAAGGAAGTTGGAGATAGAATATTATTCATGGATGGTGGAGTTATAGTAGAACAAGGTACACCTACAGAACTATTCGATAATCCTAAAAATGCAAGAACTCAAGATTTCCTATCAAAAGTACTTTAAAATTTATGCTATATGATTAAGTGTTTTCAAATTCTCTCTTGAAATTTAAGGAGAGAATTTGAAAATATATAAACATTCTACTACGCAAAGTAAACACTTGAAAATGGATATTTAATTTGAGATTTCTAAGTTTATGAAGATTATATTAAGTATAATTGAGCAATATAAACTTAATATAAAATAGAAGTTTGAAGTTAATTATCTTGAAAGAGTTTATATCTGAGATTTAGCAAGTAATACATTGTTTTTACATTGAGTTAGATTAACTTTGCCAACCCAAATATAGGGTTTAGGTTAATTATTAATTTATAAAACTCGTTTGTTTATCTGATCAATTTATAAGTGAGTGTTGTAAAGTAATGTTGATTTAAATCCTATACTGTTTTTATATACCAACCCCAATTTAGAACACTATTCACTATTGTGAATAGTGTTCTTGTATGTATATTAAAGCTAGATTTTAATAGATAATATGGTTATGTTTATGGATATTGTTGCAGTTAATTGGTTATACAGGATATGCTATATTAATTCTTTGCGTAAGCTCATTAAGGATGAACAACTCTAAACCTAAAAGTATAAGTTTAATTATAGAGTTGTTCATCTAAAAAGCATCGAATGTTAACCAATTAATTTAAGCACCATACCTTAGAAGAGCCCCAAATATTAATAAATTGAAACAATTTCATATTTTTATAGTATATAATATTTAAATAATATATAATAATTCATGGCAACGAATAAATAAATTTTCAGCAGTTGTTTAATGAAAATGACATACATATGAGGTGATTTGATGGATGAGAAAAGTTTTTTAATGAAGACTAAAAAACTTAAAAAAGAAATGATAATTCCAGTGATTTTTGGTGTAATACTTATGTTGAAATCCATGGTTTTCTTAGCAATGCTTAGAACTCCAAATTCGTCTTCTTTGGATTTTCACAAAATGTACTTCACTCCACCACCAATGTGGGCACATATAGCTTGTGTAGTGTTGGTGATTAGTATAAGCTTTTTATTTAGATCGAAAGGCAGAATTAGATATCTTATAATACTTGATTTATTAGTTAGTATACTGTTACTAGCAGATATCTGGTACTATAGAGCAAATGGAACCTTTTTATCTATTAGACATATTTTATATCCTGAATTATTTAATCCAGTAAAAAAGAATCTATTCTTACCAGCAGCAGTTGATATATTATATTTTATAGATTTTGTATTTATTGCAGCTTTAGTAATTAAGTTTAAGAATAAGATAAAATCTGAGGAAAGATATATATTTGCGTTTGCAGCTACCTTTGCTTTTTCAATAGTAACATTAGTTTCATCCTATTATTATATAGATGTTATTGATGGCACAAAAGGGGAAAAGATGCTTTTCAAGATTGCATGGGCGCCATTTCAAACAATGTCAGATATGAGTCCACTTGGTTATCATGGATATGATATTTATAAAACAATTTATGAGAAGAATGCTGTTAAGCTCTCTAGTAATGACACTGAGAAAATAACTCAATGGTTTGAAGATAATAAAGAAAACTTACCTGACAATGAGTACAAAGGAAAATTTAATGGTAAAAATTTAATATTTGTACAAGTGGAGTCTTTGGAGAACTTTGTTATCGGACAAAAAGTTTACGGTCAAGAAATAACACCAAACTTAAATAGACTTATAAATAATAGTTTGTATTTTAATAATATTCACGAGCAAAATAATAACGGTACTAGTTCAGATGCAGATCTTATGGTAAACACCTCAATATTGCCTATAAGACAAGGAGCAACTTTCTTTAATAATCCATATACTCCATTCACTACTTTACCTAACTTAGTGAAAGAAAAGGGTTATAACACCGTATCTACTCATCCTGAAGTAGCAGGAAACTGGAACTGGACTGAAGTTCATAGAGGTTCATTAGGTTTTGATAATATCTGGGATATAAGTAAGTTTAATGTGGATGAAGTAATAGGACTTGGATTATCAGATAGATCATATTTAAGCCAAGTTGCAGATAAGTTAAAGGATATGCCAAAACCGTTTTATTCATTTATGGTTACACTTACAAGTCACGGACCTTTTGATATGCCAGATCAGTATAAAATGTTAAATTTACCACAACAATTTGACAAAACTATACTAGGATCATATTTCCAAAGTGTAAGATATACCGATGAGCAAATAGGAAATTTTATCAATAAACTAGATCAAGAAGGAATCCTAAAAGATTCTATAGTAGTTATATATGGAGATCATACAGGTGTTCATAAGTTTTACCCTGCACAGCTTAAGCAAGTTAAGCTAGAGGGAGACTGGTGGCAAAAAGATGATAAAGGAATTCCATTCATAGTATATAGCAAAGATTCAAAGGGGGAGAAGATTTCAAAAGCAGGCGGCCAGATAGATTTTCTACCAACTATATCATATTTAATCGGAATAGATAGAAATAAGTTTGATAGCAGCACTATGGGAAGAGTATTAGTAAATACTAATAGGGATGCAACCATATTAAATTATGGACAGATTATTGGAACACCTAAAGATGAAAAGGAAAAACAACATTTAGAGGATTCCCTTCAAATTAGTGATATGTTCATTAGAGGAAAATATTTAAATAATAAATAATTTAAATAATAAATGGTTTAATAATAAAAGAGGTGCTTTTGGAATATTTTATGTCCTAAGGCACCTTTTATATATGTATATTCTTTCAAAACAAGTATATCGGAATCCTCTTCAAATCATATAGTAGACTAGAAAATAGTTTTACTGATATGTTTTGATAATACACAAGCTAATATTATTCACTGCTCTATGCGTACAGTGTATTTTATATATACAATTATTTATTAAATAAATGTTGGTAAATATTGATACATGTAGATGGACAACCCTGTTATTAGCTTTATATTTTTAAGGTTTATTCTCCGAACCTAGTACAGTCTTAATGCGATTTTCCAATAGAACTGTAACTCTTAACAATTACTATAGAGTAATATTAGCTTCTTTACTATCTTATTAATTTTTCTAAAATCATATTGCATTGACTGCTTTAAAGTGTTGTTAATTGCTTCAGAGTTATATTGATCACTTTATAACCTTTTTAATGTTTTCAAAGTTTCATTAATGATTTATAGTCTTATTGGTCCTCATTAGTAGCAAAAGTTTATTTATAATTGATTCGCATTAGTAGCAAGATAGTATTTTTAAATTTGTTAAATTATAATCTAATAAATAACTAAAATTATAAAGCTGAATTATAAAACTAAATTTTTAATATAAATATTAAGATTATTCAGAGTTATATTAACTTATAATTTCTTTAAAAAAGCGAACTTGTAATTCTTATCTCATCCGTTCTTATAAATCTATTTCCTTTAAACAATCTATCATATATTAGGTCCATATAATCGATCACCTCATCCAAATTCATGATTATGAAAAAACTAAGGTATCTTTTCAGATATTTTGAGGCTACTCCATGGAAGATTGATAGCCATTTTTTCAAATTTGGCCAAAGATATTTTATTCTATACTCAGCATCTACCTTAATGGATTTATTTCTATTATGTCTTTTAGCTACTGATTTAATATATCTGTCTCCGTATGCAGCAATGTATGAATTCTCTTCTATTTTAGAATAAACTTTCTCATCGAAAGCTCTTCGATCCCACCAATGCTTAAATATTGGTTTTATAAACATAGAATCTTCTTGTCCTTTTGCACCGATAACCCAAATATCCTCTCTTGGAGTTGCTGAGGCTATTATTTCTGCATTTCTGCACCCTTTAAAGTTCTCTTTTAAAATAACCTTTCCTACATGTACCACTCCTGATAAACTACCTGGAGTTGAGTCTAGGCTTAGCGCTTGAAGTATTTTATGTCTCCAATAAAAAGCTGTCCCAATACTTATTTTTAACTTCTCTGCACAAAATTTCAAAGTTTTATTTTCGGTCATTAGTTCAGTAAATTCCATCCAAGTTCTAGTATTCTTCTTTGAATAACTCCACAATGAATTAGTTGCGCGTGAAAAAGTTTTATCACACACTTTGCATTTATATCTTTGAATTCCATTATAAAAACCATATTTAATATGCCAAGTTGATCCACAAATTGGGCAAGCTTCTACAACTCTATCTTTATAAAAATCTCTTTTTATAACATCATTAGTATGCAAATCAAACTTTTTTAATTCAACATCGTGCTGTAGCAAAAGGAACACCTCTCTAAGAAAATTTAATAATTAAGCTATCCTCTTAATGCTTGCCACATGTTCATGTTTTTAATCATTACCAACATTTATTTAACAAATATTTCTATGCTCGAAAAATTCAATGGAATACTCTTCTTAAGTGAGTTTTCCTCGTATATGTAAATTCTAATAAGTTTTATTCATAAGGAATATGGAAACGATGATAATTTACATAATTAATTGATCATGTAAATTAAATAGAACTTATATAGAAACACTTTTCATAAAACTTTATAGCAAAATGTTAAATAAAATGTATGAAAAATAAGTTAAAATTAAGCATAATTTGTTATACGGTGTTATAATAAATATATATTAAGTGATTTAATGGAAGTTATTTGGATAAGTTTCGATTAATTTTGAGGGGTAAATCATATGAAAAAAAAGCTATTAACCGCACTTGTAATATCATCAACTATTACTTCAATGGTTGTTACAGAAGAAGCTGTACAAGCTTTTGGTGAAGAGCAGAATAAAGATACTGCTACTAATTTAGAACAGCAAAATACTGCTGTAAGTTCTGATACGCCAGTGTTAAATGGAATAAAGGTAAATAAACAGTTAATAAACATAAATTATTCACAAGGTATAAATATATTACCTAAATACATAGTTATTCATGATACAGATAATAGGCAGTTTGGTGCTAATGCAATGAATAACAGAAATTACTTTGCTAATCATCCAGAAGCAGAGGCATCTGCTCATTATACTGTTGATCAAAGCAATATAATTCAGTGTCTTGAGGATACTTGGAGAGGATGGCATTGTGGAGATAGATATAATCCTATAATAAATAATTCTAACACTATAGCTATAGAGTTATGTGTAAATCCAGATAATAATTTTGACAAAACATTACAAAATGGAATAGCGCTTACTAAGTATCTTATGCAAAAATATAACATACCCGCTGAAAATGTTGTAAGACATTACGATGTTACAGGTAAGATATGTCCTAAAATGATGATTAAAGACAGACCAGAACTTTGGACATATTTCAAATCAGTTATTGCTGGACAACAGACAAGCAATGGTAGTGTTCCAGCTACTGCAGAACCTAAAGCAAAAGGAAGTTTAGTTAATGTTTCTAAATCATTAAATATAAGAGAAAAAGCTAATGGAACTTCCACAGTAATAGGAGGTATTTCAGCTGGTCAAACCGTAAATATATATGAAGAAGACAATGGTTGGTATAAGATAGATTTCACTAAAGATGGAGTAAAACAGTATGGATATGTAAGTAAAAGTTATGTGTTGATTACTCAAGGCTCGTTAACTACTACTAATGGTAATACTCAAACAGGAAGCGGCAATACTGGTTCAACTGGATCTTCAAATAGTGGACAAACATCTGGAAATAGTCAGCAAGGTGCAACTGATAAAAAGGGAAAGGTTACTAATATTTCAACTAACCTAAATGTCAGATCCGCTGCTTCATCATCATCAACAGTTATAGCTTATCTAAAGAATAATACTGAAGTTAAGATAAACTATGAACAAAATGGGTGGTATAACATAACTTTTGATAATAATAAAACTGGATTTGTTAATAAGCAATATATTACTTTAATAGAACCAGTTTCAAGTACAGTTCCAAGCAGTGGAACATCAACAACACCATCTGCACCGACAACACCCACTGGAGGCACATCAACTACACCAACAGTACCACCAGCTGGGCAAACTAATAATACAAATACTGTCCAAAAGGGGAGAGTTATTAATATATCCACTTCTTTAACTATGAGAAAAGGTGCAGGTACTAATTATTCAGCTATTGCTTATTTACGTAATGGCACAGAGGTTCAGATAAAATCTCAACAAGGAGATTGGTACCAAGTTATAAGTGGAGATAAAGAAGGATATGTATCAAAAAATTACATACAAATAACTAGTACGCAAGATAGTTCTAGTGCAGGAACAAATTCTGGACAAACCACTACAAACCTTAAACCAGCTACAGTGATTAATGTTTCTACGAACCTTAATGTTAGACAGGGAGCTGGGACCAATACACTTGTTATAGGATACTTACTTAATAATGCTAGTGTTAAAGTTATATCTCAGGTTAATGGGTGGTGTCAGATAGAATTTACAACCAATACAGGAACTAAGCAAGGATATGTTAAAGCAGAATATATAAAGATATAAAATAATAAGTCCTTCTTAAAGCGTTGTGTTTAAACATAGACATTAGTAAAAAATCCGTTATTTAAATATAGCGGATTTTTTTACTTTAGAAGGATTGTAAAAATATATTCAATAATTTGATAATATAGGAAATATTAAATATAATAGATAAAGATGAAGATTATAATAGAGTGCTACTTAACTAATAATAATCATAAGTAAATTAAATGCGCTATATTTAGCGATGTGTTGATATTAAGATGTCACTCCTCCGATACTTTAATGGGTTTTGCAAAGAATTAATATAGTATCCCAGGAAGTAATACCTTAATTTCAATGATAATAAACAGAGACATTAAATTATAAAATTATAGAGGTGAGTTATGGAGATACAGTTAGCAAAAGAACTTATAGATTTTTTATATGAAAGCCCAACAGCTTTCCATGCAGTTGAAAATGTAAAAAAGGAATTGACTAAGAATGGTTTTAAGGAACTTAAAGAGGAAGACAGTTGGAAGTTAAAAAAGGAAGGAAAATATTTTGTTACTAAAAATGATTCTGCGCTTATAGCCTTCAAAGTTGGAACTGGAAGAATAGAAGAGCACGGATTTAAGATAATAGGTGCACATACAGATTCTCCTACCTTTAGGATAAAACCTAATCCAGAGATTACAGCGGAAAATAAATATATAAAGTTAAATACTGAAGTTTATGGAGGACCTATACTAAATACCTGGTTTGATAGACCACTTTCACTGGCTGGTAGAGTTACTCTAAAAGGAAAGAATCCATTGTTTCCAGAAACTAGACTTGTAAATATTAATAGACCAATACTTGTTATACCAAACTTAGCTATTCACATGAATAGAGAGGTTAATGATGGGGTTAAGTTAAATAGACAAAAAGACACGCTTCCTTTATTATCGATGATAAATGAAAAGCTTGAAAGTGGTAAGTATTTGCTTAACACTATAGCAGAAGAATTAAAGGTAGCTATTGAAGATATATTGGATTTTGATCTGTTTTTATACGAATTTGAAAAAGGCTGCATAATGGGATTGAATAATGAATTTATATCTTCATCAAGACTTGATGACTTAGCTATGGTTCATGCTGGGATAAAGGCAATAATAAATACTCAAGCATCTGAAGCTACAAATATTATGGCTTGTTTTGATAATGAAGAAGTAGGAAGTGAAACTAAGCAAGGAGCAGATTCAGAGTTACTAGCTCATATACTAGAAAGAATAGTACTATGTTTAGGTGGAGATAGAGAACACTACTTTAGAGCGCTTGCAAAATCCTTCTTAATTTCTGCTGACTTAGCTCATGCAGTTCATCCTAACAATGGAGAAAAGCATGATCCAGTACTTAGACCAGTTATAAATGGAGGACCAGTTATAAAAATAGCAGCATCTCAAAGCTATACCTCAGATTCAAATTCTTCTGTAGTTTATGAAGAAATATGTAAGAAAGCTGGAGTACCTGTCCAAAGATTTGTTAATAGATCAGACCTAAGAGGTGGATCAACAATAGGTCCAATATCTTCAACACATCTTCATATAAGATCTGTGGATATGGGAACCCCAATTCTTTCTATGCATTCTGTAAGGGAATTAGGAGGAGTAAAAGATCACTATTACTGCGTAAAATCTTTTGAAACTTTTTATAGCATATAGTTTTAACATGACTTTAGACTTGCTCGTCAAAATTCGTGAGAGTTTTAAATACTTATTTCGGACTAAAGTGATGCGTTTTTAAAGAGTTCATATCTAGAAACTAAATTTATACTTGTTCTAAAATTGCGACTTATAGCGATTTTCGGGCTTGTATAAATTAATAGTTGAGCTAGGAATTCTATAATTTAATAAGAGTAACAATAAAGCAAAAATCATAGGTGAATTAGGTTCACTTATGATTTTTTTCATTTTATTTGGGTTATATTTAGTCATAAAAATGAAGTTTATGTACAAAAATAAAAAAAACTAATGGACAATCACTATAATTCTGCTACATTTGGAAAAAATAAAATGTACACTATAGAGAGGGAAGGAAAAAACTTATGAAGATACTTGATTCAGTTAACTGCAGAAGGAGAATAATGTATTCTCTAAAAGAAAGTTATAGTAGAATTTTAGAAAACTATCAATATATTAATCAGCAAGTAAAAGAGAATAAAGATATAGTTGGGGCTGCAGAATGGCTTTTAGATAATATTTATGTTATAGAAAAAGAATATAAAACTATTAAGATAAATATGCCATGGGGATATTTCGAAAATCTTCCCTTGGTCAGTGGAGAAGAGTCATGTCCTAAAATATATCTTCTAGCTAAAGATCTTCTTAAGTCTAATGACGGAAAAGTAGAGGAACACGACACGATAAATTTCCTAAAAGGCTGTGATGATAAAGAGTATATAACTTTAGGAGAGTTATGGGCCTTTCCTTTGATGTTAAGAGTTGCGCTAATAGAAGGAATAGCAACAGTTACTGATAAGCTTGCATATATCCAAAAAGAAAAAGAAAGAGGAGAAGAATTAGCTTATAGAATAATAGATAGCAGCAATAATGATAGTTTAGCAGATACAGTTGAAGAAATAGGTAAAAATGATGAAAAGTTCTCAATTGAAATGGGTGAAAAATTATTTAGAGTTTTAAGAGATAATTCCATAGATAATGATGAACTTTATAAGGTATTAGAAAAGAAGATAACAAAAGAAGAAAATTTTGAAGACGCTATTACAGGAGAGTTCATAAGAGAAAATAAGCTTCAACTTTCTATGGGAAATTATATAACTTCACTTAGAACCATAGATGCCATTAGTTGGAAATATGTTTTTGATAGTGTATCACGAATTGAAAAGCTCTTGAGTGAAGATCCTGAAGGAACATATAGTAATATGGATTTTGATTCTAAGGATTTCTATAGGCATAGAGTTGAAGAAATAAGTAGAGAAACTTCCAAAGAAGAATGGAAAGTAGTAGAAGAGGCTTTGAAGTTATGTGAGATTGCTAAGTCTTTTGAGAACGAGAGATATAAAGCTCATGTAGGTTACTATTTACTAGATCAAGGAGAAAAAGATTTAGAAAAGAGTATTGGCAAGTTTAGAAGTAGGAAAGCAGTAGCGCCAGGGAGGTTTATATTATATCAAATATGTTTAATAATACTATGCGAAATAATAGTTGTGTCTTTGGCATATGCTTTTGATCCGTATATGTCTATGGGAGAACTGGTTACAGGTGCTTTAATTGTATTATTGCCTGTATCTGAGGTTGTCATCGGGTTTATGAATTGGAGTATAACTAAGCTTTATAAGCCGGATTTCTTACCTAAGCTGGATTTTGAAAAAAGTATACCTGAGGATTCTAGAACCTTAGTTGTTATACCTGCTATATTTAGTAGCGGTCGTAAAGTAAAGGAACTTATGGATTCTTTAGAGGTTTACTATATAGCCAATAAAGATGATAATTTTTATTTTGCATTGTTAGGAGATTTAGCGGATTCAAATAACGAGGAAGAAGAAACAGATAAGGACATAAATTACGTTGGAAATGAAGCGGCAAAGCTATTAAATCAAAAGTATTTTAAAGGAAAGCCAGAGCATTTCTTTTTCTTTAATAGAAAGAGAGTGTTTAATGATAGAGATAATATTTGGATGGGCTGGGAGCGAAAAAGAGGAAAGCTCATGGAATTCATGGCTATTCTAAGAAATGATAGAGAAACTAGCTACAATGTTATTAGTGGTAATATAGATGAGCTTAAAAAAGCTAAATATTTAATAACATTGGATGCAGACACAGTACTACCTATGGGGGCAGGAAAAAAATTAGTTGGCGCAATGGCTCATATTTTAAATTCAGCTATTGTAAGCAATGATGGCAGAGTAATAAGAGGATATGGAATAATGCAGCCTAAGGTAGATATGAAGATAGAGGCTTCAGAGAAGACTATATTCACTCAAATATTTGCAGGTGATGGAGGGATAGATGTATATTCTAGCGCTGCATCAGACTCTTATCAAGATTTATTTAAGGAAGGTATATTCACAGGAAAAGGTATTATAAATATTGATACATTTTATAATATCTTAAAAGATGAGATTCCTGAAAATACAGTTTTAAGTCACGATTTATTAGAAGGTTCATATACGAGATGTGCACTTTTAACTGATGTAAATGTAGTAGATGGATATCCAGCTTCTTATAAAGCTAGCTGTATGAGATCTCATAGATGGATTAGAGGAGATTGGCAGATACTACCTTGGTTATTTAATAAGAAGCTAAAGTTACTGTCTAGATGGCAGATATTTGATAATTTAAGAAGAAGTATAGTAGCACCATGGATTGTAATTAGTCTTTTCATTACTGTAATTGTATTAAAAAATGGTATGCTTTGGGATATATTCACTCTTCTAGGAGTGATATCACTTGTAGCATTTGCCTTTACAGATATGATGATTACACCTAAATATAAGAAAAAGGATATACTGAGAAGTCTAAAGCAAGTACTTTTAACAATAACTTTTTTGCCAAATCAATGCGTAATAATGTTAGATGCTATAATCAGAACTATATATAGAGCAACTATATCTAAGAAAAATATGCTTCAGTGGCAAACTTCAGCAGATGTTGAGGCGGCATGTAGTAAAGATCTATACAGTTATTTTAAGTATATGTGGCTTTCATCATTTATAGGTGTATTGTACTTGATTGCAACCTTTAATAAATCAATATCATTAGGAAGCACAAATTTATTAATAGCTATTTTATGGATTATTAGCCCTTTAATAGGTTATCTAATAAGCAAGGAAGATAGAAATGTAGCTACTACTTTCAATGAAATACCAGAAAAGGATAAGTTACTAATAAGAACTTTAAGCAGGAGAACTTGGGCTTATTATGAGGATTTTGTAAATGAAGAAAATAACTATTTAGCACCAGATAATTTTCAAGAAGATCCTAATAACGGAGTGGCTTTTAGAACCTCACCAACTAATATGGCAATGGGGCTTATGTCAAATATAGTTGCGAGAGATATGGGGTATATTACACTTTTTGATACAGTATATAGAATAGAAAAAATTCTTAACAGTATGGATAAATTAGATAAGTATCATGGACACTTTCTAAATTGGTATGACACAAGAACAAGGACTCCCTTATGGCCTAGATACGTTTCTACTGTTGATAGCGGGAATTTAGTAGGATACCTATGGGTTATCGAAGAAGCGTTAGGTGAATATTTAAAGAAACCACTTATATCAGATAATCAAAGAAGCTCATTGATAGATACCATGAGTATTATTGAAGAAGAAATCAAAGATAATGGCATATTTAAATTAGAAAAAGATACTATACGCAGTGAAGATATGAGCTTGAAAAATTACATGGAAACACTAAAAGATGTAGTAGATAAGTGCTTAAATATAGAATTGGAAAATAAACAAAAAGAGTTATATTGGGTAACAAAGCTTAAAAAAGAAGCTATAATGAAGCTAGCTGAGTTAGGAGAGATTATAGAATCTTGTAATGAAGAAAATGATGACGATGTTAGATTGAATGAACTAGGAAATATATTGTTAAAGGTTCCGGTTACCAATCTTGAAGCTGCTCTAAGCAATAGTTTGGCTATCAAGTCTCAATCAAATAATAAAGAAATACAGATTAAAACTAGCCCTGCTGCGGATTTAATAGCAAAGATAAATAATATAATCGGACGACTAGATGTGATGGCGTCTGAAACAGATTTCAAGGTTTTATATAATAGTCATAGAAAGATATTCTCAATCGGATATGATATGGAAAACAATACTTTAGGGGATAACTGTTACGACTTATTGGCATCTGAAGCAAGGGCTGCATCTTTTATAGCAATAGCAAAAGGTGATGTAGAGTATGAACATTGGTTTAAATTAGGTAGAGCAATAACCACAGCCTTTGGTATAAAGAGTTTAGTTTCTTGGAGTGGAACAATGTTTGAGTATTTCATGCCAGCCTTAATAATGAAAAATTATGAAGGAACTCTATGGGATTTAACATATAACTCTGTAATAGAAGCTCAAAAGATTTATGCGAGTAAGAGAGGTATTCCTTGGGGAATATCAGAGTCAGCATTTTATCATTTTGATGTAGCTATGAACTATCAATATAAGGCATTTGGGGTACCAGGCATAGGATTAAAAAGAGGTTTGGTAGATGAGCTTGTGGTATCACCGTATTCAACAGTAATGGCATTAAGTTTTGCACCATTATCCTCAATAGAAAATATGAATACATTAATAAATAAAGACATGATAGGAAGATATGGTTTTTATGAAGCTATAGATTTTACTGAAGAAAGAGTAACTAGAGGAAAACAAGAATCTCCAGTTAAATGCTTTATGGTACATCATCAAGGCATGAGTTTGATGTCACTTGATAATTTCGTAAATGAAAATATACTTCAAGAAAGATTCCATAAGCTTCCTCAAGTAAAAGCTTTTGAATTATTGCTTCAAGAAAAACAAGGATATCATGAAATATTTACTAGAAAGCAACAATTTGATCTGCCAGAAATTAAGGCTGAACAAGAACCACTTATAGTAAGAGAGTATTCCTCAGCTACAGAAAATCCAGAGGTCCTTCTGTTATCCAATGGTTCATATTCAACAATTATAACTAATAGTGGAAGCGGTCTAAGTAAAAAAGGCGAAATGACTGTGAACAGGTGGAAGTCAGATACTACAGATGAAGGTGGAGGAGTGCTGTTCTACATAAAGAATTTAAACTCCAATGAATACTGGAGCCCTTCATATGAACCATGCAGAGTAGATGGCGATGAAGAAGTAGTTCAGTTTACTTTAGACAAAGCGTTCTTTAAGAGAAGTGTTGGAAACATTGAAAGCTCTATGGAAGTATGTGTATCTTCACAATATGATGCAGAAGTTAGAAAAATTACTTTAAAAAATAATTCTGAAAGTGTGAGAAATATTGAGATAACAAGTTATATGGAAGTAACTTTGGCACCATTCAGTGCTGATGTGGTTCATCCAACCTTCTCAAATCTATTTATCACAACAGAGTATGATGAAGATAATAGATGTGTCATAGCTAAAAGAAGACCAAGAGCAAAAGGACAAAAACAACATCATCTAGTTCAAAAGGTGGTAAGTGATGGTGATATTATAGGAGCAGTATCCTATGAAACTGCAAGAGCAGACTTTATAGGAAGGAATAGAAATTTAAGAGCTCCAAGGGCTATGGATAACGATACTGCATTAAATAATAGTGCCGGTATAATACTGGATCCTATTATATCGATGAGAGTTATGGTAAAGGTGCCTCCAAAGCAAAAAGTATCAGTATCATATGTTACTATTGCTGGTGATAGTAGGGAAGAGGTTATGAAGATTGCAAACAAGTACACCGATAATAGTTCAAGCGAAAGAGCTTTTATAGGTGCAACCCAGCAGGTAG
Organism: Clostridium folliculivorans; assembly: GCF_024341905.1. Taxonomy (GTDB): domain Bacteria; phylum Bacillota; class Clostridia; order Clostridiales; family Clostridiaceae; genus Clostridium_AR; species Clostridium_AR folliculivorans. Next base: position 27,283 of record NZ_BQXY01000010.1, read on the forward strand.
CTTTAGAAATGAAGTATTTAGGAATAAAATCATTTCAAGCTAATCTATTCCAATCATTAGCTTCAAATATATTATTTTTAACTACCTGGAGAAGAGAAAATGAAAAATATATAAAGGCATTAAGTAAACATCAAAGAGACTTATGGCCTTATGGAATTTCGGGAGATCTTCCTGTACTCATGCTTGTAATAAAAGAAGAAGCTGATATGGATCTTCTTAGACAAGTGATCAATATGCATTACTATTGGAGAAGCAAAGGTCTTAAGTCAGATTTACTAATATACAATGATGAAGAGACCTCTTATGATCTGCCAGTACAAAAGAATATAATAGAGCAAGTTAACACATCTCAATCAAGAGATTACTGGAACAAACCAGGTGGAATATACCTCCACAGTAAAAGTACCTTAGGTGATGAGATGAGAGATTTCTTATTAGGTATAGCAAAGCTTGTAATTAGCTCTGATAAAGGTACTTTGTTAAATCAGATGAAGCAGTGGGAAGCTAATGATAAAAAGGTTAGAGATGATGTAATTCTAAGACACAAGGAACTTCAAGGATATGATATACCTAGGAGAGAGACTATACTTAGAGAAAGTGCTAATCCAGATAAAGATAAGGATGAAAAAGATATTAAGTATAATGGATTTAGTAGTTATGAAGGAAGTATAAATTATAAATATAATATAGATGATTTAGATTTCTTTAATGGTTATGGTGGATTTAAAAAGGATGGCAGTGAGTATGTAGTTGTATTAAATGATCATAGGGATACACCTGCACCTTGGATAAATGTAATATCAAATGGAAATTTTGGATTCCATGTTTCTGAAAGTGGATCTGCCTATACTTGGATTGGAAACTCTAGAGAAAACAAGATTACTCCTTGGAATAATGACTGGGTTATGGATACTGCAACTGAATGTTTATATTTAAGAGATGATATAAATGAAGAGATATGGAGTATAACCCCTAAACCATTAAGAGATACAGGAGAATATGTTGTAGAACATGGTTTTGGTTACTCTAGGTTTAGTCATGACTACCATAATATAAGTGGAAAAACTACTATGTTTTGTTCTATGGAAGACAACATAAAAATATTAAAGATAGAACTTGAAAATAGTGGAGAAGATGAGAGAACAATATCATTATATTATTATGCACAGCTAGTATTAGGTGTTGTTCCTCAACAATCAGCTCAATATGTATCAACTTATATTAATGAAATGAATACAAAAGAAAACAGTAAAGATAAAAAAGACAGATTCATATGGGCTAGTAATCCATACTCTGCAAACTTTGGTAACTATAAGAGCTATCTAAAGTTTTATGGAGGAGATGAAGAGAGCTTTACTGGTGATAGAGTTGAGTTCTTAGGAAGAAATGAAGGCCTTGGTTATCCAGCAGCTTTAAGACTGGAGAAACTATCAGATTCAGTAGGAGGAGGCTTGGACCCATGTCTAGGTGCTCAAACTAAGATTACAATAAAGCCAAAAGAAAAGAAAACCTTGATATTAATGTTTGGAGCAGAAGAGAGTGTAGAAGCTATAGGAAATGTTATAAATAAATATAGCAACTTAAAATCTGTGGATGATACTTTAACTAAGGTTAAAGACTACTGGAAAGGTTTCTTAGGAACAGTTAAGATAAAGACTCCAGATAAATCAATGGATTATATGGTAAATGGATGGTTGATGTATCAAACAATGAGTTGTAGATACTGGTCAAGAACAGCTTTCTATCAATCTGGTGGAGCTTATGGATACAGAGACCAACTTCAAGATTCATTGTCTTTAGGAATATTAGACCAAACAATTACTAGAAACCAAATTCTTAGAAGTGCTTCGAGACAATATGAAGAAGGAGATGTTCAACATTGGTGGCACCCTGTGGTAAACAGTGGTATAAGAACAAGATTTAGCGATGACCTATTGTGGTTGCCTTATGTTGTTGCAAAGTATTTAAAATCCACTGGTGACTATAGCGTTTTAGAAGAAGAAGCTCCTTTCTTATATGATGAGCCACTTAAAGATGGAGAAGATGAAAGATACTCTGATAGATTTGAATCTAAGTCTTCAGGAACAGTATATGATCACTGCATAAGAGCAATAAGATATGCTTTAAAATATGGAGAGCATAATATACCTTTAATGGGTAGTGGTGACTGGAATGATGGAATGAGCACTGTAGGTAATGAAGGAAAAGGTGAGAGTGTATGGCTTGGATGGTTCTTATATGAAATACTAGGAGATTTCACTGAAGTAACTAGTTATAAGAATGACAAGGAGAATACGAAAAACTTCACTAAAAGCAGAAACTTCATCCTAGAAAATCTTGAAAAGAATGCTTGGGATGGTGGTTGGTACAGAAGAGCATACTTTGATGATGGAACTCCATTAGGTTCTAAAGAGAATGATGAATGTAGAATTGACTCCTTAGCACAAAGCTGGGCTGCTATAACTGGTGGTGGAAAGCCAGAAAGAGTTAAAGAAGCTATGGATGCTATCGAGAACAATCTAGTAAAAGAAGATAAGGGAATTATACTTCTGTTAAATCCACCATTTAATAACTCAAAATTAGAACCAGGATATATCAAAGGATATGTACCTGGAGTAAGAGAAAATGGAGGCCAGTACACACATGCTGCAGTGTGGGTTATTGTAGCTATGGCAAAGCTTGGAATGGGCAATAAGGCATGGCAATATTTCAATATGATAAATCCAATCAATCATAGTTCTTCAGAATTATCAAGTAAGACCTATAAGGTAGAACCTTATGTAATGGCTGCAGATGTATATCTCCAAGAACCACATGGAGGTAGAGGAGGCTGGAGCTGGTATACAGGTGCTTCAGGTTGGATGTATAAGGCATCAGTTGAGTATATGCTAGGCTTTAATAGAAGTTATGACAAAGGCTTCAAGATAGAGCCTTCTATACCAAGTAACTGGAAACAATATGAGATAGAGTACAATAAAGACAATATGCATTATCACATAGTAGTAACACAAGATATTAATAAGGCTATTAATTCCAGTGATAAAAAACCATCAAAAACAATTATTTTAGATGGAAAAGTACTCGAAGAAGATATTATTCCATACCTAGACGGAAGTCATGAAGTAGAAGTACAGATATAAGCTTAGATTAAAGATTAACCATTTCAATCCAAATCTATCTTAAAAGTTTTCACGGCTCCTCATGAGCAAATTTAGTGATATAGATTTAAGTATGAAGTGGTTCATAGATAAAGAGTTCCTATATCAAAACTTAATTTATACTTGTTTGAAAATCCCGGCTTCTGCGGATTTTCGGGCATGTATGAATTGATAGTTGAGTTAGGAACTCTATAAAAATGCATGTTCAAAAATCACAACTAGTGATTTAGAACATGCATTTTACTTTAGTATATTAATTCTTTGCGTAAGCTCATTAAAGCATCGGATGATTAACCACTTAATTTCAACGCAACGCTTTAATAGCACCTTTTTTAATCTGAGTCCTGATCTTCATATAAGGATTGGTCAGTATAATCAAATTCCATATATGAAATGTTATTTGATACAATTGGATCTGTCTTAGGATTAGGCAATTTAGTATAAGTATTTCCGGTCTTAGAAAGAGAGGTTAAGTCATGTCCTTCAGGTGAATACCAATCTCTATCATTTGGTAAATAAGTTTTATTAGTAACTTTACTTTTGTTTGTCATAAATATCACTCCTTTAGTTTTTAAGATGTACTACTTCGAGTCAAAAATATAAACTTAAATATGAAGTAGTTTATCTTTAGTATTTCAAATTGTACTAATTTTATATTGTAAAAAAACTCCATGAAATTTATAATATTAATAGGAATATATATTTAATTAGTCCAGATTAAGGATATAGATTTAAAATACTCAATTAAAGATGTACCACTTATATAGGAAATCTATTTTCAGACTCCTTTAGATTTTGAGAAAAGAATTTAGAGATATGGCTATGTAAAAGGAATTACTAAAATTAATTGTCTATACTGGAGACTCTATATGAATGAGCTATTAGAATTAAATAATTTTTTTAGATGTAGTGGTCATCTAATATATGTTTAATAAATATATATATTAATTGGGATTAAAGTAAATTCCATCACATAATGAGTAGGAGGAGAATTATATGACAGAAGTAAATCAAGTATACAAATGTGAAGTGTGTGGTAACATTGTTGAGGTAGTAAATCAAGCTGGTGGAACATTGGTTTGCTGTGGAAAGCCAATGACTCTTAAGAAAGAAAATACAACTGATGGAGCAAAAGAAAAACATGTTCCAGTAGTAGAAGCTGTTGAAGGTGGAGTATTAGTTAAGGTTGGAGAAGTAGCACATCCAATGACAGAAGAACACTTAATACAGTGGATAGAAGTTATCACTGAGTCAAAAGTATTAAGAAGTACATTAAAAGCTGGAGACAAGCCAGAAGCTTATTTCAAGACTGGTGATGAAAAAGTAGTAGCAGTTAGAGAATACTGTAACTTACATGGATTATGGAAAGTAGAACTATAAGAAAATAGCAATGTAAAATTTAAAGGAAGCGAAGAAGCTTCCTTTTTTGCGGCATTGCACCACTAATTATTAGTGTTAAAACTTGGAGCATATCTAAAAACTTAATAGCAAATTATATAAAGAATTCCTATATCGAAATTTTATAAACAAAACTTAACATTAAAATTAACTTATAGACTTGGGTAAGAATGTAGAATATTTGTTATAATAAACATATAGATAAATTGGTCCACAATAAAACTTGCAAAATAAAGACTGTACCTAAATTGCATATTTATCCGTACTTATAAAGTCTTTAAATATCAATGAAATTGGTATATCTAAAGATGAAATACTTCAATCCGAAACTATTTTCAAAACTCCTCTGGGTTCTTAGAGGAGAATTTGAAAATATAATTTTAATTATGAAGTGATTCATCTATATATAGTAATAAATAGGAGAGGATGAACTAGTGATGAAATATAAATTAATATGCTTAGACATGGATGGTACGCTTTTAAGTAGTCCAAGTACCATAAGCGAAGAGAATAGAAAGGCCGTATTGCAGGCTTATAATAAAGGGATAAAAATTGCTATAACCACTGGAAGATTATTCACGTCAGCAAAATATTATGCAGATTTAATCGGTATAAAGGTGCCAATAGTTGCATCAAATGGTGCATATGTTAGAGAAAAAGATAGAGAAGAAGTAATATACAAATCTTCACTTAATGATGATCAATTAGAAAGAATCCACGAGGTTATAAAAAAGTATGATCTTTTAACATATTTTAATACTCATGATACATTAATATCAGAGAGTGTTGTAGGTGAAAATCATGGCTATAAGGTTAATAATAAGGAACTACCAGAAGAAAGCAGAATAAAATTCGACGAAGGAACAGATTTTAAAGAAGCCTTTAAAAGACATGAAGGTGAGATTCTTAAAGCTATATGCGTTGAAGAAGTAGATATAGATAGGCTGATGAAAGCTAAAGCAGAGTTAAGGCAATATAAAGATCTTGAAGTAGTAAGTTCATGGACTAACAACTTTGAGGTAATGAACGCTGGTACATCAAAGGGAAGCGCAGTAAAGAACTTGGCAGAAATGCTTGATATAAAACAAGAAGAGATAATATGCATAGGAGATAGCGAAAATGATTTATCTATGATAAGATATGCAGGTCTTGGTATCGCTATGGGCAATGCACCAGATGACATTAAAAAAGAAGCAGATTATGTTACTGATACAAATGTAAATTCAGGAGTAGCAAAAGCTATAGAAAAGTTTGCTCTGTAAGAAAGTAATAATTAGAAGAGCTGTGAGATGAAGCACATCTAAGATGTTATATACCTAGCATTTTAGAATATCTTCAAAAGCAGCTCTTTTTTCTTTATTTATATATAATTTTGTGCTTTTTAATTTCAATATGGTGAGTTAATAATATGGATAAACCAGTTCTAAATAGAATCTTTATTTGGATAAGTTCTAATATGAAGTGGTACATCCATATATGTAAATAAATCGTGTATAGATAAATCATAATAAGTATTAGTAAGATAATTAGTGATACTTATTTATACTTTTATAGTAAAAAGTTAATCTTAAGGTAAAATTTATATTAGAACTATTTAATAAATTTTCCAATTGTTATAAAATAAATAAAGATGAAACACTTCAATCCGAAAGCTATTTTCAAAACTCTTCTGGGTTCTGAGAATAGAATTTGAAAATATAAATTTAATTATGAAGTGGTTCATCTATATTAAATTTCAAATTTAGAGGTGAAGACAATGTATGGAATAACTCAATGTTATATTTATAATTCAATAGAGTCTTACAATGGTGAGGCACCAGACGTTACAGTGGAAGTAAAAGATGTTAAGCAAAGCGGAGATTACCTTACTCTTCAAGATACAAGTGGATACACTCATATCGTGAATTTGACTAGAGTTTTTGCAGTGACTTATAAAGCAGGGCAAAGCACTGGATATTAAAGCAGGAGATAAAAATGCGACGAACAGAAATAGATATTTACAAAGTGTATGATAACTGGCAGAAGGGGTTAGAAGAATTTCAATGTTACTTCAAAGTGACCCCCTTTGCTACCATGAAAAATTATTCTGATTTTTCATTAGATAATACTATTTCTCCTAGTAGTGATAGTATAGATAAATTCAACAAATTAAAACATAGATTTGAAGATGATAGCCTGTATATTATTGATTTCGAAGCAAGCTTGGCTTTAGACCTAGCACTATTATTAAATAACGAAGTGAAAGTAAAACCAATTTTATCATTTAATCATATCTTCCATACTTTCGGGATTGTTGGAGATGAGGGGATGGCTCAGAAATTACTAGTATATAGTGATAGCTTAGAACTTATAAAACCGAAAGTATATTGTTTTGTATTGGACAAAGACAGATATAGGGAAGATTATACATGTGATTATATGAAATTCAATAATCAATATGAGATAACTGAAGAGGAATTACCTCCTGCCGATATGTTAGAAGCAATTGGTATAAAAAATATTGTATATATTTCTGAAGGTTATGTAAAAGAGGATGTAAAGTATTATTTAGAATATTTAAGAAAAAGTGAATTGGATGTTGAAGAAATTTTAGAGTTTTAAGGGAGATATGTTAAATGGATGACAAGTGGAAAAAAAGAGCTTTAGCATTGTCCGTTGCAACTGCAGTAAGCTTAGCAAGTCCTTTGTACAGTGAGGGAAAGTTGATTGTTAAAGCAAACTCTAATAATAGTCTTTCAGAAGATGAAGAGCAGGAAACAGTGGATCAATTTGAGAAGGATGACGCCTATCATGGTACAGGTTCTACTGCAATAATATTTCCATCAAATGTGCCTATACTACTTAGAGGAAAGGCAACAAAGTTTTCTTCTGACAGCTGGAAGGCATGGCAAGATGGAAAAGGGCTTTATGGGTACAAAAACGATAGAATGACAAGCTCCTCAAGTTAAAGATGAAAGAGTGATTCTTATGCTGAAAAGTCATTATGATGGATATAGAAGCCTTAGTGACATGATGATGTTTAAATATGATATGGTCCATACAACAAGAAAAAATGATGTGTTTGCTGATGAACCAACATTTATAAGTGAAGCTTTAGCAAATAAATTTAAGAATAGCAGTGAAATTTTAAACTCTCTTATAGAAAGAATTCTTAATGGAGTAAATAAGGACTTTGAAGATGTAAAACCATATATACCAGATTTCAAGTATAAAGATGAGATAATAGCTATAAAAAGAAAACTGCCTGAAACCTTGTGGGTTAGATATGATGGATTTAGAAAAGAAGATGGGGTTTTTTATAGTGAGCTTAACTACGATAAACCTTGCGCACAGAGAGAGTGTAGTTTTAATTCAACATTTGAAGGCGCTTTTGGTGATAATTTTGATAAAGATTTATGTAGTGTATTCAAAAGGATTTGCTCTGAAGAAATTCCGGATAAAAAAGATTTAAATATTGCATTTTTGACTGCACCTTCTAGGTATGAAGAAACCCATCTAGCCATCTATATAAAAAATCTCCTTGAAGATAGTAACCATTTCTTTATCTTAGCAGGACCAGATAATTTCAATGTAATAGGGGATAAGGTTTATGCCTTCAATAAACAAATTGATGTGATGATAAGATTATATCCTACAGAATTCCTATATGAAGTAAGGGATTTTGAACATATCTTAAGTCTTCATGATAATAATAAGTTTCTAATACTAAATGATCCGAGGGTAATAATAGCTCAATGTAAAAGTCTATATGCATATTTATGGGCACTAGCAGATGCTAAAGATTCAAGGCTAAGTGAAGCAGAAATTAACGTGATAACTTCAGTTTTACCTAAAACGGAGATTTTAAGTGAAGCTAATTTTTATAAAGCTCTATGCGATAAAGATAAGTATGTTGTAAAGCCAGTGTTCGGAAGATATAGCATAGATGTATTTATAGGAACTCTTCATAATGAAGCTGAATGGAAGGAAAGTATGAAATATGTTGAAGAGCAAATGCAGCATAAAGTATTCATACTTCAAGAATTCTGCGAAATAGAGGTGGAGACTGCCCCTTATTATGATGAAAGATTTAGCTATGATGTTGAGGCATTTGGTAACTATGGGATATTCTTAAGTGGACATGATTTTATAGGTAGTTGTATAAGATGGAATGATGACTATCTTACTGAAGAGGAAAGTACTTGGATAAGCTCTGTAAGTATAAACAAAGCGCCTAAATTAAGAACAATAAATCCTAATGTTGACATAGAAGCTTTAAAAAAAGAGGCCATATTAGAATATGGATTCACAGGGATTTATGCTAAGAATTATGAGTATCTTAGTAAAGAAATCATAGTTATGGAAGATGAAAAGCTTGAAGAATTAAAAGAGGCTACTGAAAAACTAGCAACTATTTTTAAGAAGACCGCCAAGCTAATATATGACAATCTAGATTTATACGGAGATATACTTGGAATACAAAATCTAGAAGAAACTATTAAAAGAGAATTTACTGATGAGCTCGTATTCATAGGCAGAATGGATTGGATTTTAGATAAATATGGGGATTTTAAGGTACTGGAACTTAATGCAGAAACACCAGCTGGAGTATTTGAAAGTCTTGTGATTGATAAGCTTTATTATGATAGGATAATAGGTAACGAGAACCTTAAAGTTAATAGAATCAATGATAAATTAGCATCATTGATTAAAGACCAGTTTTATAAGATTTTAGAAGATGCAAGAAGAAAGAAAGCTGTAAGTACAGTGGCTATAGTATCAACAACCTATTATGAAGATTGGTATACTATAAATAGTATATATGATGCGATTAAAGGTGAATATATTAAGGAAAATGAAGATGTAAGTGTAGAGCTATTTATAGGTAGCATATACGATATTGAAATAAAAGATGAACAGTGTTATTTGTATGGAAATAAGATAGATTGTTTTTATAGGTTTTATCCATTGGACTGGTTTTTTGAACCACAATATGAAGTTGAAGCTATAGGTAGATTAATAAATAAAAGTATATTTTCTATTAACCCATCATGGTCAATAATACCTCAAAGTAAAGGCTTTTTTAGCGCAATTTATGAGCTGTTAAAGTATGACTTTTACGATGAAAAAGAAAGTATGCTCATAAAAAAGTATATTCCATATACAACCTTTGATCCCACAAATTTAAATGGAAACTATGTTGTAAAACCCTTGCTTGGAAGAGAAGGAAACAAGGTGAGATTATCTTATGAATTGGATCAATTGCCTGATTATGATTGCATATTTCAGGAGACTATAAGAGGAGCTACTCATAAGTTTACAGTAAAGTCTAATTTAAGTACTTGGAAGGAAAATTTATATCCGATAATTGGTACTTATATAGTTGGTGAAACCTTTGCAGGAGCATATACTAGAGTAGGCTCTAAGATAACAAATAACATATGCATGTATTCACCTTTATATACAATGGAAGGAGAAGTGGTTAAATGAGTCAAGATGATAAAAAGCCAGCCATAAATAGAAATCTAAATACAGTTCCTAAAAATCCTTCCAAGCTTAGGGACGCAAGGTTTAATAATAAAGCTGTATCTAAAGAAAAGGAAAAGATGTATAACCCTTCACTAATAAAAACCAATAAAAAAGTTAAAAATCCATCTATGAATAAAAAGTATATCGGCTTAAATGATGAAGATAAAAAATCATTGAATTTAGCTAGAGTGCTTTTAGGATTATTTAGTGGTGTTGCCATAATAGCTGTATTTATAATCATAGTAGTAAGTACTAGAGGATCAGATGATAATATGTATAAAGGGAAAGCATACTTTGAATACTTAGGTATAAGTGAAGCTAGTGCTTATAATGAAAAATTAGATAGCAAATATGACCTTGTAAAATCAGATAACTATTATGCAGGGACCTTTAGCTCTGATGGAGAGAATTATTATAGATTTGAAGTAGAAAAACAAGGGGAAAAATCCTATGATATGGAAGTCAGTTCCTTGCAGTGTAGTGTATCAGAAGAAGATAATCTATCTAAAGGATATGTTGAGGTATTCAAAAGGACCTACAAGTCTACATCAGGAAAGTTCTCAGGAAAAGATGTAAGCGCATTTTACTATAAGCTTCATATACCTAAAGGAACCCTAAAGACTTTTGAGTAATTTATATAATATTTTTAAAGTATTGGATGTGGGAGCACCTTAATTTAAAAATAATAGATATAAGTTTTGTATAATAATAAAAAACAGTAGAAAACTACATAATAGAAGTTTTCTACTGTTTTTTTTGTTGTTTTAAGTTTAAAACAACTTATGAGATTTAATGAGCAAATCTCACAGAGTGACTCTTTGATGATGATGATGATGGACTTGTTCCTTTAAAAATGAACTCACAAAGCTCATTCTTATTTATCAATATTGCTAAACCTAATGGGATTAATAACCCTATTAGGGTGAAAATTACGTAATTATAGCTAAACAATGTTTCAAAATAATGATTTAGTGGAATATGCAAATACATTATTATTAATGAGTTAGCGCCAGCAAGTTTAAAGAAACTTGCAACAGAACTTATGTGTTTTAGCTGAGTTAAATGATAACTTATAGAAAGTATAAATACTGTAAATGTTATTGGTACTAATAAATCTAAGAAGTAATACCTAAACTCAGAGTATTTTATATTCATGTAATAATAAATTTGAAGATCAGTATTTAACTTTAAATAGCTGATTGCAAGTACTCCGCTTATTATTAAGGTGATCTTGTTATTAACAAACTTTAATAAATCTTTAGAATAATACCCAATAGCATAGTATGGCAATGTAATCATTAATGCATCCAAATTCCAAGGTATATAGTTAGCTGTTGTTATATCTACTACATTTTCAGGTACTGTAGCTAGAACAAATGCATGACCAGCAATATATAATCCGATTAATAACATTATTAAAGCTTGGTTTGATAATAGTTTTTTTCCATAATGGAATAATACCTTAGTAAGGAATAAGCAAGGTATAAACCAAAATACACCGGGCATCATTTTGCCAGAATATATATGCTCATAACTATAGTAAAGAATATTTGGCATTGAAAAATCCTGCGGATTAGTCATAAAAGTCAGCGCCATATCAACTATTGAAAATGCTATATAAGGAATAAAAAATTTTGTAGCTTGTGATTTTATACTTAACTTATTCTTATATAATAAACCGCTTATTATAAAGAACGCAGGCATATGAAACCAATACATATATTGAGCGAAAGGAAAATCGCTATGACATAGAATAACAGTAATAATTAGGATACCTTTTGCAATATCTAAATAATCCACTCTTGTAGAGTTTCCCATAATGAATCCCCCTGTTTCTATAAATAATTATCTAAGAATTTTTAACAACCTTTTAACAAAAACTATTTTAGCACAAAAAATACGGCAATCCTTAGTTTTCAGATATCTTTAAAAGAAAGTTTATCATTGTGGGAAAGTGTGTGACGCTTTGTGTGATATAGATATGGACAATAAAAGCACAACACATTTTTAAAACAATTATTTCCCTTAATATGAAAATAATAATTAGCAAAAAAATAGCTAATTAATTATAGAATGGTAATTTTTTATAATAAATATACAAAATAATTAGAATGTACTAGAAAAAATAAAACTAGGTGTTACAATATTGTAGAGGTGATAAGTATGGTTAAAAAACTTAACTGTGACTGGTCTGTAATAAAAGCCTTTAATAACAACATTGTTTTAGCTACAAATAATAAAAGTGAAAAGATATTATTTGCAAAAGGAATAGGATTTAATAAGAAATTGGGGGACATTATTACAAGTGAAACCCTGGTAGACAAGATATTTACCATAGAAGATGAAAAGAACAAAAGTAATTTTAAAGAAATAGTAAATAGAAACGACGAAGCCTTCGTAGCGCTTTGTGAAGAAATTATAAGAGATATATCAGATAAATTAGGAGAAGAATTAAGTGAAAACATTCATGTTGGACTTATTGATCATATAGATTTTGCCGTAAAGAGATTAAAAAATAGTGAAGAAATACAAAATCCTTTTATTAGTGAAATCCAGACTTTATACGATTTAGAATTTGATTTGGCTAAAAGTGCTTCTTTAAGACTTGAAAAAGAGTTAGGGGTTAAGATTCCAGATGGTGAAGTTGGATTTATAGCACTACATATACATTCAGCTAGAAAAAATGGGAAGTTATCAAATACTATGAAGTATAGCTTCATAAATAATTCGATTGTAGAGTTTATAGAAGAAGAACTTAATTTAAAGATTGATAGAAAGTCTCTAGATTACGCAAGGTTTATAACTCATGTTAGATTTGCATGTGAAAGAATAGTTACAAATAAGACTATAAAGAATGAGCTTAAGGATACTATAAAAAGACGTTATAAACAATCGTATAAGCTTGCAAAGGAAGCAGCAAAAGTAATAGAAGACCAGTTAGAAGCAGAAGTCACCATAGATGAAGTAGCATATCTTGCCATTCATATAGAAAGACTGAAAAATTTATAATAAAAATTCATTGAAAACGTTGCAATATTTATTAATATGATATATAATGAGTTTGTAAATATGAATAGCTTGATTGATTTATTTCTTTCGGCGTGTTACCTAAGTTAGGGCATTAGCTGAAAAGGGAGTTTTCCCTTTTCGGCTTTTTTTGTTTTAATAAAAACTTATGTAATGGCATATAACTATTATAAGAGAATTAATCGCCAGAAAGAAAGTTATAGCAATTATCTAATTTTATTTATTAATTAACTATTCTTTTTACAAAATTAATAGTAATAGGAGTGTTGAAAAATGAGTAAAGAAACTAACAAAACCTTAGCTTTTCTTCAAAAGATAGGTAAGGCCCTCATGACGCCAGTTGCGGTAATGCCTGCTGCAGCAATATTGCTGAGACTAGGTCAAAGCGACGTATGGACATGGACAGGTAATGCGTACTTAGCTAAAAATGGTATACCAATAATTGCTCAAGCTGGAGATGCTATTTTTGGTACATTGTATCTTGGTAAAGGAGCAACAGCTACACCAATATCAATCCTTGGATTATTATTTGCAATCGGTATAGCTATAGGGCTTGCTGAAGAGAATAACGGAGTTTCAGCTTTATCAGCAGCTGTAGGATTCCTTGTATTACAAAAGGTTGCATCAGCTATAGATCCAACTGTAAATATGGGAGTTTTTGCTGGTTTTATAGCCGGTATAACTGCAGGACTTTTATATAATAGGTTTAAAGATATTCAATTGCCGCAATTTCTTGGATTCTTTGGTGGTAAGAGATTTGTTCCTATAGTGACATCTTTCTTGATGATCATTCTAGGTGTTGCAGCGGGATATATATGGCCTGGTATTCAGTATTACCTAGATCAATTTGGTAACTTTGTTGCAGGTTCAGGTCCAGTAGGTACCTTTGGATTTGGTCTATTAAACAGATTATTAATTCCATTTGGATTACATCACGTAATGAACTCAATATTCTGGTTCACATTTGGTACATTTACAAATGCAGCAGGGGAAGTAGTTAGAGGAGATTTAACTAGATACTTTGCAGGAGATCCAAACTCAGGTGCATTTATGACTGGATTCTTCCCAATCATGATGTTTGCATTACCAGCTGCTTGTTTAGCTATGATTACTGCAGCTAAAAAAGAAAAGAAAAAAGAAGTTACAGGTATGCTTTTAGGTATAGCATTAACTTCATTCTTAACTGGTATCACAGAACCAATCGAATTTTTATTTATGTTCTTAGCACCTCCTCTATATGCTATACATGCAGTATTAACTGGTGTAGCAGGAGCTGTAACTTATGCATTAAACATGAAATTAGGTTTTGGTTTCTCAGCAGGTTTCATAGATTATGCTTTAAACTTCAGTAAACCAAATACTCATAACCCTATAGGTATTGCTTTAGTAGGTATTGTCTTTGCTGTTCTTTACTACTTCATATTCTTATTCTACATTAAGAAGTTTGACGTTAAGACTCCAGGTAGAGAAGATGATGAAGAAGTTACAGTTAATACTAAAGCTGGTACTTCAAAGACTAGTAAATTATCTGATAAAGCAGAAGTTATATTAGCTGCAATAGGTGGAAAGAATAATGTAGAATCCATAGATGCTTGTGTAACTAGAATAAGATTGACTTTAAACGATACATCTAAATTAGATGAAAAGACTTTAAAACAAGCTGGCGCATCAGGTATATCAAGACTTGGTGAAAATAATGTTCAAGTAGTTGTTGGTACATTAGCAGATCCACTTGTTTCACAAATAAAGAAATTAATGAACAAGTAATTTCTATTAAAAGAATAAGTATTTATTCAATTAAGTAAGAAACCAAGTAATTAAATAAGTAATTAATTACTTAAGGAAATAAATAATTAATTAAGAAAATAATAGAATATGACATTAAAGTTTTGACTAAAGTTTTAAGAAAATATGGCCATATCACTGAGTTTCAATTCGGTGATATGGCTTATTTAAGTTTTAAAAATAGATTTCGGTTCGAAGTGGTACATCCTTATATAATAACGATAAAGAAATAAAGATTATTCAACTGCAAAAGTTTCTTTAAAGATATTTAGAAAAGGCAGATAAGCAAAAAAACTCACTGAAGAAGGTTGGTATCCCCCCTTTATATAATTACTTTTATTATTTTAACTGTCACTATAAATGGAGCATATGAGAAGAGAACTTCAGTTGATTTTTATAGTATGCAATTATTTGTTAAATAAATGTTGGTAATGATTAAAAACATGAATATGTGGCAAGCATTAAGAGGATAGCTTAATTATTAAATTTTCTTAGAGAGGTGTTCCTTTTGCTACAGCACGATGTTGAATTAAAAAAGTTTGATTTGCATACTAATGATGTTCTAAAAAGAGATTTTTATAAAGATAGAGTTGTAGAAGCTTGCCCAATTTGTGGGTCAACTTGGCATATTAAATATGGTTTTTATAACGGAATTCAAAGATATAAATGCAAAGTGTGTGATAAAACTTTTTCACGCGCAACAAATTCACTGTGGAGTTATTCAAAGAAGAATACTAGAACTTGGATGGAATTTACTGAACTAATGACCGAAAATAAAACTTTGAAATTTTGTGCAGAGAAGTTAAAAATAAGTATTGGGACAGCTTTTTATTGGAGACATAAAATACTTCAAGCGTTAAGTAGAGACGTCACTCCAGATAGTTTATCAGGAGTTGTACATGTAGGGAAAGTTATTATAAAAGAAAACCTTAAAGGGTGTAGAAATGCAGAAATAATAGCCTCAGCAACTCCAAGAGAGGATATTTGGGTTATCGGTGCAAAAGGACAAGAAGACTCTATGTTCGTAA
The DNA here is from genome assembly GCF_024341905.1 of Clostridium folliculivorans. Taxonomy (GTDB): domain Bacteria; phylum Bacillota; class Clostridia; order Clostridiales; family Clostridiaceae; genus Clostridium_AR; species Clostridium_AR folliculivorans. The sequence goes on from NZ_BQXY01000010.1 coordinate 43,187, forward strand.
AACCAATATTTAAGCATTGGTGGAATCGAAGCGCTTTCGATGAGAAAGTTTATTCTAGAATAGAAGAAAAATCTTACATTGCTCCATACGGAGACAGATATATTAAATCAGTAGCAATAAGACATAATAGAAATAAATCCATTAAGGTAGAGGTCGAGTATAGAATAAAATATCTTTGGCCAAATTTGAAAAAATGGCTATCAATTTTCCATGGAGTGGCCTCAAAATATCTGCAAAGATATCTTAGTTTTTTCATAATCATGAACTTGGATAAGGTTATCGATTATATGGACTTGATATATGAGAAATTATTTAAAGGAAATAGATTTATAAGAACAGATGAGATAAGAATTGCAAATTCACTTTTTTAAAGAAATTATAAGTTAATATAACTATGGATAATATTAATATTTATATTAAAAATTTAGTTTTATAATTTTAGTTATTTGTTAGATTATAATTTAACAAATTTAAAAATACTATCTTACTACTAATGCGAATCAATTATAAATAATCGCTTGCTACTAATGAGGATTAATAAGACTATAAATTATTAATGAAGCTTTGAAAACATTAAAAACATTATAAAGTGATCAATATAACTCTGAAGCAATTAACAACACTTTACAGCTGTCAATGCAATATGATTTTAGAAAAATTAATAAGATAGTAAAGAGGCTAATATTATTCTATAGTAATTGTTAAGAGCTATAGTTCTATTGGAAAACCGTATTAAGACTGTACTAGGTTCGGAGAATAAACTTTAAAAATATAAACCTAATAACAGAGTTGTCCATCTAAGTGTATCAAGATTTACCAACATTTAATTAATAAATAATTGTATAGAGAAAAAATAGTCTATTAAGTATAGAGATTGGAAAAATCGTAAATAGTAGTTTGGGTATTGCAAAAATACACGAGCATAACCATTTCTCAAATTTATTTCACGATTAGAGCAGTGTTTGAAGAGATAGAGATGTAAAAAAGGTCACTAATGAAGTTGTATTAATAACTTTTATATAGTATGAATTTTAATAAGCAAAATAAATATAACATGGTGATTTCACAATATATCTTCATATATTATTGAAAAATTCCTTGTAAATTGCTATAATTAGCTTGTTTTGAGTTAAATATATATGTATGAACATAATGTAATTTAAATAGAGGTCTTTGCTATTTTAGCGTGGACCTTTTTTGGAGAGTGAACCAATGTAATAAATATTTATGGTATAATATAATTTTATGCTATGCTTAAGATTATTATTGTATTTAAGGTGTTTATATAAAGTTATTAAACATAACTGGATTTTACAATAATAATGAAGTTTCATTAGTAATAGGTATATATGATTTTATTTAAGTTGTTGTATGCCTACTATGGAAAAGAGAACTAAAAAAACGTGATATTTTCATAAATCAATGGTTTATGTTGTTCATTAATAAAGGAGGATTAGCTGTGGCAGATTTTGTTGAAGAAATAGAGAAAAGACGTACCTTCGCTATAATTTCCCACCCAGATGCAGGTAAAACTACACTTACAGAAAAGCTTCTATTATACGGAGGTGCTATAAGACTTGCAGGATCAGTAAAGGCTAGAAAGGCATCTAAACATGCTGTTTCTGACTGGATGGAAATAGAAAAACAAAGAGGTATATCAGTTACATCATCAGTTATGCAATTTAACTATGATGGATATTGTATTAATATATTAGATACACCTGGACATCAAGACTTCTCAGAAGATACTTATAGAACTCTTATGGCAGCAGATAGTGCAGTGATGGTAATTGATGCAGCAAAGGGAGTAGAAGATCAAACAAGAAAGCTTTTTCATGTTTGTTCATTAAGAGGAATTCCTATATTTACTTTTATAAATAAGATGGATAGAGAAGCACAAGATCCATTTACATTATTAGAAGATATAGAAAGAGAACTTGGAATAAAATCATATCCTATGAACTGGCCTATAGGTTCAGGAAAAGATTTTAAAGGAGTATATGAAAGAAATAAGAATTCTATTGAAGTGTTTAATGGTGGAAACCATGGACAGACAGCAGTAAATTCAGTAGAAGGAGATGTTTCGGATCCTGTATTTAAGGATCTTTTAGGAGAAACCTTACATAACAAACTTATGGAAGATGTAGAACTATTAGATATAGCAGGAGATGATTTTGATACAGAAAAGGTAAGAAGCGGAGAGTTATCACCAGTGTTCTTTGGGTCAGCACTTACTAACTTTGGTGTGGAACCATTCTTAAGAGATTTCTTAAAGCTTACATCTTCACCACTTCCAAGAAAATCAAACCAAGGGGAAGTAGATCCTTTCAAAGAGGAGTTTTCGGCTTTTGTATTTAAGATTCAGGCGAATATGAACAAAGCTCATAGAGATAGGATAGCTTTCATGAGAATATGCTCAGGAAAGTTTGAAAAGGGAATGGAAGTAAATCATGTTCAAGGTGCTAAGAAGCTAAAGCTAGCACAGCCACAACAATTTTTAGCTCAAGATAGAGAGATTATTGAGGAAGCATATGCTGGGGATATAATAGGTGTATTTGATCCAGGTATATTTGCTATTGGAGATACTTTATGTGCTAATAATTCAAAGTTTAAGTTTGAAGGTATACCAACCTTTGCACCAGAACATTTTGCAAGAGTAAGACCAGTCGACACAATGAAGAGAAAACAGTTTGTCAAAGGTGTAACTCAGATAGCTCAAGAAGGTGCTATCCAAGTATTTAAGGAATTCTATGTTGGTATGGAAGAAATTATAGTTGGAGTTGTAGGTGTACTTCAATTTGAAGTTCTTGAATACAGATTAAAGAATGAATACAACGTTGATATTAAGATGGATAGATCTACTTATAGATATGTAAGATGGATCGAAAATGAAGATATAGATGTTGATAAGCTAAACTTAACTTCAGATACGAAAAAAGTTAAAGACTTTAGAGATAGAAATCTTCTTATATTCCAAAATGATTGGGGTATAAGCTGGGCTCTTGATCATAACAAAGGTCTAGTGCTTTCTGATATAGGTAAGACAGAAGAATAATATAGTATTAACTAAAGTAAGCACCACCAATTTTGGTGGTGCTATTTTTTCTTATATAAGTATAAAACTTTTAAAAGAATATATAAACTTAATATAGAAGGTTATTCATAAAATCCGTGAAAACTTAGTTATATACATCCCTAAGTTTTCACGGGTCTTTAGTTTATTTAAAAGTCATAATGAATTTCAAAATGTTTGGATATTAGGAAATTATACACCTAATATATCTAAAATCTTTTCGCATCTTTCTTTTGTGTTGCCTTCGATAACTTGGTAATTAACATTTTCTGAATCTAAAAAATGCTTTATAGCAGAATCAATACCTTCAGCAGCAGTTTCATCTTGCCATCTTACTCCATCTTTAGTATATCCAAATTCTCTTGGCACAAAGAAAATATGATCATACTTGTCCAAATCTCTAAGAGCAAGTGCGTAAAGGTCTTTTAAGATTTCTTTATCTTTTGAAGTTCTTTTTTTATCGCCTAGCATAAAACGTCCATATATGTATGGCACAAAAGTAGCATAATCGGTTACGGCATAATCAAAACTACTTAATGAATTTTCTATGTTTTTTTGTCCTAAATAAATACCATATTGTTCAGCGATAGATTCTATCATGCCTTTTTCTCTAAGGTATTCAGTGCTGTATTCACTTGCAGCACCTACATTTAAGCCTTTAATCTTCAAATCTACGTACAGTTGTTGTATTAATGTGGTTTTTCCACACCTAGGACCACCTAGAATTGCAATTCTAATTGGCATCATTAAACCCCCGAATAAATAATTTCCAACTTAAATCTGGAATTTGTAATTTTGTGAAAACAAAGTTATTATAGCAGTTTTGGACATGTATTTCAATTAATGAATTAGTAGGTAAGATATCAATTATCAAATTTATAGCTTACAAACTTGGAATTATTATTTAAATGATTTTAGTTAAGAAGAGTCTATGAAGTTTATGGAAAATAAAGGATAAAATAAAAAGCGAATATATAGTATTTTTTATAGGACACATGCATAAATGATTATGATATATATTTACGGAAAAATATTCTGACAAAGTAAGATGCATATGAACAATTTATTAGAATTATCAATGGCAATAAACTAACTTATCTGTAATGATTTCAGCAAGATTCGTTTAAATTATAGTTCTAGTAATAATAAATGACATAAGTAATTTGTTAAAAGTTGATGAGTAAATATTTATAATATTGACTATTTATAACATAATATTTCTTGAATAAGTTATATAGTTATAGATAGGTTATAAATAGAGTAGGAGGCGGTTGATTTGGTTAAGAATATCTTAAAATGGATAAAGAATATATCTTTCGCTATTATAGTTACTATTTTAATAATATGTATTGTTTTAAATATAAAGGGAAGTGGAAAAAGAAATTATATACCTAGTATTGGTCCCTATAAGATAATGACAGTATTGTCGGGAAGTATGAGTCCAACTTTCAATGCAGGTGATGTAATCATCGGAAAGTCTACTGATATAAAAGATTTAAGGTCAGGCGATATAATAACTTTTAAATATAATGATTCATTAACCACTCACAGAATTTTAAGTATCTCAAACGAAGATAAAAACTTAGTTTTTCAAACTAAAGGAGATTATAATAATGTGAAAGACTTAGAACTTGTTAAGGGACAAGATATAGTGAGCAAATATTTATTTAGGGTTCCACTAATTGGATTTGTAATAGTATATATGAAGAGAACAATAGGGATAATTGTTATCTGGCTATTGATTTTGTTAGTAGTGATCAATGAAGTATATAGTAGATATAGAAAGAAGGATTTTAATAATAATTAAATTCATAAAAATTCTGGAATTTATAGGGGCCAATGTTAAATTTGTATTTTTAATTTTAGCCATGTATTATGCTCTAAGCCTTACTAAAAAACAATTTAGATGATTATGTAATCAATCTAAATTGTTTTTTTTATTAATGTAATAATTCAAGGAATTACTAAATAAATATAAAGGAGATTAACAATTTTTTATGAATGTTTAATAACAACATTAACTTGTTGTTAACAAATGTAAAAAATAAAATATATTGGTAATAATTGCAATAAAAAAAGAATAAGATAAATCGTAACAAAATAACAGAAGATACTTTTTACACTCAAGAGATACTCGTTACATTTATTAGATGGATAAGAAAGAGGAGAGGGGAAAATGAAGAAAGTTATTGAGAACATAAGAAAGATGTTAAGTAACAAGATTGTAAGGAAGGTATGGAGTTACACGAGCAATCTGATAATTGTATTACTTATAGTATTAGTTGGACTTTCTGTATATGGCAATGTCAAGACAAAGGGAAAAGACTTCAATGCTCCATCTATTGGTTCTTATATGTGGATGTCAGTCTTGTCTAATAGTATGAAGCCGATTTTTAGTTCGGGAGATCTAATAATAGATAGAAAAGTTGATGTTAAGGATTTAAAAGTTGGTGATATTGTTACATTTAGATGGAATACCTCTTTATCCACTCATAGAATCGTTGAAATAATCAAAGATGGTAAAGGAAATGTTAGTTATAAAACCAAAGGGGATAATAATAATGCAGTAGATCAAGAGGCAGTAAACTCGGTAAATGTAGTAGGTAAATATGCATTTAAAATTCCACTTATAGGATATATTTTGACTGAATTAAAGGGATTAGCAGGCATAATTTTAATATGGATATTATTCTTTGGAGTTACTGGAACTGAAATTTATTTAAGAATGAAGAAATCAAAAGAAAAGAAAATTGAAGATGTTAAAGTAAATAGTTAAATATAGTAAAGATGCGCGCTTTTAAATAAAATAGCTTTGATCTACTGGCCATAGATTAAAGGTAAACAATAAAATGAATATTTTTAGGGGGTTTTAAAATGAATAAAAAATCTATAGGAGCAGTATTATTGTCAGCAGCTCTATTCGTAGCTGGAACTGGTGCAACATTTGCTTATTTTACAAACAAAACTCAGACTGATGTAGTATCATTTACAACAGGAAATGTAAAGGTTCAATTCTTAAGTGCTCAAGAAACAAATTGGAGATACGTAGATGGCGCTAACAATAATAAGAATAGTGAAATAGATCTAACAAATAAAGCTAATGCAACAAAGGTGGCTCCTGGCGATAAGATTACTAAAACATTCACACTTCAAAATAATGGGTCTCTTGATGCAAAAGTTAGAATGCAATTAAAGGATATGACAGCTAATTCAGATAAAGTCGAAGATCATGGATTTTGGATTTTCCATGACTATGATTGTGTAAAAGCATACACTGTAGGTGCTGATGGTAAGGTTGATGCAGTAAAGGTAAACTTAGAGTATGATGCTGATGGTAAAAACATAAAATATATTACTCTTGATGCTAAGCATGATGAGACAGTACAAGTTGAAATGACCGTTACTTTAGATCCTACAATGGGTAATGGAAATTTAGTTAGTGCTAATAATCCAAATGGACCTGCTACTTACTCAAATTTCGATAAGCAATTTGACTTGCAGCTTGTTGCTGAAGCAACTCAATGGAATAACCCTGGTTGGGATCAAGCTGGTAACTAGACTAAAATACAAGCTAAATAATTACAGTACCCTAAGGTACTGTAATTATTTATATATGGAGGAGATAAATGAAACGCTATAAGCCTTTAATTTTCATATTATCCCTAATTACAATAGTATGTTTGAATCTTGGAGCAACGTACTCATATTTTACAAGTGAAAGTAAAACTGATACTCAATCAATAGTTCTCGGGAATTTAAAAGTAGAAACAGATAATACTTCTCAAAGTTCTTGGAGGTATGTTCCAATTCCTGTGGCAGGTAATAATTATACAGCAAATGATTCTGTAAATAATAAGAACACTTCTGGTGCTCTTGAAGCAGCTAATCTTAGACCAGGAGATGCTTTTGAGAAGGATATTACTATAACTAATATAGGATCTTTGAATTCAAGAATTAAGATAACAAAAGGTGAACTATCAAAGAATTCACTCTTTAAGATGAGTGTTAGTCTAAAAGAGCATGATATGACTTGTAAGGTAAGCAATGATGTGAATGATAAAAATATATGGTATGTTGAGAATTTACAACCTAAGGCAAAAGTCAGCTTTACAGTAAGACTTGAGCTTCCAGTAGAGGTAACTAATAAGGATTTAGATAAAAGTAATATAAGACTAAGCAATGATGCACTTCAGCTGTTAGATATTACCGCTACCCAATGGAATAATACATCATGGAGTGAGTAGCTATGAGAAAGGAGTATGAATAATGATTATAAAAAATTATATTAATAAAAAAACAATCTTTTCTTTAATAGCTATAACATTATTTCTTCTAATTATGGGTAGCTACACCAAAGCTAGTGCACAAGAAGATATTCAAAAGAAGGTTACAATAATATCTAAAAATAATGATGGTAGTTTAGGTGGATTTAGTGACAAGGATGGCTTTTGGTATCCAGGAAGAACCTTGGAAAAACAATTTAGCATAAAAAATGGGGACAACAGTGAGATTGAATTTGATAAGATTTCAGTTAATATTCAGTCTGTTAGCAATTTTGCAGTAAATAAAGTGTTTAACTCAGATGAAGAAATATACAGAGAGTTCCTTAAAAATCTAAAGGTTCAGCTTAAAGAAGGTAATGATATACTTTTTGATGGTACCTTTGAAGATTTTAACAATAAGGGGGCTTTACTGAATACTCCTATAAAGATAAAAGGTAATAGTGAGGATGAATTGTCATTAAGAATACACTTTCAAGAAGAATCAGGAAATATATTTGAAGATCTTCAGAATCTGTTTAATTTAAGCATACAGTATATTTCAAAGGATGGCAGTGCAGTAAGCGGAGATATAACAACATTGCCACAGACAGGAAGTATTTATAATTTTATAACACTTGTTGTTATAGGTTTATTACTTTCAGGAATAGGATTTATGATATTAGGTTATAGGGAAGAAACCTCTTTAAAAAAGGAGGATAAATAGATATGACTAAGAATAAGAAATTCATCATTATTCTATTAGGCTTAGCATGTATAATTACTAGCTCAACCTACACCTTTTCATATTTTGCTGTCAATCAAAAAGTAGAGAATAGTATTGATATATCATTAGGAAATGTTAGTTCAAGCTTTATGAAAGCTGATGGAACTACTAAATGCTCTGATGCTATAGTCAATATTAACGGATTAATACCTAATGGGTCAAAAAGCAGTGATTTCTATATTAAGAATACAGGAACATTAACAAGTAAGCTTGCTTTAAGTTTGGAGGATTTTCAAGGTTCAGGTAAGGATACTTTATTATCATATTTAGATTATAAAATTACTATAGATTCAAAAGTATATGAAGGAAATTTAAAGCAGAATTTTATTGATAGTAAATCAAGATATATTCAGCTTTTGGATGACAAAAACCAGCCACTATTATTAAAATCAGGGGATAAGATTAAAGTAAACGCTGTATTTTCACTAAAGGGAAATGCTCCATATTGTACTGAAGGCAAGAACTTAAGTTTTACTATTAACGCTTATGCCACACAACCAAATGATCCTCAGTGGCTCAGTTCAAATTAGGAGGTGTGGGATATATTATGAGAAGGTATAAAAAAATATATATAATTATTATACTTGCATTTTTTATGACTGCAGCAATGAGTACTGGGACCTATGCATTTTTGACAGATAGAAACTCTAACGAAAAAAATACTATTACCACTGGTGAATATCCTAAGCCTTTTATAAGAATATATGCATCCATAGGACCTTTATATAGCGGTTATTTTAAGAAATTAAAAATTGATGAAAGTCCAAGTTATAACACATGGTTAGATAATGCATGCACATATATATTGAGGGATTTAGATGGAAAGGCTCCAGGGGAGGCTATAGGAACTGGATACGCACAATTTAAAAACATACCAAGTGACAATAAATCCATTGGTTCTAAAAGTGATATTTCAAGTCCTGAATTCAAAAATTGGGATGGAGGAAAGCTTAATTGTAACGGTGGAGAAGAATACGGTACATTAGTTCATAACATTATTGCTATAGGTACACCAATAAGTAATGGACTCAATTATGGGAAAATAAAACTAAACGATGCTACTATAGAAATTACTCAACGAGATGTGTTTCAAAGTACATCAAAGAAAGATGCAAATAATAAATATAATGAATATACATTGGCAAACGAAAGTACTAATTTAAGCATAGATAAGAACAGAAATAGAGTGGTAACTTACGATTATAAAGAAGGTAAATATGAAAGAACAGGAACTACTGCTAACAACAAATATACTCCTGCAGATCAAGCAGATTTGATTATTTTTGATGCAGGTAATAATGGATACAGTACTTCTGATCTATTAGGAGGAAATGCTAACCAGTTCGATAAATTAGAAGCTTTATTAAATGGCAAAATGCCTTATGCATATAAAAAAGGCAATGCATGGTCAACTGATTGGATTGGAAAAATGAATGACATAGTTTTAAAGTATATGAGTCCTAAAGGTGATATAAACTGCAAGCTTGATAGAACTGAATTTACTGCAACTTTTAAGTATAATGATTATCAGGTTCCTATTCAAAAATATATAATTAATTATTGATAATAAAAAGTGTGGTAAGCAGATATTTAGCCTGCCACATTTTAATTTGATAGAAAAAATCCACTTAATCACTTTCTACATTAAAATAAATACATAAGTGATTATCCAAATTAATTTAGAGGCATATGAATATTGAGTTTAATACTAGCAAGAACTTAATTAAAATTTCACTAATAAATCATATTAGTTGGAGCAAATCTATTTATAAAAATACCTCTTTATAAATTTTTGTGTAAAAAACTTACAAATGGACAATATAATAATATAGTTTAGTTAATAAAATGAAATATTATATTCGTACAGGAGGGATCTATATAAAGAGGATAAAGAAATCTAGGACATATAAGCTTATGATGATAGCTTATTCTATCATACAAATGATAGTGGGGATTATATTGTTATTCGTAACTAAAGCTAAGATGTATGGGAACGATAATCCATTTGCAAAACAACAATTTGAAGTAAGCGTAGGGCTAATAGTACTTGGGGTAATTATACTAATATACAATATTTTCTTCATAAAAGGTTATAGTGCGGCTAAAAGAAAGTTATCTTCAGAAACATAACAGGAGCATAAGGTATTGTAATGGAAATGTTTTGTGAATTATTAGAAAACTCAATATATTGTAACATACAAAAAAGATAGTGTAATCGTTGTAAATCAAGTATATTTCCCTAAATTGCTTCTGTTACATAAAAAAACAATAGTGCTATCAGTGCTATAATGAACTCGTAAAAAATTTTACGGGAGTTGAGTATATATGTACAAACTGATTGCAATAGATATGGATGGTACTTTACTAAAAGAAGATAAGACGGTTTCTGATATAACTAAAAAAGCGATAGCAAGAGCTAAAAAAAGAGGCGTAAAAGTTGTACTTGCTTCTGGAAGACCTATTGAAGGTATAACTAGATATTTAGAGGCCTTAAATTTAATTGATGAAGATGATTATGTATTAAGCTTTAATGGAGCATTAATTCAAAATACAAAAACTAAAGAAGTAATTTCAAAGAATATATTAAAAGGTACAGATATAGCATACCTTTATGGACTAAGCAAGGAATTAGGTGTAAACATACATGCTTTTGATAAGACAGGATGTATAACTCCTAAGATGAGCAAATACACAGAAGTTGAAGGAACTATAAATGGTATTGACGTATCAGAAGTTGACTTTGATAAGGTAGATAGTGATGCAGATATATCAAAGATAATGATGATTGATGAACCAGAAATACTACAAGCAGCCATAGAAAAGTTACCAAAAGAAGTTTACGACAAGTACACAGTTGTTAGAAGTGCTCCTTACTTCTTAGAGTTCTTAAACAAGAAGAGTAATAAGGGTGAAGGCGTTAAAGCTCTTGCAGATTATCTTGGAATTAAGCAAGAAGAAGTTATTTGTGTAGGGGATGCCGGTAATGACTTACATATGATAGAATTTGCAGGACTTGGTGTTGCTATGGGAAATGCTTTCGATGAGGTAAAGCAAGTAGCGAACTATGTAACATCAACTAACGAAGATGATGGGGTTGCTGAAGTTATAGAAAAATTTATATTAGCTTGCTAAATCTGAAGATGAGCCATTTATATAATTAGACTCGAAATAAAAATTTTGGTGAATTCAAGAAGTTTTATTTTGATAGATTTCAATATGATTTAGTTTAATAGAAAAGAATTGATCAATTTGTTTTATAGTTGATCAGTTCTTTTTTTGCTGTGTAGGAAGTTATAAGAAATTTTATTAGCTAAACCTAGCAATTTCAATGGGTTAGAAGAGCTGTTTAGGGGGAACAGTAAAAAATAAACCATATTTTTATGACATAATGTGCTTAAATTTGAAATTAGGATAAATTCTAATATATAGTATTGAATAATAACGCAATAACAAAGACGTAGATAAACCTGTAATAGTTATATCTACGTCTCTTTATTTTAATGATGAAAACTTTAGCTAAATGATATGATTATTGACCTTCTGGTACATAATTATAAGGTGGTAAAGTATTTAAGAAATAACCGCTTCTGACTTCTGCTGACCAGTTTTGAAGCATTTCTTTCCACTCAGTACTCTTAAAGAAATAATCTATACCTTGAGATGAATCCCAAACCATAGTACGGAAAGGAATTATACCTCCAGATTCATAAACATCTTGTCCAGAAACTATAGCTTCAGTTATAAAAAGCTGAGGTAAACCATATTGGAAGGCCATAGCTGGTTCAATAAATGAGAATGTAGAGCCAGTCCAATATTCGGTTCCAAGATCTTTATCATATACAGTAGCACCATTGGTTTCAATAACTCTTACTTTCTTTCTTGCAAGATTCAAAGTTACCATACCATAGCTAGAGTAAATCATTCTTCTTATACTTGTCATAGTTGTTTCGGGATATTGTTCAGTATTTGGAAGTGTCCTTGGAAACAGCAATTCTTTTTTTAATTCTTCCATAAGTCTTAATAAAAAGCTTATTTGAAGATTGTTCATAGTATTGCTAGTAGGATGACTTAAAAATACAGGGATTTTATAAAATCTATTTGTCTTAGCAACTAAATTTGGATCTGGAATTACTGTAGGTTTAGCGGCTAATTGTTCTTCGGGAAGTTCTAACATGAATTTAGGAGTTGACATATTATAAATCACCTCTATACATTATATGAAGAGAGTTGCATATGGGTTACTGTGTAGAAACTTAATTTATACTAGTTCGAAAATTATGCACCTATGACTTTTAGCATGCATACCTTAATAGTTAGAGTTGAGATTCTGTAAGTTTATAGTCACATTTAGGACATATAAAGAATATATAATAAGGCATGTTGTGATGAATACAATACAATCGTATGATGTCTATTAAAAGCGCTATGATGAAATTAAGTGATCAGTGAGAGGAATAAAAATGGATAAATTTCAAGCAGAAGTGAGAAGTAATTTTCGTACAGAGATGTTTGCCTTTGGCTTATATACTGTACTTGGTAATCAATATAAAAACTTTAAACCTAACTTTGGAGAGCATTTAAAAGAAGCTGGAAAACAAGAGCATATGCACGGGAGAATCTTTAGACAGTTTTATAAAAAACAATACAATATTGAGCTGAAAGAAGAGAAGCTTTGTATAGCATTTGGAAAGCTGGTGGGTTATGCCTTAACACCTATTCCGCTAAGTAAAAAACTAAAAATGATAAGTGATAATGAAGCAAGTGTTGCAGTGAAGATTGAGAAGCAGATTGCTGATGGAGTACATAAAGATTATCTAAAGGTGTTAGAAAGAATACTACCAGATGAAATTGCCCATTCTAAGATATATTCTGAGGCATTTGGAGATAATTAAAGATATTAAAAATAAAGGGGTTTTAGCGAATATGAATAGTGAGTTTAACATAGCAGAATATATGAGTGGTGGGATAGAAAATATAATCAATAATATAATAAAAGCATCCTTTAAAAATCCAAGAGAAACGGCATTCATGGTAAAATACATGCTAGCCAGTAAAGAAGCGAAGAAGAAAAGAGATGATTTTCAAGTCAATGGACAAGGCATACCTTCATTTTTAATTTCAAGTATAACCAGCACTTGTAACCTATTTTGTAAGGGATGTTATGCTAGAGCAAATAAAGCTTGTGGAGAAGGTTTAGAACTAAATCAAATGTCAGCAAAAAGATGGGGAGAGATTTTTGAAGAAGCAAAAGAATTAGGTATACCATTTATATTACTTGCTGGTGGAGAACCACTTATGAGAAGAGAAGTAATTGAAAAAGCTGCTAAGGTAAAAGAAATAATGTTTCCTATATTTACAAATGGTACAATGCTTGATGAAGCTTATATAAGTCTCCTTGATAAGAATAGAAATCTTGTACCAATTCTAAGTATAGAAGGAGACAGAAGCCAGACCGATGATAGACGTGGACAAGGAACCTATGACATTCTCATGAAGGTAATGGACAGCTTAAAGAAGAAAGGCATACTATATGGTGCGTCAGTTACTGTAACTACTGAGAATATAAATACAGTTACAAGTAAAGAGTTTTTTGATAAACTGTATGAAAAGGGCTGTAGAGCAATGGTTTTCGTAGAATATGTGCCCGTTACAGAAGCTACAAAGGATATTGCGCCAACGGATAAAGAACGTGATATTCTTGAAACTGAGCAAGGAAAGCTTAGAGAAATGTACGAAGATGCCATTTTCTTATCTTTCCCTGGAGATGAAAAGTATACAGGTGGATGCCTTGCAGCAGGTAGAGGATTCTTTCACATAAACACAAATGGAGGAGCAGAACCATGCCCGTTTTCTCCTTTTTCAGATATGAATTTAAAAAATTGTACTTTACTTGAAGCGTTAAAATCCCCACTATTCCAAAAGCTTAAGGAATACGAAATACTTTCAGGAGAGCATAGTGGAGGCTGCGTACTATTTGAAAAGGAAGAGGAAGTTAAGAAGTTATTATAGATAAACTACTTCATATTAGAATTTATCCAAATAAAGATTCGTAGATGCATAGAAATCTTTATTTGAAATCCAAGGACTGAAGTAGTTTATCTATAGAAAATAACTAAATAGCTTATACTTTCATACTGTATATATTATGCCTGATAATCCGTAGAAATAGTGATTGTCAGGCAAGTCTATATTAAGTTCCATTATAGGAAACCTGTATAAGGTATTAACATTAATCATTGATTTAAGAAATAATTGAAGAGTATAAATCTATGACGGATTTCTATAAGTTCAATTACAAAGTTATGCATCTAAAGCTGTTGATAAATTACACAAAGTACGATAGAAACTGTGGATAATATTATGGAGGAGTAATATGTTTCATATACTGGTAGTAGAAGATAATAAAAACATAAGAAAACTCATGGCTGTAAAGCTTGAACAGGCAGGGTATGAAGCTTATCAGGCAGAAGATGGTGAGAAGGCCCTGGAGATAATGGATAGTGTTCATATAGATCTAATAATAAGTGATATTATGATGCCAAGACTTGATGGATACGAGCTTACCAAGACCTTGAGAGAAGCAGATTATGATATACCTATACTTATGGTCACTGCTAAGGATAGTTTTGAAGATAAAGAGAAGGGCTTCCTTGTTGGAACTGATGATTATATGGTAAAACCTATAGATATGAACGAAATGCTTTTAAGAGTTTCAGCACTCTTAAGAAGAGCTAAGATATCTACAGAGCGAAAAATAATACTTAGAGACATAAGCCTAAATTATGATAATCTAACGGTAACTACCCCAGAGGAGACAATAGAACTTCCTAAAAAAGAATTCTACCTATTGTTCAAGCTTTTAAGTTATCCTAATAAGATATTCACTAGGCAGCAGCTTATGGATGAGATATGGGGGATGGATATAGACATAGATGAACGTACTGTAGATAGCCATATTAAGAAGCTTCGCAAAAAGTTTGATCACTTAGAGGAGTTTAAAATCATAACCATACGTGGATTAGGGTATAAGGTGGAAAAATATATATGAAAAATATATCAAAATCAATAAGAGCTAAGTTTACTTTGATTTTTATAGGCATACTAAGTTTTTCCTGTGCTTCATCTCTGATTATTTCCTTAGTAATTAGCCGTATTTTAAAATTGCTTGATATTAACTTTTATAGCGATGGACAAAATATAACTCAAAATGTTATTTTAATAATTACCTTACATATATGCGTATTAATTGGTTCTATTACTGTGTTTTTTGTGACAAGACGCATAGTGAGGCCAATAAAGCAGTTTAGTGATAGTACTAAGGAGATTGGAAAAGGCAATTTTGATATACAAATCGATTATAAAAGTCATGATGAGATTGGTGTTCTTGCAGATAATTTCAATAAGATGGTACAAGAACTTAAAAGCATGGAATACTTAAGGAAAGATTTTATGAGTAGTGTATCTCATGAGTTTAAGACACCAATAGCTTCAATCCAAGGTTTTGTAGAAATCTTAAAGGATAAGAATTTACCGAGAGAAAGCTTTGATGAATACACAGATATTATTATAGAAGAAACAAAAAGACTTAACAATTTATGTTCTAATATGCTTAGACTTTCAAGACTAGACAATCAAATAATTCAAAGTGAAGCAAAAACATTTTCTCTAGATGAACAGATAAGAAAAACTCTTCTTTTATTAGAAGAACAATGGAGTAAGAAAAATCTAGAGCTAAACCTTGACTTACAAAAGGTTACTTATAGTGGAGATGAAGAGCTTATGCAGCAGGTGTGGGTGAACCTCATCGGCAATGCTATAAAGTTTTCAAATGATCAAGGAGCCATAGATATATCACTTAAAAAAGATAAGCAGAACATAATAGTAATAATAAAGGATAATGGAATAGGCATATCGGAAGAATCCAAAAGTAGAATATACGAAAAGTTCTATCAAGGAGATGCTTCTAGAGCATCAGAAGGAAATGGATTAGGACTTGCAATTGTAAAACGAATTGTAGAGATATGCAATGGTGACATAACCTTTGAAAGCAAGGCTGGTGAAGGCACTGTTTTTAAGGTTACTTTATGAAAAACAGAATTTATTAGTTTGTTAGATTTTCATCATACGATTTAGAAAATTAAATGTGTAAAAAATCGCTAAAAAGGTAGCTTTAGCGATTTTTTTATTTACTATAATATGTAATAATTAAATTAAAAGCGCTGTTGGGTCAATTTATATGAGAAGGAGAGAGGATTATATGAAAGTAAGATTTGGTATTATTGGGCTTGGAGATATAGCTTCAAGGTTTGCAACTGTTTTAAATACGGCTCAAGGGGTAGAGTTAAATTCAGTTGCAGCTTCAGATATGGGACGAGCTGTGGCTTTTAAGGAAAGATTTGGAGCAAAGAAAGCTTATGACAAGTATATTGATTTGATGAAAGATGAAGAAGTTGATGTGATTTATATAGCACAAACTCATAATTTTCATTTTGATATGGTAAAACTTTGTTTGAATAACAATAAGCCTGTAATCTGTGAAAAACCACTAGTTACAAACAAACAGGATGCAGAGGAATTAGCAAAGCTTTCGAGAGATAATAATGTGCTCTTAATGGAGGCAATGTGGTCAAGGTGCATCCCTACTACTCAGAAGGCGAAACAGTGGGTGAAAGAAAAGAAAATAGGGGATGTTAAGTTAATCAATGCTTCCTTTGCTTTTAATTTTCCTTTTGATCCAGAACACAGATTATACAATCCTAAGTTAGCAGGTGGAAGTCTATATGATGTAGGGGTGTACCCTATAGAGTTTACAACAGGTATATTAGAGGAAAAACCTGCTTTGATAAATAGTGTAGGTACAATCAGTAAGTCCGGTATTGATGATTTTGTGGTAATGAACATGAAGTTTAATAGCGGTGCTTTAGCTTCATTAAGCTGTGGCTTTACTGCTGATACTAATAGAGATGCTCATATATATGGTTCAGATGGGCATATAGTGGTTTATGATTTTCTAGGACCAAGAAGATGTGAATTGTATGATAGACAAAATAATTTGGTAGAGATCTTTGAGGAAAATTTTGAGGATGGCTTTATATATCAGATTAATCATTTTGTTGATCTATATAAGAACAATAAAATAGAGAGTGATATAATACCACTTCAAGATACTATTGACTGCGCAGAAATTTTTGATACTGTTCTAGCTCAGTGTGGAGTTAAGTAGCTTTTTAAAAGAAAAAAATTATATATATAAATTCTATTTAATTTGCTTCATTATATGAATGTACCACTTCGTAATAAAACTTATTCTACTGCAAGAATATATTAAACTTATGTTTAAAAAAGGCTGATGTTCAAAAAAACTTATTGAAGAAGATAACTTCAATAAGTTTTTTTAGTATACAATTATTTGTTAAATAAATGTTGGTAGTGATTAAAAACATGAATATGTGGCAAGCATTAAGAGGATAGCCTAATTATTAAATTTTATTAGAGAGGTGTTCCTTTTGCTACAGCACGATGTTGAATTAAAAAAGTTTGATTTGCATACTAATGATGTTCTAAAAAGAGATTTTTATAAAGATAGAGTTGTAGAAGCTTGCCCAATTTGTGGGTCAAAGTGGCATATTAAATATGGTTTTTATAACGGAATTCAAAGATATAAATGCAAAGTGTGTGATAAAACTTTTTCACGCGCAACTAATTCATTGTGGAGCTATTCAAAAAAGAATACTAGAACTTGGATGGAATTTACTGAATTGATGACCGAAAATAAAACCTTAAAGTTTTGCGCAGAGAAGCTAAATATAAGTATTGGGACAGCTTTTTATTGGAGACATAAAATACTTCAAGCGTTAAGTCGAGACGTCACTCCGGATAGTTTATCAGGAGTTGTACATGTAGGAAAGGTTATTTTAAAAGAGAACTTTAAAGGGTGCAGAAATCCAGAAATAATTGCATCCTCAACTCCAAGAGAAGATATTTGGGTTATCGGTGCAAAAGGACAAGAAGATTCTATGTTTATAAAACCAATATTTAAGCATTGGTGGAATCGAATAGCTTTCGATGAGAAAGTTTATTCTAAAATAGAAGAGAAATCATACATTGCTGCGTATGGAGACAGATATATTAAATCGGTGGCGATAAGACATAATAGAAATAAATCAATTAAGGTAGATGATGAGTATAGAATAAAATATCTTTGGCCAAATTTGAAAAAGTGGTTATCGATCTTCCATGGAGTGGCCTCAAAATATCTGCAAAGATACCTTAGTTTTTTCATAATCATGAATTTGGATAAGGTGATCGATTATATGGACCTAATATATGATAGATTATTTAAAGGAAATAGATTTATAAAAACTGATGAAATAAGAATTGCAAATTCGCTTTTTTAAAGAAATTATAAGTTAATGCAATATAGCTCAACTCTAGACAATCCATGAGATGTATATTGAAGAGTTAGTAGTATAATTTAGGTGTTTATTAGATTACTATTTAATACATTTAGAAAGAACTTTTTGTTACTAATGGGAATTAATAAGACTATAAATGACTAATGAACCTTTGAAACCATTATAAAGATTATAAAGATTATAAAGTGATTAATATAATTCTGAAAAAATTAACAACACTTTATATCAGTCAATACAATATGATTTTAGAAAAATTAATAAGATAGTAAAGAAGCTAATTTACTCTGAAATAATTGTGAAGACATGCAGTTCTTCTCGAAAATTGTTTTAAGATTGTATTGGGTTCGGAGAAGAAAATTTAAAAAATATAAAGTTAATAATAAGGTTGTCCATCTAGGTGTATAAATATTTAACAACATTTAATTAATAAATAATTGTATAAAGAAAAATATACTATAAGTATAGAGCTTGCGATAAATAGATATGTAAGTTCTATTTATTTTGATTCATCAATTAATATATTAAAGTGTATTTACTACGGTATTTTTATGAATAAAACTTATTAGAATTTATATATAAATATAACTTTTTAAGAAGTTAAGAATTTAACTAGAGAAAAAGTTAACTTTTTAAAAAGGAAAAAATATAACTTTTTAAGAAGGTAAATTTATAAATAGAGAAAAATTTAACTTTTTAAATAGTTACGCATAGAATCAGGGGTTGAAGGCATTGTAAGTAAAGAAAAACCAATAAATCTATAAGTTAATTTAAAAGTACTCACACAGTTTAAAATAAATTCTTAATTGCAAATGCAGAAGAAGCCGATTCAAGTACATACGTAGAAGTGCTTGTCAGTGATGTTAGAACAAATCCAGCTCTACAGAACGGAAACATTTCAAGAAAACTTGCTGTAGCTTCCGATGGAACTATTTGTGCGGTATATAGAAGCAACCAAGGGATTAGAGTAGCGAAGACACAGGCAATGGTGCTAAGATATTAATAAATAAAGCAATAAATGTATATAATTCATATAGAAAGGATTGATGATTATGAAACGTGTAACAAAAGTTGCGTGGTCCACAATAATAATAGTTATAATTGTGCTTATTGGGGTAGGGTTATTCCTTATAAAGCCTGAAAAAGAAGTGCAATATTTTGATGCAAGTAAGATAAATACTTCAGATACTAACTTATTTACAAACAAGGATATAGACCTTAAGACCTTTACTTTAAATGTAAACATTGATGAAAATAAATTAAACAGCCTCATCGCAACAAATAGTAATGTTGAAGATTTTAAAGCAGAAATAGTAGACGGAAAAATCATATTCTATAAGAAAGTACAGCTTATAGGTGCACTAAGTACTCAATATAAAATGGTGTTTGATTTAAAGACAGAAAATAACAATGTTGTTATGTTACTTGAAAATGCTTTTATAGGAAAAATTAAGATAGCAAATGCCACTGTAATGGAAGAACTGAAAAAAAATGAGAATCAATTCATGTCAGTGGATGAAGCTCAGAATAAGATAACAGTAAAACTTCAAAATGTTAAAATCTCAGATGCAAAGATTGAAAATAATATAATAAAGATAAAAGTGGATTTTAGTCAATATCTGAAAAATGGGTTAGGATTTATAAAAGATCTGTTTAATAAATAGAAAATATTAAAGTTACGTAGCAAATTAAATGGTTGTACATCTATAGTATCTCCAGTATAACCATTTAATTTTAAAAGTATTCTCAAACATATACTATTTTAAATCATGATTACATATATACAGAAACTATGTTAATGAAAATTAGTTGTGATAACATAAATTTATATGAAATTATAAAAAACTAAGTTATAATTTAACATATTAAGAGTATAATTAGAAAACTTTCAAATTATTAACATTATTTTAGGATTTCTAGTGATTTTTTGTTAAAAAGTATTATAATTATAAATATATAAGGTTTCAACTTTAACTATTAGTTTATACATGTTGAAAAGTATAAGTATGTGATTTTCGAACAAGTCTAAAATAAGTTTCAGTAGAGAAACCATTTTGTAATTTAAGCGATAAAAGGGGCAGGGGTGATTGGTTTGGATTTTTATAGTCCTAGTGAAAAAATAAGACTTATGAGAAAAAGATTTAGAATTAATCAAGCTGAAATTGAAGGAGTCAATATGACAAGAGCCTTCATAAGCATGATGGAGAGCGGAAAAAGAAATGTAAGTAAAGCAAGTTCCAAAGCTTTAGCTGAAAAGTTTAATGAAATAGGAAAAAGAATTTCTGTTAATCTAGATTTAGATGATGAGTACTTTTCAAGGCAACCAGATGAAGATGCTAAGTTTTATTGTGAAGAAGAGTTACACAAAGACAATAACCATAAAAAGCTTGAAGAGCTTGCATCTATAGCTAAGGAATTCAAATTAGATGATTTATTGGCTAGGATATATAAAATAGATGGTGATAAGTATATTGAGGAAAAGGAATATACAAAAGCATTCATGAGTTTAAGTAATGCACTTGGTAAATATAAAGAACTTAAGGATGATAAGTCTCAAGTCGTTATCTACAATAGCATAGGGTCTTGTAAGGCTAAGATAAATGAATATGAGGAAGCAATATTTTATTATAAGCAGGCTATAAGCTATGCTTTACAAGAAAAGGATGATATAACCTTTTTAAAGGCTATGAATAATTTATCATTATCGTATTATCACACTAAGCAGTATGATAAGTGTATAAAAACTATAGATGACAATATACTTTCTAACTCAAAATATACTGAATTAAACAGAGGAATTATTATACAAGCAAGAGTTACTAAAGCTGTTAGCCTTTATGATTTAGGAAAAAAAGAAGAGGCTGTTAAAGAATATTTTGATATTAGTGAAGAAATCAAAGATGAAGATGAAGTTTTGTTAGCTGTTCTATATAATAATATAAGTAGATATTATCTTGAAATTAATGATTTTCAGCAAGGATTGAAATATGTTACAGAAGCTCAAAGGCTAAAAAGCAAGGTAAGTAAACAGACACTGCCTAATACCATAAATACTAAAGGACAAGTGTTTTTTAAACAAGGTTTTTATGATGAAAGCATAA
Source organism: Clostridium folliculivorans (assembly GCF_024341905.1). Lineage (GTDB taxonomy): Bacteria > Bacillota > Clostridia > Clostridiales > Clostridiaceae > Clostridium_AR > Clostridium_AR folliculivorans. Next base: position 64,819 of record NZ_BQXY01000010.1, read on the forward strand.
TGCTTTTTGAATTAGCTATAGATATTGCAGAGGAATATAAACAGTTTGATATGCTTTTAGATAATTACAAAGATCTAGTGAAGGTTTATGAATCGAGAAATGAGCTAGATAAGATAAAAAGTGCTATGGAGAACTTTTTAAATACTTTAGAACAACATGATATTGAAATGGGCAAAAGTTATGCTCTATATAAGCTAGCAGAAGTATCAGCTAAACAAGGAGATAGTAGCAAGTCCATTGAGTTCTTAAATAAGTTGGAACCATTCCTTGAAAAATAATTTATTTTTTTAATCTCAAATAATGTATTATAAACCATAATATGGTATAATGGTTACATATATATTTAAGGGGTGATTGGGAATGAGAAATAAAATTGCAAAGGTTGTTTTAAGTGTATTGTTGGTAGCAGTAGTTGCAGTACCTGTTTTAGGTAATGCTTCTCCAAAATTACATGGAGGCATCGTTACTATACAAAGTGGGGAAGTTCCAGAAGTATCATTTTAAACTTAATTGATCAAAAAGCTAGAGAGAGTTATTATGCTCTTTCTAGCTTTTTCTTTTTAATAGATATATATTAATAGTAATATTTGCTTAAATCACTGCTTGGAATTATTAATATCTTAGGATTTTGGCCTGGGTATACCCAAGTTATCAACTCTCTCATCTGTGTCTCTGGCATGGAGACACAACCTGCAGTTCCACCACTGCCATTTATGTGAACAAATATTGCTCCACCTTTGTTGGCTGTTTGATTAACATTGTAATCTGTAACAAGTGCATATTTATATTGGGTAGGATAACTTGCAAGATGCTCAAAATCACCACCAGGATTGTTGTGTATAAGTCTATTATAAGTAGAACTTCCACTATTAAGATCCCAGTACATATCATCAGTAACTTTAGCGTAACTATATTTAGTTCCAGGATTATCTGATATCCCGAAGGCACTTAATATACCAAGTACCCCTGCAGGAGTTTTGTTTGTAGATTGCATTCTGTTAGAGATATAAGCTAAACCACTTGTACCTACTCTTCCGTTAGTTTCAGTTTTTAAATTCCAGTCTTCACCATTCTTTTGATAGAACTTTATATTAGCATAGCTAGAGCTCATGCTGCTGGTTGTAACTAATATAACTTGGCTACTATTTGACAACTGAGGAGATTTAAAACCTTTTTTTACCTCAGGTGCTGGAGCAGCGGGCTGAGTATTAGTTGCAGATTTAGTTGACGAATTACTAGTAGATGCTGCTTTGGCAGCTTCTGCACTTTTTTGTGCTGCAGCTGCAGATTCTTGCTGTTTCTTTGCTGCATCATCATCGGCCTTCTTATCATCAGCAGTATACTCACTAAGGTATTTAGAATTTATCCAACCCTCTTTAGAATCATATTTAACCTTATACCAATCTTCCTGCTTACCTAAAACATCAACAATAGTTCGTATTGCTAATTTACTTAATATATTAGCAGTTTCAGCAGGAGATTCCCTAAAGTTAACCACCTCTGTAGTTTTGCCTGTAAACTTCTGTTCAACAAATTGAGGTTCTGACTTTGCAACAGCTGTTTCGGCTTGAGTTTTTTCTTTATTTGAATCAGCTTCAGTAGTCTTTGTAGTTACTTCTTCTTTTTTTGTATCAGTTAACACAGCTTTATTAGCTTCAGCTTTATCGTTTTTATCCTTAGTATATATTAACACTCCAACTACAGCTGCGCATAAGATAACACCAGAAGCTGCAAGTATTATAAATTTTTTTCTATTGTTACTAATAAGTTTTAAAAGCTTATTCATATAAAAACCCCTTGCTATGAAATTATAGTGCTGTAAATAGTTTATCAAAAAAGTAAAAATATTAAAATAGGATATTACATGTAGGAAAAATTTACTTATTAATTATTCAAGAAAATTACAATTTAGTATATTGTCGCAATTATGAATATATTATACTATGGACTTAAGTGTTTTATTAGGGGGAAGAGGTATGAATAAAGTAAAAAAAATTATGAGCTTAGCAGTAGTATGTATTTCGATGTTAACGTTTTCTCAAACAGGGGTTCTTAACAAGAGAGTTAGTGCAGAAGAAAATATACCTAAATATTTAAATTATGATGAAGGAGAAATGTATTATAACTATCTTTATAAAGATAAATTAGCAACGCAAATAACGCAAACTTTTAATGATAATACGAGTAAATCAGAAGTGTGTTATTTTGATAATGGAGTGAAGAAAAACTTAGACGGAAATATTGGGATTAGAATGAACTATAAGGAGTTTGAATACTCCACCAACGAAGGAAACGAAAAAAATGAATATTATACATTTGATATGGAGCAAGGAAAAGTTTCAGGGATAGATAAAACTTTTGAAAAAGAAAAAATTATAAGTGAGAAGTATGGTAATAAATATAAGATAGGTATTTCAAGTTATGCTGCTAGTAAGAATTATGGAGGATGGGGATACTACTCAACCATAGGTTCAGAAGACTATAAAAAAGGCATAATTACACCAGATGATAAAGTTGTTGAGTATGAAGATGGTACTCAATGGTATAATGATACAGTTGATGGTGATAATTATTATGTGCTGTTATTTAAAGTGACTGATCCAACAAATTCAGATGTTTATTTGGAAAAGATAAATAAGGACGGAAGTGTTGAAAAGTACGAACTTGATGACCAAACTAAAGAAAATTATAATGTAGTAAATGTATTAGTTTCTAATAATAAAATATACTTGCATTTATGCAATAAGAAAGATCAATCTGATAATTTTTATTATAAAATGAATGTAAGTGGAAATATGCTTACTAAAGGTGAAAAGCTATTTGACATATTAGATGATAAGTTTACTCAGGATTATTATAACAACTTTTGGAGAGTAGAAGGTGGATTTGTATATAAGTTTGAAAGTAATCAATGGGTGAAAAAATATCAGGTAGATTCTAATATGAATAATATTTATGTGTATGATGACAATAATCTTTTAGCAACAGGTATGATTAAAGGTAAAGACGCAAGTGGTAGTGATAATAAATATATATATGAAATTATAAATAATAAAACAAATCCTTATGTAATTAACATACCAACTGAACCGGAAGAGTCAACTACTCCAAGTACACCATCAGTTCCAACTACAGGAAGTGGACAAGATAATGGTGGTACAACTAATAATGGGAATACAGGCGCTAACTCAAATAATTCTTCTAATGGAAGTACAAATGGTAACACAAGTGGATCAAACGACCAAAATACATCAATACAACCTAATGGTTCAACTACTACAACAACAGAAAAAGTAGTTGTAAGTCCAGTTAAAGATGGGGTTTTACCAATATCAGTAAATAAGTTAGATAAAAATGCTACTAATTTAGTTGAAGCAGTAAGTACATCTAATGCCAATAAGATAGAGGTCACAATAGCAGATACAAAAGCTATAAAAGAAGGAACGGGCTCACTTCAAGTTAAAGTGGGACAAGACTCGTTTATAAGCTTACCATTTTCAGTGGTAGATAAAGCATTACTTACTGATACCGCTAAGTTAGTTTTAAGAACTTCGGCTGAAAGTAACACAGATTTAGTTAAGGGATTAAAAGCTGTGAAGAAGCTATATAGTTTTGATCTTACAGTAGTTGATGGAGATAAAAAGACATCAGTTCACAAATTTGCTAATGGAGCTGCAGAGATAACTTTAATTTTAAGTGATGAAGATCTAAAAGGTTTAGATAAGAATAATTTAGCGGTATTCTATTACAACGAAGATACAAAGAAGTTTGAGCTTATGGAAACTAAGGTGGAAGTAAATAAAATAACTTTCAAGACACCTCATTTCAGTAAGTTTATAATAGCAGAAAAATCAACAAATACAACTGAAGTACTACCTAAGACAGGATCAAGTTTCGGATCAACTAAAATTGTAACGATAGGTTGCATGCTTATGTTTTTAGGTGTTGTATTTTTAAAACGCACAAAAATTATTAAAGTTAATAGATGATATTAACGTTGTTAAATAGATAGAAATTACTTATAATGGAAGAGGTGGCTAGGCCATCTCTTTTATTTTCTATTATGAGAAGTTTTCTGCTGAAAAATATATTTGAATGCCTGAAATTTTATCAATAAAATATGTTGATTTGATACTATATTTTAACTGAAGGAGGAGATAGTTTGATTAAAGACGTAATTATTTTTGTTTTACCATTTTTGATTCCCTACACTGTAATTGGATTTGAAGCTGGTAATATACTTTTACCTTTAGTGGCAATCTTATATATTGCGATATATGTAAAAAAAGTTGCTTTAAATAGAAATATAATAATTGCATTAGTTATCCTATTTCTTTTGGCAGTAATATCTTTAGTAAGTAATTTTAACTTTTTAGCCTTAGGAGGAGTAAACCTATATTTATCTCCTATACTTTATTATGTGATCTACTGCTCTCTGAAGGAAGATAAGAGGAAAGATGACATAATGAAATATACAGTGTATATAATGGCTGTAGTTTCTTTTGCGTCAGTTATTTATCAAGGAATATATTTAAATCTAAGAGTTTTTGGCTTGTTTGGTTATGCTAATACTTTTGCATTATCGCTTTTGATTCTTATACATATAAACAATGTAAGAAAAGAAGATTATTATAGCACGACAATAGATATTATATTTATAACCTCAATGTTTTTTACTGGCTCAAGGAATACTTTTTTATGGTTAGCTATATATAGTGTAGTTATTGCAGTAAGTAAAAGACAAATTAAGCCTATTGCTAATATTTTAATGGGACTTATGGTATATATTTTGATATCAACTATTTCGATAGCAGGATTATTACTTGCACCAATACTTATATACATATACGAATACATAGCTAAAGGAACTAGTAAAGGCTACAATAAGAGAAAAATAATTTTTACTTTAGTCATAATAGTTGCTGCATTTATAGTTATCTTAGTTACAGGTAGCAGTAATAGTATTGAAAGAATAAGAGATATATCTTTTATAAATGGATCAATTCAGGAAGGACTAATAATCTTTGGCGATACTATTAAAGCCGTTGAAAAAGTGCCTTTTGGACATGGAATTAATACCTTTGGTAAACTGCAATATTATTTCCAGAGTGCCTATTATAGTATAAAGTATGTACATAATTCAGTGATACAAATAGCTTTTGATATAGGAGTATTCGCAGTTGTTCCGTTTTTATATTTGATATTCTATGTTGTAATTAAAATATGCCAGAATTTTAATGATAAAAACAAAGTTATAAATGTTTTAAATTTAAGTATTTTACTTATAATATTTTTTCACAGCTTATTAGATTTTGATTTTTCATTTTCAAGTATATTTGCGCTTTATATGCTGCCATTTTCAGTTTTACTAGATATCAATAAAGAGTTCTATTTAAGAAAAAGAAGCATTGTTTCAGCAATCTATGGAATGTTTATATTCTTATCAGTACTTCTCTATAATGAAGGCTCATTAAAACTAGGGAAGTATATGATAAATAGCAGTAATTATGAAACTGGTAGAAGTATTATTTCAACTGTGCTACTTCGAGATAGTAGATATTATCAGCTTGTGAGTGATAGCTATAGAGAACAGTACTCTGAAATTCATGACCCTGATATGCTAAAAGAAATGGAAGATAATTTAGGAGCAGCAATTAGGTATGACGGGGAAGATCTAAATCTTAAATGGAATATGGCGTATGTTAAAGGTAAGCATGGAAAGTATGAGGATGCTATTAGTATTTGGAATAATATAATCTCAGTAGAGAAGTATAACCCAAAGGTTTATCAAACCTATTATAATTATCTAACGGATTTAGAGGAAAATAGCAGCAAGAGCTTTACTAAGCAGATTGAAAGAATTAAACAAAAGCATGATGAAGCATATTTAAGCCTAAATCCAAGAAGTAAATATATAAAACATCAATTAAAGCAGAGTTTTAATGAAACTTTGGAGATGGATGTAAAAGATTAAAATCATAGGTGTAGTCCCATATTAAGACAGATTATAATATGAGACTACACTTTTTTACTGTATATTATGTGAAAATGTGTGATTGATGTATTTGGAAGTCAAGTGAGTTATACGATATAAAAATAGAGGAAATCAGAGATAATGGGAGTAAATGTCTGTATAATTTGGTTTAATAATGCTAAAATGTGTTATAGGAAGATATGAAATGTAAAAATATGTACAAAGTTACGAAAATAAAACAATAAATTGTAAGATGTCACAATGACTTCGACAAAAAAGATGTTGGTAATAATTAGTGTGTATTTGCTTATATGCATTATTATGGTTTTACATGCATTAATTTAAGTGTGGAAGGTATGCATTAGTATGTGTTATAATTCAATTAAAGAAAAAATCATAATAAATGAAAAAAAAGGGAAAAAAGCTTGCACACTATAATTGGACATGCTAATTATGAGGTATTATAATTAAAACGTTACAAAAAAGTTAAATAAATTTAAGTGTTGATGAATTTTATTTGCGATTAGTAAATATATATCAATGTGGATTTTAAATTATTAACTGGGAGAGTGAAATTGTTGAAATATCTTAAACATCATCGTGGACCGCTTTTAGCATTAATAGATATAATGTTAATAAATTTTTCTTATATTTTAGCACTTTATTTTAGATTTTCTTTTTCCATACCCAATAAGTATTGGAACAATTATGAATTAAGTATTGGTTTTATAATTTTTATTTATATGATAAGCCTATTTGCTTTTGGTATCTACAAAAGTCTTTGGACATATGCAGGGACTGATGAGTTTTTACTTGCAGTGGCCAGCTGTTTCGCGGCAGGAACTGTGAGTATAATCTTTACAAAAGCGGTAAACTTATCTTTGCCTTTTAGTGTGGAAATTCTTTCTTCCATACTGGCAACTATGCTTGTTTGCGGATTTAGAATAATGTTTAGGATTTATAGAAGAATACTTATAATCGTTGGCAAAATAGAGAGAAATAACACAAAAAGAGTTATGATTGTTGGGGCTGGTTCTGCTGGAGCAATGATAATTAGAGAAATGAAATCACATAATGAGATGAACTACGAGCCTATAGTTATTGTAGATGATAGTAGCTTTAAAATAGGAACTTCAATATCAGGAATAAAGATATTAGGAAATAGAAATAGTATCGAAAGGCTTGCTATAGAGAAAGAAATTGATGTGATTTTAATAGCAATTCCATCTCTAGATCGTGAAAATAAGAAACAGATAATAGATATCTGTAAAAAGACTGATGCGAAAATAAAAATAGTTCCAGGAGTTTATGAACTTATAGACGAGAAATATCTACTAAATAAGATAAGAGATGTTGATGTAGAAGATTTACTAGGAAGAGATGCTATAAAGTTAGACATGGATGGAATCTCTGATTATTTAGAAGATAAAGTTGTTTTGGTTACTGGGGGTGGAGGATCTATAGGATCTGAGCTTTGCAGACAGATAGTAAGATTTAATCCAAAGCAGCTTCTAATACTAGATATTTATGAAAATAATGCTTATGATCTTCAAAATGAACTTAAGTTTAAATATCCAGATTTAAACTTGGAAGTTATCATAGCATCTGTAAGAGATAAAAGAAGATTAGAGAACATATTTAAAGAGTTTAGACCAGAAGTAATATTCCATGCTGCTGCACATAAACACGTACCTTTAATGGAACACAATCCATCTGAAGCAGTTAAGAATAATGTATTTGGTACTTTAAATCTTGCTGAGTGCGCTAACAAGTTTAACGTTAAGCGATTTGTAATGATTTCTACAGATAAGGCTGTTAATCCTACAAATATAATGGGTGCAACCAAGAGAATGTGCGAAATGATAATACAAGCTATGGACAAGATTAGTGAGACGGAGTTTGTGGCTGTAAGGTTTGGTAATGTGCTTGGAAGTAATGGTTCAGTAATACCTCTATTCAAGAAACAGATTGCTCAAGGTGGACCTATAACACTTACTCATAAGGAAATAACAAGATTCTTTATGACTATACCTGAAGCTTCTCAACTAGTGCTTCAAGCTGGTGCATATGCAAATGGTGGTGAAATCTTTGTACTTGATATGGGTAAACCAGTTAAGATATATGATCTTGCAGTAGATCTTATAAAGCTTTCAGGACTTGAACCTAATGTAGATATTGAAATAAAGGTTACAGGCCTTAGACCAGGAGAAAAACTTTACGAAGAGCTTTTGATGGACGAAGAAGGTTTAGATAATACAAGCCATGAAAAGATATTTGTAGGAAGACCTATGGCTGACAATATAGATGAGCTTAAGAGAAAGCTCAGTGAGCTAAGATTTATACTGGAAAGGGAAGGTAAGGAAGAAATCTTCTATAAGGTTATGGAGATAGTTCCTACCTACGTTAAGCCGGTGCTTAGTGAGGTTAGTGCTTCTAGTGAAAAATAGCTAACAAAAAAGCAGTTTGAAATAGTAGTTTGTATTAAGGGGTGATGGAGTTGTATTTAAAGATTAAGAGATTGATAGACATAGTTCTTTCATTTATGGGATTAGTAGTTTTATCACCAGTATTTTTAATATTAATTATTGCTATAAAGATAGACTCAAAAGGACCAATACTCTTTAAGCAAAAACGTATAGGAATTAATAAGACTTATTTTAATATATTGAAATTTAGAACAATGAGAATAGATACTCCTAAAGATACGCCAACTCACTTATTAGAAAATCCAGATCAATGGATTACTAAAGTTGGTAAGTTTTTAAGAAAGACAAGTTTAGATGAGCTTCCTCAGATTTGGAATATATTTGTTGGAGAGATGAGCATTATTGGGCCAAGACCATGTCTTTGGAATCAGTATGATCTTATAGAAGAAAGAGATAAGTATGGGGCTAATAATATTAAACCAGGTCTTACTGGCTGGGCGCAAATAAATGGTAGAGATGAATTGCCTATAGAGATTAAAGCTGGCTTAGACGGAGAATATATTAGAAAAATGAGTTTCTTGATGGACGTCAAATGTTTTTTTGGAACGATAGTAAGTGTGATAAAGAGTGATGGAGTGGTTGAAGGTGGAACAGGTACATTAAATTCTAAAGATATAGATTTTTAATATAACTGTGATAGTGTTTTGCATGTTCTAGAAAGTATAGCACAATTATAAAAAGTATAGATAAGATATAGGAGTTTGCTATTAAATGAAGATATTAGTTGTTTGTCAGTATTACTATCCAGAACCATTTAGAATTACAGATATCTGTGAATCTTTAGCGAAAAGAGGACATGACGTAACTGTTTTAACAGGGCTACCTAATTATCCAGAGGGCAGCATTCTTGATGGTTATAGGAATGGTAAGAAGAGAAATGAAATATTGAATGGAGTTAAGATTCTAAGGTGTTTTGAGATAGGAAGGGGAAATACTAGCTTAAAGTTATTTTTAAATTATTTAAGTTACGCAATATCGGCAACGATAAAAGCACTATTATTAAAAGAAAGATTTGATGTTGTATTAGTAAATCAACTTTCTCCTGTTATGATGGTTATACCTGCTATTGCTTACAAAAAGAAGCATCATAAAAAGATATTATTATACTGTTTAGATCTCTGGCCAGATAGTTTAGCAGCTGGAGGGGTTAAAGAGCAATCAATAATCTATAAAATATTTTATAAAATATCAAAATGGATTTATAAGCATGCAGATACTATTATGGTTACATCGAGTATGTTTGTAGATTATTTCAAAAGTACGCTTAAGCTAGAGGATATTGAAATAAGGCATTTGCCACAATATGCAGAGGATTTATTTACTGAAAAGGTAAGCGATGAGTTTACTAAAAGTACAATATCAAGACAAAAAGATAAATTCAATTTTGTTTTTGCAGGTAATGTTGGTGACATACAGAGTGTTGAAACTATAATTGAGGCAGCAAAAGAGCTAAAGTCATACTCAAATATTTATTTTCACATTGTTGGAGATGGTTCGAAATTAAAGGAGTGCATTCAACTTTCAAATAATTATGGATTATCGAGCGTCATGTTTTATGGCAGAAGACCGATTGGGGAGATGCCACAGTTTTATGAGATGGCTGATGCAATGCTAATTACATTAAAAGATAATAAGAACTTGTCTTATACAGTGCCAGGAAAAGTACAATCTTATATGGCATTTGGAAAACCAATTATAGGCTGTATTAATGGAGAAACTAGACGTGCTATAGAAGAATCAAGGTGTGGATTATGCTGTGAAGCAGAAGATTATAAAAGTTTTGCAAGTTTGATATCTAAGTTTTGTAATAGTGACATAAAGGATGATATGGGGAGTAATGCCAGAAAGTTTTATTTCGAAAATTATAGTAAACAAAAATTTATGTCAACATTAGAAGTTGAATTAAATAATTTAGGAGGAAAAAATCATGTTTAAAGGCAGAACATTATTGATTACTGGAGGTACGGGTTCTTTCGGTAATGCGGTTTTAAAAAGGTTTTTAGATACAGATATAAAAGAAATTCGTATTTTTTCTCGTGATGAAAAAAAGCAAGATGATATGAGGAAACAATATAAAAATGACAAGATTAAATTTCATATAGGGGATGTTAGGGATTTATCTTCCGTAAAGAATGCAATGTATGGAGTTGACTATATATTTCACGCTGCTGCATTAAAACAAGTACCTTCTTGTGAATTTTTTCCTATTGAAGCTGTGAAAACAAATGTTATTGGAACAGAAAATGTATTAACAGCAGCGATAGAATATGGCGTGAAGAAGGTTATATGCCTTTCTACTGATAAAGCGGCATATCCTATCAACGCAATGGGAATATCTAAAGCTATGATGGAAAAGGTATTTGTAGCAAAATCAAGGACTGTATCGCCGGATAGAACAGTAATATGTGGAACAAGATACGGAAATGTTATGGCATCTAGAGGTTCTGTTATACCATTATTTGTAGATCAGATAAAGAATGGTCAGCATCTAACTATAACTAATCCAGATATGACTAGATTTTTGATGAGTCTTGAAGAAGCTGTGGAGCTAGTGGTGTTTGCTTTCCAACATGCTCAAGCTGGAGATATAATGGTTCAGAAATCCCCTGCATCTACTATAAGAGATTTAGCTCAAGCAGTTAAAGAACTCTTTGATGCTGATAACGAAATAAAAATAATAGGAACTAGGCATGGGGAGAAGTTATATGAAACTTTATTGACTAAAGAAGAATATGTTCATGCTAAGGATATGGGAAACTTTTATAGAGTTCCTGCAGATAAAAGGGATTTAAATTATGATAAATATTTTGTAGAGGGTAGCGAAGAGCTATCGATTGAATCTGAATACAATTCACATAATACTCAAATATTAACCGTAGAACAGATTAAAGAAAAGTTACTACAACTAGATTATATAAAAGACGAGTTAGGTATTATTGAAAGTTAGAAAAAACTGCCCAAATAGAGTAGTTTGAAATGAAAGGCAGGAGTAGTTATGAAAATTCTTGTTACAGGTGCAAAAGGTTTCGTGGGGAAAAATCTTATAGCGGAGCTAAAAAATAGAGGCTATAAAGAAATATATGAATTTGACATAGATACAGATAGAGCTTTATTAGATGAGTATACTAAAGATTGTGATTTTGTATTTCATCTTGCAGGGGTAAATAGACCAAAAGATGAAAAAGAATTTATGGAAGGTAACTTTGGATTTACATCAGAACTCTTAGAATCATTAAGAAAGTATGATAACAAATCACCAATATTAATTACCTCTTCTATTCAAGCTGAAAGAGATAATCCTTATGGTAATAGTAAAAGAGCTGGTGAAGAAATACTGTTCAACTATAGTGAAGAAACAGGGGCAAAGACATTGGTTTATAGATTACCTAACTTATTTGGTAAATGGAGTAGACCAAATTACAATACAGTGGTAGCTACTTACTGTTATAATATTGCAAGAGATATAGAGATACAGGTAAATAACCCAGATGCGGAATTAACGCTATGTTATATAGATGATGTTTTAGATGAATTTATTAATGCATTGGAAGGCAATGAAACTAAAAAAGGTCAATATTGCTATGTAAAAGTTACTCATAATATTAAATTAGCTGATTTAGCGGAAAAAATAAAAAGCTTTAAGAATAGTAGGAATGACTTAAGTGTTCCTATTATGAGTGATGAGCTTACTAAAAAACTATATAGCACTTATTTGAGTTTTTTACCAGAAAATGAATTTTCTTATGATTTAAAGATGAATTGCGATAATAGAGGATCTTTCACAGAGTTCATAAGAACTAAGGATAGAGGACAGGTGTCAATTAATATATCTAAACCTGGTATTACAAAAGGAAATCACTGGCATCATACTAAAAATGAAAAGTTTTTAGTGGTGAGTGGTAGTGGACTAATTCGCTTTAGAAAAATTGATTCTAATGAAATTATAGAATATGAAGTTAGTGGAGAAAAACTTCAAGTAGTAGATATTCCAACAGGATATACCCACTCTATTGTGAATATAGGTGATACAGATATGGTCACTGTAATGTGGGCAAATGAAGCTTTTAATGCAGAAAAACCAGATACTTACTTTTTGGAGGTTTAATATATGAAAAAGTTAAAGGTAATGACAGTGGTTGGTACTAGACCAGAGATAATAAGACTTTCAGCAGTTATAAATAAGCTGGAAGAATCAGAGGCAATAGATCATAAATTAGTACACACAGGTCAAAACTATGATTACGAATTAAATGAAGTGTTTTTTAATGATTTTAAGTTGAAGAAACCAGATTATTTCCTTAATGCAGCTGTTGGAACAGCAGTAGAAACAGTAGGTAATATACTTATAAAGATTGATCCAATAATGGAGGAAGTAAAGCCAGATGCTTTGTTAGTTCTTGGTGATACAAATAGTTGTCTATGTGCAATAGCTGCTAAAAGAAGACATATACCTATCTTCCATATGGAAGCAGGAAATAGATGTTTTGATCAAAGAGTACCAGAGGAAACTAATAGAAAGATAGTTGATCATACTGCAGATATAAATTTAACTTATAGTGATATAGCAAGAGAATATTTACTTAGAGAAGGATTACCTGCAGATAGGATTATAAAGACTGGTAGTCCTATGTATGAAGTTATTAATTCTAGGAAAGAAGACATAGAAAAGTCTGATGTCTTAGGAAGACTAGATTTACAAGAAGGAAAGTATTTTGTAGTATCAGCTCATAGAGAAGAAAATATAAACTCTGAAGAGAACTTTTTGAATTTAGTTAATAGTTTAAATGCTGTTGCAGATAAATATCAATTACCTATAATAATAAGCACTCATCCTAGAACTAGAAAAATGATTGAAGCTAAGGGTATAGAATTTAATCCGTTAATAAAAACTATGAAACCACTAGGTTTTAATGATTATGTTAAACTACAAATCAAATCAAAGGCAGCACTGAGTGATAGTGGAACAATAAGTGAAGAGTCATCAATATTAGGGTTTAGAGCTCTTAATATAAGACAGGCACATGAAAGACCAGAGGCTATGGAAGAAGCTTCAGTTATGATGGTAGGTTTAGAAAAAGAAAGAATCTTACAAGGGCTAGAAGTGCTAGAAACACAGAAACAAGAAACATTAAAGAATGTTGCTGATTATAGCATGCCTAATGTATCAGATAAGGTATTAAGGATAATATTATCTTATACTGATTATGTTAATAGAGCAGTTTGGAAAAAATAAAGTTTTGGCTAAGCTGGTATTGATTACGATAGAGTGTTATAAATAGAGAAACTTTAATTCAATAAGCACATATGAGTTTAAATTAATAAATATATTAAGCGGAGGTTACTCAATGAAGAAAATTTGTATACTTAGTACAGTTAATTTAAAACATATGACATTAATATCTTTATATACGGATTATTTTGATATTAAAGATATTAAGTATGATATAATTTGTGTTGACAAGTATGGAAATTATGAAAAAAATAATGCAAATAATTTTTATGCTTATAATCTGAAAATAGAAAGAGATTGGCCAAAGTACAAAAAAATTATAGAGTATATTAAATTTAAAAATTATGCTCAGTCTATAATGGAAGAAAATCAATATGATTTTATTATAGTTTGGAATACATATACTGCTTTATTGTTTAATAGATTTCTTAGAAAAAGGATGAAAAATAAATATTGCTTTAATATAAGGGATTATGCACATGAAAAAAATAAAATTGTCTTTAAATTGGTAAGAAGCTTAATTAATAAAGCTGCATTTACTACAATATCATCAAAGGGGTATAGAAAATTTTTACCTGAAGGTAAATATATTACTATCCATAGCTTTAATAAATCAATATTATCGAAATGTATGCCGAAAGAACGAAAAGAATTAGGAAAAAAACCAATAAGGATAAGCTTTATAGGATATGTACGTTTTTTTGATATAGATAAAAGATTTATTGACGCATTTGGTAATGATTCACGTTTTAAGATTCAGTATTATGGGGAAGGCTCTAAAGAACTTGAAAAATATGCAATAGATAAAGGGTATTTAAATATGGAGTTTCGTGGAAGGTTTGAGCCTCAGGAAACAGAAAATTTTATAAATAATACTGATGTTATTAACAATTTATATGGTGTTGGTAAAATAGCATTAGATACAGCAATCTCAATAAAAACATACTATGCTGCGTACATGAGGATGCCTATTCTTGTATTTGATAACACTTTCATGAAAGATATAACTACGAAATATAATTTTGGATACGCTGTAAAAGAAGATATGAGTAACTTAGCTAATAACTTTTATGAATGGTACTCAAAGTATGATTTTGAAAAGTTAGCTATTGGTTGCAATAATTTTATTAAAGAGGCTCAACAAGAGAATACGATATTTATAGAGACGCTTGATTATTATTTTTTAAATTAAAGTTTTATATTTTAAGAGTTAGTTTGAGGCATATTATAATAATCTTCACTATATTCTTTATATTTTATTATACTTTGCAAAGGAGGATGAAATGGCTGTAATAGATATGGTAATAGTTTGTATTGCATCAATTTTAGTTGAATACAAATTATTACAAGGGAAATATATATTCTTCTCAACATTTACTAATTTCAATATATGTTTTTTTATAGTATACTTGTTACCAATAATTTTGTTTGAATTTAATCCTAATGAGTCATATTTTATATTATTATATCCTCAATCTATTGAAAAAGGATATATTTATATCAGGATATTTTACTATACTTGGTTTATCCTTACGCTATTGTTCTTCTTAAGGATTAGAAAAAATAATATTATCATTATGAAAGGATTTAAGATCTTCCCGAAGAATTACTTATTTGTTATTTGGATAGTGATGATTTTTTTATATTTTCTATGTATCTCAGCACCGCTTGGGTTTAATCCTGGTTTAACTTTTTCTAGGTTAATAAATCCGAGAGCGTTTACATATATAAGAGCTGGATATGGCCCTATTAATCATGTGTTAAGTGTTTTAAAACTACTAATGTTGATATTAGCTATATATATTTTTATCAATAAAAAAAGCATTGGCAGTGTAAATTTATTATTTTTTTCTATAATGATAAATATTTTAGGAGGATCAAAAACTAGTTTTTTAAATTTTTTAATAATATTTATATTGGTATCATCTAAAATGGATTTCAAATTTAGAAAAGTTAAGTTGAGTAAGTTTGTTAAGTATGGAATTTTAGGTGCAATACTGTTAATTTCTGCATTTATGATATTTTACAAACCAGGTGAAGTTGTTAGTGTTAATGATGCAATAGAAGGATTAAAAGGATATCAAAAAGAAGCATACTATACTGTAAGGGTAATAAATGATTTTGATTGGAATATAGAATATACGTATGAAGGATTAGTGGATACAATAACACCATTTGTACCTAGAATTATATGGGATGATAAGCCGTATTCAGGATTTTATCAGAGATACTGGAGAGATATTTATGAACCAAATGCGGTTTTGTATCAGACTAGTACTTTTGGAGCATTGGCTGAGGCGCATATGATGTTTGGTATGTTTGGAGCTTTTTTATATGCAATAATTTTTTATTTTATATGTAAAAAAAGCTTTATATTTTATCAAAAAATAAATACATTCTTTGGTATGTTTATTGTTGCTTACGTACAATGTAGTATGTATTTTTTTGTTAGAGGAGGATTGTTCTCTTCAACAGTTGTAGCATTTGTTTATCAAAGTATTATTGCATATATTATATTAGTTCTTTTTCAAAAGCTTTTTAAAAGAAATAATGAACCAAGTAAACATATTACTTATAAAAAGATGTGATTCAGAACAAATATATGGGGGGAGAATATGAAACACATAATAGTGATTGCTGGTTGGTATTATCCAGAACCATCTCCTACTGGTAATTGCATAAAGCAAATTATAAATGAACTAAAAAGAGATAATAGAATCAGTGTAATATGTTTTGGCGAAAGTGAGAACATACTAATTGAGGAAGATGGTGTTAGTATATATACCTTAAGTAACTTAAGACTTAGGTTACGTAGATATGCCTTGAAAGAATTGCAACTAAGTTATAGCAAATACAAAAGACAATACTTTAATATATTATATATATTATCCAGAGTATTTAGAGTATTTATATCAATATTTGCTTGGCCTACATCAGAATCGTGGTATATAAGTAAATCATTAAAATTATTAATAAAAATAAATACAATAGATAAAATAGATACAATTATAACAGTTTCTAATCCGTTCGAAGCTCATATGTGTGGTTTTAGATATAAGAAATTAAAACCTAAGGTGAATTGGATAACGTATTCTCTTGATCACTTCACTAATTCAGAATCGCTACATAGGTATTATTTTAGTAGAAATTTGAAGTTTAAAATTAACCTGCATTTTGAAAAAAGAATATATGAGTATGCAAATTACAATTTCGTGACTAAAGAATTGAAGCCATGGGTAGATAAAATAACAAATGGTATTGAACAAAAGGTTAAAGCGGTGTCCTTTCCTTTATTAAAAATTAAAAAAGGGCAACCGAAAGAAAGTTACTTTTCTGAATATAGAGATAATATAAATTTAGTTTATGCTGGTGCTCTATATAAAAAAATTAGGAATCCTGAATACTTACTTAAATTAATATGTGGTATAGATGACGAGAGAATTGTTTTACATTTGTTTTCTCGTGGAGACTGCGATAATATAATTAATAGATATAAGTCTATTTCAAAAGATA
The DNA here is from genome assembly GCF_024341905.1 of Clostridium folliculivorans. Lineage (GTDB taxonomy): Bacteria > Bacillota > Clostridia > Clostridiales > Clostridiaceae > Clostridium_AR > Clostridium_AR folliculivorans. The sequence continues at coordinate 82,022 of NZ_BQXY01000010.1, forward strand.
AAATAGTTGTGCATAAAGTGTTACCAATTGATGAAATACATGATGTTATGGAACAGGCCGATATACTTGTTAATTTAGGTAACTGTATATATGAACAAAAACCTAGTAAAATCTATGAGTATATCGCAACAGGAAAACCAATAGTTAATATTCACTATAATGCAATTGATTATAGCGATATTTTTAGTAATTATCCATTATCTATAAATATAAATCAAGAAAATATATGTTTTGAAAAGGATAGATACGACTTAAGAGAATTTTGTAATAGAAATTGGAAGGTATCCATAGATAAAAATGACATAAAAAATAGATTTGTTGATAGTACTCCAGAATTTATATCTGATTTATTTAAAAGGCGAATTGAAGAAAATTAATGATTTTGTATAGATATTATAAAAATAGCAATGAATGAGTGGTAAGATATGATAAAGTGGTTTGAAAAGTTCAACTTAAAAAATAAAAGTCTTTTAAAAAACGTTATTATTAGTATTACTGTTAAAGGACTTGCAATTGTAGTAGGCCTATTAATGATGCCTATTTATGTAAAGTATTTTAAAGAGCAATCTGTATTAGGAGTTTGGTTAACAATTATATCAATATTAAATTGGATTTTTACATTTGATTTAGGAATAGGCAATGGTTTACGTAATCTTTTAGTAAAATCAATATCGAATAATAATAAAGAAAATATTAAGAAGTATATTTCATCTGCATATGTTGGAATTATTAGTGTAAGTGCAATTATATTAGTAGGAATTATTATAATAATTCTTAATATTAATTTGAATAGTATTCTTAAAATATCATCAGAGTTAATATCAAGGAGAAGTTTAACTATTGCAATCATAGTTCTTATAGTGGGTGTACTTTTGCAATTTATACTTAAGTTGATAAACTCTATTTTATTCGCTCTTCAGAAAGCAGCAGTTCCAAGTATTATAGTATTAATCTCCAATGTAATGTTGATGTGCTATATGTTGGTGGTTCCGTTTGGAACAGTAGAAAAAAATTTTTTGAGCATTGCTATTGCGTATACTATCACTACAAATGTGCCTTTGTTAATAGCAACAATGTTAATATTTAAAAATGATTTGAAAGATTGTAAGCCGTCATTTAAATATTTTGAAAAAAGTTACGCCAAGGAAGTAATCAGGCTTGGTGGGATGTTTCTATGGTTGCAAATCATGACGTTAGTAATATCAAATACTAACAATGTGTTAATTAGTTATTATATTAATAGTAAAGAAGTTGTGAGTTATCAAGTTTATTATAAATTTTTTAGTTTAGCAAGTACGTTCTTTCTAATTGCATTAATACCAACTTGGTCTGCTGTTACAGATGCAATGAGTAAAAATCAATTTCAATGGATAATAAGTTTAAGAAAAAAGATGTATAGGTTTTTAGCTATTGCATTTATAGTGGAGTTAATTGTGCTAATATCATCGAATTTTGTAATAAATATCTGGATGGGTAATAAATTTGTTATTAATGATTATAGGTATCATATTGCAATTGCTTTATTTGACTTTATAACTATATGGTCTGCAATAAATGCTAATATTGCAAATGGTTTAAACAAACTAAAAATTGAAGTAATATGGCTGACTGTAGGGGCAGTTATTAATATCCCTCTAGCATATTTCTTTACAAGAATAGAGCCAAGTTGGCTTTCTATAGTTATAGCAAACATATTGTCCATATTACCATATTGTATTTTTGAAACTATAAGTACAACAAGATTTTTAAATAAGGCAAAAAACTAAATATTTGCAATATTAATTAGTGCAAATATACAGATATATCTAGTAGTTAAGCAATAGAAATTATTAATAAAACTATACTTAATATTAAAATATATATAAATGTAATTAGTGAATTTACACAAAGTATTAGATGAGAAAGTTTATTTAAATAGGATTATAGAAGTTGAGGTTTATCAATGAAAAGTATAATTAAGCAAATCCTCAAAAAGGTATCATTAATGTATTTTACTATAAAGAATATTTATACAAATTATATTAAAAAAAACAACTATATTAGCATAAAAAATATATTTATAAAAGGTAAACTAAAGATAATTGGTAAAAACAATATTGTAAAAATAGATTCTTATTGCAACAAATTAAAGATAAATATTAATGGTAATAATAATAATATTATTATTACAGGAAATGCTATAGTTGGATTTGCTGTTGAAGTTTATGGAGATAATAATGAATTATGTTTACTTAATATTGATAGCATCGCTAATTCAAAAGTGATAATAAAAGGGAAAAAGTGTATTGTGAAAATTAGTGATGGAACTACAATAGGAGGATGTAGGATTGTAAGTAGTGGAGAAGAAAATATGGTATATATCGGGGAAAGGTGTATGTTATCAGATGGAATAGAGATTTGGGCAAGTGATACACATAGAATAATTAATGCTGAGGATGAACAGCTTATTAATAAAGCTAAGGATATTATAATATGTAATGATGTTTGGATTGGTCAAGGCGTTACTATTCTTAAAGGATCTAAAATAAATGCTGGATCAATTGTCGGTATGAGAGCTGTGGTTAAAAAAGAGATACCAGAAAAATCAATATATGTTACTGAATACAATGGTAAGATTGTAAAAAGAAATATAAAATGGAGCAGATAGGGGTTGTGATTTATGATAAAAGTCAATGTAATAGGACAAGGATATATCGGTTTACCAACAGCGTTAATGTTAGCCAAAAGTGGACTAAAAGTAGTTGGGACAGACTATAACGAAAAGTTAATTAATGCATTAAGAGCTGGCAAACTTACTTTTGATGAGGAAGGACTAGATGAACTTTTTAAAGAAGCTCTGTCTAATGGAATTGAATTTTCTACTGAATATCAAAAAACAAGTTTGTATATTATTTCAGTACCAACTCCATATATTAAGGAAAGTAAAAAACTTGATCCTAAATATGTAATTTCTGCAGTAAATAGTATTTTGGATATATGCGAAACTGGAGCAATATTAATTATAGAATCTACAATATCACCAGGATCCATTGATAAATATGTTAGACCAGTAATAGAACAAAGAAGAATGGTTATTGGAAGGGACATACATTTAGTGCATGCGCCTGAAAGAATTATACCTGGAAATATGATTTACGAACTTGTTCATAATTCAAGAACTATTGGTGCAGATGATTTTAAAATAGGTGAAAGAGTAAAAGAGCTATATTCAAGCTTTTGCGATGCTGAAATTGTTGTAACGGACATAAGATCTGCAGAGATGTCAAAGGTAGTTGAAAACACATACAGAGATATTAATATTGCATTTGCAAATGAATTAGCTAAGATTTGTAGGGCTGATAATATGGATGTGTATGAAATTATAAGAATTGCTAATAAACATCCAAGAGTAAATATATTGCAACCAGGTCCAGGAGTAGGTGGGCATTGCATCTCGGTTGATCCTTGGTTTTTAGTTGGAGATTACCCTGATTTAACCAACTTAATTTTAGCAGCCAGAAAGATAAATAATTCAATGCCAGCACATGTTCTAAAAAGAATAAGAGATATAATGAGAGAACACAATATAAAGGATATTTCAAAGGTTGGATTATATGGGTTGACTTATAAGGAAAATGTTGATGATGTAAGGGAGAGTCCAACGCTTCAACTTCTAGAAAGAATGGATGAAAATTTAGCTTTTGGAGTTAAAGTATTTGATCCTTTTGTTAAAGAAAGAATAGTGGAACATCAATTTATGAACTTTGAAGACTTTGTAAGTGAAATAAAGATTATTGTTATTTTAGTAGCGCACAATCATATTAAAGATAATATAGATTGTTTAAAAAATAAGCTTATACTTGACACTAAAAATATATGTGCTCTTGAAAATACATATAAACTATAGAATAAGTAGGTATGTATAATGAAAAAAAAGATAATGGTTGTTTTTGGCACACGTCCTGAAGCTATTAAAATGTGCCCTTTGATTAAAGAACTTAAAACACGAGATAAAATTCAAACCATAGTATGCGTTACTGGACAACATAGGCAAATGCTAGATCAAGTGCTTGAAGTATTTAATGTAATACCTGATTATGATTTATCTGTTATGAAAGAAAAGCAAACATTATTTAATATAACAATTAATATTCTTGAAAAAATAAAAGCTGTATTAGATGAAGTAAAACCTGATATAGTATTAGTTCATGGTGACACTTCTACAACTTTCGTAACAGCTTTAGCATGCTTTTATTTACAAATTCCAGTTGGACATGTAGAGGCTGGACTTAGGACTTATAATATACACTCTCCTTATCCTGAGGAATTTAATCGACAGGCAGTAGGAATAGTAGCAAAATATAGTTTTGCACCGACAGAAATGTCAAGGCAAAACCTTTTAAACGAAGGTAAAAATCCTATGACAATATATGTAACTGGTAATACTGCTATAGATGCGCTTAAAACTACAGTAAGAGAAGACTATTATCATAACCAACTTAAATGGATAGCAGATAGTAGACTTATTCTGATAACTGCTCATAGAAGAGAAAACCTTGGTAATCCGATGGAAAATATGTTTAAGGCTATTAGACGAATTGTAGATGAAAATCCTGATATAAAGGCCATATATCCTATTCATATGAACCCTATGGTAAGAAAAGCAGCAAGTAAAATACTAAGCGGTTGTGATAGAATAAGAATTATTGAGCCTTTAGACGTATTAGATTTTCATAATTTTTTGGCACGATCATATTTAATTTTAACAGATAGTGGAGGAATTCAGGAAGAGGCTCCAAGTTTAGGAAAACCAGTATTAGTTATGAGAGATACTACTGAACGACCTGAAGGGGTAGCAGCAGGAACGCTTAAGTTGGTTGGAACTGATGAAGGAGTAATTTATGATGCATTTAAATTACTTCTTGAAAATAAATATGAATATGAAAAAATGAGCAATGCAAGTAATCCATATGGTGATGGATTTACGAGCAAAAGAATAGCAGATATATTAGAATATGAAGAAAATATACAAGAAGTAGCTACCACAAAAGAATCACTTGAGAACAGAAAGAGTATATAAAGATAGCTACATGAGAATTATTTTGATTAAGTAGTATTTGTGTAAATTTATAGAGCGACAAATAGGATTGAGTCCAACTTGGTTAAAATTACAATGGTGCATTATGCAGATTATGAAATATAAGGTGTGTATTAGTAATTTAGTTTAAAGAATTGAGAAGCTTAATAAATATAGTGTAAAAATAGAAGGTGTATTTTACGTAAATTGTATAGAAATTAACTAATTGAAAAATAAAATAAATTTAATACATTCAAAAGGAGCTTACGAACTAGTAGACTCCTTATTTTTGTATTAATGGATAGAACAGGTTGTGTGTAAACGTAAAAGTTTTAGAACCTTTATCCATTGCACCATTTGAAGTTATAGGTGTAGATTGTCAAGTACTTTTGGTTCTTCGTCAAATTTGATGATTTTCATAATTTCTAATATAATTTAGGAAATTAAATTTGACTTTGGAGTAATGACATAATGATTAATGAGATTTTCTTTGATAAATTTAAAGTTGACAATATAGAACATGATGAAAATAAAGTTCTTATTATATTAAAATCTACTAATTTAGCTACTAAATGTACTTGTTGTGGTGTTAAAACAACTAAAGTTCATAGCAAATATAAAAGACAAGTTCTAGATTTACCTATATTTAGATAAATACACTAGATTAAGCATTATAACTAGAAGATTTTTTTGCATCAATTCTGATTGCGGAAGAAAGATTTTTTCAGAAGAATTTAAAGGATTTATATCAAGATATCAAAGATTAACAAACAGATTATCTAAATATCTAATAAATATAGGTTTAACTCAAAGTGCCAATCAAGCTTATAGAATTTTTAACAAATTTGTTCCCGTTAGCGCTAGCTCAATATTAAGATTATCTAAGAATCATAATATTAATGTTGAATATAATTCAGAATTCATAGGGATAGATGACTTTTCATTTAGAAAAGGAATTACTTTTGGGACAATAATTTGTGATTTAACAACTGGAAAACCTATAGATATAATTAATAGTAGAAATCTTGATGAAGTAACTCAACATTTAAAATTATATAAAAATGCTAAAATAGTAAGTAGAGATAGATCTACAACATATGCTAAAGCTATAAAGGATGCATTACCTAATGCTACTCAGGTTGCAGATAGATTTCATATAGTACATAATTTTTTAGAGAGTATATGTGATTTTCTAAAAAAATACATTGGCAAAGCAATAAAAATAACAAAAGGTAAAGAGACTGAAGTAGTAATAACTAAGGAAATGTATTTAGATAATGAGAAGATCTCAAAGAAAAAAGAATTAATAAGAAAAGTTAAACAACTGTATTCAAATGGTACACCAATTAGAGAAATAGCACGTGAAGTAGCTGTTTCAAGAAATACTGTTAAAAAATACATTAAAATTGATGATATCGAAAATATAAGATATAACAATAAACCAACACCAATCTATTTTTATAAAGATTTAATAATTAACCTTTTGGTTCAAAAAAAATCATATAAAAATATTTTAATAGAACTTAGAAATCATGGTGTACAGTACTCCTATTCTTCTATAGCTAAATTAGCAGGACAGCTAAAAAAAGAGGGATTACCCAAAGAGTTTAAAGATAAACCATATATTTTTACGAGATATAATTTGATAAAAATATTTTGGAATCATTACAATACTACTAGTGAAGTGTATAGTATATTAGCAAGTATAGTAGATAACTGTCCTCTATTAGATGAAGTATTTATGTCGATAGCTACGCTACGTGAAGTATTAGATAGTAAAAATCAAGAGATATTAGGCGCGTGGATTGATTATAATTCTAACTCTCAAATTAAAGAGATAAAAAGCTTTATAAATGGAGTATGTAAGGATTATACCAGTGTTGCTAATGCGGTTATTTATTCTGAAAGCAATGGAATTTTAGAGGGAAATGTAAATAGGTTAAAGTATATTAAAAGATCCATGTTTGGACGTGCTGGTTTTAATCTATTAAGAAATAAAGTCCTAGCTAATATTTAGAAAGGTTAGGTGCCAAATGGTACCTTTCATCAAATTTGACTAAGAACCAAAAGTACTTGACAATCTACAGCTACTTTTAGTGGAAGCTATTATTCAATGATTTCAACATAGATTTTCACTTATAATAAATTCAAAACTATGTTTGGAAATGTGAATTTGAATGATACTAAGATATTGCATCAATTTGATGAGAATAGAGTTATCCGTATTATAGCCGAAGAGTACTTACGAAGGAAGCTGCTGTCCACGTTGCGGGACAATATCAAAGAGCAAACACTCAAAGTATACTAGAAAACTATCTGATGGATCTTTAGAGGGCTTTTCTAAAAAGATAACTATTATTGTTAGAAAGTTTAAATGTAAATCTTCTAGTTGAAGTAAAAAAATCTTTACTGAAAGGCTTCCTTTTGCGGTTGCGTATGCAAGAATAACTAATAAGGTTATTGAATTAATTACATCCTTAGCTTTAAAAGTTAGTGCTGAAAAATTATCATGTATAATGAAAAAGATAGGTATGAGTATCTCTCATGATACTATATTAAGATTAATAAGAAAGCTACCTCAATACACAATTACAATTGATGATTCTGTTAAAAATATAGGTATAGATGATTTTGCATTTAAAAAGAGAAAGAAATACTGCACCTTAATCTGTGCTATGGATAAAAGAATGATTTTAGATATATTACCAAGTAGAAATAAAGAAGCAGTAGCTGATTGGTTAAAAAAATATCCGCAAATCAGCCTAGTCAGTAGAGATGGTTCAATATCATATTCAAGTGCAATTACTGAGACATTGCCCAATGCTCTACAATTATCTGATAATTATCACTTAGTAAAGAATTTACTTGATAACATAAATAGATATGTTAAAAGAAAATACCCCAAAGATTTGATCATATCAAAGAGTAAACAGGAAATTGTTGACGCCGTTATAGAAGATGAAGATAATATCAAGACGGCTATTAGAGATGAAAAAATCAAAGCTAAATGAGCGCTTATAGAAGAAATAAAATATAAGCATCAATCTGGAGCAAGCATATGGGAAATGGCTAGAGAAGAGTCCATGTCAAAAACACCATAAAGTAATATTTGAAATCAGAGAAATCTATATACTGGCCTCAGGGAATAAAAAGAGTTTCAGGGTTTAATATAGCAGACAATAGTGTTAATACTAAGACAAATTATATTATTAATTCAAGCTTAGTAATTAAGGCTATATGAAAGAATTCAGAAAACCTAAGTAATACTGATGTTAACACACCTAGAATCTTAAGTAGAACATATCATGAACTAATAAATTAAAGAAAAATTATCGATGACTTCAAGAGTATATTTAAATTTACTTCTCACGCATTAGAAAACTAGATAAATAAAGCTAAACAGAGATAAACTCTTATATATGGTGTAGAAAATGATAATGCCTCAATTAAAAACAGTTAAGTAGTAAATACAATAATGGACTTCTTGAATGAATTGTTAATAAGTTTAAAAGCATAAAATGTACAAGTTATGGAGGTGTAAATTTCACCTTTTATGGAGTAAAGTTTTCAGTTTCTAGGAGGTTACCGGATAGAGAAAATACTACTTCTCATAGTTTAATGCACTGTATTGTAATTTTGCAAAAACTGAGATAGAACCGTTTTAAGTATAAATAGACAATGAGTTTCATTAATAATATATACTGACTATACTTATATAATTAAAAACATATATTTTATTTAAAATGTAAGAATTAAAATATAAAAATCAGTTATAATTAGATAATGAAATATTAAGATTTTGTAATTATACTAAATGTGTTTAAATAGAGATGGGGAAAATAATATGAAAAAATGTGCTGTTTTAGTTTTATTATTCTGGGGGGGGGTTATATTTTATATGTCAAGTAAACCAGGGGTAGTATCTCATAATATGAGTAGGGCTATCGTAAATATTCTTAAAGAAGATAAAAATACGGCTACCCGAAATGGTAGTATTAATTATCAGAATAAAGTGTCCAATAATGCTTTAAATAATGGTAAGAGTTTCAGTACACAAAGTAACAGTGGTAGTAAAACTCAGCAAAATGTACAATCATCAACTGGAAGTTCACAGAAAAAATCTGTTCAAACAGTAAAAAATACAAACGCAAAAGTTAGTAGTAACGCTGCGAAGCTAGATTATATAGTTAGAAAAAGTGCTCATACTTTTGAATATATTGTTTTGGCAGTATTGGTAAGTGCAAGCTTTTTTGCTTTTGATAAAAAAGGAAAGCAGTATTTAATATATATACTATTTAGTTGCTTGTTTTTTGCAGTTACAGATGAGTTTCATCAATCTTTTGTTCCAAGCAGGACTTCTTTGGTTAGTGATGTATTTATAGATTTTGGTGGTTCTCTAATAGGAATTTTTTTGTTTTATCTTTTTTATTATAAGATATTTAGTAGTAAATCAGTACGTGGTTAACAAGAGCATAGCGTTAATTGTATTGTAGTATAAAGTCATAATAAAAATATGAAGTAAATATGTAAATTAATATACTTGATAATGTAGATATATTTTATTTTGAAATCAATTACCTTGAAGAAATATAAAAGCTTTAGGAACATATATATATCATTTTATCATCTCCGTTAGTTTTGGTAGTCTCAATCATAGATTATTTCTCTACGAATAGATGTTCTGAAACATCTGTTTTAACTCTCTTATCAGTATAATGGATATTTTTTAATATCTTTATGAATCCAAAAGAAAACACGAAAATGAGGAAGATAATCACTTTATATTATATAATAATGAGATGGGTCTCCTATTTTTTAGTAAAGGGACTCTTGCTTAGCTCTTTATTTACTGAAGTATAGTTTGCTGCTTTGGGAGTCTTTAATGAAGTAATAGTTATAATGTATATGCAAGTAATTAGTGTAGATTGTCAATTACTTTTGAGAGTTTATGTAAAAAAGCTCTTTCTTATGAAAGATTTCGTGATTTCAACTAACTCTGGAAAGAACTGGTTTGATATTGACAATTAACACTCATTTGTACTAAAAGTAATACAATTAAATAATAGCAATTTTGAAAAGAGGTATACGTCATGAATAAATGCACTCCAAAGGAGCCAATAAATAAGAAAAAACGAATTATTATAATATCTGTTATAGGCTTAATTATAATAGGATTAATTATTGGTATTCCGTACTACTATATTAATAACAAGCTTTCCAAAATAAACATAACCTCTCTTCCTAAAGATGATAAAAAACTTGGAATTAATGAAAATGCATATAATGAAAAGAATAAGGATCTGCAGGATAATTACATCAACATATTACTATTAGGAACAGATGCCAGAGCAGCAAATCAAGATGCTCGTTCTGATTCAATGATGATAGCAACCATCGATAAGAAGCATAATGAAATAAAACTATCTTCGCTTATGAGAGATATGATAGTTGATATGATTGGACATGGACAGATGGAAGGCTTAAATCAAGATAGGCTAAATCATACCTATGATTATGGTGGCGCAGAACTTACTTTAAAAACCATAAATGAAAACTTTAAGATGAATATGAAAAATTATATACAAGTTGATTTCTATGGACTTGAAAAGATAATCGATGAAATAGGTGGAATTGAGATAAATGTGAAATCAGAAGAAATTTCATTGTTAAATAGCTCGGTTAAAGAAGTAGCTAAAATAGAAAAAGTTCAGCCTAGCTTAGTGAGTAAGCCAGGTTTACAATTATTAGATGGCAAACAAGCTGTTGCTTACTCTAGAATAAGGCATGTGGGTAATATGGATTTTGAAAGAACTGAAAGGCAGAGAACTGTTCTAACAAAGATCTTTCAAAAGATATCTAAGATGAATCTTTTAGAATTAAATAATATAATAGGGAAGGTTCTTCCAGAAGTAAATACAAGTTTAGATAAATCAAGCATAATAAGTTTGTCTAAGGATATCATTTTGAATAAGATGAATAAGGTTAATCAATTAAGAATACCTATAGATGGCCATAATAATACTGTATATGTTAGAAATACATATTTCATGGCATGGGATAAGAAGGAGAATCTAGAAGCCCTTCATAAATTTATATATGAGGAAGATTATGAAGAAGATTCTATAAATTAAAGTTTAATGTTTAATCGGAGTAGGTTGTTATATAGTTAAAAAGACAAAAAATATATTAATGTTAGGTATATGCTCATTTATACATACTATTCTAGATCTCTCTTAGGTTTTTCCAAAGATATATCTTTACCCTTTCCTTGGACTTAGATTTCCCATGGATACAAGTTATAAATTTGTACCTAATTATGCTAAGATATATTTTTCTCACTTTAGGTACTTTATATTTGAAGTTATAGGAGTTATATTATTGTATAATTTCTTTAAACAATCTAAATCTTCTAATAGTGTGAAATACTTTATGAAGAGTGGAAGATTTTTTAATTAAAATAAAACAGGGTGATGCAGATGAACTGATTTAGTTGATTTTGCATCACCTCATTTTATTTATCTCTATGTTAGGTAGTGGCAAAGTTCCAATAAATCTTGCTAACATAAGCAAGGCAATAAATAAGTTTTTAAATTATTGTTTTAATCGAAAGTTGCAACATCCCAAGATACTCATGTAAAGCTATTACAGTAGTATCAAAACTACTAGCATTAGGTATAAAGGATCTAAGACCTATAGTTAATTTAGTATTAGTAAAATAATCAGCAGGATAAGGTAAAGTATTTTTAATATTGGCAATAGTGAAGTTCATAATTGAACGGTCCATATGGAAGGCTGAAGTTACTAATATAGGTTTTGAAAAATTATTCTCTTTCATAATCTTTGATGTATATATTGCATTTTCTGTAGTGGTACGACTCTTATCTTCAGCTATAATATCTTTTTCGTTTATTCCAAGATCGATAAGCTGTCTTTTAGCAATTTCAGCTTCACTGCCACTTTCACCATAAACTGAGCCTCCAGATATGATTATTGGAAGTTTAGTCTTGTTATATAAACGTGAAGTGGTTAACAAACGGTTAGCTGAGCTTCCTGAAAGGCTTCCTATGCCGCTAATGTCTGGAGAACTAAGTGTAGCTCCACCTCCAAGCATCACAATTACATCTCCATTTAACTTTGAAGGTGGATTAAACTTATATTCTAAGGAATGAATTAAAAAGTTTGCAGTTAAAGGAATTGAAGTTATATAAATAAGAGCTGCAACTATTAGTACTAACTTTGGTATTTTCTTTTCACGTCTATATTGTAGTGCTGCCCAAATTATAAGTAATAAAATAAAGCATCCAGGCGGCAATATAAGATTTGCTATTAATTTAAAAACGTATATCATCACTGTTCCCCTTTGTATTTTGATAAGAATATTTTATTCTACGTAGAATCTAAAAAATCCTTTTAATAATAGTAAATACATTTTTCATATCACCAAGAGGTGTCTAAACTTCCTTATATACCATCATCTTAGGTATATTACCTTCATTTAAATTCATGTCACATATAGTGGTAAATCCATTCTTATTATAAAATCGAACTAAATATTCATATGAATTATTATTAGTAGTAGGAACAGTTCCTATTATTAATTTTATTGATTTCTTTAAGGAAAGGTCTTCATTAATTTTAATGGTTACTTTATTTATAATATCTTCTAAGTTTTTTAGGATAAAGGTTCCATGCCCTCTCCTTGGATTGAAGGATTGAAAATCCCATAATTGAATGATAATGTCCTGATCTTTAATTTCTTTAGAGGTACTAATGCTATAATTAGTGATTTGTGGGTACATAAATGTATCATATTTAAGTTGAAGTAATGTGTGCTTATAGAAGGGATATTCGCCTTCTCCTGAAAAAATGAAGATTGGTTTTGGTGATGAATCCATATTCATAGTATTAAAGTTTTCAATGTTACAATATAGAGCAATTAATGAATTGCATTTATCTCTATCAAACTTAAAATATACACAATTATCATTATGGATTTTAAACCCAGAATAGTTCGAACAGTAGTTTTGAACTTTTTTTATGATGGAGAGATCTTCATTATACAATTGTATTTTAGTATCAACTTGATTTGTTAATTTTTGAAGAAATGTTTTTTTAGATTCATAAGTGAGATTACAATTTTTATTAGCTAGTTTGCAATGAGTCTTATCAATTGTATGTTTAGAGGAGTATTTGGAGAGCATATGTTTTTCATAGGAGTTGTTCAAATAAAGTATATTAAGATATTCGCCTTTAAAATTGAGTACCTTCTCAATGCTATTATTTTCAATACATTTATTTAAAATGCTTTGAAGTTCATCCACATGTTCTAAACCTAATTGTGCCATTCTTATATCATTATCTAATCTATCCATATCATAGAGATAGCACTTTCCGTTTTTACTTTTACTCCAGCAAACAATAGATTTCAATTTCATTCCCCCAATATTAAAGATGAAACACTTCGATCCGAAATCTATTTTTAAAACTTTCACGGGTTCTGGTGAGAGAATTTAAAAATATAAACTCTATTACGAAGTGGTTCATCTATAGTGTCAATTACTTGTAAGTATTTTTATGTGAATTATATGTATTTAGATGGATTATGGGTTATTTAATTAACAAGTTATGGGGCTATATCACTATATATAATTTTTTTACGGTTAATATGACATAAACTTGATGGTAAAATAGAAAAGATTTTTTTAAATAGCACGTTTTTAGATTATCGCTAATATCATAGTGTAACATAGAGTATTATACATGAATACTCTAAGTTTATATTATATTTTTAAATAAGTAGTCATAATCAATTAGTGTGTTAGGTATTTCATTTATCTATTTATAATAAGAGCTTCTAGGTGTATTTTATTTTGGAATCCTTTTCCTTGTAATATTACAAAGGTTTTGGGCACGTATATATAAACCAGTTTGTAATCTCCGTTAGTTTTGGTGGCCTCAATCACAGACCATTTTTCTACACTTCCATGTTCGGATACATCTGTTTTCACTCCCTTATCAGCATAAGGAATATATTTATTAGCATCTTTAGGAACCCAAAAGAAAACGCGAAAATGAGGAAGATAATCACTTCCTATTACATAATCATAAGATGGATCTCCTCTTTTTTCAGTAAAGGTGCAAGTGGTTAGCTCTTTATTTACTGAAGCATAGTTTGCTGCTTTGGATGTCTTTGAGGAAGTGATAGTTAACAGGTATAAACAAGTAATTAGTATTAGAGTAATTACTAAAGTTTTCATACATTTATTAGACCGCATTTAACTAAATCCTCCAATCCGAATACTTTATATTAAGTATTAGCTTAAGAGGTTATTAGTATACGAAGCTTTGTAAGCTGCAAAATATCAACTCTCTAATATGTTTTGAACTTTATTTGTTTCTGAGTTTAATAAATTAATAGATTATATGAAAGGCTGAAGTTACTAATATAGGTTTTGAAAGTGGATAGATTTAAATATACCCTAGAGCAAGTGTAAAACTACAGAATCGACAATAATTGTGATTTATTTAACGATTTGTGTTGGAAAATATTTTTAATGTAACCATAATAATTAATGATTAACGGTCATAAATAAGTATAAGTGGGAAGTATGTTTATTCATATAAGCAAACAGATACAAATTGTATCAATAGTATTTCATTATTTTATTAGCGAAAATCGCGGAGGGTGAATTAGGGTGAAATTCAAAGCAAAGATTAAAAATAGTCAGCTTATAGTAAAAGTAAAAATTTCATCAGATGATGTCATTAGTGAGCGAGAAATAGATATTTTAGAAAAGAAAAATATCAGAGGTTTTCTTAAACCTAAACAGAGTAGAAGCAATCTTGTTGAGTACACCGGACCTGCTGGGGTTTCAATGAGTGACCATTTAAAAAATCCATTATCAAAATACGAATTCTTTTACATAATGGCACAAATCGTAGATGCTACAAAAAAGATTCAAAATAACAATCTTTTTTTAAATAATTTAATTCTTGATTTGAGATATGTGTATATTAACGAGAACACTAAAGAAATACAATTTGTTTATGTACCGGTTATGTCAAATCATATTTGCTTGAATGTTATCGGTTTTATGGAATCAATCGCATATTCTGTAAAGTCAATAGCAAATCAGGACTTTGATTTTGTTGCAAAATATGTAAGTTTCATTAAATCTCTGGATGGTTTTGATATTCCTGCAATTGAGAGATATGTTTCAAGAGAAGATAAAGATGTGGCGAGACAAATTAAAAAACAAAACATTGGTCAAAGTGGATTTATCACAGATAAACCAAAGGATTACTATGAACACAGAGACCAAAAGAGTCATGGGGACTACCAAGATACAGGTCTTTTAGAGGAAGGTGAAGTAACCGGTCTTTTAGAGGAAGATGAAGTAACAGGTCTTTTAGATGAATATGAAGCAACAAGTCTACTAAATGATGAAGGAACCTCGCTGTTAGAAGAAAATGCTGTATCTTCTAATGTTGCATCTCACCAAGAAGTTCATTTCCCATCTTTATTAAGAATTTCCACCAATGAAACAATCAGCATAAACAAACCAGTTTTTAGATTAGGAAAAGGACAAAGTTATGTTGACTATTTTATAACCAATAATAATGCAATAAGTAGAAGTCATGCAGATATTATCACAAGAGGGAATCGCTATTTTGTATTTGACCAAAATTCAACAAATCATACCTTTATTAATGATGAGTTACTACCACCAAAAGTTGAAACTGAAATATTTGAAGGAAATATTCTTCGATTAGCAAATGAAGAATTTGTATTTCATATATAAAGATGTACAACTTCGAACGCAATCCATTTTTAAAACTCTTGCGGCTTTTTGAGAGAGAGTTTAAAAATATAAGTTTAATTATGAAGTGGTTCATCCATACAGAATTTTATCTTGAACAAATAAAAACATAAGGGAGTGAAACAATGCAATTTGTAGCCACAGCAGATACTGATATAGGAATCAGTAAAGATACAAATCAAGATAGTGTGCTAATAAAACATGCAGCTACATCAAGTGGCGAAATTCTGCTGGCCATTGTCTGTGATGGTATGGGCGGTTTGGCAAAAGGAGAATTAGCAAGTGCAACGGTTATTCGTTCATTTTCAGAATGGTTTGACAGCGAGATGCCGAGTGAACTACGTTCTCTTGATATGAAAGTTATTGGTGGAAAATGGGAGCTAATGCTTAAGGAACTAAATGCAAAGATATTGGAATATGGGAAATCTGTTGGTATAAATTTGGGGACTACATTTACTGGTATCTTATTTGCAGACAACCAATATGTGATTTGTCATGTTGGAGATACTAGAGTTTATCATATAGGAAATGGTATTAGACAACTTACGGAGGATCATACATTAGTAGCACGAGAGATAAGCCGAGGAACAATGACTCTTGAGCAAGCTAAGACAGACAGGAGAAGAAATATGTTATTACAGTGTGTAGGTGCGTCTAGAGTTGTTACACCACAAATCATATATGGAAGAGCAGAAAAAGGTGTGTATATGATCTGCTCTGATGGATTCAGACACGAAATAACAGAAAAAGAAATCTTTGAATCGCTGAAGTCTGTAAATCTTATTAACAAGCAGGCGATGCACGATAATGCAAGATACTTAATAGATTTAAATAAGTCAAGACAAGAACGAGATAATATATCTGTTGTTCTAGTTAAAACGGAATGAGGTGAGAAAGAATGGCGGATATAGGTTTTGTTGTTGACGGAAAATATGAAATACTTAAACAAATAGGTAAAGGTGGTATGTCAATTGTTTATCTAGCAATGGATAAGCGACTTAATAAGCAGTGGGCCGTTAAAGAGATTAGAAAAAAAGGTAATGGAAAAAATGATGAGGTAATTGTTAACAGCTTACTTGCCGAAGCTAATCTGATGAAACGACTGGATCATCCAGCCTTACCTAGAATTGTTGATATTATTGATAATGAAGCAACAATTTATGTTGTTATGGACTATATCGAAGGCGAATCTCTTGACAAAATTCTTTTGCAATATGGAGCTCAGCCAGAAGATTTAGTTATTGAATGGGCAAAACAGTTGTGTGATGCTCTCGGGTATTTGCATGCCCAAAAGCCTCCTATTATTTATCGAGATATGAAGCCTGCAAACATCATGTTAAAGCCTGAAGGAAATCTAAAGTTAATTGACTTTGGTATTGCCCGTGAATATAAAGAGCAAAACTTAGCTGATACAACGGTTCTTGGCACAAAAGGATACGCATCGCCTGAGCATTATGGTTCACGACAGACTGATGCAAGATCGGATATTTTTACCTTGGGTATGACCTTACATCACTTGCTCACAGGTGTCGACCCAAGACCAGCTGATTATATGTATGCTTCTATTCGTCAGTGGAATCCACAATTATCAGACGGTGTTGAAGCAATTATAGATAAGTGTACTGCCATTGATCCTGAATATAGATATCAAAGCTGTTCAGAATTGATGTATGATTTAGAACATCCTGATCTTATAACAAAAGACTTTAAGAAAAAGCAAAAAAGAAGGTTAGGACTTTTCATTTCATCAGCAGCATTAGCAGTGGTGATGTTGATTTCTGGTTTTACTTGCAAAGCATTAGTTACTAAAGTAAACAACAGTGACTATGATACCTTGGTATCGGTAGTTGCGTCCACTTCTCTTTCTGAGAAAATATCAAGCTATAAAAAGGCAATAGAGATTTATCCTTATGATACACGAGCTTATATGTGTATATTGGATGCTTACGAAAATGAAGGTAAGTTTGATAAGCAGGAAAATGATGAGTTTTTGGCTCTTTATAATGCAAATAAAGATGGTTTTGATGTATCAAGTGTTGAAGTAGCAAAGCTAAATTACCGAATAGGTATGATGTACTTTAATTATTACACAAACGATGATGGTACCTATAGTTTTTCAAATAGAGTGCAAAAAGCATATCCGTTCTTTGCAGCAGATTATGAAAATGAAAAGATGCCTGCAAGTTTTGAAAACAAGGCATTATTAAATTGCTACTATCAGATCTGCTCATTTTATAAGAAATATATATTAAGTTCTGCCAATGTGGAAGAAGCTTCAAAAGAAAACTATCTAAAACTCATTGAGGTGATTGAACAATCACTTGATTCTGTAAAGAATTCAGGAGCTTACGACCAGATTACACTATATAATGGAACCTTCATGTTTCTTTATGACCAAAGAATAAATTTACAATCAGTAAATGTTGAACAAGATACAATAGTATCGCTTATGGATAAGGTATATAAAAACGCTTCTTCCATTTCAGTACAAAAAGAACAGTCGAAAAAACTTCAAAGTGAGATCCTTGATAACTATGTAGAATACAAGAAGGCAATCGAAAGAACCTACACTAATGCGGAGGAGAGAAAATAATTATGGCAGAAATATTATCCACGATTTCAATAGTTTCTTTTGTATTATCGGCAGTATTCTTTGTACTTGCGGTTGTCTTTTGGATTAGATTTGGAGTCCTTGGTATTATTGGTGACTTGTCAGGTAGAACTGCAAAGAAATCAATTGCTAAGATGCGAGAGAACAATAAGAAAACAGGCAAGAAACTCTTTAGAACAAGTTCAATAAAGGTTGAACTAGAAAAACTAGAAGACACTAGGAAGGCGCCAATAAAGATATACGAAAAGACTTCTAAACTAGAAATTGGTGATAACCTTGAAACAGGCCTTTTGGATGACAACAAAGTTGATAACTTTACTGAAAATTCAACAGAGCTTTTGGATGATAACGATGCAACAGGAGTACTAAATGAAGAAGGAACAGCGGTGCTTGATAGTAATTCTAATACTGTTTTCAATGAGAATGTTGTAAACCATTCGCGAAAAGTAGCGGATGAAGGTGAGATTAAAATAATTGATGAGGTAATACTCATCCATACGAATGAGGTGATTTGATGATAGGCATAAAGATGAAAACATAAATGGAATCAAAAAGGAGAATGAAAAAGATGGGGAAGTGCAAAACCAAAATCACAGATCGTATTTTTGCTATGGTACTCGCTCTTATTACGGTAGTATATTTAATGCCTACCACAGTTTTTGCTGCAAATGAGAGCAATCCAGAAGCATTTACGATTAATGTGAAGGACTCAAAGGGTATTGCTGTTAGTGACGCTACTGTAGCATATGTAGTTAAAGATAATTCTTCTGTGGTTGAAACAGGCAATAGCCAAACTGATGCAGATGGTTATGTTGTTGTTACAGAGCTGGCAAATCATACTGATGCAATCACAAACGGCACAATTACTATTAGCTATTCTATTGCTAAATCTGGATATACAACAAAACAAGCTGATGATGTGCAAGTTTCAGATGCAAAAGGCAATATCGATGTAGTCCTATATGCTACACCTCCTGCAACAGTTAACCTGTCTGTTGTCAAGAGTGGAAGTGGTACTGTTAAAATCAATGGAGATGAAAGCACAAGTGTTACTGTTAAAAAGGAAGATGCAATTACACTTGAAGTTACTCCAGTTGATGTTGATGGTGGAAAAGCTTATATAAAATCGCTGACAATTGGAACTGAAAGTATTCCAGTTGAAAAATACAAAGCCTATAGCAATAATGCTTTGAAGATTTCAAAGGATACCCAAATCGTCGTTGAGTTTGGCATTGATTACACTATTACAGCTTCAGCCGGTAGCGGTGGAGTAATTTTACTTAATAACAATAAAGTTAATAGCATTACCGTTGACAAAGATGCCTTGGTAAGTGTTTCTGTTACTCCAGACAGTGGATATGAGATTTCAGGTGTTGTAATTGATGGAGTACCTCAGACCGTTAGCAATGTTTCTAATTTCACTGAAAATGTTGCTGTCAGCAAAAATGTTATAGTTTCTGCTACCTTTATAAAGTTATATACAATTATGGTCACATATGATAATGCAAAAGGAACAGTAGTTACTGATCCTGCTTGCGTGGGTGGACAGGTTACTGTTAAAGAAGGAAATAAGATTAAAGTAACAGCTACACCAAACCCAAACTATCGTGTTTCAAAGGTTGTGAAGACTAGTATAAAGAATGGTGAAAAGAATAGTGAAACTAAAGATTATACGGACAATGGAAAGTCTTATGAGGATACTATTACTACGATAAAAGAAGATTACTCATATGAGATTACTTTTGCTTCTAATGTATATAAAGTGACTGCTAATCAGCCTACCAATGGTACAGTTGTAATTAAAAATGCTAACGTAGATTATGGCGGCAGCACTGAGGTTACATTTACTCCTGATAGTGGCTACGTTCTTGAAGCTGTTACAGTTGATGGAAAGAATGTTCTTGAGGATGTTACAGTTGATGGGGAAAAATTAGTAGATGTAAAACAGGTGGATAACGATTCTATTCAGTTCACATTTAAAAACATTATCGCTGATAAAAACATAGTTGTTAGTTTCAAAGAGATGCCTATTGTAGATATGACAGATGTGTCTTTTAACTCCAGCGATGTAGCAAGAGTTAATAGTAATGGGGATTTGTACGTGTTTAAAAAGGGCAGTACAGTTAAATTTTCAACTGCTAAAAATGGTATGAGAGTTAATGGACAAAAAGAGGGTATTCTTACGGAAACGAGTACATGGTCTACAACAACAAATACCACTATAGAAAAACTTGAAATTTTCTATAAGGGTGAGTTTGATTACTGTGCAACTTGGCACAAGGTGAAGTTGCCTGATGGTGGCTTAAAACTTGCAATTGACCAAACTGCACCTTCAGTTAAATTAACTCCAGATGAAGCAAATAGCTATGGCTACTATAATAAAGATGTAAATGTAGCAATTGCTGCTATAGATCCTGGTTCTTATTCAGGTATTGCTACTGTAGAGTATTGGGTAAAGTATGGGGTAGGAGAAAATGCTGTTGAAACTCAACACAATACAATTAACGTTAATAAAGAATCCGCATATAATGGAAATATTGTAGTTGATGCAAGCAAAAACAATAGGGATGATATACAAGTAATTGTGGCAGTAACAGATGCTTCTGGAAATACTACCACAGCAACACAGAACCTGAAAATCAATATAACAAAACCGGTGGTAAGCATAAGCATTGATGGAACTCTTCATCCTGAAGCGAAAACTGGATATTATAACTCAGACAGGACGGCAACTATTACGATTGTTGATAGAGCATCATGTTTTAATGAAAAAACAGCATTGGATGGATTAAGTATTACAGCTAAAGACAAAGAAGGTAACTATGTTGTTCCGCAATTAAGTAAGTGGTCTGGCAGTGAAGATACTCATACAGCTACACTTACATTTAGCTCAGATGCAAATTATAAGTGGCAGTTGTCTTATACAAACAATGCTGACCTTACAAATGATGCTGCTTCCACTACAGGTGATTCGGTGTATGAATTCGTTGTGGACAAAACAGCCCCTGTGGGTTCTATTGCATTAGAAACAACAACCTGGAATAAGCTACTTTCAACTATTACTTTTGGTATATGGAAAAACTACTCTGTTTCAGCAAAAGCAACAGGAACAGATGTAACCTCACCTGTGTATGATATTAAGTATTATAAATCCAATACAACAACCGCTTTAACAAAAGAAGAGCTAACTGCTCTTTACGATAGTGGTAAATTTGTTTCTGAAAAATATACTGTGGATTCCGATGAACAGTTTGCGGTATATGCAAGGATTACTGATTATGCCGGAAATACTTTATACGTCAGCACAAACGGAATTATTGTTGATATGACAGAAAGTGAAATTACATTAACACCTGATGCGCCTAATAAAAACGGTTTATACAATAAAGATGTTGATGTTGCTGTTAAGGTAAATGATGGAGTTGTTGATGGGAAGGCTTACTCTGGTATAAAGACTATTGATTATACTGTTGAAAACAATGGAACAGTTACCCAGAGTGGCAATTTGTATACTTTTGATAAGACAAATCCTACACAGGATGAACTTAAAAAGGACTGGAGTGGAAGTATTAAAGTTGATAAGGTATTAAATAATGATGATCATATTAAAGTGACTGTTATTTCTTATGATAATGCAGGAGAAAAGTCTGAAAAATCAATTCCTCTTTCTATTAATACAGATGAACCTGTAGTTAATGTATCCTATAGCGATACAGCCAACAAAGTAGCTGAAGATAATGGATATTTTGGAGCAAATCGAGCTGCAACCATTCAGATTACTGATAGATCATCTGCTTTTGATGTAGATACTGCAACAAAGGGAATTGTTATAAGTGCAATAGACGGAAAGAAAAATAAGGTTAAACTAGATACTAGCAGTATGATTAGCAATTGGTCTAGTACTGGTAATGTTCATACTGCAACAATTACATTTTCAGATGATGGAAACTACACTTGGTCATTTGATTACACAAATAGAGCAGATAATCATATGAAACCCGTTAATGCAACAGGTACTACACCATTCAAATTTACTGTAGATAAAACTGATCCAACTGGAACAGTATCTGTTGGTACAAGTATTTGGAGTAAATTACTTAGTGTGCTTACATTTGGCTTGTATAGCAATGAAGATGTTCAGGTTAAAGCAACTTCAGATGATGCTACAAGTCCTGTTACAGTTGAATACTATAAGACAAGTAATCCTACTGCTATGACAGCAGAAGAACTAGATAGTAAGAGTTTTGAACCTTACAAAGACTTCACCGTAGCAGCTGATGAGCAGTTTGTTGTTTATTTGAAGATTACAGATCATGCAGGAAACTATATTTACATCAATTCTGATGGATATATTGTAGATAAGGTTAAGAGTGATATAACCATTACTCCAGATGTACCTAATAAGAATGGCACATATAAGGATGATGTAAATGTAGCAATTAAGGTTTCAGATGCAGCACCATATTCAGGTATTAAGACAGTGGATTATTGGGTGGTAAAGGATAATGATGCAGAGAATCCTACTCAGAAAGGTAATTTGTATACCTTTAGCAAAATTAATCCTACTCAAGCAGAGCTTCTTAAAGACTGGACTGGAAGCATCACAGTAGATTCTAAAAAGAATAATAGTTGTAATGTTGTTGTGTATGTAAAAACTGTTGATAATGCAGGAAACGAAGATACAAAGTCAATACCTCTTGATATTGATGTTACTGCTCCTTCAATCAAGGTAACTTATGACAACAACACTGATAACAATGGAAACACATATTTTAATGCAAATCGTATGGCTACTGTTGTTATAACAGAGAGAACACATCACTTTGACGCAGATGCGGCTACAAAAGGGATTGTTATCACAGCAGTTAATTCAAAGGGAAATAAAGTTGCAATTGACCCTTCAGCAATGATAAGCAGTTGGACAACAAAAGAGGGGGCTACAGCTGATGCAGCAACCCATACTGCTAATATAAAATATCAAGCAGATGCAAATTATACATTTGCAATTTCTTATACAGATAAAGCTGATATTGGAAATAGTAGTGTAAACACAGATACTTCAGTGGCACCTTATAAATTTACAGTAGATACTAATTCACCTACTGGAACAGTTAAGGCAAAATCAGAAGAAGGTCGCGAAGATACTTGGAATGAGCTTATTGATTCCTTGAAGTTTGGCTTCTGGTCTGGAAAGAAGATAGCGTTGACAGGTACTTCAGATGATGCAACCTCTCCTATTGATAGTGTTGTATATTACAAGACTGATTCACCAAAAGCTCTTACAGAAGCAGAAGTTAAAACAGTTACCTCTTGGCAAAACTTTGACGGTTTCTCTGTGTCAGCTAATGAACAGTTTACTGTTTATCTTAAGATTACAGATAAAGCTGGTAATGTTAGCTATATCAGCACCGACGGAATGATCGTAGATGATACTTCTCCTCGTGAGGAGTCAATTGCTCCGGAAATAACTATAACACCTGAGAAGCCTATAAATGGTTTGTACAATGGAGATGTAAAAGTTTCAATTAAAGTCGATGATCCATTGGTTAGTGGTACTTACTCAGGCTTAAAGACAGTTAATTATAAAGTCTTGAACATGGGTAAAGAAACACAAAGTGGAACATTATATTCCTTTACTAACAAGAATCCAAGTCGAGATGAATTGCTTAAGACTTGGACTGGTGATATTACTGTTGATAGTAAAAAGAACAACAGCAATGATGTTGTGGTTGAAATTTATGCTGAAGATAATGCTTTGAATTCTTCTAAGGATAAAGTTGCTATAAAGATTGATATTACAGCACCTACTATTGACATCAGTTATAGTAACAATGATGGAGACAGTGGAAAGTATTACAAGAAAGATAGAGTAGCAACAGTTGTAGTAACTGAAAGAAACTTCAAGGCTGAAGATGTGAAGATTGCCATTACTAACATTGATGGAAAGATTCCTGAAATCAGCAGTTGGAAAGAAGTATTAGGAAGTGGCAATCAGGACAATACCACACACACAGCAACAATTACCTATCATGAAGATGGTGACTACACCTTTAAGATTGAGTATAAAGATCTTGCTGACAATAAATGTGCTGGAGAAAACTACGCAGCTGGAACAACTAATCCTAAAGAGTTTACTGTGGACCAAACTTTACCTGTGGTTTCAGTAAGCTATGACAATAATAACGCACAGAATGATAAGTATTTCAAAGCTAATCGTACTGCAACTATTGTTGTTAAGGAACACAATTTTGATGTAGGCAGAGTTAAATTTACTCAGACTGCAACTAAAGGTGGAGCAACAATAGCTGTACCTTCTGCAGCTTGGAGTAATAATGGAGACGTTCATACAGCAACTATTTCTTATAATGCTGATGGCGATTATACCTTTGACGTTAAGATGCAGGATATGGCTGGTAATGAAAGTGCAGAAGCAAATTATGGGACTTCAGTGGCAGCGAAGGACTTCACAGTTGATATGGATATCAAAGAGCCAGAAATTACAGGAGTTGAAAACGGAAAGGCTTATAAAGGAGATGTTATCCCTGTAATTAGCTTCTCTGATATTAACTACAGTAATTATGAAGTTAAACTTACAAGAACCATTATGGGAGAGAAAGATGTAGATGTTACTAAGGAATTCATGAAGACATTAAGTATTGATGCTCAGGGTGGTTCTGGAAAGAATGATACCTTTGCAAAAGAACAGAAAAATGATGGTATTTATACACTTTATGTAAAGATGCTTGACAAGGCTGGTAATGAAAGTGAAAAGAAAGTAACCTTTACAGTAAACCGTTTTGGATCTGTATATGAATATAGTGATTACCTTAGATCACTAATTGCAAATGGTGGAGCTTACACACAAACATTAAAAAATGACTTGGTTATTACAGAATACAATCCAGACCGTTTAGTAGGTGATTCTCTTGTAATTAAAATCACTTGTGACGGTAAGCCATTATCACAAGTTAAGTACAATGTTTCTCCTGTAATCAATGAACAAGTGGGTGTTGGTAACAGTGGTTGGTTCCAATACCAGTACACTATCAGCAAGGAAAACTTTGCTAAGGACGGTGTATATAAGATATCCATTGCTTCTAAAGATGCAACAGGAAATGCTCCTGAAAATACAAACTACAAAGACAAATCTATTTTGTTTAGAGTAGATAATACCGTTCCTGAATTGACAAGCGTTGTAGGTTTGGAAAAAGCTATTATCAATGCACAGAAAGTAACTGTTAAGTATACATTATTTGATACCATTGGCTTAAAGTCAGTGAAGGTATATGTTAACGGAAAACAGCAGGGAGATACAATTACAGATTTCTCTGGTGATATAAACAACTATTCTGGTAGCTTTGTAATTAACGAAAGTAGTTCTAAGCAGACAGTTCGACTGGTTGTTGAGGATATGGCTGGAAACATTACTGATACAGATTCGGAGAACTTCAAGAGTGCTTATAAGTTTGAAAAAGCAGTAACAGTATCTACAAATAGTTTTGTACGATGGTATGCAGACAAACAGCTATTCTGGGGTTCAATTGGTGGAATTCTAGTATTTGTAGCAGGAATATGGTATGCTATTTACAATAAAAGGAAGAAATTAACTAACAAGTCTGATGTTGAGTTATAAAAATTAGTCTTGGGGGTATCCTGTGTAGGGTAAAAACTACACAGGATATGCCGAGACTATTTGTTAGAAATAATATCTTTATTACAAGAGGTATTATTTGTGATAAATAGCTGTATGTAAAGGATGGAGGATATATGAATGCATTATTAGAAAAGGGTGTAATTGACGAACTAGCTTGTGGTGCCAATTTTGCATATATATTGAATGATAATAGTCAGTTTTTAATGACTGATTATAAAGTGTTGCAAGGACAAGGGATTAGTGGATTTATTAAATGTATGAAGATGCTACATAATGGAAAGACAGAAATTTTCTATATATCAGGAAATTTTAAAACATTTGCATCTATGCTTACATCCATAAGTACCGAGAGTTTTATGACAATTGTTGCTAACCTCTTTAATAATATTATCGAAGTTAAAAACAACGGCTTTCTTTCTTGCCAGAATATTGACATTTCTTTTGATAAGATTTTTATCGATGCAAATACCTTGAAAGTTAATTTGGTGTATATTCCGGTAAGTAAAAAGGTGTTTAATGATTATTCTACATTTGAGAACGAATTAAGAACCAATTTGGTGAAGTTAATTAACAGCCTGCCTTCCATTTCTAATGAAAAAACCATGCAGCTTGCTATGGATTTATCTAATGGAATGTATTCCTTAGAGGATATATTTAATAGAATTAAAGGCATTAAGGTTACAAATGTAAAGCCAAGATTTGAATCAGATAATAAACATGCTAATAAAATAATGCGTATCGTAGCGATGAATGCACCAACCCGTGTTGAAATTATAGTAGATAAAAATGAGTTTATTCTAGGAAAAAGTGCTGCTATGGTAGATGGAGCAATTACTTTTAATAAATCCATTAGCAGAGTTCATTGTAAAGTTACAAACAATGGGGGACAGTTCATGCTGACAGACTTGGGTAGTGCAAATGGTACTTATGTCAATAAAGTCAAATTAGTGCCTAACCAGCCTCATCCAATTAAGAATAGTGATGTGATTCGTTTGGCAAATAGTGACTTTCAAATCATGATAGGTTAGGACGGTGTGAAAAATGGCAAAACCAAGAATTATTATCGCTGATACAGACTTAAACTATGTAATTCCACTTCAGCTGAAGTTTGTTGAAGAATTTTTCAACAAGATTGAACTCGAAATTATTACAGACAGGGCATATTTTGATAATTTATTTTCAACTCCTCAAAAAGCAGAGATTTTGATAGTATCGGAGGATTTATACGACTCATCGTTACAAAGGCATAATATTAGTAATTTGTTCATCATGATGGAGCAGTATGAAGAAGGTCAAACAGATGAATTAAATCTTAACCGCTTGTTTAAGTACACAAGTATTAAAGAAATCTTTAACCAGATTTCGGGGAAAGGTGCTAGTGCGTTAAATATAGATGAAAGCGAAAAAAAAGAACCTCAAATAGTACTTGTTTGTTCAGCTTGTGGTGGAGTAGGAAAAACAACCGTAGCATTAGGAATTAGTTCATGTTTAACAAAGAGTTATAAAAAGGCAATGTATATAAATGCTGCAAGATTACAAAGTTTCCATAGAATACTTGACAATACAAGTGTTATTTCAGCTACTGATATATATGCGAAGTTTGCAGGAGCAAATGAAAACATATATTCAGATATAAAGCATATTATTAGAAAAGAAATTTTTAGTTACCTTCCTCCTTTCAAAGCATCACTAATGTCATTGGGCCTTCCTTATTCAATTTACTATAAGATTGCACTTTCAGCGAAGAAATCTAATGATTATGACTATATCGTGATAGATGCAGATACCACTTTTGATGAAGATTTAGCGAAGTTTATAAATATGGCAGATAAAGTAATTATAGTTATGGAACAAACAAGTAATTCTGTTTTTGCAACAAATCTTCTCGTCGCTAATATAAATGGTACAAATTCTGATAAATACATATTTGTGTGCAACAATTTTGATAAGTACGATTATAACGCACTTATTTCTCCAAATATGGCATTGAAATTCGCCGTCAATGACTACATTGAACATTTCAATAATTACGACCAGATGGAATGTGAAGAACTATCAAAAGATAACGGTATTCAAAAAATTGCATTTTTAGTTGTGTAGGGGGTTAATATGGGAAAGGATACAGCCATTGTTATTTTTAATATAAGTAAGAGGAACTATACGGTGGACTTAGATCTTCCGTTAAACATATCCGCAAACGAATTGGTTTTAGCTTTAAATGAAGCATATGATTTGCAGATTGATATTTCAGATATTAAGAATTGCTATATGAAATCGGAAAATCCAATTGCTCTGCTTCGTGGAAACAAGACACTTGCAGATTATGGGATTCGAGATGGAAGTAGTATTAACTATACAGAATAGGAGCTGATGGTATGGATAATAGATATAAGATAATTATTTCAAGTAAAAAGCTATATAAAGAAATAGAGTTAGAACCAGAAGCTCAAGAAATTAGAATAGGTACAAGTGTTGATTGTGATGTTCGTTTAAGAAAAGAATTGTTTTTTGGACAGATTGAATTGATATTTGTAAAGAAAAACTCTGAATGGTCCATTTTCTGCTCTGAAAATCTCTACATTTCTTTAGGAGATGTAAGAAAACTATTAACAAAACAATTAACTCACGGAGAAAAAATTACAGTTAAATATCAAGACTCAGACAATGAATTGTTTGAACTGTCCTTTATGATTGATTTTGATTATGAGAAGAAAAATTATAACAGAAAGATCATGATTTCTGGAAGATCTCAAATTAAAATTGGAGGCACAAATGATTGTGATATAAAGATTACAGATAAATATTTGGGTGATGACTGCTTTTTCTTAAAGTATGTTAATAATAAATTTCAAATAGAAGATTATAAAACAAGGTATGGTATTTATGTAAATGGACTCAAGGTAACTAAAGAAGTAATAAAAGATTGTGACTTTTTCTCAGTTGTTGGGTTTAGCTTTTATTATAAACAAGGTTCAATCTATACAACTTCTGACAATACCCTTCAAGTTAACGGATTGTCATACGAACTAGTGGAAAATCACAATACTCATTTTGAGTATCCAAAATTCAATAGGAATACAAGAATTCAGTATGTTGTACCAGAGGAAGAATTAGAGATTCAACAACCAATACAAAAACCACAGAAGCCAAGAAATAATATAGCTATGTCTTTAATTCCTGCAGTAGTAATGCTCGCAATGACCATTGTTCTTAGAGGAGTTATGGGTGGAGGAGGAACTTTTGTAATTTATAGTGCTGTGTCTATGACTTTAGGTATAGTTATGTCTATAACAGTATATATTCAGGATAAGTCAAATTATAAGAAGGACTATGCAAAAAGAATTGAAACATACAATAAATATATTGAAGAAAAACGAAAAGTAATTGAAGAGATACGTGCTGACGAACTTCGTATAAGAAATCTAATCTATGAGTCTTTAGAAAACAGCATTCGTGAAGTTGAGTATTTTGGAAGAAGGTTGTTTGAAAAGACCCCTGGAGATATTGATTTCCTGCAGGTTTATTTAGGTAAAGGAAAGATAGTCTCTTCGAATGAAGTTAAATATAACAAACAAGATTTTATAGACTTGGAGGATCCACTGGCGATTTTACCTGAACAAGTAGCTGAAGATTATAGATATATCGAGGATGCTCCTATTATATCTGATTTTAATGCATCCTGTGGAGTTGGAGTTGTGGGTGAAAAGTCAGAAATTAAACAAATAATTAAGAATCTTACGCTAGATATAGCAGTACGTTGTTTTTACGGCGAGGTGAAGTTTGTATACATCTTTAATGAGGATGATATCCAGGAAATGAGCTGGATAAGATGGCTACGCAATGTTGAAAACAAACAACTTGATGTGAGAAATATAATATGCGATGAAGAAAGCAAGAATGTATTATTAGAAAATTTATACATCATACTTTCAGCAAGAGAAAATGCAAAACAAGAAAATAAGGAGCTTTCTTTTGATGAATATTACGTTATTTTTGTTACAGACACTTCGGCTATCAGTAGCCATCCTGTTTCAAAATATATAAGGAACTGTGCGGAGTATGGATTTACCTTTGTATTTTTTGAAGAATATGAAGAAAACTTGCCTCAAGGATGCACGGAGGTTATTAGAATAGAATCTAAGCAGAAGGGTATAGCATTAAAAACAAAAAATGGTGATGAACTTGCGAGTTTTATATATCCTTCAATAACTAATGAAACTGCTTTAGAGGTTGCATTAAAACTAGGAGCGGTTACTGTTGATGAGGTCACTCTCGAAGGACAGTTGACAAAGAACATTTCAATGTTTGAACTTTTAGGAATCTTGTCAGTAGAAGAT
Organism: Clostridium folliculivorans; assembly: GCF_024341905.1. Taxonomy (GTDB): domain Bacteria; phylum Bacillota; class Clostridia; order Clostridiales; family Clostridiaceae; genus Clostridium_AR; species Clostridium_AR folliculivorans. Next base: position 112,500 of record NZ_BQXY01000010.1, read on the forward strand.
TTAAACTTGTCAGAAAGATGGAATAAAGCACTTGTATATAATAGCATGGCAGCTCCTCTTGGAGTGAAAAGCAAAAATCAGATGGTCTATCTTGATATAAGTGATAAAGCTGGTGCACATGGCCCTCATGGATTAGTGGCAGGTACTACAGGTTCAGGTAAAAGTGAAATAATTCAGACTTATATTCTTTCTATGGCATCACTATTTCATCCATACGAGGTTGGGTTTGTTATCATCGACTTTAAGGGTGGTGGTATGGCAAATCAATTCAAGAGTTTGCCTCATTTGATTGGAACTATAACAAATATAGATGGCAGAGAAATCAATAGATCACTACTATCTATTAAGGCTGAATTAGTTAAGCGCCAAAGGATGTTTTCAGAATGTGGCGTGAATCACATTAACGATTATATTAAACTCTACAAAGCAAATAAAGTAGCTGAGCCATTGCCTCATCTAATAATGATTGTGGATGAATTTGCAGAACTTAAAGCGGAATATCCTGATTTTATGAAAGAGATTATAAGTGCAGCACGTATAGGAAGAACCTTGGGAATTCATCTAATACTTGCAACACAAAAACCTGCTGGAGTTGTTGACAACCAGATATGGAGTAATTCTAATTTTAAATTATGTCTTAAGGTTCAAACTAGAGAAGACAGTAATGAGGTTATTAAGACTCCTTTGGCTGCAGAAATTGTTGAGCCGGGACGTGCTTACTTTCAAGTTGGTAATAATGAGATATTTGAATTATTTCAATCCGCTTATAGTGGTGGAAATGTGCCAACCGGAAATAGTATGAATGAAAATATCTTTCAGATTTATGAGCGAAATGTATGGGGAAAGAAAACCCTTGTATACACTAATCGCAAAAAACAGATAGTTACTGAAACAAAGAGTCAACTTCAGTCAATTGTGGAGTATGTAAGTGACTTCTGTGAAGCCAAGGGAATCAAGAAACTGGCTGGAATCTGTCTTCCTTCTCTTGAGAAGATAATAAAAACAGACAAACTAAACTATGATAATAATAGCGATTTTAACATTTCTATACCTATTGGTATGTTTGATGACCCTGAACAGCAGCTTCAGGGAGAAGTAATACTGGAACCTTCAAAAGAAAATATCTTTGTTGTTGGTTCAGCACAATCTGGAAAAACAGTTATGCTTCAAACTATCACATATGGTTTGATAAGAAAGTATGATCCTTCTCAGGTGAATATTTATTTAATTGACTGTGGAAGTATGGTGTTAAAAATATTTGAAAACTCCAAACATGTGGGTGGTGTTGTTTTATCAAATGAAGAAGAAAAGTGTAAAAACCTTTTTAAGCTTCTTAATACCATTGTGGCTGAAAGAAAAAATATCCTTTCAAGCAAAGGTGTTGGTAATTTCGCTTCATACTTGGATGCAGGCTACAAGGATATACCTATGATTGTCGTAGCTATAGATAATATGGCAGCCTTTAAGGAATACTTCCCAGATCAGGCAGACGAGCTTAATAGTTTAAGTAGAGAAGCACAGGGAGTTGGAATCTCATTTATTATAACTGCAGCAACATCAAATGCAATAAGCTACAGGGCTCAGGCGAACTTTGGTAGAAAAATTGTATTAAATTGTAATGACACCAATGAGTATAGCAGTGTACTAGGCCATTGCAGGGAAACTCCTAGAGAGAACCCAGGAAGTGGTTTGATAATGATGGATAGACGTATACTAGAATATCAGGTTGCAATTTTTGGTAAAGGTGATAAGGAAGCAGAAAGAAGTCAGGAACTAAAACAATTTATTGAAAAGCGTAATCCAAGCTGTTCCTGCAAGGCACGAGAAATACCTATGGTTCCTGAGAAACTTATCCTTCAGCAAGCTATGGCAGCTAACAGTACTGAATTTAGAAAGAAGGGCATACTTCCTATAGGAATGGATTTTGCAACGGTTAGCTATTCGTCAATAAATTTAAATAATTGTGGTTCAATGACCTTGCTAGGTGATACTGAATGCAAAGAAAGGTTTACTTTAAATCTGCTTCGATTGATGAAAGAAACAATAATATTCCACAATATTGAGGTTTATGTAATTGATGATAAGGCTAAAGTATTAAAGGAGAGTTCATCATTTGGGTTTGTAAAAAGATATACAAATGATGTCTCAGAGGGCGTTGAATTTGTTAATGAATATTGTGACGAGATTTCAAGAAGACGAGATGATGAGGATAGACCTTACTTAATCTTAGTGCTTAACAATGCTGAGGTCTTCAAAAAGATATGTAACGATAGAAGTGACAGTAAAGCATTTACAGAGGTTATAAGAGGTGCGAATTCTGCAGGAGCATTTATTCTACTGACAGTTGTTGATAATCAACCTGTTGGTTTCAATGCTTCAGATGTGCTAAAAGCCCTTAAAGATGAGCGAAAAGCTATACTTTTCGCCCCACTGTCAGAAAGTAAGATGTTTGAAATTTCAGGAAGAAATCGTAATGAAGGATCCTTTGATAAAACTATGGGCTATAGATTCGAAGGAGGGGTTTACACAAGAATTAAAATTTTTGATTAAAGCGAGGTGTTATTTATGGCAAGTGATAAGGGAAAAGGAGTTTGTGCTGGGAGCATTGATACAGCGAAAATTTATGCCGCACATTCTCAAATTAAGGCCATTGTTGAGTCATATAAAGAAGTTAATCTTGAAGTTGCTAGAATTACGCAAAGCGTTAGAGAGAATTGGGTTGGAGAAGGTCGTAATGAGTTTGAGTCACAATATAATCTTCTCATAAGGAAGATTGATGACTTTGGAGATACACTGAAGGAAATTTATGATGCTTTAGTAAAAGCTGAAGCAGATTACGAAACTTCAGATGATAAGTTGCGGCAACAATATAGCATGGCTATGAAAGGCTAGTGAGAGGAGGTTTATAAATGGCTAGTAGTTCCTATTACTATAGTAAATATAAGGAGAAAAAAAATGAAGTTGATGATTATGAGGACAACTTGAAAGACTTGCATAGAATCCTAGATAATCTAAACTATGACCTTGGAGATGAAATAAGTTACGTCAACAATGAACTCGATGCTTTAGTAAACAACCTTAATGATGCCGTACGCCATAATAGTTCTTTTACGACAAAAGCTAATGATTTCGTAATGAAAAAGGCGAAATCAGTAGATGCAGATAGTCAATTGGGGGCATCAAAGTATGCACTTGAGGAGGAAATTTCTCGAATAAATAATTTAAGGAATCAGGCGATTTCTGACAGGGACTATTACTATAAAAAGTATGTAGAAAAGAAAGCTGAAGAAAGAGCAGCTGCTGAGAAAGCAGCGGCTGCTCATTAAAAAAATACTTTAGAAGGGAGGATTAATATGAGCACAGTTTCAATATCTTATAATAGTTTATCAAATGCTTCAAATGAAGCTAAGCATGTTGCTAAAAGACTTGATGATTATGCTGATGCTATAAATAAAAGCGTTTATAAAAAACTCAATAATTACAACGGTCCAAGGTCTTCAAATATTTCAACAGCCTCTAATCATATTAGTTCAAAAATTTCAGAACTCAGAAGTCAATCAGAACAGTATGAAAAATATGCTACTAGCCTTACTAACTTAGAAAAAGAGTGCAGAAGTACCGATAAAAGTGTCAGATCAAAAGTCTCAACACTGACAGCTACATTTAAGCAAAATCACGGAATAAGCAATAGCAAGATACAAAATACAGTTAGTTATTTCTTTACCAGTATAGGAAATTCAACCGCCTTTGGCAGGTGGCTTGGTGATGGCGATGATTTATCTGATGCAGCGGATGATTATTTTAAGCAAAAGATTAAAGATTGGTACAACTATGAAGGGGGAGAAGACTTAATTAAAGGGACTTTAGTTGGCTTATTAGATATAGCAATTGGAGTTGTAGCGGTAGTAGCATTAGTTGCGTCAGTAGTAATTACTGGAGGCGCATCCTTAGCGCTTATTGCTGGTGCTATTGCTGGAATTATAGGGGCTTCCAACGGGGTAATGAATGTCATAAATGAGTTTAGGGCTTATTCTGCAACGCAGAACGATGATCCTGCTACTGGAAAGAGGAGAAGTTCTGAAAATAGTATACAAGACACATTAAGAACAGAAACCGATAGTCAGCTTTTGCATAATATTGCAACAGGTATTGATGTTGTCAATGTTGTTTGTTCTGTTGTTTCTATCGCCAGCAGCTTTGGCGATCTTTTAAAGAAAGGTATCAAATGGACTACTGGATGTGCAGAGGGAATAAAAGATATAAAGCTGCAAAAATTATTAGATTTAGATATTTGGAAAGCATTTGGTGGAAAGCTGAAGACAAGTTTTGTAAAGGGATGGACTGAAGCGACAACTGCATTTAAAAGGCAAGATTTGTCTTATTTCCATGGTGCATTAAAAGATTTTGGTTCTTCTTTTTTAAGCAATGCTAAATCTAGATTCACTGATTTCTCTGAAGACCCGTTCAAAACGACAAAAACAATATTAGAAGCTGGAAAAAATTTGGTTAGTGATGGACTAAACCTTGGAAATATAGGAAAAGTTATTGCCTTGCCTTGTATTCCTATTGCTAAGTTACCGGTTTCCACTGATGGGATTTCTGTTGATGATTTTTATAGTATATATGATGATATTAGTTCAAAGGTAATTGGTAGCTCATTATTTTCAAATGATTCAAGTATTAATGCAGATGTTTTAAATAAGCTTTCTTCCAAAAGCCAAATAAATATATCGATCCCTAATATACACCTTCCAGAAGTTAATTTTAATATACCCAAAACTATGATAGCGTAAGGAGAAAATGTATGGATATTCCTAATTATGTATTAAAGATAAATGAAGCTGTGTTAGTTCCGAAAAATGATAATCCAGCACAGGGTTATATCAAAAATGTGGTTTTAATAATAGTGGCAATATTATTAATTGGTTCTGTTGTTTTTCATGATAATTTATTTGGTGAAATTTCTTGGGGAACACGAGCACTACTAATAGTTATTGGTATTGCATCTTTATTCTCTGGAGGTAGTCATCGAGTTCCTTCACCTATTGAACTTCGGTTTTATGATGATTATCTTATAGTATATCGTGAAAAACGTTATTACAATAGAAAAGTTACTAGAAAAGAATTTGATAAGTTTTTTTACAAGGATATCCATAAGTTGGAACATAGAACAGTAACTCAAAGAATTAATATTTATGGAGTGGTTGAAGGCATTTGGTATAACTATAACAAAGACGGAAGCTTGCCTGATAATCCAACTTACCATAAAACTACTGATAGTATATCTTATTTTTACACAAGTCATGCTCTAGATGTGGATTTTGTAGCAGAAATCGAAAATCACTCTCCAATTAAAGTTATTGTTGAAGAAAATTAGTAAATTCTTATAAGACTGTTAAAGAGGTTTTTAATATTTAGGAGGTAGCTATGGAAAGAAACGAATTGAGGCTAGAAGCCTTGGACCTAAACCAACAAGGCGCACTTCTTCTTAAGGCGGGAAATATACAAGCTGCAAAAGAAAAATTTAATAAAGCCATAGAAATTGATCCAATGTTAATGGATAATTATAAAAATTATGGTGATCTTCATATGGCGACTCAAGAATACAGAGAAGCTAAAAGTATGTACAAGAAGGCGCTATTAATTGAAAAGAGAGGGGAGCTCTATTTCCTCTATGGTAATGCATGTTTTATGAGTGACGATGTTCATGAAGGCCTTGAATACTATAATCTAGCTATTTCTTCAGGCTATGATAGTGATGAGATGCTATTTTTTATGGGAATGGCGTACGAGCATCTAAATGATGAGCATATGGCTTTGAGGTATTTTCAAAAGGCATGTATTAAAAATCCTTCAAGGCCAGATTATCTTATTAAAAAAATCACTACTTTAGTTCGTTTAAATATGATTGAAGGTGCTGAGGAAAGCACCGATGAATTATTGAAGAATAATCCTGAGATGTATGATGGATATCACTTAAAAACACAATTATTAATTCACAAGGGCGACCTTAAAGATGCTATGGAATTTGCCAAAACAGCTTCCATTCGTTTTCCAGAAGATGCTGATTTAATGTACGATTATGTTAAATGCGTTGCTTTAAGTGGCGAATTGGAGTTAGCTTATAAGCTTATAGAAACTGCTAAAAGAATGAAATATTTTGAGGATTCGAAACAAGCCTTTACAATGCTTGAGGCGCAAGTTGCAGCTGAGAAAAACGATATAGAACGAGCTATAGCATGCTGCAAGGAATGTATATCACTTGAGAGCACTGAATATTTTGATGGTGAAGCGCGTTTTATGCTAATGAACTTCTACCTTGCACAAAAAGATTATGATAATGCACTGGAAATTGCAACAACTCTTATCGCAAAGGACCAGGAAGATCCTTATTACTATGCTGCTTTATACTATAAACCGTTTTGTCTACGCCAGTTAAGAAGAGGGGATGAAGCAAGGCCTCTATATAAAGAAGCTAATTCTATTTACCGTTTAGCTACTTTAGAAAACCCTTCAGCTATAGATATTTATTTGTATAGGGTTATGTGTTTGAAGGATATAGAGGAGTATGATAAAGCCCTAGAACTTTTGGACTTCATATTTGCAATCAGCGAAAATATCGCTGAAGTTTATACATTGAGAGCTGACATTTACCGTTCCTTAGGCAAGGCAACTTTAGCCAAAGAGGAACTTCAGAAAGCATATAAATTAAAACCTGACTTAAAAAATGTCTATGAACAGGATGGTAAATAGATATGGCTTTAGCATACGAGAATAATACAGATCTAGCGTTTGATACAGATGCGCTGAGGCAATTTGGAAGTAAGTATGGCAATATTGCTACTGATTTAAGGACTATGTCTGAGAAACTTGAAACCTGCCTTAAAGAATTAAAGGACAATGGATGGACAACACCTGCTGGAACTGCGTTCTATAAAATGGTTAACACAAATTGGAGAGACAACATTGAAAAATATGCTGACTTGCTAGACACCTTAAGAGAGATTCTTCAAGAGGCTGCCTCTCAATATGATTCATTGGTAGAAAACAATATAGAAAGAACCCAAATTTAGAGCATAACAGCCAGTGGCTGATGCTAGTATAGATTAAATAATAGGAAGGAGATAAAAATTATGGCAAGTATTAGAGTTACCCCTGAAACTCTGAATGGGGAGGGAAATGATCTTATTGGTTACGCTGGAGATCTATCAGATATTCTTAAGACTATTGATAGCAAAGTCCATGAAATTATTGATGGATGGGATGGTTTGGCTCAGGATGCATACTTCGAAATGTATACAACTATGAAGCAAAGCCTTGATAAATTTCCAGAGTTGGTGGATACAATAGGAAAAGCTACTGTTTCTGCTGCTCAAGCATTTGCTAATGTTGATGAGCAGTTACAGAGTGGGTTTAAAGGAGCATAAAAATACTTAGATATTCTTTTTAAAAACAAATGGATTTTGGGAGGCTGATTTTAGCCTCCTAAAACTGTTTATGTCAATTTTTGCTGGTAATTTATTTTTTAGGAAATAATTAAACATTTTTTGATTTATTAAGGATATAACCATAGTAATGCCTTATAGCTTCATCAACCAAAGTATTCATATACACATTTATATCATCATCTAAGGCTTTTATATGGTTAAGCATCTTAACTGTAGACTTTCTTAAAGTATAGGTTCTTTTAATAGTAAAAAATTCTCCGTCAACAGGAGGAGTTACTCCATTAGCTAATGTTTTAGTGGTTCTAATATCTAGTATATTTTCTTTAGAGTAATGATTAGTTGTTTCAGCAGCTTTATTTTCATCAGCCTCTTTTGTTATATTCTTATCTTTTAAAGTATCTAGGGTACTGAGAGTATCATCGCTAGTATTATTTTCAGAATTATTATCAAAGAAGTTAAAACTTGATACTAAAACTTCATTTGGTTTCAAATGTTGACCATCTTCAAAGTCAACAATTCCATTCATATCGACTTCTTCTTCGTAACCCAAATCATCCGGTCCTATAACAAAGTCTTTACTCTTTCTTTTTCGTGCCATATTTAAATACCTCTCATTAATATTAATTTTATTACGAAGTGGGACATCCACATAAAGTATATATGCCATTCATCATTATAATTTTGGCTTTAAATTGTAAACTTTTTAAAAACTTAACTTTTATAATGGTAAAGAAGAAAAAAACATATCTTTTTAAAAACAAAAGAAGCTAACCACTAAAATTGATTTAAAGTAAAATTATTAACTTTTAAAGAATTAAACTGGGTTAGAAGTAAAGAAGTTAAAAATTTATTGAAAACATGATGGTTAGAAGGGATATTGATATAATCATAAATCATTTGAAAGATATAGAAGTTTTTATGAAGGTAGTTACTGAATATGTGTAAGCTTAGGTTATTAATAGTATAATAATCATATAAAACTAAAAGATACTTGATTATAATATAACTAAAAATCAGTTTTTAAAGGGGGAGTTACTATACCAGTAAATAATAAAAAATATACTTATAGTGATTATTTATGTTGGCCTGATGATGAAAGCTGGGAGATAATAAATGGAAGTCCATATTTAATGAGTCCTGCACCCTCAAGAGTACATCAAGAAATATCAGGTGAATTATTTTTTAAAATAAGATTATATTTACAGAATAAAAAGTGCAAGGTTTATGTTGCTCCTTTTGATGTTAGATTATATAACGATGATGAATATGATGATAGTAAGGTTGCTAATGTTGTTCAGCCGGATATAACTATAATATGTGATGAAAGTAAACTAGATGAAAGAGGTGCAAAAGGAACTCCTGATTTCATAATAGAAATAGTTTCACCTTCTTCAACTTTTTTAGATTATGTAAAAAAGTTGAATTTATATGGAGATTATGGAGTAAGAGAGTATTGGATTGTAAATCCAGTAAAACGAAATATATTAGTTTATAAGATTACTGAGTCGGATAATTATGGTACACCTGAAATATATAATGAGAATGATAGTATAAGAGTTAGTATATTTGATGATTTAGTCATTGACCTAGCTACTATCTGGTAATATAGATATTTCATTTATATAAAAACAAATATGTGTAATACATAAATTAGGCTAGTATAAATTTTTGTTTATACTAGTTTTTTGTTACGCTGAAAACAAATTCTTACAAATTTATTAACATTTACTTGGATGTGTTGACACACTTTGTAAGATAAAATACTATATTTATATAATACAAAATATTCCATAAGTTAAAACTAAAGGCAATTATTTAAAATACAACATGAGCCTTTAATGTAATAAAACTAAATAGAAAATCTTACTTGAATAAATAATTAGGGGGAAGAGTTTATGAATTATAAAATAGTTCAGAGAGATTTTTGGCAGGATGAAAAAATTATGAGTATGACTACTGAAGAGAGATATCTTTATCTATATTTATTGACTAATCCATATAGTAGTAATATTGGTATCTACAAGATAACAAAAGAACAAATTAAGGAACATACGGGGTACGAAATAGACAAAGTTTGTAATATGATAAATAGCCTTATAAGTAACTATAAGGTCATAGCTTACAATGAAGATACTAAGGAAATTGCTATTGAAAAATGGGGCAAGTACAATCTTATAAAAGGCGGAAAGGTCATGGAAGAATCTATGAAAAAGCAGTTAAGTCTAGTGGTGGATAAGTCGTTAGTAACTTATGTAGCTTTGAATATAAGAAAGAAGTGGGCTTTAGATTTATATACTCAATATTGTGATAAAGAGTTAACCTATTATGATATAAAAGAGCTACAGTTTAGAAGAAGTAATGAAACTGACTCATATAAAAATTAGGGGAGGGATATTATGAATAATTTTGAGCAGTATAAGATGGCTCTTTATAAAAGAGAAATTATAAAAAATGGAGACAGAATAGAAAGTCTTACGAAGGCTAATGAAATGCTTAGCTTAGAAAATGAAAGGTTAAATGCTGAAAATATAAGAATAAAAGAGCAATTAGAGATTTTGAAATTAAAAAATCACGGTTTTGTTGGTAGAGATAGAAGGGTTGGAACTATAGGGATTTTATGCGATAATGACAATTACGAAAATCAAGGAATTTTAAATTGAGTTGCTTCAAGAATTTCGGAATATATGATTAAATCAAACGTGTTGGGCAAGAATAATTGTGGAATATAAAGGAGAAGAATAAAATTTAATATATTAAGTGTAAATAAAATCCTTCTACAAAAACAAGAAAAAGTGATATTATAGATGATGTATAAAAAAACTACGGGAGATTTAATATGAGCATAATCAAAAATTACATCTATAATACTTTATATCAGGTTATGATTATGATCATTCCGCTGATAACAATACCTTATCTAACAAGGATCTTTAGCCCAGACCAAATGGGGCTCAATGCATATACGCTATCAATAGTTAATTATTTTATGCTATTTGGTATGCTTGGTATGCAGATGTACGGAAATAGACAGGTTGGATATGTAAGGGATGATAAAGAAAAGCTTAGAAAGTATTTCTGGAGCTTATACGTAACACAGATTGGGACAAGCTTAATAGCAATGGTTGTATACTATCTATTTGTAGGAATCTTTATAAAGGAAAATCAGTTTATATTCCTTATACAAGGTCTTAACATGCTTACAATAATACTTGATATATCTTGGCTCTTTATGGGCTTAGAAGACTTTAAAAAGGTTGTTATAAGAAACTCAACCATAAAATTAGTTGGGCTACTTAGTATCTTTATATTTGTAAGAAGTTCGGATGATTTAATAAAATATATACTTCTAACTATATTCATTAATGTAGCAGGACTTATAATAATGTGGGCTTACATACCTAAGGATATAAGAAAGATAGAAGTTGATATAGCTATTATTAAGGAAACTATTTTTCCTCTAATTAGATTATTTTTACCTCAAATATCTGCTCAGGTATACTTATTGCTATCAAGAACCTTAATTGGAGCATTATCAAATAACGATCAAGTTGCTTTTTATGATTATTCTCAAAAAATAATTAATATAATACTATCTCTAGTTGCATCTGTAGGGGTAGTGCTACTACCTAGGATTTCAAATATACTAGGACAAGGCAAGAAGGAAGAGATGAAAAAACTTGTAGAGCAAGCTTTTGCTTTTGTTTCATATGTATCTATTCCTATGGCTTTTGGATTAATGGGTATATCTAAAATCCTAATATCTTGGTTTTTAGATCCTAAGTACTACGCTGTAGAAAATCTAACGGTGGTAAGTTCTATTATAATAGTTGCAGTTAACTGGGCTAATATTATAGGAATGCAATATCTAGTAGGGACAAAGCAAGAAAATAAATATACTATGTCCATAGTAATATCAGGTGTAATAAACCTAATAATGAATGTTATACTGATACCTAAGTATGGAGCTACTGGTGCAGTAATATCAATAATTGAAGCAGAAGTTTTAGGTATAATACTACAGCTGATATTTGTAAGAAAGCAACTGCCTGTTGGTAGAATGTTATTAGGTACAGGCAAGTACTGGATAGCTTCTATAATTATGATGTTTTTAGTAAGCTATGTAGGTGATTTTATAAATAATCCTATACTGGCAAATATGATTCAAGTACTAGTTGGTGGGGGATTCTATCTATTAGTGATGTTTATACTAAAAGATAAGACTCAAGAGTTGGTTTTAAGTAAGGTTAAAGGGATTATAATGAGAAGATAAAGGCTTTAACATATTATGCAAGATGTTAAACAGTGTTGTGCCATAAAATAGCATGAAAAAATATCAGTGTTTAGCAATATTAAACACTGATATTTTTTTGATAACACAACACCTTATTCTTCAAAGATAAAGTAAAGAAAAAAGTATCGTTAAGTTTCATATATTAAAGTGTGATATTTTCTGTTTTTCTAATTCTCAAAGTGATATTTCGTGCCTTATCAATAAATAAGTATTGAATAGCTAATGGTATAAATACACCTACTAATGTATATGCGATCCACCAATTATCTATAAAAGCTACAACTCCAAACTTATTTAAATTATCAAACGGCAACTTATATAATATAATTTGAAGCATTCCTACAAGTTTAAAACATGTTAGATGTAAAGCTAATATAATCAAAGTATTTTTTCCTATATAAGATATCAAATTAAATTTAAAATTAATTCGATTAATTTCCTTAGATAAATAAATCATAACGTATATACCTAAAAGTGCATTTACTATAAACATACTAATACTCGGATAAGAATTAGTTCTCATATCTATGAAATAATTTAGTTTTGAATTATGATATAATATACCAAATGCAGTGATTGAAGTCAGAATATTCATAGGAACCTTTGGCTCTATTTTTTTGTAAGTGAAGCCTATATAAAAGAACAATAGGGCGACAAATGAAACATTAAAAATTTCACTACCATATCTGCTGCTTTTGATGTTTATATGCATTTTTGTTAAATAAATTCCTAATATAAAGAATACTAATATAGTTATACATCTTATTGACTCTTTAAAACTGAAGTTTCTATTGCAATATGAAATTAAACAGAATAACATGTTTACAATAAATAATGAGGTGACAAACCAAAATGGAGCTAGTAATAACTCTGTTCCATCAAAAAGAAAAATATGTACAGCACTTTTTGCTACACTAGTAAACGAATATATTTTTTCAGTGCTATCAATAATGCCTATTTTGTAAATTAGGTTATTTAATACTAAAAATATAAATTCGTATTTTATAAAAGGTAAATATAAAGATTTTAGACGTTTTTTTAATAAACTAAAAGGAGAGCTTGAATAATCTTCCTTGTAAAAATATCCGCTTATAAAAAAGAATATAGGCATGTGGAATAAGTAAATAATTTGATATCCTTTTGCTCCACAATGTCCCATTACTACTGTTATAATGGCTATTCCTTTTAAGATATCGGCATAGTTTGATCTTTCCTCAATTTTCAATAGTAACACCCCTTTTGTATACATTTATCCACGGCTATTATAACATGATAATTGCAAAAAGAATATATTGTTAATTATTGTTTTAAGTGTATTGGCTGATTTTATAACATAAGTTATATATTTAAGTAGGGAAAAATATTGAAGAAAAAGAATTTAAATTGATTTTTAAAAACTATATTTCAATTAGTAATTATAGTGCACAAATTTGTAGATATAGTTATAATGTAGTTGTTAAGCTTTTAAGGAGTTTAAATAGAATTAATGTAAAACATGAAAAGTAAGGAGATATTGTATGAAGAAAAAGATTATGGTTGTATTTGGTACAAGACCTGAGGCTATAAAGATGTGTCCATTAGTTCAAGAACTGAAGCAACGAGACAAATTAGAAACTATAGTATGTGTAAGTGGTCAGCATCGACAAATGTTAGACCAAGTTATGCAGGCATTTAACATAAAGCCAGATTATGATCTTTCAGTTATGAAAGCAAAACAAACTTTATTTGATGTAACTATAAACATACTTGAAAAGATTAAGGAGGTTTTGGAAGAAGTTAAGCCAGATGTAGTTTTGGTGCATGGAGATACATCAACAACTTTTGTTACAGCCTTGGCATGTTTTTATATGCAGATTCCAGTTGGGCATGTTGAAGCGGGACTTAGAACGTATAATATTTACTCACCATATCCAGAGGAGTTCAATCGTCAAGCTGTTGGAATTGTAGCTAATTATAATTTTGCACCAACAGAAATGTCTAAGAGTAATCTAATTAAAGAGGGAAAAGACATTAAATCAATTTATGTAACTGGTAATACAGCTATTGATGCGTTAAAGACTACTGTAAGAGTTGATTATTCTCACGACCAATTGGAGTGGGCATCAGACAGTAGATTGATAATGATAACTGCCCATAGAAGAGAAAACCTAGGTGAACCAATGAAAAATATGTTTAGAGCAATTAAAAGAATTGTTGATGAGTATGAGGATATAAAGGTTATATATCCTATTCATATGAATCCAGCAGTAAGAGATGCTGCAAATGAAGTTCTTGGTGGTTGTGATAGGATAAGGATTATTGAGCCTTTAGAAGTTCTTGATTTTCATAATTTTTTATCTAGATCTTATTTAATATTAACTGATAGTGGCGGAATACAGGAAGAAGCACCGAGTTTAGGTAAGCCAGTATTAGTTATGAGAGACACTACAGAGAGACCTGAGGGGGTTGAAGCTGGTACATTGAAGCTTGTTGGAACTGATGAAGGGGTTATTTATAATGCATTCAAATTATTATTAGAAGATAAATCCCAATATGAAAAGATGAGTCGTGCAAGTAATCCATATGGGGATGGATTTGCATGTAAGAGAATAGCTGACGTATTAGAAGTTGATGAAGTACTTGAGGAAGCGGCAGTGACAAAAAACTTATAAACTTAACAAATGGTACTACAAAGAAGAAATTAGTAAACATATTGCACTAAGAAATATGCTTTTTAAAAAAAGATTTAATAATATTATAAAAAGGTCTATAAGAATTACATATAAAAGGTACAAAACGAGATATATGTTGATAATATGTATATTTTTTTAGTCATATTGAATTTATTAATTCAACAAATTAGTGTAAAATATTATATAGGTTTTGAGTTAGATGAAAAATGGCAAAAGTAGGATTGAGTACTGTTGTGGACAAAGAATTCTATTAAATATATAATATTCAATGTGGACTATATATACATGGAGGATGTGGTTATGCAAGTTATGGACAATGTTAATATTATTGTTAAAGATAAAACGATAGAAAAAGAAGAGAATTACGTATATAGAGTCATAAAAAGGCTTTTTGATTTTTTTAGTGCTTTATTAGGGGTAGTACTACTTTCTCCGGTGTTTTTAGTTCTAATATTATGGGTGAAATTAGATTCAAAAGGACCAGCGATTTTTGGACATAAAAGAATTGGTAAAAACGGCAGAACGATAAAAGTTTATAAATTTAGATCGATGGTAAGAAATGCTGATGAAGTGTTTGAAAATTTTACGCCTGAACAAAAGAAAGAATTTCAAATTAACTTTAAGCTAGAGAATGATCCTCGAATTACGAAAGCTGGGAATTTCTTAAGAAGGACAAGTCTAGATGAGTTGCCACAACTATTTAATATACTTATTGGGAATATGTCTGTGGTAGGACCAAGGCCAATTGTTGATAATGAAATAGAGAAATATGGTACATATGCAAATAAGCTGGTTTCTGTAAAGCCAGGGCTGACTGGTTATTGGCAGGCTAATGGTAGAAGTGATACAACCTATGAGGAAAGAGTACTTATGGATATGTATTATATAGACAATAGATCGTTAGTGTTAGATATAAAGATTATAATAAAAACTGTCTTTTCCGTGATAAATGGTGAAGGAGCAATGTAGTTTGTTCAATACAAATAGAAGTTAATAAACTTAGGTAGTTGGATTTGGGGGTATGAAATTCATTAAATATGTTTTATATACTTAAATTCGATATCGTTACTTTTGTGTGTACATACATAATTAAGTGCTCATAATAATAGCTATAGTAATTATTAGTACTATAGCTATTATTTATTATAAGAATATAAAAGTTAATTTGGAGGAGAAAATATTATATGCATAAAATACTTTATTGCTCTCTTGTAGACTGGTTTTGGATAAAACAGAGGCCTCATCATTTTGCATATTTACTATCTGAAGATAATCAGGTAACTTATTATCATCCACAACCTTGGAAAAAGAATTCTAATACAATTTACATGCATAGCAAAGGCGATAGTATTTATATAAATAAAACTATATTTAAAAAAA
Source organism: Clostridium folliculivorans (assembly GCF_024341905.1). Classification (GTDB taxonomy): domain Bacteria; phylum Bacillota; class Clostridia; order Clostridiales; family Clostridiaceae; genus Clostridium_AR; species Clostridium_AR folliculivorans. Next base: position 128,291 of record NZ_BQXY01000010.1, read on the forward strand.
ATAATCTTACAGTAATTAGAAGGAAGATATTGCCTTTTCAGTATAAAATAAATGTAATTAAAAGATTAAATAATTCACTGCAAAAAAACTGGATAAAAGAAATTAATTCGGAAAATGAGTTTGATACTTTGGTTATAACTCATCCGAATCAGCTAGACTACATACCACACCAAATAATTAATACAGTCAAAATAGTATACGATTGTATGGATAATTACATAGCTTTTGGGAATGGTGATAGTGACTTAATAAAAAACGAAAAGAAACTAATGAAATTAGCTGATAATATAATTGTCTCAAGTGAGGCACTTCTAGAGACGATGAAATCAAAATACAAAAATATAGATAGCAAAATTAACATGATAAATAATGGAGTAGATCTTTCGAACTTTGATGTAGATAAAATTACACCACTTACAGAAGGAATAGTAAATAAAAATAAAAAGAGTATTGGATACATAGGTACAGTAAGTCATTGGTTTGATTTTCAACTTATAAAGAATATGGCTGTTAAATATGTTGATATAGATTTTTATATTATCGGTCCTGTCGAGAATAATGTTGCTATTGATAGTATTTCTAATATTAGTAATATAAAGATATTAGGAACCAAGCCTTATGATATGGTACCATCTTTAATAGATTCGTTCGATATAACAATAATGCCTTTTGTACTTAATGATGTAGTAAAGTCTGTTAACCCTGTAAAAGTATACGAGTATCTAGCCTTGGGAAAACCGGTTATTACTACAGATTATAGTGAAACGAAGAAGTTTGGAGATTTAATATATACATATAATAGTGAAAAAGAATTTGAAGATTCAATGCTGCAAGCTTTTAAGGAAAATGAAGAATTTAAGCTTAAAAGGATAGCTTTTGCTAAGAATAATTCATGGAGTAGCAGAGTAAGAGATTTTATTAAATTTGTCTATAAATAGGAGTTTTTATGTTTAATGAACCAAAAGTTTGTATAATATTATTAAATTATAATGGGATTAAGGATACTATAGAATGCATCGAAAGCTTAAACAATATAGACTATAATAATTATGAAATTATTATAGTGGATAACAACTCATCAGATAATTCTCAGGAAATAATTCAGAAGAAGTTTCCAGAACATACATTTATACAAACTGGTAAAAATTTAGGATATGCGGCTGGAAATAATATGGGTATTAGGGTTGCTTTAGATCGAGAGGCTGATTATATATGTGTAATCAACAATGATGTTATAGTAGAAAAAGATTTTTTGACAAAAATGATTCTTTATATGGAAGCGAATACAAATATAGGTGTATGTGGGCCAACTATATGTGAATATATGGATAGAAACAAAATTCAAAGCTCAGGAGCACTTATTGATTTAAGTAAAGGTGAAGCTCCAGCAATAAACAATGGGAAAGATATATCGGAATTGTATAATGATGTAATTGAATGTGACTACGTTGGTGGAGCTTGTCTTTTATTTAAAAGTAGTATCATAGATGAGGTTGGTTTTATACCAGAGAATTATTTTTTGTTCTATGAGGAAACTGAATTTTGTTTGAAAATAAAAAAAATAGGATATAAGGTTTGTTGCTATACCAAGGAAAGAGTGTACCATAAAGGATCAGCAAGTATTAGCAGAATAGGTGGTTTAAGTGGCTACTTCATGAATAGAAATTTGGTCTTATTTGAAAAAAGAAACTTGGAAAGTACAATGAGCTTTATAAAATTCTTAATATATATATATTGCAGAGAGATATATATGATTTTAAAAGGGAAATCTTCATTTAAGGTATTAATTTATTATTACCATGGTTTAACAGGTAAAATAGATAAGAGATATGGGTTTGCATATATAAATGATAATTATTAGGAGGATCTAATGAAAAAAATTGCTATTCTAGCAACTCATTTGGGTGTAATAAATAGAGGAGTAGAATCTTTTGTAATAGAACTAGTTAAGAAGTTACGAGATGATTTTGAAATAGATATATACGCAACTGGAATGGTTGACGATATAAAAGAAAATATAATTCGTATAGATATTAAAAAGTCTTTATTTCATCGTATGCATGAAAAACAATTCAATAAATGTGGGCTTTACTACAAGATAATTAATAGGTTTTTTTACTTTTTAATTCCTGATATTTTGTATCAGAGAAAGTTTACTCAGAAAGTTTTTAAAGATTACATAAATGACAAAGATTACGATCTTTTATTTCCTAACAATGGTATATGGGGAGCTATATACTCAAAAAAGCTTAGAGATAAGAAATCAACACCATTTATTTACACCGGTCATGGTGGTATAGGATATGGTGAGGAACAAATATTAATGCAAGAGCCAGATATGTATGTTGCTCTTACTAAAAATAATGAATCTTGGGCTAGGGAGTTTAGTGTGAACGTAACTACAATATATAATGGTATTAACTTGAATAAATTTGAGATGAAGCACGATAAAAACAACGATCAAAAGACAATTGTTTCTGTTGGAGCCTTAACTGAATTTAAACGACATAACTTGACTATTGATGCTGTCTCCATGTTAGAAGATGTAAAACTAGTAATACTAGGAAGAGGAGAGCTTCAGGATAAGATAAGTGAGAAAGGAATGGAAAAACTTAAAGAAAGATTTACTATAAATGCAGTACCTTATGAAGAGATAATGAATTATTATCACATGGCTGATTTATTTGTGTTACCTTCTTTAAACGAACCTTTTGGAATTGTATATCTGGAAGCCTTAGCATCTAATTTGCCAATAGTAGCACCAGATGATGAAGTTAGAAGAGAAATAATAGGACAAGCTGGACTTTATTGTGACTGTTCCAATGCTGAGGAATATTCGGAAAAAATAAAAAGTGCACTGGATACTGATTGGGGAGATATACCAAGAAAGAGAGCAGAATTATTTGATTGGAATAAATCAGCACTAAGTTATAAAGAACTTTTTGAGAGGACTATACAGAAAAATGAAAATCGTAGATAAGTTAAAAAGTTATTTAATAGGAAGTGTTTTTAGATCTATGTCATTTGTTTTGACAGCTAATATAATATCACAACTAGAATCCTTTATTTTTGTAATTATTGCAACCAAAACTTTGAGTGTTGAAGATTATGGGATATATACTATAGTAATGACACTTATATATACTGTTATAGAGTTGTCTGATATGGGGATGAATGGGGCGGTAATAAGATTTAGCTCACAATATTATTCTCAGAACGAGTACGATAAGGAACTTGAAATAGTTAATATGGCTCTTAAAAAGAAGTTTAGAAATTCGTTAATAGTGATATTAGCTATAATTATATTCTCAAAGTACATATCAATATATTTTTTTAGTAGCACAAAGTATAATTTGTATTTTATTATTTCAGCTTTTGGAATTGGTTTTTCTTTAGTGAATAGTTTAAATAATTCTATCCTGCAAGGTAGAAGATGGTATAAGAAATATTTCTATTCCATAGTTTTAAGTAATTTAATTTTACTAATACTCATACTTATGCTTTATTTTACTAACACTCTTAGCGTGATAAATATTGTAGCTGTTAACGTGGCATGTTTGCTTATCTCAATGATAATTTCTTATAGATTAGCTAACATAAGCATAGTGAACGTATTTAGATATAAGCCTTTTCATTTAGATGTCGTAAAAAACTTTAATTCATTCGGTATGTGGATGCTTATGTGGTCTATAATGTCGATTATGCAGTCAAAGGTAGATGTATTTATGTTATCTACTTATGCATCTAAGGAACAGGTTTCATACTATGATTTAGCGATGAAGATGACTAAGCCAATACTTATGATTTGTTCATCATATGCTCAAGTGCTAAATCCGATACTAGCTACTTTAACTAGCAAACAACATCTTAAAAATAATATTAACAAAATCACAAAATTTGTAGTTTTTGTTACTGGAATAATATTAATAAGTATTGTTTTTGCAAAACCGGCAATATACTTGATATTTGGTAATAAGTATGCTAATTCAATATTGCCTTTAGATATTATACTTGTATCAATAATATTCTTTGTTTGGACAATTCCGTTTAATGGTGCACTTTATGCGATGAATAAACCGTATATATTCTGTATAGCAGCTGCTGTAGGGTTAGTAACAACTATAACATTTAATGTTCTATTGCTTCCAAGGTATGGTGCAATAGGAGCTTCTATGACATTTTTACTTGCTCAAATAATAGGTTTAGTAGTAAGTATTATAGGTTATAGAATTAATATTAAAAAGGAAGGTTAGTTTATATATGATTAACAATTTAACTGGTCATATGGTGGTTAAAAATGAAGATAGATGGATATGGTTTAGCATAATGTCTGTAATAGATTATGTTGATAAGCTAATCATTTTTGATACAGGTTCATCTGATGATACTGTTAAGATTATTAAAGATATCATGTCTAATGAAAGATATAGTAGCAAAATTGTATTTGAAGAAAAAGGTGCAGTAGATAAACAGAATTTTTATCATATAAGAGAAGAACAAATTTCAATGACAGAAACTGATTATTTCATTGTGGTAGATGGGGATGAGATATGGTATGAAAATTCGATTAAAGAAGTAATTAATGCTATTCGAAGTTCCAATCCTCCATACTTAATAGCCAATAAATTCATAAATTGTGCTGGGGATATATATCATTATAGGGATTTTAAAAGAGAAACTTATACTATAAAAGAGGTAACTGGAAGTTTAACTATAAGAGTCTATTCAAAGAAAATTACTGGAATACATTGTGGTGGTGATTATGGGGTTGAAGGTTATTTTGACTACTTAAATAAACCTGTACAGGAAAGCAAATGGAATATTGAAATTATGAATGGAAGCTATCTACATACCTCATTATTACAGAGATCTTCTAATATATATGGAGATATGGAAATAGGGTACAGAAGAAAGAAAATTTTATCAGATTGGGATTATAAGTTTGATGAGAATTTTAAATTTCCAGAAGTTCTTTATATAAAAAGACCTGACTATGTTTTTGATCCATTTTCATATGAGATAGATTGGATTAGAAAATTAATATATATGCTAAGAAGTATAAAGAAAAAGATAAGGAAGGGATAATGTATGAGATTTTATACTGTTTTTCCTGAATTTAAGAACATACATATAAAAAAGGATGTAGGGATGATCCCGATTTTACTCCATTCACTTAAAGGTTATGATTCAACTATAGTATGTTATGAAAATGAGATGAACTACAATAAAGAACAACTAAAAGGTACAAAACTTATAACTGTTCCTAAAGAAAAGGATGATACTAAGGATTTTTTAAAATTCATAATAAAGAATGCTAAGAATATAGATGTTCTAAATTTATATCATGTTACATCACCGAGAAATTTTAAGTGGATGCTTGCATATAAGTTGCTTAATCCTAAAGGAAAGATATATCTTAAGTTGGATGCAGATCATAACATTAACATATATAAGTATCATCAAAAGAGTTTTAAGCAGAAGTTTAAAAATTATATATTAAAGAATTGTGATCTTATCACAGTAGAAAATGAAAAAATACAAAAATTAATAGAAAATGATTGGAACATAAAGGTGGATTATCTGCCAAATGGATTTTATGATGATGGCAACAAAGTAACAAGTTTTGAAAGTAAAGATAATGTGCTTTTAAGCGTAGGAAGAATAGGTGCGTATCAAAAAGCTACTGACATACTACTTGAAGCGTTTGTAAAAGCTTCTGAATATATAAATGGATGGAGATTAAAGTTAGTAGGACCAGTAGATGAGGACTTTAATGGCTACCTAAACAATTTTTTTATATCTTATCCTCAGATGAAAGATAAAATTGATTTAGTAGGAAATGTCGAAAATGAGGATGAATTAGTTAAATATTATAATGAGGCGAAGATATTTTGTTTGACCTCAAGATACGAAAGTTTTGGTTTAGTATTTGTGGAGGCTGAAATGCATGGCTGCTTTATAATAACTTCAGATCATGAAGCTTCAACTACTATAGTTAAAGATGAAAAAGTAGGAAGAATAGTTGGTATTGAAGATATTGAAGATACAGCAAAAGCGATTATAGAAATATGTAATAATAAAGATCTTGGACAGAAAGATTTTCAGTATATAAGTGAATACGCATATAAGAATTTTTATTGGCCACAAATAATCCATGAACTGCATCGTTTATTAATGAAAAATTAAAATGTGTAAAATAGACAACTTATTGAAAATAATTATATAATATAAATGCTGAGCTAATATATATGTTACTAAGTAACATTATATTCATATTAACCTCGGTATATGCTAGATTGATTTATAATTTTATTGCTCTCATTTGGAGGATATAAGTATGAATACATAAGCTAAAATAGAAAAGGAGCAGTATACATGAAGGTGGCAATAATTTGTCCTTTATATAATGCTGAGAAGTATATTAAAGGATTACATGAAAATTTGTTGAGACAAAAATGTAACTTTGAGGTAAATATAAATTATGTTCTAACAGAATCAAACGATAGTACAAAGAGTATATTAGATGAAATGAAGGTAAATTACCAAATAGTAAAAAAAGGACAGTTTTCTCATAGTAGCACTAGAGAGAGGATGGCCTTTAAGACAAATGAAGATATTATAGTGTTTATATCTCAAGATGTAATTATGAAGGATGAAAATTGGCTGAAGAACTTAGTTAATCCCATAATAATAGGAGAGTGTGATGCTAGTTTCAGTAGACAAATATGCCAGAATTTGTCTATAGAAAAATATATTAGAGAAAAAAATTACCCTAAAGAATCTAGGGTAGTATCAAAAGATGATATAAAAAGCTTAGGTCTTATTACATTTTTTTATTCTGATGCATCATCGGCAGTAACAGCTTCTGTTTATAAAAAATTAAATGGATATGATGGCAAAGATCTTATAATAAATGAGGATATGTATTTAGCCCACAAGCTGGTTACAAATGGTTACAAGATAAAGTATTGCTCTGATTCAGAGGTGTATCATTCTCATACTTTTACTTTAAAACAGCTATTTAATAGATATTTTGATACTGGTGTATTCTTTAAGCAGAATTCAGTCTTTCTTGAATACAATGGAAATCAAAGTGGTGTAAATTTACTTAAATATGTATTAAAGAGATCTTTTCAAGAGTTAAATATTAAAGTTATCATAAATGTAGTACCAAATTTTGCTTCAAGATTTATTGGAAGTTATTTAGGGGAAAGATATGAAAAACTATCTTTAAATAGAAGAATTAAATATTCTTTAAATAAACAATATTGGACAAAAATAAGGGGAGATGTTTAAATGAAAGGTATAATATTAGCAGGTGGATCAGGTACAAGATTGTATCCAGTAACTAAAGCAATGTCAAAGCAAATGGTTCCTATATATGATAAACCAATGATATATTATCCAATGTCTGTATTAATGTTAGCTGGTATAAGAGAAATATTAATCATATCTACACCAAGAGATATTGTTAATTTTGAGGAGTTATTTAAAGATGGATCTGAACTAGGTCTTAAAATTGAGTATGCTATACAGGAAGCACCTAATGGACTTGCTGAAGCTTTTATAATAGGTGAAGAATTTATTGGAGATGATAATGTTGCTATGATTTTAGGAGATAATATCTTCTATGGTCAAAGATTTAGTGATAATCTAAAAACAGCAGCTGCTTTAGAAAAAGGTGCAATGGTGTTTGGTTATTATGTACAAAATCCAAAGGCCTTCGGAGTAGTTGAATTTGATGATAACGGTAATGTCGTTTCTTTAGAAGAAAAACCAGAAAAACCTAAGTCAAAGTATGCAGTTCCAGGGCTTTATTTCTATGACAACTCTGTAGTAGAAAAAGCTAAGGCACTAAAACCATCACCAAGAGGAGAGTTAGAAATAACTGATTTAAACAAGGTATATATGGAAGAAGGAACTTTAAAGGTTGAACTTTTAGGTAGAGGCCTTGCTTGGTTAGATACAGGAACACATGGTTCGATGCTTCAAGCTTCTAACTTTGTTGAAGCAGTTCAAAATACTCAAGGAACTTACATCGCTTGTCTAGAGGAAATTTCATTTAGAAAAGGTTGGATAAGCTCAGAGGAAGTAAGAGAACTTGCAAAGCCACTTATGAAGACTGGTTATGGTCAGTACTTAATAGATGTAGTTGAAGAAGTAGAAAATAAGAAAAAATAATACTCTTATATGAAGGTGAGTTACGATGGGAAAATTTAAATTTATAGAAACTAAGATAAAAGATTTATATATAATTGAACCTACTGTATTTGGAGATCATAGAGGTTATTTTATGGAAACCTACAGTAAAAAGGACTTTTTTGAAGCTGGTTTAAAGATGGAGTTTGTTCAGGATAATGAATCAAAATCTAAAAAAGGTGTATTAAGAGGTTTACACTTTCAAACTAAGCACACTCAAGGAAAACTTGTAAGAGCTACCCAAGGTGCTGTTTATGATGTAGCTGTAGATCTTAGAAAAGGCTCTCCGACTTTTGGTATGTGGGAAGGGGTTCTTCTTACAGCTGAAAACAAAAGACAATTTTACGTACCAGAAGGTTTTGCACATGGATTCTTAGTAGTATCAGATGAAGCTGTATTTAACTATAAATGTACTGATTACTATGCACCAGAATACGATAGTGGACTTTTATGGAATGATCCAGAAGTGGGCGTAGAATGGCCACTTGATGGAATAGAAGAACTTCTTTTATCAGACAAAGATAAGAAGCAAAAGACTTTAAAAGAATTAGACGTACCATTTGAATATAAAGGAGAATAATCTTATGAAAACATATTTAGTTACAGGTGGAGCTGGATTCATAGGTTCAAATTTTGTACTTTACATGCTTAAAAAATACAATGATGTTAAAATAGTTAATTTAGATAAGCTTACTTATGCAGGAAATCTTGAAAATCTAAAGGATATACAGGGAAATCCTAATCATATATTTGTTCAAGGAGATATATGTGATAAGGAATTAGTTACAGAACTTTTTGATAAATATGATATAGATTATGTTGTTAACTTTGCAGCTGAATCACATGTTGATAGAAGTATAAAGGAACCAGAAATATTTGCGAACACAAATGTTTTAGGAACTGTTAACCTATTAAACTGTGCTAAAAATGCATGGGAAAGAGAAAATGGATGGAAAGCAGGAGTAAGATATCATCAGGTATCTACTGATGAAGTTTACGGTTCACTTGGAGACACTGGATACTTTATGGAAACAACTCCACTAGATCCTCATAGTCCATACTCTTCAAGTAAGGCTGGAGCTGACTTTATGGTTAAGGCTTATTTTGATACTTTCAATATGCCAGTAACTATAACAAGATGCTCAAACAATTATGGACCATATCATTTCCCAGAAAAATTAATACCATTACTTATCAATAACTGCTTAAACCATAAAGATCTTCCTGTATATGGTGATGGTCTTAATATAAGAGACTGGCTTTATGTAGAAGATCACTGTAAGGCTATAGATATGGTTGTAAGAGACGGAAGAGTTGGCGAAGTTTATAATGTTGGTGGACATAATGAAAGAACTAACATTCAAATAGTTAAAACTGTTATAAAACATATACATGATAATGTTGATGAAACTGTGACAGAAGATTTAATAAAGTATGTAGAAGATAGAAAAGGTCATGATAGAAGATACGGTATAGCACCTGATAAAATAAAAGAAGAATTAGGTTGGTATCCTGAAACTACTTTTGAAGTTGGAATAGTAAAGACTATTCAGTGGTATTTAGAGAATAGACAGTGGATGGAAAATGTTACTTCTGGGGAATATCAAAAGTATTATAATAAGATGTATAATGCATAATTTATGGGGGAGTAAATCCCCTTTGAGTTTATACAAGAAATAAGCATAGGCAGACATAAGTGTAAAGGAAGAGAAGAATTTATAATTAAAAAGATAGAGGTGGGGAAGAATTGAATACTTTATTTATATCTTCATTTATACCTAAAAGTAACGCACCTCAAGCTGGAGTGAACTTTTCATATAATTTTATAAAAATACTACGGGAAGAGTTGAAGAGTAAGGTTGATTTGTTATGCACTATCAATGATGGTGAGAATGAAAATGAAGCCCTTGAAGTAAGCACAATAACAGATAATCAATATCTGTTTAAGTTATCAAAGAAAAGAAAATTATTTAATGTGTTGAAATCGCCATTTATTCCTTCAATAGCATCAGTAAGATATGATAGTAGAGTTTTGCAAAAAATAAGAAGCTTAGCTAATACAAAGAAATACGACTATGTAATATTAGATTATACTCAAAACTTAAACTATTATAAATGTATCCAAAAACTTTTTAAAGATTGCAGAATTATATCTCTAGAGCAAGATGTTTCTTTTTTAGGCCTTGATAGGAAAATAAAAAATACAAGTGGAATAAAAAAGATGTTTTACAGATTTGAGTATAGTAGATTAAAGAGTTATGAGTTAACTGCTTTAAAGAATATTGATAAGGTGTATACTGTTAATGAAAAAGATAAAGAATTACTTAAAGATATTATTGGAGTAGAAGCTTTATATCCATTTATTAATAAATGGGAGATGGGTCAAAAAAAACATGAAGGCTTTAATTTAATGTTCTGGGGAGCAATGAATAGAAAAGAAAATGAAGATGCTGTAATGTACTTTGTAAAAAGTATATGGGAACAAGTAGATAAGAAAAATATTAAATTTTTTATAATTGGAGCAAATCCAAGCGATCAAATTAAAAAATTGGAATCTGAAAATATAACTGTAACTGGCTTTGTAGAGGATCCAGCCGAATATTTTCAATTGATGGATTTGTCAATAGTGCCACTTAGATTGGGGGCTGGTGTTAAAATAAAAGTTTTAGAAAGTATGGCTAATGGAATTCCAGTAATAACTACTACTATCGGAGCAGAAGGTATATATGCCAAAAATGAAAGGGATATCATTATTACTGATAATCCTAAAGATTTTGCTTATAAGATAAATAATTTGAAGAATGATATAACACAAAGAGAAACTATTAAGAAAAATGGTATGAGTTTCATAAATGATAACTATGGCTTTGAAAAAAATAAACAAATATTAAAAGATTATATATTATAGGATGTGATTTTATGCAAGGTCTTATTTTGGCTGGTGGATTAGGGACAAGGTTGAGAAGCATAGTAAGTGATAGACCAAAGCCTATGGCTGATGTTAATGGAGTGCCATTTCTTACTTTTTTAATACATAAGCTTGTAAAAGCATCAGTTAATAATATTGTTTTAGCCGTGGGATATAAGAGTGAAGTTATTGAATGTTATTTTGGAGATGGAAGAAATTTGGACTCAAGTATTTCATACTCTATCGAAAAAGAGCTTTTAGGTACTGGAGGAGCAATAGCTAATGCTAAGAAATTATTAGTAGAAGATGAAATCCTTATTCTTAATGGTGATACTTTTTTTGATATAGATTTAAAAAATATGTTGGAATTTCATAGAGGGAATAAGTCACCTTTTACTATGGCATTAAGAAAAGTTGATGATTCTTCTAGATATGGATCAGTCGAGTTTGATAGTAGTTTTAAAATCAAGAATTTTATAGAAAAGGGTGTTAAGTCTAATTCGAGCTACATAAATGGTGGTATATATATTATCAATAAAGAAATTATTATGGCAATGAAGGAAGATATAGCATTTTCTCTTGAAAAAGAGACTATACCAGATTTACTTAAGCAAGATATGTTATATGCATTTCTGAGTGATGATTATTTTATTGATATAGGTATACCTGAAGATTATATAAAGTTTTGTAGTGATGTTAAGGAGAGAAAGTTATGATAATAAGAGCTAAGGCTCCTCTTAGAGTAAGTTTTGGTGGTGGTGGAACGGATATATCGCCTTATTGTAATGAGAATGGAGGATGTGTCCTTAGTAGTACAATAAATAAATACGCTTATTGTTCTATTAGACCAAATGGATCAAATGAAATCACAGTTAACTCATTAGACTTTGATATGACTGTAAAGTATAACTTAAATGAAGATTTGGTATATAATGGGAAACTGGATTTAGTAAAAGCTGCGTTAAAGGTTATGAATATTAATGAAGGTTGTGAAGTGTATCTTCAATGTGATGCACCAGCAGGATCAGGGCTTGGAACATCATCTACAGTAGTAGTTGCAATACTTGCAGCACTCGCTAAGTGGAAGAATATAGCTATTGATAAATATCATCTTGCACAGTTAGCATATGAAGTTGAAAGAAATGATTTGGGAATATCTGGAGGATATCAAGACCAATATGCTGCTGTTTTTGGTGGATTTAACTTTATAGAGTTTTATGGAAGTAGTGATGTCATAGTTAATCCACTTAAAGTGAAAAGAGATATAATAAATGAATTAGAACATAATCTATTAATGTGCTATACAGGAAAGATTCATGTATCAGCTAATATTATAAATGATCAAATGAGTAACTATGAAAAAAAGGAAGTAGATGTCTTGAAAGCTATGGATGAGATTAAAGCTTTATCTCATGCAATGAAAAGAGAGCTTCTTAGGGGAAACTTGAGTAATTTTGGTAAACTTCTTCATTATGGTTGGGAAAATAAAAAGAAGATGAGTACAAAGATTACTAATCCTGAGATTGATATGCTATATGATGAAGCTATAGAAGCGGGTGCTCTTGGTGGCAAACTATTAGGAGCAGGCGGAGGCGGTTATTTATTAGTTTACTGTCCATATAATAAAAAGCATATCATTGCAGAAAGATTACAAAAAGCAGGCGGACAGATAATGGATTGGAACTTTGAATACAAAGGGGTTCAGAGTTGGATAGTAGATGATAATAGTTGGGATTATGATGAAGTTAATGTAATGACTAATGGTGGAAAATACAGTTTTAATGTTTCAAGATAGAAAGGGGATATATGAAAATGAGAAACTTAATAATAAACCAAATAAATGAAAGCATAGAAGCTAAAAGAAAAATGGCGGAAGATGATAGGTATGTGGATGAAATATTAAAGGCATCAGATACACTTATTGAGGCATTTAAGAATGGTAATAAGGTACTTATCTGCGGAAACGGAGGCAGTGCTGCTGATGCTCAACATATAGTTGGTGAATTTGTAAGTAAGTTTAGATTGGAAAGAGCATCTCTTCCAGCAATAGCTCTAACAACTAATACTTCAATAATTTCAGCTATAGGAAATGACTATGAATATAATTTTATATTTCAAAGACAAGTAGAAGGTTTGGGTAAAAGAGGTGATGTTTTAATAGGAATAAGTACAAGTGGAAATTCTGCAAATATAACAAGAGCTTTTAAGCAAGCAAAGAAGATGGGAATATATACAATAGCATTACTAGGTAAGGATGGAGGCGAAAACAAAGAATTTGCTGACTTACCAATTATAGTTCCGTCAGAAGATACTCCAAGGGTACAAGAATCTCATATAATGATAGGTCACATAATTTGTGATATAGTGGAAAAGACCTTATTTGGTGAAAAATAGATGAACAAAGCCGTCATATTAGATAGAGATGGAACAATAAATGTAGAAAAAAATTATTTATATAAGATAGAGGATTTTTCCTATACATATAAAGCTAATGAAGCAATAAAATTGCTTAATGATAACAATTATAAGGTTATAGTAATCACAAATCAAGCAGGTGTTGCGCGAGGCTACTATAAAGAAGATGATGTGATTAGTTTACATAATTGGATTAATGATGACTTGAGGAAAATTAATGCTCATATCGATGATTTTTTTTATTGTCCACATCATCCTGATGCAGGAATAGATAGATATAAGATAGATTGTAATTGTCGAAAACCAAATAATCAATTATACAAAAAGGCCATAGAAAAATATAATATAGACACAGAAGGGTCTTTTGTAATTGGGGATAAAATAAGCGACATAAAGCCAGGAAAAGAACTTGGATTATTAACTTGCCTAGTTGATACTGGATATGGATCATCGCAAATAGATGAACAAGATATTTGTGATTTTAGATTTAAAAATCTTTATGAAGCAGTACAAGAGATATTAAAAATCAGTAGATAAATAATAAATTAATTAGACACAATGTATTAATACTATTATAGTTGAAATATATTGTGTCTAATAATTAGAAATTCTAGAAAGGTGTTGTTATGTCTTTGAACAGAGTGTCAATTATTTTAGTAAACTATAATGGAGCGAGATACAATAAGGAATGCATAGATTCAATACTTTTCTCAAAATATGATGATTTTGAAGTAATAGTGGTAGATAATGCTTCAACTGACAATTCGGTTCAAGAATTAGAGGATATATATAGTGATAAAATAACTGTAATAAAAAGTGATACTAACTTAGGATTTTCAGGTGGTAATAATATTGGGATTTCATATGCCTTGAATAAAGGTACCGATTTTATAATGCTTCTTAACAATGATACGGTTATAGATTCTCAAATGATAGGAAAGATGGTCTCTGTTTCAATTTCGAAAAACAATGCTGTAGTATCTCCTAAAATATATTATTATGATAACAAAAAAATCATTTGGTCAGCAGGAGCTGTGATGAATTGGAGAAAAGGATTGGCTGCTCAAAGGGGGATAGATACTATAGATGAAGGACTTTTTGATGAATCTTTAGAAGTAGAATTTGCAACAGGGTGTTGTTTGTTGATACCAAGTGAAGTCGTAAAAGAGGTTGGGGTTTTGAGTGACGAGTATTTTTTATACTATGAGGATACTGACTATTGTACAAGAGTTATAAACTCAGGATTTAAGATAATATATGAGCCAACTGCAGTATTGTATCATAAGGTTAGTGCTTCAACTGGAGGTACTGAATCCTTTAATTATATATACTATAACACAAGAAATAGATTATTATTTAATCATAAGTTCAATAGTAAAAATAAGTTAACATATACCTCGTATTTTTATTTTACTAGATTAGCTAAGATTATAATTTGGGCTATTAAGGGTAAACGTGAACTTATTGCAGCAACTGTAAAAGCAGTTAGGGATTATAAGAATAATAACTTTGGAGCAATAAGGAGGTGAAACTAAATGATTAATATAAATAAGAACATCACGAAAAATATTAGAAACCTTTTAGTTATTTTTGTTGTATTTTTTATTAATCTCATAGAATTATTTGCATTAAATACAGGTTACTTTGGGAGAATTAGTTTTATAGTTATTTGTTTTAGTGGATTCTTGTACTTTTTATATAAGAACTTTATTAAAAATAGAGGAAATAGAAATAGAACTTTAGAAGTATATACTGTGCTAAATATAATCTTTTTCCTATATGTAGTTGCAAATGGAGTGCTCTTTCATAATAATATAAGATTATTTTATGGTGGTTATCAATATATAGTATATTATTTGATTTTTTTCACCTTATACTCCTTTGTAGAAATTAGGTTATTGGATATTTTTATGAAGTTTATTCTTGGAATAAATTTTATTAGTAGCTGTATTATGATTTATGAGTTTATTACTAAAAAGAACATTATAGAAACTGAAGGAACCAAAATGGCGTTTAACGGAGTTACGATAGTAAGAGCAAAAGCTTTTTTTGGATCGTTTTTAAACGCAGGAGTTGTACTATGCATATGTTGTTTTATAGCCTTATACTATGTATATAGATATCGCAAGCAATTTAAATATATAGTTTTATATAGTATTATAATATTGGTATATCTTTTAGGTATATTTGCAACTGGCTCCCGAGGACCTCTTGTTGCATTGATTGGGGGATTGTTTTTTTATTTAATTGCTTATTTAATACTAATAAAGAAAGATGTCAAGTTAACAATAATAATAGTTTCTACATTAGCTATACTTTCTTTTTTGACTTTGTTTATAATAATGAATATAAACTATGAAAGTATAGATAATACTTTGCTTAAATTTATTGCTCATAGGATTCAATCTATATTTAACTGGAGTAATGATGTTGGTAATGTTGGTAGAATAGATGCATGGAAGAATGCCTTGAAGATGGTTAAAGGCAATATTACATTTGGAATAGGCATTGCTGCTACTGGTGCGAAGGGCATAGGTAGTTTTTCAATTGGAGTGACAGAAAGTGGAGTACTTAAGAAACTTGTTGAAATGGGTATAGTAGGTTTTATAATTTCATATGCAATATATATATATGTTGGGATAAGTGCCTTCAAAAATATTACTAGTAAAATATATCCTAGAGAAACTAAAATATTTAACTTGTTTATGTTATCTGCATTTATTTCTGTGATGATAGAAGATAGTATATACCAATCAACAGAATCTGAAGTGGTTTCTTTCTATCTATTCTTAGTAATATACTTTATTTTTGTATCAAAGAGCAAATATTTTAATAAAAGGTTTATAGATACAAGTGAAGAGGAGTAAATTTAATACATACAATTGCTTAATACCATGGTCTAGAATAAATATTTATATAAACTAAAATATATAGAAGTTCTACTTAATTATGAAGTATTTATAATCTATATAATTTAGTAGAGCTTTTTTATATTATATAAAAAATTAAAATGAGGAGGAGTTATGAAAGAGGTAAAGAAAATATCAAGGTTTTTGGTGGTATTACTATTATTTAATTTGATTTTTAGTAGTATTACGACTAACTACGCTAAAGCAGC
>NZ_BQXY01000011.1 GCF_024341905.1 Clostridium folliculivorans
TCCCTGAAGGTCCACCATATTTGGGGGTATAGCTCAGTTGGGAGAGCACCTGCCTTGCACGCAGGGGGTCAAGAGTTCGAATCTCTTTATCTCCACCAAAGTAAACCATGAACATTAAGTTCATGGTTTTTTTGTATTTAAGCTTAAATTTATATTAAGAAAGGTTACTTATTATATACATATAAAAATTCACATATTATAATTATTACTGAAGAATACTCAGTAAAAGATATAATATAAATTATAAGATGGAGAAGAATTATGATTTTTTATAGAGTAAAGCAATTTTGGTGGGTTATAACTTGTAACTTTAAACAGTTAGATGAAGAATATATAAATGAGTATCTAGAAGAACATGAAAAAAAACTTTTTGATAAACTAAAGATTGGTGATAAACATCATTGTGTAAGAGTATCAAAGGATTCATTAGAGATATATGAAAAGATAAAAGAAAACTTAGATGAATATCAATTAGCAAAGGCAGCATTGCTTCATGACATTGGCAAAAGTGAAAGACCTTTAAATTTTATAGAAAAGTCTATTGTTGTTTTGTTGCATAAATTCACTAAGGGGAAGATTAGAAAATACGACAACATAAAAATATTAGATATATATTATAATCATCCTAAAAAAGGCGTTGATATGCTTCAGAACTATGGTTATAAAGAGGAATTTCTTCAAGTCATAGGAAACCATCATGATAAAAAACATACCGATAATACTATGCTCAACATAGTAAGGGAAAGCGATAATAAAAATTAGTTAAATCGATATAGGAGGATTTGTATGCTCACAGCTAAATTAAGAAAACAAATGATAATTAACAAATTGATAGATTGTTCAGAACCACAAAAAGGATCTACTTTAGCAAAAGAATTAGGTGTTACAAGACAGGTGATCGTTAAAGATATAGCACTTCTAAGAGCGGAAGGTAATAATATAATTGCTACTCCAGATGGCTATATAATCGAAAAAAATGTAGCTAATAGGATTAATAGGGTAATAGCGGTAAATCATCATATAGATGAAATGGAGGATGAATTAGCAACTATTATAAGGTATGGTGGTGTTATAGAAGATGTAGTTGTAGAACATCCGTTATATGGTGAAATAAGAGCAATGCTTAAGTTAAGAAACTTTAATGATCTATCAAACTTTGTAGATAAGTTTAATAACTTGAAAGCAACTCCGCTATCATCATTAACTGGAGGCGTGCATATACACACAATATCTACAGAAACGGAAGAAAACATGTTATTAATATTAGAGGAACTTAAAAATAAAAAATATTTGATAACAGAATAATTATATCCAATTTATAAATTAGAATATTGGAGGCAAAGAAATTTATGAAAAAGATTTATTGGTTATTAGCATCAGTTATTATAATAATTATGCTAATGCTTTCCTTTTCAAACTTAATCGTAAATATCCAGTGGTTTAGGGAGGTGGGGTACCTCACAGTATATTTTACTAAGCTTATAGCGATATTAAAACTTATGGTGCCTATATTTGCGGTTTGTTTTGTTGTAGTACATTTTTATTTAAAATCCTTAACTAAAAGTTTACTTGCTCAACTTGATGGAAAGAAGAGAAAGTATATAAAAGTAGGTAGCATTGTAGGAAACTTAATATTATCTCTTATAATATCCTACTATACTGCGTCAACTTATTGGTATACAATTTTGCAATTTACTAATTCAGTTAATTTCAACGATAAAGATCCTATATTTGGTCATGATATATCTTTTTATATATTTAAATTACCACTCATACAGTCATTGTATAATGTATTGTTATCATTAATTATAATAATAATTGTTATTACAGTTGTATATTATCTAGCAGTGAAGTTAAAAAGGACTGTTACTGATAAAATTAATTGGAGGGTAAATGGAAGTGAAGTCTTTAAAAGCTTCGCGGGTAAGCAGTTTGCTATAATTTCAGCACTATTAATGTTTATGATAGCAGGAGGTTATATCTTAAAGTCATATAACTTATTATATAGTGCTAGAGGTACTGTTTTCGGAGCAGGATATGCTGATATAAGAATAACCTTATTATTTTATAGAGTCATAGCTATAGTTAGTTTAATATCAGCAATAATAGTTTTTGTCAGTATTTTGAGAGCCAGGATTAGGCCTATTATTACTGTTGCAGCGCTTATATTTATAATGGTTATTTCTGAACCTATAGTTGCATCTGTATTTCAACAGTTTATTGTAAAATCAAATGAAATGGATTTTGAAAAGCAATATATAAATAATAATATCAGCGCAACTAGAAAAGCTTTCAACATAGATAAGATTAAAGAAAATGAGTTTGAACCAAAACAAAATTTAAGTAACAAAGCTTTGCAAAATAACACCGATATAATAGAAAATTTGAAGGTAAATTCTATAAGCCCTGTATTAAATTTTTATAATCAAGTTCAGGTTATGAAGAACTACTATAAATTTAATGATGGCGATACAGACAGATATAATATAAATGGAAAGTATACTCAAGTGTTTGTAGCGCCTAGAGAATTAGATTATAGCAATATAAACACCTGGCAAAACATACATTTAAGGTATACCCATGGATATGGTATTACTATGAGTAAAGTAAATTCAGTTACATCTGAAGGACAACCGGATTTTGTGATGAAAGATATACCTACAGAGAATTTGACTGATATAAAGTTAGATAATCCTAGAATTTATTTTGGAGAAGGTTCAAATGAATATGTTGTGGTGAATACTGATATAGACGAGTTTGATTATCCAAAGGCAGGAGAGACACAAACAAATAGGTACAATGGAAGTGCTGGAATCAAAATGAACTTTTTAAATAAGGTATTATTTTCAGTTAATCAAGGTAATGTCAGAATACTGATGTCTGGTGACATAAAGGGTGATAGCAAAATAATTCTTAATAGAAATATAATGGATAGGGTTAAAAAAATAGCTCCGTTTTTAAGTTATGATAGTGATGCTTATAGCGTAATAAAGGATGGAAAGATATTTTGGGTAGTTGATGCTTATACTACATCTAATAAATATCCATATTCTCAGCCTTACAATGGATTCAATTATATCCGTAATTCAGTAAAGGTTGTAATAGATGCTTATAATGGAGATACAAACTTTTATATTGTTGACAAGAATGATCCTATAGCTGCAAGTTATTCTAAGATATTTAAAGGATTGTTCAAGGATGGAGATACTCTTCCAAAAGAAATAATAGAGCATTTAAGATATCCAAACGATATATTTAATATCCAATGCGATGTACTTGGTAAATATCATGTTACTGATCCAACTGTATTTTTTACACAAGATGATTTATGGGAAGTTTCATCAAATATATTGAGTGTTGAAGGAAAAGAAGATGTAAATGAATCGCTATATCTTATGACTAGATTACCTGGAGAAAAGAATCTTGAGATGGTTATGTTTGAATACTTTAATATGAAAGGCAAACAAAACATGGTATCACTTTTAGGGGCTAGAATGGATGGAGATAACTATGGAAAGTTAGTAATGTATAAGTTTCCGCCACAAAAAACTATTTTAAGTCCATCATTATTAAAAAATAAGATATTAGCAGATCCAGATATATCTAAGGAAATAAGTTTATGGGAAGGAAAAGGTTCAAAAGTAGAATATGGAGATACAGTTATAATACCTATAAATGACTCGTTATTTTACTTAGAGACCCTATACTTAAAGGCAGATGTACAAAAGTCACTGCCAGAAGTAAGAAAGATAATTTTATCTGATGGAGAAAAGATAGTTGGAGATGAAACTGTAGAAAAGGCTTTAGAAAAGTTATTTAATTACACAAATCAATCCAATAAGCCTATAGAAAACAATACAAATAATAATAACACCAATAATATTGAGAATAACACCAATAATAATATAAGCAAAGATGATATTAGTAAAGCGAATGACTTATATCAGAAGGCTTTAGAAGCTCAAAAGGCAGGAGATTGGTCTGCATATGGAGAATATATAAAGCAATTAGGTGATATTCTTAAGAATATGAAAAAGTAATATATAATGTGAATTAGATTTATTGATGAACACTACGTATTGTAGTAGTTCATCAATAATATAAGCACTTAGGAGGATAATATGGATTATGATGTTTTGATATTAGGTGGTGGAATAATAGGATGTGCTGTTGCCTACGAGTTATCAAAATACAATTTAAATATAGCGGTTATAGAAAAGGATTATGATGTAGCTGATGATATATCATTTGCTAATACAGCGGTAATATATGATGGATCAGAAACTAAAGATGATCTTATGAGTAGCCTTGAGCACATGGGAAATTCAATACTTGCTGAAATAACTAGGAAGTTTAACGTCCCATTTAAGCGTATTGGATCATTAAGAATAGCTGATACTGATGAATGTGTAGAGATCATTGAAGATATGTATAAAACTGCAAAGAGTAGAGGCATTGATAATATTTATCTTATAGATGATCAAGGTGTTTATGATATTGAACCAAACCTTAGGGTTGGATTTAAAAAAGCACTATACTCTGAAAACACTGCAGTTATATGTCCTTATGATTTAGCTATTGCATATGCAGAAGTTGCTTTTGATAATGGCGTCAACTTTAGATTAGAAGAGGTTGTGCAAGATATTCAAAAGATGGCTAGAGGATTTAAGGTAACGACAAATAAAAACAAGTTTACTTGTAAAGTAGTTATCAACACAATTCCAGGAGATAATTATACAATTGATTTGAATAGAACAGTAATTAATGATAGTGAAGGAAAGATGCATTATTTAGTATTAGATGAAACTTTCGAACATAATCTATCCAATTTGGTTATGAAGATTAATTCTGAAGATAAGTTTACTTTTCAGACACCAACTTTAAGTGGGAGTACACTGGTTGGGATAAACTCAGAAAGATTATTGGATTTTGATGAGATATTAAGGGAAGCAGCTGAGATACTTCCATCTGTTACGAAGGATAACGTGAATAGTATTTTTTATGAAGACTACAGAAAAGATGTAATGTTTATTGATGATGATCAATTAATGAAAGGGTACATAAAGGTTACTGGAGATCATTATGCCCATATAACTATTGCGCCATCTATAGCTAAAATGATTTGTGAGACTATTGTAGATAATTTAAACTCAACATTAAAAAGAAACTTTGTTGATAAAAGAAGAGAATTTTATAGATTTAGAGATATGAGCAAAGAGCAAAGGAATGAAATTATATCTTTAGATAAAAGATATGGGAAAATAGTATGTTTATGCAACCAAGTTTCAGAAGGTGAGATAATTGATTCAATAAGAAGACCATTAGGTGCAAGAACTGTAGAAGGTGTTAAAAGAAGAACAGGAGCAACCTTTGGAAACTGCCAAGGAGCATATTGTATAGATAAAATAATAGATATAATAGCAAGAGAAACGGATAAAAAACTAACAGAAATAGTTGAAGACTCTAAAAATTCTAAGGTTCTTGTATCAAGGATAAAAGAATTTGAAGGTATTTAGAGGAGGAGTTATTTTGGAGAATCAAGAAATATTTACAAGCGTGGTTAGAGTTAAGGGATCTAGTAAATATAATTTAGTTTCAGTTAAGAGTAGTGAACCTATAGATAAGAGCTTATGGCTAGAATTATCTAAGGTTTTATCAAGAATATACGTTGGAGCACCAATGTATATGGGTGATATAATATGTAAAAATATACTAAATACTGGAATAGATATAATAAGTACAGCAAATATAACAAAAGATTAATAAATTTAATGTTTATTAGAATAAATGTTGACAATATATCAATAAGTAGAATATAATATATTAAATTATATAAATAAACTGCTGAAAAGGCTAGTAATAATTATCAAATTTTTAGAGAATCGATGGTTGGTGTAAATCGATATTTTGTAGTTATGAATCCACCTTTGAGGGACTACGATGAGTAGTACGGGTATACCGTTATATAAATTGAGAGGATAGAAAGATTATATCTTTTTATCAACTAGGGTGGCAACGCGGAGCTTTTCGTCCCTATATGGGATGATAGCTCTTTTTTATTTTGTTTAAATATGCCCATGTGTTAAGTAAAGAGCTACTAAAAGTATCACATACTAAAATATTTTGTATTAATAAGAAAGTCAAAGCCCAAGATATTTCTTATAATCAATTTAGTTTTATATGTAGTTTACTGATATTCAAGTTAAAAGATCAATTTATATAAATTTAAAATCACTAAGCCCAGTGTATTAAAAAGTTATAAATTATTTTAAACATGAAAATGTTAGTAGCTCATTACTATCAAATATATTATACAAGAAAGATGCGGTTAAATGTAGAGTTATTTCATATTTAACTACATCTTTCTTGTATACTTAAAAAACTATCAAAATTGTGCTATTAAATCAATTACTTTTGCAATTAAGGTTATTTTCATAAAAAACTTTATAAAAATATTTAAATTAATTTGTATTTTATGTTGACATAATATATATAGCTTGATATAATATCAAATGTGACACGGAGAGATGGTCGAGTTGGTTTAAGGCACCGGTCTTGAAAACCGGCGTACGGGTGACCGTACCGTGGGTTCGAATCCCACTCTCTCCGCCACTTTTTTTTATAAAAATTTATTTGTAGGACACATGGAGAAATACTCAAGTGGCCGAAGAGGCGCCCCTGCTAAGGGCGTAGGTTGGGTAACCGGCGCGAGGGTTCAAATCCCTCTTTCTCCGCCAGAAGCATTTAGTTATTACTAAATGTTTTTTTTATTGCTTTGAAGCAGCCTATGAAGGAAGAGTATTGATACAATATAATGTGAAAGAGCTTATGTTTTTATTACCAAATTATAACAGGGAAAAGGTTATAGATATTTAAGTTTTATTATATTTATATTTTGGTACATAGATTTTATAAGTTTGAGTATACTATTATAATGTTGGGTCGACATGATCAATAAAAATGAATAATTGTAGTTTAATAAAACATATTTCATAAAAAGTTCCAACAAAAATGCAAATAGTATGTTGACATAATATTTCTTAGTTGATATAATAAAAATTGTCGTTGACATGGAGAGATGGTCGAGTTGGTTTAAGGCACCGGTCTTGAAAACCGGCGTACGGGTGACCGTACCGTGGGTTCGAATCCCACTCTCTCCGCCATTTAAATAAATAAAGATTAATTTGTAGGGCATGTGGAGAAATACTCAAGTGGCCGAAGAGGCGCCCCTGCTAAGGGCGTAGGTCGGGTAACCGGCGCGAGGGTTCAAATCCCTCTTTCTCCGCCAGCAACACTCAGTTGAAAGACTGAGTGTTTTTTTGTTTTTATGAATATTTTAGTACCTAATACTATAAATAATAAGTTATGAACTAACAGTTTATAAAATTAAAGTATCCATTTGGTTACTGAAGCATATAATGATAAAGCATAATAATATTACATGAAGATTTTAGTATGAAGAAAGACATATTAACAAAGGTAATGAGTAAATCTCCAGAAGTTTACTTCAATAAAGATAGTAAAATTACATTTATTAGTGATTGCCATAGAGGGGATGGGACTTATAAAGATGATCTTATGCCAAATGCTAATATATATATGACAGCATTAAACTATTATTATAGAAACAATTTTACTTATATTGAAATTGGAGACGGAGATGAATTGTGGAAGGTTAAAAATATAGAGGACATATATAATACTTATCCAGACATATTTAAACTTCTTTTAAAGTTTAAGTATGATAATAGATTATATATGTTATATGGAAATCATGATGAGATAAAGGGTACTAAAAAGTTTAAGCATATGATAGATAGAATAGATAGAAACGAAGAAGAAAATGATGTTTATAATTTATTTCATGATTTGCCAATATACGAAGGTTTAATATTAAATTATGAAAATTTAAAAAGGTTATTTGTAATACATGGCCACCAGGTTGATAAGATAAGTAATAATCTTGAACCGTTTGCATCATTTTTAGTTAGATATGTTTGGTCATTCTTAGAAGGGTATTTAGGATTTAAAAATGGGACCAGTCCTGCAAGAAGTAATACTAAAAGAAAGAAAGTAGATAAAAAACTTCAGCAATGGGTGAAGTCAAATGACCAACCAATAGTAGCCGGTCATACTCATAGATCAAGATTGCCAAAGCCTGACGAAATACCATATTTTAATGATGGATGCTGCATTCACCCTTACTCAGTAAGTTCTATTGAAATAGAAAAGGGAAAGATATCTCTGATTAAGTGGAGTATAAAATCTTTAGAAAATGGTGTTCTTACAGTTAGAAGAGAAATAATTGGAGGTCCTGAATTATTAACTAATTATAAAATAATATAAGAGCCTATAAAATTTTTAATATACTAAATAAGTGTATATGTTGAACCAAATATTTACAGGGTATATAATAAAAGAGTATCATTGCTTGCTTAAGAAGGTGTAAGTTTGTTAAAAGGAAAGAAGATATATTTAAGGTCAGTGGAAAAAAGAGATGTAAATATATTTTATAATTATTCTACTGATAAAGAGATTCGAAAATTTGATGGTGGAAATATGATTCTTCCGTCAATAGAATATGTTATGCAGCATTTTGATGAAATAATGAATATATCTAGAAAAACATTAAGCATAATAAATGAAAAAGGAGTATTGGTAGGATATCTCACATATAAAGAGTTTGAAGATACAAATAATATATACTCCATTGGAATCACTATTGGAAGTCAATTCTGGGGAAGAGGATATGGACAGGATTCTATAAAGGTTTTATTGGAATACCTATTCATGTATAGAGGGGCACAGAGAGTTGAGTTAGAAGTTGTTGATTATAATACTAGAGCTATAAGCTGCTATGAAAAGTGTGGATTTATAATTGAAGGAAAGAAGAGAAAGAGATATTTTGCACAAGGTCAATATCATGATACTTTAATAATGGGAATATTAAAAGAAGAATTTGATAATATAAAGAGCAATGATACAAATAATATTAAGATATAAAGAGATTTTTCAACATGGATAACGAAAATTATCCATGTTTTTGTTATAGATAGAATTAGTTGATTAAACTAAAAGTTTCATATATGGGTTATAATTATAATAGAACTTAGGTTTGGTATGTCCATAATTAAACGATATTGATAAAAATAGGAGATAATCTATGGGAATAAAATTTATATACGGAAGAGCCGGTAGCGGTAAAAGTTATTATTGTATAGAAGAAATTAAAAATAAGATTGAACAAGGAAAAGAAAATAAATTAATACTTTTAGTTCCGGAACAAATCACCTTTCAAACGGAAACAAGATTATTGAAGCATATTGGAGAGAAAAGCGTACTTAAATCTGAGGTATTAAGTTTTAAAAGAATGGCTCATAGAGTATTTAATTTCTGTGGAGGAATAACTCATAAGCGAATGAATGAAGCTGGAAGGAATATGCTTATCTTTAAGGTGCTAGAAGAAGTCAGTGATAAACTAAGTGTATTTTATAGAGCTTCAAAGCAGCAGGGGTTTATAGATATAGTTTCTAAAACTATAACAGAATTTAAGAAATATAATATTACCTCGGAAATATTAAGAGCTACAATGCAGGCTATGCGAGAAGATGATGAAGAATTAAAAATGAAATTAAATGACTTATCAATTATATTTGATAAGTTTAATGAAGTGCTTCACAAGAATTATATAGATTCAGAAGATGAATTGAATATGTTATCTGATAAACTTGATAATTGTAATATCTTTGACAGAGCAGATATATGGGTTGATGAATTTACTACATTTACTCCTCAACAATTAAAGGTTCTTGGTAAGCTTATGCAAAAGGCAAATAATATATATTTTGCATTAACTTTAGATGAAACTCATGGGGCAGATGAAACTGATATATTTAATGTAATTAAAAATACCGAAAAGAAGATTATAAGAATAGCTAGTGAGAATAGAATTCCTTATGATGGGTATTTAGATTTAAATAATAGACAAAATTTTAGATTTAAAGAAAGCAGAGAACTAAGTCATTTAGAAAAACACTTTTTTACGTATCCATTTATACCTTATAAGTGGTCTAATGCAGATATAAGAGTATATAAGGCAAATAATAACTATGATGAAATAGAAGTTGTAGCAAAAGACATATTAAGGTTAGTAAGAGATGAAGGATATAGATATAAAGATATATCGGTAGTATGTAGAAACTTAGAAGATTATGAAAAGATAACTTCGGTAATATTTAATCAATATGATATTCCATATTTTTTAGATAAGAAACGAGATATAGTTAGTAACCCTCTTATTGTACTTATAACTTCAATATTTGAAATATCATCAAGAAACTGGTCTTACGAGAGTGTATTTAAGTATCTGAAAACTGGACTTACAGGTCTTAACAATGATTATATAGATATTTTAGAGAATTATGTTTTGGCCAATGGGATAAGGGGAAGAAAGTGGTTTGAAGATTGGTGGGAGTATCCGATTGATCGATATCATTCAGATAAAGATCAGATATCAAATGAAGAAAAACAAAGACTATCTCTTATCAATGATATAAAAGATGAGGTTAAGCAGCCTTTAATAGACTTCTACTCAAATATCAAAGGAAAACGTACAGTAAGAGATATTTGCGTAGCTCTATATGACTTTATGGTATCACTTGGTATTATTGAAAGAATGGAAGACTTATCTAGAGTATTTGAAGAAAAGGGTATTGGTGATAAAGCAAAGGAGTATGAGCAGGTAGTTGAGATAATTATGGAAGTACTAGACCAAGCTGTAGATGTAATAGGAGAAGAATTTATTGATCCTAATGATTTTATTAAGATACTTAACGTAGGTTTTGAAAAGTATGAGATTGGTTTGATCCCAGTTGCTTTAGATCAGGTTAATATAGGTGAGATATCAAGAATCAGAAGTAGAGAGTTAAAAGCTTTATACATAATAGGTACAAATGATGGGGTGTTTCCAGCTTCCAATAAGGATGAAGGTATACTTTCAGATCAGGATAGAGAACTTTTAAGAGATCAAGGTGTAGAACTTGCGTCAGATACTAAAACAAAAGCTTTTGAGGAGCAATTTTTAATTTATTCAACCTTGACTATGTGTAGTAATTATCTAATGATTACCTATCCTTTAGCAGATTTTGAGGGGAAA
This sequence comes from Clostridium folliculivorans, assembly GCF_024341905.1. GTDB lineage: Bacteria > Bacillota > Clostridia > Clostridiales > Clostridiaceae > Clostridium_AR > Clostridium_AR folliculivorans. Next base: position 11,156 of record NZ_BQXY01000011.1, read on the forward strand.
TCCTTAAGACCATCTATTATAATACCTAGACTTAAAAAGATATTTCCAAATATTAAAGAAGAAAGTGATATCTTTAGAGAAAATAATGATACTTTAGAAAAGGTAGTTGCTCCAGTTCCAACTTTTAATGAGCTTATTGGTGCATTAAGAAGAGATTTTGATAAGAAGGAAGTTGAAGAGTACTGGTCAGAAGTTTACTCTTGGTATAAGAGCAAACCTCAGTGGAGAGAGAAAGCAGATAATATATTTAAAGGCCTTAAATATACTAACCAAGAGCAGGATATAGCTAGAGATAAGATAAAAAAGATATACTCTAGTAACGATAAACTTTTATTTAATGTATCTAGAATAGAAAAATATGCTCAGTGTCCTTTTGCTTATTATGTTCAATATGGATTGAAAGCAAGAGATAGAAAGGTATATGAGTTTACTCCGCCTGATCTTGGAAGTTTTATGCATAATGTCTTAGATGAATTTACTAATCATATAAGAGATGAGAAGATACAGTGGAATGATCTGGATAGAGAAAAGTGTAAGAATATAATCTCAGAAATAGTAGATAAGCAAGTGGCAGAAAGTTCTGCTTCTATATTAAGTAGCTCAAAAAGGTATAAGTATTTTACAGATAGATTTAAAAATATATTAACTAAATCGGTGACAGTAATATCTGAACATATGAGAAGGAGTAATTTTGATATATTTAGAAATGAGTTTGAATTTGGTAGCTATAAAGATAGTGAACCAATAAAACTTAAGCTTGCATCAGGTGATGAGGTTTATTTAACAGGTAGAATAGATAGAGTAGATACAGTTGAACTTGAAGGTGAAACCTATATTAGAATAATAGATTATAAGTCTGGAAGTAAAGAATTTGACCTTAATCAACTTTACTATGGTCTTCAGATTCAGTTATTAGTTTATTTAGATGCATTGATTAAAAACTCAAAGTATCTTTTAGATAAACAAGTAGTACCTGGCGCTATACTTTACTTTAGAATTGATGATCCTATAATAAAATCTAAAAGAGATTTAAGTGATGATGAAATCAAGGAACAGATTCTTAAGAAGTTAAAGATGGATGGGCTTATGCTTAAGGACGTAAAATTAGTTAAAGCTATGGATAAGACTATGGAAACTTATTCTTTAATTATTCCTGCAGCTTTTAAGAAAGATGGAGATTTTACAAAACAAAGTGCTGTAGTGACAGAAGAACAGTTTAACATACTAAGAAAATATGTTAATGAAAAGATGATAGAATTATGCGAAGAAATGTTAAGTGGACGTATAAAAATAGAACCATCAAAAGATGGTAGATTTACATACTGTAATTTTTGTAATTATTCTTCAATATGTCAGTTTGATATAAGCTTAAAAGACAATACCCATAAGCTTATAAGAAAACATAGTGATGAAGAATTATGGAAGGAAATATCAAGTACTGTAGAAGAGCATCAAAGGGGTGAAAGGTAATGGGAGAAACTAAATGGACTGCAGAACAACTTAGTGCTATAACAACCAGAAGACGAAATTTATTAGTAGCAGCTGCAGCAGGGTCAGGTAAAACTGCAGTACTGGTTGAGAGGATAATAAGAATGATAACTGAAGGGGAAGAGTCTGTAGATATAGATAGTCTTTTAGTAGTTACCTTTACTTCAGCTGCAGCAGCAGAGATGAGAGAAAGAATAGGTGATGCTATATCAAAGGCTTTAGAACATTCTCCTAATTCAAAGGTTTTACAAAGACAGTTAGCATTATTAAATAGAGCAAATATAACTACGATGCACTCCTTTTGCTTAGATGTTATAAAAAATAATTTTCACCATATAGATCTAGATCCTAATTTTAGAATAGGTGATGATACAGAATGTACTTTAATAAGAAATGAGGTAGTAAGTGAACTATTCGAAGATAGATATGATCAGGATGATGATAGTTTTAAAAAATTAGTTGATTCATATGGCCAAGGAAAAGATGATAGTAAGCTTCAACAGATGGTTTTAGACCTGTATCAGTTTTCTATGAGTGAGCCCTGGCCAGAAGCTTGGCTTAAGGAAAAATGTGAAAGTCTAAATATATGTAGTGAAGAGGAGCTTAATAATAGCCACTGGGCTAAGATATTAATCAATAATGTAGAAATAGAGTTAGAAACCTTTGAAAGGTTATTACATAATGCTAAAGAACTTTGTGAGACAACTGAAGGCTTGGAACCATATTTGACTAATATAAATGATGATATAAATCAAGTTATTAGTATCAGAGAAGGAATTTCTGGTGGATTAAGCTCTGTATATAACAAGATAGAAGGTTTAAGTTTCTCAAAGCTTAAGTCTGTAAAGAAGAATCAAGTATCAGATGAAGATGCCCAACAGAGGGTCAAAGATATAAGGGATGATGTTAAGAAAAAGCTAAATAAGATGAAGGAAGATATATTCTCAATATCACCTGAAGAGGCTGTTAAAGATTTTAAGATATTATATTTTCTTATAAATGAACTAGTAGGTCTAGTGTTAGAATTTGATAAAAGGTATAAAGGCAAGAAGAGGGATAGAGGTATCTTGGATTTCAATGATTTGGAACATTTATGTCTTAAGATACTTACTGAGGAAGAGGAAGATGGGCAGATAATACCATCCTCAGTAGCTAAAGAATTTAAAATGAAGTTTAGTGAAGTATTGGTTGATGAATATCAAGATACCAATAACATCCAAGAGACAATAATAAGTATGGTTTCTAGAAAAGAGGAAGAAGACCCTAACGTATTTATGGTTGGTGATGTTAAACAAAGTATATATAGATTTAGACATGCAAAGCCAGAATTATTTTTAAATAAATATAATAATTATCCTACAGATGGAAATCATGACATGAAGATAATGCTTTATAAGAACTTTAGGAGTAGAAAAGAAGTTATTGATGGAGTAAACTACATATTCAATATGCTTATGTCAAAATCGGTTGGCGAACTTGAATATGATGAAAATGAGGCTTTGAATCTTGGTGCTGATTATAAAGATTTAGATGCAGAAAATATATATGATATAGAAAATGAAGTTAATACGCAGGATATAGAAATATCTGGGGATATAGAAGTACATATCTTAGATAAAGCAGCTAAGAAAGAAGAAAGTGAAGAAGCTGGAGTTATAGAAAATGATGAACAAGAAGATGTTCAAAACGGCGAAGCAGAAGAGGATTTAGATTCTATACAGATTGAAGCAAGAATAGTTGCAAAAAGAATACATGAACTGATGAATGCTTCTAATGGTAAGAAGTATATGGTTTGGGATAGAGGTTTAGATAAGTATAGAAGACTTAAATATAAAGATATAGTAATACTTTTAAGAGCAACAAAGAACTGGTCAGAAGTCTTTGTAGATGAACTCGGGCAAAGTGGAATACCTGTCTATGCTGATACTGGTACAGGATATTTTGATACTATTGAGATTAGAACTATTATGTCTCTACTTCAAGTAATAGATAATCCTATGCAAGATATTCATATACTATCTGTTTTAAGATCACCTATATTCTTATTTTCATCTGAAGAGTTAGGAGATCTAAGGTTACTAGATAAAGATAAGTATTTTTATGAAATACTAAAAACTATAAGTGAAGGTAATTTAAGCAGTGAATCTTCAGATATTAATATAAATGATGAACTTAAGAGAAAATGCAGTTATTTTACTGAGAAGCTTAAATTATGGAGAGAAAAGGCTCTTTATATGCCAATTGATGAATTTATATGGTATTTATATATGGATACTTCATATTATGGATATGCAGGGGCTATGCCAAATGGAGTGCAAAGACAGGCTAACTTAAGAATATTATTTCAAAGAGCTAAACAATATGAAAAAACAAGTTTTAAAGGATTATTTAATTTCATAAACTTTATAAACAAACTGAGAAAATCTTCAGGAGATATGGGAAGTGCTAAGATACTTGGTGAGAATGAAGATGTAGTAAGGATTATGAGTATTCATAAGAGTAAGGGGTTAGAATTCCCAGTAGTATTTTTATCTGGATGCGGAAAACAATTTAACCTTATGGATTTAAATAAAGAGATATTATTCCATGATGAATTAGGTTTTGGACCAGAATATATTGATGTTGATAGAAGAATAAGTTATACCTCTTTACCAAAGCATGCAATAAAGATGAGATTTAAACTTGAAGCTCTTTCTGAAGAGATGAGAGTACTATATGTTGCTTTCACAAGAGCAAAAGAAAAACTTATAATAACTGGAGCAGTTTCAAATCTTGAGAAGGTAACTAAACGATGGTGTTCTGCAGCTGCATTAAGTTATGATAAGATACTATCTTCAGAAGTTTTAAAGGGTAAGAGTTATATGGATTGGATCGGTATGGCACTTGCTAAACATAAAAATGGTGAAGAATTAAGGAAGAGTGGGAATACAATTGTGGATTATATTAAAAGTGACTTTTCCACATGGGATATAAAATATTGGTCAAAAAATGATGTGATTGTGGATGAAAAATTAGAGGCTGTGGATGAAATTGAAGATGAACCACAGGAAAGAAGACTATTTATATATAAAGATAGCGGTGAAATAAATAAGGATATAGAGAGAAGATTAGATTTTCAATATAAGTTCAAAGGTTCTACCGGTATTACAGCAAATATATCAGTATCAGATTTAAAACGTGCTGCTTATGAGGAAGACCAGAATGAGATAGAGACAGTATATAAAGGTGATAGAATAATTAAGCCTCAGTTTTTACAAGAGGAAAAAGGATTATCTGCTGCTGAACGAGGTACAATAGTGCATTTTGTTATGCAGCATATAGAACTTGGAAAAGTAAGAAGTAGAGAAGAAGTTAAAGACCAACTTGAAGATATGGTTCAAGGAGAATTTTTAACTAAAGAGCAAGCTAAAGTAGTGAACATAAATAAAATCTTTAAGTTTTTTCAAGGCAATCTAGGAAAAAGGATTATTGAAGCATATGAAAATGGTAGTATGCTTCATAGAGAACTACCTTTCTTTACAGAAATACCAGCATACCTTGTGGATAAGTCTTTATCTAAGGAAGAGACAAAAGATGAATTAGTAAGACTACAAGGAGTTGTTGATTGTTTCTTTGAAGAAGAAGATGGGTTAGTTTTGGTTGATTATAAAACTGATTACGTTGAAGAGGGTAATGAACAATCAATAAAAGATAGATATGAAGTGCAACTCACATATTATTCTGATACTTTAGAAAAGATAACAGGGAAGAGAGTTAAAGAAAAGTATCTTTACTTATTTGGATTAGATAAAGAGATTAAATACTAAATTAATAGTTGATTTAGGAACTTTATAAAAGATGCAATACTTCAATCTGAAAACTATATTTAAAACTCCTCTGGCTTTTGAGAGAAGAGTTTTAAAGCATAAGTTGAAAGATGAAGTGGTACATCTAAAGTATAAAGATATAAGAAGATATAAACTTATATAATGTAGGTTTATATCTTCTTTTTTACTATAAAGAAAGCACAATCAGTAATATTATCAATTCCAATACTTTATGCGTAGGAGTAGATTATCAATATAAGAGCTAGTGGCCATGACAAGTGAATTATAAAAGATATTTAAATAAAAACACATATACTGGTATGAACACAAAACTTGCTATAAGTGAAGTTGCATTTAATACTGAAGCAAATTTGTAATCTCCATCATATTCCCTTGCAACAATAGCAACTGTATTCATAACAGGCATAGCGGACATTACTATAAACACCTGTTTCATTAGTAAAGGAAATGAAGTAAAACTTAGAATTATGAAAGCTGCTATAGGAGATATTATGAATCTTCCTATAAGAATTAAAACAGAGTCTTTGTCCACTTTCATTTCATTATAATTCATACTAGAGAGTATAGAACCTATAAATATAGTAGATAAAGGAGTAGTTAGGTTTCCTAGATACTTACAGCTATCTAAAATGAAAATAGGTAACTTAATTTGTAGAAGTATTAGTATAGCTGAAAATATAAAAGCAACTAAAGGAGCAGAAATAATATTTTTTATGTTTTCTTTTGATAAGAACTTGTTATTAATATTTTTACCATCTTGTCTTATATCATAGGCAGCTATTGACCAAAAGAACAAGGTATTTATTATATAATATATTAATATATAAGGAAGAGCCTCTTCTCCAAAAATAGATATATTTACTGGTAGACCTACAAATATAGTGTTGGACAATCCAAATAAGGCTCTAAAAACACCTTTTCTGTGGCTGGAGATATAAAAGGCTTTATATATAATAGATCCTACTAGATAAGTTAGAGTTATACATAAAAATGCAACTATATATCCACCTAAGGAACCTATAAATTGTTCTTTAGTAAAGCTAGTATTTAGGTTAGCTATCATAAATGCAGGGAGTGATATATTAATTACTAGTTTAGACATTAAGTTGTCTGCATTTTCATTAAACCATCCTTTTTTACCTAAGAAAAAACCAACTGCTATTAGGATTACAAGGGTAAATACTCCGTTAAATGCATTAATAATCATAATAAAATCTCCTCTGCAATTACTAGAATTACTTGTTATATACTAGATATTCTTTTGCTAAATTAAATAGATTTTCTTTAGTATTTAAGTTTGGGTCTTTAAGAACTTTTTCTAATAGATGATTTAATAAATTACCTAATTCTTTTCCGGGTTTTAAGTTTAGTTCATTTATTAAGTCATTTCCGTTTATAGCCAAGTCTTTTGAAGCTAATGGTGCTTTTGAGTTTAAAATCTCAGTAATCTTACTCTCCATCTTATCAACATGCTCAAGGTATAAAAATGGAGGCGCAGAGGATAATATATCAGCTCTTTGAAGATTAAATAAGTCATAAACTAAATCCTTGCCAACTCTATTTATCATTCTTTTTAAGGCTACATCTGTGGCATTTACTAGTACATTCATATGCTCTTTTACTAATGTACAAGCTATATCAGAAGTTGAATTATCAATTCTAAGACGTCTAAATATCTTTCTTGAAAGATGATCGCCTTTATTATTATGTCCATAGAAGTGGCCAATGTTATTTTCATCTAGAGTAAAGCATATTGGTTTTGCTATATCATGAAACAATGCTGCAAGTCGTAAATGAACCTTTTTTTGCACCTTTTCTACAACTGATAATGTATGATTAAATATATCTTTATCATGATAAGGAGTATGCTGATCAAAGCCAATGCAAGCATCTAGTTCAGGAATTATATATTTAAGTATTTTTGTATCAGCTAAAAGTTTAAGTCCAAGTCTAGGATTATCAGACATTATTATTTTTATAAACTCGTCGCGTATTCTTTCAAAACTTATATTTTTTATAAGGTGACTATTCCTTATAATTGATGAAAGAGTCTCTTTTTCTATATCAAAGTCAAGTTGAGAGGCAAACCTAACTGCTCTCATCATTCTTAAGGCATCTTCATTGAATCTCTTATCAGGGTCTCCAACCGCTTTAATTAATCTTTTATTTATATCATCATTGCCACCAAAATAATCTATTAAGCCTAAGGTGCTATTATATGCCATTGCATTTATAGTAAAATCTCTTCTAGATAAATCTTCTTTTATGTCAGATACAAACTCGACTGACTCGGGTCTTCTATTATCTATATATTCGCCATCAATTCTATAAGTAGTTACTTCAAAGCTATTACCTTGAACAATAACTGTTATGGTTCCGTGCTGTATTCCTGTAGGGATTGTTTTATCGAATAAACTTTGTATTTTATATGGAAAAGCGTTTGTAGTTATATCATAATCATTAGGTGTAACTCCACGTATGTTATCTCTAACACATCCACCAACAATAAAAGCTTCAAATCCATTTTCATAAAATTTGTCTATTATAAACTGTACTTCCTTTGGTATATTCATAGTAAAACCTCCTATTTTTCAAAATAAAAATTTGCAGAGACATTGAGATTTTTGATTTAAATGTTTCATCTTTAATATAGCCATTATGTCCCAATTTAAGTATATAATATATTATAAGCATTTAAATAAAATATTTTACTTGTTTATGTTTATGAATAGTAAACTAAAGATATAATTATTAATAGTATATTGACGAAAGGATGTAAAGCATATTGGGTATAGAGTTAAGAAAGATAAGTGAATTTGAACAAAATGAAAGAGTAGAAGGTTTCTTCTTGATTAAATCAGTAAGTTTAAAAACAGCAAATGCCAATGGTAAAAAGTACTTGGATTTTGCATTGGGGGATAGCACTGGTGAGATAGCGGGAAAGCTATGGGAAGTTAATGAAGAAAATGAAAATTTATTTAAGGAAAATACCATTGTTAAAATAAGAGGAATGGTGTCTGCTTGGCAAGGAAATCTTCAACTTAAGATTGAGAAAATAAGAAATATAGAACAAGGTGATAATGTAAACATTCAAGACTATGTTCAAAGTGCTCCATTTGATAGTGAATACATGTTTGACAGGATAAAAGAATTTATTGAAAAAATGAAAAATGAAGATATAAAGAATATTGTTGGATATTTATTTAATGATTCTAAAGATAAATTAATGTATTATCCAGCTGCAAAAAAGAATCATCATGCAATAAGAGGTGGGCTACTTTATCATATAATGACAATGCTTAACGTAGCAGAAAACTTAAGCTCAATATATACATTTTTAAATAAGGATTTACTTTATGCTGGGGTAATACTACATGATCTTGCAAAGATGAAAGAAATGAACTCGAATGAACTTGGTATAGTAGGTGAATATAGCTTAGAGGGTACATTGCTTGGACATATTACTCAAGGTATAAAAGATGTTGAAGTTGTTGGAGAAAGCTTTAAAGCTGATAGGGAAATAATCGTATTACTACAACACATGATTCTTTCACATCATTATGAGCCAGAGTATGGAAGTCCAGTAAAGCCTATGATAGCGGAAGCAGAGATGCTACATTATATAGATATAATTGATGCTAGAATGTATGATATAAGAAGGGTTACTGGTGAAACAGAAGAAAAACAATTCTCTGAGAGATTATGGTCACTTGAAAATAGAAGAATATATAATCATAACTTGGATAAATAATAAACTAGATAACATTTGAAATGCTCTCTATCTAATTGATAGGGAGCATTTCACTTTATCTAGTTTATTATTACTTTTGATCCTCTTGTAATATTATCATATATCCATTTAGCATCTTCTACTTTAAGTCTTACACAACCGTGAGAAGCAGCTTTACCTAATGTATAATCAGTTATTTTTGTTTTGAGTTCATTATAAGGTAATGAGTGAAATAAGTAATTGCCGTCAAATTGAACCCAGTACTTAGCTCCTTCTTTGTAATCAGTTGAATAGAACCAATCACCTTTTTCTTTTACAGTATATACACCTGAAGGAGTTTCACTTCCTTTTATTCCAGTGGAACAAGAATAATTTTTTAATAAACTCCAATCATTTTTTTTTCCCTTAAAAACATAAGTTTTTTGAGCAGATAAATTCACATAAACTAAATAAGATGTATCAGAAGTAAGATTAAGTGAATTTATTGTATTTGCATTAATTGTCATTGCTGCAACAGATGTAGTCTTTGTATTAGAGTCTGAACTGTTATTTGAATTTGTATTGTTCTTTGAAGAATCATTGCTTTTTGATTCGTTAGAACTTGAATTTGAGCTTGTATTTTTAGAGGAATCAGAAGCTGAATTCTTGCTGGTTGAATCTTTATTAAGAAATTTATTTTTTTCATCTTTATATTCATCAATTTTACTTAATATATCTTTATCATTAGAATAATACTTAGTATTATCTTCTAATAATGATATAGCCTTAGAAAAATAATTCTCAGAAACTAGTTTATCGGCTGAACTTAGAGTTTCTTCTTTTATTGAATTAATTACTTCCTTTTTATACTCCTCTGCTTTGAGAAAGTTATCATCAAAATTACTAACTTTATCAAAAGCATTATAAGCATCTACATAATTTTTATCTTTATACAACTTCATACCTAATGAAAAGTTATTAGCGGAGTCATTAAGGAGAGGAACTTTCTTCTTAGCTTCGCTTACCTTATCATTAACCACACCATATCTTTCTACTTCACTTAAAGCTGCGAGTGTAGCCTCATCTGACAAACTATTATTCTTATAATTAGACATTAGATCATCTATATATGTTGAGAAGTAGTTTTTTAAATCAGTATATAATAATAGCTTTTTCGCAGGATTGAAGTTCCCTTTTGATACCATAAGGGAATTTGCTGTTGAATAATCCTTTTTATCGAAGTTAATTTTAAAGTCAGTAATTATATCATTATAGTCATAAAAAGAATAAGACATTGCTATGCAAAAAAAAGCTAATATAAACATGGTAATAATTTTTGATAAAGAAATTTTACTTTTTTTCTTTTCTTGTTTTTTTTCTTCTTTTTCTTTTTCCTTCAAACTTCATCCTCCTTACTATTTTAGTTAAATTATTTCCAACTTTGCATGAATATAAACAACATTCAGTACTAAAAATTTTTTCAATGGCTAAAATACAACAAGGAGGGAGAAATCATATGGATAATAATGTACCTTTTTTAAGAAAAATATATAACGCAATAACTAAACCTAAGTTCTATATAAAGTTCAATGAATTAAGCCTTGCTAGTGCAATAATTTATCTGTTTACAATATCAATAATTTTTGGATTTATAAGCTATATCAGACCTACATATAATTATTATAAGTTCATGGATACAATACATAATGAGGTGGTATATGAATTCCCAGAGTTTACTTTTAACAATGGGATTTTAGAGGTAGATGGAAAACAACCTATCTTACTAAAAAGAAATGATTATAATATAGTAATAGATACTACAGGAAAGACTGGTTTATCAAAAATAGAAAACTATGATAAAGCTGTACTAATTCTTAGAGATAAAGCTTATATAAAGAATGGATCTGGTAATATAGATGAAACTAGGTATAGTATAATAAGATTTTTGAAATTTAATAAGACTGAGTTTATTGAAGCAATATATGATTTTAAGGCTGGATCTTTTATTATGCTCATATCCGCACCAGTATTATTTTTTCTTTCAAATTTATTTACTGCTTTTATGGTATCTGCTGTAGGTACACTAATAAACTCAGTGCTTAAAGCTGGAATAAAGTATAGAAACTTATATAAACTCAGTTCATACTCTATTACAACAGCTGTAGTTATAAGCTGCATAAGAAGAATATTAGCTATTAATGTTGTATTTATAAATTATATTTATTTAATTATAAGTTCGATATATATGTTTTTAGCTATAAGAAATATATTAATAATAAATACTAAAAATATAGAAGAGTAGATTAGTCTGCTCTTCTTTTTAATTAATTATTATAGTATAATTTCTATATAATGGTATAAGATGGAGGAGTAGTTAATGCAAAAAAAAGATAATTTTTTCAAAAAATTCTTAAAAGCTATAGTAGATGTAAAGTATTATATTAACTTTAACAGAGAAACTTTAGGAAGAGCTTTTTTATATCTTTTAATAATGTCAATACTTTTAGGTGGCATTAATAGTATAAAAACAGTTTATAGTGCTACAAAAGCAATAAGTTCTGCAGTAAGCGAATTAAATAACAATAATGTAGACTTTAAGTTAGAGAATGGAGTTATGAATATATCTTCAAGTCCATTTACTTATAAAGATCAAGATACTTTAATAGTAGTTGATACAACTAAAAATGCAAGTGAATTTGATAAGTCTACAATTAAAGATAAGAGTCCTAATATGATGTATGTATTTAAAGATAAGTTTATAATAAATCAAGAGAGTGGTCAGAACCAAGATGTAAAGTATTCAGATTTAGGAGCACTTACAGTAACTAAAGAAGGTGTTATAAGTCTTATCGATAAATTAAAGTGGTTTTCACTTTTATTAATACCATTGTTTATGATAGGAATGTTTTTAGGACATATGTTCTCAGCTTTAGTAGTAGCTGTAATAGGCATACTTATAAACATATTTATTAAAGCTAAAGTTGAATTCGGTAATTTGTATAAACTTGCAATTTATGCATTAACTTTACCTACAGTAGTAGATATTGTAAGAGGGGCATTTAGTCTTCAAGTTCCTCATTTTTATAAGATATATATATTAGGTGCATTAATATATCTAGGAGTTGTATTGAAGACAATAAAAGATGATAATAATAATATGGAATTAACTGAACTATAAGAAAAGAGGCGTTAATATGTCACAAGTAATAGACAGATTTCTAAGATATGTAAAGGTAGATACAAAGTCAGATACTACAACAGGTACTACACCAAGCAGTAAGGGACAATTAGAGCTAGCTAAATTGATAGTTAACGAATTGCAAGAAATAGGATTAGAGGAAGTTGTGTTAAGTGATACTGGTTATATTTATGCGACTATACCTTCAAATATAGAAAAGCAGGTTCCAACCATTGGTTTTGTAGCACATATGGACACATCTCCTGATATGACAGGTAAAGATGTTAAGCCTAAGTTCGTAGAAAATTATGATGGTGGAGATATAGTATTAAATGCTGAAAACAATATAGTACTTTCACCAAAAGAATTTCCAGATTTATTAGAGTATAAAGGAAAGACTTTGATAACAACAGATGGAACTACCCTTTTAGGAGCTGATGATAAGGCTGGTCTTGCTGAGATAGTAACTGCAGCAGAATATCTTATAAATCATCCAGAAGTAAAGCATGGAAAGATAAGAATAGGTTTTACTCCTGATGAAGAGATAGGTGAAGGTGCAGATCACTTTGATGTAGAATTCTTTGGAGCCGACCTTGCATACACAATGGATGGTGGGGCTATAGGCGAATTAGAATATGAAAACTTTAATGCAGCTGGAGCAAAGGTTACTATCAAAGGAAGAAATGTTCATCCTGGTAGTGCTAAAAATAAGATGATAAACTCAATGCTTATTGCAAATGAGTTCATAAACTTACTTCCATCTGATGAAGTTCCAGAAAAGACAGAAGGCTATGAAGGATTTATTCATCTTACAGATATTAAAGGTGAAGTTGAAGAAACTCACTTAGGATTTATAATAAGAGATTTCTTTAAAGATGGTTATGAATCTAAAAAGAATAAATTAAGACAAATTGAAAAGTGTTTAAATGATAAATATGGTCAAGGAACTATAAATGTAGAAATCAAAGATCAATATAAAAACATGAAAGAAAAGATAGAGCCAGTTATATATATAGTTGAAAATGCAATAAAGGCTATGGAAACAGCAGGTATAAAGCCAAATGTAAGACCTATAAGAGGTGGTACAGATGGTGCTAGACTATCATTTATGGGACTTCCTACACCGAATATATTTGCGGGTGGGGAAAACTTCCATGGAAAGTATGAATATGCAGTAGTAGAATCAATAGAAAAAGCTGTTGAGGTTATTTTAAATCTAGTAGATATATATTCAAAATAAATTAATTACATCTATTTACATTTTTAATATCAATAAATGTTGACAACTCTATTGGTACAGAATATTATTAATAGTATGATATAACTAAGGAATAATACGATGAACAAAGACGTTCTATATATGAGTCGATTAGGCTCTATATAGGCGTCTTTATTATTATCAAGGGTAAAGGAGAGAGGTTTTTATGTCTTATTCAAAAGAAGATATAGTCAGGCTTGTTGAAGAAAATGATGTTAGATTTATTAGATTACAATTCACAGATATATTCGGTACTATGAAGAATGTAGCCATAACTTCTAGACAACTAAACAAAGCTCTTAATAATGAATGTTTTTTTGATGGATCATCAATTGAAGGATTTGTTAGGATGGAAGAAGCAGACATGTACTTAGCACCTGACTTGGATACTTTTCAATTAATGCCTTGGTCAACACCTGATGGAAATATAGCAAGACTTATTTGTGATGTTTATACAGGTGAGGGAAAGCCATTTGAAGGAGATCCAAGATATATTTTAAAGAAAGTGATAAATGAAGCAAAAGATTTAGGTTATACCTTTAATGTAGGGCCAGAATGTGAATTCTTCCTATTCCACACAAATGATGACGGTTCACCAACTACTAATACTCATGACAATGCAGGTTACTTCGATTTAGGGCATATAGATCTTGGGGAAGAAGCTAGAAGAGATATGTGTATAGCTCTAGAACAAATGGGGTTTGAAATAGAAGCGTCACATCATGAAGTTGCAAGAGGTCAACATGAGATTGATTTTAAGTATGATAATGCTTTAAAGACTGCTGATAACATAATGACTTTTAAATCAGTAGTTAAGACTATAGCACAATCACATGGGTTACATGCAACTTTCATGCCTAAGCCTATATTTGGAATAAGTGGTTCAGGGATGCATGTGAATATGTCGTTATCAAAGGATGGAATTAATGCATTCTTTGATGAAAAAGATGATTTGGGGATAAGTGAGGATGCATATAGTTTTATAGCTGGGCTTCTAAATCATATAAAGGGAATAGTTGTAGTTACTAATCCACTTGTTAATTCTTATAAAAGATTAGTTCCAGATTATGAAGCACCTATATATATTTCATGGTCGCCTAAAAATAGAAGCCCTCTAGTTAGAATACCAATATCAAGAGGAAAATCCACTAGAGTTGAACTTAGATGTCCAGACCCATCTTGCAATCCATATCTAGCACTTGCGCTTTGTTTAGCAGCTGGGTTAGAAGGAATAAAGAAAAAACTTACACCACCAAAAAACATCGAAGCTAATATATTTGATATGACTGAAGAACAAAGAAAAGAGCAAGGTATAGATAGACTTCCTGATAATCTTTATGATGCAATTGTAGAATTTAGTAAAGATGGCTTAGTAAAAGATACTTTAGGTGATCATGCGTTTCAAGTATATAAAGAAGCAAAGAACTTAGAATGGGATGACTATAGAGCAAAGGTACATCAATGGGAGATAGATCAATATTTGAGTAAATTCTAGTAGTAAATGGGGGGAAGTGCATGCTTAACAGTTATAAGATTGTATTAGGAACAAGCACTTTAAAAGCAGGTGGACAGATAAAAAGCCTTCTCCTTCAAAAGGGTTTTAATGTTGATGGCATCTGCACTTCCGGAAGTATGCTCATAAGAAAATCAAGACTTACGAAGCCAGATATAGTTATTATAAATTATGAGCTTACAGATACAAATGGGGCAGAGGTTGCAAAGATTATTTCAGGGGAAGCAATAAGCAAAGTAATACTTCTATGTACTTCGCAGCAATATAATATAATATCTAAATGGACAACACAATTGGGCATAGTATGCATGCAAAAACCGATTAGACCTAGTAGCTTTTTGCATACTGTAAATGATGTTATCGAAGATATTGCTAACAGTAAACATGGTAAAGCTGAAGGAAGTACTAGACCAGTGGGGGATAAACTTATAATAGATAAAGCAAAACAACTATTAATGAAAAAAGAAAACATCGAGGAAAATGAAGCCTATAGACGAATTCAAAAAGAGAGCATGAATAGCAAAAGGCCTATGCTGGATGTTGCAAAGAGAATAATAAATTCCTATAAAGGATAAGCAATGGCGCTTGATTCATATACAGATGGATTGGAGCGTCATTTTTTATATAAGGTAGTATGCTGAAATTAAAGTATCGCTACATACGATACTTTAATGAGTTTCGCAGAGAATTAATATGATTTCTTACAATGAAATAACTAAAACTGTATAACTCACTACGTTCGGACAATACAGTTTATTAACGTTATTTCATCTCCAAAAATCATTTAATTCTAATTGCTCACTCATATAGTATCTCCGTAGCAACACCTTAATTTCAAGAATAACATTATATATAACTAGAATGAAAAATGATAGAAGTTTGGTGAAGTTTAAAATTAGATATTTCAAAATAATCTATATGTAAATAGAGAATATATAGTATTTCATATGGATTATGTTTTTGGGTTAAGAGGGCATTAATTATATAGATAAATAAGATAGATACAGAGATAAATAAAAAAATAATAGTAGTTATAATACTTAGTTAAATCATATAGAAGGCAGTATTAGATAAGTCTTAGTAATGGGTTCATTAATAATATACTTAAACTTCACTAATACTATAATTGTACATTTGAATGCATCATAATATGTAGCCTCCAATTTAATATTATTTTATAAATGACAAATTATAAGAAATAACCTGTACTTGGCTTTAAGTGCAGGTTATTTCTTTTTCATAACAAAATATCTTTTATTTAAGTTTGACCTAAAAATAATATAAGACTATATATTGTTGAAGATAAGAGTGAATTGGTGTATTTTATATTAGATTTATTTTTTTATATTTAGTCTATACTTAAATATAACAATTAGTCCTATATTTACATAACAATACTTTAGTTATAATAGAAGGAATAAGAACGTTAGTATAGAAATTAATGATTAATAAACAATGAAGCTTTGACTTGCGTGGTTCTATGATATAATCGATAAGCTTCGAAATAATTTGATAATAGAGTATAACTTTGAGGTGAAATATATGAAATTTATACATACAGGAGATTGGCATATCGGCAAAATAGTAAATGAAATAAGCATGATAGAAGATCAAGAATTTGTTTTGGAGCAGCTTGTAAAGATAATAGAAGAAGAAAAACCAGATGCATTAGTTATTGCTGGAGACATATATGATAGATCAGTACCTTCTGTGGAAGCTGTATCTTTGTTAGATAAGGTGTTTTCTAGGATATTATTAGAACTTAACACTCCTATAATAGCTATAGCAGGCAATCATGACAGTGCAGAAAGAGTATCTTTTGCATCAGGAATTTTGACTAAAAATAAACTTTATATACAAGGTAATTTCAATGATGGAATAAAGAAGGTGGAGCTTGAAGATAGTCATGGCAAAGTTAATTTCTTCTTGATACCTTATGCAGAACCAGTAGTTATAAGAGAATTGTACAAAGATACAACTGTTAGAACTCATGAAGATGCCATGAAAAAGCTAATAGAAGAAATAAGAAAGCAAGTTAGTGGAAGAGAAAGAAATGTTATTGTTGCACATGGGTATGTTTCGTTCATGAGTGATATAGAAGAAGTGGCTGTGGATGATTTAGGAGAAGAAAAGAAGAAAAGAGCAGGACTTGAGGTTTCTGATTCAGAGAGACCACTGAATATAGGAGGAACAGATCTTATAGGTGGAGAGGTATTTGATGGCTTTACCTACACTGCTTTAGGGCATCTTCATGGACCACAAAAAGTAGGTTCAGACAGGATAAGGTATTCTGGGTCTTTGCTTAAATATTCATTTTCAGAAGCTCGCCAAAGAAAAGGTGTAACCTCAGTAGAGATAAATAACGATGGTGAAGTTAAGGTTGATATAAAGGACTTTAAACCTAGAAGAGATATGAGAACCATAAAAGGACCATTGAATGAGTTAATAAATCCAGAGGTTTATAAAGATACAAATACAGAGGATTATATATTTGCCGTGCTTACAGATGAGGGAGAGCTTGTGGATCCTATATCTAAGCTTAGAGCAGTGTACCCAAATATAATGGGACTTAGTAGAGAAAATTCAGCTCAAAGAGAAGGAAGCAAGACTTCTGCATCTTTAGGATATAAAACTAAGGGCAAGGATGAACTTTTTAAGGAATTCTATAAAGCTATTGCAGGCAAAGAAGTAGACGAAGATAAGTTTGACATAATGGCTGACATCATAAGGGATGTTGAAAGGGAGGTGAAGTAGTATGAGACCTATCAAATTGACAATATGTGCCTTTGGTCCTTATGCAGATGAGCAAACTATAGATTTTGAAGCATTAAAGGATAAAAATATATTCTTGATAACTGGTCCAACTGGAGCTGGAAAAACAACTATATTTGATGCTATAAGTTTTGCTCTTTACGGTGAGGCTTCTGGAAGCAGCAGAGATAAAGACAGCCTTAGAAGTGACTTTGCATTAGATGACAATGTAACTTTTGTAGAACTAGAGTTTGAACTTAGAGGAAAGATTTATAGAATAAAAAGATATCCTCAACAGCTTAAGAGAAAGGCTAGAGGAGAAGGATATACATTAAAAGGTGCTGAAGCAGAATTCATTTTGCCTAACGGAAATGTAATCACAAAGGTAAATAATGTAGATGAAAAGATAAGTGAAGTGCTTGGAATAAGTAAGCAACAATTTAAGCAGATTGTTATGCTTCCCCAAGGAGAGTTTAGAAAACTTCTAGAGGCTGAAAGTGTTGAGAGAGAAGCTATATTTAGAAAGATATTTGGTACAGAAGCTTTCCTAGAGATTCAAAATAGGTTGGACATTCAAAGAAAGAAGCTTTACGGAGAAATAATGAATGTAAGTAATGAAAGAAAGACTTACATAAAAAATATAGACTGTGGTGATGATGAAAAGCTTGTTATTTTAATAAATGCTGAAGATCTAAATATTATAGAGATACTATCTGAAAGTAAGTTAAATATAGAGCAGGATGAAAGTAAAGTATCTAAAATCCGAGTGACCTTAGAAGAAGCAATAAAAGAACAAGATAAGCTGCAGAAAGAGATATTTCAAGGACAAGAGATAAACAAAAAACTTGATAATAATAAAACACTTAAAGAAACCCTTAATATTGAATTAGAAAAAAAGGATATATATATAAGTAAGGAATCGTCACTTGTGTCAGCTAGAAGTGCATCTGAAGTTAGACAGGTAGAACAAGTACTTGAAGATAAAATATCAGATAAAAGATCAAAAGACAATGTGATAAAGCAAAATATAGTGAACCTAGAGAACATTACTAAGGTAATGGAAGAAGCAAAGTTAAAACTTGAAAATGTGGCTAAAAGAGAAGAAGAAAAAAATAAACTATTAAGTGATATATCAATTCTTAAGAGCTATGAAATAAAGGTTAAAGATTACGAAGGTAAAAAGAAAAACTTAATTGAACTTAATAATTCTATTAAACTTAAAGATAAACTAAGAACTGATCTAAAACAAAAATTAATTGTTTTGAAGAAAACTATAGAAGAGAAAAACTTTTTAGTTAGACAACTTCAAAAAGAGCAAACAGAGTTATCTTCCAGAGAAATTGATTTAGCAAATAAGAAGATCCAGATTGATGAGCTTAGAAATTTATATAAATATTATCAGGAATATAGTAAAGCATTTTTAGCGTATGATACTGAAAAAAAGGAGTATGCAGGTATAGAGTTAAAGTTTAAAAAAGAAAAACAGGAATATGAACATTTAGATGAGCTGTTTAAGAAAGGTCAAGCAGGTCTTTTATCTAAGGAACTTGTGCAAGGAATGCCTTGCCCTGTTTGTGGTTCAACAGAACATCCGAGTCCGGCAACAATAGTTAAAGAAGTTCCCACAGAAAGTGAACTTAAAATATTAAAGGAAAGCTTTGATAAGATAAATCAAGAATATCAAAATAAGCTACAAAAGTTATCAGCCTTAAATGCTTCATTAATTGAACTAGAGAAGAGATATAAGGAACAAGAAGAAAAGCTTCAGGGAGTTCTATTAGAAGATTTCTTAGGACTAAATATAAATAATAAACTTAAGAATATAGCTGAAGCAGGAAAAACTCTAGCAGTTGAATATGACGTTCTAAATAAGCAAGTAGAAAAATTGAAAAATAATCTAGTGCTAAAAGAAAAAATTGATATAGAAATTGATAAATTAAACAAAGAATATGAGTCAGAAGCGAGTAGTCAAGAGAAACTTGATAATGAGTATACAGAGTTATTTGGTAAGATAAAAGCCGAACAAGAACTGCTAAATAGCATTGAAAATGAAATACCTGAAAGCATTAGATCTTTAAGTGCTCTTCAGAATAGAATAATTAGTAATGAAAAATTAATAGAAGACATTGTAAATTCTTTAAATAAAGCTCAACAGGATTTTAATAAAGCAACTACCAATAAGGCGTCAGCAGAAGCAGAGTTAAAAACTCAAAAGGATAATGTTAAAGAAATAGAAAATCAGATAATAGTAATACAAGAAAAGTTAAATGTTAAGATAATTGAATGTGGATTTAAGGATTTTGATCACTATAAAGCCGCTTTCTTAACTATGGAAGATATGAAAACTCTAGAGAAGCAGCTTAAAGAGTATAATGAGAATCTTAAGTCATTACAAGATAGATATGATGCTTCAGTAAAAGATATTGAAAATCTAAATTATATTAAGCTAGATGATCTCAATAACGAAATAATAGTTTTAAAAGATAGAGAAAAGGTGATTAGAGAAAATGAGAAAAAGATATCTTTTAGAATTAATACTAATATTAAAGCATTAAGTAAAATAGAAGAGCTTACTAATTTAATTAGTGATCAAGAAGAAAAGTATTCTAAGGTAGCGGAACTTGCTAGAGTAGTAAATGGAGATAATGCAGAGAGAGTAACTTTCGAAAGATATGTACTGGCTGCATATTTTGATGAAATAATAGAAGCAGCTAACTCAAGGCTATATAAAATGGCTGGTGGAAGATTTATATTAAGAAGAAAAGAAGAAAAAGGAAAGGGAAGAAAGCAAGAAGGTCTAGAACTTGAGGTATTTGACAATTACACTGGTAAGGCTAGACATGTTAAGACACTATCTGGAGGAGAAGGTTTTAAAGCTTCTTTATGCTTAGCTTTAGGGCTTGCAGATGTAATTCAGGCCTATGCTGGGGGAATAAATCTAGATACCATGTTTGTAGATGAAGGATTTGGTACTTTAGATCCAGAATCTTTAGATAATGCTATACAGTGTCTAATTGATTTACAGCAAGGGGGAAGACTTGTTGGTATAATCTCACATGTTCCTGAATTAAAGGAAAGAATAGATTCTAGATTAGAAATTACTCCTGCTAGAGAAGGAAGTAAAGCAAAGTTTAATTTCATATAAGATATAAAAAAGACTAGCTAAAAGTAAGTATGTACTTACAGGTAGCTAGTCTTTTATGTGTTTTTTTTATTATAAGTGTCGTTAAAGCACCAAGTTGAAATTAAGTAATTAGATATCCTACACTTTAATGAGCTTAAATTTAACCATATTTTTAAATAGGACCTAAAATTATATGGATAAATTTAAATTTTAAGGTTCTCTATGATCTCCTAAGAAGAATAGAGCAATTGTTCCAACTCCAGTATGACTGCCTATTACAGTTCCGATATAGTTAATTACAATTTCTTTGACCCTATATTTTTCTCTTATCATTTCAGCTAAGTTTTCAGCACCTTCTAGATAATCACTGTGCGATATAAATATAGTTTGCTCTTCAGCATTCACGATGTGCTGCTCAAATTTTTCGAAAAGCATTTTAATAGCTCTTTTACTTCCTTTAGCTTTTGAAAAGTTTTTAAGCTCACCATTATCATTTACATAAAGAACAGGTTTTATATTTAAGAGGCTTCCAATAGCTGCTGCAGTGGGAGAGATTCTACCGCCTCTTTTTAAGTGGTTAAGGTCATCAACGGTAAATAAATGGCATAACTTTAATTTGTTTTCTTCAAGCCAGTTAACTACTTCTTCTTTTGATTTTCCTTGTTCTTTAAGTTTTGCTGCATAATATACTAGAAGTCCATGTCCCATAGAAGCAGCTTTAGTATCAACTACAGATATATCTGCATCAGGATATTTTTCGAGTATTTCATTTCTAGCTATTAATCCACTGTTAAAAGTACCACTTAGAGCTGATGAGAAACCAACGTATAATACAGGTATATCATCTTTAACGAATTTTTCAAATTCCTCATAAAATCTATAACTATTTACTTGGCTAGTGGTAGGCATTAAACCGTTTCTTATATTATCATAGAACTCTTTATATGTAAGAGTCTTTCCGAAGTCCTCAACAAATTCCTGTCCGTTTAAGTTGCAGACTAGACCTATGTAATTAAGATTGAATTTATTTATAATTTCTGCAGATAAATCGCATCCAGAGTCAGTGAGTATAACAAAATCTTTCATATTAAAACCGCTCCTTTATCAAGGATGAATCTCATAAAACCTTATATCTAGAAGTATAAAAGTAATTTAAAAATAAAATATATAAATAAATATAATAATATAAGGTAAAGATTTCATCCATATTTAATATTAATTTTAGTGTAAAAAATAAATCATTACAATGATTATTGGAAAAATATAACTAATAATCATTGATAAGAGATATAAATTATATTTAGTTCATATCCATTATACACAAAAATTAATTGCTTTTCTAAGCGTGAGTAGATTTTTACTCTAATAATTTACTTATTAATAGTATGGTTACAATTTGCACATTATATTGAGTTTATTCATGATTATATCAAAAAAATATTTTATTGGAGTAATTGATATAATGAAGCAAGTTTTTAAATTCATACAGTCATATTTTAGAATGTGATATCATTAATATATATCATTGCATATAAATAACAGTAACACTTAAAATTTACAAATTTTAATAGATTATAGACTAACACGATAAAATATGATATTGTTTTATTAGATAATAACTATTATTATATGATAATAGTGAGGAGGAATTAGATGAAGATTTTAGATTTTTTTAAAAAAGAAGATCATAAGCCTAAACATATGGCACTAGACTTTTTAAAATATATTGGACCAGGAATGCTAGTAACAGTAGGATTCATAGACCCAGGAAATTGGGCTTCAAATATAGCAGCAGGTTCTTCTTATGGATACAAACTTTTATGGATGGTTACATTATCTACTATTATGTTAATAGTACTTCAACATAATGCAGCTCATTTAGGTATTGTTACAGGATTATGTATATCAGAAGCTATAAATAAGCATATAAAGCCAGCGTTAGCAAGAATGATAACTGGTACAGCAGTACTTGCAGCAGTAGGAACAGCTATGGCAGAAATACTTGGTGCATCTATAGCTTTAAATATGTTATTCCATATACCACTGAAGATTGGAGCTGTTCTATCAAGTTTAGTGATATTGTGGATGTTATTCTCTAATTCATATAAGAAGATTGAGAAAATTATAATTGGATTTGTTTCCATAATAGGACTTGCGTTTATAATCGAGGTATGTCTAGTAGATGTTAGCTGGGGACAAGCGATAAAGGGATGGGTTACACCATCATTTCCAACAGGATCTCTTCCTATAATAATGAGTGTTCTTGGAGCAGTAGTAATGCCACATAATCTATTCCTACATTCAGAAATAATACAAAGTAGGCAGTGGAATCTTAAAGATAAATCTATAATGGAAAAACAGTTAAAGTACGAATTTATGGATACACTATTTTCAATGATAGTTGGATGGGCTATAAATAGTGCAATGATACTTGTTGCAGTATCATTCTTTGTGAATAATATTCAAGTTACTGAATTAGAACAGGCGCAATTAATGCTAAAACCACTACTAGGAAATGCTGCAGCTATTATATTTGCAATAGCATTACTTTTTGCAGGTATATCATCAAGTGTAACTGCAGGAATGGCAGGAGGTTCTATATTTGCAGGATTATTTGATGAACCATATAATATCAATGATAAGCATACAAAAGTAGGGGTGTTAGTAACTATAATTCCAGCACTTATAATAATATTTTTTGTATCAAATCCATTTAAAGGATTGGTGTATTCACAGATGCTATTGAGCGTGCAACTTCCAATAACAATATTTACTCAGATATATCTAACATCTTCAAAAAAGGTTATGGGAGAATATAAGAATACTAGATGGGAAAATGTAGTTCTATGGGTCATAGGTGCAATAGTTGCATTATTAAATGTAGCACTTTTAATAGATACTATAGTTCATTAAAGTTATGTTGGATTTAGTTTGCTCTTAAATATACTGTTTTAGTTTCGTAAAATAAATATGATTTATTAAAAAATAATATTATATTATTTTTTATAAAAGATTGTTTGTATTGAGAAGTTTTGAATTTTCTCTGCAGGCAATCTTTTTTATGTGATTGAAAATACGTTAATAAATAATATAATCAAAGCATAAAAAGAGGCTATTATAAATTAACTTAGTGTTAATATATGTAAATATGTTTTAACTATGTCGCAACCTCTAATTAACATGTCTGATATAGAATTTTAATTGATGGTTTAAAGGGTAAGGGTATACCACAAGAATTACTTGAGAGTTCTTAGATAGATTTAGGTTCGTTATGTACAATGGACTAGAAAGATGAGGATGACAGAAGCAAAGAGCAGCTTTAGAATAGGAAGTGTTTTATATATGCCTTCATATTGGTGGGAATGGTTAGTTTGAAATATAAACGACTAAGACTCCTTTTCGCAACCCAAAAGAGCTTAGAGCAAGTTTCAGACTACACTTACTCATCTTAAAATGCACTACTTCTAATTTAGAGAGACTATCGAACCCCTTCGCAAGATCCCTCTAGAGTTTTGAGTTTTTATGTTAAAGGTTAGAAGCAGTGTATATATATGTTCCATGAAAGTCATACTATATTATAGAGAGTTGATAGTATAAACTATTAGTTCTCTAATTTTTTTTCTTTGTAAAAACTTCATAAAATATGCACAATAGGTTAGTATTGATTTATGTAATCCTTTGTGATAATATTATAGTGTTGTTTTAAAAGAATATGCGGCGGTAGCTCAGTTGGATAGAGTAGCTGGCTACGAACCAGTTGGTCGGGGGTTCGAATCCTCTCCGCCGCACCATATAAAAAGGGCTTTTCATATTTTGTGAAAGGTCCTTTTTATATTATATAGTTAGAGAAGAATATATATTAACGTTGATGATATTTAAACTTATATGATAGGTTGTATACAAATAAATATATACTTAATATAGATAGTTTTTATTGTATAAGCATCCTTAAATAAATTATAATTGAGGATAGTAGACCGCAGAATAGTTTCGAGGAGAACATATAATGGAAAAAAGTAAAGTGATTACAAAAAAAAGCAGAATAGAATCTCTAGATTGGCTAAGAGGATTAGCTGCATTATCAATAATGTTTTATCATCTTTATAGTTGGAATATTGCATCTTTAGATTCGGGTTCATGGTTAGGGAGATTAGGAATTTATGCTGTTTCTATATTTTTTATTTTATCAGGATTAAGCATGGCGATAGTATATAATAAATTTATAAAAGACGCTAAGACATCGATTACTTTCTTTGTAAGGCGTATATTTAGAATATGGCCATTATTATGGGTGGTTACCACATATAGTGTACTTATGGATTCCAGAGGACAAATTACAATTAGTCAACTTAAAATATATATAGCCAATATAACTACTGTATTTGGATTTATTAAACCTCAAGCTTATATAGCTACGGGAGCTTGGTCAATAGGTAATGAGATGGTATATTACGCAATAACACCTATTATAATAGTGGCATATAATAGGAAAAAGATACTTGGAAATTTAGTGTTCATTTTTTCTTTAGTGATTGGACTTATATATGCATTTAATATTCTTGATAGTAACGTTGATTTGGCAACACAATGGATAAATTATATAAGTCCTTTTAATAACCTATTCTTTTACTTTGGAGGAATAGCGATTTACTATAATTTAAAAGACATAGAAGTTAATAAGCATTTTAACAACTGTATATTGGTTATTGCTTTAATGTTATTTTGCTTTATACCCTTGGATGGAAATCAAATAATTATATCTACTTCTATTTGGAGAATTATATTTTCCTTATTATGTTTTATAATTGTCATAGGTTTTTACAAATTAAAATCAAATGTTCCAAAGTTAATAGGGGGATTTTTGGAGCTTTTTGGGGTTGCTACCTATGGGGTATACCTTTTGCACCCAGTGATCTACAATATGGTAACCAGAATTTTTAACAGGTTAAACCTATTTACCGATGGAATTACTGGTAAAATATGTATTATAGTTAGTGTAGTCATTATAACAGCTATTTTGGCATTGATAAGTTATTATAAGTTTGAATTAAAAATAATGAGATACGGAAAGAAGTTTTCATTATCCAAGAAAGATGCTTTAAGTTTATAGAATAAGATAAAGAATTAGTAGAGTATATAAGATTATTTGAAGTAGAAATATATATAATAATTAACTTATAATTTTATATTAGTATATTAAAAAAGCTGCATCTAAAACAATAGAAGCAGCTTTTTCAATACTTCTTGCTGATACTATAACCGTTGCTCCAGCTTCGGCTAAAACTTTAGATGTTCCTAAACAAATTCCTTAAGATGTATTTAGTATATTTTTTAGATCGAGCTCTAAGTTGGTGGTGATTTTTGTAATACTGATTTTTTATTATCTTAACCTATATAATGTTAAGCGTCACAGCATATAATTAAAAAGCAAAACGTGAAAAGGAGTTTATTATGGGGTACTCCATAAAAGAGGTGTCAGAGAAACTTAATATATCTCAATATACTTTGAGGTATTATGAAAAAGAAGGATTAATACCGTACTTACAGCGTAATTATAGTGGAAGAAGAGTTTATTCAGATAATGATTTGATTTGGATTCAGCTTATAGGATGTATGAGAGCTACTGGAATGTCCATTGCATATATAAAAAACTATGTAGAACTTACTGTTCAAGGAAAGGGTACATTGTTAAAGAGACGTGAAATTATACTTGAGCAAAAAGAAATAATTGAAGCAGAAATAAGAAAATATAGTGATTTGCTAGCGGTTGTAAATATAAAATTACAGTGTTATTATCAGTTAATTG
This sequence comes from Clostridium folliculivorans, assembly GCF_024341905.1. Taxonomy (GTDB): domain Bacteria; phylum Bacillota; class Clostridia; order Clostridiales; family Clostridiaceae; genus Clostridium_AR; species Clostridium_AR folliculivorans. The sequence goes on from NZ_BQXY01000011.1 coordinate 37,810, forward strand.
AGGATGATTTTGAAGAGAATAGTAGTGAATAGTAGCTTGGAGATACAGGAGGTTCACCATCATATACTAAAGTGTCGCTTGAGGAAGTAAATATGTTTAATTTAGTTAAAAAGTATATTTACTTTGGGATACCTAGTATTATAGCTATAATAATCTCTTATTTGTTCATGTAGTATAAATTAATGTAACTAAAGATACACCATACGAAAGGGCTCTTGTGTATTTAGTGGCGTGGATTTTTATGGTATAATATTTAAGTGTATTTCGCTTATATAATTATGGTTTTATTAATTTAAATGTAAAGAAACACAATATAAGACAATAGAATAATAATGGAGGTGAGTTTTAATGAAGATTATATTTGATTTTTTGATAAGAAGATTTGTGAAGGACTCTGAGAATGTTAGTTCACAAAATGTTAGACAATCCTATGGCTCACTTGGAGGAAAAGTAGGTATTATAATTAATTCTTCAATTCTTATTTTGGAACTTGTTATTGGTCTTTTCCTTAATAGTATAGCTATTACTGCTGATGCTTTTCATAACTTAACAGATGCACTATCTTCACTTGTAACCATATTTAGTTTTAAGTTATCCAACCGTCCTGCAGATGATAAACATCCTTTTGGGTATGGAAGAATAGAATATCTTACAGCTCTTTTATTTGCAGCTGCAATACTTGTAGTTGGAGTTGAGTTTATAAGAAGTTCAGTTTTACGTATTCTTCATCCTGTAGAGGTACCGTTCAATTTAGTAAGTTTTATTTGTATGGCATGCGCACTACCACTACAGATTTTTCTTAATAGATTTACTAATTATATAGGTAACAAGATTAATTCATCAGCTTTGAAGGCTTCGGCTTTAGAATCGTTTACTGATATTTTAGTGTTATCAATGGTTACATTGTCGCTACTGATAACTAGATTTACATCTTTCCCTATAGATGGCTACGTAGGGGTAATAGTATCATTATTTATTCTTCATTCAGGTTTTGAACTTGGAAAAGAAATGCTTAATACAATAATAGGATCAGCACCTGAAAAGGAATTTGTAGATGATTTGATAAATAGTGTAGTAAGCTATAAGCCTATTACAGGAGTACATGATTTGGTTATTCATAATTATGGGCCAGGAAGGTATATAGCTTCACTACATGCAGAAGTTCCACACGATGTACCTATTATGGAGATTCATGATGTTATAGATAAGGTTGAGAAAGAGATAGGACATAAGATGAATGTGTATCTTTCAATACACATGGATCCGGTTAAGATAGATAGTCCTGAGGTAATAAGTTTAAAGAAGAGTGTATTTGAAAATATAAGTAAAATAGAAGGTGTACTATCTATGCATGATTTTAGAGTTGTTGGGGATTGCGAAGAAAAAACACTTATATTTGATGTAGTATTGGATAAGCCTTATTTTAGTGAAGATAAGGAAAAAGAGGTTAAGGGAAAGATAGAGAATTCTATAGAAAGTTTATATCCATCATATAAAAGTATAATTAATTTTGATAGAGAATTTTATTAGAAACAAATAGTACCTAGAGTGGTGAGCTTAAAAGATAGGCTACCTTCTAGGTACTTTTATTTTTGTTATTTTGTTAAGTGTTATTGATATACTCTAACGTAGTCAACAAGCATTTGTGCAGGGAAAGCAGTTGATGTATTTGGGTTACCTGGCCAAGTTCCGCCAACAGCTAAGTTTAAGATTATAAAGAATGGTTTATGGAACTCATCAGTACCATTAATGTTGTTAGCTATATTTGCTTCATTGAATTGAACCCCATCAACGAACCATTTTATTGAATTAGTATCCCATTGAATTGCATAAGTGTGATATTGAGTTACATCAATATTACCTGAAGGATTTCCATAGTATGCATGACCATTGTTATCCCAATGGATAGTACCGTGGATAACGCTTTCAAGATTTATGTGTTCCATTATATCAATTTCTCCACATGCAGGCCATCCAACTTGAGTTATATTCTGTCCAAGCATCCAGAATGCAGGCCATAGACCTTGTCCTTGAGGGAGCTTTATTCTAGCTTCAACTCTTCCATAAGTCCAATTCTTAAGACCTTGAGTTTTTAATCTAGCTGAAGTGTAAGCTGCGCCGCCATAACTTTCTTTTCTAGCTTCTATAACTAAGTTTCCGTTTGATACTCTAGCGTTTTCAGATCTGTTTGTATAATATTGAAGTTCGTTGTTTCCCCAGCCACCTGCACCTGTATCAAAGGTCCAGTTTGAGGTGTTAATAGAAGTTCCGTTAAATTCATCACTCCAAACTAAGGTTGAAGCAGTAGCAGCCTTAGCTGTCGTTGTATTAGTATAAGGCATGAATGATGCGATAAGCGCAAGTATAGCAGGTATAGCAAGAAATTTTCCTATTTTAGACATAATAATCCCCCTAAATTTTATTTTTTTATTAGATTAGATATAAAAATATAGTGAACGATTGTGTTTTAGAGTACCTATAAATTACAAGGTATTAGTAAAGGTTAATTCCCCCTTTCTGCTAAGATTTTGAGAAAAGTATAAAAGATAAGTTGAATTGATTTGATAAAGTAAAAAAATACTTTATAGAACGAGTGATTAATATTAGATATATTGTTACGTATATTTAGAATAGTAATAGAATGTGTTTGAATATTTTGAATTTTATAAACTAATTATACCATAATGTGTTAATAAATCCATAGTTTAAATTAAATTTATAAAAAATAATTATGTATGTGTTGCACTAGTAATTCTATTACAATTATGTACTTATTAGTTTTAATAATAAGAGATGAATAAACGATAAGAATTACTCATACTTTTATATAAGTAAATGTTTAAGAGCTTTAATATACATTGGTTAAGTAATAGATATTATTCTATAATACGTAAAAATTTGAACTAGTTATAAATTAAATATAATTATTTATATGCTGGAGGATTGCAGATTGAAGAAAAAGAAAAGGTATAATAAAACGAAAAGTTTAATGGGGAGAGTTAGAGCTGTATTTTTCTGTGTTCTAATTTTAATCTCATCTATAGTTATTACTAATAGATATACACAAAGTGGTTTAGAAAAAACAAAAGTTGTACAAGCTTCTAGTGAAATAAAACAAGAAAATAGAAGTGAAAATTTAATTAATATGGTTTATGAATCTTCCAGTAATAATAGTGTTTTAGATATGAATTCAAAAAATAATAATATAAAAAAAGAAAACGATGGAGAAGTAATTAATTCTGTAGATCAAGATTCAAATAGTTTTGACTCTGAAAAGATACAGAATTTTCTAACAAAAAATATTAGAATAGAAGATAATAAAAAAATTGCATTCTTAACTTTTGATGATGGGCCTTCTACTACGGTTACCCCTAAAATTCTAAATACTTTAAAAGAGAATAATGTAAAGGCTACATTTTTTATTGTAGGGAAGCAATTAGAGGAGACTCCTGAAGCAAAAAATATACTTTTAGAAACCTATAAGCAAGGGCATGTTATAGCTAATCATACATATTCTCATAATTACTCAAAGCTCTATCCTCATGGGAGAGTTGATGTAAATGATTTTATGGCTGAAGTAGAACAGAATAATAATATATTAAAAAGTGTATTAGGTGAAAATTTTAGATCTAGAGTAATAAGATTTCCTGGTGGACATGCTTCGTGGAAGGGTGTAGCGGAAATAGATAAAAAGCTTGAAGATAAAAGTTATAAATATATAGATTGGAATGCATTAATAGGAGATTCTGAAGGTGGACCTAAAACAAAAGAACAGCTTATAAAAAGATACCACCAAACCTTTGTAGGTCAGGAAAAGGTTGTTCTATTAATGCATGACACATACGGCAAGCAAAGTACTGCAGAAGCTCTTCCATATATAATTAGTGATTTGAAAAATAAAGGATATGAGTTTAGGACATTAAGGTAAAAGTTTTTAGATTTAACAACTATATAATAAGGAATCTATAAGGGATTATAACTTAATTATATATAATTTGTATACAATACACTTCTTGCACTTATATAATATATTTTAAATTAACAGAATATGTTATAAAATATAAATTTATGTTAGAATATGACTATATAGTTAATACCTTAAAATGGTTATTGAGTGTATTAAATAATTATGATACTGAGGTACATGTGGAGGGGATATTATGGTTCAATATAAGGTGTTTAGGTGGCAATTTAGTGCTTATGATTCTGATGATGATAAAAATTTAGAAGATAATCTTAATGACCTTGCATCTAATGGATGGAAGGTCATAAATATTATTACTAATAACAAAAAAAGTGGATCTCTTATGGTAGGGGATTCTGAGGACTCTAGTAGGAGTATTTTTATACTTGAGAAGACGATTAATTAGTTATATAAGGCTACAATACTATTAAAAATGTAGATATTTATAACTTAGCTATGTTTAATAATATTGTTGAAATTAATTGGTTATACAGGAGACGCTATATTAGAAAATCATATTAATTCTTTGCATAAGCTCATTAAAGCGTCGGATGATTAACCAGTTAATTTCAACACAGTACTATAATCTTAAATGGATATTTATTGTGGTTTATATACTGACTGCTCTAGGACGATGTTATTTTGTTCTAGAGCAGTTTTTATTATGTGTAATTTTACATATTTATACTATGAACATTAATTTTATCATTACGCAGGCTAAGAGTATGTGAAGTCTAATCACACAGACTTCACATTTTGTTTTGATATTAGTTAGATTATTAGAATTTATAATTATAAATATAGAAAAAGAAAGTGAAAAATCTTATGGACTGTAGGGGTGATTAAGATGACTAATGAAGTTATTTATTCTGTTAGAGTACCTTTGTACAATGAAGAATTGGTTATTGGTGAAAGTTGCAGAAGATTAAAAGTAGTAATAGATAAAACAGAAGAAAATTATAAAATTATATTTATATAGAAAGAATATTTTATGAAAGTAAAGACAGACCTATTTATATAGTTGAAAGCACAATAGAGTATAAAAGTTCAGACAAAACGCGCTAGTTAGTTAATTAAGGGAGGATTAATAATGAAGAAAATAAAAGCTACTAAAGAAAACATAGCTTTAGTTTTAATTACAATATTATCAGCAGTACTTAACTTTGGAAATTTAGGAATTGAAGGAACTGCAAACGCTTATTATGCAGCAGCTGCAAAAAGTATGACTATGAGTTTTAAAAACTTCTTTTTTGTATCTTTTGATCCAGCTGGATTTGTAAGTATAGATAAACCACCTCTAGGATTTTGGCTTCAAGCTATATCAGCTAAGACTTTTGGATTTAGTGGATGGAGTATAATACTTCCTCAGGCATTAGCAGGAGTAATATCTGTTGTAATAATCTATCATTTAGTTAAGAGATCTTTTGGAAGCGTAGCTGGTCTTATATCAGCTTTAACATTAGCAATAACACCGGTTTTTGTAGCAGTAAGCAGAAATAACTCAGTTGACAATACATTAGTTATGGTGCTTCTACTTGCATGTTGGGCGTTAACAATAGCAGCGAAAAATGGTAAACCTAAGTATCTTATACTAAGTATGGTTCTATTAGGTATAGGCTTTAATGTAAAGATGCTACAAGCATATATGATAGCCCCAGCTTTATATATAACATATCTTCTTTCAACTGCAACTTCAATTAAAAAGAGAATACTAAACTTAATAATAAGTACTTTCATATTAATGGCAGTTTCACTATCGTGGGCATTTATTGTGGATTTAGTACCAGCTAGCAGTAGACCTTATGTTGATAGTAGTACAAATAATACAGTTATGGAACTTATAGTAGGACATAATGGTTTAGAAAGAATTAGTTTAAGTAGTAATAGTAATGGCGGTGGTGTATCTAGCGGAAGCGGGCAGCGTCCTTCAAGACAGGAAAATGGAACAAGCTCTACTTCTAACACAATGCAAAATAATCAAAATTCAAATACATCAAATAATGCAAATAACAGTACGCAAGATGGAAATGATCAAATGGCACCTGGAGGAAGCGGTCAAACACAACCTAGTGGTAATGGTCAATTCGCACCACCAAGCGGAGATGGACAATTTGGTCCAAGAGGTAACATGCAAGGCGGCGGCGGTCGAATGGGTGGAGGAAGTTCAGGTCTTGCAGGTAGCTTTGGAGCTCAAACGCCATCTAGTATTACAAGATTATTTTCAAAGAACATACTTTCAGACCAAATAGTTTGGTTTATACCACTTGCTATATTGGGATTCATAGCAGCAGCAATTAAAGAAAAGTTAAGATTCCGTTTAGATAATACTAAAAAGCAAGCTTTAGTTTTATGGGGAATGTGGTTCTTACCGGTATTTATATATTTTAGTTTTAATACAGGTACATTCCATTCATATTACTTAACAATGTTAGCACCACCGACTGCAGCTTTAGCGGGAATTGGAATAACAACTATGTGGGAACTTTATAAAGAATGTGGATGGAAATCATGGTTCTTACCAGTTGCTTTATTAGCAAATGGGCTGGTTCAAATGTTAATGCTATATTACTTTGTTGACACCTCAAATATTATAAAAATATTAGCAGCGATAGTAATAATATTATGTTTAGGTTCATCCATAATTCTTTTAATATTAAACCTTATGAATATTGGCAAGAAAGAATTAGAACATGAATTAAACAATGAAAGATATGGTAAGATACTTAAACTTAAAAAGATAATAGTAAGTTTAGCTATAGCAGGACTTATGGTAACTCCTTTTGCAGGATCAGCGGCAGCTTTAGTTTATCCTTTAAATAGTTCATTCCCAGCGGCAGGTTTAGAACTTTTATCAGGAAGTTCAACAGGTGAAGGCCAAATGGGTGGTAACATGGCAAATAGTAAAGACTCAGCATTAGTTAGTTTCCTAGAAAAAAATAAAACTGCTAATCAAAAGTACTTACTTGTTGTATCAAACGCTAACTCAGCATCAGATATAATAATAAGCACTGGAGAACCTGTAATGGCTATAGGAGGATTCCTTGGAAATGATAAGTCAATAACCTTAGATCAATTTAAACAATTGGTTGCTAAAGGTGAAGTAAGATATGTTATGACAGGAGGAATGGGTGGAGGAAACTCATCAAGCAGTGAGATAATGAATTGGGTGCAGCAAAATGGTAAGCTAGTTTCTTCAAGTGAATACAGTGATTCTACTCAAGGAAATGTTACAGATGGTGCAGCAATATCAGATCCAACAGGAAGTACTAAAACTACAGGTGATAACAATGCTTCAACTAATAGCAATGGTGCATCTAGTCAAGATGATCAATCAAGACAAAATGGTAGAGAGTTTGGTGGAAACTCAGGAACATTGTATGATTTGAAAGCTTATACAGATAGTATATCATCAAAATAAAATGTATTTACTGGGAAATAAATAACACACCTCCTACAGAAATATAGATTCTGCAGGAGGTGTTATCTTTTATAATTTAGGATAATTATTTATTTTCTTAAAACCTTTAGAGCATCTGCTACTTTTTTAGCAAAAGCTAATGGATTATCTATAGATTCAAAGTGAATATACATAAGTCTTGGGTCATCAAAAAGCCAATGATTATGAAGAGCTGTAATCATAATCCCATGTTGCCTAAGAATACTAATGAAGTCATTTATCTCTCTTTGTAGAATCACTGTTTCTCCTAAGTTAAGAGCTCTACCTTGATTATCTATAGGCTCAAAGGAAAATAATGCTGATAGAGCTAATGGAGAATGAGTTGGTCTACCTAATATTTCTGCATTTATATTTCTCATAAAAGTGGCAACGCATAATCTATTAGTGGAGGTCAAAACTTCTGCACCAAGTATTTTAGCAAATTCACTGCAGATATTACACTTTTCCATAATTAATTAAATCCTCCTATATATTTAGAAATCAAATCACATATTTGTTAATATTACATAGGAAGTTCTGATTTCCTATGTAATATAATAGGAGGCTGTATATTTTATAGTATGAATCATTCTTACAAAATGTGTACAAACTACTCCCTATGTTAAAAATAATTATAGTTAAAGAACCATCTAGGAAAATTTATGGTTATATACATAATAGTTCATATTGAGTAAAAAATAATAATTGTTTATTAAAACAATATATTTAAAAAGTTACTTTCGGGAGGTCACAAATGGAGAATGTAAATGGCAACAACTTTGATGTGTTTTCGAGTAATCATGAGCCGTATTGGATTGCATCAGCCAATAAAACTAATTATCCAAAGTTAGAAGATGATATAACTGTAGATGTAGCGATAATAGGAGGAGGTATTGTTGGAATAACTTCTGCCTTTCTTTTGAAAAAACAAGGATTTAAAGTTGCTATCTTAGAAGCTAACAGTATTGCACATGGTACTACTGGACATACAACTGCAAAGATAACTTCTCAGCACGGGTTGATCTACGATAAGATCATTAAGAGTTTTGGAGAAGAAAAAGCAAGGAAATACGCGGAAGCAAATGAATCAGCAATTCAATTCGTCTATAATTTAACTAAAGAAAAAAATATAGATTGTGATTTTAAGTGGAATCCTTCTTATGTATACACTCAATCTGATGAGTATATAGAAAAAATCCAAAATGAGGTAAAGGCAGCTTGTAAGTTAGGTATAAAAGCTACATACCTTGATACGGTACCATTACCCTTTAGTATAAAGGCTGCTATAAAATTTGATGATCAAGCACAATTTCACCCATTAAAGTATCTACTAGCTTTAGCTGGTGATATACCTGGGGATGGAAGTAACATTTTTGAGAATACAAAAGTAGTTGATGTTGATGATAATGAAAAATGTGTTGCTAAAACAGATGAAGGTAAAAAGGTTACTGCATGGAAAGTTATAGTAGCATCACATTTTCCTTGCTATGATGGCTTAGGTTTATATTTTGCAAGGATGCATGCAGAAAAATCCTATATAATAGGGGTTAAGGCTAGGGATCCATTTCCAAAAGGTATGTTTATAAGTGCGGAGAAACCAGTAAGATCTCTTCGATCACAGAAATTTGAAGATGGTGAGCTCATATTAGTAGCTGGAGAGCATCATAAAACCGGAAGCGAGACAAAAACTAATGTTCATTATGAAAACTTAGGAAAGTTTGCAAAAGAAAATCTTAATTTAGAAAGTATTTTATATAGATGGTCAACACAAGATTGTGTAACCGTAGATAGTCTTCCATATGTCGGATATATAAATTCAAATACTTCAAATGTTTTGGTAGCCACTGGTTTTGGTAAATGGGGTATGACTAATGGAACTGTTTCGGCCATGATTTTGACAGATTTGATTACAAAAGGTGAAAATCAATGGGCTTCAGTGTATAACCCATCAAGGTTTGATATAAGCTCTGTTCCTAATATGATTTCAGATAACTTAGATGTAGCTAAAAACTTAATAGTAGGTAAACTTTCGCCAGTACCCCATGATATAGATATTAAGAATGGTGAGGCAGAGGTTATAGAAATAGATGGTCAAAAGATGGGAGCATATAGAGATGAAAATGGAGTGCTTCATGTAGTTGATACAACATGTACACATATAGGCTGTGAACTTCAATGGAATGAAGCAGAGAAGACTTGGGATTGTCCTTGCCATGGTTCAAGATTTAATTACGATGGTGGAAATGTTGAAGGGCCTGCGTTTAAAAGATTAAACTACCAGGGATATGCACCTAATAAACCTGATCCTAATATATTTTAATAAAGTTTGTAATAAAGTGAAATCATATGGTCTTAGTAAAACCTCCTATGCATGGATATAGCATAGGAGGTTTTTATAGGTATTATAATTCTAACTGATGGCCTCTATATTTTATCTCTTTAACGTCTACAGGTAATGAGGCAACATTTTCTTTAAATTTTGTTGTTGTTTTATAATCCTCACCAAAATGCATTGGTATAAATATTTTTGGAGAAAGTTCTTTTATGAAATATTCTCCACCAACACAATAATTATGTTCAAGCCTTGGATCTACAGGAAATAAGGCTATATCTATATTATTTCCTTTTATCTTAGATATTTCAGCTTTGAACATTCTTTCAGCCTCTTTAATAGCGGCTTCTTCATCATCCCACCAATACCACCAATTTAAATCTCCTGAATGGAATATGTCGGTACCATCTACCTTTACTAAAAATGAGATTCCAAGATCGGTTGAGCCAAAGGCTTTGATCTCCACACCTTGTATATTTAATGTTTCATAAGCTGATATTATATTAATGTTCTTACTATTGCTATTAGGTTGTATATCACTGCTTAATATATAACTAATGTCTGATCTTATACCTTCCCATTCAAGAATAACTGGGTTGAAATGATCTGCGTGGCTATGAGAAGAAAATACTATTAATTTCTTAGGAACATTTAAATCTTCTTCGCTTATAGCACCGGTTGTTCTATTTTTTATCTCACTATCAACAGTGTCCTTAAAATAATCGAACACTAGAAGATAATTTTCAGTTTCTACAGAGAAACCGCTATTATAAAGATAATTAACTTTTATATTAAATTTATTCATTTATATCCCCCTTGTAATGATTCTACCAAAAGTTTATTTACAATTATTACAAATTATAGACCTTATTAAGAAATACTTCAATAATCATAATATAGTTTTTTAATTTTTGTATATACAACTATTTTAATGGTTATAAAAGTAGTATTATACTAAAGTTAAGAATATATGATAGAAATAAAATTTCATACATTGAATAAAAATGTTGAAATGTATAAACATTATTTTTATATTATGATGTTCATTAAATATAGTTTTTATAATATAATTATAATCAAGAAAATAACTTTATACATGAGAACTATAATTTGTATTATAGAAATCTGACTACTTATATTATGAAAAGTAATAATTAATAAGATGCTATTTTATAATACTTTATTTTTAAGGAGGTTCGAAGATGAATTTTAGATTTGACCATAACAACATAAATGTTTTAAATCTTGAAAAGAGCTTGGCTTTCTATGAAAAGGCTCTAGGATTAAAGGAAGTCAAAAGAAAAGTTGCTGGAGATGGAAGTTTTATATTAGTTTATTTAGGTGATGGTGTATCAAACCATACTTTAGAGCTTACTTGGCTTAAGGATTGGAAGGAACCATATAACCTAGGAGACAATGAGTTTCACCTTGCATTAAAAGTTGATGATTTTGATGCAGCACATGATCTTCATGAGGAGATGGGATGTATCTGTTTTGAAAATAAGTCAATGGGAATATACTTTATTAATGACCCGGATGAATATTGGATTGAAATAATTCCTACAAGATAGTTATAAAACTTCAGGCTTAGTTTAGTAAACCTGAAGTTTTATTATTCTTTAGAAAGTTATAATTAAACTAAAAAACAAAGGAAATACTTATTATTGTAATTTGATTTTAGATAAAACTTAAAAAGGAGAAGATTGATGTTTGAGCTTACAAAAGAGTATGAAACAGGCGTATATAAGATAGATAAAGAGCATAGAAGATTATTCGAACTTGCTGATGAGTGTTATAATCTTCTCAAAGAAGATATCTGTGAAGATAAGTATGAAAAGGTGAAAAAGGTTATAAGTGAATTAAAAAATTATGCTAAATTTCATTTTAACGAAGAAGAAAAGCTAATGGAGAGTGTAAAACATAAACAAATATTCACTCATAAACTACAACATGACTACTTTATTGAAAAAATTGATGATATAGATATTGATGCTATAGAATATAAACAAGATCAGTATATAATCGATATACTAACATTTATAGTTGCTTGGATAAGACAACATATACTTAGTAAGGATGTTCAATATGTTAGTGATGTAAGATAATATAGTATTTACTTTATTTAATTTGATAGATTATATTATTTTTAGAGGTGATAATATGCAAAAGATATTATACGTAGGAATAGGTGGTTTTATAGGGGCTTCCTTGAGATATATTATATCAATTCATTCGCCAAAGCTTTTTGGCACTACTTTACCTTATGGGACACTTATTGTAAATGTGGTCGGAGGAATACTTATAGGATTTATAACTCAATTAAGTATTAGTACACAAATGATTTCCCCAAATCTAAAGTTGTTCTTAACTACTGGTATAATGGGTGGGTTAACTACATTCTCTACCTTTAGTTATGAAACGATTAATTTGTTTTCCGAAGGTTCATATTTATTGGGAATGCTTAATATATGCTTAAATCTCTTCTTAAGTCTTATTGGAGTGATACTGGGAAAAGGAATAGCACAAAATATATAAGAGTTTTTATGTTATAAATATATTTTTTATAAGTATTTTAGTTTATTAGCCCAGATTATTAATCTGGGCTAATAAGTTATTATAGGTGAGCAGTTTGCTTTACTTGATTAATTATATCTTGGCTTTCTACTTCTTCTAGTGATTCATTCCAGTGTTTATCAAACTTTATCTTATATATTTCTACACTACTTTCGTCATCAACAGGACACATAAGTACATATTCAGCTGAATTAACTAAAACTTGATCTAAAATCTTATATTCAATTTTATTTCCGTTTTCATCTCTAAAACTCATGATTTTGTGTTGAGCCATAATAATTTTCTCCTTTCTATTTGATTTACGCTTTTATTATTTACATAAATATAAATTATATGAGAGGTAAATAATAAAATAAGATAGTTATAAATGATTTTTATGACTTAAATCTTAATATTTAGGGAATCCTTATACTGAAACTTTTAATAATTTGGTCAATAAATTTGAAAGGAGTTGAAAGACCGTTGATTTAGAATAGTTTTAAATATAACTATTTCTTATGTAGGGTGGATGCATCCGAAATTACGCCTATGGAGTGTTAGACCAGACGAAAGTATATATTTTATAGATATACAAGTCGTGCACAGTGAAGTAGGAAGTAAACATAAACTTTTATATAGTTTTTAGTTTACATAACGGTATATATGAATAGGAGTGTAGGAGTAAACCTTAATAAAGAATTTAGACATCTTATGAAGTATAAAAGATCACCTTTTCCAAAGGAAGATTTAGAATCAGCTTATATGGAATATGATCATTGTGAACAAAAAGAATATGATCATCACCATAATAATGATAAACAACATGAAATGTTTGAAGATTGGGGAATGAAGGAATGTATATATGCTAGTGTTGGATTAGTAGTCTCAGTAGCTTCTTTAGCTTATGTACTAACAAGGCCTCATGGAAAGAAATTTAGCATGTTTTAATAAATAGTTGTAAGTTAAGCTCAATAGGGTTTTTTCACTATAATGGTAAGTTATGTAAGCTAATAGTTTTTATAATACTTAGCTTTATAATTACAATTAGTGATAAACCCTATAACTTTATATATTAGTTTTGATGGATATGGGCTTAGATTTTAATTACTAAGTTGTACATGCTATGTGAAAAAGCAATAACTATTAAGCGGATTAATAATATTAAGTTTTGTAGCGGAACCTTATAGTTGGAGTGGTTAATTTTTAGATATGTATATAAGCGTGATTGTATTCACAAGATATATAATAAAAATATAATTTAGAGGTGATTTAGTGGAATTTAATACTTTAGTAAACTTATTAGACACTCATAACGAGGCTAATATAATAGCTACTGAGAGATTTAAACCTAAAGAAGTTATATTTATATATAAACAAGTTAAAGATCAGCAGCTTCAATTAGAGAGTTTGAAAAAATATTATAATAGTAAGTTTTCTAATAGTACATTTATTAGTGAACCTATAGAAAAATTTGATGTTGAAAGCATTAAATCAGTACTTGATAAATATAAAGATAAAAGTTTATTAATAAATGTAACAAAAGGAGAAAGAATCTACTCACTAGCCTTACTCTATCTTTCACAAAAGTATAATATAAGATGTATTTATCTAGATGTTGAAAATAAAAAACTCATAAGCTTTAGTAATGAAGGTATTGATATAACTGATGAGAGCTTTTATGATCTAAATATACAAGAGATTATTGAAAGCTCAGGAGGATCTATAATAGTAGATTCTAATGAGAGTAATAGCAAAGCAATAATTGATCAGATAATAGACTTAATATCAAATAATTTAGATAGATGGGAGCGTTTAAAATATAGATTATATGATCCTAAGGTGTTTATTCATAATCAATTGGATCCTATGACAATAAAACTTGATATGAAGTATCTTACTAGAGAAGAAATGCATATATATAATTCTATGCTTAGTTTACTTAAAAAAAACAATCAAATACAGTATACTTCAGAAAAGCAGGATTATATTACAATAAAGTTTCTAAATAATCAAATAAAAAGTTTTATATTCAAAAGTGGGTCTTGGTTAGAAGCTTATACGAAGAGAGTAGTAGATAATATAAGACAAGTAGATGATGTTAAGAGCGGGTTGTTATTTTTGTGGGACAGTGAAAAGAACAGAGTGAAAAATGAATTGGATGTAGTTGCAATAAAAAATTCAACTTTAATATGCATATCTTGTAAAGATACAGGAAAATATGATGAGATTGCCCTTAATGAACTCAATGTATATGCGCAACAATTAGGTGGGGAGAATGTAGTCAAGATTTTGGTAGCGACAAAAGCTCCTTTAAAACATCCTGTACAAGAGAGGGCTAAAGAAATGAATATTGAGTTAGTTATATATGATGGAAATAAGAAAGTATTTGAAGACAAATTAAGAAAGATAATACTAAGATAGCTGCTATATGATAAAAGCCTCTTCTGATAATTAAGAAGAGGCTTTAATATATTAACTTAAAGTATACTAATTTATTAATAATATATTATTTAAAGCTTTACTCCGATAGTTTCTCCCATTGTTATTTTTGTTTCGTAGCCAAGAGATGTCTGGTGTACTATATCCTGATGTACTTTAGCCACACCTTTTTTCAAAAATAATATAGTAGTAGATCCACCAAACTTAAAGTAACCTTTTTCAGCGCCTTTTTCAACTTTTTTATTAGGTGTATAACTTTGAATTATAGTCCCAACACAAGTAGCGCCAACTTCAATGTGAAGTATGTCACCAAAATTTTCGGATTTAAATAATGACCATTCTCTTTTGTTTTGGCAGAAAAGCTTTGGTACTTTCTCTAAAGCTATTGGATTTACAGAGTAGTACTTTCCATCTATCTTTTTAGTCTCACTACATGTTCCGTAGTCAATAAAGTGAAATCTATGATAATCTGTAGGACATAAACGAAGCAGTATACATGTTCCGCCTTCATATTCATTTGCTACTTTATCATCACTTATCAGTTCTTTTAACGAGTAAGTAAGTCCTTTAACCTGAACTATGTTATTTAAATCTATATTTTCAAAAACAGAAAGTCTTCCATCTCCAGGGGAAACTAAAGCGTTCTTATCCATGTCTATAGGACGTGCTTCGTCTGTTAGCTTTCTATAGAAAAAGTCGTTGAAACTTGTAAATTCAGCTTGCTTTTTTATTGATAAGTTAGTATCAATATTGAATTCTTCTATAAATTCATTTACTTTACCTTTACTCAGTGGAGAATCACAATAGTAACCATATACCTTTGAAAAAAGCTTTCTTTTAATAAATAATTCAGTTATACTCTTTCCAATAGGTGATTCGTAACACCATTTTAAATAATTTAATCCAGCAACTTGCTCTTCTTCATAGGTTTTTGTTTTCCTATTATATATTTTAATCATTATGTACCTCACCTTTTTTATATATAATTTTATATTGAGATTTCGTACTCTTAGTTTTAAATATTAATTTGAAGAATTAGAATTATATGAAATATAAGCTTTATTAAAGATAATAAAGCTAGTTTATTTTCATCTAATTGTATCACATCTAGTTTCTCGGTCAACAATATGAAGTATAATATTTCAAATAAATATTGTTAATCATAGCTAAGTATTGTATATTTAACTTAAATAAGCTTAAGATATCTTGAATCAATATTCAAATATTATTAGTTTACCTAATTTATATATTTTTATTGGCTGGTCAATAAAAATTACGGAGTGATTTAACATGAATAAAACCAAAAGAGCAATCTTTGAAGCTGCAATAAGTATCTTTTCAAAGGCTGGTTATAATGGTGCTACAATGGATGAGATAGCATTAGAAGCTGGGGTAGCTAAAGGTACCTTATATTATCATTTTAAAAGTAAGGAAGAAATATTCAATTTTATAATAACAGAAGGCATCAATCTTATGCATGATGAAATAAATCAAGTAAATAATATATCTGGTGATGCATTAGTTAAATTGAAAGAAGTTTGCAAAATACAGCTTTCTTTTTTGTATAGAAATAAAGAGTTTTTTAAAGTTATAATGAGCCAATTGTGGGGGCAAGAACTTAGACAATTAGAGCTTAGAAATCAGATCCAGCAATATATATATGGTTTAGAAACCTATATAAAAGAGGCAGTAGATACTGGTTTAATAAGAAAAGGTGATGTCTCTTTTATGGCCTATGCATTTTTTGGAAGCTTAATATCTGCGGCGGTATATGAAATAATAAATATAGATAAAATTAATTTAGAAAATATTATTGATAATCTAATAGATTACAATTTTAGGGGATTACAAACAAGTAAATAAAGATATAATCTGCTTATATGTGGATAGAAACAGGGAGTAATAAATCGTTACTCTCTATTTTTTTTCTTTAAAAATTAGTTGTTGAATAATAAATTAGACGCTTGATATATAGAAATAGAGAAGGCTGGCAAATATAAGTATGTAAAAGGTGGAATAAAATTAAGGATAATAGAGATAAGTTGATATATTTGCCATAATCAGTTGATTTTATTACATAAAATGCCATAAATCGCTTTTGCAAAAGATAATCAAAAATAGTATAAATAGAACTGACCAGTCAGTACAAAAACTTATGAAAAGCGGGGTGGATGTATGAAATTTGCTAAAATTGCTTGGAAAGATATTTCTAGCATATTTAGAAACAGATTGATAAGAGTTTCTGTAATAGCAATTATCATAGTGCCTTTGTTATACAGCTTACTTTATCTAGCTGCGTTTTGGGATCCTTATTCAAGATTAGATAAGCTTCCAGTAGCAGTAGTAAATCTAGATAAAGGTTCTGAGAATGATGGAAAAGCTGTAAATTATGGCGATGATATTGTAAAGGATCTGAAGGAAAACAAAGAAGTTGGGTGGCAATTTACCAATTTACAAGAAGCTAAAGATGGATTAGAAGGAAGCAAATATTATTCTATGTTTGTGATTCCTGAGGATTTTTCTGGTAAAATAATCAGTTCAAAGGATCACAAGCCTGAATCACCAGAGATTAAGTTTGTGCCTAACGACAAAAAGAATTTTCTTGCTTCACAAATAGGAGGAAAAGTTGAACTAGCTATTCAGCAAAAAATTACATCAAATATATCAAAAGAGTTCACTAAGGTTACTTTTGATAATATGTACGAACTAAAAGATGGAATGCAACAAGCAGCAGATGGAAGTAAGAAACTTTATGATGGTATAGATACTTTAGGTAGCAATGTACCAACTATGGCAGATGGAGTTTTACAACTTAAGGATGGTTCCAATAAGTTAAGTGACGGATTAAGTCAACTTAAGGACAAGACATCAGCAATGCCAAGTGGAGTTTCACAGCTTTATAGTGGATCAAATCAAATAACAGGGGGATTAGGCCAGTTAAAGGCATCAACAGGTATCCCTGCATTACTTGACGGATCTAATCAAATAACTAATGGTTTAGGAATGCTTAATGATAAAATCAAACAAGGACAAGAAACTGTTGTAAGCTTAGGACTTAATAAACTTGATCCAAGTAAAGTTTTGAATGTAGAAAATCTTCAAAAGATCAAATCAGTAATAGCTGCAGGAAAAAAACTATCTGATGCAGATCTTTCTGTACTTAATTCTTTAAATACTTCTAGTGTTAAACTAGTAGAGAGTACAATGAGTGACATAAAGCAGTTAACTAGTGATGAAGGAATAAAAGTATTAATGAGTAAACCATCAATACAACTAGTTTTATCACAGATGGATTTCTCAAAGCCTGAAAATCAACAGGCTTTAGCAACAAGAGTTCAAAATGCAGATAAATTAGTTAGTGATGCTAACTCTATACAAGCAGCTTTATTAAAATTAAAGAATAATGAACCACAATTATTTACTCAATTGCAAAGTATGGATATAAATAATGAACTAAAAACAATGCCTGTAATAATAAGTTCATTAAATAATTTAAGTTCTGCAAGTAAGTTAATTACAAAGAGTGATGTGACACTTGTACAAGGGATTCTAAATGACCCTACAAAGTTGAGTAATCAATTAGCGGCTATGGATAAAACAAAGAGTGATTTAAATGGCTTAATGAATCAAATATCTACTATGCAAAGCAATGATGCTCTAAATAATGAACTAAAAACCATAGCAGTGAAGCTTGGAACTTCAAAAGCGCAAGGAGACCAAAGTGTTCAATTGTCTGCAGTTGAGAGAGATGCTATGCTTCAATATATGGGTTCAGTAAATAATTTGACTAATGGATTTGCAAAGTACAAGCCAGAGCTGGATGGAATGATGACACAGCTAAACTCTTATGAGCAAATGGCTAAAGATAAGATGGCAGTTGTTCAAGCTAACCCTCAATCAGCAAAAGCTCTAGGTAGTTTACTTACAAACTATGATGCAACAATGGGATTAGTAAACTCTAAATTACCTCTATTAAATGCTGTTGGTGTAGCATTACAAAAGCCTGATAATGTTTCTGCATTGTCTACTGTAATTAGTGGTATAAATAGCATACAAACGGATTTAGCAAAGAATCAAGATAACTTAGCTTTAATAAATGACTTAATAACAAGCACTCAAGATCCTAAGGTTCAAGCTTTACTACCTAAGGTTGCAAAAATTAAGAGTGATATTGATTCGGCTAAACCACTTATAGATAAACTAAATACTCCTGAAACTTTGGCAATGCTTGAAAAAGCACCAGAGCTAGCAGGACAAGTTAAGGGACTTCAACAAGATATAAAAAATAATGCAGATATTTTAGAAATAGCAGACAGAACATTAACAGAAGGAAATCTTGAAACTGCTCAGAACTTATTAGCATCTATTCCAGAACTAACAAATGGAGTTCAAAAATTATATGATGGATCTACTCAGGTTACTGGAGGACTTAATACAGTAAATGGAGCAGTAAATCAGTTATATGATGGCTCAACTCAAGTTGCTGGAGGTTTAGGCCAGCTTAATGGATCAGTACCTTCATTAATAAGTGGAGTAAATCAATTAAATGATGGAGCAGGCAAGTTAAGTAATGGACTTGGAGAGCTAAATGGAAAGATGCCTGAACTTAAAGATGGTGTTGTAAAACTTACAGATGGCTCAAAAGAATTGTCAGATAAGCTATCTGATGGTTCAAATAAGCTAAATAATAACCTAAAGAATTCAAGTGAAGAGATGGGAACTTTTATATCAGAACCAGTTAAAGTTACTACAGAAGCGATAAATACAGTTAAGGATTATGGGACTGGCTTTACCCCATACTTTATCCCATTATCATTATGGGTTGGTGCAATCATGATGTTCTTCGTAATATCACCAAAGGTTGCCGATGGAATGAACGCAGGCTCTGCTTCAAGAGTTTTGGGAAAATACTTCTCATATACCTTTATTGGATTACTTCAAGCAGTATTAGTGAGCATAGTTGTTTTATTCTTGGGATTAAAACCAAACAATATCATAGCTTACTTTGGATTTAATATATTATTATCCTTTACTTTTATAGCTATAATACAAGCGTTGATATCCTTGCTTGGAGATGCTGGAAGACTTCTTGCAATAGTATTGCTTATATTTAACTTAACAACTTGTGCAGGTACTTTCCCATTAGAATTAGTACCTAAATTCTTCACAGTTTTAAATCCATACCTTCCATTTACTTATGCAATAGCAGGATTAAGAGAATCTATAGCAGGCTCAGATTTTTCGGTTATAGCTAGTAGCTCTTTATTCCTATTAGCATATCTAGTAGTCTTTATAACAATAGCTGTTATATTTATAGACAGAGGAGAAAAGTTTGTAAGACTTATAGAAGGTAAAAAGGAAGAATTAGCAGCATAGTTTTAGCATTTAATGTATAGTATAAAACTGCTGATAAACATAATTTATCAGCAGTTTTTCTTACAAAAATTTCATATCTTGACTTTAAGTTTATAAAGGTTTAAAATAGGAATGTATTTTTCATACAACTTAATATGTCCTCATAGTTAAATGGATAGAACAGTCCCCTCCTAAGGGACAGATGTAGGTTCGATTCCTACTGGGGATACCATGTATGGTGATAGAACGGCTTAACTTTAAGGGTTAAGCCGTTTTTGTTTTTAGAAAAGGTTACTATACTATTTGGAAAAGTTTTCTAGATATTAAGTTGATACAAATTCATTAAACATTTTTTGAAATAATACTGCAGTATTTTGCTTCATATCTTTTATAACATGAGTATGCATTAACCCATGAAAGGTTATTTAATTTAATTGTTTGTAATTTGTATGTTTTTAGGTGAATAGCAAGGGTTTTAGAATATTTATGAATATAAATTTGTAACTTAAAATGGACAATAGAGTAAAAAAATTGCAATTAAGAAATAAAGTATTGTAAAGTTAAAGTTATATTATGGAAGAAAGGAGGGTGATTATAATGGCTGTTAAAGGAATAAAGATTATGATAATGGGACTTGTTATTATTTTAATAGGAATATATATCGGTATTCAATCTCTTCAAGGTGTCAGAACAGGTGATAGAGAAGTTTTATTAATCATTGTTGGGGCAATTATCAGCGTAATAGGTTTTTTCGTTAAATCTTAGAAACTTAGTTGGAATTCTTATGCGAGTTTTTTCAAGTTGATAGTTTTATAGTATGCTAGTTTAGCAAGCAAATTTAATTCTACTACTTTGTAGTTATGGATTAACTTATATTTATACTTATAGATAAGAAAATAATTAAATGAGGGGGAAGATTTATGCAAGCTGAGGTGTATACACCTAAATTATTAGTTATATATGGAACAATGATTTTACTTGTAACTATGTTAATTTCCATATTAATAAAAAAGAAAAGAAATAAAGTGATAGTTTGGAAGAGAGAGGCTATATTTGGGGGCTTTGTAGTATATATACTACTAGTATTAAGTATTACACTATTACCTATTACGGTATATCGTACTGTTAACCCATATAAAATCACTCCTAATATAAATGTTATACCTTTAATTGGGATTGATACAGATAGGTTTGGTTTAATTGGCATAATAAATATAGTTGGTAATATATTTTTATTAACTCCATTGAGTATTTTTATAAAAATGCTCTATTCTGATAAGTTTAGTTTTAAGAAGTGTATGATAATAGTAATTTTATTTTCAATAGGTATAGAATTTATGCAGTACTTAGAAATGGTATGGCAATTACAAAGTTCGAGAGTTACGGATATCAATGATATATTATTTAATACAATTGGTGGTGTAATAGGTTATTTTGCATATGATACTTTGGTGAAAAAGAAAATTCATATATAAATGTATGTATGTTTTATTTAGAGAAGCTTAATCATTAAGATTAAGCTTTTTTTGTGCAGAAAGTCACGGAAGTAGTAAGTATATTTATTTATTAAAAGTATATACTTATATAAATAGTTATGCTATTATTATATATGTAAAGGAAATCATTTTTTATAAAATAGATAAGAGGTGATAATATTGGGATTTAAATTAGCTCCGATCTTTTCTGACAATATGGTCCTTCAGAGAGATTCTGAAGTTGTTGTCTGGGGAAAGGCTGAGAATGATGATTTAATAATAGGTAAAATGTGTGGACAAGAAGTTAAGGCCTACGCAAAGAATGGTGAGTTTAGACTCATATTTAAAGATCTTAAAGCTGGTGGACCTTTTGAACTGGAGATATTATCGGAAGACCAAGAAGTAATCTTTAACAATATTTTAGTAGGTGAAGTTTGGATTGCAGGTGGACAATCTAATATGGAATTTAATCTGAAGGATTCTATAGGTGCTGAGAAAGAAATAGAACAGTCCAATTATACTGAGATAAGATATTATAATGTACCAGATATAATATATGAGAATGGTGATGAAGTTTTACCTGAGGGGATAATAGATACAGGGTGGAGTGTAGCATCGCCAGAAACAGCAGCATATTACTCAGCTGTTGCATATCATTTTGCTAAGAATTTATATAATGACTTAAAGGTTCCTATAGGAATAATTAACTGTAATAAGGGTGGAACCTCTGCATCTAGCTGGATGAATGAAAAATACTTATCTGAGGATAATGAATTAACAGAAGCATATTTAGAACAATATAAAAAAGCTATAGAAAACCTTACAGATGAAGAAGAAGATAGATTAACATCTGAATTTTATAAATCACAAGAGGATTACAACAGAAGAGAAGAGGAATATAAGAAAAAGTATCCTGAAAGATCTATGGAACAGCTTCATGCAGAAATAGGCAGTGTTCCATGGCCGCCTCCACTGGGAAGAAAGTCATATCAAAGGCCATGTGGAATTTATAAAACAAAATTTAGAAAAATAACTCCTTTTAGGGTTAGAGGGGTTATTTGGTATCAAGGTGAAGAAGATTCATCAAAAGCACATCTGTACAAGAAACTTTTTAGTAGATTGATAAAATGTTGGAGAGAGGATTTGGAAAGTGCAGAACTTCCTTTCGTATTTGTGCAGCTACCTATGTTTAATGATGAGAAGCTTGATACTTGGCAGATTGTTAGAGATGCACAGTTATACACTTATAAAAACATGAAAAATACATCTATGATAGTTACTTCAGATTTAGGAGAAGCAGAAGATGTTCACCCTAAGGATAAAAAACCAGTGGGAGAAAGACTTGCTTTAGCTGCAAGGCAGGATGTATATGAGGAAAATATAAATGGTCATTCTCCTATATATCTCGATTATGAGATTATAGGCAATAAGGTAAGAATAAGTTTTGATTATGTATTACCTGGGGAATTGATTATAAAGGATGATACAAAATTAAATGGTTTTGAGATATATGATAAAAATAAAGTTTTACATCCCGCAAAGGCTTATATTGAAAAGGATAAAGTAATTGTTTATAGCGAAGAAGTTGGTGAGCCTATAGGTGTTGCTTATGGTTGGAAGAACTATATTGAAATAAATCTATTTAATAATATAGGGTTACCTGCTTCACCGTTTAATACCTTAAGTAAATATTAATAAAGATTTTATCTGTTTTATTATTTATAAATTATATAGATATAGAATCACAAACACATACAGCTACGTCGAAGTAAAAATACAATAAGGATAGGTGATATTAATTGAAACATGAATTTCCAAAAGATTTTTGGTGGGGGGCAGCTACATCTGGACCTCAATCAGAAGGAAGATTTAACAAAAAACATAGAAGCGTATTTGATTATTGGTATGATATAGAGCCGGAAGCTTTTTTTGATAGAGTAGGTCCAAATGTAGCTTCAAACTTTTATAATAGCTTCAGAGAAGATTTGAAACTTATGAAATCTATAGGATTTAATTCTTTTAGAACGTCTATTCAATGGACACGTCTTATCAAAGATTTTGAAACTGCTGAAGTTGAATCAGATTCAGTAAGATTTTATAATGAAATGATTGATGAATGCATAGCTAATGGAATGATACCAGTTATAAATTTACATCATTTTGATCTTCCAATAGAACTTTATGAAAAGTATGGTGGTTGGGAATCAAAGCACGTAGTTGAGCTTTTTGCAAAGTACTCTAGAGTATGTTTTGATTTATTTGGAGATAGAGTTAAGCATTGGACAACTTTCAATGAGCCTATAGTAATTGTACAAGGTGAATATATAAATCAGTTTCATTATCCCAATCTAGTAGATGGTAAGAAAGCTGTTCAAGTATCTTATAATTTAAATCTTGCTTCAGCAAAAGCTATAGAGCAATTTAGATTGAGCAAAAATAGCAAAGATGGAGAGATAGGAATAGTATTAAATCTTACCCCTGCATATCCAAGATCTAATTCGGAGGAAGATTTAGCTGCCTCAGATTTTGCAAACAAGTTTCATAATAGAATGTTTCTTGATCCAGCAGTCTTGGGACATTTTCCAGAAGGCTTAGCTGAGATATTTATAAAAGATGATGTTATGTGGCAGTATACAGAAGAAGAGTTAGAATTAATAAAAAATAATACAATTGATTTTCTTGGAGTAAACTTCTATCAACCATTAAGAGTCAAGGCGTTAGAACATGAATTTGATGAATCAAAGAAGGGATGGCTTCCTGATAAATACTATTCGTACTATGAAATGCCAGGAAGAAGGGTAAACCCTCATAAAAATTGGGAAATATATCCTGAAGCTATGTATGATATAGCAATCAATATAAGAGATAATTACAAGAATATACCATGGTATGTTTCAGAAAATGGAATGGGTGTTTATGGTGAAGAAAAGTTTAAAGACGAAAATGGAATGATTGTTGATGATTATAGAATTGAGTTCATAACAGAACATCTAGAATTCCTTCATAAAGGTATAGAAGAAGGGTCTAATTGCTTTGGATATCACCTTTGGACTCCGATAGATTGCTGGTCATGGATGAATGCATATAGAAATAGATATGGATTTATATCTTTAGATTTAGCTACTCAGATCAAGACTATAAAAAAATCAGGTTATTGGTTTAAAGCAGTTTCAGAAAACAATGGATTTTAGCCCGTACTCTATTAGTTTACCCTAAAACTAAACTCAAAATCAGAATGTGGTGCTCTAAAGATTACAAATTTTTTAGGGCAACTACATCTGAATATCGTTTAAGAAAAAATATTTTTTACTGTATATCTTACAAAGTAGTTATAGGGAAATTAATATTTATATAAATGATAGACTTTAATTAAATTCATTTTAATAGAAAGGTGAGTGTATATATGAGCATATTAACCTTTGATATTGGTGGGACAAGCATAAAATATGGAGTGTTAGATAGAAGTGGAAATATACATGAAAAAGGTAAATTTGAAACTCCTAAAGAAGATATAGATGCCTTAATCTCTGGAATGGTAGAGATTAAGAAAACTTATGATGATAAGTATGATTTTGAAGGAATTGCAATGAGCTGTCCAGGTGCAGTAGATGATAGTACTGGAATAATAGGTGGAGCAAGTGCAGTTTCATGTATACATGGATTTAATATTAAAGAGAAAATAGCAAAAGCCACAGGCATAACAAACATAAGCATGGAAAATGATGCCAATTGTGCAGCTTTAGCAGAAGTGTGGATAGGTGCAGCAAGAGACAATAAGGATGTATTATTTGTAATATTAGGATCTGGTGTAGGCGGCGCTGTAATTAAGGATAAAAAGATTCACAAAGGAGCAAATCTACATGGCGGTGAATTTGGATACATGATAACATCAGAAGATTATACTACTTTAAGTACAGTAGCAACGCCAGTTCATATGGCAGATAGCTATGCAAAGGCTAAAGGAGTTAATGATAATTTTATTGATGGAGAGCAGGTGTTTAAGCTTGCTGAAGCTGGAGATGAAATCGCTAAGCATGAAGTAAAAAGGTTTTATAAGAACTTGGCAATTGGAATATATAACATTCAGTATGTTTATGACCCTGAAGTTATAGTTATTGGTGGTGGAATAAGTATAAGAGAGGATCTTATAGATAATATTGAATTAGCTATGGATGAGCTTATGGCTGCTGTAGAAATTGCGAAGGTCAGACCAGTTGTAAAACGATGTGAATATATGAATGATTCAAATTTAATTGGTGCAGTTTATAACTACATTAATTAAGGAATTAGTTCAAATAATTAATATAGTAATAGATATAGGTTAAGGCTAATGAATTATAGGTCGATTGATATATATATATATGAATTAGTATGTGTTAGAAAATGTAAGATATTAATGAAGTTTGTCAATAAAATATATCCTATAAAAAATAAAAGTATATATTTTTATTACAAAGCATATAGACATATAAAAAGATATAGTTTATAATAATTTTGTAAGATATATGTAAACGATATTAAAGGTATATTAAGTTAAAAATGCTATGGAATCATAATTTTAAGATTTAACTACATTTTCTTAAAATTATACAAATCAAAAGGGGGAATTTGAAAATGAATAAGAAAGTTTTAGCTGTAGTTATGAGTTGCGTTTTAGCAGCTGGTATTTTTACAGGATGTGGTTCAAAAAGCGACTCAAAGAGTGGAGACAAAATAACTCTTACAATCCTTACTCAAAAGACTGATTTCGTAAATACGAAATTCAAGGAATATGCTGAAACCTATAAGAAGGATCATCCAAATATAGAACTAAAGTTTGAAGCATATACAGATTATGATGCTCAGACTCAAACAAGAATCACTTCAAATGAATATGGTGATGTATTGATGATTCCGAATACTCTTCCTATAAGTGAAAGACCTAATTATTTTGAGTCTCTTGGAAGTGAAAAGGATTTAGCTAATAAGTATTATGGCCTAGACGGAGTTGGAGATGAATTTGGTGGTAAGATATATGGAATACCTTCAGATATGAATGTAAGTGGTATGGTTTATAATAAAAAGGTTTTTAAAGATGCAGGCATAACAGAACTTCCTAAAACTCCAGATGAATTTTTAAGCGATATGCAAAAAATAAAAGATAAATTACCAGAAGCTACTCCTTATTATACAAACTATAAAGATGGATGGCCACTAGTACAATGGGAGCCAGATACATTATCTGTATTTGGAAAGAATACTTATACAAATCAAGAGATGGTAAACACTGACTCTCCATTTTCACCAGGAACTC
Source organism: Clostridium folliculivorans (assembly GCF_024341905.1). GTDB lineage: Bacteria > Bacillota > Clostridia > Clostridiales > Clostridiaceae > Clostridium_AR > Clostridium_AR folliculivorans. The sequence continues at coordinate 64,657 of NZ_BQXY01000011.1, forward strand.
CTCATTATATAGTATATAAACTTATGTATGATCTAGCTAATAAAAAACTTATAGAAAAAGATCCAACCACAACAGATTGGGAACAGTCTAAGACACTTATGGCTCAAGGCAAGATAGGTGCCATGGAACTTGGAAGCTTTGCTATAGCGCAAATACAAGCTCAAGCATCAAATGCAGATGATATAGGATACATGCCTTTCCCTTATCAAGTTAATGGCAAGACATACTCAAACCTTTCAGCTGATTACCCAATAGCTGTAAATAAGAACAGCAAACATGTTACTGAAGCAAAAGAATTCCTAACTTGGTTCGTAGAAAAATCAGGATATGCTCAAGATTGTGGTACAGTACCAACATTAAAAGGAGCAGAAATGCCAAAGTCATTACAAGCATTTAAAGATTTAGGCGTTGAATACTTAATGCCAGCTTCTGCAAAAGAAGGTCAAGCTGGATGGAATGATAAGATAGACAAAGCTGCTGAAGTTGGGTTATGGCAACCAGACTTCAGAAGAAGAGTAATTGAAGCAGCTATAGGAAACTCAAAAGAAACTTATGACCAAATCATGAATGATTTGAATTCTAAGTGGAAGACAGCAAGAGCAAAGATTGTTTCAGGTAAATAATTAAACATTATTATTTCAAAACTCTCACGGGTTATGGTGAGAGAATCTAAAAATAATAAGTTTTATTACTAAGTGGTACATCCATATATATAAAGAATAAGAACTTTGTAGGCAGAAACTGCAAAGTTCTTGTTTTAATAGGTTATAAGAAAGGGGATATATTATTGTTTAAAGTAAGCAAAATGAGCTATAATGCTCAAAAAAAGCTAATAATTGTACTATTTTCAATTGTACCAGTGGCTCTACTATTGATATTCTGCTATTATCCTCTAGTTAGAATGGTTGAATATAGTTTTACAGATTGGAATGGAATATCAAAAGATTTTAATATTGTTTTTTTTGATAATTATAAAACTATTTTTTCTAAATCAGAATACTTTAAGGTTTTTAAAACAAGTATTTATTATTTTCTAGCTACCTTTATACAGATGGCAATAGCTCTTTATTTTGCTACTATATTGAGTTTTAAAGTTAAATTTAAGAACTTTTTTAAGGGTGCGATATTCTTTCCATATCTTTTAAATGGTGTTGCTATAGGCTTTATATTTTTATATTTCTTCCAACCAAATGGCACCCTAGATACTATAATGAAAGCTGTTGGATTAGGAAATTACACTCAGTTATGGTTAGGGAATCCTAATATAATAAATATATCACTAGCGTTTACATCAATCTGGAGATATATGGGTGGAAACTTTATAATATTCCTTGGAACAATACAATCAATTGATGGAGAGATATACGAAGCAGCTGAAATAGATGGTGCAAATAGATGGAGACAATTTATAAGCATAATATTACCTAATATTAAGAGAATAGTTGTACTTAATATAGTTTTAGGTATAAATGGAGCTTTAAGTGTATTTGAAATTCCTTATATAATGACTCAAGGAGCGAATGGAAGTAAGACCTTTGTTATTCAGACTCTTGATACAGGATTTAAGTATCAAAAATTAGGACTTGCTTGCTCAATGGCAATTGTTTTATTACTAATTTCTATAAGCGTAACATTAATCCAAAAGAAGTTTTTAAGTGAGGAGGACTAATCAGTGATAAATAATAAAGCTCTAAATATAAAAGCAAAGTCACCTAAAAGCGGAATGGACTTGAAATATAAAATTAAATATATAGTTTCTGATGTATTTAAGTATTCAACTTTAATTTTAGGGGCAGCAATTACTATAGTACCTATATTAGTTATACTTTTTACCTCATTTAAGACAAGTACTGAATATCAAACAACAGGACCGCTTACACTGCCTTCTAGTTTTAACTTTAATAACTATGTCACTGCATTTATAAGAGGAAACATGGTTACTGGCTTTAAGAATACAGCTATAATACTTGTTATATCCTTATTTGGTAAGATACTTCTTGGAACGATGATAGCTTATGTATTACATAGATTTAAGTTCAGAGGTAAAAAGGTTATCTTAGGTTTATTCCTTTTTGCAATGTTAGTGCCTACTGTATCAAATCAAGTTGTGGTGTTTAAAATAATAGCAAAGATAGGATTATTCAATAAAATTGGATCTATATTGCTACTAAACCTAGGAACTGACGTAATATCAATGTATATATTTCTACAATTCTTAGATAAGATACCAGTAGCTCTAGATGAATCAGCTATGCTTGATGGAGCATCCTATTTTACCATTTATACTAGAATAATATTACCTCTTCTAAGACCAGCAATAGCTACGGTGGTAATACTTAGTGGAGTAGGTATATACAATGATTTCTATACTCCATTCTTATATATGCCAGACCCAAAACTAAGAACTATCTCTACAGCATTATTTAACTTTAAAGGTCCTATGGGATCTCAATGGGAGATAATAGCTGCGGGAATAATGATTGTAATAATACCAACATTGGTTATATTTATATCATTACAAAAACATATTTATAATGGTGTACAAGGATCAGTAAAGTAAAAATAAAGTTTATACATAACGATTCTAGATATGACTAGATGAGCTGTGTATAAACTTAATTTATATGCAGATAATTTAAGTTACAGGGGGAGAGTAGATGGAGTATATTAAAGGATTTACCTTTGGTTTTATGGATAGGAGTTCAGATTTATCTTCTCAGGAAGGAAAGGACTCGTTAAGAATTCTTAAAGAAAGAACGAGCATAAGTCATGTTATTCTAGCAGTTGGAGCACTCCAAGATAATCCTCAATCAACTGATATTTATTATAATACTGAAGATACTGTAATGGATGAAGACTTATATAAGATAATAAAGTATGCAAAAGAATTAGGCTTAAAGATAATTTTAAAACCTATTCTAAATTGTAGCAATGGCGTATGGAGGGCTCATATAAATTTCTTTGATATCGAGGCACCTTGTGAGCCAAAGTGGAGCGATTGGTTTAAAAATTATAGTGATTTTATAGCTCATTATGCTAAGTTAGCTCAAGAAATGAATTGTGAAATGCTTATAATCGGATGTGAAATGGTGCAAACGGAAAGAAAGGAAGAATATTGGAGAAGTTTAATATCAAAAATAAGAAAAGAATATGATGGATTAATTTCATATAATACAGACAAATATCAAGAAGGAAATGTAAGGTGGTGGGATGCTGTAGACGTAATTTCTTCTAGTGGTTATTATCCTATAGATAAGTGGGAGCAAGAACTTAATAGAATAGAAAATATAATAAAACCTTATAAGAAGCCATTTTTTTTTGCAGAAGCTGGATGTCCAAGTAGAATAGGATCGTCTTTCATACCAAATAATTGGGAGTTAAAAGGAGAAGTTAATCTCGAAGAGCAAAGAATCTTCTATAAGACTATGTTTGAAAGAGCTGAAAAAAGATCTTGGGTAAATGGATTTGGGTTGTGGGATTGGAAAGCTAAACTTTATGATAAAAAGGAAGCGCTTAATGATGATGGGTATAGTGTTTTTGGAAAACCTGCTGAAAAAGTTATATATAATTTCTATAAAAATAAATAATATGTAAAAAAATAAACTTGTTATTTCATTACCTTAACAAGTTTGTTTTTTTATACTCAGTGTAAGTCTAATTAAGCGAGTATATACTATTATATTTTAACGTACAATTACTGTTTCAAAGGCAAAACGGTCATATCTGTGAATAGATATAGAATACTCAAATGCACTGCCATTCTCAAAATAGGCAACTTGCTCTACAACTGCAACAGGATCATTGGGTTCTAACTGTAAGTGTTCATGTTCTAGTTCATTAGATTTTCTAACTCGTATAGTCCTATGAGAACTCTGAACCTTTAAGCCTAAATCATTTTCTATGTAAGAGTAAATTGAGTCTAAAGCATGCTGTTTTTTTAATCCCGGTATCAACCCTATAGGCATATAAGTATTTTCCATAACAAAAGGGTTATTGTCCAGATATCTAACACGAAGTATGCTATAAACAAATTCTTCGTTTTCTAAATTGAGTTTTGATCTAATTTCTTCGTTACTTGATATAACTTCAAATTTCAATAATTCACTTGTAACTTTTCGGGTGCTATATAATGCAGTTAATCCTCTGAATTGATTTGAAACAAGTAATTTATTCATATCAGTACTGCTTATACTCTTTACAAAGGTACCAGAGCCTCTTCTCTTTACTATCAATCCTTCTGATACTAAAATATCTAAGGCTTTCTTTACGGTCATTTTACTTGCATCATATTTTTCGCAAAGGTCTTTTTCAAATGGTAACTGTTCATTTGCTTGAAGAGTACCTTGAACTATTTGATTTCGTATATCATTTGCTATTTGCATATATTTAGTCATATCGTTCTCCCAAATTCAAAAAAATAGGTATATACTTATATTATAACATTTTATACCTATATAATATATAGGTGTTTAATAAATTTTAAAAAGACTTTAACTCTAGCATTTATAGTAATCTAAATTTCTTATTAAATATATATATTTAATATGGAGACTATACTTTTACTTTGTGACAAGGTGTGAATTTAGATATTTAATTTTGTATAAGTATACAATAAATTGGCCTTGGCGGCTACACATAAATATGGAAATTTGTAAATGAATTAGATATAATATATTTAATACATTTAATGAGATTATGAGAATTTATGGTTAAAGTAAGGTGGTTTTAAACAAGTCATATTATTAGTGGAGGGTATATGGGGAAAAGAGAGAAGTTATTAATAGTGGCAAACATAGTAGTTGGAGTTGCTACAATTTCGGCTATAGCTACAGGTATACATAAGTATGGAAATCTATCTAGTAAGGATGAGGTTATAAATAGTATAGAGATATCAACTAAAAAGGAGCAAACCCTACAGTCAGATGATAAGCCTGCTGTGAAAGCTGATACTGCAAGCTCGCAACAGACTGATACTAAAGTTAAGGACACTTCTACGGATACTAGTGCGACTAAAGAAAATGCTGCAAACACTAGTGTAAGCTCACAAGTAACAAGTACATCTAACACTACAAAAGCAGTTACTAGTACTATAAAGAATAGTAGCAAAAGTAATACATCAAAATCAAATTCAAATACAACCCCTTCAGTAACAAATAATTCAAATGTAAATACAAGTACAAATACAGAAAGTAAAAGTGAACAGTCTTCTAGTAGTAATACTACAGTTGATACTACTAAGCAAGAGACTTCAGGGAGTACAACTGAAAATAGCGGGCAAACAGGCAGTCCAACGACACCTCCAGCTAGTACTGATAGTACAAGTAAAGATTCTACTAAAAGTAATGATACTTCAAGTAATCAAGCATCCTCAGATACTACAGATTCAAGTAAACAGGAACAATCTACAGCCACAAATTAGAATTAATATAAATAATAATGTTAAACATAACTCAAAAAGATTCAAATAAAAATAATAAAGTCTACTAAACTATTTATCTTAAAATATTTAGTAGACTTTTATTTATTTGTTCTAATAAGAAGTTTGTTTAATTAAGGTAAGACTTTTGTTTTGATTTCTTAAAATTCTTGGTGAGTAGCCGCAGGTTTATTCTTCTTTGATAATAAAAGTGTGAATATTAATCCAAGTAAGGCAATTACAGCTGCTCCTAGGAATAGTTTTGAAAAGCCTTCGTTTAAAGTACTTTGAAAAACATTTTCTATTGAAGATCTAAGTGTATCTATTTGAGAAAGATAGTCTGATTTCCATTGGGCAACCAAGGTGTCTGCAGTTACTCCTTTTGGAAGTTTACTGTTTTGTAATTGTTGCTTTAACATTGGAGAGAATTTATCTATCATTGAACTGCTAAATTGTTTTAGTACATCAGTTATTGTTGTAACATCTGCATTTTGAAGAGCAGCTAGTTGATCAGAGGATATTGATGATGAGCCTCCTTGAGTCATAGAAACTGCTGCATTGCTGCCAGGTATAGTTACTTTAGGAAGTATAGCCATCAACTTAGGTGATATATTTTTTCCAGCTTCAGATATAAATCCTATAAGTATGTTAGGGGATATTGCAACACCTATAGATCTTATTAGAGATAGTGTTGATTGAGCTGAAGCAGTTTCACTAGGATCAACATTTGTTTGCATTAGATAATTAAGTGGTGTTCCCATGCAGAACCCCATTCCAAGTCCTATAAAAGCCAGACCAATTAGCAAAGAAATAAAAGATGGATTTTTAGCTACAATGAAAGCTAAGGTTGAGCTTCCTATCAATGTAGAGGCAAATCCCATACTAAGTACTAACTTAGGTGAATATTTATCTACAAGTTTTCCGCCTAATGGTGCTGAGACACCTGAAAATATAGCCATAAGGGTTACTAAGTATCCACCTGAGCCAGTTTTTAACTTTAATGCATTTTCTCCAAATTGAGGAACAAACACTATACCCATCATCCCTGCTCCAGTTATGAAAGAAATCAGAAGAGTAAGAGCAATTTCTTTGTTTGTAAAGTATTTAAGATTTAATATAGGATCTAAAGATTTTTTTTCAACTACTATAAATATAGGAAGTAAAACTATAAAGATCAGTAAGTAAGGCCAAACTTTAGTTGAAGCTATACTGTTTCTAAAGTCATGAAATTGCAAGTTTGTAAGTGCATACATTAATGCAAGGATTAATATGGTCACTACAATGCTACCTAATACATCCAGTTTTTTAGGTTCTTTTAAAACACCCTCATCTTTTACGATTAATGCTGTTATTATTACACCAATACATATTGGAACATTTATTAAGAATAATACACCCCAGTTAGAATTACCAACTAAATTAAGTAATGCGGAGCCAACAGTTGGTCCCAATGTAGTAGAAATACCATATATAGCACCTACTAGTCCAAGAGCTGAACCTTTTTTTTCAATTGGGAAACTTTCGCCAATATAAGCAGTGGCTACTGGCATTATTCCTCCTCCGCCTAATGCTTGAATAACTCTTGCTGTTAAAAGAAATGAAAAACTGCCTGCATAATTAGAAACGCCGCAAAGTAATGATCCTATTCCGAATAAAGCTATACTTAAAGTGAAAACTCTCTTTTTACCATACCTGTCAGAAAATTTTCCGGCTATAGGCATAGAAACTGCATATGCAAGCGTATATATAGTTACTATCCAAACACTGCTACTAGAAGATATTGATAGTTGAGAAGCTATTACAGTTCTAGCTGGAGAGACAATACCAGTGTCTAAAGCACCTATAAAAATACCTAATAGAAAGATTATGAGTAAGATGGTTCGATTATTTTTTTTCATGAAAAACTCCTTTCTGAACTATGTTCATTTAAAATTAAAATAAAATCATTTAGTATAATTCAACTAAATGATATAAGTTACATTTGAATTGAGTGATATATTTCATCAAATGATATGTCTTTTTGTTTTACTGCAAAGGTCATAGAATTGATTATGAACTTAGCTAATTTTTTAGAATTTATTAAAGGTCTTATTTCTCCTTTTTCTGTTGCTATATTAATTGATTGTTCTAAAGCTTCATAAATTTGATCAAATATATATTGGTGTGGACAACCCTTAGAGCCATCTACCGTCATCATCATAAAAGTATCTATATAAGTAGATAAAAATTTATTTATATCAGAATAAATGAGAAATAATTTATCTTTTATATGGATATCTTTATATATAAGTGAATTAGAAAGTTCAATTACTCTATCCCAGTCATTAGTTATGATTTCTATAATTAAAGCATCCTTATTAGAAAAATAATTATAAAAGGTTCCTATACCAATATTGCAGGACTTGGCTATATCTCTTATGTTAAAATTATTATAACCACTATTTGTAAGAACTGATCTTCCTTCTTCAATAAGTTTGTCTTTTATATTAAGTAGTATCTTAGGCATTTAAAGGCTCCTTTGTTTTATGAACGATGTTCACTAATAATATTATTATATTGCAAATATCTTAAAATGCAATATATAAATTAAAAATTATAAAAATTTAATTTTAAATAAGAAAGAAATAGTTTATATTTAATGTAAGTTGGTAATATTAGTTTTTTATATATAAATTAATTATTGTAAAGAGAGGGACAAGTATGAGAAAGACTCGTACGGAAAGAAATAAGGATAGAAAGAAAAAGAGAATATTAAAAGTGGCGAAGCATGTTCTAGTTCTTTTTTCAGCAAATATCGTAATAGGACTTGCGTTATCAATCCCCTTAGTTTATTATGGGCCTTTTATAAACATAAAGGAATTCATAGTTACTACTGCAATGACAACCCTTAGACACCAATACATAGCAACACTCTTTCTAAGCAATGAAGAAATAAATAAAATAATGGATAAGCAAAAAATAGAGGATGATGTCAATAGTGATATATCTCAAATAGCTGTACAAACTATTGCTCCACCAGTAGATGAAGTAAATAAAGAAAAACAGAATAATGATGATCCTTACAATGGAATAAAGCTAATTGATATAAGCAATGATAGATATAAAGGATATGTGTTAATAATTGATGATCCTAAGAGAATAACAGTAGCTTCTTCGACTAAGCTTGGAAGCAGTGGTATGAAGTTAGATGAGATAATGAAAGAAGAAAAAGCTTTAGTTGGTATAAATGCAGGAGGATTTGAAGATGAAAATGGTAAGGGTAATGGTGGTAAGCCTTTAGGTGTAGTAGTGCATGAAGGAAAAGTAGTGTATGGAAAAGAAGGCGTAGAGTACTCAGTAATAGGTTTCAATAACGATGGTGTTTTAGTCCTTGGAAGATATACTTTAAATCAAATAAGACAAAACAATATTAAGGAAGCTGTTTCTTTTTCTCCTTTTTTAATAGTGAATGGTGAACCTACGATAAAAAGTGGAAATGGTGGCTGGGGGATTGCTCCTAGAACAGCGATTGGTCAAAGAAAAGATGGGTCTGTAGTTATGCTTGTTATAGATGGACGTCAAGTATCAAGTGTGGGAGCAACATTAAGAGATGTTCAAGATATATTGCTTCAATATGATGTTTATAATGCAGCTAATTTAGATGGAGGAGCATCTACTACTATGTACTATAAAGATAAAATAATAAATAAACCGTCATCACTAGCTGGCCCAAGAACTTTACCTACAGCCTTTATAGTTAAGTAAAGAATCCAATAATAAAATAGTATCTAATATGATATAATAAGCTGTATGGCATTTTTTGTACTATATGGGAGTGTGATGATTTTTGAACTCGAGTCTTACATGGGACTTTATAATATTAGTAATTTTATTAGCTCTTTCTAGTTTTTTTTCAGCAGCAGAGACTGCTTTGATGTCTTTAAGTAAGATAAGAATAAGACATTTAGTAGAAGAAAATATAAAAGGGGCTAAGCTAGTAGAAAAACTAACCGAAGAACCCAATAAACTTTTAGGAAGTATTTTAATTGGCAATAATGTTGTGAATATAGGAGCTTCTGCTCTTGCTACAACTGTCACTGCAAGACTTGTAAAAAGTGACTGGGGTGTTGCAATAGCTACTGCAGTGATGACTATTTTAATATTAATATTTGGCGAGATAACTCCAAAGTCATTAGCTAAGCAGAAATCTGAAGCTGTCTCCTTACGTGTAATAGGACCAATAAGTTTAGTGGTTAGCATATTAAAACCATTTGTATGGATATTTAATAAGATAGCTTTATTCTTTATAAAAATACTAGGTGGAGAGACTACTATAAATCAACAGTTCATAACGGAAGAAGAACTTAAAACAATTGTAAATGTAAGTGAGGAAGAAGGCGTACTAGAAATTGAAGAAAAGCAGATGATATACAATGTATTTGAATTTGGAGATCTTCAAGTGAAGGATGTAATGGTACAGAGAATTGATATAATTGCCGCAAGTGTAAAAGTTACTTATGAAGAAATAATTCAAATAATAAAAGATGAACAGTTTTCTAGAATACCAGTGTATGGTGAGACTATAGATGATATATTAGGAGTTTTAAATGTTAAAGATCTAATATTGGCGGAAGATGTAAACAATAATTTTTCAGTTAAAGATTATATGAGAATTCCTCTTTATACTTTTGAATTTAAGAAAATAACTGAACTTTTTAGTGAAATGAAAAAAACTAGAAACCATATGGCTGTTGTTTTAGATGAATATGGTGGAACAGTGGGTATTGTAACTATAGAAGATTTAGTTGAAGAGATTGTCGGTGAGATTGAAGATGAATATGATGATGAAACTGATAAGCATATTGAAGTGGTAAAAGAGGACGAATATATCGTAGATGGAAGTATGAGGATAAATGATCTGAATGAATTAATAGGAACGAAGATTGAATCCGAAGAATTTGATTCTATAGGAGGCTTTATAATAGGACAGATAGGTAAGATGCCTGAGGAAAATGAAGAGGTATCCTATCTTAACACAAGATTTGTAGTTGAAGAAGTAGAACGAAATAGAATAAAAAAGGTAAGAATTTATACCTAACAAAAAATAGGTAGCAGAAAATTAGTTTTTATATCATAATAAATAAAGACCATGCATGAGAGGAGTTTTATTTCCTGGATTATGCGTGGTCCTTATTTTTATATGTGTCTTTAGAAGTTTTACAACAATCATCTGAAATACAAATTATACTACATCCTTAATGTTCAAATGTCTCATTATAGGCAATAGTAGAGCGCTTGATATTATTGCTATAGCAACAGGTATTAGTGCATAAGGCGAGAGTTTTGTTATATCGTTATTTGAAGTTGCATTTAATATTAGAATACAGGATACAACCATGAGTGGAATAGATACCTTAACAGTTGAGAAGAATGAGTATGTTATGGAGACAAATGAGTTAAATATTGTGTAGAATATTGTTAATACTACTATTTTTACTGTTATTTCTATAGTAAAGCTATCAGTAATGGCTGGATATATATAGTTTGCTATATTAGCAACAGAGAAAAATATAATTGCACCTAGTATAGAGATTATTCCGCAGTATAAGCACATAACTAAAAGTTTAGCAAAGTATATCTTGGTTCTACTTATTGGATAGGTAAACATTATATTTATTGTCTTAGTTTTATATTCTTCCATGAATAGTTCACCTGAAAGGATACAGGTAAATACATTTGTTATTAGACTTACAACAGCAAAAGAAAGTAAGATTATAGCATTCCAGGAATTCAACTTTTCATCACTATAAAGTACTGGAAGAATAATTAATGAGGATAGGATTAATGTAATTAATATTCCTATAAACTTAGATCTTCTCTTTAGTTTAAAAAGTTCTATTGTTATTAAATTAAGCATTTTTAGTACCTCCTATAAGTGAAATAAAGTGGTCCTCTAAAGAATCCTTTCGAGTAGTCAATGACATTACTTCTACATCATTGCTAGTTAAAACCTTATTTATAATTGCACTATTATCTAATCTTTCATATATTCGTATCGTATTTACACCGTCAACTACGAAGTTATTAATATGCAATTTTTCTGTAAGCAAGAAAGCAGCTTTTTTTACATCATTTACTGTTATTTCGATAGAATGTTTGTTTTTAGACTGGATAGTTGCGTAGTCGATTTCTTCAAGTAATTTTCCTTTATGAATTATTCCTATAGTATCAGCAATTTGTTCAATTTCACTTAAGATGTGACTTGATATAAGTACGGTAACTCCGTGTTTTTTTGAAAGTGTTATTAGTAGATCTCTTATATGCTTTATACCTATAGGATCCAGACCATTTATAGGTTCATCTAACATTAGAAATTCAGGTTTTGTAAGGATTGCCCTTGCTATACCCAATCTCTGCTTCATGCCTAATGAAAATTCTTTTACAAGCTTTCCTTCAAAGTTATCTAGTTTAACCATATCTAATGCGGTTTGGATGCAGTCTTCGTCTTCGTATCCCATCAAGGTCTTATGAATTTGTAGATTTTCTCTTGCTGTAAGGGTTTCATAAAATGCAGGGGTTTCAATGACACTACCGATTCTCTTGAATACTTCAAATCTATTTAAGTTTATAGGTTCACCAAAAAATTCTATGGAACCTGAAGTTGGTTTCAAAAGATTTACTATTAATTTTATTGTAGTAGTTTTTCCAGAACCATTTTCTCCAAGGAAACCATATATCTCGCCTTTTTTTATATTAATACTTAAGTTATCTAAAATTGTTTTATTCTTAAATTCTTTTGTAAGGTTAAAGGTTCTTAATGCATATACCATTATTAAATCCTCCTAATCTTTAATAAGTAACTGAGTTAATATCAAAATTTACTTGTTATAGTAATCTTGTTTAGGTGTTTAAATATAAAATGTTTGTTTAAATCTTAATCTTTAATAACAGTATATTTAAAATACCTTTAAAATTTTTAAAATAAACCTTACAAATTTCTTAAATAAGTTAAGAATTTTACTTTACTATTTATTTAAATAGAACTTAAAGGTAGTTTTTTTAAAGGGATAGCTTTCTAAGAAAACATCACCATTCATTCTTTTTACTAAGGTCTGTACTATAGTAAGACCTAACCCGCTGCCAGAGTAATCTTTATTCCGTGAATCTTCTATTGTATATAGTCTTTGAAAAACTTTATCTTTCTCTAAAGAATTAATACCTTTACCATTATCCCACTCTTCAATCCATACTACGTTTGCTTCTTCATATAAAGAAACTCCAATGGATGTTCCTTCATAACCATATTTTAAAGAATTACTTATAAGATTGTTAAGTATCCTCTCTATAGCATCTTTATTAGCGTAGCAGTAAATGTCTGTATCAGGTATGCTTACTTCCATAGAAAGATTTTTTTCACTAATTATACTGTAAAAGTTTAAAACTATTTCTCGAAGTGTTTCTGATATATTTATTTTATCTAAAACTATTTCTTTATCACCAGATTCAAGTTTGGCTAGAGTAAAGAATTTGTTAATAAGCTCTATAACTTCATTGGTTTTAGCGCCAAGCTTTAGTAAGTAATCAGTTTTGCCACTCTCTGAAATATTCTTGTTATAATTTATTTGATCAATATAGCCAAGCATTACAGTTAATGGTGTTCTTAAATCATGAGAAACATTTGAGAGCATCTTTTTCATTGATTCTCTAGATTCATAATCACTGATTTGAAGCTTGTGAAATTCATTGATTAAGTGATTTATGGATTGGCATAACTTTTTGACATCTCTATTTGAGGAAGTTACTTTAATTCTAAGATTAGTATTATTAGATGAAATATCTTCACAGATTGAGGAAATGTATTTTATATCTTTCTTTATCTTTAAATTTTTTAGAGCTAGTAATACGATTATTATGAGTAGTATAAGGATTATAAACAGCAAAAGCTCTATCATAGCTATACATCTCCTAACTTATAACCGATTCCCCAGATAGTCTTTATATATTTAGGTTCAGAGGGGTTATCCTCTATTTTCTCCCTAACTCTCCTAATATGAACCATAACAGTATTTTCATCCTTCATGAAATCATCCTGCCAAATAGATGAGAACAATTGAGTTTTTGTAAATACTCTCTTAGGATTTTCTAATAATAACTTTATGATTTCAAATTCTTTTGCAGTTAGATCTATTGGAGTCCCATTTTTTATTAATTGATAGTTATCTAAGTCCAGTGTAAGTTCACCTCTTTGAATCTTAGATTCCTTTGGAAGAGAATTTTTAAAGTAACCAATTCGCCTAAGTGATGCGTTTATTCTGGCATTTAACTCGTTTAATGAAAAAGGTTTAGTGATGTAATCATCAGCACCTAATTCTAATCCTAGTATTTTATCTAACTCACTATCTTTAGCTGAGATTATAATAACAGGTATAGTACTAACTTCTCTTATCTTTCTTAGAACTTCTTTTCCATTAAGCTTTGGAAGCATAATATCCAGTAGTATCAGGTCAAAGTTGTTGTTGTAAAATTCCTGAAGTGCTAATTCTCCATCTTTAACCGAAGTAATAGAAAATCCTTCGCTTTTTAGATGGCTATATACTAATTCATTGATTTCAATGTCATCTTCTACTAATAATAAGTTGTAAATAACAAGTCCCCCCTAACTATATAATTCTATAAATTAATGATTATTTGAAAGATTTGATCTAAGATATGAGATGAATTTATGATAATATTAAATAAGTATTATCAGGTTATTGGTGTAGTATCTAGTATATACTATATTTTACAGTAATAATTATATTATTTAAAGATAGGAATGATAATGTATGAACTTTATGCAGGAAGCACTTAAAGAGGCGATTATAGCTAAAAATTTAGATGAGGTACCAGTAGGAGCTATAGTTGTTAAAGATGGGACTATAATAGGAAGAGGACATAATTTAAGAGAAACAAAAAAATCCCCTTTAGCTCATGCTGAGATAATTGCTATTGAAGAAGCTTCTAAGCATCTCGGGTCGTGGAGACTAAGTGGATGTGAAATGTTTGTGACCTTAGAGCCTTGTGTTATGTGTGCTGGAGCTATAATACAAAGTAGACTATCGAAACTTCATATAGGAACCTTTGATCCAAATGGTGGAGCTTGTGGTTCTATTATAAATCTGACTCAAAATACAAATCTAAGCTTTTTTGTACAGGTTAATTGGTGCTATGATGAGAGATGTAGCTTAATAATTAGTAATTTTTTCAAGGAAAGAAGAAAGAAATGACCTAGATAAACAGAGGATAACTGGTTACTCTATTTATCTAGGTCATTTAATGTTGATTAGTTATATTTGATATTTCTTATAATATTATTGAGTTTGTCTATGGCAATGATTATGTCTTCTAATGTATTAAAATAATTAAAACTTAATCTTAGAAGTCCATTAGGAAAAGCATTTATTAATTTATTATAAGAAGAGTTTGAAAATAGTCCCACTCCAGTATAAATTCCGTCTTCTAAAAGTTTTTCATGAACATTAATAGGGTTGAGAGAGTCTAATTTTAATGATACTATGCAACTTCTATCGATGTTATTAGGTTTCCCTATAATTTGTAGATTGTCTATATTTAATAACTCATTTATAAGCAAGGAAGTTAATTCATCAGTCTTAAATTTAATATTGTCTATACCTATATTGAGTAAAAACTTTAATGCAAGATTTAATCCGTAGATACCAATATAGTTTAAGGTTCCAAGTTCAAGCTTTTCATTAATAGCACCAATACTATTAAGGGGAACTTGATTATTGATGCTACTTACTGAAGACATATTATCAATAAGCTTATCACTACCAATAAAACCACCTATACCTTCTGGACCTAGCAAGTACTTATTTCCGCTAAAAATTATTGCATCGGCATGGATTTCTTCATTGTCTATGTTAATAGTTCCAAGACTTTGAGATGCATCAACGATGAAAAACAAATTGTACTTAGCACAAATATCACCAATTTGTTTTAAAGGAAGGATTGTCCCAGATACATTAGAAACATGAGATAGAACCACTGCTTTTGTGTGCCTATTAATTAATCTAGGAATTATGGTGGTGTCTAGTTCTCCTGATTCGGTACAAGGGATTTTTGAAATGTCTAGACCGTTATATATCATAGAATTTATGGGTTTCATAATAACATCATTTTCAACAGATGAAACAATAACATGATCATTTTTACTAAGTATACCCTTAAGGATCATATTAATTGCAAGTGTGGAATTTGAGGTGAATACTACATTGCCATCTTTCTTAAAGTTTACCAATCTACATAAAAGACCTCTTGTTTCTTCTATCATGGATTTTATTTCTTCTATATATCCTATAAAGTTTCTATTTGATTCTAGCATTCTAAAATATTTAAAGATATTTTCATATAGATTAGGTATTTTTGGGTAAGAAGCGAAGGCGTTATTTAGATAAATCGTTCTCATTTCATACCTCCAAGTTTTATAAAGCTACTTTCATATTAAATATATTATTTAATATGAAGTTTTATGAGATATAGATAGGATAGTTTCAAATAAAATTTATTTATCAAGCATTTGATGGAATGTAATAAAAAGTGTACAAACTATTTAGATATAAGTGCTATAATTAAAGATGTTCAGTCTTGATATTAAAATATAAGTTTTATAATGAATTTGATATTTATATAATGTATGAGTTATATATGTGATGTGGTTTTATAGTTGTTTTTATAGTCAAATAAATTATCTTTAAAGAAATAACTTTATATAAATTAGTACCTATTGTTGAGTATATATGGAGGGAGAATAGAAATGGAAAAGGTAGAAATGTTAGTAGGTTATGATATGAACCTATTTGCTCAAAGGTTTGAGGAGAATTCTAATAAGGTTTCAGGTTTTATGTACAATTATTTTAAATCTACTTTAGGTGATAAGGTAGCTGGAATGAATTTAGAAGAAAACGTTCTTTTTGCATGGTCATACTATTTTGTTCAAATAGCTAACGAGAATTCTGAAGTTGGAGAAAAGATAATGCAGGGAATGCTCGCTCATTTCGATTACTTAATTAATTCAAAAGATGAAGTTGAGATAAGAGGTGCAGATGGAAATAAAACTGATGAAAACAGGCCTAAGCTTCTCCTTTTGGATGAAAGTTTTTGCTCAATATGGTTTAAGTCTAGTATATGTTCAATGTTATCATATATATATGGACAGGATAACTTTGAAAAAGCACATAAGTTTTTAGAAGAAAATTATTATAGTAAAAATGAGAGATATAGAAGTATGATGTTAAGAACTGAAGACGAAGCATAAGTTTGTAAAGCATTTAGTGATAAAAAAGCTGTTATACTGAGTTAAGGTGTAGCAGCTTTAAATTTAGTGTATATGAAATTATAATAAAGCAAAATGTATATAACTAAACTTTATTATAAGAAATAATGAAAGGCAAGCGTTGTAAATCTAAAGAAAAATATATAGTTTGCAAAATTCATTATATATACTTGAAAAGGTTTATATGCAAAAAAAATAGCTAACAATATCGCTTTAGCAACTTTTTTGATAATTTATAGAAATATAAAATGTTCATATTATAATAGTTTTAATAATATAAATGTAGAGTTGTGAGTTAAAGATGTACTACTTTAATCTGGCGACCATTTTTAAAACTCTTCTGTGTTGTAAGTAAATTTTGAAAGTATAAGCTTTATAATGAAGATGGTTTGATATAGTAGTATATTAAGAGTAATAAAATGTAAATTTATATTGAATAAATTAATAGTGCAGTGGTATAATTTAAATTGGTTTGAGACTAAATGTGAAGTTTATGTAGGAAATATAATATAATAATAATTTTTAAAAGTGGTAACAATATAAAATGTACGAGAGTATATTGTATATAGATAAAACATTGAAGGATAATAATGTTATCCTGGGACGAATGAGCCCGTTAAAATTGGGACGAAAGAGCCCGTGAAAAAAGGCGCCTGCAAAGGTGCCTTTTGTTATTTTAATTATTCTATATACCGAAGTTTTTTCTCAAAGCATAATGAACTATAAATTTCTCTGAAAAATTAGGATTAGATGAACCTCCATCTCCATAACACCAGGTTATTTTGTACTTAGGTTTTTTGATATTTCTGCTTATATTCTTTGTATTACCTATAACACCGAACTTATATAAAAAGTTTAGACAGTTATCTATGCTGGTTATACTTGGATAATTGGTTATATTCTTAGTATAAAAGTTTTTTATGGTAGCATAGTCAAAGGTCTGATATTTAAGATCTCTTACTATATTTAGAGATTCTTGTACTACTTTTGGGTTATTATGAATAGATAATTCATTTTCTAATTCATTTAAAAACTTGCTTGAATAGGTTGCTCTACAACTAGTAAAAAGCTGAGAACCAAAGTATTTTGCATTGGGATAAGTATTTTTTATAATGTTTAAATAATTTATGATATCTCTTGGCCTCCCAAAACTATAATCCATAAGATAATCAGAAGCCTCTTGATGATTTATTTTTTCAGGAAATAATCTTCTGTAAAGACATTCTTTGCTCATGTTAGAAAAGTCCTTTACAGATACAGAAATTTTAGATAATACCATATCCATTAATGGATTCTCCCAAGGATCCTTATAATTATTTTTAGGCCAATTTAGGTTCACCTCTGAGTCAACAATAAGTCTATTAAGATTAGCTGAATATAAATGAAGCATATTTAGTATATCATCTCGAAGTAATATGAGTATTCGACTGTTGGAGGAATTAGTATTTACAAGTTTTAAGTTTATGTCATTGCTGACAGCAATTAATGAAAGCAGTAAGTCTATATATGAAAAATCATCTTGCATATTTCTCTGAAATTCATCTAAATCATCATATATCAATATTAAGTTATAGTTTGGTAGACATTTGTTTAATAAACAGTCTAGTTTGTTTAGCAGATTATAATACTTATTTTTCTGAAAGTTTTTTGTTATGTTATAAGCTATTTCGGCAGAAGTGTTTATTTCATTTAAAGCAGTAGGGATTTTAACTATCCCACCAAGTTTATTATTACTACTTTTACTATAAGAATTTACCGTAAAAATACTATCTGAATAAAGATTGCAATAAAAGTGTTTCAACCTATTATGGTAAAATCTTGTTTTTATATTAGGTGGATTTGGCTTTCCACATAATATTAATTTGCATATCTCTAGAAGGATTGTCCATTTCCAGAACACTGAAAGTTCGCTCTTAGGAAGGACTGTTTCGTTTAGGTCAATTAAACTTTGAAGATTAAAATCATTTATTTTTCTAGTTGTGCATAGGTATCCATTGTTTGCATAATTCTTTTCGATGTATTTAGCCAGTATTGTTTTTCCAGTGCCTTTGCGTCCTGAAATTATGAATTTGTTTTTATTTGATATTATCTCATCGTAATTGCTATTTATATAAAATAAGTCCAAAAAATTTTTTTCAGTGGATTCACTTTCACCATTGGCATAACCGATAAATATATCTTTAAGCTTAATATTATCATTAAAAAGATTAATATTTTTAGACAATAAAATCACCCACTAAGTTTTAATATAAACATTAATAATATTATAATACAATTTCAAAAAAATTCCAATGAATTGTTACTGACAAAATATTATGTTGTTACTATACTTTAATATATATATAAAACAAGAAAAACATTCTAAATAAGTACACAAATATTTAATGTAAGCGTATTTATACATATATGAAAATATTACTATAAGAAAAAATGAATAAATTGCTTGACCAACCTGCACTTTGTAAATATAATATTATTATGTTAAGCAAAGAATTATAAATTACTATCAAGAACAATGGCGTTCTTTGAGGGGTATTCTATACCCTTTGAAGGGCGTCTTTTAAATTATGGAGGGGGAAAAATAATGTTAAAAAAAGCATTAGCACTGATTACCGCAGTTACTATTTTAGGGGCTACTTTTGTTGGATGTTCAAAGAAAGATGAAGGAACAAGTAAGAAATATGTTATAGCAACAGATGCTACATTTGCACCGTTCGAGTATGAAAAGGACGGAAAATACATAGGGATAGATATGGAATTACTTGATGCCATATCAAAAAGTGAAAATTTCCAATATGAATTAAAGCCAATGAATTTTAAGGGTATAATTCCTGGTATGACTTCAAATCAAATAGATGCTGCAATAGCTGCTATGAGCATAACAGATGAAAGAAAGAAATCTTTAGATTTTTCAGATCCATATTTTGATGCAGGTATTTCAATAGTGGTTAAGGCTGATAATGATAAGATAAAATCAGCAGATGATTTAAAAGGTAAGATATTTGCTGTTAAAAAGGGCACAGCTGGTTCTAAGTTTGCAGAGGATAATAAAGATAAGTATGGTGCGACTATAAGATATTTTGATGATTCTCCGTCAATGTTCCAAGAAGTTATAAATGGAAATGCAGACGTTACTTTTGAAGATTATCCAGTTATAGCATATAAGATTTCAACTGATTCTACACCTACTTTAAAGGTTGTTGGTGATAGATTAACTAAAGATCAATATGGATTTGCAGTAGTTAAGGGAAAGAATAAAGAATTACTTGATAAATTCAATGCGGGATTAAAGAAGCTTAAAGAAAATGGCGAATATGATAAAATACTTGCAAAATATATCAAAAAGTAATAGGAGGCTCTAACATGGATAGTTTTTCTATAATTAAAGATAGCCTTCCAAGTTTATTAAGTGGATTAACGGTAACTATTAAGCTTACCGTTATCTCATTATTTTTTGCATCTATACTTGGAATAGTATTTGGTCTTTTAAATATATCTAAAAATAAGGTGCTAAAGTCAATAGCAGTTATTTATATTGACATAATAAGAGGGACTCCTCTTATCGTACAAGCTTTCTTTATTTACTTTGCTATTCCTAGTGCTTTGGATATAAAAATTGGAGCTGAATTTGCTGGATGTTTGGCGTTGAGTTTAAATGCCGGAGCTTATATGGCAGAAATATTTAGAGCTGGTATACAGTCACTAGATAAAGGTCAGATGGAAGCTGCAAGAAGCTTAGGACTTCCATATTCTAAAGCTATGACTAAGGTAATTTTACCTCAAGCTATAAAGAGAATGACACCTGCCATAATAAATCAGTTTATAATATCCTTAAAGGATACTTCAATATTATCAGTAATCGGAATAAGAGAACTTACACAAAGTGGTGAAATAATAATTGCATCTAACTTTAAGTCAACACAAATATGGGGTACAGTAGCGGTAATGTACTTCGTGATTATAACATTGCTTTCAATCGTCTCTAAGAGAATGGAAAGGAACGTGTAAAATGATAAAGGTTAATGGATTAAAGAAACATTTTGGAAAGTTAGAAGTATTAAAAGGTATTGATTTACATGTAAGTCAAGGTGAGGTGCTTTGTCTTATAGGTCCATCTGGATCAGGAAAGAGTACACTGCTTAGATGTTTAAACAGACTAGAAGATATAGATGGCGGAAGTGTATTGATAGATGGTGAAGCTATAAGTGATTTAAAGATTGATATAAATAAGATAAGAGAAAAGATAGGGATGGTTTTTCAATCATTTAATCTGTTTCCTCACTTAAATGTAATTGATAATATTACATTGGCACCTGTTGAACTAAAAAAGATGAGTAAAGCAGAGGCTAAAAAGAAAGCTTTAGAGCTTTTGGAAAAGGTAGGGCTTGCTAGCAAAGCAAATGAGTATCCTGACAATTTATCTGGAGGACAGAAGCAAAGAGTTGCTATCGCAAGAGCTTTGGCTATGAATCCGGAGATTATGCTTTTTGATGAACCTACATCTGCCCTAGATCCAGAAATGGTTGGAGAAGTATTGCAGGTTATGAAAGAGCTAGCTAATGAAGGAATGACTATGATAGTAGTAACTCATGAAATGGGGTTTGCTAGAGAAGTTGCTGATAGGGTTATTTTCATGGATGGCGGATACATCGTTGAACAAGGTGATCCTAAGGATATTTTCTCTAATCCTCAAAATGCTAGAACTAAGGATTTCTTAAATAAGGTTTTATAGAATAAAGTTAAGATTTATAATCTTTAGGATTTATATTAAAAGTGATTTAATACTGAAGTTAACTTCAGGTTAAATCACTTTTTGATTTATAGGAAAGAGCTCAGGTTTTATACTAACCAAAGCTGGAGGTTTTAAATGCTTTGCTTGTTTTCTCAGTATATAATAACAATAACTATCGGATGTAAAAATGTTTTTTTTATGTATGTTGAAGAAAGATAGATACGTAAAATAGATGTAAATAAAGTTTAGTAAAAAAAAGTAAAAAAGTATTGAAGTTTTACTAAAAAAGATATACAATTTAAATATGATAACCTTTTCGGTTAGTATGTAGAAAATAAAATTGATGCAAATTTATATATTTTAAAATTATTATGGGAGGAATTTATAATGGTAGAAGGTTTGAAACATGACTTTAAGTCTATTCTTGAAACTGAAGGAGATGGAGTTTATTTTGCTCCAGGAAGAGTAAATCTTATTGGTGAGCATACTGATTACAATGGAGGTAACGTATTTCCTTGTGCGTTAACTTTTGGTACCTATGCTGTTGCAAGGAAAAGAGCAGATAAAAAAGTAAGAATGTACTCAAAGAACTTTGATGATCTTGGAATTATAGAGTTTAAATTAGATGAATTAACCTATAAAAAAGAGCATGATTGGGTTAACTATCCAAAGGGGGTTTTATGGGCATTTGTCGAAAATGGATATAAGCTAGATAGCGGATTAGATGTGCTTTTTTATGGAAATATTCCTAATGGTGCAGGTTTATCTTCATCGGCATCAATTGAGCTTGCTACTGCTGTAATATTAAAAGATTTATTTGCTTTTAATTTAGATATGATAGAAATGGTAAAACTAAGCAAGCAGGCTGAAAACAGCTTTATAGGAGTAAATTGCGGTATAATGGATCAATTTGCCATAGGAATGGGCAAAGAAGGTTGTGCTATTCTATTGGATACAAATACTCTAAAGTATGATTATGCTAAGCTAGATATAGATGGTTCATCAATCGTAATTGCAAATACAAATAAAAGAAGAGGATTAGCTGATTCGAAATATAACGAGAGAAGAAGTCAGTGTGAAGAAGCATTAAAAGACTTACAAGTGGAATTAGATATAAAATCCTTAGGTGAACTTAGGGAAGAAGAATTCGAAAAGTATAAAAACCTAATCAAGGATGAAGTTAATGTAAGAAGAGCTAAGCATGCAGTTTATGAAAATCAAAGAACCTTAAGAGCTGTTCAGGCTTTAAACAATAAAGATATAGAATTGTTTGGGAAATTGATGAATGATTCACATATATCACTAAGGGATGATTATGAAGTTACTGGAATAGAGCTTGATACTCTAGTAGAGCTTGCTTGGGCGCAAAATGGTGTTATTGGCTCAAGAATGACTGGAGCTGGCTTTGGTGGATGTACAGTAAGTATAGTAAACAATGAAGCTGTAGAAGAATTTATTAAAAATGTAGGCTCTAGTTATAAAGATAAGATAGGATATGAAGCAACTTTTTATGTAGCTCAAATAGGTGATGGTGCTAGAAAATTATAAAGACAACTGTTAAACTATTATAGAAGTAGTAAAAATTTAACTATAGATGTATCGCTTTGAACTGAAATCTATTTTTAAAGTTCTCACGGGTTCTGGTGAGAGAATTTAAAAATAATAAACTTTATTACTAAGTGGAACATCCATATAATATGTAGGAGATGATTGTTGTGAGTATTTTAGTATGTGGCGGAGCAGGGTATATAGGATCTCATTGTGTGTATGAGCTTATTGAAAGAGGAGAAGAAGTTGTAGTTGTCGATAATCTCCAGACTGGACATAAAGAGGCTTTACATCCAGAAGCTAAGTTCTATGAAGGAGATATAAGAGAATATAGTTTCCTTGATAAGGTTTTTAAAGATAATAATATAGAAGGTGTAATTCACTTTGCAGCAAATTCACTTGTTGGTGAAAGCATGCAATTACCGTTAAAGTATTATAATAATAATGTTCATGGTACTGAGGTATTGCTTCAAGCAATGGTTGATAATAATGTGAAAAAGATAGTATTTTCGTCTACTGCAGCAGTTTATGGTGAACCAGAAAGAGTTCCTATAACTGAGACAGATAAGACAGAACCTACTAACACTTATGGTGAAACAAAACTTGCTATGGAAAAGATGATGAAGTGGGCTGATAAGGCACATGGCTTAAGATATATAGCTCTTAGATATTTTAATGTTGCAGGAGCTCATCCAAATGGATTAATAGGAGAAGCTCATAATCCTGAAACTCACTTAATTCCACTTATTTTGCAAGTTCCTCTAAATAAGAGAGAAAAGATAAGCATTTATGGAGAAGATTATGAAACTAAGGATGGGACATGTATAAGAGATTATATACATGTAAAAGATCTTATTGATGCGCATATATTAGCATTTAATAAATTAAGAGATGGATGGCAAAGTGATGTCTTTAATTTAGGAAATGGCAGTGGTTTTACTGTTAAAGAAATGATAGATGCAGCTAGAAAGGTTACATCTCATGCAATACCAGCGGAAGTATGTCCAAGAAGGGCTGGAGACCCAGCAGTTCTTATTGCATCTAGTGAAAAAGCTAAAAATATCTTAGGTTGGGAGCCTAAGTATAATAATGTAGAAGAGATAATAGCGGATGCTTGGAAATTCCATGAAAGTCATGTAAACGGCTTTGAGGAATAAAAAGCTACTTTAAATTATAGGGGATATGAAGAGATGGATATAAATATTTCAAAAGAAATAGAAAGACTATTAGAATATGCTATAAATAAGGAATTAATAGATCCGCTAGATAAGATATATACCAGAAATAGATTGATGGAAGTATTGCAGTTGAAAGAACTTGGGTGTATTGAAGCAGGCGAAGAATTTGAGGAATTAGAGCCTATATTAGATAACATACTCACTTGGGCATTAGATAATGACATTTTAAAGGATAGTGGGTTTGTTTCTAGGAATTTATTTGACACTAAAATTATGGGATGCCTTATAGGCAGACCTTCTGAGGTAATACAAAAGTTCTACTCATTATATGATTTAGATAAGAAAAAGGCTACTGAATTTTTTTATAATTTGAGTATAGATTCTAATTACGTAAGAATGGATAGAATTAAAAAAAATTTGAGCTGGAAGGTAAGTACTGAGTATGGAGATATAGATATAACCATAAATTTATCTAAGCCAGAGAAAGATCCTAAAGAAATAGCAAAGGCTAAAAGTATTCCATCAAGCTCATATCCCAAATGTCTTTTATGTAAAGAAAATGAAGGCTATGAAGGAACATTAAATCATCCGGCTAGACAAAATCACAGAATAATTCCATTAGAGCTCGATAAAGAAACTTGGTATCTGCAATATTCACCTTATATTTATTATAATGAGCATTGTATTGTATTAAAAGGTAAGCATGAAGAAATGAAGGTAACAGAAAGTACATTTTTAAGATTATTACAATTTGTTGAAAAGTTTCCTCACTACTTTATAGGTTCTAATGCAGACTTGCCAATAGTAGGAGGATCAATCTTGACACATGACCATTTTCAAGGTGGAAACTATGAATTTGCAATGGCTGTAGCTCCTATTGAAAAAAGTTATACAATTAAAGGTTTTGAGGAAATATCAATTGGAAGAGTAAAATGGCCAATGAGTGTTATTAGATTACAATCAAATAGCATAGAGAAGCTAATGGATTTTTCTGATTATGTTTTGACTAAGTGGAAAAGTTATTCTGATGATTTAGTAGGCGTTATTGCATTTACAGAAAATGTACCTCATAACACAATAACCCCTATTGCTAGAAGAAGAGGAGATTTATTCGAAATTGATTTAGTACTCAGAAATAATAGGACTTCTAAGGAGTATCCATTTGGAATTTTTCATCCACATGAAGAACTTCATCACATTAAGAAAGAAAATATAGGGCTTATAGAAGTAATGGGACTCGCAGTACTTCCACCTAGATTGAAAGATGAGTTGAAGGAATTAGAAGGATATTTAATAAATAAAGAGAAAATACAAGATATTAAAGAGGATTCTAATATATTTAAGCATAAAAAGTGGGCAGAAGATATAGTTTGTAAATACAGTAAGATAGATGATGCTAATATTGATAAAATAATTAAACAAGAAGTTGGACTAAAGTTTATAAAGGTTCTTGAACATGCAGGAGTATTTAAGAGAGATAAAGAAGGGTTAAAAGCTTTTGATGACTTTATAATGAGTTTATAGCATTAAATATGAAACTGAATTTATTTGCATGTTAAGTTTTCCTCTCATACGTACAGAAATGCAAATAAGCAAAAAAATCGCTAATGAAATCACATTAGCGATTTTTTTATTGGATTTACAACTTAAAAAGTAGCTTTTAAGTTGTATTTAGTAGCGGTACTATAAGCACTATTATAACCGAATACTAGTACATAGTATGTTCCAGAAGTAGATGGGGTATAACTTATGCTTTCGGAAGTTGTGGAACCATTAATTGATTTTGCAACTAAAGTACCACTGCTATTATATAGATATAAATCGTAATCCTTTGGTAGGTTTGTTAGGTTTATACTTATAGCTTTTCCGGCAGTAGCACTTAACTTATAATAATCTTTATCAGTTGATGTAGCTATATATGAACTATAAGTTGTGCCAGAAGTTATAGCATAGGCTTGGCTTGTAGAGTCATTTGGTTCATATGGATCACTTATTGATGTAGAACCTATTCCAACAGTTGTAAATGCATTATTTACTGCTGTTACTTCTGCGCTAGAAGCACCATATAAGTCGGTTGCAGCTTTTGCTAGAGCATTTCTAGCACCAAGGAAATCTGTTGATGCAGTCATATAGGTAGTTAATCCTCTATAGTATATCTTAGAAGTTTTTTCGCAACCAAGAGTTTGAGCAACAAGATATGCAGCTTTATTAGTTATACCACTGTTAGTATGAACTCCGCCGTAATCACTTGTAGTATGAACATAGTTACTATAGGTAGCTGGTTGTCCATATAACGTAGGGTTAGCCAGGCTTCTTAGCGCATCGCCAGCAGTTCCAGGAGTATATACATCATCTCCTACTACCCAGTCAGCTGAGTTGAACTGCCATGTTCCTCCGCTCTTAACATTATACTTATCATAAGTTTCGATTAAAACACCTAATACATCTGACATTGATTCATTTAAGGCACCTGGTTCATCTTGATAGTTAAGATTAGCAGTATATTGAGTTACTCCGTGGGTTAATTCATGACCTATTACATCTAAATCACCACTAAGGTAGGTAAAAGTGGTACCATCACCATCACCATAAACCATCTGGTTGCCATCCCAATAAGCATTATTATAGGCTGTGTCGTAGTGTGTTGTTGAGATTATTGACATACCATTATTATCTATACTATTTCTTCCAAGAAGGTTTTTGTAGAAATCATAAACTACTCCTGCAAAATAATGGGCGCTTACAGATGCTTTAAAAGCTGTTGTATTGAATGTAGAAGAACTATTAACTACTAGAGTTCCTGGTTCTACCTGTTTGTTATTTGCAGTATAAGTTTTTATTTGACCGGTCATTGGTTTAGTTGTATCTATCATTTGGTATGATGATCCAGAAAGATATAAGTTTAATGGTTTACTACTTCCATCTACTGAAGTTCCTGTTCCGGTAGCAGCTCCATCAAATCTTATCTTACTTTGTTTGTCAATTACACTTCCTGAATTTGTATCGATAAATACATCCCAGTTGGCTATTTCAGGGTCTAAATAATAGATATTAACTTTATAGGTCTCATAAGCTTTGTTGTTTAATACAATTATTTGTTTTTCAACAGTAGGGTCTTTGCTTAAAGAATTAAATTTGAATTGCTTTTTTGCTATATCAATAGCCTGTTTATCTGTAATGGTGGAAGCTACTAGTGATTTTGGAGAATCTATATCATTAGCTACAGAACCAGATACATTAGAGACAATACCATCCTTGTTAAATTGAACTAAGATTTCTGCACCTCTTACTGGTATACCATTCATTAATTGAGCGGCTTTTACATTAGTAAACCCTAAGTTATCCTTATTAATTGATAGAATCTTAAAGTTATTAGAATCACCTTTTACACCAAACAAAGCTCTGTTGTCTTCAAGGAATGTTAAAGCAGACTTCTCATCAATATTTTGCTTCTCTGAAAGTTTTCCTGAAACAAAGACATGTAACTTCCCGTCCTTTTCATTGCTTTTATGAAGATCAGTCTTCAACTTTCCCTCGCTTAATTTAGAAAGCTTGTCCATTATTTCTGATTTTTTATCATTAGTATTGATACTTGGTTCTAATGCTTTAGCTTGTACCGCATATGTGGTAATTACTGATAAAGCTATTAGAGATGAAATGATTTTTTTCTTCATTTTAGTTCCCCCTTTTTATAGATTTGTTTATGACTCTAAATCAATGTCCCTTAAACCAGAATTATTGCCCCAAAATTCTTGGCCAGAGAATATTTAAACCACAGTAATACAATGGTTTAAGTTAACAGATTAAAGAGTTTAATTTATATTATATCTTTCAAACAAATATATAAAGTTCCATTTTAATGAGAATTTGGTTAAAAAACCAAAATATCTTTGTGGATTTAGCAAAAGCTTTGATTATCTTATGTTTACAAAAATAAAATAATTATGTTAACAATTGAGCACTAATGCTAAAATTTTAAAAACCAAATGCTTTTATTT
This sequence comes from Clostridium folliculivorans, assembly GCF_024341905.1. Taxonomy (GTDB): domain Bacteria; phylum Bacillota; class Clostridia; order Clostridiales; family Clostridiaceae; genus Clostridium_AR; species Clostridium_AR folliculivorans. The sequence goes on from NZ_BQXY01000011.1 coordinate 92,843, forward strand.
AGGTTACATAATATTATTATAGAAACTTTATATTTATCTATAGAAGTATCACTTCGAACCGAAATCTATTTTTAAAACTCTCACTGATTTTGGTGAGAGAATTTAAAAATAATATATTTTATTACGAGATGATACATCAATATAATATATATAATTTTAAATACATTAGATTAGTATAAATAATTATATAAGATGAATATAATTATTAAGGCAATAAAATGGGTAATTATAGATGTATCTAGTTTTAAACTCAATTTATATTTAAGCCTTCTATTTCCTAAGAAATATATAAGGGGGACATTATAAATGAAGATTGACATAATTTCAGGCTTCTTAGGGTCAGGTAAGACTACCTTGATAAAAAAACTTATCAGTGAACAGCTATATAAGGAAAGAGTAGTAATTATAGAAAATGAATATGGTGAAGTAGGTATAGATGGTGCTTTACTCTGTGAAAATGATATAAAAGTAAAAGAACTTGTATCCGGTTGTATATGCTGTAGCATAGCTAATGATTTTGTTAAAGGTATTGATGAAATTTTAAAGGAGTATAATCCAGATAGATTAATTATAGAGCCATCGGGTGTAGCCAAACTATCAAAAGTAGTTTCTCTTATTAGGACATGCGATACCATAGTTAATAAGAAAATAAACATCCAGGCTGTAGTAGTTGATATAAAGAATTTTGATATGTATATAACTAATTTCGGAGAGTTTTATACAAATCAAATAGTCAATGCGAGGACTGTAATACTTAGTAGAACTCAAAATACCAGTGATCAGGAATTCACTCACGTAGTGATGGCAATAAGAAAGATAAATCCAAGATGTTCTATAATAACAACTCCTTGGGAGAGATTATCTTCTCAAAGAATACTAACTGTTTGCGAGCAAAGATTAGAAGATTTAATGAGAGACTCTAATCAGGCAAAAAAGACTTTAAATATTACACATGTTATAAGGGATTCTAGAACAACTACTAATAGTACTGCAAAGGATGTATTTGAAGTTTGGTCTAAAGAAATTACAGATAGATTTACTGTTGATGAGATTAAAATTATATTAGAGAAATTCAAGGATGAGAGAGCTGTTGGGTTTATTATAAGAGCTAAAGGAATTATTGAATTGACTGATGATAAGTGGATCCAATTTGATTATATTCATGACTATATAAGTATAAATTATATAAAAGTTAAAGATTCAAGACGAGTTTCTGTAATAGGAATAGATTTGAATAGGCCAATGATAGAAGAACTATTTTCTTCTCATTTATAAAATTGATTGTTCTAGGAGGGAAAAATGCTAAAGAAAATTGAAGTAGAACTTATTACTGGTTTTTTGAGTGCTGGAAAAACATCGTTTCTCCAGTCCTTTATTGATATATCAAATAAAGAAGGTTCTGAAATACTAATAATACAATGTGAAAATGGCAGAGCTCAGCTGCCTGAAGGATTGTTAAATAAGAAAAAAGTTGTGTTAAGGAAATATAAAAATAATCAAGAATTAGATTATAAAAGTTTTCTAAATAGCATAAACTTCCACGATCCCAAGAGGATTGTAATTGAATGTAACGGAGTTTGTAATCTAGATGAGTTTTTAAATTTCTTAAATTCAGGTAATTTAAGAAAAAGGATAAAGGTTACAGGGATAATCACAGTAGTTGATTGTGTGACGATGAATATGTTTCTAAAGAACATGTCATCTCTGATCCTTCCAAATCTTAGAGCTGCTGATTTAATTGTATTAAATAATTGTGATTTTGTAGGGACAAAGAAAGCAGAAGAATTAGAACAGATATTAAAGGATATAAACCTTCATGCACATATATTAAGATGTCATAGTTCCATCAATCTCGATGAGGATGTAAGAAACTGTACTATAATTAAAAAATTTATTTAAAGAGGATTAAAATGAATAATATTATTGGAATAGTTCAATATTTTTCACTTATTTTTGCTAGCATATTTTTAGAAGCATTGCCATTCATAATAATTGGTGCACTAGTATCTGCCTTTATACAAACATTCTTAGATGAGCAACTTATAAAAAAAATAATACCTAAGAATAAGATATTGGGTGGAATAATAGCTGCTTTGGTAGGGATGATCTTTCCGGTATGTGAATGTGCAACAGTACCAATTGGAAGAGGATTAATAAAGAAAGGAGTGCCACTAAATGTCGCTGTAACATATATGCTTGCAACTCCCATAATAAATCCTGTTGTTTTGATGTCTACTTACTATGCTTTTAATGGAAGTATAAAAGTATTACTTTATAGAGCTGGATTTGGACTTATAATAGCAATTACAGTGGGATATATAATAGATATATTAAATGGAGATTCAAATGTTCTATCTGAAAGAGGTTTTTTTGTAGAAGATAAATGTAATTGCGGATGTAGTGGATATCAAAGTAATAAATCAAAATTGTTAACTATCTTGAACCATTCATCCAAAGAATTATATGATATAGGAAAGTACTTCATAATTGGTGCAGCATTGGCAGCATTATGCCAAGTACTCATTCCAAGGGACAAGCTAACTATGGTAGGACAAAATATCCCTATATCAATAATAGTAATGATGCTTTTTGCATTTTTATCATCACTATGCTCAGAAGCTGATGCTTTTGTTGCAAGTACATTTTTAGGAAGTTTCAGCCTAGGTGCAGTTATGTCATTTTTGATTCTTGGTCCAATGATAGATCTAAAAAATACAGTAATGCTATTTTCAACATTTAAGAAAGGTTTTGTATTTAAGCTGCTATTCTGCATATTTTCACTTTGTTTTATAGCTGCCTGTTTAATATATTAGGGGGTGAAGCTATGAAGAAATTCAACATCAACGAACTTATATGGTTTTTAATTTTGGTACTTAGCTCTATGCTACTAATGTATCTTTTAAGAACCTCAGGTATAGCTAATTTTGTGCATCCTAAGATGAATAAGTACTTGATTTTCGCAATAGTGGTACTTTTAGTTATAGCAGTCATACAGTTTTTTAAGATATTTACTGTACCTGATAGAGGAGGAATAAGAAAAGATTACTTTATATTTATAGCTGCAATTCTCGCAATAGGATTAGCTACTAATAAAGATATGGGAACTGAGGGGATTAATTTAAAGGGAATAAAGCTTTCAACTAGGAGTTATTGGGATGTAACCGGAGACAATCATCATCATTTTGATAAGATTCCTGATGGAGTAATAGAGTTAATTGGCGAGAATTATTATTGTTATTTAGAAGATATAGAAAAGAATATGGATAAGTTTAAAGGGCGTCAAGTTATAACAGAGGGGCTTGTATATAAGAATAGTAGCATGAATAAAAATGAGTTTATAATAGCTAGGAGTGTAATGAGTTGTTGCGCAGCAGATTCTCAGATAATTGGTATAAAAATTATATCTCAATTTGATAAAACATATGATGGTCAATGGGTTCAGGTTAAAGGTACGCTAAGTAGTACTACAGTTTATGAAGGTAATAAGCTTGTTGAAGTGCCTATTATTAAAGCGGAGGGTATTGAAGTAACTAAAAAGCCTTCTAATCAATATATATATCAAAATTAAAAGTAAATATATAATTAGATATTAATCTTATTAAGTTAATTACGATATTAAAGTAATAAGAGTAAATTAATTATTATTAACGGAAATGCGATGAGGTTAAGATGAAAAAAATAAAGTTTATATGGATAGTTTTTTGTCTATTTATTATATCTTTAATATCTATAAGTCTTTATCCTGCTATCCCTAAACCAGATCAAATAGTTGTTCATAGAATGCAAAAATCAATAACTATATCTAAACAGGATAAGAGATATAATGAGATATTAACATTAACAAATAAGAGATTTACTATACGGAATTCTCAATCTGATATAAGTAATAGTGAAAAGGAAGTTTTTATAAAGAATAGTTCTGAGTCTTTAGAGTTTGTATATAATCGACCACAATCGTACAGATCTAAAAAAGGTTTTATTCATTCTATAACATATGATAGATTGCTATTTCCTATTGAGTCTTCAGATAAAATCGAATCAACATATGTATTTTTTGGTTCAGCAGATGGATACTATAATATTACAGTTAAGGATTTATTAAAAGCGGATAAGCTCGTAGATACCCTAAAAGATATAAATTAGTTCACAAAATAATAGTTAACAGTTTTATTGTTTTTATGATAAAATTAATGTAAACTTTGGCTATGTATTTTAAAGAGGAGGGGTTATAGTGAATCCAGTTGCATTTAATATATTTGGACTTGATATTAGGTGGTATGGTCTTTTAATTTCATTTGGAGTTCTTGCTGCTTTAACATTAGGTTATTTCACCTGCAGACTAAAAGGAACAGATTTCGATAAACTTATGGATATTTTTATCATAGCTTTCCCAATGGCTATTATAGGAGCAAGATTATATTATGTAGTATTTGAATTTGATTATTATAAAAATAATTTAAATCAGATAATAAATATTAGGCAAGGTGGCCTTGCAATTCACGGAGGGGTAATCTTTGCGCTAGTTACTGCATTTATATATACAAAGATAAAAAAGCTTGATTTTTTTGAATTTGCAGATATTGCTGCACCTTCAATAATATTAGCTCAAGCCATAGGAAGATGGGGAAATTTCTTTAATAGTGAGGCACACGGGGGACCGGTTACTAAGGAATTTATAAGCAAGTTTCCTGAATTTATACAAAAGGGTATGTTTATAGATGGTACTTATTATCATCCTACCTTCTTATATGAATCTTTATGGAATGTTTTGGTTTGCTTGATCTTATTATTTATACTATATAAGAGAAAGAACAACCATAAAGGTATAGTGCTTGGTAGCTATATGATTTTATATTCTATAGGAAGATTTTTTATAGAAGGATTAAGAACAGATAGTCTTTATATGGCTTATGGTCTGAGAACTGCTCAAGTAGTCAGCGGGTTAGGTGTAATTTTCGGTATAATTATGATAACTGCAATAGTTAGAAGAAAAAAGGGGATATTTTATTAGTATATAATGGGGCATTATCTATATGCCTCATTTTTAAACAACCTATACTATTAAAGGATAAAATTTGTCTGTTGACGAATTTTATATAAACAGATATAATAAAAATCGTGACAACTAAATAATATACATTCAGATTACATCAATAGTATGGAGAGATGTCCGAGTGGTTGAAGGAGCACGCCTGGAAAGCGTGTGTAGGGGAAACTCTACCGGGGGTTCGAATCCCCCTCTGTCCGCCATAGTCGTGCTAGACGGGGAGTTAGCGGTGCCCTGTACCTGCAATCCGCTACAGCAGGGTTTAATTCCTCATCGAGGCCTTAATCTGTGAGGCCTGCCCCATGTAAGTGGTGTTGATGGCTGGGTCCCACGCAACGGCAGCCCGTGAACCTCGTCAGGTCCGGAAGGAAGCAGCGATAAGCGGTTCCTGTCGTGTGCCGTGGAGCAGCCTGGCCTGAGCTAACTGCATGGGTAACGCTCATAGATTATTGTCGACATGAGGTGCACGACTTTTAATCTGAATGTAAAAGCCTTTCGGTATTTAAATACTGAAAGGCTTTTTTTATTCTTTAAAAATTATAAAGTTTTTATACTAAAATAATTTAATCTAATTTTTTTCTAAATCTTACTATGCTAAGTGTCAAAAGTACTAAACCAAGTATAAATAATAAAGTCACATCTTGAACTAAATAGTTTATTGCCAAACCTTTTAGTACAATGCCTCTTATTATATTTAAGAAATAAGTTAACGGAATGACATTGCCTATATACTGTATTACCTTAGGCATAGCCTCTCTTGGAAATACGAATCCAGATAATAGAACGCTTGGAAGAAGTGCAAGGAAGGCCATTTGCATAGCTTGAAGTTGAGTCTTGGCTATAGTTGATATTAATATTCCTATAGCTAGAGCACAAATAACAAAGCCGAAACCTAATAATATTAACAGAGGAATACTTCCTGCGACAGGCACATTAAACCAGTATATACCTAGGACTAAAGCATAAATAAAGTCAGCAAATCCAATAACGATATATGGAACGAGTTTACCTAAAATTATTTCAGGAGATTTCAAGGGAGAAACTATAAGTTGCTCTATGGTACCTCTTTCTTTTTCTCTAACTAAAGCGAAGGCAGTTAGTATTATAGTTATATTCTGCATTATAAGTCCTATAAGTCCAGGGATGGTATAGTTTTGGTTTCTCAAGGTTGGATTAAAAAGGACTTTAGTGCTAATATCTATGCCAGAAGTATTGTTAGTAACAAGTGTTTTAGAGGTTACTTTTGTTATCAACTTAGAACTTTGACTTTGAGCTGCCATCACACCACTGCTAAAAGCTGTTCTTGCTGTGGTTGGATCAGAGCCATCTACAATAAATTGAACTGTAGGCTTCTCATGCTTAGCAATCTTATCTGCATAATCCGGAGGTATTATTAGAGCTGAATGTGCGGTACCATTATCAATAGAATCATCAATAGTATCTATGTTTTGAACCTTTCCTACTACTTTAAAGTAAGAAGTATTCTCAAAACCTTTTATTAGTTCTCTGCTTTCTGGAGTATTGCTTTGATCGAGTACAAGCATAGAAATGTCTTCCAGTTGAGTAACTACAGCATAACCGAATAATAATATCATCATAAGAGGCATCATTATTGCTATAGCAAAGCTTGCTTTATCTCTTTTTATTTGTATGAACTCCTTTTTTACTATGGATAAAAATCTCTGTATATTCATAGCTAAGACCTCTCTTCACCGATTAAAAATTTTAAATCTTCGAAAGATGATTGAACTTTTTGATTAGTTGATTTCTCTACATATTTGATAAAAACATCTTCTAGATTAGAGGCATTTTCTTGCTTTATAAGTTGTTCAGGAGTACCTAAAGCTATGAGTTTACTATTAAATATAAAGGCTATATTATCACAGCTTTGAGCTTCATCCATATAATGAGTGGTGACTAGTATTGTTATACCTTGCTTAGCTAGGGTAAATATCATCTGCCAGAATATTCGTCTAGATACTGGATCTACCCCAGCGGTAGGTTCATCCAAGATTAGTATCTTAGGTTTGTGAATTAAAGCACATCCTAAAGCAAGCCTTTGTTTCCAACCGCCTGATAAGTTTTTAGTTAGTACATTTTCTCTTCCAGTTAAGCCAGCCATAGAAATTATACCTTTTTTTCGATCATTTCTCTGTTTACTTGTAAGCCCATAGATACCTGCGTAAAAATCTAGGTTTTCATTAACTGTTAAATCTTCATATAAGCTGAACTTTTGAGACATATAGCCTATATTTTGTTTTACCTTTGCAACATTTTTGGTAACATCATAATTTAGTATTTGAGCAGATCCATCAGTAGGAGTAAGTACGCCACAAAGCATTCTTATTGTAGTAGATTTGCCAGAACCATTTGGTCCTAAAAATCCAAATATCTTTCCTTCTGGTACACTAAAGCTTATATTATCAACGGCAGTGTAGTTGCCGAATTTTTTAGTTAAACCATTAACTTCAATAGCATTCATATATATCACCCCTATTCTAGAATAACATCTGCTATAAGTCCTGGAGTAGCTGTACTGTTATCATCTAGTTTTAGTTTTACTTCGAATAAAGTTTTTTCCTTATCATCTTTAGTCTCAATATTTTTTGGAGTGAATTCAGATTGATCAGATATATAAGTTATTTTACCTTTTTCTGTTTTATCATTAAATTTTATAGTTAAGGTGTTGTTTAGTTTTACCTTGTTTCTTTTAGATTCTTCTATATATATTTTTATATATTTATTCTTTAAATCAGTGACTTTTGCCACATTCATTCCGGGAGTAACTAGATCGCCTTTGTGAACTAATATGTCAGTTATAGTGCCATCAGTAGAAGAAGTTATAGTTGTTTTTTCAATTTGGAGTTTTGCTAAATCCACAGATGCTTGAGCTTGATCTATTGCACCTTGAGCTTCTTCTTTTATAGAAGTTTTTGCTGCATCAGGTATATCAGATTGTTTAGCTTTAGCAATCTTTAGAGTAGCCTCAGCTTGTTGTTTTTGAATTTCGTAAGATTTTGAATCTATTTGAACAATTTTATCACCAGACTTTATTGTGGAGCCCTCTGATATGTTTATCTCATTTATCTTTCCAGTTACTTCTGAAGATATATTAAAGTTTTCTGATTCTACAGTGCCTGTATAAATATTATTGTTGGAAGTTTTATTTGTGCTACAACCTGCTAGACTTAATGTTGTTAATAATAAAATAAAAGAAATAGCTTTTTTTATCATTTTACAAGCCTCCTATTTTCTATTTAAGCCGTTTAAGAACAGATCTATAATGATATCAATTTGTTCATCATCATTCATATTTACCATGCTTGGAACCAGTTGTCTTTGAACGATGTAAATGCCGAGAGTACCTACTAATGCTCGAGCTGCTATTGTAGGATTAATATCTCTAAATATACCTCTAGATATACCTGATTTTATAAAGTTTTCTAATAGTAATTTTCCTTTTGAAGCCATATTTTCTAGGAACGAATTTCGTAAATCATCATGAAACTGTAGTTCTGTAATAACAACTTTAATTAAGTCCCAATGTTTGTCTATTAAATCTAGTCTATCTTTAGCGATAGCCTTTAAGGTAATCTTTGGATCCATTCCTTCATGATCTTTAAAAATTTTATTAATTCTCGAGACTATAAACATTTCACTAAAAACTTCAACAAGTTTTACCATAGCACCAGTTAATAAATCTTTTTTTGTTTTAAAATATCTAAATATAGTACCTTCAGCAACTCCTGCACTTTTAGCGATTTCACTAGTTGTTGCTGCACTAAAGCCTTTTTCTGAAAAAATCTTTATGGCAGCTTCTAAAATAATTTGTTCCTTATTTTCTCGGACCATAATATCCTCCCTTCAAAAATGAGTGATTACTCACTTTTATATTATTCCTTTTTATTAATTTTGTAAACAATAATTATAGGGTTCATCTATAGAAATTTAATTTATACTTGTTTGAAAATCTAAGGATTTAAGAATTTTATGCCACACATAGGTCAATAATTGGAGATAGGAGTATTTAATAATAAATTTTACACATAATCATACCATATTCTTTGATTAAAGCTAAAGTTTGTGGCATAATATTTCTAGAATATTTGTTAAATTTCAGTATAAGGAGATAATAGATGATAGAATTCATAGTAAATTGGGCTATATACGTTTTGGGTAAACTTGGATACTTTGGTGTTTTTTCATTGATGGCATTAGAAAGTGCATGTATTCCTATACCAAGTGAAGCTATATTGCCTTTTGGAGGATACCTAGCTTCAAGTGCATATACTGGCAATAAGCTAAACCTTATCTTAGTTATAATAATTGGAACCTTAGGTGGAACTTTTGGATCAGTATTTATTTATTATATTGGGGCTAAAGGGGGAAGACCTTTAGTTGAAAAATATGCAGAAAAGTTAAGGTTATCAAAATCTCATTTAGAAATGAGCGACAATTATTTTAATAAATATGGAGAGAAGATAGCGTTTTTTTCGAGACTTTTACCTATAATAAGAACTTTTATATCTCTACCAGCAGGGATAAGTAAAATGAATTTTAAGAAGTTTATATTTTATACTTTTGTTGGATCTTTAATATGGAGCATAGTTTTAGGTTATGCTGGATATATGATGGGAGAGAACTGGACTAAGATTCGTTCATGGTTACATATTGCAGATTATATAGTTGTAGTTGCAGTTGTAGGTTTGATTGGATATTGGATTATAAAGAGAAGAAGAAAAACTGTTACAGAAGAATAGTAAATATAATTATTTATTAACATATACGAGGTGATTAATTTGAATTTCTACGATCCTGGTGCAAAGATAAGGCTTATGAGAAAGAGATTTCATATGAATCAAGCAGAATTAGAAGATAGTAATATGACTAGAGCATTCATAAGTATGATGGAAAGCGGTAAAAGAAGAGTAAGTAAATCAAGTTCAAAGATACTAGCTGAAAAGTTTAATGATAAGGGAAGAGAAGTAGGGTTAGAGCTAAAATTAGATGATGACTATTTTTCTAGGGAACCCTATGAGGATGCTAGGGTCTATTGTAGTAAGGAATTAATGAAAGATAATAATAGGCATGGGCAATTTGAAGAATTATTGCTTATATCCACCGAATTTAATTTAGACGATATAACTGCAGAAATCTATAAAAAAGATGCAGATAAGTATTTGGAAGAGGTGAATTATTCAAAGGCATTTATAAATTATTCAAATTCATTAGGAAAACTTAAAGAGCTAAAATTGAAAGAGTTGCAACCATATGTATATAAGCAGATGGGTGTTTGTAAGTTAAAAAGAAATGAATATGATGATGCTATATTTTATTTTAATCAAGCTATGTACTATGCTAAAGAGCTAGGTTCTGAAGACTGCTTTGTTAACGCTAGCTATAACCTTGCTCTCACATATTTTGATATGCAGAAATATAATGAGAGTATAGAAATTTTGGACAAGTACATTGTGTTTAATGATAATACTGAACGTAGTTTGAAGATAGATTCAAGAGTTTTGAAAGCCAATTCATTCTATAAACTAGGTAAGAGAAAAGAAGCAGTAGATGATTACTTTTTAATAATACAAGAACTTTCAGAAGAAGAGCAATACTTACTAGCTATGCTGTATAGTAATCTGGGTGAATATTATTACGAGAGTGATGAATTACAGGAAAGTATAAAGTATATAAATTTAGCTCAAAAAATAAAAAATAGAACAGATAAGATGACTCTCCCTTATATATTAAATATAAAAGGGAAGGTGTTTTTTAAGCAAGGGCTTGTAGATGAAAGTATGATGATAATGGAATTAGCTATGAATATGGCTGAAGAATATAGTAATTATTCAGTTCTTTTTGAGACATATAAAGATTTGATTAATATATATGAATCTATAGAAGATGTTGAAAAGATAAAGGATACATCTCTAAACTTCTTAAGTGTATTAGATAAAAATGGTATAGACGATGGTAGAAAGTATGCATTAACAAAATTAGTTGAGGTTGAATTAAAAAGAAGTAATACTGAAGATGCTATAAAGCTTTTGGCTCAGTTAGGTAATGCCATTGAAAACCATTAAAATGTTGAGATGAAGCATGCTTGCCTGTCTGATTTTCCTGATGTATGTTTGAAAAGGCAGATACGCAAGAAAATATAATATATTTGAATAATAAAACACCTCTTGTAAGAGAATACTACTCTCATAAACAGGAGGTGTTTTTGTGAGGAAATTTATATCTATAACCTTATTAATTGTAATGACTTTTTCTATTAGTGTTAGTGCGTTTGAGCAAAATATGAAAAAGTTTGAGGTGCCGCCATTAAAATATGATTATAAGGCACTTGAACCATATATAGATGAGCAGACTATGAGAATACATCATGACAAGCATCATCAGGCTTATGTAGATAACCTTAATAAAGCTCTAGATAAGCATCCGGAATTATATGGGAAGTCTTTAGAGCAATTATTGTCTTCTCTGGATACACTACCAAGTGATATTAGAGAGACTGTAAAAAATAATGCAGGTGGACACTATAATCATACATTTTTTTGGGACATAATGGCTCCTAATAAAGGAGGTAACCCAAAAGGAAACGTAATGATAGCTATAGACAGAGATTTTGGCTCCTTTATTAACTTTAAGAAGCAATTTAAACAAACTGCCTTGGATAGATTTGGTTCAGGGTGGGCTTGGCTGTTGAAGGATAGCAATGGAAAACTATCTATAGTTTCTACTCCAAATCAAGATACTCCAATACCTTTAGGGTTTAAGCCAATTATAGCTTTAGATGTGTGGGAACATGCTTATTATCTAAAGTATCAGAATAAGAGAGCAGATTATATAGATGCTTGGTGGAACGTAGTTAATTGGGATAAAGCTGAAGAATTATATAATCAAAGCTAAAAATTAAATTATATATTGGTGAAAACAAAAATAGCTGTATCAATATGAATAAACTTATATTGATACAGCTTCATTTTTACTGATTTGCAAGTTATAAAAGTTTTAATCTATTATATCTTTCTAATTAAAGAAATAAATTCATAAGGAATCGTGTTTCTTTCATCCTCTACACCGATTTCCTGTTCTACAATATTCCAGCTAGAGTCATCTATATCTGGAAAGAAAGTATCTCCATCAAAGTGTTTTTTAACTTTAGTTATATAGAGTTTGCTTGTATAAGGAAGAAGCTGTGAATATATTTCCCCTCCACCAATTATGAAAACCTCATCTTCAGTGTTAGAGAATCTAGTAATAATTTCGTCAAGTGAATTAACCACTTCTACATTCTCGTCTTCAACAAAGAAGTTTTTATCTTTTGTTATAATAATATGATATCTGTTTGGAAGGACACCTGGAAGTGATTGAAAGGTTTTTCGTCCTAAAATAACCGTATGTCCAGACGTTATTTTTTTAAATCTTTTAAGATCTGCAGGAAGATGCCAGATTAGGTCGTTGTTATTTCCTATTACTCCATTTTCTGATATAGCTGCTATTATAGAAAGCATTAAATTGCCACCTCCATATTTATTTTTGAATGATGTTTGTAATCTATTAACTTAATATCATCATCTGTAAAATCATAAAAGTTTTTAATTTTAGGATTTATCCAAAGTTTAGGTGCATCATAAGAACAATCTTTTCTTAAGAGCTGCTCTTTTAATCCATTAACATGATTTTCATATATATGCGCATTATTTATGACATGCGTGAATAAGCCAGGTTTTAGATTTGTAACTTGGGCTATAAGATGAACCAATACAGAATATTGACTGGAGTTAAAAGGAACTCCAAGCCCCATATCTCCACTTCTCTGAACTAGCATACAGTTAAGTCTTCCGTCTGTAACATCCCACATAGTTAAGAAGCAGCAAGGATGAAGAGGTCCTCCATTTAGGTATGGAATTTGCCATAAATTTATCATCATTCTCCTATCTTGAGGATTTGTCTTTAATGTTTCAATAAGATTATCTATCTGGTCAAACTTCTTTACAATCCAACCGTATGAAGTACCGATAGTTCCGTCATCCATCATCCATTCATCCCATATATGAACATTCTCGTCTTGAAGCTTTCTTACATCATTAGAGCCGTCCTTGAATATCCATAATAATTCTTTAACTGCAGTTTTGAAGGCTACAAATTTTGTTGTTAGGATAGGGAATTCTTTTTGTAAATCAAATTGCATTATTTGGTGAGGAAGTTTATATGTTCTTACACCAGTCCTATTATTATCAAGATAACCATTTTCTAAAATATCTTCTACAATTGAAAGATACTTTTTATCATAAATGCTCATATTCTCCTCCTGTGATTTAGATTTAACTTATACTAAGGTATAATCTATATAGTTATATAATTATGTTTAAAATAAAGTCTCTTATATTATAGTTTACTCTTTTAGTATGCACTTTAAAAATCGTAAATGATGCTATAATATGGAACTATTGAAAAATGTATAGGTTTTTAATTTATGCTCTTACCATATACATACTTATTGTTAAGTTTATAAGATTTAAAGTGCTAAAGATCTATTAAGTAATTAATAAGGGGGGCAAAACTTGAAGATTGATAGATTAATTACAATAATTATGATGCTTATAAATAAAAAAAGAGTTACAGCTAAGGAATTAGCAGAGTTTTTTGAAGTATCGGTTAGGACTATTCAAAGGGATATAGATGCAATAAATATTGCAGGCATACCAATAGTTTCATATAAGGGGTATGAAGGTGGATATGAAATACTAGAAGGTTATAAGATTGATAATAATTTTGTAACTGAAAAGGAATATGATTTACTATTGAAGTTACTCAAGGGAGTAGAAAATCTCTATGATGATCCTGTGGTGAAGGGTATGACTGAAAAGTTAAAAGCGGTTAAGGCTAATGATAATATTAATATAGATAAGAATTTTATAATAGATTTTTCTCATTGGGGAAACTCAACAAGAATTAAAAGAAAGGTATCAATAATAAGAGACGCAATAGACATGAAGCGTACCATAAGATTTTACTATTTAGACCTAAATGGCAAAGGAACAGATAGAGAGATTGAACCTCATACCATGATACTAAAAGTTAATACTTGGTATGTTTATGGGTTTTGTAAATTGAGGGGAGATTTTAGGCTATTTAGGCTTACAAGGATAGGTGATATAGAAAAAACTGAAAATACATTTATACCGAAGAATATTGAAAATAATATTCTGCTTACTAAAAAGGGGAGTAATAATATTGACTTGAAACTAAAATTTCATCCTTCTTGTATGAATAGATTGGATGATTATTTTGAGATGGAAGAAATGAGTTTGCAAGAAGATGGGTATATATTAGTTGAGGTTAGTTATCCAGAAGATGAGTGGGTTTATAGTATGATTTTAAGCTTTGGAGACAAGGTTGAAATACTAGAGCCAAGTCATGTTAAGGAAATAATCATAGAAAGAGTGAAGAATATTTTAAATAAATATAAGTAAAAGAATACGCCTCTTTTTCTTTTATTGATATAGATTATTTTCATAGCGATTAGTTGCTAAGTAGTTTTTAAAGTGCAATTTATATATTCCTAAATAGGAAATAAACAATGGTTGGTTTAATTACTGTCATTGATGTATAATATTAAGTAGGATTTAGGAATGATAGTGAGGTGGTTAACCTTGGCATATACAGCTTTATATAGAGAATGGAGACCTAAGAAATTTGAAGATGTTGTAGGTCAGGAACATATAACAACAACTTTAAGAAATCAAATAATAAATAATAGAATAGCACATGCATACCTATTTTGTGGAACTAGGGGTACTGGTAAAACTTCAAGTGCAAAGGTATTTGCTAAGGCTTTAAATTGCTTGGATTTACATGATGGAGAACCTTGTAATAAATGTGAGATGTGTAATAAGATCAATAATGGTCTTGCTATAGACATAACAGAGTTAGATGCAGCATCTAATAATGGTGTAGATAAAATTAGAGATATAATAGATGATGTTCAATATCCGCCACAGGAAGCGAGATTCAAAGTCTATATAATGGATGAGGTTCATATGCTTTCTCAAGGTGCAGTAAATGCATTCCTTAAGACCCTTGAGGAACCACCTAAAAATGTAATATTTATTTTGGCTACTACAGATCCTCAGAAGTTACCTATAACTATTTTATCAAGATGTCAAAGATTTGACTTTAAGAGAATTGGTAAGGATGATATAGCAGGGCATCTAAGACGAATAGTGAAAGAACAAGGTGTTTATGCTGATGATAAGAGTTTAGATTTAATATCAAGAGTGTCAGATGGAGCGCTTAGAGATTCACTTAGCATATTAGACCAGGCAATTTCGATGGGAAATGGCAAAATTGCATATGAAGGTCTTGTATCAATGCTAGGACTTGTAACTAACGAATACTTATTTAATATAACTGATGCTATAGTTGAGAGAAACATTGAGAAAACTATGAACATAATAGAGGAAATAGTTTTCTCCGGTAAAGATGTACATTTGTTTATAAAAGATCTAATATCTCATTATAGAAACCTGCTTATGGTAAAGGTTACAAATACTCCAGATGAAGTATTAGATATGTCTGTGGAGAATATTAGCTTCCTTAAGCAGCAGGCTTCAAGGATGAGAGTAGAAGAGGTAATGAGAGCAATAAGGATACTTCAAGAATCTGAGGAGAGCTCTAAACAAAGTAATCAGGCAAGAATATATTTGGAGTTAGCTTCAATTAAGTTATGTAAGATAGAATATGATACTTCAAAGGAAGTCTTGCTATCAAGAATAAATAAGCTTGAAGAAATTATAAAGAGCGGAAAGATAAGAGTGGCTACACCTGCTTCTGGTAATGTAGCAAATAATGAAAGAAGCCAAGGCGTATCCTCAGAAAAAAGCAAATTAAGTCCTTCTAAAGTGCAACAAGAAGTACATAATAGTGAAGGTCCTTCTAATCATAATGAGCATTCATCAGTTACAATAGATGATGTAAAGCGAGCATGGAAGGATATTATGGAAGGCTTTAAAGCAAGAAGAGCTATGGTAATGTATGCTTCATTACTAACAGGAAAACCAGTTGATGTAAGTAATGGTATTGTAACTATAGAATATGAAGAGCAGTATTCATTTAATAAGGTTAGATTAGAAAAGATGGAAGTAAGCAGTACTGTAGATGAGGTGTTCTCTGAGATATTAAAGGATAAAGTAAAGGTTAAATATAAGGTTAACAAAGGC
The DNA here is from genome assembly GCF_024341905.1 of Clostridium folliculivorans. Classification (GTDB taxonomy): domain Bacteria; phylum Bacillota; class Clostridia; order Clostridiales; family Clostridiaceae; genus Clostridium_AR; species Clostridium_AR folliculivorans. Next base: position 109,118 of record NZ_BQXY01000011.1, read on the forward strand.
GAGGAAGAGACTAAAGATACAGAAGAGATATTAGTAGATATATTAGGAGAAGATATTCTAGAGATATTAGATGAATAGTATAATTTATAATAGCTTTCTATGATAAAGAATTATAAATAAAAATTAATTTATGTATCTATAAACAATTAGAGATTTTACACATAATATTAATTATGAGGATATAGTATTGAATAAAAAAATACTATATAATATATACAGACTAAATGTAAGGAGGAATATCAAATGGCAAAAGGTGGATTTCCAGGAGGCTTCGGCGGAGGAAATATGAATAATCTTATGAAGCAAGCACAAAAGCTTCAAAAAGACATGGAAGATATGCAAAAAGACCTTGAAAACAAAGAATTCGAAGCTTCAGTAGGCGGCGGAGCAGTAGTTGTAAAGGTTAATGGAAAGAAAGAAATAAAGAGCATAAATATAAAACCAGAAGTTATTGATCCAGATGATGCTGAAATGCTTGAAGATTTAGTATTATCAGCAGTAAATGAAGCTTTAAGAAAGGCAGAAGATGAAACTGCTAATAAAATGGGTAAACTAACTGGTGGATTAAATATGCCAGGATTATTTTAGTAGATAAGTTTACGAAAGATATAATAAAGCTTATTTAGGCATACAAGGGATGCAGTCCCCTGTATGCCTAAAATATTAGAGGAGGAAAGGAAATGGATTTTTACCCAGTTGCCATAGAGAAACTCATTGAAGAATTTGCAAAGTTACCAAGTATAGGACATAAAACTGCGCAAAGATTAACGTTACATATACTTAACTTACCTAAAGATGAGGTAGAAGAATTTGCAAAGGCACTTGTGAAGGCCAGAGGAACTATAAAATACTGCTCTGTTTGTGGAAATTATACAGACAAGGATCCTTGTGCTATATGTTCTAACCCAAATAGAGAGAAGAATATGATTTGTGTTGTAGAACAACCTAAAGATATTATGACAATGGAAAAGGTTAAAGAATTTAATGGAGTATACCATGTACTTCATGGTAATATATCACCGATGCAAGGAAGAGGTCCTCAGGATATAAGAATAAGAGAATTAGTATCTAGAATGACAGGAGACATAAAAGAAGTGATAGTTGCGACAAACCCTACTATAGAGGGAGAGGCAACAGCAATGTATATATCTAAAATATTAAAGCCTCTAGATATTAAAGTTACAAGGATAGCAGCAGGTATTCCTGTAGGTGGCGACCTAGAGTATGCTGATGAAGTTACTCTTTCAAAGGCGCTTGAAGGAAGAAAAGAAATATAATCTATTCTATATTGTTGTAACGAAACAGTTTTTTCATTAATAAGTATTATAAAGAAAATAAAATTTTATCAAAAATCATGGTTCTCACAATTGTCTACAGTTTGAACCATGATTTTTTCTTTTGATGTATGGCGTTCGTTTGTAATTTAAAGATGTAATTAGTTACCAGAGCTTAAAACTATTTTATAATTAATGGCAGTTTGATATTGTTCATTGGTAATATAGCCATGTTCTTTCATTTTTTCTAGAACTAAGTCTCTTCGCTGTAAGGTGTTGTCTAGGTGTTTTATTGGATCATAATACTCAGGATCATTAGGAATTGCAACTAAAAAACATATTTGTGAGAGGTCTAATTTTCTACAATCTTTATTAAAAAATTTTTTAGCTGCAGTATTTATACCATAAGCATTATTGCTAAAGTAAATATTATTAATATAAAACTCCAATATTTGATCTTTTGTAAATTTTTGTTCTAATTTAATGGCTATAAACATCTCTTCAACTTTTCTTTGATAATTTTTATCAAAGTTCAAAAAAACATTTCTTGCTAATTGTTGAGTAATAGTGCTTCCTCCCTGTGTTATTCTCCAGTCATTTGTGAATATTGAATATATGGACCTAAAAATAGCTTTTATGCTTACACCTCCATGATTATAAAAATCTTTATCTTCAATAGCGACAAAAGCATTTTTTACATCTTGTGGAATAAGTGTGGATTCCAGATATAAAGGATCTTCATTATTTAAAGTCTTTATATTTTTGGATTTATTAGTATCAAAGGTATTTACTGTAGAGTTATTAACCTTTGTAGTTGCATCATCATACAAAGATGAAATGGTAGGCCAATATTTAAAATAGATAAATCCACTAATAATAGTTAGTATAATAGCGGTAGAATATAAGATTCTTAATAATATTATGCTCTTAAACTTACTGTGTTTATTTTTTTTGTTTTTCATTTAGAAAGTCCTTTCTTTAAACTCATTTCTATTGATATTGATACTGTTAATATAGTGTGAATTTTTTGATTGAATAGTGTACTGAGAATAAATTAATTGTTATTATAACATAGTTATTAAGTTATTTTAATGATAAAGACTAATGAAAATAAGACGGCATAAAATCGAAGAGTACTTTGACAATAGCAGCACTTCTATGGTGAAGTAGAACCTATAAAGGTTGTTGTGGCATATAAATTGTTGAGAAGTAGAGAGAATGTTTTATTTAGTAAGTTTTTTGGAGATGATTAAAGTGAATGATAATTAGTGGGAGTAAAGGGATAAAAAACTGTAAAATATGTAAGATAAAATAGAAAATGTGAGTAGGAGAGATAAGTTATGAATGATAAGGATAAAGTGTATTATAGTAAAGAAGACTTAGTAAGGCAGATATTAGAAAAGGATAAGGATTTAAAAGGGAGTGATATTAATGAAGAATTGATACATGAACTTATTAGTGGAAAAATATCAAAAAATATCAATGAAACAGATGAAGAAAATTCAACACTAGGGCAAAGGGTTGCAGATAAGGTAGCAGCATTTGGTGGTAGCTGGACATTTATAATAAGTTTTGGTGTTGTAATATTAATTTGGATTATAGGAAATGTAGTTATTCTAAGTAATAAGGCGTTTGATCCATATCCATTTGTATTTTTGAATCTTGTGTTATCATGTCTTGCTGCAATACAAGCTCCTATAATAATGATGTCACAAAATCGTCAATCAGAAAAAGATAGACTAACGGCTGCGAATGATTATCTTATTAATTTAAAATCTGAAATTATAGTAGAAGATTTGCATTATAAGATTGATATTTTGACGGAGCAACAAGCGGAGAATGCTAAAAATATAGAAATGTTATTAAAGGCGATAGAAGAATTAAAAAATAATATTAATCAAAATTAAACTTTATTTTATTTTTTCTATCTGATAAGTCATGAGATTATTAAGAATTATAGGAGGATTGAGAGATAACGGATAAGATACGTTAAAAAATATCTTATCCGTTTATATGTATAAGAAAAAATCTAATTTTAGCATCTCCCCATCCTAAATCCCAAGGGACATGATACCTATCTGTAGTATGAGAATTTACTAATGGATAACCATGAGAGTCAAAGCCTGTTATTACTGCAAAGTGATCTATATTGTTTGGACCTTTCTCATAAGCGATTAAATCTCCAATTTGCAAGTTGCCAATTATACCTTTAGCAGAAGTTTTTGAAGGTTTGGTTAATTCCTTAAAGGTACCAACATTAATCACAGTACCCTTACCGCTATTTATTAAGTAGTTTTTTAAACTATTTGCATTAACCCAAGTTTTGCTACCAGGAGTCCAAGTGCCTCCAAAAGGCATGCCTCCCCCTTCTTTATCTGCTAATACTTGTGATATATAATTAGTACAGTCTCCACCTCTGCCGTTATAGTCATTATACTTTTTATTGTATTTTAAATCATTATTGGTTTCCAAAGCGGCGCCACAATATTTATCAGCATAATCTACAGCTTTTTGTCTATCATAAAAAACTTTGCAATAATTTACTGTCTGATAATTATTATTTGTATTATGAACAGATGATAGCTTTTCTGGCAGTTTAGCAACTACATTAGTGTATCTATGTAAGGCATCCTCAAAGCAGTCAGTGTATCGATCACTATAAATAACCCACTTTTCATTCTTTTTAATCAAGCTTGTAGTGTGTCTTATTCCAATTCTAAAAGAATCAATTGGAGAGTTAATATCTTTATCATAAACATAGTCAAATTTATATGATTCATGCAAATTCACTTTTAGTATATTATCTTGTGGGTACACCTTCTTTATTGACACAGAAGATCCTATTCTACCAAATGTTATATTTCTTTCACTGGACCAATCGTTGAGATATTTTACACGTTTGATTTCATTTTCTAATGCCAGTTGGCCATATTTTTGGGAGGTATCAAAAAGTGTGTTTAAAGATGCTATATCGCCAGAGAAAAGAGCTGTTGAACGTTCATTATATATTTTCTCTAGTTCCGATTTTAATTCATTCATATCAATATTCTTGATTGAATTTTCTTTATTAGACTCCATTTGGTTTAGATCTTTATCATTAACATGAATATCATTTTTGTTCGAACTACTTTCAGTGGAGTCTGTAATTGCTTCTTTTGAAAAACTTTTTGGTTGATTATCTTTAACATTTTTAATTCCATTTTCACATCCTAACATAAGGCTAACAAATAGAATTAAAGAAAAAGAAACTGTTGAAATACGATTTTTTATCATTATTAGTTGCACACACCCTTTATTTTAAGCTTTGCGATAATTAGATTTCCCGAGTGATACCAAAATAATACGCATTAACTTTACAACTATTATTAATAGGTAAATAAGATAGATACAATAAAAAAGTAAATCTTAAGGTAAAATTAAGTTGTGTAAATTTATGTAAAGTTGTAAAATATGGAATAACATTATTATCTTAAAGCCATAATAATAATTTTAATTAAATTGTTAAAATACAAAGATAAATAAATAGATATATTGTAATAAAAGTTTTAAGAAACGAATAAATACATGAATATATAATCCATAATATGTAAATAATTTAGATAAAATATAAGCATATTTGGAGGAGTATATGAATAAAAATTTTATATTAGAGTATGTTAAAAATAAGATTGACTCTTCAAAGGAAAAGAATGATTTATTACGTCAGATTGAAGATGCTAGATTGGAATTAGAATGGGCTTGGGAAGTTTTTAATTATGTCAATGATCCTAAGCTTATAGAAGTTGCTATATTCTCTGAACAAGCGGCTAGAACACGATATGAGTTTCTTATAAGTGAAGCTAAAAGGTTTGGCATAAAGTCAGACACTACATTAAATTTAAGAGTATGTAAATAAGTATATTTGTAGAGATTTATACTAAATTAAGATTATGCATATAAATTAAGGGGTTGGGAGAATGGATGCATTAATATATGGTGCTTTAGGTTTAATTTTATTGGTTATTTTAGTTAAATTTTTTTCATGGCCATTAAAAATATTAATGAAGTTACTGATAAACGGAGTATTAGGAGTTATTTTGCTTGTAATAACTAATTACGTTGGACAACAATTTTTTCATTTCACTATAGGTATAAATGTTATAACTGCATTGATTGCAGGCTTTTTTGGAATACCAGGAGTTATATTTTTAATAGTGTTTAAGTTATTTCTTTAAACAAAAAACAGGTGATATTAAATACACCTGTTTTTTATCGCCTATAACATTCTTATTACCGCTTTGAAAAGGTAGATGTGCAAAAAAAATCGCCAATGAAAAGCCATTAGCGATTTTTATTATTAATAGATGGGAGCGGTAATTTCAATATTATAATTATAGGGATGTATTAAAACCTGCTCAGATTCATAAAATGTTATATATGGAATCTGAATAATCTTCTTTATAGGATTATTATATGTGCTAACAATAAAAGTGTTACAGATAAAAAAAATATTTTTCATAGATTTAAGAAATGTTTTTTAAATATTTTAGTAAAAGATTTTGCAATAAGTGTTTTAAAATCATAATATTGCGGAATATAAATAAAAGAATAAATTTAAGGAGGGAGTTATAACGGTTAGTATAAAGAAGTTATTTAAGGAAGAATGGAAAGGAATAAGTATAGTAGCAGGTATTATATTCTTGAGCTTATTCTTTTTAACTAATACACATCAGATGATCTCTTATGTTAGAAAACCTCCAGAACCTGTTGATTGGCTCACTGGTGAAGAGCTTATGAATAGCTTTTTATCACTGGGGATTTTAAAATCAATTATTATATATTTGATTTGTGGAATACTAATATCAGTGTATTTTAGAGATAAAAAGGAATATTTTTCTTTTAAAGAAGGAGAAGAAAAAGCTAAAAAGTATTTTGAAAAAAACATGTTTTTTACTATAGCTAGTTTTATGGCCATATTCACTTTATTTATAGTAAAGTTAATATTGTTTGTTGCTGGAAGTAGATTGTTCTCGTTATATGGAAAGTTAACAATAGGACAAGTTATCTTATTCTTCTTCATATATTTTTCAATGGTGCTAATGATTAATAGTATAGTATTACTTGCAAATATGTTTTTTGAAGAAAAAGTATTGGCTATGTTAAGTCCACTTTTTTTTATTGAAACAGTTATAGTTATTTTTGGTATAACTAGCATGTTTTTAAGTGAGAGATTAAGTTGGCTTGGTGATTTTTTGAATTTTGTAAATTACAGTACTATAGACAAGTTAATTTATAGTTATGTCTATGGTTATAGGGTTGAAAATTTAGATATGGGAGCTCAAGTCATTTATATAGTGATTACTTTAGTTTTTACAGTTATATGCACTATATTGTCCTATATAATATATAAAGACATAAGTAGAAAAGGTAGTAAAGATCTATATTATTATGAAGGTGCTAGAGTATTTTGGTATGTAGTTTTTGGAACTATAATTTGCTACCTTATAGCATTTACCGTATCAGCAGTATTGGCTCTTTTTCAAAAAGATATTTCAATTGAAAAAGGCAAGTATATATTTAATATAGCTTTTATGGTATCCACGCCCCTATTCATAATATTAGAATATACTATATATAAACTTCGAAGTAAGAAAGCAACTCTTATTGCAGAGGAAAATAAAGAGATTACAATATAAAACTTTAAACTATATTTTAGGTGGGAAATTAATAAGATTGTATAACAATTTTATTAATTTCTTATTTTTTTATGTATTAGGAAAACATAAAAACTTAAATAGCTTTAATTGTAGTTGCTCGCTCATATAGCGTCTCCTGTATAACTAATCAATTTCACAATATTCTTAAATATAGCTTTAATTTTAAAGTCATGAATCTTTATATAAATATGAAATTCAAATTAATGGAAGTGGACATATTAGGTTGTTTTCAAGTAGCACATAACTTAAATGATGAAGTTATAGCTTTATAAATTAAGAAAAACTTAAGATAATATTAATTTTATTGTTAGAAACTTTTGGTATCATTTAAGATGTTAAAAGGAGGCTGTACTATGAATGTATTAGAAGTAAGAGCTGTTAAAAAAAGATTAGGTAAGAGGCAAATAATAAAAGGCATTTCTCTTGATGTTGAGGAAGGAGAAATATTTGGGTTCTTAGGACCTAATGGCGCAGGAAAAACTACAACGATAAGAATGCTTGTTGGACTTATAAAACCCGACGAGGGAAGTATAAAGATAGCAGGATATGATATACAAAAGGATAGAGAAAATGCATTAGCTAATTTAGGTGCAGTAGTAGAAAACCCAGAACTTTATGGGTATCTTTCTGGAAGAGAGAACTTAATGCAGATAGCTAGAATAAGAAGGCTCCAAAAAGCTGATGTAGATGAAGTAATAGAGCTAATAGGTCTTCATGACAGAATAGATGATAAAGTGAAAAAGTATTCATTGGGTATGAAACAAAGGTTAGGTCTTGGTGCCGCTCTTTTAGGAAATCCAAAGCTTATGATACTGGATGAACCTACTAATGGACTTGACCCTTCAGGGATTCTGGATTTTAGAGAAATAGTAAAGAAAGCAGCAAAGGAAAGGGGAATGTCGGTATTTGTATCATCTCATATACTTAGCGAGGTTCAACATTTATGTGATAGGGTTGCATTTATTAACGGAGGGGAAATTAAATCAGTAGAAAGTGTAAATGGAGAAGGCATGGCTACAGAGAAGGATACTATGGTAGTTTCTACAACAGAAGATGATAAGGCCTTAGAAGTAATCAAGTTTTTTGATTTTGTTCATACTGCAAGTTTAACTGATGGACAGATGATAGTTTCTATAAAGAGTGGCTATAGTCCTAAACTTGTAGAGGAGCTTGTGAAAAATAATGTAGCAATAGTAGAAATATACAAGCGTCATAAGGGTCTGGAACAAAGATATATGGAACTTGTTGAAGGAGGAGTAAGATAAGATGTTATTTACTTTAACCAAAAATGAACTGAAAAAGACCTTTAAAAGACCGAAAACATATGTTGTTTCGCTTCTATTTGTAGCACTTATTGCGTTACTTTACATAGGTTTTTATGTAGAGGAAAGAAGAATGGTTAAAATGAATTCTCCTCAGGGAAGACTTGAACAGTATCAGCAACAGTTAACATCAATGGATCAAGATATAAAAACAATGGAAGCAAGCCAAAACAAGGATGAGTCTGTAGAATTTACTATTAAGCAGAGGAAAGAACAAAGATCAGAGCTTCAGAAAAATACTGATAAACTTCAACAACAAATAAAATCGGGAAATGTGGTAGATGATTGGAAGGCTCAAATAGATAGTGAAATTGAAGTCTTGAATAAGCAAAAAAGCGATGCAACAATACCTGATAGGTACAAAACAGGTATTGATAGTAGAATAACTGAATTAAATTATTATAAAGATAATAATCTCAAACCAATAGATTCTTGGACAGTTACTGGATTCTCCTACTTGCAGAAAGCGCTTCAAATCTTAGGAACTTTATTTTTAGGAGTTGGAATTGCTGTGTTTATGAGTGATATAGTTTCAGGAGAATGCACTCCTGCAACTTTAAAATTCCTATTAATTCAGCCGGTTTCAAGGGGAAAAGTATTATTATCAAAGTTTTTATCAGTTGTTATTAGTACTTCAGCATTAATTCTCTCAATTGAAGCTATAGCATTTATTCTAATTGGGCTATTTAAAGGGTTCGGATATGCATCTGTTCCTACTGTAATTGGCACAAGGTATCAGTTTGATATGAGTAAGCTTCAAGATGGAGTACATCCTCTTATACAAGTTGCAGGTACTGGTTCAACTATACCACTTTGGAATTTCACGGTAAGGACAATTGTTTTACAAGTGCTTTTTATACTAGTGTGTTGCAGTTTTATATTCTTAATATCTTCAATAGTAAAAAGCAGTATGATATCTATGGCTATAAGTTCTATATTGACCATACTTATACCAATACTTACGCAAGTACTTAATCCTATTAAGAAAATAGCTCACTTCTTATTTTTAACTTATGGAGATACTAGTAGTGTTTTAAATGGTTCTCTTGCAATGCAATATAATAATCCTAATTTAAATATTACATGGGCAATTGCAGTTATGGTTGTATCATCAATAGTATTTTATGCTATTTCTCATTTTGTGTTCACTAAGAGGGATATATTAATATAAATGAGTATTGCTACGAGGTAGGAAGTAAACATAGGGTTCAGTTACGAAAACCTAAGTTATGCATGTTCGAAAATCGTGGCTTCTGGTGAGAGAATTTAAAAATATAAATTTTATTACGAATTGGTGCATCCATATAAGATAATTCTAAGTTTATAAAATATAAAAAATAAAAACTTATTTAAATGATCATGCAAAAAAGCTTCTCCATTAAAATTTGGAGAAGCTTTCTTGCTGTAAAGAAAGTTATAAAAGTCTTACGCCAATTAAACGTATATATTTCAATGAGGTAGTAAAAAAATGAAACCTGCTTGCCTGCCAGGTTTTCCTAATATACATTTGGAAAGACAGATGCGCAAAGAATTCACTGGAGAAGGTGGCTTCAGCGACTTTTTGTAATTTATTTATATACATATGACTATTAAATATTAAAGTGGTATAATATGCTATATAAAATTAGTATGGAGGTTAATTATGCCCATAGGAACAAAATTTAATTGCAGTTATTGTCCGGATTTTAAGAATGGTAACTGTGATGGTGAAGATACGAATTGTTTGTGTAGAGAATGCCCAAGGAATTTAGGACAATGTATATGTGTTAAATACTGTAGAGAGACTGAATCTATATTGACTTTTGATGAGGAAGTAAGTGAGATTAGAGCAGAAGATCCAAGAAAAATGTATGAAGACTAAGGGGTATTACATAAATATATAAATATATAAATATATAAAAAGTTAAAGGGGGCGTATATTGTGAATTTAAATGAGAAGCTTAAAGAGGTAAGAGAATATATTAAGACAAAGGAACTTCTGGAGCAAGCAACTGGTTTGGTATACTGGGATATGAGAGTTGGTATGCCTAAAAAGGCTGTAGAGCAAAGAGCTGAAGTTGTAGGATATCTTTCTAGTGAAGGATATAAGTTTACTACATCAGAGAAAGTCAAAGGATTTATAGAATTCTTTGAACCACATCTAGATGAGCTGAATGTTATAGATAGAGCTATGATAGAAGAGCTTAAGAGACAATACGATGAAATAAAAAAGATACCTGAAGACAAGTATAAAGAGTATGTAATACTATGCTCAAAGTCAGAAGCTGCGTGGGAAGAAGCAAAAGAGAAGAATGACTTTAGTATATTTAAGCCATACTTAGGAAAGGTTATAGAGTTTCAAAAAGAGTTCTTAGAGTATACTGGATATACAGGAACCAAATACGATAGTTTGCTGGATAAGTATGAAAGAGGAATAACAGTAGAGAAGCTTGATGAAGTATTTGGAGAACTAAGAGATGCCATAGTAGACTTATTGAATAGAATAAAGAATAGTGGAACAAACATAGATGATTCGTTCTTTAAAAATAAATTCACTAAAGAGGAACAAGAGGAGTTTGGCTTGTTTGTTTTAGAGAAAATGGGATATGATTTTGATGCAGGAAGACTAGATGAAAGTGTTCATCCTTTTACTATCAATTTTGGAAATAAAGATGTAAGAATAACTACAAACTACCACGAAAATGAATTTAGAAGTGCATTGTTTAGTAGTATTCATGAGGGTGGTCATGCTTTATATGAGCAAGATATTCCTGATGAATTAATGGGAACAGGGCTAGGAACTGGCGTATCTATGGGGATCCATGAATCTCAATCAAGATTTTATGAGAATATTTTAGGAAGAAGCAAATCATTTTGGAAGTATTTCTTTCCAGAAGCAAAGAAGAGATTTAACCAGTTAAAGGATGTAAGCTTCGAGGATTTCTATAAGGCTATCAATATAGTTGAACCTTCACTTATAAGAACAGAGGCAGATGAATTAACTTATAGTCTTCATGTAATTATAAGATATGAAATAGAAAAGTTAATATTTAATGGTGAAGTTAACTTAGAGGATCTGCCTAAGATTTGGAATGAAAAATATAAGGAATATCTAGGGGTTGAACCATCAAATGATGCAGAAGGAATACTTCAAGATATGCACTGGTCTGACGGCTCCTTTGGGTATTTTCCTAGTTATGCATTAGGTAATCTTTATGGTGCTCAAATGCTAAAAAAAATGCTTAGTGATAGCCCAGAGATTTTCGATGATGTTGAGAATGGAAATCTTGATACTATACATCAATGGCTTAAAGAAAATGTTCATAAGCATGGAGCAGTATATAAGCCTGCTGATCTTATTAAGTTAATTTCTGGTGAAGAATTAAATGCAAAGTATTTTATAAGATATTTAAATGATAAGTATGAAGAAGTCTATAATTTAAAATAGAGAATTATGTATGCTATAAGGTAACTCATTGTAATAAGTGAGTTACCTTTTTTGCTGTATAGGAAAGTGTACGGTTATTGGATTAATATGAGAGTTCAGATTGAAATATGTATATTAATATCACACATATAAATGAATGTTAATGTACAAATTGTATTAAGTTGGCTGTATTTACAAGATAATAGAATTAAAGGCAAATAGAAGCAAAAAAAATAAAAATACAGTCACATATTTTCGACAAGATTAGTATTATATATTAAGTTCATACTCAAATGGAGGTATTAATATGGCAGAGAATAATAAAAATAATTGTGGATGTGCAAAGTCAGAAACTTTGGTTCAAGCACATGGTTCTAATAGTTGTGTAAAAGCAATAAAACCACCATTCTTTAGCAGACTTCCTGTAGTTATAGCTGCAAAAGAAGTAGAAATAGGTATTGAATCTTGTATAAACCTACCTTATGCTGAAAAATACTATGAAATTAAGAGAACAAAAAAGCACTTATTTGTAACTCAAGCTAGAGTAGTAAGCTTAAACGACAAATGCGGAAAGCTATTCTTACAAGGTTATATTGAAAAAAATATAGAGTATGCTACTGCAGATTGCGTAAGCAAAGATAAAGGTGTAATAAATGGTGATATAAGACATCATACTGTAAAGGTTCCTTTCCATGTTATAACTGATATCGACTTTTTATTAAAGCCAATAAATAAAGATAGAACAGGTTTAACTGAATCTGAGCTTTATTGTGATGCATCTGAACACGATAGCTGTGATTGCTCTTGTGATGCAGTAAAAGGAAAAGCTTATTGCGAAGCAGATTTTAAAGAAGCAACAGTATATAATAGCAGACCTTTCATAAAACTTGATGGATTCAAGATCATAGAATTAGATATGTACAAAGATCCATCTCCATTAGGCGAATATGATGGTTGGGACTGTCATAAAGATGACAAGAAGCCAGTGCCTGAACATGAAGAAAGATGTAACTGCACTCCTGAATATGATGGTAAATTATATTCGAAGATAGTTGAAAAAATGGTACTTTTCTTAGATATAAAAGTTCTTCAAGAACAATATGTATTAGTAGAATGCTAATAACTTAATGCTTTGAGTGCAAAACTGTATCAGTTTTGCACTCTTAGCTTATAATAATATATAACAATTTTTGGGATATGTTATTATGAGTGAATCTATAAATGAGGATCTATTATTAAAAATATTTTCATCCTTCTTATTAGTGCATTATTATAACCAAGAGGATGGGCTAGAGAATTTTGATGAAATACATAAAGATGAAAAAACAGGGTATTTACATAAGAAACTTATTAATTCAACTGAAGAGGGATTATTTAATAGAAGAGATAGTAATTTATATAAAGACTATAGTTATAATAATTCTACAAGCAATACAAAGTTGCAAATAAGTAGTGAAGTTCTTAAGACAAAAACAATTGAAAATAATATATATAAATTATATAGATCTAATGGCGTTGAAGGTACTAAGTCAATTAACAACAATAAAGAAGTAGAAAAAGTAGCTGATATTGATGTATTAATAGCAATGCTAAAGATACCTGTGTCTATAAATAAGATTGTGAATTTAAAAAATGATAAGATTTATAAGATAGAAAGCATAAACTGTAATGTAAAGAAGATATCTGGAAATCTTCTTTTGCTTAATAAGACTGAAGATCAAGCTAAAGTAAAGTTGTTTTATGAAGGTGTGATCAGAATAGAAGTAAAAGTGCTATGTATTGACCATGTAAATAAGGCAGTTCTATATTGTAATACAAAAGATTTAGTTTTTTATTCTGACTTTAATGGAACAATTAATACTTATATAGAAAATAGATTTGTAGAAGATATAAGCAGTGTGAATATACCTATAAAGATTGATTTAGTAAGCAATGAATTTAGCGTAAGAACTATACTAGAAGAACCTGTAACTATATTTGATTTGGAGGAAGAATATTATAAATCACTTGCAGTTATAGGTAATATAGATTCGGAGATTACACTTTTAAGTAAAAGGTATGCAGATATTTAAGTTAAAAGGTATATATAATTGTATTAGCTTGAATATAATAACAGTCCTAAACAAATAATAGAAATATTATTGGTTAGGAGTAATAGGTATGGAATATAATGAATTAACAGGTATAATAGGTGAGAACTGCAAAGAGTATATAGCCAAAGATGATATATTAATGATAAGCATGAGATTATCATCTGTAAGCTGTGACAACTGTTCCCATTATGTTGGCGGTTTCTGTAATAAGGATTCATTTGAGAAACTCAAACAAATGGCACAAAACAATTAGTTAATATACAAAATTGTATGTATATGTTTTAACTACTTTAAAACTTCTGTCTCTATAGCAGAAGTTTTTCTTTATTCTTTAGGCTATGTTTAATGCTATTTTTGAAATTAGAGTATCGGAGGAGTGATATTTTAATTTCAATACAGTGTTCAAACATAGCCTAAATTTAATATATGATTAATTGTTAAGGTGGTTACTAAAAGTGAATTTTTAACAAATACTAAAAAAACTTGTATTTGTAGACATTTTCATTAACATTACGAGAATTTTTTGATAGATTATTATATAAACAGTTGTTTTTTTGAAAGATTATTGTATAAATATTTTGAAAATGATAGAATTTATAATAACACATGGGAGTATATAATTTATTTTGGGGGTGTCTTTATGCACAAGAAATTATTTATTCCCGGGCCTGTAGAGGTAAGACAGGAAGTATTAGAACAAATGGCAAGACCTTTAATTGGTCATAGAGGAAAGGAAGCTTCAGAGCTTCAAAGAAGGATAAGCAACAATCTTAAGAAACTTTTTTATACAGAAAGTGAGATTTTACTTTCTACTAGTTCAGGCAGTGGACTTATGGAGGGCGCCATAAGATCGTGCACATTAAAGAAAGCTGCTGTCTTCTCCTGTGGGGCTTTTGGAGACAGATGGTATGAAATGGCTTTACACAATAATGTGCCTGCAGATAAATTTCAGGTTGAGTGGGGCAAAGCTATAAAAGCAGAACTTGTAGAAGAAGTACTTTCTACAGGTGAATATGACTTAATAGCTATTACTCATAATGAAACATCAACTGGACTAATGAATAATTTGAAAGAAATTTCAAAGGTAGTTAAAAATTACCCTGAAGTAGTTTTCTGTGTAGACACAGTAAGCTCAGCTGGTGGTACAAAAATAGAAGTTGATAAACTAGGTATAGATATTTGCATAACTTCAAGTCAAAAGGCATTGGGCTTGCCTCCAGGACTCGCAGTATGCACATTTTCAAACAAAGCTAAAGAAAGAGCTGAAAAGGTTCCTTTTAGAGGTACGTATCTAGATTTATTAGCAATTTATAAGTATATACAGAAAAAAGATTATCAATATCCATCAACACCATCACTATCACACATGTTTGCTTTAGACTATGAACTAAACTATATAGTAAATGAAGAAGGTATTGAAAATAGATTTAATAGGCATTTAGAAATGGCGAATATAGTTAGAGCATGGGCAAAAAGATATTTTGATATTTTCCCTGAGGAAGGTTATTGGTCTGATACTGTAACCAATATAACCAACACAAGAGGAATTGATATTGGAGCACTTAACAAAGAGCTAGGAAATAGAGGTTTTCAATTATCTAATGGATATGGAAAACTTAAAGATAAGACTTTTAGAATAGCTCATATGGCAGATTGTAGTGTAGATGATATCAAAGAACTTCTATTTAATATTAATGAAATCTTAGGACTTGAATAATTATTGTTTTTATATGAGGGGGAAAGTGAAATGTATAGAGTTTTGGTGACAGATGGATTGGAAAAAGAAGCTGTTTTAAAACTTAAAGATTTAGGTTTTGAAGTAGTAGAAGAACACTATGTACCAGAAGAACTTGGTATAATACTAAGAGAGTTTGATGTAGTGGTTGTTAGATCAGCTACTAAGATAAATAAAAGTATAATAGATAAGGCTAGTAAGACTGGAAGATTGAAAGCCATAATTAGAGGTGGAGTAGGAGTAGATAATATAGATGTTTCCTATGCCTTAGAAAATGGAATTCAGGTGATGAATACACCGAATGCAAGTTCAGCTTCAGTAGCAGAGCTTACTATAGCTCATATGTTTGCACTTGCAAGGTTTATAAATATATCAAATGTGACAATGAGAAACCTAGAATGGAATAAAAAGAAATATGAAGGTATAGAACTAAGCGGAAAAACCTTAGGAATAGTAGGTATGGGCAGAATAGGAAGAGAAGTTGCTAAGAGAGCATGCTGTCTAGGTATGAATGTTTTATATTTTGATGGACTAGGTGAATTAAATGATCTTGAAAAATATGAATATGGATATAGGGATTTTGATGAACTTTTAAAAGAATCAGATTTCATAACTCTTCATGTTCCTTTTGACGGTTCAAAAGGGCCTTTAATAGCTAAAAAAGAATTTGAATTAATGAAGGATGGAACTTATTTAATTAATTGTGCAAGAGGAAAGGTTGTCGATGAGTCAGCTTTACTTGATGCACTAAATAGTGGGAAGATAGCAGGTGCGGGTATAGATGTATTTGAAGAAGAGCCTACAAGAAATAAGGAGTTAGTAAACCATCCTAGAGTTAGTGCTACACCGCATATAGGAGCAGCAACTAGAGAAGCTCAGACAAGAATAGGTAACGAAATTGTTGAAATTATAGGAGAATTCTTTCATAAGTAATATTTATTAAGATGAATACCCAATTTCAAGATTTAGACTATGACATTGTTTATTAGGTTATATTTTAAATTGGCTTTATGAAATTGGGTGTTTTTTTAGTTTAAAGACTATAAAATCTTGAATTATAATAAATAAGAACTTTAGTGATAATATACTAGAGAATATCTGTTTAAAATGAGGAGGATAATAATGGCTATTGTAAGACCTTTTAAAGCGGTTAGACCGGTGGGGGAACTAGCTGAAAAAGTTGCTGCACTTCCATATGATGTTATGAACTCTGACGAAGCTAGAGAAATGGTACAAGAAAATGAATATTCTTTTCTTCATGTGGATAAAGCTGAGATAAACTTAGAGCCATCTGTGGATATATATGATGAAGCTGTGTATAAAAAAGCTAAAGAAGTCTTGGATGGTATGGAAGAAAATGAAGTTTTGGTTCAAGATAATGAAGCTTGTTTGTATATTTACAAGCAAACAATGGATGGGAGAAGCCAGATTGGACTTGTTTCTTGTGTTTCGATAGATGATTACATTAATAATGTTATAAAGAAACATGAGTTTACACGACCTGACAAAGAGCAAGATAGAATAAATCATGTTAATTACTGTGATGCTAATACAGGACCTATATTTTTAACTTATAGAGATAATGAAAATATATCATTTATAATAAACAATTGGGTTAAAAAAAATCCAGAGTGTGATTTTACATCAGAAGATGGTGTAGGGCATGTAGTGTGGAAAATAAATGATAAAAGAACTATAGATTCTCTAAGTCAATATTTTAATAGAGTTGATTATCTATATATAGCAGATGGACATCACAGAGCAGCTTCTGCGGTAAAGGTTGGACTTATGAGAAGAGAAGAATGTAAGGACTTTAGTGGAAAAGAGGAGTTTAACTTTTTTCTTGCGGTATTGTTTCCGGAGTCTCATCTAAAGATTATGGATTATAATAGAGTAGTAAAAGATTTAAATGGATTAAGTAGTGCTGAATTTTTAGATAAGTTAAATGATAAGTTTTATATAACACCTCGAGAAATAGGTGAAAGATATAAACCTGAACAAAAGCACACCTTTGGGATGTTTATTGATGGGCAATGGTTCAAGTTAGAGGCTAAGGAAGAAAGTTTTAATAATGGAGATCCAGTAAAAAGCTTAGATGTATCTATTCTTCAAGATAATCTACTATCACCTATATTGGGTATACAGGATCCTAGAAGTGATAAGCGTGTAGATTTTGTTGGTGGTATAAGAGGTTTGGTTGAATTGGAAAAAAGAGCTTCATCTGATATGAAAGTAGCATTTTCCATGTATCCAACTTCAATTGATGAAGTAATGAATATAGCTGATATAGGAGAAGTTATGCCTCCAAAATCTACATGGTTTGAACCAAAGCTTAGAAGCGGATTATTTATTCATAAGTTAAAATAAGTGTCCTGATTCAAAGATCTTTTATTACGTGATAAAAAAGATTAGAGAGTTAATGGTAAGATACAGATGCAAAGGTCAAGTGGAATTATAAAAAAGGTTAAATTGCTATAGGATTAAGAATTAAGGGATAATGTTAGAATATTGATTTTCAAGGCATGAGAATGTATTGAAACAAAATATTGATAGATATTATCTCTTTTTTTATGTTTTTTCAACGGAGTTTCTTTATAAATTTTATCATACCAGGAATTTTTGTAGCTTCAATAAACAAAAAAGGTTTTTGTGACGGTATGGAGAATACTGAAATATAGTGAAGATATTTACAATTAGGATATTGGAGGACTGAGTTTATGCGTGACGGAGTTACTGTTGATAATGATGAACTACTTTCTGATGTTGAAAATATAGTTGACAGAGGTAATGAAAGTTATGAGCATTTTAATTTTTTACCATATGCCGTATTAATTCAGAGAGATGGTAAAGTTATTTTTGCAAATACTGAATTGCGAAAACTTCTACATTGTAATGATGGATCTATACTAGGCAAATCAGTAGTATCATTGCTGCAATTAGAACGTGATAGCGAAATTAGTAACTCTATTGGTGAACCTTTTGGAGTTGTTGAAGGTGAATATAAGATTAAAGATTTTGCATCAAATATATTTGATGTAGATATAAAGTGCAATATTAAGCAAATAAATAGTTGTTGGTATGAGTTTTTTGTACTTAGAGATATAACTTTTGAGAAGAAAAGGTACAATGATGCTATAGTGAAGGCAGAGAAATATAAAAATATACTTGAAAAACTAATTGAAAGCAAAGAATTATATAAAAAACTAATCAATATGCTACCAGATGGTATAAGTATTCACGATGGTAATACCTATTTCTTTGTTAGTGAGTCATATGCTAGAATGCTAGGGTATGATAATCCGAAAGATTTAGTAGGGAAAAGGCTTGAAGAAGTGTTAGGTAAAGAAAATCAAGAACTAAAGAAACAAAGAGTAGAAAGTCTATTATCTGAGGATAAAATGTTTCTAAGGGGAGAGTATAAATTCCTTACTAGGCAAGGTATATCAAAACATTTTGAATCTACATCACTAAGGTTCTTGAATAATAATAACCTAAATATACTATCTTCAATTAGGGATATTACAGATAAAAAAAGAGTTAAAGAAAGTAGATTATTGTTAGAGAGAGCGATAGAAGATGATAAATTAAAGACTGAGTTCTTCTCAAATATGTCTCATGAATTAAGAACTCCATTAAATATACTTTTAAGTTCACTACAGTTGATAAGTATGTACACAGATACAAATGAAGATGTTAATATTCCATCAATAAGGAAGTATACAAGTATAATGAGGCAGAATTGTTATAGACTATTAAGGCTCATTAATAATTTATTAGATATAACAAAGATAGATTCTGGTTTTTATACATTAAATATGCGCAATTATGATATTGTTAAAATAGTAGAAGATATTACTCTATCTGTAGCAGAGTATATAAAAGAAAAAGGTATAGAGATTATTTTTGATACAGATATAGAAGAAAAAATATTAGGATTTGATGCAGATAAAATTGAAAGAGTGATATTGAATTTATTGTCTAATGCAGTAAAGTTCACTAAGTCTAGTGGGAAAATTGAAGTTAGTATTCAAGCTCTAGTGGATTGTGTATATATTACTGTAAGAGATACAGGAAGCGGAATACCAAAGGACAAACTGAATAATATTTTTGATAGGTTTATGCAAGTAGATAAATCGCTTTCAAAAAGAAGCGAAGGAACAGGAATTGGGCTTGCTCTTGTTAAATCATTAGTTGATATGCATGGGGGAAGCATTACTGTAGAAAGTGAATATGGAGAGTACACACAGTTTAATATAATACTTCCTGCAAAAGTTCTTGCTGTTGAAGATGAATCAGATTTATGCCCGGCGCCAATAAACAATGATTTGGATGATAAGAGAGTTGAAAGAATGAGCATTGAATTTTCAGATATATATGTATAATTAAAAGATAAATAAGTACTCTATAATATATTTGTTGCTATATTACTATATAGTGTTATACTGTATTCATAGATGTGAATACTACCCGTGTAGAAAATTGATTTATAAATGTGAATACAATCTTTTCTACTATGTTATTTTATTTATGGTAGTTACGTAGCATTAAAATAAAAAATAAATGGACATGTAGTATGCCTGTTAATAGGTATATTACAGCCTCGTGTTGAAGAGCCACTTCGTAATTCTCGGAGTGGCTCTTATTTTTTTGCAATTAATAGCATTGTAACTACTAAGTCTATATACTAAGGAGATTGAATAAGATGCATGAAACGAATAAAGATATAAGTGATGAAGAAATTGAAGAATATGAAATAGACTTTTATATAAGGATATTAGAGGCCTTGGTAGAGATTTACAAGTATAATTCAAAAGAAAATGAGTAGTTAGATATTTTTAGTAGTATTCATATCTATAAAATGGATGGGGGTAGATCTTAGGTTTACCTCTATTTTTTACTGTAAAGGTAAATATAAAGTTTTAGTAACTTTTTTATTTACAAATACATATCGCCTTCAAATATATTTTATGTTAGTATAATATTGGAATATTTGTAACTTACATCTTTTTTGGCGGTGAGAAGGATTGGAAGATAAAGATATAGTAAAACATGTTTTACAAGGTGAAGCATTATATTTTGAATATATTATTGATAAATATGAAGGTCCTATTTTAAAGTATATATATAGCTTTATAGGGGATAGAACCATGGCTGAGGATTTATGCCAAGAAACCTTTATATCAGTGTATAATAAGTTATATACCTATAATAATATTAGTAAATTTTCTACTTGGATATATTCTATAGCACATAATAAGTCTATTGACTATTTGAGAAAGATAACTAAAAATCGTGAAATAGCCATTGACAACATTAAGGATTCACTTTCTAGAGAAAAATCGCCTCAAGAGATAGTGGAATATAAGGAGACTTTAGATTCAATAGAAGGTTTTATAAAGAACCTAGATATTATAGATAAACAAATATTATATTTACGTTATGCTCATCCAGATGTAAGCTTTAGAGATATATCGAATATGATGGGGATGAATGAATCTACAGTGAAAAAACGGTACTATAGATTATACGATAAATATGAAGTTTATCTAGATAGGAATCTTAAAGGAGGTGTTGGCCTTGGATTGTCAAAAATTCAGAAATAGCATTATAGATATGTTAGAAAATCAAGTGAGTGATGATGAAAAGTCAAGTTTAGAAGAGCATATGAATAATTGTACAAACTGTAAGGACTATTATGATAAGATGGCTCATATAAAAATTGGATTGTTTAAAGAGATTGAGAATGATCAAATTCAATATTCAAGTAGAAAAGAATCTATAATGGATTCTATAGATTTGAATAAATATAATAGAAAATCCACAAAAACTATTAATTTTATAAGAATTAATAAGAATAAGTTTTTGATTTCAGCTTTATCTATTGTGGCAATAATAACTTTAATTGTATTAACTCCATCCTTCTCAATATATAAGTTTAAAAACAATTCTATTAAGGCTAATAAGAGTATAGCGATAGATAAAAAAGATGAAGCTATTTCAAACAGCTACAATATTAAGTCTAAGTCGGATGCTTTATCAGGTTTAATAATTGAGGACGAAGGCAAGACTGCTAGTTATATAGTAAAACCAATAGATGCTGAAACTCAGATGAGCAGACACCAAGAGCAGAATACTACTCTCATTGGAGTAGATAAGGATAAGTTAGTTTTATATAACGGAGATATACTATATGCTTCATTAGACAACAAAGTGCAATTTTATATGAAGGCAAATGAGTTTGATATGAGTAATAATGATAAATATCTACTAAGTTCAACTAAAAAATTTATTTTACTGCCTGATTCGAAGCATTCTAATATGTATATAGTGAATATTATAAAAAATAGAATATTAAAAATTAATATTGATATAAGTGGAGCTTCTATCAACGCGGTTTGGTCAAGCAATGACGTATATCTATGCCTACAGATTAATAAAGATATATACTTATTTAATAGCGATAATGAAAAAATTAGTTACGTTGGAAATGAAAACAACTATTCAATAAGGTATGTTACTGATGAGGGAATAATAATAACATCAAATAATAGATTGCTGCCTGCTGACAGAACTGTTGAAAATATAAAACCATATAAGCTGTTTGCGTATAATAGTTATATATATGCACTATGTTATGATAATGAAAAGAATACAGAACTTTATAACTATGATTATAGTAACGATAAGCTGGTAAATATAATGAACCTAGGTAAAAGAGAATATACCTACGATAAATCTGATAATCCATTTTTAATAACCACAAAGGATAAGAGCAACAGTGGAGTGATATTTAATATAAATACTTTGCAAAGCTATAGTTATAATAGTGATATAAATATTTCAGGTGATTTTAAAAATTATATATCTCCAAGTGGAAATAGATATATTAGTAAGACTGGTACTGATGATGGTAATCAGACTTTCAGAATACACACTTCAAGATCAAAGGATGTGAAGGAGTTTTATACTAATAATTCAATAGGATCATTTATTGATGATGATACCTTAGTATACTCCATTAAAGGAAATGAGGATGATAGGGTTCAATTTAAGATTGTTAAGGAAAATTTAAATGGAAGTGAAAAGAAAACTATATTAAGTTATTAGAGTATAGTGTTTCAATTTCAACTATTGAGTTATGGATGACTAAAACTTATGGGGGCATCATTTTTCAATATGTATAACTTAAGTTTTTATGATGAAGAACTTTAAATGATTAATAATATACGAATCTATCATTGTATATAAAAATACCCACCTGTTGAAATCAGGTGGGTATTAAAGTGTTATATGTAATATATTTTAGTATTAAAGTCTTTCTATCATGGCTTTTAATATAGATGTTGAATTCTTTACTCCGATAGGAATAAATTTTTCATAATCCATATGAGCTCCATTGTTAGCATTATCTGATATAGATCTTATAACTACAAATGGAACGCGATTTAAATAAGCTACATGAGCTATACTTCCGCCTTCCATTTCACATGCAGATGCATCGAATTCTTTTGCAAGCCACTGTATTTTTTCTAAGCTTGCTATAAATTGATCTCCAGATACTATTCTTCCTGTAAAAGTATTTATCTCTGGAAGTGACCTGCAGGCTTCTTGAGCTATACCTACAAGCTTTTCATCACATTTGAAATCAAAAGTATCCATTCTTGGTATTTGACCAGGTTTATCTCCGAAGATAGTAGTATCCATATCATGTTGAACTAGAGAGTTACCTATAACTACATCTCCAGGGTAGATATCTTTACCTATACCACCTGCAACACCAACGTTTATAACCATATTGACCTTATATTCACTAATTAGTATTTGAGTACATACAGCAGCATTAACTTTACCTATGCCACAAACCACAGCAACTACATTCTTCCCCCATAATTGTCCACGGTGAAAAGTCATATTTGCCTTCTTTTCAGTATTCTCTAAATTCATATCCCTTAGAAGAATCTCAAGTTCTTCAGTCATTGCACCAATAATTCCTATAGTCATTGCGAAAGCCTCCATATAAATTGATAATTCTAATTATACTTAATCAGATGAAATTTCTCAATTAAAGTTATATATATGGTTATAACTTCCCTTATTAATTTATAAATAATCAAGAATCCTCAAAAGTATTTTAAAATCCTATTGAATATGTCAGAAGAGGTTTAAAAACAAGGCTGTGTTTAAGACTATTATTGAAATTAATTGGTTATACAGGAGACGCTATATGAGCGAGCAACTAGAATTAAATGATTAAAGAGATATATTCAATAACATGAATATAATTGGACTATCTATATGTTAATATTAAATTCATCATCGTAAGTATTAAGTTCTCTTAAATGGTCAAAGTAAATCTGCCTATTCTTTAAATCTAATCTTTTTAACCCAACTTTAAATAGGATTGTGCCAAGTATTACAAATACTATTGATAGAGATATTAATAAATACATATTTGACAAGCTGTCTATATCAGGCATGAAAGCAAGCATGTTGTTTATTGAGTGGCACATCATCGATAAAAATATGGATTTTGTCTTTAGATAAATATACCCTAGTATGAGACCAAGAAGGAAAGCATTAATACCTTGAGGTAAGTTCATATGCATAGCGCCAAATATTAATGAGGATAAAATTAAAGCTACTTTCGAAGAGTATTTTTTTGCAAGACCATTTAGTATTATGCCTCGATTTACGAACTCTTCTTGAATTGGAGCTATTACAATAGCAGTGATAATTCCTATAAGAGGATTTTGAAATAAGTTATTAAAGGCATCCTCTATAGATTTAGGAAGAGGTATTAAGTTTACTACATGACTTAAAGATCCGGAAAATAATAATCTAAATCCTAGTATTAAACAGATAATTCCTATTACGTCAGATTTGCTGAACTTTTTTTGGGGAAAAGGCGAATTTGTTCTTACAGTAAAGAATCTGCACATAACAAAAATTGTTGCCATTAAAGCAAATATAGACGATATTAAATAAAAGTATTCTGATTTAGAGGTGGTGGTTATGCTGTTGATGCCTCCATATGAGGATAAGCTTGCTCCTGCTATAGCACAAGCAATTAATAATATAAATTGTACTACTATAGGTATAATTAGAGAAAATAACAGAGCAATCCATATACTTCCTAAAATGCCTATCTTTTTTGAATCTAGCAATTCTTCTTCTAAATCAATTAATGGATTAAATATAATTAACCTTCTAAGTTTCATAGTGCACCTCAATTATTACAAAATATAATTATTATACTAGCATAAAATACAATTTATGTAAAACGAGTGCGAAGTTAATGGGAAATATATTTGGTGATAATCATTATTTACCTATTGAAGCGATAAGATTTATGGTATATTATTATATGAGTTGTTTTAAGAATAAAAAAGATAAACAGTGTGTTTAATACAATGTTTACTAATGAATATAGATTTGTTGAAAAGGAGAGTAATATTAATGCTACAGCATTCATTATCAAGAACAGAACTCCTTATAGGAAAAGAAGCATTACAAAAATTAAGAGATAGTAAGGTAGTTGTATTTGGTATAGGTGGAGTAGGTAGTTTTACTGCAGAGGCATTAGCGAGAGCAGGAGTAGGAACCTTAGTGCTTATTGATGATGACACAGTATGTTTGACCAATCTTAATAGACAAGTACATGCTACATATAAAACAATAAGTAAAAATAAAGTTGATGTGATGAAGGAAAGAATTGGCGAAATAAATAGGCAATGTGAGATTATAACACATCAAGTATTCGTGACAGAAGAAAATATATCAGAGATAATTACAGAAGATGTTGATTATGTAGTTGATGCAATTGATACGGTGTCAGCAAAGATAGCTTTAGCAATATATTGTGAAAATAATGATATAAAAATTATGAGTTGCATGGGGACAGGTAATAAACTTGATCCAACTCAATTCAAGGTTACCGACATATACAAAACTAAAGTTTGTCCTTTAGCTAAGGTAATGAGATATGAACTTAGAAAAAGAGGAGTAAAGAAACTGAAGGTTGTTTACTCTGAAGAAGTGCCAAGAAAGCCTAAGATGGATGAAGTAGTGACTTGTAAAGAAGGCTGTGTATGTACCGGTGGAAGCAAGAAGTGTGCAGTGAAGAGGCAGATACCTGGAAGTATATCTTTCGTTCCTCCAGTTGCTGGGATGATTATAGCTTCTCAAGTTGTTAATGATATAATAGAAGAGTATATATAAATAAACTGGCAGGATAATCGATCCTGCCAGTTTATTTCTTTTTGTATATGAAATTATAAGATCTTTATTACAATTATTTCCTGGAAATATTTTGGCTTATGATTATGTTTAATGTTGTTGTTGAAGTTAAAGATATACTTATTCTAAGTTATATGAATAACAGATTAATTTCAGCACATCTGTTAAACGTAACATGATTTATTCAAAAATAACACTGATTTTCACGTTATCATCTACAATTGGTTTGATTAAGCTTTGTACTGCATCTTGACCATTTTTTACAGCTACATCATAGAGTGTGGTTTCTTTTAATTTATTATCCATTCGCGCTATCACTTCTTTATCAATTACAGCGCTCTCATCCTTAGTCAGTTTTATATCACCAAAACGAAGCAATCCTTTTTCAGTTGATTCAAAGGTTGTCTTATTATAATCTATTGATGGTGTATTAGCCGCAGGTTTAGGTAAACGAATAGTGATTTCTTTGTTAAGCTTGTCTATTTTAACTTTAGAACTATCAAGTGAAGATAAATCAATTGAGTAAGAACCTTTACCATAGTAATCTACTTTTTGAAGCTTCTTAAAGATATCCCAGTCTCCCCAACTATTATCAATAACCATCTTTTCATTAAGATCTACTTCAACTACTACTAGTTTTGAAACTTTTTGTATCTTGTCTACTATGCTTTCTTCAGTAATAAATGATAATTTAGTATTTGAGCTTGAGGGTAAAATCTTCGTTATTTTTGGGGTCTCTTTATCTTTTATAACCCTATAAGTTATGTAGCATCCAAAAGAGGTGAATACTAAGAATGCTAGTATAATATTAAATGTCTTTTTTCTAAGTCTTTTGAACATTTTGCACCTCCTAAAATATTATAATGATGATACTATCATGTATTTTTGTTAATATATTTTTAATATACATGATGACTTAAATGTTAGCATTTAGGTTGTCTCTCTAAATGATTATTATAATTTTCCTAATAATATTACCTTTTGTCAAGGATTAAAAACACAAGGTTTATAGTGTTTAGTTTAGAATGTTGGCAATTAGAGCTATTACCTATCTTTAGATATGCAAAAAAGTAAAATTTATTCGCTTGTAAGTTTTCTTATATATATTGGGAAAAGCAGATGCGTAAAAAAATTCACTGAACAATGTCGCTTCAGTGAATTTTTTATGATATTTATTTTGTAAATGAGTAACTTAAGCTTCCCAACCTTCATTTAGGAATTGATAAAGAGCAGGGTAAGCATTAAAGGCTGCCATTAAGGATATATATTCATCCATGATCTCAGGTTTTTCTTTTCCTGTTCTAATTGCTCTTATCATTAAGTTTTTAGGTGTCTCTAATGGAGAGATATATTCAACAATGGAAACATTATATCCTTTGCTTTCTAGCATCATACTTCTCATGCCATCTGTTAAGGCATCGGCCATTCTAGCTTTTAATATTCCATGTTTAAATATGCTCTTGAAAGGTTCATAATCGTATTGGTTTAGTAGTTCTCTATGGCAGCAAGGAACTGCTATAATTGAATCACTATTCACCTTAATACCTAGTGCTATAGCCATATCAGTAGCGGTATCACAGGCATGAAGAGATATAACCATGTGAATCTTTCTGCTTGGATTGAATTTCTTTATGTCTATAGCATGAAATTCCATATTCCTGTAACCTAGATTTTGTGCCATTTTTTTAGAACTATTAATAACCCCCTCAGAAATATCTAACCCTATGAAGTGGCATTTTCTCTTTTTTACTTCTGTTAAGTAATAATTAAGAACAAAAGTAAGATAGGACTTTCCACATCCGCAATCTAATATAGTTAAGATTTCATTTTTAGGAAGAGAATCTAAGGTTGCTTCTAAAATTTCAACATAATGATCTATTTGATTATATTTTCTTATCCTATCGTTTTTTATTTTACCAGATTGAGACATTATACCTATCTCTTTAAGCAGTGAATCTGCTTTACCAATCTTAATTAAATAATTCCTATTTAATAAGGTAGATGTCTCATTGATATTATGATCTGAAGCTTCTTGTTTTTTTACAGCAAGAGGAGAACTTTCTTTTACTTCAGTATTATTCATTTTTACGTTTTTATTGTCTCCAGTTATAACTATATCAGTACCACGTTCTCTATAAAGGATTGTAACTGTCTCATAATTCTCGCATTCTGAACTTATTTTTTCAAAAAGATCTAAAACACCCAGAAGCTCAGTTTTACCATTGAAATTATACTTTATTTTTCCATCTTCAAAGCCGCCGTTACCTTTGAACTCTTTTAGTCCTGCAGTATAAGTTACATATATATTTTTAAATATGCTTGAGTCTTCTAAGAATCTATTGCTTATTCCCATTAAAAATAACTTTATTTTAGTAATACTTTGTTTATTCATTACATCACCATAAGCCTTCCTTAAAACTACCGAAATACATAAAATAGTATAAACACAATGCAAAGGAAATATCAATAGTAGTATTGTCATTTTTTACAGTTAATTTACTTAAACTTTCCTATAAACAACAATCATATTTATGTTATAATTAATAAGATTGTTTAGGTGTAGCTTTACTTTTTAAAACTCTCCTAATATAAAGAAAAGGAAGTTTAAAAATATGTATTTAATTATGTAATGATACATATATCTTGAACTCATTGATATAGTTTAAGATGCTATATCTATAAAACTAAATACTTGATAAAATTGATTAATCAGGGGATGGACTTTATGGCTGAGAGGAAAAATATATGTATAGAACTAATAAGAGGTACTGATAAAGACTATATAATAAAGGATTATAACGGTATAACCGTTGGTAGGTTTAATACCATTGAATGGGATGCTGAAAACAAGAGGACAACTATAAGATTTAAGTTTTACAGAAGTGATAATTATCAGATGATGAAACGAGCATTGGAACAATCCTTAGAAGGCATTTTTAAAGGTAAGAAAATATATAAAGTTAATGTTTTAGTAAGCGAAAGTTCTAATATATCTCCATTTTTTAATTTAGGATTTATTCTTGAAGGAGTATTATCTAATAACTTATTGCAAAATGATTACTACAAAGATGAGTTACTATTTGGTATAACATTGAATGATTTCAGAAACTATCAAAATATAACTTTGTTAAAACTTAAGGGTAGAAGAATAGAGTTGAGAAATCTTACACCAGAGCATACAGCGCAGCTTTTAGACTATTATATAAGAAATGAAAAACATCTTGAAGCTTTTGAGCCTTCTAGAGATAGAAGTTTTTACACTTATGAGACACAAATATCTATATTGCTAGAGAGTTATAAGCAATTCATGAGTGGAACTAGTATTGATTTTGGTATATTTATAAATGATGAGCTTATAGGAAAAATAAAACTTTCTAATATTGTATTAGGTGTATTTAAAAGTGGTATATTAGGATACTCTATGGACGAGAAACATTGTGGGTTAGGTTATATGCAAGAAGCTGTAAAGTTAATTATAGATTATTGCTTTAATGATATGGGGCTTCATAGATTAGAAGCTTCTACTTTGGCTGATAACATAAGGTCGCAAAGTGTTTTACTTAAATGTGGTTTTAATAAGCTTGGTTTAAATGAAAAGTATCTTTTTATAAATGGTGAATGGAGAGATCATATAACCTTTTATAAAGTGAATAATATATAGGTTTCCATTTTAGTTCATTGGATTTGCCTTAAGGAGGATTTTGGATTGCCTTGTAAGAGTGATAATTTATATGAAGAGATTCTTAAAAGAATAGATAGAAAAGGAGTTTGGGACATGATAGTTGTTGATGGAGTAGTAGGCGTTGGAAAGAGTACATTAATGGGCCTTATAGCAAAAAGAGGGTATGTATCTTTTGAAGAACCAGTTGTGGACAACCCTATTTTAGAAAAGTTTTATTACGATAGAGAGAGATACTCTTTTCCTTTGCAAGTTTTCTTTTTAAATAAAAGATTTAAACACATAAAAGAGGCTTCATCGATAGCTAATTCTGTTATGGATAGAAGTATTTATGGTGATGTTATATTTGCAAAGATGCTTTGTGATAAAGGAGAAATGTCACTAGAGGAATTTGATTTATATAAGGAACTGCTAGAAAATATGCTTGAGCATGTTCAACCTCCTAAGTTAATGGTTTATTTAGAAGTTTCAGTAGATGAAGCTATGTCAAGAATAAAGAAAAGAGGAAGAGACTACGAGCAAGTAGTTGAAAGAGCATACTGGGAAAAACTTAATGATGAATACAGAAAGTATTTCTATAGTTATGATGTTTCTCCTATACTTAAGATAAATGTTGACGGATTGGATTTCGAAAACAATGAAAAAGATAGAGAGTATGTTTTAGGACTTATAGAACAGCAATTAAGAGAAATAGAAGAAAAGTAGAATTAAAATATATATAATTGGGGCTGTTAAAGGACCGTGTTGAAATTAATTGGTTAATCATCCGACGCTTTAATAAGCTTACGCAAAGAATTAATATGATTTTGTCATATTCAATGGCTAAAACTGTAAACTCACTACGTTCGAACAGTACAGTTTATTAACCCCATTCCATCTGAAAAAATCATTTAATTCTAATAGCTCGCTTATATAGCGTCTCCTGTATAACCAATTAATTTCAACAATATTATTAAACATAGCCATATAATTAAATATATACTACATATTATAAGGGGATCTAGCTTTTATTTAGGCTAGATCTTCTTTTTCGTATAAAAGCTCTTTTGCTAATTAAATATAATTTAATGAAGAATAAAAATAGATAAAATATTTTATTACTTAATATTGATTATTGTTATCAATAGTGATAACATAACATTATAGAAATAAGAATTTTGGAGGTATAAGAAAATGAAACATGAATTACCAAATTTAGAATATGAATATAGCGCATTAGAGCCATATATAGATGAGATGACAATGACAATACATCATTCAAAGCACCATGCAACATATGTAAATAATTTAAATGCTGCTCTTGATGCTCACCCAGAACTTCAAGAAAAGACAGTTGAGGAGCTAGTAAAGGATTTAGAGAGCTTACCTGCTGATATAAGGACAGCAGTTAGAAATAATGGAGGTGGTCACTATAACCACTCACTATTTTGGAAGTTGCTTTCTCCTAAAGGGGGAGAAGCAAAGGGTCCTTTAGCTGAAGCTATAGCTGCGAAGTTTGGAAGTTTAGACTCCTTCAAGGAATTATTTGCAAAAGCAGCTGCCACAAGATTTGGTAGTGGTTGGGCTTGGCTAGTAGTTAATAAAAACAAGGAGTTAGAGGTATTATCTACTGCAAACCAAGATACTCCAGTAAGTGATGGTCTTAAACCGGTTTTGGTTTTAGACGTTTGGGAGCATGCGTATTATCTAAAGTACCAAAATAGAAGACCAGATTATGTTGGATCATGGTGGAGCGTAGTTAATTGGGATTATGCTAATAAGCTATATGAAGAAGCACTGAAATAAAAAGAATAGTGTAAGTTTTCATGTAAGATGCTACCTAACTATTATTGTTAGGTAGTTTTTTGTTCTTTAGGAATTTGATGACTACAAGAAAGATTCTTTTGCAAGATATTGTTGACAACATTGGTATAATAAATGCAAATCTATCTATACTAAAAAGTAACAAAGCAAAAGCCATTAGATTTTCTATATTAGAAGTAATATGTAAAGAGCTAAATTGTAAGCCTGGGGATATTTTAGAATATACAGAGTACTAGATAAGTTTATTGTAGCAAGGAGATTAACTGTTCGAATATAATTGTTCTGTATCTAATATTAAAATAAAAATAGATTATATATAATATGAAATTAAACATTATCTGCGTGTTATATGTTTAAGAAAGTATATGTTCTTAGAAAAATCTATGTATTTATTAAATTGTACATATAAGAAAGTAGTAATCGCATCCAGGTGTGTCTTGTGCAGATATAAGTTGAATTTTGTAGTATTTTGTAGGAGACTATAGTTATAGTTGCGAATTGGATGTTTTTTTATAAACTTACTGCTTTGTATATGTTAATATAGTCCTTGTCGCTAACGCAACTGTGACGAAGAGATTAAAAAAATCTCAACAAATATATTGACAAGTAATCAATAAGATGATAAACTTGTAGAAGTCGTCACGGTGGTTGAAAAAACTTTTAAAAAAGTATTGACAACAACTTGCGATGATGGTAAGATATAAAAGCTGTCAGAAAAACAGCAAAACAAAACTTGGTCTTTGAAAATTAAACAGAGAAGATAAACAAAGTCTAAAATTAGACTTAAACTAAACCAGCAATTCTTTTGAAAAAAGACTTACTAAGTAAGTAAGCTATGATTAA
>NZ_BQXY01000012.1 GCF_024341905.1 Clostridium folliculivorans
ACACCCGTACCCATACCGAACACGAAGGTTAAGACTTAGACGGCTGATGGTACTGCATGGGCGACTGTGTGGGAGAGTAGGTGGTTGCTAGGTAATTAGTATCTTATGATACGGAAAAGACTTCACGATAAGTGAGGTCTTTTTTTATTTATATTTTTATAAAAATATAAAAATTTTAGGCTAATATATAACAGACATTTTAATGATTTTACAAGCTTCTTATGACTATACAGTAAAAAAACAAAATTTATTTGCTTGACAAATTTTCCTTATTTACATTTATAGAAGCAGATGTGCAAAAAAATTCACTGAGGAAGAGTAGAATTTAGGGTCGCTTCAGTGATTTTTTTATAAAAAAATATAATCTGAAATTAATAGCACAGATTATCAAGAAAACCATTTGAAGATGTTGTACAATAAATTTAAAGGATTTCTATTCTTTAGCAATTTATAACTCAATTATATTTGTGGATAAAGATGAGTAAATACTTAAGACATAATGTGATTTAAAGAATAAAAAATACCAATTTATCGCTTGCCGAATTTTCCAAATGTGTATTCAGAAAGGCACATGCACAAAAAGATTACTGAAGAAAGTAGCTTAAGTGATTTTTTTACAGGAGGTAGAAGAAAGAAATGAACTACTATCATAGGATACAAAATTCAATTGAATTTATTGAACTGAATCTTGATCAAAATATTGATATTGTAGATATAGCATCAAAAGCTTATTTTTCGGCTTTTCATTTTCAAAGGATATTTCAAGCAATTTCAGGTTTTTCTGTACAGAGTTATATAAGAAAAAGAAGGATGACAGAAGCTGCTATATTGCTCAAAAGAACAGATAAAACTATACTAGAAATATCAATTACTTTTCAGTATGGCTCTCAAGAAGCTTTTACACGGGCATTTGAGAGCAGTTTTGGTATAACTCCCTATAAGTATCGAAAGTCACAGGAAATCAGCATAAATCTTATTCATAAAATCAACTTTATGGATTATGAGAAAAAGATACAGGGAGATTTAGAAATTGATAAACCTGAAATCATTAATTGTAATAAAATTTATATAGCTGGATATGAATACAAAACAAATCTTATTGATGAGCAATATTTTAGTGAGATTCCACGTTTTTATGATGACTTTGGTAAAAATGAATATTATATGAGAATTTCTGAGAGAATTGCACCAGCATTTTCTCATGGAATAAGTTGTAATTATCAAGATGATGGTCAGTTTTCATTTATTGTTGGAGAAGCTGTAAGGTGTCCAAGTAATGGATTAGAGGATGGTTTTGTTAATCTAGAAATACCTGAAGGAAAGTATGCTGTATTTAATGTTTGTGGTTCGGTAGAAATAGCTCAAAACACTTGGAGATATATCTATAAAACATGGATGCCTAATTCAAATTATGAAAGAAGAGAAGGACCGGATTTCGAGGTAACTGATGTGTGTAGTTCAATATATCCTGACATGATGAAAATGAAAATATACATACCAGTTAAATGAGATTTTCATCTAGAATAATATATAGAAAAGGAGAAAAGGGTCAATATGAATATGGAAATGATTTTTGGGAACTTTCCCATTTTGGAATCCTCAAATCTAATATTAAGAAGAATTGAAGAAACAGATATCAAAGAAGTATTTGAAATCTATAATAATGAAAATGTGTTTGAGTTTTGCGGTATTATTCCAAAGAACAATATTTATACAGTAAAAAATATGATTGGTCACTTTGAAAGAGATTATAATAAAAAGAGCAGGATTAAGTGGGGCATATTTTCTAAACACCATGGAAACAAGCTAGTTGGAATTATTGAAGCAATGGATTTTAATCAAAAGGTTGATATGGTCACTGTAGGGTATTTTCTTGCAGAAAGATACTGGGGCAATGGTATCGCATCTGAAGCTCTAAGCTTATTGATTAAGTTTTTATTTGAAACTGCAAATATTAATCGTATTCAGGCAGAGGTTATGCCTAAAAACATGGCCTCAAAACATGTGCTTATAAAGAATGGATTCATGAAGGAAGGCTTACTTAGACAAGCTAGTTTATGGTCTGGAAAAGGTGTAGTAGATCTAGAGATATACGGTTTTCTCAAGGAAGACTATAGTATTAAATATTCTTATCATGCGAGAGATTTATAATTCAATTAAGTCTGTGGAGAAGTATGTTTAACAGACTTAAGACATATATATAAATTACTTCATATTAGAACTTATCCAAATAATGAATAAACTCAATAATATGGTCTTAAGACATCTACTAGATCTATTTAATCCTGATTACGAAGAAAATTGTTTACGTATTTTTCTCGTGATCAGGATTTTTTTATTAAATATAGGATAAATTTAATTTGACTCCACCCTTAGGGTGAGGTTTATAATGCAATCAAGGAGGTTCAAGATGGATAATCAAATTAAAATAAGTGAGTTTGTTAAATTAACTAGAAGTACATTAAAAACAGTTTTGTATTATCATAAAATTGGCTTACTACCAGAAAAGAAAAACTCCTCAAATGGGTATCGTATATACGGTGCTGAAGACCTCGAGAGGATGAGAAAAATTAAGCATTTAAAAAATCTAGGCCTAGATTTAAAGAAAATAAAAGAAATTCTAGGAGATAAAAATAATCGAAATACGTTAGGTGAAGTCCTGAAATCTCTACAATCAGAACTTTTGGAAGAAAAAAAGAACATAGAAGTTCAATTGTGCCAAATAGAGAGATGGTTAAATAAAGAAGAAGTTCTTAATGGAGAAATCACTTCACAGTCAGAAATCTTTGAAATTGTTACAGATATATTAGAACCGGAGCATGTCAGGAGTAATATGGAGGAAAATCCAGAATTATTTAAACAAAGAAGCGAAGTGTTTGGTATTTTAGAAGATTTTCAATGGGGAGAAGAACAAAAGGATAATTTTAGAACTATAGCAGAATATTTTAAATTACATCCTGAGGAATATAAAAAGGCTATCGAGTTTGGAAAACGTCTTTCAACACTGAAAGATATGTCTGAAGATGATCCTGAAGTGGAAGTTTTAGCAAGAGAAGGTGCGGAATTTATAAAGAGTGCACCCTTTTTAAAAGAAATGCTTTATAATAAATCTGGTTTTGGTGCAACTAATGAAAACTTATTAAATGAAATGACTAAGAAAGTGCTTTCACCAGCTCAGATGAAACATAAGCAACTCATACAAAAATATCTTAATTATAGACCATAAGCAAACTTCCATTTGAAAAATAATTTAATTCTAACTGCTCGCTCATACAGTATCTCAAGTAATTATGTTTCAATTTGAAAAATAATATTAAAAAGAGTCAAATCTAAAAACATAATTTATAAGTTTAGTGGTACATACATTAAAGAAGGAGGATACCGTTGTGGAAAATAACAAAAAACAATCTAAAGCAAAGGTATATGTAGTTCCGGTAGTATTAATTGCAATCATGTGGCTTATTCTATTTATTCCAGCAGGAACCTTAAAGTTCTGGGAAGCTTGGGTTTTATGGAGTGGATTTTCATTAATAACTTTTTTTATTACGGTGTATTTTTCAAAAAAGAATCCAGAATTTTTAGAGAGAAGAGCAAAGGTAAAAGAAAAGGAAACTACAAAAAAAGCTCCTGCATTTTTAAAATTATATTATTTAGGGTTTATTTTACCTGGTATTGATTTTCGTTTTAATTGGTCTCATGAAACAGTATGGTTTATCCTCTTGGCCAACTTAATTGTTTTTGCAACATATATTTTTATATTTTATGTATTCAAGGTGAATACTTATGCTTCAACGGTTATTCAGGTGGAGAAGAAGCAGGAGGTTATTACAACTGGTCCTTACTCAATAGTTAGACATCCAATGTATTCTGGAATGGTAATAATTTCACTATTTATGCCTCTAGCACTTGGATCATATTTTGCTTTAATACCAATGCTGCTAATTATACCTTTGATGGTGTTTAGAATAAATGGTGAAGAAGAGGTTCTTTCAAGAAGTCTTAAGGGGTATAAAGAGTATTCTTTAAAAACTCCATATAGATTAATCCCTTTTGTTTGGTAATTAAGTTGCCTTCAAACTCGAGTTTTATGCGTAAAATTTTAAAAAGTTATAATGGTTTCTTTTTTAAATTTTATAATTTTATAAAGTAAAAAAGGTCTAATGGTATAAATTTATATAGTTAAAATTTTTTAAATTTATGGCTTAATGTTTGAATTTAAAATAGACTTATTGAAGTATATGAGTTTTTATTGAAGAATATAAATAAGAATTGACAATGTTTATATATTAAGCTATAATAAGTAAAAATTAATAGAGAAAATCATTCGTATAACCTCAATAATATGGTTTGAGGGTCTCTACCAGGAGCCGTAAAATCCTGATTACGAAGAAAATTGTTGACTCATTTTCTTCGTAATCAGGATTTTTTTATATTTTTGGTGGTATTTAAGATTATTTTTGAAATTAAGTGGTTAGTTTTACGATACTTTAACAACGCAATTTTTCAGAATTATACTTTAGATATATCGATAAATAATTATAGTCTGAGGTGTAGAAATCGGTAATATATTGAGTTAAGGATGTTCCAGTTTGATACGAAATCTATATTTAAAACTCTTACAGGTACTGATGAGAGAAATTAAAAATATAAATTTGGACATCTATAAAGAGTACAAAGAAGAATTAATTAGACCTATCAAGATTTCATTACATACGCTTAAGAGAAGTAATATATGCAAAAAGAATCACAAATATAAAGTACATAGTAATTTGGTGGTTTAGATAAAATTAATGATTTTAGTAAGGGGTGTATTTTGTGAAAATGGATATGAATTTTTTAAAGAGAAGAATTAAGGTAGCGAGTAAGCAGATAAAAGCGGACTGTGTTGTGAAAAATGGCAAAATAGTGAATGTTTTTACTGGTAACATTACAGAAGGTGATATAGCCATTGTAGATGGATTTATAGCTGGCATTGGTCACTATGAAGGAAATGAAATTATAGATGCTGAGGGCAAGTTTATAGTTCCAGGATTTATTGATGGTCACATGCATATAGAAAGTACAATGCTTACACCTCATGAACTATCAAAGGTCCTTATTCAGCATGGTGTTACTACAGTAATGGCAGATCCACATGAGATTGCAAATGTTGCAGGTACAGATGGGATTAACTTTATGTTAAATGCATCAGAAGAATTGCCTTTAGATATATTTATTATGCTTCCTTCCTGTGTTCCAGCAACGTCCTTTGGAAGTAGTGGAGCAATACTGAATTCAGAAGATTTAAATCCTTTTTATTCACACCCAAGGGTCTTAGGACTTGCAGAAGTTATGGACTTCCCATCTATTGTGAATTTAAATGAAGGCGTGTTAAAGAAAATTGCTGATGCACATTCAAATAGAAGTATTATAGATGGTCATGCAGCAGGACTTAGTAGAGAAGAACTAAACATATATGTAGCTGCGGGTATATACGCAGATCATGAATGTGTAAATCTAGAGGAAGCAAAGGATCGCTTAGAACTTGGCATGTATTTAATGATTAGAGAAGGAACGGCAGCTAAGGAACTCAAAAAGCTGCTTCCAGTGATTACTCCAATAAATTCAAGAAGATGTATTCTTGTTACAGATGATAAATTACCTGATGATTTGATTACAGAGGGTAGCGTAGATCATAATGTAAGGCTTGCAATAAAAGAAGGACTAGATCCTGTGACAGCTATTCAGATGGTAACAATTAATGCAGCAGAATTTTTTGGACTTCGTAGCTTTGGAGCAGTGGCACCTGGGTATCAGGCTGATTTATTAATACTAAATGACCTAAAAAGTATTTCAATTGATAAGGTTATAAAAAAAGGAAAATCTGTTGTAGATAGTGGGAAAATAAATAAAGTGGCTTTTAAAGCAGAAGACATTAGTAAAGCTCTAGCCTTGAAATTACCTAAGATAAATATGAAAGAACTAAAGGGAAATGCTTTGGAAATACCTTTATCTTCTGAATTATGCAATGTAATAGAGATAGTT
Source organism: Clostridium folliculivorans (assembly GCF_024341905.1). Taxonomy (GTDB): domain Bacteria; phylum Bacillota; class Clostridia; order Clostridiales; family Clostridiaceae; genus Clostridium_AR; species Clostridium_AR folliculivorans. The sequence continues at coordinate 6,025 of NZ_BQXY01000012.1, forward strand.
CCTAATAGTTTAATAACATATCATAGAGTTGAAAAGGTGGATATAGATAAAGGAATGTTTGCTCCTTCTATTTCAAAGGATCAATTAAAGATGGCTGTAATAGAAAGACATCATTCAACAGGGAATATTGGACTTGGAATTGTCAAAGGTTTTGGTATAAAAAATGGAGCTATTGCAACAACTGTTGCGCATGATTCTCATAACATAGTTGTTGTAGGAACCTCTGATGAAGAAATGTTTTTAGCAGTAAATCGTCTTATTGAGATGGGGGGAGGAATTGCAGTTGCTTCAGGAAAAGAAGTTATAGCATCATTGCCTCTTGCTATAGGAGGATTAATGTCTGAAAATAGCTATCTAGAAGTTCAAGAGCAGCTTCACACTTTAAATCAATCTCTTAGTGTAATAGGAGCCTACAAAGACTTTAATCCTTTTTTAACATTATCTTTTTTAACACTTCCGGTAATTCCAGAAATTAAATTAACTGATGCAGGATTGTTTGAATTTAAGACATTTTCTCATATACAGGTGCAAGCTTAAAAATCATGATTATGTAGTAGTATTTATAGGCATAGACATCCACGACTAATTTGTTGTGGATCTTTTTTTATTCTTTAATAAGGAATATTTCATATATATCTGTTTATAAGGATGCTTAGAAAGCTTAAATATAAATTCATTCGCTTCAGCGACTTTTTTATAATTATTTCACCTCATCAATTGCAGATTTTAATCCCGCAGTCATAAAAGGAAGGACCTCTTTGACTAATGAAGAAGTGTTTTTAGAGCTACCTTTACTATACCAACGCTTAGTAGAACAATATATGCCGCTGCTAAGCATAACTGTAAGCAATTCTAATTTATCTTGTTCAATGTTTGAAAAAGGTTTAATGTTATTTAGCATCTTTAGTATGATATCTTGTAATTTAAGCTGGACTTTGATATCAATTAATACACTTGCAGATTTATATAATTTTGTATAGTTAGTCCCTATGTACACATGGTAATCATACAGGATAAGAATTAAATCTAGTAAAGTATCCTCCGTTAGCTTTGTGTAAGAGTGAATCTTTTCAGATATAAATGCCATTAATGTATCAGATACAAAGGAATTTAATAAATCAAATTTATCTTCAAAATGAGAATAAAAAGTTGAGCGATTTACTGGTGTTCTTTCAGAAATATCCTTAACAGTTATATCTTCAAAGGATTTTTCATTTGCTAATGCAAGAAATGAAGCTTGAATTAAATTACTAGTATTTAGTATATTATTATCATTTTTTTGAGATTTTGACATCATGTTTTTCCTTTCTCATATTAACATGCATCTATTTTGTATAAAATTCAAATCATAATTATGTCTATATTAAAGAGCCAACAGTATAGCAACTTTGTTGGTTGAACTCCAAATTGTAGTACATTATAATCATAACATGCACAAATCGGCCGAGCAACTGCTGTTTAATAAGCAAGTATTATACTAAAATTTATAAAGCATATGTATAAGGAGAAGTAAAATGAGTGATTTAAAACATAGAATTATTGAAACAAATGGTATTAAAATGCATATAGCAGAACAGGGTGAAGGACCACTTGTAGTATTGCTTCATGGCTTTCCAGAAACATGGTATTCATGGAGGTATCAGATTCCAGTTTTAGCTGAACAAGGTTTTCATGTAGTAGCACCTGATTTGAGAGGTTTTGGTGATACAGAGCAGCCAAAGGATATTGATCAATATACGATTCTCCATTTAGTTGGAGATATAGTTGGATTGTTAGATGCACTAAATGAAGAGACAGCAGTTATAGTAGGAAATGATTGGGGAGCGACAGTGGCATGGAATGCAGCATTATTAAGACCAGATAGATTCCGCGGAATAGTAGCATTAACTGTGCCAATGATGCCTCAACCTCCAATTCCTCCAACTACTGTTTTTCCACAGAGCGACAAGGAGTTATTTTACACCTTATATTTCCAAACTCCAGGAGTGGCAGAAAAAGAATTTGAGAAAGATATATATTCTACAGTTCATAATTTGTTCTACTCAGCTTCTGGAGATGCAGGCCCACGTAAGGGTAACGATGGAACTCCTAATCCATTTAGCATGGTATCAAGAGAAAAGGGTTTACTTTCAGCATTGCCAATGCCTAAAATAACTTCATGGCTTAAGGAAGAAGATTTAAAGGTTTATGAAAAAGCCTTCAAGAAAACAGGTTTTAGCGGTGGATTAAACTATTATCGCAATTTAGATAGAAATAGAGAATTGTTAAGTTGCTTTAATGGTATGAAAGTAACAATTCCAGCTCAATTTATAGTAGGGAGTCGAGATGTTGGTTTAAGTATGCCGGGAATGGATCAAATAATTTTAGATATGCATAAACTAGTTCCAAATCTTCGTAAGAATATCTTTATTGAGGATTGTGGACATTGGGCTCAACAAGAGAAACCAAAGGAAATTAGTGCAGCTATAATTTCATTTATGAAAAGTCTATGATGAAATAACTGGATATAAAGTTTCTAACTCAACTATTAAATTATCTATGCTGAAAGTCATAGGTGTATGATTTTTGAATAAGTATAAACTAAGTTCGATATAGGAACTCTTTAATTAAATCATAACTCAAAAACAACTCTATATTATTTTTGAGCTAGAATATTGGTGTATTTGGTTATAAAATAAAAGTATATTCAAATGTAAAGATGTACCACTTCAATCCTTAGACTAAAAACAAAGATTTCGATGATCCTACGAATCCTTATTTTCATAGATTTCAATAAGAAGTGGTTTATCTATATATATTTAATGAAAAACAAGTACTGAACATAAAACTAAGGAGGAAAAGATAATTATGATACATTCTTTTTTAATGGTTGGTCAATCAAATATGGCTGGCCGTGGATTCTTAAAAGAGGTTCCTATGATTTGTAATGAACGTATAAAGATGCTCCGTAATGGAAGATGGCAGATTATGACAGAACCTATAAACTTCGATAGACCTTATTCAGGAGTTGGACCTGCAGCTTCTTTTGCCGCTGAATGGTGTAAGAAAAACCAAAACGAAGAAATAGGATTAATACCTTGTGCCGAAGGTTCTACAAGTATAGATGATTGGTCAGAAGAGGGAACGCTATTTAAGCACGCTATATTACAAGCAAAGCTAGCGAAAGAAAGCAGCAAGCTTGATGGAATCTTATGGCATCAAGGTGAAAATGAATGCTCCCCAGGACGTTACAAACTTTATCACGATAAGTTCTTAAAAGTTATTGAAGCTTTTCGAAGAGAGCTTGATGAGCCTAATATACCTATTATTATGGGTGGAATAGGTGAGTATTTAGATAGTGGTTTTCTAGGCAGTTATTTTCCTGAACATCCAGAAGTAACTCAGGTAATAATGGAATTTGCTAAGGCAAATAAGAATTGTTATTTTGTAACTGCATCAGGATTAACACCAAATCCAGATGGTATTCATATTAACGCAGTTTCACAGAGGATATTTGGACTTAGATATTTTGAAGCCTACGATAAACTTCAGCATATATTAGAGCCTTTAGAAGGCGAAGAAAATGCTATACATATAGATAGTGATAGATCTTTAACAAAGACTGAAAAGCTTACAATACTTGAAGGGCAATTTGCTGGAGGACATATATCCTTAGAAGCTTATCTTGCAGAAATGTCAAAGATAAATTCATAGACTATAATGATAATTATTATATTTTTAGTTTATGAAAATATAATATAAAAAATCATAAAAAGTATGAGATAGAAGACTGTGCTAAGGCATGGTCTTTATTTTACTGTCATGGAAGGTATAAAACTTTTATGCCGGTTAAGCATAGATAATTCAATGGTTCTACAAGGTTTTTATTGTTACACAATAAAAAATAAACTTATTCGCGTGTAAGTTTCCGCATATACATCCGAAAAGGCATATATGCAAAAAACTCACTGAAGAAGGTCGTTTAAGCGACTTATATATTATATTTGGGTAGCCATACCGTATAGAAAAATTGTGTTAAGTAGTATAATATATGGATATATGTAAGTTTAATGTAATTAAAAGCAATAGTGATTCATAGTTTTTATAGCTTATGCTATAAGCTACAAGATAGATGGAAAGAAGAGGGTTAAATTACGAAAACTTAAGTTATTTATGTTCGGAAATCGTGAACCTATGAATTTTATGCAGGCATAACTTAATAGTTGAGCTAAGAACTTTAAAAGAAAGGAACCAAATATATGAGCAAAACATTGATTGTTTATTATTCACTTTTTCAAAATACAAAGAAATTAGCTTTAGAAATATCAGAACAAACTGGTGGAACTGTAATAGAATTAATTCCTGAAAAGAAATATTCCTTTGATTATAATACTGCTGCAAAAGAAGTAAGAAGTGAAATTTCTAGGGGATATTGCCCTAAACTGATATCTGGAAATGAGTCAATAGAGGATTATGAAACAATATTTATTGGTTCACCTAACTGGTTTAAAACAGTAGCTCCACCAGTGATGAGTTTTCTAAGACAACATGATTTTTCAGGTAAAACTGTAATTCCATTTTGTACGCATGGAGGCGGGGGCTTTGGTCAAATTGAAAAGGACATTGCTAATGAATGTTCAGGAGCAACCATGCTATCAGGGCTTGCTGTGAATGGTGTGGGAAAACCAGAAGAAATCATTAATTGGCTTAAAATAAGTGGAGTCCAATTATAATAAAAGACAAATTATAAAGGAGAACGAAACTATGGAAAACGGTCAAAAAGAAATAGCTAAAGCTTTTCTTCAAGGAGTTGTAACTGATAAAGTTCGTGAAGTTTATGACTTATATACTTTACCTAACTTTAAACATCATAATGTTTTTTTTAGCGGGGATAGAGAATCACTTCTGCAAGGGATGCTACAAAGTAATGAAATGTTTCCTAATAAAAAGCTAACGATAAAGCTTGCAGTTGCTGAGTCTCCATATGTTACTTTGCTTTCTCATGTTCAGATAACAGAAGGTAAAGAAGTGACAGTGGTACATATGTATCGTTTTGAAGGAGAAAAGATAGCCGAGATGTGGGATATATCTCAAGAGATTCCACAGAATTCTCCTAATGAAAATGGGGTGTTTTAATAAGAACTGTAGATTGTTTTTACGATTATTAAAGGTGAGCCGTACCACAAATAAAGTAGACTTTTTGAAGAATGCAATTATGAAATGAATGATAAACAATAATATACGGTTACACTGAAAGATTACAGAGAGAGTGGTGTCATATAAGTACTTTGAGACACCCTCTTTAATTGAAAGGCTACTTATAGTTGCAAATATTGCTATATTTAGTTGGTAGAGGTGCCTAAGTAATGGCAGTATAATAATTTATGAGGTGAGATGAGTGAGTTTTAAAGAACAATTGCAAACACTGAGAAAATCAATGGGGTTATCACAAGAGAAATTAGCTGAAATTATGGGAATCTCAAGGCAAGCAGTTGCAAAGTGGGAAGTAGGGCAGTCGTATCCAGATATTGCTAAGCTAATAGCATTAAGTGAATTCTTTAATATAAGTATTGATAAACTAGTAAATGATTATGAGGAAAACTGTCATTTATCAATAGAATCCAATAAAGTTAATAATATAAATGATGATGCAATAGATTTTTTATTGAGAGCTAAAAAATCTACATATGCGGGAAATGGTTCAGAAGTTAAAGCTTCAAGGCCCAATTCTCATGATTTGGAGTATGTAGAAGGCGATTTTAAATACATTGACACATATCTCGGAGGAAAACAATTTTCAGGAGAAGAGGCGATTTGGAATAAGGATATTCCATTATGGTCAATGAATTATTCAGGAAGGGTTTTAGATGAGCCATTTTCGGGGAAGTTTTTAAAGGAAGTATTAAGTTTAGTATCAAAGGAAAATCCTTATCGTGGACCAATTATGTATGAAAAAGGTCAATATCAATATCACTGTATAATTAACGGAGGATTTGAATGGTTTCAGGGGTATGAAGAAATATATTTTAATTATAATAAAGTTTATGAATGTTTTTTTCATGGTGGAAAAATAAAATAATAAATAAATGGAGAAGGAATTATGATGATGAATAGAAATGAGCCATGTTGGTGTGGCAGCGGTTTAAAATATAAAAAATGTCACTTGAGTTTTGATGAAAGATTAATTACTTTAAGAGACAAAGGCTATATAGTACCAACAAGAGATCTTATAAAGACAAAAGAGCAAATCCAAGGAATAAGAGAAAGTGCAAAGATTAATAATGGACTTTTAGACTTAATTAGTGTAAGTATTAAAGAGGGGATGACAACACAGGAAATAGATGATATAGCATATAACTACACAGTGTCAAACGGAGGAATTCCAGCAACTCTTAATTATGATGGATTTCCTAAAAGTATCTGTACGTCAATAAATAACGTGGTATGTCATGGAATACCTAGTAAAGATGTAATACTTAAAAGTGGAGATATTATAAATGTTGATGCAACAACTATACTTAATGGATATTATTCAGATGCTTCAAGAATGTTCATGATTGGAGATGTAACTGATGAAGCTAAAAAGTTAGTTGAAGTAACTAAGGAATGTTTAGAAAAAGGACTACAAGCAGTGAAGCCATGGGGGTTTTTAGGTGATGTAGGGGCGGCAATTCAAGAATATGCAGAAGGAAACGGATACTCGGTGGTTAGGGACTTTGGAGGCCATGGGGTAGGATTGGATATTCATGAAGAACCTTATGTTGCTCACTATGGTAAAAGAGGAACAGATATGATCTTAGTTCCAGGGATGGTATTCACAATTGAGCCTATGATAAATGCAGGAAGCTATGAATTATTTATAGATCCAAGTGATGGATGGACTGCTCTTACGAAGGATGGAAGTCTTTCAGCCCAATGGGAACATACAATTCTTGTAACAGATGATGGTATTGAAATCATTGCAAAATAACTTTATTATAATCAATTCAGTTAAAAGCATCTGTTTAAACAGGTGTTTTTTTGTAGCCTATTTTAGTAAATTAGGCATCACCATACTCTAACTACGATGCTATACTATAATTACAACATGGTGGCTGGGAGTTGGTTTAAACTATAGATAAACCAGTTCCAAATAGAATTTATAAATCAAGTTATATACTATTAATAGTTAAATGGTATATAATATATTTTTACTTTATAGAACTGGTATATCTATATATAATGATGCAATAGAACTACATATTGATTTCATTGAGAGAAATATTAAAAAATGAATTGACACAAGAAATTATATATAGAGCTAATAATTAAGTATATATTCTTATTAAAAGAAAAAACATTAAGAGGTTAGGTGAAATGTTATGGATAGAAGAACCAAGCAGGTTATAGTTATGAGAAAAGATTTACAGATGACCAAAGGGAAGATGATAGCCCAAGGAAGTCATGCATCATTGGGAATGATCCTTCAGATGATGGAAGTATCTAATATAATCAATGAAGAAGAGGATAACTCAAAAGCTGGAGCATATTCTTTAAACTTAAAGGTTGAAGAATATTCAGCTATTGATAATTGGTTTAAAGAAGGCTTTAAAAAAGTGTGTCTATATGTTAATTCTGAAGAGGAATTGATTGATATATATAATAAGGCCGAAGAAAAAGGGCTTCCAGTTTTAATGATAGAAGATGCAGGTGTTACTATGTTTAAAGGGGTACCTACTAAGACATGCCTTGCTATAGGTCAAGCATGGGATAAAGATATAGATGAGATAACAGGTGACTTAAAATTGCTATAAAATGATGAATAAAAAATGAATTATTTTCGATTTAGATGATTCCTTATGAGATGCTTCTGCATAAGTGGTTTTAGCTTGGAATATTGTATTAAGTAGACATATTGAACTTGATAAGCAGATGACTATACACAACATGAGAGGGTCAATGGGAAAAACATACTGATGTTATAGAGAAGTTAAAAAAGCAAAATAAACATTAGCTATGTAAGATATTGACAATGTAATTAATAGGAGTATAATGATTTTAAATGCAAGGAAGAGGAAAGTAACTTTAAGAATACTTATACAGAGAGTTTCTATTGGTGAGAGGAAGCAAAGGATATTAAAGTGAAAATGGCCTCAGAGCGGTGCACCGAGATTTTTTATTTAAAAAATTAAGGCTGCAACGGGTTCACCCGTTATAGTGATAGAGTATAATCATATTATTTATATGACGTACTTGATGAGGCTCATTTTGTGAAAGATGTGCGAATTAGGATGGTAACGCGAAGTTTAACTCTCGTTCCTAAGATTTATTTCTTAGGACGGGAGTTTTTTTATTCTTTAGGAAATTATATTTTAGATAAAAGTGTGGATAAGTATGTGTAGACGGCTTAAATGCATATATCAGAGAAAGAATAAAAAATAAAATTTATGTCGTCTGCTAAAATTTCTTCACATACGCTTAAGAAAGGCAGAAGGGTAAAAAATTTTACTAAAGAAGGTCGCTTTAGCAATATTTTTATTATATAAAATAGGAGGAATAAAAAATGAATATTTTAATTGGAGGAGCATGGCCTTATGCAAATGGATCGTTGCACATAGGGCATATAGCAGCATTGCTGCCAGGAGATGTGATAGCGAGATATTATAGGGCAAAAGGAGATAATGTATTATATGTCTCAGGTAGCGATTGTCATGGAACACCTATATCGATAAGAGCAAAGAAAGAAGGCGTATCACCAAAGGATATAGCTGATAAATATCATACAGAATTTAAAAGGTGTTTTGAAAAGCTAAATTTTTCATATGATTATTATGGCAGGACAGATGATGAATTTCATAAAAAGGAAGTACAAGAAGCTATAATTTTATTATATGACAAAGGATTAATTTACGAAAAAGAAGTAGAGCAAATATATTGTGAGCATTGCAATCAATTTTTACCAGATAGATATGTTGAAGGTGTGTGTCCAAAATGTCATTCAATCGCTAGAGGGGATCAATGTGATAATTGTGGAACTTTACTTGAGCCTTTAGAACTTTCGGAACGAAAATGCAAACTTTGTAACAATGAGCCAATAGTAAAAAACGCAAAACAGTTATATTTCTCTTTATCTAAATTTCAAAGCACAATCAAAGAAAATCTAGATAAGAATCAAAGTAATTGGAGAATTAATGCAGTAAATAATACAGAAAGATACCTAAATGAAGGGTTATGTGATAGGGCTATATCAAGAGACCTATCATTAGGAATAGATATACCTATAAAAGGGTTCAGTGATAAAAAGGTTTATGTATGGATAGATGCTGTATTAGGATATCTCACGATGAGTAAAAAATGGGCAGTAGAAAATAAAAAATCCTATGAAGAGTTTTGGGATGAAAGTGCTATTTCATATTATGTGCATGGTAAAGATAACATCCCTTTTCACTCTATAATTTTGCCAGCTTTAATAAAGGGAATAGGATATAATAAGCTCCCTGATAGGATAGTATCTAGTGAATACTTAACACTGGAAGGTAAAAAAATATCGACAAGTAATAACTGGGCTATATGGATACCAGATATAATAGAACGGTATAAACCTGACGCTATAAGGTACTTTTTCTTAATAAATGCACCTGAAAAAAGAGATGCGGATTTCTCTTGGAGAGAATTTGTCAATAGTTTCAATGGTGAGTTATTGGGGGCTTATGGAAATTTAGTTAATAGAACCTTAGTTTTTGCAAAAAAATATTTTGATAATGAGATTCCGAGTGGAGAAGTGAATGTTAATATCAAGAGAGAAATAGTCATCTTATATGATATTATAGGAAAACTTATTGAACAAGGAAATTTAAAGGCTGCACTTGAGAAAGTTTTTGAGTTTATAAGAAGTATCAATAAATACTTTGATGAAAACGCACCATGGATCACTGTGAAGGATAATTTTAAGTTTTGTGGTAATACAATATATAACTGTATATATTCAATAGCAAATATAGCAAACTTATTATCACCATTTCTACCGGAGTCTTCAGAAAAGATAAAATCATGGTTAAATTTTAATGATGATAGATGGGAAGTAATTGAGCCGAATCATGGAAGTTCAATTGGGGAAATAACAATATTATTTGAAAGACTTGATAAAAAGTTAATAGAAGAGGAGAGAAATAGTTTGTTGAACAGTAGAAATTAAATATATATTATAATAATGATAAAACAGCCTCTTATGATATTTTTACTTTATCAGGAGGCTGCTATATGTTGTAGTTTGAAAACCATTATTTTTAATGATACAATAAGTAAAACCATATAAGCGAGGATATATCATGACAAAACATAACATCTATAAAATGAGTGTAGCAAGTGTCTATCCCCTTTACGTTGCTAAGGCAGAGAAAAAAGGACGTATGAAAACAGAAGTTGATGAAATCATCTGTTGGTTGACAGGATATAGCCAGGAAGATTTAGAAGTAGAACTGGGTAAACAGACAGACTTTGAGACCTTCTTTGCAGAAGCTCCAAAATTGAATCCGTTGAGGACTTTGATCAAAGGTGTGGTTTGCGGTGTCCGAGTGGAAGACATCGAAGAATCAACTATGAAGGAAATTCGCTATTTGGACAAGCTGATAGACGAGTTAGCAAAAGGAAAAGCGATGGATAAAATTTTGAGAAAATAATAATTAAAAACAAAAAAACGCTGATTTTATATATTAAAGAATCGGTGTTTTTGTTGAATCTTTATTCTTAATAAATTAGTATCAATGGTAAATATATTTTTGTAATTACAATAAGGATGCTACTTAGTAGATTCTATATAAAAACTAGAGAAATCTCATTTAAAGTAGTTATGGAGAAAGAATGAAAATATTATTTTTAGATATTGATGGTGTATTAAATTCAACATTTTGGAACAGTGATAATGAAAGAGAAATTAGTGAAGGTAAGTTTATTGATAGTGAAAAAGTTTTGCTGTTATCTAAGATTATCCATGAAACAGATGCTAAGATTGTTTTACATTCTGGATGGAGATTTTGGTTTGATGACAATATGAAGCCGCTTAGAGATGAAGCAATATACTTTAATGAAATATTGAAAGCTCATAATTTATTTATATATGATAAAACACCTGATCTTACAACTGAGGAAATTAGAAAATCTAAAAAATTCAGTTTGGTAAAGGCAAGAGAAATTTTATTGTGGTTGAATAAATATGATAGCGTTGAAGAGTACTTAGTTCTTGATGATTTAGATTTGAATGATAAGGAGATAGAAGTACATCAAATAAAGACAGATGCAAATGTTGGATTGACAAAGGAAAATGTATTAGAGGCAATTAAGCTACTTAATTTAAAAACTCTAGAAATTTAAATTTGTGTGAGGGTTTGCAAGAGTTATATATGCTTTGGAGGTTATTATGGAATATATTGAAATAGAAACGGAAAGTCTTAATATGAAACTGTTTTCTAACTTTAAACGTCATCAAAGGGTAACAAAATGCTGGAGAAAAATAGAGGGAAAGTGGTGTATAAAAGATATTGCTTTTATAGATGAGTGGACAGAAAAAGAATACGCAGGACTGATTTCTTGTTTGAAAAATACGGTATTAACAGGTGGAATGGTACTTGGAGCATTCTGTAACAATGAGTTGAAAGGCTTTGCATCAGTTGAACCTAATCTCTTTGGAAAAAACAAAGAATATTTGGATTTATCCAGTATTCATGTTTCGGAAGATATGCGCGGGGAAGGTATCGGAAAAGAACTGTTTAAACAGGCGAAGAAATGGGCAAAAGAGCATGGTGCAAAGAAGCTGTATATTTCAGCCCATTCAGCAGTAGAAAGTCAAGCATTCTATAAGGCAATGGGATGTGTTGAAGCGGAAGAATATAATAAGGAACATGTAGAAAAAGAACCATGTGACTGTCAGTTAGAATGTCTAGTATGATGCGTGTTTTATATCCATAAAAAATAAATTGACTTCAAAAGAAATATTATATGGTTTTGCAAATATGAATTTAATTAAGTAAATAGTTTTGAACGGAGCTGAACAATATGCGTATAAGATAGGTGCTTGCTTAAATATATAAGCAAGCCTTATTTTTACAAAAATATTATTAATTAAATTATTGAAACTCAATACTACAAGCCTATATTAAATTAATATCATATTGGTGAAGCAAGTTAAGGATAGCATCACTTGGCTCTGCTTCAGTAATAATTCCATGAAAATCTGATATATTTGAAAAGTTATAGATTCCATCTAGATTAAAGCGCTCATTTGGAGCCAATAAAAATAATTTCTTGGATATTTCCATAATTGCTTTTTTAGTGCCAGCATCCTCAGATTCACAAGAACTTACACTTCCGTCACCAAGGTCAATTCCACCGCAGCCAATAAAGGCTTTATTACAACGATAAAGCTTAATTTGCTCATTTGAGTGAGAACCTACATTTCCACCAATAACAGGATTATAGTCTCCACCTATAAAAATGGTATGAACCTTAGAATCTGTTCTAATCATTGATGAGATCTCAACCATATTTGTAATTAAAGTAATACTTCTATTATTTTCTAAAATCAGTTTAGCAAGAAGGTAGGATATGCTTGAGGCATCTAAAAATATGGTATCACCATCCTGTATTAGGTCATAAGCTTTCTCAGCAATAACTGCTTTTAAAGTTGTGTCCTTTTCAACTCGCTCAGAGAAACTTTCCCCGTTAACAATAGTTCTCTTTATATTAATGGCACCACCATAGGTACGCTGTAGTAGGTTATTTTTTTCTAAAACTTGAAGATCCTTCCGAATCATGCTTTCACTTACTCCAAATTGCAAACTTAAATCTTTTACTAACACTTTTCCTTCGTTTTCTAATATATCTAAGATTTGTTTATGCCTTTCTTCAATAAACATAGTTTCCTCCAAGTTGTTCTCATTTGTTTTTATTTTATCAATTAAGTTATAAGAATGCAATTGAAATATTGACAAATGGGAATTAACGCAATAAAATGATAATAAATGATAGTTGCTAAAATAATAGTGGAAAATAACAGTGTGTTTAGGAGGATAAGAAGTAATATGAAAAAGGCAGTGTTTTTTGATATTGATGGTACCTTGATTGATTGTTTAAATGGATTAACAGATATTACTCCTAGAGTTAAAAAAGCTATACGTGAACTACAAGCAAAGGGAAATTATGTTTTTATTGCAACAGGAAGACCCTATGCTTTCTTAAATGAAGCATTGCTCAATTTTGGATTTGATGGTTTCATTTTTACTAACGGTGCATATGTTAAGGTTGGAGATAAATGTATTCATAAAGAAGCTATTGAAAAAGAAGTTGTTAAGGAATTAGTTGTTAAGTTTGAAGAACTTAATATTGAATATATACTGCAAGGAGAACAATACTCATACATTAAGGATGAGCATAAAGCTCTACATTCTTTTTATGATACTTATAATATATCTAAGAAGTATCTAACAAGTAAGTTTGAGCTTGAAGAGGTTGAAGCTTATAAGCTTGAAATGTTATGCAAGGATCAAAAGGGAATTGATTTTTGTGCATCTCTAGGAAAGGATAGGTTTTCGTATCTTGACAATCCAGATGGCTCTTTCGAATTATATTCTAAAACAAACTCTAAAGCTTCAGGAATTCTAAAGGTACTAGAGTTTTTAGATATACCTATAGAAAATAGTTATGCCTTTGGAGATGGGAAAAACGATATAGAAATGTTGTCCACAGTAGGTTGCGGAATAGCCATGGGAAATGCTGACGACCTCGTTAAGAGTTATGCTAAAAAAGTTACGGATACTGTGCATAATGATGGTGTAGCACTAGAAATTGAAAGATTTATTCTGTGAAATATATACAGCAAGTTTTCGAAGGAAAATGATTAAATGATTAGTATTCTTAATTTGCTGGAAAAACAAATAAAAAAACTGGATTCCGTAAAACTCGGAATCCAGTTTTTTGTCTTTTTAGGCATATATAAGATCTAAAATTATATATTACGCTTTGATTGCCCAACGTAATTTAGCACAACTTGCACGACCATTAGCACGACATTCTTCTGCTGATGGACGAATAGGTTCTGTTGCTATTTCGGAATAAATGCCTTCACGGAAGAAGTGTTGAAAGGATTTTTTAACGCGACGATCTTCTCCTGAATGAAATGTAAGTATGGCAACACGACCATCTTTAGCTAGGACATCAGGAAGTTTTTCTAAAAACTCATCTAGCACTTCAAACTCATGATTCACATTAATTCGTAACGCTTGAAAGGTTCGCTGACAGGATTTTTTAATATCATTGTCTTTGATTTTTGGAACATATTTCAATGCGTCTTTGATTATATTTCGGAGTTGTGTTGTTGTAGCTATATCAACTCCTTTTTTTATGCTGGAAAGAATAGCACGAGCGATTACTGCAGCATGAGGCTCGTCGGAATTTTCAATCAACATATCTTCTATTTCAAATAGGGTCATTTCTTTTAGAAGCTCTGCTGCAGAGATGCCTACATTCGGATTAAGTCTTAGGTCTAATGGACCTTCGAACTTAAAGGTAAAGCCTCTATCAGGATTATCTATTTGCATAGAAGAAACACCTAAGTCTGCCAATACAAAGTTAAAGGACTCTGATTTTGGCGTAACTTGATCTATTTTAGAAAAATTCATTTGCTTAATCTCTAAAATTTCAGGACCATAACCCAATTGTTCTAAACGATTTTTGGTCCGTGGCAATTCAATAGGATCTACATCAAGTGCATATAAGCGACCTTTTGTATTTAAACATTTAAGCATCTCTAAAGTATGGCCTCCATAACCTAGTGTTGCATCTAAACCGGTTTGTCCTGGCGCAATTTGGAGAAATTCCAATATTTCTTTAACGCAAATTGAAATATGCATGCCTGCAGGTGTATTACCCTTCTGAATAATCTTTGCAATATCATCAGCATATTTTTCTGGGTTCAGTTCTTTATATTTTTCTTTAAAATTCTTAGGGTGAGTACCTTTATAACGAGTACGGCGTTGGTGCTTGGGAGTTTTCTCATCCAATGTGTTATCTAGATCCATTATCTTCCCTCATTTTATATTATATTTTTATAGTTTTCTTGTAAATTTTATAATATCAGATAGGATTTGTTAAAGCAATACCATAGTTTAGCTTCTGTTTTACATTAGGCATTCTAAAATTCAATAAAAAGAATTTACAAAGGATAACTGATTATTTTAGGGTTAATTGTTGGTATTATCAGTTTCTTTGAAACATCAACATTTATTCATATATGACGATGATACCGTTCTATTGTTTTGTTAAAGAAAAATGTTGTAACTTGATACACAAATATAACTATGCTAATATTTATACAGAATGTGTAGTTAAATTTTGGTATGGGGATTAAATAATGGATATATATATTGAACAGTACAAACATGAATATAAGTCAGCGATAAATGAACTAATTTCAGATGATAGTTTTGTGAGGAAGGATATAATTGTATGCTTAGAGAACTATCCACAGTATGGTATTATTGTTAGAGATGGGTGTGAAGTCCTAGCTGTAGGTGTATTTAATGGTATAGATAAGAAGAGTAGCATGACTTTATATGTTAAACCATCAAGGAGAAAAGAAGGAATTGGAACCATACTTTTAAAAGCAATAGAAGAGAATATGAGAAATTCAGGAGTTGAGGAAATAGTATGTGATTTTAAGGCTAATGAATCAGAAAAACTCTTTTTGTATAAGAACGGATATAGGAAGTGGTTTTATTCCAATTTTATGGTTTATACTGGCGAGAAACTGACAGTAGATAATTGTCAAATTATGAGTTACCAAGATAAGGATTATTATCAGTGTCAAAAAATATCTAGTGAGGCTTTTCATAAAATGCGTTTATTGGTTGGATTAGAATCTACCTTGAGCTCTCCAAGTGAAAAACAGAAAAGTTTATATAAAGAAAATTTAAAAAACATATTTGTATTAAAACAGCATAACGAAATAGTGGCTGTTAGTATTCTTGATGATAATGAGATAGATAGTATTGCGGTAGCTATAGACAAGCAAGGAAAGGGATATGGCAAAAAATTGGTAAGTTATTCTGTTAATAAACTGTTAGATAGAGGATATGAAAAAGTTAGTCTATGGGTAGTTGAAGGCAATCAGGCAAAGGATTTGTATGAGAAACTAGGTTTTAAAACAGTGAGAATCCATGAATTTGTTATTAAAGATATAAGATAGAAAGTGAAGTTTTTGTCTTTGTTTGAGCCACATACTTGTAATTAAATGAAATGGATTATATGACTTATCAGAAATTTTATATAATGAAAATTGGAATGATTTTATATTTGGGACAGACCTTATCATTTGACATTAAGTGATAAGGTCTATTTAAGTATTAATTTTTTGCGTAAGCTCATTAAAGTATAGGATGTATACACACTTAATTTTGATAAATGCTTTAGCATTGAAATAAAAAATTACCCATTGATAGAATTAACTATATTTAATACGTAATAGTAAGTGTAAGGGCCCTTCAGAAAGGAGAATTTTACTATGGATGAAGAAATTTGCTCATTAATAGAAAAAAGAAATGAAAAAGGTATGGAGTTACTCATCGATGAATATGCGCCATTAATAAAAGCTATAGTTAAAAAGCATTTATTTAATCTTGCTCAGTATCATGAGGAGTGTATAAATGATGTATATATTGGAATATGGAACAACATAGCTAGCTTTAATAAAGATATGAATATCTTGAAAAACTGGATTGCTGCAATAGCTAAGTACAAAGCCATTGATTATAAACGAAAGTATTTAAAAACTCTTGAGTATATAGACTTAACTGAGATTGATTTAGAGAGTGCCTTCAGTATAGAAGAAGAGGTGTTAAAGGATGAAATGGAGCAGGAAGTAGAAGAGCTTCTTAAAAATCTTAGTCCTTTGGATAAACAACTCTTTATAAAACTTTTTGTAAAAGAAGAATCCATAAAGGAAGTTAGTGAGGAATTTAATATAAAACCATCTGTAGTATATAACAGAATTTCAAGAGGAAAAACCAAACTAAGAAATTTGTTTTCCAAAGCTTGAGGAGGGATAATCAATGAAAGATGAATACAGTTTACTTAATAATGTAGAGATAGATTTATCGCAATATATGATAGAAGAAGTTAGTGAACTTGAAAAGAAAAAGATGATGAAAAAGTTTATGAAATCTAAAAGTAAAAGAGTCTTTTGGGATAAAAAGAAGCTCTTAGCAGCTGTAGCAGCTTTGTTTTTGGTATTTAACCTAGGTGTACATGGGGATAAGGTTTTGGCAGCTGCAGAAAGTTTTAAATATAATATTGATACTTGGCTAAGACTTGATAGTGGGGACAAGTATTCAACAAAAATTGGGGAAACTCTGCAGGGAAATAATACTAAGCTTACTTTAAATGAGTTTTTTACTGATAGTTCAAGAGTTATTATTAACTTCAAAATTAATAAGGGCGTAAATGAAACTGTGGATAATAGTGGGAAGCTAGTACCTGATGTATATATTGATGGAAAAAAGGTAGAAAGAAGTTCTGATTATATTGGATATGCGGTAACACCGGTTGAAGGAAAAATGGATGAAAGTAATGCAATTATTGAGATCGAGGGAAAGGATCTTCAATTAAGCAATAAAGAACATATAAAGTTAGTATTTGCAGCTTTAGCAAAGGAATGTGGAGTTAGTGACTCAGAGTTCACTTATAGTTTTGATTATGATGGAACCAGCTACAAAAATGCTTCTAAGGTTATTAAAGTTAATAAAGATATAATAATAGGTGAAAGTAAACTTTCCATAGGAGAGGTTACTGTTACTCCTGATAGAGTACTTATTTCAGGTACTTCAAAAGGTTTTAGTGGATGGGAAACAACCAAAAATGTAGATTATTATTATGATATAGTTGACGAAAACAATAAGTCACTTCCAATGAAAGAGCAAATAGGGAAAGGTGCATTTTACTATAGATCTGGAGATTTTAAGGATGTAACTAAACTAAAGATTATTCCATATACCTTTAATAAGATAGCTAATAATACTACGGATGTTGATGGAGATGGTAGAACAAAGTACATTCTGGAAGATAAAATCATCACAGTTGAATTGAAATAGTAGGGGGTATAATCTAAGACTAACTTAATAGCATAAGTAATTGAAGGTAATAGCCCTAGCCATTGTTGTAATTGGTTAGGGCAATTTTTGTAAGGAGAAATAAAATTATATACAAATTTAACCATAAAAAGTTATAATTAACATTAGTTGGGATGATATCAATGAATATTCTAAATAGATAATTTTGAAATAGGTATCTATACAGTTGAAAGTAGAGGGATTTAGAATGAGCAAATTTATAGAAGAGTTATGTAATCACTATGCAACAGAACGAAATTTCAGTGGAGTATGTATGCTTAAAATTAAGGGGGAAACTGTATTTGAAAAAGCATATGGTTATGCAAATAGAGCATTTAAAATAAAGAATGAAGTTGATACAAGCTTTGATACAGCATCAGTGACTAAAGTTTTTACTGCGGTAGCTATCTTACAACTTGTTGAACAAGGGAAATTGAGTTTAGATAATAAAATCGCAAATATAATTGATCTGAAGGGGACAAAAATTCCGGATGATGTTACGGTTGAACAATTATTAAATCATACATCAGGTATTGCTGATGATGCCGACGAGGAAGCTGGAGAAGACTATGCAGCACTATTTATCCATAGCCCCAACTATGCAATACGAGAATGCAAAGATTTCTTGAAAAACTTTGCTTATAAGGATCCTAATTTTAAGGCAGGAAGTAAAGTTAGATATTGTAATTGTTCTTTTATACTTCTTGGTCTTACAATTGAAAAAATAACAGGAATGAAATACCAAGATTATGTAGCTGAAAATATATTTGAAAAGGTAGGTATGCCTGGAACAGGGTTTTTCTCTATGGATGAGGTTAATGAGAATACAGCAGAAGGATATATAAATATTACAGGAAAAGATGGAAATATCATTGGCTATAAAAAGAATATTTACTCCTATCCTCCAATAGGAACAGCTGACAGTGGCGCATACACTACTGCAGAAGATTTAAATAGATTTTTAGTTGCAATTCAGGATGGTACACTTCTTAATAAAGAATACTCAGATATACTAATGCATCCACACTGTAATTTTTATGAGTCAAAAGAAAATAATCAAATACCAGGACTATCTAAAAGAAATGGATACGCATTTGAATTTTTTATTATAAATGATGGAAAAGAGCCATTTTGTATTTATAAAGATGGTTGTAATTACGGTGTAGCAGCTATGTTTTCTTACTACCCAGAAAAGGATATAAGTCTTGTGCTTTTATCCAATCAAGATTGCAATGTTTGGGCTATGAGAAGAGAGATTCAATTGGAGATATATAAGAAGTATTACAATATATAACGTAAAGTAGTATAGATTATAATTGATTTTATAGGAGTTTATTTGTGATAGAATTTATTTACAAGGTAAAACTTGTGAAGTTTTCTCGGCACCTTATGACATTGAATTAAAAAAGGCTGGAATTGAGGGAACAAAGATAGTAATACCTGATTTAAGTATAATATGTGATAAAAATGGATTTACAGAGACAAAGTATATAGGAGTACCATCATTAATAGTGGAGATACTTAGTCAATCCAATCAATCTCACGATTTGATAACTAAATTGAACTTATACATGAAATATGGAGTTAAAGAATACTGGATAATTAATCCTATGTTAGAATCCGTTACTATATATACTTTGAATGATGAAGATATGTACGAACAACTAAATATGAAAACTTCAATAGGAGCAGTAAAATCTAAAGTTTTAGAAAATTTTACTTTGGATTTGAAGGATATATTTTAGCCATATAAGATAGCTAAAAATATTAGTTAATAAAACTTATACTTTTGGAAAATTTCAAAAACTGAGGTTCCACTTTGCCATGATATAGTTTATTTAATAATATATTAACTACAAAAGAAAGCAAATCTGTCATAACAAATGGTAGTATTCCTCGCATTAAAATAAAGTGTTTTTTTCCTTTAGCTTTTGCTTCGGGCCAATCTAATCTTCTTGCATCAATAAATCTCAAAATGTTTCACCTCCAGTATGTTTTTATGTAGAATTATAAATAAGACTTTAAAAGAAAAAGTGAAATGATTGAAAAATTGGAGAAAATCAAGGGCATATACTGTAGATCAATATCTTTCAAACCCTATACATGAAGAGGTCGGGATAAGAAGTATGGAAGTGGTACAGCTAAGTTTATCGGAAAAGCCATTAAAGTTTATGCTGAAAATAAAAAAATAAGCAAGAATGCTCTATGTCAAACTTTATATGTAGCAGTGATATTGTCGAATATTTAAATTACAACTAAAATATTATGATATAATAAAAAAAAGCTGTGCTAAATTAATCTAAAAGTGTAAGTTCTGGTGCAATTTAGTATCAATTTAGTATCAATTTAGAAGTATTTAAAATTAATTGAAAGAGAGATGATAATATGTTCAAAGAATTCAAAGAGTTTGCAGTAAAAGGAAACGTAATTGATTTGGCAGTTGGTGTTGTTATAGGTGGTGCCTTTGGTAAAATAGTTACCTCTTTAGTGAATGATATTATTATGCCAATAATAGGTGCTTTAACTGGTGGTATTAATTTCACATATTTGAAATTTGTAATTAAGGAAGCTAGTGGAAGTAAAGAAGCGCTTACTCTTAATTATGGAAGCTTTATTCAAAATATTATTGATTTCTTAATAGTTTCATTTTCTATTTTCCTATTTATAAAATTAATAAATAAACTTAAGAGAGAAAAGAAAGCTGAAGTTGTTAAAGCAGAAGTTAAAACACCTGAAGAGGTTTTATTGCTTCAAGAAATTAGAGATTTATTGAAGAGTAAAGAAGCTTAATTGTCAGCTGATCCAGTAGCAAGAGTTGAAAAACATATTCAGCAAAATCTAAGTGGCAAGGGCTTAAATTATTAGAACTACTTAAATTTAATTTTGACAGCTATATTTTATGGATGTACAACTTCGTAATAAAATTTATATTTTCAAATTCTCCTCTTAGAACCTAGAGGAGTTTTGAAAATAGATTTGTGATCGAAGTGGTACATCTCTATATGCATTCGTCCATGTTTCTTGTGAATATGGGCGAATTTTATTATTAATTTCATTAGAGTAAGTATTTATAAATTCAAGGAAAACGTGTATTTGGATCAATCCTGTTCTTAAGCTTTTGGTTACCGGTATTAAAAAAAATTAAATAAAAGAACGAAAAATACGATAATAGGAATAGTATAATATTTTTATTTTTAGTAGGAGAATATAGATGAAAAACGGAAGAATAAAGCTAATATCGGGAATACTTGTTTTTATGAGTTTAATTGTAAGTTTTAATGTGATATCTGTTGCAGCAACTACAACAGGTACAGATGAAAATGGTTTTACATGGCAGTCTGATGATGGAGTGACCTATTCAATAACTGGGTACAATGGTAGTGATACAAATATTATAATACCAAGTTCCATAGATGGACATATAGTTACAAGTATAGGAAGTAATGCTTTTAAAAACAAATCATTGACCAGCGTAACAATTCCAAATACGGTTACAAGTATAGGTGGTTTTGCATTTTATTATTGCTCGTCACTTGTAAGTGTAACAATACCAAATAGTGTTACAAGTATAGGAGATAGTGCATTTGCGTATTGTATATCACTTCCAAATATAACACTTCCAACCAATCTTGGTAGCATAGGAAATTCTACCTTTCAAGATTGCAAAGCATTTACAGAAATAATAATTCCAAATAGTGTTACAAGTATTGGAACTTATGCATTTTTGGAGTGCAATTCTCTTACTAGCATAACAATTCCAGATAGTGTAATACGTATTGGTGAAGGTGCCTTTAAGGACTGTAAGGTTCTTAAAACTGCTGTAATGCCTGATAGTGTAACAAGTGTAGGAAATTATTTATTTTACAACTGTCAAGCTTTGTCAAGTGTAAGGTTGTCAAATAATCTTACCAATACCGGTGATTTTATATTTTACAATTGTTTTGCTCTTACAGGGGTTACACTCCCAAGTAGTCTTACGAATATTGGAAACAGCGCATTTGAAAATTGTACAGCTCTTACTAATATAACAATTCCAAATGGCGTGACAAGAATTGGATACCGTGCTTTCATTATGTGCAAAGTTCTCGCAAACATAACAATTCCAGATACTGTTAAAATAATAGATTTTAATGCATTTGCACACTGCTATGCTTTTACAAATATAATAATTCCAGACAGTGTTACAAGTATTGGTGATTATGCATTTTACTATTGTACATCTCTAACAGAAATAACAATTCCTAAGAGTGTTACTAATATTGGCTTTTTGACATTCGATAGTTGTAATTTAAATTTTAAAATTAAAGGGGTTCTAGGGTCTTATGCACAGATTTATGCAGTTAGTAATGCTATAACATTTCAAGAGCTTCCCTCAATAAATCATACAGTAACATTTAATAGTGAAGGGGGAAGTGAAGTAGAAAGTAAAATAACCGATTATAATACTACAATAACAGAACCGATAACCTCTATTAGAGCGGGATATACTTTTGATGGATGGTATAAAGAAGTAGAATGTATCAATGCTTGGAATTTTGCAAGCGATACAGTAACAGCAGATACAATACTGTATGCAAAATGGAAAATAAATAGTTATAATATAAGTTTTGATAGCCAAGGTGGAAGTTTAGTAGAAAGTAAAACAACAGATTATAATACTACAATAACAGAACCCA
Source organism: Clostridium folliculivorans (assembly GCF_024341905.1). GTDB lineage: Bacteria > Bacillota > Clostridia > Clostridiales > Clostridiaceae > Clostridium_AR > Clostridium_AR folliculivorans. The sequence continues at coordinate 28,814 of NZ_BQXY01000012.1, forward strand.
TAACATCAATTAGAGCAGGGTATACTTTTGGTGGATGGTATAAAGAAGTAGAATGTATAAATGCATGGGATTTTTCAACAGATAAAGTAATAACAAATACAGTACTTTATGCAAAGTGGATAGACTTATGTGATATAGACAAAGATGGAACGATAAGTATGTTAGATGTAGCATTAGTTGCAAATAACTACGAGATAAGAAATACAGAAGCAAATTGGAATTCAAGCTTTGACTTCAATAAAGATGGTGTAGTTGATATTTTTGATTTGGTATTTATTTCTAAAAAGTTATAATATGATAGTTCTCAGTAAGTTATTATTAATAATAAAATAAGTTAAATTTATAAAAATTTAGTGAAATAAAAATAAGGAGCTGTGCTTCAATAAGAAGCAAGTAATGCTCCTTATTTTTTTATGCAAAAGAAAATATAATACTATAATTTTTAACTATCTACTTTAAATTTTCCTTCAGAATAATATTCATATTTCACTACCAGATTATAATGTCCACACCTATTGATGGTTCTTTAAAGAATAAATAAATTATTTTTATAATATATTTATTGAGTAATAATTTAATTGGGATGGGAGCTTATGGAGAGCAGTATAGATGTATGTATCAGCTTTGATACTACAGGTTCAATGTATCCATGTTTAACACAGGTTAGAAGAACTATAAAACAAATAGTTACTAAATTATTTTCTGATATTCCTAGTTTAAGAATATCTATAATAGCTCACGGAGATTATTGTGATGCTGAAAAACCTTATGTGATAAAAATAAAGGACTTTTCAAGTGATGAAAAGGAGTTAATTGACTTTATTACAAAAGTGGAACCAACATATGGCGGAGATGCGCCTGAGTGTTATGAGTTAGTGTTAAATAAAGCAAGGACGAGCCTTTCTTGGAAATCAGGAACCTCCAAGGTATTAGTTATAATTGGGGATGATGTACCACATGGACCTAATTATCCTGCAAATATAAATAAAATCGATTGGAGAAATGAATTAGGGCTTCTCTTGGAGAGCGGCATAAATGTTTATGGAATTCATGCTATGCCAGGAGTAAGAAAACATTCTAAACCATTTTATGAGGAGATAGCAAATAAAACTGGTGGTTTTTACTTAACCTTAGATCAGTTTGCAAACATACAAGATTTAATAATGGCTATATGTTACAAACAAGATGGGGAAGACAGCCTTATGTCTTTTGCTGAAGAGCTTAAGTCAAAAGGTAGAATGAATTACAATATTAAAAGTTCTATACAAAAACTAAGTCATAAGGAAATAGATGATTATGTAAGTGAAGATGGGTTAAACCCTGTACCTGATGGACGTTTTCAGGTATTAAATGTAGACGAAAATCAAAGTATAAAAGAATTTATTTTAGAGCAAGGAATATCTTTTAAGGTAGGTAGAGGCTTTTATGAGCTAACCAAAACAGAAAAGGTAGGCATTAATAAAGAAATATTGTTGTATGAAAAAGAAACAGGAAAGATATTTAATGGTGCACAGGTTAGGGATATGCTGAGACTTAGTCCACAGGAAAACGTAAAAGGGGTACTGGAAACCTTGAAGCCTGTGTTAATGGATAAGTACAAGGTATTTATTCAATCTACCTCCTATAATAGAAAGCTTATGGCTAATACTAGTTTGCTTTATGAAGTAGAGGATTGGGATAGATAAAGTTTATTAAACCCATGGCGTTTTTGCCATGGGTTTTGAATTAAAATTTTTTATAGGCAGTGTTTCGAGCTATCATTTCTATAAATTTTGAAAATGAGATGGTGATTAAGAAAGGCTTAGCGTATAACTCCTATGCGTTAGTAAATTAATATCAGAATCGAGTTGGCACATAAATAGATAATATTGTGGAAATGTATTGACATATACAATTTAATTGTATACAATTAAAACATCGATTAAACAACAAATCACAAGTTGATCGATAGATTCTTAAAATTATATTCATGAATTTTAATTTTTACAAAATTTAAATATTTTAAGTTTATAGGAGGAGTCAATAATTATGGAGATTAAAGCAGTTAGATTATATGAAGGTGGATTTATGACACAAGATTTTGCCTTTGGAGGAAGTGCAGACAAGAGTACACTTGATGCAAGTAAGACATACCAATCAAGTCTTCAAAACTTCGTTATAGATACAGGAAAGGAAGTTATTTTAGTTGATACAGGGGTTCCAGCAGAAACTCCAGATATGCCGCCTAGAGAAGGACAAAAAATTTATCAAGGACATAAGATAAAAGATTATTTAGCGGCATTAAATTCTATTGGATATATGCCCGATCAAGTATCAAAAATACTATTGACTCATAAACATCCAGATCATTCTGGTGAGCTTAGAAGCTTTCCAAATGCTAAAATATATCTTTCACCAGCAGAGGCAGATGCTTTAAAATTGGATGGTGAAAATATTGTGAGAGCTGAGTTTAAAGACGGCACATATCACAATTTTGATAGTAGTGAAAAAATTGCAGAAGGGGTATATTTGATATCTGCTCCAGGGCATACTTATGGAAACTGTATTGTAATAGTTGAAAAAGAAGGATTATTTTATATGATTCATGGTGATGTAACATATACTGATGCTGCATTGGTAGAAAATCAGTTGTCTGTAGTATTTGAAGATAAGGAAGCTGCAAAAATTACTCTTGAAAAGGTAAGAGAATTCATTAGCAACAATCCTACTGTATATCTTTCCACTCATACTCCTGAAGCTCTTATAAGCTTAGAAGAAAAGAAAATTATGAAATTATAAAAAGGAGTATTTTATGATACAAAATATAATAGCAGTTTTGGTTTTTCTAGTAGCAGCAGAACACATTTTTATAATGTTGCTTGAGATGTTTTATATAAAATCAGCAGTAGCTAAAAAAGCTTTTGGGGTAGATAGTAAGCTACTTGAAAGAAAAGAAGTAAGAGTATTATTTGCAAATCAAGGCCTATATAATGGCTTTCTGGCAGCAGGTTTATTTTGGAGCTTTTTTGTACCTGAAGCAATGGTAATACCTTTAAGAATTTTCTTTTTAGCATGCGTTATTATAGCAGCTTTATATGGTTCTATTACTGCTAATAAAAAAATCATAATAAAGCAAGGTGGTTTGGCAATACTTGCTATGATTATACAAGTTGCCAGCATATAACAGTTTTAAATTATACAGTTGAAAATGGATATTGTATAAAGCCATAAATTATAAAAAACCATGCATAAATAGAGAAGTAGTTCCTATATAATGCATGGCTTTATTGCTTTAATAATTACTTTCAAGTATTTGTATGGGTGAGAATTGTACTCTTTCACAGTTTCTTTGAAAAAATTTTGCTAGTACGATTAACAAATTGTATTCCATTCTTTCTGCGTGTATATACTAAGAAGGATTGACTAATTTTAAAGTACAGTACTAACACCATTTACATTAGCTTGTTCATCTTCTTCAATAGGTATAACAATGCATTTTTTTCCATCAATTATCTGTGATTTTATTTGAGTTACTTTTTCAGGTTTTACCTGAAGTACAATATCATAGTTCTCAGCAGTATTTTTATCTAATACTATTTCAGAGTCGGTATTTTGTTCTAAAGTAACCTCGGAATCTACTTCAGAATTAATATCTGAATCTACTTCTAGATTAGAGTTTGGATCTGTTTCTGATAGGATATCTGTATTTGCATCCAGAGCTATTTCATTTTCTGATACTAATTCAGCTACTTGCTTCGTTTGCTCAAGTCTTTCCTCTAATATACGTACTTTTTTTTCAAGTCTTTCTTCCTTTTTTCTCTGCTCATTTGCAGCAAGTACCTTTTTGTCAATTAAATGTTCTACTACAGGAGGAGTATCACCGAATTCTTCTGTGTAGGACTTTTCAATTTTTTTAGTAATTTCTTCAGGAATTCCGTTTTCAACCAAAACATCTTGGATATTATCTATAGTCAAAGTTATAGGTTCAGCATCCTTACCGTTAATGGCGTTGTTATCTTCTACCATAGTATTAAGAGTATCTTGAATTTCCATGAAAATACGCTCTGATTTTTTATCATCACTGCCAAGTGCTCTCTGAATGATAGTATTGAAGGTTTCTTTTTGTTCAGTAGCAGTTTGTTTTGAACTACAACCTAAAGCTTCTTCCATAAATTCTGGATGTGGATTCTTTGCATTTTTTGTGTAGTACATAATAGAATGAATATCAGCACTACGGTCTGTAAATGCTGGAAAGACAAATCCAAGATCTGGAGCGCCAACCACCCAGTCTCTAATACGAGCTCCGATTCTATTTTCATCTTCGAAGTATCCAAGCCCTGGTTCTGTAAGTTCAACTGGGCATATTGCACATAATACATATTCATATACTTCTTCAGACTCATCTAATTTCCCGTTGTCAGTGGTTTTGATAATAACATCGTAAGCATCATGGAAAACAAGTATTAGAAAGTTACCTGTGTATTCATAACTATCAATAATTAAGTCGTAAAATTCATCAAGCAGTACATCATTTTTTAAGGCACTTCTTTTTAATTCCATTAGGGAAAGTTGTCTACTGCTTATATTATTTCCTTCTTCAACTGGAAAATTAAGTTCAAGAAGATTATTACCAACAGTTCCTGATAAGGTCTTTTTAGCAATCTCCAAATATTTAAAGAACTCTTCCTCTCTTAGATTCAAAAAAGTTTCTCTAAATTTTAATACTACATTTTTTTCTCCATCAACATAGCAGCCACACATTTTGGTAAAAGTACAATCGTCCTTTTTTAAACGTCTTTTTAATTCTAATATATCTTTTTTATTCATGATAATACCTTTCTTTTGCTAAATATTTGATTTAGTAAGTAGTTCTTAAATTAAATAGATTATTTTGGTGTTTGTTAATAATTAAAATGGAAAATATATGGTAAATATTATTTTATCTAATAATAGTATATTGTTCAATGGACAAGTCTGCAAGTGATTAAATAATTGAAAAAATCACATAAAGACAAAAGAATATTTATTAAGATGGTTTATGCATTGGATATTTGATTAAGGCAAAGTAAATAATAACCTTTATTAAGTAAACTCATAGAGGTGTATTATGCAAAATATAGTATGGTTTATTTGTCTAGCTATCATCGGAATACTTAGTGCCAGCTACGCTATATATATGAAAAGACACATTTATAAAGTATCAACATTTTTGGTGTTTTATTTATTCGCGGCAAGTATTGCCTGGAATGGTGAATTTCTCGTGCTTGGTTTATTTAATTCTTACGCATACAAAACCGGTGTGGTTCAGGATATATGGGCTCAAAACCTGTTAGGGCATTTGATACTCAATACTACACTTTATCCGGCTGCAGCAACAGTGATGGTAGCTTTTTCACTAAAGTACGGTTGGATCTCCTTTGTTGCAGTTCTTTTTACAGCAATAGAGTATGTATTTGTAAAACTAAGGTTATACGAGCAACACTGGTGGAGATACTATATGACAATTATTGCAGTTGTGGGGATTTTATTATTTGACAATAAGTGGTTTCCTAAAATAAATAAAAAATGCTATGGATTAAATAGGGTTATAACTTTCTTTTTTGTAGCAATGATAATAGTACATATTCCAGCTCCAATTTTGCTGCTTATGAGAAAACAATATTATCATATTGGATTTATAAATAATTTCTTTGGTGACTTATATTTATCAAGCATTATAATTATATTTTTCTATCATTTAATCGAATCACTTCTTTTAGTAGTGTTCACGTGTATACTTAAAAAATGGTATTGGAGTATTCTACCGTTTATTATTTCTATTACGGCTCAAAGCATATTTTTAAAAATGGGTATATTGGTTATAGAAAACGGATGGAATTTTGTTTACACGTTAATTCTTTATGACATTTTTATAGCAATATTTATTTTGATTGAAAAATACACTGTAAGACCAGAGAAATATTAACTAAAAATAATCTGTTGAATAATTTCAGCGGACTTATTTGGGGTGATGTTTAGAGTTAATTACCTATTAAGTGGTTAGCGCTTTCATTAAAAATCAATATTATGCTACTTCTAAAAAACGATTATTCAATAAGGATAATCGTTTTTTTACTGTAAAAAAGGTATAAGATTTTTATACTTGATAAACCTAGATACTTTATTTATAAAAGTATATGTACAAATTTACTTGGCATCAGTTGCAACTTATTAACATATTATGGAATTGGGAGAATAACATTAGCAATTTTTATAGGAGTAGATAATTAAATGAATCTAAACAGTCAATCTTTATTTTATCCACCACAGCCTGACAATCCTAATGATAATGATAGAAATTTTCTGTCCCAATATGCGTTGGGAGAAAGAGGGAGGTCTGTAGACTTTAATTTTGTTAAGAAAATTATGTCTCCACCAGAACAGATAACAAACTATGCTAAACCAGGCGAATTTAAAAATGTAAAAGTTGCTATATTAGGTGGTGGACTAGCAGGACTTTCTGCAGCTTTTGAATTAAGGAAAATAGGTTTTGATATTACAATTTATGAAGCCTTAGAAGACAGAGTTGGTGGAAGAGTATATACATACTACTTTAATGAGCAGGAAAATTTATATCATGAATTTGGACCAATGAGAATACCTGTTACTCATGAAACTGTATGGCATTATTTAAACTTGTTCAAGCTACCAACTAGACCTTTTATACAATACAGCGAAAATAGCTTTATATACTATAGAAATGCAACAGCCAGAAACGATCGAAACGGCTCTAATGTTATGAAAAATATTTATCCGAAATTTGACCTGAAGCCGAATGAACGAAATACAAACTGGCAGAGATTGCAGGAAATCGCTTTAGATAGTCACTTGCTTTATGCTTCACCTGAAGTAAGGGCTGAAACCATACAAGTGAAGCCTTATTATAATGAAAGAACACTCATGTGGAGTGATAACTCTAGTATGAAGATGATGGAATCAACTGGATTAAGTCAGGAAGCAATCGCACTCGTTTCAAACTTTTCTTCTTTACTTTATGGAAACATATATAATAGCTATGTTGATTTTATTGAAGAGAGTTATCCAGCAGATCTGGCATACTTGTACGAGATACCTGGTGGAATGATGAATTTTCCAAAGGCATTTATCAAATCTTTTAATGATCAAAATCCAACAAAAGAGTATCTTGGTATAGATAAAACAGAGCTTGGTAAGGTAGAATATAAGTCTGGCTGCTGGGTTAACGATATAGGCTTCGATAATTTAAGTCAAAATGTAGTTATAAATTATGAAAACACAAAGCTTAAAGACAATTTGAAAGAAAAATTTGACTATGTAGTATGTGCCATTCCATTCTCATCACTTAGAAACGTTAATATTGATCCTTTGTTTAGCAATCTGAAAATGAGAGCAATTAGAGAAGTTCATTATACTCCTTCACAGAGAACCCTGCTCTTATGTAAGGAACGATTCTGGGAAAAACAAGGTATTGTTGGAGGTGGATCTTTTACTGATCTTCCAATTGCATCAATTTGGTATCCTTCAGATCATGCTAAATACATTAATAGTTCAAATAGCATAGGAAACCAACTTAATAATCTGCCATCTAACGAACCAGGAGTACTTTTAGGTTCATATAATTTTGGGCAAGATGCTATTCGCTTTAGCAATCTTCCTGAAGAGAAATTATTTAGTGAATTAAAAAGAGAAATTGAAATGGTACATGGCCTGTCTGTGGGGTATCTTGATAATATAATTGAGGGACATAAGACAGTTGCATGGGATAAAGAGCCATCATTTAGAGGAGCGCTAACCTTTTTTCAAACTGAACAAAAGAGATTATTTTCATATACAATGACTCTTCCTGAGTATAACAATAGAGTGTTTTTCGCCGGAGAACATGTATCTGCAGTCCATAGATGGATGCAAGGAGCTTTACAAAGTGGGATGAAGGCTGCTAATGATTTAACGATATCTTGCAAAATGCATGGCAGATGAATGGAATATTTCAATTTTTGAGCAATTGATACTATTTTAGTATCAACTGCTTGTTTTTTTTGTAGGATTAAATCTAATTAATTGATACAAATTATTATTAGAATGGTCTATTTCATATATGTTGAATTGAAATTTAAATAATATTTTGCGTTAAAAATTTGATAATTGAAAAAGTAAATGTATAGTTTTTGCAATTATCTCAAATTAATTAGTGAATTAATTCCTCCTTAAAAATTCATAAAGATACAACTATTTAGAAACCGTGTTATAATCATCTAGGGGCAAAATTAAAGGAGGCACATCTTATGGATAAAAAATTATCAAAAGATGCATATGGTGGCGTAGCTGGTAAAGACTATGTTCCTTATATTTCTACGGGATCTAAATCTGGTGGAAACGTTGTAGTGTTAACAATCGGTATTATATTAGCAGTTTTATTCGCAGCATCAACTGCCTATTCAGGCATGAAATCTGGTCTTACTGTTGCTGCAGGTATACCTGGATCTATAATAGGTTCTGGTTTTATAGCTGCATTTGCAAAGAAAAAAGGTATACTAGGTAAAAACTTAGTACAAGGTATGGCAAGTGGTGGAGAATCAGTTGCTAGTGGTGTAATTTTCGTATTACCTGCAATTCTTTTAATAGGAGCTAAAGTTAGTTTTATTGAAGGTTTTGCAGTGGGAGCAGCTGGAGTTTTATTCGGTCTTGGAATAGCTTCACTTGTTTACAACTACTTAATCGTTGAAGAACACGGTAAGTTAATGTATCCAGAATCAATGGCTATATCTGAAACACTTGTTGCTTCAGAAGGTGCTGGGGATTCAATGAAATTCATGGGGATTGGTTTTGGAATAGGTGGAATTATAACTGTTATAACTAGCTCATTCTTGAACTTAGTTAACAATGTTGTAAGTTATGTAAATGAAACGTTCTACAAGTGGAAGTTTGAAATTGAGGTTAATCCTCTATTATTAGGTATTGGATTCATAGTTGGTATGGAAGTTTCTATAACAATGTTTGCAGGAGCTTTATTATCTAACTTTGGTATTATGCCTTTAATAGGTTATTTTGCTGGACTTGGAAAAGATGGCGTAAACGTATGGAATAATCCAAGTGTTGCTATAAACGCAATGCAAGTTAAGAATATTGCTGGTAGCTATGTAAAATACATCGGAGCAGGTATGATGCTTTCAGGTGGTATAATAGGTGCTATAAAGCTTATCCCTACTATAGTTTCTTCTATAAAAGAAACCCTTAACGCTAAAGGATCAAAGGGTGGTAATGGTTCATCTGTTGCAAACATACTATTACTTGGTGGCATAGTATTAGGTTTTGTAGCAGGATTCCTAGCATCTGGTGGTAATGTAGCAATGGCACTACTTGGTGCAGTTTTATCTTTATTCTTATCATTACTATTTGTAATAGTTTCAGGTCGTTTAACTGGTACTATAGGAACTTCAAACCTTCCTGTATCAGGTATGACTATAGCTTCTATAGTTGTTGTAACATCATTATTTGTTGCAATGGGCTGGAAAGATGTTGCTAGTAATAAGGCTCTACTTTTATTTGGTACATTTATAGTTACTGCTATATCAGTAGCTGGTGGTTACTCACAATCACAAAAGGTTACATATATAATAGGTGGAGATAAAAAGGAAATGGACAAGTACTTTGCTATAGCTGGAGTTCTTGGTGTTGCAGTGGTTGTTGGTACAATATTATTACTTTCAGGCCAACTATCAATGACTGGAGACAATGTTCCATTTGCTTTACCACAAGCTAACTTAATGTCAACATTAACTGCTGGTATAATGTCAGGTCAATTACCTTGGGTTATGATATTTGTTGGTGTTGTTATGGGATTATTCTTATTCCTATTAAACCTTCCTATAATGGCAATAGCTATAGGTTTCTATTTACCAATATCTACAACTACTATAATCTTAATAGGAGCATTAGTTAGATTATTTGTAGAAAAGACTTCTAAGTCTGAAAAAGATAAAGAGGCTAAGGTTTCTAATGGTATAAGCTTATCTTCAGGACTAGTTGCTGGAGGTTCTATACTAGGACTTGTAGGTATAATATTCCAAGTGTCAGGTCTTCTAAAAGGTACTGAACCAACTGGATTCGCAGGTACTAATGGAATGGCATTTATAGTACTAGCTGCTTTAGTAATAGCTACTATAATACCTATAATGAAGAGTAAGGCAAAAGATGTTAAATAATAATGAAGATGTTTTAAATATAATATATAAAATATCCGACTCAATTGAATATGAGGTTGATGAAGAAGGCGTTGTAACTATAATGATAAAACAAAATCATAAGGTCCAAAACTTCTTTAGAAAACTTAAATTCAGAATTCCGGAGTATAGAAAACTTTCTCTAGATGAATATGGAAGTTGGATATTTTTACAGATAGATGGCAAGAAAAGTGTAAAAGATATCGGGGAAAGTCTAGAAGTAAAGTATGGTGATGCAGTTCACCCGCTTTACGAAAGATTATTATTATTCCTAAACCATATAGACACTAATTGTCACTATATAGAAAAAATAAATTTATAATACATCTGCTGGCACTTTCTAATTAAGTGACAGCAAAACATAAAAGGTTCACTGAAGTAATATTATTCAGTGAACTTTTTTGCATATTTGCATGAGGAAACTTATAGGTAAATAATCTTTTTCCAACACCTCTTTAAGTAGTTTTAATAAATTTTTATAAGTGATATGGTAAAATATGTAGTAAACATACATAAACAAAATCGGAAACTATATAATATAGCATATGGTTTTATTAATAAGATTAATATTTTTATGTGAAAATCAATATTAAGGAAGTGTGTGGGTTTGATTAAGGAGAAGTATGCCAATAAACCAGGTTGGACAAGAGTCTTAAAAAGAAAATTTACCACGAGATATTTCAAAAATGATGATTTTGAAGGATATGTATCGGTAACTCGTATAGAAAAAGTAAGAGAACCTTTAATTAAAAACATGTTAGGAAAAGATTATTGTTTAGTGGATGATGGGTACATATGGCTTGAAATAGTGCCTTTTAAAGGCAATTATTGCATGACCACCATGTATGATAGTAATAAAGAAATAGTACAGTGGTATTTTGATATTACTAGAAAAAAAGGTCTTACTGATGAGGGAATTCCATTTTTTGAAGATCTATTTTTAGATGTGGTTGTATTGCCTGATTCCAATGTCCTTCTACTTGATGAAAATGAGCTTAAGGATGCATTTGATAAAGGTGAGATAACACAACAGGAATTTGATATGGCTTATACGGAAGCTAAAGAAATCATGAATAATATTGCAGTAGATGTAAATAAGTTATCAGATTTTAGTAATAAATATTTAAATGAATTTTTTTTAATGAAATAAAATTATATTAATTCTTTGCGTAAGCTCATTAAGGATGAACAACTCTACTCCTAAAAATATTAAAGTTAGTTAAGTCTAGATACTTCAATGGTTTTAGGAGCTTTTATGTATATACAATGAAAATATAAGTTGAACTTTCAACTAAATTAGGATATGTTATTAGTTGAAAGTTCAACTAATAATTAACTGTTATGAGGGAGTAAAATGAAAGAATTAGATTGTAGAGTATTGAGATTTTTAGGAACGATATATAGGGCTACAAACTCCAAAGCCGATTATAAATATAAGCAGTTTGATCTACAAAAAGGGCAATATATGTTTTTGACTAGAATTTGTGAAAATCCAGGAATTAATTTTGTAGACTTATCAAATATGTTAAAGGTTGATAAAACTACAACTACAAAAGCGGTTCATAAGCTTATTGAGATTGGTTACTTAAATAAAGAACAAGATGAAAAAGATAAGAGAGAATACAAATTAAATCCTAGTAAAAAGGGATTAGAAGTATATGAATTTATACTTGAAGAAGAAAGAAAACAACTTGAAATATCCTTAAAAGGTTTTAGCGAGGAAGAAAAGAGGTTAGCTACTGAATTAATAGTAAGAATGAGCGACAATATAGAAGAATATTGGATAAAATAAAGAACGAAGGATAGTGGAAGCATGAAAAAGTTATTAAGTATGATGTTAAGATTAACACTAGGATTTTTCTGCTGTGCAGCAGGAACTGTAATGGCTTTAAATTCTAAGCTTGGGCTAAGTCCATGGGATGTATTCCATCAAGGCTTAACAAACGTAATTGGAATAACTATTGGACAGGCTAGTATTTTAGTTGGGATAGTTGTAGTAATTATAGCAAGTATATTAGGAATTAAAGTTGGACTCGGAACTATTGCTAATATGATAGTAATTGGATGCTTCATTGATTTGATAATATATATTAAGATCATTCCTGTTTGTAATAATTTAGTTGCAGGAACAATAATGATGATTGGTAGTTTGTTTGTAAGTGCAGTAGGTAGTTATTTATACATAGGATGCGGCATGGGGTGTGGACCAAGGGATGGGCTCATGATTGCGTTAGTGAAGCTTACTGGTAAACCTATAAGCCTAATAAGGTTTTTCATTGAGATGGGAGCTTTAATAATAGGTTGGTCTTTAGGAGGTTTTGCTGGAGTTGGAACCTTTATAACTGCCTTTACAGTAGGATATTGTGTTCAAATGGTTTATAAGATATTTAAATTTGATGTAAAATCATTAAGTCATAGAAATATTAAACAAGGGGTTATATATATTAATCAGTGTTTATTAGGATAAAGTTCATGATGAATATAGCATAGAAATGATATGGCAAAATATTGTGTGAGCATCTTGGAAGCAAGCCACCAAGTAAAGCACTTAAACTATAAAACTCTTACCTAAATTAATAGGTAAGAGTTTTATCATATAAAGATTTTTTTGTCTAATAAAGCTGTTATAATTAAATTTAACTATAAGAGAAATTGAATCCTTTAATACCACAACTAATATCAAAAGAAAATATTGTGGTTGTGTTACTATTTTGTAAAAGGAGGAATACCAAATGATAACTAGTGATATGAAAAAAATACTAGATTATGTGGAACAGAATTTAGATGAAGACTTTTCTTTAAATGACTTGGCAAGTAATTGCAATTTTTCACCTTATTATTGTTCCGTTATTTTTCATAAATATTTTGGTGAAACCATGAAAAGTTATGGACAAAAACGCCGACTTGTTTGTGCTGCGAATGAACTTAAAGATACAAATAACAGAATTGTTGAGATTGCAATAAAATATGGTTATTCATCACAAGAGGCATTTTCAAGAGCATTTTCTTTGATGTTTGGAGTATCACCTAAAAGATTTCGTGAAAATCCTAAGCCACTTGCTGCTTATCAAAAAAATAGTCATCCTCCAATCAAAAACAAGGAGAACACAGCTATGAAAAATGAAACTATTAAAAATGTGCAAAGTCAAATCAAAAGAGATTATCCATTTAAAACCTTACATATTTTAAATGGACTAAATATGCTTAATTTTTTTCGAAAAAATCAGTTGATTAATAAAAATGAAGCCTATGTTCCATTTAATGAAGCTATGTGCTGGGGAGAAACCGCAGAAGAAATTTTCTCGCCGGAATTTATAGAAAAAAGGACTCGTTCTTTAAAATCTACACTTGAAGAATATAAAAAGATTGTTATAGAGCCGTTAAAACCTCTGTTTGACGAAGAATTTGACATTATTGTTTTATGGTTTGGTGATGATATGTTCTGTCAGATGAATTTAATAACGATACTTGCCTTTTTGGAACAAATTCATTTTAAAGGTGATGTGCTTTTCTGCATGGCGGAAGAGCAAACTGATACAATGTTACCTGATGCCTTTGAAATTGATATAGAGAATTATACAGAAATCTATAAAACCATAATGTGTTATAGAAAAAAGTGTGATATAAAGTTGCTGCCGGTTACTTATCAAGCAATGAATTTATATCTTACCTATAGAGAAGAGAATAGTGATATTAAACGTTATATCAAAAATTATATTAATAAGGAAGATCTCATAAAAGATTTACTTACATTATTTCCTCAGTACGGGCTTGGAGATTTACAGTATAAATGGATGATTGAGGAGATTTAATAATAATTAAAATGGGGAGAAATATAAATTATTTCTCCCCTCACTTATATTATATCATATTTAAAAATCTAAATATAGACTGTTTCTTTTTACCCCATTTTGCTAAGATGTTATAGCGATAGTCTTTAAGTTATGATTAGGTTAAGGCTTGGCGCATCTATAATTGAGGTATTGGAGGGGTATTCATGAAAAGGAACGACTTAGAATGGAAACTTGAAGATCAGTGGTTAGAAGCGGTGCTTAAAGAAGCTCGAAAGCAGTTCAATGAAAAGGTGGATTTTAAAGAAAAATTCAAAAAAGATGCAATTGAAACTCAAAGACAACTATGGCAAGACATAGGTTCAGTTTCTATAGCTAATGGGATGGATCAGATTGTAGAGTTTATGGAATTTATAGATGCTATGAAAATCCAAAAGAGAAAGCATGAGTTAACTAGAAAATTCCAAGAAAAATATGAAAGAATAGTTGAATCACCTTATTTCGGAAGAATCGATTTTTTAGAAAACGGAGAGGAAAGAGAGGAAAAGTTTTATATTGGAATCTCAAACCTTACTGATGATAATTACGATTTTCTTGTTTATGACTGGAGAGCACCAGTTTCAAGCATGTTTTATGACTATGAGATTGGAGAGGCTATGTTTGAATGCCCTGAAGGGATAGTGGAAGGTGAACTTACCTTAAAAAGACAGTACAAAATTAGTAATGGAAAAATTGACTATATGTTTGATAGCAATATCAAAATAGATGATGAAATACTTCAAGATATCTTAAGTAAGAACACTGATAATAAGATGAAGACCATAATAACAACAATTCAAAGAGAACAAAATAAAGTGATTCGTAATGAAGAATATAAAAATTTAATTGTTCAAGGTCCTGCAGGGAGTGGAAAGACTTCAGTTGCTCTTCATAGAATTGCTTATCTATTGTATAAACATAGAGATAAAATAACAGCTCAAAACATAGTGATATTTTCTCCAAATGAAATCTTTAATGATTATATTTCTAATGTGTTACCTGAACTTGGGGAAGATAACATGAACCAAACAACCTTTAAGGAATATATGCATAATGCTCTAGGAAATGGACTTAAAAAGGAAAACTACTGCGAGATGATGGAATATATCTTATCTTCAAAGGATGAACCTAGTTATGGAGAAAGAATAAATAATATTAAATATAAAGCTTCAATGGAATTTATAGATGTGCTAAAGCGATATGTTGTTTATGTTGAAAATCTTGATAGAGAATTTACAGATATTAATTTAAGAGGACAATTAATAGTAAGTTCTGAGGAAATAAATAAATTGTTTTTTGAGGATTATTCTAATTTACCACTAAAAAGAAGGCTTCAAAAGATAAGAGAGAGAGTACTTTTCCTTATAGAACCGTATGAAAAGCTTTGGATAGAAGATGTCTCCCATGAGCTAAAAGAGACTGGTTCATATATAGATAAAAATGAAATTAATGAGAAAAGTAAAGCTCGTGTAAAAGCAGAAATGAGGGAGCTATACTATTCAATTGATAAAATGACAGAGTTTGATTTAGTAGATATTTATAAAAAGCTTTTTCAGAACTTAGACTATTTTGCTAAAAGATCAGATTCTGAGTACAGTGAGCAAAGGATACATGAGATTAAACGATATACTTTAGAAAATTTAAGAGGTAAATTATTAAATTATGAAGATCAAGCACCTCTTTTATATCTAAAGGGTGTTTTGGGAGATCTTCCTAAGACTTCATCAATTAAATATGTCATTATAGATGAGGCGCAAGATTATACGCCTTTACAGTATGAAATACTAAAGCAGCTTTTTAGTCATGCAGACATGACCATACTAGGGGACCTCAATCAATCTATAAACCCATTTATGAACGTAGGCGAGTACAAAAATATCGCAAATATATTCCCCGAGGATAATACCTGTATAATAAATTTAAGCAAAAGTTATAGATCTACCATGGAAATTACAAGATTCTCAAGAAGACTTTTAAATAAAGAAATTACTGATGGATGTGTTGAAAGAAGTGGAGAAGAGCCACTATTAGTTGGCTTTTCTAATGATGAAGCAATAAAGGAAAGACTTCTTAGTGATATAAAAATATATAAAGAAAAGGGACACAAATCTATTGGAATAATAACAAGGACTAAAAAAGAAGCTCAAGAAGTATTTAACTTCTTAAAGGATAAGGTTGATGTAAAAGGCATAATGAAGGATGATGACGAATATGTAAGTGGTATTTTGGTAATTCCAGCATATCTAGCCAAGGGATTAGAATTTGATGTGGCACTTATATATAATGTAGGAAATGAAAATTACAAAAGTGAAGAGGAAAGACTTTTATTATACACAGCTTGCACAAGAGCACTTCATGTTTTAGATGTATATTATTCAGGTAAGCTTACACCACTTCTTAATTTTTGATATAATTAATTTAAATAGATAGTATTTTAACTCATGTACAATACACTTAAACGACTGAAAAGGGAGTGAATTCATTGAAGCAGGAATTTAGAGCAATTATAAAGCAAGTTGAAAATAAAGATGCAGGTTTTGTTGAGCCGCCATTTAATGTTCAAGAGGTGTTTGGTTCAAAGCGTGTGAAAGTTAAAGCTACCTTCGATGGTATAGAGTATAGAGGCTCTGTGGTAAATATGGGTGGTTGTTATATGCTTGGATTAACAAAAGATATTAGAAATAAAATTGGCAAAAGCTTTGGTGACGAAATATTTGTTACTATAGAAAAAGATGAAGAAGAACGTATGGTGGAGGTTCCAGAAGATTTTCAAGCTGCAATGAATGGAAGTGAAGCTGCAGTAATTACCTTTAAATCTCTTTCATATACAGGAAAGAAGGAATACGTAACTTGGATCACTTCAGCTAAACGTGAAGAAACTAGAATTGATCGTATAAACAAGTCAGTGGCCTTACTTTCAGAAGGAAAAAAGCTAAGAGGATAATATCACATATAGATAACTATATTTTTGAACATGCTCGAATAATATTTTTAGTTTCTATGAATATATTGTAATTTTGAAAAATATCTTATTAGAGAAAACTGTAATCAGTGAAATAAAATGAAGCATTTATTCAAAAAAATATTATTACCTCTTGTAAAATTCGACAAATTACACTATAATTTAATAGGAAATCATTTTGTAAAATTAAATAGCTTCGATATATCGCCGACATATATGGGTTGGCAGTTTCTACCGGGTGACCGTTAATTACCCGACTATCGAGAAGTTGATTAAGAGTTTGAATTTTTAGTATATAACTCGTAATTAAGTATTTTCGATAGGTTGAGACATTGTTTCAATCTATTTTTTTATTCTTTCAAGAAATTATATCAATAATAAAATTAATTTTTGAACAAGCTTTGGTATTATATTAGATTTAATAAGTTTTTCTAAAAAGAGTAGAAAAGAAGAAGAGTGTAGCACTTATGAGAATTTTTTAAGATAGGTTTAGAAAAAACGTAGGTGGAAACAATACTAATGAAAGTGATCTTATCGAATTATTTAAACATTAGATTTTCTTACAAAAAATATTTTTAGGGAGTTATAGAGATGGAAAAATTTTTCAAGCTTAAACAATATGGTACAAATGTACGAACTGAAGTCATAGCTGGTCTTACAACATTCTTTACTATGGCATACATCATTTTCGTAAATCCAAGTATTCTGCAATTAGCAGGAACTGCGGACAACCCTTTTAACCCACAAGGTATATTTGTTGCAACAATTATATCTGCAGTGGTTGGTACACTTGTTATGGGTCTTTTTGCTAACGTGCCTTATGCATTAGCTCCTGGTATGGGATTAAATGCATTCTTCACATTCACAGTATGTGGAACAATGGGATTTACATGGCAACAAGCTTTAGCAATGGTATTTATCTGTGGTGTTGTAAACATAATTATAACAGTTACAGGACTTCGTAAGATAATTATACGTTCTTTACCATCAGTTTTACAAAAGGCAATTGGTGGTGGTATCGGTCTATTTATAGCATATATAGGTATAAAAGACAGTGGTCTTTTAAAATTTACTGCTGATCCTGGGACATACCTGTTTTTAGGAAAAACTCCTGCAGATGCAACAGTTATAACAAATTCATCTGCTGTACCAGCACTTGTTAACTTCTCAAGTCCTTCTGTACAGTTAGCACTACTTGGAATTATTTTAATACTTGTTCTTATGATTTTAAGAGTTAAAGCAGCGATTTTAATAGGTATTACTTCAATAACTGCTCTAACTTTTATAGAAATTGCTTGTGGTGTTAATCCTGGCGTTTTCGGCTTCCATGCAAAAAATGCACAAGAGTTTTTCTCTTCAGCAAATATATCACTTAGTGGTATAGGAACTTCTATAGGTGCAGTTAAATATACTGCTTTCAAGATGGACTTTGCTGGACTTTTTGCTGATGGCGGTAAGTTACTTCTTGCAATCACTGCTATGATTGCTTTCATACTTACAGATATCTTTGATGCACTTGGAACATTCATCGGTACTGGACGTCGTGCAGGAATATTTGATGCAGAAGACGAAAAGCTTATGCTTGAAGGTAAGGGAGTTAAATCTCGTTTAGATAAGGCTTTATTTGCTGATTTAAGTGCTACAATTGTTGGAGCATTCTTCGGAACATCTAATACTACTACATACGTTGAAAGTTCAGCTGGTATTGCTGCTGGTGGTAGAACAGGTTTATCATCTGTTGTAACTTCAATTATGTTCCTAGTATGTTTAATCTTTGCTCCAGTAATAGGAATTATACCTTCAGTTGCTACAGCGCCTGCGCTTGTAGTTGTTGGTATCCTAATGATGTCTTCAATTGGCGAAATCGACTGGAAAGACTTAAGTGTAGCATCAGTTGCATTCCTAACAATTGCGCTTATGCCATTTGCTTATAGCATAACAACTGGTATTGCATTTGGATTCATAAGCTACGTTATAATTGCAATTGTTAAGAAGGAAACAAAGGGAATACATCCAGTTATATATCTATTCACTGGATTGTTTATATTAAACTTCGTATTATTAGCGATTAGAAATCTTTAATTTAAGATGGACCACTTTGATCCAAAATCTATTTTTAAAACTTTCATGGGTTTTGGTGAGAGAATTTAAAAATAATAAATTTTAATATAAAGTGGTACATTAATATAGTTAAAAAATGCCGTAAAACTTAGGTTTTACGGCATTTTTATTTTGTATAAATATATTTTTCTATTTAAGGATTATTTAATAATTGGTAAATTATAATAAGTTCATAGTCATTGATTGATCACCTTAATCTTAGAGAAAATCTGGATTATCATAAGATAAAAGAGCTTAAGCTTCAAAAGGAAAAGAAACTTTTGCAGAATGCGAAAGAGAAGGTATGAGTTTTACATTGGTTTTTAGATAATTGGCGACATATTCGCTTGTGGTTAAATATGGTATAATTATACTAAAGGCATATAAGTGCTTATTTAGTATGTATTAAAGGGATTAGAGAGGGTATTTAGAAATGAGAAACTTATTCTTAATTACTACAGCAAAACCATCATTCCATGCAATGTCTGTAAGATAACGCAGGGTGATATTTTCATGGAATAATATAGTCACCATGTTCATTCTAATAAGAAGAGAATCAAGTTATAGGCAGATGTTGCATCCTTAATTAATATTTTAATTTTAAGGAGCGGATTAGAATGGATTATAAAAATGGGATAGAGATACTTCCACAGGAATTAATAGCTGAGATACAAAAATACATTAGTGGCAGTTTAATTTACATTCCACAGGTGAAAGATATGCGTAAGGAATGGGGAGAAGTATCTGGAGTAAAGGAAGAAATACGACTAAGAAATTGTGAAATTAAAGAGAAGTTCTCAAAAGGACTTAAAATTGACCAATTGGCAGATGAGTATTGTCTTTCAATTGAAACCATTAAAAAAATTGTATATAAAAAGTGATAGAAAGATGTACCACTTCGAACCGCAATCTATTTTTAAAACTCTCACGGCTTCTGGTGAGAGAATTTAAAAATAATAAATTTTATTACGAAGTGGTACATCCATAAAAAAGCTGTTCAGGAAAAAGTAAAACTTCTTGAACAGCTTTTATGTATTAAACAATTATACATAAAGCATACATATGAATTGACTCCAATCTCAAGTAAAATAAGGTATATATTAGAAAGTTTGCAAGGGGTGGGAAGAATGGAAGATATGTTAGTGAAGCCGCAAGTGAACAGTGATGAAGTGTTTAAACTTCTAGAAGAACTTTTTAAAGAACCTGTTGAGAGGATAGAAGAAGCACCTACAGGCAAAATAAAGAGGGTTTACTTTTTTCAATACAAAGATAAGAAGTATGTAATTCGTTTTTCAGATAATGATATGGAATTTAAACTTGAAAAGTATGTGCAGGAAACTTTACAAGGAGAAAAATTTCCTTTGCCCAATCTTCTGTATAGTGGTATATACAATAACTTTTACTATGCTATTTCGGAAAAGGTGGAAGGAAAGCCAATTCATACATTAAAAGAAAAAGAATTGAAAGTGGCCATGCCAAGCGTTATGGAGGCTCTAATCAAACTCCACTCAATTGACATAACAGCTTATGAAGGATATGGATGGCTGGATTATAACATGAAGGGCACTTTTAATACATTCATTGAATTTTTGCAATGCTTCTTTTCGGAAGATCAAGAGGGATTTTGGCAAGGTTGGTATGAGCTTTTTAAGGAAAGTTTTTTGGATTATGATATTTTTAGCAAACTGTACGAAAAGATGATGGAACTAGCGGAATACTGTGAAGGTAGGAGATATTTAGTCCATGCCGATTTTCATTATAATAATATAATTATTAATAATTCAAGGATTGAGGGAGTAATTGACTGGGGAAAAGTAAGTTATTGCGATTATATCTTTGATATTGCAACTCTTATCTTAGAATTTCCTGATTATAATCTTCTAGAAGAATTTCATACTTTCTACAAAGAACGTAAATTTGATACATCTAATTTTATAGAGAGATTTCTTTGTGCAGCTCTTTGCAATTCATTAGATGGAATGAGGTTCTGGGCAAAGCTTGGAAGACAGGATGCATATAAGTCTATTCTTGATAATATTTTAATTATTTTAAATAAATATGATGTTACAATCTGATGATTTTAAAGGAGGATCAATATGAATGAAATGACATTTACAGTCGATGAAGCAATAGAATTTTCAAAACAAGGTAGGATAGAAGAATGGGTGCATTTGTTTTTAAATTCTATAGGAGATAATGTTCCTTTTTCAGAAGGACTAAAGCTAGAGAAAAGGAATTGGACAGGGCCTTTACTTATAAGTCTTGATAAATTAAAAAGATGCTGTGGTCCAGAAGATAATATGGAGTATTTTAATGCACCAGAGGAATGGGAGGTTGAAATAAATAAATTTAGGCAGCTTATTCGTAATGGCTGGGAGATGCCACCTTTAATAGCACAACATGAAGGAAAAGAACTCAAAGTAAACGATGGAAATCATAGACTTGAAGCTATGAACAGAGAAGGTATTGAGAAATGCTGGGTTATTATTTGGAATACTCATTGTCAGGATAATATTAATGATTTTAAATAGGATAAGGTTAATTTATAGCTTTAATCAATGATATTTATTGGTTAAAGCTATTTATAATTATAAAATTCTTATACTTATGCAAGAAGCTATATTATAATTATTGAAAAAAGTCTTCAATGTTGGTGGCTTCAATATCAGCAATACCAATATATCTAAGAGTCATATCAGGGGTTGAGTGACTAAATAAATTCTGCAGAAAGCTGATATCGTTATGCTTTATATAATGATGATACCCAAAGGTTTTCCTGAGTGTATGGGTACCGATATTATCTAGACCAAGTTTTTCGCTTATTTCATTCAGGCAATTGTGGGCGTACTTGTTTGTTATAGGATTTTTCCCACCTTTTTTATTTGGAAAAAGAAGCTGTCCTGCAGACATACCAAGTATAAACTCCTGAATTTCTTTGTTAATTTCAGGAGACACTGCATATTTCAATCGCTTGCCGGTTCCAACTTCCTTAACTTCAATTTGAGATTTGTTTTTCACATCCCAAACTGTAAGATTTATTATATCTGCAATCTTTAAGCCTGTATTTATTGCTATATCAAATAGTAAATAATTTTTATATCCGACCTTAAGCAATTCTGATTTTAGTGTATTAATTAAGTTAGTATCCTTTATTGGCTGAATTAGTTTCATATTGTTTCTTCCTCTCAATGGAAGCTCAATTAGAACTTTATGGCTGCCATATCCTTTAATCATATACTACTTTTAAGTATTATACTAATGATTTATAAAAATAAGTTGATTTAAAAACATAACTTGCTTTATTTAGTAGACTATATCGTTATATGAATTTTGGTAATAGATCAATAGGAAAGACTCTTCCTGATAAGAAATCAAGCAAGATGTCCTTTAAGAAAAAGAGAGAGGTAACTTCAGTAATCCAAAATACTAGCAAACTAATAATTATATTTATGAAAAAGTTTAGAAGCAAAGACAATATAAGTATTAAAAAGAAAAGTAATAACAGTACTGAATTTATATTTAGAATTATATTTGAGGATTGTATTACGAATATAGGAAAAAAGGTAAGTAAGACAATTAAAGATTGAATAAATTTTTCAGAGAGGGCTTCTGAGAAATAGTATCCTATATGATTGATAGCTCTTATTATTAAAATGAAAGTAAAAGCGCCATAAGCTAAAAACTTAATGGCGCTTTTGTTTTTATGCATTAGTTTTTTATAAACTGATGTATTTAAAGGTAAGAAGTAAGACCACTTACAAGCAATAACCAACCACTTACTTAAGTTATATTTACAATGAAAAATATAGTGAATATAATAAAAAATGTGGGGAGTGAAAATATGAGAATACGAATTGAGATAGACAATAAAATTGAAGAAAACGAAGTGATTATAAAGTGTAATCAACTAAGTGAAGAGATTAAAAATATCCAAATTGCTCTAGATGAAATTTTGTCGCAGAATAAAAAGATAATTTTTTATAGAGGCGAAACTGAGTATTATCTTTCACTCGAGGAAATTTTGTTTTTTGAAACAGAAGAAAGTTCGATTTGTGCACATACCATTGATAATATATACAATGTAAGATATAAGCTTTATGAACTTGAGGAATTCTTACCAGGATATTTTATGCGAGTTTCAAAATCAACGATTTTAAATACAAATCATATTTACTCCATAACAAAAAGCATATCATCATCAAGTAAAGTTGAATTTCAAAATACACATAAACAAGTATATGTTTCGAGGTATTACTATAAACCATTAAAAATTAAATTATTAGAAAAGAGGAAATAAGATGAGAAAAGAAAGGGTTTTTTGGGGGTTAGCATTTATATTAGGTGGGATTTTCTTGGTTATAAGTAAGCTTGGACTGTTTCCTAATGTAAATATATTTAGCTTGTTGTTAACAGTTTTCTTTGTAGTAGTAATTGTGAAAAGTTTGTTTCATATGAATTTTCCGGGGGTTCTGTTCCCTATAGCATTTCTTTGCATAATATACGATGAACAATTGGGGATTACAAGTATCACACCATGGACTGTATTGATTGCAGCATTGCTTGGCAGCATTGGTCTTTCTATGATCTTTCATAATCATAACAAATGGGTTCAGCATACTAAATATCATCATGAGGATAATAAGTTTGAAGAAATCGATGTAGAAGATGAAAGTCATGTTATATTTAGAAATTCATTTAATTCTACTACAAAATATATAAATGCAGATGATTTTGAAAAAGCAGATTTTAATTGTTCTTTTGGAGCTCTGAAGGTGTATTTTGATAATGCAGTTATGCGCAATGACAATGCTGTAGTTAGAATTAATGCTTCTTTTTCAGGAGTTGAATTATATGTCCCTAAAACTTGGAATGTTGTTGATAAAACTAATGGTTTATTTGGTGCTATTGATGAAAAAAATAAAAGTGATAAGGTGACAACAAATACTTTAACTTTAGTTGGTGATATTAGTTTTTCAGGAGTTGAAATAATTTATATATAAGTAAAACTGGAGCAAAATAAAAAGTATTTTTAGAATTATAGATATGAAAGGACTTACTGAGCTAAAGTAAGTCCTTTTATTTAGTTCAATTTCAATAATATTTTTAAGCATATCCGATATTTCCATCAAAATTGTCAAAAACTTATGCTAAATATTCATTTTGTTTTTGATTAATTCTATTTCTTCCATCAAAGCTTTAATATGAGTTTCAAGTTCTTTTATTTTATTCGCTTCAGCATGATTATTCTTAGAGTTTCCTTGATTCGATGTATTTGAAGAATTACTTTGTGATGTATTACAATATTGATTATTTATATTATAATTTTTAGGATCGTAATATAATCCGGGCCCTCCTTGAAAATACTGCTGTTGTGCGTTATATGTTAATATCACTTGGCCAAGTAATTCAAACCAATTTCCTAATGCATTTTGAATATTAAAAGGAATATTGCCTGCCATTATTTCTCCGAGTATTGTTCCAATTGTAACGAATAGTTCAGGATTTAAACCTTGAAATCCATTTGGAATATCATGGCATGCCCAACTATTAGATTCATTTGTTGTACCATTGTTACTTGAGCTATTATTTCCGCATTTGCTGGAGGAAGTATAACCACAAGCTCTTGCAAAATCTTCGAAGTTGCTCCATCCATTAAAATTCACGAGGCCCCTCTTAGTATAATTATTTTAGTTTATGATATTCTTTGAAGATGATAAGTGCTACTTTTACTAAGAAAATAAGCTAAAGATTATCTTAAGTAAGATAGTAAAAAGTAATGAATCAATTTTAAAATCTGTTTTATACATAATAGGTTGAAATGTCCCATAAATAACTCTAATTTTTCTATAGCAAATTACTTGGAAGCCATGGTTTCAATATATCATAGGGGATTTTTACATCTGATATGCTTTCTCCAAGTTTAACATTAGGCTTCAGTGTTCCATGATAGTCGCTTCCACCTGATGAATAAATATTGTTATTACCGCAATATTTGAGCAAAGATTTCGTTCTTTTCATTGAATGAAGTGAATGATAGCACTCTATACCATCAAGAACATTTAACGATACTATAGAATCTAGAAAATCTGCATGATCTTCTACAAAATACCCATAAAGGTGAGCGAGAAATGATTTTCCGCCAGCCTTTTTTATGAGAGCTGCAGCTTCTGGTACAGTGAGATAATCTTTCATTTGGTTTAGAAAAAATGGACTATCAGGATTATTTACACAAGTTCTGTAAAATGAATTTAGACTTTCCCATACAGTTTTATCAACACGGTTTTCATTTTTAGCATATTTCTTTAAATCTGCATGCATTATCTGAGTAGCAAAGTATTTTCCCTTAATTGATAAGTTTTTACTATATTTAAGATTAAGGTTTCGACATACCTCCATCAATTTTTTTAGGTAAGCATTTTCTCTTTCGTAAAACTTATCATCTGAAACAATTCCAGTTGAGTTTATTACATCTAAGTCTATGCCATAACCTAATATCTCTATTGGCTTTCCATTATGTACAACAGAAAATTCACAACCAGGAATAAGTACTCCTTTATAGTAGTTATGAATATTAATATCTTTCAGTTTTTTATAGGCTCCTATTGAATCATGATCTGTAATAGATATGTATTTTAATCCCAATTGTTGGGCCTTGATAAGAATTTCCTTAGGTTCATCAGAGCCATCAGATGTTGTAGTGTGAATATGTAGATCTATCATAGTAATATCGCTCCTTATTTCCATTTAGATACTATATATTCTATCTAATTTTATATGCTAAAGGCAACAACTAAAGATTTTTTGTTTCTAACTTAAAGAGTATAAGGTTAAGCTTGGAACTTCCTGCAAATAAAAATGCGAAAAAAGTATACGTAAATACTTTAAAATGAGAAATACTATAAATGATATATAGTTTAGTTAATAAAAAGAAGGATTGAAGAAATGATAGATAATTTCAGGGCATTTATTGAAGAGCTAGCAAACACGGAAGTTACACCAAATGTATATAATCAATATTCATATGATTTTAAAGAAAGCTATATAAGAAGAGATAACCTATTAATATATTTACAACAGATGGGAAAAATAAAGCCTAAAATAATACTTGTTGGAGAAGCAGTGGGGTACAGAGGTAGCCGTCTTACAGGAGTTCCCTTTACTAGCGAGCATTTACTTATGAATAATGTAAATGGACTAGATTTATTTGGAAAGGAAAAAGGATATAGGTTAGTATCAGAAAATGATAAATTGCTTAAAGAAGCAACCTCAACAATAATATGGAGTACTCTTGTAAAATATGATCTAATTATGTTAGCGTGGAATGCTTTTCCTTTCCATCCTTATAAAGAAGGGAATGAGGAAAGTAATAGGACTCCCATAAAAAAAGAATTGCAAATAGGAGAGAAGGCACTTATTAAGATTATTGAAATGTTTAATATAAATAAGGTAGTTGCTATGGGAAACAAGGCAGAGGAAAGCCTCAATAAACTTGGGATTAGCTGCATCAAAGTAAGGCACCCTGCACAGGGAGGGAAAAATGAGTTTGAGAAGGGGATAAAAGCAATAAAAGAAGTTATGAATGAATACTTTAGGATATAAAAAGTTTAGGCGCTGTTAAAGCACCGTGTTGAAATTGAATGGTTAATCATCCGACGCTTTAATGAGCTTACGCAAAGAATTAATATGATTTTGTCATATTACATGGCTAAAACTGTAAACTCACTACGTTCGAACAGTACAGTTTTTTAACGCCATTCCATCTGAAAAAATCATTTAATTCTAGTTGCTCGCTCATATAGCGTCTCCTGTATAACCAATCAATTTCAACAATTTTCTTAAACATAGCCAAAGGATTCCTGGATTTAGTATTCATCAATTTATGAGAATTATCTTGAAAGGGATAATATAAAATCATCTATCATCAAATCAAAGCTATCATCTAAATTAGCATCACCGTGGAAATAACCAAGAAGTACCAGGGAAACAAAACCGTGCAAAATGCTTCTTAGTTCTCTACTTTTATGTACAACCTGTGTTTCGTCATTTATATAAGAAGATAAAATCTGGCGAATGATGTTATTGGTTTCTTTAGCTAAACGGTAAGTTTCTTCATTAGCTAAAGTTGGAATGGTTATAAAAAGTTCATAAGCAGTTTTATTTTCAAAAGCAAAATCTTTATATACATAAGCAAACTCTCGTATAGCTACATCAGCACTTTTTCCAATTAATCTATTCATCAGCTTGGAATTTAACTCACCAAAAAGGTATATTGTCATTTTTGTTTTAAGATCATCCATATTATCAAAGTGATTGTATAATGATTGATATTTTATATCGAGTTTTTCTGCAATTTTTTGAAAAGTAACTTGATTGAGACCTATTTCATCTGCTAATGAAAAAGCTATTTGAATGATTTTTTCCTTAGTCAAATTTCGTTTTTGCACTGATATCACTCCCTATAAATTCTACTTTAAAAATAGTTTAGCATTTAAAAGTGAGTTTGTAAACTATAATGTACAGTTAATAAACTATAATATACAGTTTACAAACTTTAAATTATAGTTTATAATAATAATGTAAAGTTAATACAAAAAAACATGCATGTGAATCATTTGTATAAAAAATATTAACAAATTAAAAGATATAATAATTTAATTTATAAGAGGTGAGGAATCTTATGAAACTATGGAAAAAGAATTTAATAGTTTGCTGGTTTGGGATGTTTGTTACAGGGATAGGGATGAGTCAAATCGCACCAGTGATGCCTATTTATATAAAGCATCTTGGAATTTCTGATGGTTCTTCAATTGCAAAGCTTTCAGGAATTGCTTTTGGTATAACCTACATAATTTCAGCTATTTTTTCACCTGTTTGGGGTAATGCTGCAGATAAGTTTGGGAGAAAGCCTATGCTTTTAAGGGCTAGTCTTGGAATGGCCGTGATAGTGTCTTTAATGGGATTTGCCCCAAATGTATATGTACTTATTGGGTTAAGGCTGCTACAAGGCGCAATAACAGGGTATAGTACAGCCTGCACTACGCTTATAGCTACTCAGACAGATAAAGAAAATGCTGGGTATGCATTAGGAACGCTTTCAACTGCTAGTATTGCTGGATCACTTATCGGGCCAACCATAGGAGGTTTAATAGGGGATACTTTTGGGCTACAGCCTATTTTTTTTATAACTGGAGCGATGCTGCTAATTGCATTTATAGCAACGTTTCTATTTGTAAAGGAAGATTTTGTACGTGGTGATAAAAAGGCTCTTAGTGCAAAAGAGATATGGAATAGTGTGCCTGAGAAAAGTCTAACTATAACTTTATCAGTGACATTTTTTATTACGACTTTAGCATTATATACTATAGAACCAATTATAACAGTGTATGTTACACAATTAAGTAGGGATACAAATCATATTGCTTTGGTATCAGGACTAGCTTTTTCAGCCTCAGGACTAGCAAATGTAATTTCTGCTCCAAGATTAGGAAAGTTATCTGATAAAATAGGTGCACATAAAGTTATATTATGGGCGCTTTTAGTAGCAGGACTTATTTACGTGCCGCAAGCTTTTGTAAAAAATCCTTGGCAGCTAATGGGATTACGTTTTTTATTAGGACTTACCTTTGGTGGATTAAATCCATCTATAAATACATTAGTTAAAAAGATCACTCCAAATTCTATTACAGGTAGAGTTTTTGGATTTACCATATCTGCCGGTTATTTGGGCATTTTTGGAGGCTCAGTCTTAGGTGGACAAATAGCTGGGAAGTTTGGTATAAGTTATGTGTTTTTCATTACAAGCGGATTATTGATGCTTAATGCTATGTGGGTATATTTTAAAGTTTATAGAAAACTTGATAGGATGTAATATCATCAGATACAGTATTTAAGAGTTTTTAAATAGAAACTTAATTTATACATGTTAGAAAATCACACGACTATAACTTTTAGCATGTATAAATTAATAGTTGAACTAGGAACTCTATTAAGATGTACCATTTTGGTGCAAATTTTTATAATAAAAACTAAGGTATATACCTTGGCACATAGTGAAATAAATATTAGGAAAGATTGGAGAATTATAATGAAAATTAAATGGTATGGACATTCATGTTTTATGATAACTTCTGAGAATGGCACAAAAATAATATTAGATCCTTATATAAGCATGTTAGGATATAAACTTCCAGAACTTGAAGCTGATATAGTGGCTACCAGTCATGAACACAGTGATCATAATAATATAAATGCAGTGAAAAATGACTTTGTACACATAAATAAACCTGGTATATTTTCAGAATATGGGATTGAGATAAAGGGTGTTGATACCTTTCATGATAAAGTATCAGGAGCTAAGAAGGGAAAAAACACCATATTTAACTTTAAAGTGGATGATATAAATGTTTGTCACTGTGGTGATCTAGGACATATACTTGATGCAAAACAGGTAGAGGAAATAGGAAATGTAGACGTGCTTCTTATACCTGTAGGAGGAGGGTACACAATTGACGCTACAGATGCTGTAGAAGTAGTAAAACAGTTGAAACCTACAGTGATTGTACCTATGCACTATAGAACTAAAGCATTAGGACCAATGGGATTAGCTTTTGCTAAAGTTGATAAGTTTATTGATGCTTCAGGTCTTAAGGCTCAAAACTATGCAGAGCTGGAATTGAACAAAGAAAATATTGAGAATTACCAGGGAATAGCTGTCCTTAAATATAAATAAAAATTATAATTAGCAATGTAATAAGAAAATATGCTTCTGTTGCTTTTACAAAAATCATGGATTATAATGAGAAAAACACTACTTGTTGGGTGTTAAGGTAATAATACAAACAGGAATTTGTAAAGTATAAAAGGAGCGTAATTATGATTGAATACAAATTTGACACACAGTTATTAATCGAGGGAGAAAATCTTTCAGAAGATGAAATAAATGAGTATATAACTAAAAACATTGAAGGTGATTGCTTACTTGCAGTTGGAGATGATGAACTAATAAAAATACATTTCCACACAAATACTCCATGGAAAGTTCTTGAGTATTGTGCTTCCTTAGGTGATATACATGATGTTGTTATAGAAAATATGGAACGACAAGCTAATGGGCTAAAAGGGTAAATAGTAAGGCAGACAGGTATATACTTGTCTGTTTTTATTTTGGTCTCGGTTTAAGATTATTATTAAATTTAAGTAACAGTTCTAAGAATAATTTAATTAGTTTATAGAGAATAATTTAATATCAGCTTAAAGTGATTACGATACAAAAAATTTAAAGCAAATTATTATAGCTGAATTGTTTATGTATATTAATATAAAACGAACAAAGCATAATATTAAGATAAAAAAATTTTCAAGTATTAATGTTTATATACAAAATATGGCGATTAAATTATACTTATATTAAGCTTTATAGATGTACCACTTCGTAATAAAATTTATTATTTTTAAATTCTCTCACCAGAAACCGTGAGAGTTTTAAAAATAGATTTCGGTTCGAGGTATTTCAACTTTAGTTATGAATTAATATATTTTGTAAGGGGAGAAAAATATGAGATGCTTAGTATGTAAAACAAACGAATTAGAAGAGCAGTATTTAGAAAATGGGTTAAGGGTTTATACTTGTAAGGATTGTGAAGGAAAATGGATGCGCTTTGGAGACTATTTTACTTGGCACAATAGCAATAAAAATCAGAGTGAAACTGTAATAGATGATAAATATATATCTGTTAACGATTCGACAAATCCTAAGTTTTGCCCTGACTGTGAAACTATACTTACTCCATATAAAGTATCGAGTAAACTTGGTTTTATGCTAGAGCATTGTGGTACCTGTAATGGAATCTGGTTTGATAAGAACGAATGGGAGTCGATTAAGAGCATTGATTTACATCATAAGATTCAAAACTTTTTTACTGAAGCATGGCAAAAAAAGATTAGAGAAGATGAAAGTAGAGAATTCTTAGAAAAGCATTATACAAATAAGTTTGGTGTTGAGGATTATGAAAGATTAAAACAAACAAAAAAATGGATAGATGAAAGTGAAAATAAATCTATGTTATTAGCTTATCTGATGAATGAAGATCCTTATAAGTTATAAAAATGATAGAGGCTTTTAAAAAGCCTCTATCATTTTTATAAAATTATATTATCGTAGAATTTTTTCTTAATATACTAATAACTTTTCTAGATAGTTTGTATGAGTCACCAGCTCCAAAAACTATTATTAAATCTCCACTTTTTGCTTCATTAAGGATTGTACTACATATTTCATCTGAATTTTCTATATAGTCAGCTTTATTTATATCTATTTCCTTACATAACATATTTAAATCAATTGGTTCAATGTTTTTATTTGCCTCTCGACCCAAAAAAGGTTTGGTAATAATAACTCTATCAGCTTTCCTTAATGCTACCGCAAACTCGTTAAAAAATAATTTTGTTCTAGAAAGTTGATGAGGCTCGAAAATGGCAAAAACCTTTTTACCAGGATAACTAAGGTTAATTGAATCTAAAGTAGTTGCAACTGCTGTAGGATGATGAGCAAAATCATCAAAAATCTTAATATCATCAATGTCTGCTATTAATTCTAATCTTCTTCCTATACCCTTGAAGTTTTCAAAGGAATTCTTTATTAAGTCTATATCAACACCTAGTTCTAAGGAAGTAATTAATACTCCTAAAGAGTTCATAACATTATGCTTACCTATCAATCCAAGATTGAAGATATTTTCTTTATCACCATATATTAATTTAAAGGTTGAACTATCAGGTGTAGTTGAAACTAATTCGGCTTTATACTCTATGTCAAAAGGGAATTCAAGCTTATTATCTATATAATAGCCAATAACTTTTACTCCTTTTTCCTTCAACCAGTCTTTTAATTCACATATTACTTCACTTATAGCTGCACTGTCTTCGTTAATAATTAAAATTTTTGGACCTGTAAGCTTTTTTATAAAGTTTTTAAAAGAATTCTTAACATCAGTTATATCCTTAAAAAATTCTGGATGATCCATTTCAATATTATTGATTACAGCGATTGAAGGGCTGTAGTTCAAGAAGTTATTATTGAATTCATCTGCTTCGCATACAAAGTATTTTGATTTTCCTAGCCTGTAGCCTCCACCCCAACGTTTAAAGGTTGTTCCAGCCTCAACAATTGGATCGAGACCACCATTTTCTAAAACAAGCCCCATTAAAACTGTAGTAGTAGATTTACCATGTGTACCTGCAATAGAAATAACAAACTTTTCTTTTTGTATATATTTAGCTGAAAACTCCTGCCAGGTCATTAAAATTCCTCTTTTTTCAGCTTCCAGTATTTCTGGATTGTTAGGAGAAATATCTAAAATTGCAGGGGAGATAGCTAAGATATCGATATTCTCTATATGACTTAAAGCATGACCTTTTAAAATTTCTATATTATTTTCTAAAAGAGCATCTTTATAATATCCTGATACATTTAGGTCGCATCCAGAAACATCAAAACCATTATTTTTTGCGATAATTGCAATAGGTGCAGCTCCGCTTCCGCATATACCCATAAAATGAACTTTTATTTTATTTTCCAATATAATCACTCCTGTCCGAAACAAAGTAGTTTCATCTTTATTAAAGTACAACTACAAATTAATTATAGCACTACTTTATTATTAATTCCCAATATTATGTAAGTTTAGACAAGCAATTGGCAATTAAATATTAACAAACAAATATCTCAATTTAAATAAGTGTTGAGTAGTCAGCTAAAGTAAAGGCGTTAATGATTATGAAAAAGAAACCATTTTAGCAATGACTAGTAAAGAATAAGAAAGTGGCAAGTTAGAAGTACAGGGTTTTGGTTAACTTATGAAATTAGCACCTACTAAAGTTATAGTAGGTGCTAATTCTAATTTTAAAAAGCATAGTTTTAAAAAACACGATTATTAAATTATTTCTTAAAATTTCATTTAGCTTTTATTGATTGAAGTAATTTACTAAAAAAACCGGTTTCATTTTTAGAACTCATTTCAATTTCATATTGAGTATAGTAGGCATCTTGCATTACTCTTTTGAAATCTTTTATTTCTTTTATTAAACTCTCATTACCATCCAAAGAAGACTTAGAAAATTTATCAAAATTACTTTGTAAATGAAGTTTTAATTCGTTATTCTTAAGGTGAATCTTTTCAGAAATGACATCTGAAGTATTTGTCAAAAGATTTTCTTGTAGCTCTCTGTTAATTTCCTTAAGGTTCTCGAATTTTGAGTCAAGATATTGTTCAATCTCCGTTTGGAGGGTTTGTTTAAATTCATTAAGACTTTTACTTTGAGTCTCAATGATTGATGAAGTAATATTTTGAACAATTAGTAAGTTGGCATTTTGTATATCTTTAATAAATTCAGCTTTGAAGTTATCAAGTTGAATTTGTTGTTCTTGCTTAATTGATTCAATAAGATCTTCCACTGATAAGAGATTGCTTTCTAAATACTCAACTTCAGTATCATCTAATGGTAATTTATTGTAGTAGTCTTCAATTTCTTTAAGAGTCATACCTCTATTTTTAAGTTTTATGAGAAGTTCTAATTTATCAACATCATTGTTTGTATAGCGTAATTCTTTATGAACTATTTCTATTTTAAGAAGATCATCAAATATATTTGTATAATATTTAATGTTGCCAATGTCTTCCTTTAGTAAATCAGCAACCTGATCAATAGAATAGTATAATATGTTGCCTCTTTTTTTATTTTGAATTCTATAATCAACTTTTTGAGAATCTATATATTTATCTTTATTATCCATAATCAATCCCCCCATATACTTTTCGAGTGTATTACAGGTAATCTTAAGTAAAAAGTATAATTATTTTAAAAAAATAATTAAATATGTAATGTTGGAAAGATTTTATCCGATAATATAGGTATAGAACAAGGCAAGGGAGAGTTATTATGGAAAAAGGAAAAATGTTATTAGTGTCATTAGGACAAGGTGCCGGGAATATAGTAGATGGATTATTGAGTAGAAATTCTAGGTATAATGGACTGTTTTTAAATAGTAGTTTGTTTGATGTTAAGCCATTAAAAAACGCTGATATGTCAAAGAATGTATATGTATATCCAGGAACAGATGGTTCAGGAAGAGATAGAAATAAATCCAAAGAAATGATAAAGGATAATATTAATCCAATAGGTACACTACTAAGTAAGTATCCTCTAACAGAAGTAGTTGTAGTATTTACAACAATGGCTGGGGGAACAGGCTCTGGTGCAATAAAAACCTTTATACAAATAGCGAAAAAGGTATTGCCAAATGCAAAAGTAAATGTAGTAGCAATCTTACCTAGCTTAAAGGAAGATGAATTAGCATTTAAGAATACCATAGAATGCTGGAATGATATAAATAATATTATGGATTTAATAAATGACGTCAAATTTGTAGACAACAATAAGAGAAATACATATAAAGAAATTAATAATGAAGTTATTGAAAGTTTAGATTTAGCATACAACATAATAGGGATTCATGCTGATGGAAGCATAGATAACAAAGATTCCTTTAGAATAAATACTGCAGAGGGATCAGGTTTAGTATTAAAACTATATGATGGTTTAAAGGATGCTAAAACTGCTGTTGATTTAGCTATACAAAATAGCGTATTTGTTCAACCAGATACATATGAGTGCGACTATCTAGGAATCAATCTAAAAATTGATGGATATGATCCATATGAAGTATCTAAATTATTTGAAGTTTATAGAAGCACTTATATAACGTATAATAATAAGAATAATATAGTAGTGCTTGGAGGTTGTGAAACTCCAACAGAATCAATAAAGTTAATTAAGATGGCTTTAGAAGACAAGAATAAAAGGAAACTTTCAAGAAACAGAAAAAGAAGTGTTATAATTGATTTAGATACAGATAGTGAAGAAAGTAAAGAAGAAATTGATGGACTTAACGATTTGTTTGAAGATAATTATGAATTTTAGTTTTAGGTAGAGTGTTAAAAAAAGGGTGCTAAGAATATTTTGGGTATAAAAAGAATTCTCAGGTTTTGGGGATTCTTTTTATTTTTATTTGTCTGCAATAAAGTTCTAATAATATATTAGAACGATCGTTTATAATATAAAAGTTGGTAAGACCTTGAAAATTCTAATGTATACAAGCACATTTAGAGAATTATAACATAATATAATTCTGTGAAATTATAAAAAGAAGGAATAACATGTATAATAACTATTGGGCTTACCCAAATCCATATTTCAATAACATGGCAATGTATAATCCATATAATATGTACTATGGTTATTACGCTTATCCTAATAATTATCCCTATAACACACCAATGTATCATCACCAACATTATAATCAATACCAAAATCAGTACCATAATCCATACCATAATCAGCAATATAGAGATTTTGAGTCATATTATGTTCCTTTCAATGATGAAGAGGTATACGGATTTAGATCTGATACACCACAACCAACAGCTGTTGGTGGTGGAAGTCCAGTTACCCTAAAAGATTATGGTCCACAACCTTATGTTGTTAATATCAATGAAGCTACAAAGCAAAACAATACTTTCCGTACTGCTTTATGGACAGGTAGACATCTTCAAGTTACATTAATGAGCATCAATATTGGCGATAGTATTGGACTTGAAATTCACCCTAATGTTGATCAGTTTTTAAGAATTGAACAAGGACAGGGGATTGTTAGAATGGGAAAGACTAAAGAGAAAATGGATTTTCAAGCAAATGTGGCAGATGAATTTGCAATCATGGTTCCAGCTGGTACATGGCATAATGTAATTAATACAGGGAATGTACCTCTTAAACTATATTCTATTTATGCACCACCTCAACATCCACATGGCACTGTTCATGTGACTAAGGCTAATGCAGAAGCTGCTGAAGCAAAGAAACGTTAATTAGTAACAATAATCCTAATGTTTTCATCATTTACTTGAAGGAAATATATTGATATGTTATGATGATTTTATAAAACTAAATATGTACTTAGAGATATACTATTTTCATGTGAATTTAATTTTTTAAAGCGTATGATATGAATATACATGCTTTGAAAATGATTTTCGGATTGAAGCAGTACATCCTTAACACAGGGGTGTTGGATTTTGCCAACTGAGATTAAGAACTGCAATTCTTTGACCCTAAAACCTGAACTGGGTAATGCCAGCGTAGGAAGTTGTTTATTTGAAATGTTAACTTAAGCACAAATCCTATGGATTTGTGCTTTTTTGCTGTATAGAAATTGATATAGTTTTTATGTTAGCTAAATCTAGTAACTTCAATTGATTTAACAGCTTTTTATGCCATACAGTAAAAAATAAAACTTATTCGTCTGCTAAAGTTTCCTAATATAAATTTGGAAAATGAAGATGTGTTAAAAATCACTTATGAAATGTGTATTAGCTATTTTTATTTTCAGCAAATGAAGACTATAAAAAACTATATCTAATACTAAAAGAGACCAATATTGGGTTTAAAATGAATAACCTGGAGGTAGATTAACAAATGGAAATAAATAAAAAGGTTTCAGAAGCATTAAACAGCGTAAGGAAGAAAACTCCTTTAGTACATCATATAACAAACTACGTAACTGTAAATGATTGTGCCAATATAACCTTAGCAATAGGTGGATCACCAGTTATGGCTGATGATATCAACGAAGTATGTGATATGGTTTCACTAGCTTCAGCTTTTGTTATAAACATTGGAACTTTAAATAGCAGAACTGTTGAAGCAATGCTTCAAGGCGGAAAAAGAGCTAATGAATTAAACATTCCTGTAGTTTTAGATCCAGTTGGCGCTGGTGCAACAGCATACAGAACAGAAGTTGCAAAGAGAATACTAGATGAAGTTAAGTTGTCAGTTGTAAGAGGTAACCTTTCTGAAATAAAGACTCTATACGGAATAGAAACTCAAACTAAAGGAGTAGACTCAGGTGAAACTATAGATGAAAATGCTGATGAGTTTACAATTGCAAAAGAAGTGGCAAAAAACTTTGCTAAAAAGTTAAACACAGTTGTTGCTATAACTGGAGCGGTGGACATAATAACAGATGGAGAAACATTATATACAGCTCATAATGGACATAAAATTATGGCTAAAATTACAGGTACAGGTTGTATGTGTACATCATTAATTGGTTCCTACTTAGGAGCAGCAGACAGTGCACTTATAGCAGCACTTGCAGGTATTACTTCTATGAGTATTGCTGGAGAAGTTGCTTACGAAAATCTAGATAAGAATAACGAAGGTACAGGTACATTAAAGTCAAGAATAATAGATGGTATATACAATTTAAATGAAAATGTAATAATTGAAAGAGGCAGAATAAATGAAGAATAATATAGACTACAAGCTTTATCTTGTGACAGATAGAGGAATATTAAAAGGAAGAGATATAACTGTTGCTGTAGAAGCTGCAATAAAGGGTGGTGCAACTCTAGTTCAGCTTAGAGAAAAAGATATAACTACTTCTGATTTTTATAAGGTTGCCTTAAAGGTTAAAGAAGTTACAAGCAGCTACGGGGTACCTCTCATAATAAATGATAGAATCGATATTGCACTAGCAGTTGATGCTGAAGGAATTCATGTAGGACAAAGTGATATGCCTTGTGAAATAGTAAGAAAAATAGTTGGAAAGGATAAGATCGTAGGTGTGTCTACTTCCACTATTGAAGAAGCTAAAAAGGCAGAAAAAGATGGAGCTGATTACATAGGTGTAGGAGCCGTATTTCCAACAATCTCAAAGGA
The DNA here is from genome assembly GCF_024341905.1 of Clostridium folliculivorans. Classification (GTDB taxonomy): domain Bacteria; phylum Bacillota; class Clostridia; order Clostridiales; family Clostridiaceae; genus Clostridium_AR; species Clostridium_AR folliculivorans. Next base: position 66,697 of record NZ_BQXY01000012.1, read on the forward strand.
TGATGCAAAGTCAGTATCTATAGAATTACTTAAAGCAATAAAAGAAAGTGTAACTATTCCAGTGGTAGCTATTGGTGGTATTTCATCTAAGAATGTAGCACTTCTAAAACCTGCAAACATAGAAGGTGTGGCAGTAATATCAGATATTTTAGGTAAAGATGATATTACTTTAGCTGCGAAGGAATTGAAGGAATTGATATAAACTTGGCTTATATGTAAGATTATTAAGAAATCAAAGGCTGCTGTTTTAGGAAAAGTGTACATAATTCTTATAGTATGGATATATTTTCCAGGAAATAGTAAGCGCAAGTCAATTAAATTAGAAGGATAATGAGGAAATATAAATTTTATTTCTTTATTATCCTTTTTTTATGTAAAATATTTGTATACATATTTGAATATAGAACGTCTTAGTAATAGATACCTAAATTAAAACCATAAGGGTGACCTGTAAAAATATAACTTTTTATAAGATTATTGTTTGTATTTGGGTATAAGGTTTACTTAATGAAGCGCTTCAAATTAAAGGAAATAAAATTATGGCTATATTTAGACAGGGTGATAATTTTAAACTTTACCGAAAATATTTACTTTATAGAGGGAGGAAAGAATGAGCTATGGATTAATTAACGAGATGTTTGAGCAAAAAATGAAGCTCATTCATAAGTATTTGATAAAGCTGGGCTGCAGCCAAGACAATGCTGAAGATATAGTACAAGATACCTTCTATAAAGCACTAAAGTACATTGATGGAATACAAGCTGATAAGATGTCTTCATGGCTTTTTAAGGTTGCAATTAATAAATATTATGATTTGTGTAGGAAGAACAATAGGCATATTCATATGAGCATAGACGAAGATATTTTTAAAGAAACCTTACATGACAGCAAACTAGTTGAGGACTTTATATTAGATTTAGAACAAAAGGAAGAAATTCTTAAAGCTTTAAATTCTATTAGTGATATTCACAAAAATCTATTGGTATTTAAGTATGAAATGGGATTATCTTATAGAGAAATCGCAGAGCTTTTGGACATAAATGAGAACACTGTGAAGACTTATTTGTTTAGAGCCAGAGAGCAGTTTAAAAAGGTTTGGAGGGATAGATTTGAAAAGTGATGATGAAAAATTAAAAGAGTTGTTTAATACTAAAGAAACAACCAATTTTGCTAAAACAATAAGGAAGGCTAAAGTCTTTTCTATATTAAAAACAGTGCTATTGAGTTTAATGATAGTAATTATTTTAAGCTTTGTAGTACTAATATCTAACGCAAAAATTTTAAACAATATGGCACAACAAAAACAGATGGATTTAAGAACATGGTATGATATAAGTATGCCAAATGCTTATATAGGGAATATGCAGTATGATGATAGGCTTTTTACGGGGGAAATAGATTATGTAAGATATAGATTCTTAGGTAACAAACCTATAGCAGATGGAAGCTATAAGGAAGGATATGGATTTCTATTAATTAATGGAATATACGGTGATTTAGGATATCAATTGTTTGCTGGTAGTGGTAATTTGAATGAAATTACAAATTATAATATAGCTGGAAAGCGAATTATGAAGTTTTATCACCCTTCTGTAAAATATGATAATTATATAAATAATTTAGATGTTGTCGATAAGATTGGTGCGAATAAGCTAGCGGAGATGTCGTTATCTTTTGATAAAGCATATACAGTAGATGAAGTAAGAGCAATGCTTCCTAAAGAGGTTACTTTAAATTGGTATTGGGTAGATACTTATAATGAAAAGGAACTAAGTATGGCAGAGATATCTGATAAAAATGAAAAGAGCATTAAAGAGAGTGTAGTGTTTGAAGAAAATTATGTGTATGGTATGAAGGCCCTAGACTTACTAGGAAATAAGATTGATAAACCTGAAGAAATGTTCATTGGTGCAATTAGTAGAGGAAGTAAAGATAAAAATGTCGCTTTTATATATAAAAATATATTTAACAAATTGAGCGAAGGTAAAGGTGAGGTTAAAAAAGAAAATCTAAAGATAATAGGTGTAGTTGTAAGTGGAGACACAGATTCCTTAAAGAAGTTGAAAAATCAAAATTATATAAAAGCGGCTACTTTAGGGGCCGTTGCAGATAAATATTAAAGGGGGGATATCGGTGAAAACATACTTAAAGCTTGAACTAAAAAAAACCATATTTTCGTGGAGGACTATGATTTCGATAATAATAGTTTTAGCATCATTAGCTATACCGTTTTTAGAAGAACTAAGATTTCCTTATCCAGGTTTAGATGGAGTTGATTATTATATAAGGATATCACACTTCTCATATATAGGTTATATAGGACCTGTAGTAACGGCGTTAATTTATTCAACTTCAATAATCAAAGATAAAGATAAAGGTTTTATAAGTAAGCTTATGGAAATTATAGATCTAAAAACATATTATAAGGTCAAACTAACAGTGAATAGTATAGTAACCTTTATTGTATTTGCAGTATGTCACGGATTTATGATAGTGTGGCTTATTATGATGCATGGAGTAAAGGCGCCATCAGCAGATAGAGTTAATATCTCGGCATTTCCAAGTATTTATGATCATTCAAAGATAATCTATATTATTATAATACTACTAATAGTATCCTTATCCTCAGCGGCATTTTCTACTTTCATCTTTGGGATTACCACTGCTACTGAAAGTAGATTAATAGCATATATAGTACCTATTTTTTATGTAATACTAACAGGTGTGTTTTTTTCAGCATTATCACTAAATACTGTAGTCAATTTTAATATAATATATCAATTTAATTTGGTAATCGGTAACGGTGCAAAAGTATATAATGTTTTAATTTATGATTTAGTGCTATTCATAATGGGAGTGGCGCTGTTATATAAATTTGGTTATAAGAGAACATCAAAGTTATATAGTGAAAATTAGAGATGGTTATAGATCGAATTAAATAACTAGGATATTATAAAAATAGTCTGTAGAAAGATATTAATCTTATTACAGACTATTTTTATTCTACTGAAATTACAATTAAACTCTTTTTATATTTATTTTTGAAACTCAATCATTTATAAACTCAGTCACAATCTTAGCCATATCCTCATCACTTTGCTTCATTCCATCTTTGGTCCATCTAATTAACACATTAAATAGCCCACCTGCCATATATTCAATCCAAAACTTCTGCTTCTCTTCTGGATAGTCCTTATTGCAATCAACAGATTTGGATAAGGCATGAAGGAAATCAATACACTTTTCAAGGAGCATGTTAATCAAATCGGATCGGATAAGATTAGAGATTAATTTTTCATGTTCTCTGAAGTAAGAAAAATACAGACGCATATTTTCATAAAGATCTTCTTTTCCTCTATTTAATATTTCATTAGAGTAATTCATCAGAAGTTCATCAATGTAAGTAGTAATTATATCCTCTTTGAAATTATAATTTCTATAAAACGCCATCCTTGATACACCGGCTTTTGAGGTTATCTCGGTGATTGAAATATCTTTAAAGTTTTTTTGCTCCATTAAAACCATAAGTGCAGTAAAAATACTTTCTTTTGTAAGTTGATTTTGTGAATCATTATATTTATTCGCCATAAACATTATCCTCTCTTTTGTAACGTCTAGCTGCTATTCTATTGAAATGATATTTTACATACATTATACTTTATTCATTGAGATGTTACAAATGAAACATCTAAATAAAGGGGGATATTATGAAAGTATTATATTTTACAGCAACAGGAAATAGCTTATATATTGCAAAGAGTTTTGGAGGAGAAACTTACTCTATACCTAAACTAATGAAAGAAGGTAAGTTTGATTTTGAAGATGAAAAGATAGGGATAGTATTTCCAAGCTATAATAATGGAGTTCCGAAGTTAGTAGAAGAATTTTTAAATAAAGTGAAACTTAAAAGCAAATATATATTTGGTATAGTAACTTATGGAATGTATGCAGGAGCTACAACGAGGCATCTTATAGAAATAGGTAAAAGAAATGGAATTGAATTTTCTTACGTTAATGAAATAGTTATGGTAGATAATTTTCTTCCAGGCTTTGATATGGATAAACAGTTAGAAAAATTACCTAAGAAGAAAATAGAAGAAAATCTAATTTCAATAGTAAAGGATATTAAAGAAAGTAAAAGATATGTAAAGAAGCATTCCATTATTTCTAGTGGCATTAGAGTATTAAGCAAGAAGTTTATTTCTCATGATAAGTTTCAAGATAATTTTATTGTTGAAAATAATTGCAATGGCTGTAAGACCTGTGAGAAGGTATGCCCTGTGAATAACATAAAGGTAGATAAAAAACCAACTTTTATGGACAACTGTCAGAGTTGTTTAGCTTGCACACAGAACTGTCCTAAAAATGCAATAAGAGTTAAAAATGAAAAGAGTAGAACTAGATTTAAAAATGAAAATATTACTTTGAAAGAAATAATAGAGGCAAATAATTAAGTAGTACAATTAGATTAAACATAGTTAAAATAATAGATGCTTAGAATTGATTGGTTCTAAGCATTTATCTATTGTAGTAAATTTAAGAAATTCTATAAACTTATATGTAAGATTTGGTATAATTAATCTGTTTTAAGCATTTCGTGGCATTTGTTGCAAGGGAAATCATTTTTAAGGCATACATCAATGTCACAGGAAGAGGTTTTTTTGATGTATCCGACACCCCATTCCATTATTTGAGACATAACGGGAATAAAACTTACTCCAATTTCAGTCAAGGAATACTCAACCTTTGGAGGTACCTCTCTATATACTTTTCTATTTACAAGTCCATCATGTTCTAGTTCTCTTAACTGTTGAGTGAGAACTCCCCGTGAAATTGATGGCATTAGTCTTTGAAGTTCATTGAATCTACGAGTTTTATTATGAAGAATCCACAAAATTGATAATTTCCATTTTCCCATCAGTACATTTTGAGTAACATTTACAGGACAAAGATGCGAAGAATTATCCATAAAAATCCTATCCTTTCACAATAGTCACATAAACATGACTATGTAATATTAAAGTGCGTACTTGTATGATGCTTAATAGCACCTTATTATTATACTTATAATAAATAATCAAATCAACGAGGTAATAGAAATGGAAGAATTATTGAAGCTTTTAAAAGAAAATCCCAATGGAGTTATTGCTACAGTAGATAACGGAAAGCCTAGAGTTAGACCTTTCGGTTTTATAATGGAGGAGGAAGGAAAGTTATATTTTTGCACAAATAGTTTGAAAGAAGTTTATAAACAATTAATGGAAGTACCATATATTGAGTACTCAGTTACAACAAAGAATATGGTAGCTATTAGAATAAGTGGAGAGATAAGTTTCTGTGATGACTTAATAATCAAAGATAAAGTTCTTAATGTACACGAACCTGTAAAACTTGGTTATAAATCTGCAGATAATCCTATATTCAAAGTGTTTTATATAGAACATGGAATTGCAACGATCTCAGATTTTTCAGGAAAACCACCTGAGAAGATAGAATTTTAATAAATAGATAAGCAACAAGAATTAAGTGTATTAATTATAAAAAATTAATGTTTATATTATAAATGGTGAACTTTCTAATAATTTTGTACGTCTACTAAGTAGAGAATAAAGAGGAAAGGGGCATGTTTATGAAAAGAAAAAATGTAAAATTGCTTCTATTGACGGGGGTTCTTCTACTGACGATTATATTATTATTTAATTTAGTAACTTATAATAGTAACAATACGTTAATCAGCAAGTCATCGGATATGTTTCCAAGTATTAAAGATGTTAGAGTAGCAAAGATATTAGAAAGACATGTAGGGCCAAGTGAGTATAGTTTTTTTTATTTTGATTTAACTAAAGATGACCAAAAAAAAACTGTCACAAATATTCTTAAATGGCTAAATGAAAGTAGTAACAATATGAAGAAGACTGATAAAAGAATGATTGGCGGGTTTGGAGGTTATACACCAACAGTTTTAATTTTAGAATTTACCAATAGAAGCACTTGCTATATTTGTGCTGATTCATCTAACCTAATAGTAAATGGTTATTATAAAAACAACTCGCTTTTAATAGAGAAATGTCCTCAAATAGTACAGTTCATTAATACTGACTGGGAGAGTTTAAAGTTAAACATGACAAAAGATATAAAATAAGTATATTAAAACATTTATTTAATTTTTATTAATATGTACTTATAAAGTGTACATTAAAAAATCCCGTACGTATAACTTTTTAACTTTGGTTAAAAGTTTATGTACGGGATAAAGTTTATTTGATTTTATTAGAATTCAAATATTTTTTCAAATCATTCTTTAGCATCAAGAAATAACTAGGTATTGCATATAACAATATACCTATCATGAAGATCTGAGGCACATAATTGCTAAATAATACTTCTAGTCCATCGCCGAAGTAGTAGGCACCAAGTCCCACTAAAAATAAATTTAGTATATAAAATACTACGTTTATATTTAGTTTAGAGAAACCTTTAGCTACTACATAAACGATTAGAGCTGCACAAACTAAACCTGACAAAGCCGATACAGCGACTAGTAAAGGAGAATTCGTTGAACTAGTTAGAATAAACAATACAGATTCTAAGAATTCTCTGAAAAATGTTATAGCTGCAACAATGAAAACGCCTTTCTTACTTAAAGAAATAAATCGTTGATCAGGAGTAGTAGTTAATGATTTGTTTTTTCTTAAAAGCACCACACTGTATAATACTAATATCGCTAATATTACACCTAGTATACCGTCGAATAATTCTCCTGCAGACCCTTCTAATAAGGCAGCTTGTGAGAATATTATTGAGCCGAGTATAGTTGCTAGAATAGCTCCAACGGCTCCCCCTTGATATACACTCTTACTCATTTCATGCATCTTGTTTTTGTTAAAGTAGATTGCTAGAGGGATAATAACCAAGAAGATTTCAATACCTTCTCTTAAGCATATTAAAAATGGTGCAAGCATGGCTTTTCACCTCCTACTTGCTGAGTTTATATTTATATATGTAATATATGCTGAATTGATATAAAGTGTTTCAACAATTAAATGCAAATTTTTACATATAATTTTTGTGAACTTTTTTGATATACGTCAGATACTAATTAATTAAGAATAGTTCAAATTATAGAGATTATATATATGAAGTGAACAGTTTCTGTAGATTTACATAGAAATATATAATTTAAATAATAAAAGTAAACATGGTATACTGTTGCATAGGCGGATAATAAGGATGTATCTAAAGCTAAAGGTAATGTTTATAAATGAACATTTTAACATAGAATACTACCATTATATTCGACAAAATAGTTATATAATAGGTTGGCATACAATAGAAATTTAGTAGAAGAGATAGATATAATAAATGTGTTAAATAGGATTCTAGGCAATCTTCATGAGATACTAAATCCAATTAAAGAACGAAGAGGTCATTAGTAAAGAGATAGTAGTTTTCAAACAACTTAGGACTACTATCTTTTATTTGTAATAGCAATTAATTATTATAAATTTAAGGTGTGTAATTTAAAGTTATTACATGATTGAGTAATCCAATTCATACCCGTCTGGTGTTACTAGCTGTATTAATTTTTGAGAAGTCGGAATGTTCTTTATATCTATATCTACTACTGTAAGTCCTTTTCTCAATGGTTCTCCGATTACGCAAATTTGATTCTTATAGTATTTTATAGAGGTAATATTGAAATCAAAAACAATAATTCTAACAACATAAGGATATGCAGTGCTAAAAGCTTTTTTATTGATTGGTGAAGAATTACTTAAATCTCCTGGTAAAACTAATTCATTTGATAGATCATACCACACAGATAATCCTCCAGAATAGAGAAAAAGTTTATGTTGTTGATTAGCTAGGTTTACTGGCATATAACTCCATCTCCAATATGAACTATGCCATTGCTGAGCATATGCAGGTCTTTGAAAATCCAAATCTTTATATATTGATACGAAAGGTATATCAATACCATCCTTCAATACTGATGAAATAGGTTCAAGGTTTCTTTTAAAGTTGTTCATATCTCTATCACGAAGCAATTGATAGTCATATATAGTTTTTGGAATAATAGGTTCCATCGTCCTCAATTTGTCTTCGCATGTTAACGGTGCATTTAAATTTTTAGAAATTACAACACTTGATGGTTCTAAAGTTGTCAAAACTGATAATATGAAGATGCATAGTGATGCTTTTTTCATGATATCACCTCCTTTCATTTATAGTATAGCTATTAATCTAAATAATAAATCTCATAAAAATCGATTAACTCTATATAATAAATGCTCTAGATTTTCAATAGAAAAAGCATATTAATTTTTTACGTAAACTTCTTAAAAATGAATAACTCTAAGACTAAAGATATTAGTCTAGTTATAGAGTTGTTAATCTAAATAGCATCTGCTGCATAACTATTTAATTTCAACACGTGCTTTAACAGCACCATTATTTAATGATATAATCATGGTTGATAAATAAAAAATAATAGTTGTTAACATAAACATCTAGGAGGAAGTATGGCAGATAGCAAAGATTTGAATAATAGTGCAAATACATCATCAAAGTCTTTAGGAGAACAAATATCCGAAAGAATTGTTGAATTAATTATAAATAATGATTGGCAAATTGGAGATAAACTACCCAATGAATATGAGCTTGCCGATATGCTCAGTGTAGGAAGAAGTACAATTAGAGAAGCTATAAAAGCATTAGTTTCAAGGAATGTATTAGAGATTCGAAGAGGAGCTGGCACCTTTATCTCTCAAAAGAGTGGCATAGCTGACGATCCACTTGGGTTAACTTTTGTAAAAGATAAAATAAAGTTATCTTTAGATTTATTGGAAGTGAGATTTATGATAGAACCATCCATAGCATCAATTGCAGCAGTAAAGGCTACGGATGAAGAAATAGAACGCATGTCTTTTTTGTGCGACGAAATAGAAAAGCTTATAATGAAAAATGAACCATATTTAGATTTAGATGTAGAGTTCCATACTGCAATAGCTAAAAGTAGTAAGAATCAAGTGATAGGAAACCTTATTCCTATCATAAATAGATCAATTATGATGTCTATTGATGTCACCAATCAAAAGCTGAGAAATGAAACTATTGAAACTCATAGAGAGGTTTTAAACGCAATTAAAGCTCACAATTCTAATGACGCACATGATGCTATGCTATTACATTTGGTATATAATCGCAGAAATATCAGAAATATTATTGAAAAACAGAAAAATGAATAATTTAAATGATAGAAAAGACATATGATTTTTAATAAGATCAGATGTCTTTTTATATTTTATTTTCAGAAGACATCAGATGAATGTGTGCAGTTAAAGATAAAAAACCATCATAAACAAGTTTTATAATGCGATATTGACAAATTTATTAGATGTGTTACTATAAATACATCAGATGTATTTATACGGTTTCAAAAAAAAGATTAAGGAGAGACATAGTATGATTAGTCAAGATATTAGAAAAATTGCTCCAGAGATGGATCCACTTCGTAGAGGAATGGGCTGGACAACAGAAGATTTAGAAAAACCTCAAATTATAATAGAAAGTACCTTTGGGGATAGTCATCCTGGTAGTGTGCATCTTTTGGATTTTGTAACTAAAGCTGCACAAGGTGTGTCTGAGCTTGGTGGTAAGCCAGCTAGATACTTCGCAACAGATATCTGTGATGGTATGGCTCAAGGTCATGATGGTATAAATTATTCATTAGCTTCTAGAGATACACTTACAGCACTTATAGAAATTCATGCAAATGCAACTCCATTTGATGCTGGAGTTTTTATATCAAGTTGTGATAAAGCAGTTCCTGCACATCTTATGTCAATCGGAAGAATAAACATTCCGTCTATTATTGTCACAGGTGGTGTAATGGAAGCTGGTCCAGACTTATTGACTTTAGAACAAATAGGTGCTTACAGTGCAATGTGTAAGCGTGGAGAGATAACTGAAGAAAAACTAACTTACTACAAGGAACATGCATGTCCATCCTGTGGAGCTTGTTCATTCATGGGAACAGCAGCAACAATGCAAGTTATGGCAGAGGCTTTAGGATTAATGCTTCCAGGAAGTTCATTAATGCCAGCTACCTGTGAGGATTTGAAGGATGTTGCCTTAAAAGCAGGAAGACAAGCTGTTGAATTAGCAAAACTTAATCTTAAACCAAAAGATATGGTGACAATTAAGTCCTTTGAAAATGCAATACTAGTACATGCAGCTATATCAGGTTCAACAAACTCATTGTTACACTTACCTGCAATAGCTCATGAATTTGGGATATATATAGATGAAGAAACTTTTGATAGAATCCACAAAAATGCACATTATCTATTAAATATACGTCCAGCTGGAAAGTGGCCAGCTCAATACTTCTACTATGCTGGTGGAGTGCCTGCAATAATGGAAGAATTAAAGCACTTGCTTCATTTAGATGTAATGACGGTTACAGGTAAAACTTTAGGTGAAAACTTAGAAGAATTAAAAACTAATGGTTATTATGAAAAATGCAATGCATATCTTGAAAAGGTTGGAGTTAAAAAGGAAGATGTCATAAGACCATTTAATAATCCATTTGGCACTAATGGTTCAGTATCAATATTAAAAGGAAACATAGCTCCTGAAGGTGCGGTAGTAAAACATTCTGCAGTTCCAAAGGTAATGCATGAAGCTGTATTAAAGGCAAAACCTTTTGATAGTGAAGAAGAAGCTATAGATGCGATTTTAAAGAAAGTAATTCGCCCGGGAGATGCGGTTTTCATAAGATATGAAGGACCAAAGGGAAGTGGAATGCCAGAGATGTTCTATACAACAGAGGCTATTTCCTCAGATGAAGAGTTATCTGCAAGTGTAGCTTTAATTACTGATGGTAGATTCTCAGGTGCATCCAAAGGACCTGCTATAGGACATGTTTCTCCAGAAGCAGCAGTAGGTGGACCTATTGCCTTAGTTGAAGAGGATGATTTAATAGAAATAAGCATTCCTAAGAGACTTCTGCAAATTGTTGGTATTAAAGGTACAAGATGTAGCGAAGAAGAAGTTGAAAAAATACTTGAAGAACGTAGAAAGAACTGGACTCCTAGAAAATCAAAATATGAGTCTGGGATACTAAAAGTATTTTCAGATAATGCAGTTTCACCAATGAAGGGTGGATATATGAAGTAAAGATGTACCACTTCGAACCGGAACCTATTTTTAAAACTCTCACGGATCCTGGTGAGAGAATTTAAAAATAATAAGTTTTATTACGAAGTTGTACATCCATATACAGTAAAGATACTATATATAAGATGGGGTTGAAGATATGATTAAGATTAAAGTATTAAAAGCATTAGAAAAGTGTGGAGTTGTTGCAGTTGTTCGTGGCAATACTAAAGAAGTTGGAGTAAGTATTTCAGAAGCTTGTATAAAAGGAAATGTTAAAGCTATAGAAGTAACGTATACCAATAAATTTGCTAATGATATCATAAAAGAACTATCTGATAAATATGAAAATGATGATGAAGTAGTAGTAGGTGCTGGAACGGTTTTAGATCCAGAAACAGCTAGACTTGCAATTTTATCAGGAGCAAAATATATTGTTTCTCCATCCTTTAGTGAAGAAACAGCAAGACTTTGCAACAGATATAAGGTACCATATATACCAGGAGTTATGACAATAAATGAAATAGTTAAAGCTCATGAAATAGGTGTGGATGTAGTAAAAGTATTCCCTGGTAATGCTTTTGGACCATCATATATCGGAGCTATAAAAGGACCGCTTCCATATGCAAACATCATGGTAACTGGTGGCGTGAATTTAGAAAACATAGATGTATGGAAGAAAGCCGGCGTTGATTTAGTTGGTATCGGTGGAGAGTTAAATAAGCTTGGTGAAGACGGTAAATTCGATGAAATAACAGAGCTTTGCAGTAGGTATGTGGATAAGTTTAATGAGGTGAGAGGGTAGTCTTATGAGAGTAGCTGGCTTTGGAGAGATAATGCTGAGATTATCTACAAATAAGGGTATGATGATTACAAATTCTAATTCCTTTAATGCCCATTACGGTGGAGGAGAAGCAAATGTACTTATTTCATTGACTAAGTTTGGTATTGATTCAAGATATATATCTAAAGTCTCAGATGATTCTATAGGTGATGCAATCATAAATTATTTAAATAGCCATAGAGTTGAAACAAGTTTTGTTTCTAAGGGGAAAGATAGAACAGGTATATATTTTTTAGAAGTAGGAAGTGGAAATAGAAGCTCAAAGGTAATATATGATCGTAGTAATTCGGCGTTTAGTAACTTAAAGTTTGGAGAAATAGATATAAAAGCAGCCTTAAAAGATGTGGATGTATTTCATTTTTCAGGTATAACCTTGGCTCTTTCAGAGGAAATAAGAAAGTTAACCTTGGAAATATTAAACCACTGCAAGGAAAATAATATATTAGTAAGCTATGATTCTAATTATAGGGCTAAGCTTTGGAGTTTAGAAGAAGCTAGTAAAGCAACCTTTGAGGTCTTACCTTATGTAAATATATTGTCTGCTGGAATATTAGATGCGGAAAATATTTTGAAGATGAACTGTGAATACAAAGATAAGTATGAAAAGTTAAAGTATTACTATGATGAAATCACTGAGAGATATCCAAATATAAAACATATCTTCTCTTCAGTTAGAGAAATGAAGTCGGTGTCAGTTAATACGCTGCAATGTAATTATTATGATAATAAAATGCTTTATTCATCAAAAGTGTATACCATTGATGATATAGTAGATAGAGTTGGTGGCGGAGATGCATTAACTGCTGGTATGCTTTACGGCATATTAAATAATAAGGCACCAGAGTATACTGCAGAATTTGCTACTTGTGCATCAGTTTTGAAACATAGCATACATGGTGATGCCAATCTGGTCTCAAGGATAGATATAGAAGGATTAATGGACAAAGGGATAAGTAGAATAGAACGTTAGTTTATTTAGGATTTCTAGAATGAAGTTTTTAATAAACCATTATAATTTAAAAAAATTATGATGGTTTATTTTTTTTATTAATTTGCTGGTCTTTTCTAAATAAAAATTATTATATTAAAATAAGCAGTAATAAGTAATAACAAGTGATAATAGATAAAAAAACTATACAAAGCTATATGCGCAAGGAAAGCGATTAATACTTAGCATTAAGTAAGAGTTTCTTGCAAAGTCATTATTGACTATTGTGTTACAATGATATAAAATGAAGTTAAACAATAACAAATAATAATAAACGATAAAGATAATAACTATTTTAAATACAATTTACTTTGCTATGTTTTTACCAAAAGACCAGTGAGAGGGGGACTTACTACTATGATAAAAACAACCGTGTGTGAAATAGAACATTATGCAGTTCATGATGGTCCAGGAATTAGAACTGTTGTGTTTTTAAAAGGATGTCCACTGAAATGCTTATGGTGCAGCAATCCTGAAACTCAAAGAAGAGAAAATGAACTTTATTATAATAATTCAACTTGTGTTTTGTGTAAAAAATGTATACATGCCTGCGAATATGATGCTTTAACTTCTAATGATCAAGCCATAGTAATAGATAGGAATAAATGCATAGCTTGCGGCAAGTGTGCAGATGTGTGTCCTACAAATTCTCTTAGACATGTGGGTAAAAACATGGAAGTAGAAGAAGTGTTTAAGGAAGTATCAAAGGATGTTCTGTTTTATAGACAATCTGGCGGAGGTGTAACAGTGTCTGGTGGAGAAGTTCTCATGAATGCTGACTTTGCAATTAATCTATTTAAACTCTGCAAAGATGAATGTATTCATACTGCTATAGAAACTACCGGTTATGGAAGCTTTGAAAAGCTTAAGGAATTAAGTGAGTACACTGATCTTGTTCTTTTTGATATAAAACATTCCAATGATAAAGTTCATAAAGAGCTTACTGGAGTTGGAAATACTTTGATACAGGAAAACTTAAACAAGTTATCAAAGCTTGGAAAAGAAATCATAATAAGAATACCTTTAATCCCGGGTATTAATGATGATGAGGAGAATATTAAAAATACTGTAGAAATAGCTAAGGCTAACGGCATTAGGGAAATTCATATTCTTCCATATCACACCTTAGGATTAGATAAATATAGAAGACTTAAAAAAGACTATAAATTAACTGCTATAAAAAAGCATGAACCAGAGTATCTTGAAACCTTAAAAAAGCTTGTAGAAAATTCATCAATAAAATGTATTATAGGGGGATAACATTTATGAAAAATTTTGTACTTCAAAGTGAAAGAATTAAGAAACTTAGAGAGTCAGTACTTTCTCAAACACCAAGTGTATGTATAGAAAGAGCAAGGTATATAACTGAAGCATATAAGGAAAACGAGGCACAGCCTGTTTATATAAAGAGAGCTAAAGCAGTAGAAAAGATTTTAGAAAATATGAGTATTTATATTAAGGCTGGTGAGCTTATAGTAGGAAATCAAGCATGTGAAGAAAGAACTGCTCCAGTATTTCCAGAGTATGCAGTTGATTGGATAGAAAAGGAGCTTTTAGAAAAAGGTAATTTTAATAAAAGAGATGGGGACAACTTTTATCTTCCAGAAAAGCATAAAGACGAACTTTTAGAAATAACAAAGTACTGGAAGGGCAAGACTTTAAAAGATAAATGTATGGCAGTAGTACCTGAAGAGGTTAAGACAGGCTTTGAGGTTAAGGTTATACATGGAGAAGGAAACATGACTTCAGGTGACGGGCACATTGTTCCAGACTTTGAAAAAGCAATTAAGCTTGGGCTTAATGGAATTATAAAAGAAGCCGAAGATAGACTAAAGAGAATAGATATAAGTGAAAATGATGCTCTAAGAGAAAAAGCATTTCTTGAATCTATAGTTATAACAAATAAAAGTGTAATAGCCTTTGGAAAAAGATATGCTGAACTTGCCAAAAAGTTAAGCCTATCAGAGGAAGATGAAAGCAGAAAGGCAGAGCTTTTAAAAATTGCTGAAGTATGTGAAAGAGTACCTGCTGAGCCTCCAACAAATTTCTATGAAGCTGTTCAAATGATATGGTTTATTCACTTGGCTATTCAAATAGAAAGTAATGGTCACTCTGCTTCCTTAGGAAGATCAGATCAATACTTATACTCCTTCTATAAGAAAGATATAGATAATGGAACAATAACTAGAGATTTTGCTAAAGAATTATTGCAATGTTTATGGATAAAGCTTTATTCTATATTAAAAATAAGATCAACATCACACTCAGGTTATGGTGCTGGTTATCCAACCTACCAAAACGTTACTATAGGTGGTTCAAATGCTGATTATTCAGATGCAGTTAATGATTTAAGCTTTTTAATTCTTGAAAGTGTTGGGGAGGCAAAGCTTACTCAGCCAAACCTTTCAGCAAGGGTCCACACTAATACTTCTGAAAAATTTATAAGACAATGTGCAGAAGTTGTTGCTACTGGCTTTGGAATGCCAGCTCTTCATAATGATGAAATAATAATTCCAGCACTTCTTGCAAAAGGTGTAGAGTTCAAGGATGCCTTTAACTATACAATGGTTGGGTGCGTGGAAGTAGCTGTGCCAGGAAAATGGGGCTATAGATGTACTGGGATGACCTTCTTAAATTTAATTAAAGCTTTTGAGCTTACTTTAAATGATGGATTTGATAAGAGAACAGGACATACTATGCTTTCTGGGAATGGATCACTAAAAGATTTTAAGACTTATGAGGATTTGTGGAAAGCATGGGAGAAAAATATTGAGTATTATACAAAGTTATCTATTGTTTCAGATAAAGTTGCAGATACTAATCTTCTAGAATTCCCTGATATGCTTTGTTCATCTTTAATTGATGATTGTATTGAGAGGTGCAAAACCGCAAAAGAAGGTGGAGCTGTTTATGATATAGTAGCTGGACTTCAAGTTGGACTTGCAAATGCAGCTAACAGTTTTGCAGCTTTGAAAAAAGCAGTTTATGAAGATAAGCTTCTTACAATAGAGCAAATTATAGAAGTGTTAGATAATGACTTTCAAGGTGAAGAAGGAGAAAGAATTAGAAGATTACTAGAGAATATAGCTAAGTATGGAAATGATGAAGATTATACCGATAATATAGCTGTAGAGGTTTATAACACTTATATTAAGGAAATTAGTAAGTACAAGAATACTAGATTTGGTAAAGGCCCAATAGGCGGTAACTACGGATTATCAACCTCAGGTATTTCATCAAATGTTCCAATGGGATGTGTTACAGGAGCAACTCCAGATGGAAGAAAAGCATGGACTCCAGCAGCAGAAGGATGTTCGCCAGTTCAAGGCACAGATTTTAAGGGACCAACTGCAGTACTAAAGACTGTTTCAAAGCTTCCAAATATATTAATGACTGGGGGACAATTATTAAATGTAAAATTCTCACCAGATCTAATAAATAACGAAGTAGGCTTCCAAAAGTTTGTTATGCTAATAAAGAGCTTTATTGCTATAAAAGGCTGGCATATACAGTTTAATATAATCTCTGTTGAAACTTTAAAGAAAGCAAAGGAAAACCCAGAAGAATATAGAGATATAATAGTAAGGGTTGCTGGATACTGTGCACAATTTATAACCTTGGATCCAACTACTCAAGATGATATAATTAGTAGGACAGAGCAAAAGTTTTAATACATTTTGAAATTAATGTGCTTATGCATATGGTACTTAAAGGTATAGTGTATTATGGTAAGATACCTAAACTTTAGGGAGTAATTAAATCTAGTAAAATTACAAAACTAAAATGGAATTTCAAGTTACTCTTAATAAGAGTTTAATAACACATATATGATAATTAAATATTTAAGTAGCATCAAATAAATTTAACGGAGGAATAAGAATATGAAATTTATAATAGACTTTGCAAATTTAGATCAAATTAAGGAAATGTACGAATATTATCCATTAGAAGGGGTTACAACTAATCCTTCAATATTAGCGAAGGAAGGCAAAAATCCTTACGAAGTATTAAAGGCTATAAGAGAATTTATAGGAGCAGAGGCAGAGCTTCATGTTCAAGTAGTTTCTTTAGAAGCAGAAGGAATGATTGAGGAAGCACATAGAATTCAAAAAGAATTAGGTAAAAACACTTATGTAAAGATACCAGTATCAAGAGAAGGTTTAAAAGCAATAAAAGCTCTTTCTGCAGAAGGTGCTAATATAACAGCAACAGCTATATACACACAGATGCAGGCTTATCTTGCTGGAAAAGCAGGCGCTCACTACGCGGCTCCTTATGTAAATAGAATTGATAATTTAGGTGCTGATGGAGTAAAGGTTGCAAAAGATATTCATGATATATTTAAGAAAAATGGCCTAAAGACAGAAGTTCTTGCAGCAAGCTTTAAAAATTCACAACAAGTTTTAGATCTTGCAAGATACGGAGTTGGAGCAGCAACAGTTGCACCAGATGTAATAGAAGGTTTAGTAAAATTGGATTCTGTGACAGCTGCAGTAGCTGCATTTACAAAAGACTTTGAAGGTTTATGCGGTGAAGGAAAGACAATGCTTGATTGTTAATATATTTTGTACATCTTTGGTAGTTAAAAGCTAAGATGAAATTAATATATATATAACGGAAGCTAAATTGTAATATACTATATAGTTAATAAACCAAAGCCCTTAAAAATAAATTTATATATTAAAAGCCACCTGTTAAGCAAATGCGAAGACAGGTGGATTTTTTCAGATATTACCGGGTTCTTTTGATTATTTTTGTTCTTTATTTCTATCAAATAAAACTTTTCCAGGACAAACTTGAGATTGGCCAAAATACTTACATTTTGCACAGCTTAAACATGCTCCAGTATCTTTTCCTTCTTTTGCGTCATTTGCCCAGTTAGGGTTTATAAGGACACCTCTACCGATATCTATTATGTCTACATTAGTTTCATTTAATATTTCTTCTGCTAGGGCAGGAGACTTAATGCTGTTAACTGCAAATACTGGAACTGAAACCACTTCTTTTATTTTTTCTGCAGCATATACAGTATGAGCATATTTGTATCCTTCAGCTATATTTACAGTCTGTTCGCCCATAAATCCAAAAGAAACATCAAGGAAGTCTATTCCGTTAGCATCTAAAATTTTAGCGTAGTGTAGTCCATCTTCTAGGGCTGGTTCGAAACCTGCTAAACGAATACCAACAACAAATTCTTTTGGAGTAACATTTCTAATTCCATTGATAATTTCTATTACAAACTTTTCAGGAGTGATACCATATTCATCAGTTCTCTTATTTACATTTTTATTTAGGAACTGGCTTATTAAGTAGCCATGACATCCGTGAAGTTCAATACCATCGTATCCAGCTTTATAAGCTCTTGCTGCGGCTTCAATAAAATCCTTTTGAATAGATTTTATATCTTCTATAGTCATCTCACGACCGATAACAGTTCTAAAAGGACCTTTATATTCGTAAGCACTTGGACATACTGGGGTTTCTGATATTGAAGTTACGCCTGCATGATGAATTTGAATAAATATCTTACTTCCTTCTTCATGAACTGCATTAACAATTTCTTTTAGTCCTTCAATTTGTTCATCTTTCCAAATTCCAAGTTGCCTTTCCATTAGTCTACCATCTATGTTAACACAAGTAGCTTCTTGAATTATTAGTCCTGCGCCACCTTTAGCTAATTCTCTATAGCGTTCTACATTTCCTGAGGTTACATATCCATCCTCTGCTAGTCCAATAACCATTGGAGGAACAGCAATACGATTCTTTAGTTTTACGTTTTTAATACTAAACTCTGAAAATAACTTTGTCATTAATCCACACTCCTATTTAACTATTCATTTACAGTTAATATATTATTTAATATTCTACTATTATATTTTACTAAGGAATGAAATTGCAAGTACACACATTTTTATGCCTTAGGTTAAGAGCGAGTAACAGATGAAAGATTGTTCAATTGTAGCTTCTAAAAGCACATTTCCTAATAAACTATCGTTTAGTATATTTAAGTCCAGAATTCTCATTAAAGATAGTACCAATTCTAAAGTTACTATGGCTATAATTTTAAGTACTAATGATTTCATGATAAAGTTCGAATTCTGATTAACTGTTATCTTCCTCATCCCTACTACCTTTCACAATATAGATAAATCACTTAATTTAAATAATATACCTAAACATAGCCTGTTATTAAATCTATTTATAATTAAAACTTTTTATAATTAAATAATTATAAAAATATAAAAATTTATAGGAAAAATGCTGGTTTACAGATTGTTATGCAAATGAAAACGAAAATATATTTCAATCTTAACTAAAATATTAATACTAATGGTAACCACAAATTTATGATGAAATGACTAATTATATATCCATGTTGGGTATTTTAAATTGTTCAATTATAAATTCATAACTATTACAACAATACGGTGGTTATTCCAATAACTGGTATGATATAATTCTTATATATTAATCGTAGAGGTATGCCGTTTTTTAATAAGGTGTGATTTCATATATAGAAATACATACGAAACAAATTAAAAAGTAGGGGATGGTATTATAAAAATTGTAGTTTTGCATGGGCAGATGCATAAGGGCAGCACTTATAACATTACAAAACTTTTTTTAGATAAACTTTCGGATAAGAACCCTGAGATAACAGAATTTTTTATGCCAAAACATACACCAGGCTTCTGCGTAGGATGTTTTAATTGTTTTACCAAAGGTGAAGATGCATGCCCTCATGCTGATACTGTACAACCTATTGTTAAGGAGATGGAGAAAGCAGATTTATTGATTTTAGAATCACCCTGCTATGTATTTGGAATGAGCGGTCAGCTTAAAACCTTCTTAGACCATATGGGATATCGATGGATGCCACACCGTCCACATGAAAGAATGTTTAGTAAAATTGGGTTAGTTATTTCAACAGCAGCCGGTGCAGGAACAAGAAAGGTTACAAAAGACTTAAAAAACAATCTGTTCTACTGGGGAGTACCTAAAACTTATTGTTATGGTAAGCATGTTGGTGCTTTGAATTGGGAAACTGTAAAACCTGAGAAAAAGAAGCAAATAGAAAGTGAGGTCACAAAGTTAGCTGAAAAGATATCACGTGAAGTTTGCAATGTAAAGCCAGGAATAAAGACAAAAGTTATGTTTAAAATAATGAAAATGAACCAGAAGTCAAATGATTGGAATGCTACTGATAAAGAATATTGGATAAAAAAAGGCTGGATTAATGGAAAGAACCCTTGGTAGGGTATAAATGGAGCTGTGATTAGTATGGTTAAACTAGAAGAAAAATACAGGAATTCGACCTGTGCTGAGTTAAAAGCAAGTGATGGATCTGCAAAAATAGTAATCTATACTTACGGATATCAATATCCTGAAGCTACAAATAAATGGGATGGCGACTGGTATATGAACTATATTTTATTAGTCATCAATGGAGTTACTGCTGAGATTGATAAACCAATAATTGAAGGTAGAGTTTTAACTTATCTATTAAATGAACTTACTAGATTTAAAAAGTTTGAAATCAGCGATGTTTTTTCCTCATTTACAGAGCCTGAATTCAGTTTCTTTTTATCTAATGATTTATTAATTGATAAAAGCATTTTGGTATCAGGAGAACTAATTGAATATAAAGTTAATACAAATAAGGTAAAGGTTAAGTTTGAGTTTAAAACAAATTTAGATTTACTTGAAGAGTTTATCATTGGAATACAGCAAATACTCCAGGTATTTCCATCAAAATATTAATTATAAATGAAAGTGGGGCTAACAATGA
The DNA here is from genome assembly GCF_024341905.1 of Clostridium folliculivorans. Lineage (GTDB taxonomy): Bacteria > Bacillota > Clostridia > Clostridiales > Clostridiaceae > Clostridium_AR > Clostridium_AR folliculivorans. The sequence goes on from NZ_BQXY01000012.1 coordinate 87,478, forward strand.
AAAAGAATAATTGGGGAGCATATTTTGTGTATGCAGTAGTATTTTTTTGTTACATTGTACTAAGCAATAAGTTATTAATATCTGTTGATAAAGAAAAGCAGATGACGTTTCAAGTCATGCCATTAATTTTGTGGTCAATGTTTATTTTTATCCTTTTAGGGCTATTACTTGGACTAGAAAAGCTTATATTAGAAAGTAAAAAATACGGAAGGTGGAAAATTAATTTACCTAAACTTATATTTTTAGGAATCCCATCTCTTTATTTTTCTTTAGGAATACTCATATACTATTCGCCTGCTATTCCACAAGTTTTATCCTATCCAATCCAATTCTTTTTGCAGAATAACATTGACTTTTTTTCAGTTTTTCAAGTGATTTTTGGCTATGTAATTAGTTCGAGTTTTATTAAGGTGGAAGATTAATCAAAACTGTAAATGAATGAGAGGATATCTAGGAATGAATGATGTAGGTTTAATTTGTGCAACTCATGATTTACATGGAAGTAGTTAGCGTATATGTATGGTGATAGAAAGTTCAGATATCGTATTATTCAGAAATGAATTTTACGATATTTTTTTACTTTAAAATACAAATGGAGGATTAACGAAGTAATTATTATAGATGTACTCTTCAAATTAACTGTACTGTGAATGTTTTTTGAAAACTCAACAATAGAGCAAGTAATTATATAAAAATAAGTAGTAAAGCGTTGATTTTATAGAAGGTATTGGAATATAATGGTATAATTGTAAGTAGTGAACATAGAGAGTTGATAACCGTGTGATAATAGAAAAGAACATGGTATGTATTGGAGGGGTAATATTGTCAAAGTTTTTAAAAGAAAATAAGAACCTTGTGATTAGAAGAGCACGTACTGAAGATGCAGTAGAATTAAATGGATTTTATAGACACATAATTTTAGAAACTGATCATTTTGGTTATGAAGTCGACGAGTTTCATATTACTGACGAACAACAAGAACATACGATAAATATGTATAATCAAGCAGATAATGCAATTTTACTGGTAGCAACTTTAGATGATAAAATTGTAGGAAACTTATCTTTTAGAGCAGGTTCTTCTAAGAAGTTTCAGCATGTTGGTGAATTTGGTGTACAAGTTTTAAAAGATTATTGGAACTTAGGAATTGGGAAAGAACTTGTTAAATATTTGATAAATTGGGCAAGAGAAAATGAAACTATTTATAAAATAAGCTTAAGGGTAAGAGCCGATAATAAAAGTGCAATACATTTATATAAAACATTAGGCTTTATGGAAGAAGGTATTTTAAAAGGAGAAATGAAGTGTAATGGAATCATGTATGATTTAATATATATGGGGATTGTGGTAGATTAAGCGTGTACTTAAACTTCCATGCGTTACTTTAAATATATGTATAGATTGTACTTGTAAATCTCTCTCATTTTCTTTGGAATTATATTTGTATTTTTTACTGGAAAGAAGCTTTAAGTTAATTTGTTCTGAATTAATATTTAGAAGAAACTATTGAATGGTTTTGTCATACAGTGGAATAACAATAGAAGCAATTAAATATTTAAAACACCGCACTTTTCAAATTTGAATTTTGCGGTGTCTTGTTTTATATTGTCATTCCTGGAGCTTTTGACTTTCATATAAATTACTAGATATTATAAGTAATTAGGAAATTGAAATTCTTTGTGTTATTTTTCTGATATAGGCAATTTGATTATAAAAACAGTAATATTTAAGGTGTTCAAACTTTTTAGTATGGATATTTACTTGTTGTGTCACTGATGGAATGATAATGTTCTTCAGAGATATACGTTATTCCAGAAATATAATGAATATGTCCTCCGTGAACTTGATAAGCTGGGCTTGTTTCAATGACGTAGTAGTGCCTATGTCCATCTTCATAAGCCGTGTATCCAGCTATATGATGTATATGAGGTGCTCCAGTTGGAGCTGGTGAAGTTTCTCCCTTATAATCATGGCTATGGCCGTCATTGATAGATGTCATTCCTGAGTAAAAATGGGTATGATACATTTTTATACTCCTTAAACAAAGATTATATCTATAGTATATAAAGTGTATTATTTAAATGTTACTTCAATCATTTTTAAATTGAACAGTCAAGAGAATAACTTAGTATTTGGAAATAAATTAATAACTAAAAAATCATATTATTGATGCACCACTTCGTAATAAAACTTATTATTTTTAAAGTCACTCACTAGAAGCCGTGAGAGTTTTAAAAATAGATTTCAGATCGAAGTGGTGCATATTTATTAAAGCTAATTGAAATAGAGTAGAAAAAGGTTTACACTTATATCAGATACTTTTATAAGTATCTGATATAAGTGTGATGGAGATGATTTTATGGGAAGTATTTCAGGGAAACCAACTACAATGAAAGAAATTAATATAGGGCTAATTAAGAAAGCTCTTAAAAAAATAGGAGTAGCAACAAGAGCCGAGTTATCAGAAAACACTGGAATAAGTCAAACTACGGTGAGATCATTATTAGAGGAATTGCTGGATAGTAATGAAGTAATTAGGCTTGGATTAGATAAATCCAGTGGAGGAAGAAGAGCTGAAAGATACGCCTTAAACTTGAATGAAAGTTTAGTATTATCCTTTTATATAAGAGATAAACATATTGATTACGTTGTATCAAATACCTCTCGTGAGATTATTAAAGATGAATGCATAGATATAGAAAGTACTGATTACCTTTTTGAAATTGAAAAAATTATTGATAATATTATAAAAAGTGGTATGGCTATTAAGGCAATTGGAATTGCTGTGCCTGGAGTAGTAGATATAGATAAGCGAAAGTATTTTTATGGGAAGAAGCTATCAGGCTGGGAAGAAAGTAATATTGGAGAATATATTGAGGATAAATATAATATTCCTGTAGTACTTGAAAATGACTTGAATGCAATTGCATACGGGTACGGAGTTCAGCTTATCGACAAACTTCATGTAGATGATTTAGACATCTTAAATATGATATATATACATTTTACAAATGCAGGGGTAGGATCTGGGATTATTGTAAATGGTGAACTTGTGTATGGTGGTAATAATTTTGCTGGTGAATTAGGATTTATTCCTATAGGTAATGATGGACAATATCTACAATCATTAATTGAAAGTAACCCAGAAGAAATTAAATATGTAGATGCCATTTCTCGATTAATTGCAACTATAAACTGTGTTATAAACCCAGATATAGTAGTTATAGGAGGAGAAGACTTTAGGAAGGATCTTACTGATTCAATAATAGAAAATAGTAAAAAGTATATTGCCAATAATATCATTCCAGAAATTTTCTTAGCAGAAAATAGTAGAAGGGACTGTATTGTTGGTATAGTTGAACTTACAATAAAGCTTATGTATTCAGGTATTAGACTGATTGATAATGGAAGAAATAATAGATAGAAAATGATTTTAAGAGGAGAATATTATGCTTACTATTAAAAGTGAAAATGTAGTATATAAAATGTCAGATAAAAGTGAGCCAGTAGCTTATTGTGAATCAGGGGATATGGTTGAGTTTCAAACACTGGATTGTTTTAATAATGAACTACTACCTGAAGAAGCAAAATATGGCGAAGACAACAAATCTTTGGGTAATCCAGCAACGGGTCCACTATATATAAATGGGGCAATGCCAGGAGATACTTTGAAGGTTGAAATTATAGATATTTTAGTTGGAGCTTTAGGAGTAAATGTAATTGGGCCTTTTAGTGAAGGTTTAAAACATAAGCTTACTAAATATGAAACTAGGAGAATTCCTGTTGAAAATGACATAGCAAAGTTTAATGACAGTTTATCTATGCCTATTGATCCGATGATAGGAGTGATTGGAGTTGCACCATCAGGAGAAGAAATATCAACAATCATACCTGGAGTTCATGGCGGTAATATGGATTGTAGACAAATTAAAAAAGGTGCTGTTTTATATTTACCTGTATTTGCAGAAGGAGCTCTTCTTGCAATAGGAGATCTGCATGCACTTATGGGAGATGGTGAAATTGGAGGATGCGGTCTTGAAATCGAAGGAACAGTAATTGTTAGAGTTAGTGTGCTCTCTGATAAAAAAAGTATAGCACCATCAGTACATGTTGATGGAAAGTGGATTACAATTGCTTCTTGTAAAACCTTAGATGAGGCTGCCGAGGAAGCGACTGAAATGATGTTGAGGTTTTTAGTAAACGAAGCAGGTATGAACTCCTATGATGCCGGTGTACTTTTAAGTCTTTGCGGCAATCTAGTGGTTTGTCAGATGGTTAATCCAAATAAAACTATGAGAATGGAATTACCTCTTAGTGTATTAGCTGATTTAGGGTATGTTTTTTATTAAATATACTGACCAGAATAGGACTAAACTATAGTATGGATTGCAGTTTACCTTAAGAATATTTCTAGAATATTAATTATGCAAAGTGAGTTGTTTAAGATGGAATTTGAAAAAAGTTTTCATGCAGATTTAATTTATCATTTGTTTGCGCACATGAATCTAATAGACAATGCATCCAATCTATTTGATAAAGAGTATATTGAACATATTAAATATCTTAAGTTTAGGATGAACAAGGAACATTACTTAGAAGAAGAATTATATGATCTAACTGATAAATATTTAAACAGGTTTGAAAGATTATCAATGCTTAACTTTATCCCATATGATTACTGATAGACTTATTGGAGATGATATTTCAATGAAAGACAAAACTCATGCTTTTTCTGAAGCTTTAGTAATATTAACAGACTTTTATTTATTTAGAAAGTACAATGAAAGCTTATTTATAGATTATTGTAAAGAATTCAGTATTGATGATTGTTCTGAAAAGACAGCTAGAGAAAAATACTACATTACTGATGAGTTATCTAATAAAATGGACAAATTATTACTTTCTTTATAATTATGAAAGAGAAAAATCAAATTTAAATGTCTCAGCATTCAGAAATGAAGCTGGGATATTTTTTTTATTTAGATAGAAAGTAAGAAAAGTATTGAGTTTACTAATAAAGTACATAATAGAAATTTATGGTATAATATTATGAGTAAGTTACTTTTGCTAGTTTTTATATTGTTTCACCTAACTCATGGCTACGAAGTAAAAAATCAATTTTGGAGTTTTCCATAAATGATATTATATAAATCTTGCAACATGCTAATAAATAGGAAAATGTGGGAGGAGAAAAGTTATGTACAACGAGTTAATAAAATTTGGACCAATCACAATTTATGGATATGGGTTGATGATTGGAATTGGAATTTTAGCTGCTTACATTGTAACTGATTTTAGAGCTAAGAAAAATAATATAGATAGAGAACCGATATTTAATATAGCTATTTGGGGTGTGATAGGAGGAATACTTGGAGCAAAACTCTTGTATTACATCACAATAATAAGTCAAATTATATCTAACCCGAAGCTCCTTCTTAATATAACTGATGGATTTGTAGTTTATGGAGGTATAATTGGAGGAATCTTATCAGCATTTATATACTGCAGAAAAGCTAAGATAAATTTCTTGAAATATTTCGATTTAATTATACCATCTGTAGCATTAGCTCAAGGCTTTGGAAGAATTGGTTGCTTTTTAGCTGGATGTTGCTATGGTGAAGAAACTACAAGCAATATTAATGTAATATTCAAGCACTCTAATTTTGCTCCAAACAATGTTAGGTTAATTCCTACGCAACTAATCTCAAGTGGATTAGACTTTCTAAATTTTGTTGTACTAATTTTTATTGCTAAATACAAAAAGGCGGACGGTGTAGTGGCAGGATGTTATTTGGTTTTTTATAGTGCGGGAAGGTTTATTCTTGAATTCTATAGGGGAGATTTAGTGCGTGGGAGTGTTGGAAGTTTATCTACCTCTCAGTTCATTTCTATATTTATGTTCATTATTGGATTGGGCATTGTATTTGCGAAATCAAATAGAAAAATAGATGAAGTAGAGAACTAATAGAAACTCAGACTTTACTTTATCTAAAGTGGAGGAAATAAGATGGGGTATGAAAGTTTTGAATTTAAAAAAGATGTTACAATAAAGCTAAAGTATCTTGTCTATTTGCCACAAAGCTATGATAAAAATAAAAAGTGGCCATTAATTCTATCCTTACATGGATCAGGTGAACGAGGAGATAACTTAGATAAGGTAAAAAAGTGGGGGATACACAAGATACTAAGAGAAAACAATGATTTACCATTTATAGTGGTATCTCCACAATGTCCAAGTGGAGAAATATGGGAAATGCAGTTTAATGCTTTGAAAGATATATTAGTTGATGTAGAAAAAGACTATAACATTGATAAAGAAAGAATATATTTGACTGGGTATAGTTTAGGTGGTTATGGCACATGGAATTTTACAATTCTTAATCCAGAAAAGTTTGCTGCTATAGTACCTATAAGCGGAGGTGCAATATCCCCACAAAAGGCACTTAGGTTAAAGAATATTCCTATATGGGTTGCACATGGAGATAACGATAATATAGTAGATTTTGAGGAATCAAGAAGGATTGTAGAATATCTAAAAAAGCATAATTCTAACGTTGTATTTAAAGTTTATAAAGGGTTAGGACATGAAGTTTGTACAACAGCATATGAAAATCCAGAACTTTTCAACTGGCTTTTAAAGCAAAGAAAGATAAAGGTTTAGCGAATTGAAGTATGTAATTTAGTTTTAGGTAGCTTAATTAACCAAGACTTAAGTTCGAGAAAATTATATTTATAATATGGAGTTATAGTGATGATTAAAATTGATGAACTAGCTGTTGAGAAATCATTTAATATATTTAAACAAATAAATAGAAATAAAACCGCTTCAACCGAATTGATTAAAGAATATTATGAAACTCCTGGAATTATTTTTCTAAAAAAACACCTTAGAAACTATGGTGGCTTAGAATTTACTGAAGAATTGCTTTCACATCTTTTAAAAGAAATCAACTTAAATAAAGAGATAATACCTGAAAACAATATATTCTTGAAAAGTATGAAATTTGGATTGAAGTATGTAGATATTGTTTCAAAGAATATTAGTAACATAGATTTTAATGAGGCTATAGAAAAAGCTATCAATTTAGCTAGTATGTATTTACCAAAAAAGATAAGTGAAGATTGTACAATTTATCTTTTATACGGAGTTAGAGGAACTGGAATAACCTTAGGAAATGAAATGGCTATAGATATTTGTGATGAGTATTTAAGCAGAGATGGTTATATTAATGTTGAAAGATTAATTAACTTGATAGCCCACGAACTCCATCATATAGAAGTAAACAAGCTTCTAAACAAAAGAAAGGAAAAGGAGAACAACGTAAAAAAACAAATTCTGTTTGATTTTATTGGAGAATTAATGTCTGAAGGAGTAGCTTATTACTATTTACCAAGTCCATATAATAAGGACGGAATTCTAAGTACAAATTGGAATAATAATATAAGAAATATTGATAATATCTTATTTGAGGTAAGCAATTATGTTGAGAAAATTCTGGATGGACAAATAGCAAAGTTGAATGATATAGGACAGCTATTTAATGATGGCTTAAAGGGATATACAGCAGGATTTACTATGGTCAAGCTTATTGATCAAACCTTGGGAAAAGAGAAAGTCTTAAGTTGCCTAGAAGATTGCTTTATGTTCATAGAAGCATACAACCAATCTTTGGAAGAGGTAAATTATAAATATCCAAAGATTATATTAAAATAGCTTTTTTAATTAATGTAGATAAGAAAGTAAATTATACTTTGGAGGTAAAATGAAAAATCAATTAGAAAAACTTATAAGAGAGTTTATAAAAAAGTATCAAGAGGATAATGATATTGAAAGTGGATGGAAAGAACCACTAATTTCCTATGCAGACGCATCAGATAAAAGGTTTTATAAGCTTAAGGAAATAGTAAGTCCAAGCCATGCTATGCCACAAGACTTTTTACCAGGAGCAAAAACTGTAGTATCGTATTTCATTCCTTTTGAAGATTTCATTGTTGAGAGTAATATAGAAGGAAGAATTAGTTCTAAGATTTGGGCAAGAGCATATATAGAGACAAATAAATTAATTTTTGATTTAAACTCATACATTAAAAATGAACTAGAAAAACTGGGTTACAAATCAAATATAATACCAGCAACTCACAATTTTGATACCACAAAGTTAATAAGTGATTGGTCACATAGGCATGTAGCTTATATATCTGGTCTTGGAACTTTTGGCTTAAACAATATGCTGATTACTGAAAAAGGTTGTTGCGGAAGAGTAGGGAGTTTTGTAACTGATTTAGAGTTAGAGCCGTCTAATATAAAAGAAGGAGAAAATTGTTTATATAAACGTAATAATGTATGTAAGAAATGTGTGGCTAGATGTGTGAATGCTGCTTTAAAGGTTGAATCATTTAATAGGCACAAGTGCTATGAAATGTGTTTAAGCAATGCTGAAGTTCATTCTGAAATTGAACTTTCTGATGTTTGTGGTAAGTGCTTAGTTAACCTACCTTGCTCTACAACAAATCCAGTAAAACTTATTGATAAATAGTAAAAAAATTGAACTGAATATAATCATAGAATATATTATTACATAAACAATAATCACATTTTTGAACCATAGTAAGTTAGAAATGGAGAAGGATTTAATGAAAAGAAAGGTGATTTTAATATCCTTTATAACTATATTTATTCTTATAGTAGCTTTTTGTATAGTAAACTTTCGTGGCACTTCAAGAGATATAAATCAAGCGGTAAATAGACCAGGATCAGTACCGGTAAACATAATTTACGAACAAAAAGTTAGTAAAGGAAGTATAGTCTTCTGTATTACAAAGGATGGAAAAGGATTAATTACTTCTGTTGTAAAAAAGAATATCTTCGGATATAAAGTTGTTTATTGGAATGCTCAAGGAGATATCAAGCGTACGACAGATAAAGTTGGTTTGACTGATTCATATTTTCCTAGCATAAATAAACTAATATCTCCAATGTGTTTTGGAATAATAGGAAATCCAGAGATAAAAAAAGTTAAAATCATTGAAAAGCAAAGAAATATCGAAGCAGAAGCAAAAATTATTGATGCAAACAGCTATAGAATATGGTTTATTAATATGGACAAATTTCAAGGTTCACGATTTGATATTATTGGACTGACAGCTGATGATAAAGAAATAACCAATAGACATGAAAATATATATCCATGGACTGTGGAACAAAAGCCTTTAAAGCTGTAATATAAAAGAGTCTTTGCGAAAATGTGGAATTATGTTGTTTGAAAATCAGGAATTTATACTATTATGGCTTAAGTTTTAAACAATGAAAAGTTTACTAGAAATATTTTAAGAAAAGAAAGGTGTGAGCTTTGTGAGATTTTTAAACTCATCACATAGCTTGCAAGTACATGATATATGAAATTTGACTTAATATCAATCGATATGTTTCAAACATTGGTGAACATACAAGCACGAAAGTTTTTTATTTGGAGAAGAATCTTAAAAGAACAGTTCAATGAAGAATTGGCACTTGAATGTGCAAAATCAGTGAGTAAAAATGTCATTACTGGATTTCATAAAAGTGCATCAATTAATGGTGAGTTTGTAAATTTAAAAAATATGTTTAAGCCCTTCTTTAGATCTGTATTTGAAGAAATGAACATTTGCTTTGATGAAGAAGAGGCAGTGAAAATATTTATGGATGAGCATACCAATTCTGAACCTTATGATGATGTTGAAAGGTTTTTTTCCTTAATAGCAGATTCTATACCTATATGTTTAGTTACAGATGCAGATTATGAGATGGTAATGCCTATATTAGAAAAATATAAGTTTGATGAAGTATTCATATCTGAAAAAGTAATGTCCTATAAAAATGAACCCAATAGTAAAATTTTTAAAGAAGTACTTAAACATTACTCAGTTGACCCAAGTAGAGTTCTTCATATAGGGGACTCGTCCTCAGACATTATTGGGGCAAATAGAGTAGGTATTAAAAGCTGCTGGATTAATAGAGATGATTTAAAATGGGACTACAGCATACAGCCTGACTATATTATAAAATCATTAAATGAAGTTATTGATATCTTATAAAATTTATGATAAGTATGGATGATTACTTAAATTAGATAATTTATATTTTCAAATCTGACGCTCAGAAGCCAGTGGCATTTTGAAGATAGCTTTGAATTAAGATGATACATGGAGGATAAAATGATATATCGTAGAGCAAATATCAGTGAAATAAAGCAACTAAGTGAGTTGAGAAAGAAGCAATTAGTGGACGAAGGAATAGAACCTACTATAGATATTGATGAAGAATTAAGCATTTTTTTCCATAATAAATTTAATGATGGTTCTTTAATTCAATGGGTAGTGGAAGATAATAATGAAATCATTGCTACTGCGGCAGTAGTATTTTATGATTTTCCACCTACATATACAAACAAGAGCGGTAAAAAAGGCTATGTTACAAATGTATATACTAAAGATAATTATCGAGGAGGAGGAATCGCAACTACTTTACTAAATAAATTAGTAGAAGAGGCTAAAATGGCTGGAGTGGCGAAATTGTGGTTAGGTGCTTCAAAGTTAGGTAGACCAGTGTACAAAAGATTTGGCTTTAAGGAAAATGATTCGTGGTTAGAATTAAACTTATAGTACTTAAGTTTCTTTAAAATATCATAATTAATTATGAATTTTTAGATTTATTTATAGATATACCAGTTCCAAATGAAATGTATTTATCAAGTAAAATACCATTAATAGTTAAATAGCTTATTAATATGTTTTATTACGAAGTGGTACATCCATATGGATAGAAAATAATGAAGCAGGTAGTTCAAAATTGAGCTACCTGCTTATTAAATACCATTTTGTAATTGAATTTGTAGATGTTATTAACCATGATTATATTGTATACGTTCTGCACCTAAAAACAGAGGTGTTTCATTTTTAATCATTATATCAATATTATTATTCAATACAGTAGGTAACAGACGAATTTTACATAAATGGTCTATTTCAATCCATTCACTGCATATCTGCATATCATCGACTTCTGTTGGAGTTTTTACAATATCATTAGCTAATTCACATAGAAAGATGTGATACATCTTATGAATATATTCTGGATATAATTCTCTTGTTAAAGGATTCTCACAGATCTCTTCACATAATGCTGTAAATCTTTTTGGGATAACAGAATAGCCAGTCTCCTCAAGACATTCTCTTATTACTGCTTCATGTAGTGTCTCATAAGTATGTTGCCCACCACCAGGTAAGGAGTAATATTCACCATTATACTCATCAAAACATTTGTTCAATAACACTTTGTCTTTATTAACAATGATTGCTTTAGCAGTACTTCTAATACTCATCTTTAAACTCCTCTGCATTATAGATGTACCACTTTGAACCAAAATCTATTTTTAAAACTCTCACGGTTTCTGGTGACAGAATTTAAAAATAATAAGCTTTATTACGAAGTGGTACATCCATATCATAATAAAATACAATTTCTTAATTACATATTATACTATTATTGTAGGTGTTTACAATGTTAATACCTTATAATCTGGCTATGTTTAAGAGCATTGTTGATATTAAGGATGGTTAATCACTTGATTTTAAAAAGGTGCTTTACCCGTGACTATAATTTATTATAAATTATTTGACTCTCCCCTTACTGGAAGGTTTATTATCTACTTATATTTATGACTAAAATACATGAGTTAAAAAAATAATAAGTAGAGAATGTTCTACATTTCTAGGTTATGTTTATGAAAATATTAAAGTCTAGCCACAAATATTTCTAAAAAATCAAAAAGTCTTACTGGTAATTAGAATGGCTGGTAATCATTATTTAAAACATATTACTTGAAAATGATAGTATTCCTAAAGTGAGGTTTGTATATGAATAATACAGAAATTGAACAAGAAAAAAGCAACGAAATAATTTCTTCACATAAAAGTCTTAGGTATAAAGGAATTAATTATGATGTAGGTACTTTTACTAGGGGCAAGAGTGGTCCGTCATCTAGAGATATATTTAATCCGGCTCAGGTTAAGAAAGAAATGAGAATTATAAAGAATGATTTGCATTGTAATTCAATAAGAATTTCAGGGATGGATATTGAAAGACTTACTTTAGCTTCAGAATATGCCTTAATGGAAGGTTTAGAAGTGTGGTTTTCTCCAGCTAATGTTGATGCAGATGAAAATGAGACTATTGACTATTTTATTGAATGTGCTAAAGCAGCAGAAAAATTAAGGAATGAATATAATAATATAGTCTTTGTGACTGGTTGTGAGCTTACCTTCTTTATGAAGGGACTTGTTCTTGGAGAAACTGCGTTTGATCGCATAAACACTTTCATGAAGCCATGGACTTTACTAAAAAGTACAATATTAAAGGGTCCTTTCAATAAAAGATTGAACAATTTTTTACATATAGCTGTAAAAACTATAAGAGATAATTTTCATGGAGAAATTACCTATGCTTCAGGACCTTGGGAAGATGTAAACTGGAGTATATTTGATAATATAGGAATTGATTATTACAGGGATGCCATGAATAAGAACAGATACAGAGAAAATTTGAAAAAGTACTTTAAGCACAATAAGCCTGTTATAATAACTGAATTTGGTTGCTGTACATATAGAGGAGCAGAAGATAAAGGAAGTTATGGTTGGGCAATTGTAGATACTACAAAAACACCAAAACAGTTAAAAGGTGAATTTATTAGAGATGAAAATGTTCAAGTAAGGTATATTACTGAGTCTCTAGATATATTTACTGATGAGAAAATAGATGGAGCTTTTGTATTTACTTTTATTAACCAGAGCTATCCTTATAATGAAAATCCATTGTATGATTTAGATATGGCTGCTTATGGAATCGTTAAAAGTTATATTGATCAAATGGAAAAGTTCTACGAAGGCATGCCATGGGAGCCTAAAGCGTCTTTCAAAGCTTTAGCTGAGTATTATAAAACCATTTAAAGTATGGAATATACTTTAAATAGTTAATTTAGAACTAGTCTGATTTTTGTTTATTTAATTGTAAGAATATATAGATTAAATTTGTATAGAAAATACAATAACAAAACTATATATGTGAAAGGATTGTTGAAGAAATGTTGACAATAGGAGAGTTTTCTAAACTATGCAAGGTTTCTCCAAAAGCTCTTAGATATTATGATAGCATTGATTTGCTTAAACCTGCATTTTTAAATAAAGATAATGATTATAGGTACTATACTATAGAACAATTGGACCAAGTATTACTAATAAACAAGCTTAAGGAATATCAATTTCCTTTGGTTGAAATTTTAAATATTCTTAAAAAGAATAATGATGAATATCTGATGGAATGTATAAGTCAAAAACAAAAAGAGATTGAGTTTCAGATAGAACGGCAAAAGTGTTTATTGAAGCAAATGAACAATGATATTGAAGTAATTAGAAATGGAGGAAAACTTATTTCGATAAACGAAGACATTGACATAAAGTTAGTTGATACAGAGTCAATGAGGATTGTGAGTGTAAGAAGAGCCATAAAGGAATCTGAAACAGGACAATTATTTAATGATTTAATTCCAATTATAGACCAATTCAAACTTAAGGTTTATGGAAGTCCAATAACTATATATCATGATAAAGAGTATGATGAAAGCCGAGTAGTAGATATGGAAATTGGAGTGCCAGTATGGAATGGAGATAACAAATATACTAGAATATTGGAAGGAAGTCTATGTATTTACACAAGATATGTAGGCAACTATAAGGAGTTAGTCAATGCTATTAAGGCTCTATATGTATGGAAAGAGAATAAAGGGTACGAAATCATAATGCAACCATATCAAAAATATATAAAAGGAATTGGGGATACAGATAACCCTGACGAGTATATAACTGAAATATATATCCCAGTTGTGAAGAGATAGCATTTGGATAAGTGATACATCTTATTAGAATTCAAATAAAAAGATAACTTAAGAAATCAAAGAAACTAGAATATATTTGAATAAATATGTTATAATTGTAAATATTAAGACGCTTATTTGATGAAGTAAATGATCTGTTACTTATTCAATAAAGCAAATTAATTTTAATGTGAGGTGTTATCATGAATTATAATATAATGAACAAAGAATTACTCAAAATTCTCTGTGCAAAGTCTGTTAGTATGACTTTTAGCGACATTTTGCACAGAGATAAATTGAAGTCGCTTTTATAAAATAAAATCATGCATATACAGGCTTTGTTTCCTTAATTTAAAACTAAATTTAAGGAGCTGAGCGATATGAAATATGTAAGAGTTGATAGTGTTTTGCCAGAGGATTTAATTAAGGAGATTCAAAAATATATCCAAGGTGAATATATATACATCCCATCCTGCCCTGAAAGCAGAAAAAAGTGGGGGGAGAAATCTAATAATAGAAATTATTTAAAAAACAGAAATGCTGACATATGCAGAAGGTATATGGCTGGTCAGACTATAAGTAGTTTGGCGGAAGAGTTTTATCTTTCTGATAGCAGTATTAAAAAAATTATATATAAAAAAGAACGATAGTTTTAAGCTACTACTCACATAATGGGGAGTAGCTTTTTTACTGTATATTAAATAGAATGATCTAAACATAGGGATCTCAAAGGTTTTGTAAGTTTTTTATAAAGAATGATATAGAAAAAACTATTCTCTTTTATTCTCATTGGAAGAAATATTAAAATTTATACATAGTTATAAGTATTTGGAGGTTAGAATTTAAAGTTGAAATATTAAATGAAGCTGATGAGAGGTGTAAGAATGAATGAAGTAACAATTAATAAACTAAAACAGAAGAATAAAGAGTTGATAGATATAGTAATACAAAAGGTTCGCAATGAATATGAAAATGATATTGATTTGATTGGTATCTGTGGATCCTTTTTTACTGGTGATTTTCATGAAAAATCAGATTTGGATCTTTTAGTGGTTCTAAATAATGATAGGGGCTGGGGATTTTCGAAGTGTTTCATATTAGATGATATAGGATATGATTTCTATGGATCCACATGGGCAAAACTCGAGGATATGGCAAAGTTTGATAATACCTTTGTATCTCACGCTATAGATGTTGATATAGTTTATTCGAGGAATAATGAATGTGTAGAAAGATTTATGAGATTAAGGGAAAAGGCATTAAATATTATAAACGGTCCAATGAATTCAGATTTGCTAAAAAAAACAAAGAAACATCTAGATAACGCAATACTTTCATATGGGCAAATGATGCTAGAAGATGAAATTGGCATTGTGAGAAAGTTATCTGGAGATGTAATAAATAATTTGACTAATACTGTGTGCTATCTCAATCATAATTATTTTAAACTTGGTGTTAAGCATCAGCTAGAAGAGCTAATAGCAATGGAAAGGGTACCTAGGGATTTTGAAAAATATTTCAATAATGTAATATTTGCAAAATCAGTAGAAGAAATTAAACAAGCTACAGAAATACTTATTAAGGCAGTTAGGGAGTTATATGATGACATAGAAGCAGAAACCATTGATATGACAGTGCCTACAAAAGATAGTCTTAAAGGAACATATGAAGAGATTTGGTCAAACTGGAGGAACAAAATACAATATGCATTAAAGCATAATGATATATTTTTGGCATTCTCCTCTGGTGTTAGCTGTCATAATTTTTATAATGAAATGCATATTAGTAGAGGAACAGCCTTAATTAATCTGATGAAAGATTTTCAGGCTGAAAATTTAGAGGAATTCTCAAATACATTCTCTGAAGCTATGGAAATTTATAGACATGAGTATGACAAATTAGGCATGCAGGTGGTTATATATGATTCAATTGATGAATTCAAAGTAGATTATCTTGGAGATTACAATCTTTAGCTATATTAGTGAAAGTATAGTATACTGTAAAAGGTGGACTAAAAGGGTGGAACTTTAGGTAAGTAACAACCAGATATTGTTTCATATAAACTACTTCAATATATATGAGATTTTGTTATCACATGATAGAGAAATAGTGGGAATTAAAATGGAGGAGTAATATTGAACAATGCAAATATTGAGATAATAGAATACAGCGAAATATACGCAGAAGACACAGTTAACATATGGAGGAAGAGTAAAGAAAGAGCAATAGGTCAAAAAGAAATACATTCATTCGAAAATCATTTGAATTTCTTAAACAATATATTGAATATAGATAATGATGTATATATAGCAATTGATATTAATACAAACAGAGTGATAGGCATATTAGCCTTTAACGAAAATGAAATAAATCAATTATATATCCATATTGGTTATCAAGGAAAAGGACTAGGTAAAAAGTTTGTTGATATTGCGAAAAACAAATCCAAAGGCAGATTAACTTTGTTCACCTTTGAAGTCAATAAGAAAGCACAAAAGTTCTATGAAAATAATGGATTCAAAATAATAGAAAAAGGAAATGACAATGAAGAAAATCTAAATGACATAAAATATGAGTGGATTCGTAGTACTTAAATTAATATATAGATTTTTATATTCTCTCGGTTATTTAGCTGAGAGAAATTTTTTTGCAAAAAAATCTTGCACCTCACCCTACGTTAGGTTGTATAGTTTGTTTAACAGCTATTATAACCTTACGTAAGGGTAAAAAATAGTGAGAGTTTTAAAACTATTGAAATGGCTGAATAAGTTGAGAAAGGATTTATTTAGAGATGACAGAACATATCGTAAAGACATTAGCATATAACAAACAGGTTAGAATTTTATTTATGGACAATACTAATATGATAAAAGAAGTCTGTAACGATAGAATTACTAGTAAGCTGTTAAAAACTGTACTTGGAAAGACTTTGACAATTACAGCTTTAATATCAGGAATTTTAAAAGGCAATCAGAGAATAAGTATAAAAGTTAATGCAAGTAATAGAAACTATAAAATTTTTGCTGATTGTGATTCTTTTGGAAATGTTCGTGGCTTTATTAATGATCAATTATTAAACGCAAATTTACATAATATTGAAGACATGCCTATTGAAGAATTGATAGGAGATAAAGGATGTATTCAAGTACTTAAGGATTTAGGAATGAATAGCATATTTACTGGTATAACTGATATGCCTTATGGAAATATTGTTGATGATTTTTCCTACTATTTTAATCAAAGTGAGCAAACTGATACATTTTTCTCAGTAAATTTATTATATAATGAAAATGACGAAATTATTTTATCTAGAGGCATAATGGTACAGCTTCTTCCTGGGGCTTCAGAAGGAATTATTGATGACATAAAAGAAATTATAAAGAAAAATCAATCTATTATATTAGAGAAAAATGAGAACTTTAATAAAATTCCTTCTTTGATATTTGATGATGTTGAAGTTATGGAAACTAACGAAGTTAAGTTCTTTTGTGGATGCTGTAAGGAAATGTTTTATCCAATGCTACATTCGTTAGATAAAAAAGAAATTATAGATGCAGTTAACCAAAATAAGTGTATGGAGATAGTATGCAATGTTTGTGGGAAGAAACATAGTTTTAACTCTGATGAGTTAAAGACTCTGATTTAATATAGATTAACTACTTCATATTTAAATCTATCAAAATAAAGATTCGTAGATTCATCGAATCTTTATTTTGAGTGTAAGGATTGAAGTAGTTTATCTGATAAAGCGGAATAGATATTCCAGTTCTATTTTATAAAACTAGCTGATATTTCTGTTAATAATTGATGACAATTTAATTATAGATTTAGATTTTATATGGAACTGGTAAATCTATATTTTAAGGTTCACAATTTAAAGTGCAAAAGAAAGAGAAGTGATAACGGTGCAGGATAAAAATTGGAAGGTAGGGGAACTATCTAAACTTACTGGCCTTACTATTAGAACTCTTCATCATTATGATGAAATTGGACTGCTTTGCCCTAGCTTTCGTACTGATGCAGGACATCGTCTTTATTCAGAAGGAGATATAATTAAGCTTCAGCAGATTATGTCCCTTAAACAATTAGAGTTTTCTTTGGACGAAATTAAAGAATTTATTGAAAATCCAAAGTATAATCCAATTGATGTCATAGAGATGCAACTTAAAAAATTAGATGAAGAGATAAGTCTTAAAAAAAACTAAGAAATGAACTTAATGAATTATTAGGGGTATTTAACTCTTGGAAGATACCTTCATTAGAACAATTTATAAATTCAATACAATTAATTAGAAACCAAAAGAAGTATTTTACTAAAGAACAACAGCTTAAGCTTAGGAAGCAATATGATAAGCTAAATAATAATAATACTAACGAGCTTTTAAATAATTGGACTAATATTATATCTTCATTTCAAGTTGAAATGAAGAATGGTACACCAATTGATGATTTAAAGGTAATTAAACTTGCAAAGCAGTGGCAAGAGGGAATTAAGTTTTTCACTGGAGGAGACACCGAAATCATACACTCAGCAGAGCGCTATTATATGGATAATCCACAAGCAGCAAAAGGAAATGGAATGAGCGGTGAACTTTATGAGTATATTAAAAAGGCATTAGCAAATATTGAGAAATAAGAAGACTTTACCAAAATAAATATGTATACTCACATCTTTTAGAGGGGAAAATGAGTAAGAAAAATAAAAAAGAGGTGAGATTATATGAAAAAGATTGGTGTAGAACAAGGTTTATCTATGATTGCTGACTATCTAAGTGGTCAAGGATTTTCAGTAGAAGTTTTAGGCGGAGATTTTAAGAGCAATGTTTCTAAGTGTGATAGCTACGATGCAATTGTTACATCAGACTATAACACAGATATGATGGGATTTAGTGATACTTCAACAAGTGTTCCAGTTATTAATGCAAGTGGATTGACACCAGAAGAAGTAAAGAACGCAATTCAGCAAAGAACAACTAAATAATAATTAATAAGTGATTTCTTTAAAGAAACGCTAATTAGGGCTCACCTATTCATAGTAATCCAAGAGTTTCAAAGCTGAGGATTGTCTTTGAAGAGATGAGTCTATTTTTATTCTACACAGATGTAGTATTCAAATTGAACAGATTTTATATAATTTCTAGATACTTACAAGTTAGCTTTAATTTTATACTCTGGATGACTTTTTATTATAAAATAACAAAAAGTGTAAAAACGCTGAGTATGGTGTATAATTAAATTACATTTTGATCAACAAAAGGAGGACATTTTTCTTGGATATAAAGAGACATATGTCAGTATACAAAGGACTACCTAAGGATATATATGTACTTTTCATTTCAACGGTAATAAATAAAATGGGGAGCTTCATAGTGCCACTAATGACCTTGATTTTAACTCAAAAGATAGGATTCTCAAAGTATGAAGCTGGACTTTTTACAACAATAGCAATATTATCGCAAGCTCCATTTTTAGTAGTTGGCGGTAGTTTAGTTGATAGATTTGGTAGCAAGAGAATAATCGTAATATTTCAATCTTTAGGGTCGTTACTTTACTTAACTTGTGGATTTATGAAACCCACAGTTGCAGTTGCTGTGCTTATAGTAATAGCTTCGAACCTGTATGCACTGGCAACACCAGCATTTAATGCTATGGTACCATCCATTACCCCAAAAGCATTAATGAAAAATGCTTATTCATTGATGTACCTAGGTTCAAATTTAGGTTTGGCTATAGGCCCTATGATAGGAGGTATCCTGTTTAGTAATAACTACTTGAACCTCCTGTTTATATTAGATGCAGCTACTACAATAGTATCTACAATGATGGTTTTCTTCTTTGTTAGAGGAAAGACTGAGCTTAATGTAGCATTGTCTAAAAATGAAACTATAGATACAAAATGTGATAGTAATGGTTCTATCTTTTCATTCATTCGCAAGAACCCAGTAATAGTTATATTTTCATTAATTATGGTAGTATATTATTTTTGCTATGTTCAATGGAATTTCTTGCTCCCTTTACAAACTGTAGAAGTATTTGGTAAAGCTGGAGTAGGTGTTTTTTCTTCATTGTTTAGTATTAATGCAATTACAGTAATAGTTCTTACACCAATTTTAACATCTGTAACAACAAAGACCTATCCATTGAAAAGCATGTTTGTGGGTGGTGTCTTGTACTTTATAGCATTTGGAATGTTTGCTATTAATAGATTTATAGGGATTTTCGTTGCAGCCATAATTATAATGACTGTTGGGGAGATTTTAATCACCATAAATTCTAATAATTATATAGCACAGCGTACACCAAAACAGTATCTTGGTAGAGTAAACTCATTGTTTTTTCTTTTCATGGGCGCTGGTTTTGCCACAGGACCGCTGGTAATGGGAAGTGTAATTACTTTTGTTGATTTTCAGTATGCTTGGATTATTGTATCAGCTTTAATGCTATTCGGTGCGATATCAATGTACCTGCTCAAATTTATAGAAAAAAAGGCAGATAAAAAAAGTTTAGAGAATGATTATGATGAATATAATGAAATAGCGAGTAATGATTAAAAATTCAGCATTGAGGAGTGTTTTATGAGATTAAATATATTACATACTAATGATATTCATAGCAATTTTGAGAACTTTTCAAAGATATCAACAAAGATTAAAGAACTTAAAGATGAAAATACAATAGTACTTGATGCTGGAGATTTCGCTGATTTTAAGCGAATGGAATTGCAAGGAACAAACGGACTTGCTGCTTTAGAGCTATTAGAAAGTGCAGGTTATGATGCAATAGCTGTAGGGAATAATGAAACCTTTAACGGTGTGGAAACTCTAATAAATATGGCTTCTAACTCTAAAATTCCTTTTTTAAGCAGCAATCTATTTGATCTAGAATTAAATTCTATACAAGGTGTAAGAAGAAGTTTCATATTAAATAAAAATGGACTTAGAATATTATTAATTGGAACATCTCCAGATATAGGGCCATTTAATGAATTAGGTGGATATAAACTTAAAAATCATGTTGAAGTAATAAAAGAAGAAATAGCTATTAATGATGGTAAGTATGATTTATGTGTAGTGCTTTCACACCTAGGAATGAAGAAAGATAAAGAAATTGCAGAAAAAGTTGATATGGTTGATGTTATAATAGGAGGCCATTTTCACATATTGATGGAGAGACCTGAAGTTGTGAATGGTACCATTATATTTACGTCCGGATGTTATGGGGAAAACTTAGGTGTATTAAAACTAGAAGTAAATAATACTAAAGTCGATATGATTGAAGGTAGAAATATCAATATTAGTGATTGCAAAGAATGTGATGATATTATTAAAGTTCTAAAGATAAATAAGGAAAAGGCAATAGACAAATTAAGTGAGCCTCTTTATGAACTTGATCGTGACCTTTGGCATGATGTAGTTGAGGAAAACCCAATTACTAATTTACTAGCTGATGCTTTAGTGGATGTACTAAAGTGTGACATAGGTCTCATAAACAGTGGAGTAATAAATGGAGGGATAAGAAAAGGAAAGGTCACACTTAAGAAACTTCTAGAAATATGTCCGTCACCATTAAATCCAACGTATTTTGAGATAGAAGGAAAGTATCTGCGGGAAGCTTTACAAAACTCTTTAGATACGGACTATTGTTATGCAAATGGTATGGGGCCAGGTTTTAGGGGGAAATATGTAGGAAGACTGCATGTATCTAATGCTATTATAGAACACAACTGTAGAAATATAATTAATATATTTATTAATGGAGAAAAACTTGATGATGATAAGCTATATACCGTTGCTTCATGTGATTATCTTCAAAGAGGTACAGGCTATAGCTCGTTAAGCAATAATAGAAATGAAAAGTATAATCATGGATATTTAAGAGAAACCTTAAGGGAATATATAGAGAAAAAAGAGTTTGTTGAAAGAGCTTTTGTAGATAGATGGATTTTGGCATAGATAAAAATAAGTGAGTATATCGAACATTACAGATGTAATTAAGATTTAAATCTCCATTACATTTATAGTATTAACTAAAGTATATATTAAAGTCAAAAAGGGATTTGCAGATGCAGTTTTATTAGCATCTACAAATCCCTTGTAAATTAATTAGATTTCACTGTAGTTCCGCTCTTAGTAATGTTATATTGAAGTACCTCTCCACTTTGGAAATGAAGCTTTAAGGTAATAATACCATCAGTACATGCACTAAAGAAGTTACTTGTCAAAGTTACAATATTATTATTGTAGTCTGCATTATATGCATCACTAAAAGGAGGAATAAAATAAGCTATCTCAATCATTATTGGATGAGATAGCTTATTTAGATATGTAATTTTAGCGTTTTCATGAATTTATGTTGTTTGGTATTAGTGTGATTATATCATACATAAAGCATATGATGACTAACCGCTTAATTTTACCACATAGTCCTTTTTACTTTTGAATTGATTGCGTTTGTATATCTATATCTGTAATCTTAAAAGTTTTATCACCATTAACATTATGTGCAAGAGTTAATTTTACTTTATCAATTTTATTAATATCATTTTCAGTATAGTTTACAATTATAGTTTGATTACTACCATAATAAGTTTTAGAACTATCTTTTGGGGTAACGAAGATTCATATTTCAGATTTATCAATATGATAGCTTATAAGTTTTTCTATATAAGGCTTCATGGAATTCTTAAAATTATCAGTTCTATCTCCAAAGGCAGTTCCATTTTCAAAACCGGAATATGTACTCAATTTATCAAAAGATTGTTCCAATGTAGTAGGTGTACAGTTATATAAAGTTTGAATGAAGCCAGCAATAATAGGATTAAGCATTTGTTGAACTTTGTTATTGTCAGCTAATTCTTGAACTTCTTTTTCTGATAATGCTTGTACACTAGAATTTGTAGATATATTATTAGAACTATTGGATTTATTAGTTTGAAGTTGTTTTGTGTTATTAAAGTCAACTTTCTTTGATGTTTCAGTTTTATTGTTGCAACCAAGAAGTACTACTGTACTAGACATCACAACTAAAAGCAGACAAGCAAATCTTTTTATAATAACCATCCCCTTAAGTACTCTATATTAGAGTTTCGACTTCAACTAAGTTTTCGTAATAAAACTCTATAATTAAGCTTAAAGAGTTAAAGTTATTACAGCAACCATCAATATTTACCAATTAGAGACTTTAAATAAGGCCCAAATAAAGTAAGGCTGAAGATTCAAGATATCTGCAGCCTTACTTTTTTATAAGTATATGGGGATGAGGTTTAAAATTTATAAGCTAACCTTAGAAATCAATATTTGTTTTCTATAATCTTTAGGCGTTACTCCCATATGTTTTTTAAAGAAACGAGAAAAATATGTTATATGGCTAAAATTAAATATATGACTTATTTCAGTTATGCTTAGATTAGTATTGTTTAAGTAAAGCTGTATAGCTGAAATCTTAACTTCACTAATATATTCAGATAAGGTTTTACCAACTTCTTTTTTAAAAGCTGCTGAAAGATAATTTGGATGTACATCTACTAGAGAAGAAATTTCTTGAAGCGTTAAGGGATTTTCAATATTCTTCTTAATGTATTCAATCACACGATTTATAAGAGGATTGTAAAAGTACTGCTTGTACCTTTTTGAAACATTAATAAAATCATTTAACATTATATATTCTAATTCCTGTAAAGCATTAATATTAGAAGCAGCATCAATTAGATTAATATAATGATCACTTAGTATGAAGGCTGTTTCAGTATCCAATCCTGCTTCTATTACAGCTCTGGTGAAGATTGTACAGGATCCTATAATAGAGTATTTAAGAGAAGTAAGTGGTTGTTTAGATAATTCAGCCCTTTCAAGGGAATTAATTTTCTTTAAGATAGTAGTTGCAGTATCAGTATCCAGTTGTTGAATACTATGTACGAGTTTTGATTCAAGTTCATAAGGTGGATGGATATACGAGGCGTATCTATTCTTTGCCATTGTATATTCGATTTTTTTATATATGCTCTGCATTTTTTGTATCACCTCAAAAGTAATCTTAATAAAGTGTAAATTTTATTAATATTGTATAAAAAATTATAGTTTTTCTTGTATATAATGTCAATATAGCAATTAACAAATTAAGGAAGAGACAGCGCTGACCATGTAAAGGATTCCTTGATTATCAAACATATAATATTTGTAGTCATATGTATAAATTTGCACAGTAAATTTATAAAAATATTTTAAGTAGACTTTTGTGTCTAAAGAATATTATTTTGTATGGCACTTACTGTAAACGTTTATAAACAAATCTAATGAACAACTATTAATTAATATGTCTAATTTTAAACTTCTAACCAATAGAAATTAATTAGAAAATAGGGGGAAAAAGTATGAAAACAAAAAAATTATTAAGTGTTATTTGTGTTATGGCGGTTGCTTTATCAACAATGGTTGGATGTGGATCTAATTCCGCAACTAATGGTTCAAAATCAGGCAAGGCAGAAGTTACTTTAATTCAAAACAAGGTTGAAATTCAAACAGAACTTGAAGCTGCAGCAAAACAATTTAATGAATCTCAAAAGGATGTTGAAGTTAAGATTTTAGGATCTGCTGGAGATAATTTAGTTACTACTTTACAATCACAGTTTGCATCAAGCCCTGCAAAAGCACCTACAATATTTACTTGTGGAAGTGGAAGCGAGTTTGAAAAGTTCTTCAAGTATATGGCACCAATGGATTCAGCTGCATCAGCAAAGATTATAGCTAAAGGACAGGCTGATGATACAACAAAAGATGGTAAGTTATATGGACTTCCATTAGCAGTTGAAGGTATTGGACTAGTATATAATAAGCAAATATTTAAAGATGCAGGCGTTGATGCTGCAAGCATAAAGACTATGGATGATTTAACTGCTGCTTGTGAAAAAATTTCAAAAGTTAAGGGTGTTGTAAAGCCACTTGCATTTGCTAAGGAAACTTATTTCCAATTTATGCATCCATTTAACTGGCCTTTTGCAACAATGAATAATTACAAAGATTCTATAACAAAGGTATCAGCTGGACAATTAAACCTTAAGGATATTCCAGAAGTTAAGAAATATGCACAAGATTTAGAAAAATTAAAACCATACACAAATCTTGCTAAAGATAGTTATGATGATCAAGTTGCTGGTTTTTCACAAGGTAAATATGCAATTATACACCAAGGTAACTGGTCTCAATCAATAATAGATCAATACAAAGTTAGTTTCGATTATGGAATGATGCCAATGCCAGCTAACGGAAATGCTTCTTTAGCTGTAGGAAATACAAACTTCTTCCATGTAAATAATGCAGCTACAAAAGAACAACAAGATGGAGCAATTAAGTTCCTAGATTGGTTATTTACTACTAAAGATGGACAAAAGATTGTTACAGACAAGTTTAAGGTAATACCTGCTTATACTGGCTTTGACACAAGTAATTTAAGTGTTCTATCTAAAGAAGTTTCAAAATACTCTGATGCAGGAAAAACTATACCATGGACATTCAATCTTTTCCCTGCAGGTGTTGATAAAGATTGTACAAGTGCAATGGAAAAATTCTATGCTGGTCAAATAAACTCTGATCAATTATTAGATGAAATACAAAAAGTTTGGACAAATGCTGCAAAGAAATAATATAAATAAACCTAAAAGTATCGTATAAAGGCTTTTAGATATAATCAATATGATAAATTGTACTTGCTCGAAAGTCGTGGAAGCTAAAGATTTTCGGGCATGTATAATTTGATAGTGAAGAGAGTTATATACATTTGATTAAAATTTGTTTTTATTCCTCTTGTGGATTTTGAGAGGAAACTTAAAGAAGAAAATAAATTCATTAAAGGGTTTTATATAAAATAATAATACGAAATGGAGCGAAAACAATGAATAGAAAGTTTAAGGGCAAAATAACCACAGCATTATTTGTTCTACCGTCATTATTCATATTTGCCAATGTTGTTGTTATCCCTTTTATAATGGGTATAATATATTCATTTACTAACTGGGATGGATTTGCTTTTACTGGTGCTAGTTTTGTAGGGATAAAAAACTATGTTGCAGCATTTGATGATGGTAAATTCGCTGCATCATTTTGGCTAACAACTAAATATGTTATTGCTATGACTATCCTCGTTAATATAGTAGGACTTGCATTAGCAATGTTAGTAACCTCGAAGGTTAAATTTAAAAATTTCTTTAGAGCTGTATATTTTATGCCTAACTTAATCGGAGGGTTAATATTAGGTTTCATATGGAAGTTTGTATTTACAAAATTATTTGAAAGTATAGGACAAATGACCCATACCTCTAAAGTTTTTTTCAACTGGCTTGATAATCCTACAGCAGCCTTTTGGGCTCTAGTAGTTGTAGGAGTATGGCAAATGGCTGGATATGTGATGATAATATATATTGCGTCAATTGAGAGCATATCTGATGAAGTCTTAGAAGCAGCAGATATTGATGGTGCAGGCCCATGGCATAAATTTA
This sequence comes from Clostridium folliculivorans, assembly GCF_024341905.1. Taxonomy (GTDB): domain Bacteria; phylum Bacillota; class Clostridia; order Clostridiales; family Clostridiaceae; genus Clostridium_AR; species Clostridium_AR folliculivorans. Next base: position 113,875 of record NZ_BQXY01000012.1, read on the forward strand.
GGAAAGTAGTTCTTCCTTTAATAGCTCCAGCCTTCACAATAAGTTTATTTGTTACCTTAGCAAATTCCTTTAAGCAATACGATACAAATTTATCTTTAACAAATGGTGGACCTTATGGAACTACTGAACTTATCAGTATGAATATATTTTCCACAGCTTTTGGCTACAACAAGTATGCTCAAGCACAAGCTAAATCTATAATGTTTTTCTTAGTTATAATGGTGATTACTGTTATACAGATTTCTATTACTAAAAAGAAAGAGGTTGAAATGTGATGAAGTCAAAATCTAGAGCATCTAAGATCATACTTGTACTTGGAATTATTATAACAATCATGACTTTATTTCCTATATATATTATGATAGTCAATTCCTTCAAAGGAAGAGATCAAATATTTACTGATACACTTGGATTACCTAAAACTTTTGATTTTTCATATTATCTACAAGCAATTGATAAAATGAATTTTCTACATGCATTATTCAATTCTTTACTAGTAACCGTAATCAGTACGGTATTAATAATAGCTTTATCATCTATGACAGCATGGGTTTTAGTTCGTAGCAAGTCAAAGATTGCAAATATTATACTTTTAGTTTTTGTAGTTACAATGCTTATACCATTTCAATCAGTTATGATTCCATTAATGCAATACATGAGTAAGTGGGAAATTCCTTCAATTCAATTTTCAATGATAAATACCTTTTATGGTTTAATCTTTATGAATATTGGATTCGGAACAAGTTTAGCTGTTTTTCTATATCATGGTTTTATAAAAGGTGTTCCACTTGCGTTAGAAGAAGCTGCTATGATAGATGGCTGCAATAAGTTTCAATTATTCTGGAGAATTGTATTTCCAACTTTAAAACCAATTACGGTAACCGTGGCCATTTTGAATGTAATTAGTTTGTGGAATGATTATTTGCTACCATCATTAGTATTAAGAGATCCAGAACTTAGAACAATTCCATTATCAACCTTCTATTTCTTTGGAGAATTTACAATTCAATGGAATTTAGCTATGGCGGGACTTGTTCTTACAGTAATACCAGTAGTTATATTTTATTTGGTATCTCAAAAACACATCATTAAGGGAGTTATGGCTGGTGCTGTAAAATAACACATGCAGTTAATAGTGTACAATTTGTATATTAATATTGTTTTCAAATTTCTATATAGGTCGAAATATATGCTTTGAAATAAACTTGATGCATAAGTGTACATTTATAAATAAAACAACTAAAACAGAAAGAGAGTATTAAACATGGAGAATGAATGGATTATAAGTGATAATAGTTTAGAAGAAAAGGATCTTTTGAAGAATGAGAGTCTTTTCAATGTATCAAATGGTTACTTAGGTGTTAGAGGTAACTTTGAAGAAAAGTATCCTGAAAATTATAAGACCATAAGAGGAACTTATATAAATGCATTTTATGAAGATGCTCCTATTCAGTATGGTGAGAAGGCGTATGCGTTTCCTGAGACAATGCAGAAAATTGTAAATGTCACTGATTCTCAGGATATTGATATAATAATAAATAACGAAAAGTTTTCTGTCTTCCAAGGAACTATTAAAGCTTTCAATAGATATGTAGATATAAAAAAGGGATGTTACATAAGGGAAATACAATGGGTTTCACCACTAGGAAAAGAACTTAAGATTAAAATTACAAGAATGGCATCTTTAAAGTATCTAGAACTGTTTGTTATTAATTATGAGATTGAAAAAGTAAATTTTGATGAAGATATTATTATTGAGTCATCAATTAATGGAAATGTGGCAAACTTTACCGATGAAAATGATCCTAGAGTAGGTAGTGATCATGCTAAGATACTATCTGTAAAGTCAATTACAGCAGAAAAAGAAGTTATGCAAATAGTATCTGAGACAGCGAACTCAAAAAATATCGTTGCAGTTACTACAAGACATCGTTGCGACGCTTACAATGAGCTGAGTGTTAAGAATACAGAAAAAAGTGCTGTAGCGATAGTCAGGATTGCAACAGGAAGCAAGATAATAAATTTCACAAAATACAATGTATATACTGACTCAAGGCGCCATGAAAATGTAGAAAGTTTTGGCTTTGAAATAGCTGAGAAGCTAAGTTCCATACCTTTTGAAAAGTTACGTGAGACACAAGAAGAATACCTAAACAAATTCTGGAGTTTAGCAGATATAAATATTGTAGGTGATGAGAAACTTCACCAAGGTCTTAAGTATAACTTGTATCAGCTACTGCAAGCAGTAGGGAAAGAAGAAAAAAGTAATATTACGGCTAAAGGTTTGAGTGGAGAAGGATATGAAGGTCATTATTTCTGGGATACTGAAATATATATTCTTCCGTTCTTTACTTTATGCTACCCTGAACTCGCAAAAGGGTTATTAAGATATCGTTATAATATTTTAGATGGAGCTAGGGAAAGAGCCATTGAGATGGGACATAAAAAAGGAGCTGCTTATCCTTGGAGAACTATAATAGGCAAGGAGTGTTCTTCATACTTTCCTGCAGGAACAGCTCAGTATCATATTAACGGAGATATAGCCTATTCATATGTGCAATACTATTTAGCAACAGGGGATTTTGATTTTGTAAAGGAATTTGGTGCAGAAGTAATTTTTGAGACAGCAAGGATTTGGCTTGAAATTGGTCATTTTGATAAAGACTTATTTAAGATAGACGCAGTTACTGGACCTGATGAGTATACAGCTATAGTAAATAATAATTACTATACAAATGTTATGGCAAAATATAATTTAAAATGGGCTGTGAAATTTTACAACGAATTAAAAGGCAAAGATGAGAAGATACTTGAAAGTTTAAGTAATAAGATAGGAATTACAGAAGAAGAAGTTAAAAACTTTGAAAATGCTTATATAAATATGTATTTACCATATAATGAAGAATTAAAGATAAATGCTCAAGATGATACATTTTTGAGCAAAGCAGTATGGGATTTTGAAAACACACCAAAAGAAAACTATCCATTGCTTTTAAATTATCACCCACTAACAATCTATAGGTATCAAGTTTTGAAACAAGCAGATACAGTGTTAGCACATTTTCTAGTAGAAGATGAAGCAGACTTTAGTACTATCAAAAACTCCTATGATTATTATGAGAAACTTACAACTCATGATTCATCTTTATCTTGCGCAGCTTACAGTATTATGGCTTCTAAAGTAGGATATCCAAGCTTAGCATATAAATATTTTATTGAAACTGCAAGACTAGATCTAGATGATACACATGGAAACACAAAAGACGGCATTCACACAGCTAATATGGGCGGAACCTGGATGTCAATAGTATATGGTTTTGCAGGATTAAGAATAAAAGAAGATTACATTTCATTATCTCCAAAGCTTCCTGACATATGGAATGAGCTAAGTTTTGGATTTTCATATAAGGGTAACCATATTAAAGTATATATGAAGAAAGATAAAACAGTGATTGTAAGTGAAGGAAACTCCTTAATTGTTTTGAAATTGAATAAAACATTATATGAAATTACAGGAGATAAAAAACTTGAGATAGTAAATTAGTGTGATTAACCGAGCAAATATGCTTAAGCATGTATGCTCGGTTAAATTTTGTTTTTGATAACTTAATATAAATGGAAACTGGAGTTATGATTGTTCTAAAATCACGATTTATTAAGATTTTCTATCATATATAGATTAATAGTTATGCTACGGATAGACCAGATTGAGATAAAAGCTAACTAAGGAATTTAGTTTACAAAATTAGCACTAAAAACTCATTATTTAAACATAATTTAACATTATTTAGCAATAAATCGGTAATTGTATAGGAGAAATTTAGTAGAAATTAGTAAAATATGATGCTATTCAATCTCTTAATTAAATGCCAATACTGGCCTCAGGAGGAATCACTTTGGATAATTTAGCAGAATGGATAAGCAAAGGCGTTGATTCTATTGGTATCGGAAGTCTTCTAACAAAAGGCTCAAAACTTCAAATCAGTGAAAATACGTGAAATTATAGATAATACTAGAAAAAGTAAATCTGTAAACTGAACTTTAAAGCAGCTCAACAATTTCTGGAATAAGCATCGGTTAATATGGATTTGCACAATATTATGGCCTTAAGGAATCAAATTATTTTTTGAATTAGGATTTTATTATGTAAACGATTGTGCTATTCTGGTATAAATGGAGGGGAAGTTATGGGATTAACTTATATTGACTCAGATACTAAAATCAATGCGGAAATGTTAAAAAAGCTAAAAAACGGAACAGACATAAGAGGAATAGCAATAGAGAATTCTGAAGGAAAGGTTAATTTAACTTCAGCAGTAGTAAAATCCATAGGGTGTGGTTTTGCAAATTGGCTGAAGAATAATAAAAATCATGAAAATTGCGATTTCAAAATAGCTGTAGGAACTGATTCAAGATTATCTGGACCCGAATTAAAAGCTTCTTTATTAGAAATCTTAGTTGGGTTAGGTTGCTTAGTATATGATTGTGGTATGACAACCACACCATCTATGTTTATGACAACAGTGATGGAACAATATAAATGTGATGGAGCAATAATGATTACTGCAAGTCATCTACCTTATTATTATAATGGCCTTAAATTTTTCACATCTAATGGAGGGTGCGAAAGCAAGGATATAGATGATATATTAAATTTAGCTGTAGAAATAAACATATCTTCTGGTGAAGTAGCAAAAGGGAAGATAGAAAAAATTAATTTAGTAGAGGATTACTCAAAACTGTTGATTGAAAAGGTTAGAAAATCTGTAAAATCAATAACTGATTATGATAAACCACTAAGTGGAAGTAAGATAATTGTAGATGCAGGTAATGGAGCAGGCGGATTTTTTGCTGAGATAATACTCAAAGAATTAGGTGCGGATACAGAAGGAAGTCAATTTCTTGAACCAGATGGAAACTTCCCAAATCACATTCCAAATCCTGAAAACAAAGCTGCTATGGAATCTATAAAAAAGGCAGTATTAAGAAATGGTGCTGATCTTGGCATAATATTTGATACAGATGTAGATAGAGCAGCCATTGTAAGTAAAGAAGGGAAAGAGATAAATAAAAATGCTTTGATAGCATTGATATCCTCTATAATAATTAAAGAAAAACCAGGAGCTACTATAGTCACTGATTCTATAACCTCAACAGGGTTAACGGAATTTATAGATAACTTAGGCGGTGTGCATCATAGATTTAAAAGAGGGTATAAGAATGTCATTAATGAAGCTAAAAGACTAAATGCAGAGGGAATAGAAAGTCCATTAGCTATTGAAACCTCAGGTCATGCTGCATTAAAAGAAAATTACTTCTTAGATGATGGAGCATACTTAATCGTTAAAATATTAATAGAAATGTCAAAATTAAAAGAAGCAGGAAAAAGTATTAGATCTCTAATAGATCAATTGCAAGAACCTTTAGAGAGTGATGATATAAGAATAAAAATAAAATGTGAAAGTTTTAAAGAATATGGAAGCGCTACCATAGGAGGGTTGAAAAAATTTATACTCAATGTAGATGGTTGGGACATTGAACCCAAAAATTACGAAGGCATAAGGATAAATTGTGGTAAGGAAAGAGGTTGGTTTTTATTAAGATTATCATTACATGAACCAGTTTTAGCTTTAAATATTGAAACAGATACTATTGGTGGAACTGAAAAAATATTGAGTAAGCTGAAAGAATTTATGCAAGAATACAAGGAATTAGAATTTTAGACATAAGCTATCTTAGACATATTGTTGAAGATAAGTGATTTAGTAATTTATTTACTATAGTTATTTAACGACTTTTAGGAGGAAAATATGAGAAATTATAAATATTCAAATGTTCATTTATCAGAAATAGATGCACCAGAATGTGATAACGATGGTATTCCTGTAATGTTATCTAATATAACTATGAAGGAAAGAAAAAATAAAGTTCTTTCTATTATGAAAAAGCAAGGCTTAGATTGTATTATTATATACAATGATCTTGAGCATGGGGCAAACTTTGAGTATTTAACTGGGTTTCTTACTAGATTTGAAGAAGGGCTTTTAGTATTACATAATGATGGAAAAGCATACTTAATTTTGGGAAATGAAAATACAAAGATGGTTAACTACTCAAGAATACCAGCAGAATTAATTCATTCGCCGTTTTTTTCACTTCCAAATCAACCTATGGAAAATGAAATGAGCATGAAACAAGTGTTTGAAAAAGCAGGTATCAAGGTAGGGTTACAAGTTGGGTTAGTTGGGTGGAAAAACTTTACAAGTAATCTTTATGATAACAAAAAGTTCTTTGACCTGCCTTACTTTATCGTAGATGCGATTAAGGAACTTGCAGGAGAACAGCACATATGCAATGCAACACATATGTTCATAAATGCTAATTATGGAGTAAGAGCAACTAATAATTCTAATGAGATAGCGCATTATGAATTTGGTTCTTCCTTAGCCTCAGACTGCATACTTAATGCTATGAATGCATTAGAAATTGGAAAAACAGAGATGGAGATAGGGAACTATTTAAAGGTACACGGTCAGCCAACTAATGTAGTTGCTATAAGTTCAACTGGGAATAGATTTGAAAATGCTAATTTATATCCCTTAAACAAAAAAATAGAGGTAGGAGATAAGATTTCGCTTACAACTGGATATAAAGGGGGATTATCTAGCAGAGCAGGATATGCAGTAAGCAGTAACTCTCAACTTCCTGAAGCAGTTAAGGACTATGTGGATGTAATTGCAGCACCGTATTTTACGGCTATTGTGGCTTGGCTTGAAAATATACATATAGGTATGAGTGGAAGTGATATGTATGAACTTATTGAAAGAATTATACCAAAAGAAAAATATCACTGGTCACTGAATCCAGGACATTTAACAGCAGATGAAGAATGGATGTCATCACCGATTTACCGTAAATCTAGAGAAACCTTGAAAAGTGGTATGCTATTACAAATTGATATTATACCTTCTATGCCAGGCTATGGCGGTGTTGGCGCGGAAAACGGTATCGCCTTAGCAGACGAAAGTTTAAGAGAGACGATTAAGAGAGAGTATCCAGAGTTATGGTTACGTATTGAAAAAAGAAGAAAGTATATCAAAACGGTTTTGGGTATACAGTTAAGTGAAGAAGTGTTACCTCTATCAAGTACAGTAGCATATCTTAGACCTTATCTATTAAATAAGAAAAGTGCATTTATATATAGATAAACCACTTCATAATAGAATCTAATTGTAAACGCCTATATGAATTGCTAATTACATCTAATTGTGATTAGCAATTTTTTTCTTTATATAAAAGTATAAAATTTTCAAGATAGCTAAACATAAGATATTTTAAGGGCTTTACAAGTCTTTTAAAGAGATGCAGTAACAAATAAAATCTATAGTCTGAGAGATTTTGTTCATACACATTGGGAAATGGTGACTCGCAGAAAAAGTCATTTTAGAAACTTTTTTGTTTTGAAATAGGAAGAAATATCTTTAGTAAAATTCTATGGAAAAGTTTACAAAAGATGTTGACTAAGATCAAAATAGGAAGTAAAATAAACTTATTAAATGACATTTAAAAAGTTATTTTAAATGTAGATTAAAAAGATTCTTTATGATAAGAATATGGAAGTAATGAGATATAACTCAAATTCAACAATGGTTTTAGAAAGTGCACTATTAAAAATGTATCTATTTAACTAATATATGTTTAGATATGAATGATTATTAAAAGATGGGGGAATAAAATATGAGATATCTATTAGGCTTGGATATTGGAACATCAGGAACTAAGACTGCTTTATTTGATGAAGAGGGAAACACAATAAAGACTGCAACCTATGAATACGATTTATTTCAACCACAAGTAGGCTGGGCAGAACAAAATCCTGAAGACTGGTGGGAAGCATGTGTAAAAGGGATAAGAGATGTAATTGAAAAAAGTGGTGTACAAGCTGACAATATAAAGGGAATTGGCTTAAGCGGGCAAATGCATGGTCTAGTTTTAGTAGACAAGAACAATAAGGTTATAAGAAATTCAATAATATGGTGTGATCAAAGAACAGAAAAAGAATGTGATTACATGACTGAAGTTATTGGGAAAGATAGATTAATCAAAATAACAGGAAACCCAGCTTTAACTGGTTTTACACTTTCTAAATTATTATGGGTTAGGAACAATGAACCTGATAACTATGAAAAAATATATAAAATTCTTCTTCCTAAAGACTATATAAGATTTAAACTGACAAATGTATTTGCAACAGAAGTTTCAGATGCCAGTGGTATGCAGATGCTAGATATTAATACAAGAAATTGGAGTGAAGAACTTCTTAATGACTTTAATATAGATAAGAGCATATTAGCAGATGTATATGAGTCTGTAGTTGTGAGTGGACATGTTACTGAAGAAGCAGCAAAATTGACTAACTTAGCTGAGGGCACACCTGTTGTTGGCGGAGCTGGAGACCAAGCTGCTGGAGCAATAGGAAATGGAATAGTAAGTGAGGGGACAATATCAACAACAATAGGAACATCAGGAGTTGTATTTGCATCAACTGATTCACCTAGATTTGATAAAGAAGGAAGAGTTCATACTTTATGTCATGCAGTGCCTAATAAGTGGCATATAATGGGGGTTACTCAAGGTGCTGGATTGTCATTAAACTGGTTTAAGAGAACTTTCTGTGCAAAGGAAGTAGAAGATAGCGAAAAATCAGGAGTTAATATTTATGACTTATTAACTGAAAAAGCATCAAGATCAAGGCCTGGATCTAATGGAATAGTTTATCTGCCATATCTTATGGGAGAAAGAACACCTCATATAGATCCTAATGTAAAAGGTGCATTTTTAGGAGTATCACTTATAAATAATCATAATGATTTTGTTAGAAGTATTATAGAAGGTGTAAGTTTCAGTCTTAAAAACTGCCTAGATCTAATAGAAGACATGGATGTAAAAATAGATGAAATTAGAGTAAGTGGTGGTGGAGCAGAAAGTAGTGTGTGGAGACAAATATTAGCTGATATTTTCCAACATTCATTAAATACTGTAAAAGCATCAGAAGGTGGAGCTTTAGGTGTAGCAATATTAGCAGGAGTTGGAGTTGGAATATACGATTCAGTTGAAGATGCATGTAAGAAAATTGTAAAGAGCAATTCTAAAGTAGAACCTAATTTAGATTTAAAAGAAGTATATTCAAAGGTATACCAAGCATACAATTCTGCTTACCCAAGAATAAAGGGCTTTTAAAAATATAATACTTTAATTTGAAAATATAAATTTCTTAATTAAGTAGTACGTTAAGGAATGATACTTATAATATGTAAGATAAGAACTGAAGGCACCTTCAAATAATATAAGTAAGTTTAAGGTTAGTTTTTAACTCTAATATTAAGATAGCATGTTTTATAATGGCTAAAACACTTGATTTCTGATGATTTTTAGGCAAAAATGAATTAGTAGTAAATGAATAGTAGAATTTATAATCCATAAGTTGCAACAATTTAACAACGTAGGACAGTGTTATTTTCTAAAGCTACCATTGTTTATATGTTATTTGAGAGGAGTATTTTCAGATTTGATAGAAGTAAACCACAGTAAAATTAAAGAGACAAATAGAAAAAAGATAATTGGACTATTATTAGAAAGAAACGAAATCACAAAACTTGATATTTCAAGGATATTAGATATAAGTATAACTACCGTTTCTACAAATATAACTGAATTAAAAAGTGAAGGTATAGTAGAAGATGTAAGATCTTTAGAGTCAACTGGTGGAAGAAAGGCAATTGCTATTAAGCTAAACGAAAATTGCAGATATTCCATTGGAGTTGCACTAACACCAAACCACATTAAGATATCTTTGGTTAATTTAAAAAAAGAGATCATTGATAATATAAGAATCAGGCATAAAAACAATGGGATTGAAGAACTTATTACCATAATCAAAGAAAACTTAGAGCTTATTATAAAAAAATATGAGCTTAATGATAAAAAACTATTGGGCATAGTATTTTCAGTGCCTGGAACTGTAGATTTTGAAAATGGAATCATAAAATATGCGTACCTTTTAAAAGCAAAAGCTTTCAATTTAAAGGAAAGATTTCTGTATTTAAATGTTCCTATTTATGTAGATAATGAAGCAAATCTATCAGCTTATTATGAATTTTTGAATAGAAAAGATATGCTGAAGAATCTACTTTATGTTTCAATAACAGATGGATTGGGTCTTGGTATAGTAATTGATGGGAAAATATATAGAGGTGACAATAATTCATCTGGAGAACTTGGACATATTAAAATATCTATTAACGGTAAGAAATGCAAATGTGGCGCAAAGGGATGTCTTGAAGCTTATACATCAATGAATTCTTTAATGGAGAATTATAATGAAGTAGCTGAAACACATATTTCTGACATATATGAGTTTGAAGAAAAGTATATCAAAGGTAATGAACTTGCAATAAAAGTTCTTGAGGAATATTTGGGTATTCTAGGAATTGGTATTTCAAACTTAATTATGATATTAGATCCTAGCTGTATAGTAGTAGGTGGAGACATAAATAATTTATTGAAAGATAAAATGGTTTTACTAAGAGAAAGCGCATATAAAGACAATTCCTTTACCAATGAAAATAACTGTAACATTAAATTAGCTGATTTTAAAGAATCTTACCTATTAGGGGCAGCAATGATGCCTATAGAAGAGTTTTTGCAAATTAAATAATAGAAAAGTAATGATATACAAACGGGTTTCTATATGGAAATTAGGTTTATATAAGTATTGTATTTAGTCGATATTTCAAGGCTAGAACAATATACATAAATTATATTTTAGTTTAGAAGCCCACTATTTTAAAAACTTATTAAACAAATTTTAAAAAGTCATTAAATAAGTTTGTATAATACAAAGATATAAGGAGAGAGATTAAAAATGAAGTTTTTTTTAGACACGGCAAATGTGGAGCATATTAAACAGGCAAATAGGATGGGAGTGATTTGCGGAGTTACAACAAACCCATCGTTAATAGCAAAAGAAGGAAGAGACTTCAATGAGGTTATAAAAGAGATAACTGAAATAGTTGATGGGCCAATAAGTGGAGAGGTAGTTAGTGAAGATGCAGAAGGCATGATAAAAGAAGGAAAAGAAATATCTGCAATTCATAAGAATATGATAGTAAAGATTCCAATGACGGAAGAAGGTCTAGCAGCAACTAAGGTTTTAGCAAGTGAAGGAATAAAGACAAATGTGACTTTAATTTTCTCGGTAACTCAAGCTTTACTTGCAGCAAATGCAGGAGCAACTTATGTAAGTCCCTTCCTCGGAAGAATAGATGATATATCAATGGATGGAATGGAGCTTGTTAGAGATATAGCAGAAATATTTGATATTCATTGTATAGATACAAAGATAATTGCTGCAAGCGTTAGGAATCCAATCCATGTTATACAAGCTGCAAAGGCAGGAGCACATATAGCAACTGTCCCATATAGTTTAGTGCGACAGATGGTTAAACATCCACTAACAGACCAAGGGTTAGAAAAATTTAAAGCAGATTGGGCATCAGCTTTTGGAAAGTAGGAGCACATTATGAATAGAGAATTAGATAAGTTATCAATCAATGCCATAAGAGTACTATCAGCAGATGCTATAGAAAAATCTAAATCAGGACATCCAGGACTTCCGTTAGGTGCAGCTACCATGGCGTTTACTTTATGGACAAAGATGAATCATAATGGAAAAAATCCAAACTGGGAAAATAGAGATAGATTTATATTATCAGCGGGGCATGGCTCAATGCTAGAATATTCGTTACTTCACTTATTTGGATATGGGATAACAATCGAAGATATTAAAAGTTTTAGACAAGTAGGAAGCTTAACGCCTGGCCATCCAGAGCTTGGTCATACAAAAGGCGTTGAAATAACAACTGGGCCGCTAGGACAAGGTATATGTAATGCAGTAGGTATGGCTCTAGCAGAAGCACATCTTGCAGAAAAGTTTAATAAGCCTGGATTTAATGTTGTAGATCATTATACCTATGCCATTGTAGGAGATGGATGTTTAATGGAAGGAATTTCAGGTGAAGCATCATCCCTTGCAGGTACTTTAGGTCTTGGTAAATTAGTAGTATTATACGATTCAAATAACATCTCAATTGAAGGAAATACAGATATAGCCTTTAGAGAAGACGTAGCTAAAAGATATGAAGCTTATGGATGGCAAGTACTACGGATTACTGATGGAAACGATATTGATGCAATTGAAGAGGCTATTGATATAGCAAGAGCCGAAATTTCGAGGCCATCCTTAATAATAGTTAAAAATAAAATAGGGTTTGGTTGTCCAGCAAAGCAAGGAAAAGCATCAGCCCATGGTGAGCCACTAGGGACTGAAAATATTCTAGCAATGAAAGAAAACTTAGGCTGGAATACAGAAATTCCATTTCATGTACCAGCTGAAGTATATTCAAATATGAATACACATATTGAGAAGGGTATAGCTAAAGAAGATAGTTGGGATGAATTGTTTAGTGTGTATTCAGTAGCTTATCCAGAACTAGCAGAAGAGTATATGAGATGGATTAGTGGTGAGATTGATAAAGAAGAATTGTTAAATAACGAAGAATTCTGGAGTTTTGATAAAGCAATGGCAACTAGAGAATCTTCAGGAATCATTATAAATAGATTAGCAAAATTAATTCCTAATTTTATAGGAGGTTCAGCAGATTTAGCTCCTTCAAATAAAACATATATGGCAGGGAAAGGCGATTTTTCTGTAGATGATAGAAGTGGACAAAATCTTCACTTTGGAGTTAGAGAACATGCAATGGCAGCTATAGTAAATGGTATGTATGCTCATGGCGGATTAAAAGTATTTTGTGCAACCTTCTTTGTATTCAGTGATTATATGAAGGGAGCTATGAGATTATCTTCTTTGATGAAGCTTCCAATAGCATATGTTTTAACGCATGACAGCATAGGAGTTGGAGAAGATGGACCAACTCATCAGCCTATAGAACAATTAGCAAGTCTTAGAAGTATGCCAAACATGACTGTATTTAGACCTGCAGACTCAAAAGAAACTGCTGCAGCTTGGTATTATGCTGTAACTAATGGAGCTACTCCAACATCATTAGTATTAACAAGACAAAAGTTACCACTATATGAAGGTTGTGCAAAGAGAGCTTTAAAGGGAGCATATATACTTAAAGATTCAAAGAAAGCTATTCCAGATGTTCTTTTAATGGCTTCTGGATCAGAAGTAGAACTTATATTTAAGGCTGCAGATGAGTTAGAAGCAAAAGGAATAGATTCAAGAGTAATAAGTATGCCAAGTTTTGAAGTATTTGAAGCTCAAGATGAAGCGTATAAAGAATCAGTTATGCCAACTTCAGTTAGAGCTAGAGTTGCAGTTGAAGCATTAACTTCTTTTGGATGGCATAAATACGTAGGTATAGATGGAGAAATAATTTCTCTTGATACTTTCGGAGCATCAGGAAATGCTGAGACCTTATTTAAGCAATTTGGATTTACTGTAGAAAATGTGGTTGATAAGGCATTAAAGGTAGTAAATAAAGGAGTAAAAGTTCAATTTAAACTTTAGAATGTGTGATCCCTTGTTGAAATTGAGGTGTGACTCAATTTACCCGTTTACAAAATATTAATTGGAGAAGTACCTCAGTTTCAACATTAATATAAAATAATAAAAAATTTAGGTGTTATTCAAGCAGAGTGTTGAAATTAAGTGGTTATCCATCCGATGCTTTATAACTACTTAATTTCAACAATGCTCTTAAATATAGTTCAAATATAAATAAATATATAAATGAAAGGAATATGTATATGATTATTAGAAGTGTAAATGATAAAGCATTTAAGAAATATGGACAAATATTAAGGAATTATGACTGCAAAGAGATAATTGAAAAGATGCAAAACACACCGCTTCCACAAGATGTAATCTATGAGCCTTCTGTTAAAGAACTAGAGGAACTAGTAATAGCAAAAGAATTAAAAGAAAGAGAATTTGGAGAATTACCAATACAAATAGGTTTCTGCAATGGTAATAACTATATGCTAAATGCAGTAGAATACCACCGTACATCAGAAATAAATATAGCAGTAACAGATCTTATACTTTTAATAGGAAGTCAGCAGGACATTGAAGACGATTACTCCTATGATACATCTAAAATAGAAGCATTTTTAGTTCCAGCAGGAACTGCTATAGAAGTATATGGAACCACACTTCATTACGCGCCTTGTAACGCTAAGGATAGTGGATTCAGATGTGTTGTCGTATTGCCAAAAGATACTAATCTACCATTAGAGCACAAGATAGAAAAAGTAAATGAAGATGCTCTATTATTTGCGAGAAACAAGTGGCTTATTGGACATAAGGATACTGATTTAGGTGGACAAGGAGCATTTATAGGTCTTGTTGGAGAGAATATTTCAATTAAGTAGCTTAAACTTTATATAGTAACTAAAAATTAAAATAATAAATTAAATAAAATGGAGGATTTAAAAATGAATAATACACCAAAAGTAAAATTAGGAATTGTTGCAGTAAGTAGAGATTGTTTCCCAATGGAGCTTTCAGCTAATAGAAGAAAGGCAGTAGTAGAGGCATTTAATGGAGAGATTTTTGAATGTCAAACAACTGTAGAAAATGAAAAAGATATGAGAAAAGCTTTAGCAGAAGTTAAAGAAGCAGGTGTAAATTCTCTAGTTGTTTTTCTTGGAAACTTTGGTCCAGAAACTTCAGAAACTTTACTTGCAAAAGAATTTGGAGGTCCAGTTATGTTTGCTGCTGCCTCAGAAGAAAGTGGAGATAACCTTGTAGGCGGTCGTGGAGATGCATACTGTGGAATGTTAAATGCAAGCTACAATTTAGCACTTCGTAACATAAAAGCATATATACCTGAATATCCAGTTGGGACTGCAGAAGAAGTTGCAGAAATGATTTCTGAATTTGTTCCAGTTGCTAATACATTACTTGGTTTAAATAACTTAAAGATAATATCATTTGGGCCAAGACCTCAGGACTTCTTAGCTTGTAATGCACCTATTAAACAATTATATAATTTAGGTGTCGAGATAGAAGAGAATTCAGAACTTGATTTGTTTGCTGCCTTCAATGCTCATGCAAATGATTCAAGAATACCAGAAGTTATAGCTAGTATGGAAAAAGAGCTCGGAGAAGGTAACAAAATGCCTGGTATCCTTCCAAAACTTGCTCAATATGAAATTACACTATTAGACTGGATGGAAGAACATAAAGGATCAAGAGAATATGTTGTATTTGCAAATAAATGCTGGCCTTCTTTCCAAACTCAATTTGGTTTTGTGCCATGTTATGTAAACAGTCGTTTAACAGCCATGGGTATTCCTGTATCTTGTGAAGTTGATATTTATGGAGCTTTAAGCGAATATATTGGAACTTGTATAAGCCAAGACGTTGTAACATTACTTGATATAAACAATACAGTACCTGCTGATATGTATGAATCAGAAATAAAAGGAAAGTTCGATTACACATTAAAGGATACATTTATGGCATTCCACTGTGGAAATACAGCTTCTTGCAAATTAACTTGTGGAACTATGAAAAATCAGATGATAATGGCTAGAGCTCTAGAACCAAATCAAGAACCAAATATTACTAGAGGAACTTTAGAAGGAGATATAATACCTGGAGACATAACTTTCTTCCGTCTACAAAGCAATGCGGATGCAGAACTAACAGCTTATGTAGCAGAGGGTGAAGTTTTACCTGTTGCAACTCGTTCTTTTGGAGCTATAGGGGTATTCGCAATTCCTGAAATGGGAAGATTCTATAGACATGTATTAATAGAAGGAAGATACCCACATCATGGAGCAGTTGCTTTTGGACATTTTGGAAAAGCAATATACAACTTATTTAGATATTTAGGAGTTAAAGAAGTAGGATTTAACCAACCTAAGGCAATGCTATACAAGACAGAAAATCCTTATAAATAGAAAACTGGAAGTTATTAATATAGTACAGCATAGAAGAACATGCAGTATTAGTAATACTTAGTTAAAAAGTGAGTGGTAGATAGATAATTTATCACTTACTTATTTTATTTTGAGAAAAGCATAAGATTTGTAAGACATCTAATCCTAGAGATTTTGATGTTTTTACAAGTTTTTCAAGGTCGTATAGTAAAAATGTAACTCATTCACCAGTAAGTTTTTTCATGTACATTCAGAAAGCCAGATAGGAAAAAAGTATTTGTGATAAGGTAATGATTTTATAATTAAATGAATACAGCATTATAACATTATAAAAATATAACATTATATATTTTTTTGATTATATAAATATATAAATATATAAATATATAAATATATAAATATATAAATATATAGGAAAAATGCGGGTTTAAGACTTATGTTCAAATATTGATGAGCTTAAAAAACTGATTATGAGATATTTACTACAGATAGACCAGTTCCGAATAAGAGTTAATTAAGTAAGAAAAAAATTATAAGAATGTAAACATTTTATAGATAAATAAAACGTATACTTAAATAGATCTATTGTAAATGATTGAGAAGATTTCAATGTGTAAAAAATATAAGTAATTCTTAGAAGAGCATGAACTAATTGTATTTTATAAGAATAGATTATAATAGATAAGGGGTGATCAACTTTATGAGCAAAAAAAATATAAAATTTCATTGTGAAAAATGTGGTAAAGTTATTGATACTGATGTAAGTGAGTTTTATATTTATAAAGATATCTCGGATGCTCCTAAAAAGATTCACGATATAATGAATGTAATAATAAATGAAGAACATCACTTAAGTAGAAATTTTTGTTCTAATAAATGCTATAATTTATTTTTTTGGGAAAATATAATATTACGAAGTTCTTTATATAATGTAATTGAAAGTGAAGCAATGGGATGTCTTTTGACAACAACTTCCGATAATATGTCTTCTGCTACATTGAAAGAAGTAAGTTTAGAAGATTTAGAAAAATACGTTGAGCAGAAAATTAAATATATAGAAGATAATTTATAAAAGCCTAATTTAGGCTTTTTTGTTTTTTATGTGCTTAATATATTATTGAAATTATGATGTGGATATAATTCGATACTTTTATTAAGTTTTTTCAAAGGAGTAATATTATTAAATACAACAGAATTGATGCTGACTATGTCAAGAAATTTATGTTTGCATCAATTAAATCGCTAATATATTCTATTTATTGCCTGTGTTACAGTATAACAGTTCCTGGTGTGTCAATTGATGGAATCTGCAGAAATGAAGAGGAATATGGAACGTTGGACAAGTATTCTCATCTAATGGTATTTCATAAGATTTTTAGAATTAAATCATATGCTATTATAATATATGTCGCTGCAACACAGAGCGATAAAGACACAAAAAGTTAAAATTTGTTTTTAGAAAATAAGTTTTAAAAAAGTGTTGACAAAAGAATCTTACGGTGGTAAGATAAATGAGCTGTCACAAAACAGTAAAAACTAACTTGGTCTTTGAAAATTAAACAGAGAAGATAAACAAAGTCTAAAATTAGACTTAAACTAAACCAGCAATTCTTTTGAAAAAAGACTTACTAAGTAAGTAAGCTATGATTAAACTTTAAATTGAGAGTTTGATCCTGGCTCAGGACGA
>NZ_BQXY01000013.1 GCF_024341905.1 Clostridium folliculivorans
GATGATGCGTCTAAGGGTTACACCCGTACCCATACCGAACACGAAGGTTAAGACTTAGACGGCTGATGGTACTGCATGGGCGACTGTGTGGGAGAGTAGGTGGTCGCTAGGTTGTATCTTTATGAGATACAATATTCCGCGATAGCTCAATGGTGGAGCACTCGGCTGTTAACCGATAGGTTGGAGGTTCGAGCCCTCTTCGCGGAGCCATTTGTACATAACGCCAGTATATCTGGCGTTTTTTTGTTTTTAAAAAGATCTATATAATCATTTCTGATAATTATATATCCACAGACTAAGTAAAAAATAGCTATAATATGTGTATAATCTGTTGAAGAATCTTTGATTATTGTGGATAAAAGGTTATATGTATTGAGATAAAGTGCTAGTATCGGTGCACGAACATTTTATTTAAAAATTTAAATATGCATATGAAAGTAATCTATTAATATTTGAAAGAAGCATATGAAGTAAACGATTTGTTAGTAGATATACAGAAACTATGACATTGACGTTAAGGTTATAGTTTATTAAAATGATAAATGGAGGGGAAAGTATGGATCAAAAGTATTATCAAATAGATGAAGTTTCAAAAATCACTGATCTCACTAAGAGATCAATAAGGTACTATGAGGACATGGGGTTATTTACACCTGTAGCAAGAACAGATTCAGGCTATAGGATGTATAGTGATGAAGATATAAGTACAATAAATGAAATAAAGGAACTTAGATCTAAGCTGGGATTAACGATACCAGAGGTAAAGCAGATATTAGGGTTAAGGAAGATGCTAAATGAGATATGGTCTAAAGATATTACTGATAAAGATCATATTAATGAAGCTTTGGAAAAAGTAAGCACTTTAGTAAGGACTATTGATGAGAGAGAAAAAGTATTAAGAAGAGTAAAAGATAATTGCAATAATAGTTTAAATAGATTAATAACACTACTAAATGAGAAAGAGGAAGAGTAAATGAAAAAAGATAATTACAAATGGATAGCGTTGTCCTGCACTACAATCGGTGCATTGCTATCAGTTATGAGTGGTAGTACTCTAATGATAGCATTACCTGTGATAATGAAAGATATAAATGCAGGAATGGGTATAGTTACTTGGGTTCTTATGGGATATATGCTAGTCTTAACAATACTAGTTCCTTCAATAGGAAGAGTAGCTGATATGGTTGGTAGAAAAAAACTATATGTTAGTGGATTTGCTGTGTTCACAGTAGCATCTTTCTTATGTGGGTTAGCACAGAATGGTATAACATTGCTTATATTTAGATTAATACAAGGAATAGGCGGTGCATTGATGGTAGCTAATAGTACGGCTATTGTAACAGATGCATTCCCAAAGAAAGAGCTAGGTAAGGCTCTTGGAATTAATACCATGATAATAAGTGTTGCTAGTGTTATAGGGCCTATATTAGGTGGTTTTCTAGTTAACTTTGGATGGAGAAGCATATTTTATATAAATGTGCCAATAGGTATTGTAGGAACCATTTGGGCAGCAATTCAATTAAAAGAAGTAGCTAACTTACCGGAGAAACAAAAGTTTGATTTTAAAGGAACTATAGTATTTACATTAGGTATGCTATCATTGCTTATTGCATTAACTTTAGGAAGTTTCTCAGGATGGTTTAATCCAACTGTAATAATCTTAATAGTAGCATCAATTATATTAATTGCATTGTTTATTAATATAGAAAGTAAGATTAAATACCCAATGTTGGATATGAGATTATTTAAGAATAGAATATTAGCATTTGCATACGCAAGCAACTTTTTTAATGGGATAGCGAGAGGAGCAGTAACGTTCCTATTAGTATTCTATTTTCAAGGGATAAAAGGGATTGATCCAATAATAGCTGGTATGTTATTGACTCCGCTTGCAATATCAATGATGATTGTATCTCCTATAAGTGGAGTATTATCTGATAAATATGGATCAAGAGCATTAAGTTCAATAGGACTTGCAACTTCTGCGGTAGGTCTAATAGGATTTATGTTTATAAAAGAAAATTCATCTATGATAATGTTAGTTATATCGATGCTTATTATGGGATTAGGTTCAGGCTTATTCTTTTCTCCAAATACAAATGCTATAATGGGATCAGTTCCAGCGGACAAAAGAGGGGTAGCTGCAGGAGTAAGAACTATGTTAAATAATGCTGGTACAGTTTTAAGTATAGCGCTTTCTATGGCTATAATAGCTTCAAGTGTGTCTCCAGAAGCTATGCAGGCTTTATTTGTTGGTACTCAAGTCGGAGCTGAAGGAATAGCTATTGGAAAGTTTATTGGTGGATTGAGACTAGCGTTTACAATATCATTTATATTTAGTGTAATAGCAGCTTTATTATCTTACTTAAGAGGGCCAGAGCCAGCTTGGGATGAGAATGAAGAAGAAAAAGTTGCATAGAAATTATAAATAAAGATAGGCTGTCCTTAATAAGTTTAACACTTATATGGACAGCCTATTGCTTATTATAACTAATTTACAGTTATAAGTTTTAGTTTCTATTAGTTAAGGTGTTCATTTCCTTAGCTAAATCTCTTAGGTATTCTGAACTTGCAGCTATTTCTTCACCAACAGCAGCATTTTGATTTACTGAATCGGACACTTCTTTGAATTTATTTATTGTTTCTTCTGTAAGTTCAGATATCTTGGAGTTAAATGAAACAACATTCTCTGTTTCATTAATCATTGATGATGCCAACTCACTGATAGTAGTTATATTAGTATTAGATACTTTCAGCTTATCTACCATAGTGGATACATTATCAACTGCATTGGTTAAAATAGTATTACCAGTAGAAATTTGAGCGTTATTTTCAGTCATTAATCCTTCAACTTCTCTTATTTTTTCTTTGAATTCGCTTAATAATGACCCTATATCAGTTAGAGAAGTTCTGCTATCTTCAGCTAATTTTCTAACTTCTTCAGCAACTACTGCAAAGCCTTTGCCTAGTTCACCAGCTCTAGCAGCTTCTATAGAAGCATTTAAGGCAAGGAGGTTAGTTTGCTCTGATATATCACTTATTATCCCTATAATACTATCTATTTCAGCTGATTTTTCCTCAAGTACTTTAGAAGCTTCAAAAGTATTTTTTATTCTTATGCTTATATGATTTATTATATTTAGAGCTTCTCTTAGAGATTTATTATTCTCATTAGATAATGAAATAATTTCATTAGAGAATGCTTTAGTACTATCAACCTTACTAGAAACATTTTTGTTTATGTCGAGTAAGTTAGATAGTATGGTTTCATTCTTTTGAGAGTTATTTAGCATGTGATTTGCATCATTATTAATATCATTACTTATAGAGGCTATGTACTGAAGAGATTTTGCTTCTTGATCAACAGCAGTTGATAATGTTGTACTTGAATTTAGAAGCATCTCTGAGAATTCACTTATTTGAGAGAATAAATTAAAGATATGTTCATTTTTTTCTTTTATATCATTTTCATTATCACTTATATCTTTAAGTAATAGCGAAGAGAAATATGTAAAGAGATATATCGCAAAAGAAGTAAGGGATATCACAATTATTCTAATAACTATTTCTCTTAAGAAAACTTGATTTTCAGGTAGCAAGTTTGAATTGCTAAAGAATATATATACTTGTGATAATATACTAACTCCAACTGATATAAGAGTTAGCTTGTGATCAAATAAAAGTGCGCTTAATAGTATGAAATAAAACACTATTAACCATAGCTCCTTAGATGGAACCATCCAAGTCAAATAAATATAGTTTACATAACATATGATCACTAAGCTAGCTTTTAGAAAAGTTAAACCTCTCTTCCACGACTGAGCATCCTTCATGGCCCATTTATATCCTAGTCTAAAAAGTATAACCTCAAATAAGGTTAGAGCCATTAGAATATACAATGAGCTCCAACTTATTTCCGGATATAAATTCATTGCCTTCATACCTATAAATACTATTCCTGCCATTAATGCACTAACAGAATATATTATTAATACGAATTTTAATGTTTTTTTCTGAAAGTCAATTATACTACTTGATAAGGATTCCATTCTTATCCCCCTGTTTCTAAAAATTAATTACCATTTATAGATTAGAGAAGACATAGTGTAACCAGCTGCAACAGAACAAAATATTAGAATATCCCCTGATTTAAAACCTTCAATAGATAATTTGTCATCTAGTGCCATAATTGGGCTTGCACAACCGGTATAGCCATACTTATCACCAATAAATATAGCCTTAGATTTATCTACACCGAGTTTTTCAATAGTTTGGTACAAATCATATTTAGAGAATTGCGATATAAAATAATGAGCAACTTCTTCTGGAATAAGATTATAATCCATTAACAAGGAACTTATAAGTTTAGTCCACTCATCAGAAAGAAAACTAAAGTCGAAAGGATCCCATTTTAATCTTCGATCATAATTTGAAGTTGTTTCATCAGTTATTTTTGATAAACCACAATTAGGAAATCTTATATTTTCATTATAACTATCATCAGTAAATACCCTAGAACCTAAAAATCCCCTTTCTTCCTCCTCTTCTATAATTTCAAGTATAATAGCTGCAGCGCCATCTGATATACCTTGATAAACAACCAAATCATCTTCTCTAGAAAATGGTATCATGTTCATTGAACCTAATACAAGAACTCTTTTATATTTATCGTCCGTTTTTAAAAATCTTGAAGCAATGTCGATTGCTGTAAGCATACCTATGCAATCATTGTTTATATCAAAAACGTTTGTGGCATTTTCTGCCTTAAGTTTATTTTTTATAATCAATGCACAACATGGTGTGAGAAACTCGGGTGTATCTGATGCTGATATTATTGCATCAATATCTAGCGATGTTAGGTCACATTTATTTAAAGCTACTTTTGCGGCTTCTACCGCCATTGTAATACTTGTTTCACCTGGAGAAGCTATAGTTCTTCTGTCTCTTCCCATCTTCTCCATCAGGCCTGCTGCATGACCTTCTGTACCGTATTTTTTATAGTGTTCTATGTAATAATCATTGTACAGTGTTTTTTCAGGATGATAACTTCCTATTCCTTTTATTATTACGTTCTTTACCATAATATCTCCTCCATATCATTAAAAATTTTCAATTAAAGATAATATTAAAAATAAAAATGGACAAATTAAAACTTGTCCATTTTTAATCTAACAAACTTAGTAGCTTGGCAATCATAAATCAAATTCTTAGATCCATAGCTTTGCGTCCCTACCTTTCGATAGGTTTGCCTTTATTAAGTAAAAATAGATGACATTATTAATATAAAGATTTAGGTAATATCCCTAATTACGACTATTTTACCAAAGATTATACAAAATGTACATAAATACATAGAAAATTAACATTTAACATAATACATGTTATTTTTTAAATAAAAAAATTTAAATATAAGGTATAATTTGCAGATTTATTCCAATAATTAGATATATAGAAAAGGTTTTCAGAATATTTTGAAAATAAGAAGGATAATAATTTAAAGAAGAGAATATTATTTAATATAATAATATAAAAAAGTTGTGAATACATTTATTAGTAACTAATTCTATTTTATTCTTTAGGAATTTATAACTAAATTATATATGTGTATAATTATGCGAAAAGGCTTAAGACACAGTATAAGTTAAAGAATAAAAAAGAAGATTATGTCGCCTGTAAGATTCTTCACATACACTTAAGAAAAGGCAGCTGCGCAAAAATTTCAATAAAGAAAATCGCTTTAGCGAATTTTTCACAAGCGATATAAAGGTTGAATACTTTAGAGGATTATCCCGCCATATAATATACAACATCTATAAAATTAAATCTATCAATTTAACTTTCAACACATTAATATTAAATCGTTTATATTTACCATTAATACATTCTGTTCAAAAAGAAAATATTTTTAGCTTTGAAAATCTTTAGCTAGTTGATATGAATTTCTTTAGTTTTAGTATGATATTAAAAGATTAGTATAGTATCTTGCAAAAATAAATCTTAAAGAGACATCAATCAACTACAGCTTTATATACAGCTAAAGTCTAAATTTTAATGGAAGGTAGGTGAATATCTTAACTTTGTAGATTGCGGAGTTAAGATAAAATGTATGAAAGACTATAAAACTGATAATCTAAGAAATGTAGGTATAATTGGACATAGTTCATCAGGGAAAACAGCCCTAGCAGAAGCTTTATTATATTATACTAAAACCATTGATAGATTAGGAAAGATAGAAGAAGGCACAACTACAAGTGACTATGATGTTGAAGAAAAAAAGAGGGGAATCTCTTTATCTGCTTCTGTTATTCCATTTGAATGGAATGATAAAAAGATAAATCTTGTAGATATTCCCGGGTATTTTGACTTTGTAGGTGAAGAAATACAAGGGATTAGAGCTATAGATGTTTCCATGATAGTAGTTTGTGGTGCCGCCGGAATTCAGGTTGGTACGGAAAAGGCATGGGAGTATTGTAATAAGATGAAACTACCTAGGGCATTTTTTATAAACAAGTTAGATAGAGAAAACTCAGATTATGATAAAGTGTTATCTGATCTAAAGAGTAAGTTTGGTATAACAGTAGTTCCAATACAATATCCGATCGGAAAAGAAAGCGAATTTACAGGTGTAATTGACGTAATAAAAAGAAAAGTTAAAGTTCATGATAAAAAAACTAATAAAGTTGAATTAAAAGAAGTTCCAGAGGAATATTTAGATAAAGTTGCAGAGTGTAAACAGATGATTATGGAAGCTGTAGCTGAAACTGATGAAGAACTTTTAGATAAATATTTTAATGATGGAGAATTAACTGATGAAGAGATATATAGAGGGTTAATTAATGGATGCTGTACTGGAGAGATAGCTCCAGTTATGTGTGGTAGCTCACTAGAAGTAATTGGTATGGGAGCATTGATTGAAGATATAATTGGTTGTTTCCCTTCTCCAGAGAAGATGGTGAGAAATGGATACAAAAAGTTAAACGATAACAATGATACTGTTAAGATAGATGAAGAAAAGCCTTTTTCAGCTTTTGTTTTCAAAACTGTGGCTGACCCTTTTGTAGGAAAGTTATCTATATTTAGAGTATTAACAGGAAAAGCTGTTGCTGATTCTATAGTATATAATTCATCTAAAGAAAGAAATGAGAAGATGGGAAATTTATATTTCCTAAGGGGAAAAAGCCAGATACCTACAAAGGAGATTACTGCTGGAGATATAGGGGCTGTAGCTAAACTTCAATATACAGCAACTGGTGATACAATTTGTGATAGCAATAATAAGGTGATATATGAACCTATGGAATTCCCAGATCCAGTTATATCTATGGCTGTACTTCCTAAGAGTAAGGGAGACGAGGATAAGATATCATCAGCACTTACAAAGCTATTAGAAGAAGATCCTACGTTTAGAGTATCTAGAGATGTAGAAAATGCAGAAACTATAATTTCAGGTGTTGGTGAGACTCATCTTGATGTTATTGCATCTAAATTGAAAAATAAGTTTGGTGCAGAGGTTATTCTTCAAAGCCCAAAGGTGCCATATAGAGAAACTATAAAAGGTGTGGCAGATGTCCAAGGAAAGCATAAAAAACAATCTGGTGGACATGGTCAATACGGGGATGTAAAGATTAAGTTTGAACCTAGAGTTGATGGATATGATGAGTTGCAATTTGTAGATCAAGTAGTAGGAGGAGTTGTTCCGAGAAATTATATACCAGCTGTGGAAAAAGGGCTTAAAGATTGCATACAGCATGGAGTTTTAGCTGGATATCCAGTTATAAGATTAAGGGCAACTTTACATGATGGTTCTTATCACCCAGTAGATTCATCAGAAATGGCATTTAAGATTGCAGCATCTTTAGCGTATAGAAAGGGTGTTGAGATAGCAAAGCCAATCTTGCTTGAGCCAATAATGCATTTAGAAGTTATGGTTCCTAGTGATTATATGGGAGATGTTATAGGAGATATAAATAAAAAGAGAGGAAAAGTACTTGGTATGGAGCCTGTAGATGGAATGGAAAAGGTTACGGCTGAAGTTCCTATGTCAGAGCTTTTCAAGTATGCTACGGACCTTAGATCAATATCTCAGGCTAGGGGAAGTTTTAGATGTAATTTTGAAAGGTATGAAGAGGTGCCAGTATTAGAAGCAGATAAAATAATAGAGAATGCTAAAAAGCTAAGAGAATTACGAAGTGAAGCTTTATAATATTGAAAAGATATAAGACTTAAGGCCTGTTTTTTTAAAAAGATTGAGTTAGTATTAAGTATTTACTCAGTCTTTTTTGTTGTATAATAAAAAAATAAAACTTATTTACCTGGCAAATGTTCTTAATATATATTGGCAAAGGCAGATGCGTTAAAAAAGCTCACTGAAGAAGACACTTCAGCAACTTTTATATAGTATTCAATTTACTAAAATAAAAATTAATCAAACTAAGGAATATTAATCATAATTTTATCTATACTAATAGTAAAAACTTATATCTAGGGGGTTGCAAATGTCAGATTATAGAATGGATATTAGAGGAAGCATCGGACTTAGCGATTATAGTAATATTTATGATTATATTGGTGTGGTAGATAACAAAGATAACTTTACGATAACAGTAGATAACTGTGGAAACGAGAGTATACAAGTTATATGTAAGATGTTGTCAGATAGTGATTTTTACATAAAAGATCAAGGATATGACAATCAGGGTAGATATTATATAAATGCCTACAAGAATGAATAAATTTAATTTTATGGAGTTAAATAGAGATAATATTTTCAATATATACAATATTATAATGAAAATTTAGGAATATTGTATAAATATTATAAGGTGATAAAATATACAATAATATTAATTGTATATATGTTATAATATTGTTGTAAAATTTTAAGTAAATTAGGTTTCATTTTAGGATATGGGGGGAAAATAATGAGTAACTATGTTATAGGTATAGACTTAGGTGGAACAAAAATTAGTACTGCCTTGTCTGATTTTAATGGAAACGTTGTAAGTCAATCGATAATCGCAACTGATGCACATGAAGGAGAAGCTGCAGTATTAGGTAGAATAATTAAGACTGTAGAAGATGTTATAGAAAATGGAAAGGTAGATGTTGTTCAGGTTAAGGCTATCGGAATTGGATCTCCTGGTCCACTAGATGCTAAAACTGGCATAATAATAACTACTCCAAACCTTCCTTTTAAGAATTTTGACTTGGTATCGCCTATTAGAGAAAAGTTTCAAATTCCAGTATACTTAGATAATGATGCTAACGTTGCTGCTATAGGTGAATTTATGTTTGGTGCAGCAAAAGGCACTGAAAATATGGTATACTTCACAGTAAGTACTGGAGTAGGTGGTGGAGCAGTACTTAATGGAAAGATATACAGAGGAAATACAAGCAATGCTCTTGAGATAGGACATGCTACTGTAGCACCGAATGGTCCTAGATGTAATTGCGGAAATATAGGTTGTCTTGAAGCTACATCATCAGGTACAGCTATAGGAAAGAGAGCAAAAGAAGCTTTAGAAAGTAAAGTAGAAACATCACTTAGAAAGTATAAAAGTGTAACTTCAGCAGAAGTTTTTGCTGAAGCAGCTGCTGGTGATGAGATTTCAAAAGATATAATAGACAATGCATTAAATTATCTTGGAATAGGTGTAGCTAACGCAATATCTATATTTGATCCTGAAATGATCATAATAGGTGGAGGCGTATCAAAAGCAGGGGAAATAGTTTTTGATAAAGTTCAAGAAGTAGTAAATAAGAGATGCTTTAAGAATATGGCTGAAGCATGTAAGATAGTTCCTGCAGGTCTAGGAACAGATGCAGGTGTTATAGGTGCAGTAGCTCTAGCTATTATGGAAAGTAAATAATAATTAGATATATTTAATCACTGTGTTTAAATTAAGTGGTTATTCATCCAATGCTTTAATGAGCTTACGCAAAGAATTAATATGATTTTCTCTAATGGAGTAGCTAAAACTGTATAACTCACTACGTTCGGACAATACAGTTTATTAACGCTACACCATATCCGTAAATCATTTAATTCTAATTGCTCGCTCATATAGCATCTCCTGTATAACCACTTAATTTTAGATACTATTAAAAACAATCTAATGATTAAAAGAGTTTAAAGCTTATGAAGCTTTAAGCTTTTTTTTTTGTATAAAAAATTTACTGAAGAAGGTCGAGCCAGCAACTTTTTTATAGTAAGATCATTATTTAGAAGATACACAAAAGGTAAGTTAAAAATACTATGAATATTTGAAATAGAAAGTACATAAATTAAAGAGTGAAGAGAGGGACAAAGTGCCAGAAAACAAAAGAAGGAGTGATTAGATATGCCAAAAGATAGTCAAATTGATAATAAGCTAACTAGAAAAATTAAATCAAATTGGGATACAACTTTATCAGATGAAGAGCCAAAGAATAGTAATAGAAATGCTAAGAAACAGTCTATAAAGCCAGGCTCAGGGCAATAAATTCTTTTTCTCATACATAGTTTACTTTGAATATACTTTCCAAAGTTTTAATACTTAACTGATAACCGTATCAGTTTTTATTTGTACCCCTTCTCACAAATAAAGACTGTATAATTCAATAAGTAAGCTTTGAGAGAAAGAGTTTTTTAAATACTGCTCACCGTAATTTTATTTTACGGTGAGCAGCTTTATTATATATGGGAATCTATAAATACATATAATATTAATAAATTAAGTTTCGATATAGGAATCCTTTAGTAACTACATGATAAGTCAGTATTATAGTATAATAAGTATAGATATCCAAACTTTAGTTGTAATCTTATATTTTTAACAGTCATAAGAATTATGATTTTTAAAACATTATAGTTTAAGTACACATAGGCATATCGATATACACGTTAAGTGTAAAAACAAATATTTTGGAGGTAGTAATGAGGGGGCATTTATTCACAGAAAACAGATTTATTAAAAGCTTAGAGGAAGGAATTCTAGTTCTTGATGGGGCAATGGGAACTATGATACAGAACTATAAGCTAAAAGAAGAGGATTTTAGAGGAAGTCAAATACAATCACATAAAGAACAAAAAGGAAATAATGATGTGCTTGTACTTACGAAACCTGAAATAATAACAAGCATACATAAAGCGTATTTAGAAGCAGGGGCAGACATAATAGAGACTAATACTTTTAATAGCAATATTATTTCACAAGAGGATTATGGTCTTCAGGATATGGTTTATGAGCTTAACTATACTGGAGCTAAGCTTGCTAGAGCAGCAGCAGATACTTTATCTACAAAGAATAAACCAAGGTATGTGGCTGGCTCAATGGGACCAACAAATAAGACGTTATCTATGTCTCCAGACGTAGAAAATCCAGCTTATAGAAGTGTTACCTTTGATCAGGTTGTAAATTCATATAAGATACAGGTATCCGGATTACTAGATGGAGGCGTAGATGTACTACTTATCGAAACTATTTTTGATCATTTAAATGCAAGAGCTGCATTAATAGCTGCTGAGGAAGTGTTTAAAGAAAAGAATAAAGTACTTCCAATAATGTTATCAGGAACTATAAATGATAAAGGTGGAAGGCTTCTATCTGGTCAAACTTTAGGAGCATTTGTTAAGTCAATGAACAGTGATTATGTTATATCTATAGGACTTAATTGCTCTTTTGGAGCTAAGGACCTTGTACCTTTTGTAAAAGAGTTATCAAAAGAACATGATTTATATATATCTTTATATCCAAATGCGGGCTTACCTAATATTTTAGGTGAATATGATGAAACTCCGGAGGTAACTTGTAGTTATCTAAAGGAATTATTTGAAGACAAATGTTTGAATATAGTGGGAGGATGTTGTGGTACGACACCAGAGCATATAAGGGCTATAAAAGGGTTAGCGGAAAATTACCTTCCAAGAATTTTGAATGAAGGAACAAAAATCAGTACTTATGCAGGCCTAGAGTTATTGGAAGCAAGAGCTGAAAATAACTTTATAAACATAGGAGAGAGACTAAATGTAGCTGGATCAGCTAAGTTTGCAAGACTAATTAGAGAAAAGAAATATGAAGAAGCACTGGCAATAGCAAGAGAACAGGTTGAAAATGGTGCACAGGTTTTAGATATAAACTTTGATGACGGTATGTTAGATGGAAAGGAAGAAATGTCATATTTTCTAAGACTTTTGGCTTCTGAACCAGAAATAGCATGCAAACCTATAATGATTGATTCTTCTAGGTGGGAAGTCATTACGGAAGGGTTAAAGTCTATTGGAGGAAAGTGTATTGTAAACTCTATTTCCTTAAAAGAGGGAGAAGAAGAGTTTATGAAAAAGGCTGCTATAATAAAAGGTTTTGGAGCAGCTGCTGTCATAATGGCTTTTGATGAAAAGGGTCAAGCTGATAGCTATGAAAGAAAGATTGAGATTTGTAAGAGAGCCTATGACATATTAACCAAAAAGGTTGGATTCCCTCCTGAAGATATAATATTTGATCCTAACATATTAGCTATAGCAACTGGTATAGATGAACATGATAATTATGCTGTTGATTTTATAAACGCTACAAAGTGGATTAAAGAAAATCTTCCAAGTGCAAAAGTGTCCGGTGGAGTATCTAATTTAAGTTTTTCATTTAGAGGCAATAATTTTATTAGAGAAAGTATGCATGCGGTATTCTTATATCATGCGATAAAGTCAGGAATGGATATGGGAATAGTCAATCCTGGAATGATAAGAATCTATGATGATATACCTAAAGATGTTTTAGAATTAGTAGAAGCTGTAATTCTTAATAAGAGAAGTGCAGCTAAAGAGGAGTTATTAGAGCTTGCTGATAAATATAGAAATAGTGAAGAAAAGCAAGATGAAAAAGTAAAGTTATGGAGAAATGATGAAGTAGAAAAAAGGCTGAGCTATTCTATAGTAAAAGGTATAAGTGAATACTTGGAGGAAGATTTACAAGAAGCAAGAATTAAAACTTCAAGGGCGCTTAATGTAATTGAAGGTCCTCTAATGGATGGAATGAAGATTGTTGGAGATTTATTTGGTGATGGAAAGATGTTTCTTCCACAGGTAGTAAAATCAGCTAGAGTGATGAAAAAGGCTGTAGAAATATTGCTTCCATTCATAAAAGAAGATAATTCAGATGAAAGTAGTAAAGCTGGAAAGGTGCTTTTAGCAACTGTAAAAGGCGATGTCCATGATATAGGAAAAAACATTGTAGGTGTGGTATTGGCTTGCAATAATTTTGAAATAATAGATTTAGGTGTTATGGTACCTTGCGAAGAGATTCTTAGAGTAGCAAGAGAGGAAAAGGTTGATGTTATAGGACTTAGTGGACTTATTACACCTTCACTTGAAGAAATGGCGCATGTTGCTGAGGAAATGGAAAAGCAAGGCTTTGATATACCATTATTAATAGGTGGAGCAACTACTTCAAAGATTCACACTGCTCTAAAAATAGCGCCAAAGTATAGTAAAGGTGTAATTTATGGTGGAGATGCATCTAAAACCGTTGAAATAATGAAAAACCTTATGAAGGATAAATTATCCTTTTTGCAGAATATAAGTAATGAATATAAAGATATAAGAGAAAGCTATAAGCAGATGGTTACGGCGGATAATATATCAATTGAAGAAGCAAGAAGAAATAAGTTTAGAATTCAATGGGATAAAGAAGATATTGATATTCCTGAATTTATTGGAGTGAAGGAAGTAAAATATTCAGTAAAAGAGCTTAGAGACTATATAGATTGGACATTTTTCTTCATTGCCTGGGAGATGAAGAAGACTTATCCTGAAATATTAGATGATGAAATCTACGGTGAAGAAGCGAAAAAGCTATTTGAAGAAGCAAATAATATGCTTGATGAATTAGAGATTAATAATAGAATATCACCAAAGGGAGTATTCGGAATATTTAAAGCTAATTCTATAGAAGATGATGTTGTGCTATATGGTGGTGATTATGAAATAGAGGTATTTAATTTTCTTCGTCAGCAGAAAAAAGTGAAAGAAGGAAATCACCTATGCTTATCTGATCTTATAGCTCCTAAGGAAAGTGGAAAGACTGATTATATAGGAAGTTTTTTAGTTACTGCTGGCAATGAAGTATATGAGTATGAAAAACAACTTAAAGAAGCTGGTGAAGAGTATAAGGCAATTATGCTTAAGCTTTTATGTGATAGATTGGCAGAAGCTGCAGCTGAAAAGCTTCATGAAGACATAAGAAAGATATACTGGGCGTATGATAAGAGTGAATGTATAACTAAGAAAGAGTTGTTCCAGGCTAAATACAGAGGTATAAGACCAGCCTTTGGATATCCTTCATTGAAGGATCAGAAACAAATGGAGAAGGTATTTAAGCTTTTAAAGGTTACTGAAAGAACAGGTGTAACGCTTACTGAGAGTTACATGATGAATCCAGTTGCATCAGTGTGTGGATTATATTTTAGTTCTAAGCATGCTAAGTATTTTGATTCATTTAAGTTTTCTAAGGATCAAGTCATAGATTATTGTGGTAGAACTGATGAATCTATAGAAGATGTAGAAAAGAGATTGAATAATTATCTTCATCCAAAATATAATGGATAATTATATATTAATAAGTTTATAAAGTTGAAGTTTACATGAAGAAAGAAGGGAAAGAACATGAGGGCAGAAATAATTTCTGTAGGAACTGAGATATTATTAGGAGACATAGTAAATACAAATGCTCAATTTTTAGCTAAAGAACTTGCAGCTATAGGTATAGCTGTTTATAACCAAACAGTAGTTGGTGATAATGAAGAAAGAATGCTTAAAGCTTTTAAAAATGCTTTTGAAAAATGTGATTTGATAGTTACTACAGAAGTTAGGTGCTAAAAGTAACAATTTAACTATAAATAATAAATGTCCAATACATAGTGTTAATTCTTTTAAATAAAGAGTTAAGACTATGTATTTTTTATTTAACAACAGAAATGTTATTGTAAGTGTCCAATAGGTGTTTTATAATGAAAAATACGGCATGTCCAATAAAAACCAATAGAGTATCGGAGATATATATGTATAGAGATTTAGGCGTTTTGGAATTAGATAACAATGAAATTTTAGATAGTATAAACATATGTGAATTAAAATCATTTCTTAATAGAAGAGAAAATTCTAATGCAGTAGATGTTATTGAACTAAAACCTAAAAGATTTAAATCGATAACAATAAATGTGCTAATAGGTGGGAATTATAAAACTTTTTTTGCAATAAAAGAAAATGATGAAAGTGGATTTCATAGGTTCACAGATTTTTTGTACGATGATTTTGGCTCTGGTGGAATTAAAATTAGTTTAGCTGACAAATCAGCAAATACTCTTAGGAACTATATAAAGCCATTAATAAAGTTTTTGAATTACATATATGCACAAAGATTTATAGATATACAAAATTTAGATAAGGATCTAATAAAAGAATTCTTAAACCTATATACATATAATTTAATTGATGATGATGAAAATCCTAATAGCAGTAGATCAAAAACAGAAGTGGATCGTACAAATCAAGTAATAACTAAATTTGTTTATTGGTTATGTACAGCTAGAAAATCAGCAAGAGGTAAGGAACTAAAATACAAAATGAAATATTTTGAGCTAGATGATTTTATAGTTGGGAAATATCCTAAAAAACTAAAGAATGGTAGCATAAAGTATGTTCCAAAGCTGGAAAATATAGTTACGGTTAACCTAGATAATTCAAATGGTGGTAAAGCAAGAAGTAAGGTAACTAAAGCAAGTCTATATACAGTGAAAAAGCTAGTAGAAGTGTCGAGAGTTATTGATCCAATGATAACGTTCGCTATTGTACTGGAGGCATTTGCAGGACTAAGAATGGGCGAAGCTATGCAGATGCACAATGGACGACTCAAATTAATAGATTTAAAATATGAAAGCTGCAGCTTATATATAGATCTAACATCAGATGCAAGATTACGTTCAGATGGAGTTAAAACAGGGGAAATTAAAATAAATAGAGAGCAACCAGTTTTCGAGGTTTTTGCTGACGTCATAAGAGATGAATACAAAGAACATCAAGAGCTTTTAAATCAAAGAGGATTCTTATCACATAAGTATGGAGCTATCTTTATTAATACAGAAGGAAAAGCTATGACAAATGACAATTATATGAGAAGATTTAGAAGTGTAGCTGAGCAAGCAATTATGAATATTAAAATTGAAGCTGGAAAGGGAAGTGAACTAGCTATTAGAGAAGAGAGATTACTTGAAGGACAACCGATAACTCCTCATTCTTTAAGGTATATTTATAGCCAATTTTTAAACAATACTGTAGGAGAAAGATTAGCTGTTGCTTACTATCGTGGAGATAGAAATCTAAAAAGTCAAGATACATATATACCAGAAACCGATTTGAGAAAGGCTAAAGATTTATTTATGAAAAGATACATAAATCTGTAGACTAGTAGGTATAAAATGAGCAAACATAAAGTTTTAGAAAAGTACATAAATAAAGAATTAAGCTTTGCCTTTACAGGTGAATATATTACTCAAGAGGAACTTGATAGAGATTTTATAACAATAGATTATATAATTAGTAATACAACTATTAAAAGTTACAGTTCTATAAGAAGAGCCCTTCATACGAAAGTAATAACTGGGATATTGTGTGGTTTTGGGGAAAAAGATAGGTATGTATATCATAAAAAAGATTATATTTACAGGAAAGATTTTGAGGAAGTTCTATTAAATTTCTACGATAATGTCATAGAGAAAGATAAAGCTCTAAATAGTTTAAATGAATTAGGAATTGAGGTTTGTAAATATACTTATTGGAGATTTCAGCGAATGGGTATGATTGTAACTCATCCTTTATTACCAAAATCAATATATTTTATTAAGGATAAATTTGAAGATTGTAGAGTTAAATTAATAGAATCATATCATCAATATAGAAGCAATCAATGGGTTAGGGATACTATAAAACAAAGATGTTTAGGATATGAGCTGTATAAAGATAGATTAGGAACTCCGCTCAGTACTTTTTTCAAAGAAAGTAACTATAGTGTTATAGAGAAAGGTAGCGATTTTAATTTCTATGGGGTACATCTGTATAGTATGGATGGATGTTTGGCTTACATAGATGAAATTTTAAGTAATGGGATAAGTTATATACAAGGAGATCACAAATATATCAGGACTATCGATGATTTAACAAGAGAAGAGTTAAATAATTTATATTATACATACGAAGAGTTTAGACAATTATTAAAGAAAATAGATGAACAATTACCATGTAAAACTGCAAGATTTAGTTATTTTAAAAGATATAAGGTTAATGTTATTAAAATATCCTGTACTCCAATCTACTATTTTTTTAGAAAAGAGGAAGTTGACAAGCTGATAAACGATTCGAAAAGATTTTTAAGTAAGGAGTATGTAGAAAACGAGGTAAGGTACTTAACTGATAAAAAGATAGATAGGAATTTTTTTAATGCTAGGAATATAAAGGTATATATTCACCCAATTATATGTAAAAAAGGTTTATATATAATGCGAGACGATTTACCAGTTCTAAAAGAATTGTTAGAATATGAAAACCAGATAGAAGCAGCTAATAGTATGTATAGCCGATATATGATTGAATTAAGTACGTTAAAAATACAGTTCAAAGATATAGATGTAATAAACAAATTTAATGAATATGTCCTTGATAGAAGCAATAACTCAAGGGCAAGGAATACTAATACAAAAGCCCTTATATATGTTAGACTTTATAATCTGTTAAATAATAATATCGAGAAGAATATTTTAAATCTACCATTGGAACGTAAGATAGAAAAATCAAAAGACTTAATTGAAAAAGCATTTAAGATTAGTAATCAATGTGGTAAGGTTATGGTCTCATTTATAAATAATCATGTAATACCATCTATTGATATATCTATAGCAAAGGAAAGAAAAGTACATTATGATATTGATAAATACAATGATGATAATTTTACTACTCTTCTAGTTGCAATATTAGGCATATTAGATGAACCAAATAAATTCAAGAAATTGTTATATAATAGAACAGCATCATCTTCAATATTATATGTATTAGTCCATTTTGTTTTCGCATGGAGAAGAAGCGATTTACTAGAAAAATTACCTAAGCCAAATTTAAAGCTCATTGGATATGATGATGGACTAAAGTTCTTAGAGGATTTAAGAGAGGATAATTTCAAATTCGAGGAATATCATGGAGAAAAGATTTGTAAGGACATAACAGAATATATTTATAGAATGAATTTAAAATCGTATAAAAATGATGATAAATTGGAAGGTAGTATACCAGCAATAATTTATAAATATCTAGGGCTATTAATGTGTATTTGTGAGGGTAATAGACAATATGTAGAGAAAACTGTTAGTAATAAATATACTAATAAGAAAGACTTGATAAGCCCAGGCGGATCTTCGAATGAAAGTATAAACAAAACATTTGAATTGTTTCAAATAGATATAGAAGGAATTCTTGGTAAACCATTTGGAAATCTCAGAGGAACTAAGACATTCTTTAGTGTACTAAGCAAACAATTTGAAGAACTTAAGATGTGTGTTTCAAAAGCTGTTAGTGACTTAAGGGCGCATAAGGAAAATGGGAAAGAAATATCACAAACTGGTAATAAGTATTATATTGAAAAGGATATTAGCAAGTTGGCTGTAGGTATTTTTGCTAGGGGTACAATGGGGTGTGTTAAAGAATATATCTTAAAGCTAGTAGAAAGTGATTACGAATTATTAGATGGTGAAAAGCAGATTGAAATATTCAATTCTTTGGAGATGAAAAATACAGAGATAGAGAAGGTACATAAAGAATTGTACCAAAGAAATACTGATTTAGATAGTTTTTTTAAAGTTTTTCAAGGAGATAAGAAATTGGCACAGGAGTTTCTTAGGGAACTCATTTATGGAAAGTCATATTCTAAACACTCTGATTGTAAATGTCTCTTGAAAGCTAGAATAAATGCAAATAATAATATTATATTTGAAGAAAGAAACGATATTACAAAACTAGTAGATTGCCAAATTAGAAATGATAATTGCATTGGATGTGATTATTTGGTAGCATCAAGACTATTTATATATGAGTTTAAGGATTTAATTAATGAATTCTTCAAACAATTTGAAGAATTACATGACATTAGTTCCAAAAAATTATTTGCTATGGTTTTTAAGAAAAAATATACTCCATTACTTTCAGCTTTTAAGTCGGAATTAGGTGAGGATATATTTGAAAATGTGTTGGATGTTACTCAATATAAATTGTTTAATAAACAAATTGCTGAAATTAAACTCATTGAAGAGAGGGCTAATTAATTGAAATTAAAAGAAAGAGTGTGGATTGAAAAAAATTTAGGTGAATTTAGTTTATCTGAAATAGAGAAATATATGATGGAATTTGAGCGCTTAAAAAGTGAAGGATATATAAATTCTGACACTAAATTTAAAGATAATATTTGGATCATTAAAATTAGGGGGGAAGAAGTAAGTCTAATTTTTTTTAATGACACCGAGTTAAAGAGTATATCAAAGAAGTTAAAGACGTCTAAAGAGTTTATAGATATGGGTTTGAAGTCGTTTATGTTAGATGATATTGAACACGTAAGTTCTATAACAGTTCGTCACAAACAACTATTGTTTAAATCAGTACTACGGAGTGATGTTGATAAATTACAGAAAGAAATTTTTTATCATCAAATTAGCTATTTAGAAAAATTTGATGAGTTTATGGGGGGGATTAATTCTCATTATGTTGAGGTTCTCTCAGAGAATGTTATAGAAAAATGTTATAAGACAAGGAAATTAGTGAGCTTTTCCAGTGTATTTAAATTTAATGAAATAATAGAATCTTTTTACCATGAGCATAAAAATGATATAGATATATTATTGAAATGGTATCCAGTTATTATTTGGTGGAAGCTAACATCTGTTATTCCGCTTAGACCATCAGAACTTATAAATGTTGAAAGAAATTTAATTAAAAAAAGTAGTAGTGGATATGTTGTTAAATTGAAACGAAGCATTGGCAAACATGTTGGGTATAAGTTTGATAATACATCAAGCGAGGATAACTGCTATTATGATGATGAAGTTAGTATTGATAAAAAAATGTACACATTTTTGAAAAAATATATAGATGATATGAAAAATGTTGAGGGGAAGTTTTTATTTTCAAAAGAGTTATATACATCGTTACGTAGGTTTAGCCCAAGACTAAATAAAAATAAGTTTATAGTAAGCAACTTACATATAATTCTGGAACAATTTTATGAGGAAATTATACAAAATCAATATGGTTACAAAATTTATAATAGAAATGAAAAGGCGTTTGAAGATTTAGAAGAAAACGAGATAGAGAAAATTACTCTCTACGATTCGAGGCATATAGCTATTATAAATGCTATATTCTTAGGTGAAGAAATTGAAACAGTTCAACGTCTTGCTGGACATGAGGATATTAATACTACATACAGTTATTTTCAACATCAGCAAGAGTATACCAAATCTTTTGCACTTTCTTTTTCAAAAAAAATGTTATATAGAAACGATATAAGAAAGATTCCACACATAAAAAACTCAAGTAAAAATAATCATGGCAAATTACTTGCAAATACTGTATTAAAAACCAATGATAAAACAACTAATAAAGTAAAGAACTTCAAATCATATGGAGGATATTGTGAATACGATACAGATAATGATATTTCATTATGTATGAAGTTTTTACCTAGTCATAGGCTATGTCCACAATTCATCCCATATAATGAAGATGTTCAAATTTTTGAGACAGAAAAAAGGCTAAGCAACTGTGTAAAGGTTCTTTGCGATATAATAAAAAACAGAGAAACAATAGCGAGCTTCAATGAAAAAGTATCAATTCAAAGAAATGCCATGATTAATAATACATATGAGCTAGCACAACTTCTAGCAAAGAAGGAGAAATAGGTTTATGGGGAAAAATCCTAAAAAGTACTCTGATGAAATACTAATTTCAATAATAAATGATTATGTACAAAATGTTGTTTTTAGAAGGTTAAAATATACAGATTTAGCTGAGTATGCAAGAAAAAAAGGTTTTGACAGTGTAGAGAGAAGAGATTTTTCAAGGAATGAAAAGTTAAAATCTATAGTACAAGAAATAAATGAGAAAAACGCTTTATCAGAAAAGGCATTAAAACTTGAAAATAAACCATTTACATCATTTTATATTGACATAGATTTCATTGAAAAAGTTAGTAAGAATACTAGAATTCAATATTTGAATTATTTTAATAAAGCTCAAGCTGATATAATTAATGAAAATGATAAGCTTAAGAAGCAAATATCTGAGTTA
The DNA here is from genome assembly GCF_024341905.1 of Clostridium folliculivorans. Classification (GTDB taxonomy): domain Bacteria; phylum Bacillota; class Clostridia; order Clostridiales; family Clostridiaceae; genus Clostridium_AR; species Clostridium_AR folliculivorans. The sequence continues at coordinate 21,356 of NZ_BQXY01000013.1, forward strand.
CATAATTTTATAGATACTTTAAAGAATGACAAAATTAATTTGCTAACTGATTTGAAAGAAAAAAAATCAGAAATAAGAGAATTAAAAAAGTTGTTAATAAAGGAAAGTTCTAAGAGAGATATATTAAATGAATTAGAACTCTTTGAAAAGCTTAGGGATGTAATGAAAATAAAAGGTTTTAGTCAAGAAACTTATAATGACTTTTATAGCAAGTATTGGAATGAGTCTGAAACTGATATACTTGATTTTAATAGTATATTGAATAAAGAAGTTTCAAAAACCAATACGGTAAAGAGTGCTGAGAAAATTGAACTCGATAATGACATTGATTTGCTAGATTATGATGAATTTTAAAATTGATTATATAAAACCATAGATAATATATTATTGGCAAAAAACATAATAGATTGAATTCATACGGGTTATCTGTGCTAGATAAGATTTGCTAAGATTAATATGTTTATGATAATTCTATATTACTATAATGGCAATTTTATTTTTATAAAAGTTAAATAATTATATGAAAAAGTATGCTAAGTTTATTAAGTTAGTGTACTTTTTTTGCGCAATTGCTTGGAGGACACTACTGCTGTGAATTTAAATAAAAGTTTGAATTTTTAAAACAATACAGTAAAAAATAAAACTGTATTTTTTATAAAGATTTATTCCAAACAGCACGTCCTTGTTTGCGATGAAACAAAGTGTACAAGCTGTTTCTAATATCCTTTGAGTTCAAAGTTTATCTTAAAATCAGATTATGATTTTTAATGAGCGTGATATTAGTTCGTATGTCATTAAATAATAAACAACTTATTTATAGAGTTATTTAATACTTTCAAGTAATATACTTGGATTGTAAGCCTAATAAGTAATAAAAAAAGACTTAACTTTATCTACATAGTTAAGTCTTTTTATTCTTTAAATTTAAACAAATCATCAATACTGATGCTTAGAGCATTTGCAATTGCAAAAACCTCATAATCGAATACAGGTCTAGTCTCTGATTCAATTCTAGAAAGCATTGGTTCATCAATTTTTATTCCTTGTAAATTTATTTTTGCGACTAAATCTTTTTGAGTACAATTTTTTCGTTTGCGAAATAACTTTACATTACTTCCAATGATATTTTTTCTTTCCATATCAATCATCCTTAAACAATTTATGTATTAATTTTAGTAAATTGTTCAAAATAAAAGTTGTGCAATACACAAGTTTTAGAGGTTTAATAAAATTTTAAAATAGGAGTGATAGATTTGGAGAAGTGTATACCATTGGTGAAAGATGCTTCACTGTATAAAGAGATTGCAAAAAATATAGTAAATCCATTAGAAGTTCCAAGAGAAGCTATAAGTAATTCTATAGATGCTGAGGCTAAAAACATTAATATAGAATTATATCGAAATAATGAAGGTTTATTTTGTATAGATTTTATAGATGATGGGATTGGAATGGGAAGAAATGAAATGGAGCGCTTTTTTAATTTAGGAGATTCATGTAAAGATACAAGAAACATAGGTGAAAAAGGGTTAGGTACCAAAATATTCTTTAGGAGCAAAAGAATAACGGTAATATCTCAAAAGGAAAATTCAGAAAGAACCATAGCAGTTATGGATGATCCATGGGAAAACTTAAGCAATGGTAAAGTTCCTGTTTACACTATCGATAACGATGCACCAATCGTAGGCAATGATGGTACATCGGTTAAGATTGAGGGATATCTAATAGATAATCCAGAGAAATACTTTAATTTTTATACATTAAAGGATTATATTTTATGGTTTACTGCCGGTGGGAGTTTTAAAAATTTATTCGCTACATATTCTGAGTTAAATCGATATGTTAAAAACATGCAAGTAGCCCCTAGGATATTTATAAATGATAAAATACAGCAAGTTAGAGAAGAAATAGGAGGAACACATCATTTTTATCCACCACAGGAAAATCCAAAAGAGGACGAACATGAAAAAGTATATAGGAAATCAGTTAATTATTGTAGACATTTTGGGCCATATCATCGAAGTACTAATATAAATGGAGAGTACGTTTCTTTTCAAATGTATGGAACTGTATCAGGAGTTAATTGTAGAAAATCAATATGCAAATTAAGACATTCGGAAAGATTAAAAAACAGGTTTGGAGTTTATTTAGCTAAGGATTTTATACCAGTAACAAAAAAATCTAGTCTCATAACCAATCCTAATTATCACCATTTTCACCTTGTAGTAAATTCTCAAAATTTTGAGTTAACCGCTGATAGGAATAACATAAGTAATCAAGATGATCCTAAAGTTAAATGGATTCTTAGTAGTGCAAAAAAAATTATTGATGAAGACATACTGCCAATTGCTGAAAGTGTATATTTCAAAATGAGAAAAGAAGAAGAATGTCAAGCTCAAATACAAGACAAGAATTTAGCTTTGAAGAATAGACTTATTAACTTCTCTAAGCTACAGGGATTAAATATAGATGATATTCCTATTAAAAAGGTTCCAGATAATGAATCTCAGGTTGCATTACTGCTCACATCATTACTAAGTAATAATAAATTTAAACAGCATATTAAATACATAGATTCTATAGCACATTACTCACAGCATTCTACAACAGATTTAATATGTATTAATAATGAGGGGAACCCTTTGTTGGTGGAAATGGAATTTTTGTTGAGCAATATTTTCAAGCACGATCATCCGTATGAGACATTCGATTGTATAGTATGTTGGAAGATAGATATAGAAGTTAACGAAAAGAAGAAATTAATTGATGGAACTGAATTAAAACTAATTTGTGAAAGAGAAAGATGGTTATTAAAATTCGGAGCTGATAAAATTATACCTATTATTGAATTGTCAGATGTAATAAGAGAGGTAAGTGATTCAAAATATTTTGAAAATATCTTATAAGAGAATCTTTAGTTAATTAATTTAGATTGTATTTAAATATAAGAATAAACATTTTAAGTTATACCAAAATGAGTATTTTATGAGATTTGATAATAAAATAATTAATTTGCAATTATAAATGATATAACATTAAATATTGACTAGTGTGCTCATATAATAGGATAAAGAAGTTAATAGAGGAAGATAAATAAGGATTAGGGATAACCGGTAAAGCAGTGCCTAATTCTTATTTTTATTTATTCATAATTTTTATTTGTAAATATTCATAGTATCAAATAATGTAATTTCTTGCTTGTAAATGAGAAATCTTTACAATTTCTTTACAACAAAGTGATAAAATCAGTAGTAATAATATGAGATGCGTTAGGACAAGCATTTAAATACAACAGGGAGGATATTTTATGAATTTACTGAAGAATTTGAAAATAAGACAAAAACTTATAACCTGCTTTTTATTGATTTCAATTATTATGGGAGTACTTGGAGGTATAGGAATATCACAAATAAAGAAAATAAATTCTAATTCGACATCTATGTATGAAGACAATTTAATTCATTTGAGATCTGTAGATGAATTAAAAGAGAATTTTTTGCAGATACATTCTGACTTAATATCTCTTTTAACAACTAAGAATCTAGAGAAGAAAGAAAAAATTAAACTAGAAATTGAAAAGTTGACAGAAGAAGATATGTACCTCTCTGAGAAGTTTAAAAATGCAGATGGAATAACCAATGATGAGAAAAAAATGATAACAACATTTAATCAATATCATGAAGAGTATATGATGGAACGCAAAAAGTTTATTGAACTGATCGATTCTGATAAGTATGACGAAGCACAGATGGCTTTTGAGATGGTAACCGAATTAAGGAATAAAACGTTTGATAGTATTAATGCAATAATTGATACTAATCTAAAAGAAGCTAAAAATGCGAATAATTCAAATAACTTAATATTTAGAAATTCATTCAATTTGATGATTGGTATAGTAATATTTGGATTTATATCTGCATTAGTACTTGGTTTACTAATATCCACTTTACTATCAAAGCAAATAAATAAAGTTTTAATATTTGCAGATTCATTGGGAAGTGGAGATTTAACAAAAAGGATAGATATTAATTCAAAAGATGAAATAGGGAAAATATCTATTGCTTTAAATAAAGCAGCTGAAAATACACGTAACCTTATTTCAGCTATAATATTGAGCTCTGATAATATAAATAATTTAAGTGAGGAAATTTTCACTACAATAGGAGGAGTATCTAAAAAGATAAATAACATAAATGAATCGACAAAAGAAATATCACGAGGTACTGAAGCTCTAAGTTCAACTACGCAAGAAGTAAATGTTTCAATTGAAGAAATAGCTTCAAATTCAATTGAACTTTCTCAGAAAGCCAAGGAAGGAGATAATGCTTCAAAACAAATTCAAGTTCGTGCGGTAGAGATAAAAGATAAGGGATTAAAAGCAATAGATATTTCAAAAAAGATATACCAAGAGAAACAAATAAATATACTAAGAGCAATAGAGGAGGGAAAGGTTGTTGAGGAAATTAAAGTTATGGCAGATTCAATAGCAAGCATCGCATCTCAGACTAATCTCTTAGCTCTAAATGCAGCTATTGAGTCAGCAAGAGCTGGTGATCTTGGCAAAGGATTTGCTGTAGTTTCAGATGAGATTAGAATTCTTGCAGAGCAGTCATCAGAGAATGTTTCGAATATACAGAGGGTAATAAACCAAGTTAATAACGCTTTTAAAAACCTTTCAAGTAATACTGAGGACATATTAAAATTTATTGATAACAATGTAAACCCAGACTATGAATTATTCCTAGAGACGGCATTGAAGTATGAAAATGATTCTGCTTTTATTAAAACTATGTCAGAAGAAATTGCTGATGGTGTGGCTCATATATTAAGTTCAATCAAACAAACTAGTAATGCTATTGAAGCTGTATCTGCAACTGCTCAACAATCAGCAGAAAATTCAGAGGGAATCTTAAGTAGTGTTGATGAGACAAATCATGCGACTCAAGATGTTTTAAGTTCAGTTAAGAAACAGGTTGTTCTATCTGATGAGCTTAAATCTCTAGTTCAAAGATTTAGAATTTAGAAATGAATACAAATAATTAGATTACATTAGAGACAATTAGATAATTTCTTCATATTATCTTTATAAAAAAGTAGTAAGGTCTACTTTATAAAGATTAATTTAGATACTTAAACAAAGATGATATCTAAAAATTAAATCATATCATTTGGAGGTGACATCATTGGTTGTTGAAGTTTTAGTTACTATTGGAGTAGTAAGTTTTTCTGCGTTCACCATATATAAAAAATTTAAGAAGAAATCATCATGTGGATGCTGTAAGTAGTAAATTACATAAAAATGATGTTTTATTTAAAAGAAACTATTGAAATTTAGTGAAAGAACTATTAATCACTAATTATTAATAGTTTTTTATATAATAAACTAAAAAAGAAGAGTCCTAGGCTGAATCAATCAGTCTAGGACTTTTCTTTTACACAAATTTATGTATTTCATAATAACATAGCAAGGAATTGAATGGCTAAATTTAAGTGGAGTCATTTATATACTGAAAAATTTCTCTATGTGCGGTAAGGAATTAAGTAAAAAGAGAATTATATATACGAGCAAAAAATATAAAAATTTCAAACTGTATACATAGAAGGAATTCTTATGTATTTTTTATACATTTGGTTCATCTTTACAACATCTTCATAACATCTACATAATATCTACATATATGAAAGTTATACTTTCAGAGAAATATTAAAATTAGTTTTAATTTTTAAATATGTGCAATTCTAACTGAGTCTAAATTATAAAGAGAGGTGATGAAGTCGTGTTAAGGTTTATTGAAGCAAGTAATGCAGTAAGGAAAGAGCTAAATGAAGTGGAGAATATTTTAAAAAATATAGACGAGGACATTATAAAAGGAGCATCAAAAGAAGTTTTTGAATATTTCTTTAAAAATTCAGGTAAGTACCTTCGTCCAATGCTTATATTACTTTCTGCTAAAGCTATAAAACCAGATATGACTATAGAGCAGAGAGTACAGTTAATTAATTTATGTGTAGCTGTTGAACTCATTCATAGTGCCAGCTTGATACATGATGACATAATCGATAATGACTTATTCCGACGAGGTCAGAAAACCCTTAATGGAGTATATGGAAGAAAAATAGCTGTTCTAGCTGGGGATGCTTTATTTGCAAAAGCTTTCCACATTTTATCAAGTATGCCGACCAGAGATGGAGAACAGGTGATGACACAAGTTGTAGAAAAAATGTGTGTAGCAGAAATTGAACAAGCTCAATATAGCGAAGGTTCTAGAGAAGATTATCTTAGGATAATTGAAGGAAAAACGGCAGTCTTTATGAGTGCTTGTTGTAAGTTAGGGGCGCTTGTAGTTAATGCTGAAAAAGAAGATGTTATAGCCTTAGAAAAGTATGGCTTAAGCTTAGGAATGGTATATCAAATTACGGATGATTGTTTAGATGGAGATCTCAATGCTATTAGAAATAATATAACAATAGATAATGCGAAGGAATTTGTTGTTAATGCTGAGTTGAATATTGAAGGTATAGAAACATCAACGTATAAAGAAGGATTAACCAATCTTTTATATTATGTCATTGAATCTTATGATCCCAAAGTAAAAAAGGCTTAGTAAAAATTTTATAAATAAATGTTTTTGAGGGGTGAGTAGTAATGAAATTTTTAAAAAACAAATATTTCACAGTTGTATGGACTATTTTACGTATTTGGCTTGGAATTCAATGGATAGTTCCAGCTATTGAAAAGCTTAAAGACCCAACTTGGGTAGGTAGTAAATCTGGTGTGGCGATAACAGGATTTTTAAAGGGGGCAGTAGCAAAAGCTACTGGGGAGCATCCAGCAGTACAAGGATGGTACGCTGCATTTGTACAAAATGTAGCACTTCCAAATGCTAAGGTTTTTTCTTATTTAGTACCAGCTGGTGAGCTTCTTGTAGGAGTTAGTTTAATATTAGGTGCCGCTACTATCATAGGATTATTTGCTGGTGCTTTCATGAATCTAAACTACCTATTAGCAGGTACAACTAGTACTAATCCAATTCTTTATACTGTGGCTATTATTCTGATAGCTGTCGGGGCTAATGCATACTTAATAGGACTTGATCGTTTCATTGTTCCATATATAAAAGAAAAGTTTGGAAATCGATTTGCATAAATGATTTAGACATATGTTTAATAAATTACGATTGAATAGATGTGGAATATTTTTAACTTATAGATAAATTAATTAATTTACTTGTATATGAGAGAGGAGTCAAATAATAATGAGAAAAAAAACAATTAGAGGATTAGTAGTTAGCTTAATGCTTGTACTAGTTTCTTCTACAACTGCTTTAGCTGATGAAATGAATATGGGAAAGGCTATATCAAAGAGTGTTGATGGGATAACTGCTGAGCTTTCTTTTAAAGATGAAGAAGCGAAGACTGGTAAGGACCAAATAATGATTACATTGCATGATAGTAATGATAAAGAGATTGATAATGCAGACGTAACTATAATTGCTAAGATGCCACAAGATGATTCAATGAAAATGGACAGTAATAAACCAATAACAATAAAGTTAGAGAAAAGCGAAAAAGGTCAGTACATGGGAGATATAAACTTTACTGATAAAGGTAAGTGGACAGTAACTGCTGATATTACAGTACAAGGTGAAAAGAAAAGTATGGATTTTGATGTTAATGTAGTTAGCGGTGGGCCTAACTGGATTATTATAGGTGGATTTTTAGGAGCTATTGTGTTAATAATCGTTGTTGCAGCTATAAAAAAGAAGCAAGCAAAATAGTTTTTGAAGTAAAAGTAGGAGAAAAGAGGTAGTGCTATGAGTAATGTAAATAAAGCTACTAATGAGAAGGAAAAATCTTCAACTGATTTAGAGGGAAAAAATTTATTAGATAACAAACGGTTTACAAAGTTTATAAGAAGTAAATGGTATCCAGGAATATTTCAAATATTTGTAGGAGCAGTGTTTGCGTTTATTGTATTTGAGCTATTAGTTGGTCCAGACAAAGCTCATGATAATTTCGGAACAGCAGGAACTTGGGTCTTATGGTGGCCAATCCTTCCTATATTGTTGTTCCTTACAGGAAGGTTTTGGTGCGCAATATGTCCGTTTGGAGCATTAAGCGATGTTGTCCAAAAATTTGTCGGAAGTAAAAAACCAGTACCTAAATTCTTGAAAAAGTACGGAGTATGGTTAATAGATGCAATGTTCTTAGCTATCACTTGGAGCGACCACGTATTTGGTGTAGTTGAAAATCCTAGAGGTTCTGGAACACTACTTTTATTAATAACTTTAGGAGTTGTATTTTGTGGAGCATTCTTTGAACGTAGAACCTGGTGTAGATATCTTTGCTTCCTAGGTGGGTTATCTTCAAACTATTCTAGAGCAGGAATATTACAACTTAGAGGAACTAAAGAAAAATGTTCAAAATGTACTGTAGCAGCTTGCTACAAAGGTACTGATAAGGTACCAGGATGTCCAATGTTTGAATTCCCTAAGACTATGGAAAGTAATTCAAATTGCAACATATGTGGTAATTGCGTTAAAAATTGTCCTAATAATTCTATAAAAATATCCTTTAGAAAACCAACTGAAGAATTATGGTTCATAAGAAAGCCTCAATTAGAAGTTTCTTTCTTAGCAGTTGTAATCATGGGTATTGTATTCGTACAAAATGTTACTATGCTTAAGATTTGGGATGGTATGTTAACCTGGCTTGAAAATGTCACTGGAACAGAAAGTTATTTTGTAACTTTCACTATAACTTTCATAGTGGCTATGGCTATACCAATACTTTTATTAGTACTTACAGGCTACATAGCTAAATTGTTTAATGGTGACTCGGTTAAAGCTAATTTCACTAAATTTGGTTATGCCCTAATTCCTTTAGATTTAGCAGCACATATAGCGCATAATTTATTCCATTTATTAGCCGAAGGAAAATCTATTTGGTATACATTTATGGGGCTATTTGGAGTTGAAATGCATGGTGCATCAACTGCAATTCTCGACGATCCAACTATACAAGCGTTGCAGTTTATATTAATAGTAATTGGAACCTTAGGCTCAATATACACTGTATATAAAATTGCAAAAAACAATTATAAAGAAAAGAAGACAAGCGTTACAGTGGTATATACTGTTCTGTTGATATTACTTGCAATAGCTAATATATTACTGTTCTCATTACCTATGGCTATGCGTATGTAGTTAATTAAAGGAGTGAATATCATAGATATAAATTTTAAAATGTTGATTAGGGCTGCAAGGCCCTTTTCCTTAACAGGTTCAGTAATTCCAGTAACCTTAGGTGCAATACTTGCTATTAATCAATCTAAGTTTAATATAGCATATTTTATTTTTTCGGTTATTGGAATTGTATTATTACAAGCAGCAGTAAATCTATTAAATGATCATGATGATTTTATAAATAAAGTAGATACAAAAGACTCATATTGTTCTAGCGGAGTAGTTGTTGAAGGACTTATAACGGCTGATGAAGTAAGAAAAGCAGGCATTATTGCTTTAGTATTGGGATGTATAGTAGGTTTAATTTTGGCCTATTTTAGGGGAAGCATGATTCTGATTATTGGAATAATAGGTGCTATTTGCGGTTATTTCTACACTGGAAAACCATTAGCACTAAAATATAGAGGATTGGGTGCACCATTAGTTTTTATAATTTTTGGACCATTGATGACATTGGGGTCATATTACGTTCAAGTACAAGAATTAGGGTTAAAAGCTTTGTTGGTTTCAATTCCTGTAGGATTATTAACTACTGCTATCTTACATGCCAATGACATTAGAGACATAAGGAATGATAGTAAAGCAGGTATTAAGACCTTATCAATAGTAGTTGGAAGAAAAAATGCAGATAGGATATATATTAGCTTAATTATATTTGCTTATATTTCTATTCTATTAATAAGTTTTTATAATTATATCCCATATTTAAGTTTAATCTGCTTGTTAACAATACCTAACGCAGCAAAGAATATTAAAAAGTTAAGATCAAGCAATAATGAAGATAAGATGATTTCAGATCTTGATAAAGAAACAGCAAAGCTTCAAAGTCAATTTGGAATACTTTTAATTCTATCTATGTTTGTTTCAAGTGCAGTGATCTAGAAAGGTGGAGATATTATGGGAGAACTCAAAAGAAATGAAAAGCTGGCCATAAGTTCATTAGTTGTTGTTCCATTACTATGGTTTGTAATATTTGTGGTTAAGCCATTCAACTTTTGGGGAGAAATGAGTATAGCTATTCTCTTCTTAGGTAGTATTGCTGTAGTGGCAGATAGAAAGTTATTGTCACTGTCACTGAAAAAATTGACTTTCCGAAATATTCTTGTAGGAATAGGTTCGGCTATAATTCTGTATTTTATTTTCTATGTTGGTAATATCATTTCAGGGTATTTATTCCCTTTTAAGGATGCACAGATAACCTCTGTTTATAGTAATAGATCTCAAGGAAGTTCGGTATTTATTGGATTTTTACTACTGTTTATTATTGGTCCAGGAGAAGAAATATACTGGAGAGGTTTCATACAAAATACTCTTTCAAAAAAGTTTGGAGAAAATAAGGGATATGTAATTGCAACTCTACTATATGCTGGTGTGCATATAATAACCTTTAACTTCATGCTTGTTGTAGCGGCTTTAGTATGCGGAGTGTTTTGGGGATGGATTTATAAAAAGGAAAGAAGTATAGCCACTATTATAATATCTCATGCACTTTGGGATTTAATCATATTTGTTTTATTTCCTTTAATGTAGAGAGAAAGGAGGGGGATTATGGCTGAAATTAAAGCAGATGTTAAAGATATATTTTCATCTATTGCAAAAAGATACGATATGCTAAATTCTATATTAACTTTGAATATTGATAAGTTGTGGAGAAAAAAGGCTATAAAATTAAGCGGAATTAAAAAAGATGATAAGGTATTAGATTTGTGCTGTGGTACAGGTCAAATGATAGATTATGAATGTAAAGCTGTAGGTAAAAGTACTTGCGTTACAGGTATAGATTTTAGTCAGGAAATGCTTGACGTAGGGAAGGAAAGACTTGACTACCTATCTAAGGATTACATGTTTGAGTTAATAAAAGGAAGTATTTTAGAATTGCCTTTTGAGAATAACACTTTTGATTGTATAACTATTGCCTTTGGTCTTAGAAATATTCAGGATACAAACAAGGCACTATCAGAAATGTATAGAGTTTTAAAGCCAAATGGCAAAGTAATATGTTTAGAGCTTTCAAAACCTAATCGATTAATTTTGAATAAGGTATATAACCTGTATTTTAATAATGTACTACCAGTGATAGGTTATATAGGGACAGGTGACAAAAAAGCATATTACTACCTTAGAGATTCTGTAAATAATTTTATGACAAAAGAACAGCTTAAGTTGCAGTTTCAGAATAATGGCTTTAAAAATACTGGCTATAAGTCTTTATCACTTGGAATTTCATCTATACATTACGGGATTAAATAGAACAAAGAGAAGTTTGATGTGTTATCAAACTTCTCTTTAATTAATATAAGCCATTTATTTATAGCTTAATAAAGAATATTAGGTATCGGAGGAAAGAGAAAGTGAGTTTTAAAACAATATTAAAGATTATGGATTTAAAAACACTTGTAGCAGGATTTGTTCCTGTAGCTTTAGGATCTATTTACTCAAAGTATGCTTTTGATAGGATTAATATTTTATATCTTGTTTTATTAATAATAGCAATGATGCTTGTTCAGAGTGCAACTAATATGATTAATGACTACTTTGATTTTAAGCGAGGTGCAGATAGTAATAAAAGTGGGGATGAAAAGGCTTTAGTTAGTGGCGAAATTACTCCAAAACAGATTTTATTTCTTATTTTTTTATATCAATCCATTGCTCTCATAATAGGGATTTTTATTGGAAGTCAAACAAGCTATTATATTTTATTAATTGCTTTAATAGGAGTAATAGTTTCTTTTTTATATGCTTCTGGACCTTTGCCTATTTCATATACTCCAGTTAGTGAAATCGTCGCTGGTTCTACTATGGGAATTGGTATTACAACTACAGTAATTTATATTCAATCAGGTATATTTAATTTTACTACAGTTTTAGTTACGGTACCTACAGCACTGTTTATAAGTACAATACTATTGACCAATAATTTAAGCGATATAAAAGAAGATTTTGAAGCTGGGAGAAAGACGCTGCCTATTTTAATAGGGGTGAAGAAAGCTGAAAAGTTATGGGTATTTGATGTTGTAATGTTGCTAGTATTAACTGTGATTCTTGGGCTAGTACATATCTACCCAATTATTGTTTTGATTGTATCAACAGTAATGTTTCCTTATAAGGTAGTCTTCGATTTCTTTTCATATGACAAAAATATTAATACAAAAGACAGAAGTATGGGGCTAATAGGAATGGTTGGATTAAGATATCATCTAGCTATAATTATAGGATTATTAATTTCAATATTAACAAGGTGAGTATTCATTTTTTCTGATTTAAATAAGTGCTAGTAATTGAATGAGTTCCAAGCTTGTTTGATAAACTAAAGGATTTTGAATTGCAAATATATATTTGAAAGAGAATAAATAGGATAGTTAGGAACATGGTTAGGTCCCTAACTATCCTATTTATTAATTATTACATACCAGCCATTCTCCTGCATTCATCAGCACATGTTCTACATTCATCAGCACATTTTTGACAGTGCTCATCTTTAAACATAGCACACTCTTTTGCACATGCATCGCAAATTGTAGCACACATTTTACAATGCTCTTTTGCAAATTGTCCATTCATGGACATAAGTCCTACTGACATTTCGCACATTTTTGCACATTCTACAAGAAGCTTTACGCAACTTCTTCTTGCGTTTAAGTCAGGTTCATTTATACATGCATCAAAACATTCATAACATGCTTGAGCACATTTACTGCATTCATCAATACACTTTTGATAGTTGTTTGTTACCATTGTTGATACTGCCATTTTAAATACGCTCCTTTAAATTTAATTTATATACAAAAGTATTGTGCTTTAAATAACTATTTTTATGCAAAAAAAGACAAGTATTAATTGATATTTTAGGGATTGTTATATAAACATCGCCCTAAGTATGAATCATATTTTTACAGCATTATAGAAAAGGATTTTTTGATTTTTTAGGTGGATATTTGCATTTCTACATAAAAACTACACAAAAACTACATAAAGACTACATAAAAACTTGATAACATTGGAATGATGAAAAGTTATTTTTAGTAGAATAGCTTTTTGTTACCACCCCTCATATGTGGGGGGTAAGAGAGGCTAGTAATTAAGATTTAGGAATTTAGGTTAACAAATAATTTTAGTAATCAAATTGAATTGAAAATGTATTTAAGAGGAGATAAAAATGTTAAAAGATTTTCTTATTATCGGAGTTTTTCTAGTTGCAGCATTTGTATTTGGAATGATTATTTTGCTAATTGCTTCGTCAGTAAGACCTAAAAAGCCGAATGCTGAAAAACTATCAACGTATGAATGTGGTGTAGAGACCACAGGCTCAACTTGGATAAGATTTAAGGTAAGCTACTTTATGTATGCTCTGGTGTTTTTACTTTTTGATGTTGAAACAGTCTTTCTGTTACCATGGGCTATGAAATTTAAGATGCTTAGCTTATTTGCACTAGGTGAAATGTTTATTTTTATTGGAATTCTAATTATTGGGCTATTTTATGCATGGAAAGAGGGGGCATTGGAGTGGAAATGATCTCAGAAAATAATAACTACATTGAAGAGCAGATAGAAAAAAATATTATTTTAACTAAATTAGATGATGTTCTAAATTATTATCGTGCACATTCGTTTTGGCCCCTCACATTTGGGTTAGCATGTTGCGCTATTGAAATGATGGCTGCTGGAGGAGCGCGTTATGACATTGCACGATTTGGGTATGAGGTTTTTCGTGCATCACCAAGACAAGCGGATTTAATGATTGTAGCAGGAACTGTAACTGATAAAATGGCGCCAATTGTAAAGAAAATTTATGAACAGATGCCAGAACCGAAATGGGTAATTGCGATGGGAAGTTGTGCTACAAGTGGTGGTCCTTTTGTCGATTCCTATAATGTTGTACCTGGTGTTGATACATTTTTACCTGTAGATGTCTATATTCCAGGATGTCCTCCTCGTCCAGAAGCATTGCTTCATGGTCTTCTTACACTAAAAGAAAAGATTATTCATCCTAAGGAGGTGGGCAAAGATGTGCAAAATTAGTGAGAAACTAATACTCCAGTTAAAGGAAATATACAAAGAAAATATTGAAATTAAATACAATAGGATAGTTGCTATTTATATAGATTCTAATAATCTTTTGGATATAGTAAAAAGGTTCAAATTATTTGGATTTGATTTTTTAGTTGATATAACAGCTGTTGAAGAAGAAGACTTAAGTTGTATTTATCACTTTATGTCACTAGAAAGTAATGAATTAATAATGGTTAAAGCAAATCTTAATAAAAAACTTGAAATTTACTCAATAAGTGAGGAGTGGCCATCAGCTGATGTCCAAGAAAGAGAGATATACGATTTATTTGGGATTGAATTTATTGGACATCCGAATATGAAGAGAATATTATGCCCAGATAGTTTTATTGGACACCCACTAAGAAAAGATTTTAAGATTCCTGAACGAAGATAGGGGAGGATTTTTTATGACAAAACATAATGAAAATCTGCATACTGAAGAAATGACTTTAAACTTTGGCCCTCAGCATCCAAGCACACATGGAGTATATAGAGCAATTTTTACTTTAGATGGAGAACAGATCGTTAAGGCTGAAAATGTAATTGGTTATTTGCATAGAGGGATAGAAAAATTAGCAGAATCTAAAACCTATACTCAGTTTATCCCTTATACCGATAGATTAGATTACTTATCTGGAATGTTAAATGAATTAGGGTATGTTCAAACTGTCGAGATACTCATGGGAATTGAAATTCCAGAAAGAGCTGAATATCTGCGCATTATAATGGCTGAATTACAAAGGATAGCAAGTCACCAAGTTTTTCTAGGTAGTATGGCACTTGATCTTAACAGTCATACGTCATGGATGTATTTTTTTAGGGATAGAGAAAAAATACTTGATCTATTTGAAATGGTTTGTGGTTCAAGAATGACAACAAATTATATGCGTATTGGTGGAGTAAGCTATGACTTGCCAACTGAATTTATTCCAAGGTTAATGAGTTTTCTTGATGATATGGAGAGAAGCTTTTTAGAATATGAACGCATTATTACAGGTAACGAAATATTTAAGGCGAGAACAAAAGGGGTTGGAGTTATTAGTAAAGAAAAGGCTTTGGCATATGGCTTAACAGGTCCGAATCTTAGAGCATCAGGGGTAGATTTAGATTTAAGACGTGATATACCTTATGGTTTTTATGAACGATTTAAATTCAAATCAGTTGTTGGTAGCAATGGGGATTGCTATGAGAGATGGTTAGTGCGTATTGGTGAAATGGAAGAAAGCGTAAAGATTATAAAACAGGCATTAGAACAAATTCAAGAAGGACCGATTTTAGCTAAAGTTCCTAAACTTATAAAACTTCCAGCAGGTGATATTTACCATCAAATTGAAGGATCTAAGGGTGCGCTAGGATTCTACTTAGTAAGTAACGGAACTGATAAACCCCATAGAATTCATATTCATGGACCATCTTTTATTAATATTGGAGCTTTTCCTGAAATCGCCAAAGGGGGCACAATCCAAGATGCAGTAGCTATCTTGGCATCACTTGATCCTATCTTGGGCGAAATCGATCGATAATAGGGAGATATCAATGGAGAATATATTTTTAAATAAATCTATATGGATTCAAAACTTAATTTCAGTTTCAGATACTCAAATTGGTTTAACAAATATTACTACGAGTTTAAGATATTTTATTAATATTGTAATATTTGTTTTATTAAATGCAATGTATCTCATTTATCTAGAAAGAAAATTTTGTGGCTTTCTACAACAAAGGCTTGGACCTAATAGGTTCGGACCACGAGGCTTACTTCAAAGCTTAGCCGATGTTATTAAGCTTTTAGGAAAGGAAGATATTATTCCAAAGAAAGCAGATAGAGCAGTTTTCTGTATTGCTTCTTTATTAGTAATGGTTCCTGCTTTACTAATCTATGCAGTTCTGCCTTTTGGTAAGGGTATGGTTGCAGTTGATTTAAATTTGGGCTTGTTTTACTTCTTAGCTATTTCTGGAACCTCCTCAATACCTATTTTAATGGCAGGTTGGGGATCTAACAATAAGTATTCTCTTCTAGGTGGGATGAGGGTAGTTGCTCAGATGATAAGTTATGAAATACCTCTAATTTTTTCTCTTTTAGGAATAGTTATGATAAGTGGCTCTCTAAATTTATCAGAAATAGTTAAAGCGCAACATAATGTTTGGTTTATTTTCTTACAACCAGTTGCATTTATTACGTATCTAATAGCAGCAACAGCAGAGTTGAATAGAGGACCCTTCGATTTACCTGAAGGAGAACAGGAAATAGTTGCGGGACCTTTTACAGAGTATAGCGGAATGAGATATGCACTTTTTTATCTTGCTGAGTATACCAACATGCTTGCCATTTCAGCTCTTACTGTAACACTATTTTTGGGAGGGCCAAGCGGACCATTTTTACCATCTTGGGTCTGGTTCATATTGAAGACTTATGTAGTAATATTAATTTTTATGCTTGTTAGATGGACTTTCCCTAGATTTAGATTAGATCATATGATGTCTTTAAATTGGAAATATCTAATTCCGATTTCTGTAATTAATATTTTGCTTACAGGAATAGGCATTAAGATCTTTCAATTAATTAAGGGGTGAGTGAAATGTTCGGAAAAGGATTGATTAATGGTCTTAGAGTTACTTTAGGACATTTATTTGAAAAAAATATTACAGAGCAGTATCCAGAGCAACATCCAGAGTTGCCACCACGCTCTCGGTGTTCTTTTGAATTAGATTCAGAGAAATGTACTGCTTGTGGGATATGTGCTTTAAGTTGTCCTAATCGAGTAATTAAAGTAAGCAGCATAAAGAATGAAAATAATAGAAAGAAGTTAACTAGTTATCAAATGGAATTAGAATATTGCCTTTTTTGCGGTCTTTGCGTTGAAAGTTGTCCAAGTAAGGCTTTAAAAAATACTTTAGATTTTGAGTTAAGTGTTTATAGCAGAGAGGACACTAAATTAACACTATTTAAAAGCCAGGAGGACTTGGTATGATTTCAGCTTATATATTTTGGCCAATTGCATTTATAATTTTAGCCTGTGCAGTGGGTGTTGTACATTCAAAAAATATAGTGCATAGTGCTCTGCTACTAATCTTAACATTTATAGGTGTAGCCGTTGTATTTATATTACTTGAAGCGGATTTTTTGGCTTTAGCACAAATTTTGATTTACGCCGGTGCTATTTCTATCTTGATAGTATTTGCAATAATGCTTACTAGAAGGAATGACATGAAAAACAGTAATCCGTTTAATAAAAATAGGACTGTAAGTTTTATACTATGCTCAGTTTTTTTTGCATTAATTGCTCGTATAGTTTTGGTAACTAGATTTAACTATAAAAACATAGAAATAAAAGATACCATTAGCTCTATAGCAGATGGATTTTTTGGTAGTCACATGATTGCTTTTGAAGTTTCTGCAATACTTCTATTAATTGCTATGGTAGGAGCTATCATATTGGCTAAAGGAGTGAAAAATTAATGATTGGATTAGAAGGATATTTACTATTAGCTGCAGGGTTATTTTGTATTGGTTTATATGGTGTTTTTACAAAAAGAAATGTGATAAGCGTATTAATGTCAGTGGAACTTATGATGAATGCTGTAAATATAAATCTGGTTGCTTTCAACAGATTTTTGTCACCAGTAAAGGTTACAGGACATATTTTTGCTATTTTTGTTATTGTAGTAGCTGCTGCTGAAATTGCTGTTGGGCTAGCTATCATTCTGAACATTTATCGAAGCCGAACTACAACTAATGTTGAAGATTTTAATATTTTAAAATGGTAGGTGGTATGATGAAATTTATATATTTAGCTTGGTTAATTCCCATATTTCCAGTGGTAGGATTTCTGCTTATAGCTTTTATTACAAAAGGTTTTAAAAAAATTAATTCACTAATTGCTATGGGAGGAATGGCCCTTTCCTTTATATTTTCCTTAGGTGTTTTCTATGATGTCATTGCTTCTAAAGTTAGTATTAATGAACCTATTGAATACGCTGTATCTTGGCTTTCAGTTCCAATAAAAATTGAAGCTGGAGTACTTATTGATCCTCTAACATCAGTTATGCTGTTAATCGTAACATTTATAGGATTATTAGTTGAAGTGTACTCGTTAGGATATATGGCAAAGGACCCAGGCTTTTCAAGATTCTTCGCTAATTTATCTTTGTTTACTAGTTCAATGTTAGGCCTAGTAATTTCAAATAATTATTTTCAAATGTTCTTTTTTTGGGAATTAGTTGGGCTATGTTCTTATCTACTAATTGGGTTTTACTATGAAAAACATTCAGCTGTAAAAGCGAATAAGAAAGCATTTATAGCTAATAGGGTAGGAGATTTTGGATTTTTAATAGGAATGCTTTGTCTTTTCGTAGCTTTTGGAACTTTCAATTTTAGACAACTTGCAGTTAGTATTCCGACTTACCAAAATACTATATTTTTAACTATTGCGGCTTTATTAATTTTTGCAGGCCCAGTGGCAAAATCTGCTCAATTTCCTTTGCATGTGTGGCTTCCTGATGCTATGGAAGGGCCGACACCAGTAAGTGCCTTAATTCATGCAGCTACTATGGTTGCAGCTGGAGTATATCTTTTAGCACGTGGTTATATATTATTTTCTTCATTAAATCAAGTAAGCGTAGTAATTGCCTACATTGGAGGAATAACTGCATTTATGGCAGGCACTATTGCTTTAGTTCAAAGAGATTTAAAAAGAATATTAGCTTTTTCAACTATGAGTCAGTTAGGATATATGGTAATGGCAATGGGAGTAGGAGGATTTACTGCAGGTGTATTCCATCTTACAAGTCATGCATTTTTTAAAGCGTTACTATTCTTAGGAGCTGGTAGTATTATACATGCCATAGGGGTACAAGATATTTTTAAAATGGGTGGATTATTTAAAAGAATGAAAGTCACCAGCATTACATTTATTATAGCTTCTATATCTTTGGCTGGAGTTCCGCCTTTATCAGGTTTTTTTAGCAAAGATGAAATTTTGGCTATAACATATGAGAACGGTTATAAGTTTTTATATTATTTAGGTTTAATCACTGCGTTCTTAACAGCTTTTTATATGGCTCGTTTAGTTTTTATAGTTTTCTTTGGAAAGGAAAAACAAAAATATTCTGTACACAAAAATCCTTGGACTATGACATTACCTTTAGTAATTTTATCTGTGTTTGCAGTGCTTTATGGATTTATGAATAAGGTCTTTGCAACATTCATATATTACGGAACTAGTCATACCATAGAGCCAAACATTATAGTTATGGCAGAATCTGTAGCGGTGGCTTTACTAGGGATCTTTTTAGGGTGGCTTATTTATGGGAAAAAAGTGGTGTCAAGTGAAGCTCTTAGTGTGAAATTTAAATTTATCTATAAGTTACTTTTTAACCAATATTATTTAAATGAAATTTATAGTTGGGTGTACAATACTATAATTCTATCTATCTCTCGTTTCTTCAATTGGTGGGATAGAAATATAGTGGATGGGATTTTTGATAAAACTACGGCTTCAATAAAGGGAATGGGATCTAAGCTTAGAATTATTCAGTCAGGAAGTTTACAAAGCTATGCCTTTATCTTTTTCATAGCAATTACTTTCATAATTCTTTGGTTAGCAGTGCCGATTTTAGGAGGAATGTAGATGCAATTTCCGATATTAACATCAATTTTATTAGCTCCAATTGTTGGGATAATTTTAATACTTTTTTTAAACGATACAAAGCATAAGGAAATAAAGATGATTTCGGCAGTTACCACTTTTATTTCATTGCTCTTATCAATTATAACTTTTGTAACTTATGATAAGAGTGCAGGTGGGCTTCAATTCAATGAGACTTATAATTGGATTCCTGCTTTAGGAATAAATTATTCTGTGGGAGTAGATGGGTTAAGCTTACCTATGATACTTCTTACATCAATAGTAATCTTTGCAGGAGTTTTTGCATCTTGGAAGATGGAAAATAGAATTAAAGAGTTTTTCATATTTTTACTCTTATTGGTTACTGGTGTTTTAGGCGTATTTATCTCAAGGGATTTATTTTTCTTCTTCATATTCTTTGAAATAGCAGTTATTCCTATGTATATTTTGATTGGAGTGTGGGGAAGTACACGAAAAGATTATGCAGCTATGAAGCTAACTTTATATTTATTGATAGGGAGCTCCATTGTATTAATTGGAATGATTGCTACATTTATTTATGGGAATAAATTAGGGATAAGAACATTTGATATACAGTCACTGAGTGAGATTAAGTATAGTTATGATTTTCAGAGATTTGCATTTTTTCTAATGTTAATAGGTTTTGGTATTTTAGTACCTATGTGGCCTTTTCATACCTGGTCGCCTGATGGACACGTAGCTGCTCCAACTGCTGTAAGCATGCTGCATGCAGGGGTTTTAATGAAATTGGGCGGTTATGGTATCATACGTGTAGGAGTATTTCTTTTTCCTGAAGGAGCAAAATATTGGGTCCCTTTAATTGCAGTACTTTCTATTGCCAACGTGGTTTATGGTGCTATGGTAGCAATGGTTCAAAAAGATCTAAAGTTTGTAATAGGATATTCTAGTGTAAGTCATATGGGGTACGTGCTTTTAGGAATTGCTACATTAAACTCACAAGGAATTGACGGGGCAGTAGCACAAATGTTTGCTCATGGTATAATGACAGCATTATTCTTTACTTTAATAGGGAATATCTATAATAAAGCACACACTAGAGAAATTGCTAAGTTTGGTGGCTTGATACACCAAATGCCAAGAGTAGCAATTGGGTTTATAATTGCTGGCTTTGCATCTTTAGGTTTGCCAGGACTAAATAATTTTGTAGCAGAATTTCTTATATTTTTAGGTTCCTTTAGTAAAACAACAAAACTATTTTCAATGATACCTTTTAAGGTAATTTCTATTTTAGCTATTTTGGGGATTGTTATCACAGCTATTTATGTTTTGAAAGTTGTTCAAGAAACTTTCTTTGGTCCAAGAAAGAAAGAATGGGATCACTTAGAAGATGCAAAAGGCATAGAAATGATTCCTATTATAATGTTGTCTTCTGTGCTAATATTCTTTGGAATATTTCCATCGCCGCTTATCAATATTATTCATAGTGGAGTAATTCCACTGATTAATAGGGTATCAGAGACAGTACTAATGAAGGGGGGATTTTAATGGATAAGTATATAGTAGAAATATTGACTGCAGCCTTATCCCTTGCTCTTTTAGTAACAAATTTATTGCTTCCAAAATTAAAAGAAAAACTAGTATTTTTTACTGCAATAAGTCTTTTTATAATTTTAATGATATCATTGTTCATTGGAAGTAATGGACAGATTTCTTTTGGAGGAGCTTATATTTTTGATTCTTTTAGCGTTTTTTTTAAACAGTTGTTTTTGATTGCTGCGATTTTAACTATAGTACTATCTAAAGATCAACTAATTTCCAGAAAGGGCGAGTTTTATGCTTTAATTGTTTCTGCACTTTTGGGAATGATGATTATGGTATCCTCTGGAGAGTTAATTACTATTTATATAGGGCTAGAACTAATGACAATTTCTTTTTGTATTCTAATTGCTTTTGATGATAATGAAAGATCAAAAGAGGCAAGCTTAAAATATATTATTTTAGGAGCAGTTTCTTCAGCAGTTTTTTTGTATGGGTTAAGTTTAATTTATGGAGTAACACAGACTACAATTATCAAAGAAATCGGAGAAGTGTTATCAAAGGGTCAGTTTACACCATTAGAAATACTAGGAATGATATTTTTGATTGCAGGATTTGCGTTCAAAATTGCTATAGTTCCTTTTCATATGTGGGCTCCAGATATTTACGAAGGAGCGCCTACTTCAATCACTGCATTTTTAGCAGTTGCATCAAAAGCAGCTGGTTTGGCTGTTTTTCTAAGAATATTTATGAATGGGATGTCATCTGTTTCAGGTTATTGGATAGAACTTGTTATAGTGTTGAGTATATTAACTTTAATATTAGGAAATCTAGTTGCAATTCCTCAGACCAATATAAAAAGATTGCTAGCATACTCAAGTATTGCTCAAGCAGGATACTTTTTATTAGGAATTATAGCCAATTCGGATATCGGGGTGGCAGCTATTTTGCTTTATAGTGTAGTTTATCTATTTGCCAATATAGGAGCTTTTGGAGTTGTAATTGCTGTTTCAAAGGCAACACAGAGTACTGAAATAAAAGATTATGCACACTTGGCTAGAAAGTCTCCATTCCTAGCTGCAGTAATGCTTATTTCATTACTTTCCCTAGCAGGAATTCCACCATTAGCTGGATTTGTAGGCAAATTCTATTTGTTCTTATCAATAATACAAAAAGGTCAATTGTGGTTGGCATTTTTAAGTATTGGTATGAGTGTAGTATCTGTATATTATTATCTTAAAATTGTGAAAGTAATGTACTTTGGAGATGAATCTAAAAACATTCAATCAATTAAGATATCTGTAAGTACAAAATTAGTATTGACGTTATCTATGATACTACTCGTGATATTTGGAATCTATCCAACTCAATTGATTAATTTAGTGATGGAGATTTCAAAAAACTTTTTATCATGATATTCATATATATTATTAGAGCTCTCCAGTTTTGGAGGGCTTTAATATTAAAAAAAATTAAGTGGTTTCACATGAAATTCATAACTTTATGTTAAATTATGAATATATAAATAATAACAAGTTAAGCGAGGTTAAGCCATGAATAATAATATTTTAATTATTGAAGATGAGGAAAATGTATTGAATGTTTTAAAAGCCTATATAGAAAAGGCAGGATATAATGTTTATGGAACCACAAGAGGCTTAAAAGGGATTGAATTGTTTAAATCAAATGATTTTAAATTGATAATTCTTGATTTAATGCTACCTGATATAAGTGGAGAGGAGGTCTGTAGAATAATAAGAGAAACTTCGAACGTGCATATATTTATGCTTACTGCTAAAGGTAGCTTAGATAATAAAATTGATGGCTTAGAGATAGGAGCAGATGAATATCTAGTAAAACCTTTTAGTCCAAGAGAGCTAACTGCGAGAGTAAATGCTCTTTTTAGAAGAATTTCTTATGAAAATAATAACTCAAGTTTGTGCTTTAGTGATGGAAATTTAGTTGTTGATTACGAAAAAAGATCTGTTAAGTTAAAAGGTGAAGAAGTTCCTTTGACATCAAATGAATTTGATATACTGTATGCATTAATTATTAATCAAGGAAAGGTATTATCAAGAGAGCAACTAATTCAGAAAATTGGTGGTATAGACTTTGAAGGATATGACAGAACAATAGATGTTCATATAAAAAATATACGTAAAAAAATTGAGGAAGATACAAGAAAACCTAAATATATCATAACTGTAGTTAAGGTTGGTTACAAGTTTGGTGGTGATAATTAGTGAAAAGTATAAGAAGAAAACTTAGTATTATGTTTTTTATTTGTTCACTTGCAGCAATATTACTAATAACAATGTTTGTGAATTTAACTATAACAAAAAAATTTGATGACTACATGGTAGATACCCAAAATAAAAGATATGAAAGAATTGTAGCATACTTCCAAGAAGTATATAAGAGAGAAGGAAAGTGGGATGAAGACTCTGGCGTTGAAATGATGCATGAGGCCTATATGGGCAATTATTGCTTAACCCTTCTTGATAGCAGCGAAAAAACTGTATGGGGAATGAATGCTAATGATATTAAAAACAATATACATTTAAATACAATGCTTGTAAAGGATTCTGGTGTTTATACATCCAAGAGATTTCCAATAAAGGTAAATAGTAAAGTAGTAGGATATGTAGACATAGGTCAGTATTCATCAGTGCTCTTATCAGAAGAAGATGTTAATTTTAAGCTATCAATAAATCAAAGTATTATTGCTAGTGGTTTAATAACCATGATAATTATAATTGTTATAAGTCTCTATTTTTCAAAGCAGTTTTCAAAACCTATTAAGGAGGTTGCAAATATGTCTGTGAGTTTATCTAAGGGAAATTTTGATACCAAGTCTGTCACAAAGAGTAATATAAAGGAATTAGAGAACTTAAGGAGTAGTGTAAATATATTAGCGGAAAAGTTGAAGCAACAAGATATGCTTAGGAAGCGTTTGGTATCTGATATATCTCATGAAATAAGAACCCCGCTAAATGTACTGCAAAACAATTTAGAAGCCATGATTGATGGAGTTTTTGAAGTTACAGATGATAGACTTAGATATTTAAATGATGAAGTTATTAGATTTGGTAAACTCTTAAATAATCTAGATTTGCTTAAAAATTTTGAGGCTGAAAGTACAAAAATTAATTTTGAAATTGTAGATTTGCATAAATTGTTAAAAAGTGTATGTGAAGACTTTTATATGAAAGCAAAAAATCAAGGAATTGACCTCCAATATACTATTCAGAAAAATCAAGAATATTATATAACTGGGGATAAAGATAAGTTAAGACAGGTATTTATAAACATAATTTCAAATGCCATTAAATTTTCTAAAGATAGTGGGAACATAGATGTAAATATGTATACTAGAGATAAAAAAGCTGTTGTAGAGATTACGGATAATGGAATTGGAATAAAAGAAGAAGATTTACCCTTTATATTTGAAAGATTATATAGAGGTGATAAAAGTAGAAATGAAATTGAGGGTAGTGGTTTAGGATTGACTATTGTTAAAAACATATTAGATCTACATTTAGCAACCATAGAAGTTGATAGTAAAGAAAATGAAGGAACTAAATTTACTATTTATTTTGATAAAGTTATTGTTTAAAGAATAAAGTTAATGTACATATGTGCTAGAAAAAGATAAACATACTTATTTAATGATATAAATATAATTGTTGATGGAGGTATAAAAGTGATACAAATAAAATTATGTGAACATAATAGTTCTACTACAGATGAAATTATAAATAAGCTTAAGGGGAATTTTAGTGATGTTAGTATAGTAAGGGAATCTTGCTTAGGTCAATGTGGAGCATGTGCAGATAGTTCTTTTGTTTTAATAAATAATGAAGTAGTTAAGTATAGTGATGCAGAAGATTTAATTAATAAAATAAAAGACCTATTATAGTAGACTATAGGTAAATTAAAGAAAACAATCAAAAGAACTTAAAATGAATTTGCTTTTTAGCAACGTGTTTTTTTCATCAATACTGCAATAGGCTTATTATAAATTTAAGCGAATCTTCATAACAACTTCATAATACCTTCATAACAACTTTATAAAAATTAGTTATAGTATATTCAAAGAAAGATAAGCTACAAATTTAAAATGAAGGAGAACTTAATATGGAGTTTTTAGCTAATAATTGGATATATATGTTGGTTACAGTAATAATGGTTTTTGTGATGGTTAAAAGAGGCGGATGTTGCGGTGGTCATTCTCATGAAAATGAATCTGAAAACGGTGATTCTCATGGAGGAGGATGTTGTGGAGGTAGTTCAAATCATAATCACAGTGATGGAAGTAATAAACAGATTGATCAATCAAACCTAGTTAAAGATCCGATATGTGGAATGATGGTGAATCCAGAAACTGCAATAAAGCAAATAATTGATGGTCAAACCTATTACTTCTGTAGCGAGGGATGTAGAAGAGAATTTATTCGAAAGCAAAGTTAAATAAAGAATTTAAGTAAGAAAGTAATATTTTTAATAATTATAACTCCCTTTAAATGGGGGGGAGGGGGAATCATGAATGAAGAACAAAAAAAGTATTGGAATTATTAGAAGTTGCCAAAGGGCAAATTGATGGGCTTATTAAAATAATAGAAGAGGAAAAATACTGTGTAAGTGTTTCTAATCAGACTATTGATGTACAAGATCTTCTTAAGAAAGCTAATTTACTTGTTTTAAGGCAGAACATACAGCATTGTGTTAAAGATGTTGTTTTAAATGATAGAGTTGAAAAGAAATTAGATGAAATAATGGATATTTTAGAGAAATTTATTGAAAAGTGATTTGTAAAAAGAAGTTATTAGACTTATAAGAAATTAAAATGCAAAAAGCTTAAAAATAACAAGCATAAATATGTCCAAATATTATGATTTATTAAATAAAGCATATTAAAACAATAATTCTAAATAATAAAAAAGAGGTGTGCACTTTGGAAAAAAGTTTAAAAATAGAAGGAATGACTTGTGCATCTTGTGCCAAAGCTGTAGAAAGAGCTTCTAAAAAGTTACAAGGTGTTGTTGAAGCAAACGTAAATTTTGCTACTGAAAAGCTGAGTGTAAGGTTTGATGAATCAAAAGTGTCTATAACAGATATTCAAGCTGCTGTTGAAAAAGCAGGGTATAAGGCTGTAATCGAGGCTACCAGTAAAACTTTTAAGATAGAAGGAATGACTTGTGCTGCATGTGCAAAAAACATTGAAAGAGTAACTAGAAAACTTGATGGTGTAATTGAATCTAATGTGAATTTTGCAACAGAAAATTTAAGCATAAACTATGAACCATCAAAGCTTAGAGTCTCTGATATAAAAAAGGCTGTAGAAAAGGCTGGATATAAAGCTCTTGACAAGGAAGTTTCAGTTGATGAAGATAAGGAAAAGAAAGAGAAAGAAATAAAGCTATTATGGAAAAAGTTTATTATTTCCGCCATCTTTACAGTGCCACTTCTTGCCATTGCCATGGGGCATATGTTAGGCGACAAGTTTGGGTATAGTCTTCCAGAAATGATTGATCCTATGATGAATCCTAAAAACTTTGGAATAGTTCAGTTGGCTTTAGTAATACCAGTCATAATTGCAGGAAATAGATTTTTTAGAGTTGGTTTTAAATCTCTAGTAAGAAAAAGTCCTAATATGGACTCCTTAATAGCAATGGGCACTTCAGCAGCATTTTTATACGGAATCTTTGCAGTAGCACAGATTTATAGAGGTAATACTGAATATACAAAAGATTTATACTTTGAATCTGCGGGAGTAATTATAACCCTAATAACCTTAGGTAAATATTTAGAAGCAGTAACAAAAGGAAAGACTTCTGAAGCTATTAAAAAGCTTATGGGGCTTGTACCTAAAACAGCAATAATAATAAAAGATGGAAAAGAGATAGAAATCTCAATAGACGAAGTTGAAGTAGGAGACCTCATACTTGTTAAGCCTGGTGAAAAAATGCCTGTAGACGGAGAAGTAGTTGAAGGAATGACTTCTGTAGATGAATCTATGCTTACAGGAGAAAGTATACCTGTAGAAAAGAATATTGGTGACAAGATAATTGGTGCAAGCATCAATAAAAATGGTTCTATAAAATACAGGGCTACTAGAGTTGGTAAAGACACTGCATTAGCTCAAATTATAAAGCTTGTTGAAGATGCACAAGGATCCAAAGCCCCAATTGCAAAATTAGCAGATGTAATTTCAGGTTATTTTGTTCCTGTAGTTATGTCAATTGCTATTCTTTCAGCATTAGCATGGTACTTTATTGGTGGTCAAACTTCAGTATTTGCACTTACTATATTTATATCGGTTCTTGTGATAGCATGCCCATGTGCTTTAGGACTTGCAACTCCAACTGCAATAATGGTTGGGACTGGTAAAGGGGCGGAATATGGAGTCTTAATAAAGAGTGGAGTAGCGTTAGAAACTGCTCATAAGGTGAAGACTATCGTATTTGATAAAACAGGTACTATAACAGAAGGAAAACCAAAGGTTACAAATGTAGTTGTTACAGGAAACATATCAGAAGATGATTTACTCCAACTAGCAGCATCTGCAGAAAAAGGTTCCGAGCATCCACTTGGAGAAGCTATAGTAAAAGGTGCGGAGGAGAAGAATTTAGAACTTAAGAATTTAGACTTTTTCAAAGCAATACCTGGATATGGAATTGAAGTGAAGATTGATGATAAAGATATACTACTAGGTAATAGAAAGCTTATGGTAGAAAGAAATATCTCATTAGAAAACTTGGAGGAAACTTCGCATACCCTTGCAAACGAAGGCAAGACACCAATGTATATAGCAATTGAGAAAAATATAGCTGGAATCATTGCTGTTGCTGATACTGTGAAAGAAAACAGCAAAAAGGCAATTGAAGAGCTTCACAAAATGGGGATAGAAGTAGCGATGATTACAGGGGATAACAAAAGAACTGCTGAAGCTATAGCTAAACAAGTTGGAATAGATAGGATATTAGCTGAAGTTCTTCCGCAGGATAAGGCCAATGAGGTTAAGAAACTTCAATCAGAAGGAAAGAAGGTTGCAATGGTTGGAGATGGTATAAATGATGCTCCAGCTCTAGCTCAAGCAGATATAGGTATTGCTATAGGTTCTGGTACAGACGTTGCAATGGAATCGGCAGACATAGTTCTTATGAGAAGTGACCTAATGGATGTACCAACTGCAATTCAATTGAGTAAAAAGACCATAACAAATATTAAAGAAAATTTATTTTGGGCTTTTGGGTACAATACTCTAGGAATACCTGTTGCTATGGGAATCTTATATATTTTTGGAGGACCTCTCTTAAATCCTATTATAGCAGCTGCAGCCATGAGTTTTAGTTCAGTATCTGTTTTATTAAATGCATTAAGATTAAAAGGGTTTAAACCAGCAAAATAGTTATACTACATGATAAATATTTAAACAGTCATATAATTTTTTCAAAACAAGGAGGAATAAAAATGAAAAAGAAAATATTAGTTGAGGGAATGAGTTGTGGTCACTGCGTTAGCCATGTTAAGGAGGCCTTAAGCGGACTTAATGGAGTAACCGGTGTTGATATTAATTTAACTGCTAAGACAGCAATACTTGAAGCAATAGAGGATATAAATGATCAGGAAATAAAATCAGCTATTGACGAAGCAGGATATGATGTTGTTGGAATAGAAAATCTATAGTTAAATAGTGAATTAGTTTAACAGTCAAATAAAAGGTCATTAGGTAATAATTATTACTCGATGACCTTTTTGTTGTTTGAAATTGTTGAGTTAATTTACTTACAAATCTTAAATAATATATTATAGTCACAACCAAACTTACAAATACTATCACAGTGCTTATATAAGTCAGAAAAAAGTAAGTATTTAAAAGAAACATAATCCTTATCTCTTAGCGAAGGGCGTGTAAGTTGTGCAATTATTTCTTTTTCTCTAGAATCTGGAGCCACCAGAAAAAAGTTATATCGTCTATCCCCAAGAGATGCAGCTAAATCGCTAAGTCGAAGTATACCAGAATAGATGGAAGTGCTTTTTTCAATTTCAAAAGCACATTCAATTTGATTGGTATTCTTTTTCAACCAAATAACATCTATCAAGGAAACTGTTTTATTAACATCTGAATTAAGATTCAACTCTGGTAGATTAGATATAGTTAGAAAGCTTAGGCTTTTACCATCCATGGTTTTATTTCTATCGTTGTTTGCTACAAAGACATCATATCCTAAACTATTACCAATCTCAGTTAGCAAAAACTGCATCTTCAGATGCTCATTTTCCTGTTTGAGGTCTTTTTCTATTTCTTCATGTCGTTTTTTAACAACAGCTTCAAGTTTCTTTTTTTCAAAGGTTAATGCAGTTTCCCAATTTTCGGAGATTGCGATTTTGCCTATGCCAATATCAAATAGAAGACCACAGAAGGCACCTAAATCTTTCGAAAGGTACGAAATAAAATCTTCGTTAACCTTCAATATAGTTTCTCTCATGGATAGGTAATCAGGCCAAGAACCAAGTTTCTTTTTTTCATTGAAAAGTGCATTGAATCCACTTACAATAGCAGTGTTAAAAGGTGGAATAACTGTAGGATGAAGAAAATATAAAATATTAGCAACAGCTGGTCCAAGTCCTTTTATATTGCAATTATCCAATTTTATAATTTCTCTTATAATCTTATCTTCATTATTTGCTAACAAACAATTTTCAAGAAATTCTCCGAAAGCCATTTTGTTATTTTCATTTTCATAAATGTCTGGTATTCTTAACTTTGGTTTCCAATAAAAAGGATGGGCAGCTCCCATAAAGACTTGCTTTTGTTCGGTAATACAATTTAGAACAAATTCTAGTGGTGAGCCTTTAAAATCTGTTCCGAAGGTATTATTCTTTATTGAATTAATAGTATTGATTACACCGCGTCGAATTGTTCTAAAAGCTTTTAAACGAGTGTTGTTATCAATAAACCAACTATTATAAACTGACTCACAATCTTGCTTGTATACTTGTATTAAATCAATGAAGTTTGAAGTTATCAATATTATAGCACCTTCTTATTATAAATTTATGTGTAAATATAGAATATAAGTTCTATATATAACTAATAATCCCTTTTTTAATGTAATAAATAATGGAAATAAAATTAATTATTTTAAAAGAGTATTGGAAAATATTCAGAGAATTGTCTTCCGTGATTACAACTATAATTTAAGTTTAAGGTTATAAAAAATACTAAAATCAAAAAACCGGTATTAAACCGGTTTTTACATAATAGGGGATTAGTTTATATTAAATTACATTTTCATTTGGCCCATTTTACCAACAATCTCTGGATTAACCATACCAAATATCATTGCTATATGTGCAACTACTAGGAATCCACCTACTAGTATGAAATGTATTTTCATCTTTTCGTTATCCGATTTATTTTTGAATATTAATCCTAGTTCTAAGAGAGCTAGAGGTAATAGGAAGACAACACCGCTTAAGTAGAAACCAACAGCAACTACGTCTACCCATGTATGCCATCCACCTGTTTGGGTTAATGGAATTACTGCGTTTATAAAAAGATAAATGAAGATTCCGGTAAAATAAAATCCATCGAAGATAGAAACAACTTTGTTTAAAGTTCTTATACCACCACTTTGTATCCTATTAAATATGATGAAAAACTCTGTTATTGTAAGAGTTTCAGCACATATAACAGGTACAGCCATAAAAATTAATAGATTCCAAGGCTGATTGTCAGCTAATAAGGACATATAATGAGTCATATTCATAATTTGTACCTCCTAAATATTTTATGTGAAAATGTTAACATAAAGTTATGAAGAAGTTATGAAGAAAACGGATAGTATGTAGTTTATTATGGAATACATTACAGATTTTACAAAATAATTATTTATGTTTAATATATAGTGGTAGTTAATTTATATCCAGAGAGTTAATCGGAAAGAGTTAAGAAAATAAATATTAAAAATAGCAGTGTTGTTTATATTTGAACAAAAACTAATTTCTTTAATATCTTGTTATTAAAGAAAAAAGAATGCCTTGTTACAGCATTCTTTTTACAAAACTAGTTTAAATCATGAACTAATTAAAATACTTACTTCTTATTTCTTCTAAATTTTTATTCTTAAGATCATCAACTACTTCTATTATTCCTATGAACTGGTTATCTTTAAGAATAGCGTAGCTAGTAGTTGAGGTAGGAACAAATTCAACTACATTTATTCCCTTCTTAAATGTAAATTCACTTAGTTTTTTTCCTGTTACAGTATCTAAGATCTGATATGTTCCTTCTGGATTATCGAACTTAGTCATATCAAAGGTAAGCTTAGTTGTTGAATTACTGCTAGTCACTACTATTGCAGGCTTTAATTCATATCCAATTCCATTAAATTTAGCACTTAGGTTCTTGCCAGTACCGGACGCTTTATTAATTAATGTTTCTGTAGGTACTTTAGTTAAATCATTACCGTATATACTACTGCTTTGAGCGGCTGAGCCATCAGTTACTGGACCCGCACAGCAACTAGGACCTGTGCTTGGAGGTGGTAGTGAAGGATCTGATTTGGATGTATCAACAGTATCTAGTTTATCTACAACCTTAATGACACCTCTTATCATACCCATCCAGCAGCTAAAGTTTATATCTTTATCACCAGGGGTAAACTCAATAACATTTTCTCCGCTTTTTAATTTCTTTTCAACATTTAATGATTGTGCAACAACTGAATTATTACAAGAGTTAAGTTCTTTTCCGTCTATTATCCACTTAACTGGAATTCCTTTTTGTACATAAAATGAATTAGGAGTGTAACCATTAGTATTTGCAGTCATATTTATAGTTTGAACCCCATCTTTTATAGTTGCTTTCGCTACATTTGAATTAGATGAATCTTTAGAGGTTCCTCCTAATAAAGTGGTAGTACCTCCAGATAGTGCTGTCAAAGGATTAACGTTTATACCAGCTAAGATAAATCCTCTATTTCCCATAATTAAGCCAAGTACTATAATCAATACACCGCTAAGTTTAAGAATTTTCTTTGTATAACCTTTACTTAATAATCCAGATAAAGCACCAAAAGTAAGCATCAAAGGTACTGTACCTAATGAAAAAATTAACATAGATAGAGCACCTTTAAAGGCGCTTCCTGTACCTAGTGCAAAAAGCTGCATTGTTTGAAGTGGACCACAAGGCATAAGGCCATTTAATAATCCCACTATAAAAGGTGAACCAGACTTATTTTTTATTTTGCACGCTGTATGAGGCAATTTTATCTGGAAGGATCTAAAAAATTTAAAACCAGCCATGTTAAAGCCCATCATTATCATAAATGCTCCGGCAATTATTTGCATCGTAGCTTTAGCCGTAATAGAAAGTGAGAATATTGAACCTAAAGCACCAATTATTCCACCTAATATAGTATAAGAAGCAACTCTTCCCATGTTATATAGTAGAGCTGGTTTTATAGCATCAAACTTGCTTTCACTATCATTTTTTATACTCTGAGAAAGCATAATTCCTCCGCACATTCCAACGCAATGTATAGAGGTAAGAATACCAACTAGAAATAAAACAGTATAAGAAGCATTAGCAAGTTTAGAATCCATATCAAAGCCGCTAGTCCTTACACCAAGGAAAGCTATTGCAGCCACTATTATCAGTGTTCCTATAAACTTATAATCATTTGATTTTTCCGTTCCATAGCCAGCTTTTTTTATTGAAGCTTTAATTTGCGATAGGGTGCAAAGATCTTCTTCGTATTCTACAACTGCAAATTCTCCGCTATAATTAGCTTTTACACTTATAATACCGTCTAATTTTTTGATGGCCTTTTCAACCCTATGCTCACAAGATGTACAAGTCATTTCATAAACTTTAATTTTCTCACGCCTAGTACTCATTAAAATCCTCCTAATTGGTTTATTAGAGATTAAACTAACTTACTTATTACATTAATTAAATTTAACCACTTGATAAATTTAATTAATGTATAAGTAGTTATTAAAAAATATAATTCAAGTATACAAAATTAATATGTGTTTTTTATGAAGATGAAATCTACATAATTACTTAATTGTAAATAAATTGTTAACTGCGATTTGAAATTTAACAATAAAAAGCTATGATAAGGTAGTTAATTAATAGAATATGATTGGGAGGTGACACCTTATGAACATTATTTTAAATAGTAATAGTAAGAGGGGATATGATATGAAAAGTATTTTGGTTACGAATGATTACGCATTTATAAATTTTTTGATAAAAAAGTTAATATGGATGTGGTAGATATGTAATGAATAATTTTAAGTCTCAAACGAATTGTTAGAATTTGAAGTGTGTTGTTAAATGGAAGATTTTATAACATGATTAAAAGTAAAATGTCTTATAGGAGACACGGGGATGTCCCTATAAGACTATAATATAATAATATAGATAAATTTATGGTAAGTGGTGTCTAACTTTATCTATATTAGAATATAGCAATAATTATGAAGCTTTGGTTTCTACATTTTTATTATTAGATTCTATATAAAGGTTATTATAAGTATTCATTATGGATTGTTCTTCAAAGTTAAATCTTTCAACTAACTTTATAGAATAATCATTTCTATATTTTTTGCTAAATAGAAATTTTAAAAAATCCATCTCTCTCTCCTCCTCTTAACTGTAATGACCTTAATCCAATAATACTCTATTCATATAAAGAGAGTATGAAGATAATATAAAGATAATATGAAGATAAAAATAATAATACTTTACGTAAAGAGCAAACTTAAGTAACATGACTGCTTGTTGAGTACTAAACAATAAACACTAATTATTAAAAATATTAATTATTATTTTAATAAATTAACATAGGACTTCATTTCTTCAAGAGTCATAGGACCAATTTTCTTTTTTATTATGGTGCCATTTTTATCTATAAAGAGAGAAGTTGGTAAAGCTGTAATATTATAATTTGTAGCAACAGATTCGTCATAGTCAAACAATATATTAAAATTTAATTTGTTTTTGTTTAGAAAATCTCTGACAGTATCATTATCTTCACCAATGTCAATTCCTAAGATAATTAAATCAGAATTCTTTGTCTCTTGATAGAGCTTTTCTATTTCAGGCATCTCTTGTACACAGTAAGGACACCATGTAGCCCAAAAATTAATAAAAACATTTTTACCCTTGAGCTCACTCAAAGAAACCTCTTTTCCATCAAGAGTCTTCAATTTAAAATCAATTGCTTTATCACCATTTGGATCTTTAAAGATTCCATTAGTAGAGTTTGTGGTAGGAGTTTTAGATATATTGTTATTATCAGAAGCTTTTTTATTATCAACAGCATTATAAGAATTAGATTTAGTCTTATTATAATTAATTACTGTATATAGACTTAGACTAAAAAGTATAATTATAGATAGAGGGAAAAGTAATTTTTTCATTTTTTACACTCCTTTAATAAAGATTAATAAAAATTAATAAAGTTTAGATATTTGCTAAGTGTGCTTAAGTTATTTGTATATACTAAAATCCCCATAGCTATAAGTAATAGACCACTTAGTATTGATATAGTTGGAGTAAACTTTAAAATCTTATTTTTTAGTTTCATAAACTTATCAATAGCAATAGCAGTTAATATAAAGGGGATTGATAGTCCTAAAGAATATACGCTTAGTAGAATTATTCCTTGATAAACAGTATGAAGATTACTTGAATAAATCAATATTGATGATAATATTGGTCCTACGCAAGGGGTCCATCCAGTAGCAAAAGCCATTCCCATTAGTATAGAACTAAAATTTTTGCTAAATGAAAAAAGTGACAGAAGCCTTTTTTCATAATAGAAAAATCTAATCTTTATTATTCCCATTGTGTGTAGACCAAATATTATCATTAATAAACCGCCTACTTTTCTAAATAAAGCTTGATTTCGTATTAATAAGTTTCCTAAAGTTGTTGCTGATGCTCCCATGATAACAAAGATTATTGAAAAGCCGAATACAAAGCCAAAGATTTTATAAAATCTTGTTTTTTTATAATTGTTAGTATTTTTACCAACATCATTTATTGTTGCACCTGTCATATAGCTCATATAAGCTGGTACTAATGGCAAGACGCATGGAGAAAGAAAGGATAGTAATCCTGCAGAAAAAGCTAAGAATAACGGTATATCGTTCAAGTACTTCAACTCCTTTTAACAGTAATAACAATTTATTATAATTAATTGCTATGAAGATTATATGAAGAATGTTTTTCAATTGATTATTCTTTTTATATAAATAAATTATAATATTAATTTTCATATCTTCATAATTCCTTCATAAAATCAAATTATAATAATTATTAAGTAAAAGTTATAATTATTGAGGGGGTTAATATGAGTAAGTCAAAAAATATATCAACAATTTGTGCCGTAGTTGCTGGAATAGCTGCTGTAGGGATTATTTTATTTATAAATCCAATAAATAAGGGTACTGGAATGAATATGAGTAACACTAATAATATAAGTAAAGATGCCATAATAAATAGTAGTCTTCCTATACCTGCTCTTTTAGAAGATAAGAATCCTGATCCGAAAGTAGATGATTTCACCCTTGAACCACAGCAAGGTGAAGTATCGTTTATAAAGGGTACTGAAACCAAAACTACAGGGTATAATGGAAACTTTTTAGGACCGGTTATAAGGGTGAACAAGGGAGATGAAGTAAATATTCATGTAAACAATAAACTAAGCGAGCCAACAACTGTACATTGGCATGGGTTAGAGCTAAATGGAGAAAATGATGGTGGTCCAGATCAGGCTATACAGGCAGGAGCAACTTGGAATCCTAGTTTTGTTATTAATCAGCAAGCTGCAACACTTTGGTATCATCCTCACTTTAGTGGAACCACTGCTACACAAGTATATAGTGGGTTAGCGGGACTATTCTATGTAGATGATGAAATATCTAAAAACTTGAATATTCCTAAGGAATATGGAGTAAATGATATTCCATTAGTAATTCAAGATAGAAGCTTTAATAAGGATGGAAGCTTCAAATACGATACTAATATGATGGATGGAGCAACTGGAGATACTATTTTAGTAAATGGAGCAATAAAGCCATATCTAGACGTTAAAAGGGTTAAGATGAGATTCAGAATAGTAAATGGAGCTAATGCAAGTAACTTTAATTTAAAGCTAGATAATGGAAGTGCTTTTTATCAAATTGCATCTGATGGTGGCTTTTTAGAAAGTCCAATAAGCCAAAAAAGTATTTTATTAGCTCCGGGTGAGAGGGCTGAGATAATTATTGATTTTTCTAAATACGATAAAGGAACTAAGGTATCACTTATGAGTGATAAGACTGAAATATTGAATTTTAATGTTAAGGAAGATGGAAATGATACAACAGAAATCCCGGGTGTCTTAACAAAAATCAATAAAATTGAAAAATCACAAGCTACAAAGGTGAGAAACTTCGACCTTCAAGGTATGGGAAATATGGTATCAATAAATGGTCAAAAGTTTGATATGAATAGAATTGATGAAACTGTAAAACAAGGAGATATTGAAATTTGGAATATAACAAGTGAAAACTCAATGATGCATAACATGGGACATCCGTTCCATATTCACGGGGTACAATTCCAAATACTATCTAGAGACGGAAAAGAACCAGCTACAGAGGAAAAAGGCTGGAAAGATACAGTATATATAGAGCCGAATGAAAAAGTAAGCATTATTGTTAGGTTTAATAATAAGGGCACTTTCATGTATCATTGTCATATATTGGAGCACGAAGAGGCAGGAATGATGGGACAAATTAAAGTAGAATAGTATGTTATAAAGATAAGGTTTTATTTCTACAGCCTTATCTTTTTTTAGTCCTATGAAATTATAATACATAAGTTTTTAGATAAAGAAAAACATACACAGATTTCTAATAATCTGTGTATGTTTTTTCTTTATGGTTTCATTAAGCATAAGATTTATGTGCTTCTAATCCAATTAGTTATATTACTTCATATTTTGTATTTCAGTTAAGGTTTTATCTAAAGAGTCTGAAGCTGTTTTTATCACTTTTTCATCTATTGGTTTTACTTTTACAGCAGCTTGAATTGTTCCTAAAGGAGCTTCCACTTTTTCATATAATGGTTTGTTCTTTTCTTTAACTTCATCTTCAAAGCTGCTCCAATATTTTTCTAATCTATCAGAGTACTTAGTAACTTTCTCTTCGTTTAATGGGGAAATAAACTTTTTAATTTTAGTTAAAGCAGTTTTCATATCTTGTGGACCAGATGAAAATGCAATTGATTTTTGAAGCTCTTCTAGAACCTTATCTAATTCTACAATTGAGGTATCTAGAACTTTTGTATCTAGAGGAGTTACTTTTACAGCAGCTTGAATTGTTCCTAATGGTTGTTCAACTTTTTCGTAGATTGAAGGATAGTTTTTCTTTATTCCATCTTCAAATGAACTCCAATTTTTTTCAAGGCCTTCAGAAGTCTTAACTATCTTAGCATCCTCTTTATTAGTGATTTCACCACTAAGTTCTTTTAAAATTGATTTCATATTTTCTAGACCTATTGTAGTAGCATTATCATTTTGTAACTTTGCCAACTGAGTATCTAGATTATCTAATGATTTATTTAAGACCTTTGTATCTAATGGTTTTACTTTCGCGGCAGCTTCAATAATTCCTAATGGGTCTTCAATTTTAACGTATAAATCTAAATACTTGTCTTTAAGATCTTCTTCGAACTTATCCTCAAAAGTTTTCCAAGAATCTTGTAGCTTTGTAGAAGACTCAGCTACTTTATCATCTTCTTTATTTGCAATTTCATCTTTTATATTTTTAACAATATCTCTCATATCGCTTGCTGCTTTATCAACGGAAAGTTCCTGATTAGCAGCTGCAGTTACTTGTGGCTTTGATACAGAATCTGTAGCTTGTGATTTTTGAGCTGTACATCCAAGCAATGATATAGAGCTTCCTAATGCAATTAATAATAATAATTTTTTTGCTGATTTCATAAATAAATCCTCCGTCTTTCGTTTTCTAAATTTATTACTTTTTAAATTTATTAAATAGACTTATAACTATTGCAAGCGCTACTAGCAGTATTTGAGGTATAAATCCTTCCCAAGTAGGATATACACCAAGAGCAGAGATTGTTGGTAGAGTATCACTTGTTGTTGCTGGCAGTAAACCTGCAAGCTGAAGTCCATTAATACCCATGCCTGTGAACTTTAATCCTAGATAGAAGACTAATAGACTAGAAACTAGGAAAAATGGCTTCATTGGAATCTTTAAACCAACTTTAATTATAAGTACTGATATTAATATAAGAATAGCAAATCCAATCGTAATCCCTAAAAATAAAGTTGGTAATTTTATAGATGAAGCCATGCCTATATAGAATAAAACAGTTTCTGTTCCTTCTCTGAATACTGCTAGAAATGCTAAGAAACCTAGAGAAAGTAAACTTCCATTCTTTAATGTTTTATAACTGTTATCTTCAAGTTCATTTTTACGTGATGATACATTGGATTTACTATGAAGCCAATAACTCACATAAATAAGCATTACAGCCGCAAATACACCTGTCCATCCTGAGATTAAGAAGTTATTATTTCCAAAGGTTCCTGATGCAAATAGAAGTTTAACTAATGCAGCTAGTACAATACTTACTATAAGACCAACTCCAACGCCACCATAAACCCATACTTTTTTGCTTTCTTGCCCTGATTTATTTAAAAATCCTAATAAGGCAATTACAACTAAAATGGCTTCCAGTCCTTCACGTAGGATAATAGTAATTACATCTACTATTCCATATGAAGTATCACCAGATAGTAAGGATAGATATCCATGCATTCTATCGATTATCTTTAACGCTTTATCTTTATCAACAGGGGTTACAGTAAGGTATGCCTTAACACTTACCATATCCTTTTCAGCATCGTCATAAACTTTTTTAGATTGAGTAAGAACTACGCCTTCAACATCAAGCCAAGAAGAACTGAAGGTGTTCATAGTTTCAATAGCAGAAGCAACATCACCATCTTGTATTTGATTTTTTGAAGTTTCTAAAAGACTCACTAAGTCTTTAACTGTAGCAGCTTTACCTTTAGTTTTCGAATCACCACTTTTATATTTATCTTGAAGAAATGCAGTATTTGTTTTCTCCAAATCTTCTAGTGCAGTTAGAACCTTGTCCTTTTGAACAGGGTCTTGTGTGAATAGAAAACGAACCATGCCCATTTTTTCTTCAATATCACCATAGGCTTGCTTTGATTGTTCTTTTACACCATCTTCAAATTCAACCCATGAATCGTTAAATTGATCATAAAGATCTTTTCCTTTAGAAAGATCTCCAGCTTTAACGGCTTCAATGGAGCTTTCTATTAGTTTATTTCCTTTTGAAAATTCGGTTTTAGCATCTGCAGCAAACGCCTTAACAGAAAAGAATGGAAATATTAGAAATACTGAAAATAATAATACAAATAATTTACGCAAATGTTGCGCCCCCTTTATCGTTAGTACTTTAAGTGTTCACAAAGAAAAAATTAATTTTGTGAATTAAAAAACATAATTTGTGTAAGCTTTTATGAAGCTTGCTAAGGTGCATTGATATGAAGAAAATGTAAATCATTATCAATTAAAATTCTATTTCATTATATAGTAGGATATTATACAATTCAATAGTTACTTTTTAAACAATGTTAGATTGTACAAATTAGCATCTAAGCTTGGTGGAGAATTAGGTATGAAGATTCAGGAATGATGGAACAAATTAGAATAGCATCTTTTGAAGGTAGTACTATACAAATAAAGCCTTATTTTTTATATACATGTAAAAAGAAATTTATAGATTAGTTATAGTAGTGTACCACAGTAAATTGTTTTGGATAAATAAAATCAAAAAAGAAACTAAATATCTTGTAAGCTGTTTAATAAATATTAGGTAATGTTAAGGTTTTTTGTATCAAAGTTGATGAATAAATTAAGTGTTCTTACTAAATAATACTGAGTAGAGAATACTGAGTAGAGAATCAAAATTATAAGAAAACTTTCATTTGTATGAGTTTCTAGAACTTTATATAGTTATCTCATATACATATGTAGATAGGAGGAAAGTATATGATTAAATCAAAATACTTTAAATTTGTAGGAACTGCAATTATCCTAAGTATAACATTAGTAGCTTGTAGTAACCAATCCCAAAAAGGTCCTAGTAATGTAGAGAAAAAAATAAATTCGTATATCTATACTGCAAATGAAAGTGGAAGTGTATCTAAGATAGATTTAGCTACTAATAAAGTCGTAACCACTATCAAGGATGAAGGATCTCCACATAATGTGCAAGTTTCACCTGATGGAAATGTAATAGCGTATACATCACCAGTAATGATGGAAAAAGGTCAAACAGAACATGGATCTATGAGTATGAATGGAAATGTTGTTTTTTATGATACTAGTTCAGATAAATTAATTAAGAAAGTAGAAGTGGGAAAGCATCCTGCACATGTAGTGTATACTTCAGATGGGAAATATGTGTTAGTTACTAATAATGAAGACAATAATTTTTCAATAATTGATGCGAAAAACTACAATCTAATAAAAAATGTACCAGTAGGTAATGGTCCACATGGGTTTAGAATATCAAATGACAATAAATTTGCATATGTAGCTAATATGGGAGAAGACACTGTAAGTGTTGTAGATATAGAGAATTATAAAGAACTTAGAAAAATAAAGGTTGGAAATACGCCAGTAACAACTGGTATTACTAAGGATGGCAATACTTTAGTAATAACAGTAAACTCTGAAGATGTGTTAGCTATAATAGATCTGAAAACAGACCAAATAACTAAAGTACCTGTAGGAAAAGGACCTGCTCAAGTCTTCGTAGGATATGATGGTAAATATGCATTTGTAGCAAATCAAGGAACTGAAAAAAATCCATCGAATTCTGTTTCAAAAATTGACTTGGCAACAAAGCAGGTAGTGGCTACAATTGAAACAGGAAAAGGAGCACATGGAGTAGTTGTAAGTCCAGATAATAAATATGTATATGTAACCAATATGTATGATGATAGCGTAAGTATAATAGATAATGCGACGAATAAGGTGACTGCTAATATTTCAGTTGATGCGGAACCAAATGGAATAAGTTTTAAAAAGTAATTGTAAAGAGAGACTTTTAGTAAACTATTAAATTAACTCTATTAATTTTAATGATATAAGTGTGTAAATAAAAAGATTATCTAATTTTATTAGTATTTTTATTTTTGATACTAGATTATATGTATGCAAAAAGTAAATTTTTATTTCTTCATAAAATCTTTATAGTGATACGTTAAAATATAAATATATTAAGAATACTTAATAATTTAAATTTTGGAGGGATTACTATGAGTTGTCACAATACAGGTAATGAAAATAAATCGAATCATAAGCACGGAGGTAATAAACATTTACTCCATATGATTATTTGCTGTGGTTTACCAATAGTAATAATATTTATGTTGCCTTTTATAGCAAGTCTAAGTCCTAGCATTGCTGGAGTGCTTGGTAAGATAGCTCCATTCTTATGCCCAATAATGATGCTTGCAATGATGCCTATGATGATGGGACACAATAAAAAGAAAAGTTGTTGTTCAAATGACAGTGATAAAGAAGTTGTTGATATTAAAAAGACTATAGAATAAGCTTATAATATATAGATATAATATAGCGTACATAGGTTATTGAAAAACCTACGTATGCTTTTTTATTTGAGATGATGATTTTTGTTTAAACAGTATGTGAAAGTTTTTTTACATAAATTAAAATAACAAATTGAATTAATTTTACATATAGATAATTTTCTATAATAGTAATAAAGAATCTTCAGGATATAATATACTAGTATAATCATTTAAGTCAAAATACTTTAATTGTGATGAGATTAATAGAGGCTAGCAATATTTTAAATAAGAAATTATGAAATGACACATTTCATAAAGTGTTATAAAATAGATATAATGTTAGAATATGATAAAGCATTATAATTACAAGATAATAACCTCATTATTGATATTAACTTATAATGAGTAAATTTAATTTAGGGTTATTTTTACAAAATAATATCATGGTTATCTTACTTATGTGTAGCTATTATTTACCTTAAGTATAGATTTATAGATTATTATATAGATAAAATAATTAAAACTACTTGAACTAGTAATGACGTGAGAAGTAAATGAGTTTTAACTAAAGAAATATATGAAAGGATGAGTATAAAATGTGTGATGATGACGTATATTATTTTTGGCCAGAAAAAGAAGATTATGAATATTTGTTAAAAATATTAGACCGGACTTTAATTGGAGGTCTTGGGCCAACTCCAGATGACCTAACAAAGGAGACAGCTGCTAAGTTTTTTAATCAGGAACTTGTTGTTCATGAAGAATCATGGAAGCATATAGAAAGTTATTTTAGTAAAAGTGGAAGAATCATGGAAGGAAGCAATGCTAAGCAGGCGTATTTTCCCAAAGATGCAGTTGTATTACCTAATCCTAATGGAACAGCTCCAGGTGCTATATTAAAAAAGGATCAAAAAATCATAGTAGTGTTGCCTGGACCTCCTAAAGAAATGAAGCCTATGTTTATTAATCATGTTGTTCCCTATCTACAGCAGTATTCTGATACAATACTGGTATCAAAGGTGCTTAGAATTTTTGGTATTGGTGAAGGAGTTATGGCAGAAGAGATTTCAGATATAATAAATGGTCAAAGCAATCCTACTGTCGCTCCTTATGCTAAAGAAAGAGATGTAACCCTTAGAATAACAGCTAAAGCAAGAGATGAAGAAGAGGCTAAAAAGTTAATTAAGCCAGTTGAAGATAAAATAAGAGAAAGGCTTAATGATAATATATACGGTGAAAATGATGTAACTTTAGAAGAAGTGGTGGCTAAAATGCTTGTAAGTAATAAACTTACTATAGCCACAGCAGAGTCTTGCACTGGCGGACTTATTGCAGCTACTCTCATAAATTATCCTGGAATTTCAGAAGTGTTTATGGAAGGTGCAGTGACTTATTCAAATGATAGTAAAATGAAAAGGCTAGGAGTAAAAGCAGATACTCTAGAAAAGTATGGTGCTGTAAGTGAAGAAACAGCTGGAGAAATGGCTGAAGGTATAGCTAAAAATGCTGGTACAAGAGTTGGGATATCTACTACTGGAATTGCAGGTCCTGGTGGTGGCTCAGCTGATAAACCTGTGGGACTCGTTTATATGGGGCTTCATATAGATGGAAATACATTAGTTAGAAAGTTTAACTTTCAAGGAAGTAGAGAAAGAATTAGACAAAGAGCTACCATGAATGCATTGGATTGGCTTAGGAGAGAACTTATAAAGAAGTTTAATAACTAGCCTTTTGGCTTAAATTAAGTAATTATGCATCCAATGCTTTAATGAGCTTACGCAAAGAATTAATATGATTTTGTCATATTCCATGGCTAAAACTGTAAACTCACTACGTTCGAACAGTACAGTTTTTCAACGCCATTACATCTGAAAAAATCATTTAATTCTAATAGCTCGCTTATATAGCATCTCCTGCATAATCACTTAATTTTAACAATTTTCTTAAACATATCTTAATATTAAATGGAGACTTATAAGCAAATAGAAATGATATAAGAATGCCAAATAAATAAGTTGGAAAATAATTATTAGTTTGTATAAAATGTAAGGGTGTAAAATAAAAATTCCTCTTAAAGTGAGGAAAACCATCACTAAAAGAGGAATTTTCTATATTAAATAAAATGGGGGAGAGGCAATTTAATATAAAAGTTATCTACAATAATAATTGTCTCCTAAAAGGAAGAAAATATACATTGGCAAAAAAATAAATACATAAATAAAAATATATGTTATGGTATTTATGAGTAAAAGAGTAAGGAGAGATTTATGAAACCTGTATTTAAATCAAATTTATATTTTTTGATAGTATTGTTTGTATCAATGGTAGGTCCATATATAGTAAGAAGACCACTTGCACTTTTAGGCTTG
The DNA here is from genome assembly GCF_024341905.1 of Clostridium folliculivorans. GTDB lineage: Bacteria > Bacillota > Clostridia > Clostridiales > Clostridiaceae > Clostridium_AR > Clostridium_AR folliculivorans. Next base: position 65,836 of record NZ_BQXY01000013.1, read on the forward strand.
AATTATGGAGAACTTCTAATGACTGTGCACGCCATATTTTTTATATTGCCTGCCATAATATATGTTATAGTAACTAAAGCTCCAGTAAAGCAAACCTTCAGATTTAATAAAGTAAGTTTAAAGGAAATAGGTTATGCAATTCTAATAGCTCTTTTAGCGCAGCCTATAATGACTTTATTTTCATTAATAACTTCATTTTTCTTTGATAATGATGTTGCAAAGGCTATGGATGTTATGAAAGATCTACCATACTGGATGATGCTTTTAGTTGTAGCTGTTACACCTGCAATTACGGAAGAGATAACAATGAGAGGTATAGTCTTATCAGGATATAATCACAAGAGTAAGATAAAAGCTTCATTGATGATAGGTTTATTATTTGGTATTTTTCACTTAAATGGACAACAATTTCTTTATGCAGCAGCATTAGGCGCGCTTTTTGCTTACATGGTAAGAGTAACTAATAGTATATTTGTATCTATGATATGTCACTTTACAGTAAACGGATTTCAAGTAAGTCTACAGGCTATACTTTCACCACTTACTAAGCTTGTAGGCAATAGACAAGATTACTCTTTAAGAAGTTTGCCTATGAATGATAAGATAAACATGGTTCTTACATGGGGGTTTGTAGCAGTAATTTTTGCAGCTTTGGTTGCAATTTTAATTAAGAAATTAAAAGAGGCTGCAGAAGAAAGAGGAGTAGTTGATAGTTATGACCTAATAACTAACTATGGAAGAGAGTCTGTTAATGGAATAGGTGATGTAGCTTTAGAGAGGGATAATATAATAAATATACCGTTTATAGCTACAGTAGTTATCTACTTAATATATATGATATTTTTTGCATAGTTGCAAGTAGTGTAATATAAAACAAGAATTTATAAATATTAATAGGTGAAAGCCATGCATATAAGGAATTTTATTTTCCTTATTATGCATGACTTTTGTTTTTATAAAAAGGTTTTTATTTGGGATATAAGAAATCCATATTCTTTGTTGATTATAGAAAATAATTTTGACTAACTGAAAGAATATGGTAATATATTTAAGTGTAGTGAGAATATTTATCAATGCAAAGAAAGAAGGTGCACTAAATTGAAAAATAGCTATAAAGCTTTTTCTGTTTTACTTATCATATTAATATCATTTTCTATTACTTCTTGTAGTAGTAAAGAAGAAAAAAAGACTCTAGATGTTTTTAACTGGGGTGAAAATATAGATGAAAGTCTGCTAAATGAATTTGAGGATAAATATGATATTAAAATAAATTATAATACTTATGATACAAATGAGTTCATGTATGAAGCTGTAAAGTCAGGCAAAACAAACTACGATGTAGTAGTTCCATCAGATTATATGGTTGAAAAGATGGTCAAGGAGAATATGTTAGAAAAACTTGATTTTGATAATATACCTAACTTCAATAAAATAGACTCAGATTACTTAAATAGAGAATTTGATCCGGGAAATAAATTCTCTGTACCATATATGTCTGGAACAATAGGAATATTATATAATTCAAATTTAGTTAAAGATCCGGTAGATTCATGGAATATACTTTGGGATCACAAGTATAAAGGTGAAATATTTATGTTGGATGCTCAAAGAGACGCTATAGGAATATCTCTAAAGAGGTTAGGTTACTCGCTAAACTCTACTGATACAAACCAGTTAAACGAAGCAAAAAAGGAGCTTATAAAGCAGAAGTCATTGGTTAGAGCTTATGTGCAGGATGAAGTAAAAGATAGGATGATAGCTGGAGAAGGTAGTTTAGCCGTAATTTGGTCTGGAGAAGGGTTAAATCTACAAGATAAGTATCCTTATTTAAAATATATAGTTCCTAAGGAAGGAGCAAACTTTTGGGTGGATTCACTGGTAGTTCCAAAAGGATCAAAGCATAAAAAGGAAGCAGAATTATTTATAAATTTTTTATGTGAGAAAGATCCAGCACTTAAAAATGCTTCGGAGGTAGGATACACAACCCCTCAAAAAGAAGCAAGAGAAACACAGCCAGATAATATAAAGAATAATAAAAATGCATATTTACCAAAAGAAGTTTTAGATAAATGTGAGAACTATAAGGACTTAGGAGAAAACTTAAAGCTTTATGATGAAGCTTGGTTAGAAGTTAAATCTGCAAGATAAGTTTAAATATAGACTAATATTAACGTAAGCTGAGCGTTAGTAAAAGAACTAGTCTAGAGTGAATTTTTGGATATATAGGATAACTTAAAAAATATACTAAGAATTTCTTTTGACAACAGTCTATAGAATACCTTAAAATATTCATGGTATTATTAAAAATTTAAATCGCATTGTATCTAAGCAATAGCTAAAAATAAAGTTTAAATAAAAGGCGTTGTTAAAATATTGTGTTGAAATTAAGCAAATCTAAATAAAAATATATGATTATAAAATTATAAAATTATAAAAATATATAATTATAAAATTATATAAATATATAGTATTCATGCAGGTTTTAAGAAGAAAGTTTATTATAAGAAGAGGAGAAATATAATGAGTATACTTACGGTAAAAAACCTTAGTCATGGCTTTGGTGATAGAGCTATATTTGAAGATGTGTCATTTAGACTTCTAAAGGGAGAGCATATAGGTTTTATTGGCGCTAATGGTGAAGGTAAATCTACATTCATGAATATAATAACAGGAAAACTTATGCCTGATGAAGGTAAGGTAGAGTGGAGCAATAGAGTTAGAGTTGGATATATGGATCAACATGCTCACCTAGAAAAAGGAAACTCCATAAGAGATGTACTTAGAGGTGCATTTCAATATCTTTTTGACTTAGAAAAAGAAATGTTAGATATGTATGATAAGATGGCTGATGCTACACCTGAAGAGTTAGATAAAATGATGAATGATATAGGAACAATCCAAGATATGCTTGATCATAATGGGTTCTACGTTATTGATGCTAAAATTGATGAAGTTGCTGCTGGACTTGGATTAAAAGATGTAGGTCTAGATAAAGATGTTATGGATTTGAGTGGAGGACAAAGAACTAAGGTTTTATTATCTAAGCTTCTCTTAGAAACTCCAGATATACTTCTTTTAGACGAGCCTACTAACTATTTAGATGAAGCACATATAGAGTGGCTAAAGAGATTTTTACAAAGTTACGAAAATGCATTTATATTAATATCACATGATATTCCTTTCTTAAACAGTGTTATAAACTTAATCTACCATGTTGAAAATAGACAGCTTAATAGATATGTTGGGGATTATGATAACTTTAAGAGAGTACATGAAGCTAACAAGAAACAGTTAGAATCTGCTTATGAAAGACAACAGCAAGAAATAGCAAAACTTGAAGACTTTATAGCTAGAAATAAGGCTAGAGTAGCTACTACTGGAATGGCAAAAGCTAGACAAAAGAAGCTAGACAAGATAGAAAAAATAGAACTTACTGCTGAAAAACCAAAGCCAGAGTTTAATTTTAGAAGTGGAAGAACTTCAGGAAAACTTATATTTGAGACTAGAGATTTAGTTATTGGATATAATGAGCCGCTATCAAGTCCGCTTAACTTAAGAATGGAAAGAGGCCAAAAAATAGCTCTAGTAGGAGCAAATGGACTTGGTAAGACTACTCTTCTAAAGAGTCTTATGGGAGAGCTTAAGTCGTTAAATGGAGAAGTTGAATTAGGTGACTATCTACAAATGGGATATTTTGAACAAGAGATAAAGGATGCAAACTATAACAGTTGTATAGATGAAGTATGGGGTGAGTTTCCTGCATTTACTCAATATGAAGTAAGAGCTGCTCTTGCTAAGTGTGGTCTTACAACAAAGCATATTGAAAGCAAGGTTGTTGTACTAAGTGGAGGAGAACAAGCAAAGGTTAGATTATGTAAGCTTATAAATAAAGAAACAAATCTACTAATACTAGATGAGCCTACTAACCATTTAGACGTAGAAGCTAAGGATGAATTAAAGAGAGCTCTTAAGGCATATAAGGGAAGTATATTAATAGTATGCCACGAACCAGAATTCTATAGAGATGTAGTTACAGATGTTTGGAACTGTGAAGAGTGGACAACAAAGATATATTAATTAGGATGTGTGATGAAAGCCCTTGAGGATGGCGACTTCAAGAATTTTTAATGTCACTGCTTATACCTGTGATTTTTAAAAATATATGGCTATGAGTAGAAGATAATAACTCTGGAGTAAAGTAATAGTAGGTTTGGTTACCGCAGAAAAACAGGTTTAGCATATGAACAATTAAGTTTAAATCAATATATTGACCCGTTTACGGATGATTCTTACTGTCCCCAGCATGGACGACACTTGGTTTCAATGATTTAAAATGATATAAATAAAAAAACTTAAATAAGAGTGGTAAATAACTATAGAAATTATTAGTTACTTACCACTCTTATTTAAGTTAGAGAAGATAAATTATAAACTTACATATATACTAGAGGTTTATAAGAATATAATCTAAATTCATTATATTAAATTAATGAGTGAATTTAAATAAATACGATAATATTTAAATATCAATACTAGTGTTAAAGCCAGATCAATAAATATTAGAGTCTAGATTTCATATCTAAATTTTGGGGAATTATAAAGTTATTTAAAATTAAATTTTGTCAATAGATTAAACACTAGTGGGTTTTTTATAACTATAAAAGAAAAGCAAACTTGAAATTAAGAGCAAGGGTCTTAAATAAACAGCGCCTTTATTGAAGACTATAGATATAATAAATAATACTAGATATACTATTGAGAGTGTTAAGTTAATTTGATTTCTAGATTTACTTTTTTCTTTGTGATATGAAAATGTAGCTATTAGTGGTAAAAACAAAATAGCTATACATAATATAGAAATAATGTGATTTAAAGTTTCAATCATAATAATCCTCCGATTTAACTAATTTATATATTACAAATAAAGTATTATTAATTTATATTATACATGAATGATGACACTATTAAAATTATTGATTTGAGTAAATCATATATTTGGCTTTTGGTGTAAACATTTATAGTATTAAATTTAACTATTGAAAAATAAGGTGCTGCCTCATTAAGCAATTTACATACTATATATTGTTTTGTATATAGAAATACAAACACAATATGGTGTAGTATACATTTTTAGTGCGACAGCCCCTTATTTTTAATTTAATTGAACTTATATGTTATATTCCACACAATGATTTTCATATTTACGATATTTTGATATTCGTTAATAAGCAAAAATTTCATTTTAAACAATAAATTTAATATTCGCAAATCATCGTTGAATAAGGTGAAAAACTATAAATATATTAGTGTTTTTATGCATTCACCGGAATATGAGTTATATTATTGAACAAAATTTTTGTAAGCAGACCATAACGCTGCACCCGCAGCAAATAATCCTACTCCCATTAAGGCAACTGGATTAATAAGACCTGCAGCAATCATTGCATCAACTGCCCAAGCTTCTATACCAAATATACCAGCAACATCTAGTACCCAAGATAATGCATCACCACCATTAATAAGTTCTATTTCATTAATTTTTAATTCAGAAAAGTTACTATTCATTATTAATTCCATTTGTATATCTCCTTTAAATATCTAGTGTAACTACTTGTACACCGATTTATTTTATTTATAATAAACTCCTTCGGGCCCGTAAAGAAGCTATTAACTAAAAGATATTTGGGTTTAAACCAAGATACATATCAACATGCAACTTGTCCACTTCTTCAACGCTTTTAACTTCATTTACAGTAACATTGTATAAAGTAGTTATTGGCTGAAGATTATTTTTTTTAAAAAATTTTTCGATCTTTTTCATCTCTTTCTGCATTTTTTTATTGAGTTAACGTTTTTCTAAAAGAAAGAAGATTTTTATATTCTATTTCACTGTCTAATGTTAACTTATTAAACTCATCTTTACATATTATCTTATTGTCATATGTGAAAATGTAACCTTATGTAACTCTTAAGGTTTATATTACAGTATTTACTTTTTTTGTAAATATGTTATTTTGTTTTTATGAATATTTTTTAACGACAAATTTTGACTTAAAGGAGTTATTTATGAGATTTTTTAAGAAATATATATGTATTAAACAACATGATATTAAAGATTGTGGTGCTGCTTGTTTGGCTACAATTTCAAAACAGTATGGTCTAAAAATTCCAATTTCAAAAATTCGTGAAGTTGCAGGAACAGATATGCAAGGTACTTCTGCTTATGGTGTGATAAAGGCTGCTGAGGCTTTAGGTTTTTCGGCTAAAGGGGTAAAGGCAGGAAAGCCTGAGGATATTTTTTCTGAGTATCCAAGACCAGCTATTGCTCATGTTATTGTAGATGGTTACCTTCTGCACTACGTTGTTATTCATAAGGCTACTAGGGAAGAAATTATTATAGCTGATCCAGCTAAGGGTATAGTTAAAATGAAGCCTAAAGAATTTTTCAAAATGTGGACAAGGGTTCTTATTTTGATGGTTCCAGCTCCATCCTTTGAAAAAGGTGATGAAACTAAAGGCTTGTTTCAAAGATTTTGGGGCCTTGTTAAGGTTCAAAAAAATCTTCTTGTTAATATTTTTATAGCTTCAATTTTAGTTACTTTATTAGGTATGATAGGTTCATTTTATTTTAAATTTTTACTGGATGATATTTTACCTAACTCTTTAGATAATAGTCTTTTAGTAATTTCTTTAGCGATGATAGGGCTTGCTGTATTTAAAATAATTACAGAGTTTTTCAGAACACTGCTTTTAATTCATTTATCACAAAACATTGATATACCATTATTACTTGGTTACTATAATCATGTTATAAATCTGCCGATGAACTTTTTTGGTACAAGAAAGGTTGGGGAAATTGTTTCAAGATTTAATGATGCAAATAAAATCAGAGATGCTATCTCTTCTGCAACCTTAACCTTAATGATTGATTCAATAATGGCAGTTGTTGGCGGTGCTATTTTATATAAACAAAATTCAACAATGTTTCTAATTTGTTTTATTCCAATTGTGCTTTACCTAGCATTAGTATTTATATTTAAAAAGCCTATTGAAGAGGTTAATAGAACTACTATGGAAGATAATGCAAAGCTAACCTCTTATTTAGTAGAATCTTTAAAAGGAATTGAAACTGTTAAAGCTTTTAATGGCGAAGGCAAAGTTAATTTAGAAACTGAAAAAAGATTTATTAAGCTCATAAAAAGTGTATTTAAATATGGATATGTTAATAACCTTCAAGGAAGTGTGAAAGGTACTGTTAAAGGGATTTTTAGTATTACAATTCTTTGGGTAGGTGCTTATTTAGTTATTAAGGGAGATATAACAATAGGAGCTCTTATTTCTTTTAATGCTCTGCTTGCTTATTTTATTGAACCGATTGAAAGAATGATAAATCTTCAGCCTACTCTTCAAAGTGCTATAGTTGCTGCTGATAGGTTAGGAGAAATCTTAGATCTTGAAAGTGAAAAGGCTAAGGATGAAGATAAAAAGATAAATCCATCCACGTTAAACGGAGAAATAGAATTAAAAAATGTAGATTTTAGATATGGAACTCGTCAATTAGTGTTAAAGGATATAACTATGAGAATAAGAGCTGGAGAAAAAATTGCATTAGTTGGTGAAAGTGGTTCAGGGAAAACAACTATTTCTAAGCTTTTAATGAATTTTTACACTCCAGAAAAAGGAGAAATAATTTTAAATACATATAACATAAAGGATATTAATCGTGAGGCGCTAAGAGATAGGATTTCTTATATTTCTCAAGAAGCATTTTTCTTTTCTGGTACCATAAAAGAAAATCTACAGTTTGCTAATGCGGATGCTACATATGAAGAAATTATTGAAGTTTGTAAGTACGCTCAAATTCATGACTTTATTAATTCTCTTCCAACAAGATATGAGACTATGCTAGAAGAGGATGGTTCAAATCTTTCTGGTGGACAAAGACAAAGGCTGGCAATTGCTAGAGCACTACTTAGAAAACCTGAAATTTTAATAATGGATGAAGCGACTTCCAATTTAGATTCAATAACAGAAAAGGCTATTGAACATACCATTGAAGAATGTACAAAGGATACTACAACTATTATTATTGCACATAGACTAAGCACAATTATGAGATGTGACACTATTTATGTTATGGATAAAGGTGAAATTGTTGAATATGGAAGTCATGATGAGCTTATAAAATCAAGGGGTTATTACTATAACCTTTGGAGTAAACAGTTGCCTGAAAGTTATGAAGAAGCTGCAGCGACTATAGGAGGTGATTTGTAATGAAATATCATATTGAAAATTTAAGTGATATAACAGACAGTAGAGAAATTATGCAATCAAGGCCTAAAGGTTTTTCTATGTACATGATGTATATAATATTAGCAGTGCTTTCTCTTACAATAGTTTGGTCATTAATTGCTCAAAAGGAAATTACAATAGCCTCAAGCGGGATGGTAAGACCCAAAGGTGATATTATTAAAATTTCTAATAAATCTATGGGAAGTGTTTATAAAATAAACTTTAAAGATGGCGATAAAGTAGAGAAGGGACAGGTTTTGATACAATTCGACAGTAATGATTTGATCGCCCAAAGGGATGTTTTGCAAAAGACAATAGATAACAAACAAAAAGAAATAGATAATCTTACTAAGCTTAAAAATTCAATTTTGGATAATACAAATTATTTTTCTCAGGACAATGCTGATGAGAAAGAATATTATTCAAAATACCAGCTTTATGCTGATAGTCAAAATAATAGCAATAAGCAAAATGATGTATATCAATCGCAAAAAAATTACTATAGTAAAAATTTATCTGATTTAAGGATTTTACAAAAGTCCATGGAAGAAAATAAGAATTATTTTGATAGCTCCAGTCTTATGTATTATCAATACACAGATTATAAATTTAATATTGATGATTACAATAATAAAATTGCTACAATGCAGGATTCATTAAATAAATTAAAAGAAGCCAATGGAGTGCAGGATCAGATAAAAACTCTTGAAACTAATATCAGTGATACAAAAACTGCTCTTGATAAATATAAGAATACTCAAAAGTTAAATGTTTTAAATTCAATATCTCAAACACAAGAAAAGCTTAATGAAGTTAGCCTTTCACAAACAACTTCTAACACAAAACAGCAGTATATTTCACAAATTAGTGATAATATTACTGCAGACAAAAATAGCATGATTGAAATGAATGTTAACATTGAATCTTATAATAGTAAGATAAATGATGCTGTTATAAAGGCAGAAGATAATGGGGTTATTAACTCAATAGCTCCAATTAAAGAAGGGGATTTTATTCAAGCAGGTACAGAAATTGCTTCAATACTTCCACCAGATACATCTTCATATAAATTAGAAATTTATATTAGAAATCAGGACTTTGGTAATATAAAAGAAGGTCAGAAGATTAACGTAACTTTTGATGCACTTCCACAAAAAGACTATGGAAATGTAAAGACTACTATCGAGAGAATCAGTGCAGATTCAAAGATTAACCAAAAGGATGGTTCTAGCTATTATACTGCTGAAGCGCATATTTCAGAATCTTACTTAAAGAATAAAAAGGGAGAAGAAGCTGAAATAAAATCAGGTATGATTTTTCAAGGGAAGATTGTGAACAGAAAGATTTCATACTTTAGGTACTTCTTGGAACAGATAAATATTTTAGAATAGGGAGTACATTTAATGAGACAAGTACATTTTTATGAATAAGCTTTTATCCATTTTTTCTAGAAAAAGAAAGATGAACGTCAATTATTTGAATATCCTCAGATTGAAGTTGTTCACATTCAGTTCAATTCTGTGGATTACGAAGAATTTGAGAATAGAAATTGATTTGTAATAAAAATCAATGATATTTAATTTCACTTATTATAGTGATACTTTTTTGCAAGAGAATTAGGGAAAAAGTCGACATTGAATTAATTTAATAAAACATCCTATGTATTCTTTATTGGACAACTAAAATCGTGTAGTATATCCATGGAACATATCTAATTAGAGCATATAGCAAATGATAATGTTGAAACAGCAGAAGTACTATTAAGTATTTCTGCTGTTTTTTGAATGTCAATTATTTAATTTGTATTATTATTTCTTAAATCAAATGTTTCTATTGGTTCTGGACCCCTTAATATTCTCCTTTTTATATGGAGATCACCAGATGAATCAGTACCGATCTTCCATTCAACCAACATTATCTCTCCATTTGTTATTTCGATACCCTGTATTCCGCTTGCTCGAACACATGAACCGTCATTAAAGTAAGGCAATTCATTGATTTTTGGAAAATGTGGCCTATGAGTATGTCCGCAGATGAGCATAATTTTGTTTGCTTTTATCCAGCTGCTATAAATACGTTCAATTTTGTGAATCTTTTCGGCGTTCTTTACGGGGCTTGCAGGATTTATAAAACCTATTGAATGAAGAAACCTCCAAAAATATCTTACTGTAAGCATATTAAAACGCCATAAAGTATCATTCATTCTATCGCCTTGATGACCATGAACAGTCAATATTTCTTGTCCTGTAGTTTTATGTTTAAATACTACTGCCTCGTATGGAGTGAGGCCAGGAAACAATTCTATTTCCTCTTCGTTGTAATCATCGTAGAATTTATAATAATTATTCTCTACAAAGTCTTTGTATTTTAATTGGATATTATGATTGCCATATAACATAATTAATCTATCTAAATCAAAGAATCTTTTAAATAAAGAGTATACCTCATCATGGGCCAGTCTTATGTGTTTAAAATTAGAGTGTTCCCAAAGTTCATCGCCATCTCCAACTTCCACATAAGTATATCCATTATTAAAATAGAATTCTAATGCGAATAGAAAGATATTTTGATTCTTTGCAAATTCATCTGAGGGTGTACAATCTCCTCTATGACAATCACTGAAAAATATATATTTAGAATTGTTATCAAAGTATTCAATTTTAGCGTTATTGTAAGCTTCCGTTAATCGCTTTCTTGCTAACTTCTTTTCTAATATCATAGAAGACTCCTTTTATAACTAATAAAGCTAAGTTTCATGTTAATATGATTTGATTATATATAGTTAATTTACCCTTTTCAATAAAAATATATTTAAAGTGATGTTTTAAAACTATGGTAATTCATTATTAGATTTACTAACAATAACAGATCTTAATGAGAAAGAATATATGGTTATTATGAGTAGTTAAAAATAAGATACAGATGGGTAACTTAGCATGTGTTTATTTATCTTCATGTTTTAATTTAAAAAACCATGTATAGTATTTTCTAGTTAAATAAAAGGTAAGAAAAAGTGTAATCCATGTTACATACCAATTCCAATGTACGTATTTTATAATATTAGTAAACTTCTCTACATATATTTCTACAACTGTTATTGTGGTGCAGTAATAGAAATAGTAGAGGAATTGCTTAAAAATACTTTCCTTTTCAGGATAGTGAACATTAAATATGGCACATATAGAAGGATATATGAAATATTCAAAGCTAAAACTTGTTTTATTAGCATATGGGAAAAGTCTAACTGGATATTCTATAAGTCCTAATTGTACTACTAATAAGCCTAATAACCATGTAAGCAGTTGTTTGAAGAAAAAGGCTACATGCGCTTCTCTAATCTTATCTCTTGGGACAAACTTAAATAATAAACCAATTGTTACAACCCACCCAATAATTATAAAGATATAATTTTTATCCATTAGCAAGTCCTCCGATACCATATTATTTAATATTTACAAAGATTAATTGTGTTATTCATATTCCTATAGACTAACTCAACTATTAATTAGACATGCTAAAGTTCACAGGTGTGTGATTTTGAAACAAGCATAAATTAAGTTTTCGTAATGTAACCCTATATCAATAAACTATTTCATACTTAAATTTATATATTCAAATTCTCTCACTGTTTCTGGTGAGAAGATTCTATTGTGCAGGCGTATGTTCATATAATTACCACTTCAGAATAGTGCAATTTTAGATATTATATTAAATATAGTTAAAGTTTTATTAAAAATCACATAAGCTTCACACAAAGTTTTGATAAAAATTCAGTACTTATGCATTAATATACAAACTATAGTGTTAATGATTCAAAAAAATTTGTTGATAGAAATGAAAACTATAAAAATTAGTGGTAACTAGGGGGCTTATATGTTAGCAAAACTAAAAAAATTTAAATTGAAAAACTTGATTATTTCTCTAACAATTTCAGCAGTTATATCCACAATAGTCGTAGGCGGCTTTGGTTATTTTAATATGAAGAACCTAGATACCCAATTGGGAGTTATGTACTCTGAGTACTTAATACCAGTATCAGATATTGGAGAAATAAAAAGTAACTTTTACCAGATAAAAGCCGCAGATATTGAGGCAATGTCGAATAAGACAAGTGGAAGTGAGTTTATAAGTACTATTAAAAACTTTAGACAAAATATTGATAAGTATATAAATGATTATGAAAAGACTAAATTAGATGATCAGGAGACTGTTTATTTAAATAATTTTACCTCAGCTTATAGCTTTTTCTCTAAGATGTGGGATAGCAAAGCAACTGGCAATTCAGATCAATATTTAAGCCAAATTTCAGAACAAGAAAGTAAACTAGAAACCAATTTAGATAAATTACTTAGTTATGATGAAAGTATTGCACAGGCAAACAAAGAAACAAGTACAAAAGCAGCAGTTTTAAGTGAAAAGTTAATGCTAATTATATTTGCAATATCGTTAGCGATATTTACTATAATTGCATACATAATAATATTAGTTATTAATAAATCATCAAAAGAAATCATAGTAAATTTGCAACAAATTTCAGAAGGTAACTTTAGCTTAGACATAAAGGAGAATAATAGCAAAACAGAATTTGGATTGATGAATTCTGCATTGAAAAAGACCATATTAAATATATCTGATATGATTAAAAGTGTAAAAAACACTGCCGGTAATATAAACAATCAAGCAGGAAGTTTATCTGCAGTATCAGAGGAGATGGCAACATCCTCTAAAAGTGTAGCAGCATCTATTGAAGAAGTTTCAAGATCAAATGAATATCAATCAATAGCGTTAACTGATATAAATGTAGCACTTGGAGAATTTGGAGAACGTATTGAACATATAGTAAATGCTATAAAGACTATAGATAACAATTCAAGGGATATTAATTTTATGGCTAACGAAAGTGATGTTCAGTTAGAAACATTAATTGAGTCAGTGAATGATTTAGCTGTTTCATTCCAAAGCTTTACTGGAAGAATGAACACTTTAGGGGTTAAGATTGGAAAGATAAATGATATTACCAATTATATAAATAATATTTCACAGCAAACTAATCTTCTGGCGCTAAATGCTGCAATTGAGGCTGCAAGAGCTGGAGAGAATGGAAAAGGATTTTCTGTTGTTGCTGCAGAGATAAGAAAACTAGCGGAAGAAAGTAAAGTTTCTACTGAAGATATAAGTAAACTTACTGCAGACATAGGATATGATACTTCAGAAATATTAAATATAACAAATTCTATGAATGGTAAACTAACTGAGCAATCAACTGTAGTTGAGACATCTTTAGATTCGTTTAAAAAAATTATTTCAAGTGTAGAAATGATAATACCGGAAATTGAACAAGTGACTAAAGAAGCTTTGCATCTAAATAAAGAAAAAAATAATATAATAGAAAAGGTTGGCAACACTTCAGCCTTAGCACAAGAGATAAATGCTGCATCAGAAGAAATGACAGGTTCATCAGAGGAAGTTTACAGTGCAACAGATGAGGTAGCAAAGTCAGCTTCTATCTTAGATAATGCTACAGAAGAAATGATGTTGTATGTGAGTAAGTTTAGATTACAGGAATAATTTAATGATATGAAGTAAATAATTGTATTAAGTTTTGTAAGTAGCAGTGATAAAAACAATGTCATTGCTACTTTTATTATTTAGAGAAATAATTCAAATAATAGTTTTGTCTTTTTATATCTTAGCATTAAGAACACTAGATTCTATAAATAAAAAGGATAAATTTTTACCACTTTGACATAATAAAATTGATACTAAAGATGCAGTAATTTTATGAAAGATACTACATCTATAACTGAAAAATGTTTTACTTTCAATATTTTAGAAGGAAGTGGTTAAATGAAGATAGAGGCGTATTTTGATAGTATAAAAACAGCAAAAGAAACAGTTGAAAAGCTTAGAGAAGATGGATTTAGAGGAGCTTTTGTAGATATAAATGAGCATAATAACGATGTTTATTCACAGAGAGGTATGGTAGGATCAGATGAGTTGCCGACTTTATCATCAGCGGTTTTAGGTGAAGATAATAGCAATTCTCCTATTGCTGCAGCAAGTCCAATGGCAAGTGGTATGGGAGGGTTCGAAGAAATAGCAAATATAAATTGCAAGGTAGTGGTTGAAGCAGACGGAAGCAACGAAGAAGATGCGAGAAATTTAATAAAAAGTATGGGTGGAACTACTAAGGACCTTAATACTGGAAGAATACCTAAGGGACTTGATAATATAAATGAAGATTCATTGATATTAAGAAATTTAGAGGATTAAGAATTTGAAGAGATAGTGTGAGGACACTGTCTCTTTTTTTCTTATATTGAGATTAAAAACAATTTGATTTTTAGAATAAATCTTGATAATGACATATAAGGGTAATATTGACAATATCGATACACGATAATATAATTAAAATATAAATATCGATATTCGATATTATAGATGTGCCACTTCGAACCGAATTAATAAATTTTATTACGAAGTAGTACATCCATAAGTAGGAGATTAAAATGGCAAGGGAACAATTTCAAAATTTAACGGAACCAATGTATTATATATTAATGTCACTTCTGGAAGAAAGATGTGGTGTGGATATAATGCAGGCTGTAGAAGAAATTTCAAAGGGAAGAGTGAGAGTTGGCCCAGGTACCTTATATGCGCTTCTAGGAAAGTTTGGAAAAGAAAACATGATTAGAGAAACAGAGGTACAGGGAAGAAAGAGAAGCTATATAATAACTGATAAAGGTAAAGAAATACTATTGGATGAGTATAGGAGATTAATTACTATGGTAAGTGATGGGGAAGGTTATATGGGGGATAAGGCATAATGGCAATTAATACGAAGATAAAAATTTTTAATTTTTTTCCTTATGAGTGTGAAGCTGCAGGAGAATATCTCAACAATATGGCAAGAAACGGATGGATACTAAAGTCTATCAAAGGCTCAATATTGATCTTTAAAAGAGATAAATCAAAAACTGTTAGGTATACAGTTGATATACTCCACAAAGTCTCTGAATTTGATTGTAAAGATAGTAATGAAGCCTTAGAGTATAGAGACTACTGTGAAGCAGCAGGCTGGGAGTTTGTAGGACAGAGAGGGAAGGTTCAGATATTTTATACTGAAGATACTGAAAATACTTTGGATATACATACTGATGAAAAGGAGAAATTTAAATCAGTATTTAAAGCGTCACTGTATAATGCATTGGCACATGTAGTTCTAATTGGAACGTGGCTTTTCTATATATATATTGAATTGTTTTTAGGTAGTCCTGATTACACTCTTTCACATAATTTTGGACTTTTAAATGTTCTCATGATGATGTTATTGGTGTTGATATTTGGAGTGGAAGTGGTAGGCTTTATAACTTGGTCAATTAGAGCCAACCGTAATCTAAAAGTGAATAAAGTTATGAAGTATAATAATTATAAACAAATACGAATAAAGAGATCATTGCCACTTGCAATAGCTTTAATAACGCTTATAAGCATGATCTGCAATACAAGTGATATGCCCATAGTTACCACGTTAATCATTACATTTATACCTATAATAGGAATACTTATAACTAGATTATTTATAAATAAAAAAAGATATTCTAGAAATGTTAATATAGTTATAACCCTTTTTGGTATATTAATTTCAACTGTTTTAGTTATGAGTATAGTAGGTAGGGGTATTGGCAGAGCTATTATAAATATCGATAATAATAAACCAGAAAATCATGTAGAGCTATCTTTAACTGACTTTGGATATAAGGAGACTGCTAATTCAAATCCATATACTAGTTTTAATGAAAGTATCTTAGCAGAGAGATTAGTGTATTTTAGTGATGATAAAGAGCATGATTTAAGTTATACAATTTTTGAAAGTAAATACCCTATGATAGTTGAGTTTAATGCTGACAGACTAGTAAAAACGCTTAATAAGTTAAATGTAAGAGAATACAAATCAAAACTACCTAGTGGAGTGAAAGTATATGCGTTCAATGAGTCGAAGAGCTTTATATTGGTATCGGGAAATAAGATGATTGATGCTAGAAATAACTTTACTGATATGGATGATGAGAAGTTTTTAAGTATAGTTTATAATAAGCTTTTTAAAGAATAGATATACTATCGATGTTTATATATAATAATAATTGAGAGATAAAAACACAGTTTCTGTTGGTAGTCAGAGCCTGCGTATATTGCTATTAGATATTTATACGTAGCAGTAACCTGCCCTCCTGGGGTTGTCCGTTCTCTTTAATAATAAATTACAGGAGGATTTAATTATGGACTCTATAATTAAATTAACAATTCTTTTTAATGACCCATTTTGGATTGGTATTTTTGAAGTTATGGATGACTATGAGCTTAAGGTGTGCAAGGTTACATTTGGAGCTGAGCCAAGGGATCAAGAAGTTTATGAATTTATACTAATGAATTTCTACAGATTAGATTTCAGTGGTTCAGTAAAACTAGAGAAGAAAGATCTTGCCATAAAGAAACAAAATCCTAAAAGACTTCAAAGAAGTATAAGAAAAGAGATCAGCGCAAAAGAAGTAGGGACAAAAGCTCAAATAGCAATGAAACTGCAGCACGACCAATTAAAGTTGAAACGTAAAAGTAAAACTAAAGAGCAAAAGCTTCAGGAAGAGGAAAGAAAATTTAGTATAAAGCAGAGAAAAAAACTTGATAAGCATAAAGGACATTAAAACTTTTTATTCTTTAGCAAATTTTTTTGTAATACTGTTCAAAAGCTTTGATATGTGCTATTATATTAAAGCACTTTATTACCCATGCAGTTGCATAACGGGAAAGAAAACACCTACTATTTAGCAGGTGTTTTCTTTTTTACTATAGTAGGCAATTATATTTCAGATTGTATATTATCTATTCATCACATCTTGTGAACTGCTGAAAAGAAGTGAAAAATCAGATTTTCGAAGCCAGCCCTTTGAGTTGAAGTCAGTATTTAATGGTAAAGATACGAAATACCATATCTGATTATTTACTTCAGCTTCTTCAAGAATTCCAACTTGAAGCTTTTGAGTTATCTTGTTTATAATAGGGCCTTTTTCTAAAGGAGAAAGCATTAAAAGAACCCCTTCAAGAGTAACGCCATTAGAGGTTGTGTTATTTAAGTATCTTATTGAAATATTAGTAAGGCTTGTGTTTAGGGAATTATATTTTTCCCTTAATGCCTTATGTTGATTAGATAGTAGTAAATACTGTTGCCTAGAAAAACTAAGTTTTCTATCAAAATATAAATACATACAGGCAATAACTAAAATTAATAAGAAGATTATTATTAGTTTCAAAGATTCCACTCCCACAAAAGAAATATCATTAAAGTATATTAATATTTTCTCTGAAAAATGTGGGGAATCTATAATACTATAAACAGTTACAAAATGTTAATTAAATTTCTTCAAGTTCTCAATTTAGGTTATAAATGCTTAAGAAACATAGATGCATGATCTTTAAACATGTATAACATAAGTTTTTGTAATGGAACCTTATACAACTGAACTTAAGACTTTACCGATTGAATCGTGAATGACTAAATTAGCTTTGCTATCTGCGGAGGTGGTGCTCTTATTTATTAATACTAGATTTTTACCTCTAAAATAATTTATAAGTCCAGCAGCTGGGTAAACAACAAGAGAAGTTCCTCCTATTATTAAAGTATCTGCCGCAGCTATAGCTTTAACTGCTCCATTAATGATATCTTCATCTAGTCCCTCTTCGTATAAAACTACATCAGGTTTAACCGTTCCACCACATTTAGTACAGGCTGGGATACCTTCTGATTCTAAAATAAACCTCTCATCATAAAAGGCATGGCACTTAGTACAATAATTTCGTAACACTGATCCATGAAGCTCGAAAACATTTTTAGAACCAGCAGCTTGATGAAGTCCATCTATATTTTGAGTGACAATTGCCTTAAGTTTGCCCATCTCTTCAAGTTTTGCTAAGGCTAAGTGTCCAGCATTAGGTTTCGCATTAGGGTATATTAATTTATCCTTATAGAAACTATAAAAGTCCTCGGGATATCTCATAAAAAATGTATGGGATACTAGTTGCTCAGGTGTGAAAGTCATGTTTAACTTTTTGTTGAAAAGTCCATTAGAACTTCTGAAATCGGGTATACCGGATTCAGTACTCATACCAGCACCACCAAAGAAGACAATATTATTAGAATTATCTATGATTTCTTTTAATTTATCTAAATTCATCAAAATCACCTCATTAAAATTATATCACAAGTATTGAAGTATTATTAATTTATCTGTTATTATTAATTAGAATGTATGAGTTACATAATGTTTAAAAAAGTTACCTTTTTCAGATTGGAGGGGTTTACTAAAAAGATACTTTGCCTCTAATAAGTAATCATAAGATTTGAGAAACTTTAGGTGTGCATAAGGGATTATTAGAGTTGGAGTTATAAAGATATAGAAAATATAATTCAGTTCAGCTGAGTTTCATTATATATGGAAAGATAAAATTTATTTCAGGGGGAATAGGACTTGCGTTTGAAGAGAGTTTTAACAACTGCTGCTTTAGCTGTATGCGTAATAACAGGGTCGCTTTTTTATTACAACAAAAATGTACAAGCTCAAAAATCAAAGGAAGCGTTTAGTGCTTTAAAAAGCGATTATTTAAATGAACGTATAGATTATAAATTGCTTAGTACTAAAATTAATGACTTAGAAAAGACAGGTTCATATAAAGCAGATGATAGTGAAATTAAGAGTTTGGAAACGATAGAAAAGCAAAGAAACGAACTTAAGAATATAGAGGAACAGTTTGCAAAGAAGAATTATAAATATGTTTTGCCGTCAATAGCAAGTTTAGAAAAGCAAATTGACGATAAAGCTCTTAAAGATAAGCTATTACAGCTTAAAAGTGCGATAGAAGATTCTGTTTCAGATGATTTAAAACAATATATAACTGATTCTAAATATGATGATGGACTAAATTTCTTAGACGAAAATAAAGAATACTTGTCTAAAGACTTTTTAGATAGCAGTAAAAAGCTTATTGAAGACGCAAAAGTAAAGGCAGAAGAAGAAAAGAAGAAGTTAGAAGCGGATAGAAAGGCAGCAGAAGAAAAAGCGAAAAAATCTGTTAGTCCTGCTATTGCCGAGTATCTTAACGGATATACGCCTAATCCTGATAAGGAAAATGTTGTGAAGAACTATTCAAGTAGATCTAAATTTTTAGTTTGGGTGGATCTTCAAAACCAGAAAACAAATGTATTTGTAGGCAGTAAGGGTGATTGGAAGCTTATAAAAGAGATAGATTGCTCTACTGGTGCAGCAGGAAGCGAGACTCCAAAAGGAATATATAAGGTTTCTGCAAGAGGTGACTGGTTCTATAATGCAAGCATAAACGAAGGAGCAAAAAATTGGGTTCAGTTTTTTGGTAACTACCTTTTCCATTCTTGGCCTATGGACAAGAATAAAAATATTACTGATTATACTTTAGGAAAGCCTGTATCTCATGGATGTGTAAGGTTAAGCCTAGAGAATTCTAAATGGATATTTAATAATATACCAGGTGGTACCACAGTTTACGTTAATTAAGGTAAGCTTAACAATTTATAAGTAACATATTTATATAATTTAATAAGCATTTTAAAAAGTCTATTATAGTATTTTAAAAAGCTCGCTGAAGAAGGTCGTTTCAGTGAGCTTTTTTCTTTTTATAAAATAATATATGAATCTTCAGAAATTTGTAAGGAAGTTGTAATAAAAACTGATACAATACTATGATATAATGGTGGTAAAATTTAACTTATATTGCAATAATGTTTATATATTATAAGAAAGTAGGGGAATTATGAGAAAAGTAGTCAATAGAGCATTAATTTTTATTCTTGCAATGGCATTAATTATCCCTTTAGTTTTAGTAAGAGGTGAAACTGTTAAAGCAGATACTAAAAAAGGTGTAACAGTGAAAGCTACTGTGGGATTTAATGACAAGTATAAGATAGGTTACTATACACCTATAAATATATCCATAAAAAATGATTATAAGGATATACAAGGAACTGTTGAAGTTAAGGTTCCTACTTCAGAAAATAAATACGATAGTTATTTAAAGAATATTAGTCTTCAAAAAGGGGCCGAGAAAGTTGTTACCATCAATGTACCTGTAAAGCAAGCCTTTCTGAAATATGAAATATCAATAAAAGATGGAAATGATGAAGTATATAGCGAAGAAATTAAGGTTGGAAACTCCACAAATCAAACTGTAAAGTTTATAGGAATTTTAAGCGATGATTTTGATAGCTTAACATACCTTAATAAAATTCCAGCACCAAAAGGTGTTACTTTATCAACAGAATTGATAAAGCTAGATGAAAATAAATTCCCGGACTATCTTCAGGTACTCCAATCTTTTGACATAATAGTAATCAATAATTTTGATAGTTCTAAATTATCTAAGGAAGCTTATGAAAATCTAAAGAGTTGGGTAAAACTTGGCGGAACCTTGGTAATTGGTACCGGTACTAACTATAATAAAACTCTAAGCTTATTTAAGGATGATTTTATAAAGGGCCAGCCTGGTGAACTTACAAAAGTGAATACCAATAAGATATATAATATAGCTACCAATGGGGATAACAACAATTCAGTTTCATTAGAAAATCTAAATATACAGCTAGATAGAAGTAACACAAATATACAAGAAGGAAATTTCAAACTTCTTCAGACAGTTAGTATAGGTTCGGGAAATGTAGCTATAGCAGGTTTTGATTTTGGGCTTAAACCTTTTGTTGGTTGGGCAAATAACAGCTCCTTCGGAGAAAAGATTTTTGGCATGATAAATCCAAGTTTTATTAACAGTGCTAAATTTGATAATAGCTATATGAACACTTATTTCTCTGTAAGTGAATTAGTAAACAATTTAATGACTAAAAAAGCAAATATAAATATGTATCTTTTAGTGCTAATAATTTATATTGTTCTAGTAGCTCCAATAAGTTATTTTGTGCTTAAAAAATTAGATAAACGTGAATTAATGTGGATAACAGTTCCATGCATTGCTATAGTGTTTGGAGTTGTAGTTTATTTCTTAGGAAGTGGAACAAGGTTAAATACTGTAGTTGCAAATAACGCCAATATAATAAACATGGATTCAAAAGGAGCAGCTACTAAAAACACATATGTAGGGATATTCACACCCAAAAAAATGAGTGTTGAAGTGGCAAGTAAAGAAGGACAAAAGCTAGAGTCAGTGGATAATCCTAATTATAATGGAAATCCAGATAATGCAAAGAAAAATGAACTTGATACTTTAATAAGAGAAGATAAAGGAACTCTTGAATTTAAAAATAAAAGTGTACTTGCCACTAGAACCGTGAAGATACCGTCTTCTAATATTAGCATTGGAAAAATAGATTCTGATGTATCCATAGATGGAGATGATATAAAAGGGACTATTAAGAATTCCACATCATATGATTTTGAATATTGTTACGTAATAACTCCTAAGTCTTACTATATTCTTGGAGCTGTAAAAAAAGGAGATAGCGTAAACATAGATAAAAAAACAGGAGATTATAATGGTGATATAAATCAACTAACCTATGAGAATAAAATATATAAAATAGGCAGTCCTAATGCCAGCGATGAGGATAGATATAATGCTAGCTTATTTAGAATGTCATATTCTGAATCGATGCAAACAACAAGAATTAAAGATATTTCTATTATAGCAATAACAAAAGATAATATCTCAAAACCTTTAGTAGTAAATGGTAAGGATTCGGAAGTTAAGGATAGAACTATAATAAGGGTGCCTTTACAACTAAATTTTAAGAATGGAGATACTATTCAGTACCCAATGGGATTTGTAAATCATAGAGTAGTTGAAATGTCCACTACAAATTATGATCCATATGGAGAAGTCTTCTATGGTGCCGGAACTCCTGAGATAGTATATGATATCGATAAAAACATGATTGTATCAGAACTAAAACTAGATTCAAGTTCAACTAGTAGTAATATAGGAACTTCTAATGCAGTTTTAGAAGCGTATGATTATAAGCAAAATAAGTATGTATCTGTAACTTCCAGTAGTTTTAATGGCGATGATTTAAAGAAGTATTTGAATAATGATAATGAATTAAAGATTAAAGTTAGTGTAAACAATAATGGTGGACCAGTTCAAATACCAGATATATCTGTAAAAGGGAAGGTGAAATAATGTTAGAGATAAAAGATCTTTACAAAACATACGGAAAGTTTCAAGCTGTAAGAGGTCTAAATCTTGAAATTCCCAAAGGAGAGATATTTGGATTTGTAGGACCTAACGGTGCAGGAAAAACAACTACAATGAGAATAATATGTGGTCTATTAGATGCTACCTCTGGAAAAGTTGTGGTGGATGGGATTAATGCTCTAAAGGATACAAGGCTCTTAAAAAGTAAAATAGGTTATATGCCTGACTTTTTTGGAGTATATGATGATCTTAAGGTTACAGAGTATTTAGAATTCTATGCATCAATCTATAATATAACTGGTACTGAAAGCAAGAAGATATGTATGGATTTATTAGAATTAGTAGACCTAGTAGATAAGAAAGATTTCTATGTAGATAACTTATCTAGAGGTATGAAACAAAGACTTTGCTTAGCTAGAAGTTTGGTTCATAATCCAGAACTTTTAGTGCTAGATGAGCCGGCTTCGGGTATGGATCCTAGAGCGAGAATTGAGATGAAGGAAATACTAAGAACTTTAAAAGGAATGGGGAAGACCATATTAGTAAGTTCTCATATACTACCAGAGCTAGCGGAGCTTTGTACTTCTATTGGTATCATTGAAAGAGGTCAGGTAGTTGTAAATGGTACTGTAGAAGAAATAATGAAAAAGATATACCACACCCAAACCATAAAGATTAAGGTTTTGGATAAAGCTGAAGAGACTTTAAGGATACTTAAAGAGTACCCAGATTTAGATAATATAAATCCTGTTGGTGATAATATAGTAGAAGCTTCTTTTAAAGGTGATGATAGGTATATGAATGAGCTACTAGTAAGACTTATAAATAATAATATTCCTGTTGTATCTTTTAATCAGCTTGATGGAAATCTTGAGGATATCTTTATGAAAGTAACTGCTACTTTGGAGGAATAGTGATGAAGATGAATATTAATAAAAGCAGTTTTAGAATAAATCCAGTATTACTTAAAGAATTAAGAGTTAAGATGAGGGGATGGAGAGCACCTATATTAATAGGAGTTTATAATCTAGTATTGACCCTACTTACAATACTTTTTCTTAAAACCGTTATGAACCGTGGTGCAATGAATGCAGAACAGGTATTTATAACTTATGGTTTTATGTCTGCAGCGCAATTTGGTCTTATCAGCTTAATTGCTCCAGCTTTAACAGCGGGAGCGATATCGGGGGAGAGAGAAAAACAAACTTTAGATATACTTTTATCGACTACTTTAAAGCATAGATCTATAATCTTAGGAAAACTGTTTGCATCACTAAGCCATATAATACTTCTTATATTGAGCTCAATACCGATATTCTCAATAATATTTCTATTTGGTGGAATTGGTATAAGTGAATTGCTGCAGACCTTCTTATTTTATATTGTACTTGCAATAACTTTAGGAAGCATTGGACTTTTCTTTTCAACTTTTATAAAGAAAAGCACTGCTGCTAATGTATTGTCTTATGCTTTGATTGTATTCTTGTTCATAGGAACACTATTAATAACAGTATTCTATGTTCAGTTAGTTATTCAACCTACTCTGCTAAATAAATCTTATGATCAAACCTTTTGGCTCATGTATTTAAATCCAGCAGCTTCATTTGTTACACTTTTAGTAAGCCAGTTTGGTGTAAGTGGTCAGTCAATCTTTCCGGGGTTTTATATATCAGGTAGCAGTCAAAATATGTGGGCTATTAATATAGTAATAGATTTAGTTTTATCAATATTATTACTTACAGCATGTTCATATAAATTAAACCCTGCAAGAAGAAAGTTTTCAATAGATAAAAAGTATGATGAGCTTCACAAGGATGATGTCAGTGAAGATAATGATAAATAAGTTTTTTAATAAAAGTTATAGGAGGTGCCATTTTGGATAGTCCATATAGAGAGATAATAGCTAGGTTGAAAAAAGTAAGAAAAAGGATATATGTGGAAAAGTTTCTTAGGAACCTTTCTATTGCTCTTGTTATCTCTACCCTATTTGTAATTGCGGTGGCATTAGCATCAAGGCTGATACCTATATATGGAGTATATTTCATATGGCTTCCTTCCATATATTCTATAGGTTTGGTAGGTGCTTTAGTTTCTACCATTATATTTATGCCGAAGCTGAAAAAGATTAGTGAAATAGTTGATTCCTTTGGATTAAATCAGAGGGTATCAACTGCTCTTGAGCTTATGGATGAAGAAAACATATATAAAATGGTTCAAGCTGAAGACGCTTTAGTGAAATTTAATAACTTGGATTATGCTAAACATATAAGATTAATGCCTTCAAAATTGATACTTAGAATACTGTTAGGAACTATGGTATTATTTTCACTTACCTTTCTTATACCAGATACATTAAAGGATGAAGCGAATAGACTGCATACCCTTAATGTAGAAAAGAAAGAAGAAGTGAAAAAGATAGAAAATGCTAAGAAGGAGATAAATGAAAATAAGAAACTTATGGAACAAGAGAGGAAAGAACTCTTAGCAAAGGTAGATGAGTTAAAAAAGGATATAAAGCTAGCAAAAACTGATAAGGAAATAGATAAGGCTAAAGAAAAGCTGGCAAAAAAGTTAGATATAGATAAGAACAAAGAGTTAGAAAAGGATTTAAATAAGCTAGCAGAAGGACTTAAAAAAAATGATGCTACAAAAGATCTAGCAGATGCTATAAAAAATAATGATGATAAAAAACTTCAAAGCGAATTAGATAAGCTTAAGAATGATATGAAAAACATGGATAGCAAGCAAAAAGAAGAGCTTAAAAATAGCATTTCAAGTACCTCGGCCTCTTTAAGTAGTAGCGATCTTAAAAGTAGTTTAGGTGAACTTTCAGACTCATTATCATCCAGTGATGAAGCTGCAATAAATAAAGCTGTAAGTTCAGTTAGTAATACCTTAGCTAAGTCTTCATCGCAAAGAAACAAAAATCAAGCATTAGCTTCACTTCAAAAAGATTTGGGAGATGAAGATCAACAACTAGCTGAAGCTAAAGATCAAAATTCCCAAGGTCAAGGAAGTGGATCTGGCAACGGCAGTGGTAGTGGAAATGGTAGTGGAGATGGTAGTGGGAGTGGTTCTGGAACTGGATCAGGATCAGGAGGAAATGGAACAGGTGGCGGAGGAAGTGGAGCTGGAAATGGAACGTCCAATGGATCTAATGGTGTAAATCCTTATTCTGGAGGAGGAGTAGGAAATAAGGCTCCAGGTACTTCAAAAGAAAGGGAATATGAAAAAGTATTTACGCCAAGCAGACTTGGAGGAGAAGGCAAAACTTCTTCTTTAAGCGGTAAAGCCGGAACCAGTGGAAATAGTGAGAGTGAAATAACAGATAAATCTAACGCTACGCTAGGAGAACTAAAACCTTATGATCAAGTTGTAGGTGAATATAGTAAAGAAGCTATGGAGAATATGGAAAACTACGAGGTTCCAGATGGTATGACAGAGATAATAAAAGGGTATTTTTCATCATTGCAGCAGTAGATAGATTTTCATTGGAAGAGATAAATCACTTCTAAGTTTATATTTTAGAAATCTCTCGTTAGAAACGGTGAGAGGTTTCTAAGATAAACCGCTGATTGAAGTAGTTATTAAATAAAAGCATTGAATTAAATCGAAGCATTTATAGAGATAAAAATAATAAGGAGAATAAAATGAGTATAAACGAAGAAAGCATAAAAAGTATAATAGAAAAGATAGAAAAAGTAGAAAATGAGATTGGTAAAGCAATAATAGGACAAAAAGATATAGTTAGACAAGTTTTAATAGCTATCTTTACTGGTGGAAATGTACTTCTTGAAGGATCACCTGGTCTTGGAAAGACTCAGCTAGTAAAAACCTTATCAAAGGTTTTAGACTTACCGTTTTCAAGGATACAATTTACACCTGACCTTATGCCTGCTGATGTGGTTGGTACAAATATTATCATTAAAGATAGTAAAGGAAATAGTGCTTTTCAATTTCAAAAAGGTCCTATTTTTTCTAACTTAGTGTTGGCAGATGAGATAAATAGAGCAACTCCAAAAACACAATCTGCACTTCTTGAGGCAATGCAGGAGCATACAGTTACGGTAGGAAGCTCCACTTATACTCTTTCTGAACCTTTTATGGTATTAGCAACTCAAAACCCTATAGAAAATGAAGGTACTTATCCTCTTCCAGAAGCACAATTAGATAGATTTTTATTTAAATTAAATGTGCCTTTTCCTAATTTAGAAGAGCTTAAAAGCATAATAGGAGTAACTATAAATAATGAGGCTGAGGAGTTAGGGAAGATGATGGGCGGTGAAGAAATACTAGAAGTGAGAAAGCTTTTAAAAGAAGTGCCGATTTCTAAAGCAGTAGAAGAATATGCTTTAAAAATAGTTCTTTCTACTCATCCAGACTATGAGAACTCTCCTGAAATATCAAAAAAATATATAAGATATGGTGCTAGCCCGAGAGCTGCACAAGCAATAATCTCAACATCTAGAGTCAGAGCTATTATGGAAGGTCGATTTAATGTGTCCTTTGAAGATATAAAATACGTTGCTTATCCAGCACTTAGACATCGTTTTTTCATGAATTTTGATGCAGTAGCAGATGGTATTACAGCTGAAAATATAATTTCACAAATATTAGAAAGTCAATTAAAATAAGGGCGTGTTTAGATGAGTGATAAGGTATTTAATGGTGATTTCTTTAAAAACCTTGAAAATATATCTCTTAAAGCTAGAATGACCATAAATAATGGTGCTGCTGGAGGAAGGCGATCTAAAGCAAAAGGTAGTTCTGTAGAATTTTCTGATTTCAGAGAGTATACCCCAGGAGATGATTTTAGAAGGATAGATTGGAATGCTTATGGAAGATTTGAAAAGCTTTTTTTAAAGTTATTTATGGAAGAGAGAGAAGCATATATAAATATTTTTATTGATTGCAGTAAGTCTATGGATTTTGGAGAAGAGAGTAAGGCGAAAATGGCTCAAAGACTTTCCGCTGTATTTACATACTTAGCTATAAACAATTTAGATAGAGTATGTATTAACAAGATATCTGGTAATAGCTTAATACCATCTACTTCTTTTATGGGAAAAGGATCTTTTCAGCAAGCGCTTAATTTTATAGAAAATGCTGATTTTAGTGGAAGTACTAACCTTTGGGAAGCCATAAAGAAAAAACAGCTTAAGCCTAGAGCAGTAGCTGTCGTAATATCTGATTTCTTTACTAAAGGTTCAATTGAGAGTTTAGTAAAGTATTTTGCTTTTAATAAGCAGCAAATAATATTTATTCAGATACTTACAGAGGAAGAACTTAATCCTAAGATTGATGGACAAGTAAGACTTGTTGATAGTGAGACAATGGAGGAGATAAACATCACTATTACTCCAAAACTCATGAAGGCATACGAGCTAAAATTAAAATCATTGACTAATGGGATGAAAGAGCAGTTGAAAAAGTATGGTGGAAGCCTTATTCAAGTATCCGCAGAGGAAGATTTACAAAAGGTAGTGTTTGAAAAGTTTAGTAAGGAGGGAATCATATGAAGCTATATTCACCAATGTCTTTATGGTTTCTTCTTCTTATACCTATATTAATTTTAATGTATATATTAAAGCAAAAATATGAAGAAAGACAAATACCAAGTCTTTTTTTATGGCAACAGGTATTAGCTGAAACAGAAGCTTCTACACCTTTTGAAAAGTTTAGAAATAATCTATTGTTTTTTCTTCAGCTATTAGCTTTACTATTAGCTATCTTTGCACTTGCAAATCCCTTCATAAATATAGGAAGTAAGAATTTTGAGAATGTAATTATAGTTGTAGATAATAGTGGAAGTATGAGCGCAATAGGTGAAAAATATACTAGACTTGAAGAAGCTGAAAAAAAGGCAGAAGATATGGTTAAAGGTTTGTCTTCAGATAGTAGAATTACATTAGTCTCGGCTTCAAAGAACAGCAAGGTTGAGCTTAGTGGTTCTACTGATAGAAAAGAAGTTATAAATAAGATTAAAGCTATTAAACCTACTAATAGCTCGGGTGATATAAATGATACATACTCACTTATAAAGTCTATATGTAATAGCTATAATAGCTACAAAGTAGTGTATTATACTGATTCTGATGTTAATTTAAAAGAGATAAATGGTGAAGTTGTAAGTCTGGCAACACCAAAAGAAAATGTAAGCTTAGATTATATATCTCAAAGTAAAGATAATGATTATTTAAGGGTTATGGTGAGAGTTACTAATCATGGTAATGAAAGCAATTCAGAAATCTTACTGTATGGTGAAGAGAAGCTTTTAGATATAAAGAATGTGGATATAAAAAGTGGAGAGACGAAGACTGTTTACTTTGATAAAGTTCAGACTAAAGATAGATTTATAAAGTGTGAGTTATCACAAAAGGATGCACTAGATGAGGACAATGTTATTTATTCTATAGTGAAACAAAAAGATGGGTCAAAGGTCCTAATGTCTTCTAACCAAAATGTATTTCTTGAAAAGGCTATCTCAACAATAAAGGATATAGAATTATTTAAAACCAATCCAGGAGAAGCTATAAATGGTGATTATGATTTGTATATTTTTGACGGCAAAGTTCCAGAATCCTTACCTAAGAAGGGAAATATATTGATCATTAATCCAGAGCAAAACAATGATTATTTCAATGTCTCATCGGAAAGAGACGGTGGAAAAGGAAATGTATTATCCCATGCAGTGACCAAGTATATGGATAAGAGTAGTTTTGTAGTTTCGAAGGTTAAGAATATAGAAGTTCCTTCTTGGGGATCAACTATAATAAAGGTCGGAGATAACAATGCAGCGTTTTGCGGGGAAGTAAAAGGACAAAAGGTTGGAGCCATAGCATTTGATTTGCATAACAGTGATATGCCGTTAACTCCAGAATTCCCTATATTTATAAATAACTTAATGTCTTATATGCTAAACAGAGACACTGTATCAGGAACCCAGTATTATACTGGTGAAAATATAGAAGTAATACCACAACCAGAAGCAAATAAGATATGGATTAAGACTCCATATAATGACAATATTGATCTTGGAACAAAATATCCTCTGAAGCCTTTTGATGAAGCATATAAACCTGGTATATATGAAATTCATCAAAAGATAGATAAGAATGAGCAGACTAAGCTCATAGCCGTGAATTTCCCAACCTCTGAAAGTGATACTTCCAAAAATATTGCTTCTAAAAATTCACAGAAGTATGGAGGAGAGCTTTCTAAAAGTGGCATTAATTTGACTAATATTCTGTTAGCACTAACGCTTTTAGTGTTGATTATAGAATGGTTTGCTTATGTGCGAATTCACGGAAGGTAGTGTTTTGATCAATATGAAGGAAGAGGAGGACAGTTATGGGATTTAGTTTTATAAGACCATATCTTCTGCTATTTATTCCAATTCTAATAGGAATCATAATATTTTTATCAAAGTATGCAGTTAGAATAAATAAATCAAAAAGAAAATGGGCTGTGATTTTAAGAAGTGTTGTTATTATATTAATAATGTTATCTATATGTGGTACTAGCTTTTACTGGAAGTTAAATAATAATACAACTATATTTTTGATTGATAACTCTGATTCAGTGAATACAGATAAGGATGCTTTTGAAACATTTGTGAAAGATGCTATAAAAGAAAAATCATCTAAGGATCAGATTGGAGTACTTTCCTTTGGAGGAAATACTCAAGTAGAAAGTTTTATATCTAAGGAATCGACTTTTTCAAGGATTGATGGCAATGTGGATAAAAATTATACTGATATAGAAAGTGCTTTAGCATCAGCAATTGCTCTATTTCCAAGTAATTCGAATAAAAGAATCGTATTACTTTCAGATGGAGATGAAAATCAAGGTGATTTAAACAAAATAATGCCATCGATAAAGCAGCAGGGAATAGAACTTGAGTATTATAAAAAAGAAAAAGCTAAGTCACAAGAAATAGCTGTTCAAAGTATTTCTGTTCCTGAGAAACTAGTATTAGATGAGGAATTTAATTTATCAGTTACTATACAAAGCACCACAGATACTAATGCAAAATTGTCGTTATTCAATGGCAGAGAAAAGGTTGGAGAACAAAGTGTTCATTTAACTAAGGGGATAAATAAATATGTCTTTAGGGATAAGGCAACTAGTGGGGGATTTAAGGGATATAAGGTAACGGTAGAAGCAGATAAGGATACGGAGCTAAAAAATAATGAAGCATCAGCGTTTACTATGATTACTTCAAAACCTAAGATTCTTATAATAGAGGGTGGCGAAAATGAAGCCGGTGAACTTACTAAGATGCTTACGGCATCCTCTCTAGATTTCACTGTAGTAAATGCAAAGTCAGCGCCAAGAAGTCTGCAGGAGATGACAACGTATAAGAGCATAATAACCTGCAATGTATCAGCTGACGATCTTAATGAAGGATTTATGAATTCCTTAGAAAGTTATGTAAAAGACTTCGGTGGAGGTTTCATAGCTACTGGTGGAGATAACTCCTTTGCCTTAGGAGGATATTCTAAGACATCTCTTGAAAAGGTATTGCCAGTCTATATGGACATGAGAGGAAAAAAAGAAATTCCTAAAATGGCTATGATGCTTATAATTGATAAATCAGGAAGCATGACAGAAGGAATGGCTGGAGTAAGCAAGGTTGATATGGCAAAAGAGGCTGCTATTAGAAGTCTTGATTCCTTAAGAACAGGAAAAGATGAAATTGGAGTTCTTACCTTCGATGGCGAATATAGTTGGGCGGTAAAAAGAGGAGTTATAAATGAGCCTAAAAAGATAGAGGATGATATAGGAAGTATACGTGCTGGAGGGGGGACTAGCATACTACCAGCACTTGAAGCAGGTTATAAATCCCTAAAAGAAAGCGATGCAAAAATAAAACATATAATTCTTTTGACAGACGGTCAAGCAGAAAGAACAGGATATGATAATTTATTAAAGGATATAAATAAGGATAATATTACTGTTTCAACAGTAGCAGTGGGAAGAGATGCAGATAAGAACCTTCTCAAAGGTATTGCAGACTTTTGTGGAGGTAGGTCCTATGTTACTGATGAGTATACTAATATACCTAGAATCTTTTCAAAAGAAACCTTTATGGCTGCAAGAATGTACCTGAATAATAGAGAGTTTACACCTAAAATAAGCACTGAACACAGTATAATAAGTGGAGTAGCTGATGGCGGACTACCATCACTTTTAGGGTATATAGGTTCATCACAAAAAGAAACTGCAAGAATAATATTAAAGAGTGATGAGGATGATCCAATCTTGACAGTTTGGCAGTACGGACTTGGAAAAGCTGTAGCTTGGAATTCTGATATATCAGGCAAATGGAGTGCTAACTATATAGGATGGGGAAAAAACTTAAAGTTATGGCAGAACATAATTAATTTTTCTATAGAGAATTATAATGATGAAGATGTATCAATGGAAGTAAGCAATGATGGAAATGGAGCAAAGGTTGTATTAAAGGATAAAAAAAATCAAGGTGAAGTTGATACCACTGCAACTATTGTTACTCCTCAAGGTGAAAGTAAGGATATAAAGCTATATCCTACGGCACCAGGAGAATATACCGGCAATTTTCAGACAAAAGAAGATGGGGTATATATGGTAAGTGGAAAGCAAAGTAAAGGTGGAGAAACATTAAGCTCGATAAACTCAGGCTATGCTAGGCAGTATTCTCCAGAATATAAGATAAGAGAAGAGGGAAATAAAACTGATAAAATCATTACTGAAAATGGTGGGAAGATAATAAAAACCTCTGAAGAAGTTTTTAGTACTGAAATTATAAAGAAGAAAGGTCAGAGAGACTTAAGTCCACTTTTGCTAGCAATAGCATTAATAATTTTGATGTTTGATATTGCTTTAAGAAGATTGAATTTGAATTTATCTAAAATTAAGTTATTTATAGATAAATTATTTAAAGATTTAACTTCAAATAGGTTTAAGCTTAAGAAAACAAACAGGTTAAAAACCGTAGGTTCAGTTAATGGTAGTGGTAAAAGTAGTAATTTAAAGGATATGGGTTTAAATAAAGATGCTAATAAGAATAGTAGGAGTAATGTTAATGAAGCAAGTAAAGATAAAACTTATAATAATGAATTCATTGACTTAAGTCCTCCAAAAGCTGCTGAGGTTAAGAAAGAGATAGAAGATAATAAAGAGAAGATGGAAGAGAATAATCCTTCAACTTTAAACACCTCACAACTATTAAAGAATAAGAGATTTAAAAAATAGGCTGTGTACAGCTATATAACAAGTGAAACATTTGCTATGATAAAAGTAATAAACTAGCTACCATAGAGCACTTCTATGGTAGCTAGTTTGTTATATAGATCGTCATTTATTAAGTTAATTTATATTTATTTTTTCTATATTTTTTATATTATTGACAAAATATGAGCAAGTGTGTATAATTCATAATTGTAAGTTATGGCTCGATAGCTCAGTCGGTAGAGCAGAGGACTGAAAATCCTCGTGTCGCTGGTTCGATTCCTGCTCGAGCCACCAAACCTTTAATAACCTTAGTTATTAAAGGTTTTTTTGTTATCTATGAAATATAACATTATTTAGAGAACACTGCAAAGAGTTAATTATCGATAAACACATTATTTTAACTAAATCTTAATAATACTTTAAGTTTTTTGAAAGAAATTCTTAATAAATTGGAAGTATAATTAGAAGTAAGATATAAAACTTTTCATTATAACCTATAATTTATTAAGGAGTTGCTAGTATGCTAGATAAACTAAGTTTAACTGATAAAGAAAATGATATGCTTGCAAAAGGTATAGCTATTGGTGCAGGTGTTGGTATAGTAGGGGGCGCACTACTAAATTATGTAACTCTAGGATTTGCAGCCGGAGGTGTTATAGGAATATTAGGTTCCTTAACTTACTCATTTTACTTACGAGTGAGAAAAAGAGCTTTCATAGAAGGTAAACAGACATCTATCAAAAGATAACTGTCGTGTGTGCATATTTAATAGTTAAATAATGAACTCTATAAGATAAAGACGTGGGATGTTATGGAAAGAAAATAAATAATATATTAGAAATATATTATATGAGAATAAACTTAGTTTTAAGTAAAGAAGGCCTGAATTATTTTAAATAATTCAGGCCTTTTATTTTTAGCAATTTTTCTATGTAATTTATATGTTCTCTATCTGCCAATTGATAGGAGCCTTACCTATGGACTCAAGAAATTTATTTGTCTTAGAAAAAGGTTTGCTGCCAAAGAAACCTCTTGAAGCAGATAATGGACTTGGATGTACTGACTTGATTATGTGATGCCAACCATTAGTTATTAGCTTTTCCTTTGATATGGCATTGTTTCCCCAAAGTATAAAAACTATCGGATCCTTCCTTTCATTTAACAAAGATATTATTTTATCAGTAAAAGTCTCCCAGCCTATACTCTTATGAGAGTTTGCTTCACTAGCTACTACAGTAAGAGATGTGTTTAAAAGTAAAACTCCTTGGTCAGCCCATTTCTTCAAATATCCATTATTAGGGATGTAGCAGCCTAGATCATCTTTTAATTCCTTGTACATATTTAAAAGAGATGGAGGAATTTTAATTCCTGGCTTAACAGAAAAACTTAATCCATGAGCTTGATTAGGGCCATGATAAGGGTCTTGGCCAAGTATAACTACCTTAACATCACTATAAGAAGTATAGTGTAGGGCATTAAAGATATCATATTTATCTGGAAATATAGTTTTTTTCTCGTACTCTGAGACTAAGAACTTTCTCAGCTTAAGGTAATATTCTTTTTCAAATTCATCTTTTAATAAGCTATTCCATTCATTATTAAAGTTAACAGACATATGCTTCACCTCATTTATAAAATAAAATTCTAGAAAGTACAGTTTGAATAAAATTGCTTTATTTATATATGTAGTATAAAAACATACTTATATTATTTATTATATCAAATTTTCATAAAATAAATTAAAGTAATACATTACATGCAAGTTAGTAGAAATATTAATAAAAAATATGATAGAATTTATAATTACTGATAATAATCTCATATTATATTATCTATTGGTAAAAATAGAATAGTTGAAGTGTATTTTATAATAAATATATAATTTAATATGATACATAAATATTGTTAAGGGGGCTTTAAAATGGCAATTAAACCAAGGAAAGTAGCTATTGTTGGAACAGGTCTTGTAGGTTCAAGCTGTGCATTTAGTTTAGTAAACCAAGGTGTATGCGAAGAAGTACTAATGATAGACCTAAATGAAGAAAAAGCATTAGGTGAAGCGATGGATTTAACTCATGCAGTTGAATATCTTCCTAAAAGAACAAAAATATATCAAGGAGGATATGATCAATGTGGGGATGCAGATGTAGTAATAATAACAGCAGGGGCACCACCTAAGATAGGACAAAGTAGAATAGATACTTTAGATATTAGTGCTAAGATATGTAATAGTATTGTTGAACCCATAATGAAATCTGGATTTGATGGTTTTTTTATAATAGTATCTAATCCTGTAGATATTATAACTTATCATGTTTGGAAGATATCAGGATTACCAAGAAATAAAGTCATGGGAACAGGTACTTCTGTAGATAGTGCTAGACTTAAGACAATGATTTCAGAGTACTTGGATGTAGATCCAAGATCAGTACAAGGATATGCTATGGGAGAGCATGGTGATGCTCAAATGATACCATGGTCACATGTTTATGTTGGTGGTAAACCATTCCTAAAAATAATGGAGGAAAACCCTGATACTTATGGTAAGTTGAATCTTGATGAAATTGAATATAGAGTTTCTCAAGAAGGCTGGGCAGTTTTTAATAGAAAAGGTGGAAGCACTTATTATGGTATATCTTCTGCTGCTGTAGGGATAATAAAGTCAATATTATTTGATGAACACAGCATAATACCTGTATCGGCAATATTAGATGGTGAATATGGGGAATATAATGTTGCATCTGGAGTACCAGCTATTATTAATGCTGAAGGTGTAAAAGATATACTAGAGATAAATATGACAGAGCAAGAAAAGTCGAAATTTAAAAAAGCTAATGAATCTTTAAGAGGATATATTGCAAGACTAGGACATTAGAATATATTAGTGTTATTTAAGAACCTTATGAATTAATTAATTATATTAATAACTTCATAAGGTTTTGTTTTTTGTTCCAATATTCTTAATCAAATATATGTTAAGTTATGCTATCAGACTAAAATTCCTTATAATATAATCTGTGTTTTTTTAAAGTTTTAACTAATTTATTGATTTAAATGAATATAATACTTTCATATAATGCATAATAAACAAGGATAAGTTGATTTTTGATACATAAACATTACCAAGTGTATCAATATAAGAAAATTAGAGGATTATTAAGGAAAAGTTAAGTAGGCATGGTTAAAGTTTGTTTACCTAATGATTAGGAAAGTTATTAAGTATATGGGCATGATATTATAAAACACGTCGCTGAAACACACAGCAAAGAACACGAAAGTTAAAACTTATGAATACAAAAAAGTTTTAGAAAAGTGTTGACAATAACATCTTAAAAATGTTAAGATGTAAAAGTCGCTGATGAGCGGTAACAGTAACTTGGTCTTTGAAAATTAAACAGAGAAGATAAACAAAGTCTAAAATTAGACTTAAACTAAACCAGCAATTCTTTTGAAAAAAGACTTACTAAGTAAGTAAGCTATGATTA
>NZ_BQXY01000014.1 GCF_024341905.1 Clostridium folliculivorans
TCCCTGAAGGTCCACCATATTTGGGGGTATAGCTCAGTTGGGAGAGCACCTGCCTTGCACGCAGGGGGTCAAGAGTTCGAATCTCTTTATCTCCACCAAAGTAAACCATGAACTTAATGTTCATGGTTTTTTTGCTGTAAATTAAAAAAATAAAACTTGTTCGTCTGCCAGATCTTCCGCATATTCATCCGGAAAGGCAGATACGTTAAAAAGCTCGCTGAAGCGAGTTTTTTTATTTTTATAAATAATTATATTGTAATGAACTTATAGGTTCTGAATAGAATATTCTAAGACAAATATATATAAATCAATACCTCCGGTTATATGATACTAGGATAACTGTTTTATGAGTACTTACTAAAGATAAGGAGGTAGAATTATGCATTTAATATATCTGTTTGTCATAGCTTTTGTAAATAGTATTGATAATATTGGCATAGGTGTTGCATACAGTGTTGGTAGAATAAAAATTGGATTTTACAAGAATATAATTATATCAGCTATAGCATTCTTTGTGTCCTATATAGCTGCTATTTCTGGCAGTATAATATCAAGTTTTTTAAGCGATAATGTGTGCACTATGTTAAGTGTGATAATACTAGTAGTTATGGGTAGTAAGATGATAATCAAATCTATCATAGAGAAAGATGAAGATGAATATAAAGTTAAAAATATAAAATACAGCGAAGTTATATCAATAGGACTGGTGTTAGCTCTCGATGATGTTGGGAGCTCAGTAAGCTCGGGATTATCAGGTTATTCAGCTTTTGCCATCTCACTGCCATATTTTATTATAAGTATTATGATATTTATGTTGTCTGACTATGGTACAAGGCTTTTTGGAAAACTTAAAATTGGTAAAAAAGCAACCATAATATCAGGTGCAGTAATGATATTAATGGGATTATTAGAATTAGTGGGGTAGACTAGAGAACTATATGAAGTTATATAAGCCTGCTAATACTAATTTAAGGTCATTAAAACAAGCACCTATAGAATACTATAGGTGCTTGTTTGTAAGTAAGTAAATAGTATTTTAATATTAATAGTTTTCAGCTAATACTTCAAAGTACGATTGTGGGTGAGCACACGCAGGACAAACTATAGGTGCATCTTGTCCTGTATAGATATATCCACAATTTATACATTTCCATGAAACTTCAATATCCTTTGAAAAAACTTTATTATTTTCTATATTACTAAGAAGAGTTCTATATCTTTCTTCATGATGCTTTTCTACTTCTGCTATTTTTCTATAAACAGCAGCTATTACTGGAAATCCTTCAGCTTCAGCCTCATCTGCAAAGGTAGGATATAGGTCTGTCCATTCCTCGTTTTCTCCATCAGCGGCAGCTTTAAGATTAACTTTTGTATCTCCATATGCTACGGGATATGTGGCTGTTATTTCTACATTATCAACCCCTAAGCCTTCACTTAAAAACTTAAAGAACCTTTTTGCATGCTCTTTTTCATTTTCAGCAGTTTCTGTAAACAGATTTGATATTTGCACAAATCCTTCCTTTTTTGCAATAGATGCATAATAAGTATATCTGTTTCTAGCTTGGGATTCTCCTGCAAAAGACTTTAATAAGTTTTCTGATGTCTTGGTACCTTTTAAAGATTTCAAATTTATCCCCTCCAATATTTTCATTTAGTATTCTATTCTCTATCTTATTCAGAAATTCCTTCTATAGTTGTATCTTAAAAATAGTTTAAAAGTTTTCCTCAATTTATGACAAAAGATATATATTATTGTAATAATAATGATAAACTTTTTAATGGTAAACATATTAAAATAAATATATAATATTTAAATAAGATAATGTAAAGGATTGTATATTTATGTTTCGAAAAAATTTTAAAGCTATATTAACTAATTTATCAATTTTTATAGGTTGCAACTTATTGATAGGTTTAATATATTTAGTGCCGATGATATATTATGGTCCATTCGATAATCTAAAGGAGATGGTAGTAACATCAGCAATGACAACATATAGGCACCAGTATTTAGCTACTTGGTTTTTGGACAAGGATCAGATAAATGAAATAATGAATAAGAACAAGATAGATACTACAGATAATTCAGATATTAAAGATATATCTGTAGCTGTATCCACATCTGCTGAGGCAAACTCTAGTATTGAGCCAGAAATACCAATAAATAAAACAGAAGGTGTTGAGCTTGTTAATATAGACGAAAATAGATACAAGGGTTATCTATTGATTGTTAAAGATCCTAAAAGAATTGAACTTGGAGTTACTAAGGATCTTACAAGGTTTGGAGTAAAGTTAGATGATATGTCCAAGGAAAATGACGCTATTGGCGGAATAAATGCTGGCGGGTTTGAAGATGAAAATGGACAAGGTAATGGTGGAACTCCAACTGGGATAGTAGTTAAAGACGGTGAAGTTCTTTACAAGACAAAAAATGATAGTTATTCAATCGTAGGGTTTAATAAACAGGGAGTTTTAGTACTTGGTAATTATTCCTTATCTCAAATACAATCATTAGATTTAAAGGCAGCAGTTTCTTTTGAACCATTTTTAATAGTTAATGGGAAAGCTACAATAAAGTCTGGAAATGGTGGATGGGGATTAGCACCAAGAACTGTTATAGGACAAAGAAAAGATGGAACAGTATTAATGCTTGTAACTGAAGGGAGAAAACTAACTATGCCTGGAGCAACATTGAAAGATGTACAGGATATTATGATAAAATACGAAGCATATAATGCTGCAAATTTAGATGGAGGATCGTCATCAACTATTTATTGGGATAATAAGGTGTTAAATGATCCATCAAGTATGGATGGAGTTAGGTTTATACCCACTGCGTTTTTAATAAAATAAGAAAGAGGTAAATAAGTTAATGAAGAAAAGGTTTATTATAATTGCAATATATCTGCTTGTGGCAATAGTTTTACAGACATCAGTTTTAGCGTTGATTAATTATAAATACCTAGCAGGCTTCAGTGTACCTGATAAAGTAGTAAGTTCTAAGCAAATTGAAGCACCAAAGCCAGTTGAAAAGAAAAATTTAATAGAAGCTGGTGCAATTGATATTAAAGCATCTGAAAGTAATAAGTATGTATCATACATAAAAGATAATCAATTAAAGTATTTAATTTTAGATAAATATGATCTCTCAGTTGCTTCAGATGTAAAGCCATATCTATATATTTGGTTGTATGATGATAAAATATTATATATAAATAATATAAAAAGTGATACTAATAACTATGAGTTTTATATATATGATATAGACAAAAAGGAAAAGAATTTGGTAGCAACTCTGAAACTTCAAGATGAAAATGCACAGCTTGAAAAAGTGGTTAGCTCAAGTTTGAAGAATTTACTTTTTGTAAAAGTTAAGAGCTATGGAAAAGAGAAGATTATGAAACTAAATACTCATCAAGGGGTATTTGAAGATGTAAATACACAATCTAGGGATGTTGAAGACCTATCGGTTATACCTCATGAAGATAAAATTATATATAATACAAAAAGTTTAAATAAGTTTTATATAAGCTACATTGGTAGAACTATAGCATTAAAAGAAAATGGACAACAAGTATTATTAGGTGTAGATAATTCAGATAGAGTATTCATAGGAATAAGTAAGAATGATGCTATAACTTCTATATATTATGGGCTCATAAATGAGGGAATAGATTCATGGACAAAAGTTCAAGTTAAGAATAGTATAAAAAAAGACGATATTTTAATATCAAAGGATGGAAAAATCTTTGAGTTAAACGCAGAAACTCAGATTATAAAATCCATTGTAGGGGATAAGGAACTTACGTATAAGGGAACTTATCTAAATATGAAAGATAATAATATACTTTCTATAAAAGATAATGAGGTTATAGTTAACAAATCTGAATCTATAGTGAAAAATTAAAGGATTCTAATAGCTCGCTCATATAGCATCTCCTTTATAACCAATTAATTTGAACAATATTATTAAGCTTAGCCAAAATTTAAATTATATATTTAGCGAATAATAAGAGAAATTGGTAACTTCTAAAATTAGTTATTAATTTCTCTTATTTTTTGTATAGATAAGCATAAAATTTTTATGCTAGATAGAGTTAATAACTTTAATTAGGTAGGATAACCTTTTAGTGAATACAGTAAAAAATAAAACTTATTCATCTGTAAGTTTCCTAATATACATTTGGAAAGGCAGATGGGTAAAAAAGAGTCGCTGAAGAAAATTGCTTCAGAGACTTTTTTATCTGACTAAGAATCATTAAACTTGTACATATTTATATAGGAGGAGCCATTAATTGTTTTTTTATTTTCAACTCAATCAGTTCAATCCTAAATGAATTTTTAAAAACCTCATAACTTCTAGAGATTTTCAGGTATGTATAATTTAATAGGTGGGTTAGGAACTCTATATATGTATCTGATGAAAAAATATAAAAAAATTAGAATGAAAAAGTTATCATAAAAAATTGCTATTGACTGGTAGAAAAATCAGGAGTAAAATATATTTTGCATAGAAAATGTTTCGATACGAAATATTCTTTGACGAAATATTTGTGTGCGAAATACAAATAGAAGGTGATAAACTTAATGGACGAAGTAAATAGAGGTGTTGAGTTAGTTAGAAAACTTAAAAATATAGGAAAGTTAATTAAAAGAAGTATGGGTAATCATTTTGAGCAAATGGGATTGACTCAGTCACAAGGAATGCTTATAGGAATATTATGTCATCAAGGTGATATGAAAATAAGTGATTTGAGTGAAAAACTAGGACTTTCAAATAGTACAGTATCAGGAATAATTGATAGACTTGAAAAACAAGGCTTAGTTGAAAGAAAAAGAAGTAAAGAGGACAAGAGGATAGTGTTTGTTAGTGTGACTGAAGAGTTTTTGAAAAATTTTAAAGAAAACTTTTCACAGGTTGAAAAAAAATTAGAACGTATAGCAAGCGAAGCTACAACAGAAGAATTAGATACAGTACTTAAGGGGCTAGAGGCTCTGGAGAATATAATGAGAAGGAATTCTTAAAATAGTGTTACGAAATAACTTTTGTTGTATGGATTTTTTACTGTAAAAGAAAGTATAAAATCTTCAAGATAACTGAACCTAGTAATTTAAATATAATATATGCACCAAATTATGGAGAAGGAGTGAATGCATTAATGGTTAAATTAGCTAAATATATAAAACCATTTATTTTGCCAATAATAGTTGCAATAGCATTATTGTTTGTACAGGCAATGACTGATCTGGCATTACCGGATTATATGTCAAATATAGTAAATAAGGGTATTCAACAAAATGGTATTGAAAGTGCGGTACCAAGTGCTGTAAGACAAAGCCAAATGAATAAATTGGTATTGTTTATGAGTGAAGATAATAAAAAAGAGGTTATGGATAACTATACTTTAGTAGATAAATCTAGCACAGACTATGATAAGTATGTTAAAGATTATCCTCAATTACAAAAAGAGCCAATAT
Organism: Clostridium folliculivorans; assembly: GCF_024341905.1. GTDB lineage: Bacteria > Bacillota > Clostridia > Clostridiales > Clostridiaceae > Clostridium_AR > Clostridium_AR folliculivorans. The sequence goes on from NZ_BQXY01000014.1 coordinate 5,479, forward strand.
ATGTATTAAAAGATATTAGTAACTCAGAAATTAATACTTTGAATCCTATACTAGGTAAAGCTTTTTTAGCTGTATCTGGAGTAGATAAGATGAAGAGTGAAGCAAAGGATGGAAAGATATCCTTTGGAGGAAAGGAAATACCTGCAAATACTGATCTTTTTGCATTGTTAGGTAAGTTACCAGCGGATCAAAGAGCAAAGTTAAGTGAAGATACAAATAAAAAGTTTGAGGAATTAGGAGACAGCATGGTTGTTCAAGCTGCTGTAGTTCCAATAAAAGATGAATATAAAGCTTTAGGGGTAAACACTGATAAGATCCAAAGCGGCTATATAAAGAAAACCGGAGTAACAATGCTTGGAATATCGTTATTAGGTGCATTGTGTACTGTAATGGTTGGGTTCTTAGGAGCTAGAGTAGCTGCAGGAGTTTCAAGAAACTTACGTGGAGATGTATTTACTAAGGTTGAAAGCTTTTCTAATACAGAATTTGATAAGTTCTCAACAGCATCCCTTATAACAAGAACAACAAACGATATAACACAAATACAAACAGTTTTAGTTATGATGATTAGAATGGTGTTCTATGCACCAATAATGGGTGTAGGCGGAGTGCTTAGAGCACTGCAAAAGAGTAGTTCAATGTCTTGGATTATAGCAGTAGCAGTTATAGCTTTATTAGGTTTAATAATGGTTGTATTTGCAGTAGCTTTACCTAAATTTAAAGCAATTCAGAAACTTATAGATAGATTGAATCTTGTTACTAGAGAAAATCTTTCAGGAATGATGGTAATAAGAGCATTTAGTACTCAAAGATTTGAAGAACAAAGATTTGATAGGGCTAATAAGGATTTAACTAACACTAATCTTTTTGTAAATAGAGTTATGGTATCTATGATGCCTGTAATGATGCTTATAATGAATGGTATCACTCTTCTTATTGTATGGGTTGGAGCTCACCAAATAGCTGATTCATCAATGCAGGTTGGTGATATGATGGCATTTATGCAATATGCTATGCAAATAATATTCTCATTCTTAATGTTATCAATGATGTTTATAATGATTCCAAGAGCATCTGTTGCTGCTGATCGTGTTGCGGAAGTTTTAGCAATAAAGCCGGCAATTGTTGATAAAAAGGAACCTAAACATTTAGCTAAGGAAATAGATGGTACTGTAGAGTTTAAGAATGTATCCTTTAGATATCCTGGTGCTGAAGAAGATGTAGTTAAAAACATAAACTTCAAAGCTTTACCTGGTCAAACTACAGCAATAATAGGGTCTACTGGAGCGGGAAAAACTACTCTTATAAACTTAGTTCCTCGTTTCTACGATGTTACAGAAGGACAAATATTAATTGACGGTATAGACATAAGAGAAGTGCCTCAAGGTGAGCTTCGTGACAAAATAGGTTATGTGCCTCAAAAAGGAGCATTGTTTAGCGGTACTATAGAATCAAATTTAAAATACGCTGATGAAAATTCTTCAGAAGAAAACATTAAGAGAGCAGCTGAAATAGCCCAAGCAATGGAATTCATAAATGAAAAGCCAGAAGGTTTTGGAACTGAAATATCTCAAGGTGGTACAAATGTATCTGGTGGACAGAAACAAAGATTGTCAATAGCAAGGGCTCTTGTAAAAAGACCAGAAATATATATATTTGATGATAGTTTCTCGGCTCTTGATTTTAAGACAGATGCGGCACTTAGAAGAGCACTTAAGAAACAAACTGGTTCAAGCACAGTACTTCTAGTTGCACAACGTATATCAACTATCATGAATGCTGAACAAATTATAGTGCTTGATGAAGGTAAGGTTGTAGGTATTGGTACACATAAAGAACTTATGGCAAATTGTCCGACCTACCAAGAAATAGCTTCATCACAGCTTTCAAAGGAGGAATTAGCATGAGTGAACACAACAAAAAAACAGGCGGACACAGAAGAGGGCCAGGAGGACACGGACCTGGCGGTCCTATGATGCAGGGTGGCGAAAAAGCTCGTGATTTCAAGGGAACCATGGCAAAGCTTATCAAATATTTAAGCGAATTTAAATTATCAATATTGGTTGTTATTATATTTGCTGTAGCTAGTACTATTTTTACTATAGTTGGACCAAAGATACTAGGAAAAGCAACAACAAAATTATTTGAAGGAATTACTAGTAAAATTAGCGGTAGTGGCAATGGTATAGATTTTAGTTATATAGGTAATATAATTGGATTACTTTTAGTTTTGTATATTGTAAGTGCTTTGTTTAGTTATATACAAGGGTGGATAATGTCTGGTGTTACTATGAAGGTAACATATAGACTAAGAAAGGATATATCTGAAAAGATTAACCGTATCCCTCTAAAGTACTTTGATGGAACAAATCATGGGGAAGTTTTATCTCGTGTTACTAATGACGTTGATACAATAAGTCAGACCTTAAATCAGAGCTTAACTCAGATAATCACATCTGTAACTAGTGTAATTGGCGTTCTTGCTATGATGTTTAGTATAAACTGGGTGATGACTGTTGTAGCATTATGTGTAATTCCAGTATCGATGATATTTATAATGATAATTGTTAAGAATTCTCAAAGATATTTTAAAGAACAACAAGACTATTTAGGTCATGTTAATGGACATATAGAAGAAATGTATGGTGGACATTTGGTAATGAAGGCTTTTAATGGAGAAGGAAAAAGTGTTGCTAAGTTTCAGGATTTAAATAATACACTTTACAAATCTGCTTGGAAGTCACAGTTTTTATCTGGTCTTATGATGCCTATTATGGGGTTCGTAGGAAACTTAGGATATGTTGCAATATCTATATTAGGTGGATATCTTGCTGCTAAAAAGGCAATAACTGTTGGAGATATTCAAGCTTTTATTCAATACGTACGTTCATTTACACAACCAATAACTCAGCTTGCTAATATATCAAATATACTTCAACAAACTGCTGCTTCATCAGAACGTGTATTTGAGTTCTTAGAAGTAGAAGAAGAGATTTCGGAAGTTTCAGACCCAGTTAAGCTTGAAAAGGTTGATGGAAGAGTTGACTTTAATCATGTTCACTTTGGATATGATCCAAATAAGACTATAATTAATGATTTCTCTGCTTCAGTAAAGTCAGGTCAAAAGGTAGCTATAGTTGGACCAACTGGTGCTGGTAAGACAACAATGATTAAGCTTCTAATGAGATTCTATGATGTAAATGAAGGCGCTATCATGATTGATGGTAACGACATACGAAACTTTACACGTGCAGATCTAAGAGGTATGTTTGGTATGGTATTACAAGATACTTGGCTATATAATACTTCTATAATGGAGAATATAAGATATGGTAGACTTGATGCTACTGACCAAGAAGTTATAGCTGCTGCGAAGGCTGCTCACGTAGATAGCTTTGTTCATACTCTACCAGATGGATATAACATGGTCCTTAATGAAGAGGCTTCAAATATATCTCAAGGTCAAAAACAGCTTATAACAATTGCTAGAGCGATACTTGCAGATCCTAGTATATTAATACTAGATGAAGCTACAAGCTCGGTAGATACTCGTACAGAAGTACAAATACAAAAGGCTATGAACAATCTTATGAAGAACAGAACAAGCTTTATAATAGCTCACCGTTTATCAACTATACGTGATGCAGATCTAATACTTGTTATGAATCATGGAGATATTGTTGAGCAAGGTAGTCATGAACAACTTCTTGCAGAAGGTGGATTCTATGCTAACCTTTATAACAGCCAATTTGAAAGTACTCAAGTTAGCTAATAGTATATAAATTAGAAGTAAGTGCTATTGATAATTGTTTATTATCAGTAGCATTTTTTTTCTCTATAAACACCTATGAAAGACAGAAATAAAATAAAGTATAATGGAGAAATTTTTTCTTTCGTAGGAAATATAAGATTTTAGTGATAGATAGATCTAGTAACTTCAAGTGCTTAGAGTGACTTCTTAGGATATATTGTAAAAGGTAAAGCTTACTCACTATAATGGTCATAAAAGCTACTATATTTTTTTAGGTGAGATGATATATGTAAATAATATAAGTAGTGAATTATTGACTAAACAATAAATTTGATAAATAATTATAATGGATAATTAAGGGTGATAATGTTGTAGGGGGACTTAAGTATGGATATAAATATAAGACAAGCTTCTATTGACGATTGTGATGAATTATATAATATAAGACAAATGCCAAAGGTTATGGAGAATATATTATCTTATAAAAATGAACCTAAGGATGGCATAAGAAATAGATTTCTAAACAAGGGAAACGATCTTTGGATTGTATCAGAAGCTGAAAATAGAGTAGTAGGACTAATTATTTTATCTATGCATAATAATCCAAGAAAAAGGCATGTTGGATATATAACTATTATGGTAAATAGTGATTATCATGGAATGGGAATAGGATCTAAGCTCATGTCCACTATTACTGATATAGCTGATAATAATCTTAAATTAAAAAGATTGGAGCTATCTGTTTTTATAGAAAATGAAAGAGCAATAAGATTATATAAGAAATTTGGATTTGATATAGAGGGTATAGCTAAGATGTCAGCACTAAGAAATGGTGTTTATAGTGATGAATATCATATGGCAAGAATGTTAATGGGTTAGCTTTAAGTAATTCTAAAGATTAATTAGAAGTTTTACAATAGTATATTAACTTTTACAAGTTTATTTAGGCCTAGCTATCGATAAAAGATAGTAAGGCTTTTGTTTTATTTAAAGGCTATGTTTAAGAATATTGTTAAAATTGATTAACCAATCAATTTCAACACGGTGCTTTAACAGCGCCTATTTAAAATACAAAAGGTAAATATAATAAAAGTAAAATTCTTTAACATTAATTTATATTAATCTTTATAGAAACTAAAAATTATTTATAAATTTATGTAATTTAGTTTAAAAAGCTACGTTTTATTAAGTGAAGATCTTCAAAATTAGTTTACGGAGGATGCTATGAACTTTGAAACTGCAGATTATATAGCTGAAATTAAGCAAAAGAACGAAAAAGCCATGGAATTTGTTATAAGTAAGTATAGCAAGTTATTATATAAAGTGGTTTATACTGTCTTAGGACAATTCAAAGATGAAGGATGTATAGAGGAATGCTTAAGTGATATATTTTTATCCATATGGAACAACTGTGATAAGTTCATGGGGGATAAGGATAAGTTTAAAAGTTGGATTTGTGCTATTGCAAAATACAAGGCTATTGATTATAGCAGAAAGAGACTAAGAACTGTTCAGACAGGTAATATAGAAGAAAACTTTATAGCCAGCAATGAAAGTGTGGAAGAAGAATATCTAATGAAAGAGTATAAGGATAAACTTCTTGAACTTATAGAAAAAATGGAGGAGCCATATAGAAGTATATTTATAAAGAAGTATTTTCTAGGTGATTCCTCAGAAGAAATATCAAAAGATCTAGGACTAACAAGATCCAATATAAACACTCATCTTAGTAGAGGCAGGAAGGTTTTAAAGGAAAAGCTAAAACTTGCATTAGGGGAGATGTTATAAATGAAGGATATATATGAAGCATTTAATGAAATAGATTTGGATTCGGAACAATATAATTTAATGGATATAAAAGTTCCAAAAGACTTGGATAAAACACTTATTAAGAATTTTAGAAAAGATAAATGCAATAAAAGTAGATTTAACTTTAACATAAAAAATACTAGTAAGGTAGCTGTAATAGCATTAGTGATTATTAGTGGTATAACAGTGTCAAGTATAGCAAGGGCTAAGGATATAAATCTCATAGGACCTTTTATGGAGTATTTAAATGCTAGATCTACAATAGCTAATTCTGAGTATGTAAAGTATGAAAATGATGTTGATTTAGAGGCTAAAGATAAAAATATAATTGTAAGACTAAACTCAGTAGTTTATGATGGAAGCTATATTTATTTTTCATATAAAGTGAAGGATGGAAACAACAATAATATAGTAGGTAACGAAAGTGACGTTCATATAAGCCAATTAAAAATAAATAATAATAACATTGATCTTGATGAAAAACTTCTTAAAGTTCAAGGGATAGAGAAGAAATACGCAGCGTATGATACGGAAATTAGTTATGGAGATCCAAAGGTAGATAGTCAGATTATTATAACAAGAGTTGATATTAAGTCATGTAAAGTTGATGATAAGGCAAATATAAGTTTTTCTTTAAATAAGGTTAAAGATGTAAGTGGTAATTGGGATTTTAAGTTTCAAGTATCTAAAAATCAGTTAGTAGATAAAACTAAGAGATATGAAAGCTTAGGTCAACTAAATGTCAATGACAAAGTAAAGTTTGATTTAGATGCTATAACCTTCTCACCACTAGGAACAACTATAGAAAATACAATAGTTGCAGATAAATCAAGCTTTCAAAAGTTTATTGATGGAAAGTATACAAACCTTGGATTTAGTTATGTCTTAGTTAATGACAAAGGTGAGGAGATTTTTAGTTTAGGAGAAAAGAATATAAGCGAACAAGATAAAGAGAATTTAATATTAAAAAGATATAGCAGATTTACTGCATTTAAGGAAGTTCCTAAATCCCTAACAATAATTCCTAGAGTACAAAAGAGTGAAGATATAAATTGGAACTTTGATGCCTACAAATATGTTAAGTTAAGCGATATAAAACAGGGTCAATATATAGCACAAGGTAAGGATTGTGGGATAGTTATAAACTCAATAGTTAAGAAAGATGACAATACTGTAGTTAATATAAGTTTTAAAGGCTTGGATATAATTAAAAGAAGCAATATATTTGTAACTAGGGATGTGGATAGATATAAAAAGTATTTTGCTATGGAAGAAGGAAAGTTAAAAGACAAAGAATACCTTGACATTGTAGTAGATTCAAAAGAACATTATTATGGGGGAATTGAAAGAACATATTCTAAAGAAGGCAATGAATATACCTTTAGTAATATTAGTGATGGAGACTACCTATTGATACCTCAATATGACGATAAATTTAAACTTGATATGAAAAATGCAAAAACAATTGATTTTACTAAATAATATCTTTGTATAGGGTGCCTAGAAATAAGCTGAGTTTTAGTGAAAGTTAAGGTAAAGGTTCAAAATTATATAGTGACAGAGTTTTGGTAAGCAGTTAATTTTAACAGAATAAAAATCAGGCCAATAAGCTAAAGATACCATGAATAAATGACATAATAAATTGAGAGAATGTAGGTATTTCCTTGGAAATAAACAGATTTGCACAGGTTTTGTCAGATTAGGTGTTTATAAATAAATATATTAATGTCAAAAGATTGCTTAGAGAAATTAAATTCAAGGAAGGCTACTCATTATGAACTAAGGTTCCAATGAGTAGCCTTAATATTTATGCTACAATAATTTTTAGAATTTTACAGACGGTACTTTTTCAGCACCTTCAGCTGCTTTGAAGTATTGTTTATCCTGATACTTTCCGCCAAAAAACATATTCACAAAGAATTTTCTCTTATAGCTGTTAAAGTCTTTAACAGAGTCATTATAATCTTTTCTAGCCACAGCTATTCTATTCTCAGTGCCAGCTAATTCATCTTGAAGCTTTAGATAGTTTTCATTAGCTTTAAGGTTTGGATAGTTTTCAACTATTACATTAAGGCCTCTTAGAGCTGTAGTTATTTGTGCATCAGCATTTGCTTTATCTTGTACTGTAGTTGAATTAGCAAGTTTGCTTCTTGCATCAGCTAAATCTTTAAAGACTTGTTCTTCATGTTTGGTATAACCTTTAACTGTTTCTACAAGATTAGGAATTAAATCATTTCTTCTTTGCAACTGATTATCTATTTGACTGAATTTAGAATTAACATTCTCATCCTTTGAAACTAGGTTATTATAAGCACTTACATAAATACCTACACCTATTAATGCGATAAGGATTATCGCGCCTATGACAATTAAAAAACTTTTTTTATTCATACAACTTAAACCTCCAAGTATTAATATTTATTACCAGCCGCCAGATGAGCCTCCTCCGCCAGAGTCTCCACCACCAAAGCTATCAGAGCCACCAGAACCTCCGCCGAAACCTCCAGAACCACCGTCTCCGAAACCTCCACCATAGTAGAAACCACCGCCTCCACCACGACGTCCTCTACCTCTAGAAGAAAAAACAATAATTAAGAATATTATCATAACAATTGTCTTAACAATAGGGATAGCTTTATTATAAAATGATTTATTATCGATGTTATCTGAGTTGTCAGAAATCTTATCAGGAACATCATTTGTGTAATTTGTTACATCAACATTATATTCTTGTCCAATATCTCCTATTATTCTTTTATAGGTAGTAATGATGCCTTTATCATATTGATTTTCTTTAAAGTATCCAGACATTTCTCTTAAATATGAACCTACTTTTCCATCAGGTAATATACCTTCTAACCCATAACCTACCTCTATTCTAAACTTCCTATCGTTTTTTGAGATTAGAATCAGAACACCGTTATTTTTTTCTTTATTTCCAATGCCCCATTTTCTAAATAGATTATTTGCATAGTCTTCTATGGAAGAGCCATTTAATGAATCTATAGTTACGACTGCAACCTCTGCTGTAGTCTTATTTCTTATATCATTTGAGGTTGAAAGTACATAGTTTTTAGTATCATTAGAAAACATCTTTGCATAGTCTTGAAAGAAAATATCTGATGTTGGTTTATTAGGTAAGTCATTAGAGGAAGCGCCTGATAATATTGATGATAATAGCAATATTAAGGGCAAAATAAATTTATAATATTTTTTCATAAAGATCTCCTCTTTTATTAAATTATATACCTATATGCAATTATTATACTAGAAATACATAAGTTGTACATAATTGGATAAGCATTTATTAAATTAAAATATATAAGCTTTAATAGTGAAGTCACATTTATAGTTTATGTATAAATGATAAAAGTTATAAAGAAAATATAAAAAAACTCTTTAGTTTATTTAAAAGTTATTAGCAAATAATAGTTGACAATAGATAACGATTATTGATATCATAGGAACATAAAATACTTTGATTATCAAAATATTATTTGCAATAAGTAGCTACATTACTAGGGTTAAGCTCATTTTAAGTATAATTTATGCTTAATAATTAAAACTATTTTAAATGTATAAGCCAGAAGCCATTGTGACTTAAAGCTTTATAGATTTGTAAGTGTTTGAGTTTTTGAGGTAAGACTATTAGGATATGCTGCTTATAAATAATTTCAGAAAGGATGTTATAAGATGAAAGAGTTTCATGATATAGCTTGGTATGTAAAGAGGTTAGCTAAAGAGATGCCGGAAGATATAAGAAAGCCTGTTCCGCAGAGGTTGTTAGGAGGGCTAGCATATATTGTCGTTATAATAGGTTGTATGATTGCTATGAAGCAAATAAATATGAATATAATAGCTAGTTTGCTTTTATCAATTGTCTTAGGCTTTAGCTTTTCTGCTATGGGATTCTTGGGGCATGAAATACTACATGGGACTGTAGTGAGAAAACCGTGGTTAAGAAATTTGCTTGGAGGATTAGCATTTGCTCCATTAAGTGTAAGTCCAAGGCTTTGGATAAAGTGGCATAATATAACTCATCATGCGCATACTCAAGATGTAGAGAAGGATCCAGATGCATGGATTAGTTTAGAGCAATTGCTAAAGAGCCCTAAGATTGTTAGATGGGTGTATAGATTACCTCTTAATTTTAGAGCGTTTGTAAGTTTTTTATCTCTAACATTTACTTTTTCAATGCATACAATGAGAATGTTCTTTACTTATATCAGTGAGTTCAAATCAAAGAAGTTAGGGGTATGGCTGCAAATGTTAGCTCCTTGGGCGGTTTGGATAGGATTGTTAACTTATGTTGGCTTTGATAAATGGATGTTTATGTATTTAATTCCTTTGTTAATAGGAAACTTTATTGTAATGGCGTATATATCTACTAATCATAGATTAAATCCATTGGTACCAGTGAACGATCCACTAGCAAATAGTCTTTCTGTGACAGTGCCCAAATGGATTGATGTGCTTCATTTTAATTTTTCTTATCATGTAGAACATCATATGTTTCCAGGTATAAATCCTAAATATTATCCTATAGTAAAGGAAAAGATATTAGAATTTTGGCCGGAGAAATATCTCCAAATGTCACTAGTGAAGGCGCTTGCAACTCTTTGGAAGACTCCGAGAATATATTACAATGAAACAGAATTCTTAGATCCTAGGAACAAAAATTCTTATAAGTCGTTAGGGAATGGGTTAGATATCAAGAATGTAACTTATAGAAAAGCTAAGTTGAATATAAACTAAGATATCTTTTGCTGATTATATAAGCTTTCAACTTAAATTATTAAGTTATACGTGCCATATAATCAGCACAAACCGTGACTATACAACAAATTAATTTAAGTTTTCGTAGCATGACTATAAGTATACAATTAGGAATGTTTTATAGCTTTTATTAGTTATATATTTCATTTATTTTAGTTTTTTATATCCACTAAGCGCTAATAGAAGTTGCGATGGAAGATAAAAAAACCATATTAAGAAATAGATGGTCATACTTAATGAATCTATATTGTAGTATTCAGTTATTAAGGGGTACAGTCCAACATTGATATCGCACATGAAAAACAAAGCTATTCCAATGGCTATCGTTGAAGAGCTATGTTTGTAATAAAGCTTACTTCTAAATGTTGAGAATGCAAGTATTAAGCTGTTTATGAGTAGAGTTCCGTAGAGTAAAGCTAAATAGTATAAATTAGTATCAATATTTTTAGGCTTTATAAAAAATCCTAGCAGAAGAATTGAAAAAGATAATAAAAGTAATGTTTTTGTATATATATGATTTAAGGAAATCGCTCTAGCATGCCTTAATATATAAGTGATTTGTACAAATATAAAGACAAAAATTCCAAGCTCTGGTGATTCTATTATTATAAAGAAAAAATCTGCAATGGTAGTAAGAAATAAAGCTGTTTGAAGTAGTCTTTTATCCATAATATCATAGCAATTATCTTCAATAAGCATACTTAAAAAGAAACATAGTAGGATATAGCAATATCTAATTATTGGAGGAAGGGAACTATCAACACTTCCTGTAAGCATATATGATATTAAGAAGTATATGTATATAAGTAAATTTATAAATATAATCAATTTAAAATATAAGTTTCTCAATTTAAAAGACCTCTATCTATAATATATTAGTTTAATAGAAAGTACTCTATTCAACTTATATATAGTATGCGAGAAATGAAAACTTATTATTTTGTTCCTTAGAAAATTATAATAAAGCAAAACTCAGTACAGCTAAGTTTTAGTATAAGAAAAGAATATTTATTGCAAATTTAAAGATGCACCACTTTAAGTCGAGAACTATATTCAAACTCTCTTGAACTTGAAAGAAAAGTTTAAATATATGAAATTTATCATAAAGTGGCGTATCAATATATAATGGCTAGATACTTGCTACTGAGGATTTATTAAAAATAGAAAAGAAGTTATCTGTATCTATAATATAGTTAAGTTTTCTAAGTATTTATCATATAACGATTTTATGACGGCTTCTATTATACCAAGTCCTTTATCTATATCACTCTTGCTAACACTTGCAATGCTGATCCTAATCCCTTTTCTATAGGACGATTCATCAAAATAAAAGAATCTTCCGGATCTTACCAATACTGAATTCTCTTTTAGTTTTTCAATTAGAGTATCTTCGTTTATCCAATCTGGTAGCAATAAGTAAGAATAGAAGCAAAAGTTGTTTCCAGTAGGTTCAATTCCATAGTTTTTTAAAGTTCTAAAATGTTTTCTCAGAGCTATGTGTTTTTCATATAATTCCTTTGATATTGAATCAGTATGTTTCTTTAATATATTACTTCTTATATATATTTCTAAAGTAGCTTGTGATATTAATGAAGCTGAGAAATAAGAAGAATAATAGGAAAATTGGATATGTTCCTCGAAAGTACTTAATAAGGTAGAAGGAACTACAATTAACCCTATTCTTGTCCATGGCATTATTTTTGAAAAACTTTTTAAATATATACTGTGCTTATGATCAGTGTAACAATATATTGGATCATATTTTGTATCTATTGAGATGTCTCCAAAATAGTCATCTTCAACTATATATACATCATACTTAACCGCTAATGCTGCGATTGCTTTTCGCTGCTTTTTACTAAGAGAAGTTCCTAAAGGACTATGATTTCGAGGTATTGTATAGAAAAACTTTATATCTTCATCTTTGAAAAGTCTTTCAAGTTCTTTTATATCTAGGCCGTTTTCATTTCTCTCTATAGTAAGAACATCAACTTTTGAATACTTTAAAAAATCAATATAGTGCCTATAAGTAGGTTGCTCTATAAGAACCTTAGTCTTTTTATTAGGAAAAGGCATAAGGGTGAGTATACTTAGAGTTTGTTGCACACCTAATGTTATAAATATATTTTTTATATCAACAAATATCTGAAAGTCAGACAGGTATTTGCTTAAGAGCTTCCTTAAAGATTCTACGCCAGACATAGTATCGTTTAGAGAGGTATTATTATAAATATCAGCTGCTCTATCAAGGCAATGCTTTAAATCAGGGGTACTCATTGTTCCTATAGTTGGATTACCTGTATCGAAATTTATTATTTTAGAGTTTTCGATGTTATTTTCTAAGTTCTTTTCTACAACGTAATAGCCACTTTGAGGGATAGAGTAGATTACATGATTATATCTTAAAGTATCAAAAGCCTTTACTACAGTATTTTGAGAACAATTATACTTTATAGAAAGCTTTCGAATAGAAGGCATTTTTTCTCCAGATTTATATATGCCTCTATGTATGTCTTCTTCAATATCTGAAACTATTTTTTTATATATACTATTCATATAATTTCACCTCCCGATATATCTGTATCAATACAGTTATTTTATCATTTGTGAAAGGGTTTTGATAGACTAATATTAGTTAAAAAATTTATATGATTAATAAAGAATAAATTAATAGTTGAAGGTATAATCCTATATGTATACTACAAAATAAAAGGTATAATAGGAAAGTATAAAAAATAGTCATTATAGGAGAATATTCATGTCAAATAAGAAGTCGACAATCGATGCAGCAATTAATTTGATTTTTGGATTAGCGGTAGGTGTAGCTTTAGCATTCATATTTGTAAAGAGACAAAGTATAAAGGTATTAAACCTGCCAACAGAAAATGTTAAACCGCATCATTGGATAGTGGTTATAATATTATTCTTTTTAGTTTTCTACATACATTTAGCATTTCATGAGCTTGGTCATCTTATAGCAGGAACTTTGGTTAGATTCAAGTTGTTTAGTTACAAAATAGGACCTTTTGGATGGTATAGAGAAAATGATGAAATAAGGTACGGAACAGAAAGAAATCTGGGCTATGGCAGCAGATGTTCTATGCTTCCAACTAGTACTGATGAAATATATTCAAAACTTGCTATATATTCTTTAGGCGGAATTATTGTAAATGTTATATTATCAGTAGTATTCTTTTTAGGATCATTATATATAGCACCAAAAGAAAATAATTTTCTTTTAAGTGCATTTTTCATATTAGGCTGGGGTGTGGGTATCTTTACAGTCTTAATAAATATTGTACCTTTTTCAAATAAGGGATTTAAAACTGATGGATTACTTGCATTAAGTGTCATTAGAAAATCATCAGATGATATGGCTCAGCTATCTACTGTGTTAGTAAGTAATCAACTTATGGCTGGTATAAGACCTAGAGATATTAATCCAAGTTTCTTTAGTGATAACAACTATTTAGCTGACAATGATATTTCAGGAGTTGTTATGAATTACTATAGATTTTATCATTTTTTAGATTTGGGTAACGAAGATAAAGCGATGAAGTATACAAAGCTAATTGAAGAAAATATTGAAGTTTATCCAGAACATTATAGAGCGGAGATGCTTTACAATGTATTTTATGCTTATTGCTTAATAATTAACGATATTGATAAGGCAAAGGATATATTTGAAAAGATTGAAGATAGCATTTCTCAAAATGATAGTATATCAGGATATCGTGTAAAGATGGCATATGAGCTTTACATTAATAATGATTATAAAAAGGTTATAGAATTAGGTAGTTATGGACTAGGAGCTAAAGATAGGTATCCTGTAAGGGGAGAGGCTGTTTTTGAAGCAGATCAAATTGAAAATATGATGGCTTTAGCTAAGAAAAACTTGAATGCGTAAGCTCATTAAAGCGTCGGATGATTAACCAATCAATTTCAACACGGTGCTTTAACAGTACCTTAGTTTAAATAATAATTAGATAAATATATATGATTATGAAAGAAGGCTAAATAAGTATTTTACTTGCTTAGCCTTCTTTTTATTAGCTAATAACTTTAAAATTCATCAACTACAGTAATTTTGCCTATAGAAGTTTCATATGAATATCTAGAGAAGATGTGTTTATGGAGGAAAGAACAGTGCCAAATGAATATATTATAAGAATATTGAAATATGGTGTAATTACATTTGTTATTTTAGTAATAACTATCATTATTATTAGTTATAATTACGATGTTAAAGGCTTAGCATCAATGTCTTTAGGACAAGACTGGTATATGGTATTTGAATTTAGGAAAAAGAATAATAGTTTTATAATAGATTTTGGTTACTTATCAGTTATTATACCTATAGTAATGGCAATAGTTTCGGACTTTGTTTTGCGTTTAGCTACAAGGAGAAGAGGCAAGCTTAGGGCGTCTAAGGTAAACTGAATAGTAACTTTATAAAAATATAAACATCTCATATTATTGAAATATGAGATGTGATTGATGGTAGAGCCTAAATTAGGTTTTAATTTATATAATAGGAATGAATCGAAAACAGGAAATAAATGTTAAAAAATGTTAATAAATTTCTTATGTAATTAGAGTGATTTTATTATATAATTAACTTATATAAGAAATCAGGTTTTAATTAAAGCAAGATAGGTATTTATTTATAAATGGTATTATAGATGTAACACTTCAATCCGATATCTATTTTTAAAACTCTGCTGGGTTCTGAGCAGAGGAATTAAAAATATAAGTTTTATTATGAAGTGATATATCCATAGATTTTTTACGTGGGGTAGAGATGAAGAATTTATAGAATATGAGAGTTTGAGATGGGGAGTGTTTGGACGATGACAAAACTAAAGGAATTGGAAGAACAATTAGTTAACTTAAAACTACAAAAGAGAAATTTGATACTTGCGGGAAAAAAGACAGATGAAGTAGATGAACTTATAAAAGCAGTAGACAAAGATATAAAAAAGGAAAAAGAGATTTCTAAATAATAAAGAATTTTTATGGAAGAGCATTCATTTTGAATGCTCTTTTATTATGTTGATCTAGTACATTTAGGTTCATAATTTTATGATTAAATCATATATCATATTATGAAGTTTATGTAGTTTGGAGGAAACTATGTTATATAAGTTTTTAGAAGGAGAACTTTACGGATTCATAAATGAAAAGGGTGAGATTATTGTAGAGCCTCAGTTCCTAGGTCTTTTGCCAGCGTCTGAAGGTTTTATTCCATTTTATCGAGAGGATGGCTATGGATTTATAAGATATGATGGTAAAATATCAAAAACTTTCAATGAGTTTAGAGCATTCGAATTTTTTGGAGGAATGTCCATTATTGAAAGAGATGGACAATATGGCTTCATTAATAAAAATTTAGATGTGATTGTTGAGCTACAATATGATGGTGTTATGAATTTTTCAGATGGATTAGCTTTAGTGGAATTGGATGGTAAGAAGGGCTATATTAATTTAAGTGGAAAAGTGCAAATACCTATTAAGTATCAGGAAGCAAGCAGCTTTAGTGAGGGGCTAGCAGTTGTAGGTGATAATGAAAAAATGGGGTATATAGACACTAAAGGGAATATAGTAATAAAGCCTAAATTTCATCGCTGTAGTCTTTTTAATGATGGATTAGCTGTTTTTGAAGATGGGGATAAATATGGTTATATAGATAAGAGAGGAAATGTTATAATTCCCGCTCAATTTGATATGGCTGAGAGCTTTGTCGAAGGACTTGCTATAGTTATGAAAAATGGTAAGTTGGCTGTAATAAACAAGCAGGGAGGATATGTTACGGGGTTCTTATTTGACTATTCATTAGAATTTAGTGAAGCAAGGTGCGCTGTAGGAATTGATAAAGGAGGGAGAGAGGTCTGGGGATATATAAATTCTTCGGGTAAACCAGCTTCTGATTTTAAATTTGAAAACGCATCTTATTATAGTGAAGGGTTAGCATCAGTACAAGAGAATAATAAGTTTGGATATATAGATTTAAAAGGAAATTACAAGGTCAAGCCTGCATTACAGATGGCTTTTGATTTTGAATATGGACTTGGAGAGTTTCTAATGGATGATAGAAATGGTTATATAAATAAGGACGGAAAAGTAATTTTTTACTCAAAAAACAAAGTGAATCTAGAAAAGTATACTATGGATAAGAGGGTGCTTTCTATAATTTAATATATCAGCTAATAAAAGAACAGCTATACTATGGCAGATAAAACTCGTCATAATACAGCTGCTTTTTTATTATTTAGGAATCTATAATTCAATTAGATATATCAAACTATATTTGAATTAAATCAGGGATATCAACATTTGGATCTATATCAATATCATAATCTAATTCTTGATGGCCGAATCCAAAAAGTTTAAAGAATTCATTTCTGAAGCCTTCTATATCAGTTAATTCTCTAATGTTTTCAGAGTTTATTTTATCCCATTGAATCATTACTTCTTTTTGTACATCTTCTCTTAACTCTAAATCATCTAATCTAATCATTTCACTTTCATCAAGCTTATCACCAGAATATAATTTTGAATCCATAAGTCTATAGATTTGTTCAATACAAGACTCATCATTATTTTTTTCTTTCATTATTTTAAATAATAAAGCTATATAAAGAGGCACAACAGGAATTGCTGAGCTTGATTGAGTTACTAAAGCTTTGTTTGAAGATATATAAGCTTTTCCAGATATAGTTGAAAGATATCTGTTTAAACCTTCAGATGTTTTTTCTAGGTGCTTTTTAGCTTCACCTATAGTACCGTTTCTATATATAGGATAGGTAAGTTGTGAACCTACATATGTGTATGCCACTGTTGATGCACCTTCAGATAAAACTCCAGCTTCTGATAAAGCTTTAATCCAAAGCTCCCAATCTTCTCCACCCATAACTTTTCTTGTGCTTTCAACTTCATCTTCTGAAGCAGGAGAGATTGTTACTTCCTGTATTATATCAGTGTGGAAGTTTACCGCTTTATTTGTATAGGCCTCACCTATTGGTTTTAATGTTGATTGATAGACTTGCCCTGTAATTGGATCAGTCCTTCTTGGTGAAGCAATACTATAGATAACTAAGTCGATTTTTCCTAAGTCATTTTTTATCAACTCAATAGCCTTTTCTTTAACATCATTAGAGAATGCATCACCGTTTATAGTTTTAGAATAAAGACCATGTTGTTTTGCTAATCTTTCAAATTCAGCAGTATTATACCAGCCTGCACTAGCTGTTCTTGTTTTAGCTGCAGGTCTTTCAAATACAACTCCTATTGTATTTGCTTTTGCACCAAAAGCCATTGCTATTCTTGAAGCTAATCCGTAACCAGTTGAAGCTCCTAGAATAAGAACATTTTTAGGTCCAGTTATATTTTTTTGCTTTTTTATATATTCAACTTGTTCACGTACATTTATAGCGCAACCTTCTGGATGAGCTGTTAAACATATATAATCTCTAAATTTAGGTTTAATTATCATACTTAACTCCTCACGCGATATTTTATCAATAGAATATGTATTCTTAGTTTAGTTTATCATAAATTAATTTGATATTCAAAGTAATTTGTTCAACAAAATCTTACTTGCACAGATGTAGTTCTGGCTGGGTTAATGAAACATAGGAGAAAGTATATAAAATGAAGTAGTATGTATATAGCAGTAATCTATGAATTGTAATTTTAAAACTTAAATTATTTTAATAATATAGCATTTATCTATATAGGTTGTTAATAAATAGACGAAGATATATATTAGGAATTATAGAACGTTTATAATAGATAAAGTAACATTAAGGTTAAGATTATTAATATAATAACCTTAAAAATACATCAAGAATAGTCTTTACAACAAATATAATTTAATTGTAGGAGAATAGGATGATAAAAAATTGTATGGAAGATATAGTAGAGGATTTACTTCCTGTGGTCTTAGTTAATTATGAAGGGGTATGTACTTGTAGCAGGTGTATAGATGATATTAAGGCGATTGCGCTTAACAATTTACAGCCTCTTTATGCTGCTTCTGAAAATGGAAGGTTATACAATAAGATGAATGAAATGAAGACACAGTTTAGAATAGATGTGATAAATGAATTGACTAAAGCTATGGAAAAAGTTTGCGAGAATCCCTTTCACTAAAGATATATAACTATAATAAGTTTAGTAAAAAAATAAAGATTATTCACCTGCCAGGTTTTTCATATATACATTCGGAAAGGCAGATGCGTAAGAAATGTCGCTGAAGAAGTTTGCTTCAGCGACTTTTTTACTGTGTAAGGAAGTACATAGCTTCAAAGCCACTGTGATTTAGATGGTTAATTTGGTTTGCTAGTTCCTTATATAGGTAAGAGAATGTAAAGCCGCCATATAAAAATAATTGATATTAATAACGATGAAATCTATAATTACTTTATGGTTCAATACTATAAAAAAAATTATTGCGCATATTAACTTGCGATGTGTAAATTTAAAAGTTTATTAAATTAAGTTAAATATAAGAATTTACTAAGGAAATTAAATATATATTTGATATTATAATTATAGTAAGAAGTTTTTATGAATTTGTTAAGAAATAATTCAGATTTACTTAAGAGAATTTTAATTAAATACCTTTATACTAAGTACTGTAGTTATTAAAAAGGTTTTTAGAAATAGTACTTAGATATAAAGTTTAATTTGCAAATAAGATTTAACTTTAATATTTTCAACATTAAGTGTGAATATTAAAAGGAGTGATATATATGAGCGGAAAGATATTAATTATTACAGCATCTACAGGGCAAGGTCATAATTCAGTGGCTGATTCATTAAAAAATGAACTTCAAGACAAGGGGTATGAGGTTAAATGTATAGAACCTATACGAGAAAGTGCCAAGATGCTGGATAAAGTGGTATCTGGAGGATATGAGATATTAGCCACTAAAACTCCAACTTTATTTGGTATATTGTACAAAGCTAGCAATCATAGAGTTACTAGTGTGGGATTAAACAAGATAATGGGAAGTTCTATAAAGGAAAGTACCTATGAAATAATAAAAGAATATAAACCTAGTTTAATAATATCAACTCATCCTTTGCTTGTAAGTGTAATTTCTTCTTTAAAAGATGAGGGAAAAATAGATATTCCATTTATTTCAGTGGTAACAGATTATAAGGCGCATAGTTCTTATGTAAATTCAAAGGTAGATGGATATATAGTTGGAAGTAACTACACTAAGAGCAGTCTTTTGGAAAAAGGTGTTGATGAAAATAGGGTTCATACATATGGAATTCCTATAAAAAGAACATTTTTAAATGCAAGCAATTCATTAAAGCAAGATGATATGTTCACTATACTTCTAATGGGTGGAAGTATGGGGGTGAAGTCTATGAAAAAAGCTTTAATGAGAATAATGGATGTAGATGTACCAATAAGAGTTATAGTGGTTTGTGGAAATAACTTAATGCTTAAACAAGAACTTGAAGGTATATATGAAAGTGTTCCTTTAGATAAGCAGCTTATTATACTTGGATATACTCAAAAGATTTCGGAACTTATGGATGTTTCTGATGTTATAATAACTAAAGCTGGTGGGCTTACAATTACTGAAGCTTTAAATAAAAAGTTGCCTATAATAGTGCCTTATTATATTCCAGGACAAGAAGAAGAGAATGTGACATTTTTAGTTGGAGAAGAAGCTGCATTATATACTGAGTTAGAAAGATTAGATGAGGTTGTAAAGGAGTTGTTTAATAACCCTAAAAAGCTTGAGGCAATGAAAGAGAATATAGAACGTATAATTAAGGACACATCTTTAGATAGTACTGTTGATTTATTGACATCTTTATTAGCAATGTAATATTATACTTGTTTTTTTAATGTGCAGAAAAGTGTATAATTTTTTACCGTTTAAAACTAGCAGTTTCAATTACTTTGCTAGTTTTTTATAGATATAGAAATGGCTGCATATGTGTAAATTTAGATTTATTCAAATGCAGCCTTTGTCTGATAACAGCTTAAAGAATAGTAGTTGCTATCAATACTAATAATTAACTTTGTACCCAAAACAATTCTATTACATTCAAGTATATTTCGAGATAATATATAGAGGTAGTAAAATTTAATGATTATAAAATATTTAATGAAAAGTAATGAAATAAAGATGAATTAATAAATAATTCACTTTTATAGTTAATATTTTAAGGGGTGCGTGGATGAAGATTAAATTAACTATTTCAATGGATGAAAAACTTATATTACCTATGAACTACAATCATGTACTTAAAGATGCAATAAATAAGTGGTTTGATGACCCTAGTTATGGGCTACTTATGGGGAAGGTTATTGGAGATGATAAAACTAGTTCTAAAAAGAGATTTACCTTCTCTGAAATAAAAGGGCTTAGAAAAGTTAACGAAGCAGAAAACTATACTACCTTCTACAGGCAGTTTGAATTTGAACTTGAAAGTTATGATGAGTGGTTTATGATGTATCTTGCTAATAATTTAGCTATGGGCCATTGGTTCTTGCTTGCTGGACAACCTGTTTTTGTGAGTGATGTACAATTATTAAGTAGGGATACGGCACTTAATTACTAATTAAAATATTTCAATTTAATATAAATAATAATTTAATAAATTGAAGAAAGCCTATATCTTGCAGATGAGATATAGGCTTTTAGTATAGTATTATAAAGCAGAAGCTACTCTTTTAAATATAGATGCCTAAGTTCTAACAACAACTCAATTTAAAAATTAAGGCGTAAGGTTTTGGTAAGTGATCGTATATCATTGCCTTTTAAAATGCAATTGGAAACTAAGTCTTTTGACTTATCATATAATTCGAATATTTCCTTAGCATAGTTGACTTCAGAATAAACCTTCCAGTAACCAGATAGCAGACAAGGTTCGCTTCTCCTTATAAATCCCTCTACATCATGAAGTGGTATACCAAGAAAAACTCCGGCTTCATGAGGAAAATTAGTTGAATTTAGTCTTATATTCAAGTAATTTAGAACAACGTCAGTATTTTCTAAATCAGTGTACCCATAAGTTTTTAATAAGGATCTAACTTTTTCACACTTTAATATATTTGTAATAGAGGATTTATCATAAATTAAAATAGTTTCACTATTGTTATATTGCTTTATAGGCATATGGTCTTTAAATCAGACACAAATTGCAAGCTTATATCATGCCATAATAGCAATAGGTTTCTAGCATTATTAAATATATTAATTATTGAGCATGGCTTAACACCTGTTATTACTGGCGATATTAAATATGAAACAAGGGATTTAATATAATCTTCATCTCTCATAGTATCTAATTGCCTAAAAAACAATAGACTATCCAAAGTAAATCCTCCTAAATACAATTTAGATTAATGATTTGCTATTTTTCTTTGTATTGCCTGTACTACTATAATAAATAATAGTTTCCTTTGACATTAGTCTAACCACATTTTTATTAAAATATTAGCAATGAAATACATGTATATACCACTTCATTTTAAACTTACTTTTTAAAACTCTCATCTAATAATCCAGAGTGGTTTGAAAATAGTTCTCAGATTGAAGTGGTACATCTATATATATGTTTATTATAGTTATTAAAAGTGATATAATAATAAACGTATTTTTATATAAAAGAGGGATAAAATGGATAGGTTTTTCAACAAATTTGCCCCGTTTATTATTTCTGCCAATGTATTAATGCTTCATATTTTGGGATATATATTAGATTTATATATTTCAAGAAAATACGTTGTATTTTTATGGCTTGGAATTTCAGCCGTAGATGTAGTATTTGCTTTTAAGTGTGGAGTAGCAATAAAAAATCTTCATGTATTTGCATATACAGATAAGCTTACAGAGCTATATAATAGAAGGTTTTTTGTTGGTAAGATTTTAAATGAAATGAAAAAAGTAAGACATAATGAGTTAGGAATATCGTTGTTAATGATAGATGTGGATAACTTTAAATTAATAAATGATACCTACGGACATAGTGCTGGTGATTTAGTTCTAAAAGAACTAGCTGATATAATAAAGCCTAATATAAGATCTAAAGATACTATAACTAGATTCGGAGGAGAGGAGTTTGCAATAATCCTGCCTGAAACTAATAAGGAAAAGGCTATTATAGTAGCAGAAAAAATACGAAACTTAGTTGGAAGTCATGTCTTTAAATTTAACCAGGATCAAAGAATTATTACGGTGAGTATAGGTGTAGTTTCAGTTTGTGAAGAAGTTGATACTCAGTTATTAGTGGATTTAGCTGATAGAGCATTGTATAAGGCTAAGGAAATAAAGAATAAGGTTGTATACTCAGAAGTTGGAGATTTAGTTGTGTAATTGGTTTATATATATAAGATTATACTTTTCCATAAAGAAGCAAGTATTAAGGGTTTAAAACTTATACAAGTAGATGGCTAAATTGAAGGTATTACATAAACAAGAGGTTTAAATTAATAATTAGTAACAACAAAAAGCAGCCATAAGAACATCTTAGGCTGTTTTTTACTATTTCTAGCTTATTTATTGAATTTAGGTTTTATATTATTTCTTCGGGACAAAAATATATTTATAAAAAAATATAAAAATGTATACCCCAAACCTAAAGAAGTTACAAATGCGCCTTTTGCGTTTCCGATAAGGGTTAAATCAGATGGATGACCTAAATAACTTTTATAATAATCGTATGTGTAAAATGATGAATATAAAGAAGCTATAAGAAATATTATAGAAAGCTTAATTAAATCCTTTGTATCACTTTTACAGTATTTTTCTATAGTATCTAATCCCAAAAATTTATATATTTTTTTCATAAAAAACACCACCTAATTTTATAATCCTTAGGATTATTGACATTGAGGTGGTAAAGTATACCAGAGTAGGGGTGTTAAATTTATTTTTAGTATAAGAAACATGGTGATATGACTAGCACTAATAAAGATAATTTATCACCTAAGTACAATCTTTCGACTATAAAAAAGCACATCACTACCAAGTATTAATGGTTCGCTCGACCTTATAAAATATTTACACAACTATATATAACCTTTCGGCTATATATAACCATTACAACACTCTATAAAATCTTATCTCGACCTTATATGATAAGTTGGGACCTTATTATAATCAAGAAATGACTATAATAAAGCCTTTCCTAACCATATAAAATCTTATTTAAATAACAACAGTGGTAACTGTAACTATTTAAATTCCTCTTACAAAAATAGATTAAACTATTTATAAGAATTGCCTTATCACCATGTTCCTTATGATATTAATATAACCTTAATAAAGATTTAAATACATGGAATATATAGGATATATTTTAAGTGCTATTAAAGCAGTGTGTTGAAATTAATTAGTTAATCATCCGACGCTTTAATGAGCTTACGCAAAGAATTAATATGATTTTATCATATTTCATGGCTGAAACTGTAAACTCACTACGTTCGAACAGGACAGTTTTACTTTTTAAAAATCCATGCAATATATAAAAATTTTATATCTTAAATTTAATAAAATAAAAATGCTATGTGATTAAAAAGTAAAAAGTAGAAATATATCGCCTGCCAGAATTTCTTCACATACGTTCAGAAAAGGCAGATGCGTAAAAAAATCACTAATAAAAAACAATTAGCGATTTTTTAGAGTCATTCCATCTGAAAAAATCATTTAATTCTAACTGCTCGCTCATATAGCGTCTCCTGTATAACCAATTAATTTCAACAATAGTCTTAAACATATTTTAAGTTTAAATTAATATGATATATTAAATGATACCTTTATAGTATATTAGCAATAAAAATATAAATACTTATTAAGGTAGGATTCTTTTAAGTAAATAGGATGTAAAGAAGTATTTATTTTAATTTTTTTATTTAACTTTTAGCAATTTTATGGAGGAAGTAATGAAAGAATATATATTTAAGGCTAGAGCAATATGTAGTGAGTTTAGCATATCTAATATAGCTAAGAGATTTGATATAAGTAGGAAAATAAAGTGGGAGGAACCATTAATACTTAAGGATGGGCAACTTCAAGGGTATGTTAAGAATATAGAAGACAAGGGTGTATATATCTATCATTTCGGTTCAATTGTATTTGTAAATTTCACAAATGATGAAATAGATGATTTTATAAATATCATTAAACTAACACCTAATAGTATAAAAAGTCTAAATAAATATATGAAATATGAATGCAGAGAAGATTTTAGGATAGTTTTACACGAACATATGGAAGAGCAATTAGAATATGAAAGCTTGGTTATAAATAGTATAGATGAACATCATTTTTCTATGACTGCTTTGGTAGTTGCAAAATCGGTTGCATTAGAGACTATAGAAGTAACAATGGATGTGGTTTTTGATGAGGTAGAGAAGATTATAAAAAGTCTTGAAAATGGTAATCTTAATATTAATGAAAAACAGGCTGCATCTATAATTGGAAGAGTATTATCTTTCAAACATACGACTATATCATATATAATGCTTTTGGATAAACCAGCTATTGCTTGGAAGAATGAAAGCGCTGAAAATTTATTTAATGATTTAGCTGATTTATTTGAACTTAATGACAGGTATGAAAAGTTAAATGCTAAGTCACAAACTATGGTAGATATAATAGAAATTTTTGCTAATTTAAGTCACTCTAAAAGAGCCAATAATCTTGAAATAATAGTGATATTATTAATACTTATTGAAGTAATAATGGCTTTTAGAGATATAATATTTAGATGAAAAATCAACTCATTTGGAGTTGATTTTTTCATATATTAACTGTGAAGTCTAAAAAACTATATTTTTTTCTTCACCATTTATCCATGCATAAACATTATCAAAAACTATGTTTGCTCTTTTTACCATAGATTCGCTAGTAGCAAAAGCTACGTGTGGGGTTACTAGAGTGTTTTTTGAGCTAAAAAGTGGGTGAGATGAAGCAACTGGTGGCTCAACTTCGAAAACATCTATCCCTGCTCCGGCAATAGCACCACTGTTTAAGGCTTCTGCAAGTGCATTACTATCAACAACAGGCCCTCTTGCCATGTTTATGAGAATAGCATCTTTTTTCATCTGTGATAAAGTTTCTTTATTTATAAGCTTTGTTGTCTCATCTGTTAATGGAACATGAAGTGATACTATGTCACTATTTTTTAGTAAAGTATCTAGGTCTACATAATTTATTCCTAGTTCTTTGGCCTCAGCTCTTTCTGTCCTACTGTATCCAAGAAGCTTACAGTTAAATGCTTTAAGGATTTGAGCTGTTCTTATTCCTATGTCACCAGTACCAACTATTCCTACAGTTTTACCGTTTAATTCGGTTCCTACAAGCCCAAGCTTTGTACCTTCCGCGCGAACAACTTCATCGCATTGTTTAATATTTCTAAGTAGAGAAATTATCATTCCTATGGTAAGTTCTGCAACGGCTTCAGTTGCATAACCTTTTGCGTTAGATACCTTTATACCTCTTTCTTCACAAGCTGATTTATCAACATGATCAACTCCAGTGAAAGCTACAGATATATATTTAAGAGTATCCACACTTTTTATAACTTCGCCACTTAGTGGATTGTTTGCAATCATTAGGATATCAGCACCTTGGGCTCTTTCTTTTAATATTTCAACATCTTTTTCAACTGTATCGAAAGCTAAGAACTGGTGTCCCATCTCATTAAGCTTTGATGATAGTTGAGTAAGTGTATCTTTACTTATTCCTAACGGCTCTAATAATACTATCTTCATAAGTATCTCCTCCTTAATTAATGACAATGTAAGTACATAATAATATTATAACTCCATTCTCATAATTAAGGATAAAAAATATAAGTTATCCATGGATTTCTTTTTTTATTCCTTAACTTATATTATGTTTTAAGTCTGTTATGTACACTTGTACGTAGATTTAATTGAATTACGAATTTCTAAAGAATAAAAAAGGCTGTTGCCAAATGCAATAGCCTTTTAAGTTAAAATACATAATTTACTACATCGGTTCTTTCGCCATGTCTTTCGTAAACTCTTGTGACTCTTCTTCCTATATTACAAAGAACTTCGTAATTTATAGTTCCCATTATTTCTGCCATATCATCTGCATCAAATTTGACATTTTCAGCTCTACCTAAAAGTGTTACTTCATCTGAGAGTTGTACATCTTCTAATTCAGTGACATCAACCATAATCTGATCCATACAAATATTTCCCACAACAGGACAAAGCTTTCCATCTATTATAACCTTGGCTTTGCCAGATAATATTCTCGAATAACCATCTGCATAGCCTACAGGTATTGTAGCTATTTTGCTTTTTCTTGTAGTTCTAAACTTTTGACCATATCCTATATATTTATTTTCATCCAATGTTTTTAAATGTACAATCCTGCTTTTCCATGTTAATACAGGCTTTAAATCTAGGCATTCTCTCATTACATCTTCTGAAGGATAATAACCATATTGGATTATTCCAGGTCTTACATAATCATAGCAACTCTCAGGAACATCTATTATTCCTGCACTATTTGCAATATTTCTTTTAATTTTTCCACTATAATTATATTTGATTTCTGTAATCTCTTTATTATATATATCCAATTGTTTTTCGGTATAGCTCTTATCTTTGCTATCTGCTGATGCAAAATGAGAGAATATGCTCTCAACATTTATGTTTTCTAAATTACATATAGCTTCAACAATTTGCATATCTTCATCACGTTGTAAAAATCCTATCCTACCCATACCTGTATCTAGCTTTATATGAATACTGCTTATTTTATGATTTTTCACTGATGCTTCTGATAGTTTTTTCGCAAAATCATAAGTTGATACAGTAACTTCAATATCGTATTTTATTATTTCTTCTATAGTATCTTCTGTGCATATGCCTAATATCATTATAGAATCATTAACTCCATCTTTTCTAAGTTCAATGGCTTCCATAATATTAGCCACACCAAATCTATTTATTCCTATGTTAGATAAAAGCTTTGCACATTCTAGAGCACCATGTCCATAAGCATTAGCTTTTATAACACTTATTATCTCACTATTTCCTATCTTATTTTTTATCTGCTTTAAGTTGAATTCTAAATTATCAAGATTTATTTCTACCCAAACTGGATGCATCATCTTCAAAGCCATCATCTCCTAAGTAATTTATATCCCATATCTAAAGATGAACTACTTTAATCCGAAATATGTTTTCAAAACTCCTCTGGGTTCTGAGAGGAGAATTTGAAAATATAAGTTTAATTATGAAGTAGTTCATCTATACTTATTGTATCAATTAAGTGGTACTTATCAAACATCCATATTGCGGTTATATTTTTATCTAAGTGGTATGGAATATACAGAGTTTCATTACGAAAACTTAATTTATACATGCTCGAAAATCGCGGTATCTAGAGATTTTCGAGAATATATAAATTAATAGTTGAAGTTGGAACCGTATATGATTGCTATAAAGAATTAATATAACCACTTTTTATTGTATAATATATCTACATTACATGTAAGGGTACGATTTAAATAAATTAAATTATGACACAACTATAAAACCCAAATTCTTAGGAACTTAGCTTTTATACTAATAAATAGTATTCTAGCAACTTAAAATTTTTGAGCTAGGTCTTGAAGGGAGTTATCATGAACTCTATATACAGTCCATTCATCCATAGGTTTTGCGCCTAAACCTTTATAGAATTTGATTGATGGCTCGTTCCAGTCAAGGCAGGCCCACTCAAGTCTTCCACATTTTCTTTCAACAGCAAGTTTTGCTAAGTATGATAGCATAACTTTTCCGAACCCTTTTCCTCTCATCTGTGGTTTTATATATAAGTCCTCTAGGTAAATACCAGATCTACCTAAGAAAGTAGAGAAGTTGTGGAAAAACAATGAAAAGCCTATAGGTTCATCCTTAAATTCAGCTATTATGACTTCAGCAGATTTTCTCTCAAAAAGCCATTCATTTAGTAGCTCTTTTGTAGCAATAACATCTTCAAGCATATTTTCATATTCAGCTAGTTCTTTTATAAAACCTAAAATAATATCTATATCTTCCTTTATGGCAAATCTAAGATTAAGTCCTTCAATCTTAGTATTAATATTTTTTGACATTAAATCGCCTCCTTAGATATATATTAACATATGTGTAGAAAAATTTATTTATATAAAAGTAAAGATAGAAGCTTATGAATTTGTTCATAAGCTTCTATCTTTACTTTATGTTTAAACAATTGCATATATAAGTTGATTGTTTAAACAAGATATACGAATATTTTATACTTTAATAAAAGTCTATATTGCTTTTCTTTTATATAATAATTTTATTAATATTATTGCTATTATCCCTCCAGCTAATGCTGTAATTAGCTGAGGAATACCCATAGATACTGCTAGTTTTTCTAATATCTTTTTAGGTATACCAATATCAATTGCTTTTAGTATATTTGATGCTGAAAAAGATAAAAATGCGAATTTTATAAATGAGCCCAGTATGATTCCAATATATAATCCATGCTTCTTATTTTTTAAAATACTAAATGTTAATATATAAATTAGGTTTCCAACTACTATAAATGGTATAAACGGTGCCATAGCAGTGGCGAGCTGTCCAACTATCCAAGCTAATATTGGAGTAAGGACAGCAACTAATGCTCCTAATCTAGAGCCGCATATAAATGTTGCTAATATTAATACTGCATTAACAACAGGTCCTACTAAAAATTGATTTATTCCTGGTATATTTCTTCCTAAAAACTGAAAGACAATAGCTATTGCTAATAGAAAAGCTGCTTTAACTACTTTATCTATTTTGAAATCCTGCATTCTCATCACCTCTAATATAAATATATTAAAATATCTTTAAATTATCCATTAGAGTAATGATTTAGCGTTTAATTTTAGTTATCTAAAAAAGTTCATTATATAACATATTTCATCTTGAGAAACTTCTATTAAGTATTTATTTTCCAGATGTTCCAAAGATTTTTTTACTGCATTGTAAATGTCTAAATTATCTTCAATAAAAGATTCTTTTTCGCTATATTCACTTGGACTCTGTCCATTCATTATTCTATTTATCATAAATGCTATATGAAGAATTATTCCAGGAAGAGTGGATTCTGCAAGTTCTATTCTAAGCAAGGACTTAGTTTTGTTTAATGTATCTAATATGTCTCTATAAATTGCTTTACCATCCACACCTTGTATATTTTCAGATATAACATCTTCCATTTTTATAAGGGTTGTCTTTATATCTACTTTTTCCTGCAATTCATTTATAACTCTAAGACTAATTACATCTTGAATATTAAATTGTTTTAGGTCTGAATCTATAGGGAAGGATGATACTATAAATATAATTTCTTTTTCTTCTTCTATTTCTTTTAGCCTAGATTTTATTAAGTGCTTATCTACAAAATTTAAAGGAATTATCTCAAGTAAATCTTTATCATATCTTAAGTTATGAGATAAGAAGCTCTTCATAGCTACTGCTGTTCCTTCCCCTGTAAGACATGCAGTTACTATTACAAGTTTTTTAGTATGTTCCTTAGTAGGTCTATCATAATTGTGCTCAAACATATATGAGTTCATTGAAATTACATCTTTATAGATCTCTTCTAAGCCTATACCTAGTCTAGCTTTTCTAGTAGCTTCTAATACATGTAAGGTAGATACTAAAGCTACAACTCTAACCGGCATCCCGTATTCTTTTTCTATAGTTTCACCAAAAGTAGTTAAAGAACCCATATCTACTAAAATCAAATATCCCATAGGATTCATATCATTTTTTACATATGCTCTTAAAGCACCTAAAACTTCTAATGGACTTACTTCTATAGGAGCATTAATAGCAACTACATAATCCTCACCTAAAAGTTTGTTGGCGACATCTGCCATAGATGTTGCAGTACTTTCTCCATGAGCTATTAAAATCACTTTAACCTTGTCTTTTTCTCTATTTTCCTTCTCCAAAACCCAGAACAATGTAATAAATCCAGCTTCATCTTCAGGTACATTAATTTTAAGATGATCTTCTAGGATATTAACACATTCCTTAGCAACTTGAAATTCCTTAGGATACTGTTTTATTATCCAATTTAGTTGTGGATTTATTATTGTTTTGTTGTTATTTAATCTTTCTATTAGAGTATTAACATGTAGCGCTAAAGCAGAAAAAGTATTTGAGTCAAAATTTCTTCCTAAAGTTGTTGTAGCATAATAGAACATCTTATCAATAAGTAAAAGTGTATCTTCACCCAAAATGTTTATGAGATTTTTTCTACTTATTGCATTTTCTGCACTTCTTATATACATCTTAAAGTATTTTGTTATATCATTTTCCAATATGGTCTCTATATCAAAATTAGAAACACCTTTTAGCCTTAGTTCTTGTACTTTTCTATCTATAATATCATAGATGCTTCCTTCTTCATGTTGCTTTACAATATCATCTTCACCCTTTGAAAATTTGAAAAAGTTGATTTTTTCTCCCAGTGTTTCATTCCATAGAATTCTATTTCCTTTTTCATTATATAATCCTTCTTTTATATGAGAGGGAAGATCAGTACTTGTTATCTTAACATCTCTTTTCTTACCAGTTAAGAAATCAGAATATGCTTTTGCACATAAAAGTTGTATGTCAGCTTTTAATTGTCCAACGTTATTTGGACAATCATATGACAACAAGGCTCTCATGGTATTTAAAGAAGCTGCAATTTCCCTATCTAGCCTTATCCGCTCTATCTCAAAAAAGTCTCTTATTAGCTCAAGTCTTTCCTTCGCCGATCTATCTCTAAGTGCAGGCAGCTTAATTGTCATCGGGATTCTTCTAGTAAAAGTCTTTAAAAGTACTGAAGATGGATCTTCAGTTGTTGCTGATATTATTAATACATCTGCTGTCCTAGTATCAGATTCTCCTATCCTTCTAAAAACTCCTTTGTCCATGAATGTGAAAAAAGCTTCCTGACCTTCTGGAGGTAATCTATGAACTTCATCTAAAAATAATATACCTCCATTTGCTTTTTCGATTAAACCTTCTTTATCATTTTCAGCTCCAGTATAGGCACCTTTTTTTACTCCAAAAAGCTGAGCATTTAATAATTGTGGATTATTAGTATAGTCTGCACAGTTGAATATTATAAAAGGAGAATCTTTCTTTTTAACACCCATTTCTGTGGCATACTCATGCATGTAGTCTGCAAACATTGATTTTCCAACACCAGTCTCACCTAAAATTAAACAATGCATACCTTTTGGTGGATATAATATGGCTGCCTTAGCACCTTCTATAGGCTCGGCTAAACTTTCATTTTTTCTTAATAACCTATCTAAAGAAGTTTCGCTATTAGAGTGGTTTTGGCCTTTTGAAGAAATAGAATATTTAACAGGTCTTCCACTTGACTTGCTAACTTTACCTTCTTCCCACAATCTATTTAAGTCGAAACTGACATTTGCTCTAGATATATTTAAAATTTCTGAAAGCTCTGAAGCACTTACGCCATCTGGGCGAGAAAGTTCTAGTAACTTATTATAAATTAGATCTACTCTCTTCATATTTCATCTCCCTCCTACATATAATCTCAATTATATACATAATAGTAATTAAGTATATATTAAAACATTTTTATAACAAAAGTAAATATAATTAATTTTATTAGTGTATTATAAAAAAAACACTATTTCTAGAAAAAAAAACACTGTATTTATTATCGAAACACTACTGTTTTTTATACGAAACACTAATGATTTTAATCAAAACACAATGTAAACATTTACTGAAACCCTTTTGTTTAGGTGTTTTTAGAGTTTTGGCACGACTCTTGCTATAATATATGGCATAAGAAAAAAATAAAATAACTTACTCACCTAAAGGGGGACAGGACGATGAATATGGAAGAAATTATAATGGGGATTATCATCAACGCTGGTGATGCTAGAGCTTACGCTCATGAAGCACTAGAGAAAGCTAATAGTGGAGATTTTCAAGGAGCCTCTTCCTCTATAGAACTTGCAGACGAAGCAATAGGACGTGCTCATGATTCACAAACTTCACTTTTATACAAAGAAGCTCAAGGAGAAAAGATTGAAATAACAGCATTGTTTGTTCACAGTCAAGATCATTTAATGACTGCGATAACAGAAAAAAATCTTATACTTCAAATCATTGAGTTAAGAAGACAGATGCAACCATTACTTGACCAAGCATCAAAAGCTTAAGAACATAAAATAAATAAGGGTTTGTTTTAGAGATAAAAAAAGATAAAAACATTCAAGTTGAAATAAAAAACTTAATTTATTAGGAGGAATTTATTATGTATAATATCGTTTTATTTTGTTCAGCAGGTATGTCAACAAGTTTATTAGTTACTAAAATGGAGGCAGCAGCAAAAGCTCAAGGCATAGAAGCTAAGATAAATGCTTACTCTGAAGCTCAAATGGCTAAATATGTTCCAGAAGCTGATGTAGTATTGTTAGGACCTCAAATAAGATTTGCTCTTGCAAGAGCTAAGAAAATATGCGATGAGCATAATGTTCCAATAGATGTAATAGCACCTCAAGACTATGGTATGATGAATGGTCAAAAGGTTCTAGAAAAAGCAATAGCACTTATAAAGAAATAATTATTAAATAGCTTGAAATTTTTTCATTATATATTTTTAAATTTGAAAGGAGATAAAAATTATGTCAAAACCTATGGACTTATTAGAAGAAAAGCTTATGCCCGTAGCTGCTAAAATCTCTGGTAACAGATATTTATTAGCAATCCGTGATGGTTTCATGCTTGCAATGCCATTACTAATCATCGGTGCAATGTCACTTTTAGTGGCAAACTTCCCAATTCAAGGATTCTTAGACTTCATGGCTAGCATCTTCGGAGCTAACTGGAAAACATTCTTTACAATTCCTTTTGATGCAACAATGTCAATAATGACAATCTTCGTAGTGTACGGTATAGCAAACAGCTTATCACTTCACTATGAATTGGAAGGAATTAGCAGTGGTGCAATAGCACTTGTAGCATTCTTTATACTTACACCATTTGCTACAACATTTACTCCTGCAGATTCAAAAGTAGTTTATGATATAACTGGTGTTATACCAATGGAATGGCTTGGATCAAAAGGATTATTCGTTGGTATGTTTACAGCAATCTTTACTACTGAAATAATAAGATTTGTAAACGTTAGAGGATGGGTTATTAAGATGCCAGAAGGAGTTCCTCCAACTGTATCTAAAGCGTTCTCAGCACTTATACCAGCTTTCATGGTAATAGCTTGCTTCGATATCGTTAGACTTTTATTCACATTTACTTCATACCACACAGTACATGGATTCATCTACAAGATACTTCAAGCTCCATTAACTTCATTAGGAGATAGTTTAGGTGCAACACTTATTGCCAACCTATTCATAGGATTATTCTGGGTATTTGGTATTCATGGTGCTAACGTTGTTGGTTCAGTTATGTCACCAATCTGGCTTTCATTATCAGCAGATAACTTAACAGCATTTAAGGCTGGCGGTGCATTACCACACGTTATTACTCAACAATTCCAAGAAATATACTTACAATTAGGTGGATCTGGTTCTACATTAGCATTATGTTTAACAATGGTATTCCTTTGTAAGTCAGAACAATGTAAGAAACTTGGTAGACTAGCTATACTTCCTGGTTTATTCAACATCAATGAACCTATAACATTTGGTCTTCCAATAGTTCTTAACCCAATAATGATGATACCATTCATCTTAACACCAATGATTCTTGCAGTAGTTTGTTATTTAGCAATCTCTACTGGATTAGTTCCAAGACCTTCAGGAGTTATAATTCCTTGGACAACTCCTGCAGTATTCGGTGGATTCTTAATAGCTGGTGTTAGAGGAGCATTACTACAAATAGTAGAATTAGCTGTAGCGTTCCTTTGCTACTATCCATTCATCAGAACTGTTGATAAGCAATACTTCGAAGAAGAAAAAGCTTACAATTCAGCAGAAAATGCAACTGTATAATAAAAGGACAATATAGTATATAATATAAAATATAGGTGGTTACATACTTGTAACCACCTATGTACATATAAATATACTAATAAATCTGAAAGGGGTTTTGATCTTGAATCTTCTAAATGAATTAAAAATAAGTCTATTTAAACCTCATTTATACCATACTTTAAAAGGTGAATCTTTTGGAAAAATATTAAGATTTGATTTAATTGTTTCAATCGCAGGACTCATACTTTATACATTAATGAAAGGTTTCAAATCAGTTATTTACGGTAATTTTGATGTGTTTATACTATATTATAAAACTCTAGATATACCTACTTTAATTGGAATTGTTCTTTATGCAACTTTAGGAGTTGCTTTTGCAGCATTATTTCTTAGCGGAATATTTTTTGCATATAATAAATTTAAGCATATTAATCTTGCATTTATGAATGTTTATAATTATGCTACTCATACACTTCTAATAGCAGTATTTATAAGTAATTTACTTGGACCATTTGTAATTCTATTCACTGTAGGATTTTATATGATGGCAGTAAGAGGGGATCTTCTTAAAGCAAGAGATGGAGTTAGCCCACTTAAATATCTTAAGTTTTAAATTCGGAGTGTGGTGCTATTATAGTTGATATGTAAACTTAATAGGGCTGAAACTATATTTTAAAGAGTAATTAAAAGTTAGAAAATAAATTTTCCTTTTACTTTAGGAAAGTTAGAATAAATTATTAACCCAAAAAGGTGGCTGTGATAAAACTATTTATTAAATGGTTTTATCACAGTCACCTTTGTATATATAATTTTTACTATTATAAATTGAAACAATTTAGTATAATAAGGTAAATATAAAAATTAGAAGGTGATATGATGAAAGATATAGGATTAGTACTTGAAGGAGGCGGCTTAAGGGGAGTATATACAGCTGGTATACTAGATTTCTTCCTGGAAAAGTCTTTACACTTTCCATACATAATAGGGGTTTCGGCAGGCGCATGCAATGCAGCATCATATATTTCTAAACAGTTCGAGAGAAACAAAAGAATTAATATCGGATATGTAAAAGATCATAGATATTTGAGCTATAGAAATATGATAAAAGAGAGAAGTTTATTTGGAATAGATTTCGTTTATAATAAAATACCAAATGAATTAGATCCTTTCGATTACGATACTTTTTTCAATTCCGAACAAAAATTTGTAATAGGAGCAACTGATTGCGTAACTGGAGAACCATTTTATGTGGAAAAAAATCAGTGTTTTAATGACAATAATGAGATTCTAAAAGTTATACGTGCATCTAGCAGTCTTCCGTTTGTTGCGCCAGTGGTCAGATATAATGATTATAATCTATTGGATGGAGGCATATCTGATCCAATACCGTTAAAGAAATCTATCAATGATGGTAATAAAAAGCATGTGATAATATTAACAAGACCTGATGGATATAGAAAAGAAGCCTTCAAGAGGAAGTGGGTTGTAGATAGAGTGTATTCTAAATACAAGGGCTTATCAAAGGCCATGGTAAATAGACACGATGTCTATAATAAGACTTTAGATTTAGCTGGTGATATGGAGAAGGAAGGAAATGTATTCATACTAAGACCAAGTGAGGATCTACAAGTTGATAGATTAGAAAAAAGACCTGAGAAGTTGTATAGACTTTATGATTTAGGATATGAAGATGCAAAAAAGAATTATGAGAGACTGAAGGAATGGTTATAGAGATATTTTATATTCTTTAGGAAACTATACACCTCAATGAAATCTATGAATTGAAGTGTACTACTTCAATCCAAAATCTATTTTTAAAACTCTGCTGGGTTATGAGATGAGTCTTTGAAAATATAAATTTTATACTGAAGAAAGTCTCTTCAGCAATTTTTTAACTGTACAGGGAGATATGTATGAATATAAGTGAAACAAAAATTAAAGTAAGATATGTAGAAACTGATCAGATGGGTATAGTTCATCACTCAAATTATTATGCGTGGTTTGAAGTTGGAAGAACAGAGTTTATAAAAGAATCGGGAATTAGCTATAGTGATATGGAGAATAACGGCATAATGATGCCTTTAGTAGAAAGTAGCTGTAGATATATGGTTGGAGCCAAGTATGAGGATGAAGTCACAATTAAAACTTGGGTAGAAGAACTGAATGGAGCTAAGGTTGTATTTTCATATGAAGTGATAAGAGATGATGATAATATTACATTAGCTAGAGGAAAAACAATTCATGCATTTGTTAATAAGGACTTCAAAATAATTAATTTAAAAAAGAACAATTTAGATATATGGGATAGGATACACGGTTTATTATAGGCTAGTCATTAGGCTCATATATGCTAATAAAAGCTCTGTAAAATAGAATAATAAGTTTATAACTCTTACTGATAAAAGTAAGAGTTTTATTTTTTCAAAAACTACTAGGATACATAAAGCCTTTGATGAAGGTTAAAAATACTAACGTAATAATCAGTTATTAAAGTAATTTTTAATAAGCAATTCAAAATAGGAGGAAGAAAATGATTATTGATTTTTATACTGCTATTAAGAGCAGAAGATCAATCTATGCAATTAGTAATGAATCTACAATACCAGATGAAAGAATTGCCCATATGGTGGAGGAAGCAGTTAAATGTGCTCCAACTTCTTTTAACTCACAAAGTTGTAGAGCGGTATTGCTACTGGATAAGCATCATACAAAGTTATGGGAGATTACCAAGGAAGCTTTAAGAAAAGTAGTACCTGAAGAAAGTTTTGCACAAACTGAAGAAAAGATAGATTCTTTCAGTAATGGCCACGGGACTATATTGTATTTTGAAGATCAAGCAGTTGTTAAGGGATTACAAGAACAGTTTGCATTATACAAAGATAATTTTCCTATCTGGTCAGAGCAATCTTCAGGTATTCTTCAGTATATAATTTGGACTTCGCTAGAAATAGAAGGGTTAGGGGCTTCACTTCAACATTATAATCCCTTGATTGATGATGAAGTAAAAAAAACTTGGAATATACCTGATGAATGGAAACTAATAGCACAGATGCCTTTTGGAAAACCACTACATATTCCAACAGAAAAGAGTTTTATGCCAATAGATGAAAGAATTAAGGTTTTTAAATGATGGAGAGAAAAAAACACCTAAGTAGGTGTTTTTTTATTCTTTAGGAGCGTCGCTTCAGCAACTTTTTATGTATTTACAGCATATTACATTAACCATATAATATAGATAAAGATGAAACCCTTCAATCCGATATAGTTAGTTATATTATTTGAAGATTTATTAATTATGTGTAAACGTTTTTGAAATAGATTAAAATGTGTAGAGAAACGCTCTAGTGAGGAGTTAAAATGTTAAAAAGGAAATTCATTTTAAAAAAAGGAAGCTTATATAATAGTTTTTTTAGGATTACAGCTATAACCTTAATGGTTGTAACTATAATAATTTCTGCAGTAATGAATTTTTACTCTAATAGGATAATATACAGTGATTTAACCGCTTATTTATATTCTGCTCAAAGCGAACTTTGTCAAAGTATGGACCTGGTAATAAATGATGTAAATATGGCTTCGGTGAGGCTTTTATCTAGACAAGTCTATAATCAAATAATAAATGATGATTCAATAACGTATGAAGAAAAACAAAGGCGAATAAAGGAACAGCTACTATCCCAGATGAAAGAATATGATAATATTGCAGATGTAGTTATAATAACAAAAGAAGGAAAGAGCTACAGGATGGCTGACGATGAAAAGTTGTCATTACCTGATAAGAATTTTCTTGATAAGATTGATGATTCGGGGAAAATAACATATAGTGATGGAGTAGTTAAAGATAAAAACGGACAAGCGTATATAATGATTGGCCGCAAGTTTAGAAATTTAGATACTGGAAGAATAAATGGATATTTAGTAACTTATGTAAAGTCTAATAACCTTATTAAAATATATAATCATTTACTTGTTAATAATAGTTTCTCTATGATTGTAAACAGTGAAGGGAAAATAATGTCTTCAATGGATAG
Organism: Clostridium folliculivorans; assembly: GCF_024341905.1. GTDB lineage: Bacteria > Bacillota > Clostridia > Clostridiales > Clostridiaceae > Clostridium_AR > Clostridium_AR folliculivorans. Next base: position 43,840 of record NZ_BQXY01000014.1, read on the forward strand.
TGAAAGTATAGGCGAAACTATATACGACTATAAGTTTAGTTCTATCGTGGATAAAAAATTGAATCATATAGATTTTAAGGGAGAGAAGATGGTAGTTGCCAATACGGCCTTCGACAAACAACTCAAAGATATAGGATTTAACTGGTATATTCTCACTTATATAAAAGAAGAAAACATTGATATGATAACTAGGCAAATAAGTTATAACGTATGGATTATATCAACAGTAAGTGCAGTAATTGCTATAGCGCTTTCGTTTTTAACCGTTGCATATATATTAAAACCTTTAAGAAGATTGCAAGCTGCTATGAAAGGCTTTAAAGGAGGAAAACAAAGTATTGGAATAGCTAAAGAAGCTAAGGTACATGATGAATTCTTTGAGCTTGAAAAGGCTTATGTGGATATGGTAGAAAGAATAGATGAGCTTATTGTTAAAAACAATGAAGAAAAGGAAAAGCAGAGAGAATTAGAATTAGCTGCAATGCAAGCTCAGATAAATCCGCATTTTTTATATAATACTTTAGACACTATTGTTTGGATGGCTAAAATAAAAAAAGAACCTGATATTGAAAAAATCACTATGGCTCTTTCAAGGTTTTTCAGAATGAGTTTGCATAAGGGAGAAAAGTATATAACAATAAGCGAAGAAATAAGTTTAATACAAAGCTTTGTTGTTATAGAGCAGATGAGATTTCCTAATGAGCTTCAGATTTCATATAATATCCCTGATGACATTCTTGATGAATATATTCTTAAACTCACCATTCAACCTATAGTTGAAAATGCATTAAAGCATGGAGTTAGAGGTAAGAAGGAAAATGGTAGGATAGAAATCAATGGAATGAAGTATGATAACATGTTAATTTTTGAAGTTATAGATAATGGTAAAGGATTTGATCCTAAAATGCTTGATGAATTCGATAACTTGGATAAAAGTAAATCTGGGGGTTACGGGTTGAAGAATGTAGATGAGAGGATAAAATTAGAATATGGGAGTAAGTACGGCATTAGTATATTAAGCCAACCTAATAAAGGGACTACTGTTATCATAAGAGTAGCAAGAAGAGAAAAACAGTAAAATGTAGATTCACAAAAAAACCTCACTGAAAAGTCGCTTCAGTGAGGTTTTTATTATAGAGTGTTAATCATGATATTGAATCATTTTATCATGAAGAGATATTATCGGGTTTAATATATTATTTACAAATCTGCTATAAAGCAATATAAGTGTCATAAGTAATACAATACCTATCAATACAAAAGAAGCTTTCAGCTTACCGGTTTCTTTGTAGAAGTTATCTAAGGAGATAGTTTTTATAACATATGTGTCTTTATCCAGTAAATTTTCTACGATTATTAATTTGGTTTTATCTTTGCTGAGAGCATAATTCTTTCCGGAAGAAAGAATGTTCATAAGTTCTGCTTCTTTTGGTGGTATTAGGGCTTGTTCACCATATTCGTATATTGGTTCAGTTCCAGGGGTGTATACTGAAAGGGAAAACTTAGAATCAAATACATCATAAGAAAAGTAATCCATAAATGAACCTGTGGTTATATTTACGATAACTATTCCTAAGGAAGAAGAAACATCATATATCTTAGAGATATATGATACTACGTTAGTACTTTTTGAGTTAGTGTATCTGTATTTAGGAATATCATCTGAACACAGCATCCACATTGAATTTTTAGAGGTCTTAATAAAATTATTGTATTCTTTTGTTTTAGAAAATGAATCAAAGGATGGAAAGTTATAATTACTATTACTTTCGTATCTAAGTCCATTAGAAGAATAGATTGTAGAACCAATTATATCTAAGTTTATAGATCTCAAGTCAGATAAACTATTAGTTACAATAGCATTATATGAAGTATCCTTAAGTGAATCAGTAACTTGAGGAGAATTAATTGAATAATCGGTAATGTTTTCAATAAGTTTTCTAAAGTAATCTATATTTTGCGATTGTATTTTCATGGTTTCCACATAAGACTGAATACGATTCTGAAGAAGTACATTTTGCATTTTTTTATATCCAATAAACATTATTAAAATAATAGATAATATAACAATTGCTACTGATTGAAATATTATACGTGTTTTTGCAGACATCAAATCACCCCACAAAACTAGCTTAATTTAAATTATATATGTACGTGGTAACCTTTTCAATGTTGTATGTAAAATATGTGCAGATTAACAAACTATTTAGCATGATTATAGCCTGTTTTCATTTTTGGGAATCTTGTATACTTTTAATTGTAAGAGGGATGTGAAATATTTAAGGAGGTAATGTTATGAGAAAACGTTTAGCACTAATACTTATATCTGCTATTTTAGCAGTTACATCTTTGACAGCATGTAATAAGCAAGAAGATAAGCCAGCTGCAGCTGATGGACACAAGAAGGTTACAGTAAAGATTGGTATGTGGCCAGAGGATACTGATGCCGAGCAGGTTGCATTATTCAATAAATACAAAGCAGAGTGTGAGAAAAAGTATAATTGGATAACTATTGAACCTGCACACTATAAATATAGTGTAGAAAGCTTTGTTCCTTTAGCAGAAAGTGGACAACTACCAACAGTATTTGAAACTTGGTATACAGAGCCACAAAAGTTAATAGCAAACAAATATGTAGCAGATATCACTGATGAGTTAAAAACAAATAAATGGTTAGATTCAATGGATCCAAAGATAAAAGATCTATTATCTAAAGATGGAAAGACATACGGAATTCCACGTGATGGATATGCTTTAGGTTTGTATGTTAACATAAAATTATTCAAACAAGCAGGATTAATGGACGGAGATATACCTAAGTATCCAAAGACTATGGATGAATTAGCTCAAACAGCTGCAACAATTAAGCAGAAGACAGGAAAAGCAGGAATTGTATTATTATCAAAAGATAATTCTGGTGGATGGCATTTCTCAAATATAGCATGGGCATTTGGAGCAAAGCTTCAAGTAGAAGAGAATGGAAAGTGGAAATCTAACCTAAACTCTAAAGAAGCAGTAGCAGCTATGCAATATGTAAAGGATTTAAAGTGGAAATATAACGCAGTAACTGATGAAATTCTTCAAGATTGGACATCAGGTATGCAAGCGATAGGTACTAGCAATGCAGCAATGTACTTTGCAGCACAAGATGGTGTAAATGTTCCAACTAAAGATTATGGTTTAAGTAAAGACGATTTAGCTTTAGTACCATTCCCAGCAGGTCCTGGCGGACAATACTCATTAATGGGTGGTACTCCTTATATGTTCTCTTCAACAGCTTCAAAGGATGAAATAGATGGAGCTCTTAAGTTCATAGAAATAATGGGTAAGGCACCAGTTCTTAACGCTGATACAGAAAAGGGACTTAAGGATGATGCAGATTATCGTAAGAAAAATAACATTCCAGTTATTCCATCATTCCAAGTTTGGACAAATAAAGATTACCTAGATAAGGTTGAAGAAATAAGAAAAGCTAATGAAAATATAAACTACAACTTATTTAAGGATTACTTCAGTAATGTACCAAAAACTCTTCATACTGAAGAACCAAATCTTACTCAAGATATGTATGCTGAATTATATCCAGTTATTCAGGCGGTATTAACTAATAAAGATGCAAATGTTCAAGCTCTTATGGATAAAGCTAATAGCAATTTCCAACAAAAGCTAGATACAAATATAAATAAGAAATAATTTATTCCATGTACTAAATAAGGCTGTATAAAGCACTAGTAAGATATAAAGATGAACAATTATATTATTTAAAATCTTTATTCAAATCATCTTGGTTTAACCCCCCAGAGTTTTGAAATATTTAGTCAGAAAGATTGTTCATCTTTAGCTATCAAGAAAGTGATATGCAGCCTTTTAATTATAAAGAATAAAGAAAGGAGTCGATGATGCCATGAAACTTGCTACACAAACACCAATAAAAAGTAGAAAAATCGGCAAAAATGTATGGCGAAAAGATATATCAGGATGGATGATAATGATTCCATCATTGGTGTTATTTGCTTTTTTCGTATGGGTACCTATTCTTCAAAGTCTTAAACTATCATTTTATAGCACACAGGGATTTAATCCTGTAGCTTTTGTAGGATTTAAAAACTACATAAATGTATTTCAAGATCCAGTGTTTATGAAGGCACTAAGCAATACTTTTGTTTATATTTTTTGGTCTTTAGTAGTTGGATTTTTAGTTCCTATAATAATGGCAATTTTATTAAATGAAGTTGTGTATTTTAAATCATTATTTAGAGTTGGGATGTATTTTCCTAACGTTGTTCCAGGGGTAGCTACTGTTATGATGTGGTCTTTAATTATGACCCCAGGAGGGAATGGTATATTAAATGTTTTTCTAAGTAAATTCGGAGTAGAACCACATAAGTGGCTAGAGGACCCAAAGTGGACTATTCTTTTAATAGTAATTACGATGACTTGGAAGGGTGCAGGATCAACTGCTCTAGTTTACCTTGCAAGATTACAAGGCTTAAATCAAGAACACTATGAAGCTGCAGCTATGGATGGTGCAGGAATATGGCAAAGGATTTTCTATATAACTATTCCAGGACTATTCAGTACTTGTAAAACTTTATTTATACTTCAAATTATAGCTGTTTTCCAAGTATTGTATGAACCTATGGTAATGACAGGTGGAGGACCTAATAATGCTTCTATTTCTCTAATGCAGTTAAATTACAAGTATGCATTCCAAGATATGAAGATAGCTCAAGCAACAGCATTAAGTGTTATTATCGCTATAATACTTATAGCACTAACTTGTGTATACAATCTTCTTAACAGAAATAGTGAGGAATAGAAAGGAGAGGCCAAATGTTTAAATCGAAAATAAGTAATAAAAGCTATGGTGCTATAACTACCTTTGATCTAAAGCGAAAACCAGTAAAAATGGCATATCTTATTATGATCATAGTATGCTTTGTTATAGTGATAGCTTCCATTGTGCCACCACTATGGGTAATGCTATCAAGCTTTAAATCACAAGAAGAGTTTTTTAGACAACCACCAACTTTTTGGCCAGATCAATTCCATCCAGAAAGATTGGCTGAAACTTGGAATAAGCTTGATTTTATAAAGTATTACAAGAACTCTTTAATAGCTGTAGTAGGTAGTGTAGTTTGTGCAATAGTGTTTAATGGGTTGCTTGCTTATGTAATTGCCATAATCAAACCAAGAGGTAGTAAAGTTGTTCATGCATTAGTGATGATAAGTTTAATGATACCGGCAACTACTAGTTTAGTTCCAGTATTTAAGAATATAGTAGCATTGCATTTAAACAATCAAATCACACCACTATGGTTCGTGGCAGGAGCAAATGCTTTTTACGTTATACTGTATATTACATTTTTTAAGTCAATTCCAACATCCCTTATTGAAGCTGCAAGGCTAGATGGATGTTCGGATTTTCAGATATTTTTCAAAATAGTAGCTCCATTAAGTAAAGCTATAAATATGGTTATAGGTATGTATGCAGTTAATGCTGCTTGGTCTGATTTCCTTCTTCCGTACTTAGTTTTAAAGAAGGATAGTAGTTTCACTGTTATGGTTAAGTTATTTGTCGCTCGTCAAGGTGGAAAGATGACACCAGATCAGCTTATGATGTGTATTACCTTGGCAATAATACCACCTATAATTTTATTTATACTTTTCCAAAAGCAGATTACGGCAGGAGCGATGGAAGGTAGCATAAAGGAATAGTTTAATATTTTAAATAGAGTCAGGGAACACAGACCTTCTTTAGTCAAACAACCTATAACTGAAGAAGGTCTGTGTTTTTACATATTTACAGTATGTTAGAAAACATGAGCCTTTTTTGAATATTCGCTAGGAGTCATTCCGGTAGAACGTTTGAATACTTGGCTAAAGTATTTTATATCATTATATCCAACTTTATAGCATACCTCATAAACCTTATATTTTGGATTGACCAACAACTCTTTAGCAGCATTTATTCGAGCTTCCTTTAGACATTCGTTGAAGGTTTTACCTATATTGTCCTTTAACAGATGCATTAGATAAGAAGGACTTATATACAATGCGTTTGCCACATCATCTACTGAAATGTCCTTATTATAGTTTGCTGTTATATATTTTATAGCTTCATTAATCTTCCGTGAAGACATATTGTTTTCTATTCCATCAATACTTAATATACGATTTATATCAGTGAACATATTATTATTTACAGCCTTTTCAGCTTCATCACAGGCGTTGTGTATAATGGATAAATCTTTGCATACATTACTTATTCCTACACAGCAGGTAAGTGTTGTAATCTGTTCAAATTCATAAATGATTTTTTTAGCAGCATTTTTTATTGACTTAACTGCGTTCTCAATATGTGGGTGACTTAAAATTATGGTCCATTTTAAATCAGAAGTTTCAGTATAAACGTAACTAATATTACCATCATTTAAATACTTGGAGATTAGGCTAGTCAAGGTGTTGCGAATTAAGCTAATGGTATCTTTATCTGAAGATTTAAGAATATCATCACTTGAATTAACTGTTAAGAACAGTACATAGTTATTTGTTGGGGATATATCAATACCATATAGTTTGATTTTTTCTTTTATTGCATCTAAATCAGCGAGCTTGCCAGTAATGAGGTTGTTTAAAAATAGTTGTTTCACATTTGGAAGTTCACTTTCTAATAATGAATATTGTTTTTGCTTATTGCGTCTCTTGTCCAACTCTTTAATTCCATCCAAAACGGTTTTAATAAGTTCATTATTATCAATAGGTTTTAATAAATACGCAAAGGCTCCGCTGTGAAGTGCTGTACGAACATATTCAAACTCTTCATAGCCACTTAAAATAATAACTATACAGTCTATATTAGAAGCTTTTATGGCCTTTAAAAACTCTAGACCATCCCACTCAGGCATTCTGATATCAGTTATTATGATATCAGGATTAAACTTAAGAGCCAATTCTAAACCTGTTTTTCCATTATCGGCATCTGCAACTATCTCAATGGAGTATTCGTTCCAATCAATTGTTTCTCTAATTCCATATCTGACAATATACTCATCATCTAAAATCAACATTGAATACATAGTAACCCCACCCCTTACTTACTGGATTATTAAAACGTATACACTCAAAAAAACACTATCTCAAATATATTCTAACAAATCATTAATAAGAATTCACTAGTTATGATTAAACTCAGCATTATTAGAAACTATTTAGCAGAATTACAGCCTATACTCAGATATCTATAAAAACTATAATTTAATCATAATTGGATACTGGTAAAACACTGTGATTAAATTAAGTGGTCACGCATCCGATGCTTTAATGAGCTTTTACATAACCACTTAATTTAAACAATATTCTTGAACATAACTCAATTTTATTAAGAATCGGTACATCAATATAACTAATAAGTGAAGTAAGGTTTTTATAAGTATAGGATTCAATATAGGAGGAGTAGTGAAAATGCAAAAATATGCAGATAAGTACTTGAAGTTAGATCCGTGGAGGATAATCGAAGAAGGGTTTGATTCAGAGAGATGCAATGTATCAGAATCAATTTTTTCCTTAGGTAATGAGTACATGGGGGTAAGGGGATATTTTGAGGAAGGCTATAAAAAAGGTGAATTCATAGGATCTTATTTTAATGGAGTATATGAAGAAACTAAGGAAGCAGCAGCTTTACATTATAAAGGAATAGTAAGAGATACTCATTTTATGATTAATTCTGTCAACTGGTTATATACAAGAATTTATGTTGATGATGAAATATTAGATTTATCATCAAGTGAATTTGATGAATATAAAAGAACCCTTGATTTAAGAACTGGAATCTTAAATCGTAGTTTTATATGGAAGACAAATGGTGGAAAGCATATAAAACTTGATTTTGAGAGATTTGTTAGCATGGGTAGTCCGAGATATGGATGTCAAAGAATTGCTATTAAACCACTAAACTTTGATGGTGAAGTAAAGGTTGTCATGGGGCTTGATTTTGATGTACTTCAAAAATCTACATCAAAGAAATACTGGACAACTATTGAGAGAGAAGCCCTAGAGGATTATATATATATACTTGGTAAAACTTCTTTCACTGAGCAAAAGGTATTATCAGCTTCTAATATATCATTGGATAACACTCATGAAAGTAAAGTTGTAGAAAATGAAGATTTTATAGGATATGAGCTTATCATAAATGGAACACAAGGGATTGAAACGAAAATAGATAAAGTTGTATTTAATTACGTAGAAAAAAGAAAAGAGATGGGAGCAGATGAAGTCATCAAAGCAGCATCTAAATTAGTAAATAATTTTCATAGTATATGCTACGACAAAGAAAAGGAAAAGCACATAGATTATTGGACAAAGGTTTGGGATAAATTTGACATAACAGTAGATGGGGATATGGATAATCAACAAGGTATAAGGTATTGTATTTTCCAAATGCATCAAACTTATCACGGAGAAGATCCTTCGCTTAACATTGGAGCAAAGGGGTTAACTGGAGAGGCTTATAATGGACATACTTTCTGGGATACAGAGACATACTGTCTACCATTTTATATTTTCAATAATCCTAGAGCAGCTAAAAATTTACTAGAGTATAGATACAATACTTTGCCTATGGCAATAGAAAGAGCTAAGCAGCTAGACTGCGATGGAGCTTGTTATCCTATAGCAACGCTAAATGGAAAAGAAGCTTGCTCTTTATGGCAACATGCAAGTCTTCAAATGCAGCCAAGCACTGCTGTAGCTTATGGAGTATTTCACTATGTTAAGCTTACAGACGATAAAGAGTTTTTATATGATAAGGGCTGTGAGATGTTAGTACAGATATGTAGGTACTTGGCAACTAGAGGCGATTGGAGTGGACAGAGAGGAGAGTTCGGATATTTCGGTGTTATGGGTCCAGATGAGTTCCAGATGATGGTCAACAATAACTGTTACACCAATTATATGGCTAAGAAAACCTTTGAATATACCATTGACGTGATAAAAGATATGAAGAGTAATTGTCCTGATATGATATCAAGCTTAGTAGAAAAAGTCAATTTATTAGATGACGAGCTTAAAACCTGGTCAAACATGGCAAACAGGATGAAGATAAGTTTAGATAAAGAAACAGGGATATATGAGCAGCATGAAGGATATTTTAATCTTCCACATGTGGACATTGACAGTATTCCTGTGGAGGAATTTCCCCTATATAACAATTGGTCTTATGACAGGATTTATAGGAATGACATGATCAAACAGCCAGATGTACTTATGTTTATGTTTCTTTTTAGAAGTGAGTTTTCAAAGAAAAGTAAAAAAGTGAATTATGAGTACTACGAACCAAGATGTATACACGAATCATCACTTTCACCATCAATACACTCAATATTTGCATCAGAACTTAATAAGCATGAGGAAGCTTTCAACTTTTTTAACTTTGCAACAAGAATGGATTTAGATAACTATAATAGAAACACTAACGAAGGCTTGCATACTACTTCGATTGCAGCAGCATGGGTAAATATTGTATACGGCTTTGGCGGTTTGAAATCTGATGGTGACATGATAGATCTTAATCCATCTATACCAAGATCCTGGAATAGTTACTCTTTTAGGATATTGTACAAAGGAAATGTTGTAGAGGTTTTTATAAATAAAACAGATGTGAAAGTAAAAGTGCTTGAAGGGACTAAAATTAATATTAATGTATATGGAAGAGCTTATGAAATAGGTAAGGAAGGAATAGCGCTGGAGATTCCTGTGGGTGCAAGAGGTTAAAGTAAATTTTACTAGGATATTTATAGGAAGGTGATATTGTGGAGTGGTTGATAAAAGAAAGTGGATTTGATAGGGATAAGATTGAACTCAATGGTAATAAATTTCTTATTGGAAACGGGTATATGGGCTACCGTGGCACAATGGAGGAATTCTCAAAGGAGCAATTAGTTGCCTGTAATTTATCTGATTTATATGATAAGGTGGGCGACAAATGGAGAGAACCAGTCAACGCACCAAACGGATTGTTTACAAGAATATATTGCAATGGAGAATCACTTAGTGTTCTTAGCAGTGATATAGAATATCATGAACAAGAGCTTAATATAAAAAGTTCAACCCATAGAAGATATACCAAGTTTATCACTAGTAGTGGAATAAAGGTTGAGGTAAAGGCTGAAAGGTTCCTAAGCTTATATAACCTGCATCTTATATGTATGAAGTATTCATTTAAGGCATCAGAACCATGCGATATACTAATTGAAACAGGAATTGATGGGCAGGTATGGGATATAAATGGACCTCATCTTATAAAAGTAGAAACATATCAGCATGAGGATAATTGCATACTACATGCAATTACTAATGAAAATAAAAATTCTTTGGCAGTAGCAGAAAGAATTGAAATTGGTTTTGGTAATGAAGTGTATAATAGCAATAGCTACAATTCATTTAGAGAAATAACATCAAATATTGAAGCTGATAAAGAATATACCTTTGCAAAGTATGTATCTGTATTTAAAGACAGAGATGAAGTTGAAGATTGTGTTAGTGCAGCTATTAAGTCAAATATGGCTGCAGTTAATCTTGGGTATGATAAATTATTAGAAGTAAATAAGGAATTATGGGAACAGAGATGGAATGACGTTGATGTGGAGATTGGAGGAGACGACTATTCTCAATTAGCACTTAGATACAGTATATATCATTTGATGATTATTGCACCAACTCATACAGATAAAAGCTCAATACCAGCAAGAGGCCTCTCAGGTCAAGTTTATAAAGGTGCGATATTTTGGGACACAGAAATATTCATGTTGCCATTTTTCTTAAATACGAAACCTGAAATAGCTAGAAATTTATTAAAGTATAGATGCAATACATTAGATGGTGCCAGAAGAAAAGCAGCTGATTACGGATATAGAGGGGCATTTTATGCTTGGGAAAGCCAGGATACTGGAGATGATGCCTGTACTTATTTTAATGTTACAGATGTATTTACTGGAAGGCCGATGAGAACTTATTTTAGAGATAAGCAAGTTCATATAAGCGCAGATGTTGCGTATGCTATGTGGCAATATTATCTTGCTACAGGAGATGAAAGTCTCCTTGTTGAAGGTGGGGCAGAAACAATAATTGAATGTGCTAAGTTCTTCTATTCTTACGCTTATTTTAATATGGATAAAAACAGATATGAGATATTAGATGTAACTGGTCCAGATGAATATCACGAGAGAGTAAATAACAATGCTTATACAAGCATAATGGTTAAGTATACCTTAGAGGCGGCTTTATCATCTATTAAGCTGCTAAAGACTAAATATGAAAAAGAATATATAAATTTAAATTTAGTAATTAATTTTGAAAAAGAAATAGATAAGTTTAAAGACATGTTTGAAAAGTTATATATTCCTAGTCCTGATAATGAAACAAATATAATAGAACAATTTGATGGATATGAGCGATTAGAAGATGTAAGCCTTGAAAAATTAAAAGAGAGAATTATAAACCCAAATGAGTATTTAGGTGGTGGTAACGGATTAGCTACAACTACTAAAATACTTAAGCAAGCAGATGTTGTATTGGCTTTAAATTTGTTTAAGGACAGATACCCAGAGGAGGTTAAGAGGAGTAACTGGGAGTATTATGAGCCTCAGACTGAGCACGGATCTAGCTTAAGCGCCTGTGTTTATGCACTTCTAGCTGCTGAGCTCGGTAAAGTTGATTGGGCATATAAGTATTTCCTAAAGACAGCAACAATTGATTTAACAGGAGATTCTAAACAATATGTTGGAACTCTTTATATTGGAGGAACTCATCCTGCATCCAATGGTGGAGCTTGGATGACTGCAGTTTTAGGTTTTGGAGGAGTTAAAACCAGAGAAGGAAAGATAACTATAAATCCTAAATTACCAGAAAGTTGGACTTCGCTAAGGTTTAGAGTAGTACATTATGGACAAAAGTACTCTGTAAATATTACAAAAAGTCAAATAACAATTAAAGCAGACGATATAAACAAAAAATGCAATGAATTTATTATAAGTGGTAATAAGCTTATATGTAAACCAGGTCAAATGATAGAAATTACTTATTAAAAAAACTGTCTAAAGGTAGGTATATTGCCTTTAGACGGTTTTTTTGTCTTATCTAATTGTGTATTCTTATTTTTGAGATTTAATAATAAAATTACTCATTAATTTACCAAACTTATGGTCTAGGATCAAAAATACATAAATAAGTGCATGTATTCAAATAATAAAATGAAACTTTTATAAATGCTATAATCAGTTACTTAAGAGTGAGAGGAGGTTTTGATGTGATCAAAGAATTAATTATAAACCTTTCAATACTGATAAGTGCCATAAGCTTAGGCACACAATTGCGAAATGGGCATGATCATTTAAAACCAAATCAGTATACTCATCAATTAATTTTTGGGTTTGTTACAGGGTTTCTATCTATTGCATTAATGTATTTTGGTTTCACAATATATGATGGCTCAGTTATTGACTTCAGAAACATAGCTATAATGATTTCTGCTATATATGGTGGAGGAGTATCAATATATTTATGTAGTATTATGACTGCTGTTTTTAGAATCATATATTTTGGTATTAATCCTGTAGCAATGTACGGTGTAATATTAACTATAATTACTGGCACAGGCTGTTGGTTTATAGCGAGTAATAGACTTAGAACCTGGCAAAAATGGGTTTATTGTACCTTATTCAATACTATAGCCTCAAGTATAGTGCTAATAATAAAGTACTTTTATAGACAAGATTTTAAGTTTATTTTAAGTGTGTATATAATATCATCTGTTGTTGTGTCGGCAATAACCTTCAGCTATTTAGAATATTGCGTTACATTGAATAATTTATATATAAGGTTAGTGAAGGAGTCATCTCAAGATTTTCTTACAGGGGTTAACAATGTAAGACAGTTTCATAAAACATTAAAACACATTGCAGCCAACGCTGTGGATAAAGATGAGAGGCTTTCTTTAACAGTAATAGATATAGACAATTTTAAAAGTGTTAATGATACTTATGGACATAATAATGGAGATATAGTTTTAAAGGAGGTTGCTATTATACTAAAGGATAGTAGTAGATCTTTTGATGTTATATCCAGGAATGGAGGAGAAGAATTTACAGCTATACTTCTTGATTGTGGTAAGGATAATGCCATAAAAATAGCTGAAAAGATAAGAACTAATATTGAGAATCATAGTTTTGTTTTATCAAATGAGCATCAGCTTTACGTTACTGTATCTATAGGAGTAGCTAGTTTTCCTGAGAGTACAGAAGACATAAGAAGACTTTATGAATTAGCAGATCAAGCTCTATATCAATCTAAAAAAACCGGGAAAAACAAGGTATCTTATATATAGATAGTATAGTTTAAACAAAAAAAGTTAATATATAGATATTCTTTAGAAAAGGAGAATTTTATGATGAAGGATAACAATATGAAGCGTAATAGCAATAATATTAATGAGTCAAAACCAACTAAAAACCCAGTAGAGATATTCCAAGGACATCTAAAAGAAATAAAAAATATAGATGAACCTTTTGCAGAAGCTATAATAATGGCTAAGAAATTCTAATTAATAAAAATCATGCATACGATAGGATTTTAAAATGATCTTCATATAATATACATTTTATTAAATTCTATAAATGCATGATTTTTTTTAGCAATTATTATGAATATATTTAATGTACATTTCACAATAATAAAATATCCTATATTATATAAAGCATAAAATTGTTAATTGATTAGTATAAATCAAGCCGATATATTATTGAAAAATAACAAATTAAAATGTCATTTAAATAATAAATTGTTAAATTGAAACATATAAATATTATTTATTTGTATTGGGTAACATATAAAATTAACTATTTTCTAATTTATATAAGAAATTTAGGGGAAATTAGCGAAAAATGATGATATGTAATAAAAACCTTGTTAAATAAAAGGAATATAATTTGAAATATTTATAATTTGCTATATAATATATTAACGAGATGACATATTTTCAGTAAATGTTATTGTTTATTAATAAATTATTTGTTTTGGGGCCTATTAAGGAGGATTTTAATGAATATTTTCAAGAAAAAGACAGCAGAGCAGATGCTTGAGGGAGCAGTAAAGACCGGTCTTAAAAAGAATTTAAAGGCTAGGGATATAGCTGCATTAGGAATTGGAGCTGTTGTGGGAGTTGGTATATTTGTAGCTACTGGAGAAGGCGCTCATCTTGCTGGACCTGCGGTAATTATATCATTCGTTATAGCTGCAATAGTAGCATGTCTATGTGGGCTTAGCTATTCAGAACTTGCAACTATGTTTCCTGTAGCTGGAAGTACATATTCTTATGCATATATTACTTTTGGAGAAATAGTAGCTATGATTATAGGGTGGTGTTTAACTGCTGAATATCTAGTTGCTTGTAGTGCGGTTGCCTCAGGATGGTCAGGAACCTTCCAAGGAATATTAGCTAATCTAGGGATAAATATACCTAAAGCTTTAGCGGCTTCACCAAGTAAAGGTGGAATAATAGACTTGCCTGCTGTACTTATAATTGTTTTAATAACAGCACTCTTGTGTTATGGAATGCAAGAAAGTGCAAAAATAAACAACCTAATGGTTGGAATTAAGATATGTATAATAATTCTATTTGTTGCATTAGGAGTTACTCATATAAATGTAGCCAACTATAAACCTTTTAATCCGTATGGGCTTAAAGGAATATTTGCTGGTACGGCTACTATTTTCTTCTCATACATAGGGTTTGATGCTATTTCAACTGCAGCGGAAGAAGCAGAAAATCCAAAACGAGATATACCTTTGGGCTTAATAATGTGTCTTGTTGTAGTAAGTATACTTTACATCTCAGTGGCAGCTGTACTTACAGGAATGGTTCCTTTCAAGGAAATAATTTCTGAAAATGCAGTACCAGGTGCGTTAGCTAGAGTGGGTATTAACTGGGGATCAGCGTTAGTTGGAACTGGTGCAGTTATAGGTATGATATCTACACTTTTAGCAGTGCTTTATGGTCAAGTAAGAGTTTTCATGGTTATGTCTAGAGATGGACTTTTACCTAAGTTATTCTCGAAGGTTCATCCAGTTTACAAAACACCATATTTATCTACTATAATAACAGGTACTGTCGCTGCTATTATAGCAGGATTTTTACCACTTGATATAATAGTTCAATTTTTAAGCATAGGAACTCTATTAGGATTTATAGTGGTATCTTTAAGCGTAATAGTACTTAGAAAGAGAATGCCTAACTTTAACAGAATATTTACATGTCCAGGTGTTCCGTTTACACCAATAATAACTGTAATATGCTGTCTATATCTTCTTTCAAGACTACAGGCTAAAACATGGATTGGTTTTGCAGTATGGCTTATAATAGGGCTTATAATTTACTTTACTTACGGAAGAAAACATAGTTTATTACAAAATGAATAATATAGAAAAAGCTAATGGAATCATTTGTTGAATTCATTGGCTTTTTTTGTAGGTTAATATAATTCTAATCAATATATATTAGTCCTGTAATAAACATATAATAAAATATAATTCAGGTTTGTAGGAGGATATATAAGATCAGAAGTATAACCGTGATAAAGTTGATTCTTAATTAAGTTATAGTTATACAGTGTTATTTATCAATGTAGTTGGAGGAGTGTAGATGGAGGGATATGAATATATTCTGATCGCAGTAGGATTCGTACTACTTTTACTAAGTTATCTAGTTGGGATGGGGAACAAAAGTTTTTCAAAGGTAAATGATAATATAACTGCAGAAGACATAGAGGAAAAAGATAAATTTATAAATGAAATTGCTATACCTCCTGCTCTTATCGGAATGGCTATAATAATATCTACCTTCCTATACAGAGTATCAAAACTATTTGGCATAATATTGATCATAGTGGTATCGATATATTCTTTGATTAGAGAATTTAAAGTGTTATTTAGTATGAAGAACAAATGAAGTGAAATAAAGAGCATCCGGTTTTATTGTGAAATAAAACTGAATGCTCTTTAAATTATTTACTAAAACGTCTTCTATAATCACACTTTCTACAAAGCTCTTCTTTTACCTGCCTATTAGAAAAACCGTTAAATATACTTAATGCTCGCTCGCCTTCTACTATATCGTTAAGAGAACTCTCATCATATATATTTCCGAGATTTATTACTCCTTCACCATCTAAGCAACAAGGAACCACAGTGCCATCAACTAATATGGCTATTTGATTTCTAAGACCATGGCAAAAACCAACAGTGTCTTCATCTTCTAGCTTTGTATCTGGCCACTTAAATTCAGAGCCTTGATTTAGATAAACTCGTTCTCTAAGCTTTATGCCTCTAGCAGTAATTACTTTTTCCTCTATCTTATAGTCTAGTGAAAAAAAGTCTTCTATCATTTCTAATATATAATTATTTCTTTTATTTTTTAGGTTTATAGTATTATCTTCAGTTAGATTCCAAAGTCTTAAGGATACATTTAGGCTTGACCTCTCTATAGCTTCCTTTGTAAAAGATAATATATCATTTACATAAGAATACTTGTCATTAGAGTTTTCATTTCCATCAAAACTATGTAATGAAAAGTTAATTTGTCTTAAGGAAGGCTTGTTAATTATCTTTTCTCTTACTTTATTAATCAAAGTTCCATTGGTAGTTATATTAACCTTAAAACCTTTTGAATAACTCACATCTAACAAATGTTCTAACTGAGGGTGAAGCAAAGGTTCACCTTTTACATGAAGGTATATGTGATCACCATGCCCTTTGATTTTATCCAGAACTTCGCTGAACTTATCCACAGTAATAGTTTCTGATTTTCTTTTTGTCTGTGGACAAAATTCACAAGATAGATTGCATACATTAGTGATTTCGATATATATTTTCTTGAATTTTTTCATTATGTAATCTCCTATGTGTAATTGAGTAGGGAATTTATGTATGTTCCAAAATAATGAGATCTAAAGATAGATTTAGCATTAAAGTAGTACGTTTTTAAAATCATGGAAATGGTATATCTATTCTGCTGAACAGATATACCACTTCAATCATTAAGCTTCAAATAAAGGTTTCGGTATTTCTACGAGTCTTTATTTGGATAAATTTCAATATGAAGTGGTACATCCATATAAAATAAAAAAACTAGAGAAATATAATCTCTAGCAATTGACAAAATTTGACAAATTATTTTAGGTATAAATACACCACACTAATATCTTTTTCTAATTTATACTTATACTATAAACAAAAAATTAGATGTTGTCAAGAGAAATGAAGAAAAAGTTAGGAAAAACATAGTTTTCACCAAACTTTTTCTTAGAGAGGGTATTATGTAGTGTAATATAATGGTAATTAGTGTTTTGTATTTTTATTTGATTGCTATAAAATATTATGTATCTCAGTTAATACATAAAGTAATGAAGTTACCTCATGACAAGAGCTACGTGGCAAGAGTTTCAAAAGCTTTTAGGTTCGAACTGGTACATCTTTAAACAATGTGGCACAAATAAAATTTAAGGAGTGAGTTGAATGGCAGGAACGGAGCATCCTGATTATGAAAAAGAAATACAAAGACTAGAGCTAACTCTAAAATATCTTAAAAACTATAATGAAAAAGTATTAGCACATAAAAATAAAGTTGATACAGAGGTTGAATATGGTTTATCTCATTATAACTCAGACAATGCAGAGCAGTTCAACGAATTATCTATAAATTATGTGCTTCAGAAGAATTTAGAATTTAAAACTAAGGGATTAGAAAGCAGCATAGAAAAACCATACTTTGCAAGAGTTGATTTTAAAGAACAAAGTAAAGATAAGGTTCAACAGCTTTATATAGGAAAAACCTCTCTGCTTGATGATGCTACTAATGAAATGATCATAATAGATTGGAGATCACCAGTGGCAACTCTTTATTATGAAGGTAGACTAGGAGAAGGTCACTATGATTGTGAAGATGGAAACATAAAAGGCGATATTAGTCTAAAGCGGCAATACAGTATTGAAAAATCAAAAATTCAAGAGATATATGATATAGATATAACCACAAATGATGAATTCCTACAGGCAAGTTTAAATTCTCTAAAAGATAATAGATTAAAAGATATTGTATCTACAATACAAGAAGAACAAAATAGAGTTATTAGAGCTAACATGTGGAAACCTTTATTAGTACAAGGAGCCGCAGGTGGAGGGAAAACAACCATAGCACTTCATAGGATAGCATACCTTTTATATAATTATGAAAAAACAGTATCTTCTGATGGATTTATGATAATAGCACCAAATAGATTTTTT
The DNA here is from genome assembly GCF_024341905.1 of Clostridium folliculivorans. GTDB lineage: Bacteria > Bacillota > Clostridia > Clostridiales > Clostridiaceae > Clostridium_AR > Clostridium_AR folliculivorans. The sequence goes on from NZ_BQXY01000014.1 coordinate 62,176, forward strand.
CTAAGCTATATTTCAGATGTACTTCCTGAACTGGGAGTTCACAGTGTTCGTCAGAATACTTTCGAAGATTTCGCATTAGAGATTATTGAAGAGAAGTTTCATATAAAAGAGCCTTCTGAAAAACTGAAAGATATAATTGAAGGCGATATTAAAGTTAATAAGATAAGTACCTTCAAATCATCTATTGAATACAAACTGATGTTAGATAAATTTCTGAAGTTTGTTGAATCTAAATATATTCCAAAAGCAGACTTTAAGATTCATGATACTATTATATATTCTTATAGAGATATTAAGTCACTTTTTGTAGCTAGTTATAATCATCTGCCTTTTGAAAAGAGAATAATTGAAATAAGGAAACATCTTTCTAACAAGTTAAAACTAAATAAAAAAGATATTCTTGAGACTATTGAAAGAGATTATGATTGGAGAATAAATAAATTAAGAAGAGAAATGGATGACTGTGCTGAGAGAAGAGCTAAGATAATTGAAATAGCAAATGAAAGAGATCTTGTACTAAAAAGAGCAAAAACTAAAATGAGCAGTTTAGTTAGAGATTACTTTCAAAAAATAAATCCACTTAGTGTTAGTGAATATTATAAAGGATTCATGAGGATGCTGAAAGAGTGGAAACCAGAAGGACTTATAGCAAAACTATCAGAGCAAACTATTCTTTCGGTAGATAGTAAGAGCATAGAAATAGAAGATTTGGCACCACTTATGTATATAAAGTTAAGAGTTTATGGGTTGGAAGAAAAACTAAATTTAAGACATGTAGTTGTGGATGAAGCACAGGATTTTAGCGTATTTCAGTTTTTAGTGCTAAAAGAAGTGATAGGGTCTAGTTCAATGACTATATTAGGGGATATATGCCAAGGTATTTATAGCTATAGAGGTACTACGGACTGGGAATATGTGAATAAGAGTATATTCGGCGGAGAAGCTGAGATGCTTACATTAGAGCAAAGTTATAGAACAACCGTTGAAATAATGAGTGGTGCTACTGAAGTAATTAAAAATCTAAAGGGCAAGCAACTTCCGTTAGCAAAGCCTGTTATAAGACATGGTGAACCTATTAAGGTTGATAAGGTAAGTAGTGTTGATGAATTGTCCTTAAGAATAAAATCAGACGTAGAATTGTGGAAGCAAAAAGGATATAAATCATTAGCCCTTATCTGCAAGAACTTAGAGGAGTGTAAAAAACTCAAGAAAAGATTAGATAATCTAAATATAGATACTTCAATGGTTACAGGGGGAGAGAGTGACTTTAATGGGGGGATTGTAATAATACCAACCTACCTAGTAAAAGGACTTGAGTTTGATATGGTAATAATCTGCAATGCCTCAGAAGACATGTATACTGATAGTGATTTAGATATAAAACTTTTATATGTGGCTATGACAAGACCTTTGCATTATCTAAAGATTTACCATGTAGGTGAAAGAACTAAACTGCTAAAATTGTCAGTTTAGGTTGCTATTAAAGTTCTGTGTTGCAATTAAAGTTACCTTATGATTTTATACTAAATCATAAGGTAACCTTTTTAATGTATAGAACTTGTAAAACATATAAGCTAATATGATTTAAATATAGTATGTCTTATGCCGATGCTTATAAATAGGTTTTTCCCCAGTTGTACAGCTCTGTAATTATAGGTTTTATAGTTGATCCTAGTTCAGTTAATTCGTACTCAACCTTTGGGGGAACTTCTGCGTATACAGTCCTCTTTACAAGTCCATCACTTTCAAGTTCACGAAGCTGCAAGGTGAGCATTCTATGAGTTATTTTTGGCATATCTCTTCTTAGCTCGTTAAATCTTTTCTTTCCGTATAAGAGTCTATATAGGATGACTCCCTTCCACTTTCCACCAATAATACTTAAAGTGGCCTCTACTGCACACTTGGTTGAGGCACAAGGTGGATCAATAGGTAAAGTTTCTTCAGTATTCATAAGATACCTCTCACGTCATTTTTTGATACTAAGTATAAAAACTATACTTAGGTATATTATTGTATAGTATATATTAAAAATGTGCATTCTTCAATATATGTTTAGAGTGGATTATAATTGATTCATAGATTCGATATACTATTTCTATTGAAGTTTATTTTAGATAGAGAGTACATCCTCAATTAAAACATTTTGAAAGGTGGAATAATATAATGGATTCAGTAAAGAAAAAAATAATAGATGCATATGATTTTAGACATGCGTGCAAGGAGTTTGATGATAGCAAGAAGATATCAAAAGAAGATTTTGATTTTATATTAGAGACTGCCAGACTATCTCCTAGCTCTTTCGGTTTTGAACCTTGGAAGTTTGTTGTTGTTCAAAACCCTGAATTTAGAGAAGAATTAAGAAAAGTTTCATGGGGGGCTCAAAAGCAACTACCAACAGCTAGTCATTTTATTGTAGCTCTTTCAAGAACAGATAAAGATATGAAGTATGACTCAAAATATATTTCAGAATTTATGAGGGAAGTTAAGAAGCTTCCTGCTGAAGTTGCAGAAGGAATGAGAGAAAGACTAAAAGATTTTCAAGAAAATGATTTTAAGCTGTTTGAAAATAAAACTGCACTTAATGACTGGGCATCAAAGCAAACTTACATCGCTTTAGGAAATATGATGACTGCTGCTGCGCAAATAGGAATTGATTCATGTCCGATAGAAGGTTTTAATAAGGATAAAATTGAAGAGATTCTAAACAGCAGAGGTATACTTGAAGATGGAAGCCTTACAGTATCATATATGGTAGCCTTCGGATATAGAAAAGCTGATCCAAGACCAAAGACAAGACAAAGTATAGATAAAATAGTAACTTGGATATAAACAAATAAAGTTCAACAGGTTGTGGAAGTTATTATATTAAGAGACGTTTATTCTCTTAATATAATAACTTTATTTTTGTTTGGAAAAGTATAAGACCTTTTAGGTGTCATAGCTTATAAAGAGTATTGGATTTGCTATTTTTTAGCTTGAAAGCGCTTTACCATATCTAAGTTATTTTAAATAAGAGTATTGTTAAAACACTGTATTGCAATTAAATGGTTATACAGGAGATGCTCTATGAGCGAGCAGTTAGAATTAAATGATTTTATCAGGTGGAATGGCTCTAAAAAATCGCTAATCGTTCTTTATTAGTGATTTTTTTACGCATCTGCCTTTTCTGAACGCATGTGAAGAAATTCTGGCAGGCGATATATTCTCACTTTTTACTCTTTAATATATGTATTGTTACTTTTTTTATTTTATATATGAACGATTTATAATAGAGTATGATTAATAAAGAGTAAAACTGTACTGTTCGAACGTAGTGAGTTTACAGTTTTAGCCATGGAATATGACAAAATCATATTAATTCTTTGCGAAGGCTCATTAAAGCATTGGATGTATGGCCATTTAATTTAAACAATACCTTCAAATATGCCCTAAATAAAAGCTTTTTAATAACTTTCTTCTATTTAGTTTATTTGCTAAGATTTCCTCTAGTTAACATGATAAAGTTACTTTATTAGTTGAAAAAAATATGTTAGAATAAATTTCACGAGAGTATTTTGTCGATAGATGTAGAATTACAGGAGTTACATATTGAAATTGTTTACAAATGCCATAAAAATATAATTGACGGTAGAGTTTTTGTATATTAATATAAATATGTAAGCGATAACATATTTAACTATACTTACATAATAGATAATATTTAAGATGCCTAAGCCTAATGATATAAGAATTTCTTGTTGTTATACATTTAGGTTTTTAATAATGTAGAAATCTTATATATCTATATGGCGTAAATATGAACAAGTTAAATAATTAAACATCTTTTTAAACTCTTGAGGGGTCTGTGGTTGGAAGTTAAAACATAGGTAGTCTCATATCAATATTAATTTAAGAGAAAAAAGTTTTGATTAGGAGGTATTAGTCATGACAAAAGTGGTAGAAATGAAGGGCATCACAAAAATATTCCCAGGAACCATAGCTAACGATGATGTTAATTTTGATCTTAACAAAAGTGAGACTCACGTTTTGCTAGGTGAAAATGGAGCGGGAAAAACCACTTTAATGAACATACTATATGGGTTGTACCAACAAGAAAAGGGTGAAATATACGTTAACGGGCAGCTAGCTAAGATAACAAACCCTAACGATGCTATAAAGCTTGGAATTGGTATGGTGCATCAACATTTTATGCTTGTTCATAATTTTACAGTTGCAGAAAATATAGTTCTAGGAATTGAACCTAAAAAAGGTTTGAAGGTAGACATGAAGAAAGCAATAGAGGATGTTAAAGCTATTGCTGAAAAATACGGTTTCAACATAAATCCAAACGAAGTAATTGAAGACATCACAGTTGGTAAACAGCAAAAGGTAGAAATACTAAAGGCTTTATATAGAGGAGCAGATATATTAATACTTGATGAACCTACAGCGGTTCTAACTCCTCAAGAAATAGATGAGCTTGGGGTTATTATAGATAACCTAAAGTCACAAGGTAAGTCAGTAATTCTTATCACTCATAAGCTTAAAGAAGTTATGAAGATGAGTGACAGAGTAACCATAATAAGAAGAGGTAAGGTAACTGGAACTGTAAATACTAAAGATACTAATATCGACCAATTAGCAGAGCTAATGGTAGGTAGAAAAGTTAATCTTGTAGTACAGAAGGCTGAAGCAAAAGTAGGCCGTGAAATCCTTAAGATAGAAAACTTAAATGCTAATGATCATAGAAAACTTCCTGTAGTTAAGAATCTTGATCTTACAGTACATGCAGGTGAAGTAGTTGGTATAGCTGGAGTAGATGGTAACGGACAGTCAGAGTTTATAGAAGCTTTAACTGGTCTTAGAAAAGCTGTTAGTGGAAAAGTAACTATAAACGGTAAAGATATATTTAACAAGGCACCTAAAATAGTTATGGAGTCTGGCGTTGGACATGTTCCTGAAGACAGACATAAAAGAGGATTGATACTTAAATATTCATTATTTGAAAACTCAATCTTAGGTATTCATAGAAATAAACCTTTTAGTAAAGGTATTGTATTAAACTATAGTGAAGTTAGAAAGCATTGCAATAAGCTTATAGAAGAGTTTGACGTAAGAACTCCAAATGATGAAGTTTCAGCATCAGCTTTATCAGGAGGAAATCAACAAAAGCTTATAGTAGCGAGAGAAATCTCAAAGGATCCAGAACTTCTAATAGTATGTCAACCAACAAGAGGTCTTGATGTTGGAGCTATAGAATACATTCATAAGAGAATAATACAGGAAAGAGACAATGGTAAAGCAGTTCTTTTAGTTTCATTAGAACTGGACGAAATAATGTCTTTATCTGATAGAATAGCGGTAATGTATGATGGACAAATCTTAGATATAGTAGATAGGAAAGATGCTACGGAGCTAAAACTTGGAATACTTATGGCTGGTGGTAGTCTTAAGGATGATGAGAAAGAGGTGAAGGATCTTGAGTAAAACT
>NZ_BQXY01000015.1 GCF_024341905.1 Clostridium folliculivorans
CTTTAGGACAAGTAAAAGACAAGTATAGATATGACCCATATGGAGAAGTAAAGCATGGAGGCTTCTGGGGAAGTAATGCAACTCATTATGAAAACTTCTATGGATATAATGGAGAGGATTATAATAGACTTAGCGGCTTAGACTACCTAAGAGCAAGATACTATGAACCTGAAAGCGGAAGATTCTTAACAAGGGACAGTTACTTAGGAAATGTAATGCAGCCACTGACCCTAAATCGATATGCATATGCGTTAAATAACCCTATGATGTATACCGACCCAAGTGGACATTGGCCAGGCTGGCTTGATAAGGCTGCATCAGCAGTGAGTAGTTTTGCTAGTAGTGTAGTTGATACTGTGGTAGATACTGTATCAAAAGTTAGAGATTATGTGAGGGATCGTATAGCTGATGCTAATTACTTTAATCCACCAGATGAAGGTAACAAAAATGGTTATACTAATAAACCTGTGACTGTACCTAGGTTTCCAGAAAATCCATTAGAGGTAAGTAAGAAAAACACAACTAACTCTAATAGAGTGAATTCATGTTTCTCACAACCTCAGATTACTACAAGGAACTACTCAAATGAGGTAGTAAGAAAGGCAATGGATACTATAAAGAAGAGCTGTGAGGGAACTCAATTTCTTGGAAGTCAGAACTATGATTATAAGGAAAAGGTAAGTCAAGGTACAGATGATGGTTCCAGTGAATTATTACCATATCAGCGAGATGTACAAAATTTAAGGAATTCAGATAATATAATAGATGCGGCAAAGAACTTTGGTAAATATCTTTGGGATAGATGGCCAGGCCTTTGGGGTCAAATTAATGAACAGAATGCACTTAATATGGGCATGGACCCAGAATGGGCAAAACTAACAGGAGAGTTTTCTTCAACACTATTCCTTGAAGGATTCACAACAATAACAGTTAATGGAGTAAGAGCATATAAAAATATTAAAACTGGTGAAGTTATATATGATAGTAGTGTTGTTGCTGGTAGTGGAATAGGAAATATAGAAAAGGGAGCAGCTGAAGCTGTGAAGTGGAAAGGCTTCAGCAAAGGTGAACTAGCAGAACACTTCGCAAAGCATGGTAATGAATTTGGAGATATTACGCAAAATCAGTATTTAAAGTTAGCAAAAGACTTTGCAACTGAGTCGAATTCTGCATTCAGGGAAACAAAAGTGGGTAATTTTATAATAAAATATGATGAAGCTACTCGGCGAATTCTTGTAGGACAAGAAAAATCTCGTGAAATTAGAACTTTTTATAAGGCAGACTTTAGAGATGCGGACCCATTTGAGGCAGCAGTTAATTTGGCAAAACAACTAAGTGGAATAAAGTAGAAGGGAGAAAAAAGCGATTTGGAGAGAATTAAAGCTGTTACAATAATTTGCGAGCAGGAACTAACAATGCTTACTAAAGAAAAACGTGAAGAATTGCTAATTGATTGGTGGGGAATTGATAGTGAAGATTCAGAATTTGCGGCATTACCAGCAATACTACAGACAGAGCTTCTTGAGTATGATGAGCCGTGTTTTGATGTTATGGACACAAGATATAATCCTTTATTGATAGAAGCATTAAAACAGAAGTTTGTAGGCGTGAAAAATGAGTATTTGTCCATGCGACTTTCAGCAATATTAAAAGAAAATGTTGTCGTTGAGGGTCAACCAGAGAATTTATCAGTATGTCCGTGTTGCCAATACAAAACGTTGAAAGAACGAGGACAGTATACAATTTGCCCAGTCTGTTTTTGGGAAGACGATGGGAATGATGAAGCTTCTAGATATAGTTCTTCTAATCATATGACTCTAGAACAAGGGAGAACTAATTTTCATAACTATGGCGCTGCTATGGAAGTGGGATTAGCTGGTATTAAAACAGATGCAAAAAAACGTTATTATAAGAAATCTATCTAATAAAAACTTTATATGTACCTAAATGCTTGTGCACCGTATTAAACACTTGCTGTAGAATAATGAGTAAAAGATATTAAAAATCAAATATAGATCAGGCTAGTAATTAAGGCTAATGCTGGTAAAAGGCGTTAGCCTTTTTTCTATTCCTAAAATAATGAAAGCACTTAGGTTGGTACAAGAGAGCAGACCATCCAAAGAATCCAGGAAACCAAGATCCTCTAGACACACCAGAAAATTATGAGATAATAAATTATATAAACGATGTATCTCTAGAAAATCCAGAAGTATTGATGACTTCAGATGTAGATGGTAACTATACTAATGCATATACTTATGGATTAGACAGAATATCAATAGATAAACTATCACCAGATAGTGATGCTAAGACTGATCCATTATTCTACTTGTACGATGGAAGAGGCAGTGTATCAGATACAACCAATTCTTTAGGACAAGTAAAAGACAAGTATAGATATGACCCATATGGAGAAGTAAAGCATGGAGGCTTCTGGGGAAGTAATGCAACTCATTATGAAAACTTCTATGGATATAATGGACAGGATTATAATAGACTTAGCGGCTTAGACTACCTAAGAGCAAGATACTATGAACCTGAAAGCGGAAGATTCTTAACAAGGGACAGTTACTTAGGAAATGTAATGCAGCCACTGACCCTAAATCGATATGCATATGCGTTAAATAACCCTATGATGTATACCGACCCAAGTGGACATTGGCCAGGATGGCTTGATAAGGCTGCATCAGCTGTGAGTAGTTTTGCTAGTGATGTAGTTGATACTGTATCAAGTTATGCATCAAAAGCAGTATCTTATGTGGAAGATGCGGTGTCTACTGGTTGGACAAATGTTAAGAATGCCTATAACTATGTGGCTGATACTGTTAGTGGCTGGTATAACTCAGGAAAACAAACAGTGAAGTCTTATGCGTCAAAGGTAGAGGAAAAGATTTCATCAGCTAAAAGAGATATAAGTAATACAGCAAATAAGGTAGTACAATTAGCAAAACCAGTAATTTCTACTATAAATTATCCAAATGAAGTAGTAAGAACAGTAATAGCCACTGTGAAGAAGGGCTGTGAAGGAGCTAAGTATGTAGCAAGCCAAGCTTATGAATATAAGGAAAAGATATTGGATGGAGTCCAATTAGGCTTAGATTTAGCAGGTTTTGTACCAGGAGTAGGAGATCTATTAGACGGAGCTAATGGAGTGATATCATTAGCAAGAGGAAATAAGTCTGATGCAGCTCTAAGCTTTGCAGCAATGATACCATTTGCCGGTGATGCAGCCACAGCAGCAAAACTAGCAAGAAAAGGTGAAAAAGCAATTGAACTTGTTAAGACTGCAGACAATGCGGTTGATGTAGTGAAAGATGGAGAAAAGGCATTAGATTTAGCTAAAGTAATAGAGAAGAATGCTGATGAGATATCTGAGGTGGTTACACAAGCTAAATCACAGAGGTGGTTAGATGCCGAGGAAAAATTAGCAAAAGCGGCACAAGGTTCAGGTGGTTCAGGAGGAGTAGACTTTATAGCAACCTCTAATGGGACTGCTGTGCATGCTAGTCAAACAGATATGATTAATAGTATAACCAATGCAGGTGCTACAAGAATTGGACCTACTAGTCAAACAAGTGAGATTGGTGAAATATTTCAAATGAATACGAAATATGGTCCGATGGAAATTCGTGTAATGCCAGGACAACCAGGTACTGCAAGTGCATTTAAAGGACCAAGAACAATCAATACTATACCTGGTACAGGAACGTATGTGTATCCTAATGGCGAAAGGATTATAGGAGCAGTATCTAAAAGTGATAGAAAATTAATAGGTCATATTCATGGACAAATACCTTAAGAATGAGAAGGTGAAAAATTATGAGCGATAAAATAAAAAAAGACTTTTCAAAAGAAAAAGAAGTTATACGGGAAATATTGAAAAATGCAAATTTTACAGAATTCACTTTTCATACTGGTTTTGAGTTAAAGTTCAGTAGAGAAAATGATGCTGAATTATATGGTAAACCACTTCCGATAGAAGTTAAAATTACAATACTTAGCGATTGGTGGTTTGGTGCAAGAGATGAATGGAATAGTAAGGTTGAACAATTAACAAATGGATTAGATTTAGTTGAGCCAGAAGAACCAGTTTTATCTTATGAGTTAACTTGTTTAAGATGGTCTGATGAAGCAAGTGTTGATGAAGTTGACTTTGAGGATGATAATATGAAAATCATATTTAAATGTGGTAAGTCGATTTCCATTTCATATTACAATGAAATGGATTATTCATGGGTGATTTCTGAGTTCACTACAAATGATTTAAACAAGGGATGGAATATTATTTGTGAAGACGGTGAGTTTTTTGTAAGTATTCCTGAATAATAAAAAGTAAATGCAAAATATTTAATAATGTAACTGCATAAAACTGGCTTTAATGTAATTAATATAATTTAACAAGATATAAGAGTAAAAACTAGTAGCATAATTATTATAATGTAGTGAGCTGTAACTAAAAGAAAAATTAAATATATATTATAGCAATGATAAGTGTCAATGTTTCTAATGAAGAAGCATTGACTCTTTTTCCATGTAAAGAAATTGAAAGGAGTAAAGAAATGTTTCAAATACTTGAAGATTTTAAAATAATTCTAATTGAGGATGGGAAGAGTGCTAAAACCATAAAAGCTACGTTGGTGACATTAAAGCTTTTAATGAGTTTTTAAAAGCTAAAGAGTTGATTTCAATGGCACAATACAACGATTCTACGTAGTAAGTTACAAGAACTTTTTAATGGAAAGCAACTATGAGGTAGCAACAATAAATAATAGTATCCATTTATTAAATAGTTGATTGGTAACTACAAGTAATATGAAGGAAATAGTTATAAAAGTTCTAAGGACAGATTAAAAATAGGCTATGATTTAGAGAAAATAGTTGAGATTTGTTTAGATAATAAACGGAAAAAATAGCGGTAACAATGAAAAAGGCAAAAACAATAACAATAACAAATGAAATAATGGTAAGCACTTAGGTTGGTACAAGAGAGCAGACCATCCAAAGAATCCAGGAAGCCAAGATCCACTAGACACACCAGAAAATTATGAGATAATAAATTATATAAACGATGTGTCTCTAGAAAATCCAGAAGTGTTGATGACTTCAGATGCAGATGGGAACTACACTAATGCATATACTTATGGATTAGACAGAATATCAATAGATAAACTATCACCAGATAGTGATGCTAAGACTGATCCATTATTCTACTTGTATGATGGAAGAGGCAGTGTATCAGATGTGACCAATTCTTTAGGACAAGTAAAAGACAAGTATAGATATGACCCATATGGAGAAGTTAAACATGGCGGCTTCTGGGGAAGTAATGCAACTCACTACGAAAACTTCTACGGATATAATGGAGAGGATTATAATAGACTTAGCGGTTTAGAATACTTAAGAGCAAGATACTATGAACCTGAAAGTGAAAAACTATTCATTTGAATAAGCTTGAGTTTTATGGAATAATTAATGTCTATGAAAGATATATTAGATAGAAATTATAAAAGGGTGGAGAATATTATGTTTGGAAATAATAAAAATGAAAAAGAAAAGAGATTTAATATTATCTCTGATGAAATGGTCAATTTCATGAGTGTTACTGTAGTGCAGGATTCAAAGACAGGGGTTAATTATATGATTACTCAAGGTACATCTGGATTATCAGTTACACCTGTGCTTGATAAGGATGGAAAGATATTAATAACTGAAGTTTAGTAGATATTGATAAGTATATATAAGTTTTGAAGATTTGTTTATAAATAAAACCATGCATACAAGGAGTTATAATCCCATATGCATGGTTTTTGGTTGTATATAAAAAGTGTAAATTAGATAATCTTAGTTAACTGTTAACTTGTATGGTGTTGTAGTGCTATATGCTCCGTTATAACCTACAACCTGTATATAGTAAGTCCCAGCTGATAAGGTATCAGTTAAAGTCTCAGAAGTTGTACCAGAATTCTCTGAGTAATCTATATAATTGCCGTTTGCATCATATAATGTAAGATCATAATCCTTTGGTAGATTTGTTAGTGAAATAGTAAAGGATTTTGAAGTGGTTACAGTAAGTTTATAGTAATCTACATCTGAAGAACTATAAATATATGAGCTTAAGGTATAGCCAGAAGCTATAGGATAAGCACTAGTAGTACTGTTGTTAGGCTCGTAAGTATCTCCAGAAGTAGGAGCGGTAACTGTAACGGTACAAGTAGCTATTTTGCTTCCATCTTGAGTTGTAACTGTTATTGTTGCAGTACCTGCAGCTACAGCAGTTACAGTGCCATTTTGTACTGTTGCCACAGAAGTATTGCTACTGGTCCATGTAACATTTTTGTTAGTAGCATTTGAAGGAGCAACAGTAGCTATTAGTGTTGAAGAAGTGCCAGTAGTTAAACTTAAAGTGGTTTTATCAAGACTTACTGAAGTAACTGGAACAACGGTAGAAGTTCCTATTGCAGTAGTTTGACTGTTTGATACAGTATAAGTTCCAGTTAAATCTGCTTTCTTTGCTCCTGTTGATGAATAAAGAGAAAGCGTGATTCCAGAGCCTGATTTTGCTGCTATTTTAGCTTGGTTGTTTGAGTCTACTTGAGCGGTTCCTAGTATAACTCCGCTTTGAACAGCAGCTACTATATCCGTAGGTTGTGAATTTGGAATTGTTCCTTGAAGATATCCGTATCCAGAGGATAAGCCTGTTACAGCTTGCTTATCAGATGTAGAGGAATCAGAAGTTCTAAGTTTTAAGGTAGTAGAAGAAGCTAAGGTATTTACTCTAATAGTTGCGGCTAAAGGGCCAGTTCCTGAGATTGTATTGTAGCCAGCTGAAGTCCAACTTCCATTTACCAGTAGCTGACCTATTTGAGTCCCAGTACTAGTATTATAAGCACCAATTTGAGGGTTTGAAGCTGTACCACCATCTACGATAGCGAAAGGTTCATTTACGTAAACATATGAAGGATATAAAGAAAGCTTTACTAAACCAGTAGTTGTACCTCCACCAGAAGAACCTGAAGAGCTATAAGGTGCTCCGTAGGAACCGTTAGCAAAGTTGTCTGTATTCCAAGGGTCGTAGCTTGGAGTAGTCCAAGGTTCAGCTTGAGTTTGAGTCTTTTCAACATCAGCCATTGGAGTTGGAGTGGCAGTACCTTTGGCGTGATTAACTCCATCAAAACCTACATAGCTTTCACTGTTGGACAACCAATTAACTATGTTAGTGCAAAGAGTAGCGGCATTTCCAGTATCAGTCCAACCTGGGTAAGTTGATTTTGCTTTGCCTGTATCTTCTCTTAGATATTTTGGAGTAGCATCTTCTATAGGAGAAGAATCGCCAATAAATGCAGCTTTACCAGCACTTGGTTTTGAGATAGCAACATAAGGTCCTTCATTTTCTCCTCCAAAATAAAGACCGGTATCAGCAGCACTGCTCCACTTTACAGGGCTATCTGTAGATGAAAAGTAAACTATTCCTTTAGCTTTGTTAGGATCTGTTATTGCGAGAGTTGAGCCTGCAGCCATAAGAATAGGGGATACACCAGTAGTTATTCCTTCTGAATATGAGGAAGCTTTTACTCCAGAAACACCGTTTTTGCAATCAATAGCATTAAATCTATATCTGATTCCAAAATTTTGTGCAAGCCATCCTGAGGTTGCACTTTGAGGATTTCTCATATCCCCGTAAACGCCACCAATATTGTATTTAGTATCGGTAGATCTATTGTAACCATTATAGACTTCTGTTGAGTCCCAGGTATTAGTGTTTCTATCAGAGTTGTAATGATCGGCAATAAAAAACAGTCCTTTACCTGAATCAACAAATTGCTTAAGAGCTGAGTACTCAGCTTGAGTGAGAGGTCTGTTGGCTTCTGCCATTACAAAAACATCAGCGTTTTTTATAGAATCATAGGTTATTACTGCTTCATTCTTGTCTACATTAGTTGATTGTCTGTCATCATAATAACGGATTGCTCCATCACCATCTTTATCAATTCCTCTGTATTCTCTTACAGTATATCCTTTTGAAACAAGAGCATCTGCAAAATCAGAGAAACCTCCATCTAAAACCCAGTCGGCTGCACCAGCAGTCTCATCATGGGAGTTATCGAAAAGCACCAGTTTTCCATTACTTGCACCTGCGGCTGGAGTTTTTTCAGGTATAGTGTTGTTCCAGCTATATGTTAAAGTATCAGCCTTCACTGTAACAACCTTATGAGGGCTAGGGAAAGGTGAGAAATTAAAGAGTTGAGATAATGCAAAAGCAGAAATTAGAGATAGGGCTAGTTTTTTTCTTAGATTTTTGTTTAACATAATATCCTCCTTTTATGTATTTAGTAATAATACTCAATTATTTATATAATAATACACTAAAATTATACATATAAAGTTAATAGTAGGTAAAATAATCGTTAATAAATTATCTTGTGTAATTAAATATTGTTATTATATTAAAATATGATACATAAAAGTATTATATTAACAAATTAAACAGTATGTTGTATAATAGGGCTATTAATTCTTTGTAAATCTTATTAAAGTAGCAGTAGTTGACATTTTAATTTCAATATAATATTTAAGCTTAAGATATTGGTGTACGTAAAATGGTAGTTAAAAATGTAAAGGGGTATTGGGTGTATGACAAGTTTATACGTGCTTTTTATATTGTTAAGTTATGTTTTTACTATAATAAAACTGATAAAAAGCTATAATGATAGAGTTTTAAATGTTGGTCTTATAAGAGAAAAGTGGTTTGAATACAAGAGTAGAAGTAAATGGGCTTTAATTTTGGATTTAGTTTTAGCTCCGTTGGCAATCTTGGTTTTGGTAGAAGTTGCTTCAAGTAATAGGGACATGCATCAAGATACTAGCACGGTGTGGGGATGGTTTCAAAGCTTTGAAAATCCTACATCAATATACTCAATACAGTTTGTTATAGTGGTAATGATGATAGTAGTTGTGTTATTTTTTGAAATTAAAGAAAGTAATGCAAGCACTATAATAAGTAGAGAAGGTATACTTGCAGTTGATGGAGAGATTATACCCTGGAATAGAGTTGAAGAGGTTGAAGAAGGATATACTTCTGATCGTTCATTAAATAAGGTAGTAAAAATAACTGTTAAGGCAAAAAGACAGAAGACGAGGATATTAAAGCTCATTGTGCCAAAGGATGAATTTAAAGACTTCCTTATAGCAACAAGAAATGCTATAAATCTAAATAGAGATGAATGAGCGTAGTAGATTTGTATGATGCACTGCACAAGTTGGACAAGAAGTTTGCTTTTAGAAATATAAGTTTTATTAACAAATGGTACATCTTCATCAATAAGACATATACTAGATTATATGCTAAGGATAGATGTATCACTTCATTATATAATTTATATTTTCAAATTCTCCTCCCAGAACATGGAGGAGTTTTGAAAATAGTCTTAGGATTGAAGTGATACATCTTTAGATATACCATTTTATAAATAACCTCCATCCTCGATTACAAATATCCTATTGAAAACAATTAATAAAATGGTATATCTATTAAATTCATATATTTCTGACTATTTTATTGACTTGTTAGAATATTTTGATATATAATTACAATAATTTTATAGATTCGGATGAAGGTAGCGGGATTAAACCGTTATTGGACGAACCTCTGGAGAGACTCAAAGGAGCACCGAAGGGGAAAGCCATAAAGATGTGGTGAAACTCTCAGGTAAAAGGACAGGGGATTTTGATATTGTATTCAGTTTAACTTTTCTAGCTTATTAAGCTTTTTTTGAGTTATTTGAATATCAAAAGCCGTATTTCCAGAGACTAAGTTTAATACTAGTCTCTTTTTGTTTATATTTATTAAGTTTTTTTGTCTATATAAAGAGATTTGTTAAAGAATAAGAAAATTTTTAATTACCTAAAGGGGGCTAAAATAGTGTTTTATAAAAGTACAAGGGGAAAAGAAAACTTGGTCAAAGCTTCAGAAGCTATAGTTAGGGGCATAGCTGAAGATGGAGGTTTATTTGTTCCAGAGAGCTTTCCAAGGATAGAAAAATCCTTTGATGAACTAAAAGAAATGAATTATAAGGAGTTAGCATTTTATATCTTAAAGAAATATCTTGATGATTTTTCTGATGAAGAACTTAAAGCATGCATAGACGGGGCTTATGATGAAAAGTTTGAAAATCCTTTAATAGCACCATTAAAATACGCAGGGGGAGCATATTTTTTAGAGCTTTTCCATGGGAAAACCTTAGCATTTAAAGATATGGCTTTAAGTATACTTCCATACCTTGTTAAGACAGCAGCAAATAAAACAGGAATAGATAAGGATATAGTTATTCTTACTGCTACCTCTGGGGATACTGGTAAGGCTGCACTTGAAGGCTTTGCAAAGGTTGATGGAACTAAGATAATAGTTTTTTACCCAAAAGACGGAGTAAGTGAGATTCAAAGAAGACAGATGGTAACTCAAGAAGGGGATAACACCTTTGTTGTGGGTATAGAAGGAAACTTTGACGATGCTCAAAATGGAGTGAAAGATATATTCGGGGATGATGATTTCAATAAAGAGCTAGAGGATAAAGGATATATGCTATCTTCTGCAAACTCCATAAATATAGGAAGACTAATACCTCAAGTAGTTTACTATGTATACTCGTATGTAAGTTTATTAAAAGAAGGAAAGCTTAAGGATGGACAAAAAATAAATGTGGTAGTACCTACAGGTAATTTTGGTAATATACTAGCTGCTTTTTATGCTAAAAACATGGGATTACCTATAGAAAGATTTATATGCGCTTCAAATGAGAATAAGGTACTCACTGATTTTATAAATACAGGTGTTTATGATAGAAATAGAGAGTTCGTAGTTACTAATTCTCCTTCAATGGATATATTAATATCTAGTAATCTAGAAAGATTCTTATATGAGATAAGTGGTAAGGATTCAGAGTTTATAAGTAATCTTATGAGCAAATTAAAGACTGAAGGAAGATATGAAGTAAGTGAAGCTATGAAAGATAGGCTTAAAGAGTTCTACGGAGACTTTGCTACAGAAGAAGAAACTGTTGATGCAATAAGAAAAGTGTATGACTCATCAAGATATGTAATAGATACACATACTGCTGTGGCTTACAAAGTTTTTGAAAAATATAAAAATGAAATAAAGGATGATGCGGTAACAGTGATAGCATCCACAGCCAGTCCTT
Source organism: Clostridium folliculivorans (assembly GCF_024341905.1). Taxonomy (GTDB): domain Bacteria; phylum Bacillota; class Clostridia; order Clostridiales; family Clostridiaceae; genus Clostridium_AR; species Clostridium_AR folliculivorans. The sequence continues at coordinate 11,196 of NZ_BQXY01000015.1, forward strand.
TTAAGTTCCCTAGAAGTGTTAATGAAGCGCTTAATTTTGAACAGAAAGAAGCTTCAGATTTTCAGATGGTAGAAACTCTTTCTAAGAATTTTGATATTAAAATACCTAAAGGTATATTGAACTTAGAAAGTAAACCGGTAATCCATAAGGCAACATGTAATAAAGAAAATATGAGAACTATAATTAAAGAATTTTTGGGTTTATAGGTGATGATATGGTAGAGGTTAGAGTTCCTGCAACAAGTGCAAATATAGGACCGGGGTTTGATTGCCTTGGAATAGCAGTAAAGAAATATAATAGATTTGTTGTAGAAGAAATAGAAGAAGGGCTTGTTTTTGAAGGCTGTGATGAAGAGTTTAAGAACGAAGATAATTTAATTTATGTAGCCATGAAAAAATGCTTTGATAAGATTAAATATCAACCAAAAGGATTAAGTATAAAGATTGAAAGTGATATACCAGTCTCGAGAGGACTTGGAAGTAGTGCAGCCTGTGTAGTTGGTGGGATATTAGCTGCGAATGAACTTGCAGGAAGTCCTTTGAGTAAAGAAGAAGTTTTAGAACTATCTGCAGAGATGGAGGGACATCCTGATAATATAACTCCTGCTTTATATGGTGGGATGACTGTTTCAGTTACAGAAGAGGATAAGACTATATATAACAAAATAAATATAAAGGAAGATATTAAACTTTGTGTATTGGTACCGGATTTTAAGTTATCTACAGAAAAGGCGAGAGCAGTACTTCCGAAGAGTATTGATTATAAGCAAGGTGTTTATAATATAGGCAGAGTAGCTCTTATGATATCTGCTTTATCAAATGGTGATTTAGATCTTCTTAAGGTAGCTTGCAAAGATAAGCTTCATGAGGATTATAGAGCAGGACTTATAGAAAATTTTTATGATATAAAGAGTGAATGCAATAAGCAAAATGCCTTAGCTGTGTTTCTAAGTGGAGCTGGACCAACTATTATGGTTATGCTAAGAAAAGATGATAAAGATTTTTCTACAAATATAAAAAGTTATTTAGATACACTTAAAAATAACTGGCAGGTGTTAGAAGTGGATATCGATAATGATGGGGCTATAGTTTCGAGTCTATAATATTTAGGTTTAAAGATAATTTTATATTTTATTATGATATTAATTTTATTGTATTTATAAGCTAAGTTTGTTTAAGCAATATAGCAAATTTATAAATAATTAGGGGGAAAAGTATGAGTGATGTAGTTGTAGCTAAATTTGGAGGTAGTTCACTAGCAGACAGTGAACAGTTTAATAAAGTTAAAAACATTGTTATTGAAGACCCACGAAGAAGATTTGTTGTGCCTTCAGCACCAGGAAAAAGATTTAAAAAGGACTATAAGATAACTGATTTATTATATCTTTGCTATGAGCATGCTAAGAATGAAATATCCTTTGAAGATGTATTTAGGCATATAGAAGATAGATATAAGACTTTGGCTTTAGATCTTAAGGTTGACATTGATATAGAAAAGTACCTGCAGGAAATAAAACAAAAGATAGAAGAAGGTGCTTCGGCAGATTATACTGCTAGCAGAGGAGAATATTTAAATGGATTATTACTTGCAGCATTTCTAAACTACGAATTTGTTGATGCTGCAGAGATAATAAAGTTTAAACATTTTGGGACTTTAGATATGGCTGCTACTGAAGTTGCTGTAAGAGAAAGACTAAAAGATGTAGAAAAGGCTGTTATACCTGGATTTTATGGAGCTATGCCTGATGGAAAAATAAAGACTTTTTCTAGAGGGGGATCAGATATCACAGGAGCCATAATAGCAAGGTGTACTAGTGCTAAGCTTTATGAGAACTGGACTGATGTTTCTGGTTTCTTAATGGCAGACCCTAATATAGTTGAGAATCCAAAGTCCATAGAATATGTAACTTATAAGGAACTTAGAGAGTTATCTTATATGGGAGCAAAAGTGCTTCATGAAGAAAGTATTTTCCCTGTTAGAGATGTAGGCATACCTATAAATATAAGAAATACTAATAAACCTTCAGATAAAGGAACTTTCATAGTTGACGAGCAGAGAGTTCAAACCTATGGAGATACAATTACAGGTATAGCAGGTAAGAAGGACTTTGTTGTAATTGCAATTCAAAAAATGCTTATGAACCTTGAACAAGGTTTTTGCAGAAAGCTTTTAACAATACTTGAAAGCAACGGAGTTTCTTTTGAAAATATGCCAGCAGGAATAGACTCTGTATCTTTAGTTATAGAGGAGAGCCAGGTAGCAGATAAGCTTGAAATTATACTTGAAGAGATAAAAAGACAGTGTAATCCAGATACTGTAGAAGTTCATCCTAGTATGGCTTTAATAGCCACTGTTGGTAAGGGGATGAATAGAACTAAAGGGGTTGCTACTAATATATTTAAAAGTCTTTCAGAAGCGGACGTTAATGTAAGAATGATAAACCAAGGTTCAAGTGAAATAAACGTAATAATTGGTGTAGAAAATGGAGATTTTGAAAAGGCTTATAGAGCTATTTATGGGGCTTTCGTTAAGTAATATTATTTTTTTAGTAGATAATTGGGGTATTAGGACTGATTATATAGATGTATCGCTTCATATTAGAAATAGGTTTAGGATTGAAGGGATGGATCTTTATAACCCAACAGGTCAATATATTAAGAATACATTGAAGAGGGAGAATTATAATGGAAAAAGTAAGAATTGCATTATTAGGGCTAGGTAATGTAGGTAAAGGTGTTTGGAATATATTAAACACTAATAGAGAAGCTATTATAAAAAGAGCTGGGTATGATATAGAGATTGCAAAGATATTAGTTAGAGATAAAAACAAAGCAAGAGATGTGGAAGTGCCGCAAGAGCTTGTTACAACTGATGCTGAAGAAATCTTTAACGATGACAGTATTAAGATAATAGTTGAGGTAATGGGTGGTTTACAGCCTGCAAAGGACTATATATTAAGAGCTATAAAAGAGAGAAAGCATGTAGTTACTGCAAATAAGCTACTCATAGCAACTAATGGAAAAGAGATATTTGAAGCAGCTGAAAAGAACGAAGTTATAGTGAATTTTGAAGCTAGTGTAGCTGGTGGAATACCTGTCATCCATGGAATCAATGAGAGCTTAACTGCAAACAAGATTGAAGAAGTTATAGGAATAATAAATGGTACTACAAATTATATCTTAACTAAGATGACGCTAGAAGGAATGGACTTTGAGGATGCGTTGAAAGAAGCGCAGGAAAAGGGATATGCAGAAGCAGATCCAACATCTGATATAGAAAGCTATGATGCCGCATACAAGCTTGCAATATTGACAACTCTTGCATTTGAAACAAATGTTGATGTAGATAGTATCTATAGAGAAGGAATAACTAGGATTACTTCAAAGGATATAGAGTACGCTAAAGAACTTGGATATGTTATTAAGTTGCTGGCTATAGTAAAAGAGGTGGATGGAAAGTTAGAACTTAGGGTTCACCCAACAATGATTCCGTCAATACACCCTTTAGCAAATGTTAATGATTCTTTTAATGCTATCTTTATAAAAGGAAATGCAGTAGGAGATCTTATGCTTTATGGAAGAGGAGCAGGAGAGCTTCCAACAGGTAGTGCTGTAGTTGGAGATATAATATCTGTATTAAGAAATGATGGCGATAGAGCAAGTATAGTAACAAGTAGATATGAGGACAAAGAAATAGCTCCTATGGATAATATAGATGCTAAGTATTATCTAAGAATAACAGTAAAAGATATGCCAGGTGTTTTAGGCGAAATAGCTACTATATTCGGACAAGAACAAGTAAGTATAGCTTCATTCATACAGAAGGCTAGAAGAGAAGATAAGGGGCTTGTTTCTATAGTTATTGTAACTCATGATACTTTAGAAGGAAGAATAAATAAATCTCTAGAAAAGATTAATGATTTGGATATAATAAAAAAGGTTGAAAATGTAATAAGAATAGAGAAACTAGGGTTGAAATAAAATAGTCTCTGAAATAAATCTCCAGTATTTAAAATATATTCTGGGGATTTATTTTTTTGTAAAAACAACTAATGATCGATAAAAAAATTATATATATTGACAATAATTGTTTAATATGAAATATTAGTATTAACTATATTTGTAAAAAAATTCTGTAAATTATTATATATAAAATAAACCTTAGGAGAGATTTATATGAACCTTTATAAGAGGCTCAGAGATAACAAAAAAATAGTAAGTATATTGATATTAATAGTTATCTTTGCTGTTGGATACCCAGTGGTAAAGAAGAGCGAAAAAGAAACGCTAAAATATAAAACAGAACAGTTTTTCAATAATATAATTGAAGAAAAATATGAAGATGCTTTTATGTTTTTAGATTATGGTGGGATAGATAAGGAAAGTAATATTACTTTAAACGAAAATAATAAAAGAGGTAATTGGATTAAAAAGCTTAAGCAGCAAAGAGCGAATGGCGTGAGGATAGAAAGATGCAAAGAAGTTAGGGTGGATAATGTAGATTATCCAAGTGGAACTGTAAAGTTAGTCGTTAATAAAAATGGTATGTTAGAAGAATATATAGTTGATGTTAAGTATATAAGAAGTAAAAATAGCTATAAGATAAGAAATATAAGCAAAATAGATGATGAGATTCAAGAAACTATTTGTGGGAGAATAAATGAATCTTAATTATAGCACTATCTAGATCAGGAGAAGATAATATGAATATTCAAATATACGGAGTGAAGAAGTGCTTTGATACCAAGAAAGCAGAGAGATATTTTAAGGAAAGAAAAATAAAGTACCAGTTTATTGATTTAAGCATGGTAGGTTTAGGAAAGAGAGAGCTAGAAACAGTAAGGAATGCTGTGGGTCTAAGTAATCTAATAAACAAAGAATGTAAGGATTATGAAAGATTAAATTTACACCGCATTATTAACAATAGTGTAAAGGAAGAGATACTTTTAAACAACCCTAAGCTGTATAAGACACCTATTGTTAGAAATGGAAAACTTGCAACTGTGGGTTATGAGCCTAAGGTATGGGAAAACTGGGAGTAGAAAAGTTAAGTCATTATTAGACTTTTTATCGAAGATTATAAGCTGTAGTTATACATTTTTGATAAGGTTTAATAATGACTTTTTATTTTTTAGGAAATTATATTTCAGATATACGTATAGGCATATATTGGTGAAAAGATTAAAACAAAAATAGCTTAGTCATATTTATATGAATTAAACTTGTATAAACTGGGTTTTAGTGATAAAAATACGAAATAAATTGTAATATTATACCAAATATTCTATAATATTATAGATACGTATTAATGCGATAGTATTTGTAACTAATAGCATATTAAATCCATTTTGGAAGATAATATAAACAATAAAACATTTAGAAATTACACTAGTTTATAAAGTTAAAATACCTTAATAGAAGCGGGTGAGTAACTTGGATAAAGTAAGAAAAAGGGTAGGTATAGGAACTTGTTCTCCAATCATGTTAGTATTAGCTCTTATTCTATCTTTTAGTTTTGGCAATAATATAGTACTTGGAGATGTTATATTAGATTCCTTTGGTCTCAAGGCTTGGTCTAATGGTCATGTTGGAGTTCATTATACTTTATTCTACGCTTTAGCTATGGTGGTGATAGCGTACTTTATTGGAGATAAATATGAAGATCATAGGTGGGCAAAAGCCGGAAAGAATTCTGCCATATTTGTACTTGCTCTTTTGACTCTTATAATAATATTTAATTTGGTGTTTTAATTTGAGTTTAAGAAGTAAGGGTTATTTTCATTTAAAGATAGGTGATATCTTTAAGAATGCTACATAAAATTATTTATAAATATTATAAATTGGTGTAACTATATTCTTTTTCTTTCGTATTATAATTGAAGTGTTATTTGTGTGGTGATTATAATTGAAAAAAATAAATGTTAAGATTATTTGTGGGATTATATTATTAATTATGTGTTTTGGTTTAGTAAGTTGCGGTGCTAAGGAAAAAGAATATGATTTTTATAAGGTAAAAAGTATTACTGAAGATAAGATAGATAGGGTTGAAGTTTCCTATGCTGATATATCAGCTAGAGTTTTGTCTAAAGATGAGGTACAAACCTTAATAGGATTAATAAGTAATTCCGGAGACGATGTCCAACAGTACAATGGGCCTGATCCTAAAGGTGTTACGAATTCATTAGATGTATATTTAAAATCAAAGAGTTGTTTTAGTATGTATCCCTACAGGAATGGATATTTGCTTTTTTGTGGAGAAAAGAGCTATATAATATCGCAACCTCAATATAATGATTTTATAAAGGATATATTTAATAGCAAGGGGAAGATTTAATAAACTTTTAAATTATAAATCTACTTTTAAGGAATATTTTTCTCTTAAGTTCTGTAATAATATTACATACAGGTAATATTGTTTCAAAAGAAGTCTATGTTTCGTAAAGAAGAGTCTTAAAAGGTTCCTGGATCGAGCATAATGATTTAAGTAGAAACTTTGTAGCCGAACTAACGGAGGAAAATTATATGCTAAGCAGAGCTAAAAGAAATAATAATATGAAATCCTTAATAATTGCTGCTACTGCTGGTGTAATTGTTGTGGGAGTTTCAGCTATTACATATTGGCATTCCATTGAGAATTACGTAAAGCAATGGGATAATAAAATATATAGTAGAGTAAGGATAGAAGGAATAGATTTGTCAGGTAAGTCAAAGGCTGAAGCGGTACAATTATTAAATGATGAACTTAGAAAGCTTGCGGATGATAAAAAAATAATTGTAAAGGTTCAGGAAAAGAAATTTCAATTAGACTATAAAACAATAAAACCACAGTATGATATAGAAACTGCTGTGAACGAAGCACTTAAGTATGGAAAAGACAAAGGGCTTCTAGATAGGAAGAGGTTAATAAAAAGTGGTCCAATAACTAATATAAATCTCAATTTTAAATATGATAGTGAAGAATTAAATAAGTTTGAAAAAAGTATTGCCTCTAAGATAGACAAAAAACCTAAAGATGCTTCAATAAATATAATCAATCAGTCAATTACAATAAATGAAGAGCAAAGTGGAGCTGTTTTAAATAAGGAATTACTTGATAAAAGTTTGAAGGAAGCATTAACTGGATCCTGGAATAAGGATATATCGGTTAATGGTGAGATAAAAGTGGCTAATGCAAAGATAACTAAAGAACAGCTCTCAAGGATTGATGGAGTTTTGGCTTCATTCTCAACGGATTATTCTACCTCAACCGAAGCTAGAGCTAATAATATAGCAATAGCTGCAAAGGCTTGCAACGGAAAAGTAGTTATGCCGGGAGAGGTTTTTAGTTATAATAAAACGTTAGGTGAAAGGACTTACGAAAAGGGTTACATGGAGGCTCCGATCTATAAAAATAATGAAGTGGTTGATGATGTAGGTGGCGGCATATGTCAAGTTTCTACAACCTTGTATAGAGCTGCTATGAGGGCCAATCTTAAAGCAGTGGAGAGGCATAACCATTCTTTTAAGGCGACTTATTCACCGCTTGGGCTTGATGCTACAGTGACTTGGGGATATCTAGATTATAAGTTTAAAAACACATATGATTTTCCTATTTACATAGAAGCCATGACCAGTGGAAGATCTGTAAGTTTTAATATATATGGTAGTAAAGCTGGATTGGGTAGCAAGAGATACGACTTGGTATCAGATGCCCCTGTTGTAATCCAAGCTATGGTTAATGAAGTGAATGATCCGACTCTGCCAGAGGGACAAATAGTAATGGATGAAAAACCAATTGACGGCTATAAGGTTAAGTCTTATTTAGTCACTTATGAAAATGGCAAAGAAATAGCAAGGGAAGCTGTAGCTTATGATACCTATATTAAGAAAGATGGGGTAAGACGGATAGGAACTAAAAGAGACTAATATGAAACAATTGTAAAAAGAAAAAATATATCGCCTGCCAGATTCTTTTTATATGCATCCGGAAAGGCAGATGCGCAAAAAAATTCGCTGAATAAGGTGGCTTCAGCGGATTTTTTTATTTCTTAGGAAGTTATAACAAAACAAAATCTTTAATGATTAAAATTTATTAAATTATTAAGTTTTATCTGTGAACTCCAATGGATAATAATGTTATAGTTGGGCACTTTATATAAAGGGAATTATAAAAAAGGAGTGCTTTACAAATGGTAGCTTGGATAAGAGCAAATATAAAAAGTTTAATTGTATCTTTTTTGTTTTTCAGTATATCATATATAAATTTCTTTAGTTTTACTGATACAAGAATGATTTTATCCATTATAGCAGCTGAGGTATTTCTAACATTTATGGCAGGTACTATAGGATTAAATTTAGATAAAAAGTTCGTAATATTGTTGTTATTGTTAAGCATATTGGTAAATGCATTAGTAGGATATAATAAGCTGTATTTTTCTAATTTATTTTTAATATCATACGCTATATGGTACTTTATAACTAAGTTTGCGGGTAAAGGTAAGGAGCTTTTTTTAATAGCTTTTAGCACTAGTATTGTAATCATATATCTAGCTTCATTAATATATATAAAGATCCCATTATTCACAATAATATTTTATCCTATCTATTTACTAGGCAATATTTCACAAGATAATTTTTCTAGTAAAAGTATACTACAAGATATCTTAATTACATTATGTATACCTTTTGATGTGTTTTTCCTTAATTGCATTTTTAGAATTGAGGGTTCATATAGTGTTATTCAGAATATGTCTATATTTAGAATGTATAACAGTGACATAAAGACTCTATTACTAACTCTTTTTATTTGGCTTGTATATAGTAGTTTATGCGTTTCGGCATCTTATCTAGTCTATAGAATTTTTAGTAGTATACAAAAGTGGAGATTATACTGCACAAATTTATCAAATGAATATAAGAAAAACTTAATTTTATCGATAAATTTAAAATTGATTTCTGCAACTTTTATAGTTTATTTCAGTGATTGTATATTAAGAAAGCAGTTAATTACTGACTTGAATAAGTTTCTTAATATACATCAATTAGTAAATCTTATGATTGTGCTGATGGTATATATAGTTATAATCTCTTTATTAGGAGAAAACTTAGGTAGAATTATATTTTATTTATCAATCAGCATTATCCTTATTGCAAATATAGTTAAGTTGAGTTTTTTTGATGAACCGTTTTATCCATGGGAAATATATTTAATGAAAGATGCTTTTATGATTGGAATTAGATATATTAACTATCAAATAGTTATAGCAATAATAGGAATGTCTATTTTGCTTATTATGCTGGCAATTAAGTTTAGAAAATACATTGTGCAAAGTTTAAGGCCAAAGCTAAGGTTCAATATGCTGATTTTAGCTTTAATAATATTTGCAATGAATGTATATATATTAGATAACTCGGGATATTTATCTGATTTAGGTATTGGTAAGTCATGGTATACAGGTAAAGAGGAAGCAGTAGACAATGGCTTATTTGTTGAAAATTTTTTTCTCATAAAAGATTACGATGAATATATATCTGATAAACCAGAAGGATATTCTAAGGAAAGTATTAATAGTGTGTTAGATAAGCTTAGCAGATGTAATGATGTTAAGGTTTCTTCGGAGGTTAATATAAAACCTAATGTTATAGTAATTATGAGTGAAAGTTTTTGGGATGCTACACAACTTAAGGGAGTTACGTTTGACAGAGACATAATTGGAAATGTAAGAAAGGATATTAAGGGATCTATAGTATCGCCAGTATTTGGTGGAGGAACAGCAAATGTAGAGTTTGAGGCATTAACAGGCTTAAGTAACTATTTCACTAACCCTGGAATAATACCTTATAATGTATATTTGAGAAGACCTACCCCTAGTATTGCTAACGTGTTTAACAAAAATGATTATGATACTATAGCGATACATCCTAATGATAAAACTTTTTATAATAGAGATAAGGTCTATAAATATATGGGATTTAACAGGTTTATAGATAGAGAGGGGTTTGATAAAGAAAAAGATATTAAAGGTACTAACATAGCTGATGAAAAAGTAATGGATATGATACTAAGTCAAATATCTTCTGGTGACAATCCTAAGTTTGTATTTGCAGTGACTATGCAGAATCATGATCCTTACCTAAATGAATATAGTAAGCTAGAGGTTAACACATCATCAAAAAAGTTGAATGAAGCAGAGATGTCTATTTTAAGTAACTATGCATCTGGTATCTATGATGCAGATAGAGCTTATGAAAAGCTTATTAACAGTTTGAAAAATTCTGATAAACCTACATTAGTTTATTATTTTGGAGATCATCTACCAAGACTAGGTAAACCAATAGGTGTATATGATGTGTATAATGCACTCAATTACTTCAATGATAAGGAGAAAATAGATACTGATATTAATAGTTACATTACTCCTGTCGCTATATGGTCTAACTATAAAGGTATTTCTCCTATAGCTTCAAAAGTATCTCCAGCTCAATTGTCGTTACATATATTAAAAGAATCTGGTGTGTCTTACCCGATGTATTTTAATATACTTGAACGATTAAATAGGGAACATCCTTATTTGCAAAATCATTTAAGTGGAAAAGAGATTCAAGATGAAGAGTTGGTAAAGGATTATAAGCTTATACAATATGATTTATTATTTGGAAATCAATATCTAAATGAAAATTAAATTTTTAATATTTTTTATTGACAAATTTAAAGTGTCAGCATATTATAATAATATAACCTAGAAAGTTGATAAGATTAATAGGAAATTGCTGTGATAAGAAATAGTAGCATGAGATTAGCTATCAGAGATAAGTCTCCCTGGCTGAAAGAGATTTTTAGTAAACCTTATGTGAATGCATCTTTGAGCTCTGCCTCGAATTATAGTAGACGGCAGCGGGTACGCTCGTTAAAGCGTTAGGGTATGAAAGTACCTAAATTCGGAGATAACCTTAGAATTTAACTTAGGGTTAATTAGAGTGGAACCGCGGAATATAACTTCTGCCTCTATATATGTTAGAGGTAGGAGTTTTTTTAGTGTATAGAAAATCGATTTAGTATTTTTTAATTACCCATGTATAAGAAAAATCATAGTTGTTGAGATTATAATTTTATTTTGAAAGGAGAAGACAATATGAATTCTAATCAGTATTTTGATAGTATAGCAAATAAGTGGAATACTATGAGAAGTGAATATTTTAAGGATGAGGTAAGGGATAGAATAGTAGCAAAATTTAATATTAAAGATAAAGTGGTGGCTGATTTAGGATGTGGAACAGGATTTGTTTCATTGGGACTTGCTCGAGAATCAGCAATGGTATTCTCTTTAGACAGATCATACAATATGCTGAAAGAACTAAAAGCTTCAGCTAACAATGTAGGACTTAAAAATATTTATCCAATAAAATCTTCTTTGGATGACTTAGCGCTATTTGATGAATCAATAGACGGAGTTTTTATAAATATGGCGTTGCATCATATAGTAGATGCAGAAAAAGCTATAAAAGAAATGTATAGAGTATTAAAGCAAAACGGAACTGTTTTGATATCTGATGTATACCAGCATAATGGTGAATGGGCTAGAGAAGAAATGTATGATGAATGGCTAGGCTTCTCTGAAAAGCAGATCAGGCAATGGTTAGAAGTGGCTGGGTTCACAGATGTAAAGGTAGAAGATACTGGACTTAGATGTGAAGGTTATTCAAGCAAGGGTGAATTCACAAACCCAGGCATATTTATGGCTACGGCTATTAAGAAATGAATGTAAAGTAAATTATGTACCACTTCAATATATCTGCCATATTAAATTTAATGAAGTTAAGTAGAAATCGTAAGATGCTGCTTTATGATGAAGTGGTACATCCTTATATTGAGTATTTACAAGAAATGTACTAATAGATAAGTTTAATTATAAGGTTTAAATAATTATTGGCATTTCTCTGCTGGCTTTGCATCATATACATTTGGAAAAGCAGATGTGTTAAAAAACTCATATAAGAAGTTGGCTTCGGCAACTTTTTTACAATATAAAAATATAATAAATCTATAAAACACTTACTCTTTGTGCTTAAAGATTGATGTACAAGGATACTTAAAAATTAGGAGGAAATAATTATGAATTTTGAATCATTGTTAATACATGGAGGAATAGATGGAGACGAAAGAACAGGAGCAGTTAATGTACCTATATTTCAAACTTCAACATATAAACAAACTGGATTTGGTGTGAATAAAGGATATGAGTACTCAAGAACTGGAAATCCGACTAGAGAAGCTGTAGAAAAGTTAATAGCTGAGTTGGAAAGAGGATATGCAGGTTATGCCTTTGCTTCTGGAATGGCAGCAATAACAGCAGTTGTTTCATTATTTAAATCAGGAGATAAGCTTCTTATATCAAACAATCTTTATGGTGGAACTTTTAGAGTTCTTGATAAAGTGTTTAAGAATTTTGATATAAGTTATGGAATAGTTAATACAACTGACCTTGAAGAAATTAGAGCAAGTATAGATGATAAGGTAAAAGCTATATTTATAGAAACTCCAACAAACCCTTTGATGGATATAACAGACATTGAAGCAGTTTCAAAAATAGCTAAGGAAAATTCAATACTAACAGTAGTGGATAATACTTTTATGACTCCATACCTTCAAAGACCAATAGAATTAGGTGCTGATATAGTGGTTCATAGTGCTACTAAGTATCTAGGTGGACATAGTGATTTGGTAGCTGGGTTAGTTGTTGTTAATAATGAAGAGTTAAGTGAAAGACTTCATTTTATACAAAATTCCACTGGTGGTGTCTTAGCTCCGTTTGATTCTTTCTTGCTAATCAGAGGGATAAAGACTTTGGCTGTTAGAATGGATAGACATAACAAGAATGCAGATGTTATAGCTAAATATCTAAGTAATAGAGAAGAAATAGAGAAAGTTTTTTACCCAGGACTTGAAGGCCACATAGGACATGATACTCATAAAAAGCAAGCAAGTGGATTTGGTGGAGTTATATCTTTCGTTCTTAGAGAGGGTTATGATTATAAGAAATTTGTTGAATCTCTAGATGTAATAACCTTTGGAGAAAGTTTAGGTGGAGTGGAATCACTAGTTTGCCATCCAGCATCTATGACTCATGGATCAATTCCTTATGAAATAAGACAAAAGGTTGGAATAGTTGATAATTTAATAAGACTTTCCATAGGGATAGAAAGTGAAGATGATTTAATTAAAGATATACAGAGTGCTTTAAATAAATCTAAGATATAAGAATAGAGATACTTATTGATAAACAATTTAAAGAGGGGATTAATGTGGAATATATAAATGATATAAGAGAACTTATAGGTAATACACCTATTATTAAATTAAATCATTTTAATTTAAAAGAAGGAGTAAATATATTTGCAAAACTAGAGTATTGCAATCCAGGTGGTAGTGTAAAAGATAGAATTGGCGAATATATGATAAAAGCTGCCGAAGATAAAGGGTTACTAAAAAAAGGTTACACAATTATTGAGGCAACTGCTGGCAATACTGGACTCGGGGTAGCTTTGGCTGCAATTAATAAGGGGTACAATATTATATTTGTGGTACCTACAAAGTTTTCTGAAGAAAAACAAATGCTTATGAGGGCGCTTGGTGCTAAAGTCATAAACACTCCTAGAGAGTTTGGTATGTTAGGGGCGGTTGAAAAAGCAGAAGAGCTTTTAAAATTTACAAAGAATTCCATTAGCTTTAAGCAGTTTGAAAATATATATAACCCTCTTGCTCATTACGAAACTACAGGTCCTGAAATATTCAAAGCCTTAGATGGAAATATAGATTATTTGGTAGCAGGTGCTGGTAGTGGAGGGACTTACAGTGGTGTAGTAAGATATCTTAAAGAGCAAGATGAAAATATAAAAGGAATACTAGCAGATCCAGAGGGTTCAACTATGGGTGGTGGAATAGCTGGCTGTTATAATATAGAAGGCATAGGTAATGATTTTATACCAAAAACTATGGATATGAATTTAGTAGACCAGATAATAAAGATTAATGATGAAGAATCCTTTAAATTAGTAAAGGAACTTGCATATAAGGAAGGCATAATAGTAGGAAGTTCATCTGGGGCAGCGCTTTCAGCGGCATTGAAACTTGCACAGACTATAGACAAGGGAAATATTGTTACAATATTTCCTGATAGAGGGGATAGATACCTGAGTAAAGGTATCTATAACTAAAATTTTATAACGATTAAAAGTTGCAGGAGTTTTATAACTTCTGTAATTTTTTTGTTCCAGATTTTCCAATTTTAATCATTACGTAAACATATCAATAATCTAATAATGTATAATTTATTATATAATGGTTTTAATATTTTAATATAAGGTGTTTGTTAAAGCTAACTGTAGACTTGAAAGAGTGATTAAATTAAGTAAATAATTAAGGATTATTTTGATGATATTAGATTAAAAATTGATTCATAAATAAAATACTAAAATATACTGGAGTGATATTTTGAATACTAGTAAAAATAATATAATGACAACAAAAAACATACTAAGAATTGTTACAGTAGTATATTCTTTATGGGTAATTTTTTGTCCTTATAAAGGACCTAGATTTATGATATGGAATTTGTTTTTGGCATGGATCCCTTTAGAAGTTATAGATAGTATAATAAAGATAGATAAAGAAAACAAAACTAACAAAGTGATTTTTATGAACTATATATTATGGATAGTTTGGTTGCTTTTTTATCCTAATTCACCATATATGATTACAGACTTCATACACATAGTCAGTAATAAATACTATTTAGCTAAACCTATCCATCTAAACTACGCAATAACCAATAAGATATTATTTAATGATAATTTTAAGATATGGGTTGATTTTGTCAACATTGCAATTGGGGCATGGTTGGGATATGTAGTGGGATTCCTTTCCTTGAGTAAGGCTCAGCAATTATTTAGCAGAAGATATGGAAAGATAATTTCATGGGTTATTGTATTTTTGATAAATATGGCAAGCGGTTTTGCTATATATCTAGGGCGTTTCATAAGGTGGAATAGTTGGGATGTCATTACTAATCCCAAGAATATAATAGTTATTTTAGTAAATAACATTAACAGAAAGAGTTTCAATTTTACAATATTATTTGGCATATTTACTTTTATTATATACATAATAAATCATGCTGTACGAAAAGATAATATTTTTATAGAAGGAGAAGAAAATTTTGAAATTTGATGATTTATATTATATTGCTGATGAGCTTAACAAGAAAAAAGTAAGATGGATGATAGGGTCATCGGTATTATTATACTTCCATGGAATGGTTAATAGTCCTAATGATATTGATGTAGTTATTGATGAAAAAGATATAATGAAAGTAAAAGCTATATTTGATAAGATTGGAATAGAGCAAGCGAAAGAGAAAAAGTATCCATATCTAACTGAATATTTTTATACTTATATAGTAAGAGATACATCGGTAGATATAATGTGTAACTTTGGTGTAGCTCATCAGTATGGAGATTATAGACTGAAAATTGACGAGTCAGCTATAGTTGAATATAGAAAAATAAATGATGTTATATTGCCATTAAGCTCTTTAGAAGATTGGTATGTACTATATCAACTAATGCCAGGAAGAGAAAATAAGGTTAATATGATTGAAGAATTTCTTATTAGTAATGGTGTTGATCACTATGAACTTTTTGAGAGGGCTCTAACACAACCTTTGCCGGAAGCAGTTGCCTATAATGTTAATAGATTCATAGGTGATAAAAGCTAAAGAGTATAAATTAAAGTTAGGCTATGTTTAAGAATGTTTTTGAAATTAAGTGTTTAATCACTTATTTTAATATGATGATTAAAAAGTGCCGAAAATTAAAATGATAGAACCTCGAAAAAATTTTCGAGGTTCTATCATTTTATTCAAAGGACGCTCCGATTAATTACAACAGATATATTTGTTTTTTTAGCTTAACTAATTAAGTTAGAGATTGATTATATTTTAAAGTGTAAATTTGCTAGTTAATATGCTTAATTTTTGAGCTAGCTCAGCCTGTGACATAGCAGTTCTGCTAACTTCTTCTATTGCAGCTGCAGCTTCAGATATACTCTCTATTATTTCTTGAGAAGAAGAGTTTGTTTGCTGAGACATAGCGCTTACATTTTCGATTTCTCTATTTATCTTTTCTACTATTCCTTTTATGGAGTATGATGATTGGTGGAACTTTCTTGATATATCGGCAACCAATTTTGCATCGTCTCCATATTGATATCCAATGTTTATCATTTCTTCATTAGTAGGAGTAACTATGTTTTCTATATATTTAAGTATGTTAGTAGCATTATCTGATAAGCTCCTAAAGGCTAATTCTATTTGATCTGTAACTTTATTTATGTTTTTAACTGCAGACATGGAACTGTCTGCTAATTTTATTATTTCACCTGCAACAACAGCAAAACCTCTTCCTGCTTCACCTGCTCTTGCTGATTCTATCATAGCATTGAGTGCCAATAAGTTGGTTTGATCTGCAATTTGAGTTATAGTAGTTGCCATTAGTTTAATTTGTGAAACCACTTTACCTTGCTCAATAGAGCTTAATACAGCCTCTTGGTTAGACTGATAAAGTTCTTTTGAGTTTTTTACAAGTTCAGTTGAGTTATTTTTTAAGCTAGTTGCTCTAGTCTCAATATCTTTGGCGGAGTTATAGCTGTGGTCAGCATCTGATCCTAAATCAGTAACTTGAGAAGATATTTTATCTGTAGAGTAGTTTACTTCTTCAATACTTGAAGTTAATTCTTGAACTCCACTGCCTATATGCTGTATGCTTTCGTTTATAGTATCTACTTTTGAAGTTACTTCTTCCATTGTTGCAGACAGCTCCTCGCTTGATGAGCTTAGATTAACTGCACTAATGCTTATCTCTGAAATTACATCTCTTAAAGAGATTACGGTTGCATTTAGAGAATTCTCAATTTTACCGAATTCGTCCAGAGTTTTCACTTTAAGTGTATCTGATAAATCACCATTCTTAAGCTTTTCGGTAAATGAGATTATTGATTTTAATTTTTTAGATATATATGATCTAAGATATAGCGAACATATTACTGTAATGATTAAGGAAACTCCTAAAACTATATATGTAAGAGTTATTGAAAGATTATAGGTGCTTCTTGAATCATCATACGCTTGTCTTGATTCATTCTGATTGAATTGTACTATGTTTTTAATTACATTATCAACTGAATCTCTTTTTAAGGTAACAGTTGTTATAATATCTTTAGCCCTTTGATAATCACCTATTTTTATTAAATCTATAGTTTCATCTCTTGACTTAATGTAGTCATCTAACATCATAGTTAAGTCTTTAAGTAGTGATTTTTCCTTACTGTTTGTAACTGATTTTGTATATTGCTGAAGTATGGTACTGTTTTCTAAATTAATGGCAGTAATCTCGTCACTATATCTAGATAGATTTGATTTGTTTCTTTCATCCATAGCTAGAAGAGTGTTAACTTGAGATTCTTGAACATTTTCTCTAAGAGTTCTTACGTCTTGAATTGCTTTCATATTAACGGAATAAATATGTTGCAAATTGTTATTTACAGACCTTAGATTGTAGATTTCACTTAATCCCATTATTAGCAGAAGTGCTAGAAGTATCACAAAGATAAAAGTGATTTTAGTGGTAAGTTTGATTGATCTTAATCTCCTTTTCAAAATAATTGCCCCCTCTTAAGTTGTTTGTATATTTTTGCCGAATGTTATTATAAACATCTTATCATAATTATCGAGTTTTTTAAATTCAAATAAATAGAAGAAAAGTTAGAAATACGTTTACATGTAAAAATTTTTTTATGCAACTATATCTATCGTAAATTGCATGAGTTCTTATAATAATTACCAGAAGGTAATAACATTATAAAAAATATACAGATGTACTTGGTAGGGATACAAATAATAAAAAGTGTGTTTTTGTGATAGAATGATAAAAATAAAAGCTAAAATATATTAAATTGCTAGTAATTTAAATGATGATATGATAATATATTAAATGTAAATAAAGTGTATAATGTGTGAACAAAAAGAGCTTGATGAATAAAGATGCAACACATTTTTCGTTTTACAGAAAGTAATTTGCTGATATAAAATTGTCTATATGAAGACGACAGATTAATCAGTAATAAGTGATAATTCGTATTTATTAAAAGGGGGAGTAAATTAATGAAAAGAAAACTAGCAATTATAATTAGTGCGGTATTAGCTGTGGGTACAGTACTTTCAAGCTGCCAGGTTGAGAAGGTATCAGATTCTAAGACAAGCGGTAGTAGTGATACGATAAAAATTGGGGTTTTTGAACCGCTTACAGGTGCTAATGCTGGTGGTGGAGAATTAGAGGTAGAAGGAATAAAACTTGCAAACAAGCTTTATCCAGAAGTAAATGGAAAGAAGATTGAGCTTGTTATAGTTGATAATAAATCAGATAAGGTAGAAGCATCTAATGCAGCATCAAGACTTGTCGAAAAAGACAAGGTTACAGCTATTATAGGAAGTTGGGGAAGTTCCTTATCGATGGCTGCTGGAGATATTATAAAGAAAGCCAAGATACCAACAGTTGCAACATCAGCAACAAACCCATTGGTTACTAAGGGAAATGACTATTATTTCAGAGTTTGTTTTATAGATCCATTCCAAGGAACAGTAATGGCTAACTACGCTTACTCAAAACTAAATGCTAAGAAGGTTGCAATTGTACAAGAAGTTTCTAATGATTATGCAGTTGGACTAGCTAAGTATTTTACAGATTCGTTTACAAAATTAACTGGAGACAGCAAAGCTATAGTTTCAGTATCTAACTATAACACTGGAGACCAAGATTTTAGTGCACAGTTAACTAACATAAAATCACAAAATCCAGATGTAATATTTGCTCCTGGTAACTTCACAGAGTCAGCGCTTCTAATAAAACAAGCAAGAGATTTAGGAATAAAAGCTCCAATAATAGGTGGAGATACATGGGAGACACCAGATTTCTTAAAGATAGGTGGTAGTGCAGTTGATGGAGCAGTATTTTCTACTTTCTTTGCAACAGAAAAACCTATAACAAAGGAATCGGAAAAATTCTTAGCAGAATATAAGAAGGAATACAACAAAGAACCTGCCGCAGTTTCAGCTCTTGCATATGATGCGTATTTGTTACTTGTAGATGGCCTAAAGAGAACTGGCTCAGAAGATTCAGTTAAATTGAGAGATGAACTTGTAAAAACTAAGGACTTCCAAGGAGCTGCAGGTGTTGTTAATTTTGACGAAGATAGAAATGCAGTAAAATCAGCAGTTATTAAGCAAGTAAAGGACGGAAAGTTTACTTATCTTGATATAATCGAACCAACAAAATAGAGCAATTTAAGAACTCAAGAGTTCCTATGCCGAAATTAATTTATACTTGTTCGAAAATCATGTACCTATGAATTTTAGCACTTATAATTTAAAGATTGGATTAGGAACTCTATATAGGGATCCTTTATGAAAACTTAAGTTATGTGTGTATAAAGCCTTGGATTATGAAATGGAAAGCGTGCATGACCTAATAGTTGAAGTAGGATCCCTTTATGCTTTTAATAGGATAATTTAGATATAATTACCTACGAATTACGAGAATGTATCAAATAGTATATGCGAATAATCACGTTTACATTGATATTGTGAGTATATGAAATGTATGAATCAAAAAAATGCAAGAAACACTTAGATTTGGTTTGAAAACTGGTAATTATTTATAAAAAAATGGTTTGTCCTCCACAGGAATACAAATAATAAAAACTGTGTTTTGGTGATAGAATAATAAAAATAAAGCTACAAACTTGACATAGTATCAAAAAATATAATAATATTATGTTATGTTAATAAATTAATACACAAATGAATAATATGTGAATAATTTTACGAAGTTGAATAATGATGCAGGAATACTTTTCAATTGACAGAAAATATTTTGGTGATATAAAATTAACAACAACATACGAAAACATTATTCAGCAATAGGTATATTCGTAAATATTCTAAGGGGGATTAAAATAATGAAGAGAAAATTAGCTTTTATAATAAGTGCAGTATTGGCTGTAGGAACAGTACTTTCAAGTTGCCAGGTTGAGAAGGTATCGGATTCTAATACTAATGGTAACAGTGGTACTATAAAAATTGGGGTTTTTGAACCACTAACTGGTGCAAATGCTGGTGGTGGAGAATTAGAAGTGGAAGGAATAAAACTTGCGAACAAGCTTTATCCTGAAGTTAATGGAAAGAAAATAGAACTAGTAGTAGTTGATAATAAATCTGATAAAGTAGAGGCATCTAATGCTGCTTCTAGACTTGTAGAGAAAGAAAAGGTTACAGCCATAATAGGAAGTTACGGAAGCTCACTTTCAATGGCGGCTGGGGATATAGTAAAGAAAGCTAAGATACCAACAGTTGCAACTTCAGCAACAAACCCATTAGTTACTAAAGGAAATGATTATTATTTTAGAGTTTGTTTTATAGATCCATTCCAAGGAACAGTAATGGCTAACTATGCTTATTCAAAGCTTAATGCTAAAAAGGTTGCAATTGTACAAGAAGTTTCAAATGATTATGCAGTTGGACTGGCTAAGTATTTTACAGATTCGTTCACAAAATTAACTGGAGACAGCAAAGCTATAATTTCAACATCTAACTATAATACTGGAGATCAAGATTTTAGTGCACAATTAACTAATATAAAATCACAAAACCCAGATGTAATATTTGCTCCAGGTAACTTCACTGAATCAGCTCTTTTGATTAAACAAGCAAGAGATTTAGGAATAAAGGCTCCAATAATAGGTGGAGATACTTGGGAGACACCAGACTTCTTGAAGATAGGTGGTCAAGCTGCTGAAGGAGCAGTATTCTCAACTGCATTTGCTACAGAAAAACCAGTTACAAAGGAATCGGAGAAATTCTTAGAAGCATACAAAAAAGAATACAGTGGAAAAGATGCTTCCGCAATGTCTGCACTTGGATATGATTCGTACTTAATACTAGTAGATGCTCTTAAGAGATCTGGATCAAATGATTCGGTTAAGTTAAGAGATGAACTTGCTAAGACTAAAGACTTCCAAGGAGCTACAGGAGTAATTAATTTTGATGAAGACAGAAACGCTATAAAAGCAGCAATAATTAAAACTGTTAAGGATGGTAAGTTCACTTATACTGACACAGTAGAGCCAACAAAATAAAGGAATTAGAGAACTAGCTTATAGGCCAGTTCTCTGTATTTTAAAAGGAGAGGAATTTTAATATGGGTACACTTTTGCAGCATTTAGCTAATGGAATATCATTAGGTAGTTTATATGCGCTAATAGCAATAGGATACACAATGGTTTATGGAATATTAAGACTTATAAATTTTGCTCATGGAGATATATTCATGATGGCTGCTTATTTTACTTTTTATGGTATAGCAGTTTTTGCAATGCCTTGGTATGTAGCGGTATTATTTTCTATAGCTCTTACAGTATTACTTGGAATATTTATAGAAAAGGCAGCTTACAAACCTATAAGAACTGCACCAAAGATATCAATACTAATATCAGCTATAGGAGTATCATTCTTCCTTGAAAACTTAGGAACAGTTGTTTTTGGAGGTGTACCTAAAGCATTTCCACAAGAACCACTTTTTACTGATGTAATTAAGATTGGATCTGTATCGATGCAAAGACTTACAATCATAATTCCAGTAGTAACCGTAATTATACTTTTTCTATTATTATATGTTGTAAACAAAACAAAAGTTGGAATGGCTATGAGAGCTGTTTCTAAGGATTATGAAATATCTTCATTGATGACTATAAATATAAACAGAATAATAACTTTGACCTTTGCCATAGGATCTGCCTTAGCGGCAATTGGAAGTATAATGTGGGGATTCAAGTTCCCTAATATCAATCCTCTTATGGGAGTTATGCCTGGACTTAAATGCTTTATAGCTGCAGTTATAGGTGGAATAGGAAATATTACTGGTGCTGTAGTGGGTGGATTTATCCTTGGAATAGGTGAAATCATGCTTGTTGCATTATTACCAAGTCTTACAGGTTATAGAGATGCTTTTGCTTTTATACTTTTAATAGTTATATTACTATTTAAGCCAACAGGTATAATGGGCGAAAAAATTTCGGAGAAGGTGTAGATGATGAAAAAGAGAAATTTAATTTTAACAGGAATTTCATTTGTCGTACTCATATTGTTTTTAATATATGCAGATAAAAACTTTGATCCATATAAAACAAGAATACTTAATTTATGTGCAATTTATGCAGTTTTGGCTTTAAGCATGAACTTGATTAATGGCTTCACTGGTTTGTTTTCATTGGGGCATGCTGGATTTATAGCTATAGGTGCCTATACAACAGCTCTTTTGACTATGTCACCTGAAACTAAAGCTCAAAACTTTTTTATGCAGCCTATAGCTGCTCCTTTGGCAAATATACAATTGCCTTTTCCAATAGCTCTTATAGTTGCAGGTATAATCTCTGCATTTTTAGCTTACTTAATAGGAGCTCCTGCACTGAGACTTAAAGGTGATTATTTAGCTATTGCAACTCTTGGCTTTGCAGAAATAATAAGAGTAGTAATAAATAATACACAATCCATTACTAATGGTGCGTTAGGATTAAAAGGTATACCAGTAACTACTAATATATGGTGGAGTTTTGGGGTATTCATAGTGACAGTTATACTTATGGTGTCATTTGTGAATAGTAGTTTTGGTAGAGCGCTGAAAGCAATAAGAGAAGACGAAATAGCAGCTGAAAGTATGGGGATAAATCTTTTTAGAAATAAAACTCTAGCTTTTTCAATAGGGGCTTTCTTTGCTGGAGTAGGCGGTGGCTTACTGGCAAATTCACTAGGTACAATAGATCCTACAATGTTTAAGTTTATGCTTACTTTTAACATATTACTTATCATAGTGCTAGGAGGAATGGGAAGTATAACAGGAACTATAATTTCATCATTTATAATAACAATAGCTGGAGAAGCATTGAGATTCTTAGATGAAACTATAACTATAGGTGGATACAGGATACAAGGAGTTGCTGGTACTAGAATGGTTGTATTTTCAGCACTTTTAATGATAGCTGTATTGTTCTTTAGTAAAGGCCTTATGGGAAATAGAGAATTTTCATGGAATGGTCTTTTTGGATTCTTCAAAAACATAGGACGTAGCAAAGGAGGAAGCCAAGATGAAATTGCTTAATGCGGATAAGATAACAATGAAATTTGGAGGCCTTACAGCAGTTAAGGACTTCAGTTTGGAACTTAACAAAGGTGAAATTGTTGCTCTTATAGGACCTAATGGTGCAGGTAAGACTACAGCTTTTAATATGATAACAGGTGTTTATAGTCCTTCAGAAGGACAAATATTTTTTAATAATGAAAGAATATCTGGGTTAAAGCCAGATGCTATAACTAAAAAAGGGATAGCTAGAACCTTTCAGAATATAAGATTATTTGGAGATTTAACAGTTTTGGACAATGTTCTTATAGCAAATCACCTTCATTTAAAATCAATGTTTTTAGAAGGAATGTTTAAGCTTCCTAGGTATAGAAAAGAAGAAAAGCAAATGGTTCAAAAATCACTAGAGTTGTTGGAAAGAGTTGGTCTTTTAGATCTTAAGGATGAAAAGGCAAGTTCACTTCCTTATGGAAAGCAAAGAAGGTTAGAAATTGCTAGAGGTCTTGCAACTAATCCAGAGGTTATGCTTTTAGATGAACCAGCAGCTGGAATGAACCCAAAGGAATCTGATGAACTTACAAGCTTTATAAATGAAATAAGAGATGAATTTGGTCTTACTATATTTATGATAGAACATCATATGCCTTTAGTAATGGGGATATCTGATAGAATATATGTGCTTGATCACGGGGTTACTATTGCACATGGGACACCTTATGAAATTCAAAACAATTCAAAGGTTATTGAAGCCTACTTGGGGGTGAAGGAAGATGCTTAAAATAGAAGATTTAGTAGTATCTTACGGAGCTATTGAAGCTCTTAATGGGATATCTATAAATGTAGAGCAAGGAAAGATTGTTACTCTTGTTGGTGCTAACGGGGCTGGAAAGAGTACCACACTAAGAGCAACGGTAGGTCTTACTAAAATTAAGTCAGGTAAAATAATATATGATGGAGTAGATATAACTAACAAAAAGACAGAACAGATACCAAAGATGGGTCTGACTTTAGTTCCTGAGGGAAGAAGAGTTTTTCCTAACCTTACTGTTCTTGAGAATATCAAGTTAGGTGCGT
The DNA here is from genome assembly GCF_024341905.1 of Clostridium folliculivorans. Classification (GTDB taxonomy): domain Bacteria; phylum Bacillota; class Clostridia; order Clostridiales; family Clostridiaceae; genus Clostridium_AR; species Clostridium_AR folliculivorans. The sequence goes on from NZ_BQXY01000015.1 coordinate 35,489, forward strand.
ATTTTAGAAAAGATAAGAAGGAAATAGAAAAGGATATAAAGTGGATATATGAATTATTTCCAAGATTAGAGGAAAGAAAATGGCAACTTGCAGGAACTCTTTCTGGAGGAGAGCAACAAATGTTAGCAGTTGGAAGAGCTCTTATGGCAAAGCCAAAACTTTTAATGATGGATGAGCCGTCACTTGGGCTTGCACCTATAATAGTTAAAGATATCTTTAATATAATTCAAGAGATAAGAAGACAAGGTGTTACTATACTATTAATAGAGCAAAATGCAAACCTTGCTTTAAAGGCAGCGGATTATGGATATGTACTTGAAACTGGAAAGATAATAATGGAAGGCACTGGAGAAGAACTTCTTAAAAATGAAGATATAAAAAATGCTTACTTAGGTGAAGCAGTTAATAAGAAAGAAGCCGCATTATAGAAGAAATTCTGGTAGGCGATAAACTCATATTTTTTATTCTTTAAATTATGTTTTAAGTCATTACTCATATTTATCTATAGATATAGTTGGGTTATAAATTTCTAAAAAATAAAAAATCGCTAATGCAGCAGGCATTAGCGATTTTTTTCTTAGGGAAAAGATTAATGTTAAAACTCTTTGTCTATTTTCTGTATTGTGGATGTCTAATAATTTAATTATTAAGGGATTAATTAAATAATAAGAGATTTTTGTGGCAGTTGTATGACAAAATTATGTGATATTATGGCATTTTTAATTTCATAATGTTTCCATATTATGATTTATAAACGGTTTCATTTGAGTGTATTATAATTTTAATTTTATAAAGTCTCATTTCCAGAATATGTGAAGGTGTTATAGCTTTTTTGTAGAATATATGTAAAATATGGAATTTTAAATTTAGGGTAATGGGGGCGTAATTTATGAAGAACTTAGAAAATGATTTAGATATAGAAGCTGCTGAAGAGGCAGCGGAAACAAAAGAATTAGCCCAAAAGAAGAGTACGACAAAGAAAAGAACTACTAGAACTAAAAAGTTAAAAACAGAAGAAGGCAACGATGATGTAGATAAGGCTACAGTTAAAAAAGATAGTGAAGATAAAGTGGCAACTAAAGCTTCAAGAACTAAAAAGACAACAAAAAAGGTGAATGAAGATATAGAGGGAGCAGTGCAACAATCAAAGGTTGAAGGTGAACAGATAGCTAAAAAAACTACTAGGAAAACAACAAAGAAGAAGGATAGTGTTGATGAAAAAAAAGCTGAAGTTAAGCCTAAGAAAACTAGAACAAGAGCAAAAAAAGTAGTAGATGAATCTATATTGCTGGAAATAGAAGAGTTAAATGTTGAAAAGGTTAATGGAGATAAACAAGAACTTCAAGTTGGTAAAGATGAAAAAGGTGGTATCGTTTCTGACTTTAACATCTATCTATTTCATGAGGGCAATAACTACGAAAGCTATAAATTTATGGGATGCCATCTAGTAGAAGAAAACGGAATAGCAGGCGCAAGATTTACTACTTGGGCACCAAACGCTAGCGCTGTAAATGTAGTTGGAGATTTTAGTTTGTGGGAAAGTAATGATCATAATAAATTAAAGAAAATTAGCGAGTCTGGTTTGTGGAGTGGATTTATTCCAGAGCTTAAAGCTGGAGCTGTATATAAATATGCTATAACAAGTAAGGATGGAAAGAAAATTGTATTGAAGTCTGACCCATATGCTTTTGCATCAGAGCTTAGACCTAATACTGCTTCTTTAGTTACCGGGATATCTGATTATTCTTGGAAAGATGAAAAATGGATAGAAAAAAGAAATAATACCAATGTGTATGAAAGTCCAATTAATATATATGAACTTCATTTAGGTTCATGGAGTAGAAAAGAAGATGGAAGCTTCTATAATTACTTGGAGTTAGCGGAGATACTTCCAACCTATGTTGAAGAAATGGGCTACACCCACGTAGAATTGATGCCCATAATGGAACATCCGTTAGATGATTCTTGGGGATATCAAGTGACAGGTTATTACTCAGTAACAAGAAGATACGGTAGTAGTGATGACTTTAAGGTGCTAGTTGATTCATTACATGAAAAAAATATAGGTGTAATTTTAGATTGGGTTCCTGGTCATTTCTGTAAGGATGAACATGGATTGTATATGTTTGACGGTACTCCAACTTATGAATATAGTGAAGCTTCGAAACAAGAAAACAAAGGTTGGGGAGCAGCCAATTTTGATTTAGGAAAGCCAGAAGTTAAAAGCTTTTTGATTTCTAATGCTCTTTACTGGTTAAAGAACTTTCATATAGATGGATTAAGAGTAGATGCTGTGGCAAATATGATATATCTTGATTATGATAGAAAGCATGGAGAATGGAAACCTAACAAGTACGGGGGACGAGAAAATTTGGAGGCTGTAGAATTCTTAAAAGCTCTAAATAAAACTATATTTAAGCAAGTAAACAATATTCTCGTTGTGGCAGAAGAATCAACATCTTGGCCTATGGTGACTAAGCCTGTTGATATAGGAGGATTAGGATTCAATTTTAAGTGGAATATGGGCTGGATGAATGATATGTTAAGGTATATTCAGATTGACCCTATATATAGGAAGAATCACCACAACCTAGTAACCTTCTCAATGATGTACAATTACTCGGAAAATTTTATACTTCCAATATCACATGATGAAGTTGTACATGGGAAAAAATCATTAGTAGATAAAATGTGGGGAGATTATTGGAACAAATTTGCTGGGCTTAGACTATTTATATCTTATATGCTTGCACATCCCGGTAAGAAATTATTATTTATGGGTAGTGAATTTGGACAGTTTATAGAATGGAGAAACCATGAAGGATTAGAATTTAAGCTTATAGAGCAATTTGAAATGCATAGAGATACACATAAATTCTTTAAGGATATAAATAAATTTTATGTAGAGAATGAAGCTTTATGGCAGTGTGACTATAACGCAAATGGGTTTGAATGGATTGATGCTGATAATTCTACTCAAAGTATTATTGTTTTTGCTAGAAAAACTGATGATCCAAAGAAAAGTTTAATATATGTATGCAACTTTACCTCAGTAGTTTATTATGATTTTAATATAGGGGTCCCTTACCTAGGTGAATATCAAGAAGTATTTAATACAGATAGTAAGGAATATGGCGGATCAGGTCAAGTAATTGGAGAAAATTTATTCTCTGAGAAATCACCTTGGCATAACCAAAAGTATAAATTAACTATTAAAGTACCTCCTATGGCAACATTAATATTAAAACCTATAAATATAATAGATGATGTAGAAGAAAAAGAGCAGAATATCTTAAAAGGCTTAGACTTTGAGAAAGCTATAAGTATAGCTGAAAAGCAGATTAAAGATAAAGAATAAAACAAGTAGTCATCATAATCATTAAGGAGGTAGATGAGATAATGAAAGTACTTTTTATTGCATCAGAGGCAGATCCGTTTATTAAGACTGGAGGATTAGGGGATGTTATGGGAGCATTACCTAAAGCTCTAGTAAAGCAAGGTGTTGATGCAAGAGTTATAATACCAAAATATAAAAATATTAAGGATAAATATAAAGATAAGCTTTATTTTATAAAATGGTTTACGGTTCCAGTAGGTTGGAGAAACTCTTACTGTGGAATATTTGAATATGAATATGAAGGTGTGAAATTTTATTTTATAGACAATGAGCAGTATTTTAATAGAGAAAGTTTGTATGGTCATTATGATGATGGAGAAAGATTTGCTTTCTTTGATAGAGCGGTACTTCAAGCTATAAAAGAGTTGGATTTTAGACCTGACGTGATACATTGTAATGATTGGCAGACTGGAATGGTGCCAGTACTATTAAAGCTTGAGTATAGCAAAGATCCATTTTATTCAGATATAAAATCAGTATATTCTATACACAACTTACTTTTTCAAGGCAATTATAGTCCGGAAGTTTTGCAAGAACTTTTTGGATATGATATGGAACCTTTCAATAATGGAAGCTTAGAACTTCATGGTGGTGTGAGCTTTATGAAGGGTGGAATAAACTATTCTGATCGTGTTTCAACAGTAAGCTATACTTATGCTTCAGAGATACAAAGTGAGAATTATGGTGAAAAACTTGATGGTCTTTTACAAGCTAGAAATAATGTATTGGCAGGTATATTAAATGGAATAGATTATGATATCTATAATCCGAGTAATGACAACTACATTTTTAAAAACTATGCTTTAAATAATATTGAAGATAAAAAGTTAAATAAACTAGGGTTACAAAAACAATTAGGCTTACCAGAGCGGGAAGATGTACCGATTATTGGTGTTGTATCAAGACTTACTAACCAAAAAGGAATGGATTTGGTAATAAATATAGCTGATAGATTACTTCAACATAATATCCAGTTAGTTGTCCTTGGTACAGGAGATAGGTCCTATGAAGATCATTTTAGAAATTTACAATATAGGTATCCAGATAAGGTGTCTATTAATATAATGTTTAGTGATGAATTAGCCCATAAAATTTATGCTGGATCTGATATGTTCCTAATGCCATCATTGTTTGAACCTTGTGGACTTGGTCAATTGATAGCACTTAGATATGGAACTATACCTATAGTTAGAGAAACTGGAGGACTAAAGGATACTGTTACCCCTTATAATAAATATACTGGTGAAGGAAACGGGTTTAGTTTTTATAACTATATAAGCTCGGAACTTTTGGCAACAATAGAATACGCAATAAAATCCTACCATAATAAGCAGGTGTGGAATGGACTTATAAAGCAAGCAATGACTTCCGACAATAGTTGGGAAAAGGCGGCAGGAGATTATAGAAGGTTGTATGAATCGTTGCTTTATTAAGATTATGCTTTAGTATAAAGGAGGAATAAATATGTTCAATATAGACAAAGACGCCTTTAAAAAGGACTATCTTAAGAAATTTTTAGAACTTCACGGTAAAGAATTGGAAAAAGGAACTCAGCAAAATAAGTACGAAACTTTGGGAAGTTTAGTTAGAGATTATGTTGCTAAAGCTTGGATAGATACCAATAAAAGATATAATCAAACGGGCGAAAAACAAGTTTATTATTTCTCCATGGAATTTTTATTAGGTAGGCTTCTTGGGGATGCACTCTTGAATCTAGGAATAAGAGATGTATGTAAAGAGGCTTTGGATGAATTAAATATTGATCTTAGAGAATTGGAAGAGTTTGAGCATGATCAAGGATTAGGAAATGGAGGGCTTGGAAGACTTGCAGCTTGCTTCTTAGATTCTATGGCATCTCTAAATATACCTGGTCATGGCTGCGGAATTAGATATAAGTATGGTTTTTTTGAACAAAAGATAATGAATGGTGCTCAAGTTGAAGCACCGGACTATTGGCTTAAAGAAGGAAACGTATGGGAGATGAAAAAGCCTGATAAGTCCGAGATTGTTAAGTTTGGAGGAGATGTGAGGGTTGAAGCGGTAAATGGTAGGTTAAGTTTTACACATATCAACTATGAGCCAGTTTTAGCAATTCCTTATGATACTCCTGTAGTAGGATATAAAAATGATGTAGTAAATACTCTAAGACTTTGGAGTGCAGAACCAGTATCTAATGAATTTGATTTCTCATCTTTTAGCAGAGGAGACTTTTTAAAAGCAATTGAGTATAAAAACTCAGTAGAGGCTATATCACATGTGCTTTATCCAGATGATACTTTCTACGAAGGGAAAATATTAAGATTAAAACAGCAATATTTCTTTGTGTCAGCTGGTATTCAAAGTATATTGAGATATTTCAAAGACAATGGACATAACTTAATGAATCTTGATGATATGCTTGCTATTCATATAAATGATACTCATCCAACTCTAGCTATTCCTGAGCTTATGAGACTTCTAATGGATGAGGAAGGTATGTCTTGGGAAGATGCATGGAGGATAACTACTAATACAGTATCTTATACAAATCATACTATACTTGCTGAAGCTTTAGAAAAATGGCCTGTAGATATGTTTAAAAAACTGCTTCCAAGAATTTATATGATAGTTGAAGAGATAAACAAAAGATTCTGTCAGGATTTATGGAATAAGTATATAGGACAGTGGGATAAGATATCTAAAATGTCCATAATTGGTGATGGATATGTAAGGATGGCCAATTTAGCCATAGTTGGAAGTCATAGTGTAAATGGAGTGGCTAAACTTCATACCGAGATACTTAAAAAGCAAGAGATGAAAGAATTTTATTATTTATATCCTAGGAAGTTCAACAATAAAACAAATGGAATAACACATAGAAGATGGCTTATCAAATCAAATCCAGAATTAACGTCTTTGCTAAAAGATACTATTGGAGAAGGTTGGATAAAGCATCCTACTGATTTAGAAAACTTTGCGAGGTTTTCTAAAGATAAGTTAGTTTTAGGAAAACTTGCAGAGATAAAGAACAATAATAAGAAGTCTTTAGCAAAAATTATTTATGATTCAAATGGAATAAAGGTAGATCCAAATTCAATTTTTGATGTACAAGTAAAGAGGATACATGCTTATAAGAGGCAGACTCTTAATTGTTTAAGAATAATGGATCTCTATAATAGACTAATTGATAATCCTGATTTAGATATAGTGCCAAGGACTTTCATTTTTGCAGGAAAGGCAGCACCAGGATATTACCTTGCAAAGAAAACAATAGAGCTTATAAATGCTGTAGGTGAAAAGATAAACAATGACAAGAGAATAAAAGATAAAATAAAAGTTGTTTATATGGAGAATTACAGAGTATCTCAAGCTGAAGATATAATACCTGCTACAGATGTTAGTGAGCAAATATCTACAACAACCAAAGAAGCTTCTGGTACATCTAATATGAAGTTTATGATGAATGGAGCAATAACAGTAGCTACTCTAGATGGTGCTAATGTTGAGATAAGAGATGAAGTTGGCGATGATAATATAATAATATTTGGTCTTACTGAGAGAGAAGTACTTAATTACTATTCAAAAGGTGGTTATTCAGCTTGGGAGACTTGCAACAGCGATTCAAGATTAAGAAGAGTTACTCAAGATATAATAAATGGGTATTATTCTCCTGATAAAGATAGATTCAAAACTGTTTTTGAACATTTGCTTACCTACAATGATGAGTTCTTTGTGCTAAAGGATTTTGATTCTTATGTTAGAGCGCAGGACAGAGTAGATAATATCTATAGAGATATAGATAAGTGGCAAAGTATGGCTGCTATAAATATAGCACATTCAGGTGTTTTTTCTTCAGATAGAACAATACAAGAATACGCCACAGGTATATGGGGATCAGGATATCTATATAAAAATTTATAATATGACTAAACAAATCCTCGATTTTAAATTAAAGATACCGAATGTTAATAAAGATGCATCGCTCAGATTTTAAACCATAAACTCTGATAAAAAATATATATCTATCTAATTAATTGAAATAATACCTCAGGATATGCCTGAGGTATTATTAAAATAAGTCATAGGAAGGAAAAAGTTATGAATAATTTTTATATATTGCATGATTCTCAAAATACTTACTATAGAAATCCATTTGGGGCAGTAAAGTTGGGAACTGAAATAAGTATTGTTATTGAATCACAGGGATGTCAACAAGCTTTTATAGAACTTATTCATTTTGATGGACATAGACAAAGTATTCTAATGGAAATGTTTTATAAAGAAGGACAGAATGATATATGCTTCTTTAAGACCAGCTTTATTGCTACAACTAAAGGAGTACTAAATTATTATTTTGTTTTGAAAAGACAAGAACAGACCATTTATTATGGTAATAATAATGAAGGTCTGGGAGGAATAGGACAAATATATGCTGATAATCCTAAGTATTATCAAATAACTGTATATCAAGATAATTTAGTTCCAAAGTGGTATAAAGAAGGTATTATCTATCAAATTTTTGTAGATAGATTTTTTAATGGTAATGATAATGGTTTAGTAGATAATCCTAAAAAGAATTCCTTTATATATGGTAACTGGTATGATCAGCCTATGTATATAAAAGATGCTGATGGCAAGGTATTAAGATGGGATTTCTTTGGAGGTAACCTGAAGGGTATAATGAAAAAGTTAGATTATATAAAATCACTAGGGGTTACAACCATATATTTAAATCCTATATTTGAATCATCTAGTTGTCATAAGTATGATACTGCAAATTATAAAAATATAGATCCCATGTTTGGAAATGATAAAATATTTAAGTGTTTATGCAGTGAAGCAAATAAGTATGGGATAAGAATAATCTTAGATGGAGTGTTTAGCCATACTGGATCTGATAGCGTATATTTCAATAAGAATGGAAATTATGATTCACTAGGAGCATATCAATCTAAAGACTCTAAGTATTATGAGTGGTATAGATTTAGAGATTATCCTCATGATTATGAAAGCTGGTGGGGGTTTGAAAATCTTCCTAATGTAGATGAGTTAAATCCTTCGTATATGGATTATATAATTAATAAAGATGATTCAGTACTTTCGAAATGGATGAATCTTGGTGTATCAGGTTGGAGACTTGATGTGGCTGATGAACTTCCTGATGAATTTATAAAAGCTATTAAGAGTAAAATTAAAAAGATAAAAAATGATTCGGTGCTAGTAGGAGAGGTATGGGAAGATGCTTCAAATAAAGTAAGCTATGGGCAAAAAAGAGAATATCTTTACGGAGATGAATTAGACTCGGTGATGGGGTATACATTTAGAGATATAATAATAGCTTTTCTAAATAGAGGTATAGATTCTCATATGTTAGTTAAAAAGTTCATGAGTCTTTATGAAAACTATCCAAAGGAAAATTTCTATGCATCAATGAATATCATAGGAACGCATGATACTGAAAGAATTATCACTATGTTCATGAATAACTATAACGATATAAATATAGCTAAAAGTATGGTTAAGTTAGCTGTAGCTTTTCAAATGACTTTTCCGGGGGTACCAGTAATTTATTATGGTGATGAAGTAGGTCTTGAAGGGCAAAAAGATCCAGATAATAGAAGGACATATCCTTGGAATAAAGAAGATAAGGATATTTTAAGTTGGTACAAGAGGCTTTCTGGTATTAGAAGTAATAGTTTGGTGTTAAAACGTGGAGAACTGAGGTTCTTTGATACAAATGCTGATGTAATATGTTTTGAACGAAGTTATAAGAATAGCAAGCTATTAGTTATTATAAACAGAAATTCAAATAGTTCTATAAAAGTAGAATTTGGAGAAGTTAAAGGACATTATAGAGATATGCTTAGAGATTGTAAAAATGATGTTTATTATTCGGCAGAGGGAATAATCTCAGTTGAACTTAAACCAGCAGAAGTTAAATTGCTTGTAAAAGTCTTTTAAAAAATTTAGATACTGCTAATGAAATTAAATGGTTATGCATCCAATGCTTTAATGAGCTTACGCAAAGAATTAATATGATTTCATCATATTCCATGGCTAAAACTGTAAACTCACTACGTTCGAACAGTACAGTTTCTTAACGCCATTCCATCTGAAAAAATCATTTAATTCTAATTGCTCGCTCATATAGCATCTCCTGCATAACCATTTAATTTCAATAATATTCTTAAGCATACACATAGAATTAAATTATTTAGAGAAGTGAAAGAACTATAGGATTGTTTTCTATGGTTCTTTTTTTATGTAAAAATATATAAGCTTTCTATCACTATTAAATCTAGGTATTTCAATATAGTTAAAATACTTTTATTGATATACAGTAAAAAATAAAACATGTTCATCTACTAAAATTTCATCATATGTATTTGAAAAGGAAGATGCACAAAAAACTAGTGGTTATTTATTAGATGATATAAAAAATTACTTGAAAATAATTATCAATTGTTTTATAATTAAAGTAACAAAAATAAAATATAGAAATATAATAATACAATACATAGGTATTTAAGAGGTGATATATTATGAAGCAATTAAAATTATTTTCTATTGGATATGCGGTTCTTTGGCTCTTAAGTGGGCTTTTAAATATATTAGGATTAAGTGATTTTAATAATGGAGATTTTCTAAAATTGATAAATGGACATCTACTAATACTAGGTACAGGATTTATGACTTTGATTTATGTTGCTGATAATGTTCTAGATATTAGTAAAAAGAAAAGCTTTAATCTATGGCTTATATTATATAATGCTTCTTTAATGGTATCTGTACTGTTGATGTTAGCACAAAAAGTTATGGAAAACAGAGGCTTTACAATGGAAGCGATGAATTTATCAATAGATATAGTTCATTTAGGTTTAGGTGTATGCTTGTTATGGGTTGTATATCTAGTTAGAGATGTTTCTAGACAGCATTCACTAATTAAAACTGAAAAGGTAAAAAATAAGTAATTATCGGACTTTTGTCCTAAATATAGTAAAACATTCCCTATCCCCCCAATAAAAAGGTGGTAGTTATTCGTAACTATCACTTTTTTACTGTATAGCAAAGTATAGAATGTTGTAGTTAGTTAAATCTAGATATTTTAATGGCTTTAGAAGCTTTATATAGCTATACAGTAAAAAAACAAAACTTATTCGCCTGCTAAATTTAATAATTTATAATATACTAGACATGATTGTGTAGTCGTCTTCTCCAACTCCTCCGCATAGAGGCTTAATTCCGGAATTTACAAAAGTGCCCCTAACTACAGCATAGTCTCCGAATTTTTCTCTTATCTCATCTATAGTTCTATCTAAGTTCTTAGTTTTTTCTATATGTTTTTCGTCAAAAAGTGAAATTTGATAAGTAGTGTTTGAACTTAAATCTGACACGTGAACACCTATATGCCTAATTGGATCACCAATCCAAAGTTTATCTAAAAGCTTACAACAAGTAGTAAATATATTCATAGTAGAGTCAGTGGGGTTAAATAACTTTATCTGCTTTGAATAATTCATGAAGCTGCTATTCTTAATATGTATAGATACTACTCTACAATAGCATTCAGAATTTCTAAGTCTTATAGATACAGTCTCCACTAAGGAAAGTATTATTTTATAAGCATCTTCCTTGGTTGTTATATCATATGCTATAGTGGTCGAATTACCTATGCTTTTCATGGTGCTGTGACTTTCTGAAAGTACTGATGAGTTTTCTATTCCATTTGCATAATTCCATAGTGTTAAACCAAAGCTTTTAAATTCATACTTAAGTATATCAAGATCATAATTAGCTAAGTCTCCTATTGTATTTATGTTCAATGCCTTAAGTTTAGGTGAAGTAGAACGGCCTACCATGAATAAGTCCTCGATTGGAAGAGGCCACATCTTTTCTTTTATTTCCTCTTCGTACAGCGTGTGAACTTTATCTGGTTTTTCAAAATCAGAAGCCATTTTAGCTAAGAGTTTATTGGTTGAAATACCTATATTTACAGTGAAGCCTAATGTATCTTTTATCTGATTTTTAATTTTTGTTGCTATTGATATAGGATTCATATTTAAATTTGTATATGTTAAATCGATGAAACACTCATCAACTGAGAATCTTTGAATTTGTGGGCTATATTCTTTTAATATAGACATCATTGAATTACTACATTTCATATATAAGTCATACTTAGGTGGGACTACTAGAAGGTTAGGGCACTTTTTAAGAGCAGTATAGAGAGATTCTCCAGTAGTAATATTATATTTTTTAGCAGGAATTGATTTTGCTAGTATTATTCCATGGCGATTTTTAGGGTTTCCGCCTATTGCAGAAGGAACTTCACGGAGATCTACGGTTTCTCCATGTTGAAGTCTGTAACAAGCTTCCCAAGATAGATATGCAGAGTTTACATCAATGTGAAATATCAATCTTTTACTAAACATATATAACCATCCTTCATAAAATGTAATTTGAATACATATTTATAGTATATCCATAAATTAATTATATAGAACACATGTTCTGTAGTAAATAAAAATATTCATTCCAATGATTTATATACGAATTTTTTTAAATATATAAGCATATTTATCTTTATAGGAGGTGAATATTATGATTAGAACTGTGGTGTGTGAAAAAGAAGGTTGTAATGGAAATAGTTTTTATATAAACACAGAAGATAATAACTTAAATATAATATGCAAAGAATGCGGAGCAACTTATAGCTTTGATATAAGCTATTATGATTTTACTATGCTTTCTAATTGCTCTTACTGTGATAATGATACCTTTAAGATATTTAAGGATACAGAAAAAGAAGGAATCTATGCAAAGTGTAATAAATGTGGAAATCCTCCAGAAAAAATATATATAGATACCGATGGAAACCAAGTTTCTTATAATAGTAAGTTGTTAAATGATATAAAAGATATGATATATAGGTTGGATCAAAGAACATCAAACTTAGAAGATAAGATACAAGGTCTACAAGGTGGACAGGAGTTACTTGAAGAATCTCTAGCATATATAAGCAAATTTATGTCGGAGTAAAAATTAAGATGTAAATAAGATGCCTGTATATAATTACAGGCGTTTTGTATTTCTTAACAAAAGTGAAGGTGAATTTTTGAATAATGTAACAAATTATAAAAATAAGTGAAATAGTAAAAAAAAATTTATTAAGGGCACGTTTACATTTAAAAATAAGGACTAAAGGACATTGAAGGGATTTACAGTAGTTGGTATAATAATAATGTAATTACAATTTTTGTAATTACATCGTTAGGTGTTGAGGGATGAAAAACGAGGGGAGAGGCTAAAATGGTAAAAAAACAAATTATAGCTCTAATACTTGCTGGTGGACAAGGGTCAAGGTTAGGGGTATTGACTAAGAAACTAGCAAAACCAGCAGTTCCATTTGGGGGAAAATATAGAATAATTGATTTTGCTTTAAGCAATTGTGCTAATTCAGGTATATATACAGTTGGCGTGTTGACTCAATATCAACCTCTTGAGCTAAATTCACACATTGGTATAGGAAGCCCTTGGGATCTTGATAGAAGAGATGGCGGAGTAGCGATTCTTCCACCTTATCAAGAAGAAAGAGGTGGTAATTGGTATAAGGGTACTGCCAATGCCATATATCAAAACATACCTTTCGTAGATGGGTATGAACCAGAGTATGTTTTAATATTATCAGGTGACCATATATATAAGATGGATTATGAAAAAATGCTTGATTTTCATAAACAGAAGGAAGCAGATGCTACAATAGCAGTTATTGATGTAACGTTGAGTGAAGCGTCAAGATTTGGAATAATGAACACTAATGATGATTTGTCAATATATGAATTTGAAGAGAAGCCAGCCAATCCTAAGAGTACTAAAGCTTCTATGGGGATATATATTTTTAATTGGAAAACACTTAAGAAATTCTTGAAAGAAGACGAAGCTGATAAAAATTCAATTAATGATTTTGGAAAGAATATAATACCAAAGATGATTGAGGATGGAAGAAGATTGGTTGCGTATCCTTTTAAAGGATATTGGAAGGATGTAGGTACTATAGAAAGTCTTTGGGAATCTAATATGGACCTATTAAAAGATAATAATGAACTTAATCTTTATGATGATGAGTGGAGGATTTATTCTGTAAGTCCTGGTAGACCAGCTCAATATATTGGACAAAATGCTTCAGTAAAATCATCTCTTATTGTTGAGGGGTGTATCATTCATGGTGAGGTTGAAAATTCAGTGCTTTTTCCAGGTGTAGTAGTAGGTAAAAACGCAGTTGTAAAAGATTCAGTTGTAATGCCTAATACTAAAATTGGAGAGAATGCTATTGTAAATAAAGCTATCGTAGGTGGCGGAGTGGCTATAAGAAAAGATTGTAAGATAGGCAATGGAAAGACAATTACAGTAATACCGGCAAAAGAAGATTTAAAAAGTGGAACTATTATAGAAGGATAAGTTATGGGGGTGCACATATTGAAAAATTATTTAGGAATAATCAATTTAGATGAGAATGACGACAAAATAACTGAACTTACTAGAACAAGGCCATTAGCATCAGTCCCTTTTGCTGGGAGATACAGAGTAATAGATTTTATATTATCAAACATGACTAATGCTGGTATTGAAAATATAGGCATATTTACTAAGAATAAATCAAGATCCTTGATGGATCATATAAGTAACGGGAGACCGTGGGATTTACACAGGAAAAGATATGGACTTAGAGTGTTTAATTTTGCGGATGAAGATCCTGTATATGATGATGTTCATAATTTTGCCGATAATCTTGAATTCTTTCAATATTCTAAGCAAGAATATGTTATATTAGCACCTTCGTATATGATATGCAATATTGACTTTAGAGAAGCTATGAAATTTCATGAGAAGAGTAATAATGATATAACTGTACTTTACAAAAAAGTAAATAATGCAGATAAGAGCTTTATTGACTGTGATGTACTAAACATTAATGAATATGGCAGAGTGGTGAGCGTTGGAGAAAATATAGGCTATGATAAAGAAGCAAATATATGTATGGAAATGTTTCTTCTAAGAAAAGACTTGTTTATTGAGCTTATATACGACAGCATAAAAACAGGAAGAAATAGAAAAATTAAAAAGAGTATCTACAGACAGTTAGATACACTTAGAGTATATTCCTACGAATTTAACGGCTACCTATGTTGTGTAAATTCGTTGCACTCATATTATAAAGGAAACATGGATTTATTAAATGTAAGAATAAATGCGGAATTATTTCATGATAATGCTCCTATATATACAAAATCAAAAGATGAAAGCCCTACTAAGTACACTAAGGATAGTGAAGTAACAAATTCTATAATAGCAAATGGATGCTATATAGAGGGACACGTAGAAAACTGTGTAATTTCAAGAAGAGTTAATATAAACAAGGGTGCTTATGTTAAGGATTGTATTATACTTCAAAATTGTATTATAGGACCTAATGCTAAACTTATGAATATAGTAGCAGATAAGGGTTCATATATACCTAAATCTCAGGATTTAAGGGGACCAGAAAAGTTTCCTTTAGTATTAGAAAAACAGAGCCTATTATAAACTAAGAATATTTATAATATAAAAGCTTGAATCAAAAAATGATTCAAGCTTTTTTTATATAGGAAGGTTTATAATTTTTATGATTTAAAAAAATAGCAATTTTAATTACGTTTTAAGTAATACTGCAAAAACAAAGCTTATCCGCCTGCCAAATTTCAAGCAGTTACATTCGGAAAGGCAGATGGGTAAAAATAATACATCGTAAGATATAGTATAGTCATATATCAATACTCTATAATTAAGGGTATATAAATATAAGTAAAAATAAGTATAGGAATTATAAGATATGTGAGGAAGAAAAGTATGGGAGTTTTATTTGTAACAGCTGAAGCTTATCCTTTCATGAAGGTTGGTGGATTAGGAGATGTTGCATACTCATTGCCAAAAAGTTTAAAACAAATAGATGTTGATATACGTGTAATAATGCCAAAGTATAAGTTTCCTAAAAGAATAAAAAGAAGAATGAAGAAGGTAGCTCATTATACAACCTATATAGGATGGAAAACTGTAGATTGTAATCTTTTTACTTTAAAGTTAGATGGAGTACAGTATTATTTTATAGATAATCCATCTTACTTTTATAGGCCAGAGGCATATGGATACCACGATGATCATGAAAGGTTCATTTTCTTTTCAAAGGCAGTACTTGAAGGTATAAAGTATATGGATGATTTTAATATTGATATATTGCATTGTAATGATTGGCATTCATCTTTAGTTATACCGTTAAAGGAAACTTATTACCGAGGAAATACAATTTACGATAATATTAGAACAGTATTTACAATACACAACATATTATATCAAGGAATATACGGCAAGGATTTGCTTTGGATGTTAGGTTTAGACGAAAAAGAGTATTTTACTGAGGATAAGCTAAAATACGGAGAAGGAATATCTTTTATGAAGTGGGCTATATTAAGTGCTGATAGAGTGACTACAGTGAGTAAAACATATTCAGAAGAAATCAGGCAGCAGCATTTAGGTTATGGGCTGCACAATATATTAGAGGGTAGGAACCATTTACTAACTGGTATACAAAATGGTATAGACTATGATGAGTTTAACCCTAAAGAAGATAAGAATATATATTTTAATTACTATTCTGATGATTTAAATGATAAACATAGAAATAAATTAAAACTACAAGAGGAATTGGGGTTAGCAGTAGATGTGAATATTCCTGTTATAGGTATGGTGACGAGGCTTACAGATCAAAAAGGCATTGGTCTTTTAGAAGGTATTATAAATAAATTAATGAGCAAAAATATTCAATTGATAATAACGGGTACAGGTGAAAATCACTACGAAGAGGATTTTAGATATTTTGAAAATAAGTATGATAATCTTAGGGCAGTTCTAAGATTTGATGAAGGTTTTTCAAGGAAAGTTTATGCAGGAGCAGATATATTCTTAATGCCTTCAAAATTTGAGCCTTGTGGATTAGGACAGCTTATTGCAATGAGATATGGTACAGCTCCTGTAGTTAGAGCTACAGGAGGTCTTAAGGATACAGTTAAGGATTATAATAAGTATACTGATGATGGTGATGGTTTCACTTTTAAAAAATATGATACGGTAGATTTTTTAAATGCAATAGAGCGTTCTTTAGATGTTTTTAATAATCATAAAGATTCGTGGAATAAGTTATGCACAAGAATAATGAAGAAAGACAGCAGTTGGAAGTTATCAGCAGAAGAATATAAAAAGCTATATATGAAGATTTCTGAATACTAAATGTGAAGTAGTTCATCTATAAATGAACCACTTCGTAATAAAATTTATATTTTTAAATTCTCTCACTAGAACCCGTTAGAGTTTTAAAAATAGATTTCGGATCAAAGTAGTTCATCTTTATATAAGAAAATATGTAAATTTGGCTATAAGCTTTAATATATTTCTTATTAGGGAGGATTCTATAAATCCAACTAATTAATAAGGAGTTAAAACTTATGCTTTTATAATACCTATAATACAAAAGACTTATTGAGGTTGCCATTAATGTTTGATAACTATATAATTTATTTAAACAAATTTATATATTATTAAATTTGATGGAGGATAAATGGATAAGAGAAATCTAAAGTTAAAAATAAGTTGGATTGTTTTGTTGTTTTGGATGATTATAATATTTGTCTATTCGTCTAAGAATGGAACTGAATCGGACAAACAAAGTGCATTAGTCATATATGTGTTTAATGCATTAGGAATAGACTTAAATGGGATGTTAGGAGATCTTGCTACTTTTATTGTGAGAAAAACTGCACATTTTACAGAATACCTAATACTATTCCTTCTTGCGTATAATGTTTTTAGGAATTACCTAAATAAGAAGGCTGCTATAATATGCGGGATAATCTTAACTTTTGGATATGCTTCTACAGATGAAATTCATCAGCTTTTTGTGCCAGGAAGAACTGGGAAGTTTAGAGATGTATTAATAGACACAAGCGGATCGATATTCGGAGGTATAGTAATTACATTAATTAATAAAATAAGATATAAATCTAAAATAGTGGTTTAAACCACTATTTTTATATTTATAGAAGTGATGAAAATATTCTTGCTACACCCTCAATCACTTTAGTCAACTTATCGGCATTTTCATATTCTTCTAAGGAAAATTCTCTACAGTTTTTTAAATCTTCTAAGAATAACTGATCTAGTTGCTGTGATATGTCTTCATTATATATTACAGTGTTTATTTCATAGTTTAAGTCAAAACTTCTTATATCCATGTTAGCTGTACCAATTGAAGAGAATTTTCCATCTATTGTAATAGTTTTCGCATGAACAAAGGAATTTTTATCGTATAAATATACTTTCACACCACAACGCATAAGTTCTCCGAGATAAGTTCTAGAGGCCTTATTTACCATTATATGGTCAGCTCTTTCAGGAAATATGATTTTTATGTTTACTCCGCCTAATGCAGATATTCTAAGAGCATCCATTATGCTTTCGGTTGGAACGAAATATGGTGTGGTTATATAAATCCTATCTGTAGCCATGGTTATCATTTTTAGCATTCCTTGCATTATTGCCGGGAATTCTGAATCTGGTCCGCTTTTTACAAGTTGCATAGCCAAAGGTGATTCTACATTAGTTGTAGGGAAATATTGGTCAAATTCTTGATCGTAGAAGCTATAATAATTGTTAGCTTGTTGAATGGTCATAAAGTCATCCAAAAAAACTGCTTGAAGTCCCAAAACGAAATCGCCTTTTACCATTATGTGAGTGTCTCTCCAATATCCTAGTTTACTGTTACCAAGATATTCGTCTCCTATATTAATACCGCCCAAAAAGCCAACTTTACCATCAATGATAGCTATTTTTCTATGATTTCTATAATTTATTTGTGTGTTTATAAGCTTTAATAAAGGAGATAAAAAATACGAATATAAAACTACATCGATTCCAGCAGACCTGAGTTCTCTAATATAGCTTCTTTTCATCTTCGCTGCTCCAACTCTATCGATTATAAATCTTACACGTACCCCTTCTAAGGATTTCTTTATTAAAATTTCTTTTATTTCGTTGCCTATAGTGTCGCTTTTAACTATATAATATTCCAAATGGATATGATGCTTTGCTTTTAATAGTTCTTCTTTAAGTCTTTGAAATTTTTGAATTCCATCTTTAAAAACAGTAATATCATTATTTAGAAATACAGGAGAATCACTGTTGTTAGCCAAAAGTTCTATTAAAGAGATATAGGTCTTATCTTTTATTTCTTTTAATACGGGGGATATTAGATCTTGAACTTGACTTGAAAATCTTTCGTCATTCAATTTGTGTATCTTCCAATTCCTACCTAAGAAGATATATAGGAATAGTCCTACAGGTGGAACGAGAGCAAGAACTAAGAGCCAAGCTAATGTTTTCTCAGGTTGCTTTCTTTCCAAAACTACTATAGTAATTGAAAGAATAAAATTGATAATAAAAATTAAATACATCATATAACTTGGTAATCTCATCATAAGCATTATCACCTCCATATTAATAAGAATAAAGTCTTTAAGTAAATAGTAATGATGTTATATAAGTTGAGACAAATAATTATATTAAATTTAATAAATACATTATATTATATACAAATAATGACCATAAGAAACAAGTTTATGTAATGATAATTAAAATGTCATAAAAATTTGATTGAATTCTAGTTATCTAAGAATAATTAAATCATCATAAGTATAAACTATTTTTGTTTTAGTGCAATTATATTTTAGAATTTTTTCGCTAGAACTGGAACGCGTATTAGGAATAGGTTTTTCTATGAATATATAAATCGCTTCAATTAATACGTGCATGATAAAGATTCGTATGAATCTGCAAATCTTTATCTGATATATTTAAATATGAAGTAGTACATATATAGTATATTTTTAGGAGCTGTAGAAACTTTATAAGTAGATTTTTAAATTCAGCTAGTACATATTTAAAGAATATGACTAAATGTACCAATAAACATATCCAAGTGTATCAATTATAGAGATTTAGAGAAATATATAGAAAAAACAATTATATATGCGAATAAATAAAGATAAATAGTGCATTATATAATCATAAGTGCTCATATACATGTTATTATAAAACACGTCGCTGATATAAACAACGACAAGTCAACAAACAAATTTAAAAAACTTGTCTGAAAATAAAGTTTTTAAAAAGATGTTGACAAAAAAATGTACACATGATAACATAAAGAAGTCGCAAATGAGCGGCAACAAAAACTCGGTCTTTGAAAATTAAACAGAGAAGATAAACAAAGTCTAAAATTAGACTTAAACTAAACCAGCAATTCTTTTGAAAAAAGACTTACTAAGTAAGTAAGCTATGATTAAACTTT
>NZ_BQXY01000016.1 GCF_024341905.1 Clostridium folliculivorans
GATGCGTCTAAGGGTTACACCCGTACCCATACCGAACACGAAGGTTAAGACTTAGACGGCTGATGGTACTGCATGGGCGACTGTGTGGGAGAGTAGGTGGTCGCTAGGTAAATATGGCTAGATAGCTCAGTCGGTAGAGCAGAGGACTGAAAATCCTCGTGTCCCTGGTTCGATTCCTGGTCTGGCCACCATTTATTTTAATTAATTCGGCGCTATAGCCAAGCGGTAAGGTCAAGGTCTGCAAAACCTTTATGCCCCGGTTCAAATCCGGGTGGCGCCTCCAAAAGTAAAGTCTGTAAACTTTTTTGTTTACAGACTTTGTTTTTTTATTAAGATATAAATTTATAATAGTAGTTAATGTCTTGTAGAATAAAAAAATAGTAACAATTGTGGATAAGTACATAAAAAACCACTATTTTGCGGTAAAATTCAGAAAAGTCAAAAGTTAGTCACAGAAAAATGAAAATAATACACAGTTTTTGTGGATAACTATTGTTGATTATTTTAATTTCTGTGGATTACTTATAATACAAATTTCTTGACTGGGGTTATTGAGCCTGCTTTAAAATCTATTTTAACAGCACCACCTACTGGAAGAGTTATATTTGGATATTCATGGCCGAAAGGCAAGTTAATAATAGTAGGCTTTCCTAATGGCAATATTTTTTGAGAAATTAGTTCATCAAGTGTAAAATTATATTCTTTCATATCATTTTCATTTGGTGTAAAATTGCCTAGTATAAATCCTTTGCAACATTTTAGTTTATTAGCCAAATCAAGTTGAGTTAGCATTCTATCAATTGAATAAATTTTTTCATTTACGTCTTCTAGAAATAGTATTTTGTTTTTTGTGTCAATTTCAAATGGAGTCCCTAAACTGCTACAAACAATAGATAGGTTTCCTCCTACAAGATTTCCACTTATATTTTTAGTATTATGAATCTGTACTGAGTCAAAAGAATTTAAATCTATTTTATAATTACAGGATTTATCCATAATAGCATTAAAAAAGCTATTTCTAGTGATAAAGTCTGAGAAATCCGATTTTACCATTGGACCATGAAAGGTTACAAGACCTAATTTTTTATATAAGTAATTTAGAATTAAAGTTATATCACTATAACCACAAAATATTTTAGGATGTTTTTTTATGATATCCAAATCTAGATGGGGTAAAATTCGAGCACTTCCATATCCACCTCTAAAACAAACAATGGCATCTACTTCATCATCAATAAACATATTCATTAGATCATAAGCTCTTTCTTTATCTTCGCCTGCAAGGTATCCATACTTATCGAATACATGATCACCGACTTTTACATTGAAACCTAAGTTTTCAAAATCAGAAATCTTTTTATTTATTACTTCTAGATCGTCACAACCAGCAGGGGATATAATTCCAATGGTTTTTCCTAATTTAATTCCATGAGCTAGTATAATAAACACCTCCCAAATAAAAATATAAGAGGACCATATAGTCCTCTTGTGTAACAATCTCAATTATTATATTATTCATCAGCATTCATAATTGAGATTGAAATATTATTTAATCTAAATAAAACTATGAAAACATATCTTTTTTATAAAGTAGTCCTGCAACAAGTAGAGCTATGCCTGTAGTAACTCCCATAACTATGTGAAATGCATATGGACTGTCTTGTAATGGTAACCTAATATTCATTCCATATATTCCACCCATTATAGTTGGGATGGCTAGTAATATAGTTAGTGATGCAAGAGCTTTCATTACTATATTTAAGTTATTTGATATCACCGAGGCGAAGAAATCCATAGTACTAGCTAGTATATTACTATATATTTCAGTCATCTCAATAGCTTGCTTATTTTCAATGATTACGTCCTCTAATACATCCTTATCTTCTTCATATTTTTGCATTATTTCAAGCTTTAGCATTTTTTCTAAAGTTATTTCATTAGATTTGAGTGAAGTGGAAAAGTATACAAGAGACTTCTCTAGTGAATGAAGTTGTATGAGCTCTCTATTTTTCATTGATTTATGTAGTCTTTTTTCTATCATAAGACTTTTCTTGTCTATTTGTCTTAGATATATAAGATAATATGTAGAAACTCTATTTAAAATTTGTAGGATAAATCTCGATTTTTTAAATGAGAAAAAAGATTTAATTTTTCCATAAGTGAAATCACTTAGTATCTTTGAATTTTTCAAACAAACAGTAATTAGCTCATTTTCAGTATGTATTATTCCCAGTGGATATGTATCATAGGTTAAAGAGTTATCCTCCATTTCAGTAAAGGGTATATCAACTATTACAAGCATGTTCGCATCTTCTATATCAATACGAGACGCTTCTTCATCATCTAAAGGTGCCCTTAAGAATTCTATTGGCACGGAGGTTTTCTTAGAAATAAGAAGAAGCTCTTCATCTGAAGGGGCAACTAAATTAATCCAGCAGCCAGGTTCTATATTATCTAGGTTTCTTAATGTTGGATCAACGTCACTTACTGATTTATATATCTGAATCATATAAAATACCTCCATTAATATTTCATAAGAATTATAACACTTAAAAACAATATACTAAATAAAAATTATTGTATATAATATAAATTATAACATACATTAGTAAAAGAGATTATATGAAAGAATAAACTAACCTAATCATTAAAAGATATAATTTAAGGTTTTTAGAGCAAATATTTGCTTATAAAAGTAATGGATAAATAATTGAAATAGATGTATAATCACTATGTTATAGTATTAACTTGTACAACGGGGGAGACAAGTATATGGGTACGATGCATAAGGAAGTAATAGAAAGAAAAAAAGCTTCCACAATTGTTGTTAGTATAATAGTTTTATGTTTAATGATTGTTTTATCAAATTATAATCAAGCAGTAGTAATTTATAATCAACAAGTTAGTATATTTATTAATATATTTATAATAGTATTGACGATAGCATTTGGAATTCTTCAAGTAGTAAGATGCAGAACTTACTATAAGTATTCTATTGTTGCTGACAAGCTTATTATTCATAAAGTTAAATCTACCGGACAGATAACCTTAGAGAATATTAAAATAACAGATATAGTTTATTTAGGAAAAATAATATCCTCTCCTAAGAAATATCCTATAAGCAGTACAAGGCTTTATGTATGTAATATTCTTGGGCTAAAAACTTACTGCTGCATATATAAGGATACTCACAAATATAAGAAGTTTTATTTTCAGCCAAGTGGAGATTTGATAAATAAATTGGGGAGTCATGGAATAAGACAAAAGGAAATATTGGTAGTTTAAAAATAGGGTCACTAAGCAGTATATGCTTAGTGACCCTATTCAACTTTATGCTAAGCTTTATAAAAGAATACAATACTTAGTAGTAAGCGAGTGTTGCTTAATTATTACATAAATAAAGTTTACAATTAATATAAAAACTATTTTAAATTATTTTTAAATGAATAAAATTCACTTTTTATTTCTCCTAAGAGTTCTTCGCTTTCGATTATATCATATCCTGTTGAGGCTAAAGCTAACGCAGTGTTTACTGCGACTTCTAGGGCGTGTTCCGTTAGAGTAGAATCCCTAAATTCTTTAGTTCCATATCTTATACTATCATCTTCAATTATAGAGATATATGATTGTATACAGGGTGCCTTTTGGCTTACCACTCCTAAGCTTAAACCAGATCTAATATCACGCGGAGGTTTAATATCAATTATACCTTGTTCTTTCAAATTATGACTTAGTAATCTATTTAGGGTTAAGTTAGTAAGAAGTTCCTCACTTGGTGGTTCATAAAGTGAAGTAGAGTTCTGTACTCTCATAAGTTTTGATATATAATAGCATACTTCTTTAATTTTCTGATCTACTATCATAGCAAGATCCATATCTTTAGCCCTTATATAAAATTTAATTTCCGTTTCGTTAGGCATAAGAGATGGCGTAGTTCCGCCTTTAGATAATACTGAGTCAATTTTAACGTCATCTGGGAAACCTTTCATCAGTACATTTACTGTATTAAGAGTAAGTAGCGCTGTATCTAGGCAAGAATAAGTATATTCATTTAAGAACCTCAATCCATTTACGCAACTAAAGTTTACTTGCAAAGGGATTATTGCTGCTGAAGTTCCACTTTCACAAGTGACTATATCTGGATGTGCTTCTAATACCACGTCAATATCATCAAAAAAACCTTGATGAACCATAGTTGATTTAGTTCCACCTAGGTATTCGCCTGGGCATCCTAAGAGTATTACCGTTCCGGAACCTTTTTCAATAATATGTCCTAGGGCTATAGCCGCTCCTACAGATATTGTTGAAAGAAGATTGTGACCAGTAATATGACCATCTTCTTTAATTGCATCGTACTCGCAAACATAACATATCTTAGGGTAGCCTGATCCCTTTGTTGCGCAAAAAGAAGTATTTAAGCCTAAAAAACTATTTGTTACATTGAACCCTCTCTCAGAGAGAAAGTTACTAATATATCTACAACATTCGTATTCCGAATAGCTTTCTTCAGGATTATTGTATAAGAATTTACATAGGTCGCTTAAATTTTCCTTCTCAGAAGATAAATAAGATTCCATATCTTTTTTCATTAATTTTACCTCCGAAATAAACAGTTTAATATAGTTTATCCTTATTGGAAGAAAATATTTATTGTGGACAAATTAAGATTGCGATCATTATTGAATAAAATATATTAGATGAGTTAAGAATTAAGATAATATGTAAGTATATGGAGGCAATAGTTAGTTATGAATAATATATATAAAAATAAATGTATAGTATGTGGAAAAACTCATGAAAATGGTATAATAATAAACGGTAAAAAGATTTGTCATAATTGTGAGATGAATCTAATTGGTTGCAAGTCAAATACAGATTTTTACAAGTACTATTTAAACTGTATTAAGAAAAACGTAACCCCTCATATTTTGAAAAATAATTATGAAACTAGTGAGTATTTATAATATAGGAGGTTCTTATGAAGAGAGTTCCTTTAGTAGAAGCTTTAAAGGAATATGTTAAGCAACGCAATGCGCCTTTTTCTATGCCTGGGCATAAGAGCGGCAGAGGTTTTAAATGTGATGATCTGGATATAGATTTAACAGAATTTATATTATCCGCTGATATAACGGAAGTAGATGGATTAGACAACCTTCATAAGCCAGAGGGAGTATTAAAAGAAGCTTTAGATATGCTTAGTAATCTCTATAGTAGCGAAAAGTCGTACTTTTTAGTTAATGGGAGTACTTCCGGGAATTTAATAATGAGCTATACATGTTTTGATGAAGGTGACAATGTATTAGTTGAAAGAAATTGTCATAGATCTATAATGAATAGTATTATTATGAGAAAATTAAAACCTATATATATGGAGAATACAATTAATCCAATACTTAAGGCTCCGGAGTCTATAAATAGAGAATACTTTATTAAACTGCTTTCTGATAACAAGGATATAAAAGGAATTTTTCTTACTTATCCTAATTACTATGGGATTGGTTGCGACATTGAGTTTATAATCGACCAGTGTAAGAAGAGAGACATAAAAGTTCTAGTTGATTGTGCACATGGCGCACATTTTGGAATTCATGAAAGGTTGCCTAAAAATCCAGTTAAACTTGGCGCAGATATGGTAGTAATGAGTGCTCATAAAACTTTGCCAAGCTTTACTCAAACTTCTTATTTACACATAAATAATAAAATGCTAATAGAAAAAGCTGATTTTTATTTTGGAGTATTTCAGAGTACGAGTCCATCATATATGTTTATGGCTTCTTTAGATTACAGTAGAGCTTTTCTTGAATATGAAGGCAAAAGAGCATATGATAATCTATTTGATAAAATGGACAAGATAAAAAGCAAGATAAACAATCTTTCATATATCAAGGTTTTTGATAAGAGCTATATACACGAAGAAGGTGTTATATTTGATGATAGCAGATTAGTCTTATTTTTAAGTAAAGGATTAAGTGGGCATAAGCTTTTAGATGTATTAAGAGATAATAGAATTCAAGCCGAGATGAGTGGAGATAATAATGTGGTTTTATTAACTTCCCCTTTTAATACTGAAGATGATTTCGTTAGTCTTTTAGAGACACTTGAAACTCTAGATATTGAAGCAATAAGAGATATAGATAAGCCTATATATAAAGTTAAATTGCCAATACAAGAATTGATACCTGCAGATGCTTTTGAGCTTGACAAAGAAATAATTGTATTAGAATCTTCGCTAGGAAGAATAGTTGGAGAAAATATAATTCCATATCCTCCTGGAGTGCCTATGCTTATAATGGGTGAAAGGATAGAATGTGAACATATTGAAGTCATAAAAAAATCACTTAATGATGGAATAACTATGTTAGGAATAAGTGATGGTAATATTAAGGTTATAAAAGAAAATCAATTATCTAGGATAAATAAGTAAATAAATTTAAATGAATATAACAAGAAAGAGTGAGACATATGAAAAGAGGGTTATTTATAGTATTTGAAGGGCCAGAAGGTGCTGGAAAAACTACTGTGATAAAGGAACTTGAAGGTTTATTTAGAGATTCCAATTTAGAGTACATATTTACAAGAGAACCAGGTGGGATATCGATATCAGAACAAATAAGGAGTATAATTCTTAACAAAGATAATGTAGAGATGGATGGAAGAACTGAAGCTTTACTCTATGCAGCTTCAAGAAGACAACATTTAGTTGAAAAAGTAATTCCTGCTCTAGAAAAAGGTAAGATAGTTTTATGTGATAGATTTATATTTTCCTCCTTGGCATATCAAGGCTATGCTAGAGGTCTTGGAATGGATAATGTTATGGAAATAAATAATTTTGCCATTGAAGGCCATATGCCTGATTTGACTATATTGTTTGACATAGACCCTAGAGAAGGCTTGAATAGAATACATAAGAATGATGAAAGAGAAGTTAATAGATTAGATTTAGAAAGTATAGAGTTCCATGAAAAAGTAGTAGAAGCGTATCATATACTGGCTAAAAGGTACGAACATAATACCGTGATTGTAGATGCTTCTAAATCTTTAGCAGAAGTAAAAGAAGTTGTTGCCAAAGAGATTATTACTTTTATCGAAAGAAAAGGATATATTTAACTAATTGTATTCAAAATTAATTAGTTGTGATAAAATAAAGAATAATAAAGGCTTACAATATATTCAATAAAATTTGCGGGAGGTGTTATTATGAAGTTAGTTATTGCAATAGTTCAGGATGATGATGCATTAGACTTAATTGATGGAATAACAGATGAAGGGTTTAGAGTAACGAAACTTGCAACAACAGGTGGTTTCTTAAAATCAGGGAATACTACATTAATGATAGGTGTTGAAAAAGAAAGAGTTGATGTAGTTATTAACTTGATAGAAGATATCTGCAAGACAAGAAAACAGGTAGTATCTTCCCCATCTCCTATGGCTGGAACAACAGGAGTTTATATACCATACCCCGTAGAAGTTGAGGTTGGAGGAGCAACAGTATTTGTAGTTGACGTAGATAAGTTTGTCAAAATATAAAAGGAGGAGAGTGCATGAATTTTATAGGACATAGTGAAATATTAAGCAGATTTGATAATAGTATAGAAAGAAATGCACTCTCTCATGCTCATCTAATAATTGGTGAAGACGGAATTGGAAAGAGTATTGTAGCTAAAAGATTTGCAGCTAAAATAATGAAAAAAGATGATTTTAAAGAATATATTGATATAGTTAATTATAAAACTACTAAAAATTCCTTTGGAGTAGATGAAGTAAGAGAAATTATAACAGAAACAAATAAAAGGCCTTATGAAGGCGATAAAAAAGTAATTATTATATATGAGGGGAATAAGCTAACGGTTCAAGCACAGAATGCTTTACTTAAAACAATTGAAGAACCCCCTTCTGGAGTATATATAATAATTTTATGTGAAAGTGCTGAATTAATTCTAGATACAATAAAGTCTAGATGCCAAGTACATAGGTTATTTCCACTAAAGGAATCTGAAATAAAGCTTTTTATAGAAGAAAAGTATTCTAACATAGCTGAAGACAAGAAAAGTACCTTAATTTCTTTCAGTGAAGGAATACCTGGTAAAGTTGAAAAGTTTATTGAAGATAGTAGTTTTGAAGACCTAAGAAATATAGTATTGGATTTATTAAGGGACATAAATAGTCATAATGAAGACATAATACTAAAGTATGAAACTATTATAGCTAAGCATGATAATAAACAAGAGGATATATTTTCGATTATAATATCCTTTGTAAGGGATATAATTATATATAAAGAGCTACAAGATAGTACGTATATTATAAATAGAGATAAGCTAGATAAGATAAAAGACTTATCAAACATGATGGCTTATAAAAAGTTAAGGGGAATAATAAGAGTTATAGATGAAACTAGGATAAATCTAAGGAGTAATACTAATGCTCAAATGACCTTTAATGTTATGATGATAAGCCTACTGGAGGTTTAATATGATCAAAGTCGTAGGAGTTCGTTTTAAAAAGGCAGGAAAGATTTATTATTTTAATCCAAATGAGATTGAAATAAAGAAAGACGATAATGTTATAGTTGAAACAGCAAGAGGAATAGAATTTGGAGAATGCGT
Source organism: Clostridium folliculivorans (assembly GCF_024341905.1). Taxonomy (GTDB): domain Bacteria; phylum Bacillota; class Clostridia; order Clostridiales; family Clostridiaceae; genus Clostridium_AR; species Clostridium_AR folliculivorans. The sequence goes on from NZ_BQXY01000016.1 coordinate 8,607, forward strand.
TATTGGACCTAAAGAAATAGATGAAAGTGAAATCGTTGCACCTCTAAAAAGTGTTCTAAGAGTGGCTGATATTGATGATATAGCTAGACATGAAGATAATAAAAGCAGAGAAAAGCATGCTTTTGAAGTGTGTTTTGATAAAATAACAGAACATAAATTAAATATGAAACTTATAGATGTAGAATATACATTTGATAATAATAAAGTTATATTTTATTTCACTGCAGATGGAAGAGTAGATTTTAGAGAACTAGTAAAAGATCTTGCAACAATATTTAAAACAAGAATAGAACTTAGACAAATTGGAGTAAGAGATGAAGCTAAGATGATAGGCGGTTTAGGACCTTGCGGCAGATCATTGTGTTGCTCTACATTTTTAGGCGATTTTGCTTCAGTTTCAATAAAAATGGCTAAAGAACAAAATCTTTCGCTTAATCCTACCAAAATATCAGGAATATGCGGAAGACTTATGTGCTGTCTTAATTATGAGCAAAATACATATGAAGATATACGCAAGAGATTGCCTAAGATTGGTTCAGTTGTTGAAACTGAGCTTGGTAGAGGTGAAGTTATTTCTAACTCAGTAGTTAAAGAGAAAGTTAAGGTTAAACTATTTAGAGGTGAAGAAGATTTTGTAGAAGAATTCAAGATTGAAAATGTTAAGCTTATATCAGGAGGATATGAAGGTACAGTAGACGACCATGATATAAAGCTAGAATTAGATGATGATATAGACAAAAAGATGATAAAGGACTTGTTTAGTGGTAATTAAGGAGGTAAACTATGAAATCTTCAATAAAAATTCCTAGCATGAAAACATCAGATGACATTATTAAGATTAAAAAGGCTATCTCAAGTAATGAAGGTGTAATTGCTTGTGAGATAAGCAAGGAAAAGGGAGAAGTTAATGTTGTTTATGACAATTATTTTGTTGAACTGGATGAAATAATAACTTCCATTGAAGATTTGGGATATATTGTTTTGTAAAATTGTAGAACTAACAACAAAAGTCTTTTAAAATTAAATAAAACATGTTAAAATGAATGTGGTGTTTGTACACCACATTTTTTTAGGAGGTGTTTGTTATGGCATATAAAATTACAGATGCTTGCGTAAGCTGCGGAGCATGCGCTGCTGAATGCCCAGTTAATGCTATAAGTCAAGGAGATACACAATTCGACATAGATGCAAATTCATGTATCGATTGTGGAAACTGTGCTAATGTTTGCCCAGTAGGAGCACCAGTTCAAGACTAGTTTTAAATTGGACAGGCCACCGTAAGGTGGCCTTTTTTTATACAAAAATGTTATTTAATCAAACTAAAAAGTATAACATTATTAGATGAACTTTCATTTTCATCAGGTATAAACTTATAAGAATCGATCTTTCTCACATTTTTAATAGAAGTCAGAAACTTTTCTGGACCTTCAAGTTCGAAAGTAAGCTTTGGAGTTTTGTAGTGCATAGGAATAATATATGTTGGGTTAATAGAAGTTGCAACCTTAGCAGCTTCTGAGCCATCGATAGTAAAGTTTCCTCCTACAGGTATCATAAGGATATCCACTTGCCCTATCTTTGATAATGTTTCCGAGTCAAGTATGTGACCTAGATCCCCAAGATGACATATTCTAAAACCATCTATATTGATAATATAAATGATATTAGCCCCTCTTTTTAACCCATTTTCTTTATCATGATAACTTTGTATACCTTCAATGGTGCAAAATTCAGTTTCATGATATCCTATTGTATCGATTAATTTAGTTTCAGAATTAGCTACAGATATATAACAATGATCAAAATGTTTATGACTCATAACTATTAAGTCCACTTTATCTTCATAGCTTGAATAACCTATGTCATTAGGAAATGGGTCTAATAATAACCTTTTCCCAATAGAATTTTTTAATAAAAACGAAGCATGTCCTAGAGAAATTATTTCCATACAGTCACATCCTTAAATTTGCTTTTTATACTTCTATTATAACCATAAGAGTTCGTTATACTCAATTAGAGCAAGATAACTTTGATTTTCTATGAGTATCTTTGTTAATTAATAACACTTATTACTTGATTCAATATTGAAAAAATATTATTATATATTTAAGGTCAAAGAAAGTCAAAGTAAGGTGGTGATATGGTGGCTAGATTATCTGACGTTATAGAAGAATTCATAAAAAACTTACTTGAACAGAGCTGTGATCAAGAACTTCAAATACAAAGAAATGAGTTAGCTGACAAGTTCTCTTGTGCACCATCACAAATAAACTATGTATTAACAACTAGATTTACTTGTGATAAGGGTTATTTAATTGAAAGCAAAAGAGGCGGCGGAGGTTGCATACTTATAAAGAAAATTACTTATGATACAAAAGATAAGATTTATGAAATAATAAGTTCTAGCATAGGAGATAGTTTAACCTATCAAAATGGAGTAGCAATAATAGAAAGCTTATATGATTTAGATATAATAAATAAACGTGAATTAGCTTTAATTAAAATTGCAATTAATGATAGAACTCTCCAAAATGCAGAAAATAAAAATAGAGTTAGAGCAGATATATTAAGATCATTGGTCATGGTTCTATTATCTTAAGGTAAAGGGAGGTAAGAGATATGTTATGTGATAAATGTGGTTCAAGAGAAGCTAGTGTTCATATCGTGAAGGTTATAAATGGAGATAAGAAAGAAGTGAATCTATGTGATAAGTGTGCTAATGAATCCATGGAGATACCTTTAAATCCTTTTGAAGATTTAGGTGAGTTTTCTTTCCAAAACCTTTTGAGTGGACTTGTGGATTATGTAAACAAAACATCCCGAGATACCCAGAAAACTGAAGTAACTTGTGAGAATTGTGGAATGGCTTATAATGAATTCCAGAAGACAGGACTTTTAGGGTGTAGTGAATGTTATAAAAACTTTCAAAATACAATTAATCCTGTAATCAAAAGAGTTCAAGGAGATGTAGAACACATAGGTAAAGTTCCTACAAAAGCAGGTAAATGTTTAGTAGAAAAGAGAAAGTTGTTAAAATTGAAGGAAGAACTTCAGCATGCAATTTTGGGTGAAGAATATGAAAGAGCTGCAGTCCTTAGAGATGAAATAAAGTCACTTCAAGAAATCATTGGAGAATAGGAGGATACTTTATGAATAATTGGATTAGTGGACTTGATAATGCTAATGATGAAATAGTTATTAGTTCAAGAGTAAGACTTGCAAGGAATTTGAAAAAAGTACATTTTACTAATAAACTTGATGAAAACGCAGGAAGAGAAAATGTTGACAGAATAGAGAGTGCATTCTATTTAAATGAAAATACAAGAGATAAATTTACAACAGTTAGGCTTTGGGAGATAGGTGGAAATGTATCAACTAGTTATTTTGAGAAGCATCTTATTAGTCCTAATTTATTGAAATCTTATAAAAAAACAGCTTTTTTAGTTGATAAAGATGAAACAATGAGCATAATGATAAATGAAGAAGATCATATAAGACTTCAGTGTATAACAAAAGGATTTGATATTAAAGAAGCCTACAATGAAGCCACTAAACTTGATGATATGCTTGAAAACTATCTTGATTATGCTTTTGATGAGAGGTTTGGATATTTAACAGCTTGCCCTACTAATATAGGCACTGGAATGAGAGCCTCAGTAATGATTCATCTTCCAGCACTTACTATGAATAAAGAAATAGATGGTTTAATAAAAGGATTAGCCCAAGTAGGAATGACAATAAGAGGTCTTTATGGAGAAGGATCTAATGCAGATAGTAATATATATCAAATTTCTAATCAAGTAACTTTAGGAGTTACTGAAGAAGAAATACTAAACAATCTGCAGGCTGTTGTTTCTCAAATAACAGCTCAAGAAATAAAATCAAGAGAACACCTAAGAGCTAATTATGAATATGAAATTTTGGATAAAATATATAGGTCAATTGGAATACTAAAGAATGCAATTATATTAAGTTCAAAAGAATGCCTAGAACTTTTGTCTTATGTAAGATTAGGCGTAGAAATGTCAATAATAGATGATATAGATAAAAAACTTTTGAACAGTTTACTTGTATTAATTCAGCCAGCTTCTCTTCAACTTAAGGTTGATAGAAAGCTAACAGAAAAAGAAAGAGATATAGAACGAGGTAAATTAGTTAGAGAGACATTTAGAAAAATTAATAATTAGGAGGTGACACCATGTTATTTGGTAGATTTACTGAAAGAGCTCAGAAGGTGTTAATGAATGCTAGAGAGCAATCTAAAAAGTATAAACATGGTTATATAGGTACAGAGCATATACTTATAGGTATATTAACTGACGAAGGTAAAAGTAAAGAATTATTAAACTCTTACGGTGTTACTGTAGAAACTGTAGGTAAACTGATTCAGCAATATGTTGGTGAAGGAGAAGTGGAATACTTCTCAGGTGAAATCCCTCTAACTCCAAGAACAAAAAGACTTTTGGATAATAGTCTAGTAGAGGCTAGAAATCTAGGACATAACTATATAAGCCCAGAGCATATATTGTTAGCATTGTTAGCTGATAATGAAGGTGTAGCGTACACGATACTAAACAATCTTAATGTGAACTTTGAAAAGCTTAGATCAGATATAATAAACAGCTTTAATGGAAAACCAGCATCACAAGGTGGTCAGCAAGATAGCCCACAGAGAAGAAGAACTGATAAAACACCAAGTTTAGATCAGTTTGGTAGAGACTTAACTGAAATGGCTATTGAAGGCAAGTTAGATCCTGTAGTGGGAAGAGATGAAGAAACACAAAGAGTCTTAGAAATTCTTTGTAGAAGAATAAAAAACAATCCATGTTTAATAGGAGATCCTGGAGTAGGTAAGACTGCAATAGCAGAAGGATTAGCTCAAAAGATAGTTGAAGGAAATATACCTGAGATACTTAAAGATAAAAGAGTAGTTGCCTTGGATATAACATCAATGATAGCTGGTGCAAAATATAGAGGTGAATTTGAAGATAGATTGAAGAAGGTAATGGAAGAAATAAGAACCGCAGGTAATGTACTTCTATTCATAGATGAGATTCATACAATTGTTGGAGCTGGCGGAGCTGAAGGAGCAATAGATGCATCTAATATACTAAAACCAGCATTAGCAAGAGGAGAAATTCAATGTATAGGTGCTACAACTATAGATGAATACAGAAAATATATTGAAAAAGATTCTGCTCTTGAAAGAAGATTTCAGCCAGTAAATGTTGGAGAACCTTCTAAAGATGAAACATTACAGATATTAAAAGGACTTAGAGATAAATATGAGGCTCATCATGGTGTTAAGATAACTGATGAAGCTCTAGAGGCAGCAGTTAATCTTTCAGATAGATATATAACTGATAGATATATGCCAGATAAAGCTATAGACTTAATTGATGAAGCAGCAGCTAAGGTTAGAATAGAAAACTTAACTACTCCTCCAGATTTAAAAGAAATGGAAGAACAAATAGAAAAAGCTACAAAGGAAAAAGAAGATGCTATAGCAGTACAAAACTTTGAGAAAGCAGCTGAACTTAGAGATAGAGAGAAGAGACTAAGAGAGAAGCTTGACCATATGAAGACTAATTGGACTACTCAAAGTAGTACTAAAACTCATATAGTTGGTGAGCAACAGATAGCATCAGTTGTTTCAAAATGGACTAAAGTTCCTGTAGAAAAGCTTACAGAAACAGAATCAGAAAAGCTCTTAAAGCTTGAGGAAATACTTCATAAGAGAGTTGTAGGACAAAATGAAGCAGTTAAATCTGTATCTAGAGCAGTAAGAAGAGCTAGAGTTGGGTTAAAGGATCCAAATAGACCTATCGGATCTTTCATATTCTTAGGACCTACTGGGGTTGGAAAAACTGAGCTTTCAAAGGCATTAGCAGAGTCTATGTTCGGTGATGAAGACAATATAGTTAGAGTAGATATGTCTGAATATATGGAGAAACATTCAGTATCAAGACTTATTGGATCTCCTCCAGGGTATGTAGGATATGATGAAGGTGGTCAGCTTACAGAGGCGGTAAGAAGAAGGCCTTATTCAGTAGTACTACTTGATGAAATAGAAAAGGCCCATCCAGATGTATTTAATATACTACTTCAAATACTTGAAGATGGAAGACTTACAGATGGAAAAGGAAAGACTGTCAACTTTAAAAATACAATTATAATAATGACATCAAATGTAGGGGCTCATACAATCAAAAAACAAAAATCTATAGGCTTTGGCTTTGATGAAGATAAGATTGAAACAGAATATGAAAAGATGAAGGAAAATGTTATGGATGATCTCAGAAAGACATTCAGACCAGAATTTCTAAATAGAATAGATGATACAATTGTGTTCCATGGATTACAAGAGGAAGACTTATTACAAATAGTCAATCTAATGGTAAATTCAGTTACAGAAAGATTAGATGAACAAGATATTCATTTAGATTTTGATGAAGAAAGTAGAAAGATTCTTGTTGAAAAAGGTAAAGATGTAACTTATGGAGCAAGACCTCTAAGAAGAGTGATTACCAAGAGTGTTGAAGATAAATTAAGTGAAGAAATGCTTAGAGGTAATATAAAGAGAGGTCAAAGAGTCAAAGTTACTGTAGAAGAAGGAGAATTAAAGTTTACTCCAGAGCTAGTACCACAGGAATAAATTTATTAGAAAAACCGTAGTTTATAAGTATATGAACTTTAAGTATTAAAGTTTATGTATGAAAGAACTACGGTTCTTTTATTACAGTTAATCTATATAAATGTAATTTATTTTTTTGATAATTTTAAATTTCTGTGATTTCCACCAATATATATACTGATAGTTGAATTAGGAATCCCATAAGCATATATACGAAAAGGCATAAATAACAACTCAATAAAAAACTTGAATAATAAATATAATTAATAAAAAACTATAATGTAGAAGAGGTGTATATAATTAATAATAATTATCTTCTAAAAATAGGTTGCAAAATGAGTTTATAGTGCTATAATAATATTAGAGATACCCCTTGGGGGTAAGCACAGTGGTCAAAAGTATTATTAGGAAAGAGGGAAAAGCATGGCGAAAAATGAAAAGCTAATTGATTTAATGATAATAGGTGGAGGACCAGCTGGATTAACTGCAGCTATTTATGCAGCTAGAGCTAAGCTAGATATGGTACTTTTAGAAGATGCTATAGTTGGTGGCCAGGTAAGAACTAGTTATTCCATAGAAAACTATCCAGGATTTAAAACCGTTGAAGGTAGCAAGTTAGCAGATTTAATGCAAGAACAGGCACTTGAATTAGGTGCTAAAATAGATGAGTTCGACTTAGTAGAAAGAGTAGATTTTTCAGAAAATGAAAAAATAGTTGAAACTACTAGTTATATATATAAGCCTAAAGCAGTAATAATAGCTACTGGTGCAACTCCTAAAAAGCTTCCTATACCTAATGAGGGGAAATTCTCTGGTAAGGGAATACATTACTGTGCAGTTTGTGATGGAGCAATGTATGAAGGAAAAGTTATTGGAGTAGTTGGTGGAGGAAATTCGGCTCTTGAAGAAGCTTTATTCCTTACTAAGTTTGCATCGAAAGTAATTATGGTAAGAAGATACGATTATTTTAAAGGAGAAGCGGCAACTCTTGAAGAAGTTTTACACCACCCAAAGATAGAAGTTATGTACAACTGGGACTTAGTTGATGTTTCTGGTGAAAAGTTCATGGAGAAAGCTAAGATAAAGAACACAAACACAGGAGAGGAAAAGGAGATTGAGATGGAAGCTGTTTTTGGATATATAGGAACAGAACCTAAAACTGAACCTTTCAAGGATTACGTAAACTTGACTCCTCAAGGTTATATATTAGCAGATGAAAGTACAAGAACAAACATAAAAGGTGTATACGCTGCTGGTGACGTGAGAGAAAAGCAGTTTAGACAAATTACAACTGCAGTAGCAGATGGAACTATTTCTGCACTTGATGCAGAAAAATATATATTAGAAGCAAAGAGAGGTAAGTAATATGGTAAAAATATATTCAACATCATGGTGTCCATGGTGCGTTAAAGCAAAAGACTATTTCAAGATAAAAGGAGTAGAATACTCAGAGATAAATGTAGCTGATGAACATGAATTTAGAGAGGAAGTATTTGCTGTATCTGGTCAAAGATCAGTGCCAGTTATTGATATAAACGGGAAAATAATAGTAGGCTTTGATAGAGAGAAAATAGATAGAGCATTGGAGGAAAAATAATGTTTAGTGATATACGCAACGAAAATATATATAAAAATCTTGTTAATGGACAATGGATTGAAACAAATACAAAAAAATTAATAGATATTAAATCACCAATTGATCAATCATTAGTAGGAAGCATTCAAGCTATGAGTAAGGAAGAAGTAGATGCTGCTATACAGAATGCTAGTGAAGCTCAATTGTCATGGAGGAATGTACCGCTAAATGAAAGAGCAGACATTCTTTATAAAGCTGCAGATATTTTAGATAAAAAAGCAGAAGAAATAGCCAATATAATGGTAAGAGAAGTTGCAAAAGATAAGAAGAGTGCTGTTTCAGAAGTTACAAGAACTGCTGACTATATTAGATTTACAGCAGATGCTGCTAAGAGTATGGAAGGTGAGTCAATACCATCAGACCCATTCCCTGGTTTCAATAGAAGTAAAATTTCAGTAGTAACTAGAGAACCTTTAGGTGTAATACTTGCAATATCTCCATTTAATTACCCTGTAAATCTATCTGCTTCAAAGATAGCACCAGCTGTAGTAGCAGGTAATTCAGTAGTATTAAAACCAGCGACTCAAGGAAGCATATCAGCATTATATCTAGCAAAAGCTTTCCAACAAGCTGGTCTTCCAGCAGGGGTATTAAATACGGTAACAGGAAGAGGTAGTGAAATAGGTGACTATGCAGTTACTCATGATCATGTTGATTTTATAAACTTCACAGGAAGTACAGAGGTTGGTAAGCATATATCACAAATCACTGCAATGAAGCCGCTTCTTATGGAGCTTGGAGGAAAAGATGCCGCTATAGTTTTGGAAGATGCAGACTTAGATCTTACCGTTAAAAATATAATAGCAGGTGCATACTCATATTCAGGTCAAAGATGTACAGCAGTTAAGAGAATATTAGTAATGGAATCAGTTGCAGATGAATTGATATCTAAACTTAAAACAAAGATTGAAGCATTAAAAGTAGGTAATCCTTTAGAACAGGATCAAGTTGACGTAGTTCCTTTAATAGACACTAAGGCAGCAGATTTTGTTGAAGAACTTATGAGAGAAGCTGAAGAAAAAGGTGCAAAGCTTATAATTGGTGGAAATAGAGAAGGAAATTTAATTTATCCAACACTATATGATGAAGTTACGATAGATATGAGGTTAGCATGGGAAGAGCCATTTGGACCAGTACTTCCTATAATAAGAATTAGTGATAGAGATGCTGCAATAAAGATAGCTAATGCTTCAGAGTATGGTTTGCAATCATCTGTATTTACAAAAGATATTAATGCTGCATTTTATATAGCATCAAAACTTGAAGTTGGTACTGTTCAAGTCAATAATAAGACTGAAAGAGGACCAGATCACTTCCCATTCCTAGGAGTTAAATCTTCTGGTATAGGAACTCAAGGAATAAGATATTCAATAGAAGCAATGAGTAGACCAAAGGCTATAGTTATAAATTTAGCTGATTAATAAGTAATATAAATTATAAAAGAGCTCTTTAAGATGATTTGTAAAATTATCCTAAGGGGTTTTTTTTATTGTATAACAAAGAACTCCAAAAAGCTGCTACTAATAGTTTCTTAAATAAATTATTGTTTGACTTATAAAATAACTATGTTGTACAATGAGTACAACATGATAAGAGTGTAATTAGGGGGATAAATGGAAGAGTTAATTAATAAATTACAGGACTTTAATTTTACAAAAACAGAAGCTGAGGTTTATATATGTTTGCTTAAGCATGGAGAGTTAAATGGTTCTCAAATATCAAAATTACTTAATATATCAAGAAGTTCAATATACAGTTCGTTGGAGACCTTATATAACAGAGGAAACGTGTTAATGCTTTCTGGGGAACCCACTGTCTATAAAGCACAGTCACCAGATACTTTGATGAATAATATAAAAAATAATTACCAAAATTCTATAGATATATTAGAAAAATCTTTAAGTAATATCGATAAATTTAAATTAGATGATCAATATTGGAATATGAAAGGATATTCAAATTTTATAGATACTACGAGAAGGCTATTAATAGAGGCTGAAAATGAAGTCTATATATCCACTACTTTTGAGTTAAAGTTATTCGAAGAAGAAATAAAGCAATTAATTAAAAAAAATGTCAGAGTAATAGTGTTCTCCTTTGAAAGCCTAGACGTAAGTGGATTAGATGTAGAATATTATCATCATGAAAGCAAGAGTATGTTTTATGACGGTAGAAGATGGATGATGATAGTTGATAATAAAAAATCGATTATAGCTAATGAAACACGAGATCGTGATATATTAGGAACTATAACAGAGAATTCATTAATGGTATCAATAATTGCAGAACATATCCATCATGATATATATCTTCTAAGGTTAAATAATAAATATAATCAAAGCATGGTTACAAAAGATATATTAATTAATAGTGGCTTCGAACTTGGATCATCAGTTTGTAGAAAAAATAAAGATAAATATTAAAGCGGAGATGAGTATTTTGGCAAATAAAAAGAAAGAGAAAAGACAACTAACTGTATTTAACTTAACATGGCCAATCTTTATAGAAACCTTACTTTTTATGCTACTAGGAAGTGTAGACACATTGATGTTGAGTAGATATTCTGACAATTCAGTAGCGGCTGTTGGGGTATCCAATCAGCTGATATCAATGATGAATATAATGTTTGGAATATTATCTACAGGTACATCAGTACTTATTGCTCAAAACTTAGGTGCTGGAAATAAAAAAATGGCTTCAAAAGTAGCTACAGTATCATTAATTATTAATCTATTATTTGGACTTGTACTTAGCGGAATAATGTATTTTGCGGCTCATGGTATATTGGGAGCGATGGGGATAAGACCGGAACTTATGAAATTTGCAGTTCAATATCTACAGATAGTAGGTGGATTTTTATTTATGCAGGCTGTGATGATGACTTGTACAGCTATAGTTAGAAGTCATGGACTTACTAAAATATCAATGTATGTTACCATAGGAATGAATGTATTACATGTTGTACTAGATTATATATTTATATTTGGTGCCTTTGGAGTTCCTGTATTAGGGGTATCTGGAGTTGCAATATCCACAAATATTAGTAAATTACTTGGGCTTATTGTAATGATTTTCGTCGTATTCAGAAATGTTGAGAGAGGGTTTAGTCTAAAAAACTTAAAACCATTTCCTACAAAGATTGTAAAGGATCTTTTGAAGATAGGAGTTCCTACTGCAGGAGAGCAACTTTCATACAATGTATCTCAGCTTGTTATAACATACTTTATTAACTTCTTAGGAAATGAAGCTTTAACTACAAAAGCTTATGTGCAAAATATAGTAATGTTTGCATATCTGTTTTCAATAGCTATAGGCCAAGGTACTGAAATACTTATAGGACATTTAGTTGGTGCTGAGGAAAATGATAAAGCGTATAAGACATGTATCCACAGCCTGAAGCTTGCTTTGAAGATATCCTTTGGCATAGGAATTATGTTTGCTATACTTAGAAATCAAGCATTGGGTATATTTACTTCTAATTCAAACATATTAGCAGTGGGTGGAGTGATTCTGATAATAGATGCATTTTTAGAACCAGGACGTTCCTTTAATTTAGTAGTAATAAATTCTTTGAGAGCTTCTGGAGATGTTAAGTTCCCTGTTTACATGGGTATATTTTCAATGTGGGGAGTTAGCGTAACCTTATCATATCTTCTGGGCATAAAATTAGGTTTAGGACTTGCTGGTATGTGGATAGCTTTCGCATGTGATGAGTGGTTCAGAGGAGTTTTAATGCTTTGGAGATGGAGAACAAGAAAATGGGAGAAGATGGCCTTTGTAAAGAAAGGCATGGTTCAACAAGCTGAATTAAGCGGTGCAAACTAAAAATATTATTTAAGCCTTTACTTTATAGAGAAATCTAGGTTTATAACTCAAATCTAGATTTTTTGCATTGTGACTAACCACTAAATTTAAGAGCCGTTAAAAAGTATAAGTGTAGTATTTTCGGATATTATAAAATTAATGTAATAAAAGATTATATTTGTTAGCTATGATTCTAGTGTGAATTTATAGTAGCTAGTAATAAATTTACAAAAAATACTCAATAAGTTAATAAGTTTTAGCAGGATTTTTGAACTAAGTAAATAATATTTAATATGTAGTTAATTTATTATATTAATATGCCTATAGGAGGACTTATGATAGAAAAAAGGAAGATATTTAAAGAAGTTATGAGTTGGATTTACACAATTGCTGGAGCGTTAATTTTAGTGACTATACTTGATACAAAGGTGTTTGCTATGGTTCAAGTTCAACAGAGGTCCATGGAGAATACACTACATGATGGTCAGGAATTACTTGTAGATAAAGTAAGTTATGATTTCACTGAACCTCAAAGAGGAGATGTAGTAATATTTTTAGAAAATAGGAGCAGGGATAATTCTTTTTCAGACTTTAAAATATTTTTAGATGATGTTACTCAAAGAAAACAAGAGAACACTAGACTTGTAAAAAGAGTTATAGGCATTCCAGGTGATGAGATAGATTTAAGAGATGGTTACGTATATCTGAATGGAGAAAAGCTTAATGAAACATACACTCAAGGTACAACTGTAAAGCAAGGAATTAGTTTTCCATTAAAGGTATCTGACGGTAAGTTGTTTGTTTTAGGAGATAACAGAGAAGTAAGCATAGACAGTAGATCTTTTGGTCTTATTGATAAAAAGCAGATTGAAGGAAAAGCAAGGCTAAGAGTGTGGCCTTTAGATAAGATTAGTTCTGTAAAATAGCAAAGTAACCACTGAGAATTAGATGTTCTCAGTGGTTATTTTCTTTATTTAAGGTTGATTTCTAATGGCTCTCCCTGTGCAATTATTTTATAAGGGAAGGTGTTAACACTATAACGATATTCTTTATTTGAATCCATATTTTTAAATTCAGCAATATAATCATTTTTATTAGATGAATCTAAATCTTTATAGAAACTAAAGTTATCTAAAGTAAATGTGCTATATAGGTCTTTATTTTGTAACCATATTGGAAATTGATGCTTTAATAAGTTTTTAGGATCATTAATTTCTAAATAAAACTTTATATTACTAGACTCTTTTTTTATATTCTTAACATTGATGTTTCCAATGCCATCAAAATTAAAGTTTTTAAGTGTTTTAAGATCATAAGTTTTAAGCATTTCTTCTGGGTATTTTACAGCTTTTTCTTGATTATTTAAAGTATCTAATAAATTTGTTTTATAAGCTATTATATAAACTTTTTTTGCATCTTTTTCTACATTAGTAAAATCACATATAAAGTTTTTTTCATCTTGAGATCTACAAGATTTGGTTTCGTATATTCTACCTTTATCATCATAAAGATAAAATGAAAAGTTTTGATGATCATTTACATTTGAAGGTAGAGTAAATTTTATTGATGTGCCCAGGGGACTCATTTTAAATCTATCTATGTGAATTTTGCAGGAGTCATTTAAACTAATGAATCCTAAGTTGTTTTTTGATATAGTTTCATCTATGATTTTTTCTCGTGAAACTGGAAGAGTAAATTTTAAATTCATATTAGTATCTTGCATAGAATGTATTTCAAGAGAAAGGTCAAATCTCTTTGGAGGTCTTTTGGATGGGACTGTCTTAAATGTAGTAACAACTAAACGTGTATTATCATCTATTATCTTTGAATTATTATCAGAGCTCATAAACAGGTCAAATGAGCTTGGTAAGTAGGGTACAATCATAAAATTTTCACCGAGTTTACCATCTTCATCTATTTTAGTATTTAGTCCAGACTTGTAAATCCTCATGGCGACCATAACATTTTCATCATCTGCCATCAGTTTATCTATAGTGAATTTATAACCATCTTTTTCTTGGCTTAAGCCTACATAACTAGAAAAATCTTTGAACTCTTTATAATAACCCAGTTTCTCGTATAGAGAATCTATAACTGGTATACTTTCTATAAAAGATTGTGCAAAAGCGGGTTTAACTGTAAAGGTTCCAACTGTTATGAAAATAGCTAGTGAAGCTACAATATACATAAACTTTTTCTTGTTGAAAATCTTAATGTTTTTTCTGAAATTATTTTTTAATTGTTTAACTTCTAGGTCAGTTAAGTCTGTTTCTATATTGTCAAACTCTTCTTCACTGAAAGAAGATGAATTTAATAACTCATATATATTATCTTTCATTGACAAAACCTCCATAAACGCTAGTTAATTGTTCCTTTAGTTTTTTCTTACCTCTGAAAATTCTATTATCTACTGAAGACCGAGTAAGATTTAGAGAAGAACATATTATGTTTATGCTATCTCCAATAAGGTATCTTCTTATAAAAATTTCTCTATCAGGATATTCTAATGTGTTTATAATATTTAAAAGTTCATTTCTATTTTCATTATCTAAAATTATATCTTCGGTACTTTTTTCATTTACTAGAGTGATACCATCAATATCACACTGATCTTTAGTTTTTACGAGTTTTCTCTTGTAATCTATTGCATTATATTTACTCACTGCAATTAACCAAGAAGTAAACTTTGACTCTTCAGATTTGTAAGAGGTGATATTATTCCATACCTTTAAGATTACGTCATTCAAACACTCCATTCAAACACTCCATACAATCTTCCCTATGATCTGCTCCTAGAACAGAAGTTATTACTTTAAACATTAAGTTAGAATAGTTATCTATGACATAATCTAATGCGGAAGGATTCTTCTTTACCAGCTGATGTATAAAGTTTTTACTAGTGATCTTCATTTTGCACCGTCCTTTCATATATAACTACGTGGATGTAATTAAAAATCTCTCAAATAAAAAATATAATAAACTAGATTTTAATAAAAATCTATAAATAGTGCTATGAAAATAAGTATACTACAATAAATAGAAAGATTGCTAAAGCGGTATTTTTTAAGCGTATTTTGAACATTTGACCTGTGGAATGTAATCGCATTAAGAATAAAAAATAGTAAGCTAAAAAGTAATAAATACTTTAGCTTACTATTTTATGGTGGGTTATTATTAAATATTGATTTTGTGATTATTAATAATTCTGAGTACCAGGCTGAGATATATCGCTTAGTGAGTGGCCAGCTTTTTGATCAGCTTGAGGTTCTGTTGCTAAATCTCCAAGAGACACTACACCAACCAATCTTTGATTTTCAACTATAGGAATTCTTCTTATTTGTTGTTGACTCATTATTCTTGATAAATCTTCTAGGCTCATGTCTGGTGAAGCTGTTACAGGATTAGTTGTCATAACATTTTTAACAGTTTCATTTGAAGTATGAGCTCCAGAAGAAACGGCTCTTAAAGTTATATCTCTATCTGTTACTATGCCTATAACCTTATCGCCGTCACATACTGGAACTGATCCTATATCATATTCTTTCATAAGTGTTGCGGCTCTTTCAATAGTATCATTTGAAGATAAACTTACGATAGATTTACTCATTACATCGCTTGCTTTCATAAAAACACCTGCCTTCAATTAAATTTCAACATTAGTGTTTCCTTAAAAAATAAAATATTACTAGGAAAATTTATATGGAAGTATTTAACGTGAATTATCTGTAATTAAGATATAATATATACATAATAATTGATATTAAAAGGCTCTTATTCTATAATTTAGTATGTGTTTTAAAACAATAAGATAAAAGGGGTTGAATTTATTGGAAAATATAATTTTTAGTGTATTCTTAATCATACTTGGTGCAATGATAGGTGGTGCTGGCGTTAGAGCCTCAGATGAAAGAATTAAGAATTCCTCGAATTTTAAAAAATATAATAAGGTTTCGAATGATTTAATAAAGTTTTTGAGAATGCAAAACATTGTAATTGGAGTAGCTCTAGTACTAACTGGATGTTTAAACTTCTATACCACTTTATCTACAACAATATTGGCATTAATAATAATAGGTATATACTTAATTACAACAATTCTAAGTTTCGTAGCTAAGAGAAAGTACTTATAATAGTATTGTTATATTATGAAAGGTAAGGTTTGATGGGGTGGTTAGCAATAAGATAAGAGGCATAATAATAGAACATGTTTTTATATCTAGTTAATTAGCAACTATTTGGATATAATTAGAATATAAAGTTTAAGATTGATTTTATATTTAATATAAGGAGTGAATAGAGTGCAATGGTTAAATAAATTAGAAAGAAAGTTTGGTAGGTTTGCAATAAAAAATTTAATGATGTATATAGTGGGAGCAAATCTATTTGTATATTTAGTTGATTACTTGTTCCGAGGCAATGGATTATCTCAAACTAGCTTATCATATAAACTTGCGTTTATACCTAGTCTAGTTTTAAAAGGTGAAGTGTGGAGAATAATAACATTTATTTTTATACCACCTGCGTCTTCACCAATATTTATAATATTTGTTTTATATTTTTATTATATGATAGGATCAGCCTTAGAAAATGAATGGGGAAGTTTCAAATTTAACATTTATTACTTTGTGGGTGTAATTGGTACTATAATTGCTGGCTTTATATCAGGGGGAGCGTCAGGGGAATATTTAACACTTTCTTTATTTTTAGCATTTGCGTATGTGTACCCAGATTATCAGATATTACTATTCTTTATACTTCCTATTAAGATAAAGTACTTAGCGTGGCTTGATGCAGCATTCTTAGCTTTGTCATTTTTTGGAGGAGGACTAGATGCTAAGTTAGCTATAGTAGCTGCCTTGATTAACTTCGTATTATTTTTTGGTAAAGATATATTAAGTAGAGGGAAGCATGGTAGCTATGCTTACAATAATAAGAAAAGATTTAAAAATAAAACTAAGAATATTAAGCTGGTATGGAGACATAAGTGTGAGATTTGCGGAATAACAGAAAATGATGACCCAACAATGGAGTTCAGATATTGTTCAATTTGCGAAGGAAATCATGAATACTGCATAAATCATTTAAGAAATCATGAACATGTAAGAAATCAAATTTAGATAAAAATAAATGAAGGTATCTCAATAATGAGATACCTTCATTTATTTTAATTAAAGGCCTAAAGCTTGATCTATAGCAGGTTTATCAAATCCAACTATTACAGTACCGTTTATATCTAAAACAGGAACTCCCATTTGTCTTGACTTATTAACCATTTCTTCTCTAGCAGTTAAATCTTCTTGAACATTTAGTTCTTCATAATTAACTCCTTGTGATTTTAAGTAGCTCTTTGCCTTAACGCACCAAGGGCATGAATTAGTTGTATATACTTTTACCATAACATTTCACTCCTTATTAACAAATAATTATTATCTAAGTTCATTATACCTCATGAGGGTATATTATTCAATACAAAAATTATTGAATCTTTTATAGTATATGACTATTATTATGTTGTGCTTACAAATAGTGGTTAAAAATATTTAACTCTAATGACCTTTTTATTAATTCATAAGGGTAACTGCTTCTTTATAAAACAAAGATCCAGGTTAGTTTTGCTGCGCGTGTAATAATAGTTGAATTTATAGGTGTGTAATAGCCTAAAATACTAAACTTACATATTTACGTTATGCAATACTTTATCAATGAATAAAACAGTAGTTTTATAGTAATATGTTTTGATAATATAAAAATTATATACCTATAAAAATTAGTTAATAAATTATTTTTTATAAATTGGATTGAATAATCCATATGTGCATGATTTTCGAACATGCATAACTTAAGTTTTCGAATGGTACCATATAGCTTAAAATGCTATAATAAGTTTTGAAATAAATCTTGATGATTTTTATTTCAACGTTTGTAAAAGCAATGGAAAGATCAAAGCGGGAGTAATTAAGGCCAAATCCAATTTACACTGGTGAGTAGAGTTTTATCCCATAATATATTGAGAGTGATTATGTTTTACTAATGGTCCTTGTTTATGAAAAAATAAAAAGACAAAGAAATGAAGTATAGTAGTATAGTGGTCTAGACAAGTAGGAAAAATTATAATATAATTAAATTAGGAGGAACGGAAATGATAGATAAGAATAGTCCTATACCAGTTTATTATCAATTAAAAGAAGATATAAAGAGAAAAATATCTCAAGGAGTATGGAAGGTTGGTCAGTGTATAGATAGTGAGAGAGAACTTTCGGAGAGTTATGGAGTAAGTAGAATGACTATAAGACAGGCTCTTGGAGAACTAGTTCAAGAAGGTATACTGATTAGAGAAAAAGGAAAAGGAACCTTTGTATGTGAACCCAAAGTAAAGCAAAAAGATATGATGAGCTTCTCTAACATAATTAAGAAGCTAGGTGGGAAACTAGAAACTAAGGTTTTAGGATTAGAGATCATAGATACACCTGAAGATATGCATGATATATTTTCTTTTGATAAGCTTTATAGAATAGATAGAATGAGAATTGTAGATGGTGAAACTATAGCGAATGAAATAGTATATATACCATGTGACTATTGTGGATATATAGATGAAAAGTTATTAGAAGGTTCACTTTTTGAGATATTAGAAGGCTTTGGTTACAAGATAGATTATTCTCAATCTTCAATAAAAGCAATAATAATGGATGACTATTATAGAAAGCTATTTAATGTAGACAGAGACGTTCCTTTGATTAATATATACTCTAAAACTATAACAAACAATGGGAAGATTCTTTTTGTAGAGGAATCTACCTACAGATCAGATAAGTATTTATTAGAAGTAGATATATCAACACGGGAGGGGAAATTTAGATGAAAATAATAATTGCTAAAAACTATAATGAAATGAGTGAAATTGCAGCTCGAGAGATTGCTGATTTTATAAATAACAAACCAGACGCGGTTTTAGGTCTTGCTACTGGTGGAACTCCAGCTGGAATGTATAAGGAACTTATAAAGTTAAATAAAGAAGGAAAAGCAGACTTCTCCAAAATAACAAGTGTAAATCTTGATGAGTACGTTGGGCTAAGTGGGGAGCATGAACAAAGCTATAGATATTTTATGGATGATAATCTATTCAATCATGTTAATATAGATAAAAGTAAAACTTTTGTTCCTAATGGATTAGCAGAAGATATAGATGCATCATGCAGAGAGTATGATGAAAGAATATCAGAACTTGGTGGAATAGATCTTCAACTACTTGGAATAGGTGCAAATGGTCATATAGGCTTTAACGAACCAGCAGAATACCTATATCAAGGGACACACCAAACTGAATTAGCTGAAAGCACTATTGAAGCAAATGCAAGATTTTTTGATTCAATAGATAAGGTGCCAAAGAAGGCTATAACAATGGGCATTGGCGGGATAATGAAGTCAAAGAAGATCCTTCTTTTAGCTAGTGGAGAAAATAAGGCTGAGGCAGTAGCACAATTAGTGAGTGGAAAGATAAGTACAAAGGTTCCAGCTTCAATGTTACAGATGCATGGAGATGTAGTAGTTATTGTTGATGAAGCTGCAGCTAAGTTTATAAAAAGAGCATAACTATAGATTGAAAATGTCACGTGTTTGTGGCATTTTTTTTACTTTAAAGAAAAGTATGAAACTTTAAACTACTATTACCTACATAATTTAATTATTTTACGAAATTCATATACCTACAGTAAAAAATAGAATATATTTATGTGATATACTTTAATATACACATAATAGTATTATATAATGTTTAATGTTAACAAAATAATGTGTATTAAATAGAAAGTGTATCAATGATTTTACAGTATTTTAACTATAAAATTCAAAATATAAATTTTATTATGATAAAATATGGTTATATTTTTATTAAAATGAAAGAATATTAATATATGACAGGAAAAGATAAAATAGTAGGTGGATATAATGGCTAAAATTAAAACTCTATATGTTTGTCAGCAATGTGGTTATGAATCGCCAAAATGGTTGGGAAAATGTCCGGAATGTAATTCATGGAACTCTATGCTAGAAGAAGTAAAGGAAAGTAAGCCACAAAGAACAAACTTTTCATCAAGACAAACCAGTTCTCCTAAGCAAATAAAAGATATTAAATCTGGAGAAAAAGAAAGATATGATACAGGAATTATTGAACTCAATAGAGTTTTAGGAGGTGGCCTTGTAAGAGGATCTCTTACATTAATATCTGGAGATCCTGGCATAGGAAAATCCACACTGCTTCTACAAACTGCTAATAACATATCAAAAAAGTACGGAAAGGTTCTTTATGTTTCTGGTGAAGAATCAGAAGAGCAGATTAAGATAAGAGGAGACAGGTTGGGGGTTGAAGCTGAAGAATTATACATAGTATCAGAAACCAGTCTCGATGTAATAGAAAGTTATATAGAAGATATAAAACCTGTTTTTGTAATAATTGACTCTATTCAAACCATATATAAAGAAGGGGTTACTTCTGCACCAGGAAGTGTGTCCCAAGTTAGAGAATGTTCTAATGTAATAATGAGAATAGGAAAAAACAACAATATACCTTTGTTTATAGTAGCTCATGTGACTAAGCAAGGTGAATTAGCAGGTCCTAGAGTACTAGAGCATATGGTTGATACAGTGCTTTCTTTTGAAGGGGAAAGAACAGAAGAATTTAGAATACTTAGAACGATGAAAAATAGATTTGGAACAACTAGTGAAATTGGAGTGTTTGAAATGAGCCAAGAGGGTCTTATTCAGATTTATGATCCATCAAGAATGTTTTTAGAAGACACTAATTATAATCAAGAGGGATCTATGGTTGTAGGACTTATGGAAGGTACAAGACCAATACTTGTAGAAATACAAGCGTTAGTTACAGAAACTAAAGCTGTTATGCCAAGGCGTACTGGAGTAGGAATAGATAATCAAAGACTTAGCTTAATTTTAGCTGTTCTTGAGAAAAAGATAAGAATACCATTCTATAATAGTGATGTTTATTTAAATGTAGTAGGTGGGCTTAATATAGAAGGTACCACTGCTGACTTAGGGATAGCGTTAGCGCTTATATCCTCATCTAAGGGAAATGCAGGGGCGTTAGAGAAAGTGATGATTATTGGTGAAGTAGGGCTTACTGGAGAGATAAGACCAGTAAACAATTGTGATAGATTGGTAAATGAAGCACAAAAGATGGGGTTTACCAATGTAGTAGTACCATATAGAAATTTAGATAAGCTTAATAAGGAAGGACTAAATGTAATTGGTGTCAGAACTTTAAAGGAAGCAGTAAGCAAGATTTTCTGATAGGTCGGTGAAAGATATATGAGAATAGAAAATGATAAAGAAATTAAAAACATCTTAAAAATAGTTGGTCCAGGAACGCAGCTTAGAGAAGGTCTTGAAAATATATTAAGGGCTAAGACTGGAGGACTTATAGTACTAAGTAATACTGAAGAGGTTATGAAGATTGTTGATGGCGGATTTACCATAAATTCTGATTATTCACCATCATATATTTACGAACTAGCAAAAATGGATGGGGCAATTGTAATAAGTTCAGATCTAAAAAAGATTATTTGTGCAAATGCTCAGCTAGTACCAGAGTCAGCTATACAGACTTTTGAAACAGGCACAAGGCACAGAACTGCACAAAGAGTAGCTAAACAAACAGGAATGATAACAGTTGCTATCTCTCAGAGAAGAAATATAATAACTATATATAAAGGTGAGCTAAAGTATGTATTGAGAGAAAGTAGTGTTATATTAGCAAGGGCTAATCAGGCTGTACAGACGCTTGAAAAGTATGTGGCGGTTCTAGATAGAGTTATTAATAATCTGAATTTATTAGAGTTTCAGGATTTAGTAACCTTATTTGATGTAGTTACTGCTATCCAAAGGACAGAAATGGTAATGAGAATAGTAGGGGAGATAGAACGATATATAGTTGAACTTGGAAATGAAGGAAGACTGATTTCCATGCAGTTAAATGAGTTAATAAAGAATATAGAGCAGGACGGAATACTTTTAATAAGAGATTACTGCAAGGTTAATATGGACCATAATGAGATATATAAAGATATGCAGAAACTTAGCCAAGAAGAATTACTAGATTTAGATATGATAGGTAAGCTTTTGGGATACGTGTCGGTTCCGATGATAGATACATTAATTTCTCCAAGAGGCTATAGGATTCTAAACAAAGTTCCGAGAATTCCTGCAACTGTTATAGAAAATCTTATAAAACATTTTAAGGAGTTGACAGCAATTCTAGATGCTACAACAGATGACTTAGATCAAGTTGAGGGAATTGGAGAAGCAAGAGCGAGGGCAATTAGAAATGGGCTAAGAAGAATAAAGGAACAAGTTTCATTAAATAAGCAATTATAAAAGGTTAGCAGGTTATAATCCTGCTAACTTTTTATTTGTTTTGTTAGTTTTATACGTTTCACTAATTAAAGGTTTTAAAACTTAACACATTGTTAAGAAAGATAAAATCATATATTTATCTAATTTACATGTTATTAGAATAAATTTTACAAAATTATATAAAAGTTTTGTAAAGTTAATACTAAAAGTATGATTATTTGGATATTATATATACGTGGTAAAAAAGCCTGAGAGCATACTAATTTATGATTTCAATTAAGTATTATAAATTTAATATTAATGAATACGTTTAAAATCAATAAAATATAAAAAAAATGCAAAGTCTTGTTATTAGAATGCAACATTTAGGAAATAATTAATAAGGTGTTATCTAAATGTAAATTTTCCTAATGTATTTATTCTATCATATTCCTTTATCAATATATCGTAAAGGTTTAAGTCCAAGGAGTTGCAAAGCGAAGTAAGATAGAAGATATTATTACCAATCTCTCTTTCAATAATTTCTCTGCAGCCTTCGCATAGTTCTCCTTCAAGATGACTTTTTAAACATTTATCTAAGACATCTATAGAATCATCCTCTTCAGGAAGACATTGTTTATCAGCAGAAATTTTTACGCAACCGCAATTTGTTACAGCTTTAGCTACAGCTCTATTCACCCTAGCATTAGACTCTTGAAATTTTGATAGAATATCAAGAATACTCTTGTGTCTTAGTAGTGATTCCTGCACAGCATTTTGAAAATCATCGAATATAACGTCTTTCATCGGTATCACTCCTTTTGATAAATTAGTTTGATATTTAATTTAATTATAAGTATTTTCAGATAATTTTGTCAATGAAGTAAGATGTCATCATCCTTAGATATTATATTAAAGCATTGCTATTTTTTTTTATAGGGGGTATTTAAATAGTAATTTATAGAAAGTTCAAATCTATTCATTATGTTTTTTAGAAACTATATGTTATAATTGTTTAAAGGATTTTATAAAAATTGTTGTTTTTAAGAATGTATTTCAATATAATGGAAATACTTATATAATAGGAGGTGAATAATATTGGTAAAAAAACTTTTTAGACTTACTTTTACTATAATTGGATTAGTAGTTGGATATTTTATAGCAGATGGGCTTATAAGAACTAATTATATAGCAAATAATTTTTCTTCTATAAAAATGCCGGTAGTGGCTTTAATTTTCTATTCTTTATTTATTATTATTTTCGGACTTATACTTTTTATTGTTTCTCCACTTTTGTATCGAGGTATATCAAAGTTAATAGATGCTATAGAAAGCAGTATGCAGAAACTAACTGCCAGCGAAATATTATTTGGTGCATTAGGTGCGATAATATCACTAATAATAGCATCATTATTTATGCTACCACTTAATGGAGTGTTAAATAAGATACATGAGATATTAGCTCAAGTAGTGTTCATTGTAGTTAACCTTGTTGCTTTGGTAATTGGAGTAGATATTTCTGTTAAAAGAAGAGATGATATAATAGCTTTATTTGACGGATTAAAAAGAAGTTCAGGCAAAGACAAAAAGAATAAACACGGAATTAAAGCATATCCAAAAGTTTTAGATACGTCAGTTATAATTGATGGAAGAATATTTGATATATGCCAAACGGCATTTGTTGAAGGACCTCTTGTTATTCCAAGCTTTGTTCTTGATGAATTAAGACATATATCAGACTCATCGGATTCTTTGAAAAGAAATAGAGGAAGAAGAGGACTAGATATACTTAATAAGATCCAAAAAGAGTTGAGTATAGAGGTTCAGATTTGGGAAGGTGATTTTCCAGATATTCAGGAAGTGGATTCTAAGCTTTTAAAGCTTGCGCAAACCTTAAGTGGAAAAGTTGTAACTAATGATTATAACTTAAACAAAGTAGCAGAATTCCAAGGTGTACCAGTTCTTAATATAAATGAATTGGCTAATGCTATAAAGCCGGTAGTACTTCCAGGCGAAGACATGACCATAACAATTGTTAAAGATGGTAAGGAATCAGGTCAAGGTGTTGCATATCTTGACGATGGTACAATGATAGTTGTTGAAGGCGGAAGAAAGTTTATTGGAGAGAATATTGATGTTACAGTTACTTCAGTACTCCAAACTGCTGCAGGAAGAATGATATTTGCTAAACAAAAAGAAGTAGTTTAAAGGGGTTATTATTATGTCGAAGGCTTGTGCAATCATTGTGGCTGGCGGCAAGGGCAAGAGGATGGAAACTAATATAGCTAAGCAATATATAAATATTGGAGGAAAACCGATATTATATTACGCAATTAAAGCCTTTGTAGATTGTAGTTCTATAGATGAAGTAGTATTGGTAACACAAAAGGATGAAATGCAATATTGTAAGAGTGAAATAATCGAAAAGTTTAATCTGCCTGTGAAAAAAATTGTTGAAGCAGGAGCAGAAAGACAGGATTCCGTATATAATGGATTAAAATCAATACAAGATTGCGATATAGTATTAATTCATGATGCTGCTAGACCATTTGTTACTAGAGATATAATTGAAAGTGGTATAACATATGCTAAAGAGTTTGGGGGAGCAGCTCCAGGAGTTACACCTAAAGATACTATTAAGATTAAGGGTGATGATGGATTTTCTTTATCAACACCAAATAGAAGTACATTATTTGCAGTACAGACACCACAATGCTTTAGGTATGATGAAATAAGACGATGCCATGAAAAAATAAAAAGTAATAATATATCGGTAACTGATGATACTATGGCTTTTGAGCTATTTCATAGCAAAGTGTTTTTATATGAAGGTGACTATAAAAATATAAAGATAACTACACAAGAAGATTTGATTCTAGCAGAAAGCTTTGTAAAAGAAGCATAAATGTTCAATCAATAAAAATATATTAGAAGAAGTTAAAGAAAGTTTTCATATATTGACACGCTTTTTTTAAAAAGTTATAATAAATTAATCAAATTTAATATTGAAAAGCATTGAAGAAGAATAGTAAGAGCAACCTTACAGAGAGAGAATCCATGGCTGAAAGATTTTCGCCTGCTTTGAACCTGCTTCCGAGTTGTAGGTAAAAACTATCGGTCTAATACCGTTATTATTAGTTGAGTACAAATTTAGGTGGTACCGCGATATAAGTTCGCCCTAAGCATAGGGTGGACTTTTTTTATTCTTTTTTAAAATGCAACTGTGTAAAAGTCGCACATGAAAGTTGTATTAGTGTTTTTTTATTTAAATTGAAAGTATGTAATTTTATAATTGCTTTAAAGATAGAGGAGGATACGCAAATGAAAATGTCAAACATGTTAGTTTCTACACTAAGGGAAGTACCTGCAGAAGCTGAAATAGATAGCCATAAGCTTATGTTAAGAGCAGGTATGATGAGAAAGATGGCATCGGGTATATACAATTATATGCCACTCGGACTTAAAGTACTAAAAAAAATAGAAGATGTTGTTAGAGAAGAAATGGATAATGCAGGAGCACAAGAGTTTTTAGCTTCAGCCATGATTCCTGCAGAATTATGGAAAGAATCAGGAAGATGGGATGCTTATGGCGCAGAGATGTTTAGACTTAAAGATAGGAACGAAAGAGATTTTTGTCTTGGGCCAACTCATGAAGAAGTATTCACAGATATAGCTAGAAATGAAATAAAATCATATAAACAATTACCAGTAAATCTTTATCAAATACAAACTAAGTACAGAGATGAAAGAAGACCAAGATTTGGCGTAATGAGATCTAGAGAATTCATTATGAAAGATGCTTACAGTTTTGATAAAGATGAAGCAGGTCTTGATATATCTTACAATAAGATGAATAAGGCTTATGTGAACATATTTAATAGATGTGGATTAGATGCAAAATGCGTTGAAGCAGACTCAGGTGCTATTGGAGGATCAAACTCAGCAGAATTTATGGTTAAATCTGAAGTTGGTGAGGACGATATTGTTTTCTGTAGTTCTTGCGATTATGCAGCTAATATTGAAAAGGCAGCACCAACTCCTGAACTAGCAGAAGTTGAAGAATTAAAGGCGCTTAATAAAATAGAAACTCCAAATACTAGAACAATAGAAGAACTGATAAAATTCTTTAATACTACAGAAAAGAAGTTTGCTAAAACTCTTATATTCAATGCAGATGGCAAGATAGTTGCAGTTATGGTAAGAGGAGATAGAGAAGTAAACGAAACAAAGGTTGCAAATGCTTTAGGTGGGGTTACTAACTTAGAGATGGCAGACAATGAATCTGTTGCGAAAGCAACTGGTGCACAAGTTGGCTTTGCTGGGCCAATAGGTATCAAAGTTGAAGCTTTATTAGTTGATGTTGAAGTAGCAAAGATGTATAACTTTATAGTTGGAGCTAACGAAACTGGCTACCATATAGAGAATGTAAACTATGGAAGAGACTTTGAAGGCACTGTTGGAGACTTTAGAAACATAACTGAGGGAGAAAAATGTCCACACTGTGGAGGGACAATTACTATATCTAGAGGAACTGAAGTAGGACATATATTTAAACTTGGAACAAAATATTCAGTTTCTATGAATGCAAACTTTATCGATGAGAATGGAGGACAGAAACCATTTATAATGGGCTGTTATGGTATTGGAATAACAAGAACAATGGCATCTATAATAGAGCAACATCATGATGAAAATGGTATAGTATGGCCACTTTCTGTAGCACCATACCAAGTAGCAGTAGTGATTGTTAATATAAAGGATGAAGCTCAAGTGAAGGTAGCTACTGAACTTTATGAATCTCTTAGAAAGAGAGGCATTGATGTAATCCTAGACGATAGAAATGAAAGAGCTGGGGTTAAGTTTAAGGATGCTGACCTTATGGGAATACCAATGAGAATAACAGTAGGTAAAAAGATTACTGAAAATCAAGTGGAATTTAAGTTAAGAAATTCTGAAGATATTGATGTAATAAATATAGATGATGTATATAATACAGTAAAAAAACAGTTTGATGAAGCTGGGTTATATATATAGGAATATAATAGATATAAAAAATTAATTTACAAAGGGAGGGCTGTTAATGATGAAGATATATAATACTCTTACAAATAAAAAAGAAGAATTTATCCCCATCGAAAAAAACAGGGTGAGGATGTATGTTTGTGGACCTACTGTATATAACTTCTTTCATATAGGTAATGGAAGAACTTTTATAGTATTTGATACAATAAGAAGATATTTTGAGTATAGAGGCTTTGAGGTTAAGTTTGTTCAAAACTTTACGGATATTGATGATAAGATGATCAATAAAGCTAATGAAGAAGGAACAACAGTTAAAGAGCTAGGTGATAGATATATAGATGAATACTATCATGACGCAGATTCTCTTAATATAGAGAGAGCTACAGTGAATCCTAGGGCAACTGAATATATGGATGAAATAGTAGGCTTTGTAAAAAGTCTTGTCGATAAAGGATATGCATATGAGGTTAATGGAGATGTATATTTCTCAACTAAAAAATTTGCCCATTATGGAAAGTTATCCGGGCAGAATATAGAAGACTTACAGGCTGGAGCAAGAATAAATGTAGATGAAAGAAAGCAAGATCCTATGGACTTTGCAGTATGGAAATCTCAAAAAACAGGTGAGCCAGGTTGGGAAAGTCCGTGGGGCTTAGGGAGACCAGGTTGGCATATAGAATGTTCTTGCATGGCTAAGGATATACTTGGTGAAACAATAGATATTCATGCAGGTGGATCGGACTTAGTATTCCCACATCATGAAAATGAAATAGCTCAAAGTGAGGCTCTTACAGGAAAGCCATTTGCAAACTATTGGATGCATAGTGCTTTTGTAAATATAAACAATCAAAAAATGTCTAAATCATTGAATAACTTTTTTACAGCAAGAGAAATATTAGATAGATATGATGCTGATGTAATAAGATTTTTAATGTTATCAGCTCATTATAGACAACAGCTTAACTTTAGTGAGGAACTCTTAGAATCTGCTAAGGCGTCAGTAGATAGAATTTATAATGCTATAGCAAACCTAGAAAACTTACTTGAAGAAGTTAAGGTGGAAGCTGCTACAGATGAAGAAAGAAGTTATTTGACTTCTCTAGGAAAACATAGAGATAAATATATTGAAAGAATGGATGATGATTTTAATACTGCAGATGCTATTACAGCTATCTTTGATTTAATAAAGGATACTAACACAAATATATCGATAAATTCTTCCAAGGAAGTTATAGTTGAAGCGCTAAAACTTATAAGAGAACTAGGTGGACCTTTAGGAATCTTGCAAAAATCAACTAAGGTTTCTCTAGAAGATGAGATAGAACAATTGGTTGAACAAAGACAACAAGCTAGAAAAGATAGAGATTGGGCATTAGCAGATAAAATTAGAGATGAGCTAAAAGACAGAGGTATTGTTCTTGAGGATACACCTCAAGGAGTAAGATGGAAAAAAATCTAGTATTTTAGTAATCTGTTTTGGATATTTTAGACTTGTGGCATTGAAGAGCATAAATGGTGTTTCTTTGCCACGAGTCTTTTTACTGTATAGGAAACTATAAAACTTTCCAACTAGCTAAACCTAGATATTTCAATAGCTTTATAAGTTTTATATTGCTAAACAGTAAAAAATAAAACTTATTCGCCTGCCAGATTTTCCTCATCTACATTCGGAAAGGCAGATGCGTTAAAAAAGCTCACTGAAGAAGGTAGCTTCAGCGACTTTTTTACTGTACATGAAAGTATTTGAATTTAGTAATAAGCAATAAGTAATGAAGGGGGAAACAAGGTTGAGAAATCTAGAAAACATAAAAAAGGTAGTAATAAAAGTAGGAACATCAACACTTACTTATGCAAATGGAAATCTTAATTTAGTTAAGATGGAGAATATAGTTAGGCAAATAGCGGATTTACATAACAGAGGTCTTGAAGTTATATTGGTTACTTCTGGTGCTATTGGAACAGGGGCTAGTGCTTTGGGGTATAAGGAAAGACCAAAAACTATACCAGAAAAGCAAGCATGTGCTGCTGTGGGGCAGGTAACTCTTATTCATATGTATCAGAAACTTTTTTCAGAATATAATAAGGTTTCGGCGCAGATTCTTATGACTAGAGAAGACATAAGAGATAGAAAAAGATATCTAAATGGAAGAAACACCTTCTTTACTTTACTAGATATAGGGGCTATACCAATAGTTAATGAAAATGACGCCCTTGTGGTAGATGAAATAAAGTTTGGTGATAATGACAGTCTGTCAGCTATGGTGGCTTCATTTGTAGATGCAGATCTGCTAATTATACTTTCAGACATAGAGGGTCTATATGACAGTAATCCAAAAGATAATAAAGATGCTAAAATTATAGATTATGTTGAGACTATAACTAAAGAGATTGAAGGTTATGCAGGTGGTGCAGGATCAAAGCTTGGTACAGGTGGAATGATAACAAAACTTCATGCGGCTAAGATTTGCTGCTCATCTGGCGTATCAATGATAATATGTAATGGAGCATCAAACGACAGCATAATAAGAGCTGTAAATGGTGAAAATGTTGGAACTTATTTTCAAGGGAAAGTTAAGCCTATGAGAGGAAGACAGCATTGGTTAGCATACGAGGCAGCACCAAAAGCTAGTATAGTAGTTGACTTAGGTGCTGAAAAGGCGCTAAGAAACCATAAAAGTCTTTTGCCAAAAGGGATAGTATCTATTGAAGGTAAATTCGATGAAGGAGATGTGGTAAGTATACTAGGCATAGACGGGAACAGGATAGGGCATGGTATATCTAGCTATAACTCAAAAGATTTAAGTTCTATAATTGGTGTAGAAACAAAAAAGATAGAAGAACTACTAGGTTACAAGCATTATGATGAAATCATTCATATAAATAATATGGTTATATTCTAAAAATTGGGGAGGTAATAAAGATGGATTATAAAGCATATATGATGCAAAAAGGACTACTAGCAAAAGCAGCTTCAAGACGTATGGCGAGTGTTACGACAGAAGTTAAGAATAAAGCTCTTTTAAACATAGCAAAAGCTATTAGAGAGAATACAAATGCAATAATATCAGAGAATGCTAAGGATATAGAAAATGGCAAAAAGAAAGGTTTATCAAAGGCTATATTAGATAGGCTGTTTCTGGATGAAAAAAGAATAGAAGTAATGGCTTCAGCTGTGGAACAGGTATCAGGACTTAATGATCCTATAGGAGAAGTTATTGAAGGATTTAAAACTTATAATGAACTTAAAATTTCTAAAATAAGAGTTCCATTAGGCGTTGTAGGCATAATATACGAAGCGAGACCAAATGTTACCATTGATGCAGCAGCATTATGTATAAAGAGTGGAAATAGTTGTATACTTAGAGGTGGATCTGAGGCAATAAATTCTAATATAGTCATTTCGGGAATTATATCTAAGGCTGCAACAGAAAGTGGGCTTCCAAATGGAGCTGTAACCTTTGTTGATATAACAGATAGAGAAATAGTTGATATAATGCTTAAATTTAATGAATGTATTGATGTTCTTATTCCTAGAGGTGGTGCCAATCTAATAAGGAAGGTGGTTGAAAATGCCACAGTTCCTGTAATAGAAACTGGAGTCGGTAATTGTCATGTATTTGTAGATGAAAGTGCAGATGTTAAGAAGGCTATTGAAATTATAGTTAATGCCAAGACTCATAGACCAGGAGTATGTAATGCTATAGAGACTATATTAGTCCATAAGAACATTGCTGAGAATATACTTGGAGAGCTTAAAAAAGAGCTTGAGGAAAAAAAGGTTCAATTAAGAGGCTGCGAAGAAACTAGAAGCTTTATAGAATGTGAAGATGCTACGGAAGAAGATTGGGCTACTGAGTATCTTGATCTAATATTAGCAGTTAAGGTTGTTAACCATATTGATGAAGCGTTAGATCATATATATAAATATGGAACCAAGCATTCAGAAGCTATAATAACTGAGAACTATACAAATTCTCAAAGATTCTTAAAAGAAGTAGATGCAGCTGCAGTTTATGTGAATGCTTCTACAAGATTTACGGATGGAGGAGAATTTGGTTTTGGAGCTGAAATAGGTATATCAACTCAAAAGCTTCATGCAAGAGGACCTATGGGATTAAAAGAATTAACTTCGTATAAGTATTTGATTTACGGAGATGGACAAATTAGGAAATAAATTTGAAGAAATTTTTAATTTTACTAGAGTAGCTTATGCTACTCTTTAAATTTTTATATAAAAATTCTAAAATATGATTTAAAATAGAATAAGAATAAAATTTATTAAGAATGAATAGTATGTAGGTTAGATATATATGTACAAGCCATGGAGGTTTTATTATGAAGCAAAGAAAAATTATTAACAACACTAAAAGGTCCTTTGTAGTTATAGGAATTATAACATTCTTATTTGCTATATTATTTTTTAGATTGGGTTTTTTGATGATTGTCAGAAAAAACTTTCTTGTAGCTAAAGCAGAATCACAGTCTTCATATCAACAGACAATTATGCCTAAGAGAGGGAGTATACTAGATACCAACGGTCAGCAGCTTGCGGTTAGTGGTGATGTTTATAAATTAAGTTTAGACTTACTTGAGGTTCATAATTATGCAGATACTAAAAGTAGAAAAACTGGAGATAAGCCTCAAGAAATAGTGAAGGATATAGCGGATAAATTTGCAGATATTTTGGGCAAAGATAAAAAAGAAGTTGAAGACTTCATGGAGAAAGAAAATGATCAAGGGGTTTATCCAAGAGGATTGCCTCTCGCTAGAAAGATAGAAAAAAATCAAATAGATAAAATAAAAGAATTAAGAGATAAAAATAGCTATAATTTTGTGATTATAGAAAATGATACTAATAGATACTATCCTAACAATAATTTTCTTGCTCAGGTTTTAGGGGGAGTAGATTTAGATGGAAAAGGGTTATTTGGATTAGAGCAATACTACAATAAAGATCTAACAGGGGTTCCGGGAGTTAGCATAAGTCAAGTTGATAGAAAATCTAGAGATCTACCATATTCTAATCAAATATATACTCAGCCTGTAAATGGGAAGGACTTAACTACAACTATAAATTCAAGAATTCAATATGCTTGTGAAGAGATAGCCTCAAAAACAATGCAGTC
This sequence comes from Clostridium folliculivorans, assembly GCF_024341905.1. Taxonomy (GTDB): domain Bacteria; phylum Bacillota; class Clostridia; order Clostridiales; family Clostridiaceae; genus Clostridium_AR; species Clostridium_AR folliculivorans. The sequence goes on from NZ_BQXY01000016.1 coordinate 41,173, forward strand.
AACAAAAGCTGAATCAGTAAGAATAATCGTTACTAATCCTAGAAATGGTGAAATACTTGCAATGGTAAATAAACCAGATTACGACCCTAATAATCCGAGTAAGGGAGTTAAGGATAGCAAGCAATTTTCTGAGGTTACTAGGAATGGTGTTGTAAGTGATGCTTTTGAACCTGGATCAACCTTTAAGCTAGTAACGATGTCAGCAGCGTTGCAGGAAGGAAAAGTTAATAACGATTATCATTTTTTTGATCCAGGATATGCTTTGGTAAATGGACAAAGAATAAATTGCTGGAAGCTAGAGGGGCATGGAGCGGAAAATCTAGTTGATCTACTTAAAAACTCATGTAATCCTGGGTTTATAGATCTTGGAAAAAAAGTTGGCAAGGAAAAGATGAATGAATATATATCAAACTTTGGTTTTGGAAAACTTTCAGGTATTGATTTTCCTGGTGAAACTCCAGGTATTGTAAAGTCAACTGACCAAATAAGCCCAGTAGATCTTGCGACTATATCATTTGGTCAGACAGATGCTGCATCAATGGTTCAGCTTATAGGAGCTATAAATACAGTATTTAATGATGGAGTGTATACAACACCACATTTTATGAAAAACTTATCAGAAGTTGATGCTGACGGAAATAGGAAGATAGTCTCTACCTATGAAGAGAAAAATAGCAGACAGGTTTTAAGTAAAAATATTGCTAATGAAGTAGCTGGATTTTTACAGGATACTGTATCTACTGGGTCGGGTAAACTTGCATATGTAGAAGGCTATGGTATAGGTGGTAAGACTGGAACTGCGCAAAAACCAAAGAAAGATGGAAAAGGATATGATGATAAAAAATTTATAGCTTCATTTATCGGTGGAGCTCCATATAACGATCCGAAGGTAAGTCTTTTGATAACTATAGATTCACCAGAAGGGGAGCATATGGGAGGAGAAGTTGCAGCGCCGGTTGCTCATGATCTATTCCAAGAGATATTTAAGATAATGAACATACAACCAACTGTTAAATAACAGGAGGATGTTTGAATGATTCAAAATAAGCTTAGTTAAAGCCAAATATTAAGGAGATTACATGTTAGAAGATTTACTTTATAAAAAGTTAACTAAAGAAGAGGCTAGGAGATTAAACTCACTTCAATTAGCATTTGTAGGAGATGGAGTTTATGAAGTTTTTATAAGAAATTATATATTGCTTGAAAATAAGGAACTATCAGCACATAAAATTCATGTTAAGGCTATTCAGTATGTAAAAGCACATGGACAAAGTGAAATCATGAAGGTTTTGGAGTCAGAGCTTAGTGAAGATGAGTTTTATATTTTTAAAAGAGGAAGAAATGCTAAATCAGCAACAGTTCCTAAGAATGCAGATGTTATTGAATATAGATCTGCCACTGGATTTGAAGCGTTAGTTGGTTACTTATTCCTTATAGGAGATAAAGAAAGATTGCTTTATGTTTTGAATAGAAGTGTAGAGGTAATTAATCCTTAAAATTATAAGATTTTAACTATATAACTATTTAAATAGTTATATAGTTAAATATTTATATAGTTAAAAATATAAAAATATAACAATTTAAAAAGTTAAGAATTTATAGTTAAATTCAGTAGTTGATAGTTTTTTTTGTAAGCTTTGTATAGCTACAAAAGATTATATTCTTGAAGAATAATAAGATAATATTGAAATGTTTGTTTAATGTTATTTATATAAGCAATAATATTAAGAGGAGTGGACAGTTTGAGTTTAAAAGTTAAGTTAATACAATATACCCCTGAGGCTGAGAAAGTTATTGCAGCAGCAGCTAAACTTTGTTATAGTTCAGTTGGAATCGATTCTATTATGGACAATCTGAATGAAGAAAGCACAGATAAGTTTTTGAATATGCTTGTATCTATAGGACATGAATCGCCTATAGAACATGTATCCTTTACTTTTGGAGTAGAAGGTGTGTCTAGAAGTTTAAGTCATCAATTGGTAAGACATAGAATAGCATCATACTCTCAACAAAGCCAAAGGTACGTAAAACTAAATCAATTTGAGTATATAATACCGCCAAGTATAGAGAGTGATGAAAAAGCAAAAGAGGTATACATAGCTGCTATGGAAAAGAGCCAAGAGGCTTATGATTCCTTGGTGGAGATTTTGAAGACTAATTACATAAGTTCTGGTATAGATGAAAAGAGTGCGGAAAAAAAGGCTATTGAAGATGCAAGATATGTTTTTCCAAATGCCTGCGAGACAAAAGTAGTTTTTACTATGAATGCAAGAAGTTTGATGAATTTCTTCCATCATAGATGCTGTAACAGAGCGCAATGGGAAATAAGAGCCATGGCAGATGAAATGCTTGAAGAAGTTAAAAAGGTTTGTCCGACTCTATTTAAAAAAGCTGGACCTAATTGCGTCAAAGGAGCTTGCCCAGAAGGGAAGATGACTTGCGGTAAAATAGTTGAAGTTAGGGAAAAATACTTAGGAAAATAGGAATACAAGATTTAAGGAGATGAAACACTTATGGCTCAAAGAATGAACAAAAGCAATAATAAAAATGAGAATAAGACTGATTATAAAAAGAATAATAAGTTTGTTAAGAATGAAGTTGTTAAAAAGAACACAAGAGAAGATAGAAGAGAAGTAGACGCTTTGATTAGAGAAGATGTAGTAGTAGGTAGAAATGCAGTTATCGAAGCTTTAAAGTCTGATACAACTATAGAACAAATATTAATTGCCAACGGTAATATGGAAGGTTCTATTAATAAGGTTATTGCAATGGCCAAAGATAAAAAAGTTGTTATTAAAGAAGTGGATAGAAAAAAACTAGACTCAATTAGTGAAACAGGAGCGCATCAAGGTGTAATTGCAATAGTAACTCCATTTAAATATTCAGAAGTAGAGGATATACTTAAATACGCAGAAGAAAAAGGTGAAAAGCCGTTTATTGTAATATTGGATGAACTTGAAGATCCTCATAACCTTGGATCAATAGTTAGAACTGCTGAGCTTTCTGGAGTACATGGGATAATAATTCCTAAAAGAAGAAATGTTGGAATAACACCAACTGTGTATAAATCAGCTGCAGGTGCCATAGAACATATGAAGATTGCTAAGGTTACAAACATAAATGCAGTTATTGATGAATTAAAGGAAGCTGGTGTATGGGTATATGGTGCTGAAATAGACGGTGACTCATATTCCTACGAGACTGATTTTTCTGGAGCGTGCGCTTTGATTATAGGTAGTGAAGGAAGAGGTATGTCTAAACTTACAAAAGATAAGTGTGATAAACTAGTTAAGATACCTATGGTAGGAAAAATAAACTCTTTAAATGCTTCAGTTGCAGGTGGGATCATGATGTATGAAATATTAAAATCGAGACTATTGAAATAGTTTCAATAGAGTAGAGTGATATTGTGAGAATAATATATATTGATGGATATAACGTTATAAACAGTTGGCCGAATTTAAATAAGATTAAAGATTATAGTTTCGAGTCAGCTAGACAACAGCTTATTGATACTATGCAGAATTATGGAAGTTATAAATCTTCCAAAATAGTTATAGTGTTTGATGCTCACAAAGTGGGCGGAAATATGGAAAAGAAAGATATAGCTGGAATGGTCACTGTGGTCTTCACTAAAGACGGAGAAACTGCTGATGGATATATAGAGAGAATGATAAATAACATAGGCCGAAAAGTTGAGGTTTTTGTTGTGACTTCAGACTGGTTAGAACAACAAACGATTTTTCAAAGAGGTGCTGTAAGGATGTCTTCTTTAGAGTTTTATAACGAAGTTTTATCCATAGAGGATAAGATAAGGAAAAAAACAGAAAAAAGTAAATTGAAGCAAAAAAACTTATTAGAAGATAGTATAGATAAAAAAATACTGGAAGAACTTGAGAAAATACGCAGGAGTCGTTGATTTTACTTGACTTAGAAAGATTGACTGATTTATAATTATTTAAGTAGCATCAGTGGTTAAAGGGGGGATAGTGTGGAGACGAGAGGTAGAGATAATAGCTTTGTAGAGTTTAAAGAAATTTCTGACGAAGAAGTTGTAATTAGAGCCAAAAAGGGTAATACTAATGCACAAGAGTACCTTATTAATAAATATGAAAACTTTGTCAAGACAAAGGCAAGATCATATTTTCTTATTGGAGCTGACAAAGAAGATATTTATCAAGAAGGTATGATAGGTTTGTATAAATCTATTAGGGATTTTAATCCTGAAAAGCTTACATCCTTTAAGGCGTTTGCTGAACTATGTGTCACTAGGCAGATAATAACAGCAATAAAAACTGCAACAAGGCAAAAACATATTCCTCTAAATACTTATGTTTCCCTTAATAAACCTATATATGATGAAGAATCTGACAGAACATTGCTTGATGTACTCACTGGGCTTAAAATAACAGACCCAGAAGAACTTATAATAAGCAAGGAAGAAATGACTCATATTGAAAAAGAAATGGGAAGAGTGCTTTCAGATCTTGAGATGGAGGTACTTATGTCTTATTTAGATGGCAAGTCATATCAAGAAATTGCTTGTGATTTAGATAGGCAGGCTAAGTCGATAGATAATGCGCTGCAAAGAGTAAAAAGAAAGTTAGAAAAATGTTTAAATATTAAATAATACAAAATACAAAAAATATTGACAAAAAAAATTAATGGTAGTAAACTTTATAATTGGTATATGTTATATATCAATTATATTATATAAAACTGCTCACGTAGCTCAGTCGGTAGAGCGTCACCTTGGTAAGGTGGAGGTCGACGGTTCAATCCCGTTCGTGAGCTCCATTTTTTGGAATTTACAAAACGCTAGGCAAAGTTTATCAAATTAAAAAAGGAGGAACACACAATGGCAAAGTCTAAATTTGAAAGAAATAAGCCACACGTAAATATCGGAACAATAGGACACGTAGACCACGGTAAGACAACATTAACAGCTGCAATAACATCAGTATTAGCAA
>NZ_BQXY01000017.1 GCF_024341905.1 Clostridium folliculivorans
GACCACATCGACATGAACGTTGAACTAATCACTCAAGTAGCGATGGATGAAGGATTAAGATTCGCTATAAGAGAAGGTGGAAGAACTGTAGGTTCAGGTGTTGTTACTAGCATCATCGGCTAATATTCTTAAACATTTAATTAGTATTAAATTATAATTTATATAAATTGCTTTCCTTTAGTACCGGTTGAACTTTCGGGAAATATGCCTGAATCTGAATAATGAAAATAGTTTGCGCAAACTAGGATTATTATTTGGAGTAAAGGAATGGTTCGAGTATATACTTAAACGTGAATTAATAAGCGCAATATTAATTCATAAGTTCAAAAAGGCCTTAAATAGCAAGTAAAGAGACGTCTTTACTTGCTATTTTTATTATTTTTAAAAATCTATAATGAAGTAAGCTCTGAGTGGAACAAATTTTAAGGTGATAAAAGATTAATCACTCCAAATGTAAAGAATGAGAAGAAAAATGCATTGGGTATTTAATTTTACTATAAGATATATTGGAAAAGGCAAATACGCGAAAAAGTTTGATTGTTTTGATTTACTACATATTAAAATGAATAGAAAAATAAAAAATAAGCAAAATAAGAAAATGTGTAGTAATTTAACAGAATTTGCAGACAAATTTCTCGAAAAGTATAATAAATAGATTATTTAGCAAAGATGAAGTAAAAAGATAAAAAAAGCTTGAAAATCAAATTTGTTCATAGTATAATAAAGAAGTTGCAAAGCAAACAGTGATGAATCAAGAGGTTGCGGGACTTCCCGGTAATTCTTGATGAGTATGTCTGGATCTAGAATCCGACGACAGGGAATCTGTATGACTATTTCTAAAATTACGAAACACCCGGTGCAGTTTACAGAAGTTCCGCTGTTGTGCGTAAGAAGTAATGCGTACATGAAAAGGAGGGAAAGCAAATGTCAAAACAAAAAATAAGAATCAGATTAAAAGCGTTTGATCACACAATATTAGATCAATCAGCTGAGAAAATTGTTGAAACTGCTAAGGCTACTGGAGCAAAGGTTGCAGGACCAGTTCCACTACCTACTGAAAAAGACATTATAACAGTTCTTAGAGCAGTTCACAAATATAAGGATTCAAGAGAGCAGTTCGAAATCAGAACTCACAAGAGATTAATCGATATAGTTAATCCATCACCAAAAACTGTTGATGCGTTAATGAGATTAAATCTTCCAGCAGGTGTAGATATCGAAATAAAGCTTTAATTTTAGATTATAAGTTTTTATGATTTTGAACTATTATGATTGCTTGAAAGTAATCCGCTAATAAGTTTAGGAGGTGTAACCACATGAAAAAAGCAATATTAGGAAAAAAGATTGGAATGACTCAAATATTTGATCAAAATGGTAAGGTTGTTCCAGTAACTGTTATTGAAGCTGGTCCATGTGTAGTTGTTCAAAAGAAGACTATTGAAAAAGATGGTTATGAAGCAATTCAAGTTGGATTTGGTGATGTAAGAGAAAAGTTGGTTAACAAGCCAATGAAAGGACACTTTGCAAAAGCTGGTGTTGCATTAAAGAGACGTCTTAAAGAGTTCAGACTTGAAGATGTATCAGCTTATGAAGTAGGTCAAGAAATAAAAGCTGACTTATTCCAAGTTGGAGAAAAAATCGATGTTTCTGGTATATCAAAAGGTAAGGGATTCCAAGGAACAATAAAGAGATGGAATGGACACAGAGGACCAATGACTCACGGTTCTAAGTTCCACAGATCTGTTGGTTCAATGGGAGCTTCTTCAGATCCATCAAGAACATTTAAAAATAAGAAAATGCCTGGACATATGGGTGCTGAAAATACAACTGTTCTTAACTTAGAAGTTGTAAAAGTAATGCCTGAAAAGAATCTTATACTAATAAAGGGTGGTATCCCAGGTCCTAATAAGGGAACTGTAGTTATAAGAAACACAGTTAAGGGTTAATTTTCTGTAGAAAGGAGGAATAATGATGCCTGTAGTAGGATTATTTAATAAAGAAGGACAAAAGGTTGGAGATTTCCAATTAAATGAAAATGTGTTCGGAGTTGAAATAAATGAACATGCAATGCATCAAGTAGTTGTAGCATTGCTTGCTAATAAAAGACAAGGAACTCAATCAGCTAAAACAAGAGCTGAAGTTTCAGGTGGTGGAATAAAGCCATGGAGACAAAAAGGAACTGGTAGAGCAAGACAGGGTTCAACTAGATCACCACAATGGGCACACGGTGGTATTGTATTTGCACCAAAGCCAAGAAGTTATAGAGTATCTATACCTAAAACTATGAGAAGAGTTGCTATGAAATCTGCATTAAGCAGCAAAGTAGTTGATAACAGCTTATTAGTTCTTGAAGGTTTAGATTTCGAAGCTCCAAAGACAAAGCAAGTTATTGGTCTTTTAAATGCTTTAGAAGCAAAGAAGACATTAATAGTAACTGCTGAATCAAACGAAAATGTATATAAATCAGCAAGAAATATTCCTGGAGTTGCAGTAATTCCAGTAAATAATATTAATGTTTATGATTTATTGAAATATGATAAGCTAGTGATCACTAAAGATGCAGTAGCTAAGATTGAGGAGGTGTACGCATAATGAATTTAAATAGCCATGATATAATAAGAAAGCCAGTTATTACTGAAAAGAGTATGGCGATAATGGCAGAAAAAAAATACACCTTCATAGTTCATAAAACAGCAAACAAAGTTCAAATAAAGAAAGCTGTAGAAGAAGTTTTCGGCGTAACAGTTGAAGATGTTAAAACTATGAGATTTGAAGGAAAAACAAAGAGAGTTGGCGTTCACATCGGAAAGAGAGCTGACTTCAAGAAAGCTGTAGTTAAGCTTACAGCAGATAGCAAGAATATTGAATTCTTTGAAGGAATGCAATAACAATAAAAGCAGTTATTGGTCATAAGGCCAGATAAGCGTAAGAAGGAGGGAATTTAAATGGCAGTTAAGAAGTTTAACCCTACCACACCATCAAGAAGAAATATGACTATGTCTACTTTCGAAGAAATAACTACTGATATACCAGAAAAATCACTTCTTGTATCATTAAGTAATACTGGTGGTAGAAATGCACAGGGTAAAATAACTGTTAGACACCACGGTGGTGGAGCTAAGAGAAAATACAGAATTATCGATTTTAAGAGAAACAAAGATGGAATTACAGCAAAGGTTGCTACTATAGAATATGATCCTAACAGATCTGCGTATATAGCACTTGTTGTATATGCTGATGGTGAGAAGAGATACATACTTGCTCCAGTTGGATTAAAAGTTGGAGATGTAATAGTATCAGGACCAGAATCAGATATAAAACCAGGAAACGCTCTTCCTTTAAAGAACATTCCAGTTGGTACATTTGTACACAATGTAGAATTACAAGCCGGTAAGGGTGGCCAAATGGTTAGATCAGCTGGTACAGCTGCTCAGCTAATGGCTAAAGAAGGCGGATATGCTACTTTAAGATTACCTTCAGGTGAAATGAGATATGTTAGAATTGAATGCAGAGCTACTATAGGTACTGTATCAAACTTAACACATGAAATCATCAAGATAGGTAAAGCTGGTAGAAAGAGACACATGGGTTGGAGACCAACTGTAAGAGGATCTGTAATGAACCCAGTAGACCATCCACACGGTGGTGGTGAAGGTAAGTCACCAGTAGGTAGACCATCTCCATTAACACCATGGGGTAAACCAGCTCTTGGATACAAGACAAGAAAGCATAAAAAATACTCAGATAGATTCATCATTAAGAGAAGAAACAACAAGTAGTATGAAGAGAGTGTTTAATTCTCTTCATAACTTACTAACTTATTCGGAAAGTGAAGGGAGGATATTCTAGTGAGTAGATCAACTAAAAAGGGACCTTTCGTGCATGCTGGTCTTATGAAGAAAATAGAAGAAATGAATCAAGCTGGTGACAAGAAAGTTGTAAAGACTTGGTCAAGAAGCTCAACTATATTCCCACAAATGATTGGTCATACAATTGCTGTACATGACGGAAGAAAGCACGTTCCAGTTTATGTATCAGAAGATATGGTTGGACATAAATTAGGTGAATTTGCATTGACAAGAACTTTCAAAGGTCATGTTGATACAGAAAAGACTTCAAAGAGAAAGTAATAGCCTGGAAAGGAGGAACTTAGAATGGAAGCTAAAGCTATAGCTAAGTATGTAAGAATGTCTCCTTTAAAAGTAGGAGTTGTTCTTGATTTAATAAGAGGAAAAAATGTTAATGAAGCTTTTGCTATATTACAATATACTCCAAAGGATGCTGCTGAAGTAATAAATAAAGTACTTAAGTCAGCTGTTGCTAACGCTGAAAACAATCATAGTTTAGATGTTAGTAGATTATTTGTAGCACAAGCACATGTAGGTCAAGGACCAACATTAAAGAGATTCAGACCTCATGCTCAAGGTAGAGCGTTCAGAATAAACAAGAGAACAAGTCATATAACACTAGTTGTTAAAGAAAGAGCTTAATAGAAGGAGGGAAACAGATGGGTCAAAAAGTGCATCCTCATGGATTAAGAGTTGGCGTTATTAAGGATTGGAATGCTAAATGGTATGCTGATAAGAAGAACTTCGCAGACAATTTAGTTGAAGATCATCAAATAAGAACATTCGTGAAGAAAGAATTATACTCAGCAGGTATTTCTAAGATTGAAATAGAAAGAGCTGCAAAGAGAGTAAAGTTAAATATATTCACTGCTAAACCAGGTGTTATAATCGGTAGAGGCGGATCTGGTATTGAAAGTCTAAAAGTTAAGTTAGAAAAGTTCATAAAAGAAAAGAACGTTCTAATTAACATAGTGGAAGTTAAAAGAGCTGAAGCTGATGCTCAATTAATGGCTGAAAATATAGCTTCACAATTAGAAAAGAGAATATCATTCAGAAGAGCTATGAAGCAAACAATTCAAAGAGCTATGAAGACTGGAGTTAAGGGTGTTAAAACTGCTTGCTCAGGTAGACTTGGCGGAGCTGAAATTGCAAGAGCTGAATTTTATCATGAAGGAACAATTCCACTACAAACATTAAGAGCAGATATAGATTACGGATTTGCTGAAGCAGATACAACTTACGGTAAAATTGGAGTAAAAGTTTGGGTTTACAATGGAGAAGTTCTTCCAACTAAAAAAGTAGAGAAAGAACAAGTAAACGCATAGTAAGAAAGGAGGAATAACATCATGTTAATGCCTAAAAGAGTAAAGCATCGTAAGGTACAACGTGGTAGAATGACAGGTAAAGCTACAAGAGGTAATTTCCTTGCGTATGGAGACTACGGAATTCAAGCTACAACTTGTGGATGGATAACAAGCAATCAAATAGAGTCAGCGAGAATAGCTATAAACAGATACATTAGAAGAGGCGGTAAGCTTTGGATAAAGATATTCCCTGATAAGCCAGTAACTGAAAAACCTGCTGAAACAAGAATGGGATCTGGTAAAGGTTCACCTGAATACTGGGTAGCAGTTGTTAAACCAGGTAGAGTATTATTCGAATTATCAGGAGTTCAAGAAGAAGTAGCTAGAGAAGCTATGAGACTTGCATCACACAAACTTCCTGTAAGAACTAAGTTCGTTACAAGAAGAGATTTTGAGGAAATGGGTGGTGAAGAATAATGAAAGCTACAGAATTAAAAGAATTAAGATCAAGCAATCCTCAAGATTTAAAGGTTAAATTAAACGACCTTAAAGCTGAATTATTCAATTTAAGATTCCAATTAGCAACTGGCCAATTGGAGAATCCAATTAGAATAAGAGAAGTTAAGAAATCAATAGCTCAAATTAAAACAATAATAAGAGAAGAAGAATTGAAGGCATTCCAACAATAGTCTGAAAGGAGGTTTGTCCTGTGGAAAGAGGATTAAGAAAAAAGAGAATAGGAAGAGTTGTTTCAGATAAAATGGATAAGACTATAGTAGTTGCAGTTGAAACTAAGGTAAGACATCCATTGTATGGAAAGACAGTTAATAGAACTACTAAGTTTAAGGCTCATGATGAAAATAATGAAGCAAAACTTAATGATAGAGTACAAATAATGGAAACAAGACCATTATCGAAGGATAAAAGATGGAGACTTGTTGAAATAATTGAAAGAGCTAAGTAATTTGGCTTAAGTTTCGAAAGGAGGGTAATTCAATGATACAACAACAAACCTTACTTAAAATTGCAGATAATTCTGGAGCAAAGGAAATAATGTGTATCAGAGTTTTAGGCGGTTCAAAAAGAAAGTATGGTAACATCGGAGATATAATCGTTGCTAGTGTTAAAAGTGCAACACCAGGCGGAGTTGTTAAAAAAGGTGATGTTGTAAAAGCAGTTATCGTTAGATCAGTAAGAGGACTAAGAAGAGCAGATGGTTCATACATCAAATTTGATGAAAACGCTGCAGTTATTATAAAGGAAGATAAGCAACCAAGAGGAACTCGTATCTTCGGACCAGTTGCTAGGGAGCTAAGAGATAAGGAATTTAACAAAATTTTATCATTAGCACCTGAAGTTCTATAATAGATTAGGAGGTGGCTAAGATGAAGGTACATGTAAGAAAGAACGACACTGTAGTTGTAATATCAGGAAAAGACTCAGGTAAAATCGGTGAAGTTTTACAAGTATCACCAAAGACAGGAAAAGTTCTTGTTAAGGGTGTTAACATAGTGAGTAAACATGAAAAACCAAGCAGAACAAACATGCAAGGTGGAATAATTAAGGTTGAATCACCAATATATAGTTCAAAGGTTATGCTATATTGCGATAAATGTAAAAGCGCAACTAGAATAAGCCATAAGGTTTTAGAAGACGGAACTAAAGTAAGAATATGTAAGAAGTGTGGAGAAACATTCTAGAATCTGAAAGGAGGTACAAAAAATTATGCCAAGACTTCAAGAAAAATATGAAAAAGAAGTAGTTCAAGCAATGATGGAAAAGTTCGGTTATAAGAATGTAATGCAAGTTCCAAAGCTTGAAAAAATAATAGTTAACATGGGAGTAGGAGAGGCTAAAGATAATCCTAAGGCCCTAGAATCAGCTGTTAGTGACTTAACAATAATAGTAGGTCAAAAACCTATTATAACAAGAGCTAAGAAGTCAGTTGCTAACTTTAAGATCAGACAAAATATGCCATTAGGATGCAAGGTTACATTAAGAAAAGCAAAGATGTATGAATTTGCTGATAAATTAGTGTCAATAGCACTTCCAAGAGTTAGAGATTTCAGAGGAGTTTCAAGCAAATCCTTTGATGGTAGAGGAAATTACTCACTAGGAATCAAGGAACAATTAATATTCCCAGAAATCGAGTACGATAAAGTTGATAAAGTTAGAGGAATGGATATTATCTTCGTTACAACTGCAAATACTGACGAAGAAGCAAGAGAATTGTTAAGATTCTTGGGAATGCCATTCGCTCAATAATAAGGAGGGTTACGATGGCACGTAAAGCAATGATTGAAAAATGGAAAAAAGAGCCTAAGTTCCAAACTAGGGCTTACACTAGATGTAGATTATGTGGAAGACCACATTCTGTACTTAAAAAATTCGGAATTTGCCGTATCTGTTTTAGAGAACTTGCTTACAAAGGAGAAATCCCTGGATGCAAGAAGGCAAGCTGGTAAAATCATTGATGTAATGAAAGGAGGCACAATATAATGGTTATGACAGATCCTATAGCAGATTTGCTAACACGTATAAGAAATGCAAATGCTGTGAGACATGAAGTAGTAGAGGTACCTTCTTCTAACATAAAGAAGGCTGTAGTAAATTTATTATTACAAGAAGGTTACATTAAGAATGTTGAAGAGTACAATGATGGTGTTGTACCAATGTTAAGAATCGCTTTAAAATACGGTTCTAACAAAGAAAGAGTTATAACTGGATTAAAGAGAATCTCTAAACCAGGTTTAAGAGTATACTGTAAGAAAGATGATATTCCTAAGGTTCTTAATGGATTAGGAGTTGCAGTAATATCTACTTCAAAAGGTATAGTTGTTGATAGAGAAGCTAGAAAAGAAGGCCTAGGCGGAGAAGTTATTTGCTACGTATGGTAATTACTATCCCATATAGATAGGTTAAGTATAAATATATTAGGTCGTTTATGCCAAAATACAGGAGGTGCAATTATGTCAAGAGTTGGTAGATTGCCGATAGCTATCCCTGCTGGCGTAACTGTTACTGTAACACCAGACAACGTTGTTACAGTAAAGGGTCCAAAGGGAGAGCTAGTTAAAGCTATGCACAAGGACATAACAATAGCAGTTGAAGACAACCAAGCGGTTGTTACAAGACCAAGTGATGTTAAAGAACACAGAGCTCTACATGGTTTAACAAGAGCTTTATTAAATAATATGGTTACAGGTGTAACTAATGGATTCCAAAAAACATTGGAATTAGTAGGTGTAGGTTACAGAGCACAATTACAAGGTAAGAAGCTTGTAATGAACCTTGGATACTCACACCCAGTAGAAATAGAACCAGTTGATGGAGTAACTTTTGCTTTAGAGGGAACTACAAAAGTTTTCGTTCAAGGTATTGATAAAGAAAAAGTTGGTGCAGTTGCCGCTGATATAAGATCATGGAGAGAACCAGAACCTTACAAAGGTAAAGGTATTAAATACTCAGATGAAGTTATCAGACGTAAGGAAGGTAAGACTGGTAAGAAGTAATAGAAAGGAGTGAACCTTATGTTCAAGAAGGTAGACAGAAAAGCGTCAAGAGAAAGACGTCACCTTAGAGTACGTAAGAAAGTTTTCGGTACTTCAGCTAGACCAAGACTTTCAGTTTATAGAAGTGAAAAGAATATATATGCTCAAATAATAGATGATGTTAATGCTGTTACTTTAGCATCTGCTTCAACTCTAGATAAAGAGTTTACAGCAAAAGCTGGAAGCAATAAAGAAGCTGCAAAGTTTGTTGGCGAATTAGTTGCTAAGAGAGCTGCTGAAAAAGGCATAACAGAAGTTGTTTTTGACAGAGGCGGATATGTATATCACGGCAGAGTTCAAGAATTAGCTAATGGTGCAAGAGAAGCAGGACTAAAATTCTAATAAGGAGGGAAATACATGAGAATCGATCCTAGCACACTAGACCTTAAAGAAAAGGTTGTTTTCATAAACAGAGTTACTAAGGTTGTTAAGGGTGGTAGAAACTTCAGATTCAGCGCTCTAGTAGTTGTAGGAGATGGCAACGGACACGTAGGCGTTGGAATGGGTAAGTCAATTGAAATACCTGAAGCAATTAGAAAAGGAATTGAAGATGCTAAGAAGAACTTAGTAGAGGTTGCTATAGTTGGAACAACAGTACCTCACCAAATATATGGTAAGTTCGGAACTGGTAAGGTTCTTATAATGCCAGCTACAGAAGGTACTGGAGTTATAGCAGGAGGCCCTGCAAGATCAGTACTAGAATTAGCAGGATTAAAGGATGTTAGAGCTAAGTCATTAGGTTCTAATAACCCAAGAAACATGGTTAACGCAACAATCAACGGATTAGCAAGCTTAAGAACAGCTGAGGATATAGCTAAATTAAGAGGAAAATCTGTTGAAGAGATTTTAGGTTAGGAGGGATTAGGCGATGGCTAAACTAAAAGTAACATTAGTTAAAAGCTTAATAGGTAGAAAAAAGGACCATATCGCTACTGCAAATGCCCTTGGACTAAGAAAAATCGGTAAAACAGTAGAACATGAGGAAACTGCTCAAATCAGAGGTATGATAAACAAAGTTGACTACTTGTTAAAGGTAGAAGAAGTTTAATAACAAGGAGGTGTACTTAAATGAAACTTCATGAGTTAAAACCAGCTGCTGGAAGCAAAAAAGCTCCAAAGAGAGTAGGTAGAGGTACTGGTTCAGGATTAGGAAGAAACGCTGGTAAAGGTGAAAAGGGTCAAAATTCAAGATCTGGTGGTGGTGTTAGACCAGGATTTGAAGGGGGCCAAATGCCACTTTACAGAAGACTGCCTAAAAGAGGATTTACAAACATATTTGCTAAAGAATATGTTACAATAAACGTAGATAGATTAAACGTATTTGAAAATGGAACAGAAGTTACTCCAGATTTATTACTTGAAAGAAGAGTAGTAAGTAAGGTGCTTGACGGAGTTAAGATATTAGGAAACGGAAATGTTGAGAAGAGTTTAACAGTAAAAGGTTGCAAGTTCTCAAAATCAGCGGCTGATAAAATAGTTGCTGCTGGAGGAAAAGTTGAGGTGATCTAATAATGCTATCAACCCTACGTAATGCCTGGAAGGTTCCGGAGTTAAGAAAAAGATTGATATGGACTTTTGTATTAGTTGCAATTTTCAGGATAGGAAATCATATTCCTGTTCCTGGAATTGATACAACTAGTCTTGATAACCTTACTAAGTCCGGAAGTTTATTTGGATTCTATGATTTAATTTCTGGTGGTGCTTTTAAAAGATTTAGTATATTTGCATTAGGAGTTGTTCCTTATATTAATGCATCAATCATAATGTCGTTGTTGAATATTTCTATTCCTCAGCTTGAGCAACTTTCAAAAGAAGGTGAAGAGGGAAGAAAGAAGATTCAAAAGATTACTAGATATGCGTCAATAGCATTTGGTTTTATAACAGCATATGGTACTTATGTTCTTATTCATAATTTAGGAGCATTAAAAACTGATACACCTTTCAATACATTTTTGATAATGTTGACATTGGTAGTTGGTTCAACCTTCTGTATGTGGTTAGGAGATCAAATAACAGTTAAAGGTATAGGTAATGGTATTTCACTTTTAATATTTGTAAATATCATTTCTAGATTCCCTCAAACTTTGAGTGCAGTATTAAGTACTCAAAGCAAGGGCGATACAAATATAGTTGAAGTATTTTTATTAGCTGTAGCATCACTTGCATTATTAGCAGCAGTTATATTCTTATCTCTTTCTGAGAGAAGAATAACTGTACAATATGCTGGAAAAGCAGTTGGTGGGAAAGTTTATAAAGGACAATCAACTCATATTCCTTTAAGCTTAATAGGGTCAACAGTTATAGCAATAATTTTTGCTATGTCAGTAATGCAATTCCCAAATGTAATTGCTCAGTTTTTCCCAACAAAGGAATGGTCTAAGTGGATTATAGCTGGAACTTGGAGTCCATTTAATAAAGATACATGGCTATATTTAGTCATCTATGCTATATTAACTATATTCTTCACTTGGTTCTATACTCAGGTTACATTTAAACCTGAAGAAATGTCTGAGAATATGCATAAATCAGCAGGGTTTATTCCTGGAATAAGACCTGGTCAACCAACAGCAGATTATTTAACAAGACTTTTAGATAGAATCTCATTATTAGGTGGTATTTTTGCTGCGATTATAGCAGTATCACCACTATTAGTAGAAAATTATACAGCTTTTAAGGGTCTTTCATTTGGGGGAACATCTCTCCTAATATTAGTTAGTGTTTCACTTGAAGTTATGAGACAATTGCAATCTCAACTTGTTATGAGACATTACCAAGGATTCCTTAAATAGATTAAACAATGGAGATGATGCCCGTGAAAATAGTATTATTAGGTCCTCCTGGTGCAGGAAAGGGAACACAGGCAAAATCAATAAGTAATAGATACTCCATTCCACATATATCTACTGGTGATATATTTAGAAAGAATATTTCTGAAAATACTCCTTTAGGTGTAGAAGCTAAAAAATATATTGATGATGGTCAGCTCGTGCCAGACGATGTGACTATCAATATGGTTAAAGATAGGCTTCAGCAAGAAGACTGTAAAAACGGATATCTATTAGATGGTTTTCCTAGGACAGTTCATCAAGCAGAGGCATTACAGTTATTTTTACAGGATAGAGAAGAAAACTTGGATACATCTTTATGCATTGATGTTCCAAAGGGATTTATTTTAGAAAGAATGACTGGTAGGAGAGTTTGTCCATCGTGTGGAGCTAGCTACCATGTAAAATTCAACCCACCAATAGTAGCTGGCAGGTGTGATGTTTGCGGAAGTGATATCATTCAAAGAAAAGACGATGCAGAAGAGACCGTTAGGGAAAGACTAGATGTCTATGAAAGACAAACACAGCCACTGATTGATTTTTATAGCAATAGAGATATGCTGTCAGTTGTTGATGGTACTAAAGCAATCAATGAGGTCTTTGAAAGTATCTGTCGCATATTAGGGAGCGATAAGTAATGATTATATTAAAAAATGATAATGAAATCGACCTAATGAGAAAAGCAGGAAGACTTCTTGGAGAAGTATTATTACTTCTAGAAGAGAATATAAAACCAGGAATAACTACAGCTGAACTAGATAAAATTGCAGAAGAATTTATAACTAAGCATGGAGCAAAACCATCTTTTAAAGGCTTATATGGATTTCCTAGTTCACTTTGTATATCGGTTAATGAAGTTGTAGTTCATGGATTTCCAGGAAAGTACAGATTAAAAGAAGGGGATATAATAAGCGTTGACGGTGGTGTCTTTTTAAATGGATATCATAGCGATGCTGCTAGAACCTTTGCTGTAGGTGAAATTTCTGATCAAGCAAAAAAGTTAATAGATGTGACCAAAGAAAGTTTCTTTAAAGGGATAGAAAAAGCTCATGTAGGAAATAGATTGACAGATATATCTTATGATATTCAGCAATATGTTGAATCAAATGGATTTTCTGTAGTACGTGATTATGTAGGACACGGCATTGGTAAGGATGTGCATGAGGATCCTGAAGTTCCTAATTTCGGGCGTCCAGGTAGAGGTCCTAAACTTACAGAGGGTATGGTTTTAGCAATTGAACCTATGGTTAACATAGGGGATTATCATGTTAAAACATTATCTGATGATTGGACTGTAGTAACAGTTGATGGTAGCTTATCAGCGCACTATGAGAACACTGTAGCTATACTACCAAATGGCCCTGAAATATTGACACTGATAAAATAAATACGTGTTGCTTAGTTATAAATTCACATCTTGCCATTTTATTGGCTATGTTGATTTATGGCTAAGGTAATCATCGAGGTGAAAACTTTGCAAAAAGACACTTTAATTGGCAAGATGGTATTTTCAAAAGCAGGAAGAGATGAAGATAAACCTTATGTAATTGTTGATCAGTTAAATGAGGAATATGTTTTGCTTGCTAATGGAAATACAAAAACATTAGAAATGCCAAAGAAAAAGAAACTAAAACACTTAGTTTTAACTAATAAAGTGGATGAACATGTTAAGGAATGTATATTATCAAAAGATAATACTACAGATCTTAAATTAAAGAGATTTTTAAAACTTAATGGCATTGTCAAGGAGGTCTGATTACCTTATGTCAAAAGATGATGTAATAGAAATGCAGGGTGTGGTGCTAGAAGCACTACCAAATGCTATGTTTCAGGTTGAGTTAGAAAGCGGACATAAGATATTAGCACATATTTCAGGAAAGCTTAGAATGAACTTTATAAGAATTCTACCAGGAGATAAAGTTACTATTGAACTTTCTCCATATGATTTAACTAGAGGTAGAATAACTTGGAGAGCAAAATAGCATTCTTAAGAGATTTTAATATTTTGTGTTAACAAATCAAATTAATAGCAATCAAATTTTGCTAGCGAAAATACTATTCAGAGTAGTTTAAAGATAATATATGATATTATCTTTGGACCTCTAAAGGAATACGAGGAGGGTTAGCGATGAAGGTAAGACCATCAGTTAAGCCTATTTGCGAAAAGTGCAAAGTTATAAAAAGAAAAGGAAGAGTAATGGTAATCTGTGAAAATCCTAAGCACAAGCAAAAACAAGGCTAATAAGAAAATATAAGAAAAGAAAAATAATTTACATTAGTATAAAAGTATTTGTTGACTTTTTGCTAAAACTAAAATAAGATTATATAGGTATTTTCTTAATGCTAATAAATTTTAGGTGCGGCTGACTATAGGCGTTACCTATAGACCTAAGATTTTTTATATAAAATATGAATTAGAAACTTTAGAAAACGCATTTCAATTACCAGGAGGTGTAACTTTTAATGGCAAGAATAGCAGGTGTTGACCTACCAAGAGAAAAAAGAGTTGAAATAGGTCTAACTTATATATATGGAATAGGACTACCTACTTCACACAAAATTCTTGAAGCAACAGGAGTAAATCCTGATACAAGAGTTAAGGATCTTACTGAAGAAGAAGTAAACGCAGTAAGAGATTACATCAACAAGAACTTAAATGTTGAAGGTGATCTAAGAAGAGACATTGCGTTAAACATTAAGAGATTAGTTGAAATTGGTTCTTACAGAGGAATTAGACACAGAAGAGGTCTTCCAGTAAGAGGTCAAAAGACTAAGACTAATGCTAGAACAAGAAAAGGTCCTAAGAAGACTATAGCTAACAAGAAGAAATAGTGAGGAGGGAAGACAATGGCAGCTCAAAAGGTTAAGAAGACAAGAAGAAGAAAAGAGAGAAAGAATGTTGAACATGGTGCTGCACACATCAAGTCAACTTTCAATAACTCTATTGTTACTTTAACTGATGTTCAAGGTAATGCATTATCATGGGCAAGTGCAGGTGGATTAGGTTTTAGAGGCTCAAGAAAGAGCACTCCATATGCAGCTCAAATGGCAGCAGAAACTGCTGCAAAGGCAGCAATGGAACACGGTTTAAAGAGTGTTGAAGTTTATGTTAAAGGTCCAGGAGCTGGTAGAGAAGCAGCAATCAGATCTTTACAAGCAGCAGGTCTTGAAGTTACATTAATAAAAGATGTTACTCCAATACCACACAACGGATGTAGACCACCAAAAAGAAGAAGAGTATAGTTTACGTAATTAGGAGGTGTAATTAATGGCAAGATATACTGGAGCTACATGCAGATTATGTAGAAGAGAAGGTATGAAACTATTCCTTAAAGGGGATAGATGCTATACAGACAAATGCGCATTTGTTAGAAGAAGTTATGCACCAGGACAGCATGGAGCTAGCAAGAAGAAACTTTCTAACTATGGCGTACAATTAAGAGAAAAGCAAAAAGCAAAGAGAATATATGGTGTTCTTGAAAGCCAATTCTCAACATACTATAAAAGAGCTGAAAAATTAAGAGGAATTTCTGGTGAAAACCTATTAAAACTTCTTGAATTAAGACTTGATAATGTTGCATTCAGATTAGGATACGGCGCATCAAGAGTAGAAGCTAGACAATTAGTTAACCATGGTCATTTCTTAGTAAATGGTAAGAAGGTTGACATTGCATCATACAAATTATCAGTAAATGACGTTGTAACAGTATCAGAAAAAAGCAGAGCTTCTGAGAAGTTCAAAGTTTTTGCTGAAAATCCAAAGCCATTACCAAAATGGTTAACAGGAAACCCTGACAACTTTGAAGGAAAAGTTGTAGCTGAGCCTGCAAGAGAGGACATCGATGTTCCAGTTAATGAAACACTGATCGTCGAATTATACAGCAAGTAACAGTAATATTTGTATAGGTTTTTTAATCTTTGCAGATATAGGATCAGTTGCCCTCACAATAAGGTTGCCATTTTATATAAAAGGAGGGTTTGTTAATGTTAGAAATAGAAAAGCCAATAATCGAATGTGTTGAATCTAGCGATGACGGTACTTATGGTAAATTTGTTATCGAACCGCTAGAAAGAGGTTATGGAACAACTCTTGGTAATGCATTAAGAAGAATATTACTTTCTTCTTTACCAGGAGCTGCACCAACATCAGTAAAAATTGATGGTGTAGTCCATGAGTTTTCTACAGTAACTGGTGTGAAGGAAGATGTTACAGAATTAATTCTTAATATGAAGTCCTTAGCTCTTAGAATGACTGGAGATGGCCCAAAAACTATATATATTGATGCAAAAGGACCTGGAGTAGTTACAGGTGCTGATATAAAGACTGATGGTGATGTAGAAGTTGTTAGCGAAGATTTACATATCGCAACTTTAGATGAAAATGCTAAGTTGTATGTGGAAATTACCGTTAATAGAGGAAGAGGGTATGTTTCCCAAAATAAAAATAAGAGCGACAATCTTCCAATAGGTTCTATTGCAATGGACTCAATATATACTCCTGTAAAAAGAGTTAATTTCACAGTTGAAAATACTAGAGTTGGCCAAATCACAGATTATGATAAGTTAACTTTAGAAGTTTGGACTAATGGAACAATAAAGATTGAAGAAGCTATAAGCTTATCTGCAAAGATTCTTATAGAACACTTCAAGTTATTTATGACTCTTACAGACAACACTAATGATGTTGAAATAATGATTGAAAAAGAAGAAGATAATAAAGAAAAAGTACTTGAAATGACTATAGAGGAGCTTGATTTATCAGTTAGATCATATAACTGTTTAAAGAGAGCTGGTATAAACACTGTTCAAGAGCTTGCTCAAAGATCAATGGATGATATGATGAAGGTAAGAAACCTTGGTAAGAAGTCCCTTGAAGAAGTTGAAAGAAAGCTTAAAGAATTGGGTTTAGGTCTTAGATTAAATGACGAGTAGGTAAGGAGGTAAAGCTATGGCAGGATATCGTAAGTTAGGTCGTCCTACTGATCAGAGAAAAGCTATGCTAAGAAACCTTGTTACAAGCTTCTTAAAGCATGGTAAAATAGAAACAACTGAAACAAGAGCTAAAGAAGCTAGAAGTCTTGCAGAAAAAATGATCACTCTTGCTAAAAGAGGAGATCTTCATGCAAGAAGACAGGTTTTGTCTTTTGTTACTGAAGAAGCAGTAGTGAAGAACTTATTTGAAAATGTTGCTCCAAAATACACTGAGAGAAACGGTGGTTATACAAGAATGTATAAAGTTGGCCCAAGAAGAGGCGACGGAGCTGAAATAGTTATACTTGAATTAGTATAATTTACTGGGGATTAAGTTACGGCTTAGTCCCCATTTTAACATATAATTTTATTTAGATGTATATTCATGTGTAAACAGTATAGAAAACTGTTATTTTATAAAGTATAATAGACAATAGGTATTGTCCATATTATAAAACTTATTCAACCACTAGTAAGCTTTATAATGTGATTAGATTTAATTTTGGAGGAATTTCAATGAGTGATAAGATGGTTGAATGTAAAGATCTCACTTTTAAATATGTAAATGGTGAAAATGGAGAAGAAAAGTATGCTATTAATGGTGTTAACTTAAGTGTTAAAAAAGGTGAATTTTTAGTTGTGCTTGGCCATAATGGCTCAGGAAAGTCCACAATTGCTAAACATATAAATGCATTACTTCTTCCTAGTGGAGGAAAAGTATATGTGGATGGGATTGACACATCTGATGCAAGTAATACTTGGGAAGTAAGAAAAAGAGCTGGAATGGTGTTTCAGAACCCTGATAATCAGATGGTAGCTACTATTGTAGAAGAAGATGTGGCTTTTGGACCTGAAAATTTAGGAATAGAACCTTCAGAAATAAGAAAAAGAGTAGATGATAGCTTAAAGAAAGTTGAAATGTACGAATATAGGAAGCATGCTCCTCATCTCTTATCAGGAGGACAAAAGCAAAGAATTGCAATAGCTGGTATTTTAGCGATGAGACCACAATGTATAATATTAGATGAACCTACGGCTATGCTAGACCCTATAGGTAGAAAAGAAGTTATTAGTACTATAAAAGATGTTAATAAGACTTATGGAATAACTATAATTCTTATAACTCATTATATGGACGAAGCTGCTGAAGCTGATAGAATAATCGTTATGGATCAAGGTAAGGTAATGATGGAAGGCGTTCCAAGAGAAGTGTTTTCACATGTTGAAACTATGAAGAATATAGGGTTGGATGTGCCTCAAGTTACAGAATTGGCTTATGAACTTCAAAAGTCAGGAATAAATATAAGTACTAAAATATTAAATGTAGATGAGATGGTGGATGCATTATGTCAATTAAAATAGAAAACTTAACTCATATATATATGCCAAAATCACCTTTTGAGAAAAAAGCATTAGATGATGTATCATTAGAAATAATGGATGGTCAGTTTGTAGCTCTTATAGGTCATACTGGTTCAGGTAAATCAACGCTTATTCAGCATTTAAATGGATTATTAAAACCATCTAGTGGAAAGATAATTGTTGATGATATAGATATAACTCAAAAAGGGGTAAAGCTTTCAGATATAAGAAAAAAAATAGGACTTGTATTCCAATATCCAGAATATCAACTTTTTGAAGAAACCATAGAAAAGGATATACAGTTTGGACCAAGGAACCTAGGACTATCAGAAGATGAAATAGATAAAAGAGCTAAGAGAGCTATGAAAATGGTTGGTTTAGATTATGAGATGTATAAGGATAAATCACCATTTGAACTAAGCGGAGGTCAAAAAAGAAGAGTTGCTATAGCTGGAGTTGTGGCAATGGAGCCTAAAATATTAATATTAGATGAACCTACGGCTGGATTAGATCCTAAGGGTAGAGATGAGATACTAGAGCAGATAAATATACTTCATAAGGAATATAATATGACTATAATTCTGGTAAGTCATAGCATGGAAGATGTGGCAAAGCTGGCTGATAGAGTAATAGTAATGAATAAGGGTAAATCTATATTAGATGGTGTCCCTTCTGAAATATTTAATAAAATTGAAGTATTAGAAGAAGTAGGATTAGCTGCACCACAGGTAACCTACTTAGTTAGAGCATTAAGAAATAAAGGTTTTAATATAAGCAGCAGTGTATTTACAGTAGAACAAGCTAAAGAAGCATTGCTACAATATATAAAAAATACCAAGTAGGAAGGGAGATTAGGGATATTATGCTAAAGGAAATTACAATAGGCCAGTATATACCTGGTGATTCGTTCATACATAAGTTAGATCCAAGAACTAAAATATTGATATCCATGCTTTTTATAGTTTCTCTTTTTATTATGAATAAATATGTTGGATATATTTTTGTTACAGCTTTCTTATGTGCATCAATATTATTTTCACAAGTTCATGTAAGGTTTTTATATAGAGGGTTGAAACCTGTCTTTGTACTTATTTTGATAACTGCTGCATTAAATATCTTCATGATTCAAGGTAAGCCAGAGAATTTGCTTTTTGCTTGGAATTTCTTTAAAGTATATAAAGAGGGAATAGATACTGCGGTATTTATGACACTCAGACTTATATTCTTAATTTTAGGGACATCTCTATTAACATTAACCACATCCCCAATAGAATTAACTGATGGAATTGAGAATCTTCTTAATCCATTTAAGAAAATAGGGGTTCCAGCACATGAGCTTGCGATGATGATGACTATAGCATTGAGATTTATACCTACTTTAATGGATGAAACTGATAAAATAATGAAGGCTCAGCAAGCTAGAGGAGCTGATTTTGAATCAGGTAATGTTATACAAAAGGCTAAGAGTTTGATTCCTTTATTAGTTCCTCTGTTCATAAGTTCATTTAGAAGAGCTGATGAGCTTGCCATGGCAATGGAAGCTAGATGCTATAGAGGTGGAGAAGGAAGAACAAGAATGAAGCAGCTAAAATATGAAGCTAGAGATGTTGTAGCTTATATTATTATAATTGCTTTACTAGTGATAAGTTTTTACGTTAGATTCGGAATAAGATAATTAGGTGATTTGGTTGAGAAATATAAAACTTGTTTTAGAGTATGATGGAACTGGTTATAATGGCTGGCAAAAGCAGAAACATGGGATGACTGTACAAGATAAGTTAGATAAGGCAATTAGAACTGTAACTAAAGAGGAGATAGAGACGCTAGGAAGCTCTAGAACGGATTCTGGAGTTCATGCAAGAGGTTATGTAGTGAACTTTAGGACTAATAGCAGGATACCTGCTGAGAGGTTTAAGGATGCCCTTAATACAAAGCTACCAGATGATATCTTAGTTATATCATCTGAAGAGGTTTCAGATGAATTTCATGCTAGATATTCATCAAAGGGAAAAATGTATAGTTATACTGTAAGAAACAATGAAGCACCAACCGTTATAGGAAGAAACTATTTTTACAATTATGAAGAAAAACTAGACATAGAGTCTATAAGAGTGGCCGCTCAATATTTTTTGGGAACTCATGATTTTAAGGCTTTTCAAAATAAAGGTGGATCAGTGAAAACCACTGTTAGAACAATAACTCAGCTAGACATTGAAGTAAATGATGATATTATTAAATTTTACGTGGCAGGTAATGGTTTTTTATATAATATGGTTAGAATAATAGTAGGAACCTTAATGATGGTCGGTGTACATAAGATTGAGCCAAGTGATGTAAAGAAAATTATATCAGAGGGAATAAGACAAAAAGCTGGAAAGTCTGCACCAGCTTGTGGTTTATGTTTAGAAAAAGTTTTTTACTAAATTATTGATAAAAATTGTTGACACGCCCGTAAGCGTGTATTATAATAGTCTATGTTCGTGAGATACGTGTATAAGATCCACTTAGCATGGATCTTGACATTATAGATTTGACTATATGCGTAAGCAAGCTTTAAAGAAAGTTCAGGGAGGGAAAACGATGAAATCATACATTGCAAAAGCTAATGAAGTTGAAAGAAAATGGTATGTCGTTGATGCTGCTGGAAAGCCACTAGGAAGAGTTGCTAGCCAAGTTGCTTCAATATTAAGAGGTAAGAATAAGCCAACATTTACTCCAAATGTTGATTGCGGAGATTTCGTAATAATTATAAATGCTGAAAAGGTTCTTTTAACTGGAAAGAAATTAGATCAAAAGTTTTTAAGAAAACACAGCCTTTATCCAGGTGGATTAAAAGAAACTCCATATAGAGAAGTTTTAGATAAGAAGCCTGAATTTGCATTTGAAGAAGCTGTAAGAAGAATGCTTCCAAAAGGAGTTTTAGGAAGAAAAATGCTTACAAAGCTAAAGGTTTATAGAGGTGCAGAACATAACCATGCAGCTCAAAATCCAGAAGTACTTGAATTAAAGTACTAATTTGACGCTCGGGAGGAGGATTAGAAATGGCAAAGGTTCAATACATGGCTACTGGAAGAAGAAAGAAATCAGTTGCAAGAGTTAGACTTGTTGCAGGTGAAGGTAAGGTAGTAATCAATAACAAAGATATAGAAACATATTTTGGTTTAGAAACTTTAAGAGTTATAGTTAATCAACCATTAGTATTAACTGGAACTAAAGATAAATTTGATGTTATAGTTAATGTACATGGTGGTGGACTTACAGGTCAAGCAGGAGCTATAAGACATGGTATATCAAGAGCTCTAGTTAAATCTGATGAAGCAGTTAAGCCAGAAATAAAGAAAGCAGGATTCTTAACAAGAGATCCAAGAATGAAGGAAAGAAAGAAATACGGTCTTAAGAAAGCTAGAAGATCACCACAGTTCTCAAAGAGATAGTATTTCAAAAAAAGAGGAGCAGTCCTCTTTTTTTTATGCCCAAATTTATAATTGGCAAACATATCTATAGATATACTTTTAAAATAGTGTATAAATCTATAAATAGTGCAGAAAATACTACAGATATGATTGTATTTATGGAGGTCATTATGAGGAAGAGCATAGCTATATTATTTGTTTGCATAAGTATATTTTTCACTAATACTGTAATTGTTAATGCAGTAGAGGACAAAACGAAACAAGTACAAAAGGTAGTATTAATAGACGCAGGACATGGAGGAATTGATGGCGGTGCTAAATCGAAGAATGGTATTATAGAAAAAGATATTAACCTATCTATATCCTTAAAGCTTAAAGACTATTTAGAGAAGAAGAATTATAAGGTCTACATGACAAGAGAAGATGATAGTGGGTTATACGAAAAAGGAAATTCTGTGAGAGCAAAAAAAGTAGAAGATTTAACTAATAGAGTTAAATTAAAAGAAAGTACTAAATGCGATATATTTATAAGCATACATCAAAATATGTTCCCTCAGAGTAAATACTATGGAGCGCAGGTATGGCACGCAAGCAATGAAGAAAGTAAAAAGCTAGCTGATATCATTCAAAGTACACTAGTTGAGAAAATAGACAAAGATAATAAAAGGATAGCCAAAGCAGCTGGAGATCAATATAAAATTTTAAGAGATAATTTGGGTATACCAAGTGTTATAGTTGAATGTGGATTTTTGTCTAATCCAAATGAAGAACAACTTCTAAAAACAGAAGATTATCAAAAGAAATTAGCTGAAGCAATTAGCTACGGAGTAGATAAGTATTTTCAGTCTAAAAATGGTGTTGAATAATCAAATTTCCTAGGAAATAATGTTTTTATACAGATATATAGAGAGTGTTTCAAAGTAATTATTATCTAAATAACTCTGAAACAGTCTCTTTTTATATTCTTAAAATGAGTATGACATACATAAGTTTGTAAGATGGGATATTTTATGATAAGCTATACCTATTTTTTTACAAGGTATTTTGATGTTATTATGTTTGTCGAGCTATCAGTGACTACCCAATAAGTATTTCCACGAATTAACGTTAATGGAGTGACTCCATCACTTAGAAAAAAATTATTATCTCTCCAAAATATTTTTTGCACCTTTCCGCCAGTGAATAGAAAACCATCCCCATCTCCTTTATGAGAAAATATATCTTCGTGATTTATATTTTTTTCATCTACATATTGAATGACTAAGTTTGTAAAAGAGAGTTCTTTGTTTGTAACAATATTTTTTTCTGTTATAGGACCATTATAGTGAACATAACTTTCTCCATTATATGTAAAACTGGAGGAAATGCCTGCTTTATATTCTACAAAGACAGTATCACAATTGGATTTAAAATTAAATTTATATAAATCTACCTTGTCCATAAAATTGAAATGAGGTATGTCTTTTAATGTTAGATTTTTAATCACATCTATGGAATCATTTCTCTCAATTTTCTTATTATAAAAAACTGCCCAATACTCTATATAATTACTTTCTTTATTAAAAGTTTCATAGACTATATCACTAACTGTTACATTGGTTAGATCTTTTATTTTTACGGGAGAATACTTAATACCGATTACTGAATTTGATGATCCTACCTCTGCAATTCTTTCGCCTGTTATTGGAGATACACTGATACTGTTATGGGGAACTGAATTGGTTTTGTCCTTATTTATTATATGATGGAAATCATAAAATACTATTAATAAGAGTATTACTATCAATACGTATATTATTATGTCGTAAAGTTTAGGGGAAAGTTTTGTTTTCATGCCTACTCCTTAAAATAATGATATAATAGATTATAATTTAATTCTCAGCATAATATGCCAAGAATTATAATTTATATTTAAAGAATGGAACACTTCAATCAAAAATTTGTTTTTAAGACTCCTCTGGGTTCAGAGAGTAGAATTTGAAAATATAAATTTAATTATGAAGTAGTTCATCAATAATATATGAAATAATAAAGCAATTCTATATAATAATATGTTTAAGATAATTCTTATTAATATACTTGGGGAGGTCAATATGAAAGAAATACATATTACACAAATAATAGATTCAGTAAAGCAATTATGTATATCTTCAAACTATTATCTTGGAGAGGATTTAAGAAATAGTTTAGAAAATGCTAGAGAAAAGGAAAGTTGGGCAATAGCTAAAAATATTTTAGATAATATCGTCATAAATTCAGATATTGCTAAAAATGAAAATATGCCAATATGTCAGGATACAGGTATGACATGTGTGTTTGTGGAATTAGGGCAAGATGTCCATATAATTGGTGGACTTCTTGAGGATGCAATAAATGAAGGGGTAAGAAGAGGATATGAGGAAGGGTTTTTGAGAAAGTCTGTAGTTGGCGACCCTATAAAGAGAGTTAATACTAAAGATAATACTCCAGCGGTAATTTATTATAATA
Organism: Clostridium folliculivorans; assembly: GCF_024341905.1. Classification (GTDB taxonomy): domain Bacteria; phylum Bacillota; class Clostridia; order Clostridiales; family Clostridiaceae; genus Clostridium_AR; species Clostridium_AR folliculivorans. The sequence goes on from NZ_BQXY01000017.1 coordinate 23,762, forward strand.
TTGTTAGTGGAGATAAAATGAAAATTACTGTTGCACCTAAAGGTTTCGGATCAGAAAATATGAGTGCAATAAAAATGTTAAAACCATCAGATGGCATAGATGGTGTAAAAGAGTTTGTGTTAGAAACTGTGAGAAAAGCAGGGCCCAATCCGTGTCCACCAATAGTTGTTGGTGTTGGTATTGGAGGAACATTTGATAAGGCTGCTAATTTAGCTAAAAAAGCACTAATAAGAAATATAAATGAAGGTAATTCCGATAACTACTATGCTGATTTAGAAAAGGAACTTTTAGAAAAAATTAATGAGCTTGGAATTGGGCCTCAAGGGTTTGGCGGAAAAACCACAGCATTAGGTGTAAATGTTGAGGTGTATCCAACACATATTGCAGGACTACCAGTTGCAGTAAATATTAATTGTCATGCTACTAGACATGCCGAGATAGAGTTATAGGAGGAACATTAATTGGAAAAGAAGATAATCATGCCATTAACTGAAGACAAGGTCTTAGATCTAAAGGCTGGAGATACAGTACTTATAAGTGGTACTATATATGCTGCAAGAGATGCTGCTCATAAAAAACTTATTGAATTAATAGAAAATAATAAAGAATTGCCTATCGATGTTAAAGATTCAGTTATTTATTATGTAGGGCCAACTCCAGCTAAACCAGGTGAGGTAATAGGATCTGCTGGTCCAACAACTAGCTATAGAATGGATTCGTATACTTCACAGCTGTTAAACTTAGGACTTAAAGGTATGATAGGCAAGGGTTTAAGAAATAATGAAGTTGTTAAAAGTATAATAAAGAATAAAGCTGTATATTTTGGTGCTATTGGAGGAGCAGGTGCTCTTATTTCTAAATGCATAAAGGAAAATGAGATTGTCGCATATGAAGAACTTGGGGCAGAGGCTATAAGGAGACTGGAAGTAGAAGATTTACCCGTTGTTGTGATAATAGATAGCAAAGGCAATAATTTATACGAAATTGGACAAAAGAATTATTTAGATAGTATTAAGTAAAAATATAGTCATAAGTAGGTCGATGTGAATTGTAGATTTAAAACAATTTTAGAATATATTTTTTCATTTAATTGAAATTACTAAAATGTTTCCAATTGATCTGTACAAATAAATAAAGGGAATTTCTATAATAAATGTTATAGAAATTCCCTTTATTTACTATATGTTTTTAAACCCTTTTCCTCTAACTTCTGATATATCGATTATAGTTAAAAAGGCTTTAGGATCTACTAGATGGATTGTGTTTTTTAGCTCAATCATCTGTCTAGTTGTTACAATACAATAAAGCATTTTCTTTCTATCATGAGTGTATTCACCTTCTGCGAATAGCGAGGTCACTCCTCTGTGTAAATCGTTAATTATATAATTTATTACGTCTTCTTCTCTTTCGGTAAGTATAAGAAGCAAGTTCTTTCTGGATAATCCTCTTACCATAACATCTAAGACATAACTTTGGATAAACATAGAGATTAAAGTATATAATGCTTTAGGTATACCAAAGAAAAAAGCTCCTACTGCAACTATAACTAGATTAAGAGTAAACCCTAATTTTCCTATATTAAAATTGGAGTATTTTTTTCTAATAAGCATTGTAATTATATCGGTACCGCCAGTTGATCCATTTCTTGAGAATACTAATCCATACCCAATTCCACATAGTACACCACCGTATATACAATAAAGAAGAATATCATCAAGAACTATAATTTTCGAAAATGGAGAGGTAACTATCAGAGACACAGATAATGACACCATTCCCAATGCAGAATACATCGTAAATTTCTTGTCTAGTTTAATATAGCTAACTATAAATAAAGGTAAGTTTATTAGGAATACAGAAAAACCTGCATTAAAGCCTTTTAAGTATTGGATTATTAGTGCTACTCCAGTAGCTCCACCACTAAGAAGCTTTGCGTGGGTTAAAAATAAGTTTATTCCTAAGGATGATATAAAGCAACCTGCTATTATTATTAAAATATCAAATATGTAAGATTTTCTAGTTTTTATGTAGTCCATTTTAAAAAAATCCTCTCACTAAAAGATAAATGTTTTACATGAAGATTATATAAGAATAACAGTATTATGTAAAAAGCATAATAACCTATAAAAGCAAATTACAAGTTTTTATTCATGATTTAATAAAAAATGCTATAAATTCTTCATTATTCCTTATAAAGCCTAGTATACAGTATTCTGTATCAATATATACATAAATATAAATATATTAAAGGCGATTAATTTATACATTAATAGACAATATTTATACTGTGATATAGAATATAAATTAGGCGATTAAAAATATTTAGTTGAATAGAGGAATGGAATATGAGAATTAAGCTTCCCGGAAGTATGAAAACTAAAATTATATTACTAATAATATTAGTTTTTTTAAGTATAGGGATTTTAATAAAAGAAGGAATTGCCAATAGTAAACATACTGATAATAAAGCCACTATTGAAAATCAAACTATAAAATCTAAGTGAAAATTATTTGGAGTAATATGTACATTTTGGAAATTGGTTCAAAATTAATTTACAAAAGTCATTAAGTGTGTAGCGCTTTGTAACATTATTGTAATGCAATACAATATAGTAATAAATTAAAATATAATATGTAGGAGGGGATAATTTATGAAAGTATTAGTGACAGGTGGAGCAGGATATATAGGTAGCACAATATGCTCTGCTCTTATTGATAATGGACATGAACCCATAATATTAGACTCGTTAGTAACAGGAAGAGAAGAATTTACAAGAGGAAAGATATTTTATCAAGGAGATATAGCGGATAAAGATCTGTTGGAGAAGATATTTTCTGAGCATCCAGGCATTCAGCATGCAATACACTGTGCAGCACTAATTGTTGTTCCTGAATCTGTAGAAAGTCCTTATGAATATTATAGAGAAAATGTAGGTAAATCATTAGAATTATTTCATACATTGAATAGATTAGGGTGTAAAAATGTAGTTTTTAGTTCATCAGCATCAATATATGATGATGTACCGAACTTCATGGTTACTGAAGAGTCACCACTTAATGCAAGAAGTCCATATGCGAGGACAAAATATATGATGGAAATGATACTAAAAGACTTCTGCTCAGCATATGGAATGAAAGGTATAGCATTAAGATACTTTAATCCAATAGGAGCAGATCCTAAAATGCGTTCAGGGGTACATGTTCAATTCCCAAGTCACGTATTAGGTAAGTTAGTTGATGTTGCTCTTGGAAATGATCCGGTATTTAGAATAACAGGTGTTAATTGGGATACAAGAGATGGCTCCGGAATTAGAGATTTCGTTCATATTTGGGATTTAGCACTTGCACATGTTAAAGCTGTTGAAAGATTTGAAGAGGCTTTTAAGGACTCAGCTGCTATAGATAATTATTTAGTTATAAATCTTGGAAGTGGCGACGGGGTTACAGTAAAAGAACTAGTTAAAGCTTTTGAGAATGTGTATGGTAAGGAAATAAATAAAGAAGAAGCTCCATCAAGACCTGGAGATGTACCAGGAGCTTATGCAAATGCTGATAGAGCGAAAAAATTGCTTGGATGGCAGGCACAAATGTCTATAGAACAAGGCATTTCTGATGCATTAAAGTGGGGAGAAATAAGAGAAACGATAATTAAATACTAATGAATACAAAATGGCACATCCATATAATATAAAGATAATAAAAAATACAGGCTATAAATTATGATAATTTATAGCCTGTATTTTTTGATTTAAGCATTATTAATAAGTATGGACTTTTCGATATACGTAGGTAATATCAATATTTAGAAAGTAATATATACGATTTAATCTAATTCAATATGATTCAAAATTCCCTTAGATAATTGGAGTATAACTATTGATGCAAACAAGTTCCAGATAAGAAATGCAAAGTATATTGCATAATGACCTAAGAATGATAATTCATTTGCGATAACAGCAGCACCTATTATTCCAGGAAGAACATAAAGTATTACTGAGAAAAACATTAAAAGTCCTTTAATTGCATCAGAATTTATACCGCCAAACAATCTTAAATTAAGTACTGATCCGTAAGTAAATACAAATCCAAATGATATATATACAAGCATGCAAAGTATTGCATCAAGTGGATTGGCTTTTATTATTATTGCTAAAGTTAAGAAGACTATAGCACTATCTGAGGCATATTTTAGTATTGAAGATAATGTGGCCCAGAATATTTTCTTATCATCACTATCTGGTATCAAAAATATATATGGTTTTACGATCTCGAAGTTAAACTTTGAAGCAAAGTTGGATATGCAACCCATGTATATAGTAAAGTATAGGAAAATAGTTATATCCTTTATAGGAAAGAATAGTCCATAACCTATTGCTCCAATAAATAAAGCACCTGTATACATATTAACAAGGCCGAAGCCTGTCTTTTTATACTCTAATAAATGCTTTCTAAAAATAGCTTCTCCAAACATACTATCATACTTATAAGTAACTTTTCTGGTTTTCCTTTTTCTCTTGCCCTCAAGCATAAAATCAGCAGATTTTATTTGTTTAGTTTTTATGTTTTTCATAGTTTCGTTTAATTCGGATTTATCTAATACATCTTCATAGAAATCTAAGTTCAAGTTATAAAGTATAAATACTATCACAATTAGTACTAAAAGTAATAATCCTAAATAAATGAATAATGAATAGTTTAAACCAGTGAAGCATTGAGTTATAATAGCTTTGACCCAGCCGATTATAGGAATGTAATCTAGGCCATGCTTACTATACATTGATGTAAGATATACTAATAAATTATCTCTATGATTATAGCCATTATAAGCTGTATAAAGTACTAAAATTGCAGCAAAAACTTCTGCTATTACTTGTAATATATTTTTCAAATAAGCTCTCTTGGAACATAGGCTATAAATCAACACTGAAATAAATGATAAAATTATAAAAAATATTATATATGTTAATAGCAGTACTACTACACCTAACGGGGCAAATCTAAACCAGTTAATTAGGTTTGGTAATTGAAATAAGATAAATAAGGATGTAATAAAGGTAGTTTGAATCTCTTTAATAAATCCATACATAAGTATATTTTGTGGACTCAATGGGGAAGTAAAAGCAAAATTAACATCACTCATAAGAAAGGAAGAATTTCTTTTTTGTGCTCCAAAATATACGGTTGTAATCATGAATATTATAGTAACCAAGGTTGATATACCTATAAAGTAAACAGAAGATGTATTTTTTATATCTGATTTCTTTGCTATAAAAGGTGCAATAACGCAATAACCAAGTAAAAGTACATAAAATAAAATTGGTATCAATTTTGAAGGTTTTCTTTTTATAAGCTTTATATTGTTAATAAGGCTTCTTCTCAATATATACAAAAGAGGAGACATATTATCTTTCCTCCGTGAATTCAAAGAAGATATCTTCTAGAGATTCATTAGATTCGTCAAGTTCACTTTTACTCTTGGATATTATTATTTCTCCATCTTTCATTATAAGTATTCTATCCCATAACTCTTCCATGCTATCTAGTAGATGAGTACTTATTAGAATTGATACTCCATCATTCCTTAAATCAGCAATTAAATTCTTTAATTCTTTTATAGCTTTTGGATCTAGACCAATCATAGGTTCATCGAAAAGTATTACAGAAGGATTTGTGATTAAAGCACAAATTATGCTTACCTTTTGCTGCATACCCTTGGACAATTCTTGAGCAAGTTTTTCTTTTTTATCAAACATATCAAAAGTTTTAAGTAATTCTTCAGCTCTTGAATCATAATTTCTTATTCCATAAGCTTTGGCCATGAAATGAATATGTTCTTCAACAGTTAATAGGGGATAGAGTGATGGTAGCTCTGGAACGTATCCAAAAAGACGTTTACCCTCAACTGATTTATTAATCTTGCCGCATATTTTTATTTCACCTTCATATTTTAACAAACCTGCAATTGATTTTAGAGTAGTAGACTTACCAGCACCATTAGGTCCAACTAATACTGCTATTTCACCCTTATTTATCGTAAAGTTTATATTCTTAGCTGCCTCTAGCTTATTATATTTTTTTGTTAAGTTTATCACTTCTAACATACTATTCCTCCTTGAAATAATGGCATAATACTTTGTAATAAAATCTCATATTTAAGCGAACTATTTTAAGTGTTGATACATTAAATATGAAATAAGAACTGAATTGTTTTATTTATGGATATAAGAACACGTATACATTGTACCATTAAATTCCAAAAAATTCTCTATTAACTATAAAACTTAAGAGAATTTTAAGATGTAGAGTAAAGTTATGGTTAGTCTCTTTACTTTTCTTGTAGGTTATCTTAATATAGTTTATAAACAAAGACTAATGACTTGAAATTTTAGTGCTTTTTTATAAAGACAACTTTATATAGTGGATTAAAATGTATTTCGTTGACGAAATAAGTTAATTAATATTATCAAGTAAATTTAACTTAGAAAGTTTAGACAATGATATATTATGACAATTAGGAGGAAATTAATATGGCTGTTACATTTATACAGTATCCAAAATGCAGCACTTGTAGAAAAGCTAAGAAGTGGCTTCAAGATAATAACATAGAGTTTAATGAAAGAATTATTAATGAAGATAATCCTAAAAAGGAAGAGTTAAGCCTATGGATAGAAAAGAGTGGATTACCAATAACTAAGTTTTTCAATACTAGTGGAAGACTTTATAAAGAGCTTAATCTTAAAGATAAGATTAAGGTAGCTTCTAGAGAAGAACTTATTGATATTCTTGCTTCAGATGGAATGCTGGTGAAAAGACCTATAGTACTAAGAGATGATATGGTTCTAGTTGGCTTTAAAGAAGAACAGTGGGAAGGTCAAATAAAATAGTTTTAATGAAAATAGGGGAGTAATCCTCTATTTTTTTATAATGCTATAAATTGTTAAGACTCAATTGAGATTTATGAATATATAAATCATAGAAAACTATACTTTTTTGTGTGGATTATATTGGGAAAAATTTTATAGAAAGTTAGATATGTAAAATTGGTTTAGTAAGGAAAAAGAAGAAAAAATGAAATGTATACAATAAAGGTATATTATTTTGCCTATTTTGGCAAAAAAGCAATTTTACAAATCAATTATTTGGTTATTATAATATATAAGACAATATATTGTGTTATTTGGAATAGAATGTTAATAAACATACTATATATTGTGGGAGGAGAAATGCTATGAAAAATCTATCAGAATTGTGTGATATAGCGCTTAGTGCTATTAATGGGGATAAAGATGTATATTCAAATAAGAAACTTATAGATTCACTAGAACATATAATAAGAGAAAATATGAGTTATAATGATATGATAAATTCTGCAATACAGGTTTGCTTGGAACTTACAACTGAAGAAGAACCAAAGTGGCTTAATGGAGCAGCTAAATTATATATAGTAAGACTATATGATGATGTAAGAGCTAATAGAGGAATTGATAAAGAAGCAGACCCTTATAAAAACTTTTATGATTTTGTTTCTGAACTTACTGAAAAAGGGCTTTATGGGAAATATATTTTGGAAAACTATTCAAGAGAAAATATAGACGAATTAGAAAAATATATGGATCCAAAGAGGGACCTTTTATTTACATACAGTGGTATAAGCTTGCTTGCTAAAAGATATTTAATTCAAGATTTCAATAGGAAGCCACTTGAATTGCCACAGCAAATGTTTATGGGAATAGCTATGCATTTAGCGATACCAGAAAAAGATGATAAAAGGGTTTATTGGGCTAAAAGATTTTATGATGTACTTAGTTCATTAAAAGCAACAATGGCTACTCCAACAATGTCAAATGCTAGGAAACCATTTTATCAATTAAGTTCTTGTTTTATAGATACAGTAGAGGATAGTTTGAAAGGTATATATAAATCCCTAGATAATTTTGCAGAGGTATCAAAATTTGGTGGAGGAATGGGTATATACTTTGGTAAGGTAAGAGCTTTAGGATCATCAATAAGAGGGTTTAAAGGTGCTTCAGGAGGGGTTATACCTTGGGTGAAGCTTTATAATGATACAGCCATAGCTGTTGATCAACTTGGAGTTAGAAATGGAAGTGTGTCTATTTGGTTAGATGCATGGCATAGAGATTTACCTGAATTTCTACAACTAAAGACTAATAATGGAGATGACAGAAAAAAAGCTCATGATGTGTTTCCTGGGATATGCTACCCAAATTTATTTTGGAAGTTAGCAGAGGAAAAGATAGATAGCAATTGGTATTTGATGTGTCCACATGAAATAAGAACAGTTAAAGGGTATTCTCTAGAAGATTTCTATGGAGAGGCGTGGGAAGAGAGATATTGGGATTGCGTTAACGATGAAAGAATTGAAAAGAAAGTAATGTGTATAAAGGATATTGTCAGACTTATAATAAAGAGTGCAGCAGAAACAGGAACACCATTTGCATTTTATAGAGATGCTGCTAATACGATGAATCCTAATAAGCATAAAGGTATGATATATTCATCTAACCTTTGTACTGAGATAATGCAAAACATGAGTGCTATGGATATCCTTCAGGAAGAAATAATTGATGATAATGGAGATAAAATAGTAATTGAGAGAACTAAGGCTGGAGATTTTGTTGTATGTAATTTATCTTCAGTAGTTTTAGGAAATGTTGATGTAACAAACGATGAAGAATTGGAATATATAGTGGAAACTCAAATAAGAGCTATGGATAATGTTATTGATCTAAATTACTATTCAGTTCCTTTTGCTGAGATTACAAACAAAAAATATAGAGCTATAGGACTCGGAACAAGCGGTTATCATCATATGCTTGCTAACAATAAGGTATCATGGACTAGTGATTATCATATAAAATTTGCAGATAAAGTATATGAAAAGATAAATTACTATGCTATAAAGGCTTCTATGAATATATCCAAAGAAAAAGGAACATATCCACATTTTGAAGGTTCTGATTGGGAAACTGGTGACTACTTTAAAATTAGAAATTATGAATCACAAGAATGGTGGGAATTGTCAGAGGATATCAAGAAGTATGGCATGAGAAATGGATATTTATTAGCCGTAGCGCCAAATGGATCTACAGCAACTATTGCAGGAACATCAGAGGGAATAGATCCTGTTATGTCTAGATTTTGGATGGAAGAGAAAAAGGGTAGCATAACTCCAAAGATAGCACCAAATCTTTCAGAAGATAACTATTGGTACTATAATTCAGCATATAATATAGATCAGGCATGGTGTGTTAAGCTTAATGGAGTAAGACAAAGACATATTGATCAAGGCCAGTCTTTTAATCTTTATATAACAACTAATTACACAATGAGACAGATAATGAATCTTTATATAGAAGCTTGTAAATCAGGTGTGAAGAGTATTTATTATGTTAGATCAAAATCATTGACGGTAAGTGATTGTGAAAGTTGTTCGGCTTAAAGATAAATAGTTTTTTTCAATAATTATAGTTAAAATAAAAACTTAATTTATATAGATTATTATTGAAAGAGCTTTAATTAGAAAATACAGATGTAATAGGGAGGAAATTATATATGGCTATCAATAAGAAACCTCTATTTAATGAAAATGGAGATACTGAAATCTCAAAGAAGAGAATGGTAAATGGAAATACAACAAATCTTAATGATTTTAATAATATGAAATATACTTGGGTATCTGATTGGTATAGGCAGGCTATGAATAACTTTTGGATACCAGAAGAAATTAACTTAGCTCAGGACCTAAAAGATTATCCAAAGCTAACTGGTGACGAAAGAGTAGCATATGATAAGATATTATCATTTTTAATATTTCTTGACTCAATACAGACAGCTAACCTTGGAAATATAAATAACTATATAACAGCAAGTGAAGTGAATTTATGTTTAACTATCCAAGCATTTCAAGAAGCAGTACACTCACAAAGTTATAGTTACATGTTAGACACAATATGTCCACCTGAAAAGAGAAATGAGATATTATTCCAATGGAAAGACGATAAGATACTTCTTGAACGTAATAAGTTCATAGGTGATTTGTACAATAATTTTGTTGAAAATCCAACTGAAGAAACTTTCTTAAAAACTATTATGGCGAACTATATCTTAGAAGGGATTTACTTTTATTCTGGATTTATGTTTTTCTATAACTTAGAGAGAAATGGCAAAATGCCAGGATCTGCACAAGAAATACGATACATCAATAGAGATGAAAATACCCATCTTTGGCTATTTAGAAATATAATAAGAGAACTACAAAGAGAAGAGCCGCAGATGTTCACTGAAGAGTTAGTTGAAGAACTAAGAGAAATGGTTAGAACAGGTGTTGAAAATGAGATAGCTTGGGGACATTATGTAATAGCTGATGGTATACAAGGATTAAATAAAAAGATGATACATGACTATATTAAGTACTTAGGCAATATAAGACTTAATGACATAGGATTTAAGCCTTTATATGAAGGATATGATAAGAATCCATCTACATGGGTAGATATATATGCTGATGCTAATTCAGTTAAGACTGATTTCTTCGAAGCAAAATCAACAGCTTATGCTAAAGCAGGTGCTTTAGTTGATGATTTGTAGAAGTATTAATTTCTAGATTAGATATAGCTATTATTAATAAAAGTAAAAGACAAAGGTGTTATCCAATCCTTTGTCTTTTTATTTATTGATATGTTTAAAGATATTATAGAAATTAAGTTGTTATGCAGGAGATGCTATATGAGCGAGCTATTAGAATTAAATGATTTTTTCAGATGGAATGGCGTTAATAAACTGTACTGTCCGAACGTAGTGAGTTTACAGTTTTAGCCATGGAATATGAAAAAATCATATTAATTCTTTGCGTAAGCTCATTAAAGCATCGGATGAATAGCAACTTAATTTCTATATGGTACTTTAACAGTGCTTATATTATAAATAGCGTAAAGCATTTATGAAACATCACGTATGGTGTCCTTTAGTTCTGATGGTTTAATTAATTGAGATGGATTAAGCATTGTATCTATATCTTCATTGGAATAAATGTCTTCACTATATAGAATTTCTCTAATTGATTTGTCTTCTCTTAATGCTTTTTTAGCAAGTTCACAAGCTTTGTCATAGCCAATAAATGGAACTAAGGAAGTTACTAAAGCAGTTGATTTTTCGAGGTTCTCTATACATTTTTTTTCGTTAACTAAAATATCATCTATACATTTTTCTCTAAATAATATAGCAGCTTTTTCTAGAAGTTCTAAAGATTCTAGCATACTTTCAGCGATTAGTGGAATAAATGCATTTAGTTCTAACTGACCAGAGGATGCAGCCATTGTTATCGCAGTATCATTAGCAATTACTCTCATAGATATTTGTCCTACCATCTCTGGAATTACAGGATTTACTTTGCCAGGCATTATTGATGATCCTGCTTGGCGAGCTGGAAGTATGATTTCCCCAAAGCCACCTCTTGGTCCTGAATTTAAAATTCTAAGATCATTAGATATTTTAATTAGGCTCGATGCAAAAATCTTCAAAGCACTGGATACCTCAACGAAGACATCAGCATTTTGTGTACCATCTATGGAACATTCACATCTGCTTACATTAAGCTTAGTAAGTGACCTTAAGGTATCTGATATTATAAAAATATATCTATCACTTGAGTTTATGCCAGTACCTATAGCCGTTCCACCTATATTTATATTTTTTAGATTTTCTTCAGTTTTACGGATTCTATATAAATCTCTTTCTAAGGCTTTAGCATATGCTCCAAATCCTTGTCCAACAGTCATCGGTACTGCATCCATTAGTTGAGTTCTACCAAGACGAAAGATTTGAGAAAACTGATCTTCTTTTAATTCTAATGCTTCTTTAAGCTTATTTATTTCATTTGCTAGTTTTTGAACCTTTTTTATAGTAGTTATTTTTAGAGCTGTAGGACAGACATCATTGGTAGACTGGGACATATTTACATCGTTTAGTGGATGAATTATAGTATAATCACCTTTTTTACCACCAATAATTTCTATAGCTCTATTAGCAATTACTTCATTAACATTCATATTTACTGAAGTACCGGCACCGCCTTGAAATGCACTTATTTTGAACTGATCATCAAAAATCCCCTCAATGATCTCTTCACTTGCCTTTATTATAGCATTTGCCTTTTGTTCACTTAATTTACCAAGTTTCATATTTGTTATAGCAGCAGCTTTCTTTACTAAGGCTATCTCTTTTACAAAATCTATATTTACAGGTTTGCTGTATAAGTCAAAGTTTTCTAATGCACGAACAGTATTTATCCCATAGTATTTGGAATTATCGATCTCTTTTGAGCCAATTAAGTCTTTTTCTATTCTATATTCCATAATATTAACCTCGCTATAAATTTTTTCTTTAATCAAATAAGATAATATATAATGCATAATTAATATCTATTAAAACCTTTGGCCAAAGATTTATTTAGGTTACAATTTCTAAAGAATAAAAAAAGGTGCTTTCGCCTATTAGCGAAAACACCTTTGTTCTACATGAATTATAATATTCTTACATCCATATATTTGTCAATGCATTTTGTAGCTAATGAAAATACATATAGTATTTTCAATACGATTTCATTGATAAATATATAAAATATAATACGAAAAAAATAATATATGATATCTATAGCTGTAAAAAAATGTAATACTAATATTTTTAAATATAATTATATAAAAATGAGTATCTTATATAAATATAGTTAATAGAATTCATGCTTATAAGGTTTGAGTCGAGCTTTAATTATCATTGCTTTTCTTTAACCCTATAGATTCAAAGTACTGTCTATTATAAATAACTCGATGATCATTAGGAGAGTAATTATAAGCTGCTTCGTTATGATCAAAAGCTTTTTTATGGTCGCCAAGTCTATCATAGCAAACACAAAGCTGTAGGTGAGGCAACCAAGTCCAAGAGGCTTCATTGAAAAAACCTAAGCTATTACTTGGCTTCTTTAGTTTGGTAGCTAATTCATACCAAAATATCGCTTGTTCTAGTTTATTCTCACATAAGTATGAGAAGCCAATTCTACAGCAAGCTTCAGCTCTAGGTAAATCATACTGGAAACTTCTGAAGGCGTATTGACGAGCTTTTTCGAAATTACCTTCGCCTTGATAATAATCTGTAATGTTTGAACAAACTCTTATATTATCTTCATACCAACCGAAGCCATCATCTAAGAATTTGTTATAGTTGAATAAAGCTTCTTCGAACTCACTATGATCATAAAGTTCATGTGCATAATATAATAAATCTCTCGGTGTGAACTCTATTCCTTCTTTTAGTTTGGATCTGAAAATTTCGAGGTTCCTATTAGGAGTGGATTTTATTTTTTGATGTGTTACGCTTATATCACTGTTAATTATATTTCCGTATACTTCTAAGTATTCGTGAATGAAGCCTTTCCACACAAAGCTCTTTGTTCTTTTAACAAGTCTATTACGTCTGTAAGATGATGCAGCATTGCCGTATTCATCGATTCCTATATTATATTTCATCGTAACTGAATCAACATTTAGGTCTAAGTTGGTTTTTAATTTCTTAAATTTTTCAATATCTTCTGGCAAAAACACATCGTCAGCATCTAGCCAAAGTATATAGTCTTTATTTGCTTTACTAAAAGCATAATTTCTTGCTGCTGAAAAGTCGTCAATCCATTTAAAATCATAAATAGTACTGTTATATTTTTTAACTATATCCTTTGTGCTATCAGTAGAACCTGTATCAACAATTATTATTTCGTCAACTATATCTTTTATGCAATCTAAGCATCTGCCTATAGTAAGTTCCTCATCTTTAACTATTATACACAAACTAATACTTATATTGTTAACCAAAGAATCAACTCCATTTCATAATATTAGTATTTTTATAGTTAAGAATAAAAAATAGATACTAAAAATCTTTAATATAGTATGTATAGGAAGATTGTTTTGTTCATATCAATTGTTGATCGATTAAGATATTTAGGACGAATTTTAAAAGTGATTTCAAATTTAATAAAGTAACAAATGAGCTAACAGATATTTTCTAAATTTATAAAGAAGTAAGGCATGAAGAAGTTGTACTCATATAAGTGTATCCTAAAATGATGATGGATCATTTTAGGATACACAGAGGTAAATCAAAAATACTATCTTAATCTTATTATAGAAATAGAAGCACCAGCACCACCGGTAGTTAAATTAGCTATGGATAACGATCCTAATAATTGAAGTGTAATAGTAGAATTAGGTGTTAAGTCAACAATTATAGAATTATTAAATGATGATACTGATAGAACAGGAGCAACAATGGAAGCTGTATTTGGTAATCCATTTATTAATAATCTAGAACTAACTGTTAAAGTAGCAGTCAAATTAATCTGATACGTTATAAAGTAGGTTCCTGCATTTGAAACTGTGAACGTTGTATTAGTTTCATCTATGCTTATTCCTGGACCAATATTTTGGTTACTTGGTAATGAAATTGAGGTGCCACCAAGTATAACAGATATTGTTGAACCAGTAGTATTGGACGCAAAAGCTGAATTCACTGTCAATGTAGCACCAGTAGCGCCAGTTAAGCCGGTAGGTCCAGTTGAGCCAGTAGGACCAGTGACT
>NZ_BQXY01000018.1 GCF_024341905.1 Clostridium folliculivorans
GCTCTAGCAGCTGTTATATTCGGTAACTGGAAACCAAAAGGAACGCTACTTGCATGTTTACTATTTAGTTTTGCAGATGCATTCCAGTTAAAATCACAGCTACTTGGACTTAATCTTCCAACAGAAATATACTCAGTATTCCCTTATGTAATTACAATGATAGCATTAGCAGGATTTGTAGGTAAGACACAAGCTCCAGCAGCTGATGGTGTACCTTATGAAAAGGGACAAAGATAATTAACAGTAAAACAATTTAAGTAAAGTTATAAAAGTTAAGGATGCTTAAACCAATTATCTTTAAGCATCCTTGACCAAACTTATAAATATACGTTTTTTTGTAAAATTTGCTTAATAAACTGCATAAATTCATATAAAATGCTGTCGCTTTGTAGTATAATAACCATGCAGTCTTTTCAGTTAAAAGTGAGGGGGATAATATATGGGCACTACAATTAGTGATATTGCAAAAAAATCAGGAGTTTCTCTAGCAACAGTTTCGAGGGTTTTAAATAACTCAGGATACGTTAAGGAAGAAACAAGAACTAAGGTATTAGAAACAATAAAAGAGATGAACTATACTCCTAGTGCAATAGCAAGAAGTTTGTCTAAAAATGAGACCAATACTATTGGAGTGATAGTACCAGATATAACAAACTCTTACTTTGGAGAACTTATAAAAGGTATTAGTGAAGTGGCCGAAGCCTCAGATCTAAATATCGTACTTTTTAACACTGATGACAATCTTGAAAAAGAACTTAAGGCATTAACTGTAATAAAGGAGCATAGATTGAAAGGTGTAATTATGTCTCCAATGTTCGGTGAAAATGAATTTAATAGTAATTATGTTAACACCCTAGAGAACTTAAATATACCAATAATATTTGTTGTAGCAGATGTTAAGTATACAAGTTTTAATGGTGTTTTTGTTGATAATATAAAAGGTGGGTTTGATGCTACAAATCTCCTTATAAAAGAAGGTCATAAAAAAGTAGGCATAATAACAGGACTTTTAAGCTCAGAACCTGCAATGGATAGACTTATGGGTTATAAAAAAGCATTGGCCATGAACAATATCCCAATTAGAGAAGATTATATTTTTAAAGGTGACTTTAAGCTTAGCACGGGATATGACATAACTAAAAATGTATTGAATATGGAAGATGGTCCTACAGCTTTAGTTGTATGCAGCAATATGATGACTATGGGAGCAGTGAAAGCAACTTTTGATGAGAATAAAAAGATACCAAATGATCTAGCTATAGTAGGATTTGATAAGCTTGAATTCTTAGATATGGTTGGAATAAATATAACGTATATGGAAGATTGTCCAGAAGAACTTGGAAAGTCAGCTATGTACATGCTTAAAGAAGTAATAGATAATAAAGATGTAGCGGAGAAGAAGAGATTAACCATATCTCCAACAGTTATATTAAAGGGATCAGAAAAGAAAGTCTAGTTATCAAGTTCTATGTATATAACCTTATAAAGCTTGATAGCTAAAAATAATTACTTAAATAGAAAATAGTGATTTTTTGATAAGGGAGAATTTTTATATGAGAATGTATGATTTGATAATAAAGAAAAGAAATGGCGAAGAGCTTTCAACTGAGGAAATAAATTATTTTGTTGATGGATATACAAAAGGAACAATTCCAGACTATCAAGTTTCATCACTTTTGATGGCTATATATTTTCAAAAGATGAATATGAGAGAAACTTCAGACCTTACAATGGCTATGGTCCATTCAGGAGATATACTCGATTTATCAAAAATAGATGGAGTTAAGGTAGATAAGCATAGTACTGGTGGTGTAGGAGATACAACTACTTTAGTACTTACTCCTATGGTAGCTGCATTAGGTATTCCAGTAGCTAAAATGTCTGGTAGAGGGCTTGGACATACTGGTGGTACAATAGACAAATTAGAATCTTTTGATGGATTTTCAGTAGAAATAACAGAAGAACAATTTATAGAAAATGTAAATACTAAGAAGATTGCTATAATGGGTCAAACTGCTGATTTAGCTCCAGCTGATAAAAAATTATATGCACTTAGAGATGTTACAGGTACTGTTGATAATATATCATTGATATCTTCAAGTATAATGAGTAAGAAAATTGCAGCAGGTGCAGATGCTATCGTTCTAGACGTTAAGGTTGGAGACGGTGCATTCATGAAATCTTATGAGGATGCAAAAAAACTTGCAGAAGCAATGGTTAGCATAGGTAAAAATGTTGGAAGAAATACTGTAGCTGTTATTTCTGACATGGATCAACCATTAGGTCTTGCTATAGGAAATGCTCTTGAAGTAAAAGAAGCTTTAGATACTTTAAGTGGCAAAGGACCTAAGGACTTACTAGAACTATGTCTAGCTTTAGGAAGCAATATGGTTGTATTAGCTGGTAAAGCTCAAAATGTTGAAGAAGCTAAAGCTATGCTTTTAAAGACTATAGAAGATGGCTCAGCTACTCAAAAACTTAAGGAGTTTGTTGCAGCGCAAGGTGGAAATGCAGAACAAGTTACAAACCCAGAATTGCTTGCAAAAGCTAAGTTTGTTTATGAAGTAAAGAGCGATATAGAAGGTTATGTATCAAAGATAAACTCAGAAAATATAGGTCTTGTGGCTATGGAACTAGGGGCAGGAAGAGCTACTAAAGAAGATAGCATAGACTTAGCTGTAGGTATAGTTCTGAATAAAAAAAGAGGCGATAAAGTAGCTAAAGGAGATGTTTTAGCTTATATACATGCAGATGATGAAGCTAAAATAGAAAAGGCTGCTGCCGGAATATTAAGCAATTACAAGATATCAGAGACATATGAAGACAATATTCCTCTTATATATGATGTAATAAGATAAGCTTAGATATGAAGATTAAAAAATAAAACTTATACGTCTGCCAAAGTTTCCAAATATACATTGGCAAAGGCAGATGTGAAAAAAAGCTCACTGAAGAAGGTCGCTTCAGTGACTTTTTATAAGGGGATGTGTAAGCGCTTCCTCATGCCGTATAATTGATTATCAGAACTAGACTATTTAATGAAAGATATACTGAACTTATGTAAAAGCTATTTTCGATGATTCTATTAGGATCACTAGAGATAAAGAAAACTTGAAAATATAAATTCGATTGTAAGTAATGTGTCTATAAATGAGGAGAAAATGATGGTTTTAAATAATAAAAGAAACTTTTTTATAATAGATTTTTTTGTAGCATTTTTAGTTGTTTTTGGAGTGGTAATGTTTCTTCCTATGTTCCAAAGTCTCCAAAATATTTTTGGTGTAAGTGTATCAAGTATTGCCTGGCTACCTAATATAGGGTATCTTAGTATGATATTATTTCCTGCTGTGGCAGGAAAGGTAATGAGTAAGGTAGGAGCAAAAAAGTCACTACTTTTATTCATAGTGGTTTGGATAATAGGTATTTCGGTAGAAATAATAGCTTTGAATACTGTAAGTTACTTTATGTTTTGTGGTGGAAGACTAATAGAGGCATTAGCTGAAGCATCTTTTTTTCCTATATTACTTTCTATGAATAAAATAGTTATGAAGGAAGAAAAAGATGGGAAGTTAGGTTCAAGTTTAGTGGAGATAGGATCAGCTATTGGAGGGTTAGTTGCTGCGGTTGTAGCTGGACAATTCCTAAATTCACC
The DNA here is from genome assembly GCF_024341905.1 of Clostridium folliculivorans. GTDB lineage: Bacteria > Bacillota > Clostridia > Clostridiales > Clostridiaceae > Clostridium_AR > Clostridium_AR folliculivorans. Next base: position 3,653 of record NZ_BQXY01000018.1, read on the forward strand.
TAAGACTTTCTTGCTTATTCCTATAGTTATTGGTGCTTTAACTTGGATATTTGTATTTTCTTCAATAAGTGAAATAAGAATTGAGGAAAACCACCAGTCAAGTAATGAGCTTTTGAATGTAAAAGAAAACAAACTTGATTATATAAGCTTGCTTTTCATGATATTCATGACACAAATAACTTTTGCAGCTTCTCAGGTCTATTTATCTTATTATATGGAGTCCTTTAATGCTTCAAATTCTACTGGATTAGTTATATCAATTGAGCAGATACTAATAGCTACAGGGGCAATGTCTCCAATGTTGCTGCTTAGATACTTTTCATTTAAGTCTATAAGAAATACTCTAATTGGAGTTTTTGTAGTTTGTTCAATTATATTATCACAGCATATTTCATTACCATTATCAATACTAGCTTTATCAGCAATATGTTTTATAGTTGGAATAGGTTTTTCAACTTTAAATATATATCTTTCAAAGACTGTAGTGACAAATGCTTCAGAAAAGATATCTTTTTATACTGCAGTAAGATTTGCAGGTGGATTTGCTTTATCCTTCTTCTGGGGAAATTATATAGATAAATATAAAGCTTTAGGATATAACTATATAAAGATATTTAATAATCTATATATGATGATGGCTGTTTTAGTAGTAATAATATCAGTGATAGTAATAATAATGCAAAATCCAAATAAGAAGTTTTGGAGTGAGAAGAATTAAATAGTAGTATCATAGATACACTATATAGAATATTATTCCAATTTGAGCTATAATTTTTGTTGAGAGAGTTAGTTATAAATTATTTGAAATAATACTATTTTAAAAGTTTCTCTATAAAACTATAAAATTTACAAAGACAAAAATAAAATTAATATAAATATAAGTACTTATAAAGTACTTCAATGGAGGTATGAAGATGAGCATTCATATAAATGCGAAAGAAGGACAAATAGCTGAAAGTATATTATTGCCAGGAGATCCGCTAAGAGCAAAATTTATTGCTGAAAATTTTCTTGAAGACGTTATCTGCTATAACGAAGTAAGAGGAATGTATGGATATACAGGAACTTATAAAGGAAAGAGAGTTTCAGTTCAAGGTACAGGAATGGGTATACCATCAATATCAATTTATGTAAGTGAACTTATACAAAGCTATGGGGTTAAGAATCTTATAAGAGTAGGTACTTGTGGTGGATATCAAGAATCTGTAAAAGTAAGAGATCTTATAATAGCTATGGCTGCATCAACAGATTCAAATATAAACAAAATTAGATTTAATGGAAGAGATTTTGCTCCAACAGCTAGCTTTAAGTTATTAAGAAAGGCTTATGACTTTGCGGTGGAAAAAGGCTTTGATCCTAAGGTTGGTAATGTATTTAGTTCAGATACTTTCTATGGAGATACTACTGAAGAGTGGAAGATATGGGCTAAGTTCGGCTGTTTAGGAGTAGAGATGGAAGCTGCTGCACTTTATACCTTAGCTGCAAAGCATGGTGTTGATGCATTAGCATTACTAACAGTAAGTGATCATTTTATATATGATGAAATAACTTCAGCAGAGGAAAGACAAACAACTTTCACAAATATGATTGAAGTAGCACTTGATACAGTACATTCACTATAGAATAAGATAAGTTGCTTTGAAATTAAGACGTCACTACTTCCGATACTTTAATGAGCTTCGCAAAGAATTAATATGATTTTCTCCGATTACATAGCTAAAACTGTATAACTCACTACGTTCAGACAATACAGTTTATTAACGCTATTACATCTTCGAAAATCATTTAATTCTAATAGCTTGCTCATATAGTATCTACGTAGTGACGTCTTAATTTCACCATAATATTAAATTCAATGTAATTTAAGTAAATATAAAATGAAGGTGAACACAATTCTAAAAAACTTATCTCATTACCAACTCTTCTGCACAGATACTTTAAGAAACTGATACGTGAAAAAATTCTAGTTAAATTACAATAAAATCATATAAAAAGGTATAAAGAGTATGCTCAATAAAGTGGTTGTAACAGTCATAAGACTAGCATATTTATGATTAGCTCCAAAGCTTTTTGCAACTATTGCGGTGTTTGTCATAACTGGCATTGCAGCTTGAATTATAAATACGTTTTTCATAAGTGGAGGTATAGGGAAGTATAAGCATAGTAGAAATACAAGTAATGGAGATACTAAAAATCTTCCTATAAATAATGCAATCATATCTTTATTTATTTTTACTTCTTTGAAATCTACAGAATGCATAGTAATTCCTATAAAGAGCATGGATAATGGAGTGGTAAGTCCACCTACATATTTGCAAGTATCCATTACAAACCTTGGAGGAGTAATATTTAACATTATTAGAACTAGGGCAAATATAAAGCCCATAAGTGGTGGAGAAATTAATCTTTTTAAGGTTGCACTAGAAAATATCTTACTACATTTACCTCTTGTTCCATCCTTACTTATATCATAAACGCCTAAAGTCCAAAAGAATGTAGTATTTGCTATATAGTAAAGTAATACATAAGGAACACTTGATTCTCCGAAAAGAGCTAGATTTACAGGCAGTCCTACAAAAATCGAACTAGAAACAAAAAACATAGAACGGAAAGTACCGGCGCTTTTATCATCTATTTTTAATGTCTTAGAAACTAGAATTGCTATAAAGTATCCAGCTGCCATAGAGACGAATGGAATGATAAGTCCACTCCCTAAATGGATCAATTTATCTTTACTAAAATTATTCATAAGATCAACAAGCATAAGGCAGGGCAAAGCTATATTGCATACTAGCTTAGAGAAGATTTTTGAAGCTTCATCATTTAGCCAGCCCTTTGAAGTTAATAAATATCCTATAATTATCATTATTACTATACTTAGAATGCTTTGTAACGCATTTAAAAAAATCATAATTAGCCCCCGAAAATTATATGTTTTTTGAAAATATATCTTCTTGGGTTATTATAACAGAATGAAATAGATAATAAAAATACTTAATAATTATCATATTTATACATAAATAGGTATAAATTTAAACAATCATTAAGTAAAATGAGCTTTTTTTGTATTTGTATACGATTGCTGAGCTGAAAATAAGGTGCCTCTCTATCTAATACTTTGATGAGCTTTGCAGAGAATCATTTAATTCTAACTGCTTACTCATATGGTATTTGCAGAGTGACACCTTAATTTGTAGTATAATATTAAAAAACAATACTTCTTAAATCTCAAATATCTCTAAAAAGCGTTTTGCTGGAGCTGATAGATATTTATCTTTCATCCATATGATACCAGTCTTTGTAATTAGAGATGGTTCGTCTATATCTTTAAATACTAAATTAGAGTTTTTAAGCAAACCTACCCAATCCTTAGGTAAAATAGCTACGCCCATGCCTTTATTAGCCCAGGTTAAAAGTGATCTGGTATCTTCTATCTTACAGAAAATATTAGGGTCAAAACCAGCATTATAGCAAGCTTCAACTATATTTTTCTCAAACCTTCTATTTACAAGCAGTGGCTTGTTGGCAAGTTCAGTTATTGGAATCTGCTTTGTTTTTTCGTCCCAATATATATTGCCTTTAGTTGCAGCAACCATTGGAGCACTTTCTAAATATATTGATTCAAAGCCTTCTGAATTTACTGGAGTACGTATTATTCCTATCTCTATGAAACCATCAGTAAGAAGCTTTAATATTTCCTTAGTATTTCCTTCTCTTATATCAAAGGTTATACCTGGGTATTTGTCGTAAAAACTCATTATCTTATTAAGTAACAGAGTATCTCCTTCAGAGGAAATTGTTCCAATAGATAAAGTTCCGTTAACACCATCCTTTATATCTTTTATTTCTTTAAGGGTAGTATCCATTAGCTCAATCATCTGCTCGCAGCGGTTTTGAAGTATTTGTCCAGCGCTAGTTATTTGAAATTTTCTAGTACTTCGCTCTATCAATTTAACACCAAGCTCATCTTCAAGCATTTTTAGCTGTTGACTTAGATGAGGTTGAGCGATGTGAAGCTTTTTGGAGGCTTTAGTTATATTGCCTTGTTTAACAATTTCCATGAAATAAGTAAGTTGCTTAAAATCCATGTATATGTATTCCTTTCTAATTTGAGGTTAACGTTTATTTATTTTAATTTTATCAATAAGTAAATTAATATAAGTTCTTGCAGCTTATGGGTAGAGCTTGTTATGTGTAGCTTAACCTTATATTCTTTAAAGCTATTGATATAAGTCTCCGGCTAAATTTTCTAATCTTTCATAATCTAATATTACTAGTGAGTTGCCATTTCTAGCTATAATTTTCTGATCACATAATTTATTTATTATCCTAAGCAAGTGCCTGTAGCTTGTGCCTAAAAGCTCAGCAATTTCAGTAAAACGCTCAGCTACAATCCCTTTTAGACTAGTTGAAAGATCTTCTTCACTAGATATGGCAAGCATATAACTTGCAAGTCTATTCTCTAAAGGATAAAGAAGATTTATAGAATTAGATACTGCAGAAGTAGCAAGTTTTTCAGAAAGACTTTTACATATATGCCTTAAAAATATGGCATCATCTTTAGCGTACTTCCTTATCACATCTAGTGAAATTCCTATAAAGGTACAACTGTGTACCGCTTCCACATTGCAATTAGCAGTGCTTTCACTTATAAATTCTAAATCTCCCATGACCATTAAAGGATTATAGAACCTTAAAAGAAGTGACTTACCATTTTGAAGTAAGGTATAAACCTTGCATTTGCCTTTAACTAGGAAATAGAAATATTCAATTTCCTCATTTGATCTATATACAAGTTCACCTTTTTCAAAGATGTGTATTTCCATATGTGTGGTCATGTCACTGCTAAAATATGAATCTATATTATGAAGATCCTTAAAAGCTTCGATAGTTGACCTGTTATTAATTTTAATTATATAGAACACCTCCATGGTGTGTAAATAAAAGTACCTATCTATATTATAGACAATAACCATAAATAAAAAAATAGAAAAGTGACATATGTCATATGATAAACTCTTTTATTTTGATATCTTAAGTTATGGATAACCGATAAGTTTAGATTAAATATAAACTATGTTGAAATTAAGTGGTTATTCATCCGATGCTTTAATGAGCCTAATATCGGATATCAGAAAAATAATTTAGGGGGACAAATAAAAATATGTATAAGTTATTTACTGTTGTTATAGGTTTTATCATAACTATAATGATTAGTTTTAATAGTGAACTTCAAGCGAGGGTTGGAAATAATCTTTCTTTAGTAGTAATTCATTTAGTAGGACTTATAAGTGTAATAATTGTTATGGTAGTTAAGAAAGAAAAGTTTTCTATGGACCTTCATAAGGTACCGTTATATCTGCTAAGTGCAGGATTAATTGGGGTAATGGTGGTTCTGATAAATAATCTGACCTTTTCTAAAGTTGGAGCATCACTTTCAATATCTTTAGGAATGGTTGGTCAGCTTACTGCTGCTACGGTTATAGATCATTTCGGTCTTCTTGGAATGAAAAAGTATAGCTTTGAAAAAAAGAAGCTACTAGGATTTGCTTTTATAATTCTTGGGATAGTAGTGATGGCTTTATATTAGGGAGGGATTTCAGATGTTAAATATTTTGTTGACAGTTTTAGGGGGAGCCTTTGTTACCCTCTCAATGATAATAAATGGGAAGCTAGCAGAAAAGATAGGTGGACTTAAGGGAACTCTTATAAATTATATAACAGGTCTTTCCTTTTCCTTGCTGTTATATATAATAATAAGATCTACTGGAACAGCAGCACCGATGACAGAAATAAATATAAATAGTATACCTATATATGCTTACCTTGGAGGATTATTAGGAGTCGTAGTAATAGTTTTATCTAATAAGGTTATTCCTAAGATCCCAGCTATTTACTCTATGGTACTTATTTTTGTTGGACAAATTGTGATGGGAATGGTTATAGATTATTTTAGCTTTCATAAGTTTTCAATGGGTAAGTTTATTGGAGCTTTATTTATAATTTTAGGAATAGTATATAACTTTAATGTGGATAAGAATGTAGCTAGTAGTAAAGAGGTAGAGGTATAATTTTATTAACTATTGAAGTAAGTATTTATAATATGAAGTTTATCATAGGCGAACTTTAACAGGTTCGCTTTTTATTTTTATTAAACCTAAACAGTGCAAAGTATATTGCACGAGTCAACATCAGTTATTTTCTTATAGATTGCAATAAAACCATATAAATATTTAACTATACAACTATTTATATATTTAAATATTTATATATTTATTTAATCATATAATTATAAAATTATATGAATATATAGTATTTATGCGCCTTGCAAGGTAATTCCATTTGAAAAGCAGATACACATAAGATATAATCAGAGATAGTGTGAACTGCTTGACGTATTATAGATAAACAGATAGTAACTCTTAATAATTTTGCATTAAAAGTTTAAGGGGAAGCTTCTAAAGAGTTCCTATGTATAAATAGATAATTGAGCTAGGAACTCCATATAATAAGATCATTCACAAAGAAAGGAATTAATAGATGAATCTTTTAACCATAGAGAACGTATCAAAAAGTTATAGTGAAAAGAAACTTTTTAATAATATAAGCTTTGGAATAAATGAAGGAGATAAGATTGGTATCATTGGTGTAAATGGTACTGGTAAAACTACTTTTCTAAAGGTAGTATCGGGAGTAGAAGTTCCTGATGAAGGAAAGGTAGTGAAGGGCAACTCAGTAAGAATGGAATACCTTTCTCAAAGTCCAGATTTTAATCCAGAGTCAACGGTACTAGAGCAAGTATTTAGAGGGGATACTCCTTTAATGAAGCTTATAAGACAGTATGAAAAAGCGATGGAAAGTCATACTGCTACCGGTGAGGAGATAATGAAACTTACGAGCCAAATGGATAGCATGAATGCTTGGAGTATAGAGAGTGACGCAAAGGCCATCCTAAATAAGCTTGGAGTTTTAGACTTTAACGCAAAGGTAGGTAATCTTTCTGGAGGACAAAGAAAGAGGATAGCTTTAGCTGCCGTTCTTATAAGTCCTTGTGATTTATTAATATTAGATGAGCCTACAAACCATCTAGATAACGATACTATAGATTGGCTTGAACAGTACCTTAATAAAAGAAAAGGTGCACTTCTTATGATAACTCATGATAGATATTTCCTAGACAGAGTTGTCAATGAAATAATAGAACTTGATAAGGGCAACCTTTATACTTATAAAGGAAACTACAGCGAATTCTTAGAGAAAAAAGTAGAACGTGAAGAGATGGAATTTGCCAGTGAAAAGAAGAGACAAAATCTTTTGAGAAAAGAATTGGCTTGGATAAGAAGGGGTGCTAAGGCTAGAAGTACAAAGCAGAAGGCCAGAATAGATAGATTTGAAGAACTAAGCGAGCAGAAATTAGATATAGATAATTCTAAGGTTGAAATCTCTGTAGCAAGTACTCGTCTTGGAAAGAAAGTAATAGAAGTAAATAACATAAGCAAGTCTTTTGGTGATAGAAAACTTATTGATGACTTTAGTTATATATTACTTAGAGATGATAGAGTAGGGATAATAGGCCCTAACGGAATGGGTAAATCCACTTTGATAAATATAATAAGTGGAAAGCTTAAACCAGATAGTGGTGATGTGGAAGTTGGTGAAACAGTTAAGATAGGAGCATTCTCTCAAGAAACTTATCATATGGATGATTCTTTAAGAGTTATTGATTATATAAGAGAAGGTGCAGAATTCATATCCAATGAAGAGGGATATAAGTTAAGTGCATCTCAAATGCTTGAAAGATTTAAGTTCCCGCCAGCAGATCAATGGACTCCAATATCAAAACTGTCAGGTGGAGAAAAGAGAAGACTATATCTACTTAGAGTTTTAATGGAAGCTCCAAATGTTCTTATATTAGATGAGCCTACCAATGACCTTGATATAGAAACTCTTACAATACTTGAGGACTACTTAGATGAATTCCCAGGAGCAGTTATATCAGTATCCCATGATAGATACTTCTTAGATAGGATGGCAACTAAGATATTCTCATTTGAAGGTAATGGAAAGGTGGTTCAGTACACAGGTAACTACACTGACTATAAAGAAGATAATAGACAAAAAGATATCAACAGTTCAGAAGAAAAGAATAAGAAAACTGTTGATAAAAAAGCAGAAGCTGTGGATAGTAATCAAGGTAAGAAAAAAGAAAGAGCATTAAAATTCTCCTTTAAAGAACAAAGAGAGTATGACGAAATAGACGAGGTTATAGCAGGAATAGAAGAAAAGATAAGTGAACTGGAAAGTAAGATAAATGCAGCCAGCACAAACTATTCTCTTCTGCAAGAACTTATAGCAGAAAAAGAAGAAACAGAAAAGCTTCTAGAAGAGAAGATGGATAGATGGGTTTATCTAAATGATCTTGCTGAGAAGATAAATGAAGGTAAATAATATATAAAGACTAGCAATAATGTGATTTTAGGTACACATTGTTGCTAGTCTTTTAAGTTCTTACAAACTGATGCTTTAGGCAATGTTACAAGCTTTGAATATGACAAAGACAATAGACTTATATCCAAAACAGATGCAGAAAATAATAAGTCAAGTCAAACCTATGATAATGTAGGAAATGTAGATACTAGAACAGATGCAAAAGGGAACAAGACTGTTTACAGCTATGATGAACTTAACAGATTAAAGGCTGTATTAAATGCAAAGAGTGAATCTACTACCTACACTTATGATAACAATGGAAATATGTTAGAGCAGACAGATGCAAAGGGCAATAAGACAATCTATGAATATAATGCTGGTAACAAGGTTTCAAGAATAGTAGCACCTAAGGGTAAAACTATAAGTGGAACAACAATAACTTATGATGCAACTAAGGTTCAAGAATTTACTTATTATGAAAATGGCAATGTTAGGACTCACAAGGATCAAAATGGTGTAGTTACTCAGTATAGCTATGATATTTTCGGTAGAGAAACTTCTGAGATAACTCCAACAGCTACAATATCCTTTGAGTATGACAAGAACGGTAACCAGACTAAGATGACTGATTCTACTGGTGTTACCTTAAGAGAATATGATGCTCTAAACAGAGTTATAACTAAAACTGTTCCAAACATAGGTAAGAGCACATACCTTTATGATGTTAAAGACGGAGTGAACTTAGGTTTTTATGCCGAAGTTTCAAATGATCCAAAAGCAAATGCAGTTAAGAAGGTATACGATAAATCTGATAGATTAGTGAAAGTTATCGATGGAACTAGTACTACAGCTTATGAGTATTATGACAACGGGGCTAAGAAGAGTACAGTATATCCAGATGGATCAAGAGAAGATTATCAATATAACAAGAATAATACTTTAAAAACTCTTGTTAATAAAAATAATAACGGAACTGTAATAGAAAGCTTTAGCTACACTTATGATACAGCAGGAAATATTTCTTCTAAGACAGATAAAAAGGGACAAACTAATTACGAGTATGATGCTTTAAATAGAGTTACAGTAGTTAAAGAACCAGGTGGAAAAAATACAAGCTATACTTATGATTTAAGTGGTAACAGACAAACTGAGACAGTAGTTCAGAATAATGTTACTAACATAACAACTTATAGCTATGATGAACAAAACCGCTTGACTCAAACTACTAAAATGCAGGACACTACAGTATTAGGTTACAAGAAGTATTTCTATGACAACAATGGAAATGTTACAAAAGAAGTAGCAGGACTTGCAAACTTCGTAGTACCACAAGCAGTAAGTGCAAGAGTAGCAGATATTTATAACAGTCCAGAAAAGACTTACGATATAGTAAACTCAGAGATAAAAGATAAGGTTGTAGCTAAGACTGTAACTACATTAATAAGCAGCTCAATAGCAGCAGACAATACACAGTTTAATGAAAAAATAGTACAATATAGCTATGACAACTTTAATCAGTTAACAGAAGCAAAAAATGATGCAGGAACAATCTTAAAAAATACTTACAATGGTGAAGGTCTAAGAGTAAGTAAGGAACAAGGAGCTCAAAAGACAAACCTTCTATATGAAGGAAATCAAGTAGTACTTGAAGTAGATGGAGCTACTGGAACAGAAAAAGCAAGAAATGTATATGGAAACAATCTAATAAGCAGAAAATCAGGAACTACAACAGCGTACTACATGTACAACGGACATGGAGATGTTACAAACTTATTAGATGGAAAAGGAGGAATAATAGGAAGCTACTATTATGATGCCTTTAGAAATGTACAAGAAAATACATCAACCTTCAGCAACCCATATAGGTATGCAGGCTATCAGTATGATGAGGAAATCGGAAAATACTATCTACTAAATAGAATGTATGACCCGGAATCAGCAAGATTCATGCAGGAAGATACCTATAGAGGAAATGCAAATGATCCACTAAGCTTAAATCTATATACTTATGTAAATAACAACCCAATGATCTATGATGATCAAAATGGACATTGGCCAAGCTTTATAGATAACTTTGTAAGTGGCGTAAAGAGTGCAGCTAGTAGTGCTTGGAGTTATGTAAAAGAAACTGCAAGTAATATTTATAATACTGTAATTAACCTTCCATCTACCATATCTAGTGGATTTAATTATGTAAAAGATACTGTATACAACTGGGGAAAACAGACAGTAAATAATATAAGAAAAACATACAATACTGCAAAAACGGTATATAATAAGGTTGTAAAACCAGTGGTAACGAACTATGTGAAACAAAAGGTAGAAGAAGTAAAGACAGGAATAGCGGTTAAGGCTGGAGAAGTAGCTAATTTTGTGAAGAATATAAACGTGCCGCAGTTAGTATTTGGTGGAATATCTGTAGGAGTTGGAGCACTAGCAACTGTAACAGGAGTTGGACTAATGGCTGTTCCAGGACTTCAACTTGTAGGAGCAGGAATTATAGCCGCAGGAGTAGGCAGCATCGCCTACGGTGCAGGAGAAATGCTTGATTCCACTGCACATATCAACCCTATAAGAGACTTCGCTGTAACTAAGCTTGGAATGTCAAATGTGGAATATGATCTTACAGGAGCAGTACTCACAGGAATAAGTGGATATGGAATAGCAGGTTATGGAGGATTAGCAGCAGCAGGAAGAGCTGCTATGAAATCGCAAGCTAATAATTCTGAAGTTAAGAATGAGGTGATTCCACAGGCTGTTGCTGGAGATAATAAAGGTAGCTTCTTAAAGGGAATACCTAATGTTGAAAATGATGTTACAAGCTTATCATACCAGGGGGCGGGTAATGCTGAAAGACAATTACTAAGTGGTTCAGAATGGAATGAATATTTTAAGCAAACCTATGGTTCTGAAAATGTTGAGTGGGTGACCAAGAACAAGGCAAGCTTTGGGTCAAGAAATTTATTAGAAGGACATTTTGATAAACATGGTAGTGAGTTTGGAGGAATATATAGTAACGCAGATGAATATTTACAAGGAGCAAAGGATGTAATGAATAATGGATATAAGGTAGAGTATGATTACAAGGTTACAGATAAGTGGGGTATGAAGGTTCCAGAGCAAAGAACTGGTTATATGAGGTTCATGGGGAATAACAGAAAAGGCGAAGCAAAATTTGAATTCGTTGGAACCAATAATAGAGGAGATATAACAACGTATCATACTGAGAGTGGAAAGACCTTATGGAAATTATTAAATGGTTCAAATACTGATAAGACAATTAATCCAGTAAAGTAAGGAGGAGATTATTTGAAATATTTAGTTACTGTTGAAAGTTTTAATAGTCTAATCGAGGAAGAAGTCATAGTGAATATTGATGGACAACAGATTAGATGTTTTATGCCATACGGAAGTGAAAGTGAGATAGAAATAGGAAATCAATATTATGCAGACATTGAAGTAGAAATATTTAATGATTTAGATATTAAGGTAGTTGAAGAAAGTTTAAAAGAAATGCAATGTATAAATCAAACTTTTGCATATTACATTACAGGAAAGCTAAATATAGATAATAGTAAAATTGAATCGGCAATAGATATTTATTTAGATGGAGAAGATTTATATGATTATGGTTGTTATGACAGTAAATATATTAAATTAAAGGTAGAGAGATTTAATATTGAGTTTGATGAATAATATAGGTGACTACAAAATTAAATATTATCTAACTTCATAAATAATAACTATTCATAAACATATGAAAATTAATAAATAATATAAGAAAAGTTACTGTATAATCTAAATAATGCAGTGAAAGAAAGACTAGATGAACTAGCTGAAAAATAAGTAAGCTAGTTCATTGATTTTTATAGTGATAAAATAGTGTTAGATGTTGAAGATACTCAACTCTACCACTAAAAAATAATAAGACAGACTCTGCCCTAAGGAAGAGCTGATGATGTGTAGTGGATTCTATTTTAATAAGTAAAGAATTTAAAAATAGAAGTAGATACAGAATTAAAGAAAAGTCTAAAAGTGTTATAAACTCAATTAGGTTAATAAATATCTATTATTATAATTATGAAAGTCAATGTTTCTAATGAAGAAATGTTGGCTCTTTCTTTATGTAAACAAATTGAAAGGGATAAGTATACTATATCAAGTAATTAAAGATTTAGAAGCAAGTTACTGGAATTCCATTTATTCTATTTATAAACTAACTATTAATAAATTATTAATAACTACGATTATTAAATTATGGATTATATGTAAATTAATAATTATAAGGGAAGAGTATTACAATTACTAAAAGCATTATTCCATAAGTGGATGTATCTTATTAAAAAACCATAGATAAAGGCAAATTTATTGAAAGATAAAGACGCAAAGCTACGGGCCTAAGGCATTTTAAATGCTAAGGCAGCCGGGTTACCTAAGTGGTATATTTCATTTATATATTCTATGAAATCTATTCACATGTCTAAAATTCAATATGCTCATATCTATGGACTTATTAGGGGGTGTAGGATGAAAAGAAACGTTCTAATAAGGGCCATATGTATCTTTTTGATTTTCTCTAATTTACTTTTTTCTTCAAATGATGTACTCGTATATGCCGCTGAAAACTTAGCAAAGCAGCCGCAAAAGGGAGAATATTACGGGAAAGACATCAATAAAGAAACTGAAAAAGTAAGTTCTGTAAGTCAGACTGGCAACAAATCTACGAAGGCTCTTAGAAAACCAAGTGTAACTAAACCAAAGAAAGAAGAAACTTATACTAAGGATAAGGAAGTATTAAGTAAAAGAACAGCTAATAGTAAGACTTATAAGCTGGATAAAAAAACAGAAGTACAACAAATCTTCTTTGACAAGGTGAACTTTAAAGATGAGAAGGGAAACTACCAAGAGGTTGATAATACTCTAAACCTAAATAGTAGTGGCGGATATTATGAGAATAAAGCCAATGACTATAAGGTAAATCTTCCAACTGAAATTACTAAGGATAAAGGTGTAGCAATACAAAAAGGAAAATTCTCTATCACATTGTTTCCTACAGAAGGAGATTTTTCTAGAAGTGCAGCTGCAGAAAACTCAGTTTTATATAATGATGTTTTTGATGGTGTAGATTATCAATACACTGCAAATTCAGATAGTGTTAAGGAAGATATTATCCTTAATCGCTATGTTGACAAATCTACATTTAAATATGCAGTTAGCACCAAGGGATTAACGCTTAAAGAAGAATTCAATTCAATAAGAGGATATGAAGCAGGTAAACAACAGCCTACTATTATACTAAGTGCTCCTGTAATGACTGATGCCTCTGGAAAAACTAATAATAACTTAACCATAAAGCTAGAAAAGAAATTGTTTGGCAAAGATATTATAACTGTGACAGTAGATGAAAACTGGCTTAAAGCACCAGAGAGAGCTTATCCAGTGAAAATTGATCCTGATACTGGTTTTGTTAATTCTGAAATCAATGTAACCTGTGCTGAAGAAAATGCACCTAATACCAACACGTTGAATAACGGCTATAGCTATGTTGGAATGGATGATGGTGTGAAATCAGGGAACAATTCAAGTATAACAAATGGGTTTCAGAAAACTAGGACTTATCTTAAGTTTGATGTTAATGCTAAGGTTCCTAAAGAAGCTACAATTACCTCAGCAACTCTTGAGATGTTTCAATCTACTTCCTTTGGAAATAATGACAGAGAAGTTGGCTTATATAGCGTTGATGATAGCTATGATATAACTAGATTAACTTGGAATAACCAACCTAAGAATAAAACCTTTTATTCTTCTGCAATGGTAACGCCTAATGCACATGCTGTTGATTTTGATATTAAGCAAATAGTAAGTGATTGGGTAAATGGAAAAGCAAACAACGGAATACTTTTGCAATATCTAAATGAAACTCAACAATGTGAAGCTTTTTCAACAGATAAAAATCAATATACAACTCAGAGACCATCCATTAAAATATTCTACGAATTTGTAGATGGTGTAGATACTAACATGCCTTTTGGTGCTCCAAATATAAACTTAAGACCAATTACTGAACACGATAGTGAAGGAAGTCTTAAAGTTGATGGAATCTCTATAGATGGATTAGTAAAGCCAACCTCTACAGTAAACTACGAGTTAGATGTTGAAAATCCGGACTTTAAAGGTAGTGCAGAGGCTAGCTATATCTACAAATATCCTGATGGTGCTATGTACTCCAGTCTTTTCCCTAAAGCTTATGTTTATAAGGGAAAGGATAGTAACTGGCAGGCGGATAAAATACTGACACCAAAGCTTAATCAGCTTTACAGGATTAAAGCTACTGCAACCTTAGATGGACAAACTAGTGATACAGGCTATAGTGATTATTTTCAGATTTATCAAGTTCAAGCTAAGGACACTATACCTTACATAGCAAGCTTTTATGGTGTTCCTAATTCTGTGATAATGAGTGATAACAGAGTTGGAGATACACTGCTTGTGGAAGGAAACACTCTTTTCATAAGAAATCCTAAGAAAAATGCAGGTAAGCCATATACACCTCCATCTTTAACGGATGCGAGAAAAAAAGAGATAGATAGTGCACTTATGGGAAGAAAGAAGCATTGTATTTATGGTTTCGAGCCAATAAACTTGCTTACTGGTAACTTCTTATATGAAGCTGATGATGCTAGTGCAACTGATTTTAATGGAGATTTCTCCATAAAAAGAACCTATAATGCAATGGAAGAAACCCATGACGGATATTTTGGAGTGAAGTGGGACTTTAACTTTAACAAGTCTTTATCAGCACTAGTAGATGGAACTATAATATTCAGTCAAGGTGACGGAAGCACTATTTACTATAGAAAAGGCAGTGATGGAAGCTATAGTGGACCTGTAGGAGAAAACCTAAAGCTTTCTTTAGTAAATGATGATAGTAGGAAAAATATAGGTTATCAAATAACTGATGGTATAACAACATACCTATTTAACAAGATGGGGCTTCTAGATTCTCAAATTGATGAAAAAGGTAATACTACAAAGTTAACCTATAATGAAGACTACAAGCTAACCAGCATAACTTCACCTTCAGGAAAGGTTTTTGGAATAACTTTAAGTGATGAAGGTAGGATAAGTGCAATAACACTGCCAAATCAAAGTGTTTTAAAGTATAGCTATGATGGAAATGGAAATTTAGTTTCTTATATAGATGCTAACGGACATGAAACTAAGTACCAGTATGATGAGAAGGGAAGAATGGTATCCTTCACTGATGCTAAGGGAAATAAATCTGTGGTTAACACTTACGATGATCAAAATCGTGTTACTGTTCAAGAAGATACTCAAGGTAAGAAAATATATATAAGTTACTACGATGGATACAGTGAAACAATAGATGCTAACGGTAATAAAACACAATACTATTATGATTCACAGTACAGAATAACTAAAACCGTAAAGCCAGACGGAACTGTAGAAACCTTAAGCTATGATAACAATAATAACGTAAAGTCCTCTACAGATGCTTTAGGACATACTACTACTTATGAGTATGATGACAGAGGAAACAAACTTAAGGAACATAGATTTGATGGGAAAGTTAAGACCTTTGAGTATGACAGTAAGGATAATCCTATATCAATTACTGACTTTGAAGGAAATACTACTACAATGACCTATGACGGCAATGGAAACCTACTAAAGGTTACTGCGGCGGACCAGTCTACTTATGAATATACTTATAATAGCAATAACCAAGTAGCTACAGTAAAGGACCCAACAGGTAAGACTTATAAATACGAATATGATGGAGCCAATGTATCAAAAGCTACTGATGCAAAGGGAAATGTATATAAGTATTATTATAATGCTATGGGTAAGGTTATATCTGTAGAAGATCCACTAGGTAAGATAACTAGAATATCTTATGATGGTAAAGGCAATGAATTAAGCACCATTTTACCAGACGGAGGAATTGTAGCCTATACTTATGACGCTAATGATAACAAGGATTCTGTAACTGATGGTAACAAAAATGTATCAAAGTTTGAATATGATAACCTAAATAGAGTAATTAAATCTATAGATCCTTTTGGCAATATAACTACCTATGCTTATGATGCCAATGGTAATAATATAGAAGAAAAAAATCCGGCAGGATATACGAAAAGCTATCAATATGATAAGTTGAACAGATTAATAAAAGTTATAGACGGTGAGGATGGAGAGACAACTTACGAAAGAGATGCTTTAGGAAATATCCTCTCTGTAACGGATCCAAATGGCAACAAATCTGCCTATACCTATAATTATGCTGTAAACAAGGTAGAGAAAACTGTAGGACCAAAAGGACAGACTTTAGTAAATAAGTACGATGATGAAGGTAATCTATTAGAATTAACACTGCCTGATGGTAATGCTAAGAAGTATAAGTATGATAATCTATATAGATTAATACAGTTTACAGATACAAATGGAGTAGTGACAGATACTACTTATGATAACTTAGGTAGGATTTCCTACATGAAGGATAGCTTAGATAGAGAGTACTACTATAACTATGACGATAATGGAAATCTAATTAATACAAAGGACCCTTTAGGTTATATAGTAAGCTACACCTATGACGGGAGGAACCAATTAACTTCATTAACTGATGAAGAAGGGAAAATTACAAATTATAGCTACACTGATACAGGTAATTTAAAGGCTGTGACAGATCCGCTTGGAAGTACAAAATCCTATGAGTATGATTTAAGTGGTAATTTAAAGGCAGAGATTTCACCAAATGGTGGTAAACAAATATATAATTACGATGGATTAAACAGATTAACCTCTATTGAGGATCCCCTTAAAAATATTACCCAGTATGTTTATGATAAGGCAGGCAATGTTGCTAAGATGATAGACCCGCTAGGTAAGGAAACTAATTATGAGTATAATGGCAATAAGCTCCAAACGAAGATAACTGATGCCTTAGGCGAAGTTGTTCAGATGAAGTACGACAAAAACGGTAACTTAACTAGTATAGTATATCCAAATGGTGATACAGTAGCTATGTCATATGATGAAAGCAATAGATTAACTTCTGAAACTGATGCTGCAGGGGTTAAGAAAAACTATACTTACGACATCATGAATAGAGTAATAAGCCAAGAGGATACTGCAGGAAACAAGCTTTCAAATGTTTATGATGATAAGGGAAGGCTTATAGAGCAGAAGGATGTAATTGGTAGAACAATAAAGTACAGCTATGATTTAGCTGGCAATATAACTGCCAAGGTTGGAACAGATGGCAATACAACTACCTACGTGTATGATAAAAGAGATAGAGTAGTAAAGGTTACTGATGCAGAAGGCAAGATCACTACTATTACCTATGATGGATTAAACAGAGTAACAGGAAAAGTAGAGCCTGAAAATAAAAAATATCAGTATCAATATGATGCTGTAGGAAACCTTATTAAAGCTATAGATCCACTAAACTATACGACTTCCTATGCATATGACAAAAATCAAAACCTAACTGAAGTGATAAATGCAAAGGGAGCTTCTAAAAAATATCAATACGACGCGTTAAACAAACTAACTAGCTTTATAGATGAAAAAGGAAACACTACAGCCTTAACTTATGATGCTAGAGGAAGTTTAATAAAAGTCCAAGACCCTATGAACAATGTCACTCAGTACAAGTATGATGCCTTAAATAGATTAGAAATGAAGGTAGACGCTTTAGGCTTTGATACTCAGTACCAATATGATAGCTTAAACAATATGACAGCTCAAATTGATGCTAAAGGAAATAAGACAAGCTATGAATATAATAAGCATGGGCTGCAAACAAAGAAAATAGACCCTTTAGGTGGGATAACAGAGTTCCAATATGACTTAAATGATAGACTTATTACTCAAGTTAATCCTATGGGTGAAAAGTACAGCTATTCCTATGATAAGGTTAGAAGAATAACTTCAATTACTGATCCAGAAGGATATTCAAAGAATTTTAGTTATGATGAATTTAGCAATTTATCAATGGAAGCAGACTCAGAAGGAAGCACTACAACTTACACTTATGATAAGATGCATAGGCTTTTAACAGAAAAAAATACTGTTGGAAATGTAACTTCTTATGCATACAATACTGCAGGAAATTTAAACTCTGTAAAAGAGCCAAATGGCAATATGAGCTTATATGAATATGACGCTTTAGATAGAGTTAATAAAACCACAGATCCTGAAGGTAATGTTACAAAGGTAGAGTATGATTCCCTAGGAAATGTTACGAAAGTAACTCAACCAGGAAATAGAGATTACAAGTATACTTATGATGCTGCAAGCAATCTTGAAAGCGAAACAAATCCTTTAGGAGAAACCACTACTTATACTTATAATAAAAACAACTTGGTAGATTCGGTTACTAACCCAATTGGAAGCAAAACTACTTATAAATACAATGCTCTAAACTTGCTTTCAGAAACAGCTAATCCAGTAGGAGGAATTACTAAGTATGATTATGATAAGAATCAAAATCTAGCTTCAGTAACAGATGGAAATAACAATAAAACATCTTATTCTTATGATGAATTAAACAGATTAGTAAAGGTAGCAGATCCAAGAGGCAGCGAAACTAAATATAGTTACGATAAGTCAAGTAATCTTGTTTCAATGGTAAATGGTAATGGAAATGAGACAAAATATAGCTATGATAAGGTTGGAAGACTTACATCTGTAGCTAATCCCCTTGGAGAAAAAGAAAACTTTACTTACAATCCAGTAGGTACTTTATCAAGCCATACAAAGCCTGATGGAACAAAGACAAACTACGATTATGATAAGCTTAACAGGCTTGTATCAAAAGAGTATAGAGATGCTGAGGGTGACAAGGTAGAAGGCCAAGATGTAAGCTATGAATACGACATAAGTGGAAACCGTACTAAGATGATAGGTTCAGAAGGTGAAACAGACTATAGCTATGATAAGATGGGAAGACTTACCCTAGTTGGTTTTGCATCAGGAGAAGAAGTAACCTATGAATTTGACAACTTAGGAAGAAAATCTAAGGTAATCTATCCAGACGGAAAGTATGTAAAATACAACTATGATGTATTAGATAGATTAACCTATGCAGAAAACTGGAATGGTGAAAAGACCTATTATAGCTATGATAGTGCTGGAAGAAGAAAAGAAGCGTTGCTTCCAAATGGAACTAAGGTAATCTACACTTATGACGCATCAGATAGAATCACAAAGCTTGAAAACAAAAATAAGGATGGAGTAATTATATCCAGCTTTGAATATCAGTATGATAAGAATGGCAACATCATAAATGAAAAAGCTGTACATGAAGATGAAAGTTATGTAAGAACTTATGGCTATGATGGTTCAAATGAAATCATATCCTTTACTGAGGAAAGTCATGAAGAGGATGGAAAAGTTGAAACCACCAAATATGATTATAGCTATGATAAAGCAGGGAACCGTATAGCAGTACAAGTAAAAGATGATGATGAGGCTGATACTGAGACTACTACTTATACTTATAATGCAGGAGACGAGTTAGTCAGTGAAAAGACTGGAGATACAAATATTAAATATGAGTATGACAAGAATGGAAACAGACTTAAAAAGATTCGTCCTGGTCAAAAAATAGAGTACTATGAGTATGACTTAGAAGATAGACTAGTTCAGCTTACTAATCCAAAGGGAGAAGTACTTACCTTTGGATACGATAGTGACGGTAACAGACTATTCTCAACCTATGGTGTATACTTCAAACCTCAACCAGTTAAAGATGGAGATAGTGGAAGTGATGATTCCTCTGGTGATGGTTCAGCTTCAGGAGACAATATTTCTAATAGTGAATCAAACTCTGGTGCTAATCCACCAAAGGATGGAAGCAAAGATAATAATGGAAGTGCTTCAGGTAATAATTCTAATGTAGGATATCCACAAAACCCTAATAACGGAAATCACTACGGTTATGAAAAAGGAGACAATCCTCATCAAGAGGTGGCAGTAGCTAATTCAACTAGCAGTAGTACTAGTGCTGAAGAAAAGAAAGCAAATGATGTTGCAAAGGCTGATAGTGCTAAGGAAGATAGCAAATCTTCTAAAGCTAAAGAAGAAGCTAAAACTGATAAATCCTTCTTCACAAAGGTTGGAGAAAGTATAAAGAGTGCTGTTAACTATATAGTAAGTTTGGCTAAAAAAGCAGTGGACAGCATAGTTGGTTTCTTCAAGTGGTTATTCGGAGGTTCTAGCGAAAAACAACAAGCTTTAGGAGGAATCTTCTTCGGAGCAAAGGTTGATAAAGATAATGAAAAGCTAGATGGTAAAGGAAATAATAATAGCAATAATAGCAGTAACAACGGAAAAAATGATAATGGCTCAAGCAATGGAAATGGTAAGGATAATGGTAATAATGGAAAAGGCAATAACAAAGGAAACAATGGTAAGCACTTAGGTTGGTACAAGAGAGCAGACCATCCAAAGAATCCAGGAAGCCAAGATCCACTAGACACACCAGAAAATTATGAGATAATAAATTATATAAACGATGTGTCTCTAGAAAATCCAGAAGTATTGATGACTTCAGATGTAGATGGTAACTATACTAATGCATATACTTATGGATTAGACAGAATATCAATAGATAAACTATCACCAGATAGTGA
>NZ_BQXY01000019.1 GCF_024341905.1 Clostridium folliculivorans
GACCACATCGACATGAACGTTGAACTAATCACTCAAGTAGCGATGGATGAAGGATTAAGATTCGCTATAAGAGAAGGTGGAAGAACTGTAGGTTCAGGTGTTGTTACTAGCATTATCGGTTAAGATCATCTTATGTGAGGGCTGGGTTTAATACCTAGTCCTTTAAATAATCATGATTTCTTGACATGATACGCTATTTATGATAAGTTAATTGAGTAACAAACTCATTATAAAAAAAGAGTTTATTTTTTTATGCCCATTATTTATTTGACTGGAGGTGCAGATCATGAGAGTGAAAGTAACTTTAGCATGCACAGAATGTAAGCAAAGAAACTATAATTCAATGAAGAACAAGAAGAATGACCCAGATAGATTAGAAATGAAGAAATACTGCAAGTTCTGCAAGAAGCATACTCTTCATAGAGAGACAAAGTAATTAAATTTTACACACTTTGTTTAAGGATGTGAATTTATGGCTGTAAATGGGAAGATTAAACAGGTTGAAGCTAAAAAAGAAGCGGGCCTATTTAAGTTTTTAAGAGAGGTTAAGGCTGAAGTTAGTAGAATAACTTGGCCATCCAAAGACGAATTAAAGAAGGCGTTTATAGCAGTAGTGATTTTCGCTCTAGTATATATGGTACTAGTTGGCGGAGTAGACTTCATATTACAAAACCTCTTTGATTTACTTTTTAAACTTAAGAAATAAGAGGGAGGTTGGATGGACTTATATCCATCTGATAAATTATGAGTGAAAGAGCTAGATGGTACGTAGTACACACATATTCTGGCTATGAGAATAAGGTTAAAGCTAACCTTGAAAAAGCCATTGAAAACAGAAATCTTCAATCATTTATTCAAGACGTTCAAGTACCGATGGAAGAAGTAATTGAAGAAAAAGATGGTAAGCAAAAAGTAACTCAGAAGAAGAAGTTCCCAGGATATGTGTTAGTGAAAATGATGATGACTGATGACTCATGGTATGTAGTTAGAAATACTAGAGGAGTTACAGGATTCGTTGGACCTGGATCAAAACCAGTGCCGCTTACCGATGAAGAGGTAGAATCTATGGGAGTAAATGAAGCTCCAATAGAAATTAACTTAGAGGTAGGAGAATCAATTAGGATTGTTTCTGGTCCTTTAAAAGATTTTATGGCGACTATTCAAGAAATAAATCCGGAAAAGCACAAGGTTAAGGCCTTGGTTGATATGTTTGGCAGAGAGACTCTTGCTGAACTAGATTTCCATCAAGTTGAAAAATTAGATTAACAATCAGACTAACGTCTTAATCAAGTGGGAGGGCGTATGTCCGAAATTACCACAGTATAGGAGGAATAACTCATGGCTAAGAAAGTAACAGGAATGATTAAATTACAACTTCCTGCAGGAAAGGCAACACCAGCACCACCAGTTGGTCCAGCTTTAGGACAACACGGTGTAAACATTATGGGATTCTGTAAAGAGTTCAATGCAAAAACAGCTGATAAAGCTGGTCTTATAATACCAGTTGTTATTACTGTATATCAAGATAGATCTTTCAGCTTTATTCTTAAAACTCCTCCAGCTGCCGTTCTTATAAAGAAGGAGCTAGGATTAGAAAGCGGTTCAGGAGTACCAAACAGAACTAAAGTTGGTACGATAACAAAAGAACAAGTTAGAAAAATAGCTGAATTGAAGATGCCAGACTTAAACGCTGCATCAGTAGAAGCTGCTATGAGCATGATAGCAGGTACTGCTAGAAGCATGGGCGTAGTTGTAGAAGAATAATATTCACTTAATCGGTGGGAGGTACTTACCGTTAATACCACAAAGGAGGCTTATAAAATGGGTAAGAAGTACGTAGAAAGCGCAAAGTTAGTTGATAAGAGCGCGTTATATTCACCAGCAGAAGCTTTAGAATTATCAATAAAGACAGCTAAAGCTAAATTTGATGAAACTGTAGAAATTCATGTAAGATTAGGGGTTGACCCTAGACACGCTGACCAACAAGTTAGAGGAGCAGTTGTTCTTCCACACGGAACTGGTAAGACTGTTAAAGTATTAGTTTTTGCTAAAGGCGATAAAGCTAAAGAAGCAGAAGCTGCAGGAGCAGATTTCGTTGGAGCTGAAGAATTAGTTTCAAAGATCCAAGGCGAAAACTGGTTCGATTATGATGTAGTTGTAGCTACTCCAGATATGATGGGTGTTGTTGGTAGATTAGGTAGAGTTTTAGGACCTAAGGGATTAATGCCAAACCCTAAGTCAGGTACTGTAACATTTGATGTTGCTAAGGCTATTGCTGAAATTAAAGCTGGTAAGGTTGAATATAGAGTTGATAAAACTGCTATAGTTCACTGTCCAATAGGAAAGGCTTCATTCGGCGTAGAAAAGTTAGCAGATAACTTCCACACTTTAATGGAAGCTATTATAAAAGCTAAGCCATCAGCTGCAAAAGGACAATACGTTAAGTCAGTATCACTAGCAGCTACAATGGGACCTGGAGTTAAAGTTAACCCAACAAAAGTTTTAGAATAGTATTGACTTGATGATATTAATCTAGTATAATAATTTTTGTTGTTAAAAGAGAATAATATTTCCGTAGACAGTGGGTGCGTAAGCATAACGTAAAACAACCTGCCGAGGGTTCCAATACAGTGTTTGTAATGGTCTTTTCGTATCTACGGAAAGACCTTTCTTATTTATATAAAGCAGTTTTAGACTGTGAGGAGGTGGACACACAGTAATGAACAAGAATAGAGAATTAAAAGAAGCAAAAGTTGCTGAAATTAAAGAAAAGTTAGAAAAAGCTCAATCAGTTATTCTTTCAGACTATCAAGGTCTAACAGTTGAAGAAGATACTGAATTAAGAAAAGCATTAAGAGAAGCTGGTGTAGAATATAAGGTTTATAAAAACAGTATGGTAACATTAGCAGCTAAAGAGCTTGGCCATGAAGGTATAGTTCAATACTTAGAAGGGCCAGTTTCAATAGCATTCGGTTACGAAGATGTTACAGCTCCAGCAAGAATTTTAGCTGATTTTGCTAAAACTCATAAGAAACTTGAGCTTAAGGCTGGTATAGTTGATGGAGAAATATTTGATCAAGATAAGGTTAACCAACTTGCATCAATACCATCAAAAGAAGTTCTTATTGCAAAACTTCTTGGAAGCTTCAAGGCTCCAATATCAAACCTTGCTTACTTATTAAGTGCTATAAAAGACAAGAAAGAGGCAGAATCTGCTGAATAGTCTTTAAAAAACTAAACTATAAAATTAATTGAAAAATTTCGGAGGTGCGAATAATGAATAAGGAACAAATCATTGAAGCTATAAAGAATATGACTGTTTTAGAATTAAACGACTTAGTAAAGGCTTGCGAAGAAGAATTTGGAGTTAGTGCTGCTGCTCCAGTTGCTGCTGCTGGTGCTCCAGTTGCTGCTGCAGAAGAAAAGACTGAATTCGACGTAGTATTAGCTAGTGCTGGTTCAGAAAAGATAAAGGTTATAAAGGCTGTTAGAGAAATAACTGGTCTTGGATTAAAGGAAGCTAAGGAAATAGTTGACGGAGCTCCTAAGACACTTAAAGAAGGCGTTTCAAAGGAAGATGCTGAAGCTATGAAAGCTAAGTTATCTGAAGTTGGAGCTACTGTAGAAGTAAAGTAGTCTTTTAAGATAAAGACACTGCTTTAAGCGGTGTCTTTATCATTTAATATAACAATTGAAAAAGAAGTTGAGTGTTGTTGGTGATTACTGTATATGAAGCCATAAATATATATTGACAAGAAAAGTGTTAAATGGTATCTTTGTTTTGATGGGATGATTATATAGATATGGATTGTTACTGATAGGCAGGCAATACCTAAATTAAAGTGAACTATTAAAATATAATAGTTAATTTTAATTTAGGTATTTTATTGATTTAACTATTAAATAAGTTGGTATGGAAGTGGGGGGAATCTATGATCATTGAAAAAATATTGAATAACAATGTTGTGATTACTGTAGATCCCAAGACTAGACAGGAAAAAATCCTCATGGGAAGTGGATTAGCTTTTAAGAAAAAAGTAGGTCAAGAAATTGAGGATGACAAAATTGAGAAAATATTTATAATGGATAATCCTAATGACAGCAATAAGTTTAAAAAGTTGATAGAAGAAATTCCTATGGAGATTATACAGATAACAGGAGATATAGTAAAAGAAGCTGAAGAGCGATTGAATAGAAGCCTAGATAATCATATTTATGTTGCATTATCTGACCATATAGCTTTTTCTATAAAGCGTCTTGCAAACGATATAGTAGTTCAAAATAATTTATTAGTGGAAATAAAAAGAGTACATAGGGAAGAGTTTAAAATTGGACAATGGGCAGTAGGTTATATAAATGAAAAACTTAATGTTTCATTACCTTTAGATGAAGCTGGGTTCATTTCGCTTCATATAGTAAATGCAAGTTATACTGACAATATAGGAGAATCATATATTTTAACTAATGTTGTAAGGGATATTTTAAATATAATTAGATATCATTTTTCTACAGAATTTATAGAAGATGATTTAAATTATGATAGACTATTAACTCACTTAAAGTTTTTTGCTAAAAGAGTAATTATTGCTGAAAAGAATGAAAAAACAGATAGTGAATTCATAGATATAATTAAATTTAAATATAAAGACGCTTATAAGTGTTCATTAAAGATTAAAGCATTTATAGAAAGCAAATATAACTATGATGTTATTGAAGATGAGCTAGTATACCTAAGTTTACATATACATAGAGTGATAAATGTAATAAAAACTAAAATTGAATAGCAGAATTGCTACTGGGTGTGCAGGCAAGATCTAAGTTTATTGTAGCTCTAATTTGATTGATATCGTTTTAGAGGTTCGTTTGCAATAAACTTGGGTCTTTTATTGTTAAGTGATACATTCGTTAATATTACAATTTGAAAGGAGAAAAAATGAAAAAAATATTTGGAGTTTTACAACGTGTTGGAAAAGCGTTAATGCTTCCTGTAGCACTTCTTCCTGCAGCAGGGATATTACTTGCTTTTGGTAATATGTTTAGAAATCCTTCATTCTTAGAGAGGGTCCCAGCGTTAAATGCTCATTGGTTCCAGCTTATAGCATCAGTAATGGAGAATTCAGGTAGTGTAGTTTTTAATAATCTTGCACTATTATTCGCAGTTGGTGTTGCAGTCGGGTTAAGTGATGGAGAAGGTGTTGCTGGATTAGCTGCAATAGTTGGGTTCCTTATTATGAATATTACAATGGGAACTTTTCTTGGAGTTAGTGCAGATAGGTTAAAAGACCCAATGTACGCGAATGTATTGGGGACGCCAACGCTTCAAACAGGAGTTTTTGGTGGAATAATTATAGGCGTAGTAGCGTCTGTATTATATAAAAAATATTACAAGATTGAATTGCCATCATATTTAGGTTTCTTTGCGGGGAAAAGATTTGTACCAATAGTAACTGCAGCAATTTCGGTACTAATAGGACTTCTTATGACTTTGATATGGCCGCCTATACAACACGGTTTATTTGCGTTTTCAAGTGGAATGATCGACACGAATAAGACATTGGCGGCATTTATATTTGGAATAATTGAAAGAGCTTTAATACCTTTTGGCTTGCATCACATATTTTACAATCCATTCTGGTATCAGTTTGGTGAATACACAAATAAATCTGGACAGTTAGTGATGGGGGATCAAAATATATTTATGGCCCAGTTAAAGGATGGAGTTCCTTTTACTGCAGGTACTTTCATGACAGGTAAGTTTGTATTCATGATGTTTGGGCTTCCAGCAGCTGCATTAGCAATATATCAAGAAGCTAGACCTGAAAAGAAGGCAGTGATAGGCAGTATAATGGTTTCTGCTGCATTAACTTCATTCTTAACAGGTATAACAGAGCCATTAGAATTCTCGTTCTTATTCGTTGCGCCAGTGCTGTTTGGTATACACTGTATATTTGCAGGATTGTCATTTATGATAATGAATATATTAAATGTAAAGATAGGTATGACATTCTCAGGTGGAGTAATTGACTATATTCTATTTGGTGTTATTCCTAATAGAACACAATGGTGGTTAGTTATACCGGTAGGTTTAGTATTCTCGCTTATATATTATTTTGGATTTAGATTTGCGATAAGAAGGTTTGATTTAAAGACCCCAGGAAGGGAAATTGAAGATGACAATGTTACGTTTAATGGAGATGGTGATGATTTAGCTGCAGCGATTATTGCTGCACTTGGTAACAAAGAAAATATTAAGAATCTTGATGCTTGTATAACAAGATTGAGGGTTACAGTAAATGATATAAAAAAGGTTGATACCCATAGATTGAAGCGATTAGGTGCTGCAGGAGTTATGCATGTTGGTGACAATATTCAAGCTATATTTGGACCGATGTCAGATATAATAAAGTCACAGATAAGTGACATAATAGCTGGTAGAACAGTAATTAGGAATTTACCTAAGCAAAATACAGTTATTAATAAGGAAATAGAATTTAAAGAAGTTTCAAGTAATGATAGGATAGTAGTGCCTATATCAGGAAAGTTATTGGATCTAAGCGAAGTTCCGGATAATGTATTTGCATCAAGAATGATGGGTGATGGATTTGCTATAAATCCAACTGATGGATTAGTGGTTGCGCCTGTAGATGGTGTTGTGGAATCGATATTTCCAACTAAGCATGCATTAACCATGACTGCTTCAAATGGCAGGGAACTCCTAATTCATATAGGTATAGACACAATGAATTTAAAAGGAGAAGGATTTGAACTATTAGCAGAAGCAGGGCAAAAGGTTAAAAAGGGCGAATCTCTTTTAAAAGTAGATTTAGATTACATAAAGGCAAACGCCAAGTCTATAATCTCTCCTATAATATTTACTAATCTTTCTGAAGACGAAGCTGTAAGTTTAGCATATAACAAAGAAGTAGTAAATGGTGAAAAAAATGTAGTTTATATAGTTAAAAAATAATAATGTCAAATAGATAAGCCTAGAGTGAAAAAACTCTAGGTTTTCTTTTTAGAAAAATAAATTAAAGGTTATATTAATTTGTTAACTAAAATTTAATTTGATTAGTATTGAATGCAATATTAACATGTAATTATGTGTTAAGTTTCATAATTTAATAAAATTAGGGATTTACATTGGGAAAATGAATTAGCGCTATTGACAGAAAAATATTAGTAAATTTTGTTTGCAAAGTTATCATAAATACATTATAATGTATTTTTATAAATTTAATTGACAACTATTCAATGTTATGGTAGTATATTTAATTGCATTGAAATATAACTTTTCGTATATAAATTGGAAGGTTATGAATTAAATTATAAAATTTAGGCAAAATAATTAGATGCAGTGTATTAACTCCAATAGCATTTTTATGTTTATTGGTTATTTTAGTTTATACAAGGGGTGAAAGTTGATGGTACATCCTGTCCAAAATGGAAAAAGAACTAGAATGAGCTTTGGAAAGGTAAATGATGTTGCAGAAATGCCGAACCTAATTGAGGTACAATTAGATTCATACCAGTGGTTTTTAGATGAAGGTCTTCAAGAGGTATTTGATGACATAAATCCAATAGGAAACTTTACTGGCAATCTTGTACTTGAATTTGTAGGCTACAAACTTGATAGAGATAATATCAAGTACTCTGTAGAAGAGTGTAAAGAAAGAGATGCAACATTTGCTGCTCCGTTAAAGGTTGCAGTAAGGCTCCAGAATAAAGAAACTGGTGAAATAAAGGAACAAGAAGTTTTCATGGGTGATTTCCCATTGATGACTGAACAAGGTACATTTGTTATTAATGGTGCAGAAAGAGTTATAGTTTCACAATTGGTAAGATCTCCAGGAGTATACTATAATTTCGCTGTTGATAAAAGTGGTAAGAAACTTTATTCTTCAACAGTTATACCAAACAGAGGTGCTTGGTTAGAGTATGAAACAGACTCAAATGATATTATCTATGTAAGAATAGATAAGACAAGAAAATTACCAATAACAATCTTAGCAAGAGCTATGGGTTTTGGAAGCGATCAAGAACTTGTTGAATACTTTGGCGAAGATGAAAGATTTAAAGCTAGTATTGAAAAAGACAATACTAAGACAAAAGAAGAAGCTTTACTAGAAATATACAAGAGACTAAGACCAGGTGAACCACCAACTGTTGATAGTGCAGTATCACTTATAGATTCATTGTTCTTTGATGCAAAGAGATATGATTTATCAAGAGTAGGTAGATACAAGTTTAATAAGAAGTTAGCAATTAACTTAAGAGTAGCAAATCAAATTGCTGCTAGTGATATTGTTAATCCTGAAACTGGTGAGGTTTTAGTTTCAAAGAATGAAAAGATATCAAGAGCTAAGGCAGAAGAGATTCAAGATTCAGGAATTAATGCAGTTGATATTATTGTTGATGACAAAGTAATTAGAGTAATAGGTAATCACTTTGTTAACATACATAAACAATTCAACTTTAACACTGATGATTTGAATATTAGAGAATTAGTTCATTACCCAACTTTAAAAGAGATTAAAGATAACTATTCAGATGAAGAGTCTATAAAGGCAGCTATAAAGAAAAACATAAATAAACTTATACCTAAGCATATTGTAAGAGATGATATATTTGCTACAATAAGCTATGAGCTTGGTTTAGCTTGGGGTGTAGGTTATGTTGATGACATAGACCACTTAGGAAATAGAAGACTTAGATCTGTTGGTGAATTACTACAAAACCAATTTAGAATTGGTCTTTCAAGAATGGAAAGAGTAGTAAAAGAAAGAATGACTATACAAGATCAAGAAGGCTTAACTCCAGGTGGATTAATAAATATAAGACCTGTAGCAGCGGCTATTAAAGAGTTCTTTGGTAGTTCACAGCTTTCTCAATTCATGGATCAAACAAATCCTCTTTCAGAGTTAACTCATAAGAGAAGACTTTCAGCTCTTGGACCAGGAGGTCTTTCAAGAGAAAGAGCTGGATTTGAAGTAAGAGACGTTCATCATTCTCATTATGGTAGAATGTGTCCTATAGAAACTCCAGAAGGACCAAATATAGGTCTTATAAACTCACTTGCTACCTTTGCAAGAGTTAATGAGTATGGATTTATAGAAACTCCTTATAGAGTTGTAAACAAAGAAACAGGAAAAGCTACAGATGAAATAAGATATTTCACTGCAGATGAAGAAGATCAATACCTAGTTGCTCAAGCAAAGGAACCTATAGATGAAGAAGGAAACTTTGTTGATAAAAGAGTAACAGTAAGAGAAAAGGGAGAAGTTTTAGTTGTCCCTAGAGAAGAAGTTGACTTAGTAGATGTTTCTGCAAGGCAGATAGTTTCAGTTGCTACTGCAATGATACCATTCTTGGAAAATGATGATGCTTCAAGAGCACTTATGGGATCAAACATGCAACGTCAGGCGGTTCCACTTTTAAAACCTGCTGCTCCTGTAGTTGGTACGGGAATAGAGTTTAAAGCAGCAGTAGACTCAGGTGTTCTACCTAAGGCTAGAAACGCTGGTGAAGCTATATACGTAAGTGCAAATGAAATTAGAATAAAGAGAGATTCCGATGGTGGAATAGATACTTACAGACTTCTTAAGTTTAAGAGAAGTAACCAAGGTACTTGTATAAATCAAAGACCTATAATCTCAAAGGGAGAGAAGATAGCTAAGAATGCAGTATTAGCAGATGGACCTTCTACAGATCTTGGAGAAATAGCTCTAGGAAAGAATATAAGAATTGGTTTCATAACTTGGGAAGGATATAACTATGAAGATGCTATGCTTATTTCTGAAGAATTAGTGAGAGAAGATGTCTTTACTTCAATTCATATAGAAGAATATGAATGCGAAGCTAGAGATACTAAGCTAGGACCTGAAGAAATAACTAGAGATATACCAAACGTAGGAGAAGATGCTTTAAAGGATCTTGATGACAGAGGAATAATAAGAATAGGTGCTGAAGTTAGATCAGGTGATATTCTTGTTGGTAAGGTAACACCTAAGGGTGAAACTGAACTTACTGCTGAAGAAAGATTACTTAGAGCTATATTTGGTGAAAAAGCTAGAGAAGTTAGAGATACTTCATTAAGAGTTCCTCACGGAGAAGCTGGTATAATAGTAGACGTTAAAGTCTTTACAAGAGAAAATGGAGATGAATTGCCTCCAGGAGTAAATGAACTTGTAAGATGTTATATCGCTCAAAAGAGAAAGATATCAGTTGGTGACAAGATGGCTGGTAGACATGGTAATAAAGGGGTTATCTCTAGAGTATTACCTGAAGAAGATATGCCATTCTTACCAGATGGAAGACCACTTCAGATTTGTTTGAACCCTCTAGGAGTTCCTTCACGTATGAATATAGGTCAGGTACTAGAAGTTCATTTAGGATGGGCTGCATCTAGATTAGGTTGGCATATATCAACTCCTGTATTTGATGGTGCTACTGAAACTGATATAGAAGATTGTTTAGAACAAGCAGGATACAACAGAAATGGAAAGACAAAACTTAGAGATGGTAGAACCGGAGATGAGTTTGATAATGAAGTTACTGTTGGAATAATGTATATATTAAAACTTGCCCATTTAGTTGATGATAAGATACATGCTAGATCAACAGGGCCATATTCTTTGGTTACACAACAGCCACTAGGTGGTAAAGCTCAGTTCGGAGGCCAAAGATTTGGTGAAATGGAAGTTTGGGCATTAGAAGCTTATGGTGCTGCTCATACACTTCAGGAAATCTTAACAGTTAAGTCAGATGATGTTGTAGGTAGAGTTAAGACTTACGAATCAATCGTTAAAGGTGAAAATATTCCTGAGCCAGGTGTACCAGAATCATTTAAGGTTCTAATCAAAGAATTACAAGCTTTATGTTTAGACGTTAGAGTTTTAAATGATGATAAAGAAGAGGTTAAGCTTAAAGAACTTGTAGATGAAGATATAGAAGAATTAGAAGTAAATATAGAAGGTACTGAAGATATAGTGCCACAAACTCCAGATGTCGACGATAGTTATACTAGCGCTGAAGAGTCTGAAGAAGATATAGATTACGATAGTTTAGATTTTGATGAATTCAATACAGACTTAGAACTTGATGATTTCAATGATGAACACTAAAAGTGAAGGGAGGATATACCCTTGTTTGAGTTAAATAATTTTGACGCTTTACAAATAGGATTGGCATCTCCAGAGCAGATAAGAGAATGGTCTAGAGGTGAAGTAAAAAAACCTGAAACTATAAACTATAGAACGCTAAAGCCAGAAAGAGATGGTTTGTTCTGTGAAAGAATATTTGGACCGCAAAAAGACTGGGAATGTCATTGTGGTAAGTATAAGAGAGTTAGATATAAAGGTATTGTTTGTGATAGATGTGGTGTTGAGGTTACCAAAGCTAAGGTTAGAAGAGAGAGAATGGGGCATATAGAACTTGCTGCCCCAGTATCTCACATTTGGTACTTTAAAGGAATACCATCTAGAATGGGATTAATACTTGATATGTCCCCAAGAGCATTAGAAAAAGTTTTATACTTTGCATCTTATATAGTTATAGATCCAAAGGAAACACCACTATTGAAGAAACAACTTCTAAATGAAAAAGAATATAGAGAAGCTGTAGATAAATATGGTGAAGAAAGCTTTGTTGCAGGAATGGGTGCTGAAGCAGTTAAGGATTTATTAGCTGAAATTGATTTAGAAAGATCATCAGTTGAGCTAAAGGAAGAATTAAAAACAAGCACTGGACAAAAAAGAGTTAGAGTTATAAGAAGACTTGAAGTTATAGAATCATTCAGAAAATCAGGAAACCATCCTGAGTGGATGATTGTTGATGTGATTCCAGTTATACCTCCAGATTTAAGACCAATGGTTCAATTAGATGGGGGAAGATTTGCAACATCTGACTTAAATGATCTTTATAGAAGAGTTATTAACAGAAATAACAGACTTAAGAAGTTATTAGATCTTGGAGCACCTGATATAATTGTTAGAAATGAAAAGAGAATGCTTCAAGAAGCTGTTGATGCTTTAATAGATAACGGTAGAAGAGGAAGACCAGTAACTGGTCCTGGAAACAGACCTCTAAAATCTTTATCAGATATGCTAAAAGGTAAGCAAGGTAGATTTAGACAAAATCTACTTGGTAAGAGAGTTGACTACTCAGGAAGATCTGTTATAGTTGTTGGACCTGAACTTAAGATGTACCAATGCGGACTTCCTAAGGAAATGGCTCTAGAATTATTTAAGCCTTTTGTAATGAAAAAGCTAGTTCAAGATGGAGTGGCTCACAATATAAAGAGTGCAAAGAGAATGGTAGAAAGAGTAATGCCTCAAGTATGGGATGTACTTGAAGATGTAATTGCAGATCATCCAGTGTTGCTTAACCGTGCTCCGACTCTTCATAGACTTGGAATTCAAGCTTTCCAACCTGTACTTGTAGAAGGTAGAGCTATAAAGCTTCACCCACTTGTATGTACAGCATATAATGCAGACTTTGATGGAGACCAAATGGCTGTCCATGTTCCTTTATCAGTAGAAGCTCAAGCAGAAGCAAGATTCTTAATGCTTGCTGCTGGAAACATACTTAAGCCATCAGACGGTAAGCCGGTATCCGTTCCTACACAGGATATGGTATTAGGTTCATACTATCTAACAATGGATAAGGATGGAGCTCTAGGAGAAGGTAGACATTTTGCATCAGTTGAAGAAGCTATAATGGCTTACCAAGTAAAAGAAATAGAAATCCATGCAAAGATATTTGTAAGAATGTCTAAGGTTGTGGATGGAGTTAAAAAATCTGGTAGCATTTATACTACTGTTGGTAAAATAATATTCAATGAATCTATACCTCAAGATTTAGGCTTTGTTGATAGAACTAATCCAGCAGATGAATTTAACCTAGAAGTTGATTTCTTGATAACAAAAAAATCACTAGGAAAAATTATAGATGCTTGTTATATGGTTCATGGTCCAACAAAGACATCTGTTATGCTTGATAAAATAAAGGCACAAGGATATCACTATTCAACAATAGGAGCTATAACAGTAGCTGCATCGGATATGATAGTACCAGATGCCAAGTATGAACTTTTAAGAGAAACAGATGAAACAATTGAAAAGATAGAGAAGATGTATAGAAGAGGATTCATATCTGAAGAAGAAAGATATGAAAGAGTTATAGAAAAATGGACTAAGACAACTGAAGAAGTTGCGAATGCTCTTATGGATAGTTTGGATAAATTCAATCCGATATTCATGATGGCTGACTCAGGAGCCAGAGGATCTAAATCTCAGATTAAGCAGCTTGCTGGTATGAGAGGACTTATGGCAAGTCCATCAGGTAAAATTATAGAATTACCAATTAGAGCTTCTTTTAGAGAAGGTCTAGATGTATCAGAATACTTTATATCTACTCACGGTGCTAGAAAAGGTAATGCCGATACAGCTCTTAAGACTGCTGACTCAGGATACTTAACAAGAAGACTTGTTGACGTAAGCCAAGATGTTATAGTAAGACATGAGGACTGTGGCACTGAAGAAGGTTTATATGTAAGTGAGATAAAAGATGGTAATGAAATAATCGAAACCATTAAAGAAAGAATTGTTGGAAGATATATAGCAGAAGATATAATTAATCCAGCAACTAAAGAACTTATAGTTCCTGCACAAACTTATATTGAAAATGATATGGCAGATAAGATTGTTGCTGCTGGAGTTAATAAAATAAAAATTAGATCTGTATTTACATGTAAAGCTAAAGTTGGAGTTTGCGCTAGATGTTATGGTATGAACATGGCGACTGCACAAAAGATCAACATTGGTGAAGCTGTAGGTATAGTAGCAGCTCAATCAATAGGTGAGCCTGGTACACAGCTTACAATGAGAACATTCCATACTGGTGGAGTTGTTGGAGCAGATATAACTCAAGGTCTTCCTAGAGTTGAAGAATTGTTCGAAGCAAGAAAGCCAAAGGGATTAGCAATAGTAAGTGAAATAGCAGGTACTGCAAGAGTAGAAGAAACAAAGAAGAAGAGAACCGTTATAGTAACTTCAAATGAAGGTGAAGAATATAGCTACGATATACCATTTGGATCAAGACTTAAGGTTTCAGATGGAAGCGTAGTAGAAGCCGGCGATGAAGTTACAGAAGGTTCAGTAAATCCACATGATGTTATGGCAATTAAGGGTGTGGATGGAGCTAGACAATATCTTCTAAATGAAGTTCAAAAAGTTTATAGACTACAAGGTGTTGATATCAACGATAAGCATCTAGAAGTAGTTGTTAGACAGATGACAAGAAAAGTTAAAATAACTGAATCTGGAGATACTGAACTTCTTCCAGGTACATTAATAGATATGTTTGATTTTGATGGTGAAAATGAAAGAGTTCAAGCTTTTGGAGGAGAATTAGCTCAAGGAGAGAAAGTTCTTCTTGGTATAACAAAAGCAGCTCTTGCAACAGACAGCTTCTTATCTGCAGCATCATTCCAAGAAACTACTAGAGTTCTAACTGATGCAGCTATAAAAGGTAAGATTGATCCATTACTTGGATTAAAGGAAAATGTAATAATTGGTAAACTAATTCCTGCTGGTACTGGTATGATGAGGTACAGATCAGTAAAACTAAGCACAGAGAGCAGTTTAGCTGAAAAAGAGACTGCAAATGCTTTGGAAGAGTAGTAATTAATTATATTGACAGTAAAATTGATAGATGATACAATACAATTTGTGTGATTTAGCATAATTCTACAAGATTAACTTGTCTACATGATAGCATTGAGGTAAAGTTTGATGCTTTACCTCGGTGTTACTGTTTATTAGGGAGGTAATTTTCATGATAGACAGACTTTTAGGTAAGAAAGTTATAGGCACTAAGCAATGTATCAAATCCATGAGAAGTGGAGAAGGAAAAACACTATATATAGCTAAAGATGCTGAACAAAAGTTAGTTAATCCAATAGTGGATTTGGCTAGAGAGCATGGTGTTGAAGTAAAGTATATTAATACAATGAAGGAACTTGGTCGTATGTGTGGTATAGAAGTAGGTTCTGCTGCTACACTTATGCTAGAATGACCTAAAGTAACTTAGCGAACACCTAATATTTATATAGATAGTTCAAAAACTTTCAGGAGGTGAAATGAATGCCAACTATTAGCCAATTAGTAAGAAAAGGCAGAAAGACACTAGCAACCAAATCAACTGCACCAGCACTAAAGGAATGTCCTCAAAAAAGAGGAGTTTGTACTGTTGTTAAAACAACTACTCCAAAGAAGCCTAACTCAGCGCTTAGAAAAGTTGCAAGAGTTAGATTAACTAATGGATATGAAGTTACAGCTTACATTCCAGGTGTTGGCCACAACTTACAAGAGCACAGCGTTGTTCTTATAAGAGGTGGAAGAGTTAAGGATCTTCCTGGTGTTAGATACCACATAGTTAGAGGAGCATTAGACTCAGCTGGAGTAGCTAACAGAATGCAGTCAAGATCAAAATATGGTGCTAAGAGACCAAAGCAAAAATAATTTTTGCTGACAGTGCTATGTCTTCAGCATTTACATAGATTTATAAAAGTTTATTTAGATAGCAGAAGTCAAAGCGCTTTACGGTATTAATTTACCGAGTACCGATGAACTTAAAATTAAATTGTTAAGGAGGGAAGAAAAGTGCCAAGAAAAGGACATATTGCAAAGAGAGATGTATTAGCAGATCCAGTTTACAACTCAAAGGTTGTAACTAAGCTAATAAACAGTGTTATGGAAGATGGTAAAAAAGGAGTAGCTCAAAAAATATGCTACGACGCATTTGAAATCATGGCTCAAAGAACTGGCAAGGAAGCTATTGAAGTTTTTGAAACAGCTATGAATAACATCATGCCATTACTTGAGGTAAAGGCTAGAAGAATAGGTGGAGCAAACTACCAAGTTCCGATAGAAGTTAGACCTGAAAGAAGACAGACTCTAGCGCTTAGATGGTTACTTGCAGCTTCAAATAACAGAGGCGAAAAGTACATGAGAGAAAGATTAGCTAACGAGCTTTTAGACGCAGCTAATAATACTGGAGCAGCTGTTAAGAAGAGAGAAGATATGCATAGAATGGCTGAGGCTAACAAAGCATTCGCTCATTACAGATACTAATCATAAAACTGTTTTGGCTTGTGCCAAAGCAGTTTTGTCGAATTTATAACATAAATCGAGAGGAGGAAATGTTTCATGGCTAGAAAGTTTTCGTTAGAAAAATTCCGTAACTTCGGAATAATGGCGCATATAGATGCTGGTAAGACAACAACTACTGAGCGTATATTATTCTATACTGGGAAAAGTCATAAAATAGGTGAAGTTCATGAAGGTGCAGCTACTATGGACTGGATGGTTCAAGAACAAGAAAGAGGTATAACAATTACTTCTGCTGCTACAACATGTGTATGGAAAGATCATGAATTAAATATAATAGATACACCAGGACACGTAGATTTTACAATAGAGGTTGAAAGATCTCTTAGAGTACTTGATGGTGCTGTAACTGTTCTAGATGCAAAATCAGGTGTTGAACCTCAAACTGAAACTGTATGGAGACAGGCAGATAAGTATGGAGTTCCAAGAATGATTTATGTAAACAAGATGGATGCAACTGGAGCAGATTTCTTCAGATGTATTAATACAGTTAGAGATAGATTGAAAGCTAATGCTGTTCCAATACAAATACCAGTTGGATCAGAAGAAAACTTTAAAGGAATAATAGATCTTTTGAAGAATAAGGCTGAAGTTTACTATGATGATCTTGGAAAAGATGTAAGAGAAGAAGATATTCCAGCAGAATTAGCAGATCAAGCAGAAGAATATAGAGCTGCAATGGTTGAAGCTATAGCTGAAACTGATGAAGAATTAATGATGAAATACCTTGAAGGTGAAGAAATAACTGCAGAAGAGTTAAAAGTAGCTTTAAGAAAAGCTACTATAGCTAATCAAATAGTACCATGTATATGTGGTTCTTCATACAAAAATAAGGGTGTTCAATTAATGATTGATGGAGTTGTTGATTACTTACCATCACCATTAGATATACCTCCAGTTCAAGGAACAAGCTTAGAAGGCGAAGCTGATTCAAGAGAAGCATCAGATGATGTTCCTATGTCAGCACTTGCATTTAAGATAGCTACTGACCCATTCGTTGGTAAGTTAGCATTTACTAGAATTTATTCTGGTGTTATGAAGAGTGGTACATATGTACTTAACTCAACTAAGAATAAGAAAGAAAGAATTGGTAGACTTGTTAAGATGCATGCTAATTCTAGAGAAGAAGTTGAAGAGTTAGAAGCTGGTGAATTAGGAGCAGTTATCGGTTTGAAGAACACTACAACTGGTGATACTTTATGTGATGAAGATAGACCAATAGTTCTTGAGTCTATGGAATTCCCAGAACCAGTTATAAATGTTGCTATAGAACCAAAGACAAAAGCAGGTCAAGAAAAGATGGGCTTAGCTCTTGCAAAACTTGCAGAAGAAGATCCATCATTCAGAACTTACACAAACCAAGAAACAGGTCAAACAATTATAGCTGGTATGGGTGAACTACATCTTGAAATTATAGTTGATAGACTTACAAGAGAATTCAAGGTTGAATGTAATGTAGGTGCTCCTCAAGTTGCTTACAAGGAAACAATTAGAGCTGCTGTTAAAGCAGAAGCTAAGTATGCTAAGCAATCAGGTGGTAAAGGACAATACGGTCATTGCGTTATTGAAATGGAACCAACTGAAGGAGAATACAAGTTTGAAAATGGTGTTGTTGGAGGAGCTATTCCAAGAGAATATATCCCAGCTATCGACAATGGTATTCAAGAAGCATCTAAGAATGGTATTATAGCTGGATACCCAGTTATAAACTTCAAGGTAAAAGTAGTTCATGGATCATACCATGAAGTTGACTCATCTGAAATGGCATTTAAGATCGCTGGATCTATGGCATTCAAGAATGCTATGGCTAAAGCAAACCCAGTATTACTTGAGCCTTCAATGAAGGTTGAAGTTACTATGCCAGAAGAGTACATGGGAGATGTTATGGGTGACCTTAACTCAAGAAGAGGAAGAATCGAAGGAATGGAAGCTTTAAATGGAGCTCAAGTTATCAGAGCATTCGTTCCACTTTCAGAGATGTTTGGTTATGCTACAACTCTAAGATCAAGAACTCAAGGTAGAGGAACTTACACTATGGTATTCGATCATTATGAAGAAGTACCAAAGAGCATTCAAGAACAAATAGCAGGTAAAAAAGCTTAATAGATAGCTTAATTATATAAAAGTTATTTTAAGGAGGAATTCAAAAATGGCAAAGTCTAAATTTGAAAGAAATAAGCCACACGTAAATATCGGAACAATAGGACACGTAGACCACGGTAAGACAACATTAACAGCTGCAATAACATCAGTATTAGCAA
>NZ_BQXY01000020.1 GCF_024341905.1 Clostridium folliculivorans
GATGATGCGTCTAAGGGTTACACCCGTACCCATACCGAACACGAAGGTTAAGACTTAGACGGCTGATGGTACTGCATGGGCGACTGTGTGGGAGAGTAGGTGGTCGCTAGGTTATATGCACTATTAGCTCAGTTGGTAGAGCACCTGACTCTTAATCAGGGTGCCCCGGGTTCGAGTCCCTGATGGTGCACCAGTAAAGACTTCACATTTGTGAAGTCTTTTTGCTTTGTTTTTTATAACATAAATATAAACTGAATTAACTTTTAGATAATTGAACTTCAATACGAAGAAGATAATTCTTAAAAAGCTAAAAAGAAAAATATATGGACTAGAAGGTTTTTTACATATAAGTTTAGAAAGCCAAATAGGCAAAAAACGCTAATGAGCTTACTTTAGCGTTTTTTATTTTTAGTAAGATGGTCACTTACGACACGTTTTTATAGGTTGAAAGATCATCTAATGTAAAAAAATAGATGAGTAAGTAAAAAAAATATAAATAATTCTGTAATTTCATCTATAAACGCATATATATTAGTTGAGACAAAATAAATAAATAAATTATCTTATGCACAAAAATGTATAGGATATATGTAGGGGAGAAGAAGGAATATGAGAGAAAGAAAGTATGTAAAGTTTAGAGTTGATATGTATGAAGATACTAAGTTTAAAATAATAGATATGAAGCCTGAAAGGGATGTTATTCATTATATATGGAATAGAATTGTAATGCTAGCAGGAAAGGTCAATATGGAAGGAAACTTATTTCTTTCAAGGACTATACCATACACAATAGAGACTTTAGCGATAGAATTTAACAGAGATATTGCTCAAGTTAAATTAGCGTTAGAGACTTTTATTCAATTAGAGATGGTTGAATTTACTGAAAATAAGATATATAAGGTTAAAAACTTTGTAAAGCATCAGAATATTAAGGTTAAAGAGAAAGAAATTGCTAAAAGTGAAAATGCAGATGTAAAGAATATTGATGATTTGTTAAATAAAAAACATCGAAGTGCCAAAGGATATTGATAGGGATGAAGAGAAAAAGGATAAGCAAATTGACAGTTCGCTAGAAAGTACTGCAAAAGATGATGGGGATGATTCAGAGGTAGCGAATAATGGATATATTGAAATTAATGAAAAAATATCAGATAAGACAAGTAAAGATATTTCGAAGAAAGATCCTCCTATAATGCTAATAAGTAAAAAAGGTACAAGGAAAAGAAGAGCGAGGAAGAAAAAAGGTTTGGATTATGATAGTGAGTACGGAGACATTATATGCGAAGATATTATAGATACAGATATTGATGAGGATATGTGTGGTGTAGTGGATGAAAATATCCCTTTAAGGCCTGGAATTACTATTGCAGAATGGTCTTTCGTATAAGTAATATTATATGAGGATTTGAGAAATATTATGAATTAGAACTAGCATAAATAAAGATTAGAATACCAAAACTTCAGATTATTTTAGTGTTTCTCTTCTAGATTTTAAATAAATTCATATATATATCACCCATTGAATATAATTATTAATAGTATTTATTTTTTGGAGTTAGTATCATGGATAGCAATAAAGACAAAGATGATTATAAAAGGGAAATTAACTTTGACAATGTATCGCAAGAATATCTGATTGCTTATTTGAGCGATATATATAATAGATGTTTATTGGACTTAGAAAAATTAGAAAAGGATATGGAATATGATTCGGAACAATTAAATGATATAAAATTATTAGAAGAAAAAAATGCAAAGAAATATAAGACTATAAATTCTAATAAAAAAAAGTTATTGAAAAGAATAGAAGAGAGTAAAAAGAAATTAGATAAAGTTTATGATATGATTAATAAAATTTAGAAATTATACTGTAAAATTATCTTGACAAGCTTTGATATAACAGGTATACTATATAAGTGTTGAAAAGCTTTTGCTTTAAAAATCTAGTGATGATGCGTCTAAGGGTTACACCCGTACCCATACCGAACACGAAGGTTAAGACTTAGACGGCTGATGGTACTGCATGGGCGACTGTGTGGGAGAGTAAGTGGTTGCTAGGTGTTATGCTCCATCAGTAATATGATGGAGCATTAACTTTATAAAAATAAGATTTTGTTTAAACTTGCTTAGCGTATTAATATAAAGAAACCGCTATCAAAATATTTTGGTATTTTGATAACGGTTTTTTTGTTTTTTTATTTGCATAGAATTACGTTTAAGTATAAAATACAATATT
The DNA here is from genome assembly GCF_024341905.1 of Clostridium folliculivorans. Classification (GTDB taxonomy): domain Bacteria; phylum Bacillota; class Clostridia; order Clostridiales; family Clostridiaceae; genus Clostridium_AR; species Clostridium_AR folliculivorans. Next base: position 2,237 of record NZ_BQXY01000020.1, read on the forward strand.
TCATAATAGTTATGATTCCGATCAAAGTTAACAATAAAATACATACATTATCTGAAATTAGGAATAATAATGTTGCTATAGATAAGTTTATGTTCTTTTATTGCATAATAAAAAGAGAAGTGAGCATAAAAATTAATTTTAACATTTATCAAAACAATAAAATGTAATTAATTGTAGCATCAGTCCTTTTATCAAAGTTTTTTGAGCGTAATCCAAATGTGATGAATACCTTAATTTGATATATATTGATTATCTGTGTCTTTATATCTATGGTACAACGAAAGAATTGTCCTTCATCATCAGAAAAGCCATAATCTATCCCTTGAAGCGCTGCGACAACTTTAGATAATCTTATAGGATAAGTATTAAAGGTTTTTGTTATTATTCTTCCGCCAGAAAGTTCTTCTGGAAATCTAACAGAATCAGTTATAATATTCATTTAAATAATCACCTCCAACTAATTATATGAATGGAATCATTTTATAATAATAGAAACAACATAAAGTGTTTACTATAAATGATATAATCAATAAGAATCATAAATGAGCATAAAAACTATTTTTTCCAATAAAATCATGATTGATTTTGAAATATTTTGCGCAAATGATATTGACTTTGTAAATGTTATCATATAAAATATAATCAAACAAGCAGATACAATCAGAAGTAATCAAGTTTTATGTCAATAGAAATGAAGAAGGTGTATAACTAGTTATGTTCGCTGAAGAAAGACAACAAAAAATACTCGATATGCTTAATTCTGAAAGTAGTATAAAGGTTATGGATATAGCAGTGTTACTTAATGTATCCGAATCTACTATAAGAAGAGATTTACAAGAATTAGAAGAAAAAAAGCTTCTTATGAGAACTCATGGTGGAGCTGTAGGTATAAACAATAGAACAAGCTTCGAGCCATCTTTTACCGATAAACAAGATGAGCGAATTGATCAAAAACATAGTATTGCAGAGGTCGCTAGTGAGATGATTGAGAATGGTGACACTATAATGCTTGATTCAGGAACAACAACTCTTGAAATAGCTAAAAGAATAAATGGACGAGATATAACAGTAATAACGAATTCAATAGATATAGCAGCAGAACTTTCTGAAAAAGAAGGTATAGAGATAATAGTAACTGGAGGAAGTTTAAGGCTTAATACTAGAGCTATGGTTGGCCATTTAACAGAAAGTGTCATTAAGAATTTTAGAGTGGACAAAGCGTTTATAGGTGCCAATGGAGTTTCTATAGAAGATGGTATAACAACACCTAATTTTATTGAAGCTCAGACAAAGAAATCAATGATTAACTACGCAAGTAAAGTAATCATAGTTGCAGACAGTAGTAAGTTTAATAATGTTTCGTTTTCTGTAATATGTCCAGTAAAGGCGGTAAGTATGATTATAACTAGTAAAGATATTGATGAAGAAATAATAAAACAATATGCAGAAATAGGCGTAGATATTATAACAGCTTAAGATTAAGGAGGTGAGCAAATGATAATAACAGTAACTCTTAACCCAGCCATGGATAAAACCCTTATAATAGAAGATTTTAAACTAGGCACTGTTAATAGGACCTCAGATATAAGATATGATATAGGGGGAAAAGGAGTAAATGTATCTAAGGTATTAAAGAATTTTGGGATAAATTCCTTAGCTATAGGATTTCTTGGTGGAACATGGAAGGCAAGTTTTGAGCATGAACTAGATAAAAGAGGGATTAATCATCAATTTATAGATATTAAAGCAAGCACTAGAACTAATACAAAAGTTGTAGATAGCAAAAATAATACTTATACAGATATAAATGAAGCAGGGCCTGAGATATCTAAAGCTGAATTGGATGAATTTATAGCATTATACACTGAAAAATGTTCAGAGGGAGATATTGTTGTATTGTCAGGTGGTATACCATCAAGTTTACCTAAGGATATATACGGAACACTAATAAGTATTGCAAAGAGCAAGGGAGCGTTAACAATTCTTGATGCAGAAGGAGAATTACTCGAAAATGGACTTAAAGAAAAACCTTTTGCAATAAAGCCTAATAATCATGAATTATCACTTCTTTTTAATGAAGAATTAGATAGTGTTGAGAAAATAATAGAGTCATGTGAGAAGATCAGAAATCAAGGAATTGAAAATATACTAGTTTCAATGGGATCTGAAGGTGCAATTTATATTACAAAAGAAAAAACATTCTTTGCTAAGGGAATTAAAGTACCTGTAAAAAGTACTGTAGGTGCAGGTGACTCTATGGTTGCGGCTTTAGTTTATTCCATAGTAAATAAGTTAGATGCAAAGAACACACTGATATTTGCACAAGGCTGTGGGGCAGCTACAGTTACATTAGAAGGAACAGAAGCATGTAAAATTGAGCAAGTAGAAAGTATGATACTTAAAGTTAAGGAAAATATTGAGGAGGTATAAGTTATGGCAACAAAAGATATGTTTACAGAAAAAAGAGTTTGTTTTGATATGAAAGCTAAAACTAAGATGGAGGCTTTAGACGAGCTTATCGACGTATTAGTAAAAGACGGAGTTATAAATGACAGTAAAGTATTTAAAGAGGCTGTATTAAAAAGAGAAGAAGAGTTTTCTACAGGTATAGGAATGGGAATAGCTATACCTCACGGAAAGAGTAATTCTGTAAATAAAGCTTCTATAGCATTCGGAAAAAGTAAAGATGGAGTTGATTATCAATCAATGGATGAAAAACCAGCGCACTTATTCTTCTTAATAGCTGTTCCTGAAGAAGCAAATGATACTCATCTTAGAGCTTTAAGTGAAATATCAAGAAAGCTTATGCATTCAGATATTAGAGAATCACTTATGAATTGTACTAGTTTTGACCAGTTTATAAAAGTATTCGAATAAAATAAAAAAAATAGGGGGTATTTAGTATGAAATTAGTAGCAATAACATCTTGTCCAACTGGTATTGCACATACATACATGGCGGCGGAGGCTCTTCAAATGGCAGCTAAGGAATTAGGCCACGAGATAAAGGTTGAAACTCAAGGTTCTGTAGGTGCTGAAAATGTTATAACTCAAGAGGATTTAAGAAGTGCAAGTGCTGTAATAATTGCAGCGGATACAAATGTAGACAAAAGCAGATTTGCAGGAATGCCTTTAATTGAGGTTTCTGTAAAGGATGCTATAAAGGATCCAAAAGCTCTTATTCAAAGAGCATTAACTGCTAAAGCTAGTGATGCTCCAAAAAAGACTGAAACTTCATCAAATTCTCAAGAGAAAGAGAATAGGAACGGACCATATAAGCACTTAATGAATGGGGTATCTTTCATGATACCATTCGTAGTAGCTGGAGGAATACTAATAGCATTATCATTTGCATTTGGAATAAAGGCTTTTGAAGTCAAAGGTTCTTTAGCAGAAGCATTATTTAGAATTGGTGCAAATGGAGCATTTAGTTTCTTAGTACCAATACTTGCTGGATATATAGCTTACTCAATAGCTGATAGACCTGGTTTAGTACCTGGTATGGTTGGTGGTTATTTAGCATCGAATATAGGTTCAGGTTTCTTAGGTGGATTAATTGCCGGTTTCCTTGCTGGTTATACAGTATATTACTTAAAGAAGGTTATAAAATTACCAAAGTCTTTAGAAGGTTTAATGCCTGTACTTGTTTTACCTGTACTTTCAACTCTTATAGTAGGACTAATAATGATTTATGTATTAGGTAACCCAGTTAAAGCGATCAATGATGGATTAACTGGATGGTTAAATAGTTTAAGTGGAACTAATGCTATATTACTTGGAACAATAATTGGATTAATGATGGCTTTTGATATGGGAGGTCCTTTAAACAAAGCAGCTTATACTTTTGGTGTAGCAACTATATCTCAAGGACAACCTTCTGCTATAATGGCAGCAGTAATGGCAGCAGGTATGGTTCCACCACTTGCAGTAGCAGTAGCAACAGTTTTAGGAAAAAATAAATTCACAACTCAAGAGAGAGAAGCAGGAAAAGCAGCTTGGGCTTTAGGTGCAGCATTTATTACAGAAGGTGCAATACCTTTCGCAGCAGCAGACCCATTAAGAGTAATACCTTCAATTATGGTAGGCTCAGCTCTAACAGGAGCATTATCAATGCTATTTAAGTGCACTCTTGCAGTACCACATGGTGGATTGTTCGTATTCTTTATACCAAATGCAGTAGGCAACGTATTAATGTATGTTTTATCTATATTAATCGGTGCAGTTGTAGGTGGAGTTATTCTTTCAACAGTTAAAAAGCCAGTAGCTTAATATAAAAAGTTAGCTCCCTGTTCACATAGTGACAGGGAGCTTTTGCTGTATAGAAAGTTATAAAGTTTGATAGTAATAAAGCCTGATAAGTTGAATTTATTTGAATAACTTGTAATAATATTTTTACTCTGATGGATTTACAATTACTTTGTTTTTACTTGTACTTTGAGATTTCTCAATATGACTGTCTAATTTTATAAATATAAAGGCACCAATTGCAAAAAGAATTATGAGGCTGAGAACCCCATATCTAGTATTATTAGTGGCAGAGCCTATGATTCCCATAAGCAAAGGGCCAAATACTGATGATATTCTTCCGAATATATTGTATATTCCATAATACTCTGCAGAGTTTTCCTTTGGTATAAGTTTGCCAAAGTATGATCTACTTAAGGCTTGTATACCTCCTTGCGCACTTCCTACAAGAATTGCAAGAATCCAAAAATCTAAAGCACTTTTTATGAATACTCCATAGATAGATACAACACAATAGGTTATTATTCCAAATAAAATCATCTTTCCAGAAGAAAACTTTTTTGCTAATTTACCGTAAAGCATAGAGCATGGGAAAGCCACAACTTGAAGTACTACTAATACTATCATCATCATATTGGTAGACATACCGATATCTAAACCGAATGCAGTTGCCATTGATATTATGGTATGTACACCATCTATATAGAAGAAGAAGGCTAAAAGAAATAAGAATATTTCCTTGTTCTGCTTAACCTTCTTAAAGGTACTCCATAGTTTTTTGAAGCTATTTTTTATATAGTTAGGTTCTGGTTCTATAAAGTAAACTTGTTTTACGTTCTTAAGTATAGGGAGAGTAAAGATAAACCACCAAATGGCTGTGATTAAAAATGATAATTCGGTAGCTAGAACGGTAGATATTCCTATTCTACCTGCAAACATTATTAGCATTATGCATGCTAGGAATGGTATAGTTCCGCCTATATATCCCCAAGCGAAACCAAGGGAAGATATATTGTCCATATTATCATTATCAGTTATATCGGTTATGAACGAATCATAAAAAACACAACTTCCAGAGAAGCCTATTACAGTTAGTGTATAAATAATTAGGCAGGTGAGCCAATTACCTTCGCCTACAAACATTAGTAGTGCAGTTGAAATTATTCCAACCAGTGTGAAAACTAGAAAAAAACGTTTTTTTCTAAACTTATAGTCTGCTATAGTTCCTAGAAGGGGAGCTATAATTGCTACTAGTAAGGTTGAAATAGAATTTGCGTATCCCCAGTATGCTGTAGAGGTAGGACCGTCAAGCCCTTTAGCAGCAACTGTTTTAAAGAACACTGGTAGGATTGCAGTAGTTATAGTTATGGAGTAGGCAGAGTTGGCAAAATCATATAAAATCCAACTTTTTTCTTGTTTGGTCAAAATCAAACACTCCTTTTTTATAAAATAAGTATATATTTAAGTATACTAGATTAGTGTGCAATTATATTATAAATTTACAAATATTAACCTAAAGTTTACTATCATTTCATGAAACTATTTTTTGTATAATAAAAAAATGTACTTTTTGAATTCAGATTTATCTTTAAAGTTAACCACATATAACCTTATAAGAACAAATGCTTTTGAATTCTAAAGTACATCTGTAAGTTAAATAATAATATAATTCTTATATTATATTTATATCCTTTAAGAATTTATCAACTCTTCTTTCATATTCTTCAGGATTGCTAATATAAGCTTGCGCATGGCCTGCTTCTGGTGCTATATAAATATCTTTAAATCCGGTTTTTAGAGAATATAAATCATGAGACATTTTTGTTGGCACATAATCGTCTTTTTCTCCATGTATAAATAATATAGGAGTATTTATCTTATTTATTGTTTTTATAGGACTGACATCATTAAAACTCCAGCCTCTTGTAATTTTTGTTACTATACTTGCAAGAGGTATAAGAGGAAGTTGTTTCACTCGTTTAAAATCATTTTCAAGCCTATGCTTGAAAAGTTCTGTTGTGTCAGAATATCCGCAATCATCTATACAAAACTTAATGCGGGGATCCATTGCTGCATATTGAAGTACTGTTCCTCCTCCCATTGATTCACCATGAACTCCAATTAAAGCTGCAGAACCTACTTTATCAACAACCCAATCTGTACATGTTTTTAAATCGTGCTTTTCGTAATAGCCGAAAGAAGTATCTGTTCCTCCGCTAAGACCATGATTTCTATGATCATATATAAGTACCGCAAAGCCCCTCTTTATAAATATATCCATATACTTCATTGAACCATACAAACTCCATGTTATACCGTGAGCAAAAATAATAACTTTTTTAGAATTATTGTTTGGGAAAAAGAAACCATGAAGTTTATAACCAAAAGTTGATGGAATGTATATTTCTTCTTTTTCCAGTTCATTAAGGATGTAATCTTTTATATTTCCAGCATCTAATTCTGATGAAAGTGTTTCATCATATTTTCTTACATTAGGTAGTACTACAATTCTAGAAAAATATATAGAAGTAACTACTGCAACTAGTAATAAGAGTATTATTAATAATAACAAAACTTTCATAATGACCTCCATTTTAATATATATTAGTAATTATACTTCTAGGAAAAGTGATCAACAACAGGTTTGACAATTAAAGTATTAGTATTTAATCGTTAGAAATACTTTTTGTAAAAGTATATAAAAATATTTAAATAAAATAAAAGCCTTCCGTATGTTCAGAAGGCTTTTGTTTTATTTAATATATTTATTTTAATAAGGTAAGTTTATCTTATTGACTGAATTATTGCAATTTATTTGAGCCAGTATAACAATAAAAAAATACAAAAAAAATTTTTAAGGATCTGCAAAATAAAGTTAATACTTCAGATGCTGATTCTTAAAAATACTCTGCAAATGCAGAAAAATTCAACGTAAAATGAATAAAGGTTTGTTAAAGATTAAACATTCAATTTTATTTTAATTCAAAAAGAAATTATAATCAAGAGCAATTGCTAAATAATACTAATCGTCTAGGGTATTTTATAAATATTTTAGAATTTATTTTGAACTCTGAAAAATATCTTTCTTTATAAATATAAGAAACTTTTTAATACTTTCAATATCTTGTTTTAAGGTTGTTTCTTCAGATGTTTGCCAAAATCCATTGTTGTATATGCATAAAGCTAAAAAGAAGATTGCTAGGTTTATGTATATATCCTTTAAGTCTGCTATAAAAAGGGAACTTATTCCTATAAAGTCTAAGCTACCGCCATAAAATACTTTGTCTATTAATGAACATAGACATCCACTTATTATAAAACAAAAGCTCATATCAGCCCAAAAATCCTTATGTCCTTTATGGAGATAATATCTATAACCTTCAATAAAGATCAATATTGCGATTATATTTACAGTTATAAGAACTGAGAAACTTAAACCAGTACCAAATCTAGCATTTAGCCATGAACCTGATGAGTTAATTATGGGATTAAAGCTTAAGAAATTATCTATTAAAAAAAAGCTTTTATCAAAGTACCAGTTTTTTATAATATATTTTATTCCTTGATCTAAGATAAATGTGGAAGCAAATACAACCCATAGACTAGACTTCGATAATCCCTTAGAAAATTTTTTTCCTAAAAAGTATATTAAAAGACCAACTATAGCGAAGAGTATTGTAGGTAGAAGATTCATTATTATATCATATTGTGAATGAATCCTACCTGTTATAAACTCAAAAGCAAAATATATTATCCACATCGTAGGTAAAATACCTACAGTTAATAATCGAGATTTATTCATTGATAGCTCCTCCTAGAATTAAGTTAAAATAGTATTTATATAATAGTGCAGGTTATCGTTTTATAAATTGATTTTATCATCTATTTAGATTTATGTTCAACTAATAGTTAGAAAATATAAGTAATTTCAAGTAATTATATTTTTTATTTTCCTATTAAAGCTGTTCTATTAGGTTTGGATTTCACATGCAGTATGGATTTTTTTAAATAGAAAGTTATAAATTAATATTTGTTGTATGGAATTGTAATAAGTTATATGCAGGTTTAAGAATATGATTTAAATAATGTTTCAAGAAAGCTTATAAGTATATATCTTTAAATGAAATATAAAAAACTTAATTATTATTTGCGTATTTTATAAATGTATAGCTTTTAACCTGAGTATCTCATAAAAATACAAGTTTAGACAAAAAAATACATGTTTTTTATTGAAATAAATTACATACTTTGGTAAAATACAGAAGGATTAAAAAAAACATTAAAACGTTGTTTAAAAGTACTAATGATTAAAACACATCTATTTTACTGAATTTATCTATAAAAGACCACATGTTAAATACATCTTGATTTACTCCGATAAATTATTTACTGATTTTCACTTAAGAGTTTTATATTTATAACGATGAAAATACTGAGGCGTGCTTGTAAAAAGTTAAACTTAAAATCTATTTACAGATAAGAGGAAGATATCATATATACTAATATACATATGTATTTGCAAATTCATTAAATTCCTCTCCAGATTGGTAAAGCAATCTAAAATAGAATACTGTTTCTAAATAGAAATCTATATCATGTCTGGTATTTACAATTTTGATAAGGGAAGGGATTTGATGAGATACACAATAACAAAGAAAGTTAGATCATTTGCTATATTATTAGTGATTACTACAGTAGTTTTTCTAAGTGCAATATATTTTATTAATGCTAATAGAATAGTAAAGCAATCATTTGAAGAGCGAAGTATGCTTCTTATGAATACTGTAGATTTTTCGATTAATAACTTTACAAAACAACAGGAGCATATAATTGATCAAATTGAAAAATCAAACTTAATAGATAAAACTTTATCATTTTCAGATAAAGAACATATGCAGAATGATTTAGATGGTATTTCGGAAACCTATGGAAGTGTGCTAAATATATATCTTGCATATGATGATGGAAGCTGTGTTATTAGTCCAAGGACAGATATTACTCTTGGTAACTTAAGTGAAAGAGACTGGTATACTGCAGCTGTTAAAGGGAATACAAACGTCTGGAGTGATGCATATACAGATAAGATAACAGGAAAAACAGTAATAACTGTATCTAAAGCTTTATATAAAGATGGAAGGTTGATAGGTGTAATTGGAATTGATTTTGCTATGGATTCACTTGTTGATTATATATCAAATATAAAGTTAGGTGACACAGGTCATATTATGCTACTCGATTCAAAATATAAGATAATGGCTGGATATGATAATAATCAAATAGGGACTTATATAAAAAATGAAGAATTAACTAAAACAATTCTATCTGGAAGTAAAAAGTTAATAAAATTAGATTACAATGGTGAGAAAAAATATTGCTTTTACAGTAAATCATTAAGAACAAACTGGATAATAGTTGGAATGATAGATGAAAAGGAAATGAATAAGTATTCTAAGGATATATTAGAAATAACTATAATAACTTCTTTACTTATAGCAATACTAGCTATATTTCTAGGTGGGCGTGTAACTAAAAATATAACTAAAAATTTAAAAATACTTTCTGAAGATATTGAACATATAGGTGCAGAAGACCTGAAGTTAAGGTTTGATGAAGAATCTAAGGATGAAGTTGCAATTATAGCTTCACATATTAATAATATTTTGGACAAGTTAAGTTGCATTATTGATTCTTCTAGTGACGCTATATGGGAATATGACATAGAAACGGATGAAATAACACTATCAGAAAAGTTTAGTTCAATATCAGGATACAAGGTTGATAATAAGAAATATACACTTCAATCTTTAATAGAGTTGATACATCCAGATGATTATGGAAAAGCAAGTGATAGTTTTACTTATTTAATTAAAGGGCAAAAACCTATATTTGAAAGTGAATTTAGGATTAGGAAGATTGATGGAGAATATATATGGTTAAGTGTGAAATCTAAGCCAGCAAGTAAAAAGAATAGAAGAAGTTCTAAGATATACGGTTCTATTACAGATATAACTTTAAAAAAGTTATATGAAGAGGATATTTTTTATCTAGCATATTATGATCAACTTACTAATCTACCGAATAAGATATATTTTGAAAAAGAATTAGCTAAAGAGATAGAAAGATTAGAAGAAAGTAATTCAAATGCAGCAGTAATACTTATAGATGTAGATAATTTTAAAAATATAAATGATACGCTAGGGCATAGGATTGGCGATTTATTACTTATAGAAATAGCTACAATGCTAAGTAATTTAAATAAGGATGATACAATTGTTGCAAGAATAGGTGGAGATGAATTTCTGCTACTTATGAAGGATGTAAGTAAATATAAAAATATAGAACAGTTTGTTAATAAAATACAAAGTGGACTAAAAAGTAACTTTTATATTGAGGGAAAATGTATAACTGTTTCATCCAGTGCAGGAATAGTGGAGTTTCCTAAGAATGGTGATAATGTAGAAGATATAATAAGAAATGCCGATATAGCAATGTATGGAGCCAAAGAAAGCGGGAAAAACAAAGCTTTATTGTTTGATAATAATATGTTTGAAAGTTTTAATAGAAAAATTGCAATAGAGCAAGGTTTAAGTGATATAAATTATGATAATGAATTAGAGGTTTACTATCAAGCTCAGATGGATTTGGAGCAACACAAGTTGAGAGGACTTGAAGCACTTTTAAGATGGGATTCTCCGGTATTAGGAAGGGTATCTCCGGCAGAATTTATTCCTATCGCTGAGGAAACGGGAAGTATAGTACCTATAGGAGAATGGCTTATATATAAAGTTTTTAAGAGTGCTAACGAATTTCGGATGAAGAATATAGAGTATAATGTAATTTCTATAAATATTTCTGCGGTGCAGCTACTAGATAAAAATTTCTTAACTACAGTACAAAAGGCTTTGGAGGAGACTGGGATAAATTCTAGTCAAGTAGAATTTGAAATAACTGAAACTGCTATAATTAATAATATTGAATATAGTAATGAAATTCTTAACAATTTAAGAAAATTAGGTTTTAAGATTGTGCTAGATGATTTTGGTACTGGATATTCTTCACTAAGTTATTTAAAAATGCTTCCTATAGAAGTCTTAAAAATAGATAAGTCATTCATTGATGGTATTAACTCTACTCATAATAATAGAGCTTTACTTGATGGAATAATAAAACTTGCACATGATTTAAGAATGGAAGTTATAGCTGAAGGTGTAGAAGAAGATGAACAGCTTAGATTTCTTGAAGAAATTAGTTGTGATGTAGTACAAGGTTATTATTTTAGTAAGCCAGTGCCGTATGAAATTGTTGAGGAAGAATATAAAAGGCTTCTAAAACTCAAGTCAACTAAATAATTTCTCAATAATAAAAAGAATTCTAATTTAAACTTGGAATTCTTTTTATTTTAAATAAATACTAAATTATAAAGGCAGGGTTAAAGAATAAATTTATGTATACAATTTAGTTATACTTGTGTGTGATTTATAGGTATAATAATTAATAGAAGGGTTAGTTTTTTGGGTTAAATGTAATAGAATTTATAACTTAATGATAAGAAAGAGGGTATATAGAATGTTAACCATATTTGCTGTTTCAGATTCTATTGGAGAGACTGCCGAACAAGTTGCTATAGCAGCAGCAAGTCAGTTTAAAGATAAGGCAGAGGTAAAGAGGATTCCGTATGTTAAATCATTTGAGGACGTTGAGGAATTAATAAAAAATATAGATACATGTACCTCTTGTATGGTAGTATCAACTATAATAACTGTTAATGTAAGAGAATTTTTAACTGAAAAATGTATAGAAAAGAATATAAATATAATCAATGTATTGGGACCAATAATAAATGTAGCTTCAACAATATTAAATACTCATCCTGATTATAATCCTGGCGCTATGTGGAAAACTGATGAAATGTACTTTAAGAGGATAGAGGCTATGGAGTTTGCAATGCAATATGATGATTCAAAAGATTATAGAGGTCTTAAAAATGCTGATGTAGTTTTAATTGGATTATCGAGAACTTCTAAGACTCCGTTATGTATGTATCTAGCAAATAAGGGTATAAAGGCTATAAATATACCGCTTGTTCCAGAAGTAGGCGTACCAGATGAATTGTACGAGATAGATAAGAAAAAGGTATTTGGATTAACTATCAATCCACTTCAGTTAATTGAGATTAGAAAAAGAAGATTAGATAAATTTCATAGGATATCATCTGAAATAGAATATGCTAGTGATTCAAGAATATTAGAAGAATTTGATTTTGCTGATAAGATTATAAGAAAGCTAGGATGTAAAACTATTGATGTAACTCAAAGAGCTATAGAAGATACTGCTCTAATAATAATGGACTCTATCGGACATGGTAAATAGAATATAGTAATAATTTAAAGTGGTATATCTTTCAACGATGTACCACCTTTTTGATTTATAGGACAATATAAGATTTCAAACTAATTAACAATAGATATTTCAATGATTCTAGAATCTTTTACCGCTATGAAGTAAAAAATAAAACTTATTCATCTGCTATAACTTCTTCACTATGTTCAGGAAAGGTAGATACGTAAAAAAATCACTGAAAAGTTGCTTCAGTGATTTTATTGAAATATGACATGGAGATGTTCTTATTTCAATATCTATCTTAGTTTCGTAAAAATCATACAGTATATAATGTTTTATTAAATAAATCTATTCAAACTTTATATCATTGATAGTATTTGTTAAATTACTTACTTAATACATAAATATGTTTTATATTTCTATAGCATGTCTATAATTTAAATAAATATCATTAAGAACCATATATAGTTTAATGAATATTTTATAAATAAGTATAGATTTATGGCTAGGAGGCTTGTATGAAAATAGGATTAGTATTGGCAGGTGGTGGTGGAAGAGGCGCTTATCAAATAGGGGTATGGAGAGCCTTAGCGGATTTAGGTTTTGATAAATATATTAAGGCTGTTTCAGGTACATCTATAGGAGCGTTAAATGCTGTTTTATTTATGTGTGGGGATATAGATAAAGCAGAAGATTTATGGCTCAACTTATCAAGAGATGAAATTTTACCCGCTAAAAATATAGAATTAATGAAGAAAAGCTTAATGTTAGCATGGGGATCAAGGAACATAAATTTTGTTAAGAAGTATATCCCAAAAACCTTAGAAATGGGGAATATATCAAGGCAAGGATTAGTTGATCTGATGAATAAACATATAGATTTTGCAAAAGTGCAGAGATCTCAAATAACTTGTTACGCTGCTTGTAGTGAAATGCCGTCTATTAAACCTAAGTATTTCAAACTAAATGAATATGATGAGAATGGAATAAAGGAAATACTATTGGCGACTTCTGCTATACCGGTTGTATATGAAAGTAAAGAAATTGAAACTAGGAAGTATTTAGATGGAGCTATGTGTGATAACCTACCTATTCAACCACTCTATGGAGACGGCTGTGATATAATAATTGCGGTAAACTTATCTCTTGTAAGTGAAGTAGATAGAGCTGCTTTTCCAAATGCTAAAATAATTGAAATAACACCTAGTGAAATGGATGATGGGGTTTTTAGTGCAACATTAGATTTTACTCCTAACGGAGCTAGAAAAAGAATCAAGCAAGGATATGATGATACAAAAAATCTATTTGAACCTATTATTGAGATAACAAAGTATAATTTAATGAAGATTCCTCAAGATGTTGTAGCTAATGTTGGTAAGAAGTTATTAAAGCAATCTAATAAGTTTAGGGATATTATTGTAAATAATAGAAATGAATAATATGTGGTTAAATATAGTTTTCGGCTGCAACTGGTATATCTTTAAACAGTTCCTATATCGAAACTTAATTTATACATGCTCAAAAATCCCAGCTTATCGAGGTTTTTGGACATGTATAAATTAATAGTTGAGTTAGGAACTTTATATTAAGAAAAGCAATAATTAAATTAAGTAGTCATGAATTAAAAATATGCATATGGGGACATTAATATCATATTATATGTTTTGGAGGTTTTCGTATGCAGACAGGTATTGTAAAATGGTTTGATAATGAAAAAGGATATGGATTTATATCAGCAAATGCAGGTGATGATGTTTTCGTTCACCATTCGCAAATTAAAGAAAAAGGACCAAGTAAAGATCTTCATGAAGGAGAAGAAGTATCCTTTGATGTAGTTCAAAAAGAAAAGGGTCCTCAGGCAATAAATGTGGAAAAGATGTAGGGTTATCTTGAATTGAAGGTATTATCTATATAAGGTAACCAATATTAACCTAGAATTGTTTATGATTAATAATAGATAAAAACGGATAACTTTAAATTTAAGACTATTTTAAAACCTCTGATGAATTCTTAACAGAGGTTTTAAAAATATTAACTAATTATAGAGTTATTCATGTATTATGCTGATTGATTTAACGTATTATTTCACAAGAATATAATGAATTATGAAGCTGTTGGTATATAAGGTTGTTTTATAAAGTTCATCAAAAGTACAATAGTATTATGACTATAAGGCTACAGTTAATGTGTTCTAGAATTTGAGGATATTATTAAGACGTTTTGATGCTTCAAATAACCAGTTACTTGGTGGGTTGATTGTAAAAGCAAAGAAAATTAATGTACCGATGATTAGAAATAAAAATGACAATAAGTTTAAATATGGATAATTTCTGTTTAAGGTTAGGATTCTAAATGATAACATTTGGCTTAAGGTGCATATAACTGCAAATATAATATTATGATTTATTATTTGGTTATTGATGAAATTATATTTAAATAGTAAATAATATATGCTTAGCAATATACTCATAAATATAACTTCTAGTGCCTTTGCAGTAAAAAAGTTATCCGCACTTTCTTTTAATGATAAGTTTTCTATTAAAGTAAAAAGTATAATTGAAAAGAAACCTATCTTTAAGTTTTCCCATATGCTGTTATTAATGACACTAAACAATCCTATAATAAAATTTTGATTTAAAGTTTTATAAGCAAACTCTAGAGTTAACCCAACTACTATAAGGAAGGGTATTCCTATAACTTCCCATAACAACAGTTCACTTTTTTTATGTTTCATTAATTAGCACTTCCTAGAAAAGTATAGTTTATTATTTAATGAATATAATAAACTCCTCTTATATTATTACTTACATTAGAAGTATGATTAACATATAAGATTTATTACAAACAGTTGAATAATTTACATGATATAGTTTTAATGATTTTTAAGGTTGGATAGAATAATTATTTAGTAAAAAATAAAAGATGGACAATTTTTAACATAGAATAAGTAATATACTTATAAAGTTTTGTGAAAACATAACCAGGTGTATCAATATGAGGAAGATCGTGAATTATAAAGAAAAAGTTATCTATTTAAGAATAAAATGATTAATTTAAGGAATTAATATATTTGTGACTATATGTAACATGTTATTATAAAACACGTCGCTGAAACAAGTAGTGACGAAGACACGAAAGTAAAATTTATCTTTTAAAAGTAAGTTTTAAAAAAGTGTTGACAAGAAAATCTTACGGTGGTAAGATATAAAAGCTGTCAGAAAAACAGCAAAATAACTTGGTCTTTGAAAATTAAACAGAGAAGATAAACAAAGTCTAAAATTAGACTTAAACTAAACCAGCAATTCTTTTGAAAAAAGACTTACTAAGTAAGTAAGCTATGATTA
>NZ_BQXY01000021.1 GCF_024341905.1 Clostridium folliculivorans
ACACCCGTACCCATACCGAACACGAAGGTTAAGACTTAGACGGCTGATGGTACTGCATGGGCGACTGTGTGGGAGAGTAGGTGGTTGCTAGGTAATTAGTATCTTATGATACGAAAAAGACTTCACGATAAGTGAAGTCTTTTTTTGTATAGAAATATGTAAAATTTACAACCTAGTTGCACAATTTAAAAATTTTAAGATAAAATACGTAGATATTCAGATTGCTTACTAGAGTAAAAGTTATTCAAACTAAAACTATTTTTAAAACTTTACTGGATTCTCAGTAGATGCTTTAAAAATAGTTTTCAGATTTTAAAGGGTTACAGTTTTATACATAACAACAGTAAAAAATATAACTTACCCGCCTTCGTAGAGTAAAAAGGGCCCACTTCTATAGGTAGAGGGATTATAGAAGTGGTGTTTAATTTTGGTTCTTAAGATAACTCAAAGAATTTTTTATACACCTAAGGACCAATTAAAATAAAATTTATAATTTGCGGGAGTTCATAACCGTAGATCGTATATAAGAGCTAGAATAAAAGCATTGTTTTACATAAAGCTTTTTATACTACTGTGATGATACGATCCTCATAGATATATACGCAAGAGATTTTGTTTTTAAGGGGGTAATGATAATAATATTTTAAAGATAATAAAAGTGGACTTTTTTCCGTAAAGGAAATTGCAAAGTTTTCAATCTAGCTGAACCTAGTGATTTTAAGGATTTAGTATAACTTTTTAGGTTATACAGTAGGAAAACAACATATATTTGTCTGCCGGATTTTCGTCAGAGACATTCGTTAAGACAGATGCGCAAAAAAGCTTACTGAAGAAGTCACTTTAGTAAGCTTTTTATAATAAATTTCAAACTTGAAAGATTAGCATAATAAAGACAGAGAAATGCTTTTTATGAAAATTAAGTATTAATATCCATGATTTATGCATTGAAAAGCGAGTAAATCAAGGTATATACTGTAAAAAAAGTTCGCGATTGGACACATTATGGAAAATATATATTGGCACTTCCATAAATTTTGAATTATACCTACTAAAGAGAAACTGTATTACAAGTCTAAGGGGGAAGTTTTAATGGGATTTTTTACGAAAACTAGAGATATAGGAATAGATTTAGGTACCTCAAATACATTATTATATGTAAAAGGAAAAGGAATTTTATTAGTTGAGCCGTCAGTGGTGGCTATAAATACAAAAAATAGACAAGTCTTAGCAGTGGGAATAGATGCTAAAAATATGATAGGAAGAACGCCACAAGGCATAGAAGCTATTCGACCGTTAAAGGACGGTACAATTGCAGACTTTGATTTAACTCAAAAAATGCTGAAAAAGTTTATTGAAAAAGTTAATGATAAAGGTGCTGTTAAGAGCTCTAGAATCACTATTTCGCATCCTTCAGGAGTTACAGAAGTAGAAAAAAGAGCTATTAATGAGGCAATAAGCCAGGTTGGAGCTCGTAAAGTCATGTTAGTCGAAGAAGCAGTAGCTGCAGCTATAGGATCAGGATTACCTGTAGATGAGCCAGTAGGAAGCATGATTATTGACATAGGTGCTGGAACTACTGAGGTAGCAGTAGTATCACTTCAAGGGATTGTAACAAGCAAAACCTTAAGAATTGCAGGAGATGAATTAGACGAGACAATTATTGACTATGTAAAAAGGGAATTCAATCTGATGATAGGAGAAAGAACTGCAGAAAATATTAAAATTGAGCTAGGGTGTGTATATGCAAAAAGTGGTGAAGAAGAAAGAAGCATGGAGATAAGAGGAAGAGACTTGGTGACAGGACTACCAAAATCTATTATAGTTGTAGATAGCCAAATACGAGAAGCCTTGAAAAATCCGATTAATTTGATAATTGATGCAATTAAAGCTGCTATTGAAGAAACACCGCCAGAGCTTGCTGCAGATATAATGGATAATGGTATAATGCTTTCAGGTGGTGGAGCTCTTTTAAAAGGTCTAAGTGAATTGATACATAGTGAAACTCATATACATGTACATGTTGCAGAAAATCCACTTGAGTGCGTAGTTCGCGGCGCTGGAAAATGCCTAGACATGATAGATAAGATTTAATCTAATTTATAATCTACTTCTTGAGTTACTTTTTTCTTTGAAATAGTAGTCTAAATTTAGACTACTATTTTTGTCTAAAATAGTAAGCATGGACAAAATTGCCATCAATGCAGAAAATGTGATAATATACTAACGGGGATGTACTAATTTACTCAAAGATTTTGGAGGGATTAATATAAATAAGTTATATAAAAATATTTCGTTAGTACTTTTATTACTTTGTATTTCGCTATCATTTTATTTCATTCAAATTTCTATATTTCATGATCAAAGAGATACTGGATTTTATCTATTACAGGATTTAGCCTTTGTGCCACTGCAGGTTATTATTGTAACGGTATTGATAGATCAGATTGTGAAAGCTAAAGAAAAACAGGACAATCTTAAGAAGATAAGTGTGGTAATAGGTGCATTTTTCACTGAGACTGGAGTTAGAGCCATAAGTAATATGGCATGTTTTAATTTAAATTTTAAGGAAATTAGTGAAAAGCTTAGGATAGGAAATGGATGGTCTGATAAAGACTTTCTAAAGGCAGTGAAAGAATTCAAAGAATCTGAGATTATAGTTGATAGTAAATCAGGAGATTTAAATGAACTAAGAGAATTTATATTCAGTAATAAGCAAAACATACTTTCTATGTTTGAGAATCAAACTCTTCTTGAGCACAATTCTTTTACAGATATGCTTTGGGCTTTATATCATATTTACGATGAACTTTCATACAGAGAAGATCTTAATAATATTCCTAATGAAGATTTAGTGCATCTGTCAGCAGATATTAAAAGATGTTATAAGCAGATGATAGTTGAATGGATATACTATATGAATTACTTAAAAAGAGAATACCCATTCTTATATTCTTTGGCTGTTAGAAAAAATCCATTTACAAAACAAGCAGTATTGAATAAAAGCTAAAGAGTAATTTACTCAACATATTGCTCTAATCAAAGAATGCAGATGGAGTGATATAATATAGCTCATTGTAAAGAAATCTCTAATAATCTTATATAAGAACAGGCAGTCCTAATTTTAGTTGAAAGTGGACTGCCTGTTTTTAGTGGTAATAATATAAATTTATAGATATTGAATTAAATCATATTAAGAAGTCATTATTAATTAACTCATAGTCAATACTAGATTGGAAAACTCCAAGTTGATTTTTAAAAGAGTTAATTCTAGTAGCAATCTTTTTAAATCCAAGCTTTTCATAAACATGCTGAGCTCTTGTATTATTAATATTTGTATCCAGGATAATCTTTTCAACCTTTAAATTATCAAATAAATATGATATTAACAATTTTAAAGCTTTGGTGCCATAGCCTTTTTCCTGATAATTAAAGTCGCATATTTTAATTCCTATTTCTGCAATATTATCTTCTATTCAGTAGTTCATTTCGCCAACACTTTTATTATCAATCTCAATTATTATTCTTCTTGCAGCTCCATCAGTTTGATTTCTTATACTATCTTTTAATTTTTCTGAATCAGTATAAACACCATTTGGAAATCCTGCATGTGCCATTACCTCACCATCAGCCCACCAATTACAAAGTGTTTGTACATCAGATATAGTTGCATGTCTTATAACCAATTCGTTGCTTTTTAAATACATTCTAATATTCCTCCAATCAATTTCAACATATGCTTTAATAGCATGTAAATTAATTAAAAAACAGTGAACCCTAACTATGTTACTGTTAAAACAAGATATTAAAGCAACTATCTGAAGACTACTTTTGCTCTATTATATAATAGTCATCATATATCATAAATTTTCTGTTAAGTGGATAATATCCCTGCCTTGTTAATGCTGAAATTCTTTCACTGGCATCTGGAATGGCTTTTGTAATAATTGATTTAACATCAAAAGCATCAAAAAAGTTTTCGTTTACAATTTGTAATATATCACTAATTATTGGTTCGGTTTCATAATGGCTGTGTAAATCTATGCGCAAAACACCGAAGTGATTAAACTCATCGTCTGCGATTCTATGAAACATTTCAATAGTTCCAAGCTTTTCATTAGTATCATTTAAAATTATTGTCCATCTTATAAAATACTTATGAATATAAGAAAAGTTCCAAAATTCAATAGCTTGTCTCATTCTTTCTTTAGTTGTATAGTGAAAGTTATCTCCATTACAATTATCAGAATTAAAAAAAGGTACTGCTTTTTCGTCAGAATAGCATTTTAATAAATCTTCAGCATCTTCTAATTTTGTATGTCTTAGCGAAATAAGACCACCTTTATATATTGGACAATCAGTATAAATATTTTTTAATGTCATAAAAAATTGCTCCTTTTTACGTATTTGCTTAAGCTTTGAAAGCAATGCTTTATATTAGCTTGCAATGTTACTATTATTTCTATTTGCTTTTTTGGTTTATTAATTCGGAGTTATATGTTTTTTGTAAAGATGATCTCTAAAGGCTCATTTTCTAGTAAT
Organism: Clostridium folliculivorans; assembly: GCF_024341905.1. GTDB lineage: Bacteria > Bacillota > Clostridia > Clostridiales > Clostridiaceae > Clostridium_AR > Clostridium_AR folliculivorans. Next base: position 4,540 of record NZ_BQXY01000021.1, read on the forward strand.
AAGCTTCCTGCATCTTTATAGCCTAGTTTTCTATAAAAATGCTGAGCTAGTTCATTAGATAAAGTAGAGGTCATAACTAATTCATAGCCTCTAGCTTTCATTTCAATCTCCCAAAAATAAACTAAAGATGTACCAACCCCTTTATTTCTATAAGCTTCATCAATATAAAGCAAATTCATAAAAGGAGTATTGTCCCAAAAGTAATTGAATCTTAACCATCCAAGTATTTTATGTTCTTCATCTTTTACTAATAAAATCTCCTTTGATTTAATTTTCATTTCTACTAGTTCTGTAGAAACATGTTTATCATTATCAATAATATATTGAATTTCTGACTTATTTGCATATTCTATATTAATCATTTATTATCACATCCTTTATATCAGTAAATTGTTTTAAAGTTTCGTTATCCTCAGGTTTAGAACAGCCAGTAATTAATAATAAGGAAAAAGTAAAAATAATAGATTTTAAGCTCAAAGTATCATCAGGATTTATCTATTAACAAATATTTTACAATAATTCTAAAACATTTCCATAAAAGCTTCAAGTATATTCCAGTTACAAATTGATATAAGTTTATTTCTAGTAAGATCTAATATGAAACTAATAAATATACAGTATGTGGAATAAAATGTTATAATATGTATGTGGTAAGCTTATGAATTTGAAAAGTCATATTATGGATGTACCACTTCGTAATAAAAATAGATTTCGATTCGAGGTGGTACATCTATATTAATAGGGGATAATGGTATGAATGAAATTATATGGAATGAGAAGCTTGATTTTTTAAAAGCAATTCGAACTGGGTGGTGTAATGCTGACTATATTGAGTTTTTGGTAGAAAAGGTTTGGAAGATAAATAAGCCGGTTAATATATTAGACTTTGGATGCGGATTTGGCTATGTTGGGCTATTGCTACTTCCAATGTTGGCTAAAGGGAGTACATATACAGGTATTGATTTTAGTGAGATCCTTTTAACTGAAGCAGAAAATATTTTTGATGAATCAGGCTATTCTACAAGATTTATTAAAGCAGATCTTAGTGAGTATATGCCTGTAGAAACGTATGACATTGTTATATCACAGGCTGTTTTAAGACATATTCCAGGTGCAAAAGATATTCTGGAAAAAATGATACAATCAGTTGTTCAAGGTGGATTAGTGATTTGTATGGAAGGAGACCTGGAGATAGAAAAAGCAGGTCAGTATTTTGAAGGTCTCGATTATACGGAACTGGATATTCCGAGTTTACATAGAAAAATGTTTAGAAAAGAACTATTAGATGGGGGAAGGGATTATAGATTTGGCATAAAAATACCTGTTTTGATGCAGCAATTAGGCCTAAGTGATGTTGGAGTTAGAATGAATGACTGTGTAAAGTTTATAAATCCATTTGGTGATAAAGATGTACATGAGAAACAATATAATGCCATAGTTAAAGCTTGGGGATGGGATAAAAAAATATCAAATCAGGAAAAGCTAAATCTCATCAACACATTTATACAAAGAGGATTAAGTGAAGAAGAGGCAGGAAAATTTGTGGATGGACAAATTAAGATTAGCAATTATGCAAGAGAGCATAAACACAGTGCTTTTATAATTCAAGCACCATGTATAATGATCTCTTATGGGAGGAAATAGATTTTTGTGGACATGCATTTTGAGAAAGGAAAACTTAATTAACAGTTTTTAATTTGGATAGATCAATACAGGAGGTTAAATTATATGAGAAATATGGGTAAATTAAGAAATATCCTTTAATTTAAAACAATTAAAGGAGGAATATAAAATATGAATATTAACAAAGAAGTAATGGAGCAGGAGGCTCGAAGTTTTTTATCAGTATTATTTACATTACCAGAAGTGGAAAAGGTTCAGATAAAGGAAGTTTTTATTTTATCTAAGGATGATAACCGGAATATCAAAAAGGGCTTAGAGCAATGTTATCATGATAAATACAGTGATGTAGATATAAATGTTTATTTAAGATTGCACCCTAATGATTATGATGAAGAAACTCCAATCTACAAGAAGTATTTTTCTAGATTAGAAATTCAAGATAGAATATTTGGTATCATATTTCAAAAAAGAGTTGAAGATAAAGAAGGTATGCGTATATGTCTAAACAGCGGTATACGTATCGATTTTTCCTGTTTTTGCAGGTGTGATGAAACCGCTAATCTATTAAAATATGAACAAACAGCTATTGATGACAATGAAAAGTTATCATGCAAATATGATTTAGAAAAGGCAGATTGGTTTTGGTTTGTTGCAGTGCAAGCTTTAGGTAAATTAATGAGGGAGGATTATTTAATATCCTCACATTTAGCCCATACGCTTATTATGGAAGGGCTAGTAAGTCAAATGATTATTAGAGACAATCAGTATAATACGAACTTTCATAGATATGGGTATTCAGAGCAGCTTGAATATTTAAAAGTAGATACCACTCATATAAATGAATTTAAAATCCATAATGATGAAACTCATAATCACATAGCTGAACTTCTATATGAAGCAGTAGTTAGTTATGATGAATTACAAATGAAGTTTAACACTAGATATGTCAGTAGACTTAAGCTATTTGTGGAAATTTGGAGTGAATATATAAAATAGCCAAGATATTTAGATTTATGCTTTAAAGAAAGTAGGTATGTAATGCAATGAAGAATCTAATTTTTATAAATGGAACCATGGGAGTAGGCAAGACAACAACAAGTAAAATACTTCAAAGACAGTTACCTAAAGCTGTTTTTCTTGATGGTGATTGGTGCTGGGATATGTCACCTTTTATTGTCACAGAGGAAACTAAAAGAATGGTTATTGATAATATAACTTATGCGTTAAATAATTTTATTGCATGCTCTGAGTATGAAAATATCATCTTCTGCTGGGTTATGCACGAACAAAGCATTATTGATGAAATATTATCAAGATTAGATACAAAGGATTGTAAGGTTTATAAGTTTTCAATAATATGCTCAGAGGAAGCCTTAATATCAAGAATTAAAGAAGATATAAAGCAGGGAATTCGTAGAGAAGATGTTATTGAGAGGAGTGTACCAAGATTGCAGTGCTATCATAATATGAATACTGAAAAGATAGATGTAAGCAGTATTTCGCCAAAAGAGGCGGCAGAGAAAATATATAATAAGGTTATCCGTTGGTGATAAAACAAGTACTTTAATGATAGAGCAAATTAGTTATTATGGGGGGAATTATGAAAAAGGTTATTGCTATAATCACTATTATTATAGTTTTGATTGCTGGTTTTTACATTTACAAAATAAAGAGTTTTGAAAATCAAAGATCTGAAAAAATTACTAATGCTAAAGTAGCAATGGAAAAGTATTTATCAGAAAAAGGTAGTAAAAGTGGAGATTATGATTTATTTGTTGATTATCGTTTAGACAGTGAAATGCTTGGCTATGGGGGCTATGTAATTAAGGTTACCTTTAAAGACGAGCCTTCAGTGACATATGTATATGATTATACTGGTGAGAAAAAAATATCTTCTAGATCAATGGTAGATAACGCTAATCCAGATAATAAAAGTTTCAAACATGAAAATTAAAGAGTTACTATATTGAAATTGAATATTATTGATTGGAGTGAGGGCTATTTTAAATATTAAGAAAAGACCAGTTTATCTTTTTCTATGTGTCATCTTAATTGTAATCATAGTTTATAATGTAAGGCAGCCTCAATCTATAAAAACTAAGCCTTACACAGGAAGAAACCTAAGCATTGGAATCGTAGGAGAAATACCAAAGGTTCGTGAAAAACAAGTTAAGTTCACGAAAATTCAGTTCACTGATATGGGAAAAGAGAATTTTGATTCAAACTACGATGCAATCTTTATAACTAAAGAAAACTTGTCTGAAGCGGCACAAGCAAAGTATGCTACTATATATAAAAAGTCTAATATTCCATTCTTTTTTATCCAGACTGAAAAGAGCTTTCCACCATTTACACTTGAAGAATTATCATATGAGGATGCAGCAGATTCAAAAGATCAAACATATATGACGGGCATATTGTGTGACGAGGATAATTTATCTGTTTGGAGATACAGGCTATATAACGATATTGAAAATGAAGAGAATATTAAAGCAGCGTTTACAAATGTTTTTCAGACAATATCTGAGAAGGTAGAAAAGTAGCATGAAATTCTATAACATTAAGTATTGATATAATAATTGATTAAGAATTGATGAAGGTTAAAGTATATTTAATAAGTTAGGAGGAGATATATGTTATATTTTACTGGAGGGATATGTGCAGTTTGTGGTTTTATATTTAGGATTTTTCCACCACATAAGATTAATTATATATATGGGTATAGAACAAAATTCTCAATGAAAAATCAAGATACATGGGATGAAGCTCAAAGATATTCTTCTAATAGTCTTATTATTTTTGGCCTGATTTATATGGGGTTAGGGTTTCTTTTAAATCAATTTCTTAGTGGTTTTAATACTGAGTATAAAGTGATAATTTTTTTAGTAGGTGTAATTGTTATGCTGATTATAGATGAAGGTCACTTGAGGAAAATTTTTAATAGCGATGGAAAGAGGAAAGTATAATAAAAACTGCCAGCAAAATTATGCTGGCAGTTTCTATTTAGGGTTTATATATTTTTAATAGTGAGTATATTATTAACTCAGCTAGTTTTAAGGGCTAATTTTATTTATGATACTAATCTAAGTTAGCAGCAACTTCGTCTTTAACAGTTACGCCGTTCTTTTCAAGTTCAGCTATCTTCTCAGCAAATTGAGGTAAATGCTTCTTGTGAGCGATTAATAATTCATCTAACACACGCTTAGCAGTTGCACCACCAGGAATTTGTGGATTTAGTATGAATGCTTGCAATGCAAGTCCATAATCACCAGTTACAGCAGCTTCACATACACAAAGCTCCATATTCTTCATAAGTTGTAACCATCCACGTTGTGCTGGTTCTAATGGTCCAAATGCTATTGGAAGAGCACCTTTACCTGAAATATAAGCAGAAACTTCAACTACGCAGTCAGCTGGTAGGTCAGGAACAGCTCCATTGTTTTTAGTTGAAACAACGATGTGAGCTTTCTTATCAGCATAGATAGAAAGTATTGTCTCACAAGCTGCATCTGAGTAGTGTGTACCACCACGTTTAGTCAATTGCTCTGGTTTGTAGTTTAAGTTAGGATCTTTATATAATTCAAAAAGTTCAGCTTCAGTTTGTTTAACTTGTTGTCCACGAGTTCCAACACCGTTAAATTCTTCTATGCCATGCTTTAACATTTCTTCTTGTAAGTAATAGTATCTATGATATCCACATGGTATTAAATTCATTTGCTCTAATTGCTCTCTGATAAATGGAACATCATGAATGTTTGCAGGGATACCTGAATCATTGCTGTACATCTTATCAATTATTTGAGCAGTAACATCATTTCCATTCTTGTCACTAACTTTATGCCAGTGGAAGTGGTTTAGACCTGCAAATTGATATGTTAAATCTTCTAATTTTACACCAAGCATTTCTGGTTCTTTCATCATAGCACCAACTGGTACATTGCAAAGTCCGATAACCTTGTCCCATTTACCGTATCTTACAACAGCTTCAGTTACCATACCACTTGGATTTGTGAAGTTAACAAGCCATGCATTTGGGCATAACTCTTTCATATCCTCAACAATGCCAAGAATTATAGGAATTGTTCTGAAGGCTTTAAATATACCACCAGCACCATTTGTTTCTTGTCCTAACATTCCATAAGAGAAAGGAATTCTTTCATCTTTTATACGTGCATTTAATAATCCAACTCTAAATTGAGTAGTTACGAAATCTGCATCCTTTAATGCTTGTCTTCTATCTAAAGTTAAGTGTACTTTAACATCGTATGGTGAAGCATCCCACATACGTTGTGCCATAGCACCAACTATTTCTAACTTTTCTTTACCTGCTTCAATATCAACTAACCAAATTTCTCTGATTGGGAGCTCTTCATATCTCTTTATAAAACCTTCCATTAATTCTGGAGTATAGCTGCTACCTCCACCGATTGTTACGATTTTAACTGGTTTCTTTTCCATCTCAATACCTCCTCAACTAATCTACTTAAACAATAAACAATATTCTAAATCATTTCAACATTGTTTCAATTCGTGAAACGATTTTCAGAATAAGAAAACGTTATAATATAGATTTAACTTAGATATGAATGCTTTTATTTTCGTCTCCACACAATAAAGAAAGCCTATAAATTTCTAAAATTTATAGGCTCTTTTTATGTACGCGTTCAAAGTATTTTAGAGGTATTAAATTCGCATAACACTGTAAGATCATAGATGAGCTCAATTCATATTTATTAGGTAGTGAGATTATATGATCTATAAATGATGGTGGAACTTTTATAACAGAAGTAGTTATCATATATATCTTTGGCTTATTCTTTTTGTCAAAAAAACCATCTCTTTGAAATAATCTGGAAAAATACTTGCCCGAGGCTGAAAATATAATAATTAAGTTTTCATTTGTTGCAGCTTCAATAAATTGTTTTTGGTCTATGTAAGGCATTCTCGTATATACCATTTTACCATTTGAAAATAAGTCGTGCTGAAGAGATACAGCTATATTTCCAGACTGCATATGACCAAAGGCAGCTACTTTATCATATTTAAACAAGTCTTCTACCAGCTCATTCAAGATCTTTGAATTTAGAGACTCTTTAACTAGCTGAAGAGCTTTTATTGTTTCATCTATAAACTGAGTTGTACTGTTTTCTAAATTTGCAATAGGAGAATATTTTTCTATTACGTCAGATTTTCTATTCTGACAAATAAATTTAAACTCATAAAAATTATCCACACCAATTTGTTTACAAAATCTACTTACGGTAGCCTTAGAAACATTGCAGTTTTTTGCAATAGTGGACATCGAAAGATCTTCTAGGTCATTTATATTTAATAGAAGATAATTAGCAATTTTAAAATTTACTGAATCTTCATCTAAAGTGTTTATTACATTTAATAATAAGATAATAATACTAGGCATTTTTTGCACCCCCATATAAGCAGAATAGATATTCTACTTTAATTCTATAGAACTAGGTTTCGGTTCGAACTGATAGATCTTTATATCTATATGTTACCATATTGCTGCTGAAAAGTAAGTAAAGTATTAATACATACATTTAAAGAACATAAAGGTAAATTAAGTTATTAAAAAGTAAATCATTAACATAAGTATGAGTCTCTTAAATACCTTTCTTAGAAATAAAGTTGAATTGTATTATTAATGAAAGGGAAATATTATTAAAAATTCTAGAAGTATCCCGCAATTATTTATAGTGATTTACATTATTAGGTCAAAAATGTACCTTCACTTATATTTATGTCTATAGAAAATAGATTTTTTGGGGAAAACACTTCCAAGTGTATCAATTGGTGAAATACTTAGGAATATGGAGATATTTTTAAAAAATGTATAAGTAAATTGAACTCAGGGCATATTACATATTATTGAGCATCAATGGATGTGATATCATAGTTTATGTCGCTGCAACACAGTTCGACAAAATAACACAAGATTTTAAAGTGAAATTTAAATTATATTTAAAAAACTTTTGAAAAATGTGTTGACAAAGAAATCTTACAGTGGTAAGATGAATAAGCTGTCAGAAAGATGGCGATAAAAACTTGGTCTTTGAAAATTAAACAGAGAAGATAACATAAAGTCTAAAATTAGACTTAAAATAAACCAGCAATTCTTTTGAAAAAAGACTTACTAAGTAAGTAAGCTATGATTAAACTTTAAATTGAGAGTTTGATCCTGGCTCAGGACGAACGCTGGCGGCGTGCCTAACACA
>NZ_BQXY01000022.1 GCF_024341905.1 Clostridium folliculivorans
GATGCGTCTAAGGGTTACACCCGTACCCATACCGAACACGAAGGTTAAGACTTAGACGGCTGATGGTACTGCATGGGCGACTGTGTGGGAGAGTAGGTGGTCGCTAGGTAAATGTGGTTCACTAGCTCAGTCGGTAGAGCACATGACTTTTAATCATGGTGTCCGGGGTTCGATTCCCCGGTGAGCCACCAAACCTCTGTTTATACAGAGGTTTTTTATTTTTTATAAGATATAATAAAATAAAGCTTTCGATTAAAATAACAAGTATATTAAAGTTATGAAGAAATCCACAGGTGAAATGGCATAATCCACAGATTATATTAAGATAAAAGATTAACCTGTGGATTATATAAAAAATGTTTAAATATATGGTTATACTGTAGATTGATAAGAGGAGATCAGTGAGAATTAGTCATGAGTTACTTTCCAATTGTTATTTACAGTAGCATCAATAGTTTTTTTATCTAATATATAATTGGCAATTAGTTCAGAAACATCAGTAGGGATATCTTTAACTAACGGTTTATCCTTAAACATAAAATAATCCCCACCTCCAGAAGCTCTGTAATTATTCATTACTACATTGTATTCCTTAGACATATCCATATCACAACCTTTATGTTTTAATAATACAACTCTACTTCCTATTGGTTTAGAGATATTTAAAACATATTCGATTCCTTCCCACATATCATAATTGTAATGTTGGGGCTTAGGATTGGAAAAATCTTTGCTTACTATATATTGGCCATCTACATATTCAAAATAAGAGGCGCTTCTTTCTAAGGCTGCCTTTATATCAGAACCTTTAAGTTTTAATACCTTAAGAGTATTTGGATAAATATAATTAGAAACAACATCTCTCATAGTAACATTTGCCTTCAAGCCAGCACTTCTATTGTCAAAAAGTGATGTGAGAGATATATCAGTTTCACCATAATACATTTGAACTTTATTGATAAATTCCATCAGTGCATTATCCTTTAATCTGATTTCAATAGGATTGGATATTGTCATATCTCCATCTATTTTTCCTATAGGAGTATCTAACCAAGCTTGAGTATCTACTTCATATTGTTTAATTAATTGTATACATTCATCGTCAACGTCATAATCTTTAGAATAGAGTAGACTACTTGATACATTTTTGATCTTCCACACAGAAGCCTCCTTTTCTAATCTTATAGATATCTTTCCTAAGGATGCACCGTCAAATCCAGACTGGCATACTGATACATTATTTATATACTTATTATATATGGATCTATGTTGGTGTCCTGTTAGTAAAAGATCTACTCCTTGAACTTTTTCACATATTTCATATCCCTGATTTTCACCAGTAAGATTTTCAGAAGGTAATCCTGTATCAATATCTCTTTCGAAACCACCATGATATGCAACTACTATTATATCAGCACCTTCATCTTTCATTTCAGGAATCCAATTGTTTAGTGACTTTATGACATCCTCAAAATTTAAGTCTTTAATTATATGAGGTTGCTCCCAGTTAGGAATATACTTTGTGGTACATCCGATTATACCGATACTTAAATCATTAGAAAGTTTTTTTATTATATAAGGTTTGCCAAAGTAAGGTGTATTGTTTGAATTATTAAGAATATTTGAGCTAAGCCATTGAAAATTAGATTGCTTTTTTGCATTTAATAAATAGTCCATGCCGTAATTAAATTCATGATTTCCTACGGTAAAGGAATCGTATCCTAAATAATTAAATAGTTTTATTACAGGATTTTCTCCCTGTGAATTAATTCTTGCATAATAATATATAAGTGGAGACCCTTGAAGGGCATCTCCACAATCTACAAGTAAAGTGTTATCATTCTTCTTTTTTTCATCTTTTATGATAGTTGATAGTTTAGAAAGACCTATATCTCTGTATTCATTAGTTCCGTAATATATCGGCAATATACTTCCATGAATATCACTAGTGTGAAGTATAGTTAAATCTAAATTATTTAAATTCATATAAAATAACCTCTTTCATAGATTAGATAGTTAAACGAGTCTTTTTCTTATATTTCCAGATATAAAATCAATAACAGTAACCATCACTATTATACCCAGTAGTATGATTCCAACTCTACTCCATTGTCTCGCTTCTAGAGCAAATATAAGAGGAGTACCAATTCCTCCAGCACCAATTATTCCAAGTATAGTAGCGGAACGAACATTGATTTCAAATCTATAAAGCGAATAGGAAGCAAATTCAGGTAATACTTGAGGGATTATGGCATACTTCAATTTTTGAAGAGCATTAGCACCACAAGAAGTTAATGCCTCATAAGGTCCCCAATCTATATTTTCAATCCCTTCCGAATATAGTTTACCAAGCATTCCTATAGAATGAACACCTAGAGCTAATACACCGGCAAAGGCACCTGGGCCAACAGCTTTGATAAATATAATTGCCATTACGATTTCAGGGAATGTTCTTATAAAGCTTAGCAGAAACTTGCCACCACTGCTAAATAACTTGTTTTTACTCATATTTCTTGCAGCCCAAAATGAAAAAGGGATACAGAGAAATGCAGATACTACAGTACCTAAAACTGCAATTGCCAAGGTATCAAGTAATCCTCTGAGAAGATCTTCTCCATCTGGAAGGTATACATACCCCCAGTCAGGATGAAATAAGCCTTTAAATATGGACCTAACAACTTGATTGGCGGAATCTTTAATTCCCGTATATTTTATCCCTGCAAATGCCCAGATATATATAGCAATTAATATTATTGCTATAAGCCATTTTGATAATGATTTTTTAAAAGTTTTATTTTTTTCTATCATAGTAAATTCTCCCTGATTTTTATACTTATATTATCAATAATGACCACCATGATTAAGGTAGCAATAATAATAGTGCAAGTTTGATTATACTTAAATAATCCCAAGGTACTATCTAATTGTAGTCCTATGCCACCTGCACCTACCAATCCTAAAACAGCAGCGGCTCTTACATTTATTTCAAAAGTATATAAAACATATGAAATGAATTGAGGTAATATTTGAGGAATTACTGAAAAGTCTATTATTTGAAGCGTATTTCCGCCACAAGCTGTTATAGCTTCCATTGGGCCTTCGTCAATACCTTCAATTGATTCATATAATAATTTAGCAACAAGGCCTAACGAAAAAAAGCTTAAAGCAAATATACCTGCTAGTGGTCCTAGTCCAAAAGCTGCTACGAATATAGCGGCAAATAGTAAGTCTGGTACTGTTCTTATAAGATTTAGCACTACTCTTGAGATAGATAATAGTATTTTGGACTTGCATATATTCCTTGCAGAAAGTAAAGCTAAAGGAATTGATGCAATAGCTCCTAATGTTGTCCCAATTATAGCCATGCGTATAGTTTCTGCCATAGGACTAAATATTCTTGGAAAGTAACTCCAATCTGGAGGGAACATTTCTTGAAAAAGCTTACCTGTCTCTGGAAGCCCTTTCATGAGCTGCGAAAAGGAAGCATCTGTTTTTTTTGCGCTAGCAACAAGTAAAATAAGTATTAAGATAACTGTAAGATATAATTTCATGTTAGAAGGTTTTTTTATAGTTTGCTCTTTCATCTTTATTCCTCCTAAACTTCAGCAAGTTCTTCTGTTTTGCCGTTATATATATAATCAAAGATTTCATCAGTAGCTTCTTCAACTGGGCCATCGAAAACTAATTTACCTTCTCTAAAACCTAATATCCTAGTTGCATACTTCTTTGCTAGATCTATGTGATGAAGATTAACTATTGTAGTTATATTCATTTCTTTATTTATTCTTGCTATATCGTCCATTACTTGGATTGTTGTCACTGGGTCTAATGAGGCTATTGGTTCATCTGCTAAAAGTATTTTTGCCTGTTGAGCTAATGTTCTAGCTATAGCTACTCTTTGTTGTTGTCCTCCAGATAGCTCGTCTGCTCTCATATAAGCTTTTTGCTCTATTCCAACTTTTTTTAATGATTCGAAAGCTAGTTCCAAGTCTTCTTTTGGAAACATTCCGGTTAGTGTTCTGGCGGTAGAGTGATAACCAACTCTTCCGGCTAAGACATTTTTAAGTACAGATGATCTTTTCACTAAGTTAAAGCTTTGAAATATCATACCAATATCTCTACGCATTATTCTTAAGTCTTTTCCTTTTGCTCTCGTGATAGACCTACCACTTATCAATATTTCACCTGAAGATATTTCATTCAATCTGTTAATAGATCTTAAAAATGTAGATTTTCCTGCGCCAGAAAGCCCAACTATTACAACTAATTCTCCTTCATTTATTGTAACACTAACATCCTTAAGCCCAATAACACCATTAGGATAAGTCTTTGATACACTTTTAAATTCAATCATAAATTTTACCAACCTTTTCTTAATGATTTTAAAAACACGAACAATAATTAAAATATATAGTACTAATTATTATATATTATTTAGCATATTTACTGTTAGTTAAATTGTAATAAACGCAAATTTAACCTTATTTTAACAATAAGTGCTATTAATTTTAATATAAGAATACTATAATTTAACTAGTATTTTCAATAGAACATTAAAAAATTTTACTTGTATAACAATATTTTCAATAAAATCTTGTTATATATACAATTATTGAGTAATATGCGATATCAAAATAAATACGAACGATATTGCAAAAAAAATGAAAATAGTTTATGATTTATATGTATTTATTGGAAATGTAGTCTAATTTTTAATTTTTAGGGAGGGTATACTATGAAAAGAAGAATATTAAGTATTGCATTATGCACTGCATTAGCTATGACTGCTTTAGCTGGTTGTAGTAGTACTAAGAAAGATGACTCAACTACGGCAAAGGGATATGAACCGAAAGAATTAAAAGTTCAATTCGTTCCTTCACAGAACGCTGAGACTTTAGAAGCAAAGGCTAAACCTTTAGAAAAGTTATTATCAGATAAGCTTGGCATACCAGTAAAGGTAAGCGTATCCACAAGCTATAATACAATAATTGAGGCTATGTCTTCAAAGCAAGTAGATATTGGCTTTTTACCTCCAACAGCGTATGTATTAGCTAAAGAAAAGAATGCTGCTGACATTTTACTTCAAGCACAAAGATATGGAATAAAGCAACCAACTGGAGAAAACACTACAGAACTTGTTGATTCATATAGATCCATGATAGTTGTTAAAAAGGGTTCAAACATAAAGACATTAGCAGACCTAAAAGGAAAGAAGATAGCTTGGCAAGATGTTACTTCATCTGCGGGGTATATATGGCCAGCTGCAGAACTTAAAAAAGCTGGAGTAGACCCTGAAAAAGATGTACAAGGTATAAGAGTTAAAGGTCATGATAAGGGTGTTTTAGCTGTATTAAATGGAGATGTTGATGCAGCAGCAGTATTTGAAGATGCAAGAAATACTGTAAAGAAAGATGTTCCAGACATATTTGATAAAGTTGAACCAATATACTTTACACAACCAATACCAAATGATACTATCAGCGTAAGACCAGATATTACTGCTGAATGGAAAGAAAAGATACAAAATGCTTTCATAGAAATAGGTAAGGACCCAGAAGGAAAGAAGATAGTAACAGAAATATATTCACATGTAGGATATGTTAAATCTGATGACAAAAACTTTGATATTGTAAGAGAATATCAAAAGTTAGTAGATGCTAAATAGTGTCTTTGTAATTCTTATAACTTAAACCATGTAAAAAAATAAGGTATCTAAGAATTTTATTAATAATTCTTAGATACCTTTGTGTTTAAGTTTTCTATCTTATTTATAAGTTATTATAGTGTCTAATCCTTCTTTTACAACTGAACCTATAAAAGGATTCATTTCTTTTATAACATCTGGATTTGTTATAAGAACTGGTGTTATTAATGAGAATCCTTTACTTTCCACAAACTCTCTATTAATTTTTATGATAGGAGTACCAGCTTTGACCTTTACACCAGGTTCTACTAGTCTTTCAAAACCTTCACCATTTAGAGAAACTGTATCTATACCTATATGAACTAGAAGTTCTACTTCTCCTGCGATTGTCATAGCAAAAGCATGATTTGTTTTAAATACTAATGATAATTCACCATCAGCTGGCGCCACAAATATAGAACCAGTACTATCAATTGCCACTCCATCTCCAGCCATTTTTTTTGCAAATACTTCATCTGGAACTCTAGATAAATCTATTGTAGTTCCTGCAACTGGTGCGAGAATCTTTATTTCTTTTTTTAGGAATCCAAACATAATATACTCCTAACTGCACATTATAGTGAAATTAGGAAAACTCACTTCCTTTCGAAAATATAATGATAAGATTAACAAAAAATTCATATTTAATAGAAAAAGGCATAAGTTTATGTAAACTTATGCCTGATTTAACAGTAACACGCATTCTAATTATATATTATTATTTGAATTTAGTCAATTGTAAACGGTATTTATTATCGTTACAAAAATATATATGTTAAAATATTTTTATGAAATATTGCATAAGATGATAGTATTAATTAAAATGGTATTATATTACAGATAAAAAGGGGGATGTATATGTTATCGAAAGAAGTAATAGGCAAAGTATTATCGAAAGCATTGAAAAGCGGCGGGGATTTTGCTGAAGTTTTTGTTGAAGATACAATGAATAACAATATAACACTGACTGACGGTAAAGTAGATAGTATAGTTTCAGGGAGAAACTATGGTATAGGTATACGAATATTTAAAGGATTTAGAAGTGTATATGCATATACAAATGAAAATAGTTTGAATCATTTGACAGAGGTAGCAAGTAAAGCAGCATATGCACTTGGTAACGTTAATGGTGATCTGGATATTAATTTGAATCTTATTGAAAGAATAAATTCTAATATTCACCCTATAATTTATGTTCCTTCGTTTATTGAAAGTACAAAGAAGATTGAAAAGATGAAAATAGCCTATAAGTCTGCTAGAGAATACAGTGATGAAATAAGTCAAGCTTCTGTAACGTATATGGATAAAGATCAAAAAATACTTGTTGCAAACAGTGAAGGATTGTACACAGAGGATAGAAGAATATGGACTAGATTAGGGATTAGATCTGTAGCCAGTAATTCTAAAGAAAACCAGCTAGGAACAGAGAACCCAGGGAGATTGATGGGATTTGAAATGTTTGATGTTGTAGATCCTGAGTATTACGGAAGAGAGGCAAGTAAATCAGCTATTGCTATGCTTCATGCTAATTATTGTCCAGCTGGTAAAATGATGGTTGCTATAGAGAATGGTTTTGGGGGAGTTATATTCCATGAGGCCTGTGGACATTCACTTGAAGCTACGTCTGTTGCAAAGGGAAATTCAGTGTTTTGTGATAAGTTAGGTCAACAAATAGCATCTACAAAAGTGACAGCTATAGATGATGGAACATTACCGAACCTTTGGGGATCATTAAATATAGATGATGAAGGAACAAAAACAAGAAAAAATGTACTTATAGAAAATGGAATTTTGAAATCATATATGATAGATAAACTAAATGCTAGAAGGATGGGAATGGAACCTACAGGCAGCTCTAGAAGGGAGTCATATAAGTTCGCACCTACATCTAGGATGACCAACACTTATATTGAAAGTGGTAACGATAGAAATGAAGATATAATTAAGTCTATAGAATATGGTTTATATGCAAAGAAAATGGGCGGCGGATCAGTTAACCCAATTACAGGAGAGTTTAATTTTGCTGTAGCAGAAGGATATTTAATAAGAAATGGTCAAATATCAGAGGCTGTAAGAGGTGGAAGTTTGATTGGCAAAGGTTCTGATATATTAATGGATATTGATATGGTTGGACAAAATCTTGGGCATGGTCAAGGAATGTGCGGGTCTTTAAGTGGATCTGTTCCAACTAATGTAGGTCAGCCACTGATTAGAGTAAAACAAATAACTGTTGGTGGAAGATAAGGGGGGGAACTTTATGGATATAAAACAGTTTAAAGATGTAGTTTTTAGCTTTGCTGAAGAAACAGGCTTTAGTGAATACGAAATTTATTACTCTAATAAAGAAAACTTAGAAATAAGAATATATGAGGGTGAAGTTGATGGATATGGCTTAAGCAGTACTGGAGGAGTAAGTTTCAGAGGAATCATCAATGGGAAAATAGGTTATGCATATAGTGAAAGCTTAGATGAAGCTGCTGCTGAAATAATTGTAAAAAAGGCTAAAGAAAATGCTGAGCTTTTAGAAAATGAAGACAAAGATTTTATATATGGCGAACAAGGGAAATACGAAAATGTTTCAACATATAGTGAGGATATAGATCGACTAACTCCAAGTGAACAGATTAATTTGGCACTTCAGTTAGAGAAAAAAACAAAAGAAGCAAGTAATCTAATTGAAAAGGTTGCTGAATGTGAAGTAGATACTTCTAAATCAGAAGTTGTAATAATAAATTCCAAGGGGCTAGACTTAAAAAGCATGAAAACTACTGCTATTGCATACGTCGATGCAGTAGCTAGAGATGTTAACGGCATGCAAAATGGTATGGCTATTAAGGTTAGAACAAGCATAGGGGAATTAAATCTAGATGAAGTTTCTGAGGAAGCTGCCAATGATGCGATATCTAAGATTGGTTCAAAGTCAATTAAATCTGGCAAATACAAAGTATTAATATCTAATTATATGATGGCAACTATATTAGGAACATTTCAAGGCGTCTTTAATGCTGATAATGCTCAAAAAGGACTTTCATTGCTTAGAGGAAAAGAAGGAGCTACTATAGCTTCTGATATTGTGACTATTATAGATAATCCAATCTTAGAAGGATCTCCTTATTCAACTCCTTTTGATGATGAAGGGGTACCAACATATAAGAAATCAATAGTAGATAAGGGTAAGTTTATAACACTACTTCATAATCTGAAGACTTCAAATAAAGACAATGTAAAGACTACTGGAAATGCATCTAAGTCTTCATTCTCCTCACCAGTTACGATTTCTGCTACAAATTTATATATAGAAAAAGGTGAAAAGACTTTTAGTTCATTAGTAAGTCTTGTAGGTGATGGATTATATATAACTAATCTTCAAGGCATGCATTCAGGTGCAAATGCAATAACAGGGGACTTCTCGTTAGCAGCTAACGGAAGGCTGATAAGAGATGGAAAGATTGAAGAGGCGGTAGATCAAATAACAGTAGCAGGGAACTTCTTTGATTTGTTAAAAAACATTGAAGAGGTTGGAAGCGATTTTGATTTCTATTATTCCAATACTGCAAGCCCTTCTGTTGTAGTAGGTGAGCTCTCAATAGCTGGTCTATAAAATATAATGCAGATAGTAATCATATTAATTATTTGATTGCTATCTGCATTTTTATAATTCTATTAGACTATTTTCAAGTACTTGTTTAAATTAAACATATCAGTATATTAGATATGAGTAAAAATATAATTGTATACTATGGTATAAATGAAATTTAGCTTTATTATAAAACTGTTATATTATAATTCGAGTTGAACATTATATTCTTTTAACCATATATTCATTTGAACAAGATAAGCAATTAACTGAGGTCCTGTCATAAGCTGGCCATACCATGGGGTTTTGTATGCATCACCTTTTGTATCAACTATTTCTTGAACCTTTTTCTTATCTATAATATTCAGTATAGGAGAAGTTTTATCACTTAATATATCATTCATAGCTTCGCATACTAATGATGTGTATATAGGGTTGTGAGTCTTTGGATAAGGGCTCTTTTTTCTATATATAATATCATCAGGCAGTACACCCTTTAAGGATTTTCTCAAAAGGCCTTTTTCTCTATCATCAGCGAATTTTATTTTTTGAGGTAAATTAAAAGCATACTGAACTAATCTATAGTCAGCAAATGGGACTCTTACTTCAAGACTGTTAGACATACTCATTCTATCTTTTCTGTTTAGTAGATTAATCATAAACCACTTAATATTTAAATAGAATAATTCTCTCATTCTAAAATCTAGCTTGCTTTCATTATCTAGATGAGGAACTTGTTTTAAGGTATCCAGATATTCTTGCTGGGTCTTATCTTCTATAGGTAAACTTTTTAGATTGTCTGATAGAAGAGATTTTCTATCTTTTACAAACCTTGACCAAGGGAATGTTGGTGCGTTTATAAGTTCTTCTCGAGTGTACCATGGATAGCCGCCAAATAGTTCATCTGCGCACTCACCAGATAAAGCTATAACGAAGTTTTTTCTTATTTCCTTGGAAAATAAAAATAAAGATGAATCAACATCAGCCATTCCTGGAAGGTCTTTAGCAATTACAGCATCCTTCAAAGCTGCTGTAAGATCGTTGTGGTTGAGTAGAACTGTCTTGTGATTACTCTTGATGAATTTAGACATTTGCAATGCCCAATATTGATCTGAGGTTGGTTGAAATAATGAAGACTTAAAGAATTTATCATTATCTTCATAATCTATAGAATAAGTTGTAAGAGTTTTTCCTTTACTTCTATATTCTTCTGCTGCTATTGCTGAAATAGCAGAGGAATCAAGTCCACCAGATAAAAATGTACAAAGAGGAACGTCACCTACAAGTTGTCTTTTTATTGCATCCGTAAGTAAGTCTTTAAGGTGCTCAGCTGCCTCATCTTCAGATTCGTTGAATTCTTCAGCAGATACCTTCCAATATTCCTTAATTTTTATCCCATCTGGAGTAATTAGCACATAGTTGGCTGGAGAAACCTCTTTTATATCCTTATATATACCACTTCCAAGACAATTGGCAGGGCCTAAAGCAAAGATTTCAGTTAAGCCATCTTTATCTATAATAGGATCTACATAAGGGTGAGCTAATAATGTTTTTATTTCAGAACCGAATATAAAGGAATTACCTTTTATGGTATAGAATAAAGGCTTCACTCCTAATGGATCTCTTGCTAAGAACACCCTATTTTCTTTTTCGTCATATATGGCAAATGCAAAGATGCCATTTAATTTTGATATGCAGTCGATACCCCAACACATATAAGCTGTAAGTAAAACCTCTGTATCAGAGTAAGCGTCGAATTGAAATCCCTTATCTAGTAGTTCTTTTCTTAGATCTTCGGTGTTATATAGTTCTCCATTATATATTAAACAATAATTATGGCCGCCAAGAGTCTTAACCATTGGTTGTTTTCCACCCTCAGGGTCTACAACCACTAGTCTTCTATGTCCAAAAAGAACGTTATTGGTTGTGTAGTATCCGTAGCTGTCAGGTCCTCTTAACTTTAAAGTATCAGTCATAGCTTCTATTATTTGATGCTGTTTTGAAATGTCATTTTTAAAATTCACCCATCCAGCAATTCCGCACAAAATTATCACCTTCATAAATAATATTATTTTTTATAATATGTAGAAAAGGTGCTATTAGTTACTTGTGATTAAGCTGAATAATATAAATATGTGGGGTCATTATATCCATAATAAGTAACTTATAGAGTTAACAGGATAAATTTCCATGATAACAGTGCCTGGTGTATCAATTGATGAAATATGTTGAAATATGGAGAAATTATAATCAATGGACAAGTAAGTTGCTCTGATGGGTGGTAATATATTTAAGGAAGTAGAGCTATGTGTTATTATAAGTCATGTCGCTGAAACAAGTAGTGACTGAGACACAAAATTAAAATTTATCTTTTAAAAGCTAAGTTTTAAAAAAGTGTTGACAAGAAAATCTTACGGTGGTAAGATATAAAAGCTGTCAGAAAAACAGCAAAACAACTTGGTCTTTGAAAATTAAACAGAGAAGATAAACAAAGTCTAAAATTAGACTTAAACTAAACCAGCAATTCTTTTGAAAAAAGACTTACTAAGTAAGTAAGCTATGATTAA
>NZ_BQXY01000023.1 GCF_024341905.1 Clostridium folliculivorans
GACTCTTAATCAGGGTGTCTTGGGTTCGAGTCCCTGATGGCGCACCAAATATGGTGGACGTAGTTCAGTTGGTAGAGCACCAGATTGTGGCTCTGGTTGTCGTGGGTTCGAATCCCATCGTTCACCCCATATTAAATTTATTATTGGGATGTCGCCAAGCGGTAAGGCAATGGACTTTGACTCCATCATTCGTAGGTTCGAATCCTGCTATCCCAGCCAATTGGTTTACTAGCTCAGTCGGTAGAGCACATGACTTTTAATCATGGTGTCCGGGGTTCGATTCCCCGGTAAGCCACCAATTTAATAAATGAAAAGATGCAGATGTGGCGGAATTGGCAGACGCACTAGACTTAGGATCTAGCGCCTACGGCGTGGGGGTTCGACTCCCTTCATCTGCACCAATCAAGCGGAAGTGACTCAATGGTAGAGTGTCACCTTGCCAAGGTGAAGGTCGCGGGTTCGAGTCCCGTCTTCCGCTCCAAATATGCGGGTATCGTATATCGGTAATACTCCAGCCTTCCAAGCTGAAAAGGTGGGTTCGACTCCCACTACCCGCTCCATACTAAAGACAACTTATAACTTAAGTTGTCTTTTTATATTATTTTATTCTTTAGCAATTTATATATTAATTATGTCTGTGGATAATTATGCGAATAGACTTAAGAAATAGTATAAGTTAAAGAATAAAAAAAGAAGAATATGTCGCCTGTAAGATTCTTCAGATACGTTCAGAAAAGGCAGATGTGCAAAAGAAATTCACTAAAGAAGATCGCTTTAGCAAATTTTTTATATAACATGCTCCTATAGCTCAGCTGGATAGAGTGGTGGACTTCGAATCCATAGGTCGCAGGTTCGAACCCTGTTGGGAGCACCAAAAGTATTGAAATAGCTAGGTTTCAGAAATATGAAGCCTAGCTATTTTATGTTTTTTTCACAGTTTTCTAACCTTAACATATTCAAAGAAAGCTATCTAGATTTATAACTATTAAAAGTGAAATTGTTTTGGGGGTATGTGCAATAAAAACATATAATAATATAAATTTTGATAATTTACCATAAAAAATTCACTTTAATGCTAATAAAATTGAGATATTATACGATAATTGAAAAGGGAAGCTTAATTTAAAGAGTTTCACTTAGGAATCTTTATATTATAGTTAGGAGAGGGAGAAGATTATGGATATAGGAATAATTGTTGGTATTGTTATAGGATTTGGGTCGTTAATTTTTGCATTTATTGAAGAAGGTGGAAGTCCTTTAATGCTTGTGGCTTTTTCAGCAGCTGTGATAGTTTTTGGTGGAACTATAGGTGCGGTAGCGATATCTTTCCCAACAAGTAAACTAAAAAATATAGGTAAGATAATAAAGGTTGCATTTACAAATAGAAAAGTTAATACAAAAGAACAAATAGAATTTTTTAAAGAATTATCAACTAAGACAAGAAAGAATGGATTATTGAGTATAGAAGGAGATCTATCGAATAATGAAATGGATCCATTTATAAAAAAAGGGCTTCAAATGGTTGTCGATGGTGTTGAACCAAGTACAATAAGAGGGATATTAGAGACAAAGTTAGAACAAATGTCAGAGCGTCATCACGATGGGGCTGGCATATTCGATGCAGCAGGCGGATTTTCACCAACAATGGGTATTATAGGTACTGTTATGGGACTAGTACAGGTTCTTAGTAATTTAGATGATCCTAGTACACTTGGACCTAAAATTGCAGTAGCTTTCATAGCAACATTATATGGAGTAGGTACAGCAAATTTACTTTGGCTTCCTGTAGCAAATAAGCTAAAAGCACTTGATAAAGAGGAAATAATAGAAAAGGAAATGTCAATTGAAGCTATTATGCTTATCCAAGAAGGAGCAAATCCTAATACTTTAGTGGCCAAGCTAGAAGGATTTTTGACTGATAAAGAAGTATCAGAATTAAATTCAAATAATGCTAATGATTAGAGAGGTATTATTTTATGAAAAAGAAGAGAGTAGAAAAGGAAAATAATGAACGATGGCTATTAACATATTCTGATTTGATAACGCTTCTTATGATATTTTTTGTAGTAATGTACGCTTCCAGTACTGTAGATGCTAAAAAGTATTCTCAAATTGCACAATCTTTGAATTTAGCCATCGGTGGTGGAAAGAGCATTATAGGCACTTCTGATAATGCTAGCATTGATTCGAGCAAAGTCACAGTGACAGATGAACAGCTTAAACAGATCACGGACAATAATGCCAATGCGAAAATAGAAGAACAGAAGTTAGAGAAGGTAAAAGAAGAAATAGATAAGATGATTGCTGGGTCAGATCTTAAAGGAAGTATTACGACAAGCCTTCAAGAGAGAGGTCTTGTAATTAGTTTTAATGATACAGTATTCTTTGACAGTGGCAAGGCTGATGTTAAAACTGATAATCAGAAAAAATTGATTTCTTTAGCAGGAATACTTAATAAAATTGATAACTATATAAGAGTAGAAGGGCATACTGATAATGTTCCAATAAACACTACATATTTTCATTCTAATTGGCAGTTATCTGCTATTAGAGCTTCTAATGTGGTAGAATTTTTAGTAACTAGAGGTGGAATAGCCGCGGATAGATTATCTTCTGTAGGGTATGGAGAATATAGACCAGTGGCATCAAATGACACAGAGGAAGGAAAAAGTAAGAATAGGAGAGTAGACATACTTTTATTGAATACCAATTTAAATGTTTCTGAAACCAAAAAATAGGATAATGTTAAAATATGCTGAAATTAATTGGTTATACATCCGATGCATTAATGAGCTTACGCAAAGAATTAATATGATTTTCTCATATTCCATGGCTAAACCTGTAAACTCACTACGTTCGAACAGTACAGGTTCTTAACGCCATTCCATCTGAGAAAATCATTTAATTTTAATTGCTCGCTCATAGAGCATCTCCTGTATAACCAATTAATTTTAATAATAATATTAAACATAAAAATATATTGTAGCATCAGTGAAGATTGGAAATATTGTTAATAATATTAGCCTATGAATGACTGATGCTATTTTTTTATAGGATAGGGAAGAAACAAGAAATTCATTATTTAGTTTAAATGCAGAAGTTAAACTATACTTAGTAAGTTGACTTTTAATATTAAGTGAAATAATATATTAAATGAATAGTAAACGTTAAAATAATTTTATTAAGGTAAATAACCTGATTTAATCACATATTCTATTGTTTGATTAATAATCTATATAGTGTTATTTTATAATCTATATGAATAAATTACGGGGGAGGATCACTACACAAATATGGATAGATTTAAGAAATTTATTAATTACTATGGGCCATACAGGAAGCTTTTCTTCGCAGATATGGTCTGTGCATTGATACTATCTGGGATAGATCTTGTATTTCCAATGATAGTAAGGTACTTAACTAATAATGTGTATATATTGGAAGATAAGAATATAATAATTAAGTATGTAGTTTATGCGGGCTTAGCGTTATTATGTATGTATATTGTAAGATACTTTTGTCAGTATTTTATAACTTCTTGGGGACATATAATGGGAGCCAAGATGGAGTCTAATATGAGAAAGGATTTGTTTGATCATCTTCAAAAACTATCATTCTCTTATTACGATAATAACAATACTGGCACTTTGCAATCAAGAATAGTTAATGACCTATTTGATATTTCTGAGCTAGCACACCATGGTCCAGAAGATGTATTTATATCTATACTTAAGTTATCGGGTTCATTCATAATACTTATAAATGTTAATGTTAAAATAACTTTAATACTTTTCTTCATAACCTTGGTTATGCTGTATTTCTCAATATTCTATAACAAGCATATGAACAGAGTATTTATGAAAAATAGAGAGAAGATAGCGAATGTAAATGCTATAGTACAGGATAGTCTTTCTGGTATTAGAGTGGTAAAATCATTTGCTAATGAAACAATTGAAAGTCACAAGTTTGACAAGGGAAATCTAGAGTTTCTTAAGAGTAAGGAAGATAACTATTTAATAATGGGAAAATTCTTTAGTGGAAATGGCTTTTTTCAAGGACTTCTTTATGTGTCAGTTATTCTGGCTGGAGGCTTATTTATAAGTAATGGTACTCTAAAGGTTGCAGATCTAATGGTCTATATACTATATATAAATATCTTTTTAAGTCCTATAGACAAGCTTGTTAACTTTACAGAACAATTCCAAAAAGGGCTTACCGGTTTTGATAGGTTCCTACAAGTAATAAATACTGAACCGGATATAACAGATAAGAAAGGTGCTATAGATATTATAGAACCAAAGGGAAATATCGAATTTAAAAATGTATCTTTTAGCTATAATGAAAAACATAATATATTAGAAAATATAAACATAAGTATAAAAGCAGGGAAAAATGTTGCTCTTGTTGGTCCTTCAGGTGGCGGTAAAACAACTTTTTGCAGTCTAATTCCAAGATTTTATGAAATAAATGAAGGTTCAATTACTGTTGATGGAATAGATATAAGAGATGTAAAACTTAAATCACTTAGAAATTCAATTGGGATAGTTCAACAAGATGTATATATGTTTACTGGTACTATAAAAGAAAATATAGCCTATGGAAAACCAGGTGCATCTGATGAGGAAATTATAGATGCAGCTAAAAAAGCTAATATACATGAATTTATTATGACTCTTAAGGAGGGTTATGATACAAGTGTAGGGGAGAGAGGAGTTAAGCTTTCTGGTGGACAGAAGCAAAGAGTATCAATAGCAAGAGTGTTCCTTAAAAATCCTCCTATATTAATACTTGATGAAGCTACATCTGCCCTTGATAATGAAAGTGAGAAGTTTATACAGAAATCTTTAGAAGATCTTTCTAAGAACAGAACTACATTAGTTATAGCCCATAGACTTAGTACTATAAGAAATGCTGATGAAATAATAGTGCTTACGGATGAAGGGATAAAAGAACGAGGTAATCATAATGAGCTAATTGACTTGGATGGAACATATGCTTATCTATATAATATGCAGTTTGAAAATATATCATAATTAAGTTTAAGATAAAGGTATTTACTATATCTAAATTAACAATTAAAATTTAATCAGATAATACATGTATATAGGGAATGTAGTTTCCTGTATACATGTATTTTTACTTTTGAGGAGTTTAAATGATAAACTTTAGTCTTTAAATAGGAAGAATGATTTTTATAACTCAGTACATTTCTACTGTGAAAATTATTATTTAAGGTATTATATTTTTTGTGATTTTCAATAGTAGACACATGAGAAAAAAAAAGAAAATTGAAGATATAGTTAGATTTTAGTATGTAAATTTATATAATTGACTATAGAATAGTTTGAGTTTTGTCCTATAACATGTTATATTAAATATCGTTGTCTGACAAATTGATTTTTGAGCAATAAAAAATAATGTTGACAAGATTCGATTGAGATGATAATATGAATAAGCAGTTAAACATTGGTCTTTGAAAATTAAACAGAGAAGATAAACAAAGTCTAAAATTAGACTTAAACTAAACCAGCAATTCTTTTGAAAAAAGACTTACTAAGTAAGTAAGCTATGATTAAACTTTAAATTGAGAGTTTGATCCTGGCTCAGGACGAACGCTGGCGGC
>NZ_BQXY01000024.1 GCF_024341905.1 Clostridium folliculivorans
ATTAAGAATAGATTCTACCACAAATAGTGGACAGGTAATAAGTCAGAGTAGAAATGTAGTATTTAACAATATTCCTAAGTTGGACATAAATAGTATAAGTAACTGGGGAGAAGTTAAAGGAAGTACATATATAGGTGGCTGGGCATTAAGTGGAGTTGGAATCAAGGTTATAAATGTAAGTGTAGATGATACTATAGTGGGACAAGCTACTTACGGTTATCCAACATCAAGTTTATCATCAAGAGTTGATTATGCTCAGAGAATGAATGCCGGATATGGATATTGGTTGAATACAGCTAATTATAGCAATGGATATCATACTATTACAGTTACTACAATTGGTAATGACAATTCGAAGAATTCTCTTACTTATACTGTTAATTTTAATAATGTTTCTAAATTAATAGTTGTTGATCCTGGACATAATAATGGCGGAGACGATGGAGCATATTCAACAATTGATGGAATAACTTATTCAGAAAGAGAATTAAATATGCAAGTAGCTGTTAAGGTTAAAAATGACTTGGAGAAGGTTGGTTATAAAGTTATGTTGACTAGACAGCCTTGGGATATTAGCTATGAACCTTCTGATATAAGCCTGAAAAATAGGGCTGACTTTGCCAACAACTTAAATGCAAATCTATTTATAAGTATACATCACGATATTAGTAGCGATATTAGTACAAGCGGTATAAGCACTCACTATAGTACTTACAGACCTAATATAGATAATGATGGAATTGTAAGTGGAGTAGATCCTGGTGGATGGAGTTATGATAACTTGCAAATAGATAGTACTCCGGGATATGCTGCTAGTAAAAGCAGAGAATTGGCTAATAAATTAGTAAGTAATGTATCCTCTTCAATGGGAAGTGCAAATTTAAAAGCTCATGATCATGGATTATACGTTACAAGATATACTAATATGCCATCAACATTAATAGAATGTGGGTTTATTTCAAATAAAAGTGACGCACTAAATGCTGCTAATGCAGATTATCAAGAAAAGTTAGCTCAGTCTATAGCTAATACTATAAATTCAATTCAATTTAATTAATAGGCTTAAGTTTAAAGAAGTATCCTAATGGAGCAATCTTTCGAACATCTCTTTATAGATTACTTGTTGATAGCCTATTAGGCTTTTCTATTAGTAGTAATTAGTTGTAGTATAAAAATATAAAGAATATAAACTGGAACTATGAAAATCCGCCCCTATCTCTAATTAGATAAAATTTTGAGAGATAGGGGTGTTTTTGTATGAAGTGCCTTTATATACAAAATATTGAAAATATGATATATTAGTGTATATGTCTAGTATAAATATGCTCCTATAATAAGACATATATTAGTGTAGGAGATGATGAGGGGATAAAATTATGAAGAAAAGAATATTTTGTATTTGCATATCTGCTGCTTTAATATTTTTTGTATCTGGATGTCAAAAACAAAACAATGGGGAGAAGTCAATTAGTAATATCAAACAGAGTTCAAGCAAAGATAGTAATGTAAATAATACAAGTGATACAACAACTATTACAAGCAATTCTAAGGAAAATGAAAATTATAGTTTACAGAAATATATTTCTCAAAGTGATAAAATACAATTAGCTGGGAAAGTAAATAGTAATATTGATATTCATATGGAATTAAAAAAAACTGATAAGAGTAAGTTTAATGATTTAAGTGAAAGATATTACGATAGCAATATGTCTATGCAAGGTGATAATGTAGTAGCAAGATATGAAGGAACTTATTATTATGATAAATACATGAAGAATATAAGAGTAGAGGCACAAGCCTATGCAAATGGTTATGTTAATATTTTTGAATTCAATGATAACAATCAGGTGAGTGGTTCATTTGGCGGATTTATCTTTCAAGATAAAATATTAAAGGGGATGTGGAATAATAATAATATTCCTAAGTATTCATTTTATTTAATTAAAAGTGATGTTGAAAGTAATGGAATAGATTTAAGTCTAGATACTAATAGAATTGGTAGTTATTCTAGAGTAGGAAGCGTAAGCAAAAACTCAACAACGTTAGTAATATATAGTGTATCTGATGACAAAATAAAATTTCATATTAGTGGTTATTCTGAACCTAATATGGGTAATGTGGGAGGGGTGGCTGCATATACAAACAGCTCTAAAAATACAGCCGAGTTCTATGATAAAGAAACTAATCTTAAAATCACGTTTGAGTTTGATGGTAAGAGTGTTAAAGTGGTAGGAAATGATGCTCTTAGTCAATTTGCAGGTGCTCATGTTATTATGTCAGGAACTTTTGTAAAATAGCTTTATACGATTAATTGTACTTTAAAACATAAATTAGTTATTAAACAGTAAGTTTTTAATAATGCTGAGAAGTTATTTCAAGGCATTATTTTTTATGTTCATTTTTTATTAATTTCATCATCTTTGAAACTGAAAAAATCTATTTTAGTACTAAATAGGATTTCTTATATAACTAATGAGTACGTAATATAGTGATATGTTAAGGTATAATATAAGTAAAATTCGAGGATGCTTGAACATTTATGGATGGTAATTTAATATTGTTGATTTATATAATTTGGTATAAAATATACATGTACAAGTATCTTGCTGCAAGTAATGTGGCAATTTTGTAGGTTATTTACAGCATAAATGTTTAAAATGAGGAGGAGTTATGAAAGAGGTAAAGAAAATATCAAGGTTTTTGGTGGTATTACTATTATTTAATTTGATTTTTAGTAGTATTACGACTAACTACGCTAAAGCAGC
>NZ_BQXY01000025.1 GCF_024341905.1 Clostridium folliculivorans
CTCAAGCTGGCACATATATGGATATCAATTATCCAGATGCTAGTGGAGTAACAACAGAGGATGGATTTCACATCACAGGATGGGCGGTAAGTCAACAAAATATAGACAAGATAAATGTATATGTAGATGGTAATTTTGATGGAAGTGCGTATTACGGAGCGCCAACTGGATCTTTAGCAAGCTATTATCCTACATATCCTAATAGTGACAAAGCCGGATACGATTACTATATAGAACCTTTAAAATATAGCGTAGGAGATCATACAGTTAGAGTAGAAGCTGTTGGGAAGGATGGGAGTAAAGCCTTCCAAGATAGAAAAGTAGTAATACAAAGAAGTAGACCAGCAATGGATATAAACTGGCCAAATGATGGATATAAGGTAACTGGCGATGGAGTTCACATAACAGGATGGGCAGTAAATAAGGCTGGAATAAAAGAAATAAATGTGTATGCTAATGGAAACTTTGTAGGAAAAGCTTACTATGGAGCACCTACTGGAGGACTGACAGGTGTATATGGAACATATGCTAACAGTGCGAATGCAGGTTACGATTATTTTGTATATGCAAACAATTATCCAGAGGGAATGAATAAGTTTACGTTGGAAGCCGTGGGCAATGACAGTAAAATAATAAGAAAAGACTTTACACTATATATAGTAAAAGAGAATCCAGCTATGGATATAAATTATCCTAATATTGATGAAAACATCAAAGATGATTTTAGAATAACTGGATGGGCAGTTAATAAAAGCGGTGTAAAGCAAATAAATGTATATGACAATGGTAATTATGCAGGACAAGCTAATTATGGTTCGCCTACAGGTGGATTGGCAAACACGTTTCCTAGTTATCCAAATGTTAAAAATGCAGGATACGACTATTATGTAGACTTAAGTAAATACAGTTCTGGAGAGCATGTTTTCTTAGTTGAGGCTGTAGGTAATAACGGAACAAAATCAAGCCAAACAAGAAAAGTTATAATAAATAAACCTGCACCAGCTATGGATATAAATACACCTTCAAATGGAGATACTTTAACTGATGGAATATATGTGAGAGGTTGGAGTGTTGCAAAGGAAGGGGTAAGAGACGTAAAAGTATACTTAAATAATACTTACGTAGGACAAGCTAATTATGGAGAACCAACATCAGCATTAGCAAATTATTATAGCGGATATAAAAATGCTGCAAATGGTGGGTATAGTTATTTCATAGAAACAAAAGCATATCCTAATGGAAATTATCAA
>NZ_BQXY01000026.1 GCF_024341905.1 Clostridium folliculivorans
AACAAGGGATTTGCAGAAGCATTTAAGTATGACGAAATAGATAAGGCACCAGAAGAAAAAGAAAGAGGAATCACAATTAATACAGCACACGTTGAGTATCAAACAGAAAACAGACATTACGCTCACGTAGACTGTCCAGGACATGCTGACTATGTTAAGAACATGATAACAGGAGCAGCACAAATGGATGGAGCTATACTAGTTGTATCAGCAGCAGATGGCCCAATGCCACAAACAAGAGAACATATACTACTAGCATCAAGAGTTGGTGTTGACTATATAGTAGTATTCTTAAATAAAGCAGATATGGTAGATGACGAAGAATTATTAGAATTAGTTGAAATGGAAGTTAGAGAATTATTAAGCGAATACAGCTTCCCAGGAGATGACATTCCAGTAATAAAGGGATCAGCATTAAAAGCATTAGAAAACCCAACAGATGAAGCTGCAACAGCTTGTATCGCTGAGTTAATGGATGCAGTAGATAGCTATATCCCAACACCAGAAAGAGCAACAGATAAGCCATTCTTAATGCCAATAGAAGATGTATTCACAATCACAGGTAGAGGAACAGTTGCAACAGGAAGAGTTGAAAAGGGAATACTACATGTAGGTGAAGAAGTAGAAATAATCGGTTTATCAGAAGAAAGAAGAAAGACAGTAGTAACAGGAATAGAAATGTTCAGAAAGTTACTAGATGAAGCACAAGCAGGAGATAATATAGGAGCTCTTTTAAGAGGTGTTCAAAGAACAGATATCGAAAGAGGTCAAGTATTAGCAAAAACTGGATCAGTAAACCCACACAACAAGTTCGTAGGTCAAGTATACGTACTTAAGAAAGAAGAAGGCGGAAGACATACACCATTCTTCGATGGATACAGACCACAATTCTATTTCAGAACAACTGACGTAACAGGATCAATCAAGTTACCAGATGGAATGGAAATGGTTATGCCAGGAG
>NZ_BQXY01000027.1 GCF_024341905.1 Clostridium folliculivorans
AGCGAGAGAAATCTCAAAGGATCCAGAACTTCTAATAGTATGTCAACCAACAAGAGGTCTTGATGTTGGAGCTATAGAATACATTCATAAGAGAATAATACAGGAAAGAGACAGTGGTAAAGCAGTTCTTTTAGTTTCACTAGAACTGGACGAAATAATGTCTTTATCTGATAGAATAGCGGTAATGTATGATGGACAAATCTTAGATATAGTAGATAGGAAAGATGCTACAGAGCTAAAACTTGGAATACTTATGGCTGGTGGTAGTCTTAAGGATGATGAGAAAGAGGTGAAGGATCTTGAGTAAAACTACAGCAAAGGGTAAAGAAAATAAAGCGCTACAGATAGTAAAACCAATATTGTTCCCTTTAGCAGCAATAATATTTTCTATATTCATTTCAGTGTTTTTCGTAATCTGGGCTAAGGGATACTCTATATTAGATTACTTTAAAGCGCTAGAAGATCTTTTTAGCACCATATGGAAAGGTTCCTTTGGTAGCGAAATGAACTTATTTAATACTATATTCTATTTAACACCACTTATATTTACCGGTGTAGCAAATGCGGTAGCATTTAAGACCGGATTATTTAACATAGGTGGAGAAGGTCAGTTTGTAGTAGGTATGGTAGCAGCAGCTTTAGTTGGAGTTATACCAGGACTTCCAGCAATTATACATCTTCCACTAGTTTTAATAGCTGGTATAGCAGCTGGTGGTTTATGGGCAGCAGTACCAGGATATCTTAAAGCAAAGATGGGAACAAACGAAGTTATAAACTCAATCATGATGAACTATATAGCAATGTATGTTGCAAACTTTATAATTCTTAGAACATCTTTTGGAGTTCAAGGAAAATCAGCATCACCACTTATAAAAGAAAGTGCTAGAATTGGTAG
>NZ_BQXY01000028.1 GCF_024341905.1 Clostridium folliculivorans
GATTTGTATCAAACTATCAAGCAAACTATGGTGTGTTTATAGGAATAGCAGTAGCAATATTTGTTACATGGCTTTTATGGAAAACTACCACAGGTTATGAGCTTAGAGCTGTTGGTTTAAACCCTCAGGGAGCAGAATACGGTGGAATAAATATATCAAAGAACATAGTACTTGCAATGGTTATATCAGGAGCTATAGCAGGTCTTGGTGGAGCAGTTCATTTAGCTGGTGGTAAGTACTATACTGATGATTTTAGTACACTTCCAGGTTACGGTTTCAGTGGTATGGCAGTAGCTCTTCTTGCGAAAAGCCATCCAATAGGATGTATATTTGCGGCAGTACTTTTTGGAGCCTTAAACAGTAGTTCAAAAGTATTACAGTTAAATGGTATACCTAAGGAAATAGTGTATCTTATACAATCAATAATAATAATCTTTGTAGCAACAGACTACATCGTTAAATACTTTGCAGAAAAGAAGAAGAAGAAGGAGGTATTGATCAATGGCTAGTATAAATATAATCATGGAACTTTTATCTTCGACTTTAGCTCTTGCAACTCCTTTAATATTCGCAGGTCTTGGCGGAGTATTTTCAGAAAGATCTGGAGTTGTAAACATAGGTCTTGAAGGTATGATGATCATGGGAGCCTTCTTTGGAGTATATGGGTCCTTCCTTACAGGAAGTGCGATGGTAGGAATACTTTTCGCTTTAATAGCAGGTGGACTTATAGCATTAATTCATGCTTTCTTAAGTATAAACCTAAAGGCAGACCAAGTAATATCAGGTA
>NZ_BQXY01000029.1 GCF_024341905.1 Clostridium folliculivorans
TACGAGAGTAGGTCGCAGAGAATAGGCCCAAGCAACTGTTTAGCAAAAACACAGGTCTCTGCTAAAGCGAAAGCTGATGTATAGGGGCTGACGCCTGCCCGGTGCTGGAAGGTTAAGGGGAATCGTTAGCGGTAACGCGAAGCGGTGAACTTAAGCCCCAGTAAACGGCGGCCGTAACTATAACGGTCCTAAGGTAGCGAAATTCCTTGTCAGGTAAGTTCTGACCCGCACGAATGGCGTAATGACTTGGGCACTGTCTCAACTGTAAATCCGGCGAAGTTGTAGTGCAAGTGAAGATGCTTGCTACCCGCGATTGGACGGAAAGACCCCGTAGAGCTTTACTGTAGCTTAGCATTGAGTTTCGGTATTGTCTGTACAGGATAGGTGGGAGACTTGGAAGCATCCTCGTTAGGGGATGTGGAGTCGTCCTTGGGATACCACCCTGACAGTACTGGGATTCTAACCGGGCACCATGAAGCTGGTGACGGGACATTGTTAGGTGGGCAGTTTGACTGGGGCGGTCGCCTCCAAAAAAGTAACGGAGGCGCCCAAAGGTTCCCTCAGAACGGTCGGAAATCGTTCGTAGAGTGCAAAGGCAGAAGGGAGCCTGACTGCGACACTTACAAGTGGAGCAGGGACGAAAGTCGGGCTTAGTGATCCGGTGGTACCTCGTGGGAGGGCCATCGCTCAACGGATAAAAG
>NZ_BQXY01000030.1:0-102 GCF_024341905.1 Clostridium folliculivorans
TAAGGCGTGGGCCAGGGGTTCGAATCCCTTAAGACGCACCATTTTAAATGGATATCGGGGTGTAGCGCAGATGGGAGCGCGCGTGGTTTGGGACCATGAGGT
>NZ_BQXY01000030.1:169-665 GCF_024341905.1 Clostridium folliculivorans
GCCTTCCAAGCTGAAAAGGTGGGTTCGACTCCCACTACCCGCTCCATAAACATCTAAATAGTAGATGTTAAACAATTACAAATTTATAAGCGTCTTTAGCTCAGCTGGATAGAGCAACGCCCTTCTAAGGCGTGGGCCAGGGGTTCGAATCCCTTAAGACGCACCATTTTAAATGGATATCGGGGTGTAGCGCAGATGGGAGCGCGCGTGGTTTGGGACCATGAGGTCGCAGGTTCGATCCCTGTCACCCCGACCAATTTAAATATGCGGGTATCGTATATCGGTAATACTCCAGCCTTCCAAGCTGAAAAGGTGGGTTCGACTCCCACTACCCGCTCCATAAACATCTTAAATATTAGATGTTATAGTACATAGTTTTTAATATGCGTCTTTAGCTCAGCTGGATAGAGCAACGCCCTTCTAAGGCGTGGGCCAGGGGTTCGAATCCCTTAAGACGCACCATTATGCGCCATTAGCTCAGTTGGTAGAGCACCTG
>NZ_BQXY01000031.1 GCF_024341905.1 Clostridium folliculivorans
GGCTTAGAAGCAGCCACTCATTAAAAGAGTGCGTAATAGCTCACTAGTCGAGAGATCCTGCGCCGAAGATGTTCGGGGCTCAAACTTATCACCGAAGCTACGGCTAGCAGATTATATCTGCTGGGGTAGGGGAGCGTCGTAATCGGGCTGAAGTCGTACCGTAAGGAGCGGTGGACTGATTACGAGTGAGTATGTTGGCATTAGTAGCGAGAACTAGGTGAGAATCCTAGTGGCCGAAAACCTAAGGTTTCCTCAGGAAGGCTCGTCCGCTGAGGGTTAGTCGGGACCTAAGCCGAGGCCGAAAGGCGTAGGTGATGGACAATCGGTTGATATTCCGATACCACTGCAAATCGTTATTACCGATGGAGTGACGCAGGAAGATAGAGTGTGCTAGCTATTGGATGCTAGTCTAAGCACTTAGGTATACAGGTAGGCAAATCCGCCTGTATTAGCTGAGGTGTGATGGGGAAAGCCTTTTAGGCTGAAGTACTTGATTCTACGCTGCCAAGAAAAGCTTCTAGGGAGAAATGTAGTGCCCGTACCGCAAACCGACACAGGTAGGTGAGGAGAGAATCCTAAGGCCGGCGGAAGAATTACAGTTAAGGAACTCGGCAAATTGACCCCGTAACTTCGGGAGAAGGGGTGCCT
>NZ_BQXY01000032.1 GCF_024341905.1 Clostridium folliculivorans
GGCTTAGAAGCAGCCACTCATTAAAAGAGTGCGTAATAGCTCACTAGTCGAGAGATCCTGCGCCGAAGATGTTCGGGGCTCAAACTTATCACCGAAGCTACGGCTAGCAGATTTATCTGCTGGGGTAGGGGAGCGTCGTAATCGGGCTGAAGTCGTACCGTAAGGAGCGGTGGACTGATTACGAGTGAGTATGTTGGCATCAGTAGCGAGAACTAGGTGAGAATCCTAGTGGCCGAAAACCTAAGGTTTCCTCAGGAAGGCTCGTCCGCTGAGGGTTAGTCGGGACCTAAGCCGAGGCCGAAAGGCGTAGGTGATGGACAATCGGTTGATATTCCGATACTACTGCAAATCGTTATTACCGATGGAGTGACGCAGGAAGATAGAGTGTGCTAGCTATTGGATGCTAGTCTAAGCACTTAGGTATACAGGTAGGCAAATCCGCCTGTATTAGCTGAGGTGTGATGGGGAAGGCCTTTTAGGCTGAAGTACTTGATTCTACGCTGCCAAGAAAAGCTTCTAGGGAGAAATGTAGTACCCGTACCGCAAACCGACACAGGTAGGTGAGGAGAGAATCCTAAGGCCGGCGGAAGAATTACAGTTAAGGAACTCGGCAAATTGACCCCGTAACTTCGGGAGAAGGGGTGCCT
>NZ_BQXY01000033.1 GCF_024341905.1 Clostridium folliculivorans
ATTTAATATACACATATGGGGGTATAGCTCAGTTGGGAGAGCACCTGCCTTGCACGCAGGGGGTCAAGAGTTCGAATCTCTTTATCTCCACCATTTGTGGGCTTATAGCTCAGCTGGTTAGAGCGCACGCCTGATAAGCGTGAGGTCGATGGTTCGAGTCCATTTAAGCCCACCATTGTTCTTTGAAAATTGCATATAAGTTAAAGTAAAGATATTTACTAATCTTTGTAATAATAACTGATAAGAATGCACGCTAGTATTCAAATCAGTGACTGAGTTTGTGAAAAATCTGTATATGACTATGTTTCTGAGCACTTAAGTGTGAACAGTACATATATAAGTCAAACGCAGAATTTGTGTAACAAATTCGGAGTGGCATTAGAATCAAGCAATACGAGGAAGCGACCGAACGAGCCGCGGAGCTTGCTTTAAGCAAGTGAGCAGCGCAGTGACCGAGCTGACGAAGTAGTGCACCGATTATAATGACACGACATTAGGTCAAGCTACAAAGGGCGCATGGTGAATGCCTTGGCATCAAGAGCCGAAGAAGGACGTGACAAGCTGCGATAAGCTTTGGGTAGGCGCAAATAGCCTGTGATCCAAAGAT
>NZ_BQXY01000034.1 GCF_024341905.1 Clostridium folliculivorans
CGAATGAGGAAACTCACGTAGGTAACCCTACGTATCTTATAGTGAATACATAGCTATAGGAGGGTAAACCTAGGGAACTGAAACATCTAAGTACCTAGAGGAAGAGAAAGAAAAATCGATTCCGTCAGTAGCGGCGAGCGAAATCGGAAGAGCCCAAACCAAAGATTTATCTTTGGGGTTGCGGACAGAACATAATATTGGTGGCTATTGTAATTGAAGATATCTGGAAAGATACACCGTAGAAGGTAATAGTCCTGTAAGTGAAACAAGAAGACCATAGTTCTGCTCCAGAGTACCACGAGACACGTGAAACCTTGTGGGAAGCAGGGAGGACCACCTCCCAAGGCTAAATACTACTTGATGACCGATAGTGAAGAAGTACCGTGAGGGAAAGGTGAAAAGAACCCCGGAAGGGGAGTGAAATAGAACCTGAAACCGTGCGCCTACAACCGATCATAGCACCATATGTGTGTGATGATGTGCTTTTTGTAGAACGAGCCAACGAGTTACGGTATGTAGCGAGGTTAAGTACTTAAGGTACGGAGCCGAAGGGA
>NZ_BQXY01000035.1 GCF_024341905.1 Clostridium folliculivorans
GTAGGACCAGTAACGCCGGTAGGACCAGTAACACCAGTAGCTCCGGTAACCCCGGTAGGACCAGTAACGCCGGTAGGACCAGTAACACCAGTAGCTCCGGTAACCCCGGTAGGACCAGTAGGACCAGTAACGCCAGTAGGACCAGTAACACCAGTAGCTCCGGTAACACCAGTAGGACCAGTAATGCCAGTAGGACCAGTAACACCAGTAGCTCCGGTAACCCCGGTAGGACCAGTAGGACCAGTAACGCCAGTAGGACCAGTAACGCCAGTAGCTCCGGTAACACCAGTAGGACCAGTAATGCCAGTAGGACCAGTAACACCAGTAGGACCAGTAATGCCGGTAGGACCAGTAACACCAGTAGCTCCGGTAACACCAGTAGGACCAGTAATGCCGGTAGGACCAGTAATGCCGGTAGGACCAGTAACACCAGTAGGACCAGTAATACCAGTAGGTCCAGTGACGCCAGTAGGGCCGGTGACTCCAGTAGCTCCGGTAACACCAGTAGCTCCGGTAACACCAGTAGGACCAGTAACGCCAGT
>NZ_BQXY01000036.1 GCF_024341905.1 Clostridium folliculivorans
ATTGGAACTGAGATACGGTCCAGACTCCTACGGGAGGCAGCAGTGGGGAATATTGCACAATGGGGGAAACCCTGATGCAGCAACGCCGCGTGAGTGATGAAGGCCTTCGGGTTGTAAAGCTCTGTCTTTGGGGACGATAATGACGGTACCCAAGGAGGAAGCCACGGCTAACTACGTGCCAGCAGCCGCGGTAATACGTAGGTGGCAAGCGTTGTCCGGATTTACTGGGCGTAAAGGGAGCGTAGGTGGATATTTAAGTGGGATGTGAAATACCTGAGCTTAACTTGGGTGCTGCATTCCAAACTGGATGTCTAGAGTGCAGGAGAGGAAAGTGGAATTCCTAGTGTAGCGGTGAAATGCGTAGAGATTAGGAAGAACCCCAGTGGCGAAGGCGACTTTCTGGACTGTAACTGACACTGAGGCTCGAAAGCGTGGGGAGCAAACAGGATTAGATACCCTGGTAGTCCACGCCGTAAACGATGGATACTAGGT
>NZ_BQXY01000037.1 GCF_024341905.1 Clostridium folliculivorans
TTAATATACACGAATTCTGGTTAGAATATCTCTCTCTGTTTAATTTTGAGATACCAAGTATCTCTGATTGTTCTTTGAAAATTGCACATAAGTTAAAGTAAAGATATTTACTATTCTTTGTAATATAAAGGACTGAATAAAATACACGCTAGTATTTGAAACAGTCAATGATCTGCGGACTAGATATATGTATATCTATAGTTCAAACGTACAGTATGCAATGTACTTTTTTTTGAGTGCAGAAATATAATTTGTACGTAGATCAGGAGTGGCATTAGAACCAAGCAGGACGAGGAACCGACGAACGAGCAGCGGAGCTTACTTCAGGTAAGTGAGCAGCGTAGTGAGGAAGGTGACGAAGTAATGCGCCGGTTATAATGACACGACATTAGGTCAAGCTACAAAGGGCGCATGGTGAATGCCTTGGCATCAAGAGCCGAAGAAGGACGTGACAAGCTGCGATAAGCTTTGGGTAGGCGCAAATA
>NZ_BQXY01000038.1 GCF_024341905.1 Clostridium folliculivorans
TTAATATACACGAATTCTGGTTAGAATATCTCTCTCTGTTTAATTTTGAGATACCAAGTATCTCTGATTGTTCTTTGAAAATTGCACATAAGTTAAAGTAAAGATATTTACTAATCTTTGTAATAATAACTGATAAGAATGCACGCTAGTATTCAAATCAGTGACTGAGTTTGTGAAAAATCTGCATATGACTATGTTTCTGAGCACTTAAGTGTGAACAGTACATATATAAGTCAAACGCAGAATTTGTGTAACAAATTCGGAGTGGCATTAGAATCAAGCAATACGAGGAAGCGACCGAACGAGCCGCGGAGCTTGCTTAAAGCAAGTGAGCAGCGCAGTGACCGAGCTGACGAAGTAGTGCGCCGATTATAATGACACGACATTAGGTCAAGCTACAAAGGGCGCATGGTGAATGCCTTGGCATCAAGAGCCGAAGAAGGACGTGACAAGCTGCGATAAGCTTTGGGTAGGCGCAAATA
>NZ_BQXY01000040.1 GCF_024341905.1 Clostridium folliculivorans
CGAATGAGGAAACTCACGTAGGTAACCCTACGTATCTTATAGTGAATACATAGCTATAGGAGGGTAAACCTAGGGAACTGAAACATCTAAGTACCTAGAGGAAGA
The DNA here is from genome assembly GCF_024341905.1 of Clostridium folliculivorans. Classification (GTDB taxonomy): domain Bacteria; phylum Bacillota; class Clostridia; order Clostridiales; family Clostridiaceae; genus Clostridium_AR; species Clostridium_AR folliculivorans. Next base: position 106 of record NZ_BQXY01000040.1, read on the forward strand.
GAAAGAAACATCGATTCCGTCAGTAGCGGCGAGCGAAATCGGAAGAGCCCAAACCAAAGATTTATCTTTGGGGTTGCGGACAGAACATAAGGCAAAATTATTATTAATTGAAGATATCTGGAAAGATATACCGTAGAAGGTAATAGTCCTGTAAGTGAAAATAATAATAAGCTAGTTCTGCTCCAGAGTACCACGAGACACGTGAAACCTTGTGGGAAGCAGGGAGGACCACCTCCCAAGGCTAAATACTACTTGATGACCGATAGTGAAGAAGTACCGTGAGGGAAAGGTGAAAAGAACCCCGGAAGGGGAGTGAAATAGAACCTGAAACCGT
>NZ_BQXY01000041.1 GCF_024341905.1 Clostridium folliculivorans
CAATGGGGGAAACCCTGATGCAGCAACGCCGCGTGAGTGATGAAGGCCTTCGGGTTGTAAAGCTCTGTCTTTGGGGACGATAATGACGGTACCTAAGGAGGAAGCCACGGCTAACTACGTGCCAGCAGCCGCGGTAATACGTAGGTGGCAAGCGTTGTCCGGATTTACTGGGCGTAAAGGGAGCGTAGGTGGATATTTAAGTGGGATGTGAAATACCTGAGCTTAACTTGGGTGCTGCATTCCAAACTGGATATCTAGAGTGCAGGAGAGGAAAGTGGAATTCCTAGTGTAGCGGTGAAATGCGTAGAGATTAGGAAGAACACCAGTGGCGAAGGCGACTTTCTGGACTGTAACTGACACTGAGGCTCGAAAGCGTGGGGAGCAAACAGGATTAGATACCCTGGTAGTCCACGCCGTAAACGATGGATACTAGGT
>NZ_BQXY01000042.1 GCF_024341905.1 Clostridium folliculivorans
AAACCGAGTCTGAATAGGGCGACTAGTTGCATGCCGTAGACCCGAAACCGGGTGACCTATCCATGGCCAGGTTGAAGCGAAGGTAAAACTTCGTGGAGGACCGAACCACGTTGGTGTTGAAAAACCATGGGATGAGCTGTGGATAGCGGAGAAATTCCAATCGAACTCGGAGATAGCTGGTTCTCCCCGAAATAGCTTTAGGGCTAGCGTCGGATATGACTAATGGAGGTAGAGCACTGAATGGGCTAGGGGGCATATCGCTTACTGAACCTTATCAAACTCCGAATGCCATATAGTATTAGTCCGGCAGTCAGACTGCGAATGATAAGATCCGTAGTCAAAAGGGAAACAGCCCAGATCGTCAGCTAAGGTCCCAAAGTATAAGTTAAGTGGAAAAGGATGTGGGATTTCTAAGACAACTAGGATGTTG
>NZ_BQXY01000043.1 GCF_024341905.1 Clostridium folliculivorans
GAGGTGTAAGCATGGTAACATGTTCAGCTGACCGATACTAATAGGTCGAGGGCTTGACCAAAACAAATTATTACAAAGTAAACTTAAGTGCAATTTTGAAAGAATAATCTTTCTTATATTTAGAAAAAATTCTTGTTGACAAGAAGAAAAAGTCTAGATATAATATTCACTGTGGTCAGCTTAATGACTGCAAACTGAATATCTGGTAATGATGCGTCTTAGGGTTACACCCGTACCCATACCGAACACGAAGGTTAAGACTTAGACGGCTGATGGTACTGCATGGGCGACTGTGTGGGAGAGTAGGTGGTTGCCAGGTTAGTAAGGATCTTTAGCTCAGTTGGTTAGAGCAACCGGCTCATAACCGGTAGGTCCGGGGTTCGAGT
>NZ_BQXY01000044.1 GCF_024341905.1 Clostridium folliculivorans
TTTGAAAATTAAACAGAGAAGATAAACAAAGTCTAAAACTAGACTTAAACTAAACCAGCAATTCTTTTGAAAAAAGACTTACTAAGTAAGTAAGCTATGATTAAACTTTAAATTGAGAGTTTGATCCTGGCTCAGGACGAACGCTGGCGGCGTGCCTAACACATGCAAGTCGAGCGGAGAAAGTTCTTCGGAATTTTCTCAGCGGCGTACGGGTGAGTAACACGTGGGTAACCTGCCTTATAGAGGGGGATAGCCTTCCGAAAGGAAGATTAATACCGCATAACATTTTCATTTCGCATGAAATGGAAATCAAAGGAGCAATCCGCTATAAGATGGACC
>NZ_BQXY01000045.1 GCF_024341905.1 Clostridium folliculivorans
AGCCTGTGATCCAAAGATCTCCGAATGAGGAAACTCACGTAGGTAACCCTACGTATCCTGTGGTGAATACATAGCGACAGGAAGGTAAACCTAGGGAACTGAAACATCTAAGTACCTAGAGGAAGAGAAAGAAAAATCGATTCCGTCAGTAGCGGCGAGCGAAATCGGAAGAGCCCAAACCAAAGATTTATCTTTGGGGTTGCGGACAGAACATAACATTGGTGGCTATTGTAATTGAAGATATCTGGAAAGATACACCGTAGAAGGTAATAGTCCTGTAAGTGAAACAAGAAGACCATAGTTCTGCTCCAGAGTACCACGAGACACGTG
>NZ_BQXY01000046.1 GCF_024341905.1 Clostridium folliculivorans
ACAGCTATAAACCTTTTTGCTCAAGCTTTAGCAGCCTTTCTTATCTTTAAGCTTTTCGGAAAAGGCGGACAAACGGATGGTGTTAATGGCTTAGCATACAATATACCAAAAGCATTAAGAAATATGCCGGTGCTTGGTAAACTTGTAGGAGACTTAAACTGGTTTGTATATGCAGCAATAGTTGCGGTAATAATAGCACATTTTGTACTATATAAAACTCCGTGGGGACTTAGAATAAGAGCCGTTGGAGAACATCCAAAGGCAGCAGATACTTTAGGAATAAACGTGTATAAAGTAAGATATATTTGTGTTGTAATATCA
>NZ_BQXY01000047.1 GCF_024341905.1 Clostridium folliculivorans
ACAGCTATAAACCTTTTTGCTCAAGCTTTAGCAGCCTTTCTTATCTTTAAGCTTTTCGGAAAAGGCGGACAAACGGATGGTGTTAATGGCTTAGCATACAATATACCAAAAGCCTTAAGAAATATGCCGGTGCTTGGTAAACTTGTAGGAGACTTAAACTGGTTTGTATATGCAGCAATAGTTGCGGTAATAATAGCACATTTTGTGTTATATAAAACTCCGTGGGGACTTAGAATAAGAGCCGTTGGAGAACATCCAAAGGCAGCAGATACTTTAGGAATAAACGTGTATAAAGTAAGATATATTTGTGTTGTAATATCA
>NZ_BQXY01000048.1 GCF_024341905.1 Clostridium folliculivorans
ATTTAATATACACATATGGGGGTATAGCTCAGTTGGGAGAGCACCTGCCTTGCACGCAGGGGGTCAAGAGTTCGAATCTCTTTATCTCCACCATTTGTGGGCTTATAGCTCAGTTGGTTAGAGCGCACGCCTGATAAGCGTGAGGTCGATGGTTCGAGTCCATTTAAGCCCACCATTGTTCTTTGAAAATTGCACATAAGTTAAAGTAAAGATATTTACTAATCTTTGTAATAAATTGACTACTAAAATGCACGCTAGTATTTTTAGTAGATCAGCAAATTTGTAAC
>NZ_BQXY01000049.1 GCF_024341905.1 Clostridium folliculivorans
ATGCCAAGGCATTCACCATGCGCCCTTTGTAGCTTGACCTATCAAATCAAATTTGAGTTACAAATTTGCTGATTTACTAAAATACTAGCGTGCATTTTAGTAATCAATTTATTACAAAGAATAGTAAATATCTTTACTTTAACTTATGTGCAATTTTCAAAGAACAATCAGAGATACTTGGTATCTCAAAATTAAACAGAGAGAGATATTCTAACCAGAATTCGTGTATATTAAGTTTGAAATACATCAGTACTTAATAATTTCTCCATAGAAAGGA
>NZ_BQXY01000050.1 GCF_024341905.1 Clostridium folliculivorans
ATGCGCCCAAAAATATGATTAATGGTGACTCCTAGGGGAATCGAACCCCTGTTACCACCGTGAAAGGGTGGTGTCTTGACCGCTTGACCAAGGAGCCAAATATTTTGTTTTTAGTGGAGCTGGCAATAGGAATCGAACCTACAACCTGCTGATTACAAGTCAGCTGCTCTACCGTTGAGCCATGCCAGCATTTAAAATGGCGACTCAGAAGGGGCTCGAACCCTCGACCTCCGGCGTGACAGGCCGGCACTCTA
>NZ_BQXY01000051.1 GCF_024341905.1 Clostridium folliculivorans
CGAGCGGAGAAAGTTCTTCGGAATTTTCTCAGCGGCGGACGGGTGAGTAACACGTGGGTAACCTGCCTTATAGAGGGGGATAGCCTTCCGAAAGGAAGATTAATACCGCATAACATTTTCATTTCGCATGAAATGGAAATCAAAGGAGCAATCCGCTATAAGATGGACCCGCGGCGCATTAGCTAGTTGGTGAGGTAATGGCTCACCAAGGCGACGATGCGTAGCCGACCTGAGAGGG
>NZ_BQXY01000052.1 GCF_024341905.1 Clostridium folliculivorans
AGTTGCTAGTAATCGCGAATCAGCATGTCGCGGTGAATACGTTCCCGGGCCTTGTACACACCGCCCGTCACACCATGAGAGTTGGCAATACCCGAAGTCTGTGAGCTAACCCGCAAGGGAGGCAGCAGCCGAAGGTAGGGTCAGCGATTGGGGTGAAGTCGTAACAAGGTAGCCGTAGGAGAACCTGCGGCTGGATCACCTCCTTTCTATGGAGAAATTATTAAGTA
>NZ_BQXY01000053.1 GCF_024341905.1 Clostridium folliculivorans
GCCGAAGGTAGGGTCAGCGATTGGGGTGAAGTCGTAACAAGGTAGCCGTAGGAGAACCTGCGGCTGGATCACCTCCTTTCTATGGAGAAATTATTAAGTACTGATGTATTTCAAACTTAATATACACGAATTCTGGTTAGAATATCTCTCTCTGTTTAATTTTGAGATACCAAGTATCTCTGATTGTTCTTTGAAAATTGCACATAAGTTAAAGTAAAGATATTTAC
>NZ_BQXY01000054.1 GCF_024341905.1 Clostridium folliculivorans
ATTAAAACTCAAAGGAATTGACGGGGGCCCGCACAAGCAGCGGAGCATGTGGTTTAATTCGAAGCAACGCGAAGAACCTTACCTAGACTTGACATCTCCTGAATTACCCTTAACCGGGGAAGTCGGTACCTTTGGTACCGACAGGAAGACAGGTGGTGCATGGTTGTCGTCAGCTCGTGTCGTGAGATGTTGGGTTAAGTCCCGCAACGAGCGCAACCCTTATTGTT
>NZ_BQXY01000055.1 GCF_024341905.1 Clostridium folliculivorans
ATTAAAACTCAAAGGAATTGACGGGGGCCCGCACAAGCAGCGGAGCATGTGGTTTAATTCGAAGCAACGCGAAGAACCTTACCTAGACTTGACATCTCCTGAATTACCCTTAATCGGGGAAGTCGGTACCTTTGGTACCGACAGGAAGACAGGTGGTGCATGGTTGTCGTCAGCTCGTGTCGTGAGATGTTGGGTTAAGTCCCGCAACGAGCGCAACCCTTATTGTT
>NZ_BQXY01000056.1 GCF_024341905.1 Clostridium folliculivorans
GAGAAAGTTCTTCGGAACTTTCTCAGCGGCGGACGGGTGAGTAACACGTGGGTAACCTGCCTTATAGAGGGGGATAGCCTTCCGAAAGGAAGATTAATACCGCATAATATTTTCGTTTCGCATGAAATGAAAATCAAAGGAGCAATCCGCTATAAGATGGACCCGCGGCGCATTAGCTAGTTGGTGAGGTAATGGCTCACCAAGGCGACGATGCGTAGCCGACCTGA
>NZ_BQXY01000057.1 GCF_024341905.1 Clostridium folliculivorans
GCACTCTAGCGAGACTGCCCGGGTTAACCGGGAGGAAGGTGGGGATGACGTCAAATCATCATGCCCCTTATGTCTAGGGCTACACACGTGCTACAATGGCAAGTACAAAGAGATGCAAGACCGCGAGGTGGAGCAAATCTCAAAAACTTGTCCCAGTTCGGATTGTAGGCTGAAACTCGCCTACATGAAGCCGGAGTTGCTAGTAATCGCGAATCAGCATGTCGCGG
>NZ_BQXY01000058.1 GCF_024341905.1 Clostridium folliculivorans
GGAGGACCACCTCCCAAGGCTAAATACTACTTGATGACCGATAGTGAAGAAGTACCGTGAGGGAAAGGTGAAAAGAACCCCGGAAGGGGAGTGAAATAGAACCTGAAACCGTGTGCCTACAACCGATCATAGCACCATATGTGTGTGATGATGTGCTTTTTGTAGAACGAGCCAACGAGTTACGGTATGTAGCGAGGTTAAGTACTTAAGGTACGGAGCCGAAGGGA
>NZ_BQXY01000059.1 GCF_024341905.1 Clostridium folliculivorans
CGCATCATTACTAGATCTTTGAAAGATTATTCTTTCAAAATTGCACTTAAGTTAACTTTGTAATAACATTTATTGGTCAAGCCCTCGACCTATTAGTATCGGTCAGCTGAACACGTTACCATGCTTACACCTCCGACCTATCAACCTCGTGTTCTTCGAGGGGTCTTACTAGCTTACGCTATGGGAAATCTAATCTTGAGGTGGGCTTCACGCTTAGATGCTTTCAG
>NZ_BQXY01000060.1 GCF_024341905.1 Clostridium folliculivorans
ATCTTCCACTAGTTTTAATAGCTGGTATAGCAGCTGGTGGTTTATGGGCAGCAGTACCAGGATATCTTAAAGCAAAGATGGGAACAAACGAAGTTATAAACTCAATAATGATGAACTATATAGCAATGTATGTTGCAAACTTTATAATTCTTAGAACATCTTTTGGAGTTCAAGGAAAATCAGCATCACCACTTATAAAAGAAAGTGCTAGAATTGGTAG
>NZ_BQXY01000061.1 GCF_024341905.1 Clostridium folliculivorans
AACTTGGTCTTTGAAAATTAAACAGAGAAGATAAACAAAGTCTAAAATTAGACTTAAACTAAACCAGCAATTCTTTTGAAAAAAGACTTACTAAGTAAGTAAGCTATGATTAAACTTTAAATTGAGAGTTTGATCCTGGCTCAGGACGAACGCTGGCGGCGTGCCTAACACATGCAAGTCGAGCGGAGAAAGTTCTTCGGAACTTTCTCAGCGGCGGACGGGTGAGTAACACGTGGGTAACCTGCCTTATAGAGGGGGATAGCCTTCCGAAAGGAAGATTAATACCGCATAACATTTTCGTTTCGCATGAAATGGAAATCAAAGGAGCAATCCGCTATAAGATGGACCCGCGGCGCATTAGCTAGTTGGTGAGGTAATGGCTCACCAAGGCGACGATGCGTAGCCGACCTGAGAGGGTGATCGGCCACATTGGAACTGAGATACGGTCCAGACTCCTACGGGAGGCAGCAGTGGGGAATATTGCACAATGGGGGAAACCCTGATGCAGCAACGCCGCGTGAGTGATGAAGGCCTTCGGGTTGTAAAGCTCTGTCTTTGGGGACGATAATGACGGTACCCAAGGAGGAAGCCACGGCTAACTACGTGCCAGCAGCCGCGGTAATACGTAGGTGGCAAGCGTTGTCCGGATTTACTGGGCGTAAAGGGAGCGTAGGTGGATATTTAAGTGGGATGTGAAATACCTGAGCTTAACTTGGGTGCTGCATTCCAAACTGGATGTCTAGAGTGCAGGAGAGGAAAGTGGAATTCCTAGTGTAGCGGTGAAATGCGTAGAGATTAGGAAGAACCCCAGTGGCGAAGGCGACTTTCTGGACTGTAACTGACACTGAGGCTCGAAAGCGTGGGGAGCAAACAGGATTAGATACCCTGGTAGTCCACGCCGTAAACGATGGATACTAGGTGTGGGGGTTTCAACACCTCCGTGCCGCCGTTAACACAATAAGTATCCCGCCTGGGGAGTACGGTCGCAAGATTAAAACTCAAAGGAATTGACGGGGGCCCGCACAAGCAGCGGAGCATGTGGTTTAATTCGAAGCAACGCGAAGAACCTTACCTAGACTTGACATCTCCTGAATTACCCTTAATCGGGGAAGTCGGTACCTTTGGTACCGACAGGAAGACAGGTGGTGCATGGTTGTCGTCAGCTCGTGTCGTGAGATGTTGGGTTAAGTCCCGCAACGAGCGCAACCCTTATTGTTAGTTGCTACCATTTAGTTGAGCACTCTAGCGAGACTGCCCGGGTTAACCGGGAGGAAGGTGGGGATGACGTCAAATCATCATGCCCCTTATGTCTAGGGCTACACACGTGCTACAATGGCAAGTACAAAGAGACGCAAGACCGCGAGGTGGAGCAAATCTCAAAAACTTGTCCCAGTTCGGATTGTAGGCTGAAACTCGCCTACATGAAGCCGGAGTTGCTAGTAATCGCGAATCAGCATGTCGCGGTGAATACGTTCCCGGGCCTTGTACACACCGCCCGTCACACCATGAGAGTTGGCAATACCCGAAGTCTGTGAGCTAACCCGTAAGGGAGGCAGCAGCCGAAGGTAGGGTCAGCGATTGGGGTGAAGTCGTAACAAGGTAGCCGTAGGAGAACCTGCGGCTGGATCACCTCCTTTCTATGGAGAAATTATTAAGTACTGATGTATTTCAGGCTTAATATACACGAATTCTGGTTAGAATATCTCTCTCTGTTTAATTTTGAGATACCAAGTATCTCTGATTGTTCTTTGAAAATTGCACATAAGTTAAAGTAAAGATATTTACTAATCTTTGTAATAAATTGACTACTAAAATGCACGCTAGTATTTTTAGTAGATCAGCAAATTTGTAACTCAAATTTGATTTGATAGGTCAAGCTACAAAGGGCGCATGGTGAATGCCTTGGCATCAAGAGCCGAAGAAGGACGTGACAAGCTGCGATAAGCTTTGGGTAGGCGCAAATAGCCTGTGATCCAAAGATCTCCGAATGAGGAAACTCACGTAGGTAACCCTACGTATCTTATAGTGAATACATAGCTATAGGAGGGTAAACCTAGGGAACTGAAACATCTAAGTACCTAGAGGAAGAGAAAGAAACATCGATTCCGTCAGTAGCGGCGAGCGAAATCGGAAGAGCCCAAACCAAAGATTTATCTTTGGGGTTGCGGACAGAACATAACATTGGTGGCTATTGTAATTGAAGATATCTGGAAAGATACACCGTAGAAGGTAATAGTCCTGTAAGTGAAACAAGAAGACCATAGTTCTGCTCCAGAGTACCACGAGACACGTGAAACCTTGTGGGAAGCAGGGAGGACCACCTCCCAAGGCTAAATACTACTTGATGACCGATAGTGAAGAAGTACCGTGAGGGAAAGGTGAAAAGAACCCCGGAAGGGGAGTGAAATAGAACCTGAAACCGTGTGCCTACAACCGATCATAGCACCATATGTGTGTGATGATGTGCTTTTTGTAGAACGAGCCAACGAGTTACGGTATGTAGCGAGGTTAAGTACTTAAGGTACGGAGCCGAAGGGAAACCGAGTCTGAATAGGGCGACTAGTTGCATGCCGTAGACCCGAAACCGGGTGACCTATCCATGGCCAGGTTGAAGCGAAGGTAAAACTTCGTGGAGGACCGAACCACGTTGGTGTTGAAAAACCATGGGATGAGCTGTGGATAGCGGAGAAATTCCAATCGAACTCGGAGATAGCTGGTTCTCCCCGAAATAGCTTTAGGGCTAGCGTCGGATATGACTAATGGAGGTAGAGCACTGAATGGGCTAGGGGGCATATCGCTTACTGAACCTTATCAAACTCCGAATGCCATATAGTATTAGTCCGGCAGTCAGACTGCGAATGATAAGATCCGTAGTCAAAAGGGAAACAGCCCAGATCGTCAGCTAAGGTCCCAAAGTATAAGTTAAGTGGAAAAGGATGTGGGATTTCTAAGACAACTAGGATGTTGGCTTAGAAGCAGCCACTCATTAAAAGAGTGCGTAATAGCTCACTAGTCGAGAGATCCTGCGCCGAAGATGTTCGGGGCTCAAACTTATCACCGAAGCTACGGCTAGCAGATTATATCTGCTGGGGTAGGGGAGCGTCGTAATCGGGCTGAAGTCGTACCGTAAGGAGCGGTGGACTGATTACGAGTGAGTATGTTGGCATTAGTAGCGAGAACTAGGTGAGAATCCTAGTGGCCGAAAACCTAAGGTTTCCTCAGGAAGGCTCGTCCGCTGAGGGTTAGTCGGGACCTAAGCCGAGGCCGAAAGGCGTAGGTGATGGACAATCGGTTGATATTCCGATACCACTGCAAATCGTTATTACCGATGGAGTGACGCAGGAAGATAGAGTGTGCTAGCTATTGGATGCTAGTCTAAGCACTTAGGTATACAGGTAGGCAAATCCGCCTGTATTAGCTGAGGTGTGATGGGGAAAGCCTTTTAGGCTGAAGTACTTGATTCTACGCTGCCAAGAAAAGCTTCTAGGGAGAAATGTAGTGCCCGTACCGCAAACCGACACAGGTAGGTGAGGAGAGAATCCTAAGGCCGGCGGAAGAATTACAGTTAAGGAACTCGGCAAATTGACCCCGTAACTTCGGGAGAAGGGGTGCCTACGAGAGTAGGTCGCAGAGAATAGGCCCAAGCAACTGTTTAGCAAAAACACAGGTCTCTGCTAAAGCGAAAGCTGATGTATAGGGGCTGACGCCTGCCCGGTGCTGGAAGGTTAAGGGGAATCGTTAGCGGTAACGCGAAGCGGTGAACTTAAGCCCCAGTAAACGGCGGCCGTAACTATAACGGTCCTAAGGTAGCGAAATTCCTTGTCAGGTAAGTTCTGACCCGCACGAATGGCGTAATGACTTGGGCACTGTCTCAACTGTAAATCCGGCGAAGTTGTAGTGCAAGTGAAGATGCTTGCTACCCGCGATTGGACGGAAAGACCCCGTAGAGCTTTACTGTAGCTTAGCATTGAGTTTCGGTATTGTCTGTACAGGATAGGTGGGAGACTTGGAAGCATCCTCGTTAGGGGATGTGGAGTCGTCCTTGGGATACCACCCTGACAGTACTGGGATTCTAACCGGGCACCATGAAGCTGGTGACGGGACATTGTTAGGTGGGCAGTTTGACTGGGGCGGTCGCCTCCAAAAAAGTAACGGAGGCGCCCAAAGGTTCCCTCAGAACGGTCGGAAATCGTTCGTAGAGTGCAAAGGCAGAAGGGAGCCTGACTGCGACACTTACAAGTGGAGCAGGGACGAAAGTCGGGCTTAGTGATCCGGTGGTACCTCGTGGGAGGGCCATCGCTCAACGGATAAAAGCTACCTCGGGGATAACAGGCTGATCTCCCCCAAGAGTCCACATCGACGGGGAGGTTTGGCACCTCGATGTCGGCTCGTCGCATCCTGGGGCTGAAGTAGGTCCCAAGGGTTGGGCTGTTCGCCCATTAAAGCGGCACGCGAGCTGGGTTCAGAACGTCGTGAGACAGTTCGGTCCCTATCCGTCGCGGGCGTAGGAAATTTGAGAGGAGCTGTCCTTAGTACGAGAGGACCGGGATGGACTGACCTCTGGTGCACCAGTTGTTCCGCCAGGAGCATAGCTGGGTAGCTACGTCGGGAAGGGATAAACGCTGAAAGCATCTAAGCGTGAAGCCCACCTCAAGATTAGATTTCCCATAGCGTAAGCTAGTAAGACCCCTCGAAGAACACGAGGTTGATAGGTCGGAGGTGTAAGCATGGTAACATGTTCAGCTGACCGATACTAATAGGTCGAGGGCTTGACCAAAACAAATTATTACAAAGTAAACTTAAGTGCAATTTTGAAAGAATAATCTTTCAATATCTAGTGATGATGCGTCTAAGGGTTACACCCGTACCCATACCGAACACGAAGGTTAAGACTTAGACGGCTGATGGTACTGCATGGGCGACTGTGTGGGAGAGTAGGTGGTCGCTAGGTAAAT